>CBDCOR010000001.1:0-242371 GCA_965219855.1 Acidobacteriota bacterium
TCGGCCGCCAGACACCAGTTCAGGAAGACCGACGTTTTCAGCGACGGACAGATGGGACAGCAAGTAGAAAAATTGAAAGACCAGACCGACACCATCGCGCCGCAGCAGGGCTCGGTCGCGTTCTGAGAGACTGGCAAGGTTGCGGCCTTCGATCCGGACTTCTCCCTTTGAGGGTAGATCGATCCCGGCAGCAATGTGTAACAGCGTCGATTTACCACTGCCACTGCGCCCCTGGACGGCTACTCGCTGTCCCGGCGACAGATCAAATGAGACCTCCCGCAGGGCGTAGCGGTCGCCGGCTCCGGAATCGTAGATCTTGGAAACACCCTGAAAGGAAAGCACTGGCTTCACCACGTCGCTGCTTTTTACCACAACCCAGTAGCGTCCCAGCGTTAGTCGAATAACATCAACTGTTTATGAATGTCACTATTCTGAGTAATGTAATGCATGTCCTGAAAGGCCTGTAAAATTGGGGTTTTCTCGAAGAGCGAGACACTCAGGACCTGGAGAATTGTGTAGAGCGGCAACTCGAGATAGAGGCGCTTGCGGATGATGGCGATGAGCAGGTAGGTACTGAGGGCGATCCAGATTTGTGTTTTCACGGCATTGGGACTGGTGCCGTAAAAGGCCTTGATGCGGAGATGCTGTTTGATCCATTTGAAGAACAGTTCGATCTGCCAGCGGAGCTTGTAGAGCCGGGCAATAGTCAGAGCGGGAGAAGCAAAGTCGTTGGTGAGGAATACTAGCCGCAGGTCGGTGGTGACGTCGAAGAACTTGATGCGACGCAAAGGTTCGGGGTAGGCCTTGGCCGGATAGAAGGTGCTCAGCAGGACAGTTTGGTCGCAGATCAGTCCCGTCGTTCTGTCCACCGGGTGGGAGTAGCGGCGGCGGAACTTGAAGTTGGCCTTGGCGCGGGTCACGAATAACGACCGGGCAGAATGGAGTCGGTACAGGCGCCCGAAATCCAGGTATCCGCGATCCATGATGTAGTAGGCACCGGGACAAGGAATCAGGTGGTCCAAGGCGTGGACATCGTGCAGTTTTCCGTCCGAGATCAGAACGAACTCGGGAATGGCGCCGTGCAGGTTGAGCAAGGTATGCAGTTTGATCGCCCCCTTGGTACGGCGGAAGCGCGCCCAGGGGAAGACCGAGAGGCACAGGTCGATGGTCGTGGAGTCCAAGGCATAGACGGTCGCGTTCAGGTCGACTCCCAGGTCCTCGTCGGTGTACAGGCGGCGCGCTTCGGCGATAAGCACTTGGGCAAACTCGGCATAGATGCGCCAGTCGCGCCTCTCGTTGGCATTGGACAGATTGTTGCGGGAGACCGTGGAGCGAATGCCCATGTGGAAGAGCTTGGATCTCATGGCCCGTAGGCAGGCTTCGATATCGCGCAAGCTCTCGCGATAGGTCAACTGTGCAAAGGCCATGACCCGGTAATGGTCGGCACAGCGGAACGACTTGACCTTGTAGTCGCCTCCGTAGTGCTGAACAATGCGATGAAAATGATGCCAGGGAAGATGCCGCATCACCTGAGAAAAAATCGTCGTGCCCGTGTACATGCTCGCCCTCCTTATGAACTGAAGGGCGTGAGCGTACACTCACTTTCAAGTCGGAAACACCCATTATCTTCTCTAACATATTACTCATTAATACTTTACAGAGATTAGAAGCCCAAACGTTGGGACACTACTGACCACAACCAAACCACAAGCACGACGTTCCCACACTCACCGTATCGATTCCCCAACAGAAATTGGCAGCCGCGTTTATACAGCATACAGTTACAGCATGGCGTTAACAGAGCGGCGCACTCAAATCTATTTGACCGAGGAGCAGTACCAGGAGGTGATGAACCTGGCCCGGAAACGCGGGAGTTCCCTCGCCTCGGTGGTGCGCGAAGCCCTTGACGAGTTCTTGTCAAAAGCAACCCGAGTCCAGATCGCCCCTGGTCTCAGGACCCAGCGAGCAACCTGGTCGGATCGGTACGGCTACCACCTCTGGCAAGCGACGGTCAAAGCATCCCCGACCTCAGTGAAGCCATCGATAGAAGCGTCTATGAGCAGAGCTGAGTCGGATGATCTTCGCCGATAGCTCGGGTTTCATAGCCACACTCGACGCCCGCGACCAGCGCCACAAGCGAGCGGCCCAGGCCTGGAAGAGTTTCGAGAGCGAGGGCGTCTACATTCTAACAACTCAACTCGTAGTGGCAGAGACGGTCACCCACCTCCGCCGCCGTGCCGGGTGGGAACCCTCCCGAAGAATCGGCGAGGTCCTGCTGCGGAGCCAGGTCATCAAGGTAGTCGGGCTAAGCAGCGGACAGCTTGACCCAGGCAAGGACGAGATCGACCTAGCCAACACCGATTTCACGCTGCAGATTTCCGGTCTCGATGCTGAGTTCACTCCCCAGGATCCGACGCGGACCGCTGCAGGCGTGCAGCAAACGGCTCCAGCGCAGAGACAAGTGGGCATAATCCCCTATGGATCAGTCGGTTACGAATCCGGTCCGAGGCGGAACGATCGTTATGGCAACCAAACGGGTGGCCGAGGGGTCAGAACCTCGGTGGGGGTTGGCGTGATCCTCGACCGCAACCCTCCGGCTTCTACCAGCCAGGATCGGCGAGTGATGCAGCAGGAGCTCGAGGACAAGGGACTACCACAAGGCGTTACCGATGCCCCAATCGCCGGCTATCTCTACTTCGCCGTTGAGAAACTCCCCAAGAACGCTGAACACCGGCTCGAGTATGAGACGGAGAATGGGGAGACGATCGTTCTGCTACTTTCCAGGAAGTAAAGCGATCGGATCGACCTTTCGATCCATAATCTGTAAAACAGACAGCCTAAACACGTTTCCTCGACGCCATTGGGTAGCTTGAACGTTTTATCCAACGGTGTCCCAGGCTGCTGTTGCCCCGCTTCAGTTTGGGCTCCATTCCTGACACGTCAAACATACCTGTTCTCAGTCGTCGAACTCTGCTATAGTCCCGCCTCGAAAATCAATTAATTCCTGCCTATCCCAGATCCGATCAAGATAGGCCAAGGAGAACCAATGACATCCCTTTCCTTCAAACCTCGTGTCCCGATCTTCGACGCCAATGTAAAGGTGGGTAACGCGCACGACGAGCTGTCTCCCTGTCCTGACCGTGTGGGTCTGCTGGCAGAGATGGATATTCACGGCGTCCAGCGAGCCGTCATCTACCACGCCCTGGCAGACAAGACCAGTCCGGTGGACGCCAATCGAGCCCTTGAAGACTGGTTGGGAGATGATGGACGCCTCTATCCACAGTGGACCGCTCACCCTACGTGCCGCTCTATCGAGCAGGTTCGCGGACTCCACGCCCAGGGCAGGGTCAGCAGCGTGCGGCTGGCCGGTCTGGACATTGTCGATTTCCCCTTCCGGCCCTGGAGCTACGATCCATTGTTGAGCTGGCTGAGTCAGGAAGGTATCCCGCTCTGGTTGGCGTTGCCGGAGATGGATGCTCACGAGTTGGTAAGCACGCTTCAGGCCTACCCAGATCTGGAGACAGTCCTGGTGGGCGCTCACTACATGCATGCCCTCTGGGTCCAGCCCCTGATGAAGGCATTACCCCGAGCCCATCTGGAGCTGAGCCGCTTCGAACCGATCGGCCAGCTGGAAGATCTGCTGGACGAGTTTGGAGCCCGCCGTTTCGTTTTCGGATCCTGGTATTGGAGGCTGGCCATGGGTCCAATGCTGTTCTATCTCCACCATGTGGGACTGTCGGACGAAGATCTGGCGCTGATCTGCGAGGGCAATCTACTGAGAATCCTGGGGGAGCAAGCCGATGATTGAAGGAGTACGAGTAATCGACTTCCACGGGCACGTGGGGTCCAACGACATCATGGGAATGGTCGACGATCCGGATCTGATGCTCCACGCCATGGACGCCTGCGGTATCGACGTCCCCTGTTTGTTCAACATCTACTACCCGAGTGGACCCACCGGCAATGACATGACTGCCCAGTTCGTTGCGCGCCATCCCGATCGCTTCGTCGGCTTTGCCTACGTCTCTCCCTTGACCCCAGCTGCGGCTATGGTTGCCGAGTTGGAAAGGGCAATCGACACCCTGAAGCTGGTGGCGATCAAGCTCTATCCCCCCTTCGTTCCCTGGTCTCTGGAGAAGCCCCAGTGGGATCCCATTTACGAGTTCGCTGACCAAAGAGGTCTATTGATAATCCACCACACCGGAACCGAGCCCCAGGCCTTTCCCAAGTATCTTGCCGACGTAGCGCCACGCTACCCGCGAGCCAAGTTCGTTTCAGGCCATTCAGGGAACACTCCGGAGTGTCGGGCTCAGGCCATTGCGGCGGCCAACGCCAACCCCAACGTTTATCTGGAGACGTGTTCCACCTTTCGCACGCCAGGTGTGATCGAGCAGTTAGTCCCAAAAGAAGTGGATGAAAGTGGACTAAACCACATGTAAACACCTGAAATGCCAGACCTGACGGGTATTCTGGGGTTGTCAAAGAAACTTCAGAACAAGCCGAAAGGAGGCATTTCAGGTGAATAAAAAGGATAGCGCAATCATCCGCAAACGGGAAGCAGAGGTTGCTCAGCGATTGAGCCCCAGCTGGAACGGTCAAGACCCGAAACCGGTGCTCTCGCCCGAGGTCATCAGCTACGAGGTCTCGGAGAAAACGGGTGCGGTCAGTTACGGTGGTCTGGGGCTGCTGCAGCAGGTGGTGAAGTGGAGTGGGCTGGGGAAAGCCATTGACCAGGCGGTGACGCTGCTCAAACGCCACCAACCGTACCACGAATCGGACCACGTCCTGAGCCTGATCTACAACGTGGCCACGGGCGGGACCCGCTATCAGGATATTGAACTGCGACGTCAGAGTGTGAGTTTCCTGGAGGCGGTGGGAGCCGAGAAGATCCCCGCCCCCAGCACGGCCGGAGACTTTGTGCGCCGCTTTGACGCGCCCGACGTGGTGGATCTGATGGAAGCCGTCAATGCCAGCCGCCTCAAGGTCTGGGCCCAACAACCGGCCCGTTTCTTCCAACGGGCGGAGATCGACGTGGATGGGACGATGGCCCCCACGAGCGGCGAATGCAAGGAAGGGATGGAGATCAGCTACGACGGGCAGTGGGGCTATGCGCCGCTGATCGTGACGCTGGCCAATACGGGAGAGGTGCTCTATGCGGTCAACCGCTCGGGCAACCGTCCCTCTCATGAGGGAGCGGCCGAATGGCTGGATCGGAGTATCGAGCTGGTTCGAGAGGCGGGTTTTCGGAAGGTGCGCCTGCGCGGGGACACGGATTTTTCGCTGACGGCTCATTTTGACCGTTGGACGGAGGCGGGCGTGGAGTTTGACTTCGGGATCGACGCCCATCCGAGCTTCGTCAAGTGGGCGGAGGCGTTGCCAGAAGCGAGATGGAAAGAGCTGGGGCGCCCCAGCCAGGGGAAAGGAAAAGGGAAGAAGCGGCGCCAGCGGCGGGACAAAGTGAAGCCGGAGATTGTCAAGAGACGCGGGTTCAAGACGCTGACGCTGGAACGGGAAGAGATCGCGGAGATCGACTACCGTCCGAGCAAAGCGAAGCGAACCTATCGGATGGTGATCTTGCGCAAGACGATCCTGGTCGAGAAAGGCCAGAAGCGGCTGCTGCCGCAGACGCGCTACCACTTTTATGTCACCAATATCTCGGCCAGAACGTTGGGAACGGCGGGAGTCGTACGGGAAAACAACCGGCGCTGCAACTAGGAGAACGTCATTGAACAACTCAAGAACGGAGTCGAGGCCCTGCGGATGCCCTCGGATACGCTGGTAGCCAACTGGGCCTATCTGGTGATTGCGGCTCAAGCCTGGAATCTGAAGGCCTGGATGGGGTTGGTGCTGCCGGCGCGACTGCAAGCCCGAGAGCTGGTGAAGATGGAGTATCGCCGTTTCCTGCGAGAGGTCATTGAAATGCCCTGCCAGATTTTGCGCAGGGGCCGACAGTTGGTCTATCGGCTGCTGGATGTCAATGGTTGGAGCCGTCTTCTCTTGGAAGGCAGTAAGTGGTTGAAACACCGGCCAGCTACCTGAAACTGAAAGGAGATAAAGTAGCTCCGAGGGTCGCCAGAGCTGGGGCGAGGTGTCTCTACAAACGCCCCCCAAGAGGGCAGAATCGTTTTCCCTGAGCGATCGGCGTGGAGGACAGCTGAACACGTGCCTGTTCTGAGTGACTTCGCGCCGAAATTTAGAATTTAGGTCTCCAAAATGGCTCCTCGGAGCCGACAAAGGGGTCTATTTTCGAACTTGCGCTTATTTTGGGGTTAGTCTCCGAAGCGGGGGCCGATAGGGTACTGTTTGGCTCGGACACTCCCCTGATGGATCCTCGCCCTCAACTCGGGAAGATCATCACCGCCCAGATTTCGGACGAAGCCAAAGCCCAGGTCCTGGGAGGGAACGCCGCCAGGATCTTGGGGATCTAGCTCGGCGGACGTAGCTTTGGCCTCCAGGCCGAAGTATCTTTTCCTTAGACCTAAGTTACCTCGTAGAAAAGTGATGTAACCTATTGTTAAGATTGGGGTAATGCTACAAATCAGCTGCGTCGGTACTGGGTACATTATAGACGAACGCCGAGGAGATCCAGGGCTCGCTGCTGAAGCGATGTGGGACGGGTGATTTTGTCGAAGGCTGCTGAGCCGGGCAACTGCGGCTGAATCCGGTTTTTGGAGATCGTGGCCAAATCGCTGAGCAAGGTCTGAAAGCTGTGCACGGGCCCACCCTCAACGGTGCGCTTGCGGTGAGCCTTGCGGAGGGCCTGAGGAGAGCGCTGAGAGGGTGCCACCACCGAATCGCGAAGCTGCCTCCCCGCCTCGGGATCCTCGTCGTCGAACAGGATCGGAGCTAACTTCTGTCGCATGTGCCACTCGACGTAGTAGGCAAGCATGCACAGAAAGACGTGAGCGCGGACCCGATCCTCCAGATGGTGGTAAATGGGTCGGACCTTCAGATCGACACTCTTACAGCTGCGGAAGGCCCGTTCGGCGACGGACAACCCCTTGTAGGCAGCCACCGTTTGTTCGGCATCCATTTGCTCGCGGGCCAGGTTGGTGCGAATCACATAGATCCCGTCCAGTGCCGCCTCCTGCTCGATGCGCTCCTGCCGGCGCTGGTAGGAGAAGGACTCCTCGCCGATCTCCAGGACAAAATGCTTGCCCACTTTGTAGCGGTTGAGGACTTTGCCCACCCGCAGGGCAATCCGATCCTTGCCCTTGAAGCGACGCTTCGGACGTTGCGTTGCCTGGACAATCTTCTCCAACTCCAGCTCGGTCGCCTGGAGCAGTTGCTGGCGATTGCGGGCCCGTTCCTCCGCTAAGAGGGGATTACGGCAGACAATGAGCCGTTCCCCGGGGTAGTCCGGGCTCTGGATCTCGGCCAGGTCGCGTTGATCAAACAGGGACAGCTGCAGCGGACCGGATTGAAACAGTTTGCGGATCTGAGGGCCTCGCAGGGCCGTGATCCAGCCCATGCCGGGCAGCGGCTTGAGCTCCTCCCGAATGCGGGCTTCCGTCAGCATTCCTCGATCGGCGACCACCACCACCGAGCGCAACCCGAAGCGTTGGCGCAGTTTTTGGATTTGGCTGGTCACTGTTGTGGGGTCCGCTCGGTTGCCTTCGAAGACCTCGACCGCGACAGGGCAGCCTTGACGGTCGCACAGCAGGCCGAAGACGATCTGCAGCGTACCCCCTTTGCCGTCTCGGGAATACCCCCGCTGGGCCAACGGGCAACTCCTCCCTTCGAAGTAGGTCGAGGTGACGTCGTAGATCACGAGGCAACCGTCCTGCAGGCGCTGAGCCGCCAGCTGGTTTTCAATCTTTGGTTGTCGAACGAGCAGCCAGTCCAAGGCGCCGTACAGATCATCGGCCGTCGCGGCCTCCACCTGTAAGAGCTCGCCCAAGCTGCTGGACAGGGTCTGGGGATCCCATCCGCGTGCGGTGGCCAGCTTGGAGCGGGGCTCCAGGATGCGCGCCACGATCAGGGCCACTACCAGGCGGCGCTGCAGGCTGTTGCGAGTGGCCAGTAAGCGCTCCAAACCGAGGCGGCGCAGGGTACCCAAGACGGCCGCCACATGACCATGGGGGCGAGTGCGCTGGACCTGGAAGGCTTGGCTCAAGTCGGAGATGACGGAGCCTCCCTTCAAGAGGCTGCGCAGGCCTTCGACGATCTCCGCGGGCCACTTGCTGAGGTTAGCCAGAGTGCGCTTGCGCACCTTGCCGGCTTGCCGGTAGGACTCGCGCAGGAGAATGGCCGGGGGCGAGTTGCGGTTGGGAACGGATTCGATGTACATGGGCACTATAATATCACATACTACCGATAATAAAGGACACTAAACCAACTATTACATGGGTGCAAATTGTCGAACACAAAAAGACCCTTACCTGATGATCCACAATGGCTTACAGGTTGTTTTTCAGCTAGTTTTCAGGGTAACTTCGGCTTAGAGCCTTCGGCTCGACGGACCGCGGCCTGGAGGCCACCGCTACCACAAGGAGAAACGATGAAGCTAGCAACCTGCTCGGCAGGATCCAAAACATTCGTGGGTGCGGTGGTCAACGAGGAGATCGTGGTCGACCTGGAGGAGGCAGATCAACGTCTTGCACGCAAGGAAAAACGACCAGCGCACTCGTTTCTAGGCGATATGCTGGAGCTCTTGAGCGCGGGCCAGAAGGGCAAGTCCGCCGCAAGGAAAGCGCTGAATGCTACCCAGGCTGGGACGGGAAAGAAACCCGACGGCAAGATCACATTTCAGTTGAGCCGGATCCGTCTCAGGGCTCCCATTTCTGCACCCCGCAAACTGCTGTGTCTGTCCTGCAATTACCAGGACCATATCGAGGAAGGCGGTGGAAAGATGGCCGTTCAGGACAAAGAGACGCCCCGCTTCTTCATGAAACCTGCCACCTCCACGGTGATCGGACCTGGTGACCGAATCCTTATCCCACCGGTGGCAAGGGCCGTCGACTGGGAGGGTGAATTGGCAGTTGTAATGGGCCGTAATGCCAAGAAGGTTTCAGCTTCGGAGGCACTTCGCTACGTAGCGGGGTACACCGTCATGAACGACGTTTCCGAGCGAAAGTTGAAGATCAAGAATCGGAGCGAGGACCGCGACGAAGACAAGTGGTTCGACTGGCTCAATGGGAAATGGCTGGACACTTTCGCCCCGTTGGGACCGTGGATCGTCACGGCGGACGAGATCCCCGACCCCCAGACACTCGATATCAGCACCTACGTCAACGGAGATCGAAAACAGCACAACAGCACCGCCCAGATGCTCTGTTCAGTGGCAGAACTGATCGAATATATCTCTGCCATCGTCACCTTGGAGCCCGGTGATATCATCAGTACGGGTACGGTCTCGGGCGTAGGGAACACCACCGGGGAATACCTCAAGCCGGGTGACAAGGTGGAGGTCGAGATCTCGCAGATTGGCACCCTCCGCAACCGAGTCGCGGCCAGCAAGAAATAGGGCGCCTCAGCACCCGCTAGTGATCACCTGGCCACACCTGGCGGTTGAGCACAACGAGATCGGCCTCCGGAATAGATCGTTTGAGCTGAACCTTTTTTCCTGGTTATTCCGCAGCCACTCGTTCGAAGCACTCGACGAACGGCCCTTTTCCATCTCCGACCTCAGGATTGTGTTTGATATAGACATCGCCGGCATATTTCTCGATTGCTTCGCGAGGCTGGCACTGATTAAACATCAGGTCGTAGAACGGCTGCGCGTTCCGTTGGTTTTGCTCTAAGTTGAAGCGCACTGTCTACTCAACTGCCAATCAGCGACAATGTCTAGAATGTCGCCGTAGACAGAGCCGAAAATCACGAAACCCACATGGGGAATTATTTCCGGCGAGGGCCATTCACCTCTCGGTAGTGCGGGCGAGGTCGACCGGGCCATCGAAAGCGGGATTGCCGATCGGACTGCAGGCTGTCAGTGCAGCGTTTGACGACCACACCACGATTGAGTTTGCTCGTCTCCTGGCCAGGGAGATGGGCGGCTTCGTCCCGCCGCCAGGTTTTTCGGGGTGAGGTGACTCGCAAGAAAGTTTCCGGATCTGAAACGGAGCAAAAAAGATAAGAATGAAGTTTGACTTTCCGAAGGCAGCGCTAGCTGCTTGCCTGTTGCGATAGCTCTCCAGGACCTTTTCCCGGAGGGCTTTCTCCACTTGCGCGAAAACTTCGTTTTGGCAGCGGTCAGCCTCCTCCAGGTTAGGCTCCTGGGCTTCCAGGAAGACTCTGTTCAGCGGGACGATGATGTGACTGTTTGTCCAGTCTTCGAGCTGCTGCAGGTAGCCGTTGCGTTATACAGGTAGCCGTTGCGTTATAGATGTATCCGCACTTCGAACAAAAGATTATTAGAATCCGGCCGCCGGAATCGATATTGTCGATTTTCTTGAAACGAGCGACAATATAGTCTCCACCAACCTCCCCACAGCTCGGGCATTTTGGTTCTGCCATGAATTTTCCCTTACTTTCAGCGGCGGCGGCGTGGCTCATTGACAGCGATGACTGATCACTCGCCCGTTGGGAGCCACCCTTAGGTGCTCCCACGGTCAAGACCTTAGGTTTTCGTTCAAATGCCCCCGCTGCTCCCCCTATGACGGGTTTGTTTTTGACTTCGCCTAGGTATTGGAATCTCAGGTGGCTGCGGCCGACTCCTAGGGATTCGAGGCAACTCCGGACCACGATGGCTCGATTCAGATAAAATTTTCGCTCTGCATCGGATTTGCCGCCCCACCTGATGTCAAGTTTTTCAAAACTGGCCTTCAGCTCTGTGGCGAGCGGTCCCAGGTGTTTTTCACAGTTCGTCAGCTTGTCAGTCTCACCAACAAAGAGATCATCAGGCACTTTGACCTCTTCCTTGTCTTTTGCCACGACGACTAACATCCACAACGGAATCGCAAGGATTGCGAAGGAGAAAAGCCTGGACAATAGAGTTCGCCGACAAGTGGGTTTCTGGGTCATGCTTTTGCCTCCACAGAGAAGGGGCTCCTGCTGGGGGTTTCGCGACTGGAGCGGCACGATGATTAACTGGGAAAGGGCAGGGTGACACTCCACCCTGCCTTGTCCAGTGTCGTCGTGCCAACATTGATTATAGCAGTCCAGAGCGTCGGGCTGCTCGCTCTTGAGGTGCAACCAGGGTTGCTGAGGCGACTCGTACAGTTGACGCACGCCAGATGCTTTGCTATCATTGGCACTCAGGCTGATCGAGTGCCAGGAAGTCTTCTTAATTACTTTAAAAACAACGCGTTAGAAATCAAGAGGAGGAGAAATCTATGAACATCAGACCGTTGCAAGATCGAATCTTGATCCGCCGACTCGACTCTGAAGAGGAGATGCGCGGAGGGATCGTCATCCCAGATACGGCCAAGGAGAAGCCCCAGGAGGGTGAAGTGGTGGCCGTCGGCGATGGCAAGGTTCTCGACAGTGGCCAGAAACTGGAGATGACTGTGAAGGTCGGTGATCGGATCCTCTTCGGCAAGTACGCCGGGACCGAGGTGAAGATTGATGATGAGGAGCTACTCATCATGCGCGAAGACGAAGTGCTCGGAATTCTCGAAGGTCAATCAGTGACTGCCTAAAGGCGGCCCGCCCACTCAAGTTTCAGGTCAGTGGGGCCCCGGCGGTGCTGCCCCATTCGAGAACGAAACTTCGGGTCCTGCGTAGCGGTGGCCTCCAGGCCGTCGTCCGAGCCAAAGGCTCAGAAGAATAAGACTTCGGCCTGGAGGCCAAAGCTACTTCTGCAAATGAAGTTTCAGCTTAGTGGGGCCCCGGCGTACCACCAGATCATTCAGGTGAGAAACGTCGAAGTTCGAAGTTTCAGGTCAGACCAAAGGTCTTAGCAAAAGGAGAATAGGATTATGCCAGCAAAGGAAGTGACCCATGGCGAGGAAGCACGCCGAGCCCTGATTTCGGGTGTGAACACTCTGGCCAATGCGGTCAAGATTACACTCGGTCCCAAGGGTCGCAATGTTGTATTGGAGAAGAGTTTTGGCTCCCCCGTTATTACCAAGGACGGAGTGACCGTAGCCAAGGAGATCGAGCTCGAAGGCCTGCAGCAGGTGGGGGCAGCGATGCTGCGGGAAGTTGCCAGCAAGACCAGCGATGTGGCTGGAGACGGCACCACGACAGCGACGGTCCTGGCCCAGGCGATCGTGCGCGAGGGGATCAGGACGGTGGCCGCCGGCGCAAACCCGATGGCACTCAAGCGAGGCATCAATGCTGCGGTTGAGGCTACAGTCGACGAGATCAAGAAGATGTCCACTGAGATCAAGGGCGAAATGATTGCCCAGCTCGGCGCCATCTCCGCCAACAATGATAAGGACATTGGCGGCATCATCGCTGAGGCCATGAAGAAGGTGGGCAAGGATGGAGTCATCACGGTCGAAGAAGCCAAGTCGATCGATACTTCGCTCGAAGTAGTCGAGGGTATGCAGTTTGACCGGGGATATCTGTCCCCCTACTTCGTCACCGACCCGGAGCGGATGGAGTCCATCCTGGAGGACGCCTATATTCTGCTGCACGAAAAGAAGATCAGCTCCATGAAGGATCTTCTTCCGCTGCTGGAACAGGTGGCAAAGGGCGGAAAGCCTCTCGTGATTGTGGCAGAGGATGTGGAAGGTGAAGCCCTGGCGACATTGGTGGTCAACAAGCTGCGAGGAACCCTGCAGGGCTGTGCCATCAAGGCCCCCGGTTTTGGCGACCGCTGCAAGGCCATGCTCGAGGACATTGCCATCTTGACCGGTGGCAAGGTGATCTCAGAGGATCTCGGTATCAAGCTAGAAAATGTTGGCCTCGAAGATCTGGGCCACGCCAAGAAGGTGAGTATCGACAAGGACAACACCACCATCATCGAAGGTGCTGGAAAACCCGAAGATATCGCCGGACGGGTGAAGCAGATCCGAACCCAGGTCGAAGAGACGACTTCCGATTACGATCGGGAAAAGCTGCAGGAGCGGCTGGCGAAATTGGTGGGAGGAGTGGCAATCATCAAGGTTGGCGCGGCCACCGAGACCGAGCTCAAGGAGAAGAAGGCCCGGGTCGAGGATGCCATGCACGCCACCAAGGCTGCAGCCGAGGAAGGTATCGTACCGGGCGGAGGGGTCGCCTTCATCCGGGCTCTCCGCGTCCTGGAAGACATGAAGCTGGAGGATGCAGACGAGCAGATCAGCGTCAACATCGTCAAGCGGGCACTGGAGGAGCCGGTGCGCCAGATCGCACAGAACGCCGGCCACGAAGGCGCCATCATCGTCGGCAAGATCAGGGAATCGAAGAAGACCAACTACGGCTTCAATGCGGATACGGAGGTATTCGAGGATCTGGTCAAGGCAGGGGTCATCGATCCTACGATGGTGACTCGCACCGCGCTCCAGAACGCGGCCTCGATTGCCGGTCTTCTGCTGACCACCGAAGCGCTTGTCACCGAGGTCCCCGAGGAGCAAAAGGATGCCCCTCCGGCCCCTCACGGTGATATGGGTGGTATGGGCGGCATGTACTAGATCCGTACAGCAGTCAGCGTGGATTAAAAAACCCAATGAGCCCGCCGGGGAGGCCAGCGGGCTCATGTGGGGAAGTAAGAGCGAAATGAATCACCCTCACAGGGTGACGATGCGGAAGCTCCTGGTGAGTGGCGGAATGAAAAGGGGCAGGGAAGTAGCGCTTTCCGAAAGGCCGAAAGAGTACTGCTAGTCGAGGATTTCCAAGACGAATCGCTTCCGTAGCTTCATTCCAGCAGCCCCCAGAATGGTGCGAATCGCGAGGGCTGTCCGCCCCTGCTTGCCAATGACCTTCCCCACGTCGGGCTGGGAGACCCGCAATTCAAATACAGTAGTCTGTTGACCCGCCACCTCGGTTACACTCACCTGATTGGGATTGTCCACCAAGGTCTCCGCTATCATCTCGACAAGTACTTTCATAGCGCCTCCTCGCAAATCACCCCAGAAAGCGAGATCTCGGCTGCATGGCTACAGGCTTGACAGAGGCTCGGACCTAAAGACAGCAGCAGCTTCTCTTAGTCCAATGCAAGTTTCACATCTCGGTTAATCCGGAGGGCGTCCAGGGTTCTTGTCTCCAAGAGCTGGAAAGTGTTCTGATCCAGCACCAAAACCGCGTGACCCTTATAGCTTAGCTAGTGCCCGTCCGAAAACCGGGGTTTTCAGAACTGTAATCTGTTGAATCGTAAACACTTATTATACTTGAGACTGCTGACAGACCGGCTCGACCCAGCTCGATCCAGAGCAAGGACCCTCGAGCGAGGGCACGCGGGCCAAAAAGCAGCGGTTCGGCGCAGACCTCTCCCCGAGTCGGAGCCACAAGGCAGTACGGTCAGCCACAAAAGGCTACAACAGGAGTCGGGCCAGGACGACCAGGTTATAGGTCAGGACGCTGGCATGGACGTAGCTTTGAAAGGGAGGCCAGCCTTTCCAGCTACAGCGGTGGAGACCGAAGGTGTGCTTGAGGGTCCCAATGCACCCCTCAATCCCGGCGCGGAAGCGTTTGAGTTGTTTGTAGACCCAACTGGAACGCACCATGCTCTCAACCGTCAACCCACACTTTTTGGAAAAGGCCACATCCTGTACCCCCTGCTCTTTGGCCCAGCGCAGGTTGGCAGCCGAGGCAAAACCACCATCCCAGGCGCTCTGGCGGGGGACCTTCCCGTACAGCTGTCGATGCCGCTCTAAGAAGGGTTGCACATAGTTGCTGTCGGCCGGATTCCCCCGTTCCACCACACAATCCAGGATCAGCGACGAGGCGCCCGTGCTGACAAACACCTTGTGGCCGAAGACCGTTTCCCGAGGGCTCTTCTTGATAATATCGGTGTGCTCTTCGAAGAGGGAACAGATCTTCTCCTGGGCCGCGACGGCCTCGCCCGAAAGGACCCGTCGTTGAGTCTGCTCGATGACTTTGTGCAACAGCCCCAGATAGTGGGCCAGTTGCGCCGCCACGGCCAGACTGAGGGGATCGCTCCACTGCGCGGAAGCTGCCAGCGCCTGCTCGGCATAGTGAGCCGTCTTGGACGCCACTTTGATCAGATCGCGGTAACTGTCCAGGCGCTTCTTGCCGCGGCGGTTGCGGATGTTCAGGACGCGCCGCTTGGCCCGCCGCGTATGATCGACGAAGCCGATCCCTTCCCGCTCCCGCAGCCGCCCCAGCGACTGGGTCACGACTCGAATGCCGTCGTACAACAGCTCACTGTCGAGCGGATAGTGGATGTTCGTCTCGACCGCCGTGGCATCGACCCGAATCCGTTGGCCTTTTTCCAGACCCCGAGCCTGCGCCCAGAGCACCAAGTGGTCGTTGATCGCCTTCCAAGTCCCCGGCTCAATCTTCCCCAGGTTCTCCGCCAGGGTGGCTTTGCTGATCGACGCCCCATAGGGCAAGCGACAGAACCTCTGACAGCTTTGCGAATCCACCAGATGAAACTCCAGCTTGCGATAGCTGAACTGATGCAGCTGTTTGATGACGGCGCAACGCAGCACCTGCTCGGCCGTCAAACCGGGGGCGCCAACACCGGAATCGACCCTGTCAGAGAGATCTTGTACTATCAGCTCCAGCGTCTGGGGATTGTCGTCCAGGATGCGCGAGATCACCTTCAATTCATGGGCCAGCTGGTGATCGGGCCATTGCGGGGAAAGGGGGCGTTGTTTTTCACGCTTTTTACGCATCTCCGAACTCCTGAAATCGTCGTAAGTCGTTTTAGTCTAATTGTTTGCACCAAATAGTCTAGCAAACGGCCCTGACAGTTTCGGAGCTTGAAAAAGCCCTCTTTCCCCTTCCTTATCAATTACTTACACATTTCCGGACGGGCACTAGCTAGTGCCCGTCCGAAAACCGGGGTTTTCAGAACTGTAATCTGTTGAATCGTAAACACTTATTATACTTGAGACTGCTGACAGACCGGCTCGACCCAGCTCGATCCAGAGCAAGGACCCTCGAGCGAGGGCACGCGGGCCAAAAAGCAGCGGTTCGGCGCAGACCTCTCCCCGAGTCGGAGCCACAAGGCAGTACGGTCAGCCACAAAAGGCTACAACAGGAGTCGGGCCAGGACGACCAGGTTATAGGTCAGGACGCTGGCATGGACGTAGCTTTGAAAGTGAGGCCAGCCTTTCCAGCTACAGCGGTGGAGACCGAAGGTGTGCTTGAGGGTCCCAATGCACCCCTCAATCCCGGCGCGGAAGCGTTTGAGTTGTTTGTAGACCCAACTGGAACGCACCATGCTCTCAACCGTCAACCCACACTTTTTGGAAAAGGCCACATCCTGTACCCCCTGCTCTTTGGCCCAGCGCAGGTTGGCAGCCGAGGCAAAACCACCATCCCAGGCGCTCTGGCGGGGGACCTTCCCGTACAGCTGTCGATGCCGCTCTAAGAAGGGTTGCACATAGTTGCTGTCGGCCGGATTCCCCCGTTCCACCACACAATCCAGGATCAGCGACGAGGCGCCCGTGCTGACAAACACCTTGTGGCCGAAGACCGTTTCCCGAGGCTCTTCTTGATAATATCGGTGTGCTCTTCGAAGAGGGAACAGATCTTCTCCTGGGCCGCGACGGCCTCGCCCGAAAGGACCCGTCGTTGAGTCTGCTCGATGACTTTGTGCAACAGCCCCAGATAGTGGGCCAGTTGCGCCGCCACGGCCAGACTGAGGGGATCGCTCCACTGCGCGGAAGCTGCCAGCGCCTGCTCGGCATAGTGAGCCGTCTTGGACGCCACTTTGATCAGATCGCGGTAACTGTCCAGGCGCTTCTTGCCGCGGCGGTTGCGGATGTTCAGGACGCGCCGCTTGGCCCGCCGCGTATGATCGACGAAGCCGATCCCTTCCCGCTCCCGCAGCCGCCCCAGCCACTGGGTCACGACTCGAATGCCGTCGTACAACAGCTCACTGTCGAGCGGATAGTGGATGTTCGTCTCGACCGCCGTGGCATCGACCCGAATCCGTTGGCCTTTTTCCAGACCCCGAGCCTGCGCCCAGAGCACCAAGTGGTCGTTGATCGCCTTCCAAGTCCCCGGCTCAATCTTCCCCAGGTTCTCCGCCAGGGTGGCTTTGCTGATCGACGCCCCATAGGGCAAGCGACAGAACCTCTGACAGCTTTGCGAATCCACCAGATGAAACTCCAGCTTGCGATAGCTGAACTGATGCAGCTGTTTGATGACGGCGCAACGCAGCACCTGCTCGGCCGTCAAACCGGGGGCGCCAACACCGGAATCGACCCTGTCAGAGAGATCTTGTACTATCAGCTCCAGCGTCTGGGGATTGTCGTCCAGGATGCGCGAGATCACCTTCAATTCATGGGCCAGCTGGTGATCGGGCCATTGCGGGGAAAGGGGGCGTTGTTTTTCATGCTTTTACGCATCTTCGAACTCCTGAAATCGTCGTAAGTCGTTTTAGTCTAATTGTTTGTACCAAATAGTCTAGCAAACGGCCCTGACAGTTTCGGAGCTTGAAAAAGCCCTCTTTCCCCTTCCTTATCAATTACTTACACATTTCCGGACGGGCACTAGCTAAACGTGGCATCACCAGGGCGCTGCTTGTCGCGCCTCATCTTGAACCTGGCATGATCAAAGATAATCCGGAGGACGGCATTCTCAGAACGTGCAGTCTTAGCGAGTCTCTGGGCGAGATAGTCACCAGCCTCTTGTGTCACTGTGAGCATCATTGTCTCCCACCCCTGATTATATGCCGGCACTGGGCAGGAAAGTGGGAAGGTAGGGGGCGGCTGTGGCGCTGGAGGAGTAAGATGAAAGGAAATGCAAGACAAAGTACCGAAGCCGCCGCACCCAAAACCAGTGCCGGCTCCGCCTCCGCGGACCTGCGGAATCACCGCTTGCGCAGCTCACCTTCGGCGCGACGGCGCACCTCGTCCCACGGAGTGCCGTGCGACTGGCCGGCCGTGTCCGCGTCGGCGAGGAACCGGCGATGCAGGCGGACGAGTTAGATGCTCTCGTCAGGACGGCTCGCTGGCCACTTTGTTGGCCCCTGTTCGGGCGGCCTCGTAAAGCAGCTCCACCGGATGCTGGACCGGAATGGTGAGGTCCTGGGACCACAGCCCATACTGGATCTGCAGGATGCATCCTGGATTCGCCGTCGTGATTCGGTCCGGCTTGGTGCTCAGGATCTCCTCCAGCTTCTTTCCTAGTAGCTCTTCGGACATCTCAGTTGTAGCAGGTTATAGATGCCGGCGCTGCCGCAGCAGCGGTCCGAGTTGGGCACCTCTAGCAGCGATAGGCTGGGAATCTGCTCCAGGAGCTGCCGAGGCTGCGCCGAGACCTGCTGTCCATGGAGAAGATGGCAAGGCATCGTCGTAGGCAACTCGCTCTGGTATCGTTCCCAGGCTCCAGGAAGGCTCGACCTCACCCAGGAACTCACAGATATCCTTTACCTTATGGGCGAATCCGTGGGCCGCTTCGGAGTCGGGGATCGGACTCCTCTATCAAATGGCCCCACTCCTTCATGGAAGCAGCACAACCGGCGGAGTTGACGATGATGGCGTCGAGTTCCTGCCAGGGAAAGGCCTCGAGATTGCGAAATCGCCAGGGTACGAGCCATCTCCCGGTCTCCTGCATGGGAGTGCAAGGCGCCGCAACAGGACTGCGAGGGTGGCAAGATCACGTCACAGCCAGCCAGGCGCAGCATCTCAATACTGGCGTGATGAACTTGGGGAAAAATCAGGGGCATGATGCAGCCGGTGAGAAAGCCGACCCGGTAGCGAGAGCTCCCGTAGGCAGAATAAGAGCGATCGAATCGCCTCAAGGGAGGGATCTGGGGGAGTTTCTTCTCGGATGCATAGAGTCCGGGAAACAGCCGCGATAGAAAAGTAGCCTTGCGAACCAGCCGCTGCAGTCCAACTTGCTGGTAGGAAACGCAGGGCTCGACCCGCCTGTCTGAGCAATCCGCTCGCGGGAAGCAGACGACGAAACACGAATCTCTGCAAAAGAGTTGGTGGCTGCTCTTCATAAATCCTGGCCCGGGTTTCGTTGAGCATCACCTCATAGCGGACCCCCGAAGGACAAGCAGTCTCACAAGCTCGACACCCGAGACAGCAATCCAGGTGCCGAATGACGGTCTCGTCGAGAGGAATACGACCCGACTGAAGAGACTTCATCAGATAGATTCGGCCCCGCGGCGAATCGTTCTCGTCTCCCAGAACCTGATAGGTGGGACACCTGGGCAGGCAGAAGCCACAATGGATGCAGTCCAGGTTGATGTCGAACGGATCTTTTACCTTGACGTCGGTATTGATTTGCTCAGCTACCATCACGCTACTCGAGGAGAATACCACTCATGAATCATCAGTCTATGTTTCCCGTTCAGTTATCCACCGCTTGACCTCGGGAAGCTTGTGGGCCAGCAGAGTCTCGAGCAATTCGTCCGGTCCCTCTTCGACCACAAACAGCTGGCGATTCCTGGGTTTGATGAACCCCTCCTCGATGGCCCTTTCGAATAACTGGATCAGGGGATCATAGTAGCCGCTGAGATTTAGAATCCCCACCGGTTTCCGGTGGATCCCCAGCTGTGCCCAGGTGATCATCTCTAACAGCTCCTCGAAGCTCCCGAATCCGCCTGGAAGCGCCACGAAGCCGTCCGCCCAACCGAGCCATCATCGACTTACGCTCGTGCATGCTCGAGACCACATGCATTTCAGTCAACCCGTCGTGAGCGACCTCCTTGGTCGCCATAGCCTCTGGAATCACCCCGACAGCCCTGCCTCCGCTGGCAATGACCGAATCGGCAACGGCTCCCATCAAGCCGATACTGGCCCCGCCATAGACCAGGTGGAGGCCACGCACGGCCAGAACCCGACCCAGCTGTTTGGCTATTTCCAGAAAGAGAGGATCGCTTCCCGTCTTCGAACCACAGAAGACACAGATCCGATTCATGGTTGATCACCCCAGGGGCGTCGGCTCCTCGATTGGCAAGAACTCCGCACAGACCTCGGCCGCCACGAGCTTTCCTTTACGAGTGAGCCTGGCGTGGTCATCCTCAAGCTTGATCAGTCCTTGTCCAGTCAAGAGCTGAAAGGAGTCGGCATGCTCTTCTGCCACGTCGCAGCCATACCGAACAGAGAGGGCCCCCAGTGAAACGCCTGTCTGCGTGTGCAGTCGCAGCATGAGTTCCTCACCCCAAAGCTTCCCTGCCCTGAAGGCGTTTCTCAGTCGCCCTGGAAATCTCGCCCTTGGAAGCGCCCCGCAAATAGTCCCGAAGAACAGTCGTATTGCTCCAGCGAGTCCCATCCAGGAACGAGGCAGCCCCAATCCCAAAGCCCAAATAGGGCGAATAATTCCAATAGCCAAGATTGTGGAGACACTCCCAGCCGGGCCGAGCAAAACTGGAGAGCTCGTATTGATCGAACCCGAACTCCAGGGTCAGGTCGAGGGCAACCTCATACATGTCGGCGGTCCCTTCCTCGTCTATTTCCTTCCACTCACCTCGTGAGTGACGTTCTCCGAACTCAGTCCCCCTCCTCGATCGTCAGACCGTAGAGTGAGAGATGCTCGGGAGCCAGGACCAGCGCCTCATCAAGGTCCAGTTTCCAGTGATCGAGAGACTGACCGGGAAGGGCGAAGATCAGGTCGAGATTCACATTCTCGAACCCGGCAGCACGGACCAGTCGGTAGGCCCGGCTTGATTCTTCGCCAGTGTGGGCGCGCCCCAGAAGCTGAAGGTAGCGATCCTGGAAGGACTGGATGCCCAGGCTGATGCGGTTGAATCCGAGAAGGGACATCCCCTCGAGTGACTCTGGTGCGATCGTTTCGGGATTGCACTCGATACTCCATTCCGAGGCGGCCTCGATCGCAAAGGTCTCCCGAACGGTCAGGGCCAGTATCTTGAGCTCATCAGTCGAGAGCTCCGAAGGAGTTCCGCCGCCGAAATAGACCGTATTGACGTTGCGGCCAGCCCAGGAACTCTGCCGAATCTCACGCTCCAATGCCGCCAGGTAGCCTAGGCGGGCAGATCGGTCAAACGGCCCCGAGACAAAGTCACAGTAGGGGCACTTCTGAAGACAGAAGGGGATATGGACGTATAAACCCAATCCCTCCGAACTCAGGGACGGAGCTCGCGTACCATGATCAGTCATTGCCAAGCCGCAGGACACTAAGGAAAGCTTCCTGAGGAATCTGAACCCTACCCACGGTCTTCATTCTTTGCTTTCCCGACCGCTGCTTCTCCATCAACTTGCGCTTGCGAGTCACGTCCCCGCCGTAACACTTGGCCAGCACATTCTTCCTCAGGGCACTCACTCGCTCGGCCGCAATTACCTTCGAACCCAGAGAAGCCTGCACCCGAATCTCGAAGAGCTGACGCGGAAGGACCGTTTTCAATCGACCTACCAGGGCCTTTCCGCGGGCATAGGCGCGGTCCCGGTGAGTAATGAAACTGAGGGCATCGACCGGATCGGAATTGATGCGAATATCTAGTTTGACCAGTTTCCCTTCGCGATAACCAAGAAAATCGTAGTCGAACGAGGCATAGCCCCGGGTGCGGCTCTTGAGGGTATCGAAGAAGTCGAGAAGGATCTCCGCCAGTGGGAGCTGATAGACCAACACAATCCGATTGGCGCCACTGGACTCCATGCTGCTGAAAACACCTCGGCGGTCATTACAGAGTTCCATGCAGGCGCCCATGTACTGACTGGGGACCAGGATGGTGGCCAGAATGAAGGGTTCTTCCACTTTGGAAATGCGTCCAGCTTCCGGCCAGTGAGTCGGATTCTCGATGTAAGCGACGCTACCATCAACCAGCGTGAGACGATAGACAACCGAAGGAGAGGTGGCGATCAAGTCCAAATCGAACTCGCGTTCCAGCCTTTCCTGGACGATCTCACTATGCAGCAATCCCAGAAACCCACAGCGAAATCCGAAACCCAGCGCAGCCGAGGTCTCCGGCTCGAATGCCAGAGCGGCATCGTTCAGCTGCAAGCGCAAAAGGCCTTCGCGCAGATCCGTAAAGCGGTCGCTGTCCACAGGATAAAGACCACAAAAAACCATCGGCTTCACCTGTTTATAGCCCGCAAGGGGAGCCTCCGCGGGCTGGCTGGCCTCGGTGATAGTGTCTCCCACGCGACAGTGGCCAATCGCCTTGATCCCAGCGTGAACGAAACCAACCTGGCCGGCCTTGAGACCCGAGGTGGGCTGCATCTGAGGGGCAAACACACCCACGCCAGCCACTTCCGCCTCCCGGCCCGAAGCCATCATGCGCATGCGCGTGCCTGGCTTGATGACGCCATCCACCACGCGCACATAGGCAATGATGCCCAGGTAGGGATCGAAATGACTGTCGAAGACCATGGCTCGCAGGGGAGCGTCCCCTTCCCCATCCGGCGAAGACACACGATCGACTACGGCTTCCAGGACATCTTCGATGCCGATGCCTTCCTTAGCACTGACCAAGAGACATTCCGACTCGTCGATCAAGAGGATCTCCGCAATCTCCTTCTTCACCCGCTCCGGATCCGCTGCCGGCAGATCGATCTTGTTGATGACGGGAATGATCGCCAGATTGTGGCTCATGGCGAGATTTAAGTTGGCCAGGGTCTGGGCCTCGACTCCCTGAACCGCGTCAACCACCAACACGGCTCCTTCGCAGGCGGCTAGGCTGCGAGAGACCTCGTAGGTAAAGTCGACGTGGCCTGGTGTATCGATCAGGTTGAGCTCGAAGTCCTCTCCCTGCCGGGAGTGGTAATGGAGTCGCACCGCGGCCATCTTGATGGTGATGCCGCGTTCCCGCTCCAGTTCCATCTGATCCAGAACCTGCTCCCGCATGCGGCGGGAATCGAGGGCTCCAGTTGTTTCGAGGAAGCGGTCCGCCAGGGTCGACTTCCCGTGATCGATGTGGGCGATGATGCAGAAGTTGCGGGTGTGAGAGCGGTCAATCTGGGGCCCAACCCGAGTGACGTCGGTATCTAAAGGCATAGATTAGAATATCTTAGAGAGCACTCCGCCGTCAACGACAAGAACCTCTCCGGTGATGTAGCTTCCCGCTTCACTGGCCAATAGCAGGGCAGGTCCGACGAGCTCATCGGGCTGTCCCCAGCGCCCCAGCGCAGTCCCCTCTGAGAACGTCTGCTTCTGTTCATCCGTAAGGAGAAGACCGGGCATATCTGTCGCAAAGGGTCCTGGTGCAATGCAGTTCACCGTAATGTTGTCGGCGCCGACATCCAGGGCACTAGCTTTCGCCAGACCGTGCAAAGCAAACTTGGTGGCCGAATACGAATCCCGTTCCCCCTTGGAGCCCAATCCCATGATGGACGAGATGTGTATGACACGCCCCCACTTGCGCTCCCTCATCTACGGAATAAGAGCACGGCTCAAGGCCATGCAGGAAGACAAGTTGAGCTCGAGGATCTGGTCCCAGACCTGGTCTGTAATGGCGTCGATGGCCTGGGGCACGTTGGCACCCGCATTGTTTACCAGAACATCGACTTTGCCCATCGCCTCCAGGGCCCATTCGGCAAGACGCTCGGCTTCACCACGCCGGCTCATGTCGGCCCCTAGTCCCAAAAGAAGTAGATGAAAGTGGACTAAACCACATGTAAACACCTGAAATGCCAGACCTGACGGGTATTCTGGGGTTGTCAAAGAAACTTCAGAACAAGCCGAAAGGAGGCATTTCAGGTGAATAAAAAGGATAGCGCAATCATCCGCAAACGGGAAGCAGAGGTTGCTCAGCGATTGAGCCCCAGCTGGAACGGTCAAGACCCGAAACCGGTGCTCTCGCCCGAGGTCATCAGCTACGAGGTCTCGGAGAAAACGGGTGCGGTCAGTTACGGTGGTCTGGGGCTGCTGCAGCAGGTGGTGAAGTGGAGTGGGCTGGGGAAAGCCATTGACCAGGCGGTGACGCTGCTCAAACGCCACCAACCGTACCACGAATCGGACCACGTCCTGAGCCTGATCTACAACGTGGCCACGGGCGGGACCCGCTATCAGGATATTGAACTGCGACGTCAGAGTGTGAGTTTCCTGGAGGCGGTGGGAGCCGAGAAGATCCCCGCCCCCAGCACGGCCGGAGACTTTGTGCGCCGCTTTGACGCGCCCGACGTGGTGGATCTGATGGAAGCCGTCAATGCCAGCCGCCTCAAGGTCTGGGCCCAACAACCGGCCCGTTTCTTCCAACGGGCGGAGATCGACGTGGATGGGACGATGGCCCCCACGAGCGGCGAATGCAAGGAAGGGATGGAGATCAGCTACGACGGGCAGTGGGGCTATGCGCCGCTGATCGTGACGCTGGCCAATACGGGAGAGGTGCTCTATGCGGTCAACCGCTCGGGCAACCGTCCCTCTCATGAGGGAGCGGCCGAATGGCTGGATCGGAGTATCGAGCTGGTTCGAGAGGCGGGTTTTCGGAAGGTGCGCCTGCGCGGGGACACGGATTTTTCGCTGACGGCTCATTTTGACCGTTGGACGGAGGCGGGCGTGGAGTTTGACTTCGGGATCGACGCCCATCCGAGCTTCGTCAAGTGGGCGGAGGCGTTGCCAGAAGCGAGATGGAAAGAGCTGGGGCGCCCCAGCCAGGGGAAAGGAAAAGGGAAGAAGCGGCGCCAGCGGCGGGACAAAGTGAAGCCGGAGATTGTCAAGAGACGCGGGTTCAAGACGCTGACGCTGGAACGGGAAGAGATCGCGGAGATCGACTACCGTCCGAGCAAAGCGAAGCGAACCTATCGGATGGTGATCTTGCGCAAGACGATCCTGGTCGAGAAAGGCCAGAAGCGGCTGCTGCCGCAGACGCGCTACCACTTTTATGTCACCAATATCTCGGCCAGAACGTTGGGAACGGCGGGAGTCGTACGGGAAAACAACCGGCGCTGCAACTAGGAGAACGTCATTGAACAACTCAAGAACGGAGTCGAGGCCCTGCGGATGCCCTCGGATACGCTGGTAGCCAACTGGGCCTATCTGGTGATTGCGGCTCAAGCCTGGAATCTGAAGGCCTGGATGGGGTTGGTGCTGCCGGCGCGACTGCAAGCCCGAGAGCTGGTGAAGATGGAGTATCGCCGTTTCCTGCGAGAGGTCATTGAAATGCCCTGCCAGATTTTGCGCAGGGGCCGACAGTTGGTCTATCGGCTGCTGGATGTCAATGGTTGGAGCCGTCTTCTTTTGGAAGGCAGTAAGTGGTTGAAACACCGGCCAGCTACCTGAAACTGAAAGGAGATAAAGTAGCTCCGAGGGTCGCCAGAGCTGGGGCGAGGTGTCTCTACAAACGCCCCCCAAGAGGGCAGAATCGTTTTCCCTGAGCGATCGGCGTGGAGGACAGCTGAACACGTGCCTGTTCTGAGTGACTTCGCGCCGAAATTTAGAATTTAGGTCTCCAAAATGGCTCCTCGGAGCCGACAAAGGGGTCTATTTTCGAACTTGCGCTTATTTTGGGACTAGGTAGTGGCAGCGCGCCTCGGTTCCCTCAACGATCTCATCGGCCGCACGACGAAGCGCGTCCTCATGGCGGCTGCAGATCGCGATATCGGCTCCTGCCTGGGCAAAACCCCGAGCCATGGCCCTACCTAGACCCTTACTCCCACCCGTCACCAGCGCTGAGCGCCCAGTCAAGTCAAAAATTGTGCCTTTCATCTAACCTTCCTTCGATGAATCAGATATCCAAGTTGTAGCTTGTTCCCAGGCCTTTAGTTTGCCAAGAATCCCCAACGGGGGATTCAGAGCCCCGTCTGGACCGGAATCACCGGCCTCATGCGTGATTGAAGATCCGAGACGAGAAATATAGACTGCGGCTCGGAAGCCCATCAACCATGCTGACGCTAGAGGATATCCTGTATGGCCAGGTCCGTGAAGGAGTTCTCTGCGAAAAACAGGTCAACAACCGATCATTGTCTCGATCAACCAGCTTTCGAAAGTGCTAGTGCATCGGCAGAAGAGCGCCTACCTACACGCGGCGGCGGCGGTTCTGATGTGGTCGACGGTTGCCTCGGCCTTCAAGCTAAGCCTGCGGCACCTGGACTATCTGCATCTACTTCTGTTCTCATCGGGTACCGCCTTCATTACGCTGTGGGCCATCCTGGCATTTCAGGGGAGGCTTTCAGTCCTCCGTACCTACTCGAAACGCCAGTATCTGTATTCCGCCTTTCTGGGTTTCTTGAACCCTTTTCTCTACTACATTGTCTTGTTCAAAGCCTACTCCCTACTTCCCGCTCAGGAGGCCCTGGCGCTGAACTATACCTGGCCACTGGTATTGGTCCTGCTGTCGGCCCCACTCTTGAAGCAAAGGCTAACCCCGGGGAGTCTCGCAGCACTTCTTGTCAGCTTCCTGGGTGTCGTCGTTATCGGGACCAGAGGAGACCCGGCCTCCCTCAGTTTCTCCCATCCCTACGGTGCCTCTCTGGCCTTGGGCTCGTCGTTGATCTGGGCCTCGTTCTGGATCTTCAACCTCAGGGACGAGAGAGAAGAGGTCGCCAAGCTCCTCATCAGCTTCGGTTTCGGGTTTCTTTACGTGGTCGTGCTGCTGGGAGTCGGAGCGGGGATCGAGTTCCCTTCCCTACCGGGCCTGGGAGGAGCGATCTATTCAGGACTCTTCGAAATGGGTTTGACCTTCGTCGTCTGGCTGAGAGCTCTACGACTATCGGCTTCGGCCGCCCGTGTCAGTAACCTGGTCTTTCTCTCTCCCTTTATTTCCCTGCTCCTGATTCAGGTGATCGTGGGAGAAAGAATCTTACTATCCACTCTCGTCGGACTTTCGTTGATTGTCGCCGGAATACTGACTCAAGAGCGGTTGGCCAGAACCCGCCGTTTCAGTGCATCAGGCGAGAACGGGCCGAACATCGCTTAGGGTCGACGGCTACCAGCGCGCGGGTCGTCCCAGATTGACCGTGAAGCCTACCAGGACCTGGTAATCCCGCGTACCTTGAGAGAAGCCGTGCTCGTAGACGCCAAGATCCAACACCCAATTCGGACGCGCTCGGTAGCTCAAGCCTTGACCCAGGGACACGGAGGCCGAGTCGAGTGTTGTGTCCTGATACAACACACCTGCGAACGGAGACAACCGGGACAGTGCGCCAGAGGTCCCCAGCGTACGGGCAAAATCTGCAGCAACGAAGTAGTCGTGTGCCGGATTGGTAGGGGAAGAGTGGGTCGCCGAGCTCCAACCGGCGTTCACTGCGGCACCATTCTGCCCGAATCCGAGGGCAGCGATTCCCGTTGCCCCGATTCTAGCCCCCTCGTCCCCCCGCAGCAGAAAAGTGGCCGTTGGGGCTACGGCGAAAGCAACTGGCCCGCTCGAGTAGACCGGCCGCCGCAGAATGACACCGATCCGATCCCCGAACTCCGTCATTCGACCCGGCCCCATACCGACGCTGGAGACGGCGTCGAAGGCCAGACCAAACTCAGTCTGATGGAGCAAGCCACTGCTACTGTTAGGGGTATACTTCAGCAAGACCGGTAGGGCAAAAAAACCGCTCCAGGCGGCCGTCCCCATCTCCAATTCCATGGTTCCGGGGGCGGCGGTCGAGGCATCGGAGGTAAAGGTCGGACGCTGCGGAGTCGCCGATTGGGGGCCACCGGATTGTGCCACAGCCCACGATCCCAGTGAAAACCAGGCAGAGAGAAACAGGACGGTCCAAACAGTCGTAGTTTTCATCTTTTCGCAGAGCATTCTACTGGAAAAACTCAAACGCACCGCAAGAAACCCGTGAGGGCAGCGCGGCCTATTCCTTTCTTGACGCATCCTGACCGCCAGAGTAGGCTTCTCAACGCTTCGTCCAGTGCTTGGTCGAGGCAAGGAGAATCAAAATGGAAACTTTCGAGATCCTGGTCCTTCCGGGGGACGGGATCGGCGTTGAGGTTACGGAGCAGGCCCTTCGGGTACTGGAAACCGTCCAGGAATCGGAGGGATCCTTCCAACTAGAGCTCAAAACGGTTCCATGGAGCACCGACTACTACATGGAGCATGGCCATACGGTGCCGGACGACTACCTGGAGACGCTCCGCCGATCGGATGCCATTTTTCTCGGTGCCCTGGGAGATCCGGATCGGGTACCCGATCACATCACTTTGAAGCCGCTAATCAACATCCGCCAGGCATTTGACCAGTATGCCTGTGTCCGGCCCGCCCGGCTGTTCCCCGGAGTCAGGACGCCCCTGGCCAACAAGGGCCCCTCTGATATCGACATCCTGGTCGTCAGGGAAAACTCCGAAGGCGAGTATGTAGACAACGGTGGCAAATTCAAGGTGGGGACCGAAGATGAGTTCGCCGTCCAGAGCGCTCTTCACACCCGGAAAGGGATCGAGCGAGTCCTGCGATTCGGCTTCGACCTGGCTCGTGAACGCCGCAACCACTTGACGATGATCACCAAGTCCAACGCGCAGCGTTATGGCTACGTTCTTTGGGACTCCGTTCTGGAAGACTTGAAGGGTGACTATACCGACATCGAGATCGACAAACTTCACGTCGACGCGGCCGTGATGAACTTCGTACGTTGGCCGGAGCGGTTCGACGTCGTGGTCGCCTCGAATCTGTTTGGAGATATCCTCACGGATCTGTCCGGAATTCTGGCAGGAGGCCTGGGCCTCTCCCCTAGCGCTAACATCAACCCCGAACGAATCTTCCCTTCCATGTTCGAGCCAGTGCACGGCTCGGCGCCTGACATTGCGGGCAAAGGAATCGCCAATCCAACCGCGGCCATCCTGAGTGCCGCCAACATGTTACAGTGGCTAGGATTGCCGAAACCAGCGTCCGGGATCCAGGCGGCTGTCGAGGCAACTTTCGCTCAGGGATCCACGACTCCCGACCTGGGCGGCGAACTGGGCACGGCGGCCTTCACCGACCGGATTATCGGAAACTTGGCGACAGGCTGAGTAGCTCTTAAAGTGAGGTCCAGTTAGACGTCGTCCCCCTGACACCCTACCGATGGAGCCGCACCCAACTCGGGGTGAAATCCAACCGGATCGAGTTTTTGCGGACCACGACGAGAAAACTGCCGGTTGCGCGCCCACACAGAGCACGCGCACTCGATTGCTGCCGCTGACACTGGGAATTTAATCTTGTGCGTCCGTCCGTAGCTCTTCCTTCATTGTGAGAGCGAGCTTGAAGCTCAATTCCTTCGCTTCATCTCCAGGAGGCACACGTTCATTGATGCTTTTTTCGAAACTGCGCCGAAGCGCCACCATCATCCCCTCCACTTCAACGCTTTCCACGGAGATCAGATCACCTTCGTAGAGCTGGATGAACCGCTTGTACCTATCAGAATTGGGGGCGATTGGGTCATCCTGATGCGCAAGGTCAGAGACGATCTGTATCGTCTCCCGGTAAAGACCATCCTTCGTTCGGAATCGTTTGTCTGACTCTTCAATTCTTGTATTCGTCTTACTGAGTTCCTTTCCGGCCCATTCTCGGAGACTTTGATCGTCTTCGACTGCAACCAGAAACTCAAGAACGCGGCGATTCTGTTTCTCTGACAGTACGTGTCTCAAGTACTCTTGTCTCACCGCATGGAGGTGCTTTCTGCCCTCAAGCTTCTGCTGATTACTGGCCTGAAAGTACCCTTGAACTCCTGTCGTTACAGGTGGCACGGCGGCAACTATGGCTACCAGCAAAGTTACGGTTGCGGGGTTCTTCCACCATGTCAAGGGCGACTTCGAGTCCGGGTTCTCGGCGTCTGTCAGATTTTGTAAAGAGCCGTGCTGGCCTTCGGAGTCCATTCGTTTCATCGTTAGCTCCTTAGTATACTGGCAGTGTACTTAGTTGGGCCTGTCTCGCATTCTTTCAGATGTGCTAGGTATCGAAACTACCGCAAGCGTAACGCCCTGCGGCCCGGCGGCCGCGTTTCGCCGTCCGCTGCGTCCTATTGATCTGCCAACACGAGACACGGGAGTCATTTGTCTACTACTTGATGAACTGGCTGAGAGAAGGCACCGTTTCCGGCCGAGTCCCATACTGCGAATCGAACCCACTTCGCCTGCGACCTGTCGAATGGGATCCTGAATTGGTGGCGGCCGAAAGGAGGTTGATCGGTGGCTGAGCTGACCTTCCGGTGAATCCTCTCGCCATCGCCCCACACGACTTCGGCGAACTCCAGCGGAAACGTCCACTCGACTTCGGCCACCACCACCCCCTCGGACTCCGATTGCTCGAGCGAGACATCGTGCAGCAACACTTCTCCAGTTGTGACGAAGAATTTCCCGGCGCGCAAGGCCTGCGTTACCGGAGCCCAGCCCTCGTCAAAGCTCGGCAGCCGGTCTAGCTTGACGTAGTTTACCGAGGTTTCTCCATAAACTTCGTCCTCTGGGTACTTGGTATAGGTATCTCCCTCGGCCACCAGATATTTGGGACCGGTCCAGTTGTTCATGTCATCCAAGGTCTCGAAGCACCGGGTCTCGCACAGACGCTGCTCGGATAGATCGACCGGAAAAGACTTGAAGGCACCTCCCAGATAGTGCTGACTCAGGAAGACTTCGGACTCCCTAATCGCATCCGGATAGCCGGTGGACCCTTTGGTACGCGGATGCGCCTGCCATATCAGTCCCTCCTCCCGGCGCAGGAGTCCCAGGAAGTCAGCGGTCGAACCCGTATGGTAAACCTGCCTATAGACAGAGTCTTGCTCCAGGAAGCCCTGATCCTCGAGCCGTACCTTGGTCCAGTAGACGGGTCGGGGAAACAGCAGCGTGTAGTGTCCGCCCAGATGAACATTGGCCTCCTCCCCTGGCAGGATCAGGAAGTCCAGATCGGAGTGGCGGCGGCAAGATTCGAAGTAGTTCTTCAGGTCCTGAAACCGTAGCGGCCCGGGGTCCTCAGAGTGACCGTCGCCGTGAAAATCAGACATCACGGCGATGTTGATCCCCAGTGCGCGAAAGGCAGGGACCCAGGGAGGTTGTAGATCGAAGCTGCCGGCGTCGGCCAGCGCCTCGGCGAAGTGGGTGTGGTAGTGGCTGACCATGACCTGATAGCCGGGCAGCGGCTTGTAGCGGTCCTGGTAGGTGAACTCCAGCACCGCCTCCCGGGTCGCCTCTGGCTCCAAAGGACTCAGGTAGAAGTAGACTGCCATGCGCTGCTCGGTTCCGGGAGGTGCATTGTAGAGTGCGAAGTTTCCCTGGGCGAAACGTCTGGACTGTCTAACGCGCTGCTCCCACAGTCGATCTGACACGCCATAGGGTCGGAACATCTCTTCTCGATCGCCGTGACGCACTCCCACCGAGAACGAACCCTCGTCGTCCTTTCGATACCAAACGTAGCCCAGATTTATTTCCACCTCTCGTGCCCAGAAGAACTTATGAGGTGGAGGAAAGACCGCCAAGGAACCAGCGTTCCCGGCAACGATTGCCAACCGATTGCGCGCCCGCAAGGCCACGGGTCCGCTGTTCTCTGCGCCCCCGAACTCATATTTCTGCCACTCACCGCTGGTGTCCTTCCACACCACGCGCGGGGAGGATTTTGTGACGAATCCTTTCAGGCCTCCGCTGTATTTATAGGCGACAGACGGTTCCTCGGTGCTAGCGATGGCCTCTTGTCGAATCAGATTGGTACCCCGGTAGACGGTGAACCGGAGACGACCGGAAAAGGAACCCATCGTCAAGCCGTCAAAGGACACCTCCAGTCGGCTTCCGTTGGTCTCGACCCAACACTTTTGTACCTTGTATTGGGCGCTGGTGCGCGTCACCTCGTTGGCCCGACGGGGAAGGTCAGGGTTGGTCTTGGCCAAGCCCGGGATTGTCAGGGGTGAATCCCAGAAAACGTTCCACTTCTCCCTCTCCAACAGCTCGGCTGTCAGCTTGACACCAAGTTTTCGCAGTGGATTGAGCTGCTGCTCAGAAATGCGGCGGCGCCCGCTGGTCAGGTTGAACTCCGGCTTCAGGCTCTTACCCAATACTTGCCAGTCGCCCTGGTCCCGGCGGAGGGCCAACTGAAGGACCATTGGGACCTGATTCTCCAAAGCCAGCTGCATCTGCAGCTCGGATCCTCCAGCGCCCTCCCAGGTCAGGATCAGCAAGTTCTCGTCCGAGCTCGCAACCAAACCCGACTGCGGATTGTATTTCGACAAGTCACAGACCAAAGGCGCCGCCGGCACAAGCGCACTTGTCATAAAAGCAATCACGGAAGAATAGAGAATACCTTTCATAATGGCCATCATAGGTGCTGGGAGGTTCGGCTTTCAATCGCCGCCAGGCAAACGGGAGCGCTAGAGAGGCATACTCGATTGTTGATGGTCGCCAGGGGCTATGCTAGTGTCAGTTCTCTCAACAGGAAGCCCGCCACTAACCGAGGAGGAACTATGGCTTGGGATGAGGAGGACGACAGCACCCAGTACAGGGTCGTCGTCAACCATGAAGAACAGTATTCGATCTGGCCGGTGCAGCGAGAGACCCCGCCAGGCTGGAAAAGTGTCGGAAAAGAAGGCAGCAAGAAGGAGTGCCTGGACTACATCGAAGAAGTCTGGACCGATATGAGGCCTTTGAGCCTGAGGCAGAAGATGGAGACCTTGGCGAAAACGGAAAAGAAAGTGAAGAGGGACGCTGGAGACTAAGCTGGAACTTCATTGGGATCGTCGCACGTCTGAACGTCCGAACGTCGCACGTGTCTTGCCATTGGACAGTGTGGCGAGAGGCTTCAAGTTTCTTTCTCGAATGGGGCAGCCCGGCTGGGGCGCGACTAAGCTGAAACTTCATTTGCGAGCGTAGCTTTGGCCTCCAGGCCGAAGTCTTCTTGATTCGAGCCTTTGGCTCGGACGGCGGCCTGGAGCCCACCGCTACGCCGGGCCCAAAGTTTCTTTCTCGAATGGGAGAAGGGTCACAGGTGACAGGTCGCAACTCGACGGATCACGATGATTCTGGGACTGGTCAGCAACTGCTGGCGCCAACAACTGGTCGAAGGCATTCCTCTAGAGAAACTGATTTCGCGGGCCGCTGAGAGTGGCTATCGGGCGATCGAGCTTCGACAGAGCTGCCTGGGCAGATTCGAGGATCCGCAGACCTTCGTGCCCAGAAGCAAAGCCCTGTCTCATCTTCCAAAGGCTTTCCCCGCACTGCACTTCGACCTGGCACTTGCGTTTCCCTTTCTGGATCCGGTCTACGATGCTTCCTTGGATCGGCTATTCGAGGCCGGCGTCGAAGCAGCCCAGGCCCTTTCGGGCCGTTTTCGTCCCCACCTTCGTCTCGTCGATCTCGATACCACCGACGAGCAGCTGACATCCGTCCCCTTTCCTGATCTGACAGCCAACCTGGTCAAGCTGGCTGAGAGGCTTATTCAGACGGGAGGGCTGCTCTCGCTCGAGCACGCGCGGCAGCCGTGGGGGGTGTTCCAGACTCTCGTCCTCGAGGCGCGCCGGCGCTTGGGTGAGAACGCCTCTGGCCTCAGGATCTGCTACGACCCTGCCAATCTGTTGGCCGCCGGCGACACACCCGAGCCTACCCAGGTGGTTCAGGGGCTGGCCCCCGAGACTCTCTCAATGTTGCACCTGAAACAGTTCCGAGGCCGAGAGTTCCAGCAACTGGTGGGACCGGGAGAGATAGATTGGTACAATCAGATCTCCGTCCTGAAGTCGAGCGGATACACAGGCCCGGCACTGTTTGAGATCGATGCCCACTCTCGAATCTGGGAGCATCTCGATCAGAGTAGAACCTATCTGCAAGGGCTTGGCGCGTCGTTCGACCGGGAATGATCAGGTCCTTAGCGGCTAGGATAGCGGGAGCGAAACAGTCGCTTTTACCGGATGTGACAGAGCATGGACAACGAACTACAGCGGAGGCTTAAATGATGGTAAGGAGCCCGCTCGGGCTAGCGGTATTGATAGGGATCACCTTAATAGCAGGTTGCAGTGGAGCGGACGACGAAGGTGCCGGTGGTGGTGCAGCTGAAATGAGCCAGGAACTTCCATCGGACTTTTCGGGCCTGATGGACGCCTACATTGCCACCTTCGAAAACCTGAACGAGAAACTTAAGGGTCTCAAGGATGAGGCAGACGCAAAAGCGGTGGGTCCAGCGCTGGAGGCCCAACTCAGCAGGCTGCAGGAAATCCAAGCCAAGTTCAACACCATCCCGCCGGACAAGAGTCCTGAGGCCGCCGAGAAAAGCATGGCCTTGATGGGCACCATGAACAAATTCAACGCGACCGTACAAAAGATGATGCAGGATCCAGCCTTTGCTCAGTCCCTTCAAGAGGCAATGCAGCAGGCTGCCGGAGCGCAATAAGGCTGGCGCAGGCTCGATTAAGCCTCACGCCAGCCCTGGATTCTCGAAGAATCCTCTCGTTGTACCCTCTAGTTGGATTTTCGAAGCTGGCCTCGTAGTTCACCGGGCGGGAAGGCATCCGAGTGTACGTTCACATAGGCCGCTCGACCGGCGATGGCTCGCGTCAATTTCCCAAGCTGGCCGCGAGAGATTCCCTGGCCGGCAGGGCCGAGAACATTTGCCGCCGAAAAGGACCCAGATACCATACCGGAAGCGGGGCACGCCGGGACACCCTCAGGGGCGCTGTCCGAATTCGAACACAGGAAAACCGACACTCCCCCATTGGCGCCCTTCTGGCCGAAGTGTATGTGGGCTTGCGAGACAACCCCCACTGTTTCCTCGTAGCTGAGCTTGTACTCAAACTCGGTCCCATCCGCATTCGCTTCCAGCGTACATCTCCCGCTATCTGGACTGGAGACTGCAGGGACTTCCTCCAACCCGCGCAGATACGCGTTCCATCTGCCTTGAGCCAGCGCGTCTGAAGGGCTGATGACGGCAATCGAAGTTACAACCAGAATGAAAGTGGCAACAGACATCTTCCTCATCTTATACCTCCTCGTCTTCCTGGCCTGGGTGTGCAACGAGAAGAAGACTACAACAGAAGATAGCGTTCTGCCACCCCTAACTGTCAGCTGCCAGCAGGTCTGGCTTCTTTCGCCGGCTCCCATCCTTTTCGCATAACCTACTTGAATAGGTCAGACGAGTGGGCTAGCCTGTCCTTCGTAGCTACGGGAGGAGAACACGAGTGTCTTCCAGCGCCCAGGTCACCCTTGAACTCACACCGCAGTCCCCGTTGGACATCATCAATGTCAACAAGCGCGTCAGCGACCACTGCGGCGACCCGCTATCTGATTACTCAAAAACTCTCTACTACTCCTACCACACGACCGCCGGTTATTTTGACCAGAGTCTGTGCGCTCAGCTCGGCCATAGCAGTGAAGCTCTTCGCGCCTTTGTCGAGGCCTTCCTCAGACTTTTTCCGCCCAAAGGAGCCTATCGCCACGACCAGCTGCACCTGCGACGTGAGCTAAACGAGGAAGAACGGAAACAGGAGCCTCTCAACGCCCACTCCCACCTCGCCTTCATCAGCTCGGGTCTAGCAAACTGTGCTGTCTATCCCAACCGCCCGGCAATTCCGGTCTACTTTGTGGACCTGGATGGTATCTGGAAAGACGTGAAGCGCCGCCGCCGCACTACCGTAGTCGGCTTCAACCAGGAAACTGTCGTCGACCGCAGAAGGCTTTCGATTCCCGTCTCCAGCCACCCGGTGGACTCGGTCAATCTTAAGGATTCTCGCCTGGGTTTTTCCCAATGCCTCGAGGAGTTGGTCGATCAGCTGGGAATTGTCACGGGAAGAATTGACATCGCTCTCGCTCCCGAAGAGCAGCATGCGGGCCTGACCGTGAACGAGTACGAGACCCTCTTGATGAAACACGATCTGGCCGAGGTATTGGGAAACCCACTTGGCTTTATGGCAGAAAAGGGCAAACATATGCTCGGTGATCCCAGGGCAATACCCGCCAAGGCCATGGACTACGCCAAGTACGACCTGGTTCGGGTGATCAACGAGGTGGTGGATGCCCTGGGCTTGAGTAATTCCGCCTTCGAACGGCTGGTAAACCGATTTCTGGCTGCTCCAGCTGGACACTTCCTAGGCATGAAAAGATCCCTCAGCCTACTGATCTCTGATGAGGATGGAGACGGAAAAGGCTCAATCGTTGAGGGTACCTACCAGAGTCCGATCCTGGTCCAGTGGGAAAAGGCCAGGGACCACACCCGGCAGCTCGAGGTTGCCCTCGTTCGCTTTGAATAGGCCACCAACTGAATTCTAGCACGAGCCCTTAGGTCAGATGTGCTTGCCGTATTCGGGCGTTAGTCCGCTTCAGATGGAGAAACGCAATGAGTGAGAGTCAAATAGTCTACCCCTATATTCCTAATTCGGTTCCCGCGGTCAAGGCGCAGATGCTTGAGGAGGTGGGAGCCAGTGATATCACAGATCTGTACTCCGAGATCCCGGAGCACCTCAAGATTCAAGGTGAGATGAACCTACCGGAGCCGATCCTGGACGAGTACTCCCTGAGACGACATGTGGAGGGTCTGCTCGGCAAGAATCAGAACTGCAAGGACTACCTGAGCTTCCTGGGTGCGGGCTGCGCCCAACACTTCGTGCCGGCCGTGTGTGACGAGATCAACGGCCGGGGCGAGTTCCTGACCGCGTACGTCGGGGAGTCCTACGCCGATCATGGCAAGTGGCAGGCCCTGTTCGAATACGCCAGCCTCATGGGTGAACTCCTCGACATGGATGTCCTGAGCTGCCCGCTCTATGACGGCCCGGCCGCCGCGGGAACCGCCCTGCGCATGGCATCTCGAGTGAGAGACCGGATTCAGGTCCTCCTCCCTCGGACAATGAGCCCCGATACGCTGGCGGTGGTGACAAATTACCTGCGGGGCATCGGCGGCTCTCAGGTTGCCATCGAGATGATTGATTTCGATGCCCAAACGGGTCTGCTCGACCTCGACGATTTGAAGTCGAAGATCTCCGATAGTACAGCTGCCATCCTGATCGAGAACCCATCGTATCTAGGCTTCATCGAGACTCAGGCCGCCGAGATCGGCACTATCGCCCGCGATGCAGGCGCTGATCTCATTGTCCAGACCGACCCCATCTCTCTAGGAGCACTCGCTCCTCCGGGCCACTACGGCGCTAGTTTCGCCTGTGGTGATTTCCAGCCTCTGGGCATGCACATGCAATGTGGAGGAGGTCAGGGCGGCTTCGTTGCAGCCCACGATGACATGAAATACATCGCCGAGTTCAAAGACCTCATGTTCGGTCTTACCGAGACCGTGAAGGACGGCGAGTGGGGATTCGGAGAGGTTCTCTACGATCGGACTTCCTACGGTTCCCGGGAGCAGGGGAAGGAGTACACCGGCACGACCACCGGACTCCTGGCCATCACCGCCGGGGTGTACCTGAGCCTGATGGGGCCCAAAGGCATGGAGGAGATCAGCCAGACCATCATGCAAAAGAGCCAGTATGCAGCGCTGGGTATTTCTCAGATCCCGGGGGTCAAGCTGGCGTTTCCCACTCCCTTCTTCAAGGAATTCGTCGTCAATTTCGATAACACCGGGAGAAGCGTGGCAGACGTCAACAAGGAACTGCTCCAGCACAAGATCTTCGGTGGCAAGGACATATCGGCTGAATTCCCGGAACTGGGCCAGAGCGCACTCTATTGCGTTACTGAGATTATGAGCCAACAGGACATCGACGGGCTGGTCCAGGCCCTGACGGCATCGACGCAGTGAACCAGGAGTATCGGGCAAGACTCGCCGAAGGCGAGAAAGGATAGATCGCTATGGGTAGAGACAACGAAACACTGCTCAGAAAATTCCACCAGGCCAGGTGGGACGAGGAAATCATTTTCGAACAGAGTGTCCCTGGGGAACGAGGGGTCTTGGTTCCCAAGGCCGAATCCCAGATCCAGGACGCCGTTGGAGGAGTGTCGGCAATCCCAGACAACCTGAGGAGAAAGACGCCAGCGGCGCTGCCTGAAGTGAACCAGGTCAGGGTCAACCGTCACTTCATGCGCTTGTCGCAGGAGACCCTGGGTACGGATGTAACCATCGATATCAGCCAGGGCACATGTACCATGAAGTACAGCCCCAAAGTACAAGAGCACATTGCGACCCGGGATCCCGGCGTCGCAGAAGTCCATCCGCTGCAGGACGAGGACACCATCCAGGGAATACTCGAGATCTACTACCACCTGGAGCAGTTCCTTCGGGAGATCTCAGGGCTGGACTATTTTACGTTCCAGCCTGGCGGAGGGGCCCAGGCGGTCTATACCAATGCCAGCATCATCAGGGCATACCACGCCTCCAGGGGCGATCATCAACGCGACGAAATCATTACCACCATGTTCTCCCATCCCTGTGATGCTGCTTCACCCGCTACGGCTGGGTACAAGGTGATCACACTGATGCCCGACAGCGGCGGGTATCCGGACCTGGATGCGCTGAAGGCGGCCATGTCCGAGCGTACCGCGGGCATCTTCATAACCAACCCGGAAGATACGGGGATCTACAATCCCAACATCGAGGAGTACGTAAAATCCGCTCATGGCGTAGGAGCCCTCTGTGCCTACGACCAGGCCAATGCCAACGGCATGCTGGGAATTGCCCGAGCCAAGGAGGCGGATTTTGATCTCTGCCATTTCAACGTTCACAAGACGTTCTCCACTCCCCACTGCTGCATGGGTCCGGCCATGGGTGCGGTGGGGGTTCGGACGGAGCTGGCAAAGTTCCTTCCCACCCCTACGGTCGAGTTCGATGGCCAAAGATATTCCCTGAACTACGACCACCCCGAGAGCATTGGGAAGGTGAGATCCTTCTGGGGCAACGCAGCCATCGCCGTGAAGGCGTATGCCTGGATCATGCAGCATGGCGCTAAGGGCTTGAGGGAAGCCGCGGAGTGCGCCGTTCTCAACAACAACTACATGGAAAAGAAGCTCCGGGAAGTACCGGGTGTCGTGGTCCAGTATGCCGAGGGCAAGCGGCGCCTGGAACAGGTTCGATACAGCTGGGATAAGCTGCAAAAGGATACTGGAGTGGGCACCGACGACGTCAACCGAAGGTTGGTTGACTACGGTATCCAGCACTACTGGACCAGCCATCATCCCTGGGTGGTGCCAGAACCCTTTACGCTCGAACCTTGCGAGTCCTACTCCAAAGACGATATCGATGAATATGTCGCGGCCCTCCGTCAGATCTCGAAAGAAGCCTACGAGAATCCCGATCTGGTCAAGAACGCTCCCCACAACTCTGTCGTTCACAGGGTTCCGGCACCAAGCATCGATGAACCCGAGAGGATTGCCGTAACCTGGCGCCAGTACCAGAAGAAGCGGAAGTGAGCAGTGGGTAGTGAAGTCGTGAAGTAATGAAGTAGTGACTGCCCCGACTAAAGTTTCCCCCGAATGAGCCAGCCCCGACTAAGCTGAAACATTGGGGAGCTTCCGAACTTCGGTGTTCGTATTGTTCGGTGTTTTGCGGTTTGAGATTTGGGCTTTTCTGCTTCCCGAGAAGGCAACCGCTAAAGGCTAAACCGCTGAATATCGAACACGAATTTCAAAGGAAATCCCTTTAGCCTTCGTGTTCGATGTTTAGCGGTTCGAGATTTAGGCATTCTTTCTACTCAGGAGAAAGAAACCGCAGAAAATACTCAACCGCAAAATATCGAACAGGCGAATTTCGAAGTCCGGATCAGGCGACGCTGGTCTTTGTGGGTAGCCAAAGTTTCTTTGTCGAATGGGACAGCCCGGCTGGGGGGGGACTGACCTGAATCCAAGACAGCACGCTCATGCCGATGAAAAAGCTCGGTGTCATCGTCAATCCAGTAGCCGGAATAGGCGGAAGAGTGGGACTCAAGGGCAGTGACGGCATTGAAATCTTGCGCCGCGCCCGGGAGTTGGGTGCCCGCAGCGAGTCTCCACAGCGAACCGTCCACGCGCTCAACCTGCTCCTCAGACTTCAAGACGAGATCAGAATCTTCACTTATCCCGGAGAGATGGGAGAGGACGCGTGTCGCCAGGCTGGCTTCTCTCCAACCGTGATCGGTTCTATCGACGGCGGTCAAACCACACCCGAAGACACCGTCCGCGCAGCTCGAGATATGGCGGCTAAAGGAGTGGACCTGATGCTCTTCGCGGGGGGAGACGGGACTGCCCGGGATATCTACCGTGCCGTAGGAGAGGCGGTGCCTGCCCTCGGGATTCCGGCAGGTGTGAAGATCCACTCGGCAGTCTACGCGGTCACGCCTCGAGGCGCCGGCGAAGTTGCCTTGATGTTCCTCGAAGGTAGGCTGATGACGATCCGCGAGGCCGAAGTCATGGATATTGATGAGGACGCGTTTCGGGCGGGGGCCGTTAAAGCAAAGCTATACGGCTATCTTCGGGTCCCCGAGGAAAACAGATACGTTCAAAGCGTCAAGGCGGGTAGCGTCCTCTCGGAGAAAGAAGCGCTCCAGGGAATCGCCTCGGACGTCGTTGGCCTTATGACCGATTCGGATCGCTATTTCATCATCGGCCCAGGGACCACAACTAGAAGCATCATGGAGGCTCTAGGACTCGGGAACACCCTGCTGGGAGTCGACGTCGTCCACAGGGGAAAAGTCGAGGCCAGCGACGTCTCCGAGAACCAGCTCCTGGAACTGGTCCAAGGAAACAAAGCCAAGATCATTCTGACCATCATCGGAGGACAGGGACACCTGTTCGGCCGCGGCAATCAACAGCTCAGCCCCCGGATCATCCGCGAAGTGCGGCGAGAGAACATCGTCGTGGTCGCCACCAAGGAAAAACTCACCGCCCTGGCCGGTAAGCCGCTGTTGGTGGATACCGGAGATGAAGCTCTCAATGAAGCGTTGAGCGGATACATCAGAGTCACCACCGGCTATGCCGACTACATCATGTTTCCCGTCGGTTTCTGACGACGATAGCGGCCCGCCACGCCCCTACACGGTGAAACCACAAAGACCTATCGAATGAACACAGTCTCCATGCCAAGCTTCTGAGCAATTCGTACGAGGTCGTCGTCACTGCTGACCAGGGTGTAGGCTCCAATCAAGGCGACAGCCAAGTGGAGGCTGTCCCCAGCTCGTAGGGTGCTACCGAAGTCGATTTGTTTCTCGGCAGCTACGAAGTGACTAGCATCGATCACTTGCACTCGGTACCGACCCTGAACTCGGTCACTACGGTAGTTCGAGAGGGCCGCCTCCGCATTCTCTGCGCTCAGTCGCCCTGAACGCACAGCAAGACTCAGAGCACTCTTGAGTTCAATGTCCACCCAGTGACTAATGATGACGTCGGCAGGGTCCTTTCTGAGTTCGGCGTCGACGCGAGGGGTTCGGGCTTCGTTGACATACAGACTCAGTAGTGTCCCAACGTTTGGGCTTCTAATCTCTGTAAAGTATTAATGAGTAATATGTTAGAGAAGATAATGGGTGTTTCCGACTTGAAAGTGAGTGTACGCTCACGCCCTTCAGTTCATAAGGAGGGCGAGCATGTACACGGGCACGACGATTTTTTCTCAGGTGATGCGGCATCTTCCCTGGCATCATTTTCATCGCATTGTTCAGCACTACGGAGGCGACTACAAGGTCAAGTCGTTCCGCTGTGCCGACCATTACCGGGTCATGGCCTTTGCACAGTTGACCTATCGCGAGAGCTTGCGCGATATCGAAGCCTGCCTACGGGCCATGAGATCCAAGCTCTTCCACATGGGCATTCGCTCCACGGTCTCCCGCAACAATCTGTCCAATGCCAACGAGAGGCGCGACTGGCGCATCTATGCCGAGTTTGCCCAAGTGCTTATCGCCGAAGCGCGCCGCCTGTACACCGACGAGGACCTGGGAGTCGACCTGAACGCGACCGTCTATGCCTTGGACTCCACGACCATCGACCTGTGCCTCTCGGTCTTCCCCTGGGCGCGCTTCCGCCGTACCAAGGGGGCGATCAAACTGCATACCTTGCTCAACCTGCACGGCGCCATTCCCGAGTTCGTTCTGATCTCGGACGGAAAACTGCACGATGTCCACGCCTTGGACCACCTGATTCCTTGTCCCGGTGCCTACTACATCATGGATCGCGGATACCTGGATTTCGGGCGCCTGTACCGACTCCATTCTGCCCGGTCGTTATTCGTGACCCGCGCCAAGGCCAACTTCAAGTTCCGCCGCCGCTACTCCCACCCGGTGGACAGAACGACGGGACTGATCTGCGACCAAACTGTCCTGCTGAGCACCTTCTATCCGGCCAAGGCCTACCCCGAACCTTTGCGTCGCATCAAGTTCTTCGACGTCACCACCGACCTGCGGCTAGTATTCCTCACCAACGACTTTGCTTCTCCCGCTCTGACTATTGCCCGGCTCTACAAGCTCCGCTGGCAGATCGAACTGTTCTTCAAATGGATCAAACAGCATCTCCGCATCAAGGCCTTTTACGGCACCAGTCCCAATGCCGTGAAAACACAAATCTGGATCGCCCTCAGTACCTACCTGCTCATCGCCATCATCCGCAAGCGCCTCTATCTCGAGTTGCCGCTCTACACAATTCTCCAGGTCCTGAGTGTCTCGCTCTTCGAGAAAACCCCAATTTTACAGGCCTTTCAGGACATGCATTACATTACTCAGAATAGTGACATTCATAAACAGTTGATGTTATTCGACTAACGCTGGGACGCTACTGATACAGACTAAAAACAACGCTGGTGTCGAAATACCTCAAAAGCGCTCTTCCTGCCTCGCCAGGAGTACAAGGTTCGGCAGGTCTTCAGAGGTCTTTAGCCGGTCTCGACGTGACGCGAGAAGATCGGGGTCAAGCACCGCCGAAGGTTCAGGAGGCACCAGACGAGCCACAACCTGACCGTTTCGAGTCAGAACGATCTCCTCACCTTGTTCCGCACGTGACACGTAGGTGGAAAAATGCTCCCGCACCTCTTTAACGTTAACCACCATTGAGCACCTCCAGGATTTAAGTGTACGCTCATAGCGTACACTCTCGATCGAGCAACTGTCAACTCCTCTAAGGGTCCGAACCGATACGCTTCTTCTCTTGCTGCTCCGAAAATCCCTGCGGCAGCGAGACCCAGACCTTCGTTTCCTGCTCGATCACCTCGGTATCAAAGGCTTCAGACAATCGTTTGATCCGGTCGACGATCTCCCTATAGTCATTTCCACTCGCCCGGTTGACCTCCATGTTGGAGATCAGCGTCGGAATCAGCTGCACGCTTCTGACGCCCGTGATACCGGCCCGAACCAGCGCGAAAAAAGACTGGTCGTTGCGAAGCTCGGGAGTCACACGATAGTCGTCGACGAAGTCCCCATTGTCATAAAAAATGATACCTCCCCGATAGGCTTCAATGCCTTGTGGTAGGTGCGCGCTGTGTCCATGAAAGACATCTACCCCTGCTTCGACCAACCGGTGGGCAAAGCGTACGAAGGACCGGGGAGGCTCCCTCCTCATATTGGGTCCCCAATGCATGCTGAGAATCAGGAGGTCGACCCTGCTAGCCAACTCTTTCACCCGAGATTCCAGGTCCTCCGGCTCGAATACCGATACGAAGTAGGTCCCCGGCCGAGTCGGCCCGGCCTCCCAGAGCGGCTCGTTGTCGGTACAGCCGAGGATCCCAAGCCTGATCCCGCTCAGTTCCAGGATCAACGGTTCTCGAGCCTCGTTACTCGAGAGGCCGGCGCCGACATGGGAAATGCCGGCCTGGTCCAATACCTCGATTGTTTCTTGCATCCCTTCGACGCCAAAATCGAGGATGTGATTGTTGGCTAGATTGCATACCTTGATCCGCGCCTCCAGCAGTGACCTCACCCGGTCGGGAGAGGCTCTGAAGTTGAAGGTCTTGGGAGTCTTCTTGGAGCTGCGGGTGAGGGCGGTTTCCAGGTTGACCAGATTCAGGTCGGTGCTCCGAAGGATCGGCAGCATATCTCCCCAGGGATAGAGATAGCCTTCCTCTCCGATGACTTCGCCAACCAGACGGCCCAGCATGGTATCACCGGCCAGGCCCAGCGTCACTTCCTCGGGCTCCTGCTTCCGAACGTTCTGAGCCATCGCCAGAATGGTCGAGAAGAACGCCAGCGCCGCCAGCACCTCAAGAAAATAGATGTGAGAAGCTCTCATGGTATCGACCCGATCCAGCGGGCATCATTCAGATATTGCCAGCCTCGTGCTTTTCCGACTTGACGCCAAGCAGCCGCAGCAGCTTCTCGTCTCGCTCCGCAAGGATCTGCTGAGCCCTACCTTCAGGATAGTCGTAGAAACCCGATCCACTCTTGGCCCCTAGATTTCCCGTAGCCACCAGATCCCTGAGCACTTTCGGGGACTGCTTGGCGTCGCACAGCTCCTGATTGAGGTAACCAGCGACCGTGTTGAAAACGTCCAGTCCGCCCAGGTCGGCCGTCTCAAGGGGCCCTAGCAGCGCCCAGCGCAGCCCCAGTCCGTGTTTCACCGCAGCATCGACATCGGCAGCTGTGGCTACTTCTTCTTCAACCAAGTACAGAGCCTCGCGGATAATTGCCATCTGGAGCCGAGCGGCAACAAAGCCGGGAATCTCCTTCTGCACCAGCACGGGATGCTTGCCGATGTGTCGCATCAGTTCCATTAGTACGCGACAGGTTGAATCTGCGGTTTCCGCTCCCCGGATGATCTCCACGGCTGGGATGATGTGAGGTGGGTTGAAGAAGTGCACTCCCGCGAATCTCACACGGTGCGAGACCCGATCCGCGATTCCAGAGATACTCAAACCTGTCGTGTCGGTGGTCATCAAGGTTTCTTTGCTGCAGATTCGGTCCAGTCGACCGAATAGCTCCTGCTTGGCTTCGAGATCCTCTGCGATCGACTCGGAAACCAGGTCAACCGGAGCCAGATCGGTCAATTTCGCGACGGGATGGATGCGATCGAGAGCCGCCTCGGCCTCATCTTTAGTCAGAGTGCCATTTTGAACCAAGGTTGCCTGACTGGCTCGAATCTGCTGCAGGCCGCTCTGGATCCGCGACCCGGAGCGGTTGTACCAGATAACCTCATAGCCAGACTGGGCGAAGAGATGGGCAATGCCGCTTCCCATCGTTCCCGCGCCCACCACGCCGATCTGCTTGATTGCTGACTTCTCCATTGGATCCTCCTGGGGACAGAGTCCTGGGCCCGACTGCTGGGCACAGTCTACCGAAATCGGCACGCTCAGAGCAGTTGACCACCCATCCGACAGGGGGTAGTCTCGGCCCTGAGTGGCATCTGAATCAAATCTATGACACTTACTGAACGGGAAATACGATCACATGTAGCGGCTTCAGCGCTTCGATCTTCGCTAAGAATGACATGATTGAAGTTCTGGGGGAGGGGGGAAACCTTGGGTCCGGCGTAGCGGTGGGCTCCAGGCCGCCGTCCGAGCGAAAGGCTCGGAAAAATAAGACTTCGGCCTGGAGGCCAAAGCTACATTCGCGAATGAAGTTTCAGCTTAGACTCAGTTAATATCAGGAGTTAGCCATGGCATTACTTCGAACCTGTCAAACTTCCGTGTTTCTGCTTCTGTTGGCGTTGCTTCCGCTCCCGGCCCAAGCCGAAACGGTTCAGGAGGATCAGGGCGTCACCGGATTCGGCTTGGCCCTGAGGAAACTGGAGACGGTCGGCTCTGTTCTCTACGTCACTGCCCACCCCGATGATGAAAACAACGCCTTACTCGTCAAGCTGAGCCGCGGCCAGGGAATTCGGACCGGGCTGCTAACCCTGACTCGCGGAGACGGGGGACAGAACGAAATTGGCCCGGAGCTATTCGAAGCTCTGGGTGTGCTTCGCACCCAGGAGCTCATGACCGTCCACCGCTACGACGGAGCCAAACAGTTCTTCACTCGTGCCTTCGAGTTCGGCTATTCCTTCAGCGTCGAAGAGACCCTAGAAAAATGGGGAGAGGATGAAATCCTTCGAGACATGGTGCGTGTCATTCGGAGCTTCCGTCCCCAGGTTATGATCTCTCTGAGTCCGGAAGGTACCGGCGGCGGCCAGCATCACCAGGCATCTGCTCGCCTGGCCGCCAAGGCCTTCCGTCTAGCGGCGGACCCGAATCGGTTTCCCGACCAGCTCGGGGAAGAGTTTCGGCCCTGGCAGCCGTTGCGCCTTTTTCAGACATCCCTTCCGGGCCAGAAAAAGTCAAAGGACCTGACTGAAATTGTCACCGTGCAAATCGATCTGGGCACCTACGATCCCCTCCTGGGAGAGTCCTATGCCCAATTCGGTGCTCGCGCCAGAGGGAACCACCGTTGCCAGGGAATGAATGTCCTACCGGATCCTGCCCCCAGCATGGCCCTACTTCGACTGGCCGACCAGGTCTTGGACTCGAAACCAGGAGGAGCGAGCCTATTCGAGGATCTGGACCTGTCCCTTCACTCAATCTCGACCCTTGACTCCGAACTGAAGGAGGGCCTCGGCCGATTGGAGAAGCTGGTTTCGAAATCTCAGCAGGCCTACAGACACTCTAACTATAGCGCGGCCACCGAGGCCCTCAGCCAAGGCCTGGACCTGGTCCGTAAACTCAAGGGCTCGACCAAAGACCCTGAGGCCCGGTTTCTGCTCCAGGGCAAGCAAGCGGACTTTGTCCTGGCCTTGGAAAAGGGTCATTTCCTCTACTTCGATGCGATACTCGTAGAGAACCGCGACGGCAGCCTGGTCGCAGGCGAAGCATTCGAGGTCGAGAGCCGATTCCGCACTCCGGAGGGATCTTCCCTGAGTCTAGATTGGGTCTACTTTCTCCAGAATTCAGGGGTACTCGGAGGAGCTGCCAGGATCGAAGGGAGAAAGGAAAGTAGCGGATCCGTTCGGTTAAAGATGACGGTCCCCCAGGACAGTGAGCCGACCCAGCCCTATTGGTATCGGAGTGACCCGGCCATCGATCGATTCTCTACCCGAGACGGCTTCCAGGGAACGGAAGCCGTCTCGCCACCCTTTCTGAAAGCACGGTTGGAGGTTCGAAGCGGAGACGTGCCGCTGACGGTTGAGCGACCCGTTCGGTATCGCTGGTTCGACGCCGAGGTGGGACGCGCACGGGAATCGGAGATCCAGATCGTACCGGAACTCTCGGTTGTTCTGCAGCCGGCAGTACGAGTCATAGCTCTGGGAAAAACCCATGAGAAGGAGTTCCGGGTAACCGTCCGCAATAACCGGCCGGGCAAGATCAAGGCCCGTGTCTTTCTCGAAACTCCCCCTGACTGGGCATCCGCTCCGCTGCTGCACCAACTGCAGTTCAACCACGAGAATGAGAGCATCTCAGTCGTTTTCACGGTTAAGGTACCGGAAGGGTTGGAGCCGGGAGAGTATCCGGTCGAGGCTCGAGCCAAGAGCGGTCTCAAGACCTATGATCTGGGGTACCAGATCATCGACTACCACCACATTCAGACCCGCCACGTGTACCAACCGGCAAAGACCGTCGTCAAGGCTTTCCCCCTGAACCTACCCCGACTCAAGGTTGGCTATGTCACCGGTGTCGGAGACGAAGTGGGAAAAGCAACGGAGGAACTGGGACTGGAGGTCACCTATCTCGACCGTGAGTCCCTGGCTGGGGGCGACCTGGGAGAATTCGATGTCATCGTGACTGGCGTTCGCGCCTATCTCAACCGTGATGACTTGAGGGCATTCAATCACCGTCTGCTCCAATATGTCAGGGATGGAGGGCATCTGGTCGTCCAGTACAACAAGTATGAATTCAACCAAGCCCAATATGGACCCTATCCGTCCAGGATCGGGCGGCCCCACGATCGTGTCACCGATGAAGAGTCACCCGTTCGAATTCTTGTACCCGACCACCCAATCTTCGTCTCTCCGAACAAGCTAAAGGACGAAGACTGGCAGGGATGGGTGCAAGAGCGGGGCCTGTACTTCTGGAGAGAATGGGATGCGCATTACCAGCCTCTCCTGGAACTGCAGGATCCGTGGCCCTATAACGGAGAAGCCAAGACGGGCTCCCTGCTGATTGCCCGCCACGGTAAGGGAACCTACGTGTACACTGGGTTGAGCCTCTTCCGTCAGCTCCCAGCCGGCGTTCCAGGGGCTTTTCGGCTCTGGGTAAACCTGCTGTCGTTGGGACAGGCGCCGCCGGACCTGTAGATGCTCTCGGTCGGTCTGATTGGACGACCTAACATCGACGCTTTCGGTCTGTCCCCTGGCACGGTCTCCTCGGAGTTGTGATCGGGTTGATTCCAAAGCCTCTTTGCAGGGAGAATGGCCGGCCATGGGCCGCGACGACGAAGCAGAAATGCCTGTCTCCGAGCAGGAGGATTCGGCTTTAGAATCGGGGTACAGCCGCCTCTTCTCTCGCACTTTCCACGCCTTTCGATACCGTGACTCCCGCTTGATGTGGTGTGGGGCCTTTACCTCTACCATCGGCACCTGGATGCAGACAGTCTCCCAGGCCTGGCTGGTGTTCACTCTGACCGGATCGCCCTTCTACCTGGGCCTGATTGCCTTTCTGGGCGAGGCACCGATCATGCTCTTCTCCATCCTGGGTGGCGCTGCGGCAGATCGTATCGATCGCCGCAAGCTGCTCCTTGGATCCCAATATGTCCAGATGAGCTCGGCCTTCATCTTGACGGCGTTGGTCTACTTCGACTCGATCCAGATCTGGCATTTCATGGTGCTCGTCTCTCTGGTCGGGACAGCCCAGGCCTTCGGCGCCCCAGCCTATCAGGCCCTGATTCCAGGGCTGGTGAAGAGAAAGGACATGCCCAACGCGATTGCGTTGAACTCGATCCAGTTCAATCTGGCGAGGGTGTTGGGCCCGGTCCTGGCAGGCGTCGTAATGGACTCGTTGGGAGCAGCGGCCTGCTTCGCCCTGAACGGGATATCCTTCCTAGCTGTAATTCTGAGCCTCCTCCTGATCCGGTCGAGCTTCTCTCCCGCTCCCTCTGACGATTCTGTATGGCACCAGATCAAGCAAGGATTTAGTTTTGTCAAGGGCCAAGGAGCCCTTTGGCAGCTTAGTGTCCTGGGATTTGCAAGCACCTTTTTCGGCCTTCCGCTACTGACTCTGCTGCCCGTTTTCGCCCGGGACGTCTTCGATCTGGGATCAGGCGGATACGCCAACATGATGGCATTCTCAGGAGTGGGTGCTGTCGTCGGGGCACTCTTGTACGCCAACCAGGCCTGGATGAAGAACCGGGGGCGGTTCGTCTTAAGGGTCCAGTTGCTCCTATCAGTCCTTCTGGCGCTGTTCGCATTCTCCCAGAATCTCTACTTTGCCTGGGTCCTCCTCTTCCTTGCCGGAATCTGCATGATGTCGCTCTTCGCATCCATCACCTCCCTGGTCCAACTGGCAACGACCGACGAGATGCGAGGAAGAGTAATGAGCATCTTCACGGTCAGTTTCCGAGGAGGAATTCCTCTCGGCAACCTCTTGGGTGGCGCGCTGGCCTCTCGGGTGTCACCCTCCTTCGCTATCCTTGTCGGGGGCACTCTGCTGGCCGCAGTAGCGTCCAGCTTCCTCGCCTTAAAAGGAAAGGTCAGCAGGCTCTAGCCCAGACCCCGGCGGACCAGTCGTTCTATGTTATGATGCGTCCCGAAACCATTGGTTTTCCCCGTGTTCTTTTAGTGTGAGCCCAATACCACTCGTTAACCCGTCGCTCTGGAGCCAAAATGAGAAATCCGCTGACGCGTGACACGAAACACCCTCTGATGGTTCTGTTTCCGGCCATCATACTGGTCTCGATGCCCTGGGTCGGGTGTGCACCCGAGCGGGGCGAACAGGAGCCGGCCCAGCAGGGGGAGTCGAAGCTTCCCCAAATCATGGCTGTCGTCAGCGGTTTGGAGATCCTTCAGGACGAGGTTTTGAAATCGGCCGACCAGAAACTCGACAAACTAGAGATGGATCGGCTCCAGTTTGAAGCCAAGTACAAGAAGGGACATTTCGATGCTCTGCAATCGAGTCTCGAGGGCTTGGTTCAGCAAGAGCTTATGAGGAGGGAGGCGGAGGAACGCTCTATCGAAGTGGACGAACTCCTGGAGACAGAGGTCCAGAACAAGGTAGCAGAGCCCGGCGAAGAGGAAATCTCTTCTCTGTACGAGGCCAACAAGAAACGCCTGGGAAAGCCGCTGAAAGAGGTCGAGCCACAGATCCGCAAATACCTCAAACAGCAGAGTTACAATCAGAATCACCAAAAGTTCGTTGCAAGGCTCAAGGAGAAGTACAGCGTCGAGTATTTTCTCAAGGCACCTCGAGTCGATTTAGCAGTCGAAGGCAGTCCCTCGGAGGGACCCGAAGACGCTCCTGTGACCCTGGTCGAATTCTCAGACTTCCAGTGCCCTTACTGTGCCCGTATGCAGCCCGCGCTCAAGCAGGTAAAAGACACCTACGGAGAGAAAGTGCGACTCGTGTTCCGGCAGTTTCCTCTCAATAGCATCCATCCCCAGGCCCAGAAGGCGGCCGAGGCCTCTCTTTGTGCCAACGATCAGGGACGATTCTGGGAAATGCACGACAAGCTCTTCGAGACCGATACCAGCCTCAAGCCTGACGATATCAGAGAGAGGGCCACCAGCCTGGAGTTGAACCTGGAAGAGTTCAACCAATGTATGGACTCTGGCAAGTATGCTGCAACCGTGCAGCAGGACGTGCTCGACGGTGTGAAGGCTGGTGTTACTGGCACCCCTGCCCTATTCATCAACGGCCTGTCATTCTCAGGATCACGCTCCTTCGAAGAGATCTCTCAGGTCATCGAGACCGAGCTCCAGAAAAACGGTAGCTCGCCTGAAGGATAACCTCAGGTGAGGCTTGTCCCGCGATCATCAGCTTGCCTGTTTCTTCCTTTGCTTCTGGCTGCTCTCCCCTCGGGCGTCCTACTCCATGCTCACCAGGGTTCTCTGGCCTTCTGGACCATTGAGACAGGCCCCGAAGACATCGACAGTAAGATCGTCGTCTCTCTGCTTGACTTGAACTTCCTAGAACAACTGGATCGTGATCGCGACGGACTTCTCGATTACGACGAGGTCGTGGCGAAGCAAGTCCTGGTTGAGGAAAAAGTTCTCCAGCATTTCGTGATTCGAAATGACGGGCAAGAAGGGACGAGCGAGGTACGCGATCTTCGTGTCCTCAAATCCGGAAACCTGGAGCTATCCGTTCGCCACCGGTTCGGAAGTAGGTTGGGCACTCTCGAAATTGAGTCCACCCTCTTTGAGCTAACCGATGATCAACATCAGACCCTGTGTCGCGTCGGTACCGAGGGCGAATTCACAGAGTATATGCTCAACGTCCGCAACCCAGTCGAACACGTTGAGATTCTCCAAGGATGGCCTGGCGTGATCCAGCGGATGAGCCGGTTCCTGAAACTGGGAGTCGAGCACATCTTTACGGGTTACGATCACCTTGCCTTCCTTCTCGGACTCATCGTACTCGGAGGTCCGCTTTCAGGGCTGGTAGGTGTCGTCTCCTCCTTCACCGTGGCGCACAGCCTGACCCTGATCTTGGCCACTCTGGACATCGTCGTGCTTCCAACCCAGTTCGTAGAGACGGCAATTGCCCTCAGCATCTGCTACATCGCGCTGGAAAACATGTTCGTGCGAGAGATCAAGTACCGTTGGGTCATCACCTTCTTCTTCGGCCTCATCCACGGCTTCGGCTTCTCCAACATCTTGCGGGAGATGGAACTACCCCGTAAAGGTCTATTCACTTCGCTTCTGTCGTTCAATCTGGGAGTAGAAATCGGACAGGTTCTGGTCATCCTGATGCTCTTCCCATTGATCTTCTACATCAGCCGCAAGCCCTGGCACTCACTTGCCATCACCCTCGCCTCCAGCATCATTCTGGCCCTGGGAGGGTTTTGGTTCGTGGAGCGGATCGTTTAGGGATAAGAAGGTCGCACGTCGGGGAAAGAGGTCGCACGTCGCACGTCTGAACGTCGCACGTCCCAAATCCCCCTGACTTCAGGTGGACTCGTCAGGCTGGCAGCAATCACCGGGGCGCAGCAACCTGAACCCCAGCCTGGGACGTGCGACGTTCAGACGTTCAGACGTGCGACCTCTTTCCCCGACGTGCGACCTCCCCCTCTTCCCTGCTATAGTAAACACCCATGAAAGCTAGCAAGAGTCCAGTCGATCGGAGAAGTTTCTTGAAGGGCGCTGGGGTGGCGATCAGCGGCGTCAGTGCCTATTCGGCGCGCGCTTTTGGCCGCATTCCCGGTGCCAACGATCGTCTCAACGTCGCCCTGATTGGCTGTGGCAACATTGGATCCTCTCATTTGAAGGCACTCCTGGGCATGGCGGACGAAGCCAACATCGAGGTTGTAGGAGTCTGCGACGTCTACCAGACTCGGGCCCAGCATTTTCAAGACCGGATCTCGAAAGTAGGCGGCAACCCAACCCGTGGGCGAGACTATCGGGAACTCCTCGAGATGAAGGAAGTCGACTATGTAGCCATCGCCGTACCCGAGCATCAGCACGCTCAGATGACCCTGGATGCACTGGACGCAGCCAAGCACGTCTACTGCGAGAAACCTATGACTCACACCATAGCCGAGGCCCAGGCTGTCGTGAGCAAGGTAAAACAGACGGGACTCAAGATGCAGGTTGGTGTGCAGGGCATGAGCGACGATAGCTACTCGAGCGCCAATAGGGCCATCCGGGCCGGCAAGTTAGGGCCGGTGGTCGAGGCCCAGATGGATTATGTCCGAAACTACCCGGCCGATCTGGGTCCCTGGAAAAGAGGGGTCCGTTCGGATCTGCCCCGACCCTCTGACCTGGACTGGGACGCTTGGTTGGGATCGGCTCCGAAGCGGCCCTGGAGCTCGTCCCGCTACTACGAATGGCGAAATTACAGAGACTACTCGGGAGGTATCTCCTCTGATCTGTTCATTCACCGGCTCACACGGATCCTGAAAGCCTGCGATTTGACCTTTCCCGGCCAGATGGTGGGGATGGGAGGCATCTATCTCTGGGATGATGGTCGTGAACTGCCCGACAACTTCGAGCTCTTGGGGGAATACCCGGCGGTAGAGGGTGTCACACCTGGCATGACCGTGCACATGCTCGGCACCATGGCCAATGAGCACGGCTTTGATCACTGCATCCGCGGTCACAAGGCGACACTGGTCTTCACCGAAGAAGGATGGAAGATCATCGACGAGGAGTCCAAGGAGGTCGTGGAGACCCACGTCAAGACGGGTGACGAGGATATTGGACTGCAGCATAGAAATCTGCAGAGCGCGATCCGATACGGCAGCTCCTTGGCCTGTCCGGTCGAGCTGGGCCTCTACGGCGTCACTGCCATCGTCATGGCAAATGAATCCTGGTTCCAGAAAAAAATGATTTCCTGGGACTTCGAAGCTTCTAAGATGGTCTAGGAGCCTGTCCGAGTAATGGTGTGGGTTATGGATGAGCAGTGGTGGTCGAGGTCAAGGCGCGCGCCACAGGCATAGCAGGGCTCCGTCGAGGACGCGCAACACAGAGATCGGCCGCCAGGGCCGTCCAGAACCTACAATTTCTAGGTTGACAGGGCACTAGCCCGGATTTCTCATCACTTGTCGTAGCGAGGCGCCGCAAGGGCCGTCCTGGCAAGGCTTGCGACCGAGACCACTCGTGGCGAGCCGCCGCAGTCGTACTTGTACAGTACGTCGAGGAGGCCGACCGAGCATAACACAGCCAGGGCGGATGATTGCGGCGTCGCAGTAGACCAGCGATGAGAAATGCGGGCTAGACCTTTCCATTTCCAAGCAGCTGGTAGAAGAGCCTCTCGTAGTCCTTTGTGACCTTGTCCCAATCGTATTGCTCGCGCACCCACCGCTGGGCCCTGAGTGAATAGCGACGATACGCTTCGGGCTCGCCACAAATCTGGCTCATCAACCCGCTCAGGGCGGTGATATCGTTGAAGGGATAGATGATGCCCGCCTCCCCTACCGCCTCCCGGTTTTCGGGGATATCGTTGACGAGCACCACGCATCCGGCACCCATAGCCTCCAACAGACCCGGATGGGTTCCTCCCACTTCGCCGCCATACACATAACAAAGACTGTGGGATAACAGCTCCCGATAGCCATCGCCGTAGATCGCCCCTGTTAACAGGATGTTCCTGCCCTCGGACAATCGCTCCAGTTGACGAATGTATTTCTGATTGTAGGGAGCGTCACCCACCACCACCAGAGGAAACTCCACACCAGACTGAGTATGCGCTTCCATCACGAGATGGGCATTGTTTTCAGGCTCCAGTCGGCTCACGAACAGAAGATACTCGCGCGGTTTGAGATGCAGTCGATCGACTGACTCCTGGCTACTCAACCTCTCGACCGGAGCTCCATAGGGGACGTACTCAGAGCGGAATCCGTATTCCTGGGAATAGTAGTCCTCGGTGGTTCTGGAATCAGTGACCACACAATCTGGGACCCTGGTTGCCAATCTCTCGCCCAGGTGATGAAAGGCCTTACCGATGCGTCCCCACTTCTGACGCAGCCTCTCGATACCATCCACGTTGAGCACCACCTTTTGCCCGGCCAACCTGGGGATCCCACAGAGGAAAGAGTTGGCCGCATTGCAGACAAGAAGCACGTCATATCCCTTGAACAGTGACAGCAGAATACTGAAGGCGGTATGGGTCACGGTTTCCAGGTATTTGTGTCTGAGACACGGAGCAATCCGAATGTCGACCCCTTTGTAGAGCCGGAGATTCCGATCGACGAAGTGCTTTCTGCCGTATACTGTGACCTTGTGTCCGCGTCTGACCAGGCGGCTGGAAAGCTCCTCGGCGAAAGTCTCGAAGCCGCCATAACTGGCCGGAATGCCTCGATTTCCGAGAATCGCGACTTTAAGAGGATGAGCTCGCTGGAGCTTGGACTGCATAGGGAACCGTTACGAAGAAGAGCAACAATATGACGATCTCGGCGTCGCCAAAATTGTATTCGAACAATCCCGCAACCTGAAACGCGACCACGACAACCACACCGTTCAGCGCCAGGTAGCGACAGAATTCATCCGAGGATCGCCGATACAAGCTTATCAGGTCGCGCGCAACCCATAACCAAAGTGCCAACCACACGGCTAGCGCAAACAGTCCCAGCTCCGCTCCGATCTGAAAGAGGTTATTGTGAAGATGCTGATAGGCCCAGTCGGGGAACTCCTCGTGAGAACGATAGCCCAGGGATGAGCGGGACAGGAGTCCTGGCCCCACTCCGAACCAGGGATTCTCACCAATCATCTGCGCTCCGGTTTGGAGCAGCTCGCCCCGGATACGAGTGGTGGTGTCGGCAAGGTCAAGGCCGGACTCCAGCCGATCTCGAAAGGGCTGAGGCAGGATCAGAACCAGTACGACCAACGCCGCCAGGCCGATCAGGACCCACTTCCACCTAATGAGAGTCAGGAGGACAAGGCCTCCCACAACCGCACCCAGCCAGGCGCTCCTCGTCATCGTCAAGACAAGCGTCCACAAAATAAGGGCGAGCCCCCCAACCCACAAAAAAGAGCTCCACTTGCTCACAGTGAGAGCCATCGTCTGGTCGACACAGGCTGCCTGCGCTGTTCCAGGATGAGAGGTGCGGGCTAGAAGTCGCCCTTTCCAGAGCAGGCAACCGGCCAGAGAAAGGGCAACAAACATGAGTTGACCCGAAAGGGTCATCCAATGGCTCATGAACCCTGTTATGCGGTTTAGAAGATCGACGTCCATGAGCCAGAAATACTGGAGTACAGCAAAGCCAGCGCTGGCGATCACGAAGGCGTGAATCCAGCGCAGAGTCCCCTCCACCTGCGATCGTCCTAGCCAGCTGAAGACCAGGGGGACATAGGCAAATCGGAGCAGAGGTTTGAGGCTCCGGAGGCTGTGGAGTACGTCGTCCGAGAACAGCGCGGACAGGACGAAAACAAGCGAGAAAAATCCTAGGACTCTGGCGTAGGGAGGGAATCTCAGGTTGATCTTGCCACTGCGCCAGCCGTCCAGGATTGACAGCACGAGCGCCGCCGAAAGAAGAATATAGGAGGCAGCAATTGAAGCCGTGGAAGCGATGATGGCGCCCGCAACGGCCAGCGGGATCAGCCTCTTCAAGGACAACTCTTCAGCACTCCCCGAGGACATTCGGCCTGAGCGACGGCATCCCTCCTACCCGGCGGGTGTCTGGGTGGTCTTCTCTTGAAACCATTCGACGGTGCGCTGAAGACCTTCGGGGAAGGGAATGGAGGGTGTGAATCGGATCGCTTCCTCTGCCAACGAAATTCCTGCTTCGGAATGGCGAATGTCACCCAGCCTCGGCGCCTCGTAGATCGCCTCGAGTCGACTCCCCATGACCTGGTTGAGACTCTCAACCAGTTGATTGAGAGAATAGCGGTTTCCACAGGCTATGTTCAGGCTGACCCCTTCGGCGTCTGAGTGAGCCGCCATGAGGTTGGCCCTGACAACGTCCCCGACGAAGGTAAAGTCCCGACTCTGCTCTCCGTCTCCATAGATGATGGGACGTTGCCCGGCCAACATTCGCGTCACCACTCGCGGGATGACCGCGGAATACTCCGAGTTCGGGTCCTGCCGAGGTCCGAACACGTTGAAGTAACGAAGAGCGATCGTGGGCAATCCATAGATCTGAGTGAAGACCTTGCAGTACATTTCACCCACATATTTCGTCAGAGCATAGGGAGAAACCGGATCCGGAGTCATCTCTTCGATCTTGGGCAAGGTGTCCGACTCGCCGTAGATGGACGAACTGCTCGCAAAAACCAGCTTTGCCACCCCTGCATCCCGAGCGGCCACCAGAACCTTCAAGGTTCCCTCGACATTCACGCTGTTGGCCGACACGGGGTCTTCGACCGACCTCTGAACCGAGGGTTGGGCAGCATGATGATAGATGGTTTCTGCGCCCTCGAATGCCCTCCCAAGAGCGTCGCCGTCCCGAATGTCCTGATCGAGAACCCGAAACTGCTGCCCGAACTTCTGGGCCAGACCCTGGATGTTTTCATTCTTACCCGTCGAGAAGTTGTCGAGTGCGACAACTGTCCGCCCATCCTCCAAGAGAGCACGGCAGATATGGCAGCCGATGAAGCCGGCCCCTCCAGTCACGATGTCGAATCTTTCCGTCACCATTCAACCGCTCCCTTGCGGAGATACAGATTAGAACTCCGGAAATTCGAGCTGGACCCGTTCGAAGCGGAGATTCTAGCAGATGTGGACACTCTCGAACAGGCTTTGCTAACATCCGGACGAGGTGAGATGAGCGCTTTTGGCTACCGGGATCAGAATCTGTTTTGCGAGGACACGTCCCTTGCGGAAATCGCTCAGAGTGTGGGGACACCCTGCTACGTTTACAGTAAAGCTCGAATCCTCCAAAACTATCGATATTTGACCGAGGTGTTCTCGGCCATCGACCCCCTGATCTGTTACTCCGTCAAGGCCAATCCGAACCTGAGTATCCTCCGCCTGCTACAGCGGGAAGGCAGCGGCTTCGATGTGGTCTCTGCGGGAGAACTGTTCCGGCTGCAAGAGGTCGGTGCCGACCCCCGTAAAGTTGTGTTCAGCGGGGTGGGCAAGACTCCCCAAGAAATGGAAATGGCCGTCGAGGGGAAGATCCTCAGCATGAACCTGGAGTCCGTTCAGGAACTGGAGCGACTGATCGACCTGACCAACCAGAGAACACTGAAAGCCAAAGTAGCCCTACGCATCAATCCGGACATCGATGCCAAAACGCATCCTTACATCGCTACCGGACTGAAAGAACACAAATTTGGTATCGATATCGACCAGATCGAGCGAACCGTCAGCGTGCTTCGGAAGGCGCCAAACATCGAGCTGACAGGCTTGGGCTTCCACATGGGTTCCCAGATTCTGGATGTCCAGCCCTTCATTGATGGTTTCGTCAAGTTGAAAAGCTGGGCTGAGAGACTCCGCGGACAGGGTCTCGACATCCAGCATCTAGACCTCGGCGGCGGGTTCGGGATCCCCTACCAGGGCGAGACCCGCCCCGACCTCAAGAAGTATGCTGCCTTCCTGAGCGAGTCCAGTGACGGATATCGGATCCTGATGGAGCCCGGCCGTTCTATCGTTGGCGACGCCGGCACCCTACTCACCCAGGTTCTCTATCAGAAATACAGTCATGGGAAACCTTTCGTGATCGTCGACGCTGGGATGAACGATTTGCTTCGACCAACTCTGTATCAGGCCTACCACGAGATCTTGCCGATTCGGGAGAAGCAGAAATGGATCACAGCCGATGTGGTAGGCCCAGTCTGTGAGACTGGCGACTTCTTTGCTCGGGACCGCCACGTTCCCGACTCCAGATCCGGCGAGTATCTGGCCGTCATGAATGCCGGAGCCTACGGCTTTACCCTTTCATCGAACTATAACTCCCGGGTCCGATCTGCAGAGGTGCTGGTTGACAGGGATCAGTGGAAAGTCGTCCGCAAACGAGAGACCTTCGAGGATCTGATCCGAAGTGAGGAGTAGGCTGTTTTCGTTGAAACCTCAAACCTGCGGCGCTACTCACCTCACCTTCACTCGAAGCTTCCATGTCCTCCCCAGGCAGGAGGTCGGAGACCTTTCTTCGCCTGAAGGACAAAGGCTCGCACCGTCCCGCATGGCACACTCGCTAGACCGTCCAGGACAAGCCGGTCAGTCTCAGTGTATAATGCGACTGTCCAGATCGGGTTAAGAGGTTAGCTGAGGCAAGAAAACCGCATGAGATATTGGGCGCTGCTTCTCGCTTTTGTCGTGCTCCTGGGAGCTCCGCTCGCTCTAGGAGAAGAGACCCAAGAGACCGGTATCTTGATGGATAGGGCGTGTGGCCAAGGAATGGCTGCCAACGCTGAGAAGGTCAGGAAGCACGGGCCTGTATGTGCTCTCATGGAGAGTTGTAAGCAGAGTGGCTTTGGACTGATTTTGGACGGTAGATTTTTAAGTTTTGATAAGGCGAGAAACAAGATGGCGCTGGCCATTTTCCAAAACACGGAGAGTCAGAACAACATCCGGGTCCAGGTAACGGGTGATTTTTCGGGAGACAAAGTACGAGTGAAGAGTATCGTCGAGTCAACTCAATAGCAATTCTGACATCCAGATCTCGATTTCACTCCCCGATTTTCCTTGACGGTCCGAATTCCCCAGTATCAACCGGAGTAGCAGGATCGAACGATAAGCTGGGCGGTTGATTTCTGAAACAATTTCTGTGGAGTACGTACTCGCTATTACGAACCAATACCAGCATGATCGAGTGATTAGGTTAGGTAGGTTGCTCGAGTGCTGAAACAACGGATGGATTTTCTATGAAACGCAAACTTAAGATTCTTACACCCCAAGAGTTGGAAATCATGAAGATCGTTTGGCGGCTCAATACTGCCACGGTCAGGGATGTCTACGAGGCGTTGCGTGAGAAGCGCCGCATTGCGTACACCACCGTCATGACCATGATGAAGATCTTGGAGGGCAAGCTGTTCGTGAAAAAGTGGCAAGAAGGCAGGGCCTAAGTCTACAAGCCGACTAGCCCGAAGAAGAAGGTGATCTCCGATATGCTGACGGAATTCGTCAACCGGGTCTTCAGCGGATCGGCCGAGGCTCTTGTCCTGAGTCTGTTCGAAGATACCTCCCTCTCTTCCGCAGACCAGGCCAAGATCAAGAAACTGATCGCCGCACGAACTCACAAAGGCTCCTAGGAGCCTGTCCGAGTAATGGTGCGGGTTGCGACCGCGGCCGCCGCAGTCGTGCTTATACAGTCCGTCGAGGAGGCCGACCGAGCGTAACGCAGTCAGGGCGGATGATGGCGACGGGGTAGTAGAAAATTTATAATGCTGGCTAAGATCTGGGGACTCGAATCGCGAGCTCCAGATTCTGGGCGGGAAACTTTGAGGCCAGCTTGCGGCAGAGCGAGGTCGTCTGACCGTTCGCTCGGGTTTTTTGGCGCTTGGGCTTGGTGCTTTACTCAGACAGAGGGTCTGCGGCGAACTTTTCTTTGATCTCTTGCTGGATCTCTTGATCGACGTTGGCGCCGCTGGCGACCAGGCAGATGTTCTTTCCCTGGAGCCAGTTCCGTACTTTGGGAACTGCAGCTAGTGCCGCGGCCCCTGCCCCTTCAACCATGGTCCCGGTAACCCGATAAAAGAGTCCCATGGCCTCTTTTAGCTCGTTTTCCGAGACGAGAACCATTTCGTCAACCACTTCCAACATCAGTTCAACCGCGGCGGGTATCGCGATGCGGACCGCCATCCCCGTCGCGAAGGTCTCACAGCTCTCTGTCAGGGGCCACCCAAAAGCGGCCAGTGAGGGCCACTTCAAAACCGGCCATTTTCAAGAGCCATTGAGGGCCGCATCCGGCGTAGGATGAGCCGATGGCCAATACATTGAAAATGGAAAAGAAGCAAACGGTTTTGGCGCTCCTGAAGCTGGGCTGGTCGTATCGTCGGATCGAGCGAGAGGTGGGAGTCCGACGAGAGACGATTGCCCGCTATGATCCCTCCCGAGATTCAAAACCGGCCAAAGTGGCCCCCGGCTCGGAGGAGCAAAAGCGGCCAAAGCGGCCCCCGGGTCTGCGCAGCTTCTGTGAGCCCTTTCGGGAGCAGATTGAAAAGAAACTCCAGCAGGGATTGCAGGCCAAGCGGATCTGGCAGGACCTGGTCTTCGAGCAGGGATTCGGGGGAGCCTACAACTCCGTCAAGCGCTTCTGTGGAAAGCTCAAGGCGGAGAGTCCTCGCGTGTTTGCTCGGGTGGAAACTCCCCCCGGTCGGGACCTGCAGATCGACTTCGGCAAAGGAGCCCTGACTCGGACCGAATCGGGTCGTTACCGCCGTCCTCATCTGAGGCGGCGTGGAGGTGGTTCGCCTCGATAACCTCAAGGCCGGGATCACCCGGGCTTGCTTGGTGGACCCCGAGGTCAATGCCGTCTTCAGTGCGCTCGCTCGCCACTACGGCTTCGCCGTGCTGCCCATCCATCCGGGCGCTCCGAACGAGAACGGAAAAGTCGAAAGAAGCATCGGATATACCGACTCCAGCGCGCTCAAAGCTCGCCGCTTCGAGAGCCTGGATGCGCAGAATGAGCATCTGCAGAGTTGGAACGAGCGAATCGCCCGCCAGCGCATCCACGGCACCACCAAGCAGCAGGTCTGGCCCCGCTTTGTCGAAGAACAGAAGCATCTCCGACCGCTTCCGGATTCCCGCTTCAGTTTCTTCCGCGTGGGCCGTCGAACGGTCTCCACCGATGGCCACATCGAAGTCGACCGAGCGTTCTACTCGGTGCCCAATCATCTGCTCGGTTGTGAAGTCGCCGTGCACTGGGATGATCGTATCGTCCGCGTCTTCTTTCGTGAGCAACAGGTGGCCCTGCATCCGAAGCACCCGCCGGGGAGATTCCGAACCGAAACGAGCCATCTTCCGGAACGCAAACGCTACGCGCACTATCGAACCGAGCATCATCTGCTGAAGCAAGCCCGAGCCGTGGGTCCAGAGGCGCACCGCTGGGCCGAGCGAGCTCTGGAGGTCCGAGACATGCTCGCCTACCGACTCGTGCAGGGCATGATCTCGCTGACCCGCCGCTACCGCGCTTCGGTCGTCGACGAAGCCTGCGGCAAGGCGCTCGCACATGACGCCTTCCGCTACCGGACTCTGGTGGCTTTGTGTAAGCGACTGGACGTGCCGCAGCGCTCTTTGTTTACCTCCGAGCACGAGTTGATCCGACCGCTGTCCGAGTACCAGATCACCGATCCCACAGGAGAACCAGAATGATCTCATCAGAACTGGAACGAAAACTTCGTCACCTCCGGCTCTCGGGCCTGGCTCAGGTCTTTGACGTTCGCCTGCAACAAGCCGTCCAGGGAAGGCTCAGCCATCAGGAGTTCTTTGAGCTGCTGATTGATGACGAGCTGACCCGCCGTCGGGACCGGCTGTTGGAGCGACGTTTGCGCCAGGCCCAGTTTCCGGAACAAAAGCACTTGGAGGACTTTAACTTCTCCTTTAACCCCTCCATCAACCGGCAGCAGATCTTCGATCTGGCTACCGGCCGATTCATCCAACAGCGCCGCGGCTGGTTGGTCATCGGTCAGACCGGAGTCGGCAAGAGCCATCTGATCATCACCGTCGGGATCAAGGCGGTCGAAGCCGGTCACCGGGTGCAGTACAAGTCGGCTTTCGATCTGCTGGAAGACATCGCCGAAGCCACGGCCACCGGCAGACGCCGATCTTACATTACGGAGATGACCCGGATCCCGCTGCTGATCCTCGAGGATCTGGGACTCCGCAGAGTGCCGGAGTCGGCGGCAGAAGATCTGTTGGAGATCCTGCACCGCCGATACCAGAAGACCTCGACGATCCTCAGTTCGAATCGACCCCTGGAGGACTGGGGCGCGATGCTGGGAGGAGATACGGCGGCCACCTCGGCGCTGCTGGACCGCTTCCTGCACACTTCGGAAGTCACCTTCATTCGGGGCAAGAGCTATCGCCTCTACGAGCGACAGCAACGAGAGAAATCCACCCCGAAGCGAGGGAAAGAGAAATGACACCTGCGAGGCGAGTGCTGTGAGTGCGGGCTTGTCCCCTACTCGCAGACCCTGGGACTCAGCCCCAGGCTTCGTAGATTGCCCGCTCCGAGGGAGGGGTCAGGACAGGGTGGGGCAGAGCTCATTGCTTGAGGGGCCTCTGAGCGAATGTTTTTTGAAAAAAGGAAGCCAGGAAGAAGCCGTGTCGTTGAAACCAAGCAGAGACCATGGAAGCCAGGCTTCTCGAGTTTCCCCCAACACCCCCGGAAAGCCGTGGAAACTGCCGCGCTATGGAAACCGTGGGAAAACGGCTGCCTCGCGAAGACGACTCCAGGAGGCGAGTTTTTCCACCGTTCCCACAGCGCTTGGAAAACTCCTCCGGACGGAGTTTCCCACAGTTCCCACCGCTTCTACGGCTGAACACACAACAAAGCCTCCTCCCCCCGCTTCGCGGGGAGGGCTTCACAAGGGATTGAAATGACTCGAACCGGAGGATATAACTACTGAATCACTGGCCGCTTTTGAAGTGGCCCCCGACAGTATGCGTCAGACGGTGTCCTGCCCGGGCGTTGGTCAAGGAGCAGGTTTGGTGGCGCGGTGTGCACAAGAACAAGGTTACCTACGGACCGGTGTCGTCCCGTGATGGCAAGATACGAGGGTTGCGGTGTGTGTATGAAGGTTTGCCCCGTACAGCGCTATGGGATGAAGGCAGTGATGGAGCACTACGTTGCCACCGGAGAGGTACTTGGAAAAGGAACGGACGACTTGGAGGGCTTCACTCTGAGGGGTCAATACTTCGGGGTGAGCGAGCTTCCCCAACTGGACAGCGAGACCTTTCAGTTTCCCCACGGACCGAAAGATGGATGGCTCTTTCACGAGTTCAAAGAGAGGCTAAAGAAGGAGGGCATACCGCCTGCCGACCAGTTGCAGCGGTTCGCCGCCGCCGTGAAACGGATCCTGGCCAAGGGCCCATCAACCCGATACGACCAGATTGAGCCAAGCAGCGAGATCGAGTAAGGATCTAGTCCGCTGTAGTACCCTGTGCTACAGGGTACTAGCCCCAAAAGAAGTGGATGAAAGTGGACTAAACCACATGTAAACACCTGAAATGCCAGACCTGACGGGTATTCTGGGGTTGTCAAAGAAACTTCAGAACAAGCGGAAAGGAGGCAGTTCAGGTGAATAAAAAGGATAGCGCAATCATCCGCAAACGGGAAGCAGAGGTTGCTCAGCGATTGAGCCCCAGCTGGAACGGTCAAGACCCGAAACCGGTGCTCTCGCCCGAGGTCATCAGCTACGAGGTCTCGGAGAAAACGGGTGCGGTCAGTTACGGTGGTCTGGGGCTGCTGCAGCAGGTGGTGAAGTGGAGTGGGCTGGGGAAAGCCATTGACCAGGCGGTGACGCTGCTCAAACGCCACCAACCGTACCACGAATCGGACCACGTCCTGAGCCTGATCTACAACGTGGCCACGGGCGGGACCCGCTATCAGGATATTGAACTGCGACGTCAGAGTGTGAGTTTCCTGGAGGCGGTGGGAGCCGAGAAGATCCCCGCCCCCAGCACGGCCGGAGACTTTGTGCGCCGCTTTGACGCGCCCGACGTGGTGGATCTGATGGAAGCCGTCAATGCCAGCCGCCTCAAGGTCTGGGCCCAACAACCGGCCCGTTTCTTCCAACGGGCGGAGATCGACGTGGATGGGACGATGGCCCCCACGAGCGGCGAATGCAAGGAAGGGATGGAGATCAGCTACGACGGGCAGTGGGGCTATGCGCCGCTGATCGTGACGCTGGCCAATACGGGAGAGGTGCTCTATGCGGTCAACCGCTCGGGCAACCGTCCCTCTCATGAGGGAGCGGCCGAATGGCTGGATCGGAGTATCGAGCTGGTTCGAGAGGCGGGTTTTCGGAAGGTGCGCCTGCGCGGGGACACGGATTTTTCGCTGACGGCTCATTTTGACCGTTGGACGGAGGCGGGCGTGGAGTTTGACTTCGGGATCGACGCCCATCCGAGCTTCGTCAAGTGGGCGGAGGCGTTGCCAGAAGCGAGATGGAAAGAGCTGGGGCGCCCCAGCCAGGGGAAAGGAAAAGGGAAGAAGCGGCGCCAGCGGCGGGACAAAGTGAAGCCGGAGATTGTCAAGAGACGCGGGTTCAAGACGCTGACGCTGGAACGGGAAGAGATCGCGGAGATCGACTACCGTCCGAGCAAAGCGAAGCGAACCTATCGGATGGTGATCTTGCGCAAGACGATCCTGGTCGAGAAAGGCCAGAAGCGGCTGCTGCCGCAGACGCGCTACCACTTTTATGTCACCAATATCTCGGCCAGAACGTTGGGAACGGCGGGAGTCGTACGGGAAAACAACCGGCGCTGCAACCAGGAGAACGTCATTGAACAACTCAAGAACGGAGTCGAGGCCCTGCGGATGCCCTCGGATACGCTGGTAGCCAACTGGGCCTATCTGGTGATTGCGGCTCAAGCCTGGAATCTGAAGGCCTGGATGGGGTTGGTGCTGCCGGCGCGACTGCAAGCCCGAGAGCTGGTGAAGATGGAGTATCGCCGTTTCCTGCGAGAGGTCATTGAAATGCCCTGCCAGATTTTGCGCAGGGGCCGACAGTTGGTCTATCGGCTGCTGGATGTCAATGGTTGGAGCCGTCTTCTCTTGGAAGGCAGTAAGTGGTTGAAACACCGGCCAGCTACCTGAAACTGAAAGGAGATAAAGTAGCTCCGAGGGTCGCCAGAGCTGGGGCGAGGTGTCTCTACAAACGCCCCCCAAGAGGGCAGAATCGTTTTCCCTGAGCGATCGGCGTGGAGGACAGCTGAAGACGTGCCTGTTCTGAGTGACTTCGCGCCGAAATTTAGAATTTAGGTCTCCAAAATGGCTCCTCGGAGCCGACAAAGGGGTCTAGTTTCGAACTTGCGCTTATTTTGGGACTAGCTGCCTTCCGGCATCGCCCACTCGTTGTCAGGTGCGTCTCCTGCGACCGTCGAACGTGCCATCACGCGCGCTTGATCCTCCGGCCATGGGTGTCCGCGGTGTAACACGCAGCGGTTGTCCCAGATGACGATATCGCCCGCCTGCCACTTGTGCTTGTACGTCCGAGGTGGCTGACTCGCAGCCTCCGTCAGATCTCGAAGCAGTTGCCGGCTCCGGGTGATGTCCTCGCCCAGGATGTGGCTCGCGTGACGGCCGACGAAGAGGATTTTGCGACCACTAGCCGCATGGGTTTGGATCATCGGATGATCCACCCCTGGCAGTGCCGCGAGTTCGTCATCCACCAACAACTCCAGACCACCGTGCCAGGTGTGGCTGAAGCGGTAGCTGTGCACGGCGATTTTGTCGTCGAGCCAGGTTTTCATTTCGTCGTCGAGCGCGACGTACGCAGCACGCATGTCCGCCCACTCGGTCTCGCCACCGTCCTCGGGCACGACATGGGCAGCGAGGAGGGACGCTTTGGCGCCGACACGCTTATAGGAACTATCCGAATGCCAGTGGGTGTTGCCGACCTGGAACCTGACCTGCAGGCTCGACGGCGGCGCGATGGTACCGTCGGCGGTGATGTTCGAGAACCGGGCCAGGCCCGCTTTCTTCGTGCGTTTGAGGCCAGACTCGAGGCGGCCGAACCGTTTCGTGAACGCGATGTGTGCTTCGTCGCTCAAGTGCTGCCCCGGAAAAATCAGCACCGCATAGGCGTGCCAAGCCGTCTCGATGGCCTCGAACGTCTCGTCGTCGAGCCGGCTGAGGTCGACATCAGTCACGAGCGCACCGAGTGTTGCGTCGGTCGCCTTAATGTCCACAATTCCTCCAATACTCACCTATTTCTCCATGGATGATCCTCTCAGGCCGTCACAGATAGAGGTGGCTGGAATAAGGATATCTACCCCTCTCCACGGTCCATGGTAAGGCCGCCGGCGCCACGACGCTCGATTTTGGCAGGCCCCATGAACTGAAGCCTCAGGAAGGCGACGTCGCTGTTGGCGCCGGTGTCGCTGAGGGTGTCGGTCCAGAACTCCGGCACATGGACAGATCCGTTGGGAATCCGTTCTTCTGGTCCTGAATTACTCCAACGGCCAGAACGTCTTGATCGCAAAGAAGTCTAGCGCTGCCTACGAAAGCCAGAGACGTACTGATGAATTGGGCACTCTGGCCTAACGACGGGATTTCGATGACTTGGCTGTTCGCCGTCCCACCATTCTTATCAAGCGTCTCAACTTCACAGGTCGTGCCCCTATGGTCCCCGCCCAAAACGGCGATTGCGAGGTTGGACGACCCGGGCAGATCTCCAACAGCAGTGTACCACTGGCGGCCCCTCTTGTCGAAAAGCAGCGGCTGGACGCCGACCTTGGACTGATTACCGGAAACAGTCAAATTCCAGAAGAGCGTGGAAGTGTAGGACTGCGTCCCACTCACAAAGACCCCGCCCACGAAGCCCTGAGGCAGAGTGACCTTGCCGGTGCCACCAGGAGGGATTTTAGACTCCTGCGACTGTAATGAGCCATCCTGGCTGTTGAAGTCGGTGTGATATGTTCCGGACTCCGAGCTTGTGTTGAAGATGTAGATCTCACTGTAGTTGTTCTGATCAAGGTTGAACGCGTGTGGATACACCTGAGTGCCTTCGCTTGGGGTGGTTTTCACCGAAGACCCGAGAGATTTGCGACCAGGGGATATTGAGAACAATCAATCCTACGGTGAGGACGATTGCAATGACTCTTACCAACTTCTTCCTTTCTCCTCCCAAGGTGACGGACCACCGTTGGAAACCCGATTCTATGTTTTCGACCCGAAATAGACAACGTGATCTGCCCGCGGGACACACACCTCACCCCTGGTCGGTCGACCTATGTGTTCACCCTGTCTGGTCCAACTCCGGGCCTGCTTGCCTTGACGACTATACTCACGAAGGTTTTCTTGCCGCCGAATCCAGGACGATCATTGAGGCGATCAACTGCCCGAAATACCTCCAGGCCGAGATTGATCGGATTGAGAAGACTTCCACGATTGTGGTCAGCCTTGAAACGGTCCGCGCTCTGATGGAGACGCCTCGGGAGCAGGTTTCGCTCCAACAGCGGCTTGCCTAGCCCATAGACCAGGAAATGCATGAAAGGAAAACAATAGTGAGTGATCTCGGCGACCGCTTCGACGGCGAATCCGGCCTCTCGGATTCGGGACACCAGCTGCTCGGTCTGGTAGAGCCGCCGATGATTTGTCCAGATGCCCACGAGGGGTCCCTTTCGGATGGGATCCCCTCCAATTCCCGTCCAGATACGGTTGAAGGGGTCCCACCAGAAAGGATAGGTGGCACTAGGGACGGACAGGGCCAGAATTCCACCGGGTTTCAGGACCCGGTACAGCGTGCTCAGCACTTGCCGGTCGTTTTCCAGATGCTCAAGGACCTCCGTCATCAGCACCTTGTCGAAGGACTCCTCGGCCAGCGGCGGGTGACCGATGTCAGCGACCAGCACGGGTGCGCCAACGCCCTCCTTCCGGAGCGAGTCCAGCCGATCCGGATCGATGTCCAGGCCCAACAGCTCGAGCTTCCGCAGCCGGGCCATGACCATCAGGTGAAACCCCATGCCGCAGCCGCAGTCCAGGACGCGATCCCCGTCCTTCAGGGCCAGATATTTCATCAAAATGGGCACACGACGACGGAAAGCCATGTCTGCCTCGTTCCTGAGCAGCTTGTCCAGTTCGGTCTGGTCGCTTGCGCAGAGATGCGAGCGATCATCCCTTTGAGAGAGCCATCGGCTCCTAGGGACATTGGATACTTTCTGGGAAGGAGCGAACGCTGCGGGACTGTTTTCGACCAGATTTCCGAGCAAAGACTCATACTGATCCAACGACTGGCGCGGATTGAAGAGGGACTCGATTTCGCCGCGAGACTTCCGGTAGGTTCGGCGATTGCTCAGAACTCGAAGAATTCCCTTACTGAGCCGATCTGGTCGGTGTGACTCTACCAGCCGTCCTGCTCCCCTCACCCTGATCGCCTCACGAGCACCAGGGATATTGCTACACACAACCGGAGTCCCACAGAGCATCGCCTCTATCTGAATGCTGGGAAAGCAATCGGTCCTGCTGGGGACGACGAAAACGTCGCACAGAGCAAAGAAGTTTGCCAACTCCTGGGGCTCACGGAGAAGCCCCAGAGACGTCAAGCTGTCGCGATGGAGGTCGATTTGATGTTTCAATCGAGCATAGAAGTCCTCGTATACGACATTGCTTTCTCCCGCGAATAGCAAATGGGCACTCGGCTCTGCGGCAAGGATCCGGGGTAGCGCTCCAAGCAGGAAGTCGAAGCCCTTTTCTTCGACGAACCGCCCCGCAAAGCCAATAACTCTTCGACTCTCTAGACCCAAACTTCGACGCCATTCCGCTGCCGCTTCCTGCTGCGGCCTCGGGATGCGCACAGGTGGGTAGACGCAAGTCAGCTTTGAGGAAAATGGAGCCAGAAAGCCAGAGTTTTCCGCGTAATCTTGACTGTGAACAGAGATGCGAGAGCACAGCCGTGCCGCTAGATTCATCGAGGCCACGACGAGACGCTCGACCGACTGATTGAGCAGACCCGCCGGCATTACAAGATCCCCATGGTGGGTCATCAAGAGAGGTCGTCGGTAGCAACGGCAAAGCAGGGCAATCAAAGCCGATTCCATCAGAGGAGTGTGGATCTGGACGACTTCGCTGCAACGGATGAGCTGGCTGGCGACAATGGGTAGAGTCGGAGCGATCACCCCTCGGCTAACTCGGAGAAAAGGTGCGAGACGGATCACCTTTACGCCGTTTCTCTCCTCCCTTGCGGCCAAAGAAGGATGATGGCGGGTGGTCAGTACCGTGACTTCATGGCCGCGTCTGACGAGGCCTTCGGCTATTCGTGCGGCGTAGGCGGTGAGACCAGTCCAGTGGGGAAGATAATAGGTCAGAATGGAGAGAACCTTCATGGGCAGAAAGGCCGGGCGGGACAACAAGAATCAGACCGCAATCTGCCTCAGTTCGAAGAACAGATACGCCGGGCAGAAGCTAGCACATGCAGATAGCATCGTTTTAGTAGGGTCAGGAAGACGTGCGCCCGCAGTCGTTTCAAAATTCACGACTGTCCGATTAAAGCATTAAGATATCGTTTCAACATGCTTATAATCACTTACTTAAAAGGAAACAAGTTAGTGCCCGTCCGAAAAACGGGGTTTTCAGAACTGTAATCTGTTGAATCGTAAACACTTATTATACTTGAGACTGCTGACAGACCGGCTCGACCCAGCTCGATCCAGAGCAAGGACCCTCGAGCGAGGGCACGCGGGCCAAAAAGCAGCGGTTCGGCGCAGACCTCTCCCCGAGTCGGAGCCACAAGGCAGTACGGTCAGCCACAAAAGGCTACAACAGGAGTCGGGCCAGGACGACCAGGTTATAGGTCAGGACGCTGGCATGGACGTAGCTTTGAAAGGGAGGCCAGCCTTTCCAGCTACAGCGGTGGAGACCGAAGGTGTGCTTGAGGGTCCCAATGCACCCCTCAATCCCGGCGCGGAAGCGTTTGAGTTGTTTGTAGACCCAACTGGAACGCACCATGCTCTCAACCGTCAACCCACACTTTTTGGAAAAGGCCACATCCTGTACCCCCTGCTCTTTGGCCCAGCGCAGGTTGGCAGCCGAGGCAAAACCACCATCCCAGGCGCTCTGGCGGGGGACCTTCCCGTACAGCTGTCGATGCCGCTCTAAGAAGGGTTGCACATAGTTGCTGTCGGCCGGATTCCCCCGTTCCACCACACAATCCAGGATCAGCGACGAGGCGCCCGTGCTGACAAACACCTTGTGGCCGAAGACCGTTTCCCGAGGGCTCTTCTTGATAATATCGGTGTGCTCTTCGAAGAGGGAACAGATCTTCTCCTGGGCCGCGACGGCCTCGCCCGAAAGGACCCGTCGTTGAGTCTGCTCGATGACTTTGTGCAACAGCCCCAGATAGTGGGCCAGTTGCGCCGCCACGGCCAGACTGAGGGGATCGCTCCACTGCGCGGAAGCTGCCAGCGCCTGCTCGGCATAGTAAGCCGTCTTGGACGCCACTTTGATCAGATCGCGGTAACTGTCCAGGCGCTTCTTGCCGCGGCGGTTGCGGATGTTCAGGACGCGCCGCTTGGCCCGCCGCGTATGATCGACGAAGCCGATCCCTTCCCGCTCCCGCAGCCGCCCCAGCGACTGGGTCACGACTCGAATGCCGTCGTACAACAGCTCACTGTCGAGCGGATAGTGGATGTTCGTCTCGACCGCCGTGGCATCGACCCGAATCCGTTGGCCTTTTTCCAGACCCCGAGCCTGCGCCCAGAGCACCAAGTGGTCGTTGATCGCCTTCCAAGTCCCCGGCTCAATCTTCCCCAGGTTCTCCGCCAGGGTGGCTTTGCTGATCGACGCCCCATAGGGCAAGCGACAGAACCTCTGACAGCTTTGCGAATCCACCAGATGAAACTCCAGCTTGCGATAGCTGAACTGATGCAGCTGTTTGATGACGGCGCAACGCAGCACCTGCTCGGCCGTCAAACCGGGGGCGCCAACACCGGAATCGACCCTGTCAGAGAGATCTTGTACTAATGGGCCAGCTGGTGATCGGGCCATTGCGGGGAAAGGGGGCGTTGTTTTTCACGCTTTTTACGCATCTTCGAACTCCTGAAATCGTCGTAAGTCGTTTTAGTCTAATTGTTTGCACCAAATAGTCTAGCAAACGGCCCTGACAGTTTCGGAGCTTGAAAAAGCCCTCTTTCCCCTTCCTTATCAATTACTTACACATTTCCGGACGGGCACTAGCTAGAATCGACTTCAGCTGAGACTTCCGCTGTCTTCCCTCTCGGGTGGGATCGGATCGACTTTGGGATCGAGCGATAGGAAATGGGTCTTATCAGAACCAAGCGAGGTCAATCCCAACGGGATTGCGTATTCCAGTCCAGGGTTTCCCAACCCTGGGTAAGAGAGTCAACCCCTTAATAATCAACCCTGTAAGGGTGCGATGAGCCGCAGTGGCTCGAACTAAGTCAACCATGGTAGACAAACGGTGAGGCGTTTGAAAGGAGGGAAATAGAGGGATAAGAGAAGCAAGACGCCGAAGCCTACCTGTGCGAGTCCACGCTGGTACAGAACTTCCTGCTCGAACTCCGCAACTAACCAGCGGAGGTAGGCAGCCAGGGCGCTCCCAACGGCAGGTCCGGAAGAAGGGATCGTCACGAAGGGGCCAGGCAGGAAGACTTCGGGAGACGGCACTTCGGCCTAGAGCAAAGCGCCAACGACCGCCCTTGAGCGAAGCGTCGGCGAGGTTCCCTGACCTCGTCTTCAGAGAGAACATGTGGTTATCTCTCTGGAACTGCTTTGGGTGATACCTGTCGCCGCCTGAGGAAAATGGTTCGAGTCATGACCGGTGAAGGTCCCCCACCGTCCCACGTTGGGTGAGTCCGCGCTATAAGCCCTCGGCGAAAGGCGACGGATGATGCGGTGCTGTGGAGAAGGCCTCCTGAGCCGCCTCCGCTTTAGGGATTGCCGCAGAGCCGGAGTACTCCAGTTTCGACTGGAGGAAAGGTAAAACCGAAGACGAGCTGAGGAAGGATCTGAGCTCTGGGTAGTTAGCGTCCCGGCCGTGGCCTCCAAAATGGGCCGGCCCGTGCTCTTGCCCGGGTCAAACCGAGAAAACAGACACCTAGGTGCCTGGCTAAGAAACACCCGATAGATCCCCGATCCGTCTCACCTGATGATGCAACCTAACAGGAACACCATGGTGAAGAGCAGAAAGGAGCACTCGCTGACCGGTCGCATTACGATCGAGCTCATGCGGGCCGCTTTCAAGAAAGTCAAGCGCAACCGAGGTGCCGCTGGAGTGGACAAGGTCAGCGTCGGGAGGTTCGAGGCTAACCTCGAACCAAACCTTCTCGCCCTGATGAAAGTTCTCAAATCAGGGGCGTTTCGGCCCGATCCGCTGCTCCGCGTCCGGATCTCCAAAGGCCCTCGCACGAAGAAGACCCGGCCGCTCGGGATCCCCGTGGTCCGCGATCGCGTGGCCCAGGAGGTTCTGCGGCGGCTGCTGGAACCTATCTTCGAGCCGCTCTTTCAGGACGCCTCCTTCGGGTTTCGTCCTAAACGCAACTGTCATCAGGCGATCCAGTGGCTGTTGTCCCTTCACGACGCCGGCTACCTTTGGGTACTCGACGCCGATGTGGAAGGTTTTTTTGACCACATTCCACAGAACGTCATTATGCAGTTGGTGGCCGACAAGGTTGCCGACGGCAATATCCTTCGCCTTCTCCAACGATTTCTCACTGCCGGGGTCATGGACGACGGAGTCTTCAAGCCGACCACGGTCGGCACGCCACAGGGAGGAGTCATTTCCCCACTGCTGGCTAACATCGTTCTCAACCAATTGGACTGGGCCTTGCACCGGGCGGGTTTTCAATTCGCCCGCTATGCTGACGACTTCGTCGTCTTGACCCGGTCCCAACAGCAGGCGCAAGAGGCTATGGAACTCGTCCAGCAAGTGCTGGAAACCCCACTTCAGCTACGGCTGAGTCCGGAGAAAACCCGGATCATGACGTTCGGAAAAGGCTATGAATTTCTTGGCTTTTTCCTCTCGTCCCGTTCCCGGCGCATGCGCGACAAGTCCCAGCAGAAATTCAAGGATAAGGTGCGGGAATTAACCGTCCGCTGCCATAACCTCGATGCCGAGGCAATCCTGAAATTGAACCGAGTGATCAGGGGGACAGCACAGTACTTCACCCCCGAGTTTGCGACCAATCGTTGGCTCTTCCAAAAGCTCGACTCCTGGGTCCGAATGCGACTCCGGAGCATGAAGCTTAAACGGAAGAACTACAACGACAACCGCAAACTCCGGGTGGGGTTCTTCTGCCGAAAGCTCGGCTTGCTTTCCCTGGAAAGCTTCTGTCTCTGTCGCAACACCTACGGTCAAGTATGTTACGTCGTTCCCCGAAATGGGGCAACGTCTTTGGGGTCGCCCGGTGAGTGACCCTCACGCCGGTAAATGTGGGGAACAGACCCCATCGCGACAACGGGGAGGGGCAGGCGGGAACTCCGCCTGCCTCTTACCCGCGTGCGGCCTGACCCACTTTTTGCCCTTCTGTACGCAACCCATTCAGGGTTGAAATCCAGGGGCGACGCCCTTGACCCAGGGTTCGGAAACCCTGGGCTGAAATACAGAATCCCTTCAGGATTCAACTCCTTCCTCTATCCCGCATTTCTCATCGACTGTCGTAGCGAGGCGTCGCAAGCGCCGTCCTGGCAAGGCTTGCGACCGAGGCCTCCGCAGTCGTACTCGTGCAGTACGTCGAGGAGGCCGACCGAGCGAAACACGCCAGGGCGGATGATTGCGGCGCCGTAGTAGACCGGCGATGAGAAATGCGGGCTATACTCAGGGCGCCATCACTCCAGAAGTGGACGCCAATTTGAAAATTACCCTATCATTCGACTTTTAACCGGACAGTAGTGTTCCAGTGTACTTAGGCCGTCGTGATAGGAAAAAAGCGAATCGCCACGAATTCTCTAGTGGTGGCCACCACCTTAAGCCTGGGAGTCTACCGAAGGGGGATCGCGACCCTTCGACAGCGTATCAGGTCAACAAATCCCAAGTAGGTTGGAGGATTGGATGACACAGCCACTTAACTTCCTCAAACAGATTACGGCGTCCTTCGCCCAGCCCGCGGCCGAAAACCCCACCGTGGAAATGATCGAGGCCGCCTACCAGCATCACCAACTTCCCTGGCGCTACGTTAACTTCGAGGTACCGCCCGCGGCTCTGGCGGATGCGGTAAAAGGGGCGCGGGCACTCGGTTTTGCAGGCTTCAACTGCCCCCTCCCGCACAAGGTGGCGGTGATCGAGCTGTTGGACGGTCTGGGCGAGTCGGCGTCGATCATGGGAGCCGTCAACTGTGTAGTTCGTCGTGAAGGAAAGTACATCGGCGAAAATACGGATGGCAAGGGTTTCCTCAAATCCCTCCGTGAACGGGTGGATCCCACAGGCAAGGACGTCGTCATACTGGGAGCGGGGGGCGCAGCTCGGGCCATCGGCGTGGAACTAGCCCTGGCTGGTACAAACAGGATTACGGTCGTCAATCGCGGCCCCCAGCGGGGTCGCGAACTTGTTGACCTGTTGAATGCCGACACTCCCGCTGAGGCTGATCTTGTCCAGTGGAAAGGTGACTATGACGTTCCCGTCGAAACGAACGTGGTTGTCAACGCCACGTCGGTCGGCTTGTACCCCGATGTCGATGCCCGACTCGGGCTAAACGTCGAAACCCTCCAGCCGGCCATGGTGGTGGCTGACGTGATACCGAATCCCTTGCGAACCAGACTCGTCATGGACACCGAACAGCGCGGCTGCAAGGTGATTGACGGTTTGGGCATGCTGGTGAACCAAGGGGTGATCAGCATCAAGTATTGGACGGGAGTCGATGTCGAACCGGCCGTGATGCGCAATCGAGTCATCGAAGTCCTTGGGCTGAGCAATTCGTCTGAACGTCTGAACGTCGGAACGTCGCGCGTCGGAACGTCGCACGTCTGAACGTCTCTCTGCTCGGTCAGTCCCAAGGGACCAGTGTTAGGTTTCAGTCTTCCAGGCCGAACAGACGAGCGATATTTCCGCCAAAGAAGAGTGATTTATCTTCCTCGGACATGAATTCGGCGTGTAGGTGAACGTAGTCCATCGCCTGGCGGTAAGTAATACTTCGCTCGGCTGCCGGCATATCCGAACCCCAGATCAACTTTTTCGGTCCCAGCTCGTCGTACAATTGCTTCAGCATCTCCTGTGCCCATGGAAACGGGTACTGGGTGTCCGGCGCCATCAGCTGCAGCATGACCTCTAGACACATGTTTGCATTCTTGAGGCAGGTCAGTATCTCGGCGGGGATGTCGAAGCGCTCATCCACTGGACGCATGACGATGCTCTCGATACCGTGGGTGTAGACGCAGGGAATATCCGGGTGTGCCTTGGCCCATCGGTCCAGCCGGACCACCTGGTCCAGGTAGTTAGGGAACCGGTCCCGGTGACTCGTGTAGAGATACCAGAAAACCGGGATGCCTAAACGGCGCACCGTTTCCCATAGGGGTTCAAACTTGGCGTCGTCCAGGTGATCGACCCAGCCGGTGAAGGCCAGCGTTTCCACTGCGAAATAGAGTCCCTTCAAACCCAGGCTCTCGACGGCGTGCTCCAATCGGGCGGATTCGGTCTCCTGATCCGCCTCCCACTCACGGATCTGTGCCAGGGGGAGAAAGCGTCTCGGATAGCGCTTCATACAGTCGCCTAGGATCTCGTTGAGGCTCCCGTAGATATGGTCGTGCTGCAGGACCGCCATATCCACGCCCAGGTAATCCATGTAGGCGACCATCAACTCGGGAGGAGCCGCCAGATCACGAATGCTGCACGGATACCATTGGAGGTAGTAATCTTCCCCATCCACGGTACACTCCAACTGGCCGTATCCACCAATTCGGAAATCGACATCAGGCATATCCCCAATGCCATCGCCTGTTGGCATCAGCAAGGAAGCATCTGCGCGGAACCCGTCGCGCCGCCGCCGCCAGCCCTGGGTATGGAACTGCACGTGATGCTGGATGATTTGTAGCTGAGTCTCCGCCGTTTGGTCGCCCGAGTCGGTTCCAAGGCGCGGAAAAACGTGAGCATGCGCATCGATAATCATGGGGTCTGCTTTCTCGATTGAGGCTGCTTGCAGAGAATCAGGGGTAGAAGAGAAAAAATATCTCACCTAGAGGAAGTAGCGCCGGGGCAGCAGAGCGATCTCGGCGAGAGTCGATTTCGTCTTCATCGTCAGCTCAGTTCAAGTAGAGAAACTCACTAGAGTTGAAGAGGGCCCAGCAGAGGCTCTCCAGACCATGCTTCCGGACGTGAGTGATAGCGCTTGTTGCCTCGCTGCTCCGGGGAGCTCGACCCAACGTGAGCCGGTAAGCCCGCTCCACCTGGGCCGGAAGGATGGCATCCGCTTCCCTCTCGATCCGCTGAGCCAGCCGATTCGCTTGCCTCATTACGAAGGAGTTGTTCATCAGTACCAGTGACTGCAGCGGAGTGGTCGTTATACCGCGCCGGGGGGCCTTGAAGGCTGAGTCGGGACAATCAAAGGCCTCCAGCAGTGGATCTCCTCCGGATCGGACAACGATCCGGTATATGCTGCGCCTCTTCATCACCACCTCGTCCGAATCCTTAAGGTCATAGAAGTGAGTGTTGAAAACCCGGACCTCAAAGGGACGGAAACCAGGCCCCCCTCTCTCCCTGTTGAGCTCACCACTGGTGGCCAGGAGGGCATCCCGGATCACTTCAGCTTCCAGCCGACGAGGGGAGAACCTCCAGAGAAGTCTATTCTCCGGGTCTCTTCCTGCAGGCGCCTCCCGGAAGTGGGAGGACTGCCGATAACTGCTGGAGAGCATGATCTCCTTGTGCAAGGTCTTGAGACTCCAACCGTGTTCCATGAACCAGCGCGCCAACCAGTCCAGCAGCTCGGGATGTGAGGGCCGCTCGCCGTTGAAGCCGAAATCGTTGGGGGTGGCGACGATGCCCCGGCCGAAGTGATATTGCCAAACACGGTTGACCAGGACTCGGGCGGTCAGGGGATTTTCGGGGGCCAGGATCCATTCGGCCAGTCGCAGACGACGCTGGGCTTCTGGCGTATTCTCTCCGAGTCCGAACTCGGGTGAAAGGGTCTGCAGCGCGGAGAGTCCCCCCGGCAGTACCCGCTCCCCAGGCTTGGCGGGATCACCCCGGTTCTGGATGAAGGTGGGCCCGGGCTGACGCGAGTTGGCCGCATAGACCTGGGGAATGGGAGAAACTCTTTCCCAATCTGCCTGCTGGCGGTCCAGCTCCTCCAGCAGCAAGTCACTTTGGCGCCGTTCCTCGGCACCCAGTTCCTCGAGCACTTCTGAGCGAGTAACGTTGTGGATACCGGCTCGAAACGAGCGCTGGATCTCTTCTGCCGACAGGGCTCGCCCGTAGAGACGGGCCTCGTCAACCCGCCCTCCGTCCAGCCTGCCAAACCTGACACGATCTCTTCCTGCCCAAAAAGTCTGAAGCTTCGACTCGGGTCCCTCCCGTTTGGGACCATGGCTGGCGTAGAGCTTCCCCTGCCGGTAGATGGAGATTCGATCCTGGGGACCGTAGACGATGGCCAGGTGAAGCGGCTCGGAAACACCCTCCGCCTCGCGACCTCTCTCGGCAATCACTGTCCGGTTCTTGTACTCGCTCTCGTTCTTCCAGATCCTGGCCTCACCGTCGTAGCGTATACCATCGAACACCCCTGCCGGCTTTGGTCTCTCGCGTCGGACTGTGACGAAAGACCCATTCTTTTCCAGGTCCCCGACGCGTACCCAGGCCTCCAGGGTCTTCTCCTCCATATTCTGTTGCAGGGGCAGGGTTAGGATCCGAGACTTGTCCTCCTCGAACCGGAGACTCCCGTCCTCGATCACAGCGTCGCTGTTCCCGATCCCATGAAGCCCTCCCAGCGGGTCGTAAGCATCCGCGTCGAAGGCCCACCGAGAAAGAGGAGTGGGCACCTGGGTCGGCAGCGGGTGTCCCTGCCGTTTCAGGATCCTTCCCCTGGCCGACTCATGTAGGGCAGCCACCTCACTCATCAACTCTCGGATCCGCCTCTGGAGGGGCTCCAGCCGGCGGCGGTGCTGCTCAGCCTCGGTGGCGGCGAAGAGGGCCCGATCCCCGTGCCAGACCCCGTCCAGAGCAGCCTTCAAACGATAGTAGTCCTTCTGCAAAATTGGATCGAACTTGTGATCGTGGCAGCGGGCACAGTTGACCGTCAGACCCAGGAAGGTCTGGGCTACGGTTCCCACCACGTCCTCCATCTCATCGGCCCGGACGCGAGCCCTCATGGTGGCGCTCTGCTGACTGTGCCCCACGTCGTCCCAGGGAGCGGCCACCAGAAAACCGGTGCCGGCGATACTCTCTCGGGTCACCGGCTCCAGGACGTCTCCGGCCAGTTGTTCCCTCACGAACTGGGGATAGGGTTTGTCCTGATTGAAACTGCTAATGACGTAGTCGCGATAGGGCCAAGCGTTATCCCGGATCTGGTCCCTTTCGTATCCGTGACTCTCTCCGAACCGGGCCAGGTCCAGCCAGTGACGTCCCCAACGCTCGCCATAGTGAGGCGAGGCCAATAACCGTTCCAGCAGGCCCTCGTAGGCCCGAGACGATGAGTCGCCGACGAAGGCATCGATCTCCTTTGGGGTGGGAGGCAGTCCCGTTAGATCCAGCGCCGCTCGCCGGATCAGCGTCACCCTGTCCGCCTCGCCCGAGACCTCCAGACCCTGGTCTTCCAGCGCCCTCAGGACGAAGGCATCCAAAGGGCGCCGGACCCAGGAAGCGTCATCCACGTCTGGAACATTGGCCGGTCCGAGAGGGCGTAGGGACCACCAGAGAGGGTCTTCGAACACTCCTTCCTGACCCGGCGCGTCAGGTTTCAGATCGGGCCAGGCGGCCCCCCCATCGATCCAAAGCCGTAGGGCTTCGATCTCCGCTGCACTCAAGGGAGCTCCTGGCGGCATTTCCCCGCCAGACGACTTCTGGAACAGCAGACTCCCGCTGGCATTACCCGGTACCAGCGCCGGTCCCGAGTTTCCGCCTTCTACGGCTCCTCGCCGGGACCTCAAATCCAGACTCGCCGGTGCCGTCTCCCCTCGGTGGCAGGAGACGCAGCGGCCCAAGATCGAGGAGATTGGGGAAGAAGACGGTGCAAGACCCAGGCTTGCCCCTCGGACCGCCAGCACCGAGAGAAAAACAACGAGGACCGAAGTCCTGTGCACCACAAATTCTCGAGAGTTGCCCATCCACATGACGGTCTTTTCGCTAATCTTACCATCTAGCGAGATCAAGAACTTCAAGAGCATCACCCTGGAAGCTTCGAGCGTTGCTGGAGCGATGTCTGAGCAAAGATCCCAGGATGCGACTGCGGGACATGGGCGACGCACGCATCGAGATCGAGGAGATCCTGGCGGACCCAAGCGGCGTCTTGCCTCTCCCTGAGGACCCGTCGAGACCAATGAGTTGGCGGTGGATGGTTCCGTGGGTGGCCGCGCATGCTGAAGGTTTCCCGGAAAGGGGGGACCGAGCCCGTCTGGGGGAGGGAGGAACTCTTCTACCGCAGCGCGAACCAGATGATGGCGGTGCCTGTGGAGACGAAGACAACCTTTCAGGCGGGGACGGCCCGGGTTCTATTCGGGGGCTCCTACCAACGTACTCGTCTATCCTCAGCCGCCAACTACGATGTGACACCCGACGGCCAAAGGTTCCTCATGGTCCAGCGAAGGGAATCGCCACGAGATCAACTTCAGGTGGTCCCGAACTGGTTCGAAGAACTCAAGCGGCTGGCACCGACGGACAAGTAGACCGATCACTCAGCATCCTCCTTAGGGCTCGGCTCGGGCCTGGAGCCCCGCTGTGCGAAGAGTGGGCCATCTACTGGAAAGTCTCGGCCTGCTCTGAGCGGTCACGAGTTCCCGTCTCCGATCTTGGTTTCCCCCTGCCGACGGCTCCCCAGTTCCTCGTCCCGGAATTTCCAGGTAAGCCGAAGGAAAGCCGACTCTACGACATGGTCCATCGGGGATCGATGCCGCCCGACGAGAATACCCGCCTTGCCGACCGGGACATCGCGACCATTCGGGAGTGGATCGAGGCTGGAGCCGCTTCCAGCAACCGCCAGGTTGCGTCGATCTCGGCTTCGGCTGCCGGCTACGACGACGTCATCCCAGTGATGCTGATGCATTGCACGGTGTGTCACGGCCTGCGACGCCAGGAAGGCGGTCTCGACCTGAGCACCCGGGTAACTTCGGGAAAACCGACGACTCGCCGTCCCATCCCGAGCTCCTTGACTGGTTGGCTCGGTGTTTTGTGGACGAGGGGTGGAGCGTCAAGGCGATGCATCGGCTGATGCTGACATCTAGCGCCTACCGGCAAAGCTCGAAACTGACGTCCGCTCTCGAGCAGTCGGACCCCGTGAATCGGCTGCTCTCGAGAATGCCGATGCGGCGGATGGAAGCGGAAGTGCTGCGCGACGCTATGCTGCTCGTTGCGGGCCGGCTGGACGAAACACGCTACGGGCCTGCGGCACCGGTCTTGGTCAGGAACGACGGGCTGGTGACGCCGATCGGGACGGAAAAGGGCTGGCGCCGCAGCGTCTATGTGCAGTAGCGCCGCAAGCATATCCCGACCATCCTCGAAAGCTTTGATCTACCGCAGATGAATCGAAACTGCCTCGAGCGCGTGGACTCGACCGTCTCGCCGCAAGCGCTCTACCTGATGAACAACGCCCAGGTCCACCAACTTGCCGAGGCTTTCGCCGAGAGAATCCGTCGGGAAGCAGGTGAGGATCCGGCAGGTCAGATCGAACGCCTGTATTGGATCGCGCTGGGCCGTCCGCCGAGCGCGGAAGAGCGCGGAGCCCAGCGGTTGGCCCGGAAAAGACTGAATGAAGCTTTCAGGAATGATTCATCGGGAGCTCCTTCCGTGGAGAGAGCGAATTTCCGTGCCCTCACGAAACAGAGCCACACACTGTTGAATTCGGCGGCGTTTCTGTATATCGATTGAGAACCATGAAGCAGACACACGACATCGGAGCCCCACGTAAGCGCACCTTGACGCGGCGCGGCTTCTTTGACGACATCGGTAACGGACTGCACGGTGTCGCTCTGGCGACACTCCTCAGCCAGGATCTTTACGGCGCGCCTGCCGCGAAAAGCCAGGCCTACACGGGACGCCAGCAAAGCTACGACCTCAAACCCCGGCCGCCTCATTTTGGGCCCAAGGCGAAGTCCGTCATCCAGCTGTTCATGCACGGCGGTCCGAGCCAGATGGACCTGTTCGATCCGAAGCCGATGCTCGACAAACACGACGGAAAGCTGTACTTCGATCAAGTGGCGGCGGACCTCACCGGACCCGAGCAGGCCGGCGGCTTGATGCGCAGCCCGTACCAATTCGGCCGGCACGGCCAGTCGGGGATGTGGGTGTCGGAGATGATGCCTCATTTCGCGCGGCAGGTGGACAGGGTTGCCATGGTTCGCTCAATGTTCACCGTCCACCCAAACCACGAGCCGGCTCAGGAAAGCCTGCGCCCGGACCGACCAACCCGTAGCGGCACTGCTCCAGGATCTCAAGCAGCGCGGTCTGCTCGAAGAGACACTGGTCATCTGGGGCGGCGAATTCGGTCGCATGCCGATTGCGCAGTTGGCGGAAAAATCGGCTGCCGGGCGCGACCACAATCCGCACACCTTCACGTCTTGGCTAGCCGGTGCGGGCGTCAAGGCTGGGACGGTGCTCGGCACAACCGACGAGCTGGGCTACAAGGCCGTCGAAGACCGCGTTAGCGTGGCCGACTGGCATGCCACCATCCTGCACCTGCTGGGCCTCGATTATGAGCAACTGGTCTTCGAGCAGAACGGTCTCAAGGAAAAGCTCACCTCCGTCTTCGAGGCGCGAATCGTCAAAGAGATTCTCGCCTGAAGCACCGGCGCCTCTCCCTACTAACACTAACCTGAAACTTGATTTGCGAGCGTAGCTTTGGCCTCCAGGCCGAAGTCTTCTTCCTTCGAGCCTTTGGCTCGGACGGCGGCCTGGAGCCCACCGCTACACCGGGCCCAAAGTTTCGTTCTCGAATGGGGCCAGCGCAGCTGGGGGGACACTAAGCTGAAACTTCATCGAGCAGTGACCGGCGTAGGATGGGCATTCTTGCCCGTCGGTGTCGTCGACGGGCAGGAATGCCCGTCCTACAACGGAATCGCCGCTGTCGATGTTCGTGCCTAGAGACAACGAAGGTTTCTTTCTCGAATGGGGCCAGCTCCGCTGGGGGCCCACTCGGTCCCATCCAGGGAGTCGAGGCCAGACCCTCCTTCGATTCGGCCCAGCCGACGCGTCACCGGCATCGTTGTCAGCTGCTGCTGGCCTACTGGATGTTGGGATCGTGGTGCCGTTGACGCTTATGGGCTCTTCTCTGCTCGAGTGCCACTCTGGCAGCGCTGGTCTTGGCGGCAGAAAGCCTCTGCGTACAAGCGTAAGAGGATTTCTTGACGAGGAAAAGCATAAACCTCCTGTTTCTCCGTCCCAGGCTAGCGTAGGGGTCGAATCACGCGGACGCGGTGGGCCTCGCTGTCTCCTACGAAGACCCGACCGTCAGAATCGACGAACACTCCCGTGAGGTCTCGCCATTCTGCAGGCCAACGGATCCCCGTCGGGTCCATCTCCTTTCTCACCCGTGCCTGCAATGAGTTCAACGGTTTTCTTCGTCAGGTCAATCATACGGATACTGTGACTTTCGGTATCGGCCAGGTAAACGTTTCCGTCGGGGGCGATACTGAGCCCCTTTGGCCCTGACAAGGTGGCTTGCCGGGCAGGCCCCCCGTTGCCTGTGAACCCCTTCTTTCCAGTGCCCGCAATGTGGTGAATCGTTCTAGACTTCAGATCCAGTTTATAGACAGCGTTTCCTTCGCGCAGCGCCAACCACATATTGCCTTCCCGGTCGAAATCGACAGCACGAGGTCCATTTAGTGGTGTGCCCTCGATCCTGGAGCCATCGGGAGTGGGAGCTTGCTCTCCCGTACCAGCGAAAGTAGCGATGATTCCGGTCTTCATGTCGATTCTGCGAACACGATGGTTGCCTATGTCGCAAACGTAGAGGTCTCCCCCAGGGTCGAATTGGATGCTGTGTGGCTGGCTCAGGGCCGCTTTGACCCCAGGCCCACCATCCCCTGAAAAACCTTCTTTTCCCGTTCCCGCTACAGTCGAAACGGTTTGCTCCCGCGCATCCAGGCGGCGCACGAGATGATTGAGTCTCTCGACCCAGAACATGTTGCCCTTTTTGTCGAATCGCACCTCATAGGGTTCGTTGAGTCTGGCGTCCGCAGCCGGGCCTCCATCACCCGAATAGCCAGACATGCCGGAACCGACGACAGTCGAAATCGCGCCACTGGCAGACACTTTGCGGATAACGTGGTTCATTGTGTCGCAAACGTAGAGTGCACCATCCGGGCCGCGGACAACTCCGAAAGGATTGTCCAAAAGGGCGCGCGTGGCTGCTCCTCCATCGCCCGAATAACCAGCGCGGCCCACTCCGGCAAATGTGTCAATCTGTGCTCGGGCTGGCAAAGTGGATTGCCCTGTTATTGGGACACCAATCAGAAAGAACAAGGCTGAAGTCAGAACCAACAGATGGCTACGTCTCATTGGATGATCCTTCCCGGCTCTAGGGGGAACGGGCACAGCGAAAACCGATATTGGGGCTGCGTTCCCTGGGCCGGGCGAAGCTGCGGTGACCGCAAGAAAGGTACTTGGCGGCGTCGGCCCACGACCCTCCCCGCATAACCCGGTAAGCGCCATTGGAGGGTCCGGTCGGATTTTTCTCCGGCGCCCGGCCATAGTAGTCGCGGGAGTACCAGTCTTGAGTCCACTCCCAGACATTGCCCGCCATGTCGCAGAGGTCGAAGCCGTTGCGCTGAAACTGGCACACCGCTCCCGGCCCATCCAGGACCTCAAAGCGGGCATCCTCCTTGCTGGGTTCGTGGTCCCCCCAGGAATAGTCGCTACTCTCGACTCCCCCGCGACAGGCACGCTCCCACTCAGCCTCGGTGGGCAACCGCTTCCCGGACCAGGCGCAGTAGGCAACCGCCTCCTCCCAGGTGACGTTGACCACCGGGTGATTCTCCTGGCTTGGAGCTACGCTGCCGTCAGGCCAGTAGTGCGGCGCCCCTCTTCCGGTTGCGCTGAGGAAAGCAGCATACTGCCGGTTCGTGACCTCGTGCTGGTCCAGATGGAAGGGATCCAAGAAGACGTGTCGCAGGGGCCGGGCATCCCGCAGAGCGGCAGGAAAGAACTTCAGTCCATCCTCCAACTCCGCTCCAGGTAGTTTATGCGTGCGACCGCGCAGAAATTCGCCGCCGGGAATGGGCCGCATCCCCTCTTCGCTCACGACACCTGGAGCCAGCAGCAGCTCCAGGAAGAGGCTAACCGTAAATGGAAGCGATGTCATCGGTAGGAATGATTCCGGTGGGTCCCAGCGAGTCCACGTAGGCATAGGTCCGCCCCGAGGGTGTGTTGTGAATCCGCTTGTTCCAGTCGATGCCCAGAGCCGAGTAGATAGTGGCCACTACGTTCTCGATCCGGGGCTGCTGCTTTCGGTCCCAACCGGTATCGACGCATTTCCATCCCTGGCTGTCGGTTCCTCCCACGATGGCGCCTCCCTTCACTCCACCACCGGCGAAGAGAGCAGGAAAGCATTTGTTGTAGTGGTCCCGGCCCTGGATGGTATTGAGAGCTCCCGGCGTGCGGCCGAATTCGCTCATCGCCACCACCAGCGTCTCGTCCAGCAGCGACTTCTTGGACCCGCTTCTCGACGGCGTCGCCGCCAGATCTTCCAGGAGGGCCGTAAGGGACGGGTCGAACTCCTGGCACAGCTTGTAGTGATTGCTCTTGGCCGTCCGGTCCCAGATCTTGGCGTGGTGGTCCCAGCCGGGGTGGCAGATGTGGATATAGCGGGTTCCCGCGTCCTGGGACAGCAGATTACGCGCCAGAGCACAGGAGATCCCCACGGGGGTGTCCCCGTATCTGACACGGTCCTGCTCGGTAATACCGAAAGCCGCCGGCCAGCGCGCATCGGTCAGCAGCTGATAAGCGGCGGCGTAGAAACTCTCATAGGTGGCCATCTTGCGGCCATAAGACGCAATGCGCGGACGCTCCCTCTGTCTGATCTCGCTGAGCAGTCGCCAGCGCTCTCTCAACAGCCGCTGGGCTTCCTCCTCGAGCAGCTGTCCCTTTCCCACTTCCTCGGGCCGGATATCCACCACGGAATACCTGGGGGGAAGAAAGCCGGTGCCCAGGGCGCCTGGCTGGGCACTGGAGAGATTGAACGACACATAGGTGGGAAAGGTGTCGGTGGGCCGCCGTCGGGGCTCCAGTTCCATGGCGACGACAGAGCCAATCGAAGGAATCTCACGGGCAAAGGCTAAATTCAACTGGCGGCCCGTCTGCACATAGTACTGCCCTCGAAAGTGGACCTCCTCGTGGCTGAGCATCGACCGGACGGTGGCAATCTTGTCCATCTGCCCGGACAACCCGGGAAAGAGAAGGTGCGAGAGGTCTAGATCGGGGCCAACCCTTCTGACATCCAGATCCCTGGGCGTGGCTACATTCTCTTTGAAGTCGAAGCCATCGACGTGACTGATGGCGCCGTTGATCTCGTAAAACAACACGTTGCGGGCACTGCCTCGCGGCTGTGTCTTATCGCCCCTGGCAGACATCGCCAGAGGCCACACCCCCTCGACCAGGGCTCCGGCAAGCCCCAGGCCACCCAGGCGCAGCAGATCACGGCGCGTACCGAAATGCTGTCCTACCGTTGAGTCCGACATTTTCTAATAGTTGTACAAGAACTCGACGCTGTTGATCAGAGCCCACTGAAGGTTCTGGGCTCCGGCAGTACGATCTCTGGAAAGAGCTGTCGTGGCCACTTCTTTCTCGGCCTCTGAGGGTGAGCGTGAAAGAGTCGCCAGGAATAGCTCATCCACCACTTTTTCGTCCCTCTTGTAGCGCTTCAGGACCCGCTCCACGCGGCTGCCATCTTTGGCCAGTATCCGATCATTGAGAACCGGTGACTGCATCAAGACCAGCGGTTGCAGGACGGAGCCCGTCAGTGGCAGGGCGGGATTGTTCCGGTTCGACTGGCCGAACGTGCGCATCAGATGCTTCACGTCGTCTCCGCCCCCGGGTTCTCCCAGCTTCATGGCCAAGCCTACGGTTCGGTCCCCGAATTTGAATTCCCCGGGGCGCTCGGTCGCCAGCGCGATGCTGTCGTGCAGCTCTTCGGCGCTCAGCATGCGGGCAAACTTTCGGGCGAAGTAGGAAGTGTAGGACTCCTTCCACTCGCCGTAGAAGCGTGAGGAGAGCTGGTAGGCCGAGGAGCGACAGATAGTGCCCAAAAGGCGTTTCAGACTATGCTTGCCGCGGCGAAAATCCAACGTCAGAGCATCCAGGAGCCGGGGGTGGGTCGGCTGCAGATCCCAACCCTTGGGGAGGCGCTTGGGATCCTGGCGTGAAAGATCAAATTCGTCGTGTGGTTCGACGATCCCCACACCCATCAACCGGCTCCAGAAGAGGTTGGCGGTAGTCCTGGCGAACTGGGGATGGGAGGTCAGCAGGCGAGCTAGGCCTTCTCTGGGCTCCTCGCCGGGCTCCAGGCGCTTGCCCGTTAGAATGAAGGCAGGCTCGGCGGAACCACCGCGGCGGGGCACCCGGATCATGCTCTCTCCCCGGGTATCATAGCCTGGAGCCTGATCGTCGATGAAGAACTCCCCGGAATTGGCGTTGGCCTTTTCCCAGTACATTACATAGCGGGTGCGGCCCAGAAAAGCCGTCTGCTGGAAGAACTCCTCTCGCGTCTTCCCGGTCAGCCAGACATTCACCTTCTCCAAATGTCCCCGGCCGTCGTGGCAGGAGATGCAGGAGAGATTCAGACCGAGAAACACCCGCGAATAGAGGATGCTGAGCTCGTCGTGAGTGTCCAGCTGCTGGACCATCCCCACATCATCGGGACTCCTCGGCTGGTCCTGTCCCTGCACGTGCTCGCGGGCGATGACGTTGGCCGCCGCCACGTTATGGTTACTCTTGGCGGACGCCGAGATCATGGCCCGCGCCACTTCGTCGTAGGGTCGATCGGAGCGCAGGTTCTCCTTCATCCAATAGTGAAAAAGGGATCTGCCCTGCCCCATCTTTCCGTTGGCGCGAAACAGATCCATGAAGAAATAGGCCCACTTGTCCACATAGGCTTCGCTGTCCAGGAGACGGTCCACCAAGCGGTCGCGCTTCTGCGGATCCGGATCGCCTACGAAGCCACGCAGCTGTTCGGGAGAAGGAATCCGACCGGTCAAGTCGAGGGTGACCCGGCGCAGGAATTCCCGATCGCTGGCCAAAGGGGCATGGGGGATGTTGTCCCGCTCCATCTTTCCGAAAATGAACTCGTCAATGAAGTTCCGCCGTGGGACTGGGGTACGGTCCGACCCTTCCGGGGTTAATCGGGATCCGATCAGGTCCTCGGTCAGTGAGCCGGCATCGTTCGCTCGCTCCGGCGCCAGAAGATCCTTGTGGGCTTCAGCAAAACTGCGGCCCGCCGCCGCTTCTTCGTCCGCCTGGCTGCTCGATCGATCTTGCCCCGGCACCGCCGAGAGTGTCATCAAGGTGAGGAGACTGGCCATCGCGAGCCACATGAGGCTCGGCCTCCAGACTTGATGCACAGCCGGCATCGGCATGATGGCCTCCTGCTGATTTCTGTGGATCCACAATGGACCCCTGAATCACGAACTATCGAGTGGGTCCCATGCTATGCGCTCAGGCTGACACCTGTCAATGGCATGATGCTACGGGGGTGCGCCACAAAAATGTTGTAGGTTCTCAGTTGAGGGTTCGGCCCTTTTGACCGCCCGTCAGGCAACTATTCTCCTCCGGTGGGATGCCACCGAGCGGCCGGGTGGAATCCCCTTCCCCAGTGACCCAGCAGCACTGCCCTGAGCTACCATCAGAAGGTGTGTAAATAGCATAGGCGGTGAGTATCCTTCCGGGTTGATAAAACCCAGGGCCGAAAGGCCCGCAACGGAAGGAGTACACACCGCATGAGCAAGCAGAACATTGAGGAAAGTGTCCAGTCAAGAGTTTGTTTCGAGGAGCTGGAAGATTGGGTGCGGGGGAAGATCCAAGGCTGGGTTCAAGAGCTGCTGGAGGAGGAAGTCACGGAGTTATTAGGGCGGCGTAAGAGTGAGCGGCGAAGGGCCGTGGACGCTCCGTCGGGCTATCGCAATGGATATGGGAAGCCGAGGCATCTGACGCTGAGCTCGGGGACGATCCAGGTTCGAAGGCCTCGAGTGCGGGATCTAGAGGAACGCTTTGAAAGTCGGGTGTTGCCCCTGTTTGCCAAGCGGACGCGGCAGGTTCGAGAACTGATCCCTGAGCTGTACTTGCATGGTCTGGCGCTGGGGGATTTTGATCTGGCTCTGAGAGGGCTCTTAGGGGACAAGGCGCCTCTGTCGGCCTCCACGGTGGCGCGGTTGAAAGAGAAGTGGCAGGCCGAATGGGAAGTCTGGCAGAGTCGACCCTTGAATGATCTGGAAGTGGTGTATTTATGGGTAGATGGAATCTACGTCAAGGCGGGTCTGGAGAAGGAAAAGGCAGTCCTGCTGGTGGTGCTGGCCGCCTTAAGTGACGGAAGCAAAGCCGTGGTGTCGGTCACGAGCGGCTATCGGGAATCGACCCAGAGCTGGTCGGAAGTACTGCGCGACTTGAAGCGCCGGGGGATGGGCTGTCCACGGCTGGTGATCGGAGACGGCCACCTGGGCATCTGGGGAGCTTTGCGCAACGTCTATCCCCAGGCCGAGGAGCAGCGCTGCTGGAATCATCGGATCGTCAACCTGCTGGCCAAGCTCCCTAAGCGAGTGCACAAGCCGGCCTTGCTGATCCTGCGGCAGATCCCTTACGCCGAGACTCGAGAGGAGGCACAACGACTCAAGCAGGTCTTTCAGCACTGGTGCCGGCAGCGAGGGCTGACCCTGGCGGCTGAGCTAATCGAGCAGGACTGGGACCGGATGGTGACCTTTTACAACTATCCAAAGAAGCAGTGGCAGCATCTGCGAACCACCAATCCAGTGGAGTCACCGTTTGCCGCTCTTCGGCTGCGAACGGACGCGGCCAAGCGATTCAAGAAAGTGGAAAACGCCCAGGCGGTGATCTGGAAGATGCTGTTGGTGGCGGAGCAGCGATTCCGCCGGTTGAAGGCACCGGAGCTGATGAAAGACGTCTACCAGGGCGCCAAATATGTCAATGGAGTCCCGGTCAACCAAGTCCCGGAGGAGAAAGCCGCCTGATGTTTTTCCACACCTATTGACAAGAGCTCCCAGATACTCGTAGGCCGTGAAGACCTTGAGGCGATGAAAGAAAGGCAAAATGACCCAGACCACAACCGGCGTGACCATCGGTATGGTAACCAGCGTCAGGCCGAGGGTCACATCGTGATCATAAACCCAGCCCGGACTGCCCATGAGGCTGATCGCACTGAAAAGAGATGCAAAAATCGAGATACCAACCGGCAGCCACGGCATCGAGCGACCCGCCAGGAAATAGTCCTCGGTACTCCGCTGTCCCCTGACAAAGGCGGCACCCATCGCGACCACGAGAATCAGGTAGATGGCGAGCACCGTATGATCCAGTGGGGTGAAACCCTGCACGACTCTATCCTCGCTCTCGCTAGCGCCAGAATTGCAAAGTTAGGAATTGGATCAGACGGCCCCGTTGATCCTTCCTAGACGGCAGAAGGAATCGCCCAGTGGTTTTCTCGATAGCGACGCCCCAGGAGCTGATTGGCCTCTTTGTCCCCGATGATCTGCTCAGCCACCGGATCGAATCTGATCGAGCGTCCGGTGCGAGCCACAATGTTGCCCAGATGAGGAAGAGCGGACGAAAGGTGCCCGATTTCGATATTGGCATTGGTGCTGCGTCCACCCGACCGAATGGCATCCAGGAAATCCCTCAGGTGGTCTTCATTGGTCGCGCCGTACTCCTCTCGACGGATCGGTTCGTTATCCTTTCCATAGACCCGAATGCCGCGGCTCCCCATGGTCATCATCCCTTCGGTACCGTAGAAGAAGAGGCTGTTCTTGTCTGCATCCTGCCGATAGGGTGACCAGTCGCGCTGCTCATAGATGAGAACACACTTGCTGCCGACTCGATTGTCCCCAGGGTACTCGTAGATGATGCTATAGGTGTCCGGAAACTCCTGGTCATCATCGAAGAACATCTTGGATCCATAGCCAGAAACGAAGCTGGGATGCGTCTCCACGCCCAGTCCCCAGCGGGCGAGGTCTATGCCGTGGACACCGTCGTTCCCGATATCGCCGGTTCCGAACTTCTGGAACCAGTGCCAGTGATAGTGGACAAAGTTGGACTGATAACCGGCCCATTCGGCCGGGCCCACCCAGAGATCGTAATCCAGATGAGAAGGCGGCTTCGACGGCTTCTGACTGCCAATATTCACGCGCCTCTGGCTGTTGACACTCTTGGCGATGAGGACCTTCCCGATCAGGCCCTCGTGCAAGATCTGGATCCCCTTCTTGATCTTCGGGCTGGAGCGGCTCTGGGTGCCGTGCTGCATGACCCGCCGATGCTGCCGAGCCGCTTCGACCATCAGGCGGCCCTCACGGAGATTATGCGCACAGGGTTTCTCAACGTAGACGTGCTTGCCCGCCTGGCAAGCGAGAATTGCGGCCGGAGCATGCCAGTGATCGCAGGCGGTGATCACGACGGCGTCCACCGACGCATCCTCCAGAATTCGACGCAGGTCCCTCACACCGTGGTCCGCTCCCGTGACCTCCAGTGCCTGATCCACCCGCTCCTGATCCGGGTCGCAAACATGGGACACCCTGGCATCGCTAAAGGAGTTGAGTTCCTCCCCTAGACGACGTCCGCGACCGCCGCATCCGATGATTCCCAGAACCACACGATCGTTGGCGCCCTGAACGCTCCGACCACCGCCCAGGCTGGCAGCAGCAGCCAATCCAAATCCGCCTTTTCGCAAAAAGGCTCGACGACTCTCAGCACACATCACACACCTCCAACTTGTTGATGATCCGGTACGTATGGTAGCGCCCTAGCCAAGTCGTCACAAGTGCACCAAGCAGAACCCTGCGTGACGGGCTTCAACCTGTAACCTGTAACCTGTAACCCGTAACTTACAACCGACAACCCGCAACCGAGGAGTTCCCCCATGAACCTGACGGTAAAGAACATTAGACGAACCTGGTTGGATGTCCCGTTTCGAGAAGTTCCCCGTCGGAACATGGTTCGCGAACTGCCTCACTGGACCATCTTCGAACTGTGCCAGGTGGAACTCGAGTGTGGAGTCCAGGGCCTGGCTGAAACGATGTGTTTCTACACCTGGGGGGCGGTTACCGACGAATCTGTGAGCCGAGCCATCGGAGGAGCTGCTACCGAGTTGATGTGGGACGATTCCCTCGGAGCGGGTCTCCAGATGGCCCTCTTCGATGCCGTCGCCAAGGCGCTGGGGACTCCCATCTATCAACTGCTCGGCAATCGGATCAGAGATCAGGCCCACATCTCCTGGTGGTCGATTGAGCTGCCTCCGGAAGATTGGCTCTCGGAATGCGAGGAGGCCATTGCCCACGGCTACACCAGCTACAAGTTCAAGGCCCGGCCCTGGTTCGACCTCAGAGAGCAGCTGCGCACCGTCACTTCCGAGGTGCCAGACCACTTCGAGATCGATCTGGACTTCAACACCATGTGCAACGATTCGGCTCACGGTGTCCGGCTGCTGTGCGAGCTGGAGCGTCACCCTCACGTCAAGATCTACGAATCTCCGATCCCCCAGAGTGACGTGGCTGGTAATAGGTATCTACGGGGTCACACCTCGGTCCCCTTGGCAATGCACGTGGGGAATCCACCCTTGATGACGGCACTAAAGGAAGATGTCTGTGACGGATTCGTGGTGCACGGCGGTGCCAGCCAGATCCTGCACGAAGCCCACATCATCGCCGAGGCCAATAAGGTCTTCTGGCTACAGCTGGTGGGGACCGGCATCACGGCCAGCTGGGCCCTTCACTTCGCAGCCGTGTGCAGTCACGCGCGCTGGCCCGCGGTCAACTGCCACAACCTCTATCAGAACAGCCTCCTGAAGCAACCCATAGAGGTCGAGGGAAGCCTCGCTCCAGTGCCTCAGGGTCCGGGGCTCGGGATCGAGCTGGACTGGGATGCCGTCGAACAATTCCGGATTGACCCGATCGCGAAACCCTATCCCCATCCCAACCTGCTGATCCGTGTTTCCTGGCCGGCCGGAGATACAGACTACTATGCCCACGGCCTCCAGTATTGGGATGACTTCATGAACGGCCGCCGACCCATATTCGCTCCCGGCGTGAAGATGGAAGTGCTCCCTGACGATGGTTCTGGGCAATGGAAGCAACTCTACGCCGAAGCCCTGAAAAAGCCCAGCTGGGCAATGACCCAGAACTAGCTTAGTGCCCGTCCGAAAACCGGGGTTTTCAGAACTGTAATCTGTTGAATCGTAAACACTTATTATACTTGAGACTGCTGACAGACCGGCTCGACCCAGCTCGATCCAGAGCAAGGACCCTCGAGCGAGGGCACGCGGGCCAAAAAGCAGCGGTTCGGCGCAGACCTCTCCCCGAGTCGGAGCCACAAGGCAGTACGGTCAGCCACAAAAGGCTACAACAGGAGTCGGGCCAGGACGACCAGGTTATAGGTCAGGACGCTGGCATGGACGTAGCTTTGAAAGTGAGGCCAGCCTTTCCAGCTACAGCGGTGGAGACCGAAGGTGTGCTTGAGGGTCCCAATGCACCCCTCAATCCCGGCGCGGAAGCGTTTGAGTTGTTTGTAGACCCAACTGGAACGCACCATGCTCTCAACCGTCAACCCACACTTTTTGGAAAAGGCCACATCCTGTACCCCCTGCTCTTTGGCCCAGCGCAGGTTGGCAGCCGAGGCAAAACCACCATCCCAGGCGCTCTGGCGGGGGACCTTCCCGTACAGCTGTCGATGCCGCTCTAAGAAGGGTTGCACATAGTTGCTGTCGGCCGGATTCCCCCGTTCCACCACACAATCCAGGATCAGCGACGAGGCGCCCGTGCTGACAAACACCTTGTGGCCGAAGACCGTTTCCCGAGGGCTCTTCTTGATAATATCGGTGTGCTCTTCGAAGAGGGAACAGATCTTCTCCTGGGCCGCGACGGCCTCGCCCGAAAGGACCCGTCGTTGAGTCTGCTCGATGACTTTGTGCAACAGCCCCAGATAGTGGGCCAGTTGCGCCGCCACGGCCAGACTGAGGGGATCGCTCCACTGCGCGGAAGCTGCCAGCGCCTGCTCGGCATAGTGAGCCGTCTTGGACGCCACTTTGATCAGATCGCGGTAACTGTCCAGGCGCTTCTTGCCGCGGCGGTTGCGGATGTTCAGGACGCGCCGCTTGGCCCGCCGCGTATGATCGACGAAGCCGATCCCTTCCCGCTCCCGCAGCCGCCCCAGCCACTGGGTCACGACTCGAATGCCGTCGTACAACAGCTCACTGTCGAGCGGATAGTGGATGTTCGTCTCGACCGCCGTGGCATCGACCCGAATCCGTTGGCCTTTTTCCAGACCCCGAGCCTGCGCCCAGAGCACCAAGTGGTCGTTGATCGCCTTCCAAGTCCCCGGCTCAATCTTCCCCAGGTTCTCCGCCAGGGTGGCTTTGCTGATCGACGCCCCATAGGGCAAGCGACAGAACCTCTGACAGCTTTGCGAATCCACCAGATGAAACTCCAGCTTGCGATAGCTGAACTGATGCAGCTGTTTGATGACGGCGCAACGCAGCACCTGCTCGGCCGTCAAACCGGGGGCGCCAACACCGGAATCGACCCTGTCAGAGAGATCTTGTACTATCAGCTCCAGCGTCTGGGGATTGTCGTCCAGGATGCGCGAGATCACCTTCAATTCATGGGCCAGCTGGTGATCGGGCCATTGCGGGGAAAGGGGGCGTTGTTTTTCACGCTTTTTACGCATCTTCGAACTCCTGAAATCGTCGTAAGTCGTTTTAGTCTAATTGTTTGCACCAAATAGTCTAGCAAACGGCCCTGACAGTTTCGGAGCTTGAAAAAGCCCTCTTTCCCCTTCCTTATCAATTACTTACACATTTCCGGACGGGCACTAGCTACTGAAACTTCATTGGCAAATGTAGCTTTGGCCTCCAGGCCGAAGTCTTAGTTTTCCGAGCCTTTGGCTCGGACGGCGGCCTGGAGGCCACCGCTACGTCCCTCGACTGAAGTTTCTTTCAGGTACGATCCGGCGCAGCCGGTGGCGGGACTAAGCTGAAACCTCATCGCCAAGCCTCCGAACTTCGTCGTTCGTATTGTTCGGTGTTTTGCGGTTTGAGATTTGGGCTTTTCTGCTTCCCGAGAAGGCAACCGCTAAAGGCTAAACCGCTGAATATCGAACAGGCGAATTTCGAAGGCCGGATCAGGCGACGCTGGCCTGTGGGTAGCCAAAGTTTCTTTGTCGAATGGGGCAGCACGGCTGGGGGGATACTAACCTGAAACTTCATCGAGCAGTGACCGCCGCTCGACGGGCAGAAGTGCCCGTCCTACCAGATCCCGTCGACCGACACGGCTTCCTCGTCACCCGGCCATGGTGGCATCGTCAAGATGATAAACCGCAGAGGCTGGGTACCCGTGTTCCTGAACTGGAAATGAGTTGCTACCGGTAAGTCGAGGGCGGTTCCAGGCCGCACTGGTGTTACCTCACCGGTCGCCACTCCCGGAGTCCTACGCCAGACTTCTCCTCGCCCCTCGATGAAGTACCAGAACTCCTCCACCGTCTGGTGTCGAACCGGGGCCGACACTCGACCCGTCGCAAGACTACAGTGCACCATGCTTCCGCCCCTTCGGGCCAGCAGCAGGCGAATCTCGGAACCGTCGGGAGCCAGACAGTCATAACCGGAGCTGCCTGCGTCCGCTCTGGACTGGGAAACAAGGTCTGCAGAAATCTGTTTGGTCTGGATATCGACCTCCCCAACCCCCCCTGCGATCACAGCATTCAGCTGTCCTAAACCGCGCTCAATCCCACTGGACAGGTCACCCCCGTGCCGCCGAGTCCACAGTATCCATGCGGGTTCTTGGCCAGGTACTGCTGGTGATAATCCTCGGCGTAGTAGAACTCGGGTGCGGCCCTGATCTCCGTCGTGATGGAAGCGTATCCGGCCTGGCTCAGCATCTCCTGGTAGGTATTTCGAGAAGCCTCCGCCAAACTCGACTGCTCTCCTGAGAATGTGTAGATTCCCGACCGGTACTGGGTACCCATATCGTTGCCCTGCCTCATCCCCTGTGTGGGATCGTGGCTTTCCCAGAAAACCTTGAGCATCGCCTCGTAACTGGTAGAGCCGGGGTCAAACACGACGCGCACCACTTCGTTATGGCCAGTTCTGCCGCTGCAGACTTCCTCGTAGGTGCGATTAGGCGTGAGACCTGCGGCATAACCGACCGCGGTAGAGAAAACGCCTTCCGCCTCCCAGAATTTTCGCTCGGCGCCCCAGAAGCAGCCCATACCGAAGAGAGCTAGCTCCATTTCCTCTGGGAAAGGGGGACTTAGAGGGCTCCCCAGAACAAAGTGAGACTCCGCCACAGACATTTCCTCCGGGCGTCCTGGGAGAGCCTCTTCCGGCCCTGGTAACTGCAGTTTCAAGAACGGATTCATGAGTTGTCTCCTTCCGCCTGATAACCCGGTCCGCTGGACTGACACCTACGAACCGCTTCAGGGCTCTACTTCATTCACGGCCGGTCAGATCTACCAGCCAGACGTCGCCCGTCATCTCTCTCAGCGTAAAGACGATTTTGTCTTGGGCCACATTGATTCTGAGAGAGCCCGGTGAGACACCGGAAAGTGACAGACGAGTTTCTTGGAAGTGTCGGATCAGGCGCGGTTCACCAAGAGGTTTCTTGCTGTGAGGTTCCAGCCTCTGGGCCCAGATACCCCGAGAACCCTCTCGGTCGGATACGAAATACAGGAAGTTGCCGTTGGGCGACCATCGGGCCATCCCGTCCCAGCGCTCACCATCGGTGACGGGTAACCACTGGCTCGTTTCGATCCCGTTTTGCTGCGTCAGATCCTCCATCCGAAAAGGAGCAATGTAGACCCTGGCCCTGAGCGGCTCTTCCTCGACCGTGAAGGCGATCCAGCGGTCGAAGGGATCAGGGCGAGCCTGGACTACGTCGAATTCCCGGTGCTCCAATAACTTCAACTTCTGGGAGGTCGCCTCCTCCAACATCCACACGCTTTGACTGGTTTGGCCTTTGACGTAGAGAATAAAGTCTCCGGTCGAACACCAATCGAGCGGCCGGCCACAGTCGCTGCAGCTCCTCTTGCGGGTAAGATCCCCCTCGGTTTCAACCGTATAGATGATCCAGCCATCGGCGCTTCGGGTTCGGGTACCGTATGCCACCCTGGAACCGGTCAGGCCCGTTTTGGGCCATCGTTCGTCCCCCGGAGTGGCGGTCAAGTTGATCTCCGTCTGGGCCTGCAGGTCCATCAACCAGATGTCGGGATTGCCGGAACGAGTCGAGACAAAGGCAACCTTATTGCCGTCCGTGGATAGGGAGGGGTGGGAGTCCTCGCCGGCGTGGTTGGTCAAGCGCTTCAACTCAGCCCCATCGGGCACACGGCCGGCATCCGCATCGATGTCGAGGCTCCAGAGATCCAGATTCTCCATTCGGGTTGAGAATACGATCTTATTGGGAGCAACCGCGTGGGGCTGGAGCTCGGGACCTACCCCCGCAGTGAGCTGTTCCAGTGGGCCAGCGATCGACATCGAGAAGGTCGACACCGGGACTCGCCAAAGGTTGGTGCTGTCCCCCGTTGTCGCCGAAAAAATCAATTCATCTTCAACCCACACACTAGGGATAACGTGTTGACTCAGCCCACGCCTGGCCAGTCTCTTGCCCATTCCCAGAGCCTGGGTTCTGCCATCTTCGAGGCTCACTATCCACCAGTCGAAATCCTCGTCTTCCGTCGAGCCGGCTTCGGCCCAACCTAGAAAGAGAATGTATTCCCCATCAGGCGACCAGACCGGGTGGCTAGCCACAGCAAAGTCTGGGGCAAGCCGGACTGGAAGACTCTCTCCAGCCCAGGGGATGGTGTATAGACTTCCCCGTTTGTATCCCGATCCGATCTGGCCAATCCAGTAGGCAATCCGGCTACCGTCAGGCGAAACTCGAGGCCGGCGGCCCTCTTCCACTATCAATCTGGGGTTGGCTTCGTCACCCAGGGTCGTTGTCCAGTAGATACCTCCGCTAGCCCTCTCGGAGCGAAAGACTACCTTGGTGCCATCCGGATGGAACGAAGGTTGGCGGTCGTCAGCTTCGTGAGCAGTTCTACGGGATACGCCTCCACCGATTTGTTGTATCCAGATATCCAGGTTGCCTTCGCCACTGCGATCGGAAGCGTATCCCAGCAGGCTACCGTCCGCGGAAAACACCGGATCGATGGTGAGCCCCGAAACCGAGGTGACACGGCTGAGAACCGGCTGCCGGTGGTGAAGTCGGTGTCGGGCCCAGCGGTAGGTCGACAATCCCAGAGCCAGAACCAGTAGGAGACCCAAGGCGGCCGCCGTCCACTTCCAGAATCTGACCGACCCATCTCGACGCCTCCGAGCGGCAGGGACTTCCTGATCGTGTAGGCAATCCTCCAGCGTCAGCCTCAAGTCCTGCATGTTCTGGAATCGGCGTCCAGGATCCTTGCGAAGACATCGGGCGATGATCCGATCTACCTCGGGCGGTGTTCCGTGGACAATCTCGCTAATCGGCTTCGGATTCTTCTCCAGGATGGCAGCCAACACTCGCGTCTGGGTGTCACCCGAAAATGCTTTCTGAGCCGTAATCATCTCGTAGAGTAGGGAGCCAAAAGAAAAGATGTCGGATCGGGGATCGAGCGGCTTTCCTTCAGCCTGCTCCGGACTCATGTAGGCGGCCGTGCCCAGAATGACACCTGCACGAGTCGAGTCGTGGGTAAGTGTTGGGGATCGGGTTAGATCCACTCGAGGGGACTCCTCCTCCAGCTCCAGCGCCTTGGCCAGACCGAAGTCCAGCACCTTGACCCTACCGTCCGGTGTCAGCTTGACATTGGCAGGTTTCAGGTCCCGGTGAATGACTCCTCGCTCATGTGCCGCCTCTACACCCTCGGCGATCTGAATCGCGATGCTGAGGGCATCTCTCAACGGAAGAGGCCCTTTACCCAACCGCTGCGCGAGCGTCTCACCCTCAACCAGCTCCAGGACGAAAAACTTCTGGCCTTCGGCTTCTTCGTAACCGTAGATCGCCCCAATGTTGCTGTGATTCAATGAGGCCAGCAGTTTGGCCTCGCGCTCAAAGCGAGCCAAGCGTTCCGGATCCTCCGTGAACTGGTTGGGCAGCACCTTGATGGCCACTTGGCGATCCAATCGGTTATCACGAGCGCGATACACCTCACCCATCCCACCAATCCCGAGAGGATCGAGGATTTCGTACTCGCCCAACTGCTTGTTGGAAAGGCTGGCCCCGCCTGAGCCGCTATCGCTTGCCATATCTACTTTTCAATCGTAGATTCCGGACACAGCGGACGCAAGAGAGAAGTGTACGACCACGGATGGATAAACCTTCAGGTGCACTGAGTATTTCGAATTTTGGGACTTCGGTTTCTCGCCCCTCAGGCGATTCTCTCGATCACAAGGAGGGTAATATCGTCGGTCTGGTCCATCCCCTGCGTGAACTGGTCGAGTGACTCCAGGATCCTCTCTTCGAGGATCTTCCCACCGGAGGGTCCAAACTCCTGTACCACCTGGATCAACTTCGCCTCTTCGAACATGTTTCCTTCCGGATCCATCGCCTCCGTCACACCATCCGAGTAGACGACCAGTAGATCGCCGAGCTGAAGTTGAAAAGGGGTAGTGTCATAGGTAACGGAATCGAACGCCCCAAGGATCGGATTCTTCGAGGGTAATTCCTCAATCTCACCATTCGACGACCGGAGCAAATAGGCCGGGTTGTGACCGGCACTGATATAGGCACCCTCTCCGCTACCGCTGAGGTTGAAGAGAAAGAGGGTGACGAATCGATTGCTCTGCGTTTTCTGGTGAAGGTGGCGATTGGTCCGATTGAGGACATCATCCAAGGAAGCACCCGACTGATACTCCGCCTCCAGCACCCCCTGAAGAAAGGAACTCAAGAGTGCCGCTGACACACCCTTCCCAGACACATCTGCCAATACACCGGTCAGGCCTCCTGACCCGGCGTCCAGAAAATCGTAATAGTCCCCTCCGACGTAACGGGTGGGACTGCTGTAGGCGTGAACTGCGTAGTGGTCCAAGGCCGGTATCGTCTGGGGGAGAAGTGACTGTTGGGTCGCTTGAGCCAGGGCCAGCTCCTTTTCTACGACCCTTCCCTGCTCCAGGCTCTGAATCAGCGCCAGTTTTTCGAAGACATTACCGACCTCTACCGAGATTCTGGTGAGAATCTTCTGGTCGAGTCCTGTCAGCGTGTGCATGCTCCGAGTGCTGTCGAGGTAGAGGATGCCTCGCACTTCCGGCGTCTCGGACAGGGAGGACAGCCATTTCAGCGGCATACAGGCCACTGCTCGAAGCTGAAGATTGACGATGCTCTCCTGATGAGCCAGATTCTGGTCGATCCCCTCGGTCATGAAAAGCGGCTTGCCTTCTCGGGCCACTTGGTCCACCACACTCTGACTGGTGTGAAACTCAGACTCCGAGAGGAGCTGACTCTCATGGTTCATTCCCGCGACATAGCTGAACCCCTCAGGACTTCGAGTCAGAAGGAAACCCCTTTCGGCGCCGCTCACGTCCAAAGCCGATCCCAGAAGTTGCTGCAGGGTCTTTTCGGCAGAAAAGCTCTTTTCCCACTCATACTGGAAATCGAGGACATGGGAGATCTTCTCCAGGTCAGAAGCCTTGGTCGTGGGCGAAGGTAGGACCGTGGACAATTGCTGAACCGATTTCTGGAGATTCCGGTCTGCCATCATCGTATGGGCAGCCCCTACGTAGCCGGGGGAGAGATAGAGCAACTCGACACTCCCTCTACCCAGCTGAATACAATCTCCCTCTTTCAGACGCTGCTCCTGGATCTGGAGCCCGTTGACGAAGGTGCCATGCGTACTGTCCAGGTCAAACAGGGTGAAACCCCCTTCGTTCTTGACCAGCTTGGCATGCCGCCTGGACACATAGGGATCCCGGAGTACGATCCCGGAGTCCGACCTGCGCCCGATGAAGATCTCCTCCTGGAGCAGATCAAAGGTCTCGGGCCCATCGGCTCGGTTCCACTTCAGATACTGATCACCCATCTCCGCTCCTGACAACGATCAATCCGTCATTTCTAGCACAAGACGAAGCGCACCGCGCCCCTTACAACTTGGCGAGACCAATTCTAGCCTGAAGACCCGGGTTGGAACCTCCAAAATCTGCTATTGGATGTGTTTCATTCTCTGAAAATTCTATTCAAGTTGCTTCCCCTGGTATACTCCAGCCAACGAGGGACTGAAGTGAAAACCAAGCGACACATCCCGATCCTCCTGTTCCTGGCGATGCTGGTCATGCCTGTGTCTGCCGCAGCGGAGGTCCTGGCCGACCCGCCCAGCATCCTCTGGATCATGTTGGACGATGGCCGGGCCGATGCGCTGGGATCGTACGGCAGGTCCTGGGCGCTGACCCCGCATATGGATCGGATCGCTTCTGCCGGCGTCCGCTTCGAGACGGCCATCGTTCAGAACCCGGTCTGCATTCCCTCCCGCACCTCGATGAAGACGAGCCTCTACGCCCACGAGACCGGAATCATGGCGATGGGAAAGCCTGCGCAGACACGAGGTCTGTACCGGAAGGAAGTGCGGACGCAGCATCCTTCACTGCTAGAAGGCTGGAGGAAAGCAGGGATCCAGCCGGAAAATGTCGGGAAGCTCCACGCCTTCAGTCAGGACTGGCTCCATCATGGGGATCCTCCCGCGGATCTGGACAATCACGGGAAACCAACCAAGCACTTAAGGCTCGAATGGCAAGATCGACTCCTTTCACGGGTCCTCACCAAGACCCACGAGTGGATGATCGGCGGGATACTGGACATTCCGGCCTCCGAGCTGAGGACGTCCAGGCTGGGTGATCGAGCCGTCCAGCGTTTGAGGCAACTGACAGCAACCCATCAGCCCTTCTTCCTTCGCGTCTCCTTTCATGCTCCTCACGTTGCCTGCCACATCTCGCCCTCCCATTACGTCGATCCCACTACGATCGATCTCCCAATTCCCACGGACGCGGAAGTCGCGAAAAAGCCCCGCTACGAGCGGGAGAACATCCACGTCTACGGCGGAGCCCCCGATCTCACCACAGAGGAGATCCAGCTGGCCCGGGGCACCTACTACGGGATGATCCGACTGGTGGATGATCAGATAGGTAAGCTCCTGAGCGTCCTGGAGGAATCCGGCCGACTGAGCAATACCATCATCGTAATCAACTCCGATCAGGGCTTCCAGTTGGGGGAGCACGGCGTCTGGAAGAAGCGGGACTTCTATGACTCCAACGTGCGGGTCCCTTTCATCATGAGTGCCTCCGGCCGATTGCCCGCTGGAAAGGTCGTCGAGCAGCCGGTTGAAATGGTGGATTTCCTGCCTACTCTGCTGGAGCTTTCCGGCTTTGATCCTCCTGACAACATTCGGGGAAGAAGCCTCCTCCCGCTGATTCGCGGAGAGGTGGAGCAGTGGCGTCCCGCCTGCTTCAGTGAGCACGACTACAGCGAGGACATCTATGAGGAGCTTCGCAAGGATGGCGGCCGCCGAGTGATGGTGCGCACTCAGGAATGGAAGCTGGTTTTCTTCATGGATGAGCGGATCCAGAGTGAGCACAGATCACTCTACAACCTTCGCACCGATCCTGATGAGCAGCACAATCTGGCAAGAGATCCAAAGTATGCGGCTACCCTCGAGAAGCTTAGGAAGATGGCAGGTCGCTGGGATCGAGGCGCCTGAGTAGCTTGGCACGATCCCAGGGTTTTGATTCCTGCACCCGAACATGATTTCATACTAAGGGCTCGCGCAGAAATAACTTGGTAGAATTGGCGCTCAGATTTGCGCCAGATTTGGCCGCGAACGATTGAGCGAAACCGCAAGAGTAGCCAGGTCTACGCTGAGGATTTCGCAATTGAGGAGCGGCTGAAGATGGGGTAAAGAGGGGCCCCAGAATGTGAAGTTATTTTTGACAGGGCCCTAAGAACGGTTACCTCTTCAAACCTTGGGAGACGGCTGATATGAGAATCGCGACACTTTTTTCCGTAATGCTGCTGATAGGGTCTTCCGCCGGCGCCGGTAACTGGGGCCAGTGGCGAGGACCAAACTTCAACGGCTCCAGTGACGAAGAGAATCTTCCCAGCAGCTGGAGCAAAACCGAGAACATCGCCTGGAGCGCCGACATGCCCGGGCCCAGTGCGGCTACTCCGGTTGTCTGGGGAGACCGCGTGTTCGTCTCCAGTACGGATACTGGCAGCGAAACACTGAAGGCTCTCTGCTTCGATCGCGCTACGGGGACGCTGCTATGGCAACGGACGCTATCCCAGGGACTCCGACGTGACCATCGCAGTACCTATTCGTCCCCCTCTCCTGCCACCGATGGCAAGATCGCCGTCTTCTTCTACGGCAACGGCGAGATGGTCACCTACGACTTTTCGGGAAGGCAGATGTGGGCCCGCAACATCCAGGAGGACTATGGCGAGTTCGCCTTCGGTTGGACCTTCGCCTCGAGTCCGGTCCTGTACGGGGGCAAACTCTACCTTCAAGTTCTCCAACGCGACGTCCCGGTCAGCGGACGAGGCCTCAAGGATCGGATGAACGAGTCCTATTTGCTGGCGATGGATCCACAAACCGGAAAGACACTCTGGCGCCACATCCGACCCAGCGAGGCTCGCGCCGAGTCTCGAGAGTCCTTCACTACACCTGTTCCCTTCGAGCACCGAGGACGTAAGGAGCTTCTGGTGATCGGCGGAGACGATTTGAGCGGCCACGACCTGGCAACCGGCAAGGAGCTGTGGCGCTGGGGGACCTGGAACCCGACTCGGATCGAACACTGGCGCCACGTCCCCTCGCCGGTTGCCAACGAAGATGTCATTCTGGTGTGCGCACCCAAACGCGACCCTGTATACGCCATCAAGACCGGCGGCTCCGGCAGACTGGATGACGATTCGATCGTCTGGGTGAGCAAGGAAAAGGAGGCGCGGGCCGTCTCATCGGATGTCCCGACCCCTGCCTACTACACAGGCGATTTCTTCGTCCTCAGCGATCTTCGAAAATCACTCTCGCGGGTCGAGCCCAAGACCGGCAAGATCAAATGGTCTATCCAGACCCCGGGAATGCACAAGTACGAAGCCTCACCACTGGCAGCCGACGGCAAAATCTACTTGATCAACTTTGTTGGGGAGGTGGTCGTAGTCAGCGCGGCCGACGGCAAGATTCTGGCCCAGATCCCCATGGAGGGCCCCTCTGACTTCCCGGTCCGCTCGTCGGTCATCACGGCCCAGGGCCAGCTCTTTATCCGCACCAACGAAAAGTTGTTCTGTGTCGGAAAGCCTGGAGCAGCGCCCCGGACTCAGGCCGCGAGACGCTAATCCGGCACCCTGACTTCGACTTGCCAGGTTGCAGCAAGGGGGATACAGATGCTTGGGAACCCGGGAGCTTGGACTCTTTGTAGCCTGCTGGGACTGGCGTTTCCAATTCTGACACTTGGCTCAGGCATCAAGGACATCACCTGGGCACCAGGAACCCCTCTTCCCTGGCCCACCAAGGGCCAGGCTCAGGCGGTCCTGGATGACAGGATCGTTGCCGCCTGTGCTCCCGGCTATCCAGGATGGGACCCCAGGAAAACACGGGATCGGGGCAAGCACAACAGCGTGTGGCTCTTCGATACCCGCTCCGGCAGCTACCAGATCCTACCCGATGCCCCATTGGGTCTGGTCTGGCCCCAAGGGGTCGCGCTGGGTCCGGACTTCTACCTCTTTACCGGCGGCATCCGCTGGCCCGAAGGCGCGTTGGGGATTACCACCAACCGCATGTTCCGATTGTCTCTCAACTCGGGACAATGGCAATGGCAGGAAATGCCCTCCCTCATCACCGGCCGCTTTCTCCCTGCTGCCGTGGCTTCCGGCACTAACATCGTCGTCCTGGGGGGCCAGGCTTCTTTCGGCGCGGAGCGCTTCACCGGAGACCATCCCGGCGTCGATATCAACTCGGTTGAAACCTTCGATACGGCCAATCCCAACCAGGGTTAGCAGGAACTACCTCCCATCCCCAGCTACGGCCGCGAGTCCATGGCCGCCGCTGCCATCGGAGAGAACGTCTACGTTTTTGGTGGTTTTTATGTGAACTACTCTGCAGCGGGCGAGGATTTTCATCCCCATCGTCGACATGGGGGAGATGCCTATACCCTCAACCTCAAGACGCTGCGTTGGAAAAGATTGCCGGACCTACCCTTTCCCGCCGGGGGCTGGGAGGCCGCCGTGCATCGGAACCGCTACATCATCATCGCAGGTGGCATGAGGGATTACCCCGTGGATCATACCTACCAGTACGCTGACCGTATCCCCTCTAAGCCCTCACCCAACTTCGACGTGCTTGTCTTCGATTCGAAGGATAAAAACTATAGAGTTATGCCAACCGCCCTTCCTCCCTACCAGCCGCCTCAGGATCGGCAACAGCAGGCTCTGGAGGCGAAATGGATCGACTTTTCAAAAGGAGTCTACCGGCTGGCCGCCGAGCTGAGTGCGGTTGGGGGCCGGCTCTATCTGGCGGGTGGAGAGGTCATTAGTCCCGCCAACGTCACGGACGAAGTACTGGTGGGTACCATCGTTGAGGAATGATCCCACACCAACTGGGAGCGAAACTAACCTGAAACTTGACAGTGAGTAGTCACGGAAACAACAGGGGACAAAGCGGACTGCTTGGAGCTATCATGGGCGCCTGAAATTCATATTCTATTCCAAGATCAAAGCAGAAAGGGGGAAGCATGCCTAAGCTGAGCGTAGAGGGTGTGGGAGCGTTCGACGTTGAAGAAGGAAAGCGGCTCGTCCTGGCTCTGACTGACGATGCAGGGGTGGACCAGTTGCACGCCTGCGGCGGAAATGCTCGTTGTACTACCTGCCGAGTTGGGTTCGTTGAAGGAGAACCCAACCAGATGACCGCTGCGGAAAAAACCGTCTTGGAAGCGCGTCAAGCTACCGGGGTGCGATTGAGCTGCCAGATTCCCTGCCAACAGGACATGACGGTGCGCATCGTCAGTCGACTGGAAGGTAGTGGAAGGAGGGACGCGGGCCCAAGGCCGAATGACGATATCCAACCTCAGCCCATCGAGTGGGTGGAAAAAGAGTAGCCGAAACATCGAGGGGCCCGCTCCCTCACACGGTCCCAGTTCTGTTTGGACTTCTACTGCGAGCGGTAGTTGGTGAACTGCATGTCGATGTCGAGATCACGTTCCTTCAAAACCGTCATGACCTCCTGCAGCGCGTCGCGGTGCTTGCCAGAAACGCGAATCTGATCTTCATTGATGGCGGCCTGCACCCTGAGCTTGGTGCCCTTGATGATCTTGACAATCTCGCGAGCCTTCTCGGTGGGAATACCCTGCTGTAAGCTCACCGTCTGGCGAACACTTCCCTGCGCCGCCGGCTCGATCTTGCCGTGGGTCAGTGCCTTGAGCGAAACGCCGCGCCGCGCAAGCTTCTGCTGGACGATCTGGTCAACTGCCTGGAGCCTGAACTCGTCGGCCGATGCAAGAACTAGTGTGCCTTCACCTTTGTCGAACTCGATCCTCGAACCACTACCCTTGAAATCAAACCGCTGCTGAATCTCCTTGGACGCCTGGTTGACCGCGTTCGCTACCTCGGCGAAGTCCACCCGAGAGACGATGTCGAATGAGTTTTGTTTGGCCATTTCTCCAGCCTATCAAAAAAACGCCACAGCGTAACTCCCAGGCTGCCCGTCGCCCCGCCGTGCCCGCCGCGTGGAGGCTGGCAGGGGAGTCAGGCTGGTTCGTCTGGCGTAGTGTTACAGCGTACTAGCCCGGATTATTCATAAGTTTTCTACTGCGGCGGCGCAATCATCCGTCCTGGCTGTGTTTCGCTCGGTCGGCCTCCTCGACGTACTGCACGAGTACGACTGCGGAGGCCTCGGTCGCAAGCCTTGCCACGACGGCGCTTTCACCGCCTCGCTACGAAAACTTATGAATAATCCGGGCTAGAGACCCCTTGGTCGAGAGAAAGTTCACAGACTGGTCAAGTTTCCTGCTTCGGCGTGATGTAGTTTCCAAAGAGACCGCTTCAGCGGTCTGGCGCGAAGCGTATTAGACCGGTCCTTCAGGGCCGGGTGGGCGGGCAAGCAGATGCTGGAGCCTGCTTTAGCGGGCTTCTCGAACGCAGGCTTCAGCCAGGCTCCGGGTCGACCATGGCTAAAGCCGCCGTTCGAGAAGGACCGTGAACGGCCCTCAGGAGAGGCAGGGAACCGGCTTACCCCGGCGTAAACACCAGGTCTACTAGGCTTCGCGCCAGGCCGCTGAAGCGGCCTCCCAGAAAAGGTACATTCAAGCAGATGTCGGTGTTGCTCGGCGGTATGAGGTCGCTCGCTACAACTAGATGGTTGCAAGGACCAGAGAAGGTCCGCAAAATGGATCCAGTCCATCGGGGGGACCGTGATGAGGAGAGATCCATCATGAGCATAAATCTCCGTGGAAGAAGGAAACTTCGGCTCCTCGGCCTTTGGCTAGCGTCAGGAGCCCTTTTCACTTCGTTGGCCCCTGCCCTTCCTCGCGGCCTGCTGCGGAGCGAGCTGGAAGGATCTATTCGGAAGTGGCTGCTCCAGGATAGTCAGGGCCTTTTCTACCTGTTGTCGCCTCAGGGCGATCCCGCCGCACCACCGGGATTCTCACTGCGAGTCTCCGATCGAACTTCTCCTCGATCCCTGGATGACTTCCGCGCCCCCCTTCCACTGGTCCCACCTGTGAGGTCTCAGGACCCACTCTTCAGTGCGGGCATGAGCCTGGACCAGGAGGATCGGCTTCACCTGATCTGGAGTACCCAATCAGGCCTGTCCGGATACGCCTTGCTGCACTCTTCAGCCTATGCCGGCGGCCCGGCTCTCTCCTGGCATCATCCCCAGACCGGAGCTCCGGGAGCCCTGATCCTGGCGCCCCACTCTTCCCGTGTCGGAGACATTGCGACGGCTCCGGACGGCAACGTCTGGTTGGTATGGACCGAGGAGCGGGCCAACCATAGCGTCTCGGTCCACCTGGGTCATGTGAACCAACGTGGCCTGGTATCTCAGGAGATGGCGCGGGGCTACGGACTCTTTCCGCCCAGCTTGCTCCTGGACGATCAGGCTCGCTTTCACCTGGCCTGGCACGACATCTACGAAGAGGCTTCCTACGCCTCCGGGTTCCTCAATCAGCTGGAAAGCGGCGAAAAGGTAGAGGTTCATCGGCTGCAGAGCCAAGCCTTCCGCCCAGTTCTGGCAAAGACCCAGGGCCAGCTATTGGCCGTCTACGAGGATACCTACTCCCATCTGAAGACGATCCTTCCCGAAGAGGCCACGCGAGGGGCGATCCCCCTGACTCGTCCCAGGCCCAGATTCGCCTGGCACACCTTTCACTCCTCACAGATCAGGCTGGATCGGTACGGCATTGCCTGGCTGTTCTTTGTCGACAGTGCTCGCCAACACGTCTTCCGGACCCGCTGGCTGGGTGAGAAGTGGGGCCCTATCCACAGCACCGCCAAGCTGACCTGGAATTCCCCACGCATGGAGGACAACCACCTCCCCATCGATCGTTTGGCGGTGGAGGTGGTGAGGGATGAAACGGCTCCCGGAATCGGAATCCTTCTGACAAACGGGGCCCACCAGGCCTTTCACTCCATCCCCGTTCCCTCCCTGGAGGCCGCTCCCGGAAAGAAGGTGCTCTTTCTGGACTTGGCGGAGATTCAGAACCTGAACGGTCTAGAGCTCGAGCTGAACCAGGCACGGAAACATCGGGACAATCCGGTGATCGAGGCAGGAGCAGCGGAAGATCCCGACGTCCACGGAGCCGGGAACTTCCTGCGGGTCTTGAAGGAGGAGAACCGCTACCGGATGTGGTATTCGACGCTTCGGCGAGATCGGGACCGTCCCTGGTGGGAGTGGTACCAGGTGGGCTATGCCGAGAGTCAGGACGGCTATCATTTCGAGAAGAAGACTCTGATCGAGAACGCCCCCTACGTCCCTATGGTCCTGAAGGATCCTCAGGATCCGGATCCCAAACGCCGCTACAAGCTTCTCAAGTTCCCCACTCACGGCAGCCGCGCTCAAGCCGCCCGTGCCGGCCGTTACGAACCTTGGCAAGAGACCAACTCGGGCACGCTCTCAGTCTCCCCAGACGGGATCGACTGGACCTCGGAACCCGCCAAGATGCTCTTCCCTGGAGGGAGGCCCTTTTCCCTGATGCCGCAGTCCTTCTTCTTCGATCCAGACGAAAAGGATCCTGGCAAGCGCTACAAGACTTATGGCTTCACTGCTCTGAACCTGGCTCGACGAGGTGGCGGCTATGCCTACAGTCCCGACGGGATGAATTGGACCTCTCATCCCCAGAACCCGATGCTGGATCCCTTTGCCAGGACCGTTCCAGTAGTTAGGGGAGGCAAGGTTGAGCAGATTCATGACTGGGTGGTCTGGAAGGATGGGGACTACTACCTCTCCTTCTACCAGTACCAGCACAATGGTCAGGAGCTGGATCTAGAGCTGGCAGTCAGCCGGGACGGCGAAAACTTCGTTTTCGTACAACCGGGCAAGAAGGTGGTGCCGTCAGGCCCAGTCGGCAGCTGGGACTGTGACCACATCGCTCCCTCTTTGCCTCTGGTGGATGAGGAAGAGATCAAGGTCTACTACGGAGCTATCTGTGGAGAGGACAAACCCCACGAGAGACGCTCAGGGGGTGTGGCGATCCTCAGACTGGACGGATTCACCCACCTGCAGCCAAAGGAAGGCCAGAGCGGAGGAAGTTTCACGACCATCCCCGTGGATCCAGGCCAGGCCTCCCATCTTCACATCAATGCCGCCTGCGGCAAGGAAGGTTACCTCGAGGCGGAGTTGTTGGACGCCGACAGCGGAAAGCCGCTTTCCGGCTTTGCTAGGGCGGACTGTGTACGCTTCGAAGGAGATTCGACGTCCCACAAGGTAAGGTGGAAGGGGAACAAGGACCTGTCCTCTATCGACCGTCCATTCCAGCTGCGCTTCCACTTCGCGGGCTCGAAAGGCTTTCCCAGATTCTATTCCTTCAGCTTCCAGTAAAGTGACGCCCCAGCCGTGCCGGCCATATTCGAGGAAGGAACTTTTTCCTACTTCCAGGTCCAATGCCTGAACAGGTGGTTCTGCTGCAGATTTCCCTATCCAGGAGCCCGCTTCGTACCTGCTTAGGAGGAGTAAATAAATAAAGGTGTCAATATATAGTTAGTAATGCTATGTTGCACATGCATGGATACGCTGACCGAATTGACGGAGAAATTCCGCTCTGTATGGCCCCTGTTGGATGAACGAACGCGGCGGATTATGGCGGCCAGTGAAGCGAGAGCGTTGGGCCATGGCGGAGTCAGTTTGGTACGCCGTGCCTGCGGACTGTCGCGCAAGGCAATCGCTAAAGGAATCCGTGAAATCGAAGAGGGTTTCGTGCCCATGGAAGGCCGCATCCGGCGGCCCGGAGCCGGAGGCAAGCCCCTGACGGTTTCGGACCCGGGGCTGGTGGAGCAATTGGAAGAAATGATCAAGGTCCAAACTCGGGGTGACCCGGAGTCTCCGTTGCGTTGGATTTGCAAGAGCACGCGGGCCATCGCGAAAGAACTGGCCCGGCACAAACACCCGGTCAGTCATACGAAGGTGGCGCAGATCCTTCACGACCTCGACTACAGTCTGCAGAGCAATCGGAAGACCGAGGAAGGGAAAGATCATCCGGACCGCGACGCCCAGTTTCGGCACATCAGCGCCACCGTCAGACACTGCCTGAGGGAAGGCAGTCCGGTCATTTCCGTGGATACCAAGAAGAAAGAACTCATCGGCAACTACGACAACGCGGGCCAGCAATGGCTTCCCGCCGGGCAGCCGATCAAGGTTCAGGGTCATGACTTTCCCACTCCCGACGTTCCCCGTGCCTATCCTTACGGCGTTTATGACATTGGGCGCAATACCGGCTTTGTCAATGTCGGCACCGATCACGACACGGGAGCGTTTGCGGTCGCCTCCATTCGCGGCTGGTGGCGCCAGGAAGGGAGACGGATCTATCCGAATGCAAGAACGATACTGATCACCGCCGACGCCGGCGGGAGCAACGGTTGGCGGTTGTGCCTTTGGAAATTTGAGTTGCAGAAGTTCGCAGACGAAACGGGCCTCCCGGCTTCGGTCTGTCATTTTCCACCCGGCACCAGCAAATGGAACAAGATCGAACACCGCCTCTTTTCTTTCATCTCTTCGAACTGGCGCGGCGAACCTTTACGAGACTACGAAACAATTGTTCAACTCATCGCGAAGACAACGACAGCTAAAGGACTCAAAGTGACGTGCCGGCTAGATCGCCGCAAGTATCCCACTGGACGCAAAGTCTCCAATGAAGAAATGAAGCGAATCCAGATGCGGCCCAACCCGTTCCATGGCGAATGGAATTAATGTAATAGAACCGAACTCCGCCGAATCATAACATGATACCTTTATTTATTTACGATTCCTTAGCCCGGATTATTCATAAGTTTTCGTAGCGAGGCGGCGAAAGCGCCGTCCTGGCAAGGCTTGCGACCGAGACCACTCGTGGCGAGCCTCCGCAGTCGTACTCGTGCAGTCCGTCGAGGAGGCCGACCGAGCGTAACACAGCCAGGGCGGATGATTGCGCCGCCGCGGTAGAAAACTTATGAATAATCCGGGTCAGCGCCGCAGTCTTGCCTCAGCCCTTGCCCTGGCCCTCGAACTTGCCTTTGCCTTTGCCTCTCCCTACCCCTTGTCCTTTCAACAGATCCTGCCTGAAATCGTTTCTATGCTGACCGGATTGATCAGAAACGTGGGTGCAGGGAAGGCATAAGGCAGGGTCAAAGGGGAAAGGCAAAGGCACAGGCAAAGGCAAGTTTGAGGGCCAGGGCCAGGGCAAGGGTAATGTGCTAAACAGGTACGAGGCGGGCTCCGGCCCTCACGTCCGGACCGACGGATCTACCTCTGTGTCCGCGCTTGAGGCATGAAGATCCTGGCCGTGGTGCCGCTACCCTCCTGGCTCTCGACCTCGATACGCCCGCCGTGATTGGCCACGATACTCTGAGCGACGAAGAGACCCCAGTTGGTCGTGCCGATGCGGTTTTTTGTAACCTGAAAAGAGGGATTGAAAAGGTGGGGAATCCGATCGGGAGCGATGCCTATTCCCGTGTCCCGGACCTCTAGAATGAGTTCCCCGCCACCAACGCCGCTGGTAACAACGATGCTCCCAGAGGAATCGATGGCAGCGGCCGCGTTCCTCAACAGGTTCGCGAAGACGGTACTCAGCTGCTGAGGATTCCCCTTGAAGTCGGGCAGCGGGCTCAGCTCCAGTGCGAGTTTCAGGTCCTCACCGAACTCGGCTCGGATGAGGATGACCGTGTCCTGCCAAAGTTGGTTGAGATCGACCAGCTGGACTCCGGCCCGACCCAGGTTGGTCAGATGCTTCATTCTTTCTATGGTCTCCGTCAGCCGGCCAGAGGCGGCGCGGGCCACCTGGAAGGCCTGGGAGGCGATCTCAGGATCTGGAGATCTCCCCTGACACTGGCGCTCGTAGACGGTCGCTAGCGTGTCCAGGGCACTGTTGAAGGCGCCCAGGGGATTATTCAACTCATGCGAAAGCGCGGCGGCCAGCCGGCCTTGCGAGGCTGCCGTCTCGGAGATCAGGAGTCTGGATTGGGTCTCTTGGAGCTGTTCGAGCGCCTCGACTGCCTGTCGACGAGCCCGAAAGGCGACCAGGCACCGTTGGTAGATCACCGCCGTCAGTCCGGTACTGATGAGAATCACCAGCACCACTAACACCGAGTGGGTCAGATGGTAGTTCATGTCGATCGTTTGGCCTGCCAACGGGACCAGTATCCAGTAACTCACGAGCAGCGATGATCCCAGAAAGGTCGCCTGTAAGGGACGCAGCGGCAGAGCCGCTATTCCGACCAGCATGATCATGCTGACGTTGCCCGGGATGTGATGCACCGCACCCACTTCACCCCCCGGACCGGTCAAGGAAGCCCAGAGTTGGTTGACGCCCACCAGATAACCGACACCAATACCGATGAGGTTGGATACAGGTCGGGCAGGTCCCCAACGAGACAGGGCCGTTGCCACCACCCCAAGGGTGAGGATCGCATAGGTGGCGAGGAGTGCCGGATGCTCGAGCAACTCCGGCACCCCTAGCAGCCCGAACAGCATTATGAAGAGAGGAGCCCCGACGCAGACCAACCCGATCGCCAGCAGACCTTTGCTCGCGAGGCTGGTCAGCTCAGCTCTGAAATCCGAATCCTCTTTGACGCGGGAGACAAGAACGTAGTCCCAGAAACGCCACTCTCTCCAACTCATGGAACTGACTCGACAAGTTTCAAGGGATTCGATGATGCTGGGGCCTCACGCCACGACGGTGGTCGCCAAAACCAATCGGAGAGGGTGCATATGCCCCCACCAGGTCCACCTTGCTGTGGACCTGGATCTGGCCCTCCATCCGCGCAGCCCAATAGCAGGCGTTCACCAGCAAGCGCCGAAATCCTTCGCTCTGCAGATCTTCGGCGTGGCCCATCGTGGTCGTAAAAATGCGTGAAACCTTGCCCCTTTCGCCTCGATGACTCTTGGTCCAAGCCACTGGAACGAGCTCTTTCTCTGGATTCGGTGGATCCTGGGGACTCATTCCCGTCAGGACCTGGCCCAGAATCAAGGGTCGACTGTCTCCGGAAAGCGTGCTGATGGCATAGACATCGGACGGTCCCCAGATATCCTGGCAGCCCTGGACGATGGGATCATCCTTCGCCTCTTCCGGAATCAGCCCCCGAGTGCTCTCCTCCTGGTGCTTTCCGTAGTGCGCGACCCAGGTCTCCCCCAGAATGTATCGTCCGAACCCACCCTTGGGTTCCACGCTGTCAAAACTATAGCGCGCATAGGGGCTATCGATCCGATCCTGGTAGCGGAAGGCGTGGGTCGCCGTTCTCAACCCTACGACTCCCCTTCCCGACTCCATGAAATCCATGATCCGCTTCATCTGGGAGTCGGAAAGCTCCCGAAAGCGGGCAAATAGAACCATCAGGTCGGCTTCCTCAAGGGCCTCTAGGCCGGGAATGTCGTCGATGACCTCCGGATCGATCACCCCCTTTTTCCGATCCATCGCAAACAGGACGGTGCAGCTGAAGCCATGGTGCACCGAGAGAATCTTGGCCAGCTGTGGGATCAGCTCCTCCGATCGGTATTCGTCATCGGCAGCGATGAGCACGACATTCTTCCCGGCGCCGGGGCCCTGTCCACCAGGATAGTTAATCCACAGCTCGGGTGCTTCGGGGGGATCTTCGCACGCTGTCAGAAGTCCCATGAGTATTACCAACGTCGCAAGGCCAAGGGTCTTACTGCGCCGACTGAATTCCTTCAAGTGTTTGTTCCGGATGACTAGCGTTTGAATACGACGAAAAACTTATCTTCGAACAAGTCGATCTTCTGGAACCGCTGGAATCCAGCCGCTTTCATCAAACCCACGACCGACTCGACATCGATCTGCATCTCTGGATCGTCCTTGTGACCATCGATCAAGTCGATAACAACAACCCTGCCATCTGGCTTCAGATACAACGCCAGCAGTTTGAGGTAGCCCTCGGGGTCCTTAATGTGGTGCAGTGTATTGTGGAAAAAAGCAACATCGACCTCGTTGGTCGGTAGTTTGGGATCCTGAAAACCGCCGAGCACGGTCACGATGTTGCCAAGCGCCTCCTCCGCCGATCTTTGGGAGATGTAATCCAACAATCCTTGGTCGACTTCAACCGCAAGCACCTTGCCTGTCGGAGCAACCGCCCGGGCCATGGGACGGCTGATAGCACCGGTCCCGGCTCCAATGTCGGCAACGATATCGCCGTCCACCAATCCCAATTCCTTCAGGATATCGTCAACTCTCATTCCGGCTAATCGGTCGGGCCGCTCCAGCCGCTCGATCCACTCCTTGGCAGAACGACTCCCCAGCTGCCAGGCTCCCAGCTGCACCTGAGATGGCAGGGCAAGAGAAAGACCCAGCAGTGAAACTACGTTCACACTCCATTTGAAGTTCATCTGCCCCCCACCGAAGCTGTGATGCGGAGTCGAAAAACGAAACGCCTAGAGTTTCAGGACGCGATCCTTCCACTGCCGCTGAAGATCCAACGCTTCGTCCAGCTCCTCGAAAGGCTTATATACCACCCGTACCTTGAAACTGTAGCGCCGACCCACCTTGGGGTTCGGCACCACCGCCTGATAATCCCAGGCAGGAACTCCAACTCCACCACCCTGGGCACTGAAGGCGGGCCGGATCTCCAGATCCTCTGAAGGCTGAAATAGGAAGGCCAGCAGCATCCCGTGGACTCTACCCGCCATCAGAGGCTCTACATAGCGCACGGGTGAGAGATCAAAGAGGATTCGCTTCGTTCCTCTGAGCCTGCCTCCTACTGGTCCCTCCTCGGCACCAAATACACCGACCGTCTCCAGTTCGAGGGCATCGTAGGTGTTGTGCCAGGAAGGCCTCGTCCGAGGCGAGACCCTGCCCCAGATATAGTATCCGGGATTGCGTGGAGCTTGAATGTAACTGGCCCAAAACACCCCCAGGAATTCTCCGTCGATCCTGTCCTCTCGTGTCGGGGTGAAAGAATGCTCCAGATCGACAAAGTAGGGTGCCTCCAGTCGAATTTCTGTCTCGACCTCGACTCCCCAATCTTCGCCCGCGTCGATCTTCAGATGGGCCTCGCTGTCCGAAACGCGCTTCAGCCGAGAAGGCTGCGCCTGAAACCGCTCAATGTCCTTCCATCGCGGCTCAAAGGACCACCGTTTTTCGTCAAAGAAAAACTCACAATTGAGACCCGAGGCCGGGGTCGAGAACGGATGGGACGAATCCCGGTACTTGAGCCGAGGAATCCCGTTGTAGCCATTGAACCGTTCCTCGAAGGGGACAGTGCAAGAGAGCCGTCCCAGCTCGCCCGCCACCTGAGGGATGGCTTCTCGCCGCTTCTTTTGCTGGTCACCCGCCAGACCATCGTGGTTGTCGACCACCATCGCCTCCAGATCTCCCGCCCTGAGCGTGATCCGATGATCCGAGGTCGAAGCTGCGGCGCCTGTTTCCAGACCCTTCAAACCCGCAGTGCCCAGTGCGCCCGAAGCGGCGAGGCCCATCCACTGCCGACGTGACAAGGAGGTATCGAAACGTTTCTCTTTCATGGATCTATCTCCTATGGCCAATCCAGCTGCGGTCCCATCAGAAGAGGGCTCTCGCCGAGCGTGGACGAATGACCCGGAAGCCGTACAACGTGGCTCTCTCCAGGTAGAAACGCACCCGAAAAGCACCCTGCTGCACCACAGTTTTCAGATTCTCCTGACCCTTCCAGGAGACTTCAAGCAAAGTTCCCATCCCGGTCACTGGCCTGCAATCCGCGAGGGAGAATCCGGAAATGACGCTCCCTCCAGCGTCCAGGAGTTCGGCCCCGACCTCGCCCCCTTCGGCATCCAGGTTCAGGAGCAGCCCGGGTTCGGAGTGTTTCGCCAGCAGGGGACGGGTCAACAGCACTCCTTTGGTGGCGGCTCTCCACCCTGCGAAGGCTGCCTGCTGGAACAAAGCCAGACCGACTCCCCGCGTACCCTCCCAGTCGTGGAGACTATGGTCGCTGCCGGTATAGAACACGGCCATCCGACCGTCCACCACCGCTTCTGCCGGAACCGGTCGCACCGAGCCCGCATCCCATTCATCCGGGGTACCGTCAAGAAAGTAGCCGTCCTGAAAACGATGCCAATCGGCGCCGTCGCGGCTCAAACCCAGCTGTCCCCGAAAGACATCCGATCGGGAATCGAAACCCTCTCCGTACATGACATAGACATGCTTGGCCCGACTGTACTTGAAGATACCCGGCCCGTAGATCTGCCAGTCAGGAGGATCCTTTTCGTCGAGTCCATGAACCGTCACGGGAGCGGACCAATGGTAGGCGTCAGGACTGGTGGCACGGCCGATCGAGCGTTTCCCCAGGACATGGGTGCGGAAGTAGCCCACAAACTCACCGACTCGATCATCCCAGAAGAACAGGTTGTGGGTGTCGAAACCTCCCAACCGGTTCACGTAGGAGGTGAATTTCCAACGAATCCCGTCGGCTGAGTATCCCATTCCGACCCCGCGTCCCCTGAAGTCCCAGCGGTTGAGCATCATCTTGTAACGCTGCTCCGGATCCCGCTCGGCATAATCCTTCATCACCCAATAGACCGGCGTTCCTCGAGGGCGCTCATTGGGATCCAGGAAGAGCATGTTGTTTTGCTTTGATCCCTGATAGTCAACCAGGCCCAGATCCGGCTTCTCCCAGCGGATACCGTCACGGGACTGGGCGTAGAGGCAGTGACTCTGGTTGGTACCTTCTTCGGTCCTGCCCAGGATCTGATAGTACATCCGATAGAGCCCTTCTTCCTCGTCGTGAAGAAGCGCAACGTAGTTCAATATGCCCATCTTCTCCCAGGGCCGATCGAGCCCCAGCAAGGGATTGGCGGGATGCTTCCGCAGCTGGGCAGGCACCAGCTCCAGCCCCTCCCGCTGTGCCACCAGCCGATCGTCGTGTAGTAGAAGCTCTGCTTGGCGGTTGAGGACAATAGGTTCTTTCTCCGCTTCCGATGCCGTCGCGGCTCTGGAACCGAAGAAAAGCAACACCGGCAAAGCCCCAAACAGCAAAGGGAGCGCTGCGATACACATCCCTTCAATCCGGCCCTTCATCTTCATTCTCCCTGTCTCTCGGGATGCCGGAACTACCAGCATCGCAGACGAATTCGCTCAGGCCGACCGTCAGGTTGTCTGAGGAAGGACAACCGCAATGACAGCACCCAGATATGATGCTGGTGACTGGCTGGAATGTAAACCTTTTGGCTCTTACGGAAGAACCCAGGGGGCCCTCTACTCAACACGCCCAACGTCAGGTCGCTTGCCCCGACTAGCGTTCGGCTAGGAGCCGCTCAATATCCTGCTCGATCTGATCGTAATGGCCGACACCCACGTACTTGCTTACCAAACGACCCTCTCGATCAACCAGAAAAGCCGTGGGCAAGACACTGACCGTACCCAGGGGTTCCAGATCGACCACGGTCGGAAGCAGCAGCGCCGGCTCCAGTTGAAGCCTAACAATCCGAAAGTTGATCTTGGGATATCTAGCAAGGAAGGCGTCCACCACCTCCCAACCACCCTCGTCGACATTGAGACCTACCACCTCCAGTTCGGCAGCGTAGTTTCTCTGCAGCTGGAGCAGTTTGGGAATGGCGGCAACGCAGGGTGAACACCAGGAAGCCCACACTTCGATGAGGACAGCTTGCCCTCCGAGATCGCCTAACGAGAGGCTTTCCTCCCGGAGGCTCAATCGAAGCGCGCCGACCGGAACTCGAACCGACTCCTCAACATACTCCAACTCGGCCTTGCCAGCCCTGATGTAGCGATAGGTGAAAACGCCAGCGAAAGCGATCGGAACAAGAGCGATCAAGAGGATGATTCGGGTCCACGGCATACGAGCCTATCTTACCGTATCGCTCGCGCGAGAATAATTTGGCATGAGCGTCCTCGGTGTTCGTGCCTTGAGGACGTAGCTTTGGTCTCCAGACCGAAGTGCTATTATTTCGAGCCCTTGCTCGACCGACGGCGTCCTCTACGCCGTTTCCTTCTGAATGATCCCGCTCGAAGCCGGGCGCAAGACTGACCTGAACTCGACGCAAATTTTCCTACCGACAAGACAACCCCGTAGTAGACTGAGATCAGGAATCCGGACTTCGGCTCCAATTAAAGGAGAAAGTTGAAATGTCCAACTTCAGCCTGAACGACCTGATCGATCCCTTGCAAAACGCGGCAAAGGAGCTCGGGGACGATGAGCTTCCCGATAAGAAGCCGGTGCTCGACATTTCCGGGAGCTACGAAATTCCATTCCAGGTCTCGGGTGTGAGCTTCGCCGTCGAGCCTCACTCGGGGGCAAAGCTCTACGTGCTCAACAACCCGTCCAAGGACCCGGACCAGACAGGTGTGCTGGGACGGGGAAAGATCGCCGGCAACGAGGCCAAATTGGATCATCAGATCGAGTTCAAGGATGAAGGTGCCTGGACCAAGTACGAGCTCGAAGCCGGCGTGACGGCCACCGCCGGCGGGGATGTGTCTGCCCTCAATCTAGAGGGCTCGGTCTCCCGCAGGATGCTGCTCTATGACTACCACTATCACCAGGACCGCTCCACCCGGGTGGGAGATGCCATCCGCAAGGACCTGGGAGACTTTCGCTTTGCAGTCGATGTGGAATCTCTCGACGAACTCAAGGATCAGGAAGCCATCGCCTACCGGGTACCCGGAAGGCTCTCGCTGCGAGTCGAGGCATCGTGGTCGGACCTCTTTACGGCGAATCTGGGAGGCCTTTTCAGCTTGCTGCGGGTGGGTGGGCTCATTCGGCTGGGTGTGGATGCCGGAGCCCGCCTCAAATTCGACGTCGAGCTAGCAGATGATTTCATCTTGATCCTTACCCGGCCGTCCCCCGGGCGGATCCGTTTGGCCGCCAAGAAGGCGAAGATCAACAAGCTGGGTATCGGTGGCTCGATTGGGGTCGTGGCAAGCCTGGTAGACTCCGAGACCAACCAGGATGCCCTAAGCAAGCTTGTAGCCCAGCTGATTGGGGCGCTCGGCGATGCCAGCTTGGAGCAGATTGAGGGACTACTCCAGCGGACCGACTTCGACAATTTGAGCGAGGAAGAGTCCAATTTGCTCACAGGGCTGATCCAGAGACTGGGACTGGGAGATGAGGCAGGGCGAGCCGAGAGGGTCGGGGAGCTCTGGGGGGGCTCTGGTCAAACGCGTCCAGGACCAGGTCAAGGAGGTCGTCGAAGACAGGATATCCCTGGCTTTCGAATTTGAATACCTGCGAATCAAGAGTGAGGAGACGATCCTGGATGTGACTCTGCCCGCCGAGGTAGTAATCGACCATTACGACTCGCTGTTGAAGCGTCATCTGCAGGAAGTACTGGCCTGGATGCGCCAGAACCCGAACCAGATTGAGCTCAACAAGTTCCTCCAACAACGACAGCTGACCCAGTCGACGACCTGGGGTCTTTCCCTGGGCCTCGGCAGATGGAACTACGGCGGGGACGACAAGCGGGAGCTCGAGGAGATCGTTCAGCAGACCTACGATGGCCGAGAACGGGTAACGTTCCGAAGAGCTAGAGGTTACGAAGCCCGGGATTTCGGAAAATCCATCAGCTACATGGCAGACATCAGCGCCCAGATGAGGGACTTTTCCGACCGCTTTGATCGCGACGACTTCCAGTACAGCCTCAAGATGGAATGGGTCTGGAATGACAACGCTCTCTCCGAGAGAGAACTGGCTGACTACCTGGACCAGGCAACCATCTGGGGGGTCCTGGGTGTCGACCACGCGAACCGAATCCGCGATGACCTCGCCCCTAACATCGGCAAGCGAGCGGAAGTGCGTCTGCACCTGGCGGCCGACGAGAAACTCTCCGAGACGCTCCTACCCCTGCTGGCGCCCTACAACATCGATCGTGCAGCGCGCTCACTGGCAAAAGCGACCCCACGCTGGTCGATGATCGGAGCTCGGAACGTGATTCCGCAGCGCGAAGATCTCTACGCGCCACTGTGGAAGTTCTACCTGATGGAAAGCGAGTCCGATCCCGCCTCCAGGCAGCCCCGAGAGTGGGCCGCCTACGCCGCCAACAAGCTCGAGGACCGGGGCGTCGACGGTGCCCACAACGAGGGCAAATGGCCCAATCCGCTCCAGCGATCCTTCGCACAGTTGATTCAGCTCAATGCCGACGAAGGCAGCGGCAATTATTCCGGCACTTATCGCCGTTGGCGCCAGTTCTCAGATGCCCTGAGGAAACTGCCACAGGCCAAATAAAGGCGAGACATAAGGGATGCAGTCAAGGCCATGGATCCTCTCTGGGATCATCCCCTTCATGTCCGAGCCTTCGGCGCCTATGTGGCATCCACTGCCGAGCACAACGGACTGTTGCACAGCTTGGAGAGAACCCTGATGGTGAAGTTCGAAGACGAGGAACAGGACTGGATCTTTGGCACCAGGAGAAGAACCTGAACCGACCGGGCCCTCCACCAATTTTCCTCCCAGTGCCCTGTCAACCTTGAGATTGTGGGTTATGGACGAGTCATGGTGGTCGAGGTCAAGGCGCGCGGCCTCGGTCGCAAGCCTTGCCAGGACGGCCCTTGCGGCGCCTCGCTACGACAAGCGATGAGAAATCCGGGCTAGATCGGTCGTGTCGCTAAAGGCGGGGCGGCGGGGACACGAAAAATCACTGCTAATAGCAGATCTAATCTCCGGAACTGGCGAACGACATCGGCTATAATCAGCGCACCGTGAGTTGGCAGGTCATGAGGGTGCTGCTGATGGGCTTTCTCCTCCAGGCATGGAACGATGATCCTGGTTAGATTTGCCGCAGGGTTTCTGATTCTGTGTGGCCTGACCCTGCGAGCCGAGGACTTCGCCCGCTACAATCAGATCAAGCAGTACGATAAGCATTTTTCCAAGTATTCCAAACGCAGTTTTGGACCAGCATTCGACTGGCGACATTTCAAGGCTCAGGCGGTGGCAGAATCGGGTCTGCGGAAAGATGCTCGATCTCGGGTAGGTGCGGTGGGGTTGATGCAGATCATGCCTACCACCTATAGAGAAATAGTGAAGCGGAATCGCCACATCAGGGGCAGTGGAAAAGAACCTAAGTGGAGCATTGCCGCGGGCATTGACTACAATCGTTCCATCTGGCTTCTGTTCCAGGAAAAGCGGCCATTCCAGGACCGTCTGGACTTCATGTTTGGCGCCTACAACGCTGGGAAGGGGAATATTTTTCGAGCACAACGGCGTGCCAAGAAAAGAGGTCTGAATCCCAATCGTTGGCACACCATGGAATCGACCCTCCCATCAGTCACTGGAGGACATAGCAAGGAAACGATCAACTATGTGGGCAAGATCAAGAGGGTCAAAAGGATACTGAATTGAGGTCTATATGGAATTCCAAATTGTGATCGCGAATTTCCTTTACGCAATGGTAGGGGCATTGTTCAGCATTGCCCTGATGTTGATCGGCTATAAGTTGCTAGACTGGATCACGCCGTTCGACACGTCCAAACAGTTATCTGAGGGGAACCTGGCGGTAGGTATCGTGGTCGGTTCAATGTTCGTGAGTCTCGGATTGGCCGTTGGTCTGGTGGTAGGACTCGGCTTGAACTAGAAGAACCTACTGCGACCTTGGTTAATACTGGGTGGATCCACGAACATAAGCGGGTAGACGGGGGCAGGCCGCGAAGGCTCTCAGCAGGATTCCCAGCGAAAGGACTGGTAACGAAGAGGATGCTACTGCCTGGTTGTTGTCTCCTGCTCACTCTGGTGGGAGCGTTGGCGGAGCCCGCCGACAAAGAGACACCCCTGAACCTCGGCTCTCGGCTGGAGTTGTTCGTCGACGACTACCTGATCGACTCCATGGACAGGGTTCGTCTCCATTTGCACACTCCGCGGTCGGCCGGCAAGGGATCTAAATACAAGGCCTTGTGGGGTGGAACTCCTCGGGGGGCTCGCCCCCCTCTACCTCTTGATACAAGTGATCCGGCCAATGGCCCTACCCTCGCAATTCCATTCCGTCTGGTCTCCGGAAAACTTGTTCCCCATAGCTTGGTCCAACGGAAGAGGGTAGTAGAGATAATGGCAAAAGGCTGCGCTTTGGTCCTGTTACGGCAAAATCAGCACCGCAGCCAATTCGACGGAGGTTCACATCATGGCACAATTTGGAGAAGAGCGGGTTGTTGTAGTCGCCAACAAGTGGTGGGAAGCCTCCCCCCTCGTCAACGTACTGCTGCACCCCCAGGCCAGACCCGAGGCCCTGACAAACTTCTGGATAAGCCAGACCATGCAGCCCAAAGGAGACGGGGGGCCTCCCGCGCCAGGCCCGCGGATCTCATTTCGCTGTCACAACCGCCGAGTCGAGATATGGTGCCTACAAGACCTTATGTCACCCGACCCGAAACTGCAGTCGAGTTCATGGCAAAAGGCCAAGGTTCTCCCGGGTATCGCGAGCGGGTTCCCGCCTCCGAGTGTGATCATCGCTTTCGGCACTGCTGCGGCAGGCGATTTCAACGGGCGCAATGGCTGTGCTGTCATTGGCAGTACAGTTTTTGTTCACGACTATGAGGACCCCGACCCTAACTCCGGGTGCGCTCCCGAACACCGTTGGGAGAATAAAAGTTTTGATGAACCCGTGCTTTCTCAGGTCTGTGGGACACTGGACTCGCTCTCGAAGGACTTCATTCCCTTTACCAAGGAGCGGTTTCTCGATCCTCCGCTGGAGCCATCCTGCGATCGGACGGTCTACGTCGGCAACGAACAGGTCTCCGTGGGAGTCGTGAATGTTGCTGAAACATCCTGTTATGACCGTTCTGATCCAGAGGCGCTCAAGCGGTTCAAGGAGTCGTCTGGGGCACGGGGTGTCGCCTCTTCGCTCGAGACAACTCACGGTGTCATACGATTGACCTTTCCCAAGGTCGGCTTCCTCTTTGTTTCCGGAATCGTTAACGACACAGGGGAGTTCGAGAGCCAGGTAGCTCCGCGACTGTACAGTCAGAACTTCGTGGGAGCCCACAATGCAGGTGTCGCACTGGCCTGGGCCTTGCCCGGTATCGTTGAGGCTCTCTAGAAGCGCCGTCCTAGTCGATGATTGTACCCACCTTTTCCGCAAGAAACTGGATTTCAGCCCCCTAGGCGTAGCGAGCGGCCTCATACCGCCGAGCAACACCGGCGTCTGCTTGAGTGTACACTTTCCAGGAGGCCGCTTCAGCGGCCTGGCGCGAAGCGCAATAGACCCGGTGTTTACGCCGGGGTAACCCGGTCTCCTACCCCTCCTGAGGGCCGTTCACGGTCCTTCTCGAACGGCGGCTTTAGCCATCGTCGACCCGGAGTTTGGCTGAAGCCTGCGTTCGAGAAGCCCGCTAAAGCAGGCTCCAGCATCTGCTTGCCCGCCCACCCGGCCCTGAAGGACCGGGCTATTGCGCTTCGCGCTAGACCGCTGAAGCGGTCTCTTAGCAACCACATCACGCCGAAGCAGGAAACTTGACCAGTCTGTGAACTTCTTCTCCACCAAGGGGCCCTAGTCCCAAAAGAAGTAGATGAAAGTGGACTAAACCACATGTAAACACCTGAAATGCCAGACCTGACGGGTATTCTGGGGTTGTCAAAGAAACTTCAGAACAAGCCGAAAGGAGGCATTTCAGGTGAAGAAAAAGGATAGCGCAATCATCCGCAAACGGGAAGCAGAGGTTGCTCAGCGATTGAGCCCCAGCTGGAACGGTCAAGACCCGAAACCGGTGCTCTCGCCCGAGGTCATCAGCTACGAGGTCTCGGAGAAAACGGGTGCGGTCAGTTACGGTGGTCTGGGGCTGCTGCAGCAGGTGGTGAAGTGGAGTGGGCTGGGGAAAGCCATTGACCAGGCGGTGACGCTGCTCAAACGCCACCAACCGTACCACGAATCGGACCACGTCCTGAGCCTGATCTACAACGTGGCCACGGGCGGGACCCGCTATCAGGATATTGAACTGCGACGTCAGAGTGTGAGTTTCCTGGAGGCGGTGGGAGCCGAGAAGATCCCCGCCCCCAGCACGGCCGGAGACTTTGTGCGCCGCTTTGACGCGCCCGACGTGGTGGATCTGATGGAAGCCGTCAATGCCAGCCGCCTCAAGGTCTGGGCCCAACAACCGGCCCGTTTCTTCCAACGGGCGGAGATCGACGTGGATGGGACGATGGCCCCCACGAGCGGCGAATGCAAGGAAGGGATGGAGATCAGCTACGACGGGCAGTGGGGCTATGCGCCGCTGATCGTGACGCTGGCCAATACGGGAGAGGTGCTCTATGCGGTCAACCGCTCGGGCAACCGTCCCTCTCATGAGGGAGCGGCCGAATGGCTGGATCGGAGTATCGAGCTGGTTCGAGAGGCGGGTTTTCGGAAGGTGCGCCTGCGCGGGGACACGGATTTTTCGCTGACGGCTCATTTTGACCGTTGGACGGAGGCGGGCGTGGAGTTTGACTTCGGGATCGACGCCCATCCGAGCTTCGTCAAGTGGGCGGAGGCGTTGCCAGAAGCGAGATGGAAAGAGCTGGGGCGCCCCAGCCAGGGGAAAGGAAAAGGGAAGAAGCGGCGCCAGCGGCGGGACAAAGTGAAGCCGGAGATTGTCAAGAGACGCGGGTTCAAGACGCTGACGCTGGAACGGGAAGAGATCGCGGAGATCGACTACCGTCCGAGCAAAGCGAAGCGAACCTATCGGATGGTGATCTTGCGCAAGACGATCCTGGTCGAGAAAGGCCAGAAGCGGCTGCTGCCGCAGACGCGCTACCACTTTTATGTCACCAATATCTCGGCCAGAACGTTGGGAACGGCGGGAGTCGTACGGGAAAACAACCGGCGCTGCAACCAGGAGAACGTCATTGAACAACTCAAGAACGGAGTCGAGGCCCTGCGGATGCCCTCGGATACGCTGGTAGCCAACTGGGCCTATCTGGTGATTGCGGCTCAAGCCTGGAATCTGAAGGCCTGGATGGGGTTGGTGCTGCCGGCGCGACTGCAAGCCCGAGAGCTGGTGAAGATGGAGTATCGCCGTTTCCTGCGAGAGGTCATTGAAATGCCCTGCCAGATTTTGCGCAGGGGCCGACAGTTGGTCTATCGGCTGCTGGATGTCAATGGTTGGAGCCGTCTTCTCTTGGAAGGCAGTAAGTGGTTGAAACACCGGCCAGCTACCTGAAACTGAAAGGAGATAAAGTAGCTCCGAGGGTCGCCAGAGCTGGGGCGAGGTGTCTCTACAAACGCCCCCCAAGAGGGCAGAATCGTTTTCCCTGAGCGATCGGCGTGGAGGACAGCTGAACACGTGCCTGTTCTGAGTGACTTCGCGCCGAAATTTAGAATTTAGGTCTCCAAAATGGCTCCTCGGAGCCGACAAAGGGGTCTATTTTCGAACTTGCGCTTATTTTGGGCCTAGTGACGCCGAATTTGGACGCGATAAGCCCTGGGACTGGCGAAGCTCGCCTCCCTCGGATCGCGATTGAACATGGCGTGGACGGCTTTTTCAGGGTAGGCCGGCAGGACCTCCTTGTTGATCTCGATGCCGCCAAAAACATGCCCGATCATTGTCCATTCTCCCGTCGGGAGCTCGTCGAAGCGAATGACCCCATTCTCGTATGCCGGCATCGCCGGCAGCGCTAGAAAACGTGCCCCCGCGCCGTGGTCAAACACCCGATAGAGCAGAGCTTCAGAAAAGTGCTGGCTGCAGTCGTAGCTATAGACTGCGTTCCCCTCCTTCTGGAAGGCATGCCGCTCGGGACGGCAGGAGATCAAGGCACCATCGGCAGCGAATCCCGGAGCGGGAGACGGAAAGGGCGCAAAAATCTCGGAGCTGTACAGAGAGGGCGAGAGCTGGGAGCAGAGCGCAGGACTCGTCCCCGGCTGTAGGTCGGTGCAGTAGCTGGCACTGATGCCGCCCAGCAGGAGGCGGTGATAAAAACCCGTCTGCTCGCTAAAAAACGATACTCCGGCGGTTTCGTAGTGAGACATGGCCTGGTTGTTGCTCGGATCGACGCTCACGCCGTCAGCATTGATGTAGAGTGGCCGGACAAAGGGAGAGAACACGGGTGGAGCTGATGGGTTGGACCCCCGCTGACCTGGCTCGTTGGCAACGAACGGGAAGACTCCGCCATAGACATGAATGGAGCTCTTTGGTTGACCGTTCTCAAGGTAGATCGCGGGCACGACGTTGAGATCGCGACGGTGAAACTGACTGTTCTGCCCTGCCCGACTGGTTTTTTTGATTTGCCCCTCGGACGCGCAATCCGTAAGTGTATCTTCGCCGACGATCCGCGGTGCCGCCAATCCGATTCGGGTCCTCCCACCGAAGTCGGGATCTGGAATCGGAGTGGAGGCGACCTGGCACTTGTAGTACTGAGTGGGCTTGTATTCGTCGTAATATTCCTGGTCGCACTGCGAGCCCGAGACCTCCTGGGCACCCGGCGCTGGACATTTTGCCCGGATTGCGTTGTAGTCTCCTTCGAACTTGTGCCCGAGGACGACATACAATTCGTCCCCGATCGCCTCCAACTCTCCGCCAGTAACCGCTAGGAAATCGGCTGACTCGCTGTAGTTGAAGTGACTTCGGAGCCGTGACTTCTCGGATTCGTCTCCGTCGCAACCGATCTTGCGGACACTGGCAATGAGTCCTGGAACGTCCACCGCAATCAGCCGGTCGAATGTAACGAAGTTGCCGTTGTTGCCCGCACCCGCACTCCACCCATAGCCACCCGCGATCCAGAGGGTATGACCCTTTTGATGAGAGAGTTGGTTGGTGGAGCCCAGTTGCTCAGCCAGAACGACGTCGCCAATGTCGTCCAGCGGGATCGTGCAAACCTGATCGTTCTCGGGGTCAACCACCCAAATCCTGTTATTCGCACCCTGATGGCTAAAGCTGAATGTCTTCATATCGACAATGGGAGCGACCGAGTGAATCGCCTCATTATGCTCGGCTTGATCGATGTCAACCCCGGCGACTTCCAGTGGTAGAAGTTGAGTATGCCAATAGACAGCTGCAGCTGGTAGTCAAGCGACGTTTCGAGAGTGTAGCTCCAAGGAACTCCAGCTGGGATGTTGAGAAACCAGTTGAGCCGACGCTCGAGAGGCATCTTGTAGTCGACGGCCTGATACACGATGGGAGCTGCTACTGTTGGGAGCTTTGTCTTGTCGAGTCCCAGCCCGGAGGTCATGTGACACGACATGCAGGCTGATGAAGGGTTGTCAGCGGGCCCGTTCAGCCGACCGGCGTAACCTAGATGGTTACCTCCGTTGAAGATCCCCTTGCGTATGGGAGACCCGTCCGGGGATGGTGTCGGATCAGCTTCTTGGTTGATCCAGGATTCAGTGATCCGAGCGCCGTTGTCTACCAGTTCCTGTGTAATGCCCGGATCGTTCCCCCACATCAAGCCGATTGGCACCAGCCGGTCCCAGACAGTCTCCCCCGGCCAGTTCCGATTGTAGGCAAAGGTCCCAAAGGCCCACCCGGTCTCCGGGAATCGGTTGTCGCGGACCGCGACGTCCACCTGCATCAGGAGCAGCGGGCTGACTTGATTTGGATCTCTTTTTTGAAAGCAGACACCCAGGTTACAGGTTGCTCCGTCGCCGCCACATTCCTCGTTCTCCTGGCAAGGAACCGCTTTGCCGCTGGCATCCCTGACCAGGCTATTGACATTGGCTTTCCACACCAGGCTGTCTTCAAGCCATGGGACCTGCTCGACAGTGGCCGTTGTGAAAAGAAGCTTGCCCTGCACAGCACCATCGGGAAATCGATTGGCCTGGTGCGGAACCGGGTTGAGCCTATCCGGTTTGGGCTCGTCCGGATCACACCAGACCTGGCCTACCCCGAACGCGCCACGCCCATTGATGATGCTGACCGCCCAAGTTGAGACGTAGTCTGTTTGCTTTGCGTCCAGAACTTCGGGCCTTGTATCCAGTTCATGAGTGAGACCGTGGATAAACTCGCGGCCGGTCTCGGCATAGTGCATCCAGGGGATATGATACCAGCCCCGAACGGGGTTATCCTGAACCCGGAAGACCTTCTAAGGATCCGTACTAGTGTTTCCCTCGAAGACGTACTCCTTAAGCGCCATGAGGCAGGCCTCAGGATCCGCTGGTCCATCCTGGTCCACCGGGATCGCAAGCCACGGATAGTTCTCTATTTCGGGAACCTGGTCGGGATAGCTCTGACTGAGTTCGAAGACCGGCCCGTCCCAATCGGGAGGCGGATCGATGTAGAAACTCGGAAAAGTGTCACGCCGGCAGTCGGTCTGCGCAAGCTGGTTTCGTGCCGCCCTGCCCGGGTCGGAAGGGAGCTCGGGCCCCGCGGGAGGGCTCGCACAACCGAAGGCCACGAGAATGCAAAAAAACAGTGTCCCGCGTTTAGTGATTCTCGATTCAAACATCATCTCTCCTATCGTGAACTGTTGTGAACTTGATTGATCCGGAGCCGAGTTACCCACAGCTGCTAGTTGGAACCGAGCTGACATTGGGCTACAGGCACCGGAGTCAGATTAGTGGGATTGAGCCAGTTGGCAGTCGCCTTACCAAAGTCGGGCGAGCCGAACTCGTCGTTGTAAGAGATGATGTTCGTGCCGTTCAGACAGACATCTTCGCCCGCCCTCATCTTCCACTGGTTCCCACGGGCCAGCTTGGCGGTGGCAACCCAACGGATTGCCAGTGTGTTCCCTTCCGCAACCAGACTTGCGATGGTGACTTTGGGAAGACCGTCGAAATTCCCCATCAGGTCTTTCATGGACTTCTCCAGGTCCGCGCCACTCGACACGACTCCATTGTAGGTGTACCCACTAGCGATAGACTCCTTGATTACGTCGAGATTGCCTTCGTTGTAGACGGTGTTGAAGAATTGTCTCGCTGCTGTCTCGAACGGATTCACGGGGGGGTTTGGGTTGAGCCAGTTCTTGGTGGCCTTGATCTCGTCGTTGTAGGAGATGATGTTGGTCCCGTTGAGGGTACGCTCCTCACCAGTCACCGCCATCTTGACCTTTGCTGACCAACGAATAGCCACGGTATTCCCCTCCGCGATCAGACTGTCGACCGTCAGTTTTCGGGAGCCCTTCAAAATTGCTCAGCAGTGCTTTCATGCTCTGCTCGAGGGCCGAAGCGCTCGACGGAAAGCCGTTGAACTCGTAGCCGGGAGCGATCGAATCCTTGATGGTTCCGACATCTCCCTCGTTGAAGACGGCGTTAAAAAACCTCTCGGCCTCGGCCTTGCACTTCTCCTCCATGACCTGCTCAGAGTTGGTGCAGGCAGCGGCAGCGACCAAAAGCAGCGTCGATAGAATCAGAATTGATCTGTAGTGCATGACAATCCCCTTTCTGTTGACATCGACACGAGACATGGTGCCCCCGAGGGGGGCACTACGTTTCCGCATCTCTAGAACCTCAGACGCAGTCCGAACTGAATCTGACGCGAATCCTTAGCCGAGTTGACCCGACCAAAGTTGGGGTTGTTGAAATCGTTGATTGGCAAATTGAAGTTGGACCAATTGAACGAGTTGAAGAACTCCGTTCGAAACTCGATCGCACTAAGGTCGCCAATCAACCACTGCTTCATCAGGGCCAGATCAACCGATCGAAAGCCAGGCCCTCTCAGGAAGTTTCTGCCGGCCGTCCCGAAAGTGCCGTCCGGCCGGGCGAATGCCGTCGGATTAACCCACAGAGCCGGATCCGGGTCGTCCAGGTGAGGATCCCCCACCAGGTCCGGCCGATCCGTTCCCGTACCAACCCCCTGGCCGTTATCGGTGTTGCTGTCGTTGGTCCCGACGAGGAGCGGAGTAAATGGCCTCGACGACTAGAACGTCAGGATCCCGCTCGTCTGCCATCCTCCCAACAGAGCGTTGGCAAAGCCACTGTCGGTCCCCCACCATCGCCCGCGGCCAGACGGAACCTCCCACACGTAGCTGAGCACGAACCGATGCCTGCTGTCAAAATCGGAAAGTCCCCGCTCAGCCCGGCGATCCTGGCTGTCCTGTGGACGGCCATTGCCTGCACCGAGAGAACCCAGCCAAGCCGACGTATCGTCTATCGACTTCCCAAACGCATAATTTGCAAGGAAGGTGAACCCATCCGAGAAGCGCTTTTCAGCTCGCAGCTGCAGAGCGTTGTAACTGCTGCGTGAAAAGGGTCCACCAAATGCGATCGCGCCGTAGGCGGGGAAGGGTCGAGTCCCACCCGGTCGTGGCTGATTCAAGTTGTTCCTCCCCAACAACTTGACCCCATTTGATCCCACGTAGGCCGCTTCCAATAAGAAATCATGGAACAGAGCGTGCTGGACATTGAGCGTCCAGTGCTGAGCGTAGGCGGTAGGAAAGTCCAGTTCATTGGTGGAGACGATCGCACTCGGAAAAGTGTCTCCCCCCAGCGGGTTGGTGAGGAACGGAAAAATAGCCCCGACGATGTCGAAGTTAGGGGGGTTGATTCGTGGAGATCGATTGACCTCGAGAATGCCAATGTCGTAGAAGATACCGTAGCCCGCCCGAACGACCGTGAGCGACTCGCCCGGACTCCAGGCAAAACCAAGCCGGGGAGCAAAATTGTTCTTGTCGTCGTCGTAACAGCCGGCAGGAATGCCCTCCGTTCCGCAGGTGATAAAGCGCGGCGTTGGCGACTCCAGGTCCGGTACGGTGAGCCGATTCGAGAGCTCGCGCGCGCCGGCTGGTTGTACTCATATGGAACGCCGTAGTTAACCGTAAAGTTGTTCGAGACCTTGAAGTTGTCCTGAAAGTAGACATTGATCGAGTTGGTCCGGAGATTGAAATTGGTGTCCCCGGACGTGCCCAGGACCACCGTAGGCAGGCCCAGCAGAAGATCGGCCACGGGGTGGTTGGTGGCGGCGCCAGTGTAATGGAACTCCCCGCGAGCAAGGATATTCAAGAAACCGTTGGAGCGGAACTGGCGAGCATCGATCCCAACCTTGTAGGAGTGTCCCCCGATCTGCCAGCTCAACGCCTGCAGAATCTGGTAGGTATTGTCGGCCTCGCCGAGCGGCAGCGTAATGCTCTCAACCAGAGAATCGAATCCCACCACCTGGGTGGCCGGGAAGCCGATGTCCCTGGGGTCGGTCGAGAACCCGGATATGCCAACTGCAGAAGTGATGTCGTTCCCTACGTTCTCATGAAGAATGCTCCGATGAGCACGATTGTAGGCAAGGCTGAGGTCGTTGATAACGGCGGCTGAGAAGACGTGATTCCAGCGAAAGGCAACGTTCTGCCCTCGGTTCGAAGTAAAGGTCCCGAATCCGGGAATGCTCGTCGGATCAAGGAATGGATCGAACGGATCGAAACGGTCCTCATTCCAGAAGGCATACCGAAACAACAAGGAATCACTCTCCCCGATTCGATGGTCGACCCTAGCCAGGAACTGATCCACTTCCGCCTCACGCAGCGGCTGGCTCAGGAGGTTGCCACCTGCCTGCATGCTGTTTGGTGCAGGATAGAACCCAGCCAGAGCAGCGCCGGTTGGACTCATCGCTTCCCGAGGTATTCGGTTGTCCGGGAAGGGCTGCTGGGTGAACGGATTGATGATCGGAAACGGAAGGGACGAAAAATCTCCTTCAATGAACTCTGACGGCGGGACGGTCGCCAAACGCGTGATTCCTTTGGTTTCTCTCAGTCCTTCGTAGGTGGCGAAAAAGAAGGTCCTGTCGCGGACGATAGGACCCCCTCCAGCCATTCCAAACTGATTCCGAACGAAGCGCGGAATGTCTCGGTCGGAAGGATCGAAGAAGTTTCTTGTATCCAGAGCCGCATTGCGATGAAAGTTGTAGAGCGTGGCCCGAAACTGATTGGTGCCCGAGCGGGTCACGACATTGAGCTGAGCACCCGCACGAGACCCGAATTCCGCCCCATAGACACCGGACTGGATCTTGAATTCCTGGACAGCCTCCACAGGCGGAGGAACCGTCAACTGATTCAGGAACTGGTTATTGTTGTCGACTCCATCCAGCAGGAAGTTGTTCGACTGCTCGCGCATCCCATTGACGGCTACAGCACCACCCTGAGTGGAATTCTGCGACTCTTCTGCGCCCGGCACTGCGCCGGCCACGATGTAGGTCAACTCAAAGAAATCGCGCCCGTTTAGCGGAAGTTCCTTGACCTTGTGGTCGTCAATTACGGCCCCCAGGGACGACGAGTCCATTTCGATCAGCGGCGCGTCCTCCGTGACTATTACCGAGAAGCTCACATCTCCCGCAGGCAGCACGATGTCCACTCGTGCCCGCTGATTGACCAGAAGACGAATGCCTTCCCGTTCAACTAGCTGCAATCCCTCGTACCTGGCTGACACCCTGTAGTCGCCAGGCGGGCGAAAGGGAACCAGATAGTCTCCAAACTCATTCGTTTCGACCGTCCGAGATCGTCCAGTAGCTGGCTGGGAAACAGTCACCTGAGCACCTTGGAGGATCGAACCCGAGGGGTCCATGATCCGGCCAAGGATCGTCCCGGAGCTGCTTTGCGCACCCAAAAACGACGATAGGACGAGAATCGAGCACGCTAAAGCGGCCCAGGCGCGACACGAACCAGACGCAGCCTTCATCGGCCGCGATTCGGAGCGCAACGGCTTGCTGACGGCCATTTTCGAGACCTCGTGCGAATCGACGGGTTGGGGCGAGTCGACTTGTGCTACCGGGTTCCGTCTTCGGCACGGAGCGCCCGAGGCAAGTGGTCAGCGGGAGCTGAGGGTAAGCCAGTATCCCGCAGTCTCCCTGACCAGTCCTCGATGGAATTGTCTAAGAGTGACTGTCAGCTCTTACGACCCACTTCAGCCCACTACTGTTGTGTCTCGCCGAACTATTTCACCGCAATCAGAAAAAGAACTTATCCAGGGTGCCCGGGGTCGCTGGACGGAGAATCAAATCGATGATCCCGACCAGCCGCGACATCCCTACTCCGAGAAGACTACTAGAGGGGATGACCGTTGTCTACACTCCAATCCAGAAGGCCGGGGACCGGGCCTTGTGCAGCCGATAATAGGGTTTTCATTCATTGGCCGTTGGACATCAAAACTCCGCCCAACGCCTGCCGCTCAGCGGCCAGCGGCGCCGGTCCCCCGTATCGGCATTAGGGGGCCTACTCCTCGAATGCGGAAGTGCGGTCTACGCGACTTCCCCGGTGCGAGGCGGCACCAACTACGTTTCGCGCATACTTCACTGCTACCGGCTTTCCTTCGCCCCACTCCTGTTCATCCATCTTGAAGACAACATCAACGTCGGAACCAAGCTGAACGTGCGTTTCGCGAGTTCATCCCTTTGACCCCTACTAGGATCCCGTAAACCGAGACAGCGCCGACAGGCCACGGCCACAAATAAACGACCCCGGAACACCGAGCATCAGTCCAGCCAATCGTAGCTGGGGAAAGGGGCTTTTTGTACCTGCCCACCAAACTTGATCAGTTTTCGAACTTTTCGTCGAGCAAGGGGACCTAGCTCACTGTCGGAGCGGCGATTGGTAGAGCCCGCACTACCCAGTTGAGCTCGATTCGAGTAGCATGGCTGATATCGAGGACAAATGGTGCAGTTAAGAGGGGAGCTTGCGATGCGAGGACACCTTTTCACACCTGTCTTGATGACACTGTTGCTAACCCTGGGAGTGCCCCTGGCCGGATCAGCAGAGGAGGAAGAAGAGCAACCACTCGAAATTGGATCCAGACTGGAACTCTTCGTCGACGACTACCTGATCGAGTCCATGGAGGGACTTCGGCTCCAACTTCAGGAACCCCAGTCGGGGGGCAAGGTCCTGAGCTTCGATAAACCCTGGGAGGGGACCACCAGCCTCTACCAAACCGTCTTCAAGGACGGAGACCTCTACCGCATGTACTACCGCGGCAGCAGCCATGAGGGCTACACCTTTCCCTCCCTGCTGGAACCAGGCGAGGTACCGATTCCCGTGCACGAGCAGGTAGCCTGTTATGTCGAGAGCAAGGACGGCATACACTGGACGCGTCCCTCTCTGGGACTGATCGAGTTCCAGGGGTCCAAGGACAACAACATCGTCTGGATCGGCAACCAGAATGGAGGTCACAATTTCGCTCCCTTCAAGGATGGGAATCCAGCCGCTCCGGCCTCCCAGCGCTACAAGGCAGTGGGTTCGGGTCGGCTCGACGGAAAGCCGGTCCTCCTCGGCTTTGTCTCTCCCGACGGCATCCACTGGAGCAAGCTCCAGGAGAAGCCCATTATCACCGATGGTGCCTTCGATTCTCTGAATGTGGCCTTCTGGGATTCGGTGCGCCAACTCTACGTGTCCCTCTATCGGCAAGGTCTCGACGGGGTCCGGACGATCAAGTTCGCCTCTTCCAAGGATTTCATCAACTGGACTCCAGGCCGGTTTGCCGACTATGGCGACACCCCCAGGGAACAGCTCTACACCAACGCCACCAGACCCTATTTCCGGGCCCCCCATATCTACCTGGCCTTTCCCAAGCGTTTCGTTCAATGGAGGACCTATCACGAGAACGCTCCCAGCGCGGGCGTCTCGGAAGGGGTTTTCATGACCAGCCGGGACGGGGTGCACTGGGATCGGCGTTTCATGGAAGCCTTCGTGCGTCCCGGACGGCATCCCAAGAGCTGGGTTCACCGCACCAATATGATCTCGGCCGGAGTCGTCCCTACTGCCGACGATGAGGTATCGATCTATGTGGCCCGCCACTACACTTCTCCCAGCGCCCACCTGGAGCGGATGTTTCTGCACACCGATGGTTTTGCTTCCCTGCATGCGGATTACGCGGGCGGCGAGTTGCTGACCAGGCCTCTGCAGTTCCAGGGAGATAATCTAGTCCTCAACTTCTCTACTTCGGCCGCGGGCAGCCTTCAATTAGAGATCCAGGATGCCGGGGGCAGGCCGCTCCCCGGCTTCGCTCTGGAGGATTCACCGCTCATCTGGGGTGACGAAATCGAGCACGCTGTCAACTGGAAACGGTCCCATCCCAAGGCCACTTCCGACACCCCCTTGAAGAGGATCGCTGGGAAGCCGGTCCGGCTGCGCATCGTCATGAAGGACGCCGATCTGTATTCGCTGAGGTTCAAGTAGCGGAAGCCTCCGGCCTGCCGCCCTCCCCATCAATTGACCACCCTGGTCCGGTGGAGTAGTGTTTCCTTCGAAAAGACTAAGTACACTCAGGTTTAGGGTTCGGGGATAGCGAGGAAATTTCAGCAGCGGATGAGATTCAAGGCGATACTTCGGCGCAGATGTTCGCGGTGCCTGTGTGGACAGGTTTTCGCCACCTCATTTCGTATGAGGCGAAACTGCGGCGTATGCGACCTGAGATTCGACCGAAGGGAACCGGGGTACTTTGTTGGCGCGATGTACTTCGCCTACGGATTTTCCGTACTGCTTGGTTTTCCTCCTGCTGCCTATCTCTGGTGGCAGGGATTCTCGATCGGCTTTCTCTCGCTGGTGGTCACGGTCGAGCTGATTCTTTTTTCTCCTTGGATCTTTCAGTACTCTCGAATCATGTTCCTGCACCTGGACCAGGTCTTAGATCCCACCTAACCCGGATTTCTCATCGCTTGTCGTAGCGAGGCGCCGCAAGGGCCGTCCTGGCAAGGCTTGCGACCGAGGCCGCCGCTGTCGTACTTTGACAGTACGTCGAGGAGGCCGACCGAGCATAACGCAGCCAGGGCGGATGATTGCGGCGACGTAGTAGACTAGCGATGAGAAATGCGGGCTAACCTGATGAGGCTCCTTCACCGAGCTTGGCGAGATTTGTCGCGGATGGACTTCTGCATCCGCTCCCCGAAGTCTTCCCGTCCGGTGGCAGGGTTGGACTGGTGCCGAGGAAACGGCGACACCCCTGTGGCTGGCTCGGTGGAGTGGAGACCCCACTGATCGGAACGGTGCTTGATCACGTCGAGCCAGCGTGCGTTGGCTTTGTTCCGGGCCAGTTCGCCATCTGGGTCAGGAAGGGTGAAGGTGTAGGAGTAGAGCTTGGCCCGGGTGTGATACAACTTCAGGCAGACACCCCCGTACTGTTCGACGCTGAGATCGTAGGGGAACCTGCCGCCCTTCCAGCTCAGCTTCTGCTCGACTCCGTCCACCTTCAGGGGAATGGAGTCCGCACGAGTGAAGCCCTGGATCGGTTCTCCGTAGGGCGTGATCAGCTCTGCCTCTATGGACCCGCCAGCAGCATCGGCATTCACCAAGATCTCGTAGGGCGGTCCCCAGGGTTTGGTCATCACCCAGCCTTCACTGACCCCGGCATCCAGCGACACCCAGTGATCCTCGGGCATGCGGGCCAGCATCAGAACCGCCAGATTGCGGGTCCCTTTCGAAAAGTCATAGCTGAGCCAGTCCCACCAGGTGTGGCTGATAAAGTTGCCGGTGTAGTAGATCCAGGTTTCCCCGTCCCGCACCACGGGATTCTCACAGGGAAAGATCACACCTCCGTCTTGCTCCCCCGGCTTGCCAATGGGAACCACCGGCGAGCGATCGTCGGGGCGGTGCCACTTCTGGCCGTCTCGGCTATAGGCCAGCGAGATCTCCAGTTGGCCCACCTTGGCCTTGGGATAGTCGGGAGGCTTGTGATAAGCCCCATAGGTTGGGGCAAAGGGATGGACGTAGTAGGGATTGATCATGCCCAGGAAGAAGCCCTCGTAGCGGAAGACGGGCATGTCGTAGATGTTATAGAGCTCCGGAGGATCCAACTCGTCGCCAGCCACTAACACCCTGCCCTTGTCCTCCCAGTTGACCAGATCGTAACTTTCATACTGGGAGATGTCCCGCGGGGAGTTGGGAACCCTTCGAGTCGTCAGCACATACTTGCGCCGGTCTTCATCATAGAACAGGGTGCAATTGTCGTCGCTGATGCCTCGCAGGACGGGGTTGACATGTCTGGGACGTTCCCAGTGCAGCCCATCGTGAGAGTAGGCCAGGTTGAGGGAAGAGTGATGTCCCGCCCACAGGGCCTCCTCGGCATAGGTGCTGAAAATCATCTTGTAACGGCGGGCAGCAATGTCGCTGGGATCCTTGATGATGGTGTAGGTGAAGTTGCGCTTGAAGCCGATGACCATGTTGTTCTCACGCGAGCCGTCGACCTCGACGAGCCCCAGGACCGGCTTCTCCCAGTCGAGACCATCCTTGCTGGTGGCGTAAGCCACGCCTCGAGGACCGTCCGAGGTGCCCCCATGCCAGCGCATGAGCGTGTACCACATCTTGAAGATCTTCTCTTCCTCGTCGTAAAGGATGCACGTGTAGTTGAGCTGGTCCTGGTCCGTTTCCCAGGGAGCGTCCAGGCGCATCACCGGCTCCTTACGCTTGACGGCCTGATTGACCTTGCGACGTAGATTGTGGCTCTCCAGCAAGGGCTGATCATCGATGACCAGAAACTTGTAACGGAAGACTGGCGGCTCATCTACAGTGCCCCTTTGTGAGCCAGCCCAGGCCGACTGGCCCAGACTCAGCACAAAAGCCACCATGAGCTGAAAACGGCACAGGTCCTTGAAGGTCGTGCAAATCATGAAATCTTCCTCCTCAGAGCTATTCCAGCCGAACTATAGCGTGGCCCCTTACTCGATTCGCTTCCGCGCGTGAAGACCCGTATGGCCTGCTCAGCTGCTACAATAGAGCGGCTGCTGCTTCCGCTACCTTGCGAAAGGCGTCGGCGTGTTCGTCGATGATCCGGACATCGTGGCGCTTGAACCAGGGGACAGAATAGCAAGCCAAGGGAAGGCTTTCCGTCACGGGCAGACTTCCCGGGGGCTGACGCAGGTCCCGGGCCGAATGGGCGATTCGTGTGGGTCGACCATTATCGTAGACATCCGCTTCATTCAGCAAGGGATGCAGGTGCATGGGGGGATTGGCTCCGGGGGAGATGGGAACACCCTCGGCAGTAACCGCCTCACAAAACCTGGCGATCGAAAGACCTCCCAGTTCCTCGGTCGTGTACAGGCCATGTGGCGAGTACCACCCTCCCATCGTGCTTCCCGAGTCTGGAGAAGGCCGGTGGGCTACGAGACCAGGGACACCCTCTAGCCGGTCCCAGAAGTAGTTCATGGCATTCTGAATCGTCTCAATTCGCTCTTGATAGTGACGAAGCTGGACCCGTCCCAACGCCGATGAGAGCTGGTGCATCCGGTACTTGTAGCCACCCAGCGGCATGCCCGCGAAGGGCCTGAGCTGAGGGTGTTTCAGCTGCTGGGTACGCTCGTAATGACCGAAGGCCACGGCTCGCTCGTAGAGCTCCTCGTTGTCGGTAATAAGAAAGCCTCCCTCACCGCAAGCAAGGCTCTTCTCCGACATCATAGACATCGCACCCACATCACCCAGGGTGCCCAGACGACGTCCTTTATAGAGTCCCCCCTGGGCGTGCGAAACGTCCTCTATGACCTTCAGGCGGTGCCTTGCCGCTATCTCGAGGATCGGGTCCATGTCCGCGGGGTGTCCACAGTAGTGAACCACAACTATGGCCTTGGTCCGGTCGCTGATCCGATGTTCGATGTCGGCGGGATCCAGCGTCAGCGTCTGGGGGTCAATTTCGGAGAAGACGACGGTCGCCCCTAGCGAGAAGACCTGGATGACCGAAGCCCACAGAGTCAGGCTCTGGCAGATGACCTCATCACCGACTCCGACACCAGAAGCGAAAAGAGCCGTATGAATCGCCGCAGTCCCGGTATTGTGACAAAGGGCAAAACGCCGTCCGAACCAGGTCGCCAACTCGCTTTCGAACTGCTGAGTGACATCGATACCCGACATGGCTCCGCGGCGCAGAACCTCCAGGACGGCTTCCTCGTCCTCCGGTCCAATCAGGGGCCAGTCGAAGATCGAACCGGGGTCGGTAGTAACGGCCCGGGTCCCACCCAGGATCGCCGGGGTTGAGGACATGAAGCGATCCTACTCTATCTACCGAGATGAAGGAATCCCAAAACCCTCAACGGCTTCGAACGGACGTGTTTCGAGTCAGCGTCGAGGTCCGCTTCAGAAATAGAGCTTCAGCCCCAGCTGGACTTGTCGTGCTGGCAAGGCCTGGGCCAGCACGCCAAAGCCACTGGTTCCGTACTGGAGGGTCTGCTGCTGCGCTCTGACTACAAAGTTGGATCGGTTGGTGGCGTTGAAGGCTTCCAGCCTGGCCTCGAACCTTCGCCTTTCGCCCAGGAGAAAAGTCCTTCGAAGAGAGATGTCCAAGTTCAACAGGCCCGGAGCCTCTACGACGCCGCGTCCGGCATCTCCGTACTGAAAAGCTGGAGGAAGCACAAACGCACCAGCGTCGAACCAGCGGGAGGGAGTCCTCTGAGAAGAAGGTAGATTAGCGTCGCGGATCCGATCCGGCCACTGGGAAGACTCTGACCCGGCATCCAGGGGATCCCCGGGCAGAGTTACTGTGCGCGCGCCCCCATCCTGAAAATTGGAGATAGCCCGGATGGACCACCCTCGCAGGACCCGTGAGCGCGTCGGGACTGGCCTGGAAGGCGGCAGATCCGTCACCGTGGGTAAAGAGAGTGCCATCGATGTAGGTGAGGTTGTCGTTACGCCTCATACCCAGCACTTTGACACTCCGGCTCCGGCTTTCGCTGCTGGGAGCAGCTCCCGCAGCCAGGCTGGCCAGCTGTCCCATGTCGCGAGTGTTGACCGGCAGGCTCTCCAGCTTTTCCTGGTCGATCACCTGCCCCAGATCCTCTCGGTTAGACCCCGAGAAAACGGACTGACTCCGGGTTGACTGAGTGGCCCCAAGATCTCCCATCAGGAGACGAAAATCTTCCTGTTGGATCTGCCCTACCAATAGTTGAACGTGGGTCCGAACTTGGGTCCCATAGCCCGGCAAAGATGCCGTAATCTTATAGCTCCCCGGGGGAAGGCCGCCCCTCCGGTAGTCGCCTTTGAGATTGGTCAGTAGCCGGAAGGTCTCGTTGGTCTCGATACGCTGGATGGCCACCTCAACATCGGGAGCGAAATCGCCACTTTCCTGCCGGATGGTCCCGAGGAGGGTTCCCGTGCCCATCTGGGCACATAGAGATGGGGAACTCAGAGCCAAAATTGTCAGAAAGGAGAGCACTCCCCCAAGCGAGCGCCCAAAACAAGCTTTTCTGGTCCACTGACGTTTGGACAACATCCGAATACTTTCGCGAAGGATGGGTCGAGCAAGTCTACCACGCCACTTGGACCTTGAGGCGTCAGGGTCCCGGGTGTAACGCAGGTCTCCAGGCCGCCGGTCGTCGAGCCAACGGCTCGAAAAGGGAAGACTTCGGCCTGGAGGCCAAAGCTACGTCGAAGTTTCAGGTTGGCCGGGCGCCCGGCTACGCCGAATCGTACAGGAAAGAAACTTCAGTCGAGGGACGTAGCGGTGGCCTCGCCGACAACTCTCTCTTGCGTAGGGGAGCAATTTGCTGGACACTCGGTCTTCATCTAGCTCGACAAGAAAGGTATGACTCCATGAACCGAAGACACTTTTTCGGCTCGCTGACCGCGGCCGGGACCGCCGGATTGGGTATCGCCGCCAGTACCCACGTCCAGGCGAAGGCGCGCGAGGCCTTGGCCTCAATGCAGATCACGCGGATCCGCTTCTATGAAGCACCCTCTCGCGTGATGTTCAACCAGAGTGCCCACGTCTCCGTTGTGGAGACGAACCAAGGCATCACCGGAGTGGGCGAAGGAGGCTCGGCCGACACGATTCGGCAGTGCGCGGGCCTGCTCATCGGAGAGAACCCTGCGCGGATTGAACATCTCTGGCAGCTGATGTATCGAGGACACTTCTACCCTCCGGGACGCGAGAAGATCCACGCTCTGGGCGCGCTCGACCTGGCGCTCTGGGACATCCAGGGAAAGGCGCTCGGAGTACCGGTCTACCAGCTCCTCGGCGGCCCGGTGCGAAAACACATCGAGTGCTATTCGACTGGATTCCCCGGCTACCAGAGCCGGGGAGAGGCAGCCCGCGCCTGCATGGACGCCGGCTTCCGTGCGTATCGAATCAGCACCCTGGGTTCAGGTCCCGCGTTCAACCCGCGTCAGTCCGTCCGCGACACCCACAAACTCTGCGTGGAGGTCCGCAAGGGCGTGGGCGCCCAGGGTGACTGGGCGATCGACTATCACACCCGTCTGGACATGCCCGACGCCATCAGACTCTCCTCGCTCATTGAGGACCTCGAGCCCTACTTCGTCGAAGACCTCGTTCGCAGCGAAAAGCCGGGAGTCTACCGTCAGCTGCGTCCCCGAGTGAAGGTGCCTATCGCCGTGGGCGAGCAGTTCGGTGACCGCTGGGACATCAACGAGATGATCGAGGAGCGTCTGATCGACTACTCCAGGGTTTCCCTGCCCAACGCCGGAGGCATTACCGAGTTCATGAAGATCGCAGCGTTGTGCGAGACCCATTACGTCGGGCTCGTACCCCACTCCACCGGACCCATCGCAACCGCAGCCCTGGTTCATGCTTGCAACGCCTTTCCAGGACCCGTTCTGATGGAGATGCTAGGCGGCCGGAATCAGGAGCTGGCTCACCTACCTTTGAGCTATGACTTCCGGGATGGCAAGCTCTGGCCCAGCGAGAGACCGGGTCTCGGCGTGGAAGTCGATACGGACAAGCTGAAACTCGTAGCCGAGGTCACAGAACGGGTAGAGGGCGCCCCGCTGAATCGACGGCCAGACGGTTCAATCACAAACTGGTAAGGAACGAGAGTCCCCAGCACCGACTCACGGGTTACAGCTTCCCACCACAATGCCTACAGTGAACAGCGTCGTGCTCGTGTCCCTCGGCCATACAGTGGGGACAGGCCTGGGTCGACACCGGCCGGCTCAACTTGGAGCTCACCAACTCCGCGGAAACGAATCCGGTCGGGACAATGTCGCCGTAGCCGACGGTCGTCATGGTGACAATAGCCCAATACATTGCTTGCGGAACCGACGTAAACTGGCTCGGTTCGCTGGAACTGACGAAAGTGTTTTCGATCACATACATGGCCACGCCCGAGACCGTGACGACAATGAGAACAGTCGTCAAGAACACGACGATCTTGCCCCGAGCATCCCACAGCGCCTGCCGCATGGTGGCCGCCTCAGTCAGCATGCGCGCCAGCTTGAAAACACGAAAGGCACGCAAGAGCCGGAACGCGCGAATCACGACGAGGGACCGGGATCCCACATCGAACAGCGTAAGGTAGGTCGGCAAGATGGAGAAGAGATCGACAATGCCAAAGAAGCTCCTGGCGTAGCGAGTAGCCCGAGGCACGCAGACCAGCCGCAACACGTACTCAACCGTGAAAAGAACGGTTAAGACCCACTCGGTTACCTTGAACACCGAGTCGTATGAATCGAATTGTTCGACGGTCTCAAGACTCACGACCACGATGCTCAGAAGAATCGCGACCAGCAGAATGATGTCGAAGGTTTTTCCAGGGGTCGTGTCGGCCTCGAAAATGATCTCGTGGAGCTTCAGTCGCCAGGGGGCCACGGCCTTGCAAGAGACAGAGGTGAGCATGAGGCATGAGTTTAAGCGACTCGTGCTACTAAGTACACTGGAACACTGCTGTCCGGTTGAACTATTCAGATATCTTGATAACATAAGTCTAATCAATTAGTTACAAGGATAGTACGCTGGAATCGACTTCAACTCGGACTGCCGCCCCTACCCGACTCGTGTGGGTTCGGTTCGACCCTGGCGTCGGAAACGATGGGAAATGGATCCCGTCCGACCAAGCCAGGTCAATCCCAACGGGATTGCGTATTCCAGCCCAGGGTTTCCGAACCCTGGGTAAGAGATTTAACCCCTTGTTAATCAACTCTGTAGGGGTTGCGTCCTGACCCACTCGCTGCCCTTCTGTACGCACCCATTCAGGGTTGAAATCCAAGGGGAGACGACGTTGACCCAGGGTTCGGAAACCCTGGGCTGAAATACGGAATCCCTTCAGGATTCACCTCGTTCTCGTGCGCTCAGGGCGTCAACACTCCAGAAGCTAACGCCAATTTTCAGCATTACCCCGTTCTAGCAACTCCTGATTCTTCAACCACTTAGGAATTGGGACGTGCAAGGCCAGTAGGTCGCATCGCTAACCACTTGATATCATTCGACTTTTAGCCGGACAGTAGTGGCACTGGAACGTACTAGTACACTAACGATGGCCGCTCACTTCGAAGTAGTGACAGCCGTATGCCTGACCGCGAATGCTTCCTCCGGCGAATAGACCAGGGTCTTTCGGCCATGGACCCCGAAGTAGATGATCCCAGACGCGAACCAGAGGGCACATCCGTAGACACCGACACGATAATCGTCGTTCAGGAAGAGAAAGATCAAAGTGACGAAAGCGATCGAGCCTGCAACAATGGCTCCAGCGTTGCCCAGCGGACTGAGATAGGGGCGTTCGATGTGAGGTAGCTTCCGTCGAAGAAGCACGAATGCGACCATCTGCATCAGGTAAGCAATGACCGCGCCGAAGACGGCCATGTTCAGCAGAACCGCCCCCACCGGAACATCGCCGAAGATGGCCTCGCCAAACTCGATGATCAGAGCCACGACGAAGCCCAGGGCCGCTCCCACAATCAGCGCGATGTGGGGAGTATTGCGGCTGGCATGAGTCACCGACATCCAGTGGGGAAAGTAGCCGGCCCGTGAGAGCGAGTAGATGTTGCGGCCGTAAGCATAGATGATCGTGTGGAAGCTGGCGATCAAACCCGCAACCGCGATCAGCGCCAGCAACGAGGATCCCACCCCGTCACCGAAGATGGTCTTGAAGGCAAGAAACAGTGGCTCATCAGAGCGCCCGACCACTGCCGCTCCAGGTGAAATGCCCGAGTTAAGGAACAGCGTCAACACCGACGCGATGATCAGTGTCAGGATCCCCCAGAGTAGCCCCTTGGGCAAGTCACGCTTGGGGTCATGCGACTCTTCGGCTGCCAGAGGGAGCTGCTCAATGGCAAGGTAGAACCAGATGGCAAAGGGGAGGGCGGCCGCGACACCCTTCCATCCGAAGGGGAGCCACACGCTGGCCCCTTTCTTCGGTTGGATGTTCAGCGCCTGTTCCCAGGAAAAATGGGGGATGGCACCGATCCAGAAAACTGCCAGAATCAGGAGTGCAAGGAAGGTGATGAAGACTGAGAAGCGAAAGGTGATCTCGACACCCCAGATGTTGAGACCGACGAAGATCGCATAGGAAACAATCCACCAGATCGGTGCGGCTATCTCGATTCCGAAGAGGTCGTTGAAGATTGCGCCCATGTAGCCGCCGATCCCGACCACAATCACCGCCGGCGTCAGGACGTATTCCATGGTCTCGGCCAGACCGGTGACGAAGCCGCCCCAGGGACCCATCGCTGAACGGCCGAAGGAATAGGCGCCGCCCGTGTGCGGCAGTGCTGGCGACATCTCGGCGATCGAATAGCACATGCCAATGTACATGACGGCGATGACGGCGGTTGCGATCGCCAGGCCACCAAAGCCACCGACACCAAGCCCGAAGTTCCAACCGAAAAAATCGCCCGAGATCACCGCTCCGACGCCTAGCGCCCACAACGACCAGACACCGGCGTAGCGCCGCAGCGTCCGCTTTTCAAAGTACTCGGCTTCGGCCACGTGATATTCCACGCTGCCGATCACCTGCTTTGCCTTCCGATCCATGGAGGGAAACCCTAAGCTGAAACTTCATTTGGATTTTACACGACGCAGCTCGCAGAACCCCAACCCCTCGCTGGCGCTTCAGGCTTTTATGACTCGAATAGTTTCTTGCATGTACGATCCGGCGCAGCCGGTGGCGCTGCTAAGCCTAAGTTACCTCGTAGAAAAGTGATGTAACCTATTGTTAAGATTGGGGTAATGCTACAAATCAGCTGCGTCGGTACTGGGTACATTATAGACGAACGCCGAGGAGATCCAGGGCTCGCTGCTGAAGCGATGTGGGACGGGTGATTTTGTCGAAGGCTGCTGAGCCGGGCAACTGCGGCTGAATCCGGTTTTTGGAGATCGTGGCCAAATCGCTGAGCAAGGTCTGAAAGCTGTGCACGGGCCCACCCTCAACGGTGCGCTTGCGGTGAGCCTTGCGGAGGGCCTGAGGAGAGCGCTGAGAGGGTGCCACCACCGAATCGCGAAGCTGCCTCCCCGCCTCGGGATCCTCGTCGTCGAACAGGATCGGAGCTAACTTCTGTCGCATGTGCCACTCGACGTAGTAGGCAAGCATGCACAGAAAGACGTGAGCGCGGACCCGATCCTCCAGATGGTGGTAAATGGGTCGGACCTTCAGATCGACACTCTTACAGCTGCGGAAGGCCCGTTCGGCGACGGACAACCCCTTGTAGGCAGCCACCGTTTGTTCGGCATCCATTTGCTCGCGGGCCAGGTTGGTGCGAATCACATAGATCCCGTCCAGTGCCGCCTCCTGCTCGATGCGCTCCTGCCGGCGCTGGTAGGAGAAGGACTCCTCGCCGATCTCCAGGACAAAATGCTTGCCCACTTTGTAGCGGTTGAGGACTTTGCCCACCCGCAGGGCAATCCGATCCTTGCCCTTGAAGCGACGCTTCGGACGTTGCGTTGCCTGGACAATCTTCTCCAACTCCAGCTCGGTCGCCTGGAGCAGTTGCTGGCGATTGCGGGCCCGTTCCTCCGCTAAGGAGGAGTAAATAAATAAAGGTGTCAATATATAGTTAGTAATGCTATGCTGCACATGCATGGATACGCTGACCGAATTGACGGAGAAATTCCGCTCTGTATGGCCCCTGTTGGATGAACGAACGCGGCGGATTATGGCGGCCAGTGAAGCGAGAGCGTTGGGCCATGGCGGAGTCAGTTTGGTACGCCGTGCCTGCGGACTGTCGCGCAAGGCAATCGCTAAAGGAATCCGTGAAATCGAAGAGGGTTTCGTGCCCATGGAAGGCCGCATCCGGCGGCCCGGAGCGGGACGCAAGCCCCTGACGGTTTCGGACCCGGGGCTGGTGGAGCAATTGGAAGAAATGAGCGAGGTCCAAACTCGGGGTGACCCGGAGTCTCCGTTGCGTTGGATTTGCAAGAGCACGCGGGCCATCGCGAAAGAACTGGCCCGGCACAAACACCCGGTCAGTCATACGAAGGTGGCGAGATCCTTCACGACCTCGACTACAGTCTGCAGAGCAATCGGAAGACCGAGGAAGGGAAAGATCATCCGGACCGCGACGCCCAGTTTCGGCACATCAGCGCCACCGTCAGACACTGCCTGAGGGAAGGCAGTCCGGTCATTTCCGTGGATACCAAGAAGAAAGAACTCATCGGCAACTACGACAACGCGGGCCAGCAATGGCTTCCCGCCGGGCAGCCGATCAAGGTTCAGGGTCATGACTTTCCCACTCCCGACGTTCCCCGTGCCTATCCTTACGGCGTTTATGACATTGGGCGCAATACCGGCTTTGTCAATGTCGGCACCGATCACGACACGGGAGCGTTTGCGGTCGCCTCCATTCGCGGCTGGTGGCGCCAGGAAGGGAGATGGATCTATCCGAATGCAAGAACGATACTGATCACCGCCGACGCCGGCGGGAGCAACGGTTGGCGGTTGCGCCTTTGGAAATTTGAGTTGCAGAAGTTCGCAGACGAAACGGGCCTCCCGGCTTCGGTCTGTCATTTTCCACCCGGCACCAGCAAATGGAACAAGATCGAACACCGCCTCTTTTCTTTCATCTCTTCGAACTGGCGCGGCGAACCTTTACGAGACTACGAAACAATTGTTCAACTCATCGCGAAGACAACGACAGCTAAAGGACTCAAAGTGACGTGCCGGCTAGACCCAAAAGAAGTAGATGAAAGTGGACTAAACCACATGTAAACACCTGAAATGCCAGACCTGACGGGTATTCTGGGGTTGTCAAAGAAACTTCAGAACAAGCCGAAAGGAGGCATTTCAGGTGAATAAAAAGGATAGCGCAATCATCCGCAAACGGGAAGCAGAGGTTGCTCAGCGATTGAGCCCCAGCTGGAACGGTCAAGACCCGAAACCGGTGCTCTCGCCCGAGGTCATCAGCTACGAGGTCTCGGAGAAAACGGGTGCGGTCAGTTACGGTGGTCTGGGGCTGCTGCAGCAGGTGGTGAAGTGGAGTGGGCTGGGGAAAGCCATTGACCAGGCGGTGACGCTGCTCAAACGCCACCAACCGTACCACGAATCGGACCACGTCCTGAGCCTGATCTACAACGTGGCCACGGGCGGGACCCGCTATCAGGATATTGAACTGCGACGTCAGAGTGTGAGTTTCCTGGAGGCGGTGGGAGCCGAGAAGATCCCCGCCCCCAGCACGGCCGGAGACTTTGTGCGCCGCTTTGACGCGCCCGACGTGGTGGATCTGATGGAAGCCGTCAATGCCAGCCGCCTCAAGGTCTGGGCCCAACAACCGGCCCGTTTCTTCCAACGGGCGGAGATCGACGTGGATGGGACGATGGCCCCCACGAGCGGCGAATGCAAGGAAGGGATGGAGATCAGCTACGACGGGCAGTGGGGCTATGCGCCGCTGATCGTGACGCTGGCCAATACGGGAGAGGTGCTCTATGCGGTCAACCGCTCGGGCAACCGTCCCTCTCATGAGGGAGCGGCCGAATGGCTGGATCGGAGTATCGAGCTGGTTCGAGAGGCGGGTTTTCGGAAGGTGCGCCTGCGCGGGGACACGGATTTTTCGCTGACGGCTCATTTTGACCGTTGGACGGAGGCGGGCGTGGAGTTTGACTTCGGGATCGACGCCCATCCGAGCTTCGTCAAGTGGGCGGAGGCGTTGCCAGAAGCGAGATGGAAAGAGCTGGGGCGCCCCAGCCAGGGGAAAGGAAAAGGGAAGAAGCGGCGCCAGCGGCGGGACAAAGTGAAGCCGGAGATTGTCAAGAGACGCGGGTTCAAGACGCTGACGCTGGAACGGGAAGAGATTGCGGAGATCGACTACCGTCCGAGCAAAGCGAAGCGAACCTATCGGATGGTGATCTTGCGCAAGACGATCCTGGTCGAGAAAGGCCAGAAGCGGCTGCTGCCGCAGACGCGCTACCACTTTTATGTCACCAATATCTCGGCCAGAACGTTGGGAACGGCGGGAGTCGTACGGGAAAACAACCGGCGCTGCAACCAGGAGAACGTCATTGAACAGCTCAAGAACGGAGTCGAGGCCCTGCGGATGCCCTCGGATACGCTGGTAGCCAACTGGGCCTATCTGGTGATTGCGGCTCAAGCCTGGAATCTGAAGGCCTGGATGGGGTTGGTGCTGCCGGCGCGACTGCAAGCCCGAGAGCTGGTGAAGATGGAGTATCGCCGTTTCCTGCGAGAGGTCATTGAAATGCCCTGCCAGATTTTGCGCAGGGGCCGACAGTTGGTCTATCGGCTGCTGGATGTCAATGGTTGGAGCCGTCTTCTCTTGGAAGGCAGTAAGTGGTTGAAACACCGGCCAGCTACCTGAAACTGAAAGGAGATAAAGTAGCTCCGAGGGTCGCCAGAGCTGGGGCGAGGTGTATCTACAAACGCCCCCCAAGAGGGCAGAATCGTTTTCCCTGAGCGATCGGCGTGGAGGACAGCTGAAGACGTGCCTGTTCTGAGTGACTTCGCGCCGAAATTTAGAATTTAGGTCTCCAAAATGGCTCCTCGGAGCCGACAAAGGGGTCTATTTTCGAACTTGCGCTTATTTTGGGACTAGTGTCCGAAAGGCTTTTTTCACATCTCGGTTGCTGGGTCAAGAGCGGAGAGGTGTAGGACTCAACCCTTTGGAAAAACAAGTGGGCCGACTTCATTTTGTCCTTCTGACATCCTTGCTTCAGCTCGTCTGGGCTCAGTCTGAACTCAGCCTGGTTCTGGACTGATCAGTGCCGAAATGTAGAGGATTCACACCCCTGCGGGCCTGTGGAGACTAGGAACATCGTCCTGGCAAACCGGGGAAAGGAAACCCTGAATGCTACCCTGGCTGTCGACGGCGGCTTTGGCGCGGCTCCTGTGGGTCCAGTTAGCATACCCTCTGGTGGGGCGGTCACCGTTGTGGTCAGCTTCGACCCCAAGGAGTTCGGAAAGACGTCCGGTAGCCTGAGCATCTCCAGCAACGATCCTCTAATACCCAATGCTACCGTGGATCTCGAGATCGATGTGTTTTGATGAGGATGGGGCTGAAAGGCCAAGTCTGGCTTCCCTACGTTGACTGCCCTCGATGCTACCATGGGCGCCCATGAGCACCCCGGCTCCCCTGGAGCTGACGCGGCCGATTCGGGACTCCTGGCTGGGCGTCGCCGTCTTGTTTCTGGCGTCCGCTCTGGCAGTGGGTTCCTCCAGCTACGCCTTCGGTCTTTTCGTCCAGCCCCTGGAGCAGGCGTTCGGATGGCCTCGGACCGCGATCAGCGCCTCCCTGTCGTTCGCGGCGGTAGGCAGTTTGGCTTCGCCTCTTCTCGGCCGTCTCATGGACCGCCTGGGGGCCAGGCAGATCATGGTCGCCTCCCTCTTTCTCGGGGGGCTCAGTTTTCTCCTTCGTCCCCTCATGTCCCAGCTCTGGCATTGGTACGTCCTGAGCTTTCTGCAGTTCGTGCTCTTCAATGGGATGTCCTTCCTGCCGGCAGGACGTCTGATCGGAATCTGGTTCGAGGCCCGCCGGGGACGCATGATGGGACTGGTCATGATGGGAAACAACTTCGGCGGCCTGACGCTGCCAATGATCGCCGGCTTCTTTCTTGCGACCTTCTCCTGGGAAGCGGCCTACCTGTCGTTCGCCTTCCTCTTCTTCGCCATCGCCGTACTCGCGTTGCTTTTCATCCGGGAGTCTCCCCGAAGCGTCCCAGGATCCACCCAGAGCGGGCGCACAGATGACGCTTCCCGGTTACCGGGCCTGGACGTACGCGAGGCCCTGTGCACCCCCTTCTTCTACGCCATCACCTTCGCCATTATGATGGCCTCGTTCACCTACAGCACCATCCTGGCGCAGGTGGGAGCTCATTGGGTGGCGGAGGGCATGTCCACCCCCTCCGTCTCCATTGCACTCGGTCTGCTGGCTACGGCGGGAATGGCCGGCAAGGTTCTCTACGGACTGCTGGCTGAGCGCTGGGGTGCAAGGCGTTGCCTGGTGGTGAACCTGGTGGCTCAGATCGTGTCCGTGGTTTTGATGGTGGCCTACTCCGATCCCCCTCTGGTCTGGGTTTCGGCGCCCCTGTTCGGACTCCACATGGGGGGATACGGAACGCTGGTGCCGCTGATCGTGCAGGAGTATTTCGGCCTGCGCCACTACGGCAGCATCTCAGGCCTCATCAGCATGGCCACCGTGATGCCCTACATCCTGGGGCCCCTCATGGCCGGGGCCTCTTATGACCTCTGGGGAAGCTACAGCCCGGCCTTTCTGGCAGTAACCGGTCTGTTTGCTCTGGGGATAGTCTCCCTGCTGCTTGGGAAAAGCGAGTCTCCAATCGCGCCGTCAAGTTGATGTTTGCCAACTGAGGCCGAGCCGGAATACACCCCAGCCCTGCTCCTCCGCAGCGGACACACTTTGCCTCTCTCCAGTCAACGAGAGCTCTGGCTCGTCTCAGTTATCGGTGGGCACCAGCCGCTTGAGCTCTTCGAACCCGTTCAGGACGATGTTGATGTGGGTTGGCCGCGCTGGGATCGCCCTTATTTTTCAACAGATTAAGCTGGGATCAGGTTGGGATTCTGTCGGGATTGAACTGGGATGGCGATGATCTACTTTCTCGGTCTTCAGAACGATCAAAGAACCAAATGGTCAACATCATTTTTGGGAACGCACGCACAATGCTCGGCCGCCCAAGGAGAACTCGAGGGGGAAGTGCTGGGGCGAGCCGAGGGTGAAATCGAAGTGCGAGGCCCGACCCGAGCCTTCCTTCGTAGAGCTCCATGGGCAACAATCAGTCAGCGTAAAATTGGACCTGATCTTATAGTGAGAATCTACACCTGGATCGTGAAGTGCCTCGAGTTCGTCAATGGTTGGCAGTCGCCAGTCCGAATAGCCCTGCGTCAGATTTTCACAGTATGCTTCGGCTGAGTCCCAGTCGATATCTTGCCCGTTGTCTGCTGCCGTCCACATCAGTCCGGTTTGAAAAATCTCGACCGTGGGAAGTGCCCAGTCTTGCCTGTAAAACGCATATGATACAAGCGAGTCATTCAAATGCACTGTCTTCATACGAGGGGCTATGACCCATGGTAAATCTGTTGGTCTTCGCGTTTGTGGGATTCTTGGCTGCCATCAACCTGGTTGCTGAAGAAAGAAGCGGCACACTGGAGATCAGCGGCGCCCTCGAGGCCGACCTCAAAGAGACCAGCGCACAGCTTGTATTCAACCAGCGTGCCCGCACCTGGATGCTCCAGCTCAGGTCTAGGGGCCTGTCCGAGTAATGGTGCGGGTTGCCTTCGACAAGCGGGTCGAAGGAAGCTTTGAATTCTCGTCTTACAGCGGCTCCAAGGAAGCGAGGCAAAAGATCACAGTGAAGGGCACCTTTGCTTGCCCGCGGGATGAGGCACTGAAATAGTCGAGCCGTGGAGCTATTGAGCGTTCGCCTGTGATCCTCTCCTGGCAAAGAGGTTGTAGAGCCAGCCTAATACCAGCCCGCCCACGAAACCATCCACAAGGCCACTGAGGGTTCCCACAAGGACCTGGCCAAACGAAGCAGTGCCTTGGTATCCCGGATAAACGGAAGCAAGCACTTCCAGGAATGAAGTGCCATAGGTGGGCCAGATCAAGTTTGCACTGCCAGTTATGAAGACGGCTCCTCCCCACAGCAAGGCAAAACTGTAGCCCAGTGCTTTTACGTCAATTCTCATGGTTGTTCCCTCGTAGCTTCGTATTGATCCCGCCCGGCCCAATCCTCTACCGAACTTCACTGCAAAGGAATCACGCTGACAGGCTGTCCTGAAAGCTGCACATTGCCATCCTCGGCTTAGTTCCGCGATCAACAAAACCGTGGGTCATGTGGTACGATGTCGGCCTCTCAGGGAGGCACTTTCATGAAACACTTTGCTCTTATGATCGCTATGGCATGTTGCCTTACTCCCAGCGGTTTCGCCAAGTTCTGTTTCCTGTGTGGGTCGGGCAGCAGCGGTACCTGCAAGGACAAGAATTACTGCCACCCGAAGCAAAACAGGGACACCTCAGCTGCCCGCAAAGCCTGCAAGCAAAAGGGGTGCAAAATCAGTGGCACTGGCTCCTGCCCCAGTTCAAGCAGCAACTATTGCACTGCGTCAACGTTCAAGTTTCCGAAGGAATCAAAAGCTGCCTGTAGCCTAGAAGATCCAGATCCTCGGCAGCAGCCGGAGATAGGGTCAGTGGTGAGCTATCCTCGCTCGCAGGAAGAGTAGTAAATCAGTCTCGGGTGTGGATTTGTGGATCACTTCCTCTTTTGAGCTGATAACGCGACCCCGATTGCCAGGCCTAGGGCCACCCCTACACCAACCCCAACGCCAACCCAGCTACCCATACTGCCAGACGTTGCTCCGATGCCAGCTCCAACCGCTGAACCCATTCCGGCACCGAGAGCCAGGCAAATGCCTATGAGATGGGACTTGTCCTGTGCCATGACAACCTCTTTCAGAATGCAACCCATCTCAAGGTGGTGACCACCTCTGCAGAAAGGCTAGAAAGACCTCTTGGTTGTAGGCAGGACCCTGCTCCAGCTCCCCCGTTCCCTGGGAATGGAGAAAGGTCCCATCACCGTCCAGCACAAAGAGGTGGGGATAGCCGGGAATAGCAGGATAAGGAGAGAGGAAGTTGGCATTGGAGTTTTCCTCGCTGAAGTTGACCTTCATGATCAGAAAGCCTCTTTCAAGGGCCGACGTCACAGCCTGGTTCTCGTGGACATAGCGATCCAGTGCCTTGCACCAGCTGCACCACTCCCCACCCACCTCCAGCAGAATACGCTTGCCTTCAGCCACAGCTCGTTCGATGGTGACCTCCAGGTCCTTCTGAGGGTCTCTACCAGGATCGTACCCTAGCCCCTCTAGCCCCCCAACTAATCCTAAGTTACCTCGTAGAAAAATGATGTAACCTATTGTTAAGATTGGGGTAATGCTACAAATCAGCTGCGTCGGTACTGGGTACATTATAGACGAACGCCGAGGAGATCCAGGGCTCGCTGCTGAAGCGATGTGGGACGGGTGATTTTGTCGAAGGCTGCTGAGCCGGGCAACTGCGGCTGAATCCGGTTTTTGGAGATCGTGGCCAAATCGCTGAGCAAGGTCTGAAAGCTGTGCACGGGCCCACCCTCAACGGTGCGCTTGCGGTGAGCCTTGCGGAGGGCCTGAGGAGAGCGCTGAGAGGGTGCCACCACCGAATCGCGAAGCTGCCTCCCCGCCTCGGGATCCTCGTCGTCGAACAGGATCGGAGCTAACTTCTGTCGCATGTGCCACTCGACGTAGTAGGCAAGCATGCACAGAAAGACGTGAGCGCGGACCCGATCCTCCAGATGGTGGTAAATGGGTCGGACCTTCAGATCGACACTCTTACAGCTGCGGAAGGCCCGTTCGGCGACGGACAACCCCTTGTAGGCAGCCACCGTTTGTTCGGCATCCATTTGCTCGCGGGCCAGGTTGGTGCGAATCACATAGATCCCGTCCAGTGCCGCCTCCTGCTCGATGCGCTCCTGCCGGCGCTGGTAGGAGAAGGACTCCTCGCCGATCTCCAGGACAAAATGCTTGCCCACTTTGTAGCGGTTGAGGACTGATTGGCGACAGTTAGAATTTCCCACGACGACAAATAGAATTCCCCACTTTTTCAGGGCTGATCCTGACCATGAGGGCATGGTTAAGGATCAGCAAGTGCGGAGGTTAGTAAAGTTGCAAAAGAACGAGAAGACGCTAACGATGGCGGCGGCCAAAGCGGGGCTGTCGCGAAAGACGGCTCGGAAGTACCTGAAGTCGGGAAAGCTGCCGAGCCAGAGTCAGCCGGAGCGATATTGGCGAACTCGATCGGATCCGTTCGAGTCGGTGTGGCCAGAGGTGGAAGAGATCCTGAAGCGATCTCCGACGGTGGAAGCGACAGCGGTGTTCGAGTATTTGTGCCGCCAGCAGGAAGGGGCCTTCCAGCAAGGTCAGTTGAGGACGCTGCAGCGCAGGATCAAGCAGTGGAAGGCACAACACGGAGAAGCGAAGGAGGTGATGTTCCCGCAGAAGTATCGGCCGGGACATCAAGCTCAATCGGACTTTACGTTTATGGGGCGTCTGGGAGTGACGATCCAGGGCCAGCCGTTTCCCCATCTGCTGTACCACTTTGTTTTGGCCTACTCGAACTGGGAAGCGACCACGCTGTGTTTCAGTGAGTCCTTTGAGAGCCTCAGCCTGGGGCTTCAGAACGCGTTGTGGGAGTTGGGGGCGCTGCCCGAGGAACACCGAACAGACCGGCTTTCGGCGGCCGTCAACAACCTGAAACGGGAAGAGTTCACCGAGCGCTATCAAGGGTTGCTGAGACACTTCGGGATGCGCTCGAGTCGCACCCAGGCAGGAAAGGCTCACGAGAACGGGGATGTGGAACAGGCCCATCACCGCTTGAAACGGGCCATCGAGCAGGAACTGCTGCTGCGGTGTAGCCGTGATTTTTCCAGCCGGGAAGAGTACGAGGGTTTTGTAGCGGTGATTGTGGACCGGCGCAATGCGACCCGGCAAAAGCGCCTGGGAGAAGAGCTGGCCGTGATGCGCCCGTTGCCGGCACGCCGTCTGGATGACTTCACCCGGCAGTGGGTGAGAGTCTCCCCCAGCAGTACGATCCGGGTTCGCCACAACACCTATTCGGTGGACAGCCGGTTGATCGGCGAGCGGGTGCAGGTGAGGGTGTGGGCGGATCAGGTGGAGGTCTACTACGGGGGTCAGCCACAGGCACGCATGCCTCGCTTGCGAGGAGAAGGCAAGCATCGCATTGACTACCGGCAGGTGATCCATTCCCTGGTGCGCAAGCCGGGGGCGTTCACTCGCTATCGCTGGCGCGAGGATCTGTTTCCGGGGATCTTGTTTCGAGTCGCCTACGACGAGCTGCGCCAAGATTGTCCAGCCACGGCGGATCGCCAGTATCTGAAGATCCTCGAGTTGGCTGCCCAGGAAGGTGAGCAGCGAGTGCGAGAGGCACTTCAGGGGCTGATTGAGAGGGGACAAAGAATCCGTTTCGAAGCACTACGAGAATGCCTCGTCGATCCGGTGGTGGAGCCCTGGGAAGTGGCGGTGGAGAAGATGGACGTGGGCGTCTACGACACGCTGCTGGAGAGCCGGGAGGTGAGATCATGAGTGGAGGCAACTTGACCCGGCTTCGCGAGTGCCTTGTCCAGCTGCATCTACCAGCCTTTCGGGAGCACTCCGCCGCCCAGGCGGCACTGGCTACCCAGGAAAGTCTGTCCTATCCCCGGTTTCTCTTGTCGTTATCTGAGATCGAAGTGGCGGAGCGGCACGAGCGCAAAATCCAGCGCCTGCGCCGAATCTCGAAGCTTCCCTGGGAGAAAACGCTGACGGCGTTGGACCGCTCGCGCTTGCCCCAAAGCGTGGATCGACAACTGACGGCGCTGCTGGAAGGTACGTTTTTGGATCGCGCCGAGAACGTCTTGGCTTTCGGCAACCCTGGAAGCGGCAAGACGCATCTAGTCTGTGCTCTGGGGCAGGAGTTGATTCTGCTGGGGCGCCGGGTTCTATTCTCTACCTGCGCCCTGCTGGTACAGCGATTGCTGCGGGCCAAAATCGATCTGACTCTGGAGAAGGAGCTCAAGAAACTGGATCGCTTCGAGGCTCTCATAGTCGATGACATCGGCTACGTTCAGCAAAGTCGGGAGGAAATGGAGGTTCTTTTCACACTGCTGGCCCATCGCTACGAACGCCGCAGCATCTTGCTGACCAGCAACCTGATCTTCTCGGACTGGGAGAGGATCTTCAAGGACCCCATGACGACGGTGGCGGCGATTGATCGGGTGGTGCACCACAGCGTGATTCTGGAACTCAACGTCTCGAGCTACCGAATGGAGAGCGCCAAGAAGAAACAGCAGGAAACCACGAAATGAGGAAACCGCGAGGAGTTCAAATCCGGGCAAATCGGCTGATTGGCCCCTGGGAAGTGCTTGGTGGGGACGATAGACGAGTGCCCGCCAAGGGGAGAGGTCGTACAGCGCCCTACAGAGGCCGCTCAGGAGCCTCGTGGATCTGGTCCACTCCCCTCGACGCCGGCGCGAGCGAGGGGGAGCTCCGTTCGGGCTACGCCCTCACTCCATCCCCCTCGCATTCTAAAAACAATCTCTCTTTTTTACAGAAAGGAGGACCCCGAAAAGAGTCGTCTCAGAGGACGGCTACAGCTCTTTTTTTTTATCCCTCGTGTGGGGATTTCCAATTGTCGCTGCGGGAATTCCATTTGTCGTTGATCAGCTGCCGTATTCGAGAACGAAACTTTGGTTGTCTTTAGCCACGAACATCGATAGCAGCATGTCCGTTGTAGGACGGCGGTCACTGCTCGATGAAGTTTCAGCTTAGTCGCGCCCCAGCCGGGCTGCCCCATTCGAGAAAGAAACTTGAAGCCTCTCGCCACACTGTCCAGTGGCAAGAGACGTGCGACGATCCCAATGAAGTTTCAGCTTAGTATCGCCTTCAGCCCCTCGTATCGATGAATTCCTGGTACAGATCCGAGATACGGGCTTCTTCGGCGTCGCCGTCGTGGACTACTATCCGCAGCCCAAACTCCAGCTCTCCGCCGGGGAGCAGTGAACACGCTTTTTCTGCCAGTGGATTCACATTCAGGACTCCCCAGTCGGTGGCGTGCCAGGGGTGGCCCGCTGCCGATGGGTGCGGGAATAGAGCGACTCCCGCCCTGACGTCAAACCCAAGGGTGCCAGAATAGTCCAGCCAGTCTGAAGTCCGTCGGTTGATGGACTCGGTTCCCTGATGTACTGGATCCCGCAGAATGGCCCCGTGTGTGGCGGTGAGGGCCTCGGTCATCCTTACACCAAAGAAGGCGTGCCGCGTGGGTCCTAGCTCCAATGGCCACTCCGTAGCCGATAGGCGCGATCGAATATCGATGAGGTTGACCTTCTCGCCCGGACGGATATCCAAGGTCCTGGTCTCCCCTATCAATACCCTACCCTCCGGAGCAGCCCACTCCTGGGGTCCTTGCCAAACCAGACTCTGGGTAATCCTCAGATGCTCGGGGCTGACCTCCTCTTGCTCTAGACCGGTACCCCGGATCCTGCCTGCCGCCCTTCCCTGGAAGGTATTGTTCACGTAGAAGTTGTAGGTCCCTTCTTCGGTTTCGCTTTTGCTAAAGGGAAAACGGCAGCGTACGCGGTCGGATGCGATCCAGATGGAGTTGTGATGGGGATGATCTGCCGGACTCTCGGAGGTGACGGGGAATCCCCTCGGCGTGAAGACCGGAAAGAGGTAGGATCGATACGGCCCCTGGCTTATCGAAAAGAGACGTCTTCCCCGCCAGCGAACGCCGACGCGATGAGTGCCTGTCCATGCTCCTCGGGGTAGGTCTACCTCCTCTTGCTGGACAACAAACGCTTCCACTAACGGAATTCCTCTGTGCCGGGTTTACAAGTGTGTCCACCCGGTCCAAAATGGCGATTCGACCAAGGCATCTGCCCTGTCCTACGACCGCAATCAATCATGCCTGAGCCAACATCGGAAGTCCAAACCGACCACCAGCTGCTTCAGCAAGCCCGAGCCCAGGGACGGACAGCTACTCTGAGCGCCTACGTCAAGCTCTCGGGACCCGGCTGGCTGCAGAGCGCACTGACCCTGGGAGGCGGATCCCTGGCCAGCAGCCTCTACCTCGGGATCCTGTCGGGTTTCGCTCTCCTCTGGCTCCAGCCCCTGGCGATGCTCCTCGGCATTGTCATGCTGAGCGCCATCAGCTACGTGACACTCTCAACAGGAGAGCACCCGTTCAAGGCCATCAATCGGCACGTGAGTCCCCTTCTCGGTTGGGCCTGGGCCATCGCCACCCTTTTAGCCAACATGGTCTGGTGCCTACCCCAATTCAGCCTGGCTACCAGTGTGGTGCAGCAGAACCTGCTCCCCGGGCTCGTAGGATCCGAGGGACTCTTCGGCGATCTCGGGGGCAAGGCGATCATCTGCGGTGTCATTCTCGGCATCACCGTTGCCTTCACCTGGCTCTATGGGCGAGGAGGTCTAGGGGTAAAACTGTATGAAGCGACGCTGAAAGTGGTGGTCGCGCTGATCGTCCTCTGCTTTTTTGGCGTGGTCCTCCGATTGAGTTTTTCTGAAGAGGGACTCGAGTGGGGATCCATTCTCTCGGGCTTCCTCCCCGACCTGAGTACCCTGTTCGAGCCTGCAGCCACTTATAAGCCGTTCCTGCAGACGGTGAACGAAACCTCTCGAGAGTTCTGGCGAAGCAAGATCCTGGGAATGCAGAGGGACGTCATGATCAGCGCTAGCGCAACCGCGGTTGGCATCAACATGACCTTCCTTCTGGGCTACTCACTGATCTCGCGAGGCTGGAATCGCGATTTTCGCGGTCTCGCCATCTTCGACCTGTCCACCGGGATGCTGATCCCCTTCCTGCTCGCCACCAGCTGTGTCGTCATTGCTTCGGCCAGCCAGTTCCATACCCGTCCCGCCCAGGGCCTCCTGATCCAGGACGACGCTCCGCCCCCTCCCAATCTGATGGCGGGTTACCAGCGCCTTCTGGCCGACCGGGTCAAGACTACCTCGCCGCAGTTGGGCGATGAAGGGATCGAGGCAGCTGCGGACAACCTTCCACAGGCCGAAAAGAGCCTCGCCGCTATGCTGGTCAAGCGCGACGCCTTTAATCTGGCCCAGTCCTTGAAACCGTTGACCGGCAGCGTTTTTGCCAACGTCGTTTTTGGTATCGGCGTCGTCGGGATGGCGATGTCCAGTATAGCCATCCTGATGCTGATCTCTGGTTTCGTCGTCTGCGAGATGCTGGGACTTCCCATCGGTGGACGTGCCTTCCGACTAGGATGCCTAGCTGCCACCGTAGGTGCCCTGGGTCCTTTTTTCTGGAAGGATGCCCAGTTCTGGCTGGCCGTTCCGACCTCGATCTTCGGCATGGCACTGCTGCCAATCGCCTATATCTCCTTTTTTCTTCTGATGAACCAGAAGAAACTGCTGGGGGAGAACCTCCCGCGGGGCCGGGCGCGGACCCTCTGGAACGTCCTGATGATGTTGGCGACTAGCTTTGCCAGCTTCGGATGCCTCTACAGTATCTGGTCGCGGACAGGCACCATCGGTCTGGGCGTAACGGGCGGATTCGTGCTGCTGGCCATCCTCACGCATTTCTGGCGTCGGGATCCCTCAGCTGCTACTTGAGTAGGAGAGGCTCCCTCGACAGCGTGCCGGTCTCCCGCAACCTGCAACCCTGCGACGAATTGCTCGATTAATCAAGTGAGCCGTTTTCGGTTACAATGGCCCAGGAGGTTTCATCCGGATCGCCATAGTCCAGGCGCGGTAGAAAATCAGCTCACATGCGAGATCGGGATTCGGGTCGCCGTTCGGTTCGATTTGGGCTTCCTCTCCTTCTTCTAGGGATCTGCGTTCTCGCTGTCGTCCTCGGCTACGGCTGGTGGCGACAGCACCAGGTTCGCGAATCCACAGATGACGCCTACGTTCAATCGGCCCCCGCGTCTCCGCTATTCTGGGATCTCTGCTTCAGGTCTGGAGCTTCCATGAGCTGTCCAAGCTCTCGCTGGAGGTCGGGCTTTCGACCCTGGCACCTATTCTCATGTTGACGGGCTTGGCTCTCCCCTTCATTCATGTGGCCGTCTCGACGGCGACGTTCGACCAGATCCCTCGACAAGACATGACGGAAGCCTCCAGTCTCTATAGCCTGTCCTTCCATGTGGGAGCCAATCTGGGCTACGCGGTGATGTCTACGGTAATCGCCAGGAGAACCCTGTTCCACCGCTTGAGCCTGATATCCCATATCAGCCTCCTGAACTCGGCATTTCTCGAGAGCAGATCGGCCCTGAGAGAGCGGCTGGGCGCGGGGCTGGAAACCGGCCTGGCGGACGAACGAGCTTTGGCCCTCACAGACTCCCTGGTAAACGCTCAGGCCTCAGTACTTGCTTACAACGATGTTGCCTAGCTTCTAGCAGTTCTGACAGTGGCCGCTATACCCTTCTGTTTCCTGTTCAAGAACGCCAAGCTGGGAACTAACGACTCTGCTGCAGAACGTTAACAGTCAACAGCCTGGGGCTGACGTTGGGGCTCAGGTTGGCTGCTTGCGAGCAACGATCACCAGGTCCTGCGATCGCAATGGCAGAAACTCACCGGCCTCCATGTCACCGTGAATTCCTTCGACACGCAAGCCAACGCTCGCCAACAGGGGTAGCAGATGCTTCCGCCTCCAGCCCTTTAGTTCGACCCTACGAGACCGGATGACCTGGAGTGGAGATTCGGACTCAGGATCGTACTTTAGAGTGCTGGGGCAGAAGCGGACACGATCCTCTTCCAGGGGCTCCATCAGTCTCAGGAAGATTGCCTCTCCCCCCTCCTCCTCCTGACGGAAGTTGAGAGGCAAATAGCGAACCGTACCCTCGAAGACCGGTTCGTAGTTCAGAATCTGGAAAAGCAGGACGCCGTTAGCTTCAAGGATCTCTGCGACCCCGGCGAGGGCGCGGCGGAGATCCTCCTCTGCGGTCAAGTGGACCAGGGTATTGCCCAGGCAGATGGCAGCTCCGAAGTGCTTCTCGAAGAGAATGCTCACGTCCTGTAGTTCGCCGAGGAGAAATTGCAGATTGGGTGGCAGCGGTTGCTCATTCGCCTTTGCCAGCATCGACTCGGACCGATCCAGACCCACCACCGAATATCCTTGTGCGGCCAGAAAGCGACTGTGTTCTCCAGAGCCACATCCCAGATCGATTACAGATCGAATCGGAATGTCAGCCAGGATTTGACGCAGGAAGGGAGCCTCCCTCTTGATCCGACGAGGCCAGGCAACCATCCTTCTGTAATCCACGCGGGAATAGGGGTCGTCCTCCGGTCCCGCTTTGTCAGCGGATGGGGATAGACTCGCTTTTTCGTGGGTCTCTTCTTTCTTTTCACTCATTGGTAACTACGGAGTTGGTTCTGACTGCTGTTTCCAGGACTGCTCAGGGTTCGATCCAGAACGAGAACAGGTGGGCTTCCTTCAGGTGGAAACGGAAGCGGATGTTTTGGCCGCTGAGCTCTTCGATTCCCTTGTGCCCCCGCCAGGATAGCTCGACGCGCAGCTGGTCTGAGTCAATAGCCTGAGAGAGATCCTTACTCCATCCGGTCAGGACCGTCCGGTCCTCGTTCGTCTACTACCTCGGCCCGGAGCTCTCCTCTTGAAGCATCGGCGTTGACGAAGAGCCGACCTCCTTCGAAGTCCAGGGCACGCGTCTCGACAAAACCACCACGCTCGTCGGCCCAGAAGGACACGAAGCCATCACGCCGCAGTCGCGCAAGATGGATGGCTCCTTTGTAGGCGCCCTCCACCGGATAGCGAACATCCAGACCGCTGTAGTAGATCCAGAGTTCGTCTCCCTTGGGGATCGGGCGAGAGAGCGGAAGTACCTGGGCGGTGTCGATCACACCTTCACCCAACTCCGAGACCGGGAGAAAGACATCGCGGTTCCCCACCTTGACCCAGGCGCGAAGGTCACGGCTGGTGGCCAACTTGGCCGAGTTCACCCCGTCCTGGTTGTTGTGGTGAGGTGGGGTGATGCCGCTGGACTCGAAGTAGTTGGGAAATCCAATGTAGATCCCTTCGTAGGGAAATATGGGCATCTTGTAGATCTCGGTGTTGTACTGCGAGGGTTCGTTGAACAGCGGGGTGTAGAGCCTGGGATTGACCAGGTGCTCGCGAATCCGCTCCCCGCCCAGCTGCTGATCCAGGGCGTCGGCATGAAAGATCAGTTCGGGCTTGGTCCAATTTCTGAAATCCTTGCTCAGGCTGAGAAAGACCGACCGGCCGAAAGGGCCTCGATGCTTGACCGTAAGGATGAACTGCTTCCCCATCTCGTCGTAGGTCAGTTGAGAGGTATCCTGGCTGGGAATGAGCGGAACCTCCAGGACGGTGAACTCGTGGCCGTCGGCAGATACCGCAGGCTTGCGTCCCCTGGGTCCGTTGACGAGCCCCTTGTAGCGCTCCTCCCTACTCGCCATCGGATCCCAGACCACATGCGGTACCCAGCCTTCGGGTTCGCCTTTCACCGCCACCAGATTGTTGTTCCGGGAGCCCTCAAATTCCCTCTTCCCGAGGTTTGGCTTTTCCCACACGATGCCATCTCGGGAACGCGCGAATCCGGTACCACCCCGGCTGCCATACCAGACCTTCTCCTGGGGATCCCAGATGGGAGCGCTGGTGGCCTGGATGTGCTCACTCTGGGCGGCTGTCTTACCCGGAGCGGCATACCGTCCAGGCTCCTTCTCCCAAGGTTGGTCGGCTCGTATCACCGGATTGCCTTCGTACTTGTGGGGCTGGTGAATCTTGCGCCTCACCTGATAGAGAGCCCCCAGGTTGAAGTCGTCCAGGAAAAGTTGACGAACACCCGACTCGAGAAGCATATAGCGGCGGGAGTTCTTGTCGATCGATTCCTGGCCAATCAGAGTAACCTGGAAACACAAAATGACCAGAAGGAGTTGCGTCTTGCCCTGTACTGCATCTGGAAATAACATGGGAACCATTCTAGCCACGACACCAGCCACTGCAAAGATACAGTACCGTTTGGTGCTCCTAGAGAGAGCAGTGAACTTGGAAAGAGAAGGATCTGCGAGAGAGCCTAGGGCTTGGTCGCGATCTGGTACTTGCTGGGACGACTGGCGCCCACTTCGGCAACGTAGAGGTTGCCCGCAGGATCCAGGCAAACGCCGTGAGGATAGCCGAAAACGTCCTTCCCGCCCCAGGAGGCCTTGAGGTGTCCCTTCAAGTCCATTTCGAGTATGCGGTTGTCCAATCCCGCACCCGCGAACAAGAGACCCTCTTTAGTGATGAACAACCCGTCGACGGAGTGGAGTCCTGGCCATTCCTGCTTGAACCTACCTTCTGAGTCGAAGACCTGGATTCGATCGTTGCTTCGGTCGGCAACGTAGACGTTCTCGCCCGCGTCCAGGGCGAGGGCGTGAGGCGTATGCAGCTCGCCCTTCCGGCTGCCCTTCTTGCCCCAGGTGAGCAGATAATCTCCCTGAGGGGAGAATTTTTCACGACTCGGGAGTTCCCGTAGCCGTCCGCTACATAGATATGCCCCGACCCCCCGACGACGGCATGGGTCGGCTGGTTGAAGGTTGTCGGGCTTTCATCCCGTTTGTCCCGGGTCCCCAGGGTGAGAAGAAGCTTACCCTCAGGATCGAACTTCATCACGACATGCCGTCCGACGTCGGTCACCCACAGGTTGTCCCAGGGATCGACGTGTAACCCGTGGACCCAGGGACGGCGCTCCATAGCGGTTGGCGGATCGGTGCGAAGGTCGTAATAGACCGAGGGTGGGATCTCTTTCTCTCCCAGAGTCCCTAGGAACTTGCCGGAAACATCGAAGTAGAGGATCGGGTGGGTATCTCGATGTCCTACGTAGACCCGCCCTCTAGAATCGGCAGCGACACCGGATACCTTGGAGAGCTTCCAGCCCTTGGGGAGCTGGGGCCAGTCCTCAGCGCGGGACCAGGAGTTGTCTCCGCCAAAGGAGCTGATACTCAGAAAAATCGAAATGGTCGCGGTTCGAAAGACAGGATTCATGACCTTGACTTCTTGAGGGGACCCAATCCAACTCTAGGTACACTAAGGCTACAAATCCGCAAGGCTACAAATCCGCCAGAAGACCCATCCGATCCTTAAGCGGTATCAGAAATGACGGCGGAAACGACGGGAAGACGGGTGTCCCCCCGCCGAGTTTCCTACAGACCTTCTTTCAGGCTGGGTGCGGCTTTGAAACCTACAGCCTTGCTAGCCTTGATCTCGATCGCGGCGCCTGTCTGTGGGTTACGGCCCATACGAGCCGTGCGATCACGCACGGTCCAGGTTCCGAATCCGGCTAGGGAAAAGCGCCCATCTTGTTTGATCGCGGCAGCAATCACATCAAACACCGCATCAACGACGTCCCCCGTCGCCTTTGAGCTTAGATCCAGACCAGATCCTTGCTGTACCGCTGCAATCATCTCTGCCTTGTTCATGGGTGTACCTCCTGTCCTAATGAGCTAAGCCAAGTGTCGTACTGTGTTTGCCCCTTCCTAAATACTGGGACTGCCGTTGAAGAATACACCCCTGGTATGACGTTGCCATCTTTTTTTCAGAGCAGGCACGCCTCCTCTCGAACGCTCGGCGTGGTTTCTTCGGCTTATCGCCGGTGTGATAGTCTTCCCTCGAGGACTCCTTTACATGCCGCAACTTAGCGTCATCATCCCCTGCTACAACGGCGAAGAATACATTTCCCAAGCGATCCAGAGCGTCCTGGATCAGACCCATCAGGACTTCGAAATCATCATAACCAATGACGGTTCTAAAGATCGCAGCGTCCGTCGGATTGAAGCGTTCCGCGATTCCCGAATTCTGCTTTACAACTTTGACAGGAACCGTGGAGTTGCTGCAGCCACAAACAATTGCATCGGGCATGCTAGGGGAAACTACTCAGCCATACTGGACGCCGACAATCTCTTTCTGCCCACCAAGCTGGAAACGCAGATCCAGTTCCTGGAGGAGCATCCAAAGATCGGCGCCGTCTTCACTTGGGTTCAACTCATCGACGATAGTGGCAAGAAGCTAGAGGATATGGGGCATCCCTACCAGACCCTGTTCGAGCAGCCCAACCGCACTCGCCAGGAATGGTTGAGCCACTTTTTCTTCCGGAACAATTGCCTTTGCCACCCCAGTGCAATGATCCGGAAGGAATGCTACGAAACCGTCGGCTACTACGACACCCGTCTCTCGCAGCTGTTGGACTTCGACCTCTGGATCAGGCTTTGTAGACAGTACGAGATCTTCATCATCCCGGAAGCGTTGTTGAAGTTTCGGATTCACGATGACGATTCGAATCTGAGCGGGCAAAGCCTTGGGGCTCAATCCCGGCACGACTGGCAGGCGAGTCAAGTCCTCAACAACTACCTCGGCATTTCCAGCACCGATGAGTTGCTGGAGATCTTCCCCGAGGTGTCTCGATTCGGTCCCCAGTTGGACGACGACCTGGTTCCCTACTACCTTGCGATGCTGGCATTCGATGGTGACTATACGTCGGCAAAGCTGTGGGCGTTGAACACATTGTATGGACTGCTGGGGAGTGCTGCCGCGCGAAAGAGGTTGAGAGAAGCCGCAGGGTTCGAGGAGATTGATTTCATTCGGATGACCTCTGATCCGGATGTTTTTGACCTCGCCAGAAGGGTGCGTCTGCAGAGGAGTCGACTCCACAAGCAGGAAAAGATCAGCCACCAAAAAACCCATCTGATTCAGCAGCAGCAGCGTCGAATCGAGTCTATTGAGAACAGCTGGTCATGGAAGCTGACCCGTCCGTTACGAGGGATCCAGAACCTAGTGCGAGGTTTTTCTGGTGGGGGGAGATCGATCCAGAACATCCTCCTCGAATGCGACAGGATGACCTACTCTTCCCAGTCTATTGACGTCTCGGGTTGGGCCTTGTCAGAAAAGGGAATCGATCGGGTTGAGGTGCATCTCAATGGAACGTTCTTGGCAAACGCAGAATACGGGATCGGCAGAGAAGATATTCGAGAAGCGTACCCCTCGATTGCGGGCAGCCAGCATTCTGGTTTTCATTTGAACCTGGAGCTCTCAGACCCTGCCGCTAAAGATGTGCCAGAGCAGAGGGCCGTGATACGGGCAATTGATCGCGCAGGCGAGCATCGCGAGATTTCGATGCTTCTGAGATAGACAAGACTGGCCCCATTCGCTGCACTGTCCGGGGAGGAGAGACGTGTGACCTGCGACCTGTGACTTGCAACCTCTTCCTCAAGATTCAGGTCAGTGCCCCCCCAGCGGAGCTGGCCCCATTCGAGAATGAAACTTCGGGTCCCGGCGATAGGGTAGGGAAGCACGGTCACCCGGCTCCCCTCCCTCCGAACTGCACGTGCGATTCTCCCGCATACAGCTCTCCAGTCAGTAGGTTCCTATGGATTGGACGAAACGGATATGGGCGTCAGTCAGGCTCGTGAACCCATGATCCGTAAAGAAGGCGTTGGGCCAACGGTGATTTCGACAGAGGCGTTTTCTATTCTTCCGGTTGCGCTTCAGAAGCAGGCGTCGCAAACGACGACGGATCAGACCGTCGTAGTCCTTGAAGATGTTCCAATGACAGTGCCGGAAGTAGTTGAACCAGCCTTGCGTCGAGCGATTGAGCCGCTGGAGGATGACCTCCAGCGAGTCGCCCGACTTGCGCGGCGTCAGCTCGTGAATGCGCTCGACGAACTTTCGGTGGCTCTTCGCTCGTGGAAACCGAAAACGGCCTCGGAACGAATCGCCCAAGAACAAAAAGCTCTTCTCTCGCGAGTCCACGATGTGTGTCTTCTCGGGATGCAGTCTCAGCCCGTTGTCCTCCACCCAGTCCCGCCCTTCGGCCAGGGCCGCTTCAGCCTCCTCGGGTGCGCGACACAGCAGGACAAAGTCATCCGCGTAGCGCACCATCTGGAAGCCCAGATCGGCCATCCGATGGTCCAGGGGATTGAGGTAGGCATTCGACAACACCGGAGAAAGAACGGCGCCTTGGGGGACTCCGGCTTCCGGAATCCACTTACGCAGCTCTTCCAGTATCCCCTGATTCAGAAACAGCTGAACCAGGCCCAGCACGCGGCGATCCGATATCTTCTGTTGGATCAGGTCCAACAGTCGATCTTTCGGGATCGTATCGAAGTAACCCTTCAGATCCGCGTCGACGACATACACATAACCGGCTTCGAGCAGCTCTTCGACGTACCGCAGTGCGCCGTGGCACCCTCGCCCATGACGAAAGCCGTAGCTTCGATCATGGAACGTGGCCTCCAGAATCGGCTCGATCCCGTGGACCAAAGCCGTTTGCACGACTCGATCCCGCACGGTCGGAATCCCCAGCGGTCGCTTTTCCGAACTGCCTGTTTTGGGAATCCACCTCCGCAGCACCGCTGCCGGACGATAGGTCCCCTCACGCAGTTCTTCCTGCAACCATTCGAGTTCCTCCCGCTCGTGTTCGGCGAAATCCCCCCACGTTTGCCGGTCCACTCCCGCCGCTCCTTTCCTGCCCAAGACCTTCTCGGCCGAGCTGGAAAGGTTCCGGCTGCAAAACACCTTATCGATCAGCGTGTGCCATTTCCCTCCTCTCACCTTTCCTTTCAAAAGTGTCTCCAACATGCGATCCGTCCAAACCGCGCGATGAGCCCACTGTTCGATGCCAGCGGGCTCTCCAGCCGGGCTAGCCGAAAACGGCACTGTGACCGGGATGTAGTCCCGCCTTTGGGCGGAGTTACGTTTCCGCGATTTAGTCATTTCGCATCTACCTTCCTGCTCCCCTTCGCTCCACCGCGTTTTGCTGCACGGCTTCCCCGCTACTATGGGAGCTCTGACTTCTGTCGAGCCGCTTCAACCGACCTCACCGGTATCGCCAGGTTCGCTCCCCTTCGGCGGGCGATACTGCACCGCGGGCCTGGGCCATTGCTCACGCAGCGTCCCCCACTGCGAGCTCTCACGATGGGTCGTCCACGTCCCTCACCCGACAGATCTCCCTGCTTATCTCGTTTGACCTTCCGACCTCTCCATCTCCAACCACCGCATTGCCATTTCGTCACGGTCGCTTTGTCACGTTACTTCACCGCCGTGACTTGCCGCGTCTATCCCCCCGGGCAGACCGTTCAGGTCGGAGGGATGGCCGTCGCGCGGTCAAGGGTTCGGGCTTTGCCAGGACCCTCCCCGACAGGCTTGGCCGAATCGAGTTCACTTGCGTTACGGATTGGTCGTTCGTCTCAGGTTGCTCTCCACCCTTCCTCACGGAAACGCAGTTACCACTGTCGACTTCAGGCCGGTAACGTTAGCCTGGAAGGGACTTTCACCCTTCTGATCAAACGCCTTCACAGGCGCACTAGCGGTGGCCTCCAGGCCGCCGTCCGAGCCAAAGGCTCGGAAAAATAAGACTTCGGCCTGGAGCCCAAAGCTACGTCCGCACAATCAAGTTTCAGCTTAGCCTCGCGCCTGGATTCTTCAAAACGGTGTCCCTGGTACAATTGAAACAATTCCAAATCGACTTCAAGGAGGTGCTCCATGAAACGATTGCTCCCGAGTCTGATACTTCTCTTCTGGACATCGACTTCTTCCCTGCTTGCGCTCACAGAGCGGACATCCACAAAGGAAACCGGCTGGTGGTGGTACCACGGCGTCTCGGAGAAGCAAATCAACCAGGAAGTCAAGAAGAATGGGGCACGACTCATCGATATCGAAGTGATCAAAGCTTCCCCTCCCCGCTTCAACGTATCTATGGTCAAGAATTCTGGAGTCCACAAGAAACAATGGTGGTGGTACTACAAACTCACTGAAGGCAAGCTGAATGCTCTGACCAAGGAAAAAAAGGCCCGAATCCTGGACGTGGAGACGTATCGGGTGGGTGGCAAGACCCGCTTCGCGGTGGTCCTGATTGCCAACAAGGGGTCCGATAAGCGAGCCTGGTGGTGGCACTATGGAGCTTCGGCCGGCAAGGTCAAGAGCTTGACCAGCAAGAACAAGGCCAAGCTCATTGACCTGGACGGGAATCCACCTCGCCCCTGCGCTTCACCGTGGTCATGGTCAAGGAGTCGGGCAACTGGTGGTGGTACTACGGCAAGTCCGAGAAGGAATTGAATGCTCTGCTCGGCTCCCGGAAAGCGAAGCTTATCGATATTGAGCAGTACAAATCGGGGGGTAAGACCCGCTTTGCAGCCGTCATGCGACCTCGTCAGGGCTTCTGGTGGTGGTACCGCGGTCTGACCACCGCTCAGGTGACGCATTTGTACAGGCGTCATGGTGCCAAGCTGGTAGATGTAGAGTCGAGTGGGAACAAGTACGCAGTAGTGATGGTCGACAACGGGATCAAGAAATCGGGCAAGAACGTCCCTGGCTTGAAGCCGATTGAAGATCGTGTGATCGCGACAATGAAGCAGTACAGCATTCCAGGGGCGGGCTTGGCTGTGGTCAAGTCAGGACGTTTGGTCCTGTCGCGAGGCTATGGATAAGCGGATATTGGCAACCGAAAGGTGGTCCAACCCAAGAGCCTTTTTCGAATCGCCAGCATTTCAAAGCCGGTTACCCGATCTGCCATCTTCAAGCTGCGGGATCAGAAGAAATTGATGTTGGGCGACAAGGTATTCATAAAACACCTCGCCAACCTGAAGCCCTCCAAGCTGGCTGACAAACGCTACAACGACGTAACGATCCAGCATCTGATGGACCACAAGGGAGGCTGGGACATCGACAAGCTGGGATTCGACCCCCAGTTCTATTCGAACCAGATTGCCAGCAAGATGGGCACTCCCAGGCCCACCAGCGCCGCGAACATCATTCGATACATGCTGAAGTACGAGAAGTTGAACACCAAACCAGGGGCAACCGATGCCTACTCCAACTTCGGGTACAACATTCTGGGACGCGTGATTGCGAAAGCTTCCGGGATGTCCTATGAGGCCTATCTCAAAAAGCAGATCCTGGGTCCTACCGGTATCAACAGAATGGCAATCGGCAAGACCAAGAAGTCCCGCACGGCCAAGGGAGAGGTCCTCTACTATAACGCGCCGTTTGCATCGAAGGTAACCAGCGTGCTCGCCTCAGGACCAAAACAAGTTCCAGCTCCCTATGGCGGTTTCTATGTCAAGTCCTTCGATGCCCATGGAGGCTGGATTGCCTCGGCGGTAGATCTGGTCCGTTTTGCCAAGGATGCCAAGCCCGCTCCCTACTCTGGGGACTGGAGCTTCAACGGCTCCATGTGGGGAACCCGAAGCCGAGTAACCAGGAAGAGCAGCGGGGATCTCATCATGGCGGTGGTGTTCAACTGTCGGCCCAAGGGCGACAAGGCCTTTGGTGATGCCGTTGCTCAGGCCCTCGACAAAGGAAGTGCCGCCGTCAAGAAATGGCCTAGCCACAACCTTTTCGGCAAAGCCAAGAAGGCAAAGATGGTCCCAGGAGGTGCCAAGAGGAAGCCGAAGAAGAAACGACGGTAGCCGATATGACGGCACCACCCCTTAGCCGTGTTCACCGATCTGGAGCCGGGCAACTCCGGGAACCCGGGCAACTATACGCCGTGATTGCTTCGGCCGATCCAGAGTCGACTGCAAGGATGTTCACGGTTATTACAACCCACGGCGAAACCGATCCGAAATGCTTCTGGCGGCTGATTCGACTGGATTCTCCCTGCCACCGAAGCACTCACCTCTGTTAAGATCTCTGCCGAGTTCTGAACGGACCAAAGAGCACAAGGAGGTGGATCGTGGAGACGAGTCTGATTCGGCGAACCGCGCTGATCACGGGCGGTGGGACCGGAATCGGAGCAGCTATAGCACAAGGCATGGCAACCGAGGGAGCTAACGTCGTCGTCAACTACAGCCGCAGCGAGAAGGAAGCAACAGAAACAGTCTCCGACATCAGGAGCCGGGGCGGTAAGGCGATTGCGGTCCGCTGTGACGTGAGCCAGTCGGACCAAGTCCAGGCAATGTTTCAGTGGGCCGCCGATGAATATGGGAGGGTGGACATCCTGGTGAATAACGCCGGCCAAGTGCCCCCAAAACTCAGCACGGCGGCCATGCCCGAAGACGTCTGGGACAAGACAATCGCCGTGAACTTAAAGGGAGTCTTCCTGTGCTCCCAGACAGCGATTAGGCAACTACCCGACAAGATTGGCCGCATCATCAACATCACCTCGATCGGCGCATTCTCCGGGAAGGGAGGACCCGCTTATGGTCCCTCCAAAGCAGCGGTTAACGCTCTGACGCGAGACATGGCCTATGAGCTTGGCCCACGTGGAATCACGGTGAACGCAATCGCCCCCGGCATCATTGACACACGTATTCACCGTGACGGTACCCCACCCGAGCAATACGTCAAACTGATCGAGCTGATTCCGCTGGGACGGGACGGCAAGGTCGACGATCTGGTGGGTTTGGCCATACTGCTGGCCTCCGACGCTGGGAGCTTCATTACGGGTGACGTCATTCACGTCAACGGTGGGATGTTGATGCACTGAAGCGCATGGCAGCGTACCGGGCACAGAGCACTGGTTATGGTACCTTGATCATCGAAAGACGTGTCGATACGAACCGCTCTGCTTTTACTCCTGTTGATCCTGGCGTCACTGGCCTGCGGACGCCGGGACAGTGGTTCACCCGGCGGCGATCCCTCCGAGGCCCGTTGGGAAATCGTCGACCGCGTCGTGCCAGTCGAGGGCGAGAACGGCATGGTGGTAAGCGGACATCCGCTCGCCTCGAACGCCGGTGCGGAGGTGCTCCAGAAGGGCGGAAACGCCATCGATGCTGCCGTGGCAGTCGGCCTTGCACTCGCCGTGGTGGCGCCCGACGCAGGCAACCTGGGAGGAGGGGGGTTTCTGGTCTATCGAGACGCCCACGGCAAGGTCGAAACCCTTGACTATCGCGAGACCGCGCCCGGAACTGCCACTCCGCACATGTACCTCGACGCCGAGGGGCACCCGACCGAAGCAAGCCTCATCGGCCATCTTGCCGCCGGCGTCCCTGGCTCCGTGGCCGGGCTGTATGAGATGCACCAGAGGCATGGGAGTCTGGCCTGGCCCACGGTCGTGGCTCCCGCGATCGAGCTAGCTCGGGGACACACCCTTGATTCAGCACGCAGCACTCGCCTCGCCGAATCGGCTGAGAAGCTCAAGAGCTTTCCCACTTCCAGGGACACCTTTCTTGTTGCTGGCAAGGCTCCTGGTGAGGGCACCTACTGGCAGCACTCGGAGTTGGTAACAACCCTGACCCTGATTTCCGAGCAAGGTGCAGATGCCTTCTATCGGGGAAAGATTGCCCAACTGATTGCGGATGAGATGGAACGCGGCCAAGGGCTCATTACGCTGAAAGATCTTCGCGCCTACCGTCCGGTCTGGCGAGATCCAATTGAGATCTCGTACCGGGGCTACAGCATCTACTCGATGCCGCCTCCCTCATCCGGAGGCGTTACTCTTGCGCAGATTCTGAATATTCTGGAGGGCTTCGAGGAGTTGCCTCCTACGGGAAGCCCAGAATTGATACATCTGCAGACCGAAGCGATGCGCTGGTCGTTTCGTGATCGCAACCGCTATCTCGGGGACCCCGATTTCGTTGCGATTCCACTGGATCGACTCCTCTCGAAGGACTATGCTGCCAGCCTCCGCTCCCGGATCGACCCTCGTCGTGCATCAGCGACGCCTCCCAGTGCTGAAGCGTCTTCGGGGGGCGACCACACCACCCACTACTCCGTCGTAGACAGCCAGGGTCGAGCGGCGGCGATCACCACGACCCTAAACGGACTCTTCGGCTGCGGCGTCACCGTTTCGGGAGCCGGTTTTCTTCTCAACAACGAAATGGATGACTTCGCCACCGCCCCTAACCGGCCGAACCAGTTTGGGTTGGTTCAGGGTGAAGTCAACGCAATCCTTCCGGATAAGCGCATGCTCTCGTCCATGACACCGACCATCGTTGTCAGCGCCGGCGGCAGACTGGAACTGGTCCTCGGCACCCGGGGAGGGCCCCGGATCATCAGCAGCGTGTTCCACGTAGTTAGCAACCTTATCGATCAGGGAATGGGGGTTGGAGAGGCCGTAGGCTCACCTCGAATCCATCATCAAGCGCTTCCGGACGAGATCCTCTACGAGCCTGCTGGGCTTTCGGAGGCTCAGAAAACCGCGCTCCGGAATATGGGGCACCGCTTGAGGCGGGATTCCCTTACTTTCGGTGACGTCAACACCATTTGGCGGAACGGAGACTCCTGGATCGGTATCGCCGATCCTCGCCGCTCTGGAGGTGCGGTTGGCTACTGAGACGTGACCGTAGGGAGCGGGCTCTTTGTGAGGGGGACAGGAGATTGGCTTCGGCGTCCCACTCCTGGTGGCAGGAAGCCTGAAGCGCCAGCGACGAGAGACCTGCCACTTGCGACTCTTCTCAAAGTTTCAGCGTAGTGGACCCCCCAGGAATGCTGGCCCCATTCGAGAAAGAAACTTGAAGCCTCTCGCCACACTGTCCGGTGGCAAGAGACGTGCGACGATCCCAATGAAGTTTCAGCTTAGGGGCCACTAAACCGAAGTTACCCTGAAAACTAGCTGAAAAACAACCTGTAAGCCATTGTGGATCATCAGGTAAGGGTCTTTTTGTGTTCGACAAGTTGTACCCATGTAATAGTTGCTTTAGTGTCCTTTATTGTCGGTAGTATGTGATATTATAGTGCCCATGTACATCGAATCCGTTCCCAACCGCAACTCGCCCCCGGCCATTCTCCTGCGCGAGTCCTACCGGCAAGCCGGCAAGGTGCGCAAGCGCACTCTGGCTAACCTCAGCAAGTGGCCCGCGGAGATCGTCGAAGGCCTGCGCAGCCTCTTGAAGGGAGGCTCCGTCATCTCCGACTTGAGCCAAGCCTTCCAGGTCCAGCGCACTCGCCCCCATGGTCATGTGGCGGCCGTCTTGGGTACCCTGCGCCGCCTCGGTTTGGAGCGCTTACTGGCCACTCGCAACAGCCTGCAGCGCCGCCTGGTAGTGGCCCTGATCGTGGCGCGCATCCTGGAGCCCCGCTCCAAGCTGGCCACCGCACGCGGATGGGATCCCCAGACCCTGTCCAGCAGCTTGGGCGAGCTCTTACAGGTGGAGGCCGCGACGGCCGATGATCTGTACGGCGCCTTGGACTGGCTGCTCGTTCGACAACCAAAGATTGAAAACCAGCTGGCGGCTCAGCGCCTGCAGGACGGTTGCCTCGTGATCTACGACGTCACCTCGACCTACTTCGAAGGGAGGAGTTGCCCGTTGGCCCAGCGGGGGTATTCCCGAGACGGCAAAGGGGATACGCTGCAGATCGTCTTCGGCCTGCTGTGCGAAAGGCTGCCCCGTCGCGGTCGAGGTCTTCGAAGGCAACCGAGCGGACCCCACAACAGTGACCAGCCAAATCCAAAAACTGCGCCAACGCTTCGGGTTGCGCTCGGTGGTGGTGGTCGCCGATCGAGGAATGCTGACGGAAGCCCGCATTCGGGAGGAGCTCAAGCCGCTGCCCGGCATGGGCTGGATCACGGCCCTGCGAGGCCCTCAGATCCGCAAACTGTTTCAATCCGGTCCGCTGCAGCTGTCCCTGTTTGATCAACGCGACCTGGCCGAGATCCAGAGCCCGGACTACCCCGGGGAACGGCTCATTGTCTGCCGTAATCCCCTCTTAGCGGAGGAACGGGCCCGCAATCGCCAGCAACTGCTCCAGGCGACCGAGCTGGAGTTGGAGAAGATTGTCCAGGCAACGCAACGTCCGAAGCGTCGCTTCAAGGGCAAGGATCGGATTGCCCTGCGGGTGGGCAAAGTCCTCAACCGCTACAAAGTGGGCAAGCATTTTGTCCTGGAGATCGGCGAGGAGTCCTTCTCCTACCAGCGCCGGCAGGAGCGCATCGAGCAGGAGGCGGCACTGGACGGGATCTATGTGATTCGCACCAACCTGGCCCGCGAGCAAATGGATGCCGAACAAACGGTGGCTGCCTACAAGGGGTTGTCCGTCGCCGAACGGGCCTTCCGCAGCTGTAAGAGTGTCGATCTGAAGGTCCGACCCATTTACCACCATCTGGAGGATCGGGTCCGCGCTCACGTCTTTCTGTGCATGCTTGCCTACTACGTCGAGTGGCACATGCGACAGAAGTTAGCTCCGATCCTGTTCGACGACGAGGATCCCGAGGCGGGGAGGCAGCTTCGCGATTCGGTGGTGGCACCCTCTCAGCGCTCTCCTCAGGCCCTCCGCAAGGCTCACCGCAAGCGCACCGTTGAGGGTGGGCCCGTGCACAGCTTTCAGACCTTGCTCAGCGATTTGGCCACGATCTCCAAAAACCGGATTCAGCCGCAGTTGCCCGGCTCAGCAGCCTTCGACAAAATCACCCGTCCCACATCGCTTCAGCAGCGAGCCCTGGATCTCCTCGGCGTTCGTCTATAATGTACCCAGTACCGACGCAGCTGATTTGTAGCATTACCCCAATCTTAACAATAGGTTACATCACTTTTCTACGAGGTAACTTAGGACTAAAAACCCAAGTCTTTCACCACCTGGCTGATGCTCTCCCTTAGGACGTCAGCGACCTGATTCACCTCGCCCTCGCTCACGGTGAAGGGGGGGCTTATGGCGATGTGGTCCCCCCTGGTTCCCTCCACCAGACCCGGGGCTCCTGGCATTACCAGCACACCTCTCTCGAAAGCTCGATCGACCACCATCGACGTCACACCTTGCTTCGGATCAAAGGTTGCCCGCGTCAGTTTGTCGGCCACGAACTCGATGCCAATCAGTAGTCCCTTTCCCCGAACCTCGCCGACGATCGGGAGCTCCTCCAGTGGCTTCAACTTCTCCAGCATCAGCTTGCCCCTTTGGTCACATCTGGCGACCAGATCGTGAGTCTCAATATACTCTTGAACCGCCAAGGCCGTGGCGCACGAGAGTGGATTACCGCCATAGGTGTGTCCGTGGACAAAGGAGGTGGACGATTTGAAGATGGCCTCGTAGACTTTCTCCTGCGCGATCGTGGCTGCAATCGGAGTGTAGCCGCTACTCAAGCCTTTCCCCGTCGTCATGATGTCCGGAACCACCCCCCAGTGGTCCATGGCAAAGGGGATCCCGGTGCGCCCGAATCCGGTCACGACCTCATCAGCGATCATAACGACATTGTGGCGATCGCAGATGTCCCTGATGGTCGCGTAGTAGTCGGGAGGAGGCGTCACCCCCGCCGCCGACGTTCCCAGCACGGGCTCGGCAATGAAGGCCGAGATGTATTCGCTTCCCTCTTGTTGAATCACGCGCTCCAGTTCGCTGGCACAGGCCAGTTGGCATTCGGGGTAGGTCTTATCGTAGGGACACCTATAGCAGTAGGGCGGCGGGATATGTGGGCAGTCCAGAAGATAAGGGACGTAGTCCCGGCGCCAAGATGTCCGTCCCGACATGGATAGAGCACCAATCGTATTTCCGTGCCAACTCTGCCATCGCGAGATGACCTTGTACTTCTTCGGGTTACCGGTTTCGATGTTGGTACTTGCGCGCCATCTTGAGGGCAGATTCGGTAGCCTCGGAACCACCCGAGACGAAGAACACCCGGGATAGCCCCTCGGTGCGTATTCCGGACGAAACCGGCCGGTGATTCCAGAGGAAACCGGCCACTGATTCCGGAGCAAACCGGCCACCCAATCCGGCGGGAAACCGGCCACTAGAAACGGGGTTTCCGGAAGGGTGGCCGATTTCCCGGAAGGGTGGCCGGTTTCCCGGAAAGGCGGCCGGTTTCCCGGAATCGGTTTCCAGAGCGGACGGAAGCGACGTTGGACTCCTTCGGTACCATGACTCCTTTTCGGAGGAGCGATCGTGCCGAACCAAAGGAAGTCCATGCGCAAAATCAAAAATGTCCTACGCCTGAAGTTTCAGCTTCATCTTTCGGATCGGCAGATCGCCCGTAGCTGTGCCCTCGCGCGCAGCACCGTGGCAGAGTATGTGCGCCGGGCCCAAGGAGCCGGTCTGAGTTGGCCACTCCCTGAGGGGTGGGATGACCGGGCGATTCAGAACCGGTTGTTTCCTCCCACGGGTAAATCTCCCCCGGAGCAACGTCCCCTCCCCGACTTCGCCACCGTCCATGAGGAGCGCTGCCGACACAAACATGTGACCTTGATGCTGCTCTGGGATGAGTACAAGCAGGCGTATCCGGAGGGCTATCAGTACAGTCAGTTCTGCGATCTGTACCATCGCTGGCGGGGCAAGCTGGATCTGGTGCTGCGGCAGGAACACCGGGCCGGCGAGAAGCTCTTCGTGGACTATGCCGGCGACACGGTCCCGATCGTGGATCGCCATACGGGGGAAACCCAAGAGGCCTCGATCTTCGTGGCCGGGCTGGGGGCAAGCAACTATACCTATGCGGAAGCCTCCCTAAGGCAGGACTTACCCTCGTGGCTCGCGGCCCACACTCGGGCTCTGGAGTTCCTGGGGGGTTGCCCCTGCGTCGTGGTTCCAGACAACACCAAAGATGCGGTCCATCGCCCCTGTCGCTATGAACCGGATCTCAATGCGAGCTATTCGGATTGGGCCTCGCACTACGGCGTCGCGGTGATCCCGGCTCGAGTGCGCCGTCCTCGAGATAAAGCGAAGGCGGAGTCGGGTGTGTTAGTCGTCGAGCGCTGGATCTTGGCCGCCTTGCGTCACCGGACCTTCTTTTCCCTGGGAGAGCTCAACGAAGCCATTGCCGAGCTGCTGGAGCGTCTCAACACTCGAAACTTTCACAAGCTCCCCGGCAACCGCCGCCAGCGCTTCCAGGACCTGGATCGTCCGGCTCTGGGGCCCCTGCCGGCCCAACGCTACGTCTTCGCCCAGTGGAAGAAGGCCCGCGTCAACATCGATTACCACATCGAGTTCGACCGCCACTGCTACAGCGTCCCTTATGTCCTGGTGGGTCAGAAGGTCGAGCTGCGCACCACCGTCACCACCGTGGAGATCTTCCATCAAGGTCGCCGCGTGACCTCTCACCGTCGCTCCTATCAGCCGGGCAAGGCCACGACCTTGGACGAGCACCGGCCCGAATGCCATCGCCGCTATCTGGAGTGGTCACCCTCGCGTCTGATCCACTGGGCTCAGAAAGTCGGGCCCCATACCGCATCGGTGGTCGAGAAGATCCTCCAATCCCGTCGCTATCCCGAGCAAAGCTATCGCTCCTGCTTGGGTATCCTGCGCCTGGGCTCCAGCTTTGGGGAAGACCGTTTGGAGCAGGCTTGCCGTCGGGCCCTGCGACTTCAGGCCTGCTCCTACAAGAGTATCCAGTCCATGTTGAAGAACGGTCTGGACCGTCAAGCGGAACCGCAACCGTTGCCGGAACGTCCTCCGATCGAGCACGCCAACGTGCGAGGGGCCGAGTACTTCGAAGGCGAGAAAGGAGCCTCTCATGTTGGTTAATCCCACCGTCGAAAAACTTCACGCCATGCGGCTCAGGGCCATGGCTGAGGCCTTCACCGAGCAACTCTCCGACCCGGAGATGGCCCAACTGAGCTTTGAAGAACGCTTTGCCCTGTTGGTGGATCGGCAGTGGACCTGGCGAGAGAATCGGGCCTTGGAGCGTCGTCTGAAGAATGCCCGATTGAAGCTCTCGGCCTGTCTGGAAGATGTCAACTATCGCCGACCTCGGGGGCTGGATCGCTCGCTGATTGCCAGCCTCGCCACCTGCCGTTGGATCCAGACCCACCACAATCTCCTGATCATCGGTCCCTGTGGAGTCGGGAAAACCTTCTTGGCCTGTGCCTTTGCTCAGAAGGCCGCTCGCGACGGGTGGACGGCTCTGTACACTCGTGCCGCTCGACTCTTTCGCGATCTGGCTTTGGCTCGAGCCGACGGCTCGCTCGACAAGCTCCTGCGTAAGATCGCCCGCACCGACGTGCTGATCGTCGATGACTGGGCCATGAATCCCTTGGCCGAGAGCGAGCGACGGGACTTCTACGAGATCTGCGAGGATCGCTACGACAGTCGATCCACGATCCTGACCTCCCAGCTTCCCGTCGCCCATTGGCATGAGCAGATCGGAGATCCGACCACCGCTGATTCCATCCTGGATCGTCTGGTCCATAATGCCTACCGCATTGAGCTCGAAGGGGCTTCCATGCGCCGGCATCGTCATCCTCCCACCAAAGCAAAGGACGAATCATGAGTCCAACACCGCAGTTGAAAGTCCAAGGTGGCTGGTTCGCCGCCGCCGGTGCTCCGTTGCTACAGGCGATGGAGAGCGTCAGCGACGGCGCCTTCAAACTCTTTGTCTATCTGTGCCTGAAAGCGGATCGCTGCACCGGCGAACTGACCGTCTCGCCTACCCAGTTGGCTCCGGCCTTGCGCAAATCTCGCCGCTCCCTGTTCACCTACCTGGGAAAACTCCAGTCCCGAGGTCTAGTCCCAAAAGAAGTAGATGAAAGTGGACTAAACCACATGTAAACACCTGAAATGCCAGACCTGACGGGTATTCTGGGGTTGTCAAAGAAACTTCAGAACAAGCCGAAAGGAGGCATTTCAGGTGAAGAAAAAGGATAGCGCAATCATCCGCAAACGGGAAGCAGAGGTTGCTCAGCGATTGAGCCCCAGCTGGAACGGTCAAGACCCGAAACCGGTGCTCTCGCCCGAGGTCATCAGCTACGAGGTCTCGGAGAAAACGGGTGCGGTCAGTTACGGTGGTCTGGGGCTGCTGCAGCAGGTGGTGAAGTGGAGTGGGCTGGGGAAAGCCATTGACCAGGCGGTGACGCTGCTCAAACGCCACCAACCGTACCACGAATCGGACCACGTCCTGAGCCTGATCTACAACGTGGCCACGGGCGGGACCCGCTATCAGGATATTGAACTGCGACGTCAGAGTGTGAGTTTCCTGGAGGCGGTGGGAGCCGAGAAGATCCCCGCCCCCAGCACGGCCGGAGACTTTGTGCGCCGCTTTGACGCGCCCGACGTGGTGGATCTGATGGAAGCCGTCAATGCCAGCCGCCTCAAGGTCTGGGCCCAACAACCGGCCCGTTTCTTCCAACGGGCGGAGATCGACGTGGATGGGACGATGGCCCCCACGAGCGGCGAATGCAAGGAAGGGATGGAGATCAGCTACGACGGGCAGTGGGGCTATGCGCCGCTGATCGTGACGCTGGCCAATACGGGAGAGGTGCTCTATGCGGTCAACCGCTCGGGCAACCGTCCCTCTCATGAGGGAGCGGCCGAATGGCTGGATCGGAGTATCGAGCTGGTTCGAGAGGCGGGTTTTCGGAAGGTGCGCCTGCGCGGGGACACGGATTTTTCGCTGACGGCTCATTTTGACCGTTGGACGGAGGCGGGCGTGGAGTTTGACTTCGGGATCGACGCCCATCCGAGCTTCGTCAAGTGGGCGGAGGCGTTGCCAGAAGCGAGATGGAAAGAGCTGGGGCGCCCCAGCCAGGGGAAAGGAAAAGGGAAGAAGCGGCGCCAGCGGCGGGACAAAGTGAAGCCGGAGATTGTCAAGAGACGCGGGTTCAAGACGCTGACGCTGGAACGGGAAGAGATCGCGGAGATCGACTACCGTCCGAGCAAAGCGAAGCGAACCTATCGGATGGTGATCTTGCGCAAGACGATCCTGGTCGAGAAAGGCCAGAAGCGGCTGCTGCCGCAGACGCGCTACCACTTTTATGTCACCAATATCTCGGCCAGAACGTTGGGAACGGCGGGAGTCGTACGGGAAAACAACCGGCGCTGCAACCAGGAGAACGTCATTGAACAACTCAAGAACGGAGTCGAGGCCCTGCGGATGCCCTCGGATACGCTGGTAGCCAACTGGGCCTATCTGGTGATTGCGGCTCAAGCCTGGAATTTGAAGGCCTGGATGGGGTTGGTGCTGCCGGCGCGACTGCAAGCCCGAGAGCTGGTGAAGATGGAGTATCGCCGTTTCCTGCGAGAGGTCATTGAAATGCCCTGCCAGATTTTGCGCAGGGGCCGACAGTTGGTCTATCGGCTGCTGGATGTCAATGGTTGGAGCCGTCTTCTCTTGGAAGGCAGTAAGTGGTTGAAACACCGGCCAGCTACCTGAAACTGAAAGGAGATAAAGTAGCTCCGAGGGTCGCCAGAGCTGGGGTGAGGTGTCTCTACAAACGCCCCCCAAGAGGGCAGAATCGTTTTCCCTGAGCGATCGGCGTGGAGGACAGCTGAACACGTGCCTGTTCTGAGTGACTTCGCGCCGAAATTTAGAATTTAGGTCTCCAAAATGGCTCCTCGGAGCCGACAAAGGGGTCTATTTTCGAACTTGCGCTTATTTTGGGTCTAGTTCAGCTCAGCCTCGCTCGCAATCAACACGAGCGCACTCACATCCAGATCAGCTAGGCCTTCTGGCCCTACCAAAGATCCCTCGTCCAGGAGCCCGAAGCGGCCGAATCCCAATACCTCGATCAGGTGGCCTGTCTGCTGCTCGATGCCCCTGGCGTTCAGTGCTCCTTCTCCCCGGCCGATCGGCAGCTGGCCGCTCGCCTCTACCGCCAGGGCCTGTCCTTGCGGCAGATCGAGCAGGCCCTGCTTCTCGGCTGCGTCCGCAAGCACGTCGCCTGGCTCAACGGCCACACCGGTGGACCGATCACTTCCCTGAGCTACTTCGAACCTCTAATCCAGGAAGTGAGACAACAACCTGTCTCCGATCAATACTGGGATTATCTCAGGAGTCGCCTGAAGACTCTGAGGCAACAATGGAAACAACACTCTGCTGAAGCAAGCTTTGCCTCAGCAACTCACTCAGGAAAGGAGAGACGAGATGATGTGTTCTCAACCCAAGAGACTCCTGTGGATTGACTCAAACCGGCCACTTCGGAGATGATTATCAACCTCCGGCGTCGCTTCGCTCCGACCCGGCCGGTTTGCTCCGGATTCGGTGGCCGGTTTCACCGGAATACGCACCTCGGAGGCCATCTCGGCGATCTTCTCAGCCAGGTCAAGCTGAGGTTGGGTCAGGAACCGACTGTAGGTAAAGCTGACCTTGCGGGCCTGCTCCCGCATCGCCTCGGCGATCTCCGGCACACCATGCCCTATGCTCACGACGTGAACGCCGGCACAGGCGTCTAAGTATCTTCGACCTTCGGAGTCGAATAGATAGACTCCCTCTCCGTGCGTGATCTGCCGCCATTTTTCGCTGAGGCTGCGATGAAACACGCTGTCTTGTCCGCCTACGCCCTCCATAGTCACTCCTTTTTGAAAGCATCAAATCTCAAAAGCGCCAAGCTACAAACCAGTTCTGAATTCCAGGTCTCAGATTCTAGACAAGTCTCAAGTCCTAGGCAGTATGCGTTCTGCGGGCCGGCAGTGATCTAGATCACAAGGACCTGGTGTTATCCTTGCTGGGCACACTCGGGTACGGGATCCAGTGCCTTTCTGGTCGAGGCACTGCAAGCCATTTCTACTCTTCAACACTGGGCATTGTGAAAAGGAGAATTCAATTCATGAACAGTACTTACCACTTTTGTCTCCCCATCTTGGCGTGCGCGCTTCTGTCCGTCTCTGCGGCCAGCGCGCAGAGAGTCGACCCCGAAGAAGGCGTCGAAATCATTCGTGATGCCATCGAACTGCGTGGCATACTTGAAACTAGGCCGCTGGATCTGGATATTACCGACAGCGCCCTGGTCTTCACCAACACCGGGCCGGTGCCGGTCCGAGTGGACTGTATCGCCTTCGATCACAACGGCGCAAGGGTTGGCCGAGCCTGGCTCAGAGTCCCTAAGCGAGGACTGCGATTCATCATGGCGCGTCAGACATTTCAAACAATGCTGATTTCGTCGGGTTGAGCCAATGCTCGACCGGAGGGCACGCCACCAAGGGTTCTGCCTTCCTGTTGGGTCCCGGCGGTGTAACCAGTCTACCCCTAGAGCAAATCTCAATCGGAGGCAGACTCCACATCCAGGTTCCGGTTACGGCGACCTACTAAGACAATCGGCAAACGGGCCCGCTGCGTGGATTCTCGTGGCCAGGACCTTGTGATTCGGCGACGCCGATCAGGGGACCACGCAGCACCCGCTTGCTACTCATTGAAATAGATCGCCTCCATCATCGACCAGGACTTCTGTCCAGCCAAAGGAATCTGCAGCGCACTACAGACCTTGATCCATACCGCTGGACTTCGGCTGTTCCACAACCTGCGGACAGCACTGAGGCAATCGAAATCACCACAAAGCCCAACCTTGAGGATCGCCACATACTTGTATCTCCCGGAAATCAGATGATTTTCTTCTTTTTCAAGGTTGCCAGATCGCTTTCGTCCAGATCCAGCCAATCGCGAAAGACCTCGGCGTTGTCCTCCCCGATCGATCGTCCCAGGTGCCGGATCCTCCCTGGGGTCTCGGACAAGCGGGGGACCACACCTTGAACGGCCAGATCGCCGATTCGTTCATCCTTCACGCGCGTCAGGGTTTCTCGCAACCAGAACTGCTCTTCCTGGAAAATCTCAGCGATGCTGTTGACCGGACCACAGGGGACCTCCCCGGCGCTGCAGAGTTCTATGACTCTCTGGCGTGACCGCTTCGACGTCCATGTAGAGACGATCTGGTTGAGTCGGCCGCGCTCAGCCAACCTATTGGGGAGTCGACCGTAGCGGTCGGGTTGGGCCAGCTCCGGTTGCCCCAAGACAATCGCCAGGCGCTCGAACATCCGGTCGTTGGTACACGCGATCGCCACCCACTTGCCATCCCGAGTGGGATAGTGGCTGTGGGGAACCGAACTTGGAGCTTCTGTCCCCATTCTTTCCCGAACGGTTCCCTGCTTGTCATAAACCGATGCAATTTCATCAAGAAAACGAAAGATCCCGTCGTGCAGACCGATGTCGATGTACTGGCCTCGGCCGCTCCGATCCCGTGCTCTCAGGGCAATCAGAATGCCGTAGGCGCCGTAGAGTCCACTCAGATAATCAGCCAAGGTGGTCGATCCTGCGACCAAGGGAGGCGTGTCCGGAGTGCCGACCAGATAGCTCAACCCGGCATAAGCCTGAGCGATTCTTGCGAAGCCGGGCAACTGGTTCTTGGGACCGATTTCGCCATAGGCTGACAAGCGCAGCATGATCAGCCGGGAATTGAGTGCGATCAAGTCGGAGAAACCGAGTCCCCACTTTTCCAGCGTCCCCGGCCGAAAGTTTTCGATCACGACGTCGGCCCTGGACGCCATTCGTCGAAAGAGCTCTGCCCCCTGGGCCTTCTTCAAATCGAGCGTGATACATTTCTTGTTGCGGGCTTCGCTGAGCCAGAAGTAGGAGTCGCCGGTCTGACTGGGTGTCCCCAATTGCCGCAGAGAATCCCCCACATCGGGTCTTTCGATCTTGAGGACTTCGGCGCCAAACTCCGCTAGACAGGCCGCTGCGAACGGCGCGCCAACAAAGGTGGAGATGTCGAGGACTCGGAGATCTCCGAGCGGTGGCGTGGCACTCATGAAGGATCTGCCTCAGGCTCTCAGCCGGCGTAGTGACTAGCAACCTTTCTGACGGCGGAAATCTGGTCCTCCACATCCTGGTCGGTGTGAAACTCGCTGACCAGCAATCTCACCGAGGTCTTGAGGATGGCCTCAGCGGTAGGACAGAGTCCGGTGCCATAATCCACTTCCGCTAGCGGCCACTCGGTCCCCGGAAAAACCTGCTTTTTCGCCAACATGTCCCACTCGTAGATACACTCTTTGATGTAGCCGGCAAGACTGGGAACGCCCTCGGCTGAAACCGCCTCAGCAAACCGTTGGTTGTCGATACCGAGCACGGAAGGGTCGATTCGAAACAAATAAAACCAGTAACTGGACTGGGAACCCTGCGGGGCCAGCATCGGATGCACGGCCGCAATCCCGCTGAGTCCTTCGGTCAATCGCTCACCCTGCGCCACTCTGCGCTCGACGATATTGTCCAGCTTCTCTAGCTGAGCGAGGGACACGGCCGCCTGAAGCTCCGTCATGCGGTAATTGGCACCCAGGTAGGGTGGCGAGATGAGCACCGCTGCCTCGCGATCATAGAACTTGTCGGCGAAAAGCCGCGCTCCTCGGGCAAGCTTGTCTGAATCGGTGATGACCAGGCCTCCATCTCCGCAAGAGATCTGTTTGTTCTCGTTCAAGCTGAAAATTGCCAGATCCCCGATGGAGCCTACGGGCTGTCCCTTATAGGAAGCACCCCAGGCTTGCGCACAGTCCTCGATGACAAGACAGTCACGTTCTCGTGCAATCTCCAGAATGTCGTCCATGGGGCCGGGCGTTCCTCCGAGATGAACCGGCATAACCACCCGAGTTCTGTCGGTTATGGTACGGGCCAAAGAATCCAGATCGAAGGAGTAGGTGTGGGTGTCGAGATCTGCGAACAGGGGATCGCTCCTTGGAACAGGATACCTATCACGGTTTCGGCATCGCTGATGGGCGACGTCACTACATGATCACTGGGCCGGACACCCGCCGCTGCCAGGGCACTATGGACGGCGGCAATACCACTGCTAACGGCAATAGCGCGGCGGACGCCGAGGCGCGCTGCCGCTCGCTGGCAGAGCTTGGCAACCTTCTCTCCGTCAGTGTAGAAAAGGGTCTGCTGCGCCAAGGCCTGGCGAAGCTGCTCTAGTTCTGCATCGCCATATCGTTGACCGGTGCCAAACGCACCTTCCTTGACCCTGGGTACCCCATCTATGGCCAGCAGACTCTCCAATCTGGTTCTAGTCATTCTCCTCCCTCTCAGACGGATTCTTGTGCGAGTGACAACACCCTGTGGAAACAGTCCGGCATGTTACACCCGACGTTCGATCTCAAACAACTAACCTGAAACTTGAATTGGCTCAGGCTGCAAGACGTAGCTTTGGCCTCCAGGCCGAAGTCTTATTCTTTTCGAGCCTTTGGCTCGACGGACGGCGGCCTGGAGCCCACCGCTACGACCCGGACCCGAAGTTTCATTCTCGAATGGGACCAGCAATGCGAGAATTGGGGAAGCCTGAAGCGCGAGCGAGGGGTTGGGGTGCAGTGAGATGGCTAGACGAAGGGGCCTGAAGTACAGGGTAGTAATCCCGGCCAGAACAACGGCGCCCAAATCGAAGGCACCGGCGTAGGAATCGAACATGACGGCCGCCAGCTCTCCTCCGGCTTTGAGCTGCATCATCACGTAGGGAATCGTGAACAGGATGCCTACCAGGACGACCAGCAGGCGCAAGGCCACTCGACTTCCATAGTAGTCACAGATCATGTCGGCAGGGGTGACATAACCGTGGGCCCGACCGGCCTCCCAGATTCTGCTCCCCAGCAAGTACACACAGTAGCCTGCGACGGGAACGTTCAAGCTGACCAGGGCGAAGACCACCCCTTCTCGATACACCATTCCGGGGGCACCCAGGAGGGCAAAGGAGCTGAAAAAGCTGGCCATGATAGTCAGAGATGTAATCACCCATCCCTGGCCGCGACCGGCCAGATAGTAGTCTTCCTCTCCGATCTGGCTGCGACGATAGCCTAGCCACCCCAGCCCCAGAAGAGTCACCAGATAGACGGCCACCACAACATAGGGAATGGAAGCCAGACCCGGCTCCAAGGACCAATTCGAGGACATCACTCCGGCTCCCGCCCACGCCGATCAGGATCAGGAGGCTGACGCCATAGAAAACGATAGGCCATGGCAACAATCACGACGTGGACCGCGTACCAGAGGAGACCCCAGGTATAGATTCTCGGAAGTCCGAGGAGGGTGTCCGGTTGATTGACCAGAAGCACTCCAGGGCCTACCCCCATGATCATCGCCAGGGCGAAAAGCAGTCCCAGGAAAAGCCCGAGAGGACGTCGGAACTTGTGTTGTGTATCCATGACCCGGATTGCCGGCAGGATACACTCTCCCGAGAGGAAATCCAATAGCGGCGTTGTAGTTCTTCCAGCATGCGATTACCATCCCAGCTTCGGCTGACCACACTCAGTCGACGCCAAAGAAGCCCCCATCCTGAGGGATAATTCTATGAAGAGCCTGAAGCCACTGCCTTTTCTGCTCTTGCTGCTCTCTGGGTGCTCAACCGATGAGCGTCCTCTTCCGCTGTCGGCAGAAGAGACCCTCGAGACCTTCCAGATCAGCGAAGACTTTCGGGTTGAAATCTTCGCCGCCGAGCCCTACGTCACCGATCCGGTGGAACTGGTGTTCGACGAGCAAGGGCGCGCTTGGGTGGCCGAGATGAGGGATTACCCCTACGATCCACCCCAGGGGGAACCTTACAAAAGCCGGGTCCGTGTGCTGGAAGACCGTGACGGCGATGGACGCATCGACCACTCCACCATTTTCGCCGAGGAACTGCCGCACGTGAAAAGCGTTCTTCCCTGGAAAGGGGGACTCCTGGTGAGCTCGGCGCCCGACATTCTGTATCTGAAGGACACTGATGGCGATCTAAAAGCGGATGAAAAGACCGTCCTGTTCACCGGCTTCACGACCCTGGTAGATCCCGAAGGTCGCGTCAACAACCTCCGCTTTGGAATCGACAATTGGATCTATGTCTCGAACGACAGCCAAGCAGGCGAAATCGAGTTCTCTCGCAAACCTGAAGAACCTCCTGTCTCTGTCCTGGGCACGGACTTTCGCTTCCGTCTGGATCGGGATCTCTTCGAGGCCGCCTCCGGTGCCACCCGCTTCGGCCAGACCTTTGACGTCTGGGGCCACCGCTTCTTTTCGCAGGCAGAACGACACGTCAGCCACGTGGTAATGGCCAGGCGCTACCTGCAGCGCAACCCCTTCTTGACCGCACCCAAGGTTTCCCTTCCTATCTCGCAGCACGACCAGCGCATCTATCAACTCACCCCACCGGAACCCTGGCGTGAGACCCGTACCCGCATGCGGCAACGCCGCTTCAAAGAAATCGGGATGGAGAGGGTAATGCAATCGACCGGCTTTTTTACCGGAGCGACTGGCGCTACCGTTTACACTGGAGATACTTTCCCAGAAGCTTATCGGAGCAACCTGTTCACGGGCGAAGTCGCAGCTAATCTGATTCACCGTGACATTCTTGCTCCCGAGGGCGTAACCTTCACCGCCAACCGCCCACAGGAAGAACAGGACAAAGAGTTTCTAGCTTCCACGCACCGCTGGTTTAGACCCGCTAACTTCACGGTGGGACCCGACGGAAACCTCTACGTGGTGGACATCTGTCGCGAGTTTGTGGAAACCCCTGCCTCGATCCCGGAACCGATCCAGAAGGGCAAGAACTTCTTCAGCGGCACAGATCTCGGCCGCATCTATCGAATCGTTCCCAAGGACCATCCCGCCGGATCCATAACCTGGCCGGCGCTTCAGCAGGCAGAAACGGCCAAGTTAGTCGAGAATCTGGGCCACGCCAACCAGTGGTGGCGTTTCACATCTCAGCGGCTGCTGCTGGAGCGACAGGACCCGTCTGCCGTGCCTCTTCTGAAGGAGATGGTAGTCCGCCGAGTCAACCCTTTGGCGCGCCTCCATGCCCTCTACGCCCTGGAGGGTGCCAGCGCTCTGGACGCCTCGTTGATCTCGCTGGCACTCGAGGACTCGGAAGCAGGCGTGCGAGAGCAGGCCATCATGTTGGCAGAGGACTTTCCTGAGCTGCTTCCGAAATTGACGGCACTGGTCTCGGATCCTTCTCCAAGAGTCCTCTTTCAGCTTGCACTCAGTCTGGGCAAATTTCAGGGGACACAAGTCCTCCAGGCCCTTCGACGCCTGGTGGAGCAGAACGGAGAGGACAAGTGACAACGTATTGCCGTCCTCAGCTCCGAGCCGGGTTCATCTCTGGATCTGTTGGAATCGATGCTCAAGGAAGCTGCGTACTTTGAGTCCGACAACGGCGGCAAGGCCAGTTTCCTCGAGGAGCTGGCGCCAGTCATCGGAGCTCGGAATCGGGGGAACGAGACTCAGCGCTTGATAGGGCTCCTCGCTCACAACCCTGCGCTCAAGAAAGAGTCCTGGCAGGTTCCCGCCTTGAAAGGACTCGCCCAGGGTTTGGAACTGGGTCAGGTGCGCCGCTTGGAAAGCCAGGCAGCCGAGCGTGCACTAAAGGCTCTGTTGTCGAATTCCTCTGAGACGGTCCGAGAGGAGGCGGCGCGGGTTGCCCAACATTTTCGGATCCCCTCCCTGCTGGCAGCGGCAAGAAAAAAGGTACTGCGGAAAGAGGCATCGCCGGCCGATCGATCCAGCGCAATTCAAACGCTGGCGGGAGCGCGATTCGGGGAGGTCCACGACCTCTTTGCACAACTCCTGGCATCACCCCTGGGGTCTGATCTGAGACAGGTCACCTTGAAGACGCTGGCACGCTTCGACCATCCTCGGGTCAGTGAGCCGATCATAGCCCACTGGAACACCTTCTCACCCGAGGAGCGCAGACAGGCTCTGGGCATCCTCCTCAACCACAGGGTCAGAGTCCGACACCTTCTTGATGCCCTTGCGGAAGGAAAAATCGAAAGGGCTGCGCTGGATCATCAACAACAGGAGATCCTCCGGCAGCACCCCAACCCTCAAGTACAGACGCGGGCTCTCGAGCTCCTGCAGCGCGAAGCTGGAGATCGAGAGGCGGTGGTCGAAGTCTACAGCTCGGCCCTGGATCTAGAGCCGAATCCCCTGAATGGCAGAGAGCTGTACAACCAGGAATGCGCCCGCTGCCACAACGTAAAGGCCGGTATGCGTGTGGGTCCCGCCTTGCAGGGCTCAGTCCAGGGGCACACCCGAGCACAGCTGCTCTTCGACATCCTGAACCCCAGTGGAACCATTCTGTCCCTCTACAGGAGCTATATCGTGACCATGCACGACGGAGGAGTCTTTGGCGGTATCATCGCCAGGGAAACCCCGGGTACGTTGACGCTTCGCAGCGGCCCCGGTGAAGAAGAGACCCTCCTACGCGGCCGAATTGCGGAGATCCGAGTCTCAGACGTCTCGTTGATGCCAGAAGGCTTCGAAGACAATCTCAGTCGCCAGGAAATTGCCGACGTGATTGCCTTCATGCAAGCTGGCTATTTGATTGAGGAAGGCCAGGAAACGGCATCAGAGACCCCTTAATTAACGTAGCTTTGCTCTCCAGGCCGAAGTCGTCTCTTTCGAACCTTTGGCTCGACGCACGGCGGCCTGGAGACCACCGCTACGACCCGGACTGACCACAATCAACGACCGATACCGGAAAAATCCGTGCCGCCCTGCCGTTGGACTGCTGCCCAACCCAACGACACGACGAGCACGACACCTGAATCTGAGATGAATTGATCGGATTGCCGGCTAGAACCTGAAGTTGAAGTTCAGTTCCCTACCCGGCATGACGTAGATCTTTGCTTTCTTGACGCGACCATCGGGAGCCACAATCCGAACGTTGTGAGTACCCGGAGTCAGCACCGCAGTGCTGCCGAAGAAGCCTCCATTGTAATCATCCGCGATACCGATGTAGGCACCATCCACAAATACCTGCGACTCCTTGGGCTGGACGTTGAAATCAACTCTACCCCTGGGCCCCCCAGAATAGTAGTGTCCCCCATAGTGGCCGAATCGGTAGGGAGCGTATCTTCCGTATCCGCCGTAGGCGAAGTACACCGGAGCCCGCCGAACCGATGCCCGGAACCTAGGCCCACCTCGACCCCTGGCGTAAGCCAAGGGCGCTAACGACGTGACCAGGATAGTCGAAGCCAACAACACTGATGTAAACCACTTTCCTCTTGCCATTTCGCGATCTCCTTTTCCGCTTCCACAGCTCCCTAATCACATCCTATATTGATGAATATTTGCAGCAAGAGGTTCATATGCCCAATCTTCTCTCAAAGTCGCGAGAAGACAATTCTCGCCGTAAGAATCGACTGAATTTGGGGTTCCGTGTGTGGGATTCCCGCTTCCCGATCCTGCGAGATCTTTACGTATAATTATTCACGCCTAGGAACCATCAACCTCGGATAACCGAGGGCAGAAGTGCCTACTCCAGTCCCAGTCTGTGAGTAGAAGCGGCTATCTTCCCGGAAAGCTTCTGGCGCAAGACTACAACCAGATCGTAGTTGCCTTCGGGTGCAGGCTTCTCAGCCACTGGGGAAAAATCTGTATAGCGAAGGAATTTATCCAGATCTTGCTGGCTGAAGTCGAGGTCGATCCTCTCGGCGAAGAAAAAAGTGTCGCCGACCCACTTCCCGGACCCATCAAAGATAGCGCCGAACATTTCTAAGACGCAGCGGCGCTGATCCCCTTCTGATCTGAAGGTGACAGCCTCGGTCGGGATCCGGGCCAGGACCTTTAGCTTTCCTGCCTCTGTGGAGACCTGGGTCTTTATAGGGAAATCTCTAAAGAGATCGGGAAACTTGAAGGCGTTGGCCAGATCTATCGTGACCGCCTGGCTCGGATCCTCTTCGGTATAGCCCTTCCGATATCGAATTCTGAGACGCTTCCGCTTCTTCTTCAGCTTAACCTTGATCTTGTGAAACTTGCCTACTCTCCTTTCGGAATTAGGCACATATCCAATCAGGTAATATTCCCGCCCATCGAGGTAGGCCTTACGAATCGGCCGATTCAGATCGTTGTCGGCGGCGAACCAGAGGCCTCCCATCTGAAGCGAGAGAGAAGAAAGGAACTCATGTGTCCTCATTGGAGTAGGAAGCATTGAGCGGGCTGGCAGCTCCCTTGATGCTGGCCAAGGCCGTTGAAGGAGCCATCAGCCCGCACGGGTCTATGCTGTAGATCGCAACGTGGGATCTATTGGCTTGGCTAACCGCCCCGCTGAGCCTCCTGTGCAGATCGCTAGCACGTCCCGCCCCAGCCATGAAGTTGTTTACAGCCAAGTGGATCAGCGTAATCTGGGCAGGGGAATAGGCTATAGCCCGTTCCATGATGATCCGGCTCAGCGTCCGTTTGGCGTTCAGGGGATAGCCGTTGGAGAGATAGAGGAGCTGCTTGCGCCCTGGCAGCGAGCGCAGATGACGAGAAAGCGCTCCGATTGCGGCGCAGGTGAAGTCTACCCGCAGCTCCAGACTCACCAGCAACTCACGGGCCTGGGAGGCAGCCTGGGAAATCGTCCCCTCGAGGGCAGGGTCCAGCCTTACCGGGGCTCCCCCATTGTCGCCCGGATCAAAGGTGTCGAGGGCAATTCCCTCGAGAAGAGAAAAGAGTGCCTCAACGGACTCTACGAATCGTGAAATACCGACGTTTGCATGCGCTCTGAGGCTCAGTGTCTCCAGCACACTCTCCATCTCCGCAACGTCACTAGTCCCAAAATAAGCGCAAGTTCGAAAATAGACCCCTTTGTCGGCTCCGAGGAGCCATTTTGGAGACCTAAATTCTAAATTTCGGCGCGAAGTCACTCAGAACAGGCACGTCTTCAGCTGTCCTCCACGCCGATCGCTCAGGGAAAACGATTCTGCCCTCTTGGGGGGCGTTTGTAGAGACACCTCGCCCCAGCTCTGGCGACCCTCGGAGCTACTTTATCTCCTTTCAGTTTCAGGTAGCTGGCCGGTGTTTCAACCACTTACTGCCTTCCAAGAGAAGACGGCTCCAACCATTGACATCCAGCAGCCGATAGACCAACTGTCGGCCCCTGCGCAAAATCTGGCAGGGCATTTCAATGACCTCTCGCAGGAAACGGCGATACTCCATCTTCACCAGCTCTCGGGCTTGCAGTCGCGCCGGCAGCACCAACCCCATCCAGGCCTTCAGATTCCAGGCTTGAGCCGCAATCACCAGATAGGCCCAGTTGGCTACCAGCGTATCCGAGGGCATCCGCAGGGCCTCGACTCCGTTCTTGAGTTGTTCAATGACGTTCTCCTGGTTGCAGCGCCGGTTGTTTTCCCGTACGACTCCCGCCGTTCCCAACGTTCTGGCCGAGATATTGGTGACATAAAAGTGGTAGCGCGTCTGCGGCAGCAGCCGCTTCTGGCCTTTCTCGACCAGGATCGTCTTGCGCAAGATCACCATCCGATAGGTTCGCTTCGCTTTGCTCGGACGGTAGTCGATCTCCGCGATCTCTTCCCGTTCCAGCGTCAGCGTCTTGAACCCGCGTCTCTTGACAATCTCCGGCTTCACTTTGTCCCGCCGCTGGCGCCGCTTCTTCCCTTTTCCTTTCCCCTGGCTGGGGCGCCCCAGCTCTTTCCATCTCGCTTCTGGCAACGCCTCCGCCCACTTGACGAAGCTCGGATGGGCGTCGATCCCGAAGTCAAACTCCACGCCCGCCTCCGTCCAACGGTCAAAATGAGCCGTCAGCGAAAAATCCGTGTCCCCGCGCAGGCGCACCTTCCGAAAACCCGCCTCTCGAACCAGCTCGATACTCCGATCCAGCCATTCGGCCGCTCCCTCATGAGAGGGACGGTTGCCCGAGCGGTTGACCGCATAGAGCACCTCTCCCGTATTGGCCAGCGTCACGATCAGCGGCGCATAGCCCCACTGCCCGTCGTAGCTGATCTCCATCCCTTCCTTGCATTCGCCGCTCGTGGGGGCCATCGTCCCATCCACGTCGATCTCCGCCCGTTGGAAGAAACGGGCCGGTTGTTGGGCCCAGACCTTGAGGCGGCTGGCATTGACGGCTTCCATCAGATCCACCACGTCGGGCGCGTCAAAGCGGCGCACAAAGTCTCCGGCCGTGCTGGGGGCGGGGATCTTCTCGGCTCCCACCGCCTCCAGGAAACTCACACTCTGACGTCGCAGTTCAATATCCTGATAGCGGGTCCCGCCCGTGGCCACGTTGTAGATCAGGCTCAGGACGTGGTCCGATTCGTGGTACGGTTGGTGGCGTTTGAGCAGCGTCACCGCCTGGTCAATGGCTTTCCCCAGCCCACTCCACTTCACCACCTGCTGCAGCAGCCCCAGACCACCGTAACTGACCGCACCCGTTTTCTCCGAGACCTCGTAGCTGATGACCTCGGGCGAGAGCACCGGTTTCGGGTCTTGACCGTTCCAGCTGGGGCTCAATCGCTGAGCAACCTCTGCTTCCCGTTTGCGGATGATTGCGCTATCCTTTTTATTCACCTGAAATGCCTCCTTTCGGCTTGTTCTGAAGTTTCTTTGACAACCCCAGAATACCCGTCAGGTCTGGCATTTCAGGTGTTTACATGTGGTTTAGTCCACTTTCATCTACTTCTTTTGGGACTAGTGAAAGGAAGGTGCACACGAAAACTTGGCTCTACCGTAGCCACCATTACTTGATCCGTCGGCGCCAGCTGGGAGCTGATAAAAGTCCGGATCGAGTCCTTTGCCCTCTGCAGCCCGTGGAAGTCCATGGACTGCATGTCGAAGAGGAAGACGAAATATCCCTGGTCAACTGGAGAGGTCGGAAGCGCTCCTCGGTCGAAGGAGAGCGTAGAATTCAAAGGATCGCTGGCTGTCCCTTCTGCCGAAAGCTCCTCCTTCGACCCAGCCCGCTTCCGAAGATCGAAGAAAACGATATCCTGGCGCTTGCTATCCTCGAAAACCTCCACATCCTCCGGCTTCAGGTCCCGGACGACATTCCCCTTCTTGTCATTGACTACCAGATCGACCAGAACCAGCTCCGACTGGGATCGGAAAACAGGCACTTCCTCTTCCTGGCCTGCCCTCACCATAAAGGTCAGACACACCAGTACAAGGGCCCCGAACAGGTGGTAATTTCGCCTTCTCAAGAGATCCCTACTCCCTTCTGGCTCTGCTCAATGCTCCGCCTCTCGAGCGGAAGGGAAACTCGCTTGATGACTGCCGCCAGATTCTATCAGTTTGTCGCGGAGGGTGAAAGCCGAACGATTCCAGGAACCTGGTGATATGGTCCCACCCGGTCACGCTGGAAACAATCACGGGAGAACCCTATACTGACGACCGTTGGGTCGGGAATAGAGCAGGCTCTGGCCTCATGCAGAAGAGTTACAATTATCACTTCGTCAGTCGTTGGCGGGTCGAGGCCACTGCACAAGAAGTCACCGATATTCTTGATGACGCCCTCGATCTAGTACGCTGGTGGCCCGATGTCTATCTCGAAGTGAAGGAGCTCCAGAAAGGCGATGATGACGGCATCGGTCAAGTCTATAGCCTCTATACCAAGGGCTGGTTACCCTATCGCCTGCGCTGGAGTTTTCGGGTGGTGGAGTCGCGGAAACCCTTCGGCTGGACCCTCGAGGCCTGGGGTGACTTCGTGGGGCGGGGTATCTGGACCTTCGAAGAAGAGGGGCGCTGGGTCAACATCACCTATGATTGGAAGATTCGGGCAGAGAAACCTCTGCTTCGTTACCTCTCATTACCTCTCATTCCTCCTCAAGCCGATCTTTGGTGCCAATCACGGTTGGGCTATGGCCCGAGGAGAAGACAGCTTGAAACGAGAGCTGGTCCGCCGTAGGGAGGCCGCCTAGATCCTGTTGAAAACCGGCTTTGAGACCGGCTCTACTCTCCTTCGTATAGTATATTGGGGTACGGAGAAGCTAAAAATCGGAAATCCTTAAGCGTCAGGTTACGGTAGCCCTGCCGGGTCGGGACTTATGAAGCGATGAAGGACATCGAGAACGCGTACCGCATCCTTGAGCTGACGGTGGGAGCAAGCTTCAAGGAAGTGGCCGAAGCTCGCGACGACCTGCTGATTCTGTGGAACACCGAGCGCCTCGCGCACCATCCCCGTCTTCGCTCCCGGTCAGTAGGTAAAATCCAACAGGTCAATCAGGCCTACGAGACCCTGATGGAACACCTCGGCCGCTCAGAGGTCGGCCGAGGATCGAGGCCGACTACCGCTTCAACCCCCACTCGGGGCCAGGTCCGGGCCGACTCGGCCCCAGGTTCCGAATCCACTGGAAAAGAACAGCCCTCAACCTCACTTTTTGAAGAAGTCTTTTCGGGTGGCGAACCACAGCAAGGCCGACGGATTCCGGTTTGGTTGATCGTCGTCCTGGTCACCACGGGCGCTTTGGCCATCGGCTACGTCGCTCAGTCCACTCGAGGAGAAAAGCAACAAGATAGCCAGACGGCAGATCCTGATTCTGTACCGCAGCCCCTGGAGCATTTTGGGGCAGATACCGACTCCAGTGTCGAGATGCTCACTGGGAGCCCAGGAGACCTAGATCAGCTGAGCACCGCCAGCCCTGGCTCTGTTGAGAATCAGTCCGGGGAATCCCAGAGTCCTGAGCCCCAAGAGCCCACCGCCCTCTCGCCCAAGGAGACCTTGGCGAGGAAACCTGCTTCAAGTCCTGGAAAACCATCCCCGCGGCCAGCCTCTGTGCCAAAGCCAGAATCGAAAAAGAAGAGTGCGGGCGCAAAGGCGGCTGCCCACAAGTCGGACCGCCCCGTCCTGGTCCGACAGAAGACCGCTTCCGATGCCCAGCCGTCGACCGTCCAACTGGAAGAAGACGCAGCCAAGGAAAAACAACGGAAGGAAGAAGTTGACACTGCCTACCAGCTGCTGATGATCAATTCCGTCGTCGCCAAGCAACTGGTCGCCGGAGAGTCCCGGCTGCACTTCGTGGAGTGGAAGGTAATCAAACAAGAGGCATCAGAAATCTGGATCGATATCATTGCCAAGCAGGAGGGCGAAGAGTTGCTGCACTTCATCTGGTCCGTGAACCTCAAGACCGACGCTATCCGGCCGCTGAGCGACGCGGCTCGCAACCCCGGGAAAAGTCAATGACTACTTCTACGACGGTTCAAGAACTCACGCTCGAGCAGACGCTGGCGCGCCTCAAACTTCAGGGATGGTGTGTTCTCGAAGCTGTTATCCCCAGGGACGAAGTAGCGCTGATTCGTCAACGGGTCGAGTCCGCGGTTCAGAACCACGGGACCTTCAACGAACTGAAAGGACAGGGCGCCCGAAAGGGTTTAATCGCATACGAGCAGTCCTTCGCACCTTATTTGGCCAATCCGCGAATCCTGGGAGTCGTCCACTCCCTCTTTGGGCCACAGGTCCGCATCTCATTTACCAGCGCGCACATCAGCTATCCTGGTTGTGTCCGAGGCCCTTTGCATGCCGACTGGCCTTTCAATCAAAACAATGCCGGTCACGTTCCGGCCCCCTACCCTGATTCGGTCATGCACCTCACGACGCTCTGGATGCTCTCCGAGTTTGCTCCCGAAACCGGTGCCACGGCGATAGTCCCAGGGAGCCATCGCTCACCCAACAATCCTACGGGAAACAACGGAGTCGATCCCTCTCTGCCCTATCCCGGTGAAATTCGTGCTACCGGAAAGGCAGGGAGCGTTCTCATGTTCGACAGCCGCCTCTGGCACGCTTCTACGCCCAACACCAGCAATGAGGCCCGGGTGGGAATGGCGGTGCGATACGCGCCCTGGTGGCTGAATCTGGAGATTCTGATGCCTGGTTCGCCAGCACGGGTCCGGATGGTAGAAGAAACCGGCAAAACGGAAAACGACGTAGTTGCCGTACCGCCGGATGTCTACGCGGTGCTTCCCGAGGACGTCAAGCGCCTTTATCGCCATTGGGTGAGGCCTCGTCCCGAATGATCCGCACGGTTTCCGGCGAGATCCAGAGAGATCAACTCGGTCCTACTCTGGCGCACGAGCACCTCTGCTGCGACATCTCCCATACCTCGGGCAAAGCAGACAACTGCATGCTCGACTGGGAGCTCATCGTCCAGGAGCTCGAGTTCTTCAAGAACGCTGGAGGGCGTGGCATTCTGGAAGTGACCCCTGTCGACCTGAACGCGGACCCCGCTGCCCTGCGTCGGATCGCCGAAGCCTCAGGTGTTCACATCGTCCGGGGGATCAGCTTCTATCAGGAGGCCTGCTATCCAGAATGGCTCCGCTCCGCCACCGTCGACCGGATCACCGAGTTTTTCGTCCGCGAGATAGAAGAAGGGCAAGAGGGTGTCCCAGCTGGCTTCATAGGTGAGATTGGAAGCCACAATCAGCCGGAGCCGGACCCGGCTGGTTATCGACTCAGCGAGGCGGAAACGAGAGTCTTTCAGGCGGCCGCGTGGGCTCAGCAGCGCACGGGCGTACTCATCTCAACCCATGCCAGCCTGGGGCGAGCTGGTCACGCCCAGTTGGATATCCTGGAGGAAGCCGGAGCCGACCTCTCGAGAGTCGTCATCGGCCACTGCGACACCCACATACTGGGCGAGGAACAGGAAGATCTGGACTACTACCGTCCAATCCTCGACAGAGGCGCCTATGTTGAGTTCGATCTGATCAGCTGGAATCGCGAGTGGCCCGGCGGAATGACGGATGCGGAAAGAGCCCAACGTCTGTCCACCCTGATCCGCCTGGGTTACAGTAAGAAGCTCCTGATTGCTACTGACACCTGCCGCTTGTCCCAGCTTCGCCACCACGGCGGTCGAGGCTACGACTACATCTGGACGGATTTCCTACCCCTGCTGCGCGCGGAGGGGATCGATCAGGCGTCGATCGATGACATTCTGATCGAAAATCCCAGCCGAGCCGTGAATATTTCCTGAGGGCCTGCTTAGCGTTGGGAGGTTACGCCCAGCTGCTCGAGGCGGCCCGCGGCCACATGCCGCGGATTGATCACAGTGGCCGCGATGAAACGTTCGATGGCCTCTTCGGTACGCCCCAGCCCCTCGAGGACCACCCCCAGATTGTAGAGGCTATCGGCGGATTGCGGATTGAGCTCGATCGCTTTCTTGAAGTGGCGTCTGGCTTCTTCGAGGTCGCCGCGGCGCAGCAGCACCGTTCCCCAGTTGTGCTCGATCTCGGGATCCCTGGGCGCGAGTCGGGCGGCACGCTCGAATTCGAGGAGGGCGGCGTCGAAATCGCCTCCAAAAGCGAGCTGGTTGGCCCGCTGCTTGCGGGCGGCGCGCGCACGCAGCGTTTCCGGATCGACTGCCAAGTTCTGCATGTCGAAGAAGATCGGGTCGGGAAGCCGCGCTTCCGCGGTAAACGTCTGCGCCTTGCGTGTAGCTTCGGCTCCTTGCTCACTCCGGTCCACGAGGGTGAAGGCCCGCGCCAGCGCCACCTGGGCGATGCGGTCCTCAGGCTCCAGCCGGGCCGCCTGCTCGAGATGCTCGACGGCGGCCGGCCCATCCCCCAAGAGCAGAGCTGCCTGGCCGAGCCCGCGATGCCCCAGAGCCAGCTTGGGATCGCGCTCGATCGCCGCCGTGTAGGCGTCGCGGGCCTCGGACCAACGCCCGAGTCGCAGCAGAGCGTCACCGTGGCGGACGTAGACCGGCGGAAAGCGGGGAGCGAGGCGGGTTGCGGCGCGGAACAGCTGGTCGACTCGCTCCCCGTCGGCGCCCCGGATCTCTTCGACGCCAGCGAGTAAGTAGACCCAACGGAAGTCCTCGGGGGCAAGTTCTCGGGCGATCTCGTAGCAGGCTGCGGCCGCGTCGTGGAGCCAATGGGCGTGCCAGACCTGACCGAGCCGCCCTACCGCCTCGTGCGAGTCGGGCTGGGCCAGAGCGGCCTCCCGCACCTTGCCGATGGCGCGCGCGCAACAGGCACCGTCATGCTCGAAGTATCGGGGTCCGGCAACGGTGCGTCCGCTCTCGGTGGGGCTTCGCCGGCACGGTAATGGATCCACACGGCGAGGCCGACCACCAGCAGAGCGATGACCATACCGGCGATCACGGGGCGGTGCCGCCGCAGCCAAGGGCTCTGGGCCCGGGGTTGCCCGAAAGCCGTCCGGTTTCGCTTGTTCCGGCTGGCCCTACCCATCGCTTGGCTCTCCGCTACCCCGGTGCAGCGTGATTGAGCGATCGACCGCTCCTCCGGGGAACACCTCCTTGCTGCCGTCGGGCCAACGCACCTCGATCTGGTCAATGGCCTGAGTGTCGCCGACGCCGAAGTGTACCCACGGCGAGTGGCTCGCGAAGTAGCCAAACGAGGTCGCGACGTTGCGTACGGCGCGACGGGTTCCCATCACCAGGGTCACCCGCGCCCCCAGAGCGTCGCGACGCAGCAGCGGATCGAGCGCCCGCACCGCCAACCAGTGTCCTCGACGCGGAGCGTCGTTGCGGTAGAGCCGGGCTCGGTCCATCAGGTTCGAGACCAGTAGATCGACGTCGCCGTCGACGTCACCACTGGCGACGCCGCGGCTGATCTCGCCCTGAGAACCGAGGGTTTGGACTGGCTCCTCGAGCCGCGTGAAGCGCCCGTTGCCCTCGTTTAAGTAGAACAGGTTGGGCTCGGGCAGGGTGTCCCAGGGCGGGGCGTAGCTCGAGCCCGGGACCGCATCGGCGACGCTCACCTTGCCGTTGGCGATGAAGAGGTCGAGGTCGCCGTCGAATTCGGCGTCGAGTGCAACGACGCCGAAGCCGGTGAATGGCATACTCGAGGGCCCCAGGCCGCTCAGTCCGCTCACGTCTTTGAAACCGGCCGCGCCGCCGAGGTTGCCGTACAAGGTGTTGGCCTCGTTTATCAGATGGGTGAGGAACAGATCAAAAGTGCCGTCGCCGTCGAAGTCTTCGGCGAGGACTCCCATCCCCGCCTGGGCCTGACCGTGAAGATTGTACGCCACTCCCTGGACCAGCGAGTCGTCGCGAAAGGTAATGCTACCTGAGGCGCCCGCGCCCTGGTTGATCCACAGCTGGTTGGGATAGGCGTCGTTGGCGACGTAGATGTCTTGCCAGCCGTCGCCGTCGATGTCGAGGCAAACCAGCCCCAAGCCGGCCGCGGTGGTTGAGGCAATTCCGGCCGCCTCGCTGACGTCTCTGAAGGTTCCATCGGTCTGGTTGTGGAGTAGGATGTCGTGGATCGGCCGGAAGGACTTGGGTCCACAGAAATCCCGCCGTCCATCTTGCGACGAGCACCTCTTGGCAGGCAGGTAGTCGACGTAGCGAACGACGTACAGGTCGAGGAAACCGTCGCGGTCGAAATCGAAGAACGCGGCCGAGGAAGACCAACCGTCCACCTCGATGGCGGCGGCCGAGGTGACATCGACGAAAGCGCCGTCCCCCTCGTTGCGGTAGAGCCGGTCGGGACCATAGTTGGCCAGGTAGACGTCGAGGTCGCCGTTGTCGACATCGCCGACCGCCACGCCCATGCCGTAGCCTGTATCGCCCAGGCCCGAGCTGGCGGTGACGTCCAGGTAGCGGCCGTCCGCTTCGCGCCGGTAGAAGCGGTTCCTCGGACCCTCCGCGGCTCGAGCTGCGGACAAGGTCAGGTTGCCGTTGGTCAGATAGATATCGAGATCGCCATCCTTGTCGAAGTCGAAGAGAGCCGCGCCACCACCCGTAACGGCCGGCAAGTGGAGTTGGTCGTCGGCGCCTGCCTCGTACACGAAGTCGAGTCCGACTTCATCGGTGACGTCGGTGAACCACTGAGGCGTGGCGTCCGGGTCGAGGTGGTGCGTCACCAGCGACGCCTTGGGGTCAACGTCGCCACACGCCGCGCTCAGCAAAGCGACGGCGAGGAGGCAGGAAGGGGCGTCAAGAAACGCAGTCGATCGCACCTGAATCACCTCGGTAAGCAGGTCTTGGTCCTGTTTTTCCACTGGCAGGTCGCCTGCAAGTTGCAGCACCGCCTGTCACCGGGCAGTCGAAACAACGTCGAGACTAGGGCCCCTTGGTGGAGAAGAAGTTCACAGACTGGTCAAGTTTCCTGCTTCGGCGTGATGTGGTTGCTAAGAGACCGCTTCAGCGGTCTAGCGCGAAGCGTAATAGCCCGGTCCTTCAGGGCCGGGTGGGCGGAACGGCAGATAGCGGAGCCCGCTTTAGCGGGCTTCTCGAACGCGGGCTTCAGCCAGACTCCGGGTCGACGATGGCTAAAGCCGCCGTTCGAGAAGGACCGTGAACGGCCCTCAGGAGGGGTAGGAGACCGGGTTACCCCGGCGTAAACACCGGGTCTATTGCGCTTCGCGCCAGGCCGCTGAAGCGGCCTCCTGGAAAGTGTACACTCAAGCAGACGCCGGTGTTGCTCGGCGGTATGAGGTCGCTCGCTACACTCTAGCCAAGTCCGCAGCTTCCGTCAAGCATCCGAATTGCCTGACTGAGCCTTCCCCTCGACTCTAATTCGAAAGCAATCAACCAGGACGGAGGCTGGAGTTCACGCCCGGCAATTGCTTATACTCGACGTTCGGCAGGTGTGAAGACGGCCTGGAGACAGCATTGGGTCAAGGAGTCCCCGAACTTGCACTCTGGAGACCCTATTTGTGACTCTGCAGTCCATTATGAGTTACGATTTTCTGACTCGCGCTTGGAACAGAAGGAAAAACTGGATCTTACTTCTCTGTCTTATCGCTGTGGCTGGGCTCTACTTTTTCTGGAGTGGGGATAGGAGTCCTGAGCTTAGCAGGGAAGATATGCCTCATGAGGGCGGAAGCCAGGAACGGCGGGACCCCGACCTTTGGAAACCCGCCAGAGATCCTCTTGGAATCCTGCAGCGCGCGCGCGGATGACGTGCCCCCGTTAACGAGGCCTCTTGATCTGAGCCACAAAAAGGATACTTCCTCCGGATTCTACAACTTCCAACTTTCCATCCAGTCTCACCCTACCGGCGGGCCTTTGGGGGGCGCTCTGGTGCGTGTGGTCGAACGAGGTGGGACCGAGCATCGAAAGAAGACCGAAGAGGTATTTGGAATTGCTCAGTTCCATTTGAATCCTGGAGAGCATCGCCTCTACGTCACCAAGAAGGGTTACCTACCAGGCAACCTCAGGGTAGGAATGTCCGAGGGAACCGCAAGTCTGGAGAAGAACCTGGCTCTCCCGGAAGCGATCTCGGCCCAGGGAAGAGTCGTGAACACCGAGGGGGCCCCTATTGAGGGTGCGGTGGTGCGCTTCCGTCGACAAAGACCGCTCAAAGCGGCACCGATGGAAGGGACCCGTCCTACCTTTACCAGAGGCACCAATTCCCGAAGCGATGGGAGGTTCAACCTGGAGCTCGCTCCCGGGATCTACCGGGTCAGTGCCCGGAAGACTCCCTACGCTGCCACGATTCTGAGGGGTGTCAAGATCACCTCAGCTCCCCTACCTCCCATCGAAATCCAGGTGAATCAAGAGGGGAGGACGATCCGAGTCTCGGGCTTGGTGACAGACCCGGAGGGGAAGCTCATTCCTGCGGCCAGAGTGACGGTAAGCCGTAGCTCCAGCCCCCGAGCCAAATCGGCTCTCAACCGGACCGCTGCGGGAAATGAAGGCAGGTTCGAACTAGAGGTCCCTGCCTTGGTACAGGCCTATCTGATCGTGCAGGCGAGAGGATACGAGGACCATACCCGCGTCATATCCCTGAAAGCCGACCAGGAACTAACCGTGGTGTTGAAAGCCCCCGAGACCTTTCGGGTCCGCGTCCTGAGTGAAAATGGAATGCCAGTGGACGACGCTGTCGTCCAGGGGTACTCCTCCAGGGGCCAAAATGTGCTGGGGGGGCTGGGTCGGGACCAGTACTACGCCATGGAGTATCCCTTCAGGATCTCAGCTCAAGCTTTTCATCGAGGCTTGGGTCGCACCGGTGTTCAGCTCATAGAGACCCATCGCCCCCAAATCGAGTTGCTCTTTGAGCCTGGTGGTGAGGTTGCTGGTCGCATCACCTCGAGCGACGGCAGCCCGGTGGAGACGTTCGGTCTCTACCTGAGGCCCGCAGAAGGTTTCTCCATGGGCTCCTCACTGGACACTGCTGACGGCTCCTTCCATCTGCGCAGCATCCCGACAGGTCCTTGCACCCTGATCGTGCGAGCTCCCGGCTTCGCGGAGCAGCGTCAGGAACTTTTGATTCAAGAGGGAAAAACTCGCTTCCTGGAAGTCGTCTTGAGGGCTCGAGACCAGGCCAATAGGAAGTTCTTTTCTGTGCACTAGTACTAGTACGGTGTCGGATCGTACCTGAAAGAAACTTCAGTCGAGGGACGTAGTGGTGGCCTCCAGGCCGCCGTCCGAGCCAAAGGTTCAGAAAAATAAGACTTCGGCCTGGAGGCCAAAGCTACATTCGCCAATGAAGTTTCAGGTTAGGAGTCGTTCTCGGCAGCTGCCACCCGGGGCTCCAGGACAAGCGGTTTTCGCTTTTTCCGCATCTGATCTCTCCGTCGCTGAGTCGACTCCAGATCCAGTTCGTAGGTCCTTGAATCAATGACAACACCGTATTGGACTTGGGCCTGCTGGGAGCTGACCTTTTCCTGAATGACGTCGCTCAGGACCGCTTCCGGATCACGCTCCAGAGGATCGCCATACCCCCCGGCGCCTGCCTGGACCAGGCGGTAGACATCTCCCTTGGTGAGCTGTTTCAAGAACTTGGAGGGAAGAATCTGATTCTGGGTGCTAGGGTTCAGGATGCTGTAGGTGCGGGTACCCGGACCCCCACCTTGCGCTCCCCAGGGCAGAAATCGAGTGCGATCGGAACGTATCTGGACAGTCGCCTCATCCGCCAGAAGCTCGTACTCACGTTCCATTGCCAGTCCACCCCGGTACTCGCCCGCCCCACCGCTGTCGGGGACAAACCCGTAGCGCTTGATCAACAGTGGCTGCTCGGCTTCGATGCTCTCGATGGGCGTGTTCGCCATGTTCGTAATCGGGGCGGCCGCTCCATCGGCACCGTCGAAATAGGGTCCTCCGCCTCGCGGGCCGTCGTTGTTGAATTCCAGAAAAACAAAAGGCTTCCCATCCGGAAAGTATCCGCCGAAGCTAACCCCTATTTCCCCTCCACCCCAGGCGGCAGGCACTCGGTCGGGCAGCGCCTTGGCCATCGCTCCGAAGACGGCATGACCGATTCGAAATCCTCCTAGCCCTCTCGCCGCCACGGCTGCGGGATGCTGGGGGTTGACGTAACAGCCTGCAGGCGCCTGGACTGTTATGGGGCGGAAGAAACCGGAGTTGGCATTGATGTCGGGATCGGTCAGACACTTGAACACGGCGTAGACCGTCGAGTTGGTGTAGGCAAGATTAGGGTTGATGGAACCCTTGGCTTGAGGTGAGGTGCCGTTGAAGTCTACCAGCATCTCATCGCCTTCGATCACCACCTTGACCCGGATGGCGATAGGATCGGCGGTGATACCATCGTCGTCGATGTAGTCCGTGAACTCCCACTCTCCGTCGGGAAGGCGCTCGATCTCGGCCCGTGTGAGCCTTTCCGTATGATCGATAATCTCCGTCATGTAGTGCTGAAGTTCCTCCAGGCCGTAGTCTTCCACCAACCGAAGCAGGTCGCGCTCTCCTTGACGCAGGGCCGAGGTCTGGGCCAGAACGTCACCCAAGACTTTGGAGGGAACCCTCACGTTCTTCCCCAATATTCGCCAGACGGCGCTATTCAGGACGCCCTCTTCGTAGAGCTTGATAGGTGGAATGCGGAGACCCTCCTGGTAGATTTCGGTGTTGTCACAGGCATTTCCACCTGCAACCCGGCCTCCGATGTCGGTCTGATGAGCAATCACACAGGTCCAGCCCACCAGCGTCCCTGCCTGAAAAGCAGGCTTGAACAGAAAGATGTCGGGGAGATGGCTGGCTCCCTCGTAGGGATCGTTGTTGGCAAAGATGTCCCCAGGCCGAACGTCGGCTTCGAAGGTGTCGATGACGGCGTCCAGCGCCGGCTTCATGGCGCCTACATGGAAGGGCAGTGTCAGCCCCTGGGCAACCTGTTCTGCGGACTCATTGAAGATAGCGGTCGAAAAGTCCATCCCATCCTTGACCACCGCCGAGCAGGCGGTACGGACCACGGTGAGCGCCATGGTATCGGCTGCACTGTAGAGATAGTTCTTGATGATTTCTCGCGTCACCGGATCGGTTGCCTGGGATCTTGTCATCGGCACTCCTCTAATCGCTTAAACATGTTCCAGAGTGATGTTGTTGAAGGAGTCCAGGGCGGCGCGCCAACCGGGTGGAATGAGGGTCGTTGAATCATATTCTTCGACCACTAATGGTCCGTCGGTTGGGTTTCCCTCCAGGTCTGACCGACTCACGACCGGCGTCGGCACCCATTCATTTGGCGCGCCAAAAAACACCTGGCGCTGGCTGGGACCCGACTTGTTCCCCAGAGCGATGCTGTTGACGGATTCCGGGACTCTTGACTCCAACGAAATCCCTCTCGCTACGATCTTGAGTCCGCACAGCTGAAAAGGCGCGTCGAGACGATAGCCGTAGGTCCGCTCATGCTCCTGCTGGAAACTCTCGCCCAGCTGGGTCAGCGAAGTGGAATCAAACTCCCTCTGGACCAGGTTCACCGTAAGGTGGGAAGTCTGCCCCAGATACTTCATGTCCACCCGGGACACAGTCTCCTGGCGTTCCTGCGGGAATCCCTCGGCTAGCAATAGAGTTCTACCCTGATCCACCAGATCCTTCAACATCTGATTGACCCGTCCCAGATCGAGGTCCGAGAATTCCTTCAAGTAGCTGCGGGAAAAGTGGTGCTCCACATCCGCAAACAAGAGGCCAAAGGCGCTGAAAACACCGGGAGAAGGAGGAACGATAATTCTCTCGATACCCAGGGTGCGAGCCAAACCTGCAGCGTGAACGGGTCCCCCTCCACCGAAGGCGACCAGGGTAAAGCGGCGTGGGTCCCGGCCTCGCTCCTGGGAGACGGCACTGACGGCACGTGCCATGTTGGAATTGACGAGTCGATGAACACCGTAGGCCGCCTCGGTAGCATCCATACCCAGAGGCAGCCCGACTTTGTCGAGAAGCGCCTGCTCTGCTCGGAATCGGTTGAGCCGAAAATCTCCGCCTAGCAGGTAGTCGGGGTTGAGATATCCCAGAAGAGCATTGGCGTCGGTGACCGTCGGGTCGGTGCCACCTTTGTCGTAGCAGACCGGCCCGGGTTCGGCCCCCGCGCTTTGGGGCCCGACTTGAAGCGCCCCTCCCCTGTCTATCCAAGCTACGCTGCCGCCTCCCGCACTCACCTCCGCCAAATCGATGGTGGGCACTCGAAGGATATACCCACTACCCTTGAGAAGGCGATGGCCGACACTCATACCTCCTCCAACTTCGTACTCCGGCGCCCGAAGCATCTCCCCCTCTTCGATGATCGAGGCTTTGGCAGTGGTGCCTCCCATATCGAACGTGATCATGTCACGGAGGCCGAGGCGGCGGCCCAGATGGAAAGCAGCCACCACGCCCGCCGCCGGTCCCGATTCGACGCAATACATCGGCTTCTCCGCAGCCAACTCCACTGGGGCCAGACCACCGCTGGACTGCATAACGGTCAGGGGCACCCGGACCCCCATTTTCCCGACCTTCTGCGCGAGCTCGGTCAAATAGCTGGAGACTACCGGGCGTACGTAGGCGTTTATCACGGTGGTGCTGGTTCGTTCATATTCACCCATCTCTGGCAGAAGGGAGCTCGAAACGGAGAGACTCAAGTCTGGGATCCTGCTCTTCAGGAAGCTTGCGATCCGGTTTTCGTGATCCGGATTGGCGTAGGCATGGATCAAGGAGATCGCCACCGATCGGATTCCTTCTGCGCTGAGAAACTCAGCAGCACGCTCTACGTCGGCCATTTCTAAAGCGGAAAGCACTTCACCCTGGAAATTTACCCGCTCCTTGACTTCGAGCCGGAGGCGCCGTTCGACCAGAGGAACCGGTTTGCGGTAATACAGGTCGTAGAGCCGAGGAGTTCGGATACGAGCCAATTCGAGGACGTCGCGGAACCCCTCCGTCGTAATCAGCGCAGTTCGTTCGCCCCTGCGCTCCAGAATGGCATTGCTGGCCACCGTGAAGCCATGGCTGACCTCAGTGACCTCTTCAGGCTTGATATCAAGCTTCCGCAGCGCCTGAGAAAGAGCATCGACGACGCCCTGGCTATAGTTAACCGGTGTGCTGGCAATTTTCGTAACAAGCACTGTGCCATCGTCACTAATCAGGACGACATCGGTAAATGTACCGCCGATATCTGCTGATGCTCTGACCGATTTCATGGCGGTGAGGATACCATCTGTTTGGCAATCCACAGCTGTTCCCGACGTTTGATGGCTCCTTTTATTATCTCGCCGCCACCCGCGACTCACTAGTCCCAAAATAAGCGCAAGTTCGAAACTAGACCCCTTTGTCGGCTCCGAGGAGCCATTTTGGAGACCTAAATTCTAAATTTCGGCGCGAAGTCACTCAGAACAGGCACGTCTTCAGCTGTCCTCCACGCCGATCGCTCAGGGAAAACGATTCTGCCCTCTTGGGGGGCGTTTGTAGAGACACCTCGCCCCAGCTCTGGCGACCCTCGGAGCTACTTTATCTCCTTTCAGTTTCAGGTAGCTGGCCGGTGTTTCAACCACTTACTGCCTTCCAAGAGAAGACGGCTCCAACCATTGACATCCAGCAGCCGATAGACCAACTGTCGGCCCCTGCGCAAAATCTGGCAGGGCATTTCAATGACCTCTCGCAGGAAACGGCGATACTCCATCTTCACCAGCTCTCGGGCTTGCAGTCGCGCCGGCAGCACCAACCCCATCCAGGCCTTCAGATTCCAGGCTTGAGCCGCAATCACCAGATAGGCCCAGTTGGCTACCAGCGTATCCGAGGGCATCCGCAGGGCCTCGACTCCGTTCTTGAGTTGTTCAATGACGTTCTCCTGGTTGCAGCGCCGGTTGTTTTCCCGTACGACTCCCGCCGTTCCCAACGTTCTGGCCGAGATATTGGTGACATAAAAGTGGTAGCGCGTCTGCGGCAGCAGCCGCTTCTGGCCTTTCTCGACCAGGATCGTCTTGCGCAAGATCACCATCCGATAGGTTCGCTTCGCTTTGCTCGGACGGTAGTCGATCTCCGCGATCTCTTCCCGTTCCAGCGTCAGCGTCTTGAACCCGCGTCTCTTGACAATCTCCGGCTTCACTTTGTCCCGCCGCTGGCGCCGCTTCTTCCCTTTTCCTTTCCCCTGGCTGGGGCGCCCCAGCTCTTTCCATCTCGCTTCTGGCAACGCCTCCGCCCACTTGACGAAGCTCGGATGGGCGTCGATCCCGAAGTCAAACTCCACGCCCGCCTCCGTCCAACGGTCAAAATGAGCCGTCAGCGAAAAATCCGTGTCCCCGCGCAGGCGCACCTTCCGAAAACCCGCCTCTCGAACCAGCTCGATACTCCGATCCAGCCATTCGGCCGCTCCCTCATGAGAGGGACGGTTGCCCGAGCGGTTGACCGCATAGAGCACCTCTCCCGTATTGGCCAGCGTCACGATCAGCGGCGCATAGCCCCACTGCCCGTCGTAGCTGATCTCCATCCCTTCCTTGCATTCGCCGCTCGTGGGGGCCATCGTCCCATCCACGTCGATCTCCGCCCGTTGGAAGAAACGGGCCGGTTGTTGGGCCCAGACCTTGAGGCGGCTGGCATTGACGGCTTCCATCAGATCCACCACGTCGGGCGCGTCAAAGCGGCGCACAAAGTCTCCGGCCGTGCTGGGGGCGGGGATCTTCTCGGCTCCCACCGCCTCCAGGAAACTCACACTCTGACGTCGCAGTTCAATATCCTGATAGCGGGTCCCGCCCGTGGCCACGTTGTAGATCAGGCTCAGGACGTGGTCCGATTCGTGGTACGGTTGGTGGCGTTTGAGCAGCGTCACCGCCTGGTCAATGGCTTTCCCCAGCCCACTCCACTTCACCACCTGCTGCAGCAGCCCCAGACCACCGTAACTGACCGCACCCGTTTTCTCCGAGACCTCGTAGCTGATGACCTCGGGCGAGAGCACCGGTTTCGGGTCTTGACCGTTCCAGCTGGGGCTCAATCGCTGAGCAACCTCTGCTTCCCGTTTGCGGATGATTGCGCTATCCTTTTTCTTCACCTGAAATGCCTCCTTTCGGCTTGTTCTGAAGTTTCTTTGACAACCCCAGAATACCCGTCAGGTCTGGCATTTCAGGTGTTTACATGTGGTTTAGTCCACTTTCATCCACTTCTTTTGGGACTAGTAATGATCAGGGAGAACGGCGCCTACGGCGCCTCGTTACGAGTCGCGACCCCTCGTAGGGCTCGCAGGCCCCGACCGAGAATGCGCACCGGTTCTAATTCTGATTCATCGCGTCGCTTGATTGCCCGACTCATAGCCGTTCTCCTGTCTCATAGACTTCCCTCTCTGCGCGTGTCGCCCGCCGAGCGCTGATGATGCGATCCCGTTCGCCACGCTCAACGGGGAATCTCAGATCCCGGCGAAGTTCGGCTGAAGCTTGCGAAACCCCTGTTGCTGCGCCCAGACATCCAGAGGGAGGGCGGCGAGCTCATCGACGTCGGGAATGGCAGCAATCTCCCGGGACAGGTCAATGCTGTGGAGGTAGGTGCGACAGGCGTCACAGGCTACCACCTGGATGTGGTCAAAGCCGGATGCCGCATAGTGCGACATCCTCTTCTCATCGTCCTCTCCACAGGCTGCGCATTTTCCCCGTGGAAACGACCACTCATCCAGGCAGAGAGAACAGACCAGCGTCAGGGCCTTCCCGTGGCCTTCAGGCCTCAGGACTGAAACTTGAGGTCGTTGCCCACACCGTGGACATCGACCTGGAGAGGCAGCGGGCTCCGAATCCATCTTGATCGCATAGGGCTGCAAAAGGACTCTCGCGAAGAAGCTGTCGGGCGAGCAGGTGTCCACTTGACTCCAGTAATCTTCGAGTGCCCTGCGAAGGCCGAACTCGTCCAGGGCGGAGGCCCGCTCCTGCATCGGCTGGGGACCGATTCTGCCAATCAAACCGATCAGTGGAGTATGAAAGTCAAGCAGGGCCGCTCGTTCTCCAACCTCCTGGAAGATATCTTGCTGGAACGCAACCAGTTCGGCAAAAAAAGCCAGGACCTCCTGGGAGGACGGGTAGCGATCAGAAAGGAATCTCGCTCGGGCTATCCGGCTGGCACTCAGCGCTTGGAAGTCTCTCGATACCATTTGGAATGATGAGAGGCCGCCCAGCGTGGGCCAACCCACCCATGGATCATCCCCCGGAAAGCCCCGGGAACTGCGGCGGTGCCCATATAGATGTGCACGATGATGGCTACCAGCGACAGGACGGCGACGGCCGGATGAATCAGGATCGCGGCCAGGCTCAGCGATCGAGGCATGATGGCCGGCCACCACAAGACCAGTCCGCTTGCGAACAGAAGCAGGGTGCAGACGCACTGAGCCCAGAAGAGCATCTTTTGACCGGCGTTGAAGCGACCAGATTCAGGAAGACCGGATTCGTCGTGGACGGCATAGCGGTGGGCCTGGCGAAGCCACTTCTTGTCTTCCCCATCAAGCTTCATCTGGCGGGCCCAGTTGAGGAACATCAGTCCCAGGATCAGGCTGAAGAGAATCCCTCCCCAGGGATGCCAGGCACGTACCGTGACGCCACCTCCAAAAACCGAGGACAGCCAATAGAGACGATGTGACCACAGGGCGAGCCCCGTCAACCCTGCATAAAGGAAACTGAGTGCCGCCATCCAATGAACGGCGCGCTCGAAGAAACTGAAACGCTCGATCCTCTTCGGACCACTCTTAGCCATCAGATTCCTCCTTGGGACCATAGCGCAGGTAGTGGAAGAAGGTTCCCAACAAGCCTCCGATAAGGGCAGCATTACCCAACCACTTCAGCGGACCCTTCCAGAGCGCAACCGTCCAGGGTATCTGGGGATCCCTGGGGAGGCCATAGGCATCGACCCGGTCGGCCTGGGCCAGGACATAGAGCACGTTGGTCCCTCCGACGCCCGCTGGATTGTAGACGCCGGCCTGTTCGATGCCGTCGGCTTGCAGCGTCTCGACGCGACTCTCAGCCTCTGCCAAAAGGTCTTCCCGACTCCCGAAGGTCAGGCAATTGGTGGGGCAGGCCTTGATGCAGGCCGGCTCCAGTCCTACCGAGGTGCGATCGGAGCAGAGCGTACACTTGTACACCTTTTCCGTCTTGGGACTGAGTCTCGGAACATCGAAAGGACAGCCCGTAATGCAGTAGCCACAGCCAATACAGACGTCGTGATCGAAGTCCACGATGCCGTTGTCTCTGACAAAGATGGCGCCCGGAGCCGGACACGCAGCCAGGCAGCCTGGATCGGCGCAGTGCATGCACTGGTACTTGGACATGAACCACGATATCTGACCGTCTCGCTCTTCTTCGGTGAACTTGATCAGGTTCCAGAACTCGTGGTCCAGATCGGGCTTGGTCTGATAGGTCCCGGGCAGATCGCTCAGGGTAAATTCATGATCATTCCATTCCTGGCAGGCGACTTCACAAGCCTTGCAGCCGATGCAGGTGGTCGTATCGATTAGCTTGGCGACGATCTGGGATCCACTCAAGGGTCTATACCTTCTCCAAGTTCACCAGGAAGCCTTTGTATTCCGGCGTTCCCGAGTTTGGATCCATGACTGAGGGACTGAGGTTGTTCACCAAAGGACCCGTGACACGACCCAGGAAACCCCAATGGATGGGTAATCCGACATGATAGACCGTCTTGCCGTCGACCGTGAGTCCCCGCATTCTACGGGTCACCAGAGCTCGACCCTCCACAGCACCTCGTGCTGAAGTAACACGGACCAAGTCTCCGCTAGCGATACTCTTCTCGTCGGCAAGCGCCTGTGACAACTCGACGAAGAAGCTCGGCTGCAGTTCGGAGGTGGCGTCGACGTTCTTTGTCCAGTAGTGAAAATGCTCGGTCAAGCGATAGGTAATCGCCACGAAGGGAAACTGTGCGCGGGATCCCAATGTGTCCAGGTCGCTCTTGTAAATGAGAGCTGCCGGATTTCGGCTGACCTTCGGATGCATGGGGTTGTCGACGGGCGATTCGACCGGCTCGTAGTGTTCCGGAAAAGGGCCTTCGGCGAAATCAGGGGTAAACAGCTTGGCTGCTCCCTCTCGCAGCATAATGAAAGAACCAAAGGAGTCGGGAGAGGCGTCACTCCTGTAATCGGGAACATCTCCCTTCCAGCGCTTTCCGTCCCATCTGATGCCAGACCGGGTGGAATCCCAGGGCTGCCCCTTTTCATCGGCCGAGGCCCGGTTGTACAGGACCCGGCGGTTGGCCGGCCAGCTCCAAGCCCACTCGTGGTGAAATCCCAACCCACTGGGGTCTTGCCGGCTGCGCCGTGCCATCATGTTGCCGGCCTCGGTGAAGGATCCTGAATAGAGCCAGTTGCCACAGAGGGTGGAGCCATCATTCTTCAGCTGTCCGAACCCATCGACCTGCTTCCCACTGTCGACGTATCCCCCACTGATCTCCTTTGCCACCTCCACCAGTGACGGAGAGGTCTGATTAGCGTAGTCCCAGGTCATGTCGAGCAGCGATTCGGGAGAGGTTCCTCCCTCGATTCGATAGAGCTCCCGCAGCCGCAGGAAAACCCGGGCAATGATCTCCTGATCCCTCTTGGCCTCGCCCGGTGGATCCAGGGCCGCTTCCTTCCACTGAAGCCAGCGGGAGGAGTTGACGAAGGTTCCATCCTTCTCGGCAAAACACCCTGCCGGAAGCAGGAGTACCTCGGTGTCTATATCCTCCGGATCCAACTTCGACGAATAGTACTCTCCAGCCAGCTGGCTGGCCTTCCAGAAGGACGAGGTCTCGGTTTCAAAGCACTCAGACACGATAAGCCACTTCAGCTTGCCCAGTGCTGAGAGCATCTTTCCCGTGTTGGGGCCTCCTGCCACCGGATTCATACCGAATGAGATGAGCCCCTCGATCTTGCTCTCATACATCTTGTCGAAGATATGGCCCCAGCTGTGATTCTGCTCGGGACCGATTTTGGGTAGGTTGTGGTAGCCAAAGTCATTCGCCTTGGTGGCGGCAGCACCATAATAGGCCTTCAGCAGACTCACCATGAACTTCGAGGTATTGGACCAGTAGTTCATCGCGTCCGGGCGCAGAGGGCGTGGCGAGTTCTCGTCGTTGTACTTCCGAAGCGAGGTCTGAGAGGCCTTCGGAACCTTGAGGTACCCAGGCAGCATGTTCCAGGCACCCAGATCGGTGGCACCCTGGATGTTGGAATGGCCGCGCTGGGCATTGACACCCCCTCCTGGCACGCCGATGTTCCCTAGGAGTAACTGCAGCATGGCAGCGGCATGGATGAGCTGAACCGAGTGACTGTGCTGGGTCCAACCTAGCGCGTAGAGGATCGTACCTCTGCGGTCCGCCCTGCCACTGGAGCAGATGATCTCGGCGGCACCGAGAAACTCCTCCGCAGTGCACCCACAGATGGATGCGACCTTCTCGGGAGTGTAGCGGGAGTAGTGTTTCTTCATCAGTTGAAACACGCTATGAGGGTGCTCCAACTTGGGATCCGTCTTGGCGTATCCCCGGAAGTCCAGCTGGTATTGCCAGGTCGACTTGTCGTAGCGCTCCTCCTGAGCATCCCAGCCACTGAACAGCCCATCGGCAAAGCCGAAGTCCTCGCGGACCAGGAAGGGCGCATTCGTGTGCAAGCGCACATATTCTTCGTGGTAAAGACCCTGCTCCAGAGAATACCGGATCAAGCCGCCCAGAAAGGCAATGTCGCTTCCGGCACGGATCTGGGTGTAATAGTCTGAAACGGCTGCTGTTCGATTGAAGCGCGGATCGATGCAGACCAACTTGGCCTTGCGATTCTTCTTGGCCTCTATCGCGAAGCGAAAGCCCACCGGATGATTCTCAGCGGGATTCCCCCCCATGATCAGGACCACGTCGCAGTTGGCAACGTCGGTCCAGCCATTGGTCATGGCTCCGCGGCCAAAGGTGGCGGCCAGACTGGCCACCGTGGGGCCGTGTCAAAGCCGAGCCTGGTTTTCGTAGGCCTGAATACCCAGACCGAAACGGAGTTTACCTAGCAGGTAGTTGATCTCGTTGGTGTCGGTACAACCGCCGATCAGGGCCAGGTTGGGGAGTCTATTGACGGTTCTTCCTTCAGGGTCCTGGGCTTCGAATCCCTTGTCCCGAGTGTCCTTGATGAGGCGGGCCATTCGATCAATTGCCTCGTCCCAGGGGATGACCTTCCATTCCTTGGCACCGGGCGCCCGGTGAAGCGGCCGGGTGAGGCGCCGTTCGTTCACGATGAACTGCTTCAGCGAGATTCCCTTGGGACAGAGCGTACCGCGATTGACAGGACTGTCGGGATCACCTTCAACATGAACCACTGTCGGCTTCACGTTCTTGGACTTGTCTCCCAGGGTGTGGATGACCACGCTGCAACCCACGGCACAGTAAGGACAGACACTGTGCGTCTGCGTGGTACGGGATATCTTCAGCTCCCTGACCTGTGCCGAGGCCCGGGCCAGATCGAAACCGAAGCCGGTAGCCGTTAGAGTAGCCCCTGATTTCAGGAAGCCACGCCTGGAAATGGATGAAGATTCGGTCACTACGTTACTCTACTCCGGGGCTAGAAAACGATCGCCTGATCGGGCAACCGAATGCAGATTCATTCTAGACGGCCCTACAGGTTTGTCAAACAGTCCCAGCGACGACGTTTACTAGGGCGGAAGGTCGCCAGCCCTCCAATCCCCAGTGGTTCTCGCCCGCCGGGGACCATTCCGATCCTGGGACCCGATTCCGTGTTAACATTCTGGCGATGGTCAACCCCAGCGATGAGGAGCTCGTCGAGCATTGGTTGGATGAGCCAGCTCCTCTACTTCCCCTGCTGCACGCCTTCCACGATCGAGACGGACATCTTTCTTCGGAGGCCATAAGAGCCGTTTCGAAAGGACTCAAGATTCCGCTAGCCGACCTCTGGGGTACCATTACCTTCTACCACCACTTCTCACGCTCGTCACCCGGCCAAAGCCTTCCTCGGGTCTGCACCGGTCCCATCTGCAAGTACCACGGCGCCGACCAACTCCTGGAGAGCTTGGAGGGGGCGGCCCCGATGCCCTGCGCCGGACTCTGCGACCATCCGATCCCAGTCATCCGTGGGGATCAGGTTCTGGTTGGCCTCACGAGAGACGATTTACGGCAACAGCCCACCCCGATTCCGGCGGCCAACCCGGGTGGTTTGGAGGAATGCGTTTTTGCGGCGATCCGCGAGCCCAATCGACAAATCCTGACAGGATATCGCGACACAGGAGGTTACGAAGGTCTACTGCGCGCCTTGAACGAGATGACTCCCTCTCAGGTGCTCGACCAGATCCACGGAAGTGGGCTGGCTGGACGCGGAGGCGCCGGCTTTCCGACTGGTCGCAAATGGCAGGCGGTATCGGACGCACCAGATACCCCGAAAACAATTGTCTGCAACGCCGACGAAGGGGAGCCTGGCTGCTTCAAAGACCGGGCTATCATGGACTATGACCCCCATGCGGTTATCGAGGGGATGCTGATAGCCGGCTATGCCACCGGGGCCAGCCGCGGCTTTATCTATCTGCGCTACGAATACCCCGAGACTGAGAGGACGCTTTCGAGGGGCCTGGTTGAGGCACAGAAGGCTGACCTGCTGGGAGACAACATCCAAGGGGGTGGCTTCTCGTTCCACATCTATTTGCGCCGTGGCGCCGGAGCCTATATCTGCGGGGAGGAGACATCACTGTTGAACAGCCTCGAAGGAAAGCACCCCTATCCTCGCAATCGTCCACCCTATCCCGTAACCCATGGCTTCGAGGATCTGCCAACGGCAGTCAACAACGTTGAAACACTGGTCTCCGTGCCTCAGATCCTGCGCCGTGGAGCGGAGTGGTATCAGGGCCTGGGCCAAAACGGGCAAGCTGGCACCAAGGTCATCAGCCTCTCGGGTGACATTCAAAGGCCGGGAAACTATGAGGTGCCCCTCGGCTTTCCCTTGAACACCCTGCTCCATGACTGGGCCGGAGGACCTGCTCCCGGTCGCTCCATTCAGGCGGTCACGATGGCGGGACTCTCGGGCGGTTTCCTCGCAGGAGGTGACCTGGACGTCACTTTGGACGAACCCGGGATTCGGAGTAAGGGTTCCTTCCTGGGAGCCGGCGGAATCATGGTATTCGACGACACCCGTGACATGGTCGAGATGGCACACCAAGCCATGGAATTCTTCGCGGAGGAATCTTGTGGTAAATGCTTCCCCTGTCGAATTGGGACCCAGCGTTTGACCGAGCGACTCGCGGGCTGCCATGGACCAGGCGACCCGAGCGACTGGATGGCCGAAGTCGCGGACCTGGGCCGTACAATGAAGTCTATTAGCGCTTGCGGACTGGGGATGGCAGCACCTCTGATCACCGAGAGTCTGATGAAGTACTTTCCAGAGCAGGTCGTAGAACACGTAGAACAGCGAAGGGAAACCGTATGAGCGACGAGGCCGGCAGCCCTCTGCCGACGGTCGAGCTGGACGGAGAGAAGATCTCGTTCACCGAGGGAGAAACCCTCTACGAGATTGCCTCGCGCCGCGGTCAAGAGATTCCCACACTCTGCTACGATCCCCGATTGAAGGCCTTCGGCAGCTGCCGCCTCTGCGTGGTCGAGGTAGAGGGTATCCGGAACCCAGTGGCTTCTTGTACCACGCAGGCTACCGCGGGCATGGTGGTGCGAACCAAGACCGAGACGGTTGAGGCTCTGCGAAAGATCTTGTTGGAAATGGTGGTGTCCGAGAACCGGGAGGTCGAGGTCCATCCCCTCCGCGGGTATGCGTCCCAGGAACTGCATCATCTGGTGGAGAAGTACCAGGCGCGAACCGGACGCTTCTCGGGGGAGCAATCGGGGTCAAGTTTTCTCGAGGACGATAACCCTTTCATCCTGCGAGACTACGACCTCTGCATTTCTTGCAATCGTTGTGTCCGGGTGTGCGCTGAGCGGGAAGGTGACTACGCTATCAGCATCATGAATCGTGGATTCCACACTCGAATCACGACTGAATTCAATGGAGATCTGAGAGACTCGGCCTGCACCTTCTGCGGCCAATGCGTTCAGACCTGTCCCACCGGTGCTCTAGCCGATCGGAAGGCGTTGGCTGCGGTAGAAGAGAGCACCTCGCGTGAAAAGGAATCAGCACCATGACACTGGCTGCATCAGGTATTCAGAAGACTCGTTCAATCTGCCCCTACTGTGGGGTTGGCTGCTCTGTCGATCTGCTGAGCAAGGACGATCGCCTCATCGGCATCCAACCAGCCATGGACGGACCGGCCAATGAAGGGGCCCTCTGCGTCAAAGGACAGTTCGCTTACGATTTCGTCCAACACCCTGATCGCTTGCGTACCCCGCTGCTACGAGGTACCGACGGGGAACTTCACCCCACTAGCTGGGACGACGCCTTGGACCGAGCCGCTCAGGGCTTTCAGCAGGTGGAGGCCCAGTACGGCCGACACAGCATCTACGGCATCGCCTCCGGGCGCACGCCTAGCGAAGCCAACTACATGATGCAAAAGTTCATTCGGGTGGGATACGGTACCAACCACATCGACAACTGCAGCCGTGCTTGACACGCGCCCACGGTTGCCGGTCTGGCAGCCACTATCGGTCGCGGCGCCATGTCGAATCCCCTGGCCGACATGGAAAAGCCCGATGTAATCTTCTGCATCGGCACCAACATGACCGAGTGCCACCCGGTCGCGGCTACACGACTGAAAAGGGCACTCGATCGGGGCGCAAAGATGATCGTCGCCGATCCCCGAAGGATCCAACTGGCTGAGCTTGCCGACATCTACCTGCCTCTGCGGGTGGGATCTGACGTCGCACTGCTGCTGGCCATGGCTCACGTCATCAGTCGCGAGGGGCTGGTCGATCGTGAGTTCGTCGAAGACCGCACCGCGGGTGGAGCCGAGTTTCTGGAGCATGTGAAGGATTTTCCGCCTTCGTGGGCGGCAACGATTACTGGACTACCTGAGGAAGATATCGAAGCAGCGGCGCTGCTCTACGCAAGAGGGGACCGAGGGGCGATCTACTATACCCTCGGCATAACGGAGCACATCTGCGGAGTCGACAACGTCAAGAGCCTTTGCAACCTGGCTCTAATGACCGGGAACCTGGGTCGGGAAGGTACTGGAATCAACCCCATGAGGGGCCAGAACAATATTCAGGGAGCCGGCGACGCCGGTGCGCTGCCCAACAACTACCCGGGATTTCAGGCCGTAACCGAACCTGCCCACCAGGAGAAGTTCGCCGAGCTCTACGGACGGGAGATCGATCTGGACAAGGGTATTACCAAGGTGAGGGCTCTCGAGACGGCCGGAGATCAGATCCGGGCCATGCTTATCGACGGGGAAAACACACTGGTCTCGGATCCCGACCGAACCCATGGCGAGCACGCCCTGAGGAGCCTGGACCATCTGGTGGTGATCGATATCTTCCTGACGGAGACGGCGGAGCTGGCCGATGTGGTGCTACCGGCGACCTCCTGGGGCGAAACCGACGGTTGCTTTGCCAATACCGAGCGAAGAGTCCAGCGAGTTCGTGCAGCCGTTTCCCCTCAGGGCGAAGCCAGACCCGACTGGTGGGTGATCAGCCGGCTGGCTCAGCGCATGGGCTTAGACGGGTTTAACTACGACAGTGCAAGCGAGGTCTTCAACGAGCTCTGCAGCGTCTCCCCGATCTACGCCGGTTTGGATTGGGATCTGGTGGCAACCGGCAAGTACCAATGGCCGGTGCCCTACAAAGGACATCCGGGCACACCCATCCTGCATCGGGACGAGTTCATCAACGGTCGAGGACTGTTCTCTGTCTTGAACTACCGCGATCCTGCCGAAACCATCGACGGCGAGTTTCCGGTCTGGTTGACCACCGGCCGGCGTCTGCAGGCCTACCATACCCGCACCCAGACGGGGCGAGCTCGCGGCATCGACTATCTGCTGCCTGAGGAGTCTTTGGAAGTCCACCCGGATGATCTGATCGAGTGGAGTCTCAAGGATGGAGAATGGTGCCAGCTGTCGAGCCGCCGGGGCTCTATCCGAATCAAGATCAAATCGACACGCAAGTCGCCTCGAGGCACTGTTTTCTCCAGCTTCAGTTTCAACGACGTCCCCATCAATGTCCTCACCGGGTCGGGCTACGATCCCATCACCGAGACGGCAGAACTTAAGGTATGTCCGGTAAGGGTCGAGCCTCTGGAACAATGACCAGAGGTAGATTCGAGGTCAACAGTGCCGCGAATGGGGCCGAATGCCGGGAAGATGAAACCCCGTCCCGAAGTGTGAGCGGACAGCAGGCCAGGCAAAACTCAGCCGGCCGGATGTAGCTCTGGGCTCCTGGCCGAAGTCTTTTTCGGCATCAAGCCTTTGGCTCCACCGACGGCGGCTTGGAGGCCACCGCTACAGGCCTGCCAATTTGTTAAGATCGACCTGTGTCAATGAAAGTCACGTTGATCTACGGCGATGGAATCGGTCCCGAGGTTATCGGCGCCGCCGTACGGGTTCTGGAGGGCGCTGGAGTCGCGATCAACTGGGAGGTGAGGACGGCGGGCGGTGCAGCAATTACCGAGTATGGACGGCCTCTGCCAGATCAGGTAATTGCCTCAATCAAGAAAAACAAGGTCGCCCTGAAGGGGCCCCTTACCACCGCCGTTGCCGAGGGGTTTTCGAGCCCGAATGTTGGACTTCGCAAAGAGATGGACCTCTACGCCAACGTCTGGCCCGTCAAGAATGTTCCTGGCGTTGATTCCCGCTTCTCCCAGGTGGACCTGGTCGTCATCCGCGAGAATACCGAAGATCTCTATGCCGGAATCGAACACACCGTTGCAAGCGGGGTCACTCAGAGCCTCAAGGTGATCACCGAGCGGGCCTCCAAGCGAATTGCCCGATTCGCCTTCGAATACGCCAAAAAGAAGGGGAGAAACAAAGTTTCAGCCGCTCACAAGGCCAATATCCTAAAGGTGAGTGATGGACTCTTTCTTGAGACCTGCCGTGGGGTTGCCAAGGGGTTTCCGGAAATCGAATACGAGGAGATCATCGTCGACAATCTGGCAATGCAGCTCACGATGAGACCGGAGAGATTCGAACTGCTCCTTTTGACCAATATGTACGGAGATATCATTTCAGACCTCTGTGCCGGACTCGTGGGCGGGCTGGGTATGGTTCCCGGAGCCAACCTCGGAAAGCGCTGTGCTGTCTTCGAATCCGTGCATGGAAGCGCTCCCGATATCGCCGGGAAGAACGTCGCGAATCCGATAGCGGCAATCCTTTCGACCATCATGATGCTGCGCCACCTGGACCTGAAGCTAGCCGCGGACAGAATTGAACGAGCCCTGTTTGTCGTCACAACAGAAGGAAAGGTTCTCACACCCGATCTGGGAGGAGCGGCCACCACATCCGAAATGACTGAAGAGATCATCGCCAGACTGGACTGATCCAAATCGTCACAGTCCCAACAAAGCAGCGATCAAATCAATCGACTGCGGTCACGGGCAAGACGGCAAAGTGCCCTGGCTCAGAGCGGATGGCCATGCCGTTGATCGGCGCGTCTGCCTCGACCATCATAGCACCTTGGAAATTGGATAAATCGATGCCCTGGTCGGCGTAGATCTCGTTCGGAAAACGAGCGATCTGTCCCTTCGCTGGCAGCGTCATCATGGCACCGCCATTGGGGACCAGGGTGCCATCGATTGTGAGCAAAGTCAGGGCTGCATCTGTAGCCGTCGACTGCGGGTTGGAAAGACCCACTCCGGTATTCAGATCACTGGCACTGTCCAGTTCGAGGGGCAGCACGAATTTGGTCAGAGGCCGAACGGCACCCACACCCGCTACTCCGAAGCCACCGGCAAACAGGATTGTGGCTCCCACCCGAGTCGAGCTCGTCACCTCAGCCGAACCCACCATCAGGTCCCCGATTCCATCGGTTGCGAAGAAGGCGGTGCCCAAGGGAGGGATGTTGAAGGAAAAACTCCCCTCCTGTACCTCTCCGTTGATATCAACCGAAAGTGGGTTCCCTTCAGGGTCATAAATCCTTGCGGTCCCCTCAGCCGGTAGGGTAGATGAGGAGTTGGAAAAAATCAGGGTCGAGGAGACACCGTCTCCATCCCCAAACTGGGCAAAAAAGAAGCGGAAGATGTTCGAAATCTTGGCTAGGAAAGCATCCACCCGACCACCAATCATTGGTTGCAGAGCCTTCAATATTGCAATGTCGGCGGAACCGGTCACCCCGGTAATGTAGACGCTATCTAGAGAATCCACCGCCACCCCACGACCCACGTCGGAGCCGCTTCCGCCGAAATAAGCTGAGTGGATCAATTCCACACCTGAAGCACTCAGCTCGCTCAAGAAGGCATCTGAGAAGCCGCCCGTCTCGGCTTGGATGGGATCCTTTGTCGGAAAATCGGTTGAGAAAGTATTCCCGATGACATGAGCCTCTCCGGAACCATCTACCGCGATCCCAAGACCGCTATCGACGTCGCTTCCACCGAGGTAGGTGGAATAAATGAGGAGCGCACCACTGGGGACAAAGCCTGCTACGATCGCGTCCCGATCACCCGCCAGTTCAGCCTGAAAAGGTACTACCATGGGAAAATCGACGGAGAGGGTGGAACCAGTCACATACTGCCCCGAAGCCGTCACATCGATTGCCCTTCCGAAATCGTCACCTGTCCCTCCCAGGTAAGTCGAATAGAGCAGGGGTGCGCCACTGCTATCCAGTTTGCTGACGAACAGGTCACGGCCACCAGCATTCGCTGCTTGCAGCGGAGTCGCTGTCGGAAAATCGACCGAGACTGTCTCGCCAACCACGTGGACGTCTCCCATCCCGTCGACATCCACTCCATAGGCACCGTCATAACCCGTCCCTCCCAGATAGGTGGAAAAGATCACGTCACCGGCTGCGTTGAGGCAGGTTACGAAGGCGTCTGTGTCCCCTGCCATCGCCCCTTGCAGGGCGGCAATGGTTAGAAAATTAGGCGAATTGGTCTCTCCTGCGACGCAGGCCATACCCTCGTGTCCTAGAGCGATGCTTCGGGCCCGGTCAACTCGAGTCCCTCCCAGATGGCCCGAGTACTCGAGAGCATCCCCTGCAGGACTCAATTTTGTAATGAAGGAATCGGTTCCACCTTGGTTGAAGCCTCCAATCGGATTTACGGCGGGAAAGTCGGCTGAGCTGGTTACGCCACAGACATAGGCGCTCCCTGCGCCGTCGACAGCGAGACCACCGATCTCGGCGACTGTGTCCGTCCTGGTGCCTCCCAGGTAGGTGGAGTAAACCAGAGAATTGCCACCACTGCTCACCTTGGTAACAAAGATATCCTCCGCCTGAACCGCGTCTTTGACGCCGCGCTGAAGAGGAAAGTCCACTGAGGAGGTCACGCCCATGTAGTAGGCGTTGCGGGAACTGTCCAACGTCACCGCAATGCCTGAATCATCCGAGCCTCCCCCCAAAACGATGAATATCTTAGCACCGGGTCGATCGTCAGTGGGCTACTGTGGTCGTACTCACCCACTTCAAACCCCACTCGGCCCGATCCACGGAGCACCCAGCTCCCGTTGACAGCAACGGTCCCAATTTGCGCCTGCTGATACAGAACCGGCCGATTCTGATGCACGACCCCACCCGCCAACTCAAGCAGAAGATCGCCCTGCTCTGACAGAGCAATCTTCTCGGCCCCTTCGAAGCGGAGCTCGATGATGGCAGGGTCAACCCCTGGGCTGATAATAAAGTCGTATTCGAAGCTACCTTGGTTCCCGTAGGCGACAAGATCGACCCCTGGGTAGACACTCTGGTACTTGACCCGAGCAAAATGACGGATGCCGGTCCGCCATTTCTCAGATCGATTTCCAGTAAGGTAGTGGCTTCTGCCGGGGAGCGGCTCCAAACCTTGGAGCTGCGTCTCCGGATTGGCTCCTACCAGCAGCAACTCCAATACCCTGGGCTCGAGAGCCCTATTCGCTGTGGTCGGGTCCGAAGGATCCGCCTGACGGGACTGGCTCATCACCAACATTATCTTCGAGGGCGCGAGAAGTAGAGCGTAGCCGCTGCCCCGAGCGAGAAACCTGGCCTGGCTGTCGGTCTGGCCTCGGTTGGCCTCGAAGGACAACGGTAGGCCCCGATAACGCTCCGCCAGCCGTATCTCGGTTGTCTGATCTGGAGTCACAGAAGCGGCGAGTGCGACTCCCGAATAGAAGATGACCGCAGCAACCAGCAGAAATCTCTTCGAAAACTCCCAGAACATTTTCCCTCCTCGCCTTCCGTCGATCTTCACCGGATTTCTAGAGCTATACAAGTCCTCAGTGTAGCTCACACCACTGTCGTAGATTCAGATCAATTCACTTTGCCCTGGAGGCAACAGATAACCTACAACCTATTTCAGCGAGTCCAGCTAAGCCAGCGAGAAAACAGTCTCTTGACGCCTGGGGTAAGGCGCGTGCGGCTATAATTATCGGCCGCCTTCTTGATGGCTTCTGCTTGGGTCGGATAGGGGTGGATCACCTGGCTTAGGGTCTTGAGGCCCAGCCCTCCCACCATCGCCAGGGTGATCTCGCTGATCATGTCGCCAGCATGGCTCGCCACGATCGTAGCACCCAGAATCTTGTCACTGCCCTTCTTTACAAGGACCTTGGCGAATCCGTCTTCTTCCGAATCTGCGACGGCGCGATCCACTTCGGAAAAATGGGTAACGAAGGTGTCATAGGGAATGCCTTGGCTCGATGCTTCACTTTCTGACATCCCCACGTGGGCCAGTTCCGGGTCGGTATAGGTACACCAGGGAACGGTCAGAGCACTGGCCCTTCTACGTCCCAGAAAGAGGGCATTCTGGATCACGATACGTGCCAACGCATCCGCCGTATGCGTAAACTTGTAGCGAAAACAGATATCACCGGCGGCGTAGATGCGCTTGTTGCTGGTCCGGAGCTGATCGTCGACTTTAACTCCCGACCGTTCATCGTACTTCACTCCAGCAGCCTCCAGATTGAGCCCCTGGACATTGGGAGCTCGGCCGACGCTTACCAGGATCTCATCTACAACCACTTCCTGGCTCTTCTCCTGACTCCCAGCACGCACCACTCTCTCCGCTCCCCGCCTTTCGACCTGCCGGACCGGACTGTCGACGAACAAGTGGACTCCATCCGCCTCGAACGACTTCTGGACCCGCTCGGCAGCATCTCTATCCTCGCGACTGAGGATGTAGGGCTCGTCATGGAACAGGTAGACTTCCGATCCGAAACGACGGAACGCCTGGGCCATTTCAGCTCCGATAGGCCCTCCCCCAATGACCGCCAGCCGCGCCGGCAGCTCCGTCAGCGAGAAAATGGTCTCGTTGGTCAGGTAGCCCGACTCGGACAGTCCCTCAATCGGTGGAGCTGCCGCCCGGCCCCCAGTGGCGATGACAGCCTTACTGAAGCGAAGCGTCTTCCCCGCCACCGTCATCGCATCCGGAGCCGAGAACTGCCCTTCTCCCAGGAACACGTCGACGCCCAACTTCTGAAATCGGTCTGCCGAATCGTGCCTGCTGATGCCTGCCCGCAGCCGTCTCATGCGCTCCATTACAGCTGGGAAATCGACTTCAGGCGCAGCGGAGATGGAAACTCCAAAGGATCCGGCATCCCGGATGTCGGCCTGGACCCTGGATGAGCGAATCAAACACTTGGATGGAACGCAGCCCACGTTCAGGCAGTCCCCTCCCAGTAGATGTTTTTCCACCAGGGCCACCCGCGCCCCTAGTCCGGCCGCACCCGCGGCTGAAACCAGACCTGCAGTTCCCGCTCCAATGACGACCAGGTTATAGCGCTCCGCTGGTTCTGGATTCACCCAATCAGGAGGGTGGGTGTTCCCTACCAATTGCTGGTTGTGTAAATCCATGGGTGGGACTTCGATTCGAGCACTCAGCGACATTCGGCCCTTTCTCAGGAAACTCTCTTCTCCAGTGCTTGTCGTGCCAGACGGGTCACATAGACCGTGACCACCACCGTCGCCAGCAGGCCAACCAGATACAGGGCCCACTCGGCAGGTGTGCGAGATCTGCCATCGCTCCCCAGCGCGGCCAGGTCACCCGCCAGAGAGCCGATATAGACATACATCACCGTACCCGGCATCATACCGACCCAGGAGGCCAGAAAATAGTCGCGCAGCGAGACCTGGGTAATACCGAAAGCATAGTTCAAGAGATTGAAGGGAAAGATTGGAGAGAGGCGGGTTAGACCGACTATCTTCCAGCCTTCACGGGCGACGGCCTCATCGACCGGCTGGAACTTTTCGTGGCCCTGCATCTTCTTGGCCACCCATTCTCGGGCCACGTAACGTCCGATGAGAAAGGAGCAGGTGGCACCCAGAATTGAGGAGATGGAGACGAAAACCGAACCCCACACCACCCCGAAAAGAAAGCCTGCCCCCAACGTCAGGATGAATCCCGGTAGTAGGAGCACGGTGGCAGCGATATAAACGGTGATGAATGCAACCGGGGCCCACGCCCCTAGCGAGGAAATCGACTCGAGTACGTCTCTTAGAATCTGTTGGATATCGTAGCGCCGCAGCAGAATCAACAGGGCCAGCACCACGACGCCTACCAAGAGAGGCTTCAGCAGAGGTTTCAGTTTCGAGGTCCTGGCCTTCCGATCAGATTCCTCTTCCATCGCTCTTCCTCTCCCATCATCAGTGGAAGCTCAACACTGGAGATACTCAGGCGGCTCACTATTTGCAGACGCCCTCCGCTTCAGAGCCCGGAGACAGTCTGGCTGAGCTGAACACGGTGACTGCCCGTGTAGATGTTAAATCGTCCATCGCGAACGAAGCCCATGAGTGTCATTCCGAACTGGCGAGCTAAATCCACCGCGAGGCTCGACGGAGCGCTGACCGCAGCTACCATTGGGATCCCCGCCATCATTGCCTTCTGCATGATCTCAAAGCTGGACCGACCGCTGACCATCATTAAGTACTCGTTCAAGGGAACCCTCTGGGCCAGCAGCTGCTCACCAATCAGCTTGTCCACTGCATTGTGACGCCCCACGTCCTCGTACAAGCCAACTAGCTGGCCTTCCACGTCGAAGAGACCGGCAGCATGCAGGCCTCCAGTCTTTTCAAACACAGATTGTTGCTGTCTCAACTTTCGAGCCAGCTGCCGAATGACCTCGTCTGCCACCACAGGCCGGTCCTTGGGAATCAGGGGGCACTGCTGCACCTCAAGGGCTTCCAAGGAGGCCTTGCCACAGACGCCGCAGCTAGAGGTGGTATAGAAATGACGAGTGAGCTTCGCAGAATCAAACTCCACGTCGGGGTTCAATTCGACCACCAAGGTGTTACAGCTTTCGTGGCTTGAGCGAAGCGTCTTTGCCGGCCGTATGCCGGCAAAATCTCCCTGGCTCTGGACGATTCCTTCGGTCAGCAGAAAACCCGCAGCTAACTCGGTGTCGTTACCCGGCGTCCGCATCGTGATTGAGAGGCTCTGCTCGACCATTCGACCCTGGCTGTGGAACTTGAGGCGGATCTCCAGTGGCTCTTCGACGGCCAGAAAATCCTTCTGGGAGCCCCATTGATCCGCTTCTACTCGTTGCACACGTGCGGACTTCGTAGCAGCTCTTGCCATACCTCTCGAGACGCTCCGGGTTTCTAGAGAACCACTATCTATTTTGCGGCGTATCCTTTTGGAATCCAAAGGTTTTCTACCACAAACTAGATCTGCATGCCAGCCAGCAGCCGCCCCTTCCGATGCCCAAAGTTGAAACGGTGACAATGGTTTGGTACTCCTTTTAGTAAACACGGTCGCGTTTCCAGATGGGCTTGCGAGGCAAGATCACGACAGAAGGAAGGGCCGGGGCCTTGGCCTCCTCGGCGACGACTTGACGCAGATATCGTCCGCAGCCGGCAGCTGTGAGCCAACCCAGAGACCGGTACTGCATCGGCTTGTGGTAAAAAAGAGAACGAATGATAAACAGATCAGACGTGAAGCTTCGCCTGGACAAATGGCTTTTTGCAGCCAGGATCTTCAAAACTCGAACCCAGGCTACCCGTGCCTGCTCCCTGGGACGTGTGCAGGTGAACGGACAGGTCGCCAAAGCTCACCGAGCTGTCAGTCCGGAAGATCAGATCGAGGTGCGCCGTCGCCATGGGGTACGGATCCTGCGGATAAAGGAGCTCCACGACAAGCCACTGCCCAAGATCGAGGCGCAGAAACTCTATGAAGATCTAACTCCAGTGCAGCCTAGAGATCCGATTAGTAGGGCGATGAAAGAAGCCCTCGTAGGCCGCGAAAAAGGCAGCGGACGCCCCAGTAAGCGAGAGCGCCGTGAGCTGGAGCGCTGGGAAGAGGGTGATTCCTGGTGAGTGAGCCCGATCCTCGGCTTCAAGCCCAGGGCTTCGAAGGGAGGTCGAATCGAATTCGACTCAATACTGCTGGCCTTCGGAGACTTCGGCCTTTTCTTCATCGCTGCCGCTCACACCGGATGCTGGAATCCGGCCACCCACTCTACCGCTGCCCAGGCAGTCATGAAGGCAAGGAGCAGTAGCCAGGATAGCCGCAGCACGCGTCTAGAACTCCTCCGTCCAGGTCCCGTCCATTGAAGATCCGCCCGTTGCCAATGACGCATGAAATTCTCACGCAAACCTAGAATGAGGGAGAAGGCCAAGGCGTAGAACAGGGCGAAACCGAAGGTGACAAGGAGGACCAGACCCCAATACGGTATCCAGGTCACGGTTTCCCTTCCGACGGCGGCGAAACGAGGCCGGAGACTATACTATTCTACCCGGGCTGAGGCCAGGTTCATCGAGGCGATGAATGGCAAGTCTCGATATCGATCTCGGTAGTCCAATCCGTATCCGATCAGGAATTCACGGCTTACCTGAAAACCAACATAGTTGAGAGGCAGCTCTGCGAGACGCAGATCCGGTCGATCCAGCAGCGTACACAGGCTAAGCGACATAGGTTTCCTCGCCGAGAGCAAGCTGCACAGGTAGTTTGCGGTCAGGCCGGTGTCAACAATATCTTCTACCAGCAGGACGTGTCTACCAGCAATGTCTTCCTGCAGGTCCTTCACGATTCGCACCTTCCCTGTTCGGCGCTGGGCGGCATACCGACTGATCGCGATGAAATCCAATTGCAGCGGGATCTCCAACTCTCGGACAAGGTCACAAGTAAAAACCAAGGCCCCTTTCAAGATTCCAACAACCAGGAGCTCCCTGCCCGCGTAGTCGGTGCTGATCCTGAGCCCCAGCTGTGCTACCCGAGTGCGAATAGTCTTCTCGTCGTAGACGACGTCGCTGGCCACGTCACCCGCCCCCGCCTTGTGATAGCTGGTTGCCGGGAGACTCACTGAAGCACTCCGAACTTGAAGAGAAGCTTCCGATAATCTCGCCCATAGAGAATCTTGACGTTGATCTCGGGGTAGAGATTGCGCATCTTACGGATCTTCCCGTTCTTCTTGGTGACCAGACTCTGCTTCATGGTGGTAAGTTCGACATACAGATCGAACTCAGGAAGATAGAAATCGGGGGTGAAGCTCTCGACTATTCGACCATCGGAGCTGCGTTCCAGGGCAAAGGAAACAGGCTCGTAGCGCCAATCCACTCGATAGAAATCCAAGAAGCGCGCAAGCTCCGCTTCACTTTCGTGAGCGAAAGACACAGATGGAACCGTAGTGTCGCCACTAGCCCGCATTTCTCATCGCCGGTCTACGTGCGCAAAAGCCTTGCCCGAACAGCACTTGCACCGCCTCACTAGAGCGCGCCATGAGAAGCCTGGGCTCGCCGTATTGAGGCTAAGTACGCCAACCCGCATTTCTCATCGCTGATCTACTGCGACCCCGCAATCATCCGCCCTGGCTGTGTTAGGCTCGGTCGCAAGCCTTGCCAGGACGGCCCTTGCGGCGCCTCGCTACGACAAGCGATGAGAAATCCGGGCTAAGGTAATTTACCAAAGGGATCTGACAGGTGCCGCCCGGCATACGAAGGGTGAGGGAAGGAGGATCAGTTGCGGGCCAGGGAGCCCAATCGGAAAATCGGCAAAGAAGCCTTCATTCTTGAACCACGGGAAGCACTGCCGAGAGGAAGTCCATTCCATGATTACCGAAGAGTTCCTGGGCCACCACACCTTGAGAGGCGTCCAGTGTGATGTACCCGCCGTTGAGGCCGGCACTTTCAGGAATCAGATTCTCGAGGATATCTGACAGCCGACCATTCTTGCTCAATACAAACTCCCTTTCACCTCTTCCAAGACCTTCAGCGCTGAAGACTCGAAGCGCGACTTGTACTGGCTCGTCGTTGGGATTGAAGACTGCAATTCCAGAAAACATGTCCGTGGCGAAGTCTAGCGGGTCGACCGCCCCGTTCGCTACCTGGCTGAAGACGGCCTTGGTATAGAGTGTCTGCTGTAGCGGTATGGCCGCCGCGAAGTTGATCTGTTTCGGATCCCCGAAGACCACATCCCCCAGAATACCGGGACCGTCAACCTGAACCTCAATCGATCCAACGGTCAAGTTTCCAACGCTGGGACCCAGAGGAAGAATCTGGTTGGCATCTCTCTGAAAGGTCTGACGAGGAGCCAGCGTCAGCGGACCGCCGATCCCCACGATCACCCCGTCCTCCCGATAAGCAATCACGGTTGCTGCCCGAGGCTGATTTGAGACATTGAGAAGCTTCAAACTGGTGAAAAAAGTGGTCCCGGAGTTCATGTCGCGCCCGTTGGCGAGCTGGGCCGAATAGAGCCGGGTTGCCTCTCCGGCCACCGAGGCGTTGAGGCCGAGAACCGTGTCTGACAACTCGATTAATTCGAATCCAATCGCGCCCGGTCCCGCGACGACTTCCACCATGACCGAACCGTCCGAGATTGGAAGTTGAAGGCCAAATAACGTCGCCACGGAATCAAACAGGAGACCGAGTGGGAGCAGCTGCCTGGTCAGCGAGTCACCCACGGGTTGACCTGTCGGCTCGAAAAAAGTCAGCGCCAAGGTGATCCCCTCTTCGTTGGGATTGGCAATACTCAGAAAGGTTCGGGCGTCCTGAGAATCTTCCAGGGCCGGAAAACTATCGGGCCCCTCGTAGATTCGCGTGAAATAGAAGAGTTTGGACTGCTCCTTCCAGGCGATGGATCCATCCATCTTCGTCAGGGGACCTGAGAGCCCGTTGCCAAACTGGAAGAAGCTAGTGAGCTCAGGCGTGGAGCTCTTCATGCGAATCCACCCTTCCTGCCGGGTGTCCGAAGAGACATCGAAAAACTCGCTGCCCAGTTTGGCCAACTGCTGATCTCGCCCCACCGACTCGATGTGAGGGTTCCCCGGAAAGACCAGGGGTTCCCCGTCCGGAGTATAGCCTTCCACCAGGACAACACCGTCTGAAGGTGAGAGGTTTGCAACGGCGTAGCCGGAGAATCGTTCGCGATCGGCACGATACAGTGGGAAGAGCAATTCCTGACTCGAGGCCTGAAAGAGGATCCGCTTTCCTTCCAGGTCAAACGTACTTTCGGCAAACACTTGGTAGACTCCCTGACCCTCGAAAGCGACGGCGTAAGACCCTACAGAGAGATCGGTCGGGTGACTGCTCCCCTCCTGACTCGGGGTAATCCCAACAATGGCCTGCAAACCATCGCGATCGGGGAGCACCTCGACCCGGTCGTACTCGAACAGGATATCCCCATTCTAAAACAGCGTGACCGAAAAGCTATTTCCGGGACGCGGTTCTGAGTCTGAGTATTCAGGAACCGCTTCCCAAGTCAGGGTAATACTTCCAGTTCCGAAGGAGGCCTCGATCTCTCCTCCTTCGTCCGGATCCAGGTCCGTAAACAGAGGTGCGATACGGGGAGGTCCGGAGAGAAATCGGCTTTCGCTTCTAGCGATCCCAGGCTGACTGTCGCCACCTGAAAAGGTAAGGTTCCCGTCGCTGTTCACGACCACCTCGGTATAGCTCTTACCCCAGAAAGGAAACGAGAACCCTTCTTGGAAGGTGAAAAGCATTTCGCCATCGTCCTCGAGCAAATCCAGTTGGTTGACCGGCTCGTTGAGGATCAGGTTGATCTCCCTGAGAGTCTCTCCTGCCCCGACGTCAACCACCACCATCTGGGTAGGATCATCCTCGAGGAAACCGGACTCCCCTTCCCCGTTATAGTAGTCCTTGGGAAAATTGGTGAACCGAGTATCGAAGGGACCGACTGAGCTGCCACCCACAAAAGCTGGCTCCAAGGGCTCGATAAAGACAACGTACTGACCTGGCGAGAGTCCGGGCAGTTCGTAGCTTCCGCCTTCATTGATCAGGAAGTCGGAGACTACCGATACCATCTCCTCTGGAGACTCGAGAACCGATTCGTCAGCTCCCAAGGAGACCTGAACGGCGACCACGTTCGCACCCCCTACCGATGTCCCAGTGGGGCGAGAAATCGTGCCTTTGATTGTCCCGGTAGTGGAACCGAAATCCTCTTCCGGATAGAGCCAGGAGAACCAGGCCACATCGTCACGCAGCGGAGCACTGGGACCAAACAGCTGGGCAAAGGGATACATCACAGGAACGAACTTGTTGTCTGCAAGGATGCCCCCGGCCATCGCCCGACCCGCCTGAGTGTGGTCCAATCCCAAGAGGTGACCGATCTCGTGTAGCGTCACACTCGAAAAACGCGCTATTTGCTCCGTCTGAAGACCGTTCAGAAGCGCAAATCCATAGATATAGTTCAACGTTTGAGAGCTCGAAGCTCTGATCCCGGCGAAGCCGAGGACCGTGTCGCTCGCTCCGGCACCCAGAAGACTATCGATGATGCTTCCATCTGCGTCGAAAACGATCGGGTTCTCCGGGCGCGCCTGATTGGTGATCACTCCGAAGTTCGAGACGGTTACATCCTCATCGAGAAAGCCAAGTCCAGGATTCTCGATCTGTAGGGAAACCGTCGAGATATCTTCCCACTTTGAGAACGACTCGCGCACGATATCGGCACCCCCCGCCCATTCCGGATCGGACAGATCTCTGTCCATCAGGTACTTCACGGGATGGTCCGGATTCCAGCGAAAGACTCTTCCGCCAGGCAGTAGAGTGCGGGGCCCACCCGCTATCAGAAGCGGCATCAGAAGCCAAAGAATGAAAAGCGTGAAGAGGGTCCCGAGGAAGCTGAATCTGCGCCTCACTCCGGACCCCATGAGATCGTATCGAAGTCCTGTCCTAGCGAGGTGCCTCTGGTTCGACCCGCGGTTGCCCCAGAAGCATGAGTCTGGCGGAGAGGGCTCTGACTCGCGACCATCACCAAGCGGACTTATCATTGAGTCGAGTGTCCCCTGCCCGACCAGTAACTTTGGATCTTGTCGACCAGGGACAAAAACCGTGAAAGTGGAATCGGGTTCGCCTTCTCCAGCGCCCCTTGATCATGGTCGGTGAGGCCGGAGCCAACGGCCAGTTCAGCTGAAACGTTATGGGCCAGATTTCGGTTGCCCAGACTATTGGTGACTGCTAGGTAGTCTTGAACTCTCTCGACCTGAAAAACTCCCTGGGAGAGGCCTACCGGACTGGTCAAGCCGATTCGACTGTCGGCATGGAGAAAGAGCAATGCCTCCTGGCCCTCATGATATTGGGGAAGACCGGGAATCCCAAATCCCTTCTGGCTTGCACTGATCTGTCGAAAAACTACGGTTTCACCTGCACTTACTCCCTTGATCCCCTCCCGCACTTGGAACGTATAAGCGGTAACCAGAAGGCCGGTCGCCCCATCCTGCGCTGTCTTCATCTTCAGACACGTACCCCAGAAGACTCGATCCGCCAACCTGACCATCTCAAACAGGTTGACGGTTTGAACTGTCGTTGCTCCCAGCTGCGTTCCGAAAAAGACCAGAAACCAGAGCCAGATTCCCTGCCTCGCGCGACGCCAAGACATCATCTATCCTCCTTACGGATGTCCCTCATGGCTATCTCTTACAATAATCCCACACTGACACAACTTGACCCTCTTGCCTGCCTTTCCTATTCTAGCGGGAGAAAAGGTTCGGAGTTGGATGAGATTCTTCCGCCACTTCTGTTCTCCCGTCTAGTTTTTTTTACTTATTGATGCAGTTCAAGAGCTTCCGTTGCAACAAGAGCCTCTATCGCGAGCCCGAATGAAGACTCCCACCCTGAAAAAAGTCGCTTCACAGATTTTCGGTCCGGAGTACCCAGAGGCGGAAGCGGCCTGGGTAGAGTACTGGGAAAAGAGCCCGGAACGGGCCAGAGGCCTCCTTGGCACCTTCGAACCCCTCACCTGGTTCGATTTCAGAGGCAGGCGGGTGCTCGATATCGGATGCGGCATCGGAAGCCTGTCGAACATGCTCTCTGCTCGAGGCGCAGAGTACGTCGGTGGTGACTACACCTTCCACGTGTTGCAGTTCGCCACTCCCGGTTCCGGCAGATCCTACATTCAATGCAACGGCATGCACCTGCCTTTCCGCGACAGCTGCTTCGACTACGTCTTCGCCTTCGATGTCATCGAGCATCTGGTTGGCGGTACCGCCTGCCAACTGCAGTTTCTCCGTGAGCTGCGTCGGGTGCTGCGGCCCCTGGGGATGATCCTCTTGACTACACCGAACTGGTGGTACCCTTACGAAGCGCACTCAGACCTCTTCTTCCCCCAGTACCTCCCATCTCCACTGCGCGATCTCTATCTCTCCTGGCGCAATCCGGTGTTCCTGCGCGAACACGGCTCGTTCAGCCATATTCGCTTGATGAAACCCCTCACCCTGCGCCGGTGCTTGCGCGAGAGCGGTCTGACTTTTCTTCATTCCTTGCCCTGTGGTTTGGACAAACGTGATTATGCGAAGCTCTTTCCCTTCCGCAGCTTGCTCGCCAGGCTGGGCTTGGGCTGGCATCTGCACGCTGAATTCTGGGGAATCCTGGCTCGACAAGAAGCGCGCGAAAGTCTTCGGCTGAAGTTGAAGAATCGGAGGCCCCGCGGCCAGAGTGAATCCTGGGATGCTTCCCAGGGGGATTTCTCACCAATCATCGATTTTGATCGGGGGACTTTCGCCAACCAGCTGGGTCCAGGATGGTACGCACACGAAGACGGTAGTCCCTCCCTGCGCTGGACCAAGCGAGAAGCCATATGCTATCTGGAGGCACGCGAATCCACTCCCTTTTTCCATCTCCATGGCTACAGTCCCCGGGAGAACCACCTTGAAGTCTGGGTGGACGAACAACGCATTGGCGAGCACTACATCGAGCCCAGTTCGGACTTTCGACTCCGGTTCTTGTTGCCCTTCGAAAGGACCGAGGACCGAATCTTTCGGGTGAGCCTGCGCTGCGACGACGCCTTCAGACCGTCCGATTCGAAGGATGAGAGAGAACTGGGGGTGATCGTCTTTTCTACCGGGCTGAAGCGATGATCTCAAGGCTGATCCTGTGGGTCCTGCTCCTGCCGCTACAAATCATCATTGCGCTGACCCTGGGCCTCTCGGAGCTTCTTCGGGCCTTCCTGCCCCATCCCTCCTGGAAGGACGGTAGACCAGAGGGGCAGCCGCTTGAGCGGCCCCTTTGTTCCATCGTCATCCTGAATTGGAATGGCCGCCATTTGCTGGAAGAGAGTCTCCCGGCGGTGGAACGGGCTGTTGCCTTCAGCCAGGCAGAACACGAGGTCATCCTGGTGGACAACGGAAGCTCGGATGACAGTTTGGCATGGGTTCAGACTCAGCATCCCGGTGTCAGAATTGTCCCCTTGAAGAAAAACATCGGCTTCGGTGAAGGGAACAATCGAGGGATCGAGGAGGCCCACTACAAGATTGTGGTTCTTCTGAACAACGACATGATTGTGGCCGAGGATTTCCTTCCTCCTCTGCTCGAGCCCTTCTCCGACGGACGCGTGTTTGCAGTCTCCAGCCAGATTGTCTTCCCTGAGGGCAAGCGGAGGGAGGAAACCGGAAATGCTCAAGGCCGACTCAGACGGGGATTCCTTCATCTGTCTCACGAACCCCTGTTGCCCTGTCACTCGACGAGACGATTCCTGCCGGTGCTTTGGCCAGGAGGGGGATCCTCCGCCTTTCACAGACAGCGTTTTCTGGACCTGGGCGGATTCTCCACGCTCTTTTCACCTTGTTATGTCGAGGACACCGATATCGGCTACCGGGCCTGGCGGCGCGGTTGGAGAGTGCTCCTGGCGGCTGAGAGTACCGTTCTGCACAAGCACCGCAGCACCAGCGCCAGAGTCTATAGTAAAAAGCAGATCAAACGACTCGTCGAAGAGCGGAAACTCTGGTACCTGTGGAAGAACTTCCAATGGCGCACCCTGGTGTCCCATTTTCTCCTCTTTCCGGTTCATCTGACACGAGAGATGAGCCTCGGAGGCTACCTCCGAGCGCTTCGAAGAATCCCGCGAATCTTCCACCTGCGCTTGACTGAAGCTCGACGCTCCTTGACTGACTCGACGATTCTGGAATGGACTACCAGGCCCCTCTCCTACTTACAGCAAGGTGGCTCGAGTGCCCTATTCTTCCAGGCTCAGCCCAAGCGGCTGCGAATCCTGGTGGTGAGTGCCTATCTTCCCCAACTGGGCTACCACGGAGGAGCCGGTCGAGTCTTCCAATTGATCCGGCAGGTTTCCCGGAAACACGATATTACGCTTCTCACTTTCCTGGAGAGCGACAAGGAGCGAGAACAGTTTTCACAGATCACCCCCTATTGCCGCCGACTGGAGCACGTCTACCGCCGCGCCTACTCCCCGGTCTCTTCCTTTCCCTACGAGCCCTTCGAGGAGTTCAATTGTCCGGATCTACGATTGAAGATGGAGGAAATTCTGGCGGAGGAGGATTTCGACGTAGTTCACTTCGAATGGGCTCAAATGGTCCAGTACGCGGACCTGGTTCCCGCGGAAACCAAGCGTCTTCTCACCGAAATCGAGGTCAACTACGCCGCTCACTTCACCCGGATCAAGGTGGAGCGACGCACCGCTGCCAAGGTGAAGAAATTCTATGACACGCTTCAAACACTCAATCGAGAGCTCGAACTCTGCCGCAGGGTCGATCATGTCATCTGTGTAACAGACCTGGATCGGGACTATCTTCGCGGGTTCCTGCCCAGGGAACAACTCGAAGTGGTGAACACGGGTGTGGACACCAGATACTTCGCCTACGATAACTCGGAGATCGAACCGAACAGCTTGGTTTTTGTGGGCGCCTTCCGGCACGATCCCAACCTCGATGCCATGACTTACTTCTGCGAAGAGATCCTCCCCAGGGTCCTCAAGAGCAAACCCGACACCCAACTCTACATCGTTGGCTCGTCCCCACCTCCCCCAATCCGAGATCTGGCCAATCACCCGCGGATAACCGTTACGGGCTTCGTGCCCGACATCCGAGACTACTACCGCAAGGCTCAAGTAGTTGTGGTCCCGCTGCGAACGGGCGTGGGAATCCGAGGGAAGATCCTGGAGGCGTGGTCCGTGGGTAAGGCGGTCGTCGCCACCTCACTGGCCTGTCAGGGAATTCGAGCCGTTCACGGGAAGAACGTCCTCGTCGCCGACCAACCTGCAGAGTTCAGCGCCTGGACAACCGCACTGCTACGTCAACCAGATTTCGCCGCCGAATTGGGCCACGCCGGAAGAAAGACTGTCGAAGAACTCTATGACTGGGAAGCGATTGGAGAGCAGATGAGTCTCTTCTATGAATCGATCGCGCCAGCGAGGTCGCAGGTCGCTGAGGAAGACGCCGTCGGAGAGTAAGGGCTCACATCATCGTCGCTCCGCGCCCTCGACACCGTCGCGCTCGCCACAAACATCATCGTACTTACGAAATGGAACGCTAGGAGATTCTACTACTCGGCGGGGTCCGGGGAGGAGTGGAGATGGGCTAGCTTCCAATTCCCGTCATCCCGCTGGTAGATCTCGGTCCAGCGTCCTGTTTGTCGCAGGAACTGATCCTTGATCTGGTAGGCCATGAGGAACTGGGAGGTGATCCAACCAACATCGCCTTCAACTTCAATCTGTATGTTCTCGGTAAACAGAGTCAGTTCCTCTATCTGGGCGAAATACTGGTGCAGAGTGTTCTCGAAAGTCTTGAAATCTGAGAAACGGGGAGGCGGTACCGTATTGAAGACGACAACTTCTTCGGAGTAGAGCCTACGCAGGTTGCTTAGGCTCTTCTGTTGCCACGCCTTCACATGTTCACGGTGCAAATTCAGTAGGAGCTCTCTTGGATTGTTGCGCATTAGCTATGTGCACCCGAGCACGTGGCAGGATACCAGAAATTCGCTTCAATTTCCAGCCTGGCTTCAGTAGTGTCCCAACGTTTGGGCTTCTAATCTCTGTAAAGTATTAATGAGTAATATGTTAGAGAAGATAATGGGTGTTTCCGACTTGAAAGTGAGTGTACGCTCACGCCCTTCAGTTCATAAGGAGGGCGAGCATGTACACGGGCACGACGATTTTTTCTCAGGTGATGCGGCATCTTCCCTGGCATCATTTTCATCGCATTGTTCAGCACTACGGAGGCGACTACAAGGTCAAGTCGTTCCGCTGTGCCGACCATTACCGGGTCATGGCCTTTGCACAGTTGACCTATCGCGAGAGCTTGCGCGATATCGAAGCCTGCCTACGGGCCATGAGATCCAAGCTCTTCCACATGGGCATTCGCTCCACGGTCTCCCGCAACAATCTGTCCAATGCCAACGAGAGGCGCGACTGGCGCATCTATGCCGAGTTTGCCCAAGTGCTTATCGCCGAAGCGCGCCGCCTGTACACCGACGAGGACCTGGGAGTCGACCTGAACGCGACCGTCTATGCCTTGGACTCCACGACCATCGACCTGTGCCTCTCGGTCTTCCCCTGGGCGCGCTTCCGCCGTACCAAGGGGGCGATCAAACTGCATACCTTGCTCAACCTGCACGGCGCCATTCCCGAGTTCGTTCTGATCTCGGACGGAAAACTGCACGATGTCCACGCCTTGGACCACCTGATTCCTTGTCCCGGTGCCTACTACATCATGGATCGCGGATACCTGGATTTCGGGCGCCTGTACCGACTCCATTCTGCCCGGTCGTTATTCGTGACCCGCGCCAAGGCCAACTTCAAGTTCCGCCGCCGCTACTCCCACCCGGTGGACAGAACGACGGGACTGATCTGCGACCAAACTGTCCTGCTGAGCACCTTCTATCCGGCCAAGGCCTACCCCGAACCTTTGCGTCGCATCAAGTTCTTCGACGTCACCACCGACCTGCGGCTAGTATTCCTCACCAACGACTTTGCTTCTCCCGCTCTGACTATTGCCCGGCTCTACAAGCTCCGCTGGCAGATCGAACTGTTCTTCAAATGGATCAAACAGCATCTCCGCATCAAGGCCTTTTACGGCACCAGTCCCAATGCCGTGAAAACACAAATCTGGATCGCCCTCAGTACCTACCTGCTCATCGCCATCATCCGCAAGCGCCTCTATCTCGAGTTGCCGCTCTACACAATTCTCCAGGTCCTGAGTGTCTCGCTCTTCGAGAAAACCCCAATTTTACAGGCCTTTCAGGACATGCATTACATTACTCAGAATAGTGACATTCATAAACAGTTGATGTTATTCGACTAACGCTGGGACGCTACTGGCCTGGCTTAGTACACTGGAACGTAAATACGGCAACGTTTGCAGATGGGGCTTGCGAGGCGAGATCAAGGCAGGAGGAGGAAGACGATGCTTGGCCATCTTCGACGACGACGAACGCCTGTGAACAAAGGACTTCTCTCAGACGGTGAGTTTTCCCCACGGCATCCATCTGCCTTGCTCTCAGGCTGATATGGTAAGATGCTAGCCGACATCCAAGGAGGTCCAGCGTGCCAGGACTCTGGTCAGGATCAATTTCGTTCGGCTTGGTTTCGATTCCCGTAAGGCTCGAGGTTTCGCAGCGCAGAAAGAATCTTGGATTCAACTTGCTGCACCAGGACTGCCTCCAGAGGATCAATCAAAGATACCACTGCTCCGCTTGTGAGACGGACGTCGAGCGCAGCGAGTTGGTGAAGGGCTACGAGTACGAGAAGGATCGCTATACTGTAGTCGATCCTGCAGATTTCGAAGCCGCCGACGGGGAGGCCTCTCGGCACATCGAAGTGGTTGCTTTTGTCGAGCACTCGGACCTCAAACCTGAGCATCAGAACCGCACCTATTACCTGGTACCTGAAGAAGGAAGTGAAAAGAGCTACGTCCTGCTGCTGCAGGCCATGCAGGAGATGGATCGAGTTGCTCTGGCACGCTTCATCATGAGGGGCAAGGAGTACGTATCGGCACTGGTGCCCGCCAAAGGCGGCTTGATGCTTCACATTCTGTTTCACCAGGGCGAGTTCAAGCACATCGCTGACATGGTCCATCTTCCTCCGGTTGAGCTCAAGGAAAAGGAGCTGGATCTGGCAAGACAGATTGTCGAGAATCTCACCGAAGAGTTCTCGGAGGATCTTCTCGTGGACGAGTACCGCGAACGATTGCTGGAGATCATCCGTACCAAGGTCGAGGGGGAAGAAGTCACCACAATCCAGCAGCGGAAGCCCGCAAAGGTAATCGACCTCATGGACGCCTTGAAGCGCAGCCTGGAGGCCACTGCCTCCAAGAGACCGGCCGCTCGAATGCAGGGCCACCAGGCCCGGCCTGCCCGCGTGGAGGCGCGAGCTGGAGCTGCAAAGCAGACCTAGTACAGCGTTCTGTAAATACCGATACGTTTGCAGATGGGGCTTGCGAGGCGAGATCAAGGCAGGAGGAGGAAGACGAGGCTTGGCCATCTTCGACGACGACCAACGCAGAGATCGTCCGCAACCCCCATCTGCCCTCCGGGTGGCGACGGGACGGGCCGATTCCTTCGTCGCTCCTCCTCCACTATGGCAAAGCATGGCGCTCGTCGTCGCTTCGTGGACTCGACCCGTCGCGCTCGCCACAAGCCTATCGGTATTTACAGAACGCTGTACTAGTACCCTGTCAACTTGGAGATTGTGGGTTGTGGACGAGCCGCGGTGATCGAGGTCAAGGCGCGCGGCCGTAGACATAGTTTGGCCTATGTCGAGGACGAGTACACAAAGATCGGCCGCCAGGGCCGTTCAAAACCTACAATCTCTAGGTTGATAGGGTACTAGGATGCTTCGCTACTTTAGCGAAAAAGAAGTCAGCCATATTCTGGGGATCAAACCCGGTCGTCTCAAATATTGGAAACAAATTGGCCTGGTAGCGCCGTCCCGAAGAAAGGGCGCCCTCTGCTACGATTTTCAGGATCTGATCTATTTGAAAACAACCCAGGAACTGATCTCTTGTGGTCTCCCCGCCACCTCTCTGAAGCAGAGCCTCGACTCACTGAGGAAAAAGATTCCGGACATGGGCAGAAATCTCAATAGTCAGCGAGTCTATGCTTTCGGAAACCGGGTTCTGGTTCGCCACCGAAACCAGCTCATGGACACCCGGTCGGGTCAAATGGTCTTCGAGTTCGATGTTGAGGATCTTGCAGAATCAGCCTCGGAGCGGGTCGTTAATTTCAGTTCCTCGAAAACGGCCCAAGAGTGGTTCGAAGAGGGTCTCCGCCATGACTCGCCTGAGGGAAGCTTCGAGCTTGCGCTCGGAGCATACCAATCAGCGATACAGGTCAATCCCAATTATGTTGATGCCTACGTCAACATTGGCACGCTGTATTACGATCAGCAGAAGTTTGAAAAGGCTCAGCGTTACTATCGCCAGGCCCTAGCTCGAGACCCTCATCACGCCAAGGCCTACTTCAATCTAGGAAACGTGCTGGACGAACTCGGCTGCTCCGATAAGGCGATTGAACTCTACGAAAGGGCCATCGAAGTCGACTCAAGTTTCTCGGACGCCTACTTCAATCTGGCAGCAGCCTGCGAAAAGCTGGGCATTCAAGATACGGCGATCAAACACTGGACCAGCTATCTTAAACTGGACCCCGACAGCCGGCACGCCGATTTCGCACGGAGACGCCTGAAGCTTCTTCGGTCGTTGTCTCTCACTTCCTGAGCACGTCAGCGTCCCGAAGGAGATCATGGAGTCGAGACAGTCTTTCATGACCACATCTTTCACTCCCTGTCCCAAAGGTGGAACGAGCGCCCGTGACTAAAGAAATGGCCGACCCAGAAAATACCCCCAACGTGGCAAAGAAGCCGCAGGCGATCAGCCGAGCGATGGAAGACTACCTGAAAACGATCTACCAGCAGGTAAGTCACGATGGCAGGATCTCGACTTCGAAACTGGCTGAGGCCATGGCCTGCTCTCCCGCCAGTGTGACCAACATGCTGCAAAAGCTCTCGGATTTGACGCTAGTAGAATACACGCCCTACCAGGGCGTCAGCATGACACCCGCTGGGGCAAGGATTGCACTCGAGATCATTCGTCATCATCGCCTCATCGAGCTCTATCTCTCTGAAATACTCGGTTATACCTGGGACAAGGTTCATGCCGAAGCAGATCGGCTCGAGCACGTCATTTCAGAAGAGTTTGAAGAAAAGATCGACGAGGCCCTGGGGCGCCCGCGCAAGGACCCGCACGGACATCCCATCCCGACCAAGGACGGCAGGATCGACGTCGAGCGCGCTTCCACTCTCTGGGAAGTGACCGAGGGCCAGACCGTCCTGGTGCAGAGAGTGAGCGATCGTGACCCTGAAGTCCTCCGCTATCTCGCCTCGATCAGTATCTATCCGGAAGTGACCCTCGAGGTCGTCAAACGATCTCCATTCAACGGCCCACTCTACGTTCAAGTCAACGGCAGAGAGCACGGGCTGAGTGAGGAACTGGCTCAGCAGATCCACGTGGCTGGGCCATGAAGGTGCCGCTCACGCCGATTCGCTTCCTCTACCGAGCACGGGAACAGTTCGGTAGCAAGAGAGCGGTCATCGACGGAGAGGACTCCTGGACCTATTCTCAATTCGCTGAGAGGTGCCACCGACTGGCGGCCCTACTGCTCGCCTGGGAGATCCCTCCGGGCGCCCGCGTCGCCTTCCTGTCGTACAACTCGCACGCCCTGCTAGAAGCCTACTATGGCGTGCCCCTGGCGGAAGCCGTCCTGCTTCCTCTGAACGTCCGCCTCACGGCCAATGATTTTCGCCTGATTCTCAACGACGCAGAAGCGGATGTCCTCTTCTTGGATCCAGATTTTCTTCCGCTGATCGAGAAGATCCGAGGGGACCTGAGCACAGTCAACCGATTCGTTCTACTTGAATCCGTCCGTCAGAGGGATTGGATCGAACCGCACGCCTACGATGAATTGATCCAGCAGCAGCGTCCCGCTCCCGATAAAGACATTCGACCGATTGACGAAGATGGGCTGGCAGAACTTTTCTATACTTCGGGAACCTCGGGTCGGCCCAAAGGGGTCATGCTGACCCATCGAAATCTCTACCTCCACGCATTAGAGGTTGCCTTGATGATGGGCACACGTGATGACGACGTCCAGCTGCACACCATTCCCCTTTTTCACGTCAACGGGTGGGGAAGTCCACAATTCCTTACCTGCGTGGGAGGATGCCACGTCCTGATGCGGAAATTCGAGCCGCAAACAACCTTTCAGCTGATCCAGAAACACCGTGTGACCCTCTTCTGCGCGGTCCCCACGATGGCCCTGTCCTTACTGAGCCACTCAGCAAGGGCGGCCTATGACCTCTCCTCCATGCGGTTGATCAACCTCGGAGGTGCCTCCTCTACACCCGAGCTGGTGAGGCGATTGGAAGAGACCTTCTCATGTCAGTGTGTTGCCGGATACGGTTTGACGGAAACCTCGCCCGTAGTAACGCTTGCGTTCCCCAAGGCACATCTTGGCGAAAAGGGAGAAAAGTTACTCCAGACAAAGGCGATGACGGGCTATCCGATTCCGGGGGTCGAATTGGGGATCCTGGACCATGACGAGCAGCTCCTGCCCTGGGATGGCACCACGTCTGGCGAACTCGTGATTCGAGGCGACTCCGTCATGAAAGGTTACTGGAAAGAGAGACAGGACGAGCGGGCGACCCCCAACGGTTGGTTCCGCACCGGTGACCTGGCAACAATCAACCAGCACGGCTACGTCAGAATCGTCGACCGCAAGAAGGACGTGATCATCAGCGGTGGCGAAAACATCTCCAGCCTGGAGCTGGAGAAGACACTGCTTGACCATCCAGCAGTTCTGGAGTGTGCGGTGATCGCCGTTCCCAACAGTCGTTGGGG
>CBDCOR010000002.1:0-98171 GCA_965219855.1 Acidobacteriota bacterium
GGAGCGACCTGTGACTACCAGGTAGTCATCAAGGACCAGGATCGCTATCGAATGTACTATCGCGGCAGCAGCCACAAGGGCTACACCATCCCCTCCTTTTTGAAGCCCGGGGAAGTGGTCCAGCCGGAGCATCCCCAGTTCGCGGTGTATGCTGAAAGCCGCGACGGTACCACCTGGACCAGACCCGATCTGGGGATCGTCGAATTCAATGGATCCAAGAAAAACAACATCATTTTACAAGGTGACGGATCCCACAATCTGGCGCCCTTTCGAGACGATAACCCCGCTGCAAAGCCCTCGGAGCGCTACAAGGCAGTGGGTAGTGGTTCTCGTGATGGGAAGTCGGTGCTCTACGGTTTTGCCTCTGCTGACGGCATTCAATTCGACAAGATCCAGGAGGAGCCCATTATCACCGACGGCAAGTTCGACTCCTTGAACGTGGCCTTCTGGGACTCAGCGCGCGGCAGATACGTGTCAATCTATCGAGATTTCCGCAACGGGGTTCGAACCATCAAACACGCCACTTCTTCCGATTTCCTGAACTGGACCCCAGGAGAGTGGGGGGAGTTCGGCGACGCCGAGTCTGACCATCTCTACACCAACGGATCCACACCCTATTTCCGCGCCCCTCATATCTATGTTGCTTTCCCGCGCCGTTTTCTGCCCTGGAAGACCCTGAACAAGGAATCGCCTTGGCCGGGTATCGCCGACACGGTCTTCATGACGAGTCGCGACGGGGTCCATTGGGACCGGCGCTTCATGGAGTCCTTCATCCGACCTGGACGTCAGCGACGAGCCTGGATGCACCGAACCAATCTGGCCTCCTGGGGTGTTGTTCCCACCTCCGAGGATGAAATCTCGATCTACGTCCTGCGGGAGCGGGATTTCCCATCCGTCCACTTCGAGCGCATGGTGTTGCGCACCGACGGCTTCGTCTCTCTTCACGCCGACTACCAGAGCGGCGAGATGGTGAGCAAGGTGATCACCTTCGACAAGGGAGGCCTCGTCCTGAACTACTCCACCTCTGCCGCAGGGAGCATTCGAGTCGAGATTCAGGATATCCACGGACAACCTATACCCGGGTTCGCACTCACGGATTCCCCCCTCATTTTCGGGGACCAGATCTCGGCAGCAGTCGAGTGGGCGCGTCCCAGCGGGCAGACCGACCGGGAACCCCTGAAACACCTGGCCGGCAAGCCGGTAAGGCTACGCTTCGTCATGAAGGATGCGGACCTGTATTCGATCCGATTCCAGTGACGTTGGCCCGCCTGTAATCCTGCGGGCGAGCGGCCACCTGGTGTGAGGGTTGAATTCGATTGCACGCCAGCCGTTTCCCAGCAGGCGTCCGAGAAGCTGATATGAGTGCCTGTCGAGTCCTTCTGACGCTCCTGACACTGGTTCTGGGCTGTTCCCTCCCGGCCGTCGGAAAATCTCCCAGACTGGACCGTAGCAACCTGCTTCGGTACCACGACGCTAGCGGGCAGGTCCGGCCGGTCAAGACCACGCAAGATTGGCAAAAGCGGCGACTGGAGATCCTGGAGGGGATGCAGGACGTCATGGGAAGATTCCCGGACGACAAACGACGTGTCCCTCTCCAGATAGAAGTCCAGGAAAGCGTGGACGCAGGCAGCTACGTCCGTCGGCTGATTACCTATCAATCGGACCGTGGTTCTCGCACCCCCGCTTATCTTTGTATTCCCAAACAGGTGTTGTCCGGTGAGCGCAAGGCCCAGGCCGTGCTATGTCTGCACCCTACGGACAGGAAGGTAGGACACAAAGTGATCGTGGGTCTTGGTGGCAAAGCCGGCCGCGGTTACGCTTCCGAATTGACGGAGCGAGGTTACGTCACTCTGGCGCCAGCCTACCCCCACCTCGCCAACTACTGGCCGAATCTGGGCGAACTCGGCTACGTCAGCGGGACCATGAAAGCGATCTGGGATAACTCTCGTGGCCTTGATCTTCTCACTTCCCTGCCCTATGTTGACGCCTCGCGAGGATTCGCCGCCATCGGACACTCTCTAGGCGGACACAATGCCATCTATACAGCCGTCTTGGACCAACGGATCACGGTCTTGGCGAGCAGCTGTGGATTTGATTCCTATCTGGATTACAAGGCTGGCAGAAAGGACAACTGGTATTTCGGCAAGGGATGGTGCCAGATCCGATATATGCCTCGTATGGCCGATTACCGAGGAGAACTTGCGAAGATCCCCTTCGATTTCCAGGAACTCCTGGGAGCCCTGGCCCCCCGTCCGTTTTTCGTCAACGCACCACTGGGCGACGGCAACTTTCAGTGGAAAAGCGTCGACGTCTGCGCCGCGGCAGCCCGACCTGTCTACAAGCTCCTGGGTGGAGAGACCAACCTGATCGTCAAGCACCCCGACTGCGGCCATGACTTTCCCAGGGAAATGCGTGAGAAAGCCTACACGGTCATCGACTCAGTCCTGCGGCCGGAGTCGAACTAGCGGCAGCGGCGCTGTAGCTTTGGCCTCCAGGCCGAAGTTCCCTCTTTCGAGCCTTTGGCTCGACGAACGGCGGCCTGGAGACCACCGCTACGCGTGGACCTGTCTATTGAAGCGCCAGAACAGCAGCAGGGCTGCCGTTGAGAGCCCCAGGACCAGACCCCACCAGAGCCCAGTGCCTTGCCATCCAAACTGGAACGCCAGAAGATATCCACCGCTCAGACCCACAATCCAGTAGGCTACCAGCGCCACCATCATGGGAGTCCGGGTGTCTTTCAAGCCTCGCAGAGCTCCTGCCGCGGTCGCTTGTAGACCATCGAACACCTGAAAGACAGCAGCTACCGCCAGAAAATCAACCGCATGGAGGACGACTTCGCCGTTGGCAGCACTATCCGTGTCCAGGAATAGTGAGACGATGGGCCTGGGAAAGAGCCAGAAACAGAGGGCAGCTACCACCATGAAGCTGGGCCCGAGGCCCATTCCGACGTGGCCTGCCCGCTGCGCTCCCTCTCGATCTCTTCGACCAATTGCCTGCCCCACGCGAACCGACACCGCCAGAGAAAGTCCCAGTGGGACCATATAGCTGTAACCAGCGCACTCTAGGCCGAAGTTACCCTGAAAACTAGCTGAAAAACAACCTGTAAGCCATTGTGGATCATCAGGTAAGGGTCTTTTTGTGTTCGACAATTTGTACCCATGTAATAGTTGGTTTAACGTCCTTTATTGTCGGTAGTATGTGATATTATAGTGCCCATGTACATCGAATCCGTTCCCAACCGCAACTCGCCCCCGGCCATTCTCCTGCGCGAGTCCTACCGGCAAGCCGGCAAGGTGCGCAAGCGCACTCTGGCTAACCTCAGCAAGTGGCCCGCGGAGATCGTCGAAGGCCTGCGCAGCCTCTTGAAGGGAGGCTCCGTCATCTCCGACTTGAGCCAAGCCTTCCAGGTCCAGCGCACTCGCCCCCATGGTCATGTGGCGGCCGTCTTGGGTACCCTGCGCCGCCTCGGTTTGGAGCGCTTACTGGCCACTCGCAACAGCCTGCAGCGCCGCCTGGTAGTGGCCCTGATCGTGGCGCGCATCCTGGAGCCCCGCTCCAAGCTGGCCACCGCACGCGGATGGGATCCCCAGACCCTGTCCAGCAGCTTGGGCGAGCTCTTACAGGTGGAGGCCGCGACGGCCGATGATCTGTACGGCGCCTTGGACTGGCTGCTCGTTCGACAACCAAAGATTGAAAACCAGCTGGCGGCTCAGCGCCTGCAGGACGGTTGCCTCGTGATCTACGACGTCACCTCGACCTACTTCGAAGGGAGGAGTTGCCCGTTGGCCCAGCGGGGGTATTCCCGAGACGGCAAAGGGGGTACGCTGCAGATCGTCTTCGGCCTGCTGTGCGAAAGGCTGCCCCGTCGCGGTCGAGGTCTTCGAAGGCAACCGAGCGGACCCCACAACAGTGACCAGCCAAATCCAAAAACTGCGCCAACGCTTCGGGTTGCGCTCGGTGGTGGTGGTCGCCGATCAAGGAATGCTGACGGAAGCCCGCATTCGGGAGGAGCTCAAGCCGCTGCCCGGCATGGGCTGGATCACGGCCCTGCGAGGCCCTCAGATCCGCAAACTGTTTCAATCCGGTCCGCTGCAGCTGTCCCTGTTTGATCAACGCGACCTGGCCGAGATCCAGAGCCCGGACTACCCCGGGGAACGGCTCATTGTCTGCCGTAATCCCCTCTTAGCGGAGGAACGGGCCCGCAATCGCCAGCAACTGCTCCAGGCGACCGAGCTGGAGTTGGAGAAGATTGTCCAGGCAACGCAACGTCCGAAGCGTCGCTTCAAGGGCAAGGATCGGATTGCCCTGCGGGTGGGCAAAGTCCTCAACCGCTACAAAGTGGGCAAGCATTTTGTCCTGGAGATCGGCGAGGAGTCCTTCTCCTACCAGCGCCGGCAGGAGCGCATCGAGCAGGAGGCGGCACTGGACGGGATCTATGTGATTCGCACCAACCTGGCCCGCGAGCAAATGGATGCCGAACAAACGGTGGCTGCCTACAAGGGGTTGTCCGTCGCCGAACGGGCCTTCCGCAGCTGTAAGAGTGTCGATCTGAAGGTCCGACCCATTTACCACCATCTGGAGGATCGGGTCCGCGCTCACGTCTTTCTGTGCATGCTTGCCTACTACGTCGAGTGGCACATGCGACAGAAGTTAGCTCCGATCCTGTTCGACGACGAGGATCCCGAGGCGGGGAGGCAGCTTCGCGATTCGGTGGTGGCACCCTCTCAGCGCTCTCCTCAGGCCCTCCGCAAGGCTCACCGCAAGCGCACCGTTGAGGGTGGGCCCGTGCACAGCTTTCAGACCTTGCTCAGCGATTTGGCCACGATCTCCAAAAACCGGATTCAGCCGCAGTTGCCCGGCTCAGCAGCCTTCGACAAAATCACCCGTCCCACATCGCTTCAGCAGCGAGCCCTGGATCTCCTCGGCGTTCGTCTATAATGTACCCAGTACCGACGCAGCTGATTTGTAGCATTACCCCAATCTTAACAATAGGTTACATCACTTTTCTACGAGGTAACTTAGGTCTAGGGCAATCTGATGAGCAGCCAGTGCCGTCTTCCCAAACAGTCCCATCAAGAGCGCCGTAGCTGAGAACAGGCCGACTTCGAACCCCAACATCGCGCCAATCGGCCATCCGATTCTGAGAACCTCCGAGAAATGGTGCCAATCCGGTCTGCCCAATCGAGACAAGACCCGATAGGGCCTCAGTCCATCGCTCTTGAGGACGAACGACACAATAACCAGGAACATAGACCAATAGACCAGGGTGCTTGCCCATCCGCAGCCAACCAGTCCCAGCGCCGGAAATCCGAGCTTGCCGTACATCAAGATGTAGTTGCTTCCTATGTTGAGAAGCAAACCCATCAGTGTAATGATCAGCACTACGCGGGGCCGCGAGAGCCCCTCGAAAAAACAACGGAGAACCGCAAACCACAGGTGGGGTGCGACCCCCCACACGATGGCACGCAAATAGCCTTCTGCTAGAACGATCGTTTCCTCCTCCTGGCCCGTCCAACGTAAGAGCCAGGAACCTTGCCATAGGGTCAGAGAAGCTACGACTGCCAGCAGCGTCCCCAGCCATAGTCCTTGGCCAACGGCACCCCTGATGGCCTCCCTGTCGCCTGCCCCATAGGCCTGAGCAACCATGGGGCCTACTGCCATCAGGATTCCCAGACTAACGACGACCACAGGAAAAAACACCGCACTGCCCAGGGCAACTCCGGCCAGCTCACTCGTGCCCAGCCAACCGACCATGACAATATCTACAAAGGTCATGGACATCTGGGCGAGCTGGGCAAGGATTATGGGACCTGCCAGTTTGAGGGTCTGCCGGATCTCTTTCTTGATCATTTAGATGCTTAGAACTCTTAAATCCCTTGCCTTTGCCTTCGCCCTTCCGAACCAATCATCTCCACGGTTTTCTGGTCGGAATGTCTGTCGTCGAGGGGCTTGGTGCAAGCGGATAGATGAAATCGAGGCAAGGGCAGAGGCAAAGGCAAGGGCCAGGCGGACGTTATTGAAAGCGCAATGAGTAAAGATCGGCATCCTTCATGACAAAGCGCAGACGAATAATCTTGCCTGCCAGACTGCCCACCTTACTGCCCCTCTTCCACGACACGACCCGGCGGATCTCATCTCCGATGATCTCGGGGCACTCTTCCAATGAAAACCCTGGAATCGGCTGCCCCTTTCCATCCTGGATCTCGACCCTGAGCCCACCGGCCGCCGAGGTTGAATAGTTGATCTCCAACTCACTGCCCTTGAATTTCAGGGGCTTCGTGATCAACTGACCGCCGGCATAGGGAGCGTTCACTGATGCGAATCCATCGAGCCGCAGCGTCATCCGTTGGATGTGCCAGGTAGGATGTCCGTAGTGGCGACCCACATAGATGGACATCTCAGAGGGTCCTGTAGGAACGACACCCTGGAGGGGATAGTTGGTGCGCGATACCCAGTTCAGTGTATCCGGGCCGGGTCGGACGAAGACACCCATGAACGTCCTGTCGTAGAGGGTGCCGCCGCGGGACGTCATGAAAGCGGCATCGGAGCAGTCTCTCAATTGCCAATCCGGATCGGGATAGGTCGGATCCGATACGATGCCGGCCTCTCGGGCCGCGGCAAGAGCCAAAGCAGATCGTCCCTTCATGAAGCGGGGAGGCGTAGCCACGTAGATATGCGGCACCCGGAAATAGGGCACTGTCTGGTGCTCGTACAGATGCTCCGGAGGCACAATCCCTCCGGTCGTGTACTCCATCGGGACCGGGTCGCTCCAGCTCAGGAGATCCTTTGACGTACTGCGCGCCACAGATCGCTTTCCGGTCCCGTCGTTGGCGGTCATGAAACGGAAATAGAGGAGATAACTGCCTTCTGTCTCCGACCAGAAGATGGATTGGATGCCATCGAAGCCATTGGGCAGCGTCGTGATCAAGACCGGGTCTCGTTCTACCTTCTTGAAAGTGACTCCATCGGTGGAGGCGTAAAGAAACAAGTCCACATACATCTTGCCGTCGAGAGGATGTTCGTTCTTCCAGTTGTCTCGCTTGCGATAAATCGAGCTGGTTGCCTTGATTCGCCGGCCAGCCGGCACGCCAGGGCGGTTGTCGACGAATGGCACCAACCTGCCGTCCATCACCACGTTGTTTTCGCGACTGCCGTCCACCTCGACCAGACCCAGGGCAGGCTTTTCCCAGTGGATTCCGTCCTGACTTCGGGCATAGCTGATGGAGCGAATGAACCGCTTTTCTCCTCCGATGATCTTCCGGGCAAGGTAGTAGAGATGGTACACGCCATCTTCCTTGAAGAGCTTGTAACCATAGTTGAACTTGCTCTCCCAGGGACGGTCGATTTTGATGGCCACACCGGCAGGCACGGGCTCATGAATCTTGAGATCGACTCCTTCCAATCGGTCTATCAGGAAGCGATCCACGAACAGCTCCCGTCTGGACCCGATCTCTTTTGGCTCCTCCTTCTCAGCCCCACCCACTTGGGACCAGCTGGAGAGTAGCAGGACCGCTATTAGGACCACAAACCTACCTCCTCCGACCTTCATATCCGTCTCCTCGTCCAACTTTGCCACTAGTCCCAAAATAAGCGCAAGTTCGAAACTAGACCCCTTTGTCGGCTCCGAGGAGCCATTTTGGAGACCTAAATTCTAAATTTCGGCGCGAAGTCACTCAGAACAGGCACGTGTTCAGCTGTCCTCCACGCCGATCGCTCAGGGAAAACGATTCTGCCCTCTTGGGGGGCGTTTGTAGAGACACCTCGCCCCAGCTCTGGCGACCCTCGGAGCTACTTTATCTCCTTTCAGTTTCAGGTAGCTGGCCGGTGTTTCAACCACTTACTGCCTTCCAAGAGAAGACGGCTCCAACCATTGACATCCAGCAGCCGATAGACCAACTGTCGGCCCCTGCGCAAAATCTGGCAGGGCATTTCAATGACCTCTCGCAGGAAACGGCGATACTCCATCTTCACCAGCTCTCGGGCTTGCAGTCGCGCCGGCAGCACCAACCCCATCCAGGCCTTCAGATTCCAGGCTTGAGCCGCAATCACCAGATAGGCCCAGTTGGCTACCAGCGTATCCGAGGGCATCCGCAGGGCCTCGACTCCGTTCTTGAGTTGTTCAATGACGTTCTCCTGGTTGCAGCGCCGGTTGTTTTCCCGTACGACTCCCGCCGTTCCCAACGTTCTGGCCGAGATATTGGTGACATAAAAGTGGTAGCGCGTCTGCGGCAGCAGCCGCTTCTGGCCTTTCTCGACCAGGATCGTCTTGCGCAAGATCACCATCCGATAGGTTCGCTTCGCTTTGCTCGGACGGTAGTCGATCTCCGCGATCTCTTCCCGTTCCAGCGTCAGCGTCTTGAACCCGCGTCTCTTGACAATCTCCGGCTTCACTTTGTCCCGCCGCTGGCGCCGCTTCTTCCCTTTTCCTTTCCCCTGGCTGGGGCGCCCCAGCTCTTTCCATCTCGCTTCTGGCAACGCCTCCGCCCACTTGACGAAGCTCGGATGGGCGTCGATCCCGAAGTCAAACTCCACGCCCGCCTCCGTCCAACGGTCAAAATGAGCCGTCAGCGAAAAATCCGTGTCCCCGCGCAGGCGCACCTTCCGAAAACCCGCCTCTCGAACCAGCTCGATACTCCGATCCAGCCATTCGGCCGCTCCCTCATGAGAGGGACGGTTGCCCGAGCGGTTGACCGCATAGAGCACCTCTCCCGTATTGGCCAGCGTCACGATCAGCGGCGCATAGCCCCACTGCCCGTCGTAGCTGATCTCCATCCCTTCCTTGCATTCGCCGCTCGTGGGGGCCATCGTCCCATCCACGTCGATCTCCGCCCGTTGGAAGAAACGGGCCGGTTGTTGGGCCCAGACCTTGAGGCGGCTGGCATTGACGGCTTCCATCAGATCCACCACGTCGGGCGCGTCAAAGCGGCGCACAAAGTCTCCGGCCGTGCTGGGGGCGGGGATCTTCTCGGCTCCCACCGCCTCCAGGAAACTCACACTCTGACGTCGCAGTTCAATATCCTGATAGCGGGTCCCGCCCGTGGCCACGTTGTAGATCAGGCTCAGGACGTGGTCCGATTCGTGGTACGGTTGGTGGCGTTTGAGCAGCGTCACCGCCTGGTCAATGGCTTTCCCCAGCCCATTCCACTTCACCACCTGCTGCAGCAGCCCCAGACCACCGTAACTGACGGCACCCGTTTTCTCCGAGACCTCGTAGCTGATGACCTCGGGCGAGAGCACCGGTTTCGGGTCTTGACCGTTCCAGCTGGGGCTCAATCGCTGAGCAACCTCTGCTTCCCGTTTGCGGATGATTGCGCTATCCTTTTTATTCACCTGAACTGCCTCCTTTCCGCTTGTTCTGAAGTTTCTTTGACAACCCCAGAATACCCGTCAGGTCTGGCATTTCAGGTGTTTACATGTGGTTTAGTCCACTTTCATCCACTTCTTTTGGGACTAGTGCTCCAATTATATATCACCCCCTGCGGCCAGTTTCGACCCTGTCCCACTTCCTTTTCACCTCGTGACCAAGATTGTGGATCGGGCCTTCCAAGACAGCTATAATCACGCCGTTCCAGTTGGTTACTCATCAGGGCCAAAGTAATTTATTAGAATACTAAGTACACTGGAACGTAAATACGGCAACGTTTACAGATGGGGCTTGCGAGGCGAGATCAAGGCAGGAGGAGCAAGGATTCCGCCCCAATGGTGACCTGGTCGATTTTGGCGACCCCACACCGGTAGTCGATGCGACGACAAATCATGATTCCCTACAGTGAAATCCGAACCCTCTCGCTGGACGTCGGCAACACGCTTATCTCCATTGACTTTCCCCTGATCTCCTCTGAATTGCAGTCACGAGGCTTCGAGGTACGCCCCGAAGCCTTACGCCGAGCAGAGGCTGCTGGGCGTCCGGCGTTTTCCAGCAGGATGGGCAAGACATCGGGCCAGGTGGACTACTCCTTCCGGAGCTATGTCCAAGAAGTTCTCTCCCGCGTCGACTTTCCTCAGAGTCCAGGGAAAGAGGAGATCGGCTCGCTGGCTGTCGACCTGGCCGACACATTGCAAACCGAGGGGCAGGCTAATCGGATCTGGCGTTGGGTACTGCCGGGTGTTCCGGAGGCGCTGGAGAGCTTCCGCACTCTGGAGATCAAGCTGGTTGCTCTGAGCAACTCCGACGGCACCGCCGAGCTCAGCCTCAGAGAGGCTGGTTTGAGGAACTACTTTTCTACGGTGATCGACTCCGCAATCGTTGGCTACGAAAAACCGCATCCACGGATCTTCGAGCACGCTCTCTCCGAGTCGAGAGCCCAGAAGGAGAGTACCCTCCACGTGGGAGACCTCTACCACACGGACGTCGAAGGAGCCCGCAATGCTGGTCTCCACGGTCTCCTCCTGGATCCTTTTGGGGACTGGCAGCTGGAGGATTGCGAGTCTCTTCCAGATCTCTCAGCACTAGCGGCTGTGCTCCAGGAGGCCCGAGATGGGTAACTTTTTGGCGTACAACCAAGTGGCGATCCCCTCTTTCATGTACGGGACCGCGTGGAAGAAGGAATCCACGGCTCAACTCATTCGACTGGCGGTGTCCGCTGGCTTCACGGCGATCGACACGGCCAATCAAATTATCCACTACGACGAGGCCCTCGTGGGTGAGGCCCTGCTCGATCTGGAGCGCACGGGAATCAGGCGAGAAACGCTGTTTATTCAAACCAAATTTACCCCTACCGGCGGACAGGACCATCGGACTCCCTACGACGCTTCTGCGTCAATCACAACCCAGGTACAACAGTCTTTCGAGAGCTCGTTAGAGCACCTTCATACCGACTATGTTGACTCGTATGTGCTGCATGGACCCTATTCGCGCGTAGGCCTGGGCGACGCCGATTGGGAGGTCTGGTCGGCAATTGAAACGATCTACGAATCCGGTAGGGCCAAGATGATCGGCATCAGCAATGTCAATCCCGGGCAGCTCGAGCTTCTGTGTGAACGGGCGACGATCAAACCCATGGTCGTCCAGAACCGGTGCTTCTCCGTTCTGGAGTGGGATCAAGAGGTTAGAGAGATTTGCCAGGCCAACAAAATCATCTATCAGGGATTTTCGCTCTTGACGGCGAACCGAGGTGTACTGGGCGATCCTGAGGTGCAACAGATCGCCCGGCGCCTGGGCGCTACTCCCGCTCAAGTCATCTTTCGATTCGCTTTGGAAGTGGGGATGCTTCCGCTGACGGGTACGAGCAGTGAGCAGCATATGAAAGAAGACCTGCGAGCGGAGGATCTCGAACTTAGCTCAGATGAGATCCAACAGATCCTGGATTTGCACTTGTCTTAGTACACTGGAACGTAAATACGGCAACGAGTTCGTCGTCGCTTCGCGAACTCGACCCGTCGCGCTCGCCACAAACGTTGCCGTATTTACGTTCCAGTGTACTTAGGAGCAGGCAGCGACCCCCTAGCGGTGGTCCTACGCGAGGCCTCCTTGAATGTCCGATGCAGAATCAACAGGGGACTTGAGATGAAACGCCGAACCTTTGCCAAGCTGTTGGGACTAGGAACCGGTCCCTTGGGCCTATGGGGGTCCGCCGCCGGCACCCAAAAGACTGAGTCCGTGCCTGCAGCAGGACCTAGAACACCTCCTCCTCTGCCACCCGCCCGATTCCCCATCAACGTGCTCGAGTACGAAGCCCTGGCCCGCGGCAGCCTGCCTCGGCCCAACTTCGATTATCTCTCGACGGGTTCGGAAGATGAAGTTACCCTGCGAGATAATCTGGAGGCCTTCGGACGCATCCGGCTGCTCCCTCCCGTGCTCCACGGAATTGCTCAATGCGACCTCTCCACGACCGTGCTGGGAGTGCCTGTCTCCATGCCTGTCCTGCTCGCTCCGGTGGCTACTCAAGGGCTATTTCATCCTGAGGGGGAACTGGCCTCCGCCTGAGCTGCTGCGAGCCATGCGACGGTCTTCGGGGTGAGCACTGGATCCACCTACAGCGTCGAGAATATCGCTGCAGCGGGAAACGCTCCTCTCTGGTTTCAACTCTACTTTCGCCGCGACCGTGAAGTCACTCGCGGACTGCTGGAGCGGGTGGAACAAGCCGGATTCAAGGCGGTTGTGTTAACGGTGGATCGGGGTGGACGGAAAGAGCAGGACATGCGAAACCGCTTCACCCTACCCCAGAGAATGCTCTACCGGGTCATGAAGCAGATCGGGCACGATCTCCCGCAAAGAATGAGCAATGAGGAACTCCACAAGTTTGCCAATAGCGCCAGGGATCCGAAGCTGACTTGGGAGATCTTCGATTGGCTCAGATCCGTCACCCGACTCCCTCTCTTGGCCAAAGGGATCATAAGCCCTTCCGACGCCCGCAAGGCAGTGTCCATTGGGCTCGACGGGATCATCGTCTCCAATCACGGCGGCCGAGCTTTGGATGGCATGCCGGCAACAATCGATGTCCTGGAAGAGATCGTGAAGACGGTGGACGGAAGGCTTGAGGTGTTTATGGACGGGGGCGTACGCAGGGGTAGAGATGTACTCAAAGCCCTGGCGCTAGGCGCTCGGGCGGTTTTGATTGGGCGTCCCTATGCCTGGGGTCTGGCGGCGAGCGGTGAGGCAGGCGTTCACCGTGTCTTGGAAATCTTTCGGGAGGAGATTCAGAACGCCCTGGTGACCTGTGGCTGCGCTCGACTCTCGGACGTGGACCAGAGCCTGCTTCTCCGAAGCTAGGTACCGCGTTTCATAGCAGGTAACCTCGTCGCCGGTTCCGTCCGGGGTGGCATTGGGCTCTCCCTGGTAGTACATCCGGTACTTCTCGCCATCCTTGATCACGGTCACGTAGGCACAGAAGGCACCTTCCCAGGGTCGTTGGAACCTCAGCACTACCTCTGCCGGCCGAGGATGGTGCAGGACGAGACGGGTTCCAGCGAGGTCTTCTATCAGGTAGTCGTCCACAAACAGTTCCAGGCGGGAACCAATGTCCAGCGGCGAATCGGACCGGGATGGTCCTGCCGTGGCGCCAGCTACAACCAGGGAGAGGACCAGAGCAAGCGGTGGATCCAGATCACTTGGGTTTTCATCAGTCGGTCTCCACATGGGAAGAGTAGATCGACAGGACAGTAAAGATTCACTTCACAACAGTAGCGTCCCAGCGTTAGTCGAATAACATCAACTGTTTATGAATGTCACTATTCTGAGTAATGTAATGCATGTCCTGAAAGGCCTGTAAAATTGGGGTTTTCTCGAAGAGCGAGACACTCAGGACCTGGAGAATTGTGTAGAGCGGCAACTCGAGATAGAGGCGCTTGCGGATGATGGCGATGAGCAGGTAGGTACTGAGGGCGATCCAGATTTGTGTTTTCACGGCATTGGGACTGGTGCCGTAAAAGGCCTTGATGCGGAGATGCTGTTTGATCCATTTGAAGAACAGTTCGATCTGCCAGCGGAGCTTGTAGAGCCGGGCAATAGTCAGAGCGGGAGAAGCAAAGTCGTTGGTGAGGAATACTAGCCGCAGGTCGGTGGTGACGTCGAAGAACTTGATGCGACGCAAAGGTTCGGGGTAGGCCTTGGCCGGATAGAAGGTGCTCAGCAGGACAGTTTGGTCGCAGATCAGTCCCGTCGTTCTGTCCACCGGGTGGGAGTAGCGGCGGCGGAACTTGAAGTTGGCCTTGGCGCGGGTCACGAATAACGACCGGGCAGAATGGAGTCGGTACAGGCGCCCGAAATCCAGGTATCCGCGATCCATGATGTAGTAGACACCGGGACAAGGAATCAGGTGGTCCAAGGCGTGGACATCGTGCAGTTTTCCGTCCGAGATCAGAACGAACTCGGGAATGGCGCCGTGCAGGTTGAGCAAGGTATGCAGTTTGATCGCCCCCTTGGTACGGCGGAAGCGCGCCCAGGGGAAGACCGAGAGGCACAGGTCGATGGTCGTGGAGTCCAAGGCATAGACGGTCGCGTTCAGGTCGACTCCCAGGTCCTCGTCGGTGTACAGGCGGCGCGCTTCGGCGATAAGCACTTGGGCAAACTCGGCATAGATGCGCCAGTCGCGCCTCTCGTTGGCATTGGACAGATTGTTGCGGGAGACCGTGGAGCGAATGCCCATGTGGAAGAGCTTGGATCTCATGGCCCGTAGGCAGGCTTCGATATCGCGCAAGCTCTCGCGATAGGTCAACTGTGCAAAGGCCATGACCCGGTAATGGTCGGCACAGCGGAACGACTTGACCTTGTAGTCGCCTCCGTAGTGCTGAACAATGCGATGAAAATGATGCCAGGGAAGATGCCGCATCACCTGAGAAAAAATCGTCGTGCCCGTGTACATGCTCGCCCTCCTTATGAACTGAAGGGCGTGAGCGTACACTCACTTTCAAGTCGGAAACACCCATTATCTTCTCTAACATATTACTCATTAATACTTTACAGAGATTAGAAGCCCAAACGTTGGGACACTACTGACTTCACAATTAACCGTATCACCGAGTCTCAGAGCCTTGCAACATAGATACCATGGAGCTGGGGATTCCTCTCTTTGCGCGTCAACCTCACCTTCACCTGGACGGGTCCACGCTTATCCGGCAGATTCACTCCTCGTCCTTTCCAGCGGAGGGGAGTTCGGAAGCCGTCCTGGGTAACCGGGAGACTCTCCCGGAAACTGAAGCCCGGCACAGGGCTGCCTCCTTCCCACAATTCTGCCTGCAGAAAAGCGTCGCCACTGAGGCCGCTGGAATTGATCTCGAGGCGGGAGCTGCTCCAGCTGCCGTTGGCAGGCTCGAGCGCCGCAGAGGTGACTTCGCCGCTGCTTCTCTCCGGTAGGACCTCCAGCCCATAGAGTCTATGTCGCCCAATAGTCGCGAGGCCGACACTCCCCTCGCTGCTGTAGTAGATGCGCCAGGTATCCCCCACCTCGACCACGCTCCCTACGTCGATCCGGCTATGGTCCCAGGCCCTGGGATCGGGTCCTAGGTGCGGCCTCCAGGATCTCCACAACCCCAGACTCGCGTGCTCCGCCTCTGGAGCCAATACCCACCCCGTGCAGCGGGTTCGATATCCCTGATCTCCGCTTTCGAAGTGACCCACCCAGGCCCACCAGTAGGGGCTGTCGGCAGCGGCAATACAGGAAATCCAGCTGAGTCTGCAGGCGATGAAAAGTGCGATGCTCTCGGTGATGGAACTTACCGGTGGGGAGGTCTGCCCAATGCTGTTGGAAGGCTTCTCTTCCCTCGCCCGTCCCGTACTTCTGCGGTCCCGGGACTTGGAGTACCGAGGCTGCAGCAATCATTCCCTTGCCGTGTCTGCCGAATTTCTGGGAAGAGAGTCCCGCCGTCGTCGTCTTCAGGAATTCCCTACGCGTGGCCATGTGCGTTAGCCTCTTTGCCGATTCTGTCCTCCCCAGACGGCTGTCATTTCAGTAGCGGTGATCCCCAGGGTTCCTCGAGGCGAGAGAATCTTCAGCACGAATTTGATCGAAATCGAACGACCGCACCTAGAAGCGGACATTCAAGTTTCCTGTGTGGCGGACTCGGATCAGCATCCGGGACCTGTCGACGTCGGCGACACGTAAATGCAAGGCCTCGGAGAGGCGAAGTCCGCTCGCGTAAGTGGGTTGATGTTTGGCAACAACACCTTGCCTCACCTCACCTGCGGCCCTGCAGGTGAGGTTAGTCGTTCGGATTTGTCTGAAGGCTCCCCGGCGTTCTCGGCAGCGAGTGTCGTCCCACGCACGGCTCGTTCGATCCGAGGCCAGACCTCGTCCGCCGTGAGCTCCATGAAGCGCCGGGCGAGCGCTGGATCAGTCCAGTCGTGGCCCGTGTAGAGCAGGGTGCCGAACGCGCCGATCTCGTTGCGGAAGGCGAGAACCTGGTCGGCGACGCTCTCCGCGGTTCCCGTGATGACGAGACGTTCGATGCACCGCTTCAGGGAAAGCTCGGAATCCGGCTGGTCGGGATGGTCCCGCAACAGGTCGAGCGCGCCAACTGCCGAGAGCTTGGTCCTCATCACGTGGAAGTAGAAGCCGTGGGCACCGTCCTCGCGATGCGCATAGCGACGTGCCGTGGTCTCGTCCTCGGCCACGAAGATGCTGCGCGCCACTCGCCAGCCGGAGGGGTCGACGGAGAGGCCCGCCGATCGTCGGCCCTCCAGGTAGTTCTGGATCTGGGCCCGGACGACATACGCACCCACGTAGGTCGCCGAGATCCCCGTCCAGCCTCTGGCTCCCGCCGTGTGTGGCCCCCGTGAGTCCGGGCGGATCGAGGTGATTGCGATGGGCGGATGCGGCCTTTGCAGCGGGCGGACTGCGACGCCCACTCCGATCCTCCGATCGAGTGAGCGCTCCGTAGTGGTTCGGTAGAACTCACCCTCGATGCGGTACGGCGGTTCTTCGATCCAGATTCGGCGCATGTGATCGAGCGCCTCCTGGGTCTTGCGCTTGCGGTCCGACCCCAGGTCTCCGATGGCCTCCGCGTCCCCAGGAACGCCTGAGCCCACTCCGAGCACGAGCCGGCCCTGCACTAGGTGGTCGACCATGGCGACTTGCGCCGCCGCCATCGCCGGGTGGTAGTTGGCGAGCGGGAGCACGCCGGTACCGAAGGTAATCGAGGGGCAGGCTTCGGCCAGGTTCGCGATGAAGGCGAGGCTCGAAGTGATTGTCTCGGCTGAGTCCACGAGATGCTCGCCGATGAAGGCCTCGCGGTAGTTGAGGCGATCGGCGAGCATGACCGCCTCGCGGTCCTCGCCAAGAACGTCCGCATAGGGGCGGAGCGGTGGGTGCACCGGCTGGATGAAGAATCCGAGCTTCAGAGGGTCCTGCATGATGGGTCTCCTCGTCCGTCGGCGTCGCCGGAAGGGCCACAAGCACCAAGCCCCCGCCGGCTCTGCCGACAGCGGCTTGGTGTCCGAGCTGTTCCAAGCGCTAGTCAGCGCGACCCTCCCGAACCACGACGACTACAATGCTTCGCGGCTGATCGGCCTCACTTCTCATGTATTGCACACTACCACAGGAGACTCCAACGCAACTAGAATATCGGGTGCACGACATGAAAAGTGACAAGCTGAGCGCTCAAGAGTTCCTCCTGAGCTGAGGCATCGTTAAACTCCAGTCTGGCTGAGGATTTCCAGGCAGTGGTCGTCGGGACAGTGGAACGTCTAGGGTGTCGTATCTTACGGCTATTCTATCTGTAAGGGGGAACATCAGGTCGTAATTCCACCCACCAGGTACAGTGGCTGCGATTGACGAGTGCCCCAGGACATTCTAGAGGCGGCCCAACAACTGCTCCACCCCCGGCCCCTGCGCCGGGGCTCGGTCTTCCAAGCGCTACATCAAGTGCAGCAAACCGGGATGCCCTTGCGGAGAAGACCCGCAGGCCTGCCATGGCTACTACACCAGTCTGACACGTGTCTCAGGGTCTCTAGAGCCTGGCCTTTCCAGGAGGGCGCTTTAGCGTCCTGGCGCGAAGCGTAATAGACCGGTCCTTTAGCCCGCATTTCTCATCGCTGATCTACTGCGACGCCTCAATCATCCGCCCTGGCTGTGTTATGCTCGGTCGGCCTCCTCGACGTACTGTACAAGTACGACTGCGGCGGCTCGCCACGAGTGGTCTCGGTCGCAAGCCTTGCCAGGACGGCCCTTGCAGCGCCTCGCTACGACAAGCGATGAGAAATCCGGGTTAGGGCCGGTGACCCGGGTGCGGTAAGAGTCAAGCCCGCTTTAGCAGGCTGCTCGAAATAAGGCTTTAGCCATGATCCGGTCCGGTGCTACCCGGGCTGATGCGTTCGAGTCGATCAAAGGTCCCAGCACGGCGATGGTGCTCTTTCTGGCACCGGATAGAGTCCACAACAAACGGCAAATCCTTCTTGCCGAAGGAAACGGCGCCGTTTCCGCGTTGCCAGGCGAACGGGATTCGACGGAGCAGGCGGCGATTCAGGTAGTGAGTACTCGAACCCTTCAGCTCTCCGATCCAGTCGCTGATCTTCAAGCTGGGACCAATTCTCACGGCTACGTGCACGTGCTCCTCTATTCCTCCCATCTCGGAGATGAAGGCTTCCGGTGTCTGAGCTGTACGGGTCCGCAGGAATCCGTGAACGCGATCTTCAACCGATCCTCGCAGGACTGCACAATGCGACTCGGTGTGCCAGGTCAGATGCAGATAGATCTCACAGAAGGCATTCGAACGATGGCAGATCGGCTATAAAAACGGGCTCGTAACCTGATATAACGACGCCGACCTGAAATCGACGGAGCCGTTTAGAACCTACTTCGCGCTTTCGAGCTGGAGAACAGGACCGGATCATGGCTAAAGCCTTCGCTCGAGAAGCCCGCTGAAGCGGGCTCAAAAGAGACGTCTGCCCGGCTACCCGGCTCTGGAAGGACCGGTCTATTACGCTTCGCGCCAGGACGCTAAAGCGCCCTCCTGTAAAGATCAAACTCCAGAACTCTCGGAAGCGAGCTGGGCTAGCGGGGCCTAGGAAGAGTAAGAGTGGTGCTAGCTTTGAGTTCTCTCGGCTAATCTAGCCGTAAGAAATCATGCCAGTTCACAGCTATCTCATTGCTTGCAGGACACCACCAAAATCAGAGGTCAAACGATTTGAGAACCGACAAGGAGCTTTCGATAGGCTCCCAAATCACTTTCCTGTCGTGCACCCTAGAATATCTAGAAGCAGTTGCAACTACCCCGACACCGTTCGCGCTTCGGGTCTTCGTGGCACGATCATTCGCTTCGTGCTGCCCAACGGATTGGTGCTCACCCACGGTAAATCTCCAGAGCGTCCATCTACCAGAAAGTCTCGCAGGTATCGGGCCCCATTGTAGACACCGCGCTCACTGCGGCTGACCACCAGAAGTCGCGCCGGGTTCCCGCTTTGGGGAACCAGGACAAAACCCGGGGTCAGTCCTCGCAGCCGGTCCGCGGCTACTTCCCCTCGCCGAGGGTCTACTGATTCTACTGCGTGAATGTAATAGTGCAGGGCTCCCACATGTGCCGGGGCCTTGTCCATAACTTGCTCCAGGGTCGAGAGGATCTCTGGGTGTATTTCCCTGGGTGGCCCTCCTCGCTCCAATAGTTCCAAGGAGACAGATTCATCAGGGCGGCAGCGTAAAGCGTGGCAGCATCGAGATCCTCTGGGTACTTCTGGTGCAATTCCTTCATCGCCAGGACTTCGGTAGTACCGGGATCTTCCTTGTAACAGAATCTCCTCTCGTTTGTTGACCGAGGATCATTTCCGCCATTTCTACTTCCCCACTTTGGTGCGAAAGCCTTCTTTTTCCATCACAAAAGCGAGGCCTTTGTCATCATCTCAGACCAGTAGCGTCCCAGCGTTAGTCGAATAACATCAACTGTTTATGAATGTCACTATTCTGAGTAATGTAATGCATGTCCTGAAAGGCCTGTAAAATTGGGGTTTTCTCGAAGAGCGAGACACTCAGGACCTGGAGAATTGTGTAGAGCGGCAACTCGAGATAGAGGCGCTTGCGGATGATGGCGATGAGCAGGTAGGTACTGAGGGCGATCCAGATTTGTGTTTTCACGGCATTGGGACTGGTGCCGTAAAAGGCCTTGATGCGACGCAAAGGTTCGGGGTAGGCCTTGGCCGGATAGAAGGTGCTCAGCAGGACAGTTTGGTCGCAGATCAGTCCCGTCGTTCTGTCCACCGGGTGGGAGTAGCGGCGGCGGAACTTGAAGTTGGCCTTGGCGCGGGTCACGAATAACGACCGGGCAGAATGGAGTCGGTACAGGCGCCCGAAATCCAGGTATCCGCGATCCATGATGTAGTAGGCACCGGGACAAGGAATCAGGTGGTCCAAGGCGTGGACATCGTGCAGTTTTCCGTCCGAGATCAGAACGAACTCGGGAATGGCGCCGTGCAGGTTGAGCAAGGTATGCAGTTTGATCGCCCCCTTGGTACGGCGGAAGCGCGCCCAGGGGAAGACCGAGAGGCACAGGTCGATGGTCGTGGAGTCCAAGGCATAGACGGTCGCGTTCAGGTCGACTCCCAGGTCCTCGTCGGTGTACAGGCGGCGCGCTTCGGCGATAAGCACTTGGGCAAACTCGGCATAGATGCGCCAGTCGCGCCTCTCGTTGGCATTGGACAGATTGTTGCGGGAGACCGTGGAGCGAATGCCCATGTGGAAGAGCTTGGATCTCATGGCCCGTAGGCAGGCTTCGATATCGCGCAAGCTCTCGCGATAGGTCAACTGTGCAAAGGCCATGACCCGGTAATGGTCGGCACAGCGGAACGACTTGACCTTGTAGTCGCCTCCGTAGTGCTGAACAATGCGATGAAAATGATGCCAGGGAAGATGCCGCATCACCTGAGAAAAAATCGTCGTGCCCGTGTACATGCTCGCCCTCCTTATGAACTGAAGGGCGTGAGCGTACACTCACTTTCAAGTCGGAAACACCCATTATCTTCTCTAACATATTACTCATTAATACTTTACAGAGATTAGAAACCCAAACGTTGGGACACTACTGATCTCAGACGTAGGCTTTGTGATCTTGTGCTTCCAGCCCCTACGACCTAGTATTGATTGACCAACTTGGGGCTCACCAAGGGACTCCTGCTGATTTGCCTCTTGCCCCGGGGAGTTTATCAGCTTTATGCACAAGGGTCCGGCCATGTACGAGGAGTTGATTCGGGTGCCGCTGGTGATTTCCTGGCCCGGCAGGATCCGGTCGGGTGAGACCCGCTCTCTTTCCTCGGCTCGAGGCCGATTGAATCGACTTTGTATGCAGCTGAGACTTCGCCCCGAACCAAGGACAGCGCCAGGAACCCGAATATCAGTGCTTGCCGGGCTGATGAGCTCCAGGGTTCTGGGCGTCCGCTTCTTCTCCCTCTACCGGACCTCGCTGCTGCTTCTTGGGCTGACCGGACCTGTCCTGGCGGGCCCTGAGACAGTACCCGATCGCCCCAATCTTCTCTTCATCCTTACCGACCAGCAGCGGACGGATACCCTGGGAGCTTATGGGAACACGCAGATCAAGACACCCCATCTCGACGCTCTAGCCGCAAACGGATTCCTATTCGAGGCCTTTTATGTGGCCAATCCCATGTGTTCTCCCTCTCGGGCAACACTCTTGACGGGGCTTTATTCCCACACGCATGGAGTGCGAGGCAACAACGTCCCTTTGAACCCCGACGTCCCCATCTTGATCGATATGCTGGAACGGGGAGACTACGTGGCAGGTTACTATGGCAAGTGGCATCTAGGTAACGAGATCTTCCGCCAGAGAGGCTTTACTCACTTCGAGAGTACTGAGATCTATCAGAAGAGCTGGTCCCCGGACCAAGACCACAGCCATCGCTCCGGGTACGACCGATATCTGTCGCAGCGAGGGGTGAAATCAGATGGACCTCACGGGCACTCCCGCGACCTGGCCAACCGACTTCCAAAGGAGCTCAGCAAGCCGGCCTATCTAGCCAAGATGGGAGTCGAGTTCATCGAGCGCTATCGCGACCGTCCCTTCGTGCTCTACCTGAGCTTCCTGGAACCCCACGCCTTCGCCGACCATTCGAAGCCTCCCTTCGATAACGTCAATGATGACCTCTACGATCCAGCGGAAATGGAGATTCCGGAGACGTTTTTCGAACCGATGGACCCGACCGTCTCATACCCCAAGCGGGAAGCTCGAGTCTCCCTGACGCGGGGAGAATTCCCGATTGCCTACCCTCAGACGGTCGAAGAGTACCGGCAAGCCAAGGCCCGCTACTGGGGACTGGTGACACTGGTCGATGAGATGGTGGGTGTGGTCCTTCAACACTTGCGAGAACTGGGGCTGGAAGAGAATACGATCATCGTGTTCACCTCCGAGCACGGCGAGATGATGGGGGATCATCGTCTGATGTCCAAAGAGTTCACCTATGAGGAATCTATTCGTGTGCCTCTGTTGCTGAGGGTTCCGGGCGTCAAAGGAGGTCGAAGAATTGCAAAGCCGGTGAGTCAGGTGGACCTCCTGCCCACGCTCCTCGAACTCATGGACCAGCCGCTTCCTTCCCATTTGCAGGGACGAAGTCTGGCTCCTTATCTGCTTCAGGAACTGGAAGTGCCCGATCAAGATGTCGTCGTCATGAGCTCCATCAAGGGTTTTGCACAGAGCTGGAACCGGAATCACGTGGCTCAGCTGCGTACCCTGATCACACCAGAGGGCTGGAAGCTGACTCTAAACGACGTGGGAGGCGGAGAGCTCTACTCGCTCCGCAAGGATCGTAGTGAACGGCACAACCTCTTCTTACACCTCGAACAACGGGGACGGCTGCAGCAGCTGACGGCCCGGATCCGGGAGTGGCAAAGAGCCACAGGGGATGACGCCGTCCTGGACTTGAACCAATCCTGGCCGGTTTCTCGCCGGAAACAGTCTCCCTCTAAGTAGGATTCCGAGAAAAGGACGGACAATGCTTTTCGAAGACTTCGATATTTCCAGGCTTCCTACCGGAAAAAAGGCAACCGGTTGGCTCGAGGTTGCCTCTCGTGCTGACGGCGGCAGCTGGCGCCTACCTCTCCTCTACGTAAAGGGCATTGCTGCCGGTCCCACGCTGGCTGTCACCGCCGCCGTCCACGGCAACGAGTATGAAGGTGTTGAGGCCGTCCCCCGGATTTTCGACCAGGTGGACCCCGACGCTCTGAAGGGAACCCTGGTGATGATCGCTGTCTGCAACATGCCTGCCTACGAGGCCGGGATTCGTTCCAGCCCCATCGATGGCCTCAACCTCGCGCGCGTGTTTCCTGGTGATGCCGAAGGGACGATTACCCAGAGGATCGCCTACTGGCTCACCCACAAACTCATCCAACCGGCGGACTGCTTCATCGACTTCCACAGTGGAAACGAGGATTTCGACATTCCGACGCTAGTCGGCTATCTGCACAGCGAGGATACCCTGGGGCAGCAGGCTCAGGCCGTTGCCAAAGCCTTCGGCGCACCGGTACTCTGGGGGCACCCACCGCCGGTACCACCAGGACGAAGCGTCAGCGCTGCTACTAGCCCCAAAATAAGCGCAAGTTCGAAAATAGACCCCTTTGTCGGCTCCGAGGAGCCATTTTGGAGACCTAAATTCTAAATTTCGGCGCGAAGTCACTCAGAACAGGCACGTGTTCAGCTGTCCTCCACGCCGATCGCTCAGGGAAAACGATTCTGCCCTCTTGGGGGGCGTTTGTAGAGACACCTCGCCCCAGCTCTGGCGACCCTCGGAGCTACTTTATCTCCTTTCAGTTTCAGGTAGCTGGCCGGTGTTTCAACCACTTACTGCCTTCCAAGAGAAGACGGCTCCAACCATTGACATCCAGCAGCCGATAGACCAACTGTCGGCCCCTGCGCAAAATCTGGCAGGGCATTTCAATGACCTCTCGCAGGAAACGGCGATACTCCATCTTCACCAGCTCTCGGGCTTGCAGTCGCGCCGGCAGCACCAACCCCATCCAGGCCTTCAGATTCCAGGCTTGAGCCGCAATCACCAGATAGGCCCAGTTGGCTACCAGCGTATCCGAGGGCATCCGCAGGGCCTCGACTCCGTTCTTGAGTTGTTCAATGACGTTCTCCTGGTTGCAGCGCCGGTTGTTTTCCCGTACGACTCCCGCCGTTCCCAACGTTCTGGCCGAGATATTGGTGACATAAAAGTGGTAGCGCGTCTGCGGCAGCAGCCGCTTCTGGCCTTTCTCGACCAGGATCGTCTTGCGCAAGATCACCATCCGATAGGTTCGCTTCGCTTTGCTCGGACGGTAGTCGATCTCCGCAATCTCTTCCCGTTCCAGCGTCAGCGTCTTGAACCCGCGTCTCTTGACAATCTCCGGCTTCACTTTGTCCCGCCGCTGGCGCCGCTTCTTCCCTTTTCCTTTCCCCTGGCTGGGGCGCCCCAGCTCTTTCCATCTCGCTTCTGGCAACGCCTCCGCCCACTTGACGAAGCTCGGATGGGCGTCGATCCCGAAGTCAAACTCCACGCCCGCCTCCGTCCAACGGTCAAAATGAGCCGTCAGCGAAAAATCCGTGTCCCCGCGCAGGCGCACCTTCCGAAAACCCGCCTCTCGAACCAGCTCGATACTCCGATCCAGCCATTCGGCCGCTCCCTCATGAGAGGGACGGTTGCCCGAGCGGTTGACCGCATAGAGCACCTCTCCCGTATTGGCCAGCGTCACGATCAGCGGCGCATAGCCCCACTGCCCGTCGTAGCTGATCTCCATCCCTTCCTTGCAGTCGCCGCTCGTGGGGGCCATCGTCCCATCCACGTCGATCTCCGCCCGTTGGAAGAAACGGGCCGGTTGTTGGGCCCAGACCTTGAGGCGGCTGGCATTGACGGCTTCCATCAGATCCACCACGTCGGGCGCGTCAAAGCGGCGCACAAAGTCTCCGGCCGTGCTGGGGGCGGGGATCTTCTCGGCTCCCACCGCCTCCAGGAAACTCACACTCTGACGTCGCAGTTCAATATCCTGATAGCGGGTCCCGCCCGTGGCCACGTTGTAGATCAGGCTCAGGACGTGGTCCGATTCGTGGTACGGTTGGTGGCGTTTGAGCAGCGTCACCGCCTGGTCAATGGCTTTCCCCAGCCCACTCCACTTCACCACCTGCTGCAGCAGCCCCAGACCACCGTAACTGACCGCACCCGTTTTCTCCGAGACCTCGTAGCTGATGACCTCGGGCGAGAGCACCGGTTTCGGGTCTTGACCGTTCCAGCTGGGGCTCAATCGCTGAGCAACCTCTGCTTCCCGTTTGCGGATGATTGCGCTATCCTTTTTATTCACCTGAAATGCCTCCTTTCGGCTTGTTCTGAAGTTTCTTTGACAACCCCAGAATACCCGTCAGGTCTGGCATTTCAGGTGTTTACATGTGGTTTAGTCCACTTTCATCTACTTCTTTTGGGACTAGCTTTGGCATCCCCTGGCTCTACACCGAGACGCCGGGCGGCGGGCGCTCCACGCCGGAGGACGTCACCTGCTACGCCGAGGGAGCACTCAATGTGATGAAGCACCTCGAAATGCTACCGGGTGAGCCTCAGCCTCTCCCAACGGCCCACCACCTGATAGGAGATGGGAATCTAGATCTGGTCATCTCGGCGCCCGAAGCGGGTTTCTTCAAGTCCGAGGTTGCCTTGCTGGAAGAGGTTCGGGCCGGTCAACGTCTGGGAACCATCCAGGACTTCTTCGGCCAAACCAGCGCTGAAGTCGTGACCCAGCAGGACGGCAGAGTGATTCTTCTGCGGAAACGACCCCGAGTGCAGGTTGGGGCGGGGTTGGTTCAAGTGACTGGAACCTTCTAGGAGACCTGACAATCGGGATGTCACCGCTTTATCAGGCTCACCACCAGAAAAATAACCACAATGACGAAGCAGATCAAAACCGCCTGCACAGCAAACGCCCTCACTGCACCGTACATGCTTATTCCCGTGGTCACGCCAATCAGGAACGCGATCAGAGCGACGAATATAACCTTCGACGTCGATACCATGGTGACTCCAGTCTAACCCAACTCTGTCGTCATATCTCCAGCCACGGCAACCGTAAAGCAGCCGCCCGACTGGACTACGACATGCGGATGCTTCGCTGAATAGAACACTACCTTCAGGCTCCGGGCGGAGATCCACCACCCAATCAGATCGATTACGGCTTGGAGGAAGACGAACCTACCAGCGGACTCCGTGGCTGTCTCGGGGATAGTTGGGATCCCACTGGTAGAGGAGGTCGTGGCGCGGCTTGGCGCGGCTGACATTTTCAGCAAGGGTCGCTTTCTTGTTTGGGTCGATCTCGACTCCCAGACCATGAGCATCCGGCAAGGCCATCTTTCCCTCACGGAACTCCAGCCTATCTCCCCGGATGATGTCTTGCGTGGTCCAGGGATAGTGGCTGTCCACGTCATAGGTGATATGGGAAATGGCACAGGCCATGTGGACCTGGGTCGCCATCGAGATTCCGAGATAGTTGTTGCTGTGGCCTGAGCACCCCCAACCTAGAGTCTCACAGATCGCCGCCCAGAAGCGTACGTTATTGAGACCGCCCATGTGGTGCGGGTCCAGCAGCACGATGTCGATGGCTCCCTGGTCGTATCCGGGCCGGATATGCTCTATCTGGGTGACACACATGTTGGTGGCCAGAGGAATCGGCGTCTCGCGCCGGACAGCAGCCATTCCCTCTTGTCCTCGAGTGGGATCCTCCAGATACTCCATTCCCAGAGGCTCCAGTTTCCTGGCGACCTCCAAGGACGTCTGAACGCTCCACGCAGCATTGGGATCGATGCGGAGCCGGGCCTCCGGCATGGCTTTTCGAATTCGCTGCAAGACCTCGATCTCTTTCTCAGGCTCGAGGACACCTCCCTTGAACTTGCAGGTGAGGAAACCGTGGTCCCTATGAAAATCAAGAAACTCCCGGGCCAGCGCTTCGGGTGTCGTGATGTCCGGCCCATTGTCGGTGGGCATGACAAAAAAATTATAGGCAGAGAATGAAGCCTCTTCGCGGAAAGGTCCGCCGATCAGATCCACTACCCGCCGATTGATTACTTTGCCGATCAGGTCCAGGCAGGCGATCTCCAGGGCAGCAAACGACTCTGAGTTTTCCAGCAGCGAGAACTCCTTCCGCTGCGAGAGACTGCGACGAAAGTACTCGATTTCAAAAGGGTCTCGACCCAGTACCAGCTCGCGAGCTGATTCGAGCGCCTTCAGAGCGCCTCCCCAGACTTCAGCCACACCGGTATAGCCATCGTCCGTCTCCAGTTCCAGGATCGTTCGTTTGAAGTGAGTATCGTGAACGTTCCAGGAGTTCAACAGGGCGTAGTCTGGAGACGCCACCAGCGTCGGCTTCAACGAGGTGATGCGCATCCGGCTCCTTGGACCTGGCGCTCGCGCTGTCCCGCTTCGCTTGACGCCGTAGGCCTCTGGCTGAAAGGCCAGGACCATGTCTTCGACGCTGGCAAGCCCGGTTACCCCAGCTGCTGCGGCGATCCATCGCCTCCGATTCCAGGATCCCAGAGATTCTTTCTGCGTGATCATTGCTCCCCTCCCCAGGTCGATGAAGTCTTCTTGAAGGACAAACAAGGTGTCGTCAATAATTGGGCTGGGGCAACCAATCGGAACCCCAGGAGCTGGTGGGAGCGGCGCTGCTGCTGGCATCTGACGCTGGTGGTTCTACATCACGTCGCCTCCCTCAACCACACCACCGATTGGGCCATGCAGCTACATCTCGGCTCCCTGCGCAACGCGAAATCCTATTTCAATTTCCCGCTGAAGCGAAAAGAGTAGAGATCAGCGTCCTTCAGGATGAACCGGATTCGGACTGGCTTGCCGGCCAGTGAACTGACGTCCTGGCTTCCCTTCCAGCTCACTGATCCTTCGATGTGATCCCCAAAAACCTCATCCGCATCCGCCTGGGTAAAACCCTTGATTGGCCTTCCCTGCTCGTTCTGAAGCTCCACCCACAAACCTCCGCCCCCGGAACTGGAGTAGTTCAGGAGCAGCTTGTTACCCTGAAATCGAAGGGGTTTCGTGACCATCTCACCGCCGCTCAGCGGCGCCTGGAGAGAGACGAATCCGTCCATCCGGATTGAGTAGCGTCGAACGTTCAGGCTGCTGGCTGTCCAATATCCCTCGACCACGTAAATCGAAAGCTCCCGAGGCGACTCAGGCAGGTCGGAGTCCGTCTCAACGATCCCCCAGGCGATGCTGTTGTCTCCATACACCCAGCTGTTGATCCGTGAAGCTCCAGGTCGAATGAAGGCCTCTCCCCACCGTTTGAAACTGAGGCGATCCCTCCCCGTCATCAGAAGGGCGTCCGTTACAGTGGTGCCGTAGCGGTGGGACACCTGCGCTCGGTGTTGCCGCACTTCTGCGCCGGGGAGGCGCCAGGTGGACTCGGTCCGTCCCCGGTCGGTATAGCGCATGGGGAACCCGATCAAGATGTGCGGCGCCCGATAGTAGGGCCGCAGCTGGTTTGTGTACAGATGCTCGCGCGGCGCTTCCGGGTACTCCAGCCAGACGGGTTTGGTCCAGTTGAGAAAGTCGGGCGAGGTGGCCGTCAAGATATCTCGAACTTTTTCTTTGAATCCTCGAAAGTAGGCCCGGTACTGGCCCTGATGAGGATCCCAGAAAGCGAGGTTCTGAGAGTCGAACGCCCCCTCGGAAATGACGACCCTGTCCGTCAGAGCCGTGAATCGAATGCCATCAGGGGACTTGAGGGCCAACAGGCCCTTTTCGCCGTTGGATCGAATGATCATCTTGTATCGTGCATCCGCGGGAGTCTCCGGGTTTTCGTCCTTGAAAATCGCGGCATGGCCAGGGTCCGCCTCAATGCTCGCGAGCGTCTTCTCGGTAAGAACGATATTGTTGCTTCGACTCCCCCGGAACTCGACCAGCCCCAGGTTCGGCCTTTCAAAGTGGATGCCATCTCGGCTCTCGGCATAACAGAGAAATGCTTCGTGCGGATACGTCTGTCCGGTAGCCGAAACGTCATACTGATAGGCCCCGTAGTACATTCGGTACCTATCTCCGTCCTGAAAGACGGTTCGGTAGTGACAGGCATTCCCTTCCCAGGCCCTGTCCGTGACCAGGGCGACGTTTCGTCGAACCGGGTGGTGCAGCTCCAGTCGAGCACCTCCAGAGATCTTCTCGATCAGATAATCGTCTACCAGGAGTTCCAGACGGGAGCCGATATCTATGGCAGCCGCAGCAGCCGCAAAAAACGTCGAGCCTAGCCACAGGCTCCAAAGAATCAATATTCGTCTCATGTCGGGTCTCCTCTGGGCCGCCCACCAATCGGCAGGATCCCTGTGCCAGCCAACAACTTATAGAGCTCCGTAGAGGCTCATTCTGGCTCCTATGGTATCCTTACGGAGAATGGGTAGTAAAGCTCACTCTTGCCTCCTTTGAGGCATCAGGGGAGAGGAAGAGGAGAAGCCGTGCTCTTGCCCTCGGAAACGATTCTGAGCTTGATCCTCGGCGTAGGACTCAGCGCAGCATGTGGCTTTCGCGTCTTTGTCCCGCCACTGATCATCAGCATCGCTGCGTTGTCTGGACACCTGGAACTGTCTCCCGGTTTCGATTGGGTGGCAACCTACCCGGCTCTGATTGCATTGGCGACGGCCTCGCTTCTCGAGATTCTCTGCTACTACATGCCTGTCGTGGATAATTTCATGGACAGCGTCGCTACGCCAGCGGCAGTCGTGGCGGGAGCTGCAACTGCGGCGTCAATGGTCACGGACACCAGTCCCATGCTGACCTGGGCGATTGCGGTGATCGCCGGTGGCGCAGCTGCCGGTACGGTCCAGGCCACTACGGTCGCTTTACGCGCGGCGTCGACACTGAGTACCGGTGGCCTCGCGAATCCACTGCTTTCTTCAGTCGAACTGGGCGGAGCGGTCACGGCCTCGATTCCGGCCATGATTGCACCCATTGTTACGCTGATTCTGATCTTGCTTCTGATCATTGCTGTCAGGAAGTTCTACCTCGGCCGAAGGGCCCATCCAGCGGTTCGCCCCAGCTAACCTGCCCTGGCCGGAATCACTGCTTACAGGACAATTCAGTATGAGAAACTCGAACAGATGGACTTTCGTCCTGCTTTCCCTCAGCCTGACCATGACGTGGTCCTTCGGTGCCCCGGCCCCGGATTACGGACCACCGATCTACCCCTCCTTTGAACAATTGATGGCACGGATGGAGAAGTGGGGGAAAGAACATCCCCGTCTCCTGAAGCTGCGAGACCTGGGGAGAAGTCTGCAGGGACGTCCGCTGGTCGCGGCTGTACTGACGGATCCCGGCGCCCCCTCCCAGGACAAAGAGCACGTGCTTGTCACCGCCCAGCATTGTGGCGGAGAGCGGTCCGCGGCCACGGGCATCTTTTACCTCATGCAGAAGCTCCTATCCGGTGAACCCCAGGCGCGGGAAACGCTCAAACGGCAGGTGGTTGTGTGCTTCCCCGTCGTCAATCCTGATGGCTACATCACTGCCAGCCTGCACAATTCGATGAGAATGGATCCCTACAACGATTGGACCGCGAAAGGTCCCAAGGACCCGGCTCAAATGCCGGGAGCGGTGGCGGTCCAGACGCTCATGGATGAGCTCCAACCCGAAGTCCATGCCGACTATCACGGTAACGGGATGCAGTTCCGAGGCTACATCCACGTAGAGGATTCGGCCGCCGCCTACTCGAACGTGGCGCTTCGTTCCTACAAACAAGAGATCACTCGCCAGATGGACGCAGCGGCCCTGGTGGAGGGCTATCCTTCGGACATGCTAGAGCAAGACGAGGAGCGGATTTTCTGGGGTCCTGCCCTGGAACATCTAGGAACCAAGCTGTGGAAGGGAAGACCTCTGTTCTATGCTGCGACGTATGCGTACGCGAAATATCACACGCTCGGCTTCGCCAACGAGAATGTGTGGGAGCGCAGCAGCTATCTGAGACACCGCCGCCTGCTGCAGTTCGGTCAGGAGATCTGGCCCGGAGAATACTATCCCGGTTACCCAACGCGGGTCGTCATGCAGAACAGCTTCCATCAGCTCACTGCCTACGGCCGCGATGCCTCAGAGCGCCGGCGCAGCCGCGTCGAGTTGTGGAATAAACAGGACCAGATCACCCTCGGCTTCAACAACCCTCAGACCGAGGGCTTTGTGCTCTACGTCTGCGCCACCTCCACCACGGCAGCTCAGGAGTGGCTTGCTGAAAAGGCGATGCCTCGGTTTGCCTCCAAGATCGCTAGACATCCCACAATGGAAGGCAAGGCGATTGCACAAGCCGTGGAGAATCTGCCGGATGCGCCCGGCCACTTCGACGCCCATCTTTATCTGGAGAAGGGGAAGGTTCCCGGATCGCGGGAAGAACCCCTTGAACATGGACTTGGCCTGCGGCTTCGCATCCCCTACTCCAAGGCCCGGATCACGGACCTCCGTCTCAACGGCCGTCCGGTTTCTGTCTCTGAGAGCGACGGATACTTGACCTGGGTGGCAAGGGGATTTACCTATGTGCAGCTCAATATTCCCCCAGAACGCTGCCTCAAAGAGGATCTCTTCGTCATCACCTGTGCCTACGATCCGGGAGAACAGCGTAACTTTGGTCTGGGTTGGCAGGAGTAGGTGAGGCTGATGTGGCCGGCCCCGGCTCTGGCATTGGAGCTGGGCTCGGAACCGGGCGAATCTACCAGGCTGCCGGTGCAACCCCTGGATAGAGAGATCCCTACTAATGGCTGCGATGCTGTCAGCAAGCCTCATCTGCAAACCCCATCAATGAAAGGGAGCACTAGTCCCAAAATAAGCGCAAGTTCGAAAATAGACCCCTTTGTCGGCTCCGAGGAGCCATTTTGGAGACCTAAATTCTAAATTTCGGCGCGAAGTCACTCAGAACAGGCACGTGTTCAGCTGTCCTCCACGCCGATCGCTCAGGGAAAACGATTCTGCCCTCTTGGGGGGCGTTTGTAGAGACACCTCACCCCAGCTCTGGCGACCCTCGGAGCTACTTTATCTCCTTTCAGTTTCAGGTAGCTGGCCGGTGTTTCAACCACTTACTGCCTTCCAAAAGAAGACGGCTCCAACCATTGACATCCAGCAGCCGATAGACCAACTGTCGGCCCCTGCGCAAAATCTGGCAGGGCATTTCAATGACCTCTCGCAGGAAACGGCGATACTCCATCTTCACCAGCTCTCGGGCTTGCAGTCGCGCCGGCAGCACCAACCCCATCCAGGCCTTCAGATTCCAGGCTTGAGCCGCAATCACCAGATAGGCCCAGTTGGCTACCAGCGTATCCGAGGGCATCCGCAGGGCCTCGACTCCGTTCTTGAGTTGTTCAATGACGTTCTCCTGGTTGCAGCGCCGGTTGTTTTCCCGTACGACTCCCGCCGTTCCCAACGTTCTGGCCGAGATATTGGTGACATAAAAGTGGTAGCGCGTCTGCGGCAGCAGCCGCTTCTGGCCTTTCTCGACCAGGATCGTCTTGCGCAAGATCACCATCCGATAGGTTCGCTTCGCTTTGCTCGGACGGTAGTCGATCTCCGCGATCTCTTCCCGTTCCAGCGTCAGCGTCTTGAACCCGCGTCTCTTGACAATCTCCGGCTTCACTTTGTCCCGCCGCTGGCGCCGCTTCTTCCCTTTTCCTTTCCCCTGGCTGGGGCGCCCCAGCTCTTTCCATCTCGCTTCTGGCAACGCCTCCGCCCACTTGACGAAGCTCGGATGGGCGTCGATCCCGAAGTCAAACTCCACGCCCGCCTCCGTCCAACGGTCAAAATGAGCCGTCAGCGAAAAATCCGTGTCCCCGCGCAGGCGCACCTTCCGAAAACCCGCCTCTCGAACCAGCTCGATACTCCGATCCAGCCATTCGGCCGCTCCCTCATGAGAGGGACGGTTGCCCGAGCGGTTGACCGCATAGAGCACCTCTCCCGTATTGGCCAGCGTCACGATCAGCGGCGCATAGCCCCACTGCCCGTCGTAGCTGATCTCCATCCCTTCCTTGCATTCGCCGCTCGTGGGGGCCATCGTCCCATCCACGTCGATCTCCGCCCGTTGGAAGAAACGGGCCGGTTGTTGGGCCCAGACCTTGAGGCGGCTGGCATTGACGGCTTCCATCAGATCCACCACGTCGGGCGCGTCAAAGCGGCGCACAAAGTCTCCGGCCGTGCTGGGGGCGGGGATCTTCTCGGCTCCCACCGCCTCCAGGAAACTCACACTCTGACGTCGCAGTTCAATATCCTGATAGCGGGTCCCGCCCGTGGCCACGTTGTAGATCAGGCTCAGGACGTGGTCCGATTCGTGGTACGGTTGGTGGCGTTTGAGCAGCGTCACCGCCTGGTCAATGGCTTTCCCCAGCCCACTCCACTTCACCACCTGCTGCAGCAGCCCCAGACCACCGTAACTGACCGCACCCGTTTTCTCCGAGACCTCGTAGCTGATGACCTCGGGCGAGAGCACCGGTTTCGGGTCTTGACCGTTCCAGCTGGGGCTCAATCGCTGAGCAACCTCTGCTTCCCGTTTGCGGATGATTGCGCTATCCTTTTTCTTCACCTGAAATGCCTCCTTTCGGCTTGTTCTGAAGTTTCTTTGACAACCCCAGAATACCCGTCAGGTCTGGCATTTCAGGTGTTTACATGTGGTTTAGTCCACTTTCATCTACTTCTTTTGGGACTAAGGGAGTTCGATCGTCCCTTCCACCTCGCAGACGAAGCGATCCCCAAGCGAGGTACAGTCAAACTTGCTGCTGCCCTTCATTCCTGCGAAGCGACCGCTTCCCTTGAAGTAGATCGCGGTGCCGACATCGTGTCCATCGGCCGCCTGGCTCGTCCATCGCTCGTAGTAGGAAGAGCCGTCGGCAAAAATGAACTTGCCATAACCGCTGCCCTTTCCAGTCCCGTCTCCACGCTGGTCCCCAGTTCCCCAAATTTCGATTTTGTAGGGTGGCTCCACGGGTCCCTCGCGCCGGATGCCCAGGCCCTTTGCCTCGAAGAGAGCGATGTTGTGTCCCTGTTCGTCTCCCACCTCAATCTGATCGGATCGCGTCACTACGTTGATGTGTTGAGACTGGAACTTGATTGTCTTGCCACTCGAGGCGGACTGTTTCGGCGCAACTGTCATCGTGGCCAATAGCAGCACGACCAAGCATGAAAACCGTCTAGTCATAACATTCCTCCTGAAAATGGAATCACAGAGAACCCGGCGACGATCTATGAGTTTCACACCACGATTCTGTGGCTGCTGAGACAGGATCACAAGGAGCTGCCCTTCTTCACGGTCCTCGCCGCCGTCTAACAAAGGGCTACTATTGATCTGGCAAAGGTTGCCTGTAATCGACAACCGTATCGATGACTCCTATCTCGACACGCCGATTCTTGGCCCTCGCCGTGGCGCTGGTGCCGGCCACCAGTGGATTGGATTTCCCGAAGCCCTTGGTGCTGACGATGATGGATTCAATACCTACTTCGACTAGATAGTCGCTAACGACCTGGGCACGGCGCTCCGACAAGACCTGATTGTAGTCCGCCGTTCCGACGTCGTCGGTGTGGCCGTAAATCTGAATGCGATAACCCTTCGAGGTCAGAAGAACGCCGGCGATCCTGCTGAGGAGTTCCCGGTTTTCCGGTCGCAGCGAGGCCTTGTCGAAATCGAATTCGATGGCATCGCTGCCCAGGTTCATCACGACTCCCAAAGCGGTTCTCCGGGTCTCGACGATCTGGCTGAGAGCATCCTTCAGCCGGTTCATTTCCTCAACTCGCTCTGCGCGGATCCTCTCCGCCTCCTCAAGTGCTGATTGAGCCCGCTGTTCCGCCGCCTTCCTCGCCTGCTCAGCTGCTGCTGCCTGAGCCTCTGCCGTCGACTGAGCCGCCTCAGCCCGAGCCCGTCCCTCGGCGGCGATCTGAGCCTCCTGCTGCGCCTGCTTGGCCAAAACCAGAGCTGACCTTGCCTGATCGGCGACGACTTCAGCGTGTTGGAGCAGGTCCTGAACCTGCGTGCTCAAGTCAGATATCTGATTCTCCATGCCGGTTTGCCGATTCAGGAAGAGATAGGAGAGACCTGCGAGCAGCAGCAGTAAGACAACCAGAAGCAGAGTTTGAACCAGGGGAAACCGACTCTGCTTCGACTGCTGTCGGCTCTCCGCGGTTCCGGTTTGATCGTCTGCCACTATTCATCAGCTTACCACACCCGACTCCCTTGCCCGAATCTGCCCTCCTGGTTCGGGAATTGATCAATGCTGCCAGGACCTGGGTGTACTATTGGGTGTACTATAGAGAAGGATGGCCTGCTCTTTTCTGAGGGAAATATGCAGCATTCGAAGAACCTGGAAGGGACGTTGCAGATTCAGGAATCGGTCATTCGGCGAATGACCCGGCTGGCCATCCAGCACAATGCGGTAAACCTGGCACAAGGATTCACTGACGAAGCTCCCACCTACGATCTCGTCTGGGGTGGTATTGCTGCAATGCTGGGAGGGACCGACGAGGGAATCGAGCAGCTTGAATCGCTGAGCTTGAAAGAGATTCTGGGAGAACGGGACGACGATACCGTCTGTCTGCGTGATCTCCTGAGTCGGGTTCAGAACTCCCACGATCGACTCAACCAATACTCGTTCCCCTTCGGCCTTCCCGAGCTTCGGGAGGCAATCGCACGCTATACCCATCGATTCACCGGATTCCATCCGGATCCGGAACGGGAGATCACCGTCGTCCTGGGTGCCACGGAGGGGCTGGCAGCCGTCTTACGAGCGACCTGCAGACCAGATGATGGGGTCCTGATCCTTCAACCCTTTCATGAGATGTACCCTTCCCAGGCCAAGGTTTTCGGAATTCGACCAGAATTCATATCGCTGAGAGAAGACCCGGACTCCGGTGATTGGATTCTCGACCGGGAGGAGCTCGTGGCATCGCTGCGGCGAGATATTAGGGCCCTGATTCTGAATACGCCCCACAACCCCACTGGCAAGGTGTTCACCCGCAGCGAGTTGGAGTTCATCGCAGCGAGCTGTAAACGGCACGGCGTGCTGATCATCACCGATGAGATATCAGTAGTGTCCCAACGTTTGGGTTTCTAATCTCTGTAAAGTATTAATGAGTAATATGTTAGAGAAGATAATGGGTGTTTCCGACTTGAAAGTGAGTGTACGCTCACGCCCTTCAGTTCATAAGGAGGGCGAGCATGTACACGGGCACGACGATTTTTTCTCAGGTGATGCGGCATCTTCCCTGGCATCATTTTCATCGCATTGTTCAGCACTACGGAGGCGACTACAAGGTCAAGTCGTTCCGCTGTGCCGACCATTACCGGGTCATGGCCTTTGCACAGTTGACCTATCGCGAGAGCTTGCGCGATATCGAAGCCTGCCTACGGGCCATGAGATCCAAGCTCTTCCACATGGGCATTCGCTCCACGGTCTCCCGCAACAATCTGTCCAATGCCAACGAGAGGCGCGACTGGCGCATCTATGCCGAGTTTGCCCAAGTGCTTATCGCCGAAGCGCGCCGCCTGTACACCGACGAGGACCTGGGAGTCGACCTGAACGCGACCGTCTATGCCTTGGACTCCACGACCATCGACCTGTGCCTCTCGGTCTTCCCCTGGGCGCGCTTCCGCCGTACCAAGGGGGCGATCAAACTGCATACCTTGCTCAACCTGCACGGCGCCATTCCCGAGTTCGTTCTGATCTCGGACGGAAAACTGCACGATGTCCACGCCTTGGACCACCTGATTCCTTGTCCCGGTGCCTACTACATCATGGATCGCGGATACCTGGATTTCGGGCGCCTGTACCGACTCCATTCTGCCCGGTCGTTATTCGTGACCCGCGCCAAGGCCAACTTCAAGTTCCGCCGCCGCTACTCCCACCCGGTGGACAGAACGACGGGACTGATCTGCGACCAAACTGTCCTGCTGAGCACCTTCTATCCGGCCAAGGCCTACCCCGAACCTTTGCGTCGCATCAAGTTCTTCGACGTCACCACCGACCTGCGGCTAGTATTCCTCACCAACGACTTTGCTTCTCCCGCTCTGACTATTGCCCGGCTCTACAAGCTCCGCTGGCAGATCGAACTGTTCTTCAAATGGATCAAACAGCATCTCCGCATCAAGGCCTTTTACGGCACCAGTCCCAATGCCGTGAAAACACAAATCTGGATCGCCCTCAGTACCTACCTGCTCATCGCCATCATCCGCAAGCGCCTCTATCTCGAGTTGCCGCTCTACACAATTCTCCAGGTCCTGAGTGTCTCGCTCTTCGAGAAAACCCCAATTTTACAGGCCTTTCAGGACATGCATTACATTACTCAGAATAGTGACATTCATAAACAGTTGATGTTATTCGACTAACGCTGGGACGCTACTGATGAGATATATGAACACATTCTCTACGGATCGAATCAGCATCACTGTCTGGCCTCACTTGATGGCATGCGTGATCACACCATTGTGGTCAATTCCATCTCCAAAACAGGTAATGCAACGGGCTGGCGGATCGGCTGGGTACTTGCCTCCGAAATCTACACACCAGCCATACGCGGCATTCACGATACGCTAGTGGTACAGGCGCCCACGCCGCTGCAGAAGGCGGCCATTCGATTACTCGATATGGAGGATGAGTTCTACCAACTGATAAAGCAGGGCTACGATACCAAAAGAGAAACGCTTCTGATGGCGCTGCGAGCCGTGGGTTTTCGCGTCACTTCGCCGCAAGGTTCCTACTACCTGTTTGCCGATTATCGCCAGGTACCCGGTCTAGAAGCTCTCCCTCCCATGGACGCGGCCATGCTCTTGATCAAGGAAAGGGGGGTTGCGGCGGTCCCCGGCGACAACTTCTACCACTGTGACCCCGCAGGCAAAAACTATCTGCGATTTGCGTTCTGCCGCAACCTGAACACGCTGCAAGAGGCCGGGCACAGGCTGTCGGGACTGGGCCAAATTGGGGACTGATGGGTTCACCCAGGGTTCGGAAACCCTGGGCTGAAATACGGAATCCCTTCAGGATTCACCTCGCTCCCATGCACTCAGTGCCCCCGATCACGCCAGAAGCTGACACCAATTGTCAGAATTACTCCGTTCGAGCAAATCCTGATTCTTCAGCCACTTAGGGCATTGGGACTTGCAAGGCCGAGTAGGTCGAATCGCTAACCACTTGATATCATTTGACTTTTGACCAGACAGTAGCGTTCCAGTGTTAAGTACACTGGCACGAAACGGGGCTGCATAGAAGCCTGTCCAAGTCGGCGCTAGACACAACCCGAATACTCACGCCCTCGCAGAAGCTTATAGCCTGGCTTCGGCAAAGAAGGATGGGTCCAGCGCGACTTTGCCGACATGTAGTGTACGGCGGCTCCTCGGCGAGGGTATTGGGTATGGTTCGCGTGCGACTTGTGGAGAATCAGACTGTGGTGAAAAGAGCAGCTCCCCGCTCTCAGGGTGATGGGGACCTCCTTGCGTTGATCAAAGGCGCTCTCCGGGACCTTCTTGTCGACACGGTCAGCAATCTGCCAGGGCTGACTGTGGTCGAGCACACCTAGACGCTGGCTCCCAGGAACAACCCACATGCAACCGTTTTCCAGGGTTACATCATCGAGCGCGGTCCAGCAGGTTACCAGCGCCATCGGCTCGATAAAAAAGTAGGCGGAGTCCTGATGGTACGGCTTCTCGACGCCACCCGGTGGTTTCATGAAGGTCTGACTTCCGAAAAGCTTGACATCGGGTCCGATCAGGGACTCCACGAGATCTAGAATCCTCTCGTTCTGAGCGTGAGCTAAAAAAACGGGATCGCTCTCGGCACATCCGTTGATCTTTCTCACCGTCTGCGCATTCCGCTGAGCTGCTGTCAGGGGCCACCCAAAAGCGGCCAGTGAGGGCCACTTCAAAACCGGCCATTTTCAAGAGCCATTGAGGGCCGCATCCGGCGTAGGATGCGCCGATGGCCAATACATTGAAAATGGAAAAGAAGCAAACGGTTTTGGCGCTCCTGAAGCTGGGCTGGTCGTATCGTCGGATCGAGCGAGAGGTGGGAGTCCGACGAGAGAGGATTGCCCGCTATGATCCCTCCCGAGATTCAAAACCGGCCAAAGTGGCCCCCGGCTCGGAGGAGCAAAAGCGGCCAAAGCGGCCCCCGGGTCTGCGCAGCTTCTGTGAGCCCTTTCGGGAGCAGATTGAAAAGAAACTCCAGCAGGGATTGCAGGCCAAGCGGATCTGGCAGGACCTGGTCTTCGAGCAGGGATTCGGGGGAGCCTACAACTCCGTCAAGCGCTTCTGTGGAAAGCTCAAGGCGGAGAGTCCTCGCGTGTTTGCTCGGGTGGAAACTCCCCCCGGTCGGGACCTGCAGATCGACTTCGGCAAAGGAGCCCTGACTCGGACCGAATCGGGTCGTTACCGCCGTCCTCATCTGAGGCGGCGTGGAGGTGGTTCGCCTCGATAACCTCAAGGCCGGGATCACCCGGGCTTGCTTGGTGGACCCCGAGGTCAATGCCGTCTTCAGTGCGCTCGCTCGCCACTACGGCTTCGCCGTGCTGCCCATCCATCCGGGCGCTCCGAACGAGAACGGAAAAGTCGAAAGAAGCATCGGATATACCGACTCCAGCGCGCTCAAAGCTCGCCGCTTCGAGAGCCTGGATGCGCAGAATGAGCATCTGCAGAGTTGGAACGAGCGAATCGCCCGCCAGCGCATCCACGGCACCACCAAGCAGCAGGTCTGGCCCCGCTTTGTCGAAGAACAGAAGCATCTCCGACCGCTTCCGGATTCCCGCTTCAGTTTCTTCCGCGTGGGCCGTCGAACGGTCTCCACCGATGGCCACATCGAAGTCGACCGAGCGTTCTACTCGGTGCCCAATCATCTGCTCGGTTGTGAAGTCGCCGTGCACTGGGATGATCGTATCGTCCGCGTCTTCTTTCGTGAGCAACAGGTGGCCCTGCATCCGAAGCACCCGCCGGGGAGATTCCGAACCGAAACGAGCCATCTTCCGGAACGCAAACGCTACGCGCACTATCGAACCGAGCATCATCTGCTGAAGCAAGCCCGAGCCGTGGGTCCAGAGGCGCACCGCTGGGCCGAGCGAGCTCTGGAGGTCCGAGACATGCTCGCCTACCGACTCGTGCAGGGCATGATCTCGCTGACCCGCCGCTACCGCGCTTCGGTCGTCGACGAAGCCTGCGGCAAGGCGCTCGCACATGACGCCTTCCGCTACCGGACTCTGGTGGCTTTGTGTAAGCGACTGGACGTGCCGCAGCGCTCTTTGTTTACCTCCGAGCACGAGTTGATCCGACCGCTGTCCGAGTACCAGATCACCGATCCCACAGGAGAACCAGAATGATCTCATCAGAACTGGAACGAAAACTTCGTCACCTCCAGCTCTCGGGCCTGGCTCAGGTCTTTGACGTTCGCCTGCAACAAGCCGTCCAGGGAAGGCTCAGCCATCAGGAGTTCTTTGAGCTGCTAATTGATGACGAGCTGACCCGCCGTCGGGACCGGCTGTTGGAGCGACGTTTGCGCCAGGCCCAGTTTCCGGAACAAAAGCACTTGGAGGACTTTAACTTCTCCTTTAACCCCTCCATCAACCGGCAGCAGATCTTCGATCTGGCTACCGGCCGATTCATCCAACAGCGCCGCGGCTGGTTGGTCATCGGTCAGACCGGAGTCGGCAAGAGCCATCTGATCATCACCGTCGGGATCAAGGCGGTCGAAGCCGGTCACCGGGTGCAGTACAAGTCGGCTTTCGATCTGCTGGAAGACATCGCCGAAGCCACGGCCACCGGCAGACGCCGATCTTACATTACGGAGATGACCCGGATCCCGCTGCTGATCCTCGAGGATCTGGGACTCCGCAGAGTGCCGGAGTCGGCGGCAGAAGATCTGTTGGAGATCCTGCACCGCCGATACCAGAAGACCTCGACGATCCTCAGTTCGAATCGACCCCTGGAGGACTGGGGCGCGATGCTGGGAGGAGATACGGCGGCCACCTCGGCGCTGCTGGACCGCTTCCTGCACACTTCGGAAGTCACCTTCATTCGGGGCAAGAGCTATCGCCTCTACGAGCGACAGCAACGAGAGAAATCCACCCCGAAGCGAGGGAAAGAGAAATGACACCTGCGAGGCGAGTGCTGTGAGTGCGGGCTTGTCCCCTACTCGCAGACCCTGGGACTCAGCCCCAGGCTTCGTAGATTGCCCGCTCCGAGGGAGGGGTCAGGACAGGGTGGGGCAGAGCTCATTGCTTGAGGGGCCTCTGAGCGAATGTTTTTTGAAAAAAGGAAGCCAGGAAGAAGCCGTGTCGTTGAAACCAAGCAGAGACCATGGAAGCCAGGCTTCTCGAGTTTCCCCCAACACCCCCGGAAAGCCGTGGAAACTGCCGCGCTATGGAAACCGTGGGAAAACGGCTGCCTCGCGAAGACGACTCCAGGAGGCGAGTTTTTCCACCGTTCCCACAGCGCTTGGAAAACTCCTCCGGACGGAGTTTCCCACAGTTCCCACCGCTTCTACGGCTGAACACACAACAAAGCCTCCTCCCCCCGCTTCGCGGGGAGGGCTTCACAAGGGATTGAAATGACTCGAACCGGAGGATATAACTACTGAATCACTGGCCGCTTTTGAAGTGGCCCCCGACATGAGCTGCCCCGGGTTCCAATTCGATGTTCTCCGGAGGGAAATCGACTCGACCTTCAGCGATATCAATCGTGCGCCGGTGCAATCGTTGGAGCTCCGGTTGGCTCAGGAGGTCCTCCACCACCAGGTAGCCTTCTTCCTCATACTGGGCCTTATGCGCGTTCACCATGGTACTCATTGGCTTCAATTCTTCGACCAACTCCGATCGAACGATACTCCACTCTCTAGGATAATCTCAACAGAAGCTGGTCTCCACGTTCGTCACTCCTGCGCTGATCCAAAAACGTGAACCTAAACTAATTCCTGCCGAGGGCGAGAAACACCGTTCCCAGAAGAATCAGGCCGAGGCCAACGAACTTCTTCGGGGTAAGTGGTTCTCGAAAGAAGATCCTCGACCAGAAGAGTGTCCAGACATAGCCAAGCGATATCAGGGGGTAGAGAACCGTCAGCTCACCTTGCCGAACCGCCAGGACGAAAAAATATGAGGAAACGAGTGCCACTACTACCCCAATCATGAGTCTCCAATTCAAGAGCAATGTGCTTAACTGGCGGTGCAGCCTGGCGGCTCCGGCCTTGAGAAAGACAGCTCCCACAGAACCTATAATAGAAGCTAGTAGGACCAGAAGCATTGAGAAGAAAGGAGTTTTCACTTCTTGTCCTTCCTGCCCAGAAAGGACACCCCGAAGACGATCACCGAAACACCCAGAATCTTGAATAGGTTGAGCCTCTCATTGAAGATCAGGACTGACAGCAGCAGAACCCACACGTAGGTCATGGAGATGATGGGATAGAGAACGGAGAGTTCACCGTCCCGAAGTGCCAGAACCAGCAGCACAGTACTCACGGCATAAAGGCTATATCCAGTAACAAGGAGAGGGTTCAAGAGCATCGCCCAGGGTGAGCTGCTGAGCAAGCCATCGGCCCCCCACTTGATCAGGATCTGGGCAGCTGCGCCAAAGAGGGTACAACCGAACACGAGGGCAGCGGATTGCCGCCGGCTGAAGCGAAAAGAAGGTCTGGCTCCTTTCAGAACGCTGCTGTCACTCAACTGACTTTCCTGTCGAAATCCGCTCCAGTTTGATCTACCTGCATCGCGGGACCCAATATCCTCTTGCATGCTTCTAACGGCCGGCTGGTCGGCTGAGGTGACGGGCTCACCCAACCAGGTCTCTCGTTCGCGCACGCAATCCTACCTTACCTCAAATACTAGTGCGACACAGTCACCCGGGAAAAGCCGCGTGCTGAGATCTACTACCTACTATTCAGCCTACTATTGGGTCGGATTCGTTCGGAATCCTTCTTTGCAACCCGGAATCAGAGCGAATAGAATCTAGGAGTCTGCGCGGTAGAAATGGTCGTAGCGAGAAAGCGGGAAGTCGAGACCAGATTTTCTCGATTTTGAGCTGCATAGTTGTTCTATTCGTCGAAAAACCGGGGAAATATAGGCCGATTCTACCGTTTTCACAGTAGATCAGTTTCTATCGCGCAGGCTCCTAGCCCGTTTGATCTCCGGCCTCGAGAGTATTCTGGAGGAAGATGATTTGAGCTCAGAAAACCGAGCCCTCTCGGTTGACGATAAATACGATCCGGTTTTCCTTCATTCGCGAAGGGAGGCGGTCATCATCGTGGGTGTGTGGACTCTGGGTCTGCTCTGGTCCGTCCCCTATTGCTACCTTCGAGGCTACAACCTGTCGCCCCAGGAGATTCATACGATTTGGGGTATTCCCAGTTGGCTCTTCTGGGGGATAGGAGTGCCCTGGCTACTCGCCGATTTTTTCACCGCCTGGTTCTGTTTCTGGTACATGTCGGCCGACGATCTGGGCGAGGAGCAGGAGATCCCAAAGACTCCCCAGGATATCGAGAGATCAGGAGAAACTCGTTTGGAGACTCCCCATGAGTGAGGGGACTCCCGCCGTCTCATACGCTCCCAACGCAGCCCTGATCATCTTCCTCTTATACACGCTGGGCGTATTCGCACTTGCCTGGATGTCGAATCGTCTCCTCCAATCCAAGAGCTTCTTGAGCGAGTACTTCCTGGGAAGCAGGAGCCTCGGGGTCTGGGCCTTCGCCCTCACCTTTGCCGCTACCAGCGCGTCCGGCGGCAGCTTTACCGGGTTTCCCTCAAAAATCTACAGTCACGGTTGGATACTGGGTCTCTGGATTGGCAGCTACATCGTCGTGCCCATCTGCGGGATGGGCATCCTGGGAAAACGGATCAACCAGGTAGCCCGTCGGACGGGGGCAATCACCGTTCCCGACGTTATCCGGGACCGCTTCAACAGCCCTAGCTTCGGCGTGCTCGCCACCGCCCTCATCGTTTTCTTCATGTCCATCAACCTGACGGCTCAGTTCAAATCAGGAAGTCTGATTCTGAAGACCCTGCTTAACGACGTGCCTCTGTTTCAAACTCTGGCCCAACAAGCTTCCGGGCTGAAGGAGGGGAGCAGCCTACTCGCTGGCATCGACTCTGGCTATCTCCTGTGTCTGCTCGTCTTTGCCGTCGCCGTGATCGTCTACACGACCTACGGCGGCTTCCACGCTGTGGTCTGGACGGACGTCATGCAGGGAGTCGTCATGGTGCTGGGAGTGTTGATCTTGCTTCCACTGGCTCTAATCCAGGTGGGGGGATTGGAGTCCGCCACGGATCAATTCAAGGAGATGACCCCACCACGCATTGGCACCGCGCGTCTGGACTTGAAGGGACCCTCGCAACAGGCAACCGTCATTCCAGCTGGAACCTGGATCCTTTTGCGCGACGGATCGGATGAGCGGATTCTGAGAACGGGTCGCGAGGCGGTGATCCCAGCAGGCCTCAGCCAGGTCGAAGACGTCCAGGTGCTGGAAATCACAACCGACCGACAGGCCCAACAGCTTGAGCGCCGCATGCAAGCGAATGAAGTCCCCACTTTGCCGCCGAACGTCAGCGCCACGGTCACCCAGATGGAAGACTACCGCTACGGAGCCGACCAACCCGGAACATACCTTACCGGCCCCGGTCCCGACAGACACAGCGACCTGGGATTCTTGCCCCTCAGTCTAGCCATTTCCTTCTTCTTCATGTGGGCGATTTCTGGCTCAGGGCAACCCAGCAGCATGGTGCGCCTCATGGCATTCAACAACTCTCTGACCCTGAGACGATCGATTTTTACAGTCAGCATCTACTATTCGCTCATCTATTTTCCGCTTGTGATCATCTTCTGCTGTTCAAGGATCTTTTTGCCCGGAATGGACCTGGAGTCGGATCGCATCATGCCTGCGACGGCGGTGTTTCTCAGCTCAGGGGCGGGGATGCCTTGGCTGGCAGGTATTCTGGTAGCCGCTCCCTTCGCGGCGGTAATGTCGACCGTCGACAGCTTTCTTCTGGTCATATCTTCCGCCTTGGTTCGCGACGTTTATCAGCGCAACATCAACCCAAATGTGAGCGAGCAGCGGATCAAACGGATGACTTATGCCTGCACCACACTCGTGGGTCTGGCGGCCGTGGCCGGGGCCGTCAGCCCCCCTCAGTTCCTGCAGGACATTATCGTCTACACTGGAAGCGGACTGGCCGCTTGCTTCCTGGCACCCGTCGCCTTGGGTCTCTACTGGCCTCGGGTCAATGCAGCGGGCGCGATTGCCGGAATGTTGGGCGGGTTTCTGTCACACCTGCTTCTCTATGTCACCGGATACGCCTTTTACGGCAGATTTGCATCCTACCGCCTGCTCGGCCTGGATCCCCTGATCTGGGGTCTGTTCGCTTCGTTTCTGCTGGTGGTGCTTGTCAGCAAGATGACTCCGCCGCCGCCAGAAAACCTGGTGCGGCGGTATTTCTACAGGACAGTTTAGCTAGTGCCCGTCCGGAAATGTGTAAGTAATTGATAAGGAAGGGGAAAGAGGGCTTTTTCAAGCTCCGAAACTGTCAGGACCGTTTGCTAGACTATTTGGTGCAAACAATTAGACTAAAACGACTTACGACGATTTCAGGAGTTCGAAGATGCGTAAAAAGCGTGAAAAACAACGCCCCCTTTCCCCGCAATGGCCCGATCACCAGCTGGCCCATGAATTGAAGGTGATCTCGCGCATCCTGGACGACAATCCCCAGACGCTGGAGCTGATAGTACAAGATCTCTCTGACAGGGTCGATTCCGGTGTTGGCGCCCCCGGTTTGACGGCCGAGCAGGTGCTGCGTTGCGCCGTCATCAAACAGCTGCATCAGTTCAGCTATCGCAAGCTGGAGTTTCATCTGGTGGATTCGCAAAGCTGTCAGAGGTTCTGTCGCTTGCCCTATGGGGCGTCGATCAGCAAAGCCACCCTGGCGGAGAACCTGGGGAAGATTGAGCCGGGGACTTGGAAGGCGATCAACGACCACTTGGTGCTCTGGGCGCAGGCTCGGGGTCTGGAAAAAGGCCAACGGATTCGGGTCGATGCCACGGCGGTCGAGACGAACATCCACTATCCGCTCGACAGTGAGCTGTTGTACGACGGCATTCGAGTCGTGACCCAGTCGCTGGGGCGGCTGCGGGAGCGGGAAGGGATCGGCTTCGTCGATCATACGCGGCGGGCCAAGCGGCGCGTCCTGAACATCCGCAACCGCCGCGGCAAGAAGCGCCTGGACAGTTACCGCGATCTGATCAAAGTGGCGTCCAAGACGGCTCACTATGCCGAGCAGGCGCTGGCAGCTTCCGCGCAGTGGAGCGATCCCCTCAGTCTGGCCGTGGCGGCGCAACTGGCCCACTATCTGGGGCTGTTGCACAAAGTCATCGAGCAGACTCAACGACGGGTCCTTTCGGGCGAGGCCGTCGCGGCCCAGGAGAAGATCTGTTCCCTCTTCGAAGAGCACACCGATATTATCAAGAAGAGCCCTCGGGAAACGGTCTTCGGCCACAAGGTGTTTGTCAGCACGGGCGCCTCGTCGCTGATCCTGGATTGTGTGGTGGAACGGGGGAATCCGGCCGACAGCAACTATGTGCAACCCTTCTTAGAGCGGCATCGACAGCTGTACGGGAAGGTCCCCCGCCAGAGCGCCTGGGATGGTGGTTTTGCCTCGGCTGCCAACCTGCGCTGGGCCAAAGAGCAGGGGGTACAGGATGTGGCCTTTTCCAAAAAGTGTGGGTTGACGGTTGAGAGCATGGTGCGTTCCAGTTGGGTCTACAAACAACTCAAACGCTTCCGCGCCGGGATTGAGGGGTGCATTGGGACCCTCAAGCACACCTTCGGTCTCCACCGCTGTAGCTGGAAAGGCTGGCCTCACTTTCAAAGCTACGTCCATGCCAGCGTCCTGACCTATAACCTGGTCGTCCTGGCCCGACTCCTGTTGTAGCCTTTTGTGGCTGACCGTACTGCCTTGTGGCTCCGACTCGGGGAGAGGTCTGCGCCGAACCGCTGCTTTTTGGCCCGCGTGCCCTCGCTCGAGGGTCCTTGCTCTGGATCGAGCTGGGTCGAGCCGGTCTGTCAGCAGTCTCAAGTATAATAAGTGTTTACGATTCAACAGATTACAGTTCTGAAAACCCCGGTTTTCGGACGGGCACTAGCTAGCTTGGAGGCCTTCACGTCCAGGATATCCCGGAGTCAAACAGACATGTGGAAATACGCTGGGCTCCTACCCCTCAAGGATCCCTCCCATATTCTGACGCTGGGAGAAGGTAACACCCCAGTCTGTGAACTGAAGCCGAATCTGTACTTGAAACTCGAGCAGCTAAATCCCTCCGGCTCCTACAAGGACCGCTTCGCCAGCTGTGCGGTATCCTGTATGCAGGAGCAGGGTAAGAAGATATGCCTCGCCACCTCCTCCGGGAACACGGGTTCCGCCCTCGCCGCATATTGTGCCAGGGCGGAAATTCCATGTGACGTCTTCTTGATTGAGACGACACCCGCCGGCAAGACCGTTCAGATGTTGGCCTACGGTGCAACGCTGAGGCGTGTTCGTGGCTTCGGCCTCTCAGCCGAAGTGACCGAACAGGTTATGAATCTTCTACGAGAGCACGCAGACGATCAGGGCGCTGCTTTACAGATCTCGGCCTTCACCTACAGTCCTGACGGCATGGACGGAGTCAAGAGCATTTCCTACGAGCTGGCCGACTCCCTGGGGGAGATTGATCATGTCTTTGTCCCGGTAGGTGGAGGAGGCTTACTGACCGCCATATTCAGAGGATTCTCGGATTTCCTGAAAGCAGGAAAGATCCGAAAACTCCCCAGAATCCATGCGGTCCAGCCTGAGGGCTGCGCTACCGTTACCGAGCCGCTCCACCGAGGAGAATCGAAGGCTGTAGCGGTACAATGTACCTCGATGATCTCAGGGCTCCAGGTGCCCGGCCTCATTGACGCTCAGGCCGCGCTCGAGGCGGTGCAAACCACCCTGGGTACGGGACAGACCCTGAGCGACTCGACAATCTATACCGCCCAGAGAGATCTGGTGCGGCAGGGCATTTATTGCGAACCGGCCGGAGCGACGGCCTACGCTGGCTACGTGCAGGCCCTGGAACGGGCAGTCTTGTCTACTTCTCAACGCAGCGTTTGCGTCGTAACCGGGCATGGATTCAAGGATCTCGAATCGGTGGAACGAATTGGATCAAGCTCCCAGATAGAGGAGATCGACCTGCAGGATCTGCTGTCTGGTGACGGCTAGAAACCTCCCCCGGCGGGTTCACCTCCTGGATTCAGACCCAATCAGTCGATTCCACAGGGAAAACACCATGCTTGCAAAGATAGCCGCCTTCGCCTTGAGTGCCACCCTCCTATCCAGCCCCACGGCTGCTGGAGCTTCGGCCAAGGTGAATGCTCCGATCGTGGTCGGGACCTTCAAAGAGCGGGTCAATCCCGTTCAACTACACGACGGCAGGATCATGGCTTCCTTCGTCAGAAAGACATCTGAAGCCTACAAGTTCGTAGCTAGCTTTTCGGAAGACGGTGGGCGAAGTTGGACTGATCCCCGATATCTTCTTCATCTGTTCGAGGTTGGTGTTTGGCGGGGTGGCCAGATTCTGGCCTTGCCCAATGGGGAAAGCCATGTCTTTCTCCTCAACGACGCTGACGCCGGGGCAAACCGTCATGATATCTGGCATGTCAAGTCACGGGACGGTCACGTCTGGGAAGAATTACGCGAGATCTGGCAAGGGTACACTACCTCCCTCAATTCAGTAATTCAGCTGCGCGGCGGGCGCCTCCTGCTGCCCTTCTCCCACGGGACCGGACGCAACTGGGCCAAGCGAGGGCTCGGTTCAGATGGCTTTAGCTCAACGCTCTTCTACTCGGACGACGAAGGCAAAAGCTGGCAGCAGTCGCCTGCTGAGCTCAAGGCTCACGCCCCACACTAGCCTGGTTTTTACAGCGCCGTGGAACCCGTCGTGGTGGAACTGTTGGATGGACGGGTGTGGATGCTGTTCAGGACCCAGATGGGACGTCTTTACGAATCATTCTCAACCGATGGGATCACCTGGTCGCGGGTCCAGCCAACCCAGCTGCTTTCGTCAGACTCGCCCGCTGCCCTGATGCGCATCGGAAAGAACAAGATTGTCCTCTTTTGGAATTCCTGTCTTCGCTTTCCCGATGTTCATGGCGGCCGCCAGGTTCTTCATGCTGCAATCTCCGAGGATGAGGGGCAGACCTGGCGGGGTCACAGAGAAGTCCTGAGGGATCCGCTACGAGCAGAGCCGGCGCCGATGGCCCAACACGGAATGGGATATCCTTTGCCCACGGCGACCAAGGAAGGAAACATCCTAGTCTCAGCCGGGAAGGGTGCATCAGGCACCACACTTGCTCTTTTCAATCCATCCTGGCTCTACGAAACTTCTCAGAAGGACGACTTTTCAGAGGGGCTGGAGAACTGGTCCACTTTCGGTACCAAGGGAGTAGCTCTCATCCCCCATCCCCGAAAGCGGGGCGCCCAGGTACTTCAGATCCGAAAGCCTGAAGCCATCTGGTCGGCAGCCGCGGTGAGAAACTTTCCGATCGGAAAGAAGGGCCGTCTCAGACTCCGATTCTCGCGCTTGCCGGGAGCCAAAGGGATTCTAATTGCCCTGACCGACCACTTCTCGACCCCATTCGACCAGGAAGATCACATCCATAGCATCTATAACCTCTCAATCGACGAAGAGGGAAAACTTGGAGGAAGAACGCGCCTGGAGTCCGATCGGTGGTACAACCTGACATTGGAGTGGAACAACCAAAGGCGTCGCTGCACCGTTCAACTGGACAAGAAGGAAGTGACGGTGCTACCCCTGCTGAGAGAAACCTTGGGAGCCAACTATCTACGAATTCGATCTACCGCAGAGGACACCGACGATGTCGGACTCCTCATCGAATCAGTCGAAGTCGACGTTTCCAAAGCTTGGTAAGAACCGTCTCTCTCAACTCTGGGCGGCAGTCCCCGATCACCTTTGCTTCTCGATCTAGCCGGCGGCATCGGCCTCCTGGCCTGTTCTATCCGCTGACGGACCCGGGGAAGGATGAAAAGCTGCGAGAGATCTAAGGAAGAGAGTTCACGGCACAGAATCTCTACTTTCTGGGAAATGAGGAGTCCTCGATTCATGAGAAAGAGCTGCCTGCCCTCGACCTTACAGATCCCACCCCTGAATTCGCCATCGTCCCATACCAGTTCGATTCCCAGCTGTCCTATGATCTCTTCCAGCTGCTCCAGTAATTCCGCGTCCTTCATCCCCACGACTCCAGGAGTCTAACTCATTGCCCTGGCGTTCCCCATGTTCCCGTTCGCCGTGAAGCACACCCTTGAATCGTCTCCTGAATCTGGACTGCGTCGCCATGCTATAGTCGTCCAAAAAAGCGTAGGAGAGACCGTAATCCATGAATACGACACTGGGATCGAACTTGATAATTGCGCGTAACGTCATGGTCCAAATGCGGGACCAGGTGAAGCTTGCCACTGACGTCTACACCCCTCGGAGTCAAGGTTCATCGGAGGCACTCCCGGTTCTGCTGGAAAGGACGCCCTATGACAAGCAGGATCCGGAGCGCAGCGCCAGAGCCTCATTCTTCGCTGCTCATGGCTATGTGGTCGTACTTCAGGACTGCCGAGGGTGTTACGGATCGGAGGGAGACTTGTACTTCCTCGCCAACGAACCCAGCGATGGTTACGACACCGTCGAATGGATCGCAGCTCAGGATTGGTGCAACGGCAGTGTCGGCACCCTTGGGACATCCTACATGTCCTGGACCCAGAGTGCCCTGGCCTCTCAGAATCCTCCCCATTTGTGCTGCATGATTCCCAACATGGGTGGCTGGAACGCTCACACCAGCTCGGTTCGACAGGGCGGTGCCTTCGAGCTTCGTTTCATGGCCTGGGCCTTCTGGCATTCGGCCCAAAACAGCAGTGCTACCCTCAAGCACGAACCCTGGGTTCAGGCAGCCCTCAATACCGGACCTTCGTTTAGGGAGTGGCTGCAGCGCCTGCCGCTCAAGAAAGGCCAGACCCAGTTGTCACTGATACCTAATTACGAGCGCTGGATTTTCGATATCTACACGCGCGGGACTTACGACGATTTCTGGAGGCAACCGGGCTTTGCCATCGAGGAATTTCTGGATCAGCACTCAGACGTTCCAACCCTTCTCGTGGGTGGTTGGTACGATTCCTACACTCGCGCCACCCTGGATGCCTACAGTGCCCTCAGCCGTTCCAAGAAAGGCCCGATCAAGGTCATCATCGGTCCCTGGACACACGGCACCTACACTACGGAGGAGCGGACCTCCGGTGACATCGACCTCGGTGATGCCGCCGCCCTGGACAGTTTCGATAAATTGCATCTCCGCTGGTTTGACACCTGGCTGAAGAACAAGGACGCCGGCATCGATCGGGAGGCTCCCGTCCAGATCTTCGTTATGGGTGGTGGCTCGGGCAGAAAGACTCTCTCAGGGCACCTTGACCACGGCGGATCCTGGCGTCGGGAAACAGAGTGGCCTCTAGCGCGAACCAGCTTCACCCGATTCTATCTTCACGGCAATGGACTCCTGCAGACTGAACTCCCTGCTGAAGACGAAGGACATTCGACCTACCACTTTGATCCGGGCAACCCGGTACCTACAATCGGCGGCAACTTCTCCTCGTTGAGTTTTCTCAGTCCCCTGCCCCATGGGGCCGCCCCGGACCAGCCTGCTGGAACCGAACGACGCGAGGAGATCACCCCCTGCGGAGGCTACGACCAGTGTGAGTCTGACCGCTTCTTCGGCTGCAAGCTCCCATTCCTACCCCTTGGATCCCGCGGGGATGTCGTCGTATTCAAGAGCCTACCGCTGGAAGAGGATGTAGAAATCACGGGCCCGATCGAGGTCAAACTCTGGATCGTCTCCTCGGCTCCTGATACCGACTTCACGGCCAAGCTTATCGACTGCTACCCCCCAAACTCCGACTATCCTCAGGGCTACGCCCTGAACCTGACCGACAGTATCCTCAGGGCGCGCTTTGCCCGTTCCAGGGAAAAGGAAGTTTTCCTGGAACCAGGTAAAGTCTATCCTCTCACCGTCGTTCTGTACCCGACCAGCAACCTGTTCAAGCAGGGACACGCCATCCGGCTAGATATCTCTTCCAGCAACTTTCCCAGATTCGACGTGAATCCGAACACCGGAGAACCTCTGGGTCGAAGCAGGCGTAGGAGAGAGGCCGACAACACGATCTACCACAGTCGACAATGCCCTTCCCATATCGTCTTACCCGTCATCCCGTGAAGTTCGCTGCCCTAGTACCCTTGAACACCGTATCCCTGACAGAAGCGCCTTGACCAGTCGAATCAGGCCATTGTATCCCCTCCACTTTTTGCTATTCTGGATGACCGGAGAATACCTATGACACTGGTGGATTGGCTGCTTGTCCTGGTCGTCAACCTCGGAATCGTCCTCTACGGGCTGATCACCTTCAAAGGCATCAAGCAGAGTTTCGACTGGTACCTGGCAGCAAAATCGCTCCCCTGGTGGGCTGTCGGCTTGTCGGCTTTTTCGACTGCAGTCGACAGTGGTGACTACGTCGCCATCGCAGGGGGTGCCTACCGTTTTGGTCTCTCTCAGATCTCTCAATGGTGGCTTGGAATTGCTGTCGGCTGGTTCGTGCTCAGCTGCTTCGTCATCGTGCCCATGTACCGATCCGGTGTCTACACCAATGCCGAATGGCTAGAGTTCCGCTTCGGGCCGGCGACGCGGATCATGGCGGTCCTGATCAACCTGCAGTCTCGAACCAACGTGGTTGGAAATATCTTCTTTTCACTCTATCTGGTACTCAACATCATTGGGGAGCTAAGCCCTTCTTGGAGCTGGAGTATTGTTGTAGCCATCGCAGCCACTGCGGTTCTCTACGTCGTCACGGGTGGCCTGGAGTCAGATGTGATAACCAATGCTCTCCAAGCCATGGCCATGATCGTGTCCTCTGTGGTCTTGTGGGGAATCGTCTGGTTTCGCGTAGGCGGCTGGCAGGGCCTGGACCAGAAGTTGTCTGCCATAGATTCGCGTCTTCCCAAAGTCCTCCTGCACGTTGGAGGGTACTCGCCGCCGGAGGCTTCGCCCTGGCTGGTGGTGTTCGGATTGATCGTGGGTCTCACGACGTATGCCGTTATCAACCAGTACGAGGCGATTCGGTTCCTCGGTGCGCGATCGGAGTGGGACTTCAAGATGGGAGCGCTACTCGCAAGCGGCATCACGGCGTTTTGCCTGTGGTTCAACGTGAGCCTCGGACCCTTGGCTCGGGCTGACTTCCCTAACCTGGAAATCATCGACTCCGCCTATCCTCTGTTGGCCAAGAAATACCTTCCGGCAGGATTGATTGGATTGGTCCTGGCGGGACTGGTGGCAGCAGGCTACTCTACTTTCGCCTCGATCGGAATGGGTATCTCAAGCCTCTTCGTGAGAGATGTCTATGCCCGGTTCCTGGTCAAACGAGCAACTGATGCCCACTACACTCGGGTGGGAAAGATTTCCGTCCCAGTGATTCTGGCCCTCGGCTTCGTCTATGTTCCCTTCCTTGAAGAAGGGATGCTTGTCTTCTATTTGCGAATCGCCGGCGCCATCGCAGTGCCGCTCATGACGGTCATGTTGCTGGGTATCTTCAGCCGTGTTCACCGTGCAACAGGGGCCATCGGTTTGTTCACGGGGCTCGCCTACGGGATATCGTCGATTCTAGGGGATCGCCTTCAGTGGCCTCTCCCTTCCTGGTACACCAACATGTGGTGGGCCTACCTGTGGAACATTATTCTTCCCGCAAGCGTTATGTTGATCGCTTCCAAAATGATCACTCTGAGAAGAGGACCTGTCACCGCGGAGGAGATCGAAGGTCTGGTCTACACTCGCGAGAGACCGCAGGTGAACGTCCGCGAGCTGATGGGCAGGCGCCTCTCAATTCTCAAGGGTACTTGGCTGCAAAAAACCCTTCTGAAGACACCTGAAAAGCCCGAGTTCCCTTTCCCTGCGAACCAGGTCACTTGGTTCCGACGTCCAGGCTTGTGGATGATTGTCTATCTGGTCGTCGTCTGCTATCTGCTCTTTGTCGTTCTATGGTAACCAATGTCTAACAGCGAAGAGACTTCCCGGGAAAAAAAATTCGAGCACCGCTACAGCGCGGGACTCCTAGCGACAATCGCGCTCTTGCTGCTGGCCTCTATCTACTACACTTTCGTCCTCTGGCCTCTCAAGGTTCTCCTCGCGTTGGTCCTGGGACTGGCTAGCGCGCTGCTCACTCGTCGATCTAATCGCCTCTGAAAACGAGCGCTGCAATCTGTCGTTGTTGACCGTGATCGTCTACACTGTCGCCTATCTCAATAAGGTGCAGATAGGAAGGAAAGCTGATGAAAGTAGAGGAGACGAACGACAATCTGGGTGCCCGAGCCTCGAATTCCAACCTGGCCAGAATCGAGCGGATTCAAGAACAGCAGCTAGGAGAAAAGCTGTAGCGGGTCGCTCCTTTACGCAGGAACCCTCGCCCCAGCAGATCCGAGGAGCGCCGATGGGAGCAGTAGTCTACCTCAAGGACAGTTTGGTACCCGCGTCCGAGGCTTCCCTGGCAATCTATGATGCCGGTGTCGTCCTCGGCGCGACCGTTACCGAGATGACACGTACGTTCCAACACCAACCCTTCCGCCTTGACGACCATTTGAGACGTCTTTACCGCTCCTGCCGCTATGCCGGCATATCTCCTCCACTGGACAGGGCTCGGATGGAGGAGGTGTCGCTCGAGGTAGCAGCACAGAACGCGTCGCTCCTTGCTGAGGAGCAGGACCTGAATCTCGTCCATTTCATCACACCGGGTGAAATTCCGAGTTACGCCGGCCTGGGACCCTCGAACTCCCCAACGAGCCCTACCCTTTGCATTCACACCTTCCCCCTACACTTTGGAAGGTTCACGTCCCTCTTCACCGAGGGAGCCCACCTGGTGACTCCCTCCATTCGCCATCTGCCACCCCAGTGTGTAGACCCCAAGATCAAACATCGGAGCCGAATGTACCAATGGCTGGGGGACCAGCAGACACATCAGGTCGATCCCCAGGCAATCAGCTTGTTTCTCGATCTCGACGGCAACGTGACCGAGACCAGTGGGGCAAATTTCGCGATCGTTCAAGACTCTACCTTGATCGCTCCCACCTTCCGAAACAGTCTCCCTGGAATTAGCCTGCTAACGGTGAGGGAGCTGTGTGCGGAGCTCGGAATCGGCTTCGAGCAGAAGGATTTCCAGGTCTACGATGTCGTCAACGCCGATGAGGCTCTTCTTCTTACGACGCCTTACTGCTTGGCCCCAGTAACACGGATCAATGGTTCGCCTATCGGGACTGGTGAAGTACAGGGACCCATCTTTAGAAGGCTCATCGAGGCTTGGAGCCAGCGAGTGCATCTGGATATCGTCGGACAGATTCTGGGCGGGGGACTGACCTGAATAGTAAGCAGCCGCGAACGGATAGACTACCCCACTAACCTGAAACTTGATTTGGCGAATGTAGCTTGGGCCTCCAGGCCGAAGTCTTATTTTTCCGAGCCTTTGGCTCGGACGGTGGCCTGGAGCCCACCGCTACGCCGGACCCAAAGTTTTTCCCTGAATGATCCAGCCTAGCTGGGGGCCCCACTGGTCTGAAATATGAGGCATTCAATGAAAGCTGAATCTGTCCAGCGTGTTTCGGTTCTGGGACTCGGAACCATGGGTCATGGAATCGCACAGTGCTTTGCGGCCGGAGGCTGCCAAGTACGGTGCTATGATGAGCTACCCGCCGCTCGAAACAGTCTTACCCAGAGAATCCGGGCCAATTTGGAGCAGATGCTCGAAGCTGGTATCTACCACGAAGAATCGATCCGGGAAATCGAGGGCCGAGTTCTGCCTTGTGAGAGCGAGAAGGAAGCGCTCGATGACGCTCAGTTTGTCACTGAGGCAGTTGTCGAAGATTTAGAAGTCAAGCAAGAGCTTTTCTCCAGGATTGAGGCCTTCGTACCCTCCGACTGCATCCTCGCCAGCAACACCTCGAGCTTTCCGATAACCCAAATCTCGGAACGGATGCGTCAACCCGATAGGGCGATCGTCACCCACTGGTTCAACCCTCCCCACATCGTTCCACTGGTCGAGGTGGTACCCGGAGAAAACACGAATCCGGAGATAGCCCAGGTGGCGGTGAAGCTGGCCGAGCGAATCGGCAAGCTCCCCATTCTTCTCAACCGGGAGCTACCAGGTTTCCTGGTAAACCGAATCCAAATCGCGATCCTCCGCGAGGTCTGTGATCTTCTGGAGCAGGGCGTGGCGAGTGCGGAGGACATCGACCGAGCCATTCGAGGAAGCGTGGGCCTTCGACTCGCTGCAATGGGACCTCTCGAAGTTGCCGACTTTGCGGGCCACGACGTCGGTGCAAGTGTCTTCCAGAACCTGGCTCCCCACATCTGCTCAGGTGCCGAGCTCCCGGCATCGATCCGAAGCTTGGTCGAAGCCGGTCATTTGGGGGCGAAATCGGGAAAGGGCTTCTATGACTACACTCCCGATTCAGTTGCGTCCAGACGCCGGGAACGAGATCGGCGTTTCTTGCAGATCGCAAAGATGTTCTTTAGTAGATAGCCAGGGCTTAAATAGGTCTCTCTCGAGTCAGGTCGATCCTTAACTTTTATCGCCTCGCTAGCACCTGGACGCTGCACTGCAACGCGCTTGGCTAGGGCTCCTTTGACTTTCGCCGCTCGAGTCTCACTTACGACGAGCAGATTATTCAACAAAATAGAGACGGCCCCCAATCCAGAAGAACTGGATCCACCGGTGCGGATTGCCGTGCAAGGCAATTCGATTAGAATAGGACAGAATGAAGAGACGAGTTGCGCTTATCCTGGGGTATTTGGCCCTTTGGCCTTTTCCCCACCTTCTGGCGATCGAATCGGACCTAAGAACCAGTGTCAGATCGGCTACTGAAAAGCTTCGCAAACAAGCGAGTATCATTCCATCAAGCCAGGCTGCCGCCAACTCAGTGGAAGCTCCCGAAAAGATGATTCCTGTGTATGTGGTCTTACGCGGGGACCCCGCCGCTCAAACTTTCCTCGAAGCCCGTGCACCTTCGTTCCGACGGTCGACTGCGAGTGTGAAACAAAGAATCTCAGAGATTCGCGCACAACAGGAGTCTGTCCTGACGCAGCTCCGCTTCCTGGGCGCTCGACACAGTTTCAGCTATCGGCGGCTGGCCAACGCCATTCAAGTGGAACTGCCGGTTTCCAGCCTTCCAGACATCCAGTCAATGCCGGAGGTCTTACGGACTGATCCCGTGACCCTGCATGAGATATCGCATGATTCCAGCGTTCCCTACACTGGAGCTCCCGTCGTTTGGGGCAGCGGGGGCTTCTCTCGGGATGGCAGCGGCATCACGATCGGCGTTATTGACACCGGTATCGACTACACACACGCCAACTTGGGGGCTCTGGTTTGGTCCCGGACTATAGAGAAAACGACCCCGAGATCATCGAGCCCGGAACGTTCCCCAACACCAAGGTCGTTGGCGGGCACGACTTCGTCGGCAACTCCTATGATGCCTCGTCCGATGATCCGGGAATCAACACGCCGATCCCCGACACCGACCCTTTGGATTGCAACGGACATGGAACTCACGTCGCAGGATCGGCAGCTGGTCGTGGTGTTACCCTCGGAGGAGATGGCTTTGAAGGCCCCTACACAGAGGGCCTGGACTTCGCTCAGTTCGAAATTGCCCCCGGCGTTGCCCCGGGGGCAGAGCTCCACGCCTTGAAGGTTTTCGGCTGTCGGGGCGCGAGCCTGCTGGTCATGGCTGCCCTGGAGTACGCTGCCGACCCAAACGATGATGGGGACTTCAGCGATCGTCTGGACGTCGTCAATTTGTCGGTAGGCGTCGCCTTTGCGAACGGCATCGATTCCTCGGAAACCGAGGTGGAGATCATCAAGAATTCGGCCGACCTGGGAACGTCGGTGGTAGCCGCTGCCGGCAATAATGGAAATACTTTCTACGCCGTCGCTGCACCCGGTATGGCTCCGAGTGCTATCTCGGTTGCCGCTTCGGGAGATGATGGAGTCGTCCTTGAAGGCATCAGGGTAACCAGCCCAGCTGCGATCGAGGGCTTCTACGAGGCCCAGGAAGGTCAACTGACGAGGGCTTTGTCAGAAACCGGACCCATTTCGGGCAGCTTATCCCTTACCGACCCCGACACGGCCTGCTCGACTTTGAACAACATCTCTGCTATCAGCGGAAATATCGCCTTACTCAGACGGGGCGACTGCACCTTTCGAACCAAGGTCTTGAATGCACAGCAAGCTGGAGCCCTGGCGGTCGTGGTTAAGAACAACGTGGAGGGCCCTTTGATTTCAATGTCGGGAAGCTCCGCCAACATTACAATTTCCGGAGTCTTGATCTCTCTCGCCACCGGTAACCTCTTCGAGTCCTCGATCTTGGCTAGCTCTGTGGAGGTGCATCTGCAAGACGGCATCACATCCTCCCAGCCCGATCTGGTTGACCTGATCAGGGACTTCAGCTCGAGAGGTCCCAGCACCAAGGGCAACCTCTTAAAGCCAGAGCTTGCCGCCCCGGGCTTCGATGTTCTATCTTCCCTGGTGGGAACAGGGACGGGCGGTAGAGCCCGAAAGGGCACCTCCATGTCCACTCCCCACGTCGCCGGAATGGCTGCTCTTTTAAGACAACTCCACCCAACCTGGACGGCCGAGCAGATCAAGGCGGCACTGATGAATACCGCTGGCATGATGCTCGATGCCGGCGGGAACACGTACCCTGAATCACGTGCCGGCGCCGGTCGAGCTCGTGTGGATCTTGCAGCCCAAACCAGCGTAACCGTCGCCTCGCAGGATAGCCTGGGGGAGGTTTCGCTGTCGTTGGGCAGTCTCCGGTTGAGCCGTTCTTACTCAAGAGACCACACTCTTGTTCTGACGAATCATGGCTCCCAAGCAAAGACTTTCAGTATTGAGGTTGAAGAGACTGTGGGTGAAGCGGGCACCTCCCTGACACCCCTCCAGGATACGGTCATCGTTCCCGCCGACTCCGCTGCTACGGCCGTCTTGCGCTTCGAGGCAGACCCGCTCCAGTTTGACCGGACCACCGACCCCACCACGCCGTTGACGCAGGCGGGCGAGCCCCGCCACACCCTGTTCGAAGTAAGTGGCAAGATCCGTTTCGACGATGGCGTGCTCCCCTTGCGTCTTCCCTACTACGGAGTCATCAACGCCGCTTCTGCCATGCATGCGGATGTCGCCCATCTGGCCCTTCCGCGAAGCCCCTCGAATAGCCTTTCACGCTTTGGCCAGGACGATCACATTTCCGTCTCTATTCCAGTCAGCGGTGAGTCCGCCCATCCCCAACCCCTGGTTAGCGTCTTCGAGCTCGGGCTAGAAAGCCCCGCCAATGATTCAGACGACTTCCTGGATGCCGCTGCTGATATCCTTTGGGTCGGTGTTACCACCGACCTACCCTTTGTTCAGGCTTTCTCTGAGGCTCATCTCTACTTCGGTCTGGCGAGCCGGAAAGACTGGACGACCCCCAATAGCTTGGATGTGGAAATCCTGATCGATACCGATCAGGATGGCAGCGATGACTATCGACTCCTCGCCTCGAATTCAGGAGCAGCCGGAGGGAGCAACGACACGGACACGTTCATCACGACCGTGACCAACCTGGAGACGAAGCAACGCGCGCCCGACTCCCTGATAAACATCGTTCCTCCGGATCTGGCTGATACTGCACTTTTCAATAACAACGTCATGATCCTTCCCGTCTCCTACGACAGTCTCTGCCTCAGCGTCGAGTCTGCAAGCTTCGACTACAAGGCGCGGACGACAGTCAGAGACAGCCTCAGCGACGAGATCAGCGGGGGCAGCTTTGACGCAGCCAACCCCGTCATAGACATGTCCTCCACGGGCCTTTCAGGCTTCCCCTTGCATCCCGACGGAAGCCCGATTCAGGTGCATGTGGACATGGCCGCTGCCGTGGAAGCGTCTGCTTCTGCCGCTCCTCTCCGACTTCTCCTGCTTCACCACCACAACGCGGATTCTGAGAGAGCCGAAGTCGTGTCCCTTCACCTTCCGGCCGATCTGGAAATTTCCAGGTTTGGAGGGAACCTTCAGCTGATCGAGATCGGGAGTGAGTTCTCAAGTCCGATGCAAGTCAAGGTTACTGAACGGAATGGTCAAGGCGTCGGCGGCGTTGAGGTCACCTTTTCCGCCCCCCTCTCTCGTGCCAGCGGAACCTTTGCAGACGGAACCGTCTTCTTCACTACCGTTACCTCGGGAGATGGGTTGGCTACCTCCTCCCGATTCAGCGCCAATTTGCTTCCGGGAAGCTTCCAGGTCTTGGCAGTGGGTGCAGGGGTTCCGGGTCAGATAGAGTTCGACCTCACCAATGATCCAGCACTTGTACCGGTCTGCCCTGGAGACATCAATGGGGATCAAACGAGAGACGTCCTCGATCTAATCCTTATTCTGCAGGACATCTCAGGGAAGGCCCCGCTGGCAGGGCAATCTCTGTTTGCAGCCAACCTGGACAGCGACGCCAAGATCGATGTTTTGGATGCAGTTCTCCTGCTACAATACATATTCGGTCATGCACCTCTATCGCAGTGCATGGCGGGGTCGTAGGAACCCATCCCAGGGCTATCTGGCCCTAAGTACACTGGAGAAAGGAAAATACCTTGAAAAGTCAAATGCGCCCTCTGAGCCTTCGAATACCACGATCTATCCTGATTGCCTGCACCATTGGCGTCATCGTCCTGACGCTCGCTCTGACGTTATCGAGCCACAATGCAGAGGCGATAGAGATCGGTAAACACAACACCCGGCTGCTACCCAAGGGAAAAGAGGCGGATGGGATTATCGGTGACTTTGTACTGCGCAACCGGAAAATCCATGCCTTGATCAGCGGGGACCTGCCCAACCGGAGGGCAAACATGATGCACGATCGGGGTGTTTCGATTCCCGGTACCGTCTTCGATCTCGATCTGGTGGGAGCCGAGAACGACCAGATCACTTCTTTCCGTCCTGGGCATCAGAGTGGCCAGGTCAGCTACGTCAAGATCCTCTCCGCTAGCGGAAACACCGCTTCGATCGAAGCGGTGACGACGGCCTCCACAGGTGACGGACTCTACACCCGACATGTCTACTCCCTGGGCGCGGGCTGGCAGCACCTCGAGATCCTTTCGACCTTTCGCAATGAGTCGAGTCAGACAAGAGAAATCGAGCCGCTGCCGGTATGGAAATCACCCGCAGGCTACGAGAAACTGGCCCAGTTTTCGGCGGTTTGGAAGGCAGGCGACATCCGGGTTGGAGACAGCATAGACCCCTTCGATAAGCGCTCCTATGCCTGGGCCCCTCTTTCCAGACAAGGTCTCTCACTCCTAGAAGACAAGGTTCAGCTGCAGCCTGGCCAGGAGAGGAGCTACGCTCTTGCCTTGGTGGTGGCCGACTCGCCTCTGGAGGCTTTCGGCCTCGCCTCCAGTCTCCTTGGACCTAGTGGACGCGTCAAAGGCAGCGTGGTCGACAGCGCTGGAAAACCTGCCCTTCACGCTTCCCTGCTGATTTCCGTCAACGGTGTCCAGCTTCCCGCATATCCCGGTCCCGAGGGAGGCGTGAACTTCCTTTTTCCCCCTGGAAAATACGAAGGGATCCTCGTCGACCTGGGAAGACCGGAGCAGCAGTTCTCGTTGGTCGTGGCCCAGGACCAAACTGCGACGCTCGAGCTCTCGCCGCCTCCCGCTTCCGCTGTGTCCTTCCAGATTCGTGACAGCAGCGGCCAACCATCACCTGCCAAAGTCCAGTTTCTTGGAATCAAAGGCACGGATACGCCCGATTTCGGCACAGATTACCGGGCCCACGGCTGCGACCACCAGTATCAGACCCACGACGGTGCCTTCACCCAACAAGTCCCCCCGGGGGATTACCTGGTGAGGATCACAAGAGGTCCTGAATACGATCTCGTCGAGAAGGAAGTCCGGGTAGAACCACAGAAAGAGCTCCACATCAACGCTACTTTGGCGCGCACGGTGGATACCTCCGGCTGGATCAGCACCGATTATCACTCGCACTCCACTCCGAGCGGTGACAACCATTGCAATACCAATGATCGCCTTATCAATTTCGCGGCCGAACAGTTAGAGTTCATTCCCACCACCGAGCACAACCGCATCTACGACTGGAGTCCGTATATCAAGCGACTGGGTTTGTCCCGCCTGCTGTTCACAACGGTTGGCGTCGAGCTGACGGGAAGGGGCCAACATTTCAATTCATTCCCTCTCGAATACACCCCTCTAGCCCAGGACGGCGGAGCTCCGGAGTGGCAGTTTGATCCCCGCCTGAACGCGATCGTCCTGAGAAATCTCTTCGACGCTGGACCGGATCGATGGGTTCAGGCCAATCACCCTCGAGTCGGTGAGGTCTTCAATGACAGGGACGCTGACGGCGTCGGCGACGGAGGTTTTATCGGCTTCGAGTCGCTGATCGACGCCGCAGAAGTCTGGAGTACGGAGATCTTGAACCCCGATCCGACCTACTTTCGGATTCAAAACGGAGAGAGGGTTGAGACAGAAAATCGCACCTTCGGTTGGCTGCAGCTACTAAACCAGGGAAGACATGTCTGGTGTGTTGCCGTTAGTGATGCACACCGGGTTTTCGGCGGTAACGGCGTGGGTGGATGGCGCACCTACGTCCCCAGTTCTACCGATGAACCGGGCGACATCGATCCGAGTGAGGTGATCCGAAATTCCAAGGCCGGTCAAATGATGATCACAAACGGGCCCTTTCTCGAAGTAACAACGGATCAAGGACTACCGATCGGTTCCAGACTCACCTCTCCCGCTGGCGTCACACTTCGCGTTCGGGTCCAGGCTCCCAATTGGATCGACATCGATCGGGTTCAAGTCCTTGTCAACAGCCGTCCACTCCCAGAGTACAACTATACGCGCTCGTCTCATGAACAGTCCTTTCAGAGCGGGGTCGTCAAGTTCGAGCAGCAGGTCCGCATCGAGCTGCCACGGGACGCCCATCTGATCGTGGTCGCCACCAGTGAGTCCAGCACCTTGGAAAAGGGATGGGGCCGCAGCCCAGAAGCCCACATGCGGCCGGTTGCGTTCACCAATCCGATCTATGTGGACGTCGACGGCAATGGCTTCCAGCCCAATGGTGACACCTTGGGCCATCCCCTGCTGGTGGCCATGAAGTCCGACTGAAGAGCAACCCGTGAGGGTTCGATTCTCTTGCTCTGTGCCATTTCAGTTTCCGCTGCGCCAAGCACGCTTGACTTCACGACATCATGCGGGAACCTGGGCTGACATGATCGCTGGAGCTGGGTTCCGGGAGGAGCCAACGCCACTGAGCTCAGCTCAGTATCTCTAGTTTACTTTCTGATCAAACCTACAATGAAGAGGAGCACCACGGCTCCGATGACTGCCGTCAGTAGTGAGCCTACCAGCCCGCCGCCTAGCGAGACACCCACCATACCAAGCAGGTATCCCCCAAGAACGGCTCCGATCACACCAACGATTATGTTGATGATGAGGCCGCCTCCCCTGCCCATGATCATTCCAGCGAGCCAACCTGCTACCGCACCGATCAACAGAAACCAAAGAATCTCCATTTGCCTCTCCCTCCCTGCTCAATTCTCACACATCAGAATGAGCCCTGATTCTCGAGTCCGAGAACAGTCCCACCTGGGAACAGTAGATTAGAAGTAATCCATCAAAGAGTTAGAGTCAAGCCGGCTTGTGCAAATGCGGGTTTGGACTGGCGCCGAGCCTTGGTTAGCGCAAGTCTCTTGCACGGGACAGGTAAGTTGAAGGTTCGACGAGCCCCATCTCGCTTGTTGCAGCCTGCTTGATCGAAGGCTAGAATGAGGTCTCACAGAAACCCACAGGAGGATGAGCATGAATCGAACCCAAGGTTCTGGTGCAAAGGGAAGTAGTATCGCATGGACATTAGCAGCGGCTCTTCTAGTTGGCCTGACGGCCTGCGGGGAAGCTCCGACGCCCGCGGAAGAAGTCCAGGCGCCTGAATGGCCATCCCTGGCCGGCTATGAAGCCATGGCGATTCCGGCGGACAATCCAATGACCGCCGAGAAAGTCGAGCTAGGTAAGCAGCTCTACTACGACCAGCGCCTCAGCGGTGACGGAGCTCGTTCCTGTTATGGCTGCCACCTCAAGGAGAATGGCTTGACGGATGGCAAGCCTCTTGCCATTGGGGCTTTTGACAAGACCCTCACTCGATCCAGTCCCACCCTCTGGAACATCGGCTACCACTCTGAGCTCTACTGGGACGGTCGAACCAAGGGTCTCGAGGCTCAAGTCAAGGGAGCCTGGAAGGGCGGGAACATGGGGGCCTCGGGCAAGGACGATGCGCCCAGGATGGACGATATCTGTGCCAATCTAAACCAGATCCCCGGCTACCAGGAGCAATTCCAGAAAATCTTCGGCTCCGACGCGACTCCAGACAATGTGGCTCAGGCCGTGGCCTCCTTCATGCGCACCATCGTCGCCGACGGCTCCGCTTGGGTCCGCTTCCGGGGTGGTGACGCATCCGCTCTCAGCGAAGCGGCTCGTCGCGGCTACGCCGTCTTCGACGAAAAGGCCAAGTGCTCTAATTGCCACGATGGCCTGCTGCTGACCGATCTGCAGTATCACAACGTCGGCATCGGCATGGACGCTGAGACGCCCGACATCGGTCGCGCAAAGGTCAGTGGTGAAGAAAAGGACACCGGCGCCTTCAAGACACCCACGCTTCTCGGCATCGCTGATTCAGCACCCTACCTCCACGATGGCAGCGCAGCCACGCTGGAAGAAGCGGTTGATCTAATGCTGGATGGCGGCAGGCCCAACGAGTGGCTAGACGAGGAAAACCTCCGTGAAACCAAGGAAGCAGGGCTTACGGACGAAGAAAAAGCAGACCTTCTGACCTTCCTAAAGGAGCTAAGCGTCGACTACGAAACCAGGGAACCAACCCTGCCCTAGGTGGCTTGGGGTTTGGAAGCTTGGGATCGAAAACAGAAAAAGCCCCCGCGTTCTCACGGGGGCTTTTTCTTGTTAAAGATCCCGGCGACGACCTACTTTCCCACACAGTCGCCCATGCAGTATCATCGGCGCTGGAGGGCTTAACTTCTGTGTTCGGGATGGGAACAGGTGTGGCCCCTCCGCCATAATCGCCGGAAAGTCGGGATCGAATTTGGGAAAAGGACAACCCTGCTGGTTTGGGCAACAAAAAATCCTAGGTCAAGCCTCACGGCCGATTAGTACAGGTCAGCTTCATCCGTTACCGGACTTCCACTTCCTGTCTATCTACCTCGTAATCTCCGAGGAGCCTTCAGTTCCGATTACTCGGAAGGGAGATCTCATCTTGGGGCGAGTTTCACGCTTAGATGCATTCAGCGTTTATCTCTAATGCACTTGACTACCCGGCGGTGCTCCTGGCGGAACAACCGGTACATCAGAGGTGCACCCAACCTGGTCCTCTCGTACTGAGGTCAGGCCCCCTCAAATCTCCTACGCCCACGGCAGATAGGGACCGAACTGTCTCACGACGTTCTAAACCCAGCTCACGTACCGCTTTAATCGGCGAACAGCCGAACCCTTGGAACCTTCTTCAGCTCCAGGATGCGATGAGCCGACATCGAGGTGCCAAACCTTGGCGTCGATATGAACTCTTGGCCAAGATAAGCCTGTTATCCCCGGCGTACCTTTTATCCGTTGAGCGATGGCCCTTCCATACGGAACCACCGGATCACTAAGGCCGACTTTCGTCCCTGCTCGACGTGTCTGTCTCGCAGTCAGGCAGGCTTCTACCTTTACACTCTACGGCTGATTTCCAAACAGCCTGAGCCCACCATTGCGCGCCTCCGTTACTCTTTAGGAGGCGACCGCCCCAGTCAAACTACCCGCCTAACCCTGTCTCTCGCCCCGATTCAGGGAACGAGGTTAGATGCTCAGTACAATAAGGGTGGTATCTCACGGGTGGCTCCACCGAACCTGACGGTCCGGCTTCAAAGCCTCCCACCTATCCTGCACATAATGCACCGGACACCAAGGCTAGGGTGTAGTAAAGGTGCACGGGGTCTTTCCGTCTTGCCGCGGGCAACCGGCATCTTCACCGGTACTACAAATTCGCTGAGTCTCTCGTCAAGACAGCGCCCAGATCGTTACGCCATTCGTGCAGGTCGGAACTTACCCGACAAGGAATTTCGCTACCTTAGGACCGTTATAGTTACGGCCGCCGTTCACTGGGGCTTCGGTTCAAAGCTTCGCTCCGAAGAGCTAACCTCTCCCCTTAACCTTCCAGCACCGGGCAGGCGTCAGACCCTATACGTCGTTTTGTTGACTTTGCAGAGTCCTATGTTTTTACTAAACAGTCGCCTGGGCCTATTCTCTGCAACCCCCTTCGGCTCCATACGCGAAGTACTTCACCTAATGGAGGCCCACCTTCTCCCAAAGTTACGGTGGCAATTTGCCGAGTTCCTGAACGAGAGTTCTCTCACGCGCCTTAGGATACTCTCCCAGTCTACCTGTGTCGGTTTACGGTACGGTCACCTTGGTCCTTGCTAGAGGCTTTTCTTGGCAGTGTGGAGTCAGCGGGTTTGCATTCCTTACGGAAATCCCCATTGCGTCTCAGCATTAACGATCCCGCGGATTTGCCTACGGGACCTGCCTACGCGCTTGGACCGGGACGTCCAAAACACCCGGACCGCCTATCCTTCTGCGTCCCCCCATCACTTAAAACGGACGTTTGGTGGTACAGGAATATTAACCTGTTTTCCATCGACTACACCTTTCGGTCTCGCCTTAGGGGCCGACTAACCCTGGGCGGACGAACCTTCCCCAGGAAACCTTAGACTTACGGCGAACTTGATTCCCACAAGTTTTATCGCTACTTATGCCGGCAGAGTCTCTTGTCTACGCTCCACGAATCCTTCCGGATTCGCTTCACTGCCCAGACAATGCTCCCCTACCAACGACCGCCAAAGGCGGCCGCTTCGCAGCTTCGGTGGTGTGCTTGAGCCCCGTTACATTGTCGGCGCAAAGTCGCTTGACCAGTGAGCTGTTACGCTTTCTTCAAAGGATGGCTGCTTCTAAGCCAACCTCCTGGCTGTCTCTGCAACTTCACTTCCTTTCCCACTTAGCACACACTTCGGGACCTTAGCTGGCGATCTGGGCTGTTTCCCTCTCGACCATGGAGCTTAGCCCCCATAGTCTGACTCCTGGGCTGGCGTTTCTGGTATTCGGAGTTTGATTGGAGTCAGTACCCGGTGAAGGGCCCTAGTCCATTCAGTGCTCTACCTCCAGAACGCAACACCCAAGGCTAGCCCTAAAGCTATTTCGGGGAGAACGAGCTATCACTGAGTTTGATTAGCCTTTCACCCCCACCCTCAGCTCATCCAAGCCGTTTTCAACCGACACTGGTTCGGGCCTTCAACAGGTGTTACCCTGCCTTCACCCTGGCCAAGGGTAGATCACTCAGCTTCGCGTCTATTCCAGACAACTATACGCCCTATTAAGACTCGGTTTCCCTTCGGCTTCCCCTTATTTGCAGGTTAACCTTGCTGCCTAGAATAACTAGCCGGCTCATTATGCAAAAGGCACGCCGTCACCCCACCGAAGTGAGGCTCCGACTGCTTGTAAGTAAACGGTTTCAGGTACTATTTCACTCTCCTCGCAGGAGTACTTTTCACCTTTCCCTCACGGTACTGGTTCACTATCGGTCGCGGATGAGTATTTAGCCTTACGAGATGGTCCTCGCAGATTCCCACAAGATTTCTCGTGTCCCGTGGTACTTGGGATCCCCAGCGTTTTCCTTCCCCTTTCGTCTACAGGCTTCTCACCTTCTTTGAGTCGGCTTTCCAGCACGATTCGACTAGGTTCCAGAAAACGGGTGCCGGGTCCCGCAACCCCCGGCCTACCTCAAAGAGGTTAGCCGGGTTTAGGCTGTTTCCCTTTCGCTCGCCGCTACTCAGGAAATCGAATTTCTTTCTCTTCCTCCAGGTACTAAGATGGTTCACTTCCCTGGGTTTGCTTCCGCTCCCTATGGATTCAGAAACGGATGATCCCGATTACTCGGGAACGGGTTCCCCCATTCGGACATCCCCGGGTCTTCGCTTGCTAGCAGCTTACCGGAGCTTTTCGCAGCTTGCCACGTCCTTCATCGCCTCTCCGCGCCTAGGCATCCACCGTTTACCCTTAGTAGCTTGACCTAGAATTTTTTGTGGCTCAAAAAATCCCAGCTTTGCTTGTGGTTGCCCTCTTTCCCAAATTGTCAAAGAACACGGTCCCGGAGGACCTCGCAAACGATAATTCTACGGGAGCGGGGTGCCGCTTGTCAACGCGCTTCGCAGAATTTTCGACAGACCCAGCTCTGCAAAATCTCAGAATCACCCACCTGGGATTCACCGACGGCCCTTCACTGCTCTTCGTCGCCATTCACCAGGTTCTTTGCGTCTGTCTAGCCGCAACGTGGGATCTCAGGAGAACCGTGGGCACCCTGAATCTTCCCTTTAGAGTGCCAACCAGCCTTGACTGTTGGTACAAGGTGACCTTCATTCGCCTTTGCCTGATACTTTTCCACAACTCTTTTAGATTCAATAACTAACAGAATTCCAGGAGGACGCTCCGTGACAAGATAAGGGCATCTCAGAGGATGGTTTCTAGATAGAATCTGTTGTCTGCCTATTCTGTTGTCTGCCTATGAGGTAGGACTGTCCACACTGCTAACAAGAGCAGACTGGAAGAGAATCATTTCTATTCCATGTCAGGGGCCACCCAAAAGCGGCCAGTGAGGGCCACTTCAAAACCGGCCATTTTCAAGAGCCATTGAGGGCCGCATCCGGCGTAGGATGCGCCGATGGCCAATACATTGAAAATGGAAAAGAAGCAAACGGTTTTGGCGCTCCTGAAGCTGGGCTGGTCGTATCGTCGGATCGAGCGAGAGGTGGGAGTCCGACGAGAGAGGATTGCCCGCTATGATCCCTCCCGAGATTCAAAACCGGCCAAAGTGGCCCCCGGCTCGGAGGAGCAAAAGCGGCCAAAGCGGCCCCCGGGTCTGCGCAGCTTCTGTGAGCCCTTTCGGGAGCAGATTGAAAAGAAACTCCAGCAGGGATTGCAGGCCAAGCGGATCTGGCAGGACCTGGTCTTCGAGCAGGGATTCGGGGGAGCCTACAACTCCGTCAAGCGCTTCTGTGGAAAGCTCAAGGCGGAGAGTCCTCGCGTGTTTGCTCGGGTGGAAACTCCCCCCGGTCGGGACCTGCAGATCGACTTCGGCAAAGGAGCCCTGACTCGGACCGAATCGGGTCGTTACCGCCGTCCTCATCTGTTCAAGGCCGTCCTCTGCCACTCGTGCCACTCCTATGAGGAAGTCGTCTGGCGGCAGGAACTGAAGACGTTCATCCGCTGTGTCGAGGAGGCTTTTCACGCTTTTGGAGGCGGCGTGGAGGTGGTTCGCCTCGATAACCTCAAGGCCGGGATCACCCGGGCTTGCTTGGTGGACCCCGAGGTCAATGCCGTCTTCAGTGCGCTCGCTCGCCACTACGGCTTCGCCGTGCTGCCCATCCATCCGGGCGCTCCGAACGAGAACGGAAAAGTCGAAAGAAGCATCGGATATACCGACTCCAGCGCGCTCAAAGCTCGCCGCTTCGAGAGCCTGGATGCGCAGAATGAGCATCTGCAGAGTTGGAACGAGCGAATCGCCCGCCAGCGCATCCACGGCACCACCAAGCAGCAGGTCTGGCCCCGCTTTGTCGAAGAACAGAAGCATCTCCGACCGCTTCCGGATTCCCGCTTCAGTTTCTTCCGCGTGGGCCGTCGAACGGTCTCCACCGATGGCCACATCGAAGTCGACCGAGCGTTCTACTCGGTGCCCAATCATCTGCTCGGTTGTGAAGTCGCCGTGCACTGGGATGATCGTATCGTCCGCGTCTTCTTTCGTGAGCAACAGGTGGCCCTGCATCCGAAGCACCCGCCGGGGAGATTCCGAACCGAAACGAGCCATCTTCCGGAACGCAAACGCTACGCGCACTATCGAACCGAGCATCATCTGCTGAAGCAAGCCCGAGCCGTGGGTCCAGAGGCGCACCGCTGGGCCGAGCGAGCTCTGGAGGTCCGAGACATGCTCGCCTACCGACTCGTGCAGGGCATGATCTCGCTGACCCGCCGCTACCGCGCTTCGGTCGTCGACGAAGCCTGCGGCAAGGCGCTCGCACATGACGCCTTCCGCTACCGGACTCTGGTGGCTTTGTGTAAGCGACTGGACGTGCCGCAGCGCTCTTTGTTTACCTCCGAGCACGAGTTGATCCGACCGCTGTCCGAGTACCAGATCACCGATCCCACAGGAGAACCAGAATGATCTCATCAGAACTGGAACGAAAACTTCGTCACCTCCGGCTCTCGGGCCTGGCTCAGGTCTTTGACGTTCGCCTGCAACAAGCCGTCCAGGGAAGGCTCAGCCATCAGGAGTTCTTTGAGCTGCTGATTGATGACGAGCTGACCCGCCGTCGGGACCGGCTGTTGGAGCGACGTTTGCGCCAGGCCCAGTTTCCGGAACAAAAGCACTTGGAGGACTTTAACTTCTCCTTTAACCCCTCCATCAACCGGCAGCAGATCTTCGATCTGCTGGAAGACATCGCCGAAGCCACGGCCACCGGCAGACGCCGATCTTACATTACGGAGATGACCCGGATCCCGCTGCTGATCCTCGAGGATCTGGGACTCCGCAGAGTGCCGGAGTCGGCGGCAGAAGATCTGTTGGAGATCCTGCACCGCCGATACCAGAAGACCTCGACGATCCTCAGTTCGAATCGACCCCTGGAGGACTGGGGCGCGATGCTGGGAGGAGATACGGCGGCCACCTCGGCGCTGCTGGACCGCTTCCTGCACACTTCGGAAGTCACCTTCATTCGGGGCAAGAGCTATCGCCTCTACGAGCGACAGCAACGAGAGAAATCCACCCCGAAGCGAGGGAAAGAGAAATGACACCTGCGAGGCGAGTGCTGTGAGTGCGGGCTTGTCCCCTACTCGCAGACCCTGGGACTCAGCCCCAGGCTTCGTAGATTGCCCGCTCCGAGGGAGGGGTCAGGACAGGGTGGGGCAGAGCTCATTGCTTGAGGGGCCTCTGAGCGAATGTTTTTTGAAAAAAGGAAGCCAGGAAGAAGCCGTGTCGTTGAAACCAAGCAGAGACCATGGAAGCCAGGCTTCTCGAGTTTCCCCCAACACCCCGGAAAGCCGTGAAACTGCCGCGCTATGGAAACCGTGGGAAAACGGCTGCCTCGCGAAGACGACTCCAGGAGGCGAGTTTTTCCACCGTTCCCACAGCGCTTGGAAAACTCCTCCCGGACGGAGTTTCCCACAGTTCCCACCGCTTCTACGGCTGAACACACAACAAAGCCTCCTCCCCCCGCTTCGCGGGGAGGGCTTCACAAGGGATTGAAATGACTCGAACCGGAGGATATAACTACTGAATCACTGGCCGGTTTTGACCCGGCCCCGCCTGGCCGCTTTTGAAGTGGCCCCCGACACTATTCCAGGGGCAGTAGCGTCCCAGCGTTAGTCGAATAACATCAACTGTTTATGAATGTCACTATTCTGAGTAATGTAATGCATGTCCTGAAAGGCCTGTAAAATTGGGGTTTTCTCGAAGAGCGAGACACTCAGGACCTGGAGAATTGTGTAGAGCGGCAACTCGAGATAGAGGCGCTTGCGGATGATGGCGATGAGCAGGTAGGTACTGAGGGCGATCCAGATTTGTGTTTTTACGGCATTGGGACTGGTGCCGTAAAAGGCCTTGATGCGGAGATGCTGTTTGATCCATTTGAAGAACAGTTCGATCTGCCAGCGGAGCTTGTAGAGCCGGGCAATAGTCAGAGCGGGAGAAGCAAAGTCGTTGGTGAGGAATACTAGCCGCAGGTCGGTGGTGACGTCGAAGAACTTGATGCGACGCAAAGGTTCGGGGTAGGCCTTGGCCGGATAGAAGGTGCTCAGCAGGACAGTTTGGTCGCAGATCAGTCCCGTCGTTCTGTCCACCGGGTGGGAGTAGCGGCGGCGGAACTTGAAGTTGGCCTTGGCGCGGGTCACGAATAACGACCGGGCAGAATGGAGTCGGTACAGGCGCCCGAAATCCAGGTATCCGCGATCCATGATGTAGTAGGCACCGGGACAAGGAATCAGGTGGTCCAAGGCGTGGACATCGTGCAGTTTTCCGTCCGAGATCAGAACGAACTCGGGAATGGCGCCGTGCAGGTTGAGCAAGGTATGCAGTTTGATCGCCCCCTTGGTACGGCGGAAGCGCGCCCAGGGGAAGACCGAGAGGCACAGGTCGATGGTCGTGGAGTCCAAGGCATAGACGGTCGCGTTCAGGTCGACTCCCAGGTCCTCGTCGGTGTACAGGCGGCGCGCTTCGGCGATAAGCACTTGGGCAAACTCGGCATAGATGCGCCAGTCGCGCCTCTCGTTGGCATTGGACAGATTGTTGCGGGAGACCGTGGAGCGAATGCCCATGTGGAAGAGCTTGGATCTCATGGCCCGTAGGCAGGCTTCGATATCGCGCAAGCTCTCGCGATAGGTCAACTGTGCAAAGGCCATGACCCGGTAATGGTCGGCACAGCGGAACGACTTGACCTTGTAGTCGCCTCCGTAGTGCTGAACAATGCGATGAAAATGATGCCAGGGAAGATGCCGCATCACCTGAGAAAAAATCGTCGTGCCCGTGTACATGCTCGCCCTCCTTATGAACTGAAGGGCGTGAGCGTACACTCACTTTCAAGTCGGAAACACCCATTATCTTCTCTAACATATTACTCATTAATACTTTACAGAGATTAGAAACCCAAACGTTGGGACACTACTGTTCCAGGGGCCCACCAATTTAATTGGACGGCTGTCGGGCCGCCGTTGGACAAGCTTCGTTCTGCGTAGCACAGCAAGTCAATAGCACTCGAAGGCCTTCGGGCACTTCGATAGTGAGGAAATTCGTGGCAGCTTGTGCTCTCCACTACCATTTAGTACGCTGAAGTACTTTTGCTTTGAGCTACTGGGCCGTTCAAGCAAGACAATACGATGGACCGCAGGCTCCTAAAGCTGTAGATCGGGTGGCGTGGTGCAGCCGTCCATGTCCTTATGGTTCAGTGGCAGGTCCGGGCTCAGATTGGTCAGCGTCAGGGGGTCAGGTTCTTGTGGAATCCGACTCGTACCAACCGAGTGAAGACCCGAAGATAGGACGTTCGTTCCGCCCCGCGTAGCAGAGAAAATGACATCTGCTAGAGGGATTCCGTTCTTTCACGGGAAGGGTCCGTTCAGATGCTGAGAACGATACCAAGTGTCGCTTTGTTGACATTTGTTTTCATAGCGACTCTATTCCCAGGCACCCTTTCGTTCCCAGCTTCTGCAGGGGCCGCGAAGCCGTGGATTCGTCTAAGCCAGCCATACGCAGTGAACTCCGGACTCGACGCATACCGTCATGCGAGTTTGCTGATGCGGTCGTCCGCTCTGTCCTCTGGGGACGTTGATAATGACGGATTTGCCGATCTCCTGGTGGGCTACTGGACACCGTCGGGAGGACTGGTTGCCGTCCATCGAACGAATCCAGACTCGATCGTTCCTCCCGACACGGTAAGCTACCGGAGCTGGGTGGAAGGGAACTACGATCCACCGCCGTTTGATTCCCCCATCCGGACCTATGCCGTGCCTTCCTCTCCGGATTTTCTGGAAGTCGAAGACTTCAACGGCGACGGGCAGCCCGATCTCCTGGTGGCCTCCCGGGACTCAGACCTCTTCTACCTGCCGGCGGGTGACGGCAGCGGGGGTCTGCTCCCGGCCCAGGAGAAGACATTACCGGGAATCGTGACAGCCCTGACATCGGGAGAGACGAACCGGGCCGATGGTGCCGCCGACTTCGTGGTCGGCATCGCTCGTGAGGACGGTTTCCAGGTCCTGGTTTTCGAAGACCCCAAGGGTGCCTGGCAGGCGGATCCTGAGGAACTGGAAGTCGCCGAAGCGGTGGGTTCGCTGGCCGTGGGCAATCTGGACAGCGACTATTGGCGAGATGTCGCTGTTGCCAGCGGGGACATGCTGCATGTCTTTCACGGTCGAGATCGCCGTCTCAGCCTGAGCCAAGAAGAAAAGTCAGCGGTCTTCCCTCCCCCAGAGAAGGTGCTGGCTCTCGACTCGAAGATTTCGTCGCTGGTGGTGGGAGATCTTCAGGAAGACTCGGCATCAGAATTAGCGCTTCTTCTGGCCGATGGGGCGGTCAGGCTGTTGGAGTTTCAGACGGACAGTCTCAGTCAGATTAATCAACTTCCGATCTTACAGCCCAGGCGACAGGGCCTTTCGGGTGAAACGTTCAAGGGCAAACTGCTCAAGACCCGCGTCTCGCTGCTCGGAAAAGACGATCTAATCCTGTTCGACCCGCGGCGGTCTCGGGTCACGGTGCTGGCGGCCGACGAGCGCGAAGAAACGAAAGTCAGCAAGGGTGACATACCCCTTTGGAGGAAGAGTACTCTCAGCTTGCCGCAAGGATTGGTTGGAGTGACCTCTTTACGGGTCAACCCCACGGCTTTGCAGGATCTGGCTTTCCTGGGGAGTGCCCTGGATTCCCTGATGCTGGCGAGCCCGCAGGGCCAGGAGACCTTCACCGTGACCGACGGTGGCGACCCGACCTTTTTCTGTAACGGGGACAAATGTCTGGCTAGATTCCAACTCCAGGGTGATGGGGATATTCGAGACAAGAAGTGTGCCATCCCTCCATGCGAAGACGGCGAGTGCACGGGTCCGTGTACCTTGAGAGCCGCATTGGAGCAAGCCAATACTGTGGGAGGAGCCATCATCAACTTCGACGTGGAGAATGTCGAGGCGAGCGGGGGTCCCTTTCCCGGAGTGGGAGCTCCGGTCCACCTCCTCGGAGACACCGGAAGCAGGGTTGGAATCAAGGATTTCGGAATCTTTCTCGAAGCGGGAAACAACACGCTCCAGGGTCTCCGCCTGGACGGCAGCTTCGTCACGATTCGCTCCGGATCATCGGGGTCGCTGGTGGAAGGGAACTGGTTCGGATTGACCGCCGAGGGGGCAGGTGTCGGCACGGAATTGTCCGGCTTGACCCTCGCGGAAGGGGCCTCGGGCAACACCGTAGGGGCCAGGTCCCCCATGTTGAGGAATCAATTCGGGAGCCTGGCCAGAGTCCTTCTGGCTGACGCTTCCGGCAATGAGATCGTGGGCAACTGGTTTGGTCTGAACTCCCAGGGGCTCTCCCCCGGAACCTCGGACGGAATCAGAATCGACCGAGGAGCCAACAATCTGGTCGAGATCAACATCGTCGCCAACGCCCGGGTTGGCATTGACATCCTGAATAGTAGTGCCAACCGCGTTTTCCGCAACTTCGTGGGAACGGATGCAACGGGACAAACAGCGGCCGGAACCTCTCATCAGAGTATTCTGGTGAGCGGGACCTCGAACACGATTGGTGGCCAGTCTGACACTCTGGGTAACGTTCTCGTCAGCGGCGAGCGGGGCATCACGGTTTGCTGCGGGTCGTCGAACACAACCATCCAGGGCAACTGGATCGGCGTTACCCATACCGACCTCGCCCCCGCTGTTGCCCCTCAAGGGGCGCCGCTGAGTCTGGGTCACGCCGAGGAGGGAATCATGCTGTTCGATGGCACAGGTGCCGGAACCCAGATCGGCTGCGATCAGCCCCCACCCTCGTCGGTGTCCCAGATCGGCTGCGGCAATGCCATCGGATTCAATGGTACCACCACTAGCGCCCCACAATTCCCGGGGATCTCTCTCAACGAAAGTGCGACCGTGATGGGCAACCTCATCTTCAGCAACTTCAGCCACGGAGTGGGTATCCGGTCCAACGACAATCTGGTGGCACGTAACACCGTGCGGGAGAACGTGCGGGCAGGCGTGTTCGTCGAGTCCGGCACCAGAAACACCATTCGAGCCAACCACATCGATTCCAACGGCGGCCTCGGAATCGATCTCGCCCCGTCCGGAGTCACCCCCAACGACGATGGGGATCCGGAGCCCGATCCTCCCGTTCCGCCCGACCAGGATGCCGGAGCCAACGATCTCCAGAACCACCCGGTGGTCGTGGTCAGCGAGGACGGGGCCACGGTGAACGTGGTCTTGCACTCGACTCCCAAAGAGGATTTTCGCGTCGAGCTCTTTCTCAACACAGCATGTGATCCCAGAGGCGCCGGGGAGGGAGAGGAGTTCATCGATTCCGTGGATGTTCGGACGAGCGACCTTGGATTGGCCGAGGTCATCCTCGAACTGGATCCTCCAATCAACCCCACAGAAGAATTCATTACCGCCACGGCCACCCAGATCTTTGCGGGTGGTGCGCTGAGGAGCACCTCAGAGTTTTCTCCCTGTTCCACGCTTGCGCCAGCTCCAGTCATCGTGGTCAATTCGACGGGTGACGCTGAGCTCAAGGAAGGGGCATCCGAATGTGACACCGGTGGGCAGCCCGTCCAACACGAGGGCGAGTCGGAACCGGAGTGCACGCTGCGGGCAGCCTTGCAGTTTGTGGATGGGGCTAGACGTTCCATTCGCTTCGACATTCCTGGGGAGGGGCCGCCTGTGATCCAGCCACAGACCAAGTTGCCGGACGTTCCGTCCGGCGTGGACATCGATGCCCACAGGATCGAAGGTGAATTCTGCTGGCCCTCTGTGGCTTTGGATGGAAGCTTTCTCGAGGAGGACAGCTTCGGGTTGATTCTGACCGGAGCATCCAGCGAGGTCCGAGGGTTGGCCCTGTACGGGTTTGACGAAGGAATCAGGCTGGCTGGGGAAGGCCGCCACCAAATCCGATGCAGTTTCATCGGTCTCCGATTGGACTATTCGCGCGCGGACCAGAGAAGAAAAGGAATCGCGTTGGAGTAGCGATCCAGCCAAATTCGACGGGAAGTCGGATCGGAGTTGGTTTTGGTGCGGACAAACCCAGTGGTGGGCCCCTCCACCTGGACAGAAATGTGATTTCTGGCAACGACGACTTTGGAATCAGAGTGGAAGGCGATTCTACTGTTATCCAGGGTAACTACATCGGCACCGACACGTTTGGGGAAAAACGCGCGAGCTCTGAAAAAAGCAACCAGGGCGTCGGGATCTTCGTACTATCGGAAAGTAACCTGATTGGTGGTGAGGTTCCTTTGGTGGATGGGATACCCGACTACGGAAAAGGCCGCGGAAACCTGATCTCTGGAAATAATCTTGGCGTGGCTGTCAAGGGACACAACAACCGCATCTTTGGCAACGCCATCGGAACCGACGCCACTGGAACCCAGTCAATACAAAATCCAATTGGCATCAAGGTCGACGACGTAAATCTGAAAGACAGCAAAGCCGGTCCACACGGTATCCAGATCGGAAACCGGCCTCGGAACCCGGAAACAACTCGTGGGAATCTGATTTCGGGTGGTGGCGGCGGCGGCGGGATCGAATTTGCAGGAGGCGGAGGAACTATTGAAGCGAACCGGATCGGCACCAACGCAAAGGGGACGGAAGCCTTACCGCTCCGTGTAGGCATTGCCGTTCACAATACTCGAGACCTTAGCGTAGGAGGAGCCGCCGAGAAAGGTGCCGGCAACCTTATCTCCGGAAACCTAGACCCCTTCTTCATCCACCTCTTCTGCGGCATCCAATTTGTTCAACTGGAGAATCCGGAGAATCTCAGAATCATGGGGAATCGAATTGGGACAGACGCGTCGGGTCGCCGTGCAATCGGAAACGACCTTAGCTTCTGCGAACTGGAGCCTCGTGGTGGGTCCGTTACCATCGGGCCCGACAATCAGATATCGGGCAACCTGGGAGATGGTATTCCATTGAAGCGCCTTAGAGCCAGCGTAACCAGGAATCTCATTGGAACGACAGCCTCTGGAAAGGTCGGTCTTCCCAATGGCCGTCATGGCATCTCCATTGGGGAGGCCGCTTCCGCCGAGATCACTTTCAAAACGATCGCTTTCAACGAACGGGACGGCGTTCACGTCTTCTTCGAAGGCGACGATACGGAGGTTCGGCAGAACTCTATCTTTGACAACGGCCAGGTTGGAATCTTCCGTCCAACGAAACGTTCTCCCCATCTCCAAGTCGCCGTGTTGACACAGCACAAGGAAAAGGCTTCAGTTCTGGAGATCCATGGCAGTGCTCCCCCAAACTCCATCGTAGAACTCTTCTCCAACCTGGAATGCGATTCGACAGAGTTTGGAGAAGGAGAGAGATTTCTCGATAAAGTCCAAGCCGAGGACCGAGGCCACTTCAGAAAGAAGATTCCCCTTACCGACGACGCTCTTCTGGGGGAGATTATCACCGCCACCTATACGATCGACGGAAACACCTCGAGATTCTCACGGTGCATTCCCGTTTCCCACTTCCCTGCCGAAGGCGGCCGGTTGGACACACCCGGAGGCCCCCTCACTCTTTCACCGTCACCCGGCAGTCAATTCCACAGTGCCAGCACCGGACCCCCTGTGAACCGGCCCCAGCTGCCAAATGAGGTGCTCTTTGCGGCTGGGCTAGTGGGCTTTACGCTGGAAGGTTCCCTATCCTCGAGTGCCACCTTGCTCGGCATCACCGGAGCGGAGACCTTCACTGTCACCCTCGAAACTGAAACAGACCGCCCCGACAGCTACTACAACTACGGCCCCACACCGGATGACCCAATGCCCCACTACTATCCGTTCCTCTTCGACGGAAGCACGGGTGCCGAGATCTTCGAAGACCGCATCGTCCTGCATTACATGGACGGCCAGCGAGGAGATCACGACCTGCAGGTCAACGGCCAGATCGAAACACTGGGTGGTCCGGTTTTCCTGGGGAAGAGTCTTTACCTTCCGTTCAATCAGACGGCGACAGACTCCTTTGTGGGAGTCGCCGTGTCGAATCTCAGCGACACTTCGAGCCTGTTGGAGTTTGAACGGTTCGAGTCGGACGGCTCTCAACCCTTCGAAGTCGAGCCCACCATAAGGACCGACCTGGAGAGTGCGCACCAGCTGGCACAACTGACTACAGAGATCCTACGGCTGGATCCGGGAACCGAGCAGGCGAATTGGCTCCAGTTGCGAAGCTCCCAGACTCGGCTGGGCAGCTTCTTTCAGTTCGGAACCCTCGATCTGTCGAAGTTGGACGGCTCGGTGACCATCACCCAGCCCTCGAGGACGCTCCATTTCACTCGCGCCTTCGAAGGCATGTCCGCCTATCGCGGACAACCCGCCACCACCTTCTTGAGCATCGCCAACCCGGGTGGCGAGGCGATGGAGATGGAGCTAACCCTGCACTCAGACGATGGTGTGATGTCTCTGGCAGGAGATTCGGGTCCAACCGTCAGCCGCAGCTTGCCAGCCAAGGGATTCCTCTACGAGTCGATTGGCAACCTGTTCGGGCCGGGAGTGGAGATCTCTGGAGGCTGGGTGGAGGGAAGCGTCACCCAAGGCGGGGGCGCGGTGGGTTTCGAGCTGATCCAACTTGAGAACCAGTCCACCGTCATCGGTCTCAATGCGGTTTCCGACACCGGAGGCAGCGAGTCTTTCTCGGCCCAGCTGGCCAGCCAGCCCGGGGTGCTCTTTACCAACGTCAACCTGATCAACACCGCCGAAGAAGCCCGCAGCTTGACGCTGACGGCCTTCGCCGAGGACGGCACTCAGCTCGCCCAAGCGGCTTTTCGGATACTGAATCCAGGAGACCAGCTCTCGGAGGACGCAGCCACGCTATTTGCCTCCCAACCGGCAGCAGCGGTGACCGGACTACAGGGGACAGACGCCAACTTCGTCGGGTCGCTGCAGGTCGAGGCGGACGGGCCCGGCGTCATCGGAGATGTCATCTTCGGCGATCCGGTCGGCTTCCAGTTTGCGGCGGCGCTGCCCTTGCAGACCAGGAGCTTTCTGGAGGCAGTCTTCAGCCAGGTGGCCAACATACCCAGCTTTTTTACGGGACTTGCCTTGTTTGCTCCCAAGGAAGATGCCGACATCACGATCGAAGTCCGAGCCGCCGATGGAACGCTGGTGGGTGAGTCCCAGCAGTTTCTCGAGGCGGGTCACCGTCTCTCCAAACTGGTGCCCGAACTGGCTCCCGACTCGGACGGCCAGGCGGGCGGCTACATCGTCCTCCGTTCGACGGCGCCCCTGATCGCCCAGCAGCTCTTCGGTGCTCTTGGACCCGAAGGGATCCGGCTCCTATCCGCTGTTCCTCCCACGGTGCTGGCCGAACCCGACACCGGAGAGAACCCAGTGCCGGTCCTGGTCTCGCTGCAGCCCGCGTCGGTGTCGGCCGCAGGCAGTGCCTTTACCTTGCAGGTCTCCGGAAGCGACTTTATCGAATCCTCTGAGGTGCGCTGGAACGGGGAAGCGCGGCCCACCAACTTCCTCAGCAGCAGCGAGCTACAGGCTGCCATCTCTTCAGCCGATATCTCAGCGGCCGGATCGGTCCAGGTGAATGTCTTTACTCCATCCCCCGGCGGAGGGCTCTCGGAGACCCTCTCCTTTGTCATCGACACGCCGAACCCCGTGCCTGTCTTGAGCACTATGGAGCCGGCTTCGGCTGAGGCAGGCGGACCTGTCTTTACGCTTCGAGTCCTGGGAAGCGGATTCGTGGAAGGCTGCGAGGTGCGCTGGAACGGGGAAGCGCGAGTGACCACCGTGATTGGCAGCCAGGAGCTGATGGCTGAGATCTCGGCTTCCGATATCGGCGAGGCTGGCACCGCCCAGGTCACCGTCTTCAACCCGGCGCCCGGAGGAGGCCTTTCCGACTCTCTCCCCTTTGTCATCGAGTCGCCAGCAAACCCTGCACCTGCGTTGAGCAGTCTCGATCCGGCTTCCACCGAGGCGGGAGGCGATGCCTTCACGTTGCGGGTCCTGGGGAGCGGATTCGTGGCGAGCTCCGAGGTGCGTTGGAACGGAGAGGCTCGGTCCACCACCTTTATCAGCATCCAAGCGCTGCAAGCCGAGATTTCGGCGGCTGATGTGAGCGAGGGAGGTATGGCCCAGGTAACCGTCTTCAATCCGGCTCCCGGCGGTGGACTCTCTGAATCCCTACCCTTCTCGATCGAGTCGCCTACCGCTCCTGTCATCCTCGACGTTCAGGCCCAGGCCAAGCCCGAGGAATCGGCTGAGGTAACCGTAGAACTGGAGGATCCGGACGGTGATCTCGTGAAGCTGGAATTCAAGTTCTCACGGGACGGCCTGACTCTGGGGACTCGCGAAGTGAACTCCCCGGAGGATAGAGATCTGGCTGGTTTCACCTCGGGAACCCTGACGTTCGAGTTCACGCAGCTGGGTGTAGACACGGGCTTTGGCAAATTGATTCCCAACCGAGTAGACGTGACTGCCACTGACGCGGAGGGTCTGGTCAGCAATTCCCTCGCCAGCACTTTCTGATCTATCGACCTTGATCGGGTTGTCATGCCCACTTCGGTGCTTCAACACCCAGTTCCCTACCATATTTTTCGTGCAAGGTCGTCGTCAATTTCGCGATGACGGGGATGACGGCGCGCCTGTTTCTGTGACGGGATGCGCACCACAAATGACGGCCTCCTTCTCTTCACACAGCGGGGACGTGGACCAGACAAGCTTGAGGAACGCCTGCGAACTCAGCAAAACCTCCAGGAATGTCCAGGCCCAGGGAGCGACCGGCACGGCAGCGATCCGTATGGCCGGAACCACACAGGAGGCACTGTCCGCAGGCAGCATACGAAAGCCCAGGAGCACACCCATCAGGAGAATCAGCAGACCAATGGCAGCCGACGGGATCGTTCCTGACCACCAGACCAGGGGTGCAGTTGGCGTTCCTACTGGAGAATCCTCAACCGCCTCGCCGAGCACGTACTTGATCACAATGCGAGCATCGCCAATGTCCCGCAGCCGCTCATGAGGGTCCTTTTCGAGACACCGGCGAAGAGCAATCTCTGGATTGCTCTGAGAGTGCCCTCAGGTAGAGCCTCCCAGTCTGGATAGCGCACCCGTCTCTGTAGGGGCAAAGACGATGGTGTTCTCCGAGGTCCAGCTCGCGCCGAAGTTGATCAGACAATCGCAGATCGTGGTGGCGGATCCTCCGTCGAGAGGTTGGGTCTGGAAGGGCAATCCCAGAGAGGATGGTCTATTTTGGTTTATCTATTAATCCGATAAATAGATGGAACCACTCTGCTTAACATTGACCCTGCATTCAGAATGTTACTCGGGGACCTTCTAGACCCAAAATAAGCGCAAGTTCGAAAATAGACCCCTTTGTCGGCTCCGAGGAGCCATTTTGGAGACCTAAATTCTAAATTTCGGCGCGAAGTCACTCAGAACAGGCACGTGTTCAGCTGTCCTCCACGCCGATCGCTCAGGGAAAACGATTCTGCCCTCTTGGGGGGCGTTTGTAGAGACACCTCGCCCCAGCTCTGGCGACCCTCGGAGCTACTTTATCTCCTTTCAGTTTCAGGTAGCTGGCCGGTGTTTCAACCACTTACTGCCTTCCAAGAGAAGACGGCTCCAACCATTGACATCCAGCAGCCGATAGACCAACTGTCGGCCCCTGCGCAAAATCTGGCAGGGCATTTCAATGACCTCTCGCAGGAAACGGCGATACTCCATCTTCACCAGCTCTCGGGCTTGCAGTCGCGCCGGCAGCACCAACCCCATCCAGGCCTTCAGATTCCAGGCTTGAGCCGCAATCACCAGATAGGCCCAGTTGGCTACCAGCGTATCCGAGGGCATCCGCAGGGCCTCGACTCCGTTCTTGAGTTGTTCAATGACGTTCTCCTGGTTGCAGCGCCGGTTGTTTTCCCGTACGACTCCCGCCGTTCCCAACGTTCTGGCCGAGATATTGGTGACATAAAAGTGGTAGCGCGTCTGCGGCAGCAGCCGCTTCTGGCCTTTCTCGACCAGGATCGTCTTGCGCAAGATCACCATCCGATAGGTTCGCTTCGCTTTGCTCGGACGGTAGTCGATCTCCGCGATCTCTTCCCGTTCCAGCGTCAGCGTCTTGAACCCGCGTCTCTTGACAATCTCCGGCTTCACTTTGTCCCGCCGCTGGCGCCGCTTCTTCCCTTTTCCTTTCCCCTGGCTGGGGCGCCCCAGCTCTTTCCATCTCGCTTCTGGCAACGCCTCCGCCCACTTGACGAAGCTCGGATGGGCGTCGATCCCGAAGTCAAACTCCACGCCCGCCTCCGTCCAACGGTCAAAATGAGCCGTCAGCGAAAAATCCGTGTCCCCGCGCAGGCGCACCTTCCGAAAACCCGCCTCTCGAACCAGCTCGATACTCCGATCCAGCCATTCGGCCGCTCCCTCATGAGAGGGACGGTTGCCCGAGCGGTTGACCGCATAGAGCACCTCTCCCGTATTGGCCAGCGTCACGATCAGCGGCGCATAGCCCCACTGCCCGTCGTAGCTGATCTCCATCCCTTCCTTGCATTCGCCGCTCGTGGGGGCCATCGTCCCATCCACGTCGATCTCCGCCCGTTGGAAGAAACGGGCCGGTTGTTGGGCCCAGACCTTGAGGCGGCTGGCATTGACGGCTTCCATCAGATCCACCACGTCGGGCGCGTCAAAGCGGCGCACAAAGTCTCCGGCCGTGCTGGGGGCGGGGATCTTCTCGGCTCCCACCGCCTCCAGGAAACTCACACTCTGACGTCGCAGTTCAATATCCTGATAGCGGGTCCCGCCCGTGGCCACGTTGTAGATCAGGCTCAGGACGTGGTCCGATTCGTGGTACGGTTGGTGGCGTTTGAGCAGCGTCACCGCCTGGTCAATGGCTTTCCCCAGCCCACTCCACTTCACCACCTGCTGCAGCAGCCCCAGACCACCGTAACTGACCGCACCCGTTTTCTCCGAGACCTCGTAGCTGATGACCTCGGGCGAGAGCACCGGTTTCGGGTCTTGACCGTTCCAGCTGGGGCTCAATCGCTGAGCAACCTCTGCTTCCCGTTTGCGGATGATTGCGCTATCCTTTTTCTTCACCTGAAATGCCTCCTTTCGGCTTGTTCTGAAGTTTCTTTGACAACCCCAGAATACCCGTCAGGTCTGGCATTTCAGGTGTTTACATGTGGTTTAGTCCACTTTCATCTACTTCTTTTGGGCCTAGCTTTCGTGCCTCAGCGTCAGATGCTGTCCAGGAAGCCGCCTTCGCCTCCGATGTTCCTCCCGATATCTACGCATTTCACCGCTCCACCGGGAATTCCGCTTCCCTCTCCAGCTCTCTAGCCTATGGGTTTCTGAGGTCCTCCCCCGGTTGAGCCGGGGACTTTCACCTCAGACTTCCTAAGCCGCCTACGCACCCTTTACGCCCAGTAATTCCGAACAACGCTTGCCCCCCCCGTATTACCGCGGCTGCTGGCACGGAGTTAGCCGGGGCTTGCTCCTTGGGTACCGTCATTCTCTTCCCCAAGAACAGGAGTTTACGACCCGAGGGCCTTCGTCCTCCACGCGGCGTCGCTGGGTCAGGCTTTCGCCCATTGCCCAAAATTCCCCACTGCTGCCTCCCGTAGGAGTCTGGGCCGTGTCTCAGTCCCAGTGTGACCGCCCGTCCTCTCAGACCGGTTACCGATCGTTGCCTTGGTGAGCCTTTACCTCACCAACTAGCTAGTGCCCGTCCGGAAATGTGTAAGTAATTGATAAGGAAGGGGAAAGAGGGCTTTTTCAAGCTCCGAAACTGTCAGGGCCGTTTGCTAGACTATTTGGTACAAACAATTAGACTAAAACGACTTACGACGATTTCAGGAGTTCGAAGATGCGTAAAAAGCATGAAAAACAACGCCCCCTTTCCCCGCAATGGCCCGATCACCAGCTGGCCCATGAATTGAAGGTGATCTCGCGCATCCTGGACGACAATCCCCAGACGCTGGAGCTGATAGTACAAGATCTCTCTGACAGGGTCGATTCCGGTGTTGGCGCCCCCGGTTTGACGGCCGAGCAGGTGCTGCGTTGCGCCGTCATCAAACAGCTGCATCAGTTCAGCTATCGCAAGCTGGAGTTTCATCTGGTGGATTCGCAAAGCTGTCAGAGGTTCTGTCGCTTGCCCTATGGGGCGTCGATCAGCAAAGCCACCCTGGCGGAGAACCTGGGGAAGATTGAGCCGGGGACTTGGAAGGCGATCAACGACCACTTGGTGCTCTGGGCGCAGGCTCGGGGTCTGGAAAAAGGCCAACGGATTCGGGTCGATGCCACGGCGGTCGAGACGAACATCCACTATCCGCTCGACAGTGAGCTGTTGTACGACGGCATTCGAGTCGTGACCCAGTCGCTGGGGCGGCTGCGGGAGCGGGAAGGGATCGGCTTCGTCGATCATACGCGGCGGGCCAAGCGGCGCGTCCTGAACATCCGCAACCGCCGCGGCAAGAAGCGCCTGGACAGTTACCGCGATCTGATCAAAGTGGCGTCCAAGACGGCTCACTATGCCGAGCAGGCGCTGGCAGCTTCCGCGCAGTGGAGCGATCCCCTCAGTCTGGCCGTGGCGGCGCAACTGGCCCACTATCTGGGGCTGTTGCACAAAGTCATCGAGCAGACTCAACGACGGGTCCTTTCGGGCGAGGCCGTCGCGGCCCAGGAGAAGATCTGTTCCCTCTTCGAAGAGCACACCGATATTATCAAGAAGAGCCCTCGGGAAACGGTCTTCGGCCACAAGGTGTTTGTCAGCACGGGCGCCTCGTCGCTGATCCTGGATTGTGTGGTGGAACGGGGGAATCCGGCCGACAGCAACTATGTGCAACCCTTCTTAGAGCGGCATCGACAGCTGTACGGGAAGGTCCCCCGCCAGAGCGCCTGGGATGGTGGTTTTGCCTCGGCTGCCAACCTGCGCTGGGCCAAAGAGCAGGGGGTACAGGATGTGGCCTTTTCCAAAAAGTGTGGGTTGACGGTTGAGAGCATGGTGCGTTCCAGTTGGGTCTACAAACAACTCAAACGCTTCCGCGCCGGGATTGAGGGGTGCATTGGGACCCTCAAGCACACCTTCGGTCTCCACCGCTGTAGCTGGAAAGGCTGGCCTCACTTTCAAAGCTACGTCCATGCCAGCGTCCTGACCTATAACCTGGTCGTCCTGGCCCGACTCCTGTTGTAGCCTTTTGTGGCTGACCGTACTGCCTTGTGGCTCCGACTCGGGGAGAGGTCTGCGCCGAACCGCTGCTTTTTGGCCCGCGTGCCCTCGCTCGAGGGTCCTTGCTCTGGATCGAGCTGGGTCGAGCCGGTCTGTCAGCAGTCTCAAGTATAATAAGTGTTTACGATTCAACAGATTACAGTTCTGAAAACCCCGGTTTTCGGACGGGCACTAGCTAATCGGACGCGGGCCCCTCCTTCGGCGACTTAAAAACCGAAGCCTCTAAGCCTTTCCCCCTTCAGGTTCCCCCAAAGGGCCTTATGCGGTATTGGACCGGGTTTCCCTGGCTTATCCCCCTCCATAGGGTAGGTCACCCACGCGTTACTCACCCGTTCGCCACGCTAATCGCCCTCCGAAGAGAACTTTCACGTTCGACTTGCATGTGTTAGGCGCGCCGCCAGCGTTCATTCTGAGCCAGGATCAAACTCTCAGGTTCTTTCCAAGGTCCCATCCTGCCTAGTTGTCAAAGATCTCCCCACAGACCGTCGTCTGGGGAACAGTGCAGTATACGGTCTGGGGAGAGTGCAGTGCAAGTTTTTCTCTTCACCAGGATGCACGACAGGAAAGTGATAACGTTGGGAACGTTGGGCAGGACTGCTTGAATTCCGGTCCTCTCTCAACCTGATCTCGCCGTAAACCTTTCTTGAAAGCGGGCAGGCGGATTGGCTATCCTAGGCCGATGGTCTTCGATGCCCGTGGATTACGTCGTCGCCCTGGTTGGATTCTCTATCAAGACCGATTTCATCAAGTCGAACTGGGCACCTGCTTCAAGAAAATCGTCTGTACTAGCTGCGACTTTGCCGGTTTCTACAAGTATCAGGTGCAGCAGGTCCGACGACGTGAAGAACTCGTTACCTCTCAGGATGAGGAAGCCCGGCCCGATCACCTCGAGATCTGGGAAACCGTGCCCCGCTTCGCCGAGATTCCACAAACGCTCAAGTGCAAGCGTTGCCGTGAGGTTCTGGGTATGTACGTCGACTGCATCTATTGATCCGCTACCCCATGCAGTATCTGCCGCTCCAGGCCAAGAGCACAACGGCACTGGAATTCTTCTCTCAACCCAACTCTGCACCGGCGCGCTTCAGTTTCGACGAACTCAACGGCTGGATCCAGCGCTATGCCTCAAAACTCCACCGCTCCGGTCTGCGAAAGGGCGACCGCGTGGGTCTCTACCTGAGTAACTCCGCCGAATTGATCGTAGCCCTCTTCGGAAACCATCTGCTGGGACTGATCACGGTGCCCATCAATCCCAAGACACCGCCGGCAGAGTTTCGCTATGTGGCAGAAAAGGCCGAGCTCTCGGCCTTAATCTCCTCGGCTGACTCTCCGGTTCCCTTGAAACTCGCGCTTGACCCCCAGGAGCTTGGAGCGTTGCCCCGGGCTGCCGACGAGTTTCCTGAGAACCGAGACCCCGATGCTCCCGCCCTGCTCTGTTTCACATCCGGCACAACAGCTCGCCCCAAGGGAGTGATCCTCACGCATACCAATCTGCGGAGCAACCTTCGAGACCTGATTCAGGTGTGGAGATGGTCCCAGTGCGATCGGCTGCTGCTAACCCTTCCGCTGTTTCATGTGCACGGCCTCGTCCTGGGTCTTCACGGATGGGCCCTGACGGGCTGTTCGCTCGTGCTGACACCTCAGTTCGACCCGACGCAGGTTCTCGATCTGGTGGCTAATCGCCAGTGCACGCTGTTCATGGGCGTTCCCACGATGTATCACCGTATCCTGGCAAGCCCGGAATGCACGGCGGGAAACCTCTCCTCCCTGCGGCTGGCAATCAGCGGTTCGGCGCCCATGTCCGTAGAACTTCATGAGCGCTGTCAGGAAGTGATCGGTCAGCCTGTATTGGAACGCTATGGCTTGACCGAAACGATCATGAATACATCTAATCCCTTCGAAAAACGAAAGCCAGGATCGGTAGGTCTGCCTCTACCCTCCGTCAATATCTGCCTCCTGGACGAAGAGCTTGCCGAGTTGAAGGAGCCCAATCAGATCGGCGAAGTCTGTGTCCAGGGACCCAACGTCTTCTCCGGTTACTGGAAGGATTCTGAAGCAACCCGCCAGGCTTTTCGTGAAGGATGGTTCCGAACCGGGGACGTCGGCTATCGAGATGAGGAGGGTTACTATCATCTCCTGGGTCGACTCAGCCTGGATATGATCAAATCAGGCGGATATCGCATCGGTGCCAGGGAAATCGAGGAAGTCCTCCTAAGGCATCCTTCGGTTCAGGAGGTGGCGGTCGTCGGACTCCCCGACCTTGACCTGGGTGAGAAGGTCGTAGCTTTTGTGGTGGCCGAAGAAGGAACCACCGAAGCCGAGCTGCAAACCTATTGCCTGGAGTGCCTTGCCTCCTTCAAGCGTCCTCGAGCCTTCTCCTTCTTGGATTCCCTGCCCCGAAACGCCATGGGCAAGATCACGAAGTCAGAGCTCAAGCAGCTGTCTGTATGATCATCTGGCTGCCAACCTGTGCCAGCTGAACCGACGGACGTCGAGGTCAGGGCAGATCTGCTCCAGGTCCAAAGAGGACTATCTGATCGGATAGATGTCCTATCAGAAAAGATAGGACTCCGGTCTCTGATCCACCCCGGGGCCGCTCGAGAAAGCAGAGGGCTTCTTCTCTTTCATCAACAAGTTAAGCCCAAATACATGACCTTACGGGTGAGTCTCCTAGACTCTGGCACGTCGGTTGCTACGAGCGTTGTGGCAAAGGTTCGGTCCAGCAGACTTCGACCGAGGCGTAAGCTGGACGAAGGCGGCTCGAACATCTAATATGAGCCACAAGAATCAGCAGGCCGAAAAGAAGCGGTCCCACCGATGCTACCCGCGCCCACGGGCCGAATCGGACGTTTTGTAGACATGGAAAGGATGCTTTGATGAGTCGATGTTGCCCCCGGTCAGAGGAACGGCTGCGGTCGCTGTGCAGCCTGTGGATGCTGCTCGCCTGTGTCTGGGTATTTATTCTTTCCCTGGCGGTTCAGCCGACGGCCTATGGCCAGTCCAGCTCCTACGCCCGTCTGGTCGGAAAACCGTGAAGGATGAGACGGGAGGGCTGTTGCCTGACACAACGGTCACCGCCACGGAGAGGGCAACCAATGTTGCCAGAACGGCTATCAGCAATGAGCGCGGGGACTACATTCTCGACAAGCTGATTCCTGGAGGGTACGACCTGTCGGCCGAGCTACCGGGCTTCGCAACCCAGGTCTTCCTGGACATCCGTCTCGAGGTCACTCAGGTGGCCCGGCAAGACATCTATCTCAAAATAGGGGCGGTCAGGCTCCGGGCGGTGGAGGTAATCGGCTATGTCCCCATCATCGACACCGACTCCATCGAGTTTGGAGCGGTGGTCGAGGAGAAGATCATCCTGGACCTCCCACTGCAGGATCGAGATCTGTTGTCGCTGGCCTACCTCACAACAGGAGCCACCCGGGAACGGATTCCGCATACTGATGATCGTTTCGTGGAGATTGGAGGTGGCTGGCCGAGCTTCAACGGTCTCTACTCCGACTCCAACCAGTTCAGTCTTGATGGTTCCAGCAACACCAGTGCCCTCACCCACCATCCCATCGTGTGGGCCACGCCTGAGACGGTACAGGAGTTCAAGGTCATCACCAACAACTACTCGGCCGAATACGGCCGCTCCGGCGGAGCCGTGATCAGCATGCTCTCCAAGAGCGGCAGCAATGAGTTCCACGGTCACGGCTGGTACTACGTCCGGGATGAGCGCTTCGACGCTGCCAACTTCTTCACCAACAGGTTTGGAAGGGAGCAGGAACCCTTGGATTACCGGATCTTCGGTGGATCCATAGGTGGTCCCATCATCAAGGACAAGACATTCTTTCATGCCCATTACGAGCGTTTCATCGACGACCGGGCGCATCCCGAGTTCCTCACGGTGCCGTCGCTGGCAATGAGAGAAGGAGATTTCAGTGGTATCGGTCCCTTTGGCCAGATTCCCCAGCTCTACAATCCCTTCGATGTAGTTGACGGTCAGCGTCAGCCCTTCGACGGAAACCGGATTCCTCGCAGCCTCTGGAACCCGGTCTATCGGAAGGTCATGGAGCTGTTACCTCCACCGACTCCCAATGTCGAGGGAGTGACCTCCAACAATTATACCTATCCCTTCACCGAGCATGGTCGGCCCAACAAGTACTCGATCCGTGGGGATCACCACTTCGCGGGCGGCGACACCCTGTTCGGCCGCTTCAGTTGGCAGAACACGCCCTACACCAGTCCCAGCGGAGGCTACAGCATTCCGGGGGCGGAACTGCACGGTAGCATGATTGGATTCTTCGACGGACATCACGGCTGGCAGACCGCCATCGGCTGGGTCAACCCCATGGGTTCGAATCTGGTCACCGAGTTCAACCTCTCCATCTGGAAACTCCTGATCCAATTTGCCCGCCCCCTGGAGGACCGTGACTGGGCCCAGGAGCTGGGCTACGACGACGCCCACCTGCACCCCGTCTATTTCCCCGACGGAAGCCGCGGTTCGGGGGGTCTCCCGCGAATCCTCCTCAACGGCTATGAGAGCTGGGCACCATGGGGGGAGCGACCCTTGGGAGATACGGGCCTGGGTCTAAAGTACACCGCCTCCTGGCGCAAAGGCGATCACTACCTGAAGTTTGGGTTCGAACACACACGTGAACTGGACGTGTTCAACCTGTCTGTCAGTGCCTACGGTAGGGGTGGTGATTTCTATGACGGCTTTGCCACGGGCCAGATCCGACGCAACGAAGCCGGGCAGATTACGGGTGCCGGCCGTGGCGAGGCCTGGGCCGATTTCACCTTGGGAGTACCCTTTTTCGTAAACGGAAATAACCTGGGTCTGGACGCCTGGTCGGCACGGTACAACCAGTCCCACTACAGCGCGTTCCTCAACGATGACTGGAAGGTGGGACCGAATCTCACCCTCAACCTGGGTCTCCGGTGGGAGCGGCCACAGCCGCCCTACTATGAAGGATCACCCGATGGGAAGTTCCCTACCGACTACCACTACTGCGCCATCGATTACAGTCAGGCCGAGGGGCGGATCGATCCGGTACAGATGATGCCGCTAGACTTCGACATCGAGCAGTGGCAGGGACCCACGGGTCTGGCGGTTCCTTTTGCGAATCTGTCGCGGCGGGGCTGTTATGAAGCCAAGTCGCGTTACTTCGCTTCCCGCTTCGGCCTGGCCTGGCGCCTGTTTGGAGGCAACCGGACGGTACTGCGCCTGGGAGCCGGTTTGAACTACGATCAGTCGACTGGGTTACAAAACGCCCCTAGGATGATTCCGGCGCTGGGCCGTCTGAGCAGTCTCAACCCCCGGGGAACCGAGGCCCCGACCGTGATCACCGGGAGGCGGTTGGAGCTTCCGGAGCAGGTGGCGCTGGGCGAGTACTTCACGTGCACGTTCAAGGAACTGGCATGGGAGGAAGGCCAGGTGTATGCCTATAACCTGTCGATCCAACACGAAATCTTCCAGGGCACCAAGCTGGATGTCGGTTACGTAGGCAATCAGGGCCGTCACATCCGCGGCTTGATGCCCTTCAACGTGGCTTTTCCCGAAGGCTACGTGGCACCCTTGATCGGGGGTGGGACAGCCACTCTGACCAGCGATCCTATCACGGCCGGACCCCGCTCCTGGATTCCGGGAGACACGGCTGATCGTGCCTGGTCCGGTCAGCGGGCCCGCCGTCCCTATCCCCAGGGTTGGTACCCAACGCCATGGCCCGGCCACATGGCAACACGAACTACAACTCACTACAGGCCAAGCTGGAGCGGCGCTTTCAGGACGGGCTGGCACTGACGCTGGGTTACACCTGGTCGAAGGCCATGGCACTCAACTACGCCGGCTTCTGGGCAAACACGGGCGGAAACCGGCAGTACGAGCAGCATACCCTCAAGACTCCCATGTTGCACGACCGGTCCCAGACCTTCCACAACTCCACAATCTGGGAGCTGCCCTTCTTCCGTAAGTCCAGGGGCATGGCCCGAACGCTTCTGGGGGGCTGGGAGGCTACCACCAGCATTACCCTGACCACGGGTGCTACCTATGAGATATGGTATGGCATAGATCTATGGAACCAGGGGCCGAATAGACTCTTGAACCCGGATCGAATCGCCGACGGCTACTTGGGAGACGGCGACCGAAGCGTCGACGGCTGGTTCGATACGAGTGCCTTTGTGGCACCGGTTTACGACGCTAGCCTCTGCCAAGGCACGGACATTTGCCACGAAGCGGCCCGAAGGGCGTTGGGCAATTCGGCATCATTCCCGCTGCGCTATGACGGCATCCCTTTGGTGGACATCTCTCTGCACAAGCAGTTCGCCTTTGGCAAAGAAAAATCCCTGGATTTCCGGGTGGACTTCTTCAATGCCTTCAACCACACCATCTTTCATGCCCCGTTCGGCAACATCGCCAATGTCGCGGCCGGAAGCGTGTTCCGGGCGGGAACGGCTCGACAGATCCAATTCGGCTTCCGCTTTTCGTTTTGATGCTGGTCCCTTAATGGACACGGGAGGTGAACGATGAGACTCCAATGGATTCTCTCTTTAGCATTGTTGGTTGGCGGCTTCCTTGGTCCTTCGCCTTGGCTCTGGTCACAGCAGCCCACGCCCACCTGGTCCGATGCCGAGAAGGAAGCGTTTCTTCTGCGGGCCCAAGTCAAGAAGATCAGGGAAGTCCCCACCGGGATTACGGGAACCCGCCGGGCCACGCTTTCTGACGGACAGTTCACCCATGACGCAAGCGTCCAGACCATCAACGTCCACAAGAGGTCTGAGCCCACGGCACGCGGCATCGAGTTGAACTTCCGCGACTGCTACAAATACAACATCGCGGCTTACCGGCTCGACCGGCTGCTGAATCTCAACATGGTGCCCGTGTCCGTGGAGCGGAAGATCCGAGGCAAGACGGCTGCCATGACCTGGTGGGTCGAGGATGTCGAGATGATGGAGAGAGAGCGTCGTGAGAAGAAGATCCGACCTCCACGTATCGAAGACTGGATGGACCAGAACATGCAAGCTCGGGTCTTCAACGAGTTTGTCTACAACACCGATGCCAACCTGGGAAACCTGCTGGTCACCAAGGACTGGAAGCTGGTTTTGATCGATTTCTCGAGGAGCTTCAGATGGCACAAGGAGCTCCGGCAGCCCAAGAACCTGAAGACCGGAAAACTGGACCGTCGCCTCTACGACGGAATGCGGGCGCTGAAGATGAGTGATGCGGAGGAACGCCTCGGAGACATGCTGATGGAGCCGGAGATCGAGGGACTCATGGCCCGGAGGGACAAGATCGTGGCTTACTTCGATCAGCAGATTGCCGAGAAAGGAGAGATCTACGTTCTTTGCGGTTTGCCCGGCCACTGATGGCTGATTGCTGCCAGTTTAGTCTTAGTTCAATACTTGAGTCATGGAAAACTGAAACTCAGGCGAGGGACTGGGCACACAAAAGATTGTGTCGCTCTCCGCTCTCTTCTCGGAACTTGGCCTACTATTGCTGACACGTCAAGCCGTTCGCGGCACTATTGGACTGCGCCAGCATAGAAAGGTTCACTGATCACTGACAATCACTCACTGCTGTCCGGTTAAAGCATTTAGATATTGCTTCAACATGCTTATAACCATGGATTTAGAAGGACAATAAGCGGGAATCGATTTCAGCTGGGACTTCCGCTGTCTTCCCTCTCCTGTGGGATCGGATCGACTTTGGGATCGAGGGATGGGAAATGGGTGTTGTCAAAATCAAGCGAGGTCAATCCCAACGGGATTGCGTCTTCCAGCCCAGGGTTTCCCAACCCTGGGTAAGAGAGTCAACCCCTTAAGAATCAACCCTGTAAGAGTTGCGTCCTAACCCATTCGTTGCCCTTCTGTACGCAACCCATTCTGGGTTGAAATCCAGGGGCGACGCCGTTGACCCAGGGTTCGGAAACCCTGGGGTGAAATACGGAATCCCTTCAGGATTCACCTCCTTCCTATGCACTCAGGGCGCCATCACTCCAGAAGTTGACGCCAATTTTCAAGAATTACCCCGTTCGAGCAAATCCTGATTCTTCAACCACTTAGGCATTGGGACTTGCACGTCCAAGTAGGTCACTTCGCTAACCACTTGATATCATTCGACTTTTAACCGGACAGTCGTGACAATCACTGATCACTACTAAGTTTCAGTCCGTCGGCACCAAGCGCTTGAGTTCCTCGAACCAGTTGAGGACGATAGTCACCTTGTTCCCGAAGTACTCCTCGGGACGAATCGCGGCATTGGTTGCACCGAATCGGGTCATCAGAAAACGCTGCCCGTCCGGTTTCACATCGTAGCTTCGGATTGGACCTGCCGTCGAGTAGTCTCCCTGAAAGAGAAAAACCGGGTTGCCTGGGATCAACTCACTCCCGCTGACCTTGATTTCAACCGCCATCATCTTTCTTTTTTCTCCATCTTTGACCTGGTAGAACAATTCTCTGCTGTTTCCGGCCCAGGTTGGCGCCCTTCCCCCTCGGGTGGATATCAGAACCTCTTTTCCTGGTCCTGGATAGGGTTGAACATAGACCTCCCGCCGCCCGGACTTGTTGGAGACGTAGGCAAGCCAGCGACCATCAGGTGAGAATGCTGGATACTCTTCACGAAACTTCGTCTGCAGGAAGGGCTCGGCCGACCGGGAACCCTCCAACGACAGGACCCAGATATCGTAACCTGTTGACTTGTGCTCTTCCAGGAAAGCGAGACGGGTTCCACCCAGAGCCCAGGAAGTCGGGTACTGCTTGTACTCACTGAAGGCCAAGCGCTCGGCCTTCTCCGATCTGTCGACAAGCTTACAAAACAGATTGGCCTGACCTCCCACATCCGAGCTAGTGCCCGTCCGAAAACCGGGGTTTTCAGAACTGTAATCTGTTGAATCGTAAACACTTATTATACTTGAGACTGCTGACAGACCGGCTCGACCCAGCTCGATCCAGAGCAAGGACCCTCGAGCGAGGGCACGCGGGCCAAAAAGCAGCGGTTCGGCGCAGACCTCTCCCCGAGTCGGAGCCACAAGGCAGTACGGTCAGCCACAAAAGGCTACAACAGGAGTCGGGCCAGGACGACCAGGTTATAGGTCAGGACGCTGGCATGGACGTAGCTTTGAAAGTGAGGCCAGCCTTTCCAGCTACAGCGGTGGAGACCGAAGGTGTGCTTGAGGGTCCCAATGCACCTCTCAATCCCGGCGCGGAAGCGTTTGAGTTGTTTGTAGACCCAACTGGAACGCACCATGCTCTCAACCGTCAACCCACACTTTTTGGAAAAGGCCACATCCTGTACCCCCTGCTCTTTGGCCCAGCGCAGGTTGGCAGCCGAGGCAAAACCACCATCCCAGGCGCTCTGGCGGGGGACCTTCCCGTACAGCTGTCGATGCCGCTCTAAGAAGGGTTGCACATAGTTGCTGTCGGCCGGATTCCCCCGTTCCACCACACAATCCAGGATCAGCGACGAGGCGCCCGTGCTGACAAACACCTTGTGGCCGAAGACCGTTTCCCGAGGGCTCTTCTTGATAATATCGGTGTGCTCTTCGAAGAGGGAACAGATCTTCTCCTGGGCCGCGACGGCCTCGCCCGAAAGGACCCGTCGTTGAGTCTGCTCGATGACTTTGTGCAACAGCCCCAGATAGTGGGCCAGTTGCGCCGCCACGGCCAGACTGAGGGGATCGCTCCACTGCGCGGAAGCTGCCAGCGCCTGCTCGGCATAGTGAGCCGTCTTGGACGCCACTTTGATCAGATCGCGGTAACTGTCCAGGCGCTTCTTGCCGCGGCGGTTGCGGATGTTCAGGACGCGCCGCTTGGCCCGCCGCGTATGATCGACGAAGCCGATCCCTTCCCGCTCCCGCAGCCGCCCCAGCCACTGGGTCACGACTCGAATGCCGTCGTACAACAGCTCACTGTCGAGCGGATAGTGGATGTTCGTCTCGACCGCCGTGGCATCGACCCGAATCCGTTGGCCTTTTTCCAGACCCCGAGCCTGCGCCCAGAGCACCAAGTGGTCGTTGATCGCCTTCCAAGTCCCCGGCTCAATCTTCCCCAGGTTCTCCGCCAGGGTGGCTTTGCTGATCGACGCCCCATAGGGCAAGCGACAGAACCTCTGACAGCTTTGCGAATCCACCAGATGAAACTCCAGCTTGCGATAGCTGAACTGATGCAGCTGTTTGATGACGGCGCAACGCAGCACCTGCTCGGCCGTCAAACCGGGGGCGCCAACACCGGAATCGACCCTGTCAGAGAGATCTTGTACTATCAGCTCCAGCGTCTGGGGATTGTCGTCCAGGATGCGCGAGATCACCTTCAATTCATGGGCCAGCTGGTGATCGGGCCATTGCGGGGAAAGGGGGCGTTGTTTTTCATGCTTTTTACGCATCTTCGAACTCCTGAAATCGTCGTAAGTCGTTTTAGTCTAATTGTTTGTACCAAATAGTCTAGCAAACGGCCCTGACAGTTTCGGAGCTTGAAAAAGCCCTCTTTCCCCTTCCTTATCAATTACTTACACATTTCCGGACGGGCACGAGCTAAACGCAAAACCCTCGCCGTCCGGCGTCCACGTCGGAAAGGCATCCCATCCTTCGGAGATCTGGGGAGACAGTGTGCCTCGAACGAGGTCGTAGATCCAGATGCTCCAGCGGCCGTACGTCTTGTTAAAGGCGAACTCGGAACGATCTGGAGAGAGACGGAGAAACCCGTATTGGCCTGGCTCGAGGCCTAAGATCTCAACCTGTCCGTCGCGGTCCACCCACACCACCTGATGTTTCAACTCGGGCCAGACGGACCCATTGATGTAGGCGAGAGATCCTGATGTAGAAAAAGCGAACTGAGCGGCACCGGTTTCCAAAGAGGACATATAGGTGTACATGGCATGGCTCACCCCCTCCAGGACCGGAACAAAGGTGCCGGTCAATGCTAGATTGGACAGGTCGAAGGGCGCCGCCATAAGGTTTCCCTCTCGAGCAAAGACCAGGTGCCCAGTCAGGTGTCCAGTAGGGACGTAGCGGGCATCCGAGCCTTCTTCTGTCAAGATCTTTCTTTTGCCTGTCTCCAACGACTGAACCACGATTTGCGTCTCATCCACGGGCAGCGGCCTATCCTTCACTACCGTAAAAAGCACAGCTTTCCCGCCCGGGAGCACCTGAGGGAGTCGATGGCTTACCTCGCCTGCTTCGCGGTCTAGCTCCGTGATCTGCTCCGGCTCCCCGCCCGAGGCGGACACACGCCACAGCCCGCTGGATTCACCGCAGGCAAAGACGATTGTGTCGTCCGGACCCCAACTGGCACCAAAAGGCATCACGCAGTCGCAGATAGTTGTGGGTGGTCCTCCTTCTAGAGAGAGCTTCATCAGCTTATTGCCAGATGCATCCTCAGCCCCGAGCCAGTAGCCCAACCATTCCCCGTCGGGAGAGAAGAAGGGCTGCCATATCCGGCCGGCTTCGGGAACGGGGATTGCTTCCCACCGATCCAACGACCGGATATAGATCTTCTTCTTGGAAAACGTATCCGGACTTTCAGACGAGACGAAGGCCAGGCGCGAGCCGTCAGGCGAGAACGCCACTCCATGGCGAAAAGAATGATGAGCAGCTCGCCTTCGCCTGAGGGAATCTCAAAACGCAACACCGGCTTCTCGGGAAGAAGAGGGTCGACCTTGACCAACCAGGCTACCAGCGCCAGCAGCGGGACAACTGCCCAGGGAACAAGCCGACGCGACAGAGGCCGTGGCGGAGGCGGAACGAGCACTTCCTCCGTGGTAGCCGCGGCCCCGGTCATACACTCGTGAATCGCGATGCGGGCGCCGCCCATGTCCCGCAGCCGCATCCTTGTGTCCTTCCGCAGGCAGCGCTCCAGCAGCTCTCGAATCTTCCAGGGTGTGTTCTTGGGCAGGTCTTCCAGACTCGGTTCCTGGTGAATCACTGCGGCAATCGTCTCGGTGAGGCTCTTACCGGCGTACATACCCTTGCCGGTCAGCATCTCGAATAGGACCAGACCGAAGGACCAGATGTCGGTCCTCTTGTCGACCAGTTGTCCCCGAGCCTGTTCCGGACTCATGTAGGCCGCCGTCCCCAGGACGACCCCCTCCTGCGTTTCCTCCAGCGTCCGCCTCGCCGAGTTCGCTAACTCCTGCTGCTGCGGGTCGGCCTCCGGTACCTTGGCCAGGCCGAAGTCTAGAACCTTGACCATGCCTTTGGGCGTAATCTTCACGTTGGCCGGTTTCAGATCCCGGTGAATGATCCCCTTCTCATGAGCCGTCTCCAGAGCTTGGGCAATCTCCAGGACCACCCGCAGAACCTCTTCCCCCGACATCGGACCCTCTGCGATCCGCTCTGCCAGCGTCGGCCCCTCAACCAGTTCCAACACCAACGCCCGTACCTCTCCCGCCTCCTCCAGCCCATGGATGATGCTGATGTGGGGATGATTGAGAGAAGCCAGGACTTCTGCTTCTCGCTGAAATCGCATCATTCTTTGGCGATCCGCGACGAACCGCTCGGGAAGGATCTTCAGCGCGACCTCTCGTCCCAACTCGGTATCAGTGGCGCGGTAGACCTCACCCATGGCGCCTTCGCCGAGCTTGGAGGTAATCTTGTAGTGATTGATGGTCTGGCCGATCATGCCGGATAAGGTCTCCATCCTAGTCGGTAGCGAGCGGCCTCATACCGCCGAGCAACACCGGCGTCTGCTTGAGTGTCAGGGGCCACCCAAAAGCGGCCAGTGAGGGCCACTTCAAAACCGGCCATTTTCAAGAG
>CBDCOR010000003.1:0-65358 GCA_965219855.1 Acidobacteriota bacterium
CCCTGTAGGGGTTGCGGAACCGTGAGGCTCACCGCTCGATTGCGCCCGTCGAGAGAGGCCACAACCCCTACAGGGTTGGGAACTAAAGGGCTAGCTGTTTACCCAGGGTTCAGAAACCCTGGCCTGTACGCCGCAACCCCGTTGGGGTTGACCTCTTCTGATGTCGGCGGTATGAGGTCGCTCGCTAGCCCTTGTTTGAAGCTAAGTGCATGGAGCTTGTTTGTATCTTATATCTTGGTGCTTTGAATTTCTGGTCGGTCCTTGAAATCTCTGGCCGAGATAAAATTCAGATTTTCGCGCTGAGGAACAGATTGGAGGTCTTCAAGACTTTCGTCTCATTGTACACCAAAGGCCAGTTAGGTCGTGGCGGATGGCCCGGAGGTGGATTGTTGGGATCACGCAGAGTGTAGCGCCACTTCCCGGGGCTTTGGAACAGCCATTTCTTGTCTTCCTCGGAGGGCTCCACCTCGCGTCTCAGGATGAATTCTGCGGAATCGAACTCGCTGAAGGCCACGTAGGACAGGAAGGCTTGCATAGGCCGTTTACCATCGTACGAGCTCATGTCGGGAAATGGGATGGGTCCCGTGTCGACCTGGAAGAGACCTTCTTCGACGTTCAGGTTCATCGTCCTTGCTGGGTACTCGATGGCCCACTTGTAGCCGCTCGCCTCGTCCTCGTAGGTGGAGCGGGCGTTGAGGGGTTGGTTGGCCAGGGTGGCGTCGATCACTTCCTGGGCGCTCCTGAGAACGGCGAAGTTGGAATGCGTCCTGGTCGTGAAACGGGCGTCAGCAAAACCCAATTTTCCGGCCTTGGACGTCTTTCCTTCGGTCGAGGGCTTCTTGGCCAGCGAGATCCTGTGGGTGCGGCTGAAGACGACACGCCACTCACCACTGGGGAGCTGGAAGAATTCTTCCTTTGGAATCGTATACTCAGCTCGACAGGGTGACAGCAGGAACAGTTCCTCCGTCTCACCGGTCCTGGTATTGGTGATGTCGCATTTAGCCTCGTAGGTGACTCGGACATTTCTCACGGAGCCCGCACCCTGCGTCATGCCCCCGGAATTTATGTAGTGAGGATGCAGCTTGAAGGGTTGACTGGTCCAGGTAAAGAAGGAGCGCTCGAAGTCAATCATCGCCTCCGGGGCGGACCCACTCTCCTGATCCGGCTGCGCCTCAGGTGCGCAGCCCGGCAGTCCCAGGACCGTGCCGACGGCCGCGGCTCCTGCGGTAGTTTGAAGAAATTCTCTCCGATTCGCTTTCCGCTTCATTAAACTCACCTCTTTAGATTTCCAGCCTGTGTGGCAGTCTAATCCGTTCCTAGGTCAAGGTGCAAGGAAGCAATGGTATTGTCTCATCTGGATGGTTCGAAGCAGGACCGTCCCCTACTCTGACCGACGAAAGAATCGGGTTGGCGAAAAGTACTCCTGCGGATAGTAGCAAGGACTCGAGATGCCCAGGATTTCGTGGACCAGGTGGCGGGCTCCCAGAAAGGAGACGGCTGATCCAGACCCCGCCATCCCGCCGACCATATAACAGCGCTTACCGTCCATGAGACCTACCAGAGGAAATTCATCAGGGGTGTAGCTCACGGTTCCACTCCACTCGTGAGTGAGTCGTAGCTGGCGGATCCGGAAGCGAGGCTGCAGCCGGCTCGCCACGTAGCGTGTGATGAAACGGGAGGGTTGATTGGATCCTGCTTGATCGTCGGGGACCCTGGTGGCATCAGAGCCAAACAGGATCCCCTCTCCGTGGAGGCCGAAGAACCCCTGAGGGATGCTGATCCCCACGCCCGCCTTCATGTCTCCACCTTCGTTAGGCCCGAAGGCCGCCTGGGTCTGGCTGGGACGAATCACGTCACGGAATTCGCGGAAGAGAAGAGGGGTGTGTGACTCGGTGGCATTGATCACGTATCGCGCACGCACTGTGCCCCGGGAAGTCAGAATGGAGTACTCGGGGCCGTCATCTCGGATCCGAAGCACCGAGGTGCGGCATGAAGATCGTCGACGTTAGACTTAGAGTAGATAGTTTTCGCTTCCTTACCAACATCGGCCGGGACTACGAAGGGCATCCCCATCCAGGCGAGGAGCACTGGGGTACGAACAGCATGCTCACGATCGTGACCGATGAGGGAGCCGAAGGCTACTTTTTTTGGAGCGGCAACTCAGGAGGTAGTCGAGGGGCTGATCAAACCGGCGCTGGTCGGCGAGGACCCCTTTTTTCGGGAGAAGCTTTGGTATCGGCTCAGGCGCATGCAAAAGCTCAGCATTGTCCTCCACGACATGGTCATTGCCTGTGTGGACTGCGCACTCTGGGACCTGGCTGGGCGTTACCTGAACGTCCCCGTGTACAAGATGATGGGGGCTGCCCGAACCCGGATTCCCGCCTACGCCAGCATCATGCCTGGGGACGAGATCCCCGGTGGATTGAGCACACCCGAGGAATACGGTCGCTTCGCGGAGCAGTTGGTGTCAGAGGGCTACCAGGCCATCAAGCTGCACACCTGGATGCCGCCGATTCCCTGGGCACCTGACGTAAAGAAGGACGTTGCAGCCTGTGCCGCGGTCCGGGAAGCGGTAGGACCCGATGTCGACCTCATGCTGGATCCGCACCATCACTACGACCGGCAGGACGCGCTCTACCTCGCCAAAGAGATCGAGAAGTTGGGCTACCTCTGGATTGAAGAGCCCATGAACGAGCACAGCATGTCCTCCTATGTCTGGTTGAACCAACACCTCAGCATGGCAGTCTTGGGGCCGGAGAACCTCGAAGGCAGCTTCATGTCCCGGGCGGAATGGGTGCGCAGCGGCGCCTCCGACATGCTCCGGGGTGGCGCCGGCGAGGTGGGTGGCATCTCGGCCCTCATGAAGCTGATTCATTTAGCGGAGGCGTTCGGGATGAGAATGGAGGTCCACGGCGGCGGGCCCGCCAACATGCACGTCCTCTGTGCCATGGGGATCAATGGCAGGTAATACGAACGGGGACTCTTGCACCCGCTGCGCGATATCGACCACCCCTATCCCTGGCAGAACAGACTGTACGATCCCATGGATGCCGAGGGCTATGTGCACGTGCCCGAGCGTCCCGGTCTGGGGGACGACATCAACTTCGACTACATCAGGGAGAACAAGGTAAGCAAGGCGAGTGTGTCACTAGCGGAGTAGTCCGGTCGTAGGATGGGCACTCTTGCCCGTCACTGTCCTCGACGGGCAGGAGTGCTTAACCCGCATTTCTCATCGCTGGTCTACTGCGACGCCGCAATCATCCGCCCTGGCTGTGTTATGCTCGGTCGGCCTCCTCGACGTACTGCACAAGTACGACTGCGGCGGCCTCGGTCGCAAGCCTTGCCAGGACGGCCCTTGCGGCGCCTCGCAACGACAAGCGATGAGAAATCCGGGTTAACCCGCAACGGACGCGACTGCTGTCGATGTGTCAGAGACGACCAAAGAACGGTAAAAAGACACGGAACGCTCAGACGTCTGGCGCAAGAAATCGGTCGAACCACTCTACAACCCAGTCGAAGTACTCGAACTTAAAAAGGTGTTTTCCAGGCACCTGGTAGACCTTGAACCGTTCCGGATGGCCCGCGGCTTCGTAGACGGGTGTCACAACCCGAATCAGCTCGTCCACCCCCTCCTTGGGCATATCTTGATCCTCAGTAGGAGCGACCATCATCAGGGGCCGAGGTGCCAGCGCGGCCGCAACCAGATTTGCGTGATCGAAGTAACGGAGCATATGGGGGATATAGGGAAAGGAGCTGTGACGCTCCACCCTACCTTTATAGATGTTGGTGTGCAAGCTGCCCAGACCACCGCAGACCAGTGCCGCCGTCCGAATCCAGGACCCGGTAGCCATTCCCAGCCAGGCACCCCAGCCACCGAGTGACATCCCGGTCAGTCCGATGCGCCCGGCGTCCACCTGGTCGAAGGTGCCCAGAATCAGGCTCACCCGCAGAACCTCGTCGGCCAGCACGCTGATCTGAGATCGTCCGAAGGGAATCAGGAGTCTCGCCTCCTGCTCCCAGCGCCTTAGGGTCTTTCTTCGCCTCTCCGCCCCCTTGGGAGTGAAGGTCAAGATGGCGTAGCCGCGCCGCGCCAACTCACGGCCCCAGCCGTAAAGCGGTCCGGAGTCGGGCTTGGGCCTGTGAAAGCGAGGGTGTGCCACGTGATTGGCGTTGCTGGCGGTGCCGTTCATACACACCACTCCGGCGAGAGGGTCTGTGGCTGCGGACGGCCACATCAGCGTGGCGGAAATGGTCTCACCCAGGTAGTTGGAGAAGCGCACCCGGGTGACAGTCAGCTCTTCTTCCTGGGTCGCTTTCATCACCGAGAAATCGGCTTCCTGGGGGATCTGATCGAGGCCGATGAGCTCTCGGAACTTGGCCGGGATGTCCTTCCTGGGGACCGAAACGGGAAAAGCAGGCTGAATGTTGTCGGGGATTGGATATTCCATTGCAGTTAGCGTAGTGCGTGCGTTCTCGGGCCTTCACCCTCGACTCAGCGAATCAATTTCATCTTCAGGTGAGGATAGTCCGGGAACTCGGGACGTGGTGTCAGGGTGTGTTGAGCACAGTCCGCGATCAAGTCGAGCTCCTCTAGCACCACCTGTCCGATCAGCGGTGCGCACCGAGGAGGCCGACCGAGCATAACACAGCCAGGGCGGATGATTGCGGCGTCGCAGTAGACCAGCGATGAGAAATGCGGGTTAGGGGTGTACCTCGATCAAGACCTCTTCCAAGACAGCCGTGCTGCCGCCGTCGGGAGTGCTGAGGATGGCCCGGTACTGCAGCCAGTGGTACTCCCGGGGTACCTGAAGGCTCGCTCCAGGACTCTCGTAGTAGCTCTCGGAGCCCCGAGGACCGGACCAGGAGGTTTTCTCCAGCCCTTCAGCAGTTTCCGCACTGCGGAGCTGAAACTTCACCCCCGTGCCGTGGGGTGTTGCAGCCTTCCAGGTCAAAGCGGCGGGAGTCTTCCCGGCAGGCAGCTCCAGGGGTGCGGAGAAGTATTCCTCCTCGAGTCGCCGGTGATAGATGTTTCCGATGTCGCGCCGGATGCTGAAGTGGGGACCGAAGCTCTGAAGCCACTGGCGGCGCGAGTAGTGATAGCCATCGGGCCCGCCCCAGAAGATATTGGTCCCGGCCCCGTGATCCCCCCGCTCTACGTGGTTGACCACTACCAGGTCCATCCAGCCGTCCTGGTTCAGGTCGGCTATGGTTTGCGCCAGGGTCGACTCGCCGCGCAGGTCGGTACGCCGGGACTCGCTGTAGTTGCCGTTCGGTCCTCCCCAGTAGACGAAGACCGGAATGCTCCGAGTAGTGTAGCCGTGATAATTGGTCATGAGGATGTCCAGGTAGCCGTCCTGATTCAGGTCGGCCACCGACTGCTCCTCCGACTCATAGGCTTCCAGTCTCAGCGCTCTCTCTGGAGAGAAGCCTTCGGGGCCCCCCCCAGAGCAGGGAAGCGTGGCGCATGGGGCGACCGAATCGCTGCGGATCGTAGACCCCTCCCATTACCAGATCCAGCCACCCGTCCGCGTTCAGGTCGGCGATCTCGACCGTGGAGGCGGAGTGAATCTCGAGGTGTTGATGATCCTGCTTGCTGTATTGGCCTTCGGGGTTTCCCCAGAAAAGCTCGAACTTTTCGCTGTCTACGTCAGTAAAGACGAGGTCCAGATGGCCGTCCCTGTCGAGATCGGCGATGGTTCCCGCGCTGGGAAGTCGGGCACTGAGCGCAAACTGGGTTCGCCTTTCCGAGCTGAATCCGTCGCTGCCGCCCCACCGAATCGTACCCTGCGAGGGGGGTCCCGACCCGAAGGCATTCCCCGATGCCAGGACCAGATCCAGGTAGCCATCGCGATTGAGATCCGCTACCGCTACCGAACCTGCCTTGGTTTCAATGTCTTGCCTGGTTTCGGGGCTGAAGCCGGCGCTTCCACCCGGGTAGATCCAACCACCCGGGAAGATGAGCTCCACCCAGCCGTCCTGATCCAGATCCGCCACGGCGGTGAGGCCACCTGTCCCTGGAACAACGGCAACTGAGGCATCTGAGTAATGATGGCGCTTATTGCCCCAGTAGATCAGCGAGTTGACAGGTCCGAAGGTCCCACTGTTTCGGTTCACCAGGAGCAGGTCCACTCGACCATCGTGATCGAGATCTCCGGCCGCCAGGCTGATGGCACCGAAACCCTGCAGCTCCTTGCGATGTGCCTCGTCGAATCCCTCTGGCCCGTTCCAGTAGATGTAGGAGTTCACATCATAGGTCTTGTCGTCGTGCTCGTTTGAGAAGGCCACGTCGACCCATCCGTCGCCGTTGAAATCCCCCAGCGCGGCATCGGTCGCGGCCAGGGTAGGCAGCTCTGACCGCTTGCTTTCCGTGTATCCGCTCGGGCCTCCCCAGTAGAGGAAGGAAACCTGACCCTTGGGGTTGGCAAAAACGAGATCCTGGTGACCGTCCTGGTTCAGGTCTTCGGCGCTACTCTCCAGCGCTCCCTGAGTGGGGAGTCGCACCCAGGGCTCCGGTGCTAGCTTGCCACCCTGACCGAGGTGAATCGTGGCATGGTCGTCCTTATGGGTCAGGATCAGGTCGAGATCTCGATCTCCATCCAGGTCTGCCAGCTCTGCTCCCAATGGGTTTCCGGTCTGCCACTTGATGGGATTTGGGGAGAAACCTTCTGCTCTGCCCAGGTACAGATACACACTGCTCTCCTCGGAATTGTTGTTGACGAAGAGCAGATCCCCGATGCCGTCGCCATTGATGTCCCCGGCCTCACAGTCGGCCGCGCCGACCGTAGGCAGGACGCTCCTCCTTTCGGGAGAGAACCCACGCGGACCGTTCCAGTAGACGTAGGACTCCAGATGCATATCGAAGCCGAAGCGCTCTCCTCCCTCGATCCCTCGATTGGAGAAGGCCAGATCGATGAATCCGTCGCCGTTGAAATCTGCCGCCGCCAGGCCCCCGGCCAGAATCGTCGGTAGTTGGGTTCTCCGTTGCGGCTGGTAACCGCGTTCACTCCCCCAGTAGATGAAGGCCTTCATGTCCTCCGAGTAGTTGTGGATGAAGTTGCAGAAGATGATTTCGGGGTAGCCGTCCTGGTTCAGGTCCGCCAGCAGAGAACGTCCTCCGCCGTCGCTGGGGAGTCGGGTCACCCCCGCCTCACGCTGCCGGATCTGACGCAGCAAACGGGCCCGGGGTTGAAGGTCGCGGAGCTCCGGCAGGATCGACTCCGGTCCGCCGTCCCGACCCCAGTAGATCAGGGCGTCGACGTTCTCCAGAATGTCGTGATCCTGTGCCAGGAAGATGTCTAGAAAACCGTCGTTATTCAGATCCCAGCGGTGGATCATCTGGATCGTGCCGGAGCGGGTGACGTAGAGGTTGGAGCCACCGTCGCCAGGGCTTCCGGCGGCGAAGTCCTCGAATGTCCGATGGACTATCCAGGGCTCAGGGGCGCCTGCGGCCCACGACTCCAAGGCCATGAGCACCGCCACACACAGAGTCAGGATTGCTTGCTTCATCGATCGAGGCCCGTCCTCAGTACCTTTTCAGCGTCTGAAGAAGGGGCCATGTTAGCACCCTGTTATCGTCGGCGGTGGACTTGAATTCCTCTGGCATAGTACCTTCGCGAGCTCAAGAGGGCGGGACGAATCTTGCTGGTACACCCCTTCACTGTAATTTGCGTCGCAGTCGTTCGTAGACATCTCGCCGGTGGCCCAATGCGATAACGATGATCTCGATGTGTTCCTGAATGACCTTGTAAACGATCCGATAGTCTCCCGTCCGCCAAGCCCGAAGGCCTCTGAGACTGAGTTGAAGGAGCTTTCCACGTTCCGGCTCCTGGGAGAGGGCCTCAATGGCGGCTCGGACTTTGCGCCGGACCTGGGGGTCGAGGCGGCTGATACTTTGGGCGGCACTAGCCGCGTAGCGGATTGTCCACGCCATCCCAGACTTTCTCGTGGGTCACGAGCTTGCCCTGTTCGACATCTTCTAAGCCGCGCTCGATAGCCTGGGACAGCTCGGTGTCGGCGAGGATCTCAAGGGTCTCGAGAAGGCCTCGATATTCGTCATAGGAAAGGAGGACCCCAACCGGCCGTCCTGATCGCGTGATAACGAATCTTTCACCGAGTTCCTCAACCTCAGCCAGGAGCTTCGTCAGCTGAGCCTTTGCCTGGGAGAGTGGCATCGTAGTCATGACCAAATCTTAAACCAGAAAAATGGTCTATTTCAAGGTGGAATCCGGGCTTTCCCAGCACAGGACGAGGAGCGATCTCTGGTGGTGACAAAGCAGGAATAGGCTGGAGGAAAAACACTCTGTCCCTTTCTCAGACCGTGCCCTGCTGACGGGATTCACCCGCCTTCATGGTGCGTTTCCGGTTCATCAAGGACTTGACGTCTTCGACGCCAACGCTGTAAAAAAACCAACTGCTGACTGCACATCGTCACTAGCTTGACCTGGAGAATAGTCAATGTCCGACCCGGATGCACTTGCGAACTTGACGATATCGGACTTCTCTCAGCACGTTGGAGAGAGGTTACGGATCGAACTGGACGAGGCCCGGAGCGTGGAAGTCGAGCTGACCGAAGCCCGCGAGCTCCTCAGCGGCACCGAGAAACGCACTCCCTTCTCGATCGTTCTTCGGGGGCCGGAAGCTCTGGCCCTTGAGCAGCGCATCTACAGCGTTCACGGCGAAGCCTTTGGGAAACTGGATCTCTTTCTGGTCACGGTCGGACCCGACAAGCAGGGAATGCTCTACGAGGCAGTGTTTACTTAGTACACTGGAACACTACTGTCCGGTTAAGTCGACTGATATCAATTGGTTAGCGATGTGACCTACTTGACCTTGCAAGTCCCAATGCCTAAGTGGTTGCAGAATCAGGATTTGCTCGAACGGGGTAATTCTTGAAAATTGGCGTCAACTTCTGGAGTGATGGCGCCCTGAGTGCATAGGAAGGAGGTGAATCCTGAAGGGATTCCGTATTTCAGCCCAGGGTTTCCGAACCCTGGGTCAACGGCGTCTCCCCTGGATTTCAACCCTGAATAGGTTGCCTACAGAAGGGCAACCAATGGGTCAGGACGCACGCGGGTAAGAGGCAGGCGGAGTTCCCGCCTGCCCCTCCCCGTTGTCGCGATGGGGTCTGTTCCCCACATTTACCGGCGTGAGGGTCACTCACCGGGCGACCCCAAAGACGTTGCCCCATTTCGGGGAACGACGTAACATACTTGACCGTAGGTGTTGCGACAGAGACAGAAGCTTTCCAGGGAAAGCAAGCCGAGCTTTCGGCAGAAGAACCGCACCCGGAGTTTGCGGTTGTCGTTGTAGTTCTTCCGTTTAAGCTTCATGCTCCGGAGTCGCATTCGGACCCAGGAGTCGAGCTTTTGGAAGAGCCAACGATTGGTCGCAAACTCGGGGGTGAAGTACTGTGCTGTCCCCCTGATCACTCGGTTCAATTTCAGGATTGCCTCGGCATCGAGGTTATGGCAGCGGACGGTTAATTCCCGCACCTTATCCTTGAATTTCTGCTGGGACTTGTCGCGCATGCGCCGGGAACGGGACGAGAGGAAAAAGCCAAGAAATTCATAGCCTTTTCCGAACGTCATGATCCGGGTTTTCTCCGGACTCAGCCGTAGCTGAAGTGGGGTTTCCAGCACTTGCTGGACGAGTTCCATAGCCTCTTGCGCCTGCTGTTGGGACCGGGTCAAGACGACGAAGTCGTCAGCATAGCGGGCGAATTGAAAACCCGCCCGGTGCAAGGCCCAGTCCAATTGGTTGAGGACGATGTTAGCCAGCAGTGGGGAAATGACTCCTCCCTGTGGCGTGCCGACCGTGGTCGGCTTGAAGACTCCGTCGTCCATGACCCCGGCAGTGAGAAATCGTTGGAGAAGGCGAAGGATATTGCCGTCGGCAACCTTGTCGGCCACCAACTGCATAATGACGTTCTGTGGAATGTGGTCAAAAAAACCTTCCACATCGGCGTCGAGTACCCAAAGGTAGCCGGCGTCGTGAAGGGACAACAGCCACTGGATCGCCTGATGACAGTTGCGTTTAGGACGAAACCCGAAGGAGGCGTCCTGAAAGAGCGGCTCGAAGATAGGTTCCAGCAGCCGCCGCAGAACCTCCTGGGCCACGCGATCGCGGACCACGGGGATCCCGAGCGGCCGGGTCTTCTTCGTGCGAGGGCCTTTGGAGATCCGGACGCGGAGCAGCGGATCGGGCCGAAACGCCCCTGATTTGAGAACTTTCATCAGGGCGAGAAGGTTTGGTTCGAGGTTAGCCTCGAACCTCCCGACGCTGACCTTGTCCACTCCAGCGGCACCTCGGTTGCGCTTGACTTTCTTGAAAGCGGCCCGCATGAGCTCGATCGTAATGCGACCGGTCAGCGAGTGCTCCTTTCTGCTCTTCACCATGGTGTTCCTGTTAGGTTGCATCATCAGGTGAGACGGATCGGGGATCTATCGGGTGTTTCTTAGCCAGGCACCTAGGTGTCTGTTTTCTCGGTTTGACCCGGGCAAGAGCACGGGCCGGCCCATTTTGGAGGCCACGGCCGGGACGCTAACTACCCAGAGCTCAGATCCTTCCTCAGCTCGTCTTCGGTTTTACCTTTCCTCCAGTCGAAACTGGAGTACTCCGGCTCTGCGGCAATCCCTAAAGCGGAGGCGGCTCAGGAGGCCTTCTCCACAGCACCGCATCATCCGTCGCCTTTCGCCGAGGGCTTATAGCGCGGACTCACCCAACGTGGGACGGTGGGGGACCTTCACCGGTCATGACTCGAACCATTTTCCTCAGGCGGCGACAGGTATCACCCAAAGCAGTTCCAGAGAGATAACCACATGTTCTCTCTGAAGACGAGGTCAGGGAACCTCGCCGACGCTTCGCTCAAGGGCGGTCGTTGGCGCTTTGCTCTAGGCCGAAGTGCCGTCTCCCGAAGTCTTCCTGCCTGGCCCCTTCGTGACGATCCCTTCTTCCAGACCTGCCGTTGGGAGCGCCCTGGCTGCCTACCTCCGCTGGTTAGTTGCGGAGTTCGAGCAGGAAGTTCTGTACCAGCGTGGACTCGCACAGGTAGGCTTCGGCGTCTTGCTTCTCTTATCCCTCTATTTCCCTCCTTTCAAACGCCTCACCGTTTGTCTACCATGGTTGACTTAGTTCGAGCCACTGCGGCTCATCGCACCCCTACAGGGTTGATTATTAAGGGGTTGACTCTCTTATCCAGGGTTGGGAAACCCTGGGCTGGAAGACACAATCCCGTTGGGATTGACCTCGCTTGGTTTTGACAACACCCATTTCCCATCCCTCGATCCCAAAGTCGATCCGATCCCACACGAGAGGGAAGACAGCGGAAGTCTCAAGACGATGCTTGGCCATCTTCGACGACGACCAACGCAGAGATCGTCCGCAACCCCCATCTGCCCTACGGGTGGCGACGGGACGAGCCGATTCCTTTGTCGCTCATCCTCCACTATGGAAGACATGGCCTTTGTCGTCGCTTCGCGGACTCGACCCGTCGCGTTCGCCACAAACGTCACCGTATTTATGGAACCGTGTACTTAGAGCGTTGATTCGTTTAGTCGTTTCATCCGACCGTCACTCTCTCAGTAAGCAAGTTCTTCGTGGTCCGTGTGATCTCTGTGGTGAAAAGCCCTGAAATGATACCCTGTACGAAACCGATCACCTTCCGGCCGATGCGCGAGGACGACCGGCCATTCCTATCCCGGCTCTACGCCGGCACCCGGCAGGAGGAGCTGAAGGCGACTCCCTGGACTGAAGAGCAGAAGCGAGAATTTCTGCAGATGCAGTTCGATGCCCAGCACAAGTTCTATATGGAACATTTTCCTCAGGCGGAGTTCTCCATCATCGAGATGGAAGGCAATCCGGTGGGCCGGATCTACATCGATCGTCGCCAGGACGAGATCCGGCTGGTCGACATCGCCCTGCTCCCCGAGTATCGGGGTCAGGGACTGGGCGGATTGCTGATGCACGGTCTACTGGAGGAGGGGCAGAAGGCTGGTAAACCGATCCGGATCCACGTCGAGTACGACAACCCCGCCATGCGGCTCTACAAGCGCCTGGGCTTCAGGAGAATTGACGACAACGGGATCTACCACCTGATGGAGTGGAATCTAGAGAATTTGAAAGAGTAAACGGCGTGAGGACACCGAAAGGTCCTTCGTGCTCTTCAAGCCCTTCATGGTGAAAAAGACGGGACCAGAGCGGCACTGGGAGCTGCCGCACGTTGTTCTTACCCGAGCCGCTCAACCCCGGGACGGGAAAGTCCCACTGATTGTGCCTCGCTGACAGCGCCCGAGCTTATGGACGTGCGATGATGAAGTTGAGGGTCAGATAGGGCTGCAGGTTGGCGTGCGCCTGACCACCGCCGGTAGTTGAAAGGTTCTCCGAAGCAAATTCTACCAGGTTATTTGTGGTGTCGCTGTGGTAGGCCTTTCCGCGTGTTGAGCGTGCCAATGAGGACGTACTGGTGGGTCCTCCTGGTCCAGCTGGTCTGGTCAAGCCCCTCAGAGTATGCGTATGCGAAGGTATCTGAGCCTCGGACAGGTTCACCGTCTCGGACCCCACCCTCTGCCCGAGTCTGCGTGCGGTCAACCCGGGGCCTCTGCCGGGGTGCATGGGAGCTCGCCCCTGCAGGTCGGGAAGGGCGGTCGTGCTGCGGCCATCGCCGCCATAGGTGGTGCCGATCAGCGAGAACAAGGCAGTGTTCTGAGCGATGGGTAGGAGTTGCCCGTCACAGAAGGCCCAGCCGCGCGGAGCGAAGTTTCCGGCAAAGATTCGGATTTCGGCGATGAAAGGTTCAGACATCGTGGACTCCTTTATTTAGTGCCTGGACGGGTAGATGCCGAATAGGGCGACGATGAAATGAATGCCCAGCGTCGGCATGAGGTTGCTGTGGGGCTGGCCGCCGCCGGCATTGGCGATCGAGGTTGAAGCCAAGTCCGTATTCTGATCTGCCTGCCTATAGATCCTGACCTGCGCAGGCTCAGCCAGGACTTTGCCCTGCGGAGCGCCTCCGGTGGCTGGCGCCGTATTGGCATTGAAATTATGGCTGTGGGAGGCCAGCTGGTTAGTGGTGAGTGTCACCTTTTCACCTCCGCCCTTTGAGCCCAGCCTGCGGGAGCTGAGCCCCGGCCCTTGGCCCTGGTGGAGTGGAATGCGCCCCCGTAGGTCGGGCAGGCCGAACGTGGTACGCCCGTCCCCACCGTAGATGGTACCCAGCAGGCTGAAGAGCGCTTCGTTCTGGCTTGTCGCCAGGAGCTGCCCGTCACAGAAGGCCCAGCCGCGCGGAGCAAAGTTTCCCGCGAACATGCGGATTTCGCCTACAAAAGGTTCTGACATGATTGGCCTCCGTTAACTGCGTGATGGGAAGAGCCCTTGCAGGGCGATGCAGAAGGCAAGCGTTTGATACGGATGCATGTTGTCGTGGGCCTGACCGCCACCCGAATTGCTCACGGTCCCGGAGCGCAGCGCGGTCGTGGTCGCCGCTTCCGGATCCCTGTGGCCGTCTGCGAATGACGCAAGAATATCGCCCGCAGGCGAAGTATTGTCGCCGTCGGAGCTGCTTACCTTAGCCGCGTGGGTGTGTGACGCTATCTCGGCCACTGCGAGCGTGATGGTTTCCGTACCACCCTTCTGGCCTAACGGGTGGCCGCCGCTCTTGTGAATCGGCGTGCGGCTGCGCAGATCGGGCAAGGCGAAGGAAGTGCGGCCGTCGCCGCCGTAGGTGGTGCCGAGCAGCGAATAGAGAGACTGGTTCTGGTTGATTGGCAATAACTGTCCGTCACAAAAGGCCCATCCGCGTGGCGCGAAGTTAAATCCTACCATTCTGACTTCGGCCAAAAAAGGTTCAGACATCTCTTCTCCTTTCAAAACTGGACGTGGGCAGGAACGATGGTTGCTCTGTCGCGCCCTGCTACAACACCTGGCCATTGTCAACATGTATGAGAAATCTGGGCTAGGAGCCTGTCCGAGTAATGGTGTGGGTTGCGTTACAGGCGCCGTTGGTCCAGCTGCAAGGCAGGGCGACGCTGTCGATGTTCGGCCATCGTCGAGGAGCCCGAACACAGCAGATGGGCGACGCCGCCTGTAACCCGAAGGGAGAATGGGGGTTGCGGCCGATCTCTGCGTTGGTCGTCGTCGTAGATGGCAGAACATCGACTTCCTCCTCCCGCCTTGATCCCGCCTCGCAAGCCCGATTCTCGCAACCCGCACCATTACTCGGACAGGCTCCTAGTGTGGAAAGCCCATCACGCGGTGGCGGCACACTTGATGCGGGCTTTTATGATCGGAGTAAATCGCTCTCGCGTTCCGCTCATCGAGATGCTCTCGACGTAGTAGTAGTATTGGACCCCCGGTTCAACGGTATCGTCTCTATACTTGTATCGGTTGGTCTCATCCGTGGTCCCGGCGCCGGCTATGGGCTTCGGCGTAATGCGAGTGAAGGGCCCTTCTTCCAGCTCGCCGCGGTAGACATCGAAGGCGAAGTTTTGCTCCTCGCTGGCCGTGCTCCAACGTAGGGTGTTGGCGCATTCATTTGAGTCAGGATCCGGCGCGTCCTTCTTGTCCTGCTCGTTTGAGCCCTTTTGTTCTGACGTAGGATTCGGTGTGGCCTCAGGCAGCGAGGCAAAGCCCGTCAGGACGAGAGGGATGGCCATCAGCAAAAGGATTGAGACTTGGGCATGTCTTTACATAATCGGAGGTCTGGTACTTTGATTGGCACCTGCTACTACGTTGATCGTTAGGGCACTAGCTTCGCTCTATGAGAATCCGAGAATTGTACGACAACAGCGCCTCCCCAGGCAATCCGCCAGCGCTCGAGCCAAAGGTCCGTGCTGCCTTCAGCCCGCGCTAGATCATTCAGGAAGAAGCTTTGTTTGACACTGCGGCTTCCGACCTAATTCCTACTCGTACCCTGAGCACTCCGGCAGACGAGCTTCGCCGCTGATGTGGCGCTGCAACCGAACCAGGTCGTGCACACCCACCCTGCCGTCCTGATTGACGTCTGCGGCGGCTAGTTGAACTCCCAGAAGCTCCAACTTGCCCGTGAGTTGATCGACTATGGTGACCATGTCCAACACGTCCCGCCTGCTGTCTTCGTTCACGTCACCGGGACAAGCGAAGGGATAGGCTTCAGTCCAAAGCTCGTACTGAAACTCTGAAAAGGTCGAGTTCGTTGGAATATCGGGAGTTGAGGGGAGGGGAGCGGGGGTGAGAACCGACTCTGGTTGGGAAAGAATCGAGAAGAACAGGTACCCATCCTGGGTGAGGTCCCCCACCTGCGGCGGCAAGTCAATATCAATTTCACGCCATCTTCTAGAGGGGTTCTCCGGGACGGCAGGGAACTGGGCTACGAAGACTCCGTTTACGTAGATGTCGGCTCGCTGTCCCCCCAGCCCGGCATCCAACCGACGCCTCAACCGCCAGGACCTGGCCAGGGGGTGCGCGCGTAGGACAAACTGTGCTCTCCCCAGGGGGCGGTAGACACCGCTGGCTTCAAGACCGACCAGCGGCTCGCCCTCAAAGAACCCATTGAGTGTTTGAAAGTGATGCTGGCCGATCACTTCATATCCGTGGTCAGTAGCGTCCCAGCGTTAGTCGAATAACATCAACTGTTTATGAATGTCACTATTCTGAGTAATGTAATGCATGTCCTGAAAGGCCTGTAAAATTGGGGTTTTCTCGAAGAGCGAGACACTCAGGACCTGGAGAATTGTGTAGAGCGGCAACTCGAGATAGAGGCGCTTGCGGATGATGGCGATGAGCAGGTAGGTACTGAGGGCGATCCAGATTTGTGTTTTCACGGCATTGGGACTGGTGCCGTAAAAGGCCTTGATGCGGAGATGCTGTTTGATCCATTTGAAGAACAGTTCGATCTGCCAGCGGAGCTTGTAGAGCCGGGCAATAGTCAGAGCGGGAGAAGCAAAGTCGTTGGTGAGGAATACTAGCCGCAGGTCGGTGGTGACGTCGAAGAACTTGATGCGACGCAAAGGTTCGGGGTAGGCCTTGGCCGGATAGAAGGTGCTCAGCAGGACAGTTTGGTCGCAGATCAGTCCCGTCGTTCTGTCCACCGGGTGGGAGTAGCGGCGGCGGAACTTGAAGTTGGCCTTGGCGCGGGTCACGAATAACGACCGGGCAGAATGGAGTCGGTACAGGCGCCCGAAATCCAGGTATCCGCGATCCATGATGTAGTAGGCACCGGGACAAGGAATCAGGTGGTCCAAGGCGTGGACATCGTGCAGTTTTCCGTCCGAGATCAGAACGAACTCGGGAATGGCGCCGTGCAGGTTGAGCAAGGTATGCAGTTTGATCGCCCCCTTGGTACGGCGGAAGCGCGCCCAGGGGAAGACCGAGAGGCACAGGTCGATGGTCGTGGAGTCCAAGGCATAGACGGTCGCGTTCAGGTCGACTCCCAGGTCCTCGTCGGTGTACAGGCGGCGCGCTTCGGCGATAAGCACTTGGGCAAACTCGGCATAGATGCGCCAGTCGCGCCTCTCGTTGGCATTGGACAGATTGTTGCGGGAGACCGTGGAGCGAATGCCCATGTGGAAGAGCTTGGATCTCATGGCCCGTAGGCAGGCTTCGATATCGCGCAAGCTCTCGCGATAGGTCAACTGTGCAAAGGCCATGACCCGGTAATGGTCGCCACAGCGGAACGACTTGACCTTGTAGTCGCCTCCGTAGTGCTGAACAATGCGATGAAAATGATGCCAGGGAAGATGCCGCATCACCTGAGAAAAAATCGTCGTGCCCGTGTACATGCTCGCCCTCCTTATGAACTGAAGGGCGTGAGCGTACACTCACTTTCAAGTCGGAAACACCCATTATCTTCTCTAACATATTACTCATTAATACTTTACAGAGATTAGAAGCCCAAACGTTGGGACACTACTGATCCGTGGTCGCTCCGAGATTCCAGATCACCCAGGTCCAACACGTCGGTCAGCACCAGGCGGGGCTGGGGACGTTGGTAGTAAAAGGCAACGGTCCGAGCCCGCATGGAGACGTTACTGGTCGGACCCGCCTGGACACCTGCGGACAAGCTGCTCGCAAAGGAGATGGCATCGGTGAGCATGAGACGGTAGGCCGAAGTCAGATCCTCGCCAGTTTCAGTTCCCACCTGGTAGGGAGAGCCGTGAAGAGGCGAGAGAAAGGACCCCTGGTCGAAGTAGAAACCTCCATTGTAGAAATCTTCGACTCCCGTACCGTAGACCGAGGGATAAGGTGAGCCGTCGATGAAAACTCGTTCGTCCCCTTCCAGGTAGCCTCGGCTGGCGCTGCCGACCGAGCCCAGCTCAACAAACAAGCCTACCCATTTCCCCTGTCCGTGCAGGTTGAGAAGCGGGAAATCGTCTCCGACGTCCGTCGCCTCGGAATGACGCAATTGAGCCCCGAAGAGACCGCTGTCGGAGTAGGGCTGTTCTCCTGCGAATCGGATGCTATAGGAGGTCTCAATAGGTGAACTGTCGGCCTGCTCCAGTCTCCTCAGGCTGACCTCGACGTTCTCGAAGAAGGGCATCGGGAAGTACGAGTACAGGATGTCATCCTCGTCGACACCGATCAGAAGCGAGCGGCTGGGTGCGAGTCCTTGGCGGCCAGTTGCAAAGAAATCGCTCAACAACATGCGTATACGCTGCTGCCCATCAAAGCTGAGAATCAACTCGGTCTCCGTCCAAGCCTGGGGCAACAGCTTCAAGTGGAGAGCGGTGATTGAATCCGCTCCTCTCGAGCCGGTTAGCGTTGCCAACTCACCCGGGACGAGGGAGACCTGGCCCGTGAGTAGAGAGGAGGATGGAGTGTTCCCGTTAGAGGCGATCGGCCAGGGGTCCCCCTCTGCAGCCAACAGAGAGGCCCACTCTCCAAAGTCCTCTGTCCCGGTGAACGTCGTGATGTTGCCGGCCTCGGCAGAACGGTGGAAGGAGAATTGGTACCAGAGCTTCTTCGAGTCCGCACCCACCAGAGTCACACGGCATCCGCGGCGGAAAGGGATGGGAACATAGCTGTAGTTGCCGCCACTTGAGACAGGGCGGTCTCCCACCAGCGGAGGTAGGAACGGTGGAGTGGAGCCGTCAAAGAGGTCGGGAAGGGGCACATCGATGGCGGGGATAGCATTGCCATCGAGATAGACCCGAATGATCACTTCAGGGTCCAATCCCTTACTCCGACCCCTATCGCCCGTTGTCATCCAGATGCGAGTGATGGCTCCTGCTCCTGGCTCCTCGAAGATCACCCCCTCACCATTCTCCTTGCGAAGGTAGCGCTCGTCCCCGGCTGAATGGCGGTCGAAGCGGCCACCCGAGAGACAGTGGCTGCTCCTTAGCAAGACCTGACTAGCGTCCGCCAGCACGGGGAGACGATGCAGATCGCTCCAGATTTCCCAGGGGAGGGGAAGGGGTGAAGCAGGGGTCCCTGCCTCGATCGATGCCGATCCGGCCAAGAGGCAGGACAGCCATAAAACGAGAACTGTGCAAAGTGGTCGTCGCCGAGGACGCGCTGCAATCTGCCGTCTCAACGGCGCGTAACCCAGATCGCTGAAGACCATGCCATCATCCCATCTTCTTGAATCACCCGGACGTAGTAGTAGCTGGTTCCATGATGCGAGTTCTGGTCGACGTAGGTGACTTCTGCCTGAGTCTGGTGGGGGCTGGTAGAGAAGGCAAAGGTGTTGTCTTTGACGATGTCGATCTGCCGAATAAGACCCGTTCCCAAGGCCTTGATTTCTAGCTTGGGAGGAGCCGAGACGCTTGTCTCGCCACCCATGAAGGTATCCCCGATTCGAAAATCGATGACCATGTTGTCGGCGGAGGCCAGGGTGCGCCTTTGCTGAAGTCCTTCGAAGATCCCGTCACGGGTGAATTCCGTTGCCCAGACACCGGCGTAGGACATGTGGGTGGATTCGTGATCAGAGCTGGCTATGACCCCGATCCGGTGTCCTCGAGCCAGGGCGTCCCAGAGGAAATAGGGCCCCTCCGTGCGGTTGTCCAGGTGGCCCCGGCTTTCGTCGGGGGCGGCGTTGGCATATTCATAGGAGCGGCGGTAGCCCTGGTACATCTCCACTACGGGTTGGCTGATGGGGTCGTGCCATTCCCAACTCACCCGCGGTCCCAACGGACTGTGGGGAATAGAGATCCCGTCCGTCAACTTGAGCCGCTCCCAGAGTCCCAGCGGGATGTTCTCTGAGAGGATTCCCATATCACCCGGAATCAGCTCTCCCCGGCGCTCGGGCCAGATCAGGTTTCGGTGTCCTCCGGGATCTTCCATGCTGCGCTCGTAGCCGTAGAGAGAGACGAAGCGTCCCGGGAACAAATACATGTCGGCCACCTTCTGGGTCCTCCACCAGCCGTACTCGTCGAGCGCGTCGAGCTTCCCCACCTTGAGTGCGCCTTTAGCGGTCATGTTGTAGGTCTGGTTGTGGTCGGTGGTGGCCATGAAGTCGAGCTCGGCAGCGTCCAGCGCGTAGCGGTACTGGCCCGAGATGGACGGATCGGTCTTGCCGTGTCCCACGATGTCGGTGTGTCGGTGTAGGTCGCCGTAGTAGAGAAGGTAGGTCTTTCCCCCCACCTGAGTCTCATAGTTCTTGTTGGGAGTGGGTCGATACTCGCTTTCAGGCTGCGCAGGATCTGCTTTTTGGAGGTCCGGCGGCCCTGCCGCTTCAGGCCCCGCGCTGAGCCTGGCTGACTTCAGATCCCATTCGCCCACGAGACGGTTGCCCGCTCCTCGATAGTCGGTCGCGTAGGCAAGCCAGACGCTGCCGTCGGGAAGTGCGACCACTGGAGATTCCTGTGTCAGACGCCCATCGCTGAACGGGATCTGAAGGGGTTCTGACCACCCTTCCCCATCGTATCGGACAGCGTACAGGTTCCACACCTCGTCCGGGTAGCCGCGACTGAGCCATTGTCGGAAGACGATCCACAGATTTCCCGCCCGGTCGACCACCAGCCGGGGCTGCTCCTGGAAATTCAAGGGCAGGCGTAAAAACGCGGACTGCAGGTCCTGGCGGAGTCGATGCCAGCTCCCCTCCTTCCAACAGCGGAGCCTCACCTTACGATCGGTGTGCAGGCGGGTGCCCTGGTTGCTGCTTTCCCTGGCTGTGTCTTTTCCCCAGTTGGGTCCCGACTCTTCCCAGGCGATCCAGAGCCGGTCCTGCTGGTCGAAGACGGCGGAGGCATTGGCTTCGTAAAGGCGGCTGACACTTACAGGCTGCAGCGGGCCGAACCCTCCCTGCCCATCGATGCGCCGGGAATAGATGTCATAGTCCCCGTTTCGGTAGCTATCCCAGGCCACAGCGGCACTGCCTGAGGAGTCTACTGCCACAGTGGGATGCCAGTCGGTTCCTGCATGGCTGCTGACCCGTACTTCCGGACCGATCTGGGGAAGGCGGGAGAGATCCCGGGCGTAGATGTCCGAGTTCTGATTTCTGAGTCCCTGCCAGGCTACCCAGGCCCGACCGTCCGAGTTGACGGCAGCTACTGGATTGATGTCGTTGCCAGGGTCGCTGCTGAGGCGCACGGCATCTCCCTGCGAGGGGAGCAGGCGACGGGCCCAGAGATCGAACTGATCCTCTGCCAGAAGCGTGTAGAGCAACCAGAGCTCCTCACCCTTGGGTAGGAGCACGCCTGATCCGTAGATATCTCGTGGGCCACTTCCGCTGATCCGAATCGGTTCTTCCCAGCCCTCACTGCCGAGCAGGCTGTAGAAGAGGGTGTCGTGGCCGTCCTCGTAGGCGATCCAGGCTGAGTAGAGTCGGCCTTCCGGCCCAGCCGCCAGGGTTGGATAATCCTCCTGCGAGGCCTCATCGGACAGCGGCAGGGCGATGACGGACCGTTCCACCGAGGCTTTCCCATCCAGAAAGAACACGGGGCCCTCTGAGGGGATATCCCGCAAGGGGACCTGGAAGTCACCCTGCACTGTGTTGACGTCCAGACGGGCATCCCGGGGAGCCTCGATCTGAAGCCAGACCCCGACAGGCCGGGTTTGACTGAATCCGTAGGGGGCCCTGCCCCTGCCCTTTGAAGTCCAGGAGGTATCGAGCTGTGGTCTCTTGCTTCGGACCCGCCAGGCGATCTTCAGCTCCTGTACCTCCTCCGAAGATTCTTCGTCGAAGTTCCAGCCCTGGATTCTGAGGAAGTTTCCTCGGTTCAGGTGGGCCACCCCGTTCCAGTCTCGAGGTTCGGGATCATTGAGGCCCAGTGTCAGTTTCAGAACGATGGGCTGCTGGGAAGGATCGAACGGGGCCCCCGGGGCAGGAGGTGATGCCTCGGTGTTACCCCATGGCGGCAGTCCCTGAATGGACAGCCAGATGAGGGCCATCAGCCCTACTGCACCGAACTGCAAGAGCTTCTTGCTCATGGTTGCTCCGGGCGAAAGTTTCTAGTTGCGGAAGACTGAAAACAAGCTTCGTCTGATGAGGAATTGTACTCCGTGTGGGAGGACGGATCAATGCAAGGGAGCGGATCCAATGGCAATCTGGAGTTCCTTCAACCATAATCATCGGATCGTTCTCGAGGAGTCGCTCTATGAGTACCCCACCTAGCGGCGTGCCCAGTGTCGATAAGCTCTTCCGCCTCGATGGCCAGCTGGCGGTGATCGCTGGAGGTGGTAACGGAATCGGCCGCATGACGTCTCATGTGCTGGCCCAATCGGGTGCCCTGGTAGTCGTGATCGACCTCGATGCTGCGGCTGCGGACGGGGTCGCGCAAGAGATCGCCGACGCTGGAGGAATGGCGATGATCCGGCATCTGGATGTGACTGATGAAGCAGCGGTAGTTGCTGCCTTTGATGCCTTGGTAGCCGAACAGGGGCGGCTGGATGTTCTGGTCAATTGCGCCGGCGGGGGAAAGCAGGTGCCGGCGGTGGAGATGGAGCTGGAGCTGGATGACTGGAAGGAGATCGTGACCCGAAATCTGACCAGTACCTTCCTATGCGGTCGAGAAGCGGGAAGGCAGATACTGAAGCAGGGAAGCGGCAGTATCATCAACGTCTCCTCGATTCTGGGGCACAGCGGCGGGGGGCTTCATCCTAATCCGGCCTACCACGCAGCCAAGGGGGCGGTGATCAGTTATACGAGAGCGTTGGCCGCGGAGTGGGGTCCCGAGGGGGTGCGAGTCAACGATATCGCCCCGACCTACGTCAATACCCGCCTGGCAGCGGGGGTGCTCAATGATCCCAAGCTGCGTGCCGCCATCGAGAGCCTCACCCCGTTGGGTCGGGTGGCAGAGACTGCGGACCTGGCCGGCGCCATGCTTTATCTAGCCAGCCCTGCTTCAGTGATGGTTACCGGCCACAGTCTCAGGGTAGACGGCGGCTACCTGGCTCGTTGAGGCTCGGTCCCATTCGAGAAAGAGACTGCGAGTCCGGTGTAAGCGGTGGGCTCCAAGCCGCCGTCCGAGCCAGAGGCTCGAAGGAAACAAGACTTCGGCCTGGAGGCCAAAGCTACGTTCGGGAATGAAGTTTCACCTTAGCTCGCGTACTCTTCAGGCGCTGCGAAAAGGCCCTGAAGTTCTTGCAAGAACTTTCCCGCGGGGACGCCGTCCAGGGCGCGGTGATCGAAGACCAGACAGAGATGAGCCGTGGAGCGTACGGCGAGCTCGTTTTCAACTACCAGGGGCCGAGGCTGGATCCTACCCAGGCCTAGGATCGCTACCTGCGGCGGACTGATGATCGGTGTGAGGAGGTCGATACCCGTGCTCCCCAGGTTGGTCATGGTGAAGGTTGCATCGGCGACGTCATCCAACTGCAGCCTGTCGGCCCGAGCCCTTTCGGTCAGCTTCAGACTCTCGCTAGCGATCTGTCCGAGGTCTTTGTCGACGGCGTCGTGGATCACCGGAACCACGAGGCCTTCGTCGAGGTTCACCGCTACGCCGATATTGATTCTGTCGTGCAGATTTATCTTCCCATCGACCAGGGTAGCGTTGAGTCTTGGATGACGGGTCAGTGCCACTGCCACAGCCCTGCTGATCAGGTGATTGAGGGAGATTCGCTGACCGTATTGCTCCTGCCACTGTTGCAGCATCGACTCGCGGAAGTCGACGGTGGCGCTCATATCCACCTGCATCGTTAGGGTGACCCGGGGAATGGTGTTCCAGCTCTGGAGCATGCGCTCGGCCACTCGGCCCCGGATACCCGTCAGGGGGATGCGCGCGGACGCGGCGAGTGTGGATGGGGTGCCAGGCCCGGTCGCCGAAGCCGCGCCAAGAATGTCCTCTTTGGTGATTCGCCCACGGGGTCCGGTACCTGTCACCGTTGCCGGATCGACCCCCAGTTCTGCGGCCATCTTTCGCGCCACAGGTGAAATCTTGAGCCGCCCCCCTGAACTCCGGGCTTCCCCCGATCGGTCGACTGAGCCTGATCGATCGACTGGGGAAGCTGCGATCTCGGGGGTCACAGTCTCAGGAACTTCCGTTTCGGCTGCCAGCAGCTGCTCGATCTCGCTCTCGTCCAGGGTTTCCCCAGGGACCGACAGGAGAGCCAGCGTCGCCCCGATTGGCCGTTCCTCATCTGCCGTCGCCAAGACCCTGACCAGCACTCCATCCAGGGGCGCTTCCACTTCGGTGGTGACCTTGTCTGTTTCCACCACGAGCAGCGGTTCTCCCTTGGCCAATGGGTCTCCTTCTTGTTTCAGCCACTCGATGATCCTGCCCGTTTCCATCGTATGTCCCAGGCTGGGCATCCCGAATTTAATGGCCATGGCGCGATCTCAGCTTTCTTGTGATTCCGTGGTGCTGGTTCTGGACTCCGAAGACGCTCTCTATAATCCTAATTCACGAACTGTGCTAATCAGATCCTCGGGCTTCGGAATCACCAGTTTCTCCAACTCGGGGCTGAAGGGCATCGGGACGTTGGCCCCGGCCACACGCTTGACCGGTGCATCGAGCGCGTCGAAGCACTCCTCGGCGATCAGGGAAGCGAGTTCTGCCCCGGATCCGCCTCGCCGGACCTCCTCGTCCGCGACGATGACCCGGTTGGTCTTTTCGACCGAGGCAAAGATCGTTTCCTTGTCGAGCGGGACCAGGGTGCGGGGGTCTACTACTTCTACCTCGATTCCCTCCTGCGCCAGCGTTTCGGCTGCCTCCAGAGCTTTGCCTACCATCGGACCGGTCGCGATTATGGACACGTCGTGTCCTTCCCGCTTGACGTCCGCCTGGCCGAAGGGAATGGTGTAGTCCTCTTCCGGGACCTCGCCCCTCTGCGTATACATGCGTTTGTACTCGATGAAAATCACCGGATCCCGTCCCCGCAAGGCTGACTTCATGAGACCCTTGGCGTCGTAGGGTGTCGCAGGCACTGCGACCTGTAAACCGGGGACGTGCATGAACCAGGCCTCGAGGCTCTGCGAGTGCTGGGCTGCGATCAGTCGTGCCGAGCCCGAGGGAAGTCGCAGTACGATCGGCACATCGGTCTGGCCGCCGAACATGTAGCGGACTTTCGCCATCTGATTCACGACCTCATCCATGGCGCAGGTGACGAAATCGACATACATCATTTCAGCGACCGGCCGCATGCCGCAGAGGGCCGCGCCCAATGCCGTTCCCACGATCCCTGCTTCTGAAATCGCTGTCTGGCGAATACGTTCGGGAAAGCGCTCCGCGATGCCTCGTGTCACCGCATAAGCTCCGCCGTGGGCAATCACGTCTTCTCCGATGACGAAGACAGTCTCGTCCCGAGCCATTTCTTCGTGCAAGGCGTCACGAATCGCCTCATTCATCCTGATCTTTGGCATCGTTCAACTCCACCACTCACGTCGCCGGTCAAGTGATCTCATAGGAATAGACATCCCTGTAGAGTTCCTCTGGACCGGGATAAGGACTCTCGTCTGCGAAAGTAACCGCCTTCTGGATCTCTTCGGCCGCCTCCTTCTGGATCGCTTCAGATTGGTCTGCCGTAAGGATCTCCTGTTTGGTCAAGTATTTTTCGAAGGACGCTAGGGGGTCACGGCTGTCCGACCATTGGGCGATTTCTTCACGGGTCCGATACTGTTGAGGATCACCCATGTTGTGACCGTGAAATCGATAGGTTTTGCACTCCAGGAGGGTCGGCCCTTGACCCTCTCGTGCCCGCCCGATAGCCTCGCCGGCAGCCTCATACACGGCCAGCACGTCCATGCCGTCGACCTGGAGCCCGGGGATACCGTAGGCAGACGCCATAGAGGCGATGTCGGTGACCAGGGTGATCTCCTCCTGGGCGGTCCATTGGGCGAACTGATTGTTCTCGCAAACGTAGACGACCGGCAGCCTCCATACCGCTCCCATGTTGATATTCTCGTGGAAGGGGCCACGGTTGGCGGCACCATCGCCGAAGAAGCACACGGCCACTTGTCCTTTGGCTCGCATCTGTGCCGCAAGTCCCGCTCCAGTCGCCAGTCCAAAACCACCTCCTACGATGCCGTTTGCACCGAGCATCCCGACAGCGAAATCGGCGATGTGCATCGAGCCTCCCTTGCCCTTGCAGCTGCCGGTGATGCGGCCGTACAGCTCAGCCATCATTCGCTTCATGTCGGCGCCCTTTGAGAGGCTGTGGCCATGGCCTCGATGATTGCTGGCGATGTAGTCCTCGCTGTTGAGGTGGGTGCATACTCCCACTGCCACCGCCTCCTGGCCGATACAGGTGTGCAAGGCACCCAACACCTTCCCTTGACTCGACTGAAACTCAGCCTGCTCTTCGAACAGGCGAATACGCCACATGAGGCGGTACATCTCCAGCAGGAGTTCCGCGGATGGAGACTTTTCTGGTGTCATCTGATCCTCCTCAGAGGCAGCCTAGCCCGCGACATCGCCCGAGTCAATCGTTCAGGACGTTTCGCAGACATTCCACTTCATCTTATTTGGCGAAATGCGGCGAAATGCGGTGCTAAAGCTACCTCTCTTTCTTCCTGAACTTCTTGATTCCTTGCTCGATGGCCTCGTTGATCGTTTTGAGAGCCTTGACTCGTGCAAAGTACTTACAGTTGCCCTCGATGACCGTCCAGGGTGCGTAGGTGGTGCTTGTCTTGAGCAGCATATCGGATACGGCGCGCTCGTAGGCAGGCCACTTTTCCCTGTTTCTCCAATCGTCGTCGGTCAACTTGAAGCGTTTGTACTTGTTTCGTTTGCGTTCTTTGAATCGAGCCAACTGTTCATCGAGGGTGATGTGGATCCAGAACTTGATGAGGACGGTTCCAGAGTTTGCCAGCTGAGACTCGAATTCCTTGATCTCCTGGTAGGCACGCGTCCAGGTTCGTGCCGGGGTCAGGCCCTCGACCCGTTCGACTAGCACTCGTCCATACCAGGAGCGATCAAAGATCGCCAGATGGCCTGCCTTGGGAACCTGTCTCCAGAATCGCCAAAGGTAATGATGGTTCTTTTCCTCGCCTCTGGGCGCGGCGATGGGAATCACCGAATAGCCTCGAGGATCCAGGGACTCGGTAGCACGCTTGATATTGCCGCCTTTGCCGGCGGCGTCCCAGCCTTCGTACGCAACCACAACCGGAATTCGGTGCCTGAAGATCTCGAATTCGTTCTCACGAATTCTGAGCTGCTGCTCCTTCAATTCCAGCAGGTACTGGTCCTTGCTGATTTCCCGAGCCATGTCAACTTTTTTCAATACTACGGGCTTTTCGTCCAACAGGCGGGGACGCTCTGCTGCTTCTACCTGGGACGCGGCTGGCTTTTTCCGTCCGCGGCGCGACCTGACTGCTCCGGCCAGGTTGTCGCAGATCGTTTCCAGGACGTCAATCACACAGTATCGCCTGTCCGTAGCTGGGACAACGGTCCAGGGAGCGTGATGGGTGCTGGTTCGTTCGAAAACCTCTTCGAACCCGGCAGCGTAGCGCTTATACTGCTGCTTGCGGCTCCCCTGGAAGTGTCCCACACGCCAACGCTCATACTTGTTACCGGCAACCTTCTTGAGGCGACGAGCTTGTTCTTTCTTGCCAAGATGGAGCCAGAATTTGATGAACACGGATCCGTGGTCGATCAGCTGCCTCTCGAACTGTCTGATCGCGTCATAGGTCTGGAAGCGTTCTCGTTTCGACACGAGCTTCTTGGCTCGCGCCGAAAGGATCCTCCTGTACCAGGAGCGATCGAAGATCACGATGTCGCCGTCCTCGGGGAGCCGAAGCCAGAAGCTGTGCAGAAAGGGGAACAGCCTTTCCGGCTCGGTCGCCTCGAAGGTGGTATGAATCCGAAGCCCCCTTGGGTCCAGCCGTTTCACCAACCTGTTTATGGTCTCTCCCTTTCCGGACATGTCCCAGCCCTCGAACAGGATGATGACGGGAACTCGCTTCTCGTGACAGCGTCGCTGGAGAGTTCTGAGCTCTCCAGACAGTTTGCTGTAGTGTTCTCCGTATTTCTCCTTGTCCAGGGTACGGTCGAGATCGATGGTTTCCAGCATTACCCCTAGCCCAGCTAGTGCCCGTCCGAAAACCGGGGTTTTCAGAACTGTAATCTGTTGAATCGTAAACACTTATTATACTTGAGACTGCTGACAGACCGGCTCGACCCAGCTCGATCCAGAGCAAGGACCCTCGAGCGAGGGCACGCGGGCCAAAAAGCAGCGGTTCGGCGCAGACCTCTCCCCGAGTCGGAGCCACAAGGCAGTACGGTCAGCCACAAAAGGCTACAACAGGAGTCGGGCCAGGACGACCAGGTTATAGGTCAGGACGCTGGCATGGACGTAGCTTTGAAAGTGAGGCCAGCCTTTCTAGCTACAGCGGTGGAGACCGAAGGTGTGCTTGAGGGTCCCAATGCACCCCTCAATCCCGGCGCGGAAGCGTTTGAGTTGTTTGTAGACCCAACTGGAACGCACCATGCTCTCAACCGTCAACCCACACTTTTTGGAAAAGGCCACATCCTGTACCCCCTGCTCTTTGGCCCAGCGCAGGTTGGCAGCCGAGGCAAAACCACCATCCCAGGCGCTCTGGCGGGGGACCTTCCCGTACAGCTGTCGATGCCGCTCTAAGAAGGGTTGCACATAGTTGCTGTCGGCCGGATTCCCCCGTTCCACCACACAATCCAGGATCAGCGACGAGGCGCCCGTGCTGACAAACACCTTGTGGCCGAAGACCGTTTCCCGAGGGCTCTTCTTGATAATATCGGTGTGCTCTTCGAAGAGGGAACAGATCTTCTCCTGGGCCGCGACGGCCTCGCCCGAAAGGACCCGTCGTTGAGTCTGCTCGATGACTTTGTGCAACAGCCCCAGATAGTGGGCCAGTTGCGCCGCCACGGCCAGACTGAGGGGATCGCTCCACTGCGCGGAAGCTGCCAGCGCCTGCTCGGCATAGTGAGCCGTCTTGGACGCCACTTTGATCAGATCGCGGTAACTGTCCAGGCGCTTCTTGCCGCGGCGGTTGCGGATGTTCAGGACGCGCCGCTTGGCCCGCCGCGTATGATCGACGAAGCCGATCCCTTCCCGCTCCCGCAGCCGCCCCAGCGACTGGGTCACGACTCGAATGCCGTCGTACAACAGCTCACTGTCGAGCGGATAGTGGATGTTCGTCTCGACCGCCGTGGCATCGACCCGAATCCGTTGGCCTTTTTCCAGACCCCGAGCCTGCGCCCAGAGCACCAAGTGGTCGTTGATCGCCTTCCAAGTCCCCGGCTCAATCTTCCCCAGGTTCTCCGCCAGGGTGGCTTTGCTGATCGACGCCCCATAGGGCAAGCGACAGAACCTCTGACAGCTTTGCGAATCCACCAGATGAAACTCCAGCTTGCGATAGCTGAACTGATGCAGCTGTTTGATGACGGCGCAACGCAGCACCTGCTCGGCCGTCAAACCGGGGGCGCCAACACCGGAATCGACCCTGTCAGAGAGATCTTGTACTATCAGCTCCAGCGTCTGGGGATTGTCGTCCAGGATGCGCGAGATCACCTTCAATTCATGGGCCAGCTGGTGATCGGGCCATTGCGGGGAAAGGGGGCGTTGTTTTTCACGCTTTTTACGCATCTTCGAACTCCTGAAATCGTCGTAAGTCGTTTTAGTCTAATTGTTTGCACCAAATAGTCTAGCAAACGGCCCTGACAGTTTCGGAGCTTGAAAAAGCCCTCTTTCCCCTTCCTTATCAATTACTTACACATTTCCGGACGGGCACCAGCTAGCCTCTGCCCCTCGAGGGGAAGTTCTTCCGGAGTGCGCCTATAGCAGAGGCACCCCTTCTTGCTGTCCGAAGTCCAATTGCCGAATTCTACTCCAAACACAACGGGATTTCAGCCCGCTCAAGGCCAGACTGCTTCCGTTTCCGCGGTGTTGTTGTTCTTGAGGATCCCTCGTAGACTGGCATCTGTCGGTCCCTTCGCGGTATAAGCGTCCGTGGCCCCGAGTTGGCTTTCTGAAAAAGGTGCTGTGACCCACTTCCCGCTCGTCTTCCTCACCGGTGGCGCTGTTCTAATCCTGGAGATCCTGGGCACCCGGATCATTGCGCCGTTCTTTGGGTCGACCATCTACGTTTGGTCCTCTCTGATCACGGTCACGTTGGCGTCCCTGGCTGGAGGATACGCTGTCGGAGGGGTGTACGCCGATCGACCCCGCCCACTTCGCACCCTGGGTTCAGTCCTGGCATTGTCTTCGCTGTGGCTTTTTCTCCTGCCGGCCTTCACCAAATGGACCCTATCGGCGGCAGTGAACCTTGGAGTACAGGGGGGAGCCCTCCTTGGGGCCACTGTCCTGTTCGGACCGCCACTCTTTCTCCTGGGCTGTGTGGGACCGCTGTGCATCCGTTTACGGACAAAGCAGCTCGGACATCTGGGGCGAGAGGTGGGAGCCATCACGGCTATCTCCACTGCGGGTAGTGTTTGTGGGGCTCTCCTGACCGGTTTCTATCTGATTCCGAGGGTGTCCACCGGGAAACTATTGGCGGGCTTGGCGCTGGTCCTGTGTGTACTGGTGGTGGGATGTCTGCGCCGGGCCCGGGCCGAGGCAAGGATGGGAGCGCTGCTTCTGGCCTCGCTGGTAGCGGGCGGGATCGGTTGGACTGCGTCGGCCGCGCCCGGTGATCTTGCTGGCAGCCTGCGTGCAAGGGAGCATACGTTTTACGGAGACGTGAAGGTCGTCGATTTCGCCAGTTTGGAAAAGCGAACGCTTTTCATTGACGGCATCATGAATACCGCTGTCGAACTAGGCCCAAAATAAGCGCAAGTTCGAAAATAGACCCCTTTGTCGGCTCCGAGGAGCCATTTTGGAGACCTAAATTCTAAATTTCGGCGCGAAGTCACTCAGAACAGGCACGTCTTCAGCTGTCCTCCACGCCGATCGCTCAGGGAAAACGATTCTGCCCTCTTGGGGGGCGTTTGTAGAGACACCTCGCCCCAGCTCTGGCGACCCTCGGAGCTACTTTATCTCCTTTCAGTTTCAGGTAGCTGGCCGGTGTTTCAACCACTTACTTGACGGCTCCTTCGACCCATTCCAGGTGCATGAGAAACAGGTCTACGGTGATGCCGAGATCTGCCGACTCCTGCCAGAGCCTGCGAACGGCCTGATCGTCAAATGTGGTCCGGGAACGCCCCGGGATACTGCGTAGGGACTTTACCCCAGACTCTCGCACAAACTGCTGCAGGTAGCCCGGACTGTGAGGGTCATCGGGATCGAGAGTGCACACACCAGAGACCCAGTCGGGATTGACTCGGGCTACGTCGCAGAGATAGCGATTGTCGTAGCCGTAGAAGGAAACCGTCTGGACGGCACGAACCGCCGCGACGCCGTTGGCTCGACTGATCTTTCCAAGGTCTTCGGCGGAACCTCCACCACCGGGTACCCGTAGAGGATTCTGCGTGGGCTGATACCGTTCCTCGTCTGGTGAGTAGACATGGGCGTGGCAATCGACGATCAGCATGGTAAGCACCTGTTCCGCCTGTCTCTAGAATCCTATCACGATGGCTTATCCTCCCCAGTGGAGGGTTGACAGGGAAAGACGATGACTTTCTACTAGGGCCCCTTGGTGGAGAAGAAGTTCACAGAATTGTCAAGTTTCCTGCTTCGGCGTGATGTGGTTGCTAAGAGACCGCTTCAGCGGTCTAGCGCGAAGCGCAATAGCCCGGTCCTTCAGGGCCGGGTGGGCGGAACGGCAGATAGCGGAGCCCGCTTTAGCGGGCTTCTCGAACGCGGGCTTCAGCCAGACTCCGGGTCGACGATGGCTAAAGCCGCCGTTCGAGAAGGACCGTGAACGGCCCTCAGGAGGGGTAGGAGACCGGGTTACCCCGGCGTAAACACCGGGTCTATTGCGCTTCGCGCCAGGCCGCTGAAGCGGCCTCCTGGAAAGTGTACACTCAAGCAGACGCCGGTGTTACTCGGCGGTATGAGGTCGCTCGCTACTCCTAGCCGGGCGGCGGGCGCCTCCCTACCCCGGCACCAACGAGGAGATAGAAAGATGACAGGAACAGACGATTTCGTCCCTCAGGGAGTGATCCCTGCCTGCCTGATGCCTTTTCACGCCAACCTTAAGATCGATCGGACCGCGTACCAGAAACATCTTCGAGATCTGGCGGGCGTTGACGGAATTACGGCTATCACCATCAACGGTCATGCCTCAGAGGTTCACGCGCTGAGCTTCGAAGAACAGCAGCAATCTCTGGACCTGGCTCGCGACGAGTTGGGAAGCCGACTACCTATAGTAGTGGGAATCTGGGCCGACTCCAGTCTGGAGGCCAGCCGTCTGGCCCGCATGGCCGAAGCCGGAGGAGCCGACGGACTCTTGGTCCTGCCCCCCGAGAGCATGAATTGGGGTGGACAGCTCCGGCCAGAGATGGCCAGGGAGCACTTCGATCGGATCGCGAATGCCACCCGACTACCCCTGATCCTGTTTCAATATCCCCTGGCATCGGGGTTGGGCTATCCCTTGGACACCCTGATCGATCTGTGCCAGCGAGTGCCTACGCTAGGGGCCATCAAAGATTGGTGCAACGACCCCGCCCTGCACGAGCGACAGGTTAGAGAGCTGCACGGCCTGACTCGACCGGTTTCCGTGCTCTCAACCCACAGTGCCTGGCTACTGGGCTCCTTGGTTCTAGGTTGCGATGGTCTGCTTTCCGGTGCCGGTAGCGTCATCCCGAACCTACACGTGGCCCTGTGGCGGGCGGTCAAGGAAAAGGATCTCGAGACCGCGCAGGCTATAAACGACATGATCTATCCCACGGTTCGGGCCTTCTACCGCGAGCCGTTTCTGGACATGCACAATCGGATGAAGGAAGCTCTGGTCTTAATGGGACGATTGGAGAACGCTCATGTCCGGCCGCCGCTCATGAAGCTCCCGAGCGGAGAGATTCGGTCTATAGCGACTCTCCTTGAAGAAGCCGGAGTGACCCCAGAAACGGCCTATTTGCCGGTCCCGCTGAAGAGGCGGCCGGGAACTAGGATAGCGGCACTGAACTGACACTTGGACGTAGCTTTGGCCTCCAGGCCGAAGTATTGTTCTTCCGTCGAGCCCTTGGCTCGAGGCACGGCGGCCTGGAGGCCACCGCTACGGCCTGATTTCCTATTTTGTGTTCCTGGCCTCGTCCGGAGCAATTTCGATCTGGCTGATCGCAGTTTTTTGATCGCTATTGCTGGCACTCAATTGGAAGGTCGCCCTCCAGCGGTTGCCAGGCAGAGAGGAAACCGAAAAGACGTTGTCGCCATCACGAAGTTCGTGCCAGCCCGAGTTGGCCTCTGGGTCTCCATCGCCGTCGCTGTCGCTTTCCAGGAGCAGCCTTGCCCTGGCACCGCCAAAGGTGTACTGCTCCAGATCGGCCACATCTGATTCCCTGTCGGCATAGTAGGTCGCCGCCACGAACGTGTTCCCGACACGCCGCTTCAGATCACCGTAACCGGTGTCCGTTCCGGGATGCATGGGGCCATGCAGCAGTTCCGGACCCTGCCAGGAGCTGCCGTTGTCGTCCGACCAATAGACGACGGGCTTGCGAGTATATCCCCCTCCCATGCTGTGAATGCCGAAGCCCCAGAGCCGCCCCTCCCCTTTGCTGTAATCCAACGCGTTTTTGTGCTGAAAATAGGGATTGCTTTCCTTGTAGATCCGAGCTCTTTGCCAGCGACCGTTGGGAACGCCGCCGTTGATCTTGGACGTGATCTCTTCCAGGGGAGCGAAGCTGGCTCCCATGTCGGTGCTGACCGTTTGCCAGGTATAGCGATTGCCGGCTCCATCCCGAAGAATCGCTACGATCGTCCGATTGCCCACGTACTCGATGGCGGGCTCGAAGGTGGCTCCGCCCTGGGGCTGCTTCTCGTCCGACAGGGGACCAATCCAGCTGAGAAAGGAATAGGACTTACCATCGTCGGTGGAGCGCGCTAACAGGGTACCCGCCTGAGAGTCATAGTGAAAGTACTGGAACGCCATGTAGACGTGAGTGGGGTTCTCTGGATCGACGAAGTAATCCTCGGTCCCAATCGCCCGGTCATCATCGGCACCCACCACCCCTTCGACGCTGATCCGGTCGATATCCAGATCCCAGGTCTTTCCCTGATCCTGAGAGCGTAGCTGCTTGGTGCCGGTACTGTAGGCGGTGCGCCAAAACTGCAGGATCAGGTCTCCGTTGGGCATCCGGAAAAGGCCTGGCTCGCTGTGGGTGTAGCCGTCGTCATAAGGCATGCCGTCAATCGGGGTACCGTCGAACCAACGATTCAGTCCTCCCCAGGTCCTCCCCTCATCGGAGGAGGTGAGGATGTGAATGGCATCCCCGTCATCCCAGGAGATGTGGTCGACTCCAGACCGCACGGCCATCACCCACCGATTCTCGTCGAGGATGGCAATCATGCATCGTCCATACCAGTCATGGGGGATACCCTTGGCGTCCGTGAAAGGCTTGTCCGAGCCATCGACCAGCACATCGATGGTCTTGGCACCGAACAGGTCCAATCGAGCGGTCGCCATCACACGAGCCGATTCGATCGGACCAGACCAGTCGTGCCATCGGCTCGTCCAGGTACCCTCGGAGGCACCCTCTAACACCAATCCACCTTCGGCTACCGCGACACCCTGGGCGGAGTCGTCAGCCTCACGCCAGTCGGCTACCGATTTCAATCGCCAGGGTCGAGGGAAATCTCCGCAGGCTCCGATCGCCACGACAAGCAGCGTGGACAGAGCTACTAGTTTGATCACGATCCTCTCCTCCTCTGGTCGTCGTCTTCGGTCCCCGGCATCTCCTTCAGCTCGTTCTCTATGACTTCGGCCAGCTCGACCCAGTTTTTGCTGTAGAAGCCCGAATGCTGAAGCTCTTGGTACTTCCCAACTATGCGTTCGAAAGCCTCGGCCTTCAGTGCTAATAACATCATATGTTGTTCGTCCATTTCGACTGCGAATATAATTCGGAGCATGATAAACAGGCAAGCCCTCTGGAACCGTCTGGTAGAGAAACACCAGAGTCGCGCTTCCAAGTCCCGGATTCACGCACAGGAAGCCTCGCAGTTCCAGATTCGCGGAGGCAGTCACAATCTGCGACTGTTCGAGCCCTTTCCCTTTTTCGACGAACAGTGTTGCGGTTCGAAAGTCGTCGACCTGGACGGAAATGTCTATGTGGACTTCTGGCAGGGTCACTACACCAACATACTGGGACATAACCCTCCCGAAGTGCTAGAGCCACTCATCAGCGAGCTTCGACAAGGCCGCGGTCTACAAACCGGCTTTCCTGGATCCCTGCAGCTGGAGCTGGCGAAGAAGCTCTCGCTTCGCACAGGAGCGGAAAGGGTTCGTCTTACAACCAGTGGATCCCTGGCAACCCTGTATTCCGTAATGCTGAGCCGGGCTTTCACGAAGCGCAACCTAGTCCTCAAGATCGGCGGCGGCTGGCATGGTTCCCAACCCTACCTTCTGAAGGGCGTCACGGCCTATACGGAAGGGTTGGGGCTAGTAGAATCTTCAGGACTGCATCCCTCCGTTTCGGAAGAGACTTTAACAACGCGATTCAACGACACCGCCCAACTCGATGAGGTTTTCGAAAAGTTCGGGGAACAGATCGCGTGCTTCATTCTGGAGCCATTCATGGGTGAAGGTGGCTTTCTGTTCGCCGCCGAGGACTACCTGAAGAGGGCCCGAGAGCTGACCAGCGATTGGGGAGCGCTTCTGATCCTGGACGAGATCATCGCCGGATTTCGATTCTGTCCCAGCTCCTTGGCCAGTCTCTATGGGATCCAACCGGACCTTTCGACCTTCGGAAAGATACTGGGAGGCGGCATGCCACTGACCGCGGTTGCAGGAAGGGCGGATGTTCTGGAGTTGGCCAATACCAGCCTCGGTCATCCCAAGCAGGTTAAATTCGAGGGCGGCACCTATTCGGGACATCAGGCATCGGTACTGGCAGCCATAACGCTGCTGGATTATCTCTCCGAACACGCAGACCAGATCTATCCCCAGATTCATCAGTTGGCGGAAAGGGCGCGGAGCCAGATTCCTGGGATCTTCGAGCGGGCGGGAATTCGATCGGTGGTTACGGGGGGGCCGAGTGGTCCGGTTTCGCAGAGCTCAATGGCAGTGATCCATTTCCCCACTCAGGAGAACACGCCTGTCTCATCACCTGAGATTGTCTGGAACCCGGAAACCTGCGATGTGGAACTGCGAGAGAAGATCCTACGGCTGGCATTGGCCAACCAGGGCTTCCACGTGGTCCATGGATTCGGCTCCATCTCGACTCGGCACACGGAAAAGGAAATCGACGATTTCCTGTCGGCGCTCGAGGCAGTGGCTGGTCAGGTTGCGGGGTAATTGAAGATTCGGTATGACAATGGGCCGCTTGCCCGATAGGATAGAATGAGACGCTGGAGAATCGGGTTCGCCCTCTGGTACTCGGTCTCCTGGCAGTTGCGTGGCGGCTGCGAACGGTTGTCTGGCCCAAGGTAAAGATCTTGCCCTGTTGAGCCCTTCCGAGAGTGGAACACAGAGAACTCACCCCTATGGATATTCGCCTGGAAGTGGAAGATATCAGTCCCGTCAAGAAGAAACTGAGGGTAGAAGTGCCTGCCGAGGTGGCGGGAAAAGAGTTCAACCAGATCGCTAACGATTACAAGAAACATGCTCGTCTGCCTGGGTTTCGTCCGGGCAAGGCTCCGCTGCAGCTGGTTAAGCGCCGATTTCAAAAGGATATTCGCCAGGATGTTTTGCAACGCCTGATTCCCGAGTCCTATGGCCAGGCACTCCGTGAAAGGGAGGTAAAGCCCCTGGGCGACCTGAAAATTGAGCAGCTCTCTTTCGAAGAGGGCCAGTCCCTGCACTACGAGGCTCAGGTCGAGATTCTGCCCGAAATCATACTGCCGGAGTACAGGGGTCTGGAGGTGCGAGTTCCCACCGAGGCACTGACGGAAGAGATGGTGGAGGAACAGCTCGAGAAAATGAGGCATCGTCAAGCCCCTCTGGTGGCGGTGAGTGATCGAACAACTGCCGCGGATGGGGATTACGTCACAGTCGACCTGAAGGGAGAGTACCTGGACCAGGATCCAGACGGGAAGCCTGCCGAACCGATCGAGGAAGAGGATGTCACACTGCAACTGGGCGGTGAGCACACCCATAAGTCCTTTGACCAAGCCCTTAGCGGAATGGACGTGGGGCAGGAGAAAACCTTCGACGTGACCTACGAGCCCGACTATCCAGAAGAGAAGCTGGCCGGGCACCACGTCCGATTCAGCGTCCGCCTGAAGGCTATCAAGCTACTGGACCTTCCTGATCTTGACGATGAGTTTGCTCATGGGCTGGGTGAGTTCGAGAATCTGGAGAAGCTGAAAGACAAGATTCGAGAAGAACTCAAGCACCAGCTGGAGCACAATCGAGCCAGCAATTTGAGGCAACAGCTGGTACAAAAGCTGATTGACGCAACCGATTTTGAAGTGCCGGAGTTGCTGGTCGAGAACCGCATTGACGATAAGGTGAGAGACCTTGCCTATGACATGGCTAGACAAGGACTCAACCCCACCAAGGCAAACGTGGACTGGGCCAGCACGAGATCGGAGCTCCGAGCGGTTGCCGAAAAAGAGACAAGGGCGGGGCTGATACTGGCAAAGATCGCAGATCAGGAAGGATTCGATGTCTCCTCGCAGGAAATCAGCCAGGAGCTGGAGGGTCTGGCCGAATCGACGAATCAGCCGATAGATAAGGTGAGGCAGCACTTCCAGGAGGACAGCCGTAGGGAGGGCCTGGTGGATCAGATCCAAAGGCGCAAAGCTCTCAACGTCGTCCTTGAGGATGCGAGGGTTTCGGAAAACTGAGCGGGTCTCGAGGACCTATCTCAAGGCAGGACCTCCTGACCCGACCTGACAAGAGCCAAGAAATGTGTCGGCAGCGACGGCCGGCCTACCTAACTGAGGGCCACGGTTTATGTCTCTGATTCCAATGGTTGTGGAGCAGACAAATCGGGGAGAGCGGGCGTACGATATCTACTCGCGTCTTCTCAAAGACAACATCATCTTCGTGGGGACACCGATCGACGACAATGTGTCCAACCTGGTGACCGCACAGTTGCTTTTCTTGGAAGCTGAGGACCCGGACAAAGACATTTCGCTGTACATCAACTCTCCGGGCGGATCCATCACGGCTGGCCTGGCGATCTACGACACCATGCAGTTTGTCAAGAACGACGTCACCACGATCTGTATCGGTCAGGCTGCTTCCATGGGAGCCCTCTTGTTGGCCGCCGGAACCCAAAGCAAACGCTTTGCTCTGCCTCACAGCAGAATCTTGATCCACCAGCCCACCATGTCAGGGCTGTCCGGTCAGGCAACCGACATCGACATCCACGCTCGGGAAATTCTCCGGATGCGAGAGACCACCAACCAGATCCTGGCCAAGCATACGGGCCAGGACCTCGAGAAGATCGGAATGGACGTGGAGCGGGACTTCATCATGACCGCTGAGCAGGCCAAGGAGTATGGTATAATCGACACGACTATTGAGAAACATACGTAACCAATCGTCTGTCCTTTCCATTTCAGGGTTCAATTTTTGAATACGCGAGCGTAGTCAGGGCTTTGTGCTACTTCTAGGGAGCGAGAGAAATTGGTCAAAAAAGGCGGGGAAGACGTTCTTCGGTGTTCATTCTGCAACAAGACTCAGAATGACGTAAAAAAGCTGATTGCAGGCCCCACTGTCTTCATTTGCGACGAGTGTGTTGACGTCTGTAATGAGATCATTTCCGATGATCTGACGGCCGAGGCCGCATCGATCAAGGAAACTCTTCCCAAACCCATCGAAATCAAAGACTTCCTGGATCAGTACGTTATCGGCCAGGAACTGTCGAAAAAGAAACTCGCCGTAGCCGTCTACAACCACTATAAGCGCATCAAGCTGGGACGGCGGCGGCAGCAGGACGTCGAACTGGCAAAGAGCAACGTGCTCTTGATCGGACCCACCGGGACCGGCAAGACTCTGTTGGCCCAGACCTTGGCACGCATGCTGTCGGTCCCGTTCGCCATCGTTGATGCGACGACTCTGACAGAAGCCGGCTATGTGGGAGAAGATGTTGAGAACATCATCCTGAGGCTGTTACAAGCTGCGGGCGGTGACCGTGAACGCTGCATGCAGGGAATCATCTACATCGATGAGATCGACAAGATTTCGCGTAAGGATGAGAATCCCTCCATTACACGAGATGTCTCCGGCGAGGGAGTGCAGCAGGCACTTCTGAAGATCCTCGAAGGGACCATTGCCAATGTCCCTCCTCAAGGTGGACGGAAGCATCCCCACCAGGAATTCGTCCAGGTCGACACAACCAACATCCTCTTTATCTCTGGTGGGGCCTTCGTGGGCCTGGACAAGATCATCCGGAGACGACTGGGACGCAGCGGTCTTGGATTCCGATCCCCTTTGAGTGACAGCCGCTGGAAGAAGGAGAGTGAGTCCGACATCCTGGCTCACGTGCTGCCCGAGGATCTGATCACGTATGGCCTGATTCCCGAGTTCGTCGGAAGGCTTCCGATCGTTTGCACTCTTCATGACCTTGGACGAGACGCGCTGGTCCAGATTCTGACTGAACCGAACAACTCGCTCATCCGTCAGTATCAGACGATGTTCGAGTTCGAGAACGTAGCGCTCCAATTTACCGACGACGCTCTCAAGGCGACTGCCGAGCTGGCTCTGAAACGAAAGATTGGAGCCCGTGGCTTGCGCCTGATCCTAGAGGATCTAATGCTCGATTTGATGTACGAGCTGCCCTCCAGCAAGAAGGTCAAAGAACTGGTGGTAACACGCGAACTAGTGGAAAACCGAGACGTGGTTTTCAAGCTTCTTGAAAAAGCGGGGTGAAGAAGTGAGGACAGATTTCAACCTCTCCCTTAAGTTCTTTCCCCGCTTCATCGGCTTGCCGCTCCAAGAAGGCGATATTCTCAAAAACTCTGTCGATTGAAACGATCATTGCTAGCTTGCATCTTTACATGAGAAGATCGGAACCTGACTTCTACCTTTGACAAATGACTGACACCGAACACGAGATTAACGCTTTGGATGATGACTCCCCGACCACCTATCCGATGGTGCCGATTCGGGACGTCGTTGTATTTCCCTCCATGATGGTTCCCTTTGTGATTGGCCGTGCCTCCTCTGTGGTGGCACTCGAAATGGCCCTGCGCCGGGACAAGAAAATCTATCTGGCGACCCAAAAGGATGCCTCTCAAGACAACCCTTCACCCAAGGATATCTACAGCGTGGGAACGGTTGCCAACATCGTACAAAGCCTCAAGCTCCCTGATGGCAACATCAAGGTGTTGGTCGAGGGCGTGCGCCGGGCGCGCACTGTCGAAGTGCACGAGATGGAGGATTATTTTCAGGCCCAGGTGCGTTTCGAGGCTGTCCCAAAAGCATCCCACGCCAAGATCACGCTCCTAACCAAACGCCTCAACCTCCTGTTCGAAGAATTCGCTAAGCTGAACCCGAACATCAACTACGAGACCATTGCACAGGCGGCTCGCAGTACCGAGACAGAACGGCTGTCGGACACCATTGCCGCCAACCTCCCAATTGCGGTCGAAGACAAGCAGGCCCTGCTGGAAGTCGTCAACCTTGCCCAACGGATGGAAAAGATCTGTGAGTTCATCGAGATCGAGATCGAGAAGATCAAGATGGACAAGTCAGTCCAAGGGCGAGTCCGGCGGCAAATGGAAAAGGCCCAGCGCGAGTACTACCTGAATGAAAAGGTCAAGGCGATTCAGAAAGAGCTGGGACGAGGCGAAAAGGACGAGATCGAGGAGCTAAAGAAGAAAGTCGAAGAAGCCAGGATGCCGGAGGATGCTCAGGACAAGGCACTCAACGAGATTCGACGCCTGGAACAGATGCCTCCCATGAGCGCGGAAACGACGGTGAGCCGAACCTATCTGGAGTGGCTCGTTTCCATGCCCTGGACCAAACGAAGCCGTGAGATTCAGGACATTAACCGTGCCGAAAAAGTTCTGAACGAAGACCATTACGGCCTTGAGAAAGTCAAGGAGCGGGTCTTGGAATTCCTGGCGGTCCGGCAGTTGGTACGCAAGCGGAGCCAGGGCTCCATTCTATGTTTCGTCGGTCCTCCCGGGGTGGGTAAGACTTCGCTGGGACGATCCATTGCGCGTGCCACCGGTCGCAAGTTTGTTCGCCTCTCACTGGGTGGAGTCCGAGACGAAGCCGAGATCCGGGGACACCGGCGCACCTATATCGGTGCTCTGCCGGGCCAAATCGTCCAGATGATGAAGAAGGCTGGCACCAAGAACCCGGTCTTTCTGCTGGACGAAGTCGACAAGATGAGCATGGATTTTCGGGGCGATCCCTCGGCTGCCCTGATGGAAGTCCTGGATCCGGAACATAACAGCACCTTCGTCGACCACTATCTCGACACCGAATTAGACCTCTCGGAAGTACTGTTCATTTGCACCGGAAACGTGCTCCACGGAATCCCTCGCCCACTTCAGGACCGGATGGAGGTCATTGAGATCTCAGGTTATACGGAGCTCGAAAAGCTCAACATCGCCAGTCAGTTCCTGGTTTCCAAACAAAGGAAGGCCAATGGCCTGGAACCTGCTCAGCTTGACTTCAAGGACGGGGCCATCCAGGAAATCATCCGCCACTACACGCGAGAGTCCGGTGTCCGAAACCTGGAGCGTGAGATCGGAAGCGTCTGTCGCAAGGTGGTGCGTAAGATAGTGGCCGGTAGGAAGCCCAAGAAAGGCGAAGCCAAAGAATACACGATCGAGGACAAGACTATTCGTGAGTTCCTTGGCGTTCCCAAGTACCGAACTCAGATGGCAACCGAGGCGAACGAGATCGGCTTGGCCACTGGCTTGGCCTGGACCGAAGTCGGAGGTGAGGTCTTGCTCACGGAGGCCACCACCATGCAGGGCAAAGGCGAGCTCCTGCTGACAGGGAAGTTGGGCGAGGTGATGCAGGAGTCCGCAAAGGCGGCTCTTTCCTTCGTTCGCTCCCGTAGTAACGAGTACAGCCTGGTGAAAGATTTTCACAAGTTCATGGACATGCACGTTCATGTCCCCGAAGGCGCCATCCCGAAAGATGGCCCTTCCGCTGGAATCACGATGGCCACGACCATTGTCTCGATTCTCACCGGCATCCCCGTGCGCCGCGACGTGGCCATGACCGGTGAAATCACTCTGCGCGGAAAGGTCCTTCCCATCGGTGGCGTCAAGGAAAAGATTCTTGCCGCACACCGGGCCCGTATCAAGACCGTTATTCTTTCCAAGGAGAATGAGAAGGACCTGAAAGAGCTGCCTGAGTCAGTCCTGGACGAGATCAAGATCGTCCTGGTTGAGAGCATGGACGAGGTTCTCGACATCGCCCTGGAGCAGCCCATCAACAGAAAGGGTCAGAAGCAGCAGAAAAAGTTCGTCGAGAAACAGCAGCCTCCCCAGATTGAAGGAGGCGAACGCCCCGAAGTTCACTGAAGAACTTCCACCCACTCACCGAGATCGAGTATTGAATATTCCACGACCATCATCCGCCTAGAAAATGGCGCCCCCTGAAGGGCCTGGCAGAATCATCAGTCTTTCTTTATCGACGCATGTTGGATCTGGCCCCGACTATTAGGTTCGTGGAGCGCGGAGCAGAGATCGCTCGTTCCTGCGCTTACCTGACCGTAGTAGGCATGGCATCAAGTCGATCGTGGCAAATCCGTAATAGAAAAAGTATGGGCTGGAGAGCTCTTCGCTAATCGAGCAAGGTCTCTCCCTCGTATCAGCTGTCTAGAGATAGTTCCCTATACCTTGCCACAGGAATAGGGAGCGAGAGAATTCGTGGCAAGTTAATTTGAGAGGTTTGAAGTAATGGCTGAAGCAACCACTCCCGCACCGAAAAAGGATGGAGCGGCCCTCAACATTCAGGAATTAAAGGATCTCAATATCCAAACCCTGAATCGGGTCGCCAAGGAACTCGGGATTCCCGGAGCCACTGGGCTGCGCAAACAGGAATTGATTTTTCAAATCCTGAAGGCCCAGACCGAGCGCAGCGGATTGATCTTCTCCGAAGGAGTTCTGGAGACCCTCCCGGATGGATTCGGGTTCCTTCGGGCGCCCGAGTACAACTACCTCCCAGGTCCAGACGACATCTATGTGTCCCCATCCCAGATCCGCAAATTCGACCTGCGGACCGGTGACACGGTTTCGGGCCAGGTACGCCCTCCCAAGGAGGGTGAGCGCTACTTCGCTTTGATCAAGGTGGAGGCGATCAACCTGGAACACCCGGATGTTGCTCGAGAACGAACCTTCTTCGAGAATCTCACCCCAATCTATCCCGACAATCAGGCCCAACTCGAGACGACTCAAGAGAACCTCACAGGTCGAGTAATGGATTTACTGACCCCGCTGGGACGAGGTCAGCGCGGATTGATCGTATCGCCACCGAGAGCCGGCAAAACCATGATTCTCCAAAGCATTGCCAATTCCCTGGCGGTCAATCACTCCGAGGTCGTTCTTATCGTTCTGTTGATCGATGAACGCCCCGAGGAAGTAACTGACATGCAGCGGTCTGTCCGCGGAGAAGTGATCAGCTCTACCTTCGATGAGCCGGCTTCCCGACACATTCAGGTGGCCGAAATGGTGCTTGAAAAGGCCAAGCGGATGGTAGAACACGGCAAGGACGTGGTCATTCTCCTGGATTCAATCACTCGTCTGGCGCGGGCCTACAACTCTGTCGTGCCTCCCTCCGGCAAGGTACTTTCGGGTGGAGTCGACTCGAATGCTCTGCAGCGACCCAAGCGTTTCTTCGGGGCAGCACGTAACATCGAGGAGGGCGGAAGTCTGACCATAATGGCCACCGCGCTGATCGATACCGGCAGCAGAATGGACGATGTCATCTTCGAAGAGTTCAAGGGCACAGGCAACATGGAGCTTATTCTCGACCGTAGACTGGTCGACAAGCGCATTTTCCCTTCTATTGATATCAATCGTTCGGGAACCCGCAAAGAAGAGCTTCTGATGAGCAAAGACGAGCTGAACCGGGTTTGGGTGCTGCGCAAGGTGCTCAATCCTCTTTCTGTCACCGAGTCGATGGAGCTGTTGCTCGAAAAGCTAGGCAAGACCAAGACGAACGCCGACTTCTTGAATTCCATGTCCGGCGGCGGCTAGTACGCTCTTGAGAACCACACTCCTCGCGAAAAATCCAGAAAGGCCTTGACTTGAGAACTGGCTATTCCGTATCCTGAGGATTGGTAGATTGGGCATGGCGAATAACAGCTTCCTCGGAAACACTTGGCGCCTCTTGGCAACATAGGTATCCGAGAACTGTCAATCGCCAATAGGCCAAGGTAGAGATCGAAGAGAGGCCGTGGAGATAGTTCTCCACGGCCTTTCTTTTTTTGGGGTAAATATCAGGTGAAACTCTACTGGAAATCAGTCCTAGGCGATCTCCTGACTCCGGCATCGGCCTTCTTGAGCCTCTCTCGGTCTTCCGACCGGGCGTTCCTTCTGGAATCAGTGGAGGGAGGAGAGAGGATTGGACGCTACTCATTCATTGGCGTCGACCCTTACCAGAGCTCCGACGGGAGTCTGGCGGACTTTCGGAATTTTTTCCCACCAGTACGGGAACCCAGTCCTCCCGAGCTGCCTCCGTTTACGGGAGGGGCCGTGGGGATCTTCGGCTACGAGATGGTTCGTGAACTTGAGAGGATACCGCGTCTGGACAAGCCCGACGATCCGATCATTCCGGGACCATCTGTTCTGATGGACTTCTATTCCACCATTGTGGCCTTCGACCACGTCAGACACCGGATCATTCTCATTTCTCATGAGAGCCAGGATCGAGTGGATGAGCTGGAAGAAAGGCTTAGGAGCGCCTCCCAGCTGAGAATGACAAGCAGCCTGACTTCGGTCGATTCGATCCCCGAAGGCTCCTTTCGATCAAATTTCTCCCCTGCATCCTTCCAGAGCGCCGTAGAAACAGCCAAAGAATACATTCGTGCGGGTGATATTTTTCAGGTGGTCCTCTCACAGCAGTTCCAGACTGATTTCTCAGGGTCCCCGTTCGACGTCTACCGGGCTTTGCGCCATATTAATCCATCACCCTACCTGTTCTACCTGAAAAGAGGCGACCTACATGTGGCAGGATCCTCGCCTGAGATGTTGGTAACGGTCCAAGGCAGGGATCTCGAATACCGCCCCATCGCCGGAACCCGTCGCAGAGGGCGACACTTGGAAGAAGAGAAAAAGTTTGAAGACGAGTTGATCCGGGATGAAAAGGAGCGCGCAGAGCATCTGATGCTCGTCGACTTGGGACGAAATGATCTGGGACGCGTCAGCGAATACGGATCGGTACGGGTGGACGATCTGATGTTCGTTGAAAAATACTCGCACGTGATGCACTTGGTAAGCTCGCTCAAGGGACGCCTGAGGGAGGACAAAGATCGCTTTGATACGCTTGGCGCCTGTTTTCCTGCGGGAACGGTCACCGGGGCTCCCAAAGTTCGCGCCATGGAAATCATCGAGGAGCTGGAACCGAACCCAAGAGGAGTCTATGCGGGTGCCATCGGCTACCTCGACTTCTCAGGGAACCTCGATACCTGTATCGCGATACGGACTATCGTGATGCGGAATGGCAAGGCCTACCTACAGGCAGGGGCGGGGATTGTAGCCGACTCCGTTCCCGAGCTTGAAGACAAAGAATGCCACAACAAGGCGCGGGCGTTGTTTAGCGCACTCGACTTCGCCCGGAGACTCGAGGGTACTTAGATTCCGGAGTCAGCTCATGAAGGTACTCATGATCGACAACTACGATAGCTTCACCTACAACCTCGTCCAGTACCTGGGTGAACTCGGGTGTGAGCTCCACGTCCACCGGAACGATCAGATTACGTTGGATGAAGTCCAGCATCTGGAGCCCGACCGGATCGTGATTTCACCTGGACCCGGGACTCCAAAACATGCGGGCATCTCCGTAGACACCGTACGAGAAATGGCAGGGGGGCTCCCGGTCCTGGGCGTCTGCCTGGGTCACCAGGCGATTGGCGAGGCCTTTGGTGGAAAGGTCATACGCGCCCCCGAACTGAGGCATGGAAAGACCTCGCCAATCTACCATGAGGAGGACTCGATTCTGGCAGGTATTCCGAATCCCTTCGAAGCCACTCGCTACCATTCTCTGGTCCTCAGCCGCGATCATTTGCCGGATTGCCTCGTGGTGAACGCGTGGACCCAGAACGGCCTCATCATGGGTCTACGGCATCGAGAATATGCTATCTTTGGAGTCCAGTTTCACCCCGAGTCGGTTCTCACCCGGCCCGGAAAGAAAATCCTGGAAAACTTTCTATGTTACGAGGATACACCAAACTGAGTGCAGGCTCAGATCTTTCGGAAGAGGAAGCGGCTTCTTGCCTGGAGCTGATCCTCTCCCCGGAAACGCCCGATGCCGAGATCGCAAACTTTCTGAAAGAGCTCTTCCTGAAGGGAGAAACTTCCGCTGAAGTTGCCGGTTTCGCGCGCGTCATGCGGCAGCATGCCGTTTCGATCAAGAGCAGCCACGATCGGTTCATCGACACCGCAGGCACCGGAGGCGGCGCCGAGACCTTCAATATTTCGACGGCGGCAGCCTTCGTCATTGCAGGAGCAGGTCTGCCAGTGGCCAAGCATGGCAACCGAGCGGCCACTTCCCGCAGCGGCAGCGCGGACGTCTTGACGGCCCTGGGAGTGCGAATCGATCCGCCGGCTGAAGTGGTGCAGCGCTGCCTTGATGAGCTGGGAGTGGCGTTTCTATTTGCGCCCCTGTTCCATCCGGCAATGAAGCGTGTGGTAGGCATTCGCCGTCAGCTGACTCACCGCACCATCTTCAATCTGCTGGGACCTCTGACCAATCCTGCTTCGGCTCCTTATCAGCTGATCGGTGTCTATTCCTCCGAACTTACCGCGAAGCTCGCCAACGCCCTTTCCAGCCTCGGTTGTCGGCGCGCCTGGGTGGTTCACAGCGGCGACGGGCTCGACGAACTTTCGACCATGTCCGACAACTGGGTCTCGGAGGTCTCCGATCAAGAGGTCACCAATTTTCGATTCGACCCAGGAAAGCATGGTTTGAAGGCCAGCCCGATCTCTTCCCTGGTTGGTGGAACGCCCGAGGAGAATGCATCGATCATCAAGCAGATCCTGGAGGGACGGAAGCCAGGTCCCCCCCGAGACGTGGTGGTAGTGAACGCGGCCGCCGCGCTCCACGTAGCGGGCGAAAGCGATTTCGAAAAGGCGCTGGCGCGAGCTGCAGAGTCGATCGACTCTGGCGCGGCTCAGCACAAGCTGGAAGGCTTGATCGAGGCCTACGATGCTGGATGAGATTCTCCGCAGCAAGAGGGACGAACTGGCCCAGACTCAGCTGCAAATCCCACTCCAGGATCTGAGGGACCAACTTCCCGAAGAGCCCCCGGCCTCCTTTTGTGGAGCGATCACCCAGCCAGGCATTCGGATTATCGCTGAGCTCAAGTATCGAAGCCCCAGTCACGGGCCATTCCGCTGCCAACGGCCACCCGAGGAAGTAGGCCTTGCCTACCAACAGAATGGGGCGGCGGCTGTTTCCGTGCTGACCGAGAAGCGCTACTTTGACGGGAATCTGAAGTTCCTCGACCTACTCCATCAGAAATCGAGCGACCTCCCTTTACTTCGCAAGGACTTCATCTTCGACCCCTACCAGGTCATCGAAGCTCGGGTCCATGGAGCTTCGGCCTATCTTCTCATCGTGGCCTGCCTGTCCCGGTCCGAGCTCCCTCGGCTCTTACAGGAGGGCAGAGAGTGCTCCCTGGAGGCCCTGGTAGAAGTCCACGATCCCTTCGAGCTGGACACTGCGGTAGAGAGCGGTGCAAGCATTATCGGTGTCAATAATCGAAACCTGAAGACCTTCGAAGTAGACCTCGACACCTCGTTCGACATCGCCAGACGACTGGAGGGAGAGCAGGATCTCACTCTGGTATCGGAGTCAGGAATCCGCGAGGTCGAGCAGATCCACGATTTGCAGGGCGCCGGTTTCAACGCCTTTCTGATCGGTTCCTCCCTGATGGACACCTCCGACCCTGGAACGGCACTTCGGGCTTTGAACGGCCTACCAGAACCCGACCCTGAGAGAGCTTAGTACACTGGAACGTAAATACGGCAACGTATGCAGATGGGGCTTGTGAGGCGAGATCAAGGCAGGAGGAGGAGGCGATGCTTGGCCATCTTCGACGACGGCCAACGCAGAGATCGTCCACAACCCCCATCTGCCCTACGGGTGGCGACGGGACGCGCCGATTTCTTTGTCACTCCTCCTCCACCATGGCCAGGCATGGCGTTCGTCGTCGTTTCGCGAACTCGACCCGTCGCGCTCGCCACATACGTTGCCGTATTTACGTTCCAGTGTACTTAGGCCCATGAACTCTGCTATCGCGATGGCTCTATGATCGTCAAGATTTGCGGAATCACCAGTTTCGAAGACGCCCAGCACTCAGTGGAGTGTGGTGCGAACGCTCTAGGGTTCAACTTCTACAAGCCCAGCCCTCGCTACCTCGGGCCCAGGGAGGCCGAGCGCATCATGAGAGGACTTCCCCGCCAGATCATGAAGGTAGGAATCGTGGTCGTGGGTCGCAATGGGAACGACGACAGCTGGGAGGAGCTCTCCCTCGACGCCGTCCAGTTCTACGGACTCGATCGCCCGAGCCAGATCCCCCAGACTCGAAAGCAGATCTGGGTGGCAACCTCCCCTGCCTCGATTCGAGAGTTTCCTGACAATCGCGTACTGGTGGACACCTCCTGGGGCAGGGGACGCAAGGAAGACTGGGAAGCACTGCGGCACCTGAACCGGGGCTTCATCCTTTCGGGAGGGTTGACTCCGGAGAACGTTCAGGAGGCTGTGGGTCTGCTGCACCCCGAGGGTGTTGACGTCTGTTCGGGTGTCGAGAGCTCCCCCGGCGTCAAGGATCCCGAGAAGATCGAACGCTTCATCAGGAACGCCTGGGGTAGGTTTCCCCAGGAGATCCCACCCTAAGTACACTGGAACGTAAATACGGCAACGTATGCAGTTGGGGCTTGTGAGGCGAGATCAAGGCGGGAGGAGGAAGACGATGCTTGGCCATCTTCGACGACGACCAACGCAGATGGGCCCCAGAATGTGAAGTTATTTTTGACAGGGCCCTAAGGAGAGCTGCCATGAGTCAATCAGAAACTCCACAGGGCGAACTTCCCGACCTCAGCGGACACTTCGGGATCTACGGAGGGAAATTCGTACCTGAAACCTTGATGTCTCCCTTGGAGGAGCTGGAACGGGCTTATCAGGAGGCACAGCAGGACCCCAGCTTCGACAAAGAGTTCGAGGAGCTGATGCGGCACTACGTTGGACGTCCAACTCCCCTATCCCGTGCACGCCGCCTTTCCGCTCAAGTGGGCGCCAACATCTACCTCAAACGCGAGGATCTCTGCCATACCGGGGCTCACAAGATCAATAATGCAATGGGGCAGGGTCTGCTTGCCCAGCGAATGAAGAAGACACGGATCATCGCAGAAACCGGAGCTGGTCAGCACGGAGTTGCCACCGCCACCGTGTGTGCCCTCCTAGACCTCGAGTGTGAAGTGTACATGGGCACCGAGGATATGAGACGCCAGGCCCTGAATGTCTTTCGAATGGAACTATTGGGGGCCAAGGTTACCCCGGTTGATGCCGGCAGCCGCACCCTCAAGGACGCCATTAACGAAGCCATGAGGGACTGGGTAACCAACGTCGAAACCACCCACTATCTTCTCGGCTCCGTATTGGGCGCTCATCCCTATCCTGTCATGGTCCGTGATTTTCAATCCCGAATTGGCCGCGAAGCCCGCCGTCAGATCCTGGAAGCCGAAGGCAGGCTGCCGGACGTACTGATCGCCTGCGTCGGAGGCGGCAGCAACTCTATCGGACTCTTCTACGAGTTCTTGAACGATGCTTCGGTCCGAATGATCGGGGTAGAGGCAGGGGGCAAGAGCCTGCACCTGGGAGAGCATGCGGCTCGTTTCCAGGGTGGAAGCCATGGCGTTCTTCACGGTACCTTCAGCTACCTCTTGCAAGACGATCAGGGCCAGGTCTCGACCACCCACAGCGTCTCGGCAGGACTGGACTACCCCTCTGTAGGCCCGGAGCATGCCTACCTGCGGGATACGGGCCGAGTCAGTTACACGTCAGCCGACGACTCGGAAGCACTGGAAGCATTCCAACTCTTGAGCCAACTGGAGGGTTTGGTACCCGCCCTGGAATCGGCTCACGCGGTCGCCGAAGCGGTTAAACACAGAGATTCTGGAGAGCTGATGATTGTCAACCTCTCCGGTCGCGGAGACAAAGATGTCGAGACTGTCCGAGATCTTCTCAAAGAATAGGCGCTGTTTTATCCCCTTCGTGACGGCGGGCCATCCCGACCTGGACTCGACCCGTCAGATCGTGCTTCGCCTGGCGCAGGCAGGTGCCGACATCATCGAAATCGGAATTCCCTTTTCCGACCCGATCGCTGACGGCCCCATCATTCAAGAGTCGTCCTTTCACGCCCTTCGGTACGCCCATGACTTTCGCGATTACATCGGACTGGTGAAAGACCTCCGGCGCGAGACCGACGCTGGTTTGATCTTCATGAGCTACATGAACCCGGTTTGGAAATATGGCCTGGAACGCCTTCATACAGAAGCCTCCGCGGTGGGCCTGGACGGGATCCTGATCTCTGACTTGACCCCTGAAGAGCATCTGCGCCTTCAGCCCGCAGCCTCTAGTGCCCTGGATTCCATCTTCCTGGCAGCGCCCACCTCCTCGGATGACCGCTTGCGCAGCATCGCGGCTGCGAGTTCGGGCTTCATCTACCTGGTCGCTCGAACCGGAGTCACCGGGAAGCACTCCGATGTACAAGCCGCCGGACCCGCGACGGCGCAGCGAATCCGGTCCTTCTCACAACTTCCCCTTGCGGTCGGGTTTGGTGTGAAGTCAGCCGATGACGTGCGGAAGATCTGGGAATACGCCGAAGCTGCCGTGGTCGGATCAGCCATCGTTCGATTCATCGCCGAAAACCAACAGGACACCGATCTGCCCTCAAAGGTAGGCCAGTTCGTGACGGATCACTTGATCCCAGACGAATAGTGCAGTATTGTTGCTCGTTGGAGATTTTGAAGATGTTGCTTCGGACCTTCTCAAATCGGTACTTTTATCGGTGGGACATCATGATCTACCCACCCGAGTAAGGTAACCGGGGAATCGAGGTCTTAAGGCCGTGGGTAGACAACAGAGGTTGCCCACGGCCTTTTTTTTGCAGAAGGAATTTCCTGGGAGGCAGTTCCGCAAAAGCCTCGATTCTGGACAACTCAACATGGGCGACATAGACCACTGGCGTAAGAGGATAGACGAAATCAATCTGGAACTGCTGGAATTGCTGAACGAGCGAAGCCAATGCGCGATCGAAATCGGGAAGATCAAACAACGTCTGAATCTGGAAGTCTACGATCCCCAGCGCGAGCAGCGGATTATTCAAAGTGTCCAGACGTTGACGCGAGGCCCTTTGACCAAGGAGGCCATCAGGCGGCTGTTCGAGCGCATTATCGACGAGTCCCGACGAGCAGAACGGGAGTCGAACAATCATGAAGCCGCAAAAAGACAAGCCAAGAGATCTGAAAGGAGCGAAGAATAATGGTCATCGTCATGAAACCCGAAGCTAGCGACCAAGACATCGAGGCCGTGATCAAGAGACTGGTCTCCGAGGGTTTTGACGTGCACCGGTCCACCGGAGTCGAGCACACCGTTCTGGGAGCGGTAGGCGCGAAGATCGTCGACACCCGAAACTACGAAGTCCTGCAAGGAGTCCATAAAGTCCATCGCATCTCCCAACCTTACAAGCTCGCCTCTCGGGCCTTTCGTCCCGAAGGAAGCACCTTCAAGGTGGGCGATGTGGAAGTCGGAGGCGACGAGGTCGTCGTGATCGCCGGACCCTGCACGATTGAAAGCCCCGAGCAGTGCGAAATAATCGCCGAGCATGTCCGGGGAACCGGAGTCAAACTGATGCGGGGCGGGGCTTTCAAGCCGCGAACCTCCCCCTACTCTTTCCAAGGGCATGCGGAAGACGGGCTCAAGATGATCCGTAAGGCTGCCGACAGAAACCAGCTCCTGGTCGTCTCCGAGGTGATGGAGTCTGCTCAGATCCCGCTGGCCAAAAAGTACATCGACGTCATCCAGATTGGGGCCCGCAACATGCAGAACTACCCGCTCCTGCGGGACGTGGGGAAAACGGACATTCCGGTACTGCTGAAACGCGGGATGAGCGCTACCATCGAGGATCTACTGCTGGCGGCAGAGTACATCATGGCCGGAGGCAACCATCGGGTGATGCTGTGCGAGCGGGGCATCCGCACCTTTGAGACCGAGACGCGCAACACCCTGGACATTTCCGCGATCCCGGTGGTGCAGAAGCTCAGCCACCTCCCAATCATCGTAGACCCCAGTCACGCGGTCGCCATCCGCAGCCGGGTGGCTCCGCTGACCCGAGCGGCGGTGGCAGCTGGCGCCAACGGATTATTGATCGAGGTCCATCATGATCCTGACCAGGCCCTCTGCGACGGAGCACAGTCCCTGAACCTGGATCAGTTCACAGAGTTGATGGATGAACTCCGGCTGATCGCGACTGCGGTGAGAAAAACGATCGCACCGCCGACATTGGCGAAGGTGGGTTAGCCCTAAGTTACCTCGTAGAAAAGTGATGTAACCTATTGTTAAGATTGGGGTAATGCTACAAATCAGCTGCGTCGGTACTGGGTACATTATAGACGAACGCCGAGGAGATCCAGGGCTCGCTGCTGAAGCGATGTGGGACGGGTGATTTTGTCGAAGGCTGCTGAGCCGGGCAACTGCGGCTGAATCCGGTTTTTGGAGATCGTGGCCAAATCGCTGAGCAAGGTCTGAAAGCTGTGCACGGGCCCACCCTCAACGGTGCGCTTGCGGTGAGCCTTGCGGAGGGCCTGAGGAGAGCGCTGAGAGGGTGCCACCACCGAATCGCGAAGCTGCCTCCCCGCCTCGGGATCCTCGTCGTCGAACAGGATCGGAGCTAACTTCTGTCGCATGTGCCACTCGACGTAGTAGGCAAGCATGCACAGAAAGACGTGAGCGCGGACCCGATCCTCCAGATGGTGGTAAATGGGTCGGACCTTCAGATCGACACTCTTACAGCTGCGGAAGGCCCGTTCGGCGACGGACAACCCCTTGTAGGCAGCCACCGTTTGTTCGGCATCCATTTGCTCGCGGGCCAGGTTGGTGCGAATCACATAGATCCCGTCCAGTGCCGCCTCCTGCTCGATGCGCTCCTGCCGGCGCTGGTAGGAGAAGGACTCCTCGCCGATCTCCAGGACAAAATGCTTGCCCACTTTGTAGCGGTTGAGGACTTTGCCCACCCGCAGGGCAATCCGATCCTTGCCCTTGAAGCGACGCTTCGGACGTTGCGTTGCCTGGACAATCTTCTCCAACTCCAGCTCGGTCGCCTGGAGCAGTTGCTGGCGATTGCGGGCCCGTTCCTCCGCTAAGAGGGGATTACGGCAGACAATGAGCCGTTCCCCGGGGTAGTCCGGGCTCTGGATCTCGGCCAGGTCGCGTTGATCAAACAGGGACAGCTGCAGCGGACCGGATTGAAACAGTTTGCGGATCTGAGGGCCTCGCAGGGCCGTGATCCAGCCCATGCCGGGCAGCGGCTTGAGCTCCTCCCGAATGCGGGCTTCCGTCAGCATTCCTCGATCGGCGACCACCACCACCGAGCGCAACCCGAAGCGTTGGCGCAGTTTTTGGATTTGGCTGGTCACTGTTGTGGGGTCCGCTCGGTTGCCTTCGAAGACCTCGACCGCGACAGGGCAGCCTTGACGGTCGCACAGCAGGCCGAAGACGATCTGCAGCGTACCCCCTTTGCCGTCTCGGGAATACCCCCGCTGGGCCAACGGGCAACTCCTCCCTTCGAAGTAGGTCGAGGTGACGTCGTAGATCACGAGGCAACCGTCCTGCAGGCGCTGAGCCGCCAGCTGGTTTTCAATCTTTGGTTGTCGAACGAGCAGCCAGTCCAAGGCGCCGTACAGATCATCGGCCGTCGCGGCCTCCACCTGTAAGAGCTCGCCCAAGCTGCTGGACAGGGTCTGGGGATCCCATCCGCGTGCGGTGGCCAGCTTGGAGCGGGGCTCCAGGATGCGCGCCACGATCAGGGCCACTACCAGGCGGCGCTGCAGGCTGTTGCGAGTGGCCAGTAAGCGCTCCAAACCGAGGCGGCGCAGGGTACCCAAGACGGCCGCCACATGACCATGGGGGCGAGTGCGCTGGACCTGGAAGGCTTGGCTCAAGTCGGAGATGACGGAGCCTCCCTTCAAGAGGCTGCGCAGGCCTTCGACGATCTCCGCGGGCCACTTGCTGAGGTTAGCCAGAGTGCGCTTGCGCACCTTGCCGGCTTGCCGGTAGGACTCGCGCAGGAGAATGGCCGGGGGCGAGTTGCGGTTGGGAACGGATTCGATGTACATGGGCACTATAATATCACATACTACCGACAATAAAGGACACTGAACCAACTATTACATGGGTACAAATTGTCGAACACAAAAAGACCCTTACCTGATGATCCACAATGGCTTACAGGTTGTTTTTCAGCTAGTTTTCAGGGTAACTTCGGGTTAGCCAGGAAGAGGGGCGTCAGCGAATAAGGACAACGCGGTCCCGTGTCACACTGACCTCCTGAACCTCAAAGGGCAGTTCGAACGGCTCACTGACGTCCACGTAGGGCGGCTGGCGGCTGCTCAAGTATCCGATCACTGAATTGGCTAGCCATGCGGGGATCGGGATGTCATTGACGCGAGCACTCTCCAAAGCACATGTCCCTTGTCCCTTCGAGGTAGTGATCTTGCCCACGGCTATCAGAGTCTGGGTTCCGTTCAACATCGCCTTGAAGGCACGAGCAGTGAAACCCGTCAATTCCACATCGTCCATGTTTATGAGAGCCGTCCCCTGAAAGCGTCCCGCCCCCTGCAGATTGAGCTCTACCTTCTGCACTCCCAAACGCTTCTTGCTCTGAATAGCAGCCTCCACAAACTCGTTCAAGTCGGTCTCCTCCAGCACGAAGGTTTCGACTTCGGATCCCTGCTTGGGTGTCTTCAGCTTGACCAGGACCTCGTTGACTTTGGAGGCTCCATCTTGAGCCCAGTGGAGGGGCTGGAGGGGGGCAGCGGTGGTCTCCAGGCCGCCGTGCTTCGAGCCATAGGCTCGGAAGATGAATACTTCGGTCTGGAGACCGAAGCTAGTGCGCCTGTAAAGGCGTTTGATCAGAAGGGTGAAAGTCCCTTCCAGGCTAACGTTACCGGCCTGAAGTCGACAGTGGTAACTGCGTTTCCGTGAGGAAGGGTGGAGAGCAACCTGAGACGAACGACCAATCCGTAACGCAAGTGAACTCGATTCGGCCAAGCCTGTCGGGGAGGGTCCTGGCAAAGCCCGAACCCTTGACCGCGCGACGGCTATCCCTCCGACCTGAACGGTCTGCCCGGGGGGATAGACGCGGCAAGTCACGGCGGTGAAGTAACGTGACAAAGCGACCGTGACGAAATGGCAATGCGGTGGTTGGAGATGGAGAGGTCGGAAGGTCAAACGAGATAAGCAGCGAGATCTGTCGGGTGAGGGACGTGGACGACCCATCGTGAGAGCTCGCAGTGGGGGACGCTGCGTGAGCAATGGCCCAGGCCCGCGGTGCAGTATCGCCCGCCGAAGGGGAGCGAACCTGGCGATACCGGTGAGGTCGGTTGAAGCGGCTCGACAGAAGTCAGAGCTCCCATAGTAGCGGGGAAGCCGTGCAGCAAAACGCGGTGGAGCGAAGGGGAGCAGGAAGGTAGATGCGAAATGACTAAATCGCGGAAACGTAACTCCGCCCAAAGGCGGGACTACATCCCGGTCACAGTGCCGTTTTCGGCTAGCCCGGCTGGAGAGCCCGCTGGCATCGAACAGTGGGCTCATCGCGCGGTTTGGACGGATCGCATGTTGGAGACACTTTTGAAAGGAAAGGTGAGAGGAGGGAAATGGCACACGCTGATCGATAAGGTGTTTTGCAGCCGGAACCTTTCCAGCTCGGCCGAGAAGGTCTTGGGCAGGAAAGGAGCGGCGGGAGTGGACCGGCAAACGTGGGGGGATTTCGCCGAACACGAGCGGGAGGAACTCGAATGGTTGCAGGAAGAACTGCGTGAGGGGACCTATCGTCCGGCAGCGGTGCTGCGGAGGTGGATTCCCAAAACAGGCAGTTCGGAAAAGCGACCGCTGGGGATTCCGACCGTGCGGGATCGAGTCGTGCAAACGGCTTTGGTCCACGGGATCGAGCCGATTCTGGAGGCCACGTTCCATGATCGAAGCTACGGCTTTCGTCATGGGCGAGGGTGCCACGGCGCACTGCGGTACGTCGAAGAGCTGCTCGAAGCCGGTTATGTGTATGTCGTCGACGCGGATCTGAAGGGTTACTTCGATACGATCCCGAAAGATCGACTGTTGGACCTGATCCAACAGAAGATATCGGATCGCCGCGTGCTGGGCCTGGTTCAGCTGTTTCTGAATCAGGGGATACTGGAAGAGCTGCGTAAGTGGATTCCGGAAGCCGGAGTCCCCCAAGGCGCCGTTCTTTCTCCGGTGTTGTCGAATGCCTACCTCAATCCCCTGGACCATCGGATGGCCGATCTGGGCTTCCAGATGGTGCGCTACGCGGATGACTTTGTCCTGCTGTGTCGCGCACCCGAGGAGGCTGAAGCGGCCCTGGCCGAAGGGCGGGACTGGGTGGAGGACAACGGGCTGAGACTGCATCCCGAGAAGACACACATCGTGGACTCGCGAGAGAAGAGCTTTTCGTTCTTGGGCGATTCGTTCCGAGGCCGTTTTCGGTTTCCACGAGCGAAGAGCCACCGAAAGTTCGTCGAGCGCATTCACGAGCTGACGCCGCGCAAGTCGGGCGACTCGCTGGAGGTCATCCTCCAGCGGCTCAATCGCTCGACGCAAGGCTGGTTCAACTACTTCCGGCACTGTCATTGGAACATCTTCAAGGACTACGACGGTCTGATCCGTCGTCGTTTGCGACGCCTGCTTCTGAAGCGCAACCGGAAGAATAGAAAACGCCTCTGTCGAAATCACCGTTGGCCCAACGCCTTCTTTACGGATCATGGGTTCACGAGCCTGACTGACGCCCATATCCGTTTCGTCCAATCCATAGGAACCTACTGACTGGAGAGCTGTATGCGGGAGAATCGCACGTGCAGTTCGGAGGGAGGGGAGCCGGGTGACCGTGCTTCCCTACCCTATCGGGATGATCCGGATCGTGGCCGTATCGGTCTGCAGTGGTCCCGCCCAGAGCCCCCAACGACCCCATCCCTCGGTAGGTCTTGTAACTGCGGTTCTGGTAGAACACAAGCTCGCCAGGTGATTCGTCGGTTCCGGCGAAGAGATTCCCGATCATGACACAGTCCGCGCCGGCAGCAATGGCCTTGGTGATGTCCCCCGAGTACTTGATACCTCCATCCGCAATGACGGCAAGTCCAAGATCCCGCGCCACCTCGGCAACTTGCGCAATTGCCGTAATCTGAGGCATTCCGGCCCCCGTCACGACGCGTGTCGTGCAGATGCTCCCGGGGCCCATCCCAACTTTTACCCCATCTGCACCGACATCGTGCAACTCTCGGGCTGCTTCACCCGTAGCGATGTTTCCAGCCACCAGGTCGGCCCCTTTGAGCTTCTTCTTCAGTTCCGAAACCGCTTGCAGAACACGCTTACTGTGGGCATGAGCCGTGTCGACCACGATCACGTCGGCGCCTGCCTGCTCGAGCGCACAGGCCCTCTCGGAAAAGTCGCCAGTGGAGCCCACCGCAGCGCCGACCCTGAGGCGACCGAGGGTGTCCTTGGCCGCGTCAGGATAGGTAATCATCTTCATGATGTCCTTGACGGTAATGAGCCCCTTGAGACGATAGTTTTCGTCAACCACCAGGAGCTTTTCGATCCGATGCTCGTGAAGGTGTTTCTTGGCCTCCTCCAGGGAAATCCCCTCCTGCACGGTGACCAGATTCTCGGAAGTCATGAGGTCGGAGACCTTTGAATCGAGGTTGGTCTCGAAGCGGAGATCCCGGTTGGTCAGGATTCCAAGCAACTTCCCCCGCCGGTTGGTAACGGGCACACCTGAGATTCTGTACTTATCCATCGAATCTATGACGTCCCGGATACGATCATCGGGACGAGCGGTCACCGGGTCGACAATCATCCCTGATTCTGAACGCTTGACCTTGTCCACCTCCTCTACCTCAGCTTCAATCGACAAGTTGCGGTGAATGATGCCAATACCACCCTGGCGTGCAATGGCGATGGCAAGACGGGCCTCTGTCACCGTGTCCATGGCGGCAGAAGTGATTGGAATATTCAGGGGTATGTTCCCGGAGAAGTTAGTTTGAAGCTCGGTAACCGCCGGCAGCACCTCACTCCGAGCCGGGATGAGCAACACGTCGTCGAAGGTCAAAGCCTCGAGTATCTTCATGGAAGGATTATAGCGATGCTAGAAGCAAGCACCAAGACACAAACAAATTCCAAGCAACAAATCTCAAACGGGTTCTAGGCCGTTGGAGTCTATGACACTTGGTACACGCCCGAGTCGTGGGATTTGCTTTTAGATTGGGGGGGGCTTGGTGCATGGAATCTGTTTGTATCTTGTAGCTTGGAATTTTGGAACTTCCCAGATCCCTGCCCCCAAGGACCGAACCACTGAACCGCGCTCGTCCAGCGGATCTGGGGGCCATGCTACAATGAGAGCAACATGTTGAACACCTTGTTGGCCAAGTTCATTGGCTCCCAGAATGAGCGGGAACTCAAGCGTATCGAGCCTCTCGTCGGCCGCATCAACGAGCTTGAGAACCAGCTTTCGGGACAGAGTGCTGAGTCACTGAAGGCCAAGACCTCCGAGCTGAAATCGCGCCTGGGAAACGGCGAAGAACTCGACGATATCTTACCTGATGCGTTTGCACTCGTGCGCGAAGCTTCCAAGCGGATTCTCCGGATGCGCCATTACGATGTGCAGCTCGTTGGAGGAGTCGTGCTCCACCAGGGCAAGATTTCAGAAATGAAGACGGGTGAAGGGAAAACCCTGGTCGCCACCCTGCCCGTTTTCCTAAACGCCCTGACTGGGCGAGGGGTACACGTCGTCACCGTAAACGACTATCTGGCCCGCCGTGATGCCGAGTGGATGGGCCCGCTCTACCGCTATCTTGGCCTCAGCGTCGGGGTTGTTCAGCACGATATGTCCGACGAGGATCGCACGGCTGCCTACCAGGCGGAGATTACTTACGGAACCAACAACGAGTACGGCTTCGACTACTTGCGCGACAACATGAAGTACTCGGCCGAAGACTGTGTCCAGCGCAAGCACTACTACGCCATCGTGGACGAGGTCGACTCCATCCTGATCGATGAAGCCCGTACACCGTTGATTATCAGTGGTCCTTCGGAAGAGTCCACCGACAAATACTACAAAATCGACAAACTCATCCCCCGCCTGGTGCGCGAGGAAGACTTCAAGGTTGATGAGAAGGCCCGGACCGTAGTGCTGCAGGAGCCTGGCATCGAGAAGTCAGAAGGGTTTCTCGATGTAGAGAACATCTACGACCCACGGAACATGGATCTGGTCCATCACATCCACCAGGCACTCAAGGCCCATACCCTGTTCAAACGGGACGTCGACTACGTCGTGAGGGAGGGCCAGGTCATCATCGTGGATGAGTTCACCGGGCGTCTGATGCCAGGGCGGAGATACTCGGAGGGCTTACATCAGGCTCTCGAGGCGAAAGAGGGGGTAAAGATCGAGCGAGAGAATCAGACCCTCGCCACTATCACCTTCCAGAACTACTTCCGAATGTATGAAAAGCTAGCTGGGATGACAGGGACGGCGGAGACCGAGGCCGCCGAGTTCGAGAAGATTTATAAGCTCCAGGTCGCGGTCATTCCCACCAACAGGACCCTCATCCGTGATGAGTACTCCGATGTGATCTATCGAACCGAGCGCGAGAAGTTCACGGCAACCGTCGAAGAGATCAAGGAGCTCAGCCAGATCGGCCGCCCGGTCCTGGTAGGAACAACCTCAATCGACAAGTCCGAGCGTCTTGCTGGCCTGTTGAAGCGCAAGGGCGTCAAGCACGTGGTACTGAACGCCAAATACCACGAGAAAGAGGCCGAGATCGTCGCTCAGGCGGGCAGGAAGGGGGCGGTCACGATCGCCACCAACATGGCGGGCCGCGGTACCGACATCATCCTCGGTGGGAATCCAGATTTTGACGCCAAAGCCCACCTTCGCAAACAAGGGATGAGTTGGGAGGAAGACCCGAAGGAGTTCGAAAAGGAGCTGGAGAAGCGGACTCCTGATTGGGAAAAGGAGCATGAAGAGGTTGTTGAGCTGGGAGGACTTCACATTATCGGAACCGAGCGCCACGAGGCTCGACGGATCGACAATCAACTGAGAGGTCGCGCCGGACGCCAGGGCGACCCGGGTTCCAGCCGATTCTATCTTTCGCTGGAAGATGATCTACTGAGAATTTTCGGATCGGATCGGATTTCCGGAATGATGCAGTCGCTGGGCATGGAAGAAGGCGTCCCCATCGAATCCAGGCTGATCACCAAACAGATCGAAAGAGCCCAGAAACAGGTAGAGGCGAGAAACTTCGAGATCCGGAAGCACCTGCTTGAGTACGACGACGTCATGAACAAGCAGCGCGAGGAAATCTATCGCTTCCGAAAAGAGCTGCTGGAAGGTAGAGACCAGAAGGAGTACGTCCTGAATCTGGGTGAGGAACTGGTCCAAGAGTTTTTGGACAGCTATGCCAGCATCGAAGCGGATCCGGACGATTGGGATCCAGAGAATCTGAACGTGAATCTGCAGCGGGTCTTCGGGATCGGCCTTCCGGCCGATGTGGATGACCTGTCGCGCCCCAAGCTTGAAGAGAGACTGATCGACGCTGTCCGCACGAAGTATGAACAGAAAGAGCAGGACATTGGTGCCGAGACGACGCGCTGGTACGAACGCATCCTGATGCTGCAGATCATCGACCAGCAGTGGAAAGACCACCTGTTAGCCCTGGATCACCTCAAGGAAGGGATCGGTCTGCGGGGCTACGGACAGCGGGATCCGCTGGTCGAGTACAAGCGCGAGTCCTTCGGGCTCTTCGAGGAACTGTGGAACCGCTCGACTGAAGAGATGGTTCGAATGCTCTACCTGCTGCGTCCAATCACCGAAGGGGACGAACGAGAAATGCTGGGAGCGCGCTCCCGACGCCAGCAGCCCATGACCTTCTCCGGCCCTGCCGATCAAGCGGTCGCGCCGCGGCCCCAACGGATGGACAACCGCAGCGCCGCTGCCGTGAAGCCGGTGGTCCGGGCCCTACCCAAGGTCGGACGCAATGACCCTTGCCCCTGTGGCTCAGGGAAGAAGTACAAAAAGTGTTGTGGAGCCTGAGCCAAGAGGCAAGGTCCCAGGACCCAAGGTCCCAAATCCCAAATCTCTGAAACGGATTCCTAGATTTTCTCCACGGCCATCGCATCCACCTCACAAGCGACAGCTTGCTGAATGAGATCCACGGATACGATAAAGCGGCATTGAGTTTCTTTCTCCGCCAGAAAGCCTGTTAGCCCTCGCAGCGGTCCGCGGATGATTCTCACGCGATCCCCCGTGGTGACATAGGGATGGGGATCGTAGGGTAGCGTGCTAAAAACCAGGGTCTTGACCGCCTGAATCTGTTCATCCGGGATGGGGAGAGGCTCACCATTGAACCCGATGATCCGAACGACTGAAGGAACCTTCAGGATATGGAGCCTGCGTTCTCGCACCGAAAAGCGGGCAAAGAGATACCCTGGAAAGAGCGGGAACTGAACACTTTTCCGGCGGTCCTTCCATTGCGAAACGACTTCCCTGAACGGGAGAAAGGACTCGATCTCGCGCTGCCACAGTTCTTCCGCAACAGCCTTCTCGTGCCGCGAACGGGTGTACACAGCGTACCATCTGGCCTCTGAGCCTGGTTCCACGGTCCCTCCTGCCCCAAGAAGCGGGCTAGCCTCACCGAAAGTGCAGATTCGAATATATTCTCAGTCGCACTCGTGCAGTACGTCGAGGAGGCAGACTGAGCATAACACAGCCAGGGCGGATGATTGCGGCGGCGTAGTAGACGGTAGTGGTGCCTTGTTACCCCACTACCTAGTAGACTGACCATGAGAAATCTACTCTAGGAAGACCGAGGGACAACCAGGTTGACTTGGCCGCTCTGGCGTGGTCACCTACGGCTGCCTGTCCACAGCCAGGATGAGGGGAGTGTGAGTACGACGCCTAGTGACGAGATTCCCGAGTTTTCGGTAGTGGTACCCGTCCGGGATCTCTCCGACTCTCTGGCCCGCTGCCTCGAGGGACTCGAGCAACAGAGCAATCGGGAACAGACCGAAGTCATTGTCGTGGACGACGGATCCACCGACGGAAGTCTAGAAGTGGCTCGGCGTTCTGGAGTGCGTGTCGTATGCCAAGCTCGCCAAGGCGCCGCTGCGGCTCGCAACCGGGGCGTGACCGAAGCCAGGGGTCGCATCGTACTCTTTCTCGACGCTGATTGCATCCCCAGGCCCGACTGGGCTTACCAGCTGACACGGCCTCTCCTCCAGGGCTCAGCCAACGTCACCGTAGGAAAATACGTCTCCCAGCAGAAGGAATGGGCCGCGCGTCTGATTCAGCTGGAACTCGAGGATCGCTATTCCAGGATGCAGGCACGAGAGACAATCGATTTCATAAATACCGGGACCTGCGCTCTCTCCAGAGACCTACTCCAACAAAACCCCTTTGACACAGTCTTTGGACGGCTCGAGGATCTTGATCTATCCTTCCGCCTGGCGCATCGACGCACTCTGATGCTGTTCGTGCCGGAAGCCGAGGTTCAGCACCAGCATCCTCAGACCTTGTGGCGATATATGAAGAGGAAGTTTCGCTACGCTAGATACGCACCATTGCTCTACCGCAGGTTTCCAGAAAAGACGCTTTCGGACAGCAGTACGCCGAAAAAGCGGCGACTTCAACTCGCTCTTCTGGGGCTGGGCCTCTTGTCATTGATCCTCTCTGTTATACGTCCTGTCTTTGGGTTGGTTGGCCTGACCTTCACAGCTGCTTCGGTTGCTTTTTCCTTGCCCCTGGCCGCCAGGGCGTTCCGTACCTCGGCCGGACTCGGGATCGCGGTTCCGATACTGATATTAGCTGGCAATCTGTCCTTCGCAGCCGGGATCGTGTGGGCTTTGACCACTGACGTCGGAAAGATCATCTCGGCAGCCGAACATTAGACGCACGGCGATCGAGGGGGCTCTTCCTGGTGTGTGCGCTCGAATCATCTGGGTTTAGATCGAGGTAATCCAGAGGAAGGTGTGACATGAAACAGGCCATTTTTTTCAGCTTCATTCTCATCGCTGCCAGCCTGGGCGACTTCTCGTCCCTGGTCTTAGGAAAGATCGCCATAGCCGTTGACAGCCCCATGACTCCACCCAGTTGGGCGTTGTTGGAGCGCGAGCTGCTGCGTGCCAACACCGAGGCCTGCAAGGCATTCTTTGCCAAATACTTCGATGCAAGAGGCCACCTCTTGTGCGTGGAGCGCTGGGGTGGTGACGACGGGCCGGACGATGCCATCGAGAACTGTAACGACTGGCCTATTCTGCATGCGCTGGGCGCTTCCGACGTGGTGTTGGAGATGTACAAGAAAGCCTGGGAGGGACACCTCGAGCAGTACACCGAGGCCAAGACCACCCAAGTCCCATTCGCACGAGAGGGCATGTACTACAAGGAATTTCCGGTCATGTTCGACTGGCTGCACAACGGCGAAGGATTGACCGTCTTCAACCTGCAGGGGTTATCCGATCCGGGCAACCCGAATTTTCAGAAACGTGTCCGACGCTTCGCCGGCTTCTATATGAACGAGGACCCGCAGGCCCTCAACTACGATCCTAAACCAGTAGCGTCCCAGCGTTAGTCGAATAACATCAACTGTTTATGAATGTCACTATTCTGAGTAATGTAATGCATGTCCTGAAAGGCCTGTAAAATTGGGGTTTTCTCGAAGAGCGAGACACTCAGGACCTGGAGAATTGTGTAGAGCGGCAACTCGAGATAGAGGCGCTTGCGGATGATGGCGATGAGCAGGTAGGTACTGAGGGCGATCCAGATTTGTGTTTTCACGGCATTGGGACTGGTGCCGTAAAAGGCCTTGATGCGGAGATGCTGTTTGATCCATTTGAAGAACAGTTCGATCTGCCAGCGGAGCTTGTAGAGCCGGGCAATAGTCAGAGCGGGAGAAGCAAAGTCGTTGGTGAGGAATACTAGCCGCAGGTCGGTGGTGACGTCGAAGAACTTGATGCGACGCAAAGGTTCGGGGTAGGCCTTGGCCGGATAGAAGGTGCTCAGCAGGACAGTTTGGTCGCAGATCAGTCCCGTCGTTCTGTCCACCGGGTGGGAGTAGCGGCGGCGGAACTTGAAGTTGGCCTTGGCGCGGGTCACGAATAACGACCGGGCAGAATGGAGTCGGTACAGGCGCCCGAAATCCAGGTATCCGCGATCCATGATGTAGTAGGCACCGGGACAAGGAATCAGGTGGTCCAAGGCGTGGACATCGTGCAGTTTTCCGTCCGAGATCAGAACGAACTCGGGAATGGCGCCGTGCAGGTTGAGCAAGGTATGCAGTTTGATCGCCCCCTTGGTACGGCGGAAGCGCGCCCAGGGGAAGACCGAGAGGCACAGGTCGATGGTCGTGGAGTCCAAGGCATAGACGGTCGCGTTCAGGTCGACTCCCAGGTCCTCGTCGGTGTACAGGCGGCGCGCTTCGGCGATAAGCACTTGGGCAAACTCGGCATAGATGCGCCAGTCGCGCCTCTCGTTGGCATTGGACAGATTGTTGCGGGAGACCGTGGAGCGAATGCCCATGTGGAAGAGCTTGGATCTCATGGCCCGTAGGCAGGCTTCGATATCGCGCAAGCTCTCGCGATAGGTCAACTGTGCAAAGGCCATGACCCGGTAATGGTCGGCACAGCGGAACGACTTGACCTTGTAGTCGCCTCCGTAGTGCTGAACAATGCGATGAAAATGATGCCAGGGAAGATGCCGCATCACCTGAGAAAAAATCGTCGTGCCCGTGTACATGCTCGCCCTCCTTATGAACTGAAGGGCGTGAGCGTACACTCACTTTCAAGTCGGAAACACCCATTATCTTCTCTAACATATTACTCATTAATACTTTACAGAGATTAGAAGCCCAAACGTTGGGACACTACTGATCCTAAACACAAGATCATCCGCAGCATGTTCAACGGAAGTCGAGGTCCCCTGCTGCGCAAGGCAACCGGCCTGGATTGGGCCGGTGACCCGATCGAAGTCGAAGGACGTTTCAGACCGGGACATGGCGAAGAAAACTACGAGCAGATGGTGGCGCACTTCAAGGACTACAACGACATAGTGGGCGACCATCCACAAAACCTGCTGGCTACTTCTCTGGCTCTAAACGCCTTCATGCTCACGGGAGAAGCGAAGTACAGAAACTGGCTGCTCGAGTACGTCGACGCCTGGCGGGAGCGCATGATCGAAAATGATTACATCATTCCCAGCAACATTGGACTCGACGGGACAATTGGCGGCGAGACAGAGGGCAAGTGGTATGGAGGCGTCTACGGCTGGGGGTTCACGGTCGTCGTGCCCCAGGATGGAACCCTGGCTAATCGCATCACCGTGCACCAGGGCTTCACTGGTTTCATGAATGCCTACCTGCTCACTGGGGACGACAAATACCTGGAGCCCTGGCGCCGACAGATCGATGCCATCAACGCTCAGGGCAAGATGATCGAGGGAAAAAAGATGTACCCTCGTATGTACGGCGAGGAGGGCTGGTACGAGTTCCTGCCCGAACCATACGACTACAACGCGATGAACATCTACTATTTATCGATGAAGCCAGATGATCTGGCCCGAACCTCGAAGCTACCCTTGGACCAGACAAGCCTCT
>CBDCOR010000004.1:0-142073 GCA_965219855.1 Acidobacteriota bacterium
CCCCTGACGGGCCTGTTCCCAGACACCCGAATACCAAGGTTACCTAGTGAGGAATGGCTGTTAGAAAGACGATCAAAATGTGGGTCAGGATGTGACTTCTTCTTACCTCGACTCTGTGGCTGCCACCGGCAGGATCGCTGAAAGCACAGACAGCTGAGCCAGGTTGGACCTCGAATGTACACGCCACCGGTGTCTCGACAGGATGCGGCGCCGAGAGCCTCGCCGCGGACTTGCTTACAGGTGACCTGTTTGTCAAGAGCTTCACTTCCTCGGGACAGGAAATCGAGCTGGCTCGGCGGCCAAGGAGTCGTTAAACTGACTGCTCTAGCTTCTCCTTGATCAGCTGGTTGAGGCTTTTACCCTCCATCGTAGCCGTCAGATGAAGTCTACGATGGAGCTGGACCGGAAGCCGGAGCATCAAGCGACCGGAGAACGGTTTTTCGGGCTTCTCTCCTCGCTCGGCACAGTACTCCAGATAATCGTCCACCGAGTCCCGAAATGCTTCAGTCAGCTTGTCCACACTCCGACCTTCAAAGGTGATCGCGTCGCGGGTGTCCACGACCTCGCCGTGAAAAACATCCGCCTCCTCATCGAATTCGACGCGTCCCCGGTATCCTTTGTATTCCAGCATGGCTCCTACTCCTCGGGCTTCAGTCCTGCCTCCAACAAAAAGCGTCTCAGGGATTTCACCGCTCCCCTGCCACCTTCCTTCCGCGGATGAGGCCGATGAAACACGGCCCGTACGCCACTGAAGTAGACGCGGAGACGAGACCCTCGACCCTCACTCAACTCGGCTCCCAGGGCCATGAGAAGGCTCTCCACGTCTCGCCAGGGCACGTTCCCTGATACTGGCTCAGAGAACAGAGAACCATCGTCCTACGGTTGCTTCGCGCTCAGAGTCATAGTGTCATAATATGACACCGCAATCTCAAAAACAACATCGGCTCTCTTGTAGAGAGATCCGTGAGGCTCACCCACGCCGGCCGCCGGTCCGTCTGGCCGGGAGGGTCTTCCTTAGCCGTGACGGGAATCGGTTAGAGAACGGTCATCAGGAAGTAACCGGTGCCAAATGTCAAGAAATCCTGACACAACCTTCACAGAGCTTGGATCGTTTCTCCATCTTACCTGGACACAGTCCCCCTAGACTGACCCTCTGTCAACAGAGGAATCGTCGCGGCAACGTCCAGAGGGGGAGTTGCACGGTCGATCCAAAACGACAATACCCGTTTCTAGAAGATCAGTTCTAATCCTTGCATTTCTCACGCTGGCGACCCTCTTCTTCTTGGCTCCGGACAAGCCGGAGGGAACTGGTCGAGGGTCCCAGCCCTTGCCAGCTAGGTGCGAGGACGAGTCGAAAGCAAGCAGAAGAAACCCGTCTGAAGCTCCAGCGCTTGCGAAAGGGAGTAACTCAGCTGGCGACGGAGCTAGAGTCGAACGGGCTCCCATTCCCCCTCCCACTGGTGAGAAGCGGGGAGCGGAGGGTGCCTCGTCCGGCTGGATCGGCGATGTATACGTTCGCCTGTCGGGAAACGAGTCTTTTCCGGAGTACCAGATCCTGAGAACATTCGATTTGCCCCAAGGCCAGGAACCACCCCAACTTACTCGAACCATCAGGGGGCAGATCCGCGCCTTCTATCGGGGCCTGGGCTTTGCCCAAGTCCGGGTGGAGGCTGCACTCGCCGAATCGGATCCCATGATTGTGGACGTTCACATCCGCGAAGGGACCGTTCTCTCATACGCCGGAGTCGAAGTGGCAGGAGCAAATGTTATTTCCTTCCAAGAGGTTGCTGCTTTCTTTCCGGCGCCCGGCGGCCTGGTCGATTGGGTTCGCATCCGCGAAGCGATTCTCTCGCTCCGGCAGAAGTACCACGACATGGGCTTCGCCGGCGTCATCATCTCTGGCAAGGCGTCTGTAGCTCGCTCGTCGGGCCTGCTTCGCTACCGGATCCGGATAGCGGAGGGAGTCGAGTACCGGGTGGGAAAGGTGTCGCTTCCTTCCGAACTGGCGAGGCAATTTCCACTATCCAACCGCGATCTCTTTCGTCGCAGCCTGCTGGACGAGTTTGCCCAGGACAACGGCTTGTCGGAGGAACAGCTTCGGCTGGATCGCGATCCAGTCGAAGGCATGGTGGCGATCACCCTTGTAAACAAGGGGGGCGCTTAGTTGCTGTGCGGCCTGGTAACCTATCGAGCTCAAATCCTTTCATCAAGCCGGACAGCCTTTCTATTCTGGCTGGAAACCTCTATCACCGTGACAAGATCTCAAACCCATCGTCGTTGCTTTCTAGTTGGTTCGAACTAGCAAGGGTGGATCGGCGACGCTAAGCAACGACCAGATTACGGCGGGACCGAGAGCCTGGATAGCCGGTGACAGTGAACCCAGTTCCTGGTCGGGACAACGAGCCCGCCGGCCTTATCCTCAAGTGGTTCCCAATGTGATGCGCCACTCCCACGGCAACACTTACTACAACTCGCTTCAGGCCAAGCTGGAGCGACGCTTCCAGGACGGGTTGGCCCTCTCTCTAGCCCGGATTATTCATAAGTTTTCTACTGCGGCGGCGCAATCATCCGTCCTGGCTGTGGATCTCGGAGTAGACCAGAACATTGGTATCCACAGCCCGCATCGATCAACGGCCGTCCATCAGGTCAAACAGCTTATCTCGATCCAGAATGTCTACTCCGGGCTGCTCCTGAGCCCTCCAACCCTTCAGTGCGAGTTTGAACGGCGGTTCTTGATTCACGGCGAGAGCCTTCCGCAGCAGATCGTTCGTGATGGACTGGAGAGTAGTTCCGGATCGCGCTGCCCGTTCCTTGAGGATCTTCAAAACGTCGCTATCAATGGCTAGCGTGGTGCGCGGCATACATCAAAGTGTAGATAACTAACATCTAGATGTCAAACTGACGCACTATCGTAGCTATCGCAATATTCGTGGAGACTTGAGGAACAATTCAGCAACTATATTGCGGATTTCCATAGAATTACGCATAATAGTTGCGTGTTTCCACGCCTGATCGGACTAGAGGAACTGCTAAGACACAGTTCGCTGTTCCTCTTCGGTCCGCGTCAAACGGGCAAAAGCACACTGCTAAGGGTGTCAGGGGCCACCCAAAAGCGGCCAGTGAGGGCCACTTCAAAACCGGCCATTTTCAAGAGCCATTGAGGGCCGCATCCGGCGTAGGATGCGCCGATGGCCAATACATTGAAAATGGAAAAGAAGCAAACGGTTTTGGCGCTCCTGAAGCTGGGCTGGTCGTATCGTCGGATCGAGCGAGAGGTGGGAGTCCGACGAGAGAGGATTGCCCGCTATAATCCCTCCCGAGATTCAAAACCGGCCAAAGTGGCCCCCGGCTCGGAGGAGCAAAAGCGGCCAAAGCGGCCCCCGGGTCTGCGCAGCTTCTGTGAGCCCTTTCGGGAGCAGATTGAAAAGAAACTCCAGCAGGGATTGCAGGCCAAGCGGATCTGGCAGGACCTGGTCTTCGAGCAGGGATTCGGGGGAGCCTACAACTCCGTCAAGCGCTTCTGTGGAAAGCTCAAGGCGGAGAGTCCTCGCGTGTTTGCTCGGGTGGAAACTCCCCCCGGTCGGGACCTGCAGATCGACTTCGGCAAAGGAGCCCTGACTCGGACCGAATCGGGTCGTTACCGCCGTCCTCATCTGAGGCGGCGTGGAGGTGGTTCGCCTCGATAACCTCAAGGCCGGGATCACCCGGGCTTGCTTGGTGGACCCCGAGGTCAATGCCGTCTTCAGTGCGCTCGCTCGCCACTACGGCTTCGCCGTGCTGCCCATCCATCCGGGCGCTCCGAACGAGAACGGAAAAGTCGAAAGAAGCATCGGATATACCGACTCCAGCGCGCTCAAAGCTCGCCGCTTCGAGAGCCTGGATGCGCAGAATGAGCATCTGCAGAGTTGGAACGAGCGAATCGCCCGCCAGCGCATCCACGGCACCACCAAGCAGCAGGTCTGGCCCCGCTTTGTCGAAGAACAGAAGCATCTCCGACCGCTTCCGGATTCCCGCTTCAGTTTCTTCCGCGTGGGCCGTCGAACGGTCTCCACCGATGGCCACATCGAAGTCGACCGAGCGTTCTACTCGGTGCCCAATCATCTGCTCGGTTGTGAAGTCGCCGTGCACTGGGATGATCGTATCGTCCGCGTCTTCTTTCGTGAGCAACAGGTGGCCCTGCATCCGAAGCACCCGCCGGGGAGATTCCGAACCGAAACGAGCCATCTTCCGGAACGCAAACGCTACGCGCACTATCGAACCGAGCATCATCTGCTGAAGCAAGCCCGAGCCGTGGGTCCAGAGGCGCACCGCTGGGCCGAGCGAGCTCTGGAGGTCCGAGACATGCTCGCCTACCGACTCGTGCAGGGCATGATCTCGCTGACCCGCCGCTACCGCGCTTCGGTCGTCGACGAAGCCTGCGGCAAGGCGCTCGCACATGACGCCTTCCGCTACCGGACTCTGGTGGCTTTGTGTAAGCGACTGGACGTGCCGCAGCGCTCTTTGTTTACCTCCGAGCACGAGTTGATCCGACCGCTGTCCGAGTACCAGATCACCGATCCCACAGGAGAACCAGAATGATCTCATCAGAACTGGAACGAAAACTTCGTCACCTCCGGCTCTCGGGCCTGGCTCAGGTCTTTGACGTTCGCCTGCAACAAGCCGTCCAGGGAAGGCTCAGCCATCAGGAGTTCTTTGAGCTGCTGATTGATGACGAGCTGACCCGCCGTCGGGACCGGCTGTTGGAGCGACGTTTGCGCCAGGCCCAGTTTCCGGAACAAAAGCACTTGGAGGACTTTAACTTCTCCTTTAACCCCTCCATCAACCGGCAGCAGATCTTCGATCTGGCTACCGGCCGATTCATCCAACAGCGCCGCGGCTGGTTGGTCATCGGTCAGACCGGAGTCGGCAAGAGCCATCTGATCATCACCGTCGGGATCAAGGCGGTCGAAGCCGGTCACCGGGTGCAGTACAAGTCGGCTTTCGATCTGCTGGAAGACATCGCCGAAGCCACGGCCACCGGCAGACGCCGATCTTACATTACGGAGATGACCCGGATCCCGCTGCTGATCCTCGAGGATCTGGGACTCCGCAGAGTGCCGGAGTCGGCGGCAGAAGATCTGTTGGAGATCCTGCACCGCCGATGCCAGAAGACCTCGACGATCCTCAGTTCGAATCGACCCCTGGAGGACTGGGGCGCGATGCTGGGAGGAGATACGGCGGCCACCTCGGCGCTGCTGGACCGCTTCCTGCACACTTCGGAAGTCACCTTCATTCGGGGCAAGAGCTATCGCCTCTACGAGCGACAGCAACGAGAGAAATCCACCCCGAAGCGAGGGAAAGAGAAATGACACCTGCGAGGCGAGTGCTGTGAGTGCGGGCTTGTCCCCTACTCGCAGACCCTGGGACTCAGCCCCAGGCTTCGTAGATTGCCCGCTCCGAGGGAGGGGTCAGGACAGGGTGGGGCAGAGCTCATTGCTTGAGGGGCCTCTGAGCGAATGTTTTTTGAAAAAAGGAAGCCAGGAAGAAGCCGTGTCGTTGAAACCAAGCAGAGACCATGGAAGCCAGGCTTCTCGAGTTTCCCCCAACACCCCCGGAAAGCCGTGGAAACTGCCGCGCTATGGAAACCGTGGGAAAACGGCTGCCTCGCGAAGACGACTCCAGGAGGCGAGTTTTTCCACCGTTCCCACAGCGCTTGGAAAACTCCTCCGGACGGAGTTTCCCACAGTTCCCACCGCTTCTACGGCTGAACACACAACAAAGCCTCCTCCCCCCGCTTCGCGGGGAGGGCTTCACAAGGGATTGAAATGACTCGAACCGGAGGATATAACTACTGAATCACTGGCCGGTTTTGACCCGGCCCCGCCTGGCCGCTTTTGAAGTGGCCCCCGACAGCTAAGGGCACTTTTCCCCAGCGCGAGATTCTACGATCTGCTCGAGGCCGATACCTTTCGCGAATTGAGCGCGGCTCCGGAGCTGATCCGCCAACGCCTGCGGGATGAGGATCGGCTCCTCATCATCGATGAGATCCAGAAACTACCTTTCCTTCTGGACGAGGTCCATCTACTCATCGAAGGGAACAAGGACCTTCGAAGCATTCTCACGGGCAGCAGTGCCCGCAAGCTCAAGCGAGGTGGAGTCAACCTGCTTGCCGGTCGCGCCTTGACCTGCCACCTGCATCCTCTGGTCGCGCCGGAGGTCGAATACGGGTTCTTCCTCGAACGCCTCAATATTGGAAATCTGCCGGCGATTCTCACCTCGGTCATCCCGGAGGAACTCCTCAAAGCCTATGTTGGCACCTACCTCCAAGAAGAGATCCAGGCAGAGGGGCTGGTTCGCAATATCGGGTCGTTCTCCCGCTTTCTGTCGACAGCGGGATTGACGAATGGGGAGCAGGTCAACTTCACGGCGGTGGGGAGTGACACTGGAATTCCTCCCCGGACCGTCCGAGAGTATTACCACGTCCTCGAAGATACTCTCGTCGGCTACCTGCTCCCACCTTTTCAACACACCCCCAAGCGAAAACCAGTCTCCACACCGAAGTTCTACTTCTTCGATGTTGGCGTGGCGAACACGCTGGCCAGACGGGGTCGTATCGAGCCCGGGTCGGAGCTTTTTGGCCGTGCCCTTGAACACCTGATCTTCCTCGAAGTGCGTGCCTACCTGGACTACCGCCGCCTTGACCACCCGCTGACCTACTGGCGCAGCCGCTCTCAGTTTGAGGTGGACTTTATGATCGATGATGAGGTGGGGCTTGAAGTCAAGGGGAAACCCCTGGTCAGCAAAAGAGAACTGAAAGGACTGCAGGCGCTGAGTGAGGACTTGACCCTGCGTCGGAAGATCGTCGTCTGCCTGGAGCGAGAGCCTCGCCGCACGGCCGACGGTGTAGAGGTGCTTCCGGTCGAGACCTTCCTTCGTCGCCTCTGGGCTGGAGAGATCGTCGCGTAGACGTTCTAGTAGTTAATGGACTCCATCGAAATTCCTACTATCGGGATTGGAGTACTCTCAACTAAGGGCCGCCCTGTTTATGTTGATCTGAACCTGATCGAAGACCCGTCTGACTGACTGCACGAGTTCCTGGGCACCGCTTTCATCCAGGCCGCCCATTTCCTCCACATCCCCTCGCACGCTGGCCACAACCGCCAGCGCATCGTCATCAAGAATGCCGCGAGCGACCCAACGGGACCGGATAATGTTGGGCGGTATCCTCTTTTCCATTGATATCTCTCCATTGTCGAGGTAGGCCAAGGCGTTGAGGCTGAGCTCGATACATTTGCCGAGTGCCGGAACGGCCTCGAGGGCGAATCCACCGTCGGACAGCAGGGCGGCCATACGCATCTGATGATCGGCCTTGGCAAGAATCTCTTGAGCCTCTTTGCATCGCCGCTCGACGCCCTGGGAATCTGGCTTCAACAGTGCCGAGCTTCGAAATAGCTCGCGGTCAGATCTCCTCTTCAGCTCCAGGACACCCGAATCGACGAGACGTTGGATCGTCTCAAAGGTCTCTCGGTCCATCAACTCCAGCTTGGGGCTGGCATTTGCGAGGCTACCTGTGGATTGGAAGCTTTCCCGCAGGAGCCGCTCGGCCAGGGGCACGACCTGCTCCGGAGAACCCTCCACCACGCCGACCAGCGTCGTCTGTCCCCTGCCATTCTGGCGCGCTTCCAGCAGCAGCAGGCGGTCGGCCAGACGGGCTACGAGCTCGTTGCCAAACACCTCATAGGGATCAGCTTGGGTTTGAGGTAGCGCCTGGGGCCTTTTACCTGTAACGGCCGCAGCCTCAGGGAGCTGGACTCCCATCAGAGCCTCCAGGCGCTGGATGAAGGCGGCCCGTCCCGACGGCAGCTTCATCGATTTCAGGTCGCCTCTGCCGTCGAGGACCCCGTCTGCAAGCTCCTGCTTCTGGGACAGCAGACCGAGCATGCGATGCTCGATGCTCTTTTCACAAACCAGATTCACGACGCTGACGGGCCGCTCCTGGTGCTTGCGCCAGGCCCGTGCGATCCGCTGCTCCAGCTTGGCCGGGTTCCAGGGCAGATCCAGGTTCACCACCGTATTGGCAACCTGCAGATTGAGGCCGGTGCTTCCCGAATCGGTGGATAAAAACAGTTGGCAGTCAGGATCTTGCTTGAAGCGGTTGATCTCTTTCCGGCGCTCTTTCTGCGGAACCGAGCCGGTGTGCCAGGCATAGCCCAGACCCATCTCCTCGGCGAGTTGGCGAACCAGCTGCAGCATCCTCTCCCACTCCGAGAAGACCAGGACTTTGCTGCCATTGGACTGAAGCACGTCGTCGAGAACCCGCTCCAGTTCCTCGAGTTTGGGACAGATGCGGCATGCCTGATCGAGGATGAAGGGGCTGTCACAGATCATGCGCATGCAAGCCAGCCATTTCTGGAGCTTTTCTCTTTCCTCCCGGGTGAGAGGACGACGCTTGACGAGAGCGAGAAGCCTGGCCACCCTTGTGTTGAACTCGTCGTAGCGAGACTGCTGCTCGGCCTCCATTGCCACGAAGTAGTTGTTGACGGTCCTCCCCGGCAGCTGGTCTTCCACCTCATCCTTGCGCCGGCGCAACATCAGGGGACGGATGCGGCGATGCAGTTGGTCGAGGTTCCTGTAACCCCGGGGCCGCCCCCGCTCGTCCAGGTCGTAGAAATCACGATTGAACCGAAACAGGGGACCCAATAACTGAGGGTAGAGAAATTCCATGATGGAGTAGATCTCGTCGATCCGGTTCTCCAGAGGTGTGCCCGTCAAGACGAAGGCAAAGGGGCTGGATAGCCTCTTGACCGCCTGCGCCGTTTTGGTCTGCCAGTTCTTGATTCGCTGGGCCTCATCAGTAGTGTCCCAACGTTTGGGTTTCTAATCCCTGTAAAGTATTAATGAGTAATATGTTAGAGAAGATAATGGGTGTTTCCGACTTGAAAGTGAGTGTACGCTCACGCCCTTCAGTTCATAAGGAGGGCGAGCATGTACACGGGCACGACGATTTTTTCTCAGGTGATGCGGCATCTTCCCTGGCATCATTTTCATCGCATTGTTCAGCACTACGGAGGCGACTACAAGGTCAAGTCGTTCCGCTGTGCCGACCATTACCGGGTCATGGCCTTTGCACAGTTGACCTATCGCGAGAGCTTGCGCGATATCGAAGCCTGCCTACGGGCCATGAGATCCAAGCTCTTCCACATGGGCATTCGCTCCACGGTCTCCCGCAACAATCTGTCCAATGCCAACGAGAGGCGCGACTGGCGCATCTATGCCGAGTTTGCCCAAGTGCTTATCGCCGAAGCGCGCCGCCTGTACACCGACGAGGACCTGGGAGTCGACCTGAACGCGACCGTCTATGCCTTGGACTCCACGACCATCGACCTGTGCCTCTCGGTCTTCCCCTGGGCGCGCTTCCGCCGTACCAAGGGGGCGATCAAACTGCATACCTTGCTCAACCTGCACGGCGCCATTCCCGAGTTCGTTCTGATCTCGGACGGAAAACTGCACGATGTCCACGCCTTGGACCACCTGATTCCTTGTCCCGGTGCCTACTACATCATGGATCGCGGATACCTGGATTTCGGGCGCCTGTACCGACTCCATTCTGCCCGGTCGTTATTCGTGACCCGCGCCAAAGGCCAACTTCAAGTTCCGCCGCCGCTACTCCCACCCGGTGGACAGAACGACGGGACTGATCTGCGACCAAACTGTCCTGCTGAGCACCTTCTATCCGGCCAAGGCCTACCCCGAACCTTTGCGTCGCATCAAGTTCTTCGACGTCACCACCGACCTGCGGCTAGTATTCCTCACCAACGACTTTGCTTCTCCCGCTCTGACTATTGCCCGGCTCTACAAGCTCCGCTGGCAGATCGAACTGTTCTTCAAATGGATCAAACAGCATCTCCGCATCAAGGCCTTTTACGGCACCAGTCCCAATGCCGTGAAAACACAAATCTGGATCGCCCTCAGTACCTACCTGCTCATCGCCATCATCCGCAAGCGCCTCTATCTCGAGTTGCCGCTCTACACAATTCTCCAGGTCCTGAGTGTCTCGCTCTTCGAGAAAACCCAAATTTTACAGGCCTTTCAGGACATGCATTACATTACTCAGAATAGTGACATTCATAAACAGTTGATGTTATTCGACTAACGCTGGGACGCTACTGGGGCCTCATCTAGAATAACTACGTCGGGTGCCAACGTCCGCACGATGTCGTCCCCATCACTGCGAATCTGCTCGTAATTGGTCACGTAAAAAAAGGACTGCTGCCGGTAGAGCTTGAGACGCGCCGGTCGAGGGCCCCAGACAGTTAGGGTGGGCAAGCCGCTTGTGGGGCTTGACCCTGGCGATCTCCAGGATCAATGAGGCCCGATCTCTCACCTTCAGATTGCTGTATTCACACAACTCTGTCAGTCGGATAACATTCTTGCGGGAGATGTTCGACTGCTCTAGAAATCCGGATAGCTCGTCCATGATCTCGATGTACTCCCGTTCCGCCTTCGGCAACCTCTGGCAGGCTTTGCAGACGTGAATCCGGTGGCCCTTGCCCGAGAATCGTTCATTCGGCCGAGACCTACCACAGATTCGGCAATAGTGTCCCATTACTTCAAACGCGAAACGGAGGATTGTCGTGAAGGAATCGAGGAAGACCGCGCACTGGCAGGCATGGTAGCAGAGGGGGCTGATAAGACCTTATTCAGCCCCCTCATATCCTGATGCTATCGATCAGACATCATTATGTCTAGACTCTTCTCTGAACCCTGCAACTGGTTTCCCTTCAGCTTGACGTTATTGCTTGGGGCCGATTTCGGGTGCCGGCCCGTCAGGCGGCGGCCCCAGCACGTTATAGGCCAAAGGAGCAGGACAGGCTGCAAAGGCCGTGGCTGCCTGAGCCGCTGCGTCTTCCTCGTGCATTGAGCTCTGACTCTTGGGTACAGTGACGGTCGTGCAAGCCGCGGCTTCGTTACTGGAGTCATCAGCTGAATCCAACTGGATCAGGTAGACGCGACCATCGGAGTTGCCCTTACGCTCGGCGCGAATGCGCAAGCCGTTCACATCGTCCTCTGCGTCTCGGACCAACCTGGCGTCGGGTGAATGGTGGCCATCGCCGGTCTGGTCTTCGGCGGGCTCGTCGCTGGTGACGCCCAACGCCAGCTCCGGATCCAGGTCACAGGCGTCGGTGACCTCGAAGGTCAGCCCTACATCTACCAGTTCCAGATCGTGGTTTGGCGGCCACAGCATCCCGTTGGCTGCGCTCACGCTGATGACAGGTGCCGTCGCGTCCACCACGCTCAGGGTTGCGGTGCAGGTGGAGGATTCTCCGCTCGTGTCGGTGACCGTCAGCGTGACCTCGACGTCCCCCAGCCCGAAGGGGCCGGTGTTGTCGAGGTCCAGGGTGATTGGATCCCCGTCGGGGTCCGTAGAGCCATCGTTGATCTCCTCGGCCGTGATCGTCGCCTGACAGGTGGCATCCACTGGCTTCGTGATGTTCTGGCACTGTGCCACGGGAGGCCGATTCGAGATCACTTCCACTGTGAAGTTACAGCTCCCCTCGTTTCCCAGGCGTCCACAGCGGTACACGTCACCGCGGTCTCACCCACCGGGAAGCTGGAACCGGAAGCTTCAGAGCAGACGATAGGCAGGCTGCCGTCGCAGCCATCGCTGGCGCTGACATCGAAGTTGACGATAGCGCTTCTCGACCCGGGCGACGATTCGAGAACGGTGATGTCCTGGCAACCGGACAACATGGGATGCTCGACATCAAACCGGGTGGAGACAGTGGCCGATACGACGTCCAGAGCCGCGTCCTCGGCGGTGACGATAATTTCGTTGTCGCACTGGCCGAGATTCACCGTGAAGTCGAAGTCGGGATCCTCTTCGCAGTCGGAACAGAAAGTCGTCTGTGGGCCACCGTTCACGGTGGCAAAGATCCGGTTGATGTTCGCACTGCTGTTCACCGAACTGGACAGACCGACCGTCCCCTGTGACGAGCATGCGGGCAGACTGTCGAGACCGATCTGAAGTTCGGGCAACAGGTCTAGAACCTGCCGGCATCCGACGCTGATGCTCACCGGTGGCAGCCGAACCTGACTCGAACTCCCATCTGGATTCTGGACACGGACCCGGGGAAACAACTGGTCGTATTCCCCCTGGGGTAGACACATGACAACGAGGCCTGTCTCCTGGAATCCGCCACCGGGGGTGGTGCCCTGCACAGATACGCCCACACCGTAGTCAGCGAAATCACCCTGAAAATCCGTCCCCGTGAAATGTCCTGCCTGAAAGCCTCCCGGGCCACCGACAGAGGGACTGAAGATCAAACCGCTAGTACTCCGGAAGCCCAACCTCACCTCGCTGAAACAATAGGCGTGGTCATTCACCACCGTTTCATCCGGGGTAACCAGGACCGCGCCATTTTGCCCGAAGGCGCGATTGGAGATATCCAGGGATTGATTCAGGTAGGAAAGCTGATCCTCAGGAGTGTCGGTGTCCTGTAAGCTCACCCTCAACCGCCCTGATAGCCACAGGTAGGAATCCGGACCCAGGCCGGCGAGTACCAGCTCATAATCACCGAGAAAATCATTACCAACCAGGACTCCGTCGATGCCGGAAACCGTATCCCCACCGAGGTTTCCGATTGCCCGCACTCGGGACACCGGGCCCGGAAAGCTTTGATCCGATGGGAACTCGGGAATTCCATCCCCATCCTGATCGTGATCGCTCATCCCGGTGACAGACCTGCCAACAGAATCTGGCCCGTCTGGTAGCCGGGCGTCATGACGAACGTATTCCCCAGATCCACGGTCTCGCCGGCGGGAGCAATAACCTTGGGCTGGCTCAGGGGACGGGTCTGAAAGAGGGTGAACTGATTGCCGGTTCTGAAGAACATCTCCCCCACAACTCTGTATCCCTCCGCGGGTGTAACCGAGCCCGAGGGGAAAAGATTCTCGATTGCAAAGGCTCCACTGGAAGGCATGCCGAACAGCGTCCCGGGTACGGTGTCCGAGCCGGAGTTGCCGTTGGGACCATTCGTAGCCAGAACCAGAGTTCTGTCGTTCAGGGCATGCTCGGTCTCTCCCAGCATGTCGATATTTCCCTCGATACGGCTGAAAAAGCCATCGCCCGGACCCGAGGGAAGCTGAACCACAATCTCAACCCGCACGACTTCATCGCAGCCAACACTGAGCAACCTGAGATCACTCGCAGCTACGATGGTGCTGGTCGGGTCAGAGGGAATCAGGTTGTATTGGTAGAAGGTCTCCACCTCAAAGTTCACACCATCGCCTCGGACAGCTAGAAACTGCTGCATCACGCCGTCGTCGACATCACTGTCCCCGGATTGAAAAACGTCGAAGTCAGCAGAGCCCGGATTCGACTCTCGGCTTGCCGTGATGGACCCGCCGCGAATAGGAACTGGAAGCCCGTCAATACTGCTGACCCAGTTGATATCCAGAAACCCAATGCATTCCTGAATGTTGAGAATCACATTTGGCGCAGGCTCTTCGTCAACCGAATCGGATCGCATCGTTGCGAAACGATAAAGCCTGGAGCTGTCCCCCAGCTCCGCGTCGACCGTCACATCGTATTCGATGCCCGCCCCGGCGGGTCCGGCTTCTACTGAAATCTCGTACGGAGTGGTCAATGGATTCGGATCGCTGATAACCATTTGGCTGCCCAGCGGAGAGGGAGTCCCCACACTGTTTGCCAAAATCTGGAGCGAAATCGGAGCGAACGGTCCTTGTAACACGGTGGTGATATCGGGGTTGAGGTTCGTGAGCTCGATATCCCCCGCGATCTGGTTGGGATTGGCGATGACCTGGGCCCGCACGGTCACTCCGCTAGCCAGGATCAGAACCAAAGCCAGCAACCACGCTGCGCCAGCCGGTGTCCGTTTCTCGTCTCGGGTCACACAACACCTCCCCGCCAGGGGAGGAGGCAAGAGTTTCAATTTATCCACTGGTCTGTTCTTTTTCACTGATTCGTTCCTCCAAATTCTTTGGGTTCCACAGACCGTACCAGCCCCACTTGCCGGACCACCTGGCCTGAATCTGTTGTGCCGGTTGCCTCTTCCTTCCGACGTTACTTCGAACTCACGATTCGCTCCGCTGGATGTGAACTTGGCCTTTCTCCGGCGATCGCCATCAAGGGCGGTGTGACGTCCACCCAGAGCAAAGAAGACCAGGACGATCAGAACCAGAACCAAGAACACCAAAGCCTTCCTGAAAGTCACGGCTCTCGGTTGCCTCCTTTTTTGTGCTTTTCGAGGAAGCGCGAGAACGGAGGGACAAACACCCGGAACCGCCGGGACACCTGCCAAAGCGCCATCGTTCAGTTCCTCCATAGGAACCCCGATCCTTCGCCGAGACCGGGCGTACGGAAAACCTGAGCCCACTTCAGCAAGCACGAAGCATCGGCTGCAATAGGCACTAGCGGACATTGGGCCGATGTCCGCTGATGTCCCCCCGTTTTGCTCCTTTTTGTCTCGATTTGCTCCTTTTCGTACTGTTGAATAGAATCGGTGGACGATCAGGCTAATTTCATGAACCCATCCGACGGGGAATACCAAGACCCTTCCTCAGAGGGGCAACAGAACGAGCGGCTGGATTCCTGGAAGGAAATCGCCGTTTACCTGGACCGTGATGTGCGCACGGTGCGCCGCTGGCAGAAGAACGAAGGGTTGCCGGTTCACCGTCATCTCCACCACAGCCGTCCCACCGTCTACGCCAACAGGTCAGAAATCGACGACTGGGTGAGGACCCGACGACCGATAGAGAAGAAGGGCGAAGCCGGCACCAAGCTCTACTCCTGGCTGGCGAAGCATCGTCGTGTGGTGGCGTATTCGGCTCCCCTTGTCCTGATCAGAAGTGCTGCCGGCCATCAGGTCCCTTTCCAATTGGGCCCGAGAGACACTGGGAGAGGAACTGGCGACTATCCAGCAGAGCAATCGGCCGCTGGAGAAGGTCACGACACCCTCGTTTCGAGCTCTGCAGCTCTATTCGCGGGCCTACGAACACTCCTACCGGCGTCGGTGGCCGATCACAGAACAGCTCCTGCGCGAAGCCATCGATCTCGATCCGGAATTCGCTTCGGCCCATAGACTCCTGGCCGAAGCACTGCGAGGCCAGGACAAGATCAAGGAATCCTACCAATACGACGAACGGGCATTTGAGTTGGCTCCAACTACCAACGAGAGGGAACGCTACGACATCATCGGGACCCACCACAAGGCCAGAGCCCGTCACAAGAAGGCGGCCGAGGCGTTTCAGGTGCTGGCCGATATCTATCCCGATCACTACTGGGCCCATCAGCACCTTACCTACATGCTCCCAATGCAGGGCCAATACAAGGAGGCCTTCCACCACGCCAGACGGGCCGCCGAGCTGAGGCCTCAGGACTTCTATTCCCACAGCTGGGTCGCAGAACTAGTCGTCCCTGGCGGCGGCACGCTGGATGAGGCAAGGCGATACGTCGAGAAAGCGCGGCATCTGATTCCGGACGCCCTGCGGAAAGGTCACCCTACGACAACATGGATCCTATTAGTTTTTCCCGCCTATGCAGCCTGGATGGAGGGCGACCTGGCAGGGGTGCTGAGTGAAATCGATCGACTGAAAGCGGCGACGGAAAGTCCCAATCGCTTCAGAGGACATCGCGCTTTCTGGCGTATCACACTGGGACAGCTGGAGAAGGCGTCAGAACTGATCACAGCTCACTACAAAGGACCGTGTTCACGAGCCTCCATCTACCTGGCCTGGATCCGGGAAGACGACGAGGCCCTCCGAGAGCTGCTGCGCCCATGCATGGCTCCTCTGCCCATGGAGCTCCCCAAATCCGGGGTTCATGGTGTTTGGGCCGATAGTCTACTGCTCCGCACCGGCCTCCTGCCTCCAAACCACAGGTGACGAAGGATACGGAAGGAATGAGAACAGACTTCAACTGGAACAACAGCTTACACAACTACCAACCCGGAGGGAGAATAGCCTGGTATCGGCTGGCGCTGAGTGTTGTCGCTCTACTGCTGCTGACCCCATCGCTGCTCCAAGGACAAAGCACTGCCTACGCGCGACTGGTGGGCACTGTCAAGGACCAGACCGGTGCCGTATTGCCCGGGGTCGAGATCACCGCAGCGTCCCAGCTCACCAACGTCTCTAGAAACGCCGTCACCGGTGACCGAGGAGACTACCTCATCGACAAGCTCGCTCCGGGCCGGTACGACCTGAGGGCGGAGCTGCCGAACTTCAAGAGCCAGGTCTCGATTGGCATCCGGCTGGAGGTAAACCGAGTGGTTCGTGCAGACTTGGTCATGACGCCGGGTAAGATCGCCGATCAAGTTACGGTGACAGGCCAACCTACCATCCTGGACACCGACACCGCCGAGGTGGCGACCGTCATCGAGGAGAAAACGATTCTGGACATGCCACTGCGGGGCCGGGATCTGGTGAAGCTGGCCTACTTGACGACGGGCGGCACCCAGGAGAGACAGGAGGTTGGCACGGCGAACGACCAGAGTTTCTACGGTGGTGGCTATCCTACCTTCAATGGCCTCTATTCCCATTCCAACCAGATCCTGCTGGACGGGCTCCCCAACCAGAGCTTCATGACCATGCGTCCGGCAGTACAGTCAACACCGGAGACAGTCCAGGAATTCAAGATCATCACCAACAACTACTCCGCCGAATACGGCCGCGTAGCAGGGGCAGTGATCAACGTCCTGAGCAAAAGTGGAAGCAACGATCTGCACGGCCATTCCTGGTACTACTTTCGGGATGAACGATTCGATGCCTCTCACTTCTTCAACAATCTTAGGGGAGGAGACAAGCAGGAGGTCAACTACCAGATCATGGGCGCGTCCATCGGTGGCCCCATCATCAAGGATCGGACTTTCTTCCACGCCCACTACGAGCGTTTCGTTGATGACTTCGACACACCCCAATTTGCACAAACTGTCCCTACGGTCGCCATGCGAGACGGAGACATGAGCGGATCAGGCGCCTTCGGTCCTATCTCGCAGCTCTACGATCCTTTCAATGTCATTGACGGACAGCGCCAACCCTTCGATGGCAACATCATTCCCCAGTCCAGATGGCACCCCATCTACACCAAAGTGATGGAGTTGGCGCCGGTGCCCGAGCCCAACGTGAGCGGAGTCACGGCGCAGAATTACAGTTCCTTCCGCAAGCTCCGAAATCGGGTTCAGAAATTCTCCCTGAGAGGCGACCATCATTTCGAGGGTGAAGACACCTTCTTCGGGCGTTTCAGTTGGCAAACCACGCCGCAGCCGAACCGAGCACAAGAGACCCCCTGGCATCTGATGAGCGAGAGCACCGCAAATCCTTCCCCCGGTTGGCAAATGGGACTCGGTTGGGTCAATCCGATCAGTTCGACCCTGGTGACCGAGTTGAATGCCTCAATCTGGGGAACCGACAGAATATTCGACAATCCTACAGACGAATTTGACTGGGGGCAGGCCCTGGGCTACGACGATGCACACTTGAACCCGGTTTTCTACCCGGATGGAAGCCGTGGCACCGGCGGGATGCCTCCACTTGGTGCGGCTGGCTACCCCGGCTGGTCGACCGGTTGGCGCTTCTGGACGCTGGACGACTGGGGAGTAGACCTCAAATACTCGGCCTCCTGGAAGAAAGGCAATCACTACCTGAAGCTGGGCTTTGCACATACCCGGAATCTGGACGTGAAGCAGTATTTCACAGCGCCCTATAATGCGTTTTTCTCCAGTGGCGGCGACAACTTTGACGGCTACTCCACGGGCCAGATCACCCAGGCAGACAATGGGGGTATCACTGGATCCACTTTCGGCGAGCCCTGGGCTGACCTGATGCTGGGTCTGCCCTCCCGGTCCGGCGGAAACATGGCCGGATTGGGGGGCTTGTTCAGCCATTTCAACCAGTCTCACTACAGCTGGTTTGTCAATGATGACTGGAAACTGACCCCCAACCTGACTTTGAATCTGGGCCTGAGATGGGAGCAGCCCCGACCGGCCTACTACGAAGGCTCACCGGATCGCTCCTTTCCCATAGACTATAACTACTGTGCCTTTGACTTCACTCAGGCCCAGGGGCGGATCGATCCGGTTCAGATGATGCCGCAGGGGCTCGACATTTCCCGCTGGGAGGGCCCCATGGGCCTGGCCATCCCTTTTTCGAATCTGGACCGAAGAGGGTGCTATGAAGCCAGGTGGCGTTATCTCGCACCTCGCTTCGGCTTGGCCTGGCGGATGTTTGGCAACAACCGGACTGTCCTCCGCTTCGGTGCCGGCCTGAGCTACGACCAGGAATTCGGAGTCCTGAGGTCCCGGTTCATGCAGACTCCGCGGGGCAACGTCAATGCCATCCGGCCCAGAGGAGAAGAGGTCCCGACGCTGATCCTGGGAAAGAAGCTTCATCTGCCCACCGAGACGGAACTGGGAGAGTACCGTACCTGTTACTTCTCGGAGCTGGACTGGGAAGACGGCCAGGTGTACTCCTACAACCTCTCGATCCAACACGAGATCTTTCCGGCCACCAAGCTGGAAGTCGGCTACGTGGGCAACCAGGGCCGCCATATTCGGGAGGTCAGCCCCTTCAACGTCGCCCTGCCGGAAGGGTACGAGGCTCCCCTGGTAGGGGGTGGAACCGTGACACTGACCAGTGAAGAGATCACTGCTGGCCCCCGGAGCTGGATTGAGGGCGACACCGAGTCCCGTTCCTGGTCGGGACAGCGGGCCCGGCGACTCTACCCCCAGGTCATTCCCAACGTCATCCACCGTCCCCTCGGAAACACCAACTATAACTCGCTTCAGGCCAAGCTGGAGCGTCGCTTCCAGGACGGTGTGGCCCTCTCCCTGGGCTACACCTGGTCCAAGGCCATGGCCCTGAACTACAGAGGCTGGGGGGACTTCGGCGGAGGCTCTCGAGAGTACGATCGGGGCACCCTAAAAGGGCCGATGCCCCACGATCGCACTCACACTTTCTACAACGCCACCATCTGGCAGCTTCCGTTCTTCGAGGGCTCTCAGGGACTCACTCGGACCCTTCTCGGCGGCTGGGAGGCGGCGGCCATCGTGACCCTGACCAGCGGAGCCCCCTACCGGGTCTTCTACGGCCGCAATCTTTGGAACCAAGGCACCCGCAGCCGGCTCTATCCTGATCGGCTAAGGGACGGTTATCTGTCGGAGAGCGAGCGGAGCATCACCCGTTGGTTCGATACCAGCGCCTTCGTCGCCCCCATCTGGGACGAGAGCCTGCCCCCGGCAGAACGGGCACGGCGCTCTCAGGGAAACTCGGATCCCTATCCTCTGAAAGGTGACGGCGTTCAGGTGGTAGACCTCTCACTGCACAAGCGCTTCGCAGTCGGAGAGGATCAGGCCCTGGACTTTCGGGTGGACCTATTCAACGCCTTCAACCACACCGTCTTCTTCAATCCTAATGGGAACATCGCCTCGTTCGCCGCAGGGTGGGTCTTCAACGCGGCTACCGCACGCCGATGTGGGCGATCGGGCGCAACTGTTTGTGGATCGCGTCCTGGTCCAGACCAGCACTCGCGTCTTCTTCAGCCAACATTCCGGGACGCCGCATCCGGAGAATCCTCTGGTCCGGGCAGACCAGCCCTGGGAGGGATGGCGCCTGGAGATGCATGGGAGCGTGATCTACGACCAGGAAGAGAAGATCTTCAAGATGTGGTACCTGGGCGATGCGGGAGACTCGAAGGAATACTTCGAGCAGCGCTACTTCATCTGCTATGCCACCAGCAGCGACGGGATTCGATGGGACAAACCCCTGGTTGGAACACTGCCCGCGAGCAACGGGAAGCCCCACAACGCGGTCCTGACGGGAACCACTCTGGGAAACGTCATCAAAGACCCTCGAGACCCGGATCCCAAACGTCGCTACAAGATGATCGGCTCCCAAGCTCGCACCTATGTTTCGCCGGATGGGCTCAACTGGCTGCCCTACAGCCAGGGACCTGTCTGGCCCGTTGTAGGGGACGCCACCACTGGATTCTGGGACCAGCGCCGGGAGTTGTTCGTCATGTTTCCCAAAGTAGGAGGCCGGGCCCGGACCTTCTGGCTCGGTCAGAAGCGGCGTCTCTTCTACACCATTACCAGCCGTAACTTCGTGGAGTGGACCGAGCCGGTTCTCAGCTGGACGACAGACCAACGGGATGACGCTGGATCTCTGGCACGGATCGAGCGGGTCCGTCCCGTCCTCGACCAGCCCGACGACCCTGAGCTGATGCGGACTGAGTACTACGGTGTGGGAGTCTACACCGCAGAGAGCTGCACCATCGGATTCCCCTGGATCTTCACCATCAACAACAACGCCCGCTGGGGGAACCACGAGGGTCCCCAGGAAGTCCAGCTGGCAGTTTCGAGAGACCTCTTCCACTGGGAACGACCCTTTCGAACACCCGTCGTTCCGTTGACTGATGTGGGGCAGTGGGACTGCTGCTATCAGGCAACCGGAAATCGGGCCCTCCGAGTTGGCGACGAGATACGCCTCTACTACGACGGCGCTACCTACACGCACGGAACTCCGGTCCTCTATCGACCAGAGTTTGAAGATGGAAAGCCCACCGGGCGCGATCGTTTCACCGCCTCCATCGGTCTCGCAACCTGGCCTCTGGATCGATTTGTCTCGGTGGACGCCGGATCCGAAGAGGGTACTCTGACCACCGTCCCCATCACCTTCAGCGGCTCGCGCCTGGACATCAATGCCCAGACCCGCCCCCAGGGAAAGATCGTGGTGGAGATACTGGACGCGGCGGGTCTTCCCGTCCAAGGATTGGAGCCCTCCAATCCTTTCACGGGCGATTCTCTGCGTAGGGAGCTATCCTTTCCAGGCGACCCCGACCTCTCCCAGCGGGCCGGTCAGCCGGTGGTCCTGCGCTTCCAGCTCAAGAATGCTTCGCTCTACAGTTTCGCCTTCCGAAAGTGAGCAGTTCTGAAGCAGCACAGGAGACTTCCCTCCCCGGGCGGCCTCTGCTAGGCTCGCCAAATGAATCTGTCCCCTGACCCGCCGCCACTGGAGCGCGGCATTATCTCCGTTCTTCAGACTCCTTTCGATCAACAAGGAGCGGTAGATCTGAAATCGCTGGAAGCTCTCGTCGAGGAGGCCATCGCCGGCGGTGTCAAGGGGTTTCTGGTGCCGGCGGTTGCCAGCGAGGTCGGCAGCCTGACCCCGAAGGACCGCCGCAGTATCGTACAGAAGGTAGCCGATGTAACGCGGACCCGGGTCCCGATCATCGTCGGCGCTTCGGCCCCCCAGCCGCAGGCATGCATCGAACAGGCGCAGCTGGCGGGCAGAGTTGGAGCCGCGGCCTATCTGGTCGCCGTTCCCCCAGATCTCTATCGACACCCGGAGCAGGTTGAGCCCTTCTTCCGTGAGGTTGTCGAAGGAGCAGGGAATCTCCCGCTGATGCTACAGGATCTGGACTTCTCCGGGCCGGGGCTTGCGCTGGACATAATCCAGAGACTGACCCAGACGCTTCCCACTCTGTCCGCACTGAAAATCGAGTCCATACCTGCGGGGCCGAAGTACTCTGCCGTCAGGAAAAGATGTGGGCAAGAGATCTTCCTTGCAGGGGGCTGGTCCACGGCCCAGATGATTGAGGCGCTCGACCGCGGAGTGGACGCGATGATCCCTGAGAGCTCCACGGTCCGGGTATTTGCGGCGATCGACCGGCACTACCGAAACGGTGATCGGGAGGGAGCCATCCAACTCTTCAACCGTCTGCAACCGGTGCTGGGCTTCTCCCACCAGGAGCTCACGGTCGCCATCGCATTCGGCAAACGACTGCTGGTCCGAAAGGGGATATTCCAGACGCCAAGGATGCGGGAAGGCAATTTCGAGTGGGATCCCTACAACGGCCGCGTCGCCGACGAGATCATCGAGTACTACCTGGCGCTGGAAACTTCCGTCACCAGCTGGTGGCAGACCACCTGAGCGGAAACTTGAACAATTCGTCGCACGTCGAAAGGTCTGAACGTCGCACGTCTCTACTCTCCGAGCAGCGCGGCGAACGGGACTTATGCGTAGCTGATGGCCCCGCAGATCGGATCAAGTTTCTTTCACCAATGGTGCCAGCACCGCTGGGGGCCCCACCAAGCTGAAATTTCATCGGGCGGAAGTAGCTTTGGGCTCCAGGCCGAAGTCTTCTTTCTTCGAGCCTCTGGCTCGATGCACCGCGGCCTGGAGACCGCCGCCACGCCCGGAGGCAAAGTTTCTTTCTCGGGTGGGGCCGGCACGCCTGGGGGTCGGACTAAGCAGAACCCAGGAATCGCTCCATCCTGCCCAGACCCTCTGCCAGATTCTCCATGCTGGTGGCGAAGCTAAGTCGTACACAGCTGTCCAGGCCGAAGGCGGAACCGGGAACCAGCGCCAGGTGGGCCTCCTCTAGCAACCGCGTCGCCCACTCGACCGAACCCGACACTCCCAGTCCAGAATAGGTCCCCGACACATCTGGAAAGACGTAAAAGGCCCCGGCAGGCTTGGGAGAAACGACTCCCGTCATGGAATTCAGGCGTTCATAGAGATACTCACCCCGGCGCTCGAACTCTTTTCGCATGTCTTCGACGCACTGTTGGTCAGCGCTCAAAGCCTCTGCCAGGGCATCCATGGTGAAGGCGGCTCCTCCGCTAGTGGTCTGGGATTGAAGCTTGCCCATGCTGCGGATCAGCTCGACCGGGCCTGCGGCGAAGCCAATCCGCCACCCGGTCATGGAATAGGTTTTCGATGCGGAATTGAAGGTCAAGGTGTGGTCATAAGCATGTGGTGAAATACTGGCAAAACTCTTGAAGGTGGCTCCACCGTAGAGAAAGTGCTCATAGATCTCGTCGCTGAAGACGACCACGTCATCCCGGCTCTCGAGCACCTGGGCCAACGCGATAGTCTCCTCTGGAGTGTAGGCGGTTCCGCTAGGATTGCTGGGAGAATTGAACACAAAAGCTCGGGTCTTAGGGCTCAATGCACTCTCCAGCTGCTGCGATGTAATCTTGAATTCCTGGCTGACACCCGCCTCAACGAAGACCGGAACTCCGCCTACCAGCCTTACCTGCTCCGGATAGGAGACCCAGTAGGGAGCCGGCACAATGACCTCATCCCCTGGATCCAGAATTGAGGCAAAGGCGAGCCAGAGGGCCTCCTTGCCCCCTACAGTGACCACGATTTGAGAAGGGTCGTACTCCAGGCCGTTCTGGCTGCGTAACTTTTCGATGATCGCGTTCTTGACGACAGGCGTTCCTGAGGCTGGCTTAGCATACTTCGTCTTTCCTGCTCTGATGGCCTCGATTACGCAGTCAACGATATGGGAGGGGGTATCGAAGTCCGGTTCACCGGCTCCCAGGCTGAGCACGTCGATGCCTTCGGACCGCATTTGAGCCGAGCGGTTGCTGACGGCTATGGTTGCCGACTCGGCCAGGTTCTGTATGCGCGCTGATATCTTGATCACTTTTTGTTAGTCCTTTCTGCTAGTCGTGAGAAGCGTCGCGCTCGCCACAAACATCATCGTATTTGCGTTCCAGTGTCACTACTGTCTGGTTAAAGCATTTAGATATCGTTTCAACATGCTTATAATCATTGATTTAGAAACAGTAGCGTCCCAGCGTTAGTCGAATAACATCAACTGTTTATGAATGTCACTATTCTGAGTAATGTAATGCATGTCCTGAAAGGCCTGTAAAATTGGGGTTTTCTCGAAGAGCGAGACACTCAGGACCTGGAGAATTGTGTAGAGCGGCAACTCGAGATAGAGGCGCTTGCGGATGATGGCGATGAGCAGGTAGGTACTGAGGGCGATCCAGATTTGTGTTTTCACGGCATTGGGACTGGTGCCGTAAAAGGCCTTGATGCGGAGATGCTGTTTGATCCATTTGAAGAACAGTTCGATCTGCCAGCGGAGCTTGTAGAGCCGGGCAATAGTCAGAGCGGGAGAAGCAAAGTCGTTGGTGAGGAATACTAGCCGCAGGTCGGTGGTGACGTCGAAGAACTTGATGCGACGCAAAGGTTCGGGGTAGGCCTTGGCCGGATAGAAGGTGCTCAGCAGGACAGTTTGGTCGCAGATCAGTCCCGTCGTTCTGTCCACCGGGTGGGAGTAGCGGCGGCGGAACTTGAAGTTGGCCTTGGCGCGGGTCACGAATAACGACCGGGCAGAATGGAGTCGGTACAGGCGCCCGAAATCCAGGTATCCGCGATCCATGATGTAGTAGGCACCGGGACAAGGAATCAGGTGGTCCAAGGCGTGGACATCGTGCAGTTTTCCGTCCGAGATCAGAACGAACTCGGGAATGGCGCCGTGCAGGTTGAGCAAGGTATGCAGTTTGATCGCCCCCTTGGTACGGCGGAAGCGCGCCCAGGGGAAGACCGAGAGGCACAGGTCGATGGTCGTGGAGTCCAAGGCATAGACGGTCGCGTTCAGGTCGACTCCCAGGTCCTCGTCGGTGTACAGGCGGCGCGCTTCGGCGATAAGCACTTGGGCAAACTCGGCATAGATGCGCCAGTCGCGCCTCTCGTTGGCATTGGACAGATTGTTGCGGGAGACCGTGGAGCGAATGCCCATGTGGAAGAGCTTGGATCTCATGGCCCGTAGGCAGGCTTCGATATCGCGCAAGCTCTCGCGATAGGTCAACTGTGCAAAGGCCATGACCCGGTAATGGTCGGCACAGCGGAACGACTTGACCTTGTAGTCGCCTCCGTAGTGCTGAACAATGCGATGAAAATGATGCCAGGGAAGATGCCGCATCACCTGAGAAAAAATCGTCGTGCCCGTGTACATGCTCGCCCTCCTTATGAACTGAAGGGCGTGAGCGTACACTCACTTTCAAGTCGGAAACACCCATTATCTTCTCTAACATATTACTCATTAATACTTTACAGAGATTAGAAACCCAAACGTTGGGACACTACTGATTTAGAAAGAAAACAAGCTGGAATCGATTCCAGCTGAGACTTCTGCTGGCCTCCCTCTCGTGTGGGATCGGATCGACTTTGGGATCGATTGACAGGAAATGGGTTTTATCAAAACCAAGCGAGGTCAATCCCAACGGGATTGCGTATTCCAGCCCAGGGTTTTCCAACCCTCGGTAAGAGAGTCAACCCCTTAATAATCAACCCTGTAAGGGTTGCGTCCTGACCAGTTGTTGCCCTCCTGTACGCAACCCATTCAGGGTTGGAATCCAGAGGCGACGCAGTTCACCCAGGGTTGGGAAACCCTGGGCTGAAATACGGAATCCCTTCAGGATTCACCTCCTTCCTCAGCTGACGCCTTCGCAGGATATCTACACCACCGCTCTCATCGCCCCAATATGGTCGGGGGTTGTCCCACAGCAGACGCCGATGATGTTGGCGCCTGCTTCCGCAAAGCGCTTGGCGTAGCCCGCTAGATCATCTGGGGTGAGAGAATAGAATATCTTGCCCTTGACGTATTCTGGAATTCCGGCGTTCGGTTTGGCCAGAATCGGCTTGTCCGTCAGATCTCGCAGAGCCCCCACCGCTTCCAGGGTTAGGTCGATGTCTTGACCGCAGTTGATGCCCACAATTTCGGCGTCGGGGTAGAGCTCCGGAATCTTGTCCACCAGAATCCCAAAATCGGTAGCGGGCTGTCCCAGATGGTTTCTGCGGGTGATGGCCAGACTCACCAGGATCGGGAGTTCGAGGTCCTCAACCGCTCGATAGGCAAGCGTCGACTCCTGGGGATCAAACACCGTTTCAATCGCCAGCAGATCCACTCCTCCCTCTTTCAGAAAAAGGGCTTGATCCCGATAGGTTGCAACAACCTCTTCTTCCGTGAAGAGGCTGTTGATCAGCTTGTCGCCCACGGCGGGACCCATATCACCGGCCACCAGGTGGAGCCCATCCTCAAAGGCTTCCCGGGCCAGCTGGGCACCCTGTAGATTAACCAGTCGGGTCACTTCGCGAAGATCGTCGGGGTCGATTCCATGTTCTCGGAGATCTTCCAGACGTCCTTTCACCCGGTGTTCGGCGAGTCTCAACTCGGTGGCTCCAAAGGTGTTGGTGTAGATGACGTCGGCACCTGCCTCAACATAGGACCGATGAATCTCACGCACCCGATCTGGAAAGCTGACATTCCATTCTTCTCCACAGTCTCCCTGCTCCAGCCCACATTCCTGTAACTCCGTCCCCATGGCACCTTCGGCTACCAGGGTCTCGCCTCTCGCCAGCCGCTCCATAATGCCGTCTCGAGTAGGAATAGTCATCTCGAGGTCCGCCGTCCGATTAGTACCTTCAGCCTATTCTTCCGTCATCCCTGCCGATTGAACACCAAGCAAGTCTATCCTGCCACGGCGACACACTGCTCGATCGGATTTGCCGCTCGCCGCAATGGTAAGAAAAGCATAGACGGGCGGGCGAAATCAACCGGACGGGCGGAAAGCAGCCGGCTGGACCGGACATCAATGATTGTAGGCAAATTCCCGAGAAGCGATCAGGGCCCAAAGAAAGTCGCTGAAGGCCTCGTCCCGCGACGATCTGGCGGCGAGAAGTTGATCCAACCTTTGCTTTTCGTTCTTCGTCGGGAAGCGCGACAGAGCGGCAAGATAGAACTCATCGATGATCTCCGAGTCCGATGACCCCGCAACCAGGAGACGTCCCAGACGACTTCCCTGTTGCCTCAGCTTCTCGGTATAGGTCACCCCTACCAACAGGTGCAAAGCCTGCCCCAGGCTGGGATCACTGTTGCGCTCCGGCAGTGTGTCCCGACTCGGTCTCCCGTACTTCTCCAGGAAACTCGAAGGGTAGAGGTCCGGATTCCGCAGCTGGATGGCTCGCGTCCCTGGGGGCGCCTTTCCTCCCATCGAATTCTCGAACTCCTCAGGCACCCCCGTGACCTGGGATATCGCATCCAAGAGCACTTCCGCATCTAGAAGACGGGGAACATGGTGGGAGTAATTAATGCGATCGTCCTGGTTGCTCGGGTTGGAAACCGAAGTCAGTTGATAGGTCCGTGATTCGGTGATTCGGGCTATTAAATGCTTCACATCGTATCCATGTTCCCTGAAGTTCTTGGTCAGCTCTCTGAGCAGGTCGGGGTGGGTGGCAGGATTGGCGGATCGAAAGTCGTCAACCGGTTCCACTAATCCTCTCCCGAAAAAGTAGCTCCAGATCCGATTGGCGGTTGCTTCGCCAAAATAGGGATGGCTGGTCACCCATTCGGCCAGGCTCAATCTAGGATCTAGCTGCTCGCGGGCCGGCAGGACTCGCCCGTCGAGAAAGGTCGGAATCACCAGCTTCTTGGTACGAGGATGAATCACCTTGGCGCTTTCGGGAGGTTCGCCATAGTCGGGATCCGGCCCCGCTGGATCGTCGAACATAACGGCAGCCCCGAATCCGGGCCACTCGGTGCGACTCAGCTTTCCGAAGAACGCAGCCAGCCCCCAGAACTGGTTCTGACTCCAATTCTCGAAAGGATGGTTATGACACTGGGCGCAGTCCAGTCGTCTACCCATGAACGCCCGAACCGACTCTGCCATGAGATCAGCCGCAAGGGGATCATCTACGGGATAGTGTCTGGTGGCCCCCTCGAAACCCTGTGCGCTGATACGCTCACGCACCATCTCGTCGTACGGTTTCTCCTCGGCCAGGCTGCTTCTGAGCCAGCTCCAATAGGCATAACCATGTTCCGGCTGTTCGTTGGACCGGACCCGAAAAACCTCACCGAAGCGAAAGGTCCAGTAGTCCAGATACTCGGGCGAGTTCAGAAGCAGCTGCACCAGCTTCCGTCGCTTCTTCGGGTCCCTACTGGCGACAAACTCCTTTACCCGTCCCGCCGGTGGCAGGGTGCCGGTGAGGTCCAGGCAAACCCGACGCAGGAATTCTTCGTCGCTCGAGAGCCCTGAGGGAAGGATGTTGAAACGACGCAGTTTTCCAAAGACATAGTCGTCGATAAAGTTGTGGCGAGGAGTTTCCGGAGGGTCGGCAGCAGCATCCACAATGACTCCAAAGCGGGCGCTGACGGTGTGGCCTGCGGTACGAGCCATGATGAAGGTTTCACCCAGCCTCACTGCACTCGCGATTCCCTCGGGACCCACTGCTACCACCTCGGAGTTGTTGGATACATAGAGCGTCTGGTTGGTAACGTCCTCGCGTCGCCCGTTGTTCAAATGGGCGGTAATCAGCAATCGCTGGACTTCACCCGGCTTGAGAACTCCCTCTTTCGGAAAGATTTCGACCCGCTCGACCCGAGGGCCCTTTGGCCTTCCTTCGTCACTCCAGGGCGCCCCTCTGGAAATCCAGTTGAGCAGGGTCCAATAATCAACGGAGTCGACAGAAAGACGCTTCCCGCCAGCATGTGGGGACCCCAAAGTGGGTTTCAAGAGCAGGGGGCTCTTTTCTGGATCATCAAGATTGATTCGCGGTGTTCGCGGACCCTTCGACTCGGTGGTCAGGACCTGAAAGACTCCACCCTCGACGGTCCATTGGTAGTCGTCAGCGGGGAAGAAGCCACTGAGCGACAACTTGTATCCACCGCGTCCCTTTACACCGCCGTGGCATTCGCTGCTGTTGCATCCTCGCTTCGTCAGGATCCCACCGATATCCCGTGTAAAACTGAAGGGTTTAGGCGTCTGCGCTTCCCGAATTCGGATCGGGGCTATCGCAGACTTCCCGTCCACTTCAACTCTGATCGTGGTTTCGCCATCAGTCAGAGCACTGACCCTTCCCTGCTGATTCACGGCCGCATGTTCGGGGTCAGCAATCGAAAAACGGACCTTCCCGGTGAGGTCGCGCTCCATCCCATCGGCGTACCTACCCAGTACCAGGAATCGCTGGGCGGCCTCGCTACCCCAGAGTGTGATCTTCTCCGGCACCAAACGGAGGGAGAGGAGGTCGGCTTCCGGGTCCGCTGTAATGCGCTCCCTGGGTACTGAATCCTGATTGCTAGACGAAATCGCAGGCTCGAAGCCAAGGCCGATTGCACCGCTGATCATGAGGAATCTCAAGGCTCGTGAGCTGAAAGTGTTGATTCCCATGGTGCTACTGACTCGCTTGGCCTCCAGTGGCAAGATTACGTTCCGGTGGAAGTATCATCAAGGGTATTCCGCGAGCAGCCATCCAGGCACCTGGTTTTCTTTGAACAACAGGCCGGGCGCTGATTTCCAACAATCGCGGCATCTTTGTCGGCGGAGCCTCGGGTCGGGCGTAGAGCACGATCGTGGTGGGCCTGCGCTGGGCGCGATACTTCTTGGGATCGACCAGATCGGCCTCCAGAGGCCGATACTGCATACCGCGGAGCAGGATCTCTGTCCAGGAAACTGGTACGGCCGGTAGAACCTCGAGTCCCGGCGGTAGGTTCAGGACCCTGAAAGCGACGTCGCCGTCGAAGCCCTCTTCGAATTCACCGACCACGATGAACTCTTTCGCCGTACCCGCCCTGAGGTTGATGTGGTCCTTGAGGTTGATCAACTGGGAACCCGTAGATATCACGTCAAAGTGTACCTCGAGCCTTCCGAGATGGGGAATCTGAGGACGAACCAGCACACGGTAGGCAAGATCTCCGCCTCCGGCCCGTTGCGTCAGGTCCCGGAGCTGTAGGTAATAGCAGCCCGGCTCAGCGAAGGTGTGGAGGGTTTTTCGTTCGATGTTCTTGTTGACATCGTCGCCATCTCCTCCGTATTCCTTGTAGACATTGTCAAAGACCTCGCGGCCCTGCGAATCCAACACTTTCAACCAGGGATTGAAATGTGGAGGCGCAAGGCGGGGCGTCTCTATCTCGAAGGCCAGGCTCTGATCAGATAGAACCTCAAACCTGAAATGATCTACGTCCCCAGGCCGGTCAATCGCACCTTCTAGCACCACAGGGATTGAGATCGGAACCAGGTTCGTTCGCGTGTCATTGGGTTCTTGCTCGGGCAGTGAATCGACCTCCTGGCTCGCCGGAATGGCCTTTCTTGAGGGGATCGGCTCAGGCGTCTCTTCCGCTGCACTGGGGCCGCCGCCAGTCGCCTCGATTGCCGGCGGCGTCTGCGGACGTGTCCTGACGGATCTCGACCAAAGCTCTTGCAGCCGTCCCGGTCCCAGGCGACGACTGAAGCTTCCCAGCTGGCGCAGCGTAGGGGAGTCTCTCTCAATCCAATCGGCGGGATCGGGATGGGCTGCCCTACCGAACCAGGATCTCTCAACCCGGGAGTGGGAACGCACATCGGGCGCCAAGATACGGAGCTGATAGTGGTGGATCGGCCCACCCCCGCCCATAAAAGAATTCACCGATAGGAAATAGCAGCCCGGCTTCTCAAACCGATGTCTCAGGCCCGGATTGAGGACGAACTCGGAGGCGAAATCACGCTTATTGAACCAACGCATTGCAGCCTCTATCGGCTCCCAGGAGACAACCGGACCCTGGGTCACCAGGCGCTGGATCCGCCCCCGCTGAAACCAACTCTCGACTTCTTCGTAAAGCGTCAGCTCGGCCTTGGCCCGGTAGGGGACATCCATCTTGAAATCGGTGTGGATCTGAAAACTCAGCTCCTGTCCCTTCGACACTTCGAAGGAGTAGAAGTCCACCTCCCCTTTGGCATCGATACTGCCGTTGACAACCGCCGGAAAACTCAAGGGCTGTGCTGAGGTGGCGCCCTGATGCGGGTTCTCTATTTCCTTAGTGACTGCCTCCGGTACGATTTGGAGGGGTAGGGCATTGGAGATCCCATGGGGCGTCACCAATCTGAATCCGTGAAGTCCCAGAACAGCCTCCGGCCTTGCCGATACTCTCAGGAGGGCTCGATATTCACGCCGATTCTCTTTGGCGACTTTGCCGTAGCGATCCTTCTTTGGGGCTCCATCCGCCGGCGGCTCCGATCTCTCGACGCTTTCAATGCTCGCTTCCAAATCGTGACATTCAAACCAGACGGCATACGCCCCATCCAGGTCGCGACCCTGGAGCAAGACCTCAAACTCCGAGCCGCGCTGCCCCCCCAGGGGTGACATGGCGACCAGTTCCGGATCCAGTCTGGAATCCTCCTTCCCTTCCTGAGCCTCCACGGCAGTGAGCAGGCAAATGGTCAGGACGGAGAGGAAAATCCACCGTGAGATTCTTGGCGAGGGTAGATTTACAAGAGGACCCTGGTTAGGTGAGGTGCGCATCACACTGACGAAATTCTAGCACATTTGTGCTGCCGGAATGCCCGCAAAACTCAAGATACACTGGCCCCGTCAACCCAGAGATGCTAAGTTGATAAGCCAACTTTCATGAGTCAAAAGACATTCGCCCAGGACCCGACACTGCTCATCAGGGGTGGACGCGTCATCGACCCATCTGAAGACATCGATGGGCAGCTGGACGTCGCGGTCACCGGCGAGAAGATCTCGGAGCTAGGCCAGGACCTGGCGGTAGGGCCCTCGACCCGGATCATCGAGGCTTCCAATTGCCTCGTGATCCCAGGTTTGATCGATCTTCACGCCCATGTTTATCCGCATATCTTCCCCATAGGTATCGATCCCGACGAGGTGGGAGTGCGCAGCAGCGTCACCACCATAGTCGACTGCAGTGCCGCCCCCGATACGTTGACGGCTTTTCAGCACTACGTGGCTCAGCATGCAGAGACCCGCGTCCTGTCCTTCCTCAGGATCTCGACACTCTGGTGGTTCAACCTGCTCAAGTTTGGACTGGGCGGCGATCTTTCACGAGCGACGCTTCAGCGACTGATCGATCCAGAAGGCGTAGCCAGACTGGCGAAGGACCACCGTCATCTGGTGAAGGGGATCAAGGTCTATGCCTACGGTCCCGATGAGGGATCGTCCGGAGTCCAGGCTCTCGCCCTGGGCAAGGAGTGTGCGGTAATGGCGGGGCTCCCCCTGGTATGCCACATTACTCACGTGGGATACCAGCTTGACGCCCATGGACTGCGCACGCTGACACCCGAAGTTCTGGACCTGATGGAGAGAGGGGACGTCATCATCCACAGCGCTTCGGGACTCGCTGGGAACCTGCTGCAGCCCGACGGCAGCGTCCTACCCCAGGTCCGCACGGCAATCGAGCGCGAGTCCTCTTCGACCTTGCCCACGGGCTCTACATGTTCAGCTTCGCCGCAGCCAAGCGTCTACTGGCAGAAGGGATCGCCCCGGACATCATCAGCACTGATATTCACGTAGGAAACCGACACAAGGTGCTCTTCGACCTACCCACCACGATGGCAAAGTTCCTGGCGCTCGGACTCGATCTCAAGGAAATCATCGCGCAAACCACGATCAATCCCGCCCGCGCTCTGGGCCTGGAGCAGACCGTGGGTTCCCTGGCGCCGGGCAAGGAAGCGGACATCTCGATTCTCAAGAGCGTGGAGGGAGACTGGACCTTCATCGATTGCCACGGAGAGCTCCTCCCCGCCAAAACTACCTTGGTTCCTTCGGGAACCGTCAGAGCAGGTGCCTACATCGAAACGGATCCCTCAACCTTCCTGGCCCAGGAAGACGGCCCTAAGGGAGAGACACTGCGTCCGGTCCCCTTATAGAAACTTCGACGCTAGGAGCCTGTCCGAGTACGCTGTAACACTGACTCCTCAAGTTTGATATCCACCCCCAACCTCCTTGCTTACTGCCCTGTCGGCTCTAGTCTGCCCGAATTGTCACCTGATTGGCGACAGTTAGAATTTCCCACGACGACAAATAGAATTCCCCACTTTTTCAGGGCTGATCCTGACCATGAGGGCATGGTTAAGGATCAGCAAGTGCGGAGGTTAGTAAAGTTGCAAAAGAACGAGAAGACGCTAACGATGGCGGCGGCCAAAGCGGGGCTGTCGCGAAAGACGGCTCGGAAGTACCTGAAGTCGGGAAAGCTGCCGAGCCAGAGTCAGCCGGAGCGATATTGGCGAACTCGATCGGATCCGTTCGAGTCGGTGTGGCCAGAGGTGGAAGAGATCCTGAAGCGATCTCCGACGGTGGAAGCGACAGCGGTGTTCGAGTATTTGTGCCGCCAGCAGGAAGGGGCCTTCCAGCAAGGTCAGTTGAGGACGCTGCAGCGCAGGATCAAGCAGTGGAAGGCACAACACGGAGAAGCGAAGGAGGTGATGTTCCCGCAGAAGTATCGGCCGGGACATCAATCTCAATCGGACTTTACGTTTATGGGGCGTCTGGGAGTGACGATCCAGGGCCAGCCGTTTCCCCATCTGCTGTACCACTTTGTTTTGGCCTACTCGAACTGGGAAGCGACCACGCTGTGTTTCAGTGAGTCCTTTGAGAGCCTCAGCCTGGGGCTTCAGAACGCGTTGTGGGAGTTGGGGGCGCTGCCCGAGGAACACCGAACAGACCGGCTTTCGGCGGCCGTCAACAACCTGAAACGGGAAGAGTTCACCGAGCGCTATCAAGGGTTGCTGAGACACTTCGGGATGCGCTCGAGTCGCACCCAGGCAGGAAAGGCTCACGAGAACGGGGATGTGGAACAGGCCCATCACCGCTTGAAACGGGCCATCGAGCAGGAACTGCTGCTGCGGTGTAGCCGTGATTTTTCCAGCCGGGAAGAGTACGAGGGTTTTGTAGCGGTGATTGTGGACCGGCGCAATGCGACCCGGCAAAAGCGCCTGGGAGAAGAGCTGGCCGTGATGCGCCCGTTGCCGGCACGCCGTCTGGATGACTTCACCCGGCAGTGGGTGAGAGTCTCCCCCAGCAGTACGATCCGGGTTCGCCACAACACCTATTCGGTAGACAGCCGGTTGATCGGCGAGCGGGTGCAGGTGAGGGTGTGGGCGGATCAGGTGGAGGTCTACTACGGGGGTCAGCCACAGGCACGCATGCCTCGCTTGCGAGGAGAAGGCAAGCATCGCATTGACTACCGGCAGGTGATCCATTCCCTGGTGCGCAAGCCGGGGGCGTTCACTCGCTATCGCTGGCGCGAGGATCTGTTTCCGGGGATCTTGTTTCGAGTCGCCTACGACGAGCTGCGCCAAGATTGTCCAGCCACGGCGGATCGCCAGTATCTGAAGATCCTCGAGTTGGCTGCCCAGGAAGGTGAGCAGCGAGTGCGAGAGGCACTTCAGGGGCTGATTGAGAGGGGACAAAGAATCCGTTTCGAAGCACTACGAGAATGCCTCGTCGATCCGGTGGTGGAGCCCTGGGAAGTGGCGGTGGAGAAGATGGACGTGGGCGTCTACGACACGCTGCTGGAGAGCCGGGAGGTGAGATCATGAGTGGAGGCAACTTGACCCGGCTTCGCGAGTGCCTTGTCCAGCTGCATCTACCAGCCTTTCGGGAGCACTCCGCCGCCCAGGCGGCACTGGCTACCCAGGAAAGTCTGTCCTATCCCCGGTTTCTCTTGTCGTTATCTGAGATCGAAGTGGCGGAGCGGCACGAGCGCAAAATCCAGCGCCTGCGCCGAATCTCGAAGCTTCCCTGGGAGAAAACGCTGACGGCGTTGGACCGCTCGCGCTTGCCCCAAAGCGTGGATCGACAACTGACGGCGCTGCTGGAAGGTACGTTTTTGGATCGCGCCGAGAACGTCTTGGCTTTCGGCAACCCTGGAAGCGGCAAGACGCATCTAGTCTGTGCTCTGGGGCAGGAGTTGATTCTGCTGGGGCGCCGGGTTCTATTCTCTACCTGCGCCCTGCTGGTACAGCGATTGCTGCGGGCCAAAATCGATCTGACTCTGGAGAAGGAGCTCAAGAAACTGGATCGCTTCGAGGCTCTCATAGTCGATGACATCGGCTACGTTCAGCAAAGTCGGGAGGAAATGGAGGTTCTTTTCACACTGCTGGCCCATCGCTACGAACGCCGCAGCATCTTGCTGACCAGCAACCTGATCTTCTCGGACTGGGAGAGGATCTTCAAGGACCCCATGACGACGGTGGCGGCGATTGATCGGGTGGTGCACCACAGCGTGATTCTGGAACTCAACGTCTCGAGCTACCGAATGGAGAGCGCCAAGAAGAAACAGCAGGAAACCACGAAATGAGGAAACCGCGAGGAGTTCAAATCCGGGCAAATCGGCTGATTGGCCCCTGGGAAGTGCTTGGTGGGGACGATAGACGAGTGCCCGCTAAGGGGAGAGGTCGTACAGCGCCCTACAGAGGCCGCTCAGGAGCCTCGTGGATCTGGTCCACTCCCCTCGACGCCGGCGCGAGCGAGGGGGAGCTCCGTTCGGGCTACGCCCTCACTCCATCCCCCTCGCATTCTAAAAACAATCTCTCTTTTTTACAGAAAGGAGGACCCCGAAAAGAGTCGTCTCAGAGGACGGCTACAGCTCTTTTTTTTTATCCCTCGTGTGGGGATTTCCAATTGTCGCTGCGGGAATTCCATTTGTCGTTGATCAGTCACCCCAGTCAAATAGGGCGTGGAGTACCCTTTTCCGGCTATCAGTATTGCTCGGTACTGGAGCCAGTCGTCACTATCCTCCAGGCTGAACTGGCCTGTCTCGGGCAGCGGTTTCCAGACAGCATCGTCAAGACCCTCCCGGCTGGATGCGCCACGGAACAGGAAGCGGATCCGGGATTCTCTCGGCGTCTCTCCTTTATAGGTCACCGTCAGGTCTCCCGGCGAGGACGACAGATCCAGCGCCGGCGAGGTGTAGAAAGCCTGGGGTTTCCGAGTCGCCAGATTCCCCACATCGACATTCTGTAGAAAATGGGGTCCTGGGGCGGGCAGGTAGGTCCGATTGTGGGTGGAGAAACCTTCCTCAGCACCCCAGTACAGATAGCTCTCCACGCTGTGGTTGTCTTCCCCGATCGTGAGCTTGTGATTAACCACCAGCAAATCGGTATGCCCATCGTAGTCCATGTCCGCCGCCAAAAGAGCCGAAGGGGACTCGCCGGGCAGCTCGGTACGGCGCTGCGCCGAGAAGCTTCCCTGCTCCCCATTCCAGAACAGCAGGACCGGAAGTTTCCGGTGGCTGCGGGACTCGTATTGGGAGACCGCTAAATCGAGGCTGTCATCTCCGTTCAAATCCGCCACCACCGCGTCGATGGCCCCAACGGTCGAAAACTCGAACCTGGGTGCGGCTTCCAGCCCTCTGTCATTCCCATGGTAGATTTTGATCCAAGAGTGCTCCCGATCAACCCCATCGTCCATCGAATAGGGGCGCAGCAGAACCAGATCCAGCCATCCGTCGGCGTCCAGATCTGCTACCTCGACATTGCCTATGCCGGGCTCCTCCAACCGTTGAACCCGGTCGGTCGAGTAGCCTTCCTGGCCTCCCAGAAGGATCTTGCTGTGAAGACCTCCGATGTCGGCGGTCAGGATATCCAACCAGCCATCCCTATTGATATCCAGCAGACGGCAATTCTGGCCCAAGTTTGCCACACCCTCAATCCGAACATGCTCTGTGGGATCTGAGTACTTCTGTCGGCCGCCCCAGGCGATGAAGAGGGTATCGAAGTCGAATCCGACGATGTCCAGGTAACCATCCCGGTTCAGATCGCCGATCTCCCAGGAACCAAGTTCGTTGAGGTCGAAATCCTGGCGGTTCTCGACGGAGGGTCCGTCGGGAGTCCCCCAGTACAGATAACTGGCTCCTGGCAGCCCCGAGTAGTGCCGTCCCGAGTTGGCCACCAGCAGCTCCGAATGATCATCGTCATCGAGATCAACCATGGACACTCCCATGGCCATGACACAGGGATAACGACTGACAAAGGCTGGCGAATAGCCTCGGTGAGGTCGTCCCCAATATCGGTGAGGTCGTCCCCAATAGAGGTAGACGAACTCGTCCTTTCCGCCTGAGATCCCGCTCCCGGTATTTCCGAAAAGCAGGTCTTGTCGCCCATCTCGATTCAGATCGCCCACCGCCACGGCGGCGGCGCCAAAGGTCTGCAGGTCGCTGCGGCTCTGCTCGCCGTAGCCGTGAACGCCTCCCCAGTAGACATAGGAGGAGACATCCAGGTTTCCATACGCTGATAGCCGAATTCGGCACCCCAGTAGATAAGGCTGTCCGAGAAGGCTGTGTCCCCCAGTCCGGAGGACGCGAAAACAATGTCGGGATGGCCATCCTGGTCCACGTCATCGAACACCACGGCACTGGGTCGATCCGCTGGAAGCCTGAGGGTGCTGGGACGACTCTTCTCCTCCTGCAGCCACAGATCGTACAGGGCCAGGGAACGGTGCAAGGGCGACAAGACAGACCGATAGCCGCGGTTCGTTTGCAGATAGCCCAGGGCGTCGACGCTACCCACCATGACATTGTGAGTGCTGGCAAAAGGCAGATCGTAGTAACCGTCGTTGTTCAGGTCCCAGCGTCGAATCAGTTGGACGCGCCCCTTCCGGGATACGTAGATGTTCTGTCCCGCGTGTTCAAAGCTTCCCTTGGAGAAACTCTCAAAACTCTCATGCACGACCCTAGACTCCGCTCCTCTAGCAAATTCCAAGGTCGACAGAACCAGTAACAGAGTCCAGACCGCAGCTTTGATCTTCATTGGTCGTCCTCTCTGGCAAAAGGGAGGTCGTCTACCCCATGTTTAACCCGCATTTCTCATCGCTGGTCTACTGCGACGCCGCAATCATCCGCCCTGGCTGTGTCATGCTCGGTCGGCCTCCTCGACGTACTGTACAAGTACGACTGCGGCGGCTAGCCACGAGTGGTCTCGGTCGCAAGCCTTGTCGGGACGGCCCTTGCGGCGCCTCGCTACGACAAGCGATGAGAAATCCGGGTTAACGTTCCTCGGCGGTCTGAGATTGCTCACTGCCGCAGTTTCCAGCATCCAGATCGAGCCACTGGCTTATTTCAGGGAACGGGCCCAGATGTTCCGAAATCGGACGGGGCTGCCATGGGCTTGTAGCTTGAGAGGGCCCTCCGACACCATGGGGTTCTTCCGCCCAGCTCCCGTACCCTGCGACAGCTCACGCGCGTGCTGCACTAGAACGCCGTTGTGGAAGACCGTGAAGCGGGCCGGCTGCACTACCCTTCCCGAGTTGTCGAGCCTCGCTCCTTGGAAAATGATGTCGTACGTCTGCCACTCTCCCGGTGGTCGCGTGACGTTCACCAGCGGCGCGTGCGTGGAAAATAAAGAGGCGCACTGCTGGTTGGGGGCGAATCGATTGCGGTTATGGGAATCCACAATCTGCAACTCGTAGAGACGATGGAAATAGAGGCCGCTGTTTCCGTGTTTCGGGTCGTCCCCGGGGAGGTTGAACTCTACGTGCATTTGGGCATCCGAGAAGCGGTACTTGCTAACGATATCTTGCTCACCGGTTATCAGCACTCTATCCTCCACAAGCCAGCTAGCCGCAGTCCCATCCAGGTGCGTGAACTGGGAAGCGTTGCTGCCATCAAAGAGGATCACAGCGTCGCTCGGTGGTTGGCCGTTTTCTTTGGCTACCACCGTGGTAGTGAGGTCCTTCTGTGAAGACGCGCCTGCGTCGAGTTCGAACAAACCTCCCCACACTAGTCCCAAAAGAAGTAGATGAAAGTGGACTAAACCACATGTAAACACCTGAAATGCCAGACCTGATGGGTATTCTGGAGTTAATGAAAGAAACCTCAGAACGACCCGAAAGGAGGCATTTCAGGTGAATAAAAAGGATAGCGCAATCATCCACAAACGGGAAGCAGAGGTTGCTCAGCGATTGAGCCCCAGCTGGAACGGTCAAGACCCGAAACCGGTGCTCTCGCCCGAGGTCATCAGCTACGAGGTCTCGGAGAAAACGGGTGCGGTCAGTTACGGTGGTCTGGGGCTGCTGCAGCAGGTGGTGAAGTGGAGTGGGCTGGGGAAAGCCATTGACCAGGCGGTGACGCTGCTCAAACGCCACCAACCGTACCACGAATCGGACCACGTCCTGAGCCTGATCTACAACGTGGCCACGGGCGGGACCCGCTATCAGGATATTGAACTGCGACGTCAGAGTGTGAGTTTCCTGGAGGCGGTGGGAGCCGAGAAGATCCCCGCCCCCAGCACGGCCGGAGACTTTGTGCGCCGCTTTGACGCGCCCGACGTGGTGGATCTGATGGAAGCCGTCAATGCCAGCCGCCTCAAGGTCTGGGCCCAACAACCGGCCCGTTTCTTCCAACGGGCGGAGATCGACGTGGATGGGACGATGGCCCCCACGAGCGGCGAATGCAAGGAAGGGATGGAGATCAGCTACGACGGGCAGTGGGGCTATGCGCCGCTGATCGTGACGCTGGCCAATACGGGAGAGGTGCTCTATGCGGTCAACCGCTCGGGCAACCCTCCCTCTCATGAGGGAGCGGCCGAATGGCTGGATCGGAGTATCGAGCTGGTTCGAGAGGCGGGTTTTCGGAAGGTGCGCCTGCGCGGGGACACGGATTTTTCGCTGACGGCTCATTTTGACCGTTGGACGGAGGCGGGCGTGGAGTTTGACTTCGGGATCGACGCCCATCCGAGCTTCGTCAAGTGGGCGGAGGCGTTGCCAGAAGCGAGATGGAAAGAGCTGGGGCGCCCCAGCCAGGGGAAAGGAAAAGGGAAGAAGCGGCGCCAGCGGCGGGACAAAGTGAAGCCGGAGATTGTCAAGAGACGCGGGTTCAAGACGCTGACGCTGGAACGGGAAGAGATCGCGGAGATCGACTACCGTCCGAGCAAAGCGAAGCGAACCTATCGGATGGTGATCTTGCGCAAGACGATCCTGGTCGAGAAAGGCCAGAAGCGGCTGCTGCCGCAGACGCGCTACCACTTTTATGTCACCAATATCTCGGCCAGAACGTTGGGAACGGCGGGAGTCGTACGGGAAAACAACCGGCGCTGCAACCAGGAGAACGTCATTGAACAACTCAAGAACGGAGTCGAGGCCCTGCGGATGCCCTCGGATACGCTGGTAGCCAACTGGGCCTATCTGGTGATTGCGGCTCAAGCCTGGAATCTGAAGGCCTGGATGGGGTTGGTGCTGCCGGCGCGACTGCAAGCCCGAGAGCTGGTGAAGATGGAGTATCGCCGTTTCCTGCGAGAGGTCATTGAAATGCCCTGCCAGATTTTGCGCAGGGGCCGACAGTTGGTCTATCGGCTGCTGGATGTCAATGGTTGGAGCCGTCTTCTCTTGGAAGGCAGTAAGTGGTTGAAACACCGGCCAGCTACCTGAAACTGAAAGGAGATAAAGTAGCTCCGAGGGTCGCCAGAGCTGGGGCGAGGTGTCTCTACAAACGCCCCCCAAGAGGGCAGAATCGTTTTCCCTGAGCGATCGGCGTGGAGGACAGCTGAAGACGTGCCTGTTCTGAGTGACTTCGCGCCGAAATTTAGAATTTAGGTCTCCAAAATGGCTCCTCGGAGCCGACAAAGGGGTCTATTTTCGAACTTGCGCTTATTTTGGGCCTAGAGGGGCGCGTACCCTTTCTGGATCACGAGCTAGTTAGTGCCCGTCCGAAAACCGGGGTTTTCAGAACTGTAATCTGTTGAATCGTAAACACTTATTATACTTGAGACTGCTGACAGACCGGCTCGACCCAGCTCGATCCAGAGCAAGGACCCTCGAGCGAGGGCACGCGGGCCAAAAAGCAGCGGTTCGGCGCAGACCTCTCCCCGAGTCGGAGCCACAAGGCAGTACGGTCAGCCACAAAAGGCTACAACAGGAGTCGGGCCAGGACGACCAGGTTATAGGTCAGGACGCTGGCATGGACGTAGCTTTGAAAGTGAGGCCAGCCTTTCCAGCTACAGCGGTGGAGACCGAAGGTGTGCTTGAGGGTCCCAATGCACCCCTCAATCCCGGCGCGGAAGCGTTTGAGTTGTTTGTAGACCCAACTGGAACGCACCATGCTCTCAACCGTCAACCCACACTTTTTGGAAAAGGCCACATCCTGTACCCCCTGCTCTTTGGCCCAGCGCAGGTTGGCAGCCGAGGCAAAACCACCATCCCAGGCGCTCTGGCGGGGGACCTTCCCGTACAGCTGTCGATGCCGCTCTAAGAAGGGTTGCACATAGTTGCTGTCGGCCGGATTCCCCCGTTCCACCACACAATCCAGGATCAGCGACGAGGCGCCCGTGCTGACAAACACCTTGTGGCCGAAGACCGTTTCCCGAGGGCTCTTCTTGATAATATCGGTGTGCTCTTCGAAGAGGGAACAGATCTTCTCCTGGGCCGCGACGGCCTCGCCCGAAAGGACCCGTCGTTGAGTCTGCTCGATGACTTTGTGCAACAGCCCCAGATAGTGGGCCAGTTGCGCCGCCACGGCCAGACTGAGGGGATCGCTCCACTGCGCGGAAGCTGCCAGCGCCTGCTCGGCATAGTGAGCCGTCTTGGACGCCACTTTGATCAGATCGCGGTAACTGTCCAGGCGCTTCTTGCCGCGGCGGTTGCGGATGTTCAGGACGCGCCGCTTGGCCCGCCGCGTATGATCGACGAAGCCGATCCCTTCCCGCTCCCGCAGCCGCCCCAGCGACTGGGTCACGACTCGAATGCCGTCGTACAACAGCTCACTGTCGAGCGGATAGTGGATGTTCGTCTCGACCGCCGTGGCATCGACCCGAATCCGTTGGCCTTTTTCCAGACCCCGAGCCTGCGCCCAGAGCACCAAGTGGTCGTTGATCGCCTTCCAAGTCCCCGGCTCAATCTTCCCCAGGTTCTCCGCCAGGGTGGCTTTGCTGATCGACGCCCCATAGGGCAAGCGACAGAACCTCTGACAGCTTTGCGAATCCACCAGATGAAACTCCAGCTTGCGATAGCTGAACTGATGCAGCTGTTTGATGACGGCGCAACGCAGCACCTGCTCGGCCGTCAAACCGGGGGCGCCAACACCGGAATCGACCCTGTCAGAGAGATCTTGTACTATCAGCTCCAGCGTCTGGGGATTGTCGTCCAGGATGCGCGAGATCACCTTCAATTCATGGGCCAGCTGGTGATCGGGCCATTGCGGGGAAAGGGGGCGTTGTTTTTCATGCTTTTTACGCATCTTCGAACTCCTGAAATCGTCGTAAGTCGTTTTAGTCTAATTGTTTGTACCAAATAGTCTAGCAAACGGCCCTGACAGTTTCGGAGCTTGAAAAAGCCCTCTTTCCCCTTCCTTATCAATTACTTACACATTTCCGGACGGGCACTAGTTAGCTTTGTTTTCACACTGCCACTTGGGGAGATTAGTCCACCTGGCGATGAAAAGCGTCTATTACGAACCCTTCTGAGGCGCTACATTAGTGACGATTCTGCAACTCGAAAGAAGAAGATGTTTCTCGCTCCATCGCTAGACACCGTTCTGAGACGATCCAATGACGAGATTCTCACAGACTATCTCTCACCCCAGATAACCAAAGAAGCAGGCGTCTTTGCCCATCGTCGATTGTGGCTGATCCGTAAGGGCATAGGACTTCTTCCCAAGCATTCATACGACTACTCAATCTCGGAGGCTTTCCTCATTAGAGCGATGTCTCTTCACGCTGTCTACGACTTCTTTTGCCGGCGTTTTGAGAAACACAGCGAGCGGTTCCGTGACGACCGCACATGGCAAAGGCTGAGAGACCATCCGAATGTTGCGGCATGGGGTCGTGGATCATTCCCTGTTCCTATTGTTGATTGAGCAGGATGCGTATTCCGGGTAGATTGCCCATAGATTCCGATCGAGGTTCTTCACTTTCGCGGGGAGTTCGCGGGGAGATTGGAACGGTGGACGGACACAACGGAAGGGTGGAAGCATCCCCAGAATCCTCGTAGGGATCTAAGGCGGCGCTGAAGATACCGCCAATGTAGGGGATGTCTAGCCCACAGGCATCTGCGAGTTCCTGCTGGCTCATTCCGTGCTTCAGTCGTAGCTCACTTTAACCCGAAGTTACCCTGAAAACTAGCTGAAAAACAACCTGTAAGCCATTGTGGATCATCAGGTAAGGGTCTTTTTGTGTTCGACAATTTGTACCCATGTAATAGTTGCTTTAGTGTCCTTTATTGTCGGTAGTATGTGATATTATAGTGCCCATGTACATCGAATCCGTTCCCAACCGCAACTCGCCCCCGGCCATTCTCCTGCGCGAGTCCTACCGGCAAGCCGGCAAGGTGCGCAAGCGCACTCTGGCTAACCTCAGCAAGTGGCCCGCGGAGATCGTCGAAGGCCTGCGCAGCCTCTTGAAGGGAGGCTCCGTCATCTCCGACTTGAGCCAAGCCTTCCAGGTCCAGCGCACTCGCCCCCATGGTCATGTGGCGGCCGTCTTGGGTACCCTGCGCCGCCTCGGTTTGGAGCGCTTACTGGCCACTCGCAACAGCCTGCAGCGCCGCCTGGTAGTGGCCCTGATCGTGGCGCGCATCCTGGAGCCCCGCTCCAAGCTGGCCACCGCACGCGGATGGGATCCCCAGACCCTGTCCAGCAGCTTGGGCGAGCTCTTACAGGTGGAGGCCGCGACGGCCGATGATCTGTACGGCGCCTTGGACTGGCTGCTCGTTCGACAACCAAAGATTGAAAACCAGCTGGCGGCTCAGCGCCTGCAGGACGGTTGCCTCGTGATCTACGACGTCACCTCGACCTACTTCGAAGGGAGGAGTTGCCCGTTGGCCCAGCGGGGGTATTCCCGAGACGGCAAAGGGGGTACGCTGCAGATCGTCTTCGGCCTGCTGTGCGAAAGGCTGCCCCGTCGCGGTCGAGGTCTTCGAAGGCAACCGAGCGGACCCCACAACAGTGACCAGCCAAATCCAAAAACTGCGCCAACGCTTCGGGTTGCGCTCGGTGGTGGTGGTCGCCGATCGAGGAATGCTGACGGAAGCCCGCATTCGGGAGGAGCTCAAGCCGCTGCCCGGCATGGGCTGGATCACGGCCCTGCGAGGCCCTCAGATCCGCAAACTGTTTCAATCCGGTCCGCTGCAGCTGTCCCTGTTTAATCAACGCGACCTGGCCGAGATCCAGAGCCCGGACTATGTCGGTCACCATGGTATATCCCCCACCTAGGTGGCTGATTCACCAAGGTATATCCCCCACCCCGTCACCAGGGTAATTCCCCCGGGGCGTCACCAAGGTATATCCCCCACCTGATCATCTCGGACTGACAGAGGCGAAGGCCATCCTTCTTCGAACAGAAGGAGGATGGATGGCGAGAAGGAAGCTGAGCATGAATGAGTATCTAGAGATGGTCTACCAGTGGCACCGAGGACGGAGCGTGCGGCAGATTCGAGACTCTCTGAGGATGTCCCGCAAGACGATCCGTAAGTACCTGCGCCGGCTGGCGGAGGAGGGACTGAGTCGGGAACGGCCTTTGCCCGAGGAGGACCAGCTGGCGCAGTTGGTCACGTCGGTGGTGAACCCGGCGGTCTTTGAGCAGCCCGCGCGGGAGCGGATCCGGCCCTACCACCAGCAGATTGTAGATTGGCTGAGTGAGCCGGACATGACGATTCGACAAGTGCAGCGGCTGCTTGAGGAGAATCACGAGCTGGGAGTCAGCTACATGAGCGTACATCGTTACGTACGCAGCCACATCCAGCCACTGGAGAGGCCGGTGACCGTGCGCCTGCACCCTCCAGCTGGGGAGCAAGCTCAAGTTGATTTTGGGTATGCCGGACTGATGCGGGATCCGGAGAGCGGCAAGTTGCGCCGAGCCTGGGCCTTTATCCTGATCCTCAGCCACAGTCGCCATCGCTTCGTGCGTTTTGTGTTTCGGCAGGACAACCCGACCTGGCTGGACTGTCATATCCGCGCCCTGAAGTTCTTTGGGGGTTGCCCCGCCCTGATCGTGCTCGACAATCTGAAAAACGGCGTGTTGCGGCCGGATCTGTACGATCCAACCCTCAACCCGGCCTACGCCGAGCTCGAGCGGCACTACGGTTTCGTGGCCGACCCAGCCAAGGTGGCCAGGGCTCGTCACAAGGGAAAGGTCGAACGATGTGTGCCCGTCGTCCGTCAGCAGGTCCTAGCGGGACGCGAGTTTCGGGACATCGACGAGGCCAACCGGAGAGCGCTCCAGTGGTGCCTCCAAGAGGTAGGCCTGCGAGAGCATGGAACCACTCATCGCAAACCCTATGAGGTCTTCCTGGCCGAGGAAGCCCCCGAGCTGCTGCCCCTGCCTGAGCAACCCTATGAGGCCCCCGAATGGAAACAGTGTACCGTGCATTCGGACTGCCATCTGATCCTGAACAAGTGCTACTACTCGATCCCTTATCCGTACCGGGGAGAGAAGCTCTGGGTGCGGGCCGACCTGAAGCTGCTGCGGGTCTATCGGGAGCATCAGTTGAGCAAGACCCATGTCCGGGTCTTCGAGCCCGGAACTTGGCAGACCGATGAGGCGGATTACCCTCCGGACAAGCGAGTCTACTTGGAGCAGACCCCGGCTTATTGTCGCGCCCAAGCGGAGCAGCTGGGGCCGGAGGTCGGCCGCTATATGGAACGCATCCTGGCCGATCATGCCATGAGAAACGTGCGCAAGGCCCAGGCGGTGCTGCGCCTAGGCCAACGCTTCGGAGCCACCGCCTTGGACCAGGCCTGTCACCGAGCTCTGAGCTTTGACAATCTGCGCTTGGCCAGCCTCAAGGAGATTTTGGAAAAAGGGCTGTGGCGACAACCCTCGACACCGACCCGGCCCACGAGCCCGGCCCCCGCTGCCTGTCGTTTCGCCCGACCCCACGACTACTTCGTCAACTCCCCAACCCAGGAGATCCGATGAGTCACTATCAACATCTCATCGAGCAACTCAAGCCGCTGCGCCTGGGAGGCCTGGTGGACAGCCTGGAGCTGCGGCTGCAGGAGGCGGAGAAACAACAGCTGTCCTACCTCGACTTTCTGAGTCTGCTGATTCAGGATGAACTCGAACGACGCTCCCAGAGCAAGTTTGCCCGCCGGCTCAAGAAAGCTTGCTTTAGCGACCTCAAGACGCTCGAAGAGTTCGACTTCAAGTTCAACCCGGCCATTGATCGCCGCCGCATCTATGATCTGGGGACCTGTCACTTTCTCGAAAACAAAGACAACATCTGTCTGTGCGGGCCGGTGGGCGTCGGCAAGTCCCACATCGCCCTGGCCTTGGGACACGAGGCGGTCCGCCGCGGCTTTGAGGTCCGTTCTATCCAGGCGCCCCGTTTGTTCCGGACGCTTCAGGCCGCTCACGCCGATCTGTCCCGCGATCGGTTGATGAAACACTACTGCAGCTCCGATTTTTTGATCATCGACGACTTTGGGCTCAAGCCCCTGACCGATCAGCAGGCCGATGATCTGTATGACATTGTCTACGAACGCTATCAAAAGGGGTCGCTGATGCTGACCAGCAATCGCAGCGTCCAGGAATGGATGGCCCTGTTTCCCGATCCCATTCAGGCCAACTCGTTGCTGGACCGGCTCTGCCACAATGCCCATCAACTCGAGTGGGAGGGGGAATCCTATCGCAGGCGCAAGCGTCCGAGCAAAACCTCGAAGACCAAGGAGGGCTCCCGATGAGCTTCCCCAGCACACTACTGAAAATCAAGAGGGGCGAGGGTTGGTTTGCTGCCGACAGGAGTTGGCAATCCGCCTCTCACAAACTCTCCGATGGAGCCTTCAAGCTCTTCGTTTACGTCTCGCTGGCTGCCGAACGGAGCACGGGACGCTTCGTCTTTCGCCAGGGCGAGTTGGCGAAGGCTCTGAACAAGTCCCGTCGCTCGATCGGCAAGTATCTGAGAGAACTCGAAGAAAAACAGCTCTGCCAGATCTCTCTGAGCTCCAACCAGCATGCCACTGGGACCCTTCAGATCCGAGGCGACTACTGGCCTTATGAGCGGTCTTCCGAGACGGACGCTCTGGATTCGAATCGATCGGCTCAAAGACTGTTCGTTGAGGCCCTCGAGCAGATGCTGCTGAGCCGGCCCTGTGTCAGTTGTCGGTACTCGGCCGCGGATCGCCAACTGGCCGTACAGTGGTTCCAGCAGGAGGTGCCGCTGGAGGATATCGAGCAAGCCATCCTCCTCGGATGCGGACGCAAGTACGTCTCTTGGCTCAATGGAGGTCAAGGACAGCCGATCGCAAGCCTCCATTACTTCAGTCCCATCCTGGAGGAGGTCGCCGTCAGCTCCCTTTCGGACGCGTATCGGGCGTTCAATCGGTGGCAAGTCCGGCGGCTAGAACAACGCTGGTCGAGGGCCCAGAAGGACTCTCAAACTTCCAAGGAGGAAACTGGTTGGGAAAAGTTTTCCCAACCAAAACCAACAAAACCAGAGAGAGACGAGATGATGATGTCTCCCAAAATGGGGGAATTACCTTGGTGACGGGGTGGGGGATATACCTTGGTGATTGACAGACTACCCCGGGGAACGGCTCATTGTCTGCCGTAATCCCCTCTTAGCCGCTTCGTCACCTTCTCGGCCAGTTCTGCTCCGCCCTTCAGATGTACATTCAGCCACATGTTCTTGGGCATGATCGCGAGAGCTTCATCCAAGGTAAGAGTTCGCTCGTTCTTGAACTGGTCGCTCTTCCACGATCCGGCATCGAGTTTCTTTAACTCGGCCAACGTCAACTCCGATACCGGCCCTTCGCCATTGGTGGTTCGGTCAACCGTCGCGTCATGCATTAAAACCAGTTGTCCATCCTTGCTCAACGCGACATCGAACTCGATCATCTGCGCACCCAACCGAATCGCCTCACGAAACGCCGCCAACGTGTTCTCGGGATGCGTGTCGCTTGCGCCGCGATGGGCACAAACCCCGCGCACCGGCATCTTGACGTCGCCTTGTAAGTGGCCGTAAGAAACGGAAAGACACGCGAAAGAAAGCAGGAGAGACAAACGCGTCATCGATTAGTTCTCCGAATAGTCGGCTTCTGCCTAGTTCTCCGTCGCTTCTCGTCCAGGATTCGGCGATTGTTCTGGATTACTGCGTCTACGTCGAACTTGGTGGGGCGGAACAGCTTTGTAATGATTTCCAACATATGGAAAGCACAGAGGAGAGCCTCAGAGAGATTTCCAGATCCCCCAGGCAACTACTGAAAAGGATCATAACAACCGAACGTGACACTCTCAGCGTTCCTATTAATCTTGGTTTTTCCGGCTCATCAAGCCAATGACACGATCTAGGCCACGCTTCAATACGCCGTCGATTTCGACCAAGGTCTGGCGATATGCCTCGATCGGCTGCCCCATCGGATCACCAATGTCTGTGGGTGGACCAGCCATCTCACTCAGCAGATACACTTTGTGGGTACTGTCAGGTTAACAGGTCCTAATGAGTTCGAGACGCAATATACGCTCGGACGGCTCCGCTCAACAGACACAGGTCACCTCTTTCCACTCGGCAAAACGCCCGGTCGCGGAGGAGACGATGATTAGCTGCCCTCAGGTGGTGTCGACCAACCCGGAACAGGTTCTGGACGGATCCGTGGACAGCTAGAAGTCGTTGTGCTTGCGGGACTGACCTGAACCGTCTTACTTGGCGCTCCTTCTCGCGGGTGTGTTGGTGCGAGACCTCAGCCCGGTTGTTCTCGTACTGACCTGTTCTATGCTCAACTGAAGGGAAGACCTCGCGGTGTGCGGCGGGATAGGTCTTGAGCCTGTCAGTGATGAGTTTCCACGGAGGCTGACCTTGGTGTTTCAAGACTTTGCGAAAGAAACGTTTAGCAGCCTGCTTATCGCGACGCTTGGTCACCAGAATGTCTAAAACATCGCCATCCTGATCAACAGGTAGACCTGCCTGCCTTGAATCCTCACGAACAATTCATCAACGTGCCAAATATCGCCCAGCCGACCTTGCTTCCTTCGGATCGACTTGGCGTATTGCGGTCCGAACTTGAAACACCAGGAATGGTCTCATAGGAAACGATGACACCGCGTTCCGCCAACAGATCCTCGACATCTCGAAGGCTGAGGGCGAACCGATGGTAGAGCCACACAGCGCGGCTAATGATTTCAGAAGGAAAGCGATGGCCACGATATAGAGATTCCATCTGATGATTGTCGCTGCCACCGGCTCAATTTGACAATACCGTTGGCGGTCGTCCATCGACGTTTCCGCGGAATACTTGAATGTCCGCTGTGGGACCGCTGGCAAAAAGGCGAGTCCCTGAGCTCCATCGCGCGGCTCTTTTGACCGCCACCATTCCTCCGTTGGGGGTATTCTGAAACAAACCGGTGGCATACGGCCGCGGCCGCGCCGACGATCGCGACAGGCTCTGAGCTTATCGGAGCGCGAGGAGATCTCACGCGATGTGGTGGCCGGCGGCTCGAGCCGTTTGATTGCCAGAGGGCTGGGTCGCGCACCCTCGACAGTTAGTCGCGAGATCCGGCGGAACGGCGGCCGGCTCCGATACCGTGCCAACCGGGCCGATCAAGCGGTATCTACCTGTCCGACTTCTACGTATCCGTCGCCCTCAGACCGTGGCAATTTTGTGAGGCGGAGGGGACAATTTAGCAGTTTTTCCACACGCAGATTCTCATAGACGTACTTACGGCCATGCTTTAAGATGAGCGTACCCTGCGGAGAGCTAGAAATGAACGCCTAGACCAGCCCTCACAGTCGGAATCTCGTCCTATGTATAGACATACACTCCAAATGTCGACCTGGTCTCGTGGCGCTATACACAGGGGGGAAAGGAGGGTCTCATGAGACTCTGGTTGCCGGGTCTGATTGGCTTGACAACTGGAATCGTGGCCGCTCTGGTCTTCTTTTTTGTGCTCAGACCGGACCTGAGGACAGAGCCCGATCTCGTTTTTCATACCCATTACCAACACCACGACGACATCCCAAATCCTGAGAGAGGCTTCTACGTACAGGATCCTATTGACCTGATTTCTCAGTCTGGTCTGGATCTGAAAAAGTCCTCATTGGCGCTGCTAGGTTCTGAAGGGCCGCGAACACTCGCTCTGCAGGTCGTGCGGCTTGACAAGTACTTCACGAGTGACGAGAAACTCGAAAGTTCCTTTCTTGACGAGCTTGACAAGGGCCTCACGGAAGCCCGGAAGCAGGGTGTCAAGATAATCCTTCGTTTCTCGTACAACGATCCAAATTCGTGTGAGTTTGGTGACTGCCCTCAGGACGTCGTCAAAGCCCACATGGATCAACTCAAGGCCGTTCTTGAAAAGAACACTGACGTGATCGCAGTGATGCAGGCTGGGTTCATCGGTCATTGGGGAGAGTGGCACCATGACGGAGGCGCCGGCAGCTGTGCCGTAGACGCAACGACGGCCTGTAATTCCGCCGCTCTGCCAACGAAATGTTCAAAGGCATATGGAGATGTGAACTGTCTAGATAGCAAGACGGGTCGAGAAGAAATCCTCACCAAGCTGCTCGACATCCTTCCGCAATCTCGTATGGTCCAGGTGCGAACGCCCGTCTACAAGGCGCAGATTTTCGGCAAGATCGACTATGACAAGCCACTACAGACCCCGTTTGACGGCAGTCCTGAAGCCAGACTTGGTCACCATAACGACTGTTTCCTGGCCAGTGTCGACGATTGGGGAACATATACTGACATTCCAGGTCTCAGCACGGATGAGTCTGTCGAGAAATGGAAGGTTTTCATAGCGGCAGAAGGCCGGTTCGTGCCGGTTGGAGGCGAATCCTGCTACGACAACGCGAATAACGACAATTATCTAAACGCCGCCAAAACACAGGTTCGGACTAGCTGCGAGAACGCCGAGGAGGAATTGAGACGGTTGCACTTCAGCTATCTGAAGGAGAACTACCGCAAGGAAGTTATCAAGCGCTGGATCAAAGAGGGCTGCATCGCCGAAATCTCCAGGAGGTTTGGATACAGGATCGTTCTGCTCCAATCTGCGTTTAACAAGCTCGTCAGGCCAGGGGGGATCTTACGGCTGCGCGTGCGGCTCCAGAACGTCGGCTATGCGGCAATGTTCAACGAGCGTCATGTGTGGGTGGTCATGCAGGACGATACCCCGAGTAAGACACTAATGAAGGCCACGCTTCGAGCCGAAATTGATCCCCGCCATTGGAGGCCGGGCACTCCCAGACACTTCGGAACCCAGTTGAGAATTCCCTCCTCAGCCAAAGGATTCTACAAGCTTGGGCTCTGGCTCCCTGACGAAAGCGAGTCGATTGACAGCAGTGTTACGCCGTCGGTGAAGTCCCAGCTCCTGATCGAGCGGCCGGAATATGCCGTTCAGTTCGCGAATAGCAAAGTCTGGGAAGTCTGGGACAAGAAATATGGTGTCAACGTTCTTGGCAACGTGTACGTCGGGAACATATACCTCGATAAAACCAAGACACCACCAGAACAGATCGAGGTGAAAGGGAAAGTCGAGTCCGCAAATGACTTCGAGGAGATTCTCGATTCTTAGTGGAGGAGTCCGATTCCGGCGTCAAGATCAAACATAGGACAAGCACTTTTCCAGAGCCACATACTGGGGGCCCACCCCCAGATTTAATCCTCTAGATCATTCAGACGGGAACGAAGTAGAGGCGATCTACTCTGCGCAAATACGAGCGTAGGTGGCCAGATGGCTGATGGTCGGCGTGGTCTGCCCCACTGATATGTACAAATTACAAACTCGGGATAGGGGAGGCCCTTGCGGGCCTTCCCCTCCCACACCACCCGGCATACGGGTCCGTAGCAAGGCGGTTCGCTAGGGTTGAATGTGCTGATGATCCGCTAACCGGGGGAGACCAAGCCGATCGAAGTAATCGTTGTTCAGCGCAATCCGGACCCCGGGGTAAGCACGCTGTCTTTCCGCACACAACCGCTGGATTTACGCTTCCGGACCTTGATGGATATGGACTTCGTCATCTCACGCTGACTCCTCCGGCCTTGGCGCCTACTTATCCAGTTCCTATTCGTCGGCTCGTACGTTTGTTTCCACACTTCCTCCAGACCCCACCTCACGATGACGCCCTTGTGCTTCTCTAGCCTTCACCTCCATCTGGTTGGCAGAGGGACTTGCACCCTCCTAGACAGCGTTGTTGGCAAGCAATCTCCGTTCTCATTTTCGGCACCTGTTCAAAAAAAGTCAGCTTCTGATGATCGTTGACACCAACTCTAAAACCTGCTGCGGTCGCGACCGCATTATGGGGGAGGGCCAAGCGCATGTACCCGCGCTTAGTGGGGCCAAGGGCCCCCTAGTTGAGCTTCGCCGAGCTGAATGCGTCTCCCCAGGTGCGGTCGAGCATCGTGAACGCATGCAGGTTGATGATGCTCGCAAACTACCAATCCTTGATAGGCGGAGAGTGGTTTCAGCATGCGGCGGAGGATCGAGTGCCGGAGTTCCTCCGCATCCTGCTTCAGATGAAGCGAACAAGACTTATCCAACGCACGGAGGAGGAAAGTCTTCGAGAGAAGATCGAAGAATTCACGAAAAAGCACCACGAGCAGCTTATCGCTGAAGCTGCTTCGTGGAGAATTAGAGAAGCTCCAGGAACTCTTCGCGAGTCAATCCGGATTGCTTGACGATGGACTCCAGGGTGCGGCGTTTGAGGTCTTTTTTGTGATAGGGGACAGTCACCCGGAAAGTCGGCTTGTCCGGGTGTTAGAGAATGCGATAAGAACCAGTCGTGTGATGAATAAAAAAGCCTGCCCGCTCCAGCGCTCGGAGAACTCTCCGTGGCTTCAGAGAGGGCAGGCGCGGGGTCATGCAGTCCCTAAGGCAATCTTTACTTCCTCCTTGACCGGATCAAGTGGAAGTTTCTTGTCCTCTGGTATGGGCTGTCCGTCCTTGCGCAGGCTCTCGATGTAGCCGCGAATGGCGTCTCTGGCCATCTCGCGGGCTTCTTCAAGGGTGTCGCCCTCGGTGACCAGCCCTGGAAGGGCGGGACAGGTCACAACATAGCCTCCCTCCGCGGCGGGCTCAAAAAGGAGGGTAAAGCTGCGCTCTTCTTGTGTCACTTCCTTGGTCATCTTGCCTATAGCGTAGCAGATTCCCGGAATCCGTCAATTTGCCGAATCCCCAATCGCTTACCCATTATAGCGCCTGCTCTACTTTGCCTTCGTCTCCTCTCCTCTTTCGTGTTTTTCCTTCTCCTCTCGACTCTTCCCTTTCGCCTCTTGGAGCCAGTGCTAGCCTGTGTCGGCTTTCGGAACTATTGCGACTTACATACCAGATGAGCTCACTGGGCAGGAATGTTGAGATGGAGAAGGAGAATCGACTGTGTGCCCAAGATTGTGCCCACGAGGAGACGACTCCTGCTGATTCTAGCTGACTCAGGCTGACTCCGGTCCTTCGGCGCAGTTTGGGTTACTTCCTTATAAGCTCTGCATTTAAAGCGATTTACCCGAACAGGGGACGCTAGGGAGCTTGAGACTTAAAATCCTGAGGAGGGTCACCTCCGTGTGGGTTCGAGTCCCGCCCCGGGTATTTTTTCAAGGGTTTAGTTTAGTTAGTGCCCGTCCGGAAATGTGTAAGTAATTGATAAGGAAGGGGAAAGAGGGCTTTTTCAAGCTCCGAAACTGTCAGGGCCGTTTGCTAGACTATTTGGTGCAAACAATTAGACTAAAACGACTTACGACGATTTCAGAAGTTCGAAGATGCGTAAAAAGCGTGAAAAACAACGCCCCCTTTCCCCGCAATGGCCCGATCACCAGCTGGCCCATGAATTGAAGGTGATCTCGCGCATCCTGGACGACAATCCCCAGACGCTGGAGCTGATAGTACAAGATCTCTCTGACAGGGTCGATTCCGGTGTTGGCGCCCCCGGTTTGACGGCCGAGCAGGTGCTGCGTTGCGCCGTCATCAAACAGCTGCATCAGTTCAGCTATCGCAAGCTGGAGTTTCATCTGGTGGATTCGCAAAGCTGTCAGAGGTTCTGTCGCTTGCCCTATGGGGCGTCGATCAGCAAAGCCACCCTGGCGGAGAACCTGGGGAAGATTGAGCCGGGGACTTGGAAGGCGATCAACGACCACTTGGTGCTCTGGGCGCAGGCTCGGGGTCTGGAAAAAGGCCAACGGATTCGGGTCGATGCCACGGCGGTCGAGACGAACATCCACTATCCGCTCGACAGTGAGCTGTTGTACGACGGCATTCGAGTCGTGACCCAGTGGCTGGGGCGGCTGCGGGAGCGGGAAGGGATCGGCTTCGTCGATCATACGCGGCGGGCCAAGCGGCGCGTCCTGAACATCCGCAACCGCCGCGGCAAGAAGCGCCTGGACAGTTACCGCGATCTGATCAAAGTGGCGTCCAAGACGGCTCACTATGCCGAGCAGGCGCTGGCAGCTTCCGCGCCGGGATTGAGGGGTGCATTGGGACCCTCAAGCACACCTTCGGTCTCCACCGCTGTAGCTGGAAAGGCTGGCCTCACTTTCAAAGCTACGTCCATGCCAGCGTCCTGACCTATAACCTGGTCGTCCTGGCCCGACTCCTGTTGTAGCCTTTTGTGGCTGACCGTACTGCCTTGTGGCTCCGACTCGGGGAGAGGTCTGCGCCGAACCGCTGCTTTTTGGCCCGCGTGCCCTCGCTCGAGGGTCCTTGCTCTGGATCGAGCTGGGTCGAGCCGGTCTGTCAGCAATCTCAAGTATAATAAGTGTTTACGATTCAACAGATTACAGTTCTGAAAACCCCGGTTTTCGGACGGGCACTAGTTAGCGTCATTCCGTCTCAGTCGCAGATCCTTGCCCCTCGGGAATACTGGTTGCTCAGGTGCTCGGCGTCGCTGAAGCTGTCCGCGACGAGCGGGTGCGCTATGACCTGGAGACACGCGACGGCATACGAGTCGAGCTCAAGTCAGCAGCGTAGATCCCGAGCTGGCACCAGGACGGGCTCTCGACGGTCAATTTTCGAGTGCCGAAGACGTATAGTTGGGCCTCGCCCCCGAAAGTTGGATCCAAGTTTCTAGCGTGCTATCCAATAGCCCGGCCGACGGCGATGGTGCGCCACTGCGACCACCTCAATATCGCCTCCCTTGGTTCTATAAATAAGGCTAAATGGGTATCGAGGGAAGAGCAGTCGCCGGGTGTCGGCACGGTACCTTGGATGTCGCTCGGGAGCCTCAAGGACCCTTTCTGCCGTCACCTCAAGCTCGCCTAGGAAGGCTCGGGCCGCAATCCTGCTGCGATCTGCGTACCAACGGAGTGCTTCGTCCACCTCATCTGCCGCTCTGGGATGATAGCGGAGCCTACCTCTCATCCAGGCTTCTCAGGAGTCGAGCACGCACTTCTTCCCAGGGAATCGGCTCTACCTCATCTGAATCCAGCTCCGCGATCCGACGATCGATCTCCTTAGCCCAGGCTTCGTCAACACCAGCCTCCCACTCCGAGTCAAGGCTCTCGATAAGGAGCCCGGCCAGAGTCGCACGCTCCTCCTCTGGGAGATCGCAGGCCTTTTGGAACAGATCAATCAGCTCGGGACCCATAATAGGATTCTAGCACTTTGCGGATGGATTCACCGGTGGCTGATGAAACGGGGGGAGGTTTGAATCGAGGACAGGACTGTGCCCAGAACTGTGTGCCCACGAGGAGACAGATCCAGCTGATTCGAGCTGACTCAGGCTGACTTCGGTCCTTCCAGACAGTTTGGGTTATGTCTTTATAACCTATGCATTTAAAGCCATTTACGTGAGCTTTGGATTCCACCCGCCTTGAGACCTAAAATCCTGAGGAGGGTCACCTCCGTGTGGGTTCGAGTCCCACCCCGGGTACTTTCTTTTCAGTGGGAGAGATATCTCCAAAACCAAGCGGATCAGGTTGTGACATACCCGGTGGGATACGCTCACGCACCGAAGACCTTTGGCGATGTCTCAACCGCCTCGGTGCGGGGGTTGAGGACGATCTGGGCGTTAGCCGTCGCCGAAGATGGCCAAGCACGGCCTTCCTCCACCCTTGATCTCGCTTCGCAAGCTCCATCTGCCGAACGTTAGCGTGTGGGTAGAACGGTGTACTCAGTCTCGCAGGGACTCGCTCGCTTCCATTCGGGAACGATAGGAAATTGGCTGCATCAGGGTCCGGAAAAGGCCTTGTTCTTTTTGGGATCGGAAGTAACCCAACCCAAGCCTCATTTCTCGCTGCTCGTCCCATTCGGAAAACCGGTAGGTTCCGAACATCCGGTCCCAGAAACTGAAGATGTCGCTATAGTTGCTGTTTGTCTCTTCAGGGCGGACCGAGTGATGGATGCGATGCATGTCCGAGGTTACGATGACCCAGCGCAGAAGACGCTCTATTCTTCTTGGGACCTTGATATTCGCATGTGGATAGAAGACGAAGAGGGTGTAGAGCAAGTCGTACAAGATCAGCGCAATTATCGGGACGCCCAACAGTAGCGTTACCGATATTCGCATGATGATCTCCAGCAAGCTCTGCAATGGATGGATCCGGAACGAGTCGGTAATGTCGACATCCTTGTCGCTGTGGTGAGCGATGTGAATGCGCCAGAAAGGACGCCATTCATGATAGAGACGATGCAGCCAGTAGAACGCCAGATCAGCTAGTAGGGTAAAGACGACGAACTGGAACCACAGAGGCAGATCAATAGGAATTTCCTTTTGGATTGAGTTCTAGGAAAGAGTCAGTAGCGTCCCAGCGTTAGTCGAATAACATCAACTGTTTATGAATGTCACTATTCTGAGTAATGTAATGCATGTCCTGAAAGGCCTGTAAAATTGGGGTTTTCTCGAAGAGCGAGACACTCAGGACCTGGAGAATTGTGTAGAGCGGCAACTCGAGATAGAGGCGCTTGCGGATGATGGCGATGAGCAGGTAGGTACTGAGGGCGATCCAGATTTGTGTTTTCACGGCATTGGGACTGGTGCCGTAAAAGGCCTTGATGCGACGCAAAGGTTCGGGGTAGGCCTTGGCCGGATAGAAGGTGCTCAGCAGGACAGTTTGGTCGCAGATCAGTCCCGTCGTTCTGTCCACCGGGTGGGAGTAGCGGCGGCGGAACTTGAAGTTGGCCTTGGCGCGGGTCACGAATAACGACCGGGCAGAATGGAGTCGGTACAGGCGCCCGAAATCCAGGTATCCGCGATCCATGATGTAGTAGGCACCGGGACAAGGAATCAGGTGGTCCAAGGCGTGGACATCGTGCAGTTTTCCGTCCGAGATCAGAACGAACTCGGGAATGGCGCCGTGCAGGTTGAGCAAGGTATGCAGTTTGATCGCCCCCTTGGTACGGCGGAAGCGCGCCCAGGGGAAGACCGAGAGGCACAGGTCGATGGTCGTGGAGTCCAAGGCATAGACGGTCGCGTTCAGGTCGACTCCCAGGTCCTCGTCGGTGTACAGGCGGCGCGCTTCGGCGATAAGCACTTGGGCAAACTCGGCATAGATGCGCCAGTCGCGCCTCTCGTTGGCATTGGACAGATTGTTGCGGGAGACCGTGGAGCGAATGCCCATGTGGAAGAGCTTGGATCTCATGGCCCGTAGGCAGGCTTCGATATCGCGCAAGCTCTCGCGATAGGTCAACTGTGCAAAGGCCATGACCCGGTAATGGTCGGCACAGCGGAACGACTTGACCTTGTAGTCGCCTCCGTAGTGCTGAACAATGCGATGAAAATGATGCCAGGGAAGATGCCGCATCACCTGAGAAAAAATCGTCGTGCCCGTGTACATGCTCGCCCTCCTTATGAACTGAAGGGCGTGAGCGTACACTCACTTTCAAGTCGGAAACACCCATTATCTTCTCTAACATATTACTCATTAATACTTTACAGAGATTAGAAACCCAAACGTTGGGACACTACTGGGAAAGAGTGTAGAAACAACCGTAAGGAGCCCAAAAGTGGCTGAAATGAGGTGGATGGGGAAATCGAAGGGGATCCCCAGGGTTGAGATCGTGTAACGGGGGTGGGAGCGGAGACGAGGCGATGCCAAAGAGCCGGTCGGGAGGGAAAACAGACACAGGGATATGGCAAGCCGACTGAAGAGCTCGAGCTCTTCAGTCGGGCCAATCCGCAACCTCGTCCCAGAAGAGCGAGTCGTCGGAGGCTCGAACGGCTTGAGCCTGCTGGGGGGAAAGTTCCGCCAGAAAGTGTTCCAGCTTTTTGGAAACAACCGGGGTGGGGGCGCCCGTTGCGGCCCTTGCCCCAGCTTCAAATGCGCCAGAATCCGGCGGATCACGTGAGGCTGCTCGATGACGGCGATCACGCGCAGAGAGCCGCCGCAACCACAGCGCAAGGGATCGACGTCATAGATCTTGCGGAGCAGACGAGCCCAGCTGCGACGGCGCCGGCGGCTGAAGCGCTCGGCCGCGGACTCCTCCTCGGCGGGGCGGTCCTCGGAATCGGGGCCGTGGACGGCTTTCTGCTGCTGCCGTCGTTTCCCACGTGAGGCGCTGGCGTAACGGCCATAATAAATAACGGACCTGATGCTCATTTCGATCGGGGATGTGCGGAGCAGACCCGGGCCATCCAGTCCAGGGCATCCAGGGATTGCAGTCTCCCCTTGGCGGTGCGATAGAGGATCTGACCCCGATCACTGTCATAGTCGAGGCGGGAGGCGGCAAAGCTGGGACGTCGAATGTAGGCCGCCAGGGCCCATAGTCTTTTTCGTAGAAGTAGGGGTAAGCCTCCTGGAACTCTTCCCAGTAGTCTTCCAGACACTGGTAGAAGGCGGTGTGCTCCGGATGACGGGGCCGGTAGGTGCCAGCGAGGGGCATGCCCTATCGGAAACGTTTGCCGGAGCGAATCTACGAGGATAAGCCAAGTTGTTGAGAACCTTTCCCCGAGTGTGATCTTCGCCTGGATCTTCTCTCTGCTGCCTCCCGTGCTGCACTCTCGCTACCGACCTTCTTGGAGACCCGCTTTCCGTTGTGGTTGACGAATATCCACCACACGCCGGAATCTTTGACCTTTTCCCTAACCTTTACACCCATCGTTAATATCCCTTCTTTGTTACTCTCGAACAGGTTGACGACGACGCTATCGTCTTGTCAAGCACATGCCGCCAACTGTTCAACAACCTCATCTGCTATCTGCTGTCAGGGGCCACCCAAAAGCGGCCAGTGAGGGCCACTTCAAAACCGGCCATTTTCAAGAGCCATTGAGGGCCGCATCCGGCGTAGGATGCGCCGATGGCCAATACATTGAAAATGGAAAAGAAGCAAACGGTTTTGGCGCTCCTGAAACTGGGCTGGTCGTATCGTCGGATCGAGCGAGAGGTGGGAGTCCGACGAGAGACGATTGCCCGCTATGATCCCTCCCGAGATTCAAAACCGGCCAAAGTGGCCCCCGGCTCGGAGGAGCAAAAGCGGCCAAAGCGGCCCCCGGGTCTGCGCAGCTTCTGTGAGCCCTTTCGGGAGCAGATTGAAAAGAAACTCCAGCAGGGATTGCAGGCCAAGCGGATCTGGCAGGACCTGGTCTTCGAGCAGGGATTCGGGGGAGCCTACAACTCCGTCAAGCGCTTCTGTGGAAAGCTCAAGGCGGAGAGTCCTCGCGTGTTTGCTCGGGTGGAAACTCCCCCCGGTCGGGACCTGCAGATCGACTTCGGCAAAGGAGCCCTGACTCGGACCGAATCGGGTCGTTACCGCCGTCCTCATCTGTTCAAGGCCGTCCTCTGCCACTCGCGCCACTCCTATGAGGAAGTCGTCTGGCGGCAGGAACTGAAGACGTTCATCCGCTGTGTCGAGGAGGCTTTTCACGCTTTTGGAGGCGGCGTGGAGGTGGTTCGCCTCGATAACCTCAAGGCCGGGATCACCCGGGCTTGCTTGGTGGACCCCGAGGTCAATGCCGTCTTCAGTGCGCTCGCTCGCCACTACGGCTTCGCCGTGCTGCCCATCCATCCGGGCGCTCCGAACGAGAACGGAAAAGTCGAAAGAAGCATCGGATATACCGACTCCAGCGCGCTCAAAGCTCGCCGCTTCGAGAGCCTGGATGCGCAGAATGAGCATCTGCAGAGTTGGAACGAGCGAATCGCCCGCCAGCGCATCCACGGCACCACCAAGCAGCAGGTCTGGCCCCGCTTTGTCGAAGAACAGAAGCATCTCCGACCGCTTCCGGATTCCCGCTTCAGTTTCTTCCGCGTGGGCCGTCGAACGGTCTCCACCGATGGCCACATCGAAGTCGACCGAGCGTTCTACTCGGTGCCCAATCATCTGCTCGGTTGTGAAGTCGCCGTGCACTGGGATGATCGTATCGTCCGCGTCTTCTTTCGTGAGCAACAGGTGGCCCTGCATCCGAAGCACCCGCCGGGGAGATTCCGAACCGAAACGAGCCATCTTCCGGAACGCAAACGCTACGCGCACTATCGAACCGAGCATCATCTGCGGCGCTGTTGCATGATTCAACTGCGGCGCGAGTGGGGGCGCTTTTCCAACTTCTCGTTCAGGACACCACAGCGCAGGATTTCGGCCTACCCAGCTCGGCCATCCGGTTGAGGATGTGACACCCGATCGCAACTTCTCTCCTTTGTGCTTTGCCGTGCCTCGCCTTCAATCCGCCTCCGAGCACGGACTTGTATCGGAAGAAGCTGTTTTCAACGCGCGCCTGCTGTCGGTAGCCCGACTCCTTCTGCCACTCTCGTCGCCCGACCTGGCGAATCCTCTCAAGAGCCGTGTCACGCTGCGCCCATGGGCCGTCCGTTGGCCCCGCCGACACCGCAGAGCGACGAGGGGGAATCACAATCACGACGTTCTCTGTACCGGCCGCGCTGAGTTGATCGTAGACTGACCTGTGGTCGTAGGCTCCGTCTGCGGTGAAACGCCGGATGGGAACCTCGATTGTGTCGAGAAGAGCAGGGAGTGTGGAGGCGTCGTCCCGGCTGCTCGCTGTGAGTTCGGCCGCCACAATGAACCCCTCGGCATCCACCCCGATGTGCAGCTTCCGCCAATCCCGGCGTTTCTTTGATGCCTTGTGCTTGTGCGCGTTCCATTCGCCGCAACCCAGAATCTTCAGCCCTGTGGAATCGACGATCAAGTCGATCGGGCCGTCGTGGGATCGGGTCAGGGGCGGCACCGCAACGATTTGGTTCCGGCGCGAGAGTGTGGTGTGGTCCGGGGCCTTGAGGTTGAGGCCCATCAAGCGGAGCAGCGAGTCCAGGAACCCCTCGGTCTGACGGAGCGGCAGGCTGAAGACGACCCGCAGCGTCAACGCGGTCCGGACCGCGAGGTTCGAGTACCGCCGCTGGCCTCCGCGAAGACCGTTCTTCGGTGGTACCCACGCGGCAATTGCATCCTCGCTCAGCCAGATCGTGACGTCGCCGCGGCTCCTGAGGCCACGCTCGTACTCCCTCCAGTTCCGGATTCTGTACTTCTTCTTGTACTGGCGGTTGACTCGGCTCGACTTCGCTGCGACCACGACGTTGCCCCCCCCCGATCTCTATGATGGACTGGACCCCACCCCCGCCGCTAGCGTGCTCGCTTACACCGATTCATGCACCAACGCCTCTTGTTTACGCTAATGCGCGGCGTCGGTTTCGGGATGTTCACGAGAAATGTGCCTCCTCCGAGCAGCTGCGGAAACTCACCAAGGGAATCCCCTCCCTGGGCTCGCACCTGGACGTCCACTGCCGATCCATTGTTGCGGAGTGTCAACTGGGTAATGTTCCCTTCGCACCTACGGCCCTTGGGTCACGGGTGGCCGGAAGATTGAAGCTGATAAACACCGTGTTGCGCGCATCTAAGCCCTTGACCTGGAGTCTGTAGTCGCCATTCGGAATCGATGGCACGATGTCGTCGACCAGGGGCGGCGGAGGCCCAACATCCTGTTTACCCAAGGTAAAGCCCTCCCACTCTCTGTCACCGGATGGATTGAGATTCATCCTGGTCCAGACTTCTCTAGGAGCAGTCAGGGTATAGATGACGTTGGGCGCTTCCGGTGCCGTCCAACTCAACGAGGGGTCGCTGGCGACTCCTCCATCGGCCGGATCGCCCGGCATGACGCCTTCGGGCAACGCTCTTGTTGAAGGAAAGATCGGTAGTCCCAGGAAGTTAGGATCGTCCCCATCGGCGGCGACATCGAAGTCCCCTTCGAGCAACGGAGTAAACCAGACCGGCTGAGACTCAAAGTTTACCGGGATCGTAAAGGAAAACGTGCCGTCAAAAGTGGTTGGGCCAGGGAAGTTTCCCCCCAAGCCATTGTATCCAGTGTAGCCAAGGTTGGATTGGTCGTAGACAAAGACCGTGGCGCCGATCCCGGAGACGCCCATCTTGAAATTGGCCTGCTCATTTGTCAGCAGTAAGGGTTCTGGGGCAGTGTTGGGAATCCAGTTCAGCACTAGATGGTAGCCGCAGGCGTCGTTGGGCACTTGGGTAACTCCGTCCGCCAGCAGTCGCCTGCCACAAGCTCCAGGTTTCTGCTCTACTGTGAAACCCACCCACCTGTTGTCAGGCATTGAAGTCCCAAAGAATGTGTTGACCACATCATCAGGATCCGTGTTGGCCCGAGAGGCCTGACCTGGCGGCACCTCGGAGGCCTGAAGCGGACCACTCGGATCCAGAAACAACGTGTACTGGATCTGGTTTATAAGATCGGAGCAGCTCTCTCCTTGACAGTCATCCCAGCTGAAGGTTCCTCCATCCTGCGCGCGGGTATCACCATCGAAAATCCAGACCATGAACTGGGTCTGCTCTCGCGGTACCCTTATGGAAAAATGTCGTCGTCTCTGAGCGTCGCATGAAGGATCTTCGGGATTGTTCAAGCAAAAAGGAGGTGCAGGATCGGGAAGGTCGTCATCTATCTCTCCCAGTGAGCTGGGAGCACGGGACAAGCTGACAAACCGCCCGCTCTGCCGGAACTCCCCAGGCTGATCTCCGATGGAATCTGGGTCCGTGATGTCTGGAACCCCTCTCTCCGGCCGAGTTTGGCCGAAGCAGTCCTGGGACCCATACCTACAAGCAGCAATCCAAGCAAACCTAGCAATGACAACCAGGCGCCCACTGTCGAACCCATTATTCTCACACTACCCTCCTGATAACGCGATCTTCGAGAAACCTGCTCCTGAAAGGCGCTTTCACTCCAGAACATCCCGCTGTACCCGGAGAGGGTCACAGGAAACAGCAGTGGTCTAACCTTTCCGAACTTGCGGGTACCACCTGACGGTCGACCCTTGTCAGCGGGATCGACGGGTTGTCCCTGTCTCCCTTCTTTATCGTTATCTTTGTGAAGAAGAATGGTGTTAGCGATCACCGGAAGCCATTTATATTCGCAAGAGACTTAGAGCAGAAAAAGGGTCTTGCTGCGCCCAGATTCTGGGATTTATTACAACGAGCGGAGCTTGCACAGCCGGGAATCTGAGTCGGTCCTGGTCTCCGATACGGCCGGATGGGCTGGGCACTCGCGAAAGCAGAGTAGGGTAGCTGGGGCTGCTCCGACGAGTAGGAGCAGACTGTCACCGGACGGGCGGAGAGGGCGGGATTCGAACCCGCGGTACAGTTGCCCGTACACACGCTTTCCAAGCGTGCTCCTTAAGCCACTCGGACACCTCTCCAGCCTTCTGACACCCATAGCATAGCATTTCCTGCAGGAGGTAGACGCCTCGTAGCTCCAATCCTAAGAGCCCTTTCGGATCTGCTTTGACTCGAAGTTTATCTAGTGCTCCGATCAACCATCTTGCCTCCGTTCGGGGTTCGAGCAAGAATAGGACACTATCGGAAGGAGGCTCATGACACACAACATTCGCGTAGCGGCTGGGAGCATACGGGAGGCGACGGACGAGATTCTTACCTTCGTGGCCCAGATGGGCTGCAGCGGCGTCATCCTGAACACACCGGCTCTCACCGGCCAGACTCCCTTCGGTTCAAGTGCAATCGGCTCTACCCACTGGCAAGACCCGGAAAAAGAGGGACTCCCGTTGAAATGGGACTACCTCGAACTGCTCCAACTCCGGACCCGGGTCGAATCATATGATCTTCGGCTGGAAGCCATCGAAAACGTCCCCCTCTACTTCTATCAGAAGTGTATCCTCGGCCTGCCAGGAAGAGACCAGGAAATCGAAAACTACCAAGAGACGATTCGGCATCTAGGGCGTGCTGGCATCCCCATCCTGGGCTATCACTGGATGGCTAACAGTGTCTGGCGCACCTCCAAGAACGAGTCGACCCGGGGTGGGGCCAAGACCACCGTCTACGACCATGCCCTAGCTAGTCCCAAAATAAGCGCAAGTTCGAAAATAGACCCCTTTGTCGGCTCCGAGGAGCCATTTTGGAGACCTAAATTCTAAATTTCGGCGCGAAGTCACTCAGAACAGGCACGTGTTCAGCTGTCCTCCACGCCGATCGCTCAGGGAAAACGATTCTGCCCTCTTGGGGGGCGTTTGTAGAGACACCTCGCCCCAGCTCTGGCGACCCTCGGAGCTACTTTATCTCCTTTCAGTTTCAGGTAGCTGGCCGGTGTTTCAACCACTTACTGCCTTCCAAGAGAAGACGGCTCCAACCATTGACATCCAGCAGCCGATAGACCAACTGTCGGCCCCTGCGCAAAATCTGGCAGGGCATTTCAATGACCTCTCGCAGGAAACGGCGATACTCCATCTTCACCAGCTCTCGGGCTTGCAGTCGCGCCGGCAGCACCAACCCCATCCAGGCCTTCAGATTCCAGGCTTGAGCCGCAATCACCAGATAGGCCCAGTTGGCTACCAGCGTATCCGAGGGCATCCGCAGGGCCTCGACTCCGTTCTTGAGTTGTTCAATGACGTTCTCCTGGTTGCAGCGCCGGTTGTTTTCCCGTACGACTCCCGCCGTTCCCAACGTTCTGGCCGAGATATTGGTGACATAAAAGTGGTAGCGCGTCTGCGGCAGCAGCCGCTTCTGGCCTTTCTCGACCAGGATCGTCTTGCGCAAGATCACCATCCGATAGGTTCGCTTCGCTTTGCTCGGACGGTAGTCGATCTCCGCGATCTCTTCCCGTTCCAGCGTCAGCGTCTTGAACCCGCGTCTCTTGACAATCTCCGGCTTCACTTTGTCCCGCCGCTGGCGCCGCTTCTTCCCTTTTCCTTTCCCCTGGCTGGGGCGCCCCAGCTCTTTCCATCTCGCTTCTGGCAACGCCTCCGCCCACTTGACGAAGCTCGGATGGGCGTCGATCCCGAAGTCAAACTCCACGCCCGCCTCCGTCCAACGGTCAAAATGAGCCGTCAGCGAAAAATCCGTGTCCCCGCGCAGGCGCACCTTCCGAAAACCCGCCTCTCGAACCAGCTCGATACTCCGATCCAGCCATTCGGCCGCTCCCTCATGAGAGGGACGGTTGCCCGAGCGGTTGACCGCATAGAGCACCTCTCCCGTATTGGCCAGCGTCACGATCAGCGGCGCATAGCCCCACTGCCCGTCGTAGCTGATCTCCATCCCTTCCTTGCATTCGCCGCTCGTGGGGGCCATCGTCCCATCCACGTCGATCTCCGCCCGTTGGAAGAAACGGGCCGGTTGTTGGGCCCAGACCTTGAGGCGGCTGGCATTGACGGCTTCCATCAGATCCACCACGTCGGGCGCGTCAAAGCGGCGCACAAAGTCTCCGGCCGTGCTGGGGGCGGGGATCTTCTCGGCTCCCACCGCCTCCAGGAAACTCACACTCTGACGTCGCAGTTCAATATCCTGATAGCGGGTCCCGCCCGTGGCCACGTTGTAGATCAGGCTCAGGACGTGGTCCGATTCGTGGTACGGTTGGTGGCGTTTGAGCAGCGTCACCGCCTGGTCAATGGCTTTCCCCAGCCCACTCCACTTCACCACCTGCTGCAGCAGCCCCAGACCACCGTAACTGACCGCACCCGTTTTCTCCGAGACCTCGTAGCTGATGACCTCGGGCGAGAGCACCGGTTTCGGGTCTTGACCGTTCCAGCTGGGGCTCAATCGCTGAGCAACCTCTGCTTCCCGTTTGCGGATGATTGCGCTATCCTTTTTCTTCACCTGAAATGCCTCCTTTCGGCTTGTTCTGAAGTTTCTTTGACAACCCCAGAATACCCGTCAGGTCTGGCATTTCAGGTGTTTACATGTGGTTTAGTCCACTTTCATCTACTTCTTTTGGGGCTAGTGCCCGTCCGAAAACCGGGGTTTTCAGAACTGTAATCTGTTGAATCGTAAACACTTATCAGTAGTGTCCCAACGTTTGGGTTTCTAATCTCTGTAAAGTATTAATGAGTAATATGTTAGAGAAGATAATGGGTGTTTCCGACTTGAAAGTGAGTGTACGCTCACGCCCTTCAGTTCATAAGGAGGGCGAGCATGTACACGGGCACGACGATTTTTTCTCAGGTGATGCGGCATCTTCCCTGGCATCATTTTCATCGCATTGTTCAGCACTACGGAGGCAACTACAAGGTCAAGTCGTTCCGCTGTGCCGACCATTACCGGGTCATGGCCTTTGCACAGTTGACCTATCGCGAGAGCTTGCGCGATATCGAAGCCTGCCTACGGGCCATGAGATCCAAGCTCTTCCACATGGGCATTCGCTCCACGGTCTCCCGCAACAATCTGTCCAATGCCAACGAGAGGCGCGACTGGCGCATCTATGCCGAGTTTGCCCAAGTGCTTATCGCCGAAGCGCGCCGCCTGTACACCGACGAGGACCTGGGAGTCGACCTGAACGCGACCGTCTATGCCTTGGACTCCACGACCATTGACCTGTGCCTCTCGGTCTTCCCCTGGGCGCGCTTCCGCCGTACCAAGGGGGCGATCAAACTGCATACCTTGCTCAACCTGCACGGCGCCATTCCCGAGTTCGTTCTGATCTCGGACGGAAAACTGCACGATGTCCACGCCTTGGACCACCTGATTCCTTGTCCCGGTGCCTACTACATCATGGATCGCGGATACCTGGATTTCGGGCGCCTGTACCGACTCCATTCTGCCCGGTCGTTATTCGTGACCCGCGCCAAGGCCAACTTCAAGTTCCGCCGCCGCTACTCCCACCCGGTGGACAGAACGACGGGACTGATCTGCGACCAAACTGTCCTGCTGAGCACCTTCTATCCGGCCAAGGCCTACCCCGAACCTTTGCGTCGCATCAAGGCCTTTTACGGCACCAGTCCCAATGCCGTGAAAACACAAATCTGGATCGCCCTCAGTACCTACCTGCTCATCGCCATCATCCGCAAGCGCCTCTATCTCGAGTTGCCGCTCTACACAATTCTCCAGGTCCTGAGTGTCTCGCTCTTCGAGAAAACCCCAATTTTACAGGCCTTTCAGGACATGCATTACATTACTCAGAATAGTGACATTCATAAACAGTTGATGTTATTCGACTAACGCTGGAACGCTACTGAACACTTATTATACTTGAGACTGCTGACAGACCGGCTCGACCCAGCTCGATCCAGAGCAAGGACCCTCGAGCGAGGGCACGCGGGCCAAAAAGCAGCGGTTCGGCGCAGACCTCTCCCCGAGTCGGAGCCACAAGGCAGTACGGTCAGCCACAAAAGGCTACAACAGGAGTCGGGCCAGGACGACCAGGTTATAGGTCAGGACGCTGGCATGGACGTAGCTTTGAAAGTGAGGCCAGCCTTTCCAGCTACAGCGGTGGAGACCGAAGGTGTGCTTGAGGGTCCCAATGCACCCCTCAATCCCGGCGCGGAAGCGTTTGAGTTGTTTGTAGACCCAACTGGAACGCACCATGCTCTCAACCGTCAACCCACACTTTTTGGAAAAGGCCACATCCTGTACCCCCTGCTCTTTGGCCCAGCGCAGGTTGGCAGCCGAGGCAAAACCACCATCCCAGGCGCTCTGGCGGGGGACCTTCCCGTACAGCTGTCGATGCCGCTCTAAGGAATCGTAAATAACTAAAGGTATCATGTTATGATTCGGCGGAGTTCGGTTCTATTACATAATTCCATTCGCCATGGAACGGGTTGGGCCGCATCTGGATTCGCTTCATTTCTTCATTGGAGACTTTGCGTCCAGTGGGATACTTGCGGCGATCTAGCCGGCACGTCACTTTGAGTCCTTTAGCTGTCGTTGTCTTCGCGATGAGTTGAACAATTGTTTCGTAGTCTCGTAAAGGTTCGCCGCGCCAGTTCGAAGAGATGAAAGAAAAGAGGCGGTGTTCGATCTTGTTCCATTTGCTGGTGCCGGGTGGAAAATGACAGACCGAAGCCGGGAGGCCCGTTTCGTCTGCGAACTTCTGCAACTCAAATTTCCAAAGGCGCAACCGCCAACCGTTGCTCCCGCCGGCGTCGGCGGTGATCAGTATCGTTCTTGCATTCGGATAGATCCGTCTCCCTTCCTGGCGCCACCAGCCGCGAATGGAGGCGACCGCAAACGCTCCCGTGTCGTGATCGGTGCCGACATTGACAAAGCCGGTATTGCGCCCAATGTCATAAACGCCGTAAGGATAGGCACGGGGAACGTCGGGAGTGGGAAAGTCATGACCCTGAACCTTGATCGGCTGCCCGGCGGGAAGCCATTGCTGGCCCGCGTTGTCGTAGTTGCCGATGAGTTCTTTCTTCTTGGTATCCACGGAAATGACCGGACTGCCTTCCCTCAGGCAGTGTCTGACGGTGGCGCTGATGTGCCGAAACTGGGCGTCGCGGTCCGGATGATCTTTCCCTTCCTCGGTCTTCCGATTGCTCTGCAGACTGTAGTCGAGGTCGTGAAGGATCTGCGCCACCTTCGTATGACTGACCGGGTGTTTGTGCCGGGCCAGTTCTTTCGCGATGGCCCGCGTGCTCTTGCAAATCCAACGCAACGGAGACTCCGGGTCACCCCGAGTTTGGACCTCGATCATTTCTTCCAATTGCTCCACCAGCCCCGGGTCCGAAACCGTCAGGGGCTTGCCTCCGGCTCCGGGCCGCCGGATGCGGCCTTCCATGGGCACGAAACCCTCTTCGATTTCACGGATTCCTTTAGCATTACCTTGCGCGACAGTCCGCAGGCACGGCGTACCAAACTGACTCCGCCATGGCCCAACGCTCTCGCTTCACTGGCCGCCATAATCCGCCGCGTTCGTTCATCCAACAGGGGCCATACAGAGCGGAATTTCTCCGTCAATTCGGTCAGCGTATCCATGCATGTGCAGCATAGCATTACTAACTATATATTGACACCTTTATTTATTTACTCCTCCTGGGTTGCACATAGTTGCTGTCGGCCGGATTCCCCCGTTCCACCACACAATCCAGGATCAGCGACGAGGCGCCCGTGCTGACAAACACCTTGTGGCCGAAGACCGTTTCCCGAGGGCTCTTCTTGATAATATCGGTGTGCTCTTCGAAGAGGGAACAGATCTTCTCCTGGGCCGCGACGGCCTCGCCCGAAAGGACCCGTCGTTGAGTCTGCTCGATGACTTTGTGCAACAGCCCCAGATAGTGGGCCAGTTGCGCCGCCACGGCCAGACTGAGGGGATCGCTCCACTGCGCGGAAGCTGCCAGCGCCTGCTCGGCATAGTGAGCCGTCTTGGACGCCACTTTGATCAGATCGCGGTAACTGTCCAGGCGCTTCTTGCCGCGGCGGTTGCGGATGTTCAGGACGCGCCGCTTGGCCCGCCGCGTATGATCGACGAAGCCGATCCCTTCCCGCTCCCGCAGCCGCCCCAGCGACTGGGTCACGACTCGAATGCCGTCGTACAACAGCTCACTGTCGAGCGGATAGTGGATGTTCGTCTCGACCGCCGTGGCATCGACCCGAATCCGTTGGCCTTTTTCCAGACCCCGAGCCTGCGCCCAGAGCACCAAGTGGTCGTTGATCGCCTTCCAAGTCCCCGGCTCAATCTTCCCCAGGTTCTCCGCCAGGGTGGCTTTGCTGATCGACGCCCCATAGGGCAAGCGACAGAACCTCTGACAGCTTTGCGAATCCACCAGATGAAACTCCAGCTTGCGATAGCTGAACTGATGCAGCTGTTTGATGACGGCGCAACGCAGCACCTGCTCGGCCGTCAAACCGGGGGCGCCAACACCGGAATCGACCCTGTCAGAGAGATCTTGTACTATCAGCTCCAGCGTCTGGGGATTGTCGTCCAGGATGCGCGAGATCACCTTCAATTCATGGGCCAGCTGGTGATCGGGCCATTGCGGGGAAAGGGGGCGTTGTTTTTCACGCTTTTTACGCATCTTCGAACTCCTGAAATCGTCGTAAGTCGTTTTAGTCTAATTGTTTGCACCAAATAGTCTAGCAAACGGCCCTGACAGTTTCGGAGCTTGAAAAAGCCCTCTTTCCCCTTCCTTATCAATTACTTACACATTTCCGGACGGGCACTAGCCCCAAAAGAAGTAGATGAAAGTGGACTAAACCACATGTAAACACCTGAAATGCCAGACCTGACGGGTATTCTGGGGTTGTCAAAGAAACTTCAGAACAAGCCGAAAGGAGGCATTTCAGGTGAAGAAAAAGGATAGCGCAATCATCCGCAAACGGGAAGCAGAGGTTGCTCAGCGATTGAGCCCCAGCTGGAACGGTCAAGACCCGAAACCGGTGCTCTCGCCCGAGGCCATCAGCTACGAGGTCTCGGAGAAAACGGGTGCGGTCAGTTACGGTGGTCTGGGGCTGCTGCAGCAGGTGGTGAAGTGGAGTGGGCTGGGGAAAGCCATTGACCAGGCGGTGACGCTGCTCAAACGCCACCAACCGTACCACGAATCGGACCACGTCCTGAGCCTGATCTACAACGTGGCCACGGGCGGGACCCGCTATCAGGATATTGAACTGCGACGTCAGAGTGTGAGTTTCCTGGAGGCGGTGGGAGCCGAGAAGATCCCCGCCCCCAGCACGGCCGGAGACTTTGTGCGCCGCTTTGACGCGCCCGACGTGGTGGATCTGATGGAAGCCGTCAATGCCAGCCGCCTCAAGGTCTGGGCCCAACAACCGGCCCGTTTCTTCCAACGGGCGGAGATCGACGTGGATGGGACGATGGCCCCCACGAGCGGCGAATGCAAGGAAGGGATGGAGATCAGCTACGACGGGCAGTGGGGCTATGCGCCGCTGATCGTGACGCTGGCCAATACGGGAGAGGTGCTCTATGCGGTCAACCGCTCGGGCAACCGTCCCTCTCATGAGGGAGCGGCCGAATGGCTGGATCGGAGTATCGAGCTGGTTCGAGAGGCGGGTTTTCGGAAGGTGCGCCTGCGCGGGGACACGGATTTTTCGCTGACGGCTCATTTTGACCGTTGGACGGAGGCGGGCGTGGAGTTTGACTTCGGGGTCGACGCCCATCCGAGCTTCGTCAAGTGGGCGGAGGCGTTGCCAGAAGCGAGATGGAAAGAGCTGGGGCGCCCCAGCCAGGGGAAAGGAAAAGGGAAGAAGCGGCGCCAGCGGCGGGACAAAGTGAAGCCGGAGATTGTCAAGAGACGCGGGTTCAAGACGCTGACGCTGGAACGGGAAGAGATTGCGGAGATCGACTACCGTCCGAGCAAAGCGAAGCGAACCTATCGGATGGTGATCTTGCGCAAGACGATCCTGGTCGAGAAAGGCCAGAAGCGGCTGCTGCCGCAGACGCGCTACCACTTTTATGTCACCAATATCTCGGCCAGAACGTTGGGAACGGCGGGAGTCGTACGGGAAAACAACCGGCGCTGCAACCAGGAGAACGTCATTGAACAACTCAAGAACGGAGTCGAGGCCCTGCGGATGCCCTCGGATACGCTGGTAGCCAACTGGGCCTATCTGGTGATTGCGGCTCAAGCCTGGAATCTGAAGGCCTGGATGGGGTTGGTGCTGCCGGCGCGACTGCAAGCCCGAGAGCTGGTGAAGATGGAGTATCGCCGTTTCCTGCGAGAGGTCATTGAAATGCCCTGCCAGATTTTGCGCAGGGGCCGACAGTTGGTCTATCGGCTGCTGGATGTCAATGGTTGGAGCCGTCTTCTCTTGGAAGGCAGTACGTGGTTGAAACACCGGCCAGCTACCTGAAACTGAAAGGAGATAAAGTAGCTCCGAGGGTCGCCAGAGCTGGGGCGAGGTGTCTCTACAAACGCCCCCCAAGAGGGCAGAATCGTTTTCCCTGAGCGATCGGCGTGGAGGACAGCTGAAGACGTGCCTGTTCTGAGTGACTTCGCGCCGAAATTTAGAATTTAGGTCTCCAAAATGGCTCCTCGGAGCCGACAAAGGGGTCTATTTTCGAACTTGCGCTTATTTTGGGACTAAAGAACGTGGCGGAGGAGGTGGGATTCGAACCCACGTGCCCGGCTCATCACCGGACAACCCGATTTCGAGTCGGGCCCGGTACGTCCACTTCGGTACTCCTCCACCCACTATTACAGCCAACCTCGCGCGGCGAAGTCAAGCAGCGTCTTGCCTTAGTGCTCTCTTCCATAAATACGCGGTGGTATAGTAGGAACGAGCGGGAACGCTGTCGAAATTGGGGACGTCGCCCTCGTTACGGGCTGTACTGTTCCCACAGTAGCGACATAGCGGAAGTGGTGTTTCCTTCTTCCGATCCAGTCTGAATTCCGGTCAGTTGACAATGACTTACCAGGTCCTGGCACGAAGGTGGCGTCCCCAGAATTTCGAAGACGTGATAGGGCAGGAGACCGTCACTCGAACCCTGCGCAACGCTATCAAAAGTGGCAGGATTGCCCACGCCTTCCTCTTCTCGGGAGTTCGAGGCGTAGGTAAGACGACAACCGCACGCGTCCTCGCTAAAGCCCTGAACTGTGAAACAGGGCCGACTGCCCTACCCTGCTCTAACTGCGTTTCATGCCAGGAAATCGCTTCCGCCAACAGTCTGGACGTCCACGAAATCGATGCGGCCTCCAACACTGGCGTCGACAATATCCGGGACCTGCGAGACAACGCCCGCTACGCAACCGCTAGGGACCGCTTCAAAATCTTCATTATCGACGAAGTCCATATGCTCTCCAACGCAGCCTTCAACGCGCTGCTGAAGATTCTGGAGGAGCCCCCAGACCACGTGAAGTTCATTCTCGCGACCACCGAGCGGCACAGGATCCCCGTAACGATCACGTCTCGATGCCAGGAGTTCAACTTCAAGCCGATTCCGTTTTCTGCGATCCTGGACCTCCTTCGGAAAATAAGTCGGGAAGAAGGACTCGAGATCAGTGATTACTCTTTGCGAGCAGTAGCATCGGCAGCGGAGGGTAGCATGCGCGATGCTCAGTCCCTCCTAGACCAGATCACCGCAATGAGCGGTACCAAGGTAGCGGACGACAATGTGCGCGCACTCCTGGGCGTAGTGGACGAGGAGCTGATCAGCGGTCTCATCGACATCTTGCTGAAGCGAGATACGAAGGCCTTGTTACAGCGATTTCAAGAACCCGCCAACGCCGGTGTAGATCCGCAGAACCTGTGTAGGAGGATGATTCGTTATGTCCGGAACCTGCTGGTGTGCAAAGTCGCCGGCTGGGACGACCACTTGCTTCAGTTGCCGGATACGGATCGGGAGATCGTCCTGAGACAAGCCAAGGAGCTGACCGAACCAGACCTGATACGGTTCTATGACGTCTTGAGCCGGACTCAGAGTGAGCTCCGCTGGCACGCAAATCCATACCTGCACCTGGAAATGACCTTCATGAAACTGATTGAGTTGGCGCGGCTGCCCACACTCGAGAAGGTCATCGAGCGGCTGGAGTCAGGTTCGGTAAGCCCGAAGATCGAGGAAAGCTTCCCAACCAAGCCCAAGGCACTCTTTGAAAAGCCCCCAAAGGAGACTGCTCCCAGGAAGCCTAATGAGGAAAAGGCCAGTGAAAAACCGCAACCGATATCGGCGGCAAGCCTACATTCCCGATTGATTGCCGCCGTTCAGAAAGAGAGCATCCCACTATCAGTCTCATTGCAGCAGGCTCGAGCGACTGACGCATCAGGGGAAAAACTGGTGATCGTATTTCCTGACTCCAAAAAGTTCCACGCCCAAATGGTTCAGTCGGAAGAGAACCAAACTCGGCTCGCAGACCTGTGTTATAAGATTACAGGCTCACGGCTTCAGATCGAGGTGCAGCTGGAAGCAATCGACACCGAGGAGTCTCCAACCGAAGACCCGATGGAAAACCCCAAGGTCAAGGCCTTTATCGAGCGATTCCCGGGCAAGGTTATCGTCGAGAAGAACCCGGAGGAGTAATACCGTTATGCAGATGGGAAAAAAGGGTCTGAAGAACCTAATGAAAGAAGCTCAGAGGGTTCAGCAGAGGCTCGAAACGGAAATGGAAACGCAGCGGATCGAAGCCAGCAGCGGAGGCGGAGTTGTGACCGTGGTCCTGGATGGATCCAAGCGCCTCCAATCCATTCGAATTGATCCCGAGGCGGTGGATCCAGAAGACGTCGACATGCTCCAAGATCTAATTGTGGCGGCAGTCAACGAGGCTGGTCGCAAAGTGGACGAGGTGCTCAGCTCCCAATTGGGAGGCCTGGCTGGGGGGCTGCTCGGCGGCAGCTGACCGGCGACCGAAATGAGTCAGTCAAGAGATCCAATTCAGGAGCTTGTCGACCAGCTGAAGAAACTTCCGGGTATCGGTCCGAAATCGGCCCAGAGGCTGACCTTTTATCTGATCCGACAGACAGAAGCTGAGTGCCGGCAGCTAGCCGAAGCGATCGTCCAGGTGAAGACAAACCTGATTTTCTGTTCGATCTGCAACAACATCGGCGCGGTCGATCCGTGTCCCATCTGCACCCATCCCAACCGCGACAGACATCTTATCTGTGTAGTGGAGGAGCCCTTCAACGTCCCCTCCATCGAGAAAACTGGCCAATATCGTGGCCTCTATCACGTCCTCCATGGTGCCATCTCCCCGATCAACGGGATCGGGCCCGAGGATCTAAAGCTCAAGAACCTGTTTGATCGGCTGCGAGATGGAACCGTTCAGGAAGTGATTGTGGCAACCAATCCCACCGCCGAAGGCGAAGCGACGGCGCTTTATCTTTCCCGACTGATCAAGCCGCTCGACATCAAGACTACTCGGATCGCTCTTGGAATCCCTGTCGGCAGCGATCTTGAGTACGCGGATGAGCTCACGCTCTCCAAAGCCCTATCAGGCAGGCAATCCCTTTAGACCTTGGTCAAGAAACTCCAACCCTGAGCCTGAAGACAACTTCTTCCCAATTGCTCCTCCGTGAATCTCGACCTTTCCAATGGAGACGCCCAGGTGAAGCGTCATAGTCTTGGCATATTCCGCTGATTCCTTGACGCTTTTTACGAGAACTTCCATTCAACAGCGAAGAAAACGAGACGGCTGCCCCCACATCTGAATCTGGCACGGTAGTTGCTTCTCACATACTTCGAGCACCTACCAAACGGCATCGCCCCCCACACGGTCAGGGCTCGAAATGCGGAGTGTGAGGCAGGTAGCGATGCAGGTTTTCCCAAGCAAGTCCAAAGTCGAGAAGTCCCTTCGTTTGATCTGCAACCTTCCCCTCACAGTCCATAGGAAACGAAAAACTGGGTAGGAAGGCGAGAAGAATGAAACGATTTCCAAACTCTCAACCAAGAGGCTTTTTGGTCAACGTCTTGATTCTGCTGCTGCTTGTACTTCCCGCATTTGGAAGAACGAGCCGCGAGAAGAAGAGCATGGAGATCCACAGAATCTCCCCCGTACTGCGTCAGGAAGTCAATTTCCTGACCTCCAGTCCTCGATTCGACTACGCCATGCCCGTGATCGTTCAGGTAAAGCGCGATCTCTTCCAGAGAACTGAAGTACAGCGCCAGCGGCGTGGTCAGATCAGTCCTTACGCACTCCCAGCCGTCCACAGCTATGCTGCGAACCTCACGGGTGCACAAATCAAGGAAGTCCTGGCGTCCCCCCTGGTAGACTACCTCACCCTGGACTCGACTATTCGGCCCAGTGGCTTCCGCCGGCACCAAGAGTCGACCGCTCCTCTATCGGTTCACTTGCGCACTATCGGAGCCGATATGACCAGGCGGAACGGTGGTAAGGTTCGGGTGGCCATCTTCGATTCTGGGATCTCGGATCACAAGGATCTACCCCACAGCCGCGTCAAACTCGCTCTCGATTTCACTTCTGATTTCAAAACCATCCAAATGAAGAAGGGGAGAGACGGCTTTGGACATGGGACCCATCTGGAAGGAATCGTGGCAGGCGAAGGCAAGGCGCGTCGAAACCAGAAGGGGGTCGGCCCCAAGATCGAACTCATAGATCTCAAAGTTATCGGTGATGAAGGCTGGGGACGCACCAGTAATCTGATCCGAGCCATTGATTGGGTCCTTGCGAACCAGAAAAAGTACAAAATACAGGTCGCCAATCTTTCCCTTGGACATCCACCAATCGAATCGTACCGGGTCGACCCTCTGTGCATTGCGGTGCGCAAGCTAATCGCAGCCGGCATCACAACCGTGGTCTCGGCTGGGAATCAGGGTATGACCAAGGCATATCCGAAAATCTGGGGAGGCATCGCTAGTCCGGGACTGGAACCTTCCGTGATCACCGTGGGAGCCGTCAACACCATGGGGACGGTTACCCATCGGGACGACGTGGCTACCACCTACAGCTCACGAGGGCCCACCATCGACGGCCTCTTTAAACCAGATCTCTCCGCCCCTGGAAACGCGATCCCGTCCACTCTGGCGAAGCAGAGTTGGCTCGAACAAAACTACCCCGAGCGCAAGATCGATGATAACTATATCGAGCTTAGTGGCTCAAGTATGGCTACCGCCTTTGTTTCCGGAACTGCGGCGCAGATGCTGGAGGCTAACCCTCAGCTCACTCCCCACTTAGTCAAGCTGATCCTTATACTGACCGCAGCCAAGATGGATCAGCCTTCCATGCTAGAGCAAGGCAACGGCTTGCTGAATGCGGCGACTGCAGTGCAGCTGGCCCAGGCACTGGAGGTGAAGAAAGGCGAGGTGAAAAAGTCGGTGTCGCCGGTATGGGAGCTGGGAGACGACAAGAAGTGTCGAGCCGACTGCGAGGAGGTATGGGCAGGAGGCGCCTTTGCCTTCGCCGACCGCGTCTACTACGGAGACCTGATTGGCGACAAGAAATCCCGCTTCTGGGGCGACGGCGTAAACTGGAGCCAATACCTGGCGTGGCGGGGGCATTCCTGGTCCGAAAGCATCCTGGGAATCAATAGTGTCGTCTGGTCCGACACCTGGGGAGGCGACATTGTCTGGTCCTCAAATTGGGGACGGAGCATCATCTGGTCCGACAGCATCATGTGGACCGACTCCATTATGTGGACGGATAACGAGCAGGTCCACAACGATTTGTTCCCTCAGAGTGACTAATCGCAATGGAGACGTCGAGAAGTCCTGGCCACGGGGGACCTGCTGATACGTCTTTCGGAAAGTCCCTCTGCCTCCCCGTCCGAGTCTATGTCCTCAGTTTGATAGCGCTGGGAATTCCGCTAACACTTTACTGTTTCGTCGAGGTCCTGAAGGCGGGTAACTGGAACTGGGCCTACCTCGTCGGTATGGCCGTCTTGACAAGCTGCTTCGTAATCCGGATTCAGTTAGGGACGGCAGCGGGAACGTCACTTTCCATCACCGCTAGCGACTTCTGTATCTTTGCAGCACTCCTGTTCTTCGGACCTCCCGCCGCCGCATTGATCGGCGCGACCGAAGGCATCGTCAGTAGCTGGAGAGCCGGTGTCAAGCACTTGTACAAGTGCCTATTCAACGCAGCCCAGCTGGCCCTGGTGGCATTCATAGTAGGTCAGATCTTCTACCGTCTGGGGCCACACAGCTTTTCGCTGAACTCGATCCCAACCCACGGCTTGGCCGATCTCTTGTTCAAGATCCTCTTCTGTGCGCTTCTCTATTTCATCCTCAACTCCGGCCTCGTCGCTGTCGTTCTCTCATTGGTTACAAAACAACGGGTGACGACCGTGTGGAAGCACAACCTGCTCTGGACTTCCCCCACCAACTTCATCAACGCCTCCACCGCAGCGATCCTGTTCTTCTCGTTCCAACCCACCAACTTCTGGATGGCCCTCGCCCTGGTGCCACTCATTATCGGTATCTATTACGCATATAAAGTAGGACTTAGCAGGCAGACAGATCATGAAGCGGCCCAAGCCATCGACAATCATCTGGCGGCCTCCACTAGTCCCGCCTCACAGGATCCCCTTCCAAGGCAGGCCCAACGATATCTCCTTGCTGTCATCCTGGGGGCGCTTCCGCTGGTGATCTCCTGCTTGGTTCATTCCTTTCAACATGTGGATAGGGGCTGGCTCTATCTGGGCGGCCTCACAATCTTAGCCACATGCTTCCCGCTGAAAATTGGGCTGATCAAGAATAGGATGTGGATCACGCTGAGCGATGTCTTGGTCTTCTCTGCGATGTTTCACTTTGGCCCCCACGTAGCAGTTGTCGTTGCCCTGGTCGAAGGCCTGACCTTCAACCTGAGAATGAAGGTTACCAACTTCTACCGGCAACTCTTCAACCTTGCGCAGGTAGCGGTCGTCGCCTACCTGATCGGTCTGCTCCTGGAGCTGCTGTTGGGAAAGGCAACCCTCCTCACTTCACAGCAACTGGGCAGGGGGATCGCGATGCTGGCGACAGGATTGGCTTGCGGTCTGCTCTATTTCCTCTTTACATCCGGCTTCGTAGCAGGAGCCGTCGCCCTCTCCAGCCGACAGCGGCTTATTCCACTCTGGAATCAGACTCTGGTCTGGACCCCCTTGACCCTGACAGCGGCAGCCCTGGGTTCCACCGTCTATCTCTACTTCAACTGAACCCTACTGAGCCCCCTGCCCACAGTAACTTGGCAGGGCCTTGGTTCGCTTGTTGCAGCACCACCGGCTGCACCGGATCGTACCTGAAAGAAACTTCAGTCGAGGGATGATAGGGTAGGGAAGCACGGTCACCCGGCTCCCCTCCCTCCGAACTGCACGTGCGATTCTCCCGCATACAGCTCTCCAGTCAGTAGGTTCCTATGGATTGGACGAAACGGATATGGGCGTCAGTCAGGCTCGTGAACCCATGATCCGTAAAGAAGGCGTTGGGCCAACGGTGATTTCGACAGAGGCGTTTTCTATTCTTCCGGTTGCGCTTCAGAAGCAGGCGTCGCAAACGACGACGGATCAGACCGTCGTAGTCCTTGAAGATGTTCCAATGACAGTGCCGGAAGTAGTTGAACCAGCCTTGCGTCGAGCGATTGAGCCGCTGGAGGATGACCTCCAGCGAGTCGCCCGACTTGCGCGGCGTCAGCTCGTGAATGCGCTCGACGAACTTTCGGTGGCTCTTCGCTCGTGGAAACCGAAAACGGCCTCGGAACGAATCGCCCAAGAACGAAAAGCTCTTCTCTCGCGAGTCCACGATGTGTGTCTTCTCGGGATGCAGTCTCAGCCCGTTGTCCTCCATCCAGTCCCGCCCTTCGGCCAGGGCCGCTTCAGCCTCCTCGGGTGCGCGACACAGCAGGACAAAGTCATCCGCGTAGCGCACCATCTGGAAGCCCAGATCGGCCATCCGATGGTCCAGGGGATTGAGGTAGGCATTCGACAACACCGGAGAAAGAACGGCGCCTTGGGGGACTCCGGCTTCCGGAATCCACTTACGCAGCTCTTCCAGTATCCCCTGATTCAGAAACAGCTGAACCAGGCCCAGCACGCGGCGATCCGATATCTTCTGTTGGATCAGGTCCAACAGTCGATCTTTCGGGATCGTATCGAAGTAACCCTTCAGATCCGCGTCGACGACATACACATAACCGGCTTCGAGCAGCTCTTCGACGTACCGCAGTGCGCCGTGGCACCCTCGCCCATGACGAAAGCCGTAGCTTCGATCATGGAACGTGGCCTCCAGAATCGGCTCGATCCCGTGGACCAAAGCCGTTTGCACGACTCGATCCCGCACGGTCGGAATCCCCAGCGGTCGCTTTTCCGAACTGCCTGTTTTGGGAATCCACCTCCGCAGCACCGCTGCCGGACGATAGGTCCCCTCACGCAGTTCTTCCTGCAACCATTCGAGTTCCTCCCGCTCGTGTTCGGCGAAATCCCCCCACGTTTGCCGGTCCACTCCCGCCGCTCCTTTCCTGCCCAAGACCTTCTCGGCCGAGCTGGAAAGGTTCCGGCTGCAAAACACCTTATCGATCAGCGTGTGCCATTTCCCTCCTCTCACCTTTCCTTTCAAAAGTGTCTCCAACATGCGATCCGTCCAAACCGCGCGATGAGCCCACTGTTCGATGCCAGCGGGCTCTCCAGCCGGGCTAGCCGAAAACGGCACTGTGACCGGGATGTAGTCCCGCCTTTGGGCGGAGTTACGTTTCCGCGATTTAGTCATTTCGCATCTACCTTCCTGCTCCCCTTCGCTCCACCGCGTTTTGCTGCACGGCTTCCCCGCTACTATGGGAGCTCTGACTTCTGTCGAGCCGCTTCAACCGACCTCACCGGTATCGCCAGGTTCGCTCCCCTTCGGCGGGCGATACTGCACCGCGGGCCTGGGCCATTGCTCACGCAGCGTCCCCCACTGCGAGCTCTCACGATGGGTCGTCCACGTCCCTCACCCGACAGATCTCCCTGCTTATCTCGTTTGACCTTCCGACCTCTCCATCTCCAACCACCGCATTGCCATTTCGTCACGGTCGCTTTGTCACGTTACTTCACCGCCGTGACTTGCCGCGTCTATCCCCCCGGGCAGACCGTTCAGGTCGGAGGGATGGCCGTCGCGCGCGGTCAAGGGTTCGGGCTTTGCCAGGACCCTCCCCGACAGGCTTGGCCGAATCGAGTTCACTTGCGTTACGGATTGGTCGTTCGTCTCAGGTTGCTCTCCACCCTTCCTCACGGAAACGCAGTTACCACTGTCGACTTCAGGCCGGTAACGTTAGCCTGGAAGGGACTTTCACCCTTCTGATCAAACGCCTTCACAGGCGCACTAGCTTCGGCCTCCAGGCCACCGTGCATCAAGCCAAAGGCTCGAAGGAAGAAGACTTCGGCCTGGAGGCCAAGCTACGTCCGCCTATGAAGTTTCAGGTTAGTGGGGCCCCCAGCGGTGCTGACCCCATTCGAGGAAGAAACTTCATTGGCTTTGGCGTCCCACTCCTGGTGTCAGGAAGCCTGAAGCGCAATCGAGGGGTTGGGGAGCACCCCGCATCCTCCCGCTTGGCTGCTCGCTCGCGCTTCAGGCTTCCCAAATTTTCGCATTGCTGGTCCCGCTGTGCGTATTCCGGACGAAACCGGCCGGTGATTCCAGAGGAAACCGGCCACTGATTCCGGAGCAAACCGGCCACCCAATCCGGCGGGAAACCGCCCACTAGAAACGGGGTTTCCGGAAGGGTGGCCGGTTTCCCGGAAAGGCGGCCGGTTTCCCGGAATCGGTTTCCAGAGCGGACGGAAGCGACGTTGGACTCCTTCGGTACCATGACTCCTTTTCGGAGGAGCGATCGTGCCGAACCAAAGGAAGTCCATGCGCAAAATCAAAAATGTCCTACGCCTGAAGTTTCAGCTTCATCTTTCGGATCGGCAGATCGCCCGTAGCTGTGCCCTCGCGCGCAGCACCGTGGCAGAGTATGTGCGCCGGGCCCAAGGAGCCGGTCTGAGTTGGCCACTCCCTGAGGGGTGGGATGACCGGACGATTCAGAACCGGGTGTTTCCTCCCACGGGTAAATCTCCCCCGGAGCAACGTCCCCTCCCCGACTTCGCCACCGTCCATGAGGAGCGCTGCCGACACAAACATGTGACCTTGATGCTGCTCTGGGATGAGTACAAGCAGGCGTATCCGGAGGGCTATCAGTACAGTCAGTTCTGCGATCTGTAGCATCGCTGGCGGGGCAAGCTGGATCTGGTGCTGCGGCAGGAACACCGGGCCGGCGAGAAGCTCTTCGTGGACTATGCCGGCGACACGGTCCCGATCGTGGATCGCCATACGGGGGAAACCCAAGAGGCCTCGATCTTCGTGGCCGTGCTGGGGGCAAGCAACTATACCTATGCGGAAGCCTCCCTAAGGCAGGACTTACCCTCGTGGCTCGCGGCCCACACTCGGGCTCTGGAGTTCCTGGGGGGTTGCCCCTGCGTCGTGGTTCCAGACAACACCAAAGATGCGGTCCATCGCCCCTGTCGCTATGAACCGGATCTCAATGCGAGCTATTCGGATTGGGCCTCGCACTACGGCGTCGCGGTGATCCCGGCTCGAGTGCGCCGTCCTCGAGATAAAGCGAAGGCGGAGTCGGGTGTGTTAGTCGTCGAGCGCTGGATCTTGGCCGCCTTGCGTCACCGGACCTTCTTTTCCCTGGGAGAGCTCAACGAAGCCATTGCCGAGCTACTGGAGCGTCTCAACACTCGAAACTTTCACAAGCTCCCCGGCAACCGCCGCCAGCGCTTCCAGGACCTGGATCGTCCGGCTCTGGGGCCCCTGCCGGCCCAACGCTACGTCTTCGCCCAGTGGAAGAAGGCCCGCGTCAACATCGATTACCACATCGAGTTCGACCGCCACTACTACAGCGTCCCTTATGTCCTGGTGGGTCAGAAGGTCGAGCTGCGCACCACCGTCACCACCGTGGAGATCTTCCATCAAGGTCGCCGCGTGACCTCTCACCGTCGCTCCTATCAGCCGGGCAAGGCCACGACCTTGGACGAGCACCGGCCCGAATGCCATCGCCGCTATCTGGAGTGGTCACCCTCGCGTCTGATCCACTGGGCTCAGAAAGTCGGGCCCCATACCGCATCGGTGGTCGAGAAGATCCTCCAATCCCGTCGCTATCCCGAGCAAAGCTATCGCTCCTGCTTGGGTATCCTGCGCCTGGGCTCCAGCTTTGGGGAAGACCGTTTGGAGCAGGCTTGCCGTCGGGCCCTGCGACTTCAGGCCTGCTCCTACAAGAGTATCCAGTCCATGTTGAAGAACGGTCTGGACCGTCAAGCGGAACCGCAACCGTTGCCGGAACGTCCTCCGATCGAGCACGCCAACGTGCGAGGGGCCGAGTACTTCGAAGGCGAGAAAGGAGCCTCTCATGTTGGTTAATCCCACCGTCGAAAAACTTCACGCCATGCGGCTCAGGGCCATGGCTGAGGCCTTCACCGAGCAACTCTCCGACCCGGAGATGGCCCAACTGAGCTTTGAAGAACGCTTTGCCCTGTTGGTGGATCGGCAGTGGACCTGGCGAGAGAATCGGGCCTTGGAGCGTCGTCTGAAGAATGCCCGATTGAAGCTCTCGGCCTGTCTGGAAGATGTCAACTATCGCCGACCTCGGGGGCTGGATCGCTCGCTGATTGCCAGCCTCGCCACCTGCCGTTGGATCCAGACCCACCACAATCTCCTGATCATCGGTCCCTGTGGAGTCGGGAAAACCTTCTTGGCCTGTGCCTTTGCTCAGAAGGCCGCTCGCGACGGGTGGACGGCTCTGTACACTCGTGCCGCTCGACTCTTTCGCGATCTGGCTTTGGCTCGAGCCGACGGCTCGCTCGACAAGCTCCTGCGTAAGATCGCCCGCACCGACGTGCTGATCGTCGATGACTGGGCCATGAATCCCTTGGCCGAGAGCGAGCGACGGGACTTCTACGAGATCTGCGAGGATCGCTACGACAGTCGATCCACGATCCTGACCTCCCAGCTTCCCGTCGCCCATTGGCATGAGCAGATCGGAGATCCGACCACCGCTGATTCCATCCTGGATCGTCTGGTCCATAATGCCTACCGCATTGAGCTCGAAGGGGCTTCCATGCGCCGGCATCGTCATCCTCCCACCAAAGCAAAGGACGAATCATGAGTCCAACACCGCAGTTGAAAGTCCAAGGTGGCTGGTTCGCCGCCGCCGGTGCTCCGTTGCTACAGGCGATGGAGAGCGTCAGCGACGGCGCCTTCAAACTCTTTGTCTATCTGTGCCTGAAAGCGGATCGCTGCACCGGCGAACTGACCGTCTCGCCTACCCAGTTGGCTCCGGCCTTGCGCAAATCTCGCCGCTCCCTGTTCACCTACCTGGGAGAACTCCAGTCCCGAGGTCTAGTTCAGCTCAGCCTCGCTCGCAATCAACACGAGCGCACTCACATCCAGATCAGCGAGGCCTTCTGGCCCTACCAAAGATCCCTCGTCCAGGAGCCCGAAGCGGCCGAATCCCAATACCTCGATCAGGTGGCCTGTCTGCTGCTCGATGCCCCTGGCGTTCAGTGCTCCTTCTCCCCGGCCGATCGGCAGCTGGCCGCTCGCCTCTACCGCCAGGGCCTGTCCTTGCGGCAGATCGAGCAGACCCTGCTTCTCGGCTGCGCCCGCAAGCACGTCGCCTGGCTCAACGGCCACACCGGTGGACCGATCACTTCCCTGAGCTACTTCGAACCTCTAATCCAGGAAGTGAGACAACAACCTGTCTCCGATCAATACTGGGATTATCTCAGGAGTCGCCTGAAGACTCTGAGGCAACAATGGAAACAACACTCTGCTGAAGCAAGCTTTGCCTCAGCAACTCACTCAGGAAAGGAGAGACGAGATGATGTGTTCTCAACCCAAGAGACTCCTGTGGATTGACTCAAACCGGCCACTTCGGAGATGATTATCAACCTCCGGCGTCGCTTCGCTCCGACCCGGCCGGTTTGCTCCGGATTCGGTGGCCGGTTTCACCGGAATACGCACCGCTGTCCAGCGACAAGAGACTTGCGACTGCGACTTGCGACTCTTCTTGAAGTTTCAGGCTTAGGGCCACCAGCTGCGCTGGATCATTCAGGAGGAAACTCGGGTCGGAGATAGGGGGGATTGCGGTCGACCACCGTGTGAGCAGACGACCCAATCAAAACACTACGGATGCGGAAAGGCGCCGGCAAGAACTGCCGACGCCTTTGGCTAGAACGGACCAAGTATTATGGCTTCTCAGCCGTTGCCTGGCTACGGAACCGAGAGCTCGATCTCGACCCGGCGATTTTCCTTACGCCCTTCGGCCGTCTTGTTGTCGGCGACGGGTGTGCTTTCGCCCGCGGACATAGTCTGAATCCGGCTCTCACCGATGTTGTGTTGCTTGACCAGGTAGTCCTTGGCCGCATCTGCCCGTTTCATGCCTGCCTTCTCGTTGCCCTTTTCGCTACCGCGATCGTCGGTATGACCCGTGATCTTGGCCCGGAGCTGAGAATTCTGCTGCATCTTGAGGGCAATCTCGTCAAGGTTTGCCTTGGCCTCGTTATTGAGGCGCCTATCCACTTGGATAGTGATGTTCTCAAGTACCTTGAACGAGGCATTTGCGCTGCCGCTACCGCCCCGGTCATCGGTTGCGGTAACTGAGACGCTGTGGGCTCCGCCACCCATGCCAGCGGTGTTCACGCTGATACTGCTGCCTGTCTCGGAGCGCTTGTTGCCCCCGACAGTCCAGGAGTAGGTCAACGGATCACCCTCAGCATCGTTGGCAGTCGCCGTCGCCTTGACCGTCTCACCCATGTGGACTTCATTCTTATCCAGGCTGAGACTGACTTTCGGATCGGTGTTGGGGCGCTTGTTGATGCTGACCTTGAACTCACACTCGGCGCTCATCCCATCCACGTCCGTTACCTTGACCCGAGCGCTGTGCGATCCAACCGATTTGCCGCTACTGCCGAACTCAAGGCTAGAGGAGCTGTTGGTAACACTCTTTCCGTCAACCGTCCACGAATAGGTCAGAGAGTCGCCATTGGCATCTGACGCCCGCGCCCTAAGGGTGGTCGATTTTCCTTCCGTTACTGAAGCCGAACTCGGAGTGCACTCAATCGTCGGGGCTTTCTTGTTCTTCTCGACTGTGATATCGAAAGAACAAGATTCCTTCAGCTTGCGATCATCTACCTCAGCCGTGACCTTATACATCCCAGGATCCAGCCCAGTTGAGTCGAAAGTCGCAGAAACCGACACCGGAGTGTTCGCATCGTCCGTCAGTTCACCTCCGGAGACCTTTCCCTGGTCGGCTGACCAAGAGAGCTTCAGCTTATCGCTATCCCCACCCCAGCCGAAGCGGTCGGGATCTGAAGTAGTGGCCTTCAAAGTGAGGGAATTGCCCTCGACCACGGTGGTCTGATCCGCAACGCAGTCAATCTTGGGAGGACGATTGACACATCCCCCTACCACAAGAACAAGAATCACGGCCATCAGAATCGGAAAATGTTTCTTGCAATACATAGTCTCCCCCCTGAATCAACACGAAGATTTAAAGGTCCAGACCGAATTATACAGACGAAGAGCCGTTTGTAAAGCAGGGAATCGCTGAAATTCGCATTTCTCAAGGATCCTATACTAAGGAGGAGTAAATAAATAAAGGTGTCAATATATAGTTAGTAATGCTATGCTGCACATGCATGGATACGCTGACCGAATTGACGGAGAAATTCCGCTCTGTATGGCCCCTGTTGGATGAACGAACGCGGCGGATTATGGCGGCCAGTGAAGCGAGAGCGTTGGGCCATGGCGGAGTCAGTTTGGTACGCCGTGCCTGCGGACTGTCGCGCAAGGCAATCGCTAAAGGAATCCGTGAAATCGAAGAGGGTTTCGTGCCCATGGAAGGCCGCATCCGGCGGCCCGGAGCCGGAGGCAAGCCCCTGACGGTTTCGGACCCGGGGCTGGTGGAGCAATTGGAAGAAATGATCGAGGTCCAAACTCGGGGTGACCCGGAGTCTCCGTTGCGTTGGATTTGCAAGAGCACGCGGGCCATCGCGAAAGAACTGGCCCGGCACAAACACCCGGTCAGTCATACGAAGGTGGCGCAGATCCTTCACGACCTCGACTACAGTCTGCAGAGCAATCGGAAGACCGAGGAAGGGAAAGATCATCCGGACCGCGACGCCCAGTTTCGGCACATCAGCGCCACCGTCAGACACTGCCTGAGGGAAGGCAGTCCGGTCATTTCCGTGGATACCAAGAAGAAAGAACTCATCGGCAACTACGACAACGCGGGCCAGCAATGGCTTCCCGCCGGGCAGCCGATCAAGGTTCAGGGTCATGACTTTCCCACTCCCGACGTTCCCCGTGCCTATCCTTACGGCGTTTATGACATTGGGCGCAATACCGGCTTTGTCAATGTCGGCACCGATCACGACACGGGAGCGTTTGCGGTCGCCTCCATTCGCGGCTGGTGGCGCCAGGAAGGGAGACGGATCTATCCGAATGCAAGAACGATACTGATCACCGCCGACGCCGGCGGGAGCAACGGTTGGCGGTTGCGCCTTTGGAAATTTGAGTTGCAGAAGTTCGCAGACGAAACGGGCCTCCCGGCTTCGGTCTGTCATTTTCCACCCGGCACCAGCAAATGGAACAAGATCGAACACCGCCTCTTTTCTTTCATCTCTTCGAACTGGCGCGGCGAACCTTTACGAGACTACGAAACAATTGTTCAACTCATCGCGAAGACAACGACAGCTAAAGGACTCAAAGTGACGTGCCGGCTAGATCGTCGCAAGTATCCCACTGGACGCAAAGTCTCCAATGAAGAAATGAAGCGAATCCAGATGCGGCCCAACCCGTTCCATGGCGAATGGAATTAATGTAATAGAACCGAACTCCGCCGAATCATAACATGATACCTTTATTTATTTACGATTCCTAACCGTCAGCGTAGCCTAGCTCGGAACACATTCCAGGTCGACGCAACTGTACTATTCGGGAAAACATGGGTGAAGGCTTTCCGTGTGTGAGTTAGTACCAAGAGCACCCTACCTCTTGCATTAGAGTTGAAGCGGACGGCCCGATTCCCGAGAACCGTCTGCGGTTCAGCCTTGGCTCTGGGAGGAATCGCTTCTCTCCGGGATGAACCTTTCCTCCAGTAAACCTCGTCCTGACAGGTCCTCCACGAAAGCCTCCAAGTCGACCTTCAGCCGACTCGCTGACACATCATAGCGCTGTGAAAGCTCATCCAAAGCGCTTTCACAGCTACCCTGTTCGACGATAGCGTTCCACATCTGGCCGGCAACGTCGGCCAGGCCAAACGCCCCCCCTGTATTCAGATCGCCGACAACAATCTGATCGTTATGCCTGCAGAAAAAAACCTGATCTGGGGGCCTGAGGGGTCCTGGAGGCTGATGCTGAATCTGAACATTCACGGAGTTTGAATAGGGTTGGCCCCGGTTGCCCAAGCACAATTCTGGGGGCACAACTCGCCAACCGATCTCCGCCCGCTGCGTCACTGGGTTCCAGAGTAGACGATCCGGCTCATTCCAAGGCAAACACAGATGGCGAATCTGGCCAGCCCAGTAGCGATGACCTTCCAACTTTGCGAGCCATCGCTGTTGCCAGCCAGGATAACGGTCGCCCGACTGCTGCGGGCCGTAGTCGTGTAAATCCCGACCACTCAAGCAGGCCAGGACGTTGGCCTCTTCAGATTCGACTGAGCTCCGCAAATCAGGGTGAGAGTACAGGGGGGTAAAGACAACCTGGCGATGCCTATATTTCCCGAGAAATTGGTGAAAGCGAAGTCCCGTCAGTGCGCAATCGTCGACGACCACAAGCGGGGTGTCCGCGGCAGACATTTCCAGCTGTGGTCGTCTCAGCTGGAGGGCATAGGCCAGCATGCCCAGGACGATATGGCCACCCCGGGGGATAGAAGTAAACTGGAAACGACTCAGCTCACTCTCACTGAACCTTTCCGCAAGATGCCTGGCGAGAATCTGACAGGCGTCCTCAACCTCGGCGTAGTTGATGTACTGGAGCCGCCTGCAAGTTCGGTCCAGTTCGATCGCTTCCGCTCGGATGTGGGATTCCCCAACTTCATCGAAACTTCCAAGAACGATCAGCTCGGGTGACAGGTTGGGCCGGAGCAACAAGGTGGCGCTTGATTCCTGGCTCCAATGGGGACTACACGCAATTGCCCGAGCCAGTGTGTAAAGGGCGACGTCCTGACTCGAACTTCCCAGAGTCCGGGAGTAGCTCGCCAGCGAATGCGGACTGATTGAAAAGGAATAACAGTGGAAGCCGCCCACACTAGCGTACAGAACAGCAAAGCCATAGAACCGGAAGCAGGGCTGGCGTCATCTTCCAATTGTTCCTGCTGGTCGACGCACAGTACAAATACTTAGGGCTCCTTTTCATCAAGAGGATGATGTTTGCAGATGGCGCTTGTGAAGCGAGATCAAGGCAGGGAGAAAAACTCTGCTTGGCCGTCTTCGACGACGACCACCGCAGAGAGTCGTCCACGGGCCGATGACTCTAGACGTTCCTGACTCCACGCAAAGGCATCACCTCGTCACCGCTTCGCGCCATCGACACCATCGCGCTCGCCACAACCGTCGCCGGATTCGTGAAGTGGAGCTCTTAGGTATTCCCAGTGCCGCTGGCGGTCGGCGAGTCCGCACTCCCACTCGAGCTGCCCTGCGTCAAATCTAATATGGTACCCCATTCAACCAACTCAGGCGCTTGGTATGCTTCCTTGCCCCGTCCTTCGGTCTCCGAAGCAGTCCAAGTTTTACGGGGCTCCTTTTTCTCTTACTCCTTACTCTTTGCGCCAACAGTTACAGATCAACACCTTGATACTCTCGCAACCACAGCTCCAACGCGATTGCGCCCAAAAAGCCACTCGTTCTTCTCTCCGCCACATAATCCTCGTAAGCGCGGCACAGCTTCTCACCGTCAACGATCCCAAGCTTACACAACAAGGTCTCTTTCAACAAGGGTCTTATTAGCGGAACAGCTCTGTCTCGCAGAACAAGGTGCACAAAAGGCTCCGTGTTGGTTTTGTCCCTCCTCAGCCGAATCTCATCAGGCAAAATCCCCTGCATCGACCGCCGAATGACTAATCGGTTCCAACTTCCCTTGAATACCTGCTCGGGGGGGATCGAAAGCAGAAACTCGAACAGACGCCTATCCAGATAGGGATGGCGGGACTCCATTCCCCAGGTGGAGACAAATCGATCCCACTGGTACACGCTGCGCCCAACATCGATGTTTCTGAGACTCATTGGAGCTTTAGGGCTTGAAGTCGTGTTGATACGACTAAGAAATTCTGACTTGCGAGCCAAACGCTCAGAGAGGCCGGTTCTGCTTGCAAAATCGGGCGAGATCCATTCGAGAGCAGGCCAGTCAGGGCGTCGTCCGGCAACTCGACGCAAGAAATGATCCGCTCCTCGAGGAATCAGATAGCGGAAAAGGCACGCATACAAAACTCGGTAAAAGGGCAGACTCAAATCTTTTGCATAATCCGATAATTCACTAAAAACGCTGAACTCCCCGCGCAGCAGGCGGTGAGCATACACGAACGCACTATTCGCTAGACAGCTATAGGGTCCGGCCAAGCCGGTCAACATAACTCGGGCACCGTGCTCACTCGCCTTCCGAAGTGAACACTGCATCACGGGCTCGTAGCCGGTGATAGGAACTTCTAAGCTGCTCCCAAAGCCAAGAGGGTCTCCGAGCAAGCCACAGCGCTCTGCATCGACATACTCGATCTCCATGCCCAAGTATTCCGCCAGGGTTCCACTGTAGCGACGCTCATCGCAACCCCTCAAGCGATTGAAGAAGTGGGAATAGGCGATCAACTGAGCCCCTCCCTTTCGAGCTTTCAGTGTGCGCTGAGCGACCGCCGCGATTGAGCACGAGTCCAGGCCGCCGCTCATGAAAACACCTATCGTCTTGGATTGGGTACGCAGCCGGTCACTCACCACCCGGGAGAATATCTCGAGGAAATGCTCTGCGTACTCCTCCTCGCTGCGATACACCGTGCGAACGGTCCGGTCTACCTCCCAATACTGCCGGACACGTGTCTGAGATCTGCTTACAGTCAGATGAAACCCTGGCGGCAGCATGCGCACATCGCGGAACATAGAGCGATCCTCATCGTGCCAGTTCCAGGAGAGGTAATCCGACATTGCAACGTCATCGAGCTGGCGGGGAACGCCAGGGTGCTGAAGAATCTGCTGAGCCTCGGAGGCGATGCAGAGCACGTCCTTCATCCTGGAGTAATGCAGGGGTCTCCCGCCGACAGTGTCTCGAGCACAAAAGAGGTGACGCTGGCGCGCGTCCCAGATCGCAAACGCGAAGTCACCAAGAATGTAGATAGGACAATTTTCGCCCCAACATAGGTAGGCTGCTACTATTAAATCCGCATCGGTCGGCTCCAGATCGGCCAGACATCCCTTGACGGTCAAAAGCTGGATCAACTCAGCCCGATTGTCGACCCGAGCGTCGGCCGTCAGACAAACACAGTCGACATCTCTGCTCAGGGGCTGCTTCTCTCGGAGGGATTCCCTGGTTGTATTAAGGGCGAGATTGGCTAAACCCACCTGGCCTTGAATCCAGTAGTGGATACCATCAGGCCCTCGGTAGGCACAAACCCCCGCCATTCTCCGCAGAACCGCCCGATCGACGGGAGCACCATCAAGATTGAGAATCCCACAGATACCGCTCACGCGGCTTCCCCGAAATCCTGATCCATGGCTCCCATTCTAAACAGACGCCCTGCTAATTCTGAGAAACCTCCCCGGACTCACGGCGGTAAATGTAACCTAGCGATCCCAGAAAAATGGCAAAGCGCTGAATCAGGACCACCTCGATGATTGCTACGATTGAAATTCCCTTCGCTTCGCCCGATGAGCCCGGCGCCGCCGCCACCATCCGAGCAAGCCAGTCGCCGAACCGCAACACCGTTTGTATTTCTTCGAACTGCCACAGGGACAAGGCTCGTTAGGTGTGATCTTGACCACGTCTCTTCGCACAACAACTCCGAAGCGTCGAGTTCGAAGCTTTGTCGCATAACGCACGCTGTAACTCCCGTCGCTGCTTCAAGGCCCTGGATCGGTTGTCCCCTGTTCGGCAGAATCCGTCCGTCTCCAGAGCCAGCCACTCCTACTGGAAAGAAAGTCCCTCTGAAGAATCAAACTCGACACTTTTCAGGCTGACTTTTAGGCCTTCTCTTCGAAAGCTATTGTCTCCAGTATTCTCTCGCCAACAGGAACTAGCGCTGCCAACTATCCCTTCTCTGCCTGCAGTGCATTCATCCCTTTACTCTCGAGAAGACGATAGAAAGCAACAAGAGCGGAAATATTGTGCTGAACGTAGTCGATCCGAATCTCAAAATCCGTCAGACTGCGGCGAAAGCCTCCCAGGGAGCGTTCAGGATCTTCCAGGTACAGTACAGACTCGGGTTGAAACTGGGTCTGAAGCTGGAAAGCAATGCCGAGACCGATCGCCTTCAGAATTGCTCGGGCCTCGCTCTGGCTCCCAAAGTCACGGGCCAGTTGATAGGCGGCCAACAGGCCTTCCAAACGAGTTGCAGTAGGAGTGGACCGGGGTGATCTATAGTAGCTTCCGAGATGATCAGGAATGTCAGGATTTCGATTCTGGCGCCCCATGATGGCCTGTGCGATTCGCATTGAGTGCTTCAAGTAAAGAGGCTTGGGTCGAAACCGGTACAGTTCGTTCAAGGCGTAGAGCAGCCAGTGATCGTGAATCAGTCTGCTCGTCTGGCACCCTCTATCACGGACGTTGATCAAGTAGTTTGCGTTCTTTTCAGCCGTGTCCAACCAACTCTCATCGCGGTCCAGAGCGTAGAACCGAACCAGTGCCAGCTGGGCTTCACCGGGATAGTATTGGGAGACAAAGTTTCGCGGTGATCCGCTCGGGTAGTTGCGCTGGTGGAGGAACTTCCCGTTCGACACCTGAGACTGCTGAATGTAGCGCCCCAGCCGCTTCAAGAGCGCCAGGTGTCGATTGTTACCCGTCACCTCGATGTGTTTGGCGAGGGCAACCGCCGCCAAAGCTACACCCCCAGCTTGATTTTTTTCTTGTAGCCCAACACAGACAGCTCATCCTGCCGCTGACCAAAGGGTTTGATATGGCCGATCAGATAGTCGATCGCACGCTCCGAAGCTCTCAGAAGATCTTCGTCCCTGGTGGTCTGGTAGAGATCGAGCATGGAAAACACCGTGCCCGCATGCCGAACCATGTTGTACTTCCGTGCAAGGTCGTTTGTCCTCGGACGGTAGCTATAGGCGAAACGCCCCCTTGGGTCGACCGAACGACTCAGATAGGCTCCACCCTGGCGCGCCGCCTGGAGAAGTTTCTTCTTCGAGAGCGGTCCTCGTCTGTGGTGACCCCGGTAGAGGGAGACCACCCGCGCTCCGTCATAGAAGAAACTGAGGCAGCTGAACCGGCGGGCAGTCAAAGGACGATCAAGAGGCAAAGATCCAACCTCGGAACGCCGGCGGATATAGCGGTTCATCCGGTCGAGCCGCACCTTTCTCTTGCTACTGACAAGGTCGTGTGCAACGAGTTCCTCAGCGAGAAATGCGACCCTAGGCGGCCCTTCGAAGGCGATGCCTTCCAGGCTTCTCTCAAAATTCTTCGGAGCGATGCTGCTCACCGGTTCCGAATCACCAACGGAATCCACAATATCCAGCTTGATCCACCAACGGCGGTCCCCTCGCGAAACCGTCTTGGGCAACCTCGACAGGGCTTGCTGGAGTGCGGCCCTGACCCCCTTTCCCGCCCCCATTGCGACCGCGGCGGCTGTCTTGACTCCGCTCACAGTCAGAAACACGATCCTAGGACCGACGTCGGCCTGCAGACTGGAATCGAGAGGTCCAACGCTGTGCTTCCCTTGAGATATCGACTCAAAGACACCCTCCATCAGCTTCTGCGCAGCCGCATCATCAAGCGAGACCCTGCCTTGGATATCCCCGAACCAGATTGCCTGGGATGGAGCTCTGACAGTCGATGGATCAGGAACTGAAGCTGCCGGGTTGGAGGCCTTTTTGTCCGTGGCAGACCGAGACCCGAGAGCCTTCCGAATGAGTCGAGGCACTGGAGCGCCGGCTGCCGCTTGCCGCTGTGCCATGACAAAGATGACACCACCGAAAACGGATAGCACAAGAAGCACCACTGCGAGCATCGCGGCCGCGGGACGAGCCAGGAAACGGGAGGCGAGATAGAGTCGACGACTGCGCTCGGATGTGAGATCCAGCGCGATGGCAAGGGTGTAGAATACGACAAAAGCAATCAGGAGGATTGCTCCTGCCATCTCCAACAATTCCTCCGCCAGCACCTGGTAGAAGTACCAGTCACCTCCTGCGTTCCTAAAGGTTCCACTGACGCCCTCCAGAAGAAGCGCCATCAGCCAACAACCGATTCCACCAAACGCACTCCGCCTGGCCCTTGGGCTCAGACTGAAACGATTCGAAAAGAAGAGAGCGAAATAGCCGAGTACGATAAATATAGCCGGTGCGAAGAGAACCTGCCACTGGGTCACATACTTCCAGGAATCTCCGAAACCAGCCGAAACGTGACGCACTTCTCGCCAGTAAAGATTTTCATGGAGAATCGTGATCTCATCCAGCGACATGAAGCATCCGACAAAGGCGACACCCAACCACAGGATCGGCAGACGAAACCCAGCCTGCTCTGAACTGAGCCTCTTCTCCCAGTAGTAGGCCAGCATTGCGGAACACCCGAAAAGGAAGAAAAGCATTCCAGAAAACCAGGTTGGAATATTTCTCTCCTTGTCGAGATTAAACCAGTACACGCCCCCTTCTCGTAGATCCGAATAGAGAAGATGCAGCACACCGAGGACCGCGACGAGTGCGAATGCTCCTGCCAGTGATTGGCGACAGTTAGAATTTCCCACGACGACAAATAGAATTCCCCACTTTTTCAGGGCTGATCCTGACCATGAGGGCATGGTTAAGGATCAGCAAGTGCGGAGGTTAGTAAAGTTGCAAAAGAACGAGAAGACGCTAACGATGGCGGCGGCCAAAGCGGGGCTGTCGCGAAAGACGGCTCGGAAGTACCTGAAGTCGGGAAAGCTGCCGAGCCAGAGTCAGCCGGAGCGATATTGGCGAACTCGATCGGATCCGTTCGAGTCGGTGTGGCCAGAGGTGGAAGAGATCCTGAAGCGATCTCCGACGGTGGAAGCGACAGCGGTGTTCGAGTATTTGTGCCGCCAGCAGGAAGGGGCCTTCCAGCAAGGTCAGTTGAGGACGCTGCAGCGCAGGATCAAGCAGTGGAAGGCACAACACGGAGAAGCGAAGGAGGTGATGTTCCCGCAGAAGTATCGGCCGGGACATCAAGCTCAATCGGACTTTACGTTTATGGGGCGTCTGGGAGTGACGATCCAGGGCCAGCCGTTTCCCCATCTGCTGTACCACTTTGTTTTGGCCTACTCGAACTGGGAAGCGACCACGCTGTGTTTCAGTGAGTCCTTTGAGAGCCTCAGCCTGGGGCTTCAGAACGCGTTGTGGGAGTTGGGGGCGCTGCCCGAGGAACACCGAACAGACCGGCTTTCGGCGGCCGTCAACAACCTGAAACGGGAAGAGTTCACCGAGCGCTATCAAGGGTTGCTGAGACACTTCGGGATGCGCTCGAGTCGCACCCAGGCAGGAAAGGCTCACGAGAACGGGGATGTGGAACAGGCCCATCACCGCTTGAAACGGGCCATCGAGCAGGAACTGCTGCTGCGGTGTAGCCGTGATTTTTCCAGCCGGGAAGAGTACGAGGGTTTTGTAGCGGTGATTGTGGACCGGCGCAATGCGACCCGGCAAAAGCGCCTGGGAGAAGAGCTGGCCGTGATGCGCCCGTTGCCGGCACGCCGTCTGGATGACTTCACCCGGCAGTGGGTGAGAGTCTCCCCCAGCAGTACGATCCGGGTTCGCCACAACACCTATTCGGTGGACAGCCGGTTGATCGGCGAGCGGGTGCAGGTGAGGGTGTGGGCGGATCAGGTGGAGGTCTACTACGGGGGTCAGCCACAGGCACGCATGCCTCGCTTGCGAGGAGAAGGCAAGCATCGCATTGACTACCGGCACGTGATCCATTCCCTGGTGCGCAAGCCGGGGGCGTTCACTCGCTATCGCTGGCGCGAGGATCTGTTTCCGGGGATCTTGTTTCGAGTCGCCTACGACGAGCTGCGCCAAGATTGTCCAGCCACGGCGGATCGCCAGTATCTGAAGATCCTCGAGTTGGCTGCCCAGGAAGGTGAGCAGCGAGTGCGAGAGGCACTTCAGGGGCTGATTGAGAGGGGACAAAGAATCCGTTTCGAAGCACTACGAGAATGCCTCGTCGATCCGGTGGTGGAGCCCTGGGAAGTGGCGGTGGAGAAGATGGACGTGGGCGTCTACGACACGCTGCTGGAGAGCCGGAAGGTGAGATCATGAGTGGAGGCAACTTGACCCGGCTTCGCGAGTGCCTTGTCCAGCTGCATCTACCAGCCTTTCGGGAGCACTCCGCCGCCCAGGCGGCACTGGCTACCCAGGAAAGTCTGTCCTATCCCCGGTTTCTCTTGTCGTTATCTGAGATCGAAGTGGCGGAGCGGCACGAGCGCAAAATCCAGCGCCTGCGCCGAATCTCGAAGCTTCCCTGGGAGAAAACGCTGACGGCGTTGGACCGCTCGCGCTTGCCCCAAAGCGTGGATCGACAACTGACGGCGCTGCTGGAAGGTACGTTTTTGGATCGCGCCGAGAACGTCTTGGCTTTCGGCAACCCTGGAAGCGGCAAGACGCATCTAGTCTGTGCTCTGGGGCAGGAGTTGATTCTGCTGGGGCGCCGGGTTCTATTCTCTACCTGCGCCCTGCTGGTACAGCGATTGCTGCGGGCCAAAATCGATCTGACTCTGGAGAAGGAGCTCAAGAAACTGGATCGCTTCGAGGCTCTCATAGTCGATGACATCGGCTACGTTCAGCAAAGTCGGGAGGAAATGGAGGTTCTTTTCACACTGCTGGCCCATCGCTACGAACGCCGCAGCATCTTGCTGACCAGCAACCTGATCTTCTCGGACTGGGAGAGGATCTTCAAGGACCCCATGACGACGGTGGCGGCGATTGATCGGGTGGTGCACCACAGCGTGATTCTGGAACTCAACGTCTCGAGCTACCGAATGGAGAGCGCCAAGAAGAAACAGCAGGAAACCACGAAATGAGGAAACCGCGAGGAGTTCAAATCCGGGCAAATCGGCTGATTGGCCCCTGGGAAGTGCTTGGTGGGGACGATAGACGAGTGCCCGCCAAGGGGAGAGGTCGTACAGCGCCCTACAGAGGCCGCTCAGGAGCCTCGTGGATCTGGTCCACTCCCCTCGACGCCGGCGCGAGCGAGGGGGAGCTCCGTTCGGGCTACGCCCTCACTCCATCCCCCTCGCATTCTAAAAACAATCTCTCTTTTTTACAGAAAGGAGGACCCCGAAAAGAGTCGTCTCAGAGGACGGCTACAGCTCTTTTTTTTTATCCCTCGTGTGGGGATTTCCAATTGTCGCTGCGGGAATTCCATTTGTCGTTGATCAGTTGCCAGACACTTCCACAGGATCCGAAGAGCAGAGTGATAGGTGAGACTATGAGTTGGATTCATAACGTGGTCTGAAACGACAGCTGCCACATACGCCAGCCTTATCGGCGGCTCCGGCTACCACCATCACAAGTTACGAGGTGATCCATCGGCGATTCAGATTTACACTCTATTCTTCTTGCGACCGACCGAACGAAATCCCTACCCCCAACACACTGTTGCAGGAATCGTTACCATAAGCTGCTCTCAGCCTGGCCCAGGCCTGACGGGTATCATCGTGGCTCGCATTCTAGCATTCCGGTTCTGTTCGGAACCACTCGGTGACCTTCTCGATTGGTGGCTCGTACTGCACTTGGTACCGATCGCTCGGAGTACGCGAAGTCACAGCGGTTGGGCGCCGTGATGCCGACAGCGACAATTCATCAACCCAGGCTTACTGCTGGAACAATCCGACCGTGTTAACCCAGGAGAGCCTCCTTGGTTTTCAGGAAACACACGAGGGGGAAAAGAACTGTACCTGGCTGAGGACAAAGAGGTAGGCAAGCTGAGGAACAAAGTAAGTGTAGAGGAAGTGGGAGGCTGGCTCAAAGCCAGCCTCCCGGGAAACGAGATGACCGCGATTCTCGTTGGCCACCAGATCTACGACACGCAGACCTCCAAATTGGTCATCGATGTTCAATGTCTTCAAGCATGAACAATTGATCGTCAGTGTCTGGACCCGTTTCCCATTGCTGGGGTCTGAGATCCTGATGAGGAGGTTGCTCTTGAAAGCGTCCCCTCGTCCCCTGGATTCGGGGGCGTCAGCACAATGGGCGGCCCACTCGACGTCACCCCAGCATCTGCGTAGGTTGTGCCCCTAGCGGTAGCCTGGATGTGAACCACATCCGGCAGACCCGGCGGTCGGCGATCACGGCACTTTGCGCTGTCTTCCTAGTCGTTGCCGCCAGCCGTACACTCGTCAGCCGTGTACTGCAGCGTCAGCGATCGGAGCTTGTTTCCGCTCCCCTCGAAGCAGTCGCTATGCCCATCATAATCGTCATCATCGTCGTCATCGTCGTCACCGCAGAGCACAGGGTCCGGGCAGAACTCGCCAGCTTCGGAAACACCCTCTACCACCGTAAAGGGGCCGAAGACGGAACCTTGTCCAATGGGCTCGCAGACAACATCTGGGGGGCCATCATCGTCGTCGTCTCCATCGCTGTCGCTGTCGCTATCGCTATCGCTGTCGTCATCGTCGTCATCACCCGGACCACAGAACGTCGGGATGCTTGTGCCGTTCACGTCGACACTCTGCGTACCAGGTGGGATATCGAAGGTGAAAATACCCAAGTTAGGTACAGGGGGATTAGAAAAGGAAGCGATCGGGTTCACACCATCAGTGACCTCCACATCCGTTTCATTTCCGTCATTCTGCAACGTCAGCTGAGTCACATCTCCCAGACACTCAGCGCAATCTCCTGTGTCGCCGGCTGTCGGGACCACAAAGCTGAGGAAAATCGTGTTGGCTTCGTCCAAACCCTTGATCGTGAGAAGGTAGTTTCCATTGGGGATCGAATCGACCTCATCATCAACTACAGCAGGAGGATCAAAAGGATTTAAAGGATCAGGAATGCCCAATCGAAAAGCTTCCCACTCTCGATTGCCGGATGGAGTGGGACTGGTCGCGGTCCAGATACCCCCAAGGGGCAGTCAGTTCATAGAAAACATTAGGTGACCAGGTAGTAAAGCGGCACGCACCTGGTGGCTGCTGCGCAGGATCACACAGGTCGTCGGGATCCTCCCCAGCATGGTCACCCTCTAGTTGGGCATTGGTGGGGAAAGGAAAGGGTCCAAACCCCGTAGTGTTGAAGTCGTCGCCGTCGTCCCGTGCATCGAAATCGCCGTCGAACAAAAAGGTGAATATATCTCCTGGTCCTGGCGAAACGGCAAGGTCCAACTTGAGGTTGAACATAAAGGTCCCGTCGTAGCTGGTTGGCCCCGGGAACTGAGCACGGGCACCGAAGTTGTAGGCAATGTAGCCGAGATTGGATAGGTCGAAGACGAAAATCTCGGCACCTGGAGCCCCGACTGCAACCTTGAAGTTAGAGTGTTGATCTGAATGAATGAAAGGAGCCGCAGCGTGAGGGACCCATTCTGCCACCACATGGTAGCCGCAGAGATCGTTCGCGACTACTGTACCATCGCCAACCCTGCGCGATCCGCAGGCACCGAGGTCCTGTGTCATCGGGAAGCTCATCCACTGGTCCTCCGGCATGAACTCTCCCTCGAAAGTAGCTATCAGATCCAAAGGATCCGTGTTGGCGGGAGGAGCTTGGTCAAAGGGGTCAGGGGGAGACGCGGACGTTGACGGTACATCGGAGAGTGCGATTGGACCGCTCGGATCCCGATACACCCGGTACGTCATCTGATTCATTAAACTGGTGCAACCGGCACCCTGGCACTGGTCCCAAACGGGTTGGCCTGAGGCAGGCCGAGTATTTCCGTCGAAGAACCAAAGCGTGAACGCACCCAGACCGCTCGGAACCCTCACCGAGAAATGTCGCCTAAGTTTATAGTCTACGTCATTCAGATTACCACTGTCGATTTGGCCGAGTGCTTCTTGACCCTGCACCACATTAACAAACCGCCCACTTTGCTGGTTTTCACCGGTGAGATCCGGGCCCGTAGCATCTGGGACTCCAACGTCCGGTCCCTGCGCTACTGCAGGCTGCACACCCACGAGGAACGTCAGCAAGCCACACAGGACGATTGGCGAAAACAAAACTCTCGTCAGCGATATTCGTGCTTTCATTCTGAGTACCTCTCCTTACCTCAATTATCCTGATGCCAAGAACTCCTCTCAGGCTCTAGACACTCTCGATGCAACTCATACAACTTGCTGGTCCGGCAGACCCAAACGGGCTAAACCGGTTAAGATAACGGTGCTGTCATTTAAGAAAGGGTGACCGCATCGAAGAACACCACTCTGCCTCCACCCATACCTAATAAAAGACTAAGAACCACCAAAACGGTCCTTAGCCAGATATCCAGACCCAATAGGATACCTGACGCTTTACCAGGGAGCTTCCTCGGCAGCGTGGCAGTCTTCCCGTTCGATGCAAAGGGCAGTTTCAGGGAAGATCCTCCGCTTTGCGACCCCACCTCACGGAGGGTTTGCCGTTTCAGAAGACGCTGCGCAGTATACTTGAGCACGATGACAAAAGTCAACAGTTTTCAGCACCCTCCTCTTCGACTAACCCGTTGATCTCTTTGGTTGCGCTCTCGGCTTGGTTGTGCTCTCGGCAAGCCAGTATCTACTGTCTAAGCCTTGCGTCCGTCCTCATAGCCGCCCAAGCTCGAATCTGGTGTCTCGGGAAGGTCGCTCCGGGCCGAGAGGAGTTCGGCATCTAATCTGTTTGTCCCAAGAAACGACCTTCAACTCGCATATCGGCACAGGCAACCCTGACATTACCCATGACGGGCCGCCCTCCCTGACACGGGCTTGCCCACTCCCAGCTCGTGAAACGAAAGAAGCGAGATGATCGACCCGAAGTACCCACGATTTCTGGGTTAACAGGGTACTAGTCCCAAAATAAGCGCAAGTTCGAAAATAGACCCCTTTGTCGGCTCCGAGGAGCCATTTTGGAGACCTAAATTCTAAATTTCGGCGCGAAGTCACTCAGAACAGGCACGTGTTCAGCTGTCCTCCACGCCGATCGCTCAGGGAAAACGATTCTGCCCTCTTGGGGGGCGTTTGTAGATACACCTCGCCCCAGCTCTGGCGACCCTCGGAGCTACTTTATCTCCTTTCAGTTTCAGGTAGCTGGCCGGTGTTTCAACCACTTACTGCCTTCCAAGAGAAGACGGCTCCAACCATTGACATCCAGCAGCCGATAGACCAACTGTCGGCCCCTGCGCAAAATCTGGCAGGGCATTTCAATGACCTCTCGCAGGAAACGGCGATACTCCATCTTCACCAGCTCTCGGGCTTGCAGTCGCGCCGGCAGCACCAACCCCATCCAGGCCTTCAGATTCCAGGCTTGAGCCGCAATCACCAGATAGGCCCAGTTGGCTACCAGCGTATCCGAGGGCATCCGCAGGGCCTCGACTCCGTTCTTGAGTTGTTCAATGACGTTCTCCTGGTTGCAGCGCCGGTTGTTTTCCCGTACGACTCCCGCCGTTCCCAACGTTCTGGCCGAGATATTGGTGACATAAAAGTGGTAGCGCGTCTGCGGCAGCAGCCGCTTCTGGCCTTTCTCGACCAGGATCGTCTTGCGCAAGATCACCATCCGATAGGTTCGCTTCGCTTTGCTCGGACGGTAGTCGATCTCCGCAATCTCTTCCCGTTCCAGCGTCAGCGTCTTGAACCCGCGTCTCTTGACAATCTCCGGCTTCACTTTGTCCCGCCGCTGGCGCCGCTTCTTCCCTTTTCCTTTCCCCTGGCTGGGGCGCCCCAGCTCTTTCCATCTCGCTTCTGGCAACGCCTCCGCCCACTTGACGAAGCTCGGATGGGCGTCGATCCCGAAGTCAAACTCCACGCCCGCCTCCGTCCAACGGTCAAAATGAGCCGTCAGCGAAAAATCCGTGTCCCCGCGCAGGCGCACCTTCCGAAAACCCGCCTCTCGAACCAGCTCGATACTCCGATCCAGCCATTCGGCCGCTCCCTCATGAGAGGGACGGTTGCCCGAGCGGTTGACCGCATAGAGCACCTCTCCCGTATTGGCCAGCGTCACGATCAGCGGCGCATAGCCCCACTGCCCGTCGTAGCTGATCTCCATCCCTTCCTTGCATTCGCCGCTCGTGGGGGCCATCGTCCCATCCACGTCGATCTCCGCCCGTTGGAAGAAACGGGCCGGTTGTTGGGCCCAGACCTTGAGGCGGCTGGCATTGACGGCTTCCATCAGATCCACCACGTCGGGCGCGTCAAAGCGGCGCACAAAGTCTCCGGCCGTGCTGGGGGCGGGGATCTTCTCGGCTCCCACCGCCTCCAGGAAACTCACACTCTGACGTCGCAGTTCAATATCCTGATAGCGGGTCCCGCCCGTGGCCACGTTGTAGATCAGGCTCAGGACGTGGTCCGATTCGTGGTACGGTTGGTGGCGTTTGAGCAGCGTCACCGCCTGGTCAATGGCTTTCCCCAGCCCACTCCACTTCACCACCTGCTGCAGCAGCCCCAGACCACCGTAACTGACCGCACCCGTTTTCTCCGAGACCTCGTAGCTGATGACCTCGGGCGAGAGCACCGGTTTCGGGTCTTGACCGTTCCAGCTGGGGCTCAATCGCTGAGCAACCTCTGCTTCCCGTTTGCGGATGATTGCGCTATCCTTTTTCTTCACCTGAAATGCCTCCTTTCGGCTTGTTCTGAAGTTTCTTTGACAACCCCAGAATACCCGTCAGGTCTGGCATTTCAGGTGTTTACATGTGGTTTAGTCCACTTTCATCTACTTCTTTTGGGCCTAGTCAGTATCCCTCGAGGAATGCTCCGATCGCCCGGGGATGTCGGGGGCCACTTCAAAAGCGGCCAGGCGGGGCCGGGTCAAAACCGGCCAGTGATTCAGTAGTTATATCCTCCGGTTCGAGTCATTTCAATCCCTTGTGAAGCCCTCCCCGCGAAGCGGGGGGAGGAGGCTTTGTTGTGTGTTCAGCCGTAGAAGCGGTGGGAACTGTGGGAAACTCCGTCCGGAGGAGTTTTCCAAGCGCTGTGGGAACGGTGGAAAAACTCGCCTCCTGGAGTCGTCTTCGCGAGGCAGCCGTTTTCCCACGGTTTCCATAGCGCGGCAGTTTCCACGGCTTTCCGGGGGTGTTGGGGGAAACTCGAGAAGCCTGGCTTCCATGGTCTCTGCTTGGTTTCAACGACACGGCTTCTTCCTGGCTTCCTTTTTTCAAAAAACATTCGCTCAGAGGCCCCTCAAGCAATGATCTCATGCCCCACCCTGTCCTGACCCCTCCCTCGGAGCGGGCAATCTACGAAGCCTGGGGCTGAGTCCCAGGGTCTGCGAGTAGGGGACAAGCCCGCACTCACAGCACTCGCCTCGCAGGTGTCATTTCTCTTTCCCTCGCTTCGGGGTGGATTTCTCTCGTTGCTGTCGCTCGTAGAGGCGATAGCTCTTGCCCCGAATGAAGGTGACTTCCGAAGTGTGCAGGAAGCGGTCCAGCAGCGCCGAGGTGGCCGCCGTATCTCCTCCCAGCATCGCGCCCCAGTCCTCCAGGGGTCGATTCGAACTGAGGATCGTCGAGGTCTTCTGGTATCGGCGGTGCAGGATCTCCAACAGATCTTCTGCCGCCGACTCCGGCACTCTGCGGAGTCCCAGATCCTCGAGGATCAGCAGCGGGATCCGGGTCATCTCCGTAATGTAAGATCGGCGTCTGCCGGTGGCCGTGGCTTCGGCGATGTCTTCCAGCAGATCGAAAGCCGACTTGTACTGCACCCGGTGACCGGCTTCGACCGCCTTGATCCCGACGGTGATGATCAGATGGCTCTTGCCGACTCCGGTCTGACCGATGACCAACCAGCCGCGGCGCTGTTGGATGAATCGGCCGGTAGCCAGATCGAAGATCTGCTGCCGGTTGATGGAGGGGTTAAAGGAGAAGTTAAAGTCCTCCAAGTGCTTTTGTTCCGGAAACTGGGCCTGGCGCAAACGTCGCTCCAACAGCCGGTCCCGACGGCGGGTCAGCTCGTCATCAATCAGCAGCTCAAAGAACTCCTGATGGCTGAGCCTTCCCTGGACGGCTTGTTGCAGGCGAACGTCAAAGACCTGAGCCAGGCCCGAGAGCCGGAGGTGACGAAGTTTTCGTTCCAGTTCTGATGAGATCATTCTGGTTCTCCTGTGGGATCGGTGATCTGGTACTCGGACAGCGGTCGGATCAACTCGTGCTCGGAGGTAAACAAAGAGCGCTGCGGCACGTCCAGTCGCTTACACAAAGCCACCAGAGTCCGGTAGCGGAAGGCGTCATGTGCGAGCGCCTTGCCGCAGGCTTCGTCGACGACCGAAGCGCGGTAGCGGCGGGTCAGCGAGATCATGCCCTGCACGAGTCGGTAGGCGAGCATGTCTCGGACCTCCAGAGCTCGCTCGGCCCAGCGGTGCGCCTCTGGACCCACGGCTCGGGCTTGCTTCAGCAGATGATGCTCGGTTCGATAGTGCGCGTAGCGTTTGCGTTCCGGAAGATGGCTCGTTTCGGTTCGGAATCTCCCCGGCGGGTGCTTCGGATGCAGGGCCACCTGTTGCTCACGAAAGAAGACGCGGACGATACGATCATCCCAGTGCACGGCGACTTCACAACCGAGCAGATGATTGGGCACCGAGTAGAACGCTCGGTCGACTTCGATGTGGCCATCGGTGGAGACCGTTCGACGGCCCACGCGGAAGAAACTGAAGCGGGAATCCGGAAGCGGTCGGAGATGCTTCTGTTCTTCGACAAAGCGGGGCCAGACCTGCTGCTTGGTGGTGCCGTGGATGCGCTGGCGGGCGATTCGCTCGTTCCAACTCTGCAGATGCTCATTCTGCGCATCCAGGCTCTCGAAGCGGCGAGCTTTGAGCGCGCTGGAGTCGGTATATCCGATGCTTCTTTCGACTTTTCCGTTCTCGTTCGGAGCGCCCGGATGGATGGGCAGCACGGCGAAGCCGTAGTGGCGAGCGAGCGCACTGAAGACGGCATTGACCTCGGGGTCCACCAAGCAAGCCCGGGTGATCCCGGCCTTGAGGTTATCGAGGCGAACCACCTCCACGCCGCCTCCAAAAGCGTGAAAAGCCTCCTCGACACAGCGGATGAACGTCTTCAGTTCCTGCCGCCAGACGACTTCCTCATAGGAGTGGCGCGAGTGGCAGAGGACGGCCTTGAACAGATGAGGACGGCGGTAACGACCCGATTCGGTCCGAGTCAGGGCTCCTTTGCCGAAGTCGATCTGCAGGTCCCGACCGGGGGGAGTTTCCACCCGAGCAAACACGCGAGGACTCTCCGCCTTGAGCTTTCCACAGAAGCGCTTGACGGAGTTGTAGGCTCCCCCGAATCCCTGCTCGAAGACCAGGTCCTGCCAGATCCGCTTGGCCTGCAATCCCTGCTGGAGTTTCTTTTCAATCTGCTCCCGAAAGGGCTCACAGAAGCTGCGCAGACCCGGGGGCCGCTTTGGCCGCTTTTGCTCCTCCGAGCCGGGGGCCACTTTGGCCGGTTTTGAATCTCGGGAGGGATCATAGCGGGCAATCGTCTCTCGTCGAACTCCCACCTCTCGCTCGATCCGACGATACGACCAGCCCAGCTTCAGGAGCGCCAAAACCGTTTGCTTCTTTTCCATTTTCAATATATTGGCCATCGGCGCATCCTACGCCGGATGCGGCCCTCAATGGCTCTTGAAAATGGCCGGTTTTGAAGTGGCCCTCACTGGCCGCTTTTGGGTGCCCCCTGACACCGGGGATAAAGGACTCCCGCATCACGTCGATATGGAAATCAAGAAAGCAGCAGAACTTGAGTTTCCGCCGGGAGCACTGCGAAATGGAACAAGAATCCAACGTCGAGAGTGCATACCGGGCTCAGACCCGTAAAAACCACGGCCAGTGGCCGGGTGTGGCTTCCGGCGGAATGCCCTTTCAATCTCCGTCATGAAGGAGGGCCGATGCCAGCAGTCGTAGCCGGCGTCTGCCCAATCCTTACTTGACATCCCAAAACTGACCCTGCCTACTGTGAACTCAATTCTCAATCTCGATGACCTCGGGTGGGTCAAAGCGATGCGCGTTCTAGTGATAGGAGCCGGCTCAATTGGCGAACGCCATGTCCGGTGCTTTCAGCAAACTGGCCGTGCAACGGTCGCAGTTTGTGAAATCGATTCTTCAATCCGCCAGCGGGTGCGGACCGGATACGAGTTGGAAGAAGCCTTCGACGATTTCGAGGGTGCCATGCTGCACCCACCGGATGCTGCCGTCATCTGCACGCCCGCCCACCTACACGTATCGATGGCTATCCGTTTGGCTCAGGCCGGCGTCCACACACTGATCGAAAAACCCTTGAGCACCCACCTCGATGGAATTGATCGTCTCAAAGACTCGGCCGAGACCGCGAAGACCCGGATGGCGGTGGCCTACGTTTATAGGGCCCACCCCATGTTGGCAGCGATGCGAAACTCGATCCTAGAAGGACGATTTGGAAAACCGCTGCAGCTAGTCGCCTTTTGTGGTCAGAACTTTCCCTTCAACCGTCCCGCCTACCGGGAAATCTACTACAAGGATCGTGCCACCGGTGGTGGGGCGGTTCAGGACGCCCTGACCCACATCCTGAACGCTTCTGAATGGCTGCTGGGCCCGATCACCAATCTCGCCGCGGATTCGGCTCACAAGCTCCTAGAAGGTGTGGAGGTTGAGGACACCGTTCATGTCGTGGCACGGCACCAGAGCGTACTTGCCAGCTACAGCCTCAACCAGTACCAGGCGCCGAATGAAATCGTCATCACGGTAGTATGTGAAGACGGGACCGTCCGATTCGAGATGCATCGAAACCGCTGGCGCTGGATGTCCCAACCCCAGTCCGAGTGGCACGACGAGAGTCAATCTCTGGAACGAGATACCCTCTTCGTCCGCCAAGCGAATTCCTTCCTCGACACCGTCGAAGGAAAGGCAGTGCCTCTATGCAGCCTGGAAGAGGGCATACAAACCCTGTTCGTGAACCTGGCAATCCTCCGTGCGTCAGAGACCCATGAGTGGATTTCAATTGGCCCGCAGGGCGGGCTGGTCGACGGGGCCGATCGACCAAGTCCTGCCAGCAGCAAGATCGAAACTCGCGGCTGAGTCGAAGTTGCCCTGGATCGGCGAGTTGTGAAGAACGCGACCTTTATTACTTATCTCGATGGAACGAGGAGACAAGCCTGATGATCCACACCGCGCTTAAAGCAGACTACGATCGTGATGGGCATGCTCTCATCCCCAAGTTCCTGACGAAGCAAGAGATGGCAGAACTCACACATCACCTGGATCGATACATCAGGGAGATTGTGCCCCAACTGCCGGCGACGCACGCCTTCTACCAGGACCGCTCCAGCCCAGAAACACTCAAACAACTGCAATTCATGGAGGAGGACCCCTTCTTCGAGGAGCTTACCAAACGAGACAAATGGATGAATCTGGCCGAAGCCCTTGTGGGCGAACCCGTGAAGCCCTCAGTCGAGTGGTTTGATAAACCTCCTCAAACCCATCACGTCACGCCTCCGCACCAGGACAACTTCTACTTCTGCCTGAGGCCTAACCATGTGGCGACATTCTGGTTGGCCCTCGACTTCGTGGACGATGAGAATGGCTCTCTGCGATACGTAACCAGCTCCCACCTACAGGGCATACGACCCCACAACCCCACCAAGATCATCGGCTTCTCTCAAGGGATTACAGACTATGGAGAGCAAGACCGTGCCAGAGAAGTCGTCGTTCGGATGCGACCAGGCGATCTAGTAGTCCACCATGGCAACATGATTCACAGTGCCAATGCCAATCGCTCCGAGATCAGGCATCGCAGGGCGTTTGCGGTCGTGTACAAGGGCAAGAGCTGTCGCCTCGACGAGGAAGCCTCTCACCGCTATCGGGCTGCCTTGCAAGCTCAACAGGCGAAGGCAGGCATACTCTAGACACACCGGCTGCGAGCCAGATCATTCGAGAAAGAAACTCGGGTCGGAGATAGGGAAGATTCTGCTGTTGTCCAGCTTCCTCCTGACTTCGTCGTCCTCGACGGCCGGAACTTGGGCCCATATTGCAGACAAGTCAAGTCGTTCGCGGCTCTGCCGGACGAGGCTCTTGCACTATTGCAGTTCACATCAAAACAACGTCTTCCCAAGCAACGTGCGACGTTCAGACGACTTCGTTCAAGTTCCGTTTCAGGTTAGTGGCCCCCCAGCGGTGCCGTCCCATTCGAGAACGAAACTTTGGTTGACATCGATAGCAGCATGTCCGAAGTAGGACACTGCTCGATGAAGTTTCAGCTTAGTAGCTCCCCAGCGGTGCTGCCCCATTCGACAAAGAAACTTTGGCTACCCACAAAGACCAGCGTCGCCTGATCCGGCCTTCGAAATTCGCCTGTTCGATATTTTGCGGTTGAGTATTTTCTGCGGTTTCTTTCTCCTGAGTAGAAAGAAAGCCTAAATCTCGAACCGCTAAACATCGAACACGAAGGCTAAAGGGGTTTCCTTTGAAATTCGTGTTCGATATTCAGCGGTTTAGCCTTTAGCCCTAAGTTACCTCGTAGAAAAGTGATGTAACCTATTGTTAAGATTGGGGTAATGCTACAAATCAGCTGCGTCGGTACTGGGTACATTATAGACGAACGCCGAGGAGATCCAGGGCTCGCTGCTGAAGCGATGTGGGACGGGTGATTTTGTCGAAGGCTGCTGAGCCGGGCAACTGCGGCTGAATCCGGTTTTTGGAGATCGTGGCCAAATCGCTGAGCAAGGTCTGAAAGCTGTGCACGGGCCCACCCTCAACGGTGCGCTTGCGGTGAGCCTTGCGGAGGGCCTGAGGAGAGCGCTGAGAGGGTGCCACCACCGAATCGCGAAGCTGCCTCCCCGCCTCGGGATCCTCGTCGTCGAACAGGATCGGAGCTAACTTCTGTCGCATGTGCCACTCGACGTAGTAGGCAAGCATGCACAGAAAGACGTGAGCGCGGACCCGATCCTCCAGATGGTGGTAAATGGGTCGGACCTTCAGATCGACACTCTTACAGCTGCGGAAGGCCCGTTCGGCGACGGACAACCCCTTGTAGGCAGCCACCGTTTGTTCGGCATCCATTTGCTCGTGGGCCAGGTTGGTGCGAATCACATAGATCCCGTCCAGTGCCGCCTCCTGCTCGATGCGCTCCTGCCGGCGCTGGTAGGAGAAGGACTCCTCGCCGATCTCCAGGACAAAATGCTTGCCCACTTTGTAGCGGTTGAGGACTTTGCCCACCCGCAGGGCAATCCGATCCTTGCCCTTGAAGCGACGCTTCGGACGTTGCGTTGCCTGGACAATCTTCTCCAACTCCAGCTCGGTCGCCTGGAGCAGTTGCTGGCGATTGCGGGCCCGTTCCTCCGCTAAGAGGGGATTACGGCAGACAATGAGCCGTTCCCCGGGGTAGTCCGGGCTCTGGATCTCGGCCAGGTCGCGTTGATCAAACAGGGACAGCTGCAGCGGACCGGATTGAAACAGTTTGCGGATCTGAGGGCCTCGCAGGGCCGTGATCCAGCCCATGCCGGGCAGCGGCTTGAGCTCCTCCCGAATGCGGGCTTCCGTCAGCATTCCTCGATCGGCGACCACCACCACCGAGCGCAACTCGAAGCGTTAGCGCAGTTTTTGGATTTGCCTGGTCACTGTTGTGGGGTCCGCTCGGTTGCCTTCGAAGACCTCGACCGCGACGGGGCAGCCTTTCGCACAGCAGGCCGAAGACGATCTGCAGCGTACCCCCTTTGCCGTCTCGGGAATACCCCCGCTGGGCCAACGGGCAACTCCTCCCTTCGAAGTAGGTCGAGGTGACGTCGTAGATCACGAGGCAACCGTCCTGCAGGCGCTGAGCCGCCAGCTGGTTTTCAATCTTTGGTTGTCGAACGAGCAGCCAGTCCAAGGCGCCGTACAGATCATCGGCCGTCGCGGCCTCCACCTGTAAGAGCTCGCCCAAGCTGCTGGACAGGGTCTGGGGATCCCATCCGCGTGCGGTGGCCAGCTTGGAGCGGGGCTCCAGGATGCGCGCCACGATCAGGGCCACTACCAGGCGGCGCTGCAGGCTGTTGCGAGTGGCCAGTAAGCGCTCCAAACCGAGGCGGCGCAGGGTACCCAAGACGGCCGCCACATGACCATGGGGGCGAGTGCGCTGGACCTGGAAGGCTTGGCTCAAGTCGGAGATGACGGAGCCTCCCTTCAAGAGGCTGCGCAGGCCTTCGACGATCTCCGCGGGCCACTTGCTGAGGTTAGCCAGAGTGCGCTTGCGCACCTTGCCGGCTTGCCGGTAGGACTCGCGCAGGAGAATGGCCGGGGGCGAGTTGCGGTTGGGAACGGATTCGATGTACATGGGCACTATAATATCACATACTACCGATAATAAAGGACACTAAACCAACTATTACATGGGTACAAATTGTCGAACACAAAAAGACCCTTACCTGATGATCCACAATGGCTTACAGGTTGTTTTTCAGCTAGTTTTCAGGGTAACTTCGGTTTAGCGGTTGCCTTCTCGGGAAGCAGAAAAGCCCAAATCTCAAACCGCAAAACACCGAACAATACGAACGCCGAAGTTCGGAAGCTCGACAATCAAGTTTCAGCTTAGTAGCGCCACCGGCTGCGCCGGATCGTACAGGAAAGAAACTTCAGTCGAGGGACGATAGGGTAGGGAAGCACGGTCACCCGGCTCCCCTCCCTCCGAACTGCACGTGCGATTCTCCCGCATACAGCTCTCCAGTCAGTAGGTTCCTATGGATTGGACGAAACGGATATGGGCGTCAGTCAGGCTCGTGAACCCATGATCCGTAAAGAAGGCGTTGGGCCAACGGTGATTTCGACAGAGGCGTTTTCTATTCTTCCGGTTGCGCTTCAGAAGCAGGCGTCGCAAACGACGACGGATCAGACCGTCGTAGTCCTTGAAGATGTTCCAATGACAGTGCCGGAAGTAGTTGAACCAGCCTTGCGTCGAGCGATTGAGCCGCTGGAGGATGACCTCCAGCGAGTCGCCCGACTTGCGCGGCGTCAGCTCGTGAATGCGCTCGACGAACTTTCGGTGGCTCTTCGCTCGTGGAAACCGAAAACGGCCTCGGAACGAATCGCCCAAGAACGAAAAGCTCTTCTCTCGCGAGTCCACGATGTGTGTCTTCTCGGGATGCAGTCTCAGCCCGTTGTCCTCCACCCAGTCCCGCCCTTCGGCCAGGGCCGCTTCAGCCTCCTCGGGTGCGCGACACAGCAGGACAAAGTCATCCGCGTAGCGCACCATCTGGAAGCCCAGATCGGCCATCCGATGGTCCAGGGGATTGAGGTAGGCATTCGACAACACCGGAGAAAGAACGGCGCCTTGGGGGACTCCGGCTTCCGGAATCCACTTACGCAGCTCTTCCAGTATCCCCTGATTCAGAAACAGCTGAACCAGGCCCAGCACGCGGCGATCCGATATCTTCTGTTGGATCAGGTCCAACAGTCGATCTTTCGGGATCGTATCGAAGTAACCCTTCAGATCCGCGTCGACGACATACACATAACCGGCTTCGAGCAGCTCTTCGACGTACCGCAGTGCGCCGTGGCACCCTCGCCCATGACGAAAGCCGTAGCTTCGATCATGGAACGTGGCCTCCAGAATCGGCTCGATCCCGTGGACCAAAGCCGTTTGCACGACTCGATCCCGCACGGTCGGAATCCCCAGCGGTCGCTTTTCCGAACTGCCTGTTTTGGGAATCCACCTCCGCAGCACCGCTGCCGGACGATAGGTCCCCTCACGCAGTTCTTCCTGCAACCATTCGAGTTCCTCCCGCTCGTGTTCGGCGAAATCCCCCCACGTTTGCCGGTCCACTCCCGCCGCTCCTTTCCTGCCCAAGACCTTCTCGGCCGAGCTGGAAAGGTTCCGGCTGCAAAACACCTTATCGATCAGCGTGTGCCATTTCCCTCCTCTCACCTTTCCTTTCAAAAGTGTCTCCAACATGCGATCCGTCCAAACCGCGCGATGAGCCCACTGTTCGATGCCAGCGGGCTCTCCAGCCGGGCTAGCCGAAAACGGCACTGTGACCGGGATGTAGTCCCGCCTTTGGGCGGAGTTACGTTTCCGCGATTTAGTCATTTCGCATCTACCTTCCTGCTCCCCTTCGCTCCACCGCGTTTTGCTGCACGGCTTCCCCGCTACTATGGGAGCTCTGACTTCTGTCGAGCCGCTTCAACCGACCTCACCGGTATCGCCAGGTTCGCTCCCCTTCGGCGGGCGATACTGCACCGCGGGCCTGGGCCATTGCTCACGCAGCGTCCCCCACTGCGAGCTCTCACGATGGGTCGTCCACGTCCCTCACCCGACAGATCTCCCTGCTTATCTCGTTTGACCTTCCGACCTCTCCATCTCCAACCACCGCATTGCCATTTCGTCACGGTCGCTTTGTCACGTTACTTCACCGCCGTGACTTGCCGCGTCTATCCCCCCGGGCAGACCGTTCAGGTCGGAGGGATAGCCGTCGCGCGGTCAAGGGTTCGGGCTTTGCCAGGACCCTCCCCGACAGGCTTGGCCGAATCGAGTTCACTTGCGTTACGGATTGGTCGTTCGTCTCAGGTTGCTCTCCACCCTTCCTCACGGAAACGCAGTTACCACTGTCGACTTCAGGCCGGTAACGTTAGCCTGGAAGGGACTTTCACCCTTCTGATCAAACGCCTTCACAGGCGCACTAGCTTCGGCCTCCAGGCCGCCGTCCGAGCCAAAGGCTCGGAAAAATAAGACTTCGGCCTGGAGGCCAAAGCTACGTCCGTCCAATGAAGTTTCAGGTTAGTTCAGACTTTTTCTACAAGCTCGGAGGCGGCAGGCACGCCTGCGACAGGAAACAGATTCCCGTCGAGATCGAATCTCATGTCGTCAGGGTCCTCTTGGATTTCCAAATCCTTGCGCCCCTCGATCTCTGGTAGATAGGCCTCACTGACCATTACCTCGGATACCAACAGGGTGTTCGTGATGTGGATCACCCGTGCATCTTTAGCCTCGACCAGACCCACCGTTGCCAGCGCTGCGGCCACGGCTTCGCTGTCACTCTCGAAGGCGATCGGAATGGCTGCCGCCGGGGGGTGTCCACCGGTCAAGGCGTTGATCCTGGTGGCGCTGAGATTGATCTGATCCACGGTGCGCTGATTGGTCACTTCGCTCATGCCCAGTCCGCAGGCATTTCCGTGAGTCTCTCTGGTGAGCCCACGTATGAAGATTCGCTTACAGGAAACACTGTCCCGATCGGTTGCCTCGTGGTCATTGTACTTGCGACCCACCACATTAGTATCCATGCCCGAACCACTGATGTTCTTGCCGATCTCGTCGATGATCAGCAGATCCGTTTCCCTGAAGGGCAAGCGCGGCATCCATGCGGCCGCCAATTTCAGCAGGGCCTTCTCTCGCTCGTAGAACCTTTCCGGCGCCACTGCTTCGATCAGGGCCGTCTCTTCATAGGCATTCTCGACCAGGGCCAGCCCTGCTACCACGCTACATTTCTCCAGGATGACCTCGGCCACCGCCTGGATGATCTCCGAAAAACTGTAGTCCTGAATCGCCCGGTGATAGAGCTTGGCTCCCTCAAACTTCCCCAGGCCGATAAGCATCATCTTGTGTAAGCCCGACTCGATCTCCCCGACGAAACCGGTATGAGGCTTGACGCGCCCACAAACTACAACGTGGTCTGCTTCGTAGGCGTTGCGGTCGAAGTGAACCGGTAAGCCACCCTCTGTCTGGGCAACGATCACGGTTTCCATAGAGGATCGGATGGGGGCTCCAGTAAATTCCTCTGTAATTCCATAGCTCTCCAGGATTCCCCGCTGGCCTTCAGCCGTTCCCCCTCCATGACTGCCCATCGCGGGAACGATGAAGGGTTGGGCTCCCAATCCCCGGAAGTGCTCGGCCGCCGCGCGAATAACGGTCGCTATGTTGGCGATGCCTCTGCTGCCGGCCGTGATCGCCACTGTCTGTCCCGGCTTGACCTTGTCGCCCAACGCTAGACTTGCCAGTTGACTTGCAACTTCGCTCCCGACGTCCTCAACTCGTTGGGAATCAAACTCTTGACGCAAGCGAAGCATTCTTGGAAAGGACATTTCAAACCTCCATTATTAAACCAAACAGGGACCGACTTCTGTGCGCTCCCTGCTGCTGCCTATCGAGCCCCGGATGCCTGTATCGGATTCTGGGCAGAAGCAATGATCAACGGCGCCGTCACCGGAGGGATACTGTAGGGGACCTTCTCCTTTTCGCGTCCCGCCAGCACCGAGGACGAGGTCAGCTCAATAATGTGTTCCCCGGGAGAAGCCCAGGCCTCGGCCGCACAACGAATCCGAAAATCCGACTCACTGGGCGGCACCTCAACCGACGAGCAGGAGACTCCTCTAGGGAAGTTCTCCGGCTTGATCGTGACCGCCTGATCGAAGAGAGGGTCTCTCTCCAACCTTCCCGCCAGTTCCGCCTCTGCCCCGGGCTGAATTGCGAAGCCCTTTGCTCCCACCACCAACCGATAGCCCTGGACAACTTCTATAATTACGCTCCTAGAACGAACCTGATGTTTTCGTCCCCCCTGCTCTACCTCGGCCGTCAGGCCTACGTTGAACCTGCTCGGCCTGGTTCCGATCGTGGTTACCAGCGTCACTGTGCCGGAGCCATCCTCTTCATCCTCGCTCACCTTCGTTCTCACCTCTATCCCACCCATGCTCGTTGCCACGACTTTCCTGGGCAGCGATATTTGAGGGTCCGAAGAAAGGAGACGCCACTTCAACTCGTGCGGCATTCCCTGGACCAGCCGCACTCGAGGAGGGCTCTCGAGGACGAAGCTGACTGGAATTTCTTCCGCCACCATTAGGGGCAGCTTCAGGCCCAGCCAAGGAGCACTAAATGGCTGCTCCGTCATGCGCAGACTGGGGTCGGGAATCCCGGTACCGGTGGCCACCTCGGTGAGCAGTCCCGGTCCCACCGCCCAACGCTCGATTACCGAGCCATCCGGCAGCTGCACTCGCCCACGAACACGAAGTTTCCGCAATCCGGGTTTGGCGCCGGGCCGGGCCGTCAGGCTCAACATGCAGGTCCTCATCACGGATCGGGTATCGGAATCATCTGGCTCTGAGCCAACCATTCCTCCTTCAACAATCAGACCCGTGCCGGCGTCCGGAATATCGAGCACGATCTGGCCGTGGTAGCCTCGCCGACGAACCGATAGTTCGACCCAACCCGTTCCCGATTCCGGCACGTTCACATAGGGAGTGGTCAAGGCGAGCGTAAAGTCGGGAGGCTCCTTCCGAGCCCACAAGCGGTATCCGAAGAGAGGGCCCCCTCGTCCCACCAGATCTTCCACCACGATGAGAACTTCGTGAGTTTCCGGAGGGACTTCGAAACTGAGGTGAGGATCGGGGCTGGTAGGCCCGAGAACGACGAGCCGGAAATCGTTTTCCCGAGGCACTTCGTCGCCAGCGGAACCCAGCCTCTTTCCTGTCGGATCCAGTGCCGTAATCCTGCCAAAAAGGCGGGAGGTCCCAAGCGTGGCCGCATGGAGCTCGACCGTCCAGAGCTCGCCAGGGAACACGGCCAGGCGGTAGTTGTCGACCTCCCCAGGATGAGAAATGCGGCCGTTGACAACAGTCAACGGGTCCAACCTGCCTCCTGCCTCCCCTTCCGGTTCCAGAACCTCGGGCAGATCTCCTACGACAAAGGGCAAGGGCAAGCTTCCTGCCTCACCTGGAAGGCTCACACGGATCAAGTCTCCTGTTTCCCCTTCAAGATCGACCTGAGTGCGGATACCCGCATTCAGATTGCCTCCAAGAAATTCGATAGAGGCCTTTTCCCCACGGCGCCATCCCAAAGGAAAGAGTCCCTCGGCATAGATGATCGGTCCGATCTTCAAGCGATAGAAGTTCTGCTCCTGCTGACTGAACCGAGCGTCGTGAACGACCACCTGGTACTCCCCGTCAGCGGGTACCGCGAACTCGATACGAGGGTCTGCCCCAAGCCCCGGCGCGTCATCGTTGAAGGCAAGCTGACGGTGTACCGAATCCAGAAGCCTAAGGACAGGGTCGAGCGCTGAGCCGGCGCGGCGACCCTCGACCTCCAACACGATTTCATCTCCCCGATTGGCATGAAAGCGGTAGGCATCGCGATCGGGACCGACCAGGGTGCCGTTGACTGTGACGGGCGCTTCCACCATCTGGTTGGCTTCAATCGCCCCGGCACCTGTGTCGTCCTCTTCCTGAACCTCACGGAACTTGCCAACACTAAAAAGAAGTAGGTTGGACATTCCTGTAGGCGTGATAACTCGAATCGGGTACAAATCTATCGGGGCATCGCCATCGAGCTCAACCAGGAAGATCGCCCGCTCCGAGTCCTGGCCCTGATTCCCTGGCTTCGGTGCGGCAAGAGGTGTGAAGGAGGCGGGAAGCGTCGTTCGGACCTCGATCCCCTCTGTCAAACCGCCTCCCACTAGCGTCAGCTTGAAGGCGGTCCCCCGCTGGGCCCCTCTAGGCTGTAACTCCTTAAGCGAAGGAAAAAACGCTAGCCCGGTCGAAGACAAGAATATCCCCAGTACGAACAAGCCGGCTTGAACCCGTAGGAGTCGGATACACGAGCTACGATCCGTTCTCATGCCTTTAACACTCTTCCATCACTTCCCGGAATACTACTCGAGCTCGAACGTGAACAGGGCACTCCCGGCCGAAATGGCCATTTGCTGTTTGCCTTCAGTGAGATAGGTAATTGGGTTGGAGCCAATCGTTCCACCTAGATGGGCGACCCAGAGCTCTTCGCCGGTGCGGGCGTCGAGGGCGAAGAACTGGCCGTCGCTAGTTCCGCCGAAGGCGAGGTCACCCGCCGTTGTCATGACGCCCGACCAGGGAACGGTGTGAAGACGGTACTCCCAAGCGAGCTCGCCGGTCTGAGGGACCAGTGCCCGTATCGCTCCCCAACCCGGCTCGCCACCCGCTCCCTGAACCAGTCCACCCCAAAATGGGCTGCCCGGACTATAGTCCGCCTCACCCTTGTAGTACAGGTTTGCAAGTTCCCAGACGGAAACATAGAAGAGTCCTGTCCTCGGACTGTAGGAGGGCGAGAACCAATTGGTGGCGCCCTGCACGCCCGGGTAGATAAGGGTCCCTTCCTCAGTAGGCGCCGTGTTCGGCCTTCGCACCGGGCGTCCCTTTTCATCGATTTTCTCGGCCCAGGTCTGCTTGACGAACGCTTTAGCCAGCAGAAACTCGCCGGACTCCCGGTCGAGAACATAGAAGAAACCGTTGCGGTTCCCCCACAGCATCAGCTTCCTCTGCTCTCCACCAAATTCGCTATCGACCAGAACCGGGATCTGGACGGCGTCCCAGTCATGAACGTCGTGCGGAGTGAACTGAAAATACCACTTCAATTCCCCGGTATCCGGGTCCAGGGCGATTACCGAGGAAGAGTAGAGGTTGTCTCCCTTGCGTACCTCGCCGTTCCAGTCCGGGGCGGGATTGCCGGTTCCCCAATAAAGCAGATTCAGCTCCGGATCGAAGGAACCCGTGATCCAAGTGGGAGCTCCGCCTGTTTTCCATGAATCCCCCTCCCAGGACTCGTTCCCTGGCTCACCCGGCCCCGGGATCGTGTTGAATCGCCAGAGACGATCACCCGTTTTGGGATCGTAGGCATCCAGGAACCCGCGAATGCCGTACTCACCACCAGAGATACCCATGATGATCTTGTCTTTGAGGGCCAACGGGGCCACCGTGATCGCATAGCCCTCCAGAAAATCGGCGACTTCCGTTTCCCAGATTACAGCACCGGTCTTGGCATCCAGAGCAACCAGGTGGGCATCCAGGGTCCCCATGAAGAGCCGCCCCTCCAACAAAGCCAGTCCGCGGTTGACCTGGCCGCAACAGACACTGATCCGCTCAGGCAGCTTGTGCTCGTAGGACCAGAAGGGACGCCCTGTCCGCGTATCGAGAGCGAAAACGTCGTTGGGAGGTCCGGTCAAGTACATCGTCTGGTTGACAACCAGGGGAGTGGTCTCGACTTTCTCCGGGGTCGTCATCTGGAACACCCAGCGCAGCCGCAAACGGTCTACATTGGTCGTATCGACCTGCTCCAGGCTGCTGTAGCGGTTACTACGATAGCTACCGGAGTAAGTTAGCCAATGCCCTGGATAGTCTTCGGATCCCAGCAGATCTTCGTAGGTGACCCCCTCGGATGGAGAGGGCTCAAGCCCCGGCGATGCTGGGGGAGCGTCCGCACATCCTCCTAGGCCGAGGAGCAGCAGGGCGAGGAAGACGAACGATGGCCTCGTCCCGACAAGCCGGCGGTGACGAGAAACTCGGGCTAGACAACTCATTTCGTCCCTCATTCCTTTCGCAGTGAGGCCAGGTAGGCGATCAGATCGTCGAGCTCGCTTTCACTAAAAGTCTCTTGGTAGCTGGGCATGGTCGAAACTTCACCTTTTCGAATCGCCTTCAAGTTCGCCTTTCGAAAGGAGAGAAGTCGCTCGTCTTCGTCCATTAACTGAATCGAGTAGGTATCTTCATTGAGGATGACGGCCTCGACCTCACTCCCATCTGGGAGTGTGGCTCTCACCGGCCAGTAGCGCCGCGACCCGTCCGCGAATAGCTCCGAGCTGGGACTTATTTCCTCACTGGGGTTGAGAATGGACTCCCTCAGATACCTGGGAGCTCGCTGCCAGCCTACATCACTCAGATCAGGACCCAGGCGCCCCCCCAATCCGTTGATCATATGGCAGTCCCGACACTTTCCTTCACCTTCAAATAGAATCCTGCCTCGATCTGGATCCCCACTCAAACGCCGTGGGCGGAACTGCTGCTGTAACGTCCTTAGATACGCCAGAGCCCGCCAGGCCTGACGGTCCGAGAGGCGCATGTCGGTCATGATGGTCCCCGAGATGCCGCGACTGATCAGGCGAAAGAGGCGGGAATCGTCGTTTGCGTTTCGATACTCGCGCCGCGTCAAATCAGGGCCAGCCTCCCCGGTTCCGTCAAGACCGTGGCAAATGACACATTGATTCCGGAAGACCCGTGCACCGGCCTTCACATCGGCAGCTGAAGTGTACGGATTTTGGGCGGGAGCCGGCTGAGCAGAGAGCTGGAAATTCGGCACCAAAGCGAGGAACACGACGACGCTCACACCTCGCCACCGGCTCGCTCCTCTTACGTATCTTACGTAGTCAGCGAGTCCGGACCAGTTCCCTGATGACTTTGAGTGCGTTTGAGCCAACTTCTTCGACCGCATCCAAAACCGCCTCCTGCTCTTCATCGGTGACACCACCGGCCTCCCGTACCGCCCCAACGAACAGGCCCAGGGTTGCGACCTCCTCCGCCAGGTAAGCAAACCCTTCTAACTTCGGATCAGCTTCCGAATCAGTAAGGGTCCATCCGATCTGGGCAATGCGCTCCGGCTTCGCCGGACTCAAGTCAGTATCCGCCAGTTCCCTTCCGACCCCCTCGCTGGCGGCCTTCAATCCTTCCTGGAGGGCCTTGGAAGCGTTATCTTCGGCGGCGAGCTTCAGTAGGTCATCTAGTCCAAATGCCAAGATAGGCTCCCTCGGGCTGGTCCTACGCTCTACCAGCATGCGATGAAAACCCTCAAATCGCAAGTACGACGAGTTCTCGCTCGGTCTTCGTCTACCTGGACCTTGGTCCCACAAATTTAGAATTCGGTTTAAATTTGGCGTTTTCTCTAATAGACTCCGGCAGTAAAGTTTGAGGCTAAAACCAAGACAAGGAGGTTTTCTCGCGATGATAAGATCAACAAGCCTGATCTGTTACGGATTCATCTTTCTGCTAATAGCCCTTCCGCTGGCGTATACACATCCCCATGGACATCCTGGCGTCACTCCGGCCGGGCCGACGACACTCCTGCCCGCAGTGTCGCTGCCCGCTTCGATTCCCGGTGTCAGCGGGAATGGCAAGATGCGATTTCGGGTTCTGTACAAGGGAGACCACCTGCCACAAGCAGCTGGCGGCGTCCTGAAGAAGGCACATGGAGGATTTGCCATAGACCGCCGCGCCGGAAAGGGAGAAGTCTACTTTGCCCTGTCCGGGGCCGGCATCATCCAGATCAGTGGAGACCTGAAGACGACGCGGATGCTGCAGTCAGCCGAGGCCCTGAAACAGAGCAACATGCACAACACGACTATCTGGTACGACTCAGGGGGCACGCCCTATCTGAGCTTTCCCGCCAACAGCACGGGCCAGATATTGACGACTACTCTAGATGGAAAGTTGGTCCACACCCTGAATGCTCCCAGTGGGGACAATGGTTTCGACCAACCTGCGGTCCGCGACTACTTCATGGGCAGCGGCAACTTCGTGCCCACAGACGTCGAACAGTTAGACGGGCTCTTCTATGTAGCCACGGGATACTCCAGTCTGGATTTCGTGCTGACGGCGAGAATCACCAGCACCAGCCCCTTCAAGGCAGATTGGCACGACCTGGCCTTTGGTGGCAAGGGTAGCAAGCTGGGTCAGTTCGGGACCGGCCACGGCATCACCGTGCCCCCGGGACAAAAGAGAATCGACGTGGCGGATCGCCCCAACTCCGAGATAGAACGCTTCACCCGCTACGGTCACTACCGTTCGACCTTGAAGCTTCCCCAGGGATCTTTCCCCTGCGACATCGACTACTCGGGACGGTATGCTGTGGTGGGTTGCCTCCACGGGCCCAACCGAAAGAAGGGAGCCCCCATCTACGTGTTTGACGGCGACACGCTGATATCGACGATCATGCCCAAGGAAGACCTCGGCTTGGAGAACTTCCAGCATATCCACAATGCTGTGATCCGAAAGATGGGAGGCAAGTTCTACGTGATCGCGCAGGCCTGGAATCCGGGGGACTTTGCCATCCTGGAACAAGTAACCGACTAAAGGTGAGGTCAAAGGAACCAACATGATCGCCCTCGTCGTCATAAGCGAAATCAAGTCTGGCCACCGCCCACGATTCATGGAGGCGATGTTGGACGACGCCCAGTATTCAGTTCAGGACGAACCCGGATGCCTGCGTTTCGACGTGCTCGAAGATCGCGAAGATGCCAACCGCATCTTTCTCTACGAAGTCTACGAAGACGATGCGGCTCTGGAAGCCCACGGACAGACCCCACACTTCCTTCGCTGGAAAGAAACGGTAAAGGACTGGTTTGCCTCGGAGACCGCAGTCTACCGGGCAACGCCGGTGCTTCACGGCGGGGCAGACGGTTAGTGCTAGTGAACCCTGGCGGGCGTAAAGGAAAGGTCCTCTTCTTCGTAGCCGTGAGCGAGGACGAAGAAGTAGGCTGCGATGCGGTCGGTCTCCGTCTCCGAGATCAGCTCAAACACGTGCTCCTTTTCGTCTTCCCCGGAGACTCCCTGGACATACGTGACCTGCTCGGGCCTCAACAGAAGCTCGCCTAGAAGGAGCTTCCCCCGTAGGACCTGGACCAGAAGAGTTCCTTCGGCCTCGCTGGCGAAATGCCAATGAAGATCCTCGTCGTCGTAGAGGACCGCTTCCGGTGTGCCAGCTCGAATGATGCAGTTGGGGTGGGCGTTGAGCCACTTCCAGAAGTTCTCGAAGGTTAGGGTGAAGGGCGCGTCCATTAAACCGGCCTTCCTCATTTCGAAAATAGGAGCAGGAGCGGACCTATTTCGGCGTATTCTCGATCACAATGTCGATTCAGACGCAAACCTTCCTTTGCTCGAGCAAGTGCGCTTCAAATTCTCCCTTCAATCCCTGGAGTTCGCGGAGCACTATTCTAGCAGGCTCCATCTGCACCGTCAATATCGCGGAAGACCTAGAAGACCTGCCCGGTAGCCACCCCAACTGGACTTGCTCGTCTAAACTGGATAAAACACGGTGTCGATAAAATAGGAATGAAGACCGGAAGAATCCAGGCGAACTCTCAATAGCCAGCCGCAAAACATTCGAATCAAGAAAGAAGCTGAAGATGCGCCAATACATAGAAGAGATCCTAGGGACCGCGAAGGCCAAAAACCCGAGCGAGCCGGAGTTTCATCAAGCAGTCCACGAGGTGCTGGAATCGGTGTCGTTGGTCCTCGAGCAACATCCGGAGTACCTCGGGGCAAAGATTCTCGAGAGGCTGGTCGAGCCGGAACGGGCGATCCTGTTCCGGGTACCCTGGGTCGACGACCAGGGCGATATTTATGTCAATCGGGGCTTTCGTATTGAGATGAATAGCGCTATCGGGCCCTACAAGGGCGGACTCCGATTCCACGCTTCGGTGAACCTTGGGATCTTGAAGTTCCTGGCCTTCGAACAAGTTTTCAAGAACAGCTTGACCACTCTTCCCCTGGGAGGGGGCAAGGGCGGAAGCGACTTCGATCCCAAGGGTAAGAGCGACGCCGAAGTCATGAGCTTCTGCCAAAGCTTCATGACCGAGCTCTGCCGACACATCGGCCCCAACACCGACGTACCGGCTGGGGACATCGGAGTCGGCGCCCGTGAGATCGGATTTCTCTTTGGCCAGTACAAGCGCATTCGTAATGAGTTCACCGGTGTCCTTACGGGCAAGGGTCTGAACTGGGGAGGCTCTCTCATCCGACCCGAGGCAACCGGGTATGGCTCTGTCTATTTTGCCGCGGAGATGCTGGCGTCCCGTAGGGACTCACTCGAAGGCAAATCCTGTATTGTTTCCGGCTCCGGTAACGTGGCCCAACATACGGTCCAGAAGATTAATCAGCTGGGAGGCAGAGTGCTGACCATGTCCGACTCCAACGGGCACATCTTTGATCCCGAAGGCATCGATGAAGACAAACTGAAATTCGTGATGGAGCTCAAGAACCAACGTCGGGGTAGAATCAAAGAGTATGCCGAGGCATACTCAGGCGCGACTCACACTCCTAGCGACTACTCGAAGGACTCTAACCCGATCTGGGATCACAACGCGGACTGCGCATTTCCCTCAGCAACCCAGAACGAAATCAGCGGCAAAGACGCAGAAAACCTCTTGAAGAACGGAGTCACCCTCGTCTGCGAAGGAGCTAATATGCCGACCAGTCCCGAGGGAGCCCGCCTGTTCCTCGACAGCTCGATTCTCTACGCCCCGGGAAAGGCAGCCAATGCGGGAGGAGTGGCCGTATCGGGACTGGAAATGGCGCAGAACAGCATGCGCTTTTCATGGTCTAGAGAAGAAGTGGATGACCGGCTTCGCCAGATCATGAAGAACATCCACAACTCCTGCGTGGAGGCAGCCGATCGCTACGGGAGCAAGGGGAACTACATCAACGGTGCAAACATTGCAGGATTCATCAAAGTTGCCGATGCGATGATGGACCAAGGCATTGTCTAGGAGCCTGTCCGAGTAATGGTCCGGGTTGCGAGAATGGGGCTTGCGAGGCGAGATCAAGGCAGGAGGAGGAAGTCGATGCTTGGTCATCTTCGACGACGACGAACGCAGAGATCGTCCGCAACCCCCATTCTCCCTTCGGGTTACAGGCGGCGTCAGCCCATCTGCTTTGTTCGGGCTCCTGGAAGATGGCCAAGCATCGCCGGCGTCGCCCTGCCGCGCATCTGGACTAACGGCGCCTGTAACGCAACCCGGACCATTACTCGGACAGGCTCCTAGCCTGCATTCTTCAAGGCCAGCATGGATGTCCTCGATCGATCGAAGTCCGAACTTGGATACGAAAACCGATTCCAGCGCTTTCAAGACCTTATCCGTGACCGCGTGCACGAGGTCCTGCTGGTCGCCAGCCTCTATGATTCCTTCATCCTTTCAGAAGACGGGCGTCTACACGAGGAGCTTCTAAACCAGTACCTGGGTCTCAACCTGGCAACTACACCAGGCATTACTCGGGTCTCGAACGGGGCTGAAGCTCTGCAGCTGGGTCAGGAGCTGAAACGCTTCGACTTGATCATCGTCACCCTACGAGCTCGCGATCGATCCATCGCTGACTTCGCCAAAAAAGTCAGAAGAATATCTTCCCGAATCCCCGTAGTGCCCCTGGCCTTTGACAGCCGACAACTGACTGAACTCAGGCGACAGCAGCCCCTGAGCGAAATGGAGAAGGCTTTCGTCTGGCAGGGAGACTTCCGGATTCTTCTCGCCATCATCAAGTACATAGAAGATCGCAATAACGTCGCTCAGGACAGCCAACTGGTCGGGGTCCAGTCAATCATCCTCATCGAGGACAGCGTCCGCTTCTACTCCTCCTACCTGCCCCTGATCTATACCGCCGTGGTGCGCCACACCCAGAGCTTGATCTCCGAAGGAGTCAATCCTGCTCACAATCTCCTGAGAATGCGGGCACGGCCCAAGATCCTGCTGTGCAGCAGTTATGAAGAAGCCTGGAAGTACTATCACGATTATCACGACACGATTCTGGGTGTGATCTCCGATATTCAGTTCCCTCGCAGAGGTCAATCCGACCCTCAAGCTGGCTTCGAGTTCGCTCGTAATGTTAGGGAATCCCACCCTGACATTCCGATCCTGCTTCAGTCCAGGGACCCCGAAAACCGCGAGATAGCCGAGGGACTTGGCACCTCTTTTCTTCTGAAGGATTCCCCACTCTTGCTGAAGGAGCTGCGAGATTTCATGCAGCGCAACTTCAGCTTTGGCGATTTTATCTTCCGCCTTCCAGACGGGACCCAGGTGGGTCAGGCCAGCGACCTGAAAAGCCTGGAAGAGCAGATTCGGAGCGTTCCGGACGAGAGCCTGCTGCACCACGGCGAGCGGAATCATTTTTCCAACTGGCTCAAGGCTCGGACCGAGTTCTGGTTGGCCGACAAGTTGAGACCGCAGAAGGTTACCGATTACAGGACGGTCGATCAGCTTCGTCAGTATCTGATTGAATGCCTTCACGTACTCAGAGTGGAGCGACACCGAGGCATCGTCGTCGAGTACGACCGGGAGACCTTCGTCGAAGCCAGCAGCGTCGCCCGAATTGGAGGTGGATCTCTGGGAGGCAAGGCGAGGGGCCTGGGGTTTGGCAACATCCTCATCGGTGCCCACAAACTTCAGGACAGGTTCGAAGGCGTCCGGATTTCGATCCCTCCTACCCTCGTCCTTGCAACCGACGTCTTCGAGAGATTTCTAGATCAGAACGAACTCCGGGACTTCGCTCTGAGCAGCAGCCGGAACACCGCGAAAAAGTTCCTCAAGGCGCAACTGCCGGAAGACGTCACCGGGTTGCTTCAAGATTTTCTCGAATCCATCCGCTTCCCCCTCTCAGTGCGCTCTTCGAGCCTTCTGGAGGACTCGCAGCACACTCCTTTCGCGGGTGTCTACAACACCCATATGATTCCCAACAGTCATCCCGACACCGAGGTCCGACTGCGGCAGCTTCTCACTGCCATCAAGCGCGTCTATGCGTCGACCTTTTCCGCGGGTGCCAAGCAATACGTCAAGTCAACCCCCTACCGCCTGGAAGAGGAGCGAATGGCGGTCATTATTCAAGAACTGGTCGGCAAGCGTCACCAAAACCGCTTCTACCCTGACTTTTCGGGGGTAGCCAGATCCCTCAATTTCTACCCTGTGTCTCCCCTGAAGGCCAGCGACGGCATTGCCGAGGTAGCTCTGGGCTTGGGAAAGACCGTAGTGGAGGGCGAACAGTCGCTCCGTTTCAGCCCCAATTATCCCCGCCATCTGGTCCAGTTTTCGTCCGTCGAAGATACCTTGAAGCATTCCCAAAAGGAGTTCTGGGGGATCGAGCTCCCTGGAAAAGCTGAGAGTGCAGAGAAAACGGAATTCGAGCTGTCTCGATTCGGGCTCGACACCGCTGAGAAGGATGGGGCGTTAAACCTTCTTGGCTCCACCTACTCCCATGAAAACCACGCCATCTACGATGGACTCTCACGGCCTGGGAGCCGCCTCGTTACTTTCGCTCCGATTCTCAAAGGCAAATCGTTCCCTCTTGCCGATATCCTCAACAGTCTCCTGGATTTGACCGAGGGCGCCATGGGTGGCCCGGTAGAGGTCGAGTTTGCCGGTAATCTTTCGGTCCCACCCAAGCAACCGAAGCAGTTCTACTTGCTCCAGATACGACCCATGGTCGCCGACCTGGAAACGGACCCGGTTAGCCCTGGGGACTCAAATCAGGGAAAAGTGATCTGCCGGAGCCCCCGAGTCCTGGGCAATGGAATTATCAGAAACATCAAAGATCTGGTGGTCCTGGATCCTACTCGCTTCAGGCGCGAGCAAAGTGCCGTGGCGGCAAAAGAGGTGGCTCGCTACAATCGGGAGCTGACTTCGATCAATGCTCCCTACCTGTTGATCGGAGTGGGTCGCTGGGGCTCGTCCGACCCCTGGCTCGGAATCCCTGTCAAATGGGAGGACATCTGGGGCGCTCGTGTCATCGTGGAGAGCGGGCTTCCGGATCTGGAAGTCGCCCCATCTCAGGGAACCCATTTCTTTCAAAACATGACCACCTCCAGAGTTGGCTACTTTACGGTCGGCGCCAAGAAGAGCCAAGGGATGGTGGACTGGGATTGGCTGGCCCAGCAGCAGGCTGTGAGCGAGGGGAAATACACTAGGCATCTTCGCTTCGACGATCCGCTCCGAGTGGTGATAAATGGCAACAGCCGAGAGGGTCTCATCCTCCGACCCAATCAACCCTTGACACAGGTGCCAAGCGTTTCTCCTACCAGCGGACAGCAACTGGAGAAAGGGCATAGAGGCTGATCCGAATCAATCTAGGAGTTGGCCGCCCCAACAAGACAGACTGGTCCTTTTCGGCGCCGACGCACCCCATTTGGGCGTGCACCACGGGTTCCCGATCAGCTGAGAGTTTCAATAGCGTTCAACCCTGCGTCCGACCAATAGGACAAGCCTCGAATCGAGGCCCTTCAAGTTTGGATTGCGCTAACGATTGAGCTGGTTCGCTGAGAACCTGCAATTTCGGGGGGGGGGGGTGGACGAAGATAAAAAAAAGTGTCCCAAGTGATATTCGCAGCTTCCTGCGTACCCGCGAAGCTCCCGCTTCCAACCCTAGGACTGGTTTCTGAGCTTCCCGAGTGACCTCCTCCACCGAGGTCAAGCGGCTCTCCGAAGAGCGCCACCCTTCCTCTTAGAGAAGGTCCCCTCCACGCCTGGGCTGGTTCCTTCCGAAGCTCCGCGAATGAACGCCTCGCCTCGTCCAGAAATCCGCCCAACCGGGAGCCGCTATACCCGAAGCGACCGGTTCGCGAACCCCGGCTGCCCGGTCCGAAGACTTAGGCTGCCAAGATCACTCCCCGTTATGGGAGCCCTTCTGCCCGCCGAAGCGGTCATCAAGACCCACCTCCCTTGTACCTACCCATCTCACCTCGAAGACCGAAGCCCCCTCGGCAGGACCAGCCAAGCACCTGGTGTCGCCCCGGGGCGTCGGCTGCGTCTACCCCTTGGGACAAGAGCAAGTCTACTCTGCTTTGAAACTCTGACAAGGGGAAAAAAGCACGAATTCAGAACGCCCACCATCTGTGCATTCAGACGCTCTGTGGCATATCGGTTGTCTGCACAATAGGTTGCACGGGTGCCATCACAACTTTTCCACAGCTATTTCAACATTCAGCCCTCAAAAAATTTTCTACGCGCCTGGAAGTGCCGTTCCACAACTAATACTTTTATCGATTTGAACGATCTCGGAAGGCATTTCTTACCGCTCAAAGACTGCGGAGACTCCCACTCAAGAGACCCTAGCACAACGTACAACGGCTTTTACACTCTGGACTTCTATTCCTCAATCTATCCATTGAAGTACAAGCACGAGTTCCGGAAGGTCATCGCGGGTGTGTTGGGCTATGACAAGATCGCTCGCAGATGCTTCGACAACTGGGGAAACCGGTGCTACTTGCATTCGGTTGAACTGGGCGATCATTGGCTGTATACGAAGCCATGACTACCGAAGAAAAGCCTATCAAGAATAAACTGGGACTGCTGGAGCTGGCGGTGTACCTGGAGAACGTCTCGGTGGCGTGCTGGGTGACGGGCTACAGCCGAGACACCTTCTATCGGGTGAGAATGAACTAGGCCCAAAATAAGCGCAAGTTCGAAAATAGACCCCTTTGTCGGCTCCGAGGAGCCATTTTGGAGACCTAAATTCTAAATTTCGGCGCGAAGTCACTCAGAACAGGCACGTGTTCAGCTGTCCTCCACGCCGATCGCTCAGGGAAAACGATTCTGCCCTCTTGGGGGGCGTTTGTAGAGACACCTCGCCCCAGCTCTGGCGACCCTCGGAGGTAAGTATGCCTGTAAGGCCTGCCCGAACACGATGTAGCGGAACACGCCCCGAGTTTTTGTGTCAGTTTGGCCATCGCAGCTGGCTAATGCGCGCTTGACTCCATGGAACCCTGGAATACTTGGAGATGGCAAGAGTTCCCTTGAATACGGGCTCTTTGGGCTGAAACCTAGGTGGGAACCGGACCAGAGGCTTCGGGCCGGCGATCTTCTCAGATTGAGAGTATCTGATGTCTGGCAAGGGAACCAGGTGGCATCCCGCACGACGGTGATGCAGCAGATTTGTGCCATACATATTTGTGCCAACTTTCGGTAGAAACAATAGAAATCAGTCGGCTTTGGTAGAAATATGAAACGAAGTCCGACCCAGCTCAGAGAGTCTTAGTTTTCAGCAAGATAGGGTAAAAACCGGGTGGTAAAGGAAGGACGTCCCCAACGGGATTTGAACCCGTGTTGCCGCCGTGAAAGGGCGGTGTCCTAGGCCAGGCTAGACGATGGGGACGCCGAAGTGAAGGGGGCATTCTAGCATCAGGTCCGGCTGGATGTCCACCCCGCTGAGGGCTCCCTGAGCCCTTGGGCCAAGGCCTCTCAGGGACCCTCCCGGTAGGCCCTCAGGCTATTGGAACTCCACATATTCGACAGTGAGTCCTGCGCTTCGCATTCAAGGCTTTACACTCACGACAGCGGTTGTACATGGCCCCCGCAAATAGATGGGTGACGAGGGCACTGCCCCCTAGAATCGCCACGATCACGAGACCGCTGAGAACAGCATCTCCCACCTATCAGGGCCTCGCAATACTGGCCGAAGAACCAGCTGATCGCGACGTCGTTCCTGTCGCCCTGGCAGCGGTCGAGATGGGGTTGGACCAACCCGCCCTGGAGAAACAGTCGGAGGCCTGCCCCTTGATCCACTCGGAGACGTTGGGATGAGGCAGTAGACCTTGCCGAGTGGCAACATGGTCGAGTCCCTCCAGGACCGCACTGTAGGGTCCGAAGCCAAACACGCGAAAGGGAACGACGAGGACGCGACCGAGCCGGCCCTGGTTCTCGACAAAGCTTCGAATTCGGGCTTCGGCCAACGCCCGCTTATCTTCCCAATCTTCGCGAAGGGTCTCCACCCTTACCGCTTGGTAGCGATCCAGCCCGGGCACTCCCCCGGCCAAATCTTGCAGCTTCGAAATCCAGCGCTGATTCCGTTCATCGTCTCCTTCACCATGTGCCAGGATCAGGATCGATTCCTCTTCCGGTCGCTGGCTCAACGCGCGGATCCTCTCCTCCAGGACTTCCCCAATCAGGGAGGAATCGTAGAGCCCTTCCCAATTCAGTACTACCTGAGCCTTCATTTCGATCGGTGGAGGCGCATCGCCTCTACTTCCCACCCAGATCGATGCCCCTGCATCAGAGGGGTTGGAAGCGTGATGGCCCGAGTGGGGCCCCCCAGAGTGATCTGTCTGAGGGTCGTGATGTAGAAAGAAAGGCGGCGGATCCGGCCGGAGCCTCAGAAGATACTGGGTCTGATGCAGGAACGACTCGGGTGACACAAAAAATCTCACCACGGCAATCCGCTTGACACCCTTTCGCTCCAAGCGGTTCACCGCCGACTCGAGACTGCGACGCTGGGCCATACCAAAAGCAATCTCGACTGGGCAAAGTTGTCCCGTCGGTTCTACCGCCTCCGTAACAGCTCGATTCCACTCGGGGTCTCCCCCGTGAGCCATTACGAGAACGCCGACATCTTGAGGCTTCTGGGAGCGATCGCTCCCAAACGAAACCGGGCACAGTAGAGGAGTCAGTACAATCAAGCGGACCAGATTCAGCATCCTTGCGTTCTTTCGAATGGACGAGTTTGGAGTAACTTTTCAAAGAATGCAACCTTCCGTGAATTGTCTGTATTGCCGGAGGTCGGCCGTCCTTGGTAGAATGACCTCCGGTCAATTTACGGAGAAGGAGAAGTATGACTTATATAGTTACCGAAAGATGTGTCGCCAACCGCTATACCGATTGTGTTGCAGACTGCCCAGTCGACTGTTTTTACGAAATTCAAGATCCTCACATGCTCATCATCAATCCCGACGAATGCATCGATTGTGATGCCTGCGTCTCCCTTTGCCCCGTGAATGCGATTTATCCGGATGGTGAGCTGCCGGACGAGTTCGAGGAATGGACCGACAAGAACACTGCGGACCTCTGTACCGATGACAACAGGATCACCGAGACGGTCGGATCGCTGGACGGTGCCAAGCCGATTGAAGACGTCAAACAGGCAGAAGAGGAAAAGTTTGGGGCGGTCGTCGCAGACCCGTCGAGTGCAGCCCACTGATCGGTAGTTTCTGATCACGGTGGTTATTCTCCTATTCCGGCTCTGGAAAGAGAAGGCCTTGGGACGCGGCATCGTGACAACCGCGTACCGTTTTCAATCCTTCGGTAGGACTACCTCATGCGGCTCCGGATCTGCATTCTGATGCTTATGCTGCACTGCACAGCGACCCAAAGTCCCGATCCCGACGGTGCGTCGGATCGGACCTATGTCGGCGAGTTGGAACGCCTGGGCAGGGATGGGCAGGATATCCTGGTTGTAGGTGTCGATGCCGAAGGCTTCGACGAGTTGAGCCTGAAGCAGAAGAGGCTGGCCTACTTCCTCTATCGTGCCGCCATCGCGGGCAACGATATCTTCACCGATCAGGCCCATAGGTATGCACTCGAGATCAAGGCTCTTCTCGAGACCATCTTCCTGAACTCTTCTGAGCTCGATCCGGGTGTCCGAGATGCCGTCCACGACTACCTGAAATACTTCTGGATCAACCACGGCCAATATGGGGCACAATCGCACGTCAAGTACCTGCCGAATGACTTGACCTTCGAGATGCTCCAGGCGGCCGCTCATCATGTGATCGATCGGGGAGGCAAACTCGATCTCCAGCCGGGCGAGTCGTTGGACCAGAAGCTGGAGCGCCTGCGTCCTCACGTGTTCGATCTCGACTCCGAGCCCCTGCAGAACAATCAGAACAAAGGGGATGACATTCTGGCCACAAGCCACGTCAACCTGTACGCACCCGAGGTTACACAAGACGCCTTCGACCATCTTTCGGCCGACTGGCAAGGAAGGCTCAACGTCAGGTTCGGTTTCGAGAACGGCGAGGTCGTCCCACGCCCCTATCGAATTGGAGGGCTCTACGACAAAGACCTGAAAACGATACGCTACTGGCTCCAGAGGGCCCTTCCCCTGGCCGAGTCCAAGGAACAGCGACGCAGCCTCGAACTCCTCATCGAGTACTACGAGAATGGTGAGGAAGAGAAATACCGGCAGCACTCGATCCAGTGGCTGAAGTCCCGTACTACCATCGACTACCTGAATGGATTCATAGAGCAATACATGGATCCTCGGGGTGTGATCGGCCAGTTCGAAGCCAACGTCACGTTCACCTCAGATTCGAAGCTGATAGAGCAGTTAGCTGCCTCCGCGGATTACTTCGAGGAGAAGATGCCCTGGCCTGCCAGATACAGGCGCTCCAAAGTCACGCCGCCTGTTGCCAACGTGGTTCAGATCATTCTGGGCGTTGGAGATGCAGGCCCCAACTCACCCGTGGCCTACAACCTGCCCAACTACTCCGACATTCGCCGGGACTTCGGAAGCAAGAACGTCATCCTCTACAACATCCAGGAGGCGAAGTCGGGGGGAATACGGGAGCAGATCGTCGACGAGTTCTATCTGCCCAAACACCGAGAAACCTATCGCGAGTATGGAAAGATCGGACGCCGCTGGGAAGTTTATATGCACGAAGTCATCGGACATGGCTCCGGCAAGCCGGAAGATGATCTCCAGTCGGACCCCAGAACGCGGCTTGGGCGCGTCTACTCCGCGCTGGAAGAGTGCCGTGCCGATCTGGTAGCCCTCTACCACATCTTCGATCCGAAACTAGTGGAAATCGGAGCCTTCAGCGCCCAACAACAACTCAAGGTGGCAGAAGCCCAGTATATTGGTCACCTTCAAGGCCACATGAACCGCTACCACTCTCTTCAGGACGACAATGTGCGTGAAGCGCACCGGAAAGGCCGCGAACTGGTCCTGCGCTATCTGGTCGAAGGGGGCGAAGAACAGGATCAAGATTATGGCGTTCGTGTGGTGCAGGTTGACGGCAACTATTATGTAGAGATCGTTGACCTCTCAAAAGCACATCAGGGAATCGCTCGGCTCCTGGGAAAACTTCAGACGATGAAGTCAAGGGGTGATGCGGAGGCCGCAGCTCAGATTTTCGACCGTTTCGGCAGCCGGGTCAATACAACCTGGCAAGACAATATCAAGGCGAGGGCCGACCGACTCAAGATCCCCAAAGAGGTCGCGGTCGTCTTCCCCCAACTGATTCCTGTGCTGGAAGCGGATGAGATCGTCGACATCCGGTTGGAAACCAAGGAAGATCTGACCCGCCAGCAGTTGAGGTTCTCGAGTTGGCGATTCAACACCGAGCTGTGGCCTCAGCTCTAGGGTTCCCTTCCGTCTAAGACCGCCCCGTTTCCCGGTACACCCCCGAGACGATCAGAGTGCTGACCGATAGACCCAAGCTCCGCTATCTCGACTCGATTCCTTTTGAGGATCAGGGAAGACAGTTCATCCTGCAGTCGGAAGAAGTTCTCTGCATCCCCGGCAGCTCACGGCCTGGAAGGCCGTGCCACAGTGCGGCCCGTTCGCGGGAAGTTTCAGCTTAACCCCGCCACCGGCTGCGCCGGATTGTACCTGAAAGAAACTTCAGTCGAGGGACGTAGCGGACGCCTCCAGGCCGCCGTGTATCGGGCCAAAGGCTCGAAGGAAGAAGACTTCGGCCTGGAGCCCAAAGCTACGTCCGCCCAATGAAGTTTCAGCTTAGTGGCCCCCCAGCGGCGCTGCCCCATTCGAGAAAGAAACTTGAAGCCTCTCGCCACACTGTCCAGTGGCAAGAGACGTGCGACGATCCCAATGAAGTTTCAGGTTAGAGAATGAAAAAGGCCGTAATAACCGCACAGATCGCTGCCAGGATGGCCGCTACCAGGGCAAGCGGGAGCTGGGTCGTCACGTGGTCCATCAAGTCGGCGCCGCACGCCAGTGATGAGAGAATCGTCGTATCAGATATGGGAGAGCACTGGTCACCGAACATGGAGCCTCCCACCACGGCTCCGAAACAAAGCATGACGTACATCGGTTCCGTCGATATCGACCAAGCCAGGGGCATCGCCAGCGGAAACATGACGGCGAACGTGCCAAAGGAAGTTCCGATCGAAAAAGAAACCACCATGCAGATAAAAAGCAGCAGAGCGGGTAGTAGGACTGGTACGATCAAACGACCGCTGAGATCTACGATGTAGGAAGCGGTGGCCAGCTCTTCCGAGACCCGTCCCAGGGTAATGGCCAGGCCCAGGAGAACCGCTCCGCTGGTCACGCCTTTGCAGCCGTCGACAAATCCCGACACCAGCTCACTTATGGCGAGTCCACGGACCCAGGCCAGGACAAAACCTGCCAACAGAGCCAGACCGAAAGCCTCTGCGATCTTTACCGATCCCACCACGAAATAGGAACCAAGGGCAAACCCTATGAGCACCATTATTGGGACTGCGAAATCCAGAATGGAAGGACGATAGCCTTCCGGTACCCTGGTTTCAGTCAGCTCTGTAGCGATCAGGGGACGTGCTCCCGAGGCATTGAGCTCTCCGCTGGCCTGGACCCGCTCCATCGCCGCTGCCATCTTCCGTCCGGTCCAGGGGAGCCATTCAAGCGACAGCAGCAGGGTCAGAAGGACCGCGAAGATGCTGTAGAAATTCATCGGAATCGAACCGTAGAAAAAGGAGATCCCCGCTTCCTGGTCAGGGATCAGGGGAATCGTGCCCGCAACTAACCCTCCCACGTATATCGGCCAGATGTTGAGAGGTATCAAGCCCGCGATCGGGGAAGCTGTCGAGTCGACGATGTAGCTCAGTTCCTCGTGGCTCACTTTCTCCCGGTCAGTCACAACCCGCACAGTGGTACCGGTCAGGACAGTGGAAATTGTGCCTCCCTGGTGAAAAACCACCCCCATGAGCCAGGCGAAGACCTTGGCGCTACGTCTCCCATGCACGAGATGCTCCGCCGACCACTCGGCGAAGGCTTGAGCCCCTCCGGTCCGCGTCCAGACCCCGATCAGTCCCCCCAGCGACCAGAGGTACACCAGTAGAATCAGTCCGTACTGAGACGATCCGATGGCCGGGATGAGAAATGCCTGAAGGATATTGAGATTACCGCTGATCAGTCCCCCGACGCAGATTCCCAGGAAGAGCGAGACCAATACTTCGCGCGTCAGAAAGGCCAGAACAATGGCGGTAGCAGCGGGTAGAAGAGACAGGATCCCGTAACCAGCTGATGCTCCCAGATCGGCTCCCTGAGCACCACCCTCGCTGGCCAGGCCCAATAGCACAACGACGGCCAAGGCACCAGCCAACAGAAGCCTCAAACTGCGTCGACTCCGTCCTGCCATGATTCACAGCAGTATATAGACCGAAGCTGACATCGGGCTGCAGCCTCAGCGCCGGCGTCCTTCATCGAGGCCCGTTTGCAAAAGGCGACTCTCGACCGAGTCCGCGGAGATACCCCTTGACCATGATAAATCCGTGCCTTTTCGGGTCGGATCTGCTTGAATAGACTTTGCTGAATGGTCCTGTGGGTCGGTCCACAACGACCTTTCTGGGTAGCAGTCTTGATGAGTGAATCAGATTACCAACCTGGCTTCGATGACACATCTGATTTATTGAGGCAGGTGGGCTGCGCCTTCTACCAGCGTGGATGGGTCCTGGGTACCAGCGGAAACTTCAGCGCCGTCACTTCCCACCAACCTCTGCGGGTAACAATCACCTCATCCGGTGCCAACAAGGGCTCTCTCTCGGCTCGGGACCTGCTGCAGATCGACGAAGAGGGACAGGTTCTCAGGGGCTCCGGGAGCCCCTCTGCCGAAACCCCGCTTCACCTTGCAGTGATAGAGCGCTCTGGGGCCGGATCAGTGCTGCATACGCACTCCGTCTGGAGCACGCTGCTTTCCAAAGCCTATGCTCGTGACGGCGGCCTCTTCATCGAAGGTTATGAAATGCTGAAAGGTCTAGGAGGGATCAGGACTCACGAACATTGTGAGTGGCTACCCATTCTCGAAAACTCACAGGATGTCGCCCGCTTGAGCGAGGCTGTAACCCAGACCCTCACGCAGCATCCGAATGCACACGGATCTCTTCTCGAGGGACACGGCCTCTATAGCTGGGGTGCGAATGTACTTGAGGCCCAGCGTCATACCGAGATTCTAGAGTTTCTGATCGAAGTTCTATGCCGTATGCATTTTTCTGGATTGGGCGACCGGCAACTTTCTGATCCTCAATTTTCAGAGATAGCTTAGAAAGGATATCTAGGAGGACTTATGGCGATTCTCAGGCTTCCCGACGAGAACCGATCCATCCATGACCAGGAAGAGATCGAAGCCTATCTTTCAGACTTGGGAATTGATTACGAGAGATGGGATCCGGACCGCAACGTCGGAGCGAACGCCTCCGCGCAGGAGGTACTCGAAGCCTATGCGCCGGAGATCGACGCCCTCAAAGCGAAGGGGGGGTACACCACCGCTGACGTCATCGATGTCAACCCGGAGACACCACAACTGGATGCGATGCTGGCCAAGTTCCAGGTCGAGCATTGGCACGATGAAGACGAGGTACGCTTCATCATCTCCGGCCGGGGCTTGTTTCATGTCCGACCCCAAGACAGTCCAGTCATGGCATTAGAGGTCGAAGCAGGCGATCTGGTCAGCGTACCCACCGGAACCTGGAACTGGTTCGATCTTTGCGGCGAGCGGCAGATCCGGGCGATCCGGCTTTTTCAAGATCCAGGAGGGTGGACGCCCCACTACACTGGAAGTGGAGTTGACGCAGGCTATGAACCCGTCTGTCTGGGGCCCCAATACATCCCCCCTCAAGAGACGGCCGAGTAATTGACACTTGTATCGCTCCTCAAAGATGTCCGGATTTGTCTCTTGGACATCGAGGGTACGACGACCCCGGTGGACTTCGTCTACCAGGTTCTTTTTCCTTTTGCCCGCGATCATCTCGGTGAGTTCCTGCACGACACCTGGCGAGCAGAAGAAACCCAGGAGGTCGTAGCCTTACTCAAGGCGGAATACCTGGAGGATCGGGGACAGCATCAGGTCCTCCCCAGTTGGCAGGAAGATCACCCCGATCAGCATAGGGAATCCACCAGGAACTACGCCACCTGGTTGATGGCTCAGGATAGGAAATCTACTGGCTTGAAGGCCTTACAAGGGAAAATATGGGAGAGAGGATACCGACTCGGGGAGCTCCGGGGAGAAGTCTATCCGGATGTACTCTCCGCCTTCGAGCGTTGGGCAAGCGGGGGAAAAGACATCTGCATCTTCTCCTCAGGAAGCATCCTGGCCCAGCAGCTTCTTTTCTCACACACTCGATACGGAGACCTCAAGCACTTTATCAGAGGATATTTTGACACCACTACCGGACCCAAAAAGGAGGCAGAGAGCTATCGGCGGATCGCGGCAGAGCTCGACGCAGCACCCTCTGCCATAGCCTTCGTCTCCGATGTGGTGGCCGAACTGGATGCTGCCGAACTCAGCGGAATGTCAACGGTTCTATGCCTTCGCCCCGGGCTGACACTTCCTGGAGACCTGGGGCATCCATACATCGAAACGTTCGATGAGATCTCTTTCGCTAACTGAGCATGACCTTGGAGGAACCTGAATATGAGACGGAACAAGCTGCGAGAAGCCTTGGACGCAGGGCGTCCCACCATTGGAACCCACGTGCAGAGCTCCTGGCCTTCGATCGTGGAGGTAATCGGACACACCGGAGTCTGCGATTATGTCGAGTTCGTTGCAGAGTATGCCCCCTTTGATCTCTACGCCCTCGAGAACTTTTGCCGGGCCGTGGAGTTGATGGACCTGACGGCGATGATCAAGCTGGATCAGGAACCCAGGCGCTTCCTGGCCCAACGTTCGATCGGAATGGGATTCCAGAGCGTCCTCTTCGCCGACTGCCGCAACGTGGACGACGCTCGCGAGTGTGTGCTGAGCGTCCGTCCTGAGCATCCCGAAGAAGGCGGATTCCATGGAGTTGGAGTACGACGAAACAGCTATATGGTTCAAGGCGGCACCCAGGACTACGTCCAGGCCCTCAAGGACATCGTGGTGGTGCTGATGATCGAAAAGGGATCGGCCGTTGAGCAGCTTGAGGAGATTCTAGATCTCGGGGGAATCGATATGGTCCAGTGGGGACCGGCAGATTATTGCCTGAGTACCGGACAGCCTGGTGCCTACAACGAACCCCGCGTACAGGCCGTAGAACGCCAGGTGATTGAGACCTGTCTCTCCAAAGGGATCCCTCCTCGCGCAGAGATCGAAAGTGTGGACCAAGCCAAGTACTATCTGGATCTGGGAGTCAAACACTTTTGCCTGGGAACCGACATCATGATTCTATACTCGTGGATCAAGGAGAACGGGGGAAAGCTGCAGAAGGCAATCTCAGACTATTAGTCGTGGCCGCGAAGACGAGGGCTGAAGCAAAGGACCCCAGCGAATAATGTCCGCTGGGAGCCACCCGGCCACCGGCCGTGGCTTCTACGGGTCTCGGCCCGATTGCTTGGGAAGGATCCAAACGGATCCAGACCTAAGCTCTAGCCCGAACTTCTCACGATTGACCCTGTGCAAACTCGCTTGGGATCTCCGCGGACCTATTGCGGCAGTCCTGGATCTCCTCCTCACACCCATTGCAGAGGGCAAAGCGTGAGAAGTCCAGGCTAGTAGACTCCCAACGAAACGCCCTTCTGCCTTCATATCGGTGCCGCCTGGGGCCCGCTTTAGTGGGCTTTGCCAGCTCGTAATGAGTGGTGCCTACTAGAAGAGAACGCCCATCGCGAAACCCAGCAGGATTCCTGACCAAAAAGGCCAGCGCAACACCGCTCCGAGAGTTGGGAACCAGGCGAGGCTGCGGATTCCAGACGCCTGGTTGCCTCCATCCAGGACGCGAGACTTGGCTCTTTTGTTGGGCCGGAGTAGATGCCGGCAGAAACAGCTCCAACCTCTGGTTCCGTTAGCTGATCGGATACACCATAAACCATTTAAGTCCTCCCCTGGTCGAGCGTTGTTCCCGTCCGAGCCGCGCGTTTCAGGTCTCTTCCAAGCCTGGCGACGGCCTCTGGACTACTCGACATCAATCACTTTTTCCAGTCTAGCCTCCAGGATAATCCCGTCGCGGTGACCATGGTCACCACAGAAATGTTATCTCGATCACCAGACTCGGCCACCCACAGCTCACAAGACAGACGGCTCTTGCCTTGAAATCGCCTGATCGGAGTGACTATGATCAGTCTGGAATCTCGTTAGGTGCTTCGCCTCCCGGTTCTGGAGGTATACAACGAACCCAAACTGGAGCTGCCAACCATGACAGATAGAGAATCTCAACTTCGAGTCTTGATTACCGACTATGCCTGGGAGAGTCTCGAACCTGAAAAGGAAATCCTCCGATCGGCCGGAGCTGAACTGGTGGTTGCGGCGGGCGGGGACGAAGAGGAACTGGCCAGCCTCGCAGGAGACGTAGACGCGATCCTCACCTGTTGGAAGGCGGTCACCAGAAAGGTGATCGAGCAGGCTCCGTCTTGCCGGATCATCGGTCGCTATGGCATTGGGCTGGACAACATCGACGTGTCCTGCGCCACGGAGTTGGGGATCGTGGTCACCAATGTGCCTTCCTACTGTCTCGAAGAGGTATCGGATCAGGCCATGGCCCTCTTACTCGCCTGCGCACGGAAGGTGGTTTTTTTCGACCGATCCATCAAGGGAGGCGAGTACTCTCTTCAATTGGGATCCCCTCTGTACCGGATCCGCGGAAGGACGCTGGGGATCTTCGGCTTTGGAAAGATCGGCCGCACCCTTTACCGCAAGGCGTTCGGATTCGGTCTCAAGATGATCGTTTACGATCCCTATCTGGACCCAGGGTCGCTCGAGGACTACGACGTCACTCTGGTCGACTTCGATCACCTGCTTCAGGAAAGCGACTTTATCTCGATCCACGCTCCACTTTCCCCAGAAACCGAAAATCTCTTTGGCCTGTCGGCCTTCCAGAAAATGAAAAGCACCGCCTTCGTGATCAACACCTCCAGAGGTGGAGTCATCGACTCCTCGGGACTGCTCAAGGCCCTGGAGAATGGCGAGATCGCGGGCGCCGCACTCGACGTTCTTCCCGAAGAGCCTCCCCCTGTCGACGATCCTTTGATTCACCATCCCAAGACAATCGTCACTCCCCACGCAGCCTTCTACTCCGAGGAATCTGTCCTGGATCTGCAGCGAATCGCTGCCACACAGATCGCCGACGCGCTTTCCGGGAAACTTCCCGAGTCCGTCGTCAATAGAGAAGTGCTCGACCAACCGAATCTACGAGCCAGCCTGGCACTTCCTGAATAGTTCCCCCCCAGGATCACTGGCCCCATTCGAGAAAGGAAACTTCCCGAGCCAAATTTAACGCATTACCGGTCCCATTCTTCTCCACGGCGTCCAGCGACAAGGGACCTGCGACTTGCGACCTCTTCTTGAAGTTTCAGGTTAGCAGCGCCACCGGCTGCGCCGCATCGTACAGGAAAGAAACTTCGGCGATCCGGCGATAGGGTAGGGAAGCACGGTCACCCGGCTCCCCTCCCTCCGAACTGCACGTGCGATTCTCCCGCATACAGCTCTCCAGTCAGTAGGTTCCTATGGATTGGACGAAACGGATATGGGCGTCAGTCAGGCTCGTGAACCCATGATCCGTAAAGAAGGCGTTGGGCCAACGGTGATTTCGACAGAGGCGTTTTCTATTCTTCCGGTTGCGCTTCAGAAGCAGGCGTCGCAAACGACGACGGATCAGACCGTCGTAGTCCTTGAAGATGTTCCAATGACAGTGCCGGAAGTAGTTGAACCAGCCTTGCGTCGAGCGATTGAGCCGCTGGAGGATGACCTCCAGCGAGTCGCCCGACTTGCGCGGCGTCAGCTCGTGAATGCGCTCGACGAACTTTCGGTGGCTCTTCGCTCGTGGAAACCGAAAACGGCCTCGGAACGAATCGCCCAAGAACGAAAAGCTCTTCTCTCGCGAGTCCACGATGTGTGTCTTCTCGGGATGCAGTCTCAGCCCGTTGTCCTCCACCCAGTCCCGCCCTTCGGCCAGGGTCGCTTCAGCCTCCTCGGGTGCGCGACACAGCAGGACAAAGTCATCCGCGTAGCGCACCATCTGGAAGCCCAGATCGGCCATCCGATGGTCCAGGGGATTGAGGTAGGCATTCGACAACACCGGAGAAAGAACGGCGCCTTGGGGGACTCCGGCTTCCGGAATCCACTTACGCAGCTCTTCCAGTATCCCCTGATTCAGAAACAGCTGAACCAGGCCCAGCACGCGGCGATCCGATATCTTCTGTTGGATCAGGTCCAACAGTCGATCTTTCGGGATCGTATCGAAGTAACCCTTCAGATCCGCGTCGACGACATACACATAACCGGCTTCGAGCAGCTCTTCGACGTACCGCAGTGCGCCGTGGCACCCTCGCCCATGACGAAAGCCGTAGCTTCGATCATGGAACGTGGCCTCCAGAATCGGCTCGATCCCGTGGACCAAAGCCGTTTGCACGACTCGATCCCGCACGGTCGGAATCCCCAGCGGTCGCTTTTCCGAACTGCCTGTTTTGGGAATCCACCTCCGCAGCACCGCTGCCGGACGATAGGTCCCCTCACGCAGTTCTTCCTGCAACCATTCGAGTTCCTCCCGCTCGTGTTCGGCGAAATCCCCCCACGTTTGCCGGTCCACTCCCGCCGCTCCTTTCCTGCCCAAGACCTTCTCGGCCGAGCTGGAAAGGTTCCGGCTGCAAAACACCTTATCGATCAGCGTGTGCCATTTCCCTCCTCTCACCTTTCCTTTCAAAAGTGTCTCCAACATGCGATCCGTCCAAACCGCGCGATGAGCCCACTGTTCGATGCCAGCGGGCTCTCCAGCCGGGCTAGCCGAAAACGGCACTGTGACCGGGATGTAGTCCCGCCTTTGGGCGGAGTTACGTTTCCGCGATTTAGTCATTTAGCATCTACCTTCCTGCTCCCCTTCGCTCCACCGCGTTTTGCTGCACGGCTTCCCCGCTACTATGGGAGCTCTGACTTCTGTCGAGCCGCTTCAACCGACCTCACCGGTATCGCCAGGTTCGCTCCCCTTCGGCGGGCGATACTGCACCGCGGGCCTGGGCCATTGCTCACGCAGCGTCCCCCACTGCGAGCTCTCACGATGGGTCGTCCACGTCCCTCACCCGACAGATCTCCCTGCTTATCTCGTTTGACCTTCCGACCTCTCCATCTCCAACCACCGCATTGCCATTTCGTCACGGTCGCTTTGTCACGTTACTTCACCGCCGTGACTTGCCGCGTCTATCCCCCCGGGCAGACCGTTCAGGTCGGAGGGATGGCCGTCGCGCGGTCAAGGGTTCGGGCTTTGCCAGGACCCTCCCCGACAGGCTTGGCCGAATCGAGTTCACTTGCGTTACGGATTGGTCGTTCGTCTCAGGTTGCTCTCCACCCTTCCTCACGGAAACGCAGTTACCACTGTCGACTTCAGGCCGGTAACGTTAGCCTGGAAGGGACTTTCACCCTTCTGATCAAACGCCTTCACAGGCGTACTAGCGGTGGCCTCCAGGCCGCCGTGTATCAAGCCAAAGGCTCGAAGGAAGAAGACTTCGGCCTGGAGGCCAAAGCTACGTTCTGCAGCCTGAGCCAATTCAAGTTTCAGGTTAGCAGCGCAGTTCGAACGGCACTCACACCCTTTCCAACGTCAGACTAGACACCTACAACCCGGTCGCCCAAGTGTCGGATTTAGAACAGGTGGGAAGCCAGTAGTGTCCCAACGTTTGGGCTTCTAATCTCTGTAAAGTATTAATGAGTAATATGTTAGAGAAGATAATGGGTGTTTCCGACTTGAAAGTGAGTGTACGCTCACGCCCTTCAGTTCATAAGGAGGGCGAGCATGTACACGGGCACGACGATTTTTTCTCAGGTGATGCGGCATCTTCCCTGGCATCATTTTCATCGCATTGTTCAGCACTACGGAGGCGACTACAAGGTCAAGTCGTTCCGCTGTGCCGACCATTACCGGGTCATGGCCTTTGCACAGTTGACCTATCGCGAGAGCTTGCGCGATATCGAAGCCTGCCTACGGGCCATGAGATCCAAGCTCTTCCACATGGGCATTCGCTCCACGGTCTCCCGCAACAATCTGTCCAATGCCAACGAGAGGCGCGACTGGCGCATCTATGCCGAGTTTGCCCAAGTGCTTATCGCCGAAGCGCGCCGCCTGTACACCGACGAGGACCTGGGAGTCGACCTGAACGCGACCGTCTATGCCTTGGACTCCACGACCATCGACCTGTGCCTCTCGGTCTTCCCCTGGGCGCGCTTCCGCCGTACCAAGGGGGCGATCAAACTGCATACCTTGCTCAACCTGCACGGCGCCATTCCCGAGTTCGTTCTGATCTCGGACGGAAAACTGCACGATGTCCACGCCTTGGACCACCTGATTCCTTGTCCCGGTGCCTACTACATCATGGATCGCGGATACCTGGATTTCGGGCGCCTGTACCGACTCCATTCTGCCCGGTCGTTATTCGTGACCCGCGCCAAGGCCAACTTCAAGTTCCGCCGCCGCTACTCCCACCCGGTGGACAGAACGACGGGACTGATCTGCGACCAAACTGTCCTGCTGAGCACCTTCTATCCGGCCAAGGCCTACCCCGAACCTTTGCGTCGCATCAAGTTCTTCGACGTCACCACCGACCTGCGGCTAGTATTCCTCACCAACGACT
>CBDCOR010000005.1:0-20000 GCA_965219855.1 Acidobacteriota bacterium
TTCCTGCCCCCTGAGGATGGAAGGCGGCAATGCCGGCTCCACCCAAAACAACCATCGGCAGGAGCAGAGAAAAGTTCGGAGCCAGTCCCAGGGAGGAAATGAAGATTGCGGCCAGTGCCGGTCCCGCGACCAGGAAGACCCTGCTTCGCAGGCGGTCAGCCAGGTAGCCGTACAGGGGTTGGGTAAGAGCGCTGGAAAAGGCGAGCGCTCCGCCCAGAATACCGGCTTGCCCCAGCGAAAGGCCGCGTTCCTGATGGAGAAAGGGGAGGAACGCGCCGAACATGCTCGAGTAGCAGTCGATCAGGAAGTGGGCTGAGGCCAGGATTAGAATGGGTCGGTGCAGCCCCAGGCGCATGAGGCGCTATTCTGGCACAGCTTCTGAGCATCCGAAAGTAGGGTCCCCACCCCCAGGGACGCGCGTGGAATCTTATAAAATGAAGACCTGTCATGAAACTGGCCGAGTTTGACTTCCGTCTGCCCCAGGAACTGATCGCGCAATTTCCTCAGGAAGTGAGGGATCAATCCCGTCTCATGGTAGTGAACCGTCGGCAGGGTCGCTGGGAGCACGCACGCTTCAGCGATTTGCCAGATTTCCTCACGAAACGCGACCTCCTGGTCGTCAACGATTCCAGAGTCTTTCCCGCTCGGCTCTTTGCCAGGAAAGAGGGCCAGGGAGCTCGCACTGAGATCCTGCTGCTTCAGCAGGAGGAGGATGATGTTTGGATCGGATTGATAAAACCTGGAAGGCGGGCTAAGGCGGGAACTCGCCTGGTGGTTGATCCAGAGCATCTGGAAATCGAAGTTCTGGACCAGGGCGTCTCCGCCGAACGTCGTCTTCGGCTACGTTGCCAGGGCGATGTATGGGCGGTGCTGGAGCGATTCGGACACACGCCCCTCCCTCCTTACATCCACCGGTCGGACCACCCCGAAGACCGGGATCGCTACCAGACGGTGTATGCGCGAGAGTCTGGTTCGGTGGCAGCCCCGACGGCAGGACTCCATTTCACGGCAGAACTACTTGCCCGAATCCCTTACTGCCGAGTGCGTCTGGACGTCGGCTACGGAACCTTCAAACCGGTGGTTGAAGAAGAGGTTGAGAGGCACGAAATGGACGCCGAATACTATCGCCTGGCTGCAGATGCGGTCGAGAAGATTCGATATCATCGCAGCGCCGGCGGACGAATTGTTGCCGTGGGGACAACAACGACGCGGCTGCTTGAGCACATTTTTCTCAAACATGGGAAGCTGGTAGCAGACCAGGGTCGGACCGACCTCTTCATCCGACCTGGCTTTACGTTCGGCGCCGTCGGGGGACTCATTACGAACTTCCACTTGCCTAGATCAACGCTACTGATGCTGGTGGCGGCGTTCGCCGGACAGGATCTTGCAAAGAGGTGCTACCAGGCGGCGATCGAGGAGCGATACCGATTCTACAGCTACGGAGACTGTATGCTTATTCTGTAGCAGAGGGATTTCAGATAGCCGATTTCGACCACCGACAGGAAGAGCTGGTCTTCCGGAAAGGAGTCAGGCGATCAGACTGAATTCGACGTCTGTCACCTTGCTGAGTGAATCCTGCATATAGACTTTGATCTTCTTGACCAGACCCTTTTCGTTCAGCCGGATGGCCTCACGGGTCACTCCGAAGCGATCCGCAATCTCCTGAAGCGTCTTCGGCTCCTGGGCGATGAGTCGTTCAGATAGGATGTATTGTTCTCGCTCGCTCAAGGTCTGCGCAAACTCTTGAATCTTGTCAGAGAACAACTTCTGGAGCTCCCCCCGAGCGATCTTCTCGTCGACCAATTCCTCCGTGGCTTTGAGGGTATCCAGGTACTGGATGGAGTGATCCGCATTGGTGTAGCTGTGGAGGCTCAGATCCGACGACTCCATGTTTTGCTCGATATCCTTCACGTTTTCAACGCTGACGTTCAGTCGCTTGGCGATAAGTGCGGGCGTGGGTTCGATTCCCTGCAGGCTTAGACGCTCCTTCTCCTTCCTGAGGTTGAAAAGAAGTTTTCGCCTCTCGTTGGTGGTTCCTACTCGCACGATCCGAAAGTTGTCGAGGATGAATTTAATGATGTAGGCCTTAATCCACCAGGAGGCATATGTCGGCAGGCGCACTCCCTTGTAGGGATCGAAGCGCTTCATCGCCTCGATCAGCCCAATATTCCCCTCCTGGATCAAATCCATGACGTTGAAGTAGACACTGCGGTAGATCATCGCAACCTTGACGACGAGGCGCAGGTTGGCGGTGACAAGACGATAGGCGGCGTCCTGATCCTCCTCTTCTCGGTAGCGGACCGCCAGCCGATGTTCTTCCTCGCGACTAAGCGGTTCGAATTGGCTTATCTCCAAGAGATAGCGCCGAAAGGGGTCCAGACGGGAAAGCCTGGCCTGATCGTCAGCTGGGAGTTCCTCTGCTTTTTTCCCCAGAATGGCGGTGAGCTCCTGCTGGTCCTTTTCGGGGATAGACTCGTCAACTGGTTCGACCGACATGGCCTCCCATGTTACCACTTTGAGTAGAGTCTAGGGAGGTGAGCCCAGGCGCCCGATACTCAAGGCTTCCGTTAGTGGATGCTCCTTGCCTTCTTGGTCATGAAGTCCATGAGGAGGTAGTCGCCCAGGTTGAAAGTGGAGGTGAAATAGGCCTTTCCGCGGCAGATCTGCGAGACTCGCTTGACGAAATCAACCAGGTAGTAGTCCCGCGCCAACATGAACGTATTAATCAGGATTCCCGAGTTGCGGCAGTTGGCCACCTCGGCGAACGTCTGCCGGAGAATCAGTGGGTCGAGACCGAAAGGATTCTTGTAGATTGCGTATTCCGGTGAAACCGGCCACCGAATCCGGAGCAAACCGGCCGGGTCGGAGCGAAGCGACGCCGGAGGTTGATAATCATCTCCGAAGTGGCCGGTTTGAGTCAATCCACAGGAGTCTCTTGGGTTGAGAACACATCATCTCGTCTCTCCTTTCCTGAGTGAGTTGCTGAGGCAAAGCTTGCTTCAGCAGAGTGTTGTTTCCATTGTTGCCTCAGAGTCTTCAGGCGACTCCTGAGATAATCCCAGTATTGATCGGAGACAGGTTGTTGTCTCACTTCCTGGATTAGAGGTTCGAAATAGCTCAGGGAAGTGATCGGTCCACCGGTGTGGCCGTTGAGCCAGGCGACGTGCTTGCGGGCGCAGCCGAGAAGCAGGGCCTGCTCGATCTGCCGCAAGGACAGGCCCTGGCGGTAGAGGCGAGCGGCCAGCTGCCGATCGGCCGGGGAGAAGGAGCACTGAACGCCAGGGGCATCGAGCAGCAGACAGGCCACCTGATCGAGGTATTGGGATTCGGCCGCTTCGGGCTCCTGGACGAGGGATCTTTGGTAGGGCCAGAAGGCCTCGCTGATCTGGATGTGAGTGCGCTCGTGTTGATTGCGAGCGAGGCTGAGCTGAACTAGACCTCGGGACTGGAGTTCTCCCAGGTAGGTGAACAGGGAGCGGCGAGATTTGCGCAAGGCCGGAGCCAACTGGGTAGGCGAGACGGTCAGTTCGCCGGTGCAGCGATCCGCTTTCAGGCACAGATAGACAAAGAGTTTGAAGGCGCCGTCGCTGACGCTCTCCATCGCCTGTAGCAACGGAGCACCGGCGGCGGCGAACCAGCCACCTTGGACTTTCAACTGCGGTGTTGGACTCATGATTCGTCCTTTGCTTTGGTGGGAGGATGACGATGCCGGCGCATGGAAGCCCCTTCGAGCTCAATGCGGTAGGCATTATGGACCAGACGATCCAGGATGGAATCAGCGGTGGTCGGATCTCCGATCTGCTCATGCCAATGGGCGACGGGAAGCTGGGAGGTCAGGATCGTGGATCGACTGTCGTAGCGATCCTCGCAGATCTCGTAGAAGTCCCGTCGCTCGCTCTCGGCCAAGGGATTCATGGCCCAGTCATCGACGATCAGCACGTCGGTGCGGGCGATCTTACGCAGGAGCTTGTCGAGCGAGCCGTCGGCTCGAGCCAAAGCCAGATCGCGAAAGAGTCGAGCGGCACGAGTGTACAGAGCCGTCCACCCGTCGCGAGCGGCCTTCTGAGCAAAGGCACAGGCCAAGAAGGTTTTCCCGACTCCACAGGGACCGATGATCAGGAGATTGTGGTGGGTCTGGATCCAACGGCAGGTGGCGAGGCTGGCAATCAGCGAGCGATCCAGCCCCCGAGGTCGGCGATAGTTGACATCTTCCAGACAGGCCGAGAGCTTCAATCGGGCATTCTTCAGACGACGCTCCAAGGCCCGATTCTCTCGCCAGGTCCACTGCCGATCCACCAACAGGGCAAAGCGTTCTTCAAAGCTCAGTTGGGCCATCTCCGGGTCGGAGAGTTGCTCGGTGAAGGCCTCAGCCATGGCCCTGAGCCGCATGGCGTGAAGTTTTTCGACGGTGGGATTAACCAACATGAGAGGCTCCTTTCTCGCCTTCGAAGTACTCGGCCCCTCGCACGTTGGCGTGCTCGATCGGAGGACGTTCCGGCAACGGTTGCGGTTCCGCTTGACGGTCCAGACCGTTCTTCAACATGGACTGGATACTCTTGTAGGAGCAGGCCTGAAGTCGCAGGGCCCGACGGCAAGCCTGCTCCAAACGGTCTTCCCCAAAGCTGGAGCCCAGGCGCAGGATACCCAAGCAGGAGCGATAGCTTTGCTCGGGATAGCGACGGGATTGGAGGATCTTCTCGACCACCGATGCGGTATGGGGCCCGACTTTCTGAGCCCAGTGGATCAGACGCGAGGGTGACCACTCCAGATAGCGGCGATGGCATTCGGGCCGGTGCTCGTCCAAGGTCGTGGCCTTGCCCGGCTGATAGGAGCGACGGTGAGAGGTCACGCGGCGACCTTGATGGAAGATCTCCACGGTGGTGACGGTGGTGCGCAGCTCGACCTTCTGACCCACCAGGACATAAGGGACGCTGTAGTAGTGGCGGTCGAACTCGATGTGGTAATCGATGTTGACGCGGGCCTTCTTCCACTGGGCGAAGACGTAGCGTTGGGCCGGCAGGGGCCCCAGAGCCGGACGATCCAGGTCCTGGAAGCGCTGGCGGCGGTTGCCGGGGAGCTTGTGAAAGTTTCGAGTGTTGAGACGCTCCAGCAGCTCGGCAATGGCTTCGTTGAGCTCTCCCAGGGAAAAGAAGGTCCGGTGACGCAAGGCGGCCAAGATCCAGCGCTCGACGACTAACACACCCGACTCCGCCTTCGCTTTATCTCGAGGACGGCGCACTCGAGCCGGGATCACCGCGACGCCGTAGTGCGAGGCCCAATCCGAATAGCTCGCATTGAGATCCGGTTCATAGCGACAGGGGCGATGGACCGCATCTTTGGTGTTGTCTGGAACCACGACGCAGGGGCAACCCCCCAGGAACTCCAGAGCCCGAGTGTGGGCCGCGAGCCACGAGGGTAAGTCCTGCCTTAGGGAGGCTTCCGCATAGGTATAGTTGCTTGCCCCCAGCCCGGCCACGAAGATCGAGGCCTCTTGGGTTTCCCCCGTATGGCGATCCACGATCGGGACCGTGTCGCCGGCATAGTCCACGAAGAGCTTCTCGCCGGCCCGGTGTTCCTGCCGCAGCACCAGATCCAGCTTGCCCCGCCAGCGATGGTACAGATCGCAGAACTGACTGTACTGATAGCCCTCCGGATACGCCTGCTTGTACTCATCCCAGAGCAGCATCAAGGTCACATGTTTGTGTCGGCAGCGCTCCTCATGGACGGTGGCGAAGTCGGGGAGGGGACGTTGCTCCGGGGGAGATTTACCCGTGGGAGGAAACAACCGGTTCTGAATCGCCCGGTCATCCCACCCCTCAGGGAGTGGCCAACTCAGACCGGCTCCTTGGGCCCGGCGCACATACTCTGCCACGGTGCTGCGCACGAGGGCACAGCTACGGGCGATCTGCCGATCCGAAAGATGAAGCTGAAACTTCAGGCGTAGGACATTTTTGATTTTGCGCATGGACTTCCTTTGGTTCGGCACGATCGCTCCTCCGAAAAGGAGTCATGGTACCGAAGGAGTCCAACGTCGCTTCCGTCTGCTCTGGAATCACCGGCCGGTTTCGTCCGGAATACGCATGTAGATGCGTCCGTGACTCAAGGTAATGGCCGAAGGCTTGCCATCCGTGATCATGATGATCTGGCGCATCTCCTTCTTCTGATTCAGAAGGATTCTTCGAGAGAGGCGCAGTCCTTCGCAGGTATTGGTATGGTAGGGACCGATCTTGACCGAGGGGAGCTTTACCAGGGGAATTTCCTGGGCGGAGTCGTGGAACAGCACGATGTGGAGCGAGTCGCCGGGGAACCGGGCACGGATGAGATGGGCAAGTGCCAGCGCCACGTTTTTCGCGGGCGTAAACCGATCCTCACCATAGAGGATCATGCTGTGGCTGCAATCGAGCATGAGAACGGTCGCGCAAGAGCTCTGATAATCGGTCTGGTAGACCATCAGGTCTCTGTACTCGAGCGAGAGTGGAATCTGGAGCCCCGCTCTCCGCACCGAATTCATTAGGGTTTCGCTGATGTCCAGATTCAAGGTGTCTCCGAACTCGTAGGCCTTGCTAGGTGCGTCCGCCTGCACACCTGTGGCGAGCTGGTCGGTGTCATGGCTTCCGAAACTGCTGCGTCCCAGCGAGCTCAGAAGTTCGCCCAGAGTCTTGTAGCCCAGAAAATCGATTCCCTTGTTGGTGAGCTCGAACTTCACGGTCACGGCCGCGTCCCCGGTGCTACCCGCATCGCTTGATGGGTGTTGTCCAGAGCCTTCATCCGACTGGACTCGGAGATAACCCTCCTCGGTAAGACGCTCCAGGATGCGGTCAAGAAGGTCCTCAATCTCGCACGGAGGCTCGCTAGCCGGGTCTCTGGCGAACTCCCTCAGTGACTCACGCCATGATTCAGGCAAGAGCTCGTTCTGGCTCAGGATCTCGGCCAGTGCCCGACGCAGCTCCGTCAGCGAAGGGTCTCCCTGAGGATGAAACTGGGAATAGAACCCACTGTCGAAGAAGAAGTCTTTCAGCTGCTCCAGCAACTGTTCGAGATCGACCTCGTCCGCCAAACTGGGAATGAATTTGGTGTATCGAAATCTCGCCATCTCAAAACTGGCCTAATTGAAAGATTCGGAGCCCTTGGAAAGATCTGCGAAGAGCTGCTCTTCCGACTCTTCCGACTTTTTGAAGTATCCCTTCTCCTGGTTTCGGCTCAGCCTTCCCTGGGCACAGAGGCCCTCCAGCACAAACTCCATGGAAGAAACTGCCAGTTGTTGGCTCTTCTCGGCCGAAACACCCAGTATCTTGAGCGCAGCCCCCAGTCCCTGGATCTCCTTGAGTCGTGCGTAGTACTCTCGGGCAGGAGTTTCGTCGCTTACCTTCAGTTCTCCGCCAAGGTCAAACCACTGCACGATGTTCGCAAAACCCGACTCAGGGAAGCGTCTTGCGTAGGCTTTGAGCACGGAGAGCTGAATCAGCTCGCCTGCGATCGTGTCCGCTCCCTTGAGCTCACCTTCGTACTCCAGCTCCAGCTTTCCCGTGATCGCGGGGATCGAGGCATAGACGTCCGAGATGCGCGGCACCACTCTGGACTCGTTCCCGACCAGGGCCCTGCGCTCGGCATTACTGACGGCGACCTCCAGACAGGTAATGGGCAGGCGCTGACTCACACCCGAGCGGCGGTCGATCCGTTGATCCTTGCGACCCAGGAAGGCGATCCCTTCGATGATCTCGTGGATGAAGTCGGGGATCTCCAAGGGCCTATTAGAGCTGCGATCGACCCAGCACTCCTGTCGTGTGATCCGGATGCCATCTTCCAGCCGGAGGGGATAGTGGGTACGTATCTCTGATCCAATTCGGTCCTTCAACGGCGTGACGATTCTTCTCCTGGCGGTATAGTCTTCTGGATTCGCCGAAAATACCAGCAGCACGTCGATGGGTAGGCGAACCGGAAATCCCTTTATCTGAACATCGCCCTCCTGCATGATGTTGAAGAGACCGACCTGAATCTTGGGGGCCAGGTCTGGAAGCTCATTTACGGAAAAGATTCCCCGGTGAGCTCGCGGCAGCAGTCCAAAGTGAATGTTTTCTTCGGCCGAGAGTGCCGTGCCCTGGGTGGCCGCCTTGATGGGATCCAGATCCCCGATGATGTCGGCTATGGTCACGTCGGGTGTCGCCAGTTTCTCGATAAAGGGGAACAACGCGGATCGGCAGTTTGTCTCTTTCCGCTCGAGCCCTTTTCCTACATTCAGAGCAAATCGGGAAGAAGGGGTCGTCGCGTATCTCACAGCCGGCGACAACCGGTGTCTCTTCGTCAAGGAAGTTGACAAGCGACCGTAGAATCCGGCTCTTGGCCTGGCCCCGCAGGCCCAGCAAGACGATGTTGTGCTTGGCTAATAAGGCGTTTACCAAGGCCGGAATCACCGAGTCTTCATAGCCAACGATGTCCGGGAACAGCGGATCCTGCTGCTCGAGTCGATCAATCAGATTCTCCCTGATCTTGTCCCTGACGGAACGAAAGGCCGTGGGCATTCCTACCAGCTGCTTCAGCTCGCCCAGGTTGGTGGGTGTGGATCCGGCAGTTGCCCGTTTAGCCCGCATTTCTCATCGCTTGTCGTAGCGAGGCGCCGCAAGGGCCGTCCTGGCAAGGCTTGCGACCGAGACCACTCGTGGCGAGCCGCCGCAGTCGTACTTGTAGAGTACGTCGAGGAGGCCGACCGAGCATAACACAGCCAGGGCGGATGATTGCGGCGTCGCAGTAGACCAGCGATGAGAAATGCGGGTTAGGTATGATTTGACTCCTTCCGGAAAAGGGCCAGGAGGAATGGCACTAGTACCCTGTACAGGGTACTAGGGTACTAGGCGAGCTCAAGCAAGCGCAGAATCTCTTCCTTGTCAGGGCCGACTTCCACCGGCTTATTAGCATGAGTGGACGTCAACTTACCTGTCTTCTCCACCAGCACGTTCTCATAGCTTGCGTGCTGGTAAAGGTTGTCCAAATGGTAGTTGACTGTATACTCCGGATCCTTGAGCTGATGTCCGGTCAGAATGGCGACAACGTCCTCGCCCGGGTCGATGGTCACCTGGGGCTGAGCCTCATGGGTCAAGGCCAACATCTTCTTCAAGCCCCCGATGGTCGTGGCCGAGGCAGGCTCGCAGCCGATACCGTCGCGGCCCAGGATCGCCTTGGCGTCGGCAATCTCCTGCTCGTTGACTTTATCGCACCAGCCATCCGAGAACTGCAGCGCCCGAACCGCCTTCTTCCAGCTAATCGGTCGACCGATCTTGATGGCACTCGCAAGGGTCCAGGCATCGGTTACGGGAACCAGCTCTTCAGAGCTGGTCACCAGCGTACGGTACAAAGGATCAGCTCCCTCGGCCTGGATGATCGTGATTCGGGGAACTCTATCGATAAAGCCCAACTCCTTCAGCTCCATCAGGATCTTTCCATAGGAGGAACTGTTTCCCAGATTACCGCCGGGTACCACGATCCGGTCTGGAATCTTCCAGTCTAGCTGGTCCAGAAGCTCGACGATGGCGATCTTTTGTCCCTCCAGCCGGAAAGGATTGATGGAGTTCATCAGGTAGAGGTCCGTTTCCCGAGCAAGCTCTTGAACCAATCTCATTGCAGTGTCAAAACTTCCACGAATCTGCAGCGTCAGGGCCCCATAGTCCAGTGCCTGTGCGAGCTTACCGTAGGCGATCTGGCCCTCCGGAATGAAAACGACCGCCCGCAGGTCGGTGCGAGCACAGTAGGCAGCCATGGAGGCGGAGGTGTTTCCAGTGGAGGCGCAGGCGACTACCTGGGAATTGAGCTTGCTGGCCTGAGAGACCGCGACGGTCATGCCGTAGTCCTTGAAGGAACCACTGGGGTTCCAGCCCAGGTGCTTGATGCGAAGCCGGTCCAGACCGACATACTCGGCACAACGCGGCACCTCCAGGATAGGGCTACTGCCCTCTCCCAGGGTTATGACGTGGCGTAGATTCTCGTCCCTAAAGGGAAGAAACTCCCGATAGCGCCAGACGCTGCTCACGTCCAGCGGATGCGAGGAAGTCCTGCGCCGAGAGAAAACCGCCTTCAGCTGATCCACGTCGACCGGTGCAAAGTCGTAGGCGATATCCAGTAGATCCGAACAGGCTGGGCACTGGTAGAGTTTCTCGTTGATGTCAAACTGACGCTGGCAGGATTGATTGATGCAGCGAAAGAAGAAAGATGAGTTCATTCGCCCATCAGTCGGCGCAGACCACGGACGACCTTGGGAGAGTTCCACGAATAGATGCCCACGTGCCGCAGGGCCAGTCTGCCTTCCGGGTCAATCACGATAGTCGTAGGGAGTCCATAGACACCAAAGCGGTTCGCCAGGAGGTTGTCAGTATCCAGGAGCAAAGGGAATGGGTGGTCGACTTTGGTCTCATCGAGATAGGCTTGAACCGCCTTGGCATCTTCACTGCTGATTGCTACAATCGTCAATCCCTCATCCGAGAGATTCTCATGCAGCTCCGCAAGAAACGGCATCTCGATTCGACAAGGACCGCACCAGGTTGCCCAGACGTTGAGCAGAAGCGCTTTGTTCCGGAGATCTTCCAGCGCTACCTTTTCTCCCTCGAGGGTGGTCAAGAAACCCGATAGATCCGCGCTCGAGCGCTCACTCACCGGCACCCAGAGGGTCCCCTCAGTCTCAGGGGATGAAAAAGGAACGGAGAAGCGCGAGGCAATACCTAAGAGGAGAACAGGTACTCCTACGATTAAAACACTCCTAGGATTTATCTGAGCTCTCAGCTTCCCGAACGGCTTCAAAGTGAAAAACCCTCGACATCAAAACCCGGGACCCGCACTTTGCAATGTACAACAGGATGAAGCTCTGGGGCAAGCGGATGGCGCCGGAGTGTAAAACGGGCCGGACCCTACGAAACAGATCCCGGTTTGACCGCGAGATTGAATGTAAGTTAACTTGTCAGTGAACTGTTAAAGTTATTGACTTTTCTGGTGTCTATTGTGATGGGTTTTCGGGCCGGACTCTGGAACAAGCTGGTTCTATTCTTCTGGGGCAGTCTGCGGCGCAAGCTTGCTCTCCTCATTCTGCCGCTTTCTCTGATTCTGATTGCGATCTCGGTTTTTTCCTATTTCCAGGCCAAGAAGCGAATCACCGAAGATAGAACCGTTCTGTATGTAGAGCAGATTGCGCGCGACATCGCAGACATCATTCAACTCACGATCCTGGAGAAGGAAGAGGAAGTGAAGGCTATGGTGCTCTTCGGTCGTTTGGGTGCGTATCTTCTGGATCGATCCGTTCATCGGCCGCAGCTGCTTCTGAACCAGTTGGTTGACGTTCATGAGGTTTACGACCTCATCTGTCTTTTCGATCTGGAGGGAGGTCTCGTACTGACCAACAATATCGACCGCAATAGGGTGAGTCCGAGCCAGCGGCTGGACCCGGGTCGTCTGCGCAAGCTGGAGGGTGAGTCACTGCTCTCCTACACCAAGGACTCGAGTTGGTTGGAACAGGTGCGAAGGGGAAAGCTGGGTTTTCTGGATTGGCACCTTTCGCCATTGGTCCAACCGCTCTACCAATACCAGGATGAGGATTCCGCCCGGCAGTATTCCATCGGCTTTGCCTATCCTGTCCGGGACGAGTCCGGCGAAATCATCGGTGGGCTGCTGGCACTGATGAACTGGGAATCGATTCAGGAAATTCTGGATAAGGTGGAGGAGGATCTGGAGCAGCGCTCCCTGTCCTCGGGCTACGCCTTCATGTGGGGCCGGGACGTGAACACGGTTGTCGGACACAAGTATCGGCGCAACCGAAGTTACTCCAATCCGGAGGACGCCCCCAACAGGCACAATTATGGATCGAGGCTTATCGAAGATCACGAACTGTATGAATTGCAGGCGGCGGTGGCAGAAGGCGCCACCCATTACTCTTACGAGTATCCACCCGGGACACCCAAGATCAGCGGTATGGCGCGGGTAAACCACGAGTTCTTTGGATGGATCTGTGGTGTAGGAATCGATGGAGAGGACATTTTCGCCCCGGTCCAGGACCTCAAGAACGTTCTCCTTTGGTTCGTTTCCGTCGGGACGGTTCTGGTTGCCCTGCTCACCTACTCGATTGCGCGTCGTATTGCGGTTCCGCTCAAGGAGCTGACCCGAAGTGCCAGAATCGTAGCCGATGGCGATCTGAACCAACGGGTTGAGGTTTCGGGCCAGGATGAGGTGGGCAATCTGGCCAAGACCTTCAATGAGATGGCTCAGTCCTTGCAGGAGCGGAGCCAGGCCCTGCTGGAGCTCAACCGGAAGTTGGAGGAAAAGGTAGGTGAAAGGACGAGAGAACTGCAAGAGTCCGGCGAAGAGGTCCGACAAGCCTACCAGGAGCTGAAGGAAACGCAGGTCCAGCTAGTCCAGAGTGAGAAAATGGCCTCGTTGGGTCAGCTGGTCGCCGGCATTGCACACGAAATCAAGAATCCTTTGAACTTCATCTATGGGAATACCGATTTCTTGAAAAAATACGTCGGACAGCTGCGAGGCTTGATCCAGCTCTACGAACGACAGCCGGATCTCGCTGAGGGAACCCAGAAGAACGCAGAGGCATTCCGAGAGGAGATCAACTACGCTTTCGTCAGTGAAGACCTGGACCGCTTGATCGGAAACTTTGAAGAAGGAGCAGAGCGGATCCACGCAATTATCGGCGATCTTCGCGCTTTCTCGCGCATGGATGTGGATCAGACCCGGACCGTTGATATTCATGAACCTCTCGACCTGGCCTGGAACCTGCTCCAGAACGAATACCGGGATCGTATTCGCCTGCACAAGGAGTATGGAGCTCTTCCAAAGGTCCAATGTCATCCAGGTCGCATGAGCCAGGTATTCATGAATCTGCTTTCCAATGCCTGCCAGGCGATTCCAGATGAGGGGGACATCTGGATTCGGACCCAGAACCACAACGGCAATGTTGTCATTGAGATTGAAGACAACGGCGAGGGCATCGATGAGAAGCACCTGGTCAAGGTCTTCGAGCCTTTCTTTACGACCAAACCTGTGGGGCAAGGGACGGGTCTGGGCCTGAGCATCAGCTACGGGATTGTCCAGCAGCATAACGGAACTATTAAGGTAGACAGTGAAAGGCAGCAAGGCACCAAATTCCGAATTGAGCTCCCCGTGAAGCCATGACGGACAAACTCAAGCTGCTCATCGTCGACGATGAAGCCGCAAACCTGGAAAAGCTCAAGCGCACCTTCGTGGACGATTTTGAGGTTTACGAGGCGAGAAGTGGTTCAGACGCACTGGAGCTGCTGCACCAGATACCCATATCCGCCGTGATCACGGATCAGCGAATGCCCGGCATGACCGGTGTCGAATTGCTGTGCAAGTCGCTCGAAGTCAGGGAGGACATCGTCCGCATCGTCCTCACGGGCTACACCGAGACTGACGACTTAATGGATTCCATCAACCAGGGACACGTGCACCGCTACATCACCAAGCCCTGGGATCCGACCTCCTTGCGCGAAGTGGTGTTGGGGGAGCTAGAGCGCTGGGAGTTGGAGCAGGAGCAGGACCGGCTGGCGAAAGAGCTGGGCTCCGTCAATGATCGCCTCGAACGTGAAAACCTGAAGCTGCGACAGGCAGTAGAACTCCTTCAAGACTCGCCGCGCCGCCTTATCCATCGCAGCTACGCGATGAAAGAGTTACTACAGTCGCTGGATCGAGTAGTGCCCACCGATTCGACGGTCCTGATGCAAGGAGAAACCGGGACTGGCAAGGAATTGTTGGCCCGCTACGTTCATGAGCACAGTCCTCGGCGAGATGAGCCTTTCGTGCCGGTCAATTGTGGGGCGGTTCCCTCGGACCTTGTCGAGAGTGCCTTTTTTGGTCATCGAAAAGGGGCCTTCACGGGCGCTATCGATAGCAGAAAGGGGTACTTTGAGTTAGCTCATGGCGGAACTATCTTTCTGGATGAGATTGGCGAGGCCTCGCTCGATCTTCAGGTCAAATTGCTCCGCGTCCTGCAGGAAGGAGAGATCTATCCGGTGGGCGCCGAGGCTTCCATCGACGTCGATGTCCGCGTCATCGCCTCCACCAACCGCAACCTCAGCCAGCAGGTAGAGGAAGGCAAGTTCCGACAGGACCTCTTCTATCGTCTGAACGTCTTCGCTGTTTTCGTACCCCCACTACGGGGTCGAAGGGAGGACGTCGACGTCCTGAGTGAGTTCTTTGTGAAGCGTTTCTGTAAGCGACTCAACAGGCCGCTCTTGACGTTCGAACCCGACACGCTCCAGATGCTCCGCGAGTATGATTGGCCCGGGAACGTCAGAGAGCTTGAGAATGAGATCGAGCGTGTCGTGATCCTGGCTGATCCCGGCCGGCCGATTCCTGCCTCCAGGCTCTCCGATCGAATCCGCGTAACAGGGGGGACCAGGAACTCCCGTGGACCCCTGAAGGAAAAGCTGGCTGCGCTGGAGCGAGAGTTGATACTGGATGCCCTGAGAGCCCACGGCAACAACAAGAGTCGAGCGGCAGATGCCCTCCAGGTCAGTCGGCAAACCATCATCGCCAAGCTCAAGCAGTACGGCCTCCCGTTGAGTGATTAAACATTAAACGGTAGCTGTACATCTATTTTACACATCGTATCCTGTTGATTTCCTGAGGTTTACCCCATCTCAGCTCGGAAACTGGTGTCTATTTAGTGGACAGTCCGTTCTAGCGCTTCTGCGCTTACTCCTTTTTTTTCAACTAGTTACTGTTCTGGCACGGGCCTTGCTACAGGGGAGGGCACAAGGAGGTTGATATGGGAACTTATACCGCAGGTCTTACACCTTTCGAGATTCAGCTGATGACACGCATCCAAAGAAGCGAAGAGGGGGCCTTCCAAGAGCTATTCGACCAATTCCGTGGAAGGATCTATCGAACCGCTCTCAGAATTCTAAAGGAAGAGGAATCGGCCTGGGACGCACTGCAGGAGACCTTCATCAACGTTTTTCGAGCCGCGAAGTGTTTCCGAGGAGATTCGAAGCTCGGAACTTGGATCAATAGAATTACCGTCAACGTCTGTCTGGAAATGATCCGAAAGAACAAGAAGCATCGTAATCAGACGGATGAAGACATCTCAGAAGACGTCAATCTGGAGGATCGCTCGGCTTACACTCCCGAGGAGACTTTCCAAACCCAAGAGATTAGAGATCGAGTGCTGCTGGCGCTTAGTCAACTGAACCAGAGGCATCAGTCGGTCGTCCGTCTCCACGACCTGGAGGGATTCACTATTCGCGAGATCGCCTTGCAACTCGGCGTTGCGGAAGGAACGATCAAGTCCCGTCTCTTCTATGGGCGTCAGGAGCTCAAGAAGCTCCTGGAGCAGACACAGGGCTAGACCGCTCCCTTCCTTTTCAGAGGCAAAGGATTGCCCGGATATTCTCGATTGTGTCGTTGAGTTCGGTTAGGGCTCAACGACACGATGTTCGTGGTCGACTCCGGCCCATCACCGCCACTCCCCTCCGTCGCCAGAAGCCCCCTTCGGCGTGCTATAATTTCCGACCTCAGTGAACGGAGCCAAACTAAGACACTATCGCCTCAAAGGCACCGATGAAGCTAGCGTCCCCTCGGCTCTCTTCGAGGTAAAGCTCGAACTGCAAGACGTTCGGACCGGATACCGAGGCTCGGATCAGGGTTGTTTCCGAGGCACCTGGCTGGAGGATGCCGAGCTGAACTGGACCAAGGACATGGTGGAATGGGTTCGTCCCGAGGATCTGGAGGAGTGTCCGCCACCGCGCCCGCTGTCCTGGTCGGACTCTCTGGATGACAAGATCATCCACTACATCTTGCAGCAATACCGGCCTCAGATTTGGAGGAATCCCGAGCTCCGATTGTACTCCGGCCCTAGAGAAAGCCGCGAAGAGTTTAACGAACGATGCCGCGAACACCTTTCTGGGGAGCGTATCGCCGAGCGGAAGCAGTTGACAGACATACTCCATCATCGTTCGTTGGAATTGGAGAAAAGGCTCCTCGACACTGTAGGTAAGGAGGACGTGGAGGTGAGAGTCCGCAGGACGTCCCTGATACAGACCCTGTTCTGGAATCTGAGACAGGACTGGAATCGGCTCTTCGTGCCTGACGGGCTGCCGCTTTCCCTAACAGAGCAAATCGTAACGGTGCCAGTAGATCCAGACCTACAAGAGGAGGTGCAGTCCTTTTGGCAAGATCTGGTTGCTAGATATAACAAAATTCAGAAGAGGTATGAGGCGGATGCGGCTAGCATCGAGCCTTATGAAGTGCACGTCGGCCGCTCGCAGATCGAGATATCCTCTCGGGGGGTTCTCTGGTCTTGAGTGACGTCCTATCTGGGAATTGAAGATGAGTCGAGTCCTGGTTGCGATGAGCGGAGGTGTCGACAGTTCCGCGGCCGCACTGCTTCTAAGGGACGAGGGTCACGAGGTGGTGGGCTGCACGATGCAGCTCTGGGACTACCGAAAAAACCCCCCCAAGGACGGACAAGCCCAGTTCGGCAAGTGTTGCTCCCTGGACGATGTTTACGATGCGCGCCGCGTGGCCGAGACATTGGGTTTTCCCTTCTACGTGCTGAACCTGGAGAAAGAGTTCGAACGGCGTGTGATCGAGCCCTTTATCGGTCATTATCTGGAAGGACGGACGCCCTCCCCCTGCATTCTGTGTAACACCTTCCTGAAATTCGACAGGCTGCTGCATTTCGCACGACAGATTGGGGTTGAGAAGGTTGCCACGGGTCATTATGTGAGGCTTCTTCACGAGGGCAGCCAGGGCTACGTTCTTAAGCAGGGAAAAGATCTCTCGAAGGACCAGTCCTATTTCCTTTTCGAGATCAATCAGCTACAGCTCAAGCACCTCCTCTTCCCAGTCGGGAACTACGAAAAGGACACTATTCGCAAGATCGCCCTGGATAACCAGCTGGTTACAGCCAATAAGCGGGACAGCCAGGAGATCTGCTTTGTCCCTGATCGTGATTACGCCGGATTCATCCGACGTCATGCAGTGGAGGTTCGCAGTGATTTTGAACTTCCGCTGGCCCAGAGCGAAAATCCCGGCCCGATCCTCTTCAAGGACGGAACCCGTCTGGGTACCCATCACGGCCTCTTCAACTTCACGGTGGGGCAGAGGCGTGGACTTGGGATTTCACATCCCTGCCCACTCTACGTTCTCCGTCTGGACACTTCTCAGAATGCCGTGATTGTAGGCTACCGTGAGGATCTGTTTGGGAAGGGGTTCATTGCTGATAAGGTGAACTGGGTAGCGGGTCAGCCTCCCGGAACCTCTTTGAGAGCCTCGGTCAAAATACGGTCGCGGCATCAGGCGAGCCCGGCTAGGATCGTCGCTGAGGAGTCCGAGACCAGACACGCGAGTTCACCCTCGAGTAACCAGGTTCGCGTCACCTTTGACTCACCGCAAATGTCATTGACACCCGGGCAGGCCGCCGTCTTCTACCGGTCGGATCAGGTTCTCGGTGGTGGCTGGATCCGACAGACATTCTGAGCTTGGGCGGCTACCGGGTCTTTTCACTGCAGGAAGCTATCGTAGGGATCTCAGGCGCCAATCGAAACTTCTCGTCCGGAACTCCATCAAACCGATATGCCTAATCAGAGGTCCATTCTGGTGGTTACGGGTGAGACCTCAGGGGAGCAGCATGCGGCCGGTCTGATCGATGAGGTGAATCGGCAATGTCCCGATTTGCCGGTGGAATGGTTCGGGAGTGGTGGCGAGCGGATGTCCGAAGCCGGTGTCGACTTGCTGGCCGACGTTTCGCGGCTGGCGGCTATCGGGCCCTGGGACGCGTTGTCCCTCCTCTCTGACTACATCAAGCTGTACCGGCGAATCCTGAGAGAAACTCGACGCCGGGGCCCTAGGGTCGCTATCCTGGTCGATTTTCCCGAGTTCAACCTCAAGCTAGCTCGCCGCCTTAAGAAAATAGGCGTTTCCGTGTGTTACTTCATTGGTCCCCAGATTTGGGCCTGGCGTTCCTCCCGGGTCCGGCAGATCAGCCGCTACGTGGATCTGATGTTGGTGGTGTTTCCGTTTGAGCAGGATTTCTATGAGCGACGCCAGGTCAGCGCTCGCTATGTGGGGAATCCTTCGGTAAGCCGCCTCAGTCGGGCTCGGTCGAAAGAGGTTGTCCCTCGTCGGGTGCAGACCGGAGAACCATTCCTGGTGGCCTTGTTCCCAGGCAGTCGCACCCAAGAGGTGCGGCGTATTCTGCCCGTACAGCTGGATGCGGCACTTCACATAAGAGCTCGCTGCCAAGTTCGCTTTTGGGTAGCACAGGCTCCCGGAGTCTCGGGTCGGCAACTGCTTGGAGTCTACGACTCCTGGCGGCAGCGAACCAACACCTCCCTGCCCCTGGAGATCCGCGAGGAGGGCTCCAGCAGCCTACTTCCACAGGTTGACTGTGCGATAATAAAGAGTGGGACTTCAACCCTGGAGGCAACGCTGTTTCAGATTCCGTTCGCCATGGTTTACCTCATGCCCTGGCCCATCTGGTTCTTGCTGAAACCCTTCGTCAGAACCCAAACCTATTGTCTTGCCAATCTGCTTGCGGGTAAGACCATCGTTCCTGAATTCGTACAGCGGCAGGCTACCGGAGAAAACATTGGGGCCTACCTGGTTCAGCTACTGATGGATGAGAAGAAACGTGAAACCGTACGCGAGCAGCTCAAGAAAGCTGCAGATTGTCTGGGCCAGAAGGACGCTTACCGAGAAGCGGCGAAGTGCCTTCGGGAGTCTTTTTTGGAGAAGCAGGGATGAAGACCAGGCTTTTATCGATCCTTTTCTTAACCACCTGGGGCTGCTCGGTGTGGGCTCAGCACGCACCTGAAGGTCCTCCCATTATCGATGTAGAGCATTACGACATCCGGGCGGAAGTCGATCCGGACGAGCGGTTTCTACAGGGCGAAGTTCAGGTACGGTTCAAGGTGCTGCAAGACACTTTAAGCTTGCCCTTTGAACTGAACAGTCGCTTGAGCATCCTGGGGGTGAAGGATGAGGAGGGAAAGCGCTATTCAACTCGCTTCGACGACCTCAGGAGCCATGTCATGCGGGTTCAGGGACCAAAGGCGCTCCCTCCTGGAAGTGTCAGAACCCTTACCTTCAGCTTCGAAGGAACACTCGAGAGTGAAGAGTACGCCTTTCTGAACGTGGCCCGCAGCGAACGGGCCTTCATTGCTCCCGACGGAGCCACCCTTCTTACCGAAGGGCGTTGGTTCCCTCTTCACTCCTTCCCTTTGGATGCTGCAACAACCCATCTCAAGATAACGGTGCCTCTGGGATTCACAGTAGTGGCGCCGGGGAATTTGGAGTCGATCACCACCGAGGGGGTACATGAGGTCTTCACCTGGATCAGTTCGCAGCCCGTCACCCAGGTTCCGGTAATCCTTGCCCGCTTCTTCCGTCAAAAGTTCGAAGAGGGACCGGTTCCCGTTACCTTCTTCGTGACGGAGAACCACGAAGGTGATCTGGGCCCCTGGGCCCAGGAAGTCAGCAAGATCCTTGAGTTCTTTGAGAGTGAATATGGAGGGCGCCCGCTTTCCAAACTACATCTCGCCGCCGTTGGCAACCTGACCCTGCCTTCCCATGGCTGCTTTGAGTTGATTCTGCTGGAATCTTCCGTCCTCGATGCCCGATCACTGCCGATTTTCGAACTGGCTACCCGGATAGCCCGGCAGTGGTGGGGCTTTTCGGTCACCATGGCAGGAGCTTCGGATGCGTTTCTCCAGGAGGGGTTCGCCACCTACGCCGCACTCAGATATATGGAGGTCCGCTACGCCGACAGATTCACGGCGCAGCTTGCGCGGCAGGCAATCCGGGCCCTGAAGTACGAAAAAGGGGCTCCCATCACCCATGGTCTGGCTCTGGAATTGGGCTCAGCACAGTATGTGTCCATTGTGGGAAGCAAGGGAGCCTGGGTTCTCTACATGTTGAGCCAGCTGGTTGGAAGAGAGGAGTTCAATTCCTACTTCAAGGACTGGTTCCAGAGTCGAAAGGGCAAAGCCACACGGATT
>CBDCOR010000006.1:0-252289 GCA_965219855.1 Acidobacteriota bacterium
TGACAGATTCGTGACCGCCAGGCTCGACGGTTACGCTGTGGCCTTCGGAGACCTGGCGGATTTACGACTGGCAGAAACCATCCAGATGGCGGAGGCGAGAATCCTGGCGATCGCTGTTCCCCGTGAGCAAGTAGCTGCTGAGATAGGCCCCGTCATCTCGGTTCGCTACCCCAACCTGACACGCTTTTTCTCCACCACTACCGCTGAGGAGTCGAAGAGGTTTGAAGCCCTGGGTGCGATTCCAATCCTGTCCTACAGTTTTCCCGAAGGTGTCGATCTGGCGGGCGCAATCCTCCACAGAATAGGCATCTCCGACAGCAGAATCGAGAAGTGGATCAAGCGTCAGCAGAACCGTGCGCTTGAAATAGATCCAGAAATCCAAATCACAGAATCTGCCGCTTGATGTCCCCTGACGGGGCCGACTTACGACGAGTCCAGATGGTCAGGTTGGTCAAGTCCTTGTCAGGTCGTCCGGATAGTAGAAAGCTGAGCCCATACCCCAATCCCAGCAGCATCAGATTGGCTATAACAATGATCCAGAATCGGTCGGGGAAAAATCGACTGAGGGTCGGCAACCAGCGGGCACCCGTCTCGCTGCCAACGAAGACCCAGAGACAAACGGCGCCCAAGACTGTGACCGTTGCCACCAGGGCTGCGCGGCTGTCGACCCTCCGCGTCAGGAAACCCAGTAGGAAAAGACCTAGTAATCCTCCACTCAGGATGGACATGATCAGGCTCTGGAGGTCCATCAGGGTCTCGGTGCGGGTGAAGTAGATCAGTAGCGCCGCGGCGATCATGATCGCTCCGAAAAACACCGACAGCCAGCGGCCCACCGTCACGTAGTGTCGTTCCTCCCGGTCCGGGACGAACAGACGTCGGTAGAAATCGGTGGTCACCGTGGCAGAGGAGGCATTGATACTCGAGTCCAGAGTCGACATGGCAGCCGCTAAGAGTCCCGAGATTATGAGGCCTGCCAGTCCAGCCGGCATCCGGGTCAGTATAAAGTAGGGGAAGACCTGTTCCGGTTGAAGACTCTCTAGTTCGGGCGTGGGGAAATGGCTGTAGAAAACGTACAGCGCCGTCCCCACGAAGGTAAAGTAGATCCAGACTCCAACCGTCGAGAAGGCCCCCAGGATGACTCCCTGACGGGCATCCCGATCCGTCTTCATGGCCGAGTAGCGTTGAACCGTCATCTGGTCAGTGCTCAGGACCTGCAGAAAGAGAAAGAAATAGAGGAGGGTGTTCACCCACAAGGTCTTCTCGGTCCAGGAGAAGGCCGTACTTCCCACAGCAAACTTCCCGGCCGCCTGGGCCTCAACCAGAATCTGATCAAGTCCACCCGGGAGCAAACCGGCCACGATGGGCACACATAGGAGTCCCCCACCGACGAGTGCACAACCCTGCAGGACGTCGGTCCAGATCACCGCCTCCAGGCCACCGGCTGTGGTGTAGAACGCAACCAGAACACCGAAAGCAATGATGATCCAGGGGAGAGGGAGTCCGCTCAGGGTCTCGATGGCCAGGGACACCGCGTAGAGAATCACGCCCAGGCGGAACATCTGAAACAAGATGAATCCAGCTGCCGCGTAGAGCCTTGCCCAGCGTCCGAAACGCCGTTCCAGATACTCGTAGGCAGAGTTGAAACGCCCAGCCCGGAAGAAGGGCATGAATAGGAAGAGAGCCGCCGCGCTGGCGATGAGATAGGTCATATGGCCCGGGATGTAGCGCCAATCCTGCTGATAGGCAAAACCCGGCATTGCCAGGAAGGTCATGGAACTGATGATCGTCGCCATGAGGGAGATCCCAACGACCCAACCAGGCATGCTGCGATTGGCCAGAAAATAGGCCTCAGGCGACTTGCTCTTACGGGAAGTGTGCACCCCAATGGCGATCATCACCCCGAGGTTGAGAACGATCACGAAGAGGTCGACCCATCTGAGTTGTTCGAGCATGATGTATGTATTTTCCCGGTGACGGAGAGCACTCTACTAAAAATGGCGACCGGCGGCCAACGCTGATTTTCACCCTCCTGGACAGTATGCCTCCCCGGAACGCCAGAAAAGTGACTGGTCAATTATTGTAAGGGCGTCCTGGGCATACATCGAGGGCATTAGAGGCAGTCTCTGAGTTGCTTCTGGAGTTTGGGCTTTCCAGGACGCCGCCCCAACAGCGTGGCGCGAAGCGCAAGAGACGAGCTTTTCGGGCCCGGATAGCCGAAGCAACGTCATACTCAATCCCGCTTCAGGGTCCCTGCTTGGTCTTTTCAGGAGGGCGCTTCAGCATCCTGGCGCGAAGCGTAATAGACCGGTCCTTCAGGGCCGGGTATCCGGGCTGACGCTATTGTCGAGCCCGCTTCAGCGGGCTTCTCGAGCGCAGGCTTTAGCCATCTTCCGGTCCGGTTTTTCCGGGACTAAGGAGGAGTAAATAAATAAAGGTGTCAATATATAGTTAGTAATGCTATGCTGCACATGCATGGATACGCTGACCGAATTGACGGAGAAATTCCGCTCTGTATGGCCCCTGTTGGATGAACGAACGCGGCGGATTATGGCGGCCAGTGAAGCGAGAGCGTTGGGCCATGGCGGAGTCAGTTTGGTACGCCGTGCCTGCGGACTGTCGCGCAAGGCAATCGCTAAAGGAATCCGTGAAATCGAAGAGGGTTTCGTGCCCATGGAAGGCCGCATCCGGCGGCCCGGAGCCGGAGGCAAGCCCCTGACGGTTTCGGACCCGGGGCTGGTGGAGCAATTGGAAGAAATGATCGAGGTCCAAACTCGGGGTGACCCGGAGTCTCCGTTGCGTTGGATTTGCAAGAGCACGCGGGCCATCGCGAAAGAACTGGCCCGGCACAAACACCCGGTCAGTCATACGAAGGTGGCGCAGATCCTTCACGACCTCGACTACAGTCTGCAGAGCAATCGGAAGACCGAGGAAGGGAAAGATCATCCGGACCGCGACGCCCAGTTTCGGCACATCAGCGCCACCGTCAGACACTGCCTGAGGGAAGGCAGTCCGGTCATTTCCGTGGATACCAAGAAGAAAGAACTCATCGGCAACTACGACAACGCGGGCCAGCAATGGCTTCCCGCCGGGCAGCCGATCAAGGTTCAGGGTCATGACTTTCCCACTCCCGACGTTCCCCGTGCCTATCCTTACGGCGTTTATGACATTGGGCGCAATACCGGCTTTGTCAATGTCGGCACCGATCACGACACGGGAGCGTTTGCGGTCGCCTCCATTCGCGGCTGGTGGCGCCAGGAAGGGAGACGGATCTATCCGAATGCAAGAACGATACTGATCACCGCCGACGCCGGCGGGAGCAACGGTTGGCGGTTGCGCCTTTGGAAATTTGAGTTGCAGAAGTTCGCAGACGAAACGGGCCTCCCGGCTTCGGTCTGTCATTTTCCACCCGGCACCAGCAAATGGAACAAGATCGAACACCGCCTCTTTTCTTTCATCTCTTCGAACTGGCGCGGCGAACCTTTACGAGACTACGAAACAATTGTTCAACTCATCGCGAAGACAACGACAGCTAAAGGACTCAAAGTGACGTGCCGGCTAGATCGCCGCAAGTATCCCACTGGACGCAAAGTCTCCAATGAAGAAATGAAGCGAATCCAGATGCGGCCCAACCCGTTCCATGGCGAATGGAATTAATGTAATAGAACCGAACTCCGCCGAATCATAACATGATACCTTTATTTATTTACGATTCCTAATGCGTTCAAGTCGATCAGAGATCCGACCACCGCGATGGTGCTCTTCGTGCCGCCGGATATAGTCCAGAACAAACGGCAAATCCTTCTTGCCGAAGGACACGGCACCGTATCCGCATTGCCAGGCGAACGGGATTCGGCGCCGCAGGTGACGGTTCAGGTAGTGAGTACTTGAACCTTTCAACTCTCCGATCCAGTCGCTGATTCTCAAGCTGGAGCCGATTCTCACGGCTAGATGGACGTGGTCCTCGATTCCCCCAATCTCGTACACGAAGGCTTCCGGTGTCTCAGCTATACGAGCCCGCAGAAATCCGTGAACGCGCTCTTCAACGGATCCTCGCAGGACCGCACAGTGCGACTTCGTGTGCCAGGTCAGATGCAGATAGATTTCACAGAAGGCAGTCGATGGCATATCAGCTAGCACAACCGGTGTCGTAACCTGCTATAACGACGCCGACCTGAAATCGACGGAGCCGTTTAGAATCTGAATCGCGCTTTCGACCTGGAGAACCGGACCGGAACATGGCTAAAGCCTTCGCTCGAGAAGCCCGCTGAAGCGGGCTCGACAATAGCGTCGGCCCGGATACCCGGCCCTGAAGGACCGGTCTATTACGCTTCGCGCCAGGCTTGTGAAAGGTCCTCAACGTGCGTAGCAAGCAGAACACAGTCGTGGACTTGGAGGTGCCGTTAAGGATCAGGCTCCGCCACCTCTGAGGTTTTCCCGTCTTTACCTCTAGCATCCCTTTCGTGTCCACCCCTTTTTCGTCCAGCTTCGTTGACGGATCGGTGGGATTTGAAATAGCCTTGGGTGCTTTCCGCTGGATTGCTTTTGCCGATCCTTCGGGAGGAGCTACTTTCCGGACCGCGTCCCAGAAGGAGGACCCAATCTGATGCGAAGCAACGTGTTCTTCTTATCCCTCTGCCTCATTCTCCCTCTCGGCTGCGGCGGAGCCGAGCAGGAGGATCTCTCTATTTCTCTCTTCGACGGAAGCAGTCTGAAAGGGTGGCACACCAACCCTGAGCCAATTGGTCACGGGACCGGCGGGCGCTGGAGTGTCGAGGACGGTACGATCGTCGGGGAACAAGACCCTCCTGGCAGCGGAAATGGGGGCATCCTCCTGACCGATCAGAAGTTCGGCGATTTCGAGCTGAGCATCGAGATGAAGCCAGACTGGGGAGTGTGCAGCGGCGTCTTCGTTCGTGCTAACAACCAGGGACAATGTCTACAGATGATGGTGGATTATCACGACAAGGGGAACATCGGGCACATCTACGGCGAAGGAACCGGAGGCTTCAACAATCGACCGTTCGACATCAGCGGACTCTACGATGCCAATAAAGAGCTTATCGGCTTCACCAGCGAATCCCTGGACACTACCTTCTCCCAGGAATACACGATCACCGGAGAGAGCTGGATCAAAGCCTGGAAGAGGGATGACTGGAATACGGCCCGGCTTCGGGTGGTCGGCAATCCGCCCAAGATCACTACCTGGATCAACGAAGTGAAGGTTTCTAACTTCGATGGCAGTACTTTCGAGCACCCACGCTACGACCGGAATAAGGTAGCCCAGGAACTAGGACCCAAAGGTCGGATTGCGGTTCAGGTCCATGGCGGAAACGGATGGCCGGAGGGAGCCAAGTGCCGTTGGCGGAATATCCAGATAACCCTTCTCTGAGAGATCGCCCGATCCGTCGCTCAGCTCACGACGCACCCTACTCTGGGGCGGACTCCAGCAAGATGCGATCGTAAACGTCGCGGGCATGATCATAGGCAGCTTTTGCCGCTTCTTGCTCATCCTCTCGGATCTTCGGCTGCTTCATCATCCAACAGCGGTCGACCGCCCGTCGACACCACTCGGCGCTGCGAAATGATGCCCGGACCGGCTTGTTCCCGACGATCACGAATATGGGATTTGTGTGTGCGCTGGCAAGCACTCTCAGAGCCACCCAGCTGGAGCGCCTGACTTCGTGCTCGAAGGTCAGATCCACCCACTTCCCCGTTGCCGCGACTTCCTTCCGAGCTACTGCCTCTCCGTTGACCACCAACTCGACTGGAACCTTACGGCTCTTTCCGATGCGGGCACGTTCGATGTCCCAATAGGGAGGCTGATCCGGATCGCGCCCGGCGATGATGGCTCCAACCTCATCCTGGCTGGACGGCAGGTAGGCCGCCACCCTGCCCCTGATCTTCACGCTTGCGGGAACATCCAGTCTGAGCTCGCTGGACTGAGTCCCCAGTTCCCGATCCTCGACGAAGAAATCCACGATGTGGGATTTGCCGTCCGAAACGTAACTGCGCCCCGCCTTGATCTGATCCATGTAGCGATCGAAGTCGAGTGCTCCCTCCAGCTTGGCATAGCTTCGTGCCATTCCAATCCGATCATCGTAGATGCAGGGAAAATCGGTTTCCCCACTGATCCGGGTTCGAAATCCAGTGTTCAGGGTGTGGTACCAGATATTCAGCTCCCAGGGTAGAGGCGTATCGCCTGCGGATATGAAATCCACCGCATCGTGGGTGACGGTTACGATGAACTCGTTGGCCCCGATGCCGTCGAACTTGGGCATGGCATAGTTGGGAAGTTCGTGGGTGGGCTCCAGGGGCTCCAGCCCCCAGCCGGAATGCGAGTATCCTGCCAATCCGCCCTGAGATTGGGTCCACTGCAAGATGGGCAAGGTCCAGCTGGGCCACTCCTCAACCCGGCTGGTACCCGGGTAGTCGTCTTCCTTCAGACGCAGCAGGCAGAGGTGTCCGGCATGGGAAGAGGGGAAGCCCGAGACTTCGACGTCGTACCGCATCAGGTTATCGCGGCCAGACAGCCGATGAACCTTGCCCTCGAAAAACTGCTTCTGATGGTACCAACAAGGACCCCAGGTAAGGACGCAGGCGATATTGAGATCTTCTCCCAGAGCCTGGCGCCACATGTGTTCTGGACGGACTCCCTCGTCGGGACTTTCGTAGTGACTACAGCCGGCAGCATGCACATGATGATCGGCACTGCGCCAACCCAGGCTCGCCATGTCGACCCATCGCTTCAGCTCGAAGCTTGCTTCGTAGGCCTCAACGTTTTCAGGGACGATCAGGCGCTTGCTTAGCGGCAAATACTCTGGACCACGTCCGAACTGGACTTCGTAGGTTCCCGGAGGCAACTTCACCGTCTCTCCGTCTGCGCGGTAGATCTGCGGGTGGAAGAAAAAGTCAGGATCGTCTCCTCGGGCCAATCTTCGTGAAGGTAGGGGATAGACGCCCACCAGGCGACTCGCCTGTACCGGAGTATCTCCGATTCCTCGAGTCTTGTCCCAGGGCTGTTTCAGTGCCAGTGCGTGGCGGTAGTCAGCAGGCAAAGGATTCGTCTCTGGGTCCTGGGCAATCCTCTCGATTCCATCCGTGATGATGAAGGACGCCATGGTCGGCGAGCTATCGTGATCTTTCACCCTCAAGGTGACGGGAACGGCGGGTAGACAGTTGAACAGGACATCGATGGCGTTTCGGAAACCGATATCCTGAGTGCCCTGCCCACGTGAAATCCGATCTTCGCCTCGCGCAGTCCTTGTTCCCTTGAGTAGGCCTGGAGAAGCACATACTCGAGTTGGAGACCGGAAAGACTCGGCTGAAGCGGGCGGCGACGGTACAGTGACAGCTCCAGAAAGCGGGAAGCCAGATCGCCCTTCGAGATGGCGTGTTCCGTCTTCATTCGTTTGGCCCCGGTGGACTTATGGAGCGACGGAAGCGCGTTCGGACTCTCCACCACCAGGGCCGAGTTGACCACTGCCGCGTTGTGGACCTTGACCAAAAAGCTGGTCCATCCTCCCTGCATGAGCTGGGCCTTGGCCGGCCCTCGGATCACCTTGACTCGAGCCTCGGGGTTGATATCCACCATGGCAAGGCAATAGGGGTCCAGGATCTCCTGAAGCCGGGTCACCACCGAGAGCGTCGGGGTTTCGTCCCGAAGCCGCTGGATGCGCCCCAAGTCGTCGGGTCGCAGACTACTCCCGAGGAAGGTCATGGCCTCGGATAGTCGCACGACCTGCGCTACGAAGGGCTGGGGTTCGACCTGGTGTACCTTGGGCAGTCGTTGGGCGTAGATCCAAGAGGCCGACAACCCACACACGGCCAACAGCAGACTGACTTGCTTCATCGCAGTTCTCCGAGTCTAAGAGACGAGTATCGTGCGGTTTCCTCATGCTAGCATAGCTCTCGGGGCAAAGGAATCTTCCCTTCACGTGCCTTCTCAGGAGTTCTGATCGGCTTGCGGCAACCGGATCTCGACTGGTACGCTGGAAATTCGGGTGGAGAGATACTGTGCCCCAATTTCAAACTAAGGAAAGCCATCGACTGAACGACGACGACGCAGGCCGATCACTCGATTTCGTCCGAAGTGCCGTTGCGGCTGACACAGAAGCGAAGCGATTCGATGGTCGGGTCCATACCCGGTTTCCTCCAGAGCCCAACGGCTATCTCCACATCGGCCATGCCAAGTCGATCTGCCTCAACTTCGGTCTGGCCACGGAGTTTGGCGGCCTCTGCAACCTGCGCTTCGACGACACCAATCCCACCAAGGAAGAAACCGAGTACGTCGAGAACATCATGGAGGACATCCGATGGCTGGGTTTCGACTGGGAAGACCGGCTGTATTTCGCCTCCGACTACTTCGATCGTCTGTACGCCTTTGCCATCCTGCTGATCCAAAAGGGCAAGGCCTACGTCGACAGCCTCAGCGCTGACGAGATCAGGGAGTACCGGGGAACTTTGATGGAGTCTGGTAGGGAAAGCCCCTATCGCAATAGATCCGTGGAGGAGAACCTCTCCCTCTTCGCACGAATGCGCGCCGGGGAGTTCCCTCGCGGTGCCCACGTGCTGCGAGCTCGGATCGACATGTCCTCCGGGAATCTGAATATGCGCGACCCGGTGATGTATCGCATCCTGCATGCAACTCATCATCGAACGGGCGATAAGTGGTGTATCTACCCAACCTATGACTTTGCCCATGGGCAGTCGGATTCAATCGAGAAGATCACCCATTCCATCTGTACCCTGGAGTTTGAAGATCACCGCCCTCTGTACGATTGGTTCCTGGATGAGCTGGGCATCTACCATCCACAGCAAATCGAGTTTGCCCGCCTCAGCCTGACGTACACGATCATGAGCAAGCGGAAGTTCGTCCAGTTGGTCGAGGAGAAGCATGTGGACGGCTGGGATGATCCCCGCATGCCGACTCTGTCTGGACTGCGCAGGCGCGGTTTCACCCCCGAATCGATTCGGACCTTCTGCGATCGGATCGGTGTTTCCAAGAAAGACAGCGTGGTCGAGTTCCAACTCCTGGAGCATTGCCTGCGCGAGGATCTCAACCGCAGGGCTCAGAGAGTCATGGCCGTCCTTCGTCCCTTGCGCGTCGTGATCGAGAACTACCCCGAAGGGGACTCCGAGGAGCTGGACGCCATCAACAATCCGGAACGGCCCGAAGCCGGGACGCGAAAGGTTCCCTTCTCGCGGGTACTCTACATCGAACAAGACGATTTTCGAGAGGACCCTCCCAGGAAGTTCTTCCGGCTGGCCCCCGGTCGTGAAGTCAGGTTGCGCTATGCCTACTTCCTTACCTGTACGGGCGTGGTCAAGGATCCGCGGACCGGAGAGGTGATAGAGCTCCACTGTACCTACGATCCCGCTACCAAGGGAGGCGACGCCCCTGATGGACGCAAGGTCAAGGCTACGCTGCACTGGGTGTCAGCTGCCCATGCGGTGGATGCAGAGATCCGTCTCTATGACTACCTGTTCAGCAAGGAGAATCCGGACGAGACCGAAGAGGGAGAGGACTATCGATCCAACTTGAACCCACACTCGCTGGAAACTCTGAATTCGGCCAAGTTGGAACCTGGTCTGTCTGCGGCGGCCCCCGGAAGCCGTTACCAATTTGAACGTATCGGTTATTTTTGCGTGGACTCCGAAGATTCTTCCGAAGGCAGCCTGGTTTTCAACCGCACCGTCTCCCTACGCGACAGCTGGGCCAAGATCCAGCGTTCCAGCAAGTGACTTGTGCCGATTCCACGGGCTGTGAGGCATCGCCCGTTGCTGCCACTTGTGCCCAATTGCCGCATCGTTTGGGATTTGGTTAATGTTGGCCAGACAATTCCGAGCCGGAAGACACCCCAGTCCCACTCCTCCTCAGCGGAACGCACGTCGTCTGCCTCCAGTAGGAAAAGGCTCTCTCACGAAGCATTCGATGATGAACTGCCTTGAGATGGTTCCGACCCACCCGGAACAGATTCTGAACAGGATCGTGGACAGACAGGAATCGTTGAGCCTGTCCGATTGACTTTAAACCGTCTCATTTTCCTCTCTTGTTCTCGGGTGCGTTGGTGTGACACTTCTGCTCGCTTGTTTGCGTATTGACCGGTCCGATGCTGAACCGCGGAGTGGGCGCCGCCCCTGCGGTCGTAATCACCTATTTTTAGAACGGGGAGCCGCTCTTGACATTGATTTCTTTCTTCCCGGCTCGTAATCTTCCTTCATGAGCTGAGCTTTGTCTTACTGCATCCAAAAGAGACTGGCACGGAAAATGCTAATTCCACCCACCCACAAAACACCGGTTCTCGCCTCGGACGATCAAACGTAAATGAACGCGGCGCTACCAGATAGGGTATCGACTGACCGGCCACGGGCGCTTGTGCTGGGGACCGAACATCCGCGAGCCGCGGCGGTCGTCCGATCGCTGGCACAGGCCGGTGTCTCCGTTGACGTCGCCGACCACTACGATCCGCCAACGGCGTTCTGGCGTTCCTCACGTTACATCCGTAATCGCCTTTTACTCGACGAGGGTCCGGAGCGGGCCGTGAGCGCACTCGCCGACTTCGGTAAACAGGAAGGCGGACTGCTGATCCCCACCACTGATCACTACCTGATTGCGGTTTCTCAGAACCACGAGGCGCTGTCCGAAGTCTTCACAGTGACCGTGCCTCCGTGGAACGTGCTGGAGCCGTTAGGCATCGTAAATAAATAAAGGTATCATGTTATGATTCGGCGGAGTTCGGTTCTATTACATAATTCCATTCGCCATGGAACGGGTTGGGCCGCATCTGGATTCGCTTCATTTCTTCATTGGAGACTTTGCGTCCAGTGGGATACTTGCGGCGATCTAGCCGGCACGTCACTTTGAGTCCTTTAGCTGTCGTTGTCTTCGCGATGAGTTGAACAATTATTTCGTAGTCTCGTAAAGGTTCGCCGCGCCAGTTCGAAGAGATGAAAGAAAAGAGGCGGTGTTCGATCTTGTTCCATTTGCTGGTGCCGGGTGGAAAATGACAGACCGAAGCCGGGAGGCCCGTTTCGTCTGCGAACTTCTGCAACTCAAATTTCCAAAGGCGCAACCGCCAACCGTTGCTCCCGCCGGCGTCGGCGGTGATCAGTATCGTTCTTGCATTCGGATAGATCCGTCTCCCTTCCTGGCGCCACCAGCCGCGAATGGAGGCGACCGCAAACGCTCCCGTGTCGTGATCGGTGCCGACATTGACAAAGCCGGTATTGCGCCCAATGTCATAAACGCCGTAAGGATAGGCACGGGGAACGTCGGGAGTGGGAAAGTCATGACCCTGAACCTTGATCGGCTGCCCGGCGGGAAGCCATTGCTGGCCCGCGTTGTCGTAGTTGCCGATGAGTTCTTTCTTCTTGGTATCCACGGAAATGACCGGACTGCCTTCCCTCAGGCAGTGTCTGACGGTGGCGCTGATGTGCCGAAACTGGGCGTCGCGGTCCGGATGATCTTTCCCTTCCTCGGTCTTCCGATTGCTCTGCAGACTGTAGTCGAGGTCGTGAAGGATCTGCGCCACCTTCGTATGACTGACCGGGTGTTTGTGCCGGGCCAGTTCTTTCGCGATGGCCCGCGTGCTCTTGCAAATCCAACGCAACGGAGACTCCGGGTCACCCCGAGTTTGGACCTCGCTCATTTCTTCCAATTGCTCCACCAGCCCCGGGTCCGAAACCGTCAGGGGCTTGCGTCCCGCTCCGGGCCGCCGGATGCGGCCTTCCATGGGCACGAAACCCTCTTCGATTTCACGGATTCCTTTAGCGATTGCCTTGCGCGACAGTCCGCAGGCACGGCGTACCAAACTGACTCCGCCATGGCCCAACGCTCTCGCTTCACTGGCCGCCATAATCCGCCGCGTTCGTTCATCCAACAGGGGCCATACAGAGCGGAATTTCTCCGTCAATTCGGTCAGCGTATCCATGCATGTGCAGCATAGCATTACTAACTATATATTGACACCTTTATTTATTTACTCCTCCTTAATGGACAAAGTCGAAGCTGGACGGCTGGCCCGGGAGGTCGGTATTGAAGCGCCCCGTTACTACAAACCGATGAATCCGTCCGAACTTGAGCGTGCCCTGGCGCAACTCGATTTCCAAGAGCGCGCTTACGTTCTCAAAATCCGCATGTGGGACACAGGCGCGGCCGATCCCGACACGCTGCGTCGGGTACGCAAGGCGGGCAACGACACGCTGACCGTGAGAGCACGTGTCAATCACCAAGGTATATCCCCACCCCGTCACCAAGGTAATTCCCCCATTTTGGGAGACATCATCATCTCGTCTCTCTCTGGTTTTGTTGGTTTTGGTTGGGAAAACTTTTCCCAACCAGTTTCCTCCTTGGAAGTTTGAGAGTCCTTCTGGGCCCTCGACCAGCGTTGTTCTAGCCGCCGGACTTGCCACCGATTGAACGCCCGATACGCGTCCGAAAGGGGGCTGACGGCGACCTCCTCCAGGATGGGACTGAAGTAATGGAGGCTTGCGATCGGCTGTCCTTGACCTCCATTGAGCCAAGAGACGTACTTGCGTCCGCATCCGAGGAGGATGGCTTGCTCGATATCCTCCAGCGGCACCTCCTGCTGGAACCACTGTACGGCCAGTTGGCGATCCGCGGCCGAGTACCGACAACTGACACAGGGCCGGCTCAGCAGCATCTGCTCGAGGGCCTCAACGAACAGTCTTTGAGCCGATCGATTCGAATCCAGAGCGTCCGTCTCGGAAGACCGCTCATAAGGCCAGTAGTCGCCTCGGATCTGAAGGGTCCCAGTGGCATGCTGGTTGGAGCTCAGAGAGATCTGGCAGAGCTGTTTTTCTTCGAGTTCTCTCAGATACTTGCCGATCGAGCGACGGGACTTGTTCAGAGCCTTCGCCAACTCGCCCTGGCGAAAGACGAAGCGTCCCGTGCTCCGTTCGGCAGCCAGCGAGACGTAAACGAAGAGCTTGAAGGCTCCATCGGAGAGTTTGTGAGAGGCGGATTGCCAACTCCTGTCGGCAGCAAACCAACCCTCGCCCCTCTTGATTTTCAGTAGTGTGCTGGGGAAGCTCATCGGGAGCCCTCCTTGGTCTTCGAGGTTTTGCTCGGACGCTTGCGCCTGCGATAGGATTCCCCCTCCCACTCGAGTTGATGGGCATTGTGGCAGAGCCGGTCCAGCAACGAGTTGGCCTGAATGGGATCGGGAAACAGGGCCATCCATTCCTGGACGCTGCGATTGCTGGTCAGCATCAGCGACCCCTTTTGATAGCGTTCGTAGACAATGTCATACAGATCATCGGCCTGCTGATCGGTCAGGGGCTTGAGCCCAAAGTCGTCGATGATCAAAAAATCGGAGCTGCAGTAGTGTTTCATCAACCGATCGCGGGACAGATCGGCGTGAGCGGCCTGAAGCGTCCGGAACAAACGGGGCGCCTGGATAGAACGGACCTCAAAGCCGCGGCGGACCGCCTCGTGTCCCAAGGCCAGGGCGATGTGGGACTTGCCGACGCCCACCGGCCCGCACAGACAGATGTTGTCTTTGTTTTCGAGAAAGTGACAGGTCCCCAGATCATAGATGCGGCGGCGATCAATGGCCGGGTTGAACTTGAAGTCGAACTCTTCGAGCGTCTTGAGGTCGCTAAAGCAAGCTTTCTTGAGCCGGCGGGCAAACTTGCTCTGGGAGCGTCGTTCGAGTTCATCCTGAATCAGCAGACTCAGAAAGTCGAGGTAGGACAGCTGTTGTTTCTCCGCCTCCTGCAGCCGCAGCTCCAGGCTGTCCACCAGGCCTCCCAGGCGCAGCGGCTTGAGTTGCTCGATGAGATGTTGATAGTGACTCATCGGATCTCCTGGGTTGGGGAGTTGACGAAGTAGTCGTGGGGTCGGGCGAAACGACAGGCAGCGGGGGCCGGGCTCGTGGGCCGGGTCGGTGTCGAGGGTTGTCGCCACAGCCCTTTTTCCAAAATCTCCTTGAGGCTGGCCAAGCGCAGATTGTCAAAGCTCAGAGCTCGGTGACAGGCCTGGTCCAAGGCGGTGGCTCCGAAGCGTTGGCCTAGGCGCAGCACCGCCTGGGCCTTGCGCACGTTTCTCATGGCATGATCGGCCAGGATGCGTTCCATATAGCGGCCGACCTCCGGCCCCAGCTGCTCCGCTTGGGCGCGACAATAAGCCGGGGTCTGCTCCAAGTAGACTCGCTTGTCCGGAGGGTAATCCGCCTCATCGGTCTGCCAAGTTCCGGGCTCGAAGACCCGGACATGGGTCTTGATCAACTGATGCTCCCGATAGACCCGCAGCAGCTTCAGGTCGGCCCGCACCCAGAGCTTCTCTCCCCGGTACGGATAAGGGATCGAGTAGTAGCACTTGTTCAGGATCAGATGGCAGTCCGAATGCACGGTACACTGTTTCCATTCGGGGGCCTCATAGGGTTGCTCAGGCAGGGGCAGCAGCTCGGGGGCTTCCTCGGCCAGGAAGACCTCATAGGGTTTGCGATGAGTGGTTCCATGCTCTCGCAGGCCTACCTCTTGGAGGCACCACTGGAGCGCTCTCCGGTTGGCCTCGTCGATGTCCCGAAACTCGCGTCCCGCTAGGACCTGCTGACGGACGACGGGCACACATCGTTCGACCTTTCCCTTGTGACGAGCCCTGGCCACCTTGGCTGGGTCGGCCACGAAACCGTAGTGCCGCTCGAGCTCGGCGTAGGCCGGGTTGAGGGTTGGATCGTACAGATCCGGCCGCAACACGCCGTTTTTCAGATTGTCGAGCACGATCAGGGCGGGGCAACCCCCAAAGAACTTCAGGGCGCGGATATGACAGTCCAGCCAGGTCGGGTTGTCCTGCCGAAACACAAAACGCACGAAGCGATGGCGACTGTGGCTGAGGATCAGGATAAAGGCCCAGGCTCGGCGCAACTTGCCGCTCTCCGGATCCCGCATCAGTCCGGCATACCCAAAATCAACTTGAGCTTGCTCCCCAGCTGGAGGGTGCAGGCGCACGGTCACCGGCCTCTCCAGTGGCTGGATGTGGCTGCGTACGTAACGATGTACGCTCATGTAGCTGACTCCCAGCTCGTGATTCTCCTCAAGCAGCCGCTGCACTTGTCGAATCGTCATGTCCGGCTCACTCAGCCAATCTACAATCTGCTGGTGGTAGGGCCGGATCCGCTCCCGCGCGGGCTGCTCAAAGACCGCCGGGTTCACCACCGACGTGACCAACTGCGCCAGCTGGTCCTCCTCGGGCAAAGGCCGTTCCCGACTCAGTCCCTCCTCCGCCAGCCGGCGCAGGTACTTACGGATCGTCTTGCGGGACATCCTCAGAGAGTCTCGAATCTGCCGCACGCTCCGTCCTCGGTGCCACTGGTAGACCATCTCTAGATACTCATTCATGCTCAGCTTCCTTCTCGCCATCCATCCTCCTTCTGTTCGAAGAAGGATGGCCTTCGCCTCTGTCAGTCCGAGAATGATCAGGTGGGGGATATACCTTGGTGACGCCCCGGGGGAATTACCCTGGTGACGGGGTGGGGGATATACCTTGGTGAATCAGCCACCTAGGTGGGGGATATACCATGGTGACCGACAAGCACGCTGCGAAGAGATCCTCAGCAAGACGGGGGAGTACCCGCTGATTGAAGAAGTGGTTACCGGAGGCGCGGATCGCTGCATCGGTGTTTCGATGGTCGTCGATCGCGACCACAACGTGGTGCTCACCTACTGCGTGCAGCGGCTCAAACTGCAACTCTATGCCAAAGGGGGTTTCAAACACGTTTATGAATTGGGCCCAAACGCCTACTGTGAAAGCACCTACGACCCCGAGGCAATCGAACTCGCGAAACGTTTTGTGCAGCATGCGCACTACACGGGTGCGAGCACCGTGGAGTTCAAGCGGGACGCCGTGGACAACGGTCTGAAATTCATCAAGGCCGACTGTCGCTTCGTGCGCGCTACGGGCCTGTCGACGGCGCTCGGCCTGGACATGCCGACCGCCCTCTACGAGGTTTTTTCAGGCTGTGACATGGAACGACAACGCTCGCCGGCTTACCCGACGGGCATGAGCTGGCTCTGGCTCGAGGCTTATGCCTATTCGCTGTGGAAGAACCGTCGCGAGGTCGGCCTGTCGAAGGAGTTGTGGAACCTGGCAAAGCGGCTGCCGCGTGTTCGTGCCTGGGCCTACTTCTGCTGGGGCGATCCGCTGCCCAGTATCGTCCTCGCCCTGACCGCTCGACGCCGACTCAAACTGCTACAGAATCCCGATGCACGCACGGCCACACCCTCCGGACGGACCGAGCGCGCCGTCTCCGGATAAGGACGAGTCCGAGCGCGATAGGTACCCTTTAACGACTCTACTTCAGTTAAGAAAATGTGCGGAATAGCTGGAAATCTACGGCTGGACGGAGAGACGATCGACAACGCTGAGCTCCTGTCGATGGCCACGAGCCTTGGGCACCGAGGACCCGACGACGAAGGTTTCGCCTGTTGGTGGCCCCAAATGCAGTCCTTCACGACTTCCAAGCGCGACGCATTACGCGCCACATCACTGAAAGCAAGTTGCGGTTTCGCGCACACCAGACTCGCAGTGATAGATCTGTCCAAGGCGGGTACACAACCAATGAGCAGCGCATCGGGCAATACGGGCGTCGTGTACAATGGCGAAATCTTCAACTACCTGGAGTTGCGCGAAGAACTCGAGGCTCTTGGTCACCGATTCCGCACCCTGACAGACACGGAGGTATTGTTAAACGCGTACGAACAATGGGGAGCACCGTGTCTGGAGAAACTCAATGGTATGTGGGCATTCGCGCTCTGGAATCTCCGCACACGTCACCTTGTCCTCAGTCGCGATCGCTTCGGTATTAAACCACTCTACTACGCGCACAAGGGATCACGGTTTGCCTTCGCATCGGAAATCAAAGCATTACTAAAGCTGAGCTGGATGAAGGCAGAGCCCCATGAACCCGCTCTCGCGGATTATCTTGTTCACTCTCGCGTCGACTCGTTCGACTGGACCTTCTTTAAGGGAGTGCATCAGCTGTCAGCCGGCCATCTGCTCGAGATAGACATGGGTGGGGCAAAACAGCCCCTCACCAAGCGATGGTGGAACATCGAATCGACGTTAGAGGAGCCACCCAGGACCGATGCCGGCGTGGTCGAGCGTTTTCAGGAACTTTTCACCTCCGCCGTTTGTTTAAGGTTGCGATCCGACGCGTCACTGGGAATCTGTCTCTCAGGGGGCCTGGACAGCTCCGCGATACTGTGCGTCGCCCGAAAAGCCTCCAACAACAGGCTGGCGCGAGCGTTCTCTAACGTCTATCCAGCCGACAACGAGTCCTCCTATATCGATGCCGTCGCCACGGCCGCAGACGTTGAAAGTCATCGAACAACCCCCAGCGCTGACGCGTTATTGGCGGATTTGGAAGGCTTTATCTACAGCCAAGACGAACCGGTTGGAGCGAGCAGCCAATATGCTCAGTACAAAGTTTTTGAGTTGGCCAAGGCATTCGGGACGACGGTGGCACTCAGCGGTCTGGGTGCCGACGAACTCATGGCGGGCTATCCGTATTTCTTTCCGGTCCACTTGGCGGGTCTTATAGAACAACTGCGCTTTAACGCGGCTATCCGGGAGTTTAAGGAGTTCCGTCGCGCAACAAGTGCTCCTTTCATGGATTACTTCCTCGCAACCTTTTCGGCGTTCTTCGACCATCGAACCATGATCCGTTTCGCAAACCGATACGATCCGTCTCGTTCCGTGCAATGGGTTAGTCCGCACCTGAGGAAATCCGCAAGTGAAATTCGAGCAAGCGTTGACGATTCGTTTGAGGAGCAATTGAACAAGCGCCTCTACGAAGTGTTTTCTGTATCCGGCCTGCCGGCTCACCTCAGGTATGAAGATCGCAGTGGGATGGCCTTCTCCATCGAGGCACGCCACCCATTCATGGATCATCATTTGGTCTCATTCTTGTTCTCCCTGCCGGCGCGATGCAAAATCCGTGATGGTAGGTTTAAACACGTACTACGGGAATCTATGGATGGATTAGTGCCTGAGGTTGTGCGCACCCGTAAGCACAAAGTGGGCTTTACGACACCAATGCGGCAGTGGCTCAAATCATCACCATTACAGACGTATTTCCGGGAGACTTTTCGGGCGAGACGTACACGCGAACGTGGCTCATACGATACCCATGCGCTGCTTCGCTCTTTTGACGATCATTCCAGCGGCAAGATTGACGGATCGCGCCCGCTTTGGCGGGCGTTAAATCTGGAACTCTGGTTCAGACAATTCATTGACTAGGAGTCTGTCCAAGCATCACCTAGCCACTGCAGCGGCAAAAGAGGGCAAGAGCCTCAACGCCTACTGTGCCGAGGCGCTGGAGAATGAGGTCGACCGCTAACAGCTAGAGCCGCCGCAGTGATTAATGCTATTTCCCTTTTACACATAACTTGGGATTTATCGTCACTCCTGGCATTGGCTGCTTTCTTGAAATAGCCTTCTTCGCCAGCTATTCTCTTCCTTGACCGTGTGAACATTATCAAAAGGAGAGATCAGCGATGCCTGACGTAGACAACCTTAGCGAAGCCAAACAGTTCTATACCGATGTTCCGATGAGAAATGAGCCCTTCTTTCTCCGCGGTTCGAATTCGTTGGACTGGGGAATGCAAAACCGATTCTCGCGCCTCTACAACCCCAGGTCAGGACGAATCGTCATGCTCGCGATCGACCATGGCTACTTCATGGGGCCAACCACCGGACTGGAGCGGGTCGACGTTCGAATTCTTCCCATCCTTCCCTACTGCGATGCTCTGATGCTGACTCGCGGCATGCTTCGGACCACGATTCCTTCCACGTTTACCCGGGGAACGGTTCTCCGCGCCAGCGGCGGCCCCAGCATCCTGAAGGAAATGTCCAATGAACAGATTGCCATGGACATTGAAGACGCGGTACGCCTGAATGCCGCTGCTCTTGCGGTGCAAGTCTTCGTGGGCGCCGAGTTCGAGGCTCAGTCGGTCCTGAACATGACCCGCCTGGTAGATCTCGGAAACCGTCATGGGATCCCCATTCTGGCGGTCACCGCTGTGGGCAAGGACATGAAGCGCGATGCCCAGTATTTCCGGCTGACCTGCCGAATGTGCGCCGAGCTTGGAGCCCATTTCGTCAAGACCTACTACGTGCCCGAGGGCTTCGAAACCGTCACCGCTTCGTGCCCGGTTCCGATTGTGATGGCGGGAGGAAAGAAGCTGCCCGAGCTAGAAGCCTTGACGATGGCCTACAACGCGGTCGAACAGGGTGCCACCGGTGTGGACATGGGACGCAACATCTTCCAATCCGATGCCCCTGAGGCCATGATCCAGGCCATCCGCGGGGTCGTCCACGAGCAGATGAAGCCGGAGCACGCCTTGGATCTGTTTCATACTCTGAAGCATGAGGGCACCCAGGTGGAAGCCGTCTCTTGATGCGCAATTCGGAGATACTGCGACGATTCTGTCCCACGATCAGTGTGGGCATCCTGACTGCTGATCTTAGCGTCTTCGATTCGGAAGTAGCCTTGTTGGCGGGGACGGAGGTCGGGCTGCTCCACTTCGATGTCATGGACGGGTGTTTCACACCCACCATGACCCTGGGTCCTCCCTTGATCCAGTCGGTGTCGAGCTCACTGTTGAAGGATGTTCACCTCATGATCCAGGACCCGCTGGAGAAGGTAGACGCCTATGTCGCCGCCGGCGCCGACATCGTCACGGTGCACGTCGAGTCGTGTACTCACATTCACCGTGTTCTTCAACGTCTGGGGCAGTTGAGCAATGCCAACGATGAATCGAGGGGACTGGTGCGGGGCATCGCTTTGAACCCAGGCACCCCATTAACCGCACTCGAGCCGTTAATGGATGATATTGACATGATCATGCTCCTGGCCATCAATCCAGGCTGGGGCGGACAGGGCTTTATTCCGGCAACCTTCCGTCGAATCAAACAGGTTCGGCGAATGGTCGAGGAAAGCGGACAGAATATCGTCGTCTGTGTAGACGGCGGGATCAAGCGCGACAACGTGGCCGAGGTCGTCCGGGCAGGCGCCGAGTTGGTCGTTACGGGCAGCGCTGTATTCGATGGCCGAAATCCAGTGGAGAACGCGCGCCTGATGCTGGACGCAGTGCACGGCGCTGCCTAGATCCGCCGCTCAAAGGCCGTTCAAACTCGCTTCTAGCTGACAGCCGAAATGAAAAGCCGATGGTCCAAGCAGGAGGCAGATCGGTTCCTTGAAGACTACGCCGAGCCCTGGGGAGAGGATCTCGCCCTCAGAACCTACACTGCGAGACTCCTGGGTCAAGAGAAGAGTCTGGTCTTGCACGGAGGTGGCAATACCTCCGTCAAGACCGGCCATCGAAATCTTCTCGGAGATGATCTCGAAGGATTGTATGTAAAGGCTTCCGGGTACGACCTCGCCAGCATCGAGCCTGAAGGACATTCTGGACTGGACCTGGAGCCCTTGAGGCGGCTCCGCCGCCTGTCCTCCCTCGCCGACGACGAGATGGTCAACCAGTTCCGGATCCACCTGCTGAACTCAGCTTCGGCCACACCCTCGATCGAGACTCTGGTCCACGCTTTCCTCCCCGTGAAGTTCATCGATCATACCCATGCTGACGCTATCCTCGCCTTAACCAATCAGCCCGATGGATCGGACTCGATTCGGGAAGCCCTCGGTGACGACGTGGGGATCCTCCGCTACGTTGAACCCGGGTTCCAGCTGGCGCAGGCAACCGCCGAGACCTTCGAGTCTGCTCCGGAGAACCAGGGTATGGTGTGGCTGCGACACGGTCTCGTGACCTGGGGAAAGGAGCCCCAAGTATCCTATGAGAGGACGATCGAGCTGGTCAGCAAAGCCGAAGCCTACCTGCGAAAGCGGGCTCGCCGATCGCTCAGCGTCACGACGTCGACCTCTCTGCAAACCGCCAAACGGCGGTGGGTCCGCATCGCGCCTCTGTTGCGAGGTCTCCTCGCCCAGCCCAGCGGTGACGCCGACCGACCCTATCGACGCATCATCATGACGCCCTTGATCGATCGGGAGACGCTTGACCTACTCGACTCTGACCAGGCAAAGGAGATCGTTTTATCGCCGCCCCTGACTTCAGATCATTTGATCCGGACCAAGGCCCTGCCCCTCTGGGTCGATTCCCTTCCCCGTGACAACATCGGGGTCAAAGATCTGTTGAGCCGAGCGCTCGACCGCTACCGCTCAGATTACGAAGCCTACTTGAAGAGGAATGCCCCTCGTCTGGAAAGTGGGGTCAAGCGTTTCGATGCCAGCCCCCGTGTCCTGCTGATCCCGGGTGTGGGCGCTGCCTGTGCCGGTGAGGACATCGTGGCTGCAGGCATTGCGCGTGACATAACCCGCCAGACATTGAGGGTCAAGATCCAGGTTGCCTCTATGGGAATGTATGAAGGGCTCAGTGAATCGGACCTCTTCGGGATGGAGTACCGCAGCCTTCAGCACTACAAGTTGGACACCTCAGAGGAGCTACCGTTGCGGCGCCAGGTTGGCCTCGTGACCGGTGCGGCCGGGGCCATCGGTTCAGGGATCAGTCGTCAGCTTCTCGCCCAGGGCTGCCATGTCGTGCTTACCGATCTGCCCGGCGACGCTCTCGACGCTCTGGAGAGTGATTTGACTTCTGAATTTGGCGAACGTGCCCTGGCAGTTCCTCTCGATGTGACCGATCCGGACTCGGTGCAGTCCGCCTTCGATGCGGCCACTGCCAGCTGGGGTGGCGTTGATTTGGTGATCGCCAATGCCGGTATTGCTTTGGTCTCCTCCCTGGAGAAGATGGAAACAGAAGCCTTCCGTCGCCTACAGCGAATCAATGTTGAGGGGACCTTGAATACGCTCTCCGCGGCGGCGCGGCACTTCAGGATCCAGGCCACCGGGGGGGATGTCGTGCTGGTGTCGACTAAGAACGTTTTCGCTCCAGGTGCCAGTTTCGGAGCGTACAGCGCCACCAAGGCGGCCGCTCATCAACTGGCTCGGATTGCGAGTCTCGAACTGGCGGAGATCGGGGTGAGGGTAAACATGGTCGCCCCCGACGCAGTCTTCTCCGAAGGAACTCGAGAATCTGGCCTCTGGGCCACAGTAGGACCGGATCGTATGCGGGCTCGAGGCCTGGATCAGAAGGGGCTCGAAGAATATTACCGCAATCGGAACTTGCTCCGGGCCAAGATCACAGCGACCCATGTGGCTCGAGCCGTTCTCTTCCTGGCGACCCGCCAAACCCCGACAACGGGGGCTACGATACCCGTGGATGGCGGCCTTCCAGATGCGACCCCCAGGTGAGAAAGAAGGGTACCAAGTCCCAGGATTCATGATGGAGTGAATCTGAGATGCCAGAATGTCACTAGAAATGCCTCCCTTCGGCTTGTTCTGAAGTTTCTTTGACAACCCCAGAATACCCGTCAGGTCTGGCATTTCAGGTGTTTACATGTGGTTTAGTCCACTTTCATCTACTTCTTTTGGGACTAGAATGCGATTTCACTTGGCAATCTGGCTCCGACTTCCGCTCTTTTTCTTGGAGGATGCGCTGGTGATTGGCTGTTGCCTGGGACACGAGCGTTATATCGGCACGTCATGCGACGCGCTCTCCGAGGTCGACCGCCGACGCTTATCATAACCCTGTGTCGTGGTGACGTGCCGGTGACCCAGGAGCTCCTGAACCTTCCGAATATCCACCTTCGCGTCCAAAGTGAGGGTCGCCGTCGTGGCCCGGAGTGAGTGAGGAGAGTAGATGCACTTGCGGCGGACGGTTCCGGCTGGATCCCGAACCTCCTGTATAGCCCCCGGTAAGCGCCCTAGATAATTCTGGATCAACCGATACATCGTCACTGGGTCCATCGCGCGATCCGAGAGCTTTCGACTTCTAGAGCTCGCCCTCGGCCGAAAGAGGGGACCGCTGGTAAGCTCGGCTTTGGTTATGTACTCGCGAATCGCTTCAGCGGCCCTGAAGTGCAGGCCGATGATCCGACGCCTGTCTTCCTTTTCGTGAACGCGAATCATGGCTTGCTCACCGTCCTGGTGGAAGTCGTTGACGCCAAGCCGGCAGCCCGTGCCCAGTCGAGCGCCCGAGTAGAGGTAAAACTTCAGAATGGCCCGGTCGCGGAAGTCGATGAGGGAGTCACCAGATGGCAAACCCATGAGCTGCCGGGCTCGGGTAGCAGACAAAGGTCGGGTTTCTTCCCGGGGATCCGAAGATCCCCGGGAGATAAACTGCGCATGAGCAGGATTGGGAACGGTGATGGGCAGCCGTAGCTCGACTGCAGCGCCAGCGAGGTGCTTGTAGAAACTTGAGAGAGACGAGATCCGCCGATTTAAGGTCTTGGGGGCCGCGCCCCCTTTTTCGAGCCGATCGCGAAACGCCCGTACATCCTTGATCGAAACCCTCAGCATCTCAGGAGCCTGCTGAGGCCACTGGATTCCCAAGAAGCGAACCAAGCTCATCACATCCGCGCGGTAAGCCCGCTGGGTGTGGTGGCTACTGCGCCCAGCCACCCAAGCTTCAAAAATCTCCGCCACAGAAGCATAGAAGCGGCCGACGTTCTGCCGGATAACCGGCGTCGTGGATCCGGCCAGGATCGGGGGCAGCTCCGGAGTCGGGGAGCGCCTGAAAGCGAGTTGGATGCTTTTGTAAGCCATGGGTTCGGGGGCGTTGAGACAGTTTCAGCCTAGCAGAGGGGGCTATTTGGCGCAAGATAACGTAGAGGATTGTATCCGCTGTGCTTGACGCCTCTGTTGGTAGAGTCAGCAGTGAGTTATGAGCATGGCGGATACAATCCTGTTGGACTGAGCCGCGGTTTCCCTCTATGGGGATTGTTTAGAGGTTAGCGTTTAGGAAGGGAAAAGGAAAGCCGAGCAAGAACGAGAAGATGAAGCGGATTGGTGGGCCTCGCGCTGAGTTGCAGGAGCGTGTTGAGAGGAGAGGAGAGGAGAGGGGAGTGGGGCGGTTCCTGGAGTGCGGATGAGAGCATCAGACACACGAGTATTCAAGCCAGATCGGGCTCTGGTAGGAGGGCTTCTCAGGAGGTTTCGAAGTGTGTGCTGGTCTCTCATGAGCGACCCGGAGAGTTCATCCGAGGTTGAATCGGAGTGGCCCCGGCGGGGAGCGTTTGAACGAGGTAGAGGGTGCCTTGCTGACAGCGGGGGCAAGAGTCCGACTTAGAAGGAGTCGAGGGGAGTTCGGTGGGGGAGTCGTCTGAACCAAGAAGGCCTCGACAGAGGGCGAGCTTGGTCTTACGGTGACGGTTGGCCAGAAACCCGTAGTGGCGGATGCGCATGAATCCCTTGGGCAGGGCGTGGAGTAAGAAGCGCCGGGTGAACTCGATCGTCTCCAGAGTCAAGGTGCGCGGCCGCTGAGGGTGGCGGTAGTCCTTGTAACGAAAGCTCACCTTGCCCTGATGCAGGGACAGGAGTTGTGAGTTAGAGATCGCCACGCGGTGGGTGTAACGGGCCAGGTACTTGAGGACTCGCTCGGCACCGGCGAAGGGAGGTTTGCAGTAGACGACCCACTCCGAACCGGTGAGGTTTTGCAGCCAACAATGGAACTGGCGAGGGAGGCTTAGAGGTTGGAGGACTCCGTGAAAAGAGAGCTCATTCTGCCGGTAGGCCGCTCGCAGGTAGTGTCGGAACTTGTTCCGAAAGAGTCGGCTGAGAACGGAAACGGGGAACAAGAAACGAGGACGGGAGGGGATCCAGCGGCTTTGGTCCTCAGCGATCCCTCCGCCGGAAACCACACAGTGGAGATGCGGATGCAGATCGAGTTTCTGGCCCCAGGTGTGAAGCAGGGCCAGCACACCGATTCTGGCTCCCAAGTGGTGCTCGTCAGCGGCTAGGGTCAAGAGCGTTTCTGAGGCCGCTCGGAAGAGGATCGAATAGAGGGTGCGCGGGTTTTGCAAGGCGAGGGGAGCGAGGGCCTTCGGCAGCGTGAAGACGACGTGAAAATAGGGCACCGGGAGTAGCTCTCGGGCGCGGGCATCGAGCCACTGGGCTCGGGCACCGCCCTGACACTTGGGACAATGCCGATCACGGCAGGAGTTGTAGGAGATCTCCTCGTGGCTGCACTGATCGCACCGTTTGAGGTGCCCACCCAAGGCGGCGGTCCGGCAAGCACAGAGGGCTCGGAAAACTCGGCGCTGCTGCCCTGAAGTGGGATAGGCCCGGAAGTAATCGTCTTGGCAACTGCGGAAGACATCGGCTACCTCGAGCCGATGTGCTCTCATCTGCCGCGCTGGGCTTTCCGAGCGGCTTGGAGCAGATCGTGAGCCGGAGTCGTGCGAGCAGAGGCGACGTGCAAGTAGACCGAAGTCGCGTTCAAACTACGGTGCCCGAGCAGTACTTGGATGGTTTTCAGATCGGTGCCGGCTTCTAGCAGATGGGTGGCGAAACAATGGCGCAGCCGGTGAGCCGTAACGCCCTTTCTCAAACCGGCCTTTTCAGCAGCTCGCTTGCAGACTCTTTGGACCGAACTGACCTCCAAAGGTCGCTGCACATCCTGCCCCGGGAAGAGCCAGCTGCCCGGTCGATAGCCTTTCCAGTAGGTGCGTAGCTGCGCCAAGAGAGTTGCCGACAGGGGAACGTAGCGATCCTTGTGGCCTTTGCCCTGATGCACTCGAACCAGCATCCGAGCTCTATCGATGTCCTCCAGATGCAGATGAAGCGCTTCGGAGATGCGTAAGCCCGTCGCGTAGATGGTCATGAAGATGGTGCGGTGCTTGAGATTGCCGATCACTTCAAAGAAGCGGTCAATCTCCTGCCGGGACAAGATCAGGGGCAGTTTCTTCTCTTGCTTGGGGAAAGGGATGTGTTCAATGGTCCATTCTTTGTTCAGACACACCCGGTAGAAGAAACGCAGAGCACAGACCGTCTGGTTGAACTGGGCCCAGGAACTCTTTTTCTTCTTCACCAGAAAGATCTGATACTGGCGGATCTCCGCGGGACCCAGTAGATGGGGCGAGCGGCCGAAGTACTGGGCGAACTTGGCCACCCGATCCACATAGATCTGAATGGTCCGATCGGAGTAGTTGCGGATCCGCAGATCCTCGATCATACGTTGGCGTAAGATAGTCATGATAGGCTCCTTTCGTGTGGTAGGTTGCTGTGTGGTAACAACACCTTGCCTCACGAGGGAGCCTTTCGACAACTCCCAGCGCCGCCGGAATCTTCAATGGATAAGGGGATCTGACAGGAAAGGTCCTACCGCTGAAAGCGGTTTGGTTCAACCCAACTTATCTTGCATTCTAATCTGCAGAGCAGCTAGTAGGAAGGAGGTGAATCCTGAAGGGATTCCGTATTTCAGCCCAGGTTTCCGACCCCTGGGTCAACGGTGTTGCCCCTGGATTTCAACCCTGAATGGGTTGCGCACAGAAGGGCAACGAATGGATCAGGACGCAACCCTTACAGGGTTGATTCTTCAGGGGTTGACTCTCTTACCCAGGGTTGGGAAACCCTGGGCTGGAAGACGCAATCCCGTTGGGATTGACCTCGCTTGGTTTGGACAACACCCATTTCCCATCCCTCGATTCCAGAGTCGATCCGATCCCACACCTGCTACGCCACCGACCCGTAGTGCTTCTTGTACATCCCGCGCCGAAAGAGCCAGCCTCCGAGCCAGCCCAGGTACCTGAGCAGCGGGTAGCGGTACTTCAAGTCGATCAGCTCGATCAAGTTCCCGTCACAGTCCCTGGCGAAGAAGAACGTGTGGCCGTGCTTCGACTCCTCGACCTCGCTGACGATCTCCACTCCCTTCTTCAACAGATTGTCGTGCCATTTGTAGGAGTTCTTCACGTCGAAGCTGATGTGCGTCAAGCCCACCCGGCTCCACGCCACTTCCTGCGCCGGCTGCTGCGGGGTGAACTCGAATATCTCGAGCATGCCGCCACCCGGTGTTCGCAGCCATCCGATCCTACACCGCGGCTCGTCGGCGTCGACGCCGAAGAATCCGCGCACCCACGCCGGGTCGCTTTCTCCGACACCGACGAGGCGGCAGCCGAAGTGCTCCGCGTAGAACTGAACGAATCTGTCGAAGTCGGCCACTGTGACACCTGTGTGACTAAACGATCGTGCTTTCATACGTTCCTGCCTACTTCAGATGAGTTTCCTTGATATGGTCCGCCGCCCGCAGCGCCTGCGCGGCGATGGTGAGCGCCGGGTTCACCGAGGCCGACGACGGGAAAAACGATGCATCGACGACAAACAGATTGTCGATGTCGTGCGAACGGCACCAGGTATCGAGGACCGACGTCTTCGGGTCGGTGCCAAAGACCGCCGTGCCACACTGGTGCGTGGTATTGAAGACACCCAGCGGGATCCTCGCGACGTACCAGGCTCCCACCTTGCGGAGCAAGCGCCGGGTCAGGACGACGAGCTGGCGGTGTGCCTCCGCGTTGGAAGCCTCCCGTTGAAGCCGAATGCGCCCGTCGTTGGTGAGGGTCACGCGATTGTCTGGCCTGGGCAAGTCCTCGCTCATTGCCAGCCACTCGACACCACGGGCAAACCAGGCCTCGTACACCCAGGTGGGCACCCTGCGAGATCCTGGGGGGCCAGCGGCCTTGGCTATGGCGGCGTGCGAACGTCCCTGCGACTGAATCTGCCCGAGGGGGTAGCCGACCTCGGGACCACGTAGGTAGAAGTCGTTGATCGCGACGGTCTTCTGAAACATCGTGTCGTGGCGGGGCGGCATGAGTGCGCCGAGCATGGTGACGAGGTGCGCCATGTAGTTGCGCCCAACCAGCCCCGACGAGTTTGCCAGGCCGTCGCGATGCAGGTTGCTCGCCGAGCGCAGGAGAAGTGCGGCGGAATTCACCGCACCACACGCAACGACGAAAAGCGGCGCTTCGACGCGTACCGGCCGTCCATCACGGGTGACTTCCGCCGCAAGAACCTTGTCGCCGCCTCCGTTGGTAACGAGGCGCTCCACATGGGTGTTCGTCCACAGCGTGACGGCGTCGCGCTCGAGTGCGGGTGATACCGAGCAGACGTCGGCGTCGCTCTTCGCCCGTACCTTGCAGGGATACGAATTGCAGGTGTCGCAGAGGATGCAGCCGTCGGCTTCGCCTGGACGCAGCAGCCCCAGCGGTAGGTGAGACGGGTGCAACCCGAGCGCACGCAGCCGTTCGACGATCAGGGCGATGCGCCCCTGGTGCTCGATGGGTGGGTGCGGAAACGGTTCCCGCGGCGGCTCGGTCGGGTCGGGCCCTTCCTCGCCGTGCACGTGGTAGAGCCGCTCGGCACGGTCGTAGTAGGGCGCCAGCGTCTCATAGGCAATGGGCCATGCTGGTGAGACTCCTCCCAGGTGCTGGATCTCGCTGAAGTCCTCGCGACGTAGGCGGTACAACACGGCCCCCCAGAATTTCGAGTTGCCGCCGACACAATAATGTGTGTAGGGAAGGAACTCCTTACCGCGCCCGTCGAGCCAGCGCTCAGAGGTTCGGTACCGGAGCTCGCCCCACACCGCATGCGGACTCCAGTTCTCGTCCTCCTGAGGAATGAAGTCGCCGCGTTCGACGATGAGGCTGCGCGCCCCCGTGTCCGCCAGCGAGTATGCCAGCGTGCCGCCTCCCACGCCGCTACCGATGATGACGATGTCGAAGCGTTCGATCACGGGCGAGCGGGCTCCGTGGAATCCACGCTCGCGTACACCGCGTCCATCAACCGGTGGTCCTCCCGCGCTCGCTCGAGACTCATCTCGGGTGTGTGCCCGTTCCTGATCGCGTCGACAAAGTCGCGATACATGGCGCGATATCCGCGGATGTCGCGGAAGCCGGGCAGCAGGCTCAATCGGGGCAGAGACCCGCCGCGCGTCAGAATGAACACACCATTGGACTCGAAGGTGATGATGCCTTCGCGACCGAAGAGCTTCGACAAGCGAAGGCCGCGCAGCAGCGACGGAATCTCGCGCGAGTAATACAGGGCGCCCGCCGCGCCGTTATCGTACTGGAACGCTACCAGCATGCTCTTGCGCCGAGCGTCGCCCTGCAGGGGTCCCTTCTTGGACGCTGGCGGCCGGTAGCCGTGGATGGTGCAGATCTCGGGCCCCAGGCTCCCAGCCAGGTGCAGCCAGTGAATCCCTTCCTCGAAGAAAGCGTCGCCGCCGGCCATCTCCTCATCGTTGCGCCAGTCGCCGGCCGATTTGGGCTTCTTCATGATCGTCACAAAGTGCCCGAACACCAATTCTCCAATCACGCCACTGGCCAGGAGTCGGCGAAGCTCGGCGCGAAGCGGCTTGTAGTGATCGTTCTCGCCGACGAGCACCACACGACCGGCCCGAGCGCGCGCCTCGATGACGGTTTGAAAATCGTCGAGTAACGGAAATGCGGGCTTTTCCACCAAGACGTGCTTTCCCATTTCGAGCGCCTGCAATGCGAGCTCAAGGTGATAGCGCGTCGGCACCGCGACCACGACGGCGTCGACCGAAGGATCGCGAAGCGCCTCGTCGTAGCCCCCATAGTGCCCCACACCGCCGAAGCGACGCTGATACTCGGCTGCGCGCGCCGGGTCACGACTGGCATAGCTACAAACGATGTCGCCCCGCATCTTGTGTAGGTGCCGACTGTGTACCTGGGTGATGAACCCGCATCCGAGGAACACGAGGTGAACCGGCTTCAATCGTCGCCTCCACCCCGTCCTGGGAGTCTGCGCGGCAGAACGGTGCGAGCGGCAAGAGTCCTCGGTGCCAAACTTCGGTCGCTGCAAGAGCTGATCTGCACGGTTTCGATCAGCTCCGAGCGATTCTTGTAGCGGCTGGCGATCTTGTCCATGGCATCCAAAATGTCCTGCGAAAGAGTGATAGATATCTTGACTTTTATCCTCTAAAGGTACTCCCCAAAATACCTCTCCGTCAATACGAGCGGGTGGGTCGAGAACGAAACTTCAGTGGCTTCAGCCTCCCATTCCTGATGACAGGAAACCTGAAGTTTTCGCATTAATCGGCGGCCTGGATGTGCAAGATTCAAATGGGGTTTTAGCTTAGCCTCACCCCCGGCTGCAACGGATCGTACATGAAAGAAACTTCAGTCGAGGGACGATAGGGTAAGGAAGCACGGTCACCCGGCTCCCCTCCCTCCGAACTGCACGTGCGATTCTCCCGCATACAGCTCTCCAGTCAGTAGGTTCCTATGGATTGGACGAAACGGATATGGGCGTCAGTCAGGCTCGTGAACCCATGATCCGGAAAGAAGGCGTTGGGCCAACGGTGATTTCGACAGAGGCGTTTTCTATTCTTCCGGTTGCGCTTCAGAAGCAGGCGTCGCAAACGACGACGGATCAGACCGTCGTAGTCCTTGAAGATGTTCCAATGACAGTGCCGGAAGTAGTTGAACCAGCCTTGCGTCGAGCGATTGAGCCGCTGGAGGATGACCTCCAGCGAGTCGCCCGACTTGCGCGGCGTCAGCTCGTGAATGCGCTCGACGAACTTTCGGTGGCTCTTCGCTCGTGGAAACCGAAAACGGCCTCGGAACGAATCGCCCAAGAACGAAAAGCTCTTCTCTCGCGAGTCCACGATGTGTGTCTTCTCGGGATGCAGTCTCAGCCCGTTGTCCTCCACCCAGTCCCGCCCTTCGGCCAGGGCCGCTTCAGCCTCCTCGGGTGCGCGACACAGCAGGACAAAGTCATCCGCGTAGCGCACCATCTGGAAGCCCAGATCGGCCATCCGATGGTCCAGGGGATTGAGGTAGGCATTCGACAACACCGGAGAAAGAACGGCGCCTTGGGGGACTCCGGCTTCCGGAATCCACTTACGCAGCTCTTCCAGTATCCCCTGATTCAGAAACAGCTGAACCAGGCCCAGCACGCGGCGATCCGATATCTTCTGTTGGATCAGGTCCAACAGTCGATCTTTCGGGATCGTATCGAAGTAACCCTTCAGATCCGCGTCGACGACATACACATAACCGGCTTCGAGCAGCTCTTCGACGTACCGCAGTGCGCCGTGGCACCCTCGCCCATGACGAAAGCCGTAGCTTCGATCATGGAACGTGGCCTCCAGAATCGGCTCGATCCCGTGGACCAAAGCCGTTTGCACGACTCGATCCCGCACGGTCGGAATCCCCAGCGGTCGCTTTTCCGAACTGCCTGTTTTGGGAATCCACCTCCGCAGCACCGCTGCCGGACGATAGGTCCCCTCACGCAGTTCTTCCTGCAACCATTCGAGTTCCTCCCGCTCGTGTTCGGCGAAATCCCCCCACGTTTGCCGGTCCACTCCCGCCGCTCCTTTCCTGCCCAAGACCTTCTCGGCCGAGCTGGAAAGGTTCCGGCTGCAAAACACCTTATCGATCAGCGTGTGCCATTTCCCTCCTCTCACCTTTCCTTTCAAAAGTGTCTCCAACATGCGATCCGTCCAAACCGCGCGATGAGCCCACTGTTCGATGCCAGCGGGCTCTCCAGCCGGGCTAGCCGAAAACGGCACTGTGACCGGGATGTAGTCCCGCCTTTGGGCGGAGTTACGTTTCCGCGATTTAGTCATTTCGCATCTACCTTCCTGCTCCCCTTCGCTCCACCGCGTTTTGCTGCACGGCTTCCCCGCTACTATGGGAGCTCTGACTTCTGTCGAGCCGCTTCAACCGACCTCACCGGTATCGCCAGGTTCGCTCCCCTTCGGCGGGCGATACTGCACCGCGGGCCTGGGCCATTGCTCACGCAGCGTCCCCCACTGCGAGCTCTCACGATGGGTCGTCCACGTCCCTCACCCGACAGATCTCCCTGCTTATCTCGTTTGACCTTCCGACCTCTCCATCTCCAACCACCGCATTGCCATTTCGTCACGGTCGCTTTGTCACGTTACTTCACCGCCGTGACTTGCCGCGTCTATCCCCCCGGGCAGACCGTTCAGGTCGGAGGGATGGCCGTCGCGCGGTCAAGGGTTCGGGCTTTGCCAGGACCCTCCCCGACAGGCTTGGCCGAATCGAGTTCACTTGCGTTACGGATTGGTCGTTCGTCTCAGGTTGCTCTCCACCCTTCCTCACGGAAACGCAGTTACCACTGTCGACTTCAGGCCGGTAACGTTAGCCTGGAAGGGACTTTCACCCTTCTGATCAAACGCCTTCACAGGCGCACTAGCGGTGGCCTCCAGGCCGCCGTGCATCGAGCCAAAGGCTCGAAGGAAGAAGACTTCGGCCTGGAGGCCAAAGCTACGTCCGCCCAATGAAGTTTCAGGTTAGCTCCGCCTCCGGCTGCGCCGGATCGTACATAAAAGAAACTTCGGGATCCTGCAGTGGCAAGGGCAAAGAGCAGCAGTCAAGAAGCAGGTAGCTGGATCAAAAGGACTCGACAGAGCCGATCCTCAGGAGGTGGGGCGCTCGCGGCTGCGCTGGGGCTCTACCTTATCGATCCAAGAACTTTGTCGGGAGGACTTCGAGGCCAGTAGGATGCCTCCTACCAAACCCCCGACCAGGGTGATCACCAGGAGTGCCGAGTTCCAGTCCATCTGTATCATCATGAGCTTCCACCGTTCCTTTCTGCACTATCTGATGCATCCCGACAGGATTGGGTTCGGATTCGAATCAGAAAGTCACAGACCCCACGAATTTGTCGTCAAACCATAGCCAAAGAGTCACGCTCCGAACAGCCCTTATGAAGTGCTCTTGCCCGCCGGCGCTGGACAACCTGGAGCCTCCGGAGATCCTCTTCGTGATCCTCTCCGTACTTGCCGCGCCGGGGTATTCGTGCTAAATTCCGCAGCGCATCGGAGGTGGCGAAGATGAACCAGCCGGCCCCTAAGGATCCTTCTCAATTCAAGCCTTTCGTCCCCGCCCAAAGCGAGCTTCCAGAACTCACGATAAAGGCGGTTGTCCTGGGCGTGATCATGGCGATCTTGCTAGGAGCCGCAAATGCCTATCTAGGTATGAAGGCCGGGCTCACCGTGGCCGCCACCTTTCCAGCAGCCGTAGTCGCGATGGCCGCTCTGCGTACCTTCCGGGGATCGATACTGGAAGAAAACGTTGCCCGAACCACCGCCTCCGTGGGAGAGGCGCTGGTCGCCGGCGCGATCTTTACGATTCCGGCATTCGTGATCAGCGGCGTCTGGGATGAGCTGCGCTATTGGGAATGCACCCTAATCATGCTCACCGGAGGCGTCCTGGGAGTCCTCTTCATCATCGTGCTCAGACGGACGATGGTCGAAGAAGCCCATCTTCCCTTCCCCGAAAGCGTTGCGGCGGCCGAACTGGTCAAGGCGGGCCAAGGCGGCCAGACTGGCGCCGGCTACATCTTCTCCGCCATGGGTATCGCCGGCTTGTGGGAACTGCTCAAGAACAGCAACGGGATACAGGTCATCTCCGACTATGCCCGCACCTTTATTACCCTGGGGAGCTCCCGCATCGAGATTCTGGGAAAGAAGTTGACCTACGCTGGAGGGCTGCTGCTGGAGTCTCCCGCTGCCTCTCCGGCCTTGGTCGGTGTCGGATTCATCGTCGGACCTTCCATCTCGACCATCGTTTTTGCGGGAGCTCTCCTGGGATGGCTGTTGCTGGTGCCACTGAGCGTTTTCTTGAACCCGGACCTGTCCACCGGGATCACCGGGTCCTCTTCCTGGATCGGGCTGAGCGAAGAAGTCTGGCTGAAACAGGTCAGACCGCTGGCGGTGGGCACCATGATCGTGGCCTCGTTTCACACCCTCTTCAAACTGAGAACTTCCCTTCTCCGCGGGATTCGTCAAGCCGTCCAGAATCTTCAGGCCTCCAGGGAGGGCAATGACGAGAGCAATCGACTCGACATCGACCTGGACTTTCGATGGATCGGTGCTGCGATCGCCTGTCTCTCGATCCCCCTGTTCTTTCTTTATCTTCATTTCAGCGGCTCCGGCCTGGGATCCGTGCTCCTCACCGTGATCATGATCGTCCTGGGCTTCCTGTTCGCCGCGGTGGCCGGATACCTGGTGGGTCTGTTGGGAAGTTCCAACAACCCCATCAGCGGACTTACGCTGAGCACTCTGCTCATCTCAGCGATTCTGATGGTCATGATCGGAGTCACCGGAGAAGCCGGCATCATGGGAGTCCTGGGAGTGGCAGGGGTGGTTTGCTGCGCCGCCGGAATCGCCGGAGACATGATCCAGGATCTCAAGGTAGGCCATATCCTCGGAGGCACACCCTGGAAGATGGAAGTGGCCGAAATGATTGGGGTCATTATTGCCGCCTTCGTCTTAGTCTGGCCGCTAATTGCGATGGACCGGGTCTACGGGATCGGCAGCTCCGAGCTGCCAGCGCCCCAGGCGGGTCTGATGGCGTTGATGGCCAGAGGCATCGTCGGAGGCGAAATGGCCTGGCCCCTGGTGATCGCCGGCATCTTCTTCGCTGTTGCCCTCATCCTCATCAAGGCACCGTCCCCGATGCTGATCGCTGTGGGCATGTACCTTCCTTTTCATTCCACGGCAGCCATCTTCGTAGGCGGGATCTTTCGCTGGATTCTGGACAGGAAGCTGGCCAAGAATGACGTCTCCTCAGAGGGCCGGGCTCGGGCCGTCAACTCAGGTGTCCTCCTCTCCTCTGGCTTTATCGCGGGTGAGGCGCTGATGGCGTTGCTACTGGCTTTCCTCGTCCTGGGCGCCGACCTCTTCGGCTGGGGAGATGTGCTTCCCAGCATCTCAGAGAACCCCTGGCTGGGAATGCTGATCTTCTTGTTACTGCTGTACCTGCTGGTAAAGGTTCCCTTGGGTGCCTCCCAGAAGGAAGGTGGTCCCAGCATGAAGCTCGAATCATGAAGCAAGACTCTGCTCTAAGGGCTCGTGCAAGAATAACTTCGCAGAGCTGGCGCTCAGATTTGCACCAGATTTGGTCGCGAACAATTGAGTGAAACCGCAGGCGTAGCCGGGCCCACGTTGAGGATTTCGCGATTGAGGAGCGGCCGAAGATGGTGTGAAGATGAGATGCCAGAATGTGAAGTTATTTTTGCACGAGCCCTAAGCTGCCAGCCCCGGCGGCTCCTCGAGTGGCGGGAAGACGACAAGGGACAAGCCGTTCTCCTACGACCAAAGCTGGGCGGCTCTCGTCTGGCCAAATGGTGCTCTAAACACCTCCAGAACCCCTATTACCGGATTCGCCTTGATGACATTGGGACTCTGATTTGGAAATCGTGTGACGGTCGCACAACGCTATCGTCGATACTTCAGGCCATGCGAGAGCACTTCGGGACCGGGGTAGAGCCCGCTGAAGATCGACTCTGGCGCTTTCTTCAAATCATGCGACGTTCGCGCCTGATCGAACTGTCATGCCCGGAATCGAAGACTCGATAGCGAAACAATCGCCGCTTGAGGGGGTCCTCTCCTCGGTCCGTCTGGCACCTCTGACCACTATGGGTGTGGGTGGACGAAGCCGCTGGTTTTCGGAGATACGAGACTCAGAGAGTCTAGAGAAAACCTACGCCTGGGCGAAGGGTCAGGCCCTCCCGATATTCTTCCTGGGTGACGGGAGCAACATGCTCTTCTCTGATCTGGAATTCCCGGGTCTGATCCTGCGGAATCGCACCTCGGGAAGGGAGCGCAGTGGCAACGAGATTCTGGTTGCCGGTGGGGAGAATCTGGGCGATCTGATTCGTTGGACCAACCAACAACAACTTTCGGGAATGGAACGAATGTACGGGATTCCGGGAACACTTGCTGGTGCGCTGGTGGGAAACGCCGGTGCTTATGGGCAGGAGATCTGTGAATCCATCACAGAGACCACCGTCTGGTCCCCTGATGGAGTGATTCGCAGGCTCACCCGATCCCAGCTCAAGTTCGGCTATCGCCACAGCATCTTCAAAGAGCAGAAGGATTGTTTCATCCTCGACTGTACCTTGAATCTGAAACGCAGTCGGGAAAAGCTTCAGGGGATTTCCGATTCGATCCTGGAAACTCGACTAACCAAGTACCCTATGGGCTTGAAGTGCCCCGGGAGCTTCTTCAAGAACGTCTTGGCCTCAGAGCTTTCGGATCAGGTCCGTCTGGGTATCCCGGACGACTTCGTCCAGTTCGGCAAGATCCCAGCGGGAAAATTGCTCGAGGCCGTGGGCGCCAAAGGGGCCCGCTTGGGGAACGCATTATTCGCCAAACATCACGCCAATTTGTTGGTCAATGAAGGGAATGCCAGTTCCAAAGACATACTGAGTCTTGCCAACAAGTATGCGGATCGCGTCCGCAGGCGCTTTCACCTTTCGCTGGAACCTGAGATATTCATAGTGGACGATCAAAAATGGCCACAACAGTAGTGCCCTCGAGAAGAGGTGCGAGCCGTAAGTTTGTCATCACTGGAGGGAGCCGGCTGGCTGGGGAGTATCCAGTCCAGGGGAACAAGAATGCTGCCCTACCCCTGATCTGCGCGGCTCTGCTGGCTCGTGCTCCGGTGCTCCTGCGTCACGTCCCCCGCATCGATGACGTCGACAACCTGCTGCTCCTGATCCAGGCCCTCGGTGTCGAAGTCGAGTGGCAGGGTGAGGAGCTACTCCTCTACTCCAGCAATCTCGAATCCAACGAGCTCCCCGCCCAACTGGTGGAGCGGCTTCGTGGGGCAGTGCTTCTGCTGGGACCACTCGCGGCAGCCTTCGACCGCATCTCTTGCGCCGTCCCCGGAGGCTGTCCCATCGGACGCCGATCCTTCGATGTTCACTGGAAAGTGTTCCAGGCCGCCGGTTACTCGGTTGACGAGGGCCCCGGCAAGATCGAGTTGAGAAGGACGGCGCGGGTCAAAGAGCCCAACGTCTACCTGGAAGAGTCGTCAGTAACGGCTACGGAGAATGCACTCCTACTCTTCAGCGCCTTGGGCGCAGGCACCATCGAAAATCCGGCTCGGGAGCCGCATGTCTTCAGCCTGATCGAGTTCCTCAACCTGATGGGCTGCGAGATCGAGCTGCATCCACTCTACTTCCGGATCCTGCGAGGACTGAATCAGGAAGGACGCGAGATCGCGTTCGATGTCCCTCCCGACTACGCCGATGCCGGGACTATTGCCATCGCTACCGCCATCACCGGTGGAGATGTCCTGATCCGGGGAATCAGGAATCAGGAAATGATGGGCATCCAGACGGTGCTTCGTCGGTTTGGCATCGAGTTGCAGTTCCTGACCGAAACGGATCTGAAGGTAGGACCCTCGGCTTTGAAGAATCCTTCGCAAATCACGGCCGGACCCTGGCCACTGTTTCCAACCGACCTGGTTAGCCTGGCCATCGTGCTGGCCACCCAGACTTCGGGACTGTGTCTGATTCACGACTGGATGTACGAGGCTCGAATGTTTTTCGTCGACAAGTTGGTGCGCATGGGGGCCCGTATCACGATGTGTGACCCTCACCGAGTCCTGGTGGAGGGACCTAGCCGATTGCGAGGAAAACGCCTGGAATCTCCTGACATTCGGGCGGGTATGGCACTCCTCGTCGCAGGCCTGTGTGCCGAAGGTGAAACGGTTATCGAGCACGGTGAAATGGTGCTCCGAGGTTACGAAAAAGTGACGGAAAGACTGCGCAACATTGGGGCCCTCATCTCGGAGGAGTAAGGGTTCGTGCAAGAACCATGAAGACGATCGGATCGGTCATATCCTTTCACTTTTCACTCTTCTCTCTGGGCGAAGGGATAAAGTGCGCGAGTATCGCCAGCTGTATCGCTTTGGCGCTAGCGCTTCCACCCTTCAGCTACCTGATGATTCCCCATTATCAGTTCCGCTATCGCCGGGTCGAGATCAGCCGCGTCGAATTCGATCACGAGTACTTTGGCGCTATCTAATGAACGAACCAGACTGTACCTCTCTAGAGACTCCATCTGAGAAGATTGGAATCTTCAGGAGCTGGCGCCAGCTCTACCTCACCGTGCTCGTCTACACGGTCGTGCTGATCCTTTTGCTCCATCTGCTGGGTTCCTATCTTCTGTCTGAAGCCAGTAGTGTCCCAACGTTTGGGTTTCTAATCTCTGTAAAGTATTAATGAGTAATATGTTAGAGAAGATAATGGGTGTTTCCGACTTGAAAGTGAGTGTACGCTCACGCCCTTCAGTTCATAAGGAGGGCGAGCATGTACACGGGCACGACGATTTTTTCTCAGGTGATGCGGCATCTTCCCTGGCATCATTTTCATCGCATTGTTCAGCACTACGGAGGCGACTACAAGGTCAAGTCGTTCCGCTGTGCCGACCATTACCGGGTCATGGCCTTTGCACAGTTGACCTATCGCGAGAGCTTGCGCGATATCGAAGCCTGCCTACGGGCCATGAGATCCAAGCTCTTCCACATGGGCATTCGCTCCACGGTCTCCCGCAACAATCTGTCCAATGCCAACGAGAGGCGCGACTGGCGCATCTATGCCGAGTTTGCCCAAGTGCTTATCGCCGAAGCGCGCCGCCTGTACACCGACGAGGACCTGGGAGTCGATCTGAACGCGACCGTCTATGCCTTGGACTCCACGACCATCGACCTGTGCCTCTCGGTCTTCCCCTGGGCGCGCTTCCGCCGTACCAAGGGGGCGATCAAACTGCATACCTTGCTCAACCTGCACGGCGCCATTCCCGAGTTCGTTCTGATCTCGGACGGAAAACTGCACGATGTCCACGCCTTGGACCACCTGATTCCTTGTCCCGGTGCCTACTACATCATGGATCGCGGATACCTGGATTTCGGGCGCCTGTACCGACTCCATTCTGCCCGGTCGTTATTCGTGACCCGCGCCAAGGCCAACTTCAAGTTCCGCCGCCGCTACTCCCACCCGGTGGACAGAACGACGGGACTGATCTGCGACCAAACTGTCCTGCTGAGCACCTTCTATCCGGCCAAGGCCTACCCCGAACCTTTGCGTCGCATCAAGTTCTTCGACGTCACCACCGACCTGCGGCTAGTATTCCTCACCAACGACTTTGCTTCTCCCGCTCTGACTATTGCCCGGCTCTACAAGCTCCGCTGGCAGATCGAACTGTTCTTCAAATGGATCAAACAGCATCTCCGCATCAAGGCCTTTTACGGCACCAGTCCCAATGCCGTGAAAACACAAATCTGGATCGCCCTCAGTACCTACCTGCTCATCGCCATCATCCGCAAGCGCCTCTATCTCGAGTTGCCGCTCTACACAATTCTCCAGGTCCTGAGTGTCTCGCTCTTCGAGAAAACCCCAATTTTACAGGCCTTTCAGGACATGCATTACATTACTCAGAATAGTGACATTCATAAACAGTTGATGTTATTCGACTAACGCTGGGACGCTACTGGTCTGAAGCATCGAGTTGATCACGATGACGGATGCTCTTCACGGAATGAATCAGTGACCTGGATTGACTGGCTGATCTTCGGCGTCTACTTGGCAGGAGTTGTCCTCTTTGGAATCGTCCAGAGCCGGAAGAGCTCAGGCATCGAGGGCTATTTCCTGGCCGGACGCACTCTTCCCTGGGGCACTATAGGGCTCTCGGTAATGGCTACCCAGGCCAGTGCCATCACCTTCATCGTAACCACAGGACAGGCCTATGACGAAGGCATGGAATTCATACAGATCTATCTTGCCCACCCCTTCGCCATTGTGGTGATCTGCGTTCTCTTCGTGCCCTTCTTCTACCGAGCCAAGGTCTACACCGCGTACGAATTCCTGGAGCGCCGCTACGATGCCAAGACACGATCTCTGACCAGCTTCTTGTTTCTCCTATCCCGGGGATTGGCAACCGGTATCGTGATGTACGCGCCCGCGGTGGTCCTTTCTATTCTCATGGGCTGGGACGAGACCATCACCATCCTGGTCATAGGCGGAATTACCATCCTCTACACCGTGGTGGGAGGCATCACTGCCGTCGTCTGGACCGACGTGCTTCAAATGATCCTGATGTTCGCTGGGATCGGAGTTGCGCTGCTCGTGCTCTTCCAGGAGCTCCCATCGCAGGTCGGGGTCGGCGACGTCGTCTACATCGGGGGGATTCACCAGATGTGGAGGAGCATCGACTTGTCCTGGGATCCAACCAACACCTACACTCTGTGGTCGGGACTCATCGGAGGCTTTTTTCTTGCTCTGGCCTACTTCGGTTGTGATCAGAGCCAGGTGCAACGCTACCTCACGGCTCGCTCGCTGACCCACAGCCGACTGGCTCTGATCTTCAACGCCTTTCTCAAGGTGCCCATGCAGTTCCTGATCCTGGCCATCGGTGTGCTGCTTTTCGTCTTCTATCACTTCGAGCGCCCTCCTCTTATTTTCAATCCGGCCGAAGCCGAGGCGCTTAGGAGCAGTGTCCACCGGGAGACATTCTCAAAGCTCGAAGGGGACTACGAGGTCCTTCACGCCAAGCGACGCAGCAGCACCCTGGACCTGGTGCAGGTACGCTCCTCCGGCGGTGATCCATCGGTCCAACAGGCTCAGATTCGGGAATACGATTTGGAGCTGGCAGACCTGCGCAAGCGCTCCAAAGAGCTCGTCGTACTGGACCGGGGTCGAGCTTCGAGCGACGTGAACTACGTCTTTCCCGGCTATCTGATTCACTATGTCCCTACCGGAATCCTGGGTCTGATGATCGCGGTGATATTCGCCGCAGCGATGTCCTCGTTGGATTCGGAACTAACGTCCTTGTCCAGCGTTACCGTGGTCGACTTCTACCAGCGCTATTGGGCTCCTGGAGCAAGCGAACGCCACTCCCTCCTGGCAGCTCGGCTGGCGACCTTGTTCTGGGGCTTACTGGCAACCGGAATGGCCCTCTATGCAGGACAACTGGGCTCGCTGATCGTGGCCGTCAACCTGGTAGGGTCCTACTTCTACGGCTCGATGCTAGGCGTGTTCCTGTTGGCGTTCCTGGTGAAAAGATCTACTGCCACAGGTGCCTTCTGGGGCTTGATTTCAGGCATGCTTAGCGTCGTCTTGTTCAGTATTTTTACAGAGGCTTCTTGGCTGTATTACAACGTGGTGGGAGCGTTGGCGGTGCTGATGGTTGGGTCGGTATTGGGCGCTGAAAAACGTCACGAACGAGCATGATCGCCTCCGGGGCTTACCTCCATTGTGCTGTTGTCCAGCTCTCTCCTGCCTTCGTCGTCCTCGACGGCCGGAACTTGGCCCCATATTGCTGACGAGTCAAGTCGTTCGCGGCTTTGCCCCAGGAGCGCTGGCCCCATTCGGCAAGGAAACTTCCCGAGCTATAGAAGCCGCCGGATCGTACCTGAAAGAAACTTCAGTCGAGGGACGTAGCGGTGGCCTCCAGGCCGCCGTCCGAGCCAAAGGCTCGGAAAAATAAGACTTCGGCCTGGAGGCCAAAGCTACATTCGCCAATAAAGTTTCAGGTTAGTCGCGCCCCAGCCGGGCTGCCCCATTCGAGAAAGAAACTTGAAGCCTCTCGCCACACTGTCCAGTGGCAAGAGACGTGCGACGTTCGGACGTGCGACGATCCAAATGAAGTTTCAGGTTAGTCCATCCCTACTCGAGTATGGGCACCTCGTTGACCTTGACCTTCATTGCCTTTGCCAGCTCGCTCCTCGGGGTGCGGGATCGACTCATCAGGAACTCGTTAGCCGGTAGATGGGAGTAGATGTGGGGGTGGAGCGTCTGGAACGATTCGGCGTAGGGGATCGAGGCGTGCAGGCCCATCCGTCCGTTGGTGATCTCGACGCACTTGCGGGCCAGGTCACCGGTGTAGAACTGACTCTTTAGACAATCCATGGCTTGTACCTTTCGATCCATCACCGGGGTGATATCCACCAGGACATTCCCATGTCGCATACCGTCGCTGGTGAGCTGATTGGTGTGTCCGTACATGGCCAGGAAGAAGATCTGAACCGGGAAGGCTCCATCCTTCTTCTTTTGCAGAAACCGCGGTGTGTGGGCCAGACCAACTGCCTTCAACACGGCCTGGGCCGAGTCGGTGTGCCCGAACCCCAGTTCCTCGGTCGGGTTGTGGATGATCAGCAGATGAGGCTGTACTTCTGCCAGCTGCCCTGCAATCGCCTCTACCAATTCCTGAGTTACGTTGACCACGTCATCCGGAAACCTCAGGAAGCGCGCGTCTTTCACGCCCAGCACTTCGAGACCTTGGACGACCTCTTGCTCCTTGCCTACAATGGCCTCTTCCAACCCGGCTGTATCTTCATCGCCTCGGCTGAGGCTTTCGTTCCGAACCAGGTCGTGTGTTTCGACACCATGGGTACAAACGACCACCGCCACTTCATCGCCACGCTCCGCGTGCAGGCAGAGAGTACCTCCGGCGTGGTCGAGAGCATCTGCCGGATGACACACAATAGCCATGATTCTCAACTGATCAACCATCGACACCTCCATCCTTCAGGGCCACTCCCTCTTCGGAAACCCTGCTAATTGAGCGTCATTGCGTAAACCATCGCATTGTCGAGGTGAATCCGCAGCTTGTAACGGCCCGCCGGGAGGTCGCCGATCCCGCGATTCTTCCAGCCAACCCGATGACTCAGGTGATCCCCCTGGATCACGTTCGCTTCTGCCTGGGAGCAACCCTTGAGCCTATAGCCTGCCTCGTTCAGCAGCTCGACCCGGATTGAGCCCTGGGAAGCATCGGCATTCAATGTCAGGTTTGAGACCGTACTAAGATCGAGCGGCTTCATCGTAATCTGTCCAATCCGGCTGAGGGGCCGTATTCCGGCGAGGCGATCCCGCGGCATCGTCGCGAGACCCACTCCCGAAATTTGCTTGCGGTCATCGTCAATGTTCCACTGGTTGCTATAGGCACCATAGTAGAACCGGAACTCGTCCTCCAGAAATATGGGAGTGGCGTTGCTCCAGATAATGCTGGCATCGAACTGAGTCTTATCTTCCAGTGGCGGGAGAAACAAGGTATTCCGGAAGGGACGCTCCCACTGATAGCCATCGTGGCTGAGAGCCAACTCGATTGGCATGTTTCCGCTGGCACCCGAGTCCAGTACTTGCAGCAGCGAGAAGTACATTCCGTTGTAGTAGAAGGCGGGCCCGCTGTGGAGCTGTTTCCCGTCGCTGCCCCCACCCCCCGCCGTACGGGCCAACTCACGCGCGTCGCCACCCCAACCATCGAGCTCATCCGGCGCCATCACCAACCGAGGTCTGGACCAGTGAACGAAGTCCTTGCTGTCGGTTCGGACCACCGCCCGTTTCCAGTGCATGGTTCCATCAGGCCCGTCGAGCCAGGTCTTGGAGTAGATGGCAAAGGTATCGCGTCCTGGATCCCAGATCGGGTCAGTCACGTCGCTGGTTGACAGCGGAGGCCCACCCAGTTTCCCAGTGTGAATCCCAGGGTCGTCGGCGAACGGCGGCGAGATGTACTCTCCGTGTGACCCCTTCAGAACCGGGGCCCGGGGATGCTTGGTCCAGTGAATTCCGTCGGGAGAGAAGGCCACAAGCAAACCCAGGTGTTCGGACTCGTCCAGCTTGCCGCTGCCCCAGTAGGCAAACTTGTAGCGGCGGGAGGGGTCGGGATCTCGAGGATCGAACAGGACTCCGCCGCCGAAGCCGATGTCTAGAAGGATATTCGTGTCTCTCTCGCCCTTGTATTCGTGCAACACCAGATTTGGCTTTTCCCAGTGGCTACCCTCCTCTGAAGTGGCATAGCACAACTTGCCCCAGGCCTGGTACCAAAGCTGATAGTGCCCGGTCGTCTGGTCTCGGTGCACGCTGCAGTAGGCGACCGTGAGCTCCCAGGGCTTGTCCGAGGGCAGCATCGGATTCTGGGGGTGTCGATCCAGGGGCCTCAACACCCGCTCGGTTCCCGAGCGGTAAAGCACCTGGCGATCGTCCACGAACAGGACCGTTTTCTGCTTACCCGAGGGCGCTCGGCCCTCACCTGTCCAAGCCAGCGCCTGCCCGAAACTGCAGATCAGAAGCAGAACCGACAACCGAGTCACGACTTTCTCCAAACTCGCGATTTCAACGAAAGCCGCCTTGCGCTACCGACTGGATCTGCGCAGAGTGATGTCGGCCGTGCCAGGCATAGAGATTCAAGAGAAAGTCCAGGTCCCTGACCTGCATCCTGGGATGATCGAAGGTGCGGTGAAACTGATCCGGGGAAAGGGAGCGAAGCAGGACCACCCAACGCCGATGCAAGCTGTCCACCAAGGCTAGTGCGGGCTCGATCGGCCCCGACTTCGAGTCCTCCAGATCGGCCCACTTGTCCTGGTCATAAGACTTGAGGGAGGGCTGCTCCTCCGTCAACGATCGCTTGAAGTTCAGGTAGCCGTTCAAATGGCTATCCCCGATGTGTTGGACGACTTGCCGAACCGTCCAGCCTCCCGGACGGTAGGACATCCCCAACTGCTCCCCTGCCAACCCCGCAACCGCGTTACGAAGCTTCTCGGGAGCCTCTTCCATCTCCTCGATCAGGGCAACACGCTCCTCCTGGCTGAGGCTCTCTTCCCTGATCTGGAGCCTCCCCACCGGATAACGCAGATCCTTTTCCATTTAATTGCCTCCTCTTATAAAAACCGATGGCAGCATACCATGTGCCAGCTCAGCAGGTTCAGCGAATGTATTTGAACAGCATAATTGCACATCCTGCGGGTCGTGCCCGTGTGATAAAAGCAAACCTGAAGCCGCTATGCACGACCGTCAGGAACTCGCCACCCGATACCTGGAGGAGCTGCCTTACGTTCCCTATCCGCTTCAAGAAGAGGCCCTCGATGCCTGGTTCCGTTCTGATCAAGGAATCATGGTGTGCGCCCCAACTGGCACCGGAAAAACGCTGATTGCCGAGGGAGCCCTGTTCGAGGCCCTCCACAGCGGAAAGAAGGCCTATTACACGACCCCGCTCATTGCTCTCACCGAACAGAAGTTCCGTGAAATGCAGGAGGCCGCAGTCCGCTGGGGATTCCGAGCCGAAGACGTGGGTCTGGTGACCGGAAACCGTAGAGTCAACCCCCAGGCTCGGGTTCTGGTCGTGGTAGCCGAGATCCTGCTCAACCGACTGCTGAATCCAACCGACTTCGGCTTCGAGGAGGTGGAGGTGGTGGTCAAGGATGAATTCCACACCTTCTCGGATCCGGAGCGAGGCATCGTCTGGGAGTTGTCGCTGGCACTCTTACCGAGCCAGGTGCGGCTGCTGCTGTTGTCGGCGACCGTGGGCAACCCCAGTGAGTTCGTCCGCTGGCTCGACCGCAGCCACGGTAGACGGCTGGGGCTAGTGGAGAGCACAGAACGGAAGGTCCCCCTGACCTACCATTGGGTAAAGGACAAGTTTCTGGGAGAACAGCTGTCCTCCATGGTGGAGGGCAATGAAAAAGCGCGCAGAACGCCTGCACTCGTCTTCTGCTTTAATCGGCGTCAGTGCTGGAGCGTCGCCGAACAGCTCAAGGGGCTCCGGCTTCTTACTCCAACGCAGCGACTGAAGCTGTCCGCCAAGCTGGATCGTATGGACTGGACCCAGGGAGCGGGTCCCAGGCTGAAACAGGTCCTGCTGCGAGGCGTCGGAGTCCACCACGCCGGGATCCTCCCGAAGTACCGTCGGGTAGTGGAGGAACTGTTCCAGCAGCGACTGCTCTCTGCCGCCATCTGTACAGAGACGCTTTCCGCCGGGATCAACCTTCCGGCCCGATCGATTGTCCTCACCACTCTGGTCAAGGGTCCGCCAGGCCAGCAGAGGCTGGTTGAGCCCAGCACAGCCCACCAGATCTTCGGCCGGGCGGGCCGGCCACAATACGATAGCCGCGGCTTCGTGTTTGCGCTCGCTCACCCGGATGATGTCCGAATCCTGCGCTGGAAGGCCCGGCACCAGGGTATTGCCCGAAACCAGAGGGGCCCGAGGAGGAGACAGACGAGCAGAACCTTCGACAAGCGGATTCCCAGGCGAAGGAAGACACGTCAGTACTACGATGAATCCCATTTCGTCAAACTGCAGAGGGCGCGTCCAGGGCCTCTTTCCAGCAGGGGCCCCTTGCCCTGGCGACTGCTCGTCTACCTCCTGAGCCTCTCGCCCGAGGTGGAGCGTGTCCGCTCCTTTATCCGAAAGCGCTTCCTGGGTCCGCGACGCCGTGAGGCCGCCAGGGAGGAGCTCACTAGAATGATCCTCACCCTGTGGAAGGGAGGCTATGTAACCCTGGAGCCGCAGCCACCCCAAGTGGAAGATGTTCTGCAGCCCGACAAACCAGGGACCGAACCGTATCAACCCGTTCTCGCCACAGCGACCGACGAGCTGCCTCGACTGCGGCTCTTCCGAAGTATCAATCCAATCTACGGATCTTTCCTGGTCCGACAGCTGGGCGGCGCCGATCGTCGTGAGCGGCTTCAGGCCATGGAGAGCGTGATGAACCTGCCCCGATCAGTGGCGCGTCTGCTGCCCGTACCCTCTCAGGAGATCCTGGTGCCGGGACGGTTAGCCAATAGCTACCTCGACGCCAAGTTGATCCAGCATGGCCTGCTGCCCTCTCAGGATCTGAAATACGACGAAGAGGGACTGACGTATGAGCCGCCCCCGTTCGCGGATAAGCTGCGGATGTTGTTCGAACTGGAGCTCCCTCGGGTCACACAGCTCTGGACCGAGCCGATCTGGGCGGCCGGAGAGTTATTCGCTTTTCGAGGGGACTTCAACGAATACGTGACGCAGCGAAATCTGGTGAAAGAGGAAGGAATTTTATTTCGACACTTCCTCCGTCTGATCCTCCTTTGCGGGGAATTCGCGAGGCTCGATCCTCCCCAGGCCCCAGTCGATGAATGGAGGCAAGACCTCAACGATATAGCCGATCTCCTGACCCAGAGTTGCCGCCGGGTGGATCCTGCCAGCACCGACAAGGTCATCGAGAAGCTCGCATCCAACCCAGCCACGTTTTGAACCATCCGTCTACCTTTTCCAGTCCCTCCTTATAGGAACTGGTAAGACTCTGATACAGTAAACCAAAATCGGTGCTGGGCGGCGGTGGCGGGATCGGCTGGCAGCAGATCATCTCCTCCGCGGGTGGCTTTGGATTGAACGCCCTCTTCCTGAAGTTCAGCCGCAAAGCCGAGACCCAGTCCGATGTGGTTGGAACCCAGATGCTGCGCCGGGCAGGCTACGACGCGATGTCCATGGCCGACTTCTTTGAAACGCTTCGCCGGGAATCGGGCAAGGATCCAGGAAAGATGGAGCAGTTCTTCAGCAGCCATCCGGCTCCCAAGAATCGGGCAGCTCGGGTCCGGGAAGAGATTCAGCAACTGGGAAGGGGCCGAAAAAAGGCTCCAGTCGGAGGATTCGACGAGGTCCAAACCATTCTGCGGCGTCTACCCAAGGCTCCCTCACCAAAAAAGCAAGCCTCCACCGCCCCTCCCCCGAGAGATGAGGACAGACGGCGACCCGCACAAGTGAAGATCGACCGCCCCTCCTCCCGGTTGCGGTTGTTCGAGCAGCGGAACGGGTTCTTCCGGATTCGTTATCCAGACAACTGGCGACCTCTTGAACCCCGCCAAGGGGCGAGTGCAACCCTGCTTCCGGAAGGGGGCATGCTGCAAGGGAACCGCGGCGAACAGAGTATCGTCTACGGGCTGATCGTGAATCACTTCGATCCCTCCCAGCAAGGCGCCGAGGGATCGGCCCGAGGACCATTTCGAGGACGTGATTATCTGGAACGATCCAGCAACAGCCTGATTCAAATGCTGCTGGAGGGTAACCAGTACCTGGGTCAGGTTCGGCGATCCACTCATGAGGAGATGATCGACGGAGACCGGGCGCTCTCGGTAGCACTCCGGGGCCGCTCCCCGGTAACCGGAGAGAACGAGCGCGTGACCGTCTTCACCCGCGCCCTGCCTAACGATCATCTGGTCTACATGCTCTTCATCGCACCCGATCGACGCTATTCGGAGCTGAAGAACGTCATCGCACGTATGCTCTCCAGTTTCAGCATCAACGACGCAGCGTTACCGGGATGAGTCCCCTTCTGCCAGAAGCGTCGACCAAACCAGGGTCGACTCGATAAAGTCTACGCCGGAGGCGTAGACGCTGAGCCCCCTGATTCTCGTAAAGTGTCTTTCTCGATCTGGCCAGCATCCCTGGGGCTGGGCTAAGCTGATAGAAGTCTCAGCCTACTGCCCAAAAGGTTGCGCGCCCGCACCCGATTACGATATTAGTGTTGTGGCTGTCTCCGGTGGAGACCGGAGGATAAGCACTTCGAAATTGAAGACTCTTCGACGGGTAAGACTTGATGAAACGACGTGAGCTCTTCAGACGCTCTGTACTCGGTACTCTCGGTGCGGCATTGACCTCAATGGTTTCCGGACGGCCAGCGTCCTCAAACCCAGAAGCCCGGGAGTTTCCCTCAGGGCACGATGCCTCCAAAGAGTTGGCCCGAAGCGATTGGAAACCCACTTTTCTGGATGAACACCAGAACCAGACCCTGACCGATCTGGGGGATCTCATCATCCCCGACACCGATACGCCCGGTGCCAGGGCGGCTCAGGTCAACCGATTCATCGACTACCTCTTGGCAGCGGAATCGAGAGAGGTGCAAAGTCAGTTCCTGGACAGTCTCGCGTACGTTGACGGAGGCTGTATGGAACGCTATGGATCTGCCTTCATCCACCTTCCGGAGCAGAGCCAAAAAGAGTTCCTGACCTTGATCGCCTACCCGCACCGGCTGGTTACCTGGGGCGATAACCGCTCCGAGTTTCCCGGCCACACCCACTTCAACCACCTCAAGGACTGGATCAGTCGCGCCTACTACAACTCCGAGGTCGGCATGAAGGAACTGGGTTGGAACGGGACCTCCTTTCACGGGACTTTTTCCGGCTGCGATCATCCCGAAGGGACACACCAGTGAGATCTCAGCCCAAGACCGTCTACGATGCCATCGTGGTGGGTTCAGGAGCCAACGGCGGATGGGCAGCCAAGAAGCTGTCGGAAGCGGGCCTCAAGGTGGCAATCCTGGAAGCCGGGCGCAAGGTGTCTCCCAGCGAGTTCACCGAGCACATGCCGGCCTACCAGCTCTCGTACCGGAACCTTTCTCCAGAGTTGGTTCGGACCCGGCCCATCCAGAAGGCCTGTTACGCCTGCACCGAATACAACTACGACTGGTTCGTCAACGATTTGGAGAATCCCTACACCACGCCCGAGGACAAACCCTTCACCTGGCAGCGCCTTCGGGTCGTAGGCGGCCGCAGCATGGTGTGGGGACGGCAAAGCTATCGTCTCAGCGATCTGGACTTCAAGGCCAGGAGCCATGACGGATACGGCGATGACTGGCCCCTCTCCTACGCTGACATCGCACCCTACTACGACGAGGTCGAGAAGTACGTTGGCATCAGCGGCAGAAATGAAGGTAACCCGGCACTCCCCGATGGCCAGTTTTTGCCTCCCATGGCGATGACCTGTGGAGAAACACTGCTTCGAAAGCGGGTCGGAGAGAAGCTGGGACGCACCGTCACAATCGGAAGAACAGCGATCCTGACCCAGGCTCACAACGGACGCGCTCCCTGCCACTACTGCGGTCCCTGCGAGCGGGGATGCATCACCGCCTCCTACTTCAACAGCCCGGCGACAACGCTCAAGGATGCCTTGGCCAGTGACAACTGCGACCTGATCACCAATGCCATCGTCAGCCAGGTCGAAATGGACGCGGGTACCAACCGGGCCCGAGGGGTCACCTACATTGACCGCCATAGCCGCAAGACCTATGAGCTCAAGGCTCGTAGCGTCATCCTTTGCGCCCAGGCCCTGGAATCCACCCGAATTCTCTTCAATTCTGCGACCCGCGAGTACCCGAAGGGGTTGGCCAACTCCAGCGGCGTCCTGGGCAGGTATCTGATGGATCACGTCGTCGGCGCCGGAGCCTCCGGTGAGATGACTGACTTCGACTACAAAGCGTCGGCCAGCGATCCGAGAAGACCCAATGGTATCTACATCATCAGATTCCGAAATCTGGCAGGTGAACGCCGGCACCCACGCTTCGTTCGTGGCTACGGATTTCAGGGCGGAAGCTCTCCCAAATTCAACTTTGGCGCCGAGGGCTTCGGACGCTCCTACAAAGAAGCCGTAAAATCTGGACTCTACGGCATTCGACTTGGAGGCTTTGGTGAGTCCCTAGCCCGCTGGGACAACTACTGCGAAGTCGACCCCGTGAAAAAGGACGCCTGGGGAATTCCCGCATTGCGCGTCCACATGACCCATGGGCCCAACGAGCACGCAATGATGGAAGATGCCGCGGTGGCCGCGGCCGGAATGCTGGAGGCCGCAGGAGCACGCAACATCGTCATGAACTCGCAGCTGGCGACGCCCGGCATGGCCATCCACGAAGTCGGGACCGCCCGCATGGGCAGGGATCCCAAGAAGTCCGTGCTGGATTCTTACAACCAGACCCACGACATCGGGAACCTCTTCGTCATGGACGGAGCTGGTTTCGTCAGCTCTGGGTGTCAGAATCCTACTTTGACAATGATGGCCTTGACGGCGAGGTCCTGCGATCATCTGATCGAGCGCTTTCGACGGAGTGAAGTGTGAGGGAATAGGATTCCCAACCTCAAGGCACCCAGTAACCAACAAATTCCACGTCCCAAGCAACTGGAGAAGGTAGAGTGTCCGTTTCACAATCTTATTCGATAGACTTCGAAAAGCTGGGGGGTATCGTTCCAGTAATCGCTCAGGACGATGACAGCGGTGATGTGCTCATGATGGCCTATATGAATCGCGAGGCCTTCGACGAGACCCAGCGAACGGGTCACGTCTGCTACTTCTCGCGGAGCCGCAACCGGCTCTGGAGGAAGGGAGAAGAGAGTGGCCACGTCCAGAAGCTGAGAAGTATGTACCTGGACTGTGACGCCGACGCTTTGCTGGTCCGAGTCAAACAGATTGGCGGGGCCGCCTGTCACAAGGGCTACCGTAGCTGCTTCTTCCGAGAGATCGAAGGAGGCGAGTCCCGAGTGATTGCCAAACCGGTGTTCGACCCCGAGGCAGTCTACAACAAGCAGGCATGAGAAGATCGAATGAGTAGAATTCTACGTTTGGGGATCCCGGCCGGAAGCTTGCAGGAAGCGACTGCCCAACTGTTTCGCCAAGCGGGTTACCAGATTACGTTCCGGTCACGCTCCTACTATCCGGAAATCGACGATCCCGAGATCGAGTGCATCCTGATTCGGGCCCAGGAGATGGCTCGCTACGTCCAGGACGGCGTCATGGATGCCGGACTGACCGGGTACGATTGGATCGTCGAGAATCGGGCCAAGGTGATCGAAGTAGCGGAATTGGTCTTCTCAAAGGTGAGCCGTCGCCCCGCCAGCTGGGTCCTGGCCGTACCCGACGACTCAACGATTCAGGCCGCCAAGGACTTGGAGGGAAAGCACATCGCCACCGAGGCCGTGAATCTCACCACCGACTATCTGAAAAGTCATGGGGTGACGGCGCACGTCGAGTTTTCATGGGGCGCCACCGAGGTCAAGCCTCCCAAACTGGCGGATGCGATCGTTGAGATTACAGAGACCGGAAGCTCCCTGCGGGCCAACAACTTGAGAATCGTCGACACCATCCTCGAGAGCACCCCGCGGTTCATCGCCAACGAAGCCACCTGGGCTGATCCCTGGAAACGCAAGAAGATCGAGGACATCGTCCTGATGCTTCAGGGGGCAATGGCCGCCGAAGGCAAAGTTGGCTTGATGATGAATGTCCCAGAGGACCAACTGGAAAAGGTGATCAAGATCCTACCAGCACTCCAGCAGCCCACCATCTCGTCACTCTCAGCCGACGGCTGGGCGGCGGTCAACACCGTCATCGAGGAAACGGTGGTCCGGGATATCATTCCGCAGCTCAAGCAAGCCGGCGCCCGCGGCATCGTAGAGTATCAGCTCAGCAAGATCATCGAGTGACCTGAAACTCATGCGTCTTCAGTCCCCCGCTCCTCAGCAGATGGCCTCGGTGTTGATCCTGGTGGCACTCCTGACGCTGACGCGAACTGATGCAGGAGTGATTCCAGGACGCTGGGAGAAGGTCGATGCGCTGCCACCGGGTGCCCACCTGGAGCTGATCCTGAGAACCGGAGACGAACACATCAAAGGCTCCTTCGAGAAATCTGACGCACTTAGCTTGACCCTTGCGGACGAAACCAAAACCCAGAGGCGAATAGCCAAGTCAGATGTCTCCAAGGTGCTCGATCCGAACATCTTCGACAGCAAATGGGATGGACTGCTGATCGGGGGAGCCATCGGGACGGGCACCGGAGCACTGCTGGGCCCCGCTGTCTGGAGAGGCGAAAACCAGCCTTTTACCAACGCCGACGCGGCGGCAATCTATGCCATCATCGGGGGGCTAACCGGGGGCTTCATTGGTCTGCTTCTGGATGAAAATCGCGACAGACCAGTTTTACTCTATACCGCTCGTGAAACAGAAACGGACAGGGCTTCTCCCTCTGACCTGCCGCTTGCTGCGAAGCTGTCTGCGAACCAGTCACTCGAAGTAAAGTAGCAGGGTACTCCGTTGAGACTTCCGGGATTCTCTTGACTTGAGGCGGCTGCAAAGATAATGATGACTGTTAATGCCAGCAACACGGGACCCAGACATGGGACCTCGATGATGTGCTCAGAGCCTTTCATAAACTAGGAGATAGTCTTATGAGGATAGCCCTCAAATCTGCAATCTGTGCTCTGGTCACCTTTTCTCTTCTTACCTCGGACACCTCGGCCAAAAAACTCAAGAAAGAGGAACTGGTCTCCTTCCACCTGAAGTCCATCGGGGAGAACCTGGCGCGTAAGACCAGGATTGCCCAGGGTATGGGCACCATGGACCTTCGTGTAGGAGGAAGCGGAAGACTGGCGGGACCGGCAGTCTTCGTCGCCGAGGGTACCATGCTGCGCTCCAGCTTCAGATTCGGTCATGCTACCTACGCTGAAGAGACGGCTATCCGAAACGGAAAAGAGGTTGAGGTACGTCACATCACACCAGGTCAGCGCTCCCAACTGGGTAACGTCCTCTGGAACAACTTCCCCCGGCTGATGCAAGAAGGACTCTACGGCGGCGTCCTGGGAACCGATTGGGCGCTGCTGGACGTAGCAGGAAAACGTCCTAAGCTCAACTACAGGGGTCTCAAAGAATTCGATGACAAGAAAGTTCACGAGCTCCGGTACCGCCTCCGCAAGGGCGTGGACTACAACATAAGCCTCTACTTCGAACCCGAGACCTATCGCCACATCGCCAGTCGCTACCGACTGGTCGTGCCGGCGGGCATGGGCCGTCGCATAGAACCTTTCGGTTCTGGAACCGGAGCCGGAGCGGCAGGTGCGGGTGGGTCAGCGACTGCCCCAAGAATTGGGGATCCCGAGAGTCGCGATCGGATCACGCTGGAAGAGAGATTCCTGGACTTCAAGGAAGTGGATGGCCTTTCTCTACCGCATACCTATCGACTCACGGTCAACCAAAGCCTGGCGGCTTCGAGTTTTGTGGGTCATTGGGAGATGAAGTTCAATAACATTACCCACGATCGAGCCATCGATCCCAAGGTGTTCAATATCAAATGAGGGACATCCTGGAATCAGATACAACGGTCCATACCCAGGAAGGATGGGCAGCCATGTCTAAGTCTTCGATCAGTCGACGTTCCTTTCTTTCCCGCTCGGCGGGCGTCGGGGCCGGTCTCGCCCTGACGGGATTCCCGGCAACCATGCGCGCCCGCGACGTCAACGACCGGATCAACGTTGGCATTGTCGGCCCAGGCGGTCGAGGGACCAGCATCCTGAAGGAGTTCTTCCGCAGTAACAAGAACTTCAATGCCAACCTGACGGCCATCTGCGACCTCTGGAGCTATCGTCGCGACAAAGCAGTGAAACTGGTCCAGGAGAATCAGGGACAGGCCCCCAAGGTCTACCGCCACCACGAGGAAATCCTGAACGACCAGGACCTGGACGCTCTCATCATCGCGACCCCTGACCACGCTCACGCCCAGATCCTGAAACTGGCTGCAGAGGCCGGCAAGGATGCTTACTGCGAAAAACCTATGGGCAACGTCCTGGAGGAGGTCACTGCGGCCCTGGACGCGGTCAAGAAAGCGGGCACCATCGTCCAGATCGGAACCCAGAGGCGAGCCTATCCCAAATATCGCCAGGCGGCCAAGATGATTGCCGACGGGATCATCGGCGACATCGCCAAGGTAGACCTTTACTGGAGCTGGTACAGCCCCTACCGCTGGGCCAAGAAGGACAAGGATCTGGCTTGGATCAAGGAAGCGGATCTGGACTGGAACACCTGGCTCATGGGCAAAAAGCATCGTCCCTTCGATCCTCGAATCTTCCGCTGCTTTCGCCTTTTCAAGGACTTCTCCAGCGGCATTATCGACCAGTGGATGACCCACGGTATCGATCTCGCACATATGCTGACCGGAGTCTCGTATCCCCTCAGTGCCGTCGCCCATGGCGGGATCTACGAGTGGAAGGATTGGAGGGAAAATCCGGACACCATCGAGGTCTCGCTCGAATACCAAAAGGGAGATCGGAAGTTCCTGACCGTCTACTCCACCAATCTGATCACCGGCTACGGAAAGGCCACCCAGGTGCACGGGACCCGGGGCAGTTTTGAGGCGGGAGGCTCAACCAAGAGCGCCGACTGGTCCGCTGGCACCGCCGAGTCCAGTGCCAATCCCGAGGTCGACTGGCAGTTCTCGGGCAAGGGCGTCGGACGAGAGGACAAAGCAGCCGACATGGTGCCGATCCCAGACGCTCCCGGAGAGAAAAGCCACGTGGCCAACTGGCTGAACTCTGTGCGCAGCCGGGACTCCAAGAGTCTGTATTGTCCGGTCGAAGCGGGCTACGGTCATTCCGTCGCCTGCATCATGGCCACCGACGCCTACTGGGGCGGCAAGCGGATGGCCTTCGACCCGGCTAAACGAACCATTCAGGCAGGCTGAACATCCGCTGAGGACTAAGCTGAAACTTCATCGGAATCGTCTGCACGTCCGAACGTCTGAACGTCGCACGTCTCTACTCTCCGAACAGCGCGGCGAACGGGACCGGTCCTACGCCGAAGGCGTAGGTGATGTCCACTCAAGTCGGACGGAGTTTCTTTCTCGAATGGGGCAGCTCCGCTGGGGGACCACTAAGCTGAAACTTGATTGGCGAATGTAGCTTTGGCCTCCAGGCCGAAGTCTTATTTTCCCGAGCCTTTGGCTCGGACGGCGGCCTGGAGGCCACGCTACGCCGGGACCCAAAGTTTCGTTCTCGAATGGGGCAGCATCGCTGGGGGGCCACTAAGCTGAAACTTCATTGTCGAGCTTCCGAACTTCGGCGTTCGTATTGTTCGGTGTTTTGCGGTTTGAGATTTGGGCTTTTCTGCTTCCCGAGAAGGCAACCGCTAAAGGCTAAACCGCTGAATATCGAACACGAATTTCAAAGGAAACCCCTTTAGCCTTCGTGTTCGATCTTTAGCGGTTCGAGATTTAGGCTTTCTTTCTACTCAGAGAAAGAAACCGCAGAAAATACTCAACCGCAAAATATCGAACAGGCGAATTTCCAAGGCCGGATCAGGCGACGCTGGTCTTTGTGGGTAGCCAAAGTTTCTTTGTCGAATGGGGCAGCCCGGCTGGGGCGGGGCTAACCTGAAACTTCATTGGGCGGACGTAGCTTTGGCCTCCGGGCCGAAGTCTTCTTCTTTCGAGCCTTTGGCCCGATATACGGCGGCCTGGAGGCCACCGCTACGTCCCTCGACTGAGGTTTCTTTCAGGTACGATCCGGCGCAGCCGGTGGCGCTGCTAAGCTGAAACTTCATCGAGCATTGACCGTCCCCCGACGGGCAGGGGTGCCCATCCTACAACGGACTCGCTGTTATCGATGTTCGTGACTAGAAACGACTAAAGTTTCTTTCTTGCACAAACCCTAACCCGGATTTCTCATCGCTTGTCGTAGCGAAGCGCCGCAAGGGCCGTCGCGGCAGGCCTCAGCGCTGTGCGCGCCGGACGCTTGGCCCTTAGGCGGAGGGTTTCCACTCTGGCCCTTTCGGTTGCCAGGTGGGTTCCCAGTTCCCCCCTAGGTCTTCGTCCTTGCCGCTCCGGTGCTGCCCCCGCCTTTCTCAACAACGGAGGCCCCAACAATAAACCCGATTTCGAGGCTCGATCACACGGCTTTTCCACTCGCTGTCTACGCTTCATGCCGCCGTTACCGACGACTTGCAAGACTCGCTTCCGGCTGGCAGCCAACCTTTACCGGGTGGGCTTGACTTCCCACTGGGTTGCGATGAAAGGTTTATGTTCAAACGCCGAACAGTCCTCCTTTCCTGGACTTTGCATGGCGCGATGAGAAATGCGGGCTAAACCTGCCTCACACCTAACGAGTCACGGTCAACTTCGACCAGTTCCGAGGAAGCTTCGTGGGTCATTGGGAGATGAAGTTCAACCGCATCACTCACGACCAGGAGATCGATCCCAAGGTCTTTGCGGCCAAGTGAGAGGTAGGGTCGCCCCAGCGTAGTCCCTCACTTATCCGGATAGAGGGGACCCTTCCGGTGGTCGAGGGCGGGTAGACGACGGCGTATCTCCTGCTGCTGCTCTGGATCAATCCGCGCCAGAATCATGGCCTCTCCATCCGGGGCCACCGCCAGCGGCGTTCCCCAGGGATCGATGATCGTCGACCGACCATAGGCAGTGAACTGGGGTGTGGGTTGCCCATACTGGTTGGGTGCAATTACGAACACCTGGTTCTCGATCGCCCGACTCCGCAGCAGGACCTGCCAATGATCTCTCCCCGTAGCCAGGGTGAAGGCCGAGGGAACCATGACTACTTCGGCTCCAGCCTCAACCAGCCTGCGGTACAGTTCGGGGAAACGCAGGTCGTAACAGATCGACAAGCCGAAACAACCCAGCTTGGTCGCCGCAGCAACAACACCGTCTCCCGGACTCAGCCAGCTGGATTCCTGGTAACTGATCTGTCCTGGCAGGTCGATGTCGAAGAGGTGCATCTTCCTATATCTGGCCTGCAGCTGCCCGGAGGAGTCGATCAACAGACAGGTATTGAACACCTTCCCTGCCCCAGCATCCCGCTCACAGATGCTTCCGGCCACCAGAGTGATCCCCAGACGTCGAGCCAGGCTCCCCATGGCCTCACTGGTGGGCCCGGGAATCTCCTCGGCCCCTTGCAGCATGATTTCGGTCCGCCCCAGGCAATTGAAGAGCTCCGGCAGTGCTACCACCCGAGCTCCCAATTGGGCGGCCTTCTCCACCTGTCGCGTCGCGGCTTTCAGGTTGTCCTCTTTGGACTCCCCTGAACACATCTGCACGGCCGCAGCCAAGTATGCCTCTGGCATTTCCCTGTCCTCTTCTTCCCCTTGCCTCACCTCTTGGTTGATCGACAGTGCGTGCTCTGATCGTGCCCTCACTTACTACTGGAAAGAAGCCCTCAGTTGTGTTCCCAAGTAGCCTTGCCCTGGGTACGCTTCTCTCGGGGGTCGTACTCGCAGGTAACCAGGAAGAAATCCTCCTTCTTCGTCCTCTCCGGAGGAATGTTTACCTGCACATTGAAAAATCCACGGGCGACCCAGCTCACGTATCCGTCTGATTCCGACCGACTCACCGGATGACCATTGAGTCGCAGATCCAGCAGCTCCGCCTTATGGTAGGGGATGCGGAGACGGATGCAGAGACCGTTCTCGATGGGGGACACTTTGCTGGCGCTGAGACTGTCAGGACCCTGGTCCATCCTGTAGTACTTGGCCCCTCCTCCTTCTGTCAGAAAGGCCGCTGGCCTCTTGCCGTCTTCCCCGGGATGGAGCCTTGCCAGCCGGAGGATGTCCTCACTGCGAAACCCAGGGTGCTCTCCATATCATCGAGTGTGGCATCACCCAACCATTTCTGGCCCGCTGTGGGAGAAGTCGCACAGAAACAGAGGATCATCCCTTCCGTTTCGGGCCAATCAAAACCAAAAGTGATCTGGCGAGTCTTGTTCCAGAGCTCGACTCGGCTCTTTCGCCGCTGGGCCGCGGTGAGTCCGTAGGCAGTCAAACGATGCAAGTCGTTGCCCATGATCACCCGCGTTGGATAGCCAGGAAAGTACTCTCCGGGCCAGACTTCGTTGCCCATCTGCAAGAGTCGCCGATAACGCAGCAGCGCACTGCGCTCCCAGGCGTTTTCGTTGGCGGTGACGATCGAGTGGTAGCGGTTGTAGCAGTAGATCGCCGCATAGACTCGCGGGCGCCCCTTCCATACCTTGTCCCGAATCGGATCCAACTCGGGTCCCCAGAAGATGCGCTCCGAGTCCTCCTCCAACCAGTCGGCGGGATAGCCCTCTTCCAGAGCTGCCTCATTCATGAGACGCATGATCTCGTGGTGATAGGGACGAAGAGATACGTTCGAGTAGGCAGCGCTGGTGTCCGCATGGATCGAACCCTGAAAGTCGAGGATGCTGCCATGCATATCGCCGTGGACCTCTGGCTGAAGCTCATCCATGACCCGCTTGACGGCCATGGCCTCGGGATTCTTCTCCGGCTCCATCGGCCCCTCCAGGGTCCAGCTGTTATAGGGGTCAAGGTCGTTCTTGTTGTGAAAGCTTCCACTTACATAGCCATCCGGATTCACGATCGGTAGGCAGACGATTCTCTGCTTGCGCAGCATCTCGCGCGCCAAGGGGTGGCCGGAAAGAAGCCAGTGCATCAGGTAGAGCAAGCAGCTGGGACCAATCCGCTCTATCCCCGAGTGTAATGTCGTAAGCAGCACGTGCTCTTTGGTCTCATCCCCGACCGAGGGATCCGTGAGGGTTGCGACCCACAAAGACCTCCCTTCGACGCTCTTTCCGAGCGCCTGGAGGTTCATCAAATCGGGGTGCCGCCGTCCAAGCTGCTGGAGGCGCTGCTCGAGTTCTTCGAGAGGAATCCAGGCAGGCGGTCCATAGTCGCGAGCCTGGGAGAACAAAGAGGGTGAGAGCGTGGGGAGGGCGAGCAGGTAGCTTCCGAGTCCCGCGGCCACTCTGAGAAAATCCCTTCGGTTTCTCGGTAGCCAACTACGATCGTACAGATCCATCATAGTCCGTATCACCTTTCTCTAGGGGTTTGTGGAGGTTATACCACAGATGCGACGGGCCTCCGAACCTCCGCGACCCTGTGTTACACTACGGCATCGTCTCGAGCTCAACGACCTTACTTCAGCAGGAGAAGCAAGATGGCACCCTTTCGACTGGCAATGCTCGGCATGTGGCACAGCCACGCGGGTGGAATCGTCACCAGAGTGGCCGACCATCCAAAGGAGTTCGAACTGGTCGGTTTCTACGATCCCGATTCCAAGGTAATCGACGATCGTCGGAGTGCGTGGGCACCAAAGCTCCCCCATTTCAGGGTCTTCCGGAGTCCTCGGGAGTTGCTGCAGCAGGACATCGATGGGGTGGTGGTCGAGGGCCATATTCACGAAAACCTGCTGTATGCCCGACAGGCTCTGGAGGCGGGAAAGCATGTGATGTTGGAGAAGCCCTCCGGCAACGACCTCGGGGAGTACCAAAGCCTGATCGATCTAGCTCAGCGAAAACATCTCCTGGTCCAGATGATCTATCTATTCCGCTACAAGCCCAATGTAGCTGAAATGATCGAGCGGAGACGCCAGGGCGAATTGGGTGAGCCCTATATGTTCCGGGCGCGTATGCCCAAGCCCCTCGGCTCCTATGCCCGCTACAAGGCCCTCTTCACCCACTTCCCTGGTGGCATCTTCTTCGAGATGGCCTGCCACGTGATCGACATGATGGTCTCGGTGATGGGCAAGCCCAAGAGGATCACGCCGTTCATGGGCAGCCACCACCCGGAAGCCGAAGATTTCGTAGACAACGGGCTAGCTGTCTTCGAATTCGATCATGGCTGGGGAGTGATCGAGGTTCCCACACTGGAGGTCTCCCCAAACACCCGCCGGATCGAGGTCTACGGGACCGGAGGCAGCCTCTATATCGAACATCTGGGACACAATGACCTCTTCGTCCATCGGGCGGGAGGGGAGTGGCGAAAGATCGCCCACGATCCGCTTCCCTTGCAGCTTCCCGACCTCCGAGAGTTCGCGGCTTGCGTCAGAAGAGAAAAGGAACCCAACTACAGCTTCGACCATGACCTGGCAGTCCAGGAGGCCCACCTCAGGGCTTGCGGAGCGATCAAGATCTGAGGGCGACAGAGAAAGACCCCAAGCCTCCGCCTACTCGTCATATTCCACGATAACCTGGTCATCTACAACCTCCACCGGATAGATCTTGACCTGCTTCTCAGGATCGACCAGGCACTGCCCGGTGGCGATTTCGAACTCCCACTGATGCCAGGGGCAACGGAGGATCTCGCCCTCGCGCTCGTAACGAAGGCCATGGCCGTCGGTCGATACGGGCGCATCGGCGACGCTGCGACCAGTTACCAAGCCGGTACAGAGAGGGCCGAATTTGTGGGGGCAGATGTTGCGGACGGCGTGGAACGAACCATTGACGTTGAACACGCCAATACCCGCCCGGCCTCGGAACGGCACCACCAGCTTCCGCTCGCCCGGAGGGATCTCGTCAACCGTTGCGACCACCACGCGTGCCATCGTTTTCAGGCTTCAGGGTGTCGATTGAAGTCTTTGCCGCTGATATCCCACTTCGGGCTCCTCAACCTACAAGCCGAGCAGTTCACGGGCGTTCTCGGCGAAGATTCGCCGGTGGAGGCGATCCGACAACTTGGGAAAAGTCGTTTCTGGATCACCCCAGTCGTAGTGAGGGAAATCCGAACAGTAGATCATCGTCTCTTCGGCGTGCATTGCGTCGAGCATCTCGAACAGTTGTTCCGTCCGCTTCGGTTCGTGCAGCGGCTGGGACCCGACTCGGATGTGTTGACGAAAGTACTCGCTTGGCAGTTTCTTGAGCCAGGGCGTTTGATAGCGCAGCATCTTCCAGTCGGCGTCCATATGCCACATCAGCCCGACCGCCCAGTACTGTTGCACTTCGACGAACGCGAAACGCAGCCCGGGAAACTTCTCGAATACGCCTTCACAGATCAACGACGCACAATGGGCCGACGCCTGCGAGGGACGGGCCATGCGCTCCTCCATGTAGTAAGTAGGGTAGCCGACAGCGGACAGTGGAGATGCTATCCCCGCACCGACAGCGCCGGGGTGGACAAATACCGCCAATCCCTGGCGTTCACACGCCTCCCATAGCGGATGGTAGAACCGGTTGCCGTAGGGCATCTGGGCGGCGGTAGGCACAATGATTCCCACCACTTCGAGTTGCTCACCGAGGCGATCGACTTCCTTTGCCGCTTGAGGTGGATCCGAAGGAGAGACCATCAGGCACATCTTGAGCCGCTTGTCTCGAGGGATCCATTTCTCCAGTGTAAGGTCGTTCATCGCCCGACAGAGGGCGGCGGCGTAGTCAGCATCCGGCAGCACGCACACACCATAGAGGCCGGGCGAAGCGGTCAGCAGGGCATAGTCGATATTCCAGGGATCGAGATGTCGATCGCGGAGAAACTCATAGGTCGAACAAAAGTCGCGAGCATCATAGGTATCCTGCTCGTCAGACAAATCGCTGCGGACTGCCCTTACAGATACATTGAAATACCCTGCACTCGGCATGGGGATGCCCTGGTCAAGAAAATGCTCTCGATAGATTCGCGGCAAATAGGGGAGGAGATCTTCAAGCTTGGTGACGCTTTGATGGACGTCACAATCGATAATGGCGATACCCTCTGTGGGTTTGCTCGTCCAGCCCGGTGCCGTAACTGGCTGAGTTCCGGGTCGAGCATCGGGTTGGCGTCGCGTCCCTTTCGAATGGGTTGCTTCGCGGGCGGGTCTCATAGCTTGAATTTCTCGGTCAGAATAGTGGGAGCTCGAAGCCGCCCATGACGCCGGTGTTGCTCTCCTGAGCGAATGCCCAGACTCGAAAGCGCTTGATTCCGATTCCAACCAATGCCGCCGGCTCGTGGTCGGACGTCGCCCCGACTCCGGCCGATAGGGAAAACCACTTGCCTCCGTCCGCCTTTTTGCGATAGGTATCCGCCAGTTCCCGGTAGTAGTCCCGGAGCTCCAGCTGTTCCTTAATCGCCTCGTTCTTGAGATCCAGAGCCTCGTTCTTTCGCTCCAGAGCCTTGTTCTTCTGGTCCAAAGCCGCTTCCATTTGTCCCATGGCCTCGTTCTTGAGCTTCAGAACGGTTTCGGACTTCTCTTTTTCTTCTTGGTACGAGGCAATTTCCTTATCCTTGAGCTCGAGTTGCTGCTTTGCCGCCTCAAGATCTGCCTTCATCTGCACAACAAAGTTTTCTTGATCGCTCGTAATGGTGTGGTAGATTTGCTCGTCGTCAATCTGGTCTGGATGAACCGGGATAAGCAAGTAGGATTTCCCCCTCAACCCGGACTTGCTTTACCCCCTCTTGTAGCTCCTTGACAACACTGTGCTGAGAGGATTGAGGCTGAGCTGATACACTTCGAAGCGTGCCAGGCAGGATGGAGATGACTACCACTAGCGCGAGGTAAGAGCTGCGGTTGATATTCATGAATCTTCTCCTGTTCAAGTGTACTAAGTGATCGGAAGACGCTCGCAGGGAGGGGACTTCCACTCAATCACTTTCGGCGAAACGGTGTCCTCCGAAACCGATCTACGGCGAAAACACATCGTTGAAGGCTTTACGAGTTTCGTCGGGACTGAACTTGTCGATCTCTGCCCTCTTCTCCTTGCGCTTTTCTTTCACCAATAGAGCCTGCTTCTGGAGAGCCGCCCGCTCTTCGTGGGCAGCTGCCTGGAATTTTCGTAGGTCCTCTTCAGCGGCTTTGGCTGCGCTTAGTGCAGCCCTGGCGTTCGTTTCTGCAGTCCTGGCTTGCTCCTCTGCAGCCTTGGCTTGCTCCTCTGTAACCTGGGCTTCCTCCTCCGTAGCCTTGGCCGCCTCCTCTGCAGCCTTGGCTGCATTTAGCTTCTCCTTGATGAGCTGCTCCTTCTGCTCGATCTGTTCCTCGAGCTTCTTCGCCTTCTCTCCCAGCTGCCTGGAGCGCCATTCCCGATAGACCGCTATCCCAAACAGTCCCAGCAGTGCAGCGGCGAGGTAACGGACCCCTTTGTCAGGAAGGATTCCGAGGCGGCTCACGATCAAAACGACGGCGGCGATTAGGATCAACCCAATCGCAATGTAGACCGCGAATGGAATCTCAAAATTGAGGAAGGCCAGCGGAGTTAGGAATCTAGGCATTGGCACGCTCCTTCTTCGAACGTTGCTTTTGGGCTTTTTCGACCCGGACGATGATCTTGTGAATGGGTCCAGATCCAAGACCGATCGCGATCCCAGACACGGCGTAGCGTACCCCGTCCGCAGCAAGAGGCCCTTTTTCGAAAATCTCGTCAGGCGGCCACTCCGATCCCTCAACCTTCAGAGCCTTCAGAGTTTCCATGAAGTCGATCTCCAAGCAGAAGGCGAGTCCGATTCCGACCAGAATGCCAATGATCTTCAAGCCACTCTTGACCACTGCGGTTCTGACGAGGTCACCGGAGAGCACCGGAACCGAGCTACTTTGGGCAGTCTGATCCTCCACCAGGAACTCGCTAAAGCGCCTCAACGCACGCTGAGCAGCCTGCGGTTCCACATACTCGAAAATCCGCAGCCGCCTCTCTAGCCGATCACGGATCTTATAGGCCCGGCAAGTCCAAAACCGATGCCAATCCAAACGGCTATCCAAGAGGTCATACACAGTCTTCAGAACCTCCAATAGCCGTTCGACGGCCAGGCTGAGTGCCAGGGCGATTGTGACCAAGACGGTCATGTCTGTAAGGGCTTCGATTTCTTTCATGGCCTTGTCCTTCTAGGCGTAGAGAAAGGGTTTCAGTTTGAAATCCGCGATTCGGGCTCCAATTGCTCGTCCGTGATGGCCTTCAGGTCGTCCTTGCCCATCGACTCGCCGTGGAAGCGTTGAAATACGGCCAGCGTAACTCCTTTGTTCGTGGCCCCACCCGGGTCTTTCGGGTGATCCACGTATCCGCCTTCATGGACGAGAACATGCCTCAGGGAGTCCGCGAAATTCCTTTCCATCTTATCCTCCTATTTACCGGCCTTGTGGTGCTGTATCCAGCGGGTAAATGCTACAGAATACTACGGAGTTCTTCTACGACAACCACAACACACAAAGACAGTATATAGCCGTGCCTTCTAAATGGCGCTTCACAGTGCCTGCTGAGTTGCACGAATTGGACAACGCTTACTCATCCCATCGCCGCGCCGCCATCTACGTGGATAGTCTGTCCGGTGATGTTGCACGATTCCTCGGAAGCCAGAAAGACCGCCAGGTTGCCGACGTCTTCGGGCGTCTGCTCACGCTGGAGCGGAGTGTTGGCTTTCACCCAGGCATCGAAAAGCTCGCGGGGTTCCTTGCCCGCGTGGGATGGATCCTCTTTGACGACCAAGGGAGCTAGACGATACCAGAACGAGGTCCAGAGAAAACCCGGGCAGATCGCGTTGACGTTGATGTTGTGGGGGCCCAGGTCCTTGGCTACGGTCCGGGTTAGGGTCAGCAGCGCGTTCTTGGCTGCCGCGTAGTCTGGTAGTATTTGGGCATCGCGCTTGGCTGCAATCGATGAGATGTTGATGATCTTGCCGTAGCGGCGCTCCATCATGTGGGGGGCAGCCGCCTTACAGAGGAAGAAGGGGCCCTTCACGTTGACGGCATAGTTGTCGTCCCAGTCCGCCTCCTCCTGGTTGGTGAAGGGCATACCCAGCCGCTCGCCAAAGTGTCCGGCGTTGTTGACCAGGATGTCGATCTGACCGAAGGCATTGAGGGCCTCCTCAACCAGGGCCCTGCAATTATCTTCCCGAGTAATATCCGACTTCGCTGCTCGAGTTCGTCGCCCTGTCTTTTCGATCTCTTCAGCGCACTTCTGGGCAGCTTCTAGATTGATATCTGCAACCACAATATCCGCCCCTTCGCGGGCCAGACACTGGGAGATTCCTCCACCTATGCCACCTCCGCCGCCGGTGACGACGGCAACCCGATCTTTGAGCCGCATGGTTACGAATCCCCCATTTCGCCCAGAACTTCGTCTACTTCCTGCAGCGTTAGCTGGACGTCTTCTTCGGTGAGGGCAGCCGAGACGAACCAGAGTCCCCGGCCAATGACACGGATACCTCGCTGGAGCAGGCGATAAGTGAATTCGCCTACCTTGTTCTGGTCGTAATTGCTGCAGTCACGGAAATTCCTGACAGTGCCCGCAGTAGTGAAACCGCTGTGAAACATTGGGCCGGGACCCTGAATCAGAAGTGGCTGACCATGAGCCTGGCCGCTATTGCGAATTCCCTCGATCAGAGTTTGCCCGAGTCCGGTGATGCGAGGGTAAAGTGCTTCACGGTCTCTGATCAGAACGTCAAGTGTGGCCAAAGCAGCGGCTGTGCTGGCGATGTTTGAGTTGAGGGTCCCCGCGTGGATTACCTGGCCCGAGGCAATATGGTTCAGGTGCTCTCGCTTGCCGGCGAGTACGCTGATGGGGAAACCTCCGGCCACGGCCTTGGCATAAACCGTCAGGTCGCTACTGACTCCCAGATATTCCTTGGCTCCTCCCAGTGCGACCCGAAAGCCCGTGATGACTTCGTCCAGGATCAGCAGCGCTCCGAATCTCTGGCACAAGTCCTGGAGACCTTCCAGGTAACCCGCCGACGGCAGGATGCAGCTATTGTTGCACATGATGGGTTCGGTCACCACCGCGGCAATGTCCGGATCGTCCTCCAAGGTCTTCTGGACCACTGACAGATCGTTCCAGGGAAGTATCACCACCTCTTCAAGGACGGACGGGGACTGGCCACCGCTCAAGAGAGACGGTTCCCAAGTCGATTCCCCGTCGTCTCCGACGGTGGGCTTGACGTCTATGAAGATGTTGTCGAGCCAGCCGTGATAATGCCCTTCGAATTTGACGATCTTGCGCTTCCCGGTAATGCCTCGGGCCAGTCGCATGGCGGTGTGGATAGCATCCGATCCACTGTTGGAAAAGCGGACCAGATCGGCACCGGGTAGGACTTCGGTCAGTTTCCGTGCCAGCTCGATCTCGATCTCGGACTGGCCTGCATACAATTGCCCCTTGGCCAGTTCCTGCTGGATTCGATCCAGGATCTCGGGAGGGGAATGTCCGAGCAGAAGGGGCCCCTGGCTCAGCGTGTAGTCGATATACTCATTTCCGTCCACGTCCCGCATCCTGGCCCCCTGGCCATCGGCGAAGAACATCGGGTGTGGCTTTCCCACGGTACGGAAGTGGCTGCTGACTCCACCTGCCAGATAACGCTGAGCTTCTTCGTAGAGTTGTTGAGAACGATCGAACCTAAATTTTGTCATGGTTTTGGGAATTCCTTCGGGCTCACTGCTCACTGCTCACTGCTCACTGCTCACTGCTCACTGCTGACTGCTCACTGCTCACTGCTCACTGCTCACGATTTCAGTCTAGCCGATTCTACAGACTCTCATCCGCCCCCTGGGCAAGGACCCTCAGCGAAATCGGACCCGAGGAGTGTTGTACTGGGATGGACGACGTCGTTTCGACTCGGCCTACTGCGAAAATGATTTGTTCCAGTGGCTTTACCCAGGGCTCGGCGTAAAGCGTAAAGGTGCGGCTGCTCTCCTCTTCTGTTACCAGGATTCCATTGAGTCCGACGTCCAGAACGCGGACGCCGTGGGGCAGATTTCTGATGTCGACCGGAACTCGCGACTTGAAGCCCTGCTGTCGGTTGACTTGGACCGTTACCTTCACCTCGGATCCGGGAATAATGTTGACGCTCGGCTCGTCCACAGACACCGCCAGATCCGCGGGCCCGGACAAGGCGACCAGCGTGGGATTGTGTCCTTCATCCAATCGATGGACGATCGTCCTGCCTCCGGTTATGGCTTTGCCGGTGAAGTGAATCTGAGTGGGTTCGAAGGCAGCGTCCTCCCGGGCCCGTAGCAGGACAACCGTTGAGATGGCGTCCGCGGGTATCAAACCCTTTGTGGCCGTCACACCGCTGGGCAGCCCTCCTACCGTTACTTCAATTTCACCATCGAAGCCGTCCAGTCTCACGACGCTGACATCGGCGGTAACCTGTCCCCCGGGCGAGAGGTTGAAGTGCTGCTGACGGGTGGCACCCAGGTCGATCCGTCCCCTGCTTCGCACCGGACTCGACACCAGCTGGAAGCCAGGCGCCTTTTCGCGGATGGTGAGCCGATAGGGATAGCGCTTGCCCCCGAATCCTCTGACATCTCGGATTCTCACCAGGTAGGTTCCGTCCTCAGGCACGGTGAAATCCAGGCGCGAGTCTCGTCCGTACACCGGTCCGCCGCCGTCGTTTCGGTAGTTGAGATGAAAAACGGGCATGCCGTTGGGCGGAAAAGTCGAGCCCGGAGGAAAGATCCTGACTTTATAGACAGGATCGCCCATGGCCTCTTGAACCGGACATCGTCATCGGGACCCCGTGGAAGCGCTGATATCTGGACGATCTCACTTCCGACCATCAGATAATCGTCGATAGCCAGATCCTCCCAGGACTGAAGCCGCATGGATCCGCCCTTCGTCTCCGAATCCTTCAACACAATCTCGGTCTTGGCGAGACATCTCACGTTGGCCCGCGGCAGGGGACGACCCTCGGCATCCCAGATCTCGAGCACCGAATCCAAGGACGATCCCAGCCGCTCGGCATCCACCTCGATAACCAGCTCCTGGCCTCCTTTGGCCGAGAAGCGAAAGAGATCGGCATCTGGCTGCGCCGAGCTACCTTCCTGGTGGTCCGAACTTCCGATGTGTCCGTTGAGGGTCAGCGGCCAGTCCACAGTCTGACCCGCAGGCAGGGAGTCGTTGGGTTCCTGCTCGGACTCCTCTCTGTAGGTACCCACGGCAACCAGAATCTCGTTCCAAGCGGGATCGACCAACACCGGGTGCGTTTCTCCCCAACCGGACTTCTGGGGTGCGACCTTGACCGACCGGGTGTCCTCAAGATTGGCTCCCGACACCTCCAGAGAGGTTTCCCGTCCGGCCCGAACACCCAGAGCAGATACCTCCGTGAGAAAGGGATACTCTCCCATCCGCAGACGGTAATGGTAGCGCTGCATCGCGCCACCCATGTTCTTGTCCTTGACTCCGACGGTGTAGTGTCCATCTTCTTCAACACGGTAGATCAGAACCGCGTCAGACCCTCCATCGGGAGGGCTGTGGGCACGGATCTTTCCTTTACGATCCGTCAAAACCAGGGTTGAGTTCAGAATCGACCCAAGAGGAGAAGCAAACACTTCGAAGACAAGCTCCTGTCCCCTTCGAGCTTCAAAGCGAAAGTGATCAACATCTCCAGGATCCGAGATATCGCCTCTGACTGTCGCCGGCAACCGGACTTGCTGGGCCTGATCCAGGCGGTTGTTGACCTGGGTCTCTTCCACTTCCGGGAAGGGCCCGACGGCAAAGGGTAAAGCATTGGTGACTCCCAGGACCGTCTCGAGTCGGAAAGAATAAACACCGGGTCTGAGATCTGGATCAATACCAACCTCGATCGTCAAGCGATCCTTGGTGGACTTATCCAGAATCAGGGGACGGGTCTCCCCTTCCCTCAACTCCTGGACGTTGGGCAGGGTGTCCCGTTGGACAATCGACGCCTCAAAGCCAGATCGCTCGAACAAGATCCTCCTGGTGCCTCCGAGATTGGTCCCGTCCAGGAGCAGCGACACGGTGCTGCCGCGCTGGCCTCCGTGAGGAACCACGGACTTGAGGGTAGGCGGAGCCTGCTGTGCCAGGACCGAAAACGTCGAAGCAATCAAAGATAGCAAGATACCCAAGCAAAGCTTCGCCGGGATCCTGGGCTCAATAGAGGAGTGTTCAATCATGAGACTGTACCTCGTGAAAGACGACCGGGCCGTCGTAGCGACCCAGGGCCAGCCACTTGCTATCGGGGCTCAGCGCCAGGGCCAGGACCCAGTCCGGCTGCGGTTCCAGCGTCCGCTTTTCCTGCGATGTCTCGACATCCCAGAACTTGACCAGCCGATCCGATCCGGCGGAGATGAGCGTCTGGCCATCGGGCGTGAACGCCAATCGCAAGACCGAGCTGTCGTGGGCAAAGAAGGAACTCGACAGCTCTCCCCCCTGACCTTCGTGGAGCTTCCAGATCCGGATCATCTTGTCCTCACCCGCCGCCGCCAGCAGCTTGCCTGAGGGGTGCAAGGCGAGGCTGTAGAGCTCCGCCGAGGACTCGCCCAAAGGCCGGCCTATCTGGCTTCCTGTCTTCACGTCCCAGATCTTCACGGTCCGGTCGGCTGAAGCAGAAAGAAGCCGTTTGCCCGCATGATCGAAAACAATCGCATAGACTGCGTCCGCATGGCCCTTGAGCGTCCGCAGCTCGCGGCCGGTTCCAACTTCCCACAACTTGATCAAACGATCATAGCTGGACGTCGCCAGAAGGTCACCTTCGGGGTCGAGAGCAAGAGAATAGATGCAGTCGCTGTGTCCCTCCTAGCTCCTCAAGAGCTCCCGTTCTTCCATCCCCCAGATCTGGACCTTCCCATAGCGTGCCGGCATCCCACCCGCAGCGGCCAGAGTCGATCCATCGGGGCTGAAGGCCAGTGCGCGCACAGCCTCGGGATGGCCCGAAAGACGAGCCACGATCTCATGACTTCCGAAGTCGTATAGTTGCACTTCGCCGTAGGCTCCAGCGGCCACAAGGTCTCCGTTGGGATGGAAGACCAGGCTTGCGATCTCTGACCGAACGGGTATTCGAGGCTCGATCTGGGGCAGGTTTTCGAGCTGTACTCGGCCCAGGTCACCGGACCAGGGGGAGGCGCCGGCCGACACAGGAGGCCCTCCACCATCAACAGCATGCGACTTTCCTCACTGTTCCCGCGAAGCAGAGCCGGTCCGTTCTCGCCTCCCTCCATGAGGGCAGCATGTGTGCGCATGCTCAGGCCACCCTCCTTCTTGACCTCGTTGTGGCAGGAGTAGCAGTTCTTCGCTAGAGTCCGCGCGGCACGCTCTTCCAACGAAAGGCTAGAGGCCTGCCCAGCCGCGCTCAGGAGTAGAACGACAAGAAAACGAAGGGAAGAGGAACTGCTCCACCGCATGCTTAGTACACTGGAATCGACTTCAACTCGGACTGCCGCCCCTACCCGACTCGTGTGGGTTCGGTTCGACCCTGGCGTCGGAAACGATGGGAAATGGATCCCGTCCGACCAAGCCAGGTCAATCCCAACGGGATTGCGTATTCCAGCCCAGGGTTTCCGAACCCTGGGTAAGAGATTCAACCCCTTTTTAGTCAACCCTGTAGGGGCTGCGTCCTGACCCACTCGCTGCCCTTCTGTACGCAACCCACTCAGGGTTGAAATCCAGGGGAGACGACGTTGACCCAGGGTTCGGAAACCCTGGGCTGGAATACGGAATCCCTTCAGGATTCACCTCGTTCTCGTGCACTCAGGGCGCCAACACTCCAGAAGCTGACGCCAATTTTCAGCATTACCCCGTTCTAGCAACTCCTGATTCTTCAACCACTTAGGAATTGGGACCTGCAAGGCCAGTAGGTCGCATCGCTAACCACTTGATATCATTCGACTTTTAGCCGGACAGTAGTGATCCAGTGTCCTCAGTGGGTAAAGAGAAACTCTTTACTGGTCAGGATCGCCCAGAATAGATCCTCGACGCCCTGCCGATCCACATCCTCCCCCAGTGAAGCTTGCAGCCGATCCATTTCTCCCGAGGTTGGGTCACGGGTCAACGCCAGCCGATAGGCATTCTGCACCAGTTCACGGGTCGAGAACTGCTCTTCCAGGAGCCCTCCGATCACATTCCTGCGCCGCCGCAGCTTTCGATTCAGAGTCTCCCCGTTGATCAAGTGAAGGACCTGGGCCACGTTGGATGACCTCTTGCGCTCGTTTGCGGCACCTGTCAACCGCTGCGGTCTACCGAATGAATCGAGAAAGTAGGATTCGATCTGCGTGTCAGGCAGTTGGAGGGCCCTCGTCCCCAGCGAGTATCCCTCGAACTCTTCGGGCACACCGGTCACCTGGGAGATCACATCCAGGACCACCTCCGCCGGCAAGCGCCGGCTCATGTGGTGCGAATAATACTTGTCATCCTCAGCATTGGAGTCGTTGGTGTCGGACGACAGCTGGTAGGCCGCCGAGTTGACGATTTCTCGAATCAGCGCCTTGACGTCGAATCCCCGCTCGATGAAGTCCTGGGTCAGGGCGGTGAACAGCTCTTCATTGGAGGCCGGGTTGGTGGCTCGAAGATCATCGACGGGATGCACCAATCCACGGCCGAGGAAATTAGCCCAGACGCGGTTGACCACCGATCGCGCGAAGTGGCGGTTCTCGGTGAGCCACTCCGCCAGGTGTTGGCGTCGATCCTTCGAAGTCCCGGAGGACAGGGCTTCTCCGTCCAGGGGTTGAGGAAGCATCGGCTTTCCCAGCCGGGGATGGTTCACGTCTCCCATGTGCCGGGAAATAACGGTGAACTCACCGGGTAGATTTCCGGTCTTCAAACTGACTCGAGAGACCAGGTTGGCCATGCCGTAATACTGGTTCTGGGTCCACTTCTCGAGCGGATGGTTATGGCAGCGGGCACAGGTGAGAGAGATCCCCAGAAAAGCCTGGGAAATATTCTCGCTGACGTCGATTGGTTTCTTGTGAATGACCCAGTAGTTGGCCGCTCCATTGGTCAGGGTATTGCCGCTGGCCGTCACCAACTCGTTGATGAATTCATCCCACGGCTTATTCTCCTGGACACTCTGTCGGATCCAGTCATAGTAGGACCACATCGCGCTGCGCTGCAGCTTACGACTCGAGACCAACAGCAGATCCGACCACTTATAGCTCCAATAGTCGACATACTCGGGACGCCTGAGCACGTCTTCGACCAGTCTGGCTCGCTTGTCCTTGTGGGAATCGGAGAGGAAGCGCGCCAGCTCCTCGGCAGTGGGCAAGACGCCCAGCGTGTCCAGATAGAGGCGCCGGATATAGGTGCTGTCATCACAGAGAGCCGAAGGGCTGATCCGAAGCTGATCCAGCTTTTCCTGGATCCCCCGGTCGATGAAGCTATCTGAGGCAAGCACCTCGAAGGCGTCCGAATCGAGCACCCGGGGATAGGGGACACTCACCATCGAAAAGGCAACCTTGCTGGAGTACCAGACCGAAATCGCGCCCTCACCATGCCCCGTAGTCGTTATGCCGCCACCCTCATCTACCTTCGCAACACCGTCATTGGTAGAGGTAAACTTCGTCCACTGAGTAACATCCCTTTCTCTTCCGTCGGAGTAACGGGCCCTGACCGAGAGCTGCAACTCTTCGCCCGGCTTCTCTACCAGAACGCGATCAGGAATGACACGGAGCGTCTCGATCACCGGGTCATCGGACCGCGGTGGAGGGGCACCTGAGGCGATCCAGTCGGCGATGATCTGGTATTGAGGAGAACCGACTCGAAAGCGTCTTCCCCCTCCGTGGGGAATGGTCGCAGTCGGTTTCAGCAAGATGAGACTGTGGGCCGGAGCCGTTTTCACCACCCGACGGCCCAGGGCCACCCGGGTCAAGGCGCGAAAGTCGGCGTCTGGATCGTAACCTCGAAGCGAGAGCTTGAAGCCGTTCTTCCCCGCCAGGGCTCCATGGCAGGGACCCGAGTTGCAGCCGGATTTGGTGAGGACGGGCAGGACATCGTTGCGAAAACTAGGAGCGTCGGGAGCCGGCCCGGCCCAGATGGAGGAACAGACGAACCAGAGTGTAAAGGCGAGCACGGAAGCGCCCGCCTCCGGACTGCGGACTGAGACTCGTTGCTTCACCGTCCAGTCCCCTGCTGTCAGATGAGCTCCTGGATCGGATGGACGTTGTGGTCGACCACCGGTACCGGACGTCCCTGGGGTCCTTCCAGTTCGGTCTCCAGGTCTACGCCCAGTAGATGATAGACGGTTGCCGCTACCTCACCCGGTGTCACCGGCCGATTCTTGGGAAGGGCGCCTATCTCATCCGACTCTCCTACGACTCTGCCGCCTTGAATACCACCTCCGGCAAACACGTTGGTCCAGCAGCCCGGCCAGTGATCGCGTCCGCCGGCTGGATTGATCTTGGGCGTGCGTCCAAACTCGCCCATCGCCACTACGATCGTGTCGTCGAGCAGGCCCCGCTCCTGAAGATCCTCCAGCAGCGAGCTGAAGGCATTATCGAACATGGGTCCCACTAAGTCGGTGTAACAGCTGATGGGGCTGAAGGGCGCGGAGCCATGAATGTCCCAGGTAATCTCGTTGAAGACCGTCTCGAACATGTTGACGGTGACGAAGCGAACACCCCGCTCTACGAGACGGCGGGCCAGCAGACAGCTCTGTCCAAACTTGTTATGTCCGTAGCGGTTCCGCAGGTCCTCCGGCTCTTTACTGATATCAAAGGCCTCACGGGCCTCGCGCGAGGAAATCAGGGTATAGGCCTGATGAAAATTCGAATCCAGCAGACGGGCGTCGTCGCTCTTCTCGAACTTGCCCACGACTCCGTCGACGATCTGGCGAAGATTCCGTCTTCGTTCTAGCCGCATGGACGAGATGTAGTCGGGCGGCAGCAGATCGCGAACCTCGAAGTCGTCCCGGGACGGGTCCGCATTCAACACGAACGGGTCGTGCGCTCGACCCAGGTAGCCGGCATCCTGACCGTGAGGCATATTGCCTCCGGTCTTGCCGATCGGGCGCGGCAGCAGGACGTGAGGAGGCAAGGCACCGCGTGCACCCCGCAGCTTACCCATCACACAGCCGATATTGGGATGCTCCAGTCCGCCCTGGAAAAGCCTGCCGGTCTGCATCATCTGATGTCCGGTGTCGTGGACTGCGGTGGCGCTATGGTAGAGGCTCCGCACCAGAGAGTACTTGTCGGCATGCTTGGCCATGCGGGGGAAGATCTCGCTGATCTGGATCCCGTCGACGTTGGTAGGGATGGGCCGGTAAGGACCCCGGATCTCAGAGGGCGCGTCCGGTTTCATGTCCCAGGTGTCCAGCTGGCTGGGTCCTCCGACCAGGAAGAGAAAGATGCAGTTCTTCTTGTCGGAGTTCACTGCACCGGCGGCTTTGAGGAGGGACCAATCGGTGAGACTCAGTCCCAGACAAGAAAGCGACCCGACGTGAAAAAAGTCACGACGGTTGAGGCCATCGCAGAATGAAACAGGCTTATCGGCATCGAGGCGCAGCATGGCAGTTCCTCCGAGCTAGACTGTCAGTCACGAGGTTCTGATTGAGAGCAGAACATTCTCTTATCAATGAGCAACTTATACCCCAACGATCCGACGGAATCAACAGGGTACACGCGTCGCAAGAGGCGGGGCCACAGCATTGGAGCCTGAAGCGCTGACGAGGGGTTGGGGAAGGCAAGACTGTGCTGTTGTCCGGCTCTCTCCTGACTTCGTCGTCTTCGACGGCCGGAACTTGGGTTCATGTTGCTAACGAGTCAAGTCGTTCGCGGCTCTGTTGATTGGCTAGCCCCAAAAGAAGTAGATGAAAGTGGACTAAACCACATGTAAACACCTGAAATGCCAGACCTGACGGGTATTCTGGGGTTGTCAAAGAAACTTCAGAACAAGCCGAAAGGAGGCATTTCAGGTGAAGAAAAAGGATAGCGCAATCATCCGCAAACGGGAAGCAGAGGTTGCTCAGCGATTGAGCCCCAGCTGGAACGGTCAAGACCCGAAACCGGTGCTCTCGCCCGAGGTCATCAGCTACGAGGTCTCGGAGAAAACGGGTGCGGTCAGTTACGGTGGTCTGGGGCTGCTGCAGCAGGTGGTGAAGTGGAGTGGGCTGGGGAAAGCCATTGACCAGGCGGTGACGCTGCTCAAACGCCACCAACCGTACCACGAATCGGACCACGTCCTGAGCCTGATCTACAACGTGGCCACGGGCGGGACCCGCTATCAGGATATTGAACTGCGACGTCAGAGTGTGAGTTTCCTGGAGGCGGTGGGAGCCGAGAAGATCCCCGCCCCCAGCACGGCCGGAGACTTTGTGCGCCGCTTTGACGCGCCCGACGTGGTGGATCTGATGGAAGCCGTCAATGCCAGCCGCCTCAAGGTCTGGGCCCAACAACCGGCCCGTTTCTTCCAACGGGCGGAGATCGACGTGGATGGGACGATGGCCCCCACGAGCGGCGAATGCAAGGAAGGGATGGAGATCAGCTACGACGGGCAGTGGGGCTATGCGCCGCTGATCGTGACGCTGGCCAATACGGGAGAGGTGCTCTATGCGGTCAACCGCTCGGGCAACCGTCCCTCTCATGAGGGAGCGGCCGAATGGCTGGATCGGAGTATCGAGCTGGTTCGAGAGGCGGGTTTTCGGAAGGTGCGCCTGCGCGGGGACACGGATTTTTCGCTGACGGCTCATTTTGACCGTTGGACGGAGGCGGGCGTGGAGTTTGACTTCGGGATCGACGCCCATCCGAGCTTCGTCAAGTGGGCGGAGGCGTTGCCAGAAGCGAGATGGAAAGAGCTGGGGCGCCCCAGCCAGGGGAAAGGAAAAGGGAAGAAGCGGCGCCAGCGGCGGGACAAAGTGAAGCCGGAGATTGTCAAGAGACGCGGGTTCAAGACGCTGACGCTGGAACGGGAAGAGATCGCGGAGATCGACTACCGTCCGAGCAAAGCGAAGCGAACCTATCGGATGGTGATCTTGCGCAAGACGATCCTGGTCGAGAAAGGCCAGAAGCGGCTGCTGCCGCAGACGCGCTACCACTTTTATGTCACCAATATCTCGGCCAGAACGTTGGGAACGGCGGGAGTCGTACGGGAAAACAACCGGCGCTGCAACCAGGAGAACGTCATTGAACAACTCAAGAACGGAGTCGAGGCCCTGCGGATGCCCTCGGATACGCTGGTAGCCAACTGGGCCTATCTGGTGATTGCGGCTCAAGCCTGGAATCTGAAAGCCTGGATGGGGTTGGTGCTGCCGGCGCGACTGCAAGCCCGAGAGCTGGTGAAGATGGAGTATCGCCGTTTCCTGCGAGAGGTCATTGAAATGCCCTGCCAGATTTTGCGCAGGGGCCGACAGTTGGTCTATCGGCTGCTGGATGTCAATGGTTGGAGCCGTCTTCTCTTGGAAGGCAGTAAGTGGTTGAAACACCGGCCAGCTATCTGAAACTGAAAGGAGATAAAGTAGCTCCGAGGGTCGCCAGAGCTGGGGCGAGGTGTCTCTACAAACGCCCCCCAAGAGGGCAGAATCGTTTTCCCTGAGCGATCGGCGTGGAGGACAGCTGAAGACGTGCCTGTTCTGAGTGACTTCGCGCCGAAATTTAGAATTTAGGTCTCCAAAATGGCTCCTCGGAGCCGACAAAGGGGTCTATTTTCGAACTTGCGCTTATTTTGGGGCTAGCATGTTTGATACTGCTGTGGAGTCCCGAACCTAGAGACGTGCGACGAATCCTTCCTTCAATCCTTTGGCTCGAAAAACGGCGGCCCGGAGGCCACCGCCACGGTTCTTCGACAATTGCCCGGAGGATTCCCTATCCAGGAGCCCGCTTCAGCGGGCTGGCGCGAAGCGTGATAGACCGGTCCTTTAGGGCCGGTTAGCTGCAGGAGATGACGGGCCTAGCCCGCTTCAGCGAGCTTCTCGAACCAAGGCTTCAGCCAGAATCCCAGTCCCTCGTTGACGGCGAAGCTCGATTCCGCCTTCCCAGGGCTGCCTGGACTCCCAGCCCAGGACGCCGTTTACGATCACCACGCGGTAGTACGGATCATCTGACCCCAAACGCCTTCTCTGAAATCTAGGGGCATTGCACGAATCCCCTCATCACGCCAACCCACGGTGCGATCCTGCCAGGATCTGTCCAAGCGTCCGTCCTGGAGACTCACGCGAGGGACCGGATCCCGGCTAAAGCCTTGGTTCGAGAAGCCCGCTGAAGCGGGCTAGGCCCCTCATCTCTGGTGGCTAACCGGCCCTAAAGGACCGGCCTATTACGCTTCGCGCCAGCCTGCTGAAGCAGGCTCTTAGAAAGACCCAGAAGTCCCTTAGTTAGTGCCCGTCCGGAAATGTGTAAGTAATTGATAAGGAAGGGGAAAGAGGGCTTTTTCAAGCTCCGAAACTGTCAGGGCCGTTTGCTAGACTATTTGGTGCAAACAATTAGACTAAAACGACTTACGACGATTTCAGGAGTTCGAAGATGCGTAAAAAGCGTGAAAAACAACGCCCCCTTTCCCCGCAATGGCCCGATCACCAGCTGGCCCATGAATTGAAGGTGATCTCGCGCATCCTGGACGACAATCCCCAGACGCTGGAGCTGATAGTACAAGATCTCTCTGACAGGGTCGATTCCGGTGTTGGCGCCCCCGGTTTGACGGCCGAGCAGGTGCTGCGTTGCGCCGTCATCAAACAGCTGCATCAGTTCAGCTATCGCAAGCTGGAGTTTCATCTGGTGGATTCGCAAAGCTGTCAGAGGTTCTGTCGCTTGCCCTATGGGGCGTCGATCAGCAAAGCCACCCTGGCGGAGAACCTGGGGAAGATTGAGCCGGGGACTTGGAAGGCGATCAACGACCACTTGGTGCTCTGGGCGCAGGCTCGGGGTCTGGAAAAAGGCCAACGGATTCGGGTCGATGCCACGGCGGTCGAGACGAACATCCACTATCCGCTCGACAGTGAGCTGTTGTACGACGGCATTCGAGTCGTGACCCAGTCGCTGGGGCGGCTGCGGGAGCGGGAAGGGATCGGCTTCGTCGATCATACGCGGCGGGCCAAGCGGCGCGTCCTGAACATCCGCAACCGCCGCGGCAAGAAGCGCCTGGACAGTTACCGCGATCTGATCAAAGTGGCGTCCAAGACGGCTCACTATGCCGAGCAGGCGCTGGCAGCTTCCGCGCAGTGGAGCGATCCCCTCAGTCTGGCCGTGGCGGCGCAACTGGCCCACTATCTGGGGCTGTTGCACAAAGTCATCGAGCAGACTCAACGACGGGTCCTTTCGGGCGAGGCCGTCGCGGCCCAGGAGAAGATCTGTTCCCTCTTCGAAGAGCACACCGATATTATCAAGAAGAGCCCTCGGGAAACGGTCTTCGGCCACAAGGTGTTTGTCAGCACGGGCGCCTCGTCGCTGATCCTGGATTGTGTGGTGGAACGGGGGAATCCGGCCGACAGCAACTATGTGCAACCCTTCTTAGAGCGGCATCGACAGCTGTACGGGAAGGTCCCCCGCCAGAGCGCCTGGGATGGTGGTTTTGCCTCGGCTGCCAACCTGCGCTGGGCCAAAGAGCAGAGGGTACAGGATGTGGCCTTTTCCAAAAAGTGTGGGTTGACGGTTGAGAGCATGGTGCGTTCCAGTTGGGTCTACAAACAACTCAAACGCTTCCGCGCCGGGATTGAGGGGTGCATTGGGACCCTCAAGCACACCTTCGGTCTCCACCGCTGTAGCTGGAAAGGCTGGCCTCACTTTCAAAGCTACGTCCATGCCAGCGTCCTGACCTATAACCTGGTCGTCCTGGCCCGACTCCTGTTGTAGCCTTTTGTGGCTGACCGTACTGCCTTGTGGCTCCGACTCGGGGAGAGGTCTGCGCCGAACCGCTGCTTTTTGGCCCGCGTGCCCTCGCTCGAGGGTCCTTGCTCTGGATCGAGCTGGGTCGAGCCGGTCTGTCAGCAGTCTCAAGTATAATAAGTGTTTACGATTCAACAGATTACAGTTCTGAAAACCCCGGTTTTCGGACGGGCACTAGTTAGCCATCCCAACACTCACTATCACCGCCGCTCATGGATGATGCTACAGTCTGGCAGCAACTCGCCAAGCCTTATTATCCCTTCCGGCGTCAGGCTCGTCTCGTAGACATGAAGCTCTCTCAGGGACTCCAGCTTCGCCAGAAGGGGAACGACCCGGTCCGTCACGACCGTGCCGTCGAGCCACAGCTTCTGCAGTTTGGTCAAGCTGAGCAGATGAGTCACTCCAGCGTCGCTGATCTTCGTTTGACCCAGGTGCAGCCCGGTCAGGTCAGTCAGCCCTCGCAGGTTCTCCAAACCGGCGTCTGTCACCTTATTCGCGCGCAAGCCCAGGTAGACGAGCTGCCTCATCTTCCCCAGATGGACCAGTCCCTTATCGGTGACCAAGGTCTCGCCGATCGGCAAATGCCGCAGACTCTCCAGTTCTCTGAAATAGACCAACCCACTATCGCCAACCCGGGTGCGGTAGAGGTTCAGCCATTCCAACTTGCGCAGCCCCGCCAGATACGCCAGACCGACGTCGCCCACCTGGGTCTGCTCCAACGAGAGGTCCGTCAGCTCGGTGAACCCAGCCAACAGAGCAAGATCGTCATCGGCCAAGGGGGTGCGGTTCGCGTTGACCTCCACGACCACGTCCCCACGCTGAAATACAGTGGCTCCCAACCGCCGCAACGCTCGAACCGGATCTTCCTGCTGAGACCCTTCCCGTACCCTAGTAAACCAGCCCGCGGGTGTGGCGTTCGCCACTGCTAATACCGAGATCCAGAGAAGACAAGCTCCCCATCGGTACGCGTGAAGAGACTCGGTGAAGGGAAAGGACCTTCTTGACGCGCGCTCCGAAAAACTCAAGACATCCTTCTCCCTGGCTTTGGGGGCTTCAGTCCGAAGTGGTCGAGCTTCCAGCCAGACCCAGGTAGGCATCGGCGAAACGGCGTCCCAGAACCAGCTGCCCCGGGGAGGTGAAATGGTGGATGCGCACATTCTCCTGATCATCCACATCGATCCAGGCGGCGTGGGGGTCCTCTTCGGCGACCGCAACCTGCGCCGCCCGAACCAGGGCCATAGGAGAAGCGGGGCCGCTTCCAGTCCTCTTAACGGCAATCTCGGAGTACACACTGCGGGCCAAGATGAAAGGCGCGTTTGGACTTCCATATCGCTGGCGCAAAGCGGCAATCAACTGCCTCAGATTCTCTCCGTAGGTCCGAGCACGCGCCGGGTTGAGACCATCGTCGATCCCCTGGTGCCAGACGAAGCCTGCGACGGTGTAGCCGTGACCCTGCCGCTGGAGCTCGGCCAGACGGTCGTCCACGAACCCTGTCCAATTCTCAAAGAAGGTCTCTCCCGAACCCCACAACCACCTGGGCTCCTGTAGCGGGATGTTGCCGGCCACCTTGATAATGGCGATATCCCTGACGTCCGCTGCGTAAAGCCGGCGACCGAAGCCCACCTCCGGCCCGTGAATGATGCGCGGCGCACTGTCGCCCCTGGACCAGGGGTGTCCTCGGATGTCCCCCCAAGGATGATAACCCGGTGTCTGCGCCTTACCCGGTCCAGGTCCGTAGGTGAAAAGGGAAACCCGATCCGCCTCCTGCTGCACGAAACCGGGAGGATCGGGCACGATAGCATCAGCCCCCGCCATATTGGACTGGCCCGCGAAGAGGAACACCTGAAAGCTGCGCACCGGGATCTTCCCTGCCCCACCCTCCGCTCTGGGCGTCGAGATGCTTGCATCGCCAGCTTGCCACCAGAGAGCACTGAGGAACATCCCAGCCAGAAAGATCAATCGCGTCCGCAGGCTGCTGCGCTCGGCTATGGCAGGGGTTAGCGGTGAGCTCGGCGTCTGGCTCCGACGCGCTTTTCTTCCCGGGGAGGCATCCAGCTCTTCGATCTTCATCCTGGGATCCTACTCTATCGCAGTTATCGCGCCGCTCGGGACATCAATGACAGTCACCTGGTTGTGATACGAGTGCGGAAGCACCGTTCGGGACACGCGGAAAGCCCACGCAGCGGCTGACGCTGACGTCCCCAGACCATTCGGCGGGATGCGAAAACTGGAGGGAGTCCATGGCAAAGCCGAAACGAAAGCTGACCGCCAAAGAAAAGGCGGAAAAGAAGCGAAGAAGACAGGAGTACATGAAGGTCTTCATGAACGGCAAACAGAAGCGCGTCAAGCGTCCACCGACCATCGATGGGATGGACGTCGACGAGTTCATCCGAATAAACGCAGATCCGATCTGGCTCCACCAGAATGAGATGTGGGAGGACATGGAGCTGGACGAAGACGGGGGCATCAAATTCGAATATTGAGGAGCTGGGGTTTTCTTTGGCAATCGCGCAACAGGTTCGGATCTGGCACGCTCATAAAGGCGAGGGCTCAAGGCAGCCGTTCGATGGAGGGCCCGAGATCGAACTGGAGCTCGAAAGTGAGGATTCGATCAACTCTGTGGTGCTCCACAACCAAGAAATACCTCGAAGACATGGAATAAAGGCGTCCTCGTATTTACCGATATCTCCCCACCCCCATCCCTTCGATCGCCTCGAAGTGCTTTCGGTTGCGCGTGGCGAGTGTGAGGTCTTCCGTGATGGCAGTAGCCGCAATGAGGGCGTCCGCTGGGTCAAGGCCGCGAGCGTGCCGGTAATCCCGCATGATTCCGTAGCCAAGGACTCCAATCTCCTCACTCAGCGGAATGCGGTTGTAGGCTGAAAGGAAAAACTCGAAGCGTCTCGTCTCCTCAGGTTGCGAGCAACCGCGATGAGCTCCATCCCTGTTACGACCGAATACGACCAGTCGTCGAGGGAGTCTATGTAGTCCGCCGCCCCCTGATTCTCCCGAAAGAGATCGATCAGCACGTCGGTGTCAAGAAGATAAGCCACTCATTCCACCCGCCTGTGTTTCCGGATTCGGTTCACGTAATCCTCTCCAGTGCCGATGCCGTCCCTGTCCTTCCAGATTCCATAAACAGGAGAATCCTTCACGGATTTCCAGGGGCGCTTCTCTCCCTTGCTCTCCTCAGGCAAGTACACTTCAGCAATTGTGCCCTCCCGTACGGGCACGGCTTCCAGGGGGCGGAAGACGCCGTTTTCGTATCGTGCTTTAATGACCATGGTGGGTTCGCCTCTCTCTAGTCTTGTTGCTTTCGTATTCTAAATCATTTCCCTGGGTCCTTGCCGCCTGGACGAATCGATTGCTGACGATCTCGTCGACGTTGTTCGGCGTTCACAAAGGCCGGAGCTCAAGGCAGGCGTTCGATGGAAGGCCATAGATCGAACTGGCGATGGAGAGTGAGGATTCGATCGACCCTATGGTGCTCCATGACCGACACATGCAAACAGTCTCGTCCGGAAAGTCTCGTTTGCAGCAGAGCTATCTGGTGAGCACGATCTATGTCCGCCCGCTCGATCGGGTAGACATCATCGACCAGCCAGTCCAGAACCTGAAAGCCGTCGGCGATGGCCTTGCTGCGGTCAATAGCAACGTAGCGGTGAATCAGTTCCTGATAGACCTCGACGCTGGTCACATAGGACTCATCAATGTGCTGGCGCAGGTAGCCGGTCAGGAGTTCGCGATTGGGGTGGGGCGAACCCACCAGGTACATGGCGACATTGGAGTCAACGAAGATCACGGCCCTCTTCGATCTGCGTCAGCATCTCTTCGATGGAACCCGTGGGATGTTGACACTCCAGAGCGCTGTCGATGGCGGCAAGCTTGGACGAAGTCGTGGCTCCAGGTTCTCTCTCGAGGGATTGTCTCAGGCATTCGCGCACCCACTCGCTGAGGGTTAGCTGCCGGCGAGCGGCCGCCCTCTTGTATTCCTCAGCCTCCTCCTCATCCATCACAACCTGGAGTCTCGTACTCATACGTATGAGCATACTCAAGTAGTGTTATGTGCGTATTCCGGTGAAACCGGCCACCGAATCCGGAGCAAACCGGCCGGGTCGGAGCGAAGCGACGCCGGAGGTTGATAATCATCTCCGAAGTGGCCGGTTTGAGTCAATCCACAGGAGTCTCTTGGGTTGAGAACACATCATCTCGTCTCTCCTTTCCTGAGTGAGTTGCTGAGGCAAAGCTTGCTTCAGCAGAGTGTTGTTTCCATTGTTGCCTCAGAGTCTTCAGGCGACTCCTGAGATAATCCCAGTATTGATCGGAGACAGGTTGTTGTCTCACTTCCTGGATTAGAGGTTCGAAGTAGCTCAGGGAAGTGATCGGTCCACCGGTGTGGCCGTTGAGCCAGGCGACGTGCTTGCGGGCGCAGCCGAGAAGCAGGGCCTGCTCGATCTGCCGCAAGGACAGGCCCTGGCGGTAGAGGCGAGCGGCCAGCTGCCGATCGGCCGGGGAGAAGGAGCACTGAACGCCAGGGGCATCGAGCAGCAGACAGGCCACCTGATCGAGGTATTGGGATTCGGCCGCTTCGGGCTCCTGGACGAGGGATCTTTGGTAGGGCCAGAAGGCCTCGCTGATCTGGATGTGAGTGCGCTCGTGTTGATTGCGAGCGAGGCTGAGCTGAACTAGACCTCGGGACTGGAGTTCTCCCAGGTAGGTGAACAGGGAGCGGCGAGATTTGCGCAAGGCCGGAGCCAACTGGGTAGGCGAGACGGTCAGTTCGCCGGTGCAGCGATCCGCTTTCAGGCACAGATAGACAAAGAGTTTGAAGGCGCCGTCGCTGACGCTCTCCATCGCCTGTAGCAACGGAGCACCGGCGGCGGCGAACCAGCCACCTTGGACTTTCAACTGCGGTGTTGGACTCATGATTCGTCCTTTGCTTTGGTGGGAGGATGACGATGCCGGCGCATGGAAGCCCCTTCGAGCTCAATGCGGTAGGCATTATGGACCAGACGATCCAGGATGGAATCAGCGGTGGTCGGATCTCCGATCTGCTCATGCCAATGGGCGACGGGAAGCTGGGAGGTCAGGATCGTGGATCGACTGTCGTAGCGATCCTCGCAGATCTCGTAGAAGTCCCGTCGCTCGCTCTCGGCCAAGGGATTCATGGCCCAGTCATCGACGATCAGCACGTCGGTGCGGGCGATCTTACGCAGGAGCTTGTCGAGCGAGCCGTCGGCTCGAGCCAAAGCCAGATCGCGAAAGAGTCGAGCGGCACGAGTGTACAGAGCCGTCCACCCGTCGCGAGCGGCCTTCTGAGCAAAGGCACAGGCCAAGAAGGTTTTCCCGACTCCACAGGGACCGATGATCAGGAGATTGTGGTGGGTCTGGATCCAACGGCAGGTGGCGAGGCTGGCAATCAGCGAGCGATCCAGCCCCCGAGGTCGGCGATAGTTGACATCTTCCAGACAGGCCGAGAGCTTCAATCGGGCATTCTTCAGACGACGCTCCAAGGCCCGATTCTCTCGCCAGGTCCACTGCCGATCCACCAACAGGGCAAAGCGTTCTTCAAAGCTCAGTTGGGCCATCTCCGGGTCGGAGAGTTGCTCGGTGAAGGCCTCAGCCATGGCCCTGAGCCGCATGGCGTGAAGTTTTTCGACGGTGGGATTAACCAACATGAGAGGCTCCTTTCTCGCCTTCGAAGTACTCGGCCCCTCGCACGTTGGCGTGCTCGATCGGAGGACGTTCCGGCAACGGTTGCGGTTCCGCTTGACGGTCCAGACCGTTCTTCAACATGGACTGGATACTCTTGTAGGAGCAGGCCTGAAGTCGCAGGGCCCGACGGCAAGCCTGCTCCAAACGGTCTTCCCCAAAGCTGGAGCCCAGGCGCAGGATACCCAAGCAGGAGCGATAGCTTTGCTCGGGATAGCGACGGGATTGGAGGATCTTCTCGACCACCGATGCGGTATGGGGCCCGACTTTCTGAGCCCAGTGGATCAGACGCGAGGGTGACCACTCCAGATAGCGGCGATGGCATTCGGGCCGGTGCTCGTCCAAGGTCGTGGCCTTGCCCGGCTGATAGGAGCGACGGTGAGAGGTCACGCGGCGACCTTGATGGAAGATCTCCACGGTGGTGACGGTGGTGCGCAGCTCGACCTTCTGACCCACCAGGACATAAGGGACGCTGTAGTAGTGGCGGTCGAACTCGATGTGGTAATCGATGTTGACGCGGGCCTTCTTCCACTGGGCGAAGACGTAGCGTTGGGCCGGCAGGGGCCCCAGAGCCGGACGATCCAGGTCCTGGAAGCGCTGGCGGCGGTTGCCGGGGAGCTTGTGAAAGTTTCGAGTGTTGAGACGCTCCAGCAGCTCGGCAATGGCTTCGTTGAGCTCTCCCAGGGAAAAGAAGGTCCGGTGACGCAAGGCGGCCAAGATCCAGCGCTCGACGACTAACACACCCGACTCCGCCTTCGCTTTATCTCGAGGACGGCGCACTCGAGCCGGGATCACCGCGACGCCGTAGTGCGAGGCCCAATCCGAATAGCTCGCATTGAGATCCGGTTCATAGCGACAGGGGCGATGGACCGCATCTTTGGTGTTGTCTGGAACCACGACGCAGGGGCAACCCCCCAGGAACTCCAGAGCCCGAGTGTGGGCCGCGAGCCACGAGGGTAAGTCCTGCCTTAGGGAGGCTTCCGCATAGGTATAGTTGCTTGCCCCCAGCACGGCCACGAAGATCGAGGCCTCTTGGGTTTCCCCCGTATGGCGATCCACGATCGGGACCGTGTCGCCGGCATAGTCCACGAAGAGCTTCTCGCCGGCCCGGTGTTCCTGCCGCAGCACCAGATCCAGCTTGCCCCGCCAGCGATGGTACAGATCGCAGAACTGACTGTACTGATAGCCCTCCGGATACGCCTGCTTGTACTCATCCCAGAGCAGCATCAAGGTCACATGTTTGTGTCGGCAGCGCTCCTCATGGACGGTGGCGAAGTCGGGGAGGGGACGTTGCTCCGGGGGAGATTTACCCGTGGGAGGAAACAACCGGTTCTGAATCGCCCGGTCATCCCACCCCTCAGGGAGTGGCCAACTCAGACCGGCTCCTTGGGCCCGGCGCACATACTCTGCCACGGTGCTGCGCACGAGGGCACAGCTACGGGCGATCTGCCGATCCGAAAGATGAAGCTGAAACTTCAGGCGTAGGACATTTTTGATTTTGCGCATGGACTTCCTTTGGTTCGGCACGATCGCTCCTCCGAAAAGGAGTCATGGTACCGAAGGAGTCCAACGTTGCTTCCGTCTGCTCTGGAAACCGATTCCGGGAAACCGGCCGCCTTTCCGGGAAACCGGCCACCCTTCCGGAAACCCCGTTTCTAGTGGCCGGTTTCCTCCGGAATCACCCGCCGGTTTCGTCCGGAATACGCATGTTATGCCGTCAAACCTGCCCTTCCCATCCATCGGATTCCCGCTTGGCGACTCTCCGTTTGAGGGGAACCAGACAGGCCAGAGGTTTGCCCGCCTTGGCAATTATGATCGCCTTTTCTCCGGCAGCCCGGTCCACGAGGCGAGAAAGAGACGATTTGGCTTCCTGAAGCTTGTAAACCGTCTTAGCCATGTCCATCCTGCAGTCTGGTCTACTATGCCGGTGCTTTCGCTCGAGCCTTCAAGAGTAGCCTGGGACACCCGAACTAACCTGCTCTCGAATAGCGACCCACTTCGTGATCGAGCCGGTCTTCCAGGCGATCCATCTCCAGATCGAGGTCGAAGTCCATCTGCAGTCCCAGCCAGAACCGTGCGGACATGTCGAAGTACTTTCCCAGTCGAAGCGCCGTATCCGCCGTGATCCTCCGTTTCCCGAGAACGATCTCATTGATCCGCCGGGGTGGAACCCCGATTTCTGAGGCAACGCGGTTCTGGCTGAGCCCCATGGGCTTCAGGAATTCCTCTAGCAGGATCTCACCCGGATGAATTGGCTCCAGTTTTTCCTTTGTCATCTTCGAAGGTTCCTAGTGGTAATCGACGATCTCGACTTCATATGCATCCCCTCGCTCCCATCTGAAACACACACGCCATTGATCATTGACTCGGATGCTGTACTGGCCCTTGCGATTACCCTTGAGAGCCTCCAGCCTATTCGAGGGCGGTACGCGAAGGTCTTGAAGCGTTTGTGCACGGTTCAACATTCGAAGCTTGCGCAGGGCTGTGCGATGAATGTCCGGTGGAAGCTTGCGAGGGCGAAACCGGTGGAAGAGTCGCTCACTGTCACGGCACTTGAACGTCCGGATCAAGCTATAAGAGTATAACGTATGACGTTATATGTCAAGAATGGGTGTTTGTCTGGACAGGATTCTAGACAAAAGAACACTCTGTCCCTTATTCGCTTTTCTTTTCCTCCTTCTATTAGAAGAGGTTTTTGAGACCAAGAAACACGTGTAAGGCCCTTCTCAGGTCCTGAAATCAAGGCAAGTTGTTGAATCTACGTGAGAAAATGTGGTCCGACCCCAGATCAACCACATGAAAGGCCTCTTTCGGGACCCAGAATTAGCACAAGTTATTGACTAGTCGGGAGAAACCGTGGTCCCACCCCAGATTCCAGATTCCACTCGTAGACTTCCTGTCAAGTGGATCACTCGTGGCGCCGAAATCGAATTTTCAAGACACGGCGCCCCTGATTTGGAGACACTAGTCCCAAAAGAAGTGGATGAAAGTGGACTAAACCACATGTAAACACCTGAAATGCCAGACCTGACGGGTATTCTGGGGTTGTCAAAGAAACTTCAGAACAAGCCGAAAGGAGGCATTTCAGGTGAAGAAAAAGGATAGCGCAATCATCCGCAAACGGGAAGCAGAGGTTGCTCAGCGATTGAGCCCCAGCTGGAACGGTCAAGACCCGAAACCGGTGCTCTCGCCCGAGGTCATCAGCTACGAGGTCTCGGAGAAAACGGGTGCGGTCAGTTACGGTGGTCTGGGGCTGCTGCAGCAGGTGGTGAAGTGGAGTGGGCTGGGGAAAGCCATTGACCAGGCGGTGACGCTGCTCAAACGCCACCAACCGTACCACGAATCGGACCACGTCCTGAGCCTGATCTACAACGTGGCCACGGGCGGGACCCGCTATCAGGATATTGAACTGCGACGTCAGAGTGTGAGTTTCCTGGAGGCGGTGGGAGCCGAGAAGATCCCCGCCCCCAGCACGGCCGGAGACTTTGTGCGCCGCTTTGACGCGCCCGACGTGGTGGATCTGATGGAAGCCGTCAATGCCAGCCGCCTCAAGGTCTGGGCCCAACAACCGGCCCGTTTCTTCCAACGGGCGGAGATCGACGTGGATGGGACGATGGCCCCCACGAGCGGCGAATGCAAGGAAGGGATGGAGATCAGCTACGACGGGCAGTGGGGCTATGCGCCGCTGATCGTGACGCTGGCCAATACGGGAGAGGTGCTCTATGCGGTCAACCGCTCGGGCAACCGTCCCTCTCATGAGGGAGCGGCCGAATGGCTGGATCGGAGTATCGAGCTGGTTCGAGAGGCGGGTTTTCGGAAGGTGCGCCTGCGCGGGGACACGGATTTTTCGCTGACGGCTCATTTTGACCGTTGGACGGAGGCGGGCGTGGAGTTTGACTTCGGGATCGACGCCCATCCGAGCTTCGTCAAGTGGGCGGAGGCGTTGCCAGAAGCGAGATGGAAAGAGCTGGGGCGCCCCAGCCAGGGGAAAGGAAAAGGGAAGAAGCGGCGCCAGCGGCGGGACAAAGTGAAGCCGGAGATTGTCAAGAGACGCGGGTTCAAGACGCTGACGCTGGAACGGGAAGAGATCGCGGAGATCGACTACCGTCCGAGCAAAGCGAAGCGAACCTATCGGATGGTGATCTTGCGCAAGACGATCCTGGTCGAGAAAGGCCAGAAGCGGCTGCTGCCGCAGACGCGCTACCACTTTTATGTCACCAATATCTCGGCCAGAACGTTGGGAACGGCGGGAGTCGTACGGGAAAACAACCGGCGCTGCAACCAGGAGAACGTCATTGAACAACTCAAGAACGGAGTCGAGGCCCTGCGGATGCCCTCGGATACGCTGGTAGCCAACTGGGCCTATCTGGTGATTGCGGCTCAAGCCTGGAATCTGAAGGCCTGGATGGGGTTGGTGCTGCCGGCGCGACTGCAAGCCCGAGAGCTGGTGAAGATGGAGTATCGCCGTTTCCTGCGAGAGGTCATTGAAATGCCCTGCCAGATTTTGCGCAGGGGCCGACAGTTGGTCTATCGGCTGCTGGATGTCAATGGTTGGAGCCGTCTTCTCTTGGAAGGCAGTAAGTGGTTGAAACACCGGCCAGCTACCTGAAACTGAAAGGAGATAAAGTAGCTCCGAGGGTCGCCAGAGCTGGGGCGAGGTGTCTCTACAAACGCCCCCCAAGAGGGCAGAATCGTTTTCCCTGAGCGATCGGCGTGGAGGACAGCTGAACACGTGCCTGTTCTGAGTGACTTCGCGCCGAAATTTAGAATTTAGGTCTCCAAAATGGCTCCTCGGAGCCGACAAAGGGGTCTATTTTCGAACTTGCGCTTATTTTGGGACTAGTTGCAGACGAGCGGAATCGGAGCTACATCACAAAACCAGTCAGTGACTTTGCTTACTGGATCCTTCCAGTACTGTAACGGATAAGCAACGCTGAGACCAATGCTCAGCCCTTTATTGGGGTCACTCTCCAAGAACTTAAACCGATAATTATTGATGAAACGGCCAAGAGACCCTGCCCCTGGGCGTACGGACGAGAAGATACTAAGTCCAGGCGGCCAGGCCAGTGATGCTTGCTTCCCGCCCCCAAACCTTTGGGATGGGATGCTAAGGCCAAGAACGTCTCCCCTTAACACCGACAACGTGTCTGCTCCACCCCCTTGTCTTCTTAGGTACCTGACAAGCGCTACTCCGGTACTCCCTGCTACCTCAAGCGCAACGACTCCCCGCGGGGGCGAATTGACCAGATCAACCGGTCCTGGTTCCGCAAAGCTTCCTCCAGCCTTAAATGTAAACAAGCCCTTACCCAGCGCCTTCAGAGGATTGCGCTTCTGCTTAAAACTAGCCTTAGCGCCAACCTTTGCGAAAAGGATAGCTAAGTCCCCGAATCCTTTGACCGAAACGCTTAAGCCAAAGGACGCGCTGATGGGACCAAAACGTGAACTCTCAGCATTTATCGACCCTCAGTAGTGTCCCAACGTTTGGGCTTCTAATCTCTGTAAAGTATTAATGAGTAATATGTTAGAGAAGATAATGGGTGTTTCCGACTTGAAAGTGAGTGTACGCTCACGCCCTTCAGTTCATAAGGAGGGCGAGCATGTACACGGGCACGACGATTTTTTCTCAGGTGATGCGGCATCTTCCCTGGCATCATTTTCATCGCATTGTTCAGCACTACGGAGGCGACTACAAGGTCAAGTCGTTCCGCTGTGCCGACCATTACCGGGTCATGGCCTTTGCACAGTTGACCTATCGCGAGAGCTTGCGCGATATCGAAGCCTGCCTACGGGCCATGAGATCCAAGCTCTTCCACATGGGCATTCGCTCCACGGTCTCCCGCAACAATCTGTCCAATGCCAACGAGAGGCGCGACTGGCGCATCTATGCCGAGTTTGCCCAAGTGCTTATCGCCGAAGCGCGCCGCCTGTACACCGACGAGGACCTGGGAGTCGACCTGAACGCGACCGTCTATGCCTTGGACTCCACGACCATCGACCTGTGCCTCTCGGTCTTCCCCTGGGCGCGCTTCCGCCGTACCAAGGGGGCGATCAAACTGCATACCTTGCTCAACCTGCACGGCGCCATTCCCGAGTTCGTTCTGATCTCGGACGGAAAACTGCACGATGTCCACGCCTTGGACCACCTGATTCCTTGTCCCGGTGCCTACTACATCATGGATCGCGGATACCTGGATTTCGGGCGCCTGTACCGACTCCATTCTGCCCGGTCGTTATTCGTGACCCGCGCCAAGGCCAACTTCAAGTTCCGCCGCCGCTACTCCCACCCGGTGGACAGAACGACGGGACTGATCTGCGACCAAACTGTCCTGCTGAGCACCTTCTATCCGGCCAAGGCCTACCCCGAACCTTTGCGTCGCATCAAGTTCTTCGACGTCACCACCGACCTGCGGCTAGTATTCCTCACCAACGACTTTGCTTCTCCCGCTCTGACTATTGCCCGGCTCTACAAGCTCCGCTGGCAGATCGAACTGTTCTTCAAATGGATCAAACAGCATCTCCGCATCAAGGCCTTTTACGGCACCAGTCCCAATGCCGTGAAAACACAAATCTGGATCGCCCTCAGTACCTACCTGCTCATCGCCATCATCCGCAAGCGCCTCTATCTCGAGTTGCCGCTCTACACAATTCTCCAGGTCCTGAGTGTCTCGCTCTTCGAGAAAACCCCAATTTTACAGGCCTTTCAGGACATGCATTACATTACTCAGAATAGTGACATTCATAAACAGTTGATGTTATTCGACTAACGCTGGGACGCTACTGATCGACCCTGAGAAGGAAGCTCCAACTAGGCCCAAAAGAAGTAGATGAAAGTGGACTAAACCACATGTAAACACCTGAAATGCCAGACCTGACGGGTATTCTGGGGTTGTCAAAGAAACTTCAGAACAAGCCGAAAGGAGGCATTTCAGGTGAAGAAAAAGGATAGCGCAATCATCCGCAAACGGGAAGCAGAGGTTGCTCAGCGATTGAGCCCCAGCTGGAACGGTCAAGACCCGAAACCGGTGCTCTCGCCCGAGGTCATCAGCTACGAGGTCTCGGAGAAAACGGGTGCGGTCAGTTACGGTGGTCTGGGGCTGCTGCAGCAGGTGGTGAAGTGGAGTGGGCTGGGGAAAGCCATTGACCAGGCGGTGACGCTGCTCAAACGCCACCAACCGTACCACGAATCGGACCACGTCCTGAGCCTGATCTACAACGTGGCCACGGGCGGGACCCGCTATCAGGATATTGAACTGCGACGTCAGAGTGTGAGTTTCCTGGAGGCGGTGGGAGCCGAGAAGATCCCCGCCCCCAGCACGGCCGGAGACTTTGTGCGCCGCTTTGACGCGCCCGACGTGGTGGATCTGATGGAAGCCGTCAATGCCAGCCGCCTCAAGGTCTGGGCCCAACAACCGGCCCGTTTCTTCCAACGGGCGGAGATCGACGTGGATGGGACGATGGCCCCCACGAGCGGCGAATGCAAGGAAGGGATGGAGATCAGCTACGACGGGCAGTGGGGCTATGCGCCGCTGATCGTGACGCTGGCCAATACGGGAGAGGTGCTCTATGCGGTCAACCGCTCGGGCAACCGTCCCTCTCATGAGGGAGCGGCCGAATGGCTGGATCGGAGTATCGAGCTGGTTCGAGAGGCGGGTTTTCGGAAGGTGCGCCTGCGCGGGGACACGGATTTTTCGCTGACGGCTCATTTTGACCGTTGGACGGAGGCGGGCGTGGAGTTTGACTTCGGGATCGACGCCCATCCGAGCTTCGTCAAGTGGGCGGAGGCGTTGCCAGAAGCGAGATGGAAAGAGCTGGGGCGCCCCAGCCAGGGGAAAGGAAAAGGGAAGAAGCGGCGCCAGCGGCGGGACAAAGTGAAGCCGGAGATTGTCAAGAGACGCGGGTTCAAGACGCTGACGCTGGAACGGGAAGAGATTGCGGAGATCGACTACCGTCCGAGCAAAGCGAAGCGAACCTATCGGATGGTGATCTTGCGCAAGACGATCCTGGTCGAGAAAGGCCAGAAGCGGCTGCTGCCGCAGACGCGCTACCACTTTTATGTCACCAATATCTCGGCCAGAACGTTGGGAACGGCGGGAGTCGTACGGGAAAACAACCGGCGCTGCAACCAGGAGAACGTCATTGAACAACTCAAGAACGGAGTCGAGGCCCTGCGGATGCCCTCGGATACGCTGGTAGCCAACTGGGCCTATCTGGTGATTGCGGCTCAAGCCTGGAATCTGAAGGCCTGGATGGGGTTGGTGCTGCCGGCGCGACTGCAAGCCCGAGAGCTGGTGAAGATGGAGTATCGCCGTTTCCTGCGAGAGGTCATTGAAATGCCCTGCCAGATTTTGCGCAGGGGCCGACAGTTGGTCTATCGGCTGCTGGATGTCAATGGTTGGAGCCGTCTTCTCTTGGAAGGCAGTAAGTGGTTGAAACACCGGCCAGCTACCTGAAACTGAAAGGAGATAAAGTAGCTCCGAGGGTCGCCAGAGCTGGGGCGAGGTGTCTCTACAAACGCCCCCCAAGAGGGCAGAATCGTTTTCCCTGAGCGATCGGCGTGGAGGACAGCTGAACACGTGCCTGTTCTGAGTGACTTCGCGCCGAAATTTAGAATTTAGGTCTCTAAAATGGCTCCTCGGAGCCGACAAAGGGGTCTATTTTCGAACTTGCGCTTATTTTGGGACTAGGCGAAGCTTTCCGATCTCCGAAACCAGAGAACCAACCTTACTGGCCACTATAACACTCGCTTCAGGATAGTATGGAAGAGTGACAGAGGCTAAAAGACCAATGACTGACACTACTATGTTTAGCTCCCCCAGCGAAAACGTGCCAAGGGGATCGATAAATCTTGTTGGATTATTTGCCGCATAAAGGTAGGGATTGTACGAAAGCGGGACATCTGGGCTAGCCTCGATCACGTCCGGAGTCAAGAAGCGCCCACTGACAGGATCATAGAACCTTTGGCGCATATAATAAAGCCCGAGCTCAGGCAGATAGTACTGTCCAACATATTGAAGTGGAGTGTCAGGGTCGACACTACCCTGCCTCTCGAGCTCTTGTCAATAGGTGTGGAAAAACATCAGGCGGCTTTCTCCTCCGGGACTTGGTTGACCGGGACTCCATTGACATATTTGGCGCCCTGGTAGACGTCTTTCATCAGCTCCGGTGCCTTCAACCGGCGGAATCGCTGCTCCGCCACCAACAGCATCTTCCAGATCACCGCCTGGGCGTTTTCCACTTTCTTGAATCGCTTGGCCGCGTCCGTTCGCAGCCGAAGAGCGGCAAACGGTGACTCCACTGGATTGGTGGTTCGCAGATGCTGCCACTGCTTCTTTGGATAGTTGTAAAAGGTCACCATCCGGTCCCAGTCCTGCTCGATTAGCTCAGCCGCCAGGGTCAGCCCTCGCTGCCGGCACCAGTGCTGAAAGACCTGCTTGAGTCGTTGTGCCTCCTCTCGAGTCTCGGCGTAAGGGATCTGCCGCAGGATCAGCAAGGCCGGCTTGTGCACTCGCTTAGGGAGCTTGGCCAGCAGGTTGACGATCCGATGATTCCAGCAGCGCTGCTCCTCGGCCTGGGGATAGACGTTGCGCAAAGCTCCCCAGATGCCCAGGTGGCCGTCTCCGATCACCAGCCTGGACAGCCCATCCCCCGGCGCTTCAAGTCGCGCAGTACTTCCGACCAGCTCTGGGTCGATTCCCGATAGCCGCTCGTGACCGACACCACGGCTTTGCTTCCGTCACTTAAGGCGGCCAGCACCACCAGCAGGACTGCCTTTTCCTTCTCCAGACCCGCCTTGACGTAGATTCCATCTACCCATAAATACACCACTTCCAGATCATTCAAGGGTCGACTCTGCCAGACTTCCCATTCGGCCTGCCACTTCTCTTTCAACCGCGCCACCGTGGAGGCCGACAGAGGCGCCTTGTCCCCTAAGAGCCCTCTCAGAGCCAGATCAAAATCCCCCAGCGCCAGACCATGCAAGTACAGCTCAGGGATCAGTTCTCGAACCTGCCGCGTCCGCTTGGCAAACAGGGGCAACACCCGACTTTCAAAGCGTTCCTCTAGATCCCGCACTCGAGGCCTTCGAACCTGGATCGTCCCCGAGCTCAGCGTCAGATGCCTCGGCTTCCCATATCCATTGCGATAGCCCGACGGAGCGTCCACGGCCCTTCGCCGCTCACTCTTACGCCGCCCTAATAACTCCGTGACTTCCTCCTCCAGCAGCTCTTGAACCCAGCCTTGGATCTTCTCCCGCACCCAATCTTCCAGCTCCTCGAAACAAACTCTTGACTGGACACTTTCCTCAATGTTCTGCTTGCTCATGCAGTGTGTACTCCTTCCGTTGCGGGCCTTTCGGCCCTGGGTTTTATCAACCCGGAAGGATACTCACCGCCTATGCTATTTACACACCTTCTGATGGTAGCTCTGCCTCTCCGTACCGTAGGCTTCGTAGGAAAAGTTTCTATATATTTGGCCTGTCTCGTTAGTCACAACTTCGATGCTGCCCAGGTGACCCGGGTGAAGAAAAAGCCGGCTGGATCCACTGGCAATCGCAATTGGAAACGGTCCATTGACATAACGTCGAACCAAACTGCCTGTATCGGAGCGCTCCTCCAATAGTCTCGGAAGACTACCGCTAAGGTCCCATACCCAATTCCTTGCCTCGCCGTCTACCACGAGCCTTCGAATCAAGTCAATACTGTCGTATTCAATAGCAACCTCTGTCGGACTATCACCTCCTGAGCGCGTGAAAACCGTTAAGCGACCGAATGAATCATACTTAAAGGTTTCCGTTTGCTCACCATCTGATCGCCGGGTTGGTCTACCGTCCATGTCGTACTCGTAAGCTAGCCATTCACCATCGCTTACTAGACCCAAAATAAGCGCAAGTTCGAAACTAGACCCCTTTGTCGGCTCCGAGGAGCCATTTTGGAGACCTAAATTCTAAATTTCGGCGCGAAGTCACTCAGAACAGGCACGTGTTCAGCTGTCCTCCACGCCGATCGCTCAGGGAAAACGATTCTGCCCTCTTGGGGGGCGTTTGTAGAGACACCTCGCCCCAGCTCTGGCGACCCTCGGAGCTACTTTATCTCCTTTCAGTTTCAGGTAGCTGGCCGGTGTTTCAACCACTTACTGCCTTCCAAGAGAAGACGGCTCCAACCATTGACATCCAGCAGCCGATAGACCAACTGTCGGCCCCTGCGCAAAATCTGGCAGGGCATTTCAATGACCTCTCGCAGGAAACGGCGATACTCCATCTTCACCAGCTCTCGGGCTTGCAGTCGCGCCGGCAGCACCAACCCCATCCAGGCCTTCAGATTCCAGGCTTGAGCCGCAATCACCAGATAGGCCCAGTTGGCTACCAGCGTATCCGAGGGCATCCGCAGGGCCTCGACTCCGTTCTTGAGTTGTTCAATGACGTTCTCCTGGTTGCAGCGCCGGTTGTTTTCCCGTACGACTCCCGCCGTTCCCAACGTTCTGGCCGAGATATTGGTGACATAAAAGTGGTAGCGCGTCTGCGGCAGCAGCCGCTTCTGGCCTTTCTCGACCAGGATCGTCTTGCGCAAGATCACCATCCGATAGGTTCGCTTCGCTTTGCTCGGACGGTAGTCGATCTCCGCGATCTCTTCCCGTTCCAGCGTCAGCGTCTTGAACCCGCGTCTCTTGACAATCTCCGGCTTCACTTTGTCCCGCCGCTGGCGCCGCTTCTTCCCTTTTCCTTTCCCCTGGCTGGGGCGCCCCAGCTCTTTCCATCTCGCTTCTGGCAACGCCTCCGCCCACTTGACGAAGCTCGGATGGGCGTCGATCCCGAAGTCAAACTCCACGCCCGCCTCCGTCCAACGGTCAAAATGAGCCGTCAGCGAAAAATCCGTGTCCCCGCGCAGGCGCACCTTCCGAAAACCCGCCTCTCGAACCAGCTCGATACTCCGATCCAGCCATTCGGCCGCTCCCTCATGAGAGGGACGGTTGCCCGAGCGGTTGACCGCATAGAGCACCTCTCCCGTATTGGCCAGCGTCACGATCAGCGGCGCATAGCCCCACTGCCCGTCGTAGCTGATCTCCATCCCTTCCTTGCATTCGCCGCTCGTGGGGGCCATCGTCCCATCCACGTCGATCTCCGCCCGTTGGAAGAAACGGGCCGGTTGTTGGGCCCAGACCTTGAGGCGGCTGGCATTGACGGCTTCCATCAGATCCACCACGTCGGGCGCGTCAAAGCGGCGCACAAAGTCTCCGGCCGTGCTGGGGGCGGGGATCTTCTCGGCTCCCACCGCCTCCAGGAAACTCACACTCTGACGTCGCAGTTCAATATCCTGATAGCGGGTCCCGCCCGTGGCCACGTTGTAGATCAGGCTCAGGACGTGGTCCGATTCGTGGTACGGTTGGTGGCGTTTGAGCAGCGTCACCGCCTGGTCAATGGCTTTCCCCAGCCCACTCCACTTCACCACCTGCTGCAGCAGCCCCAGACCACCGTAACTGACCGCACCCGTTTTCTCCGAGACCTCGTAGCTGATGACCTCGGGCGAGAGCACCGGTTTCGGGTCTTGACCGTTCCAGCTGGGGCTCAATCGCTGAGCAACCTCTGCTTCCCGTTTGCGGATGATTGCGCTATCCTTTTTCTTCACCTGAACTGCCTCCTTTCCGCTTGTTCTGAAGTTTCTTTGACAACCCCAGAATACCCGTCAGGTCTGGCATTTCAGGTGTTTACATGTGGTTTAGTCCACTTTCATCCACTTCTTTTGGGACTAGACGAAAACTGTCGTCGTAACGAAGTCGTCGGTCACCGATCTGATGCCATCATCGTCAATGATGAGGGCGTTCTGGTTAGCGTCGGCGATACGCTTCGCCTTACCCGTCAAACCGTTGATCTCGTACGCAATTCCGTCCTCTGTTGCGAAGTTGTAGATCCCGCCAGTAACTGGATTGCTGGGATTGTAGGGTACATTGAACCCAAAGACGTATACCTGCCCCCCTAAGTTGTCGTTGCGGTCGAAGACGCTCGAGCCTGTACTGACGAGCAGATCAAAATGCGGTACCGTCAGTTTACTCCTCACGCCAGGATCAGGGATGAACTCGGGCTCGAAGATCCGCAGGCGCCGCTTGACACTGCTTGACGCCAATCGGGGCCGGAACGTGAACCCTTCTCGCTGTCCACCCGGCACTGTGATGTACACACGCGTGCCCCCGGTACCGGTGGATCCGGTTCCTGCCATGAAGGGATTGAAGACCAGATCATTTTCGAGTCCAGTCTTCGGAACGGATGTGCGAAGTTCCGTATCTGCGATTTCGAGACGCCAACCGAAGCCGAAATCGCCTTGGAGGTTAGCAGTCAAGGTGTCGTAGATACGTCTGATCGTGATAGGGATGCCAGATACCGGAATCGAGAGGTCGGTGAACTCCAAGCGGAAATTGCCAAGTTTCAGGTTGCCGAGAACGTCAATCTCCTGCTGGACAGCGGTCCGGTTCCCGCTGGTATCCACCGCTTCGAGGCGGATGGTGTAGGTGTCGTTCTGCAGCAGGGTTGGGTCGAAGGTGCCTAGCTGGCCGGTTACGACCGGAGCTGTGCCGCGGGCGAACTCGGTGAAGTCGGTAGTTCCGAAGAGCGCGTAGGAGAGCGTATAGAAGTCCAGGTTGCCATCCGTGACCGTGCCTCGGATCTGGGTCGGACTGGTAACTCGGTTTCCAGGCGGAGGTGAGGTGATCTGAACGAAAGGAGGCTCGGCGGCTACCGTGAAATCTGCGGAGGCCGTTGCCTGATTCCCTCCGACATCGGTGGCGATGACTTCGGCCACGAAGTCGCTGGCGGTCGGCGAAGAGTAGACGCCCACGCCGCTAGCATCGAGCGGCACCGGAGTACCTGACACACTCACGTCCAGCGAGCCGATTCCCTGATCGTCGTTGGCAACTACCGTCAGGGTCACGTCAAGGTTCAGATCCACCACCAGCGGACTCGCTGTGATGCTGACCGTGGGCGGCAGATTGTCATTGGTGGCAGTCACGACCACCCGATCGGGGATGCTGTCACGGAGGCCGTCGTTGACGACCAGGTCGACCTCGTAAATGCCTGCCAGGTCGGCGGTGAAGCCAGGTGTGGATGAGGTAGGATCGTCGAGCGCGGCGGTGCTGCCGGCTGGAGCCGAGATCAGTGCCCAGGCGAAGGTGATGGGGTCGCTGTTGGGATCGAAGCTGTTGGTCCCGTCCAGGACCACGGGCGTCCCAGGCTGGTGGAATTGGTCGGGGCCGGCATCGGCGATGGGCGCATCCCCCAGGTTGTCCTCCACCTTGATCTCCACGATGTCCGTTTCGCTCAAACCGCCGCCTGTGGCGGTCAGCTCGAAGGTGAGGGTGATGTCGGACAAGCTGCCCTGGGTGGGGACAAAGGGACTGGTAAACGTGGGCTGGAGCACATTGGGATCCGACAGGGTCACGTTGACGCCGCCCGTCTGGTTCCAGGCAACGGTGATCGGGTCGCCATCCGGATGGAAGCTGCCCGAGGATGGGATCGCCATCCGGAGCCAGGTTGACCGTGACAAGACAGGATCCGGTGGCGGGCTGACGCAGTCGAACCCAATGTCCTCGAACTCGCCCGGATAGAGCCCCTGGGTCGTTATGGTGCTGGCTAGAAGCGGTGGATTCGTGCTGGGGTCGGCGCCATACAGGCGCACTGGAACGTTGGGCCCGACCCGACGGGGTCCGCCGTTGCCGACACGTACGGTCACGCGAGTCGCGCCGGCCGGGCAGGGGCCGTCGTCGAGTCCAATCGTCGACACACTGAGATCGGGCGCGGCCAGGTCCTTCGGTCCTATCTGTTCGCGGGTGCTGTTGTTGGCCTGGAAGCTGGGCGATTCCTGCACGGGGATCGTCGCATCCTCGTTGACGTTGGTGACGTGGTACTCCCACTGATTCCAGATCCGCCGCGAGTCAACCCAGTTCCCTTTGGCGTCGGCCAGGGCCAGGACGCCGTTTCGAAACCTGGAACCGGCCTGACGTCCCGGGAAGGCCCGAGTCGGAACCAGAATCTCGGCACTGCCGTCATTGTCCACATCGGCGACCGTAGGATGTCGAACCGGAACGCCATCATTGACACGATCTACGCCCAGCTCGAATAAGCTGGTGCCATCTGAACCGTTGAAGATATAAAGCTTCTGGGGATCGAGGAAGACCAGCTCGGAGGACCCGTTGCCGTCAAAGTCGAAGGCCGAGGCACCGGGAGCGAAGATGACCTGTGCCTGGGCGACAAGGTCACGCTGCCAGAGGATGCTCCCGTCGAGCCGGTAGACGCTCATGATAGTGCGGGTGGGGTCGGCCAAGGTTGCGGTCCCGGGGCTCCGTCTTCGGTAGGTCGCGATGGCCACTTCCAGCTCGCCATCTCCGTCGAAGTCGGCGACAGTCGGGGGACCGAGGTCGTGGGCCACCTGGTTACTGACGTCCTGGAACAGGCCGAAAGGACCGGAGTGGATGGTGCCGTCGTGGTTCAGTGTCCACATCGTGTGCTGGAACATAGCCGGATTGAGCGGGTTCTGCGTCGTCTGGCTCGCAACCACGATGATCTCCGCCTCGGGGTCATCGTTCAGGTCGACGACAGCTGCCCAGGGCTGTACCCCCATGCTGAAGAGCGAATGGATGGTTTCGGTCGGAGACGGTGTGGTTCCGTTCAGGAAACCCTCGAGCTTGAAATCAAGAGCAAGGGCCCTGGCTGTCCCGCAGCGTGGGGCCGGTGATGATCTCGGGAGTTCCATCCAGATCCAGATCGGCGATCAGAGGCGCGCCTCCGAATCCACCTTCCCGCTCGAAACCATTGGGTCCCGAATCGCCCGCTGGACGGAGCGTGCCGTCGGCGTTGATGAGGACCGCTCGGCCATAGATGACTTCGGACATCCCGTCGCCGTCCAGATCCGCCAGCGTGGCATTGGAGCCGTTGTTGTCACCTGGGTTGTCGAGTTCCCACTTGACGGAGCCATCATTGTTGAAGGCCAGCAAGTCGAGATTGAACTCGTTGCCGATCACGATCTCGGGCTGACCGTCCCCATCCAGGTCCCCCACGGCCGGGGTGTGGCCGGTGGCATCCCAGACGGTGCCATTGGGACTCTTCACCGAGAATATCTCCTCACCCGTGTCGCCGCGAAGCGCCACCAGGCGATTGCTGTCTCCTGAGACTCCTACGGTCGCTACGACTACTGCCGGGACATCCCGGGCGTCGACGATCTGGTCGCCATTGGTGTCGATCAGCGGTGCCACCACCGGTGGATGGTCGACTCCATAGGAATTGAAGAGCTCATCCTTCCACTCCCACTGGACTACCGGCTGAAAGTCGCCGACAGGAGGCTGATACGTGTTCTGGCCTCCGCAATGCGTCGTCTCGTCGGAATAGACGTAGATCAGGTTATCGACGAACTGAACCGCTCCTGAAACCGGGACGTTCAGGCTGGTGCTCGCACCTGCCGCCAGCTGGCCGGTGAAAGTCGCCGTGCCGAGGACATTGTCCACAGCGCTGTTGTAGGCCGAGTTGTCGTTGAGATCCTCAAAGAGCAGGACCGGGAGGCTGCCGTCGAAAGTCTGAGTCCCCAGGTTCTCGAAGTCAATCTGAACACTGCCAGAGATCTCGAGACTCTGGGTATTGGTGGTGATGCCGCCGGTGCCGGCACAGCTGATCTGGAGGTCAGATCCCCCCAGATCTAGCGAGACGGTGGCGATATTGGAGCTGTCGACGCCGTCACTGGCTCGGTAACTGAAGCTCGCCGTGCGATTGTAGCCAGGCTGATAGTCGTAGGTGAAAGAGCCGTCGGGGTTCAGGGTCAGCGTGCCCTCGGTGACCGCGCCTACCTGCTTTGCTGTCAGAGGGTTGCCATCCGTGTCGGTGTCGTTGTCGAGGATGCCGGGTGAAGGTACGGTGAGAGTAGTTCCGGTGTTGGCATCGAAGGCGTCGTCTTCCGCAACCGGTGCGGCGTTGACCGGGCCCAGCGAGACCACCAGATCGACGGAGCTGCCCTCGTCTGCCGTGCTCCCTCCGACCGGGGTCTGGGAGATGATGTTACCCCGCGCTACGGTGGTGCTATTCTGTCTGCTGATGCTGCCTACCGTCAGGCTTGCGGCCACGATCGCCGCTGCACCGTCAGCCTCTGCCAAACCGACCACGTCGGGAACCGTTACCTGAACCGGTCCCAGCGATATGCTCAGGTCGACGGCAGTCCCCGGCCGAACCTTGGTACCGCCAACGGGGTTTTGGTTCAGGACCCGACCGGCGGGTACGGTGGCGCTGTTGGCACTGCCGATGCCGCCGACTGCCAAGGTAAAGGCATTGATCACGGTCTCGGCATCGTCCTGCTCGATGCCAATGACATTGGGCACCGTGATCAGCGCGGCGGCAACGATCGTGGAGGTATCAGGGGCGCTGTCCAGGACGCCATCGTTGACGACCAACTCAGCGGTGTAGGTGCCGGGGACATCTGCGGTGAAGGAGGGGTTGACTGCGCTGGTGCTCGACAGGGCAGCGCTGCTGCCAGGCGGTGTTGTCAGCGTCCAGCTGTAGGTAATCGGATCGCCATCAGGGTCGGAGGAGCCACTGCCGTCCAGGTTAACGATATCTCCTTCTGTGACCTGCTGATCGGAGCCTGCATTGGCTACGGGAGCCCGGTTCGCGGTGGTAATGGTGACCGTGTCCGGAGGATCGCTGTCGAGAGCGCCGTCATTGACGATCAGCTGGGCGACATAGGTCCCCGGTAAGTCGGCGTCGAAGGTCGGGTTGACGGCACTCGGGTCGGAGAGCGAAGCCGCGCTGCCGGCCGGCGCGACAATCAGGGCCCAATCGAACGCGAGGGGATCCCCGTCCACATCGGATGATCCACTTCCGTCCAGCTGCACGGTGTCGCCCACGAAGACTTGCTGATCCGGCCCGGTATCGGCTACGGGACGGGAGTTCTGGGTCGTAATCACCACTTCGTCGGGATCGCTGTCGAGACTGCCATCATTGACGATCAGCTGCGCCACGTAGGTCCCGAACCGATCGGCGGTGAAGCTGGGATTGACGGCTGTAGGATCGGAAAGAGTCGCACTACTCCCGGCAGGTACGGCGGTCAGCGACCAGGAAAATGTCAGCGGATCCCCGTCCACATCGGAGGAGCCACTTCCGTCGAGCTGCACCGTATCAGTCACGAAGACGGTCTGGTCCGGCCCGGCGTCGGCTACCGGAGCACTGTTCTGGGTGGTGATGGTGACGGTGTCAGCCGGACTGTCGAGGATCCCATCGTTGACCATCAACTGCGCCACGTAGGTACCCGGCAGATCCGCTACGAAACTGGGCATCACTCCGCTGGGATCATCCAGCGCCGCCGCGCTTCCCGGGGGCACCGCAGTCAGGGACCAGGAGAAGGTCAGGGGGTCTCCATCCACATCGGAGGAGCCACCGCCGTCCAGGGTAACGGTGTCGGTCACAAACACGGTCTGGTCAGGTCCGGCATCGGCCACCGGAGCACTGTTCTCGGTGGTGATGGTAACCGTGTCCGGAGGGCTGTCCTCGCTGCCGTCGTTGACGATCAGTTGGGCGACATAGATGCCCGGCAGGTCGACCACGAAGGTGGGCATCACGGCAGTGGGGTCATCCAATATGGAGGTGCTGCCGGCGGGAACGCTGGTGAACGACCAGCTGAAGCTGAGCGGATCCCCGTCCACATCGGAGGAGCCACTTCCATCGAGGGTTACGGTGTCCGTTACGAACACGGTCTGGTCGGGTCCGGCGTCGGCTACCGGGGCACTGTTCAGGGTCGTGATGGTCACCGTGTCGGGAAGACTGTCCACCGTGCCATCGTTGACGATCAGCTGGGCTACGTAGGCCCCCGATAGGTCGACTACAAAGGTCGGCATCACCGCCGTGGGATCCGACAACACGGCACTGCTACCGGCCGGGACCGTGCTCAGGGACCAGGAGAAGGTCAGGGGATCGCCGTCAACGTCGGAGGATCCACTGCCGTCCAGGGTGACGGTATCGGTGACGAAGACGGTCTGGTCGGGTCCGGCGTCTGCTATCGGGGCGCTGTTCTGAGTGGTGATGGTGACGGTGTCCGCAGGGCTGCTCTCGATCCCGTCGTCGACGATCAACTGGGCCACATACGTCCCCGGCAGGTCGACTTCGAAACTGGGCATCACGGCTGCCGGACCCGAGAGCACTGCCGTGCTTCCGACCGGGACTGTGGTCAGGGACCAGCTGAAGGTCAAGGGATCGCCGTCCACATCGGAGGAACCGCTTCCGTCCAGCGTCACCGTCTCGGTGACGAACACCGTCTCGTCGGGCCCTGCATCCGCCACTGGGGCGCTATTCTGGGTCGTGATGGTCACCGTGTCGGGCAGGCTGTTTGCGCTGCCATCATCGACGACCAACTCGACCACGTAGGTCCCCGGCAAATCGACTTCGAAGTCAGGCATCACCGCCGTGGGATCGGACAATGCTGCCGCACTGCCCGCGGGGATCGTCGACAGAGTCCAGAAGAAGGTCAGGGGATCGCCATCCACATCGGAGGAACTGCTGCCGTCCAACGTCACCAGGTCTAGGACAAACACTGTCTGGTCGGGCCCGGAGTCGGCTACCGGTGCACTGTTCTGGGTATTGAGCGTGACGGTGTCGGGTAGGCTGCTCTCGGTCCCGTCGTTGACCACCAGCTCGGCCACGTATGCCCCCGGCAAGTCGACCACGAAGGTCGGCATCACCGCCGTGGGATCGGACAGGATTGCCGTGCTGCCGGCCGGGACACTGGTCAGACCAGGAAAAGGTCAAGGGATCACCGTCCACATCGGAGGAACCACTTCCGTCCAACGTCACGGTGTCCGCCAGGAACACCGTCTGGTCCGGCCCGGCGTCGGCTATCGGGGCGCTGTTCTGGGTCGTGTCATCGTCATCGTCATCGTTGTCATCGTCATCGTTGTCATCGTCGTCGTCATCGTCGTCGTCATCTCCGTCGTCATCGCCAGCCTCATCGTCATCGTCGTCGTCGTCATCGTCACCGGCCGCATCGTCGTCTGATCCTGACTGCTGGCCAATGCCAAGGAGCCTGAAGAGAGCTTCACCAAAAAAACGGTGGGCCGTCAGAGTCGTCCCACCCAGCGATCCCAGGACTGCGAGTTGGTTATTCAGGCCAACGGAAAAAGCGCTTCCCAACTCTGGTATTTCAAAAGGAAGAATTCCAAGGGATGGCTCGATCCTCGAGTCTGTTGCGATAGTACCCACCGGTTGAGTGACGACCGCATCCGAGTTCGGCGGAGGCGTAGCCTCCACCCCGTGAATTGTGGGAACCAACCGGGGCTGGGCTTCCGTTTGAAATGTTGTTGACGAGGGGGACATCTTTTTCGGGGAGATCTTTTTCCGGTTGAACTGGCTGACCTCGGCCAGGGCCAGACCTTGCCAGACTAGTCCCAAAATAAGCGCAAGTTCGAAAATAGACCCCTTTGTCGGCTCCGAGGAGCCATTTTGGAGACCTAAATTCTAAATTTCGGCGCGAAGTCACTCAGAACAGGCACGTGTTCAGCTGTCCTCCACGCCGATCGCTCAGGGAAAACGATTCTGCCCTCTTGGGGGGCGTTTGTAGAGACACCTCGCCCCAGCTCTGGCGACCCTCGGAGCTACTTTATCTCCTTTCAGTTTCAGGTAGCTGGCCGGTGTTTCAACCACTTACTGCCTTCCAAGAGAAGACGGCTCCAACCATTGACATCCAGCAGCCGATAGACCAACTGTCGGCCCCTGCGCAAAATCTGGCAGGGCATTTCAATGACCTCTCGCAGGAAACGGCGATACTCCATCTTCACCAGCTCTCGGGCTTGCAGTCGCGCCGGCAGCACCAACCCCATCCAGGCCTTCAGATTCCAGGCTTGAGCCGCAATCACCAGATAGGCCCAGTTGGCTACCAGCGTATCCGAGGGCATCCGCAGGGCCTCGACTCCGTTCTTGAGTTGTTCAATGACGTTCTCCTGGTTGCAGCGCCGGTTGTTTTCCCGTACGACTCCCGCCGTTCCCAACGTTCTGGCCGAGATATTGGTGACATAAAAGTGGTAGCGCGTCTGCGGCAGCAGCCGCTTCTGGCCTTTCTCGATCAGGATCGTCTTGCGCAAGATCACCATCCGATAGGTTCGCTTCGCTTTGCTCGGACGGTAGTCGATCTCCGCGATCTCTTCCCGTTCCAGCGTCAGCGTCTTGAACCCGCGTCTCTTGACAATCTCCGGCTTCACTTTGTCCCGCCGCTGGCGCCGCTTCTTCCCTTTTCCTTTCCCCTGGCTGGGGCGCCCCAGCTCTTTCCATCTCGCTTCTGGCAACGCCTCCGCCCACTTGACGAAGCTCGGATGGGCGTCGATCCCGAAGTCAAACTCCACGCCCGCCTCCGTCCAACGGTCAAAATGAGCCGTCAGCGAAAAATCCGTGTCCCCGCGCAGGCGCACCTTCCGAAAACCCGCCTCTCGAACCAGCTCGATACTCCGATCCAGCCATTCGGCCGCTCCCTCATGAGAGGGACGGTTGCCCGAGCGGTTGACCGCATAGAGCACCTCTCCCGTATTGGCCAGCGTCACGATCAGCGGCGCATAGCCCCACTGCCCGTCGTAGCTGATCTCCATCCCTTCCTTGCATTCGCCGCTCGTGGGGGCCATCGTCCCATCCACGTCGATCTCCGCCCGTTGGAAGAAACGGGCCGGTTGTTGGGCCCAGACCTTGAGGCGGCTGGCATTGACGGCTTCCATCAGATCCACCACGTCGGGCGCGTCAAAGCGGCGCACAAAGTCTCCGGCCGTGCTGGGGGCGGGGATCTTCTCGGCTCCCACCGCCTCCAGGAAACTCACACTCTGACGTCGCAGTTCAATATCCTGATAGCGGGTCCCGCCCGTGGCCACGTTGTAGATCAGGCTCAGGACGTGGTCCGATTCGTGGTACGGTTGGTGGCGTTTGAGCAGCGTCACCGCCTGGTCAATGGCTTTCCCCAGCCCACTCCACTTCACCACCTGCTGCAGCAGCCCCAGACCACCGTAACTGACCGCACCCGTTTTCTCCGAGACCTCGTAGCTGATGACCTCGGGCGAGAGCACCGGTTTCGGGTCTTGACCGTTCCAGCTGGGGCTCAATCGCTGAGCAACCTCTGCTTCCCGTTTGCGGATGATTGCGCTATCCTTTTTCTTCACCTGAAATGCCTCCTTTCGGGTCGTTCTGAGGTTTCTTTCATTAACTCCAGAATACCCATCAGGTCTGCATTTCAGGTGTTTACATGTGGTTTAGTCCACTTTCATCTACTTCTTTTGGGGCTAGTTGGACCACCATGAGTTGGACGATTGTATGGCAGACAGGCGAGCGTCGAAGTGTGGTGAGAATCGTCATAGTCTCCCTCAGTGTGCTTGCTTGGTCGAATTTCGAAGACAGATGTTCTGGAATCGCCAACTCCAGGTAGAGATGAGATCGGACAGGCGTCCTTGGCGGCGTTTGAGCAAATGCTACTTTCTGCGTCCCAATTTCACAGTCGTGTGCGGCCCCTGGGGATGGGCATACAAGAGTCCCCTCATTTCGGGGAAACCCGGAAAGACGAAGTCTCTCCGCCGGGAACGACTAGCAACCACCGTGCCAGAGCCTGGAAATCTTGAGCAGGCAATTACAGATTGTGCGTCAGTAGCGTCCCAGCGTTAGTCGAATAACATCAACTGTTTATGAATGTCACTATTCTGAGTAATGTAATGCATGTCCTGAAAGGCCTGTAAAATTGGGGTTTTCTCGAAGAGCGAGACACTCAGGACCTGGAGAATTGTGTAGAGCGGCAACTCGAGATAGAGGCGCTTGCGGATGATGGCGATGAGCAGGTAGGTACTGAGGGCGATCCAGATTTGTGTTTTCACGGCATTGGGACTGGTGCCGTAAAAGGCCTTGATGCGGAGATGCTGTTTGATCCATTTGAAGAACAGTTCGATCTGCCAGCGGAGCTTGTAGAGCCGGGCAATAGTCAGAGCGGGAGAAGCAAAGTCGTTGGTGAGGAATACTAGCCGCAGGTCGGTGGTGACGTCGAAGAACTTGATGCGACGCAAAGGTTCGGGGTAGGCCTTGGCCGGATAGAAGGTGCTCAGCAGGACAGTTTGGTCGCAGATCAGTCCCGTCGTTCTGTCCACCGGGTGGGAGTAGCGGCGGCGGAACTTGAAGTTGGCCTTGGCGCGGGTCACGAATAACGACCGGGCAGAATGGAGTCGGTACAGGCGCCCGAAATCCAGGTATCCGCGATCCATGATGTAGTAGGCACCGGGACAAGGAATCAGGTGGTCCAAGGCGTGGACATCGTGCAGTTTTCCGTCCGAGATCAGAACGAACTCGGGAATGGCGCCGTGCAGGTTGAGCAAGGTATGCAGTTTGATCGCCCCCTTGGTACGGCGGAAGCGCGCCCCGGGGAAGACCGAGAGGCACAGGTCGATGGTCGTGGAGTCCAAGGCATAGACGGTCGCGTTCAGGTCGACTCCCAGGTCCTCGTCGGTGTACAGGCGGCGCGCTTCGGCGATAAGCACTTGGGCAAACTCGGCATAGATGCGCCAGTCGCGCCTCTCGTTGGCATTGGACAGATTGTTGCGGGAGACCGTGGAGCGAATGCCCATGTGGAAGAGCTTGGATCTCATGGCCCGTAGGCAGGCTTCGATATCGCGCAAGCTCTCGCGATAGGTCAACTGTGCAAAGGCCATGACCCGGTAATGGTCGGCACAGCGGAACGACTTGACCTTGTAGTCGCCTCCGTAGTGCTGAACAATGCGATGAAAATGATGCCAGGGAAGATGCCGCATCACCTGAGAAAAAATCGTCGTGCCCGTGTACATGCTCGCCCTCCTTATGAACTGAAGGGCGTGAGCGTACACTCACTTTCAAGTCGGAAACACCCATTATCTTCTCTAACATATTACTCATTAATACTTTACAGAGATTAGAATCCCAAACGTTGGGACACTACTGATTGTGCGTAAATGATTAATTCGAAAGAGAATACGCTTGTACCAGGGAGACGACTCAATGCTGCAGGCGCCGAGCGAAATGCGCCGAAGTCTATCTCTTCAGTTAGTCCAACTATCCGATTAGATAGTTCTGGGAAGCCCTTGGCTACGTGTCTGTCACCACGACAGGAGGCTCCGCGGGGGGACCTGTGACGGCCATTGAATAGACCTCTTTGCATCAACATCTCCGCTCGGCGCCCCTTCATCTGGTTGAGACGGCCGGTGTAGATCTCTGTCAAGATCTTCTTTGGACAATCCAGAAAAGTCTTCACGGACCGATGACGAAACGCTAACGCTTTTCTGATTGACTTCCGGATGGGGGTCGGCGACCCTTCTCACATCTCCTTGTCGGGCCTCCTTCGAGCTTAGCGACCGAGAGTTTGAAGGGGTGCTGTGGAAGTAGTGGTCGGGGAGGCATGACACCCAGGTTGTCGCCGATCGTGACGAATGCGTTGGTTCGACGGAATCTCCCACGACCTCTGAACCCGAAAGACAGGTCTCGTACTTGAAGCCGAATACGCCCAACCCTGCCCTAGGTGGACCGTCGCTGCAGCACGAGTTTCGCCTGGGTGAATGGGTGGTACAGCCCCAACTGAATCTGATCACCTCACTCAACGGGACCGTTCATCTCGAGCCCAAGATGATGGAACTCCTCGTCTACCTGGCCCAACACAGGGGAGAGGTGGTTTCCAAGGACCAGCTCATTCAGAGGGTCTGGGCCAATGCCTACGTGGAGGATGCCGTTCTTACCAGTGCCATCTGGAAACTCCGCCAGGCCCTGGGGGACGACGCCCAGAACCCCCTCTATATTCAGAGTATTCCCAAGCGCGGATACCGACTCATCGCGGACACGGGCAACGACGAAAGGGATCCCCGCACTTTAGATTCCGAATCACAGGATCAGCCGACTTCTCGCGGGAAAGGGTTGGCTGGAATTCTGGCCCTGGCACTTCTACTGATCCTAACCATCACTCTCAAGCCCTGGAACCTGTTCACCGGACGACCCGGGTTCTTGGGCACCCTGGGTGCGGTGCCGTCTGTAACCTTACTTTACTTCGATAACCTTACAGGTGATCTTCAAGGCGAGGTCTGGGCGGCGGGTCTGACAGAAGCCGTCATCATGGAGCTGGCCAAGCTTCGGACTCTCTCGGTCAAGTCCAGACTTCAAGTGCTCCCATTCAAGGGCAACACCCCCGACCTGGCGACGCTAAGAGAAGTGCTCGGCGTAGACGTGTTTCTCGAGTCCAGTCTGCAGAAGGTTGGGGAGGATCTCGAATCACAACTCAGCTCATCGATGCGCGCTCAGGCGATCACCTCTGGGCCGAGAGATACGACCGGAACACCCAGGATTTCTTCGGGGTACAGGACGAAATCTCTCGGGAAATCGCCTTGACCCTGGGTATTGAGTTGGATGCTATAGACCCCGATATTGTCGAAACTCACAGGCGGCTCCCCCCGACTTTCGAGCAGTTCAGCGAGGGGATCTACCACCTCGATCAAGGGCATCACGATCAGGCGCTCGCGGCCTTCGACTCGGCCCTTTGGACCGATCCAAGTTATGCCTTGGCCCACTACCACAAGGGACGCACCTACCAGGCCACGAAGGACTTCGAGGCGGCAATAGAATCCTATCGGGAGGCGTTGCCCAGAGAAGGTGAGTTCAGCCGCGTTTCCTGGAAATGGCAATGCCCGGTACCCGGCAAACTACAGTGGGCTTACTCGCAAGAGCATTCGGTGGCTATCGCCGTTCTTCACAGAGGTCAAGAGAACCCTACCGAGCTGTTTGCTTTGGATCTGGATCACAGGAAGTTGCTATGGCGCCGCACCATTCGACCCAATTCGTCGGCGAAAGGAAGTTCACTGATCCTGAAAGGAGACACCCTGGTCTTGTGGAATTCCCAGGATTGGTACCGTGAGCAGGGCTTTCCAAAGAGAGTCTTGAGCACCGGAGAAAATGTCGTTTCGGCCTACGAGGTTCAAACCGGCGATTTCCTCTTCCGCAGGACTTTTACCGGCGGCACTGCTGACAACCAGCTCAGATTACAACCAGTAAATCTGGATGGGGGCAGGGATCAGAGTACTGAATCGCAGCCCTCGGCCGACTCCCAAGGGAGGGCTCCGCTTCTGTTCACCCTCGGGAACCGAGAACAAGTGAAACAAATGGGTATCTTCAGCTTGGATCCCAAAAAGGACCGGCTGCAGTGGAGCAGTGAGTTGGGATTCTTCCCGTTCGCCTGGTTGATTCCCGGGAATCAGGAGGATCTCCTGATGGCTGGAAATTCGGACGGTTCTGGTTCCCACTATGCGCTCTTCGAACTCGACAGTGGACGGGTAGTGTGGGACATGGAACTCCCACGACAACAGGAACTACTCGTCTCTGGCAGCCGGATGATTATCGTGGATCCTCTCGAGCCGGTCATCTCCTGTCTGCGGCTTCCCGACAGAACAGAGACATGGTCCTATAAACCGGACGATACCCTCACTGATTGGATCAACCTTCCTGGGAATGATCTCCTGGTCCTACAACTATCGAGAGGTACGCTGCTCGCACTCGACACCGGAGAACGCCTGATCGAGTTGGGGCGCAAACAGTGGGAGGTAAATCTAGAGCCGGGGAAATATCGATTCTGGAGTGACCAGGGACACTTGAATAGTGCGGGCCGTCTGGCCTTAGAGTCAGCGAATGCTGACGTGTCACGGCGGATTCTGGCGAGGTCTGAGACGGGCGTCATCCATACTCTCGACATCTCGGGAAGTCTCCTCAACAGCGTGGCGACAGAATGGGCCCGGCCAGAATTAAGAGTCCTCGAGGGTTCCGTCTTCGTTGCTTCGAGAAACCGCCTGCTTCGTCTTGATCCGGACAGTGGCACGGTGCTGTGGAAGACTCGAACGACAGAACCCCTTTACACCAGTTCTCCCAATCATTTTGAAATCGTCGGAGATAGGCTGCTTGTTTCCGCTCAAAATTCTGTGCGCGCTTTCGAGCTGAGATATGGGGATTTATTGTGGACCTATCGCCCTGAAGGCGAGAGAGGCTTGAGTTCCTTCCCCCTGACACCTATTGGGGAGGGATTCGTGTTGGTCCCATTGGAAGACGGGTTGGTTCAACTCAATACCCAGACAGATTCCCGCGAAAGGATCATCGACTCGACCGAAATCCTTCATCGCCTGGGGGAGTGTGCAGTCGAGCTGAGTCACCTCTTAGAGGCGGAAAAATATCTTAGGAGGGCGGTGGACCTCGATCCGAACGGGGCACCCAATTACTGGAAACTTGCCGATATCTACGAGCAGACTGGAGAGAACGCCAAAGCCGTTGAAACCTTATTGCACTACCACCGATTGTTTCGACCTCGTAGCCCGGAAGCTTCGGCCGCAGTCGGGCAGATCAGGGCCTTGACCGGCCTGATCTGGCGCTCGGATTTCGAGTATCCGCTTCCGCGTCATCTGGATCCTGTCATCTCTGACCACTCGCCTATTCTTCACACCACGTTTCCTTTCCACGCCGCTCGATTCGTGGACGGGGACCTGCTGGTCACCGGGTGGGAGCAAGGCAGATCGGTAAAGGCTGGCCTCGGTGGACAAAACCTCGTCGTGTTGCGCGCGGAAACTGGAGAAACCCTCTGGCACCAACCCGTGGGGTCCTACTTTGGCATGGCTGGTCACGACAAGGAGCAACTCTTCATTCTCAAGGGATCCGAGGCAAATCGTGAACCTGGGGCAAAACAGGAGTTTCTCCTGAGTTCAGTAAATAAGTCGACGGGAGAAACCAAATGGGAAACCACGGCTTTCGCGGATTGTGGTCCCCAACCGTTCCCTGAAGGAGTGCATTCGAATTACGTCTATCTGGCCTGCCCCTGGCCCTCCCACGAAAACTCCGAGTGGGGGGATAACAGGGCTTTCGACGCTGACACCGGAAGACTGGTCTGGAAGAGGAGAATCCTATTGCCGTCCCGACTGGACTTCTTCCAGAACAAGCTGGTGTCAACGTTCCCAGACAAGATTCAACTTCTTGAGGTCGAAACTGGCCAAGTCTCATGGACCTACCCCACGGGGGAACAGAAGATTGTGACAAGGCTCCAGTTTCTGGGGGATAACGGAGTGCCTGATGGGAGGATAGTTTTTGCCACCGCAGACGATCGGTTTCACTGCCTGATCTGAACCGACAACGTTGGCTTTGGTCGGCCGACTCACCCATCGGCGAACCCGCGTACGTCCGGTTGTCGCGCGAAGCAGGGGATCTTCCCGCAGACGGAGACATCCTCTTCGCCACCGACGGACGTGAGAAGAGCATCTACGCCCTTAGATACGATCCGAAGAAGGAAACGATTCGCGTGGTCTGGGATACTACGGTCTCGATCTACCCGCTGCATGGCCAGATCGATTTTGACGCTAAGGAGAAGTAAATAAATAAAGGTGTCAATATATAGTTAGTAATGCTATGCTGCACATGCATGGATACGCTGACCGAATTGACGGAGAAATTCCGCTCTGTATGGCCCCTGTTGGATGAACGAACGCGGCGGATTATGGCGGCCAGTGAAGCGAGAGCGTTGGGCCATGGCGGAGTCAGTTTGGTACGCCGTGCCTGCGGACTGTCGCGCAAGGCAATCGCTAAAGGAATCCGTGAAATCGAAGAGGGTTTCGGGCCCATGGAAGGCCGCATCCGGCGACCCGGAGCCGGACGCAAGCCCCTGACGGTTTCGGACCCGGGGCTGGTGGAGCAATTGGAAGAAATGATCGAGGTCCAAACTCGGGGTGACCCGGAGTCTCCGTTGCGTTGGATTTGCAAGAGCACGCGGGCCATCGCGAAAGAACTGGCCCGGCACAAACACCCGGTCAGTCATACGAAGGTGGCGCAGATCCTTCACGACCTCGACTACAGTCTGCAGAGCAATCGGAAGACCGAGGAAGGGAAAGATCATCCGGACCGCGACGCCCAGTTTCGGCACATCAGCGCCACCGTCAGACACTGCCTGAGGGAAGGCAGTCCGGTCATTTCCGTGGATACCAAGAAGAAAGAACTCATCGGCAACTACGACAACGCGGGCCAGCAATGGCTTCCCGCCGGGCAGCCGATCAAGGTTCAGGGTCATGACTTTCCCACTCCCGACGTTCCCCGTGCCTATCCTTACGGCGTTTATGACATTGGGCGCAATACCGGCTTTGTCAATGTCGGCACCGATCACGACACGGGAGCGTTTGCGGTCGCCTCCATTCGCGGCTGGTGGCGCCAGGAAGGGAGACGGATCTATCCGAATGCAAGAACGATACTGATCACCGCCGACGCCGGCGGGAGCAACGGTTGGCGGTTGCGCCTTTGGAAATTTGAGTTGCAGAAGTTCGCAGACGAAACGGGCCTCCCGGCTTCGGTCTGTCATTTTCCACCCGGCACCAGCAAATGGAACAAGATCGAACACCGCCTCTTTTCTTTCATCTCTTCGAACTGGCGCGGCGAACCTTTACGAGACTACGAAACAATTGTTCAACTCATCGCGAAGACAACGACAGCTAAAGGACTCAAAGTGACGTGCCGGCTAGATCGCCGCAAGTATCCCACTGGACGCAAAGTCTCCAATGAAGAAATGAAGCGAATCCAGATGCGGCCCAACCCGTTCCATGGCGAATGGAATTATGTAATAGAACCGAACTCCGCCGAATCATAACATGATACCTTTATTTGTTTACGATTCTTAAGTCCATTTTCGTTCGGACTGAGAAACCGTCGGTCCTCCAGATAAGCAAGTCAACTGGGAAGATCCAAAAGGAGTATCCCCTGCTCTGGGAAGGAGAGCCTTTTCCGATCCACGAGGGTCGGCTTTATGTTGGTACGGACCGATATCTCTACGTCCTCGACCTCGATCAGATTCCCACCATACCCAGAACGGAAAAAGACTCGCGTCCCTGACTGTCCTCCGGATTAGGCGCAAGCCACTTCGGTCGACGGTGAGCTCAGGCCTACGATTCAGAATCGGTAGCGACCGTCGCCAGGAGGCGAATGTTCCTGTCTGGCTTCCCCCCGGGGCTTCCAGTTTGGGTTAGGGGTATGTGCGGCGTCCATCAGCAACTGTAGTGCCTCCACCACTCGCGGATGCTCGGCGGAGATGTCATCGGCTTCTCCCAGGTCGCTGCTCAGGTCGTACAACTGGATTCGACCGGTGAAGATAGGCATCCGGATCGCCTTCCATCTGCCCTGCCTCAACGCCTGTTTGCCGCCCCGTTCGTAGAACTCCCAGTAGAGATAGTCGTGCTGCCGCTGCCGCTCCGGTTGCCCGGTAATGGTGGGTACCAGGCTGATGGAGTCCAGATTTTTTGGCGACTTGACACCGGCCAGATCGGCGGCCGTTGCCATCAAATCTCCGAAGTAGCCGATGTGATCGGTGACGCTTCCGGCGGGGGTTTTTCCCGGCCAACGGACAATCATGGGAACTCGGATACCACCCTCATAGAGGTCGCGCTTCATGCCTCTCAGAGGACCGTTGGGATCGAAGGTCTCCGGGTTGTGTCCTCCTTCGTCGTGGTGGCCGTTGTCGCTGCTGAACATCACTACAGTGCCCTGGTCGATACCCAATTCGCCTAGCTTGTCCAGCAGCCTGCCCGCGTCACGGTCCATCCGACTGATCATGGCCGCTTGCCCCTTGTCCTGATCGCTCCAAGGCCTGTCCCTGTAGATGCCGTAGTCCGGAACCTCCTGACCGTGGCCGGTGGCCTGGGTGCGCTCGTTGTTGGCGTGGGGAATCGTGAGGGCAAGGTAGAGAAAGAATGGCTTATCCTGATTTCTTTCCACGAAGTCGAGCGCTTCCTGGACGATCAGATCGTGGCTGTAGTCGACCCGCTTGGTGGCATAGCCGCCAGCGAAGCCTCCGGATCCAGATTGCACCTCTACGACGGTATTCCTCAGCGGCACTTTCCTCTGGTTGCGCCACAGAAACTCGGGATAGTAGTTGTGGGCGTGGCGCTGGTTCAAGTAGCCGTAGAAATAGTCGAATCCCTGATTCAGCGGGAGGCCGGAGCGGGACCCAGGCAGGTCCTCCCCAAGACCCCACTTGCCGCAGAGAGAGGTCTGGTAGCCAGCCGTCTTGAGTACCTCCGCCACGGTGACATCCACTTCGCGAAGCGCCTGGATACTCCTATTGCCACCGGCGTTGCCCCTCACGTGGGTATGCCCCAGGTGCTGTCCGGTCATCAACACGCTGCGCGACGGAGCGCAGACGGTTGCCCCGGCGTAGAACTGACGAAACCGCATTCCCTCGCGGGCCATCCGGTCCAATCGCGGAGTCTGGATGACCTTCTGGCCGTAGCAGCCGAGGTCTCCGTAGCCGAGGTCGTCGGCCAGGATGAAGATTAGATTGGGAGGCCGCGGCGCCGCTGCGGTATTGGAAGCGAGGAGCAAACAAAGTCCCGCCAGGAGCCTAACGACGGCTCTCGAGTCTGTCTTCATTCTCCGCATCATGACTACGTGTGTGCCTTGTTGTATCACAACATGGTCATGGGGCGGGTGCACGACAGGAAAGTGATTTGGGAGCCTATCGAAAGCTCCTTGTCGGTTGTCAAATCGTTTAACCTCTGATTTTGGTAGTGCCCTGCAAGCATTAAGATAGCTGTGAACTGGCGTCATTTCTTACGGCTAGAGTAGCCGAGAGAACTCACGCTAGCACTCCCTGGCCCTTCCTACGCACCGCTAGCCCAGCTCGCTTCCGAGAGTTCTGGAGTTTGGCCTTCCCAGGAGGGCGCTTTAGCGTCCTGGCGCGAAGCGTAATAGACCGGTCCTTCCAGGGCCGGGTAGTCGGGCCGACGTCATTGTCGAGCCCGCTTCAGCGAGCTTCTCGAGCGAAGGCTTTCGCCATGATCCGGTCCGGTTCTCCAGATCGAAAGCGCGAAGTAGGTTCTACGATTCAGGTTCTAATCGGCTCCGTTATATGGAGTTACGACCCCGGTTGTGATAGTCGATATGCCATCGAATGCCTTCTGTGGGATCGATCTGCATCTGACTTGGTACACCAAGTCACACTGTGCACTCCTGCGAGGATCCGTTGAAGATCTCGTTCACGGATTCCTGCGGGCTCGTATAACCGAGACACCGCAAGCCTCATTTACCAGATGGGAGGAATTGAGGACCACGTGAGAATAAGCCCCAGCTTGAAGATCAGTCGGAGAGTTGAAGGGTTCGAGTACTCATTACCTGAACCGTCACCTGGGCGTCGAATCCCGTTCGCGTGACAACGCGGATACGGCGCCGTGTCCTTCGGCAAGAAGGATCTGTCGTTTGTTGTGGACTATATCCGGCGCCAAGAAGAGCACCATCGCCGTGCTCGGACTTTGATCGACTCGAACGCATCTGTCCTGGTAGCACCGGACCGGATCATGGCGAAAGCCTTAATTCGAGAAGCCCGCTGAAGCGGGCTCGACAGGTGCCGTCTTCCGGGATACCAGGCCCTGAAGGACCCGTCTATTACGCTTCGCGCCAGGACGCTAAAGCGCCCTCCTGGAAAGGCCAAGCTCTAGAGACCCTGACATACGTGTCAGACTGCTGGCCTGCGGGTCTTCTCCGCAAGGGCATCTTGGTTTGCTGCACTTGATGTAGCGCTCGGAGACCGAGCCCCGGCACAGGCGCCGGGGGTGGAGCAGTTGTTGGGCCGCCTCTAGAACGTCCTGGGGCACTGTATCTGGGTGGGATTGCGACCTGATGTTCCTCCTTACAGATAGAACAACCGTAAGATGCGACACCCAAGGTGTTCCACCGTCCCGACGACCACTACCTGGAAATCCTTAGCCAGACTGGAGTTTAATGGTTCCTCAGCTCAGGAGAAACTCTTGAGCACTCAGCTTGTCACTTTCATGTCGTACACCCATAGGGCACCGCATTTGACAGCGAAAAGCGGTGTGAGCCATCATGCCTGGCTCCCGTACCAGCCCTGAGGATTGGAGTAACAGAAAGGAAACAATGATGACAGTCAAACCGATTCCAGACGGATTCCACACCGCCACGCCCTACCTGATCGTAGAGGGTGTGCCCGACTTGATTGACTTCCTGAAGGCCGCCTTCGAAGCTAAGGAAGTACACCGGACAGATCTGCCCGACGGCCGGGTGATGCACGCCCAGCTTCAGATTGGGGATTCCATGGTCATGATGGGGGAAGCCATGGAAAGCTTCCCCGCGCAGCCTGCGTCTATCTATCTCTACGTGCCTGACACGGACGCTGTCTATAAACAGGCCTTGGAGGCAGGGGGCGAGTCGTTGATGGAGCCGGCGGATCAATTCTATGGCGACCGCAACGCTGGAGTCAAGGACCCGACCGGAAATACCTGGTGGATCGGGACTCACGTGGAAGACGTTGACCCGGAGGAGGTTGCTCGCCGGGCTCAGGCTATGGCAAGAGGCTAGGCGGATTGCTCATGGCCACCCGGGCGAGGCTTACGACCGGATTCTCCAGCAGAAGCTTCAGCCAGACCTTAACCCGGATTATTCATAAGTTTTCGTAGCGAGGCGGTGAAAGCGCCGTCTTGGCAAGGCTTGCGACCGAGGCCCCCGCAGCGCACTCGTGCAGTACGTCGAACCCTGGGTCATCGGTTCTTCCCTCTGAAATCCAACCCTGAAAGGGTTGAGGAAAAGAAATGACGTCATTTCTAAATGCCTACCAGGAAGGCTTCGAAGAAGCCGTTTTGCGCAACCCCTTCAGGATTGATTCCAGGAGAAGGGAAGCGACGACCCAGGGTTCGGAAACCCTGGGCTGGAAGACGCAATCCCGTTGGGATTGACCTCGAATTCACGACGCTGGACACCCTTCCACACCGCCCTATTGATATAGGCTTCGATGTCCGGGCCCGCGTGTGGACTTTTACGGCACCCTCTGAAGGCCGGGTCTATTACGCTTCGCGCCAGGCCGCCGAAGCGGCCTCCTGGGAAGCTACCCCTCAATACAGTTTTGAGGCTCTGAGCTTTCGGACAGAATCCTGGGGCGGGTTCGCTACTATCAAAGAAACTGAGTTACTGTTTGATGACGGTGCCGTCTCGGCGTCGGATGACACCCCAGCCTCCGTTGTATTCCTCTTTCCGACCCGATTCGAAGCTGCCGAACGGATACTTCTTGGCGGCCTTTTCGTCCACCTCGATCCCCCACCCTGGGTCTTCGCTGGCCCAGAGGTAGCCGTCCTTGAAGACAGGACAACCTTGGAAGACCTCCAGGAGGCGATCCGAGAAGCCCGGAAACTCCTGGATTCCGAAGTTGTAACAGGCTAGATCCAAGGCCAGATTGGCGGCGTGTCCGATGGGAGAGACGTCTCCAGGTCCGTGCCAGGCGGTGCGGACACCGTGAAGCTCACCCAGAGCCGCGATCTTTCGGCAGGGAGTCAGTCCTCCGGCCTGGGAGACATGGATGCGAATGTAGTCAATCAAGCGTTCGGACATCAGAGGAATCCACTCGTGCGGACTGTTGAAGAGCTCACCCATCGCGATGGGCGTGGTCGAGTAGTTCCGGATGAGCCGGAAATAGGCAATATCTTCCGGCGAGACCGGATCCTCGAGGAAGAAGAGTCGGAATGCTTCTACGTCCTTACAGAATTTAAGTGCCTGAGTGGGCGTGATCCGTTCATGGACATCGTGCAGCAACTCGACTTCGTCACCCAGCTGCCGCCGGCACTCCTCGAACAGAGACAGGGTCCGCTTGATGTAGGCCGCCGGTTCGAACATGGGGTCCTCGTGGAGCTTGCGAGGAGGGGGCCAGGCGCCTCCTCCTCCGTAGGCTGCCATTCCGGGAATCCCTACCTGGACCCGGATGTGGCGAACCCCCTGCTCCATGTAACCACGCGCTTGATCGATGACTTGAGCGAACTCCGAACCGCTGGCATGACGGTAGCAGTCGGCCGCTTCCCGGCACTTTCCCCCAAGGAGCTGGTAGACGGGGAGACCCGCCTGGCGTCCTTTGATGTCCCAAAGCGCCAGGTCCACACCGCTGATGGCGTTGTTGAGCACCGGTCCGTTGCGCCAGTAGGAGCTGTTGTAACAGGCTTGCCAAGTGTCATCGATGCGATCGGCCGGCTTCCCCAGGAGAAAGGGCTTCAGGTACTTCTCCACCGCCGGGACCACCAGATCGGCCCGTTGGGTGAAGGTGGCGCAACCGTATCCGTAGAGTCCGTCCTGGTCGGTCAAGACCTTTACCACGACAAGCCGCAGCCCTTCGGGTGCGGTGGCGATCACCTGGATGTCCTTGATCCGAGGAGACGGCATTCCTCTGCCGCTCTTCTGGATCGACTCTCGCCCACTCAGTTCACTGCCGGCGGCGATTCCGGAAAGGGATCCCATGGCGCCCGTGCGCAACAGTGTTCGTCTATTCATTCTTCTTCCTCCTGGGGTCAGCATTTTCTAGCAGTCTGGACATTTCACTTCAATTAGGCCGGCGTGGCAAGTCCGCATGCTGACAGCTCAGAATGAAAGGAGGCACTACACACTTGTTTTCGAGTCAGAATTCTGATTAGGTTCTTCTCGACTTGCCTTACCAATAGTGCCAACCGGAGGTACGACATGAACCTATCCAGAGTTAGACAACTGTTCCAGGTTTTCTTCCTTGCCATTCTGTTGATTCCAGTGCCGCTGCGGGCAGCGTCCTCGGCGGACACCTTCAAGAAACCCATGACCCCGAAGGAGTTCATGAATCAGCTGGTCGGCCCCATGTATTCGCTGGTGACGCCCTTCACCGCCCAGGGCAAGGTCGACCACAACTCGATTCGAAAGATGATCGCAGGAGCCCTCGAGTACGACATCAAGATCTTCAATATGACCGGCGGAAACAGCAAATACGAGTGGCTTTCCTACGATGAAATCAAGGCCGCCACCCGTACCTTCGTCGAGGCAGTGGGCGATCGCGGGCTGACCATCACCTGCGCCCACAAGTTCTGGAACGCCCGCGCCATCGACTATGCCAAGTACGCCGAGGGGTTGGGTGCGGATGCCGTCGAGGTCCTGACACCCAACATCCCCGAGGAGTACATGCCGGCGTATTTTCAGGACATCGCGGACAACAGCAGGCTAGCGATTGCCTTGAAGAACGTGGGTCTGAAGGAGAAGACCATGCGCCGACTCCTGGAGATCGACGCCGTGGTGGCCATGAAGGAACACCGGATCCAAGAGTACATCTTCCTGGAAGCCAAGTTCGCGGACCGCCTGCGCGTCTACGGTGGCGGGACCACCTATCGGTTTCTGGCGGCTGAGCCGTACGGGGCCAAAGCCTACTTCGACATCTATGCGATCATCGCTCCCTGGATCGCGAAGGAGTTCTGGGAAGCTTACCAAGCGGGCAACCTGAAGAAATGCTACGAGATGGTGAAGAAGTACGATATTCCCATTGTTGACAACTTCAGTCTTCCTTTCTTCCATGGCTCACTCGAATACTTCGGCCTGGGAACGCGCCATCTGCGAGCCCCGCTGAAAGCGGCCACCGATGAGGAGATGGAGAAGATCAAGACATTCTTCGAAAGTCGTGGGCTCCATCCTCGAAAATAGGTGGAAACCGACATCGTATGGATCAGCTGAACTCCCTTCAAGCGATGAAAAAGCCGAACCGTAGGCATCAGCCGCGAGGGCGCGCCCAATTTTCACTCTTTCGTTAAAGCGATATCTTCCGGGGCGACTTCGTCGGTGGCATCCCCTGTGCTAGACAGCCTCCTGGGCGAGAGACGATCAGCAGATTGCTCTCGCGATTCCTTCAGCCAATCCCGTACCTCTCCTCGTCGCAAACGGACGCGCACTCCCGGAACATCCAGAGGCGAACCCTCCGGCTTAACTGGCTGGAGCACAAAGAGTTGTCCGTCGCGGCGTCGAAGTTGAACGCGACCCTCACGGCGGGCCCGATCGAGTAGGGCCGCCAGTTTCTGCCGAGCCTCGGTATACGTGAAGGTTTTCAACAGTTAAATCTCCAGTACAGCAACACCGGCTTGCCCCGCCGCTCGGGTGAGGGCTTTGTCGAGTGTCAGCACGGGAAGCCTACGAGAGAGAGCAGCCTCCAAGATATAGGCATCATGGGCATAGAGCCCATGCTCGGCGGCGACTTCGAGAGCACGTCCCATGTCCACATCTACCAAGCGAAATGGAATCTCCTCGTATGATCTCCAAGCGACCTGTACGTCGTCGAGCTGCAGTCGTTGCCGTCGCAATCCAGCAATCAGGGCATTCCCGATCTCCCACGGTAGCGACGCTGGAGCGATCAGGTCAGCTTGCTTCGTGGTTGTTATGAGCGAATCTCGCTCAGGCTCGTGGAGTAAGACTGCAAGAATCGCGGAGGGATCAATCACGATTTCCACCGGCGCCCCTTTTCCTGTACATATGTACAGTATCAACTAGGACAGAACGGGTCAAATGCCTGCCGGTCGTCAGATAGGCCTTCTCGGTCCCTCGACTTATCACGCCCTAACCGGACTTGTGTAAATCGAGCCTCAACCGAGATGCAGGGTGGTTGGCGTAGGGCCAGTCGCTTGGCGAGTAGCCGAGAGCAAGTTCAGAGGTCAGAAACCGTTTTCCGTCACTGGACAGACTGTGCATGGCACGATCGAGGATGCCAGTGGTGAGGAGCGTTCGCTCAACCGGATAGGGTGGTTCTCCGGTGTGGATCAGGTGCTCGATCGCCTTCACCAGATAAGCGAAGTGTAGGTAGGGCTTCCCTTCCTGGAGTTCGAACCAGGTAACCACCGGATCGCGTCGGCCTTTGATCCTGAGCGCCACGGCGAAATGCCGTGACACGCCGTTGGCCATGATAACGCTGCTTTTCAGACCGTCGCGGTGGTCAAGCAGGTACCAGGCAGCATCCTTCGCCAGTGCCGCCTCCCACTTCCCTTCCGGGACATCGGGAATGGCGGCAAGAGCCGCTTCAGCCAACTCTCGCGACCAGCGACCATCCACTTCCGCCTTCCACACAGCATCACCTCGAAGAGCTTAGACTCCCGCGACTCCACTTTCGCCTCCCGATCGCCGCTCGATAAGGGACTGGTGGGTTTCCAGGGCATGAAAGCCATAGGATTCGTAGCCCCCATATCCGATAGTCAGGGCGTCTTCGATCTGGATGCCGATCGGCAGTACGTCCTTCGGCCTTCGCCAGGTGAGCGGCAAAGACGACCCCGCCAAGAGAGGGAAGTTCATTGTCTGAGCCGTCTCCACCATGTGTTTGGCGTCACGCCAGCGATAGGACAAATGTTTGTCGTTGAAGACTGGGACCACCGAGCCCGTGCGCCGAAAGGTGGCAGAGATTTCGTCGAAGAATCTCCGTCGTGGATACATGTGCTGCTTGGTATCAGCCGTGTAGGGATAGCTACCGTGTTCCCAGATGCTCAGCACACCGGTGACCTTGACTTCATCCGATCCCAGGGTAATTGCCTCGTCGATCGTGCCCACGATGGGAAAGCCATGTTTGGCAGCCAGTCCGCGACTCATGTCCCCCTCGGGAACCTGATCGGTAAACAGCGCCGCCAGATACAGATCCGGTCCGGCGCCGCCATCCTGATGAAAACCCTCCAGGATCTTGCCGACAATCACATCCGCATGGGAACTGTCGCGATACTCGGTAACAATCGCCGCGACCGGCAGCTTCCGGCGCGGAGTCAGAGCGCCGAGGCGTCCTCCCAGAAGGGGAGCCGCGCCCGAACCAATCACTGTGGACTTGAGGAAAGAGCGGCGATCAAGACGATCAAGAAGGGACATCAGTCTGCTTTCGGAAAATCGAAGAACCTAGGGTTCCAACCGGATCCTGGCCAGGTAGATGCTGGTTTTACCCTCGTGCGAAGAATAGTAGCTCACCCAGAGAAGTCCCTCGTGCCAAACCATCCCGGCGTAACTGCTATCTCCCCCGCTGGGTAACGTCAGGACTGGCTCGAAGCTGGTCCGGGTCAACCTCGCCAAAGTGGTGTGGGGCTTGCCCTTCCAGGGCCCGATTACCGAGGTCCCCGGCGGATAACCTCGGGATCTAGCCCAGAGCGCTCCGTCAGGGAGGCGAATGAAGTTTGGACCTCCCAGCCGATGCTTCAGCTTGTGATAGGTCCACTTCTTGTAGGGAGGCTTGCTGCTGCCCAGCCAGCCCGGCCGGATCAGGGCCAGCATTTCGTCATTGGGAAGAAAACGCACGGTCGTCTCGCTGGGTGCGGTCTGCCTTGCTTCAGGGGTCAGACCGGGGAGTTTCAGCTCGGAGATCCAATGCCAATCAACTCCGTCCTTCGTCCAGTAGAGGAAGCATCGTCTTGGCTGGGGCGTCTCCCCCAGCTTCGACACTGCGTAGCCCCGCCCTTTATGCCAGGTGACTCGCCAGATCCAATGGTCCTCGGCCAGGACCCGCTGGGGCGGTGTCCAGCTGCGCCCATCCTCGGAAAAAGCCACCCGGGGCGCTCGGGTCAGATACCGGTCACCTTCGTAAAGGCTACCCCCTGATACCAGCATCAGGCGTCCGCCGGGGGTCTGGGAAAGCTTGGGATCTCTCAAATCGACACCTGCTTCCCTGAGAAGCGCAGCCGATTCCCAGCGCTCGCCGTCGGAGGAGACAATCACTCTCACCCTGCCATCGTCGCCGCCTCCATGACTCAAAGCTTCGCGGAAGGTGCAGAACCACTTCCCCTCAAAGCGGATCAGATCGGTGAACGCGTTGTGAGTCCCTCGATCCCAGATCTTTTCGACAGAAACGATCTCGGGAGAGCCCTCTGCGAGAGTCGTGCCCAGCGTCCACCAGAGAAAGAAGGCAGGGACACAAAGCCTCAGGCCTATTCGGAAGTAGTCCATGATTTCCTCTCGTGAAGAGATGATAATATCATCCGCGCTCCTAGGTTCGTTCAAGAATAACTTCGCAGGGTTGGCGCTCAGGTTTGCGCCAGATTTGGTCGCGAGCGATTGAGCGAAACCGCAGGCGTAGCCAGGCCTACGTTCATCCTGAAGAAAATTCTCCGCCTTCGATAGGGTAGGGAAGCACGGTCACCCGGCTCCCCTCCCTCCGAACTGCACGTGCGATTCTCCCGCATACAGCTCTCCAGTCAGTAGGTTCCTATGGATTGGACGAAACGGATATGGGCGTCAGTCAGGCTCGTGAACCCATGATCCGTAAAGAAGGCGTTGGGCCAACGGTGATTTCGACAGAGGCGTTTTCTATTCTTCCGGTTGCGCTTCAGAAGCAGGCGTCGCAAACGACGACGGATCAGACCGTCGTAGTCCTTGAAGATGTTCCAATGACAGTGCCGGAAGTAGTTGAACCAGCCTTGCGTCGAGCGATTGAGCCGCTGGAGGATGACCTCCAGCGAGTCGCCCGACTTGCGCGGCGTCAGCTCGTGAATGCGCTCGACGAACTTTCGGTGGCTCTTCGCTCGTGGAAACCGAAAACGGCCTCGGAACGAATCGCTCAAGAACGAAAAGCTCTTCTCTCGCGAGTCCACGATGTGTGTCTTCTCGGGATGCAGTCTCAGCCCGTTGTCCTCCACCCAGTCCCGCCCTTCGGCCAGGGCCGCTTCAGCCTCCTCGGGTGCGCGACACAGCAGGACAAAGTCATCCGCGTAGCGCACCATCTGGAAGCCCAGATCGGCCATCCGATGGTCCAGGGGATTGAGGTAGGCATTCGACAACACCGGAGAAAGAACGGCGCCTTGGGGGACTCCGGCTTCCGGAATCCACTTACGCAGCTCTTCCAGTATCCCCTGATTCAGAAACAGCTGAACCAGGCCCAGCACGCGGCGATCCGATATCTTCTGTTGGATCAGGTCCAACAGTCGATCTTTCGGGATCGTATCGAAGTAACCCTTCAGATCCGCGTCGACGACATACACATAACCGGCTTCGAGCAGCTCTTCGACGTACCGAAGTGCGCCGTGGCACCCTCGCCCATGACGAAAGCCGTAGCTTCGATCATGGAACGTGGCATCCAGAATCGGCTCGATCCCGTGGACCAAAGCCGTTTGCACGACTCGATCCCGCACGGTCGAAATCCCCAGCGGTCGCTTTTCCGAACTGCCTGTTTTGGGAATCCACCTCCGCAGCACCGCTGCCGGACGATAGGTCCCCTCACGCAGTTCTTCCTGCAACCATTCGAGTTCCTCCCGCTCGTGTTCGGCGAAATCCCCCCACGTTTGCCGGTCCACTCCCGCCGCTCCTTTCCTGCCCAAGACCTTCTCGGCCGAGCTGGAAAGGTTCCGGCTGCAAAACACCTTATCGATCAGCGTGTGCCATTTCCCTCCTCTCACCTTTCCTTTCAAAAGTGTCTCCAACATGCGATCCGTCCAAACCGCGCGATGAGCCCACTGTTCGATGCCAGCGGGCTCTCCAGCCGGGCTAGCCGAAAACGGCACTGTGACCGGGATGTAGTCCCGCCTTTGGGCGGAGTTACGTTTCCGCGATTTAGTCATTTCGCATCTACCTTCCTGCTCCCCTTCGCTCCACCGCGTTTTGCTGCACGGCTTCCCCGCTACTATGGGAGCTCTGACTTCTGTCGAGCCGCTTCAACCGACCTCACCGGTATCGCCAGGTTCGCTCCCCTTCGGCGGGCGATACTGCACCGCGGGCCTGGGCCATTGCTCACGCAGCGTCCCCCACTGCGAGCTCTCACGATGGGTCGTCCACGTCCCTCACCCGACAGATCTCCCTGCTTATCTCGTTTGACCTTCCGACCTCTCCATCTCCAACCACCGCATTGCCATTTCGTCACGGTCGCTTTGTCACGTTACTTCACCGCCGTGACTTGCCGCGTCTATCCCCCCGGGCAGACCGTTCAGGTCGGAGGGATGGCCGTCGCGCGGTCAAGGGTTCGGGCTTTGCCAGGACCCTCCCCGACAGGCTTGGCCGAATCGAGTTCACTTGCGTTACGGATTGGTCGTTCGTCTCAGGTTGCTCTCCACCCTTCCTCACGGAAACGCAGTTACCACTGTCGACTTCAGGCCGGTAACGTTAGCCTGGAAGGGACTTTCACCCTTCTGATCAAACGCCTTCACAGGCGCACTAGCGGTGGCCTCCGGGCCGCCGTCCTTTCGAGCCAACAGCTCGACAGAAATACTTCGGCCTGGAGGCCAAAGCTACGTAAGAACCGTCAAGGATCATCGCTGCCTCGGATTTGAATACGGAGGTACTCCCATGTCCCATTTCAAAGTCAGCCGCCGTCACGCCCTGGCTTCCCTTTCCGGAGCCGGTCTCTATGCTGCTTCCTGTCAGGAGGGCGGCGACACCGACGTGGAGACAAAGATCACAGAAGAGATGTTGAGCTATGCCCACCGCCTGATTGGGTTGGAGTTCACCTGAGAAGAGCGGGAGTTGATGCGGAAGAGGGTCAGCAACAACCTGACGTTCTATCAGAACCTAAGGAAGGCTCCGCTCTCGAACTCGGTTCCGCCTGCCCATCGCTTCGATCCCATCCCGCCGGGGGAGGCGATCTCCTCATTACTGCCTCGAGCAGCTGCAGCAGGGGAGACTGATCCTTCTAAAACGGCTTCCAGAGAGCCCGCTGCCTCACAGCCGCCAATCCGCGCTGAGGACCTGGCTTTCTGGCCGGTCACACGCCTTGCTGACGCGGTCCGGGATCGCCAGGTGAGCTCGCTGGATCTGACCCGGATGTACCTGGAGCGTCTGGAAAAGCATCACTCCCAACTCGAGTGCGTCATCTCCTTCACCCGAGAGATGGCTCTGCAGCAAGCCGAGCGTGCGGACGACGAAATCAGACAGGGTAGATATCGAGGTCCGCTTCATGGGATTCCCTGGGGCGCCAAGGATCTGCTGGCGGTGCGGGGATACCGGAGCACCTGGGGAGCTGCCTCACACCGGGAACAGGTCCTGGAAATGGATGCCACAGTGGTCCAGCTACTAGAGAAATCGGGAGCGGTCCTGCTGGCTAAACTCAGCCTGGGTGCCCTGGCCGGAGCAGACGTCTGGTTCGGAGGGAAGACCCGTAATCCCTGGAAACTCGACGAAGGATCGCTGGGCTCCTCGGCAGGATCGGCGGCGACAACCACTACCGGTCTGGTGGGCTTCTCCATCGGATCGGAGACGCTAGGATCGATCGTCTTCCCTTCTACCACCTGCGGCGTCACCGGCCTCAGACCCACCTTTGGCCGTGTCAGCCGGCATGGAGCGATGGTCCTGAGCTGGAGTATGGACAAGATCGGGCCTATCTGCCGCAGCGCTGAGGACTGCGCCCTGGTGTTCCAGGCTATTCAGGGTCTCGACCCACACGATCGATCCACGGTTGATGTTCCCTTTCGCTGGGATTTCAATCCGAATCTGGATCGTCTGCGGGTGGGATACGCGAGGCATGTCTTCGAGGATCAGGAGGAAGGGGCTATCAAGAGTAACGCCGAAAAGACTCTGGAGACCCTCGGCAAGATGGGAGTGGATCTGATTCCCATCGAACTGCCGAAACGTCCCGTTTCCCCTGAGATCGTTCTGTATACGGAAGCGGCAGCGGCCTTCGACCAGTTCACTCGCAGCAATCAGGACGATCTGCTGGTGGAGCAATTGGAGAACAACTGGCCCAACATGCTGCGTCAAGCTCGCACGATCCCGGCGGTTGAGTACATCCAGACCGACCGGCTGCGAACCCTTCTGATGCAGGACATGGCGGAGCTGATGGCGGGAGTCGACCTCTACCTGGCACCCAGCTTCGGGGAGAACCTGAACCTCACCAATCTGACCGGTCATCCCTGCGTGAGCGTGCCCAACGGCTTCGATCCGGAGGGAAGGCCCACCAGCATCTCCTTCACCGGCCGGCTCTATGGTGAGAACGAAATCCTGACCCTTGGGAAGGCCTATCAGGACGCAACCGATTTTCACCTGAAGCAGCCACCCCTGTTCCAGATCCAAGCAAGGTCGGCCACGGCTGCGAATCGCTAGATCCAGGACGTCTACTTAGCAGGTGCTTCCGGATCGTCGCGATGGAGTGTGGATCTTTCGATCAATATCCTAACTTGCTGGGCAAGCGTATTCGGATCTGGATGTAGATTAACCGAGTATATCCACGGATTCTTCGCGCCCAATTCAATCACCGGCGTTCCCTTGGAGGATCTGTAAGCCCGTATGTTTCGAGCTTTGTTCAAAGGTTGACTCCATTGAACAACTCTCTTTGTTCTCGTGTTCGAATCATCCAGCAGACACCACAAGTGACGGTCTGTCGTAATTAGCCAGGTGTGCTGCTTTGGTGTCTCAAACAGTAAGAGCTTATCGCGAACAAACTCACCTCTTTGCAGCCGTCCAGATTTGGCGAGCAGTCGATCCAATCCTGGATCAGTGTAAAAGCCATGCTCGTCTTGTAGTCGGATCGTTTGAAATTCTTCCTCCCAGTAAGACCTGGAATCCCATTTATCCAAGTTGTAGTTTTGTAGCCCGGAGTCCTTGTGCTTGCGAGGGCGCAAGGACTGCTGATCCAGGACAACTTGTCCGTTAACTTGCAAGGAAATCCATTCACCATTCCACCCATTAGACCCATACACAACAACACGAATGTAAGGCGCCTTCATGAATTCCAGATTGGACACCTTCCTTGTGAAGGTGCCTGCTTCTCCGGCCTCGATGTCTTTGCCAGGAAAAGTGAAGTCCTCCAAAATGGAATGAAAACGCGGGCCAGGTCCCGTTTCACCCGATTCATCCGCAAAGATCACGGTTATGGCCTCATCAGTTGTCGGGAATGAATTTGAGAGAAGACCAGAGGCAGTCTTGAACGAGAACTGGATAGCGTGTTCACTGGTGCGGCGATCTCCCGGTCCGGCAGCTTGGTTCTTGAGAGACTCGAGTTCGGCCGCAGTATTCTTTAGCCGCGTCTTCAGCCCGGCTTGGGCGGTTTCCGCTGCCGAGAGTCTGGCTGACAGGGCGTCCTTCTCCTTCGCGAGGTTCGCGTTCTGTTCTTCGGTCGCTGACAGCCCCTTGGTCAATTCGGCGGCTCTCGCTTGAGTGAGTTGTAGTTCACCCTCGACGTCGGCGCGCAGGCTCCGCAGCTCTGCCAGCTCCGCCTTGAGTTTCTGCGAAACCGTTTCGTAGTTCTGTGTGCTCTCCTCAAGGCTCGCACTCTCCCTGCTGAGCCTTTCCGCCTCCGCGAGCAGTCGTTCCCGGTCCGCACCTGCCTGGTTCGCCTCGGCGCCAAGCCGGTCAGCTTCGGCGGCTTTAGCGTCCGCTTGGGTCCGAATTCGCTCGATCTCCGCATCCCGCAGTGCCAACGCTGCCTCCTGGCGCCGTTGCTCAACCTGAATGAAGAATGCGGCAGCTACGACTAGGACCACGAGGCCAATCAGACCCCAGGTCCGAACCCGCGAGTAGAATCGGTGCCGGCGGCTCTTATCCAGAAACCCTTCTGCCCGTCGGTAAGCACCCTCTTCGGGGGTGTATCGCGGTGCCCAGGTCTCGCTCCAAACCGTCTTCTGTAGCTCAAGGGCTTCGGTGAGATCCGGATCCCTCCAGGACGCCGCATCGCGCCGGGCCACTTCCGCAAGCCGGGTATAGACTTTCGCCGCTTCCGCCTCCTCGGTAGCCCAGCCCCGAACTTCCTTCGATCCTTTGAGCTTTACCCATTGACGGATCAGCGCTTCGTGGGTGATATCAATCGTGGAGCCCTCTTCGAAAGGCGTGCCACCCGACGAAGCGAGGAAAGCCTCAAAGTGTTTCAGGACGCCCGAAAGCTCCTCAGCCGAGGCCCCGGTCACCTCACGCAGTTCTGTGAAACTGGTTGGACGCCTAATGTCGCGCCCGGAGGTCTCCTTTTCGCTCAGCCGCTGAAGCGCGCGCGCGCTTGGCGATCGCCTGGCGCTCCGAGCTCAGCTGCTCGTAGAGCTCGTCTGCATGTTGGTTGAGAGCCCCGGACATGCGCCCCGCCCGCTCGTAGTCGCCGAGTCCGAGCGAGGCACACGTCTCAGACACCTGCCAGGTGCGCATCAAGGCATGTTGCAACACCGGCAACTGGTCCAGTTCCTGTTCCAGCCCATGACCAACATCATTGAGAACGTGCTGCACCAGCTCGGGTGCGATCTGGGAACCGACACTCGCCACAGGCGCCTCGATCACCTCCTGGAGTTGCGCCCGAGTGAGGACCGGAACGAGGTACTGGGCTCCGTTTAAAGCCTCCGGCAAGCCGTGGAAGACAGCGCAGTCGCCGAGGTAATCCGACCGCATGGTCAAGACCACGTAGATGGGAACCTCTTCCTGCTCGACGGATGCCAGGAGTAGTTTCACAAAAGCGTCGGATCGCTGGTTCGCCCCGGGGGCCTCGGTCTCTCGTCGGAAGCGGAAGATTTCCTCGAACTGGTCGACAACCAGGAGTAGGCTTTCTTTCTCGCCCAGGTCAGGGCGAACGGATTCAATACAGCCGCGGCTGCTGCGCCCAAGTGTTTCAGAACGACCCGGCCGGGGACCGAGAACTCTCTCTTTGTTCAACTCATCGGCAAGCGCGCCGAAGGGGTCACCACCAGGGCGCATCACTGCGACCTTCCACCGGCTGCCAACATCGAAAAGGTAGCCACACTTGAGCGCGGGAATCAGGCCCGCGCGAACCAGCGATGACTTGCCAGAACCAGAAGTTCCGATTACGGCGAGGAACCGCTGGCGAACCAACCGACGGAGCAGTTCGTCGACTTGCTCGTCCCGCCCATGGAAGCAGCGAGCATCCGCCTCATCGAAAGGCCGAAGCCCAATGAACGGGACTTCGGTCTCAAGGACTACTGCGGCAGGGAGGTCCAAAGGTTCGTCTCTCTACTGTCTCAGCGGTTGCAAAAAGGGATCGAGGGTCTGGTAGGAGAAGTCCCCGTACAGGGGAATGACCGGCGTCTTCGGAACGGTCACGAGGCCCCGGCCGGGATCGCCCAAGGCGACCGCCCCGGATGTCAACGGTCGTCTGGCTAGATCCACCTTGGTGGTCTCGAACCACGTTTCACTGGCCTGACCCCAATAGAGGAGCAAACCGTCGCAGGCTCGGAGTTTCCGCTTATGGTCAGACCGAATCTCGCCAGGATCGAGAGGCCCGGTCTGCGGCAAATCGACGTGGAATCTGTCATTTTCCTCGATCAGCCTCCCGATCTGATAGGCACGCTTGAAATCAGCGTCTTCATGCCCGTCACATAGGACATAGACTCGCCGTCCATCGGCCGCCCGCGGTGTAGGCTCCGCCGAGCGAGGCTTGAGCAACTCAAGGATCTCGGTCTTCAGCTTCTCTAAGCTCTGGCCCTCCAAGAACTGAGACCGTGAGTACGGGTCCTGGTAACGCATCAGCTCGCGGAGAAACTCGCCGTAGTCTGTCTCCTCATGATAGAGCTGGTGCTTCGTGGTCCATGTGACCAGAGTCTTCTTTTGTCCCATCGCGAGGCGAGCCTGTGCTATGGCCAGCGGATCACCCTCGGTTCCGAGTAAGTGGACGGAAACTTGAGCTTCTTCGAGCCAGGTTCTGCCGACCGTGTTGAGCATTGACTGGTCGATGCGAATCTCAGGAAGAACCCGGTAGCCGTGGTCGGTCAGCTCCGTGACGACCTTCTTTCGGTCGTCCTGAAGACGCTTCCGTTCTTCGCGAATCCCGTTCTCTGCGCCCTCTAAACCCGACGGACATTCGGCAACATAGACCGCCACTCGGTTTCGGCGCATCTGCTGCAATAAGCCCTTGATGCGTTGACATACCTTCCGGAAACTGTCTTGGAATAGTTGACTTTCTACCGCGAAATCTTCGCTGCCGTGTTCGGTCTCCTTGAAGAACTCGAAGCCAGCTTGCTCGTTAAAGATCTCGCGGTGCAGTCGGTCTTCATGAGGGGTCTTCACAACACGGATTCCGCGCATCCGCGAGCCGACGTAGAGCGTATCGCCAGCTTTGTCGAGGAAGCATTCGCGTTCGGCCGCGCAGTAGGCTGAGTTCAGGTAGAGCGGGAAGACCACGGCCAGGAAGACAGCAGAACTTTCAACCTGGTTGCGAAGCGTTTGGTCCAGGGGTTGATCCCCGCCGAGCTTTTTATCGCGCCAGACCTTCACTGGAGCACCCAGGAGTTGCGGCAAGCTACCTGTAAGCCAGTCTCCAAAGAACGTGATCCAGCCGCGCTGATCGGGGAATGGAGAGACGTTGTCCCCGTGGCTGTAGCTGATGAAGACGTCGTTTGTGAATCCTGGTACGTATGCCACGGAAAGAATTCAGGCTCGCTGTCGTGGTGAATTTCCTGCTTGAAGCATATCAAACAGCACGGTAAACATGAAGTGGGCGAAGAAAAGAAAAGGAGATCGGAGGGATTAGCAACGGCCGATCGACGCCATATATGGCGCGACGAATACGATCCCCAGCGTCCCCGACATCACCAGGTAACGCAACATTCGTGTGGGATCGGATCGACTTTGGGATCGAGGAATGGGAAATGGGTTTATCAGAACCAAGCGAGGTCAATCCCAACGGGATTGCGTCTTCCACCGGAAACTCCGTTTCTAGTGCCCTTTTTCTGCCGGATTGGCTGGTCGGTTTCCTCTGGCATCACCAGCCGGTTTCGTCCAGAATACCCAGGAATGCCTCTGCTTACCGAGGAGAGCCCAGTTTCGGTGGCACAAGCTCCCTCGATGGAAAATAACGCCACCGCGACCTGATCATTGTTCGAGCCTAACCATGACCACGACTCAGCAATCCAATCTGACCGGATCGGCCGTCTTCCATCGTCGTCCGGGTGCAGCCTTCCCCGTGTTTGTGAAAGGTGAGGGATGCAAACTTTTTGCCAAAAATGGCAGACAGTATCTCGATCTTTCCAGCGGCCTGGCCTGGTCGGTAAGCCTGGGGCAGGGGCGAGCTGATCTTGCCGAGGTGCTGGCTTCTCAAGCCAGGCAGCTGACTTGTCTTCACAACGGCTGGGCCTCGACCGATCAGCAGGAGGAGTTTGCCGCGCGCCTCGCCACCCGGGCGCCAGGCGGGCTCAATCGGGCCATGTTTACCTCGGGAGGGTCGGAGACCAACGAGTTGGCGATGCGGATCACCCGCCAGTTCCACCTGGCCCGGGGCGAAGCTTCGCGATGGAAGATCATCTCGCTGGAGCACAGTTATCACGGGGCAACCGTGGGAGCCCTGTCCATGACCGGGACCATCCACGTCAACGACATAGTCACGACCGACTACGATCCTTACTTGATCAAGTTTCCGAAGATCCCCGCACCCAGCCGGTACCGCGGACCTTTTGCCAACCTTGAGCCGGGCGAAGCGGGGCGGAAGGCGGCCGACACGCTCGCAGCGCGAATCGAGCTGGAAGGGCCCGAAACCGTTGCCGCCTTCATTGTCGAGCCGGTCATGGGCCATGGCATGACGGTAGTTCCGCCGGGGTACCTCAAGCGCGTTCGGGAGATCTGCGACCAGTATGGGATTCTCCTGATCCTCGACGAGGTCATGACCGGCGCCGGCCGGACCGGGACCTTCCTGTGCAGCGAGCAGTTCGAGGTCGAACCTGACCTGACCACCATGGCTAAGAGCATCAGCGGGGGTTATGCGCCGCTGGGTGCGGCGCTGCTTCATGATCGGGTTGCCAAAGCCATCGCAAAAGCAGGGCGCACGCTCGATGCCGTCCACACCTTCAGCGGCCACCCCGTATCCTGTGCGATTGGCCTGAAGGTACTGGAGATCCTTGAGAAGGAGCATCTCATTGATCAGGTCAGGGACCGCGGAGAGCTCTTCTTCCGCCAACTCCACGAGAAGCTGGGTTATCTGTCTTGCTTCGGCGACGTGCGAGGGTTGGGATTGGCGATCGCGATAGAGTACGTTGCTGACCGTGATCAGCGGAAGGCCTACCCCGCCAAAGCCAACGTGAGTCAGTCGATCTGGGAAGGCATGCTGGAGCGGGGCTTTCTCCTGCCTACCTGCCGCTACATCGACAGCGATCTGCTGGGTGACTTTTCCGTCTTCTGCCCTGCATTCGTCATCAGCGAGCGGCAGATCACGGACACGGTGGACGCATTGCGCGACACGATCGAGCAGCTGATGCCGGGATGGGAAGAACGCGGAGCGAGCAGCGAAGAGCGATAGGACGACCAGATGACTGGCACACCTTTTCGTCAACCTGAGCTAATGCGTCATCCGCCTGCTGCTTGAGCTTCCTTGCCCTCGAAACTGATTCCGAACGCCCATCCCCCAAGATCATGAATCGCGATCGTCATTTTCTTTCTCCTTGATTTTCCGCGCAGCGGCGATCCTCTTTCGCGTGTGCTCAATGAATCCACTTCTTCAGTTTGGCGAAACCCGCGTTTCCCATTCACTACGAAGGACCCCAGCCTATTGTTGGCCTCCAGGATTTACAGGCGCTCCTTCCCAAAGTCTGAGGAACTCCATTGCCTGCTCAGAAGTGTGCAGATAGGCATAGCATGCTACGTGGCGACCCACTCTTCGGAAGGGAACGGGTCGTCCGGTATCCAGGCCTCGAAAGAAAAGTGTGTTGCCCATGACCTTTTCGTCGGCCTGGTCTGGAGCAAGTGCCTCTCCATATTGCTCCTTGGCCTCCCGGCCGAAACGCAGATCGGCTCCGGCCCGCTGTCCCAGGATCCCAGTCCCGGTGCCATCGACAAAGAGGTCGGCACCCAGCTGGAAGCTCTTCTCTGTCCCCAGCTGGATGCAGTACACGGACTCGATCTGAGATGGATTCTCATCTGGACCCGGAAAATTCCGCCATTATCGCCTATCCTGAAGGGACTACAAGCCAGCCTTGCTTCACTACAGGTTTTTAGGGGAGTATAGCTATAGCTGTCTCAATGAGATAGAGAAAGGAGGCCCTCTGAGTCAGATGGTCAACAGACTTCAGTTTGAAGCGTCGCGCAGGGGCTTCCTTCGCGCCCTAGGGTCCTCGTTGGCGTGGCCGACTTGGGGGCCTGCACTCGGAGGCGACGATAAGGATCAGGTAGTGGTGGGTCGGGGTCGCCTGGAGGTTGCTGCGGCGCGCTTCGATTGTACTCCTCCTTTGGGTGTTCCCTCACCTACCTTAGGCTTGAATCCGGTGGTCCGGCAGATCCAGGGTCCCATGGAAACCCGCCTCTTCGCGCTCAGACAGGGCAGCCTCACAGTCGGTTGGGCCAACAGCGACTACAATATCGCGGGCCCAGGCAGGCGCTTGCTGTCGGAAGCCCTGAACCTGCCTGCGGAACAGACTGTGGTTTCCGTCAGCCACAATCATTCGATTGTCACGGCCGGCGGCCTCTCCAATAATGCTCGGGGATTCGGGTCACGATTCTTCCGCGACTTCAGGGAAGCCGCGCGCTCCCTTCCGAGCCGTTTTGAGCCTGTTAGCCTGTCCTGGGCCGTGGAAGAAGAGGGGTCCATCACCTACAACCGCAAGGGCCGGAGACAGGACGGCTCCACCTATTTCATGCGGGAGGAAGACCGCATCAAGCTGGGAGACTTCGAGGGCGCCATCGACCCTCTTGCGACGCTACTGCGCTTCGACCGGACCAATGGAGATCCCCTCCTTCTACTGGGACACTTTACAGGACATCCCGTCGTCTCCTACAACCTGGAAGAGCCGGTCATCAATCCTGACTACTCGGGGTGGGCCATCATGGACTTGCTAGAGTCCTTCTATCCGTTTCGGCCGGTCGGGGTCTTTCTGCAAGGCTGCGCCGGAGACATCAGCGCAAAAGGTATGTTCGATGGTCCTGTTAGAGCAAGAGCAGCCGGCGCCCGTCTGGGGGAGAGCTTCATCCGGGCCTCAGACAAGACGACGGCAGTCCGGACTGCTGCCCTGGGGCTGGCTCGAGGCACCGCCCAGGTTCCTTTCGGACCTCTGCCCTCCGTCCGGGAGCTCAAGCGGCAGCGAGAGGAGTTGCTGGATTTTCAGAGAAGGGCCGAGGCAGGAGACGAGGATACACTGCGGGTACTGGGTTACAACTTCTCAGCTTACATGGAGATGAAGTACCGCAGGAACCTGGCGCGACCCCTGCTGAGATGGACGGATTGGGCCCTGGAGGTTCACGAGAAAGGAACCGCCTTGCCCGACTCGCTGCCGCTGCCGCTGCAAGTCGTGGCGTTGGGCGAGGCGGCAATCGTAACAATACCCTGCGAGGCCTTTTCTTCCATCGGCATCCGGATCCGCCAGCGGAGTCCCTTCCAGGTGACCATACCTGCCGCCTACAGTAACGGCTCTCTTGGTTATATTGGGGCCAGCGAGGATGTAGGGGACCGCGAGTACATGTCGGCTTTCTACCGCTATACCCGCAGACCTCCCTTTGCCCGGCCCGCCGGGGACGCCATCGTCCACAAGGCTGTCGAATTGTTGGAGAAAGCCCGAGACGCCATGAAGGAGAGCGTCTAGAGGAACGCTGAATGTCCATGGCAGGACTAAACGGAGATTGAATAAGGTGATCGGTGGTTCTATGGTGGTAGCGGCCTTTGTCAATGTGAGCACCGGTTTTTGCATACCCTCCTTCATCTATGGAAAAGTTTTCGGGAACCGACCTCTTGCGATTGAAAACGAGGGTCTTCGACTTGTGTAAGAACGGTGTGGGAGCTTCGAGATACTGAGAAGGAGACAGCGACGTGTTAGGGGAGCGGCTTGATTGGAGGGTGGGGGTAGCGATCCTGGCGACGCCACTCCTGGTGGGATGGGGAGGCGAGCGAGAGCCTCAGAGCAAGGCCACTTGGAGGGACGACGCGACCAACCTGGAGGTCGTTCGCAAGCTCAATCGGGCCTATCGTCTGATGCCCTTCAGTTGGGAGTTTGAGGGGGTTGTGGACGAGTCACCCTTGGAATTGGAGTGGGCTGTGGGGCGGGACCTCCCGCTAGCGTGGAAGGGAGGGGTAGCCTGCGCGATCGGCGAGGAGATCGTACTGGCTGGTGGACTCTGGATGCCAGGTAGGCTCAATCGAACCCTGGCCTACCATCTGAACAAAGGTACCTACCGAGAACTTCCTCCCCCTCCCATCCGGCCTCAGTACACCCAGGGAACCTGTGATGACCAAGCTCTGTACGTCGTGGGCGGCCTCGGCTCCGGAAGCCGGGTCCTGAAGCTGTCCCAGGATGCAAGTGGATTCTGGAAATGGACCGATCTGCCACCCTTGCCTCCTGAGGAGGGCAAGGGAAGGTGGGTGGGCACCGTCGGCATCGATGCCGGAAAGTGGGTGATCCTGGTAGGGGGCTCACCCACCGGGACTTCCTACGAGAATCGAACCCGGCCACAGCTCGCCGACTATCGCTTGCGCATGGACCACCCAGACTTGGCATGGGAGCGGTGAGCCCCTACCCCGGTGGCCCCCGAGGGGTGTTGCAGTCGGCGCTGCTTGGAGGTCGTCTGTACGTTTTCGGGGGATCCCACACGGTGCAGGAAATGCGCTCCACCAACGTAGAGTTGTCGGCCGAGTACGGTCTCAGGGCTCCCTACGGTGGCGTTCCCAATCGTCGTGATGTCTACGCCTACGATCCCGAGACCGATAGCTGGGAGAGGCTGCGCAACCTCCCTTTCCCACTCTTCGGCGGCCACTCGGTGGTGGCCCGGGATCGATACATTCTCCTGATGGGCAGTGCCGACTATCCCACCTTCCGGGTGGGGAAAGCCAAGAGCAACGTAGGGATCGAGATCAAGGGAGGAGAGTCATCCTCGCGCTGGAGAGGCTACAGAGACCGGGTTCTGTGCTATGACGTCGACCGTGATGAGTACTCTAGTCTCGGAGTCATGCCCTATGGCGTCGCGACGACACCTTGGGTCCTGGTGGGTTCAAGGGTATATGGATTCGGCGGAGAGCCCTCCCATGGCTACAACCTGAACACAGAGACGGTCCTACAGATCGGCACCCTGATCTGGCGCTGACTGCCTTGGCATCCCGGAGGAATTCTTCATGAGCAATCGACGAACATCGTGGATACTTCTTGCCACCGTCCTGGCTGCTCTGGCCTTGAGTGGACGGGTCTCGGCTGAGGTCAGCCTGCCAGCCCTCATATCCGATCACATGCTCCTGCAGCAGGAAGTTCCGGTGAGGATCTGGGGCTGGGCCAATCCGGGGGAGCAGGTACGCGTCCGGTTCGGGGGACAGAACGTCTTAGCTGTTGCCGACTCGCTGGGAGGCTGGGAGGCTTTCCTGGCACCCCTGGAGGCAGGTGGACCCTTTCAGATGGTGGTCTCGGGAGAGAACACCATTACCTTGACTGATGTCTTGGTGGGCGAGGTTTGGGTAGCCTCGGGTCAGTCCAATATGGTCTGGTCCGTCGAGCGCTCCCGGGATGCCGAGGCCGAAGTTGCGCAGGCCGAATTTCCTCGCATTCGCCTGTTCAAGGTGGCGCTGAAGGTTGCGGAGCAGCCCCTGGAGGACGTCGAGGGCAGCTGGCAGAAGTGTTCTTCGCAGTCAGTAGCTGATTTCTCCGCAGTCGGCTACTTCTTTGCACGCCATCTGTATCAGAAGAGGAGGCACCCCGTGGCTGTGATCCAGACTGCCTGGGGCGGCACTCCCTCCGAGTCCTGGACCAGCCGGCTCCGCCTTGCCTCCGAGGCAAATCTGGCACCGGTACTCGAGAATTGGGAAAGAGTGCTAGCAGAATACCCGGCGAAGGGACGAGAACACCAGAAAGCGCTTCAGCAGTGGGAGAGACAAGTGCACACTGCCCGCCAGAAAGGCGGGGAAGAGCCCCGCAAACCCCGGCAACCTCAGGGCCCGGGCCATCCCTGGACCCCGGGGGGGCTGTACAACGCCATGATAGCTCCCATAACACCTTATGCTATCCGGGGCGCTATCTGGTACCAGGGCGAGAACAACGCCCACCGCGCGCAGGGGTACCTTTACCGTTCTCTGTTTCCTGCCTTGATCCACGACTGGAGAGAGCAGTGGGGTCTCGGAGCCTTCCCCTTCTTGTTTGTGCAGCTGGCCAATTTCCGCAAGACGCCACCCCAGAGCCAGTGGCCAGAGCTAAGAGAGGCTCAGCTCATGACGCTGGATCTCCGAAACACTGCTATGGCCGTCACCATAGACGTCGGCAATCCCCTGGACATCCATCCGATAAACAAGCAGGACGTGGGTGAGCGCCTGGCCCTGGGTGCGCGCCGAGTGGCCTACGGCGAGAATGTGGTTCACTCGGGGCCCCTTTACCGGCAGCTTTCGAGAGAGCGACAGCACCTTCGAGTTTGGTTCGATCATGTAGGCGGAGGATTGAGTGTCAAGGATGGCCCGAACCTGAAAGGCTTCGTCATCTCTGGAGACGATAAGCAGTTCGTCCCGGCGGCCGCCCACGTCGATGGGACCACGGTCGTACTTTCGAGTCCCCAGGTGGCCAACCCGGTCGCGGTCCGGTATGCCTGGGAGGACAGTCCCATCTGCAATCTATACAACGCCGAAGGACTTCCCGCTTCTCCCTTCCGCAGCGACGACTGGCGCGACGTGCCGTGAGGCAAGATTCCAAATCCCAAGTACCGACTAGGGAGAAGGGCGGCCGAGGGCCGACATGCGATGCGGCCGTCCGAGAGGTGGGTAGGGATTTGGTTATGCCATCAGAAACTCAAGAGCAGCGACTGTGATGACCACTCGCACCAACCGTCTCTCTCAATTCCCTCCGGCGGCGAAAGAGCCAGAGGAGAGGCTTGACCTCTGAATGCCCCTCTGAGTTCGGAGTGACATCCCAGCCACGTCCGTGTCGCTGACGACTACCGCGCTTCCTGAAAACACGTCTGTGTCCAGCTCAAAGAAAGGGAGGACGAACTGCGCCGTTTGGGTTCCTGGGGCAAGAGCTAGCGACTTCTGAGCGACTTCCACCTCTTGGGAATCTTTTAGAGAAATTGTCAGGTTGGCAGTCTGGTCGGTCGGGTTGACGAAGGCAAAGGCTGTGTCGAAACCTTCAGCAGTCCGGCTGACATTCAGCACATGGGAGGTGCTTACCTCAGATGCTCTGATGCCGGCTTCCCCGGCGAGAGTGCGAATGGGAGCCGCTGGACCCTGAAGTTGGCTTCCGCGGCTGGCAGCCCTTTCGTTTTCGAAGGTGGAGTATATAGTAGAAACCGAGACCGGCTGGCTTCCTCGAACCAGGGCCCAGGCTACTTGTAGGTCCCCACCGTTGTCATTGACCTCCAGATTGGGGTTCGAGTCGGCCGCTGTGTTGTCGCCACCGCCCCGAACCTCCAGTTGAAGGCTGGAATAAGCGGGTACCACAAAGCGATGGTCACTATCGAGAATTTGGTTGATCTCGACCGGGAGGACAGCACCAGTCGCGACCTCAAAAAATGCAAAGTCAACATCGACTGGTTGACCATGAGGGTTATTAACTTCGATGAGGCTTTCGATCGTCAGCAAATTGTCTGCACCGAAGGGGATGTGAGGGAGAACGTGGGCGTTGATCAATAGAAGTAGATTCCTGTGAACCTGCAGGGAAAGATCATCAAAGAAAATGTCTATAGGCACATTAAAGGCAAATTCATCTAGACCTGTCAGGGGAGGTAGAATGTCGAGATCGATGACGAAGGAAAAGAGCCCGGCAGTCGAATGAGAATCTTCCGGGTAGGTGATGTTGAGCTGAGTTGGGGCCGCTGACTCACCCGTGAGGCCGTTGTCAGAGGAGACGAGTTCCCCGCTGATCTCATTCGAATCAAAGGTACCAGAGTTGTTGAAATCGATATAGAAGCGAGTCTCGTCTGTTCGCAAAATGTTAAATTTGCGTTCAAATGCTCCCACCAAATCCTCGTTGATTATGAGCGCCCCAATCTGCTCCTGACCGAAGCTTGAGAACGGGACCGGTAACCCGACCTGGATCCTTTGAGGCGTGATAGCGGGCTGGGCAATCTCAACCAAGATCCTCAGTCCCCCTTCGAGAATTGCAGCGATGGCAAGTGGGTACTCGCCGGGTTCCAACTCCGGGTCGCCGTCTAGAACAGGACATCCGTGAACACCCAAGCTGACCAACGTCAGACCTACCAAAGAGGCGGTTGCGGCCAGTTTTCGAATCACACTCATGAGTCCCCTCCTTTTTCTAAGAAGTGAAGTTTCGGAAAGAATTTCAATACGGTCCTCAAATTGGACGTAATCTCGTCCTGATCAATGCCACGGAATGACAGATTCCGAAGGCCGCAAAGGGGGCAAGGACTAACGGTCGACCTACTCATGCGAGAATCGGCTGAATGACCTCGCCGTAAACGTCGGTCAAGCGATAGTCACGACCATTGAAGCGATAGGTCAAGCGCTTGTGATCCATGCCCATTAGATGCAGGATCGTCGCGTGTAGGTCGTGGACGCTCACGCGCTTGTGGACCGCTTTGTAACCGAACTCATCCGTCGCGCCGTAATGCACGCCGCCGCGGATACCGCCTCCGGCGAACCAGGTCGTAAAGGCGTTTGGATTATGGTCTCGGCCGCTTGAACCCTGTGAATCTGAGGTGCGGCCGAACTCGCCGCCACAGATGATCAGCGTCGAATCGAGCAGGCCGTGACTCTTGAGGTCGGTCAATAGAGCTGCGATGGGCTGATCTACCTCGGCTGCGAAACCAGAGTGATTGCCCCGCAGGTCAGCGTGGGCGTCCCAGCTCTTCGCATTGTCAGTGCCACCACTATAAATCTGCACGAACCTTACCCCCTGCTCGACCAGCCGTCTGGCGATCAGGCATTGTCTTCCGAAGTGTGCGCATTCGTTGTTGTCCAATCCGTAGAGCCGATGCGTCTCTGGCGACTCGCGGCTGATATCAAACGTTTCCGGCGCCGACACTTGCATACGGAACGCGAGCTCGAACGATTCAATGCGGGCAGCTAACTCGGTTTCGCCAGCATAGCGTTCCTGGTGTTTGCGGTTCAGCTGTTGCAGGATGTCGAGCATCCTTCGCTGCAACTTCGGCGTCTGATCACGAAATCGGAAGAGATCGTCGATCGGTGGGCCGGCATCGTTGATTCTCATGCCCTGGTAGACGCTTGGCAGAAAGCCCGCACCCCAGAGTAGGGCGTGACCCTTGGGAAGCCCTCTTCCCCGAGCATCGGTCATCACGACAAACCCGGGCAGGTTTTCGTTTTCCGTTCCGAGCCCATAGGTGGCCCACGAACCTACGCCGGGAAAGCCCATGCTATTCAGTCCGGTGTTGATCTGGAACAGGGCAGGCGTGTGGTTATTCGACTCGGTATAGCAGGAGTGGACGAAGGCCATCTCGTCGACGTGACCCGCCAAGTTAGGAAAGATTTCGGAGACCCAGGTGCCGGACTCGCCATGCTAACTGAATCGAAATGGCGAAGCCAGAAGTTTCCCGCTGGTCAGGAAGAAGCCGGTCTTCTTGTCGGCGCCGTCCAGCGGTTCACCGTCGCGCTTCTGCAACTCGGGTTTGTAGTCCCAGGTATCCATCTGTCCGGGACCGCCATTGAGCATGATCCAGATGATCGACTTCGCCTGGGACTCGAAATGAGGCGGCCTGGGCGCGAGTGGTTTTGATCGGTCGACGCTCGCAGACAGCAGAGGTGGAGCCAGCAGCCCAGCCTGGTCTAGAAGAGCGCCCAAAGCGAGTGCTCCACAACCCATGCCCGTACGCCGAAGGAGCTCACGTCGCGAGAGACCTGATCGATACATCTCTTACCTCACTGCTGTAAAACCAGTTTGCCCTGGTCATTCCACATAAATGAATTCATCAGAGGAAATCAACAATTGGCAGAAGTCCTTGATCGCATGCAGTCGCGATGCATCGGCATAACCAGATTCCTCATACGTCACTGTCTGCAGCGTCAGAAACTCGCGCACCTGTTGAAGCTCCTGGGCGTGAGCTGGCCGCGCCAGTGTGGTCAGGAAGCCGGCATGGATCAGGTCGTCAGGCGCCTGATCGCTGCCGCTGTGAATGCGGCGAGCGAGGGCCTGAGCATAAGCGTGAACATGTGGATTGTTCATCATCAAAAGCGCCTGCAGGGCGACCGTCGTAGGGCATATCCTCGTTGAGAGCTCAAATCACGAAGTCGCGGTAGTGATAGGCCTCGGGCCGGTCTTCGTCTTGTTCAAAGCCGTTGCTCTCGGCGAATCGGACCACGTCGAGCCAGTAGCGGGCCCAACGCTCGCCGTAATGCTGACTCCCCAGCAGTTCATCGACCAGTCGTTCATACGCTTCTGGTGCCTCCTCGGACACGAAGGCCTCGGTTTTGTCCGGCGAAGGCGGAAGACCCGTCAGCCCAAAGTACGCGCGCGCCGCAACAGGGTACGACGGTCAGCAATAGGACTGGGTTCAACTCCGGCGGCTTGCTGGCGGGCCAGAATAAAGCGATCGATTGGAGTAAGTGCCCACTCGGCCTCCGGAACCTCGGGAGGTTCGTAGTTGCCCAAAGGCAGAAATGACCAGAACAGCTGGCCAGCATCGACGTCCACGGACCTCGGTGTGGCGGCACCGTCTCGAGGATCCGGTGTGCCGATCTCGACCCAGCGGACGAAATCAGCGATTACTGAGCCAGGCAGCTTGCCATCAGGCGGCATTTGGAGGGATTCATGCCGAATCGCTTCGATCAGCAGGCTGTCTCCCAGGTTGCCGAGGACTACTGCTGGACCCCTCTTACCCCCGGCACGTACTGCCTGACGAGTATCCAGCAACAGACCGGCTTGGACCTTCTTGGCGCCAGTCGAATGACACTTGTAGCAACGCTCAACCAACACCGGGCGAATTTTCTGCTCGAAGAACTTCGCTCCATCCACATCTGTCTGACTGGCGGCGTTCCCGCCACAGAGAAGGAAGATTGCCACCCATGCGATTCGATCGAAACGGCGCTGAAGCTTAACCTGGTGCTTGGCCAGTTCTTCGGCCCTTCGCAGCGTATGGGAAGCCTGAAGCGCGAGCGAGGGGTTGGGGTGCAGCGAGATGCGTGGATGAAGGGGCCTGAAGTGCAGGAAAGCACCCAGTCGGGAAGATTTGTGGCGCTCCCCAACCCCTCGCTTGCGCTTCAGGCCTTCATGAATCGGAAATAGCTGCCCTGGAGGAAACAGTTTCTTCCTGAATAATCCGGCAAAATGCATGCTACCACTGCACGATCTTAGGCACATACGGGGCTTCAAGGTAAACCATATCATCTCCAGACAGTTGGATCGCTGCTGCTCCCAGCGCTTCTTCCAGATGGTGCATTTTCGTCGCGCCGATGATTGGGCTGGTGATAGCTGGCTTGTGCTGCATCCAGGCAATTGCGACTTGCGCCGATGATACTCCTAGTTTCCCACCCAACTCGACAGCGCGATCCAGCGTTTCCCAATCCGCATCGCTGTTGTACAGTCGGTGTGACTTGCGATCTTCCTCGGAACGCCGGGTATTGTCGGCGTTGCGCGCGCGGTTCCCTGCCAGGAACCCACGGGCAATCGGACTCCATGGGATGATGCCGATACCCTGGTCAATACAGTACGGAATCATCTCGCGTTCTTCTTCGCGGTAGGCCAGATTGTAGTGATTCTGCATGGCGACAAAACGTGTCCAGCCGTTGCGGTCGGCAACCGCGTTGGCCTGAGCTAACTGCCAGGCCCACATACTCGACGCACCGATGTAGCGTGTCTTGCCTGCCTTCACCACGTCATGCAACGCTTCCATTGTCTCTGCAATGGGTGTTTCGTCGTCCCAGCGATGAATCTGGTACAGGTCAACGCAATCGAGATCGAGTCGCTTCAGCGAGCCATCGATACCTTCCATGATGTGTTTGCGCGACAACCCTACTTGATTGGGTTGATCGCCCATCGCACCGCGCACCTTCGTTGCCACCACATATTCATCGCGACGATTGAACAGGGTTTTGAGCAAACGCCCGGTAATTTCCTCACTGGCCCCAAGTGAATAGACATCGGCAGTATCGAAGAAATTTATCCCGGCTTCGACAGCGTGTTGAACCATAGGGCGCGCCTGATCTTCTGGCAGCGACCATTTCAGGATGGTCGGGTCGCCATAGGACATCATGCCCAGACAAAGGCGAGAGACCTTCAGTCCGGTCTGCCCCAGGTTGACATAGTCCATAATCGATTCTCCTTCGTGGATAGGGTAGGGAAGCACGGTCACCCGGCTCCCCTCCCTCCGAACTGCACGTGCGATTCTCCCGCATACAGCTCTCCAGTCAGTAGGTTCCTATGGATTGGACGAAACGGATATGGGCGTCAGTCAGGCTCGTGAACCCATGATCCGTAAAGAAGGCGTTGGGCCAACGGTGATTTCGACAGAGGCGTTTTCTATTCTTCCGGTTGCGCTTCAGAAGCAGGCGTCGCAAACGACGACGGATCAGACCGTCGTAGTCCTTGAAGATGTTCCAATGACAGTGCCGGAAGTAGTTGAACCAGCCTTGCGTCGAGCGATTGAGCCGCTGGAGGATGACCTCCAGCGAGTCGCCCGACTTGCGCGGCGTCAGCTCGTGAATGCGCTCGACGAACTTTCGGTGGCTCTTCGCTCGTGGAAACCGAAAACGGCCTCGGAACGAATCGCCCAAGAACGAAAAGCTCTTCTCTCGCGAGTCCACGATGTGTGTCTTCTCGGGATGCAGTCTCAGCCCGTTGTCCTCCACCCAGTCCCGCCCTTCGGCCAGGGCCGCTTCAGCCTCCTCGGGTGCGCGACACAGCAGGACAAAGTCATCCGCGTAGCGCACCATCTGGAAGCCCAGATCGGCCATCCGATGGTCCAGGGGATTGAGGTAGGCATTCGACAACACCGGAGAAAGAACGGCGCCTTGGGGGACTCCGGCTTCCGGAATCCACTTACGCAGCTCTTCCAGTATCCCCTGATTCAGAAACAGCTGAACCAGGCCCAGCACGCGGCGATCCGATATCTTCTGTTGGATCAGGTCCAACAGTCGATCTTTCGGGATCGTATCGAAGTAACCCTTCAGATCCGCGTCGACGACATACACATAACCGGCTTCGAGCAGCTCTTCGACGTACCGCAGTGCGCCGTGGCACCCTCGCCCATGACGAAAGCCGTAGCTTCGATCATGGAACGTGGCCTCCAGAATCGGCTCGATCCCGTGGACCAAAGCCGTTTGCACGACTCGATCCCGCACGGTCGAAATCCCCAGCGGTCGCTTTTCCGAACTGCCTGTTTTGGGAATCCACCTCCGCAGCACCGCTGCCGGACGATAGGTCCCCTCACGCAGTTCTTCCTGCAACCATTCGAGTTCCTCCCGCTCGTGTTCGGCGAAATCCCCCCACGTTTGCCGGTCCACTCCCGCCGCTCCTTTCCTGCCCAAGACCTTCTCGGCCGAGCTGGAAAGGTTCCGGCTGCAAAACACCTTATCGATCAGCGTGTGCCATTTCCCTCCTCTCACCTTTCCTTTCAAAAGTGTCTCCAACATGCGATCCGTCCAAACCGCGCGATGAGCCCACTGTTCGATGCCAGCGGGCTCTCCAGCCGGGCTAGCCGAAAACGGCACTGTGACCGGGATGTAGTCCCGCCTTTGGGCGGAGTTACGTTTCCGCGATTTAGTCATTTCGCATCTACCTTCCTGCTCCCCTTCGCTCCACCGCGTTTTGCTGCACGGCTTCCCCGCTACTATGGGAGCTCTGACTTCTGTCGAGCCGCTTCAACCGACCTCACCGGTATCGCCAGGTTCGCTCCCCTTCGGCGGGCGATACTGCACCGCGGGCCTGGGCCATTGCTCACGCAGCGTCCCCCACTGCGAGCTCTCACGATGGGTCGTCCACGTCCCTCACCCGACAGATCTCCCTGCTTATCTCGTTTGACCTTCCGACCTCTCCATCTCCAACCACCGCATTGCCATTTCGTCACGGTCGCTTTGTCACGTTACTTCACCGCCGTGACTTGCCGCGTCTATCCCCCCGGGCAGACCGTTCAGGTCGGAGGGATGGCCGTCGCGCGGTCAAGGGTTCGGGCTTTGCCAGGACCCTCCCCGACAGGCTTGGCCAAATCGAGTTCACTTGCGTTACGGATTGGTCGTTCGTCTCAGGTTGCTCTCCACCCTTCCTCACGGAAACGCAGTTACCACTGTCGACTTCAGGCCGGTAACGTTAGCCTGGAAGGGACTTTCACCCTTCTGATCAAACGCCTTCACAGGCGCACTAGCCCCAAAAGAAGTAGATGAAAGTGGACTAAACCACATGTAAACACCTGAAATGCCAGACCTGACGGGTATTCTGGGGTTGTCAAAGAAACTTCAGAACAAGCCGAAAGGAGGCATTTCAGGTGAAGAAAAAGGATAGCGCAATCATCCGCAAACGGGAAGCAGAGGTTGCTCAGCGATTGAGCCCCAGCTGGAACGGTCAAGACCCGAAACCGGTGCTCTCGCCCGAGGTCATCAGCTACGAGGTCTCGGAGAAAACGGGTGCGGTCAGTTACGGTGGTCTGGGGCTGCTGCAGCAGGTGGTGAAGTGGAGTGGGCTGGGGAAAGCCATTGACCAGGCGGTGACGCTGCTCAAACGCCACCAACCGTACCACGAATCGGACCACGTCCTGAGCCTGATCTACAACGTGGCCACGGGCGGGACCCGCTATCAGGATATTGAACTGCGACGTCAGAGTGTGAGTTTCCTGGAGGCGGTGGGAGCCGAGAAGATCCCCGCCCCCAGCACGGCCGGAGACTTTGTGCGCCGCTTTGACGCGCCCGACGTGGTGGATCTGATGGAAGCCGTCAATGCCAGCCGCCTCAAGGTCTGGGCCCAACAACCGGCCCGTTTCTTCCAACGGGCGGAGATCGACGTGGATGGGACGATGGCCCCCACGAGCGGCGAATGCAAGGAAGGGATGGAGATCAGCTACGACGGGCAGTGGGGCTATGCGCCGCTGATCGTGACGCTGGCCAATACGGGAGAGGTGCTCTATGCGGTCAACCGCTCGGGCAACCGTCCCTCTCATGAGGGAGCGGCCGAATGGCTGGATCGGAGTATCGAGCTGGTTCGAGAGGCGGGTTTTCGGAAGGTGCGCCTGCGCGGGGACACGGATTTTTCGCTGACGGCTCATTTTGACCGTTGGACGGAGGCGGGCGTGGAGTTTGACTTCGGGATCGACGCCCATCCGAGCTTCGTCAAGTGGGCGGAGGCGTTGCCAGAAGCGAGATGGAAAGAGCTGGGGCGCCCCAGCCAGGGGAAAGGAAAAGGGAAGAAGCGGCGCCAGCGGCGGGACAAAGTGAAGCCGGAGATTGTCAAAAGACGCGGGTTCAAGACGCTGACGCTGGAACGGGAAGAGATCGCGGAGATCGACTACCGTCCGAGCAAAGCGAAGCGAACCTATCGGATGGTGATCTTGCGCAAGACGATCCTGGTCGAGAAAGGCCAGAAGCGGCGGCTGCCGCAGACGCGCTACCACTTTTATGTCACCAATATCTCGGCCAGAACGTTGGGAACGGCGGGAGTCGTACGGGAAAACAACCGGCGCTGCAACCAGGAGAACGTCATTGAACAACTCAAGAACGGAGTCGAGGCCCTGCGGATGCCCTCGGATACGCTGGTAGCCAACTGGGCCTATCTGGTGATTGCGGCTCAAGCCTGGAATCTGAAGGCCTGGATGGGGTTGGTGCTGCCGGCGCGACTGCAAGCCCGAGAGCTGGTGAAGATGGAGTATCGCCGTTTCCTGCGAGAGGTCATTGAAATGCCCTGCCAGATTTTGCGCAGGGGCCGACAGTTGGTCTATCGGCTGCTGGATGTCAATGGTTGGAGCCGTCTTCTTTTGGAAGGCAGTAAGTGGTTGAAACACCGGCCAGCTACCTGAAACTGAAAGGAGATAAAGTAGCTCCGAGGGTCGCCAGAGCTGGGGCGAGGTGTCTCTACAAACGCCCCCCAAGAGGGCAGAATCGTTTTCCCTGAGCGATCGGCGTGGAGGACAGCTGAACACGTGCCTGTTCTGAGTGACTTCGCGCCGAAATTTAGAATTTAGGTCTCCAAAATGGCTCCTCGGAGCCGACAAAGGGGTCTATTTTCGAACTTGCGCTTATTTTGGGACTAGCGGTGGCCTCCAGGCCGCCGTCCGAACCAAAGGCTCGGAAAAATAAGACTTCGGCCTGGAGGCCAAAGCTACGTCCGCCCAATGAAGTTGCAGCTTAGTGGGCCCCCCAGGAAACCCTGGCCCCATTCGAGAATGAAACTCTGGTTGTCTCTAGCCACGAACAGAGATAGCAGCGTGTCAGTTGTAGCGGTCACTGCTTGATGAAGTTTCAGCTTGGCAGCGCCACCGGCTGCGCCGGATCGTACCTGAAAGAACTATGGTTGCTTCTTCCCTGGTCCTCGTTAGCGACCCTTAAGAGCGGAGTATGCCGCCAGTATGCAATGGAGGATGAAGCAAGGAATGGATCGGTGTTCCGTGGGCACGTGTCCAGAACTGGCTACCTCAGACTCCTCGCATTAAGTCCTCTCCTGCTCTGGACGAGCTTCCTACAGCCAGAGCTATGGGCAGGCTCTCGCACAGATCCCGGTGACATCGAGTTCAACCGCGATGTTCGGCCGATCCTGTCTGAAAGCTGCTTTTCCTGCCACGGCCCGGACGAGAGCACCCGCAAGACCACTTTTCGGCTCGACACCCGGGAGGGAATCCTCTCCCCTCTAGGTAGCGGCGCTCTCGCGGTCGTCCCGGGCGACCCTTCCGCCAGCCTGCTGTGGCAGCGGATCTCTGCTGAGGACGAGGCCGTCCGCATGCCCCCTGCGTCTCTCGGCCACGACCGGCTGGCCGATGAGCAGATAGACCGCATCCGGCTATGGATTGAGCAGGGTGCCCAGTGGCAGGGACACTGGTCGTTCATAGCCCCCAGGCGGATGTCTGACCCAGCGCTAGAAACCCACGACGGGTCCCGTAAGCCGATTGACTACTTCATCTTGAGCAGGCTGAAACGAGAGGGGCTAAAGCCCTCTCCCGAGGCCGACCTTGCAATACTGATTCGCCGGCTGACCCTCGATCTAACGGGTCTACCACCTTCACCTCTGGAGCTCGACGCGTTCCTGAAGGATTCTTCGCCTCGAGCCTACGAAAAGGTGGTCGATCGTCTTCTCCAGTCCCCCCGATACGGTGAGCGGATGGCAGGCCTCTGGCTCGACGTGGCCCGCTACGCCGACACCAACGGTTATCTGAGTGACGGCGAACGGAACATGTGGCGCTGGCGAGACTGGGTCATCGCCGCCTTCAACCGGAACCTGCCTTTCGATCGCTTCACTATTGAGCGAATCGCGGGCGATATGCTACCCAATGCAACCCGAGACCAGATCATCGCCACCGCATTCAACCGCAACCATCGGAGTAACGCCGAAGGAGGAATCATCGACGAAGAGTTCCGGGTGGAGTACGTCGCCGATCGGCTCGAGACCACCTCGACCGTGTGGTTGGGATTGACCGTCGGCTGTGCTCGCTGCGACGACCACAAGTTCGATCCCATCAGCCAGAAGGAGTACTATCAGCTATTCGCCTACTTCAACAACGTTCCCGAAAAAGGATTCGTCTACAACTTCGCGAACGAGGAGCCGCTGATCAAGGCGCCCACCCCGGAGCAGCAGGACACGCTGAAGCAGCTGGACCGCGAGCTGGCGGCTGCCGAACAGAAATACGCTGCCCTTCAGGAAATGGTTCGGGAAAGGCAGCCGGCCTGGGAGGCCTGGGTCGGCGGCTCCGAGATGTCCGATTGGTCCGTACCTGAAGGACTCCTCCTGCACTTTCCTCTGGACGGTGACCTGGAGGAACGGGCGGGCATCTACGAAGTCGCCCCTTCCCCGTCCTACGGCAGTGAGTCCTCCGCTTCGGCCTCGGCCACGATGCCGCCTTCGGGGTCGACGATGATGCTTTTGCCGCCCAGGGTGAAGCCATCCCCATCGGGCAGTTTCAAATCGCCGACAGCGTTACAGGCAGCCACGTAGGCACCGTTTTCGAAGGCCCGGGTGATGATCATGTGCTCCCAGATCCCTCCCTCGGTGGTGGAGGCACCAAATGGAGCCAGAATCAATTCCGCCCCGTTCAAGGCGAGACAGCGGGCGGGCTCGGGCAACAAGGTGTCGTAGCAGAGCATGGTGCCGACCTGCCACTCCCCGACCCGGGCCACCGGAAACTTGGAACCACCCCGATAGAACAGCTTCTCCAGGCCTCTCCTTGCCGGAACATGAACCTTTCTATATTTGCTGATGACTTCGCCCGCAGGATTCACCATCATGGAAGTGTTGTAGAAGAGGCCGGGGGCTTGCCGCTCATAAATGGTGGAGGCGATGTGGACACCGTGTCGCCGGGCCTTCTCCTTGACCGCCGTGGTCGCCCTACCGTCCTCGCTGTCGGCCAGATCATAGAGGCTGTAATCCACCGCCAGAGGGAAGTATCCGGTACTCCAAAATTCCGGCAGGACGAGCAGCTGTGCGCCTTCGCCGGCTGCTTCGTCAATAAAGCTCGACGCTCGGTCAACGTTCTCGTCGAGTCCGCCAATGGTACTTTCCATCTGAATCAGCGCTAGTTTCATGGGAAATACCTCCGTCTCAATAGTTGGCCCGTCAAGAGAGCCCATTTAGGTTGAGGCTCCATTATCTCAGCCAGTTCAACTTGGTGCATCTGTTTTCAGGGTCATTCAGGGGAAAACTTTGGGTCCGGCGTAGCGGTGGGCTCCAGGCCGCCGTCCGAGCCAAAGGCTCGGAAAAACAAGACTTCGGCCTGGAGGCCAAAGCTACATTCGCCAATCAAGTTTCAGCTTAGGAGCGCCCCCCGGCTGCCGACCGCCGGATCATTCGAGAAAGAAACTACTCAAGTCATGGAAGCCGGCGCCCTACCCATCCGACTCGGGGGCACCATGGGTTTCGCATTGCTGGTCTCATTCCCCGCCACGCTGTCCAGCGACAAGAGACGTGCGACGTTCAGACGTTCGGACGTGCAGACGATTCCAATCAAGTTTCAGCTTAGCAAACCGGGGCGTCTCGGCGTAACAGATCTGCGGCCTTCAGCTCCTTCCAGAGGTCTTCTGGAATCGCGACGCGCATCTGGTTGAGATTGTCAATCACCTGCTGCGGAGTGTCTGCGCCCGGAATTACCGAGGCCACGGAAGAGTGGCCCAGGGGGAATTGAAGCGCCGCTGCCCGGAGTGGAACCTCGTGCCGATTGCAAATCGTCTGGATGCGGCGGACTCTAGACAGCACCTCTTCGCTTGCCTCTTCGTACCGATAATGGGCGCCTGCTATGGCGCCGGTGGCCAGAATTCCCGAGCTGTAGGGTGCCCCGATAATGACGCTCACGTTTCGCTCGGAACAGCGTGGAAGCTCGTCATCCAGCGCCTCCTGGTCTAGCAGTGTGTAGGGCATGGCCAGCAGAAAAAAGTCCATGTCAAAGCTGTCGAGAAAACGGGCGACCATTCCAGTCACATTGAGTCCGGCACCAATCCCCTGGATCTCACCGCTCGAGCGCAATTCCTCCAGGGCTTTCCAGCCGCCGGCGAGGAGCTGCCTGAAATGGGAATCGACCACTTCCTGGCTGCCATGCTCAGAGACATCCAGATCGTGAACCAGCAGCAAGTCGACCTGGGTCATGCCCAGGCGCTGCATGCTGTCTTCGTACGACCGCATCACGCCATCGTAGCTGTAATCGAATCGGTGCTCAAAGTGCAGGCCGCCCGCCCAGCCTCCACTGTCAAACTTCCCGGGGTCGCGAGGCCGGAAGAAAACCCTGCCGACTTTGGTCGAGAGGACGAAACTAGGACGGGGCTGACTGCGTAGAAAATGCCCCACCCGATGCTCGCTCAAACCCCTCCCGTACCAAGGAGCGCTGTCGAAGTAGGTAACGCCGGAGCCATAGGCGGTCTTTAGCGTCTGCTGTGCCTGCTCCTCACTGACCTTGACGTAGAGCTCTCCAAGCTGTGCAGCACCCAGTCCCAGCGGCGTCACTTGCACACCCGTTTTCCCCAAGAACCGAGGCTTCAAAGGATCCACTGAGTTTCCTCCAACCTGCAGCTGGCCGTGGTGCCCGTGTAGGCGTAAGGTAACGCCACCCCCGGCAAGAAGCCAGAATTCAGATTCCTAATTCAACCATATCGGGTTGCGGAAAGTCACAAACTATCAACTCACTCAGTACCTGCGTCGACGCTTGGCGTTCTCAAGCAGCCTTCTTCGGCGGAAGGCTGTCCGAGAAGGGGACAGACTGTTACTTTCCTCAGCGGACTGTTACTTTCCTCAGCGAGGAGACAGCGTGAGTTCATCGCGGTGATAAGATGCTTGCCGTGAGGATACAGGTGAGGACACGGTTTGGACGACCCCCGTGGCAGGCACTGTTCCCTGTTGTCCTGATACTGCTGAGCACCAGGTTGGCCCTTGCTGGGGCCTCCGGCGGGCATCGGCCAGCTCCTCAGTGGGAAAGACTGCCGGAGCTTTCCGGCAGCCTGGGCTTCGAGGGCGCCTTCATGGGCGTTTCCGGAGACTCGTTCCTGGTTGCCGGAGGATCGCGTCCTGCAGGCAGCCAGTCAGAATCGCCAATCTACTCCGATAGAATCTTCATCCTGGAGGATCCGGCTGCTGGATGGTTGGGTACCGAGCTGCGACTCACCCGGCCGGTCGCTCACGGCGTTTCTTTGACCTGGAGAGACTCTCTCATCTGCCTGGGCGGGCTGAACCAATCCGGCGCCCAAACGGACGCCTTTCTTCTGGAGCTCAGCGCCGGGCAGATCCAGCGCCGGGAGCTCCCCTCCCTGCCCCGACCCGCCAGTCATTTCAGCGCGGCTTTGCGGGACAACACCCTTTATATCGCCTTCACCGCGGCGGCCCAAGCCGGGTTCTGGTCATTGGACCTGTCTCACAGCCCCAACACTCGAAGCTGGACAGAGCTCGAACCTTGGCCAGGACCGCCACGAACCAGAGCGGTTGCGGCCGCCCAGGACGGATCCCTTTTTCTGTTCGGCGGCCTGGAGACGCCCGACCAGAAGCGAGCTCCGCGGCAGCATCGCCCTCTCCAGGACGCCTACCGCTACACCAGTGGCCTGGGTTGGAAGAGGCTGGCAGACTTGCCCCACCCCGTGGCCGGGGCTTCGGTACCGGCCATCGCCCTGGGGCAATCGCACCTGCTTGTCACGGCCGCTCGCGGAGCGGCTCAAGTCCCCGACATAATGGCGTACCACACAATAACGGACACCTGGACCGATTGGTCGGGGAAACCCGTCAGTCAGGCCGATGCCCTCTTCCTGGACCAGAAACCGGGTCCTTCCACACCCCTCGCGTATTGGCGAGGACGCGTGCTCGCGGCTCGTGTGGAAGAGGGGCCCGATCTACAGACCTTGCGAATGGTCTGGGCCAAGCCACCGACCAGGACAGCGGGGCTACATCCTCTGGATTACGCCACCCTGGCTGTCTATCTGGCGGTTCTAATTGGGATGGGAGTCTACTTCTCGGGTCGAGAGCACGGGACCGATGACTTTTTCCTGGCGGGCCGACGCATTCCTTCGTGGGCCTGCGGTCTGAGCCTGTTTGGGACATCCATCAGTGCCATCTCGTTTATGGCCATACCCGCTCTGGTGTATCGAACAAATTGGGTCTACTTCTTCGGGAACATGATGATCGTCACGGTGCCTTTCTTCATCATTCGCTTCTACCTACCATTCTTCCGCCAGCTGGGAGTGAGTAGCGCATACGAATATCTCGAAAAGCGATTCGGTGTTGCCGCCAGGCTCATAGGTAGCGGGGCATTCGTCGCGCTCCAGTTTGCCCGCATGGGCATCGTTCTCTACCTCCCAGCTCTTGCCTTGGCAGCGGTGACTGGATTCGACATCTATTGGTGCATTCTGATCATGGGGACCGTGGCCACGGCCTATACCGTGCTGGGTGGAATCGAAGCAGTCATTTGGACGGACGTGCTTCAGGTTGTGATCACTTTTGGGGGTGCTCTCCTGAGCTTTTTCATCATCACCTCGGGGATTCCAGGAGGGATCAGCCAGATCATTTCCATGGGGATGGCTGCAGGCAAGTTTCACGCGGTTGACTCGACTTGGGATGCGACCACAACCGCACTTTGGGTCGTGATCCTGGGCAATTTCTTCAAGTTCATGATTCCCTACAGCGCCGACCAGACCTGTGTGCAAAGGTATCTAACCACGCCCAATGAAAAAAAGGCCGCTCGAGCAATTTGGATCAATGCGGCCATGTCGGTACCAGGCTGGGCCCTGTTCTTTGCGGTCGGGACGGCACTGTGGGCTTTCTACAAGGTCCATCCCCAACTGCTGAACCCAGCGGCTCAGACCGACGAGATCTTTCCCTGGTTCATGGCTCAACAGTTACCCATGGGAATTGCGGGACTGGCCATCGCCGCACTTTTTGCCGCGTCCATGTCCAGCCTGGACTCCAGCATGAACTCGATGGCGATGGCCCTCACCACTGATTTCTATAGGAGGTTCAGCGGCCCACGAAGCGAACGGCATTTCCTCAACGGGGCCCGTGCGATCACCGTCGCTTTGGGAATCGCAGGCACCGGACTAGCACTCTATCTGGCAGCACACCCAGGCGGCTCCATGTGGGACCAGTTTCAGAAGATCACCGGTCTTTTCGGTGGTGGCCTGGCAGGGCTCTTCGCGGCCGGCATCTTCACCCGTCGAACCAGCAGTCGTGGCATCGTTCTCGGCTTCGCCGTCAGCGCGATTCTGCTCTATGTGGTCAGCAGCCGGCAAATGGTGCACTTTTTCCTGTATGGCGGAATCGGTATCCTGAGCTGCTTCATCGCTGGCTGGCTGGCAAGTTGGTTGTTACCCGATAGGGAGAAGGATCTGGCAGGACTGACCCTGCACACGCTCAGTCGCTGAAAGCGCCCCTCGCCCGGTTGCCCAGGGTCTCTACGCGGTGGTCGAGCAGAGGCTAAACAGGTACGCCACCACCGAAGTCGGTTACGAATTGACGATCGCGATACAGGAGACTTCGACCTTCAGGTCGAACGCCAGCCGGCTGATCTCTACCGTGGCGCGGGCCGGCATGTTGGTGGTCCCGAAGTATTCGCGGTAGACCCGATTCATCTCGTCGTAATCACCCACCAGGTCCGCCAGGTAGACATTGGTCATCATGACGTCATCCAGTGTCGCCCCGGCTTCGGCCAGGATCTCCTTGATGTACTCCATGGTCTGGACCATCTGGGGGCCCACGCCTCCCGGGACCTCTTTATCATTTGCGTCCAGGCCCATCTGCCCGGAAACGAACAGCATGTTTCCGTTTCGGGTCCCTCGACTGTAGGGTTTCCCAGCAGTTTGGCTGATGATCTCTCGCGGCATGAATTTCTCCTTTTTTTGGGGTTAATCGACCTGACAACGACGATGACGCAGGTCTATTCGAGGAACAGGGTCACGGCACCGCCGTCTCATACTTCCTGAGCCGAGGGCAGTCCTTCGGCACCATCCCAGCATTGCCGCCGGCAGCCCAGGTGACCTCGCCAATATAGATGCTGCCACGCGAATCGAGCCAGACATCGTGCGGCACGAAAAAGTCCGTGGGAGCACAGGGATCGTCGCCGCCACCCCATCGTGCCAGCAAGTTACCCTCTTTGCTGAAAATGCTGATACGACCACCGGTTGCGGCCCAATCCGGCTCCATCCAGGGAAACAGCCCGACCCGCATTCCCGCCTCAGATACGAAGACGTTGTCTTCCGCATCGATGAAGATATTGGTGGGACGTGCCACATCGGTCCACTGTTCCTGATACTCGCCGTCGGTTGAGAAAATCTGCAGACGGTTGTTCTCCCGGTCGGCCACGAACACACGCTGGTTGCTATCGAGGCAAACGCCGTGGGGCAGGTGGAACTGTCCCGGACCGTCTCCGGGGTCGCCCCAGGATTGAAGCAGGTTTCCCTCAGGGCTGAAGCGATGCACACGCGCGTTGCCGTAGCCGTCCGATACGAACATCTGTCCATCCGGGGCCAACGCAAGGTTGGTTGGGAAGTGGAAGGGTGGTGCGGCTTGTTTCATGGTGCGGTAATCGAAGTCGACTACGCCGGTATCGCTGGCCTGGCCGCTTGGACCGACGGTCTGCAGCAGGTCCCCTTCCAGAGTATATTTGCGGACCGAATGCCCCTTGTCATCGATCAGATACATCAGGTCATCAGGCCCGATCATTATCCCATGGGGACGAACGAACTTCCCTGCACCCCACTCCCGCAAGAAATTGCCATCGGCGTCGAACACCACCAGCGGGTGCTCACCCCGATTGAAAACGTAGACGCGGTCCCGCGAGTCGGTGGCGACTCCCACCACGTCGACATACTGCCAGCCGGGGGGCAGCTGGTCCCAACCCTCGACCGCCCTGTACTGAAAACGTCCAGCGCCGACAATCAGCGCGTCAGGATTATTAGCCTGTAGCATACGACTCATTATGCCCATACTCGCGTTCGGAGCCAATGCCTGTTTCTGAAAAAAGACCGGCTTCCATCGTGAGCTGTCTCTTTGGACGTCAGGCTCTGATTGGTTGGCAGGGCTCGCAGCGTCTGCCGCGTTCATTTGGCGTCAACTTCTGGAGTGATGGCGCCCTGACTGCCTAGGCCCAAAATAAGCGCAAGTTCGAAACTAGACCCCTTTGTCGGCTCCGAGGAGCCATTTTGGAGACCTAAATTCTAAATTTCGGCGCGAAGTCACTCAGAACAGGCACGTCTTCAGCTGTCCTCCACGCCGATCGCTCAGGGAAAACGATTCTGCCCTCTTGGGGGGCGTTTGTAGAGACACCTCGCCCCAGCTCTGGCGACCCTCGGAGCTACTTTATCTCCTTTCAGTTTCAGGTAGCTGGCCGGTGTTTCAACCACTTACTGCCTTCCAAGAGAAGACGGCTCCAACCATTGACATCCAGCAGCCGATAGACCAACTGTCGGCCCCTGCGCAAAATCTGGCAGGGCATTTCAATGACCTCTCGCAGGAAACGGCGATACTCCATCTTCACCAGCTCTCGGGCTTGCAGTCGCGCCGGCAGCACCAACCCCATCCAGGCCTTCAGATTCCAGGCTTGAGCCGCAATCACCAGATAGGCCCAGTTGGCTACCAGCGTATCCGAGGGCATCCGCAGGGCCTCGACTCCGTTCTTGAGTTGTTCAATGACGTTCTCCTGGTTGCAGCGCCGGTTGTTTTCCCGTACGACTCCCGCCGTTCCCAACGTTCTGGCCGAGATATTGGTGACATAAAAGTGGTAGCGCGTCTGCGGCAGCAGCCGCTTCTGGCCTTTCTCGACCAGGATCGTCTTGCGCAAGATCACCATCCGATAGGTTCGCTTCGCTTTGCTCGGACGGTAGTCGATCTCCGCAATCTCTTCCCGTTCCAGCGTCAGCGTCTTGAACCCGCGTCTCTTGACAATCTCCGGCTTCACTTTGTCCCGCCGCTGGCGCCGCTTCTTCCCTTTTCCTTTCCCCTGGCTGGGGCGCCCCAGCTCTTTCCATCTCGCTTCTGGCAACGCCTCCGCCCACTTGACGAAGCTCGGATGGGCGTCGATCCCGAAGTCAAACTCCACGCCCGCCTCCGTCCAACGGTCAAAATGAGCCGTCAGCGAAAAATCCGTGTCCCCGCGCAGGCGCACCTTCCGAAAACCCGCCTCTCGAACCAGCTCGATACTCCGATCCAGCCATTCGGCCGCTCCCTCATGAGAGGGACGGTTGCCCGAGCGGTTGACCGCATAGAGCACCTCTCCCGTATTGGCCAGCGTCACGATCAGCGGCGCATAGCCCCACTGCCCGTCGTAGCTGATCTCCATCCCTTCCTTGCATTCGCCGCTCGTGGGGGCCATCGTCCCATCCACGTCGATCTCCGCCCGTTGGAAGAAACGGGCCGGTTGTTGGGCCCAGACCTTGAGGCGGCTGGCATTGACGGCTTCCATCAGATCCACCACGTCGGGCGCGTCAAAGCGGCGCACAAAGTCTCCGGCCGTGCTGGGGGCGGGGATCTTCTCGGCTCCCACCGCCTCCAGGAAACTCACACTCTGACGTCGCAGTTCAATATCCTGATAGCGGGTCCCGCCCGTGGCCACGTTGTAGATCAGGCTCAGGACGTGGTCCGATTCGTGGTACGGTTGGTGGCGTTTGAGCAGCGTCACCGCCTGGTCAATGGCTTTCCCCAGCCCACTCCACTTCACCACCTGCTGCAGCAGCCCCAGACCACCGTAACTGACCGCACCCGTTTTCTCCGAGACCTCGTAGCTGATGACCTCGGGCGAGAGCACCGGTTTCGGGTCTTGACCGTTCCAGCTGGGGCTCAATCGCTGAGCAACCTCTGCTTCCCGTTTGCGGATGATTGCGCTATCCTTTTTCTTCACCTGAAATGCCTCCTTTCGGCTTGTTCTGAAGTTTCTTTGACAACCCCAGAATACCCGTCAGGTCTGGCATTTCAGGTGTTTACATGTGGTTTAGTCCACTTTCATCTACTTCTTTTGGGCCTAGGAAGGAGGTGAATCCTGAAGGGATTCCGTATTTCAGCCCAGGGTTTCCGAACCCTGGGTCAACGGTGTTGCCCCTGGATTTCAACCCTGAATGGGTTGCGTACAGAAGGGCAACGAATGGGTCAGGACGCAACCCTTACAGGGTTGATTCTTAGGGAGTTCACTCTCTTACCCAGGGTTCGGAAACCCTGGGCTGGAAGACGCAATCCCGTTGGGATTGACCTCGCTTGGTTTTGACAACACCCATTTCCCATGCCTTGATCCCAAAGTGGGTCCGATCGGACACGAGAGGGAAGACAGCGGAAGTCTCAGTAAGTTGACAAAGCCCACCTCCCGCTGGGAAGGGTCAGTTTCCATCCGGGGCTGTCTCTTCGACTGTCAGGATCTGATTGGAGGGCAGGTCCTGCAGGGTCTGTCGGATGCCGCTGGGCCAGTCGATCTGGAGCTCACCAACCAGGGACGATTTGCCCAATCCGAGATGGACACGCTCGTCCTGGCTGGACAGATAGCTGGCCGCCCTCTGAACCTGGGTGACGAGGGTTCGGTCTCCTATCTGCGCCGTGATGCGAGCGCCGATGCCGTCCCGGTTGCTTTTCCTGCCTACCAGCTTCAGCAGCAGCCAGTTGTTTCGATTGCCGCCGTCGTTTCTCAGCAGCTGTACGCCACCGCCGTTGTTGGTCACCAGTACGTCGACGTCTCCGTCGTTGTCGATATCGGCGAAGACAGCTCCCCGCCCTACGCCTTGAGTCGAGAAACAGTCACCCGATTCCTGAGAACGTTCCTCGAACTTCCCTTCGTGATTGACGTAGAGGAGTTTCTCCTGAGCGAAGGTGGTATCGTCTCGATACTCGGCAATTCGCGGGATCACGTGCCCATTGACTGCCAACACGTCCAGATCCATGTCGTTGTCGTAATCGAAGAACCGAACGCCGAACCCCACCTTGAGAAAGCTGTTCTTCCGAATCCCGGTATGGCGGGTCACTTCGGCGAAGGAGCCGTCTCCTGCGTTGCGGAACAGAGCATTGCCTTCGGAAGTGAAGTTGGTGACAATCAGATCCAGCCGTCCATCCCTATCGAAGTCGCCGAAATCGACTCCCATTCCGGCTCGGGCATGACCGTCCTCGTTGTAGGCAACCCCAGCCAGGAAGGCCACTTCCTGAAAGGTTCCGTCTCCTTGATTGTGGAAGAGGAAATCGGCCACGGTATCGTTGGCCACGAACGCATCCAGCCAGCCATCCTGATCGTAGTCGGCGAAGGCGACTCCCAGCGACTTGCCTGGGGATCCCGCAATGCCGCTGGCCTGGCTCACATCGGTAAAGGTCCCGTCCCCGTTGTTGTGATAGAGAACACTCGGGTCGCCCTCAAAAGCGCTGGGGTGGCAATAGGATCGAAACCCACCACCGGAACAGGGTGGGTTTGAGTCGGTGTCGAAGAGCACGTAGTTGCAGACGAAGAGATCGAGGAGACCGTCCCGATCATAGTCAAAAAAGCCGGCGCTGGTGGCCCAGTGTCCTAGGTTCGAGACCTTTGCCGCCTCGGTTCTGTTGGAAAAGGTTCCGTCGCCGCTGTTGACCAAGAGGACACTTCTGAGATATCCGGTGACGTACAGGTCCGGATCGCCGTCGTTGTCGTAGTCTCCAGCAGCCGCGCCCATGCCGAAGAAGCCCCTGAGATCGATCTTCGACTCGGCGGTGACATCCACAAACGATCCAGCGCCGTCGTTTTGAAGAAGCTTGCTGTTCGGGTCTTTGTGAGGGTTGGGTGTGGGCAGGCTGGATCCGTTGACCAGGAAAACGTCCTGGTCTCCATCCCCGTCATAATCGAGAAAAGCGGCTCCCGGTCCGGCTATTTCCGGAAAATAGAAGTCTCCGGCCACTCCATTGAAATGTTCGAAATTGATGCCAGCCTTTGAGGTAATGTCCTTGAATTGGACAGGAGGCACAGCCGGTAACGTCGAGAGCAGCATCACCAGAATCGCGACCGGAAGCGAGAGCCTACTCATTTTCGATCGGGAGCCTGAGATCCAAAGACGGAGAAGTCGTCGCCAACGCCCGCATAGATGTGGAAGCGTTCCTTTCTCGAGAGCTCCTGTTGAACTTCCAGCTGTTTGAATTTCCGGAGAAGCCGGCCTGCTTCCGCCTTCTGTCCCAGCTTGGCGTGGACCTGCGCCGCTTTGTAGTGAGCGGCAAAGTGGTCCTCCTGCAATTCCAGCACTCGGGTTAGGAGGCCCAGGCTCCCCTTGTAATCTGCCTCTTGGAAACGGATAAGGGCCTGATAGTAGAGGGTCTCGGTCCGGTTTGGCTGTCGCTCCAGAACCCGCTCGAAGAAAGGCCGGGCCTCCTGTTCGAGTCCCTGCTTGTAGAGGCTGATGCCCAGGTGGTGAGCCGCTTCGGTAAAATTCCGGTCCAATTTCAGCGCCTTGCGAAGCTCAATGGAGGCTTCCTCAAAGCGTCCCTGCATGCCATAGGAGAGCGCCAAGTGAAAGTAGCCCTGCGGTCCTAGAGGACGGAGCCGAACTGATTCTTGAAAAGATGCGATCGCCTGCTTCACCTTCCTGGCCAGACCGTAGCCTATGCCCATGGAGTTGACGATCTCGGGATCTCGCCCTTGCCGTTCGGCGGCTTCTCTGAGAATCGTGACCGCATCGGCGTAGCGCGCGTTATCCAGCAGCAGCAACCCCAGGGCGTGGAGTCTTTCCCCATCCTGGGCGAAGAGCTGCCGCAGTCTGCGGGTCGTCTCCGCAGCCTCCTCTTCCCTCTTGAGCTTGAACTGAGTCTTGGCCAATAGCAGGAGCAGGTCCGGATCTTCAGGCACCTGAAGCAACGCACGGCTGACACCTTCCAGAGCGGCTTCGAAGTCACCCGTCTCATAGCGCACTTCAGCCAACCCCCTGAGGGAGGGAACATGAGTGGGGTCGAACCGCAGTACCCGCTCGAACTGCTGCTTGGCCTCTTCGTAACGCTCGGTTTTGGTGTAGAGGCGTGCCAGGTTGCTTCGAGCGTCGATGAAGTCATCACGGACGCTCAAGGCGCGTTCAAAGTATTCGATCGATCGCTCTCGCTGTCCCCGCAAATCGGCGATGATACCCGCCACGTTTAGAGCCTGGGGTATGCTCGGAAAATCTGTGAGAAGCTTTTGAATCTTCTCCTCAGCTCCGGCGAAGTCACCTGACTCCAGTAGGGCGATGGCACTCTGATAGAGCTCCATTGCCTGGCTCCGGTCCTGCTGCGAAAGGAGGGGAGCAGTGCTGAGGCTAAAGCTGAGAAAAGCTAGGATTCCCGCGACCAATGCTCTGGCGAACAGGGTAACGAAGTGGGTGCACTGGGTTTTTGGGATTTTGGATTCGCTTGTGGTCTGGTGCTTGGAACTGGGTACCTTCGACAAGAATAGGGCCTCGGAAAAGGCCCTATTCTTGCACACCTATAGTTCTGTAGGGAAGAGAAGCAGGTGAGGGCAAAGCCGCCCCTCACCTGCTTGCTTCAGAATGAGAATCTAAGGCCAATCTGGATGACGCGCCCCGGTAGGGCGCTCCCTACGACTCCGAAACTGGTCCGCTCCAGGCGACTACCCGGCTTGCCGAAATTCACGTTATTGAAGAAATTGAAGGAGTCGAAACGAACTTGCATCTTGGACTGCTCGTTGATCTGGGGAATGTAGAAGTTCTTGGCCAGCGAGAAATCGAAGTTGGTATAGCCGTCGGTGTCCAGAAAATGGACGCCGGTATTTCCAAACGTCCCCAGAGCCGGCAGTTGAAAACAGCTGGTGTCAAACCACTGGTTGATCGTCTGCGAAGAGGAATTTCCGTCGCAAGTGCGATCGGGACGTTTGTTGGTAGCGATCTGCTCGGTGTTGGAAGGATCGAACGAGGTAGTGGGAGAAAAACCGAATCCGGTTTGAAAGCTGGCGATCCCGGAAAGCTGCCATCCACCCAACACGTGCCGAGCCGCCGGGTTCATACCCTGCATCATGGGCGTTTCATAGATGAAACTGGTGACAAAGCGCTGCCGCACGTCGAAGGTGCTGCGGCCCTTATCCGGCTTGCCTGGAATGTAGGCACGCGCGCCCTTGTTGTCGAAAGAGTCCCAGTCCAGCGACTTGGAGTAGGTATAGGCGGCGGTAAAGCTAAAGCCGCTACTCAAGCGCTTGCGCAAGCTGGTCTCCAGGCCGTGATAGTAGGCCTGGCCTTCGCCCTGGTCGGTCAGGATCCAGGCGTAGTTCTTGAAGGGCCGCCGCGCGATTCGGCATTCGGAGCCACACTCAGGCTCGTTAGGAGTGGGCGACACGTTGAGGTTGCGACGCTTGGACATGTGAATGCCGTGGGAGCCGACGTAGGCAACTTCAGTGAACAGGTCGTTGCCCCAGGTCTTCTGCAGGCTCAACGTCCACACTTGCTGGTAGGGATTACGCCGCTGCGTCTCACTATTCATGATGAAGAAGACGTTCGGGCCCATGATCGAGGTTGCGTCGATCGTCGGCGGATCAGGGAGCTGGCCTGTAGTGAGCAGCGTGGGACTCAGTAGATCGCTGATGAAGTTCTGACCTACGCCGACACTGGGTCCGATGGCGTCCCAGCCTCGATCGTTGCCGGGCACATCATCGTAGAAGACGCCGAAGCTGCTGCGGATGGCGAGATCATCCCGCCCACCCGGCGTCCAGGCGAAGCCACTCCGGGGCGCGAAGTCATTCCCATCAATGTCGACCAGCCTTGGTTTGCTATCTGAGGCCTGGATGGTGCTGCCGTCACCCTGCTGGATAAACAGCATGAGGAGGCGGTCTTCGTCGGTCTCCCAGGGATAGACCTGATACCTCATCCCCAGGGACAGGGTGAAATTCTGGGTCAGCTTGATGTCATCCTGAATGAAACCGTTGTACCAGAAGGCACTCTTCTTGACAGGATTCCGGTAATTAACCCCATCGATACCGCTGGGATGGCCCAGCAGGAAGTCGGCGAAATTGTTCCCGCTAAAATTGTTGTCATAGCTGAAACGCCCAGCGTGACCGCTCACGATGGCCAGGTCCTGGCGCTTTCTTCGCACCTCGGCGCCAAACATAACCTGGTGCTTTCCCCGGATCCAGTTCACGTTGAAGATGTAGTGCTGATCCTTCTGAACCGGTTCTTCACAGTTGTTGCTCCAGGTCCCAAAACCACCCACGCCGCCGATGCCCAGCGACATCACTCGGTTGCACACCGAAGTTTCGTTGATATTCTTCACGCCAAAGAACTGACCCCAATCGGTTGTAGTGTCCTGGGATCGGCCGGCGGCGGAGAAATCGACCTTGTTGAGCCCGCCCTTGACATTGAGTGTCAATGAAGGACTGAACACGTGGACCCAGTCGACCACCAAATTGTCTGCGTTCAGCGGGCGGGTCGAATCCTCCCGAATGATCCGGTCTTCCAGCCGATCCGATCGGCTGCGGGAATAACGGCCGAAAAACTTATCGTTGTCGGAAGCAGCGTAGTCGAAGCGCACCAGATACTTGTCCTCGTCCAATTCAACCAGGTCGGGACCGACAAAATTGTTTGGTTCACCTGGATTCGTGGGACCCGGAATAAACCCCGAGCCTAGCCAGGTCTGGGCGAAACCGTCGAATCGGGAGGAGGGAATCTGGTTACCGGCGAAGGGGGTCCCTGTCAGGGGATCCATCAACTGGGTGTCGGCCAGGATATCGGAAAAGTCCCCACTCAGCCATCCCTGGTTGGGAACATTTCCTCTGGCCGTACTGTTGAGGTTGGCACGAATCCCTTCATAGCTTCCGTACCAGAACAACTTGTCCGAGACAACCGGGCCGCCCGCCTCGATACCATACTGGTTACGCTTCGCATCCGGTTTCCCGGCATCGAAGAAATTGCGTGCGTTGAGGCCATCCTTTTCAAAAGCCCACCACGCCGTGCCATGAACGTCGTTGCTGCCCGATTTGGTCACCACGTTGATGACGGCGGCAGTGTCATAATTGCCCGCAAAGTAACCTTATCTGGACTTTGAACTCTTTCAGTGTTTCTACCGCCGGCACCGTGGCCACGAGTCCAATATAGAATTCCTTGCTGGGTATCCCGTCAAAAAGGACGTTGGTCGACACATGCCTCTGTCCCGAAATGGCTACCTGTAGATTATTCCGGTTCGCATACTGTGAACCGAATTCGCCCGTGGGCAGCTCGGGAACCACCCCGGCGGTAATGCTGGCCAGGGTCATGAAGTTCTTCTCGCCCGAGGGAAGCTCGAGAATCTCCTTTTCACTGACGATTTCACCCAGGGAGGGCTCCTCCGACTCCACAACGTTTCGGTTGGCCTCTACCGTCACTTGCTCCGCGATTTGACCCACATCCAGCGTCACATCTCGCCTGACCACCGCGCCCACTTGGACTTCGATTCCACTGACCACCGCCGTCTTGAAGCCAGGCAGGGCTGCGGTGAGATCGTAGACACTCGGGGGAAGGTTGGGGATTCGGTAGAGTCCGTCGTCGTTCACCACCACAACCGAATCCACTCGAGTGGCCGTATTGGTGGCGGTAACATCAGCTCCCGGGAGCACTGCTCCCGAGGAGTCTTTAACGTTCCCCGTGATGGTCCCGGAGATCTGCTGTGCTCTCACACTGGGCGAGACCAGAAAGAACATGAGTACGAGAACACCTATAGTCGCGACTCTTCTCTTCATCTGTGTTTCTCCTTGCGGGCCAGGCTGTGGAGCGGTAGCTACCGTCCTTTTTCACGAAAACAGTTTAGGACCATCCAAAATTAGATAGTCGGCGATTTAAAACGAGCTGCCAACCGATTGTCAAGCTCTTTTTAGCGGAAAATGTCCAAATCCTTGGACGTAGCTTTGGTCTCCAGACCGAAGTATTTTTCTTCTTTCGAGCCCTTGGCTCGAGGCACGGCGGCCTGGAGACCACCGCTACCTTCTCAAGCAAGCACCTTATCAACCACCTCGCCAGCCACATCAGTGAGGCGAAACTCGCGGCCCTGATGCCGGTAGGTCAACTGCGTATGGTTCAGTCCCAGGCAGTGCAGGATGGTGGCGTGTAGGTCATGGACATGGACCCTGTCCTCGAGAATGGCGAACCCCAGATCATCCGTCTTCCCGATCACCTGTCCGTCCTTGATTCCTCCACCTGCCATCCACATGCTGAAGGCCAGCCGATGATGGTCCCTGCCCATTCCGTCCTTGTCGCCGCTGCGGTTCTCCACGATGGGAGTCCGCCCGAACTCACCACCCCAGATAACCAGGGTAGAGTCCAGTAAGCCGCGCTCTTTGAGATCTTTCAAGAGAGCGGCCGTGGCTTGATCGGTGGCACCACAGAGCTTTTCCATGCCTGAGTTCAACTTTCCGTGATGGTCCCAACCGTTGTGCAAGACCTGGACAAAGCGAACACCCCGCTCGACCATGCGCCGCGCCAGCAGACAGTTGGTGGCAAAGGGGCCGCTCAGCTCGTTCTTGACGCCGTAACTCTCCAGGGTGCGGGACGATTCCTTGGAAAAATCGAGCAGCTCGGGACAGCTCGCCTGCATTCGGAAGGCCAGCTCGTAGGAGGCGATTCGAGCGGCGATCTCACGATCTCCGGTGCGGAGATAGCGCTGCTCGTTCAGTTCGCGCAGGACGTCCAGGCGAGCCCGCTGCTCCGGGCGGCTGAGCCCGGGAGGATTGGACAGATGGAGCACCGGATCGCCCTGGCTCCGCATCGGGACTCCCTCGTAGCTGGAAGGCAGGAATCCGCTGGTCCAGGTCCCACTTCCGGCACTGGTGCCGCCGCCCGAGCTCAGGACGACAAAACCCGGAAGGTTCTCCGAACTGCTTCCCAGACCGTAAGTCACCCAGGAACCCATCGCGGGACGCCCGCCGAGGCCGGAGCCACAACTCATCATCAGCTGGGCGGGGTGGTGGTTGACTTGTTCGGTGAACATGGACCGGATCAGACAGATGTCGTCCACACGCTTTGCCGTATAGGGAAGCAGATCGGAGAGCTCCATCCCAGATTCTCCGTGGGGCTTGAAACTCCGAGGGCTGGCCCAGACATTCGCCGTGGGCTTGACGAAGGCGACGTCGATTGCCTTCCTCATCGACTCGGGTAACGGTTTTCCTTCCCACTTGTTCATCCCAGGCTTGGGATCAAACAGGTCCAGGTGGCTGGGTCCTCCCGCCATGAACAAAAGAATCACATTCTTGGCAGTTGGATTGAAGTGAGGGGCTTTCGGTGCCATCGGGTTGACGCTGGGCAGTCCTTCCGCAGGTACTCCGGCGCGGCCCTCGCGGGCCAGCAGGTTCCACAGTGCGATGGTTCCCAGTCCCCAGCCGGACTGTTGAAGAAAGTCGCGGCGGGTGGGAATGCGCTTTATCGATTTCAGGTCCATGGCCCTACTCCCTGGTGATGAACTCATCAAGATTCAATAATATGCTGCTCACGCCTACCCAAGCAGCCGCCTCGACCGGTTCGATCCCGTCGACCCCTTGGGGAGGAAACAGCTGCCGGACCGCCTCCGGATCCTTGGCGAGAATGTCTTTTCTCTCCCCAAAGTAGCGGAGCAGCCGATTCTTCTCCAGAGCACTCGGGGAACGCGCCAGGCAGACTCGGTAAGCATGGCCGATCCGCTCCTCGTCGCTGCGCATTTTCTCCCGCATGACTCGGGCGGCCAGCGACTGTGCCGCTTCCAGAAACACCGGATCGTTCAACAGCGTCAGCGCCTGCTGGGGAACCGTGGAGCGCTCCCGCCGGCTGCAGGTAGTGAGCGCATCGGGTGCGTCAAAAGTCACCAGCTGAGGATAGGGATTGGTGCGCTGAAAGAAGGTGTAGAGGCCACGGCGGAAACGGTCCTTTCCCTTACTTTGCTTCCACCATTTCTCGAGAGCCAGTTTGCCGACCGCGTCCGGCAGGGGCGGGTACACGCTCTTTCCTCCGATCGCCGGATTCAGCAGACCGCTGGCAGCAAGCGTCACATCCCGAATCAATTCGGCCGGGAGACGCAGGCGGACCTGCCGGGCCAACAGCCTGTTCTCGGGATCGGCCGAGTCCCGCTCTCTACTCGTGTTGGCGGATTGTCGGTAGGTGGCCGATTCCACGATCAGCTTCTGCATCGCCTTCATATCCCAGCCTATCGCAACGAATTCAGTTGCCAGCCAGTCCAAGAGCTTCCGATGGGAAGGAGGTTCACCCCGCAGGCCGAAGTTGTCCGATGTTTTCACCAGGCCCTGGCCGAAGAACACCTGAAAGATTCGATTCACTGCGACGCGCGCCGTCAGCGGGTTTTCTTCCGAGACCAACCAGCGGGCCAGCGTCAGCCGCGTAGGGTTGGGATCGGACGGCATCGAGTTCAGGAACGCCAGAGTCCCCGGTGAGACCTCGATACCCGGCTGACGAAAATCACCGCGGATAAGTACATGGGTCTTGGGAGGCCGGGGATTCTGGGCCAGGGTCTGCGCTTCGCTCAGGGGAGGATACTCCTCGGCCAGCAGTGCCAGCTTCTCGCGCAGCTCCTTGAACTTGACCTCGTCATACTTCTCCTTGCCCACCGCCAGGTTGTAGTACTCGAGGAAGTGATCGGTCAGTTGATCTCGTTCCTTCTGGGTGCGGTGCTCAGGACTGAGTCTCAGAATATCCTGCGCGTAGGTTCTGGAAGGGTCCACATTGGCTGGATTGAAACCGGTGACCGTCTTGCCTTGGCCCGTATCCGGGTCAAAGCTCGGGCTCAGACCGCCCGTGGGCCACTTGGGACAACTGGCACAGGCTCTTGCCTCAAAAATAACCGCCAGAGATTCCCAGGCGAGATTCCATTGAGGATTGTTCTTGTCCCCCGGGTTGGCTCCGGCCTCGAGCGTCTTCTTCTCCCATCCAGCCTGTATCTCCGGAACCTTGTAGGCCTCTAGCAGCTCCCGTCTTTTTCGATCGTACTCAGGTTTGCCCCAGAGATAGGCTCCCATCTCGCCCGGCAGGGGAGCTTCGATATTGACCTCGATGCCGCTGTCGAAAAAGGCAAAAAACCGGTAGTAGTCTTTCTGCGTAGTCGGGTCATATTTGTGATCGTGACATTGAGCACAGCCCAGGGTTAGCCCCAGCCAGACAGTACCCACTGTGTTGGTTCGATCGACGACTTGCTCGATCCGAAGCTGCTGCAAATCCAGCCCACCCTCGCGATTGGTGAGGGTATTGCGGTGGAACCCGGTGGCTACCTTCTGTTCTACGCTGGCATCGGGCAGCAGATCCCCTGCCATCTGCTCAATCGTGAACTGGTCAAAAGGAGTGTTCCGGTTCAAGGCGTCGACTACCCAGTGCCGGTATCTCCAGGCGTGGGGCATGGGGTTGTCGGTTTCATAACCCACCGTGTCGGCGTAGCGTGCCAGGTCAAGCCAATGGCGTCCCCATTTCTCACCATAATGGGGAGAAGCGAGCAGGCGATCAACGACGCGTTCATAGGCGTCGGGACGGTTGTCTCTCAGGAACCGCTCCACTTCTTCCGGGGAGGGAGGCAGACCGATCAGGTCCAGGCTCAGGCGCCGGATCAGTGTGCTGCGATCGGCCTCGAGCGAGGGCTGGATCCCCTTTTCCTGCAGCCGGGCTAGAACGAAAGCATCGATCGGATTTCGGACCCAGGCCTGGTCGCGCACACGTGGCATCTCCGGCCGCTTCGGCGGAATGAAAGCCCAATGCGTCGGGCTGGCCTCTGACCCCTTAGTGGAACGCTCTTCCCCGGCCGACTCCATCTCTGCTGGCTTCGATTCGGCCCAAAGCGCCCCCTGATCGATCCAAGCCCGCAGCAGCCCCACTTGCTCTGATGTGAGCCTTTCACCGTCCATCGGCATGGCCAGCTTCTCATCCATGCCTGCAACCAGATGGATCAATCGGCTCTCAGCGCTCTTGCCCGGAAGAACAACGGGGCCCGAATACCCACCAGCCAATGCCGCCTCCCGGCTGTCGAGCCGCAAGCCACCAAGCTGCAGGGCCTGGCCATGGCACTTGCTACACTGCTCCTTGAAGAGGGGCTCGATGTGCTTGCTGAAATCGATCTGAAGCTGCGACGGCGCAGCAAGGGGAGGTGTTTCCGCGGGGAGTAGGGCAGATCCCAGGAGGAGGACCCAAACTAAAAAGATGACACTAGCTCGGCGATCCAAAGACACGGATATTCTCAGGCTTACCGTTTCGTTCGCACCAGTGGGTTTGCTCCACCGCTCGGATTAATGAAAACGCTGGTCTGATTATACAGATTCTGCTCCGAAGATTCTTCTGCTGTCCAGCTCTCTCCTCGGTCACGGAGGCCAAAGCTACATTCGCCAGGCCGAAGTCTTATTTTTCCGAGCCTTTGGCTCGGACGGCGGCCTGGAGCCCACCGCTACACCGGACCCAAGTTTCGGCTTAGGCGACCCAAAACCGATACAGAGGCTTCACGTCTTCCGGGAGGGATTCGTAGACTCCCCTTCGCAGAGGTGGCAACTCGTAGTTCTTGCCGCCAGTCTCCACCACCATGGCGGTGTGCTCGGGAGTCCCGATCATGGTGGGATTCAGATTGAGCCACCAGGGGGCGTAGCGAATCAGAAGAGCAACCCTGGGCTGGTCGCTCCGATTGGGTGCGACCGCATGCCAGAGGCGGCTGTCACTCACGAACACACTGCCGGCATCGCCGCAAACATTCATTTCCGTGGGGTAGGGATCATCTTGAGGAGTGGACGTTCCCCCTCCGGCTGGGTTGCTGGACATCCGGTGGCTTCCGGGCACCACGATAGTCCCACCCGTCTCGGCGCTGAACGGCGACAACATCCAGATGGTCGAGATGTGCATCATGGTGTCGGGGTAGGGGGCGCGAAGATGGGATGCGTTGGTCTTGTTATAGGGCCAGTCCGCGTGCAGATAGCCCCGCTCATTGCCCGGGTTGTTGATGACACAGTCGGTGCAGGAGATTCTGACGTAGGGGCCGAAGGAGGCCTCCGCCAGGTCCAGGATCCGTCTGTCGGCCAGATAGGGAGCGAAGGCCTGGGTTTCGTTGATCACCTGCCGGAGATTGGCAACGCCCTCAGCCCCAACCCGATGGCCCTTAGCCCTGGTCGCTGCCAGTTTTGCCTCGGCTTCTTCATGGTGCCTGGCCTGGGCGTCCACCACACTTTGCCGCACCCGATCAACCCTGTCGCTGGGAATGACTCCCTCGATCACGCAGAATCCGTCCATCTTCAGCTGGCGGACTCTTTCCTCGCTTTCCATACAAGCCTCCCTCTTTCCTGTCTACTTTGCGCACCGCTAACGATCGACGGTGTGTACCCCGTCAAGAGATTCCAGTGCTCCCGACCCAGACACGAGCACTGAGGGATCAAAATTCAGTGGGAATGACTTTGAAGCTGACCCTCTCCCTGACGTCTCGCTGTTGGATCTTATCCTGAACCCTCAGCAGCAGGGTATAGTCGCCAGTTTCGATGGCGTCTAATGGAAACACCAAGGCGGCGGCAACCCGGTCGCTAAAGCGTGAGATGAGATGCGTAGCAGGTCCATTGATGAGCTCTTCGCCGTTGGAATTCACTATGGTCTCCGAAATGTCCAGATCGGCTACATCGCGGCTTTGGTCGACGTCGAAGCTGTAGACCTCGAAGTAGACCAAGCCGCTCCCCCGAATGAAATTGACTGTCATGCGCCGGATAGACTTTCCAGCCCAATACCGTCACGAAGGGGTTGGGTAGGGTTTCCTCTTTTGCCGGCACCATCGTATCGGAAAGCACCAGGGACGAGAGAGAGAGCCCCACGGGTACTACCATCGGAAGATTCAGCCGTTGCTGGAGATGCCCGATCTTCTTGCTTCCCACGTCCTTGGCAATCAAATCGAGTTTGTAGATACCGGGAGGTAGGGGAAGAATCTTCTGGAAGGATTTCTGTCCCTTGGGCTCTACGCTGGAATCTCCCCGATCGTCGTAGATAATCTCCTCGAACTCATTGATCGTCCTGCCTCCCATGCTTTTCACCGAACCGTACAGATTCACCGTGGCCCTGGCGGTACCGCCGGTGGCGGGAGTCTCATACGTGAGTTCGTTCAAAGGGAGGAAAACGGTGATGGGAACCAGGAAAGATTCTTGGTTCAGTCGAGTATGAGAGTTGACCGCAAAGAAGGGCAGCTCGTTGTAGGTGATATTGGTGGTGACGGCTGACTTGAGATCCAGGAACTGGATCCGAGGCGCCTGTTGGAGTCGGAAAAACCGCTCCAACCTGAGAAACGGGTTTTCCCCTTGCTTGTGAACGGCATCAAACTCGCCGCCGACCGACCGCATCGGGTCCATGGCTCGGATCCGTCCGGCCCGGGTGTCAAGGCCCATCCGCTCGAACAGGGTAAGACCTGCCCCATCCATCATCAGGAGAGCATCCTTTTCCTCGGGTCGCAGGGCCAATCGATACTCTCCGGTCATCGTCTTGTCGACGAACTCTATCTCGATTCCGCTGCCGATATCCTCGATGTGGTTGTAGAACCACACCTCCATGGGATACACCTGCGTGGTGCCGCCCCCTTCGTCGATCTCCCGGTAGTAGGTTTGCCCAGCTCCATAGCGATCCAGTGAAGTGGGTGGCCCAAGTGCGATGTAGATCCGGCCCCGGTCCGTCTTCCATCCCGGGATGCCGGCATTGCGATACCGTTCGTTGGCGTAGGCGATGCGCCGGTAGTGCTCGGTCTTGAACTCGTTGAAACCATTCCTGGGATCCGGGTCGCGGCGGAACCAGAACTGCTCGATGAAGTTTTCCTTTTCCTCGAGGTTGCTCAACTTGGAAAAGACGGCTTTCTCTTCGGGACTAATAATGTAGGCCACATCTTCGTTCAACCATTTGGAGAAGGGATCCACCTTCTCCTCGGCCCTCTGAGTCTGATCTACCTTCCGAGTCTGACCGGGTGAGGCTGAAGCAAACGTCACCGAAGCAACAAGAACCAGGCAAATTGGCAGCAGGCGATTTAATCTGTTCACAACCAAAAAAACGCTTTCTAACAGTGTATCTCCTGAGCCCGGTGCACGACAACCTTTGCAGGACTCAGATCCAACTAAGCTGAAACTTCATTGGGATCGTCGCACGTCGGAACGTCCGAACGTCGCACGTCTCTTGCCACTGGACAGTGTGGCGAGAGGCTTCAAGTTTCTTTCTCGAATGGGGCAGCCCGGCTGGGGCGCGACCAAGCTGAAACTTCATTGGGCGGACGTAGCTTTGGGCTCCAGGCCGAAGTCTTCTTCCTTCGAGCCTTTGACTCGGACGGCGGCCTGGAGGCCACCGCTACGTCCCTCGACTGAAGTTTCTTTCAGGTACGATCCGGCGCAGCCGGGGACTTCACTTCACCCCAGCTATGCTTCCTCCTGCAATTGGTAGAGCGACTTCCACAATTCGGAGTACGAAGGAATGAGCGGGGTCGGGCCATGACCTGCTTCCACAACCACCGCGTCTGTTCCTCCGGAGCCGGGATCCCCAGCAGACGCTCGACCCGGCTCTGAGCAGTGCTGACGGCGGCACATACGACCACCGTCGTGAAGAATCCCATCGTCGACACCCAGCCATATCCAAGCGGCTCCTTCCAGAAGCCAATGTCATGACCGAATCCCCACAGAAATATCATTAGCACACCACTGATCGCGCCCAGCGCGACACCCAGGCTACGGGCTCGGCGCGAGAACATGCCCAGCAGAAAGATCGGAATCATGACCCCAGAGAAACAGGACACAATCTTGTTGGCCAACGGAAACAGCGGGCCCAGGTCCTTGATGAAGCAAGCCAGGGTGGTCACTGCGACCCCGAATGCCAAGGCACAAAAACGAGTCAAGAGTACGTGCTGTTTCTGGACTTCCGCGTCTGGGTCTTCTGTCACGTCGACCCGACGCAGCCACAGCCTCTGATAGAAATTGGCATAGATCACTGAGGTTGAGGCGCTGATACCGGCGCTGACGCTGGATTGGGCGGCTGAATAGATGGCCACCAGGATCAGGCCCTTGATCACCGGGGGCAATTGGGTGCCGATGAAGTAGGGGAAGTAGTACTCGTACTGGGTCTGCTGAGGAAGGGGATGGTGCTGAAAATAGGCCAATAGCGACATGCTCAGGATCATGAACAGGGTCACGTAAGAGAGGTAGGCCAGGGCATTGGTCAGGAAGCCTTTCTTACAGTCCGCGAGAGAGCGGGCCGAAAGGTAGCGCTGGATCATCACCTGGTCCGATCCGTAATTGTTCAGCTGGCCCAGGAAAGTGGCGACGACGATGGTCCAAAAGGTGATGGGGAAATGGAAATAGAGACTGACCTTTTCCCACACGCTGCCGGCGGAATCCCAGCCTGGTATGCGTGCGCTGAAGTAGATCAGATCGGCATCCCGGGTAGCGCTCCACACTCCCGCCAGGCCTCCCGGGATCTGACCTAATAGCAGGGCAATCGCCAGGATGATCCCGGTAAACATGATTAGCGCCTGCACCACGTCGGTCCATACTACGGCCCGCACCCCTCCCAGCGTGGTATAGGTCGTGGTGATGATTCCCAGGGCGACGACGGTCTCGATCAGCGGCAGCCCCATCACCACGTTGAGCACGTAGGCAGGCAGATAGAGGGTAAAGCCCATCCAGCAGATCCGCCAGAGGATGAAGATCAGACTGGCCGTCAGACGGACGCCCAAATGAAATCGGTACTCCAGATACTCGTAACAGTTGTAGATCCGCAGCCGTTGGTAGAAGGGAATGAAGAACCTAAAGACGATGGGAAAGGCTACGACGATGGAGATCATCGCAGCCGAAAGGATCAGACCCCACTGAAGGTATGACGCCGGGCCGACCACGTAATCCATGGCACTGTTGAGCGAGGAGAGCAGAGACAGGCCAATGGCAAACCATCCCACGCTGCGGCTGGCCAACAAGAACTCCGAGGTGCTCTTCTGCCGCCGCATGAAATAGAGGCCCATGGCGAGCATCGCCGACAGGTAGGCGACGATCACAGCGATGTCGATCCAGTGTAGGGAGGGTTCAAGCACGGATTCTTACCCGCAGTGACTGCTGTGTTGGGAGATCAGTCCTACTACGCCTTCGACTGGGAGAACCGGAGTATGATTCGGAGGAACTCGGTTTGCAAGGAGCCCTTCTCGCTGTCCTCATGTAAGATGATGATTCGCCGTGTGCTCCGGACCTTTGAACCGTCTCGGCCAGAAACCCGGAGCCTCAGGGTCTGGAACAGGACAGGTTCAAGGAGTAGATAATGCGTGATCGGACTCTGGGACGAACCGGACTCAAGGTCTCGCTACTGGGACTCGGCACCGGTGGCCCCAGCAACCTGGGGCAGCCGGCCAACATGCCTCGTAGCGCTCAGGCTGCGCTGATCCACCGCTGTTTCGACCTGGGCATCAACCTGTTCGATACCGCCAGCGCCTACGGGCAGAGCGAAGAGATCCTGGGATTTGCCCTGGATGGGATTCCGCGAGATCGTTATATTCTCTCCACCAAGTGGGCCCATGCCCCGGCCTGGTCCCAATCGGGCGGGGGCGACGCGGACGGCACCATCGAAACCGATCCCCAGGCACTGGTCCGCTCGGTCGAAAACAGCCTCCGTCTGTTGTCCACCGATTATCTGGACATCCTGTTGCTGCACGGGCTTCGAACCGATCAATACGACGAAGTCGTGCGGCGTTTTTCGACGGAGCTGAGGCGCTTGCAGCAAGCGGGCAAGGTACGTTTCATCGGTTTCAGCGAACGGTTCATCGCCGACCCTCGTCACCAGACGGCGATACACGGGCTGCGGAATCATCCCGACCTCTGGGATGTGATGATGCTCAAGTACGGCATCTTGAACCAGTACGCCTCCAAGGAAGCCCTGCCGTTGGCGCAGCAGCAGGGGGTGGGGGTCCTGAACATGGCAGCTGTCCGAATCAAGCTTCCTCGTCCGGACCAGCTCGAGGCGTTGATCCAAGACTGGAAACAGCGCGGCCTGGTTCCTGAAGACAGCCTTCCGAGACGGGATCCGCTGGGATGGCTGGTCCACGACCTTATCCAATCGGTGATCGACGCCGGCTACAGGTTTGCGGCGGATCACCCGGCCGTAGGCTCGGTCCTGACAGGTACCGCCAATCCGGCTCACCTCGAACAAAACGCAGCCTCGATCGAAGGTCCATCCCTACCCTCGTCGGACAAGGCGAGACTGATGGAGCTTTTTGGCGAAATTGCCGAGTACGCCTAGGGTGAAACTTCATTGGCGAATGTAGCTTTGGCCTCCAGGCCGAAGTCTTATTCTTCCGAGCCTTTGGCTCGGACGGCGGCCTGGAGGCCACCGCTACGTCCCTCGACTGAAGTTTCTTTCAGGTACGATCCGGCGCAGCCGGTGGCGCTGCTAAGCTGAAACTTCATTGGAAAGCTTCCGAACTTCGGCGTTCGTATTGTTCGGTGTTTTACGGTTTGAGATTTGGGCTTTTCTGCTTCCCGAGAAGGCAACCGCTAAACCTAAGTTACCTCGTAGAAAAGTGATGTAACCTATTGTTAAGATTGGGGTAATGCTACAAATCAGCTGCGTCGGTACTGGGTACATTATAGACGAACGCCGAGGAGATCCAGGGCTCGCTGCTGAAGCGATGTGGGACGGGTGATTTTGTCGAAGGCTGCTGAGCCGGGCAACTGCGGCTGAATCCGGTTTTTGGAGATCGTGGCCAAATCGCTGAGCAAGGTCTGAAAGCTGTGCACGGGCCCACCCTCAACGGTGCGCTTGCGGTGAGCCTTGCGGAGGGCCTGAGGAGAGCGCTGAGAGGGTGCCACCACCGAATCGCGAAGCTGCCTCCCCGCCTCGGGATCCTCGTCGTCGAACAGGATCGGAGCTAACTTCTGTCGCATGTGCCACTCGACGTAGTAGGCAAGCATGCACAGAAAGACGTGAGCGCGGACCCGATCCTCCAGATGGTGGTAAATGGGTCGGACCTTCAGATCGACACTCTTACAGCTGCGGAAGGCCCGTTCGGCGACGGACAACCCCTTGTAGGCAGCCACCGTTTGTTCGGCATCCATTTGCTCGCGGGCCAGGTTGGTGCGAATCACATAGATCCCGTCCAGTGCCGCCTCCTGCTCGATGCGCTCCTGCCGGCGCTGGTAGGAGAAGGACTCCTCGCCGATCTCCAGGACAAAATGCTTGCCCACTTTGTAGCGGTTGAGGACTTTGCCCACCCGCAGGGCAATCCGATCCTTGCCCTTGAAGCGACGCTTCGGACGTTGCGTTGCCTGGACAATCTTCTCCAACTCCAGCTCGGTCGCCTGGAGCAGTTGCTGGCGATTGCGGGCCCGTTCCTCCGCTAAGAGGGGATTACGGCAGACAATGAGCCGTTCCCCGGGGTAGTCCGGGCTCTGGATCTCGGCCAGGTCGCGTTGATCAAACAGGGACAGCTGCAGCGGACCGGATTGAAACAGTTTGCGGATCTGAGGGCCTCGCAGGGCCGTGATCCAGCCCATGCCGGGCAGCGGCTTGAGCTCCTCCCGAATGCGGGCTTCCGTCAGCATTCCTCGATCGGCGACCACCACCACCGAGCGCAACCCGAAGCGTTGGCGCAGTTTTTGGATTTGGCTGGTCACTGTTGTGGGGTCCGCTCGGTTGCCTTCGAAGACCTCGACCGCGACGGGGCAGCCTTTCGCACAGCAGGCCGAAGACGATCTGCAGCGTACCCCCTTTGCCGTCTCGGGAATACCCCCGCTGGGCCAACGGGCAACTCCTCCCTTCGAAGTAGGTCGAGGTGACGTCGTAGATCACGAGGCAACCGTCCTGCAGGCGCTGAGCCGTCAGCTGGTTTTCAATCTTTGGTTGTCGAACGAGCAGCCAGTCCAAGGCGCCGTACAGATCATCGGCCGTCGCGGCCTCCACCTGTAAGAGCTCGCCCAAGCTGCTGGACAGGGTCTGGGGATCCCATCCGCGTGCGGTGGCCAGCTTGGAGCGGGGCTCCAGGATGCGCGCCACGATCAGGGCCACTACCAGGCGGCGCTGCAGGCTGTTGCGAGTGGCCAGTAAGCGCTCCAAACCGAGGCGGCGCAGGGTACCCAAGACGGCCGCCACATGACCATGGGGGCGAGTGCGCTGGACCTGGAAGGCTTGGCTCAAGTCGGAGATGACGGAGCCTCCCTTCAAGAGGCTGCGCAGGCCTTCGACGATCTCCGCGGGCCACTTGCTGAGGTTAGCCAGAGTGCGCTTGCGCACCTTGCCGGCTTGCCGGTAGGACTCGCGCAGGAGAATGGCCGGGGGCGAGTTGCGGTTGGGAACGGATTCGATGTACATGGGCACTATAATATCACATACTACCGACAATAAAGGACACTAAACCAACTATTACATGGGTACAGATTGTCGAACACAAAAAGACCCTTACCTGATGATCCACAATGGCTTACAGGTTGTTTTTCAGCTAGTTTTCAGGGTAACTTCGGGCTAAAGGCTAAACCGCTGAATATCGAACAGGCGAATTTCGAAGGCCGGATCGGGCGACGCTGGCCTCTGGGTAGCCAAAGTTTCTTTCTCGAATGGGGCCAGCTCCGCTGGGGGCCCCACTCACCTGAAATTTCATTTGTAGATTCGGATGAAGTTCCTCTGCTCAGCTCGTCAGAGTGGCGAATTGAGCTCGCATGCACCCCACGAAAGTGATCGTGCTGCCTGTAGACAGGCGTGAGGCGGCCTTGAGGCCACCGCTACGCCCGGACTCGAAGTTTCTTTCTCGAATGGGGCAGCCCGGCTGGGGAGCTACTGACTTGGCACACGCCTGGATCCGCTGGATTCGCTGGATTCACTGGATTCATCGGCCTCTTGACCGGTCGAAAGCGGTTTGCCAGTGTCTTTTGAAGAAGCGGCTTAGAAGACCTTCTCGTCCTACTGCTCACTACACTGCTGCATTCGCCGGCCTGCACGCCCCCCGAGCCAGGGGGGACGACCGCATCCTCGAGTCATAACATTGCTGTTCGAACCAACGTCCCCTGGCAGTGCACGGGGATTCGGGTAGACTCCGGTGAGAGGATCGCGTTAGCGGCCTCGGGAGAATATGTCTTCCACTCAGCAGGATACGCCTGCGGCCCTGAAGGGATCCCCGACGCCAAGACTGGTCACGGGCGGAGCAGGCTACATCGGCAGTCACGTGCTCCCTGCTCGGAGCCGGTTAGATATGACACCCAATTGCCCAGGGCACGCATTCTAAGCAATTGAACCCTTGGCACACTACTGATGGAGATGTTAACCTACATAGTCAAGGGTCGCTTTTCTGGGAGATGATTGTTCTTTTGGTTTGACTCGGTTTGACTACATACGTGGCCATGCTCGCTGTACCATTGCCTCGCTCGAAAACCCCCAAGTTCTGCCAGCCAAGAAGGAGCGGAACGCTGCGGCGCACTAGAACCGCGCTTGGAGCCGTTTCGTACGTGAGCTGGGTCTTCGTCTTGGCACTGACGGCCGCCGGCCAGCTCCTGGGCGCTGTGAAGCCCGAAGCATCTGGGCTACGGGAGAAAGAGTTCCGGCATCCGGATCTCAACATCGAGGGCTCCTACAAGACGCCAGTGGAATTGCCGGCACAAGCCGCTTCCTAAGCTACGAACGATCTAACCAGCTTGGGTGTACCCTCCGGTCGCGGGCGACTCGATGTCCGGGGCGGGCGCTGGAGCGCTTTCACCCCCACGACACCCCTTTTCCCCGGCCGCGGCGTCGGCAACGATCTGAGCTGGGAGGGCATGTCGCTCGAGACACCAGCTAGTGCCCGTCCGAAAACCGGGGTTTTCAGAACTGTAATCTGTTGAATCGTAGACACTTATTATACTTGAGACTGCTGACAGACCGGCTCGACCCAGCTCGATCCAGAGCAAGGACCCTCGAGCGAGGGCACGCGGGCCAAAAAGCAGCGGTTCGGCGCAGACCTCTCCCCGAGTCGGAGCCACAAGGCAGTACGGTCAGCCACAAAAGGCTACAACAGGAGTCGGGCCAGGACGACCAGGTTATAGGTCAGGACGCTGGCATGGACGTAGCTTTGAAAGTGAGGCCAGCCTTTCCAGCTACAGCGGTGGAGACCGAAGGTGTGCTTGAGGGTCCCAATGCACCCCTCAATCCCGGCGCGGAAGCGTTTGAGTTGTTTGTAGACCCAACTGGAACGCACCATGCTCTCAACCGTCAACCCACACTTTTTGGAAAAGGCCACATCCTGTACCCCCTGCTCTTTGGCCCAGCGCAGGTTGGCAGCCGAGGCAAAACCACCATCCCAGGCGCTCTGGCGGGGGACCTTCCCGTACAGCTGTCGATGCCGCTCTAAGAAGGGTTGCACATAGTTGCTGTCGGCCGGATTCCCCCGTTCCACCACACAATCCAGGATCAGCGACGAGGCGCCCGTGCTGACAAACACCTTGTGGCCGAAGACCGTTTCCCGAGGGCTCTTCTTGATAATATCGGTGTGCTCTTCGAAGAGGGAACAGATCTTCTCCTGGGCCGCGACGGCCTCGCCCGAAAGGACCCGTCGTTGAGTCTGCTCGATGACTTTGTGCAACAGCCCCAGATAGTGGGCCAGTTGCGCCGCCACGGCCAGACTGAGGGGATCGCTCCACTGCGCGGAAGCTGCCAGCGCCTGCTCGGCATAGTGAGCCGTCTTGGACGCCACTTTGATCAGATCGCGGTAACTGTCCAGGCGCTTCTTGCCGCGGCGGTTGCGGATGTTCAGGACGCGCCGCTTGGCCCGCCGCGTATGATCGACGAAGCCGATCCCTTCCCGCTCCCGCAGCCGCCCCAGCGACTGGGTCACGACTCGAATGCCGTCGTACAACAGCTCACTGTCGAGCGGATAGTGGATGTTCGTCTCGACCGCCGTGGCATCGACCCGAATCCGTTGGCCTTTTTCCAGACCCCGAGCCTGCGCCCAGAGCACCAAGTGGTCGTTGATCGCCTTCCAAGTCCCCGGCTCAATCTTCCCCAGGTTCTCCGCCAGGGTGGCTTTGCTGATCGACGCCCCATAGGGCAAGCGACAGAACCTCTGACAGCTTTGCGAATCCACCAGATGAAACTCCAGCTTGCGATAGCTGAACTGATGCAGCTGTTTGATGACGGCGCAACGCAGCACCTGCTCGGCCGTCAAACCGGGGGCGCCAACACCGGAATCGACCCTGTCAGAGAGATCTTGTACTATCAGCTCCAGCGTCTGGGGATTGTCGTCCAGGATGCGCGAGATCACCTTCAATTCATGGGCCAGCTGGTGATCGGGCCATTGCGGGGAAAGGGGGCGTTGTTTTTCACGCTTTTTACGCATCTTCGAACTCCTGAAATCGTCGTAAGTCGTTTTAGTCTAATTGTTTGCACCAAATAGTCTAGCAAACGGCCCTGACAGTTTCGGAGCTTGAAAAAGCCCTCTTTCCCCTTCCTTATCAATTACTTACACATTTCCGGACGGGCACCAGCTAACAAGAGGGCCTTCGAGGTCGCCGCTGGACGAGTCTTCCGTAACTATCTTCAGAGACACGCCGGACCCTTGCGGATTGACATCGGTGAGATCCCCGAGACCGCTAATGTCTCGGTCTCCCTTGGGGGATCGATGGTCCAGATCAACCAGCCCCGCATGTACCAGGGTGTCCCGGTCCGTGACAGCTATCTGACTGCGGTCATCAACCATGGGAATCTGGTACTTTTTGGCTCCCATAAGTGGGGCGATATAGATGTTTCCACCAGCCCTGATGTATCCGAGGCAGATGCGGATGCAGTGGTTCGGGCACACCTGGCGCCGTTCATAATCAGCGGAGCTTGGGGTAAGAGTCAGCTGCTGCTGGTTCCACTGGCCCCAGGCCAGGGTCCCAACGGGATCCCCATCGGTCGCGGCTACACCCATCGCCTGGCGCGAGTCCTGCGACCGTCGATCCAGGACAACCTGGGGCGCTGGGAGGCCCTGGTGGATGCCCACTCCGGTGAGCTGATCTCGTTTGAAGACACCAACCACTACGGTTCCACTCGTAAGGTCGTGGGGGGGGTCTACCCGATCACGAACGATGGCTTGCCCCCCGACGGCGTCGAGCAGTCTGGCTGGCCGATGCCCTTTGCCGACGTCACAAACTCCGGCAGCAGCTTCGCCACTGACAGCGGCGGCAATCTGCTGCAGTGCGTCGACGGGAACATTAGCTCTACATTGAGCGGTCCCTTCGTGAACATGAACGACAGCTGTGGCTCCATCAGCCTGACCTCGAGCGGTGACCTCGACTTTGGCACCTCGGGCGGCACCAACTGCACCACCCCCGGCTTCGGCGGCGGCGGCAACACCCACTCATCCCGCACCGGCTTCCACGAGCTGAACCGCATCATAGAGGGGGCGCGGGGACAATTGCCAAACAACACCTGGCTGCAACAGCAAGTCACCGCCAACATGAACCTCAACGATAACTGCAACGCCTTCTGGGACGGCGTCACGGTCAACTTCTTCACCTCCGGCGGCGGCTGTGCAAACACGGGCTGAAATTGCTGGGATATTCGACCACGAGTGGGGCCACGGGATGGATGACAATGACGCCAACCCGTCCATCTCCAGCCCTTCAGGCGAGGGCATTGCCGACATCCATGCCGCCCTGCGGCTCGGCGACTCCTGTATCGGTCGTAATTTTCGCTCCACCGCTTGCACTGGCTTCGGCGATCCTTGTCTTACCTGCACGGGAGTCCGAGACATCGATTATGCCCAACGGGCATCGGGCAATCCTCACGACTACACCTGGTCGAACGCCAACTGCGGCAGCACCGTACACTGCATCGGGGCGGTCTACGCCGAGGCGGTATGGGATCTCTGGAAGCGCGACTTGCCGGCGATCTACGGCATGGACAACAATACAGCCCTCGAGGTCGTCACTCGGCTGACGTTCCTGGGTGGAGGCAATGTAGGAACCTGGTTCTCGGGTGGCCCACCGTTTGGAGGCTGTGGCGGGACCAGTGGGTACCTGAACTACCTCGCCGCAGATGACGACAACGGCAACCTGAACGACGGCACGCCCCACATGACGGCGATCTTCGACGCCTTCGACCGTCACGAGATCGCCTGCGCGACCCCGGCGATCATCGACTCGGGTTGCGCCGGAACCCCGGCGGCGGCACCCTCGGTCATCGCTACGCCGCTCGATCGGGGAGTACAACTGAGCTGGGGTGCCGTTTCAGGCGCAACCCAATACCAGATCTTCCGTACAGACGGCGTCTTCGCCTGCGATTTTGGCAAGATCAAGGTCGGCGAGACGACCGGGACGGAGTTCACGGACAGTGGTCTTCAGAACGGACGCGACTACTCCTATGTAGTGATTCCGATGGGGGCGGCCGACAGCTGCTTTGGCCCCGCCTCGGCCTGCATGACGGTGATGCCGGTTTCGGCCGCCCACCCCGAAGTAGACGCTACTTCTGCCGTCCTGACGATCAGCACCGGCGACGGAGATGACTTCATCGACAACTGTGAGTCAGCGACGATAACCTTCGACGTATTCAATGTGGGCGGCAGCACAGCGACCAATGTTCGCATCGATGCCGTCCGGGTCGTCTCCCATCCGAGCATCACAGCAAGCACCAATCCCGTGTCACCGTCGACGCTGGCGGGCTGTGCCAGTGGTATTGGCAGCTTCGACTTCACCGCCGAAGGCCTTTCTTTTGGCGAGACGGTGACCTTCGAGGTCGACGTCACCAGCGACGAAACCGCTCCGGTTGTGACAACCCAGACGCTCACGATAACGAACGCCGAGAGCGACTTGCGAGACCGATCTCGACGGCTGGACCCTCATCCAGGGCACTTTCAACCAGACCACGAGCGGTGGCGGCGCCAATGGCAGCACCGGGTACATCGCCTCGTCGTCATTCCTCGACGACCAGTGCGATCAGGTCCGTTCTCCCCCGATAGTGCTCACCCCCACCTCGACCCTGACCGTATGGAACAACTTCGATATAGAGAACCTCTCATCAGGCCAGTGGTGGGACCGAGCCAACTTGGCGATCTTCGACAACGGCTCGCGAAGCTCGGTCGATCCCGACAGCGGTCGACTCTACAACGCTAGCGGAGCCGGAGCTACCTGCGTCACGCAGGGTCAGAACGGATGGGCCTCATCGGCGAACTCCTGGGCCTCGAGCGGTTGGTCGGCGTCGGCCCTGGACTCAGCTGCCCTCGCCGACAAGCCTGTCCAGCTCGACATGGCCTACGGCACCGACTTCGTGGTCAACGACAAGGGCTTCTGGTTCGATCAGGTGACGGTGACTGACGTCGGGATCGTGATCGCCGACGGCCAGTCCGATGTCTGTGCTACAGGATGTGTCAGCGACCCAGACTGCGACGACGGTCTTTTCTGCAACGGGGCCGAGACCTGCGACGCGGGCATCTGCCAGTCGGGGACAGCGGTTGATTGTAGTGACGGTGTGAGTTGTACTTTCGATTCCTGCAACGAAGCAGCTGATTCCTGTGACAATACTCCAGATGATGCAGCCTGTGACAACGGGTCGTTCTGTGACGGAGCGGAGACCTGCGACGCGGGGCTTGGATGCCAGTCAGGGACGGCGGTTGATTGCGGCGATGGCATCGGTTGTACGGTGGATTCCTGTAACGAAAGTACGGACTCCTGCGATAACGCGCCGGACGACGGGGCTTGCGACGACGGCGCCTTCTGCAACGGCACAGAGACCTGCGACCCGGTCCTCGACTGCCAGGCGGGGAGCGATCCCTGTACCCCCTTGGCCTGCGACGAGGTCGGCGACGTCTGCGTGGGCGGTCCCTCCGCCTTACTCGAATCAGAGAGCGTGACGGTGGGCGCATCACCGCTGACGGTGAACCTCACCAACGCCTATGTCAGTCCGGTCGTCGTCACCACGGTCCAGTACCTGAACAACACCACCCCAGTGGTGCCAAGGGTCTCAAACGTCACCTCGACGAGCTTCGACGTCCGGCTCCAGAACCCCTCGGGGGGCGCGGTGGCGGCGGAGGACGTCAGCTATCTGGTGGTCGAAGAGGGCACCTGGACGATCGACGGCGTGGCGGTGGAAGCCCAGAAGTACACCTCCACGGTGACCGACGACGCTTCCACCAACTGGGTCGGTGAAGTCCAAGCTTATAACCAGGCCTACGTCAACCCGGTGGTTTTGGGTCAGGTGATGAGCGAAAACGACCCCAATTTCTCGGTGTTCTGGGAGCAGGGAAACACACGTACCAATCCGCCTTCAGCGACGGCGCTGACGACGGGCAAGACGGTGTGCGAAGACACGAACAGCTCGCGCCTGGACGAGACCATCGGATTAATAGTCTTCGAGGCAGGCCACGGGACGATCGGGGGCGTAGAGTTCGAGGCCGCGCTTGGGGCAGACACGGTCAGGGGCGCAACCGACGCTCCGCCCTATACCTACACCTTCAATACCGCCTTCACTTCGGCGCCGACGGTCGCAAATGTGCAGATGGCGGGGCTCGATGGCAACAACGGCGGCTGGGCTCAGGTGCACGGGGCCACGGGGGCAACAGCGACCTCTCTGTTCCTCTCGATCGACGAGGATCAGATCGGCGATACCGAGCGCAACCACACTACCGAACAAGTCGCCTACGCCGTCTTCGCCGGACCGGTGGTCTACCCGCCGGCACCCAGCTGCGTGCTCGACTCAGACTGCGACGACGGTCTCTTTTGCAACGGAGCCGAGACTTGCGACCTGCTCAACGGCTGCCAAGCGGGCACGCCTCCGGTGGTAGACGACGGCGTGGCATGCACCGACGACAGCTGTGACGAGGTCAACGACGTCGTCGTCAACACCCCCAACAACTCCCTGTGTGACAATGGTCTCTTCTGCGACGGCACCGAGACCTGCGACCCGACCCTCGACTGCCAGGTGGGAACACCTCCGGTGGTGGATGACGGCGTGGCGTGTACCGACGACAGCTGTGACGAAGTCAACGACGTCGTCGTCAACACCCCCAACAACTCCCTGTGTGACAATGGTCTCTTCTGCGACGGCACCGAGGTCTGTGACCCCACCCTCGACTGTCAGGCAGGCGCGCCTCCGGTGGTGGATGACGGCGTGGCTTGTACCGACGACAGCTGTGACGAGGTCAACGACGTCGTCGTCAACGCCCCCAACAACGCCCTGTGTGACAACGGTCTCTTCTGCGACGGCACCGAGGTCTGTGACCCCACCCTCGACTGTCAGGCAGGCGCGCCTCCGGTGGTGGATGACGGCGTGGCGTGCACCGACGACAGCTGTGACGAGGTCAACGACGACGTCGTCAACGCCCCCAATAATAGCCTGTGTGACAACGGTCTCTTCTGCGACGGCACCGAGACCTGCAACCCGGCCCTTGACTGTCAGGCAGGGGCGCCTCCACTCGTGGATGATGGAGTGGTGTGCACGGACGACAGTTGCGACGAGGTCAACGACGACGTCGTCAACACCCCCAACAACGCCCTCTGTGACAACAGTCTCTTCTGCGATGGCACCGAGACCTGCGACCCGGCCCTCGACTGTCAGGCGGGCACGCCTCCGCTGCTGGATGACGGCGTGGCGTGCACCGACGACAGCTGTGACGAGGTCAACGATGTCATTGTCAACGCCCCCAACAACGCCCTCTGTGACAACGGTCTCTTCTGCGATGGCACCGAGACCTGCGACCCGGCCCTCGACTGTCAAACGGGTAGTGATCCATGCGACCCCTTGGGCTGCGACGAGGTCGGTGACGTCTGCGTCGCTGGCCCTTCGGCCTCTCTCGAATCGGACGGCGTGACGCTGGGCGCGACACCACTGACCGTGAACCTCACCAACAGCTATTTCGGCCCAGTCGTCGTCGCCACGGTGCAGTACCTGAACAACAGCACGCCCGTGGTGACACGGGTCTCAAACGTCACCTCGACGAGTTTCGATGTCCGGCTCCAGAACCCCTCGGGGGGCGCGGTGGCGGCGGAGAACGTCAGCTACTTGGTGGTCGAAGAGGGCACTTGGACGATTGACGGCGTGGCCGTGGAAGCCCAGAAGTACACTTCCACGGTGACCGACGACAATAACAGCTGGGTCGGTGAGGTGCAAACCTACAACCAGACTTACACCAACCCAGTGGTTCTGGGTCAGGTGATGAGCGAAAACGACCCCAATTTCTCGGTGTTCTGGGATCAGGGAACGGCTCGGGACAATCCACCTTCAGCGACGGCGCTGACGAGCGGTAAAACGGTGTGCGAAGACACGAACAGCTCGCGCCTGGACGAGACCATCGGATTCATCGTCTTCGAGGCGGGCCAGGGGACGATCGGGGGCGTGGAGTTCGAGTCCGCGCTTGGGGCCGACACGGTCCTGGGGGTGACCAACGGTGCACCCAACACCTATACCTTCAATACCGTCTTTAGCTCGACGCCGACGGTTGCCAATGTGGAGATGGCGGGGGTTGACGGTGGCAACGGTGGCTGGGCCCAGCTGCACGGAGCGACCGCGGCGACAACGACGTCTCTGTTCCTCTCGATCGACGAGGATCAGATCGGCGACACCGAGCGCAACCACACCACCGAACAGGTCTCCTACGTCGTCTTCGCAGGACCGGTAGTCTACCCGCCGGCGCCCAGCTGCGTGCTCGACTCAGACTGCGACGACGGTCTCTTCTGCAACGGCGTCGAGACTTGCGACGCGGGCAGTGGCATCTGCCTCTCGGGGGCACCGGTCAGTTGCGACGACGGCGTCAGCTGCACGGTTGACTCATGCAACGAGGCAACCGACTCCTGCGACAACACGCCCAATAATAGCCTGTGTGACAATGGTCTCTTCTGCGACGGCGCCGAGGTCTGCGACCCGGCTCTCGACTGTCAGCCGGGCACGCCTCCGCTGCTGGACGACGGCGTGGGCTGCACCGACGACAGCTGTGACGAGGTCAACGTCGTCGTCGTCAACGCCCCCAACAACGCCCTCTGTGACAACGGTCTCTTCTGCGATGGCGCCGAGGTCTGCGACCCGGTCCTTGACTGCCAGGTGGGCGACGATCCATGCTCTCCCTTGGGCTGCGACGAGGTCGGTGACGTCTGTGTCGGTGGACCCTCAGCCTCTCTCGAGTCGGACAGCGTAACGGTGGGCGCCACGCCGGTAACGGTGAATCTGACCAACGTCTACCTCAGTCCGGTCGTCGTCGCCACGGTGCAGTACCTGAACAACACCACCCCGGTGGTGTCACGGGTCTCAAACGTCACCTCGACGAGCTTCGACCTACGGCTCCAGAGGCCGTCCGGTGGCGCGGTGGCGGCGGAGAACGTCAGCTACCTGGTGGTCGAGGAGGGCACCTGGACGATCGACGGCGTGGCGGTGGAAGCCCAGAAGTACACCTCCACGGTGACCGACGACGCCCCCAGCAACTGGGTCGGTCAGGTCCAGACCTACAACCAGGCCTACACCAACCCGGTGGTTCTGGGTCAGGTGATGAGCGAGAACGACCTCAATTTCTCGGTGTTTTGGGATCAGGGAACGTCGCGTACCGATCCGCCTTCGGCGACGGCACTGACGACCGGCAAGACAGTGTGCAAAGACACCAACAGCTCGCGCCTGGACGAGACCATCGGATTCATCGTCTTCGAGGCGGGCCATGGGACTATCGGAGGCGTGGAGTTCGAGGCTGCGCTGGGGGCCGACACGGTCAGGGGCGTGACCGACTCTCCTCCCTACACCTTCGATACCGCCTTCGCTTCGGCGCCGACGGTTGCCCACGCGCAGATGGCAGGGGTCGACGGCAACAACGGCGGCTGGGCCCAGACGCACGGGGCCACCGGGGCAACTACGACCTCTCTGTTCCTCTCGATCGACGAGGATCAGATCGGCGACACCGAGCGCGACCACACCACTGAACAAGTTGCCTACGTCGTCTTCGCAGGACCGGTGGTCTACCCGTAAGGCCCCGCTGCGCTTTCGACACGGACCGCAACGACGGCTTCATCTGCGACGGCTGCGAGATCGCGACAGGGGCTGCGGCCGCGAGTCCTCATACCTGCGCCAGCTACGCTCATGCCTTTCTGCTTCTCTTTGAGTTTGCCAGCAAGCAGTACAAGGTCTCTCCTTCCCAACTCTGCTTGGAACAGATCGAGGCCCCACTGGTCTTGAAGTTTCTGGAAGAGCTCGAGCAGAAGAGAGGCAACAGCGCGCGCACGCGCAATGCCCGACTGGCGGCCATTAAATCCTTCATGCGTTTCATCGAGTATCGTGTCCCCTCGGCCTTGGATCAGGTGCGACGCATTCTGGCAATCCCAGTCAAGAAAACCAGCACTCGTCTCGTCAGCTACCTCACCCGTCCCGAAATACAGGCTCTCCTTGACGCCCCCGACGTCTCCACCCGTAAGGGCATTCGCGACCGAGCGCTGTTGCATGTGTGTCTGGCAGCAGGTCTGCGCGTGTCCGAACTCATCACGCTCCGCATGGAAGACTTAGCCTTCGAGCCCCGGCTCACAATCCGTGTCTGGGGAAAGGGAAGACGACAACGGGCCCTGCCCTTATGGAAAGAGACTGCGACTGCCTTGCGCAGCTGGCTGGCCATTCGAGACGAAGCGTTGGTGCCCGAGGTCTTCCTCAACTCCCGAGGTCAGCCTCTGAGCCGTTCCGGCTTCGCGTACATTTTAGGCCAGCAGGCATCCGTTGCAGCCCAGAGTTGCCCGTCACTGCTCGACAAGCGCATCTCGCCTCACGTGCTTCGTCACAGCTGTGCCCTGTTGATGTTGCAGGCAACCCATGACATACGAAAAGTCTCCCTTTGGCTCGGACACGCAAGCACCCAAACAACCGAAATCTATGTGGAAACGGATCCTAGCGAGAAACTGGACGCGATCGAGGCGGTAACTCCGCCAGCCTTGCGCCGGGGACGCTTTCGTCCTCCCGATCGTCTCATAGCGCTCCTGAGAAGTGGAACATTATGCTCAGCGACACGGGCCGACTGGATAGGCTGATAGCGCCTTTTTGCCCGCGTGCTCTTCATAATCATGTACTAGCCATAACATCAACCTCTTTGAGGATCGACTTGTCTACATTGTCGTAGCGGTCCTCGCCACACTGGACGTAGATGGGAATCATTCCCTTCGCAACGCTGAGCCCAAACTCTGCGGCCAAGACCTGGGCACAGGTCACGCCTTCGTTCTGGGCCACGGCTTGCAACAGCGCTTGAGAGGCCGCGTAGAAGGCCGCCGGCCGGTGTAGATCGGCGCCAAATTCCTGTTCCTGGAGCTCTGCGCAGAGACCGAGAAAGCCTTGAGCGGACCTTCCTTGAAGCCATCTACAGACGGGCTCCAGCAGCGGCAGTTGCTCCCGGATCTGGAAACGCGGCATCCTTCCTCCCGCCCCCGCATAGGTCACACTCATTCCATCGCCTGACACGGCCACACCATTGTCGAGTAGCAGAACGATCGAAACAGCCTCGCTTGGCTGCCGGATCTGCTGGAATCCAGGTGTCAGGGGCTCACCTCGATAGCCGAACCCGTCTCGCGTGGCACCGGCGTGGACCGCCAGGAGATCGTCGTTGAAGAAGCCGCCCTTCGCCGGAACCGCAAGTGCTCTTTCGATCCTGATCATCGCTGATCCTCTAGATTCGAAACGGGCCTTTTCCGTAAGGATCCATTAAGATCGTATCGACAGGCTCTAGGGAGCTAACGCCGATCCTCCAAGGTGCTCCTTCAACCAGAGTTTCAGCGGGACATCCCGGTCTTCAGGCGAGGTATAGCCCATCCCACCGGTACTGGCGCCTAGCAGCTGCCGTCGGATCGGATCGCACTGATCGAAAAGGTGTTCTACGGTCATGTCGTCCCGAGGTCTCAGCCACCGATAGCTGTAACCGTAGAAGAGCACCCTTCGCGCTAGATCGGAATGATTCGGACTTCCCGAATGCCACAGCCGGCGATCAAAAAATACCGCTGTCCCCGACGGCACGCAGACGGTCAGTGCATCCTCCGGATCTGACATCCCGTCTTGCGGCATTCTTAGCTGATTGCGTCGGTGACTGCCCGGGACGATACAGAAATTTCCACGTCCCGGTTCCGAGGTATCCGTCAGAAAAAACCCAATCTTCAAGGAGACCCTGGGGCGGGGATCCCCTTCCAATTCGAGATTCAAACGGCCGCTATCCTGGTGCCATTCCAGACGCCTTTTCCGGCGTGGATCCTTGGATGGGTCTGGTGGACTGATGATCATATCCGAGTGATAAAGTTGGATATTCCAACCTAGAATTCCCCAAACCTTGGGAAAGGTTTGGGGCCAGTCGAGCAGCGTAAGAAAGGAGGGATCTCTTCCAATAAAATCAAGGATGTGGATCAGTTCATGTCTGCTGATCCCGTCTCTCTGCCGGTCCTCGCGATCAAGGCGATCAACCGCAGCAACCAGCTTCGCGAGCAGCGGTGGTGGTACTGCGTCGTGAACTATGAAAAAGCCATCGCGTTCGAACCTCTGACTCTCTTCTTCGGTCAAACAGTGCTTCAAACACCCAGCATCCATGAGACTTGTCCCTCTCCAACCCACACCCCCTGATTCCCGGAGGACGGAACAATCAGGTCATAAAAAAGGTGATCGACATCGTCATGATAGCGGCGGTAAATCTCAGGGTCCAACTCCCACACTCAGGCTTCGCGCATCGGACAGGGGTAGATGATGCACCGGATGGAGCCTGGGTTTCCAATTCTGGACCTGATGGCGAAAGATGAACTCAGATTTCGGCCTTCCTGCAGGTTAGCAGCCCGCCCTCCCGTCATTCTTGCCAAAACGGCCAAAGCACAGTCGTCATGGTATATCATGGGCCGTCGGATCTCCTTTTTATGGGAATGGAACACCCGTGAAGCCCAATCTGCTGACCTTGTTTGTCGCCCTGCCAGGGACGCATCTCGGCGACGCCGCGCACTGGAAAAACCCAGAGGACTTGAAGGTCTTCTACGAAAAAGTCCGCGCCGCACTGACCGAACGGCTCGCCCGTCCGGTCGAGCTGATCATGGAGAAGGAGCGCCGCCGCAGCGGCGTCGTTCACGCCACAATGTTCCGGGAGGCCTGGAAGGCAGATGTATTCATCGCCGATCTCACGGGCCACAACCCGAACGTTTTCCTCGAGCTCGGGGTCCGATACGCGCTACGTCGGGGTGTGACTGTGATCGTGAGCCAGGACACCGCAAAGATCCCTTTCAACGTCGAGTCGATGCGCGCGATCCAGTACGCTGATCGCCCGGACGAGTTCGCAATCGACAAGATCGTGGATTTCGTCGAGCAAGGACTCGCCGGGGATGAGCAGTACAACGACAGTCCGGTGCTGCAGTTTCTCGATCTGGTTCCGGTGCCACGCGAGCGATGGGAGCAGGTCAGTGGCCTTAAGGTCCAGACGCTGCTCAGCGCCGCCCAGAATCAGAGCGATCCCGAGGGGCGTCTTCCCTTGCTGCGGGAAGCGGTGGAAGCCGATCCGCTATCCGTCGAGGCTCGCTACCGCTACGGTTGGGAGCTGCGGCAGCTCGGGCGTTACAAGGAGGCCATCGATGTCTTCACCGAGGGCACCAGACTCGATCCCATACGATCGGTCTACCACCAGGAGCGTGGCCTTGCCTTGGGACGAATCGAGGATCTTGAGGGAGCCGTCGCAGCGCTCCGTAAAGCCGTGCGGCTTGCACCGAAGGACACCGATGTACTGTCTACCCTGGGCGGTGCCCTCCGCCGGCTGGGGATGCGCGACGCCCCGCGGGAATACCACCGCGAGGCCCTCGTCGAAGCTCTGGCGCAGTACAGTACGGCGAACGAGATGAGCCGCTACGACACCTACACAGGCCTCAATGTCCTTAAGCTCGAGCTGCTGACATCGCGGTGGGATCAGGACGCACAGAAGCGTGCGGAGTTCATGCTCGAGAAGATGCGTCACCTGACCGCGTTCGAGGTCGCCGACAAAAAGGACAAGCCCAAACTCCACTGGCGCCTCTTTGACCTCGCCGACACACAGGTGCTCTCCGGCTGTGCCAAGGAGGCCAGCGAGACCTATCTCCGTGCCTTGTCCCTGGTCGATCTCGAGCACCGTGCGGAGGTCGTGCAATCACCGTTACGCTCGCTGGAGGAGCTCCAGAGGGCCGACGTCTTGAGGGGGCGCGCTGGCCAGATGAAAAACTTTCTGTAAGGGGCATGGTGTTCTGTTTGGAACCATCCGCCCAGAAGGTCCGGTGCCTGCCCAGTTCTATAGCAAGGGAGGTAGAGTTTCTTTGTGAATGATCCAGCGCTAGCGGGGCTCGAGTGAGATGAAACTTCGACGACGCGATCAAGCAATGCGGCGAACTGCCGCCCTTGGAATTGTGCTCTTGCTGTTGGGACTGACTTCACTGGCGGCTCACGCCGGCAACACAGGCGAAGCAGAAGAGCTTCTGCGCCTGGCCCAACGAGCCGCCGAAAAGGGGAACAGCACGGAGGCAGTCAGACTCGCGACCGCTGCCATCGAGGCTGACGCGCAGCTGGCGTTCGCCTTCTACCTCCGCGGACGAGAGCACTTCCGACTCGGCAAGATCGCAGAGTCGGTAGCCGACTTCGACCAATTCGTCAAACTGCGACCGGATCTGGAACCTCGGCAATGGGAACGTGGCCTCGCCTACTATTACGCAGGGCAGTTCGAAAAGGGGGCAAAGCAGTTCGAACTGTACCAGACCTACCACGACAACGATGTCGAAAACTCGGTCTGGCGCTACGCCTGTCTGGCGAGCAAAGAGGGCGGGGAAAAAGCCCGAGAGACCATCCTGCCCATTCGGAACGACTCCCGCATCCCCATGATGCAGATCTACGACATGTTCCGCGCCAAGCTGTCACCGGAAGCCGTGCTGCAAGCTGCCCGGGCTGGCCGACCCACCCAGGAGCAACTCACCAACCGTCTGTTCTATGCCCATTTCTACATCGGACTCTTCTTCGAAGCCGAGGGCGATGCCGAGAAGGCCAGACAGCACATCCTGGCTTCCGAGAAGTACAGAGTGGGCCATTACATGTGGTACGTCGCTCGCCACCACGCGTCTCTCTTCCTAAAACGGGACTAGCCCCTCTCTGCACGAAGACCTGCAATCGACGAAACCTGCGCCCTGCTATAGCTTTAGCCCGCATTTCTCATCGCCGGTCTACTACGGCGCCGCAATCATCCGCCCTGGCTGTGTTTCGCTCGGTCGGCCTCCTCGACGTACTGTACAAGTACGACTGCGGCGGCTCGCCACGAGTGGTCTCGGTCGCAAGCCTTGCCAGGACGGCGCTTTCACCGCCTCGCTACGACAGTCGATGAGAAATTCGGGTTAGTCCGTGAGGTGAGATTTCCCAGACGAGGCGACAACGGCCTATTCTTCGGATCGCTCGAGGAAGACCTTGCTAGTGACGATGGCACCGATGGCTGCCGAGGGCCGGTAGTCGTTCTCCTCCAGAGCGCGTCGTGCCGAGACCAGCGTGTAGAAATCGCCCGATTGCAACTCACGTGTGAGGGCATAGTTCAAGAGTCGCTTGGAAAAGTTACCAACGAACTTCCGACGCTGCGGTTTCTGTAACAGATAGCGCTTTAGATCCTCAAACCGACGGAGCTGGGTGCCATCCGGTAGGGTGTCGACCCGATCTAGCGAGGCCTGGCCCTTTGGCTGGGTACGACGTCCGGTACGACGTCCGATTCCGTCGAACTCCTCGAGAGCCAACCCCAGAGGATCGATACGGCTGTGACAGCCGGCACAACGAGTGTCCTGGCGATGCTGCTGGAGCGTCTCCGCCATCGTCAAAGCAAGCCCATCCCCAGCATCGAGCCCCTTCAGTTTGCCCACCGAGACCGGCGGTGGAAGAGGCGGAGTCCCGAGAACATCCCGAAGGATATAGGCACCGCGCTCCACCGCGCTGCGCCGGTTGGGGTGAGAAGTCAGGCTGAGGATACCGGCCATACCCAACAAACCACCGCGACCGTGGCCGTTGGCCAGTCCAACCTTCTGAAAGCCCTTCCCGGCGACCTCCTGTATGCCGTAGTGCGCAGCCAACTCGCGGTTTACAAACGTAAAGTCAGAGTCCAGCAGATTCAGGACACTGAGATCCTGGCGAATGATCTCCTCCACGAAGTACCGGACTTCCTCATACATCGCCTGCTGAAGCGACTCCGAAAATTCGGGAAACCGCTGCCGGCTGATGTCTAGATGGTCCGCAACCTTGTTGAACTTCAGCCAGTAGCCAGCGAACTGCGTCGCCAGTGCGGCGGATTTCGGGTCAGCCAGCATCCTTTTCACCTGCACCTTCAACACTTGTGGCTGGTGCAGCTGTCGCTCCCGGGCCAACCGCATCAGCTCTTCATCCGGTGGAGCCGACCACAAGAAGTAGGAGAGCCGAGTCGCCACCTCATAGTCCCCCAGAGGAGCGGTGGCGTCGGATCCCTTCCGCTTCTTGTCACCCCAGTTGATCGGCTTGACCTCCCAGCCATGCTGCTCCGGCAGATAGACGAACTGGGGTGAAGCCAGAATCCCCTGCAAAACCTGGCGGCAAGCATTCTCATAATCGAGGCCCGCTCCAATCTGCTGATCGTAAAGGGCCATGAGACTGACAACCTCCTCTTCCTGCAAAGGGCGGCGATAGGCGCGTGTGGCAAAGGCGAATAGGTGTCTGCGGGCTGAGGTTCGCAGATCCCTGGGCTGAACCGTCTTGCTGGAAAAAGAGCCAAAAGGTCGAGGCTCGGGGTGGAAACGGATACCCGATTCCGGATCGACCGAAGCGTGAGCGACGATCCGATCCGCAGCCAGTAGATAGCGGGAGAGCTTCGACGGCGAAAGCTGCATCTCGAGTCCCTGGTTCAGGAAGTCTCCGTCGCTCGCTGGTCCACCCGGCTGGGTCAGGCTGCTGAGGCCGAGATTCAACCCAGTCATTTCGCGAATGGAATTGTCATACTCAAACGGGGTCAGCTGGCGCAGGCGTGGGTTGCTGGCACGCGAGGACTCCGGGGTGGCACGCGATTCCAGCTCCCGCTCAAACCAGAGTCCAAAGAGTTCGCGCTCGCGCTCGGTGGGCTGGCGCTGCTGGCTGGGATGAGGCATCGATCCGGTGGTAATCGCCCGCGCCATCTTTCCCCAGCTTGCATTCCACTTGTGGAGAATCTCATCCTTCCACTTCTGCGCGGACTCCTCAACGTCGAACCCGCCCTCGCGGGTCTTGCTGTCGTGGCAGTCGTAGCAGTAGTGCTTCAAGAACGGATGGATCTGGCCTTCGAAGGTCACGCCATCGGCGGATCCGGACAGCTCAGAATAGGCAATCTCTGGCGCGGGTGCATCCGATGCCGCGTCCCCATCGCCTTCTTTACCCGCCAACTCGACCGCATCCCTATCGATCCACTCGGCCAGGATGCTGATTTCTTCCGGCGTCGGTCGCGGATGGCCCTGCGGTGGCATGGTAGAAGGGTCATTCGAGGGAATACGGACGCGCTTGATCAGCCAACTCTCAGAGGACTGTCTGGGGATCATCACCGGGCCACTGTTCCCGCCTCTAAGCGCAGCTTCCTTCCGATCTAGTCTGAGCCCACCCTTAGGGCTCTCTGGACCATGACACCCCACACAGTATTGCTCGAAGACTGGACGCGCCTTGGCATTCCAAGCCTCGGCGGAGTCCGATTGCGCCCAGAGTATCGATGGCCCGACTACTCCAATCGCAAACAGGAGAATGAAACAGGCAATGCGTGGCCAGCTCATGCTGCGGGAGCTGGGGTCGGACTTCATGGAGACCTCGCTATCCCACCAGGGTCGACCCAAATGACTCGGTGGCCTCCTTGAACTCTGTCAACGGGGCGCCCATGCTCTCGGCGAGAGACAGGAACAGCCGGGACATCGAATCACCCTGGAAATCGATAGCACGCCCGGTCCTGATCTGACCGCCGGCGCTGCCGCCCAGTAGCAGCGGATATTGGGTGCAGGTATGAAGGTTCCCGTCCCACATACCAGACCCAATCAGCACGAGCGAATTGTCCAGCAGCGTGCGCTCGCCTTCCTTTACCTCATCCATCTTCTGAAGCAGATAAGTGTACTGGGAGACGTGCCACTGGTTGATGAGGTGGTACTGATGCAGGGAGCTAGGAGTCTCCTTGTGGTGGCTCAAGGCATGCCACTGACCCGCTACTCCCGGTATGAAGCTGAAATCACTGTATTTAGGTCCATAGCTGTCGAACATGAAGGAGGCCACGCGAGTACGATCGGTACGCAGCGCCAGCACCATCAAGTCCAGCATCAACCGGGTGTGCTCTCGAAAATTCTGAGGTTGGTAAAGAGCGAAATCGGGCATCTCGCCCGCACCCGTGGGATCATCGGGGTGAAAGCGCCGCGACATGGAGGGCTCGCTGACCTGATGGCGCTGCCACTCGGCCTTGTCCCGATCCATGCGCTCGATTCGCAGCTCCAACTCTCGAATGCCCTCGAAATACTCGGCCAGGGTCTGCCTATCCTGGGCACTGATTTGCTTTTCCAGGTCCTGGGCTTGATTCAGCACAAAGTCGAGCACGCTCCCATCCCGCTTCAACCAGGACTTGTCAGAAAACAGTGCGGAAAAGGTCATGCGAGGATCGATCTCCTTGGCCAAGGGCTTATCTGGACCCCTCCAGGAGATGCTGGAATCGTAGAATCCTCGGCGGTTCCGGGAGGGAGCAATCCCCAGCGCCAAGGAGCGAAACGCCGTCTGATCACCAATCTGGCGGGCGATGAGCTGATCGATGGAAATGCCTGCGGCGCTGTTGTCCCGACCTCCGGGCTCACCCGTCAGAAGGGAAGCAACCTTACCGGCGTGTCCACGCTTCTCTTTCAGATGTGGATGACACAAGTCCATAAGGACATTGACTTTATGCTTGATGGGCTGCAGCGGTTCCAGGCTCGGTTTGAACTTCAGGTTTTCGCCTACGCCGGAGGCTCCCCATTGATGGGTGTTGACTCCAAGGGGAAAGAAGGTCACCACAAAGCGAAGGGGCGCTTTGGTGGGAGCTACACCGGTGGGCGGCGCCGACAGGATGGGGACGGATTCCAGCCAGGGAAGGACTACGGTGGCCCCCGCAGCCTTCAGAAACGATCGGCGATTCGTTGGGTCTTGTCTCATCGATGATGCCTGCGAGAACGCCAGCCAGCCCACTCGCAACCCAGGTCGAACGACAGGGGTAACCACAACGCAAAGTTGAGGGCGTGGTCGACCTTGTCCCTGAATACTAAGCCTTCGACATGCGCTGATGCAAGTCCTGGGATCTCGCCGGTCCAGCCGGGCTGGAGAAGGGAGTAAGGAGAAGGTGACAGAGTTGTTCTAGTGGTGACAGAGATCATTTTGGTCGGAGATCATTTTGGTCGAGGTCAGTCTTGGTGAGAGAGTGAAGAGACAGACTGAGTGCAGAAACAGACTGTGGTTCGCTCTTGGAGATTGAGTGAAACGGCTGCTTGGCCTCTTTCTTGCCGAAGTGACTCGTGAGATCATGGGGGTTGGAGAAAAGATCATGACTCGAAACACAACCGTCTCTCGACGAGGGTTTCTGCAGGGCATGGCTAGCGTCCCGGCGCTCGGACTCTCAGGGGCCGCCTTAAGCTCGTCCCATGAAGGAAAGGCGTCGATCTATAAGACTCTCAAGATCGGGATGGTGAAGGTCGGGGGCTCCCTCACCGAAAAATTCAAGGTAGTCAAGGCAGCTGGATTCGCTGGCATTGAGCTCAACGCTCCCGGCCTGAGCGTGGAAGACACGCGGCGAGCTATCGCCGAGGCCGCCCTGCCTGTGGATGGGACCGTTTGTACCTCGCACTGGAACGTTCGTCACAGCGACCCCAATCCCGAGACTCGCTCCCAGGCTCTGGAGGACTTGAGGGAAGCCATTCGCCAGACCCACGCCGTCGGTGGACACAGTGTCCTACTGGTTCCCGGACACGGCAAGGACGGTCCGGAGAAGGAGATCTGGTCCCGATCCATCAAGAACATCGAAAAGGCCATCCCACTCGCGGCTCAGCTGGGCATCTACATCGCCATCGAGAATGTCTGGAACCACTTCCTCTACGATCACCAGGGCGATTCAAACCAGACGGCCGCCAAACTGGCTAAGTACGTGGACGAGTTCAATTCTCCCTGGGTGGGCATGCAGTTCGATATCGGGAATCATTGGAAGTACGGAAACACTGGAGCCTGGATCCGATCGCTGGGCAGCAGGATCATGAAGCTAGATGCCAAGGGGTTTTCGCGCCAGAGGCAGGAGTTCACCAAGATTGGCGAGGGCGACCTGAACTGGTCTGACGTGCGCAAAGCCCTGGCCGAGATCCACTTCAAAGGATGGTGTGCCGCCGAGGTGAAAGGCGGGGACCTCGAGCGCCTCCGTGAAGTCTCCCGCAATCTGGACCGGGCGCTGGGCCTGTAGCGGACGCTCACCCACCTCACAGATAAAGCAGGGCGAAAACCGATTCCAGCTGACGCCGGGACAGCGCGCCGGGTCGACGCAGCACCCCATCCTGCTGGACGGCCTTCTACTCGAGATGAGTCACAAGGCTTGACTCCGAGACTGAAAAGGCCCGCTTCGAGGCCGGTATCCAGCGACTCGACACGCACAACTCAGAGCGGCCGCTGACCCCAGGGAATCGGAAGGGTCGGAGGTCTGCGATGGCGTTCGCGGCGCTCGTCTTTGGGACGATCCTTGAACCAGGTGATGAAGCGCACTAACTGCTTCACTGCTTCCTCGTAGGCCCTTCGGCCCTTCTCCTCGCTGGCCTTCTCGGCATCGCCCAGCACCCCCGTCTCACTATAGCTGCTGGTCCAGGACACCAAGGTGGCAGGTCCACTTGCGAAGAGGTCGCCCCAGTTGAAGGGACTCTCCTCCTCGTTGAAACTGATCACGCCGCTCTTGATCTTATCCTTCCGCACGTTGTCGCCGTCGAGATAAAGATAGAGGGAAGTCTCGAGTTCTCCGGCGTGCGAGCAGCCGCCCGGAAATTTGCTTTCGCGCCAGCTCGGGAGAAACTCCTTGTCGACCGTCAGAAGCTGCCACCAGGCGGTCGCGACACACTCGGCGTCGGTCTCGAGGTTGGTGCGACGGGCAATCAGATCAAGGTTGGGCATGTTGGAGCCGTGACCGTTGAGCAGCAGGATCTTCTTGAATCCGTGATAAGCCAGAGATTTCGTGATGTCGAGCACATGGTGGATAAAGTGCTCGAAGTGATTGTTGATGGTCCCCGGAAAATCCATTACATGACCCGTGTATCCATAGGCAACGGTGGGCAACACCAGCATCTTCTCAGGCACTTGTCGACCCGTACCTCGAGCGATCCCGGTCGGACAAACCAAATCAACATCAAGCGGCAAGTGGGGGCCATGCTGTTCGACGGCGCCACAGGGAACGACACAGACCTGAGCAGCCTCGACGGCATCCTCGATCTCAGGCCAGGTCAGCTTTTCATAACGGCACTCGGTTTCACTTCGAGAGGGCATGGAAGATGATCTCCAGTGTTGTTGAAGCCTATTGAAAAAGAGTATTCGGCTTCCATTGGTTCTAGGAACCCACCTACTCTACCGGGGGAGCCTGGTCGTCGGGACCCATTATGTAGAGTCCGGCACCGTGGCGACGTCCCCAGGGGCTGGGGCTGGAACCGGGTGAGGGAGTGTCAACGGCGCATCGGTTCAGCTGTTCTTCGTCAAAACTGATCCCAAGCCCCGGCGCATCACCCAGAATCAGCCAACCATCCTCGACCTGGGAATCCGTCTGGAGGGCCTCCTCTCGACCAGCGTCCACAAACTCCATCATCCAGTGGTTGGGTAGACAGGCAGCCAGATGCCCCATGAAGTTGGCGGGGCAGTTCATAACGGACACGGGTAGCTCGAAAGCGTAGGCCAGATCGGCCACCTGCATAGCTCCGGTAATGCCGCTGGTACCAACGCCAATCTGAACAACGTCGACCGCCTGGTTGGCTATCAACGGCATGTAATCGCTCAGATCATTCAGGTTCTCACCCGTGGCCACGGCGGCCTTCACCCCCCTCGGAGACCTTGCGCAGGCCCCGATAGTCCCAGCGTCGTGCGGGCTCCTCGACCCAGGTGAGATCGTAATACTCCTCGAAGTAACAGATGTTCCGGATCGCCTGAGCGGGGGACCAATACTCGTTGGAATCGATCATGAGCACAGGTGTCTTTCCCGAAGCGGCCAGGGCCTCTGACATGATCCCGATTCGCCGTAGATCCGATTCTCGGTCCAGTCCCACCTTCAGCTTCCCGGCGCAGATCCCCTGCTGAGCCTTCCCTTCGTAGAACGCCTGCAACTGTTGGTCCGAGAGGCACGATTCGATGCCACTGGCATAGAGCTTGACGTAGCGGCTGGATGCCCCCAGCGTCTTCCAGAGCGGCTCCTCGTTAATCTTCGCCTTCAAGTCCCAAAGGGCGGTGTCCAGGCTGCAAATGGCGTCGTTGTCAGAACCTTCGTTCCCCCCTTTGAAGACCTTGTCCACCATCACTTTCCACAGTCCCCGTACTCCGCGGGGATCCCGACCCACCAGCAGAGATGCCAGAGCCTGAATCGATTCTCGAGCTCCGGCGGAGCCGAGGCATACTCCGGTCAGATCTTCGTCGGTGTCGATGAACAGCGCCAAGGCGCAGGTCTTACTCCGTCCTTCGGGGGAGTTGACATCTCCCAACGGACGGGACATCTCAAATTCGTAGAGTTGTGTTCGGACACCGGTTATTCTCATGGCTTCTTCACAGACTCGATCTGAAACCTGCTTTGGTTTTCAGGTTTCAGGTTGCAAGTTACAGGTTTCCGGTCGGACCGGCCCCCCACTCCCTGGCGGGCACTTCAAGCTCCAGTCTGCCCTCACACAACCGGTGGACTGCTACTCAGAATTCAGATGTCTCAGCACCTCCAGGATTAGCCAGGGGTCGGGTCTTTGTCTGTAGTTTGGATCCACGTGAAAAAAGCGGACAAGGCCCTTGGTATCAATGATCGCTACCGCCGGGTGGGGGATCTTGCCCTGCTCTTGGTTGAGAATGCCGTAGGTCTTGATCGTCTCTGATTCGGCATCCGCCAACAGGGGAAAGCCGAAACCTGCCCCGTCGCCGAAGGCCCTCAGACTCTCGGGTTTGTCAGGGCTGATGGCCCACAGCACGGAGTTCAGTGAAGTGACGGCTTCCAGGTACTTCTGCAACTCGCCGAGTTGCCTACGACAAACCGGTCACCAGGTACCACGGAAGAACACCAGAACGACGTTCTTTTCACCTCGGAGCTCCGATAAGCGGTGATTCCGGCCGTTGGCATCCGGCAATTCCAGATCCGGAGCCGGTTGGCCGACCGAGACTGGGGCCGAGGCTGACTCTTCCCCGGCCCAGGCAGACGCTGTCAGCGCTACTGGGGCGAGCAGAAGCGTTGCTCCGATAGGGATCCAATTCAACATTTCCTTGATCTCCATGGTTTCACTGATCGCCACCTACGACGGGTTAACGAATTCGACCTTTTGAGTGGATCATAAGCGCGTCCCGCTTCGACGTCAAAGTCGAGGGTGGGAAGGCGGTCTGTTTTGGAACTAGTCTCATCATTGCTGGCAGGCTGGAAACCTGCAACCTGTAACCTGTAACCTGTAACCTGCAACTCTAATCAGGAGAAGGAATGAGCCATGAATATCGAAAGCGGGTTTTCAGTGAGCCAGGATCTACTAGACCCAAAAGAAGTAGATGAAAGTGGACTAAACCACATGTAAACACCTGAAATGCCAGACCTGACGGGTATTCTGGGGTTGTCAAAGAAACTTCAGAACAAGCCGAAAGGAGGCATTTCAGGTGAATAAAAAGGATAGCGCAATCATCCGCAAACGGGAAGCAGAGGTTGCTCAGCGATTGAGCCCCAGCTGGAACGGTCAAGACCCGAAACCGGTGCTCTCGCCCGAGGTCATCAGCTACGAGGTCTCGGAGAAAACGGGTGCGGTCAGTTACGGTGGTCTGGGGCTGCTGCAGCAGGTGGTGAAGTGGAGTGGGCTGGGGAAAGCCATTGACCAGGCGGTGACGCTGCTCAAACGCCACCAACCGTACCACGAATCGGACCACGTCCTGAGCCTGATCTACAACGTGGCCACGGGCGGGACCCGCTATCAGGATATTGAACTGCGACGTCAGAGTGTGAGTTTCCTGGAGGCGGTGGGAGCCGAGAAGATCCCCGCCCCCAGCACGGCCGGAGACTTTGTGCGCCGCTTTGACGCGCCCGACGTGGTGGATCTGATGGAAGCCGTCAATGCCAGCCGCCTCAAGGTCTGGGCCCAACAACCGGCCCGTTTCTTCCAACGGGCGGAGATCGACGTGGATGGGACGATGGCCCCCACGAGCGGCGAATGCAAGGAAGGGATGGAGATCAGCTACGACGGGCAGTGGGGCTATGCGCCGCTGATCGTGACGCTGGCCAATACGGGAGAGGTGCTCTATGCGGTCAACCGCTCGGGCAACCGTCCCTCTCATGAGGGAGCGGCCGAATGGCTGGATCGGAGTATCGAGCTGGTTCGAGAGGCGGGTTTTCGGAAGGTGCGCCTGCGCGGGGACACGGATTTTTCGCTGACGGCTCATTTTGACCGTTGGACGGAGGCGGGCGTGGAGTTTGACTTCGGGATCGACGCCCATCCGAGCTTCGTCAAGTGGGCGGAGGCGTTGCCAGAAGCGAGATGGAAAGAGCTGGGGCGCCCCAGCCAGGGGAAAGGAAAAGGGAAGAAGCGGCGCCAGCGGCGGGACAAAGTGAAGCCGGAGATTGTCAAGAGACGCGGGTTCAAGACGCTGACGCTGGAACGGGAAGAGATCGCGGAGATCGACTACCGTCCGAGCAAAGCGAAGCGAACCTATCGGATGGTGATCTTGCGCAAGACGATCCTGGTCGAGAAAGGCCAGAAGCGGCTGCTGCCGCAGACGCGCTACCACTTTTATGTCACCAATATCTCGGCCAGAACGTTGGGAACGGCGGGAGTCGTACGGGAAAACAACCGGCGCTGCAACCAGGAGAACGTCATTGAACAACTCAAGAACGGAGTCGAGGCCCTGCGGATGCCCTCGGATACGCTGGTAGCCAACTGGGCCTATCTGGTGATTGCGGCTCAAGCCTGGAATCTGAAGGCCTGGATGGGGTTGGTGCTGCCGGCGCGACTGCAAGCCCGAGAGCTGGTGAAGATGGAGTATCGCCGTTTCCTGCGAGAGGTCATTGAAATGCCCTGCCAGATTTTGCGCAGGGGCCGACAGTTGGTCTATCGGCTGCTGGATGTCAATGGTTGGAGCCGTCTTCTCTTGGAAGGCAGTAAGTGGTTGAAACACCGGCCAGCTACCTGAAACTGAAAGGAGATAAAGTAGCTCCGAGGGTCGCCAGAGCTGGGGCGAGGTGTCTCTACAAACGCCCCCCAAGAGGGCAGAATCGTTTTCCCTGAGCGATCGGCGTGGAGGACAGCTGAACACGTGCCTGTTCTGAGTGACTTCGCGCCGAAATTTAGAATTTAGGTCTCCAAAATGGCTCCTCGGAGCCGACAAAGGGGTCTATTTTCGAACTTGCGCTTATTTTGGGACTAGACCGTTGCCACGAACGAGCGCCCGTCTACGACCGAGAGAACCGATTCTTCCAGGAGGACTTCGACGAACTGAAGGATGCCGGCTATTTACTGATGTCGGTCCCCAGGGAGTTCGGCGGCCACGGCCGGAACGATGCGAGCGATGTACTTGTCTGGGACGAAGACGTTGTCCAGGATGGTGTCATCGCTGCGAGTAGCCCGCATCCCCAGGTAGCAGGGGGATGTCGTTGTCACTTTCGGCGTGTCCGGCCGCGAAGCAGCAACGGCCACATGGTGAGTTGGAATGGCAAATCGGACCTCAGCCAGCTCAAGGGCAAAGCCATTTATCTGAGATTCCAGCTGAAGAACGCCGACCTGTACACGATTCAGATTCAGCCATGAGGAGCCCGTCTCCCAAAATCCAGGACGCAGGAATGGAGAGCAGAGGAGAATCTACAGTCGTTGTCTGGAGTCTCGTATGCCTGCTTCTGATGGGCATCGCCCAGGCCGAGCCGCCACGAGAGATGGAGTCCCGTTTGGAACTGTTCGTGGACGACTACCTGATCCAGCGGCTCGAGGGGGCCCATCTCGGAGCTCTTGTCAATAGGTGTGGAAAAACATCAGGCGGCTTTCTCCTCCGGGACTTGGTTGACCGGGACTCCATTGACATATTTGGCGCCCTGGTAGACGTCTTTCATCAGCTCCGGTGCCTTCAACCGGCGGAATCGCTGCTCCGCCACCAACAGCATCTTCCAGATCACCGCCTGGGCGTTTTCCACTTTCTTGAATCGCTTGGCCGCGTCCGTTCGCAGCCGAAGAGCGGCAAACGGTGACTCCACTGGATTGGTGGTTCGCAGATGCTGCCACTGCTTCTTTGGATAGTTGTAAAAGGTCACCATCCGGTCCCAGTCCTGCTCGATTAGCTCAGCCGCCAGGGTCAGCCCTCGCTGCCGGCACCAGTGCTGAAAGACCTGCTTGAGTCGTTGTGCCTCCTCTCGAGTCTCGGCGTAAGGGATCTGCCGCAGGATCAGCAAGGCCGGCTTGTGCACTCGCTTAGGGAGCTTGGCCAGCAGGTTGACGATCCGATGATTCCAGCAGCGCTGCTCCTCGGCCTGGGGATAGACGTTGCGCAAAGCTCCCCAGATGCCCAGGTGGCCGTCTCCGATCACCAGCCGTGGACAGCCCATCCCCCGGCGCTTCAAGTCGCGCAGTACTTCCGACCAGCTCTGGGTCGATTCCCGATAGCCGCTCGTGACCGACACCACGGCTTTGCTTCCGTCACTTAAGGCGGCCAGCACCACCAGCAGGACTGCCTTTTCCTTCTCCAGACCCGCCTTGACGTAGATTCCATCTACCCATAAATACACCACTTCCAGATCATTCAAGGGTCGACTCTGCCAGACTTCCCATTCGGCCTGCCACTTCTCTTTCAACCGCGCCACCGTGGAGGCCGACAGAGGCGCCTTGTCCCCTAAGAGCCCTCTCAGAGCCAGATCAAAATCCCCCAGCGCCAGACCATGCAAGTACAGCTCAGGGATCAGTTCTCGAACCTGCCGCGTCCGCTTGGCAAACAGGGGCAACACCCGACTTTCAAAGCGTTCCTCTAGATCCCGCACTCGAGGCCTTCGAACCTGGATCGTCCCCGAGCTCAGCGTCAGATGCCTCGGCTTCCCATATCCATTGCGATAGCCCGACGGAGCGTCCACGGCCCTTCGCCGCTCACTCTTACGCCGCCCTAATAACTCCGTGACTTCCTCCTCCAGCAGCTCTTGAACCCAGCCTTGGATCTTCTCCCGCACCCAATCTTCCAGCTCCTCGAAACAAACTCTTGACTGGACACTTTCCTCAATGTTCTGCTTGCTCATGCAGTGTGTACTCCTTCCGTTGCGGGCCTTTCGGCCCTGGGTTTTATCAACCCGGAAGGATACTCACCGCCTATGCTATTTACACACCTTCTGATGGTAGCTCCCCATCTCGAGCTGCACCAACCCCGATCCGCAGGAATAGCGATTCGGTTTGACCAGCCCTGGGAGGGCGAGTTCTCTGGCTTCCCCACCATCGTCAAGGACGGCGACACGTACCACATGTACTACCGGGGACTCGCTCCCTGGAAAAAGGGCGAAGCCCTGGTCGAGTCCACCTGCCATGCCGTCAGCAGGGATGGCATTCATTGGAAGAAGCCAACCGCAGGCCTCATAGAGCTCCTGGGTTCGAAGAAGAACAACGCGATCTTCAAAGGAAGCGGATTCGCCCCCTTCCTGGACACCCGACCCGGCGTTCCTCATTCTGAGCGTCTGAAATCCCTGAAGGGTCCACCGCGGCTGGAGGTCGACATCGGAGTTCGGGCCTACTCCTCCTCCGACGGCGTCCACTGGACGAAGATAAAGGACGACGCTGTCTACGCCGGTGACCGTCTGGGCAGCATCTTCTGGAGCTCTGCCGAGGACCAGTACGTCCAGTACATTCGCTCGGACGACAAGCGCTCGGGCGAGATGATCCGGTCCATCAGTCGGGCCACTTCCCCAGATTTCCTCAGCTGGAGCGAGTTCAAATTCATGGATTTCGGCACGACAGGTCCCAGCAAGGAGGAGCAGCTATACACGGTGGGCGTGACTCCCTATTACCGCGCCCGCCACATCTACCTGGCGCTGGCAGCCCGCTTCCTACCCACCAAACGGTCCCTCACCGAGGAGCAGTGCCAGACCCTGGGTCGCCATCCTCTGGGCGGCGGCTGTGAGAACATCGCCGATACCGTCTTCCTGAGCACTCGCGCTTCCAGTAGCGCCAGCATTCAGCGCACCTTCCTACAAGGCTTCGTTCGCCCTGGTCTGGCGCCGTCCAGCTGGACATCCCGCACCAACTATCCCGGCACAGGCGTGATCCCGACCGGCGAAGGAGAGATCTCGATCTACGTCCAGCGCGATTACGGCTTCAAAACGAACCGGATTGAGCGTCTGGTCCTGAGGACCGATGGATTCAGCTCGATCCGAGCTCCCTACCAAGGCGGAGAACTGCTCACCCGGCTCTTGACCTTCTCGGGTAAGGAGTTGGTCCTCAACTACTCCACTTCGGCAGCCGGAAGCATCCGGGTGGAGATTCTCGACGATTCGGGCGTTCCGTTGGACGGATTCAAGCTGGCGGATTGTCCTGAGCTGATCGGCGACGAGATCGAGCGCGTAGTTCGATGGAATCAGGTCAGCGACCTCAGCCGACTCCGAGGAACGTCAGTACGCCTGCGCTTCGTCCTGAAGGACGGCGACCTCTATTCGATCCGATTTCGTTAGAAGCGGTTTGGTTATAGTTAGGATCGTAGCGGTGGTCTAACCCGCATTTCTCATCGCTGGTCTACTGCGACGCCGCAATCATCCGCCCTGGCTGTGTTATGCTCGGTCGGCCTCCTCGACGTACTCTACAAGTACGACTGCGGCGGCTCGCCACGAGTGGTCTCGGTCGCAAGCCTTGCCAGGACGGCCCTTGCGGCGCCTCGCTACGACAAGCGATGAGAAATCCGGGCTAAAGGCCGGAAGTGGCCGATTTCTAGAGGGCAGGGTTTTCAGGATACCCAAAGGCGAGACCGTGAGTTGCAGTGAAGGCCTCAGCCTCCCCCTTGGATTCCTTCGAGTATCTGGCGCTGCGGCTCAGGATCTTGCGCAGATCCTTGTCCAGGATCGGCTTGGATAGAAGAAAATCGATGTCAGGACTCTCGCTGGCGGCTGTTCCCTGAGTGGACCAACCCGTCATCAGAGCGGTGAGCGTTTGAGGTGAGCTGGACTTGACTTCGCTGGCCAGGTCCAATCCCGAGAGCCCGGGCATACTCCAATCGCTTATGACGAGATCGTAGATTCTTCGATTAAGCATTTCCTGGGCCTCGATCCCATTCTCGGCAGTATCGACGTCATGGCTCCTCATCAGGCGCTTAAAAACCTGTGATACCGAGGATTCGTCGTCGACCACCAGAATACTCAGCCCCGAGGTCTCGTTGACAGACGATACCTCCCCTTTTGAATCGCTCTGAATCTTGTGGATCGGCAAGCGGATGTTGAAGGTCGTTCCCTCGCCGGGATTGCTTTCCACCTTGATCCTACCCCCGCAGCCCTGGACCAACCCCCAAACTGTGCTCAGCCCCAGACCGGTCCCTAGATTGTCTGCCTTGGTGGTAAAGAAGGGTTCGAAGATTTTTCTCTGGGTCTGCTCGTCCATGCCTACGCCCGTATCGGAAAGCAATAGGATGACCTCGCCCGGGGTAGCCTGGGTGGCGATTCGGATGGTTCCTCCGTCTGGCATGGCGTCGACGGCATTGAAGATGAGATTGGAGATGATCTCTTCCCAGGCCGCGCCGGTGCTTTGGACCGGAGGCAGCTGCCCCAGTTCCAGTTCTACCTGTACGGCACGACCCTCTCGCTCGGGCCCTGTCTTCCATTTGCTCCGTGTGATCTCCAGCGTGTACTGGATCACCTGGTTGAGCCGGACCAATTCCTTGTCGGAGGCATCGATGGGCCGGCCGAAGGTCTGGATGCGTCTGACGATTGCAGCGCAACGCTGACTCGCTTCGAAGATGCGGCGTGCGTCTTCCCGGAGCTCATCGGGAAGTTGTTCATTCTGATGAAACAGCTGGGCGTAACCAACTACGCCTGTCAACACATTGTTGAAGTTGTGGGCGACTCCAGCCGCCATCTCCCCGAGAGCCCGGAGCTTTTCCGTCTGGTGAAGCTGCTCCCGAAACAGATTCTTAGCCCGCTCCCGCTCTCGGCGCTCGGCAATATCCCGGCCGATACCATGACGGCCAACCGGAGCTTCACCCTCAATCATCCAGCGGCTGACTACCTCTAGCGTTGCGGTACGCTTACCGCTACATACCAATTGAACTTCGAGAGCCGGAAGTGGGGACCCTGGTGGATGTTCTCGCTCGTAGTCTCGAACCCGCTTCATGTCCTTTTCTGCCAGAAAGTCATAGACACTTCTGCCTATCAGATCCGCTGCAGGATAGCCCAGGAGTGTCAAACCGGCACGATTGATCGAAGTCAGGCGCATCTCCAGATCGGTGGTAAACACCACATCCTGAGCCTCATCGAAAAGGTTCCGGTATTGAGATTCAGACTCGGTCAGGGCCTGTTGAGAACCGTACAGTGCCTGACCCATTTTATTGAACGACCTTGCCAGTTCTCCAATCTCATCCCGAGTTTCGACGGTGATATGGTGGCCCAGATCCCCCGAAGCCAGCCGGCGGGTGCCTTCCAGAAGTGCGCGAACCGGCTTCAAGATTCGTGCCGTCCCGATATAGCTGGCCCAAACGGCGAGGGCTAAGAGGACTCCACCGATCAGGAGCAGGATCCGCTCCAGTTGATGCAGGAAGCCGATCGCTTCATCGAGTGAACGCTGAACCAGATAACTGTTATCTGATCCTTCTCCCTTATCTAGTCTACCTGGCAGCATCAAGTGCGTTTGCTCGCCAATCACCAGTGGGGCCACCTCCCCCTGGCTGCCAGGGAAAGGAGTCTGGGCCGCCCTGGCGGATTCGACTAGAGTGTAGGCGGAGGCGGGCAAGCTGGAGGCGATGATTCTGTCATCCGTCAGGAACGATACTTCGCTCTGGGTCATCTGCTTCAGACTTTGTGCCAGGACATCGTTGATCTCGAAGCCAGTCTCGAGAGTTCCGATGACCTCTCCCTGAGACCAGATCGGCACCACGACAGCCTGAAACAAGCGACCTTCATCCGAATCCAGACCGGTCCACTCACGGCCCTGTAGCGCGTCCCTGACACCAGCCGAGTCCCAAACTCTGCTGTCGAAGCCGGTTTTTCGCACTACAAGAGCCAGGGCTCGGCCCTGGCTATCCGTGGCAGCAACCACATCGGCTCCGAAGTCCTTGCGAATCTCCCGGATCAAACTGAGCGGTGAGGACGGCTCCCTCGAGCGGAGCATGTCAGGGACCCTTCGTTCCACTTGGAGGGCCTCAAGGACATCACCTAGTTGTTCCTCATCGAGTGGGTGTTTGAAACCGACGCTGAAGGTTCCCAGGATTCTCTCTCCATCGGTGACCGGTACCGAAGTCATTTGGTAGGTCCGGGCGTGCACTACAGCTGGACCGGCAGCCAGCTCACCCTTCAAGGCCCGGGCGACCGTTTCCACGTTGGCCAGCAGTTCGCCGGAACTCGAAAAGAGCTCGACCTGGGCCAATACCCGTCCCGTACGGTCGGTGACCACGAAGCGGTCGCTACCGATGATGTTCTGGAATCTCTCAGCCTCTCTGAGCACGGTGCGGGCCTGGGAGGCAAAGTCTGGGCTTTCGATGTCCAAGGGGGCTACAAAACGGGGGTCTTCGGCCACCACCCAGCACTGAGACCGAAGCCAGAGCGCTCGCTCGCCCATGACGGACTCGAACACCGACTGGGTGCGAATCAGGTCCTGTTCCAGCTCCCGCTGGACCCAACGTTTCAAAAAGAGGTCACTCACGACCAGGGAAAGACCAGTCATGAGGGTAACGAGGCTGCAGGTGAAGATCAGCATCTTTCCGCGGAGGTTGAATCTCATGGCGGCAGGGCTCAGAACTTGAAACCGAGTTGAACCTCTCCGGTAGGCGGTATCGAAACCGATCGTTCCCGTTCACCCTTGGTGGGGTGCCACGCCTTCACGGTATAGGTTCCCGAAGGCACATCACTGATCACAAAATCTCCGTTGGGATCGGGAGTCGCAAAGAAGGGGTTTTCCAAGACCTTGATGTAGGCCTTCATCCGAGGGTGGATCTCACAACGGACGACTACCACGCCCGGTTTGGTGAGAACCTCTCCCGCGCTCTTCCCCTTGGGGAACCTTCCCAAGTCAAAGCGGTCGCCGGAAACCACTGAGAAAACGTTGTGATAGAAGTTATCCTGGTTGGGAAACTCCACCAGGGATCCCGAAAGCACGGGTAGGACGCGAGGAACAAAGGTCTCATTCTTCTGAACTATCCTTAGACCCTGGGCTGGGGCCACAAAGCTCCCGGCGACACCTTCCACATGGACGATCACCTCGTGAGGCCCGCTCTTGATTGACTTCTGGCCCGGTCCACCGCCCCGAAAAGGACCTCGATAGTATCGGGCAGGACGCAAATGCCGCTTGCCGCCCTTGATGCTGACCCTCCCTTTCACGGTCCCGCCGAGGACCTCAGATGTAGTGCTGGCTGCACAGAAGGTGACTCCGAGACAGAAGAGAAGAGTGAACAGACTTCTCATTCGCTTGCCCCCCTAAAAGGACGTTGAAAGCTGAACTGCCCAGAAAGGCTCCCATGAACCTCCCGGTTCATGAATCTTGTGGACCTGCTGCACGATCTTGGCGATGACTTGATCGGTCAGGTAGTAACCCAGTCCCATTTCCCAGGAGCGGACTCCGTAATCCCAGGGCACGCGCACGCCAACCCCCAGGCCGTCGTCGATTTTTCCAAACCCGAGAGTGTCATAGCGGAAAGCGGCGAAGAGACCGGGGCGGAGCCCATACTTACCCTCCACGTACCCACTCCAATTGGTCAGATCTGAACGATTCCCGTGGAGATCCTTGATATTGGGTGTCTGCCACAGGTTGGACACGACTTCGGCCACCACGGAAAGATGGCCGACACCGTATTCCACATCGATTCCGTATACTCTTTGATTGAAGTCCTCGACCTGCCGACCTGCACCTAGAGCAGGTTGGACCAGAGAACTCAGATAAGGGCCCCTGGCAAAGGATCCGCCAATCGAGAGCTCTGCTGAGAAAACGTGCTTGAGTCGGAGGGCGAGTTGCTTGCCCCCATTGTTGTCGACTGCCTGGGTTCGAGGATCGGATAGAGTTCCCTGGGTGACAGCAACCGAGTACTCGAGCCGTGAAACGGACCCGATCACCTGGACTCCGACATCCCAACAGGTATCGTAGATGATGGGCAAACCGTTGAAACCCCTGCGGGCACCCCCTCCCGCAAACCCACCAAACTCGCGAGAAAGACCGTTTCCCCGCTCTTGCAGCAGGTCCCGATTGTTTGCGGGTAGCTGATTGCCCCTGAGGGAGGAGAAGTAGTGGTACACCAGAGGGGTCGAAATAAGCGGGTTCTCCGAAGAATAGGCCCGGTTCCCCAGATTCCCGAAGACGGTCGGGAGCTTGCCTGCCTGTATGCTGAGGTCCGCTCCTTGGGTCTCGAAGACGTTCAAGCGTAGATAGGACCGGATGAAAGACTTCGGGCCAAAACGGATGTCTGGGTCGATCAGGAACTGGTTGAAGAGGGTGAGGCGTCGGCTGAACGCAACGTCGCCAAATAGTCTCAGACGTACCGGGTCAAAGGGACTATCCCCTCGGATAAACTCGTGAAACTGAGGCACTCATTCATTCCCGAAGGCAGTTGCCACATCCAAGGTGCCGTTGACAAAAACCTTGGATCCCAGATCCAACGACCCCGCCAGGGAGACACCGTTGATAGCTACGCAAAGGAATAGGAGAAGGGAGCAGGTCCTGGGGCCGCTCCTGCAGGGAACCCTTGATGTTTGGGATCTTTTCGTCTTCATTGCGCCAGGTGTTCGGTCGCGGCGATGCAGTCGCCACCAGGGGCCCAAGGGCCCTTGACTTCATATCGTCTGGGGGTGTGAAAAGCTTAGCTGCCGCGCCGACGATGATTGAGACCCCTCGGCTTCAGGCCAGAAAAAGACTGGCGATGTCCTGCAGGGCGACGATCCCAATCAAGTTTCAGCTTAGTGTCCCTCCAGCCATGCTGCCCCATTCGACAAAGACACTTTGGCTACCCACAAAGGCCAGCGTCGCCTGATCCCGCCTTCGAAATTCGCCTGCTCGATATTTTGCGGTTGAGTATTTTCTGCGGTTTCGTTCTCCTTTCGAACCGCTAAACATCGAACACGAAGGCTAAAGTGTGGTTTCCTTTGAAATTCGTGTTCGATATTCAGCGGTTTAGCCTCTAGCGGTTGCCTTCTCGGGAAGCAGAAAAGCCCAAATCTCAAACCGCAAAACACCGAACAATACGAACGCCGAAGTTCGGAAGCTCGCCAATGAAGTTTCAGCTAAGCCCCGTCCCCGGCTGCGAGCCGGATCATTCAGAAGGAAACTTTGCGTCCGGGCGTAGCGGTGGGCTCCAGGCCGCCCTCCGAGCCAAAGGCTCGGAAAAACAAGACTTCGGCCTGGAGGCCAAAGCTACGTCCGTCCAATGAAGTTTCAGTTAGCGGAACGAACTTAAGAGGGGGTAGGCTAGCGTCGGGAAAGACGGGGTCGGCCACGTACAGGCTCCCCTCGCGATCCACGTAGATCCCATGGGGATAGTTGAAGAACATTCGAGGCCCGAGGGCACCCATGGGCTTCCCTGAAAGCTCGAACTGGAAGATCTGCCGTGTTCCGCCGGTCCCCACCAAAGCGCTTCCGGAGAGGACGCAGATCGCATCGGCGCGCTCCAGACCCGTCCACTGACCACGGAAGGAACCTTCAGAGTCAAAGACCTGCACTCGATCGTTGAGTCTTTCGGCCACATAGATGTTCTCGTCTGAGTCGACCGCGATGCAATGGGGAAGGTTGAATTCCCCTTGACCCGATCCCTTTCGGCCCCAGGTCTTCACGAATTCTCCTGCGGCAGAGAACTTGACCACCCTGGAATTTCCGTAGCCGTCGGAGACATAGACATTCCCCGACGGACCCACCACCACCTGGGTCGGTTGGTAGAAATGCTCAGGGTCTTCGCCGGCCTCATCGGGGGTACCCAGGGTAAGCAGCAGCTCCCCCTCGAGGTCGAACTTGAACACCAGATGGCGTCCAATGTCCGTGACCCAGATGTGATCCCAGGGATCCAGGTGTAACCCGTGAAGCCAGAAATCCTTTCCGATCGGCCGAGGTGGGTCCGCGTCTAGATCATAATTCACCGACTGGATCAAGTGTGAGTCTGCGACCGATCCCAGGTAGTTCCCGTCAAGGTCGAAACGCCGCAGAGGCTTGGGACCTCGGTGAACCACGTAGATACGCTCCTGAGAGTCAGCGGCAATATTAGACACCATCCGAAAGCTTAGCCCGGGGGACAGCTTGGCCCATCCCTCCGTTTTCTCGAATTTCGGCTGATCGTCAGGCGTCAAGGTTCTCACCGGGTAACTGTACCTGACGCGCAGACAACAGAAAACACCAAAAGTCGCTTATCCCGTATACCCGCCTGCCCTTGGAGCTGGGGAAGCGATTCCCTTATCGGACGCTTGGTCGATTTGTTTGTAGTCCGAATCAGTAGTGTCCCAACGTTTGGGCTTCTAATCTCTGTAAAGTATTAATGAGTAATATGTTAGAGAAGATAATGGGTGTTTCCGACTTGAAAGTGAGTGTACGCTCACGCCCTTCAGTTCATAAGGAGGGCGAGCATGTACACGGGCACGACGATTTTTTCTCAGGTGATGCGGCATCTTCCCTGGCATCATTTTCATCGCATTGTTCAGCACTACGGAGGCGACTACAAGGTCAAGTCGTTCCGCTGTGCCGACCATTACCGGGTCATGGCCTTTGCACAGTTGACCTATCGCGAGAGCTTGCGCGATATCGAAGCCTGCCTACGGGCCATGAGATCCAAGCTCTTCCACATGGGCATTCGCTCCACGGTCTCCCGCAACAATCTGTCCAATGCCAACGAGAGGCGCGACTGGCGCATCTATGCCGAGTTTGCCCAAGTGCTTATCGCCGAAGCGCGCCGCCTGTACACCGACGAGGACCTGGGAGTCGACCTGAACGCGACCGTCTATGCCTTGGACTCCACGACCATCGACCTGTGCCTCTCGGTCTTCCCCTGGGCGCGCTTCCGCCGTACCAAGGGGGCGATCAAACTGCATACCTTGCTCAACCTGCACGGCGCCATTCCCGAGTTCGTTCTGATCTCGGACGGAAAACTGCACGATGTCCACGCCTTGGACCACCTGATTCCTTGTCCCGGTGCCTACTACATCATGGATCGCGGATACCTGGATTTCGGGCGCCTGTACCGACTCCATTCTGCCCGGTCGTTATTCGTGACCCGCGCCAAGGCCAACTTCAAGTTCCGCCGCCGCTACTCCCACCCGGTGGACAGAACGACGGGACTGATCTGCGACCAAACTGTCCTGCTGAGCACCTTCTATCCGGCCAAGGCCTACCCCGAACCTTTGCGTCGCATCAAGTTCTTCGACGTCACCACCGACCTGCGGCTAGTATTCCTCACCAACGACTTTGCTTCTCCCGCTCTGACTATTGCCCGGCTCTACAAGCTCCGCTGGCAGATCGAACTGTTCTTCAAATGGATCAAACAGCATCTCCGCATCAAGGCCTTTTACGGCACCAGTCCCAATGCCGTGAAAACACAAATCTGGATCGCCCTCAGTACCTACCTGCTCATCGCCATCATCCGCAAGCGCCTCTATCTCGAGTTGCCGCTCTACACAATTCTCCAGGTCCTGAGTGTCTCGCTCTTCGAGAAAACCCCAATTTTACAGGCCTTTCAGGACATGCATTACATTACTCAGAATAGTGACATTCATAAACAGTTGATGTTATTCGACTAACGCTGGGACGCTACTGAGTCCGAATTGAAACTACAATAGCCTTAGTGAGACGCAGGGTCTACTTGTCAGTAGCAAAGACTCAGAATCCAAATACCGATTATTCTTGCAATTCCCGTGACCCGCGAACCCTTTGATCGATTCTGTCCCCTGTGCCAAGCATCAGAGGGGACACCCTTCTACCAGGACAGCCGCGAGTATTTTCGTTGCCCGGTTTGCCAACTGGTCTTTGTGCTACCCCACCAGTTCTTGTCTCCGGAGGAGGAGAAGTCCGTCTACGACCATCACGACAATTCCGCAGATGATCCACGTTATCGTCGCTTTCTAGGTCGTCTTTTCGTCCCCCTTTCTCAGCGTTTGGCCCCTAACAGTTTCGGTCTCGATTTCGGGTCGGGACCGGGACCGACACTCTCGTTGATGTTTGAAGAGGCTGGACATTCCATGGAGGTCTACGATCCGCTCTACGCCCCGGAAATCAAGCTGCTGCAGCGACAATACGACTTCATTGCTGCATCCGAGGTGGTGGAGCATCTACATCATCCACGACAGGAGCTGGACCGGCTATGGTCTTGTCTGAAACCGAATGGATCGCTTGGTATCATGACCAAACGCGTGATCGACCGGAAAGCCTTTTCAGGTTGGCACTATAAAAGAGATCCAACCCATGTCTGCTTCTTTTCGACCGAGACTTTGCGATGGCTCGCGGACCATTGGCGGGCAACAGTGACTGCTCCCGAAAAGGACGTGGCGCTTTTCACCAAAACCAGGTAGTTCCAGATTGATCAAGTAGTCCAAGAAACTCCCCTTTTTGACGATCAAACGGTCGTTCAATGTATATTTCGTTCCTCTACTTCACGAAGCCGATTATCGAGACAGCTGAAGAGGTGGGAACTCAGCTCACCATGCATCCGAACGATCCACCGGTGAAGAATATGCGCGGTGTCGCCCGGATTTTTCATCACACCGACGCTCTACGCCGGCTCCTGAAGGAGATCCCGAGCCGTCACAACGGCATTACCTTCTGCCAGGGAACGATCACGGAGATGGGCGTCGATGTGCTGAAAGAGATCCGCTACTTCGCCACTCGGAACCGCATCAAGCTGGTGCATTTCCGGTCGGTCCGCGGCACTGTCCCGAAGTACGTCGAGACGTTTGTTGACGAAGGCGACATCGACATGCTCCAAGCCATGAAAACCTATCGGGATTCCGGCTTCAACGGCCCCTTTGTTTCGGATCACACCCCGGGAATCGAGGGGGATGTGCCCGATGGCCGAATCGGCCGCAGCTTTACGCACGGCTACATCCGCGGCCTTGTACAGGCCGTGAACGCCATGTCCTGAGACCGGAGCTCTGGAGGCGCCTCGATAGCCACGGTTAGGCCTCTACTTCGCACCAATCCAGAACCGCTAGCGCCAGGACCTTGGTCGCCCGAATGAGGTCATCGATCACTACAAATTCGTCTACACCGTGGATGCTGAAAAGCCCCAGCCCGCCGGTGCCATAGCAGATCGATGGCACCTGTTTGTGGGTCATGAAGGCGGCATCGACGACGGCTGGACAGGCTATCGCCTTGGCGGGTGTTCCCGTCACGGCCTGGTGAGCCTTGGAGACCGTTGAGATGATGGGATGATCTTCAGGGATGGCGTAGCGGGTCCAGTGGAACTTCCAGTCCAGTTCCGGCGGGTTGTCCTTGAGCCACTCATCCCCGGCGGCGACCCACTGGACTCGCTCCTCGATCTCCTTCTTGATCGCTTCGACGTCAATATGAGGTGGATACCAGATGCAGTACTCGACGGTGCAGGTATCGGGAATGATGAAGGGCGTCTCGATCGCCCCCGGGCCTCCCCGGATCACATTGGGACCGAGCGTAGAATGTCCGGCAGGGAGCAGGCGATGATTCTTGTTGAAACCCCACTCCTCTTCCAGTTCGCGTAGGGCGGCACAGACCTTGAACGCCTTCTCAATGGCGTTGACACCCACTGACGTTCCCTGGCCGCCGGCGCGGATCATTTCATAACGGACGAAGCCGTGGCCCGTCTTTCCGGTCACCCCCAGCGAGAGCCAGAGGAGTCCCCCAGAGCAGCACCAGATGGCATCGGTTGGCTCCGGAATGATGGCCGCGTCGGCCTGGTAGCCCCGGTCCACGGTCGCCGCGGCTCCTACCGTGGCTCCGTCGCCGGTCTCCTCACCCACGGTACACTCCACCAGAAGATCGCCTTTCAACTTCACACCACATTTCTGAATGGCCTCGACCGCCTTGACCATGGCGGCGACACCCCCCTTCATGTCGGAGGATCCGCGCCCCCAGATGCGATCGTCCTTGACCTCGCCGCTGAACGGAGGATCCGTCCATTTCTCCGGATTGGGGGTGGGAACCACGTCCACGTGACCGCTCAGGATCAGCGATTTCCCGCCTCCCGCGCCCTCCAGCTTTCCCACCAGGTTGGCCCGCTTCGGGGCCTCTTCCCAGAGATCGTTCTGGAATCCAATTCGCTCCAGAACCGGCGCCACGAACTCGCTTACCCGAGTCTCACCGCCCAAGACTTCATCAACATCAACACCCATGTAGGTTGGTGTGACACTGGGGATCCTTACCAGGTCCGAGCAGAAACGCACGATATCCTCTCGCATGCCGTCTATCGTCGTCAGAATGCGGTCTCGGGTTTCGTTGTCGAGTGCCATTATTCCTCCTCGTCGGTCTTGCTGATTGATCTCCTGAAGACCGAATATTGTAACCGAGTAGATGCGGTCCGTCGCCCCCAGATCTGAAAACGTTGTGGTCCGCGGGGCGAAGAGTTAGAGTGAGGCGTTTTCGAGCAATCCGTTACGGTCGCAACCGGCGGCTCTGTCAGGATTGCTTTTGATACCTGGATGACCAGCGCGGCTGGGGGGCCGATTGATCATGAAACTGTGCTCGTCGTTAGATCTGGGCAAACGAATCCTTCCTCTTTTTGCTCTCCTTCCGAGCCTCGCCTGTGGTCTGGAACCGGAGGAAGAGTCCAAGGACCGTTTCCGGGAAATCGTGGACATCTCGAGGGACGAAAAGGCCCTGGCCGAGTATCTTAAACCAGTCCCCCCAAAGACACCGGAAGCAGCTCTGAAGTCGTTCGAGACGGCAGATGGTTTCACCATGCAACTGGTGGCCCATGAACCTTTAGTCTACGATCCGGTCGCCGCTGCGTTCGACGAAAACGGCCGACTCTACGTCGCGGAAATGCGCGACTATCCCTACCAGCCCGGTCCTGGAGAAAAACCGATCGGGGTCGTCCGCTTGCTGGAGGACACGGATGGGGACGGACGCTTCGACCGGAGTCACGATTTCGCCGAAGAGCTGCTGTGGCCCACCGGAGTCGCGGTCTGGAAAGGAGGTGTCTTCGTCACCGCTCCCCCACACATCTGGTACCTGAAGGACACCGACGGCGACAACAAGGCCGACATCCGAACGAAGCTCTACACCGGATTCGGGCACCAGAACGAACAGCAGATGATGAACAACATCATCTGGGGGGTGGACCACAAGATCTAGGGGATCGCCTCAGGCAATGGCGGTAACGTCCAGTATGCGGACAAGCCGGATGCCGAGTCGGTCTCCCTTCTGAGTCGGGATTTTCGCTTCGATCCCGTGAGTGGTGAATTCGAGACGACCACCCAGACCTTTCAGTTTGGACACTGTTTCGACGATTGGTATAACCGTTTCGTCTGCAACCAGGGAATGCCGGGGCGCCATGTGGTGCTACCCGCCCGCTATCTGGAGCGTAATCCTTATCTCTTCCTGGATCTCCACAAATGGTTGGCTTCCGGCTACAGGCAGGTGAATCCGCTGGTCAAAGGCCAGACTCGGGTGTACAAGATTAGCCCGGTCGAACGCTGGCGTACCATCCGCGAAGCTCGGCGCATCTTCGCCGGTTCCAGCGGGCGGAGCGCCGGCGTGGGCCACCACTACCTCACCGCCGGATCCGGAATGCAGGTCTACCGTGGCCACGCCTATCCCGAAAAGTATCGGGGAAGCTTCATCATCGGTGCCAATACGGCCAATCTTATCCACCGGCGTGTCCTGGCGCGTGAGGGGGTGACGTTTACCTCTCGGCGAGGCGAAGGGGAGGACACCGAGTTCGTGCGCTCTACCGACAACTGGTTTCGACCGGTGAATTCCTTGAACGCCCCCGACGGGACCTTCTACGTGCTGGACATGGCGCGGGAGGTGATCGAGGCCACCCACGTCCCGGGTCGCGTCATGAAGCACCTGGACTTCACGAGCGGGCGAGACCGCGGACGTATCTACCGACTGGCACCGCCGAACTTCGAGTCGCCTCCTCCACCCCGTCTGGGCGAGGCTAGTGTTGAGGAACTGGTATTGCATCTGGAACACCCTGGTGGATGGTGGCGCGACACTGCTCACCGATTAATCTACGAGCGTCAGGACCCCTCGACAGTGCCGTTGCTGCGACGCCTTTTCAGAGAGAGTGCAAAACCTCTGGCTCGGATGCACGCTCTCTGGTCCCTGGAGGGAATGGGAGCGTTGCAAGATTCGGATTTGACTCGTGGTCTAGATGATTCGTCGTCCGGTGTTCGGACCCATGCGGTTCGCCTGGCCGAGTCGCGAGTGGGCCGCAGCCCCCGATTGTTCCAGAAGATTCTGGCGCTAGCAGGGGACGAGGATCCGGGAGTCCGATTTCGGGTGGCGCTGGCGCTAGGGGAAACCAAGGGTCGCGGAGCCTTACCCGGACTGGCCCGCATCGCACAGAAGGACACCGGAGATTTCTGGATCCGGAACGCGGTTTTGAGCTCGAGTGCTGAATTCGGAGACCGCCTCTTTGAGACATTGGCCAAAGAAGAGGCTTTCTTGGCCGACCCGGCCTCCGGCGAGTGGCTGTCACTGTTAGCCCAGGCGATGGGCGCCCGGGACGTCTCCTCGGAAATCCAGCGGGTGATGCAGGCGACTGCCCGTCGGGCCGCTCTGGTCGACAAACCACAAACCCAGCAGGACATCGTCGCCGGCCTGGCTCAGGGACTCGTGCTTGCAGGGAAGTCGCTTGCAGACCTCAAGAACCTCCCTGAGGCGGCAGCCCGGATGATCGAAAATCTGATGGAACGATCACGGACGGTGGCCATCGATGAGGGATCTCCGCAGGATCAGCGGCTAGAGGCCATTCGCTTTCTGAGTCACGGCACCTTGGAACGAGGACAGCAGACGCTGGCTCCCCTGATCGAACCAAAGCAGTCTCAGGCGGTGCAGGTGGCGGCGATCGATGCCTTGACCAGTTTCGACGATCCCGGAATCGCCTCTCTCTTGCTGGGACCCTGGGCTAGGCACTCTCCCCAGGCCCGAAGCAAGGTCCTGGAAGGCCTGATGTCGCGCCTGCCCTGGGCCCAGGCTTTGTTGAAGGCCATCGAGGAAGACCAGGTAGCAGCGAGCCAGATTGATCTCAAACGCCGTGAGTTGATGATCAACCACGACGATGAGTCGATCCGTGAGCAGGCGGTTCGACTCTTTGGTTCACAGGCTCCAGGACCCCGTCAGGCCGCCCTGGACGACTATCAAGCTGCGTTGGCCCTGAGGGACCATCAGGAGCGAGGTGAAGCAGTCTACGATCGCGAGTGCATCAAGTGTCACCGACTCTCTTCTCGCGAGCATCCGATAGGCCCCAACCTGATCCGGGGATCTGAAAAGGACCCCGAGTCCCTGCTCACGAACATTCTGGATCCCAACCGCTTCGTCGAACCTCAGTATCTCTCCTACGTTGTGACCGACCAAAGAGGTGGACTTTATACGGGTATTCTCTCGGGGGAGACTTCAACCAGTATCACTCTGGTGGAGGGCCAAGACCTTTCAAACACGCTCCAACGGAAAGACATCAAGGAAATTCGGGCAACCGGAAACTCCCTGATGCCGGAAGGACTCGAGGAAAACATTAGCCACCAGGAAATGGCCGACCTGATCTCGTTCATCCTGGCCTATCAATATGAGGTCGGCACCGAGAGCGCCGGCATCGGACCAGGTGAGGAAGTCTACGAGGAAATGGAACTTCACCCCTCCCTGCGCGACGGCAACGAATCAAGCCATCCCAGGCGGCTTGAATAGTGAACAGTGAATAGTCTAGCGGCGAAGGCTGGACTCGGCCGGATCTATCCCAGCGCGGCTTACAAGTAGGCAGGCTGTGGCCGAAGACCTCAGAGGATTCCTAGCGTGAAGAAACCGTTTCTGGAAGCTCTGTCCGAAGGTGGCCTGGTGGGTGATGGCGCCATGGGCAGCCTGCTCTACGAGCGGGGAGTCTATATTGATCGCAGCTTCGACCAGGTGAACCTGCTGCAACCCGAGTTGGTTTACGGCATTCACCGGGACTATCTCCAAGCCGGTGCCCACCTGCTCGAATCGAACACCTACGGTGCCAACCGCATTCGGCTGGAAGAGCACGGATTGGCGGAGAAGACAAAAGAAATCAACGTTTCTGCAATGGATATCCTGAGACGAGCTGCGGAGGGAGCCGCCTATCTTGGGGGTTCATTGGGACCGACGGGCCTCGGTCCAGGAGAGATTCGCCGCAGGGAGCAGAAGGTACGAAATGCCTATGCCGAGCAGGCACGACTACTGGTCGATAATGGAGCCGATATCATCTTGATCGAGAGCTTCAGGGAGGCTACAGAACTGCGTCTGGCTGTCGAGAGCACGCGAGCCGAGGTTGAGGTGCCCATCGTGGCCCAGTTCGGTGTCGAGGAGGACGGCAGACTCCGGGACGGAACCGAGTCGGGAAACCTGGCCGCCGAGTTGTCCCTCTGGGGCGCCGACGTGGTCGGAGCCAACTGCAACGGCCCGGCTGTAATCTTCGAGGCAGTAAGCCAGATGGTCGACGCGGACATCCTGGTTTGTGCTTTCCCCAATGCGGGCCATCCACATACGGTGGAGGATCGCCTCTTCTACTTGGCTACACCCGAGAACTTCGGCGTCTTCGCACGACGTATGTACAAGGCGGGGGTTCACCTGGTGGTGGCTGCTGCGGCACCGGTCCCAGCCACATCACTCGGGTCGGCGCGGCTGCCCGAATGGTCTCACCTCGCTCCACGATCAGAGTCAGAGAGGTGCGAGAGGAGTCTGCTCGGGTGGAACCCGTTCCTGTTGCCGAGCGCTCGCACTTTGGATCCAATCTGGGGAAGCGTTTTCTCATCAGTGTGGAAGTCAATCCCGGTTCGGGGCTTTCCACCGAACACCAGGTAGACGTGGCGCGCAGACTCATCTCTTCTGGAGCAGACATCATCAACATCTCCGATGGCCCCCGCGCCACGGCACGGATGACCAATCTGGTCCTGGCTCACGAGATGCAAACCAAGCTCGGCATCGAGACGCTCCTACATGTGTGCTGCCGAGACCGGAATCTCCTGGGTCTGCAAGCCTCGGTGCTGGGTTACCATGTTCTGGGCCTCCGCAACCTCGTAGTCATCACCGGGGATCCACCGAAAGTCGGTGACTATCCGGAGGCGAGCGCCGTGTACGACATCGATTCAATAGGTCTCTTGACCATGATCGACGGCTTCAATCACGGTGTGGATCCGACGGGAAAACCGCTAGGCGACCGGACCGCATTCGTGCTGGCAACCGGGGTGGAGCCGGCTGCGAGCGACTTCGAACGAGAAATGCTTCGGGTACGCCAAAAAGTCGACGCGGGCGCCAACCTCATCATGACCCAGCCGATCTACAACCCCACACACCTGGACCGCTTTCTCGACGCCTCCACGGACCTCGAAGTGCCGGTGCTAGTGGGAATCCTTCCGCTGGCCAGCTACCGGAATGCGGAGTTCATTCACAACAACATCCCCGGAATGTCAATCCCCGAAGAGATCCGTGAGCGCATGCGCAAAGCGGGAAAGGGAGAGGCATCTCGCAACGAGGGAGTCGAAATTGCCACCGAGTCCCTGATGGGCGTACGTGCCCGCGTCGCGGGAGCCTACATCATGCCGCCCCTGGGCCGCTATGAGATGGCCACCCAGATCATCGAGGCAGTGGGCGAGGATCGGAGCATCGCGACGTCCGTACCGGGCCGGGCGTAAGTACCCTACCCCGCCCAGAAGGGGACAGACTGTTCTAGTCGAACAAGATTCTCTTCGTTCGATGGCTTGCCTGGGACGCAGAAAACGATACTCTAAGGAGGAGTAAATAAATAAAGGTGTCAATATATAGTTAGTAATGCTATGCTGCACATGCATGGATACGCTGACCGAATTGACGGAGAAATTCCGCTCTGTATGGCCCCTGTTGGATGAACGAACGCGGCGGATTATGGCGGCCAGTGAAGCGAGAGCGTTGGGCCATGGCGGAGTCAGTTTGGTACGCCGTGCCTGCGGACTGTCGCGCAAGGCAATCGCTAAAGGAATCCGTGAAATCGAAGAGGGTTTCGTGCCCATGGAAGGCCGCATCCGGCGGCCCGGAGCCGGAGGCAAGCCCCTGACGGTTTCGGACCCGGGGCTGGTGGAGCAATTGGAAGAAATGATCGAGGTCCAAACTCGGGGTGACCCGGAGTCTCCGTTGCGTTGGATTTGCAAGAGCACGCGGGCCATCGCGAAAGAACTGGCCCGGCACAAACACCCGGTCAGTCATACGAAGGTGGCGCAGATCCTTCACGACCTCGACTACAGTCTGCAGAGCAATCGGAAGACCGAGGAAGGGAAAGATCATCCGGACCGCGACGCCCAGTTTCGGCACATCAGCGCCACCGTCAGACACTGCCTGAGGGAAGGCAGTCCGGTCATTTCCGTGGATACCAAGAAGAAAGAACTCATCGGCAACTACGACAACGCGGGCCAGCAATGGCTTCCCGCCGGGCAGCCGATCAAGGTTCAGGGTCATGACTTTCCCACTCCCGACGTTCCCCGTGCCTATCCTTACGGCGTTTATGACATTGGGCGCAATACCGGCTTTGTCAATGTCGGCACCGATCACGACACGGGAGCGTTTGCGGTCGCCTCCATTCGCGGCTGGTGGCGCCAGGAAGGGAGACGGATCTATCCGAATGCAAGAACGATACTGATCACCGCCGACGCCGGCGGGAGCAACGGTTGGCGGTTGCGCCTTTGGAAATTTGAGTTGCAGAAGTTCGCAGACGAAACGGGCCTCCCGGCTTCGGTCTGTCATTTTCCACCCGGCACCAGCAAATGGAACAAGATCGAACACCGCCTCTTTTCTTTCATCTCTTCGAACTGGCGCGGCGAACCTTTACGAGACTACGAAACAATTGTTCAACTCATCGCGAAGACAACGACAGCTAAAGGACTCAAAGTGACGTGCCGGCTAGATCGCCGCAAGTATCCCACTGGACGCAAAGTCTCCAATGAAGAAATGAAGCGAATCCAGATGCGGCCCAACCCGTTCCATGGCGAATGGAATTAATGTAATAGAACCGAACTCCGCCGAATCATAACATGATACCTTTATTTATTTACGATGCCTAAGGGGAGGCTGAACGATCAGGAATAGGGTCGATTGCTGAATAGAGAGATAGGGATAGAAAGGTTGTTGTAGAATCCCGGACCTCCAAGGTCGGGCGAATGAGGAGACTCCTTTGACAAGAAGTATTCATCTGTTCCTGGTTGCAGGCATTGTGTTCCTTGGTCTGTTGAGCACTGGGGGATGCGGGCAAGACGATAGTGTGGCAGGCGGGAAGAGACGCCTGAAAATAGCAGGCATGTTCCTACAAGAGGACCAGTTCTTCCGTCTGATCCAATTCGGCATGAAGGATGCCGCTGGCCTGGCGGGAGCGGAGCTGCTGCTGGCGAGTAGCGATGGCAAACTCGACAAAGAGATCCAACTCGTCAACACTTACATCGCCCGCCAGGTGGACGCTATTGTCCTTTCTCCTTTGAGCAAGACGGCGTCGGTCACCGCCCTTAGCCGCGCCCGAGACGCCGGCATCAAGGTGATCACCTACAACTCCACGATCGAAGGAGGGGTCCCGGTTTCCTTCATCGAGAGCGACCAGTCCAGTCTGGGTTCGCTGACCGGACAGGTCGCCCGCAGCTACATCGAGGAACGATTGGGGGGAGAGGCCAAGATTGCTATTCTTGCCTTCAAGTCGATCCTTCCAGAACAGAGTGATGCCCGCACCGGAGGCTTCAAAGGCGAGATTTCGAATCTACTCGGGGCCGAGATCGTCGCCGAGCAGGACGCCTGGCTCCCAGAAATGGCCATCAAGAAGGTGGGCGACATTCTGACCGCCAATCCCGAGGTCAATCTGATCTGGTCGGCCAACGAGGGCGGCACCGTAGGAGCCGTGATGGCGGTGAAGAACGCCGGACAGGAAGAGCGAATTGCGGTGTTCGGCACCGACGTGAGCGATCAGCTTGCCGGCTTCTTGCTTTCCGACGATCAGATCCTGCACGCCGTCACTGGACAAAGGCCCTTTGAAATCGGATCCCAGGCAATAGAGGCTGCCGTCGGCGCCGTCAACGAAAATCCCGTCGAGAATCGGGTCTCCATGTCGGGAGTTCTACTGAACCGCCAAGACCCTGAGGCCGTCCGAACCTTCCGGAAGAGGCTGCAGGAACTCATTGCGAAGGGAAGCTAGCTCGCATTTCTATTCTCCTCGCCTGATGTCCAATCAACGGGAGACCGGGAGGTATCATGAAGGCTTCTGGGAATCGTCCTTTCCTCACGCTTTTGTCGGGTGCATTGCTGCTGTGCTCGGTCGTGCAGCAGGCCCTGCTTGGCGCGCAAGCTAACATCGCACCCAAACCAGGCGACCTGATCATGGCGCAGAAGTTGATGCCGCTGACGCCGCTTCGGGAAAAGACTTTCCCGGACGATGGATCTGTCCATCGTAATGCCAGCGCTTCGGTCTTCATGTGGCCAGCAGACCTTCCCGCTGCCACTCACAGGGCGAATTCCGTCCTGGCACGCATGGCACTCCTTCAGTATGAGCCCGGCGGCGGTGCTGATGCTCAGGCGTACGCCGACATACGAGAACAGGCCATCTATGTGATTGCAGGACGGGCCAAATTCAGATTAGGCAATTCCCAAAAGCAGGTTGGGGCGGGAGACCTGGTCTTTGTCCCAAGTAGGGTAAAACACGGATTCGAGGTAGAGGGAGAGGCTCCTCTGAGAATCATTCTGATGGAGTGGCGAAGCGGCGATATGAGCAAGAAACGCTCCTTGGCCGGAACAATCGTCTCCGAAAGGCTGCGACCTCTGACGAGATTGAGCGCTGAGGACGCCGGGGGGCACCAGGGAATCTCGGCTTCGCCGTTCATTACTCCCCAGGACTATCCCACCCTATCGCACAAGGGAAACTCCTCATTGGCCTGGATTTCGCTTCAGCAGTACGATGCAGATCCCACTGTCACGGCCACTGCTCCCCATGTCCATCACCTCTCCGAACAAGCGTTCTACCTAGTGGAAGGTAGGGCTCGCTTCGAACTGGGCGATCTCAAGCAGGAGGTCGGAGCAGGCGAGCTGATATACGTTCCCAGACATGTGAAACATGGCTACGTGGTCTTGGATGAGAAGCCGGTGAAGTGGCTCATGATCAGTTGGTCCGGAGAATGATACACCGCTCGTCCCTGACAGTGACCGAGGACCAGAGCAAAAACGCCTTCAGAGACCGAGCCAAAACTGGGGAGAGAAACAAATGAGAAAAACTGACTGTTTTGTGGGAGCCGTGGTCTGGGGCTTTGCCGTTCTACAAGCCTTCGGGGCTGCAGCTTTGGATATCGGCACCCAGAAGCAGCTCTTCATTGACGACTACATTGTTGAGTCCATGGAGCCCCGGGTCTATCGACTCATGAATCAACCGCAGAAGTACCACAACAACCCGGTGATCCGACTGGATGCGGAATGGGAGCACAAGGGAGGCCTTTCTCATGGAGGTGACTGTGGACAGATCTTCTACGACCCGGATCGGGAGCTCTACCGTTTCTACGGGATGCTGGTGAACTGGGATTGGTCCGAGCGTTGGGTTTTCTATGCCGAGTCGAAGGACGGTATCCACTGGGTAAAACCCAAGCTGGGACAGGTCAAATACCTGGGCTACGATACGAACTTTATCGGCTTTCCGTTCGACTCCAAGGCGCACAGCAACGCCGTCTTCAGAGATCCCGCGACCAAGAGCGAGGCCGAGCGTTACAAGATGCTCTATTTCCAAGAGCGAAACGGAAAGGTCTCAATGTACCCAGGCTACTCCGCGGATGGCCTTAACTGGAAGGCCTACGACGTCGACCGTCCCGCTGTCCCCTACTGGAGCGACACCACCAACAATCTTCTGTGGGACGCCAAGCGGAAACGGTATGTTCTCTATCTGCGCACCTTCAACAAGCTGAAACGCTGGATGGATCCTGGACCCACCTACCCAGAGGACGCCCGGACACGCACAGCCTCATTCGCCACCAGCGCCGATTTCCTCAATTGGGACAGCCCTCCAGCCATTAGGGACGCGGACGACCGATTCCTCAGCTTTCACGCCGACGAAAAGGACCGAGTCGGGAGTCGGGACTTCTATACCCTCGAGGTTCTGCCCTACGCCGGGGGGTATGTGGGCTTCACCTCTGTCTATCACAATATGTTCGGTGTGGCTCCTGCGGCCATGGATGCCGGCAAGGCCCAGTCTCCTTGGATGGATCGGATGGATGTCCAGCTACTCTGGAGCCGGGACGCAGTGAGGTTCCAGAGGGTGGGCGAAAGACGGGTCTTTATCCCAAATGGACCTGCTGGGAGTTGGGATGAGGATCTCGTGTATTCCGTTCACAACGGCATCGTGCGCGAGGACCTGGGCGAGATCTGGATCTACTACGAAGGATTTAGTGGACACCACTGGTTCTATCACCGGCAGGAACACCAGCGGGGCCAGGTGGGTTTGGCCATCCTCCGACTGGATGGTTTCGTCTCTGTCACTGGGCAAGGGGCGATTACGACGCGTCCTCTGACCTTTCAGGGCAACGCGCTTAGATTTAATGCCACTGGAGTGGACAAGTACGTTGGACCAGGCTACGGCACGGTGCGGGTCGAAATCCTCGATGCACAGACTGGTGACCCGATCCCGGGCTTCGAGGAGAAGAGCTCGGATCCCTTTGGAGACGATCGGCTCGACCACACCGCGTCCTGGAAGGGACGGACCGATGTGGCTGCTCTCCAGGGCAAAGCGGTTCAGCTGAGATTTCATCTGGACAAGGCCAAGCTTTTTGCCTTCCAGTTCGGCCAGAAGTGAGCTCGGAGGTGCAAGGCGCAGATTCAGGGGTCGTTCTGTGCTGTGGCGTCCGATAACGCGGTCCGAAGCAGCCGGGCACCGAGCGCCCGATGACTGGCATCGGGCGAACGGACATTCCTCGCTGCCGAACGGGAATGGCGGGTGAAGTAGCGGAAATATCCTCCCCGCAGGACGCGACACGAGTCGGGGGTTCCTTCAGGTCCCAGAGGATCCAGGACAGGAGATTCAGCATAATAGCTAGCGCCGTAGACGTCCTGACACCACTCCCAGACATTCCCATGCATGTCGTGCAGCCCCCAGGGATTAGGCAGCTTGGTACCGACTTCCTGGGCAAACTGGTCTTCAGCACGACAACCGCTGTCGAGGTTCCAGGCATAATGCCAAAGTAGGTGGCGGTCATCGCCAAACGACCAGGACAAAGGGGTTCCTGCCCTGCACGAAAACTCCCACTCGGCCTCCGAGGGAAGGCGGTAATGCCACTGCTCGCTGGCCGTGTTCAGCCGCGATACGAAATCCTGCACCTCCTTCCATGAGATGAAGACGGCAGGACAGGTCGGAGCTGAGGGGACCTTGGCTTTCCTGGACCAGGGAGCCGTCCCCATCACCTCGGTCCATTGCCCCCGGGTGATCACATACTTACCCAGGTAGAAACCTTTGCTGATGGCCACCTCGTGCTGGGGTTCATCGATTTCGCGACCTGGCTCTGACTCCGGCGATCCCATCAGAAAGCTCCCCGGTTCGATCCACACCCACTCCTCAGCCCTCTCCTGCCAGGTGAGCGGCCTCTCGGAGGTCACAGTCGGCTCCACGGGGTAATTGTGCTCGCCCATCTCGGTCAGGGTCTGGCCCACCGATTCCATGAGTTTCGCCATGAGCGTTTGCCCCGAATGTCCGGCGTTGAGGGCCTTCAGCAACATCGTCTCTCCAGGATTGGCGACAAGGGTGGTCCGGTTACGACAGGTCGTACACACCGAAGTCACGAGCATACCTCCGTCACTAGTACCCGTTACCTCCTGGAATTTCATCCTGCTGGTGCAGTTCGTGCAGTTGAACTTCATCCCCTTCTCTCCGTGTTCAGCCTACGCTTGCCCCCGGTCTACTTCAACGACACATCCCGCTCTGAGCAGAAACCCAACTTGAGTAACGCAGCGCTAGAGTAACAGTCTGTCCCCTTCTCGCAGTTGAGAAGGGGACAGACTGTTACTGTTCTCCAGTTCGAGCTGCTCGAGATCGAGAGGCCTATCTCCTTGTTGTCGCAGTGAAGATGCTGTCAGCGTTGCTCCACAGAATCATCCTCTTTGTCTCTTCCGGGATCTGGGCGTGGAGTATTCGGCCCAACTGGTAGCTGAAGTCCATGATGGGATAATCAGATCCGTAGAGGATCTGACTGGGGGGAACCTCGCCTGCCAACCATGCCAGTGTGGCCCGGGGCATTGTAGACAGTGCCAGGTCGAAAAAGAGGTTTGGTCGGGATATTGCAACGGGCAGCAGCGGTTCCAGCCCGGATCGGGGGCCGCCGCCGACGTGGGCATAGATGAATTTCGCATGCGGGTGCTCTGCTAGAAGAGCTGCTAGAAAGTCAGGCGAAGGCCCGTCGTGAACGTGGCAAAGGACGGGACACGCCCGCTCTTCGGCGACGCGGAAGGCAAGCCGATAGCTGGGATCCTCGGTGGAAGTGTCGTGGAGCATGCAGTGCAGCTTGATCCCTCTACAACCTAGCTCGTCGAAGCAGCGTCTCATCTCAGCGGCCATCTCGGACTCGTAGTTCGGGTTGTAGACCGCGTATCCCTCCAGCCTACCTGGAAACTCGGCCAGCGCCCGTCCTACCCGATCGTTTCCCTTCTGGTAGTCTGGCCCGATAGCCAGGAGGTCGCTTATGACCAACCGCTGAACTCCCAGCTGATCCATTCGCCGAACCAGGTCTCCGGGGGTATGGTCCTGGTGGTACATGCGGTTCCACTGACCCAGATGCCCATGGATATCAAAGACCCGGAACCCCTTCGACCCAACCGGCCAGCGGCGTGGAGCCTCCCCGGCAACGGGTTGCAGACCCAGGAGACCTCTGAGATTGTTACCACCCATCTGAATCCGTTGCTCCGGGCTGATCATAGCCCCTTCCAGCAGGGCCAGCGGACCTCCTGGATCATACTCAGGCATGTTAGTACCGAAGAGAAGGCGCTGGGCCCCAAACCGCCCACAGACCTCTTCAACGATGCTGGATTGCTGCAGATACGAGACATCGAGGTGGATGTTGGGCACCTCATCCCACACAGCAAAGAGAACCCGAGCCGTAGAGCCTCCTTCCCTCAAAAGGACCAGAGGCAGCTGGGGATGAGACTCGGCAACAGCGAAAATCTCGCGCCAGTCCAACCTGAGTTGAGCCCAACTCTCCCTGCCCGTGTCAATCAGCAGGGGAATGTGGACCTGTGCCAGGGCCCTCAGGAGGGGGCGCAGACTCCGCTCCAGCAACGGGAAGAAATGCTCTCCCGGAAACATCCTCACGGCCGCGACTCCGAGACTCTTCATCTGCGACACCAGATCTTCAGGTAGAGGCTGTTGAGAGGTTCCGGGAGGAAGCACAACCCAACAGGCATGTAGTCGAGGGTGGTCCCGAATCTGATCTAGAAGAAAGCGGTTCCCCGCCGCCGGATCGCCCATCCTGGCCTGACTAGAGTAGACCAGGGCATCCCCGATCCCAAGACGATCCATCTCTTCTAACAGCTGCCCGGGAGTACCAAAGCTGGGCTCTCGATTCGTATTTGTGGGACCCAGCATGACATTGGCATCAAAGTGATACATGGAGCTCACTCCTAACGGTTTGGTGCCCGAACCCAATACGGAGCTACCAGGTAGGCCAGCGGAATCTCGGCAGACCGCTAGCGCCGAGAAGAGGACGGATCCTGTCAGAAAATGCCTCCGGCTTACGCGTTCCGCCAAAGTCCCTCTCTCCCACCTATCAGCCCAGCGGTGCCGCGGCGGCAGGAACCTGTAACAACCCCTGGGTCATCTAGCCTGAATGTTCGGAATCAGTTGCCGCCAGAATGCCCCTCAACGCAACATTGAAAGGCTCATTGCTGAGGGTCAAGGAATCGTATCTTGTGAGTCGTACCACGACCAGATCTCGTGAGGGCACCACGATGGTGTTCTGGCACCCTGCCCCAGCGGCGTAGAAGGCGTCCGATGGCAGATCGAAATTTCCGCTGGTGTTGAGCCACCACATCGCACCGTACCTCGATTTGCTTGGCTCTCCCTCTTCGTTGTTCCAAGCTGGCGCGGGAGTCCGGACAAAATCGACGAACTCCTGTGGCAAAAGCCGCTTTCCCTGCCACGTCCCTTGCTGCAGGTAGAGGAGGCCGATCCGTGCCCAATCTCGAGCTGTCCCGTACTCATAGCCTGACATGATGAAATTCCCGTAGGGATCTGTATCCAGAACCATTCTCCGAATTCCGATCTGGTCGAAGAGGCCCCGCTGGGGTTAGGTCAGATACTCCTCGCCTCTCTCAAGCACAGTCCGCTTGACGATGTAGCCAAGAGTCAAAGGATCACAGTTGCGATAACGTCCGACCGTGTTGGGCGGGAACTGGGATGGCCGGGTGACCGCGTACTTGAACACGTCCATCGCGCAGGGGTAGACGAAGTAATGGTCCGGATAGGCCGTGCTTATCCGGTATGTCCCTTCGGGAGTCTGCTCCAGCACCTCGTACAGAGTGAACTGGAGACCACTCGACATGCACAGGAGATCGGTCATGCGGATCCCCCTGCGTGGATCGTCTGGCTGCTGCCACTCCGGCACGGGAGCCAGATCCTCCAACCCAAAATGTCCATCCAACATCAGCCTACCGATGAGCGTGCCGGTGAGGCTCTTACCCATCGACCAGCTTTCAAGAAGCGTGTCTTTGGTGACGCCCGAAACATACCGCTCTGCTACCAGACGGCCCTTGTAGACCACGGCCATCGCAGAAATTTGTGCGGGAGCCTCGAACGCCAGCTCAACTGCCGCTCTTAGCTTCTCTTCGTCAACTTCGGGAGGCAAGGGTTCGTCGGGAAGCAGATCCCCCATCGGCCAGGCTTGAGTGTCGGCGTCGGGAAGGCCCGTTTCAACCGGCACGGGATCAAAATAGATACCGTTGTGGTCTTCAGGATGAATGATGCAGCCCTGATCCCCATAGAATTTGGCCGTCCGAGTCAGTGAGTTGCGCAATGTGGCGCGTACCATCTTCTCCTCGTAGTCGATGGAATCGGTTATATCGGGCAGGTCAGACTCGGGGAGCTTGATCAAGTCTACTGCGACATTACGACAATGTTCCCTTGCCGTCTCTTCCTCCGTGCCGGTGACGAAGATCGCCGAGCACAGCAGCTTGGCGTAGCCAGCGAGTCCAAGGCTGCTGGGATCGTGATCCTTCGCTTCTTTCATGGGGGAACTTAGAGGATCTCTCAACTTCACTCTTGATCGCCCGTAGATTACTTTCTAGCTTCTGGATTCGGCCGGACCTCTGCAAACATCACCGTGGAGGACTCGATTCAATCGCAGTTTTCACAGAGAGCTAGTACCCTGTTACAGGGTACTAGGGTAGTTTAGTCGAATCGAGACAGGAAGCAACAACCGGACATTGGCTCCGGCGGCTAGTCCAATCACGCAACGCTACGACCCTTGCCAATAGGGAAATCGAGCAACAGCTGAGAGAGAGCTAAGCGAACGCAGGGCACCTTGACTTATACCAGCGCGTCGAAGATAGTCCAAAGCCAAAATGAAGGGCCTGGAGATCGTCTCAGAAGGAATCCTCTATCGGAATCCACACCCGGGACACCAGTCTGTTTGTGCCTTCCTGCCAAACCTGGTGCCAATCTCAGACCAGCTGCTCTGCTTCTATCGTCGAGGCCAAGCCTTCTATTCGCTGGATGGAACCCTGGGCCAGTTGCGCTCCAAGGACGGGGGCAATACCTGGATCGATGAGGGCCTGATCTGGGATCCCGCGGGTGACCAGGCTCCCTACACCTACAGTGCCCCGCATGGGACGCTATTGAAGGACGGGAGCCTGGTGATCGTGGCTCATCGGTACCCTGTGCCACCGAGGACAATTTTTTCCGCTTCAATCCCGAAACCGGAGGGGCCAAGACGACCGAGACAGTGCTTCTTCGCTCACGGGACGGTGGCCGTAACTGGTCCGCTCCGCAGCCCCTGGAGTTGGGAAGCAATCGGATGCTGGACACGCCTTCTGGGGTCATTGAATTGGAGGACGGAGGCTGGTTTCTGGCCTTCGAGCAGTGGAAAACTTGGGACGATGCTTCTCCTTTGCACATCAAGGGATTCGCCCTCTACTCACAAGACGGGGGACGGACCTGGGGAGAGCGGGAGGACTTTCCCACAGCGCGGGATCCCGACAGGATGTACTCTCACAGCCGCTACAGCCGCATGTTGGACGGACGGATTTGCGCCTTGCAGTGGACCCAGAGCATTGGTGGGCAGGAAAACTACCCGCTCCATCTGGTTGTGTCCGATATCGGCGGCAAACGGTGGAGCCAGCCTCATTCCACCGAAATCCAGGCCCAGACAAGCTGGGTCGCGGACCTGGGGAAACGGCACCTTGGCGGCAACCTATTCCATTCGGGAAGGAATGAAACCAGGGATCCTGGTAGCACTTAGCGAAGACGAGGGAAAGACTTGGGATTTGGAGCACCAGGTGATGGCCTGGGATGCCGTCGGACAAGAGTTCCTGGGGGTCAGTCACAAACCCACCTACCCCGCCAGCCACGACAACATCGCCTTTGGCAAGCCAAACACGGCCCGGCTACCGGGCGGGGACATCCTGTCCAGCTGGTGGTGCACCCAGGCCTGCGTCACCCATATCCGCTACGCCCGCCTGACGTTAAAGTGAAGCGGGGTGTCGCCCAGGGGTTTCGGATCAAGCTCCGATACGAGGAGATCAGACATGGAACACCGCTCGCACCACAAACTGCCCGTTCTTCTTTTGGTCTGTATGATTTGCTGCTTTTCCTGCTCAAGTCACGACGAAGTATCCTCCGCGGGTGTCGAACCGTCCAGCAGCGGCGACTTTGTGTCCCTCTTCGACGGTGAAACACTCGACGGCTGGAGCGTGGTTCCAGCGGAGACAGCCGCCGACTGGTCGGTTCAGGAGGGAGCTATCGTCGGCCTTGGGAGTGCCGATCGGCTGTCCTACCTGGTCTGGAAGGATGACACGTTAAGCGATTTCGAATTGAGACTCAGTTACCGACTACTCACCAACGGTAACTCTGGGGTCGAAATCCGCGCCCAGCCTGACACGTCCGGCAAACGGCCGTTCGAGGGATATCACGCCGACTTCGGACACGTCGGAATCGGCCCCAACATTCTTGGGGCGTGGGACTTTCATTTCGCTAGCCGCAGAGAACACCCCTGTCTGCGTGGCACGCGACTGGTCATCGATGCAGATGAAACGGCTCACCACAGCGAGATAGAAGAAGGACTGACGGTGGAAGATGTGCGCCGGCGCGACTGGAACGACGTCCGCATCATCGCCCTAGGAAATCAATTTCGGTTCCTCATCAACGGCAAGCTGGCTTCTGAGTTCACGGACAAGACAGAGCGAGGACAGTTGAACCAGGGGGTGATCGGTCTGCAACTGCACGACAAGGGAATGCGCGTCGAGTTCAAAGACCTGCTGCTGAAACACCTCCCTGATGGAAGCCACGCCCAATAACACCCGAGATAGCTCCGCCCATCAAGAGCGAGGCGTCTAGCGGCCTCCTACTTGACCGATCTTCGGATCATGGAGCTCGTGGAAAAGCTGTTTGGCGAGAATGGCCGCTTCAGCAACAGTCTGTCCCTTTCTTGGCGGGCTGCCCAGGTCCAGTTCTGTCCCTTTCTGCGGATTGACCAGAAACAGTCGGATTGACCACAAACAGTCTGTCCCCTTCTCTGGCCACCTTTCTCTGGCCACCCGAATCACAAAGCTCCAGTAACAGTCTGTCCCCTTCTCTGGACGCCCCGACATCCTTCTCTGGCCGCCTCGGCAACAGTCTGTCCCTTTCCGGGACAAGGTGGAGATCTGGGGTTTCGGGCTTAATTGAGGGGGAATCGAACTTGGGACGTGGGCTTTCTTTTGGGGGATTCTAACGAGGGGAGCGGCTTAGTACACTGGAACGTAAATACGGCAACGTTTGCAGATGGGGCTTGCCAGGCGAGATCAAGGCAGGAGGGGGAAGTCGATGCTCGGCCATCTTCGACGACGACCAACGCAGAGATCGTCCGCAACCCCATCTGCCCTACGGGTGGCGACACGACACGCCGATTTCTTTGTCGCTCCTCCTCCAGGATACCAAGCATCGAGTTCGTCGTCGCTTCGCGAACTCGACCCGTCGCGCTCGCCACAAACGTTGCCGTATTTACGTTCCAGTGTTTTCCAGTGTACTTAGTCAGGGCTGCTCCCAGCCGACTCATTGCGCCACCAGCGGAACTCCAAAGTTCCGCGTTCTGCTATGGCGGCGACGTCGAGATCGCGATCGCCGTCTAGATCGGCTACCAGGACCTGCGTGGCGCGTCTCCAATTGTCCTTGAGGAGGTGCCGACTCCACTCGCCTCTGGGATCGCCTCCGTGACGGAACCAGGCGACCTGGCCCGGCTCTGCCCAACCGGTGGCGACGACCTCCATGTGACCGTCGCCGTCCAGATCTCCCGCCACCACCTCGAAGGCGTTGCCGAAGTGCTCGGCTATGATGTGCTTCTTCCAGGGGACGTCACGTGGATCGCCGTTGTTCTCATACCACACGATCTGATTCTCGACTTCCTGACCCTCGGGATTCCGCATACCGAACGCCATCACCACATCCTTGTCTCTATCCCCGTCCAGATCCGTTGGCTCGCCATGAATCGGATGCGGAGAGCGGTCGATGTCGTGCCGCCTCCAGCCCTCTGACGCCGGTTTGCCGCTGTTCTCATACCAGACTACCAAGCCGGCTCCGACGGCGGTACCCAGCAGATCGGCATCGCCGTCTCCATCGAAGTCGGTGGCCCTGATGGTTCGGGTCTCCTCCAGGTCTGCTGCGATCAGGTACTTCTGCCACTCCGGGTGCCCGTCTTCGTAGCAGCGGCGAGTGGGACCCCCGCCTCCATGGCAGAGCTTGCCCGGGTTCTCGAACCAGGCGAAATGGTTGCCCAGTCTCCAGGAAGAGGCAGCGACGTCCAGATCCCCGTCCGCGTCTAGATCGGAAAGAGCGACGTCGTAGGCACCGGGGAGCTTTCCCTTGGTGATCAGGTGACGCGGCCAGAGACCGTCGGCTGGATTCCTACTGTTCTCGAACCAAATCAGATCCCCATGCAGATTCTTGACGATGACCACGTCCGGGAGCAGGTCGCTGTTTACATCCCCCACCATATGCCGCTCCAACCGCTCGGGATCATTCTTCTGGATGAAGTGGCGCGTAAAGTTACCCTGGCCATCGTTTTCGAACCAATAGAGATTGTTGTTCGGCAAAGCATCGGCACTCGTGAGGTCTAAATCCCTGTCTCGATCCAAATCACCCGTCCAGATGCCGAACGGGTAGGTGTACTGGTCCATGATCAAGTGCTCACTGAACTCGATCTCCCCCGGGACTCCATCTCCCGACGACTCGGGAGCCACGTCGCCCGGACTATCTGCCGAGCAGCCTACAAAAGCAGTTCCCAAGAGCCCCACCAGAAAGAAGGTCCAAGATCGCGTAGCTCGATAACAGATCCCAAACAACAATCGTACCGACGGATGGAAGAAACCCTGCTCTCTCATAGTTATCGTCGTCCTCTGGGCAACCCGGCTTCAACCTCCGAAGAGGGCGAAAAGTACAATCGTAATCACAAGGACCAAGGTAAACACAATGCTGTTTCCCACGGGAAACCGGTCTTTATCCGGATCGAACGGCCGCGTGGGCAGCCGAAGTCGCTGCCAGACTTCCAACGGATTCGATGCCAGCTGGACCCCAAACAGCGTCATCCGATCCGCTGCCCTCTGACATCCATCGAAGACCTGATTTACATTCGCAACGAGCAACTGCCGCGCCAGCGGTGCCAGCCGGCGATAGAACCAATCCGTATCCAGGGCAATACGCGCCTCTCCCTGTACCTTCAACCGCATCAGCCAAAAAGCTACAAAGGTAAATATCAGCAGCTGGGTGGTTTCGACAAGGTGCGCCGTCGTGTAGGGGCGATATTCCATGGAATTGGGTAACCATTGATAGAGAAGTTGAGGATAGACCCCGAACAACGTGCAGAGAAACGCTAACAGCCCCATTGCCAGGAGCATGTTAGGAGGGATCTGTCGCACTGGCTTCAGCCCGTTGTCACGCCCGAACCAGGTCCAATACGGTAACTTTAGCCCGGTGTGAAGAAAGGTTCCTACCGACGCCAGAATCAGCAGCAACTCGACTCCGTAGAGACTTTCCTCTCCGGCGGAGGCGATAATGATCGATTTGCTGATAAAGCCGTTGAAAAACGGGAATCCAGAAATCGAGAACGCCCCTACCATATAGAGGCAAACGGCCAGGGGCATGTATCGGCCGAGGCCGCCCAGATCGCTCAGCTTGCTCTTCCCCGTCGTGTACAGGACCACACCCGCTCCCATGAAGAGGAGGGCCTTGTACAGAATGTGGCTGAAGGCGTGGGCAGCGGTGCCATTGAGCGCCAACGCGGTGCCGATCCCCACTCCGGTCACCATATAGCCCACTTGGCTGATGATGTGGTAAGCCAGAATCTGGCGAATATCGTTGGCGAGCACGGCATAAACCACGCCGTAGAGCGCCATGATCACACCAAGATAAATCAGGATTTCCCAGCCCGGAAACAGCCGCGCCAGCACATAGACGGCCGATTTGGTGGTCAAGGCACTCAGAAACACCGCCCCAGTAACTGTGGCTTTGGGATAGGCGTCCGCCAGCCAGGCGTGTAGAGGCGGAATAGCCGTGTTGATCGCCACCGCCAACAGAACCATCCATCCGGCAACCGAACCTTCTGGCCCAAAGGCCTGCAGGGTGAGGCTGCCCGTCGCCTGGAAGTGGACTGCAATGCCGGCCAGCATCACGCCTCCACCGAACAAGTGGACGAGCAGATAACGCATTCCGGCCCGCAGGGCCTCCTGCGATCGCCGTGCCCAGATCAGATAGGTCGAGGCAACCGCCATCACTTCCCAGCAAACCAGCAGCGTGAGGAAGTCCCCGGCAAACGCGACGCCCAACGCTCCGCCCGAGTAGAGAAGCGCGGCCACGCGCTGCCCGGTGTCCTCGAGGTGATACGAGTAGATCCCACCGATCAGCGTGATCAGCGCCAACACGATCCCAAAAACGCGGCTGAGTGCATCGACCCGCATGAGCGTCAGCTCGTACTTGAAGAACTCGGTGGAAACCACTGCCCCATCCGGATACGTCCACACGGCTGCCAGCGCCAGCGCGGGAAAAAGCAGGAAGGTCGCTGCCCGCAACTTGCTTGGGACCAGCGGCAGAATCAAGCTGCCGAGGATCAGAAAGGCAAAGGGAGGCAGTTCAAAGCTCATCGTAGTAATCCTCCCGCCGCTGCAGGAAGTATTTTCCGATTGCCTTCGAAACAAGAATGATCAGCGCACATCCAAGGAAGCCGAAAAGAGCCCAGAAGGCCGGCACATGCGCCCAAGGACCGTGTCCCTCTTCACCCACGAACTGAGCGATGAGTGAAGCCACCGTCAACAAAGCCAGAATCATCCAATGCCAATTCTTCATACAGGAACTAGCTCGACAAGATCATTTCAGTGATGCCGGAGGCCAACTCGAAGAAGTCGAAAAACAAGTTCGGGGACAGCCCCAAAACGAGCGCCAAAGCGGCCGTGGTGCAGAGGGGTACGACCAACAACGGTGGGGCCTCACTAAACTTTGTGAACTCCTCAGACTTGCGAAAGAAGCCACGATACACGACTGGAAACAGATAGGCCGCGTTCAACAATCCGCTGAGAATAAAGAGCGCCAGCACCATCGGCCACCCCGCCTGCAGGCTGCCCACGCATAAGAACCATTTGCTGAAAAAGCCATTGATCGGAGGAATGCCCACCAACCCCAACGACCCTAGCGTAAAGGCACCGATGGTCCAAGGCATCGACCGGCCAATCCCGTCCAGCTCCGACACGTTCTGCTTGTGGGTATGGACGTAGATCGCCCCCGCACAGAAGAAAAGCGTGATCTTCATGACGGCGTGAGTCGAGATATGATAGATGCCGCCTGCGAACCCGTCTGGCGTCAGCGACGCAGCTCCCATCGCGACGTAGGACAGATGACCGATGGTCGAGTAGGCCAGACGTCGTTTCAGACTGTCCTGCTGCAGAGCAATCAGGGACGAGAACAAGACCGTGACCCCAGCCAGCACGGCCAGGATCAGATTGAGTCCATGCTCGGCCATGACTTCCGGACCAAAAACGAAGCCGACGACCCGAACTACGCCGAAGACACCCGATTTCACTACGGCGACTGCGTGGAGCAAGGCGCTCACAGGCGTGGGGGCGACCATAGCGTTGGGCAGCCAGCCGTGCAAGGGCATGATCCCGGCCTTCACTCCGACGCCGGCGACGAAGACGCAAAACAAGCAGCGGATCGCATTCGGCGTTGCCTCTACCCCGCCGAGAATACCTCCGGGCTGGAACTCGATCGTCCCAGCCGTGTTATAGATCCAGGCCGTCGCTGCCATCAACAGCACCCCGGCAGTCAACGAGTACGCAAGATACTGTCGTCCAGCCCGCAGCGCTTCTCCGGTTTCCTTGTGAATCACCAGCGGATACGTCGCCAGCGTAAGAATTTCGTAGAAAATGACGAAGGTCAGAAGGTTCCCAGCGAACGCTACTCCGACCGTCGCCGACAGGGCCAGCGCGAAACTGGCAAAATAGCGGTTTTGCTTCTGCTCCTGGATGGAGCGCATGTAACCAATCGAGTAGATCGAAGTGAAAATCCACAGTCCCGAAGCGATCAGGGCGAAGAAGACCCCGAACTCATCTGCCCGCAGCGACAGCCCGATCCCCGGTGAAACCTGGACCAGCACACACTCCGCGATCTTTCCCGCCCGGACAGAAGGAAGCAGAGAGAGTACCAACCCGAACTTGATCAACGCCGCCAGAAGCGTCCAGAACTCGCGCAGGTTCGGCTTCCGTCCGCTGACTAGAATGGCCAGCGTGGCCAGGAGTGAAATCGAGACCGCCCACAGCGGCGTGTTTGATTGAAAGACGTCAGACATCAGTTCCACTCGCGGGCTTCCATTCGACTCTCATCAAAGTCCCACAGGGATCATCGGCTGGATCAGTCGGTTCACGATCCAAACGTTCAAGAGTCCCAACACCAGCAGCGCAGAAGCCAGGATGAGTGTCGGAGCCAGCATTGAGCCGCAGACTTCCTCGCGACTGTCATCAGGAGCTGCGGATGCCTCCGCTTCGTCCCGCTGCTCCGATCCTACGCTGGGGCGGCGCAAGTAGATCTTTTCGATCAGGCGAAAGAAGTAGACCGCGGTCAACAGGCTGCTGATCAGGATCACGGTCACAAAGACCCAGTTGGACTCCTCTACCGAACCCAGGATCAGATACCATTTACTGAAGAAGCCGGCGAAGGGGGGTAACCCCATCATCGACAAGGCTGCCACCGTAAACCCGGCAGCGGTCCAGGGCATACGAACTCGAGTGGAATCGTCAAATCTTCTTATGTCGGCATGGCCCAAACGGCTGAGAAAATTTGCGGAGACCAGGAACAAGCATCCCTTCATGACGGCATGATTCAGAGTGTGCAGGACCGCGCCAATCAACCCCATCGGCGAGGCCAGGCCAATACCCAACGCGATGTAGCCGATCTGCCCCACGCTGCTGTAGGCCAGCATCCGCTTGAGGTCGGTTTGCGCGACCGCCAGGATCGAGCCCCAGAGGATTCCCGCCGCTCCCAGATAGCCGATCGCCGTCGTCAACGGGATCTCTCCACTGGCGAAGTCGGGATCGAGAACGAAAAAGAAAATTCGGATAAGAACGTAGGCCGCGATCTTCGTTCCGATGGGGGCAATCAGAGCCGTCGCAGTCGAAGAAGCATAGGTGTAGGCGTCCGGCAGCCAGCTGTGCATCGGGAATAGCGCCATCTTCAGACCGACCCCGGTCGTGATCAGAACCAGCCCAACCAGCAGCGGAGGACTGCTCTCGAGGTTGGAAAGAATCAACCTCAGATCCGCCATGTTCAGGCTACCGGTCATTATGAAGACGAATCCCAACCCAAGCAGATAGAACGACGCTCCCACGGTACCCAGAATCAGGTAACGGAAGGCGGATACTGGCGCCCTCCGATCCCCAATCGCCAACAGTGCGTAGGAAGCGAGCGAGCTGATCTCCAGAAAGACGTAGAGGTTGAACAGGTCACCGGTGACGGTGATACCAAGCAGCCCCCCCACCAGGAGCAGGGCCGCGCTGTAGAGTGGCATTGCCTTCCCCGGAAGGTCCCGTCGCACTACTGACCCGGAATGAATCAGCACCAGCAACGCCACACAGGTAAGCAACACCGACAGGAAGGCCGAGAGTGGGTCCAAGACCAGCTCGATGCCAATCGGTGGAGCCCATCCGCTGACCTGATAGCGAAGCGTCCCACCAGCACTCACACCGACCAGTCCAGCCACCGCAACCACGGCTCCTACCGCGGCGCTCGCTACCGCAAGACCATAAGCACTGCCTTGACGCCAACGCTCCAGCAGCGGAATCAGGAGCGCGCCTGCAAAGAAAATCAGGGGGATCAGGATAACGAGGTGAGGAGGGTTCATTTCATCCGTTCGACCAAGACCGGCTCCTCGAGAGTTCCATAGGTCCGATAGATTACGATCAGCAGGGCAAGTGCCACGCCCACAATCGCCACACCCACAACGATTGCGGTCAGCATCAAGGTGTGGGGAAGTGGATTGATATAGAGACTCGGATCCTCGACTCCAAGGGCTTCATCGTAGATAGGTACGGTTTCGCCCGACTTGTACGCGCTCAGAATGAAGAACAGGATGATGGCCGATTGAAAGATCGTCATCCCAACCACTTTCTTCATCAGGTTCCCCTTGAGCAGCATGCCCCAGAGACCGATCACCAGTAAGGCAAGGACGACCCAGTAGGGATAGTGCGCTTGGATCACGTCGATCACTGGTTGTCCCCTCTGCGGAACGGCGCACTCAGGTTGTCGAAGATAGAGATGAGCGTCGCCATTACCGCCAGTCCGATCGCCACTTCGACAATCAAGATGGCAAGCGAACGCATCTGAGCGGGTTCCAGTCGCAGAAAGGGCGTGTGCTGATAGTCGAGAAAGTTCCCGCCGCTGATCATGATCAGTCCAACACCGAGGAAAGCCATCGCACCCAACGGTCCCAGCGTCATTCCGAGGTCTGATCGGAAGTTCGCCTGACTCCCCTCACGCCCGCTGGTCAAACGCAAGAGGAGAATACTGGCAGCCAACAGCGCTCCGCCTTGAAAACCACCGCCGGGACTGTAGTGACCATGGAAGATGACATAGCAGGCATAAATCTGAATCAGGGGCGCCACCAGGCGGCTGACAAGAACCACAATCACACTCTGCGAAGCCTGCATCCCTATGAAGTCCTCCCCACAATCAACAGGCAAGCAATTCCAGCCGTGAGCACCACCAGCGTCTCCCCCAAGGTGTCGAAGGCACGGTAGTCCGCCAGCACGACCGTGACCATATTGCGGGTGGCCGCGTCGGAATAGGCTCTCCGAATATAGTAGGTCCCGGCCACCGGAGTCCCCGCGACGCTTTGCTCTCGATGTAGGGGCGCATCGGCTTCACCGCGTCCGGGAAGCCCCAAAGAGGCGTAGACGAGAAGGCCCACAAAACTAGCTACGACAAGATAAGTAAAGACCCTCAATCGATGCTCTTCCGTGTGGTTCGGAGAATTGCTGTTACCAAGAACACGCCCACGACACCAGCCCCCACCACGGCTTCAGTAAAGGCGACGTCCACTGCGCCCATGGAGGCGAACAAGAGCGCGGCCGTAAAACTGAAAGTCGTCAAAGCCCCCACCGCCGGCAGCAGCCCCTTCAGCTGCAGTGCCATCATCGCGGTGCTGATCAAGAAGAGATACAGCACCAATTCGACAATCGGGTTCATCGAGGCTCCCCATCCAAAGAAGTTCGTGATGACTCGGGAAACCACGGTTTCAAACCAAGCCGCACTGCCGCTCGCGCCAAGGCATGAACCGGAACTGGATTCGTCAAACCGATAAAGAACATTGCCATCAGTAGCTTCACCGCCGTCAAACTCAATCCCTCGTATATCGCGATTCCAGCCAGCAAGACCATGATCCCGAGCGTATCAGCCTTGCCCGAGGCATGCGCTCGACAGTAAAAATCTGGCAGCCGCAGAATTCCCAGGCTTCCCGTAAACATCAGTACTACTCCGGATACGATAAATACGATGGCGAGAAGAGTTTGCATCTCACTCATTGCCAGTGGTCTTCAAATCGAAATATCTGGCGACCGCAATCCCCCCAATGAAATTAAGGATTGCGTAAGCCAGGGCGATGTCGACGAACATGTCTAGACGCCCGAACAGAACTCCGAAGAAGCAGATCAGCCCAATCGTCTTACTCCCCATCGCGCTGATCGCCAGCAGGCGGTCGAAGACCGTCGGTCCGCTGAGCACACGAAAAAGGGGCAGGGCGATAATAACCACCAAGAACACGGTGACTGTGATGAAGAACGCTTCCACTCGATTCGCTCCAGCGAATTGCCGTTCAGGTCTTCCGGCCTAATCCTTCCATGTTCCCGGAGGGAACCATTCGCACATCAAAGACCATTTCTCCGGAATGATCCGCGAACAGGCTTGCAACTTTGGTCTGCATGGTCCCGCTCAGGAGGCCGGTGGCAAGCCTGTGGGTCAATGCATGGACGAGGAATTCCTGCTGCCCGATATCAACGGTGAGCGTTCCCGGGGTTAGGGTGATCGAGTTGCCCAGAATCACCTTGGCTACATCATTCGGTTGAGAGCTCTTGAATCTGACCAGATGCGGATCAAGCGGCATTCGGGGAGCCAAGACGACCCGCACGACATACAGCGCGGACAAGACCATTTCCTTAGTCAGCCAGGGCACGTATAGAAACACCCGCCCCCAGCGGATTGATTGCAGAAGCTGAGGCGAATCGGATTCTCGAGGGCGATTCATAACAAGGATCAGAATCACCGACACCACGCCCAGTAGGATGTGAAACAGATCGTAGTGGCCGCTCAAGAAAAGCCAAAGCAGCATCAGGGCGGCTGCCTTCAGGGCTATGCCCGGCCACCAGACATGACACGATCCACCCGATGATTCGTCTCTCATGAAGCATCACCAAGAACATTCAGAGCAAGATCCTACATGCTAACCAAAGGCTGCCGAGGGTAGAACGAATCGATACTTCCCTCCTGCATCCCGCTCCGAGCGGAGACCGCAATTATCCACACTGACTCTGTCGTTTTGTGGGTCGGTCTCCAGGTTCCGAATCCGCTGCGCCATGGCCTCCGTCTCCCAATCAGCCTGCCGGATCGGACGCTCTCCACCGGGCAACCCGTTGTGCGAGGGCAGGGCGCCGTACATCAGTTCGTGAAGGCGTGGATGACGGTCGGCGTACCAATCGTATTTCCCTGTGGATCACGACTCTGGGGGGGAGGGACCTCCATGCAGCTGGCGCGCCGTCCCCGTAGTACACGGAAAGTGCCAGATTCTCGTCGAGACCGATGGTGACTGCAGAGACTACGAGGACGAAGCACGATCACACCACGATTACGGTGGACAGGCTTGCGCAAGCTGCGGTCATCCCGGTTTAAAGAAACGCCCAACCTTGAGGTAGAATGGCGCCCGCAATGGCTATCGCTCGGCGAGGGTTCTCCCCGCTCGAGCCTGTCGGACAAGACGCATGACACTACCTGGACGGAACCCTAGCTCCCCTGCAGAGGAATGCTCCGGACTCCGAGGCACAGGTCAGAAGGAGAGCGGTGGTACGGGTCCGATCAAGCGTCATCTGTCGCTTGCGCCTCATCTATTGGTGGCCGTAGCGGTGATCTTCGGCCTGGTCATGCTGAGCCGGGAGTTTTGGCTGGCTGGACCCGAGGTGAACGACAGCATCGTTCACCAGGAACTGTCCCGCTACATCGCCGAGAATTGGTCGGAGCAGTGGCCGGTCGATGGCTGGATTCCGTCTTTCTGTACCGGGTTTCCCGTCCTGTCGTACTACCAGCCTCTGTCCCCTCTGATCTCGGCCGGACTCACAAGATTGCTAGCCATCTCCGACGCCCGCCGCACCAATGCCTTCTTCGAGTATCTACTTCTGGCCTTAATGCCGCTCTCGGCCTATGGCTCCTTGAGATGGCTTGGCCTGACCTCAGGGACCGCGGCCTCAGCGGCTGTGCTCTTTACTCTGCTGTCATCGGGACACTATGGAATTGGCTGGGACAGCTATGTCTGGAGCAGCTTCGGCCTGACCACTCAAATCTGGGGGCTGTTCTTCGGCTTTCCGGCACTGGCAGTAGGCTACCGCGTGGTCACAAAGGAGCGGGGACCGGCGGTCGCCCGGGAACTTGCGGGGGCCGGATCCCTGCTCTCAGTCTGCGCACTCTCCCATTTTCTCACCGGTTATATGGTGACGATTTCACTGGCAGTACTCCTCTTCGTCCCTCACCCCAATATCGGCTGGCGGCGGCGGCTGTGGCGGCTAGGCTGGATTGGCGCGCTTAGCGGAGCTGCTCTGGCGTTTCTTGTTTTGCCACTGCTGCTCACATCCGAGAATGTGCTCAAGACCCGTTGGGGCGCTGACTCGAAATGGGACTCCCATGGTTGGCAGTGGGTAATGGGTCGGCTGTTGAACGGAGGTCTCTTCGACGACGCCAATCTACCAGTGATCACCCTTCTGGTCGCCCTCGGAATGGGATTGGTTCTGGTGGTGCTGCGCCGGAAACGCGATCATCTCCAAACCTAGGTGCTGGCCTGTTTTGTCCTCTGGGTGGTCCTCTTCTTTGGCCGCGCGAGTCTGGGATCGCTGATCGACCTGCTGCCCATGTCCAGCGGGATACACATGTCTCGGTTCATCTCCGGCGTTCAGATATTTGGCCTCATTTTGGCGGGACTGGGACTGTCCACGCTGATTCGCTGGATCAGCAAGCTGAGGTGGGTGTGGGCCCTGGCGGCGGGCGGGCTCCTTGTTGTTGTGATGGCTATCCCAGTTTCCAAGCGCATCACCTTCATCTGTCAAAGCGACTTCTGGGCCATCAGCGCCAAACAGGGATATGATGCTGCCCTGGGCTTTCGGGATGTGGTGCAGCATCTGGAGGCGTCGTCGCAGGCCAGAATTCACGCCGGTTTCCCCAAGACCTGGGGAAATGAACTCAAGATCGGCGGGGTTCCTGTTTACAGCCTGCTTCAGGGGGCAGGTTTCGACATGGTCGGCTACCTGTTCCTGGCCCAGCTACATCCGGAGGAGTGGCAGTTCTACCTGGAGCCAGGACGACAGGAACACTGTGACCTCTACAACATCCGCCATCTGCTGATGCCCGCCTCCAGAACTCCACCGGCCTTCGCCCAAGAGCGCAGCCGAAGGGGAAACCTGGTCCTTTACGAGGTTCCGACGAGTGGTTACTTCGGGCTCGGGTCGGTGGCAGACCCTTCAGAATCGAAGCTGCTAGTAGACTCGCTCCACTCCCTCGACTGGGAAGAAATCTACCGAATTGGAGACTCTTGGCTGCAAGGGCCCGGACCTGCGGAGGGCTCCTATCTTGCCTACGGGAATCGAGCAGCAACGGAACCTTTCGGGGGACGCCAGGGGGTCCTCACGAATCAGATGAACGCCCCTGGCCGCTACTCGGCGGAGGTCAAGGCCGAGAGTGAAGTAGGGGTGATTCTAAAAGTCACCTACCACCCCTACTGGCGGGCTACCGTCGACGGTGTCCCGACGGCGTTGACGCGAGTGTTCCCGGGCTTCATGGCGATCCGGCTGGATCCAGGGACGCATCAGGTAAGCTTCGAATACCGGGCTCCAGCCTGGAAGAAGCTCCTGGCGATGCTTCCTCCACTGCTCTGGCTCTTTACTCTGGGCAGCTTCGGTCTCCGGCGTTGGCGGCGCCGCTGGTCTTCGGCTGAGGGGACAAAGCGTTGAAGAAAACTGGTTGCGAGCTGCTCCTTTACCTGTCCGGGATGATACTCCTGCTGAGCGGTGTGTCCTGTTGCTCCGAAGTCGAACCGCTGCAGGGCGTAGGCAAACCGGCGACTGCCGCCGAGCTGGAATTCGCCAGAGCGGCAGTGGAGACGAGACCCACCTTGTACGGCTATCTTCAGCTGAGCCTGTGGTATCACCAGGCGGGCGAGTTCGGTGAGTGCATCGCGCTCGCTGAAAGGTCCCTGAGAATCGATCCGAATAGTGCCCTCGCATATAACAACATATGCTCTGCTTACCTGGAACTGGGAGAGTTCGACCGAGCCATCGACAGCTGCGGGAAGGCGCTGGCAATCGATCCCAGCTTCGAGTACGCAAGAAACAACCTCAAATGGGCACAGGTTAGAAGGAAGTGACCTTGCCGGACGAGCTCTCCCTCGGGTTATGACAGTCCCTGTCCACAGGCGCTCAGCTCTCCTCCGACCGAAACAGGCCCATGAAGTAGCTAGTGCCCGTCCGAAAACCGGGGTTTTCAGAACTGTAATCTGTTGAATCGTAAACACTTATTATACTTGAGACTGCTGACAGACCGGCTCGACCCAGCTCGATCCAGAGCAAGGACCCTCGAGCGAGGGCACGCGGGCCAAAAAGCAGCGGTTCGGCGCAGACCTCTCCCCGAGTCGGAGCCACAAGGCAGTACGGTCAGCCACAAAAGGCTACAACAGGAGTCGGGCCAGGACGACCAGGTTATAGGTCAGGACGCTGGCATGGACGTAGCTTTGAAAGGGAGGCCAGCCTTTCCAGCTACAGCGGTGGAGACCGAAGGTGTGCTTGAGGGTCCCAATGCACCCCTCAATCCCGGCGCGGAAGCGTTTGAGTTGTTTGTAGACCCAACTGGAACGCACCATGCTCTCAACCGTCAACCCACACTTTTTGGAAAAGGCCACATCCTGTACCCCCTGCTCTTTGGCCCAGCGCAGGTTGGCAGCCGAGGCAAAACCACCATCCCAGGCGCTCTGGCGGGGGACCTTCCCGTACAGCTGTCGATGCCGCTCTAAGAAGGGTTGCACATAGTTGCTGTCGGCCGGATTCCCCCGTTCCACCACACAATCCAGGATCAGCGACGAGGCGCCCGTGCTGACAAACACCTTGTGGCCGAAGACCGTTTCCCGAGGGCTCTTCTTGATAATATCGGTGTGCTCTTCGAAGAGGGAACAGATCTTCTCCTGGGCCGCGACGGCCTCGCCCGAAAGGACCCGTCGTTGAGTCTGCTCGATGACTTTGTGCAACAGCCCCAGATAGTGGGCCAGTTGCGCCGCCACGGCCAGACTGAGGGGATCGCTCCACTGCGCGGAAGCTGCCAGCGCCTGCTCGGCATAGTGAGCCGTCTTGGACGCCACTTTGATCAGATCGCGGTAACTGTCCAGGCGCTTCTTGCCGCGGCGGTTGCGGATGTTCAGGACGCGCCGCTTGGCCCGCCGCGTATGATCGACGAAGCCGATCCCTTCCCGCTCCCGCAGCCGCCCCAGCCACTGGGTCACGACTCGAATGCCGTCGTACAACAGCTCACTGTCGAGCGGATAGTGGATGTTCGTCTCGACCGCCGTGGCATCGACCCGAATCCGTTGGCCTTTTTCCAGACCCCGAGCCTGCGCCCAGAGCACCAAGTGGTCGTTGATCGCCTTCCAAGTCCCCGGCTCAATCTTCCCCAGGTTCTCCGCCAGGGTGGCTTTGCTGATCGACGCCCCATAGGGCAAGCGACAGAACCTCTGACAGCTTTGCGAATCCACCAGATGAAACTCCAGCTTGCGATAGCTGAACTGATGCAGCTGTTTGATGACGGCGCAACGCAGCACCTGCTCGGCCGTCAAACCGGGGGCGCCAACACCGGAATCGACCCTGTCAGAGAGATCTTGTACTATCAGCTCCAGCGTCTGGGGATTGTCGTCCAGGATGCGCGAGATCACCTTCAATTCATGGGCCAGCTGGTGATCGGGCCATTGCGGGGAAAGGGGGCGTTGTTTTTCACGCTTTTTACGCATCTTCGAACTCCTGAAATCGTCCGTAAGTCGTTTTAGTCTAATTGTTTGCACCAAATAGTCTAGCAAACGGCCCTGACAGTTTCGGAGCTTGCAAAAGCCCTCTTTCCCTTCCTTATCAATTACTTACACATTTCCGAACGGGCACTAGTTAGGCCGAAGTTACCCTGAAAACTAGCTGAAAAACAACCTGTAAGCCATTGTGGATCATCAGGTAAGGGTCTTTTTGTGTTCGACAATCTGTACCCATGTAATAGTTGGTTTAGTGTCCTTTATTGTCGGTAGTATGTGATATTATAGTGCCCATGTACATCGAATCCGTTCCCAACCGCAACTCGCCCCCGGCCATTCTCCTGCGCGAGTCCTACCGGCAAGCCGGCAAGGTGCGCAAGCGCACTCTGGCTAACCTCAGCAAGTGGCCCGCGGAGATCGTCGAAGGCCTGCGCAGCCTCTTGAAGGGAGGCTCCGTCATCTCCGACTTGAGCCAAGCCTTCCAGGTCCAGCGCACTCGCCCCCATGGTCATGTGGCGGCCGTCTTGGGTACCCTGCGCCGCCTCGGTTTGGAGCGCTTACTGGCCACTCGCAACAGCCTGCAGCGCCGCCTGGTAGTGGCCCTGATCGTGGCGCGCATCCTGGAGCCCCGCTCCAAGCTGGCCACCGCACGCGGATGGGATCCCCAGACCCTGTCCAGCAGCTTGGGCGAGCTCTTACAGGTGGAGGCCGCGACGGCCGATGATCTGTACGGCGCCTTGAACTGGCTGCTCGTTCGACAACCAAAGATTGAAAACCAGCTGGCGGCTCAGCGCCTGCAGGACGGTTGCCTCGTGATCTACGACGTCACCTCGACCTACTTCGAAGGGAGGAGTTGCCCGTTGGCCCAGCGGGGGTATTCCCGAGACGGCAAAGGGGGTACGCTGCAGATCGTCTTCGGCCTGCTGTGCGACCGTCAAGGCTGCCCTGTCGCGGTCAAGGTCTTCGAAGGCAACCGAGCGGACCCCACAACAGTGACCAGCCAAATCCAAAAACTGCGCCAACGCTTCGGGTTGCGCTCGGTGGTGGTGGTCGCCGATCGAGGAATGCTGACGGAAGCCCGCATTCGGGAGGAGCTCAAGCCGCTGCCCGGCATGGGCTGGATCACGGCCCTGCGAGGCCCTCAGATCCGCAAACTGTTTCAATCCGGTCCGCTGCAGCTGTCCCTGTTTGATCAACGCGACCTGGCCGAGATCCAGAGCCCGGACTACCCCGGGGAACGGCTCATTGTCTGCCGTAATCCCCTCTTAGCGGAGGAACGGGCCCGCAATCGCCAGCAACTGCTCCAGGCGACCGAGCTGGAGTTGGAGAAGATTGTCCAGGCAACGCAACGTCCGAAGCGTCGCTTCAAGGGCAAGGATCGGATTGCCCTGCGGGTGGGCAAAGTCCTCAACCGCTACAAAGTGGGCAAGCATTTTGTCCTGGAGATCGGCGAGGAGTCCTTCTCCTACCAGCGCCGGCAGGAGCGCATCGAGCAGGAGGCGGCACTGGACGGGATCTATGTGATTCGCACCAACCTGGCCCGCGAGCAAATGGATGCCGAACAAACGGTGGCTGCCTACAAGGGGTTGTCCGTCGCCGAACGGGCCTTCCGCAGCTGTAAGAGTGTCGATCTGAAGGTCCGACCCATTTACCACCATCTGGAGGATCGGGTCCGCGCTCACGTCTTTCTGTGCATGCTTGCCTACTACGTCGAGTGGCACATGCGACAGAAGTTAGCTCCGATCCTGTTCGACGACGAGGATCCCGAGGCGGGGAGGCAGCTTCGCGATTCGGTGGTGGCACCCTCTCAGCGCTCTCCTCAGGCCCTCCGCAAGGCTCACCGCAAGCGCACCGTTGAGGGTGGGCCCGTGCACAGCTTTCAGACCTTGCTCAGCGATTTGGCCACGATCTCCAAAAACCGGATTCAGCCGCAGTTGCCCGGCTCAGCAGCCTTCGACAAAATCACCCGTCCCACATCGCTTCAGCAGCGAGCCCTGGATCTCCTCGGCGTTCGTCTATAATGTACCCAGTACCGACGCAGCTGATTTGTAGCATTACCCCAATCTTAACAATAGGTTACATCACTTTTCTACGAGGTAACTTAGGGTTAGGGGAGAAGCA
>CBDCOR010000007.1:0-47489 GCA_965219855.1 Acidobacteriota bacterium
GCTCGGGGCCGTACCGCATTCATTGACTCACAGCTTCGGCTGGCACAGCGTGAGCTGAAGGACGGTGAGGAGGCACTGGAGGAATTTCAGGAGCGCAACCGTCTTTCGAACTCTGTCAAGCTCCGCACTCTGCAGGGCCGTTTGCAACGAGAAGTGCAGCTTCAAGGTGAACTTTTCGTAATGCTTCGCAAGGAGCAGGCTGTGGCCCGTATCGCTGAGGAGAATGAAATCTCAGCCATCTCCGTGCTGGAGAAAGCCTACCCGCCCCGCGAGCCCTACATGCCGAAGACCGGAAGCAACGTTACCCTGGTCGGCTTCGCTGGTTTCCTCCTGGCTATTGTCCTTGCTTTCGCAGCGGAATTCATGACGAAGTTGTTGCGGGAGCGTAAAACGAGAGCCAGCAGTTCGCCAGCACCTGGAGGCATACCAGACGCGCTTTAGGGTGCTGGGTGTCCCTGCTTAGAGGGCAATCCTAGCACCTGGCGAACAGCCTCATGGTAGAATTTGGGGAAAGTACGTCTGAGAGGGAGGTTTCTTGGCCCCTCCTCTGGACGCCAACGGATCGTCCTGGCAAAAACGGATTGCATCTTCGTCTAGGACCAGAAGCTATGAAGTGGCGACTTTCGGCACTACTTGTCATGTTGGCACTAAGCCTGTGCCTCTTGGCACAGGACACGCCATCCAGACCTGAAGTACCTCCTGTTGAAAACCAACCTGCGGTTGAAGCCCAACCGGTAGTCCAGCAACAAGACACATCGGGAGAGGAAGAGTTTGAGGATGATTCGATGGTTCCTCCTGGGGGAGAACTCGCTGCCCAGATCGGTGGACGGCGCACGGAACTTCCTCTATTTGGGCACCACCTCTTTCGAATCGATGTCTCCGACCCGACTCCTGGGCCAATCAATCCGGAAACCTATTTCATCTCTCCCAGGGATGAACTCCTTCTGCAGATCTGGGGCAAAGAGCAGAACGCTGATCATAATCTTGTCGTCTCATCTGACCATTACGTGAATATTGAAGAGGGCAAACTGGGACGGGTCTATCTGGGCGGGCTCACTCTGGCTCAAGCCCGCGATAGGATTACACGAGCCCTGTCGAATGTCTACTCGAGCTTTATTGACTCGGATGACCCCTACCGGAGTGTATCGCGTATTGAGTTGACTCCAACCAAACTCCAGGAGGTCCGCTTTCTGGTGCAGGGAGAAGTGAATGGACCGGGGAGCTATTCGCTCACTCCCTCACGTGCGAATCTTATCCACGCTCTAGCTAGTGCCCGTCCGGAAATGTGTAAGTAATTGATAAGGAAGGGGAAAGAGGGCTTTTTCAAGCTCCGAAACTGTCAGGGCCGTTTGCTAGACTATTTGGTGCAAACAATTAGACTAAAACGACTTACGACGATTTCAGGAGTTCGAAGATGCGTAAAAAGCGTGAAAAACAACGCCCCCTTTCCCCGCAATGGCCCGATCACCAGCTGGCCCATGAATTGAAGGTGATCTCGCGCATCCTGGACGACAATCCCCAGACGCTGGAGCTGATAGTACAAGATCTCTCTGACAGGGTCGATTCCGGTGTTGGCGCCCCCGGTTTGACGGCCGAGCAGGTGCTGCGTTGCGCCGTCATCAAACAGCTGCATCAGTTCAGCTATCGCAAGCTGGAGTTTCATCTGGTGGATTCGCAAAGCTGTCAGAGGTTCTGTCGCTTGCCCTATGGGGCGTCGATCAGCAAAGCCACCCTGGCGGAGAACCTGGGGAAGATTGAGCCGGGGACTTGGAAGGCGATCAACGACCACTTGGTGCTCTGGGCGCAGGCTCGGGGTCTGGTGTCGGGGGCCACTTCAAAAGCGGCCAGGCGGGGCCGGGTCAAAAGCGGCCAGTGATTCAGTAGTTATATCCTCCGGTTCGAGTCATTTCAATCCCTTGTGAAGCCCTCCCCGCGAAGCGGGGGGAGGAGGCTTTGTTGTGTGTTCAGCCGTAGAAGCGGTGGGAACTGTGGGAAACTCCGTCCGGAGGAGTTTTCCAAGCGCTGTGGGAACGGTGGAAAAACTCGCCTCCTGGAGTCGTCTTCGCGAGGCAGCCGTTTTCCCACGGTTTCCATAGCGCGGCAGTTTCCACGGCTTTCCGGGGGTGTTGGGGGAAACTCGAGAAGCCTGGCTTCCATGGTCTCTGCTTGGTTTCAACGACACGGCTTCTTCCTGGCTTCCTTTTTTCAAAAAACATTCGCTCAGAGGCCCCTCAAGCAATGATCTCTGCCCCACCCTGTCCTGACCCCTCCCTCGGAGCGGGCAATCTACGAAGCCTGGGGCTGAGTCCCAGGGTCTGCGAGTAGGGGACAAGCCCGCACTCACAGCACTCGCCTCGCAGGTGTCATTTCTCTTTCCCTCGCTTCGGGGTGGATTTCTCTCGTTGCTATCGCTCGTAGAGGCGATAGCTCTTGCCCCGAATGAAGGTGACTTCCGAAGTGTGCAGGAAGCGGTCCAGCAGCGCCGAGGTGGCCGCCGTATCTCCTCCCAGCATCGCGCCCCAGTCCTCCAGGGGTCGATTCGAACTGAGGATCGTCGAGGTCTTCTGGTATCGGCGGTGCAGGATCTCCAACAGATCTTCTGCCGCCGACTCCGGCACTCTGCGGAGTCCCAGATCCTCGAGGATCAGCAGCGGGATCCGGGTCATCTCCGTAATGTAAGATCGGCGTCTGCCGGTGGCCGTGGCTTCGGCGATGTCTTCCAGCAGATCGAAAGCCGACTTGTACTGCACCCGGTGACCGGCTTCGACCGCCTTGATCCCGACGGTGATGATCAGATGGCTCTTGCCGACTCCGGTCTGACCGATGACCAACCAGCCGCGGCGCTGTTGGATGAATCGGCCGGTAGCCAGATCGAAGATCTGCTGCCGGTTGATGGAGGGGTTAAAGGAGAAGTTAAAGTCCTCCAAGTGCTTTTGTTCCGGAAACTGGGCCTGGCGCAAACGTCGCTCCAACAGCCGGTCCCGACGGCGGGTCAGCTCGTCATCAATCAGCAGCTCAAAGAACTCCTGATGGCTGAGCCTTCCCTGGACGGCTTGTTGCAGGCGAACGTCAAAGACCTGAGCCAGGCCCGAGAGCCGGAGGTGACGAAGTTTTCGTTCCAGTTCTGATGAGATCATTCTGGTTCTCCTGTGGGATCGGTGATCTGGTACTCGGACAGCGGTCGGATCAACTCGTGCTCGGAGGTAAACAAAGAGCGCTGCGGCACGTCCAGTCGCTTACACAAAGCCACCAGAGTCCGGTAGCGGAAGGCGTGGGCCGAAGTAGAGCGGGCGATCTGTGAGCACGGAGCCTATGCCACGGTCCAGTTTGAACCCGTGACGAACGCCGTGATCCGGGATATGGGCGGCGGCATGGACGCCTGGGCCTAGCTGTGTCGTCAGAACCTGGATGAACCCTGGACGCAGAAGGAGTTCGAGCGCCGCTACGGCGAGTACCAGCAACACGGAGTGAACTACTCAACGCCACTTCAGGGGCTGGTGGAGCAACAAAACCGGCTGAAGGGATATCACGATCACATCCCGAAACCCGTGTTAATCGGGGATGGCCCGGTGGCCTTGCCGGAGCCGGACAGAGCAGCCTCCCATCCCTGTACGGTACCGGGCGGCTGTGGTTGCGCGCATGAGGTCGTTGAGCATGGCCCGGACGACATCGTGGCGGTCTGTCGATGCGGGAGCGGTTGCGGGACCTTCCCGTTGAAAGCGTCCTACATCACCGTCTACGAATTGGACCCCACGGCCTTCTACGGGGCGGTGGCCGGCGCCTTCAAGTTGATGGGAGAAACGGAGTCGGCGCCTGAGCTTCATCAAACGACGCGGATCGGTTTCTACTCGCCCTATGCCGGCATTTGTTTTCCCGTTTATCTGACGATCCAACTCGAACCGGGCGACTTTGACCACGTCGTCAACGGTCTCATGAGCCGCACCGACAAGCCGTTTGTCCTGCTCGCTCCCACGCGTGATCTCTGCACGGCACGGACCGAGCAGGTGTTGGCAAATCGGAAGTCGGCATTCATTCCACTGGCGGAAGACCTCGACCTGGCCGGACGCCGTAAACTTCGCCTCTGTCGGCCGCTCGCAGACATTCTGGCGTCGTTCCAAGCGGCCCACTTGCCGGCTCCCGAGGACAACGGCTCGATGATCTTTTTCCCGACGCCACCCGACGCCACTTGGCAGCATGTCTCGATTCGGTTTACCGACTCGCATATCGGATGGTGATCTTGCGCAAGACGATCCTGGTCGAGAAAGGCCAGAAGCGGCTGCTGCCGCAGACGCGCTACCACTTTTATGTCACCAATATCTCGGCCAGAACGTTGGGAACGGCGGGAGTCGTACGGGAAAACAACCGGCGCTGCAACCAGGAGAACGTCATTGAACAACTCAAGAACGGAGTCGAGGCCCTGCGGATGCCCTCGGATACGCTGGTAGCCAACTGGGCCTATCTGGTGATTGCGGCTCAAGCCTGGAATCTGAAGGCCTGGATGGGGTTGGTGCTGCCGGCGCGACTGCAAGCCCGACAGCTGGTGAAGATGGAGTATCGCCGTTTCCTGCGAGAGGTCATTGAAATGCCCTGCCAGATTTTGCGCAGGGGCCGACAGTTGGTCTATCGGCTGCTGGATGTCAATGGTTGGAGCCGTCTTCTCTTGGAAGGCAGTAAGTGGTTGAAACACCGGCCAGCTACCTGAAACTGAAAGGAGATAAAGTAGCTCCGAGGGTCGCCAGAGCTGGGGCGAGGTGTCTCTACAAACGCCCCCCAAGAGGGCAGAATCGTTTTCCCTGAGCGATCGGCGTGGAGGACAGCTGAAGACGTGCCTGTTCTGAGTGACTTCGCGCCGAAATTTAGAATTTAGGTCTCCAAAATGGCTCCTCGAAGCCGACAAAGGGGTCTAGTTTCGAACTTGCGCTTATTTTGGGCCTCAGTAGCGTCCCAGCGTTAGTCGAATAACATCAACTGTTTATGAATGTCACTATTCTGAGTAATGTAATGCATGTCCTGAAAGGCCTGTAAAATTGGGGTTTTCTCGAAGAGCGAGACACTCAGGACCTGGAGAATTGTGTAGAGCGGCAACTCGAGATAGAGGCGCTTGCGGATGATGGCGATGAGCAGGTAGGTACTGAGGGCGATCCAGATTTGTGTTTTCACGGCATTGGGACTGGTGCCGTAAAAGGCCTTGATGCGACGCAAAGGTTCGGGGTAGGCCTTGGCCGGATAGAAGGTGCTCAGCAGGACAGTTTGGTCGCAGATCAGTCCCGTCGTTCTGTCCACCGGGTGGGAGTAGCGGCGGCGGAACTTGAAGTTGGCCTTGGCGCGGGTCACGAATAACGACCGGGCAGAATGGAGTCGGTACAGGCGCCCGAAATCCAGGTATCCGCGATCCATGATGTAGTAGGCACCGGGACAAGGAATCAGGTGGTCCAAGGCGTGGACATCGTGCAGTTTTCCGTCCGAGATCAGAACGAACTCGGGAATGGCGCCGTGCAGGTTGAGCAAGGTATGCAGTTTGATCGCCCCCTTGGTACGGCGGAAGCGCGCCCAGGGGAAGACCGAGAGGCACAGGTCGATGGTCGTGGAGTCCAAGGCATAGACGGTCGCGTTCAGGTCGACTCCCAGGTCCTCGTCGGTGTACAGGCGGCGCGCTTCGGCGATAAGCACTTGGGCAAACTCGGCATAGATGCGCCAGTCGCGCCTCTCGTTGGCATTGGACAGATTGTTGCGGGAGACCGTGGAGCGAATGCCCATGTGGAAGAGCTTGGATCTCATGGCCCGTAGGCAGGCTTCGATATCGCGCAAGCTCTCGCGATAGGTCAACTGTGCAAAGGCCATGACCCGGTAATGGTCGGCACAGCGGAACGACTTGACCTTGTAGTCGCCTCCGTAGTGCTGAACAATGCGATGAAAATGATGCCAGGGAAGATGCCGCATCACCTGAGAAAAAATCGTCGTGCCCGTGTACATGCTCGCCCTCCTTATGAACTGAAGGGCGTGAGCGTACACTCACTTTCAAGTCGGAAACACCCATTATCTTCTCTAACATATTACTCATTAATACTTTACAGAGATTAGAAACCCAAACGTTGGGACACTACTGTTTGGGCCTAGCTGGTCACAGTCTCCCAAACGCTTTCTCAATCTCATGGTTCGTCGTTCGATTGATGAACCAGTGCAGCACGGGTCCTTTGGTTCTCGGTGCGCACTTCAGGTTCTTCTTCAGGCAAGTGTTGTTGAGCCATGCCCCCTGCAGTGCCCAAACTGGACAGACTTGAAATCCAATCTAGCGTACCATGTAACCCCTCGACTGGAGCAAGGCGCAGATCCTGGTCCAGTCCTTGCAGACCGGTGAGCGGCGGGTCCGTCTCTCCCCCGATGAAGCGAAGATAGCCATGAGCAGGTATACAAACGAAGGGCAGCACGGCGAGGTTGACTACGAACTGATGTCTGCCATAGCTTGGGCGAAAGAGAGTTTGCTATACTCGTGGTTGAGCTTCTTCCCACTTCCACGAACATTTCGAAAACCCGGGAGGCTTCAATCAGAACGACTCGAGATCTTGTCACTCTGGCCTCAATCTGCGCGTCGCTTTTCCTCAGTAGTCCGCTGACGGCGGGTGGCACGAAGCAGGTGGATCTCGGTCCCTCTCAGATGATGTCGTGATGGCTCAAACCGGACTGATGTGGACGAGAAAGGACAATGGCACCCACATCGATTGGCCCTGCTAAGAGATACTTGAGAATGTGAAGCTCGAAGGCCATTCGGACTGGGGAATGCCGACCATTGACGAGTTGGAGGCGCTTCACGATCCTGGAGGCCCGCTACAAGATCAGGTCACCCTTTGTGTTGACTCGCTGCTGCATGTGGAGTGCCAGCATGCAGGGCTCGGATCGGGCCTGGTTTTTCTATTTCGGCCTCGGTAGGCGCAGCCACCTCCACCTCGCCTACTCCTACAGACACGGGGCCCTATGCGTGCGTCGTTGAAAATGATGAGGGAGTGGCTATGAGAAGTCGTCGTTGATTCGGGACCCTGCCCTTCTACCGCCCTCCCACATCATCACCGCACCGTGCTACCACAAAAGGTTTTTACGGGATCTTCTCGGGTTCAAAGCGGGCCCGCTCAGCGCAGTCGGGGAGACAGGCCCAGATCGGCTGGTGCCTGGAACTTAGATAGAGCCTCCTTCTTAAACTCCCGTAAGACCCAGTGTGGCTTTATCTCACGAAAGCGCCACTGTCTCTCCTGGCCGGGAGTTGCTCTTGGACTCTCACGATAAAGAAATTATCGTTGGTTCTTAAGAAACTTCTTGGCGTAGATTTTCCATGCAACGGACCGATGTCAAGAGGTTTTGTGGGAGAGAAGGCGACAGCGGTAACTGGAGCGCTGAGGTATGGAAAACTCATTGTAAATCTCACCCTCACCGCACCATCGTATCGTCTCGATTCCAGCAAAGCGCTTAGAGAGTGCCGAGGCGTCGACCCGACCGGCGATAATTACGCCCAGAGTTGTCTTTGACCCGTTGTGAATCTTCGCTGTGAGCTGGACAATGGCATCATCGCTCGTCGTAGCGAGGCGTCGCAAGCGCCGTCCTGGCAACTGCGACCGAGACTCGTGGCGAGCCGCCGCAGTCGTACTTTGACAGTACGTCGAGGAGGCCGCTCCGAGCGTCGCAGCCAGGGCGGGTGATTGTGGCGACGCAGTAGACTAGCCCCAAAATAAGCGCAAGTTCGAAAATAGACCCCTTTGTCGGCTCCGAGGAGCCATTTTGGAGACCTAAATTCTAAATTTCGGCGCGAAGTCACTCAGAACAGGCACGTGTTCAGCTGTCCTCCACGCCGATCGCTCAGGGAAAACGATTCTGCCCTCTTGGGGGGCGTTTGTAGAGACACCTCGCCCCAGCTCTGGCGACCCTCGGAGCTACTTTATCTCCTTTCAGTTTCAGGTAGCTGGCCGGTGTTTCAACCACTTACTGCCTTCCAAGAGAAGACGGCTCCAACCATTGACATCCAGCAGCCGATAGACCAACTGTCGGCCCCTGCGCAAAATCTGGCAGGGCATTTCAATGACCTCTCGCAGGAAACGGCGATACTCCATCTTCACCAGCTCTCGGGCTTGCAGTCGCGCCGGCAGCACCAACCCCATCCAGGCCTTCAGATTCCAGGCTTGAGCCGCAATCACCAGATAGGCCCAGTTGGCTACCAGCGTATCCGAGGGCATCCGCAGGGCCTCGACTCCGTTCTTGAGTTGTTCAATGACGTTCTCCTGGTTGCAGCGCCGGTTGTTTTCCCGTACGACTCCCGCCGTTCCCAACGTTCTGGCCGAGATATTGGTGACATAAAAGTGGTAGCGCGTCTGCGGCAGCAGCCGCTTCTGGCCTTTCTCGACCAGGATCGTCTTGCGCAAGATCACCATCCGATAGGTTCGCTTCGCTTTGCTCGGACGGTAGTCGATCTCCGCGATCTCTTCCCGTTCCAGCGTCAGCGTCTTGAACCCGCGTCTCTTGACAATCTCCGGCTTCACTTTGTCCCGCCGCTGGCGCCGCTTCTTCCCTTTTCCTTTCCCCTGGCTGGGGCGCCCCAGCTCTTTCCATCTCGCTTCTGGCAACGCCTCCGCCCACTTGACGAAGCTCGGATGGGCGTCGATCCCGAAGTCAAACTCCACGCCCGCCTCCGTCCAACGGTCAAAATGAGCCGTCAGCGAAAAATCCGTGTCCCCGCGCAGGCGCACCTTCCGAAAACCCGCCTCTCGAACCAGCTCGATACTCCGATCCAGCCATTCGGCCGCTCCCTCATGAGAGGGACGGTTGCCCGAGCGGTTGACCGCATAGAGCACCTCTCCCGTATTGGCCAGCGTCACGATCAGCGGCGCATAGCCCCACTGCCCGTCGTAGCTGATCTCCATCCCTTCCTTGCATTCGCCACTCGTGGGGGCCATCGTCCCATCCACGTCGATCTCCGCCCGTTGGAAGAAACGGGCCGGTTGTTGGGCCCAGACCTTGAGGCGGCTGGCATTGACGGCTTCCATCAGATCCACCACGTCGGGCGCGTCAAAGCGGCGCACAAAGTCTCCGGCCGTGCTGGGGGCGGGGATCTTCTCGGCTCCCACCGCCTCCAGGAAACTCACACTCTGACGTCGCAGTTCAATATCCTGATAGCGGGTCCCGCCCGTGGCCACGTTGTAGATCAGGCTCAGGACGTGGTCCGATTCGTGGTACGGTTGGTGACGTTTGAGCAGCGTCACCGCCTGGTCAATGGCTTTCCCCAGCCCACTCCACTTCACCACCTGCTGCAGCAGCCCCAGACCACCGTAACTGACCGCACCCGTTTTCTCCGAGACCTCGTAGCTGATGACCTCGGGCGAGAGCACCGGTTTCGGGTCTTGACCGTTCCAGCTGGGGCTCAATCGCTGAGCAACCTCTGCTTCCCGTTTGCGGATGATTGCGCTATCCTTTTTCTTCACCTGAAATGCCTCCTTTCCGCTTGTTCTGAAGTTTCTTTGACAACCCCAGAATACCCGTCAGGTCTGGCATTTCAGGTGTTTACATGTGGTTTAGTCCACTTTCATCCACTTCTTTTGGGTCTAGCGGGCCGTCTGTCGAATGAAGGGATGAAGGTGGCCATCATCGAGCGAAAGAAATTCGGAGGGACCTGTGTCAACTACGGGTGCATCCCCACCAAGACGCTGGTAGCCAGCGCCCGAGCGGCCTACATGGCCCGAAGGGCTTTGAGGCGGGCTATCCCCCTGGCATACCCCCCAGCTCGAAGGGCCTCTCGCAGGCTTGACTCGCGCTCTAATGGATCACGATATTTCGTGGGTCCGCGAGTTTTTCGACTTCACGGATCCGACTTCTTGGAACGCGAGCGAGCATGAAAGATGTTTCTGAACTGATTACAGAGGCCGCAGCTTCCCGTCGCGAGGTAATCAAGTCGGTTAGTGATCTGACGGCTAGCCAGGCCAGGTTCAAACCGACCGCTGAACAATGGTCAGTGCAGGAGCAGGTTGAGCATCTGGTGCTGGCCGAGTTGAGTGGACTCGATTTCATCTGGCGAGCCGCCGAAGGACTCCGAAACGGAATCTCTGTCTGGAGCGGCGAACCAGTCCACAAAGGGGTACCGATTGAAGAGGTAGTGGCCAGGACCTGGAAGCCGAAGGAGAAAGCGCCTCCCGGAGCTACACCGACGGGCGAAGGGACACTGGCCTACTGGATCACCCGTCTGGAAGCGGGGCAGCTGGTCCTGGAGACTCTTGGGGGAGAGCTCGAGGGACTAGACCTCTCTCAGGCGATCTATCCTCACTACCTGTCCGGACCACTCGATGCACACCAACGTCTCGAATTCTTGAGCTTCCATATGGATCGCCATCTGGCCCAGATTCAAGCCATCAAGAGTCACTCCGACTTTCCTTCGAGATGAGAATCGGGCTGGCCCTCCCGGGCTATTTCGGCCACAATCACCGAGCTGTGAAACACGGATTGGAAGTAGTCCCGATCGCCTGTCCCTACTGCGGCGAACGCGTTGAGGTAGTCGTCGACTGTTCCATCGAGTTTCAAGAATACGTTGAGGACTGCTCTGTGTGCTGCCGACCCATCGATCTCAATGTTGCCATCGACCACGAGGGCGAACCGGGTATCGAGGCATCTCGCGAAGACGACTAGCCGCTAGAGTCCGATTCAAGGACCTCATCATATTCACGCGACAAAGGATCGCGTCCCATCTCTCCAGACCAGCCGGCTCGTCCCCTCTATCTACCTGAACCCGAGGGAGTAGAGATCCGCATCCTTCATGACGAACCTCAGTCGTACCGGCTTCCCTGCAATCCTCCTCAGTGGCTTGGCCGAAGTTGCCTTGGCATGACTCCGCTCCCTGCCTGCAGCCGAGGTGGCGAAGTTCAGGACCAGGTTGTCTCCCTCGAAGACGATGGGCTTTGTAAGAAGCTCGCCGTCCTCGTACCCTGCATGAGCTGAAACAAAACCATCGGTCCGCACAACCATGCGCTCCAGATGGACGGTCGGAAAAGTGTAATTCCGTACCACATACAGGGAGATCTCATCCGCTGCCGTGGGCAAGATTCCGATCGCCTTGTACAATGGCTCCACCCGGCTATTCTCGCTGACCGGCTCTCAGCTTGACAGTACCCAAGGGAGGAAACATGCCCAGGAGGCCGATTACTGCTAATCCGTCACAGATCATGGTCGAGCAGCTCGCAGCGTTGGGGGTCAGGTACGTTTTCTATAACCCCGGATCACGGGAGGCGCGTTTCTTCGACTCGCTGCATGCGCACCCGGGTATTCACGGTATCTTAGCGTTGCACGAGGGAAGCGTAACCGCCATGGCTGGTGGTTATACGCAGGTGAAAGGTGACCCGGCGGTGATGGTCGTCCACCTGGGGGCCGGTCTCGCGCAATGCATGGGACAGCTCATCAATGTGTGGGCCGGAAGCCTTCCCGTAGTGATCATCACGTTCGCCGGCGACACCGGCAGCTTCGCCGACAAGATCGCGCTTGACCTGAGCCACAGCTTCGGGCCAACCTCGATTGCGGCCCCCATGACGAAGGCCAACTGGACGGTCATCGAACCTGAGGGACTTGCGGAAGCGATCGAAAGAGCAGTCAGGGTCGCCAAGACCCCACCACTAGGCCCGGTGCACCTGGCTGTTTATGACAGGTTGCTCGGTAATCAGCAGGTCAGCGCCAACCTGATCGAGTCTGGTATCCCCGACCTTCGCGCAGGCTATCCCTCAGATGATGATCTAGAAGCACTCGCAGGCGCTCTCGACGAAGCTGAGCGTCCACTGATCTACGTGGGTGATGGCATTTGGAAAAGTGGAGCCGAGGCCCAGGTGACTGCTCTGGCGGAGCACTTCGGAGCAGCGGTTGCGACCAACTTTGGAGATCAGCGGGGTGTTCCCATCAAACACCCTCTACATTGTGGCAGGCTTGAGCCCGCTGCTGCGGCCATCAACCCCGACCACATCATCTGCATCGGCGTGCGCCATGGCGCCGAAGGCATACCCGCCGACTACGTCCCCTTCGCAACGGCAAACCGGGTCATCGCGCTTGGGTCCGATGTCGAAAACTTCGAAAACTTCCCCGCCCTCGATCTAGCTATCCTTGCCGACGAACGACGCGCTCTTGAACGGCTGGGGCAATTGACACTTAGCAAGTCTACTCCACAACGTTACGACGACCGGCGAAGCGCCGCCAGAGAACAAGCAGCCAGGTTGCGCGAACAACGGCGTAAGGCTTTGCCGCCCAAGGGACAGCCTTCAGGTGTCGGGCCTTTGGCGCTACTGGACGCTCTCGACAACGCGCTCGAACGTATTGGCGGTGGACTGGTGACAACCGAACAGTTTGCGGTACCGCTCGACTGTACACTCGCCAGCGAAGATGGAGGGCGCAACGTTTTCATTCGCCCCGCCGGTGGCTCCGAGGGCTACGGCATCGGAGCGGCGCTGGGGGCGAAGCTGGCGGCGCCGGATAAGCCAGTTGTCGGCCTGGTGGGCGATGGCTCGATGTACTACGCAGACTCGGGATTGTGGACCGCGGTCCATCACAGGATCCCGGTGCTCTACGTGATACCCAACAACAACGCCTACGGCATCGTTGCGAGCTCCTTCCGTGGAGCAAGAGATCTCACGGAGAACACCGCAGAATACGGTGGTGTTGTGCTTGACGGAATTGACCCGGTCAAGATCGCCGGAGGCTTTGGCATCGAAGGTATGAGCGTCGACGAAGAGTGCAGGCTAGAGGAAGCCATCATCCACGGGCTCGAGGTCACGGAAAAGGAGAAGCGTCCCTACCTGCTCGATGTGCAGCTGCCCTTGGGGCTACCCAAAGGTGGCAGGGCGGGAAAGCCGTTCCGGCTCCCTTACGGGCTCGTGCAAGAATAGCCCTTCTCATCGCTCGTCGTAGCGAGGCCGCCGCAGTCGTACTTGTACAGTACGTCGAGGAGGCCGACCGAGCATAACGCAGCCAGGGCGGATGATTGCGGCGTCGCAGTAGACCAGCGATGAGATCAGGCTAGGCATGGACGAGTGTCATAAAATCTGATAATTTGATTATATGACAACAGTAGCGTCCCAGCGTTAGTCGAATAACATCAACTGTTTATGAATGTCACTATTCTGAGTAATGTAATGCATGTCCTGAAAGGCCTGTAAAATTGGGGTTTTCTCGAAGAGCGAGACACTCAGGACCTGGAGAATTGTGTAGAGCGGCAACTCGAGATAGAGGCGCTTGCGGATGATGGCGATGAGCAGGTAGGTACTGAGGGCGATCCAGATTTGTGTTTTCACGGCATTGGGACTGGTGCCGTAAAAGGCCTTGATGCGGAGATGCTGTTTGATCCATTTGAAGAACAGTTCGATCTGCCAGCGGAGCTTGTAGAGCCGGGCAATAGTCAGAGCGGGAGAAGCAAAGTCGTTGGTGAGGAATACTAGCCGCAGGTCGGTGGTGACGTCGAAGAACTTGATGCGACGCAAAGGTTCGGGGTAGGCCTTGGCCGGATAGAAGGTGCTCAGCAGGACAGTTTGGTCGCAGATCAGTCCCGTCGTTCTGTCCACCGGGTGGGAGTAGCGGCGGCGGAACTTGAAGTTGGCCTTGGCGCGGGTCACGAATAACGACCGGGCAGAATGGAGTCGGTACAGGCGCCCGAAATCCAGGTATCCGCGATCCATGATGTAGTAGGCACCGGGACAAGGAATCAGGTGGTCCAAGGCGTGGACATCGTGCAGTTTTCCGTCCGAGATCAGAACGAACTCGGGAATGGCGCCGTGCAGGTTGAGCAAGGTATGCAGTTTGATCGCCCCCTTGGTACGGCGGAAGCGCGCCCAGGGGAAGACCGAGAGGCACAGGTCGATGGTCGTGGAGTCCAAGGCATAGACGGTCGCGTTCAGGTCGACTCCCAGGTCCTCGTCGGTGTACAGGCGGCGCGCTTCGGCGATAAGCACTTGGGCAAACTCGGCATAGATGCGCCAGTCGCGCCTCTCGTTGGCATTGGACAGATTGTTGCGGGAGACCGTGGAGCGAATGCCCATGTGGAAGAGCTTGGATCTCATGGCCCGTAGGCAGGCTTCGATATCGCGCAAGCTCTCGCGATAGGTCAACTGTGCAAAGGCCATGACCCGGTAATGGTCGGCACAGCGGAACGACTTGACCTTGTAGTCGCCTCCGTAGTGCTGAACAATGCGATGAAAATGATGCCAGGGAAGATGCCGCATCACCTGAGAAAAAATCGTCGTGCCCGTGTACATGCTCGCCTTCCTTATGAACTGAAGGGCGTGAGCGTACACTCACTTTCAAGTCGGAAACACCCATTATCTTCTCTAACATATTACTCATTAATACTTTACAGAGATTAGAAGCCCAAACGTTGGGACACTACTGATATGACAAACAAGGACATGCCAGAAACAGTGCCTTCGGCGGAGTCTCCCGAGGGGATTCGCACGCTCTCGGTCACTGAGGCAGCGCGGAATTTTTCGGATCTTGTGAATCGGGCCTTCTACCAGGGGTTCCACTTTCGGCTTACTCGCGGCGGGCGGGCTGTGGCCGAGCTGTCGCCGCCTTCGGGCGGGGCCACGGTCACCGCCGCGGATTTGCGGCTGGCGCTGGGGCGCCTTCCTCGTCTCGGTTCCGACGAGGCGGAGGCGTTTTCCCGGGATATCGAGAAGCTCCGTCAAACCGTGGGGCCGCCCCGAGAATCGCCATGGGAGTGATGTTCGACAGCTCGGTTTTGATCGAGGCCGAGCGGAAGCGACTCGACCTGGACGCTCGACTGGCGGCGCTTTGGCAACAGCCGGTCGCTATATCTGCAGGGACAGCCTCGGAACTGCTCCATGGCATTCACCGGGCCTGCGGAGTGGCGCGCAAGTCGAAGCGGGAACGCTTTGTGGAATGGGTGATCCGCGAGATACCGGTGGCTGCTTTCGGCTTGCTGGAAGCCCGCGTCCATGCCCGGCTCTGGGCTCATCTTCTTTCGCGGGGACAAAACATCGGCGCTCACGACCTGATGATCGCGGCTACGGCGATCGCTTTGGACTACGATCTGGTGACGGCCAATCTCCGCGAGTTTGAACGGGTCCCCGATCTGCGGGTGTCGAATTGGGGTGAACCCGGTCCTGGATCGGCCCTGGATTGAAAGGGATCCGAACTGGTATTCACTGGATATATTCATAGAAACGGACCACGCTGCTGCGCTCGTGGAACTGGACTCTGAGACTGCCTTTGCGCTGCCTCTGACCGTCGTGCTCCATGGTATAGAGTGTAATTTTGCCTCGTTCGTCTGTATACACTCCGCTGCCAGCTCAGTTAGCCCGGATTTCTCATCGCTCGTCGTAGCGAGGCGTCGCAAGCGCCGTCCTGGCAAGGCTTGCGACCGAGACCACTCGTGGCGAGCCGCCGCAGTCGTACTTTGACAGTACGTCGAGGAGGCCGACCGAGCATAACGCAGCCAGGGCGGATGATTGCGGCGACGTAGTAGACTAGCGATGAGAAATGCGGGTTAGACCCTCGCCTGGGGCGGTGGGCCGGGTATGGCTTCAGCCAAGCCAGCGATTATAGTCATTCTGCCAGTGGAATCAGAACTTTGCCATCCGGAGTGATAGCCCTGAATGCGAACGCCCAGCCACCGTGATTGAAGTTCCGACTGTTGCTCAGCGTGATATCGATCCGGTTCTTACCGTGGCGCAAGGGCAGCTCAATCAGCCGATCCGCGAAGTTGTCCTGGTGGCCGAGATCGATCGGTGGGGAATCGTTGACCCGCAGGACCAGGCGGTCATCCCACGCCAGCCTCAGGTTTGCGGTCAAGCCCTCGGAAACTTCCAAGGTACTGCGGGCCGAAGCGGTTCCTTCATGGATGTAGATCCCTGCTTTCCTGGGATGGGGACGGCGAGAGTGAAGAAAATCGATGAAACCATGCTTTGCCCGCTGTCGCTTCCAGTTCTCGGGATCGACCTCGTCCACGTCCTGAAGCGGCGTCCTTGCCGCCAGCTCAATCGAATCGTTCTCGGAGACCTCTGAAATCCACCAACTCCCGCTGTCGGGCAATGGCAGATCGAACTCGCCCCGGGGAACCGAGGGAGCGACCCGTAGACCGGGGGCCAGTTTCTCAAACGGAGGCATGCGGAAAAACGGTCTTACCGGCTGCTGCTGGTACCAGTAGACCACGGAGCAAATATCGTTGCTCATACAACCGAATCGTATGTGAATCGACTTCTGAAACTTGATTGAATCATCATGGAACCATCGATATCCGGCTAGGTTCTTGGCAGGTCGGGCCTGCCCATCATCGAATTGCTGGTAGTAGGGCATAGAGGCGTACAAGCGGGTGGCGGGAGTGTGCATGGATCCCCCATATGAGGTTCCGAACGTATCCTCACCGCCGATACCGCGGAGATAGGAAGGATGCTCGCCGTCACCGTCAATATAGATGTTGTCCGATCCACCGTAACTCCATCGGTCCTCGTTATCGATCAGCCGTACTCCGTAGACGAAACCAATCAACTGTCCAGGTCCATTGGCATCCAACATGAGAAAGTCTTCGCCAGCTCGCTGGGTTGGGTTCTCACGTCGCCAACGGGAACAGAACCGCCGCCGCTCCTTCAGCTCTGCTCCTGGATACTGATGCCAATCGACCATGAAGGTGACCCCTTCGTCCTGATCGCCGACCTCGAACTCGACGCGTGCCGATTTGGCAAACGGCATCAGAAAATAGCTGTTGTAGCCAGAATCAGCCTGCACCGACAGGTAGGGGGTGTTGATCGGATACCAGGGCTGGCCGTGCATCACGCCAAAGAAATCGGAAAGCGGAGCTTCGACAAACGGAATCTCCTCACCGTCGAAAAAAATGCGGATGACGACGTTCCGTGTGTAGTTGTGCCACCTGCTCTCAGGCTTCTTCCGGTTGGAGCGCGCGACCCAGATGTGGCGGATGCTGCCCGGACCTTCAAGCTTGGCAAAGGTTTTCCTCGTATTCGCTGGAATACGCGCGTTGAACGCAGCTCTCCGCGACACAGACTCGACAGGGAGGTCCAGGTCAAGGTCGGGAGACTGGGCCAGCAGCCTGACATTTGTAGCAAGCAGGAACAGAACCGTTGACAACCAGTAACGCGAACGCTGATCTAACAGTCTTGATCTCATCCTTCAGAATCTCCTGGTGATCTTCAGCTCCTTGACCTGGTAGGAGTTGATCTCACACTCACTGGTTTACCACCTCACCCCAAGGCCCCCAGACTACAGGGAAACCCATCTAGTAAATCCTAGATCGTCAGATCGGGAAGGGCAATCCTAGCCCGCATTTCTCATCGCTGGTCTACTGCGACGCCGCAATCATCCGCCCTGGCTGTGTTATGCTCGGGTAGCCCTTTGCACTTTCTGGTGGAAATCTTTCCGACCTCGGAGCCGATTCAATGGATCGCTTTCAAGAGCTCGCTCAGCGTATCCGAGGGCCTCTAGCCCCCCTCTTCGTTCCCATGACGTCAGACGAGAAGGTGGATTATGAAGCGATGGCTCGCTACGTTCAGTGGTTGGTCAAGAACGGCGTAGGCCTGATGTGGCTCACTCGCGGCACCTCGGAGTACATGGTCCTGGATGAACCCGAGTTGCTCAAGCTGACCGCAACCATCGCCGAGGCCAAGGGATCGAAGGCAGTTCTCATCTCTTCCACCTACATCTGGTCGACCAGGAGGTGCATCCGCTATGTCCAGCTGGCCGCAGAACACGGAGCCGATGTGGTCAAGGTGGTCGTCGACTTCCGGTATTTCAACAGCGACTTCGATGAAAACAGCCTCTACCGACACTACCGGGACATCGCTGAGGCCACTGATGTACCCTTGTTTGCCTACACGGATGGACGTCCCGGCATGTCTTTCGACCTGGTGAGGCGGCTGGCGGCGATCCCACAGGTCATCGGCATGAAAAACGATACCGATGACTTCCACGCACACCGGATGTACTGCAAGGCGGGAGGAGAGCACTTCTTGCCGGTAACGGGCGGCTTTCTGGGCGAGTTTCTTTACGGTAGGCACTTTGGTGCCAAGGCCTATGCTGATGTTCCTATCTTGATCGCGCCGCGGGAGTCAGTGGCAGCCTACCAGGACCACCTCGACGGTCAGGAGGAGAAGGTGGTCGCCTACATCGAAAAGTACGAGCGGCCGCTCATGGACCTGTACAGGAGGAGCAAGACAGGCTTTCGTCCCTTTTTCCGCACCATCCTGTGGCTGATGGGACATTTCAACACCAACATAGGCCGCAGACCCCACCGAGTGCTGGAGAAAGGGAAGATCCAGGCGATCCGGAAGTTCCTGGAGGACAGACAGCTTCCCGTCGTAAGGTAGCCCTCGTCCCGGCGAGCGGTTCCGGTAGAGGATGCCCCTCCCCGGGCACGCGGCGTGGTTGGATGAGCGGGCTCAACGCTCTGTGAGTCGCAGAGAGCGAAAAGCAAGCCCCAGAACCCTCTTGTCTTTACTGGGACCAATCCCGGCTGGAGAAACCGAATCGGGCATTTCGAATAGGATTACATTGGGTCCGGAAACCTTCCAAACATCATGGGGTATCGACACAGCCTGAGTCTGGTATTTTCGCTCTCGAATTACCCACTCTCCTACTCTCCGGCGGTTGACGCGGATTCCAATTCTTTGCTTCGCGACTCTTGGGTGGCCCCCGAGGCCACGGACCTCGGCTTCCATCAAGACAGTGTTCCTGGGTCGGGGGACTTCCAGGACAAGAGAGGCGCGTTTTCCCAGACTCCAGGTAAACTTGCTCTCCGGGTTACTCCATCCCATTTCCTGATATTTTTCGGCATCTCCCTTCCGGCCGAACTCGATCTTGGATCCCCAATGGTACGAAGGGGCAAAAGATTTCCTGGGAGAAGCAAACGGCCACTCGGCGTCTTGCTGGTAGGAATACCTGAGCTCGGAAGCGGTGTTGCTGGTGGAGACCGCAAATACACGAACCTCTGTTGCCGCGGGATCATCAAACAGGACGGCGGGGAACTCAAAGTAGAACCCCGTCGTTAGAAAATCCGAACTTCCAAGTTTCTTGGCGATATCGGGCCGCTCTAGGAGCCTCGTTCTGGATTCGAGCAGCTCGCCATTCTTAAACCTAAGTTACCTCGTAGAAAAGTGATGTAACCTATTGTTAAGATTGGGGTAATGCTACAAATCAGCTGCGTCGGTACTGGGTACATTATAGACGAACGCCGAGGAGATCCAGGGCTCGCTGCTGAAGCGATGTGGGACGGGTGATTTTGTCGAAGGCTGCTGAGCCGGGCAACTGCGGCTGAATCCGGTTTTTGGAGATCGTGGCCAAATCGCTGAGCAAGGTCTGAAAGCTGTGCACGGGCCCACCCTCAACGGTGCGCTTGCGGTGAGCCTTGCGGAGGGCCTGAGGAGAGCGCTGAGAGGGTGCCACCACCGAATCGCGAAGCTGCCTCCCCGCCTCGGGATCCTCGTCGTCGAACAGGATCGGAGCTAACTTCTGTCGCATGTGCCACTCGACGTAGTAGGCAAGCATGCACAGAAAGACGTGAGCGCGGACCCGATCCTCCAGATGGTGGTAAATGGGTCGGACCTTCAGATCGACACTCTTACAGCTGCGGAAGGCCCGTTCGGCGACGGACAACCCCTTGTAGGCAGCCACCGTTTGTTCGGCATCCATTTGCTCGCGGGCCAGGTTGGTGCGAATCACATAGATCCCGTCCAGTGCCGCCTCCTGCTCGATGCGCTCCTGCCGGCGCTGGTAGGAGAAGGACTCCTCGCCGATCTCCAGGACAAAATGCTTGCCCACTTTGTAGCGGTTGAGGACTTTGCCCACCCGCAGGGCAATCCGATCCTTGCCCTTGAAGCGACGCTTCGGACGTTGCGTTGCCTGGACAATCTTCTCCAACTCCAGCTCGGTCGCCTGGAGCAGTTGCTGGCGATTGCGGGCCCGTTCCTCCGCTAAGAGGGGATTACGGCAGACAATGAGCCGTTCCCCGGGGTAGTCCGGGCTCTGGATCTCGGCCAGGTCGCGTTGATCAAACAGGGACAGCTGCAGCGGACCGGATTGAAACAGTTTGCGGATCTGAGGGCCTCGCAGGGCCGTGATCCAGCCCATGCCGGGCAGCGGCTTGAGCTCCTCCCGAATGCGGGCTTCCGTCAGCATTCCTTGATCGGCGACCACCACCACCGAGCGCAACCCGAAGCGTTGGCGCAGTTTTTGGATTTGGCTGGTCACTGTTGTGGGGTCCGCTCGGTTGCCTTCGAAGACCTCGACCGCGACAGGGCAGCCTTGACGGTCGCACAGCAGGCCGAAGACGATCTGCAGCGTACCCCCTTTGCCGTCTCGGGAATACCCCCGCTGGGCCAACGGGCAACTCCTCCCTTCGAAGTAGGTCGAGGTGACGTCGTAGATCACGAGGCAACCGTCCTGCAGGCGCTGAGCCGCCAGCTGGTTTTCAATCTTTGGTTGTCGAACGAGCAGCCAGTCCAAGGCGCCGTACAGATCATCGGCCGTCGCGGCCTCCACCTGTAAGAGCTCGCCCAAGCTGCTGGACAGGGTCTGGGGATCCCATCCGCGTGCGGTGGCCAGCTTGGAGCGGGGCTCCAGGATGCGCGCCACGATCAGGGCCACTACCAGGCGGCGCTGCAGGCTGTTGCGAGTGGCCAGTAAGCGCTCCAAACCGAGGCGGCGCAGGGTACCCAAGACGGCCGCCACATGACCATGGGGGCGAGTGCGCTGGACCTGGAAGGCTTGGCTCAAGTCGGAGATGACGGAGCCTCCCTTCAAGAGGCTGCGCAGGCCTTCGACGATCTCCGCGGGCCACTTGCTGAGGTTAGCCAGAGTGCGCTTGCGCACCTTGCCGGCTTGCCGGTAGGACTCGCGCAGGAGAATGGCCGGGGGCGAGTTGCGGTTGGGAACGGATTCGATGTACATGGGCACTATAATATCACATACTACCGACAATAAAGGACACTAAACCAACTATTACATGGGTACAAATTGTCGAACACAAAAAGACCCTTACCTGATGATCCACAATGGCTTACAGGTTGTTTTTCAGCTAGTTTTCAGGGTAACTTCGGCTTAAAAACCAGAATGGAACGAGCTGGCCGGGAATTGCGGAGGTCAACTGCCCAACCTCGCATACCGATTCGAGAGTTCTGTCCGCTTGATGTCAGCCCTCACCATTCCCAGAAGATCTTTTGTCGTGACCGGGATTGGACTTTCGTCAGGGGCGACGAGTGATTCCATCTTCTCTTCCACTGCGACTGAAATCCTATAGGGGCACCTGGACGCGGAAGCGACGCGAAGGAGCCGCAGCCGGCTACTCGGTTTGGAGACGAGGAAAACTTCCACCCGATTTTGCCCCGGGTGGAATGCTGTTTCAGGCACCATCGCCGAAAACACTTTGCCTTCTGCCAATAGCGGGGAGGTTTGGCTCAGGGCACACAACACCCCGTTAACGGCGACAGCCACAGGAGTTCTTCGGGAGGGCGTCAGGCTGGATGAAAAGCGCCCTTCCACGTTGACGGGGAGGAACGGGGAGTCAGTTTGCATACCCGCGTAGAAGACTTCGCCCGTTATTTCAACTTGGACCTCTGCTTCTCCCGACGATCCGATTTCACTTACCTTTCTTCCCAACAAAGTGCGGTAGGGACCAATCTGGAACAGCTGCTCCCAGGCCCCCGATCCAAACAGTTCAAGCTTTCTCGCAACAGATTCGTACTTCGATTCATCTCGGGCATCAAAAACGTGTTTCTTTCCTCTGCCCCTGAAAGCACTCTTCGTGGGCCTTTCATGCTGGGAATGATCGAGAGCGGAACGGCCGTCAACCTCCACGGGCAGATCGACACCGAGTACTTGAGCAATGGTGGGCAGGATATCGACCGTTTCCACATTGCGATCGCTCACGAATCCCTCCTTCTGGTACGGTGTCTTGACCAGCAGGGGAACCGCCATGAGGTCTGCAAAGTTGGACTCTGTGACCCGCCTCAGATACTCGCCCTGGCGGAAGCTGGCACCATGATCGCTGGTCAGGACGATCAGCGTGCGCTCGTACAGATCCGTTTCCTTGAGCCTGGCAATCAAATGCCCCAGGAGCTTGTCGACGAACCCGGTCTGAAGAAGGTGTCGCTGGTAAGCCTGGATGGCGAGCCACTCGTCATCAGCCCACGTTCCACCGGTCAGGCCTCTCAAAGCTGCGCTTCCCCGCCATAGATATTGCTTCCCACTCGGCGTAAAGGCCCACGGCCGGTGCGGTAGGATGGAGTGAAAAAATAGAGTGCCGGATTTACCCCGGCTTCGATGGAATCGATGAACTCGTAAAACTTGCTGGATCGCTCCGAAAAATCAAATCGGACCGGTTCCACAGGCTCAGACTCCGTCTTGGGTTTTCCGTTCCCGGATGGATCGACGCCGGGCTCCAGAAAGTTCTTCCATGCATGCGTGATCGCAGGCAAGTCGTTCGTCAGTTCTGAAGGCAGTGTCAAGTGCGCGTAAACCAGGGTTAGATCCCAGAACAGGCTGGAAATCCGTGTGGAGAGACCTTGTGGGTTTTCCGTAGTGGGCGAGAGTTGAGTCCCATTTTCGAACACCCGAAGTTCATGGGATCCTGCCAGAAGCGTGAAAAGATTCCAGGGATGGTCAAACAGGATGGGGATCTTTGGCTCGTCGGGGTTCGGATAGCGCCCGGTCAGAATGGCTGGAAGCGATACCAAAGTGTCGTCGCTGATGGAGGTTGCGTTTCGGAACCAGTGAGATTCCCCGGCCAGTGAGGCGAAGTCCGGATAGCGGATCGGGTCGATCTGCCGGTTCTCGTCCAACAAGGACACCAGAGGGAACTCGTCGAACACAACCAGGAGCACCGGAGTTTTCGTTCCCCACACCACCTGGGCGGTTCCGGGAGAGGGGTGGCCGAACACGATTCGGTACACTGGACCATCGAGGAGAAAGGGGGCTGGAAACAGCAAGATGACCGGGCCCAGGACCGTCAAATAGAACTTCGCCGAGGCCGAGCGTACGTAGAGCAGGCAGAGGCTTGAAGCAAGCAGCAGCGCGCCTGCTATCAGGAGTGACAAGGGGATACCCGGAATCCGCTTCAGAACCTGTAGGGCTATGATCGTAAGGAATAGGGTGAGGAAGACGGTGTGCAGGATTTTCTCTGCCCGCCCGTCTAGTACTCCGCCGATCTTCGCGACGAAAAACTCCGGGTAGCGGGAGAGAAGATCGTACAGCGGCTGAGCCACTGCGATGGAAAAGAGCACCAAGAGATGCAGGGAGTAGGTGAAGCCCGATGGCTTGCTCATTCGGAGTCTCGGGTCCGGATTTGCTAACACCCAATCCACTGGGCGGTACATTCATTGGCTCTGGCTAGTACCAGGCTCTCACATCCAGGGATTGCGGCCAAGCGCACTGGCAGACGAATTGCGTTGGAGCAGTGCACTGGACTGGGTCATTGGTTGGACTGGCACTATTCCGCGCCGGACCTTCTTCAACAAGGGAGGCAGACAGTCAGGCCCTGGGGAGGGGTAGTCTATGCCACGGGAGCACTTTCAAATGCAATCTGCCATCACGCTTCTCCCGACCAGAGGACGTTCACCCATTGCGGATCCTAAACGCGTAGATGCTGCCTCGACGTAGCCACAAACGGAATTGCACAACGCTTCCCTGCAGTGAGCCCAGATTCCGACCATTTTCCCAGCGCGCCGGCACTCTCAGCCCATCAACTTGTCGCAGCACGATGGCCTCCTCACGGGAATAGCCTGGGATCGGGTTACCCTCCGTATCGAGCACCTCGACTGTGAGCTCGCCGTTCGGAACCGCTAGATTGACCTCAAATCCCGAGCCCTCGACCCGGCACGGCCTGGTGGTGACCCAGCCCAGATGTTCACCAGCAGTCAACGAAACAAACCGATCCATTGGGACCGTGGCCAGGCCGATGCCGGTGGGCGCTTGAGCGGTTCCCTGTCCACTGTGGGAAATGGGACGACCGACGTAATAGATCCAGTGCTTGTCGTTCCAGGTTCTGGCAGCAGGCTGGATCCACTTGGCATCAAAGCTTTCGGCGGAGCCACGCGGTATGAAAGGCTGGTCTCGGTACACCCACTCGAGATTCCAGGGCTGGTCTTTGCGAGTGAAGGTCAGGAAAAAGTCCATTTCCTCGCTGCCCCGTGGTTCTTCCAAGGACCAGAGCAACCCGAACTGGATACCCTCATAGATCCATCCGTTCAAGCTGTAGATCTGACGGTGCCACTCGTAACCCTTCCTGCCACTTTCCCATCCTAGACACCACTCGCGGATCGTCGTCCAATCTCCCGGGTGACTCCCGAGCTGCTTCCACGAGTTGACCATGTCCCGTGTTCCCCAAATCTCTCCCTTGCCTCCCCCACTGCCATAGTCGGTTCGTGTGTAGAGCCGGTAGACCTTCGCGTACGGATCCCAGAGCACTTGATTGATGGTATCCGCAGCGCGGCCGGTGATCGGTCTGCCCCCGTCGTAGTACCTCCAACGCAGACCGTCGGGGGAATACGCCAGGGATGTAGTGGTGCCGTGTCCCTTCGCGGCACCGACGGCCGCCTTGTATTTGTGGCTGGGGTCCTTTTCGTTGGGGTCGACAAACGGACAGTACACCGTCAGAACGAGACCGAACAAGCCCTCAAGGAAATCTTTGACTGTAGCACGAGCGGCCTTCAGGTTGAGAAGAAGCGCTTGCGCATTCCTTCGCTAGAGACACCACCTTCAGCTTGGACATGCGACCTCGAGCGTTCGATCAGGTCCATAAACTGGCGATTCGTGATGAGAGCAACGGTCTCCAGGTCAGCATTGTCGATTCAAAAGCGGCCAGGCGGGGCCGGGTCAAAACCGGCCAGTGATTCAGTAGTTATATCCTCCGGTTCGAGTCATTTCAATCCCTTGTGAAGCCCTCCCCGCGAAGCGGGGGGAGGAGGCTTTGTTGTGTGTTCAGCCGTAGAAGCGGTGGGAACTGTGGGAAACTCCGTCCGGAGGAGTTTTCCAAGCGCTGTGGGAACGGTGGAAAAACTCGCCTCCTGGAGTCGTCTTCGCGAGGCAGCCGTTTTCCCACGGTTTCCATAGCGCGGCAGTTTCCACGGCTTTCCGGGGGTGTTGGGGGAAACTCGAGAAGCCTGGCTTCCATGGTCTCTGCTTGGTTTCAACGACACGGCTTCTTCCTGGCTTCCTTTTTTCAAAAAACATTCGCTCAGAGGCCCCTCAAGCAATGAGCTCTGCCCCACCCTGTCCTGACCCCTCCCTCGGAGCGGGCAATCTACGAAGCCTGGGGCTGAGTCCCAGGGTCTGCGAGTAGGGGACAAGCCCGCACTCACAGCACTCGCCTCGCAGGTGTCATTTCTCTTTCCCTCGCTTCGGGGTGGATTTCTCTCGTTGCTGTCGCTCGTAGAGGCGATAGCTCTTGCCCCGAATGAAGGTGACTTCCGAAGTGTGCAGGAAGCGGTCCAGCAGCGCCGAGGTGGCCGCCGTATCTCCTCCCAGCATCGCGCCCCAGTCCTCCAGGGGTCGATTCGAACTGAGGATCGTCGAGGTCTTCTGGTATCGGCGGTGCAGGATCTCCAACAGATCTTCTGCCGCCGACTCCGGCACTCTGCGGAGTCCCAGATCCTCGAGGATCAGCAGCGGGATCCGGGTCATCTCCGTAATGTAAGATCGGCGTCTGCCGGTGGCCGTGGCTTCGGCGATGTCTTCCAGCAGATCGAAAGCCGACTTGTACTGCACCCGGTGACCGGCTTCGACCGCCTTGATCCCGACGGTGATGATCAGATGGCTCTTGCCGACTCCGGTCTGACCGATGACCAACCAGCCGCGGCGCTGTTGGATGAATCGGCCGGTAGCCAGATCGAAGATCTGCTGCCGGTTGATGGAGGGGTTAAAGGAGAAGTTAAAGTCCTCCAAGTGCTTTTGTTCCGGAAACTGGGCCTGGCGCAAACGTCGCTCCAACAGCCGGTCCCGACGGCGGGTCAGCTCGTCATCAATCAGCAGCTCAAAGAACTCCTGATGGCTGAGCCTTCCCTGGACGGCTTGTTGCAGGCGAACGTCAAAGACCTGAGCCAGGCCCGAGAGCCGGAGGTGACGAAGTTTTCGTTCCAGTTCTGATGAGATCATTCTGGTTCTCCTGTGGGATCGGTGATCTGGTACTCGGACAGCGGTCGGATCAACTCGTGCTCGGAGGTAAACAAAGAGCGCTGCGGCACGTCCAGTCGCTTACACAAAGCCACCAGAGTCCGGTAGCGGAAGGCGTCATGTGCGAGCGCCTTGCCGCAGGCTTCGTCGACGACCGAAGCGCGGTAGCGGCGGGTCAGCGAGATCATGCCCTGCACGAGTCGGTAGGCGAGCATGTCTCGGACCTCCAGAGCTCGCTCGGCCCAGCGGTGCGCCTCTGGACCCACGGCTCGGGCTTGCTTCAGCAGATGATGCTCGGTTCGATAGTGCGCGTAGCGTTTGCGTTCCGGAAGATGGCTCGTTTCGGTTCGGAATCTCCCCGGCGGGTGCTTCGGATGCAGGGCCACCTGTTGCTCACGAAAGAAGACGCGGACGATACGATCATCCCAGTGCACGGCGACTTCACAACCGAGCAGATGATTGGGCACCGAGTAGAACGCTCGGTCGACTTCGATGTGGCCATCGGTGGAGACCGTTCGACGGCCCACGCGGAAGAAACTGAAGCGGGAATCCGGAAGCGGTCGGAGATGCTTCTGTTCTTCGACAAAGCGGGGCCAGACCTGCTGCTTGGTGGTGCCGTGGATGCGCTGGCGGGCGATTCGCTCGTTCCAACTCTGCAGATGCTCATTCTGCGCATCCAGGCTCTCGAAGCGGCGAGCTTTGAGCGCGCTGGAGTCGGTATATCCGATGCTTCTTTCGACTTTTCCGTTCTCGTTCGGAGCGCCCGGATGGATGGGCAGCACGGCGAAGCCGTAGTGGCGAGCGAGCGCACTGAAGACGGCATTGACCTCGGGGTCCACCAAGCAAGCCCGGGTGATCCCGGCCTTGAGGTTATCGAGGCGAACCACCTCCACGCCGCCTCCAAAAGCGTGAAAAGCCTCCTCGACACAGCGGATGAACGTCTTCAGTTCCTGCCGCCAGACGACTTCCTCATAGGAGTGGCGCGAGTGGCAGAGGACGGCCTTGAACAGATGAGGACGGCGGTAACGACCCGATTCGGTCCGAGTCAGGGCTCCTTTGCCGAAGTCGATCTGCAGGTCCCGACCGGGGGGAGTTTCCACCCGAGCAAACACGCGAGGACTCTCCGCCTTGAGCTTTCCACAGAAGCGCTTGACGGAGTTGTAGGCTCCCCCGAATCCCTGCTCGAAGACCAGGTCCTGCCAGATCCGCTTGGCCTGCAATCCCTGCTGGAGTTTCTTTTCAATCTGCTCCCGAAAGGGCTCACAGAAGCTGCGCAGACCCGGGGGCCGCTTTGGCCGCTTTTGCTCCTCCGAGCCGGGGGCCGCTTTGGCCGGTTTTGAATCTCGGGAGGGATCATAGCGGGCAATCCTCTCTCGTCGGACTCCCACCTCTCGCTCGATCCGACGATACGACCAGCCCAGCTTCAGGAGCGCCAAAACCGTTTGCTTCTTTTCCATTTTCAATGTATTGGCCATCGGCGCATCCTACGCCGGATGCGGCCCTCAATGGCTCTTGAAAATGGCCGGTTTTGAAGTGGCCCTCACTGGCCGCTTTTGGGTGGCCCCTGACAGCAGTCAACTGGTCGTCGCCCCTGGATTTCAACCCTGAATTCTTGCGGAAGTTTCAACGAATGGGTCAGGACGCAACCCTTACAGGGTTGATTCTTAAGGGGTTGACTCTCGGACCCAGGGTTGGGAAACCCTGGGCTGGAATACCCAATCCCGTTGGGATTGACCTCCACGACCAACTTGGTTCTGCCATAAGACCCATTTCCTATCGCTCTTCGAATAAGTTCGAGCCGATCCCACACGAGAGGGAAGACTGCGAAAGTCTCAGCGGAAATCGATTCCAGCTTTGTCTTCCGGCTAAATGGGAGTGATTAACGCTATGTTGAAGCCATGGCCATGTGGCCAAGCGCGACGGGTCGATTTTCCGAGGTGACGACGCCATGGATAGAAAATTCTGGATGGAGCGACCAAAGGTTCGGCCTGTCCCGTCGCGTATCATACGTATCAGTATTAATCGTTCCAGTGTACTTCTAGTAGTCAGTAGCGTCCCAGCGTTAGTCGAATAACATCAACTGTTTATGAATGTCACTATTCTGAGTAATGTAATGCATGTCCTGAAAGGCCTGTAAAATTGGGGTTTTCTCGAAGAGCGAGACACTCAGGACCTGGAGAATTGTGTAGAGCGGCAACTCGAGATAGAGGCGCTTGCGGATGATGGCGATGAGCAGGTAGGTACTGAGGGCGATCCAGATTTGTGTTTTCACGGCATTGGGACTGGTGCCGTAAAAGGCCTTGATGCGGAGATGCTGTTTGATCCATTTGAAGAACAGTTCGATCTGCCAGCGGAGCTTGTAGAGCCGGGCAATAGTCAGAGCGGGAGAAGCAAAGTCGTTGGTGAGGAATACTAGCCGCAGGTCGGTGGTGACGTCGAAGAACTTGATGCGACGCAAAGGTTCGGGGTAGGCCTTGGCCGGATAGAAGGTGCTCAGCAGGACAGTTTGGTCGCAGATCAGTCCCGTCGTTCTGTCCACCGGGTGGGAGTAGCGGCGGCGGAACTTGAAGTTGGCCTTGGCGCGGGTCACGAATAACGACCGGGCAGAATGGAGTCGGTACAGGCGCCCGAAATCCAGGTATCCGCGATCCATGATGTAGTAGGCACCGGGACAAGGAATCAGGTGGTCCAAGGCGTGGACATCGTGCAGTTTTCCGTCCGAGATCAGAACGAACTCGGGAATGGCGCCGTGCAGGTTGAGCAAGGTATGCAGTTTGATCGCCCCCTTGGTACGGCGGAAGCGCGCCCAGGGGAAGACCGAGAGGCACAGGTCGATGGTCGTGGAGTCCAAGGCATAGACGGTCGCGTTCAGGTCGACTCCCAGGTCCTCGTCGGTGTACAGGCGGCGCGCTTCGGCGATAAGCACTTGGGCAAACTCGGCATAGATGCGCCAGTCGCGCCTCTCGTTGGCATTGGACAGATTGTTGCGGGAGACCGTGGAGCGAATGCCCATGTGGAAGAGCTTGGATCTCATGGCCCGTAGGCAGGCTTCGATATCGCGCAAGCTCTCGCGATAGGTCAACTGTGCAAAGGCCATGACCCGGTAATGGTCGGCACAGCGGAACGACTTGACCTTGTAGTCGCCTCCGTAGTGCTGAACAATGCGATGAAAATGATGCCAGGGAAGATGCCGCATCACCTGAGAAAAAATCGTCGTGCCCGTGTACATGCTCGCCCTCCTTATGAACTGAAGGGCGTGAGCGTACACTCACTTTCAAGTCGGAAACACCCATTATCTTCTCTAACATATTACTCATTAATACTTTACAGAGATTAGAATCCCAAACGTTGGGACACTACTGATTATAAGTCAAACTTAAGTTGTCGCCTCGTGTGAAGGACTTCTTGTTTTGGGTGAACAAATTACACCGGATCTGAGAACGCACGAGGATCTCCCGGTGAACTAACCCCAAAAGAAGTAGATGAAAGTGGACTAAACCACATGTAAACACCTGAAATGCCAGACCTGACGGGTATTCTGGGGTTGTCAAAGAAACTTCAGAACAAGCCGAAAGGAGGCATTTCAGGTGAAGAAAAAGGATAGCGCAATCATCCGCAAACGGGAAGCAGAGGTTGCTCAGCGATTGAGCCCCAGCTGGAACGGTCAAGACCCGAAACCGGTGCTCTCGCCCGAGGTCATCAGCTACGAGGTCTCGGAGAAAACGGGTGCGGTCAGTTACGGTGGTCTGGGGCTGCTGCAGCAGGTGGTGAAGTGGAGTGGGCTGGGGAAAGCCATTGACCAGGCGGTGACGCTGCTCAAACGCCACCAACCGTACCACGAATCGGACCACGTCCTGAGCCTGATCTACAACGTGGCCACGGGCGGGACCCGCTATCAGGATATTGAACTGCGACGTCAGAGTGTGAGTTTCCTGGAGGCGGTGGGAGCCGAGAAGATCCCCGCCCCCAGCACGGCCGGAGACTTTGTGCGCCGCTTTGACGCGCCCGACGTGGTGGATCTGATGGAAGCCGTCAATGCCAGCCGCCTCAAGGTCTGGGCCCAACAACCGGCCCGTTTCTTCCAACGGGCGGAGATCGACGTGGATGGGACGATGGCCCCCACGAGCGGCGAATGCAAGGAAGGGATGGAGATCAGCTACGACGGGCAGTGGGGCTATGCGCCGCTGATCGTGACGCTGGCCAATACGGGAGAGGTGCTCTATGCGGTCAACCGCTCGGGCAACCGTCCCTCTCATGAGGGAGCGGCCGAATGGCTGGATCGGAGTATCGAGCTGGTTCGAGAGGCGGGTTTTCGGAAGGTGCGCCTGCGCGGGGACACGGATTTTTCGCTGACGGCTCATTTTGACCGTTGGACGGAGGCGGGCGTGGAGTTTGACTTCGGGATCGACGCCCATCCGAGCTTCGTCAAGTGGGCGGAGGCGTTGCCAGAAGCGAGATGGAAAGAGCTGGGGCGCCCCAGCCAGGGGAAAGGAAAAGGGAAGAAGCGGCGCCAGCGGCGGGACAAAGTGAAGCCGGAGATTGTCAAGAGACGCGGGTTCAAGACGCTGACGCTGGAACGGGAAGAGATCGCGGAGATCGACTACCGTCCGAGCAAAGCGAAGCGAACCTATCGGATGGTGATCTTGCGCAAGACGATCCTGGTCGAGAAAGGCCAGAAGCGGCTGCTGCCGCAGACGCGCTACCACTTTTATGTCACCAATATCTCGGCCAGAACGTTGGGAACGGCGGGAGTCGTACGGGAAAACAACCGGCGCTGCAACCAGGAGAACGTCATTGAACAACTCAAGAACGGAGTCGAGGCCCTGCGGATGCCCTCGGATACGCTGGTAGCCAACTGGGCCTATCTGGTGATTGCGGCTCAAGCCTGGAATCTGAAGGCCTGGATGGGGTTGGTGCTGCCGGCGCGACTGCAAGCCCGAGAGCTGGTGAAGATGGAGTATCGCCGTTTCCTGCGAGAGGTCATTGAAATGCCCTGCCAGATTTTGCGCAGGGGCCGACAGTTGGTCTATCGGCTGCTGGATGTCAATGGTTGGAGCCGTCTTCTCTTGGAAGGCAGTAAGTGGTTGAAACACCGGCCAGCTACCTGAAACTGAAAGGAGATAAAGTAGCTCCGAGGGTCGCCAGAGCTGGGGCGAGGTGTCTCTACAAACGCCCCCCAAGAGGGCAGAATCGTTTTCCCTGAGCGATCGGCGTGGAGGACAGCTGAAGACGTGCCTGTTCTGAGTGACTTCGCGCCGAAATTTAGAATTTAGGTCTCCAAAATGGCTCCTCGGAGCCGACAAAGGGGTCTATTTTCGAACTTGCGCTTATTTTGGGACTAACCGGGCATCGGGCAACCGTGAGTCCGCTTAAGCCACGGAAGCAATGTTGACTGAGGTGTGGGTATGGTATACAAACTCTGAGCGACCGGCTTCTCTCCGCCTCGCAGAGGGAGCCTCTCAAAGCTCACAGTAGGAGGATAAATTCGCCACCGAGCAGGTTTCCGAGGGGGGCCTTTGGCTAGGTGCTCTATTTCATAAATACGTCTACGTTTTTGGCGGGCGAGGCGTGTCTTGGCCCACGAATAAATGTCATTCGTATGCCGTCAGTGAGGAGTCAATAGATGGAAGGATCGCTGCTGACGCAGCTGGTCGGGAGTTACAGCAAGCCCGACTGGCTGATTTGCCACCATAGAGTCACGACACCCTACGGGGATGACACGTTTTGGAGGCCAGATGCCGAGGTGCTTCAAGAGGCTCAGGACGACGCCACCCGGCTGGCCATCGCAGATCAAGAGCGCGCCGGATTGGATGTAATCACCGATGGGGAAGAGAGGCGTCAAGGCTTTGATTCCTACTTTTTTCGCTTCCGTGGACTGGACATGACCCAGTTGGGGCAGTGGTCGATGGAGAAGCGCGACATGAGCTTCATCGACCTCGATCCTCGACTGAAAGGACGCCTGGGTGAGGCCCACGCACCCCGAGTGGTGGACAAGGTAGGCTGGCCTGGACCTACCGCGCTCGAGGACCTGCGCTTCCTCAAACAGCACACCTCGCGGCCGGCGAAGATGACCGTGATTGGCCCTTTGACGGCGGCTTCCCGTCTGGTCAACGAATATTACACTGACGAAGAAGCGATGGGGATGGATATCGCTTACGTACTCAACCAGGAACTGCGGGCCCTGGATGCCGAGGGAGCGGACGTCATTCAGCTGGACGAACCCGATTTCCACTTCAGATTCGACCAGTCCAGCCGCTGGGGAACCCGCGCCTTGGATGTTGCACTGGAGGGCATCCAGGCCACTACCGCGGTCCACATTTGCTATGGTTACGCCCTGGTTGGGGAAAAGCACATTAATCCCCGTTACGCGCAGGCCCTGGAGGCGATCGCGGCTTCGCGCGCCCAACAGATCAGTCTGGAGTACGAACAGCCCGGACACGGCTCCGACCTCTTACATCACTGCGGTGACAAAGAGGTCATCCTGGGCCTGCTCAATCTGGGGTCGCAGGAAGTGGAAACTCCAGAGCACATCGCCGGTCGGATCCGGGATGCGCTGGAAGTGATCCCAGCAGATCGACTGCGGGTGGCCCCAGACTGCGGCATGTGGTTCCTGCCACGAGAGGTGGCTTATTCCAAGCTGCAGGCCCTGGCCGCGGGAGCCGACATCGTGCGTAAAGAACTCTCGTAGAGATCAACAGAAGGCAGGTTCCTATGGAGCGCGTCGCGTTTATTCTGCACATCAAGGAGGGATGCGAAGAAGAATATGACCGCAGGCATGCCTCCGTGTGGCCGGAGCTATTGGAGGAGATGGAGGAGAGCGGACTCCACAGGACCTACATCTACAGGGATGGCTCACTCGCATTCGTCTTCATGGAAACGGAGGACTATCGGCGCTGTGCCGAGATGCTTTCCCAGGCACCCCACTCGCAGCGCTGGGAAGAACATATGGTCTCTGTCCTCGAGCAAACCAGCGGAGAGGCCTATGACCCGGATCAAGCCTGGCCAAAAGGTCTACCCGAGGTGTTTCGCTGGGAATCCATCCGAGCCCGGACCGAGACTCGAGGACTGACCGTCGCCGGGTCGATGACGGTAAGTGGCTCCTCCTGGTCCTTCGTAGGCGTCAATCTAGCTGAATCACTACAGATCTACCAGACGCTGGGGATCGGTGCGGTGGATCTCATCGCCTTTCCGGGCAACCCGGACCCGCCCCAGCTTTCGACCGAACCGATCCTTCAGGAACCCCGGCAGGCAGCACAGCAGATCCGGGATCTGGGTGTCCCGATCGGCAATCTCAACTACAATTTCGCTGCCAGTTTCCAAGACCGAGCGACCAACCACAAAGACCCCCAAGTCAGGGAGAGGAACCGGGAAGATTACGCGGCCGTGATTGATTTCTGTAGAGAATGTCAGATTCCTTCAACCACGGTGCTTCCCGGCATCCTCCAGGAGGATTGGACGCGGGAGAAGGCCCTGGGAGTGTCCGCAGAGGAGCTCCACCAGTTGGCTGCCATGTCCCGGAAAGAAGGCATCACGACGACTTTTGAAGCCCACGTGGGCTCAATTCTGGAATCGCCTCTGGACACCCTTACCTTCATGGAGTCGAATCCCGAGTTGAAACTGACCCTGGACTACGGTCACTTCATTTGCCTGGGCTACTCGCAGGAGCAGGTGGACCCTCTGGTCTTCCACACGGCTCATGTTCATTTGCGCCAGGCTGCCAATAACCAGCTGCAGGCGCGCTGGGATGACGGGACACTCGACATCCCCGGAATCATCAGCAAGCTCCAGTCGGCGAACTACACGGGGTTCTTATCCCTCGAGTACGAGCACCTGGAGGGCTTTATGGATCTGGACAAGGCGGACGTGCTCACGGAGTCCGTCAAGATGCGAAACCTGCTGCGGTCGCTCTCCTGATGCCTAAGCTGAAACTTCATTGGGATCGTCGCACGTCTGAACGTCCGAACGTCGCACGTCTCTTGCCACTGGACAGTGTGGCGAGAGGCTTCAAGTTTCTTTCTCGAATGGGGCAGCACCGCTGGGGGGCCACTAAGCTGAAACTTCATTTGCAGAAGTAGCTTTGGCCTCCAGGCCGAAGTCTTATTCTTCTGAGCCTTTGGCTCGGACGGCGGCCTGGAGGCCACCGCTACGCCGGAACCGAAGTTTCGTTCTCGAATGGGGCAACACCGCTGGGGGACTACTAAGCCGAAGTTACCCTGAAAACTAGCTGAAAAACAACCTGTAAGCCATTGTGGATCATCAGGTAAGGGTCTTTTTGTGTTCAGCTTGGGCGAGCTCTATGGAGGCCGCGACGGCCGATGATCTGTACGGCGCCTTGGACTGGCTGCTCGTTCGACAACCAAAGATTGAAAACCAGCTGGCGGCTCAGCGCCTGCAGGACGGTTGCCTCGTGATCTACGACGTCACCTCGACCTACTTCGAAGGGAGGAGTTGCCCGTTGGCCCAGCGGGGGTATTCCCGAGACGGCAAAGGGGGTACGCTGCAGATCGTCTTCGGCCTGCTGTGCGAAAGGCTGCCCCGTCGCGGTCGAGGTCTTCGAAGGCAACCGAGCGGACCCCACAACAGTGACCAGCCAAATCCAAAAACTGCGCCAACGCTTCGGGTTGCGCTCGGTGGTGGTGGTCGCCGATCGAGGAATGCTGACGGAAGCCCGCATTCGGGAGGAGCTCAAGCCGCTGCCCGGCATGGGCTGGATCACGGCCCTGCGAGGCCCTCAGATCCGCAAACTGTTTCAATCCGGTCCGCTGCAGCTGTCCCTGTTTGATCAACGCGACCTGGCCGAGATCCAGAGCCCGGACTACCCCGGGGAACGGCTCATTGTCTGCCGTAATCCCCTCTTAGCGGAGGAACGGGCCCGCAATCGCCAGCAACTGCTCCAGGCGACCGAGCTGGAGTTGGAGAAGATTGTCCAGGCAACGCAACGTCCGAAGCGTCGCTTCAAGGGCAAGGATCGGATTGCCCTGCGGGTGGGCAAAGTCCTCAACCGCTACAAAGTGGGCAAGCATTTTGTCCTGGAGATCGGCGAGGAGTCCTTCTCCTACCAGCGCCGGCAGGAGCGCATCGAGCAGGAGGCGGCACTGGACGGGATCTATGTGATTCGCACCAACCTGGCCCGCGAGCAAATGGATGCCGAACAAACGGTGGCTGCCTACAAGGGGTTGTCCGTCGCCGAACGGGCCTTCCGCAGCTGTAAGAGTGTCGATCTGAAGGTCCGACCCATTTACCACCATCTGGAGGATCGGGTCCGCGCTCACGTCTTTCTGTGCATGCTTGCCTACTACGTCGAGTGGCACATGCGACAGAAGTTAGCTCCGATCCTGTTCGACGACGAGGATCCCGAGGCGGGGAGGCAGCTTCGCGATTCGGTGGTGGCACCCTCTCAGCGCTCTCCTCAGGCCCTCCGCAAGGCTCACCGCAAGCGCACCGTTGAGGGTGGGCCCGTGCACAGCTTTCAGACCTTGCTCAGCGATTTGGCCACGATCTCCAAAAACCGGATTCAGCCGCAGTTGCCCGGCTCAGCAGCCTTCGACAAAATCACCCGTCCCACATCGCTTCAGCAGCGAGCCCTGGATCTCCTCGGCGTTCGTCTATAATGTACCCAGTACCGACGCAGCTGATTTGTAGCATTACCCCAATCTTAACAATAGGTTACATCACTTTTCTACGAGGTAAATTAGGACTAAGCTGAAACTTCATCGAGCAGTGACCGGCGTAGGATGGGCATGCTGCTATCGATGTTCGTGGCTAAAGACAACCAAAGTTTCGTTCTCGAAAGGGAGCAGCACCGTTGGGGTGCTCTAATCAGCTGTTCCCGGCCAGGGTGCGGTACTCAGCATCCCACCATCGATGTCGAGAGCCACTCCGGTCAGAAACGCCGAAGTATCGGAAAGAAAGAACAGGATCGCGTTGACGATATCGGCCTCGGTAGCATTGCGGCCCAGTGGGATAGCCGCCGCAATGTCGGCCAGGACGTTGGGACTACTGAGCACTCGAGTCGCCTTGCCTAGCGCCTCGGCCTCGATGTCACCAATGGCTACATAGGCCCCCTGGCCTAGTAAGGCTTCGGCCGTCGCTAGTCCGAAGCCACAGGCGCCTCCGGTGATGAGGGCACGGCGGGGGATAGACTGATCCTCTGGCACTTCAGGCAACTCCTTGAGGTGCGTCACTCCAGGAATAGATATTTTTCGACCACCTCATCCAGGACGTCGACTCCCAGACCGGGCTTGTCGCGGACGTGGAGACTGCCATCCTCCTGAATCCACGGGTCGCTGACCAGCTCGTGTTGCATGGGCGATTCATGGGGCTTGAAATCCATGGCCACACCGTGGGTCGAGCTTGCCAACAGGTGGACGCTGGCGGCGGTGTTCAGGGCACTGCTCCAGGTGTGTGCGCTCCACTCCAGGTTTTCCGCCTCAATCAGTTTGACTACCTGGTGGCATCCAGTGATCCCCTGGCAGCGTCCCGGGTCCATCTGCACCACATCCACCCCGCCGGAGCGAATCAGGCGGCAGTAGCCTTCGAGGTTCCATTCGTCCTCGCCGGTTCCGATGGGGACGGCGACGGCCGCTCGCAGCCGGGCATGCCCTTCCAGATCAGAAGGCAATAGGGGCTGTTCGATCCATCGGAGCCGATAGGGCTCGAGGTCACGAAAACGCTGGATAGCGGTGGACACATCCCACAAACCCCATACCCCCGGCGTATCCACCACCAGTTCCAGCTCGTCACCGATGACCTCCCGCACCAAACGGACTATTTCCAGATCTTTCTCCCGATCCTGACCGAATACGGCTTCCGGACGCATGCCCCATCCGGCCTTGACCACCCGGTAGCCCTGCTCTCGCATCCAGCGGAACTCTCCCAGAGTCCACTCCTGGTCCTCCATGTCAAAGATTATGGAAGCCATACCAGTGACCTTTTCGTGCGGCCGTTCACTGAGGAGTTGGCAAACCGGCAGGCCTAGCGCCTTACCTTTGAGATCCCACAAGGCCATATCGACGGCGCTGATGCCGAAGGCGGCTATACCTTCGGGTCCGTACCACCAGACATGGGCAAGCATCTTGTTCCAGAGCCGCTCCACATCCAGGGCATCCTCTCCTTCGAGTAGTGGCCCGTACCCTTGCTCCACGATGATCTTCGTCGCCAGAGAGGCCTCACGGAACTGGTAGATGCATTCCCCCCACCCCACCATACCGTCTTCCCCTTCGACGCGGGCCAGGGTGATGTAGCGCTCAATGCCCTTGTAGTGGGGCTCGGGGTAGGCGAGCGGGTACGCCTTGACACTCTGGATTCTCATGCGTTCTCTGCGAGGATATTGTTGCACCTACGCGAGGGCGCGCTTGTCCACTGCTTGCCGTTCAAGTTTCAGATTTGTCCAGCCCTCGGCCGAGAGTCCGATCATTCCTCTTCTTCCGGCCTTCGAAATTCGCTTGTTCGATATTCTGCGGTTCAACATTCAGCAGTTGCCAGCTCAGGAGGAACGACAGAAAGGCTAAATCACGAACAGCTTAACCCCGAACATGCGAACGCCGAACTGTCTTCCTAGCCTTCGAAATTCGCCAGTTCGATGTTCTGCGGTTCAGCATTTCCAGCGGTTGCCTCCTCCAGAACAAGGAAAAAGGCTAAATCACAAACCGCAGAACACCGAACAGGCGAACGCCGAAGTGAATGCAAGGTCGTAGGGTTGGAAAGACTCGAGAAGCAGATCTTGATCCCACTAACGGGTTCTTACGCCAGAATGTCCTCGATGATCTCGCCGTGGACGTCGGTCAGTCTCATGTCCCGGCCGCCGAAGCGGAAGATCAGCTTTTCGTGGTCTACCCCGAGTTGCTGGAGAACGGTCGCATGGACGGCGTGAATCGAGGTGGGATTCTCGACGACGGAGTTTCCAAAGTCGTCCGTTTTTCCGTAGGCAAAGCCTCCCTTGAAGCCGCCTCCCGCCAGGAAGATCGAGTAGCCGTTGACGTGATGGTCGCGGCCGACGCCGTCCTTGATCTTTGGAGTATGCGGCGTCCGGCCCATCTCACCGGCCCAGATCACAACGGTCGAGTCCAACAGGCCGCGCTGCTTCAAGTCCTGGATCAGCGCTCCCACGCCCTGATCGGTGATCATCGCGTTCTCTGCGTGGTACTTCTTGAGGTCCGAATGCTGGTCCCAGGGAGAGTTGTTGCCATGCGTCAGCGGGCAAGCGATCTCCACGCAGCGCACACCCGCCTCGACCAGGCGCCGGGCACGCAGACACTGGAGGCCGTAGAACTTCTTGTATTCGTTTGAGCTATCGAGCCCATACATCTGGCGCGTCGACTCGGATTCGCCGCTCACCTCGGCTACCTCGGGAATCATCGTCTGCAGACGGAACGCGGTCTCATAGTTCTTGATGACCGACTCGATAGCGTCTTCGCCTGTGGCAGTCGCGAAGCCCGCGCTTTGCTCCCGGATCAAATCGAGTTTCCGCCGCTGGACGGCAGGGAGATCCGCCGGTTGGATGTTGTCCACGACCGGGTCCTTGGCGTGCAGCACGGTCGGTGCATGCGTGGCGGGGAGGAAAGAGTTACTGAAGTTTTCCCAACCGCCGTTAGGGACCCTCAATCCGTTGTCGAGCAGAAGGTAGTTCGGTAGGTTGTCACGCTCCGACCCGAGGCCGTAGGACACCCATGCCCCGAAGCTGGGGGCCCTGCCGGTGATGCGGCCGGTGTGCAGCAGCAGGTTCTGCTGGCCGTGCAGGGGCGTCTCTCCCACCATCGACCGGATGACGCAGATCTCGTCCGCCACTTTCGCAATATGGGGAAACAGGTCGCTCACCCAAAGTCCACTCTGGCCGCGCTGACGAAACTCCCAGGGACTGCCCAACCAGACCCGGTCAGGAGTAGATTGCGACTTCTCGGAAACGGCTGACTTGCCGATCTCCTCGCCCTGATGCTTTTTCAACAAAGGCTTCGGATCAAACAAATCCACATGGCTGGGACCGCCGTCCATGAAGCAAAGAATCACGTTCTTCGCTTTCGCGGGAAAGTGGGTGTCAGCTCCTAGGGACGCGCCCAACCCGAAGTCTTCGGCCAGGAGGGTCGACAAGGCAAGCGCGCCGAAACCATTGGAGGTTCTGCTCAGCCACTCACGGCGGGTAATGGATCGCTGTCGGATCAACCGGTTAGCGTACATAGATAAACTCCGTGGTGTTAAAGATCGCATGGGCAGCGTCCTTCCAGACGGCGACCGACTGCATCACATTCTCGGACGCCTGATTGTCCTTAGCCCCATCCTGGTACAAGGTGCTGAAATCATGAACTGCCTGGGTCCAGCGAGCGAGTTCCTGTGGCTGCGGGTCCCGTCCCAAGGCGCTTTGAAACATAGCGGTCAGGCGCTCCTCGGGTGACTCGTGCGATGAGGCGATCAACCGCCGTGCCCAGAATTCGGCCTGGCCGGCAACGAACGGATCGTTGAGCATCGTCAAGGCCTGTGCCGGAACGTTGGTGACATCACGGTTGCCGGTCGGAATTTTGGGATTGGGCTTGTTGAAGGTGCTGAGGAACCTTTCTGGTTGCATGATCGTGTTTCTGAGGTAGATCGAGCGGCGACCAGCGCCATCGAGCGGTCCCGCGTAGTAACTTTGATCCTTCTTTATGTTCCCTTTCGTCTCCGCACGGTAGGGGTCGATCAGCACACCGAAAAGCTGAGGGTCCAATCGTCCCGAGACAGCCAGTATGGAGTCGCGAATGGACTCCGCATCCAGGCGCCTCAGTGGATAGTGGTGAAGCAGTCGATTGGTCGGGTCGACCTCTCGGGCATGGGCAACAGTCTGGCTCGATTGCTGGAAGGTCTCAGTCATCACCAGCATCCGTACCAGTCTCTTCACGGACCAACCGTCCTCAACGAACCGATCGGCGAGGCAGTCGAGCAGTTCGGGGTGCGACGGCTTGTCACCCAGGTGGCCGAAGTCATCGGTCGTTCCGACAATCCCGGATCCAAACACCCAGTGCCAGGCGCGATTGACGAAAACCCGGGCAGTGAGAGGGTTCTCCGAACTGGAAACCAGGCGGGCCAACTCCATTCGCCCACTGCCCGTGGGGCCGGAAGCATTCCCTTCGTCCGCCAGAGCTCTGATATAGCCGCGCGGCACCGGGTCACCAAGATCCGCGTAGACGCCGCGGACGTTGAGCCGGGAATCCTGGCCCGGGTCCAGGTCGGCCATGCTCAAAACCGTCTGCGGTTCGGCAAGCCGTTCTTCGACCGCGCGGTAGGAGGCTACCAACTCCCAGATGGACTTGCGGGCATCCATGTTTCTGGGCAGCAGGTTGTTTGGCAACAGCCCGTTCTCAAGCATCCAGTTGATCAACAAGACGTCGTCTTCGTCCGCACGATCCTCGGCCCAATCCTCGAGGGAAGTAGATAGCCAGCGTCCGTATCGAGCTGCCACATCCGAAAGATCTAAGGGAGAATCACCGGCAAAGAGCGACCCGAACCGCGTCAATTCATCGGCCGGCGACTCCTCCTTGTCATGTAGATAAGCCCGAGTAATGCCAAACCAGCTTCGTGCATCCCGAGCCTCTCTCCTGGAAATGTCAGGACCGAGCCCGAGCCTGGGTGGGAAGTTTGGGTTCGAGGCCTTGGTGGCAAGCTCGACATAGACTCGGATCTCCGACGCCTCCACCGCGCTGGGAGATCGATTCGTCTTAGCCTTCGCCGTGGTCGAGTAGCGTATCCAGTGAAGGTCCTCATCTTCCAAGTACTTCTGTCGCTCTGTCCGATACGAATTGTCTATAATCAGGCGCTTGGCACTGTAGTCACCGCCGCTCACTTCCATGCTGATATAAGGACGGCCGGAAAGAACCAAGTAGGGTGTGCGCACGGCTCCATTCAGCCGCGGCGAAAGAGACTGCGTGAACAGACCGGCGGGAAGCAGTCTACCTACGGCCCCGGCCCCCTCGAGAGCTACGGTGAAGTCACCGCTGCGCACCAGGCCGCGGCGCAGCCCGACGCCATCCACCGACCACCCTTCCGGGATCTTGCCGGCGCCAAAATCGGCTATGAGGGAAAAGTTTTGCGCGTTGGCTCGAGCACCCTCCTGACGAGTCCGGGCATAATTCTCGGCGACCTTCCGCCAGCTACTCTCGAGGTTCCCGCCACCCCTGACCGATTGATGCACTTCGAGCCAGGGAAACAGCGGATCTCGCAGCGCTGCATTTTCATCAGGCTGAGCGGCCTTCTCAGTCTCGTTCTCATCGGCTGGATCCGGCTCCTCATAGGGTTTGGGACTGAGCACTTTCTCCCAGGCAGAAAGGCGAGCCTGATCCAGGGTCTGGGTAAGTCGAGCCTCTCTGCTGGATTCATCGACGCGCGCCTGTGCGGCCAACAGGTATTGCGGGATTCTCCGCGCTTCCTCCAACCACCAATCCGCCAGAGGCTTGCGAAGTTTCATTTTCAGCGCCGACAGCTCTTCGAGGACCTGACTGTTGCGATCGGGCGTATCCAGCGTATGGGTCACCCAGCGCGAGCTCATGAACACGCCTCCCAGACCGTAGTAGTCACGCTGGGAAATAGCGTCATACTTGTGATCGTGACAACGAGCGCAGGCCACGGTCGTCGCCTGGAACGCCTTCGAGAAAGCGTCGATCTTGTTGTCGAGCATCTCCTGGTGGATGCCGTTGAACATGAGACTGTCGCCGTGACGGTTTTCTCCCATCTGGAACCAGGTGGGCCCGATGATCGACTCGTTGGTCTGTGTGGAGGCGTCGATTCTTGGCTGGGACAACAGGTCGCCAGCAATGTGCTCGCGTACGAGTTGGTCGAAGGGGATGTCCGCATTGAAGGAGCGAATCAGGTAATCCCGAAAGCGCCATGAGCCCTTGATTATGGCGTCCGTTTCATAACCATACGTATCGCTGTAACGAACGACGTCCATCCAATGTCGTGCCCAGCGCTCCCCAAAGTGGGAGGAAGCAAGCAGACGATCGACCTGGTGCGCGTACGCCTGCGGATCTGAATTGCTGCCGAAGCCGGCTAGTTCATCAGGCGTCGGAGGAAGCCCGGTCAGCAAGTAGTTCAACCGCCGCAACAGGGTACCTCGGTCGGCTCGCGGAGCAGGGCTCAAACCCTTCGTTTCAAGCTTGGAAAGGACGAAACGGTCGACAGCCTGATCGGACCAATCTGCCTGTTTGACCTGGGGAACCGGCGGCGGCACAACCGGCTGCAAAGACCACCAACGGCTCCGTTGGTTGAAGGCCTTCTCCCACTCCAAATGAGCCTCATCCGAACCCGGTGGGTCTGCTGAAGGCGCGCCGCGGGGATCGGGAGCTCCCATACTCACCCATCGTTCAAACGCCTCTATCTGCCTGGAAGATAGTTTTGCGCCCCCCAGCGGCATCGGCAATTCGGGGCCTTCGTGGCGAATGGCTCGAATCAGAGGACTGCTGTCCGGATCGCCAGGAATGATGGCAGGCCCGGATTTGCCGCCTGCTTCCCAACCGGCACGGGAATCCAGCCGCAACTCTGCTTGTGCCAGCTCGGCGCTGTGGCATACTGAACAGGTGTCCACTAGAGCAGGGCGGATCTCGCGTTCGAAAAGCTCTCGTGCGGCCGGACTGAGGTCTTTCTCACTGGCCAAGGCAGGACCAGCAGCGCCGAGGACCCAGAAAACCAAGACCAGAACGACTGTAAACGGCGTTCCCCTGGCTGGTAATAAGAATCGTAACTGTTGGATTGCTGAACTCATTGCACTTCGCGGGATTGGCGTACGAAGTTATTATAACCCATTCCATCGCCGAAACAACAACCCGAATTGCTTCAAGAAGCCGGCTCTGATCCAGGTGGACAATCGGTAGGCGAGACCAAAGCAGAAGCGCTGTCGAAAAAGGAAAAGGGCTATGACGGATCTTAATCTAACCGCAGGTGTTGCACGTATTGACATCACGCCGCCGGTGGGCTTTCGGCTGGAGGGCGCCATGCGCCGAGTCGAGCCTTCCGAGGGAATCGAGTCACCGCTCCTGGCAACCGCGTTGGTGCTGGCAGATGAGCAAACAAAGATTGTCCTCATCGATTGCGACCTGATCGGCTTCGATCTTCCGCTGGCGGGCGAGATACGAAGAGCCATAGCCGACCGAGTGGAGATACCCGTCAGCCAGGTAACGGTGGGCTGTACTCACACTCACAATGGCCCCTGCACCGCGCGTGGCGTTCTGTGTGGTGTCCACGATGTCGCGGGTGATCCGGCCGAGATCAAGGCACTGGACGCCTATATCGAGGATCTAGTGAACCGCCTTGCCGGAATGGCAGCCCTGGCGGACGGCAGACGTCAGCCCGCACGAGCGTCGGCAGGCAGCGGCCACGCGGAGGTGGCCATCAATCGAGAGGAGCGCGCCCCTGAGGACGGCCTCATCGTAGTGGGACGGAATCCTGAGGGGACGACTGACCACAGCGTCGACGTCCTGCGTGTGGATGACCTGGAAGGCAATCCTCTTGCCGTCTTGACGAGCTATGCGGCCCATCCGGTCGTTATGGGGTACGAGACCTACCTCCTGAGCCCTGACTTCCCCGGCGTTGTCCGCCGTATCCTGGAGCAGGCCACCGGAGCAACCTGCCTTTATTTCACCGGGGCCGCCGGCAACCAGGCGTGTCTGTCGTTCCTGCAGAGCGACTGGGACGAAAAGGAACGGACTGGCGGCATCGTTGGAGCTGCGGCCCTGAAAGCCTTCTATGAGATTGAGACACGTCCTTGCCAGGAGATTCGAGAGCGCGGCGTCTCACTCGCCCGAATCGCCCTCTACCATAAGGAATTCAAAGAGGGCCCCACTCATCAGATCCTGAGAGCAGCCAGCCGACGGGTATCCCTGCCCTTGCAGCCATTGCCTTCCCTGAACGAGGCCCAGGCTCAGTTTGCTGAGGCAAGCACCGACGTAGAAAGACTGATAGAAAAGGGTGCCGGTACGACCGAGGTTTGTCCCGCCCAGTTGGTGGAGCGCTGGGCGAAAAGCGTTCTGGAAAAGGCCAAGGCAGGCGTCCGGGAAGAGTCGCTGTCATTCGAGATTCTAGCCTACAGGTTGGATGATTTCGTGCTGGTAGCTCAACCCGGAGAGCCCTTCGTGGAAATCGGATTGGGCGTCAAGAAGAGATCCAAGGCCAAGCACACCATGTTTGGGGGCTACTGCAACGGCGTCCTGGCGTACATGCCCACCGCAGAGACGGTGGCTCAAGGCGGTATGTCGGTGGAGGCTGCTGTCAAAACCTACAACATCCCGGCCCCACCGGTCGCGGAAACGGTGGATATCGTCGTCGGTGAGTACGGAAAGCTGCTAAGCGAGGTTGGGCTCTAAGCTGAAACTTCATTGGGATCGTCGCACGTCTGAACGTCCGAACGTCGCACGTCTCTTGCCACTGGACAGTGTGGCGAGAGGCTTCAAGTTTCTTTCTCGAATGGGGCAGCCCGGCTGGGGTGCAACTAAGCTGAAACTTCATTTGCAGAAGTAGCTTTGGCCTCCAGGCCGAAGTCTTATTCTTCTGAGCCTTTGGCTCGGACGGCGGCCTGGAGGCCACCGCTACGCCGGACCCGAAGTTTCGTTCTCGAACGGGGCAGCACCGCTGGGGGGCCACTAAGCTGAAACTCCATCGAGCGGTGACCGATTAATGCGAAGAGTCGGGAAGCCTGAAGCGCGAGCGAGGGGTTGGGGATCTGTGCGATCTAGCGATTGTCCGTTCCCTCGCCGGGACTGCGTCCCCCTTTTCAGACAATCCAGGTTGCCAGCGGCTCTCTTCCTGTCTCTGGTCGACCGCCCTTTGGAGACGCATCTCGCCGTCTCCAACCCCTCGCTCGCGCTTCAGGCTTCCACGATCGGAGTAGTTTCTTTCACGCCCCTCACTCCGCCGGCGGAAGATCGGATGGCAGCACATACGTCCCCCGAATCCAGGAACAGCGATAGAGGTAAGGACCGGTCGCGGGCCAGGCGACGGCGGTGTCGTCCGTGTAGTTCACCACGAAGAGTCGTCCATCAGGTAATGGGGTCCATCCGGAGTATCCCTGGTCGATTCCAAATACGCTGGCCTCGATCTCCAGTACATGATCGAGCTGATACTGGTCGGGAAATCCATCTCTTTCGGCCACCCAGGAGGTTCGCTGCGGGCGGCCATTGAAATCCATGACAGTCGCCTCCACACGCTTCCACAGGCTAAGACCAGTCACTTCGGACGGAATCTGGGGGGCGAACATTTGGGTCCTCACCCAATCCGACGTCGGGGGGTAGACATCGGGCTGCGGATAGTTGCCGAAGGAGAAAAGAAGGGGACTGGCAGCGGGTGGAGACCAACTGTGCCGGAGACGACGACTGTCGAGCTTGGAGGTTTCGAGCTCGAGTGAGCCATCTACGAAAACCTCGACTTGTCCCTTGTCGCTCGTCACACGATAGGTGTGATAGCGGTCGGGTGTAATCGCCGCCGAGATCGTCTCGTCTCCCACGAAATCCACGCGATCCGGAAAAATCCGCAGCTGTCCGGCAAAGGGAATGGCAAGGGTGGCAGCCTGGCCTTGGTTCTCCTTCACCAGGACTTCGGCAGTCAGCTCGATTCGACCTTTCGGACCGTGCGGTGGACGTAACAGGTACCTCGTGAACTGGCCGCTGCGGCCATCGTTGTCGAGGTACAGAGCCCCATCCTTGAGCCCCTTGCTGAAGCGGTCGTTGAAATGGATCCCACCCATCTGAAAGTCGACCTTGGCAAGAGGATCCTCGACCCAGGCCCACAGTGAGGGACGGCCCATGTAGCTCCGCGTCGTCAGCAGGATCCGTCCATCGGAGAGAAAATCGGCTTTGACGCGGCCTGATATCGGAATGGGCAGATCCTCGGGCTGGGACCAGGTCTTGCCTCCGTCCTGAGAGAACACGCGAAAAGCCGGGTAGCCATCTTCCCTGCTCTCCCGGGCATAGATCACCAGCCGTGCGTCCGGCATCTCCAGGATGCTGACCTCGCTGCCGGAATGCCCGCTTGAAGGATAGGTGTCCAGCAAGGCGCGAAGCTCCCAGGTTTTGCCCAGATCCCCGGAGCGGAAGACCTGCAACCTCTCCCGGGGACGATTCTCCGAATCCGACTCGGTCCTGGGGAAGAGATCAGAGCTCGCCAGGAACCAGCTACCATCAGAGGCTTCCAGCAGATGACTCACTGCGTAATGAGTCTTGAGTCCGAACTTTCGGAGATCGAAGTCCCCAACCACCGTCCAGGTCTCGCCGTCGTCGGTGCTCCGCTTGATCTCGACGGTAGGCACTTTCTCACCGCTGACCAAGAGCAGCGAGCCATCGCGGAGACGTTGGAGACGCTCATTGGTTCCGTGAGAGGCTACTATCAGCCTCTCCGCCCCCCAGGTCTTGCCCTGGTCGTCGCTCATCCGGATGACCGATTTGCCCAGACCGCCGTGGCGGGGTCCGTCACAGTAGGTTGCGAGTAGCCTGCCTGAAGGACTCGCAACCACGTCGGCAAACCCCTGCCAGCGATTCTGATCGCGCGAGATCGTCACGTGTCGGCCGGGACGCCGCCACAGCGACCGCATGCCTTGAAGCCTGAAACCAGAGTTCGGCTTCACGATGCGCTTACGCTTCGACTGAGGATGGGGCCGCAGGGCTTCCGCCTCCGTCCGCATCTTTCCCTGGATCAGCAGACTCTGGATGCCCGGTGCCTGCGGATGCTGCTCCACACGCACTTCATTGATCTCCGAAACCGGGCTGATCAAGGGCGCTTCTTCGACCAGCAGAAACCAATTGTCATCCCCGCGCCCGCTGCTGGAAACACTCAGCTTCCGAGCCCGAAGATCGAGTTTGAGTTTGAAATCGTAGGGTGTGTCCGGACGAGCGTAGCCCCCGTAATAATCGAGTCGACCGTCGGAGGCCCAGGGAACCAGCTGCGACTGCTCTCCCGGCAAACCTTTGCCGTCCCGCATCCCGAACCGCACCGCGGGGTAGAACACGCCGGCCTTTCTCGATCCTACGGTGATAATTTGGGCGGTTTGGGGATGGCCGTCCTGGTGGGGAACCGGATTGATCGACGTCATCCTGAGAGTGGCATAGACATATGCCTCAACCCGAACTCCTTTCACCTCCCATCGGTGGGTTCGGACGTCGGGAATGCGTCCCAGCGACTTTCCATCCTCGTACCGGAACGAACGAGAAGCCGCTTGCCCAAAGGTCCGAGAATTCTCCTCGCCAGGCACCAGGGCAGCGGCCTCCTGGCTCCATACCCAACCACTCACCAAGCCCGCGACCAGTCCCAGATTCCCGATCCAAGCACCCCAAGATCGTTTCATTTCTGCTTCCTCCGGTAGTCTCGATCTCAAGACCGCTAGCACGGCCCCGCTCCGGCCTGTATCCTGAGAT
>CBDCOR010000008.1:0-242726 GCA_965219855.1 Acidobacteriota bacterium
CTCCAGACTGTAATCCCCAAGAACATAGCGGCGGAGTTCGTTCTGGCAGAGAATCTGCCGCCGATTGAGGCGGATGCGGTCCAGATCCAGCAAGTCTTCTTGAACCTGGTAACCAATGCTGCCGACGCCATCGGAAACGAGAACGGGTTCATCTCCATCACCACCGGTACGATCGAGGTTTCTGATGACTACCGCTATCAGGCGATGTGGGATGAAAGTCTAGACCCGGGACTCTATACCTACGTGGAGGTCACCGACAGCGGCTGCGGAATGGACGATGAGACCCAGGACCGAATCTTCGAGCCCTTCTTCACCACCAAGGAAACGGGCCGCGGACTAGGCCTGGCAGCGGTCCTGGGAATCGTTCGCGGCCATCGTGGAACCATCAAGATCTACAGCGAAGTCGGACAAGGATCCACTTTCAAGGCCCTCTTCCCCTGCACCGACCAATCGGAAGAATCCCTCGAGCAGGACGTCCCTTCCGCCGTCGATTGGCGTGGAAGTGGAACGGTTCTGGTCATCGATGACGAAGAGGGGGTGCGAATGGTGGCGGCCAGAATGCTCGAATCAAGGGGATTCCAAGTCTTGACCGCAGGGGACGGAGTTGAGGCATTGGAGGTGTTCGAGAAAAATCGAGATCGGATCCAGGCTGTGCTGCTCGACCTGTCGATGCCCCAAATGGGTGGTGAGGAGGTCTTCACGGAACTCCGTAGACTCCGACCCGGCATCCCCGTCATCATGTCGAGTGGATACAACGAAAAGGACGTCACCAGGCGATTTGTCGGTAAGAACCTCACCGGTTTCGTCCAGAAGCCCTACCGCGAGGCTGACTTGATGACCATTCTGCGCCAGATCCTTGAGAGCTGAGGTATCCTAATCAGCAAAGGCTGGGAAGAGAGTCCTTTAGCGGTAAGAGCCGGCGCTGAGAATCTGAGGCAGTGCCCAAAGACTGTGAAATCCCCACCCCAATCCTTGTAATTATTACAGCCCACTGTGTGAATTACAGCTTCCCGGCCCAGCCTAAAGCTGAGTGAGAGTCCCGACTAGTAACCTTCACCAGCCTTTATTAATATGTCAGGGGCCACCCAAAAGCGGCCAGTGAGGGCCACTTCAAAACCGGCCATTTTCAAGAGCCATTGAGGGCCGCATCCGGCGTAGGATGCGCCGATGGCCAATACATTGAAAATGGAAAAGAAGCAAACGGTTTTGGCGCTCCTGAAGCTGGGCTGGTCGTATCGTCGGATCGAGCGAGAGATGGGAGTCCGACGAGAGACGATTGCCCGCTATGATCCCTCCCGAGATTCAAAACCGGCCAAAGTGGCCCCCGGCTCGGAGGAGCAAAAGCGGCCAAAGCGGCCCCCGGGTCTGCGCAGCTTCTGTGAGCCCTTTCGGGAGCAGATTGAAAAGAAACTCCAGCAGGGATTGCAGGCCAAGCGGATCTGGCAGGACCTGGTCTTCGAGCAGGGATTCGGGGGAGCCTACAACTCCGTCAAGCGCTTCTGTGGAAAGCTCAAGGCGGAGAGTCCTCGCGTGTTTGCTCGGGTGGAAACTCCCCCCGGTCGGGACCTGCAGATCGACTTCGGCAAAGGAGCCCTGACTCGGACCGAATCGGGTCGTTACCGCCGTCCTCATCTGAGGCGGCGTGGAGGTGGTTCGCCTCGATAACCTCAAGGCTGGGATCACCCGGGCTTGCTTGGTGGACCCCGAGGTCAATGCCGTCTTCAGTGCGCTCGCTCGCCACTACGGCTTCGCCGTGCTGCCCATCCATCCGGGCGCTCCGAACGAGAACGGAAAAGTCGAAAGAAGCATCGGATATACCGACTCCAGCGCGCTCAAAGCTCGCCGCTTCGAGAGCCTGGATGCGCAGAATGAGCATCTGCAGAGTTGGAACGAGCGAATCGCCCGCCAGCGCATCCACGGCACCACCAAGCAGCAGGTCTGGCCCCGCTTTGTCGAAGAACAGAAGCATCTCCGACCGCTTCCGGATTCCCGCTTCAGTTTCTTCCGCGTGGGCCGTCGAACGGTCTCCACCGATGGCCACATCGAAGTCGACCGAGCGTTCTACTCGGTGCCCAATCATCTGCTCGGTTGTGAAGTCGCCGTGCACTGGGATGATCGTATCGTCCGCGTCTTCTTTCGTGAGCAACAGGTGGCCCTGCATCCGAAGCACCCGCCGGGGAGATTCCGAACCGAAACGAGCCATCTTCCGGAACGCAAACGCTACGCGCACTATCGAACCGAGCATCATCTGCTGAAGCAAGCCCGAGCCGTGGGTCCAGAGGCGCACCGCTGGGCCGAGCGAGCTCTGGAGGTCCGAGACATGCTCGCCTCCCGACTCGTGCAGGGCATGATCTCGCTGACCCGCCGCTACCGCGCTTCGGTCGTCGACGAAGCCTGCGGCAAGGCGCTCGCACATGACGCCTTCCGCTACCGGACTCTGGTGGCTTTGTGTAAGCGACTGGACGTGCCGCAGCGCTCTTTGTTTACCTCCGAGCACGAGTTGATCCGACCGCTGTCCGAGTACCAGATCACCGATCCCACAGGAGAACCAGAATGATCTCATCAGAACTGGAACGAAAACTTCGTCACCTCCGGCTCTCGGGCCTGGCTCAGGTCTTTGACGTTCGCCTGCAACAAGCCGTCCAGGGAAGGCTCAGCCATCAGGAGTTCTTTGAGCTGCTGATTGATGACGAGCTGACCCGCCGTCGGGACCGGCTGTTGGAGCGACGTTTGCGCCAGGCCCAGTTTCCGGAACAAAAGCACTTGGAGGACTTTAACTTCTCCTTTAACCCCTCCATCAACCGGCAGCAGATCTTCGATCTGGCTACCGGCCGATTCATCCAACAGCGCCGCGGCTGGTTGGTCATCGGTCAGACCGGAGTCGGCAAGAGCCATCTGATCATCACCGTCGGGATCAAGGCGGTCGAAGCCGGTCACCGGGTGCAGTACAAGTCGGCTTTCGATCTGCTGGAAGACATCGCCGAAGCCACGGCCACCGGCAGACGCCGATCTTACATTACGGAGATGACCCGGATCCCGCTGCTGATCCTCGAGGATCTGGGACTCCGCAGAGTGCCGGAGTCGGCGGCAGAAGATCTGTTGGAGATCCTGCACCGCCGATACCAGAAGACCTCGACGATCCTCAGTTCGAATCGACCCCTGGAGGACTGGGGCGCGATGCTGGGAGGAGATACGGCGGCCACCTCGGCGCTGCTGGACCGCTTCCTGCACACTTCGGAAGTCACCTTCATTCGGGGCAAGAGCTATCGCCTCTACGAGCGACAGCAACGAGAGAAATCCACCCCGAAGCGAGGGAAAGAGAAATGACACCTGCGAGGCGAGTGCTGTGAGTGCGGGCTTGTCCCCTACTCGCAGACCCTGGGACTCAGCCCCAGGCTTCGTAGATTGCCCGCTCCGAGGGAGGGGTCAGGACAGGGTGGGGCAGAGCTCATTGCTTGAGGGGCCTCTGAGCGAATGTTTTTTGAAAAAAGGAAGCCAGGAAGAAGCCGTGTCGTTGAAACCAAGCAGAGACCATGGAAGCCAGGCTTCTCGAGTTTCCCCCAACACCCCCGGAAAGCCGTGGAAACTGCCGCGCTATGGAAACCGTGGGAAAACGGCTGCCTCGCGAAGACGACTCCAGGAGGCGAGTTTTTCCACCGTTCCCACAGCGCTTGGAAAACTCCTCCGGACGGAGTTTCCCACAGTTCCCACCGCTTCTACGGCTGAACACACAACAAAGCCTCCTCCCCCCGCTTCGCGGGGAGGGCTTCACAAGGGATTGAAATGACTCGAACCGGAGGATATAACTACTGAATCACTGGCCGGTTTTGACCCGGCCCCGCCTGGCCGCTTTTGAAGTGGCCCCCGACAATTAATAAGCTTTTTTCCAGTTTATTGGCTGACCAAATCAAGTTTGGCATAGGTATTGCTTTGAGACTTCGCAGAGTCAATGCTGGGAATGAAAAGCAAGCTATTGTCCATCCCTGGACTACCTGCGGGTTCTCTGAAGGTTGACGCAACAAGCGAAATAGATCGTTCGCTTCGGCCCTCGAGAGCGCCCATAAACGGCACCCCGGTCCGTGTTGCGGGCGAGGAGACACTCGCAGATGGCGGTCCTGAGAGCGGTTTTGCAGGTTTCCAGTTTCTTCTGGTTCTGGCGGCTCTGGTTGCTACGGTTGTTCAGGACGAAGTTCCGGCCTACTCTGACGCCAACGAGTACCTGCCTCGGATTCTCTGCCCTTCCCTCTTGGTATTGGCGGCATGGTTCCTGGCCACTCTCGTTCGCCTGATCTTCAAGAAAGCAATGCATAGCACCGGAAGCTCCGCTGGAGACGAGTCAAGGTCAGTTCTCCCGCTTCCCGATTCATTGCCTAATGTCCTCTTCTGGATCGTCTTTGTGCTATTTCTCCCCATGGTGTTGGTCTCCTTGCGCGATGAACAAATTGAAGAACTAGAGAACAGTCTTTTCCAGCTTTCGCCTATCTTGTTGGCAGGTCTAGTCATACTAGCCCTAAAAGAAGTAGATGAAAGTGGACTAAACCACATGTAAACACCTGAAATGCCAGACCTGACGGGTATTCTGGGGTTGTCAAAGAAACTTCAGAACAAGCCGAAAGGAGGCATTTCAGGTGAAGAAAAAGGATAGCGCAATCATCCGCAAACGGGAAGCAGAGGTTGCTCAGCGATTGAGCCCCAGCTGGAACGGTCAAGACCCGAAACCGGTGCTCTCGCCCGAGGTCATCAGCTACGAGGTCTCGGAGAAAACGGGTGCGGTCAGTTACGGTGGTCTGGGGCTGCTGCAGCAGGTGGTGAAGTGGAGTGGGCTGGGGAAAGCCATTGACCAGGCGGTGACGCTGCTCAAACGCCACCAACCGTACCACGAATCGGACCACGTCCTGAGCCTGATCTACAACGTGGCCACGGGCGGGACCCGCTATCAGGATATTGAACTGCGACGTCAGAGTGTGAGTTTCCTGGAGGCGGTGGGAGCCGAGAAGATCCCCGCCCCCAGCACGGCCGGAGACTTTGTGCGCCGCTTTGACGCGCCCGACGTGGTGGATCTGATGGAAGCCGTCAATGCCAGCCGCCTCAAGGTCTGGGCCCAACAACCGGCCCGTTTCTTCCAACGGGCGGAGATCGACGTGGATGGGACGATGGCCCCCACGAGCGGCGAATGCAAGGAAGGGATGGAGATCAGCTACGACGGGCAGTGGGGCTATGCGCCGCTGATCGTGACGCTGGCCAATACGGGAGAGGTGCTCTATGCGGTCAACCGCTCGGGCAACCGTCCCTCTCATGAGGGAGCGGCCGAATGGCTGGATCGGAGTATCGAGCTGGTTCGAGAGGCGGGTTTTCGGAAGGTGCGCCTGCGCGGGGACACGGATTTTTCGCTGACGGCTCATTTTGACCGTTGGACGGAGGCGGGCGTGGAGTTTGACTTCGGGATCGACGCCCATCCGAGCTTCGTCAAGTGGGCGGAGGCGTTGCCAGAAGCGAGATGGAAAGAGCTGGGGCGCCCCAGCCAGGGGAAAGGAAAAGGGAAGAAGCGGCGCCAGCGGCGGGACAAAGTGAAGCCGGAGATTGTCAAGAGACGCGGGTTCAAGACGCTGACGCTGGAACGGGAAGAGATCGCGGAGATCGACTACCGTCCGAGCAAAGCGAAGCGAACCTATCGGATGGTGATCTTGCGCAAGACGATCCTGGTCGAGAAAGGCCAGAAGCGGCTGCTGCCGCAGACGCGCTACCACTTTTATGTCACCAATATCTCGGCCAGAACGTTGGGAACGGCGGGAGTCGTACGGGAAAACAACCGGCGCTGCAACCAGGAGAACGTCATTGAACAACTCAAGAACGGAGTCGAGGCCCTGCGGATGCCCTCGGATACGCTGGTAGCCAACTGGGCCTATCTGGTGATTGCGGCTCAAGCCTGGAATCTGAAGGCCTGGATGGGGTTGGTGCTGCCGGCGCGACTGCAAGCCCGAGAGCTGGTGAAGATGGAGTATCGCCGTTTCCTGCGAGAGGTCATTGAAATGCCCTGCCAGATTTTGCGCAGGGGCCGACAGTTGGTCTATCGGCTGCTGGATGTCAATGGTTGGAGCCGTCTTCTCTTGGAAGGCAGTAAGTGGTTGAAACACCGGCCAGCTACCTGAAACTGAAAGGAGATAAAGTAGCTCCGAGGGTCGCCAGAGCTGGGGCGAGGTGTCTCTACAAACGCCCCCCAAGAGGGCAGAATCGTTTTCCCTGAGCGATCGGCGTGGAGGACAGCTGAACACGTGCCTGTTCTGAGTGACTTCGCGCCGAAATTTAGAATTTAGGTCTCCAAAATGGCTCCTCGGAGCCGACAAAGGGGTCTATTTTCGAACTTGCGCTTATTTTGGGACTAGCCTTCTCTTGGTTGGTGATCAGGATTGTCCAGCGCGTTCTGACTAGCACGAGCCGGGACCCCAATCGTAAGCAATGGTGGAGTTTGACCGAGGAAAAGAAGGATTGAGAAGACCATGGGACGACGGTCAAAGATCGATGGACTCTTGATCGTGCCCTGGGTCAGCAGACCAGAATCACCTCCGATTACTCCGGATCCTCCAAAAGCGTTGAAAATTGGGGCTTCGTCGTTGATAATGTTCCCAGCTATAATTGCCGACAGTAATACTGACTAAACCATAGAATACATTGAAGATCTTTCAAGAAACGGCGGCAACTGATGAGTCCTCAGCAAGACAGTCGCAGTAGCTCCGCGGGCAAGAATCTCAAAAGCAGCTCCAACGTCGAGAATGAGAGCGCTGCTCTGGGAAACGCGGGGAGCGTCAACCAAATCAGAGATATTCTCTTCGGCCGCGAGATGCATGAATACGAAGAGAAATTCGTGCATCTCCAGGAGCGGCTGGCAAGGGAAGCCGAGCAGCTGAGAAAAGACTTTCTGGAACAGCTCGAGTCGCTCGCAGCGACGCTGAAGAGCGAAGTCAAGTCGCTCACCGAGCAGATCAAAACTGAGGAGACGCAACGGACGGAGGCGGCTTCGACGATCGTGAGAGACCTTGGCAAGACCAATCGCACATTCGAGAAGCGAGTCTCGGATCTGGACCAGCGGGTCGAGGGAAGTCTGGCTGATCTTCACCAGGGACTCGGCGGAAAGTCGAAGGAGCTGGCTGATGAGATCCGCAAGACCAATAAGAATCTTTCGGCAGCGATCGAAAAGCAGTTGGAAGAGCTCCGGGCGAGCAAGACCGACCGCGTTGCCCTGTCCGCTCTTTTGGCCGAGGTAGCGGAGCGGCTGAAGGATGAAGAAACTGAAGGTTCTTGATCCCTTTGATTTCGACCCCCCTATGTAGGTCACAACTGTGAGGCGTGAACCTATTATCTTCTTAACAGATTAGGAATCGAGATACCGCTCCGCTGGGAGACCTTCCTATGGCAGAGCCTTCGGATCCTCATAGTCGCGTCTCCGAAAGGCAGTCCTCTCCCGAAGATGGCCTTTCCGAGTTGCGCGATCTCCTCCTACGTCCTGAGAAGGATCATCTCAGGATCCTTCAAGAGCGGCTCGATGATCTACAGGTCCGCGCCCAGGAAATGAGCCGGGTTCTACCCTGGGCAATCTCGTTGCGCCCCCCTGCCGATAGGGAACTTCCGACGGCCCTTCTTCCCGCGGTTGAGGAGGCCATCCAGACTTCGGTAAAGAAGAATCCTGGTGCTCTCGCCAGCTCCCTCTACCCGGTTTTGGGTCCGACCATTCGAAAATCACTTGCGAACTGGCTCCAGGGGGTCATCCAGTCTTTTAATCAGACCCTGGAGCAGAGTGTGTCCATCCGCGGTTTGAAGTGGCGTCTGGAGGCTTGGCGTACAGGGAAGCCGTTTGCAGAGGTGGTCCTGTTACAAACGCTGCGCTACCGAGTGGAGCAGGTTTTTCTGATACATCGAGATAGCGGTCTGGTCTTGCAGCATACCGTGGCACCGACGATCGCGGCCCAGGATCCAGATCTCGTCTCCGGAATGCTGACCGCTATCCAGGATTTCGTGAAGGATTCGTTCGTTGGCGATGAGGGCGAGGAGCTGGATGCCTTGACTGTGTCAGAGCTAAGCGTTTGGATCGAACGGGGTCCGCAAGCCGTTCTGGCGGCGGTGATCCGAGGCAACGCCCCCTCCGAGCTAAGACCGAAGCTTCAGGAGGTCCTGGAGCAGATTCACGGCGAGAAAGGCGAAGAGCTGGAATCTTTTGGCGGAGAGGCGGCACCCTTCGAAACAGTGGCACCCCTCCTGGAAGCTTGCGTTCAGACAGAGTACCTGCCTGAGTCCTCCAGTTCCGGCGGCGTGCGCTGGGGAAAAGCGGTCGTAGCAATCGCGCTGCTCCTCGCCGTCTTGGCCGCCTGGCTGTTCGCGGCGGCTCGAGAACATCAACGCTGGACAGATTACTTGAGTCGACTCGGCAGCGAGCCAGGCATCGTAGTGACTGGAAACGAGGAGCGGGGTGGAAAGTATTATCTGGTCGGTCTGCGTGACCCTCTCGCTCGCGATCCGTCTTCATTTCTAGAGGAAGCCGGTGTCGATACTTCTCTGGTGGTCAGTCGCTGGGAGCCTTACTACGCTCTGGATCCGCAGTTCCTGGAGGTGAGAGCCAGGAAAGTGTTGCAGGCTCCGGATACGGTCCAGTTGAGGGTTGAAGGGGAAACTCTCCATGCCAGTGGATCCGCCCCGCACCAATGGATAGTGGAGTCCCAGATCCGCGTTCTTGGTATTCCTGGAATCGCTGAATTTCGCTCCGATGTCAGCGATCTCGATCTGGGTCAGCTAGGGCCGATGAGCGCAGAGATACAGGGGTTCACGATGGCCTTTCCTTTCGGGACACCAGAACTGGACGATACCGAATCGGAAATCGGAGCGAGTCTGGCCCGGCAGGTCAAAGAGTTGATCAGCCTTGCCCAAAGATTGGGCAAAACCGCGCAAATTGAGATCCGGGGACACACAGATAATGAGGGTTCTGCCGAGACCAACCTGGCAGTCAGCCGCCTGCGCGCTCAGAGCGTCTTTCGGCTGCTGGTCTCGGAAGGTGTCCCGCCACGTCACCTCCGAGCGACTGGAGTCGGTCCTACGGAGCCGCTGACTGCCAACCTGGGCAAAGAGGAGAGACGGCGCAATCGGAGAGTCTCTTTCCACGTTTCCCTGGAAGACAGCCCTTGACCGGGGTTTCGATGATTCAGAAGAAGATCTGCATGGTGGGTGCCTTCGCGGTGGGCAAGACGAGCCTGGTGCAGCGCTTCGTGCACAGCATCTTCTCCGAGAAGTACAAGACCACGGTGGGCGTCAAGATCGACAAGAAGGTCATGCATGTGAATCGCCAGGATCTGACCTTGATCTTGTGGGATTTACATGGTGAGGACGAGTTTCAAGAGCTTCAGCGCTCGTACCTGCGAGGTACATCTGGCTACTTCCTGGTTGTCGATGGCACCCGCCCCGTCACGCTCGAGCGAGCTCGGCATCTTCAGCAGGCGGTCGAGGAAACAATCGGAGCGGTGCCCTTCGTCCTTCTGCTGAACAAATCGGACCTTGAGCCCGAATGGGGTTTGGTCGAAGCGGACGTCAATGAGCTTTCCAGCCAGGGATGGGCCCTGCAGAAAACCAGCGCCAAGAGTGGAATGGGTGTAGAGGAAGCATTTACCAGGTTGGCGTCAGACATGCTGTTGGAGAGAAATGACCGAGATTCCTCCTCCAGTAGCTGAGTTCGGGCGGTTTCTGGCCCTGCGTAACCGGTCTCCAGCTTACCTTCTAGTCGACGACGACGGCCTCCTGGTCGAACATGGGGGCGAGTTGCAAGGTTATGGGTTCAACGCGCTGGAGCGAGGCCAGAAGGCGGATGCGCAGCTGGTCTTCTTGACCGGACTCCTGCCACCCGTTCCCTCACCCTTCTTCCTTCCAAACCTCGAAATAGCTTCCGGTGTCCACGTCGATCTCCACATCTTCGCTGGCGAGGAAAGTCACTGGGTGCTTCTTTTGGACGCGACCTCCGAGGCGCGCCGCCAACAACAGTTGAGCCAGGCGCAAAATGAACTGCGGCTGCTGCGGGAGGAGAGGCAGTGCGAGGACAGGGCGGCCAGCATCCTGAAGAATCTTCTGAGTGTTCTGGGAATCGTTGTTCTGGAACGCTGCGATCGGGGCAGCTACAGACTCGCGGGAACCAAGCCCCCCTGGTACGACGACTTGGGGTTTCCTGAACCGAGTCCCCTAGGAACCATCGCCCTGGAGAGGAATGTTCCCTTTCTTGAGAATTTTCTGGTTGACGCAGAACAATTCTGGGCGACCCACAGTTCCGGTCATTTGAAGTCAGGACCCTGGACCGAAGTCTCCCGAGGCAACCAGGACTACAACCTTGAGGCCACTGCCTTGTCTGTAGGAGACCTCAAGGTTCTGCTAATCGACTCTCTGGGCCTTGCCTACGAGGAACGCCAGTCCTTTCTGCAGAAGGCCCGCGGAACCAGCCTCGATTATCAGCGTCTCCTGCAGGAAACTCAAAGCAAAGAAATCCTGCTGCATTGCATCGTCCACGATTTGAGGGGTCCCTTGACCGGAATCAGGGCTTGCCTGGACCTTCTGGGGCGGGAACCTCTGGCTGAACGAGCGCAGCCGCGCCTCGACACTGCGATAGAAGCATCGTCCAAGCTGGAGGGCCTCGTCGGAGACATTCTGGACATCTTTGGTGCCGAAGTGGCCTCTCTGGCCAGGTTTGGACTAGAGATCCCTTGGTCGAGAGAAAGTTCACAGACTGGTCAAGTTTCCTGCTTCGGCGTGATGTAGTTTCCAAAGAGACCGCTTCAGCGGTCTGGCGCGAAGCGTATTAGACCGGTCCTTCAGGGCCGGGTGGGCGGGCAAGCAGATGATGGAGCCTGCTTTAGCGGGCTTCTCGAACGCAGGCTTCAGCCAGGCTCCGGGTCGACCATGGCTAAAGCCGCCGTTCGAGAAGGACCGTGAACGGCCCTCAGGAGAGGCAGGGGACCGTCCTACCCCGGCGTAAACACCGGGTCTACTACGCTTCGCGCCAGGCCGCTGAAGCGACCTCCTAGAAAAGGTACATTCAAGCAGATGTCGGTGTTGCTCGGCGGTATGAGGCCGCTCGCTACAACTAGATGGTGGTCGAAGACCCGATGTGGCGGTTGTCATCAAGGAAGTCGTCAACATGATGGGCTCGGTGGCCTCCAGGGAGAATGTTGAACTGAGGCTCGATCCTGAAGGTGATTGGGAACAGGCATACAATGCACTTGCAGAGGAATCGCGATTGGAAAGAGTCCTTTTCAATCTCTTGGACAATGCTCTCCGACACGCGCCTAGTGGATCCGTGGTGACCGTTGGTCTTAGACGGGAGCGCGGCTCTTGTCTGGTAAGTGTTGAAGACGAGGGAGACGGACTGCCACCGGAGCTGGCTGCAACCTTTTTTCAAAAGTTCTCAAGTGGAGCTCGGAAAGGTAAGGCCAGCCTGGGATTATACTTCTGCAAGCTGGTAGTCGAGAGCTGGGGGGGAGCTATCGGTTTTTCGAACCGTCCCCAGGGCGGAGCCCGCTTTTGGGTCCGACTTCTTGGCAGCGACGACATCCAGTAGACCCGGGATATCAATCTATGCAGGGCGCCCAAGAGGAATCGGAATCGACCCTCACCGTGCTGGTGGCCGACGATGACTGGAGTGTGCGCTCCGTCTTGGCCGACAGCCTGAAGGACGAAGGCTTCCGGGTCGCGGTCGCACGAAACGGAAAGGAAGTCATCAGTCAGCTATCTGAGGATGTCACCGTGGCCTTGCTGGATCTGAAGATGCCGGAGCCGGATGGGATCCAATGCCTGGACTACATCAAGAAGAAACAGCCGGACACAGAGTGCATCATGATCACCGCCAGTGTCGACGTCGGAAGTGCCGTCCAGGCGATGAAGAGTGGCGCCTTCGAGTATCTGACCAAGCCAATCAACGTCGATGAACTGGTAGCACTTGTGCATCGCGCTTCAAGTGCCTCCAACTTGAAAAGGGAGAATCGCCAGCTGCGCCAGGCCATCGGTCTGCCTCGACCTCGGACTGCCTTTGTGGGTCAGTCTCTAGCTGCGCAGCGAGTGCTCGATCTGATCCAACGGGTCGCGGAGCTGGACTCGACCGTCCTGATCACAGGTGAGAGCGGTGTCGGGAAGAGTCTGGTGGCCCGGATGATACATGATTCCGGTCCCCGTCGAGACTTTCCTCTGGTAACTGTAAGCTGCACCGCGCTGCCGCGAGAACTGGTTGAGGCAGAGTTGTTCGGCCACGAGAAGGGAGCCTTTACGGGCACCCACGAAAAGCGTCCAGGCAAAGTAGAAATGGCTGATAGGGGGACTCTTTTCCTGGACGAGGTGGGTGATATGCCTTTGGATCTGCAACCGAAGCTATTGACGGTTCTCCAGGATCGAACGTTCCAACGCATCGGCAGCAACAAGAACATCAATGTCGATGTCCGCGTCATAGGAGCGACTCATCGAAGTCTAAGGACACTCTGCCAGGAGAGGCATTTTCGAGAAGATCTCTACTTCAGGCTGGACGTTTTGCCCCTTCACATTCCTGCCTTACGCGAGAGGCGCACGAATATCCCGCCGCTCGTCGACTATCTGCTAGGAGAGATCTCAAATCGCCGGGGCCGCGTCACCCCAGAAATCACAAACGCCGCAATGGATCGCTTGAAAAGCTTTGACTGGCCCGGCAACGTACGCCAGTTGGAAAACGTACTGGAGCGTGTGACCGCTTTCGCTGACGGTTCAGAGATCAGTCCGTCGGATTTGCCTGCTGAGCTAGGAGAGGGGGCTTCTGGAGCGCCCGGCGCCGAATCACTCGCAGGAGTACCCCTTCTCGAGATCGAAAGAGTAGCGGTTACCCAGACGCTCGAGTTGTGCAAGGGAAACAAGGCTGAGGCTGCCCGACGTCTGGGCGTGAGCGAAAAGACGATCTACAACAAACTGAAACGTCACGGACTCTCCTAACCCGCATTTCTCATCGCTCGTCGTAGCGAGGCGTCGCAAGCGCCGTCCTGGCAAGGCTTGCGACCGAGGCCGCCGCAGTCGTACTTTGACAGTACGTCGAGGAGGCCGACCGAGCGTAACGCAGCCAGGGCGGGTGATTGCGGCGACGCAGTAGACTAGCGATGAGAAATGGGGGTAAGGAAGCCAACTCTGGAAAGTCATTCTTGCACGAACCCCAACCGTGTCGGGTCGTGAGGGATCGGCGACGGCGCAACCAGCGGATCAGGAGCCCCTCGATGGGATCGAAAGCCGCGTAGCCCGGATTATTCAGGACGCCGACCTGCTGTCTTCACTGAACGCAGAGCTTTGCCAGGTCTCGATGATAGGCAAAGAGGGCCGGAGTTCCACCGGTGTGCAGAAAGACAACGGTCTGGTCCGCGGTCAAGCGTCCCCTGCGGATATCGTGGATCAAGCCCGCCATGGCCTTGCCGGTGTAGGCGGGGTCCAGAAGGATTCCCTCGTTCTGGGCGAGAAGACGGATCGCCTCCAGACTCCCCGGCGTAGACAAACCGTAGCCTTCACCGATGAATTCCGCTGTCAGCTCGATTTCCTCGGGGCTGGGACGGGAATCCAGCCCCAGCAACTCGGCTGCCCCCCAGGCAAAGCCGGCCATGTAGACGGCCGTATCGAAGGGCCATTGAATCGGCATAATGGCCTTCAGAGTTGCCTCCCAGCCGAGCAGCTTCTTTCCCAGACAGATACCCGCTCCGGTAGAGCCGGCAGAGGAAAAGTAGACAGCGTCGACGGTCAGGTCACGGTCCTTGAGCTGTTCCAGTAACTCCAGGACTGCCAGGGTATAGCTGACGGCTGCAGCGGCTCGTGCCCGCGGGTCAGCTACCGTGAAAACCTTCCGCCCCTGGCGCCTGAGCGCCTCAGTCTTTTCCTCGAGTCGATGCCAGAGGTCAGGACCCATAGGATCGGAAGTGAGCTCCACGTGAGCGCCCACCAGGTGATCCAGCAGCAGGTTCCCTTGAAACTCATCATCGCTGTCCTGGGTGCTCAGGACGAGATAGCATTCCAGCCCCAGTTTTGCTGCCGCTGCGGCTGTCTGCCTGCAGTTGTTGGACTGGACACCCGCTCCCCAGACCAGCGTGTCCGCACCCTCTTCCAGAGCTCGGCCCAGGACGAATTCATTGTGGCGGGTCTTGTTTCCACCAAAGGCCAGACCGGTACAGTCGTCCCGTTTGATCAGTATCCGAGGACCGCCCAGATGGGCGCTCAAACGCGGCATTTCCTCCAGTGGAGTAGGTAGATGGGCCAGCCTGACGCGGGGTAAGCGATCGATCCTTTCCCGGATCTCCCCGAGACTGATCTCTGAGACGATTTGCTCTCGGTTCCCCACCAGCTCAGTCTAGACAGGTGGCAACATGGGGTCAAGAGGACTCCCTGTCAGTCGAAATTTCAGGGTGCGAGAAAGAGACACATTCGTCGGTTTTCCCGACCGCGTCAAACCCTCTCGTAGAACTTCCATAGGCCTTGAGGTAGAGTCAGACACCGGAATCGAGTGCGTCTGTTCGACTCACCGGAGGTGAGGTGGGGGTTCGAGCAGCGATAGGACCACAGTAGACGACACGACTAAAAAAGGGGAGATCAGCATGACTGGACAGGATAAGGTTGCGATCGTTACCGGGGCGGGAACAGGCATTGGCAAGTGCACTACACTCGCTCTTCTTAGGGAAGGCTACTCTGTCACTCTGGCCGGCCGTCGACAAGAACCCTTGGAAGCAACCATCAAGGAAGCAGGACCGTCGGGGGAACGTGCCCTGGCCGTACCCACCGACGTCGGCAGGCCGGAGTCCGTCCAAGCGCTGTTTTCCAGGACCAAGGAGAGGTTTGGCTGGCTCGATCTACTCTTCAACAACGCTGGTTTTGGGGCACCCCCGAAGCTGCTGGAGGATCTAAGTTACGAAGACTGGCAGTCCGTCGTCGACACCAACCTGACCGGGTCGTTTCTGTGCACCCAGGAAGCGTTCAAGCTGATGAAGAGCCAGACTCCACAAGGCGGGCGGATCATCAACAACGGATCGGTTTCAGCCCAGGTCCCGCGTCCCAACTCGGCTCCCTATACGGCCACCAAGCATGCTATTTCAGGGCTGACCAAATCGACGGCGCTCGATGGCCGCAAATACGACATCGCCTGTGGGCAGATCGACATTGGCAACGCCGCTACCGAGATGACCGCGCGCATGACGCAGGGTGTCCCCCAGGCCACCGGCGAAGTCATGGTCGAACCCACCTTCAAAGCGGATGATGTGGCCCGGGCCGTGCTGCATATGGCAGCCTTGCCATTGGATACCAACATCCTCTTCATCACGATCATGGCAACCAAGATGCCTCTGGTGGGAAGAGGATAATTCGAGTCCCGAGGCCGCGCTTATTCCAGCTTCAGCTCCACCGCCGACAAGATGGGCCAGATCCCGCCCGCCGGGGACGTGAACAGGGTGCGGTACTGGAACCAGCCATGGGTCTCCCGAACCCCCTCAATCGAGGTCCCTGAACTCTGGTAGAAGGATCCCTTGCCCCCAGGACCCTGCCATTTCTCGGATGCCAGCGCCTGCCGGCTAGCCGCCGTCCTAATCTGGAACTTCAGCCGAGCACCGTGCGGTTCCTCTCCTTCCCAGAATAGGCGCACCGGGCGTCCGGTCTCGGGAAGCTGGAGTGGGGGAGACAGATACTCCTCCTCGAGCTTTCGCGTATAGAGATTCCCTGGGTCCGTCATCTGACTGTAATGGGGGCCGAAGTTGGGCACTTCCGAACGCCGATCCCGATGAAAACCCTTCGGTCCGTTCCAGTAGATATAGCTGTTGATGGTATGGTCGCCATCCTTCATGTGATTGTGAACCACGATCTCCGGATACCCGTCCCGGTTCAGATCTACCGTCTGGATCCCCGAGGATGACTCAGCCGGAAGATCGGTTCGATTGGTCTTGCTGTAGGTGTCTCCGTCGCCTCCCCAGTAGATGAACATGGGTAAAGAGCGCGTCCGTTCGGACATGTAGTTGGACAAGACAATATCCAGATTTCCGTCCCGGTTCAGGTCTGCGATTCCGCACTCGACGGGTTGCTGTCCCTCGAGTTCGACCTTCCCCTCCTGCGTCGGGGTTCCTTCTGGCGTACTCCACAGAAGATACGTTTTCGATGTCCTCACTCGAGTGACGGGATCAAAGCTCCCCACCAACATGAAATCCAGGTTGCCATCAGAATTGAGGTCGGCCAGCTCCAGATTGCCTGCCGGAAGAGTCTCGCTCCAGCTGCGCTCCTCCGAGTATCCATCAGATCCGCCCCAGAAGATCTGGTAGATACCGTACCAGCTTCCCGGAAACACCAGATCCAGATATCCATCATGGTTCAGATCGGCGACCCGGACGTTGGTACACCTCTGGTTCTTCAAGGGCAGCGAATTACGCTGGGAATCTGAGTAGCCGTCCTTACCTCCCCAGAGGATCGTCCCCAACCGTGGCCTTCCGTGCGTGAAGATCAGATCCAGATAGCCATCCTGGTTCAAATCGGCGGCGCTGGTTCCATTGGCCCAAGGAACGTTCAAGTCCTGCTTGCGCTCCGGAGAAAGGCCTTCCTGACTGCCCCAATAGAGGTAACTGACGTCGATGTAGGAGTTGGTCAGTACCAAATCGTTGAAGCCATCGTCGTCCAGGTCTGCCACTGCTACGGCATAGGCCCCTTCGCCCGGTAGAGCCGTCATGGAGGCGGTGGAGTAGAAGTGATGAGGATTTCCCCAGTAGATGTTGTTTTGTACCTTGCCGTGGTACTTCCCGCTGACCCGATTGACCAGCACCACTTCCTGGTTTCCGTCCGAATCCAGGTCGGCGACGTTCACACTGGTCGCATCAAAGCTCTGGAGATCGGTGCGGAGGTAGGGGGCAAATCCGGTCGTGCTGCCCCAGTAGATGTAGGAAGGCACGTCATTGATCGTGCCATTGTGAGAGTTGGCAAAGACCAGATCCTTGTGACCGTCCCGGTTCAGGTCTCCCACAGCGACGCCCGTGGCTGCGAGCGTGGGAAGCTCGGTCCTACGCTTGGAAGAGAATCCCCCGTCTCCGCCCCAGTACAGATACGAAGCAGGAAGCGACGGGAGTTCCGACACCGAAGCGTTCGAGATGGCCAGATCCAGATGTCCGTTTCCGTCCAGGTCGGCAATGGCAACATCGGTAGGGCCGAAGACCTCAAGAGTGAGGTTGCGGTCCTGGGTCAACCCCTCTTTCCCTCCGAAGAAGACGTGAACGCCTTCGCCTGCCGATTCGTCCTCTCCCTTGGAGGAGGTGGCCACGATGTCGGTGTAGCCGTCCTGGTCCAGGTCACCCGCCGCGATACTGCTGGGAGTCGGCACTGGTAGCTGGGCTCCCCGCTCGCCGTATTCGCCTGCCGCACCAAAAAAAATCTGCACACCCTGTGCCTGAGGGCTGTTGTTGATAAAGACGAGGTCTGGATCGCCGTCCCCATTGACATCTCCGGCCGCAACGTCCCGGGCTCCTTGAGTCGGAACCAGTCCCGGGTTCTCTGGATCGAATCCGTTGGCACTTCCCCAGTAGATATAGGACGAAAGGTCTACCTTGGGAGATATCTTCTCTGCACCCGCCTCCACGCCCTGGTTGGCGAAGACCAACTCCAGATAGCCATCTGAGTTCAGATCCAACGCAACCACTCCCGCGGCCCATTTCGTGGGCAGCTCGGTACGACTCCGTGGGTGGTAACCCTCCTGACTTCCCCAATAGACATAGGCGGTTCGCACACCGGGATAGTTGTGGATGTAGTTGCAGAACACCAGTTCCTGGTACCCGTCCTGGTTCAGATCGGCTACGGCGGATCGCCCCCGCCGAAAGAGGGGAGCCGGGTCACCTGGTCGCTACCGTCCATGAGCCCATAGACAACCTGTGCCAAGGGGCGCTTTTCCCATAGCTCGGGCAGTAGAGACTTCGGTCCGAGCGGTTGACCGCATAGAGCACCTCTCCCGTATTGGCCAGCGTCACGATCAGCGGCGCATAGCCCCACTGCCCGTCGTAGCTGATCTCCATCCCTTCCTTGCATTCGCCGCTCGTGGGGGCCATCGTCCCATCCACGTCGATCTCCGCCCGTTGGAAGAAACGGGCCGGTTGTTGGGCCCAGACCTTGAGGCGGCTGGCATTGACGGCTTCCATCAGATCCACCACGTCGGGCGCGTCAAAGCGGCGCACAAAGTCTCCGGCCGTGCTGGGGGCGGGGATCTTCTCGGCTCCCACCGCCTCCAGGAAACTCACACTCTGACGTCGCAGTTCAATATCCTGATAGCGGGTCCCGCCCGTGGCCACGTTGTAGATCAGGCTCAGGACGTGGTCCGATTCGTGGTACGGTTGGTGGCGTTTGAGCAGCGTCACCGCCTGGTCAATGGCTTTCCCCAGCCCATTCCACTTCACCACCTGCTGCAGCAGCCCCAGACCACCGTAACTGACGGCACCCGTTTTCTCCGAGACCTCGTAGCTGATGACCTCGGGCGAGAGCACCGGTTTCGGGTCTTGACCGTTCCAGCTGGGGCTCAATCGCTGAGCAACCTCTGCTTCCCGTTTGCGGATGATTGCGCTATCCTTTTTCTTCACCTGAAATGCCTCCTTTCGGCTTGTTCTGAAGTTTCTTTGACAACCCCAGAATACCCGTCAGGTCTGGCATTTCAGGTGTTTAGGAAGCGTAATTAAATAAAGGTATCATGTTATGATTCGGCGGAGTTCGGTTCTATTACATTAATTCCATTCGCCATGGAACGGGTTGGGCCGCATCTGGATTCGCTTCATTTCTTCATTGGAGACTTTGCGTCCAGTGGGATACTTGCGGCGATCTAGCCGGCACGTCACTTTGAGTCCTTTAGCTGTCGTTGTCTTCGCGATGAGTTGAACAATTGTTTCGTAGTCTCGTAAAGGTTCGCCGCGCCAGTTCGAAGAGATGAAAGAAAAGAGGCGGTGTTCGATCTTGTTCCATTTGCTGGTGCCGGGTGGAAAATGACAGACCGAAGCCGGGAGGCCCGTTTCGTCTGCGAACTTCTGCAACTCAAATTTCCAAAGGCGCAACCGCCAACCGTTGCTCCCGCCGGCGTCGGCGGTGATCAGTATCGTTCTTGCATTCGGATAGATCCGTCTCCCTTCCTGGCGCCACCAGCCGCGAATGGAGGCGACCGCAAACGCTCCCGTGTCGTGATCGGTGCCGACATTGACAAAGCCGGTATTGCGCCCAATGTCATAAACGCCGTAAGGATAGGCACGGGGAACGTCGGGAGTGGGAAAGTCATGACCCTGAACCTTGATCGGCTGCCCGGCGGGAAGCCATTGCTGGCCCGCGTTGTCGTAGTTGCCGATGAGTTCTTTCTTCTTGGTATCCACGGAAATGACCGGACTGCCTTCCCTCAGGCAGTGTCTGACGGTGGCGCTGATGTGCCGAAACTGGGCGTCGCGGTCCGGATGATCTTTCCCTTCCTCGGTCTTCCGATTGCTCTGCAGACTGTAGTCGAGGTCGTGAAGGATCTGCGCCACCTTCGTATGACTGACCGGGTGTTTGTGCCGGGCCAGTTCTTTCGCGATGGCCCGCGTGCTCTTGCAAATCCAACGCAACGGAGACTCCGGGTCACCCCGAGTTTGGACCTCGATCATTTCTTCCAATTGCTCCACCAGCCCCGGGTCCGAAACCGTCAGGGGCTTGCCTCCCGCTCCGGGCCGCCGGATGCGGCCTTCCATGGGCACGAAACCCTCTTCGATTTCACGGATTCCTTTAGCGATTGCCTTGCGCGACAGTCCGCAGGCACGGCGTACCAAACTGACTCCGCCATGGCCCAACGCTCTCGCTTCACTGGCCGCCATAATCCGCCGCGTTCGTTCATCCAACAGGGGCCATACAGAGCGGAATTTCTCCGTCAATTCGGTCAGCGTATCCATGCATGTGCAGCCAGTAGTGTCCCAACGTTTGGGCTTCTAATCTCTGTAAAGTATTAATGAGTAATATGTTAGAGAAGATAATGGGTGTTTCCGACTTGAAAGTGAGTGTACGCTCACGCCCTTCAGTTCATAAGGAGGGCGAGCATGTACACGGGCACGACGATTTTTTCTCAGGTGATGCGGCATCTTCCCTGGCATCATTTTCATCGCATTGTTCAGCACTACGGAGGCGACTACAAGGTCAAGTCGTTCCGCTGTGCCGACCATTACCGGGTCATGGCCTTTGCACAGTTGACCTATCGCGAGAGCTTGCGCGATATCGAAGCCTGCCTACGGGCCATGAGATCCAAGCTCTTCCACATGGGCATTCGCTCCACGGTCTCCCGCAACAATCTGTCCAATGCCAACGAGAGGCGCGACTGGCGCATCTATGCCGAGTTTGCCCAAGTGCTTATCGCCGAAGCGCGCCGCCTGTACACCGACGAGGACCTGGGAGTCGACCTGAACGCGACCGTCTATGCCTTGGACTCCACGACCATCGACCTGTGCCTCTCGGTCTTCCCCTGGGCGCGCTTCCGCCGTACCAAGGGGGCGATCAAACTGCATACCTTGCTCAACCTGCACGGCGCCATTCCCGAGTTCGTTCTGATCTCGGACGGAAAACTGCACGATGTCCACGCCTTGGACCACCTGATTCCTTGTCCCGGTGCCTACTACATCATGGATCGCGGATACCTGGATTTCGGGCGCCTGTACCGACTCCATTCTGCCCGGTCGTTATTCGTGACCCGCGCCAAAGGCCAACTTCAAGTTCCGCCGCCGCTACTCCCACCCGGTGGACAGAACGACGGGACTGATCTGCGACCAAACTGTCCTGCTGAGCACCTTCTATCCGGCCAAGGCCTACCCCGAACCTTTGCGTCGCATCAAGTTCTTCGACGTCACCACCGACCTGCGGCTAGTATTCCTCACCAACGACTTTGCTTCTCCCGCTCTGACTATTGCCCGGCTCTACAAGCTCCGCTGGCAGATCGAACTGTTCTTCAAATGGATCAAACAGCATCTCCGCATCAAGGCCTTTTACGGCACCAGTCCCAATGCCGTGAAAACACAAATCTGGATCGCCCTCAGTACCTACCTGCTCATCGCCATCATCCGCAAGCGCCTCTATCTCGAGTTGCCGCTCTACACAATTCTCCAGGTCCTGAGTGTCTCGCTCTTCGAGAAAACCCAAATTTTACAGGCCTTTCAGGACATGCATTACATTACTCAGAATAGTGACATTCATAAACAGTTGATGTTATTCGACTAACGCTGGGACGCTACTGATGTGCAGCATAGCATTACTAACTATATATTGACACCTTTATTTATTTACTCCTCCTTACATGTGGTTTAGTCCACTTTCATCTACTTCTTTTGGGACTAGGTAGCGAGCGACCTCATACCGCCGAGCAACACCGACATCTGCTTGAATGTACCTTTTCTAGGAGGCCGCTTCAGCGGCCTGACGCGAAGCGTAGTAGACCCGGTGTTTACGCCGGGGTAAGCCGGTCCCCTGCCTCTCCTGAGGGCCGTTCACGGTCCTTCTCGAACGGCGGCTTTAGCCATGGTCGACCCGGAGCCTGGCTGAAGCCACTGTAGAACACTAAACATGCGAACGCCGACGGGCGAAGATAGCAGGGTGTCCGTTGATAGGGTAGGGAAGCACGGTCACGCGGCTCCCCTCCCTCCGAACTGCACGTGCGATTCTCCCGCATACAGCTCTCCAGTCAGTAGGTTCCTATGGATTGGACGAAACGGATATGGGCGTCAGTCAGGCTCGTGAACCCATGATCCGTAAAGAAGGCGTTGGGCCAACGGTGATTTCGACAGAGGCGTTTTCTATTCTTCCGGTTGCGCTTCAGAAGCAGGCGTCGCAAACGACGACGGATCAGACCGTCGTAGTCCTTGAAGATGTTCCAATGACAGTGCCGGAAGTAGTTGAACCAGCCTTGCGTCGAGCGATTGAGCCGCTGGAGGATGACCTCCAGCGAGTCGCCCGACTTGCGCGGCGTCAGCTCGTGAATGCGCTCGACGAACTTTCGGTGGCTCTTCGCTCGTGGAAACCGAAAACGGCCTCGGAACGAATCGCCCAAGAACGAAAAGCTCTTCTCTCGCGAGTCCACGATGTGTGTCTTCTCGGGATGCAGTCTCAGCCCGTTGTCCTCCACCCAGTCCCGCCCTTCGGCCAGGGCCGCTTCAGCCTCCTCGGGTGCGCGACACAGCAGGACAAAGTCATCCGCGTAGCGCACCATCTGGAAGCCCAGATCGGCCATCCGATGGTCCAGGGGATTGAGGTAGGCATTCGACAACACCGGAGAAAGAACGGCGCCTTGGGGGACTCCGGCTTCCGGAATCCACTTACGCAGCTCTTCCAGTATCCCCTGATTCAGAAACAGCTGAACCAGGCCCAGCACGCGGCGATCCGATATCTTCTGTTGGATCAGGTCCAACAGAAGATCTTTCGGGATCGTATCGAAGTAACCCTTCAGATCCGCGTCGACGACATACACATAACCGGCTTCGAGCAGCTCTTCGACGTACCGCAGTGCGCCGTGGCACCCTCGCCCATGACGAAAGCCGTAGCTTCGATCATGGAACGTGGCCTCCAGAATCGGCTCGATCCCGTGGACCAAAGCCGTTTGCACGACTCGATCCCGCACGGTCGGAATCCCCAGCGGTCGCTTTTCCGAACTGCCTGTTTTGGGAATCCACCTCCGCAGCACCGCTGCCGGACGATAGGTCCCCTCACGCAGTTCTTCCTGCAACCATTCGAGTTCCTCCCGCTCGTGTTCGGCGAAATCCCCCCACGTTTGCCGGTCCACTCCCGCCGCTCCTTTCCTGCCCAAGACCTTCTCGGCCGAGCTGGAAAGGTTCCGGCTGCAAAACACCTTATCGATCAGCGTGTGCCATTTCCCTCCTCTCACCTTTCCTTTCAAAAGTGTCTCCAACATGCGATCCGTCCAAACCGCGCGATGAGCCCACTGTTCGATGCCAGCGGGCTCTCCAGCCGGGCTAGCCGAAAACGGCACTGTGACCGGGATGTAGTCCCGCCTTTGGGCGGAGTTACGTTTCCGCGATTTAGTCATTTCGCATCTACCTTCCTGCTCCCCTTCGCTCCACCGCGTTTTGCTGCACGGCTTCCCCGCTACTATGGGAGCTCTGACTTCTGTCGAGCCGCTTCAACCGACCTCACCGGTATCGCCAGGTTCGCTCCCCTTCGGCGGGCGATACTGCACCGCGGGCCTGGGCCATTGCTCACGCAGCGTCCCCCACTGCGAGCTCTCACGATGGGTCGTCCACGTCCCTCACCCGACAGATCTCCCTGCTTATCTCGTTTGACCTTCCGACCTCTCCATCTCCAACCACCGCATTGCCATTTCGTCACGGTCGCTTTGTCACGTTACTTCACCGCCGTGACTTGCCGCGTCTATCCCCCCGGGCAGACCGTTCAGGTCGGAGGGATGGCCGTCGCGCGGTCAAGGGTTCGGGCTTTGCCAGGACCCTCCCCGACAGGCTTGGCCGAATCGAGTTCACTTGCGTTACGGATTGGTCGTTCGTCTCAGGTTGCTCTCCACCCTTCCTCACGGAAACGCAGTTACCACTGTCGACTTCAGGCCGGTAACGTTAGCCTGGAAGGGACTTTCACCCTTCTGATCAAACGCCTTCACAGGCGCACTAGCGGTGGCCTCCAGGCCGCCGTGCATCGAGCCAAAGGCCCGTAAAGAGGAAGACTTCGGCCTGGAGCCCAAAGCTACGTCCGCCCAATGAAGTTTCAGCTTAGCCCCGCCCCCGGCTGCGGCGGCCCAACCCCTCGCTGGCGCTTCAGGCTTTCATGGTTTTCCCATTACTGGTCCCATTCTTCGCCACGCCGTCCAGGGACAAGAGACCTGTGACGTGCGACCTGCGACTTGCGACCTCTTCTTGAAGTTTCAGCCTAGCCGGAGCGTCTACTCCCAGATGCTCACTTTAGGCGTGTTGTCCGCGGAATGATATTTCTCCCACGAACTTTCGGGTTCCCCTGCGCAGCAGGGACCAAGCGTAGAGGAAAGCCAGGCAGATGAGACAGAACAGCTCCAGAAGAGAGGCGGACTCGACGGTGCTCCCGCTCAGGGGCACGCTCTTGAACTCTGGCAGCAAAGCATTGGTGAGGTAACCCAGGCCAGCAGATAGAAGAATGATGCTTAGACTGAACTTCAAAGCGACTCTTCTCGAATGCAGCTGTCCCAGCACACCGAAGGTGGTCACGTTGGTGGCGGGACCCGTTAGCAGAAACGCCAGGGCTGCTCCCGGTGAGACTCCCTTGGCAAGGAGGACGGCAACGAAGGGTGTGGCACTGGAAGCACAGACGTAGGTGGGCAGGCCCAAGAGAGTAAAGAGGATTACTTCGAAGGAGGAGGGCAGTGCACTCAGGCGCCCGGGTTGGAGGAAGGACTCTGCGATGGCTGCTAGAGTCAATCCGAATAGGATCCAGGGCGCAGTGTGATCGACTACCTCTCCCAGTCCTACCTTCAGTGCGCGGCTGATTTTAGCACCGAAGGCCTGTCCTTCGGTCTCGCGTGGCTGCTGCTCCTTCTCGGGTTCGGGGCTCGAGGAAGGTGTCATGGGCCCACCGACGATCCAGCCCACAGCGAAAGCAACCACAGCCGCGGCCAGGACCCGTGCCACCGTCATCTGTGTTCCTAGCAGGGGGATGGACATGAGTACGGCGTCCAGACCCAATTCGGGAGTGGAAATCAGGAAGGCCATGGCGGCGGTGGCTGGAGCCCCTCGCTGGACCAGGGTGCGGTAAAGCGGGACCACCCCGCAAGAGCAGATGGGAAAGGGCAGGCCCAGGGTCATTCCGCGCACAGCCTGGGTCCATTTTGCTCCCTTGTTCATCCATCGGATTGAGGATTGGGAAAGAAAAGAGCTCATGAAACCGGCTACTAGATAGGCCAGAAGCAGGGCCGGTGCACTGCGCAGGGCCAGTCCCAGAAAGGTTCGAAATAGGGGAAGGTTGATCGAGCCGTGGACGGATTCGTCCCCTCCCAGGAAGGCTGCCATTAGCCCGATGCCCAACAGGGCTCCGGAGCCTTCGTACCAACCGGTTTTCTTGCCAGGTCCTCCCTGTGCCATGAGTTGAGATTTGATCCCGGGTTGGTGAAAGACCACATGTGCCAGGGAACCTGCCACCAAGGCCTGGAACCAGGTCATGGCTTGACTCGATAGGCTTACGAGCAGTTGGGGACCCAATCCGAACCCCAGAGTGGTGCTGATGATGACAAGGGCGAAAACCACCAGAGCGGCCCGGATGCCGAAAATGGGACGTACCAGCCACCAGATGGTGAGTCCAACTGGCAAGCGATGCAGGATGACTGCAAACGGCAGCAGGTGCTGGCTTTGACCGGGAGAAAGGTGAGGATCGATCAAAGCGGCGCCGTCCGCTGCGGCATGAACGCAGAGTCCAATCAGCCCCAGAACCAGAGCCGTCGAGTGGACTCGATCGGCACCGCTTTTGAAGATCTTCTCTGTGAAGGTTGGACCGAACATTCCCAGGAAGGCGAATAGCAGCGACCACCAATGACCTCGGGCCAGGATTGCAGGAAGGATGCTGAGTGCAACGAGTCCGGTAATGCAGACGAAGATGAAGCCGTCCAGCAGCGAGAGCATCCGAAATCGATCGCGCGAGACTCGATAGATCAGAGGTCCCAGAGAGAGCGAGATGAAGCTAGCGAAGAGCAGCTCGATTTCCTCTAGTCTGAATTCCACGAGAGTTCAGCCTTCCTTCGGCGAGCCAGAAGCCAGCGTTCACGAGTATGGTAAACTATCGCCCGCATGAGAATCGATCTCCTTGCCTTTCGGAGCTTGGGCAAAGGAGCATTCTGGGTCGATATCTGGTCCGACATTAACGAGTACGACTTCTGGGGGATGGCCGCCCAGGTCAGCTATTATTTCCTTCTGGCTTTCTTTCCTTTTCTCTTGTTTCTGAGCGCGCTGATCGGTTTCATTCCAGTTGATCCCAACCTGTGGGGCAAGTTTCTGGCGGAACTCAACGCCTTCCTGCCGGAGAGCACCTACGAGAACGTGGTGACAGCGATCATTCTCCCTCTGGCGCGTTCCCAGAACACCGGAATTCTGTCAGTTGGGCTGTTTCTTACCCTCTTGATTGCCTCACTGGCTTTCAGTGGAACCATCAGGCCTCTCAGCCGTGTCTTTGGAGTGGAAGACAGTCGATCCTACCTGCAGAAGCTTATCCTTTCAGTCGGAGTGACCATACTGGTCTCCCTGTTCATCATCCTGTCGGCCTTTCTCCTGGTCTGGGGTGATTGGTTGATTACGCTCCTGGTCGAAAGCCCCCCAATAAGGGCACTGTATACGGCGATTCGTTGGATACTCCTTTTCGTACTCCTGAACATTGGAATACATACGGTCTACTACGCGCTTCCCCAACCCCAGGTTTACTGGCGGATCTTCTCCCCTGGAAGCGTCGTCGCCACGCTGGGGTGGATCTTCGGATCCCTGGGCTTTCGCCTGTATGTAAACAGCTTCGGCATGTATCAAATGTTCTACGGAAGTCTGGGCGCGGTTATCGTTCTGATTATCTGGTTCTATCTCTCGAGTCTGGCTCTCCTGGTCGGGGGCAGGATTGACTCCAGGATCCACGGGCTTGAGCAGGAAACCCTGGCTAGTGGCGTCGGTTGATTCAGGTCGATCCTATCTCCAGAAGCGCTGATCCCATTCGAGAAGGAAGCTTCGGGTTCCTGCAGTGGCACGGGCATCCTTGCCCTGATTTTCTGGTCGTCGGGCCAGGGGCTCGACAATCACGGCCTGGAAGGCCGTGCCACAGGGCCGGCCCGTCGTGGTGAAGTTTTCGGCCGGCAATTGAGACATTCTGTCGCTTGCCTGGAGGTAAGACCCGTGTGATAGCGGGTGAGGAGCGAAGATGCGATTGAACAGCCGTCTCCAGTTTGTCCCTGTGATTCTCGTCCTTCTCGGCTTGGCAGATTGCAGGCCTCCCTCAGAGAAACAGGCCCCCGCTTCGGCCGCTCTGCAGATTCCAGTTCCGACTGCTTCCTTCCGGGTAACCTTCGGATTGAAAGATCGGGAGCCGCAGACCTGGAATGGTCGGCTCCTGCTGAAGGAAGGTCAGGCTGTCCAGGTGGAGCCTGACCTGCTCCGAGAGCACAACTACCAGGCATCAGAGGAACCCCAATTCCCCAACGACTACGTTCGCGACGGTCGTTCCTGGGTGTGCAGTACTCGACCCGCCTGGATGCGAAATCCAAGCGATTTCGAGCTCGAACTTCCCAGTCTCCTGCTTCAGGTCTGGCGTAATCCTGGAGACGCTCCTCTCCGGCTGGAGACCGACAAGGGAGCACTCCAGTTCCGTCCTGGAGATATCAAGGCGTTTCAACCGGTGCTTTTCTTGGATGGAGCAGTCCGAGTCGAAGTCGTTCCCTCCGTGTTCTCGCCGGTTCAGTCGACGACTGGGCAGCAGGACTATCCGTCGGTGCTGGCCAGGCAGGGCGGAGAGCTGTGGACGGCTTGGCAGGAATTTGGAGAGGAGAGCAAGTCGGTCTATGCCCGGAAGCGAGTAGACGAGCGCTGGGAGGAGCCGATCAGACTCGTGGAGGGAGCCGATGTGTTTCGGACGACCCTGGGAGAGGATGCGTCGGGACGAGTATGGGCCACTTGGTCGATGCAGGTTGAAGGGAATTGGGACTTGTACGGGCGGGCCTTCGACGGCAGTAGCTGGACATCTCTGGAAAGGTTGACCCAGAACAAGGGGCCGGACATCTTTCACCGGGTCCTGCGTGACACGGAGAATCGGCTATGGCTGGTGTGGCAGGCGACGCTGGATGGGCTGAGTCAGATCGTAGGCAAGCAATTCAACGGCTCGGAGTGGTCGCCGCGAGTTCACATCAGCGACGGGAGTCCTACACCCCTGAGCCAGTCCCAAGCTTCGATCCGATTCATGAGAACGAGACCGAGCAGACCAGACAGATCCAGTCCTATCGTATTCAAAGTGGCGGCAAGACCTACTCCATTTATCGAGGCGATCTTCATCGCCACACCGACATCTCAGTGGACGGCGCCGGGGACGGCTCCCTGCTCGACGCCTACCGCTATGCGCGGGATGCCGCCCAGCTGGATTTTCTGGGAATCACCGACCACACGGACCACGTGGCCGAGTCCTACACCTGGTGGCGCAGCCAGAAATTCGCCGATCTGCTCCAACAGGAGAAGTTCGTCGCCTTCTATAGCTACGAGCGATCTGCCGTATTCCCCAATGGGCACCGCAACATTATCTTCGTGGAACGGGGACGACCCGTGCTGCCCATTCTAGGACAGGAGAATAAGGGACTGGAGGGGGCAGAAAGACTCTTCTGGTATCTGCGCCGCTACGATGGGACTTCGATTCCTCACACTTCAGTGGGTGGAGGGGGCACCGACTGGCGGGATAATGATCCACAGGTAGAGCACCTGGTTGAGATCTATCAAGGGCTCAGGGACACCTACGAGCATCCAGGAGCTCCCCGGCCCAAGACACTCGAACCAGCGCCGGACGTTTGGAAGCCGGGCCACATCTGGAACGCCCTTCGGAAGGGCTACAAGCTGGGCTTCATTGCCTCCTCTGACCATCATTCGACGCACATGAGCTACGCCTGCCTCCTGGCGGAGAGCCTTACCCGGGAGAGCCTGATGGAGGCGATTCGGGCACGTCGGGCTTACGCGGCGACCGACAATATCATCATGGATGTTCGCTATTTTGGCTCCGATGGAGAGCATCTGATGGGCGAGGAATTCGTGAGCTCGACTCCCCTGCGTATCAAGGCTATGATCGTGGGCACGGACACGATTGCGAGAATTGACGTTATCAAGGATGAGAAGGTCGTCTATCAGGTCTCGCCGCAGCAGTCACGTGTCGATTTCGAGTTTCTCGAGGGTGCTGACCTGGGAAGCGAGACCAGCTACTACTATCTACGGGTCCTGCAGCAGGACGGTGAACTGGCCTGGGCTTCTCCAGTGTGGGTCGACTACAGCCCCAGCAACTGAACAGAGTGCGGGGAAACCTCGGCTAAGGAGACGTCCGGGGCCCCGCTTCGGCAATCTCCGGAGTCGCTGCTTCTGCATATTTTCTGAAGTTTTTTTGGAACAGCTCCGCCAGTTTCCTTGCCGCCTTGTCGTACTGGGTCTGGTCCGTCCAGCCTTCCCGGGGGATCAGGATTTCGTCGGGGCATCCCGGACAGGCGGTGACCACGGACAATCCGAAGACCGGATCTTCGACGGTTGGGGCGTCGTCTAGCAGATTGGCGTGTATTGCATCGATGATGGCACGCGTGTATCGCAACCGGATCCGCCCTCCGACACCATAGCCGCCCCCCGTCCAACCTGTATTGACGAGCCAGGTGCTGGTGCCGTGAGCCCGAATGTTGGCCGCCAGCATCTCGGCATACTTGATGGGATGCCAGACCAGGAAGGCTGCACCAAAGCAAGCTGAGAAAGTGGCCTCGGGTTCGGTGACACCGACTTCGGTGCCGGCGACCTTGGCGGTGTAGCCACTGATGAAGTGGTACATCGCCTGGGCGGGCGTGAGCTTGCTGACCGGGGGTAGGATTCCGTAGGCGTCGCAGGCCAACAGAATGATGTTCTGGGGATGGGTCGTGACACAGGGGATCTTGGCGTTGGAAATGTACTCTATGGGATAGGATGCGCGAGTGTTTTCGGTAAGGGCGGCGCTGGAGTAGTCGACGTTGCGGTTGACTGGATCTTGAATCGTGTTCTCGAGAATGGCACCAAAGCGTATCGCACGGTAGATTTCGGGCTCTCTCTCCTGCGACAGGTTGATGCACTTGGCATAACATCCACCCTCGATGTTGAAGATACCGTTGTCGCTCCAGCAGTGCTCATCGTCACCGATGAGTTTCCGCTTGGGATCCGCGGAGAGAGTCGTCTTGCCGGTTCCGGAAAGACCGAAGAAGAGGGAAACGTCGCCTTTCTCTCCTTCGTTCGCCGAGCAGTGCATCGAAAGAATGCCCTGCTTGGGCATCAGGTAATGCATGATGGTGAAGACGCCCTTCTTCATCTCACCGGCATATTGAGTACCCAGGATCACGAATTCACCCGACTCGAAGTTGAGGCTCACACTCGTTTCCGAGGCAACATCCTCGATTGTGGGATCGGCGGGAGAGCTCCCGGCGTTGAAGATGACAAAGTCGGGCTCGCCAAACATCGCCAGTTCTTCGGCGTTTGGCCGGATGAGCATGTTGTGCATGAAGAGCGCGTGGTAGGGCCTCGAGCAGATCACCCGCACCTTGAGGCGGTAGGTCGGATCCCAACCGGCGTAGCCGTCCAGGACGTAGATGTGGCTGCAGCCGTTGAGATAGTCGATGGCACGACGGCGATTGATGCGAAACGATTCGGGAGAGATCTTCATGTTCACCGAACTCCACCAGATATCGTCCCTGCTCTCGGAGTGCTCTACGATCCTCTTGTCTTTCGGGCTCCGCCCCGTTTTCTCACCGGAATGGGTGGCGATCGCTCCCGAAGATGTAATCACCGATTCGTCCCGCAATACCGCATGCTCGTAGAGCACAGCCGGTGCGATGTTCCGATAGCCCGAATCGGCCTGAATCCCGTAGTCGATTAGATCGATTGCTTTGCTCATACGGCGACCCTCAATAAAGACTCCAATCTGACGATCGAGCCCTTCCGATAGCGACGGCTAGTCCTGGGAGTATGAAGCCGCGATGGGCGATGATCAACCCGAGCTCAGACCCCATTCGGTTATGTCAGCAACCAGTAGTGTCCCAACGTTTGGGCTTCTAATCTCTGTAAAGTATTAATGAGTAATATGTTAGAGAAGATAATGGGTGTTTCCGACTTGAAAGTGAGTGTACGCTCACGCCCTTCAGTTCATAAGGAGGGCGAGCATGTACACGGGCACGACGATTTTTTCTCAGGTGATGCGGCATCTTCCCTGGCATCATTTTCATCGCATTGTTCAGCACTACGGAGGCGACTACAAGGTCAAGTCGTTCCGCTGTGCCGACCATTACCGGGTCATGGCCTTTGCACAGTTGACCTATCGCGAGAGCTTGCGCGATATCGAAGCCTGCCTACGGGCCATGAGATCCAAGCTCTTCCACATGGGCATTCGCTCCACGGTCTCCCGCAACAATCTGTCCAATGCCAACGAGAGGCGCGACTGGCGCATCTATGCCGAGTTTGCCCAAGTGCTTATCGCCGAAGCGCGCCGCCTGTACACCGACGAGGACCTGGGAGTCGACCTGAACGCGACCGTCTATGCCTTGGACTCCACGACCATCGACCTGTGCCTCTCGGTCTTCCCCTGGGCGCGCTTCCGCCGTACCAAGGGGGCGATCAAACTGCATACCTTGCTCAACCTGCACGGCGCCATTCCCGAGTTCGTTCTGATCTCGGACGGAAAACTGCACGATGTCCACGCCTTGGACCACCTGATTCCTTGTCCCGGTGCCTACTACATCATGGATCGCGGATACCTGGATTTCGGGCGCCTGTACCGACTCCATTCTGCCCGGTCGTTATTCGTGACCCGCGCCAAGGCCAACTTCAAGTTCCGCCGCCGCTACTCCCACCCGGTGGACAGAACGACGGGACTGATCTGCGACCAAACTGTCCTGCTGAGCACCTTCTATCCGGCCAAGGCCTACCCCGAACCTTTGCGTCGCATCAAGTTCTTCGACGTCACCACCGACCTGCGGCTAGTATTCCTCACCAACGACTTTGCTTCTCCCGCTCTGACTATTGCCCGGCTCTACAAGCTCCGCTGGCAGATCGAACTGTTCTTCAAATGGATCAAACAGCATCTCCGCATCAAGGCCTTTTACGGCACCAGTCCCAATGCCGTGAAAACACAAATCTGGATCGCCCTCAGTACCTACCTGCTCATCGCCATCATCCGCAAGCGCCTCTATCTCGAGTTGCCGCTCTACACAATTCTCCAGGTCCTGAGTGTCTCGCTCTTCGAGAAAACCCCAATTTTACAGGCCTTTCAGGACATGCATTACATTACTCAGAATAGTGACATTCATAAACAGTTGATGTTATTCGACTAACGCTGGGACGCTACTGGTCAGCAACATTTGTTGACGGAAGAGCCAACCGGTGCCGATAAGCCCAGAGAAGGGAGTTAGAATCAGGTGAATTCAGAGCTGTTGAAGAGGCTCGGTGAGTGCCAGCAGCTGCCTACTTTGCCTGGAGTGGTTTTTCAGCTACTGAAACTGTGCCGGCAGGAAGAAGCTAGCCTACAGGAAGCTGGAGACCTGATTAGCCGCGATCCCGCTTTGGCGGCCAGAATTCTGCAGGTAGTGAACTCACCGTTCTACGGACTGCGTCGCGAGGTGACCAGTCTCAGGCAGGCATGTGCGTTGCTAGGGGTCTGGTCGCTTTGCAGCCTTGCCCTGAGCTTCAGCCTTACCTCCAATCTGAAGAGATCCAATTCCGGCAGTTTTGATTACAAGACTTACTGGCAGCGTTCGCTGCTGAGTGCCGTTGCTGCTCGGACCACGGCTCGCTGGATGAAGCTTCCCAATGGTGAGACGCTGTTCCTGGTGGCTTTACTCCAGGATATTGGAATGCTGGCCCTGGAAACGCTCTACCCGCATGAGTACGGAGAGCTGTTTGCCAAATCTGGTCGAGATCACCTGCTGCTGGAGAAGCTGGAGAGCCAGGATCTGGACTCAACCCACGTAGAACTTAGCCGATTCCTTGCCGACAAGTGGAACTTTCCCGAGTTGTTCGGCCGCGCTTTTGAATTCAGTCACGAGCAGGACAGTACGACGTTGCAGGACTTGGAGCCGGAGGTCCAGTGCGTGTCGCTTTCGGGTCACATCGCCGATACCTGGCTGAGAGAGGATCACCAGAAAGCGTCTTCCGATGCCGCCCGAGTAGCTGAAGCCGCCCTGGGTATGAAGCCGGAGGCACTTCAAGGTATTCTTGCAGAAATAGCGGAAGTCCTGCCCGATGTGTCTCTTGCCTTTGAGATCAATCTGGGGACGCCTGAAACCACGACCTATGTCCTCGAGCAAGCCCGCCGAGTTCTGGTGGATCGTCCCGCCGAGTCTGGCCCCGACTTCATGAAGTCCCCGGACCTCATCGAATCCGAGAACCGGCTGCTCAGGGAGCAGGTCTACACGGATCCTCTTACCGGTCTCTACAATCGACGATACCTGGACGTGGCGCTCCCCCGCGAGCTCCAGAAGGCTTTCCAACAAGGCCAGCCGCTGAGTCTGGTTTTCTTCGATATCGATAGCTTCAAAGTGATCAATGACACCTACGGGCACGCCACCGGGGATCTGGTAGTAAGCGGCGTTGCCAGGGTAATCCAGGAGGCGCTCCGACATACGGATCTGGCTGCCCGCTACGGCGGAGAGGAGTTCGTCGCGCTGCTGCCTGCAACCGAAGTCCGCGGAGCAGAGGCCATCAGCGGTCGGGTCGTGAGTCTGGTAGCTTCTGAATCCTTTTCCGGACCCTCAGGAACGCCCGTGGTCGTCACAATCTCGGCGGGTCACGCCACCTGCCTCAAGCCAGATCAGTGCACCCCAGAGTCGCTTCTGCGAGTTGCGGATGAGTTCCTCTACGTGGCGAAGGGGCAGGGTGGGAATCAAGTCTTCCCTCTGGCCCGGGGCAACCTGGCGGAGGCCAACCCCCAAGTGTGTCCGGAAATAATCCACTGAATCAGTACGTGCAGTCGTGCCGTTTCGTTTCTCACCTTCTCCGGTTGCGCTATAGTACTCCTCTGTTGAGGAGCAGATGCCAAAGCGACTCGTGATTCGCGGCCCTCGCCAGGCCGAGTTTGAAGAAGTGCCCGTGCCGAAGTGTCCCCCCAATGGGATTCTGGTACGCGCTCGGACTACCGCTATCAGTACGGGAACTGAGTTGAGGGTCTACCGGGGAGTTCCGGTGGATCCTGAGGGACGATTCCTTTTTCCCAATCAGCCTTTTGAGTTCCCAGTGGAGAATGGCTACTCCATGGTTGGTGATGTGATCGAGGTCGGATCTTGTGTCAGCGAGCTTGGAAAAGGCGACCGAGTTTTCGTGCCCGAACCGCACAAGCAGGTGGCAGCCTGTCAGGCCAACCAGGCGACACGGCTTCCCGAAGTCCTTCCGGATGACGTAGGACCGTTCCTCCACATCCTGGAGGTGGCTCATATTGCACTACGTCGTGGGCAACCCTCACCCGACGAGAATGTCGCCATCTTCGGTGCCGGCCTGATTGGATTATCGGCCTTGGCATACGCTAAGGCGTTTGGACTAAGAACGGCGGTGGTGGACATCGACCCGAGTCGGTTGGCGGTTGCGGCGTCCATGGGAGCCGATTGGACGGGTCGTCCCCAGGATGCCGGTTTTGAGGAACAGGCAGTAGACTTCTTCGACGGCGAAGGAGCCGATCTGGTACTAGAGGCCGCCTCGACCTGGGTCGCAATCGAGACCGGTCTTCGCATCGCGCGACCTGAGGCAAGGGTGGTTGTGGTAGCTCGGCACACCGACCAACCGGCCTTCAGCGCTGTCGGCTATCCCTACTTGGCCAAGAATCTATCCATTCGCACGTCATACGGGCATCCGCCCCCGGGGACGCGCTGGGACCGGAAGCGGTCGCAGACTCTGACGCTCGACCTGCTGGTCCGCGCTCGCATGAATGTCCGCCCCATCATCACTCATCGGTTTGATTGGCAGGAGCTTCCGGACGTCTATCGAAGAATGGATGCCTCAGCCCCAGAGATGATCGGCGTCACGATCGACTGGTCCGACTAAGCTGAAACTTCATTGGTGAATGTAGCTTTGGCCTCCAGGCCGAAGTCTTATTTTTCCGAGCCTTTGGCTCGGACGGCGGCCTGGAGCCCACCGCTACGTCCCTCGGCTGAAGTTTCTTTCAGGTACGATCCGGCGCAGCCGGAGGCGGGGTTAAGCTGAAACTTGAATAGTGAATAGTGAATAGTGAGCAGTGAGCAGTACCGGAAACAGCCGCAGCCAACGGTGCCACGGGGGAATTGCCAGTCTTACGAAGCCCAGTCCGGCAGAGCCGCGCACGACTTGACTCGTTAGCAGGATGAGCCCAAGTTCCGAGGAGAGAGCTGGACAACAGCAGAATCTCCTCTATCCCCGACAGGGAATCTCTCCCTGAATAATCCAGTGCGGCTGGTGGCTAGTCAGAAGTCTTGAAGATCAGGAAATGCTGCCTGGGGAGGAAGTCAAGCTCCTGTTCCAGTCGGTAACCTCCCTCGGTCATCTCTACCAGGATCTGGTCCCTTTCGACCCAATGTCCCAGTAGGCGTGGAATCCAGTGTGAATCGTCGAAGTCGACGATTGCTACACGCCCGCCGGATCTCAGGTAGCGGCGAGCCCCGGCGAAGTACTGTGCTCGATTCTGGATGTGGTGGTAGGTATTACAGCTAAAGATCAAATTAACTCCGGCTTCAGGAAGCAGCGGATCCTCCGGTTTTGCCGTAATGACCTGAATGTTGTCGTGGCCCCGCGCTCGGGCCTCCTGCCTTAAGTAGTCGTTCATTCCTGCATCGAGGTCGACCGCGAAGACGGTGCCTCCGGGCCCAACTGCTTCGGCCAGGCGGAAGGTAAAGAAGCCGCCTCCTGATCCGATATCGGCAACCTGGCCCCCCTCCTGAATTCCGAGAGACTCCACCACTTGCTGAGGATGCTGCCATTCATCTCGATCCCAGCCTTCATAATCCAAACGTTTTAACGTGGTACAGGCCGCTCCTCCTGTCAGCACTAGTAAAACCAGGTAGACAGTTAACGGAGCCTCTGCTTTGGTCATCGCTTCCCCTCGATCCTCTGGCGCCTTGACCTGGGCCCATCGGACAATTAGCGTTAGAAATATGGTAAAGGAAACCGGCCCCAGGAGGCGAGATCGGCGAACTTTTCTTCTGACCCCGCTTGTCATGCCCTTTGCCGGCCTGACTGGGAAGCCGCTCCCGACTTCGACTTCACCGGGGGCAGAACAGGAGGAGCCCCGGATCCCCAGGGACGTTCAAGTGCCCTATCCTGAGCATCTGCCTCCGGAGAAAACGCGAGAGAAACTGCTCGAGCTCCTGGGGGTCGAGCTTCCCCCTGCAAAAATAGCGTTTGACTCAGGCCGCCACGAGACCACCAGCGACGGGCTGCAGATCACACGGCTGCGGTATCGGAACTCGTTGGGTGAGGAGGTGCCGGGTGCCCTGGTGCTTCCAGCCGGTGCTCCAGCGCGGTCGCTGCCTGGAATTGTCTGCATGTCGGGAACCGGCGGCGACATGGAGAGGCTGATTGAGCCACGTTTTCAACGCGATCGACCTGGCCAGGGTCCACTGAGAGGTTGGGCAAGGGAGTTGGCGCGGCGAGGCTTCGCGACCTTATCGATCACCCTACGGGGAACCGCGGCCCGGCGCACCAGCGTGCGCCATTGGGAGAGGCACATCCGCTTCCTGATTCCCTATGGCCGCACGATTATGGGGGTCATGGTCGATGAGGCCCTGCGGGCAGCCAGGATTCTGGCTGCAACCCCAGCGGTGGAACCCACACGAGTCGGGCTGACGGGGATGTCTCTAGGGGGGAATATCAGCTGGTACGGAATGGCCTGCGATCCATCGATCGGGACGGCAGTTCCGGTGGCCGGATCAGTGGCGAGCCTGGCGGCCCTGATCCATGATGGTGACACCGACCGGCACAGCTCCTACATCTACATCCCACACCTGCTTCGTTACTTCGACCATCCCCGGATTGTTGCGCATTGTATCTGTCCTCGGCCGTTCATGGTCATCGCTCCCACCCGTGACGAGGACATGCCCCGTCACGGTGTTGACAGCATGGTTAAGGTGGTGCGTGCGGCGTACGAGGCAGTGGGGCACCCCGGGCGTTTCAAGGTCTATCAGCCCGATTCCAACCACGTTTACAAACGGCGGTACTTCGAATGGATGGCGGCCTGGTTCGAGAAGCATTGCTGATGGGTCGCCACCGGCTCACCCCGGTGCGGTCCTTTGCCCTGGAGGCCCCACAGAGGCCCCAAGATCCTGTGAGGAGAATATGCAGATTATCGAGGTTGAATCCTTCGTAGTAGATGCGGGCTGGAGGCCCTGGGTCTTCGTCAAAGTGCAGACTGACACCGGCCTGGTCGGCTATGGAGAGTGCAGCGATGGCAAGAATCCCTGGGGTGTGGCAGGCACAATCCAGGACCTGAAGCCGCTGCTGCTAGGGAAGGACCCGAGGCCTTACGAGATGAGGTTCTGGGAAATGATCCTGGGTTCACGCCAGAGCCCGGGTGGGATTGCGGCCAAAGGGATCGCCGGGATCGAGCTGGCACTCTTAGACATTAAGGCCAAGGATCTGGGCGTATCAGTGGTGGAGCTTTTTGGGGGACCAACGCGAGAGGAGGTTCGCCTCTACTGGTCCCACTGCGGGACGTCGCGAGCCGAGCATAACGAGTTCCTGCAGTCACCTCCCCTCCGCAGCATGGAAGACATCTCGCTCCTCGGCAGAGAGATAGTCGAGCGCGGCTTCACGGCTCTCAAGACCAACATCGTGTTCCCAGGGGAGCCGTCCTTCGTCCATATGCCGGGTTTTGGTACCGGACCAGGTGTCACCGACCAGGTTGTCACCTCCGATCTCCTGGAACACATCGAGACCCTGATCGCGACCTTCCGGGAAGCGGTCGGGCCTGATGTCGATATCAATCTTGATCTCAATTTCAACTTCAAGCCGGAGGCCTGCAAGAGGATTGCCAAGGTGCTGGAGCCCTACGATCTGCTTTGGCTCGAGATCGATATGTACGATCCCAGCGCGATACTGGAGATAAAGCAATCCACCTCAACCCGCATTTGTACGGGAGAGAATCTTTACTACATGCGTGACTTCATTCCCTATTTCGAGTGTAGAGCGGCCGACGTTTTCATGGTTGACGTCCCCTGGAACGGCTTTTCCCAATCGAAAAAGGTGGGGGATCTGGCGGCAGTGTACGAGCTTAATGTTGCGCCCCATAACTACTACAGCCACCTGGCGTCCTTTGTGAGCGCAAGCCTTTGCGCCGTATTGCCGAATGTTCGCATCCTGGAGATTGACATAGACGATGTTCCCTGGAAGGACGACCTTGTCACCGTGCCGCCTCAGATTGAGGATGGGCACATGAGAATACCTGATGGACCTGGATGGGGTACCGATCTCAATGAGGATGAGCTGAGGAAACACCCTTGGGGAAGCAAGCGGTCGGCTTGGTAGAGAGTGCTTGGCGCCGGATCGTACCTGAAAGAAACTTCAGTCGAGGGACGTAGCGGTGGCCTCCAGGCCGCCGTCCGAGCCAAAGGCTCAGAAGAATAAGACTTCGGCCTGGAGGCCAAAGCTACTTCTGCAAATGAAGTTTCAGATCAGATCAGCGATGCCTAGCTTGTGAACTCATCAGATAATCCCAATGTCGCCGAGCCTGGGTGACGATCTGGGGAACGTCTTCATTCAGCACATAGCCCTGGGCTGCTAGCTCAAGAGCCGCGTCGGTCACCCGCCCTACGTACTCGGCTCGGCCCTGGTAGCGCTCCTGGATCGAGCGGCGCGGATCCCCTCGCCGCTGCCGCTCCTCCTCCGTTCTGGGAAAGGGTAGGTAGCAGCCCTGGAAACTCGAAAGAGCGCTGGTTGGTCCCGAGGCCGAGTTGAAGAGATTCCAACCTGTATAGGTGGCGAGGGGTACTGCCAACTCCGGAAGGCGGATGCCATCGATCTCGTTTCCGTCCTCGTCCACTGCTGGAACCAGGATCGGGAAGGTTGTGCCAACTTTGGGGGGTTGTAGCGTTACGATTCCCTCGCTTCGAAACTTCGGACCGTAATCTACGCGGAAGGCCTTGTGGATACGCTCAGGGAAGTTGACGCCGGGTAGTTTAGGGAAGTTCAGCTTCTCGAACGGGACCAGCGTCTTGAGATCGAGGCGGGGATAGCGGCTGGGCGGCGGTGCCGTGCCCGATACCACCCAGCGATCCAGCGCTATCAGGAGTGCCCGCATCGACCACTTGTAATCCATGGGATTGCTGGGTTCCTGTCCCCTCGAGATAGCGGGTGGAAACGGTCCTGGTCCGTGCTGACTTCCAGCAATGAGATACATGCGGACGTTGTCCTGCATGGGCGCATCGCGCTTCCCGTCGACGGTCGTATGGGTCAGCGAAGCAGCCCGACCGAAGTATTCATAGGAAGAATTGGTGTAGAAGATCTTGGGCTGGAACTGAGCTTCGGGCGAGTGCGTGAGCAAGCCATCCGTGATCCCGCTAACGGGGTCGGTCTGCTCCACATCGGTGAAGGGAAAGATATCGGTCGGATAGAAGAAACAAGCATAAGGTTGAGCGTCTCTGGAAGGCTGGGCGAAGCGATGATTGAAACTGCCTCGACCGGCTCCAGCAACGTGGGGAATAACCCCGTCGAATGCTGGCCTCCCCTCTTCATCCTGGTTGAGACCGAAGTACAGAAAGGTTCTGAGAAACCGCCCGCTTTGGGAACTGCCGAATCCGAATGCCCGATTGAGAGCATTGCCGGGTATGGACAGGGCCTCGGAGGTGTTGTGCTTGAGATGAGAGATCATGTCCCTGACGGCAACCATGCCCAACCCGACCAGAGGAGGATCCTCGGAAACGTAGACCATTTCGTAGATCTTGCCCGGCTGGAATCCCCCCTCGAGCGCAACGTAGCTGACATCGGGAGTCAGTTGCCCATCTCTGAAGCGTGCAAACTGCCACCGAGAGCGAGGAACCTCACGGCGCTCCGCTTCGACCCCGTCTCTGACGGTCATGACGTTTGCTGGGTCCGCGGGATCGGCGGTTGGATAGGGAATGTGGTTTCGATCCGAAAGGATGTGATCTCGGGCTCGTTTTGTTACCACGAAGTCGCACCGGACCAGACCTCGAATCGGTCCATCCTTCTCGCGAGCGATTGGTGGGTAGAGCCTAATCCTCCGGTCGCCTCGGCGGGTGTCGAATTGCCAGCCCAGCCAGAGCACCGTATACCCGCGGCGCATCAAGAATCCGTCTCCAATCTCGGCTTCGCTCACAAAATCACGGCTCCTGCTGGCCCGGTTGAAGTAGAGCAGAAGCGCCTTTCCACCGCGGTTTGAAACCTCGAAGAAGACGGCACGGTTCCCTCGCCGAATCTGTTTCGGCTTCAGCAGGAAAAAGTCAGCCGAGAACTCGACCTTTCCTTCCGAGTTTGTGGGGGCCTTGTCGATGTCCGTGATTCGTCGATTGGCGGGATGGGCTGGATCGATGGCGTAGAGGATTCTGCCGCTGATTTTTTCGTAAGGACCCGCCAGCCCGAACGATTTCCCGCCTACCAGATCCTCACGAGAAGTGACTTCGAAACCCGTGACTCGGGCGAGAAGGGGAGAGAACAGCAATAGAAGAATCAGGCAGGAGGGACCGAATGGTAACCACATCTGCCCATTAGAGCGTCGGAATTGCGAGAGAATCAAGGGCGAATCCCACATCCTGGCGAATCTTTACGCCACTCCCTTCCGCTTGACTGTTGACATGGCTCCTCGTAACATGAGCCGCCATTTGTTTGGGAGTGCCACTCCGTGATTCGCATTTGGATCCCTACCGCGGTCCCGATCCTATTCTTCTCAGCCCTCATTCTTAGCAGCGAGCAGCGATTCTCCCACTCAGTTCATCTCGATCGGGGAGGCCTTGAATGTAACGACTGTCACGCAGCTGTCTCCGGCAGTCAGGCTGCCAACGACAATAACCTTCCCCGAGTCGAGAGCTGTGTCGAGTGTCACGAGAACACCAGAGCGGTGTTGATCGACCCTGCGGCCTACCGCTGGAAGCCGGTCGAGCGGACCTTCCGCTTCGACCATCAGTTCCACCTACGGCTGGGCAACCTGGCGCCCCTTCTGGCCAAGGCCATTGATTCCGGGAAGTACCTGGGTCCGCACGGCGGGATTCGAACACATTTGGATACGGAGAACCAGTGCGAGGCCTGTCACAGGGGGCTGGCCGAAAGCGACGATCATGGCATGCCCCAAATGTCCGACTGCCTTGTCTGCCATTCAGAGATCGACAATCCGTTCAGCTGCACCACCTGTCATTTGGAGGGTATCCAGCTCCGCCCTGAGGACCATACTCTGAAGTTCGTCGATCGCCACGCCTCGGAGGAATTCGAGTACGACAAGGCGACCTGTCTCCCCTGCCACGGGACCAATTTTGCGTGCAGGGGGTGCCACTAGTCGAGCTAGTGCAACGATAGGGTTTCACTTTTTGTGTGATTGCTGTCACAAGAAATGGCAAAGAAGGACGCTAGTCCCAAAAGAAGTAGATGAAAGTGGACTAAACCACATGTAAACACCTGAAATGCCAGACCTGACGGGTATTCTGGGGTTGTCAAAGAAACTTCAGAACAAGCCGAAAGGAGGCATTTCAGGTGAATAAAAAGGATAGCGCAATCATCCGCAAACGGGAAGCAGAGGTTGCTCAGCGATTGAGCCCCAGCTGGAACGGTCAAGACCCGAAACCGGTGCTCTCGCCCGAGGTCATCAGCTACGAGGTCTCGGAGAAAACGGGTGCGGTCAGTTACGGTGGTCTGGGGCTGCTGCAGCAGGTGGTGAAGTGGAGTGGGCTGGGGAAAGCCATTGACCAGGCGGTGACGCTGCTCAAACGCCACCAACCGTACCACGAATCGGACCACGTCCTGAGCCTGATCTACAACGTGGCCACGGGCGGGACCCGCTATCAGGATATTGAACTGCGACGTCAGAGTGTGAGTTTCCTGGAGGCGGTGGGAGCCGAGAAGATCCCCGCCCCCAGCACGGCCGGAGACTTTGTGCGCCGCTTTGACGCGCCCGACGTGGTGGATCTGATGGAAGCCGTCAATGCCAGCCGCCTCAAGGTCTGGGCCCAACAACCGGCCCGTTTCTTCCAACGGGCGGAGATCGACGTGGATGGGACGATGGCCCCCACGAGCGGCGAATGCAAGGAAGGGATGGAGATCAGCTACGACGGGCAGTGGGGCTATGCGCCGCTGATCGTGACGCTGGCCAATACGGGAGAGGTGCTCTATGCGGTCAACCGCTCGGGCAACCGTCCCTCTCATGAGGGAGCGGCCGAATGGCTGGATCGGAGTATCGAGCTGGTTCGAGAGGCGGGTTTTCGGAAGGTGCGCCTGCGCGGGGACACGGATTTTTCGCTGACGGCTCATTTTGACCGTTGGACGGAGGCGGGCGTGGAGTTTGACTTCGGGATCGACGCCCATCCGAGCTTCGTCAAGTGGGCGGAGGCGTTGCCAGAAGCGAGATGGAAAGAGCTGGGGCGCCCCAGCCAGGGGAAAGGAAAAGGGAAGAAGCGGCGCCAGCGGCGGGACAAAGTGAAGCCGGAGATTGTCAAGAGACGCGGGTTCAAGACGCTGACGCTGGAACGGGAAGAGATCGCGGAGATCGACTACCGTCCGAGCAAAGCGAAGCGAACCTATCGGATGGTGATCTTGCGCAAGACGATCCTGGTCGAGAAAGGCCAGAAGCGGCTGCTGCCGCAGACGCGCTACCACTTTTATGTCACCAATATCTCGGCCAGAACGTTGGGAACGGCGGGAGTCGTACGGGAAAACAACCGGCGCTGCAACCAGGAGAACGTCATTGAACAACTCAAGAACGGAGTCGAGGCCCTGCGGATGCCCTCGGATACGCTGGTAGCCAACTGGGCCTATCTGGTGATTGCGGCTCAAGCCTGGAATCTGAAGGCCTGGATGGGGTTGGTGCTGCCGGCGCGACTGCAAGCCCGAGAGCTGGTGAAGATGGAGTATCGCCGTTTCCTGCGAGAGGTCATTGAAATGCCCTGCCAGATTTTGCGCAGGGGCCGACAGTTGGTCTATCGGCTGCTGGATGTCAATGGTTGGAGCCGTCTTCTCTTGGAAGGCAGTAAGTGGTTGAAACACCGGCCAGCTACCTGAAACTGAAAGGAGATAAAGTAGCTCCGAGGGTCGCCAGAGCTGGGGCGAGGTGTCTCTACAAACGCCCCCCAAGAGGGCAGAATCGTTTTCCCTGAGCGATCGGCGTGGAGGACAGCTGAACACGTGCCTGTTCTGAGTGACTTCGCGCCGAAATTTAGAATTTAGGTCTCCAAAATGGCTCCTCGGAGCCGACAAAGGGGTCTATTTTCGAACTTGCGCTTATTTTGGGGCTAGTATCAGTGGCATCTGAGGCGCGGCCGGTTCGAAAGCGCTTTTCCACGCGGAACCGCGCAGAGAGAGTTGAGTATGCCGGATAGACTGCGAGAGAGCACAGCGTCCCTCCCAATACTCCCTTCCATAAGACCCAGTGTGTGGCGCCGTGTTCGACCAGAACTCGCACCTGTACGTGTGCTTGCCCTCCACCGAATCGGTCGCGCGACCCATTTCGGCTGGTTGCGAAGCTGCAACAGAAGATTTGCTGGATTATCCGGGGCGGAGCGGAGCTTCTCAGGCGCGAGGTCTGTCAGTCTTCTAGGTTAGTCGGAGTGGACTCTTCCTTGAATTGCGCCAAAGCCTCGTCCTCGCTCTCGTAGACATCCAGAAGAGGCAGAAGCTGGCTGAGTGAGAGAACGTGCTTCACTCTGTCACCCACCCGCAGGAGTCTGACCGAACAGTTGAATCGTTTGGCCAGTTTGATGCCGGCAACCAGCTCGCCAATCCCAGAGCTGTCGATCCAGGAAACGCCGGAGAGATTGATGAGTACCTTCTGCCAACCCTCTGCGAGAAGCTCGTTCATGATGTCCCTGAGCAGCTGATCCCCCACGCCTACGACCAGGCGGCCCTCAAGGTCGACGATGACGACATCGCCCGATTTTCGAACATCGACATGCATCGGTGTCTTTCCTACAAAAACAAGACGAGATTTACGCCACTAGGGGTTTCATGCTGTCCCAACGCCACCGCGCTCAAGGGATCCATTCGCGATCCCGAAAATCCCACTTGACGGGCCAGCCGGGCGCGAGCGAGGAGAGTATAGCACCGCGGCTGGAGTCCAGGCTAGCGGCATTCGATACTCTTGGGTGGGGTTCGCGAGCAGGCCATGCCCTCGGTTCTAGTTGAGGCCAACAAGGCACAGGCAACGTCGCTAGCTGTACGTTGGGCCTCTTCTCGTGTGGCTCCGGAGGCGGAACGGCAAAGAGTCTTACCCTTGAATTCGATGCACACGTCACAGCTGTAAACGTTCAGACTCATCGTCGAGTAGAGGAGGTAGCCCACGAAAGCCAGCGTGCCTACGATGGCCAGGGCCTTGGTACGCGTTGACATGGTTCTCCATTGTATCAATCACCGGACCGGTGTCGGAGCCATTTCCGGATACGGCAGAAGCGATGGAGTTCCTTGCGATTGACATCGGGAGGGCGAAGTGATCCAATTCCGGTTCAAAATCCAACAACTTGTGAGGTGTTTTGTATGCAGTTAGGCGACGGCGAATATCAGTACGAGGTAATCCCAGATTGGGCGAAACTGCCTCGCGGCTGGACTTTCGGCTGGATTCCCGGCGTGGCAGTAGACAGCCAGGATCGGGTTTATGTTTACAGCAGAAGTGAACATCCGATGGTGGTTTTTGATCGTCATGGGAACTTCCTGACGTCCTGGGGTGACGACGTCCTCGAGAACGCCCACGGAATCTTCATCGATGGCGACGACAATATCTACTGCACGGAATGGAGTTCTCACTGCGTCCACAAGTTCAACTCTGAGGGGCAGCTCCAATGGACTCTGGGGACACCGGGTATTCCCAGGCCACCTGGGGTTCCTTTCAACCTGCCGACCGACCTGGCCGTAGCTCCTGATGGCTGCCTCTTCGTCAGCGACGGATACGGAAACTCGAAAGTGCACAAATACTCTGCGGAGGGAGTCCTGCTCTCCAGTTGGGGAGAACCCGGGAGTGGCCCGGGACAATTCAACCTCGTCCACAGCGTCTGGGTCGACTCCGACTATCAGGTCTATATCTGCGACCGGGAGAACAACCGGATCCAGATATTCGACGGAGACGGCCGATTCTTGAAGGAGTGGACTGGGTTTCTGCAGCCTGACAAGTTGTGGTTCGATGAAAGTGAAACCATCTTCATGGCAGAGATTCGTCATCGGGTGTCGATTCTCGATCGGCAAGGGAAAGTGTTGTCGCAGTGGGGAGAGGCCGGCGACCAGCCCCACCAATTCCGCAGCTATCCCCATGGAATCTGGGGAGACAGCAGGGGAGACATCTACGTCAGCGAGGTTGCCTCAGACGGGCAATTGAAGAAGTTCGTTCGCCAGCGTTAGCCCGGATTATTCATAAGTTTTCGTAGCGAGGCGGTGAAAGCGCTGTCCTGGCAAGGCTTGCGACCGAGACCACTCGTGGCGAGCCTCCGCAGTCGCACTCGTGCAGTACGTCGAGGAGGCCGACCGAGCGAAACACAGCCAGGACGGATGATTGCGCCGCCGCAGTAGAAAACTTATGAATAATCCGGGTTAGGGTTCGTGCAAGAATAACTTCGCAGAGTTTTCGCTCAGGTGGAGGTGAAGAGATGTCTCGAAAATCCCAAGCAACCTTGGTTCATATTCTTGTCCTCTGTCTGCTTCTGATCTCAGCACAGAACTGCCGGGATGAAGAGGCAGAAATGGCGCAGAAGGAATTTGAGGAGGCGCTAAAGGAGGATGTCCAGGTCGCAAACTCATTGACCCCCGAGGAGCGAGCCGAAGGATGGGAATTACTTTTCGACGGCAATAGTCTCGACCATTGGCGTGGGTTCAAACAGCAGACTGTCCCCGCTGGCTGGTTGATCAGGGGCGGTGCCATTCACTTTTCAGGACATGCAAGAACCGGCGACATTATCACCAAGGAGCAGTACCAGGATTTTGAGCTGAGGTTGGAATGGCGGGTCTCTCAGGGTGGCAACAGTGGAATCTTTTTTCACGTGAGCGAAGAGGATTTCGATCACGCCTGGGAATCTGGGCCGGAAATGCAGGTTTTGGACGATGACGGTCACCAAGATGGCTCCAAGCCGGAGACTCGAGCGGGAACGAACTACGCCCTCCATCCGCTTTCCAAAGAGGTGATCAAGCCGGCAGGAGAATGGAATCAGGTCGGTCTGGTGGCCAACGGAGCTCAAGTCGAGCACTGGCTGAATGGTGAGAAAGTTGTGGAATACGAACTGTGGAGCGACGACTGGGCGGAAAGGGTAGCCAAGAGCAAGTTTGCCGCTATGCCGGCTTACGGCCAGAGCAAGACCGGTCACATCGCACTACAGGATCATGGCGATCCAGTCTGGTTCCGGGGCATCAAAATCCGCCGCCTCAACGCGGAATGAAGTAGCAGTGAGCAGTGAGCTCCCCCGTTCCCAGCTACTGACCCTTCAGCTCCCAGTATCCCTTCGCGGCACCCAGCGGTAGCCAAGAGTTCCAACTCCGGGATCAAGAAGCTATTTCGACGGGGAGCAGCTTCCTCGTGGTCTGGAATAGGTGGGCGTCTCGAGCCTTCCAGGCTTCGTAGACAAGATCCCAGCAGGTTCTGCAGTCATCCAGGTGGATCAAGAAGGTCAGTTCGTCGTCCAGGCTCAAACTGCCCTCCATGAAGCAACGGAGAAATTGTTGGTCGCAGTGTCGCCCTTGGGGAGCCTTTTGTCCTATCATCGCTCCTACCCATATCGACCAGGCTGTTTCTCCACTATGTGCTAAGGATCACCAGAAAATTGGGGCGTGCAGCTCAGGGCCGACCCGCAACCCGCAGTTTCCGGCCCGCTATCTTTTCAACTGTAACCTGCGAGCCAGAGTGGTAAGATGCTCCGTCTGGAACTTGCGGGTTTTTCTCTGAAAAGAGTTTAGGAGCTATAACCATGACCGAAGGCAGCCCCGAAGCCGAACAAGCTTCAGGTGTAGACGATTCCGCGGACGCATCTTCAGGGTTCCCAGAGTCCGAGGCTGGCGAGTCCACACAATTCGAGTCCCCTTACCCCGGCTCCAAGCAAATGCCTCGCTGGGAGACGGGTGAGCTAATTGATGCCCCTCGGTTTACCTGGCGAAATTGGTTCGCGCTATTGGGGCCTGGACTGGTTCTGGGTGGCGGAGCCATCGGAGGTGGAGAGTGGCTGATGGGACCAGCCGTGACCGCCAAGTACGGCGGAACCCTGATGTGGCTGGCCACTCTCAGTATCGTGGGGCAGGTCTTCTACAACATCGAGATCAGCCGCTATACGCTCTACACGGGGGAACCGATTTTCACCGGGAAGTTTCGGACTCTACCCGGTCCCAAGTTCTGGGTGTGCGCCTATCTGGTTCTGGATTTTGGAGCGGTATTCCCCTACCTGGCGGCCAATGCGGCAACACCGTTGGCTTCTGTCCTATTGGGAGGTGTGCTCCCCGACCCCATGAACAACGACATGCACTGGTGGCTGATGCGGCTCCTCGCTTATCTGATCTTTCTGCTAGCGATGGTGCCGCTGATCGTGGGAGGAAAAATCTACAATTCTCTGAAAGCCATCATGAGTTTCAAGATCGTCGTGGTGCTTGGATTTCTTTCAATTGTTGCGATTTTCCACTCCAGTCCCTCAACCTGGTACGAGATCTTCGGAGGGTTCCTTCACTTCGGGTCACTTCCTACGGGTCCTAGCGAAACCACCAACGTGTTTGTGTCCGTCTTCAGCGGAAAGGGTGTGCCCGAGATCGACTTCAGCACCATTGCGCTGCTGGCAGCCTTCGCCGCAATTGCCGGAAGCGGTGGACTCTCCAACTCGGCGATCAGCAACTACACCCGCGATCAGGGATGGGGTATGGGGCACCATATAGGCGCAATTCCGAGTCTGGTCGGCGGGCAAAACATCACCCTCTCCCACGTTGGGACCGTATTCGAAGTGACCACGGCCTCTCTCCCCAAATGGCGCAGGTGGTATCGGCACGTGGTCCGGGATCAGGTGGCGGTCTGGATGCCAGCTTGTTTCCTGGGACTTGCGCTGCCGAGCATGCTCTCGGTTGAGTTCCTGCCTCGTGGAACCGAGGCGAGCAGCTGGCTGGCAGCCGGCATGACCGCGGATGGGGTGAGGCAGCATGTGGGAGCTGCCTGGGGAGCCGCTTCGGGGCAGCTTTTTTGGTACATGATTATGTTTTGTGGCTTCCTGGTCCTGGCGCCTTCGATGGCGACCAGTGCAGATGGAGTTGTTCGGCGTTGGGTCGACGTCTTCTGGACATCGAGCTCTCGTCTCAGAAAGCTGGATCGCAGCAAGATCCGCTGGGTCTATTTCGGTGTCCTCGCCTGCTACGCGACCTTCGGTATGATCGTTCTCTCTATCGCTCCTCCCCTGGACCTGTTGAAGATTGCAGCCAACATCTTCAACTACGCTCTTGGTATCAGTTGTCTTCATACGCTCTTCGTCAACGTGACGCTGCTCCCACCAGGCCTGAGGCCAGGCTGGTTTATGCGGATCGGCCTCTTTTGTGGCGGATCCTTTTTTATGGTGCTGGCGGTAATCACCACGCTGAACCTCGTCGGGTTTCTCACCTGAAGAGAGCAGCTTCGCATCTAGCCCGCATTTTTCATCGCTGGTCTACTGCGACGCCGCAATCATCCGCCCTGGCTGTGTTATGCTCGGTCGGCCTCCTCGACGTACTGTACAAGTACGACTGCGGCGGCTCGCCACGAGTGGTCTCGGTCGCAAGCCTTGCCAGGACGGCCCTTGCGGCGCCTCGCTACGACAAGCGATGAGAAATCCGGGCTAGTACGGATGCGGCAGATCCGGCTGCGGTGAGGCAGCTTTTCACACCAGACTGATCCCCTTTTCGAAACCCATCTGACCGGAGTACGTGAAATAGGAATGACAGCCGGGAGAATTGTGCTTTTTAGGTAATATTTTCATCTAATAGCAGTACTTGCTTCTGAAGGTATGAAGGAATGGAGAAATGAGTATCGATATCGAGGCGGTTCACAGGAAGATCGAACAGGAAAGTGGGTTTGTTGAAACCCTGACTGCAGAAGTTGGAAAGGTCATCGTAGGTCAGGACTACATGGTGCAGCGGCTGCTCATTGGACTCTTGTCGAATGGCCATGTTCTTCTTGAGGGAGTTCCAGGGCTGGCCAAGACGCTCACCGTACGCACTCTCTCAGGGGCCATCCAGACACGGTTTCAGCGTGTCCAGTTTACTCCTGATCTGCTTCCAGCTGACCTGCTCGGGACCCTGATCTACGATCAAAAGGAAGGGACCTTCAAGACCAAGAAAGGTCCGATTTTTGCCAACCTCATACTGGCAGATGAGATCAACCGATCTCCCGCCAAGGTGCAGTCTGCACTATTGGAAGCGATGCAAGAGCGAACCGTTACACTCGGTGAGACTACCTTTCCTCTAGACGATCCCTTTCTGGTTCTGGCCACCCAGAATCCCATCGAACAAGAAGGTACCTACCCCCTACCCGAGGCCCAGATCGACCGTTTCATGTTGAAGCTCGCGGTGGGGTATCCGTCCCAGGAGGAAGAGTTGGAGATCGTGCGTCGGATGACGAGAGGAACGACACCTGAGCCCGACCCTGTGGTCGAACCGCAGGAGATCGTCAGAGCAAGAAGCACGGTCGGGGAAGTATATATTGATCCCAAAGTGGAGCAATACATCATCGATATCGTATTCGCCACGCGACAACCCAAGGACTATGGGTTAAGCGAGCTGGAAGACCTGATCTCCTATGGAGCATCTCCACGCGCCTCCATCTTTCTGGCCAAGGCAGCCAAGGCACACGCTTTCCTGAAACGCCGCGGCTATGTGACCCCGGAGGACGTGCGAGCGATTGGGCTGGACATCTTGAGACACCGAGTCATCGTAACCTACGAAGCCGAGGCAGAAGAGGTGACTTCCGAGGATGTGGTGCAGAAGGTTCTGAACACGGTCGAAGTGCCGTGATGGATAGTGAGCAGTGAGCAGTGAGCAGTGAGCAAGTGAGCAGTAAAACAGTGACCAGGTCTATCGGTGCTCAGATAATCACCACTGCTCACTCCACTACTGCTCACTCCACTAATGCTCACTTCCTAACTACTCACTTCCCCCTAGAACATGATACCTAGAGAGATCCTGAAGAAAGTACGTCGTCTCGAGATCACGACCCGGGGGATGGTGAATGAGGTCTTCTCGGGCGAGTATCACTCGGTTTTCAAGGGCCGCGGAATGAATTTCTCGGAAGTGCGGGAGTATCAGTTCGGCGACGACGTCAGGAGTATCGACTGGAATGTCACAGCCCGGATGGGGCACCCCTTCGTCAAGGTGTTCGAGGAGGAAAGAGAGCTCACGGTGATGTTGGTCGTCGACGCCAGCTCCTCCGGGGAGTTTGGTTCGGGCGAGAGAATGAAGGGCGAAATCGCAGTCGAGATCTGTGCCCTCCTGGCATTTTCAGCCATCAAGAACAACGACAAGGTAGGTCTCATCATCTTCACCGATCAAGTGGAGAAGTTCGTGCCTCCCCGGAAGGGACGCGCCCACGTGCTACGGGTCCTGAGAGAGCTCTTGTACTTCCAGCCAGGGCGGAAGTCGACCGACATTGCGAGGGCGCTGGAATACTTGACTCACGTGATCAGACGAAGAAGCGTGGTTTTTCTTGTCTCCGACTTCTTGTCCAAGAGTTTCGAAAGGGCACTTCGAGTCGCCAGCCGCAGGCATGACCTGGTAGCCGTTCAAGTCAGTGACCCTCGGGAGATGAATCTTCCCAACGTGGGATATATCGAATTTGAGGACGCGGAGACGGGTGAGCGCCTGATCATGGATACGAGGGATACCCAGGTCCGCGAAGACTTCGCCGCCCAGGTACGTGAGGAGGATGCAAAAAGAGAGAAATTCTTCAAATCGATTAGCGTCGACAGCATCAACATAAGCACCGATCGTCCCTACGTTCAGCCGCTGATCCATTTCTTCCGCCTCAGAGCACGGAGGTTCCGATGAAGCCGGGATCTCGCTTCTCGCTCTTGAGAGCGGGTCTGTGCGGCTTCTTGCTGGCGTCCACCCTGACCGGTGCGCAGCAGGAGCCGGCCGTGTCCGCGAAGGCAGACCGATCGCGGATCACCGTGGGCGACGTGATTCGCTACACCGTGACCCTGTCCGCAGGCGATGGGGTTCAGGTAGACCTCCCCCAGGAAACAGACGAGATCGGTGATTTCGAGGTCAGAAGCTATCAAGCCACGGGGCCTGTGACAGAGGACGGCAAGAGCGTTTGGACTTTCGAGTACTCGCTTTCCATCTTCTCGACTGGGGAGTTCAAGATACCTCCCTTCAGCTTGACCTACCAGAGCGGGGATGAGGCCCAGAAAAGCGAGGTCTCCTCCGAGGCTATTGCGCTCGTCATAGAGAGTGTCAAGCCCGACGACGCAGAGGACATCCTCGATATCAAGGCGCCGGTTGCCATACCCAGAAGCTGGTGGTCGTTGTGGCCCTGGTTTGTCATTGCCGCTGGATTGATTGCCCTTGGAGCGCTTGGCTTCCTGTGGTACCGCCGGCGAGACCGGAGCGAGGAGGCAGTCGCTGCTCCGAAGCAGGTGCAGCTCTCGCCCCATGAGGAAGCCTACCGAGCTCTTCGCGAATTACGAGATTCGGGTTTGCTTGAGCAACAGATGATCAAGCTGTACTACATCAAGATCTCGGAAATCATACGCCGCTACATCGGGCGGCGGTTCCAGGTTGAGGCGATGGAGCTCACCTCGACTGAAGTTCTGGATCGCCTCCGAGGCGCGAAGATAGAGGTCGATGCTTATCGACTCTTTCAGGAGTTCTTTAGCCTGTGTGATTTGGTCAAGTTTGCGAAATACAGGCCCTCAGAGGCGCAGCACGGACAGGTGATGAAGATCGCCACCGACATCGTAAATGCGACGAAGAAGTCGGCTGAAACCATTGAGGAAGAGAAATTTCAGGCGCTCGCGTCAGCCAAGACAGAGACGCACGTCCCGGGTAGCGAAGAGCTCCCAAGCCAAGTCATGTGAGATGTTTCTTCGATTCGCTGATCCCCATTATCTCTGGCTTCTCGTCCTGCTTCCGCTGTTGTGTCTCTGGTACCTCAAGCGGCACGCCCGAGGAGCCCCAGCCGCGCGCTTCCCACATGTTGGCTCGCTCAAGGCGGCGCACAAGCCTTCGGCGGTTCGCGCCCGGCATCTTCTATTCGCGCTGCGCCTGCTGGTTCTCGCCGCCCTGATCGTGGTTTCGGCGCGACCTCAGTCAGGGGCTGCCCAGGAGGAGCTCCTGACGGAGGGTATCGACATGATTCTGGCACTGGATCTGTCGAGCTCAATGTTGGCTGAGGATATCCAGCCGAATCGAGTCGAGGCCTCCAAGCAGGTAGCCGCCGATTTCATCAAGCAGCGCAAGAACGATCGAATTGGTCTGGTGGTGTTTGCCGCACGCGGCTATACCCAGTGTCCGCTGACCTTAGATTATGGTGTGCTTCTGAACTTTCTCGAAGAGATTCGCGTGGGAGTCATCGACGACGGCACCGCAATCGGAATGGGTGTGGCGGCGGGCGTCAATCGCTTGCGGGATAGCAAGGCGAAGTCGAAAGTGATGATTCTGTTGACCGATGGACGCAACAATAGGGGCGAAGTCGATCCCGTCACTGCAGCCCAGATGGCTGAGGCTTTGGGAATTCGCATCTACTCGATCGGTGCCGGTGCCAAGGGAGTGGCCCGCTATCCAGTACAAGATCCGCTCTTGGGTAAGAGGTACGCTCAGATCCGAGTGGATATCGATGAAGATACCCTGAAGAAGGTTGCCGACCTAACCGGTGGACGTTACTTCAGGGCCACCGATCGGCAGAGTCTCGAAGAGACTTATGGCGAGATAGATCGGTTGGAGAAGACTGAAATCGAGGTCAAGGAGTACACGCGCTACGGGGAGCTGTTCGGCTACCCGCTGATCCTGGCGGCCGTGCTCCTGCTGGGTGAGATCGGGTTAGCCAATACCCGGTTTCGAAAGATCCCTTAAGGGCAAGTCGCCGCTGAGATAGCTTGCCTGGGAATTGGGACCCTGGGAGTTGGTGCTTTGGGAGTGGGTGCCTTGGGACTTGGCACCTTGAAAAACAGGGGGATAGGTTGCTCCGATTTGCCGAAGTAGAATTCCTCTACCTGCTTGGCCTGATGCCGATTCTTTTCGTGTTCTTCCTCTGGGCTTTTCGCCAGAAGCGAAGGGCCTTGACGAGGTTCGTCGGCACCAAACTAGCGGAAAGATTGACGGGGTCGGCCAGCCGGCGCCGGCAGTGGTTGAAGGCGACCTTGCTCTTGTTGGGGGTGGCCCTCCTCGTAGCAGCCCTGGCCCGGCCGCAGTTCGGCTCAAAGGTGGAGACCATCGAGCGCGAAGGTCAGGATATCGTGATTGCCCTGGACGTCTCTCTCTCAATGCTGGCCCGCGACATCCAACCCAATCGCCTGGAGAAGGCCAAACATGCGATGAGCTCCCTGATCGACATGTCAGAGGGGGATCGGATAGGGTTGATCGCCTTCGCCGGAGAGGCCTTTGTTCAGTGCCCACTGACTCTGGACAAACGAGCTGCCACAATGCTCCTGAATGCGATGGGGCCCGACCTGATACCGGTTCCCGGGACCGCTTTGACGTCTGCGATGCAGAAATCGATGACGCTGTTCCCGGAGAAAGAACAGAAACACAAGGTGCTCATACTCATGACCGATGGAGAGGGGCACACCGGTGAACCGCTAGAGGCAGCGAAGGAGGCGGCGGACCAGGGAGTCCGAATCTATACCGTAGGCATCGGATCGACCCAGGGGACACCCATTCCTCTCCAGGGGCCCAAGGAGAGACGGAAGGGATTCAAGAAGGACGGTGAGGGAGAAGTCGTAATGACTCGGCTGGACGAAGTCACGCTCCGGGAGGTTGCCGAACGCACCGGGGGAAAATACTATCGGGCTTCTCCGGGGGTAACTGAGCTCCAAGAACTCTACGCCGACATAGCTGGGATGGACAAGAAGACGCTCTCTTCGCTCCAGGTTACCCAGTTCGAAGAACGCTTTCAGATTCTTGTTCTGATAGCCCTTTGCTTGCTTGTGGTGGAACTCATTCTGGCGGAGAGAAGGAAGGTCGAAGCAGTCTGGCAGGGTAGATTCCAATGATCGATCCGACGTTTCTCGCTATCTCTCCAAGGCTAATCCGGCCGCTGGTCGTCGGATGGACTATCTCCTTTTGGCTGTTGCCTCAGCTCGGATTAGGTCAGGCCGGCCGAGATGAGGTCTCGGAGGGGAACAGCCTGTTTAGCGAGGGCCGATTCGACGAAGCTCACGAAAAATATCAGCAGGCGCTAGAGGAGGATCCCTCCTCGGCAGTGATCCGCTACAACCTGGGTGATGCGGAATACAAGAAGAATCTGTACGAGGAGGCGATTGAAGCCTTTTCCCAGGCGATGCAGACGGAAGACCCTGAGCTTCAGGCCAGCGCCTCCTACAACCTGGGCAATGCGCTCTACCGACTGGGCAAGCTAGAGGACAGTATCCAGGCTTATCAGGACGCGCTGAGAGTCAATCCGGATGATAAAGATTCCAAGCACAATCTGGAGTTCGTCAGGAGCAAGCTCGAAGAACAAGAGAAGCAGGATCAGCAGCAGGAGAAACAGGAGGATCAGGATCAATCCCAGAATGAGGACGGAAGTCAGAATAAGAACCAGGAAGGAGAGCAGGAACAAGATAGTCAGGATCAGGCCTCCGATCAGAATCAGTCAGAGCAGCAGCAGGGTCAGGGCAAAGAGCAGGCCGAGCAGCAACAGCAGGATTCAGGTTCCGAGGAGGCAGACTCTCGGTCGATTCCCAAGATGTCCAAGGAAGAAGCGGAGCGTCTGCTGGAGGCGTTGAACGAGAGTAGCAAGGAGTTGAAGAGAAAGAAGCTCAAGACCAAGGGCACTGTCCCTGTAGAGAAAGACTGGTAGAACTCGAACGAATGTCCAGTGTACTGAGATTGTTTTCAGCGTGCGCTATATTGAGGCTGGTCTTACTGACGATGATCGCAGGGCCAACTGCTGTCCCGCTCGCTGCCCAGGATCTGACGGTTAGAGCCTATTTGGATAGGACCTCGGTTCGGTTGGGAGAGCGGTTCACTCTTTCCGTCGAGATTGCCGGTGGCGGTTCGCGTTCTGCTGAGGATCCTAAGTTACCCGAGATGGAGGGCTTTGCCACCTTCCTGGGCAGCGGCAGCTCACAGCAGATTCAACTGATCAACGGTCGCATGTCGTCGTCCAAGACGGTCAACTTCACTTTCCAGGCCACTCAGGTCGGAGATTTTGAAATCGGAGCGATCGAGGTGAAGACAAGCGCTCAAGTCCACCAAACCAGTCCGCTGAAGATTCAGATCACCCAGGTTTCGCAGCGCCAGGCCCCCTCCTCAGGCCGGTCCGATCAAGACGCGTTTCTCCCAGAAGGGGATTTGTTTGTCCGAGCTGAGGTCAACAAGGAACGCGCCTATCAGAATGAGGCTATTGTTCTGAGCTACAAGATCTATACACGAGTCAACGTTTCCTCCTTCAGCATCTCGAAGCAGCCCGGCACCGCTGGATTCTGGGTAGAAGAGGAACCCCAGCAAAAACAGCCCACGACGTCTGCCCAAGTGATCGGCGGGAAGCGGTACACGGTAGCCACGATCAGGAAGATGATCCTGTTCCCGACCAGCTCCGGTACCAAGACCATCAGCCCTCTCGTCCTCGAGTGTGAGGTGAAGGTTCGTCGCCGTTCGCGAGATCCCTTCAGGGGGTTTTTCAGCGACAGTGTATTTGGTGAAGTCAGGAGGAAACTGGTTTCTTCGCAGGAGTTGAAGATCGACGTCCTTCCTCTTCCGGAGAAGGGAAAACCCGCCGACTTCAAAGGGGCGGTGGGTACCTTTTCGGTAAAGAGCTGGATCGACAAGTCTGACGTCAAGGCACACGACGCCGTGACGCTGAAGGTCCAGGTTTCCGGAGCTGGCAACTTTTCCACCCTGAGCCAGCCAGAGATCCCGATTCCAGCAACCTTCGAAACCTACCCTCCCAAGTTGAGTCAGAAGCTGAAACGAACGGCACAGGGATTGTCCGGGGAAAAGGTGTACGAGTACGTCTTGATCCCTCGATCTGTGGGATCTCAGCGGATAGGCCCTGTGGAGCTCTCCTACTTCGATCCTTCCTCCGCCAAATACGGCCTAGCCCGTGCAGATGAGATCGAGGTCGATGTTGCTCCGGGGGAAGAGGCTCTTTCCGCGAGTCCGGGTATGTCCAAACAGGAACTGAAACTGATTGGACAGGATATCCGCTTCATCAAGGGTGATCCCGCTACCTTTCGCAAGGTCGGAGCTTCAATCTTTGACCGCTCCACTTTCTGGCTTCCGTTGTTTTTCCCCCTGGCCTGTATGGTGGGCGCGTTGGGTTACAGGAGACATCTGGACCGCTTGAGTGGAGATGTAGCCTATGCGCGCGATCGACGGGCCGTGCGACTGGCTCGAAAGCGGCTTGGGACCGTGCGCTCCTACATTGGTGAGACAACGCAGCGAGAGTTCTTTGGAGAGGTAGGGAAGGCTCTGATGGGCTTCCTGGGTGACAAGCTGAACATTGCGGAGGCGGGAATGGTGAGTGACGAGGTCGGGAGACTGCTACGACAGCGGGCGGTTCCCGAGGAGACCGTCGAGCGCTACTTCGAGTGTATGAAGACTTGTGATCTAAAGCGCTTTGCTCCATCTGATGCCAGCACCTCCGAGATGAAGGATCTCCTCGATAAGGCGGAAGCTGCGATGGTCGAAGTCGATAAACAGCTTTGAGGCAAGATCGAAAAGTGAGCAAGGGGTTTCCGAGTACGCCAATGAGCAGGTTGCTGCGGGCTCACGGGAGGGGTCCCCAGTGGGTGGGTTGATCCGAGTCGCTCTGCTGGGACTGGTGCTGGGAATCCTACTGCTGGGAGCGCCTCTGGGACAGGACCAGCAGCAGCAGTTTCGGCAGGCAAACCGTTTCTACGAAGAGGGAGCCTTTGATCAGGCTCTAAGCGGCTATCAGGAGATCTTGTCGCAGGGCTACGAGAGCGGACCTCTCTACTTCAACGTCGGCAACTGTTACTACAAGCTAGGCCAGATTGGGAGGGCGGTGCTCTTCTACGAGCGTGCCCGTCGATTGATCCCGGGCGACGAGGATCTGCAGGCGAATCTGGTCCTAGCCAATCTGAAGGTGGTTGACAAGATTCCGGAGCTTCCCGAGTTCTGGCCAATCACGCTCGCCAATGGTCTCATCCACCTTCTTTCCAGACCGGTGCTGCTCGGTGTGACCTTTTCTCTCTACTTTATCTTCATCGCTTCGATCATTGTGAAGACGCTTGCCCGAAGAGGCGCTGTCCAGTCGGTGGGTGGAAGATCAGCGATTCTGAGCGGAGCCTTACTGCTGCTTTTCGGTCTGCTTCTGGTGGCTCAGATCCGGCAGGCGCAAGAGCACAACCGCGCAGTCATCATGGTGCCAACAGTCCACGTGATGAGTGCTCCGGGAGCCGAGGGGGTTGAGGTCTTCACCCTCCACGAAGGCACCAGGGTCAGGATCGATCAGACCTCAGGGCAGTGGGTTGAGATTGTCCTCACCGACGGAAACGTGGGGTGGCTCAAGGCTGAGACGCTGGAAGTCATCTGAGTCTTGTTAGCGGACGAACGAACGATTTCCCCTGTCCCAGCCCCTTTGTTAGGGCTTACAATAGGAAACGAGCTACCCTGGGTACTGTGTTCAACCCCGACGTGATTGGGGTGGTACCTAGGAGTGTGGAAGCATTCCATGTTGTACCTCGGAATGAAGAGCCTTCTTCCGATTCATACCAGAGTAGCTCGTTACGGTAGCAGCGGACCCGGGTAGCGCAGAGAAGGCGAGGGGAACCGGGGAGGTGGCTCATGTCCCCCGCGATCTCTGGCTTCCGGGTTCGCTACTCAGCTGTGTCTGCCCATCAGACGCCTCCAGCATCGTCGACTACATCCGTTTCTGCTGGGTCGGTAGGCGTGTGCAGCAGTCTCAGCGCCGCAAAAGCACCGATGACAGGGCGAAGTCTAGCCGCAGCCTGAGCTCGCTCCACTTTAGCGAGCTGCTCGTCATCCAGCATGTCGCCAAACTCCTCTCTGTAGACTCCGAAGCATCGATGGATATCCTGCTTGAGCGCGTAGATGTCGATTACCAGGTCGCCAATCTCCGTATTTGTGCCACCCTGGGAAAGCGCTTCTTTGAGTTTCGCTTTGAGTTCTTTCAAGGCTTCGTGCCTCGGTGCGACGCACTCCCTCAGGAGCTGCCTCAGTTCGATGAAACGCTCCACCTGAGATGGGGACATATCCAGGTAGCGCACCATGATGTGTATGGGTTTCGGAATGTCAGCCCGGTCCTCAGGCGGCTCCTGGCCAAGTAAAGACAGGCTCATCATGCAGATTGCCGCCCATCCGATTGTCGAATTGCGAAAGAATTGCTTATTCATTGAAATGATCTCCTTGTATTTCTTGACTTCAACGTTCAATCACACTCACGGACGACGGTCAGTCCGGGGCTGAAAACGTCGGCGGTTCTGATCGCGACGATTCTGCTGTCGCCTTCGCAGGCGCTCCAACCTGACGACCTGTTCCTTCGTGAGCTTCCTCTTGATTCGGACCGCGAGAATCAGTTGCGCGCGCTTGATCTTCCTCTCTAGGTCCAGAACCTGATCCAACTGAGCGAGCAGCTCGTCATCGTTGGTATCAGGATCTCTCATCAGGGTGGCCAGTTTTTCTACTGTTCCCTGAAGTTGCCACCGCAAAGACGTGAACCCGGATTGGGCGCGTTGTACTTCCCCAATCATGTAATCCCGTTGTTCCTCCGTCAGTTGCAGGGCTCGCTGGTGACGCATGATCAGGTCCGGCCGAACCAGAAAGCGCTCCAGCAAATCGGGAGTAGGATCTTGTGCCAAGACCCCACCCAACTGGAGAACGGTAATTATTCCGACTAGCTTTCTCATTTCTCCCCCCCAGGGTTCCTGAGCGTCGGGGTCTCCATACTCCAGAGCTCTCCTACCATGTGCTCTCTCCAGTCCAGATGTTGGCTCCAGTTTCGAGCTTCGGAAGTGTCGTCACCAGCTGATCCTCTGTCACGTCCAGCAGGAAGTTTGTCGGGGACTGCCAATCGTAGAGTGAAGCCGTGGGCTCCAGTGGCAGCGCAGCCGGCGGACGCGCAAATTCCAGCAATAGCGGGGCGCTGGCCACCAGAAGCAAGACCAGGGCAACTGCAGCCGAGTAACGAAACACAGGGAGCATGTATTGCCAGCGAGAAGCACGAGGAGCATTCAATACCTCATGGAAGGAAGGAGCTTGAGACTCGTCCTCTTCCCGAAGCTGCCTAAATAGTTGCTCGATTTTGGCGTCGTCCCACTTCGTGGTCATGGCGTAATCCTGATTTCTCGATTTCTTCTTTCAACCTGTTTTTGCCGCGATGGTAGTGTGTTCGCGCGGAACCCACCGAAACTCCCATCACCCCTGCTGCTTCTTCTACCGTAAGGTCATGGTAGAAGACGAGCTCCAATACTTGCCGCTGCCGCTGCGACAGATCGGCGAGGATCTGCCGCATATGTGTTCGCAGCTGGGTTCGATAGATGCTCTCTACAGAGGCCGGCCTGACCGCCGGCAACTCGGCGGCGGCGACTTGCAGGTGTCGCAGACTTCGAAGGAGCTTCCGTTTCGCCTTACTCGCAGTGTTGCGAACGGCTGAGAACAGCCAGGTCTTGAAAATCGATCGCTCCTCGAAGGAAGCACTTCGCTCCAAGACGTTGAGATAAACGGTCTGGAGCACGTCCTCCGCTTCGTTCCGGTCTCCGTCGCAGCAAAAGAGAGCCCAACGGAATGCTGATGTATGATGATTTTCTAGTAGCATTCTGAGCTTAGGCATCGTAAATAAATAAAGGTATCATGTTATGATTCGGCGGAGTTCGGTTCTATTACATTAATTCCATTCGCCATGGAACGGGTTGGGCCGCATCTGGATTCGCTTCATTTCTTCATTGGAGACTTTGCGTCCAGTGGGATACTTGCGGCGATCTAGCCGGCACGTCACTTTGAGTCCTTTAGCTGTCGTTGTCTTCGCGATGAGTTGAACAATTGTTTCGTAGTCTCGTAAAGGTTCGCCGCGCCAGTTCGAAGAGATGAAAGAAAAGAGGCGGTGTTCGATCTTGTTCCATTTGCTGGTGCCGGGTGGAAAATGACAGACCGAAGCCGGGAGGCCCGTTTCGTCTGCGAACTTCTGCAACTCAAATTTCCAAAGGCGCAACCGCCAACCGTTGCTCCCGCCGGCGTCGGCGGTGATCAGTATCGTTCTTGCATTCGGATAGATCCGTCTCCCTTCCTGGCGCCACCAGCCGCGAATGGAGGCGACCGCAAACGCTCCCGTGTCGTGATCGGTGCCGACATTGACAAAGCCGGTATTGCGCCCAATGTCATAAACGCCGTAAGGATAGGCACGGGGAACGTCGGGAGTGGGAAAGTCATGACCCTGAACCTTGATCGGCTGCCCGGCGGGAAGCCATTGCTGGCCCGCGTTGTCGTAGTTGCCGATGAGTTCTTTCTTCTTGGTATCCACGGAAATGACCGGACTGCCTTCCCTCAGGCAGTGTCTGACGGTGGCGCTGATGTGCCGAAACTGGGCGTCGCGGTCCGGATGATCTTTCCCTTCCTCGGTCTTCCGATTGCTCTGCAGACTGTAGTCGAGGTCGTGAAGGATCTGCGCCACCTTCGTATGACTGACCGGGTGTTTGTGCCGGGCCAGTTCTTTCGCGATGGCCCGCGTGCTCTTGCAAATCCAACGCAACGGAGACTCCGGGTCACCCCGAGTTTGGACCTCGATCATTTCTTCCAATTGCTCCACCAGCCCCGGGTCCGAAACCGTCAGGGGCTTGCCTCCGGCTCCGGGCCGCCGGATGCGGCCTTCCATGGGCACGAAACCCTCTTCGATTTCACGGATTCCTTTAGCGATTGCCTTGCGCGACAGTCCGCAGGCACGGCGTACCAAACTGACTCCGCCATGGCCCAACGCTCTCGCTTCACTGGCCGCCATAATCCGCCGCGTTCGTTCATCCAACAGGGGCCATACAGAGCGGAATTTCTCCGTCAATTCGGTCAGCGTATCCATGCATGTGCAGCATAGCATTACTAACTATATATTGACACCTTTATTTATTTACTCCTCCTTAGCCTGCTCCATTACTTTCAGAAATCACTCGACATCCACTGTCAACAGCATTAGTCCCATCAGTGTCAGGGGCCACCCAAAAGCGGCCAGTGAGGGCCACTTCAAAACCGGCCATTTTCAAGAGCCATTGAGGGCCGCATCCGGCGTAGGATGCGCCGATGGCCAATACATTGAAAATGGAAAAGAAGCAAACGGTTTTGACGCTCCTGAAGCTGGGCTGGTCGTATCGTCGGATCGAGCGAGAGGTGGGAGTCCGACGAGAGAGGATTGCCCGCTATGATCCCTCCCGAGATTCAAAACCGGCCAAAGTGGCCCCCGGCTCGGAGGAGCAAAAGCGGCCAAAGCGGCCCCCGGGTCTGCGCAGCTTCTGTGAGCCCTTTCGGGAGCAGATTGAAAAGAAACTCCAGCAGGGATTGCAGGCCAAGCGGATCTGGCAGGACCTGGTCTTCGAGCAGGGATTCGGGGGAGCCTACAACTCCGTCAAGCGCTTCTGTGGAAAGCTCAAGGCGGAGAGTCCTCGCGTGTTTGCTCGGGTGGAAACTCCCCCCGGTCGGGACCTGCAGATCGACTTCGGCAAAGGAGCCCTGACTCGGACCGAATCGGGTCGTTACCGCCGTCCTCATCTGTTCAAGGCCGTCCTCTGCCACTCGCGCCACTCCTATGAGGAAGTCGTCTGGCGGCAGGAACTGAAGACGTTCATCCGCTGTGTCGAGGAGGCTTTTCACGCTTTTGGAGGCGGCGTGGAGGTGGTTCGCCTCGATAACCTCAAGGCCGGGATCACCCGGGCTTGCTTGGTGGACCCCGAGGTCAATGCCGTCTTCAGTGCGCTCGCTCGCCACTACGGCTTCGCCGTGCTGCCCATCCATCCGGGCGCTCCGAACGAGAACGGAAAAGTCGAAAGAAGCATCGGATATACCGACTCCAGCGCGCTCAAAGCTCGCCGCTTCGAGAGCCTGGATGCGCAGAATGAGCATCTGCAGAGTTGGAACGAGCGAATCGCCCGCCAGCGCATCCACGGCACCACCAAGCAGCAGGTCTGGCCCCGCTTTGTCGAAGAACAGAAGCATCTCCGACCGCTTCCGGATTCCCGCTTCAGTTTCTTCCGCGTGGGCCGTCGAACGGTCTCCACCGATGGCCACATCGAAGTCGACCGAGCGTTCTACTCGGTGCCCAATCATCTGCTCGGTTGTGAAGTCGCCGTGCACTGGGATGATCGTATCGTCCGCGTCTTCTTTCGTGAGCAACAGGTGGCCCTGCATCCGAAGCACCCGCCGGGGAGATTCCGAACCGAAACGAGCCATCTTCCGGAACGCAAACGCTACGCGCACTATCGAACCGAGCATCATCTGCTGAAGCAAGCCCGAGCCGTGGGTCCAGAGGCGCACCGCTGGGCCGAGCGAGCTCTGGAGGTCCGAGACATGCTCGCCTACCGACTCGTGCAGGGCATGATCTCGCTGACCCGCCGCTACCGCGCTTCGGTCGTCGACGAAGCCTGCGGCAAGGCGCTCGCACATGACGCCTTCCGCTACCGGACTCTGGTGGCTTTGTGTAAGCGACTGGACGTGCCGCAGCGCTCTTTGTTTACCTCCGAGCACGAGTTGATCCGACCGCTGTCCGAGTACCAGATCACCGATCCCACAGGAGAACCAGAATGATCTCATCAGAACTGGAACGAAAACTTCGTCACCTCCGGCTCTCGGGCCTGGCTCAGGTCTTTGACGTTCGCCTGCAACAAGCCGTCCAGGGAAGGCTCAGCCATCAGGAGTTCTTTGAGCTGCTGATTGATGACGAGCTGACCCGCCGTCGGGACCGGCTGTTGGAGCGACGTTTGCGCCAGGCCCAGTTTCCGGAACAAAAGCACTTGGAGGACTTTAACTTCTCCTTTAACCCCTCCATCAACCGGCAGCAGATCTTCGATCTGGCTACCGGCCGATTCATCCAACAGCGCCGCGGCTGGTTGGTCATCGGTCAGACCGGAGTCGGCAAGAGCCATCTGATCATCACCGTCGGGATCAAGGCGGTCGAAGCCGGTCACCGGGTGCAGTACAAGTCGGCTTTCGATCTGCTGGAAGACATCGCCGAAGCCACGGCCACCGGCAGACGCCGATCTTACATTACGGAGATGACCCGGATCCCGCTGCTGATCCTCGAGGATCTGGGACTCCGCAGAGTGCCGGAGTCGGCGGCAGAAGATCTGTTGGAGATCCTGCACCGCCGATACCAGAAGACCTCGACGATCCTCAGTTCGAATCGACCCCTGGAGGACTGGGGCGCGATGCTGGGAGGAGATACGGCGGCCACCTCGGCGCTGCTGGACCGCTTCCTGCACACTTCGGAAGTCACCTTCATTCGGGGCAAGAGCTATCGCCTCTACGAGCGACAGCAACGAGAGAAATCCACCCCGAAGCGAGGGAAAGAGAAATGACACCTGCGAGGCGAGTGCTGTGAGTGCGGGCTTGTCCCCTACTCGCAGACCCTGGGACTCAGCCCCAGGCTTCGTAGATTGCCCGCTCCGAGGGAGGGGTCAGGACAGGGTGGGGCAGAGCTCATTGCTTGAGGGGCCTCTGAGCGAATGTTTTTTGAAAAAAGGAAGCCAGGAAGAAGCCGTGTCGTTGAAACCAAGCAGAGACCATGGAAGCCAGGCTTCTCGAGTTTCCCCCAACACCCCCGGAAAGCCGTGGAAACTGCCGCGCTATGGAAACCGTGGGAAAACGGCTGCCTCGCGAAGACGACTCCAGGAGGCGAGTTTTTCCACCGTTCCCACAGCGCTTGGAAAACTCCTCCGGACGGAGTTTCCCACAGTTCCCACCGCTTCTACGGCTGAACACACAACAAAGCCTCCTCCCCCCGCTTCGCGGGGAGGGCTTCACAAGGGATTGAAATGACTCGAACCGGAGGATATAACTACTGAATCACTGGCCGGTTTTGACCCGGCCCCGCCTGGCCGCTTTTGAAGTGGCCCCCGACACCATCAGCAAGCGTTTTATATGACACGCCTCCTTCGAATATATCGAGATGGGCGAGTTTTTACACCTGCAGGGACGAGTCTTCAATTCCCGGACACCCGGGCTAAGCCCAAAATAAGCGCAAGTTCGAAAATAGACCCCTTTGTCGGCTCCGAGGAGCCATTTTGGAGACCTAAATTCTAAATTTCGGCGCGAAGTCACTCAGAACAGGCACGTCTTCAGCTGTCCTCCACGCCGATCGCTCAGGGAAAACGATTCTGCCCTCTTGGGGGGCGTTTGTAGAGACACCTCACCCCAGCTCTGGCGACCCTCGGAGCTACTTTATCTCCTTTCAGTTTCAGGTAGCTGGCCGGTGTTTCAACCACTTACTGCCTTCCAAGAGAAGACGGCTCCAACCATTGACATCCAGCAGCCGATAGACCAACTGTCGGCCCCTGCGCAAAATCTGGCAGGGCATTTCAATGACCTCTCGCAGGAAACGGCGATACTCCATCTTCAGCAGCTCTCGGGCTTGCAGTCGCGCCGGCAGCACCAACCCCATCCAGGCCTTCAGATTCCAGGCTTGAGCCGCAATCACCAGATAGGCCCAGTTGGCTACCAGCGTATCCGAGGGCATCCGCAGGGCCTCGACTCCGTTCTTGAGTTGTTCAATGACGTTCTCCTGGTTGCAGCGCCGGTTGTTTTCCCGTACGACTCCCGCCGTTCCCAACGTTCTGGCCGAGATATTGGTGACATAAAAGTGGTAGCGCGTCTGCGGCAGCAGCCGCTTCTGGCCTTTCTCGACCAGGATCGTCTTGCGCAAGATCACCATCCGATAGGTTCGCTTCGCTTTGCTCGGACGGTAGTCGATCTCCGCAATCTCTTCCCGTTCCAGCGTCAGCGTCTTGAACCCGCGTCTCTTGACAATCTCCGGCTTCACTTTGTCCCGCCGCTGGCGCCGCTTCTTCCCTTTTCCTTTCCCCTGGCTGGGGCGCCCCAGCTCTTTCCATCTCGCTTCTGGCAACGCCTCCGCCCACTTGACGAAGCTCGGATGGGCGTCGATCCCGAAGTCAAACTCCACGCCCGCCTCCGTCCAACGGTCAAAATGAGCCGTCAGCGAAAAATCCGTGTCCCCGCGCAGGCGCACCTTCCGAAAACCCGCCTCTCGAACCAGCTCGATACTCCGATCCAGCCATTCGGCCGCTCCCTCATGAGAGGGACGGTTGCCCGAGCGGTTGACCGCATAGAGCACCTCTCCCGTATTGGCCAGCGTCACGATCAGCGGCGCATAGCCCCACTGCCCGTCGTAGCTGATCTCCATCCCTTCCTTGCATTCGCCGCTCGTGGGGGCCATCGTCCCATCCACGTCGATCTCCGCCCGTTGGAAGAAACGGGCCGGTTGTTGGGCCCAGACCTTGAGGCGGCTGGCATTGACGGCTTCCATCAGATCCACCACGTCGGGCGCGTCAAAGCGGCGCACAAAGTCTCCGGCCGTGCTGGGGGCGGGGATCTTCTCGGCTCCCACCGCCTCCAGGAAACTCACACTCTGACGTCGCAGTTCAATATCCTGATAGCGGGTCCCGCCCGTGGCCACGTTGTAGATCAGGCTCAGGACGTGGTCCGATTCGTGGTACGGTTGGTGGCGTTTGAGCAGCGTCACCGCCTGGTCAATGGCTTTCCCCAGCCCACTCCACTTCACCACCTGCTGCAGCAGCCCCAGACCACCGTAACTGACCGCACCCGTTTTCTCCGAGACCTCGTAGCTGATGACCTCGGGCGAGAGCACCGGTTTCGGGTCTTGACCGTTCCAGCTGGGGCTCAATCGCTGAGCAACCTCTGCTTCCCGTTTGCGGATGATTGCGCTATCCTTTTTCTTCACCTGAAATGCCTCCTTTCGGCTTGTTCTGAAGTTTCTTTGACAACCCCAGAATACCCGTCAGGTCTGGCATTTCAGGTGTTTACATGTGGTTTAGTCCACTTTCATCTACTTCTTTTGGGGCTAAGCTGAAACTTCATTGGCGAATGTAGCTTTGGCCTCCAGGCCGAAGTCTTATTTTTCCGAGCCTTTGGCTCGGACGGCGGCCTGGAGGCCACCGCTACGTCCCTAGACTGAAGTTAACGATCCGGCGCAGCCTAGGCGCTACCTGCGAGCGCTTTTGCCGACGGGCGAAACGGCTATGTCGCAAGAAGGCCTAGAGCGCTGAGCCTCTTTCCAGGAAGGTAAACAGGTCCACCAGATCGCTGAGACCCATTGTGTCGAGCAAGTCCTCGGGCATGATCGAGACCTGGGAAAGGCGATTCTCGACGATGTCCGTCTTGTCCAGCTCGATCCGCTCTCCGTTGGCGGTGATCAGGATCAGGCTGGAATCGGACTCTCCTGCCACCATGCCGGTCAGAGTCTCGTTGTCTTTCAAATTCACCACGACACTCGTGTATTGATCCGAGATCACACGAGAGGGATACATGATGGACTCCAGGATCTCGCCCCGTCGAAATCGTTTGACCGCGGTCGACAGATCGGGTCCACCACCGCGACCCTCCGTCCCGAAGACGTGGCAATTGGCGCATTTGGCTCGGTGAAAGACAACGCGTCCCTTGTCCACGTCGCCCTGCTCGTAAGTCATGGGACTGAATTCAAGATAACCACTGAGTTCCTCAAAACTCATCTGTGACAAGGGATTACGTTCTTCGACTTTTTCGCTACTCACCTCTGCCATGAGCTCTTGAGCTCGTCGGGCCTGCTCTGCTAGATAGCGTTCCTTCCGATCCTCTGCCTGCCTGCGCTCTTCTGGCTCCAGAAGTGCGAGCCTGTCCTGCCACAGATTCTCGATGAAGCCTACCATGCTGGCCGCGCCCCTGATTCTTCTTCCCCGGTCGAACCAGTCCACTAATCGAACTCGCAGCTGGGCGTTCCAGCCCTTGCGGATTCCACGGAGGGCGTAGAGGGTGCTGATCTCGTCTTCCTGGGAGCGTTCCGGATCCAGCTGGTCGAGCATGGCCTCGATCGATCCCGGAGGCTGCATATAGGCCAGGAGCAGCTCCAGCTCACGGTCTAACAGATACTTCTTCGAGGGGTAGCGGCTCAGCAACCGAGGACCTACCCTAGAGATGAACGGAGCGCGGTGGTCTTCTCCCGCAGCTGGATCGCGGATCAAAGCCAATTGGCAGATCCGAAGATAATCGTGCAGCAAGGCATCATCTGGTAGGGACCCGCTGTACTCCAGCAGCTTCTCAAAGATAGAGTCCGCTTCAGCGCGAGTGGTCTGGGTGTGGATCAGCGCCAGGAGTCCTTCCAAGGCGCGATGGGGATGCTTCTTGATGCTGTCACCGAGCACCTTGGGAGCCCAGGAATCTCGGGGCAAGCGTTGAAGGGCCAGTCGAGCCGCGTAACGGACGAACCGGTCCGGCCGGCCCAGCAGATCGAACAAGCGGGTCGAAAGCAGGTCTTCCTGCTCGATCTGGGTGTGGGCCCCAAAGCCGCTTCGGAGCAGTGCCTCGCAGGCCCTTCCTGACTACCCGTGGCTCGCTGTCTTCGAGGCTCTGCAGCAGGATCGAATAGGTTTGTTTCAGGGAATGGGTTCCCAGCAGCAGGACCGAGGCAGCCCGCGCCTCCGGGGACTCGTCCCTTGCCAGGGAGCTCAAGAGCTCCACATCGGGCCGCGGTCCCATGACTTGCAGCAGTTCCAGGGCCCGCACCCGGATTCGAGGGGCAGCCTGTTTTTCCCGCACGACTTTGAGGAGTTCAGTTCCCCAGGCCGCGCCCAGTTTCTCGCGAGCAATAGAGATTCTATGGCGCCCCCAGGCGGAGCGGTGCATAGGCTGTTCCAGGGCTATTGCAAGACCCATTGTGTCGTTCCTGGAACTGTTCTGATCAGTCCCCTTCGAGACAACCCGGTAGAGTCCGCCGGTCGTGGACCTTCCTCCCGTCGCGAAGTAAAGGAAGCCGTCGGGACCGATGTCCAGATCGGTCACATTGAGAGGCTGGCCCTGGACGAAACCGATACTGGAGCTGCTGTAAGAAGCTCCTTTCTTCTGGGGAAAGCTCACCCGAATGCGGCCTCGCGACCAATCGCCCAGGAAGAGCGCTCCCTGGTACTTCTCTGGATAGATATTGTGGTGGTAGAAGGCGATTCCGACCGGGGAGCCTCGCCCCAGACTTTCGATGCCAGGGAGAGTGTCAGGGTAGTAATCGGGGAACTTACCCGATCCCGTTCGCCATCCATAGTCGGCTCCCGGTGTGCAGTGAAGGACACGGATGGGGCGGTACCAGGGCAGCCCGAAGTCCCATTCCATGTCCGAATCGAAAGTGAAGATCTCGCCCTGCTCGTCGATGTCAAAGTCGAAGGCATTGCGAAAACCGCCGTTGATCTGACTCCATTGATTCTGTTCCAGCTCCAGACGGTGCAGAGTGCCAGCCGGTGCCCAGATGGTATTGGCGTGTCCCCTGGGGTCCAGGTAGCGTGCCAAAAGATGGTCTTCTTCCAGCCCCCGGGAGGGTGAGAAGGGATCGAGCGAGACGTCGGGGAAGGAATGGTTCCCATACATGACATAAAGGCTTCCGTCGATGCCCGTGCGAATGGCGTGTGGGCCGTGTTCGCCGATTCTTCCCCTCGAAGCGGCAATCAACTTCACCTCGTCAGCCTGGTCGTCGCCGTCGAGATCTGACACGCGGTAGAGCCCTGTGTCTTGGGGTCCCTTGGAGTTGACAAGAAGATCCCCTGGCCCCAGATAGTGCATCCCATGTGCGGTTTGAACCTCGGCGGAAAATTCCTTGGTCGTGTCGTAGGTTCCATCACCATCGCCGTCAACCAGGATCTGGATGCCACCAAACTCGAGGGCCACCACGGGGCGCCCCAGGTGATCGAAGGATAGATTGACCACCGATCCCAGAAGGTCATCCGAGGCGACTGTCTCACTTCGAAACCTTCCAGCGCAGTGAAACGGTGTTTTAGCGCGTGGGCTCGCTTCGTCGGCGTAGGTCGCTTTGACTCGCCGTCGCTAAGATCTTTGACTTCGATGTCCTTGAACATGACCTGCATCGGGTCACCGGTGTGGAGCTGCAAGGCAATAATGCCCTCGCTGGCACCCTCCGGGTCTTCGATCTCGCAGACCACCTGACCATTCAGGATCATCTTGATGCGGTCGCCCTGACAGTGGATCTCATAAAGATTCCAGTCGTCGAGGCGCGCGACGGAGTTGATGTCCGCCTGCTCCTGGGGAGTCATGCTCTTCCAGTACTCCATGATTCCTCGACCACCCTCGTCGTACAACATGCCGAAGTATTTCTCCACGGCAATGTCAGCCTGATAGCCCTTGACCACATAGTCGGGAAACTGTTCGCCGCGAAACTGGATTCCACTGTTCCCGTTCAGCAGTTTGACCGATGCTCGCAGGACGAAGTCTGAATAGGAGGTTCGGGTGGACAGGAAGCTGTTGTGGGTGAGCTTCGTCTGTTCGGTGGAACCGACGATGACCCCGTCAACGACTGTCCAAAGACGTGGGTCTCCCAGCCAACCCGACAAGTCCTGGCCGTTGAAAAGGGAAACAAACTCTGCTTCCGGACCACTCTCCGGTTGGCAGGAAGGAAGCAAGGTCAGGGAAAACAGGAGGAGAACAAGAAGGGGTGCGGAAAGAGGGTGTTTAGTTGACATAGAGTTTGATTTTAAGCACCAAGATACAAGATACAAACAAATTTCAAATCGCAAGCACCAAAACCTCAAATACTCGGACAGGCTCCTAGCCCGACTCGTGGGTCTGATTGAGCGAAGGGAAGATCTGCCAGAAGGTCGGTACGCCCGGAAACTGCCACAGTGGGCTAAGTGGCTGTTGGTGAGATTTGATGCTTGGAATCTGTTTGTATCTTGTGTCTTGGAATTTGAGATTTCCGCGATTGCTCCGCGGTGCTAGATCAACTCCTCAATCGGGCGTCCGGTTGCGTCACCGATCGAATTTGCGATCTTGATAGGACGTCCGATTGGGCTCATGTATTCCTTGTGCCAGTCGATACCGAAGGCCTTGTAGATGGTTGCGAAAATGTCGCCCATGGTGACCTCGCGCTCCGCCACATAGCCTCCGGTTTCGTCGCTGGCACCGACCACCTGACCACCCCGAATCCCTCCACCTCCCAGGGCCAAGGACCAGCATTGGGGCCAATGATCCCGTCCAGCCTTGGTATTGAAGTGGGGCGTGCGGCCGAATTCACCCATCACGAGGACGATCGTCGATTCCAGAAGCCCACGCTGCTCCAGGTCCTCGAGTAACACAGGAAGGCTCGCGTCCAATCCGGGCGTCAGCTTCTTTGAGTGTCTCTCATCGTTGTCCGAGTGGGTATCCCATCCGTTGAGGTTGTGACCTGACGCGGTGATGAAGCGGCTTCCCGCCTCTACCAGTCTGCGGGCCAGGAGCAGGCTCTGACCGAAGCTGGTTCGGCCATAAGCATCTCTGGTCTTGTCTGATTCCTGGCTCAAGTCGAAGGCGTCTCTGACTTCCGGCGTCGTGATCATCCTGAGAGCCTGCTCGGTGAAGCCGTCCATCTTGGCCCGCTCCGCAGCTTGCATTTGCTGACGGTAGAGGTCGTCGACGACGTTCAGGAACGATTTTCGCTGCTGAAGACGCTCGAGCGAGAGACTCTTGGGCAGACTGAGATCTGCGACCTGGAATTTTTCCTGACTGGGATCGGCCCCCACTACCATCGGATCGTAGGTTGGGCCCAGAAACGCTCCCTTCAGGTACTCGCGGTAGTGACCCTGCTTCCAGCCGGGGATAGCCAGATGGGGCGGAACCTGGCCGCGTGCTCCCATCTCCTTGGTGATGATCGCGCCCAGACTAGGGAATTGCATCGCCGCCGTGGGGCGGTGGCCGGTGAACGCGTAGTGGGTTCCCTCACCGTGGTTGTTTTCCTCGGTGCGGACCGAGCGGATAAGTGCCAGCTTGTTCATTTGCCTGGCAGTGTGCGGCAACAGCTCGGAAATCTGTATTCCGGGCACATTGGTAGAGATAGCTTTAAAACTGCTGTTCGGCTTGGGATCCCAGGTGTCGACCTGGCTCGGTCCCCCTTCCAACCAAACCAGGATGCAGGATTGGGCTCTGGCACTCTTGTCGACGTCGACTCCGGTTGCCCTCACGAGACTCTTCGCCCTGAGATATTCGCTCAAATTAATACCCAGCAAACTCAAGCAGCCTGCTCGAATGAAATGACGCCGATTCAGGAGGGACTCAGTAAGGGGGAGACAACCAGCCATTTTCATATTATTCGACTCCATCCACAGCTCTTGACCGACGAGGTGTCAGAATAAGCAACTGGAGCATGATGGTGATAGAGAAATCGTAACACGACTACGGCTTGTTGTCACTGATGAAAGCGTTCTCGACCCCGGTAATACCAGGGTAGGGTACGTGTTCAGCGCCGAACCCTTGCCCTTGCCCTCACCTTCAAACTTGCCTTTGCCTGTGCCTTTGCCTTTCCCCTTACTCTTTTCCCTCTGTACAAGAACAATCCCCATCGCGTGTTTCCGCAACCGAGAGCCTTCGTAATAAACCAAAGGAAGGCTGAGGCAGAAAGGGAAGGCAAAGGCAAAGGCAAGTTTGAGGGAAAGGGCGAGGGCAAGGGTTAGGCGCTAAACAGATTCAGACCAGCACTTCCGCCGTTTTCAGGACGACACCGGAGGACATCCTCTTCTCGCCTATTCATCTCCAAAAGGACTATGATGATTCTACTCGAAAGCAGCCCAGGAAGGTTCTACGAGTCCCCACCAAGACGGAGGTAAGGCTAATGAAGTGGTCGTGGAAGCTGGCAGAAATTGCGGGAATCGGCGTCTATATGCATGCCACCTTTCTTCTTCTCATCGGTTGGATTGTGCTGACGTTCTGGACCCAGGGTGGAGGGATTGCAGAGACGCTGGAAGCTGTACTGTTCGTCTTGTCCCTGTTTGCCTGTGTCGTCCTGCACGAGCTGGGACACGCTCTGACCGCCAAGCGCTATGGAATCTTGACGCGGGACATCACCCTCTTACCCATCGGCGGTGTGGCAAGGCTGGAACGTATGCCGGATGAACCCAGGCAGGAGCTTTGGGTCGCGCTGGCGGGACCTGCGGTCAACGTGGTGATTGCGGCGCTGCTCTTTGTGTTGCTGGCAAGCACGGGTGCCTGGCACTCTTTCTCCCAACTCGGCGTGGTGACGGGATCCTTCCCGGGGCGCCTGATGGTAGTCAACCTCTTCTTGATCGCTTTCAACATGCTGCCCGCTTTTCCCATGGATGGGGGCCGGGTCCTGCGGGCTTTGTTGGCGACCAGGATGGACTACACCCGGGCCACCGAGATCGCCGCCAGTCTGGGTCAGGGGATGGCACTTCTCTTCGGCTTCCTGGGCTTCTTCAGCAATCCGTTCCTATTGTTCATTGCCTTTTTCGTCTGGATTGGCGCCGCCCAGGAAGCCAACATGCTCAAGATGAAATCGGCTCTCGGCGGGGTCCCGGTGAGTCGAGCGATGGTGACTCGATTCCAGGTTGTCTCGCCAGATCAGACCCTGGCCCGGGCAGTGGAGCTGGTCCTGACTGGATCGCAGCACGATTTCCCCGTAGTCGACGGTGAGCAAGTCGTGGGTGTTTTGACGCGTGGCGATCTCCTGAGAGCGCTGGCGGAGCGGGATCAGACAACTCCGATCGCAGACGTCATGCAGCGAGATTTTCAGGTCGCCGACTCATCTGAGATGCTGGACTCGGCATTCGCCCGTCTACAGAGTTGTGATTGCTCCACCCTGCCCGTGCTCCGACTGGGGAAACTGGTAGGTCTGTTGACCATGGACAACGTCGGCGAGTTCGTTTCGATCCAGGTCGCGCTGGCGACATCAGGCCGACTCCATCGCGCAGTTGAGGCTTAGTACACTGGAACACTAGTGTCCGGTTAAAGCATTTAGATATGGCTTCAACATGCGTATAATCATTGATTTAGAAGGAAGACAAGCTGGAATCGATTTCCGCTGAGATCGCAGTTTTCCCTCTCGTGTCCGATCGGATCGACTTTGGGATCGAGGGATGGGAAATGGGTGTTGTCAAAACCAAGCGAGGTCAATCCCAACGGGATTGTGTCTTCCAGCCCCGGGTTTCCCAACCCTGGGTAAGAGAGTCAACCCCTCAAGAATCAACCCTGTAGGGGTGCGATGAGCCGCGGTATGTTCCGGGCACATAGGTAACAGTTTCTCCCAGGCACATAGGTTACAAGAGGAGTCATGCCATGGAAAGAGACGTGTGTAATGAACGAACGAGTGAAACTGCTGACCGAGTATCTGGAGGGGGAGTATGGGATTACAGAGTTATCGCAGGCCTATGAGGTGAGTCGGAAGACGATGTACAAGTGGATTGCTCGATACGAAAAAGAAGGCTGGGCGGGGCTGGAGGATCGGTCCCGTGCGCCCCACAGCCACCCCAACGCGGTAGAAGAGAAGATCGAGAGGAAGCTTTTAGAGTTGAAGGCCCGTTGGCCGTTGTGGGGAGCGCCGAAGTTGTGGGTCAAACTGAGAGAGGCGGTGGGAGCGGATCGGTGTCCGGCGGAGAGCACGGTGAGCGAGATCCTCAGACGGCACGGTTTGAGTGGACTGGTCAAACGACGACGGCGAGCGGTGCCGACGGAGCAGCCCTTTGAGGAGTGCCGGGAGGCCAATGCCGTGTGGTGTACGGATTTCAAGGGCTGGTTTCGGACCACCAACGGCCGCAAATGCACGCCCTTGACGATCAGTGATGCGCACAGCCGCTGCTTGTTGTGCTGCCAGGGGCTGGGGGGAGCGACCGGATTTATCACGGTCAAGCCGCTGTTTATTAAGACGTTCCGGGAGTGTGGGCTGCCCGATGCGATGCGCACGGACAATGGACCGCCGTTAGCGTCGAGGGCCCTGGGAGGGCTCAGTGACCTGGCGGTGTGGTGGGTGCGTTTGGGGATTGAATTGCAACGCATCGAACCGGGTTGCCCGCAACAGAATGGAAGACATGAGCGGATGCATCGGACGCTGAAGGAAGCGACGGCCCAGCCGCCGCGAGCGAATCTCGGAGCCCAGCAGAAGGCGTTTGAAGCCTTTCGCCGGGAATACAACGAGGAGCGTCCCCATGAATCCTTGGGCCAGAGGCCCCCGGCGCTCTTCTACCAGCCGGCGGCTCGGGAGTATCCTTGCCGGTTGCCCGAGCAAAGAGGTTATCCCGATGAGTGGGAGAAGCGGAGGGTGCACAAAGCCGGTCAAATGAAGTGGAAGGGCGAAGACATCCTAGTGAGCTCGACCTTGCGGGGGCAGGAGATTGGATTAAAGCCCGTGGGAGAAGCCCAGTGGGCCGTCTACTTCGAGACCCTGGAACTCGGCCTCTTCGATGAACGGCTGGGAAGGGTGCTGCCGGCCAAACGATTGCGACGAAAACCGCCAACCCAAGATCAGGAGCCACCCCAGAGTGGCCAATGACCCGGAAAGCCGTGGAAACTGCCGCACTATGGAAACCGTGGAAAAACGGCGACATGGAGAAGACGACTCCAGGCGTGGAGTTTTTCCACCGTTCCCACAGCGCTTGGAAAACTCCTCCGGACGGAGTTTCCCACAGTTCCCACTGCTTCTGCGGCTGGATCTATAAACGGACTGCCTCTGCCGCTTTGCGGCGAGGGTTCACGAGCGATTAAAATGAATCGAACCCAAGGAGATCCTGGTTGAATCACTGGCTGGTTTCGAGCCGGCCCCCGGCACAACAAAATGAAGTCCCCAGACTCCAAAAGTGTAACCTATGTGCCCGGGAGAAATTCTTACCTATGAATCGGGAGCTACAGACCCATTCGTTGCCCTTCTGTACGCAAGCCATTCAGGGTTGAAATCCAGGGGCGACGGCGTTGACCCAGGGTTCGGAAACCCTGGGCTGAAATACGGAATCCCTTCAGGATTCACCTCCTTCCTATGCACTCAGGGCGCCATCACTCCAGAAGTTGACGCCAATTTTCAAAACTACCCCGTTCGAGCAAATCCTGATTCTTCAACCACTTAGGCATTGGGACTTGCAAGACCAAGTAGGTCACATCGCTAACCACCTGATATCATTCGACTTTTAACCGGACAGCAGTGTACTTAGTGTACTTAGGCTGAAACCTCAGACAGCAAACTGGCGGATTCGCGGTCGTAGCGCAGGGTCAGGGAAGCCTGAAGCGCAAGCGAGGGGTTGGGCCGCGTCGCGTCGACAAACGAGCCTTGAACCGAAGGCAAGCAGACGACTCGGGAACATTTGTGCTGGTGCCCAACCCCTCGCTCGCGCTTCAGGCTTCCATCGACCGGAAAGTTTCTTTCTCAAATGGGGCCAGGACGGCTGGGGTGGGACCAGGCTGAAACTTCATTGGAGAGAGCGGACAGCAGCAGAATCTACTCTGTCTCCAAAGCTTTCTCTTCTGGCTGGATGATTCTAGAATAGACGACCATGTGGCCAGCCAACGGATTGAATCGGCGCCAGGCTTGCCAGTTCCTTCTGGGGGGGATCAGTGGAGTCTGCTCAGGGCTCTCGAGCGGCGGTCTCCAGGCGAGCGACAAGTTCCGTATGACGTATATCCTGGCCTCGAGCCTCTACGGGAAGATCCGGCTCGAAGAGATCGTCCCCGAAGTACACAAGACCGGTGCCGAGCACATTGATATCTGGCCGCTGGGCCACGCTAACCAGCGGGAACAGATGGAAGAGATGGGTCACGATCGGTTTGCAGAGCTGCTCGCAGAACATAGGGCGAAGCTCGGGATCCTGACCCACTACGATCTGGGACCCTACCGGCTTCAGGCAGAGATGAAGGTGGCTCAGAAACTCGGGGCCAAGATCCTGATCTGTGGCAGCGATCGGCTCTCCTCTGAAGACGGCAAGTCCCTGAAGCAGCAGGTCAAGGACTTTCTGGAGAGGCTGAAGCCCCACGCCGAAGCCGCGGCCAGGTCGGGTGTCATCATAGGCATTGAGAATCATGGGAATTCGTTGATTTCGAGTCCTGACTCCATTCGCTATTTCGGAGAGCTGGCCGAGTCCGAGCAGCTGGGAATCGCACTGGCTCCGTACCATTTGCCGCAAGACTCGGATTTGATTGCTGGGTTGATCAAAGGGTTGGGCCCCAAGCTGGTCCACTTCTATGCCTGGCAGCACGGTAAAGGGGCTACTCAAAAGCTTCCCAAAGAGGAAGAGATGTTCCAGATGCCAGGATACGGTCCCCTGGATTTCGCTCCGATTCTGGGGGCCCTGAGGGGAATTGACTATCGCGGTTGGACGTCCATCTTCATGCATCCGGTCCCTCGTGGGATTCCCATTCTGCCTGAGGTTCAACAGGTCACCGAGGCCGTGAACAAGTCTCGCCGTTACCTGGAGGCCAGTCTTGGTGCCGATGCGTGAAGTGAAAGCCTGAATTGCTATGTCTTTAGCGCCCTACTTGCTTGCCCTTGCCCTTGCCCTCGTCTTCAAACGTGCCTTTGCCTGTGCCTTTGCCTTTCCCCTTGCTCTTTCCTGTCCGTCTGTCCAAGAAAATTCCTCATCGGGCGCGTCTACAACCGAGACCGTTCGTAATAGACCCAGGGTAAGGAAGGGTGAGGGGAAAGGGGAAGGCACAGGCACAGGCAAGTTTGAGGGCAAGGGCAAGGGTTTAGGCGCTAAACAGATGCCCAAATTGACTGAGCGAATCGAGGAGAGGCCATGAGCAAAGTATTGATCATTATCGGGGACGCAAGCGAAACCGTCGATACCCTATATCCCTATTTTCGGGTGCAGGAAGCAGGCTTCGAACCCGTGGTTGCGGCGCCGGAGAAACGTCTCTATCACATGGTGCTGCATGAGATCAGTCCGGGTTGGACCATCACCCGCGAGTTCGAAGGCTACAAACTCCAGGCCGACATTGCCTTTCGTGATGTGGATCCTGAAGAGTACCTGGGGATCTTCTTCTCCGGTGGAAGAGCCCCTGAGTACATTCGATACGACACCGACCTGGTTCAAATCACCCGCCATTTCTTCGACGCCAACAAGCCGGTTGGTTGTGTTTGCCATGGGGTCGAGATTCCCGCCTACGCCGGCTGTGTCAAAGGACGGCGGATGGCGACGGTCGCTAAATGCCAATTCGACCTGGAAGTGTGCGGCGGCATTTTTGTCAACGAACCCTGTGTCGTCGATGGGAACCTGGTGAGCGGCCGCACCTATCACGACCATGGTCACTACATGGGCCACTGGATCAAGTTGCTGGTTGATGCGAGTCGGGAAGTCACCGCGGAATCCGCGCTAGGTTGATCTTCGGCTACTCGTGGCGATCGGACAACACCGAGCCGGACCGGCAAGAATCCTGTTGCCCTTCATCTTGAGCGGCGCAGGATACCTGTTCTTTGGTTGTGGGGACCTCGGCGATGCACCCTCTACCTTCGAAACCGTCTCCGGCCCAATCGTCGTGGGTTTCGAGCGTTTCTACAAGGGAAGTGAAGCCAGCGCCGACGGTGGAGAAATCCTGATCTCGGAGCTCGGATGTGTTGCCTGTCACCTGGTGGACGATGAGACCCTCGCTCGTATCGGCCAAAATCAGGCGCCTCTCCTCGAGGGCATCGGTTCTCGCCTGAATCGCGACTATCTCAAGAAATTTGTCTCGGATCCGTCGTCGATCCAACCCGGCACCCGAATGCCCGGACTCTTCGCGGAATGGCAAGAGGAAGAAAGGAACAAGGCCGTCCGGAACCTGGCGAGCTTTCTGGCTTCTCTGGGCGGCCCCTTTCAGGATACCGTTTCTCCTGTGGCTTCCGAAGAATCGAAGCGCGGAGAGGAACTCTACCACTCCGTCGGTTGCGTGGCGTGTCATGCTGCTTTGCGGCCCCCACGATTCGGGTATGGACGCGAGGAAGAGATCTACCGGGAGATCCAGATAGAGGCTCCCGGGATTGAGATCCCTTCAGCTCCGTTGCCCAACCAGCGACTGAAGACAGCCCTCCAGCCACTCGCGGATTTCCTGGAGAACCCACTCGAGACCCGGCCTTCAGGAAGGATGCCTCGGATGGGGCTGAAGCCGGGCGAAGCTCGAGCCATCGCCACCTACTTGCTCGATGAGAGCGGACCTGCACAGGGGAGCGAGCAGGCCCATCCCAGCCGGGAGCCGATTGATCCCGAAAGTGGGGATCGGGGTAGGAGCTTGTTCTACCAGTTGCGCTGTGCCGCCTGTCACCAGATTGGATCTTCTCAGAAAGCCGGCGAGCCGATACCGTCCAGCCCAAGGCTGGTGGAACTGGATCCGGATGATCCGGACGGATGCCTGGGTAGTGCCCCATCCAGGGAGGTCCCCGATTTTGACCTTAGCCCGCCCCAAAGGGATGCCCTCAAGACAGCTTTGAGGCGGCTTCGCAATAAGGGTCTGTCCCCACTGGATGCGAAAGCCCAGGTGAAGAGGACGCTGACAGTCCTCAATTGTTTCGCCTGTCATCGACGAGATGACTGGGGTGGGCCGGAGCCGGGTCGGGCAGCCTACTTCACTTCTACCCAGGAAATCGACCTGGCCGAAGAGGGACGCATTCCGCCTCCCCTGACCGAGGTGGGCCAGAAGTTGACTCCGAAGTGGCTGGAAACTGTCTTGAAGGGTTCAGTTCAACTGCGGCCTTATCTAGCCACCCGCATGCCTATCTATGGGATGGAGAATCTCGGCGATCTGGTGGAGAATCTTGGCCAGGCCGACCACGATCCGAATTCCCCTGAAGTGGATGTCAGCGGTGGTCAGCTCCATCATCGCAACCACTATGGACGTCGTCTCATGGGCGTGAACGCCTTCAACTGCATCAATTGTCACGATCTAAGGAGGCAGAGTTCTCTGGGAATGCCTGCCCTGGATCTGGCCTCTTCGGTAGAACGTCTGCAGCCGGCGTGGTTCAAGAAGTTCATGCTCGATCCAGAATTGTTCCGTCCCCAGACCCTCATGCCCGCATTTTTTGACGACGGAAAGAGCACCATCACCGAGGTTCTCGATGGCGACGCAGGGAAGCAGATCGAGGCGATCTGGATCTATCTGAAAGAGCTCGACCAGACTCGGCTTCCGGAAGGAATGGAAGAGGATCGTGCCTTTGAGATAACCCCGAAGGAGCGTCCGGTGCTTCTGCGCACCTTCATGAAGGGTGTGGGGACCCATGCCATCGCAGTCGGATATCCCGAGGGAATCCACGCCGCCTTTGACGCCTTGAAGGTGCGTTTTGCCCTGGCCTGGCGGGGACGGTTCCTGGATGCCGAGTCGACCTGGGCGGATCGCTATACGCCTTTCACGCCGGCGCTGAGCTCGGATCAGGTAGATCTGAGCGACGGAATGCCTTTCGCCCGTCTCCAGACGCCCCAAAGCTCCTGGCCCCGGGTCATGGGCTCCGACGCGGACTACAGGATGGGAGGCTACCGAATCGGCGCTGACGGGACTCCAATTTTTCTCTATTCCTTCAAGGGTGTCGCCATAGACGACCGGGTGGCTCCAACCAAACCCGACCGCACTCTGCAATCGGTCTCCCAGACTCCCTGGTTGAAACGCACACTGGAGCTGAGAGGTCGGTCGGACTCTGTCTGGTTTCGGGCGCTGAGTGCTTCTCGGATCCACGATAGGGGTGATGGAGTCTACGCGTCACAAAAGCTGAAGATACGGCTGAGGTCCCACAGTGCCGTGTCGCCGACTCTGCGACGCTCCGGTTCGCAAATGGAAGTTCTGCTACCGGTGCGTTTTCGAAGAGACCGGGCCAGGATCGAGCTGGAGCTGACCTGGTGAGAGTTCTCTTGACGATGTTGCTCTGGATCTTGGCCACTCGCGGCGTACAGGCGGGTGAAGAAGAATACTATCGGGTGATTACGCTCCTCACTCCGGAGGGGATTCCCTTCGAGGTCAGCGGGCTAGAGACCCTCAGAACGGGCTCCCTCGCAGTCGCCATCCGACGGGGGGAAGTATGGGTGATCGAGAACCCCTACCAGGACCCTCCCGAAGAGCTCCAGCTGAAACGTATCGCCTACGCCCTGCATGAGCCCCTGGGACTTCTCGAGCACGGCGATTCTCTCTACCTGGCGCAGCGCAGTGAGCTGACCCGCATGCGCGATCGCAATGCTGACGGGGTCATGGACGAGTACCGCACTCTCTACAATGGTTGGGGTATCACAGGGAACTACCACGAGTACGCGTACGGGCCCAAGGTCGATAGCCAGGGTAATTTTTGGGTGACCCTGAATTCCACAATAGGGGCCAAGCCTACACCCAATGAGGCTTGGCGGGGTTGGGGGCTGAAAGTCACGCCCGAGGGAAAGATGGTTCCCGTCAGCGCTGGAATGCGCTCTCCCAGCGGGCTGGGTGTGAATGCCGACGGTGCGGTGTTTTTTACCGACCAGCAGGGCAACTGGATCCCTACCTGCACCCTCAGCCATATGCAGGAAGGTGATTTCTTTGGCCATGTCGATTCCTTGAAATTCTGCAGCCTGCCTGCTTCACCCCTTCAGTGTCCCGACAAGATCCCCTCGGGCATTCCGATACTCGAAGCGCGTAAGCAGTTGCCGATTCTAAAGCTGCCAGCCGTCTGGTTTCCCTACAACAAAGTGGCGCGGAGCACCACCGATATCGTGTGTGACCAGACCGGAGGCAATTTCGGTCCCTTTGAGAACCAGCTTTTCGTCGGCGACTTCACCATGGCGCTGATCTCAAGGGTCTATCTGGAGAAGGTCGGAGGCGAGTACCAAGGGGCTTGTTTCCCGTTCAGAAAGGGTTTTCAGTCAGCTGTCGTCCGCCTGGCCTGGGGCAAGGACGGGTCTCTCTTCGTGGGCGAGACGAATCGCGGCTGGAACTCGATCGGCAATCGTTCCTTCGGTTTGCAGCGGTTGGTTTGGACCGGAAAGGTGCCGTTCGAAGTCAAGGAAATGAGGGCGATGACGGATGGCTTTGAACTGCTATTCACCAAGCCAGTCGATCGGAGCCGTGGGAGTGATCCTCGGTCTTACCGCATGATCAGCTACACCTATCTGTTTCATCAAGACTACGGCAGCCCCGAGATCGACACCCAGACCCCAAAGATTAGAACGGCATCGGTTGCAGCATCGGGCCGGCGTGTCCGTCTCGTGATCGACGGCCTGCGGGAAGGATACGTGCACGAACTACAGCTTCCCGGAGTAACGACGGAGGAAGGTAAACCTCTCCTGCACGAACGCGCTTACTACACACTGAAGCAGATTCCCAGATGATCGCCAGGCAGTGAGGTAAATTTTGTTAGTTTCACCGTGGTTCAATCATAACGTCCGTAATCCTGGCATCGTTCCAGGAGGGAAAGGGGAACCGTGTTATGTCTGAGTCTCTACGCCTACTATCCATTGGAGCGCACCCTGCAGATATCTTCGACCAGAGCGGCGGAACCATGGCACATCACAGCAGCCGAGGTGACTACGTCGGTTGTGTGGTGCTCACTCATGGTGCCCGAATCCACGATGCCGTGATCAGCGATTCCATGCAGAAGCAAGAACAGGTGCCGGATGCACCGGAGCTGAACAGGCTGATAGCGGAGCGTACCGATGTGAAAGCGGAAGAAGTCCGCCGTGCCTGTGGTTTGCTCGGAGTCGAGGACTTGCATTTCATGGGGATGGATGACGGAGTGCTGCTGGTGACAGCCGAGAACGTCCGGCTTCTGGCACGATTGCTTCGGGAGCTCCGTCCGGATGTCGTGCTGACTCATTTTCCCAAGGAGTCTGACGGTCTGACCAATCCGCATGCGGTTGGCGGACAGATTGCCATGCACGCGATCCAGCTTGCGGCCGGAGTCGATCCTGGGGACCGCAATCCCCCGCACAAGGTCGCCCAGGTATTCTTTTTTGGGACCGGAGCCGCCGCCATACGCATGCAGGTATGGGACTCAGAAGGTGGTTACTACAACGATGTCTTCATTAACATCACGGACGTGGTGGAGAAGAAGCTAGCCGCTCTGGATTGCCTTGTGAGCCAGGGCTACGGCGGAGCCTATGCTCGGAAGCGAATCGAAGCCAGTGATGGGGCCTTCGGGATTGCGGGCGGTGCTTCGTATGCAGAAGGCTTCATCTCGATGAAGGCAGAAACGCACTACTATCTGCCGGTGACCGAAGGGGCGTTTGAGGAATCCCGGGCCTCCGATCACGAGGTCCTTGCGGCTCGGTCTTACCGGGTTGCTGTCGATTGAGAGCTAGCCTGATCTCATAAGAACACGGCCTCCTCTTCAGGGGCTGACTCTACAATGAGTCGCGTAGGCCCTAAGTTCGAAAGAGTCTGGGGACTCATCGAAGAGGAGGCCGAAATGAAACTAATTGGATCTGATTTTCACACAAGATTCCAGGCGATTGCAATGGTGGATACGGAGAGCGGAGAGCTGGAGGAGCGACGCTTGAATCACGAAGGAAAGGAGGTCGAGAGATTTTACGGGGGTCTGGCGGGTCCGACCGTGGTGGGGATCGAGAGCACCGGGTATTCGATCTGGTTTCACGAGGTGATGGACAAACTGGGGGTACAACTGCAAGTGGGAGATGCGGCGAAGATCCGAGCGCAGCAGGTCCGCAAGAAGAAGAATGACCGCGAGGATGCGCGCTTGATTCGGCAGTTATTGATCGAGGACCGCTTTCCCCAGATCTGGGTGATCGACCCGGAGGGACGGGATCTGCGGCAGGTGCTGAGCCAACGCCGACGTTGGGTTCGGACCCGGACGCGGATCAAGAACGGGCTCCAGTCGTTGGCGATCAATCATCGACTAACCTTGGGGGCTGGGTTGTTCACTGGGGAAGGCCAACGAGCGTTTGCGCAGTTAAAGCTGCGCCCCTACGCCCAGCAGTCGGCCGAGCAGTTGTGGCAGGGTCTGGAGTGGCTTGGACCTCGCCTCGCCGTACTGGACAAACAGATCCGAGAGGCGGCGGCCCAGCGCCCGGAGGCGGAGCGCTTGATGACGTATCCCGGAGTGGGGCCGGTGACGGCCCTGTCCTGGGTGCTGATTGTGGGACCGGTCCAACGCTTTGCCAGTGGCGGCCAGTTGTGCAGCTATGTGGGCTTGACGCCGAGCGAACGCTCCAGTGGCGGACGGCGGCGGCTGGGTCACATCAGCAAACAGGGATCGACCTTTCTGCGCTACCAGATGGTGGAGGCGGGCGTCTCCGCCGCCCGCCACGAAGCCAACTTGAGGCGCTTCTACCGCCGTTTGGTCTCTCGGCGAGGCCGACAGGTGGCCCGGACCGCCGTGGCCCGAAAGTTGTGTGAGCATCTGTACCTGATGCAGCGAGATGAAATCGACTATGCGGAGTTTTCTCGCCGCGGTCTTCTCGCGAGGCGTGCCTGTGAGAAATGCTGACTCGTTCCGAGTCGACAGCCTGATTAGGCAGCCTCGCCTCCTTCAAAGGAAGGAGTCCGGACTGTAGATGATGCGTTGGACGAACGTGGTGCAGAAAACATCAACCGCCCATTGCCTGGGGCACACAGGAGTGCCGCAGAGGCTCTCATAAAGGCAATGGGCTCCTCGACCTTTTCCCAGGCGGCGCTGGGCCTTGCCGAGGACACCACCTTCGCCCGCTGATGCGCGTATAGATGGATGGGGGAGACCGACGTCACCGACGTCAACCCGCTGGTCATAACTAAAAACTAGAGTCCCCAGACTCGACGAATCCAATGGCCTACGAACAACTTCTTATCGCGCCTGGCCGGCTACGCGGCCAGCTGCTTAATCGGCTCTCCGAGCCGATCTAGGTGAAGTGCGCCCTTGACAACGGCCATGTTCTTATAGACGCATTTCTCATCGCTAGTCTACTGCGTCGCCGCAATCACCCGCCCTGGCTGCGTTACGCTCGGTCGGCCTCCTCGACGTACTGTCAAAGTACGACTGCCGTGGCTCGCCACGAGTGGTCTCGGTCGCAAGCCTTGCCAGGACGGCGCTTGCGACGCCTCGCTACGACGAGCGATGAGAAATGCGGGCTAGTACCAAGAAACAAGATACAAGAAACAAGACGACAAGATACAAACAAGTTCCAAGCACCGAATCTCAAAGGGTCCCAGTGGTGGCGGTTAAGACGTGAGATCCTTGCAGATTCTGGAGTGTTCGCCAGTCCACTAGAAGTAGCGAGCGACCTCATACCGCCCACATCAGAAGAGGTCAACCCCAACGGGGTTGCGGCGTACAGCCCAGGGTTTCTGAACCCTGGGTAAACAGCCAGCCCTTTAGTTCCCAACCCTGTAGGGGTTGTGGCCTCTCTCGACGGGCGCAATCGAGCGGTGAGCCTCACGGTTCCGCACGCGGGTAAGAGGCAGGCGGAGTTCCCGCCTGCCCCTCCCCGTTGTCGCGATGGGGTCTGTTCCCCACATTTACCGGCGTGAGGGTCACTCACCGGGCGACCCCAAAGACGTTGCCCCATTTCGGGGAACGACGTAACATACTTGACCGTAGGTGTTGCGACAGAGACAGAAGCTTTCCAGGGAAAGCAAGCCGAGCTTTCGGCAGAAGAACCGCACCCGGAGTTTGCGGTTGTCGTTGTAGTTCTTCCGTTTAAGCTTCATGCTCCGGAGTCGCATTCGGACCCAGGAGTCGAGCTTTTGGAAGAGCCAACGATTGGTCGCAAACTCGGGGGTGAAGTACTGTGCTGTCCCCCTGATCACTCGGTTCAATTTCAGGATTGCCTCGGCATCGAGGTTATGGCAGCGGACGGTTAATTCCCGCACCTTATCCTTGAATTTCTGCTGGGACTTGTCGCGCATGCGCCGGGAACGGGACGAGAGGAAAAAGCCAAGAAATTCATAGCCTTTTCCGAACGTCATGATCCGGGTTTTCTCCGGACTCAGCCGTAGCTGAAGTGGGGTTTCCAGCACTTGCTGGACGAGTTCCATAGCCTCTTGCGCCTGCTGTTGGGACCGGGTCAAGACGACGAAGTCGTCAGCATAGCGGGCGAATTGAAAACCCGCCCGGTGCAAGGCCCAGTCCAATTGGTTGAGGACGATGTTAGCCAGCAGTGGGGAAATGACTCCTCCCTGTGGCGTGCCGACCGTGGTCGGCTTGAAGACTCCGTCGTCCATGACCCCGGCAGTGAGAAATCGTTGGAGAAGGCGAAGGATATTGCCGTCGGCAACCTTGTCGGCCACCAACTGCATAATGACGTTCTGTGGAATGTGGTCAAAAAAACCTTCCACATCGGCGTCGAGTACCCAAAGGTAGCCGGCGTCGTGAAGGGACAACAGCCACTGGATCGCCTGATGACAGTTGCGTTTAGGACGAAACCCGAAGGAGGCGTCCTGAAAGAGCGGCTCGAAGATAGGTTCCAGCAGCCGCCGCAGAACCTCCTGGGCCACGCGATCGCGGACCACGGGGATCCCGAGCGGCCGGGTCTTCTTCGTGCGAGGGCCTTTGGAGATCCGGACGCGGAGCAGCGGATCGGGCCGAAACGCCCCTGATTTGAGAACTTTCATCAGGGCGAGAAGGTTTGGTTCGAGGTTAGCCTCGAACCTCCCGACGCTGACCTTGTCCACTCCAGCGGCACCTCGGTTGCGCTTGACTTTCTTGAAAGCGGCCCGCATGAGCTCGATCGTAATGCGACCGGTCAGCGAGTGCTCCTTTCTGCTCTTCACCATGGTGTTCCTGTTAGGTTGCATCATCAGGTGAGACGGATCGGGGATCTATCGGGTGTTTCTTAGCCAGGCACCTAGGTGTCTGTTTTCTCGGTTTGACCCGGGCAAGAGCACGGGCCGGCCCATTTTGGAGGCCACGGCCGGGACGCTAACTACCCAGAGCTCAGATCCTTCCTCAGCTCGTCTTCGGTTTTACCTTTCCTCCAGTCGAAACTGGAGTACTCCGGCTCTGCGGCAATCCCTAAAGCGGAGGCGGCTCAGGAGGCCTTCTCCACAGCACCGCATCATCCGTCGCCTTTCGCCGAGGGCTTATAGCGCGGACTCACCCAACGTGGGACGGTGGGGGACCTTCACCGGTCATGACTCGAACCATTTTCCTCAGGCGGCGACAGGTATCACCCAAAGCAGTTCCAGAGAGATAACCACATGTTCTCTCTGAAGACGAGGTCAGGGAACCTCGCCGACGCTTCGCTCAAGGGCGGTCGTTGGCGCTTTGCTCTAGGCCGAAGTGCCGTCTCCCGAAGTCTTCCTGCCTGGCCCCTTCGTGACGATCCCTTCTTCCGGACCTGCCGTTGGGAGCGCCCTGGCTGCCTACCTCCGCTGGTTAGTTGCGGAGTTCGAGCAGGAAGTTCTGTACCAGCGTGGACTCGCACAGGTAGGCTTCGGCGTCTTGCTTCTCTTATCCCTCTATTTCCCTCCTTTCAAACGCCTCACCGTTTGTCTACCATGGTTGACTTAGTTCGAGCCACTGCGGCTCATCGCACCCTTACAGGGTTGATTATTAAGGGGTTGACTCTCTTACCCAGGGTTGGGAAGCCCTGGACTGTAAGCCGCGATCCCGCTGGGATTGACCTCGCTTGGTTTTGACAACACCCATTACCCATCCCTCAATCCCAAAGTCGATCCGATCCCACACGAAATGGAAGACAGCTGAAGTCTCAGCTGAAATCGATTCCAGCTTGTCTTCCTTCTAAATCAACGATGAGAGTCGGACAACGGCACAATCCCCCTTCCCCGCCAGATTATTCCAGCGGGTTGTGAGGGCTTTACTGACTAGAGAATCGGTTGCGCCCTGGAGTCCGGGGCGACACGCCAGGAGATGAAGATGACCAAGTTTCGAGGCCTTTTTCCAGCAGTAATCACGCCTATGACTCCGGAAGGTGAGCTCAATGAAGCTGCTTTCCGTAAGGTTCTGGAATTCAACATCCAAGCAGGAGTGCACGGTTTCTGGATAGCCGGAGGCAGTGGAGAGAGCATCCTGATCAGCGAAGACGAGAATCAACGGATCGCGCAGATCGCCGTAGATCAAATACGGGGCCGGGTGGGGACCATCATGCATGTCAGCGCGCCCACCACTGCCGCGGCCGTTCGAAACGCAGAAGGTGCTGCTCGGGCTGGGGTGGATTCTATCTGTGGCCTGCCCCCCTGTTTCTATGGTACCGGTGAGGACGAATTGGTGGAGTTCTATCGAAGTGTCGGCCAGGCTGCCGATCTCCCTTTGTTCGTCTACAATCTTCCCGATGCCACCGGCGTCGAGGTCACTCCCGAGTTGGCCAAGAAGATCCAGGACGGCGTACCGCAGTTGGTCGGACTCAAGCACTCGGCCCTGAACTTCAAGAATGTCTGGAAGTTCTCCCAGATGGGACTGCACTGCTTCATGGGGTTCAGCTCTCTGATGCTGCCTGCCCTGACCGTGGGTGCAATTGGTAGTGTCGACGGCCCTCCCAACGTTGCTCCCGAGCCCTTTCTCGAGATCTGGGAGGCCTACCAGGCAGGAGACTGGAAGCGCGCCCAGGATGCCCAGGAGAGGGCTGCTCACATCTTCAATCTCTTCGAGGGAGAGTATGGCCCTTATATCGCCGTCCTCAAGAGTCTCCTGGGCAGGCGTCTGGGCGTGGACTGCGGCAATCCTAGGCCCCCAAGCCTACCTCTGACAGCGGAACAGGCAGACAGGGTCTGGGAGCGCTTTTGCGAGCTGATGCCGACGGGTGCCGCCGTCGGCGATTGAACCCGAGTGTACACAGTATTCTCGATGACCCCGCATCGATCTGCACGGGGTCCGAGTTGAGTCGAACTGAGCCCAGAAGGAGCGTTGCTCTATGTCCGCTACAAAATTCCTGATCACCGCCCCCATCGAAGACGCAGCCACCGAAATCCTGGCAACCTTTGCTCCTGTCACCATTTCTCCGTCGACAGCCCATGAGACGCTCCTGGGCCTACTCGACGGAAGCATCGGCATCGTCGCTCGCGGAGAGGCTCAGATGAACCGACCGCTGATCGAGGCTGCTGAGGATCTGAAGGTGGTGGGCCGAAGCGGTGTTGGCTATGACAACGTGGACGTTGAAGCCCTGAACGAACGGGGTATCCCCTTGATCATCGCGCCCGTCGGTGGGTTGGCGGTAGCCGAGGCCGCGCTGGCGCTGCTGCTAGCCTTGATCAAGCAACTGCCGGCCATGGACCAAGCCGTGCGCTCGGGCGACTGGCTCAGGCGTTACACGGCTCAGATCGGTTATATGGACGAGCACACCCTGGGAATAGTCGGTTTGGGCCGAATCGGATCCCACCTGGCCAAGCTGCTGCAGCCCTTTGAGATGACCCTCCTGGGATACGATCCCTATGTCGACGAGGAGACCATGGGAGGTCTCGGCGTGCAAAAGGTGGATCTGGATGAACTGCTGCGACGCTCGGACTATATCTCTCGTCACATGCTTCTGAACGATGAGACTCGGGGCATGATCGGGAAAGCGGAAATTGCGCAGATGAAGAAGGGTGTCGTGCTACTCAACCTGGCGCGAGGTGGGATCATCGATGGCCTCGACCTGCTCGCGGACGCCCTCGATGAAGGCCAGCTGAGCTGTCTGGGGTTGGATGTGTTCCCCACTGAGCCGCCCGACGTCTCGCATCGGCTGTTCAAGGATCCGCGGTGCATCTTCAGCCCACATGCGCTGCGGATGAGTCAGCTGGCGATGAACCGCGTCTGTCGCTCCATGGCCAATGACATGCTCGCCGTTCTGGAAGGTCGCAAACCCCGCTACTGCGTCAATCCAGAGGTTCTGGGTTAGTTGCGATTCAGGTAGCGAAGAGGGTTGATGGGGACGCTTCCCCTCCGGATCTCGAGGTGGCAGTGGTGGGTACTGGCGTTTCCTGTGCGCCCAACACGGGCAATAGGCTGGCCTCGCCGAACTGGTTCCCCGGGCTCAACCAGGATCGTCGAATTGTGTGCGTACAGGGAACGCAGCCCGTCCCCGTGGTCCACGACCACGGTCTTCCCATAACCCTGCATTCTCGAACTCGAGAGGACCCGTCCGGCACGGACGGCGCACACCTGTTGTCCCTTCTTGCCGCGGATGTCGATACCCCTGTGGCGATGAGCCCCGCGCTTGACCCCGAAATAGGACAAGATCTCTCTACCTGGTACCGGCCAGGACCACTCTCCCACACGAGCTCCGGAGATCAGGATTTTTTGGTCTACTGACAATTTGTTGGCGTCTGTCAGATCGTTCATGCTTACCAGCTCCTCCACCGTCACGCCATACTTTTTCGAGATCCACCACAAGGTCTGACCCGGCCTTACTAGGTGATAAACTGGTTCTGCTGTGACCACGTCCGGGCTGTCGATAGATGGAGCCGACGCCTCCGCCGGTAGGCGGATACTCGGAACAGGGCGACGCGAGCGTGCACAGCCTGAGCCGATTACCACCAATGCGATCAGAGCGAGCCAACGCCATCCCCTTCGGCGCGAAGACTGACAAGTATTCATGAGGCGATCCGACCAAGTTATCAAACCCGAAACCACGATGAAAGTCTCTTTCAGAAAGTTCCCGCGAGAATTAGTGAGGACGGCGTCCTTGAGCCGCTACCAGACCCCTTAGTCAGCCGGGCTTGACTCTCCCCTCCAGGAATGGTGCACTCAGAAGAGATTATTTGAACCGTGTTTAGAAGACCCATTCCTACTGCGGCAATACTTCTGACAATCGTTTGCCCTGTCTCAATCGTCGAGACGGTTTGGGCGACCCAGGGTCGGGTGGACTACGCGCGCGACGTTCAACCCCTCCTCCACCGTCGCTGCCGAAACTGCCACAACCAGAATCTCAGCCAGAAGGGTCTTTCCCTCGAAACCAGAGCGCGTATGTTGGAGGGTGGTGAGAGCGGGCCGGCCATGGTTCCGGGATCCAGTGCCGAGAGCCTGATCATTCAGTACGCAACCGGTTTGAGAAAACCGAGGATGCCCCTGGATGGGGTACCCTTGAGCAAGAACGAGATTGGAGTTCTCAGGGCCTGGATCGATCAGGGAGCCTTGGAGATCTCACTTCAGACACCGAGTTTTTCGCCAGCCTCGATCGAGCCTCGGCGTCCGGAACTACCCGATGATCCGAGTGGGCAGCTTGCCAATCCGATCGACCGTTGGGTCCAGGTCTACCTCAAGCAGCAGGCAATCCCTTTTCCAGAACCCGTCGCGGACTCCGTCTTTGTCCGCCGGGCGTACCTCGACCTGTGGGGTCTTCTTCCCTCGCCCCAGGAAAGGGGGGCGTTTGTCGAAGATACGAGTTCCGATAAGCGCGACCTCCTGATCGATCTCCTACTAAGTGAGAACCAGAAGTATGCCGAACACTGGATGAGCTACTGGAATGATCTGCTCCGCAATGACGAGGGCGTCCGCTCGCGAGTCTATCTCGGATTGGCTGCTGGGAGCCCTGGAGACCAATTTGCCCTACGACCGCTTCGTCTCAAAGCTCTTGAACCCTTCCGGAGAAGACGATCCCAAGGGTTTCCTGATCGGCGTCAACTGGCGAGGGACGACCAGCGCCAGCCAAAAGCCAGCGATGCAAGCGGCTCAAAACAGCGCCCAGGTCTTCTCAGGCGTCAATTTGAAGTGTGCTTCCTGCCACGATAGCTTCGTCGATCGGTGGAAGCTGGCCGACAGCTTTGGCTTGGCGAGTATGTTTTCAGAAGAACCACTGGAACTGGTTCGCTGCGACGTGGCCTTGGGGAAACAGGCTTCCCCCAAGTTCCTCTTCCCGGAGTTGGGCCGCATCCCCAGCGGACTCTCGCTTGCAGAGCGGCAAGAAATTGTTGCCCGTATGTTCACGGCGGCCGCGAACGGCCGCTTCCCCCGCACACTTGTCAGCAGAATCTGGACCAGGCTGCTCGGAACATCGCTGATCGGAGACATTGATGAGCCTGGAGCCAAACCGTGGTCTCGCGATCTGCTGGATTGGCTGGCCGCGGATTTCGTCGATCAGGGCTACGATATTCGGAAACTGTTGCGGCGAATCACGACTTCGCGAACCTACCAGCTTCCCTCCATCGACTACTCGGATCGTGGCAATCAAGGGTCACAGTTCAAAGGGCCGGCACTGCGTCGGCTCACTTCAGAACAGTTTCTTGATGGTATCTCCTCAGTCACGGGGCATTGGGGAGTGCGTGGGTCCGATAAGGCCGGCCCTGGATCCTACGAGCGGAACTGGCGCTTCGCTTCCACTAGTCTTACTCGTGCCCTGGGAAGGCCTGTTCGTGACCAGGTCGTGGTCGAGCGTAACCACGAGTCCACCACGCTGCAGGCCTTGGAGCTCGTCAATGGGAAAGAGATCAATGGCTTGATCAGACGGGGGGCAAGAAGACTTCTACAGCAATCCGATCGACCCCCGGCGAATCGGTTCGACAGCGGTATAGTGCGCTGGGGTGAGGTGGAAATCGATATCGACGTCAGCGGAGCCGATCAACTGCGTCTCCTCGCAGTTGACATCGATTCCTACGACCCCGGACGGGTTACCGTGGCCTGGGCGGAGCCCCGCCTGGTCGGGACCGACGGCAAGACCCGCTTGACCTAACTCAGGACGGAATCCCGGGTCGAAACCAAACCGGTCCGGTTCATGGACAGACATGTGGAAAAAACGAAGGGGGATGATGGCGAGGAGAAAGTCGATATTGAGCTTACCCCTTTGCCACACGAATACAGCCTGATGACAGGTCTGCCTTCCGAGATCATCTACGACCTGAGGGGAGCAAGCTATGAGCGCTTCCAGGCCTGGGTAGGTGTGGACGAAGGCAGTCACCAGAGCGAGATCAGCCCCAAGGTACGATTCTTCGTCTTTAGCCAGGAGCCGGACCGCGAGCAGCTGGCAGGGGTCAGCGGTCCGGTTCCGGTGGTTGCACCTGAACTTCCCACTGGCTGGGAGGACCTCAGCCGATACCTTTATCGCTATGCGCTGGGCCGCTCGCCGGCAGCGGCCGAGTTCGAAGTAGCAAGACTTCTGCTGCTGGACTCCGGAACCGAAGAAGAGATTGGCTCCGAGGGACTCGAAGATCTGCTCTGGTCGATTTTCGTGTCTCCGTCGATTTTCGTGTCTCCGGAGTTTCAATATATTCACTAACTGTTCTCTGATTATCGGCTCCTGATAGGTGTGGGTCGTGAGGATTGTGAGATGAAGAAGCCAATTGGACGAAAGGCGCTGCAGCTGAACCGAAGGGACTTCATGAGCACTTCGGCGGTTGCACTCACGGCACTGGCGTGTGGGGAGTCCGCGGCAGCCCTGAATTCGGGGGAGCGACCCGAAGCGCGAGCCGACACAATCATCCTGCTCTGGATGGCTGGAGGGATGGCGCAGACCGAGACCTTCGATCCAAAGAAGTACACTCCTTACGAAAGCGGACTCGAATCCGCCCGAGTGCTCAGCACTTTTCCCAGCATCGACACCGTGATCGACGACATCAAGCTCTCACAGGGGCTGGAGAAGGTCTCCCAAGTCATGGACCGGGCGACCCTGATTCGCAGCCATAGGGTCGGCTCTCTGGGCGCCATACTGCACTCTCGCCATCAATATCATTGGCACACCGGATACGCCCCACCCCTCTCGGTGGCGGCTCCCCATATGGGATCTGTCGTCGCCCGGACGCTGGGGCCGGTGAAGCCGGATGTACCCGCCTTCGTAGACATCGGTCAGAACATGGAGATCGGGGCGGAGAGTGACTCACTGAAAGCCTTTCATACCGCAGGTTTCCTGGGGACCGAGTACGGACCCTTCATCGTCTCTGATCCGCGAGAGGCTGCGGCTGCGGTTCGGCCCCCCGAAGGGGTGGCAAGTCAGCGCTTCCGACGTCGCTACAGCTATTACAAGAAGTTGGTAGAAGGGAGTCCGGTTCTCAAATACGGCAGTAGCTATCAGCAGGAGTCTCTGTTTCGCTACCTCGACAGGGCCCACCGCCTGTTGGATTCCCCCGCAGCCAAGGCCTTCGATCTGGATCTGGAACCCAAAGAGAGTTATCAGGCATACAACACGGGCCGCTTTGGCTTGAGCTGCCTGCTGGCCCGGCGTCTAGCCGAAGTGGGTGTGCGCTTCATTGAGGTCACTTCCGAATACGTCCCCTTCCGGTACTGGGATACTCACGAGAACGGCCACCAGAGAACCGCCGGTCTCAAGACCATGATCGATGCGCCCATCGCTCGACTGGTCCTCGATCTTGAAGAACGCGGGATGCTCGATCGCACCCTGATCGTGCTGGCCAGCGAGTTCGGCCGGGACATGCTGGTCGAGGGCAAGCCGGACAAAGGGGTGAAAAACGCGGTCGCACAGCCCGAGATCATGACCGAACCCAAACACTATGGGATGCACCGTCATTTCACCGAAGCGACCAGTGTTCTGATCTTCGGAGGGGGCTTCAAGAAAGGGTTTCTCTATGGGAAAACGGCCAACGAGCGTCCCTGCCGCATAGTCGAGAACCCGATCGGGATAGAGGACCTACACGCAACCCTATACACGGCGCTGGGGATACCGCCGGACCTTTCCTACGTGGTTGAAAAGCGTCCCTTCTACGCCACCAAGGATGGCAAGGGAAAGCCGGTTACCGAGCTGTTTGCTTAGTGAGGCATTTCACAAACTGCCCGGCTAAAAGTCGAATGATATCAAGTGGTTAACGATGTGACCTGATTGTCCATGCCCGTACTCTAGTGTCTAAGTGGTTGAAGAATTGGGACTTGTTCGAACAGAGTTCTGACAATTGGCGTCGGCTTCTGGCGTGGCCGGTGGCCTAGAGTGCATAAGAGCGAGGTGAATCCTGAAGGGATTTCGTATTTTAGCCCAGGGTTTCCGAACCCTGGGTGAACGGTGCCGCCCCCGGATTTCAACCCTGAAGGGGTGCGATGAGCCGCAGTGGCTCGAACTAAGTCAACCATGGTAGACAAACGGTGAGGCGTTTGAAAGGAGGGAAATAGAGGGATAAGAGAAGCAAGACGCCGAAGCCTACCTGTGCGAGTCCACGCTGGTACAGAACTTCCTGCTCGAACTCCGCAACTAACCAGCGGAGGTAGGCAGCCAGGGCGCTCCCAACGGCAGGTCCGGAAGAAGGGATCGTCACGAAGGGGCCAGGCAGGAAGACTTCGGGAGACGGCACTTCGGCCTAGAGCAAAGCGCCAACGACCGCCCTTGAGCGAAGCGTCGGCGAGGTTCCCTGACCTCGTCTTCAGAGAGAACATGTGGTTATCTCTCTGGAACTGCTTTGGGTGATACCTGTCGCCGCCTGAGGAAAATGGTTCGAGTCATGACCGGTGAAGGTCCCCCACCGTCCCACGTTGGGTGAGTCCGCGCTATAAGCCCTCGGCGAAAGGCGACGGATGATGCGGTGCTGTGGAGAAGGCCTCCTGAGCCGCCTCCGCTTTAGGGATTGCCGCAGAGCCGGAGTACTCCAGTTTCGACTGGAGGAAAGGTAAAACCGAAGACGAGCTGAGGAAGGATCTGAGCTCTGGGTAGTTAGCGTCCCGGCCGTGGCCTCCAAAATGGGCCGGCCCGTGCTCTTGCCCGGGTCAAACCGAGAAAACAGACACCTAGGTGCCTGGCTAAGAAACACCCGATAGATCCCCGATCCGTCTCACCTGATGATGCAACCTAACAGGAACACCATGGTGAAGAGCAGAAAGGAGCACTCGCTGACCGGTCGCATTACGATCGAGCTCATGCGGGCCGCTTTCAAGAAAGTCAAGCGCAACCGAGGTGCCGCTGGAGTGGACAAGGTCAGCGTCGGGAGGTTCGAGGCTAACCTCGAACCAAACCTTCTCGCCCTGATGAAAGTTCTCAAATCAGGGGCGTTTCGGCCCGATCCGCTGCTCCGCGTCCGGATCTCCAAAGGCCCTCGCACGAAGAAGACCCGGCCGCTCGGGATCCCCGTGGTCCGCGATCGCGTGGCCCAGGAGGTTCTGCGGCGGCTGCTGGAACCTATCTTCGAGCCGCTCTTTCAGGACGCCTCCTTCGGGTTTCGTCCTAAACGCAACTGTCATCAGGCGATCCAGTGGCTGTTGTCCCTTCACGACGCCGGCTACCTTTGGGTACTCGACGCCGATGTGGAAGGTTTTTTTGACCACATTCCACAGAACGTCATTATGCAGTTGGTGGCCGACAAGGTTGCCGACGGCAATATCCTTCGCCTTCTCCAACGATTTCTCACTGCCGGGGTCATGGACGACGGAGTCTTCAAGCCGACCACGGTCGGCACGCCACAGGGAGGAGTCATTTCCCCACTGCTGGCTAACATCGTCCTCAACCAATTGGACTGGGCCTTGCACCGGGCGGGTTTTCAATTCGCCCGCTATGCTGACGACTTCGTCGTCTTGACCCGGTCCCAACAGCAGGCGCAAGAGGCTATGGAACTCGTCCAGCAAGTGCTGGAAACCCCACTTCAGCTACGGCTGAGTCCGGAGAAAACCCGGATCATGACGTTCGGAAAAGGCTATGAATTTCTTGGCTTTTTCCTCTCGTCCCGTTCCCGGCGCATGCGCGACAAGTCCCAGCAGAAATTCAAGGATAAGGTGCGGGAATTAACCGTCCGCTGCCATAACCTCAATGCCGAGGCAATCCTGAAATTGAACCGAGTGATCAGGGGGACAGCACAGTACTTCACCCCCGAGTTTGCGACCAATCGTTGGCTCTTCCAAAAGCTCGACTCCTGGGTCCGAATGCGACTCCGGAGCATGAAGCTTAAACGGAAGAACTACAACGACAACCGCAAACTCCGGGTGGGGTTCTTCTGCCGAAAGCTCGGCTTGCTTTCCCTGGAAAGCTTCTGTCTCTGTCGCAACACCTACGGTCAAGTATGTTACGTCGTTCCCCGAAATGGGGCAACGTCTTTGGGGTCGCCCGGTGAGTGACCCTCACGCCGGTAAATGTGGGGAACAGACCCCATCGCGACAACGGGGAGGGGCAGGCGGGAACTCCGCCTGCCTCTTACCCGCGTGCGTACAGAAGGGCAACAACTGGTCAGGACACAACCTCTAAACGGTTGATTATTAAGGGAGTACCTCTCTTAACCAGGGTTCGGAGACCCTGGGCTGGAATACGCAATCCCGTTGGGATTGACCTCGCTTGGTCTGACGGGCTCCATTTCCATCCTTTCCGATGCCAGAGTGGAAGCGACCCCACACGAGTTGGGCACGCTTTGCCCTTGCTTTGAATGATCCAGCCCAGCGCGGACCTTAGCCCGGATTACTCATAAGTTTTCTACTGCGGCGGCGCAATCATCCGTCCTGGCTGTGTTTCGCTCGGTCGGCCTCCTCGACGTACTGCACGAGTACGACTGCGGAGGCCTCGGTCGCAAGCCTTGCCACGACGGCGCTTTCACCGCCTCGCTACGAAAACTTATGAATAATCCGGATTAGAAGTACTTCTCAACGATCCAGGCTGGCTGGTGTCGATCTGGCGTCCTGGGGTGACCCGTCAGATCGATCGCCGCCCCTTGTAGCTTCTCAGCCGTGAGCGGAAGAGGATCATCGAGCTGTCGCTGCCACCGCGACAGCATCGCCATCAAGATCTCAATCCGGCCGGTTTGCGCCGCGTCGGCTGAAAGATCATTCATCTCCTGCGGATCGCTCTCCAGGTCGAACAGCTGGGTGCGATTGATGTGTGGATAGCGAATCAGCTTCCATCGCCGGTCCCGCACCGCCCGCATCACTTCACCGAATGCCGTGTAAACCGAGTCGCGAACCTCGACTTCCCGACCCCGCATTATTGAAACCAGGCTGCGGCCATCAACCGGCTCCGGTGAGCGGACTCCAGCCAGTTCGGCCAGAGTTGGAAAGATGTCCAGCAGGTAAACGAGAGCCTTGGACGACGTGCCTTTCGGGATGGCCCTTCCCACGAACAGCAGGGGAGCCCGAGTGCTGTGCTCGTACAGATTCTGCTTGCCCAGCAGGCCGTGGCTGCCGAGTGCTAAACCATGATCGGCTGCGAAAACGATGATGGTGTTGTCTGCCTCTCCTGTCTTCTCGAGAGCCTCCAGCAGCCGGCCAATCTCGAAGTCCATGTGTGTGATCAGGCCGTAATACTCGGCGAGCTGGCTCCGAATCACTTCCGAAGAGCGAGGCCAAGAGGCCAGCTGCTCGTCACGACCTGTCATCCAGCCGTTAAAGAAAGGGTGCTGTGGCAGATAGTTGGGCGGCAGTGGGATCGTCTCGGGATCGTACCTGTCGATATATCCCTCGGGCGCCTGTCTGGGATCGTGGGGAGCCGTGAAGGCGACGTAGGCGTAGAATGGACGGCTGAAGTCGTAGCTCTCCAGAAACTGGATCGCCGCATCGGCAAAAAGTGTGCTGGAGAACTCATCCCCAATAGTCTGTTGGCTCACGTGGCCATCGTCGATATGAGTGATGGGTACCCTGGTATGGTCTGACATGCCCCCAAAGAAAACCGCTTGACCCCGCTCGAATCCACGCAGGAAAGAGTCGGGCTGGTTGTGCCACTTCCCGGTGGCGAACGTCATATAGCCTGCCTCTCGCAGCAGTTCAGGAAGAATCGGTATGCCGTTGAGGTCGTCTCTGATGCGGAACAGCGACCGGCCACTGTTGATCATGGCCCGGCTGGGGACGCAGACCGCTGGGTTCATGGATCCCATGCCGTAGGCTCGTTCGAAACGGAAACCTCGCTCTGCCAAGCCGTCGAGGTGAGGCGTTTTGATAACCGGGTTTCCCGCTACCCCCAAGGTGTCGGTCCGCTGGTCATCTGCCAAGATGAAGAGGATGTTTGGCTTCCGATCATCAAGATCCCGATCACGAGCGCATGCTGGGAGGAGACAGACTAGGAGACATATGACCAGCCGACTACAGGATATGCTGCGAAGATATCGTCCTGGATGAAAAGCGTGCTCTGCTATCATAAGGTGAATTCCTGACAGGAAGTGTAGCCTGATGTAAGATCAACGGATAGTGGCTTTGGAGAAGGTACTCACGCGTTTGAGCCAGGTCCAGGTAAGAATAAATACGTACGGACACGGAAGAAAAACAGGAATCGCCGCCGCTTTCCAGTAGGCGCCCGCTGAGCGAGAGAGATGCGAACCCAAGGAACTGGAATGATCCAACCCACCAATCCCGGCCGTCGCAGGTTCTTGCAAAGGGCGAGCAGCGGACTGCTGCTCCTTCTCCCTTCCTCTCGCTACTCTGTCCGCGCATCGCAGGCGCCGATGATTCTTTCCCAGAAACACCTCGCCGCCGTTCATCGTGGTCGTCGGATTGTCATGATGCAGGACGCCTACGGAGATGGGCATGGAGCGACCCCTCTTGGAGGGGATTTCGAGTCCTGGCTCAAGTACCGGTTCTCGTTCATCGATGAGCTCAAAACCCAGATCGACGCCATCTGGTGGGATATGGCCGCGCCCGCGGCCTACCCCAACCGGGGGTTCGCGCCCGACGTGCAGGAGCGCTGCGACAACTGGCTAAGTCAGGGACATGATCCATTGGCGGCTCTGGTAGAGGGGACCCATCGGCGAGGATTGGAGGCCTTCTTCAACCATCGCATCAGCGAAGTGGAGCTGGATGGGAAGACTCACCGGCTCAAGAAGGAGAATCCGGACTGGGTTCTCCCCACCTGGTGGCCTCATGGGATGTGGAACCTGGGGGCTCCGGGTCTGCAGGACTACAAGCTCAAGATCCTGAGACATCTGGCAGAAAACTATGACTTCGACGGCATTCAAGTTGATTTCGCCCGTCACACCCCGTGCCTTCCTCCAGGGCGCCAATGGGAGCTCAGGGACCACCTGACCCAGTTCATCCGCCGGCTTCGTGAGACGCTCCTCGAAAGGGCAAAGAGCCGTGGGCGCCCCTATCTTCTAGCCGTGCGAGTGCCTAGAAACCTCGAGGGGTGCCGTGAAGACGGATTCGACGTAGAGACCTGGGCCCGGGAGCGACTGGTCGACATATTCACCATCGGCACCCGCTCCATTGAGGTGGACGTCGCTGCCTATCAAACCTTGGGAGAGAACGGGGCTATCAAGGTCCAACCTTGTTGGGACGATCACCACGCCTCGGATGCCTACCAGTGGCAGCCGATCGAGTTTCTGCGAGGCGTCTACAGCAATTGGTGGCATCAAGGCGCGGACTCCGTCGTTACCTGGAATTGGAGCAACTCCACGCCAGAGACCTGCCGCACTACTGACGCGGCGCCTGGTCCGGACGCGCACATGAGAGGGTTCGAGCAGCTGGGATCGCTCGAGTCGATGAGACATCAGGACAAGGTCTTCGCCGTCGATCGGCGTGGAGCCTTTCCCTGGGCGGAAGGCTACTTCAGCCGCAATCGGGACGCGTTGCTGCCGCTCAAGCTGAGGCGCCAAGAACAGAGCGTTCGGATACCCATTAGAGTCGAGGAGCCAGTGGCCAGATCCCGTGACAGGATCAAGGCTGTCGGGCTTCGAGCTATAATCTTTGGTGCGGAGCCGGAAAATCGATTCGAGGCACGGTTCAACGAGCGCTCGGTCAATTTGCGCCTGCGGGATCCGGAATGGAAGGATGCGCAGATCTTTTCCCCAAAACCCCAGCCAAATTCTGGAAAGGCAGCCCGCCACAAAGTCGATCCGGATCAAAGACTTCTCAGATTGGACTTCGTCCTCGACCCCAGCCGCTTCCGACCTGGAAGCAACACCGTCGAGCTCAGCCTTTCCAAAGCAAGAAAGGACCCTCGGATCCAGCTCGAGAAGCTCGAGATCCATGTGGACTATGCTTAAGTACCCATTTCGAGCGTTCCTACCTTGCCCGTGCCCTTGTCTTCCGGAGGTCCCCAGCGAGAGGAACGCGACACGATGGGAGAGAAACGGGCACGGGCACGGGCGAAGGCAAGGGTAAGAAAGGAATGAAAATGCTGGCTCGTCTCCTGGTTAGCTGGACGACTCTCATCGTCATGTACGGCGCCCAGGCCCCGCCCAACCTGATCGTGTTTCTGACCGATCAACAGCGTGCGGATACCCTGGGAGCCTATGGGAACGACCAGATCAAGACGCCGCATATCGACACCCTGGCCGCAAGAGGACTTCTGTTCGAGTCCTTCTACGTCGCCAACCCAATCTGCAGTCCTTCGCGTGCCAGCCTTCTCACCGGCGTCTATCCCCACCAGCATGGAACCTGGAAGAACAACATTCCCCTGAACCCGGCGGTACCCATTCTTGTCGAGATGCTCGAGAAGGGCATCTACGCCTCTGCCTACTATGGGAAATGGCATCTCGGAAATGAGATTTTCAAGCAGCGGGGTTTCACCGATTTCGACAGCACTGAGATCTATGAAAAGGGCTGGTCCCCGGACAAAGATCACGACAAGCGTTCAGGCTATTATCATTTTCTGCTCGAGCGTGACATCTCTCCGGATACCCCATTCGGCCACTCCCGGGATCTTGCCAACCACCTTCCCAAGGAGCTGTCCAAGCCCGTCTATCTGGCTCGAAAGGGTATGGAGTTCATTGAGGAGCATCGGCATGAGCCCTTTGTCCTGTTTCTCAGCTTTCTGGCACCTCACGCCTTCGCCGATCACCACCAGGGCCCTCCCTTCAACAATGTGTACGAAGATCTTTACGATCCCGAAGATATGGAGATCCCGGCGACCTTCTTCGAGGAAATGGATCCAACGGTTTCCTACGCAAAGCGAATCGCGCGGCTGGCACTGATCCGAGGCGAGTTTCCGATTGCCTACCCTCAAACCATCCAGGAGTTCAAACAAGCGAAGTCCCGGTACTGGGGACTCGTCACCCTGGTAGACGAAATGGTAGGGCGCGTCCTCGGGCACGTCAGGAAGCTCGGCCTGGAGAAGAACACGATCGTGGTGTTTACCAGCGAGCACGGCGAGATGCTGGGGGACCACCGTCTCATGTCCAAGGCCGTGAGCTACGAAGAGTCCGTCAACGTCCCGTTCGTTATGACGGTGCCGGGAGTCTCAGGTCCGAGACGCGTCTCCAAGCCCGTGAGCCAGATCGACGTGGTGCCTACCCTCCTGGAGCTGATGGGGCAATCTTCGCGTAGCAATCTCCAGGGAGAGAGCTGGGCCCCCTACCTTCGAAACGGTCAAGAGCTGCCCGATCGTGACGTGATCATCTTCAACGACGAAGAGGGATTTGCCCAGGCGTGGAACCAGACCCACGTTTCTCACCGAAGAACCCTGGTAACGCCAGAGGGCTGGAAGCTGTCAGTCAACGACACCGGAGAGGGTGAGCTTTACCACCTCGGTCGGGACCCAAAGGAGCGTCGGAACCTCTACTTCCAGGAAGAGCATCAAACCAGGGTACGAGAGTTGTGGGATCGATTGCGTGCCCGCCAGAAGGCAATCGGCGATCCGGTAGAGTTGGATCTGAACGCAGCCTGGCCAACCAGCAGAGGCAAAGGATACGATTGGCCCTGATGCAGCCCAATGCACTAAATGGACGAGAGCCTGGGGCACGAGCGAGGCTTCGGTAGCGTTCTTGGAGGGTGGTGAGGCTCTCGGCGCTTCTGGCTGGCCTAGACGGAGAAGCCCTCCGCCCACGGCTCAAAACCAGTCGAAGACAGAATGGAGGGTTCAGTGTCAAACCTGGAGACAGCCAAACAGATCTATGCGGCTTAGCGTGTCTACGTGAATGTCCGTTCGGGAGATTCATGACGACGCCACCCACCAGCTAGCCAAGCTAGCCTGCTCGATTCGCGCGCATCAGGACTTGGGTTGCACGCTGTATCTGTTCGGCGAGAGACTTGATTGCTGCCGCAGTTCGCCCGGTCTGGGTATCCACTTCCTCCCACTGACGTTGTTCGATTGCTTCGCGGACTGCGGGGAGGGTCTTGACGCCGTAGCCGGTGTAGAGGCCGGGAGCATAGATCAGATGGGTGTACCAGGGGCGACCGGGGAGTCCGTCTCTACTCGTAAGCAGTCGCTCAGCCTGCATCAGCAGGCTATTGAGATCGTCCTGGGTGGGGCTAGAAGTCTCTTCGAGGGAGACGGAGTCCAGAGTTTTCATATAGGTTCTCGCCGACTCTTGGAGCTGGACTGCTGCGTTCTGTAGAGGCGAGAAGTTCAAGAACGGGACGGGGCTCTGGGGCGCCGGTGGAACGTAAGTCTGGCTAGGGTTGGCCGCGGCCTTCAGACTGCCCTCCCGGATGTTCTGGTTCAATCGACCAGTGCTCTCGCGCATCGAGTCCGCAAGCTGGATGATCTCCTCAATGTAGGTGGCCACGGTCCTGGCCAGGTTGGTGAAGTCAAAGGGCAGGATCTGGGCATTGGCAGCCCGAAGCGTCAAGCGTCCAGCGGTCTTCGCCAGCGTGACACCGTAGCTGAAATCGGGATCTCCGAAGCGACTGTAGTGATCGAAAGAATCGTAGCATGAGTGGTAGGAGCCGCCACTTGACTCGCCGCTGTAACTTAGGTTGAGACTGGGGATACCCAAATGTTGCAGGAAAGGACTGTAGTCCGAGCCGGAACCCAGGGCAGCGATTCTGAAGCCGTCTTCCGAATTGACTGAAGCATCACTCGGACCATGGGCCAGCTTTCGCACCAGGGCTCTCTGGAGAACGGTGATGTTCTGTCGCGGGTCGGTGACATCACGACCCACCTGGTTGACGAACCTCTCCAGTGTATGGGAGCCGCCAACGGAGAGGAAGCCTCGTCCATTAGAGTCGGTGTTGATATAGATGACGGCCTTTTCCTTGAGATCCGCCGCGTGATGCTCGACCCATTCGGTGGAGCCCAGCAGACCTGGCTCCTCTGCATCCCAGGCGGCGTAGACGAGGGTGCGCCGCGGTTGCCAACCAGCTGCGGCCAGGCGTCCGATCGACCGGGCTTCTTCGAGCATTGCAACCAGGCCGCTTATCGGGTCCCGTGCCCCGCTTACCCAGGCATCGTGATGATTCCCCCGGATGATCCACTGATCCGGGGCTTCCTTGCCCGGCATCTTGGCAATCACGTTGTAGGCCGGGGCCAGATCCCAGTTGAACTCTACCTTGAGGTGGACCTTGGCCGGTCCTGGTCCCAGGTGATAGGTCAACGGAAGAGCACCTCTCCAATGAGCAGGCGCCACTGGGCCTCCCAGGTTCTGCAGAAGAGGAGTGGCATCGCCGTAGGAGATGGGCAGCACTGGAATCTTGGTGAGGGTGGGTGCCTTTTCGATCGCCAGCCTCTTGGCATGGCCCGTGGCAGCGATGAATGGAGTCAGTGGATCCCCGGGAAACACCGGCATATCAGCGACCGATCCGCGCTGGGCGCCCTGGTCACTGCGGTAGGGGCCATCTGGGTAGACGTCACCCTGGTGGTAGCCATCGTCCCGGGGATCCGAATAGATGATGCAGCCGATAGCGCCATGCTCGGCTGCTATCTTGGGTTTGATCCCGCGCCATGATCCGCCATAGCGTGCGATGACGATTCTGCCCTTGACGTTGATCCCCTTCTGAGCCAGGTGGTCGTAGTCGGCCTGGAGCCCGTAGTCGACATAAACCAATTCGCCGGTCACGTCTCCATCAACCGAGTAAGCGTTATAAGGAGGAAGCTGTTCGTCCGTCTGTTGGGAGGTGGCGTCCTCCTCCAGCGGAGTCTCCATCAGCTTCGCCGTAAACTTTTCCGGCCCCAGCAGCTCGAGCAGTCGCAGCTTCGGAGTGGGAAAAAGGATCTGATACTCCGCGAGTTCCGCCTCATATCCCCAGGAGCGAAAGAGCGACAACATGAACTCGGCGTTTTCCTTGCCGTAAGGAGAACCCACATGATGAGGATGGGCGGTCAGGCGCTTCATCCATGTTCTTAGATTGGTGGCATCTAGAAACGAATCAAATCTGGCCTCCAGCTGTTTCTCCTCGCTTCGAGCTTTGTCTCCGAAGCCCAGGAATGAATCGGTCGGTGCGGCGCCGCCCTGGACCGAGATCAGAAGTGCCGTAAGCAAGACTTGCGCATTCTTTAGAAGCATGGTGCGATGTGATTCTACAGTCGAGACCCTTCTTCCGCCAGAGCAGGATACCCAGCGCGCAGCTTCCGCCGCATGATCTTGTTGGAGGCGGTTCGGGGCAGTGTTTTTACCAGTACCACGTCGTGAACCTTGAACAGGGGATTCAATCTCCCACGGATCGCTTCCTGAAGCAGGTGCTTCAGCTTGTCCCCCCGCGGCGCTCGATCCGACGGGGATTGAAGGACCACGTAGATCACCAACCTGGCGCTGCCGGCGGCGGGAGAGGGAACCGCGACTGCGGCCGTTTCCTTAACACACTCTTCTAGATTCAGGACACGCTCTATCTCCGCCGAACCAACTTTGATTCCTGAGAGGTTCATGGTGTCGTCTACACGGCCATGCACCCGGTAGTAGCCACCACCTAAACGTTGAACCTGGTCTCCGTGGCGGCGGAGCAGCTCTCCGCCGGGACCAGGGGGGGTGCCCTCGAAATACACCGCGTGGTGGTCTTGATTCAGGAGCGTCGTGGACAGGCCGATAGAGGGTGGGATCAAGAAGACTTCGCCATTCTCGGTCTCGCGACCGCCTTGATCCAGGATTGCCAGGTCCAGGCCCATGGCGGGAGTCGAGAACGCTGCGGCCGCGGAAGGCTGGATGACGGTTCCGGTAAGATAGGCTCCCCCGACCTCGGTGCCGCCACAGTACTCGATGATCGGGCGGTAGCCGGCCAGTGACATGAGGAAGTGCATGTCGCTCGGATGAGAGCACTCGCCGGTTGAGCTGAAGGCGCGAATTGCCGACCAGTCCAAACCCCTCATGCAGTCCTCAGTGCGCCACGCCCTGACCAGGCTGGGTACAACCCCCAGCATATTGACTCCAGCGTGCTCTACGAACAGCCCGAAGGCTCTTTCGCTCGGACTGCCATAGTAGAGCGCCATTGTGGCCCGGTTCAGCAGGGTGGCGTAGATGAGCCAGGGGCCCATCATCCACCCCAGGTTGCTGGGCCACGCGAGAACGTCGCCCTTACAGATGTTCTGGTGCAGGGAACCATCCGCAGCGCACTTGATCGGCGTCAAGTGCGTGAAGGGGATTGCCTTGGGCTGGCCCGTCGTCCCGGATGAAAACAAAACGTTGGTGGGATCGTCTGGGCAGCAGGACACCGAATCAAGACCTTCTTCGTTCCCTAGAAAATCATCCCAGGACAGATCTCCAGGCCGCAAAGAATCCCGGAGCACGCCCCCCACAGGGATGACCACTGCCTTGGGAGCATTGGCTTCGCTGACTCTTGAGTACAGAGGGATCTGTTTGCTGCCCCTCTGGATATGATCTTGTGTGAAGATGGCCTTGGCATCCCCGATCCGGAGACGCGTCTCAATTTCAGGTGGGGCGAAGCTATCTGCAATCGAGAGGACGACACAGCCGGCCCTCACGATGCCCAGGTAGGCGACGACGGCTTCCGCAGTCATGGGCATGTTGATTGCCACCGCGTCTCCGGGCAGCAAACCAAGCTCCTCTAGACCCACTGCCACTCGGGTACTCAGAGCCTGAAGTTCGCCGTACGAGAGTGAAACCATTCGCCCGCCTTCAGCCTGATATACGATGGCGCTGGATCCGGCGTCGGCGCCAAAACAGCTGTCCACGATGTTCATCTTGGCTCCCGTAAGCCAGCAGGGAGACTCTGGGTCGCCGCCTCGTTCCAGCACGCTCTGGCATCGCTCTTTGAAGCGAATGTCGAGCCTCTCGATCATCAGGCGCCAGTACTCTGCTGGGTTTTCGACGGACCAGCGGTGCAGTTGGGCATAAGAATCCAGTCCGAGGTCAGTCATCAGTCGGCCCAGATTGGTGGCTTCGCAGAACCCGGCAGGTGGAATCCAGGCGGGGGCGGGCCCCTCTAGTGAATCGTAATCCGCGAAGACAACTCCGTGGAGGTATTCATGAACCGGGAAGGGCTGGTCGGGTTTCAGTAACCGGGTCGAAATCTCCTGCCACGAATCCAGCGGAGTTTCGTCGGAAAGCAAGCGGTTTACTACCGGCGCCATTTTCCGGGCCTCGGTCTCACTCAAACCGGCACGGACCAACTGCTCAGCTTCTACCAATCTCACCTCAAGATTCCAAGCTATTTTGGCACCCGCAAGTCCAGGCAGAGGAGTTTCGTTTCATTGCGAAGGTAGAGCAGGCCGTGGGAAAGAACCGGAGGAGCCCAACAGGGGTAGGTAAGAAGCCGGACTCGTCCTTTTTCTATGTAGCGTTCCTGGTTGACCTCGATCAGAATGAGATCCCCTCGCTCTCCCATCGCGATGAAATATCCGTCGGCCAGTATGAAACCAGCCCGACCCAGGGACGGTTGTACCCTCCAGCGAACCCTGCCGGTCTTGAAATCGATACAGCGGATATCTGCCCCCGATTCGTGGCGGCCGGACACACCGTAGAGATTCCCCTGGTAATAGATGCTGGTGGCCCAGTGGTTCTGCATGGCACTGCGGCTCTTCCAGATCTCCCGAGGCTGCCCAGGATCCAGTTTGAGTAGAACCGAGCCGGTGTTGTAGGTGGCTGACAAGAAGATGTGATCGTCCACCAGGACTGGCACCGCTGCATTCACCGACTCGTAGCTTCTAGAGCGGAAGGGGTAACGATAGACCTCACGACCCGAATCCCTTTCCACCGCCAGCAGGCCTTCTCGGGTAAAGAACAAGGCCAGACGCTTTTTGTTGACGGTGCGGACCAAGGGTGTTGAATAGCTGGCACTCTGATCGGAGGTCTTCCAGATCGTCTTTCCGGAGTTTTTTTCGAGCGCTGCGACACCTGCACCAGGCCCCCCGACGTTCAACAGGATCAAGTCATCGTCCACAACGGGAGCCGCGCCCACACCGAAGAAGTTCTGCTCAACCTTGAAGTCTCGATTGATCCAACGCTGCCAGAGGATTTTGCCATCCTTGAAGTCGAGGCAGCTCAGTTTGCCCTCGGCGCCAAAGGCGTAAACCCTGTTCCCTACGATTGTCGGTGAAGACCTTGGTCCGTTGTTGTATCCATAGCGGTCTCTGTAGGAGGTCGGATAAGTCTGCTTCCAGATTCGAGCCCCGGTACCTGAATCGAGGCATTCGAGTACCTCTTCCATCCCCTCTCGGTGAAAGATGATCAAGCGTCCACGGGATGTGACGGGAGGGCTGAAGGAGGCCCCCAGGGAGAGGGACCAGAGCACGGGGGGGCCGGACGGCGGCAGGGATTTCAAGAGGCCGCGCTCGGTCGAAGTTCCGTCACCCCGAGGTCCGAGGAATCTAGGCCAATCTTCTCCTTTTCCTTCTTGTATGGCGTTCGCAAGCAGTCCAAAGACAAAGACCGCAAACCAGAATGGGCTTCGAAGGGTATGTCTTAGAGCTGTCATTGGTCAGGGTTGCCCGGTTGTAGCGGTGGCCTCCAGGCCGCCGTGCCTCGAGCCAAAAGCTCGAAAAGAATACTTCGGCCTGGAGCCCAAAGCTACGTTCGCCCATTCCAGTGTAACCCGCGGTCTCTTCTCACTCCACACAGGATGACCATTGTTATTCTCGACTCGATCTGGTATCCAGATGTAAACTGAATTTTTTAATAAAATAAGGAAAAATAAGGAGAAGTGCGTAGTGAAGGAAAAATATCGCGTAGCCGTCATCGGGCGCACGAAACGAGGAAACTACGGACACGGTCTGGATAAGGTCTGGCTCGATGTCGATCAGGCCAAGCTGGTCGCCGTCGCAGACGAAGATCCTGCGGGACTCCAAGAGGCCTCCCAGAAACTCGGAGTCAAGGCGGCCTACTCCGACTATCGCGAGATGTTGGAGAAAGAGCGACCCCAGATTGTCAGCGTCGCACCTCGTTGGTTGGACTGCCACCACGACATGGTGCTCGCCTGTGCCGAGTACGGTGCCAGCATCTTTCTTGAGAAGCCTATGTGCCGCACTCTAGCTGAGGCGGACGCCATGATAGATGCCTGCACCCGCTCGCATGTGAAACTGGCGATTGCCCACCAGACTCGATACAGCCCCAAAATACAGGTAGCGAAAGACCTGATCTCGTCGGGCCGCCTGGGGAAGGTCGTCGAGCTCCGCGGTCGGGGGAAAGAGGATCGGCGAGGGGGCGGTGAGGATCTCTGGGTCCTCGGCACCCACATCTTCGATCTCATTCGGATCTTTGGTGGCGACGCTAGCTGGTGCCACTCGCTGGTCACTGAGGGTGGACGTCCAGTGAAGCGTTCCGATGTCTACGAGGGCAAAGAGGGAATCGGCGGCCTAGCGGCGGATCGAGTGGAGGCAATGTACGGCCTGGAAGGCGGCCTCACCGCCTATTTTGCCAGTCACCGGGAATGTGCTGGTCGACCCACGCGTTTCGGACTCGACATAAGGGGTTCTGAGGGCATTCTCCAGATCCATACCGGATATCTTGCGGATATGAAGCTCCTGAGGGACTCGTCCTGGTCCCCGGGGCAGACAGGCTCCAAGTGGGTCGATGTCAGCAGTGCGGGCGAGGGTAAGCCCGAGCCTAAGGAAGATTTGAAGAGTCATGGCGGCAATATCCTCATTGCCAAGGACTTGATTCGAGCCATCGAGGAAGACCGAGAGCCGTTGGGTGGAATCTGGCATGCCCGGGGAGCGACCGAGATGATCGTCGCTGTCTTCGAGTCCCACCGCCAGGGTGGCCCCGTCAAGTTCCCGCTCGAGAACCGTCAGAACCCCTTGACAATGCTATGAACCTGTCTCGTTCCAATCTCGCTGCCCAGGATCGTTTGATCTTCGCCTTGGACGTAGGCTCAGCTGCTGAGGCCAAAGAGCTGGTGACAGAGCTGCGACCCGCAGTCAGCTTCTTCAAAGTGGGACTACAGCTGTTCGTCGCCGCAGGTCCTGAGATCGTGAGGTGGCTGACTTCCCAGGGACTGAACGTGTTTCTCGATCTGAAGATTCACGACGTTGCTGAAACGGTCCGCAGGGCGGTGGCTGAAGCGGCGCGTCTCGGCGCTAGATTTCTGACCATTCACGGTGGTGGGGCCACGGCGGCAGCGGCACGGGCAGGTAGAGGCGACTCTCAATTGAGAATCTTGTCGGTGACCCTGCTGACAAGCCACGACGAAAAAGATCTTGCGAACTCGGTTGAGGTGGGTCCGAGCAAGAGGTTCCAGACGCTCGACGACTACGTGCTTTGGCGGGCGGATCAGGCCCTACGCGATGGTGCCGACGGACTCATTGCTTCGGGTCAAAACGCCGGCCAGTTGCGGCAGCAGCTGGGAGCCGATCCGATTCTGGTCTGCCCTGGAATTCGGGCTCAAGAGGATCGGGTCGACGAGCAGAAGCGTGCAGTTACTGCCTGCACTGCTATAAGTAATGGTGCGGACTATATCGTAGTGGGTAGGCCTATTCGAGATGCGGAGAATCGAGTTGAGAAGGCACGTCAGATCATCAGCAAGATCGATTCTGCGCTCCGGGTCCAAGTGAATTCTGGCTAGGACAGGCTCCTAGCCGAAGACACGCCAGGACAACCCCATCACCCCGCAGAAAGTAGAAGCACCCGACTAGACTAGAAGTGGAGGGGGGGGAAGAGGTTGCTTGCGCCGGCATCCGCACACCGCTTTCTGGAGAATCTGCTCTGTCGGAGACAGGAAACTGGGTGCACCCAACGCTTTCGGCTCGGGTCAGCTCAAGTCTCACCTGCACAGTGGAGCTGTTTGAGCCGAAAAAACTAGAACCCCTTCCTCACGGAACATATCGTCGCTGTTTCGAGAGACTTTGTGATCCTTGGCACAGAGTGTAGCGGTGGCTTCCCGGCCGCCGTGCGTCGAGCCAAAGGTTCGAAAGAAGAAGACTTCGGCCTGGAGGCCAAAACTACGTCCGTCTACCAGGGAAAGGCCAGGGTAGGAGGATTGGCGTAGCGGCGCATGTGGATTGTCAGCTCCGCTCCCGCACCTGGAGCCAGACGAACCTGGAAGAAGCGGCGATCAATGGGGAACTGCTTGCCCTCCATCTCGACGCGTAGAGCTTGATGTTCTCCGTAGGAGCCGGTTTGCAGGATCAGGTCCCGCGCCTGTACCTGATCTACATTCACCAGAACCAGGCGGACCCTATCTTGGGTCATCTCGGTCACCAGCGAGGCGACGCGGGGGGGGATGCCTGCCCGATTTCGCTCCGGATCGAAGTAGCGAACGCGGGTGTGGGGAACGAAGATCTTGCCATGAAGATAGCCGCCCAGCATCAGTCGTACCAGCTCATGGGTGGCCGCCGGATTGAGGCCTAGAGGCCAGTCCGCAAGCCGGGTGTCGGGAGTAGTTGGGTCCTGACGCATTCCCTCAACCTGATCCCGGATGAAGGAGAGCTCCCGACGAAGAGCTCGCTCTGGATACTCGGGGGCCTGGCCTTCGAGAAACGCGATCCAGCCTGTCTTTGGTATCCGTTCTAGATCCTTGCGATTCATCGACCACATATAGATATCGATCAACTCCGAAACGAAAAGGGCGTTGGTCCAGTTGTACCAGCCGGCTTCCCCCGTATTGGGTTCCTCCCAGAAGAGCTCGCCGTCGACTGTCTTGAAGTGAGGCGGACCGGTTTTTGGCCCTTTGACGCCATAATTGTGTGGCACCATCAGCTGACCGTCCACCATCTTCTTCTGGGCGTAGATGTTGTCCAGCTGGCGCCGAAGCACGTCAACGTAGGCCTGATCTCCGGTCAGCATCAAGGCGTTTCCGAAGCCGGGCCACATTCCCTTGTTGAACAGGTTGCGGTGAGCCACTACCTTGTGCTCGGGTGACCAGGGAGAGAAATCCCAGCCATAGGTCCCACCGAACCAATTGCCCTCGGTTTCGCCTCCGATGCTTCCATCCAGGCCGACGTTGCTGGGAATATTGCCCCCATTCTTTTCGATGCGCTCTTTCCAGGCGTCGACATACTCAATGGACCAGCGACGGTACTTCTCATCCTGGCCCAGCGCGAAAGCATTCAACGTCAACTGGGTCGCGATCAGGTTCAACGGATGGTCGCCGGCGCTGTGAAGGTACTCGGCACAGTGCGCCAACATCTCAGGATAGGTTTCCTCCGCATCCAGCATCTCGTCCACGCCGCCGGCGCTGTGCAAGATGTGGAACCTTCCCTTGAAGGGATCGCCCACCCAATCGTATTGCGTAGCACGTCTGATCATGGGGCCCTTGCTTCCGTTCCAGATGCTGCGGATGATCTTGTGCTCGGGGTCGTAATTGGGAGCTTCCGGATCCTCATTCAGGTAGAAGCCGGCAAAGCGTTTCATCCTTTTCCGAAAGAGGATGTCGGTCGAATCTGAAAACCCCTGATTCATGAAGCCCTGCATCCCTTCGCCGTTGTGGTGCCAATCGGACATGGGCATGAATTCCTTGTAATAGGCCCCGTTCTTGGCGATTTCCGTCTTGACCGTCTTTAACTCTTTGTATTGCCGCAGGTGTCCTTCGAGAGCTTGCCTGAACAACTTCAGCACCGAGTCCGATCCACCCAGCATGTGCAGCAGCGTCCAGTTGGCGTAGATTTCGATGGCATCATCGGCTCCATCCAGGGTTCCCCAGCGAGGGGTATGAAGCAGATAACCACGTTCGTCGTTATAGGTAGCGTAGAGCTCCTCGGCAGCTGTCGAACTGGCTCGCAGCACTTCCAGCTCCAGGAGTGCCCAGGCAGGCGGAGACATAGGGGTTGAAATCTCGACACGGTTGCCGGCCGGGACGAAGACAGAGGAGGCGATCAAGGTCAAAGAAAAGAAAAGAGGACGGTTCATAGCGGTGACCCCCTAGTCACATCAAAAGAGATAGAAGAGCCGAAGATCGAAGGCTGAGTGAGTCACGGGCCCCAGAGTTCTGTAGGCGCCGTGAATTCGCACAGCCCCGAGCCGAATCTCAAGACCGGCTATCCAGTCCCACTGTCTGCGATGGCGTTTGACGATGTCAACCACCAGACCGCGGCCGAAAAGCAGCTTCGTTGCCGCGTCAATGGGATAGGAGCCAAGGATAGAGCTAGAGACGTACGTTTCCAATTCGATGTTGTGAATCACTTCAGCCGAGAGGAACAAGTCAGGGAAGAATTTTGAGGGGTTGAAGAAGGCATACCTCCCTCCAACGAACCCTCCAGGGTCCGATATCAATGTAGTGACACCGGCACTGACCCCTCTTTCGGTGGAGCCGAAACGCTCTCCCTCGGCAGACCCAACTAAGCTGCTCTGGGGCGGGGGCAGTAGCAGCTGGTCGGCGCTTCCGTTCGACCTTCCAAACAAGCGTCGAGGCCAGCCAATCGGCTCCTGGAAAACCTCGCGGAGTGCCTCTCCGTCTGACCCCAGATGTCCCAATTCTGACTCCAGCCTGCCGACCGTCACGAGCCGATAAGTCAAGCTATTGGAATCGGCGCTGCTCCCGTTGTGGGCGCCGCCATCATTCTGGGAGATTGGCCGAAAGACGATGGAGGCCTGGGCTTCTCGCGGGTCCATATAGGAAGGGTCATAGCCAGCCCAGGTGAGACCGCGGTCACGTATTCCCCAGATCAGTTTGTACCTGGATTCGGCGTCAACACCAGGTGTAAAGACTCCGTCCTGGTTGACGTCCAGGGAAGAGGCGTGCGCGCCCAACTCGACCAGGAATCGAAGGGAACTGGAGAGCTCTTCACCCGCAGAGACCCTGTAACTGTGATCCGGGATATGGACTCCGTGGGCACTGCTGATGACAGCTGCAATCCTGTCTCTTCTCTGTACTCGGGCGCAGCCGTCGGCATGGCGACCCTCACTGGAAGATTGCAGCAGCAATCTTATGTACTCCAGATCATTCGGATGTGAGGCGTCGACCCAGAATGGGAAAAGGCCGCCACGGACCCGATAGTCGTTCTGGACATAGTACATCCAGTACTCGAGGACGATGAGTTCCGAACCAGCTTGCCTCAAGGAGAAGGCCCGATAGTGCAACTTCGCGATCTTCTCCTTTTCAGCCTGCGACATGGAACGGTAGAGTTCGGTGCGGGTTTCTGTGGTCCCCAACTGCCGTAGATTTACAAGATTGTCTCGAGATGGAGGTCCGGCTGCGCCATTCTCCAGAGAAAACAGTGGGCTGCCGGGAAAGTACTCCTCGTCAGGGTGGGAGCAAATTCGTCGGCTAGTAGTCCCTGATGTAGTGGACAAAGGGAAGCCGGCACAGCCTCTGAATGGGTCGCGATGGGTTGCGCTGCAGAGCCCTCTCGGGAGAGGAAACGGGGGAAGAGCCAAGGCGCCGTCAGGAGCAGTACGACTGCGAATGGGACCGTCGTCTTCTGTCTCAGATTTGGTTTAGGGAGTAGAGCCACCTGGGGCAGTATATGATTTTTCGAGAAAAAAACAGAGAATAGGGGGAGAAGAGAGTCTGGGGCCGAAGCTGAAAAATGAAACCGGTAACCCTTAACTCAAACTTAACGCCGAGGAGAAAGAGCGATGAACCCATTAAGTCTAAGAACGGCCTTGATTGTGGTCCTACTGTTGTCAGCGGGAAGGCTGGATGCCGGCGCGGCCGACGGGGGCCGTGGCCTCACCCATATCGGTACCCAGAAGCAGCTCTTCATCGATGATTACATCGTCGAGCGGACGAGCGATGTCAAGCGGGTGCTGAATCATGGGGTGAAGACTCCAAACAACCCGGTGGTGAGAGCTGACCGACCCTGGGAAACCAACTATCTGCGTCTCAACAAGATCGTCTACGACGACAAAGACGGTTTATTCAAGATGTGGTACAGCGCCACGGATGAATTCAAGCCCAAGAAGGAGGCGGGAGCGGGGTATCGGACCCAATGGAGCTTGGAAGGAGATAACTTCACGCGGAGGCAGGTTCCAGATCCCTACGGTTACTACGGTGACCCCAACGGCGACGGCTCGAAGCTCTGCCTGGCAACCTCCAAGGACGGCGTGCACTGGGAAAAACCCAACCTGGGAAAGACAGAATACAAGGGGTCTCGGGAGAATAACATCCTGCCTCCAGGATCGCGGATTCCGACCTTATTGGATCCCCACGAGACCGATCCCTCTCGGCGTTACAAAGCTGTGGCCGCGGGTTACAAGTTCAGCGCCTACCACTACGGCCAGATCAATGTCTTCTACTCCGCCGATGGCTTCGAATGGCGGCCGGCACCGGAAAACAAGGAGATGGACATCGCCAACAAGAAGGGTCGGTGGGGACCCAACAAGTTCATGGGGTGGGATCCCATCAAGGGGGTCTACGCCACCCATATCGAGAGTTGCCTGCACCGCCGCTGTCCTTTGGGAAAACGAGTGACCGGGAGATCCGAGAGTCCCGACATGATTCACTGGAGCGAGGTGGAAACCATCATGATCCCGGACGAACGGGACACCCCGGGGACCGAATTCTATGCCTTTCCGGCCTTCGCCTACGAAGGGATCTACATTGGGGTGCCCTGGATCTTTGAGACCACGGAGAGCCTTCACTTTCCGCAGTTTGCCTTCAGCCGAGACGGCATCAACTACCGTAGGCCTTTTCGGGAGCCCCTCACCAACCTGGGCGACCATGGAGATTTCGACGAGACCACACACTACGGGAACAACCCCTTCTACCACGACGGCACGATCTGGATGTACTACTCCGGAGGCAACTGGCGAGGGCCGGAACCCCTCTACGATGTAGGGGACAAGGCGGTTTTTTCGATAGGTCTTGCCACCTTGCCGGAGGACGGGTTTGTTTCCCTTTCCGCTGGCAAGCTGGTGCCGGGGAAGGTACTGACCCGTGTGCTCAGCTTCGAAGGAAAGCACCTCTATGTGAACCTGATCGCCGCCAAACACAACTGGGGCTCGGGACCGGTTGAGGTCAAGGCGGAGATCCTGAACTCGGCGCACACGCCCATCCCAGGTTTCACCCTGGAAGAGGCGGACAATCTGGCATCGAGCGGCAAGCACCTTGCCAGCTGGAAGGGAAAGAGCGATGTGAGCAGCCTGGCTGGAAAGCCAGTCCAAATCCGCTTCACCGTTCGGAACGCCAAGCTCAACTCCTTCCAGTTTCGTGACGAGTGAGGCGTCCCCCAGCCACGAACATCGATAGCAGCATGTCCGCTGTAGGACGGGCATTCCTGCCCGTCGAAGACACCGACGGGCAAGAATGCCCATCCTGCGCGGTCACTACTGGATGACGCTTCGACTCTTGGGGAAGGATCGAATGAGGGAAAAGAAGAGCTTGTCGTTGTTGATCGTGTCCTTTGCGGCTGTTCTGAGCTGCAGTGCACTTGCCAAGGATTCTAGAGGGAACGGCTCCCCACCCCGAATTATCGGTGGCCAGGACGCCGCCGAAGGAGCCTGGCCCTGGCAGGCCTTTGTCGAAATACGTCTCGGAGACGAGGTAGGGGGCTGCGGAGGATCGTTGATCGCTCCTACCTGGGTGCTCACGGCCGCGCACTGCTTCCTCAACGAAGACGGTTCGGCGGTCGACGTCCCTCCCAATGCTGACATCACTGTTGTTCTGGGTAGGCTCGACCTTTCCACGAATGTCGGGGAGGAGTTTACGGGCCCTGGAATTGCTGGGGTCATAACCCACCCCGATTACGACCCCATGACCGGAGCGGCCGTGGGCAACGATTCTGATATCGCCCTGATTGAACTTGCGACTGCCTCGTCTCAACAGCCGGTCCAGTTGGTCGGCTCCACGGAGGGTCAGCTGGCGTCCCCTGGAACAGCGGCGACAGCCACGGGCTGGGGCGCCACCGGGGTCGACGATGAGACTGGAGAGCCAACCGGCCAACCCACTGTTCTCCAGCAGCTCTCTCTCCCCTTAGTTGACTGCAGCACGACCAACTATAGTCCAGAGGAGATCAGCCAGAACATGCTTTGCGCTGGAGGGCAGAGTGGAGAAGACACATGCTTGGGAGACTCCGGAGGTCCACTGGCTGTCCCCGATGGTAGCGGTGGTTTCAAACAGGCAGGCGTCGTTAGTTTTGGGGACTCGCCAGACCAGATCTGTGATGCCCCCGGCTTTCCGGGTGTCTATACCGCTGTGGCCCAGTTCGAAGCCTGGATCCAGCAGAACCTAGGCCCAAAATAAGCGCAAGTTCGAAACTAGACCCCTTTGTCGGCTCCGAGGAGCCATTTTGGAGACCTAAATTCTAAATTTCGGCGCGAAGTCACTCAGAACAGGCACGTGTTCAGCTGTCCTCCACGCCGATCGCTCAGGGAAAACGATTCTGCCCTCTTGGGGGGCGTTTGTAGAGACACCTCGCCCCAGCTCTGGCGACCCTCGGAGCTACTTTATCTCCTTTCAGTTTCAGGTAGCTGGCCGGTGTTTCAACCACTTACTGCCTTCCAAGAGAAGACGGCTCCAACCATTGACATCCAGCAGCCGATAGACCAACTGTCGGCCCCTGCGCAAAATCTGGCAGGGCATTTCAATGACCTCTCGCAGGAAACGGCGATACTCCATCTTCACCAGCTCTCGGGCTTGCAGTCGCGCCGGCAGCACCAACCCCATCCAGGCCTTCAGATTCCAGGCTTGAGCCGCAATCACCAGATAGGCCCAGTTGGCTACCAGCGTATCCGAGGGCATCCGCAGGGCCTCGACTCCGTTCTTGAGTTGTTCAATGACGTTCTCCTGGTTGCAGCGCCGGTTGTTTTCCCGTACGACTCCCGCCGTTCCCAACGTTCTGGCCGAGATATTGGTGACATAAAAGTGGTAGCGCGTCTGCGGCAGCAGCCGCTTCTGGCCTTTCTCGACCAGGATCGTCTTGCGCAAGATCACCATCCGATAGGTTCGCTTCGCTTTGCTCGGACGGTAGTCGATCTCCGCGATCTCTTCCCGTTCCAGCGTCAGCGTCTTGAACCCGCGTCTCTTGACAATCTCCGGCTTCACTTTGTCCCGCCGCTGGCGCCGCTTCTTCCCTTTTCCTTTCCCCTGGCTGGGGCGCCCCAGCTCTTTCCATCTCGCTTCTGGCAACGCCTCCGCCCACTTGACGAAGCTCGGATGGGCGTCGATCCCGAAGTCAAACTCCACGCCCGCCTCCGTCCAACGGTCAAAATGAGCCGTCAGCGAAAAATCCGTGTCCCCGCGCAGGCGCACCTTCCGAAAACCCGCCTCTCGAACCAGCTCGATACTCCGATCCAGCCATTCGGCCGCTCCCTCATGAGAGGGACGGTTGCCCGAGCGGTTGACCGCATAGAGCACCTCTCCCGTATTGGCCAGCGTCACGATCAGCGGCGCATAGCCCCACTGCCCGTCGTAGCTGATCTCCATCCCTTCCTTGCATTCGCCGCTCGTGGGGGCCATCGTCCCATCCACGTCGATCTCCGCCCGTTGGAAGAAACGGGCCGGTTGTTGGGCCCAGACCTTGAGGCGGCTGGCATTGACGGCTTCCATCAGATCCACCACGTCGGGCGCGTCAAAGCGGCGCACAAAGTCTCCGGCCGTGCTGGGGGCGGGGATCTTCTCGGCTCCCACCGCCTCCAGGAAACTCACACTCTGACGTCGCAGTTCAATATCCTGATAGCGGGTCCCGCCCGTGGCCACGTTGTAGATCAGGCTCAGGACGTGGTCCGATTCGTGGTACGGTTGGTGGCGTTTGAGCAGCGTCACCGCCTGGTCAATGGCTTTCCCCAGCCCACTCCACTTCACCACCTGCTGCAGCAGCCCCAGACCACCGTAACTGACCGCACCCGTTTTCTCCGAGACCTCGTAGCTGATGACCTCGGGCGAGAGCACCGGTTTCGGGTCTTGACCGTTCCAGCTGGGGCTCAATCGCTGAGCAACCTCTGCTTCCCGTTTGCGGATGATTGCGCTATCCTTTTTCTTCACCTGAAATGCCTCCTTTCGGCTTGTTCTGAAGTTTCTTTGACAACCCCAGAATACCCGTCAGGTCTGGCATTTCAGGTGTTTACATGTGGTTTAGTCCACTTTCATCCACTTCTTTTGGGCCTAGGTTCGTCTGCCACGCTGCTCTACTTTGCACACATAGGAGATGGAGGGGGACTGACGTCGGACATAGTGCTCGCCAACCCCTCGGCAAGTGCAACGGCGAACGGCACCTTGGAACTCTTCGACGATGCCGGTGCCCCCTTTCTGGTCGGATTCCTCGGACAGGAAAACGGCCAGGACGTTTCGTTCGCAGGTTCTGCGCCGCTAGGGCAGACGAACACGGTGAATTTCTCTATTCAGCCACGAGGGACACTCACGCTGTTGACGGACGGCGAAGGAGCGCAGGCCCGAGCAGGATCCGCAGTGGTGAGCTCCGACCGTATCCTGGGAGGGGTGATCCGCTTCAACCTTCCCGGTGTCGGCATCGCAGGCGTGGGGACAAGCGCATCTCTGACAGGTTTCATCGTTCCCGTCCGACGCGTTGCCGGCGGGATCAATACCGGAATTGCTTTACAGAATACCGGGAGTACCGCGATCACGATCAGGCTGTCCCTTAGGGATGAGGCCGGAGTCGAGGTGGCCAATCGCACTATTGCGGACTTCGCGGGACGTGGCCATCTTGCGAGTTTCATCAATGAACTCTTCGCATCAGTCGATACCGATGATTTCGTGGGCAGCCTGGTCGTAGAGGTAGTCGGAGAGGGTAGGATCGCAGGTACCGCACTCGAGCTCGGGACGCAGGCAGGGCAGTTCACAACCCTACCCGTGACACCACTGGTCGAGTAGTGTCCGTTACTTCGCCGCCTTGACCCCTACCCCGGCGAGAGGTAGGATTCCCGCCAGTTTCAAAGGCGAGCACGGAGAGGAACGTTCATGCAGCTTCATTTTGCTGATCACATCGTCCTGGGGATTTACCTGGTAGCCATGATGTACCTGGGCTGGAGACTCGCCAGGGGACAGACTTCAGACGAGGAGTATTTTCTGGGTGGCCGCCGGCTTCCCTGGTTCGCGGTCGGGGTCAGTATCATCGCCTCGCTCCTGTCCAGCATCACCTATCTGGCGTCGCCGGGGATCGTCTGGCGCTTTGGGTTCGGTGTGGCCTTGAGCAGCCTGATCGTGATCCCCATAGACATGGTCTTGATTCTGTGTTTTGCCATCCCATTCTTCGTCCGCTTCAAATTTACGACCGCCTATGAGTACCTGGAACACCGCTTTGACCTCCCGGTGAGACTGCTGGGCGCCACCCTGTTCCTCTTCTGGGTCACGATTCTCATGGGCGTGATCGTGCTGGTCTCTTCGCGTGCTCTTGCGGTGGCCACCGGCATGCCCCTGATTGTCATTATTGGTTCCATCGGGGCAGTCGCCACGATCTACACGATCATGGGCGGTATCCGGGCGGTTGTCTGGACGGATGTGATTCAGGCGGCCCTCTTATTCGGTGGTGGGCTCTTCGTTATTTGCTATGTGGCCTGGGTCACTGGTTCGGGTCCCCTGGCGTGGATCAGGGAGGTGACGTCCCGGGATAACGAGGGCTTTGTTTTTGCCTCGGCAGATCCCACGATTCCGGCGACGATCGTAACCCTTACGCTCTCTGCCGTGGTCTGGAATCTGGTGGCCCACGTCGCCAACCAGACGACGTTGCAGCGATATTTCAGTACGGTTGACGTCGCGGCCGCCAAGCGCAGCTTCGTCACCAACATCGGCGTCAGTCTCATCCTCACGATCGTCCTCGCCATGGTAGGAGCCTCGCTGGTCTACTACTTCACTCAGGGTCCTGAGTCTCTGCCTGCCCACATCGATCTGGCTAGCGGCAAGGACCGGGATAGCATCTTTCCGTTCTTCGTGGCGTCGCGCATTCCTCCCGGTCTGGCCGGAGCCATTTTCGCCGCACTGCTGGCAGCCGCGATGTCCTCTATCGATTCCGGTGTCAATGCCTTCGCCACCATCGCGACCGTGGATTTTGGTCGCCTCAGCAAGAAGCCGCCAAGAGAGAACAACGTGCGTCGAGCTCGAATCGTCACCCTGGTGGTGGGGTTCGTAGTCACGGTGGCAGCCTACAATCTGGACTCCTTCACCGGGATGGACGATATCCTCACGATTCTGCCCAAGACCTTCAACTCACTGGTGGGTGCTCTAGGGGGAATTTTCCTGGCGGGGATGTTGATTCCGCGGGCGAGCGCCAAAGCCATTTGGCCTGCTACGATCATTGGATTGGTCGTGGCTCTCGGGGTTGCCTATTCCAAGAATCTGATGCAGGCCATGGACCCCTCCACCCACGAAGCGTTGGGTGCGTGGTTGGGACAAGACTTCGCCCAGCGTCTGGTGGCGAACGGGATCGGCTTCACCTGGATCATGTTCTGCTCGGCCTTCGCGAGTATCGGGTCCGCCTGGCTCTTCAGCTTCGTGTTTCCAAACCGGGATCTGGATCGGATCAAGGGTCTGACCTGGGCCACACGCCACGAGCCCACAGCGTTTACGAAGTAGACCTTCGGCTCATGAGGTAACAAAATGACCGCGCCCTCACGACTCCCGAAGCAAACGTCTTCTCGCGATCGCAGAACTTTCCTCAAGACCCTGGGGGTGGGGACCGGCACCGCCTTTCTGGGCAGTCTGGCGGCCTGCGAGCAAACCCCCCCGGCAGCAGAGACAGACGAGTCGTCGTCACATCTGGTAAAGCTTGGAGACACCGATCTTCATGTTTCCCGAATGTGTCAAGGCACGGCTTTTCGAAACCATCTTTCCCGTAAAGAGGACGACGCGGGAGCGGTCAAGTTATTGCGTCACTGTATGGATATTGGGGTCAACTTCTTCAACTCTGCCGAAGCCTACGGATCAGGTGGCGCCGAAATCACCCTGGGCAAAGCCATTGCAGGCCGGCGCGATAAAGTGATCGTGGCAACCAAGGCCTATCACTGGTCCGAAGGCAAGAGGACCTCCTTCAGCGAGCAGAACCTGATGGCCAAGGCGGAGGGGAGCCTGAAAAGACTCGCAACCGATTATATCGATCTCTACCTGCTGCACGGTCCTGATGAACAGACTCCCTCCTATGGTAAGGACACTCCACCTTCAGATACTCCGACCCTCGAGCACATGGAGGAGATCGCGGACGCCATGGATGCTGTGGTCAAATCCGGCAAAGTCCGTTACTGGGGTGTGTCCAATCATCTCCCCCGACAGGTCGCCGAATTGGTGGAATTCGGGAAGCGAGCCAGCATGGCCCCCTTGGTAGCGTTGGAGGACTACTACACCGTTGTGGGAGCCGATCGGCGTGATCTCATGGTAAAGGGGTTGTTCCCCCTTATCCGCCAGGAGAACCTCGGACTGCTGGCATTCAGTCCGTTAAACGGCGGAAACCTGGTGCCAGGCCGAGAGCCCGAGGAAGGTTCTCCCCTTCTCGACGTGATTGTCGCCCTCGATGATGTGGCCAAAGAGTTGAGGGTGACGCGTCCCCAGGTCTGTGTTGCCTGGGTCGCAGCCCACCCAGAGGTCACGAGCGTCCTGGCCGGAGGAGAGAAGCCAGAGCACGTCGAGGAAAACCTCAAGGGCACCACACTGGCTCTTCCCGCAGAAGCGATGCAGAGGCTCAATGCGGCGGCGGATACCTATACGACCAGGCTAGCAGAACAGAAAACAGAAAAGGCCTGATCCAGCCGCGCCGGATCATTGTGTTTAGGGTCCTACTTGCCTCTGCCCTTGCCCCCGCCTTCAAACTTGCCTTAGCCTGTGCCTTTGCCTTCCCCCCCTACTCTTTTCCTCTCTACAAGCACAGGCGAAAGGGGAAGGCAGAGGCAAAGGCAAGTTTGTGGGAAAGGGCGAGGGCAAGGGTTAGAGGCTGTCTTACACCCGCCAGCGCACCACTCCCATGTGATAACGCTGGTGCATAGGTATGCGCTGACAATAGTACGCAGTCACGATCGTGCCGTTCGCCAGCTGGACGCTAGAGGGATATCCACCGTCTAGCCCCCCTGGTCTGGTGTTCGCCCGCCGCGCGGTCGTCCGGAAAAGGACGCGTGCGCTCCCCCAGGTCTTCCCCTCATCCCGACTGATTCGCGCAAAAACCCCGAGCATGCCGCGCAGACGCACACCGTAGGTAAGAAGGATGGAGCCGTCCTGCAGCCTGCGAAGATCGGCAGGGACCCCTCCCGGCAGTGTAGCCGGCCCTAGGCGTTGCCAGGTGAATCCAGCATCCTCGGAGGCAAAGATCTCGGTGTGGCGCTCTCCGAGCGTGCGGCTGGCCGCCAGCAGGCGGCCTTCGCCCAGAGCAAGCAGCGTGGTTTCATTGTAGTTACGCTCCCCAATCGGGCGGGCGTGGCCCCAGCTACGTCCATCGTCATCGCTGAAGAATATCCAAGCGGTGTTGTGGTTGATGTGGTCGCCGGAGAAGGCGGCGACGGCATGACGTCCTCCTGGAAGTGCGGCGATTTTGCCATAGCCGAAGACATTGTCCACCCCGGAAGGCATGGTGATGCTCTCCCGCCGGGTCCAGGTCTTGCCACCGTCGGTTGAGCGGCAGACCACGGGTTGCCGGCAGCACCGGCGACCCTCGAGCGAAGGCGAATTGGGAACGTACTCGCCGCTGCACAGAACCACAAGGGCCCCGCTAGAGGTAAGTCCTGCCGCCAGATCCTTGCGGTTGGTGCCGGGCTCATTCGGCGCCGGCACGCTAAGGAAATTCCAGGTCCGACCTCCGTCCCGGCTGATCCAACACTCGGCCGCCCCTTCACAGAAGCCGTGGCAGGGACTGCCAAAGATGGTTGCCACGATGGCGCCGTCAGGCATGAGCGTCAGATTGGGCCAGGCACATTTGTTGTCGACGGCCACATATCGCTCCACTTCATCCATGTGGCGAAGACGTTCCAGATCCTCGGCTGACTCCGATCCCAGTGAATGGGCCGCGGCTCGCCGGCCAAGTCCCACTGCTGCCAGACTGGTAATGGCCGAGGTCACCAGGCGACGGCGACTGAACCTTTCAGATACAACACTTGCTTTCATAGCTGATCTCCTGAACAGAGACTGGGAAATCCTTGGGATCTAGAATCACTTGGTTTTCTCCGAAAACACCTTCTCGATCTGTTCCTGGAGTTTTTCTCCTACGTGGAGGCCGACCGAGTCCGGAAGTGTAATGGAGTCCTGAAGCTGCTGTAGACTTCTCCCCACCTTGATTCCCTGCTCTACTTGGGTATGAAGGGCGACTATGAATGCCTTTTGCCTGGCTAGAAGGGTGGAGTTACTGGGGGAGCCATGTCCCGGCAGGACCATCTCTATGTCGAGCTTCTGCAATTCTGCGATCACTTTGATCCAGGAGTGGGTATCACCATCACCCATGTAATTGTAGGGACCGTTGACCACAGCGTCACCGGTGAAAAGTGCCTTGTGCTGAGGCAGGTAGGCGAAGCCGTCTCCTCGCGTGTGGGCGGTCCCGAAATGGAGCAGCTCGACCCGCTGGGTACCATCGTCGATGACCATCCGATCCGGATAGGTCACGATCGGAGGTTGAGGCGAGCTGAGGCCCAGCTTTCGAATATCCTCGCGCTCCTGAGATGCCTCCTGCCAGCGCTGCGGCTCGTAGCGTTCGATTTCCTGGATCACCTTCTCGTGAGCCACTGGAATCGCCCCACTGGCCGTCCAGACCGGATTCCCGTAGGCATGATCCCCGTGATGGTGGGTATCGAAGACAAATCTCACCGGCTTCTTGCTCAGCTTGCGGATATCCTCGAGACAGGCTTCGGCACCGCTGGGGAAATTGGCGTCGATCACCACAATGAAGTCCTTGAAGATCACGAAGCCATTGTTGCAATGCGCCTTTCCCTCCAGGTCCCCCTGGCGAAAGTAAACCCCAGGTGCCACTTCCACTACCTGATCGGGACGGGTGGTAGGAACCTTTCGAACCAAGGCTGCCCCCACGCTCACTCCCAGCGCCAAAAGCGCCAGCAGGAGCGAGACTCTGGTCTTGCTGCGAATCACCGGCATGACATTTCCCTCGCGATTGTTCAGTTGGAGTAACGAACGCCGCATTCTATCTCGACACGGCCATCGATGGTAGGCTAATCATGAAGGCTGCAGCCGCGAATGGGTCGACTGGCTGGCAGCTGTTGTGGAGTTCCCTGAACCAATTCATCGAAAAAGGAGCCAACCATGTGGACTGCTCACATACCCTCAAAGCTGCGCTCACTGCTGAGCTGGAATCATCTGATCTATCTGACCTTGCTGCTGACAGCAATACTCGTTGCCAGCGAAGGGGCCAGTGCTTCTGACATCGTCCCTGTGGGTGCCAAGCTCGAGAAGCTCTTCGAAGGTGGGTGCGAGCTTTCCGAAGGTGCTGCTTCTGCACCCGATGGCTCGATCTATTTCAGCGACATCACTTTCACCTATAAATGTCAGGATGAAAATGGGGTCAAGGAAGCTGGACACATCTGGAGATACGATCCCAAGACCGGGAAAACCTCGATCTTCCGCTCGCCCAGCGGGATGTCCAACGGGATCAAATTCGACGCTGCGGGCAACATGATCGTGGCGGAAGGAGCCGATTACGGAGGACGCCGTGTCATTCGTACCGACATGAAGACCGGCAAGAGCTATATCATCGCCGGCCTCTACGAGGGCCGCCCTTTCAATGCTCCCAACGACATCACCATCGATGAGAAGGGTCGCATTTACTTCAGCGATCCCAGGTACCTGGGCCACGAGTCGGTAGATCAGCCCACGATGGCGGTCTACCGAATTGATCCAGACGGCTCGATTCATCGAATAATCACCGACGCGGGAAAACCGAATGGAGTCGCGATCTCGCCGGATCAGAAAACCCTCTACGTCGTCAGCAACGACAACGGTTTGGTAGGCTTCGATCGGCTTCCTGAGGGCGCGCCGGCGCACAAAGGCCGCATGGCCCTGCTGGCCTACGATCTCACCCCCAACGGCAGCGCCACGTTCAGGAAGGTTCTGGTGGATTATGCCCCTCAGGATGGACCCGACGGATTGGTAGTGGACGTCGAAGGCAACCTCTACGTTGCGGTCCGCGACGTGACTCGGCCTGGGATTGCGGTCTACTCACCCGAGGGAGACGAGTTGGCGTTTATCCCGACGGAGCTGCCCACCAACGTAGGATTCGGACGCGGTAATGAAAGGAAGACGCTCTACATCACCGCGGGAAAGAGCCTCTTCAGAATCCGGCTAAACAAGGCCGGATACGAGCTACCGCCCAAGAACTAGCGAGCGCCTGAAGATCGGAGGACCGGTTTGCGGCTTCAAGCAAGGATCTGACTAAAGGACTCTAAATAGAGGTCAATCCCAAGGGGATTGTGTATATCAGCCCAGGGTTTCCCAACCCTGGGTCAACAGCGCCCCCCTGAATTTTAACCCTAACCCATCAGATCTTGCACGTATCTCACGATCCCGATTGTTGGGATCACTGTGAGCACGATACCCGCGACCAGGATGCCGATACGCAAGGGCCACCTCATCTGCAGGTCTGCAGGCAGCTGTGCACGATCCGCCCACAACATGGCGAAGCACCACAAACCGCAGGTCAAAGCCGAGCCCACCAAGGCAGCCGGTGTGATGATGAAGACCGGATCCCTTTCCAGGAACCAAAGCAGTCCCAGACCCGGGCCCACACACCAGAGCAGGGTCCAGAATCGGAACTTTCTCAAGGGAGTCTTCCTGAGCCTGGGCAGGAGAGCGACCAGGCACTCCCTTGTGGTTCGAGTATAGAGCTCGTAGGCCCCGTAGATGGTTCCGAAGAAGGCGAAGAAGATCCCGGTCTTGTAGATGAAACCCATCAGGGTCTGGACCATATGGCTCTGATCGGGGCGAATCAGGTATTCGGACTGCAGCGTCAAGAGATCGAATCCGCTGGGGACAAGCTGTCTGGGATAGAGCACGGTTGCTCCCAGGATTCCGAAACAGAGGGTGAACACGAAGATGCAGGCGAAGGACACCGAGACGTCAATGCGAGGGGCACGAAGCCAGCTCAGACCCCGCTTCAGATTCTCTTCGTCCTCTGAGATCTGTAGGGGTGCAGCCTCATCTGAACTACGGTTCAGCCCCAGCAGCCCCCAGCCCTTCTCTCTAAGCATGCCCACATAGCCGAGATAATCCTGGGTGCCACCGCCCAGGGCTCCCAGATAGGTGACCACTTCGACCAAGGGACTCCTTCCCCGGAACTCGGTGAACTTCTCGAGCAGCCAGGGCTCGTACGCCGGTCGGGTGGGAACCAACGTCCCGGTCAGCAGAGCGATCAGGTCTGGACTGGAGACCACCGCCGCCATCACCATGCACAAAAGCAGCATCGAAATCAGTACCGTTTGAACCTTCTCCAGGAAGCCGTAACTCTGCAGCCAGGTGAGTGCAACGGCAACCACGACGAAGAAGGTCCCCCAGAGGCGACCGTAGAAGACGAATTCTTCGTGGTTGGTCTGACTCGGAAAACCCACGACCCAATTGGTGAACTCCCCCAACATCTTGGGCAGGCCGCCGCCGACCCAGAATGGCATCCAGATGATTGTCATGGCGGAGATGAAGAGCACGAACCAGCCCCTCGGACCGGGCAGCTCCATCCAGCTCTCGAGCGGATGCCGTCCCGTCAGGGTGATGAAACGGCAGCCGGAATAGACCTGAAGCCCTTTGAGGAAAGCGCCTACCAGGAAACACCAGAAGAGGGAGTACCCGAAGATGGCCCCTCCTCGGGAAGCAAAGACGGTTTCGCCACTGCCAATCGTGACCGAAGCGATGATGGCCCCCGGACCGAAGAGCTTCAGCATACCCATCAAAGACCGGTCACGAAGTCCAGGCGTCAACTCGGGATAGACTGCGGGAGTCTGATTCATAAGGGATCCCCTAGCGTGAACGAGGGATTCTATCTTCTGGCGCAAAGAGGGGTCAACGTCTCTGGAGAGCACTCGCTTTCGTCGTGGGGTTGTGTTCTCTTATCGGAGGGAAGTGTTGAAGGGATAAGCAAAATGAGAATCGTAACTGGAGCCATCAGCCACGAAAGCAGCACCTTCACCCCCGTCCCGACGACCCGAGCCAGTTTCCGAGACCGTTTCGGCGAACTCAGCTCAGCTCAGATCATCCCCACCTGCCGCGGTGCCAACATTCCCACCGGAGGCTTTGTCGCGAGCGCCGAGGCCCATGGATTCGAGTTGATCCCCACCGTCTTTGCCGAAGCCCACCCCAGCGGACCTTCCCCCCGGGAGAAATCGAATCGAGGCCGGGTGTGATCTGTGCCTCGATCGCGACCTCCTTTCCCCTGGCTGACATCCCTGAAATGGGCGCGTCTGTCTACGTTGTCACAGACGGGGATCCAGTCGCTGCCCAAGCTCATGCGAATGAACTGGGAGCCTGGATCTTCGAGCGGCGAGCAGATTGGCAGCTGCCGACTCCCAGCACCCATGAGGCCCTGAAGAAAGCCGACATGATCGGAAGCTACCCGGTGATCTTCGCCGACCGAAACGACAATCCAGGTGGGGGCTCTCCGGGTGACAGTACCGGTGTGCTGAGGACTTTCGTCGAGGCCGGCCTCAAAGACGCCTGCGTCCTCTACATCGTCGACCCCGAGGCCATTGCCCTCTGCTCTGCGGCCGGAATAGGCTCTAGCCTCTCGTTGGATGTGGGAGCGAAATCGTCCCGCCTCCAGGGCGAACCGGTTCGGATGCAAGCCGAAGTGGTAGCGTTTTCTGAGGGCAAGTTCCGCTATAGCGGAGCGATGTACAGTGGTTTGATGGGAAATATGGGTCCATCGGCCTATATCCGCGAAGGGGGCATTCACGTGGTCTTGGTGACCACCCGGGAGCAACCCTTCGACACCGCCTTTTCGCACACTCTGGGACTATACCCGGAGAAGATGCGCTATATCGGGGTCAAGTCTGCAGCCCATTTCCGGGCCGGCTTCGAGTCCTGGTCGAAGCAGATCTTCGTGGTTTCGGAAAGCAGCGTCCACAGTCCGGAACACGTCGAGTACCAGCACCTCGGCCGCGAAGTGTATCCTCTTCAGGACCCCGCCTTTTCTCCTTGATCAGTCTGGTCCCAGGAACCTTCGAATCGACATGAAGATCGACAGCCATCAGCACTTCTGGAAGTACAACCGGGAGGACTACGGTTGGATGGGTGAGGAGATGCATTCGGTTCGGCGAGACTTCCTCCCCGCCCATCTGCAGCAGGAGATCTCTGCGGTGGGCATCGACGGCGTGGTCGCGGTACAGGCTCGCCAGAGTCTGGCAGAAACGGAGTGGTTGCTGGAGTTGGCCGCCGCCCACCCTTTCATCAAAGGCGTGGTGGGTTGGGTTCCGCTGATTTCCGGCGACCTCGAGAGGGAGTTGGAGCGACTCTCCCCCGATGACCGGCTCAAGGGAGTTCGGCATGTGGTGCAAGATGAGCGCGATGACCACTACATCCTGCGAGAAGATTTCAACCACGGAATCAATGCGCTCGAAGCCTTCGCGCTTCTTTATGACATCTTGATCTTTGAGCGCCATCTACCTCAGGCAATTCGCTTGGTGGACCGCCACCCCCGCCAGGTTTTCGTCCTGGATCACATTGCCAAACCCCGCATTAAGGAGGGACTCCTCTCGCCCTGGAAGGCCAACATCGAGGAACTCTCGAAGCGAGAGCACGTCTACTGCAAGGTCTCGGGCATGGCGACCGAAGGCGACTGGGCAAACTGGACGGAGGAGGATTTGAGAATCTATCTGGATGTCGTTCTCGAGGCCTTCGCTCCCGAGCGGCTCATGTTCGGCTCGGACTGGCCTCTCTGCTCCCTGGCTTGTGACTACGGGGCCTGGTTCGGCCTCATCTCCAGGTTTATCGCTCCGCTTTCCGAATCCGAACAGGAACGGATCCTAGGAGAAACCGCCACCGAGGTGTATGGGTTGTAGTAGCGGTGGCCTCCAGGCCGCCGTCCGCCGAGCCAAAGGCTCGACAGAAGAAAACTTCGGCCTGGAGACCAAAGCTACGTCCGCCAACCCCGGGAATCCCTTGACAATCCCAGGGCCGTTGTGAGTCAATCAAGGGCTCAACTCATGAGCCCGAAGGTCCTACTAACCCTGCCCATTCGTGAGGGCAACAACTTTCAAGTCTCGCCCGACCTGGGACTCCTGTATCTCGGAACCGCCCTCGAAGCCAGCGGCTTCGAGGTGACGCTGCTGGATTGTCCCAAAGAGCGGTTCACCTTCCAGGACTTCCGGACCTTCGTCAAAGAGAACGGGTTCGACGTAGTCGGCCTGCGCTGCTTCAGCCGGGACCACAACTACGTCGATCATCATCTCAACATCGCCAAGGATGTAAATCCCAACATCCTGACCCTGGTAGGAGGTCCTCATCCGTCCGCGCTGCCGGAATTCGTCCTGGCGGGGATGTCGAACCTCGACTTCGCCTGGAGATCCGAAGCCGAGGAAGGGCTCCCTCAGCTACTGTCCCTATTCGGACAACACGGACTCGGGATGCCTGAGGCAAACCTGAAGGAAATCCCGGGCCTGGTCTGGCGAAGTCGTGAAGAAGATCAGATCGTCGCCAATCCCATCAGCCTTGGCAAGGATCTGGATGCCTTCGGCCTACCACGATGGGAGCTGATGCAGCCCGAGACCTATCCCGGGTTCATCTGGGACGAATACTACCCCGTCTACACCACCAGGGGCTGCCCCTACCCCTGCACCTACTGCAATGCCCCCAATCTTTCCGGGCGCAAGCTGCGCCATCGCAGCGTCGACGGCCTGATCGAAGAGCTGACGATGCTCAAGCAGAAATACCAGACCCGCCGCTTCAGCATCATCGACGATGAGTTCACGCTGCACCGAAAATTCACCATCGAGTTCTGCAAGGCCATGATTGACGCCGGCCTGGACCTGAAGTTCGACTGCCCCAACGGCGTCAGGATCGATTCGCTGGACCCAGAACTCCTGCAGCTCATGGAGGCCGCCGGCTGTGAATCGTTGGCTGTGGGGATTGAGTCCGGAAGCGAGCGCATCCAGGAGATCATCAAGAAGCGCACTACCGTCGCCAAAATCCGTGAACGGGCGGAGATGATAGCCGGGTGCAGCGGCATCAAGATCACGGGCTACTTCATGATCGGCTTCCTGGATGAAACTGAAGAAGAAATTCGGGAGACGATTGAATTCGCTACCAGCCTGTCCTTGGTGCGAGCCAACTTCAACGTGGTGATCCCGATTCCTGGGACGGAGATCTTCGATGAGTGTCTGGAAGCGGGGAAGCTGAGGGTCGAAGACATCAACTGGGATCAGTACACCAGCGATCAAATCGCCTTCGAGCGGAACCACGTCTCCAGCAAGCAACTGCTCCGACTCCAGCGGCAAGCCTACCTGCGATTCTACGGCAGACCTCAACTGGTATTCCGGCTGGCCAAGGACAGCCTTCGAGACCGAGAGGTGATCTTTGCGAGCGTACGCAAGCTCAAGATGATCCTCTGGCGTAACAATCCCCGCAACTTCGTCCCGATGTATCTCCGTGAAGCCCTACCCTAGTCGGGCCCCCTGCTGCGAGCCGGATCATTCAGAAGGAAACTTTGTCGTGGCGGTGGTCTCCAGGCCGCCGTTCGAGCCAAAGGCTCGAAAGAAAAAGACTTCGGCCAGGAGACCGAAGCCGCGTTCGTGAATCCAGTTTCACTTTAAGAGGTCCCTACTTCGTCGACGGCACACGACTGGCAGATATCAGTGAAGATTCGAGGATTCGCTCGCTCACTCCCCTTCCTGGGTATCCTGCTTTCAAGCCTTGCAGGCTGCGCAGATCCGGGACTGAAAGTGCGGATAGATTGGCAAGACTTCCTCGCCCACCACGACCTGTTGTGGAATCGACTCCCCACGAAATGGTACGAGGCCCCTTTCCTCGGCAACGGCATGATGGGGACGATGCTCCTCAAGGGTTCCAGAAAGAAGGGACTCCGGCTGGAAATCCATCGCAGCGACGTCCAGCACCATCGGGACAACAGCTACGGCTCCACTCCCTACAGTAGACCCCGACTCCCGATTGGCCACTTCACTCTGGAACCCGTCGGCGAGATCACTTCGGCCTCCATGCGGCTGGATCTCTGGAACGCCGAGCTACGCGGCGAGGTGACGACCGACAGCGGTCGGATCGGCTTACATGCCGTGGTTCACGCTGACGAGATGGCGATCATGGTCCAAGCTCGATCCCAGTCCCGGAGAGGAGGGCAGTCGGTGGCACTGGCACCCAGCCAGAGCTGTCAGTCCCCGCCAGGCCTACGGCGGATGGAGGCTGATGAGCGACTACCAGCCCAATCCCAGCTCAAAAATGGACCAGCTCGACGGCGTCCGGATGAGTGTCCAACCCTTGTTGGTGGGCGGGGAGACCGCAACCGCCTGGGCGGAGGAACTCGACGACGAAAAGCGAACATTCTACGTCGCAGTTGCCCACAGCTACCCTGAAGAAACCGCGAAACAAGACGCGGCCGAAACCATCCAACGGGTGACGGCAATCGGCTTCCAGGATCTCCTCGAAGACCACCGATCGTGGTGGCATCAATACTACCCTTCCAGCTTCATCTCAGTCCCGGACACCCGTCTCGAGGGTTTCTATTGGATCCAGATGTACAAACTGGCCTCGGCGACCCGCGGCGACCGGGCACTGATCGACAATCAGGGTCCCTGGCTGCAGAAGACACCCTGGCCGGGAGCCTGGTGGAACCGGAACGTGCAGCTCAGCTACAGCCCCCTCTACACCTCGAACCGCTTGAATCTGAGCGAATCCCTGGGTCGCACGCTGGATCGGAACCTGCAAAACCTGATTGACAACGTCGAGCCAAACTACCGCAAGGACTCCGCCGGGATCGGCCGTGTGACCACCCAGGGTTGTATCGGCCAGGTCGGAGTCCCGGGCAGTACCGATCGGGGCCAGTTCGAGGTACCCGAAGTGGGCCTGCTGCCCTGGGCCTGTCACAGCTACTGGCTCCAGTACCGCTATTCCATGGACGACGAGCTATTGAGGGACCGGCTTCTCCCCCTGCTGCGCCGCAGTATCAACTACTACCTGCACTTCCTGGAAGCGGATGAGAATGGCAGGCTGCATCTCCCCCTGACTTATTCACCCGAATACGGCAACGCTCCCGATAGCAACTTCGATCTGGCGCTGCTGCGTTGGGGTTGCGCTGCCCTGATCGAGGCTTGCCACAGGCTCGACATCGAAGATCCTCTAATGGACACCTGGCAGCGAACTCTGGAAAGCCTTGCAGAATATCCCGTCGATGACAGCGGTCTCATGATCGGACGAGATGTACGACTGGAGCGCTCACACCGCCACTACTCTCATCTATTGGCGCTCTATCCGTTGTATCTCCTCAACTGGGACCAGCCACAGAATCGCGAACTGATCGAGAAGTCGCTGAATCAGTGGCTGAGCCTGGATGAAGCCCATCAGGGCTACTCCTTCACCGGAGCGGCCTCCATTCTGTCCTCCATGGGAAGGGGTGATGAGGCCTACCGGTATCTGAATGGTCTCATCGAAGGATCCCATCCCGAATACGGCAAATTCATCAAGCCCAACACCCTCTACCAGGAGGCGGGGCCGGTCATTGAGACTCCCCTCTCTGCCGTTCAGTCGTTGCAGGACGCAGTAATCCACAACTTCCGAGCCGAGGGGGCCTTCCTGGTGAGCGCCGTGAGAAGGGGTGGCAAGACGCGCTTCATTCGGATCGCAAGTCTGGCGGGTGAACCCTGCCGATTGAAGGCAGATCTGCTCGCTCCTCTGCAAACGGTTGGCAAAAGGGAGATTCCGATCAGGCCCATAGGCGACGCCGAGTGGGAGATCGACCTGAAAAAGGGGGAGGAAGTCGTCCTGTACGACGGCAATGAATCGCCAGATCTGATCGTGGCACCGCTGAAGTCGAAGCCAGGCCAGTTGAACTACTACGGCCTCCACTAAGCTGAAACTTGATTGGGCGGACGTAGCTTTGGCCTCCAGGCCGAAGTCTTCTTCCTTCGAGCCTTTGGCCCGATACACGGCGGCCTGGAGGCCACCGCTACGTCCCTCGACTGAAGTTTCTTTCAGGTACGATCCGGCGCAGCCGGTGGCGGGGCTAAGCTGAAACTTCATCGCCAAGCTTCCGAACTTCGGCGTTGGTATTGTTCGGTGTTTTGCGGTTTGAGATTTGGGCTTTTCTGCTTCCCGAGAAGGCCACCGCTAACGGTTCGAGATTTAGGCTTTCTTTCTACTCAGGAGAAAGGAACCGCAGAAAATACTAAACCGCAAGATATCGAACAGGCGAATTTCGAAGGCCGGATCAGGGTTAGAAACAAATCAACTAATGGAGCCAGCTGACCAAGAGGGCTGTTGTTGACTGTACTTGGCGGTTGACCGTAAGCTGGTTGCTCCCAAGCCCGGGTGGCGAAATTGGCAGACGCACAGGACTTAAAATCCTGAGGAGGGTCACCTCCGTGTGGGTTCGAGTCCCACCCCGGGTACGTTATTTTCAAGGGTTTAGCCTCATCTTATGTTTCTCGGAGATCGCCCACAAACCCCCGATTGGGCCCAAATTGTGCCCGCGGGGAGCTGACTCCAGCTGACTTGAGCCGACTATCTCGCCCGTCATTGGTAGTTCAGAGGTCCTAGCGGACGGGACCTTCCTCTTGAAAAGCGTCCCCGAGATTGCCCTTCCAAACCCAAGGATCTAGTATTCGGTAGATAGGTTCCCTAGCAGCTCGGAGGTCCGCGGTGATCGGCCAGACCATCTCTCACTACCGCATCCTGGAGAAACTCGGTGAGGGCGGCATGGGGGAAGTGTATCTAGCCCACTGGATCATCCCTATATCTGCCATATCCACGAAGTGGGGGAAGGCGGGGATCACTCCTTCATCGCGATGGAATACGTCGCAGGGCAGTCGTTGAAGGATCGGCTCACCAAGAGGCCCCGCCTCTACCTCGACATCAATTACCTCTTCCTTCTCCCGCTTCTCTTGTATTCGTTCTTCGCAGCACCGCGCCCACTGTTTCCAGGCTTCTTGTTCAATCAAGTCGAGCTTGGCGAGTTCCCTTGCGACGATCTCACTCATGTCGAGATCGGCGCTCCTTAGCCATGTTTCCTGAACATGCTTCAAATGAGCCGACACCGTATGCTGGGCCCCATCCACGACAACGCCGATCTCAGCTTGGGTGATGCCCTGTAGGTAAAGCCTCACGATCTCTGAACGCAGTTTGGCCGTCTTTAACTCTTGGACCTTCCTAGTGTGGATTTTCTTAGTGGTCATCTATGGACTATCAGCACCTCGTTGGTTCCATGAGCGCCGCAAGTGAACTATGGTAACTACCATACTAGAGGATACGTCCGTTTCGCTAGACCCGTGCCAACTCCTGCAGCTTTTGTCGGGTCAGATCCAAACGGGTTCGTAGGGAGGTCCCCTGTTGTGCTTGCACGTATTGGAGGATCCGTTCGGGATCCCGCAGCAGCTTCTCCGCCTCGCTCCAGACCAGACGGTCCAGCTCGCCGGCTCGAACCGCAGGACTGGTGCAGGGCGAATCCAGTCGGGGCCGTACCGCCCGAGACGTGCAGCTGTAGTAGCCGTAGGATTTGCCTCCCACGTAGGCTGTCCTTCCCGAACGGGCCCGGCCACAGGCTCCACAGCGGACCAGGGTCCGTACCAGATACTGATGCGGTGGGCGCAGATTGCGGAAGCTCAGCGCGGTGTTGTGCCGCAGCTGCTCCTGGGCGCGAGCAAACGTCTCGTCGTCAATGAGTCTCGGGATCGGGATCTCAATCCACTCTTCTCGGGGGCGCCGGGGATGCGAGGACTTGAGGTTCTTGACGTAACCCCCAGCCTTCTTGCGGCGCTTGGGCTCCGCCGCGCGGGTCTTGTTGTAGTGGTAGCGTCCGGTGTAGCTCTCGTTGCGAAGGATCGCCCCCACGGTGTTGTTGCGCCAGGGCCCTCCCCGCCGGGTCTTCCAAGCCGAGCGCCAGAGGCGACGGGCGATCTCCAAACTGCTGACCTGCTCCTGGACCAACCAATTGAAGATCTGGCGCACGGCCTGCGCCTCCTCCTCATCCACTTCGAAGTGGGCGGGGACCCCCTCCCGCCGCGGGACATAGCGGTAGTCATAGGGCGCACTGCCAGTGACGAGCAGGCCCTGGCGGGCGCGGTGCAGTCGCCCCCGTCGCGTCCGCTCCAGAATCTTGCGGCGCTCGTACTCGGCAATGACCCCTTGCATCTGAAGCAGCAACCGATCTTCTTCATTGTCGCTGATGGGGCGCTCCAAGAACTCCACCTGAGAACCCGAACGCTGGAGCTCTTCCAAGACGATCTCCTGGTAGGCAAAGCGTCGGGCCAGGCGGTCCGGGCAATAGACCAAGACCCCGTCGAACTCTCCCTCCCGAGCCGCATCGCGCAGCGCATCCAACTGCGGACGGTCCAGACGATCGCCCGGAAACTCTTCCACGTAGACGTGGACTTCCTCCAGCTCGTAGCCCCGCTCAGCGGCATGCTGTCGCAGAGCCTGAAGCTGGCTCTCGATGGTGCGCTCCCGTTCCTGTTTGTCCGTACTGACTCTAGCGTACAAGGCAAATTTCATCCTCGTGAGTCCTCGGCTCGCGGCTCTCGGACAGCTTGGGATCCCCCGGCATCGACTCCGCTCGACGGCGCAGCCGCTCGTAGTGCCTTTGGCTTTGCCCGGCCCGATTCAGGAACGCTTGGGGCGAGCCCGTTGGGATTCGTTGGGGTGCTTGGCCGACGTCGTTTTTTTTGCCTCGGCCCTGCCAGAGGTAGCGCTCGTTCGACGGTTCTCCGATGTAGGCTGACCCCGAACTGCTCCTGGACCAGCGCCGCCAAGCGGGCTCCGGACAGCGAAGGGTCCTGGCGCTTGCGCTCTCGCAAAAACTGCAGGATCTTGGGCTGGAGCTTCTCCGGGCCCTGACGTCCCTTCTTGCGATCGGCCAATCCCACGATCCCTTCCTGACGCAGCCGTTTCTGGTTTTGGTAGAAGGACTCTCGGGTGTAGCCGAAGCGCTCGGCCGCCTCGGTGACGGTTTCCCCATCGACGGCTTGGGCGCGGAGCATCTCATACTTGAGCTGGATCTTGTCCTGGGGATCAAAGAACTCTCCTTCCTCGCGCTGGAACTTTTCATCCCGAACCCGCTCGGGAGAGGGATTGAGGGCTCCGGCCGCTTCCAGAAACTCCCGCTTGCTCCGGCTGCCAACCATGGGCGTCCTCCTCGGCCCAGTCTACTGCAGAGGCGCGAGGTATGTCAACTATGATAAACCGCATATGTTTTTCCTAGCTCCTGGAACTTCTTCTTGACGCTCTTCATTCTCCTGTAAATAATCCCGATTATTCTCTCCAGAGTCGCTTTTTTGCCTTGATCCACGCTTTTTCCTTAATTCTCTTGATCCGTCTAATGCGGTGTATCATAACTGATATTTCCTACCTGTCCTTCGGTGCTAGCCTTTCTTCTTTCGGGGCAAGGAGTTACGTCGACCGTCGGCCCGCAGACGGGGCTCCTCCCGGACGGTTTTGAATTGCACTTTGTCAGTTGAAACTGTAACGCGCAGAAATATCGCCACTCCAAATCAGGAAGAGAACGAACTGGAGCACGTCTTTCCCCAGGCCTTACCCGGTGGAAAGGCCGTTGTCTTTGACGTGCGGACGAGGGCAGGATTTCGTGAGTCCCCACTCGGTATCCTGTCCCTGGAAACGGGAAAGTGGCGCAAGGTCCTTCAGGGAGGCTACCCTACCTATTCTCCCAGTGGTCACCTCATTTACAGGGCTTCTATGTCCCCCTTGGTCCGCATGGCCGTCCTTTTTGACGTGGACCGGCTGGAGGTCACGGGTGATCCCGTCCGCCTGGGAACGCTCGAGGGGATCGAAGACTTTGTGGTCTCGCCAGACGGCACCTTGATCTACTTTCGGCCCTCTCAAGCCTCCGATCTGGTTTGGGTGGATCGCCAGGGTCGCGCTAGCATAGACTTGCATGAGGGCCTCTGATACGTTGCTGGAAGTCTTCTGGGAGCAGCAGTATGATAAGATTGATCGCTTTGCTAGGGTTGGGATTGGTAACGATCTGCGACCTCGTGGAGTCGGCGGACCTGGGACAGGTCAAGATCAAGCTAGAACACACGGTGGAGATAGTTCCAACCGGCACGGGATTGGGTCGGGGGATGCTCGGTGTCGTCCGCCATCCCGACGGATCGATCTTCGTCAACACCCAGACCTTCGGGCTGGCGAAGAGCACCGACGGTGGCCAGACCTGGACCGCAGTCCCAGCCGAGAACGCGTTTGCTGTTGGCGTCAGCCGCGACGGAAAGCTGTGGCTTGCCAATCAAGGCAGTCACAGGAAGACCCTGTTCGTGCGTCGCTCGGCCGATGGCGGCCGCCGCTGGGAAACGACGATGATCAACGGCGGGGCGTTCGCGCCCGATGCTCCGCGGCACCCCTACTCGTGGGTCGGCGACGACTACAATACCTTTCTTGAACACCCTGACGGAACGCTCATGTTCTCGGCCGGGATGCGCTACCTTCCGTGGTTTTACGAAGACGAGAGTCTCATGATCGATGGCCTCGTCCGACCCGATGCAGACGTAGGTGGACTGATGATGCTGCGCTCCACAGATGGGGGTAGGAGCTGGGGTGATATGACACTGGTCCATCCCTTTGCATCCGAAGTGGGTTACGCCATGGATCCCGAGAACCCCAGGCGTATCCTGGCTATGACACGAATCCAGCGGCCCCTGCTGGCCGGAGAAGACCGAGAAGCAACGCTGAAGAAGACCGGGGCGCCGGCGACCGGTCAAGTTGCGGTTCCTGATGCGCGGTGCAAAACTGTTTGCATTCCAGTTTGTATCTGGAACTGACTAGCCTGGGACTTGCCGGGCAAATTTGAGATACCAGATTAGGGACGTCGCTCTCGCCAGGATTAAATATGTTGCTCCAGTAGCGTCCCAGCGTTAGTCGAATAACATCAACTGTTTATGAATGTCACTATTCTGAGTAATGTAATGCATGTCCTGAAAGGCCTGTAAAATTGGGGTTTTCTCGAAGAGCGAGACACTCAGGACCTGGAGAATTGTGTAGAGCGGCAACTCGAGATAGAGGCGCTTGCGGATGATGGCGATGAGCAGGTAGGTACTGAGGGCGATCCAGATTTGTGTTTTCACGGCATTGGGACTGGTGCCGTAAAAGGCCTTGATGCGGAGATGCTGTTTGATCCATTTGAAGAACAGTTCGATCTGCCAGCGGAGCTTGTAGAGCCGGGCAATAGTCAGAGCGGGAGAAGCAAAGTCGTTGGTGAGGAATACTAGCCGCAGGTCGGTGGTGACGTCGAAGAACTTGATGCGACGCAAAGGTTCGGGGTAGGCCTTGGCCGGATAGAAGGTGCTCAGCAGGACAGTTTGGTCGCAGATCAGTCCCGTCGTTCTGTCCACCGGGTGGGAGTAGCGGCGGCGGAACTTGAAGTTGGCCTTGGCGCGGGTCACGAATAACGACCGGGCAGAATGGAGTCGGTACAGGCGCCCGAAATCCAGGTATCCGCGATCCATGATGTAGTAGGCACCGGGACAAGGAATCAGGTGGTCCAAGGCGTGGACATCGTGCAGTTTTCCGTCCGAGATCAGAACGAACTCGGGAATGGCGCCGTGCAGGTTGAGCAAGGTATGCAGTTTGATCGCCCCCTTGGTACGGCGGAAGCGCGCCCAGGGGAAGACCGAGAGGCACAGGTCGATGGTCGTGGAGTCCAAGGCATAGACGGTCGCGTTCAGGTCGACTCCCAGGTCCTCGTCGGTGTACAGGCGGCGCGCTTCGGCGATAAGCACTTGGGCAAACTCGGCATAGATGCGCCAGTCGCGCCTCTCGTTGGCATTGGACAGATTGTTGCGGGAGACCGTGGAGCGAATGCCCATGTGGAAGAGCTTGGATCTCATGGCCCGTAGGCAGGCTTCGATATCGCGCAAGCTCTCGCGATAGGTCAACTGTGCAAAGGCCATGACCCGGTAATGGTCGGCACAGCGGAACGACTTGACCTTGTAGTCGCCTCCGTAGTGCTGAACAATGCGATGAAAATGATGCCAGGGAAGATGCCGCATCACCTGAGAAAAAATCGTCGTGCCCGTGTACATGCTCGCCCTCCTTATGAACTGAAGGGCGTGAGCGTACACTCACTTTCAAGTCGGAAACACCCATTATCTTCTCTAACATATTACTCATTAATACTTTACAGAGATTAGAAGCCCAAACGTTGGGACACTACTGATGTTGCTCGCCAAGTTAATTGACATTTACACTTTGATAGTTCTGTTGTCCGTCATTGTCTCGTGGATCAACTTGCCTCCCTATCACCCAGTAGTGAGGTTTTCCAGTGCCTTGACGGAACCCGTCCTGGCTCCAATCCGGAGAGCAATCGGCCCTGTCGCCGGACTGGATTTTTCACCGCTCATCCTGCTAATCGGACTCCAGCTGCTCAGGCGAATCCTACTTGGCTAGCCAGCCGCTGGTTCTTGACGACCGAATCAATCGAATCGAGGAGTCTCCGATGCAACGATTCTCAATGACGTCTGTACAAATGACCGTTTTGGCAACGATCATTCTGGTCTTTACCCCCGCCCTTCACGCCGGCGATTCCGTGTGGATAAAGCGGAATGGATATGAACAGCTGCGCCAGGGGGCAGCAGCCGACGGTGGCCAGAATCTGTATGTGTCGCGCCAGGGGCGCATCCAGACCATCAATCGGCAAGACCTCAATCTGGACGGTGAGCTGGATCTATTATTCACTCAGGACCACGATAGCGTCTACGCCCCTGACTCCCTCATCTATTGGGGCGGGCCAGAGGGGTTTCGTTCGCTGCTGCCTGAGATGTGGCAGATGCGGGCTCCCTTTTCGGTATTGACCTTGGTTGGATCAAGGAAGGTCCAGGATAACCCGTCTACCCACCATGGGTGGGGGCCGGGCAAAGATCGCTGACCTCAACCTCGACGGGCATCTCGATCTGGTCTTTGCCAACTTCATGCACAATTACCGTTCCGATCAACAATCCCTGATCTATTGGGGCAGCAATTCGGGGCTATCAGCGTCCAAACAGCCAACTAATCCCAGCCAACGGCGCTCCTCATGCCGTTGTCGCCGATCTCGACCGGGACAGCTGGCTCGATCTGATCTTCACCAATGCCGCCGATCCCAAGCGCTTTACCGTGAACACCACCACCCTGATTCACTGGGGCGGGCCGGATGGATTCAGCAGCAGCACTCCCACCGAGCTTGAGGGCTACACTTCGCTGGACACCACTGTTGCCGATCTCAACCGGGATGGCCATTTGGATATCGCGATGACTAACTACCGATCCGATACCAACCGCAAGCATCCCACCTTCGTCTATTGGGGCGACGGAAGTCGCGGCTACAGTGAGAAGCGGCGGCAGCTGCTAAAGACTGCCTCGGGAGCAGGGGTCGACGCACTCGATCTGAACCGTGACGGCTGGCTCGAGCTCATCATTTCGAATCACCAGGAGAACTTCGATCATGGAGCGGCAGGAACCGACATCCTCTGGGGAGGTCCCAAGGGTTACTCGCGTTCTCGCCGGACCAACCTTCCGACCGTAGGAGTTCATCTTGACTCGATGGTTGACAGCGGGAATGTCTACGATCGCAGGTATCGCTGGGAGTACGAGTTCGATCCGGTTGAAGCTCCCCAAGACACCTCTTTCAAGAAGTTGCACTGGACCGGAAAGGCCAGCCTGGAAACGCGTCTAGAGTTTCAGGTCAGGAGTGCTGTCGAAAAGGCAGGTCTAAGTGAAGCCCCCTGGTGTGACGGAACCTGGTATTTGATTCCTTAGGGGACGCGAAGTTTTACGACCCCTCCCCCCAATCGGGGCGTCAGGGTCATGTCCGATTCTTCCGGTAGGAAGGAGGTCGGGGATGCCGGTACGCCTCAGTGAGGAGGAAGTCGTGACGATTGGAGTTTTGGCCGACAAAGGCAAGAACCACTGCGAGATTGCTCGGACGCTTGGGGTCAGCGAAGGGACCGTGCGCTATCACTTGAGGCGACAGGCCGAAGGCGCTCAAGACGGACGTCGGCAGAAGGGGTTCCAGGCGGAGGCTCTGGCCGGAATCATTGGTGCCTGGATGCAGGGGCATCCCGATGGGCAGCGACCCCCGAATGTCCGTCAGCTGTACGAACATCTGGTTTATGAATGCGATTACTCGAGCTCCTATCGTTCGGTGCTGCGCTATGTGCGCCGGCACTGGCCGAAGCCGAAGCTCCGAACGTTTCGGCGAGTGGAGACGCCGCCTGGGGCCCAGAGCCAGGTGGATTGGGCCGAGTATCCGTCGGTGGCCGTTGGAAACGAGTTGGAGCCCCTTTCGGCGTTCATCATGGTGCTCTCCCACAGCCGGCAGCCCGCCATTGTGTGGAGTCGGCGGCGAGACCAGCTGTCCTGGCTGCAGTGCCACAACGAGAGTTATCGCCGACTGCAGGGAGTGGCCGCCGTCAACCGGATCGACAACGTCAAGACGGCCATCGCCTCGGGAGGCGGCCCCTGGGGAGAGATCCATCCGCTCTACCGGGCCTATGCCCGATCGGTGGGCTTTCACATTGATGCCTGCCGACCGGGGCAAGCCCAAGAGAAAGGGAAGGTGGAGGCCAAAGTCCGACTTTCGCGTTTGCTGGTGGAGCCGCAGAGCCAATACTGGGAAGACCTCGAGGAGTTGCAGCACTTCACCGATGGACAGGTCTCGCGCTGGTCCCGTCGAGCGGTGTGTCCGGCCACCGGCCTCACTGTCGAGGAGAGTTGGCGAGCGGAGCTGGAGCGTCTGGCGCCCTTGCCGATCCTTCCCGAACCCTTCGATGTGGTGGTCACGCGGCCAGTCCATCGGGACTGCATGGTTCGCTTCGAAGATCACTGCTATCCGGTTCCCTTTCAATGGGTAGGCCGCCAGGTGGAGGTGCGGGGCTGCTCGGGCAAGGTTCAGATCTTAGCCGAGGGAAAGGTCCTGCGGGAGTATGAGCGCCACACGCCGGCGCGGATTCTGATCGATCCCAGCTGCTGGCAAGGAGAAGCGACGGAGCGGGTCCTCGCTCCGCCGCCCTTGGGCAAGATGGGACAACGGCTGGAACAGATCTATCAGATGCCGGTGGAGCAGCGTCCTCTGGACCTGTACCAAGCTCTGGCGGAGGTGGCCCGATGAGCGCGGCGACGAAGGGACGCGTGGATCTGGATCAAACCCGTCAGTCACTGGAGCAGCTGGGTCTGATGCATGCCAGCGAGCAACTGTCCGAGCTGGTGGGCCAGGCGGTGAAGAAAAACCTCTCGGTCCATCGCTTTTTGGACGAACTGCTTTGGAGCGAACTGGCCCATCGGGAGGAGCGACGGATCAAGACCTCGCTGAGACTGTCGGGACTGCCGCCGGGTCAGACGTTGGGGAACTTCGATTTTAACTTTCAGCCGGCGATCCGCAAGAGCCGCATCGAGACCTTGGCCACCTGTGAGTGGATCCGCGAGCACGAGACGGTTTTGCTCCAGGGTCCGCCGGGCGTGGGAAAGACGCATTTGGCGGTGGCCCTGGGAGCCAAAGCCATCGAAAACGGTTTCTCGCTGTCCTTCTTTCGACTGGATGATCTGCTTCACGCCATGAAGCTGGACGCCGAGTTGGCCCCCAAGGCGCTGCGCCGTAAGAAGTATGTCAACGTGGCGCTGCTGATCATCGACGAGGTCGGGTTCCAGGTCATGAGCCGGCTGGAGGCCAGCCTGTTGTTCCGGCTCGTCAGTGCCCGCTACGAAAAGGGAGCCACCTTGATCACCACCAACAAATCAGTCAAGGACTGGCCCGAGATCCTGGCCGGAGACGAAGTGATGGCGACCGCGTTACTGGACCGGCTGCTGCACCATTGCCACGTGCTGAATATCAAGGGAAGGAGTTATCGGCTCAGGGATTTGGAACGGGCCCTGGCAGGGGGGGCGGCCGCCGCCGAAGCGGCTCAGACTCCAGCCGCCCTGCGGGCTCCCTCCGTCTGAGACACTCAGTGATCAGTGACGATTAAAACTCCGGGGCGCATTCGCTTAGCAAGATTCAAACTGATGTCAGACCGTTGCCTCATGACAAACCGGCGGGAGCGCACCAAAGGTGACCTTCATCCAGGAACCCGCATGAGGAAGCGACAGACGCCCCCGCCAGCATGCCCTCAAGAGCGTTCTCCCGGCTGGGCTAGGGTCCCTCTCCGGGAACAGACGTCCAGGAGAAGGGGTTTGCAAGAGAATCCGGAAAAAACTTTCCCCCCAGTCGCCCGTCAAGCTCCGATCGTCGGGAGACCGGGTCCTCAGATACCCCAGTTCGGGACCCGAGCCAAGCTCGCCTACTGGGGCGAAAGAAAGCTATGAAAACTGCCGCGCTGTGGAAACCGTGGAAAACCAAGTCCACTTTGTGCCTGCCGATTCGGCTCGGGTGGTTTGTCCACCGTTCCCACAGCGCTTGGAAAACTCCTTCGGACGGAGTTTCCCACAGTTCCCACAGTTCCCACAGCTTCTGCGGCTGCTCACATCCAAATGAATCTATGCTTTGGGACGGCGCTCGCCCTCCCGTGGAAAAACCCAAAGCGGTTTTCCCACCGGATGCCTCCCGCTCGAGAAGAGAAATCAAAGGCTGCCCTTGAAATCAGGAGAACAAACTTTTATCGAACAAAAGACGAACACGTTCAGGTTCCTCCCGAACCTGCGTTTTTACTAACCGGGGAAGGGTCGTAAAACAATACGTTCCCTAAGGTCGTGAAAGTTCCTGTCACTTGACACCTGGCACGGCCCGAGTGGATTGGAGTCGTTCTTCACCGAGTCGCCCGCAGCTTTGAGCGGAGCCGCCGATGCCCATGACTGGCTGCAGTATCGGGTATACCTCACGTCAGCGGACGGCGGCAATACTCCCTACCTCGAGGAGGTTTCCATAGAGTGCGAGTAAGGAAGTAGCGCTAGCTTTGGCGCGCGAAGTTCAGCCGTAAGTTGGCTCAGGAACGGAGGGATCCCGATGAAGTCACAGAAGATCACCCGACGGGAAGTGCTCAAGAATGCTCCGGTAACAGCTTTGGGCATCTCGGCGTCCCAACGGGTTCTGGCGAGTGGGACAGTTGGCACCGGGGCCGCGGCGAGGTCGGGTCGAAAAATCCGCATGGGTGTCGTCGGAGGCGGATTCGGAGCCAACTTCCATTGGCACCAACATCCCAACTGTCTGGTGACTGGGGTCAGCGACCTGCGACCCGATCGGCGCAAGCGACTACAGGAGCGATATCACTGCGACGCGGTCTACGATTCCATGGAAACCATGCTCAAGGAGGCCCGGGACTTGGATGCCCTGGCCATCTTCACCGAGGCACCCAACCACGAGAAACACGTCAGGATGGCGATGGAACGCGATCTGGACGTGATCTCCGCCGTCCCAGCCTGTTTGACACTGGAGGAGGCGGCCCGCCTAAAGCAGGTGAAGAAGTCCACCGGCCGCAAATATATGATGGCCGAAACCAGCTACTACCGTCATTACTGCATCGCAGCTCGCGAGCTGCAGGAGGCGGGAACCTTCGGCGAGCTCTTCTACAGCGAGGTTGAGTACTACCATCCCCATATCGGCCGCCGGATGTCGCCGCTCTCATTCCATGAAGGCAAGCGCACCTGGAGATACGGATTCCCCCCCATGCTCTACCCGACCCACTCCACCGGATTTCTCATCGGCGTGACGGATGAGCGCTTCACCCAGGTGTCCTGCCTGGGTTGGGGCAACCCTGACAACCCCGCTTTGAAGGACAATGTGTACAGCAGTCCCTTCAACGCTTCGTCGGCTATGTTCCAGACCGACCGGGGACATTTCTGCCGCTGCAACGTGTTCTGGGATGGGACGGCACACGGTGAGCGGGCCCAGTGGTTTGGCACCAAGCTCACGTTCTACATGCCGGGTTCGGGGGGGCAGCCCTTCCGCCTGCAGGGGCCGGATGCCCCCAAGTGGGAGCAGATCCCCGAGTACCGGGACCGGCTTCCCGAGGGCATGGAGTACGAGAGTGGCCACGGCGGATCGCATCCCTTCCTGACGCTGGAATTCATCACGGCGCTGCTTGAAGACCGGGAGCCCGTCATCGACCTGAAGAGATCGCTAGCCATGACCGTGCCGGGTATCATAGCCCACCGCTCGGCCTTGGACGGGGGGCGGCAGTTGAAGATTCCCGGGTACTACGAGATCTGACGAGTAGCGTCAGGCTCCTGTGTAGCTTTGGCCTCCAGGCCGAAGTCGCTGGAGACCACCCCTACTAACCTCAGTACAGAGCGATGGCGCGGCCTGGACCTCCGTGCCCGTTTTTGATCTTAACGGCCGCGAATAGGAAGTATGCCTTTTCGGGTACCTCCCCCAGGTTGGTCAGGAACTCGACGCTAACCATTCCCTTGTTTCCGAGTGCCCAATAGGTCATCAATGCCTTCTCAGGATCGACGCCGCCTAGGGACGGCCCATCCGTCGCGATGCAGCGGACTCCCTTGCCTGCAAGGTAGACGATGGCATCGGGCCCGGGAGCTGGCCAGCCCTCGCTCTTTCCACGAAGAGGATCGAGCATGCAGGCGTTTCCTTCGTTGTGAGGCTTGAAGGTTCTAGTGACGTGGCCGCTGTGGAACAGGACGATGTCGCCAGGCCGAAGATCCCCATTCTGCCTCTCGTATTCCTGTATGTGAGCGGGTGTGATTTCGGGCGATGCTGGCCATTGAGTGCGGTCCACCGAGCCCACCAGATGCCTGACGTCGATCACTCGAGCGGGTCCGCAGGTCTGGGAGAGCGGCACCCTCTCGGTAGTGATCTCGCTGCTCCGTCGGGGACCGTACTTCTTCTCGAATTCCTGCAACCAGGTTTGTACTTGCGGCGAGTAGTCGCTGTTGTCGAATCCCTGCGGAGGCAGGGCGTATGCAGGTGGCACCAGGTGTGTTCCGACATGGCTGTCCAATATATGGGTGTGCTGATAGATGTCGAGTGTGGGTGCGTACCAGAAGTCTACCTTGTAGTAGGGGTGTCTATGGTTCCCAGCTTGGAATCCCGGCCAGGTCACCGGCAGATCGGGAGCCAGGGTCACGGAGAGGTCGACAACCCGCTTCTTGCGCGCCGAGTTGATGAGCCGAGCAGCGAGCGGGTCACCGACCACCGCGAAGGCCCTTCCCTCGCCATAGGGTCCACCTGCGTGCTTGGGGCCGATCATGCAATAGAAGGATCCCGTCGGCGGCAGCTGCCCCAGACCCGTGGCCCCTTCGGTCCAGATCATTCCATGCTTGAGGCCAGCGTAGTGGGTGGGTTCAGCGAGGTCGGGGACTGGGCCCATGCTGGGGCTGTCGGTTGCCAGGTTTCTTACCCCTCGGCTGGCCAGATATTCCATACAGTCAGGACTGGGATCAGGCCAGGCCGGAGTCTCCGCCTCGAGCGCCGAGGCAATGAATCGGCGGCCTTGCGGGTAAGGTTTGTAGTAACGATCACTGTACCCGGAGTGGAATAAAACTACATCGCCTGGCCCCAGGGGGCGGTGCTCTCGTTCCCAGGCCTGGATGTGTTCCTTTTCGATGAGTGCGCTGTGGCCTTTCGCAGCAGCATCGCGAAGGGATCTCAGATCGATGACGCAGGCTTCACCACCAAACCGCCAGGCGGGAACCTTGTCGGTGAACATATGGCCGAAAGGACCGGAGTTGGGCAGACCGAGCTCAGGGCGAGCAACCGAGTGCGGAGGAACATCGAGCTGGGTACCCGTGTTGCCATCGATCGTCAGGATGTCGATGTTATAAGGGCTCGCCAGACCGATTCGGCGGTAGTGATTGATCTGAAAGTAAGCAAATCTGGGGTGTGGCCAGGTGCAGGGCAGCTCCGGCGCGATCAGTAGGGACAAGTCTACGACCTCAGCCTTCGTGATCTCTGTTGCCATGCCGAACAACAGCGCTGGTAGCAGCAAGATCAAAACAAAGGTGTGGGAAACTCTGCCGTTGGGAAAAGATGGTAGAGATGCTTTCATCAGCCCTCCTGAATCGGTTTCGGGATCAGCTTGCGCACCCCATTCTCATAGCGCACATCATACTCGGTTGCCGGAATCGGAACACTGCGCATCGCCAGCTCCGCCGTACTCACCAGCGGTTCGGAGAGGGTGAGTAGCTCGTCCAGGGATTGCTGAGGTGTCTTGCCGGTGGTATCCAGGTCGATGAACTCTCTGCCCTGGGTGAGTAGAGATTTCTCGACCTCTTCGCTGAATCTTTGCTTGAGATCGGCAATATCCGCTTCCCGAATAACCTGATACTCGTGCGGATGCCCCCGCATCCGCTGGCGGAGGGTGTCATCGTCGGCAGTCACGTGGATCAGGATCAAACCCGGCAGATCCTCCTTGAGCAACTTGGCTTCGTATTGGCGTTGGAAGTGATACCAGTAATCCGGGTAATAAGGATTGGTCGGGTCCGAGCCGTAGGCGGATGTATAGATGGCCTCTTCGATATGCCATCCGGCCAGCAGGACATGCTCGTACGACTTGAGGATGTCGATGTGGTAGTGGATCTGCATACGCTGGGTCCGCTCCTTGACGTCGTCAGGGAACTTCAAAGCCAACTTGCGAGATGCCGGACTCAGTTCTGAGTCGGGAATGGTGAAGTGGTCGTCGAGATGTGGATAGAGCTTCAGGCGGCGGTAGTACGTGTTCAGAAGCTCAATCAGCGTTGATTTGCCGGCGTATTCGATGCCGACGAAAATGGCCCGCATGGATTCTGTCTCCCTGGCCCAATTCTATGATCCTGGCACGATCCAGGGATAGCAAAGAATCAGGCCTCCCCAGACCAGGAGGGGAACCAGGCAGAGCGCGGCCTTTGCCAGGATTCGATTCATCGAGTCCTCGCCCTTGATGAATCGGCTGGCGAGGGTGCCTGCCAGTAGGTTCACACACAAGGCCACCGGACTGATCCACTGAAAGCTGAGAGCGGTGGTGTCGATCTCAGTCCCAGCGCCAAGAACCTCGTAGAAGCTGCCCGAAAAGGCAATCAGGATGGCCGTCACAATACCGTAGATAGCGCCGACGGCTACTCCGGCAGGTTTCGCGAAGCGAACGAACATAGCGAAGAAGAAGAGACCAAACAGGGGCGTTACCAGAAGATTGGTGGTCCTCTGGGTCATGGCGGTGAAGTTTCCGGGTACCTGTCCGACGAAGGAGCTACCCACCACCACAATAGCACCCACTGCGAGGGCAAGGAACTGGGCAGAGCGCACATGCCCCTTGTCAGTCTTGGGCTTCAAGTCGAACCGGTCCAGAAAATCGGTCATGATTACGGCAGTGATCGAGTTTACGCCGGAATCGATACTCGACATGGCGGCGGCGAACATGGCGGCGACCACCAGGCCGGTCACTCCTGCCGGCAGATGGAAAGAAACGAATCTGGGAAAGATCTGGTCACCATTGGCGATCAGGCTCAGGTGGCTGGGCAGCTCGTGAGGACGCTGTTGGAAGTATCCCATCAGGGCAAAGCCCACCAATACCAAGGTAGTAGCCACGATGGTCCCGGTGCACATCTGCGTCAAATAGGCCCGGCGAGCGGAGGAGGCGTCGCGTGTGGACATAAAGCGCTGGATGCTAACCTGATCCCCGCCGGCCGTACAGATCTGCCAGATGCTTGCACTGAGCACCGTTCCGAAGAGCGTTACTCGCATCCTCGGGTCGATGCTGAAGAGGGGCTGCGTGTCCCAGGTAGGCTGCCAGGAGGTCGGAAACCAACTCAGACCTCCTAGATTCCAGGTCACCAGACCGATCACCAACCAGGCTCCACCAAGCAAGAGGCTGGCCTGCAAGAAGTCGGTAATAACCACCGCGCCCAGGCCTCCCAGTGAGGTGTATATCACCGAGACGAATCCCGTCGTTAGTACCACCACGGGGATCCACTCGTCTCCCACACCCAACATGACCGTCATCGCCTTGGCTGCGATGTAGACGAGTAGAGACATCCACACCAGCCGCAAGGCGATGAACATGAACGATCCCAGTAGGCGGATTCCCAAGCCCAGCCGCTTCTCCAAGAGCTCGTAGGCACTGGTCACCCGCTGTTTCATGTAGAGGTGCAGGAAGAGGCGCGAGACGAACAGGTAGGCGATGGGATAGGCGCAGATATTGGCAGCAGTCGCGTACGGTCCTTTGGCAATCGTCTCGCCCGGCATGGAGAGGTAGGAGATGGTACTCAAGAGTGTAGCGAATAGAGAGACGCCCACCAGGAAAGGATTCAGCGCTCCGCTTCCGACGAAGTACTCTTGGATATCCTGCTGTTTGCGGCTAAAGAACCAGCCCAGCCCGATGGTGGATAGAGCGTAGACGGCGACGATCACCCAATCAATTGTCGCCAGACCGGCTGCTGCTCCCTCCATGTTGAGCGTCGTACTCTAACACGATGGAACTGGCCGAGAAACAGGCGGGCTCTATCGAGGAAGGGATTATCTGATCTGAGACTTGAAGTAGCTTTGGCCTCCAGGCCGAAGTCTTAATTCGAGCCTTTAGCTCGAGGAACGGCGGCCTGGAGACCACCGCTCCGATCCGGACCCAGATTTTCTTTTGCCGGGTGCTATTATGTCCGCGGCGGCGGCTCGGACGCGTAGGCTGTGGGATCCTGTATGCTGGCCTGAACGAAAGCATCTATCCTCTCGTGGCACTTGCCGCAAACGCCACAATGCTGACTTCCCTGCGGCCTGGCACAGCTGAGGGTATGCTCCAGCGGAAGGCGGGAACCTAAGCGAATCACGTCAGTCTTGGTCAATCCGGCAAAAGGACAGATGATTTCCAGGGCAAGATCCAAACCCTTGCTCAGTGCCTGCCCCAGGGAGGCGAAAAACTCTGGCGTCGCGTCGCTAAACGGATTGCTGCCCAGAGTCCCCAGGCCGATCTGGCCTACGCCGTGCAGTTTGCACCAGACGGCGGTTTTGGAAATAAGGATCAGGTTCCGCCCCGGGATTTCCCACCTTTCATCCGCCTCATAGTAGCCTGGAATTCCAGTCCCAGTGGTCTGCCACTGCCCTGAGTAGACATCATCCATGGGGAACTCCAGCGACCGAGGCTCCAGGATCCGAGAGTCTCCGACCGTACTCACGAAATCACGGAGAAATCTCAGTTCGGTTTCCTCCCAGAAGAGGCCGCAGCGGATGTAAATGGGATACACGACCTCAGCAGCCTTGGCCAGTTCAGCCAACATGACACCGCTGTCGAGCCCGCCGCTAGCCAACACAGCGATGCCCTTTGCCCGCTTGCCCAGGTGTCTCAAGCCTCCAAACCCGCCTTCAGCCCGCCTTCTCTGTATTCTGCGAAGGCGTCATGAGTTTCCCACAGGCGCACTGCAGCTATCGGTAGTTCCCTGGCCCTGGCCTCGGAAAAGATCAGCCTTGAGATGTTCTCGGCCGTCGGATTCACGTCCATGATGTAGGGGATTTCCCCTAACTGTTGGAGCGCCGGCACCAGAGGATCATCTTTTCGCAGAAGCATGCGATGGTCCAGCTCGGCATCAATGAATTCGCCTAGCTGCTTCTTGACGTCGGTGAAGTCGAAAACCATTCCTCTTTGGTCGAGGGTCTGACTCCAGAGCTCGACCTCGATGACCCCGTTGTGGCCGTGCGGATGTGCACACTTGCCGTTGTAGTCGAGCAGGCGATGGCCATAGCAGAAGTGAAGGCGCTTGACGATTGTATGCATAGCGTTTTCCAGCACCATAGGCTCATTGTGTCAGAATTACGGTTTACTTAATTCGTGGCTAACCACCGATCAATCCAACCCCACCATCGGTAAGAATCGCCGAGCCTGTCTTGGATGTCGAGCGGATGAGATGGAGGACGTCGGCAGCGATCTCCTCCGGCGAGGACTGCCGCTGCAAGGGAATCCTTCGGCGGATTCGTTCCACTTCTTCTGGATCAAAATCAGGGGGAGGAATTACCAAACCAGGACCGACGCTGTTGACGGTAACTTCCGGCGCAAGCTCCCTGGCCAGGACCTGTGTTGTTCCATACAAACCATACTTTGTGGCCAGGTAGAACGCCCAATCCGGATAGGCCTGCCCCCGAACCGTCACTCGATCGGTAATATTGACAATGCGGCCCCAACCCCTTTCCTTCATCCCCAGTCCCAACCGGATACCCAGATAGAGGGGAGCTGCCATGTGAAGGTGTGCAAAGTAGTCGAATCGATTTTGAAATTCCTCCTCCTCCTGGACCAGCTCCCGAATCGGAGTCTTGGCGAAATCGGAGGCGTTGTTGACCAGAATATCGATGGCGCCGAACTCCCTCTCGGCATCGGCAACCAATCGTCCACAGTCGCCGACTTCCGCCAGATCAGCCTGCACCGCAAGGGCTCGCACCCCCTTGGACTGAAGCTCCTGGCTGGTCGCCTCGGCATCCTTTGCACTTCGGCGATAAGTGATAAGAGTGTCCACACCCTGATCGGCCAGGGCCAGACAGATGGCACGGCCCACGCGCTTTGCGGCTCCCGTAACCAGCGCTTTCCTTCCCTCGAGGCTTTCCAACATAGTCAGGTTGATTCGTCAGGAGGTGAGAACGACATACCACTGGCGAGGACCATGCACTCCTCGCACCAGCGTCTTTTCGATGTCCGCTGTGCGGCTGGGACCGGTGACCAGAGTCAGCGCGCTGCCCAGCTCGCCTAAATGAGTCCTGGAGAAGAACTCGACCGAGTTCATCAACAGGTCCTTCGCGGACAAAAAGACCACGTGCGCTTCCGGTAACACCGACAGAAGCCGCCCCGCACTCGGTGTCACCGAGTGGACAATCGTACCGGTTTCGGCAATCCCGAAGATCGCCCTGCTGACCGAAACGGGAACGGCGGCCAGATTCGCACGATCGTAGGGCTTGAAGCTCAGGACCAGGGGGAACTCCACTCTACCCTGGAAGTGGTAGCTGAAGACCAGGTGCCGACGGCTGAAGGCCTCCGGATCGCGAAGCCGATAAGGCATCTCGTTCTTCTGGAAGACGTCTTCACTTTCCCAGTAGATTTCTGTGGCGGCTGCCTTTTCCAATATTTGGCCGAGGATTCGGGGTAGTTCCTCTGCGCTCCGACCATCAAAAAAGACCCCTCCGGCGGCTTCCAGCTCGTCACGGAATCTGGAAGCCGCATCTTCGTAGGAGGGAAATTCCGGTAGCTCATCTGGTAGTTCCGAAGCGTTGCCGCCGGCGCAAGCGCGACGTATCTTTTCCAAAACCGTCGCCCGGCTCAACTCTTCTCCTCGGTTTGAAAAAGTTCTCGAAAACTCTTTTTCGGGAGCCTGGGAAGGTCCCGATGCTTGGTCCAACCACTAAGCACCGGAAGCTCAATTCTCGAGCCTTTTTCGGTTAGAAACCATCCCTGGGCCGCACGCACCAGCTTCGACAACCAAGCGAAGCGACGAGACGAGCTCATGCTCCAGGCCCAGACTTGCATGGACCACTTTTCCAGGGGAATGTGGCTGGCCTTATCGTTCTTTCTTCGCTGAACCCGCTCTCGGAGTTTGAGCAGGATATGAGGAATTTCGATCTTGACGGGGCAGGTCTCATAGCAGGCCCCACAGAGCGAGGAGGCGTAGGGATGCTCCGGGGCTTCTTCCTCGGACAGCAGCTGAGGAGTGAGGATTGCACCGATCGGACCCGGATAGGTAGAGCCATAGGCGTGCCCACCAATGCGCTGGTAGACGGGACACACGTTCAGACAGGCTCCGCAGCGGATGCACGACAGTGTCTGTCGCAGAAACGAATCGGCAAGAATCTTGCTGCGTCCGTTGTCAATCAGCACCAGGTAGAACTCGGCAGGTCCGTCGAGCTCATCCGGCCGACGCGGACCGTTGATGAAGTTGACGTAGCTGGTGATTTTCTGGCCAGTGGCACTCCTGCAGAGAAGTTTCAAGAAGACAGAGAGGTCGGCGGCTCTCGGGACCACCTTTTCGATCCCCATCAGGGCAATGTGAACCTCCGGAACCGAGGCCGAGAGGCGAGCATTCCCCTCGTTCTCCACCACGACGATGGTTCCGGTCTCAGCGACTCCGAAATTCACGCCCGTGATTCCAAGTCGAGCCGTCAAGAAGTGGGTTCGCAGGATTCTTCGCGCCGTAGCGGTGATCTGCTGCACGTCATCTGTGGGCGGCATGTTCACCTTCTCAGTGAACAAGTCAGCCACTTCCTGCTTCGATTTGTGCAGAGCCGGGGCAATAATATGGAAGGGGGTCTCCTCGGCCAGTTGGATGATGTACTCGCCCAGATCCGTTTCGATCGGCTCGATATGAGCCGCCTCCAGGCCCTTATTCAGGTGAATCTCTTCGCCCAGCATGGTCTTGCTTTTGACCACCTTGGTCATGCCTTTTTCATGGGCCAGACGAGTGATGAAGCTGAGGGCCTCGTCGCCGTTCTTGACCCACACCACCTTGCCGCCCTGCTCGACCACCCGCTCTTCCATCTGTTCCAGGTAGGAGTCGAGCCTCGCTAGGGTGTGTGCCTTCACATCGTGAGCATACTGGCGCAGGGTCTCCCAGTTCGGCACCTCCGCGACCGCGTGATCGCGGGAGTGCAGGGCAGTGCGGATGACCGCCGACATGTTCTTCTGGAGCTGTGGATTGTCGAGAGCCGAGGCCGCGTTCGAACCGATTCTAATCATCGAATTGCGCCAAGAGTTCAGCCAGGTGCATCGTCTCCACCGGCACTTGTGCCCGCTTCAACAGTCCGTCTATGTGCATGAGACAGCTGACGTCGTTCGAGATGACGTATTTGGCCCCGGCCTGGCGAATCCAGCCTACCTTATCTTCTCCAATAGCTGCTGAGACGTCCGAGAACTTTACCGAGAAGGTTCCCCCAAAACCGCAGCATCGATCGGAGTTGTCCATCTCACGAAAGTCGATTCCCTCGACACCTTCAATGAGTCGACGAGGCTCACTCTTGATTCCCAATTCGCGAAGCTGGTGGCAGGGATCGTGGTAGGTTACCACCTCGGGAAACCGTGCGCCGGTTGTGTCCTTTCCAAGGACTGAAACCAGGAAATAGGAAAACTCATAGGTCCGTTCCGCTATCTCTTTGGCCAGTTGCCGTTCGGCCGACCCAACTTCGAAAAGCCCGGGTAGAAACACCTTGATCATGGTCGCGCAGGATCCGGAGGGAACCACGATTGGACCGGCGTCCTTGTAGGTCTGGAGGAAGCTCCGTGCGACGCTTGCCGCCTCATCGACATAGCCGCTATTGAAGGCAGGCTGGCCACAACAGGTCTGACCGGGATCGAAGCCTACTTCCACCCCAAGCCGCTTCAAGATCTTGACGGCACTCAGGCCCACCTGGGGGAAGAGCTGATCCACCAAACACGTCACAAATAGAGAAACTCTCATGACCTCTACTGCCTCGAGAAACTGGCCGCCTGTCGCTTTGATACTCTAAATTCTTCCTCCCACTTTGTAAACGTGGTCCTCCTGCAGCGTCGCCAGGCGCAGCAGCAGGAGCAGGGAAAAGGCAGTATTTGAACTGAAAAGACGATTAATCAGTCTAATTGGGGAATAAAAGCGACGAAAGATAGCATCCAAAAAAGGAATACAGTTCTGAAATGTACATTTCGAACACGGATGCTTGGACTGCTGGCTGGTTGACCCAGTCTTGGTTGACTGGTTAGCAGACGGCCGAGGAGGAGGAACAGAGGAGATGGATTCGTTTCAACAGACCGATAGTGATGCCTTTGAGAAACTGGTCGAGCGGTATGGAAAGAGTCTCTACTCGGTGAGCTTTCAGATTTTGAAGAATTCACAGGACGCAGAAGATGCGGTGCAGGAGACTTTCCTCAAGGCATTCCGGGCCATAGACAGGTTCCGTGGGGATTCGTCCCTCTACACCTGGCTCTACCGAATCGCCCAGAATCAATCCTTGATGAAGCTCCGGAAGCGAAACCGAGCCGTTACAGTATCTCTTGATACCTGGATAACCCCTTCTGAAGGGGAGCAGGAAAGCCTTCCCCCAACCAACTGGCTCCCAAGCCAGAGCCCGGACCCTGGTCTGTCGCTTCACACTCGTCAGCTCTCTGAGTTCGTAAGACACTGCATCCAGCAGCTGCCGGAGAACTACCGGCAGGCCTATCTCTTGAAGGACGTCAGGAGTCTTACCGAGGATCAGGTGTGCAGAAGACTAGGAATCTCGAAGGCCAGTATGAAGAGCCGGGTCCACCGTGCTAGAGTCCTGGTTCGGAAACGCGTCACAGATCACTTCTTCAAGCCGAGCATCAACTGAGGCTATCCCCTCAACAAGCTCCAGATCAGTATTGTCCCCAGCCGCGCCGGATCATTCAGTGGGAAACTCTGGGTCTGGGTCGTAGCGGTAGGCTCCAGGCCGCCGTCATTCGAGCCAAAGGCTCGACAATCACGGCCTGGAAGGCCATGCTACAATGCGGGCCGTTCGCGGGGAAGTTTCAGCTTCGCGAAGCCACCCTCGACGAGCGATAGCTGTGATGAGCGAGACCCGATATCATTATCGACTTAGAAAGGTGGCAACGATGCGATTGGTTAGCCTTGCACTCATACTGGGATTCTGGCCCGGCAGCCCAAATGTCTTGGCAGACGATTGGCCTCAGTGGCGAGGACCGAAACGCGACGGAGTCTGGCGGGAGACGGGAATCGTCAAGCAGCTGCCCTCGAAACTGTCGTTCACCTGGCGAGCCCCGATTGGTCAAGGCTATACTGGTCCGGCGGTCGTCGGGAATCGGGTCTACCTGACGGATCTGGTCCCGCGAGATAAATCGTCCAAGGCGGAAGCCACAGAACGCGTTCTCTGCCTCGATTCCGAGAGCGGGAAGATCCTGTGGAAATACGAGTACGCCACCTCCTATACCCTCTCCTATCCCGAAGGTCCACGAGCCACACCCACAGTTCACTCGGGCAAAGTCTACTCTCTGGGCGCCATGGGGGACTTATTTTGCCTGGACGCTACCACTGGAAAGCACCTCTGGTCCAAATCCTATTTGAAGGAATATGGTGCAGAGGTGCCGGTCTGGGGCTTTAGCTCGGCTCCCTTGGTAGACGGACGCAAACTGATCCTGATTGCCGGAGGCTCCAACAATCGCTGCGTCCTGGCGCTAGACAAGGATTCCGGCGAAACCATCTGGCACGCCCTGACTGCCGAGGAGCCAGGCTACTCTGCACCGATGATTATCGAGACCGGCGGCAAGCGGCAGCTCATCATCTGGAATCCCAGCGGCCTCTATGGACTGGATCCGGAGACGGGCAAACGCTATTGGGAACAGGAATTCCCGATAAGAAACGGCCTTTGCCTAGCCACTCCGGTATTCGACTTGAATCGGCAGCTGCTATTCGTGAGCGCCTTCTACGACGGTCCACTGATGATGCGACCCGATAGGCACCAACCTTCGGCCAGCCTGCTTTGGAAGGGTAAGAGCAAGAGTGAGATCGAGACAGACGGCCTCCATTCCCTCATGTGCACACCGGTGCTTCAGGACGGTCACATCTACGGTATCGACAGTTACGGAGAACTCCGCTGCTTGAATGCCAAGACCGGGGAAAGAATCTGGACGACTCTCGATGCCACCGGCAAAGATCGTTGGTGGAACGCTTTTCTGATCAAACACGAAAACCGGTTCTTCATCTGCAACGAGCAGGGAGAGCTGATCATCGCCCAGCTGTCCCCCAAAGGATATCGGGAAACCAGCCGGGCCTTTCTGATCGAACCCACCAATCCGATAAGGCGAAGGATGGTAGTCTGGTCCCATCCAGCCTTCGCCGACAGATCCATCTTCGCTCGCAATTCAAAAGAGATTGTTCGAGTCGACCTGTCAGCCAACCGATAGCGCCGGGAATAGTCGTAGAGAAAAGGGGGGTAAGACCGAGGCGGGCTTCTATCTTTCTGGTCTACTGCTCGGTGGACGAGGCGTGCCGCCGCAGGTAGCGGAGACTCAACATTACATCGCGCTCGGGTATCTCCAGCCCCTGTTCCACGATGTACCCCATCATCTTTCTCGTAACGCCCGGCCATTCCTCCCGGGAATATGCTTGAGGACTGGGCAGCTCGTGGCAGCCGGCACAGGCTCGCTTGAATGCCAGAGCGTCGGGAGAACCGCCTGTCTCCAGAGTGGCAGACGAGGTACTTTTCAGGGTGGCAGGCAAGGTACTCTTGCCAACCTCTGAAAACTTGATCCGGCGATAGTCGATCAAGGACAGCGTCAACAGATAGGTGTTGGCACCATCCAAGGTTCCCACCTTGATCCCACTGGCAGGAGGCTTCGTCAGTCCCCACAGCTGCATCGCTCGTGGAAGCCTCCAGAGACCTTCCTCATCCTAGGATCTGACATATCCGTTGATCGACGCATCCAGTTCCGGAAAACGATAACCCGCAATCAACAAGGCCAGCACCGCCAGGCTGCGAAAGGCGGGGACCTCCACCAGCGGGAAGTTCGACTTCCAGCCATCCTTCACCAATTCCTCCATGTATTTCAGAGAGCGCTTGTAGGCGTTGTCCTTATCGAGACCGAACTTGTGGACCGCGAAAATGTACCAGGACAGGCCTATAAAGTCCCCTGCCAGGCGTGGACGAAAGCTGAGAATCCGGTCCACCAGCCCTCTTCGCAGGTCGCTCACACGAACATCGGTAGCGGGTACCCCCGCTTTGAGAAGGGCGTAGAGAAACTTGGCACTGTTTTCGACATCGGGAACCGGCCCTCCATGCTCCATCCATGTTTTCCGGTCAGAGAAAGCCTTGCATCACCGACTGATTGGATAATGTTGCCCGACTGTCTCATTGTGAAAATGCGATCTTCTACGGGCAGAGAGGGCGGCGGCGAGAAGGGTAAGGAGAGGTTCCTGAGGGCCCATCCGTACCCCTTCTCGCCGAGATCCTTGTAGCCGAAATTCGCCAGAGCGTACATGCCCTTGGCGTGCAGACATCCCTCATGGGACCAGAGCCAGTTGCCTTCGTCCTTGTCGAACTGACCCACGAACCAATCGTGTACCTGATTGAGCAGCGGGTCGCTGCGCGGAATTCCCAGGTCCTCGAAGTACATCAAGTAGTGAGTCAGCAAGTAGAGCTGGAAGGCAACATACGCCTTGGGTCCGTAACGCTTCTCCTTGCTCTTTGAGTCCGTGTAGTCGACGTACCCAGTGGAGGCAACGTCATAGGAGGTCTGAACAAACTCCCGGATGAACCCCTGGGTGCCCTTCTGAATCGCCGTATCGAGCTCGGCCCTAGTCGGAGATCCTGCTACCGGCGGGGAAGGGATCTCACCTTGAGAGCCAGCGCTGGATCCAGCGCCGACATTCGGCAGGAGGCTTAGGACAAGGAGTCCCGAAAGCAGAAAAGCAATCGATCTCTGCACAACAAAGAAGCCCACAAAATCCAGCTTAGCTGAAAACTTTGAGCCAGGACAAGTTTCGGACGTAGCTTTGGCCTCCAGGCCGAAGTCTTATTCTTCTGAGCCTTTGGCTCGGACGGCGGCCTGGAGGCCACCGCTAGTGCGCCTGTGAAGGCGTTTGATCAGAAGGGTGAAAGTCCCTTCCAGGCTAACGTTACCGGCCTGAAGTCGACAGTGGTAACTGCGTTTCCGTGAGGAAGGGTGGAGAGCAACCTGAGACGAACGACCAATCCGTAACGCAAGTGAACTCGATTCGGCCAAGCCTGTCGGGGAGGGTCCTGGCAAAGCCCGAACCCTTGACCGCGCGACGGCCATCCCTCCGACCTGAACGGTCTGCCCGGGGGGATAGACGCGGCAGGTCACGGCGGTGAAGTAACGTGACAAAGCGACCGTGACGAAATGGCAATGCGGTGGTTGGAGATGGAGAGGTCGGAAGGTCAAACGAGATAAGCAGGGAGATCTGTCGGGTGAGGGACGTGGACGACCCATCGTGAGAGCTCGCAGTGGGGGACGCTGCGTGAGCAATGGCCCAGGCCCGCGGTGCAGTATCGCCCGCCGAAGGGGAGCGAACCTGGCGATACCGGTGAGGTCGGTTGAAGCGGCTCGACAGAAGTCAGAGCTCCCATAGTAGCGGGGAAGCCGTGCAGCAAAACGCGGTGGAGCGAAGGGGAGCAGGAAGGTAGATGCGAAATGACTAAATCGCGGAAACGTAACTCCGCCCAAAGGCGGGACTACATCCCGGTCACAGTGCCGTTTTCGGCTAGCCCGGCTGGAGAGCCCGCTGGCATCGAACAGTGGGCTCATCGCGCGGTTTGGACGGATCGCATGTTGGAGACACTTTTGAAAGGAAAGGTGAGAGGAGGGAAATGGCACACGCTGATCGATAAGGTGTTTTGCAGCCGGAACCTTTCCAGCTCGGCCGAGAAGGTCTTGGGCAGGAAAGGAGCGGCGGGAGTGGACCGGCAAACGTGGGGGGATTTCGCCGAACACGAGCGGGAGGAACTCGAATGGTTGCAGGAAGAACTGCGTGAGGGGACCTATCGTCCGGTAGCGGTGCTGCGGAGGTGGATTCCCAAAACAGGCAGTTCGGAAAAGCGACCGCTGGGGATTCCGACCGTGCGGGATCGAGTCGTGCAAACGGCTTTGGTCCACGGGATCGAGCCGATTCTGGAGGCCACGTTCCATGATCGAAGCTACGGCTTTCGTCATGGGCGAGGGTGCCACGGCGCACTGCGGTACGTCGAAGAGCTGCTCGAAGCCGGTTATGTGTATGTCGTCGACGCGGATCTGAAGGGTTACTTCGATACGATCCCGAAAGATCGACTGTTGGACCTGATCCAACAGAAGATATCGGATCGCCGCGTGCTGGGCCTGGTTCAGCTGTTTCTGAATCAGGGGATACTGGAAGAGCTGCGTAAGTGGATTCCGGAAGCCGGAGTCCCCCAAGGCGCCGTTCTTTCTCCGGTGTTGTCGAATGCCTACCTCAATCCCCTGGACCATCGGATGGCCGATCTGGGCTTCCAGATGGTGCGCTACGCGGATGACTTTGTCCTGCTGTGTCGCGCACCCGAGGAGGCTGAAGCGGCCCTGGCCGAAGGGCGGGACTGGGTGGAGGACAACGGGCTGAGACTGCATCCCGAGAAGACACACATCGTGGACTCGCGAGAGAAGAGCTTTTCGTTCTTGGGCGATTCGTTCCGAGGCCGTTTTCGGTTTCCACGAGCGAAGAGCCACCGAAAGTTCGTCGAGCGCATTCACGAGCTGACGCCGCGCAAGTCGGGCGACTCGCTGGAGGTCATCCTCCAGCGGCTCAATCGCTCGACGCAAGGCTGGTTCAACTACTTCCGGCACTGTCATTGGAACATCTTCAAGGACTACGACGGTCTGATCCGTCGTCGTTTGCGACGCCTGCTTCTGAAGCGCAACCGGAAGAATAGAAAACGCCTCTGTCGAAATCACCGTTGGCCCAACGCCTTCTTTACGGATCATGGGTTCACGAGCCTGACTGACGCCCATATCCGTTTCGTCCAATCCATAGGAACCTACTGACTGGAGAGCTGTATGCGGGAGAATCGCACGTGCAGTTCGGAGGGAGGGGAGCCGGGTGACCGTGCTTCCCTACCCTATCTAGAGGAGAGCGAGTATGAACAGAAGAACGTTTTTTTCGTCAATATTGGCCGCTGCGAGTGCTCTGAATCTGGACCCATCTATGAAGGGGGCTACACTCGAAAGTCATGCTCCAGACGATGGCAAAGGACTCCATCTCGGAACGGTCACCTACAATCTGGGGCGCTCCTGGGACATCGAAACCATTATCAAAAACTGCACCGAAGCCAAGTTCGAGGGAGTAGAGCTCCGCAGTACCCACGCTCATGGGATCGAGATAGACACCCCTGCGGCGAGGCGCAAAGAGGTTCGCAAGCGATTCGAAGACTCCCCGGTAGGCGTGGTTCAAATCGGCAGCGCCTGTGAGTTTCATTCCCCCGACCCAGCTGAGGTCAGAAGCAACATCGAGGAGACCAAGGCTTTCGTGAAGCTAGCCGCTGATTTGGGAGCCCCGGGAGTAAAGGTGCGCCCCAATGGACTTCCGGCCGGGGTGCCTGAAGAGAAGACGCTGGAACAGATCGGCCGATCTCTTTCCGAATGTGCGGCCTTTGCCGCCGACCACGACGTCCAGATCCGACTCGAGGTCCACGGAAGGGAAACCTCCCGACTACCGCGGATCAAGAAGATCATGGATCACGCAAATCACCCGAATGCTCGGATCTGCTGGAACTCGAATCCGACAGATCTGCTGGATGCTGGTGTAGAGCAGAACTTCAATAGTGTCAGCTCGCATATAAGCCTGGTGCACATGCGCGATCTGTTCGTCGAGGAGTACCCGCTGTTCGGTCTATTAAAGAAGATCGACTACAACGGCTTCTGCATGGCCGAAATCCCCGAAAGCACGGATCCAATCAGGGTCATGAAATACTACCGGACCCTGTTTCGTGCCTATCAGGGACTCGTGTAAGTGCAGCCGAAATCTCAGATTCCGACCTCGGAACTCCCCGAAGAGAAGGTGATGATATGACGACAAAGATTTGGGTTGGGATTCTTGTTGGGTTTTGTACCTTCTCGATACCGGCATCTGCCGAAATCTGGCATGGCCTTTACACCGATGCGACGAGCTACGCAATCGGCGATACCGTCAAAGTCTACGCTTCCGTCCCCAACCAGGATATCGTCATCCGGCTCGTAGCATTAGATGAAGAGTGGACCGAAGCCGCCCGCAGCAATGTGTTGGAAGTTGGTCCACAGTCATCGCGTGTGGGTTCGTTTCTTGAGTATGCCAGCGTATCACTGGTGGGTCGAACTTCGTTCACATTGGAGGGTTGGCTTCACCCCACGCTGCTTGGCGGTGACACGGTAGTGGTGGCTGGCCAGTTCGGCATGACCGAAGCCGCAGCAGGTATCATCATCACTCCCGGCGGACGATTGGCCGCCTATGTGAGCGATACGCCGCAAACGGACGCGGCTCGACTCGCAATCGCCCCGCTTCCTCAAAGCTTCGACACCTGGCTCGACTCCTGGCACCACCTGGCGCTCAGCTATGACGGCGCGGAGGTTAAGCTCTACGTGGACGGCAGTCTTGCCGCGCAGCGAGTGCAGACGGGAGCGGTAGCAGATGTCGCTGCGCCGTTCCGGTTGGGCGCGCCGCTCTGAGGCGCCAGGCGATCTCACGGGCGTCATCGATGGCCGTCTCGACTCCTGGGCGTTGTGGCCGACAGCTCTGTCCGTCGCCCAGATCGAAGCACGCCTACAGCGCGGGTTGGCGGAAACTGATCCGGCTCCGGATCCGGCGGAAGTCGATCTCTATCTCGGCTTCGAAGGCCCCTACCCGAGTGTAGACGACAGCTCGAGCAACGGGCATGTCGGCGTGGTGACGAACCACGGCCACCCTGGTGTGGCGGGTGTCACGGTCGAAGGCCGCGCCTTCCGCCTCAACCACGATCAGATCGTCGATGCCGGCTGGCAAGTGATTACCCAGCTTACCATCCCGTCTGACGTAGCATCAGGCATGTACGCGATTCAGGCACTGCTCGGACCCGACTTTACACCGACTCAAGAGGGTGATGAAGTATCTGTCCGGTCCATTGCCGTCAGGCCGGCGGCCACAGGGCCGCGCGCACCGATCGCCGTGGTTCTGCCGACCAACACTTGGACGGCGTACAACCGTTGGCCAAGGTCGTACGGTCCCGGTATAACGCCGCGGAGCCGCCAGCCTGGCGGTTGCGAAGGGTCAACTCCCCGACTTTGTCTCGAGGGGGGCAATAACTCCGCCTACAACGAGATGGGTGACGGAAGATCACTGTCTTATTTCCATGGATGGCAACGCCCCTCTCGTGAATCAAACCCCATGAAGCCGGGAGCCGCCAGAGGGGGCTACAGTGTGCGCGCCCCCAATTCGATGTACCTGGTGCAGTGGCTCGATGCCCAGGGTTTCGCCTACGACGTCTACAGCGACGACGACTTTGACGTGGGTCTGATCTCAGCGTCAGACTACCGTGTTCTGATGCCGCACTCGCACCATGAGTACTGGTCCGACGGCATGCTCGAAGCGCTTACCCGGTTCCTGGATGATGGAGGTAGCGTGGTAGCCCCGGCGGGTAACATTTTCACCTGGCGGGTTGTGTACGGCGCGAACCGCGTACAAGAGGTGCGTAAGATCACCAATGCACCCGCCCTTGGTCTGGCCGTCCTCAAGAGCGGTATCGACCAAGCGTTCATGGGAAGCCTCAAGCAAGCAGCCTTGTGCAATGGTAGTGGCAGTTACCATGGGGGCGACCGCCACAAGGCACTCGGCGTGGTGATTCACCTCACCCTGCCGTGCACGAACAAGCCGTTCTGCTTCGGCCAATGGGCCGCTCTCAACACCGACCATTGGCTTTGGCAGGGTAGTGGCTTGAGCGACGAGGAGCGGTTCGGATTTGGTCGCGAGAGCTCCAACCCCTCAAGGCAGGCGTTCGCCGTGGGACACGAGGCGGACACCTGGGTCGATGGCATGCCGCTGCCGGGACTGGCCGAGGGGCAGCAGGCGGTGATCCTCGCAGAGGGCACAGACGTCGATCCAACTGATAGTTCAGACCAGTAGTGTCCCAACGTTTGGGTTTCTAATCTCTGTAAAGTATTAATGAGTAATATGTTAGAGAAGATAATGGGTGTTTCCGACTTGAAAGTGAGTGTACGCTCACGCCCTTCAGTTCATAAGGAGGGCGAGCATGTACACGGGCACGACGATTTTTTCTCAGGTGATGCGGCATCTTCCCTGGCATCATTTTCATCGCATTGTTCAGCACTACGGAGGCGACTACAAGGTCAAGTCGTTCCGCTGTGCCGACCATTACCGGGTCATGGCCTTTGCACAGTTGACCTATCGCGAGAGCTTGCGCGATATCGAAGCCTGCCTACGGGCCATGAGATCCAAGCTCTTCCACATGGGCATTCGCTCCACGGTCTCCCGCAACAATCTGTCCAATGCCAACGAGAGGCGCGACTGGCGCATCTATGCCGAGTTTGCCCAAGTGCTTATCGCCGAAGCGCGCCGCCTGTACACCGACGAGGACCTGGGAGTCGACCTGAACGCGACCGTCTATGCCTTGGACTCCACGACCATCGACCTGTGCCTCTCGGTCTTCCCCTGGGCGCGCTTCCGCCGTACCAAGGGGGCGATCAAACTGCATACCTTGCTCAACCTGCACGGCGCCATTCCCGAGTTCGTTCTGATCTCGGACGGAAAACTGCACGATGTCCACGCCTTGGACCACCTGATTCCTTGTCCCGGTGCCTACTACATCATGGATCGCGGATACCTGGATTTCGGGCGCCTGTACCGACTCCATTCTGCCCGGTCGTTATTCGTGACCCGCGCCAAGGCCAACTTCAAGTTCCGCCGCCGCTACTCCCACCCGGTGGACAGAACGACGGGACTGATCTGCGACCAAACTGTCCTGCTGAGCACCTTCTATCCGGCCAAGGCCTACCCCGAACCTTTGTGTCGCATCAAGGCCTTTTACGGCACCAGTCCCAATGCCGTGAAAACACAAATCTGGATCGCCCTCAGTACCTACCTGCTCATCGCCATCATCCGCAAGCGCCTCTATCTCGAGTTGCCGCTCTACACAATTCTCCAGGTCCTGAGTGTCTCGCTCTTCGAGAAAACCCCAATTTTACAGGCCTTTCAGGACATGCATTACATTACTCAGAATAGTGACATTCATAAACAGTTGATGTTATTCGACTAACGCTGGGACGCTACTGAGTTCAGACGGCAACTTTCCTGATGGCTTCCCTATCCCTGATGGCATTCCTGTGCCCCGGCCCCGCACCTGTCAGAACATCCTGGACTTCATCGGAAGCGAACCGCCGGAGGATGGAAGGACGGCGGTTACCAAGGCCGGCACCATTCTGTATTTCCCGCATAGCGGAGGCGGCGAGGTTCTAGTGATCGGCGCCAGCGCGACGCCCTGGGCATTGCAGAGCGATGCCAGGCTGTCAGGCCTGCTACACCGGGCGCTTGCGTGCTTTGCCAATGGTGTGGGATGCGGTGGGCTTCCCCCAGTGGTTTCTTATTTTCCTCAGATCGGTGATGGAGTGGCGAATACGATTCGCCTTCAGACCACCTTGTTTTTCGTGAACACCGGCGCGGATACAACCGCGACCGTGGAGTTTCTGAATTCGCAAGGTCCCATAGAAATGGAGCTGATTGGCGGCCCAAACGGCGCATCTCTTAGCGGTCCCAGCTCAACATTTTCCATTCCCCTGGGCCGGGGCGCCGCAGCTTCCTTTCAGACGAAGGGTACTGGGGATCTGGTTGTCGGCTACGCCCAGGTGACAGCGGGACAAGGTTTAGGGGGCACAGCGCTCTTCACTCGCTCCGACGGGGGAGTCGCGGTCTATGAGGCCGGTGTGCCAGCAACCAGGCCGATCAGCGAATTCAGTATCTTTCTTGATTCCCGGGGTAAGAGAGATACTGGGCTGGCAATCGTTTATCCGCCGCAAGAGAGTGAAGGAGATGACGCGGCTCAGGTGGTGACTGCCAGCGTGACCATGAGGGTCTTGATTGGCGACAGTTAGAATTTCCCACGACGACAAATAGAATTCCCCACTTTTTCAGGGCTGATCCTGACCATGAGGGCATGGTTAAGGATCAGCAAGTGCGGAGGTTAGTAAAGTTGCAAAAGAACGAGAAGACGCTAACGATGGCGGCGGCCAAAGCGGGGCTGTCGCGAAAGACGGCTCGGAAGTACCTGAAGTCGGGAAAGCTGCCGAGCCAGAGTCAGCCGGAGCGATATTGGCGAACTCGATCGGATCCGTTCGAGTCGGTGTGGCCAGAGGTGGAAGAGATCCTGAAGCGATCTCCGACGGTGGAAGCGACAGCGGTGTTCGAGTATTTGTGCCGCCAGCAGGAAGGGGCCTTCCAGCAAGGTCAGTTGAGGACGCTGCAGCGCAGGATCAAGCAGTGGAAGGCACAACACGGAGAAGCGAAGGAGGTGATGTTCCCGCAGAAGTATCGGCCGGGACATCAAGCTCAATCGGACTTTACGTTTATGGGGCGTCTGGGAGTGACGATCCAGGGCCAGCCGTTTCCCCATCTGCTGTACCACTTTGTTTTGGCCTACTCGAACTGGGAAGCGACCACGCTGTGTTTCAGTGAGTCCTTTGAGAGCCTCAGCCTGGGGCTTCAGAACGCGTTGTGGGAGTTGGGGGCGCTGCCCGAGGAACACCGAACAGACCGGCTTTCGGCGGCCGTCAACAACCTGAAACGGGAAGAGTTCACCGAGCGCTATCAAGGGTTGCTGAGACACTTCGGGATGCGCTCGAGTCGCACCCAGGCAGGAAAGGCTCACGAGAACGGGGATGTGGAACAGGCCCATCACCGCTTGAAACGGGCCATCGAGCAGGAACTGCTGCTGCGGTGTAGCCGTGATTTTTCCAGCCGGGAAGAGTACGAGGGTTTTGTAGCGGTGATTGTGGACCGGCGCAATGCGACCCGGCAAAAGCGCCTGGGAGAAGAGCTGGCCGTGATGCGCCCGTTGCCGGCACGCCGTCTGGATGACTTCACCCGGCAGTGGGTGAGAGTCTCCCCCAGCAGTACGATCCGGGTTCGCCACAACACCTATTCGGTGGACAGCCGGTTGATCGGCGAGCGGGTGCAGGTGAGGGTGTGGGCGGATCAGGTGGAGGTCTACTACGGGGGTCAGCCACAGGCACGCATGCCTCGCTTGCGAGGAGAAGGCAAGCATCGCATTGACTACCGGCAGGTGATCCATTCCCTGGTGCGCAAGCCGGGGGCGTTCACTCGCTATCGCTGGCGCGAGGATCTGTTTCCGGGGATCTTGTTTCGAGTCGCCTACGACGAGCTGCGCCAAGATTGTCCAGCCACGGCGGATCGCCAGTATCTGAAGATCCTCGAGTTGGCTGCCCAGGAAGGTGAGCAGCGAGTGCGAGAGGCACTTCAGGGGCTGATTGAGAGGGGACAAAGAATCCGTTTCGAAGCACTACGAGAATGCCTCGTCGATCCGGTGGTGGAGCCCTGGGAAGTGGCGGTGGAGAAGATGGACGTGGGCGTCTACGACACGCTGCTGGAGAGCCGGGAGGTGAGATCATGAGTGGAGGCAACTTGACCCGGCTTCGCGAGTGCCTTGTCCAGCTGCATCTACCAGCCTTTCGGGAGCACTCCGCCGCCCAGGCGGCACTGGCTACCCAGGAAAGTCTGTCCTATCCCCGGTTTCTCTTGTCGTTATCTGAGATCGAAGTGGCGGAGCGGCACGAGCGCAAAATCCAGCGCCTGCGCCGAATCTCGAAGCTTCCCTGGGAGAAAACGCTGACGGCGTTGGACCGCTCGCGCTTGCCCCAAAGCGTGGATCGACAACTGACGGCGCTGCTGGAAGGTACGTTTTTGGATCGCGCCGAGAACGTCTTGGCTTTCGGCAACCCTGGAAGCGGCAAGACGCATCTAGTCTGTGCTCTGGGGCAGGAGTTGATTCTGCTGGGGCGCCGGGTTCTATTCTCTACCTGCGCCCTGCTGGTACAGCGATTGCTGCGGGCCAAAATCGATCTGACTCTGGAGAAGGAGCTCAAGAAACTGGATCGCTTCGAGGCTCTCATAGTCGATGACATCGGCTACGTTCAGCAAAGTCGGGAGGAAATGGAGGTTCTTTTCACACTGCTGGCCCATCGCTACGAACGCCGCAGCATCTTGCTGACCAGCAACCTGATCTTCTCGGACTGGGAGAGGATCTTCAAGGACCCCATGACGACGGTGGCGGCGATTGATCGGGTGGTGCACCACAGCGTGATTCTGGAACTCAACGTCTCGAGCTACCGAATGGAGAGCGCCAAGAAGAAACAGCAGGAAACCACGAAATGAGGAAACCGCGAGGAGTTCAAATCCGGGCAAATCGGCTGATTGGCCCCTGGGAAGTGCTTGGTGGGGACGATAGACGAGTGCCCGCCAAGGGGAGAGGTCGTACAGCGCCCTACAGAGGCCGCTCAGGAGCCTCGTGGATCTGGTCCACTCCCCTCGACGCCGGCGCGAGCGAGGGGGAGCTCCGTTCGGGCTACGCCCTCACTCCATCCCCCTCGCATTCTAAAAACAATCTCTCTTTTTTACAGAAAGGAGGACCCCGAAAAGAGTCGTCTCAGAGGACGGCTACAGCTCTTTTTTTTATCCCTCGTGTGGGGATTTCCAATTGTCGCTGCGGGAATTCCATTTGTCGTTGATCACGCCGATCCGATTCGCTCTCCGTCGGCTCCGGCCCCCCTGGTTCCACAGATCACGCTGTAGTACATGAGGTAGGGCACCCCCGAAGTCAGCGTCACGATGCTGGTGGCCTCCCATCCTCCCAGCAGGGTCCGAGTCAGCCCGGCGCCGTTGCGGAAGAAGGGCAGCTGCCAGATGGCAGAGCTGTAGAAGGTCTGGGAGCGGTCATGGGCCATGGGTGCCTTCAGGTTGTGGCGCTCGTACTCGGTCGCGCCTCCCCACTGCCCCCAACCTCCACTGAAATTGAGAGCCATGGCTTTGGCCCAGGTGTAGCCCATGGTCAGGGCGACACCATCCTGAAAGCGCCGCTCCAGCTTGGCTTGAAGCGAGTTGTAGTACATGTTGCCATGTTTGGGATAGTCGACCTATCCGATCAGATAGTCTGGCTGGCTCACCAACACGCTCAGAGCTTTGACGAGATCGCTACCGGAGAGGTCCCGCGGTAGCCTCATACAGCAATGACTTCCCCGCGGAGAAAGTGAAGGCGAATGACTTTCGGTCGATCCTGCTCTTCAAAGTGACACCGGACAGCATCGCGCATCGCTTCATGGAGTTGCGGAAGCGTTTCGGTCTCAGTGAATATCGAGACACCCAGGGCACGAGCGGTGAAACCATCCTCTGGTGCCTCCTCGACAACGAATACGATCTCCTTCATGGCTGCTTTTCCTCAATGATAAGCCAATCAAGCGATCCTGTGCCACTGAGCACCCATACCAACGCTTTCGGAATGGGGGTTGATCCTTCCTAGCATCTTCTTGCTTGGTACTGGAGTCTATTGCCTGAGACGACGCGGGGGTCCAGATCTGGGCTAATAAGAAAAACGGCCAATCAAGAAAAACAGCCTGTCCCTTTCTCCCGAGGAGAAGAAAAACAGCCTGTCCCTTTCTCCCGAGTACCCTTTCTCCCGAGAACCAGTAAGAAAGGCTGAATTACGCACTGCAGAACACCGAATATGCGAACGCCGAAGTGTCTTCCTATCCTTCGAAATTCGTTTGTTCGATATTCTGCGGTTCAGCATTTCCCACGGTTGCCTTCTCCAAAGCAAGGAAAAAGGCTAAATCACAAACCGCAGAACACCGAACATGCGAACGCCGAAGTGGGCCTCCCTAGCCGTCGAAATTCACTTGGGCCGAGGGATTTGTCGCAATCCCTTTTGGGATACTAGGGGGTTTCAGGCGTCGCCGGACTATCGGCTACCTTGCCGCGCAGGAACTTGGCGAGTTGGGCCTGATGGAAAAGGCGTACGTAGACTTGTTCCGCAAATCGAATCAGCGGAATCTCCGGCATGAACTCAAAGAATCGCCAGCGCAGCCGCAGCCTGAGGTAGTGGTAGTAGAGACCATGGATGGCCATCAGGACGGGCTTGAAGCGATTGTCGCAGAAGCGTTCGAAGGCCCTACGCTCGAAGAAGCGGCTCATCACGTTGACCTTGGTGATGAATCGCTTTTGCCGGGGCGTGAGAAATGGATTGTTGTTCTCTCCAAAGTGGAAATGGCTCCATCCTTCGAGGGTATCGGGAAAGGTCATGCCATAGACCAGCTTGGCCTTGTCGTAGAGCGTGGTCCCCGGATAAGGCGTGTAGATGGCGACCGGAGCGACTCCGGCACCCTTGTTGGAACCCAGCAGCTCAAACATGAAGTCGACGGTTTCCAGGGTTTCCTTGCGCTCTTCTTTGGGAAATCCCGCCATGAAGCCGTACTTGACGTAGACGTCAGAGGCGGACAGCAGCTGGTTGACCTCCCGGACCTGGTCCAGAGTGGTTCTCTTCAGAATCTCCTTGAGTCGTTCCTCGGATCCCGATTCCACCCCGATCCAGAGCTCCTTGAAGCCCGCCCGGTAGAGCTTGTCGATCATCTCGGGACTGCGCTTGTAGAGGTAGTCGATTCGGCAGGGGACCTGTATCAGAAGCTTGAGGTCCTTCTCGATCAAGAGATCGCAGATCTCCTCGACGCGGCCGGGATGACCGAAGAAATAGTCGTCTTCGACGAAGAGAGAGCGAATCTGGAAGCGCTCGACCAGCTCCATGATGTCGGAAACGACCCTTTCGGCCGAGTGGTAGCGAAACCTGCGCTCGTTGAACTTGAGGTTGTAGCAGAATTCGCAGTCGAAAGGACATCCGCGGCTGGTCACCAACTGGAGCTGCGCCTCACCGGTGGAAGGAGCGCGGGTAAAGTAGTGCTCCATCTCCAGCAGATCGTAGTTGGGTTTAGGAATTACATCCAGGTCTTCGATCAGCGGAACGCTCTCGGTGAACTTGAGCTGCCCCTCTTCCTTGTAGCCGATGCCGGGCACGGTGCTCAGATCGTTCTTTTCGCGGAGGCAATCCGCCAGTTTGACCAGGGTGATCTCGCCTTCGCCTTTCACCACCACATCGCAGAAATCGTCCTTCAGAGTCGAGTCCGGACAGAGCGTAGGGTGAACCCCACCCCAGACCACGGGCAGTGCGGGATCGGTCTGACGGACGACTTTGGCCGCCTGCAGGCCGCCCCGGATCTGAACACCGGTGATGCTGGAAATACCTACCAGAACCGGCCGCTCGCGCTGGATGGAATCGGCGACATCTTGTTCGAAGGTCTCGGTGATCCGTTCGTCCAGAATCTGGACGCGATAACCCGCCTGTTCCAGGACGCTTCCCAGGTAGACACAGGAGAGGGGAAGCCCCACATTGATGCCGAAGACATCCATCCCCGTGACCGGATAGATCAACAGGATCTTGCCCAGATCCTGGTCGGTTGTTCTCAGCCAGGGATAATCCAAAGTACTATCGCTCTGCTTCGCAAACCAACTCATCGCATCAACCACCTCTTGTAGAGATTCTCAGCTCCCGTGGTAAGACGCGGAAAGGTCTCCTGAATGCGTGGGCGAAGACGCACCAGCGGTGTGGTCCAGGCTGGATGGTTGATGTAATCGCAGCCCTCGCAGATCTTGAGATCGTCGAACTCCCGGCGGTAGAGCGAGCTCCGCTTCTGATTGAATTCTCGGGAGTGCCAGACCTCGTAAATGCTCTGCCGTCTCAAGTCCCCTACCGTGTGCTCGGCCTCGGAGTCGAAGCAGCACATGGCCACCCGACCATCGGCCAGGATGGTGATGTAGTGATAGAGCCGTTCGCAGAAGTTGACCTTGTGAGGGGTGCGGCCCTCGTTATGTAGCTTGCCAGCCCAGTTGAAGTAGACGGCAAAGCGAACCTGGTCGGCTTCCTTCCAGGCCTCTTGCAGTTGCTCCCGGGTGCCCTTGTTCGCATCGACTGTCACCATGGAAATCGATACGGTCGGTTTGGACTTCCCCATCGCGTTTCGGGTCCGGATGAAGCGGAGCACGTTGTCTCGAACCTCGTCGTAGTCCAGGCCCAGGCGGATCCCTTCGAAGGTCTCCTTGTTCCCGCCGTCGATGGAGACGATCATGCTGTCCAATAGATTTTCCTGGAGCAGTGTTTCCGTCTTTTCGGCGGAGAGCTTGGAGCCGTTGGTCGTCAGGTTGACGTGGGTCTGGGGAGCCGCCTGGCGCACGTATCTGAAGTAGTCCAGGACGCCGGGAACCAGGAGGGTTTCCCCATGCAGAAAGGGAAGGATCTTTTTGGCCTTCCGGCGGCCGCACTCGTCGACGATTCTCCGAAACAGCTCCATCGACATGACTTCCCTCTTGCGCTTCATGGCCGGTGTGGCGCAGATGGTGCATCGAGCATTGCAGACGTTGGTCAGCTCGACGTAGACATGGTCTGGGAAGTCTGGGTAGCCGTACATGAGAAACTACGAAACTGGCCTACTCTCCTTTGTTGGGTGCTTTTCTAATTCACTCGGGAGGCGTCTCCGAGCATAGAATCCGGGAGGAAGTTTCGTTCGATGGCCTTCAGATATTTCTTGCTGGAGCGAAGGTTGAAGAGCTTCGGCAGCATCTTGATGAATCGAAATCGGCTCAGGAAGAACATCAGGTAAGCCTTACGCTGAACCTGTCTCAGCTGCTTGAAGCTGAAGTCCTCGGTCGTAATCCGGATAACGTCGTGAAGCAGGTCGGCTGGATCGTACTGGCCGGAATCCACCACCTGCCGGTTCATTTCGGTGCCCGAATAGGGAATCACGATGCTGAACAGCGCCTCGTCGAAATTGGTTTCGCAGGCAAAGCGGATCGTCATGTTCATTTCTTCAATGGTCTCGCTGGGAAAGCCGATCATGAAGAATCCAGTGGTCACGATATTGTACTTTTTGGCCCAGTTGACGACGTCGCTGACCATGTGAAGCTTGAGGTACTTCTTCATCTTCGATTGAAGCCTCGGACTCGCCGATTCGATGGCGATCGCCATATGGTGGGTCCCGGCGGCAGCCAGCTTCTGCATCAGCTCTTCGTCGAACCGCTCCAGGCGGACGCCGTTGCCGAACTGAAGGCCCACTTCGAGTCCTTCCTCCACGATCAGGTCGCAGATCTTCTTGGCCCGATCCATGTCGAAGTTGAAGATGTCATCCTCGATCATGAACTCCCGAATCTGGTGCTCGTCGTAGAGCATCTTCATCTCGGCCAGGACATTTTCCGGACTGCGGGGACGGAACTGCTTCCCGAATAAGACATGGCAGTAGGTGCAGTGCCAGGGACAGCCCCGGCTGGTGAAGATCTGGATGGCCCTGGAATATTTGGGGGGATAGCGAGCCGACTCGGCCTCCACGTAGCGATCCAGGTCGAGAAGGTGGTACGCCGGGAAGGGAATCTCGTCTACGTCGTCGACCAGGGGGCGGGGTAAACACTTTTTCGATCCGTCTTCCGAAGTCTTGTACACCAATCCGCTGACCTGGGACAGATCGTCGCCCAGCGAATAGGCGTCCAGGAACTGCCCGAAGGTCTCTTCTCCTTCTCCCACGCAGACGAAGTCACAGTAGTCCGTGGCGATTACCTCGTCCGGCACGATGCTGGGGTGCTGGCCGCCGAAAATGATCTTGATGTTGGGGTCGAAGGCCTTGACCTGTCGAGCGGCAGCCTCGGCTCCCTCGAACTCTGCCGTCATGCAGCTGAGACCGGCCAGATCCCAATTCCGCTCCTTCAGCTTCTGCTCCAGGACCGGTTCCGGATCCTGTTCCAGGGCGAGGTCGATCACCTCTACGTAATGGCCCTTCTTCTCGGCGATGGGTGCGATGTAGACCAGGCCGATGGGAATGCCCACGACCATGTCCATGAAAGTGGGTTTTCCTCGAATGAGCAGGATATTCATTTTCAGTCCTACCTTGAGCCTGAACCGTCAACGGCACAGGCCAACAGCCCGACTATCGGTCGCGAAAAATCGGCATCTTGTAAAACATGGCCATCTTTTCCATCTTCGGTATCCATTGCCGGATCTTGAACATATCCACGACGAAGCTGCCCAGAATAATGGGCAGACGCGGATTCGGAGCATGGCAATCCTGGCACTCCGGATAGTCAGTCAGATCTCCATCCACATGGGCTTGCCGCATCTTCTGCATCCGGTCCGAGTTCCAAAGGTCGAAGATCGACTGATCCTTTACGTTTCCGACGGGTTCGGACTGCCAGGTATGACAGCAGGGGAAGAAATCGCCATCGTAGTTGACGGTAGGTGGTCCCTGCCAAAGCTGGTAACAGGGATGTCGGCGCCGTTCGTGATGTATGCGTTCTTCCAGGGCGACCTCGGGGATGACGATCTCATCTTCCTTGATCCGGACTTCGTCCACACCTTCGATTGTCCAGGCCTTCTGGAAGTCTCGCACCTGGTGGTTGTTTTCGGGCAATCGCACCATCTGCAGAACCACGAACAAGTCCGACTTCATCCGCTTCTTGAGCTCCAGGAAGCGGAGAATGTTGCTTCGAACCTTCTCGAACTTGGCCCCTTTGCGATACTTTTCGTAAACTTCGGGTGTCGTTCCGTCGAAGGCGATGATCAAGTTATCGAGTCCGGACTCGATCAATTCACGTCCTCGTCTTTCGTCCAGCAGGGTCGCATTGGTTGACACTACGGTGTAGATGTCCGCGTCGCTGCAGTACCGGACCATTCTGCACAGGTCGGGATTCATCATCGGCTCACCCCCACCCCAGGGGAAGACCAACTCGGTCTTTTGGCTCACCTCGTCGATGATGTCCTTGAACAGCTGAAAGTCGAAATCCTGGGACGGATAGTACCCCAACTCGCGAGGACACATGGGGCACTTGAGATTGCATTTACCGGTATTCTCGATGATGAGCGTGATGGGATAGGCCTGTAGGTCTGCCTGGCCCGTAAGGTAGCCCGAGCAGAGCTTCCAACGATTCTGTATCTGGGTGGTTTTCATGCGTAGCTCCGCCCTCGGCGCGAAGGCCTGCCTATCTTAACAGAATCGATAGGGTGTGCAACTTGAGACCCTTGTCCTATCGGTGATTTCCAAGTCCACGGTTTCTGTTGCCCCGAGCCAGGCTCGGTGCTATATTCCTGTGCCAGTTCTCCCTCATCATGCGTGCTTCGCTTTTTTCCCGGAGATTAGGAGAGATGCCGGAAATCCGAATCGATCTCTATAGCGACACCCTGACCAAGCCCACCAAGGAGATGCGTGAATTCGCACTCTCGGCCGAAGTAGGCGACGAGCAAAGGGGCGAGGACCCCACAGTGAATGCGTTGCAGGATATGGTGGCTGAAATGCTCGGAAAAGAGGCCGCCCTCTTCCTGCCCTCGGGTACGATGTGCAACGTGATCTCGTTCGTGGTGCACTGCAGGGCCGGCGAGGTGGTGCTGCTGGACCGCACCGCTCACCCTTTTATCGCGGAAGGGGGAGCTGCCAGCGTGGTCGGAGGAGTGGTGTTCTTCCCGCTGGATGGGGAGCGAGGGATGTTCACCGTCCAGCAACTGGAAGAAGTCCTCTTTCCCCCGAGCCGCTACCGTCCTCCGGCTCGGCTGCTCTCGATCGAGCAAACCGTGAACCTGCCTGGAGGCCTCGTCTGGCCCTTGGAAAGGATCCGAGAGGTATGTGCGACTGCGAAGGACCGCGGTTTGAGCGTCCACATGGATGGAGCGCGGTTGTTCAACGCTTCGGTGGCAACGGGTATCAGCGTCGCCGACTATGCCAAGACGCTTGATTCCGTCTGGATTGATCTGAGCAAAGGCGTGGGTGCTCCGGTTGGTGCCGTCCTGGCAGGGACCAGAGAATTCATCACTCAGGCCTGGCAGTGGAAACAGCGCCTGGGCGGGGCCATGCGTCAAGCTGGAATCATCGCCGCGGCCGGCATTTTTGGATTAAGACATCAGATCGAGCGCTTGGCGGAGGACCATCAGAATGCCAAGCGACTGGCTCAGGGTATCGCCGGAGCTCCAGGAATCGGGATCGATCCAGGTGTCGTTGAAACCAACATCGTTCGGTTCGACGTGAACTATCCGGGATCGACGGCCTACGACTTTGCCGATCGCCTGCTTCAGGAGGAGGGCGTTCGTGTCAGTGTTCCCTCACCTGCCTCGATCCGTGTTGTTCCCCATCTGGGCATCAGCCGGGCTGACGTGGATGCGGCCGCCGCCTCAATTCGCGCCCTGGGGGAAAGACTCACGAGCGAGAATTGAAGCCGGGTGTAGCGGTGGCCTCCAGGCCGTCCGTCGAGCCGGAGACTCGAAAGAATAAGACTTCGGCCTGGAGGCCAAAGCTACGTCCTTACTTGAACTGGAACGAATAGAGCTTGGCGTTCTTGAAGTAGAAGCGCAGCTTGATGGGTTTGTCCTTCAGTCCGCTCAGGTCTGATTTGCCGTTCCAGGAGGCCACGTGAGCCGTTCCCGTGGTAGTGATGGGATCGGCCTCGCCGAAACCGTAGCCGGCAATGGGATGATGATCGGCCCCGATGATCTCTACCCGGACCTCGCAGGGGCCTGCTCCCCACTGCCGCAGCGCCGAGCGAAGGTTCAGGTAGAGCCTATCTCCGCTGAAGGTAAAGGATCGGGTCACCATCTCGCTGAAGGCGATGCGCTGCCGCTTGTCCCCTTGCACGCCATCCAGGGAAACGAATCCGTCTGGCTCGGTTATGGCCAGTCCCACCGATGCTAACGCCTTGTCTCCCAGAGTCATTAGACTCTCGGGAGAACGCCAGTTCGCTCCTGTGTAGTAGTTCAAGAGCCGTCCCTGGTCGATCACCAGACTCTGGAAGTAGACGACCGCCGAGTCGAAGCTCCCGTTGGGCCCAGGGGGGATGAAGGGCTGCCGGTAGTCGCGATTGTAGTGGATCCCGTCCCGGCTGAAGACGGCCTGGGGCAGGATGGTGGTATTGGTAGTGCGGAAGTTCCAGAGCATTCCCACATACATCCCTTCGTACACAATCACCGGCATGTAGTAGAACTCCAGGTCCGGATAATCTTGCTCGTCCGGGAGGATGATGGTCTCGGGCTGGCTCCACTGGATCATGTCCGGGCTCTCCGCCCTTCCAATCAGACGCTTACCCAGGGGACAGCGTTGATGGCGGCAGTTCTCCATGTGGACCGCATAGGTCTGTCTAATCGAGTCCCACCCCATGAAACCGGTCGGACCCCAGCGCCCCACCCGGGGCGAGGTGTCGATGACGGGGTTTTTCTGGTACGCGGTCCACTCGAAGCCGTCGGGGGAAAAGTACAGATCGAACTGCATCCCAGGCGTTCCCGTGCTGCCCTTTCGCTCGAAGCCCTTATATCTTCTGCCCGGGTCCGTCTCGTGGCGGTCCTTGAAGAAATAGGGCCGGAACTGCTCCTTGGGGATCATGTTGTTCTCACGGGATCCCTGGAACTCTACCTTGCCCAGCACCGGCTTCTCCCAATTGAGACCATCCTTGGAGGTGGCGATACACACCCCGGGCACTCCCTCCGATTCGATAATGATCTCCGTCTCGCCCTGCCGGGCCGAATAAGTCCCAGCCCCATACCACATCCGAAAGATCCCCTCTTTCTCTTCATAGATCACCTTGGACACCCGGACGTCATTTCCTTCCCAGGGACGCTCGGGGCGGATGATGGGGTTGTGGTAGACCTTCTTGGCCGGATTCAGAACCTGGCGCGTGCCCGTCAGACTTTCGATCAGATAATCGTCGATGAAAAACTGCTTCTGCGACCCGATATGGATCAGGCCAGCTTCAATGTTGAGCGCCAACCCAAAACAACACAGCGTCAGAGTCCACAGTTTCAAAGATTTCATGGGTCTCAATTCTCTCCCCCGGATAGGGCGGGATCATTCGTGTAAGAAATTACTAGACAGGGACGCTGCCTCAGCTGTGTCCGCGCGCGGCGACGCTCCACACTTCGACGACGTTCTCGCCGCGAGTGCAGTACATTCGATCGTAGAGGTTGACGTTGGGGTCGCAGTGGGGGACAACTAGTCCCAAAATAAGCGCAAGTTCGAAAATAGACCCCTTTGTCGGCTCCGAGGAGCCATTTTGGAGACCTAAATTCTAAATTTCGGCGCGAAGTCACTCAGAACAGGCACGTGTTCAGCTGTCCTCCACGCCGATCGCTCAGGGAAAACGATTCTGCCCTCTTGGGGGGCGTTTGTAGAGACACCTCGCCCCAGCTCTGGCGACCCTCGGAGCTACTTTATCTCCTTTCAGTTTCAGGTAGCTGGCCGGTGTTTCAACCACTTACTGCCTTCCAAGAGAAGACGGCTCCAACCATTGACATCCAGCAGCCGATAGACCAACTGTCGGCCCCTGCGCAAAATCTGGCAGGGCATTTCAATGACCTCTCGCAGGAAACGGCGATACTCCATCTTCACCAGCTCTCGGGCTTGCAGTCGCGCCGGCAGCACCAACCCCATCCAGGCCTTCAGATTCCAGGCTTGAGCCGCAATCACCAGATAGGCCCAATTGGCTACCAGCGTATCCGAGGGCATCCGCAGGGCCTCGACTCCGTTCTTGAGTTGTTCAATGACGTTCTCCTGGTTGCAGCGCCGGTTGTTTTCCCGTACGACTCCCGCCGTTCCCAACGTTCTGGCCGAGATATTGGTGACATAAAAGTGGTAGCGCGTCTGCGGCAGCAGCCGCTTCTGGCCTTTCTCGACCAGGATCGTCTTGCGCAAGATCACCATCCGATAGGTTCGCTTCGCTTTGCTCGGACGGTAGTCGATCTCCGCGATCTCTTCCCGTTCCAGCGTCAGCGTCTTGAACCCGCGTCTCTTGACAATCTCCGGCTTCACTTTGTCCCGCCGCTGGCGCCGCTTCTTCCCTTTTCCTTTCCCCTGGCTGGGGCGCCCCAGCTCTTTCCATCTCGCTTCTGGCAACGCCTCCCGCCCACTTGACGAAGCTCGGATGGGCGTCGATCCCGAAGTCAAACTCCACGCCCGCCTCCGTCCAACGGTCAAAATGAGCCGTCAGCGAAAAATCCCGTGTCCCCGCGCAGGCGCACCTTCCGAAAACCCGCCTCTCGAACCAGCTCGATACTCCGATCCAGCCATTCGGCCGCTCCCTCATGAGAGGGACGGTTGCCCGAGCGGTTGACCGCATAGAGCACCTCTCCCGTATTGGCCAGCGTCACGATCAGCGGCGCATAGCCCCACTGCCCGTCGTAGCTGATCTCCATCCCTTCCTTGCATTCGCCGCTCGTGGGGGCCATCGTCCCATCCACGTCGATCTCCGCCCCGTTGGAAGAAACGGGCCGGTTGTTGGGCCCAGACCTTGAGGCGGCTGGCATTGACGGCTTCCATCAGATCCACCACGTCGGGCGCGTCAAAGCGGCGCACAAAGTCTCCGGCCGTGCTGGGGGCGGGGATCTTCTCGGCTCCCACCGCCTCCAGGAAACTCACACTCTGACGTCGCAGTTCAATATCCTGATAGCGGGTCCCGCCCGTGGCCACGTTGTAGATCAGGCTCAGGACGTGGTCCGATTCGTGGTACGGTTGGTGGCGTTTGAGCAGCGTCACCGCCTGGTCAATGGCTTTCCCCAGCCCACTCCACTTCACCACCTGCTGCAGCAGCCCCAGACCACCGTAACTGACCGCACCCGTTTTCTCCGAGACCTCGTAGCTGATGACCTCGGGCGAGAGCACCGGTTTCGGGTCTTGACCGTTCCAGCTGGGGCTCAATCGCTGAGCAACCTCTGCTTCCCGTTTGCGGATGATTGCGCTATCCTTTTTATTCACCTGAACTGCCTCCTTTCCGCTTGTTCTGAAGTTTCTTTGACAACCCCAGAATACCCGTCAGGTCTGGCATTTCAGGTGTTTACATGTGGTTTAGTCCACTTTCATCCACTTCTTTTGGGTCTAGGTAGCGAGCGACCTCATACCGCCGAGCAACACCGACATCTGCTTGAATGTACCTTTTCTAGGCCTAAGTTACCTCGTAGAAAAGTGATGTAACCTATTGTTAAGATTGGGGTAATGCTACAAATCAGCTGCGTCGGTACTGGGTACATTATAGACGAACGCCGAGGAGATCCAGGGCTCGCTGCTGAAGCGATGTGGGACGGGTGATTTTGTCGAAGGCTGCTGAGCCGGGCAACTGCGGCTGAATCCGGTTTTTGGAGATCGTGGCCAAATCGCTGAGCAAGGTCTGAAAGCTGTGCACGGGCCCACCCTCAACGGTGCGCTTGCGGTGAGCCTTGCGGAGGGCCTGAGGAGAGCGCTGAGAGGGTGCCACCACCGAATCGCGAAGCTGCCTCCCCGCCTCGGGATCCTCGTCGTCGAACAGGATCGGAGCTAACTTCTGTCGCATGTGCCACTCGACGTAGTAGGCAAGCATGCACAGAAAGACGTGAGCGCGGACCCGATCCTCCAGATGGTGGTAAATGGGTCGGACCTTCAGATCGACACTCTTACAGCTGCGGAAGGCCCGTTCGGCGACGGACAACCCCTTGTAGGCAGCCACCGTTTGTTCGGCATCCATTTGCTCGCGGGCCAGGTTGGTGCGAATCACATAGATCCCGTCCAGTGCCGCCTCCTGCTCGATGCGCTCCTGCCGGCGCTGGTAGGAGAAGGACTCCTCGCCGATCTCCAGGACAAAATGCTTGCCCACTTTGTAGCGGTTGAGGACTTTGCCCACCCGCAGGGCAATCCGATCCTTGCCCTTGAAGCGACGCTTCGGACGTTGCGTTGCCTGGACAATCTTCTCCAACTCCAGCTCGGTCGCCTGGAGCAGTTGCTGGCGATTGCGGGCCCGTTCCTCCGCTAAGAGGGGATTACGGCAGACAATGAGCCGTTCCCCGGGGTAGTCCGGGCTCTGGATCTCGGCCAGGTCGCGTTGATCAAACAGGGACAGCTGCAGCGGACCGGATTGAAACAGTTTGCGGATCTGAGGGCCTCGCAGGGCCGTGATCCAGCCCATGCCGGGCAGCGGCTTGAGCTCCTCCCGAATGCGGGCTTCCGTCAGCATTCCTCGATCGGCGACCACCACCACCGAGCGCAACCCGAAGCGTTGGCGCAGTTTTTGGATTTGGCTGGTCACTGTTGTGGGGTCCGCTCGGTTGCCTTCGAAGACCTCGACCGCGACAGGGCAGCCTTGACGGTCGCACAGCAGGCCGAAGACGATCTGCAGCGTACCCCCTTTGCCGTCTCGGGAATACCCCCGCTGGGCCAACGGGCAACTCCTCCCTTCGAAGTAGGTCGAGGTGACGTCGTAGATCACGAGGCAACCGTCCTGCAGGCGCTGAGCCGCCAGCTGGTTTTCAATCTTTGGTTGTCGAACGAGCAGCCAGTCCAAGGCGCCGTACAGATCATCGGCCGTCGCGGCCTCCACCTGTAAGAGCTCGCCCAAGCTGCTGGACAGGGTCTGGGGATCCCATCCGCGTGCGGTGGCCAGCTTGGAGCGGGGCTCCAGGATGCGCGCCACGATCAGGGCCACTACCAGGCGGCGCTGCAGGCTGTTGCGAGTGGCCAGTAAGCGCTCCAAACCGAGGCGGCGCAGGGTACCCAAGACGGCCGCCACATGACCATGGGGGCGAGTGCGCTGGACCTGGAAGGCTTGGCTCAAGTCGGAGATGACGGAGCCTCCCTTCAAGAGGCTGCGCAGGCCTTCGACGATCTCCGCGGGCCACTTGCTGAGGTTAGCCAGAGTGCGCTTGCGCACCTTGCCGGCTTGCCGGTAGGACTCGCGCAGGAGAATGGCCGGGGGCGAGTTGCGGTTGGGAACGGATTCGATGTACATGGGCACTATAATATCACATACTACCGACAATAAAGGACACTGAACCAACTATTACATGGGTACAGATTGTCGAACACAAAAAGACCCTTACCTGATGATCCACAATGGCTTACAGGTTGTTTTTCAGCTAGTTTTCAGGGTAACTTCGGTCTAGGAGGCCGCTTCAGCGGCCTGACGCGAAGCGTAGTAGACCCGGTGTTTACGCCGGGGTAAGCCGGTCCCCTGCATCGACGGTGGCCTGGTCCTGGTGTACCTTGCTGACCACGGTCGTCAGGACGGTGAGGGCGGCGCTGAAGTCGTCGTAGACGTCGCCACTCTGGCCTCCGATGCCAAGATAGTCGACATCCATGAGCGTGTAGGATCCGACTTGCATCTCCGTAATGCCTGGAATGTGGGGATCGATGTTGTAGGTTCCGGTGCTGCACCCCGACATGATCTCCACCGGCAAGCCTGCTTTTTTCATCTGGTTGAAGCTCTCGATCGGCGCTGCCATGTACAGCTCAAAGTGTTCCTTACGGGCAGCGAATCCCTTCACGTGCGAGCTCACTCCCGAATAACTGTGGACGCCCTTGAGGTTGAGATATGGGAGGCCATCCACGGTCCTTGCCAAGCGGACCGCAGGTTCACCCGGCTGAATCCCGGTTCGTCGACCGATCGGGTCGATGTCGATCAGGACATTCAGCTGCACCTCGGCCACTGATGCAGCCTCGCTCAATTCTCCGGCTTGCCAGGCATGATCCACTACCGTCATGGTGTCGGGATGTTCTCGAGTGAGACGCAGCAGCCGTTGGACCTTGTTGGGTCCAACCAGCTCGGAGGTGATCAGCAAGCCGCTAATACCGGCCCCTGCCATGACTTCGGCTTCGCTAATGGTAGCGGTACAAATTCCCAGCGCCCCAGCGTCGATCTGTCTGCGAGCGATCTGGGGGCATTTGTGAGTCTTGGCGTGGGGGCGAACACCGATGGAATGGGCCCTTGCATGGCTCGCCATTTTCTCGATGTTGCCTTCCATCAAGTCCAGATCTACCAGCAGGCAAGGAGTGGGTAGGTCGTGCTTTGTCACCCCTTCAATCTGTCCACCGGACCGAAGACGCTGCTCGATCTCCTCGAGCCTGTAGAGGCCAGGTCCCGGTCGTTTACGCACACTAGGTATTGTAGCTGAGGCTGCCATATTTTTTACTCCACAATTCTCTTTTCGGTCACTGGTCCCATTCTACTTAATTCCCCTGCCACGGCGCGAAGCTGATTTGACGCCTTCCGGTGGCCGTGGTATCAAGATCTCCTTTCATGAAGAAGACGCTAGCTCTGTCACTTCTGGCTTCGTTGGTGGTGTCTATGATTCTTTCCGGCTGTTCTTCCCAGGGTCTCCCAGAAAAGGGGGGCCACAGAGGCAGAGATCCCCATTCTTTCTCCCGTCCTGACGAAGTTGCGGTGTCTCATCTCGACCTGGACATCGAAGTAGACCCATCCCAGCAGCGAATTAGAGGCAAGGCGACGCTCCGTCTCGAGAACCGGACCGGGGCCTCACGATTGTTTCTGGATACCCGTGATCTGGAAGTCGATCGAGTGACCTCCGGAGAACGGGAGCGGGAGGCTCCTTTTTCCTTGGGAGAGAGCGTCCCTTTTCTGGGCCGACCCCTGATCATAGAGCTCGAGCCGGACACGACGGTGGTTCAGGTCCACTATGCTACTCGCCCCGAAGCTGCCGCGGTGCAGTGGCTGGAGCCGGAGCAAACTTCGGGTGGTAAGGCCCCTTTTCTGTTTACCCAATCCCAGGCAATCCTGGCCCGCACCTGGATCCCCTGTCAGGACAGTCCCGGCGTCAGGATGACATACGGAGCAAGGGTCAAGGTGCCCCCTGGCCTGATGGCGGTGATGAGCGCCCAGAACGCTACCGAGAAGGCGACGGATGGGATCTACGAATTCAGCATGCCTCTGCCAATCCCGTCCTACCTGCTGGCCCTGGCGGTGGGCGACCTCGCATTCCGATCGACGGGAGAGCGCAGCGGTGTCTATGCCGAGCCTTCAGTGGTCGCAAAGGCAGCCTGGGAGTTTGCCGACACCGAGAAGATGATCGAGGCGGCAGAGAAGCTCTATGGCCCCTATCGCTGGGAAAGATATGACGTGCTAGTTCTGCCTCCGAGCTTTCCCTTTGGGGGGATGGAAAACCCCCGTCTGACCTTCGCGACCCCCACGATCCTGGCCGGCGATCGATCCTTGGTCTCTCTGATCGCCCACGAGCTCGCCCATTCCTGGTCAGGGAATCTGGTGACCAACGCCACCTGGAATGATTTCTGGCTCAACGAAGGCTTCACCACCTATTTCGAACACAGGATCATGAGGGCGGTCTACGGTGCAGAATACGAGCAGATGTTGGCTGTACTCTCGAAGAACGGACTTGAAGCCGCCGTTTCACGGCTCGGAAGCGACCACCCCGATTCGCACTTGTACCTCGACTTGGACGACCGTGATCCCGATGACGGTGTGACCCAGATCCCCTATGAGAAAGGTCACTTCTTTCTGCGCATGCTGGAAGAGAACCTGGGGCAGGAGAGATGGGATGCCTTTCTGCATGCCTACTTCGATCGCTTCGCCTTCCAGAGCATGACCACCGAAGGGTTTCTCTCCTACTTCGAGAAAGAGCTGATTCAGGGAGACGAGGCACTCAAGAAAAAGCTCGTAATCGACGAGTGGGTCTACGGCCCCGGACTTCCGGAGAACTGCCCCAAAGTGACTTCGTCCAGTCTCGAGCAGGTCAAGGCTCAGATCGAGGCTTTCTTGACGGGGGCCCCGCCTGGGCAGCTGGAGACCTCGGGCTGGGCCACTCCACACTGGCGCTATTTCCTAGAGGGTCTTCCCGAATCGATGAGCCGTGCGCAAATGGAGCAGCTGGACACGACCTTCAAATTCTCCCAGTCGGGGAATTCCGAAATCCTCAGTTCCTGGCTGCAGCATGTGGTTGAGGCCAGATACGAGCCCTCCTATCCCGCGGTGGAACGCTTTCTCACCGTTCAGGGAAGGCGTAAGTTTCTGACCCCACTTTACAGCCGCCTGGCGCGAACCCCGGAAGGTCTCGAAATGGCCAAGCGGATCTACCGGAAGGCCAGACCGGGCTACCACTCCGTGTCACGAGGCACTATCGACGAGCTATTACAATAAGGGTTCAACATCACAGCTATGAAACTAGTCATTTATCCGCTGGTAGAAGCAGCTCGATTGGAGAAGATTCTCGATGTAGCCCGTCGGGAGCAAAATCTGAGCGTGGTCAATGTCGAGACCGAAGCCGAGGCAGCCCAGGAGATTGTCGATGCTGAAGGTTTCTTCGGTAAGATTACACCCTCTCTTTTGGCGTCCGCCCAATCCTTGCGTTGGGTGCAGGCCCCAACCGCGAGTTTGGAACACTACATGTTTCCCGAGTTGGTGGAACACTCCTGCCAACTCACCAACATGCGAGGTTTGTACTCCGACATGATCGGCGACCAGGTGTTGGGCTATATCATTTGCTTCGCTCGTAAGTTGCACTTCTACATCCGGAATCAAATCGAGTCCCGTTGGGAGGCTGCAGGAGGGGAAGCTGCTCGGTCGCAGTTCTTCCTGGGCCCGGGACGAAGTTCGCCGATCGACCTCGCCCACATTCATTTGGGAGATGCCACGCTCGGCATCGTAGGGCTGGGTGGTATCGGGTCAGAGATCGCCCGCCGCGCCCTGGCTTGCGGAATGCGGGTGATAGCCGTAGATCCGGTGCGGGAAACCCCGCCGGATGGTGTTGCTTCTCTCCGAAAGCTCGATGCCCTGCCACAGCTACTACAGGAGAGTCACTTCGTGGCCATCGCTGCACCCCACACCCCCGAGACCTACAAGATGTTTGGGCGTCAGCAGTTCCAACAGATGAAGTCCTCTGCCTACCTGATCAACATCGGCCGCGGAGCCATCGTCGATCTGGCCGACCTCACGGAGGCTCTCGTCAATCGCCAGATTGCCGGCGCCGCGCTCGACGTTTTCGAGACCGAACCCCTGCCCAGTTCCCACCCACTCTGGAAGATGGACAACGTCATCATCACGCCCCACGTCGCCGGCGCCTCCCCCCGGGTCGCTTCGCGACACCTCGAGCTCCTTCTCGACAACATCGGCCGCTTCGCTGGCGGCAGTCCCCTCCGCAACGTTGTAGACAAGGCGAAGTGGTACTGACGAAACTTCAAGAAGAGGTCGCACGTCGCAGGTCTCTTGTCGCCGGACCGCGTGGCGAAGAATGGGACCAGGAAAACCATGACCATGACTTGAGTAGTTTCTTCCAGGTACGATCCGGCGGTCTGCAGCCGGAGGCGGGGCTAACCTGAAACTTCATCCAGCATTGACCGGCATAGGACAACGGAATCGCCGCTGTCGATGTTCGTGCCTAGAGACAACGAAAGTTGTAAACCTAAGTCTCGGATGATCAGGGGCAAAGCTGGGCGCGAAGCAACCTGATTGACCTGGGTGGCCATGGCGATCATGACGGCGGCTACGAAGGCAGAGCTCTTGTCAATAGGTGTGGAAAAACATCAGGCGGCTTTCTCCTCCGGGACTTGGTTGACCGGGACTCCATTGACATATTTGGCGCCCTGGTAGACGTCTTTCATCAGCTCCGGTGCCTTCAACCGGCGGAATCGCTGCTCCGCCACCAACAGCATCTTCCAGATCACCGCCTGGGCGTTTTCCACTTTCTTGAATCGCTTGGCCGCGTCCGTTCGCAGCCGAAGAGCGGCAAACGGTGACTCCACTGGATTGGTGGTTCGCAGATGCTGCCACTGCTTCTTTGGATAGTTGTAAAAGGTCACCATCCGGTCCCAGTCCTGCTCGATTAGCTCAGCCGCCAGGGTCAGCCCTCGCTGCCGGCACCAGTGCTGAAAGACCTGCTTGAGTCGTTGTGCCTCCTCTCGAGTCTCGGCGTAAGGGATCTGCCGCAGGATCAGCAAGGCCGGCTTGTGCACTCGCTTAGGGAGCTTGGCCAGCAGGTTGACGATCCGATGATTCCAGCAGCGCTGCTCCTCGGCCTGGGGATAGACGTTGCGCAAAGCTCCCCAGATGCCCAGGTGGCCGTCTCCGATCACCAGCCGTGGACAGCCCATCCCCCGGCGCTTCAAGTCGCGCAGTACTTCCGACCAGCTCTGGGTCGATTCCCGATAGCCGCTCGTGACCGACACCACGGCTTTGCTTCCGTCACTTAAGGCGGCCAGCACCACCAGCAGGACTGCCTTTTCCTTCTCCAGACCCGCCTTGACGTAGATTCCATCTACCCATAAATACACCACTTCCAGATCATTCAAGGGTCGACTCTGCCAGACTTCCCATTCGGCCTGCCACTTCTCTTTCAACCGCGCCACCGTGGAGGCCGACAGAGGCGCCTTGTCCCCTAAGAGCCCTCTCAGAGCCAGATCAAAATCCCCCAGCGCCAGACCATGCAAGTACAGCTCAGGGATCAGTTCTCGAACCTGCCGCGTCCGCTTGGCAAACAGGGGCAACACCCGACTTTCAAAGCGTTCCTCTAGATCCCGCACTCGAGGCCTTCGAACCTGGATCGTCCCCGAGCTCAGCGTCAGATGCCTCGGCTTCCCATATCCATTGCGATAGCCCGACGGAGCGTCCACGGCCCTTCGCCGCTCACTCTTACGCCGCCCTAATAACTCCGTGACTTCCTCCTCCAGCAGCTCTTGAACCCAGCCTTGGATCTTCTCCCGCACCCAATCTTCCAGCTCCTCGAAACAAACTCTTGACTGGACACTTTCCTCAATGTTCTGCTTGCTCATGCGGTGTGTACTCCTTCCGTTGCGGGCCTTTCGGCCCTGGGTTTTATCAACCCGGAAGGATACTCACCGCCTATGCTATTTACACACCTTCTGATGGTAGCTCACGAAGGCACTCTGGAAGAGTTGACCGACGGCAGGATCCTGATGCTTCTCAGGACCAAGCTAGATGTCTTCTGGGAAGCCTATTCCGACGATCATGGCTACTACTGGAGGGAGCTGCGCCCTAGCCAGATCGATGCCAGTAGCTCCCCTGGATACCTGACCCGACTGGCCAGTGGCCAGCTGATCCTGGCCTGGAACCGGCTTTATCCCGAAGCTGCGACTACCTACCGGAGGGATGGGCCGCCTCGTAGTGAAGTCCCGGCCAGCGCCCACCGCAAGGAGTTGTCGATAGCTTTCTCTGAAGACGATGCGGCAAGCTGGAGCACGCCGGTCGTCGTGGCCCGCCTCACCTACCCGGGTCGAATCGGCGCCGCCTGCTACCCCTATATCTTCGAGCCCCGTTCGGGTCAGGTGTGGCTAATCGCGTCACACAGCCGTCCCAATCCACCCGTCTGGGTCAGCTTCAAGGAGACGGCGGATTTCCTGGACTCAGACTAGACGCTACTGAAACCGAAACGAATACAAATCGGCGTCCCGCATCACAAATCGCAGCCTCACCGGCATGCCTTTCAAGCGCTTAAGGGGCTCCGAATCCGTCCGGCTTGCCGCCCTTTTCCAGATCACCGAAGAATCGATCTTGTCTCCCCAGATCAGCGGGGAGTCTTCGAGAGAGAATCCAGGAACAGGATGACGCTTCTCGTTCTGGATCTCGAGACGGATACTGCCCGCTGCGGAAGTCTCGAAGTTGAGAAGGATGCTGTTGCCTTCGAACCGAAGCGGCTTGGTGATGAAATCTCCTCCCGAGTATCCGGCGTTCACGGAAACGAATCCGTCTAGACCCAAAAGAAGTAGATGAAAGTGGACTAAACCACATGTAAACACCTGAAATGCCAGACCTGATGGGTATTCTGGGGTTGTCAAAGAAACTTCAGAACAAGCCGAAAGGAGGCATTTCAGGTGAAGAAAAAGGATAGCGCAATCATCCGCAAACGGGAAGCAGAGGTTGCTCAGCGATTGAGCCCCAGCTGGAACGGTCAAGACCCGAAACCGGTGCTCTCGCCCGAGGTCATCAGCTACGAGGTCTCGGAGAAAACGGGTGCGGTCAGTTACGGTGGTCTGGGGCTGCTGCAGCAGGTGGTGAAGTGGAGTGGGCTGGGGAAAGCCATTGACCAGGCGGTGACGCTGCTCAAACGCCACCAACCGTACCACGAATCGGACCACGTCCTGAGCCTGATCTACAACGTGGCCACGGGCGGGACCCGCTATCAGGATATTGAACTGCGACGTCAGAGTGTGAGTTTCCTGGAGGCGGTGGGAGCCGAGAAGATCCCCGCCCCCAGCACGGCCGGAGACTTTGTGCGCCGCTTTGACGCGCCCGACGTGGTGGATCTGATGGAAGCCGTCAATGCCAGCCGCCTCAAGGTCTGGGCCCAACAACCGGCCCGTTTCTTCCAACGGGCGGAGATCGACGTGGATGGGACGATGGCCCCCACGAGCGGCGAATGCAAGGAAGGGATGGAGATCAGCTACGACGGGCAGTGGGGCTATGCGCCGCTGATCGTGACGCTGGCCAATACGGGAGAGGTGCTCTATGCGGTCAACCGCTCGGGCAACCGTCCCTCTCATGAGGGAGCGGCCGAATGGCTGGATCGGAGTATCGAGCTGGTTCGAGAGGCGGGTTTTCGGAAGGTGCGCCTGCGCGGGGACACGGATTTTTCGCTGACGGCTCATTTTGACCGTTGGACGGAGGCGGGCGTGGAGTTTGACTTCGGGATCGACGCCCATCCGAGCTTCGTCAAGTGGGCGGAGGCGTTGCCAGAAGCGAGATGGAAAGAGCTGGGGCGCCCCAGCCAGGGGAAAGGAAAAGGGAAGAAGCGGCGCCAGCGGCGGGACAAAGTGAAGCCGGAGATTGTCAAGAGACGCGGGTTCAAGACGCTGACGCTGGAACGGGAAGAGATCGCGGAGATCGACTACCGTCCGAGCAAAGCGAAGCGAACCTATCGGATGGTGATCTTGTGCAAGACGATCCTGGTCGAGAAAGGCCAGAAGCGGCTGCTGCCGCAGACGCGCTACCACTTTTATGTCACCAATATCTCGGCCAGAACGTTGGGAACGGCGGGAGTCGTACGGGAAAACAACCGGCGCTGCAACCAGGAGAACGTCATTGAACAACTCAAGAACGGAGTCGAGGCCCTGCGGATGCCCTCGGATACGCTGGTAGCCAACTGGGCCTATCTGGTGATTGCGGCTCAAGCCTGGAATCTGAAGGCCTGGATGGGGTTGGTGCTGCCGGCGCGACTGCAAGCCCGAGAGCTGGTGAAGATGGAGTATCGCCGTTTCCTGCGAGAGGTCATTGAAATGCCCTGCCAGATTTTGCGCAGGGGCCGACAGTTGGTCTATCGGCTGCTGGATGTCAATGGTTGGAGCCGTCTTCTCTTGGAAGGCAGTAAGTGGTTGAAACACCGGCCAGCTACCTGAAACTGAAAGGAGATAAAGTAGCTCCGAGGGTCGCCAGAGCTGGGGCGAGGTGTCTCTACAAACGCCCCCCAAGAGGGCAGAATCGTTTTCCCTGAGCGATCGGCGTGGAGGACAGCTGAACACGTGCCTGTTCTGAGTGACTTCGCGCCGAAATTTAGAATTTAGGTCTCCAAAATGGCTCCTCGGAGCCGACAAAGGGGTCTAGTTTCGAACTTGCGCTTATTTTGGGTCTAGACGGAGGACGAAGCGCTCCAAATGGTCGCTGGGAAAGGCGTAGTGTCGGGTGTAATAGAGCGAAAGCTCGCTTTCACCCGTCGGAAGAATCCCGACTGCAGCCATGTTGCTGCGGTGACCCCAGTTTCGTGGATGCGGTCCCGGCCTAACGAAGGCTTCCATGAATCTGCGGTCCCAGTGGACGCCGTCACGGCTGGACAAGAAGACGCCGTCCGAGGCACCCGGAGTCCAATCCTCGAAATAAGCCCTCCAGGGCTGGAAGCGCTTGGGAAAGGCCAGGTAGATCTGAGGTGCCCGAAAATAGGGGGTGGCTCCGTTGGTGTAAAGGTGCTCGGTTGCCGCCGACCCAAAATTGGCCCACTGAGGATAACTCCAGTTGAGGAAGTCGGGAGAAGACGAATACTTGAAGCTCCGGTTTCCGTAATTGACGACGGCTGAGGAGTTCTCCTTATGCCGAGAGCCCTCTCTTCGGCCACGATCGGAGTCCCGGAAGAAGACCACATAGTGACCCTTTACGGGATCCCAGAAGGCGGAGCTGATAGCGTCGAAAGCGTTGCGGTGGAGACCATCCGAGATCAGCGACTGTTGTCCTCGCAGCTCGCTCCAGTGGAGTCCGTCCGGGGACGCGAGTACCACCAGAGGGTAGCGGCAGCTCCCCAAGGCCTTGTAGCGTTCGCTTGCGGCTGCAGCGGGATTGGTATCCTTGAAAACATGCATACAGGGGGGGCCAGCTTATGCCCTTCCTCCTTGTCCATCCAGACGATGTTGTTTTCCTTTGACCCTTGAAACTCGAAAATCCCAAGTGAGGGACGCGTCCAGTGAATGCCATCCTCGCTCTCGGCGTAGGCAATGAGTTCAGCGTGGGCTGGGACCACCTTCTCCCCTGAGTCCAGAGGCAAGGGATCTTCTCGGCCGCTACCTCGGTAGTACATCCGAAAACGTTCGCCGTCCTTGAAGACACTCACATAGGTGCTGGAACTGCCCTCCCAGGATTGATCGAAAGACAGGGCCTTTCCTGCAGAACGTGGCCGGTGCAATTGCAACCGCACACTCGACATCTGGTCGATCAGGAAGTCATCCACGAAAAGCTGCAGATTGGAGCCGATGGAGATCGGTTCCTGTGGCGGGCCAGTCGACTCTGCTCCCGAGGGAGCGCCCGTCCCTGCTGCCGCCGACATCAGACATCCGTAGAGAATGAAGCTGTAGATCTTTTTCATCATGGTCACCTCGTATCCCCAAATTCAGGGTAGTCTTTTCGCGTTTCTACCGTCGATCGCCGGTTCAACACCTACCACCCTTTGGGGGCTGGTTCAAACGGTTCAACCCTGTTCTCTTTACCGACAGATCGCAGCCGGGTATTCTGAGCCGTCCGGAGGAGGTCGAATCCATGAGGCAACAACTCACTGCTCGCAGATTGGTAATGGCGCTTGGTCTGCTGATCCCGATCGTGATCTCCTGTAGCGCTCCTCTTCCGACGCAGGATTCCAGCGCAACCTCCGCTGCACCTCCCCTCCAAGTGACCCGTGGCAGCGCCGCCCTTCGCTCCCGACCCGGCGCGCCGCTGGGAAGAGTCTGGATCTATCAGCTGTCGCTGCCGTTTCAGGTGGCGAAAGGGAAGGCGGCTCTGTTCTGGGGAATTCGGGAAGGCCAGGCCAAAGGAGCCGATTTCGAGGTTGGAGTAGACGTGATCGTCTTCGAAGATTTAGCGGCCATCTCGGCCCAAGGGGCCGTTCCGGTGACCCGCAACCATGCGGAGCCCAATCCCAACACCGAGCCTCCAGGAACGCCGGCGATCATGGTGAAGTATCCCATCCGAGGCGGATTCCAACCGTTGGGAGCAAAAGCGCCGGACGGGTCTCCGTTGCCACATGCGGGGACGGGATTCGGGATGAACCAGGCGATTGCCTGGCCCTCTGGCGAACCCGACGGACCACCGCCATATCGGGTGAATTACTTCAGAGGATCTGAGGGTTACCAATATCTGGAGGTCCATCAGTTCAGCTACGATGGAGAGGAATTCAGGGTCGAGAGTACAGAGCGCGTGTCCCTGACGGGGATGTTCGAAGGCTGGGCAGTCCTGGATGGGGCCATGACGAACGCAATCCCGGACGGCGAGGACTTCCTCATCGGCGCGAGGGCGGAACCTTGGGATTCTGCGACGAGGGGTCGCCATCCCTGGGCGAGCCCCAACTCCGGCACGGCGGTGATGCGCTGGAGAAGGGAGGAGGGCCGTTGGCATCCCGTATCCATTTTCCCGGTGACAGGTCCGAATCAGTCCTTCGAGCCCAGCCTGATTCGGGATGTGGACGGATCTCTCCTGTTTTGCGCGCGCGGCGGGCCGGAGACGGACCACAACGATATCCAGGTGTGGCAGTCCCGAGACAGGGGCGAGACGTGGAAGAAGATCATCCATGTAAGGGGACTGGTTTCCAGCGCACCCATTACTCTGAATCAGGCTGCTGACGGAACCCCGTATGTGGTAGCCAACCTTTATGAGGTCTTTGTACATCCGGGGAGACAGGTGGCCATCTATCGGGATTCCGCGGGCCGGGTTCGAGGCGGAGGCTGGACCCGGAAGACGCTGACGCTTTGGCCTCTAAACGACCAGCGGACAGGGCTCCAGGAAGCGATTCTGGTAAGAGACTGCCGGGCCGATTTCGGGCGTCCTGCCGGCGGTTCGGTCTGGGTCGCCGATCATCCCTCGGGTATGACGGTCCATCTGGGAGACGGGAAATGGCATCATGTCCTTGCCTACCGCGTACTGGAACTGGCTGAGCTTTCCTATGCCATCGAGCCGGCTCCCCAGACCGGAGGGTATGTAGAAGAGGTGCTCTCCGCCGGGCCAGCCATTCCGGTCTGGCAGTTCTAGGTCAGTTCCACCCCCAGCGGCGCTGGCCCCATTCGAGAAAGAAACTTCGGGTCCGGGAGTAGTGGTGGCCTCCAGGCCGCCGTGCCTCGAGCCCAAGGCTCGAAGGAAGAAGACTTCGGCCTGGAGCCCAAAGCTACGCCCGTCCAATGAAGTTTCAGCTTAGTCTCCGTCAGCGCAGCTGATCCCATTCGAGAAGGATGCTTCGGTTCGAGGGTGTGGCGGACGGATAGTGATCTTGCCCCCTTCTCGGGATCAGCGATACACTACGGTACGGAATCAAGGAAGCAAGAGACCATACCTTTGAGCTCCAATGAGTAGTCTGCCGGTATCCTGCATGACAGTCGTCATCCTTTCAGGCGGCCTTGTCGCCGGGGCATTTGCAGGTCCACCGACAGCTGGGCAGCTCGAGTTCTTCGAAAAGGAGATTCGTCCGCTGCTCGTCGATCACTGCTATCCCTGCCACAGCACTCAGGTGGCCTCTCCTCTTGCGGGGCTCCGGCTGGACAGCCGAGAGGCCGCTCTCACGGGCGGACAGTCCGGGCCGGCCGTTGTTCCTGGGAAGCCCGAGGAGAGTCCCCTGGTTCAGCGCATTCAAGGAAAGCCGGTACTGATGCCGCCGAGTGGCGCTCTCGACAAACACCAGATCGACGCTCTCACCAGTTGGGTTGAGATGGGCGCACCTTGGACGACAGGCAGATCTGCTGAACGGGCCGCGGCAACTGATTTCAATCTGGAAGAACGGAAGCGCAGCCATTGGGCATGGCAGCCTGTTCGTTCCCCCACTCCTCCGCAAGTCCGGAACCAGGAATGGTCCCGTGACAGCATCGACAGATTCGTTCTCGCCCGACTCGAAGAGAATGGCCTGGAACCGGCACCGCCTGCCGATCGAAATACGCTCATTCGGCGGTTGTCTTTCCATTTGAGGGGCCTCCCTCCGCTCCCCGGAGAGATCCAGGCCTTCGTCGCAGACAATTCACCCGGGGCGTACGAGAGGCTAGTGGACGACCTCCTGGCTTCTCCTCACTTCGGAGAGCGCTGGGCCCGCCATTGGATGGACCTGGTCCGCTACAGTGAGTCTCACGGAAGCGAAGGCGATCCGGACACACCCTTCGCCTGGCGTTATCGGGACTACTTGATCCGTGCCCTAAACCAGGACGTGCCCTACGATCAGCTGATTCGTGAGCACCTGGCGGGTGATCTACTGCAGAAACCGAGGATCGACGAAGAACTAGGAATCAACGAGTCTCTCTTGGCGACGGCGCATTTTCGTTTGGTAGAACATGGCTACCAGCCGGTGGATCCTTGGGAAGATCGCATCAAATGGACCGACAACCAGATCGACGTCGTATCGAAGGCTTTTCAGGGACTCACGGTTACCTGCGCCCGCTGCCACGATCACAAATTCGACGCCATCAGCCAGAGAGACTACTACGCCCTCTTCGGTACTTTCTACGGGGCTCGCCCGACGCAGCGTGCGATCGACGTCCCGGAACGACTCAATACCAACCGGGACCAGTTGTTGGAACTCAAACAGCAGATCCGCGCAGGGCTCGCCGAAGCTTGGATCCAGGAGGCACGTAGCTTGGGCACTCAGCTCCTCGAGGCCAAGCGGAACAGCGGCCGGACCAAGGCAACTCCTTGCGCCCCGGAGAATCCGTCTGACAAACCGGGTGAAAGCGATTCAGAAAAAGTTTCGGATAAGGGAGCTCAGGCTGGGGAGGCAGGATCGGAATCGCCGCCGGTCCAGCTCAGCGCAGCCGAGGGGCTCAGCGCGGCTCTCGAGAAGGCTCCATGCGAGCCGGACAACCCCCTTTATGCCTGGAGCAAACTAGGAGACAATCGAGGATCTAAGTTTCGTAGGGGCTGGAGAAAACTAATCCGGGAGTCGCGTTCGAAGTTCCACAGGCGAGAAACGTTCAATAGCGCGAACTTCTCCACCGCCTGGGATCTCACCGGTCCCGACTACCAAGGCTGGATCAACCACGGTGTCGGGACTTCCTCTGGCGCCTCCAGTCCGGGCGAGTTCAGTCTTTTCAGCGAAGGCGAGCGTGTACTAGAGGGGATCTATCCCGCCGGTGTCTACACCCATCTGCTTTCGAGTAAACACAGCGGTGTCATTCAATCCCCCCGCTTTCGGATCGATACCGATAATGTCAGTCTCCGTGTGCTTGGGGGGGGCTTGAGCTCCGCTCAGCTCATCGTCGAGAACTACGCGGTGCCGCGGGGCGGTATCTACCATATGCGCTACAGTCCTCAGGCGGATCGGATGACGTGGCTTCGATGGGACACCACCTACTGGAAAGGCTTTACCGGCTACATCGAGCTGGCCACGCGCGGCGATGTAACGAACCCCAGCTCCGGGGACACGGACGCTGAAATCGACCCAGCTCGATCCGCCATCGGCGCTAGTCGCATGGTTGTTCATGGCCTCAAGGAAACGCCACGCGAAACCTCGGCCCCTATTCTGCACCTTCTACAAGGAAGCAACCCGGATTCGTCCGGACAACTCGCCCAACTCATCCGTGACAAGCTGCTACAAGCGATCGAGGCCTGGCGTGAGAGCACCATCAGCCAGAATCAGGTCGAGTACCTGGACTATTTCCTCCGTGCGGATCTGCTGGCACGCTCGCGGGCTCGGCTTCGAGTACTTGATCCACTCCTCGCCGAGTATCGCGCTTTGGAAGCGGAAGTGCCGATTCCTCGCCGTGCCCCAGGGGTCCTCGAGGAAAGTGCACCCGATCATCCCCTGCTTCGGCGTGGCAATCACAAAGACCCCAGGGACCCGGTACCCAGACGATTCCTGACTGCCTTGGGGGGCACACCCTACAGGGATCCGGGATCGGTGCGGCTGCGGCTTGCCGAAGAAGTCGTTTCACCAGACAACCCCCTGACGGGGCGCGTCATGGTCAATCGAATCTGGCGATACCTTTTCGGGTACGGTCTCGTGCGCACCACCGACAATTTCGGCAAGCTGGGGGATAAGCCCAGCCATCCGAAACTGCTCGACCACCTGGCGGATCGCTTTGTCACGAGCGGCTATTCCATTAAGGCAATGGTTCGGATTCTGGTCATGTCCGAGACCTATCGGATGAGCAGTCGTGCCTCCCCCGCCGCGTTGCGAGTTGACCCCAGCAATCGGCTGCTCCAACATGCCAACTTGCGGCGATTGGACGCCGAAGAGATCCGGGACTCGATATTGCGTGTTTCCGGGAGCCTGGATCCATCTCTGTTTGGTCCATCCATTCCCGTCTACCACACCATTGCCAAGAAAAAGGCCAAGGGAATCAAGGAAGCAGGGCCACTCGACGGTGACGGTCGGCGGAGCATCTACCAGGAAATACGGCGCAATGCCTACAACCCTTTTCTGGAGGCCTTCGACTTGCCCAAGCCGGCCACCACTCGGGGACAGAGGGACGTCACCAACGTCCCCACTCAGTCCTTGACTCTACTCAACAGTCCCTTCGTGATCGGCCAGACAGAGGAATGGGGCAAACATCTGGCCGCGGGCGAAGGCCACTCCTTGGAGTCTCGCATCGAGCACATGTTCGTCAGGGCGCTGGGTCGCAGTCCCCGCGGCGATGAGCGCGCACGGTTGGCAGGCTATCTGGCCCGTGTTGTCCAAGAGCGCGGAACCCCCGAGCACCTCGTCCTGGCGGATGCCAAGGTATGGCAAGATCTGGCACATACGATTTTCAATTTGAAGCAATTCATCTATATTCAATGAGGAAGCGGTGCTGAGCCCCGCAGGGGCTTCCGCTCGAGTGTCGAGGTTTCCATGCCATTCGATCCGCATCATCCCCTCTTCCGATCGCATCTGAGCCGCCGTGATATGCTTCGCAAGACTTCCACCGGTTTCGGGATGCTTGCCCTTTCTGCCCTGATTGCGGACCCGGTTTACGCCGCACTCGCCGGTGCCAAGCCAGATGGGCCGCAAGCGCCCAAGAATCCCCACTTCGCACCCAAGGTCAAGAACGTCATTTTCTGTTACCTGTCTGGCGGGCTCTCGCAAGTGGACTCGTTCGATCCCAAGCCTCGTCTGGACCGTGAAGCCGGCGAGCCGATGCCGTTCCAGACCGAGCGCACCATGTTCAACCAAGACGGCAACATCTTCCCCAGCCCCTGGCAGTTCCAGCGCTACGGGGAGAGCGGAATCCCGATTAGTGAACTGTTTCCCCACATTGGCAGCATTGCAGACGAGTTGACCGTCATTCGTTCGATGACGGCCAAGTTCATGGCGCACGCGCCGGCCAACTTCTACTTTCACGCTGGGACCCAGTTCCCGGGCTTTCCTAGCATGGGCTCATGGATTACCTACGGTCTGGGCAGTGAGAATCAGAATCTGCCCGGTTTCGTGGTCTTGGGTAGCGGTGGCATCCCGCTGGGAGGCATCAACCTGTTCGGCAGCGGGTTTCTCCCGGCCATCCATCAAGGCTCGTTCATCTATCCGGAAAGGGAAGAACCGCTCAGCAACATACGTCCAAGCGAGTCCAACCAAAGCCAGCGTCGCAGGATTGCGCTCATCCATCAGCTAGATCGAGGGTTTCTCGCCCGGACCGATCACAACTCACAGGTCGAGGCCGCGATCAACAACTATGAAATCGCCTTCAGGATGCAGAGTGCAGTCCCTGATCTAGTCGACTTGAATGGGGAAACTGAAGCTACCAGGAAACTGTATGGACTCGACTCCGAGGTCACCGCCAAGGCCGCCTATGGGCGGCAGTGTCTGGTAGCCAGGCGGCTGGTGGAGCGGGGAGTACGCTTCGTCGAGTTGACGATGGTCAGAGGCGACGGCGAGGGTTCAATGGCGAATCCCTGGGATCAGCACTATAAGCTCGTCGAAGGGCACACCGCCAATGCTTTCGTGGTCGACCAGCCCGTGGCTGGCTTGGTCAAGGACTTGAAAGCTAGGGGATTGCTGGATGAAACGTTGGTGATCTTCTCCGGTGAATTTGGACGAACTCCCTTCGTCCAAAGCAAGGATGGTCGAGACCACAACCCCTTCGGCTTTAGCCTCTGGTTGGCGGGTGGGGGGCTGAAAAAGGGCTTCGTCTACGGCGCGACAGACGAGTACGGCTATCGAGTAGTCGAGAACAAGCAGAGCATCCACGACCTCCACGCGACCATCCTTCATCTCTTGGGCCTTGATCACGAGGCCCTGACCTACCGCTTCGGCGGCCGCGATTTCCGGCTAACCGACGTCCACGGGAATTTGATCAAAGGCATCCTGGCGTAGGAAGGTCGTCTGAACGTCGCGCACCTCACTGAGGGAGAGATCTCTCGATCGTGAAGCAAGTCCAAAGCAGGGAGGGAACGGGGTGAAACTGCCAATGATATGGTGCCAAGTCCGGCAGAGCCGCGAACGACTTGACTGGTTAGCACTATGAGGCCAATTTCCGGCCGTCGAGGACGACGAAGTCAGTAGAGAGCTGGACAACAGCACGACCTTGCCTATCCCCGACCAAAGTTTCTTTCTTGAATGATCTAGCGGGGTCGATTGGCTGGAGTCCAGGACGCCATGATAAAGTGAAGGCTCTATGATCGAAACCATCGTAAACCATATCAAACTAGATGGCTTCCACGTGATCGAGGGAGTCATTCCCGCCGGCAAGGTCGACTGCATCAAAGAGAGCATACTTCGGGTTCACGCTGTCGAGGAAGAACTCAATCGACGCAGAGAACAGGAGATTCGAGACAAGGGGCATCGCATCGGGGCGAGGGGTGTCACCACCAGCTCGGCTTTGATCAACTCGTCGCAAGACTTCGCTGCCTACCTTGCAGACGAGCGCGTTTGCGGAGTGGCAGAAGCCTTTTTCGGACCCCACGTGCGTATTTCCTCCGCCAACGGACTTGTCAACAATCCTGGAAACGAGCGCGGCTACTGGCATGCCGATTGGCCCTACAACCAGACCAATTCAGCTCGAATTCCGGCTCCCTATCCCGATGCCGTGATGCATCTAAGCACCATCTGGATGTTGACGCCCTTCAACGCAGAGACCGGCGGAACACTCCTGGTGCCCGGGAGTCATCGATCCAACAACAACCCCTCAGGGGGCAATGGTGTCGACCGTGATGCCCCCTATCCCACCGAAATCTCTTCCACAGGTGATCCGGCTAGTGTCCTGATCTATGACAGTCGCCTCTGGCATTCGGTGGCACCAAACCGGAGTGCCGAGGCACGCGTCGCCTTTACGGCCCGCTATGGACCCTGGTGGATCAATCTCAACCCTGAGATGGCGGGTACTCCCGAGAACTTGAGCATGGTGGTTGAGAGGGGAGGCAAGTCAGGCAATCTCCCCAGGATTCCGAGAGATATCTTTGAATCGCTTCCCGAGAACGTAAAGCCCCTGCTTCGTCATGCTGCGGAGCAAGCCTCTGGCCAAAGATGAAGGCTCCAAAGCTTTTTTTCATAGCCACCGCTTGTTTTTTGATTTCGCAATCTCCGGGACTTGCGCCGCAGGGACGTTCGATGGCCCGGGCCGAAAACGAGCCCGACGGGGACTTTCGCCGGGTAGTCCTGCCTTTTCTGAACAAGAACTGTGTGTTCTGCCACAATGCTACCCGGGAGACGGCCGGTCTGCGGCTCGACGTCTTCGAGGAGCGTGGACAAGGGCCTGAAGTACCGGGGCTCTGGAAAAAAGTCCAGGACAAGCTCCTCCTCGGAGAAATGCCTCCCAAGGACCGCCCACAGCCCAATGTCGACACCGTCGTGACGGTGATTGAGTGGATCAAGACCCGTACCGACAATCCTGCCCTGGCCAGACCGCCCGAGCCCGGGCGAGTCACAGCGCGAAGGCTCAACCGAACCGAGTACAACAACACCATCCGCGACCTGATTGGAGTCAATCTGAAGCCCGCTGACAATTTTCCTGCGGATGATGCAGGCTACGGCTTCGACAACATCGGTGACGTTCTCTCGCTACCGCCTATCCTGATGGAAAAATACCTGACGGCGGCGGAACGGATTGCCGAGGCGGCTATCGTAACCCAGCCCTCGGCCACCGCCACGCTTGTGAAATACCTGGCCTCACGTGTGGAGGGCGACGAAAATTTCTTTCCCGACGGGGCGTACCGTGTTACCCACTCATTCCCCTTCGAGGGTGAATACGAGCTCCAGATGCGGGTTATAGATCGGAGATACCGGCCGAAGAAGGATGAACCTCCGCCGCCCATGCCGGCTTCCGGCGTCCTGGCTGTCTCCCTCGATGGACGCCGGCTGAAGACTTTCGAGGTGGAGCCCGACAAGTACGAGAGGGGTACCTTTGACGTAACTCTGGAGGTAACGGCCGGCGAGCACGAAGTGTTCGCCGAGCTCCTAACTGATGGGATGGAAGGCATCCTTGAGCCAAAAGACTCCAAAGACTCGTACAAAGGGGAGCGAAAACTCTTCGTAGACGACTTTGTGCTGCTGGGCCCGTTGAAGGTAAAGCCCTTGCCGTTGACCGAAAGTCATCGACAGATACTGATCTGTGGCGATCCGGAGGGTAGCTATCAGGCCGACTGCGCGAGGCAGATTCTATCCGGACTTCTCCGCCGTGCCTATCGGCGTCCGGTTCGGAGTGAGGAGATCGAATCGCTGTTGCAATTCGTGGAGCTTGCTGTGGGAGAAGGAGACTCTTTCGCCCATGGGGTACGGCTCGCGCTGAAGGTCATCCTGGTCTCGCCCCACTTCCTGTTTCGAATCGAGCGAGACCCCGATTCGGGAGATCCCGATCTGCCGCACCAGATCAATCAGCACGAGTTGGCCGTGAGACTCTCCTACTTCCTCTGGAGCAGCATGCCGGACGATGAGTTGTTCCGCACAGCTGAGCGCTCCGAGCTCAGCGAGCCACAGCGGCTCGAAAAGCAGATTAGGCGAATGCTGGCGGATCCCAAGTCGGCTGCTTTGGTCGAGAACTTTGGTGGCCAATGGCTGCAGCTGCGCAACCTGGAAAGCACTACTCCGGATCCGGATCGCTTCCCGGATTTCGACGACGAGCTTCGCGAGTCCATGCTCCGCGAAACGGAGCTGTTCTTCAAGACAATCGTAGACGAGGATCTAAGCGTCGTAGCTTTTCTGGACGCCGAGTTCACCTTTCTAAACCAGCGCCTGGCTCTCCACTACGGCATTGAAGGCGTCGAAGGAAGTTGGTTTCGTAGGGTTCGGCTCGACCCGACCCAGCGCACCGGTGTCCTGACGCAGGCAAGTGTCCTGACCGTGTCTTCCTATCCCACCAGGACCTCACCGGTGCTGCGCGGCAAATGGCTGCTGGACAACATCTTGGGAGCTCCGCCACCCGCTCCGCCGCCCGGAATTCCTGCACTCAACGAAGAGAAGGTGGGGCTGGATGGGACGCTACGCGAACAGCTGGAACAGCATCGCTCGAACCCGGGCTGCGCGGTTTGCCATATCAAGATGGATGCCTTGGGCTTCGGTCTGGAGAACTACGATGCGGTGGGCGCCTGGCGGACCCGCGATGGCAGATTCCCGGTCGACTCTTCCGGTTCGCTGCCCGGGGGAAAAGCGTTCTCAGGGCCGGCCCAGCTCCGGGCCATCCTGGTCGATGACAAGAGGGAGTTCGGTCGCTGTTTGACCGAGAAAATGCTAACCTATGCCCTAGGGCGCGGGCTCGAGAGCTACGACATGCCCACCGTCGAAAAGATTGTCCAAGGGCTCGAGCAGGACCAGTACCGATTCTCACGCCTAGTCCTCGAGATCGTCGCCAGCATGCCTTTCAGGATGAGACGAGGGGAGACGGAAAGATGATCACCGCAAAACATCTACCCAGAAGGACCTTCCTGCGCGGACTTGGGGCAGCAGTTGCCCTTCCCCTGCTCGACGCCATGGTACCGGCATTTGCCGCCAGGAGTGCTGTTCAGGTGAGTGCTCCTTGCCGGTTGGGGTTCGCCTACGTGCCCAACGGTGTGGTCATGGAGAATTGGACCCCGCTGACCGCTGGACCCGGCTTCAAAATTCCGTCAATCCTGGAACCGCTAGCCGCTTCGCGCCAGGACTGGGCGATCCTTTCGGGGCTCACCCACAACAATGGCCGTGATCTTGGCGATGGACCCGGCGACCATGCCCGGGCTGCGGCTTCCTATCTCACTGGCGTCCACCCCAAGAAAACCAACGGTGCGGACATCAAGAATGGTATCTCGGTGGATCAGGTGGCCGCCCAGGCCATCGGTGACAGGACGCGCTTTGCTTCACTCGAGTTGGGAACCGAGCATGGCCGGCAGACTGGGAATTGCGACAGTGGCTACAGCTGTGCTTATAGCAACAGCATTTCCTGGCGCGCGGAAGCCAGTCCCATGCCACCAGAGGTCAACCCTCGGCTGGTCTTCGAGCGTCTTTTCGGCAAGGCCGATCAGGACAATGATCCCGCTGCGATCGCCAAGCGGCAGCGTTACCAGAAGAGCATCCTGGATTTCGTTCGAGCAGACGCACAGAAGGTGCAGCGCGAGTTAGGGCCTACGGATCGCCGAAAGCTGGATGAGTACCTGCATGCCGTACGCGAGATCGAGAAGCGGATCGAGCATGCCGAACAGGATCTGAAGGAGATCACCCCCACACTGGACCGGCCGGCCGGAATTCCGATCGACTACGCCGAGCACGTACGACTGATGTTCGATTTACAGGTGGTGGCATTCCAGACCGATGTGACGCGAATAGCGACCTTCATGTTCGGACGCGAGGGCAGCAATCGAACCTACCGGGAAATCGACGTCCCAGATGCCCACCATGGTCTGACCCACCATAAAGGGGATCCCAAGAAAGTCGAAGACGTTCGCAAGATCAACCGCTATCACATGGAGCAGTTTGCCTACTTCATCGACCGTCTGCGCTCCACTCCGGACGGAGAGGGTTCCCTGCTCGACCACTCCATCATCGTCTACGGAAGCGGCCTCTCAGATGGCAACGATCATACTCATTGCGATCTGCCAGTGCTGGTGGCCGGACGCGGTTGCGGTAGGCTCCATCCTGGCCGGCACATCCGTTTTCCCGACGAGACCCCAATGACCAATCTCTATCTTTCGATACTCGACCGTGTCGGTGTGCAGCCCGGATCTCTGGGCGACAGCGACGGCAAGCTCGGAGAGCTATCCGAGATCTGAGTCGGCTGGTCCTCTAGCATCGTCCCGCAGGAGGAAACTTTGGGTCGGGGTCGTAGCGCTGGCCTCAAAGCTACGTTCGAGTTCCAGATCACGAAGTCCCTTCGACGCCAGCAAATCGGATCCCCGTCAGATCCGCCATCTCCTTCTTCCAGGTCGCAATGTCGTCGGCCTGGAACTGATCGAGGTGGGTATGGCCGCAGGCACGGGCCATTACCTGCATCGGCCCCACCGATGCCTGCAGAAAGCGAGCCAGCCGTTGAGCTGATAGGTCGACATTGAGTCTGGCCCGCAGATGTTCTTGTTGAGTCGCGACGCCCGCCGGGCAGTTGTTGGTGTTGCAGATCCGGGCCGAAACGCAGCCCACGGCCTGGATGGCTGAGTTGGCAAGGGCAACCCCATCCGCACCAAGGCAGAGCGCCTTGATGAAGTCGGAGGGAGTTCGTATGCCTCCGGTGATGATGAGTGTCACATCCTGCCGCCCCTGCTGGTCCAGGAATCTCCTGGCCCGAGCCAGGGCGGGAATCGTGGGGACGGAGATGTTGTCTCGAAAGATCAGTGGAGCAGCGCCGGTGGCACCGCCCCGTCCATCCAGGATGATGTAGTCAGCACCGGCTTTCAGCGCAAACTCAATGTCGCGCTCGATATGCTGAGCCGACATCTTGAACCCGATGGGAATGCCCCCGGTCAACTCTCGCACCCGTTCGGCAAATTGTCGGTAGTCAGCGGGGGTGGTGAACTCGGCAAAGGTCGGGGGCGAAATCGCGTTCTGTCCTTCCTCCAGCTTGCGAACCTGGGCGATCTTGCCTTTGACCTTGTTGCCAGGCAGATGGCCCCCTGTACCCGTTTTCGCTCCCTGGCCAGCCTTGAAGTGAAAGGCCTGCACCCTCGTCAGGAGATCCTCGGAGAAGCCGAACTTGGCGGAGGCCAGCTCATAGAAGTAACGGGAGTTTGCGGCCTGTTCTTCGGGCAGCATTCCTCCTTCGCTCGAACAGATGCCGGTGCCGGCGAGCTCGGCCCCCTTCGATAGCGCTACCTTTGCTTCTTCCGAAAGCGCTCCGAAGCTCATGTCTGAGACAAAGAGGGGAATGTCGAGTTGCAGCGGCTTCCTGGCATTGGGGCCGATGACAAGCTCGGTACCCACCTCCACATCCTCCAGCAGAGGCTTTGCCGCCAGCTGAGCGGTGAGAATCTGGATATCATCCCAGCGAGGCAGTGTCGGTCTGGGAACCCCCATGGCGGCCACGGGTCCGTGATGGCCCGTCTTCTCAAGTCCGTCTCGGGCCAGTGCATGAATCAGTTCGACGGTAGGCTCTTCCGGTGTATTCTTTGGCTCCGGCATGCTGTCCGAGCTTGCAGCAGGCGACTGTTCGACTTCAACCTCACCGAGATGGGTGTGGCTACCATCGCAGTACGGTGGGTTCTTCGTACGCTTGCACATGCAGAGGTGCGCTTCCTCTGGCTGTTCGACAGTGAATCCAAGTGGCTCGAAACCGGTGCCTCTATGAGAACCGTCGCAGAAGGGCTGCGACTTCGAGTTTCCACATGCGCACCAGTAATGTTGGCCCTTTTCAAGATCGATCTGGATCGGCTGCTTGGCAGCCACCTTGGGAGTTGGCATGCTTCTCCTCAGTGTAGACGACGTGAACGTTTGACCCTGCGTGGAACGACGGGTTCCTCCAGGAAGAATCAGGTTACCATGACGCCAGGTCCGAGAGTCGGGGCGTTCCCCACAAAGGGCTCTCTCCGATGAGGTAATTCTAGAGGAGGTAACGAACATGGGACAATCGAGAGATGGATCTGAGTACATTGACGTATCGAAGCTCTCGTGGGAACCCACGAGTTTTCCGGGGGTGAAGGTCAAGATGCTATGGAGGGATTCTTCCGGAGAGGCGTACACCGCCCTGTTTCGGATGGATCCGGGGGCCCGTCTCCCAACCCACCGTCATACAGCAGTCGAACAGACCTTCGTCCTGGAAGGCTCACTGGTGGACGAGGAAGGGGTTTGCAGCGCCGGTAATGTCGTCTGGCGACATCCTGGATCGACCCACACTGCCCACAGTCCAGAGGGTTGTCTGACCCTGGCAATCTTCCAAAAGCCCAACCAGTTCCTGGAGGAGGGAAACGAGAACTAGCCGTGGGAGGGAGCTGGTCGGGCAGGAATCAGGGCTCGATCAACTCACCGGCTCTCACCGTCGCAGTGGGTTTCCAGAGCACGCCCTCTCGGCCGTTGCCCTGTGTGTCTTTGAGCAATCGAGGATTGGATTCCGGCTCGAGGATCGAGAAGTCCGCGCAAGCCCCGGCTTGTAGGGTGCCTGTCTCCCCATCCAACCCCAAGACCTCCGCTGGCCGGGAGGAAACGGCGGCCCACACCTCTTCCTCCGGCATTCCTATTGCCAACATCTTGGATAGGGTATGGGGGAGGTCGTGCTGGGGCTGGCTTCCCCGGTGTCGAGTGTAGTGATCGGTGGAGATGGTGTCGGGTGGGAATCCGTCTGCCAATGCCAGCTCCGCCACCTCGAAGCTGAAGGATGCCATCCCGTGTCCCAGATCGAACAAGACTCCCCGGGAGCGGGCCTCGTGGACGGCCGGATGCACTCGGCCATGCTCGACGATCGTGGTCGGGCCGGGACGGTAGCAGTAGGTAACGACGTCGCCCGGCCGCAGCAGCGCCAGCTGCTCCTGCAGGGGCCAGTCCGAAGGATCGCGGAGTCCGTAGAGAATAGGACGGGACGTTGCCTCGGCCACACGGAGTCCCCGCTTGATCACCGCACGAGGGTCGTTCTGCCCGCAGCTGGCGCGGCCGCTGTTGAAGGCAATTCCCCAGATCAGTTCACCCCCCTTTTGGATCGCCTTGACGCATTCTTCCTCGTTGGCGTCTTCGAGCCGCTCGAGGCTGCCACCCGGCATCGATTCCCCTCTCGCCGACAGGTTGATCGCCAGACGGACCCGTGTCCTGGAGGCTCTGATGGTAGTTTCGAGATAGTCGTCCCAGTTTTCGGCACCGGCGTCTCCTTGGGACAGGACCGTGGTTACACCCCGCGGCAGGAACTCCGTGTCGGGATCGACTCCGAACTTTGATATACGAGACCTGGGAGAAGCAGGCCGTTGGGGAAATCTCGAGTCAGGACGCTGAAGCCTTGCAGTCCCGGTCCAACAGCCGAGATGCACTCCCCGCGCACCGCCACTGCGCCCGCTTCGTCTCGGCCGGAGTTGGGACAGATCAGACGTCCGGTTCTGACCAGAAGATCGTACCTTTCTGTTTTCATCCCACCATCTCCCCTGGCAACCAAGCCTCGCGAGTTCTTCAGCAGAATGGCATAATTCGATCAATCAGTCTGCTTTTTCTGCTTCTTACTGGGAGGTGATCCGTGAATCGACGTCAGCTTCTCCAAGCCGGTGCTGCCTCGCTGGCTCTGCCAGCAATCACATCCGAGACCCGGGGCGAGACGGCGGAAGGTCGTCGGAGAATGGTCAATCGTACGGCCATTCAAAAGGTCTGCGCCTGGCCCAATCTGGAGCGTTTGAAAGATGGGACGCTAGTCGCTTTCATCTTCAACCAGCCCTGTCATGCCCAGTGGGAAGGCGATCTGGACTGCTGGGCCAGCGAAGACGACGGCAAGACCTGGCGCTTCCATGGCCGTCCTGCCGAGCACGAACCTACGACGGCCCGCACCAACTGCGCCGCCGGATTGGCTATCGACGGAGACCTGGTCGTCCTTTGCAGCGGCTGGGCCGACCGTGCTCCCAAGGGGCAATTGAGTGGTCCTCATCTGCGGGTGATCCGGGCCTGGGTCTGCCGGTCCTCCGACGGTGGCAGAACCTGGACGCGCAGCTACAACTTTCCCAAACCCCCCGACTCCCCCGCTGGCAAGAACAATGAATTCATGCCCTTCGGGAATATTCGAGTCGCCGAGGATGGCTCACTCTGTGCCCCCGTCTATCTCCGAAAAGGCGATGTGCGGGAGGGCTATCTTCTCCGCAGCCGCGACGATGGACATACCTGGGGAGAGGTGGTCAGCTTGAATCCCAGGGGCAACGAGACCGACATCCTACACCTGGGTGGAGGCCACTGGTTGGCGGTCTCAAGAGAGTTCAGGGAGAAACGCGATGTTCACCTGGAACTGTTTGCCTCGATCGATGACGCTCGAACCTGGCAGCGTCGGATGCCCTTGAGCCTGCCGATGCAGGTTCCCGGGAACCTCGCAGCGCTGGCCGATGGCCGAGTTCTACTCAGCTACGGCAACCGTTGCTGGAGCAACTTCGGCGCGGATGTTCGGCTCAGTGACGACAAGGGCAAGACCTGGAGTCCACCAATCCGAATCGCCGACTGTCCCCGACCCGACTGCGGCTACCCCAGCAGCGTCCAGCTAGGCGATGGTCGAGTGGTCACCGCCTACTACACTCAAGTCTCGGAAGACTTCCACTACGAAATGAGGGTTGTTACCTGGGATCCAGGAGATTATGGCGTAAACGGCCGACCGAAGGCTTGAGCTGAAACTTCAGAATCCCAACGGTAGGTGGTCAGGCTCCGCCCTGGTTGCACCCTCTCTGCTAAGAGGGAAGCGCAGGCGTCACAACGTTCTTCTCATCCTCGCCGATGAAAACAGCGGTGGAGAAAAAACAGTCTGTCCCTTTCTCAGGGTCTCATTTCCGGGCAAACTTGCGGACGGGTTCCGCAGCGGTGCCATTGGTGAAGCAGATGAGAAAGTACGAAGGGCTGCGACTGAGGCTGTTGAGTTTCGAAGGTCAGTCTTATCAGAAGGCGCTTGAGACCTTCGCGTCCGAGTTCCAGGAGAGCACCGGCGCGCAGATCGAGACTGTGCCACGCCCTATCCGTTTGGGTGGTGGTACATGGAACCCATGGCTCAGGCCGATGCCTCCTCCGAGCACCCGAGCTTCGATCTGTTTTGCGATGATCGGGAGTGGCAGTTTCTCTTACTTCCCCACCTGCTCCCCCTGAATCAGATGATTCAGGAGTCGGGCTATCCCATGGAGGACTTCTTTGAACCTGTTCTCCGCTTCGATGAAAGCGTGGTCGGCCAAACCGGGGTCCGTTACGGTCTTCCGCTCCGGCTTCGCTCTCCTTTCGTTTTCTTTCGGAGCGATCTCGTGGAGGAGATACCCCCAGACTGGGACGAGTACGAGCGGATGCTCGAGAGGAATACGGGTGCTGGCCGATATGGTCTGGGTGTAGAAGTAGCGGTCTACCCCTATCACCCTTTTGGATATGCCCACGATCTTACGAAACTCTTCCTGGCTAGATATTGGTCGTTTGGACAACCTCTTCTGACAGACACCTGGGAGCCCCTGGTCAGCACGGAGATTGGAGTGGAAGCGCTGGAGATGCTGAGGCGGCAGGTTGCAAGATACGCTCCGCCGGACGTATTGAGCTGGGATGCCGAACGATCGACTCAGGCCTTCATCGAGGGAGCCGTGACGCTGACAGAGTCGACCGGAGTCCGGCTCGCTCAGAGACTCCGAGATTGCTGCGAATCCGAGATCGGAGATTGCTGGAGTGTAGCAGCGTTTCCGGGAAACAGCGCTCCCTGCACGCTTCAGAACATGATGATCTGCCGGCATTCCAGGCACCCCAAGGCAGCGTTCGATTTCATGGCCTACTGTACCGGTCCCGACGCTGCTCGGCGCCTCCACCTGGACTACGGCGAGCTCTCCGCGCGCGCAGGACTGTGTGGGAGACTCAGGAAGCCCTCCTCCAGGATCCAAGTCTCCCCCTGAAGGCGACGGTGATTGAGAAGGGACTCCCTACCTCGCCTGGCTCTCCTCAATGCTACGAGCTCCTTTTCGCCCTCTGGGAGGCGGTACAGCTATGTGTGTTCGGTTTCTTGGACGCCAAGCCAGCGCTTGACCGTGCCACCGACAAGTGGAAGAGAGCCCTCAGTCAGGATCCTCCAACCTGGCCCTATCTAGAGCCCTGAGCCGCCGCCCCTCGCACTCTCGCCTGGATGGTGGACAGGAGGAAGCAGCGGGCGTATAAGGAACATCATGACTCTCCTTTCAGCTTTCAGATCCGCGCGCAGCACTGGAACTTGCAGTACTCTGGTGGTGATCTGCTCGGTTCTCCTCTCCGGGGGGGCGATCGAGGCCAGCCAGAAGGTAACTCCGACGGTTCTGGTCAGGGACGAAGACGCCACCCTTTTTGCCTTCGACGACGTGTCCATCCCCTTTACGTACAACCTCTACCTGAGCATGCACCAGCCTCGAAAGCATCCCGACAATCCGGTCCTGCCCTTGGGGGAGCCGGGCGATCCCGATGAGTGGCAGCAGCGCTACTACGGAACCGTGATCCGTCATCAGGGCAAGTTCAAGATGTGGTACGTCGGGGCCTCGCGGGAGGGGTTCGTCACACCCGAATTGGGGGGCGGTATCGACTTCCGGGGCTGGCGATTTCTTTACGCCGAGAGCCAGGACGGGATTCATTGGGAGAAACCCGACCTGGGGCTGGTCGAGTTTCGGGGCAACCGCAACAACAACCTGCTGCTAATGCCCGAAGGCTTCCACGGCTATCATATCCTAGTTGTCCACGAACCGGAGGACCCCGATTCCAGCCGCCGCTTCAAGGCAGTGGTCCTGATAAGAAAGTACGGGGAGTATTCGGTGCCTCATGTGCAGGATGCCAGTCCGGAAGGCTGGGGAACCCGAGCCGTCAACCTTCCTCTCTACAGCGCAGACGGCTTGCGCTGGCGGGTGGCGGACGAGCTGGTCTCCGGAGCGGGCAAGACCCTCTCTGCAAACATCCACCTGGTCACCGACGTGGAGGGTGCCGGGCTCTACCGCTGGCAGGGCATGTACTATCTGTCGGGACAGGGGCAGGGAAGTCCCGCCGTGGAGCCCTATGGGAGGCACATCGAGATCTTCCGCTCCCCCGACCTCATCCACTGGTCCCGATCCCAGACCATGGGCTTCGCCCGGGAAGGCCAGTTCCAGAGGCCGTCCTCTCTGGAGAGACCTCTTGCCAACGAGCAGACCCATGAAGGTGCCAGCGTCTGGAACCGGGGCAATGTGCTCATCGGCATCACCGGGTTCTGGCATGGAGCCAAGGACTGGACGGGCGTGGTTCACCCCCTGGGATTTCTGGTCAGCAACGATGGCCTCCACTTCCGCGAGCCCCTCCCCGACTTCATCTTCGCGGAGCTGGGTGAGGATGGAAGGGATTGGGACTATGGGGGCCTTTCCCAGGGACAGGGGTTCGAAAACGTCGGGGAGATGACCTACATCTGGTACGGGCAGATGGATCAACGGATGGGATCTCGCACCGGCCGTCCCTGGAAACGCCATTCGGGTATCGGACTGCTGCTGCTGGGGCGGGACCGCTTCGGCTCTCTCTCTCTCCGCGACCCGGACGAGAAGGGTATCCTGGTCACTTCCGACCTGGAACTGCTGCGGCCGTCCTCGCTTTGGGTCAATGCCGAGGGTGTAGGACCGCACTCCAGCCTCAAGCTGGAGCTGGTGGATCATCTGGAGCGTCCTCTTCCTGGCTACTCAGGTGAGAGCGCGGCCCTGGTGGAGGAGTCAGGTCTGCGGGTGCCGGTGAAATGGTCGGGGAAAAACCAGATCCAGGATCCGAAACAGCCGTTCAAGATCCGGGTGACCTTACAGGGGAGGGAAGCCAGCGCCATTCGCCTGTACGCGCTCTATGTCTCCGCTGGCCAGCATTGAGATTGCGAGCAAGCCCGACAGGTCCCGCTTCCGACTGGTCACGGCTCTGAAAGACTTCCCAGGGCATCCCGAATGTGTGTCGCAACGGCATCCCCCAACCGATCGTTGCCTTTGGGATTGAAATGCACTCCATCCTTGGTCATGAGCTTTTCCTTGCCCACCTCACCTACGACTCGATACAAGTCGTTGACGGGTAGGGAAAACTCCTTTGCCAGCTGCCGTACCACCTGATTGTAGCGCACCACATCAGAGTCCCTTCGGACCACCCGGCCGTAGCCCTCAGAAACTTCCTGCCACTGCTCATGGACGGGCGTCGTCAGCGCAAGGATGAGGATGGCTGAGGTCTCCTTTGCGATTCGCTCAAAGATCTTCCTCAGGTTCTTGCCGTAGTCTTCGAGGGAGGTCCTGGATGCCCCTGTCTCCTTCATCAAGTACATGTCGTGGAGACCCACATTCAGGTGGACCACGTCGGGCCTCCGTGAGCTAATCCATTCATCCAGGTGCTCCAGCGTATACGCGGCATAGCGACAATTGTCTTCGGGTGCCCAGATCTCGGCTTTGCCCGCAAGCGCTCTCTTGACCACTGCCTGGTAGCCGATCCGGATGGAGTCGCCGATCAGGACGACGCGGGGCAGGGAGGCTTCAGCACGCTCTCCAAAAGTCCTTGATCCCCACAGATCCTTTACCACCTCGCCTCCCTTCATCACGTGGCTGACCCGCTCCATGACCCGGATATCCTCCAGGGGATTTCCCGGTACGGCGACCAGGTCCGCCAGACGACCTGCCTCCAGGACCCCTCGATCAGAAACCCCCAGGAGATGAGGGTCTCGAGCTCCGACATCCCTCGGTTGACAAGGGTTCCGAACTCGTAGGCGTTGTCGCCGTGGGGAAAGACCGCCGCATCGGTGCCGAAGGCGATCTTTACTCCGGCCTGGATGGCCTGCTCCAGACTCCTGCGGGCCAGGGGCTTCAGATACTCGGACTTGGCCCGAATGGGTGGCGGCAGCTCCTCGGTCTTGATGACATCAACCAGATACGCGGTGGGTACAAGATAGGTCCCTTTGGACTTCATGAGTTGGATGGCTTCGTCTGTCAGGATCGAGCCATGCTCGATGGACGCCACACCTGCCCGCACAGCCGCCAGAATTCCCTCGGTTCCGTGGGCGTGGGCTGCCACCTTGACTCCGTGCCGGGCGGCCTCTTCTACCATCGCGCCCAACTCTTCGTTTGAGTACTGTTGAGCTCCCACCGATCCCTCGAAGGAGAAGACTCCAGCGGTGGCGCAGGTCTTGATCACCTTGGCGCCGTGCTTGATCTGGTAGCGCACCGCCTGAACCACTTGGTCGACACCGTCGGCAACGCCCTCCTTGGGGCCGAGTTCCAGAAGACCAGGACGGTACCCCGTGATATCGCAATGTCCCCCAGTGATCCCCAGGGGATGCCCAGAAGGTATAATTCGTGGTCCCGCGAGCATCCCTGAGTCGATCGCTCCCATCAAGGCAACGTCGGCGAAGCCCCGCGTGCCCAGGTCCCGTACCGTTGTGAAGCCGGCCATCAGAGTTCTCCAGGCACCCCGCACTCCCGCCAGAGCCCGATCTGGGGGTCCCTGTTTTACCGACCGATGCACCCAGTCGCCCTCCCGGTTGCTGGTCAGGTGGGTGTGGGTGTCGATCAACCCTGGCAGCAGGGTTACATCGTCCCAATTCAACCGCCTCCCTTCTGCAGGAACTTTCTCCGGATTGAGGGAAACAATCCGGTCCCCCTCGATGACCAGGACCGCTTTCGACAACATCTCCCCCTTAACCACGTCCAACATTCGGTGGGCGTAGAGGACGGTCGTCTCAGCCAGTCCACTCGGCAGGCTCAGACTCCAGACAATCGCCAAACCTACCCACTGGCAAAACGAAACTCGGTTCATAGTTCCTCCTGCAGGACGAAGAAAGGGAGAAGGACGAAGAAAGGGACAGCCTGTTGCTCGACAACATCATCAGCCCAAAGACTAACAGAAAGGGACAGCCTGTTACTCGGAGGAAAGGGCGGCTCGTGAGGAGGGGGCTAGTGAGAAGGGGACAGACTGCTACTCTCACCCACCACTCAAAGGGAGACAGGACCCTGGACCAATTGTCGCTGGGCTTCGCTACGGTCTGGCCTACATCCTAGGCCTTGTTGCCGCCAAGCTACTCTAGACCCAAAATAAGCGCAAGTTCGAAAATAGACCCCTTTGTCGGCTCCGAGGAGCCATTTTGGAGACCTAAATTCTAAATTTCGGCGCGAAGTCACTCAGAACAGGCACGTGTTCAGCTGTCCTCCACGCCGATCGCTCAGGGAAAACGATTCTGCCCTCTTGGGGGGCGTTTGTAGAGACACCTCGCCCCAGCTCTGGCGACCCTCGGAGCTACTTTATCTCCTTTCAGTTTCAGGTAGCTGGCCGGTGTTTCAACCACTTACTGCCTTCCAAGAGAAGACGGCTCCAACCATTGACATCCAGCAGCCGATAGACCAACTGTCGGCCCCTGCGCAAAATCTGGCAGGGCATTTCAATGACCTCTCGCAGGAAACGGCGATACTCCATCTTCACCAGCTCTCGGGCTTGCAGTCGCGCCGGCAGCACCAACCCCATCCAGGCCTTCAGATTCCAGGCTTGAGCCGCAATCACCAGATAGGCCCAGTTGGCTACCAGCGTATCCGAGGGCATCCGCAGGGCCTCGACTCCGTTCTTGAGTTGTTCAATGACGTTCTCCTGGTTGCAGCGCCGGTTGTTTTCCCGTACGACTCCCGCCGTTCCCAACGTTCTGGCCGAGATATTGGTGACATAAAAGTGGTAGCGCGTCTGCGGCAGCAGCCGCTTCTGGCCTTTCTCGACCAGGATCGTCTTGCGCAAGATCACCATCCGATAGGTTCGCTTCGCTTTGCTCGGACGGTAGTCGATCTCCACGATCTCTTCCCGTTCCAGCGTCAGCGTCTTGAACCCGCGTCTCTTGATAATCTCCGGCTTCACTTTGTCCCGCCGCTGGCGCCGCTTCTTCCCTTTTCCTTTCCCCTGGCTGGGGCGCCCCAGCTCTTTCCATCTCGCTTCTGGCAACGCCTCCGCCCACTTGACGAAGCTCGGATGGGCGTCGATCCCGAAGTCAAACTCCACGCCCGCCTCCGTCCAACGGTCAAAATGAGCCGTCAGCGAAAAATCCGTGTCCCCGCGCAGGCGCACCTTCCGAAAACCCGCCTCTCGAACCAGCTCGATACTCCGATCCAGCCATTCGGCCGCTCCCTCATGAGAGGGACGGTTGCCCGAGCGGTTGACCGCATAGAGCACCTCTCCCGTATTGGCCAGCGTCACGATCAGCGGCGCATAGCCCCACTGCCCGTCGTAGCTGATCTCCATCCCTTCCTTGCATTCGCCGCTCGTGGGGGCCATCGTCCCATCCACGTCGATCTCCGCCCGTTGGAAGAAACGGGCCGGTTGTTGGGCCCAGACCTTGAGGCGGCTGGCATTGACGGCTTCCATCAGATCCACCACGTCGGGCGCGTCAAAGCGGCGCACAAAGTCTCCGGCCGTGCTGGGGGCGGGGATCTTCTCGGCTCCCACCGCCTCCAGGAAACTCACACTCTGACGTCGCAGTTCAATATCCTGATAGCGGGTCCCGCCCGTGGCCACGTTGTAGATCAGGCTCAGGACGTGGTCCGATTCGTGGTACGGTTGGTGGCGTTTGAGCAGCGTCACCGCCTGGTCAATGGCTTTCCCCAGCCCACTCCACTTCACCACCTGCTGCAGCAGCCCCAGACCACCGTAACTGACCGCACCCGTTTTCTCCGAGACCTCGTAGCTGATGACCTCGGGCGAGAGCACCGGTTTCGGGTCTTGACCGTTCCAGCTGGGGCTCAATCGCTGAGCAACCTCTGCTTCCCGTTTGCGGATGATTGCGCTATCCTTTTTCTTCACCTGAAATGCCTCCTTTCGGCTTGTTCTGAAGTTTCTTTGACAACCCCAGAATACCCGTCAGGTCTGGCATTTCAGGTGTTTACATGTGGTTTAGTCCACTTTCATCCACTTCTTTTGGGTCTAGACCCGGACGCCACTCCGGAACGGCGCTACAAGGGGCTGATCGGTACCAGCGGCCGGAAACCGGTGGTCTCCGTCGATGGCTATGTCTTCACCAAACTGGACGTCCCACCCATACCCAGCCAGGACGAGTCCCACCTGACCTACGACGAGGTCCGGAAGCAGTTTATCGCCACCGTCAAGCACCGGGGACCGTTCGGGCGCTCGGTCTACCTTTCGCTCAGCACAGATTTCGAGAAATGGACAGATTCTGAGCTGATCTTTCACGCCGATGCCTACGACCAGTTGCTGGGGGAGGAGCGGGTCCGCGAACACCTAGCCAATCCTCGCCTCCGGACGATGACCATCAACCAACCCGAGCACTACAACACCGAGATCTACAACATGCCCGTTTTCCCTTATGAGGGAATCTATATCGGACTGCCTAACCACTTCGAGGCGAGTGGTCTCGCCCCCAACCGCAATCAGGAAGGAGTGAACTCCGTAAAGCTTGCCACCAGCCGCGACCTGAGAAGATGGGTCAAGGTGGGCAATCGTGAGTCCTTCATTCCGGTCTCGGAGATCGGAGGCGGCGCCATCGACACCGGACAAGTGTGGGCGGGTTCACGTCCCCAGATCCATGGAGACGAACTCTGGTTCTACTACACAGGCTACAATCACCGCTTCGAGACCAAGGACCCCTACCGTTCGGGCGTCCACCTGGCCAAGCTCAAGCGGGATCGCTTTACCTCCTTTGGTTCGGATCAAGAAGGAGAATTCGTAGAAACTCGTGCGATCCGCTTCGACGGTAGCCGTCTCTTCCTGAACGCCAACGCCAGCGAGGGCGAGATCAGGGTCGAGGTGGTCGATCAAAAGGGGCGCAAGGTCCTGGAAGGCTGGACCCGGGATGAGGCCAACCCGATCAAAGGAGATCAGTTGCGAGTCGAGGCAAAGTGGGGAGGCCAGAAGGACCTGAGCTCCTTCCAAGGAGAGTCGATCCGTTTCCGTTTTCGCCTTTACAATGCCCGGCTCTTCTCCTTCTGGATAGAGTAATCTGGCGACGGTCCGTCCGCGTGGTCCTTCCGTCCGCTGCTGTTGGACGGTATAGTGTGACTCTGGATGATCTACCGATAACACCGCCCCCGTGCGGCGCAATCAAGCCTCGATCTCTGGACAGGGCAGAAAGAAGGGAGTCCCATCGTGGGCAAACACTCATCGTTCAGAACCTGGTTTCTTCTCCTGAATCTCTTCATTTTCGCCCTGTCGCTGTCCCAAGCGGTGGGGCAACAGGAAGCCAGCGTCAACGGGCACGCTGACGGCCAACGGCAAACCCGTTGTACTGCCCTATGTCTACGTCTATGCGGAGGAGAAGGGGTTCTACGACGAGAAAGACCCGACCTGGAGGGTCATCTTCGCTGAGAAGCCGATCGAGGAGCGGGAGCTCGACGGCTTCCTGAGCGGTTTTGCCTACGTCAAGATAGGCGTCACGAGAACAGCCGAGTTCGATGAAAAACCAAAGCTCCAGGCCTATTCCCAGGACGTCAAGCTTTCGGCTGATGGAGGAAACATCTCGGGCTCGCCCTATCCCGAACTAGAGCTCGAGAGCGCCGGCCCCGAAGGCTTCGCCGGTCGAATTCACCTGGCCAAACCATCCGAGTTCTTCGACGATAAATATCAATACGACTTTTCCTTCCGGGCCCCGCTCTCCGATCCCGATGCTCCCATCGGAGATCCGCTTCCTGCGGATGGTGGTGAGCCAGGAAAGTCCTACCTGGCGTGGACAGAGGCAGTCCGTTCCGGCGACGTTAACCGGATCAAGGCCCTGCTCCCGAAGGAGAAGGTCGAAATGCTCGAGGCCGACACCAAGGAGGCGATCGAGTTCCTGCAGATGATGACGCCCAGTGACATCAAGGTGTTAAGCGGGTCAAGCGACGGTGGCACCGCGATTTTAAAGGTCGAAGGAAGCATGGACGGCGAGAAGCATCACGGCGAGATCACGCTCGTCAAGATGGGAGAGCTCTGGGTCACGACCAAGGAGTCGTGGGAGTAACCGTAGAGCCCAGTCGAGATCAGCCATGCCTGATTTCCAGAAGTGGCCAGGTCCCGAAGAAACCCTGTCGACGGCACGGGTTCCGCCCGAGAGGAAACGTGACGGGTGACATTATGAACCCTTCCCCCTTTCAGGACATGGACCGCAAGCGGGATCCGCTTTTGCATGAGGATACGTCATTCTGCCGCAGGTCGTGCCGCCGGAGCAGCTGGACCGTTTGCGAACCGATATCGAAGCCGTTGTGCAGCGTCAACGGGCCTTCGTTCTGATGCCAGGGAAATCATCTCCTTCTCGGTGCCTCGTCCGTAGCCACGTTTGTTGCGGTCGGGAGCCGTCCCCACCACCAGGGCCCCGATAAGATCGTTGCTCACCGAGGTGTCACTTGCCCGACCCGATACCATCGACATCGATAGAACAGGAGTGAAATGAAAGAATTGGTGCTCGCCCTGCTGCCCCTATTGTTTTTTCCCGGGTCTGCCAAGGCCTCTGAGCAGCCGGAGCATACTAGGATCCTGGAGACGAAGGACGGCATTCGCTTCGGACTGTGGTCGAGAAGGCTTGCTCAACCAGCACCAACCATGATCGTCTTCGATCCCGGCACACCCGAGCGCCTTGGAGATCCGTACTATCAGCGCCGCTATCAGGTCCTGGTCGACAACAGCTATCTATGCGTCTCGGTCGACTTTCCATGTCAGGGACGGGATGAGCGTCCTGGGAAGCCAAAGAATCTGGACTGTTGGCGCCATCGCATCGAGCATGTTCAGGGGACTTTCAATGCCGATTTAAACATCAGGACGAGTAAAGTGCTGGACCATCTTATCGAGCAGGGCTACACCGATGCTCGAAGGATAGTGGTAGGCGGGAGCTCCTCCGGTGGCTTCCTAGCCCTGCATTACGCCGCCCATGATGCTCGGATAAGGGGCGGAGCTGTGGTGGTCCCAGTGACAGATCTGGCCGCTCTGCAGGAGTTTCGGGGGATGGAGCAGCACCCGTCCGTCCGCGCCTTGGCCCTGACCGAACAGGCTGGAAAGCTGGCCGATCGGTCGTTCTGGGTGCTGATGGGGGATCGAGACGCGCGGGTGGGAACGGAGTTGGCTATCCGATTCGCCCGATCGGTCTGGAAGGTTTCGGCCGAGAGGGATTCGAGGACAGGTGTGGAACTCCACGTCGTGCCAGAACCGGGAGGGCACACCCATCCCCCCGGATCCCACGAACAAGCGGCTGAGTGGGTTCTCAAGCTCAATCGGTGATGAAGATGCACCAGAGTCCCAGGTAACGGCCGAAGTCTTTTTGCGAGCTGTTGGCTCGACGGACGGTGGCCCGGAGACCACCGCTGCGCCTTCCCGACCTGTGTCACTATCCGCAGATCGGGGTCAGGACCCGGAAAGATATCGTTTCCCGATCTTGGCAGCAACGGTGCCTATAGCGTAGTAGCCGACCGAAATCTCACCGACGTGCGTCAGCAGGTCGTAGGCCCGCCAGCGATCCCAGCCGTATTCCTGTTCCATCCAGAGTATGAGCCAGGCATAAGCCTGAGCAGTGGACCGCTCCATCGGACAGCCGCTGGCCACTGTCATGATCTCCTCTGCCGACTCAATCCGTGGACCTGGAACAGTCTGTCCCTTTATCAAATCGACTGTGATGGTGGTCTCCGAGGGCATTTCAAGCCCGCTGGCGGAGAGCTCTCCATGTCCCATAGCGGCATGGGTGTCCCCGAGGTACAGGTAGGCACCTGGCACGAAGACCGGCAAGTAGACGGTGCTGCCAGGACAGGTTTCTATAATGTCCATATTGCCTCCGTGCACACCGGCTGGACCGGTGGTGGGCACTCCCATGTCGGGAGCCGTGCCGATGCAGCCGAGCATGGGGCGATACGGAATCGTAGTCTCGTCACTCCAGTAGATCTTGCCGTCGCGGATGGGGCAGACGTGGGTGCCGTGGGGGCAGTCGGTGCCGAGCCATTCGCTGAGTTGCTTGGGATCGCTGGTGCGGGTAGCGCATTGGCCGATGCTGGGACGAATCTCCTCGATGCGAACCGACAGCGTGTCTCCTGGTTCCGCCCCTTCGACATGAATTGGTCCGTTCTCAGGGTTGCCAAGTGGAACCGCTTCTCGGTTTCGGCGGTCGCCGTCAGTACGAATCTGGCCTGAGAATGCATCCTCGGTCTCGACAATGACGCATTCTCCAGGCTGGATTCGAAGGCGCACTTCATTGTGGCGGCTGAACTCGTAGTAGAGAGGGCCAAGAGGAAGTCTTTTCATACTTTGCCTCGCTTTGCGGATTCGGCCTACCGGAAATCTACCTCGACTCGTGTCAAGACGGGACTGGCTCCTCCGTTGGGAGTGGCAAGCCGAGCCCGATATTGGAACCAGGTGTGCGATTTCGGAGTGGGGGGAATGGAACCCGGCTCCGTGAACCAGCTATCGGGACCCGATGGGCCCCTCCAGACCGCCCTCTCTATAGCTTCAGTTACAGCAGCCGTGCGAATTTGGAAGGAGAGGGTTGTCCCCAGGGGAGTTTCTCCCTTCCATCTAATCGACCTGGGTTCGCTCCCCTTCGTAGGTCGGTGAGGTGGCGACAGATAGACCTCGGCCAGCGTGCGGGTATAGATGTTACCCGGGTCCCGGATCATCTGGCCGTGGGGCCCCACGGTCGGAATGTTGGTGCGCCTCTCTTCCGAGAAGCCCTGGGCTCCGTTCCAATAGAGAAAGGATGGTGTGGTGTGGTTTATGGGGTCGCCGGGACGGTCACGGCTTCCGTCCCTCTTGTGGGTGAGCAGAAAGATATCGATCCAGCCGTCGCCGTCAAAGTCAGCCGTCAGCGAAGCGGTGCCCGAATCGCCGTTCAGGTCCAGGCGCCGCTCCCAGTCGAATCCATTGGCGCCGCCCCAATAGAGGAAGCAGGGGATGCTTCTCTTGTAGTTGCCTGAGTAGTTGGGGACGAACAGGTCCAGGAAGCCGTCCTGGTTGAAGTCGGAGACGCTGGGATCTAGAGCTGTCATCTGGCGCAGCGTATTTTCTCCTCGCTCTTGGAAGCCTTCGCGCGCGCGACCCGTAGTAGATGCGCAGGTCACCCTCATGGTTCCGAGGGTAGTCGGTGACGGGAACCACCAGGTCCAACCAGCCATCCGAGTCGAAATCAGCAGCCTCCACATAGGCGATCCGACCCTTGGGGATGAGTTTCTGGTGGTTACTGTGAAACCCGGCGGCGGATCCGTAGACCAGGTGCAGTCCGTCGCCGGTAGAGCCTCCTACCAGATCCAGGAAGCCGTCTCGGTTGAAGTCAGCTATCACCGGCGGCAGAGCGAGACTACCGATGGGGATGATCTCCCGTCTCCCGGGCGAAAAGCCCTCCGCTCCACCATAGAGAATGACATAGCCCACGCGTCCCTGGGAGTCCCTCTCGGCCGCTCCAATCACCAGGTCCAGGTAGCCGTCCCGGTTCAGGTCCGCGGTTACCGCTCCCATCTCGGGATCCTCTACCGAGAGAATGGCTCTCCGGTCCGAGGTGTAGCCTTGGCTACTCCCGTACCACACGTATACGGCATTCAGCGTCACCGGCCTTCCCAGGGCGTAGCGGGCCTCGCCCGAGACCAGATCCACTCGGCCGTCGTCGTTGAGATCGGCCTGCGCGGTGCCCACCGTGTAGCCCGCCCAGAGCTGGCTGCGCCGCTGCGTCGAGTAGTTCCGCGTGCCATCTCCCCAGTAGATGAAGTTGGGGTTGTAGCCAGTACGCAGTCCGCCTTCGAAATTGAAGAGGACCACATCCTGGTGTCCATCGTTGTTGGCGTCCCCGATGCAGTTGCCCATAGCGGACTTCGTGTCCAGCATCGATTTGTGGCCTGGCAGGAACTTTCCCTCCCGGTTCCAGAAGACGAAGGACTGGATGTTCATATCGTTGAAGGAGTGGTTGTTGCTTACCACCAGCTCGGGCCAGCCGTCGCCATTCAGATCTCCAGCGCTGATGCCGCGGGCGTGGACCGTGGCCAGCCGGGTCGGGTCGGCGTCGGAGAGGTGGCCCTCCCGGTTCCAGAAGATGAGAGAGTCGGTATAACCGTTGCCGCTGCGGTGGGAAGAGGTGACGGCCAGGTCGGGGAATCCGTCCCGGTTCAAATCCGCTACCGCCAGCTGCCAGGGGTTTTCGACCGCCAGATGGGGTCGCTTGCCAAGCTGGGGTCCAGCCGAGCTTCCTGGCAAGACATCGACTCCGGAGTCGGTGAGGATGAGGAGCTCGGCATGCCCGTCCTGATCCAGATCTCCGGCTCCCAGATGTTTGGCCTTCAAGTCCAGTCGTAGCGGTTGCTCCAGCGCCAGTCCCTCCTGCGTGGCCAGATAGATGGCGATCTGGGACTCTCCTGCCAGGGACAGGTCCTCGGCCCCATCTCCATTGAGATCGGACGACAAGATCGCCAAGCCTGCCCCCCTCAGTGGTGTTTGTCGGCTCTCGTCGAATCCCTGAGGTGAGTTCCAGTAGATGACTGACTGCCTCGAGTCCGCTTCCGCGCCCGGATTGGAGCAGGCGAATGCCAGATCCAGTAAGCCGTCCCGGTTCCAGTCTGCGGCCACTGCCTCCAGGCCCGTCCAGGTCTTGAGCTTCTGGCGTCGGGAGACCGGAAAGCGGCCTTCGGTCCCGTAGTAGATGTAGCTGTGGGTCTTGCTGGTGATGCCTCCGACGGAATTGACTACTACCAGATCGGAGTGTCCGTCTCGGTTCAGATCGACAACGAGTCCCTCGACGGCGCTATCCGTGGCAAGAGGGATCCGGCGAAGGGGGTCGATGGTCCCGCCGTTGTTCAGATAGATATAGGCATCTTCGTTCTCACTGTGGCCGTGGCCGTTGGCCACGAAGAGGTCGATATGGCCATCCTGGTTCAGGTCCAGCCGGTTGATGAGCTGGATCCTCCCTGCCGCAGAGACGTAGGTGTTGGAGCCGCCGTCTTCAAAAGTACCTTGTGCAAACAATTTAAAGCCTTCCCAGACTTCAGCCCGCAGGCTGCTGACAGGTCCCTGCAAAGGAAGAATCAAGAGTGTAAGCCCGGTTAGAAAATGGCAGGAGCTGAAGCGGCAATCCCTCATCTGAGCAGACTATCCCTTCGCGGGTCCGATGAAAAGCTTACAGTGTTTCCTGGGACGCCCTGACCCTCAAATCGCGTCGCAGTAAGCAGCCTATCCGCTTCACCAGAAAGGCTGTATCCAGCAGATCCAGAAGGGCAGATCCAGAAGGGGAACAGATCCAGAAGGGGACAGGCTGGAACTCTTGGAACTCTTGGAACTCTTGAAGGGCCGACGGGAGGCCTGGGTGGCCCGGTGTTTCCTTCGTCCGGGTTCGGGTTAGGCCCGGAGCGGAGTCTATCTGGTGTCTATGGGAGAGAAGATTTCGTAGATTCCCAGAGACGACCGTTATTGAAAGGGAGCCCTGCCCGTCAGGAGCTCGGATTCTAAGAACTCGATAGGAGGCGAACACAATGCCCAGAACCGCTCGTCATAAGAGCTCCGAGGCTGCAACCTACCATCTGATGACACGTGTTGCCGGCTCTCCGAAATTCTTTCCCTTTCAGTCTCCACTCGCCCAGGGCCAACTCACCGAGACGATTCTCTTTTACGTCGGTGCCTACCGCTGCCGAATGTTCGCTTTCGAAGTCCTGGACAACCACTATCATCTGATCGTCCATTTCGAGAAATTCAGGGAGCTCACACGCCTCCAGCTCGAGCAGGAAGCGGCCGGCCTATACGGCAAGCGTTGGAAGATCAAGACCAAGGACTGGGACGGTCCCAGGTGGCTCTATTTCAACCGACGGCTGTTCGACGTTTCGGCCCTGATGCATCTGATTGGCGACAGTTAGAATTTCCCACGACGACAAATAGAATTCCCCACTTTTTCAGGGCTGATCCTGACCATGAGGGCATGGTTAAGGATCAGCAAGTGCGGAGGTTAGTAAAGTTGCAAAAGAACGAGAAGACGCTAACGATGGCGGCGGCCAAAGCGGGGCTGTCGCGAAAGACGGCTCGGAAGTACCTGAAGTCGGGAAAGCTGCCGAGCCAGAGTCAGCCGGAGCGATAATGGCGAACTCGATCGGATCCGTTCGAGTCGGTGTGGCCAGAGGTGGAAGAGATCCTGAAGCGATCTCCGACGGTGGAAGCGACAGCGGTGTTCGAGTATTTGTGCCGCCAGCAGGAAGGGGCCTTCCAGCAAGGTCAGTTGAGGACGCTGCAGCGCAGGATCAAGCAGTGGAAGGCACAACACGGAGAAGCGAAGGAGGTGATGTTCCCGCAGAAGTATCGGCCGGGACATCAATCTCAATCGGACTTTACGTTTATGGGGCGTCTGGGAGTGACGATCCAGGGCCAGCCGTTTCCCCATCTGCTGTACCACTTTGTTTTGGCCTACTCGAACTGGGAAGCGACCACGCTGTGTTTCAGTGAGTCCTTTGAGAGCCTCAGCCTGGGGCTTCAGAACGCGTTGTGGGAGTTGGGGGCGCTGCCCGAGGAACACCGAACAGACCGGCTTTCGGCGGCCGTCAACAACCTGAAACGGGAAGAGTTCACCGAGCGCTATCAAGGGTTGCTGAGACACTTCGGGATGCGCTCGAGTCGCACCCAGGCAGGAAAGGCTCACGAGAACGGGGATGTGGAACAGGCCCATCACCGCTTGAAACGGGCCATCGAGCAGGAACTGCTGCTGCGGTGTAGCCGTGATTTTTCCAGCCGGGAAGAGTACGAGGGTTTTGTAGCGGTGATTGTGGACCGGCGCAATGCGACCCGGCAAAAGCGCCTGGGAGAAGAGCTGGCCGTGATGCGCCCGTTGCCGGCACGCCGTCTGGATGACTTCACCCGGCAGTGGGTGAGAGTCTCCCCCAGCAGTACGATCCGGGTTCGCCACAACACCTATTCGGTGGACAGCCGGTTGATCGGCGAGCGGGTGCAGGTGAGGGTGTGGGCGGATCAGGTGGAGGTCTACTACGGGGGTCAGCCACAGGCACGCATGCCTCGCTTGCGAGGAGAAGGCAAGCATCGCATTGACTACCGGCAGGTGATCCATTCCCTGGTGCGCAAGCCGGGGGCGTTCACTCGCTATCGCTGGCGCGAGGATCTGTTTCCGGGGATCTTGTTTCGAGTCGCCTACGACGAGCTGCGCCAAGATTGTCCAGCCACGGCGGATCGCCAGTATCTGAAGATCCTCGAGTTGGCTGCCCAGGAAGGTGAGCAGCGAGTGCGAGAGGCACTTCAGGGGCTGATTGAGAGGGGACAAAGAATCCGTTTCGAAGCACTACGAGAATGCCTCGTCGATCCGGTGGTGGAGCCCTGGGAAGTGGCGGTGGAGAAGATGGACGTGGGCGTCTACGACACGCTGCTGGAGAGCCGGGAGGTGAGATCATGAGTGGAGGCAACTTGACCCGGCTTCGCGAGTGCCTTGTCCAGCTGCATCTACCAGCCTTTCGGGAGCACTCCGCCGCCCAGGCGGCACTGGCTACCCAGGAAAGTCTGTCCTATCCCCGGTTTCTCTTGTCGTTATCTGAGATCGAAGTGGCGGAGCGGCACGAGCGCAAAATCCAGCGCCTGCGCCGAATCTCGAAGCTTCCCTGGGAGAAAACGCTGACGGCGTTGGACCGCTCGCGCTTGCCCCAAAGCGTGGATCGACAACTGACGGCGCTGCTGGAAGGTACGTTTTTGGATCGCGCCGAGAACGTCTTGGCTTTCGGCAACCCTGGAAGCGGCAAGACGCATCTAGTCTGTGCTCTGGGGCAGGAGTTGATTCTGCTGGGGCGCCGGGTTCTATTCTCTACCTGCGCCCTGCTGGTACAGCGATTGCTGCGGGCCAAAATCGATCTGACTCTGGAGAAGGAGCTCAAGAAACTGGATCGCTTCGAGGCTCTCATAGTCGATGACATCGGCTACGTTCAGCAAAGTCGGGAGGAAATGGAGGTTCTTTTCACACTGCTGGCCCATCGCTACGAACGCCGCAGCATCTTGCTGACCAGCAACCTGATCTTCTCGGACTGGGAGAGGATCTTCAAGGACCCCATGACGACGGTGGCGGCGATTGATCGGGTGGTGCACCACAGCGTGATTCTGGAACTCAACGTCTCGAGCTACCGAATGGAGAGCGCCAAGAAGAAACAGCAGGAAACCACGAAATGAGGAAACCGCGAGGAGTTCAAATCCGGGCAAATCGGCTGATTGGCCCCTGGGAAGTGCTTGGTGGGGACGATAGACGAGTGCCCGCCAAGGGGAGAGGTCGTACAGCGCCCTACAGAGGCCGCTCAGGAGCCTCGTGGATCTGGTCCACTCCCCTCGACGCCGGCGCGAGCGAGGGGGAGCTCCGTTCGGGCTACGCCCTCACTCCATCCCCCTCGCATTCTAAAAACAATCTCTCTTTTTTACAGAAAGGAGGACCCCGAAAAGAGTCGTCTCAGAGGACGGCTACAGCTCTTTTTTTTATCCCTCGTGTGGGGATTTCCAATTGTCGCTGCGGGAATTCCATTTGTCGTTGATCATGCATCATATCAACGGAGAATACGCTAAGTGGTTCAACCGAGAGCACGGCCGTCGAGGTCATTTGTGGGCGGGCCGGTTCAAGAATCCAGAGTTAATGGATCTTTATGCTATTCAGGAGTGCTTGCTCTATGTTGAATTGAATGCTCTCCGGGCCGGACTTGTCGAAAAGCCTGAGCAGTGGGAGGCCGGATCCGCTTACTGGCGTGCCAAGTGCTAAGGGACGTCCTTCCTGGCTCCTTTACACGAGCTCTTCCCTGCCACGTCGCAGCACACTTCTTTTGAGATCTACCGCGCACGGCTGTACTCGCGCGCGCGGGGCGGTGGTGGCAGGGGGGAATTCGGCTGAAGCCCCTAGGGATCTGGCATACACGGGGCAGGAAGGGTCGGTTGGTCCCGGCCTCTTCCGTTCTCGGATTCGCTTCTTCACCGACGGAGTGGTTATCGGCTCCCGAGCCGCTGTCAGCGATTCGATCGCTCACTTCCGCAGACAGGGACACTATCGCAGGCGAAGGCATCCCATTTCCCAGCTCGAAGGACAATTGTTCACGCTGCGAGAGCAGCGCTCCCACGCCTTCTCAGCGGCTGACGACTGAGTCGTGTCCCTTCCCGACCTCCCTCATCTTCCTCTACGTTGAAGAGTCACCCCCTTTGATGGCACCACCCCTTTCCTTTGCCCGCTGATTGAGTTGTTCCGGAACAGAACAACCTCTGCTCAACACTCAAAAAGAGGCTCTACAGTCTCGAATCCTTGCCGTTTCGAAAAACAGTCCCTTTCTGAGGCGTAAAGTGGGGCGAGGCGCGAGAAGGGGACAGGCTGTTCTGTCAGGCGGACTGCAGTATTACTTCCTGACTTTTCCCTCTAGACGAGCTCATTGATCGGAGTTCCCGCCTCGTCATCGAATCCATTTGCGATGTAGACAGGTCTTCCAACAGGAGTCAGGTAGGTCTTGGTCCAGTCAATTCCCATTGCCTTGTAGACCGTTGCGTAGAGGTCGCCAATCGACACGGGTTGCTCGGCAACGCAGCCCCCGCTGTCATCGCTGGCACCAACGATCCGACCTCCTTGGATGCCGCCGCCACCGACCACCAGCGACCAGCAGTGAGGCCAATGATCACGCCCACTCCTGTGGTTGACGTCCGGCGTTCTCCCGAACTCTCCGGTCGCTATGAGGACCGTCGAATCCAGCAGTCCTCTTTCATCCAGATCCTCTAACAACGCGGACAGGGTCTGGTCCAAAATGGGGGTAAGGGTCTCGCGCAGGTTTTCGTCATTGTTGCTGTGAGTATCCCACTGGCCGTGCTTGTAACCTGCCGCCGTGACAAATCGACACCCAGCCTCGACCAGCCGTCGCGCCATGAGGACGCTTTGTCCGACCCGATGGCGGCCGTATCGATCCTTCGTTTGCTTCGACTCCCGAGAGAGATCGGAAGCGTTCCTGACATGGTCCGACAGGAGCATCCGCAAGGCCTGTCCCTGGAAGTCGTCCATCGCTGCAAACTCGCTCAGCTGTTCCTGTTGACAGAACTGGCGGTCCACAATGTCCAAAAGGGTTCTGCGGTCCTCGAGGACTTCGCTGGAAATCGATTTGCGGAAACTCAGTTCTGGAACAGAGAAATCGGGTTTGCTGGGATCCGGGAGGATCATGGCATCGTAGCCTCCACCGATGAACGAAGCCTTGTAGGCTTCTTCTTAGCTGAAGAAATCGAATTCGGTGGGCGTCGGAACCACAACGTAGGGCGGGAGGTCACGGCGCGGGCCCAACTCCTTCGACACGATCGATCCAAAACTGGGAAACTTGGTTACCGGATTGGGGCGATGACCCGTCGGTTCCCTGTGGATGGTTCGTCTCTTTGGTCCTCATGGAGCGTATGATTGAGAGCTTGTCCATGTGGCCGGCCACCCGGGGCAACAGCTCCGAGATCTGGATACCAGGCACATTCGTGGAAATTGGTTTGAACCCGGTGTTCCCTTTCGGGTCCCAGCTGTCTACCTGACTAATCCCTCCCTCCAACCAGAGAAGAATGCAGGCCTGGGCTCGGACCTCGTTCCCGGTCACCCCGAGTGCAGCCAAGCTGGAAATACTGGCCAATCTGAGGTAGTCGCTGAGTCCAATCCCTAGAAAGCCCAGAGATCCAACCCTCAAAAAGTCACGCCGGCTGGAGGCGATCCCTCGACAGTGATAGCAACGAGGATGTTTCATCGGCTCTGCCCTTGTATCGGACTGCCTATAAGACGTTCAGCTCGTATAGGTGACATCGAATCATCAGTGATTATATGCAAACTCTCGCGAGCTGATCAGTGCCCACACCAAGCCCTCCAGGCTTTCTCTTCGTCGGGCCTGGCGTTCCTTGAGGAAACCCAACAGCTGGGCCTGCTCCGGGGGGGTAGGAAATCGTGTAAGGGATGCCAGGTAGAATTCCTCGATGATTTCCCCATCCGAGGCTCCTTTGTCGATCAGGCGGTCCAAGCGCCCACCTGGCTTGGAGATCTTACTGGTATAGGCCGGTCCAGCCCATATGTGTAGGGCTTGGCGAAGATTGGGAGCCAGATTTCCGGAAGCCGGTGTCTTTCGCATCGACTGACCATAGACCTCCATGAACGTCGATGGGCACAGATCAGGGATCTTTTGCATCGCTCTCGTCCCAGGGGGGGCCTTCCCTCCGCCCACGATGTCGTCGAGGTTGAACTCCTCTTCGACAGGCGTTGCCCGTGAGACGGCATCCAACAACACTGCAGCTTCCAATGGCCGCGCCTTAGCCCTGGAGTAGTTCAACCTGTCCCCTTTGTTGGAGGGGTTCGGCTCAGCCGTGAGCTGATAGGTTCGCGACTGCACAATCGTCCTCATCAAGCCTTGTAGATCGTATCCTCGATCCCGAAACTCCCTGGCCAGCTCTGCCAGCAGCTTGGGATGTGTCGGAGCATTCGTTGTCCGAAAGTCGTCTACAGGATCGACTATCCCCCTTCCAAAAAAATAACCCCAGACTCGGTTCACCGCAGCCTCTGAAAAATAGGGATGAGGAGTCATCCACTGGGCCAGTTCCAGTCGAGGATCCAACCACTGCTCCTCGGGAAGTCGGGAGCCGTCGAGAAAGGTGGGCAGCATAGGTCGGTTGGTGCGAGGGTGGATCACGGTTTGCCCCTCCCTTCGATCCACATGAGCACCGCCCAGAGCGTCCAAAACGATGTGGCCTTCTACCAGTTCGCCCAGGCCGCCGTAGAAAGCCGTCAGGCCCCAGAACTGTTCCTGGGTCCAGCTTTCATAGGGATGATCGTGGCATTGTGCACAGTCGAGTCTCCTGCCCAGAAACACCCGAACGTGCTCCGCCATCATCTTCGCTGGCACGATCGGCGATCCGGCGAGGAAAAAGTTCTTCGTCGTAGCACCGTAGCCCTGAGCTGCGATTCGTTCTACTGCTATTTGATCATAGGGTTTGTTGGCCACAATGCTGGCGGTAACCCAGTCCTCGTAGGCTTTCGTTTTGCTCGCTTTGTCACCGGAGGTGAGGGTCACACGCATCAGGTCGCTGAAACGGAAGCCCTAGTAGTCCTCATATTCAGGTGATCCGAGAAGCATTTCTATCAGTCTGTCCCTTTTACTCGGGTCATTGCTGGAGAGGAACTCACACACCCGGTGAGGCGGCGGAAGCGTTCCTGTCAGGTCCAGGCAAACTCGCCGCAGAAACTCGCTATCACTCGCGAGCCTCGAAGGAATGACGTTGAGCCGACGGAGTTTTCCAAAGATGAAATCATCGATGAAGTTGCGCCGCGGAATGGCTGGATAGTCTTGTAAGGGCTGGTCGATGACAGCGAAGGCGGCGTTGGCTGTATACCCAACCGTCCGTACCCAGACTGTCGCTCACCCTTCTTGACGGCCCTTACCAAGCCCTTCTCGCTCACTTCGACGACATCCGGATTGCTTGAGACGAAGAGCACCTGATCAGAAATATCTTCTTGCTGGCCGTTCCTCAGGTGTGCCAGCACCAGGAGCTGCTGGCTGACCTTTTCGTTGAGGACGTTCTGCCTGGGAAAGACGTCCACTTTCTGAATCGAAACGTCCTCACCGGCACCGTCTTCACCAAAAGGCGCTCCTGAGCGAATCCACTCCAGCAGAGTGAGGTAATCTGGAGACCCCAGGCGGAAGCGCTCGCCTCCGCCGTGCGGGATGCTCATGGTGGGCTTCAACAGCAGCAGACTCTTAGCGGGTTCATCCAGCTCTATCCGGGGAGTCTCTTTCCCCTTCGATTCGGCCGTCAGGACCTGGTAGGTTCCTCCTTTAACGAGCCACCTATGATCTTCCACGGGATCGGCCGCATTCTTGGACAGTTTGAAGCCGCCACGACCGATGACGCTCCCGTGACAATCGCTGCCGTTGCATCCCCGCCTGGTTAGAATAGCTCCGATGTCTCGGGAGAAACTGAAGGGACGCTTTGGTCCCGGTCCGAGGACGCGGACGCTCGCCGCGGCCTGCTGGTTTCCGAGTCTAGCCCTTAGCACCACGGTACCCGCTTCCAAGCCCGAGAACCGCCCGGAATCATCGATCTGTCCTCTTGCGGGGTCCGACACCGAGAACACACATTTGGCCGTCACGTCCCGCTCCAGACCGTCGGAGTACTCTCCCAGCACCAGGAAGCGCTGCGAGGCAACCTTTGTCGGTAACGTAACGCTGGAGGGAATCAGACGAAGCGAGAGAGGCTGGGTTCTGGGCCCATCCTCTCTGGACGACTGACCCCAGACCGGAGCCAGAATAAGAGTGAGCGATGAAACGATAATGCGCCAATCAACCATCGGCTACTGTTCGGAAGCCATCCCCTCCACGACCATGATCGGGATCCGCTGCACCAACAAATTGGGGCCCGGACTCCCCTCCACGATGGGTCGGAAGTGGAGTCGAAGATTAATCGGGAAGCGGGTAGGAGGAGTATCCGCTTTAGCCAGCAAGATGATTGCTGATTCCTGCATCGTGGGTTCCAGCATTTCGGGAGTCACTGCCACATCCATTGGCTCCGGGGAGTCATCGACCTCGACTGCCGGAAAGGCTTCGACTCCGGGTGGAAGGCCCGTGATGGCAAAGGAGACGTCGCCCTTGAATCCCTCCTCATAAGACGTAGAGATTGTCAGCTTCCTGGCTTCTCCCGGAATCAGGTTGATTCGATCTGACTCGTTCAGCACAACTTCACCCACATGGGCGATCTGGGGACGCACTAACATCTTATACACATAACCACGGCCACCGTATCGCGAAGTGATGTCGCGAACCTGCAGAAGATAATCACCGCCTGCATCGAAGGTATAGATCACTTTGGGTTCTACTTTTTTGAAGTAGACATGAGGCTTGGCCATGTTGTTGTAGAGGGAGACCCGTCTGTGTACATTCGAAAAAAGCTCTCGGTCTCGATCATCAACGATTCCGAACCGCGGGTTGAAGTGAGGAGGTCCAGCGGCGGGTGTCTCCACCTCGAATGCCAGTTTTTCGCCGGCCTCTACGCGGAACCTGAAGTTGTCGATGTCGGCGGGCCACCCGATGTGACCCTCGATAATGGAAGGAACCGAGATCTGCAAGGCCTCCTGGACAGAATCGTTGGGCTCGCTTTCGCGGATAGAATGGGGAATCAGTGCAGCGGACTCCGTCGTCGCTCCCTCATGGGCCCTCTCCGACTTAGCGGAACCCGTTTTCGATAAGTAATCTGGTGTTCCCACTGTTCTGGCGCGAAGGGTCGCGATCCGGTCGCTTCCGAGTGCTCGCGTAAAGGTTCGCTCCCGCCAGATGGCCGGCTTCTGTCCCGGTTCCCGTCCCGAGGCCGAGGATTCCTGCCCGAGGGAGATTCGGAGCTGGTAGGAGTCATTTGACGAGCCTTTTCCAAACAGGGATGAAACCCCCAACGCATAGCGGCCTTCTCGAGGCACCGTGAAGCTCATCCGGGGCTCAATGGGAATGATATCGGTCGAGAGCTGTTCATCGAAAAGCAGCCGGCTTGGCCGGTTTGAATCGAACCAGCTTCCGTTTGGTTGATACAGAATCAACCGGGGTTCGAAGCCTGCCCCATGGATCATTTCAAACCCGATCTTTTGACCTACCGCTGCCTCCAGAGAATAATAATCGACCTCGCCAGGAGCACCGATTGTCCCGCAAACCGTCGCGGGGAGGGGAACCGGCTGGGCCTCTTGAGCGGTTCGATGAGAGGCTCGTGTCTCGCGGAGCACAGCCCCATCGACCACGCGAAAAGACACTTCATTGGAAAGGCCGTTGGGAGACACGACCCGAATGGGATGAGTTCCACTAGGGGCCGAGTGGTCAACTTCGATCTGGAGAGCGAGACGGTAGACTGGCAGTTTCTTTTCGCTCTTCTCGCCTGGCGAGTCTTTCTCTTCCTCTGGGTGCGGCGATGTCTCCGACTCGACTACCTCCACCCGCTTGATGCGACCTCGCAGGCCCTCCGTCTGAAGCCACATGCCGTAGGCTCCGGCGAGCCGATGTCCCCGTATCTCAGCCTCGACTATCGTGCCTCGCTGTGCGGCGAGAGGGAACAGAGAGGTCAGCTCGGGATCGGACGTCCGAGGTTCCTCAGCGGCAAACAGGGAACTCGTCAACCCGAGAATCGCACAGAAAAGAAAGGAAGGGACTACGGACTCCCAAGTGGAGGTTCTAACAGGTCTGATCCCTATCATGTAGCTCTGTTCTGACGATTGATTCCTTTGGCCAGAATAGCTTTCCGAGCATGATAAAGGCAAGTAAGAGGCCGCCCTGTCCGACGCATGAGAGAGACGCTCAGATTGCGATGCCTAATCCTAGCCGGAAGGACCGTCCTTCCCCTGACTCAGCCAACCGAGGCTAAAGCGCGCAAACCGGATCGATTCGTACGCGAGCTTTGCCCCCGCCTCGTAGAGACAACCGATGCTTCCGTCCGGTAGCACCGTCAGGGATGAGTAGGCCGCAGGGCCTGCGTGTAACTCACGCGTGATGGGCCCGCTCTGACCTTCGTCGTAACTCATGCGGACTGTCAGCCGGACCCGCTCCTTTCTGCTGGCTGGATTGGAGAAAAGGATGCGGCTTCGTCCAGCTCCTCCCCCTAGCTGACTATAGCGCAGCAAACTACCCTGGCAGATGGACTCGATGAGTGTCCTGTCGAACTTCACGTTAGACCAGGACACACCACCGTCCGTGCTCCATGCAAGAGAAGCATGAGAATGCATTGCCATTTCGCCTTTGCCTATGCTCTCACGATGGTCACAGGGAATCACAAGACGTCCCTTGTTCTTGCCTCGCTGCAGCTGAATCCCGACTCCGGGTCCCGTCGCGTACCAGGTCCAGTGGGGTCTCTTCACGTCTCTCGTGATATCTCTAGGCTTTGCCCAGGTCTTCCCGTCGTCGTCGCTGTAGGTGATCAAGACGTCGTCGTTGTTGCGGCAGAAGGGCAGCCATATCGTGCCGGTCGTCTGATCGACCACCGGACACGGATTGCCGATGGTGATCTTGGCGTCACCACCCTCCTCGTAGATCATTTCCAGGGGTCCCCAGGTCTTTCCGCTGTCGGTGCTTCGTCTCAGGATCAGGTCGAGATCGCCGTGGTCCTCGCGGCTCGTTTTCCGGCCTTCCGAGAATGCCAGAAGTGTGCCCTTCGGGGTGGCGAGAAGTGCCGGGATTCTGAAGGTGTGGTAGCCATCCTCACCCGCCGTATAGACGATCGTCTGGGATGGGTCCTCACTTCCGCTGCCTTCCAGTACGGACACCACACAGAAGATCAAAGGGATTAGCAGGATCCTTCGAGACATAGTCTTCTCCTTACGAGGTTAGGGGAATTCGTCCACCCCGCGAAAGAATTCTATCCTGCTCGGCACCCAGTCGGAAACAAGGGTGACCTTCGACGGCAAAAGTTTCGACGCTACCTACTGTGAGGATGAAGGAACACACTCTCCCTAGAAGAACAGCCCACTCTCCCTAGAAAGAAGACCAGCCTGTCCCTTTCTTGCCGCGAGTTCATTCATCTCGGCGTGATACAGTTTCCCGATTGCTTGAGGAGGCTGGAACCTGGCCAACTGCGGTGGATCTTGAAGGAACGCGTTCTTGCACCAAAGGCAACATCGCCGTCAGAGCAGAGTGGCACGGTAGTGGCTATGCTCGGTGGGGGCTCAAAAAATGGATGATACAGACGCCGCAAAGAAACTGAAAGGGTCGGGGCAGAGGTACATCGTCGAGACACCGGTGGAAGCTCACTCTCCCGATGTCTACCGTTACGACGGTTACGCCCAGAGCTTGGAGACGCTCGATTCCATCGGCAAGGAACAGATCGAATTCTTCCATCAGCAAGGCTACCTTGCTGTCCGGCAGGCCTTTGGCCGCCGCGACATCGCTGCTGCCCGACAGGCTATATGGGATTTGATCGACGGGAAGCCGCCCGACTTCGGAGGCGTCCAGGTCGAGTCTAAGGTCGGGGAAGACTATCCAGGACTGAGTCCAGAGGTCCGCCGGAACGCCGTTCGCAAGCTCTTCGAATTTGTCGACTGCGACAGCCGCCTGCGGGCCCTGGCCGAGAATTCCTCGGTACACGAGATCCTGACTCGAATTTTGGGCGAGCGGCCAGTTCTTTTTCAGGACATGGCTTTGATGAAACCCCCACGGGTCGGCCGTGAGAAACCCTGGCACCAGGACTGCGCCTACTTCAACCTGCCGTTGCAGGCCACAGTGGTTGGAGTCTGGATCGCCTTGGACGACGCCACACCCGAGAACGGCTGCCTCCACATCATCCCCCGCTCACACCTGGAAGGTCCATGTCCCCACTTCAAGAAGCGCGACTGGCAGATCTGTGACACCGACGTGCCGGTGCACAGAGACGTCATGGTTCCCCTCCCGATAGGTGGTTGCCTCATCTGGCATGGTCTCATCTATCATGGAAGTCCCCCGAATCGTTCAGGGATGCGTCGACGAGCACTGCAATATCACTACAAAGGTGCAAGTGTAGACGAGATAACCGTCGAAGAACGGCTCGCCATCTACGGGGGCGAAGGTCTCGGTATCGAATGCTAAGATCAAGATTCCAGGTGCCTGCGGCTTAAATCTGCTTTCAACCCAACATCCCTGAAGGGCGAACCCAATGGGCGAAAAGGGACTTCGTCTTCTCGGGGAGTCGCTCTAACGGTGCAGAGGTAGCACCACGGTCAGACATAATCGGAAAATATCTCCAGCACTGCCCTTTCTTCTGTTGGCATCCTCGTTGCCCAACCTCCTGGCCTCCGGATATCCCCGGAGCCCCTGTCGAAAAAGGGCGAAACCGGACTGAGAGTCGATTGTATAGGAAGTTGCTCAGCGAGGAGATACGAGCCAGCGAAACGAGTCCATTGCCTGGTGATTGATCCGTTTATGAGTAGAATGTTTCCTTAGGTAGGAGGATACCTACTGTCTGAGTTCGGCGAGCTACATCTTCGAAGCAGCCTTCCGTGATGAAGTACTACGAAGCCTTTGAAATCGACGGTGTTGTTGAATCGGTCGGCAGGACCATCACAGAGGCTGACATCGTGCACTTCGCCGGAATCTCGGGTGATCACCACGCGCTTCATACCGACGCAGAGTTTGCCAGCGGCAGCCTCTTTGGGCGACGGATCGCCCACGGAGCCCTGGTTTTCAGTATTGCAACGGGGCTCTTCATTCAGATGGAGGGCGCGAACCAAGCCCTCCTTGCCTACTATGGCATCGACAGGCTGCGGTTTGTCGGGCCCGTTTTTATTGGCGATACTGTCCGGGGCCGAGTCCGTGTGGTGGGGAAGACGCCGAAGGATGAAGTCCGTGGACTCGTCACCTTTGAGAAAACCGTCCTGAACCAGCAAGGGCAGACCGTAATCGCCTACACGGATAAGATGCTGGTCAAGAGAAGCCCGCGATTCTCAAGCGGTGGTGGAGTGGAATCTGGTAGGCTAGAGAACCCGTAGTCATGCCATCCAAGCTTGAAGAAGCGCGTCAGCTTTTGGAAGAAGGGAACCGGTGCCACCAGGAAGTTTGCGGCGATCATTGCTCCGCTCTTCTTGAGCTGCGGGACGAATCCCTTCCTGGAGCGAGGGGCAAGCCATGGCATGACCGAGCGTGTCCGGTGGACCACGTCACGGGTCATTGGATCTCCTGATCCAGCGACACCTTATGAGCTTCGGCGTGTATTTTCGCGGTTCACCTTCGAGAATCCCGTTTTCATTGCCCAGGACCCGCTGTCGGATCGGCTCCTGGTTGCAGAATACGGTGGCAGGATCTACAGCTTTTTCGGTAGCGATTCTGAAGGAACGAAGGACCTCTTTCTGGACACGAAACGCAGGATCTCGGCCTTTTCGTTTCATCCGCAATACCGCGACAACGGACGGGTCTCCGTTTTCAGCCCCACAGACCCCACGCTCGAAGACAAGGAAGACAAGGGGGTAGAGCAGATAAGCCGCGTCTCACAGTTTGAGCGCGAGCGCGGCAGCGATCCCCCACGACTGCGGCCGGAGTCCGAGACAATCATCATCGAATGGCCGCGGGTGGCCACAACGGCGGCGAAGCAGTGATGGGCCCGGACGGCTATCTCTATGTCGCCACCGGCGACGGCACTGGCGGCTCCGACAGAGAGGACACAGGCCAGGACCTGGACGATCTACACGCAGTTATGATGCGGCTCGATGTAGATAATCCTGACCCAGGTCGGGCCTACTCGATACCTGAAGACAATCCGTTTGTAGGCGTGCCAGGGGCTCGAGAGGAGATCTGGGCGTACGGATTTCGCAACCCGTGGCGGTTCAGCTTCGACCCCGGAACCGGCCAGCTCTGGGTGGGAGATGTGGGTCAAGATCTGTGGGAGCTGATCGAGCTGGTCAGTCGCGGCAGCAACCATGGCTGGAGCGTCATGGAGGGTTCCCATCGCTTCCATCCCAACACCAAGCGAGGCCCGACGCCGATTGTCCCGCCCATCGTGGAACATCACCACAGGGAATGCCGCTCGATTACCGGTGGATATGTCTACGACGGCGACAAGTTCCCGGAGCTGCGAGGCGCTTACCTCTATGGGGATTACCAATACGGCAAGATGTGGGGGCTGCGCTACGACCACAATAAGGAGAAGGTCGTCTGGCACCAGGAACTCGCAGATACGTCGGTGAAGATCGTAGGTTTCGGGCTGGGACGCGAGGGATCGTTCTATGCAGTCGATTACGACAGTGGGGAGATCTACGAACTAGAACGCCGGCCACCAGCGGAGAAGCAGCCATTCCCAAGCCAGCTGAGCCAGACCGGGCTGTTCGCATCGGTGAAGGATCACAAGGTTGCCCCGGGTGTGCTCTCGTACTCGGTCAACGTCCCGTTCTGGTCTGACGGAGCCGGCAAAGAGAGGTTTCTCGCGATGCCAGGGGAGACACGAGTGGGGTTCGACGAAGACGCCGCCTGGGAATTCGACGACGGCGCCGTGACGGTAAAGTCCTTTACTCTGGAGACTCAAATAGGCAACCCTGACTCGCACACGTACATTGAGACCCGAATTGTCGTCAAGCAGGACGACCGCTGGGTCGGATACACCTATGCCTGGAACGACGAGCAGACCGACGCCCAGTGCTTGGTCGAGCCCAGGCGGTGACACTTGAGGCACTCCCGTCTGTAGACCGTCTCTCCGCGATCCCTATCTCCGGACAGGGTCAAAGTCGCTTGATAGTCCGCCAGGACCTCCTGACGCGCACCGGGCGTCTGGGAGCCAAAGAGTTTCTTAGCCAGCTCCTGGATAGAAGTCTCGCTGTGATTCATCAGCAGCGCGCGCGCGCCGTTTAGGGTCGACCTGGCTGGCTGGGATCTTCTCAGATTCGATCTCCTTCAGCAGCGAGACGGTCCAGTTCGGACGGGACAGAAGTGTTGCCAGGACCTTGTTCCTGACCTGGGGTCCGTGACCGGACCAGGGCTCCAGCAAAAGCGAAGCGATCTTGGGGTTATCGTAGCCTGTCAGGGCTTCGATTGCCGACAGCTGTAGAGCCTGGGGCTGCTGGGGATCGATCAGTGCCATCAAGGGCTCTTTGACCCGATCGAACCCGCCGTGGTGGAGCAGGCGAATCGCCAACAGACGATCCTGCTCCGAAAGGCTGCTATCTGTGGCTGCTGAAAGAGATTTGTCCATAAGACCCTCAATCATCCGACCCGCGGCCGCCGGGATACCCCGCAATTCAGTGAGAGTCTTCTCGTTAATCGACAGGCCTTCGGCCAGGCCGGTCACAATAGCCAGCTGTACGTCTGATCGATCCACCAGAGCCGAGTGCGAAGCAGCCGCAAGCATCAGTCGATTGAGCTCCGAGGGAATGCTGCGCCCGCCCACTACTCGAGCCAAAGGTGCCAGCCACTCGCTGGACAACGGCTCCTCGGCAAATCCCGTGAGGTCGACCAGCCGAGTAAACAGAAGATCTGCCAGCTCCGTGCTGGAGCTCAGAACCGCATTTCGGACCCAGCGATCTCCAGAGTCCATTTGGGCAATCCGGACGAGGCCGTCAATCACCCGCCGGTCCCTGCTTTCGCCCAAAGCCAGGGCGACCCGGAAACGTACCCGAGGATTCTCATCTCCTGCCAGCTTGAAAACCGTCTCGAAGAGCCGCTTCGACCGCGCTATCCTGGCCTCAGCATGCTCGACAGCGTGTATACGAACCTCCGGCGAAGGATCGGCAAGACCCTGAGCCACGTCCTCATCCGTCAGAGCTCTCAGTCCCTTGAGGGACCAGAGTGCGTGCATTCGGGCAAGAGGCTCAGAACTTCGCTTCAAGAGGCGCCTCAGGAGCGGTATTGCCGAGGCCTCCTGGCGTTCGTAGATCAGACGGTGAGCGGTCTCTCGCCACCAGCCGCCCGGGTGCTCCAGATGCGCCACCAGCTTCTGGATGGTGGCTTCACTCAGTCGGGGTGCAGGAGGTACTGTGAAATCGGGCGGGGCCACTCGGTAGATGCGTCCGCGATCCGAACCGCTCAAAAAATCCAGGTGCTTGACGACCCTCTTCGGGACATGCCCATGCTCGATCAACTCCCGGCACATGTCCAGAACGTAGAGTGTGCCATCAGGAGCGTTGACAGAGTTGACAGGTCGGAACCAGTTGTCGCTGGAGCGGACGAATTCGACGTTTTCCCCATCAGCGCGCACTGACTTGAAAGTGACACGATCGGGTTTAAGGAGACGTCGGTGAAGCAGATTGGATGTATTCGCGCCGGCGAAAATGCTTCCTCGGTACTGCTCAGGGTAGGCGTGTCCCCGGTAGACCTGTACTCCTGACCAGGCTGCTGCATAGGCTTGGTAGTTTCCCGTTGTGCCATCTTCGAGGGTGGCGATACGTCCTGCGAAGACTCGCCGGGCCTCGCGAATCGTGCGCCAACGTTCGGTAGGGCTGATTCGATAGATTGGGATTCGTCCTTCCACCAGCGGGTTGACCTCCATAGAGCCCGATGTGAGGTAGCCGTGTATATCGAAGAAAAGGTAGGGGTTGCGCTCCAGATAGCCCGGCGGCATCACCACGTGTCTTCCTGGGGAACCGGCTCTACAGACGAAGCGGTTATACCACTCGTCGAAACTGTGTCCGAACTGAAAGGTCTGGGTGATCAGCTCCAGCTTTCGCTCGATGGGATTGAAGCGAAAATCGCGGTTATACACCGAGACAGGTTCGGCATCGGGCTGATCTCCAGGACGGATGAAGCCGCCGTCACCGCCCGTGGACGCGTAGATCTTGTGGTCCACTCCCCAGATCAGATTGTTGACCATCTGCTGCTCGTTGGTGACGCCGAATCCAGTGTAGACCTTCTCACGGATGTCGGCTTTGCCGTCACCGTCGGTATCCTTGAAGAAGAAGATGTCGGGTGGAGCAGAGGCAAAAACTCCGCCCTTCCAGGGAGCAACGCCTGTGGGCCAGACCAGCCGATCGGCAAAGATGTGGCCGACATCGAATCGACCGTCCCCGTCCCGGTCCTCCAGCAGTCGGATTCTACCCTTTGCTTCTTCTCCAGGCCCCGGCTGGTAGGGGTAGCCAACGATTTCCGCGAAGTACATACGGCCGTCCTCGTCGAAGGTAGCGGCCACTGGCTCGGTGACGATCGGCTCATGGGCGACCAATTCCATGCGGAATCCACCCGTCGTCTTGAAGGTCTTCAAAGCGTCGGCTGGTTCCGTGGGAGGAATCGGTTTGAGGTATTCTTTAAGAGCCGCTTCATCTTTGGTGACATCCACGATTTTCCGATAGCGGTCTTTGGTTTCGTCGTCGGGCCCGTCGCTGCAAGAGAGAAGGAGGACCAGGCACGGACAGACTATGAGCTTCTGGATCGAACCCCAGCTTTTTTTCGCCATGGAACTCATCATACCGGTGGTCCACCATAAACGCACGGAGGTGCCAATTGAGGTCGAGCACCACTAGGACTCCCGAAATCCCGGCCATTCCTTGTCAGCGGCATCTATTCGACATCCCGGAAGATGTGGCCTACTTGAACTGCGCTTATATTTCGCCTCTCTTGAACAAGGTCCGCGAAGCCGGACTGGCGGGGACCCAGCGAAAGAGTCGTCCCTGGAAGATTCAGCCGCCAGACTTCTTCAACGAAGCCGACGTAGCCCGGCAGCTGTTTGCCGAGTTGATTCATGCGAACAGCGGCGATATCGCTCTGATCCCGGCTGCCAGCTACGGTATCGCCACCGCAGCACGTAACCTGCCGCTGGAAGCGGGCCAGAAGATCCTGCTGTTGCAAGAACAGTTTCCTTCCAACGTTTACGCCTGGCGGGAGCTCGCGAAGGAGCGTCGCGCCATAATCGTGACCCTGCCTCGTCCCGAAAATGACGATTGGACCCGCGCGATCCTGGCGGCCCTCGATGAGCGGGTAGCAATCGCGGCGCTGCCCCACATCCACTGGACCGATGGCGCCATGATCCACCTGGAGCAAGTCGGCACCCGCTGCCGCGAGATTGGTGCGGCTTTGGTTGTGGATGGGACGCAGTCCGTGGGTGCGTTTCCCTTCGATGTCGAGGCGGTTAAGCCCGATTTTCTGGCAGTCGCCTCTTACAAGTGGCTATTGGGACCTTACGCGGCAGGCTTTCTCTATGTCGCGCCCAAGTGGCAGCGGGCCATGCCACTCGAACATAACTGGATTGACCGCGAAGGCAGCGAGGACTTTTCCAATCTAGTGAACTATCGCGATTCCTATCAACCCGGCGCGCGCCGATTCGACGTCGGCGAACGCGGCAACATCCATCTGTTGCCAATGATCAATGCGGGGCTGCGCCAACTTCTCGCTTGGGGCATCCAGGATATTCAGACCACGATTCGCACCCGCACCACCCGAATCGCTGAGCGGGCAGGCGAGCTGGGAATTGTCACCTTGCCACCGGAGCAGAGGGCCGGTCATTATCTGGGTCTAAGATTTGCCGGGGGCGTTCCCGAGGGTCTGGCCCAACGACTGGCCAGAGAACAGGTTTATGTCAGCGTCCGTGGGGGCAACGCGGTTCGGGTTACACCGCACCTCTGGGTCAGCGATGAGGACGAGGACCGATTTCTCGACGTTCTCACAGCCGCCGTAGCCGAGTCTCGCACGGGTTGAAGGGAATGGCGATCTTGGTGAGGATTTCGCGGTTGAGGCGCGGCCGAAGATAGCGTGAAGATGAGCCGCTAAAATGTGAAGTTGTTTTTGCACGAGCCCTTAGGTGGAAGGAGGAGAACTTCGTGAACAAGTTGATCGGACAGCCCAGGGAGGCACTAGATACGCCGGTTCTACTAGTTGATCTCGATATAATGCAGCGGAATATCGATCGGATGGCGAGGACCATCATTCGGGAAGCGGGAGTCGGCTGGCGCCCTCACACCAAGGCCATGAAGACGCCTGCCCTGGCAAAGATGTGTCTGAAGGCAGGAGCGCACGGAATCACCTGCGCCAAACTCGGCGAAGCGGAGATCATGGCGGCTGCTGGGATTCGCGACATCCTGGTAGCCAACCAGATCGTCGGAGCGACCAAGATCGAACGTTTGGTAGCGGTCTGTAGCGAGGCAGATGTGATGGTCTGCGTCGACGATATCGACAACGTCAAGGCGATCGACGAAGCCTCCGGCGAGAAAGGTGTCCGCCCGCGGGTCCTGATTGAGGTGAACGTAGGCATGGATCGGGCCGGTGTCCTACCAGGCGGGCCTACCCTGGCACTTGCGAAGCAGATTGCGCAACTTCAGAACGTTCGTTTTGCAGGGCTACAAACCTGGGAGTCTCATGTCCTGGGAGCCGCCGATGTCGTTGAGAAAGAGCGGATGGTCACTGAATCGCTCAGGACTCTGACGGATACCGCAGAAGCGATTCGAAAGGCAGGCATTCGGGTCGAAATAGTCAGCTGCGGGGGAACAGGTACCTATTGGATCAGCGCGTTCGCGTCCGGGATAACCGAAATCGAGGCCGGTGGTGGTATCTACTGCGACGTCGCCTACCGCCACGGCTATGGTGTGGACCACGAGTATGCGCTGACGCTGTTGTCCACAGTGACCAGCCGGCCTACGTCGACTCGCATCATCTGCGATGCCGGGTTCAAGACGTTGAGCGGGCACCACGGCGATCCGCAGCCACTCGATTGTGGTGAAGTCGATGCTTACGTGCTGTCCGCCGAGCACGGTATCATCAAACTTCACCAGCCCACTGAATCACCCAGAGTCGGCGACAGGATAGAAATCATTCCAGGCTACTCGGATTCGACGGTATTTCTCCACGATGTCCTTTACGGCATCCGCTCCGATCGCGTCGAAGCTGTGTGGCCCCTCCTGGGCAGAGGCAAGCTGCAGTAGGCCGAGCTCAAAGCCGCCGTCGAAAGCACTGAGAAACAGCCTGTCCCTTTCTCGGATCCTGTCCTCTCCTCGGATCTTGGGCGCAGTCCGCTTCGAAAAAACAGTCTGTCCCCTTCTCCGACCTGAAGCTTGACTGGGTTTCAGGAATGATCCTTCGTGGGTGGAGGCGGGATTGATCTGAGATTCGTCAGTCGATCGGAGGGCTCAGGTCGTGAACCCCGCTTGTTTGAGCAAGGCTTGGGCTTCGACTAGGTTTTTCTTGAGGGCGTCGCGGGGGTCTTCTTCTCCCTGATATTCGATCAGGAATTTGCCTTGATAGTTTTGCTGTTGCAGTTTCTTCAGCACCGCTGGGAGATCGATGATTCCTTCGGATAGGTTTACTCCCCGATACTGCCTCCGCTGGTGGTCTTCCTGGGTGCGATGCCATTGCTCTCCGTCGTTGACTGGCAGGACGTTTTTCAAGTGGACATGTGCTAGAAAAGGCATCATCTCGTGCAGAGCCTGGAGAGGATCTTCTCCTGCGAAAACGGTGGGAGCTGGGTCGAATATCAGGCGATAGTGGGGAGAGTCGACTCTGCTGCAGATCGTCCGGCACTGGGAGCTCTGCCCCATGAGAGGACGAGTCGGCGCATAATCGATGTTCTCCGACACTAGCGTCAGACCTGCTGCTCCTGCGTGCTCAGCGGATCTCGACAAGCCCTCGATCATCCATTCGAGCTGCTCGTTCAGGGAATGCTCCCGCTTGGCGACCCCCGGGACGATCATGCCCAGCTCGGCTCCCAGGGCGACACATCGGTCGATTACTCTTCGGGCCTCATCAACGGCGCCGGTACCACGCTCTGGCGGGATCGCGAGATCGCAAAAGAAGATGTAGGTTCGGATTGGGATCCCAGCGTCCTCCGCCAGCCCCAACAAATACTCGGGTTCGCAGTCCTCCCAGTAGGAGTGCATCAACTCGATGCCACCCACTTGGAGCCGACCACAGTAGGCGATCGCCTCTTCGCGCGTCAGGTAGCCAGGGGTCGGACGCTCGTGAACGTTGTGTTCCCGCAGGGCCCAGTCCAGGTTGTAGTCCACTACGTTCAGACGGCTGCTGATGGTGTTCATTCGTCTCGCTGACGGTCGAAAGAGAAATCGAAACCCGATTGGTCGGGTGAGCGGCCTTGAAGGGTCCAGCCGCCGTCCACGTAAAGCAACTGACCGGTCACCATACGGGCCGCATCGCTGGCCAGGAAAACGGTGGGTCCGACGTAGTCCCGTGGGACCGCCACGCGCCCGGCCGGTGTCACTGCCCCCCATTTCCGGTCGAAGTCAGGATCATAGGCTGTATTGCGTTCATTGCTAGTCCCAAAAGAAGTAGATGAAAGTGGACTAAACCACATGTAAACACCTGAAATGCCAGACCTGACGGGTATTCTGGGGTTGTCAAAGAAACTTCAGAACAAGCGGAAAGGAGGCAGTTCAGGTGAATAAAAAGGATAG
>CBDCOR010000009.1:0-203345 GCA_965219855.1 Acidobacteriota bacterium
GAACTTGAAGAGCCGCAGTGCGTTTTCATTGACGTCAATGAACCTTCCGCTGTCCATGTCCAGCACAAAGATGGCTTCGGGAGCGTTTTCAACCAGTGTCCTGTAGCGTCTTTCGCTTTCGCGAAGTGCCACTTGGGCTTTCTCACGCTCCGAGGCTTGCTCCTCCAGATCTCTGTTCGCTTCTCTCAGCTCGCTGGTCCGGCTACGCACCCGCTGCTCCAGGTCGGCCGAAGTTTGACGAAGCTTACCGATGGCCAATCCAAACCCTCCCAGCCATACCAGGGCAAGCGTAGACATCAAAGCCAAGGTGCCCCGAATTCCCTCGTCTTTGGTGGCTTCGATGGCATCCAATCAGTAGCGTCCCAGCGTTAGTCGAATAACATCAACTGTTTATGAATGTCACTATTCTGAGTAATGTAATGCATGTCCTGAAAGGCCTGTAAAATTGGGGTTTTCTCGAAGAGCGAGACACTCAGGACCTGGAGAATTGTGTAGAGCGGCAACTCGAGATAGAGGCGCTTGCGGATGATGGCGATGAGCAGGTAGGTACTGAGGGCGATCCAGATTTGTGTTTTTACGGCATTGGGACTGGTGCCGTAAAAGGCCTTGATGCGGAGATGCTGTTTGATCCATTTGAAGAACAGTTCGATCTGCCAGCGGAGCTTGTAGAGCCGGGCAATAGTCAGAGCGGGAGAAGCAAAGTCGTTGGTGAGGAATACTAGCCGCAGGTCGGTGGTGACGTCGAAGAACTTGATGCGACGCAAAGGTTCGGGGTAGGCCTTGGCCGGATAGAAGGTGCTCAGCAGGACAGTTTGGTCGCAGATCAGTCCCGTCGTTCTGTCCACCGGGTGGGAGTAGCGGCGGCGGAACTTGAAGTTGGCCTTGGCGCGGGTCACGAATAACGACCGGGCAGAATGGAGTCGGTACAGGCGCCCGAAATCCAGGTATCCGCGATCCATGATGTAGTAGGCACCGGGACAAGGAATCAGGTGGTCCAAGGCGTGGACATCGTGCAGTTTTCCGTCCGAGATCAGAACGAACTCGGGAATGGCGCCGTGCAGGTTGAGCAAGGTATGCAGTTTGATCGCCCCCTTGGTACGGCGGAAGCGCGCCCAGGGGAAGACCGAGAGGCACAGGTCGATGGTCGTGGAGTCCAAGGCATAGACGGTCGCGTTCAGGTCGACTCCCAGGTCCTCGTCGGTGTACAGGCGGCGCGCTTCGGCGATAAGCACTTGGGCAAACTCGGCATAGATGCGCCAGTCGCGCCTCTCGTTGGCATTGGACAGATTGTTGCGGGAGACCGTGGAGCGAATGCCCATGTGGAAGAGCTTGGATCTCATGGCCCGTAGGCAGGCTTCGATATCGCGCAAGCTCTCGCGATAGGTCAACTGTGCAAAGGCCATGACCCGGTAATGGTCGGCACAGCGGAACGACTTGACCTTGTAGTCGCCTCCGTAGTGCTGAACAATGCGATGAAAATGATGCCAGGGAAGATGCCGCATCACCTGAGAAAAAATCGTCGTGCCCGTGTACATGCTCGCCCTCCTTATGAACTGAAGGGCGTGAGCGTACACTCACTTTCAAGTCGGAAACACCCATTATCTTCTCTAACATATTACTCATTAATACTTTACAGAGATTAGAAGCCCAAACGTTGGGACACTACTGGCATCCAATGGGTAGTTGATCTCAAGAACCCCCCGCACCTCTCCCACCTTCCAATCGGTTTTGGGGCTCTGCAGGTGGGTGTTATGACAATTCACGCAGCTGGGGCGCATCAGATCCGCTCTGGCATACCGTAGGGTCTCTCGCCCCTGAAGAATATCGATTTTGTAGAACGATTCGTCCGGATGGTTCTTCAGGTGTTCCCACGCCTTATGGCCGAAGTCGTCCTTGAGACCTCCCTCTTCCTCCCGCCAGGGGAATGGGTAGGGACTGTAGAGTCTGGTATGTGCTCCTAGACTCCTGGACCCGATGTTTTGACCCAGTTTCATGCTCAGGGTAGCCGGCAGAGGAATCGCTCCCGGTCTGTCCTGATAGTCGTGAACTACCTCAATTCCATGGTCTCGGACTCGCTCCACCACCTCACTTGTATAGCCGGGAAAATCCGGACACGGTCGAGGCCCTCTTCGAATACGGCACGGGAGACAAGAGGTTCCTGGGGAGCTACGGATGCTGTTTGATCAACGGGTCGGGCACCGGCTACCGAATTCAGGGCACCAAAGGGACCTTGGAGTTCGAAAAATCTCCGCTCTGGGACGAATCCCCATGGAGGGTTTCCGGAGATGGCATCCACTCGGACGATGCCATCAAGCGCGCCGAGTACATTGCGCCCGAGCCGGGCTCCATGGCCAACGATCGCTTCCTCCACATGGCCAACTGGCTCGACGCTGTACGCAAGCAGGATAAGGACGCCGTCATTTGCCCGCCCGAGGCCGGATACGGGCACTCCATTGCCTGCATCATGGCTACGGATTCGCTTTGGAGTGGACACAAGATGGTCTTCGATCCTGAGAAGCGGACGATTCAAGCTGCCTAGGAGTATCGGTTCAGTCTTGGACTGTTCAGAGTCTGGCTTTGTTCTCGTCGTGTCGTTGCGGTAGGTGGATAGCGGCACGACGAGAGCGGGTCTTCTATCCTCCGTTTCATTCCGATTCCCTCCGGAGACACTCATCCTTCCCGGAACGCCTATCCCGCCAGGAGACCAAAGAAATCGATGAGTTCTATCTACGAACGCCTGGAAGTTCCAACCCTCATCAACGCCACCGGACCGGCCACTCGTCTCAGCGGGTCTCTCCTTCCAGCCGAGGTCAGCGAAGCCATGAAGGAGGCTTCGCAGTATTGTGTGGACATGACGGAGCTCCAGGCGCGTGCCAGCCAGATCATTGCCGAAATCACGGCTGCGGAAGCAGGGTATGTGACCTCCGGAGCTGCTGCTGCCCTCCTACTGGGCACCGCTGCCTGTGTGGCGGGATTGGATCCCAGCCGCATGAGCCGGCTCCCCGACACGCGAGGGATGAAGAACGAAGTCATCATGGTGCGCAGTCAGCGAAACTCGTATGACCACGCCGTCCGCTCGGTTGGGATCCAGTTGATCGAGGTGGGGCTACCGGACCGCTTCAGCGGGGCAGGGGTTCGAGATGCCGAGGCCTGGGAGATCGCGGACGCGATCACCGAAAGGACGGCGGCCGTCTACTATGTGGCTACACCGCAAGCTTTGCCTTCACTCGAAGAGGTGGTGCAGGTGTGCCAGTCCCGTGAGGTTCCTGTTCTGGTGGACGCTGCCGGGCAGCTGCCGCCGGTGTCGAATCTGAAGAAGTTCATCGCTCAGGGGGCTGACCTGGTGGCCTTCAGCGGAGGAAAGGCAATTCGTGGACCCCAGAGCACGGGAATTCTCTGCGGCCGGAAGGATCTCATTTCCTCTGCCGCACTCCAGCATCTGGATCTGGATGTGGTGGACCAGCTCTGGCAGCCATCGGATCATCTCATTGACAGAGGACAGCTCTCCGGCATTCCGCACAACGGAATCGGTAGACCTTGCAAGGTGGGCAAGGAGGAGATCGTGGGTCTGTTGACCGCCCTTCGTCTTTTCGTCGACCAGGATCCCGCGATCCGCCGCGCAGAATGGATGCGGCTCCTGGAGGCCCTGGTCCAGTCGGCAGGAGTCTTGGGTCGGGGTGAGCTTTCCCTGGTCGAGCAGCCGGAGGGGTCCGAGGTGCCCCAGGTGGAGCTGAAGCTGCAAGACGACGCAAACCTCTCCGCGATGGCTCTTCTTAGGACGCTTCAGGAGTCCCGGCCCAGCATCCAGGCAAACCCATCGCGCGTCCGGGAGGGAGTTCTGATTTTTTCACCTCAGTGCCTCCGGGATGAGGACCCAGTCCTCATCGGGCAGCGGCTGCATTCGCTTCTAAGCCATTAGCTCTCAGAGCCTTCTTATTTGGTGCAACTCGTCGAAGTGCCGGTCGCGAGCGCAGAGGGTGAGATTGTGCTGCAGCACCAGGGCGGCGATCCAGATGTCATTGGTAGGGATGGGGGTCCCTTGACGGCGGAGCTGGCGATAAACGGCAGCGTAGTGATGGGTGGTCTGGTCGTCGGCAAAGAGGACGTGGACACCCTCTCGGACCAGGAACTGGTAGAGGACCCTCTCGTTTTCCGTGGCGTAACGCCCGACCGCAAATCCAGCCCTGAGTTCGCCCAAGACCACAAACGGTAAAAAGACTTCCTCAGCAGTTTCCAGAGCTTCAAGCGTCTCGGAATGTCCTCTGCAGAGATCAGAGTAGCGATTGGTATCCAAGGCGAGTCTCACTTCCACAACTCCGAGTCGATGACGTGCTGGTCGGCGATCGCTTGATCAAAGTCTGGGTCCTCTTTCCAGGTCCCGGCCAGATCGCTCAGATCTCTGTGGCGTAGGCGCTGTCTGGAGAACCCCAGTCCGCGAGCTAAGGCCCGGATTGTCACTTCATTGAGGCTCCTTCCCTCGGCCTTCGCCCGCTCTCTCAAAGCCGAATCGAGAGCGTCGGGAATATTCCTTATCGTATATTGCATGCAACTAATATAGGCGGTGCCTGCAGACAGTGCAAGTGGTCCAAGGACAGTGCTCTACCGGAGACAGCAGAGTTCTACTGTACTGGGGACAGAGTTCAGGGGACAGAGTTCAGGGGACAGAGTTCAGTACTGGGTACTGTACTGGGGACAGTGGCGACAGAGTTCAGAGAGTTCAGTGGTGTACTTACTGGGGACAGAGTTCAATATGAAAAAGTACTGGGGACGGAGTTCAAATCTGTGAAAAAGTACGAATCAGAGGCTACTGGGGACAGAATCAGAGGCTACTGGGGACAGAGTTCATCTGGCGCACTGAGTTCATCTTGCGTACTGGGGACAGAGTTCAATCTTGGAGTTCAATTCTGGAGTTCAATATAGTGCAGTATGAAAAAGAATACTTCGGCCTGAAGACCGGAGCTAGGTGTGCCAACTCGGGGGACTAAGCGCTCAGCGGGACTTCATGCCAATTGGACTCCCTGGTGGTAGGTCCAGCGCTCGAGTTCGGCCGCCCGTTCCCTCAGGTCGGTTTGCCCACCTTCGGATGTCTGCGGCTGTCTGTGCTTGGTGTGGCGTGAGCTGCGAAGGGGATTCCAACCTGTTCGCCAGTTTCAAGAGCCGATCGGTGAGGATGGCCCGCACCTGTGACCGGTTCTGATTATCACCGGCCTGGGACAACAACTCCTCAGTCACAACCTGCTGGATGACCCTCTGAATCTGAGCCCGGTAGAGCTCATCCGGCAGGGGGGCATTCCAGGTTGCCTCGATGAGGCGGTCCACGACCTCGCCTAGATCCGGGTATTCCCGGCTGCGACTGCCGAACTCCACCAGGCGGGCCATTCTCTGCGGGTGCAGAATCGCGGCTATCGAAAAATGGACTGCCGACTCCGCCGCGGCCAGGGAATCGAAGGTCAGACCGGTGTATCTTTCGAATCTTTCTCCCTCCCGTCTCCTGAAGGCAGGTGGAGGAATCATCTCCAGGACTCGCTCTGGGAGCGCCAGAAAGTCCACAGTCAGGATCGAGAGAATAGCCTCGAGTGCCTCGCGCTGTTTGGCCCCGGACACGATCTCCTGGGGCGTCCGACCGTCGCCCCTCAGGGCGTAACGGTACTCGGCTCCTCCCAGACTCTGTGCCGCCGAATTCAGTTGAAAACGATGGTGGAGATACAGGGGCACTAGGACCGTCTCAAGAGCGGAAAGGGGTTCGCTTTCTCGAATGGCCTCCGGACCAAAGTTCCGGAGCGCGATGCGGCGAACCTCGATTTCGTGCTTCAGCCCAGCGACGAGATCGGATCCGTTGTCCCAGACCGAAGCGTAAGGATGGGCGGCCCCGACAAAGTGGTTGTCGACATGCCCCATGAACTCGATGCCCCGGCTGAGCCCTTCCTCGACCAGGACGTTCAGAGCCTGTGCTTCGTCGGTACCCTCTGGAAAGTCCTGGTACAGCCACTTGACCGCCAGTTTGTCGTACTCTCCGATTTCCGCGGCGTAGGCGTCAGAGAAATCCAGCTTGTCATCTACTCCGATCCCTATCAGGGGAGCGGGATAGTCCATGACGCTGGCACGGCCGAAGGAGCTGGCCAGATAGTTGTGAGGAAAGCCTAGTGTATGCCCGATCTCGTGAGCCGTGAGCTGCCGCATTCGGGCCAGGGCCATCTCGACTGAATCAGCTCCGGGGGTGACTTGAGCCAAGTACTCGAAACCGGGGGCGGCACTGAGTCCACAGGGACTATTTGGGGAGGTGTCTCCAGAGTATGGCGGGACCAGACCTGACCCCAGGAGGTGGTCCTGTTTCAGCCTGAGGCTCCCGAGGTTAACGTTGCCCTTGATGATTTCGCCGGTTCGAGGGTCGATAACGGTGTCACCGTAGGACCATCCTCGGGTTGAACGGTGGTTCCAATACACGACGTTGTAGCGGATATCCAACGGATCCGCCTCCGCGGGCAGGAGCTCGACACGGAAGGCGTCGATGTCGCCAGCCGCTTCGAAGGCGTCATTCCACCAGCTGCTGCTTTCGATCACAGCGCTCTGGATCGGCTCGGGGATCCCCCGGTCGACGTAGTACACCAGTGGCGCGACGGCTTCTGAGCGAGGCAGGGAAGGATCCTTCTTCCGGAGCCGATGCCGTGCCACCCAGTGGACCCGCAGGTCTTCATCGATTGCGGTAGCGTAGTCCTGAATAGTGGGACCGTTGATGCCAATGCGTGGGTCCAGGCGCCGAGGAGTGTAGCCGGGGTCTGGAAGCTTTACCAGGGAGTGATGCTGCCGCAGGGTAACCGCCCCTCCGCTGGCCGCAACCGACTGCACCAGGGGACCGGGTTTGGAACTGGTGAAAGTAAGCATCGTTTCGATCTCGGTATTGCGAGGGAAGGCCTTGGTTCGGGGTAGATAGAAAGCGCTGCGGCCAGAGTCTAGCTCAAACTGTCCCTGCCCTGCCTCCTCCATCTGGCGAGCAGCGCCGGCTCTATCCTGAAGAAAGAATTCGGTAGCGTCGATGAGGACGGCTCCGTCATCACTCTCGGCTGCAACCTCGAAGCCCCAATGAACCGAAGGCGCGAAGGATTCACGAACCGCTCTGATCTCTTCTGGATTATCGCTCAGGGCTCGATAGCGGTAGTTGCGCTCCAGCAGGAGAATTCTGGGACCGATCCGCTGAGCGACCAGAACGTAGGTGCCAGCCAGCCGGCCGCGGTCCAGTCCCACCGGGTTGCTACCCAGCCCGGAGGCGAGGGCGACCTGATACAGGAACTCGGTTTCCAGCTTGTCCATTTCCCAGAACAGTCGCCCATTCAGGCGATCCCAATGAAGGTTGAAATATCCTTCAAGGTGGTCCATGCCCTTTGTCTTTTCGGAAATGGAGGGGAGGCTTGCCGGTCCCGGATCCTCGGTTTGGGCCAGAATCCAGTTGGGGAGGAGCATACCCATGCCGAGGGCTACAACCCCAAGAGTCGAGCATAGAGTTGATTTGAACGGTTTTGGTAGCATCGAAAAGCCGATCGATTTGCAGCAACCAAACACAGTGGTCGGAGTCTATCGAGCCCATGAGTCCAAGGCAAGGAGACCGGACGTAGCCTTTGGTCTCCAGGCCGAAGTATTCCCCTTCCTGCGAGCCCTGGGCTCGACGCATGGCGGCCTGGAGACCACCGCCACAAGAATTGCACACCGGCCAGGACGGGGGCTAGAATAGGCGAACGGATACCGCATGAAACATTCCTGCCATGGGTTTTTCGCGTCTTTGTTTTTCTTTTTTGGTGCGGCGCTTGGGGCTTCGGCTGTCGACGAAGGCAAGGTGGACTTTCAGCGCCAGATTCGGTCGATCCTTTCCGATGCCTGTTTCCAGTGCCACGGGCCCGATGCCAAGGCGCGAATGGCCGGACTGCGCCTCGACCTGCGGGAGACTGTCTTCCAGTCTCGGCTCTCGGGTGCACTGATCGCTCGCGGAGATTCGAGCAACAGCCTGATCTACCAGCGGATCATCGATGAGGATGCTTCTCGCCGCATGCCACCCAAGTACTCCCACAAGGAGCTGCGGAGCGATCAGATCGACCTGATTCGCCGCTGGATCGATCAAGGCGCCTCCTGGGAAGAACACTGGGCATTCGTGCCTCCCGTACGTTCCGATCCGCCGCCAACGCAGCGGAAGGAGTGGGTCCGCAACCCGATTGATGGCTTCGTCCTGGCGCGCCTGGAGGCAGAGGGACTGCAGCCTGCCCCCGAGGCGGACCGGCGGACGTTGGCACGACGAGTTTCTCTCGATATCATCGGATTACCTCCCTCACCCGAGCAGGTGGAAGCCTTCCTGTCCGACGATTCGGTAGACGCTTACGAGAACCTGGTGGATGGACTGATGGGCTCCGCAGCTTATGGCGAGCACCGAGCCCGCTACTGGCTCGACGCTGCCCGCTACGCCGACACCCATGGTCTTCACATCGATAACTATCGAGAGATCTGGCCCTACCGGGATTGGGTCATCCAGGCGTTCAACCGAAACCTCCCCTTCGACCAGTTCAGCATCGAGCAGATAGGTGGCGACCTCCTTCCGAACCCCACTGAAAACCAGCTCATCGCTACTGGCTTTCACCGGTGCAACATCACGACCAACGAAGGCGGGGTAATTGCCGACGAGGTTCGGGTGATGTATGCCAAAGAACGGGTCGACACGACTGGGACGGTCTGGCTGGGCCTCACGGTGGGCTGTGCGACCTGCCACGACCACAAGTTCGATCCCATCAGTCAGCGGGACTTCTACTCCCTAGCCGCGTTCTTTCGGAATACCACTCAGCAGCCGCTCGACAAGAACATCTTCGACACGCCACCTTTTGTCATTGTGCCTGCCAGAAGCGACCGAGAGCGCTGGAAGGAGCTGGGGGAAGCCGTACTGGCAGCGCGCCGAAGGGCTGCGGACAGCGAGGTCAAGGCTGGGGGTGACTTCGAAGAATGGCTGAAAAAGGGGCGGCGACAGTCCAGTGATGGTGATCGATTTGACGACTCCGAGATTCTCTCGCTTCGCCTGAGTTCTTCTCCAGAAGTGTGGATCGGAACAGAAACTGTGCCGTTTGAACTGCCGCCGGGCGCTTCGGTAACGACCCAGGAAGGGGCTCCTGTCCTAGGCCTGACAGAAAAGGCATTCCTGGAGATTCCGGGTTTCGCAGGCTTGTCGGGAGACAAGCCTTTTACGATTTTCTCGAAGATCCGCCTGGGCGAGGAGCAGACAAATAGCGTGATCCTCAGTCAGTTCGACTCGGAAGAACAGCGAGGATGGGTCTGGGATCAGCGCAACGGTCAGCCGCAGATATCCTTGAGTGTTCAAGACGGGAGATCCATCGGTCTCGCCGGCACCGGAGAGCAGACGCTGAAGCCCGATCAGTGGCACCAGGTGGCCGTGAACTACGATGGTCGGCGCCAGCGTGGAGGGTTCACGCTCTACCTGGACGGACAGATCCTGACCAGCCAGAGCATCGGAAGAGCGATTCGAACCTTGCAGGGATCGATTCAAGCGGACGCTCCCCTGCTGGTGGGCACTCGTGATAGAGAGGGCGGTAGGAACGCCGGCAATTTCGAGGGAGCTATCCAAGACCTGCGGATTTTCGATCGTGCCCTCACCGAGTCGGAGGTCCGCCTGCTGACAAGGTGGGGCTCGGTCGTCAGCAGCGACGGGAAGGCGGCGACCGATCTTTCGAAGGAGGAGCGAGAAGCCCTGAAGCTCTACTATCTGGTGCGCAACGACCCGGATTTCCGAGAGGTGGACGCAGAGCTGCAGACACTGCTGGATGAGCGAAGGGCGATTCTTCGGCGCAGCGCGATAACTCACGTCCAGGAGGAGAACCAGGACTCGGATCCGATGGCACACGTCCTTTTTCGAGGCATGTACGACCAGCCGAAGGACCAGGTTTCTCCCACCACGCCCGCCGTGCTCCCGCCGATGCCCGATTCTTTGCCCCGAAATCGGCTCGGGTTGGCCAGGTGGTTAATGCAGGATTCGAATCCGCTGACGGCCCGGGTCACGGCAAACCGTTTCTGGCAAGAGGTATTCGGCAGGGGACTGGTGGGGACGGCTGGGGACTTTGGTTCTCAGGGTGAGGCCCCGTCCCATCCCGAATTGTTGGATTGGTTGGCGGTCGAATTCCGCGACTCGGGCTGGGATGTCAAGCATCTGTTTCGATTGATGCTGGGATCGGCCACGTACAGGCAGTCGGCTCGCAGCACTGAAGTGAAACTCAAACTGGATCCTGCTAATCGCCTCTTTTCGCGGGGTCCCAGATTCCGTTTGGATGGTGAAGTGGTTCGTGATTACGCGCTTGCCGCCAGTGGCCTCCTGGTGTCGAAGATTGGTGGACCCAGTGTGAAGCCCTATCAGCCAGAGGGGGTGTGGGAAGCCGTTGCGATGCACGGTAGCAACACCCGGTTCTACCAGCAGGACCTGGGTGAAAAGCTCTATCGGAGGAGCCTCTACACCTTCTGGAAGCGGTCGGCTCCCCCACCTACCATGACGATTTTCAACGCACCCTCGCGTGAGGAGTGCACTGTCCAGCGCGAGCGCACCAATACGCCTTTGCAGGCCTTGCTCACGATGAACGGTCCGCAGTTCTTCGAGGCTGCACGGCATCTGGCCCAGCGAGCCATCCACTCGGCGAGTGCCCTGGAGCGGCGCCTAGACTTCTTGGCCTCTCATCTTCTCTCCCGCCAGCTGCGGGCAAGGGAGCAGGAAATCGTCAAGCGCGCCTATCGTGATTATTCGCGCTTCTACCAGGAGAATCCGGATCAATTGGGAGGGGCGTTGGCCGTGGGTAATTCCGAGCCCGACGGGAGCCTCCCCAAGGTCGAGTTCGCGGCCCTGACTCTGGTGGCCAACCAGCTTATGAATCTTGACGAGGTGTTGAACAAATGAGCCGTAGAGGGTTATCAGCTTCCAGTCTTTGCGACGAAGCCGTTCGCGTCGAAACCCGGCGCCAGTTCTTTGCACGTGGCGCTCGTGGTCTGGGTGTGGCGGCCCTCGCGACTCTGGCGGGCGACGAGTCGGCTGCCCGGGCAGTTACGAAACTTGATGCCGGCGGGGGATTGCCCCACCTGCCCCACTTTGCTCCTAAGGCCAAACGCGCCATTTATCTGCACATGGTGGGCGCACCGCCCCAGATGGAAACCTTCGATTACAAGCCGACGATGATGGAATGGCTCGACAAGGATCTCCCCGATTCCATCCGAAGAGGCCAGCGCCTGACAACCATGACATCGGGCCAGGATCGCTTCCCGATTGTGCCCTCGTCGTTCAAGTTCGAACAGTATGGGGAGAACGGCGCCTGGGTCTCCGAGCTGCTGCCCTACACGGCCCGGATGGTGGACGATCTGGCGATCATTCGGTCGATGCACACCGAAGCAATCAACCACGAGCCCGCGATTACTTTTATCCAGACCGGTCAGCAGATCCCGGGTCGACCTTGTATCGGATCGTGGGTCTCCTACGGCCTCGGGAGTATGAACCGGGATTTGCCCACTTTCGTAGTCCTGAACGCCAGTCACACGCATCCGAAGGCCAACGTTCAGGCCATCTCCGCCAGATTGTGGAGCTCTGGTTTCCTCTCTTCCAGATTTGCCGGTATTGCTTTGCGTTCTGGGGTAGATCCGGTCCTCTATATCAACAATCCGGAGGGGGTTCCTAGTGAGCTGCGCCGCCGGATGCTGGATGCCCTGGGAGAGATGAACCGGGTTCAGCACGAACGAATCGGTGACCCCGAGACGCTGTCGAGGATCCAGCGGTACGAGATGGCTTTCCGAATGCAGGCGTCGGTGCCCGAGCTGACCGATCTTTCCAAGGAATCCAAGAGTACCTACGAACTCTACGGCGAGGATGCGAAGAACCCAGGGACTTTTGCTCACAGCTGCCTCATGGCCCGACGACTGGTAGAACGAGACGTGCGGTTTGTCCAGATCTACCACCGGGGTTGGGACGTGCACCGAGAAGTTCCCCAGGTGCTGCCGACTCAATGCAAGGATGTCGATCAGGGTTGCTGGGGGCTGGTTCAGGACTTGAAGCAGCGAGGCCTGTTGGAGGATACACTCGTCATCTGGGGAGGGGAGTTTGGCCGCACCATCTACTGCCAGGGAACGCTGACAGACGAGACCTACGGACGGGACCACCACCCCCGCTGCTTCAGCTTGTGGATGGCAGGAGGAGGTGTCAAGGGAGGTACTGTCTACGGGGAGACAGATGAGTTTTCCTACAACATCCTGCGCGATCCTGTGCACGTTCGGGACTTCCAGGCAACGCTACTCCATCTGTTTGGCATCAATCACGATCAGTTCAGCTTCCGGCATCAGGGACTCGACAAGCGGCTGACCGGAGTCGAGCCTGCCAAGGTAGTGACTCCGATTCTGGTTTAGAAAGCGTCCGCGCCTAAGCTGAACTTCATTTACGAACGTGGCTTCGGTCTCCAGGCCGAAATCTTTTTCCTTCGAGCTGTTGGCTCGATCCACGGCGGCCTGGAGACCGCTGCCACGCCCGGACCAGAAGTTTCTTTCTCGAATGGGGCCAGCGATCCTGGGGTCGGAACTGCCCCGGAAGTTTATGGCGGATCCCGTCTGTGGAAGTTGGAGTCCCACGAAACATCCGCGTGGTCGGCACGTAAAGGGATTGTCATAAGGGGGATGTCATGGGCTACGGTCGTTTTTTGTCAAAGTTCTTCGTTCTTTTCATTGGCATTCTGATTGTCAACGCTTCCTGGTCCACCGCCCAGGACCGTCAAAGAGGACGCGGAGGCGGCTTCGGCCGGGGTTTGGACAAGTCAAGGTTGATTCGCTCAGAGCAGGTCCAAAAGGAACTTGGCATCACGCCTCAGCAGAAAGAAGAGATCGACGCGGCGACGGGATCGGGGCAAGAGGAACTCCGCGGACTGAGATCCGGCTTGCGTGACCTTTCGGGGGAAGAGCGAGATCAGCGAATGGCCGAGTTGCGGAGTTTGCAGCAGGAGCTGAACCTGAAGGCGTCGAAGCAGATTGAGGGTGTTCTCACTCGGGAGCAGGCTGAACGTCTCGACCAGATCATGCTTCAACTACGGGGGGCCCGTGCCTTGATCGAGACCGATATGGTCCAGAAGTTGGAGCTATCGGAGGATCAGGGCAATGAGATCCGCCACATCTTCAAAGAGCAGGAAGAAGCGCAACGCGAGATGTTCCAGGGCGCCTCACGCGAGAATCGCCGCGAACTATTCGCCCAGATGAGAGAGATGCGGGCGAAGGGCGAGTCCCAGGCGTTTGCCGTCCTGACCCAGAAGCAGGACTCGGAGTTCAAACGGCTGAAAGGTGCGGCATTCGAGGTGGACCGAGCTAGCTTGTTTGGTGGTCGAGGAGGGTTCGGTGGTTTCGGAGGAGGGAGGGGCGGCGGGCGGCGTGGCCGAGAGAACGAGCCCCGCGTTCGTCCGCCCTCGGAACCCTGATCTCATTGTTTTCGTCATCCTGTTAATAAATGTTCGAATCAGCGCGGTTCAACGCGCCTTCTCGGAGGGACTTGGCATGAATCAGCTCCTCGCTTACGGAGTGGCTGGACTGTTAGCAATCGTTGGTACTTGCCTCGGAGGTGACGAGTGGTCTCGCTTCCGTGGACCCAACGGATCTGCGGTGAGCATGGAGACGGACCTGCCAATGGCTTGGAGCGACGAAAAGGGGGTGCTCTGGAAGACCAAGCTTCCGGGACCTGGGTCCTCCAGCCCGATCGTGATCGGTGATCGGATCTTTATTACTGCCTACTCCGGGTACGGCGACCTCGCCCCCGATATTGATGCCGGTGAACAGAAGGATTTGGGATTTCACGTGATTTGTGTGGACCGGACGAGCGGACGAATCCTGTGGCAGAAGCCGGTCCAGCCCAAGTTGCCAGAGTCTCCCTTCAGACCCCCAGGAACCTCATCCCATGGCTATTCCTCGAGCACTCCGACCTCGGACGGAGAGAGGGTTTATACGTTCTTTGGGAAGACGGGGGTGTTCGCGTTCGACCTCGAGGGGAAGCAGCTTTGGCATGCCGATGTCGGATCGAGCCTTGACCGGATGAGATTTGGCTCGGGTGCCAGTCCTATTCTCTTTCAGGACCTATTGATCGTGAATGCATCGATTGAGGGTTCTGCGATCGTCGGCCTGGACAAGCGCACCGGCCTCGAAGTCTGGAAGGCCCCCTTTTCCGGTTACGGGGGTTCTTGGAGCACGCCGATCCTGGTTGAGGTAGAGGGCGGCCGAAAGGATCTCGTGGTCGCAGTGACGGACGAGGTCTGGGGACTGAACCCCGAGACTGGAAAGCTGCGCTGGTATGCGACGACCGATCAAGGGCAACCGATCTGTCCCAGCGTGATCGCGCAAGACGGGATCGTCTATGCCATTGGTGGCCGGCGTGGCAAAGCGATCGCGGTTCGGGCGGGCGGCAAGGGCGACGTTACCGAGACCCATATGCTCTGGACGGCAAATGTGGGGTCCTACGTCACCTCACCACTGATCCATGAGGGCCACCTCTACTGGGTGAATGACCGCGGCATCGCCCATTGTGTTGATGCGAAGACCGGCAAGGTCGTTTTCCAGAAGCGATTATCAGGTGCCCGCCAGGTCTACGCGTCTGCCGTGTTGGCCGCTGGGAAATTGTACGTTGTCTCTCGTGAAGCGGGCACTTTCGTCTTGGCAGCCAAGTCAGAGTTCGAACAATTGGCCCACAACGAACTGAAGTCCGATTCCAGCATCTTTAACGCCAGTCCGGCCGTGGACAAGGGAAAGCTACTGCTTCGTTCCAACCAATTTCTCTACAGTATCGGGCAAGACTGATCCGCCTTTCGAGCCCTTAGAGCGAGTCCTTCATCCTTCAGCTATTGACTAAATCCGTGCCGGGTCCTAAGTGCGGCTTGCCAAATAGGACGCTTTGGGGTCCAATAGAGTCTTGATACAGCAACGGAATCGGGTTCGATGCCGAGATTTCGGTTCGGCATCTTCTAGTAACACTTTAAAGGAGGCAGCGACATGGACCCCAAAGATCTGAATCGACGCGACTTTCACAAGCTCTCGATGGCCGCTCTGGGCGGTGTCATCGGCGGCGTGGTTTTTTCCAACTGTGGACCGGCTGAGAAACCAGCGGAAGAGGCGCCCCCAGCGAGCGAGGCACCTCCAGCCGAAAAGCCACCCGTGGAAACTGCTGAGAAACACGTCTGTCGCGGATTGAACGCCTGCAAGGGCCAAGGTGCCGGGGGCGAAAACTCCTGCGCCGGTTCGGGTGGATGCGCCACCTCCGCAGCGCACTCCTGCAAGGGTTCCAACGAGTGCAAGGGACAGGGTGGATGTGGCGAAACTCCGGGTGCCAATGCCTGTAAGGGCCAGGGCGCCTGTGCCGTACCGCTTCAGGACCATGCCTGGGGAAAGGCCCGCACGCAGTTCGAAGAAAAGATGAAGGGCATGGGCAAGGCGGTCGCCGACGCTCCGCCGGCAGGTTAAGCACCTCGCTGTGCTCTACCCGTGGGTATTCAATCTGAATTACCCCGGAATCTACGCCGCTCTTGTCGTGTCGTCGTGTTCCAAACATGACGACACGACGAAGACGGCGCTGTGTCTCCACTAGAGAAACCCATGGCAGTTCCACGTCTCGGACATCCCAACCTGGGGCTCGGTGTCGGCCTGAGGACCACCCACTTTCCCTACATTCTCGAGCATCAACCCGCAGTAGACTGGTTCGAGATCATTTCGGAAAACTTCATGGATTCCAGGGGGAGACCGCGCTATGTTCTCGAGCAGATCTGCGAACGCTATCAGGTGGTAATGCATGGGGTCTCTCTGTCGATCGGTTCCACCGACCCACTGGACTTCGAGTATCTAGCAAAGCTCAGAGCCCTGGCCAAGGATGTCAAGGCGCTTTGGGTGTCGGACCATCTTTGCTGGACCGGAGTGGCGGGGCGAAACACTCATGACCTCCTCCCCATTCCCTTCACCGAAGAGACCCTCAAACACGTAGTCGAGCGTGTACGGGTGGTGCAGGACTTCCTGGAGCGCCCGCTGGTGCTGGAGAATCCCAGCACCTATCTCATGTTCTCGGAGTCGACCTTGAGTGAGTGGGAATTCATTACCCGGATGGCAGAAGAAGCCGATTGCGGACTGCTCCTTGACGTGAACAATACCTACGTTTCCAGTTTCAATCACGAGCTGGACCCGGTGGAGTTCATTGATTCCGTCCCCCATGACCGCGTGGTGCAGTTTCATCTGGCCGGCCACAGCAACTACGAGACTCATTTGATAGACACCCACGATAACTACGTCATCCCACCGGTTTGGGGCCTCTACCAGCAGGCCCACAGGCTGACCGGAGGTGTTTCCACGCTGCTGGAGTGGGATGCCAGGATTCCCCCGTTTCCAGAGGTTCATGCCGAGGTTCTCAAGGCCAAGAAGTTCATGGGAGAACGTCTCCAGAAGCCGGTGTCGTTGGTTGAAGAGGAGCTGGTTTTGGCCCACTCCATGCCGCAGGAGTCGCCTGCCGAGCACGGACGCCAGGATGCGTCCTGGGTCCCCCATCCGCTGCATCACATCGTTCCTGAGGTTCGTTGAGATGACCTCACCCGAGGACGATTCTTCCGCGGATCCCACCCGGACCCACGACCTGGACGTCGTTCAGCGTTGGTTTCAGGCGGTCATCAGTCATCCGTCCGGCGTGGGCGAAGGTGTCGATTCCAATCAGGCCCAGGAACTTATCCGCCTCAAACGAGATGAGCTTGAGAAGGTGGTTTGCTCGACCCGGAATTTCGGCGCATCGGAACGCCTATCGGTCTACGCTAATGCCTACTACGCCCGACTATTGGAGTGTCTGGGTGAGTCGTTTCCAGTCCTCAAACACGCGCTTGGTGAGGAGACGTTCAATGAGTTCGCCTTTGGGTACCTGCAGAACTATCCTTCACGTAGCTACACGCTCAATCGGCTTGGGGATGAGTTCGCCCGCCATCTCGACGAGACGCGTCCAAAGAGTAGTGCAGCCGAACCGCTGGGCCCAGACTGGCCTGATTTCCTGATCGACCTGGCCCGTCTGGAATGGACGATTGGTCAGGTTTTCGATGGGCCTGGGCTGGAGCAGGAAGATCCATTCGACTACCAGAGCTTCCAGGCAGTCTCTCCAGAGCAGTGGTCCCAGGCGCGACTGACGCTCGCCGTCTGTTTGAGGCTGCTGCAGTTCAGCTATCCCGTCAACGACTACTACACCCGGGCTCGACGTGCCAAGGAAGGCGAGGAGACTCCCCTACCCGCAGCGCGGCGCCAGTTCGTTGCCATCAGCCGACGCCAATACGTGGTCAGACGATATGAGTTGAGTGAGCCGCAGTACCGGCTCTTGGAGTCGCTGCAGTCAGGGCAGACGATCGGTCGAGCCATCGAGTCTGCGGCCGAGATCATGGAGGCGGATGACGAGAAGCTGGCAGCATCGCTGAGAAACTGGTTCCACGACTGGACAGCGGAAGGCTTCTTCATGGCGGTCGAGGGGTAGGCTTACCTAAGCTGAAACTTCATTTGCAGAAGTAGCTTTGGCCTCCAGGCCGAAGTCTTATTCTTCTGAGGCTTTGGCTCGGACGGCGGCCTGGAGGCCGAAGCTAGTGCGCCTGTGAAGGCGTTTGATCAGAAGGGTGAAAGTCCCTTCCAGGCTAACGTTACCGGCCTGAAGTCGACAGTGGTAACTGCGTTTCCGTGAGGAAGGGTGGAGAGCAACCTGAGACGAACGACCAATCCGTAACGCAAGTGAACTCGATTCGGCCAAGCCTGTCGGGGAGGGTCCTGGCAAAGCCCGAACCCTTGACCGCGCGACGGCCATCCCTCCGACCTGAACGGTCTGCCCGGGGGGATAGACGCGGCAAGTCACGGCGGTGAAGTAACGTGACAAAGCGACCGTGACGAAATGGCAATGCGGTGGTTGGAGATGGAGAGGTCGGAAGGTCAAACGAGATAAGCAGCGAGATCTGTCGGGTGAGGGACGTGGACGACCCATCGTGAGAGCTCGCAGTGGGGGACGCTGCGTGAGCAATGGCCCAGGCCCGCGGTGCAGTATCGCCCGCCGAAGGGGAGCGAACCTGGCGATACCGGTGAGGTCGGTTGAAGCGGCTCGACAGAAGTCAGAGCTCCCATAGTAGCGGGGAAGCCGTGCAGCAAAACGCGGTGGAGCGAAGGGGAGCAGGAAGGTAGATGCGAAATGACTAAATCGCGGAAACGTAACTCCGCCCAAAGGCGGGACTACATCCCGGTCACAGTGCCGTTTTCGGCTAGCCCGGCTGGAGAGCCCGCTGGCATCGAACAGTGGGCTCATCGCGCGGTTTGGACGGATCGCATGTTGGAGACACTTTTGAAAGGAAAGGTGAGAGGAGGGAAATGGCACACGCTGATCGATAAGGTGTTTTGCAGCCGGAACCTTTCCAGCTCGGCCGAGAAGGTCTTGGGCAGGAAAGGAGCGGCGGGAGTGGACCGGCAAACGTGGGGGGATTTCGCCGAACACGAGCGGGAGGAACTCGAATGGTTGCAGGAAGAACTGCGTGAGGGGACCTATCGTCCGGCAGCGGTGCTGCGGAGGTGGATTCCCAAAACAGGCAGTTCGGAAAAGCGACCGCTGGGGATTCCGACCGTGCGGGATCGAGTCGTGCAAACGGCTTTGGTCCACGGGATCGAGCCGATTCTGGAGGCCACGTTCCATGATCGAAGCTACGGCTTTCGTCATGGGCGAGGGTGCCACGGCGCACTTCGGTACGTCGAAGAGCTGCTCGAAGCCGGTTATGTGTATGTCGTCGACGCGGATCTGAAGGGTTACTTCGATACGATCCCGAAAGATCGACTGTTGGACCTGATCCAACAGAAGATATCGGATCGCCGCGTGCTGGGCCTGGTTCAGCTGTTTCTGAATCAGGGGATACTGGAAGAGCTGCGTAAGTGGATTCCGGAAGCCGGAGTCCCCCAAGGCGCCGTTCTTTCTCCGGTGTTGTCGAATGCCTACCTCAATCCCCTGGACCATCGGATGGCCGATCTGGGCTTCCAGATGGTGCGCTACGCGGATGACTTTGTCCTGCTGTGTCGCGCACCCGAGGAGGCTGAAGCGGCCCTGGCCGAAGGGCGGGACTGGGTGGAGGACAACGGGCTGAGACTGCATCCCGAGAAGACACACATCGTGGACTCGCGAGAGAAGAGCTTTTCGTTCTTGGGCGATTCGTTCCGAGGCCGTTTTCGGTTTCCACGAGCGAAGAGCCACCGAAAGTTCGTCGAGCGCATTCACGAGCTGACGCCGCGCAAGTCGGGCGACTCGCTGGAGGTCATCCTCCAGCGGCTCAATCGCTCGACGCAAGGCTGGTTCAACTACTTCCGGCACTGTCATTGGAACATCTTCAAGGACTACGACGGTCTGATCCGTCGTCGTTTGCGACGCCTGCTTCTGAAGCGCAACCGGAAGAATAGAAAACGCCTCTGTCGAAATCACCGTTGGCCCAACGCCTTCTTTACGGATCATGGGTTCACGAGCCTGACTGACGCCCATATCCGTTTCGTCCAATCCATAGGAACCTACTGACTGGAGAGCTGTATGCGGGAGAATCGCACGTGCAGTTCGGAGGGAGGGGAGCCGGGTGACCGTGCTTCCCTACCCTATCGTCCCTCGACTGAAGTTTCTTTCAGGTACGATCCGGCGCAGCCGGTGGCGCTGCTAAGCTGAAACTTCATTGTCGAGCTTCCGAACTTCGGCGTTCGTATTGTTCGGTGTTTTGCGGTTTGAGATTTGGGCTTTTCTGCTTCCCGAGAAGGCAACCGCTAAAGTCGAGATTTAGGCTTTCTTTCTACTCAGGAGAAAGAAACCGCAGACAATACTCAACCGCAGAATATCGAACAGGCGAATTTCGAAGGCCGGATCGGGTGACGCTGGCCTCTGGGTAGCCAAAGTTTCTTTCTCGAATGGGGCAGCACCGCTGGGGGGCCACTAAGCTGAAACTTCATCGCCTAGTGTCCTACAACCGGCTTCGCTGCTAACGTTTGGCCTCCAGGCCGAAGGGCGTCTTCCTTCGAGCCTGTGGCTCGATGCACGGCGGCTTGGAGACCGCCGCCACGCCCGGACCCAGGCTAGGCCTCGGGAGATAGGACCACAATCAGCTCCCCTGAGAAAACCCGAGGAGTGCACCGAATCATGACAAGCACTCCTTCCTCGGGGCTGCGGACCTCCTCCAGCATCCTTCCCTCGGCGCTGCGCAGTACTCCCAGCAGATCGCCTTTGCGAGCCTTGGATACGAGCTCCAGAGAGGTGAAGAAGAGTCCCCCCTGACTCGCCTTCATCGCTACATCAACATCACCTGGGCCGTGAAGGCGAAGGGGCTGATAGGGGATCGGCAATCCAGCCTGGGGCAACTCGGCAATCTCTAGAAACCTGAGAAGGTTGGCGAGGCCCTGAGTGTAGCAGTCCACGTCCTGGGGCCGAGCCTGACCTCCCCCATAGGCTTCGGTATAGAGGGAAGGTATCCCCACGTCCAGGGTAGAGGTCAGCGTTCGACCAGGCGAGATCGAGGGATGCGCCCAGATCACCGGGGCTCCAAAGCACTCGGCGGCAGGAGTAGCGATCCTGGCCTGGTCTCCTTCGGTGGCGTAGCCGCACAGCGTAAGCATGTGGTAGTTGCGCCCACCGCTGTGCAAGTCAATGTAGAGGCTCGCATGGCGCATGACGCGATCGAGAAGCATTGCGGCCAATCGCTCACTGATGCTCCCCTGCGGCGACCCAGGGAAAATCCTTGCCATGTTGTGCCCATCCCACGGGTCGGCTCGCGTACCCATCCAGAAAGCGGGAAACGTCGCTATCGGGACCGCCACGAAGGTGCCGTGCATTCGGGCCGGATCCAGGGTGTCGAAGACTCTAAAAATGGCTTCCATTCCCTCGTATTCGTCACCGTGGATACCTGCCGTGGCAACCAGGACGCTGCCTTCCTCCGCACCTCTTGCCGCCAAGACTGGAATCTCTAGAACCCCATCTCGGAAGTACTTTTCGATCTCATCCCTGATACTCTGAAGGGACACCGTGTTGTGGCAGGTCAGGAAGACCTCTTCCACGATGTCTTGTGTGTCCTCGATGCTGAGGGAGAGCTGCCAGATACCCCGGCTGCTTGGGCCCAGGGTTTCGAAATGGAATTCCTGTGGTTCGTTCATGGGTTCACTCTAGCGCAAATTCTAAGTTGACGCTTCTGGTCAACTTGTCTATCATCGGGGTTAGTCTCAAATATTGTGCAATGATTCGAACCTTCACCGTTATCCTTCTCCTGTTGGGTTCTCCCAGCCTCCAGGCAAGCAGCTTGGAAACGGGGGAGACAACCGAAGCCGTCAGTTATTCTCGCCAGATCTGGCCCATCATTCAGCGCCAATGCCAGGGGTGTCATCAGCCTGCGGTGAAACAGGGCGGGCTTGACCTAACCCACTATGCGGGATTCCAAGAGGGCGGCAGGAGCGGCCCTGCCTTCATCCCCTCTGACCCCGCGGGAAGCCTCGTCCTGGCTTTTCTGCTAGGTGAGGGCAAGCCTCGCATGCCCCTGGGCCAGCCGGCTTTGTCCGACGAGCAGATCGGCTGGTTTCGATCATGGATCTCCGCTGGAGCGAAGAACGACACACCTGAGGCGGTTGGGCAAGTGACTGCGACCGATCAACCGCCTACCTACCGTCTGCCCCCCGTAATCACGGCCCTCAGCTATTCTCCCGACGGTGGGCTGCTGGCCGTGTCCGGGTACCGGGAAGTGCTTTTACACAGAACAGATGCAAGCGGGATCGAGGCTCGACTCGTCGGGATCTCGGACCGGATCCAATCCCTGGGGTTCTCCAGTGACGGTGAAACCTTGATGGCGGCCGGAGGGGCACCGGCTCGTTTCGGCGAAGTCCAGTTCTGGGATGTACCCACGCGCACGCTCAAGCGATCCTTCACCTCCTGTCAAGATACGATCTTCGGTGCCTCCTTGTCTCCTGATGCGTCCAAGGTCGTCTTCGGTTGCCCCGACCACACGGTCCGCGTTCTCGAGGCGACGGGGGGAAGCGAACTACTGAAGATGGGGCACCACGAGGACTGGGTCCTGGGGACCGTGTTCGGCATTGATGGAAAACGCATCCTATCGGTGGGACGAGACCGAGCCGCCAAGCTTGTGGATGCTTCTACCGGGGCCTTCATCGAAAACATCAACCTGCTGAGGGGAAAGCTCTCGGCGGTCGCACGTCATCCCAGCCGCGACGCCGTGGTCATTGGAGGCGAAGATCGCGTCGGCTACTACTACAAGATGGATCGGGGCAGGAAGATGCTCATCGCCGACGACTCAACCCTGATTCGACAATTCGAGGTGCAGGACGGAGAAATCTTCGCTCTCGCCTTTTCGCCCAATGGTGCGAAGATCGCCATTGCCGGCGCAGCCAGTGAGATCCCAATCTACGACTTGTCCAGCGGAGACCGCTTCGCCACTTGCAAGGGAGACCACTCCGGGATCTATGCGATCGCCTTTCATCCCACCGGACAGCAGCTGGCTGCAGGAGGGTTCGACGGACTCGTCCGGATCTACGCCACCCAGTCGGGAGAGCTCATTCGAGAGTTTTCTCCGGTACCGCTGGAAAAGGACCAACTCACTTCTAATCAGGAGAGCGGAAAACGCTTGCGGTAAATGCTGTGAATAGAAATTTCTTCATTAACTGCCTACTGGTTGTCACGCTTGCCCTGACGACCGCCGCCAAGAAAGATGGCGAAGGAACAAAGGGTGTCGGCCAGAATGACCTCGAAGTCGAAGAACTGCTGGTTCAGCCTTCGCCTCTGGTTTTCTCCTCGCTCAAAGAAGACAGGAAGATCCTCGTAACCGGGATCGCAACCACTGGCGAGAAGGTGGACTTGACTTCTTCAGCCCAGCTGACCCCTCTCGATGACATCGTCGGAATTCGCGAGGACGGCTTTCTGCATGCCGAAAAGATCGGGAGTGGCTTCTTGCGCGTGAAGGCATCAGGCCGTGCTGTGAACTTGCCTATTCGGGTGGATGGAGCCCTCCAAGATCGCGAGTCCACCTTCCTGAGAGATGTCGTGCCCGTCCTGAACAGGGTGGGTTGTACCGGGGGAACCTGTCACGGCGCCGCAAAAGGCAAGAATGGATTCAAGCTGTCCCTGCGCGGATACGATCCTGAGTTCGATTACCAGGCTCTGCTCTACGACATGTCGGGTAGACGTTTCAATCGGGCCGATCCTGCGCGCAGCCTGATGCTTGCCAAGCCCACCCAACAAGTCGCTCACGGAGGCGGACTCAGGCTCGAAATCGGGACTCGATATTACGACACGCTTCTCGACTGGATTTCCTCCGGAGTTCCTTTCGGTGATGCCAAGCAGGACGGCGTTACCAAGCTGGACGTCCTACCCTCAGAAATCTTCATGCACCAGCCGGGACGCAGGCAGAGCGTCGTGGTGCTGGCTCACTATGCCGACGGTAGCACTCGGGATGTGACCAGAGAGGCACATATCGCCAGCAGTAATACCGAGGACTTCAGTATCTCTGAGAGCGCCGAGATAACCGGCGTACGACGGGGAGAGGGTGCCCTATTAGTCCGCTACGAGGGCAAGTTCGTCACCATCCCGATCACTGTCCTGAACCCCGAGCCGGGATTCGAATGGGTGCAGCTTCCGCAGCACAACTACATTGACCGACTCATCGATAGCAAGCTGCAGAGACTGAAGATTCAGCCGTCACCTCCGGCGGACGCCGCCGAATTCCTGCGGCGCCTCTTTCTTGATTTGACGGGGCAACTACCCCAGCCGGAAGTGACGCGTGCCTTTGTGGCGGACAGCGGTTCTCCCGAGGAAAAGCGGAAACGAACCATCGATCAGCTGATCGGAAGCGAGGATTACGTCGATCATTGGACCCTTAAGTGGGGGGATCTGCTGCGGATAAACCGCAAGTTCCTGGGTGACAAGAGCATGTGGCGTTTTCGGGAGTGGCTGCGGCAGTCCATCTCCGAAAACAAGCCATATGATGACCTGGTACGGGAGCTCTTGACCTCCAAGGGGAGCACTGTCGAAGAACCAGCTGCCAACTTCTTCAGGGTTGCCCGGAATCCGAAGGAGGCCATGGAGACAACCACTCAGCTGTTCCTCGGGGTGCGAATGGTCTGCAGCCAATGTCACGATCATCCCTTCGAGAAGTGGACGCAAAACCAGTACTTCGAGATGGCTGCCTTCTTCGGCTCCGTGGGCATCAGACCTGGCTTCCGGAGCGGCGAGGAAATCGTTTACGAGAAGCGCCATGAGAACCGAGTGATGCATCCCAAGTCCGGGCGGCCCGTGCGAGCCCAGTACCTGGTGTCCAGTTCCCATGCTCCGCCTATTCCCGAAGGAGATTCGCGTTCGGCCCTGGCGGAATGGCTGACTTCGAAGGACAACGCTTTCTTCGCGCGAGCCGTTGCCAACCGGGTGTGGAGCTACTTCTTCGGTCGGGGAATTATTGAACCGGTAGACGATATTCGAGCCTCAAATCCGCCCGTCAACGCGGCTCTGCTCGACGCCCTCGCCAACGATTTGACCGAACACGACTTCGACTTGCAGCACCTTATCAGGACCATCGTGGAGTCTCGAACCTACCAGGCTTCCTTCCAGACCAACGAGTGGAGCCAGGCCGACTACATCAACTTCTCGCATCATTGGCCACGTCGCTTGACGGCAGAGCAGTTAGCGGATGCCATCGTCATGGCAACCGGCTCTTCCTTCGATTTTCCAACCGTACCCAAGGACTTTCGGGCCTCCCAGCTCCCCGACCCGCATGTGGGACGCGGAGGGTTCCTCGATCTGTTTGGGCGACCCCAGCGGGAACAGCCGTGTGAGTGCGAAAGAAGGTCGGAAATGAGTCTTCCACAGGCGCTGAATCTGGTAAACGGCCCCACCCTGGCTCGGGCCGTGGCGGACCCCGAGGGCCGTATTTCGACGTTGATAGTGGCCGGAGCGAGCAATCAGGAACTGGTAGAAGAGCTCTACCTGGCAACCCTGAGCCGCTTCCCGACCTCGGCCGAAAATGAACTGGCAGAGAAAGTCCTGAATCATTCGGACAGCCGAGCTCGCGCCGGTCAAGACTTGCTGTGGGCTCTGCTCAACAGCAACGGCTTCCTGTTCAATCGATAGGCCGAAATGATTGAATCGAAGCAGCCCAGATCTGATACCCTGTGTACGGATTGGTTTGAAACGGATATCCATACCACCAAGGTCAGCAAATCTATGAATAGGGGGAGGGTGACATGTTAGTCATTCCAGGTAGTAGTGGTAATTTGTGCGACGGCCCGACGCGGCGGGAGTTCCTGCGTGTCGGTTCTGTGGGACTGTTCGGCCTGAGCCTGGCGAACTTCTTTTCCTGGGAAAAGGCGCAAGCGGCAGCGGCCCTGGATCTGGTAGGTATGAAAGGCTTCGGATCGGCCAAGTCTGTGATCATGCTGTTTCTGCAGGGAGGGCCCAGTCACATCGACATCTGGGATCCCAAGCCGGATGCGCCCTCTAATATCCGAGGAGAGTTCAGCCCCATAAAGACCAAGGTTCCGGGTATCTGGCTCAGCGAGACCATGCCCAAGCTGGCGCAGCAGGTGGACAAGTGCACCTTGATAAGGTCCATGAGCTACACGCCGAAAGGACTCTTCAATCACACCGCCGCCATCTACCAGATGCTGACCGGGTATCCGCCCGATAGAGTGTCACCGTCGGGTCAATTAGAGCCCCCTTCACCTGCGGATTTCCCCACTGTCGGCTCCCACCTCTCCAAGATGATTCCACCGGAGGGACCGGTGCTGCCCTTTGTGGAAATGCCTCGACCTCTCCAGGAATCCAATGTGGTGGGGAAAGGCGGGGCAGCGGGATTTCTGGGTAAGGCCTATGACCCCTATCGCCTATATCAGGATCCGAACAAGCCCATAAAACTGGACGATCTAGCACTGCGCACGGAGGTGCCCCCTGAGAGACTGCGGGATCGCTTCAGCCTGCTCAAGGGCATCAATGAATCGATGCCTGAACTGGAAAAAGCGGTCGGCCAGCATGCGCTTGACGAGTACTATGAAAAAGCCTTCGATCTCGTTCTTTCCGGAAAGGCCCGTGACGCCTTTGATCTGGAACAGGAAACTACCAAGGTCCGCGAGCGTTACGGGCGCACCACATTCGGCCAGGGGGCTCTGATGGCCCGCCGGCTGATCGAGGCGGGCACCCGCTTCGTACAGCTGAACTGGCCCTCGGTGGCGAACGGCAATCCGGAAGTGGATGCCTGGGACACCCACGCCGCTAACTTCAAGCCACTCAAGAACCTCCACTGCCCGGTTCTGGATCAGTCTCTGTCGGCGCTTCTGGAGGACATGAATGACCGGGGCCTATTGGACGAAACCCTGGTCGTAGCGGTAGGAGAATTCGGGAGGTCTCCACGCCTGGGCGTCAGTACTTCGGGAAACACAAACTCTCCGGATGGTCGAGATCACTGGCCCTATTGCTACACCGCACTGGTGGCGGGCGCGGGCATCCCTGGAGGACATCTCTACGGAGAATCGGATGATACGGCTTCCTCCCCCAAGGAAAAGCCCGTACATCCAAACGATTTGCTAGCGACCGTCTACTATACTTTGGGCATCGATCCTGACATGGAAGTGCTCAACCACCTGGGTCAGCCTCGAGAGTTGGTGAAGGGGACTCCCCTTTTCGATCTCTGGTCCTGATCGGAGGCGGCACTCCGATACAGGGTTCGCCATATAACAGAGTTGTGACCGAAAGACGCTGGGCCCCAATCGCCTCAGATCGGGTGACACCACCTGAAGTCTTCTTCGAGAGGCGGAAATTCCTGTGCACTGTCACTCTGGGCATGCTGAGTGCGGCGCCTCTCTTCGCCGGCGGCCGCAGTCCAGAAGGAAAGCAGGGGATCCTGGACGTCCCCTTCAAGCGCCCTGACGTTTTCCCCTCTACTCGAAACAAGTCTTTCTCGCTGCCCAAGGATATTGACCAGCGGCTGACACCCCGGCAAGCAGCGGCGACCCACAACAACTTCTACGAATTCCTTCCAGGAAAAGGGGGGCCTGTCTGGAAAGATGTGGGAAAGTTCGAGGTCGAGCCTTGGAAAGTAGAAGTCTCGGGCGAATGTGAACGCCCGCAGACCTTCGATCTGGACGATTTGTTTGCCTTCGAACACGAGGAAAGGCTGTATCACTTCCGCTGCGTCGAAAGATGGGCCATGAACGTGCCCTGGAGCGGGTTCCCCCTGAGCAAGCTGCTTGAGAAGGTTCAGCCTACCAGCTCGGCTCGATTCGTCCGTTTCTCGAGCGCCTTCAAACCCAGCCAGATGCCTGGTTTGAAGAAGGCCCCGTTCTATCCCTGGCCCTACCATGAGGCGCTGAGGATGGACGAGGCGATGAACGAGCTGACACTGCTGGCCACCGGCGTCTACGGCAGCCCTCTGCTCAAGCAGCATGGGGCGCCAGTGCGCCTGCTGGCACCCTGGAAATACGGCTACAAGAGCCCCAAGTCCATCACCAAGATCGAGCTGCTGACGGAACAACCCGGGACCTTCTGGCAGGTACAGCCACACGAATACGGGTTCCTATCAAACGTCAACCCCTACATCCCCCATCCTCGCTGGACTCAGGCAATCTCCTACTGGTTGGACACCGAAGAGAGATTCGTGACTCCCCTCTTCAACGGCTATGGAAAATACGTCGCTCAGCTATACCCCGATGAGCCACGTACCCTGCAGCGCCCCCTCCGCAAGGGCCAGACGGCTCGTTAGAGTTCTTGGTGGCGGTGGTCTCCAGGCCGCCGTCGGTCAAGCCGCTTAGCCTCGACACGGAAAACTTCCTCCTGAAGACCAACCTGCAACCTACAACCTACAACCTGTAACCTGTAACCTAAGAAGCGATGGCCAGAAAGCCAGGGCTAGCGCTTGCCGGGCTGCACTTGTTCACCCTGTCCAGCTACGCCGTAGCCCAGCCGGTCCTGGACCTGATTTCGAAAAACCTCCAATTCCTCGTAGCCCACAAGCTGACACCTGTAGAAATCTTTCTGCTGCTCGGCTTTCTGATCCTGGCAGTTCCCCTACCCTTCCTGCTTCTCTCCCTCGCCGCCCGACTCCTCGACCGGCGATCCGGGTTCTGGTGGCTGCAGGGGCTGAGCGTCTGTCTTCTGACGTCGGCTTTCCTGCTCCAAGTCTGCAAGAGTGTCTGGGAGGGCCCCGGAGCTCTGCTGGTGGCTACGGCACTGGCGGCCGGCCTGATCTTTTCCATTGGATATATACGGCTTCCGCTGATGCGCCAGTTCGTCACCTGGCTGACGCCGGGGCTACTGTTCTTCCCCGTCTGGTTTCTATTCGGGACCCCGGTCCTGGAAGTTGCGACAGTGAACAGGGCTCTCACAGTCCCCAGGTTGGGGTCGCCCTCGACGACACCGATCCTGATGGTGGTCTTCGACCAACTCCCTTTGGTTTCGCTTCTCGACGAAGAGGGACAAATTGATCCGATCAGGTATCCAAACTTCTCGGAGCTGGCTCAGGACAGCGTCTGGTATCGGAACGCTACAGCAGTCAGTGACCGCACCGGCTGGGCCCTCCCGGCGCTCCTGCCAAAAAGCTACCCATATACGAACATCACCCCACCAACCTCCTCACACTCTTCAGCCAGTCGCATCAGGTCTACAGTTTCGAACCGATCACGAGACTCTGTCCCACCGAGCTGTGTACTCGCCTGGACCAACCACAGGGCTCTCGCCTGGCCCTGCTGTCGACGGATCTGGGGATTCTGTACCTCCACCTCCTGCTGCCATCGGACCTGGCTGAATCCCTGCCCCCAGCTGACCAGAGCTGGAAAGACCTGGCCGAAGGAGCTTCCAAAGCCTGGAAGGACCAGTGGATCGAGTGGCGAGACCGCGACCGTCTGAAATCGGCCTCATCGGTGATCGACTCGATTGAGCCCGAGGGAAATCGACCACCGCTCTATTTCCTGCACTTCCTGTTACCTCACGAGCCCTACCTCCATCTTCCCAGCGGCAAACTGTACGCTGCTCTGCCCAATCTCGGAGGCCTGTTGGCCAGGGAAAAGTGGAGTAGTAAGGAAACCGCTGTAAACCTGGCCTACCAGCGCCACCTGTTACAGGTCGGAACCGTGGACCGGTTGCTGGGGCAGTTCCTGGAACGGGTTCGGGCGGCGAAGTTGTACGACCGCTCCTTGATCGTGGTCACTTCGGACCATGGCGCCAGCTTTCGACCCAGGGAGTCCTTCAAGCACCCCACCGACACCAACTTTCAGGACATTCTTTCCGTACCTCTTCTGGTCAGCCTCCGCTGAGCAGTTTTGTGCCTGGCGTCCGCGATCACCACTTAGAGACCATCGATATCCTGCCTACCTTGGCCCAATATGTCGGGGTGAGCCTCCCTGTTGAAATCGATGGGGCTTCGGCTCTAGATCCTGAAAATCCGGGAAAGACCGACAAGACCCTCTTCTTCGCGGGAGCTCTGCGGCGAGTCAGCTATCCATCGCGGCGGGTCACGGAGGAGACACGCCGGTCGGTGGAAAGAAAGGTCGAGCTATTTGGATCACGAGATCAAGGTCCTTTGACGACATCGGCCGATGGTTTCGAGATGGCGGGTCGGAGGCCTGAGGGGATTGGTGTCGGAGGGCGTTCTCCAGACGCTGCCTGGCTCGATCTACCGGCTCTTTACGACCGGGTGGATCCGATGTCCGACTTCGTTCCTGCCCAGGTCACGGGTTACCTCCGGTCGAACCAACAGGGGCGACCAGAAGTCGGTCTGGCCCTGGCGATAAACGGCATCCTGCGAGCCACGACTCGAATCGAGTTCCAGCCCTCGGAAAACACGAGTCCCTGGTCAGTCATCGTCTCTGAGGATTCTTTCCGTTCGGGCCGCAACCTGATCGAGGTCTTCACTTTCGATTCCAACCAGGGCAGCCCCAGCCTGCGTCTAGCGTATCGATCTCAGGGCGGCCCAACGCTGCCCAACTTTGGTGTCAAGACCACTGCTTCGGTCTGGGGACTCAAAGACTCCGGATTCTACGATCAGGAGCGATGGTCGGGGAGGCTGGTCCGCTGGACCGATGGAAAGGCAAGCGTCACGGTGTCCCGAACGCGGCTCGGATTTACGCCGGCCTCAGTTGAAATCAAATTGGTCCGGGCTGGACCGCGAGGATCCAAGCTCACGGTCCTATCCTGCGGGGGACCGATCTTCGAAGGGCAAATCGGTCCAGGTGCGTGGCATGAGTCCTTGGAACTTCGGCACTGTTCACCCGCAGCAGACGAGCTTCAGATTTCCCTTCTCAGCGATACCTTCGTGCCACGCGAGGTCTTGCCCAATTCCACAGACACCCGCCAGCTTGGGGTTGCGGTGGAGTCGATCGTCTTTCTCCCCGAATGAAGTGAGAATGCAGGGTTAAAGATCAGGGGATAGAAACAGGGGAGATCGTGCTGCTGACCGGTCGCTCCTCGGGAACTGGCCTCATACCGCTAGGCTTGACAGAAATAGTGGACAATAGAATATGGAGCGTAGCCTTACAGTTTGAACATGGAGGTGAAAATTTGAAGAACCTGTTCACCCTCGTCGTAGTGATCAATCTCTGCTTTTCTTCGGCAATTACCGGTGACAGCCAGACTAGGCAAGACAGAAGGGTCCCGGCCGAATATGACGGGGTTGTGCTGGGCCAGTTGCTCGAGCACGCAAGAGCCCCAATGTCAACTTCGGTTCCCCAGCCCAGATTTCCACAATCTCCAGCGCCTCCAGTGTTTCATGTCAGCAAACAGGGAATCGCAATGGCCTCTATCGGTGGCGGACTATTGGTCCTGGGGTTGGCTTTGGTGGCGAATTCGGGCTCGGCTCCAGGGATCCTTCAGCCGGAAGAACGACGAAATACGGCCCGGCTTTATGGTGGCGGCATTCTGGCCGGGGTTGGAGCGACAATGCTGTGGCACGGCCTGTGCAAGTTGAAGTAGACGAAGCCGTAGTTAGTGCCCGTCCGAAAACCGGGGTTTTCAGAACTGTAATCTGTTGAATCGTAAACACTTATTATACTTGAGACTGCTGACAGACCGGCTCGACCCAGCTCGATCCAGAGCAAGGACCCTCGAGCGAGGGCACGCGGGCCAAAAAGCAGCGGTTCGGCGCAGACCTCTCCCCGAGTCGGAGCCACAAGGCAGTACGGTCAGCCACAAAAGGCTACAACAGGAGTCGGGCCAGGACGACCAGGTTATAGGTCAGGACGCTGGCATGGACGTAGCTTTGAAAGTGAGGCCAGCCTTTCCAGCTACAGCGGTGGAGACCGAAGGTGTGCTTGAGGGTCCCAATGCACCCCTCAATCCCGGCGCGGAAGCGTTTGAGTTGTTTGTAGACCCAACTGGAACGCACCATGCTCTCAACCGTCAACCCACACTTTTTGGAAAAGGCCACATCCTGTACCCCCTGCTCTTTGGCCCAGCGCAGGTTGGCAGCCGAGGCAAAACCACCATCCCAGGCGCTCTGGCGGGGGACCTTCCCGTACAGCTGTCGATGCCGCTCTAAGAAGGGTTGCACATAGTTGCTGTCGGCCGGATTCCCCCGTTCCACCACACAATCCAGGATCAGCGACGAGGCGCCCGTGCTGACAAACACCTTGTGGCCGAAGACCGTTTCCCGAGGGCTCTTCTTGATAATATCGGTGTGCTCTTCGAAGAGGGAACAGATCTTCTCCTGGGCCGCGACGGCCTCGCCCGAAAGGACCCGTCGTTGAGTCTGCTCGATGACTTTGTGCAACAGCCCCAGATAGTGGGCCAGTTGCGCCGCCACGGCCAGACTGAGGGGATCGCTCCACTGCGCGGAAGCTGCCAGCGCCTGCTCGGCATAGTGAGCCGTCTTGGACGCCACTTTGATCAGATCGCGGTAACTGTCCAGGCGCTTCTTGCCGCGGCGGTTGCGGATGTTCAGGACGCGCCGCTTGGCCCGCCGCGTATGATCGACGAAGCCGATCCCTTCCCGCTCCCGCAGCCGCCCCAGCGACTGGGTCACGACTCGAATGCCGTCGTACAACAGCTCACTGTCGAGCGGATAGTGGATGTTCGTCTCGACCGCCGTGGCATCGACCCGAATCCGTTGGCCTTTTTCCAGACCCCGAGCCTGCGCCCAGAGCACCAAGTGGTCGTTGATCGCCTTCCAAGTCCCCGGCTCAATCTTCCCCAGGTTCTCCGCCAGGGTGGCTTTGCTGATCGACGCCCCATAGGGCAAGCGACAGAACCTCTGACAGCTTTGCGAATCCACCAGATGAAACTCCAGCTTGCGATAGCTGAACTGATGCAGCTGTTTGATGACGGCGCAACGCAGCACCTGCTCGGCCGTCAAACCGGGGGCGCCAACACCGGAATCGACCCTGTCAGAGAGATCTTGTACTATCAGCTCCAGCGTCTGGGGATTGTCGTCCAGGATGCGCGAGATCACCTTCAATTCATGGGCCAGCTGGTGATCGGGCCATTGCGGGGAAAGGGGGCGTTGTTTTTCACGCTTTTTACGCATCTTCGAACTCCTGAAATCGTCGTAAGTCGTTTTAGTCTAATTGTTTGCACCAAATAGTCTAGCAAACGGCCCTGACAGTTTCGGAGCTTGAAAAAGCCCTCTTTCCCCTTCCTTATCAATTACTTACAAATTTCCGGACGGGCACTAGCTAAGCTGAAACTTCATTGGCGAATGTAGCTTTGGCCTCCAGGCCGAAGTCCTATTTTTCCGAGCCTTTGGCTCGGACGGCGGCCTGGAGCCCACCGCTACGCCGCACCCAAAGTTTCCTTCTGAATGATCCGGCGCAGCCGTCGCTTTCCCATGGACCCTGCGCCGACTACCAGTATTCTCATAGCCTGGCTGCCCCGGCGAGCAGTAATAGCCCGGTGGCAACCAGGGCCAGCGTCCAGAGCCGATCCATGTTGATCCAGGCGCGGCGGAGGATGGCGACTCCGATCCATTCGTAGACGGCGAAGGCGACGGCACCTGTTGTGGCGAGCATTGCAAGGCTGTGTACCGCCACGGCCGCCAGCGCCACTACCAGCGATTCAGTGAGGTCGAAATGATGCCCTTGATGCGCCACTGTCTGCGCAGGCATCAAGAATGGGACCAGCATCAGTCCGGCACCATGCGTGCTAGCCATGAGGAAAGACCACGCGGCAAGGCCGAGATAGCCGACTCGCATGCCAAACCGGACCCGGTGTCGAGCAAGTGAATGGTAGATTGCCCAGCCGATAAGCAGGGTCCCCGCGACGATTTGGATCAGCAGTCGATCAGCGGCGACCCCGGCTACCATAGCCAGGACAGCCACCAGGGCTACCGACACGGCATGACCTAATGCGATTGGCAGCAAGGAGGCGAGCACGACGGCACGGCTCTCACGATGCAGACCGAGCGCCACCGCGAACAGCCAACCCATAGCCGGGTTGAAACCGTGAAAAGCACCCAGCCCGACAAGTGCAAGCCAGTACCACAGCTCGCTCACGACAGGACCTCACACCTTCCACCCAATGCGGATAGTGAGGACCGAAGGGGGCGACCTTGTTCTTGAGTCACGTCCCCCACCTAATCACAGTATCCGTTCTTCGGCCCCCCGACCTGGAACAGTCCTACGGATAGCAATAGGAATCTGATGAGGCGTCACCGCCCTGGAGCCGAACCTGGTGTGGTCGGTAGTCTGTGGGCCATTCGACGAGGAACCTGGAATCAAAGGCAATGCCCCCCTCTGGGTCCACGTCCAGCTTAGCCATCCAGCCGTCAACACCCTCTGGGTAGAACTGTTCATCCCAGGCCCTGTAGAGCGAGTTGGTAAAGTAGACTCTCCTCCCGTCCCGGCTGACTTCGACCATTTGGGGGCCGCCGTTCAAAGGCTTCGACGATGTGGGATGTGGCGTTCTCCCCACGATCCCGCCGATGCGTAAGGAACCCGTCTGCTTCGGGCTGTGGGGATCGGAGACATCGTACTGGTGCATCTCTCCAGTGCCCCAGCAAGACACGTAGAGGAACCTGTCGTCCACCGAAAGATCGATGTCGGTGATTAGAGGGGGTACTGCTTTGAAATCCTTCAAAGCTGGTGGTAGATCGTCGGGGTCGGCTGGTTCGGCGGGAATCTCGATGATTCTCTTGACCGCCCAGTCTCCCTCGTCCCGATGCCACAGCCAGACGGACGCAGAGAGGTCAGCCAAACTGACGACTACACCAGCGAAGCCATACGACTTGGTAGGATCGTGTGCGGGGCGGAGCTCCAGTACCATCTGCTGCTCCTTACCGAGATCGAGCTCTTTTAGATGTTTACGCCGGTGAAGATCCCAAATGTGGATGCGATGGCCATACTCGCTGTTCATCAACTTCTCTGGGATGACACCATTCTCGACCATATTCGGTGTTCCCCACTCACTGCTAACCATTACGTCGTGGCCCAAGTGCCACCAGAAGTCGTAGGCGAGATGCTGGGGGCCTCTGTCCATCTCCCATCGACCGAGAACGTTGAAGCTGTCATGATCCATCATGAACACGCCACCCGGACCATCACCTTCCGGGCTGCCAAGCGCTCCGACATAGATGCCTTCAGGACCGCAGTGTACGGTATGTGGACGGGAGTATCCGGAGCGTGAGGTCACCTCATCGGGTTCGATGGTCTTGATAATACTTGGTTTCCTGGGATCGGGCTTGGTGTCCATGATGTAGATGCGTGACGAGCGCAAGCCGGGAACGATGAGATAGCGTCGTTCCACGTGCGGATGGGGGGCGTTCGGACACAAGGTAGAGCTGCACGCATTCCAGCCGAAATGGTGCAATTCGTCGTCCACGTTGGGAAGGTCGGTCTGGCCTACGATCTGAGCGTAGGTTGATGATTCCGGGTCAACGTCGACGACCGTCATGGCGTCCGGTTCTTTGCCCAGAGCGTGGAGCGAGGCAACATAGGCCAGTTTCTCGGCCGGGGCCTGCGCAGCCAGTCGTGGTGACGGATAGAACGTGGGGTCAGGAGTCCAGGTTGCCATTCTTACTTCCCTCCTTTTCGCAAACGATGTTGTAGCACCCTACCGATCAGTTTGGTGAGACTCCAATCTTTACTAGCCTGGGCGGTTCTGTCAAGACCCGGTTGTTGAGGGCGGAAGAGATAGTCCTGCTTCGCAGAATCTTTAGCCCCGCACATCGAGTGCGGGAAGCTCAAGCTCCTGGGCAAGACTAGATTGGGCTTGATTCCTTCGGGTATCCTGGATTCACGTCGCAGTGGATTTCTGGAGGCTGGAATTCTGGTGCTGACAGGGGAATTCGTGCTTTCTGGTGGCTCGGTTGTAGGGAGGCACCCAGAGGGAGAATCTTGAAGAAGAACCTTTATCTACTTGCCCTGTTTCTCCTACCGACTCTGGTCTTCTTCAGTCTTAGCCGGTTGTGGCGAGAGGCAGAGACGCATTCTGAGACTCCTCTGATACCTTCAAAGACTCCCCAACATCAGGAAGCGCCCAAAGACCGGAACTCTGGACCCGGAGCGCCGGTGGCCCTAGAGAAGCGATATAGGAGCCCGCCTGGTGATGACATGCTGGAGAAGCGAGAGGCTAGCGTAGCTACTGCGGCGCAGCTTGAGGTGACCGTGATCGAGGAGGAAGCCGGAGCCCCGATCCCGGGTGCCAAGGTGGCCATTCTGGACTGGGCTACGAGAACCGAGCAAATGTCAGAGGAGACCGACTTGGAAGGGAGAGTTTCCCTGCAGTTAGGTTCCGGCCAGTATTGGCTGACCGCGGACCACGCCAACTATCTCTCCGTCGAGACCGGCGTAAGTATGGACCCGGCGAAAGCAAGGATCGGCAAGACGTTGGTCTTGAGACCCGAGTCATCGGAGAGCATCAATCGGTGATTCAACTACGCAGTTCAGGGCAGGGGCGCCTCTCCGGTTACGTCGCTGACGAGACAGGCAATCCAATCAGCGATTTTACCATCTCTCTGGGATAGGGTAGGGAAGCACGGTCACCCGGCTCCCCTCCCTCCGAACTGCACGTGCGATTCTCCCGCATACAGCTCTCCAGTCAGTAGGTTCCTATGGATTGGACGAAACGGATATGGGCGTCAGTCAGGCTCGTGAACCCATGATCCGTAAAGAAGGCGTTGGGCCAACGGTGATTTCGACAGAGGCGTTTTCTATTCTTCCGGTTGCGCTTCAGAAGCAGGCGTCGCAAACGACGACGGATCAGACCGTCGTAGTCCTTGAAGATGTTCCAATGACAGTGCCGGAAGTAGTTGAATCAGCCTTGCGTCGAGCGATTGAGCCGCTGGAGGATGACCTCCAGCGAGTCGCCCGACTTGCGCGGCGTCAGCTCGTGAATGCGCTCGACGAACTTTCGGTGGCTCTTCGCTCGTGGAAACCGAAAACGGCCTCGGAACGAATCGCCCAAGAACGAAAAGCTCTTCTCTCGCGAGTCCACGATGTGTGTCTTCTCGGGATGCAGTCTCAGCCCGTTGTCCTCCACCCAGTCCCGCCCTTCGGCCAGGGCCGCTTCAGCCTCCTCGGGTGCGCGACACAGCAGGACAAAGTCATCCGCGTAGCGCACCATCTGGAAGCCCAGATCGGCCATCCGATGGTCCAGGGGATTGAGGTAGGCATTCGACAACACCGGAGAAAGAACGGCGCCTTGGGGGACTCCGGCTTCCGGAATCCACTTACGCAGCTCTTCCAGTATCCCCTGATTCAGAAACAGCTGAACCAGGCCCAGCACGCGGCGATCCGATATCTTCTGTTGGATCAGGTCCAACAGTCGATCTTTCGGGATCGTATCGAAGTAACCCTTCAGATCCGCGTCGACGACATACACATAACCGGCTTCGAGCAGCTCTTCGACGTACCGTAGTGCGCCGTGGCACCCTCGCCCATGACGAAAGCCGTAGCTTCGATCATGGAACGTGGCCTCCAGAATCGGCTCGATCCCGTGGACCAAAGCCGTTTGCACGACTCGATCCCGCACGGTCGGAATCCCCAGCGGTCGCTTTTCCGAACTGCCTGTTTTGGGAATCCACCTCCGCAGCACCGCTGCCGGACGATAGGTCCCCTCACGCAGTTCTTCCTGCAACCATTCGAGTTCCTCCCGCTCGTGTTCGGCGAAATCCCCCCACGTTTGCCGGTCCACTCCCGCCGCTCCTTTCCTGCCCAAGACCTTCTCGGCCGAGCTGGAAAGGTTCCGGCTGCAAAACACCTTATCGATCAGCGTGTGCCATTTCCCTCCTCTCACCTTTCCTTTCAAAAGTGTCTCCAACATGCGATCCGTCCAAACCGCGCGATGAGCCCACTGTTCGATGCCAGCGGGCTCTCCAGCCGGGCTAGCCGAAAACGGCACTGTGACCGGGATGTAGTCCCGCCTTTGGGCGGAGTTACGTTTCCGCGATTTAGTCATTTCGCATCTACCTTCCTGCTCCCCTTCGCTCCACCGCGTTTTGCTGCACGGCTTCCCCGCTACTATGGGAGCTCTGACTTCTGTCGAGCCGCTTCAACCGACCTCACCGGTATCGCCAGGTTCGCTCCCCTTCGGCGGGCGATACTGCACCGCGGGCCTGGGCCATTGCTCACGCAGCGTCCCCCACTGCGAGCTCTCACGATGGGTCGTCCACGTCCCTCACCCGACAGATCTCCCTGCTTATCTCGTTTGACCTTCCGACCTCTCCATCTCCAACCACCGCATTGCCATTTCGTCACGGTCGCTTTGTCACGTTACTTCACCGCCGTGACTTGCCGCGTCTATCCCCCCGGGCAGACCGTTCAGGTCGGAGGGATAGCCGTCGCGCGGTCAAGGGTTCGGGCTTTGCCAGGACCCTCCCCGACAGGCTTGGCCGAATCGAGTTCACTTGCGTTACGGATTGGTCGTTCGTCTCAGGTTGCTCTCCACCCTTCCTCACGGAAACGCAGTTACCACTGTCGACTTCAGGCCGGTAACGTTAGCCTGGAAGGGACTTTCACCCTTCTGATCAAACGCCTTCACAGGCGCACTAGCGGTGGCCTCCAGGCCGCCGTCCGAGCCAAAGGCTCGAATCAAGAAGACTTCGGCCTAGAGGCCAAAGCTACATTCGCCAATGAAGTTTCAGCTTAGTGCCGTCCCCGGAAGCGCTGGCCCCATTTGGAAGGGAAACTTCCCGAGCCATAGAATGCCTGAAGCGCAAGCGAGGGGTTGGGGAGCACCCCGAATCCTCCCGGCTTGGCTGCTTGCCAAGCCTCAGGCCCCTTCGTCCACCCATTTCGCTGCCCCCTAACCCCTCGCGCGCTTCAGGCTTCCTCAATTTTCGCTTTAATGGGCGACCTGGGGTGAAGTTTCAGATCACCCCTGGTCGAAACAATACAGTGCGCTCTCGGTGCGTAGGTAGATCTTGCCGTCTACCAGAGCCGGCGTGGCGTAGCAGGGTTCGCCCATCCGGTTCACCTGGAGCACTTCCCACTCTGGAGCTGCCTTGAGTACCGATACTTCACCGGCTTCACTGAGCAGGTAGACCTTGCCGTCCCCACCTACGGGAGAGGCAAAGTAGCGATTCATCGCCTCTTTGGACCGCCCCTGTTTCAGGACCTCACCGTTGCTCGGGTCCAGAGACGTGACTATGGCTCCATCCTTCACCATGTAGATGACGTTCTGGTAAAGGAGCGGGGAGGGTACATTGGGGAGGCTCTTCTGGTATTTCCAGCCCGCCGACTGCTCGGTCATATTGCCCTTCCCGCCCAAACGAATCTTCTGGATGGAGTTGACAGAGGTTCGCTTCCTCTGGTGCAACTCCCAGTCTCGCTTTTCGAAATAGCCGCTCTTGTCAAGATCTTCGACAGCTTTCCACCCTTTCAGAATCTTGGGATCGGTGCCCTTGTCGGCTTCTTCCTCGGAGATCCTTCCGTCGCTATCCCCGTCCAGTAACGCCAGAACTTGCTGGAAGTTTGCGTTCTTACGGCCCAAGTTGGTCCCCCCTGCCCAACCCAGGACGTAGATGGAGTCTTCGTCCATTACGGGTGTAGGCTTCATCTGCCAGGTGAGTCCATCGACCCACCAGACCTTCTCCCCTGATTGGGCTGCATAGGCGATCAGCTGGTAGGTTCCGGGCACCAGAACCTGAACCCCACTGTCGTCCTCTGGTTCGTACAGCACAGGCGTCGAGAAACCCCGTCTTACATTGGGACGGTGATCGCGCCAGGTCACCCAACCCGTGTCTTTCTCAACGGCCACCATGAAAGAACCCGACTCGCCGTCGCACACCTGAATGATCTGGTTGCCTGCCAGAACAGGTGATGCTGCGATGCCGAAGGGCGTGTTGAACGGACCCAACGGGACCCGCCAGCGTTCCTTACCCTCGGAATCGTAGGAAAGGAGCCCTACGTCCTGAAAGAAGACATAGACGTTGCTGCCGTCCGTCACCGGACTTGGTGAGGCCGGAGAGTTGACCTCGTGGAGGTTCCCGCGGTTGATTCTCCGAGTCTCACTTCTCCACCGGACTGTGCCCGTCTTCCGGTTCAGTGCTAGTGTGATGACTTGGTTTTCAGCGAAGCCGGTCAGAAAAATCGAGTCGCCGGAAAAGACGGGAGAGGAATGCCCGGGAGGTAGGTCGGTCTTCCACAGAACACCCTCCTCGGGTCCAAAGCGGGTTGGCAGCGTGCCGGACTGGGACACGCCGCTTCCATTGGGGCCTCTGAACCGGGGCCACACTTCCTCGGCAAGAAGCTGTGGGAATTGAAGGATAAAGGCCGCGCTCAAGAGCAGAAACGATAGCTTCATAGAGAATCTCCTCGGTGCCAATGTTTCTACCATAAAGAGGAGGATCAATCCGCCCCCGCTTCAGTTTTCGTGTCGGCAGGACAGGTCAGAATCCACGAGGTTTCAGTTTCACTTTCCAGAACCAGCCATCCACCTGACAGAAAATCAGATTGGGTTCCACTTCGATGATGGTCGAGTAGGAGGACCCCATGCCCTCGGCTATGGTGGCAATCTGCCAACTCTCTCCTCCGTCCTCGCTGATCGCGAACTTCACGAGTGCGCCTCTCTTCTCCGGTTTCAAGTAGGAGCCGGTTGGAAAACGCTCTCCATAGCTGAGGAGGATCCTTCCGTCTTCCAACATCAGCAGGTGAGGGTCGCATCCCCGCTCCAGACCCGTGTATCGGGGCTTAGTCCAGGTCTTTCCATCATCGTTGCTCCAGGCGGCATACAGAGGCGAGAAGTGGCCCGTCCGCATGGCGCAGAGGATCCGGCCGTCGTTAAGGCGTAGGATGGTGGGCTCATCGAATCTCTCGCCCACTGGATCCCCATGTACCGGCGCCGCTACTGTGGAGAGGTATTCCCAGGTTCGTCCCTCGTCCTGGGAGGTCACGATGATGGTCCTTTGCATGTAGAGAGCCTCGCTGGCACTGCGCCGGTCGTTGGGTGTGAGTTTGTCGTCCTCGAGATTCCCCTCCATGGTGGTCAAGAGAGTCCCGTCGGCCAGTTCCAGCATGTTCCGGTAGAAGTAAAAACCGTACCATTCGTCCGACTTTCTCTGTCGGCTCGGCCCTCCTGGAATTCTCACGGTTGCCTCCTCCTGCTTCAGGGTTTGGAACCCGTCGGTCGAGCGCCAGGCTTTCACCGTGTAGACGTCTGGTGATTTGAGATCGACAGGGCCGTCGACCGCGTAGAACAGTCCAGGACGACTGTGGATCACCCCCTCAGGAATCCTGAGGATCCCCTCTAGGGTGGGTCCGTCGTGGGCCTCAACGGTCTTGCCACCGTCGATTGTCTTCTTGTCGCCCTGCAGATAGATGGTCCCATCGAGGCCCTGGAAGGATCGGGCCCAGCCTCCCTTGCCCCAGGCTCCACCGACTCCGTACTCCTGTACTTCCCCGATTGCCTGGACGAAATCGGCGTCTTCACCAAGGTTTCCGCTGAGAGGAAACTCAGGCGGACCTTCCTGTATGAGGATATCGTCGACGAGGCCGAACAGCTGATGCTCGGGGCTGCTCTGGTCCACAGCCTTGTAGGTGATGAATCGTCTCACCAGGTCTTGGCCTACCTGCAGATTGGCGCCCAGATGAACGCCTACCCTGGGTGGAGAGCTGGCTGGGGAGAGATGACTGAGAACGGTACCGTCGTAGTAGAGGTGGGAGGTCCCAGGGAGTAAATCTCCCTCGCCTACGTTTTCGCCGTCCAGAAAGAGCTTCACCTTTCCGCGATCATAGGTGGCGGCCAAGTGGTGATACTCGTTCTCTTGTATCAACCTCGAGCGGGAGGTGACCGTCTGCCCGTTCCAGATGAACCTCAGACTGCCAGTCCTGGGGTCGAAATCGAAGATGAGCTCACCAGAAGTCGGCTCACCGGTTCCTCGGTAGGAACTGAACAGGCGCATGGGGCGGGTTGTGAAGGAACGGCGTTGGCCCTTTCGCTGGTCGGTCTTCAACTTCATTGCCAGCGTGAACTGTTCGCCTAGATCCTTGGCGTCCAGGATCTCCAGCGCGTCATGGGTGGCACCGCTGCCCCGGAGTTCCAGGACACCCGTTCGGCCGCCGACCTCATCTTTGTCCTGAATGACCCTGGCGGAGTGATGAAGACGGGTCCGTTGCCGACCGTCCGCAACCGCCTTGTCGGAGGGGGAGCCGCCGGCATCGTCCTCGAAGTCGATAAAGATCTTCAAGGGTTCCGGTGCTGTGGCTAGAGTCACCGCTTGATCCGCACGGAAAGCATAGAGGGAGGCATTTTGAAGCTGAAAGCGAACTCTTCTGGGGGCCTTCGACGGTGGCAGAGTTTGGCGTTTTCCCCAAGTGACCCCCTGTTTCACGCTATCCCTCTTGAGGGGTTGGCACTCATCCAGTCCAAAGCCTGGGACTACCTCACCGGCATCGTCCAGGATTTCGACCTTGATCCAACCCTCCCTGGCGTTGGCGTTGAGGTGGAGTCGGCCTTGAAGATTTTCGATGGGCCGAGTGGTAATCGTCGCTATTTCGGTTCCGGCATCCAGGGAGGCGAAGCCGTCCTTTCGCAGTGTAGCCAGCCCAATGGCGCAATTTCCCCAACCATCGGCTATGGCACTTTCGTGGGTCTGATCCGAAGCTCCGTAGAAGAGATGGATATCCTCGCCTTTGACCAGGGGCTGGGTCGCGGTGTGGAGCATCCCGTCATCCCAGCTTCCCGAAGAACCCAGAGCCAGAATCGGGGGACGATCTCCTTCCTGCCGCTTCCAACGAATCCCGTCACGACTGCTGACCAGCTCCAGGTGGATGGGACCATCGTTGGTGCCTTCGGTAATCCGGAATACCCAGAGAAAGCCCAGGTACATGGACTCGTATGGGAACGCCGCAAGGCCGTAGAAATCGGTGCGCTGCTGGTCGTTCTCGACCCAGCGGTCATCCACCTCGTCGGGTGTCAGGACCAATTCCGTCGGAGGCCAACGCTCGAAGTCCCTGGTCGATGTGAAGCCGATGCTTCGACGGCGGAATCCACGGACTGCTGCCCAGATCTTGGCGTAACCGATGTAGCGGCCTCGGTTGGGGTCCCAGACGAAGTTCCCGATGTCGCCGGGATCGGGAAGAATCGGCTCAGGCAGCTCCTTGCTCCAATGGACCCCGTCGGGGGAGTAGGCTCCGTAGAACCCGCTGACGGGATGCTTCGCGTCCGTACGCCCATAATCGTAGTAGATCAGTTTGTAGTGGCGGTTCGCGTCGGCTTCCCAGGGTGTGTGGATCACGATTGGAAGATGACTCTCCCCGGGCCTCTCGATGAAGATGTTGTTGGCCCGGGAGCCGTTGAACTCCGCGATGCCCAGCCTGGGCTTGATCCAATGGACCCCATCTTCGCTGGTAGCATAGAGATTCCGGTAGCCGCGGTGGGTGTGATACCACATCCGATAACCAGTCCTGCTCTCCTTCGGAAGGACGGAGCCGAACAGGTAGGCAACCTCCCCTTCCCAGGGATGGTCCGGTTTCAGCACAGGATTGTCGGGATGTTTTTCGAACTCGTGGTAACGCCGGACGACTCCGGATTTTTCCTGGATGAGGTAATCGTCCAAGAAAAGCTGCCAGGGTCCGGTCAAGTCGCCGAGAGACTTGGGTGCGGCGATCCCGGGAGTCAAGAAACCATTCGAAGTGCAAAGAAACAGGGCAGCCAGCAGAATTCGCCGGGCTAGGAGCCTGTCCGAGTAATGGTCCGGGTTGCGAGAATGGGGCTTGCGAGGTGAGATCAAGGCAGGAGGAGGAAGTCGATGCTTGGTCATCTTCGACGACGACGAACGCGGAGATCGGCCGGAACCCCCATTTTCCCTTCGGGTTACAGGCGGCGTCAGCCCATCTGCTTTGTTCGGGCTCCTTGAAGATGACCGAGCATCGCCTGTGTCGCCCTGCCTCGCATCTGGACTAACGGCGCCTGTAACGCAACTCGGACCATTACTCGGACAGGCTCCTAGCCAATCATTCGTCATGAAGACCTCCACTAGACGGGACTCCCTAATGATAGCGATAGCCACGGTGCCGGTATAGCTTAGTACACTGGAGAGTAAATACGGCAACGTTTGCAGATGGGGCTTGCGAGGCGAGATCAAGACGGGAGGAGGAAGACGATGCTTGGCCATCTTCGACGACGACCAACGCAGAGATCGTCCGCAACCCCCATGGGTTGGTATGCTATAGCGTGAGATGGAAATGACGGAAGCCGATCAGACGTTTCGCCTCCTCCTCGTTGTTGGTTTCGCTGTTATATTCCCCATCGCCGTCTACCATCGGCTCAAGTCTCAGGCCTCGGGCGAAACGCTGGATCGACGACAGGAGGGTCTGTTCGTCCTGGCGACCTTGCGTCCGATTGCTCTTCTCAGGACGATAGGACTCTTCGCTTGGCTGATCAACCCTGAGTGGATGGTCTGGTCCAGGGTGGGTTTGCCGATCTCACTGCGATGGCTGGGTGTCGGAATTGCTTTCGCCGCGGCGAGCCTCCTGGTGTGGGTATTCCGGAGCCTGGGTACGAATCTGACGGATACCGTCGTCACCCGGCGCCAGCACACGCTTGTCACCTCGGGTCCCTATCGATGGGTTCGCCATCCCTTCTATCTAGCCTTCGGCTTGATTATCGTCGCCGATTCCTTGGCGACAGCGAACTGGTTCTTGGCCCTGACCGGAGGGCTCACCTTCGCTTTGATCTTCATCCGTACGAAGAAAGAAGAAGAGAACCTGATTGAACGCTTCGGGGAAGACTACCGCCGCTACCAGGACCGGACCGGTAAGCTGTTTCCCCGTCTCGAACGCTAGTCTTGACCTCGTTTGCGAGGTCGCCCGTGCCTCACGGAATCGGGATGCGGCAAGAGTAGAGACTGGAGCTTCCGGGCAATACCAGCCATGGGGGCCTGCAGCGGATGCAGAAAACAATCCGGCAGCTGTTCGGAGAGTAAAGAAAACATTGTCTTTTGCAGTTGCCCCGTTATCAGCCAGGCACTGTTACGGTCTCTCCACCAGTCGCGGAGGTCGGGAGATTGCACTTGGGTGGGTTGGAGAATCACCTCGATTGGTCTGTCCCTGAGAAGCTGGCGAAATGCCGAAGCGGTCCGGGCGCTGTGGTAGTCTGACGTGACCACGATGATGCTGTCCATCCCTGATTCTTCCAGCAGTCGCACGATAACGCGAACATCTCCTGCCGTACCACTGACGGGGACCGAGCATTTCGGACAGAGATAGTCTTCCGGCGCGGTTTTTCGGTAGACGATTCGAGAGGACGGAACGCCGGCATCGAGGGCGGCTTGAACAAGCGAATGTGGCCAGGGGCCCGAGAGTATCATCCTCTGGGCAAAGCCTTCTTTAAAGAGCCATATCCCAGTCCTCATTCTCTCCCTGCCAGGGCCGGGGATGACGGTGATGGCGTCGGTACGACGCAAGGGATCCCGGTGAACCAGGATTCGTCCCAGCCGACTCAACAGGGGGTCGTGTAGAAAATACAGACCGGCTGCGAGGACCAAGGTGAGACCCACCAGGATCAGGTAAAGCGGTACGGAAGGCCGTCTCCTCACAATGATCATTACAGCACCTTCAGGGTTGTTCGCTCAAACCGCCTGAGAAGGTTCCAGTCCATTTTCCCCAACATCCCACCCTTGACATGGAGTTTTGATGGAAGGATCCTTCTCTCATTGGACCCGAGTCGATGCCAGAAGAACTGGATGACGAACGCGCGCTACTCGACGAAGAAATCCAGGACTACCGACAGCGGGCACCTGTGGGGGGCTGGGGAAGCAGCCCAGGTATCTGGGCGAGGGCCAGCTTGCGGAGTTGAGATGCAGCCACCTCCGCTAAGGCAGTCTCCTCGAAATCAATAGATAGAGAGAACCCATGTCGTCACTGAATCGCCGCCACCTCGTGAAAATGCTGACCACAAGTGCAGCCGGCCTTGCTTCGGGGATGCCTCTCTGGGGTAGGGCCCGCTATTTTCAGCAGGCACCCCCTCGACAGCCCAGGATTACCGAAGTTCAGGTGCAGGAGATCATCTCGCCGCTCCACGATTACAACGCCAGGTCCCTCTTCCGGAGCCAATCCGACATCCCGGTTCGGACGGTCTACATCGTCCGCACGGACACGGGTCTAGAGGGCTACGGCGAGAAGTGGGCCCTCAAGACTCGAGGCGAAGACCTGTCACAATACCTGGGCACTACCCCTTTTGATTGGTTTGCCACCACCCACAACATGCCCATGAGCATGGCCCTGTACGACCTGATGGGCAAGATCCTGGGCATTCCCCTTTGGAAGCTGTTGGGCCCACAGGTGCGCAAGTGGGTGCAGGTGGCCGCCTGGACCGTTTCGCAGCCCCCTGAGGCCATGGCCGAGGAGGTCCGTCAGGTCTCGGCCCGTGGTTACCGCTGGCTCAAGTATCACGTGGATGTGTTTCAGAACGCCATTGACCAGACCGCTGGCATGCAGGAGGCCGCTCCGCCAGGCTTCAGGATCCACTATGACTTCAACGCGGACTCGGAATTGGCCTCGGTCTATCCGGTCTTGAGGGAGCTGGAGAAGTTCTCGGTGGCGGGAGAGATCGAGGATCCCATCAACATCGAGGACCATGAAGCCTGGAAGACCCTTCGGACAAAGTGTTCCCTGCCCCTGATCTTTCACCATGGGTTGGATCCCACCGAGTTCTACGTTCGCCATGGACTCTGCGACGGCTTCGTCGCCTCCCGTTTCCCGGTAGGCACAAACATGAGGCTTGCGGCCCTGGCCGAGAGCACCCGCATGCCCTTCATCCTCCAGCTGCCGGGAGGCAACCTCAGCATGGCCTTTCTGGCCCACCAGGCGGCCGTCTACAGGATGGCGACGCTGCCCGGAATTCCCCTGGCCAACCTCTGGAAGGACGATGTTACCGTCGAGTCCATGCCGGTCGTGGCGGGAAGTGTCCAGGTTCCAGAAGGCCCAGGACTGGGGTTGAGTCTGGATCTGCAGAAGTACCAGCAGTATGCCGCCTCCTCCAGGCCCGATCCGGGACGATTCCTGTTCCGAGTCCGCTATGGCGACGGGCCTACGCTCTACCTTCGACCCGCCCAGAAGAGACAGGCCCTTCGCACCGGCTCTTCTACCCTGCCAGGACCCGTTCCCGGGTACGGTAATCTCGTAAAAACCGACCATTGGGACGACGATGGCAGCCAGGAGTTTCGAAGGGTGTGGGAAGACACGGTCGGCGGACCAGTGTGGCAGGGACGATAGCGGAATCTCCCGGGTGTCGTCCAAAGGCTACTAACCTGAAACTTGTGTAACCCAATGATTCAGTGATCTTTAGGTCATGGAAGCCTGCTTCCCGAGAAGGCAACCGCTAAAGGCTAAACCGCTTCGTGTTCGATGTTTAGCGGTTCGAGATTTAGGCTTTCTTTCTACTCAGGAGAAAGAAACCGCAGAAAATACTCAACCCCAAAATATCGAACAGGCGAATTTCCAAGGCCGGATCAGGCGACGCTGGTCTTTGTGGGTAGCCAAAGTTTCTTTGTCGAATGGGGCAGCCCGGCTGGGGAGCTACTAAGCTGAAACTTGAATGGGCGGACGTAGCTTTGGGCTCCAGGCCGAAGTCTTCTTCCTTCGAGTCTTTGGCCTGATACGCCGCGGCCTGGAGGCCACCGCTGCGCCGGGACCCGAAGTTTCTTTCTCGAATGGGGCCAGCGCTCCTGGGGGCGGGACTAAAGTGGATCGGGACGCTTTTCCTGCACTGGATTGAGATTGTATTCCTCCGACCTTCCGGGAGGGATACTCAAGAATCTCCAGGAATCGCCACGAAGCGATTTGGCGATGTAGACGATCTGACCGACGTGATAGCTGACGTGGGCCAGCGATCTGTGGAGTGCCTCATGCACGCTCAACTGCCGACCCCGAATCGACACTGAATCCCCCAGGGTTTCGTCTGAAAGATTTTCCAGAGACGCGAAGAGGCAGTCCCAGCCGTCATTCCACTTCTCTAGTAGTTCAGAACGGGTGACCTTCCGGGGCGCGAACTCCGAGTCCCTTCTGCGCCAGGGCTTTTCTCCATCCGAACTCAGGAAGTCAGTAAAGCGCGACTTCAGATTCCCGGCCAGGTGCCAGACAAGAATGGCCACGGAGTTGGCTCCCCCAGCTCCGGGCTCCGACGACTCACCTTCCAGGAGCTGCGAGATAGCGCCCTCACCCAGGGATTTGTACCTGCGAAATTCGGATTCGATCGAAGAAAGAATGCTGCTCATCTGAGACGCCTCCACGGTTTGGTTGCCACAAGTATGAGCCTCCAGCGACGAGGGACCTATAAATCGAAGGGGGTCCTGACATCAAGTCGAGACAAGGCCGATGACTTCCCGCAGGTCGTCGATAACCATGACCGATTGAGGAAGATCCGGTCCCTCTTTCGTAATAAATTCAGAATCAACGCTCCTGAAGTCCAGGGAGTTTGGGTCTGTCTCCTTCTCTGGCCGTCGTATCAGGATTGGCGTGATTCCGGCCGCCTCAGCCCCCTCGACGTCCTCGACTGTGTCCCCAATATAGAGGACTTCCGAAGGGGATAACCCCGTCTTGTCGAGTGCCAGCCGAAAGATCTCCGGATCTGGCTTCTTAACTCCAACTTCACCTGAAACGACGATGGTTTCAAAGAATTCCGACAATCGATAATCTGCCAGCACGCCGTGGACGTGTCGCGGATGTTCGAAGTTCGAGATCAGAGCTAGAGTCTTTTCACTTCGGAGCGTTCCGAGAGTGGGTCGGCTAGCCGGGTCTAATCTCAAGTGCTGCTGCCAGGTCCCAACGGCCCCATCGGCGATCTCCCCAAGGTCGCGGGCTGGGATGGTCAGTCCCAGCAACCTCGTAAGGTGGTGTAGACGGCGCTCAAACACCGTAAGCCCATCGTTGTCCTCTGGTGGTTCTTGCGTGCTGAAGAAGCCATCGCACTGCTGGGCGAAGGTCTCTTCCGGGAGGGAAAGGCCGAAGCGGCGGAAGCCAGCGTGGAAGGTCTTAATCCAACCACTCCAGGCGGACTTCATGTCTTCGTAGATCAGCAAAGTGCCGTACAGGTCAAAGAACACTCCCTTGGTTCTGTGGCTAAGCTGCTTCTTCATCTGAACCGATCCAGTCTACCAGTCTAAACGACGTTCCCCTCCGACCGGAAATTTCTGAATTAAATCTCTTGACCAGTAGTGTCCCAACGTTTGGGCTTCTAATCTCTGTAAAGTATTAATGAGTAATATGTTAGAGAAGATAATGGGTGTTTCCGACTTGAAAGTGAGTGTACGCTCACGCCCTTCAGTTCATAAGGAGGGCGAGCATGTACACGGGCACGACGATTTTTTCTCAGGTGATGCGGCATCTTCCCTGGCATCATTTTCATCGCATTGTTCAGCACTACGGAGGCGACTACAAGGTCAAGTCGTTCCGCTGTGCCGACCATTACCGGGTCATGGCCTTTGCACAGTTGACCTATCGCGAGAGCTTGCGCGATATCGAAGCCTGCCTACGGGCCATGAGATCCAAGCTCTTCCACATGGGCATTCGCTCCACGGTCTCCCGCAACAATCTGTCCAATGCCAACGAGAGGCGCGACTGGCGCATCTATGCCGAGTTTGCCCAAGTGCTTATCGCCGAAGCGCGCCGCCTGTACACCGACGAGGACCTGGGAGTCGACCTGAACGCGACCGTCTATGCCTTGGACTCCACGACCATCGACCTGTGCCTCTCGGTCTTCCCCTGGGCGCGCTTCCGCCGTACCAAGGGGGCGATCAAACTGCATACCTTGCTCAACCTGCACGGCGCCATTCCCGAGTTCGTTCTGATCTCGGACGGAAAACTGCACGATGTCCACGCCTTGGACCACCTGATTCCTTGTCCCGGTGCCTACTACATCATGGATCGCGGATACCTGGATTTCGGGCGCCTGTACCGACTCCATTCTGCCCGGTCGTTATTCGTGACCCGCGCCAAGGCCAACTTCAAGTTCCGCCGCCGCTACTCCCACCCGGTGGACAGAACGACGGGACTGATCTGCGACCAAACTGTCCTGCTGAGCACCTTCTATCCGGCCAAGGCCTACCCCGAACCTTTGCGTCGCATCAAGTTCTTCGACGTCACCACCGACCTGCGGCTAGTATTCCTCACCAACGACTTTGCTTCTCCCGCTCTGACTATTGCCCGGCTCTACAAGCTCCGCTGGCAGATCGAACTGTTCTTCAAATGGATCAAACAGCATCTCCGCATCAAGGCCTTTTACGGCACCAGTCCCAATGCCGTGAAAACACAAATCTGGATCGCCCTCAGTACCTACCTGCTCATCGCCATCATCCGCAAGCGCCTCTATCTCGAGTTGCCGCTCTACACAATTCTCCAGGTCCTGAGTGTCTCGCTCTTCGAGAAAACCCCAATTTTACAGGCCTTTCAGGACATGCATTACATTACTCAGAATAGTGACATTCATAAACAGTTGATGTTATTCGACTAACGCTGGGACGCTACTGTCTCTTGACATAAGGTTAGAGCGATACTAGTATAGCAGTATGGTTTCAACCTTAGCGAAACAAGAACTCGAGATTATGAAGCTCATCTGGCAGTCCGAATCTGGGACGGCGACGGTCAGGGATGTCTACGAAGCGCTACGGGAACGGCGCCAGATCGCCTACACCTCGGTCATGAGCACCATGAGGACCCTGGAGCAGAAAGGGTTCCTGACGAAGTGGGAAGAGGGCAGAGCCTACGTGTATCGGCCCACTCGGGCCCGGGAGCAGGTGGTTTCGGGTCTGGTGGAGGACTTCGTGGGACGTGTCTTCAACGGATCCGGTGAGGCGTTGGTAGTACATCTGATGAAGCAACTCGATCTGTCCAGTCAGAAGCTGAAGGAGATCGAAAAGATGATTGAGGAGAGCGAATGAACCCCGAACTCTGGCTGGAGAACCTTCTTGCCTACAGCCTGCAGTTGTTTGGGTTGGTCTTAGCCGCGGGACTCCTGGCCTGGATCTTCCGGCTCCGGGTTCCCAGGGTGGTCCACCTCTGCTGGCGACCTCTCCTCTTCCTTTGTGTGCTCTTCCCGCTACTTCAGCCCTGGAGCTCGTCTCCGAGTCAGTACGTGAAAGAGACAGTTGAGCTACTGAAGCGAGCCGGAGTCGAGAAGGTGTATGTCAAAGAACTGAAAGGGCCACAACCGTGAGGGAGCGAGCCTATTGCAGACTTCACGATAAGATCCTGAAACGGGATAATCTAAAGCCTTCCTGACGGATTCGGCTCTCATGGAATCCGGAATGGCTCAGCACCCCAGTCGGCAGCACTCGGTCGTGGCCACAGGACTACTAGCAGCGACCCTGCTAGTAGTTTGTGTTCTGCTCCTGAGCTGCACCAAGAGGCAAATCGATGTTCGAGTCGAGGATCCTCGCGACGCAGAATTTCAGGCCCGTGTGGCCGAGGCCGACACCTACTTCCGCCAGCTGCACCTCTACGGTTGGCGGAAGGCGGAGAGCCTTTACAACCAAGCCCAAGAAATCAAGCAGACACCCGAGCTTACCGACAAGCTTCTATTGACCAGGATTCTTCGAATCATCCGAGAGAGGCAGGAGAACATCCTGAGCTCGACCACCGCAGAAGCGCTGGACGAGCTCTGTGGGGAGCCGCTGGAGGGTCCGCGGGCCAGGCTGTGTGGCTTGGCCCATGCCTACCTTGGTGCTAAAGAGAAAGACAAAGCCATATACGAGTTTTCAGGATCTATTCTCCAAGCCGGCGAGGCGGCTCCCGCTCCTAGCGCTTATCTTGATCTGCTCGCCGTCGGGGCGGCCGACCCTTCTGCCTACGAGCAGGCTCGCAATCAGTTCATTGAGCACTTTCCCTCGTCTCCCCTTACCTTGTACATCGTCTACAAGGAGGGCCGTCCGGAAGTCGAAGGTCTGCCAAAACCGGACGATCATTTCGCCGAACACTTTCTTTACCGAGGTGGTCTGCTTCTGGAGAAGAGCAAGTATGCCGCCGGGATCGAAGAAAACCTTTCCAACGCCATCGAGCTGGTGCCCGACTACGCCAAGGCCTACACGGCGCTGGGGGACTTCTGGCTCTTCATCGTTCTGGACAGCGAGGAGGCGATTGCGAATTTCGAGAGCGCTTTGTCCTTCGATCCGGGAAATCCCGCTGCGCTTTTTGGAAAGGCGGTGGCCCTGCATTACCTGGAAAAGAACATCGAGTCCAATATGATGTTGGATCGGCTGTTGGCAAACCGGGAGCGATGGGACGACTTCGGAGAAGCATTGGCCTCCTACTACCGCGACCAGATCCCCTATTACCAGGGTTACAACCACTATCTCACCGGTTCCCTCGAAGAGGCTCGCCGCTGGATCGATCAGGCCAAGGAGTATCAGCCTGGATCCGAGATGGTCAGCTATGTCTCCGGTCTGATTTATCTGAGAGATCACTCCCTTCCGAGTGCCGAAGCCGATCTGGAGGGCGCAACCCAGACCGGCGAGATCTGTGATGCCTACTATCGGCTCGGACTCATCAACGACGAGGACAAGCCGAAAAGAGCCGTGAGCCTTTTCCTCGCCGCCGCCTACTGTACCGTCAACGGGGTGCAGGAACTGGAACGATCGCTCGGACGGTTGGACCAGATGGATTTGGATGAGGTCTCTAGAACCGCTCTCCGACTCAATCTACAGGTGAGTCTGGAGAAGAGGAGGGAGTCAGCCATTGCCACGCTTGAGGACATGATTGCCCGCACCCGCCCCCAGACAGCGGCCCAGGAGACCATCCACATCGAGACCATGATCGAGTTTCTATCCGAGCTGCGGAAGCCGCGTTGAGAGTGGGCCGCATCTGAATACTTGAATAGTGAGCAGTCAGCAGCCAAGCCCGGAAGATTCGGGGTGCTCCCCAACCCCTCGCCTGCGCTTCAGGCTTCTATGGCTTGGGAAGTTTCCTTTCCAAATGGGGCCAGCGTTCCTGGGGCGGAAGGGCAGACTCTTTCTAGTGCACCAGACCAGTGGAGATCAGCCTCCCAACCGGCCCAAGTCCGCCAGCCTCGGACGTCTGTATGGTCAGGATCTGTTCGTCTCCTACTCGGATGATGGGGGATGGACCTGGACCAGCTCCGAGACAGACTTCACCCGGTTTGGACCCGGGACTCCCAACGTCAGCTACCACGAGGATGGAAACCGCACCTTCGTCGAGCAGCCCGATGGGACCCTCCTGTTCACCACGACTGTGGTACCCACGAAGGACTACAAGACGAAGTATCCGCCCAGTGACCCCATGGGTCCTCCCAACTACGAATACGGCGGTAAGCCTGGGGACCTCTTCAGTGACCTCATCTTTCGTTCGACCGACGGTGGGCGGACCTGGGGCGGCCTACCCAGGTCTATCCCGATCTGAACCCGCACGAATCAGCCTTGGCCATCGGTCCGGAAGACCCGGATCGTATCCTCATCATGACTCGGATCCAGCGCCTGGGTCGGTCCCAGGAAGATGGCGAGAAAATGATGAAGCAAACGGGCAACCCTCAGCACTACTACAAACAGGGGGCCCTGTTCGAATCCAGCGACGGAGGACGGACCTTTCGCTTGTCCCCAGGAGGGATGACGAAATGGTACGGCCACCGGGGCACCCTCAGCTGGTCGAAGAGCAATGTGGTCGTCGTCACCCACCAGTGGGGCGGTTCGGGGGATACGCGCAAGGCGGCCCGAATCAGTCTGCACGGAGGCCGGACCTGGGTAGACGGAACCAGCTCGGGGACGAAACAGATGAATCAGTCCACCAAGTTCCTGCTTGCCTGTGGAGTTGGATTTACTGCCCCCACGGTGGAGCTATCACCCGGTCGTTTCCTGACGGCGGTCTACCACTACTCGCATCTGCCAGAAGTGCCCGAGGATCTCAAAGGCGTGGTAGGAGGCATACACTGGCATCTGGAGAAGGCTGGGGAGAGGTAGCTTGAACAATTCGTCGCACGTCTGAACGTCGGAGTGGTGCTCGCTGCTGAGAAGGCATCTGAATAGATTGGCGCTTGAGCTTCACTTCGCCCCGGCGATCATCGTTTCAAGCCTTTTCGCAAAGAACTGCGTAGCCATAGCCACGATCCTCTTACCCTTCTCGGCGGTAGCCAGCAGGGCTTCTTTCTGGCGTGCCCGGTCGCGTTGGTTCTCGCCTCTTAGACCCTTCGGTCGGGATCGTTGATCGCGGGCAAGAAACTTATCGATCCCGGGAGGGAATTCCGACTCGTAGTTCAAGCCGGCCCGGGCGTACGCTTCCATCGTGAAAGCGCGCAATCGGTCTGGAAACGCCGCCAGGTAGATCGAGGTCTCGAACTCTCCGGCGTGGGATGTCCGCTTTTCGGATTCGATGATCTGATCGATGGTCTCCTTGGGGATCGCGCTCCAGTAGGAATCGGCGTCCAGGTTGATCCCCAGTTGCCGGCGGCAGACGGGCAGCATCTCCTGGAGCGGCTGATGATTGCCGCCGTGCCCGTTCAAGACAAGGATGTTACGGATATCGTGGGCCTTCAGGCTTTCCAAAACATCGAGTACGTAGGCTTGGAAGGTCTCCTTGCGCAGGGTGATCGTGCCCTTGCGAGCCATGTGATAGGGGGCGTAACCGCAGGGGCTCGGGGAGCAACCAGCACCCGCGGATAGAGCTGCAGCGCCACCTGTTGTGAGATCAGCGTCGAGATCGCCACGTCGGCGATCAGGGCCATGTGCTCGTTGTGCTGCTCCACCGATCCGGTAGGAAGAATTGCAGCCTTCAACCGCCCCTTTGCCAATGACTCGCGGATCTCCTTCCGCGTGTTTTCCCAAAGCAGCACCTTCTTGGGATTGACAAAGGGCGTCCCCGGGCGGGTCATCGCCGGGGTGGAGATTGGCAGCGTCCCCAGTTCCTCGTAGGGAGCCGCAACTGCGACACCGGCAGCACCCGAGCCCGAGCTTGCGGCTGCTACAGCACTCATGGATTGAAAGAACCTGCGCCGACTCAAACTTTCGCTCATGATGGGTACCTCGCAGACTCCTAGCGATTGAAGAAGAAGTCTTCGGCTGTCTTGATCAGAATCTGATCCTTATCAGCTGCGGAAAGGAAGTCCGAGTGGTCCCGGATGACGCTCACTGCGGCTTCGAAGCTGTGGGGCGCCTTCGCCTGCAGGGGAGCGTCGCTCTCCCACATGCAGCGCTCGGGACCAAAGGTCCCTACGACGCGCTCAATCAGTGGGAGCATGTCGAGATAGGGGGGGCTCTTGGCTCCCAGGCCGTAGAAGGCTCCAATCTTGACCATCACTCGCTTGTGGCGGGCCATTCTACACAGGGCCTGAACCTCGGATTCGATGATCTCACCCTTTCCCCCGATGCGACAGAAGTGATCGATGATCACGGGACATTCGGGATGGCGGTTGCACATAACGCTCCAGTTCGGGCAGGTCCTCAGGATTCATGAGAAAGCTCAAGGCCAGGTTGTGCTCGGCTCCAGCGATAAACATCTTCTCGAAGCCCGGATGGTTCATCCATTGAGGGCTGTCGTGCAGGGGAGGGCGTGTGCTCCGACCTCGGATGCGAAAAGCGTAGATACCACCTTCGGCCAAAGCAACCATGGCCCGGTCAGGACTCGCGACTGAGACGTCGGTGATGGCTGGCACGATCCCGGTCCCCACGAACTGCCCCGGGCTCGAGGCGCTGGCGTCGAGGATATAACTGTGGTCCAAGCCGTACCATGTCATCTGGATAAGGTTCACACGGCCGATCCCAGCCGGGCGGCAGAGCGCCAGCAGTTCCTCGATAGAGAAGCTGGGAAACCACAGATTCTCCTTTCGAAAACCTGCGGCCAACGGATACCTCTCGATGTCAGAGCTCCAGACATGAACGTGGGCATCGACTATCCCTGATGTCCCTGCGGTCTTTCCCGGGATGGGGTTCTGCTTTGAAAAGGTGCCTGCCAGTCCGATGCCGGCCAGGGTGGAGGCCCACTTACGACGTGACATCCGGTTCCCAACTCTCACGACTGTGACCTTCCCGCGCTGCTAGATTCGTTTGAAGATATCGATCACTTTCTGGAGTGATTTGATCTTGTGAATCATGGGTATCATTTTCGCCTCGGCCTCTTCCATTTCCAACGCTCGCGCAATCACCGGCTCCACGTGTGCCGCCGGGATGCGCACCACTCCGTCACGATCTCCCACGATGTAATCGCCCGGCTCGATAGTGATTCCGCCGCAGACAACTGGAACATCGCGTGCAACGCTGGTGGCGCGGCCAACCATGGTCGCCGGAGAGATGCTGCGTGCGAACACGGGCAGCTTCAAGTCCTCAATCTGCTGCACGTCTCGAACGGCTCCATCTACCACCACACCTTCCATTCCCCGAACCTGGGCGGTAGTGGCCATAAGGCCTCCCAAGGCGGTGATGTTCAGATCGTTGGTAACGGCCACCATCACGTCCCCAGGCTCCGACTCATCGATGATCTGAACGCCGTATAGGGGACCGAGATTGCCGCTTTTCTCGCGGTCCCGGACCGGTCCGTAGAGGACGGTTCGGGCCCGCCCCGCCATCCGTTCCTGAAATCCAATCGGACACATGTAGTGCTCCATGAAACCGCGTCGGCCGGTGACCTCGTCGACGGCGTCGGACAGGGTGGCGGATGGGATTCTACGAAGTTGGGCGAGGACATCCTCGGGCGCGCTGGATCCCTGTGGAAAACCAAGGATCAGCAGACTGCCGAAGCCCGCAATTATCGTCGCTGCAAACCAGCTGCGGCGGCGCCAAGGGCTTCCAGGTTCGGTGGTTTGGTGGTCTGTTCTCATAACGACTTCCTTCCGGTATCAGGCGCTTCAACACCTGTGGATCCCACTCGTGGGGTCAGTAGAAAGAATACTTCGGCCTGGAGACCAAAGCTACGTCCGAGTTCCAGATCAAGTGCTCCCCCAGCAGAGCTGCCCCATTCGAGAAAGAAACTTGATGGGGATCAAGGGGCGATCACCTACGCCTTCGGCGTAGCGGTGGGCTCCAGGCCGCCGTCCGAGCCAACGGCTCGGAAAAATAAGACTTCGGCCTGGAGGCCAAAGCTACATTCGCCAATCAAGTTTCAGGTTAGTTCAAGTCGCTCGCGGCTCTGCCGGACTTGGCTTCAAATCACTGACGGTTCACTTGCCTTCGACCGTTACAACTCCGCGTCAGAAGGGTATTATTTACGGTAGCCGATTATCGGAGGGATCCAACATGGCAGATTCAAAGGGAATTGCATATCAAGGTGGACAGTTCTTGCCGGTCGAGGAGGCGAAGCTCGCGCTCCTTGACCCAGCCTTCACCAAGAGCGACGTCGTGTTCGACGTGGTGTCGGTCTGGGATGGAAGTTTTTTCCGGCTGGACGACCATTTGAGGCGCTTTCGTGAGTCTCGCGCGCGCGTATGTGCGGATGAAGTCCCCGTACTCCGAGGACGAGATGAAGCAGATCATGGCAGAGTGCGTGGATCGTGCAGGCCTCACCGCGGCCATGGCGTACATGCTCTGCACCCGCGGCCGCTACGCCGGCGGAGGAGCGATCGGAGATCCGCGCAGCTGTGAAAACGAGTTCATCGCCTATTCGTGTCCCTATTATTGGGTAGTGCCTCGAGAGCGGGTTCAGACCGGGGCTCACTTGTGGCTTGCCGAGACCCGTCGGGCACCCGATGCCGGCATCAACCAGAAGACCAAGAATTTCAATCGAATGGACCTGACGCGAGCCCAGTTCGAGGCTCTGGACGCAGGGGCCGATGCTCCGATCCTCCCCTCCACCGAAGGCTTCTTGACCGAGGGTCCGGGTTTCAACCTCTGGATTGTCCAGGATGGTAGCATCTTGACGCCCGGGGAGAACCTACTCGAAGGGATTACACGTCTTACGGTTTTCGAACTTTGTTCATTACTGGAACTCGAGGCAAAGACGGCGGATCTCAAAGCGGAAGATCTTCAGAACGCAGAAGAAGCGTTCATATCCACCACTGGCGGTGGAATCGTCCCGGTGACGCGAGTCAACGATCGGGCGATCGGAGAGGGCAAGCCCGGTCAGATTTCGTGCAGACTTCGTGACCTCTACTGGGCAAAGCGCGAGCAGGGCTGGCACGGGATCTCGGTGTCGGACCTGTTGGCCCCGTCTGCCGAGCACCTGGAGAGCACAACGGTGAGCCATGTGTAGAAACCAGTAGTGTCCCAACGTTTGGGTTTCTAATCTCTGTAAAGTATTAATGAGTAATATGTTAGAGAAGATAATGGGTGTTTCCGACTTGAAAGTGAGTGTACGCTCACGCCCTTCAGTTCATAAGGAGGGCGAGCATGTACACGGGCACGACGATTTTTTCTCAGGTGATGCGGCATCTTCCCTGGCATCATTTTCATCGCATTGTTCAGCACTACGGAGGCGACTACAAGGTCAAGTCGTTCCGCTGTGCCGACCATTACCGGGTCATGGCCTTTGCACAGTTGACCTATCGCGAGAGCTTGCGCGATATCGAAGCCTGCCTACGGGCCATGAGATCCAAGCTCTTCCACATGGGCATTCGCTCCACGGTCTCCCGCAACAATCTGTCCAATGCCAACGAGAGGCGCGACTGGCGCATCTATGCCGAGTTTGCCCAAGTGCTTATCGCCGAAGCGCGCCGCCTGTACACCGACGAGGACCTGGGAGTCGACCTGAACGCGACCGTCTATGCCTTGGACTCCACGACCATCGACCTGTGCCTCTCGGTCTTCCCCTGGGCGCGCTTCCGCCGTACCAAGGGGGCGATCAAACTGCATACCTTGCTCAACCTGCACGGCGCCATTCCCGAGTTCGTTCTGATCTCGGACGGAAAACTGCACGATGTCCACGCCTTGGACCACCTGATTCCTTGTCCCGGTGCCTACTACATCATGGATCGCGGATACCTGGATTTCGGGCGCCTGTACCGACTCCATTCTGCCCGGTCGTTATTCGTGACCCGCGCCAAGGCCAACTTCAAGTTCCGCCGCCGCTACTCCCACCCGGTGGACAGAACGACGGGACTGATCTGCGACCAAACTGTCCTGCTGAGCACCTTCTATCCGGCCAAGGCCTACCCCGAACCTTTGCGTCGCATCAAGTTCTTCGACGTCACCACCGACCTGCGGCTAGTATTCCTCACCAACGACTTTGCTTCTCCCGCTCTGACTATTGCCCGGCTCTACAAGCTCCGCTGGCAGATCGAACTGTTCTTCAAATGGATCAAACAGCATCTCCGCATCAAGGCCTTTTACGGCACCAGTCCCAATGCCGTGAAAACACAAATCTGGATCGCCCTCAGTACCTACCTGCTCATCGCCATCATCCGCAAGCGCCTCTATCTCGAGTTGCCGCTCTACACAATTCTCCAGGTCCTGAGTGTCTCGCTCTTCGAGAAAACCCCAATTTTACAGGCCTTTCAGGACATGCATTACATTACTCAGAATAGTGACATTCATAAACAGTTGATGTTATTCGACTAACGCTGGGACGCTACTGTGTAGAAACATCAAGACACTGTTCAACTTCGACCCACGCGCAACCGACGAGGAGGTGCGAGCGGCCTCGGTTCAGTTTGTACGGAAGCTGAGTGGACTCAATCAGCCGTCCCGCGTGAATCAGGTTGTCTTCGAGCGAGCCGTCGCAGAAGTCTCGCAGATCGCCCGCACCCTGATCGATTCGCTCGCGACCAATGCTCCACCCCGGAACCGCGAACTTGAGGTCGAGAAGGCTCGTGCACGCGCGGCCCGGCGTTTCGGATAGTCAAGAATGAATCCCAAGATCTTGGGACTCATTCACCCTCCAGCTCCGCGATCCTCACAGTTCGCCCTTCTGCGGCTGAGCGATCTGCCGCGAATACCACCCGGTGGGTTTCGAAGGCGGTTGCGAAGTCTGTCAACGGCATGGGCTCACCCTTCTCGAGGCTATCTACGAACGCCTGAAACTGGGGTAGGTAGGGATGGTCAGCGACGTCGCCCGAGTCGACAAGTGCGGTTTCCAAGGTGCTCCATCTATCTTTAGTCTGGCCCTTCAGTTTGTGACTATAGAAGCGGTTGTCCAGCAGGCTCCCTTCGCTGCCTACCAGGTGGATGTGGAAATAATAGGGCTGCAAGCAGTCGACCACGGAGGCGACCTTCGCCAGTTTTCCGTCCTTGAACTTGATGAGGCTGACCGAGGTCGTGTCGTACTCGTAGGGCTCGAAGATCTTGTTACTGGATCGGTTGCTGTAGCTGGTCACTTCCTCCACTTCCCCATCCATCAACCAGAGGAGTAGGTCGACGGCATGGCAACCAGCCGTCAGCAGGCTGCTGCCCCCCATGTCCCGCTTCACGTTCCAGCCGTACTGGTCATACCAAGGGCCGATCCCGTGGTAATAGTCGACTTCGGCGTAGTGGAGCGAGCCCAGAAGGCCCTGATCTAGGACCGAGCGGATCAGGTTGCCGTGCTGGCTGTAGCGCACTTCGAAACACACACACGAACCCACTCCGGCATCGCGGATGGCCTGGCCTACCGATTTTGCTTCTTCGAACGTCAGGGAAATCGGTTTCTCGATGATGAGATGCTTGCCCGCCTTTGCAGCCGCGATCGATTGTTGGGGGTGAAAGGGATGGGGAGTACAGATGTCGACGATATCGATGGAGGGATCCCTGAGCATGTCGTCCAGGTCCTGGTAAGCCTTCAGGGGAGTACCATACTGCCGTGCCAGCTGCGATTCATCGAGCTGTCGACGCGAGCAAACCGCCGTTACATTAGCACCGTTGACCGATTTGAAGGCATCGATATGTGCCCCCGCTACCCATCCAAGCCCGACGATTCCGACATTCAGATCACTCATGAGGAACTCTCCTTTCCAGCCAACGTCTTGACCAGTACCTGTCTTGTGTTTTCCGCTAGACCTTGGGGCCACCTTAGCCCCAACCGGGTCCGGTGGCAAGGGGCAACTCAGAGAAGCAACGATCCCCCGAAAACTTGTCTCGACTGTAAGGTATCCGTTGTTCGGAGGCCGCCGCCCTTCTATACTGACTGCTGGTCTTCGCCAGATTTCCCAAGGAGCCGACAGATGAGCATTCGTAAACGGGTGGGTCTACTGGTCCCCTCCACCAACACGACCTGTGAGGCAGACTTCCAGATGGCAGTCACTGCGGGTGTGACCCTCCATGGCCAGCGTCTTTGGCTTACCAACGAGACCCGGAGTGAAGACGGAATGGGGCGAATGAACGAAGATATAGAAAGCGGTGCTCGATATCTAGCTACCGCCAAGGTCGATATCATTGCCTACGCTTGCACCACTGGCAGTTTCTATCGCGGAGCCGGGTGGGATCGGGAGATGATCGACCTCATAGAAAGAACGGCAGGAGTCCCGGCTGTGGTGACGAGCCCCGCGGCGGTGGAAGCGCTGAACTCCATCGGAGCCAAAGAAATCTCGGTAGCCAGTCCCTATTCGGATTGGGGCAATCAGAGACTGCGAAGCTATCTGGAGGCGGCCGGATTTTCGGTGCTCAATGTGGAAGCGGAACCAATCGCGGCGGTAGCGGGTCAGCAGGGGATCAATGATCAAGACCCCGAAGCGGTTGTCGAGTTTGCCTCTTCGGTATGCCGACCCGAAGCCGATGCACTCTTCTGCTCCTGCACTGCCTGGAGAGCGATGGAGGCTGCCGCGGCACTGGAGAAGGCAACGGGAAAGCCAGTTGTGACCTCAAATCAGGCCACGATCTGGTCGGTCTTGCGCGCCCTCGGAATTCAGCGGCCGGTGTTGGGCTTCGGAAAGCTTCTGGAGAATCTGCGCGCAGTGTGAGGATGTTAAGGTGAGCAGTGAGCAGTACCGAAAACAACAGAGCCGCGAACGACTTGACTCGTCAGCAATATGAACCCAAGTTCCGGCCGTCGAGGACGACGAAGGCAGGAGAGAGCTGGACAACAGCAAAATATCTCCTATCCCCGACCCTCCTAAATGGAGGATAGAAAGGCCGTTAGCTCAGCGGTAGTCTGGTCTGGCTGTTCCTCGGGTAGGAAATGGCCGCAGTCGAGGGCCTTGCCCCGCACATCGGCCGCCCGCTCCGACCAGACTTCGAGCATCTCCAAGCTGGAACCCGTTTGCCAGCCCGGACGCTTCACCGTGTTGTTGCCCCAGAGCACCAGTACCGGACACGTCAGCTTTCGGCCGCGGTCCTTCTCGTCATGCGCCAGGTCCAGTTCGATCGCCCGGTAATCGAGGCAGGTGGCGCGGATGGTTTCAGGATCGTCGAAGCATCGCAGGTATTCAGCATAGGCTTCGTCGGTAATCGATCCCTCGATGGCACACCATCGCTCCAGTAGAAAGTCCAGATAGAACTTGGCGTTGGTTCCGATCATAGTTTCGGGAAACGGAGACGGTTGGCGCATCAAGTGCCAGTGGAACCAGGCGAAGGCGAGTTGCTGGTCCATACTATCGAAGGCAGCCTGAGAAGGGACCACATCCAACGATGTAAGGCTCCTGACCCTGGCAGGATGGTCCAAAGCCATCCGATGGCCGACCCGGACGCCGCGATCGTGACCCACCACGTGGAAGGAGTCAAAGCCCAGGATGGACATCAACTCCACTTGATCCTGAGCCGTTGTCCGCTTGCAGTAGACACTCAGGTCCCGCGGATCCGCCGGGGGCTTCTCGCTGTCTCCGTAGCCCCGTAGGTCGGGTGCAACCACCGCGTAGTGCCCGGCTAGCCGGGGCGCCATTTTGTGCCACTCCACATGGGTTTGAGGATACCCGTGCAGCAGCAGGAGAGGGGGGCCAGTACCCCCGTGGACGAGGTTGATCGAAACACCGTTTGCTTTGATCTGAGTCTTCTCAAAGCTTGCGAACATCAGACCGTCCTCCGTCATTTGCAGGAACTCGAGTATGCCTGGCTGGGGGGGCGGCCACAAGGCCTGGCCAGTGGCCTGACTGCACTCAGAAGAGACCCCTTGGACTGTCGCGTCCGATAATCCTAGAATGGAGAGGTGTCCAAGCTCCGCGAATTGAGATTGCTCGCCTCCCTCCTGGCATTGCTCGGTTTCTGCTGCCCCGGGGCCCTGGCTCAGGGCGTCTCCCCTTCCCTGCCCTTCCACGATTCGGAGCGCGCCCCCAGTCTCGATCGGAAGGATACCCATTCTCTCCATAGCAAGGCCCTGCTACGACATCCGGTCGCCCTGGCCCTGGACGACGTGGGACGGCGGCTCTTCGTGGCCAATCGCCGCAGCGGAACCCTTTCGGTGATCGATACCGATGCACTGACGGTGAAGTTCGAGACCCGGGTAGGTAGAACACTTGGAGACCTGGCTCTTGTGCCCAACTGGGACTCGATCGGAAGGGGCCTGTTGGCAGTGGATGAGGGAGCTCACCAACTCCTGTTACTTTCCCTCCCTGGCCCTGATGTCCGGGACATTCAGGTGCTGGATCGCGTTGCCGTAAACCGTTACCCGGTCAGTGTCACCGTCAGCGCGGATGGAAGGCGCTGCTTTGTTGCCTGCCTTTGGTCCAGGCGGTTGGACCTGATCGGACTGGATCCGGCTGTGGGTCCCCGCTTGCTGGGTTCACTAAAACTGCCAGTCGCGCCGCGCGAGCAGGTGGTGCTGCCGGGCGATGATCGTTTGCTGGTGGCGGACTCCTTCGGTGGGAAGCTGGCACTGATCGATCTCTCACGAAACCAGGTCGAGCGCGTCCTGGAACTGCCTGCCCACAATATTCGTGGTCTAGCGATGACCGCAGACGGCTCACGGCTGCTGGTGGCCCGGCAGAGCATCGACCCCTTTGCTCGCGCCAACCGCGATGACGTCGTGTGGGGCGGACTCATGTCCAATAGTCTGGTCTCCCTGAGGCTCTCGGATATCCGTTCGCCGACCGGGAATATGCTGGCGTCCATGCGGACGCTGGATCTCGGAGATTTCAGTACTCCTTCAGGCGACCCTCAAACGGTGATCGTGGGACAAGATGGTGAGGTGATGGTGGCCATCGGGGGCGTTGGCCGAGTCGCCATCGGTGAGCACACCTGGCCGCGACTGGATCACGTCAAAGTGGGACGCCGTCCCAGGGCTTTGGCTTCTGGCTCCGATGGGCGCCTGTACGTGGCCAACACGCTCTCGAATTCGATTTCCGTCATTGACATACGTTCCCGGAAGCCAGTAAAGGAGCTCTCGCTCGGAATGCACCCCGCTCTCAATCAGGCCGACGAGGGCGAGCTGCTGTTCTACGACGCTACACTTTCGCTGCGAGGCTGGATGAGCTGCCACAGCTGCCACTCGGACGGACACAGCAACGGGCTCCTGGTCGACACCCTTGGCGATGGGAATTACGGCGCGCCCAAGCGCGTTCCTTCCCTTCTCGGTGTGGGTGACAGCGGCCCCTGGGCGTGGAATGGCGGCATGTCCGCTCTCGAAGACCAGATTCGTAAATCGCTTCGAACTACTCTCCACACTCGGAATGTTTCAGAGGAAAAGGTGCAGGCCCTGGCAACATTTCTGCGCACGCTGCAGCCACCCCAGCTGCCAGCGATCGGCTCTGAGGTTTCCGTTCGAAGGGGCGCGAAAGTGTTCGTCAGCAGCGGCTGTCAACACTGTCACAAGCCTCCCTCTTATACGACGAAGACTGCACGCGACGTCGGGCTTGCCGACGAAGTCGGCAATCGCCAATTCAACCCTCCCTCCCTGCGCGGGGTCGGATTGCGTTCTTCCTTCTTCCACGATGGCCGCGCCCAAAGCCTGAGGGAGGTCTTCGAAGTCCACCGACACCCGAATCAGCAGATCTCCACAAGCGAAATCACGGATCTCATTGCCTTTCTGTCGACACTGTAAGGGTTGACCAGGTGACGCAGTTCCGGGATACACATGCCTCAAGGGTCGCTGTGCCGTGACGATAGATCTCTTCGTCGGCGAGGTTCTCGAGGACAAGCTTGTGGGCGCTTGGCGGGTGTCTTGTATCCGGAAATCTAACCAGGCTTGGCAAAGGTCAGGACCCGCTGGGGGTTTTCCACCATGATCAGCCGGAGGGCTTCCTCTGCTACCCCTCGCCTTCTCAGCTCGGGTAGCACGAATTCCATGACGTAGGAGAAACCCATGCCGCCGTAGGTTTTGAGCATGGTCTTGGTGCACACATCCTGGGAAAGGAGCAGGCGATCGGCATGACCGTCCTTCACCAGCTGCACGATGGACTGGGCGACCTCGTAGTCGTGGATACGGCCCAGCCGCGGAATCACCTCTCCGAAAAGATCGAATTGGATGTACACGCCCCGCTCGAGCAGACGCTTCATGTAGGGGATATCAGTAGCTATGTGGTTTGCATGGCCGATGATGACCCGGTTCAAGTCTGCTCCCTCTGAGGCGACTAGATCCAGAGTGGTGAACTTCTCCTCTCCGGCTCCCGCATGGTGGAAGGAGATGGCGGCACCGGTGGCGCGGCTGGCTCGAGCTGCCGCTCGGGCACCCTTCAGCTCGCTTGCTTTCAGTCCCCTGCCAACCCCGACCTCACCGATGATCCCGGAACGGATCGGGGTTCCGGCGACTCCGACCGTGACGTCTCGGATGATGATCTTGGCCAGGTCCTCTACGGTTCGCTGGTCCATGTCCGGTGGGTGAAAGCTCTCAATGTAGAATCCCGATCCCATGATCAGGTGCAGACCGCTGGCATTGGAGATCTGGAGCAGGCCCGAGGGGTCCCTTCCCAGTCCGATGCTGGTACAGTCGACGATTCCACTGCCTCCCCAGCGCTTGAAATCCAGCACTTCGCGGAGGGCCAGATCGACGTCGCTTAGCAGGAGATTGTCCTGGTTTTCAGACACCCAGGTCCGCATCTTGCTGAGGTTGCCGAGGGTGACAGGTTCCTCGTAAAAACTTGCATTAGTGGCGCTTTTGATCCGATCCCCGGGTTTTCCCCGGTAATCGATCAAGACGTGCTCGTGCATGATGGTAGGTCCCAATAGCTTGGGCTCTATGGGTCCCTTCACCGTCAAGATCTTTCCTGAGAGGTCGGGAATGAGTGTGTCTGCAGCGCCGATCGCGATCGGGAGACCCACGATCGCGAATAGGCCCAGAGTAAGGAGGAGTGTTTTTGAAAGAGACGTCATGGTTCACCATCCTGGACGCACTGTCTTCGTCGGGAATCGTAGACCCTTCGGGATGCAGTTTGCAAGCTCGCCACGAACCGACGTTGGGTTCGTCCGAGACTCCGCTCAGCCTTGATTTCCGGAGGTGTCCCCATTAAATTGCAGACATGCGCTGTCGCGGTCCAGCCCCTGTCTGCTTTGTCGTGACGGTCTCCTTGTGAAGATCCTTCGTTTTTCCCACGACTATCTGGTCAACACGGGCGGCATGATGGCCCATCTTCAGGCATTGAACGCTGCCCTCGTGAAGCTGGACGGCGTAGAGGTGATCCAGACGTTTCTGGTTGGCACATCGCATATGGACGAGTTGGAAGCGTCGGGACGAGTCGAGCGGAGGGGGCAAGAGTGGTTCCAGCCCGATACCGGAATTCGCTTGTTCCCGTGTGTGGTTCCCATGCGCACCAAGGGGCGGACTGAGATGGATTCCGAGGAGGCTTTGGCTTCTTTCGAACGCCATTTGGAGAAGCTACTCGAGCGGGAGCAGCCGGACCTTCTACACGTCCATATCGTCCGGCATTGGGTACAAGTGGTGGCGTTGCGCGTAGCGCGCCGTCACCGTCTTCCCAGCGTCCTCACTCATCATGATGGGATGCCCGCCAAATCCGAGATGGTGGAGATACTCCAGGAGGCTACCCAGCTGGTGGACCGAACCTGTGCGATCAGCGGTTTTTCTGCATCGGCCCTTCCCGGGGGACCGGTGGATTACCAGGGTTTCTTTGTGGATCGGGATTTCTGGAATCCTGCCCAGGGCGATGCCGCAGGCGTCCAGGGGTGGCGTCGGAAGTTAGCACCTGACACAGGACATAGGCTCCTGGTCTATCCTGCGCGATTTATCCCGAGGAAGAACCATGCGTTTCTGATCCAAGGGATGTATTGGCTGCTGCAGCGGGCGGCTATCCGGGACTCAGGCCTGGTCCCACATCTTGCCCTGCCGGGTCCCACGCTCCCAGAACGTCTTGGTTACCAGGAAAGTCTCGAAACGATGGCCGCTCGGCTGGGTGTGGCGGAGCGGATTTCCTTCCTCAACAACCTCGCTCCGGCGGATTTGCGCGAACTCTACGCTGCTGCCGACGTCGTAGTCTATCCGGCTCGCAACGAAGGAGCAGGGCGTTGCCATCTCGAGGGCATGCTGCTCGGTTGTTGCGCGGCGGTAGCTAACGACGGTGGGCTGGTGGAGTACATTCAGGATGGAGTCAACGGAATCACTTTTTCACCGGATTCGATGAAGGAACTGGTGGGAGGCCTCGAATCGGTACTGCTCTCGGATGAATTTCGAGGGAAGCTGGCAGCCACCGGCAGGGCAGCGGCGGAGCGCCTGACGTTGGGCCGCTATGCCCGTGACCATGTGGAGTTGTACGGGAAGCTGATCGATGAGGGGTCTTCATGAGCAGACCCTTGATCATCATCTCCCGAAATCCCGCTTCCTATCTTTCAGGACACAGTATCTTCGCCTGGCAGCTATCCGAGTTTCTGGGAGGCAGCGCCCAGGTGCCGGTAGTGCACATCACCCACACCACCGATGAGGGCCCCCGGCACAGCGTCGAGATCACGCCTCCCGTGTCGGCTCCCTTGTACCGGCGGATAGAGGTTGAATACCAGGCCATGGAGAAGGTGCCCCACAGCCTCAGCTCTTGCGCTGTCGCCGATGCGGTAGACGCCGTGCTTCAGGAGCATCCGGAGGGAGTTTGTGGAGTACTTGCCATTGCACCGCTCAGCTATCTTGCCGACGTCGTGAACGTCTGTCTGCCTAGCATAACGCCAGTGGTCAGCCTGCTACGCGGCACTGACACCCTGGTCTTGACTCAGGCGTGGGGAAAGACGGCTTCAGGTCAGCGATATCGTCGAGCACTGGACGCATGTAGTGGGATCTTCACCGTGTCCCATTGGCTTCTTGATCTGGCGGCTGGGATCGGTATTCCTGTCACGGGTGTGGTCGCGCCGGTGACCTTCCATCCCTTCGCGCTGGAGACCTTCGATACCGACGCCGAGGAGCTGATCAAGAGGCTTCTCCCCGGATCAAATAGCGCGGGCCAGAAGCTGGTTGTCTTTGCGGGTCGGATGGCAGCCGAGAAGGGTGCCCTCAAAGTCGCGAACGTGATTGATAAGCTTCTGAGCCTGGACTCATCCTTCGTCGCAGTCATGGCCGGCTCCGGTCCTGAACGATCGAAGGTAGAGCAGGTTCTTGCGACCCACGCCTCGAACGGTCGCGCTTGGGTGGGCCCCCTTACCTTCCCCAAGGTGCTGGCACTGGCCAAACGGACCGATCTGATGGTGATGGGTTCTGGTTTGGAAGACGGAACGACCTTCACTGAAGCCATCAGCAGCTCCACGGTTACCTTTGCTGCAGCGGGAGCTCCGGTGCTCTTCGCTACCGGCCCCCGCTCTGGTGGTATTGCCGAGGCTGTGGGGGAAGAGAACCTCCGCTGGTGTGAATCGCTGCCCGGCGTTGAGTCCTGGCCTGAGGCGATCGTGGATCTGTTTCACGATGGACCTCGCTGTCAAAGGATCGCGACCGAAAACCGGGACGCCGGAAAGGCCTTTGAGATTCACACCGTGCTTGCCCAGCTTATGAAAGTCTTCGGGATCAAGCTTTCGGGTTGAATCCGACCCTCGCCTTTGCCTCTGCTCCGATCTCACCTTTTGAATCGCATCAAGGTTGCCCCCGGCCGCTGACGGCCTGTTTTCCGATCTTGCCATCACTTACGATTGACGGGAACGGCTGAGGCAAGGGCAAAGGCAAAGGCAGAGCCAAGGCACCCGGTTGGGTCGCTCAACTGCCGTCTGCAGGAGGAAAATAAATCTGTTAATGTAATCGCTGCTATGGAGGAGAAGAGGCAAAAATCAGCTTCCCCACGACACCCTTCCTGGCTCAAGGTGCGGGCGCCCTTTGGCGAGGGAGTGCATGACCTCAAACGGCTGCTGGGTGGCCTCAAGCTGCACACCGTGTGCGAGGAAGCGCACTGTCCCAACATGGGAGAGTGCTGGGATCATGGGGTCGCAACCTTCATGATTCTGGGGAAGATCTGCACTCGTGGGTGCCGCTACTGTGCGGTCTCAAAGGGCGCACCCCTGTCCCTGGATCGCCAGGAGCCCCGGCGCGTAGCCGAGGCGGTGCGTGTCATGGGCCTTAAGCATGCCGTCATTACCTCGGTCGATCGAGATGACCTCGAGGATGGCGGCGCGGCGACCTTTGCCGAGACTGTCTCGGAGGTTCGACGGCTCCACCCTGGCTGTGTTATCGAAGTGCTGATTCCCGACTTCAAGGGATCTGAGCGCGCGCTTCGGGTCGTGCTCGACTCGCGTCCCCACATTCTCAACCATAATATCGAGACGGTGCCCCGACTTTTCCCCTCAGCTCGTGGCGGCGGGGACTACGCGCGGTCCTTGAAGGTGTTGTCGCAGGCGCGTGAGATCTCAGCCGATGTCGTGACCAAGACCGGAATGATGCTGGGCCTGGGAGAGAAGGAAGACGAAATCCGGAGTGTCATGGAGGATCTGGTGGAACGTCGAGTCGGAATTCTGACCCTGGGGCAGTATCTTCGCCCCTCTTCCTGGCATCTGCCCGTCGATCGTTTCTACCATCCAGAGGAGTTTGAGCATTGGAGGCAGGTAGGACAGGATATGGGGTTCGAGCATGTTGAAAGTGGTCCCCTGGTACGCTCCAGCTACCTGGCTGATCGACAGTTTGCTTCGTTTAAGGGGGACAAGTCGTGAACCCCCCCGTTGTCGTAAGGAGGAAGAGAGAGACATGCCCAGGTATTTGCCGGTTCCATCAGCTGCCGCCAGTGAGAAGGTCAAATCCATCTATGCCGACGTCGAGGGTAGAGTAGGTTTCGTTCCCAACCTCATCGGCACATGGGCTCACAGCGAGAACTTCGTAGGGGCCGTGACGGATCTCTATAAGACGGTCACCGGCGAAACGGGTTTGAGTGAAAAGATCCGCCAGCTGGTCATCTTGAAGACTTGCAAGTTGGACAAATGTCCCTACACGATTGCTCACTACACCCCGAAAGCCCTGGAATCCGGTTGGAGTGAAGAGCACATCGATGCCCTGGAGACATACTCTGAGAGTGATTTATTTGCCTACTACGAGAAGGAAACTTTGGAGTTGGCGGAATTGGTCACCTCTCGACCCGACGACATTTCGGACGATTTTTGGACCCAGTTGAACAACCACTACACCTCGGATCAGGTAGTTGAGCTGATCACTCTCATCGGCTTCATCAACATGGTCAACCGCCTGGCTTTGGCGCTGCAAGTCGAACTCGATCCGCAGTCGAAGGAAACTCCGGCCTAGGAGCCTGTCCGAGTAATGGTGCGGGTTGCGAGAATGGGGCTTGCGAGGCGAGATCAAGGCGGGAGGAGGAAGTCGATGTTCTGCCATCTACGACGACGACCAACGCAGAGATCGGCCGCAACCCCCATTCTCCCTTCGGGTTACAGGCGGCGTCAGCCCATCTGCTGTGTTCGGGCTCCTCGACGATGGCCGAACATCGAGAGCGTCGCCCTGCCTTGCAGCTGGACCAACGGCGCCTGTAACTCAACCCACACCATTACTCGGACAGGCTCCTAGAGCGTGGAGCAGAGCGCGTCGGGTGGGCCTTGGCACTACACCCCGACAACCAGAAGGATCGTTGCGACCTGGCCCGCCGAAGGAGGGGAGATGAAGCCGGAAGCGTCCAGCCATAAGGTACTCGGAGTCCCGATCGAAGTTCGGTTTCGAGACATGGACAGCATGGGGCACGTGAACAATGCCGTCTACTTCACCTACCTGGAGATGGCTCGGGTCGCCTTCTATCGGCATTTTATGGGAGCTACCCAGATCGAAGATCTGGAAATGATTGCGGCAAAGGCTACCTGCGAATTCCGCTCTCCGGCCACCTGGAATGATCGACTGCTTGTCCGGATCTGGGTGTCCCGGGTGGGAACAACCAGCTTCGACTTCGATTACGAGATCAAGGACGAGAATACCGGGCGTCTAATCGCCACGGCACAAACGATCCAGGTTGCCTGGGACTATCGAACCGACTCGAAGAAGTTGGTGCCGCAGCGATTGAGAGAGCTCCTATTGTGACCCAGATTGACGGGTTCCCCTGCCAAGCGATTTTCTTCGATCTCTTCAACACTCTTATTCTCTTCGACCGTAGTTGCCTTCCCCGGTTAGAGCTCGAGGGGAAACCAAGTTACAGCACCAGCCCGGAAGTCTTCCGCCGGCTCCAGGAAGCCTATCCCACCGAGTGTGGCTTTGATCGTTTCCATCAGGAGTACCTCGAGTCGCAGCGGCTGGTGGGGGAGCTGAGAAGCCGAGATCATCGCGAGTACTCTTGCCTGCAGCGATTCGAAATCCTTGGGCAGGGCCTTCGGCTCGATCAGAAAGCCGCAGAGTTGATGGCACAGGTTCACATGGAACAAGTCTTCAATGCCATGTTCCTGCCAAAAGAGCGGCGGGCAGTATTGGAGAAGCTGAGGGCCCGGCGTCTTATCCTGGCTTCTAATTTCGACGATGCTCCCACGCTGCGCCGGGCCCTGCGAGAGTTCCAGATGGAGGCCTACTTCCAATCGGTATTCATCTCAGACGAGATGGGATGGCGAAAGCCGGCCAGGGGGTTCTTCGAGATACTGATTCGGGAGACAGGAGTCGATCCGAAGCGCTGCTTGTATGTGGGGGATGATCCTTACGCCGACGTAGTTGGCGCCGTGGAGACTGGATTTCAGGTGGCCTGGCTTTCAGAACGCCAGAACCAGGAAACTCCGCTTCGAGCCCCACGCTGGATCATCCACAGTCTCCCCGAGCTGGTCGACATTGTGATGAGAGGTTGCGATGGGGTCAGGGGGTGACTCCTTCACCCGGACTCGGCCGTGGCGGCGTAGTATCCCTTCCGGTGACGAATCGAAAGTCCCCTTCCCTTGAACAGCTTTACCTCGAACTTACGGAAGGTGCCATCCTTGGACCGGTTCCTGGGAACGTAGGTCAAGCTGTACTGGCTTCGCAGCTCCTCGTTGAGCACTTCGAATGCCTGGCTCAGGGTTTCTGTTGAATAGGGAAAGAAGGCCCTGCCGCCGGTCTCCTCAGCCAGCTTCTCCAGCGTCTCCTCACCCTCCTTTTGAACGTCGGCGCCGAAGCGGGTCGTCCCGATGGCATAGATCATTGTGTCCGAACGGTGGACTGCCTCGACGATGCTCTCCAGGCTGTGCTCGCTGTTCTGGTCGACGCCGTCAGAGAGGATCACGATCGCCTGACGAGACCCAGGATCTGTCATCTTTTCCCGCGAGACGGTATAGAGGGCATCCAGAAGCGCGGTTCCGCCACCTGCCCGAAGTGCCCGTATCTCTTTGGCAATCGCGCCGGGGCTGGTAGTGAAGTCGTGCCTTAGGGACACGCCGGTATCGAATTCAACCAGAAGGGCACGGTCTGGCGGCCGCATAACCATGCGTAGGAAGTGGGTGGCCGCCTGTTTCTCGAATTCCAGCTTCAGGCGGACGCTGGAACTGGTATCAATCAAGAGAGCGATCCGCAGGGGAAGGTCGGTTTCGTGCTTGAAGTTGGTGATACGTTGGCGTATCCCGTTCTCGTAGATATGAAATCGGTTCTCATCCAGATTGGTAACAAACCTGTCCTTTCGATCCGTTACAGAGACCAGGACGTTGACCGCTTCTACCTCGACCCGAATTGGAGACTGTTGGAAGGAACTCACAAACCAGAGGCCGCAGCAGAAGAGAGTGCGGAACTCGCGCATCTGACCCAATTTACAATATTTACATTCACGAAACAATTCTGTGACAATAACCGAGACCATGAACTCACCAGAAGACGGACTCCAACAGCTCGACAAGATTGCTCGCGAGATCATTGACGACTGGTACGAGCGCGCCAAGGAAAACTATGTTACCCAGGAGGACAGTCGTCAGCTCGGTGTTGAACCCGAAGTCAAACGTTTCCATCGAAAAGGGAACCATCGGGTCAAGTTCGCGAGGCGAAAGGAGCTCGACGTTACCTATGGACTAGGGGCCTACAGCAAAGATGGAAAGGTGCTCATCGAGGCCAGCGTCAACAACAAGTCTGCAGGATTCGACTATGACCTCTTCGTCGAGAAGCTGAAAGCCTACTATTGGGGAAGCCGTCACCAGAAGCCTTGGACCGATCCGGAGTTCGATCACTTTTCGTATGCGGATCTAGTTGATTTCGACCCGCGCATGTCCCACTCTGTATCGTTGGACATTCGCAAGGACAAAGCCGATATTATCAGGCTTGGCTTTGCCCTCAATCCCAGTCACAAGGATCGCTTGATGGAGCGACGTGGTCTTCTATTCGATCTGATTGAGAATTATTGTCTGGCTCCCCTCAAGCGAATCTACGCCGAATCCTACCGGGAGTTGTAATGCCTCCCGACTTATTCTGACATTAAAGCGGAGAGCAGTAGAGTATGGATGAAAACCAAGAAGAACAGAATCGGAAGATCCAGGAGTTCCTCAGCCGGGAGTTTCGATGGGAGTTCCTGGCAGGAGAGTGCAACTTTCTGATCCAGCTGCTGGCTTTCATAGTCCAGAACAACCCTGACTTTGTGATCAATGACAAAGGGGAGAAAGAGCCACTGGACTACCAGAGCATCCGCTCTGTGGTCTTGCTCAATGAAAAGCTAAACAAACAGCTGCAGCAATACGCAGCAGAAGCTTCGGTCACTCTCAATCAAATGAAACCCGTATCTGAGAGGGTTCAGTAGGGGGAGCTAAGCTCAGGATGTGAGCAGTGAGCAGTGGGGCGTCGCTGGTGGACTCAACCTTGGTTCTCAATCTTGATACTTGTTGCCCAATCTTGCCATCTTCCAGTCCCATGATCTACTTATCCCTTTCTGGAGCCTACCCTTTCTACAATTGTCTCTTGATTAATTGCGGATAACTCTTTCACTGCTTACTGCTCACTGCTCAATTCAGGCCAATCCAATGAAGACCTGGCAAAGGGCGTTGATTGTGCTGACAGCGTCGCTGCTGTCCTGTGGACCTCCCCGCATCAACAAGCTCCCGATCCCCCCGGCAAGCGTTCTCAAAGCCTACGGCCTCATGGCGGAGGCAGACAGAATGATCTATGAAGGGAAGGATCATCTGGCGATCTTGAAATATATTGAGGCTACCAGGCTGAATCCGTACCACGAGACGATCTTCAACAAGCTTGCTGTTGCCTATTGCCGGATCGGCCGTTATCCGCAGGCAAAGACTGCGGCCGAGCGATCCATTGGACTCCAACCAGACTACGCTGCTGCCCACAACACCCTGGGAATTGTGGCGTTGTCGGCCAGGGAAAACAAGAAGGCCATCCGTCATTTCAAGAAGGCGATCGCTCTCGGCCCCGACAGGCCTCATTTCCACCTCAATCTGGGCTACAGTCAGCTGATGCAGGGACGATACGAACTGGCTCGCCAGGCCTACCGGGAGGCTCTTGCGCTGGACCCAGAAGTCTTTGGGCGAAAGGCTGGAATCCGACTGACGTTTTCAGATCCAATAGCGTATGACGCCGACATGAACTACGACATGGCGCGCTTGTTTGCGGAATTGGGGAATCGAGACAGCTGTCTTCAATATCTGGATAAGGCTCTCGAGGCAGGGTTTTCCGACCAGAAGCGGTTGGCGGAAGAGCCGGCATTCGATAAGCTTCGACAGAGTAAGGACTTCATCAATCTCCTGGGGCGCTACGGTCTGAGCCTGAGTACACTGGAACGTAAATAGTCTGTACCTGGTCTATTGAGGTTAGCTTCAAGCGGTCTTGTCAGGTTCTGGCAACCCCCGCCTTCTCAAACGCGGCGGAGAGGTTTTTGTAGCAGTGCTTGGCTGCTGCTACCGGATCGTATCCAGGTTTTCTGTGGATCTGCCCGCTCACTTCCAGGACGACCGATCCTCGATATCCCTGGGCCTGAAGCTCCTTGAGGTAGGTGACGTAATCGGTGTCTCCGTCACCCGGCATGAGGAAGCGAGTTTTTCCATCTTCGGTGGTCGCATCTTTGGCGTGTGCAAAGACGGCGTGCGATCCCAGCAGCCGGATAGAGTCCACCATGTTGTAGTTCATAGCCCTGAAATGGCTGTAGTCATAGGTGATCTTGACCCAGGGGTTTGCGGCCTGCTGCATCAGCCAGAGCGCTCCCTCAGGGTGGTGCAGGGCGCTGCCGACATGGGGTTTGATGGCTAGCAGGATCCGGTGGGACTCGCCCACCTCGGCCCACCCTCGCAGCCGCTCAGCCATCCGATTCTTTACCTGTTCCCATTCGGCCGTCTTCCCGCCCAGGGTCAGGATCAGCACTGGGAGACGATTGCGGCGGCTCGGGGTGCGAGCCCAGAAGGGGTAGATGTCACGCCAGAGCTGTGCTGCCCGTTTGATTCGTTCCAGGTTTTCCCGGTGGGTTGAGTCGTCCACGTCGACTCTGAGGTCCTCGTCCAGGCCGCTCAGCCCTAAACCCAGTTCGGAGAAGAGGTTGGCTATCTCTCTGCGGGCCGATTTGGAAAGGACCATGGGGTCATCCTGCCAGCCGGGATAGATCGCCGGCTCCACATCATCGTAGCCCACCTGTTTGCACAGCCTCATGGCGTCTGGGGTTCGGAGGCTTCGGGTGTTGTACAGGCTGAAGCCAAGACCAATAGCGAACTTCTGCTGGTGGTGCTTGGAGAGAGCTTGTGTGGCCGGTCCTAGTGCAGCAGCGCTGGCTGGGATCGTCTTTAAAAAATCTCGTCGATGGAGTTTTGTCATCAGTGAGTCTCCTGGATCGATGTGCGTTGGAAGAACCTACCGAATTGTAGCGATCAAAGTAACGAAAGGCAACGTTGACCCGAGGTAGCAACGGGCAACCGGAGAAGTGTAGACAAGGAGCTCCTAGGAGCCTGTCCGAGTAATGGCGCGAGTGCCGTCTGTTGCGCACACGGTATGATTCCCAACACACTTCATCGCTCATGTTGTTGGCTCGCACGAGCTTGGGGTAGAGTAACCTTCAAGTAACCATGATGTTTGGACTGATCGGTGTGATGCTGCTTCTGGCCTACGCCAACGGAGCCAACGACAACTTCAAAGGCGTTGCAACTCTGTTCGGCAGCCGTACAACCAACTATCGCCACGCCCTATGGTGGGCAACGGGAACGACCTTGTTGGGCTCCTGTGCAGCGGCGCTGCTCTCCGGCCAGTTGGTGAAGGCATTTAGCGGAAAGGGGTTGGTGCCGGAGACGCTTACGCACGACCCTTCGTTCCTGTTTGCGGTCGGGTTTGGTGCGGCAATTACGGTGATGCTGGCGACACTCACGGGGTGGCCTATCTCCACCACCCACGCTCTGACTGGAGCTTTGGTGGGTGCTGGTCTCGGGGCCGCCGGTTCGGTCGATCTGAGCCGATTGGGAACGAGCTTCTTTCTTCCTCTTGGGTTGAGCCCTCTGTTGAGCCTGGTTCTGGCCGCAGGCGTGTACCCGCTCTTTCGAGCTGCACGATTGCGGATGGGCGTAGAGCGACGGATGTGCCTTTGTGTCGAGGGCGAAGAGCCGCAGCCAGTCCAGCTGCAGCCGAGTGGCGGCGCAGTACTTCAGTCGACTGGCTTGAGTGTCAGTGTGGGGCAAATGGAATCTTGTATGGAGCGCTATCAGGGGCGCGTGGTTGGTGTTGATGCCCAGTCGATCTTGGACCGGCTCCATTTCCTTTCGGCCGGAGCGGTTGGTTTCGCCCGAGGGCTCAACGATGCGCCCAAGATAGTTGCCCTCCTGATCGCGGCTTCAGGACTCGGGATGAGCCTCGCCGCGAGTCTTCTGGCGGTGGGAGCGACGATGGCGATCGGGGGGCTGCTCAACGCCCGCCGCGTGGCGATGACCATGAGCACAGGCATTACTAGAATGAACCACGGGCATGGGTTCACCGCCAACCTGGTCACTGCATTCCTGGTCGTAGTGGCGTCGCGCTGGGGAATCCCCGTGTCCACTACACATGTGTCATGCGGCAGCTTGTTCAGCCTCGGGCTAGCCACTCGGCAGGGAAAGCGGCGAACCATCCAGGCGATCTTGATCTCCTGGTTGATCACCTTGCCTCTGGCTGCGACCTTCGCAGCGCTGGTCTATTGGCTGTCTGAGTAACCAAGGGGTTCTTCCCGCCACAATAAGAACCGTAACGTTCGGTTTGCCTCGGAGGATGATTCCCAAGTACGATCCGCTCAGGCCCAAACCTTGGAGAATTTGAAGCAGATCTCATCGGGAGGCAGGAGATGAGTAACTGGTGGTTCCGGTTCGCCCTTGGCGCTGGACTTGTGGGGGTGGTTAGTCTTGCCCAAGCAGAGGAAGAGCAACAACTCGACCCCATTGAATTGACGTCGCAGGTCCAGCTTTTCATCGACGACTTCCTGATACAGGAGATGAAAGGAATCGCTCGCAGTCTCCACACGCCCACCAAGGCAGGGGAGAACCCCGTTCTTGTAGCCGATCGTCCCTGGGAAGGCGGCCTGTCCCTGGAAGCTGGTACCGTCCTCTATGAGGCCGACCAGGGGATCTTCAGGATGTGGTACAACGCCCTGTTCAGCCGCGAGAAACCAGACGTTGTGGAGTCTCTCTGCTATGCGACTTCAGCCGATGGCGTCAACTGGGAGAAGCCCAACCTGGGACTCGTAGAGTTCCAGGGATCCCGGGATAACAACATTCTTTTGATGGGTTCCAACTGGTATCACTGCGTGCTGCGGGATGACAGTGATCCCGACCCTGCCCGACGCTACAAGCTGGCCTATTGGCAGACCCGCGACCGAAGCCGCTGTGGAATCTGGGTAGGCTTCTCAACCGATGGGATCCACTGGGAGCTACACCCAAATAATCCAGTCGTGCCTTGTGCTGCTAGCGGGGACACCTTCGCCGTGACCCAGGATCCCGTCTCCAAGCACTACTATCTGTTCGACAAATCTCGCATCCGTCCGCTTCGTAAGGTATCGCGCATGGTCAGCAGCGACTTCGTCCACTGGAGAGACGACCAACTGGTCCTGGAGCCGGACGAGTTGGATCAATCGGACACCGAGTTCTACAGCATGGTGGCGTTCCCCTATGGATCCCAGTATCTGGGATTTCTGAGGGTCTTTCACACCTACTCGCAGCTGATGGACGTCCAGCTCGCCTCCAGCCGGGACGGGATCAATTGGGAACGAAGTGCCCGCCGCCGGGTCTTTCTTCCCCTGGGTTTCATGAGAAACGAGTATGGAGGGAAGAGCTTCGACAGTGGCATGAACTCGGCCTTGGCACCGGCGATCAAGGACGACCAGCTCTGGATCTACTATCCCGGGTTCGACAACTTTCACAACGCGCCGGCGCTGGACCACCACGGGAAGATCGGACTGGCCAGGCTGAGGCTCGACGGATTCTGCTCTCTCGACGCCACCAGTCGAGGATATATCTTGACCAAGCCCCTTCGTTTTCGGGGCAGCTCCTTATCCGTCAACGCCGTTGTCCACTCGATGGCGGAGCCTGGAAAAACTCCCAATCCTACCTGGGCAGGGTTGTTCACCCATGCCACGGAGGGCCAAGGCTCGATCCGGGTCGAGGTCCAGGACAAGGAAGGCCAGGTGATCTCAGGTTACGAAGCGTCCAGCTGCGAGCCTCTTGAGGGAGACGGGCTCAAACAGCCGGTGATCTGGCAGAAAAAGACGGATATGGCGGCTTTGAAAGACAGGGTAGTTCGGTTGAAGTTCATCCTGACCAACGCCAGCCTTTACTCTTTCAGAATCAGCGAGTGAGTTGTCGAACGTGCTTGGGCGCCCGATCAGTCACGTGAGCCTTCCCGCTTCGGACTTGAAGCAGGGTATGTTGGCGGAGGGCATGCCCGAGGAGCTCGCGGATCGGATGCTGGACCTGGAGCGCTACTTTCGCGAGGACCAGGCAAGCCGCATCACAGATGACATCAAGCGGGTGAGCGGACGAGATCCGAGACGGTTCGCTCAGTACCTGCGTGAGGCCGCCGCCACGGGCGTCTGGGGCTTAGGACCGGAGGAGGTCACGAGGTGAGCGACGAGTTGCTTCGCATCCTGACACTTACCTCGGCGCTCGGCTGCGGGCTGGTGGCGGGTATTTTCTTCGCTTTCTCGACCTTCGTGATGAAGGCGTTGGACCGTCTTCCGCCGGCGCAGGGGATTACCGCGATGCAATCCATCAACGTTGTGGTCATCAACCCGTGGTTTATCACGGCGTTTTTCGGAACGGCCGCGGCTTGCATCATTTTGGCCGTCTTTTCGGTGCTCTCTTGGCACAAACCCGGCGCCGGCTACCTGCTCCTCGGAAGCGCACTCTATCTTTTCGGCACTATTCTGGTGACGATTGCATTCAACGTGCCTCGGAACGATGCGCTGGCGGCCGTCGATCCGGCGAGCGCCGAGGGGGCCCGCCTGTGGGCCGACTATCTCAAAAGTTGGACGGCCTGGAACCACGTGCGGACGGCTGCGGCCCTTGCGGCGGCGGCATCACTCAGCATTGCGCTCCGTCATTAGTGTCAAGCGGCGAAAGAGCGATGCTCTTTATCAGGTGTGGACGAACCTGCCCTTGCCCATCACCCCCTAACAAACGCTGGCGACGGACGCGCTGTCGCGCGCCGGCGCACTCTGGCGACAGGCATCACAATGGCTACCGGCTGAACCAAGAGGCGGGCAGACCAATACAGATGTTGGTGCTCACACTGGCCCGTGACTGCCCCTCGCGGCGGGCCCGCTCCGTCTCCGGAAGGTGGCGCCGATCGTAGCCGGTCTGGCCCTTCTCGTCGTAGAGGTAGAAGGCCCGCTCCCGGACCAGGAACTGAATCAGCACCCGGTCCTTCCAGAGGTCCACAACCGGATAGGTCCCCTCCATTTCGTTCGAGGGGAGCCGGGGTGTCTGCTCCAGGGCCCGGTAGGGCCGGATGGGTGGAGGCTCGAAACGGTTCTGGTCCCCCTGCTGCCAGAAGATGGAGAAGACATTGGGGCCATGTATCCAGCTTGCTCCTTTATCCCGGCTGATGGCAGAGGAGATGCGGTGGCGCTGCAGGCTCCTTTCGATCTCGTCGGCCGAGGACTGGTTCCAGATCACCAGAAGATCATTGGAACCTGGCAGCTTCTCCAGGGCGGGAGGAGCCAGGGCCGAAGCCAGAGCCGTGGGTTCGGGGCGGGTCCAGGTGGTGCCGTCGTCCTGGGACCAGGACTGGTAGAGACGCCCCAGTGGAGTCCGCAGCAGCATCAACAGGTGATCGGGGGCCACCTCCACGACCCAGGGCTCGTTGCAGCGGTAGTTGCCGCCGGCGCTGTAGTCCAGGGTCACGAAGAGCTCTCCTCCCTTGGCCCAGACTCCCTTTTCCCGGTTGGGCTCCCAGGTCCGCCCCTCGTCGTCCGAGTAGTAGACCCAGCAGTAGGTAAAGAACTCCTCGAAGCCATGATGGCCCACTAGGCCCAAAAGAAGTAGATGAAAGTGGACTAAACCACATGTAAACACCTGAAATGCCAGACCTGACGGGTATTCTGGGGTTGTCAAAGAAACTTCAGAACAAGCCGAAAGGAGGCATTTCAGGTGAAGAAAAAGGATAGCGCAATCATCCGCAAACGGGAAGCAGAGGTTGCTCAGCGATTGAGCCCCAGCTGGAACGGTCAAGACCCGAAACCGGTGCTCTCGCCCGAGGTCATCAGCTACGAGGTCTCGGAGAAAACGGGTGCGGTCAGTTACGGTGGTCTGGGGCTGCTGCAGCAGGTGGTGAAGTGGAGTGGGCTGGGGAAAGCCATTGACCAGGCGGTGACGCTGCTCAAACGCCACCAACCGTACCACGAATCGGACCACGTCCTGAGCCTGATCTACAACGTGGCCACGGGCGGGACCCGCTATCAGGATATTGAACTGCGACGTCAGAGTGTGAGTTTCCTGGAGGCGGTGGGAGCCGAGAAGATCCCCGCCCCCAGCACGGCCGGAGACTTTGTGCGCCGCTTTGACGCGCCCGACGTGGTGGATCTGATGGAAGCCGTCAATGCCAGCCGCCTCAAGGTCTGGGCCCAACAACCGGCCCGTTTCTTCCAACGGGCGGAGATCGACGTGGATGGGACGATGGCCCCCACGAGCGGCGAATGCAAGGAAGGGATGGAGATCAGCTACGACGGGCAGTGGGGCTATGCGCCGCTGATCGTGACGCTGGCCAATACGGGAGAGGTGCTCTATGCGGTCAACCGCTCGGGCAACCGTCCCTCTCATGAGGGAGCGGCCGAATGGCTGGATCGGAGTATCGAGCTGGTTCGAGAGGCGGGTTTTCGGAAGGTGCGCCTGCGCGGGGACACGGATTTTTCGCTGACGGCTCATTTTGACCGTTGGACGGAGGCGGGCGTGGAGTTTGACTTCGGGATCGACGCCCATCCGAGCTTCGTCAAGTGGGCGGAGGCGTTGCCAGAAGCGAGATGGAAAGAGCTGGGGCGCCCCAGCCAGGGGAAAGGAAAAGGGAAGAAGCGGCGCCAGCGGCGGGACAAAGTGAAGCCGGAGATTGTCAAGAGACGCGGGTTCAAGACGCTGACGCTGGAACGGGAAGAGATCGCGGAGATCGACTACCGTCCGAGCAAAGCGAAGCGAACCTATCGGATGGTGATCTTGCGCAAGACGATCCTGGTCGAGAAAGGCCAGAAGCGGCTGCTGCCGCAGACGCGCTACCACTTTTATGTCACCAATATCTCGGCCAGAACGTTGGGAACGGCGGGAGTCGTACGGGAAAACAACCGGCGCTGCAACCAGGAGAACGTCATTGAACAACTCAAGAACGGAGTCGAGGCCCTGCGGATGCCCTCGGATACGCTGGTAGCCAACTGGGCCTATCTGGTGATTGCGGCTCAAGCCTGGAATCTGAAGGCCTGGATGGGGTTGGTGCTGCCGGCGCGACTGCAAGCCCGAGAGCTGGTGAAGATGGAGTATCGCCGTTTCCTGCGAGAGGTCATTGAAATGCCCTGCCAGATTTTGCGCAGGGGCCGACAGTTGGTCTATCGGCTGCTGGATGTCAATGGTTGGAGCCGTCTTCTCTTGGAAGGCAGTAAGTGGTTGAAACACCGGCCAGCTACCTGAAACTGAAAGGAGATAAAGTAGCTCCGAGGGTCGCCAGAGCTGGGGTGAGGTGTCTCTACAAACGGCCCCCAAGAGGGCAGAATCGTTTTCCCTGAGCGATCGGCGTGGAGGACAGCTGAACACGTGCCTGTTCTGAGTGACTTCGCGCCGAAATTTAGAATTTAGGTCTCCAAAATGGCTCCTCGGAGCCGACAAAGGGGTCTATTTTCGAACTTGCGCTTATTTTGGGACTAGGGCGGTGCCCTCCCGAAAGAGGGCCTTTCCCTTTTCCCTGATATTCCTGCCGACCATGGTGTAGACCGGGGCCACAATCCTCCCTCGACTGGTGACGATGGCCTTTCCGTGGAGGACGGCGTTGTTGTAGGGCTCGGCAACTCGCACCGGTCTGGACCAGGTTCTTCCTTCATCCCGGGAGAGGACGAACCAGGGGCTATTGCTGTAACGCATCGCCCCTCCACCCTGTCTGGAGAAGCCGCCGATAGCGCCCGACCTGAGTCCCATCAGCTGGCGGATGGCCCCTTTCTGGGGTCTACCGTCCACCAAGGCCGGCTCGAACCGGGGCCAAGTCTTGCCTCCGTCGCGGGACACGGCGCGCCCCTCGGAGGAAAGGCCCAGGAGGCCTCCATCTTCGAGTTCCAGCAGGCCCAGTTGAGGGAGGTCGGTGTGGAGAAAGAGGATCTCTTCCGGAAGGAAGGAGCGGAGGACCTGGACAAACTCCTGAGGGATCTTCTGTCGCTGGGGTGGGGCCGCGGCCATCAGGCTGACGCTGAACGCCAAGAAGCTGATAGCTGCGTATCTCAGCAATCTGGAAAGATCATGTCGGAAGCGAAGGAGATCTTGGATAACACATTCCATTCCATGGATATTCCCTTACAGGTTTCAGCTCAGTCCCGCCCCAGCCGGGCTGCCCCATTCGAGAAAGAAACTTTGGCTACCCACAAAGACCAGCGTCGCCTGATCCGGCCTTCGAAATTCGCCTGTTCGATATTCAGCGGTTTAGCCTTTAGCGGTTGCCTTCTCGGGAAGCAGAAAAGCTCAAATCTCAAACCGCAAAACACCGAACAATACGAACGCCGAAGTTCGGAAGCTCGACAATGAAGTTTCAGCTTAGCAGCGCCACCGGCTGCGCCGGATCGTAGCTGAAAGAAACTTCAGTCGAGGGACGATAGGGTAGGGAAGCACGGTCACCCGGCTCCCCTCCCTCCGAACTGCACGTGCGATTCTCCCGCATACAGCTCTCCAGTCAGTAGGTTCCTATGGATTGGACGAAACGGATATGGGCGTCAGTCAGGCTCGTGAACCCATGATCCGTAAAGAAGGCGTTGGGCCAACGGTGATTTCGACAGAGGCGTTTTCTATTCTTCCGGTTGCGCTTCAGAAGCAGGCGTCGCAAACGACGACGGATCAGACCGTCGTAGTCCTTGAAGATGTTCCAATGACAGTGCCGGAAGTAGTTGAACCAGCCTTGCGTCGAGCGATTGAGCCGCTGGAGGATGACCTCCAGCGAGTCGCCCGACTTGCGCGGCGTCAGCTCGTGAATGCGCTCGACGAACTTTCGGTGGCTCTTCGCTCGTGGAAACCGAAAACGGCCTCGGAACGAATCGCCCAAGAACGAAAAGCTCTTCTCTCGCGAGTCCACGATGTGTGTCTTCTCGGGATGCAGTCTCAGCCCGTTGTCCTCCACCCAGTCCCGCCCTTCGGCCAGGGCCGCTTCAGCCTCCTCGGGTGCGCGACACAGCAGGACAAAGTCATCCGCGTAGCGCACCATCTGGAAGCCCAGATCGGCCATCCGATGGTCCAGGGGATTGAGGTAGGCATTCGACAACACCGGAGAAAGAACGGCGCCTTGGGGGACTCCGGCTTCCGGAATCCACTTACGCAGCTCTTCCAGTATCCCCTGATTCAGAAACAGCTGAACCAGGCCCAGCACGCGGCGATCCGATATCTTCTGTTGGATCAGGTCCAACAGTCGATCTTTCGGGATCGTATCGAAGTAACCCTTCAGATCCGCGTCGACGACATACACATAACCGGCTTCGAGCAGCTCTTCGACGTACCGAAGTGCGCCGTGGCACCCTCGCCCATGACGAAAGCCGTAGCTTCGATCATGGAACGTGGCCTCCAGAATCGGCTCGATCCCGTGGACCAAAGCCGTTTGCACGACTCGATCCCGCACGGTCGGAATCCCCAGCGGTCGCTTTTCCGAACTGCCTGTTTTGGGAATCCACCTCCGCAGCACCGCTGCCGGACGATAGGTCCCCTCACGCAGTTCTTCCTGCAACCATTCGAGTTCCTCCCGCTCGTGTTCGGCGAAATCCCCCCACGTTTGCCGGTCCACTCCCGCCGCTCCTTTCCTGCCCAAGACCTTCTCGGCCGAGCTGGAAAGGTTCCGGCTGCAAAACACCTTATCGATCAGCGTGTGCCATTTCCCTCCTCTCACCTTTCCTTTCAAAAGTGTCTCCAACATGCGATCCGTCCAAACCGCGCGATGAGCCCACTGTTCGATGCCAGCGGGCTCTCCAGCCGGGCTAGCCGAAAACGGCACTGTGACCGGGATGTAGTCCCGCCTTTGGGCGGAGTTACGTTTCCGCGATTTAGTCATTTCGCATCTACCTTCCTGCTCCCCTTCGCTCCACCGCGTTTTGCTGCACGGCTTCCCCGCTACTATGGGAGCTCTGACTTCTGTCGAGCCGCTTCAACCGACCTCACCGGTATCGCCAGGTTCGCTCCCCTTCGGCGGGCGATACTGCACCGCGGGCCTGGGCCATTGCTCACGCAGCGTCCCCCACTGCGAGCTCTCACGATGGGTCGTCCACGTCCCTCACCCGACAGATCTCCCTGCTTATCTCGTTTGACCTTCCGACCTCTCCATCTCCAACCACCGCATTGCCATTTCGTCACGGTCGCTTTGTCACGTTACTTCACCGCCGTGACTTGCCGCGTCTATCCCCCCGGGCAGACCGTTCAGGTCGGAGGGATGGCCGTCGCGCGGTCAAGGGTTCGGGCTTTGCCAGGACCCTCCCCGACAGGCTTGGCCGAATCGAGTTCACTTGCGTTACGGATTGGTCGTTCGTCTCAGGTTGCTCTCCACCCTTCCTCACGGAAACGCAGTTACCACTGTCGACTTCAGGCCGGTAACGTTAGCCTGGAAGGGACTTTCACCCTTCTGATCAAACGCCTTCACAGGCGCACTAGCGGTGGCCTCCAGGCCGCCGTGCATCGAGCCAAAGGCCCGTAAAGAGGAAGACTTCGGCCTGGAGGCCAAAGCTACATTCGCCAATCAAGTTTCAGGTTAGAATCCAGCCGCCTTGTTGACGACGTTCAGCATCGGGCGCCCGGTGACGAAACGCTCGATGTTGCTGCGAATCAGTTCTAGAAGCCGGGTGCGGGATTGAACAGAGACCGTCGCAATATGGGGTGTGATGATGACGTTGTTCATCTTCCAAAGGGGATGGTGCTTGGGTAGCGGCTCGGGATTCGTGACGTCCAGGCCCGCAGCCCGGACCTTACCCGATCTCAAGGCCTCCACCAGCGCCTCTGTCTGCACCACCTTCCCGCGCGAGACGTTGACGAAATAGACGCCGTCCTTCATCAAGGCAAACTCCTTCTTGCCGAACATGCCCTCGGATGCAGCGGTATGTGGGACCGAGCTCACCACGACATCGGCCTGAGGAAGCACCTCGTGCAGCTGATCTGGCCTGACGACGCGCTCTACGATGTGCATCAGGGGAATATCCTTGGGATCGACTGCCAGCACTCGCATGTCGAAGGCGGATGCCCGCTGGGCGATCTGAGTCCCAATTCCCCCAAGACCAACGATTAGCATGGTCTTGCCTCGCAGTTCGATGATGGGCAGCTCCGGGGTAACCCTTTCCCAGCCCTCATCCATCTGCCGGTTGTAGTGTTTCAGGTTTCGGGTGAGCGTTAATAGCAGCCCGAAGGCATGATCGGCGATCTCCGGACCCTGAAAGATCTTGGCATTGGTCAGGATGATATCGCTGTCCTTCAGTTCGGGTATCCACGCGATCTTCTCCACGCCCGCACTGGTGCTGTGCACCCAGCGCAACTTTTTTCCCGCCTGGATGATCTGACGGGAACGAGCGTCGCCGTAGCCTAGACCGATGATGGCGTCACAGTCGCCAATGGCATCCAGTATTTGATCTGGTTTCGCGGTGACCAATTCCAGGTTGGGCAGGCTCCGTTCCAATTGCGCCAGCTGCTTCTTCTGACCAGGGGAAACCAGAACTCTCACGTCCGCGGCCAGCAAAGGACTCTGGACCAGGGTGGCAGAAAAGATGGTACTCAAGATGAGGATGCCGAGTCGCTGGAGAGGCTTCATGATTTTCTCCTTTGCTAGTTTTGTCGGGGATCCGACCCCAAACTGCAAGACCGATCGTGGGCAATTCTGATGCCCATGCTTCAAGATTTCTTCCGTTCGATGTAAGCTTGTTTGGTCTGGGGAACCCGTCTCTGACGTTCCCTTCATTGAAATTGTCCACACCCTACTCGAGGCAGAAAGCCATGAAAAAGCCATCACTGTTATTGGTTCTGATTGTCTCAACCTACGCCGCCGGCCTTTCGACTGTCAATCCCTCTGCTGAATCCGCCAAGGCGAAAAGAGTCAACAAGGCGATCGAGCTCCTGGAGCAAGGGCAGCCGATCTACTACACCGGTGCCCACGGTGGCTACCAGGAAGGCAAGCGATTGGCGCAGACCTGGGCCGATTACATCAACTACGAGATGGAGCACGGAGCCTACGATGTGACTCTGCTACGGAGATTCATGCAGGGTCTGGTAGATGGAGGCCCCACCCGCAGTGGACATCGAACCCCAGCGGTCATTTGCACGCTGCCCGTGGGTGGAATCGACGAAGCTACCATGCAGGCCAACTACTGGATGGTGCAACAGGTCCTGGCGGCCGGAGCCCATGGGATCTTGCTCTGCCATGCCCGTTCCCCGGAGGCTGTCCGCGTGTTCGTAGAAGCAGCCCGCTACCCCTTCCACAAAGACAGTGTGGGCAACGGTCTCAAGGAGGGTCTAAGAGGCAGCGGGGGACAGGGCTTCGCCAGCCAGATCTGGGGGATCGAGACCGATAGGTACTTGCAGGTAGCCGATCCCTGGCCGCTGAATCCCGAAGGTGAGATCCTCCTGGGTCTGAAGATCGAGGATCGCCACGCGCTCCACAATGCTGAGTCGAGCGTGAGGGTCCCCGGCATCGGTTTCGCCGAGTGGGGCCCCAGCGACATGGGTATGTCCTGGGGATTCCCCGGACGCCAGGGCGAGGATTACGCAAAGGTGATGAAGAAAGCTCGTGAGCGCGTCTTCTCCGCCTGCAAAGCCGCCAAGATTCCTTTTCTCAACGGCGTGACCCCGGACACAGTGGAGCGCATGATCGACGAAGGGGTCATGATTGGTTCAGGAAATCAGGAGGCTGCAGAGCAGGGACGCCGTTACAGCAAGCGACCCAAGCCATGGTAGGCGGCCGCCACCCTTGATCATCCAAGTGCGTTGCCGAACTATAAAGCACGAGGCATGGAAGTCTATCGGACTGAGACTGCTAGCTACTGAACCGGGCTTTTCGATCAAACATCCCAGCGGCTGGGATTGATTCCGGGGGCCTCTTCAGCCATGTCCGGGGGGCGATTCCCCACGTTGAAATCGATCTTCCGTGTATTGAGACTCTTGAAGAAGGGCCTGATGTGATCTGGTAGAGCGGCTACCTTCTCTTGATCCCAATCCGGTACTTCATAGACCGGACCCGCCCAGGCCGGCCGATAGGCTACGGCCAGCATGCGGCGGTCCTCTTGACTGCGATTGGGATAGTTGCCGTGAAAGACCTGCTGGTTGATGATGGCGGCCGCCCCTTTCCTACAGGTCACCATCACCTCTTCGGGGTGACTGAGGAATCGGTTGTAGGGGTTGGCGTCCGCGTGTAGTGAGAGGTGCGAGTGCGGAATCACCTTCAGCGGCGATCGCTCGGGGGTGAGATCGTCCAGGTAGTAGAGGACGCGCACCAGCTTGGGGGCACTCGCCTGCAAGCCCAATATAGCCGATCCGTAGGGCTGGGAATCCGTGTGGATGGCGATGCCGGGATGGCCCGGCTTGGAAACGGCGAAGACACAAGAAGTGCAAAGGATTTCGTCTCCGAACAGCGTGGTCAGGAAGTCCACCATCGCCGGCAAGGAAATCACGTCAATCGCCTTCGGGGAATCGGTCCACTGGACATGAGAGTATCCGCGCTGGTTCTCGCTGTAGTCGGTTGGCGTTGTGGGAAGTCGATCGAGCTCTTCTTTGATGATTGCAATCTGATCCCGAGTCAGTAGATCCGGAATCAGGACATACCCTTCAATCTCTAGATGTTTGATTCTCTGGGCTGTGTTGAGAGAGGCCCAATCGGTCGTCACCAGATTGTCAGGGGTTCGATCTTCTACGGCCATGTAGCCCTCCTAGTCCCAAAAGAAGTAGATGAAAGTGGACTAAACCACATGTAAACACCTGAAATGCCAGACCTGACGGGTATTCTGGGGTTGTCAAAGAAACTTCAGAACAAGCCGAAAGGAGGCATTTCAGGTGAAGAAAAAGGATAGCGCAATCATCCGCAAACGGGAAGCAGAGGTTGCTCAGCGATTGAGCCCCAGCTGGAACGGTCAAGACCCGAAACCGGTGCTCTCGCCCGAGGTCATCAGCTACGAGGTCTCGGAGAAAACGGGTGCGGTCAGTTACGGTGGTCTGGGGCTGCTGCAGCAGGTGGTGAAGTGGAGTGGGCTGGGGAAAGCCATTGACCAGGCGGTGACGCTGCTCAAACGCCACCAACCGTACCACGAATCGGACCACGTCCTGAGCCTGATCTACAACGTGGCCACGGGCGGGACCCGCTATCAGGATATTGAACTGCGACGTCAGAGTGTGAGTTTCCTGGAGGCGGTGGGAGCCGAGAAGATCCCCGCCCCCAGCACGGCCGGAGACTTTGTGCGCCGCTTTGACGCGCCCGACGTGGTGGATCTGATGGAAGCCGTCAATGCCAGCCGCCTCAAGGTCTGGGCCCAACAACCGGCCCGTTTCTTCCAACGGGCGGAGATCGACGTGGATGGGACGATGGCCCCCACGAGCGGCGAATGCAAGGAAGGGATGGAGATCAGCTACGACGGGCAGTGGGGCTATGCGCCGCTGATCGTGACGCTGGCCAATACGGGAGAGGTGCTCTATGCGGTCAACCGCTCGGGCAACCGTCCCTCTCATGAGGGAGCGGCCGAATGGCTGGATCGGAGTATCGAGCTGGTTCGAGAGGCGGGTTTTCGGAAGGTGCGCCTGCGCGGGGACACGGATTTTTCGCTGACGGCTCATTTTGACCGTTGGACGGAGGCGGGCGTGGAGTTTGACTTCGGGATCGACGCCCATCCGAGCTTCGTCAAGTGGGCGGAGGCGTTGCCAGAAGCGAGATGGAAAGAGCTGGGGCGCCCCAGCCAGGGGAAAGGAAAAGGGAAGAAGCGGCGCCAGCGGCGGGACAAAGTGAAGCCGGAGATTGTCAAGAGACGCGGGTTCAAGACGCTGACGCTGGAACGGGAAGAGATCGCGGAGATCGACTACCGTCCGAGCAAAGCGAAGCGAACCTATCGGATGGTGATCTTGCGCAAGACGATCCTGGTCGAGAAAGGCCAGAAGCGGCTGCTGCCGCAGACGCGCTACCACTTTTATGTCACCAATATCTCGGCCAGAACGTTGGGAACGGCGGGAGTCGTACGGGAAAACAACCGGCGCTGCAACCAGGAGAACGTCATTGAACAACTCAAGAACGGAGTCGAGGCCCTGCGGATGCCCTCGGATACGCTGGTAGCCAACTGGGCCTATCTGGTGATTGCGGCTCAAGCCTGGAATCTGAAGGCCTGGATGGGGTTGGTGCTGCCGGCGCGACTGCAAGCCCGAGAGCTGGTGAAGATGGAGTATCGCCGTTTCCTGCGAGAGGTCATTGAAATGCCCTGCCAGATTTTGCGCAGGGGCCGACAGTTGGTCTATCGGCTGCTGGATGTCAATGGTTGGAGCCGTCTTCTCTTGGAAGGCAGTAAGTGGTTGAAACACCGGCCAGCTACCTGAAACTGAAAGGAGATAAAGTAGCTCCGAGGGTCGCCAGAGCTGGGGCGAGGTGTCTCTACAAACGCCCCCCAAGAGGGCAGAATCGTTTTCCCTGAGCGATCGGTGTGGAGGACAGCTGAACACGTGCCTGTTCTGAGTGACTTCGCGCCGAAATTTAGAATTTAGGTCTCCAAAATGGCTCCTCGGAGCCGACAAAGGGGTCTATTTTCGAACTTGCGCTTATTTTGGGCCTAGTCAATTGTGGCAGAGTCGACAGGCCTGCTCCCGCGGCAGGAGCAAGTGGGAGGCAGAGCTTGATCCGTGGGCATTGTGGCATCTCCCGCAGTCCTCCAGGATGTGAGGAGCATGCTCGTGGGGTTCGACGAAGGCTTCCTTGTCGTGACAGTCGAAACACCCTCCCTTGAACCGGAATCGGCCACGCCGGCTCAGTCCGTGACAGTGGGTGCAATCTGTAGCAACAGGAGGATGCTGCTTGAAGAGACGAAAGGTCGCCGGCGGATTCTCTCCCACGAAGAATCGGATTTCGCGGCGGCCTCCCTTCCAGATCAACCCCAACAGGTGTTCTCCCGGAGTGGGTCTCAACCTAGCGTGGAAGACGTTGGGGAATGGCTCCTGGGCCGGGATCCCCTGACCGTCCAGTTCCAGTCTCCCCTCAGGACCGGTCGCCACGATACTGATCTCTTCTGAGGGGAGTGCCGAGCCGTCCTGAGGCCGAAGGATCCTGCCCTGTTCGTCCCCGGAGGCCGACGACAGCAGGGTCAGGGTCAGAACCCAGAGTAAGCTCTTCATAAATGGAGCCGACAGATGTATCCCGCGTGGCGACTCCCATTGTCTCCACCGCCGGGAGCGATACCGGCGTCGGTGTAATAGAACGTACCCCGGTGAAGAGTCATGCCGTGGGGATCCGGATCGGATGAGCCCAGCTGGATGGCTTCCAGGATCCGGCCGTCTCTGGCATCCAGTCGATGAATCACCCGATCGTTGGAGAACATGCACCAGATCGTATCCCAGTCCCAGGCTAGCCCGTGGGCTCGTCCCAGGGTCACGGGAATGCTGTGAAGCTCCTTGAAACCAGCATCGACTCGGGTCAGGCTCTTTCGTCTCAGCGTCGTGATCCAGAGAGAGCTGTCGGCCCAGGTGAGACCGTGAACGCCGCCTCCTCCCGGGATGGGGTAGCGGGCAAGAGTCTCACCTGTGTCGGGGTCAACCTTCAGCACCATTCCTGTTTTCGAGTCGGAAGGCCGAGGTTCGCGCCGGAGGGCAGGGCCATTGGCAGCCATCCACAGGAAGCCACTCCCAAAGGCCATTCCGCTGGTGTTGGTGGACTCTGTCGGGACTTTCTGAAGCACCTTGCCCGTTTCCCAATCGAGCAGGTAGGCGCTGTTGGTGAGTTGTTCCCCTACCCACAAGCCATCATCCGTGGCCTCGAGGGCGTTGGGTTGGGGTACGCATCAGGAGATCTCCACAGCGCTTCTACTCTGGGCCTCCGGACGCGGTAATCCTGGGGTGCCAACCCACCGGCCAGAAGCAGTTCCAACAGCTCCCTGCGATTCAACATGAGGGCTAACGGATCCGAGTAAGTCTCCCATCGATGTCAGAAATTGTGGCAACTCCGGCCAGGCCCATATCGAGTGCTAGCTCCACCCGAAGCAGCTCCAGAACACGGGAGACCCCTTCCTGTCCGAAGCAGGCCAGGCCCCAGAGGTAGGGGCGTGCCACTCCCACGGCGGTAGCGCCCAGGGATAACGCTTTCAACACATCCGTTCCCCGCCGGAAGCCGCCGTCCACCAGGACCGGAATCCTGCCCTTTGCCGCCTGGACACATTCAGGTAGAGCTTCGATCGTGCCGCCCAGGTGGTCCTGCTGTCGAGCCCCGTGGTTGGATACCACGACGGCCGACATGCCGTACTCCACACACTTCTCGGTGTCCTCGGCGGTGAGGACGCCCTTGATCACGATGGACAGATCGGTCATATCCCGCAATTGGCGAACAGTTTCCCAGGTAGGGGTGGAGAAGGGACGCTCGGGATAGCGGCCCGTGCGCCAGGGTCGGTCCTCCTTATTGAAGACCAGATTTCCATCGGCATCCCGGGGAACCCCGGTCTCGCACCAGCGCCGCACCAATCGGTTGCGAATGCTCCGCTCGCGATGGGAGACGTGCATATTGTCCACTGTGAAGCAGATACCTGCCGCCCCCATATCCTCCAGCTTTTCCACGAAGTTGAGCATCGTGTTCCTATTACGAAACTGACCACCGGTGGTGACCTGCCACCAGTTGGACGGTCCACGGCCTGAGGTCAAATAGTCGTCGATTCCACCATTGGTGATCATCAGGGTCTTGGAATGGGCGGTTCCCCTTGCCACCTCCTCTTCGCCATTGGGGAAAAAACAGTTCTTACCGCCGGCCGGGCAGACGAAAATCGGATAGTCGAGCTTCTGGCCCAGAAGGTCGGTGGAGAGGTCGATCTTGTGGACATCAGTAAGAATACGAGACCTGATGATGATGCGTTCGAATGCCTTCCGATTATCGCGCAGGGATATTTCGTCCTGCGATCCTTCGGCCATGTAGTCCCAGGCGACGGGGTCCAGCTTGGACTGCGCCAGCTTGGCAAAGTCGAACACGTTGATGAGGTCGTGAAGTTGTTCTTCACTGCCAGGGCCGACCTTTGTGGGACCAGCGGCCTCTTTCTGTCCCGCCAGCAGTGGAGAAGAAAGCAGCAGTTGAGCGAAGGCTTTGCAGGCTTGGCGTCGGCTGATCATGTTTTAGACCCAGGCTTTAAAGGAGACATGTTTGTAAGGGCTGATTCCCATGAGAGACCCTGATTGGAGCCCGATCTGATAAGAGTCTAGCAGTCGGACGAAGGGCAAACAACGCCTTGCTTGCGGGCAGATCGCGCGTGGCGCTACCGGGATTGGGTCGTAGAGACCCTGAACCGGAAAGAAGGGTCGTGACTGACCCACGCAATGACCCCGAATCTGAAAGCTATCTATCGAAGCTTCCGCTCAGGGGCGGTTGCGATCATCCGTCCCCCAACGTCGGGTGGCCAGAGGTTCGAAGACCTCGTCGCCCGGTCCGTAGCCAGCGCTCTCGGTTCCAATCACGTATTGATAATCGAGGATGAACTTGAGCAGGTCAGCCATTTCCTGGTGGTTGACGTTTTCCTCGAGGCCCTCCGGCATCAACGACTTACCAGTCGCCCTTATCTCCAAGATGTCGTTTCGCAAGACTGTGTTCTGAAGGTCCTCTCCCTCCAGCAGTGTGACACTCGTTGCTGTCTGATCAGTCAGGATTCCGGTGAAGAGTCGTCGCTTTTTGTCGGTAACGACATACTGCAGGAATTGAGGCTCAACGAAGCGGTTGGGATCTAGAATGTTGGTGAGCAGCGGCTCAGGATCCTTGTAGGACCCCATGATCAGATTCGGACCAATGAGGTGCTCGGTGGAAGACAGGCGGTGACACTTGACGCACTTCCGGCGGTAGACGGCCTCTCCCCGAGTCCTATCCCCTGTCAGTCTAAGTGCTGATTGATAGTCGGCAAGGACCTCCTGTCGGGAACTCGGCGCCTGAGAGTCAAACAGGGTCACGGCCCGAGTACGGATCGATTCTTCGCTGTGATTCATCAAGAGTTCACGGCGCTTGGGATCGATTTGGCTGGAGGAGGGCTTCTCTTCCTCAATCGCGCTCAACAGAGAGCGGGTCCAGTGCTTTCGTGACAAGAGTCCTGTCAGGACCTTGTTCCGGACCTCCGGCGTCTGACTCTCCCAGGACTCCAACAACAGGGTCGGAATCTCGGCGCTGTCGAAGCCGGTGAGAGCTTCGATGCCGGCGAGCTGAATTGCCTGGGGCTGCTGGAACTCGATCAAGGCAGTCAAAGCCTTCCGCACCCGATCGAAATCTCCGTGAGCAAGAAGCCGAATCGCGGTCACCCGCTCCTCTTCGGCCCGTTCAGCATTGCCGGCCAGCCTCTCCGATCGATCCATCAGGTTCTGGATCATTCTCCGCGCCGCCGCCGAAAGGCGACGGAGTCCGGAGAGACTCTTGCCGGAGATCGCCAGCCCGTCTGCCAGGCCAGTGACAATGATTTGCTGGGCCTCCGGGTTCTCCTTGAGAGCCCCATGGGTAGCCGCAGCCTGGGTGAGTCGATTGAGCTCGGAGCGCTTGTTCCGAGCTCCGATGACCCGGGCCAGAGGAGACAGCCATTCGGCTGCTTCTTGCTTCTCTACAAACCCTTCCATATCGAGCAGCTCAACAAGCAAACGGTCGGAGAACCCGGAGCTCGAGCTGAGTACGGCATTCCGAGTCCAGCGGTCAGCAGAGTCCCGTACGGCAATTTGGACCAGGCCTGAAAAGGCTTTGCGACTCTTTGCCTCTCCCAACGTCAGCGCCACTCGAAAGCGGACTTTCGGGTCGTCATCTTTGGCCAGTGCCAATACCTGCTGAAAGAGAGACGGGGAGCGGTTCAATCTGGATTCGGCGAGTCGGACCGCGTGCGCCCGCACACCTGAAGAAGCATCGGACAGGGCCCCGGATAGATCCTCATCGTGGAGCGCATTTAGGCCCTTGAGCGACCAGAGAGCATGCATTCGGGCTAGCGGCTTGGAGCTTTCTTTGAGGAGCCGTCTCAGCAAGGGGACTGCGGCGGCGTCCTGGCCTTCGTAGATCAGCCGATGGGCGGTCTCTCTCCACCAACCGCCGGGGTGCTCCAGATGGCCTATCAATTCCTCAATGCTAGCCTCGCCCAGGCGGGGTGCGGGAGGCACCTTGAAGCCGGGAGGGGCCACGCGGTAGACACGTCCTCGGTCCTGGCCCCTGGTGAAGTCCAGGTGTTTCATGACTCTGGCCGGCACATGTGCGGCCTCGATCAGCTCTCGGCACATATCCAGGATGTACATGGTGCCATCCGGAGCATTGATGGAGTTGACTGGGCGGAACCAGTTGTCGGTGGAGCGGACGAACTCCGTCTCCTTGGGTTCCCCACGCACTGATTTGAAGGTGACACCATCCTCTTCGAGAACCCGTCGGTGATACAGGTTGGCGGTGTTGGCTCCGATGAAGATGCTCCCCCGGTACTTCTCCGGGTAGGCATGTCCCCGGTAGACCTGCACTCCGGCACCAGCCGTCTGGTAGCTGTGGCCGACTCCTGCACTCCTGTTGCTGCGGCCGGCGAAGACACGGCGAGCCTCACGGATGGTACGCCAGCGTTCTATGGGGCTGATCTTGTAAACCCGTGTGCTGCCCTGTACCAGCGGGTTGACTTCCAGGGAGCCATGTCCCTCCCAATGGAAACCGTGCAGGTCGAAGAAGAGGTAGGGGTTACGTTCCAGATAGCCTCCGAGCATCACCACGTGGCGTCCCGACGACCCCGCGGTGCAGACGAAGCGGTTGTACCACTCGTCGAAGCTGTGCCCGAACTGAAAGGTCTGGGTGGTGAGCTCGAAGGCTCCACTGACCGGATCGAAACGGAAGTCGCGATCGTAGACCGAGATGGGCTCAGCGTTGGGTTGGTCTCCGGGCCGAATGTAGCCACCATCTCCGCCGGTAGACGCGTAGATTTTGTGGTCGACTCCCCAAATCAGATTGTTCACCATCTGCTGTTCGTTGGTGACACCGAACCTGGTGTAGATGACCTTTCGAATGTCGGCTTGCCCATCGCCGTCGGTGTCCTTCATGTAGAAGATACTGGGCGGGGCGGAAACATAGACGCCCCCCTTGAAGACAGCCACGCCGGTGGGCCAGATGAGCCTATCTGCAAAGACGTGGCTGACGTCAAAGACTCCGTCCCCGTCCTTGTCCTCCAGGAGGCGGACGCGCCCGGTCGGCTCCTCCCCCTCTCCCGGTTGATAGGGATAACTCTTCAGCTCGGCCACGTACATGCGGCCGTTCTCATCAAAGGTTGCGGCCACCGGTTCGTTTACCATGGGCTCATGGGCCACCAACTGCATCTGGAATCCGTCGGCGGTCTCGAAGGTTTTGATCACGTCGGCCGGCTCGGTCGGCGGTACTGGCTTCAGGTACTCCTTCAGAGTGGCTTCGTCTCGGGAGATGTCCACTAATTTCTTGAAGCGGTCCTCAGGTTCGTCGGAGGGTGCCTGACTGCATGAAGCGCAAAGAGCCACGCAGACGACCGGGATGATCCGACGGAAGAAAGACACGTTCGCGCTCGTCATGGCTTCTATCATGAGCGAAGGGAAGCCGTCATTTCAACCCGATTCGCTCGCGCCGGAAACATCCGCCAGCCGCGGACTCGATCGGTGCTGGAGGGGTCCGCCGTCGTGAAGCCGCTCGAACCAGTTACTGCCGGTTGACACCAGGGGGCCTCTAGTCCGAAACTGGACACGTCAGCCAATTGATCATGGCTGTTTCCATCAACGTCAAAGGAGGAATAGAGATGTCACTGAGAATCAATGATGAAGCCCCCGACTTTAGGGCCGAGACGACCCAGGGCTCCATCAGTTTTCATGAGTGGATTGGTGATGGTTGGGCCATCTTGTTTTCCCATCCAAAAGACTTCACACCAGTTTGTACCACCGAGTTGGGATACATGGCTGGCTTGGCGCCTGAATTTGCCAAGCGTAACTGCAAGGTCATTGGACTCAGTGTTGATCCAGTAGACAGCCACAAGGGATGGTCAAAAGACATCGAGGAAACCCAAGGGCACGCTGTCAACTACCCCATGATCGGCGACACCGATCTAGCGGTGTCGAAGCTCTACAATATGCTGCCTGCGGATGAAGCTGGCACCTCAGAAGGCCGGACAGCTATGACCAACGCGACTGTGCGTTCCGTCTTCATCATCGGCCCGGACAAGAAGATCAAGCTCATGCTGACCTATCCCATGACAACGGGTCGCAACTTTGATGAGGTTTTGCGAGTCCTCGACTCCATGCAGCTGACCGTTGCGCATAAGGTGGCCACGCCGGTGAACTGGCAGCAGGGTGAGGACGTCATTATCGTTCCTGCCGTATCGGATGACGATGCGAAACAGATGTTCCCCGAAGGCTGGGACGCAGTGAACTCGTATATTCGTGTCGTGAAGCAACCCAACTAACTCAGAAGTAGCAGACAGCGCAGCTTGCAGGAAAGGCGGCAAGTTGGCGCTGGAGTGGCCTCACAAGGGAGGTAGTTTCAGGGCCTGGCGAGACAGGTTGACCATATATTTCGCCGCGCTGACGGAAGGCCGCCTGGGCGTGTAGGCGAGCTCGATGGCGTCCCCGACTTTGTGGCCCTGCCAGACTTCTTCACTCACCGCGATTTGTTCCCGTGTTGGTCTCCTGTTGGGGAATAAGACTTCGGCCTGGAGACCAAAGCTACGTCCTCAAGCCACAAGCCAAAGTACTTAGGAGAAACATCGATCAAACGCCCTTGGGCACCGCCCAGTGGCTCGCCCGGTAAGTACGGCTGAGCAATCGGTTGGCCTCGTTGTCACCGGTGATCTGCTCCTGTTCCGGATCGAATTGAAATGAGCGCCCGACTCGCACTGCGATGTTGGCCAGGTGGCAGAGGGAGGCCGATCGGTGGGCCGTTTCGGCATTCGCAGTAGGTGCGGCGTCGCCGCGAATTGCCGCTAACCAGGCCTTGAAATTTTCTGGGACGATCATCTGCGGTGTCTGGCTTGGCTGCGTTTCAAGCTTCTTGTTTTTTTCGTCCCAGATCTGGAACTTGCCACGGCGGCCGAGGAGCATCTTTCCCCCGGTGCCAAGAAACTCGACGCCACTATCCAAGCCGTAGGGTTGATTGCCGGTCCAGATTCGCATCTCGAAGATCAGCTGTTGGCGGCTGCCGACGTGGCCGTCTCCCGGGTAACCGAAGGTAGCCGTAACGGTGTCGGGAAACTCCTGGTCGTCATCGAAGTAAAACTTGCCGCGGGTCACGGCCACGTTCGTGGGATGTGTGTCCTGACCCAAACCCCGACGGACCAAGTCGAACTCGTGCACACCGTCGTTGCCCAGATCGCCGGTGCCGAAGTTGTACCACCAGTGCCAGGAATAGTGGTGACGATTCTTCTGGAACGGTACCATGGGTGCCGGTCCCACCCAGATGTCATAGTCGAAGCCCTGCGGTGGTCTACTGGCCTGCTCATGACCAATATTCTTGCGCTTCTGGACGTTCCAGGCCTTGGCGATGAGCACCTTTCCAATGGCGCCATCGCGAAGCATCTGGATGGCCTCGTTGAATCCCGAGTTGCTCCGCGCCTGGGTGCCGTGCTGGACGACTTTCCCGGTTCGTCGAGCCGCTTCGACCAGCAGCCGGCCCTCCCGCAGATTGTGCGAGCAGGGTTTTTCCACATAGACGTGCTTGCCGGCCTCCATCGCCAGGATTGCCGCCGGAGCGTGCCAGTGGTCGGGGGTGGCGACGGTCACGGCGTCGATCGACGGGTCGTCAAGGATCCTCCGGAGATCGTCGACCGGTTTGGCGCCGCCGCCGAGAGTACCACCTTGGGCCCGCCGAGCCTCGTCCGGATCGCACACCGATGCAACTTTTGCGTTGGCACCCGTGGGGAAGCGTTCGATGTGCCAGCGTCGACCCTGGCCTCCGCAGCCGATCACACCTATGCGTATGCGATCATTGGCCCCGACTACACTGGATAGTGCCGGTGCGGCGGACAGTCCGCTAACCGCGGTGGCAGCCGCTGCGCTCGAACTTCTCAAGAAATCTCGTCGGTTCACTTCAATCTGCTTCATGGAGTCCTCCCTGGGTCTGATCCTGAAACTTAAAGCCGCAGGTCATTTGCTGTCAAGGAACGCTAGTACGCCGAAGGCGTTATTGCGGGTAGCCCAGGGTTGCAATGCGAAGCGAGCTACCCTGGGTAAAGGTCATTCCCCAACTGTAGCTCCCGATTCATAGGTAACAATTTCTCCCGGGCACATAGGTTACACTTTTGGAGTCTGGGGACTTCATTTTGTTGTGCCGGGGGCCGGCTCGAAACCAGCCAGTGATTCAACCAGGATCTCCTTGGGTTCGATTCATTTTAATCGCTCGTGAAGCCTCGCCGCAAAGCGGCAGAGGCAGTCCGTTTATAGATCCAGCCGCAGAAGCAGTGGGAACTGTGGGAAACTCCGTCCGGAGGAGTTTTCCAAGCGCTGTGGGAACGGTGGAAAAACTCCACGCCTGGAGTCGTCTTCTCCATGTCGCCGTTTTTCCACGGTTTCCATAGTGCGGCAGTTTCCACGGCTTTCCGGGTCATTGGCCACTCTGGGGTGGCTCCTGATCTTGGGTTGGCGGTTTTCGTCGCAATCGTTTGGCCGGCAGCACCCTTCCCAGCCGTTCATCGAAGAGGCCGAGTTCCAGGGTCTCGAAGTAGACGGCCCACTGGGCTTCTCCCACGGGCTTTAATCCAATCTCCTGCCCCCGCAAGGTCGAGCTCACTAGGATGTCTTCGCCCTTCCACTTCATTTGACCGGCTTTGCGCACCCTCCGCTTCTCCCACTCATCGGGATAACCTCTTTGCTCGGGCAACCGGCAAGGATACTCCCGAGCCGCCGGCTGGTAGAAGAGCGCCGGGGGCCTCTGGCCCAAGGATTCATGGGGACGCTCCTCGTTGTATTCCCGGCGAAAGGCTTCAAACGCCTTCTGCTGGGCTCCGAGATTCGCTCGCGGCGGCTGGGCCGTCGCTTCCTTCAGCGTCCGATGCATCCGCTCATGTCTTCCATTCTGTTGCGGGCAACCCGGTTCGATGCGTTGCAATTCAATCCCCAAACGCACCCACCACACCGCCAGGTCACTGAGCCCTCCCAGGGCCCTCGACGCTAACGGCGGTCCATTGTCCGTGCGCATCGCATCGGGCAGCCCACACTCCCGGAACGTCTTAATAAACAGCGGCTTGACCGTGATAAATCCGGTCGCTCCCCCCAGCCCCTGGCAGCACAACAAGCAGCGGCTGTGCGCATCACTGATCGTCAAGGGCGTGCATTTGCGGCCGTTGGTGGTCCGAAACCAGCCCTTGAAATCCGTACACCACACGGCATTGGCCTCCCGGCACTCCTCAAAGGGCTGCTCCGTCGGCACCGCTCGCCGTCGTCGTTTGACCAGCCCACTCAAACCGTGCCGTCTGAGGATCTCGCTCACCGTGCTCTCCGCCGGACACCGATCCGCTCCCACCGCCTCTCTCAGTTTGACCCACAACTTCGGCGCTCCCCACAACGGCCAACGGGCCTTCAACTCTAAAAGCTTCCTCTCGATCTTCTCTTCTACCGCGTTGGGGTGGCTGTGGGGCGCACGGGACCGATCCTCCAGCCCCGCCCAGCCTTCTTTTTCGTATCGAGCAATCCACTTGTACATCGTCTTCCGACTCACCTCATAGGCCTGCGATAACTCTGTAATCCCATACTCCCCCTCCAGATACTCGGTCAGCAGTTTCACTCGTTCGTTCATTACACACGTCTCTTTCCATGGCATGACTCCTCTTGTAACCTATGTGCCTGGGAGAAACTGTTACCTATGTGCCCGGAACATACCCCCAACAACACGATACCCTGAAGGGGTTATTGCCGACCGGGAACGTTTTGGCAACAACGCTTTCAGCGTAGAAGCACAAGACGACTTGAACCCAGGGTAGCTCGCTTCGCATTGCAACCCTGGGCTACCCGCAGTAACGCCTTCGGCGTAGGGACGTGTCTTGAATACGCCGCAAGGATTCCTATATCAAGGAGTTACAAACTTGTCCCTCAGAAACAGCCAAATCAAGTTTCAGCTTAGTGGGGCCCCCAGCGGAGCTGGCCCCATTCGAGAATGAAACTCCGGGTCCCGGCGTAGCTTTGGCCTCCAGGCCGCCGTCCGAGCCAAAGGCTCAGAAGAATAAGACTTCGGCCTGGAGGCCAAAGCTACGTCCGCCCAATCAAGTTTCAGCTCAGCAAACACATGATTGTTACCGATAGGGGGCTGATTTGGTAGTGGTGGCCCATTGCCTCGTCGCCACGCGCAACCTAGAATCGGACTAGACGAGAAGAAGGAGATCAACCCTATGTCCAAGAGACTGATTGTCACGGCCCCGAGAGAGGTGGAATTTGAGGAGGTCGCCATTCCTGAATGTCCCGGCGACGGTTTGCTGGTTCGTGCCAAGGTCACCGCGGTGAGCACCGGGACCGAGGTCCGCGTCTATCGTGGGATTCCGGTGGACAAGGATGGGGGGTTTTTACATACCTATATTCCTTTCCAGTACCCCTATATAAACGGCGAGTCGATGGTGGGCGAGGTGCTCGAGGTGGGGGCCGATGTTTTGGGTTTCGGCGTCGGAGATCGGGTTTTCGTGACGGCATCTCATGGGCACTACGCTGCCGTCTCTGCCCAGGCGGCCATCAAACTGCCTGAGCAGATCTCCGATGAAGTTGCTGCTTTCCTGAACATTCTGGAGGTCGGTCATATCGGTCTGAGGACAGGAAGCCCTCTGCCTGGGGAGAACGTCGCCATCATTGGAGCGGGTGTCATCGGCTTGTCAGCTCTGGCCTACTGTCGGACCTTTGGCTTTCGTACGGCTGTCGTCGAGTTTGCCCGAGAGCGGCTGGATCTGGCTGGGAAGATGGGAGCCGATCTTCTCGCTTCCCCCGAAGATGGTGATTTCTCGGACCGCCTACTCGAATTCTTCGGTGGCGAAGGCGCGGACCTGGTTCTCGAGGCTGCGTCGGTGTGGCCCGCTATCGAGACGGGTATGCAGATCGCCCGCAGGGGTGCCCGCGTGGTTGTCATCGCTCGCCACACCGACATGACTACTTTCAGCGCGGTTGGACATCCCTATCTGGGAAAGGACCTAGCCCTGCTGACTTCGTACGGCCACCAACCTGACGGTCATCGATGGGATCGCTGCCGATCCAACGCCTTGACGGTTGATTTGCTGTCGAAAGAAAAGCTCCTGGTCTCGCCCATGATTACAGACAGGTTCGATTGGCAGGAACTGCCCGATGTCTACAGACGCCTGGATCAGGGGGACAAAGGACTCGTGGGTATCCTGATCCAGTGGTCCTGAGAGTCTGCGCTTTCTCTCCAGGCGATTCCCGAACCGATCGAGAAAAAGTGGCCTCGTAGATTCGCGAGCTTGCACGTTCTTATTGGATGTCGCTGCTTGCGGCCCAGACCCAATTCAGGACCGCCTTCCGCGATTGTGAACATGACGCCTCTGAGACGGCAGCTCAAAGACTCCTTCGGTTTCGACGACTTTCTCCCCGGTCAGGAGCGGGTCATCGAAAACCTGATGGGAGGGCACTCCGCAGCGGCGGTCTTCCCCACCGCTGGAGGAAAATCGCTCTGCTACCAGCTGCCGGCGCTGCTGCTTCCAGGGCTGACGCTGGTGGTGTCTCCGCTTATCGCTTTGATGAAGGATCAGATCGACCAGCTCAAGAAGCTGGGCATCGCCGCCGAACGGCTCGACTCAACCCTGACAGCCTCCGAGTACCGAGCCACCATGGACGCGATCCGTAGCCGAAGTCTGTGCCTACTCTACGTGGCCCCGGAGAGATTCAACAACGAGCGCTTCCGGGAGAGCCTGGATGGCATCGACCTATCGCTTTTTGCCGTCGACGAGGCTCACTGCATTTCAGAATGGGGTCATAACTTTCGCCCCGACTATTTGAAACTGTCTGACTACGCCCAGCGTTATGGAGCAGGTCGCGTATTGGCCCTGACCGCCACCGCCACTCCCCAAGTGCTCGACGACATCTGCCGCGGTTTTCGGGTCAACCCTGAGTGTGCTGTCCGGACCGGCTTCCATCGTCCCAACCTTGAGTTGCTCACCACGCCAGTCGCCCCCGAAGACCGTGACGCCAAGCTGGTGGGACGTCTCGAGGAGCGCCCCAGGGGCTCGACCATCGTCTACGTCACTTTGCAGCGCACTTCCGAGGAGGTAGCCGATCGGCTGGTGGCGGCGGGCTTTTCGGCCCGCGCCTACCACGCCGGCATGAAGGACGAAGAGCGAGCCGAGGTTCAGGATTGGTTCCTTGCCTCCGAGAACTCCATCGTAGTAGCAACGATCGCCTTCGGCATGGGGATCGATAAGGCAGACATCCGCTATGTCTACCATTACAACTTGCCCAAGAGCCTTGAGAATCTTTCCCAGGAGATCGGTCGTGCCGGTCGTGATGGCGATGGCGCGATCTGCGAAAGCTTCTTTTGTCCCGATGATTTGACGGCGCTCGAAAACTTTGCATTCGGAGACACGCCGACGCTCGAGGGGATACGAGGATTGATTGAGCAGTTGGATGCGGCGCCGGAACACTTCGACCTCAATCTCTATGAAGTTGCGCGAAACCACGACATCCGACTTCTGGTGGTACGCACACTGCTCACCTACCTCGAGCTCAAGGGTCTCCTGGAAGCGCGCACGCCGACCTTTTCCGTCTACCGCTTTCGCCCCCTCGCATCCTCTCAGGAGATCCTGGACCGGTTCAGAGGAGAACGAAGGACATTCCTGGCCGCTCTTCTGCAGCAGGCGAAGAAAGCCAAAGTCTGGTTCGACATCGATCTAATCAAGGTGAGTCGGACCCTGGGAACCCCCCGAGACCGTATGGTTCGAGCACTTGATTACCTAGCCGAGCGGGAGTTGATAGAGCTTCGGGTCGGAGGGGTTCGCCAGCGCTACCGCTGGCAGCAGCGGCCTGCGGAAGTGGATCGATTGGCAGCGGACCTCCACGCCAGGACCCTGGAGCACGAGAGACGTGAGATCGAGCGCCTGGACCGGGTTCTGAACCTGGCCGCACTCGATGGCTGCCAGACCCAGTCTCTCTGCTCCTATTTCGGGGAAACCCTGACCGAAAATTGTGGGCACTGCGGCTGGTGTCTGGGTGGCCAGCGCCCGGTGGAGTTGTTGCCAAGGCCGGAAACGCCCATTGATGAGGAGGTCTGGAGCCAGGCGATCCAGGCGCGGGAGCAACATGCTGAGGTGCTGGCTGAGCCGCGAGCGCTCAGCCGCTTTCTAACCGGATTGAGATCCCCCAGCATCACCCGTGCTCGACTGGCTGCCCACCCTCTGTTCGGCGCCCTCGAGCAGGTGCCGTTTACCCGGGTTCTGGAGCGGGCGTCGTCTGGTGTCGGCGGGAACAAGCCTGCTGAATGATCCGTGCGAACAGGTGAAGTTGTAGAAGACAGGCAGGAAGGCCATAATAGCGGCGCAGACTGGAAAGGTTTTGGAGATGGACCTCATTTGGAGACCCTGCAGACCAGCAGTAGGTGAGAAGCGTCGTCGATTTGCGAAATGAAGGGAATGAATGATGTGTTGTTCTACTGATGTCACGACTCGATTCCTGCGAGTCACAGCCCTGTCGATTGCGCTCTGGTGGTGCCTCGGCAGCGGCGTTGGAGCTACCGATCTGGACGCACAGATAGCAGCGCTGGACCTGCATCGATTCAGTGGAGAGACTATCAGCGCTCCCGATTTCACCGTTACTGGACTCGACAACACGAAAATGACTCTGAGCGGCTTCAAGGGACGCCTGGTGCTGCTGAACTTCTGGGCTACCTGGTGACACCATTGCACTACAGAGAGGTCGTCTCTGAAGAAAATCCATGAGAAATTCAAAGACAAGGGGTTCGTCGTGTTGGGCGTTTCCCTGGATCAGGCCGGGCTGGAAACCATCAAGCAGTTCGTGAAGAAGCATGATATTCAATTCCCGATTGGGGTTGATCTGGAGAACGAAGCCAGGTTTCGGTATAGCGTGAGGGGAACTCCTAGCTCGTTTCTTATCGCGGCGGACGGCAGCGTAATCTGCGGTGGTTCGGGGCCACGTCGCTGGGACAGCGAGCCAGGTCGAAGACTGATCGAGTCATTGTTGTCTTCTACCCCTTAGTACACTGGAACCTGCAAACGTTGCCGTATTTACGTTCCAGTGGTCGACCGGAAGCTCCCCTTTCTGGGTCGGGGAGAGGTCGGTACCTACGATGCGGGCTACATGTCTCCCTCGAGCCCCATCTTCCATGATGGAAAGATCTGGCTCTATTACGGGGCCTACAGCGCGGCTCACAGTTATCGGACCAGCAGATTGGGGGATAAAAACACCCTTTCGATTGCTCTTGCAACGCTGCCCGAGGATCGTTGGGTGGGGCTCCTGGCGGGCCCCTTCCAGGGAACCACCCTGACCCGGCCTTTCACCTTTAGCGGCTCGAAACTGATGCTGGACATCGACGCTTCCCTGCCCATGGAACGGCCCAAGAGCTACCGCAACTATGACGAGTGTGAGGTCCGAGCGGCCCTGCTGGATCAGTCAGGAGGCACCATCGAGGGGTTCACGCTGGAGAAGTCCAGCCCACTGCTGGAGAGTGGGCGGCAGGAGATGCGTTGGAAGGGCAAAGAGGTGTCTCAGCTCGAAGGCAAGCCGGTCCAGCTACGGCTGGCGATTGCGGTTACCGATGAGTCCCTTGTAGCGGCGATCCGGTGACGCATCGGGGTCCCGGAGGACGTGTTTGATGTAGGCTTCCGGTTCCTCTTTGAGCAGTAGTAGGTTGTTTTCCCGTGAGCCTTGGAATTCCCTCAGTCCCAGCTCCGGCTTTTCCCACTCGATTCCATCGCGAGACCGTGCAAACGCGGTCATGTGGTCGGCCGTGTACCACATCTTCCAAACCTGCTCCTCGGGATCCCAGCAGGGAGCACTTCGAATCTGAATTACCTTGTTGGGATTGGGTCCAGTGGAGGTCTCCCAGGGCCTGTCGGATGAGACCACCGGGTTGCCCTCGTATTTACGGGGCTGCTGGATCCGGCGCTCCACGCGGTAGATCGCGCCCAGCAGGAAATCGTCCAAAAAGAGCTGGTGTTCCCCGGTGGGCAAGCTCACGTAGTCGTAGCTTTCTGGAGGCGCAGAGGCTCCCTCGATCAAGGAAAGAAAACAGAAGAACGTCAGTACGGATCCTGCAAGTCTTTCTCGTGCGCAGATCATGGTAGCTACCTTCGCGGGTCTCACCAAGAGCAGGAATGATTGGTTGTGTTTGGTCCGAAGTACCCGCTCAATTGCAGTCGATAGTCTCACGAAAGTAGCGCTTACCATCGAGAAAGAGCTTTGTCCCTTCGTGGGTGAGGCGGTACCGGGTAGTGCTGCCGTCGTTGTAGGTCAGCAGCAGCGTGCCCGCCTCGGGACTTCCCGAAGCCATCCATTTACCAGCATTCTCTGCTTGAAAGGCTCCACTTGCCCCACCGCCGAAGCCCCCGGACTTGGAACTCTTGAAAAAGAGTCCCTCCGGGCACAGCCAGATATATTCTTCTTCGGTGTAACCGCTACGCGTGAAAAATCGCGACAACTTACGACCACTGAGGCGGTCCATCCATGAGTCAGTTCCTTTGGCCTGAGAGTCACTGGGCTTGGGCTCCGGCTGGCCCAGCGAGAGTGAACCGCTTATCTTGCTTAATCCCGCACCCAATCTTTCGGCATCCTGAGGCCCGCTTGCGGCCATGAAAGACACCGCCCGACCACTTTTGCCAACTACCGTTGTCACCTGTCCCACCAGAGGACTCTGGGAACCAATGACGGAATAGTCGGCAGTCAGGACCGAGTCCTTGAGCCGCACTTGTCCTTTGGGATGGAACACGATCCCATTTCCCACGCCGATGGCTCTGCTCATGGCGCTCTGCGCTCCCTGAACAGTCATTTCCTCGATAGTTGCGAAGATGTATGCTTCAAAATTCTTGCTCCTCATGAGGAGGACATTGCCATCTTTCGGAAGCACGGCGGCCCATCCGGCAGGTATCACTATCGATGCTCCATAGTCCGGAAATTCGAGCTTCGTTTCTCCTTGGTACTGAACGTCTGGCTGGACGATCTCGGCGGCTTCGGTGTGCAGCGCGCTGAAGAACAGGATCCAGATGAGGATTAATCTGGGGATACACATAGCGGTAACCGCTACACGGCCCTCCTGGCCAGCTAGGCTTCAATCTCAATCTCTAGAAACGCACGCTTCTGATAACGCCCCGTGAGTTTGGCAAAACAATCTCCGATTCTCATCCCCCACCGGTACTTTCGCCGCAGCATCTCGTAGGCCCGTTGAATGACTTCGGGCTCGCTCACGATGCGTCCCCGGAGAGAGCTGGACAATAGCACAATCTTGCCTATCCCCGGCCAAGTTTACTTCTCGAATGATCCAGCTCGCAGCCGGGGGCCGGACGAAGCTGAAGCTTCATGGGCTAGGAGATCATGCGAATGCCATCTTCGAGCAAAGCCCAGCTTCTCGGTCGGTCGTATGTAACCCACTCGTGTATATTGGTGCCGGGGTGTAGAGTAAGAAGGAGCGCTGAGCGAAATCTGGTAGGGGTACTTGGGCTTGCCCAGTAGGTCGAACTAGCCGCGACATGGGGGGGAATGCCGCAACAGCAAGGCATGAGCATCGGAATTGACAATCCCTGGTATCCGGAAGGGGGACCCGGACGGCATCTCAAGGCCAGACTGAATAGGGGCGAGGTGCTAATTGGTCCGCTGCTTGAGGAATATGCCCGTCCCTCGCTGATCAAGCTGTTTCGGCACGCCGGGTTCGACTTCGTCTACATCGAGTACGAACACACCTTGTTCGGCTTGCCCGAGCTGGCCGACACTATTTTGTCCGCTCGTGACAACGGGCTGCCGGTCATCGCCAAGACGCCCCAGCTGGAGCGCCAGGAGGTTTCCAAACTGTTGGAAGCCGGCGTGGTAGGAATCCAGCTGCCGCGCACCGAAACCCGCGAGCAGGTCGAGACGCTGCTGAGCTACTTGAGATTTCCCCCAAAAGGGACCCGAGCTGTGGCACCGGGCTGGGGGAACAGCGACTATCGAGGCGTGACGGATTGGCAGGGTTGGATGGAGGAGCAGGACCAGGAGACTACGGTCGTCATCCACATCGAGACCGCCCTGGCTTACGAAAACGCGGAAGACATTTTGAGTGTGCCAGGAATCGATATGTGCTATGTCGGTCCGGGAGACTCTTCGATCGAACTGGGACACCCGGGCGACTACGATCATCCCGATGTGCGTGGTCCCATGGAACAGGTCCTCGGACTGTGCAAGAAATATGGCATCGCGTTCGGTACCACACCATCCAGCGGGAAGGCTGCAGGCGAGTGGGCTCGAAAGGGCGCCACCTTCTTTGAAGCCGAGTCCGAAGTCGGATTCATCCGGGCTGGGGCCGCCGCCCTCCTTTCTGACTATAGGGAGCACATCGGTCCGCTCGATTGACCATGGCCCCGACAGGGTCGAGCCCTGTTGACGGTATTTCCATACAACTAACTAGTGCCCGTCCGGAAATGTGTAAGTAATTGATAAGGAAGGGGAAAGAGGGCTTTTTCAAGCTCCGAAACTGTCAGGGCCGTTTGCTAGACTATTTGGTGCAAACAATTAGACTAAAACGACTTACGACGATTTCAGGAGTTCGGAGATGCGTAAAAAGCGTGGAAAACAACGCCCCCTTTCCCCGCAATGGCCCGATCACCAGCTGGCCCATGAATTGAAGGTGATCTCGCGCATCCTGGACGACAATCCCCAGACGCTGGAGCTGATAGTACAAGATCTCTCTGACAGGGTCGATTCCGGTGTTGGCGCCCCCGGTTTGACGGCCGAGCAGGTGCTGCGTTGCGCCGTCATCAAACAGCTGCATCAGTTCAGCTATCGCAAGCTGGAGTTTCATCTGGTGGATTCGCAAAGCTGTCAGAGGCTCTGTCGCTTGCCCTATGGGGCGTCGATCAGCAAAGCCACCCTGGCGGAGAACCTGGGGAAGATTGAGCCGGGGACTTGGAAGGCGATCAACGACCACTTGGTGCTCTGGGCGCAGGCTCGGGGTCTGGAAAAAGGCCAACGGATTCGGGTCGATGCCACGGCGGTCGAGACGAACATCCACTATCCGCTCGACAGTGAGCTGTTGTACGACGGCATTCGAGTCGTGACCCAGTGGCTGGGGCGGCTGCGGGAGCGGGAAGGGATCGGCTTCGTCGATCATACGCGGCGGGCCAAGCGGCGCGTCCTGAACATCCGCAACCGCCGCGGCAAGAAGCGCCTGGACAGTTACCGCGATCTGATCAAAGTGGCGTCCAAGACGGCTCACTATGCCGAGCAGGCGCTGGCAGCTTCCGCGCAGTGGAGCGATCCCCTCAGTCTGGCCGTGGCGGCGCAACTGGCCCACTATCTGGGGCTGTTGCACAAAGTCATCGAGCAGACTCAACGACGGGTCCTTTCGGGCGAGGCCGTCGCGGCCCAGGAGAAGATCTGTTCCCTCTTCGAAGAGCACACCGATATTATCAAGAAGAGCCCTCGGGAAACGGTCTTCGGCCACAAGGTGTTTGTCAGCACGGGCGCCTCGTCGCTGATCCTGGATTGTGTGGTGGAACGGGGGAATCCGGCCGACAGCAACTATGTGCAACCCTTCTTAGAGCGGCATCGACAGCTGTACGGGAAGGTCCCCCGCCAGAGCGCCTGGGATGGTGGTTTTGCCTCGGCTGCCAACCTGCGCTGGGCCAAAGAGCAGGGGGTACAGGATGTGGCCTTTTCCAAAAAGTGTGGGTTGACGGTTGAGAGCATGGTGCGTTCCAGTTGGGTCTACAAACAACTCAAACGCTTCCGCGCCGGGATTGAGGGGTGCATTGGGACCCTCAAGCACACCTTCGGTCTCCACCGCTGTAGCTGGAAAGGCTGGCCTCACTTTCAAAGCTACGTCCATGCCAGCGTCCTGACCTATAACCTGGTCGTCCTGGCCCGACTCCTGTTGTAGCCTTTTGTGGCTGACCGTACTGCCTTGTGGCTCCGACTCGGGGAGAGGTCTGCGCCGAACCGCTGCTTTTTGGCCCGCGTGCCCTCGCTCGAGGGTCCTTGCTCTGGATCGAGCTGGGTCGAGCCGGTCTGTCAGCAGTCTCAAGTATAATAAGTGTTTACGATTCAACAGATTACAGTTCTGAAAACCCCGGTTTTCGGACGGGCACTAGCTACCGCTCCCAGAAGAAAGGTTCGCGCTCCTTTGGGTGGTTGCCGATCTGGTGCATGGTTGAGGCTTCGTAAATGCGGCCGTTGAGAACCGTATAGCGCACCTTCTCTGTCAACCTGATGTCCTCCAGCGGATTGCCCTCTATGACCACCAGGTCGGCCAGCTTGCCCGGCTCTATCGATCCGATGTCGGCGTCGAGGCCGAGATAACGGGCCCCGTTTAGGGTGCAGGCTCGAATCGCTTGCAGCGGCGTCATGCCGCCCTGAACGAACATCCACAGCTCCCAATGGGCTGCCAATCCTTCCCGCTGACCATGTGCACCCAGGTTGACGAGCACGCCTGCGTCGCTGAGCTGCTTGCACAGTCGCGCGATGTCGAAATGGTTCCAGTCACCGTCGTCCGCGTGGATTCGGCGGCGGGCCCTGGGCTCGTAGGCAAACGGTGGGACGAACGCACGGAGCCGCTGGTTCTCGTGGACCTTGGTGTGGCGGTACCAGTAGTACTCGCCCGAAAGACCGCCATACCCGACCACCATGGTGGGCGTATAACCGACCTCGGACCCCGCCCAGAGCTGAATCATGTCCTTATAGCCCCTGGCAATCGGCAGCGCGTGCTCGATCCCGGTATGGCCATCGACAAGCATCGACATGTTGTGCTGGTAGAGCGAACCTCCCTCGGGCACAACCATCATTTCCAGCTCACGTGCGGCGGCAATCACCTGCTGACGCTGATCCCGGCGCGGCTGGTTATAGCTCTTCACGCTGAAGGCGCCCACCGCCTTCATCCGGCGAAGGTGTCCGCGGGCGTCCTCCAGCGACTCGACGATCGCCTTGAAGGGGGCTTTGGCACCGTAGAGGATGGTCCCAGTGGAGAAGATGCGGGGGGCTGTCAACAGCCCGGCGCGGGCCATTTCGCTGGCAGCGAAGATGCTAGCGGTGTCATTCGACGGGTCGTGGACGGTGGTCACGCCGAAGGCGAGCGAGGCATAGTGCAGCCAATTCTGTTGTGGAATGATGCCATCTTGTCCCTGGGGGCCATGGGCGTGGACATCGATCAGCCCTGGGATCACGGTGGTACCTTTGAGATCGAAAACCTGGGCGTCGGGTGGCGGCTTGGTGCTCGAACTGGGACCCACAGCCAGGATGCGATTGCCGTCAACGACGAGAGTGCCCTCCTCCAACACCTGGTCACCCTTCATGGTTACGATGCGCCCACCCACCAGGGCAAGCTTTCCCATCGGACGGTCTGAGGCCGTCGAGAAGCCGAGGTCCATACCCGAACCGATTTCCGCGGGCTCCGGAAGCTCCTCCGGTGCACCCTCCATGAAGTCAAAGGCGCTGCTGAGGTCGCGCGAGAACAGCTCGGAACCCAACGCCCAGTAGAGCCGACTTGAATCCCCGGCCCAATGCAGATACTCGCCGGCCGACTTGCTGACCTGCCGCTGCGGGATCGTCTCGCTGTTGGAACTGACCTTCACGGTTCTCCCGGTAGGAGGAAAGGGAGCGATATAGACATTGAAGTACTCTCGAAACGCGATCCAGCGTCCGTCGGGAGAAACCTGGAACTCGGTGACATGCTCGCTGTCCAGATGAGTGAACTCATCGCTTCCATCCAGCTCGATACTCTTCAGGACGATGCTGAAGTCATCTCCACCTGGTTTCTGGTCCATGAAGAAGACACGTTCGTCGCTATCACCAAAATGAGGTGAGAAGCCTCCACGGACAATCCGCTTGGGTTCCCCACCCCCACTCGCCGAAACCCTGAAAAGTCCAGTATCGTGAGACCATCGAGGCGAACGGATCCTGCCCCCTGCGGCCTTGCGATACACGATTGTCTTGCTATCAGGGCTGAAGGCGGGCTCCAGATAATGACCTGGATCCGTGGTAACGGTCCGGCCGCGACCCCCGTCAGTTGACACCACCCTGACACTGCCGAGCTGGGCGTCATCCCATGTGACGTAGACAATCCACTTCCCGTCGCGCGAGAAGGACGGGTAGAATTCGAAGTCCTGGTCGCTGGTGAGCCGGCGCGGCGAACCCTCGGGTAGATTTCGTCGGTAGAGATGGCCCAGGGCCTGGAAAACCACCGACTCGCCGTCTGGAGAAACCCGAACCCAGCGCAGCATCCTGGTGCGGAAGCTCTCAGGGTGGACGGCTACCGGGTAACGCAGGACTCGGTTCAGCTTTCGTTTGTGCCTGACGCGGAACGGAATGAGCTCGGCCTCACCGGTAGCGACTGTGACCTTGTGAAGCTTTCCCCCGCCCCAGACCACGATCGCCAGATCGTCTGGAGTCCACGCCATGCTCGGGTAGACGCCGTGCACGGCCCAGGTCTCCTGCATATCCCGATCGAGTCCATCCCACAACGGTCGCTCCTCGCCCGACTCCAGGTCGTGAAGGTAGAGCACGGTCTTGAGCCCACGGCGACGCACGAAAGCGAGCCTCTTCCCATCGCGCGAGGGCGTGGGACGAATTGAACCGCCCACTCCGATAACGAAAGGCTCGATGTGCCCGGTGTTGCGGTCGAGTCGCTTGATCACGTAGATCTGGCCGTGTGGATTCTTGTTGTACTCGAACAATTTGCCGGGCGTGGCGTCTTGACTGAAATAGAGGTAGCGTCCATCCGGCGAGAACGCAGGCTCTCCCAGATCCTTTTGAAGGTTGGGCTTCTCCGTCATCTGCAGGCCCTTGCCGCCAGAGACATGGTAGAGCCAGATCTCTCCGGCACCGAGGCTGCGGCGCGAACTGAAATGCTTGCGGCCGGCGATGAACTGGCCGTCGGGCGACCAGGCGGGGCTGTTGACCAGGCGAAAGTCCTCCTTTGTGACCTGCCGTGGATCGGAGCCGTTACGGCCCATGACCCATAGGTTGTCTCCTCCACCACGGTCGCTGGTAAATGCGATCGACTTTCCGTCGGGGCTGTAGCACGGCTGCATGTCCCAAGCCATGCCCTCGGTCAAGGCTCTGGCTTCACCGCCCGCTATCGAAACTGCATAAAGGTCCCCAAGCAGGTCGAAGACTACCTCGGAGCCATCCGGGCTGACGTCGAGGCTCATCCAGGTACCTTCGTCTGTTTCGATGGCAACCTCGAAGGTCTCTCCGGGAGGTGCGTTGACGTCCCAGGGCGCTTCGTCTTCCTCAGTCTGCTCGGGCCCGGACTCCTCTTGCGCCGGCGAACGGGCCCAGGTCGAGCTCCCGGTCGACGCCAATCTCGCCGAATTGGAAGGTGCCCCAGCCGAGGGCCCAGGGGACATGGACAGCAGCATCAGGAAAGACAAGAGACGTGAGTGTCTAATCAACATGGGCAATCCTAAATCACACAATAGAAAAGACAACATACAAACGAACTCGAAAGCACAACCAGGAAATTCTAAACAATCTGGGCCTCGAATATCGGAAACGGTTCTGACAGAGTTTCGATGCAGACAAGTCAAGTCGTTCGCAGACTGGCAGTTCATCTGTTCGCGGCACTGTCTGATCTTGCATCCATTGTTGTTGCTGACGGGAAACCTCTCGCCACGCTGTCCAGTGACAAGAGACGTGCGACTCGCGACTCTTCTCGAAGGGCGATGATAGTAAATCGTTTGGAATTTGGCGCTAGTGTTTGGAATCTGTTTATATCTTGTACCCTGGAATTTCTCTGAGTTTCGGCCCCGATGAAGCCCCGATCCCCCTTCTGGTAGTAAACTGGGGACAAGAGATAGAGGCGCGAATAGATTGTTTCAATTGTCCGATCTTTGACAGCCGATCACCCACCAAAGAGGAAGGATGAGATCATGACAGCTAAACATTGGACCCGTTCCTTTTGCACCCTATTGTTGGTCTTCACGGGTGCTGCCGCCGGGCAGAACCTTGACCAGGACGTTCGCGTGTTTCCCACCCTTCCCGTGGGCCCCTTCCAGGATTTCACTCTCGAAGGCCTGATTACAGTCGCCAATCCCACCGACCAGCCGGCAGCGGTTTCGATCCTCGTTTTGGGCCCGGACTTTTCCCCGCCCTCGGTGGAGTTGACTCCTGTAGGATCGGGGAGTAGTGGTGTCGGCACAATGCCCGCCGGAGACGCTGAAGAAGTCAGGATAGGGACTAACCTGGCGCCTGGAACGAGCTGGACGGTAGAGATACGAGAGGCGGCTGACCCGCCAACCTTCAACGACATAGCGGTCCTGGTGGAAACGGAAGGGTTCGCAGTGAACAAGCTGATCGTCGAGGGAGCCCAAAATTTCAGAAACAGCGAAGGACAAATCGTGATCAGGACTCCCGTTTCAACCGAGCAGTTCGGCAACGAGTTCTCTGCCAGCATGAGTCGGGGACCCGGGCTCAATACGGGGTTCGCTGTTTTCTCCTATCTGGGTTCGACATCCGTTGCTATAGATGTCAACTTGCCGGAGCCGCCGACCTCCCTGTCCGGATCCGGTACGCGTTCGGTCACAACCAACATCCAAGTCGAGGGCAAGCGGACCTTCTTCCTCGAGGACGTGTTCCCAGAGGGGACCCTCCCGGCTCAGGTTCCCTCGGCGCTGGTCAGGTTCAGGGTCGAGGACACTGGGAATCCTCCCATGGCGGTAACGGCGCTGGATGTAGTCAGCCCACCGATGTCGCCGCCCGGAACGATCCATATCTCGGCCAAGGATGTAATGTCACCAGTGCCGGACACGATTTCTGGGCCTACACCGCCTGAGGGAGAACCTGCAAGTGTCGGCAGCTGGGCATTCGATCCTTCGCAGCTGACAAGACTCGAACGGCACCCATTTCCTCCCATAGAGTTCAGGGAACTGATCCTGCGCTGCCCAGTCGGCGAAGACGGAGAACCCGTCGCAATCTCTGAGTCGTTGAGAGACATGATTATCTCAAGCCATCGCAGCAACCCTCATGGAATCGCCGTAGTCAGGAAGCAGGGAGAAGTCGACACCAACGATTTCTGACATCACAGCGTCATGAACCAGTTAAAACTAAACTAATCCCAATCAAGTTTCGGGACGATAGGTAGTGCGAGAACCCGTAACTCACGGGGAAGCTGTCCCGTTTACGCTTGGACCAATGAACTCCAGAGCCTTGGCCCTTCCATTAACCGAAACTGCGAAGCCCTCTATCACATTGCGGTCAGGTAGAGAGGGAACCCTGTCCGACCCCTCTCCAGAAGTGCTCAAACTTCTCCAGGATCTGCGCCGAGGCGAGAAGCCCCAGAGCCCCCTGGACTTGAGCCAGCTCAGGCTCGCCGGGTTGGATCTTACCGAACTCGATTTGAGTGGAGCCGATCTCTCCGGATCCGATCTTTCTGGCGCCCAGCTTGCCAAGACGCGCATGATGCACTGCAAATTATGCGGTGCCAATCTGACCGGAGCAGACTTGAGCGGCGCCGAGTTCGCGGGTGCCGATCTGAGTGATTGTTGTCTGGAGGGAGTCCGGGCCGAGGGAGCGGGTTTCGGAATGACCACTATGCAACGGGTACGGTTTTTCGGAGCGGAGATGGACCACGCCACATTCAGCAAGTCGGACCTGAGCAATAGCGACCTGCGTTGTGCCAAACTGCGTCGGGCACGACTGCATGAATCCCTTTTGACCCAAGTCGATCTGTCCCAGGCCGACCTGACTGGCGCTAACCTGGAAGGCGCTGATGTAAAGGGGGCGGACTTCAAGGATACTATCCTCTGCGCCGCGCGACTTTCCGGCTTGATCCAATATGAGTCCGCAAATTGGATCGGAGTTGACATCCGGGACATCCATTTTACCGGTGCCTACCTGATGCGCCGTTTCGTACTGGACCAGAACTTCCTCGAAGAGTTCAGAACTCGAGGCCGACTAGCCTCCCTGGCCTACCAGGTTTGGTGGATCACCAGCGACTGCGGACGAAGTCTGAGCCGCTGGGGCCTGTGGACGGCCGCTCTCGTCCTCCTCTTTTCCTGGCTCTACACCATGGTCGGCATCGACTACGGGTCGCATCCGACTTTTTTATCGCCGCTCTACTACAGCGTCGTAACCCTCACCACCCTCGGCTACGGAGATGTGGTGCCGAAGACTCCGATGGCCCAGATCCTGGCCATGTTGGAAGTCGTCACGGGCTACGTGATGCTGGGTGGGTTGCTCTCCATCTTCAGCAATCGAATGGCGCGCCGCGCCGACTGATATTGCCATGCTCAGATTCTTTCGAAGGAGTCAGCAGAAATCGCACGAAACCCTCACGGGAGTGTTGCGTGAGATAGAGATCCCTACCTTCCCATCCGCCCTCATGGCCATCTTAGATTCCATTCGCGATCCCGATAACTCGATGGACAAGGTGGCAGAACAGACCGTGGCTGATCCCGGGCTGGTGGTGCGGGTTCTAAAGACCGTCAATTCGGCCGCCTACGGTCTCCGCCGTTCTGTGGATAACATGCAGCATGCCTGTTCGCTGATGGGCCGCTCCCACTTGGAGTCGCTGGTCCTCTCCCTTGCCATTCGGGAAGTCCTGCCGGAATCTCCCTCACCCGGTTTCGAAGCAGGACGCTTCTGGACCACGGCCTTCCGCCGAGCCAGTCTGGCGCGCCTGCTAGCCGCAAGGTTGAATCCCAGCAGGCAGGCAGAGTGCTTTACCGCCGGTCTACTGCTCGACATGGCTGTGCCCTTGCTAGCGCGGGCACAGGCCCCGGGTTATGGCCAGGTCCTGGAACATTGGCATTCGGATCCAGAGTCGAATCTGGCAGAGTTAGAAAACGAGTCCTTCGGTTGGACACACGCCCAATTGGGCGCCGCTCTGGGATGTTCCTGGCAACTACCCGAGTACCTGGTTTCTGCCATCGAAGAACACCATGGCGACACAACCAGACTGGAGTTGGGACTGGCCGTGGATCTGGTTTCACATCTCCGCGAGGACGACGAGGATCCAGGAACCGAGATCGTGATTGTGTCTCTGGAGGAAGCCTGTGGAATCCCACCCGAGGAGGCAGAGCAAACGATCGCGGATGCCTTTGGTCAGGCCGAGGAACTCTCCTGCCACTTCAATTGAATCGCCTCCCGATTCTAAGCTGACACTTGATTGGGCGGACGTAGCTTTGGTCCAGGCCGAAGTCTTCTTCCTTCGAGCCTTTGGCTTGATGCACGGCGGCCTGGAGGCCACCGCTAGTGCGCCTGTGAAGGCGTTTGATCAGAAGGGTGAAAGTCCCTTCCAGGCTAACGTTACCGGCCTGAAGTCGACAGTGGTAACTGCGTTTCCGTGAGGAAGGGTGGAGAGCAACCTGAGACGAACGACCAATCCGTAACGCAAGTGAACTCGATTCGGCCAAGCCTGTCGGGGAGGGTCCTGGCAAAGCCCGAACCCTTGACCGCGCGACGGCCATCCCTCCGACCTGAACGGTCTGCCCGGGGGGATAGACGCGGCAAGTCACGGCGGTGAAGTAACGTGACAAAGCGACCGTGACGAAATGGCAATGCGGTGGTTGGAGATGGAGAGGTCGGAAGGTCAAACGAGATAAGCAGGGAGATCTGTCGGGTGAGGGACGTGGACGACCCATCGTGAGAGCTCGCAGTGGGGGACGCTGCGTGAGCAATGGCCCAGGCCCGCGGTGCAGTATCGCCCGCCGAAGGGGAGCGAACCTGGCGATACCGGTGAGGTCGGTTGAAGCGGCTCGACAGAAGTCAGAGCTCCCATAGTAGCGGGGAAGCCGTGCAGCAAAACGCGGTGGAGCGAAGGGGAGCAGGAAGGTAGATGCGAAATGACTAAATCGCGGAAACGTAACTCCGCCCAAAGGCGGGACTACATCCCGGTCACAGTGCCGTTTTCGGCTAGCCCGGCTGGAGAGCCCGCTGGCATCGAACAGTGGGCTCATCGCGCGGTTTGGACGGATCGCATGTTGGAGACACTTTTGAAAGGAAAGGTGAGAGGAGGGAAATGGCACACGCTGATCGATAAGGTGTTTTGCAGCCGGAACCTTTCCAGCTCGGCCGAGAAGGTCTTGGGCAGGAAAGGAGCGGCGGGAGTGGACCGGCAAACGTGGGGGGATTTCGCCGAACACGAGCGGGAGGAACTCGAATGGTTGCAGGAAGAACTGCGTGAGGGGACCTATCGTCCGGCAGCGGTGCTGCGGAGGTGGATTCCCAAAACAGGCAGTTCGGAAAAGCGACCGCTGGGGATTCCGACCGTGCGGGATCGAGTCGTGCAAACGGCTTTGGTCCACGGGATCGAGCCGATTCTGGAGGCCACGTTCCATGATCGAAGCTACGGCTTTCGTCATGGGCGAGGGTGCCACGGCGCACTGCGGTACGTCGAAGAGCTGCTCGAAGCCGGTTATGTGTATGTCGTCGACGCGGATCTGAAGGGTTACTTCGATACGATCCCGAAAGATCGACTGTTGGACCTGATCCAACAGAAGATATCGGATCGCCGCGTGCTGGGCCTGGTTCAGCTGTTTCTGAATCAGGGGATACTGGAAGAGCTGCGTAAGTGGATTCCGGAAGCCGGAGTCCCCCAAGGCGCCGTTCTTTCTCCGGTGTTGTCGAATGCCTACCTCAATCCCCTGGACCATCGGATGGCCGATCTGGGCTTCCAGATGGTGCGCTACGCGGATGACTTTGTCCTGCTGTGTCGCGCACCCGAGGAGGCTGAAGCGGCCCTGGCCGAAGGGCGGGACTGGGTGGAGGACAACGGGCTGAGACTGCATCCCGAGAAGACACACATCGTGGACTCGCGAGAGAAGAGCTTTTCGTTCTTGGGCGATTCGTTCCGAGGCCGTTTTCGGTTTCCACGAGCGAAGAGCCACCGAAAGTTCGTCGAGCGCATTCACGAGCTGACGCCGCGCAAGTCGGGCGACTCGCTGGAGGTCATCCTCCAGCGGCTCAATCGCTCGACGCAAGGCTGGTTCAACTACTTCCGGCACTGTCATTGGAACATCTTCAAGGACTACGACGGTCTGATCCGTCGTCGTTTGCGACGCCTGCTTCTGAAGCGCAACCGGAAGAATAGAAAACGCCTCTGTCGAAATCACCGTTGGCCCAACGCCTTCTTTACGGATCATGGGTTCACGAGCCTGACTGACGCCCATATCCGTTTCGTCCAATCCATAGGAACCTACTGACTGGAGAGCTGTATGCGGGAGAATCGCACGTGCAGTTCGGAGGGAGGGGAGCCGGGTGACCGTGCTTCCCTACCCTATCGTCCCTCGACTGAAGTTTCTTTCAGCTACGATCCGGCGCAGCCGGTGGCGCTGCTAAGCTGAAACTGGAATAGTGAGCAGTGACGCTGTGATCGGTCAGCATTACCGGGAACAGCGCAGCCCACAGAGCCGAGAGCGACTTGACTTGTCTGCAATATGAGCCCCAGTTCCGAGGAGCAACCGGTTCGCAGCACAATCTCTCCGCTTTCCGACAGAAGCTTCAATTTGAGGGAATATCGTGGTCGGCCTCAGGAACGATTCGTCCGAAATGCTGCCCCGAATGCTTCCCGTGCCTCCAGACTCCTACATAGTTCCTGTCGTAAAAGAGCACGCTCGCCGTGAAGGTTCCGAGTCCTGGAATCGTAACGTCTGTCAGCGTCAGTATCGGAGTGTCACCTGCCCATTTCACGGTGACCGGAACGGGTACGGTAACATCGTGATTTCCATATTGAATGCGCGCCTGAAAAACCCAATAGTCACCCGCCAGCTTCGACACCTTAGTAATGTGGTACCGTTCCTCTCTCATCCCTCTGTTCGCCTCATTGACAGTGAAGAAACCCTCCAAGACGACCCCTGACATCGACTCCTGGAACTGTTGTTCCAGAGCCTCCTGGCCGGCCAGATCGGCTTCGGGTTCGGTTGCACTGGCGCAACCAACGAGAACCTGAATCAACAGCAGGAAGACAAACCAGCGATAGAACATCGATACTACCTTTCCTTCTTTCCTTAAGGGTGTAATTACGACTTTGGCTCCCGCCTCTATTCTAGGAAGTCGCTATCCAGAAAGCTTGGACTTCTTTGTTATAGTCTGCAAAGATTTATTATAATAGAGTCAGACTTGAAATATATCAATAATCAATTTAATATTATTTCATGAAGCCGCTACCCTTGGCATGCCCCAGTTGTGGGCAACGACTGCGAGTGAGACGGCTGAGTTGCCCGGATTGCGAGACCACGGTGGACGGGTCCTACGACCTGCCAACCCTAGCCAGCCTACCACGCGAAGAGCAGGAGTTCGTCCTTCAGTTTGTGAAGGTCGGCGGAAGCCTCAAAGAGATGGCCCGGATCTGGAAGGTCAGTTACCCGACCGTACGCAACCGGCTGGATCACATCATCGAGGCACTCAATCAGGCCGACGTAAAGGAGGAGCAGTGACCATGACCGTAAGAACAGAGCAGCAAACCTACTCAGCCGGTCCCAGTCTGGGACAGTGGCTTTTCAATCCCTTCAACTACGTCGCCGGTGGGCAGGCACTGGTCCTTGGGCTCGTTGCGATTCTAATGGCAGGCGGATTCGGTGCCTTGAGCAACACGCATTTCGACGGCGTGATTGATGTCCACAGCGGACGCGCAGCACCTCTGTGGGTGTTCCTGACAGAGGGCGTCATCAATTGGCTGAGCCTGGCCTTCGTCCTCCTCATCGCGCTTTGTCTTGGAATTGAAGTTCCTGGCCGGTAGAATATCCCCTCTCCTCAAAGAGCTTCGTTTCCTCTGGAGGCCAGGTCCATGAAACTTGGAATCAACTCGCTGTTTCTGCTTCCCCTCGACTTCGATGAGGGCCTCAAGTTCGCTCAGAAGCTCGGTGCGGAAATGATCGAGATTGCGACCCTGGGTGAGCGCAGCCGTAAGTATTGTGATCTCGAAAAACTGCTCGACAACAAGGACGAGCTGCACCGCTGGCTTGACGCGCTCCAAGAACACGATCTCGCAATCAGCGCGTTGACGGCCCACGGATCACCGCTGTCTCCCAAGCGGGAAGAGGAGGAGAGCTGGTTGCAACATTTCCGCCAGGTCTGCAGGCTCGCCGAGGCCACTCAAGTCGACCGGCTGACCCTCAACGCCGGCACCCCGGAGGGCGCGCCTGGAGACAAGACCCCCTGCTGGATTGTCGATCCCTACAACGGGGCCAATCGTGCCGTCCTGCGCTGGCAGTGGGAGGAGCGAGTGATCCCCGCTTGGAGCGAGTACGCCAAGATCGCTCAGGACCACGGTTGCAAGCTGGCGATCGAACCTTGGATCGGAAACATCGTTTACTCTCCCCTGACCCTCTGGAAGCTTCGCGAGGCGATCGGTCCAATCATCGGCTGCAATCTTGATCCCTCCCACCTCTTCATCCAGCAGATAGACTTGCTGGAGACCATCCGCTTTCTGGGAGACGCACTGTTCCATGTTCACATGAAGGACGTACGCATCGATCAGCGCAACCTCAGGCTGCTCGGCACCCTGGACACGACCGCCTCCATGGCCAGACCGCAGGACCGGTCCTGGACATTCGGGCTGGTTGGTTGGGGTCACGACGAGAAATTCTGGCGGGATTTCATCACAAACCTGCGGTTCATCGGGTATGAGGGTGCCCTCTCGGTCGAAATGGAAGTCGACTATATGGGTGTCCTCGACGGGTTGAAGAAGGCATTCGACTATCTGCGACCGATGGTGATGGATGCCGCCCCTACCCCTGGTACAAAATGGTATGAGCAAGGCGGCTTGTACGATCTAGTCGAGGACTGAAGGGTCGTCATCCGATCATCGAGGTCAGCTGGGATCAGTGATGAAAATCGGTCTATTTACGGACAGACTACAGCAGCCTTTCAGGGATGCCTGGACTGGGTCTCGCTGCACGAATAAGGGAGTTTGGGATGCACGCCTTCACCGATCGCCTGGGCGAACTGCTGAACAAGAATGATCTTCTCTATGGTGTGATCTGCCGAGACGTCACGCTCACCGACATCGAGCTGATGGCGCAGGAGGGGTATCACATCGTCTGGATCGACCTCGAGCACAGCCCACAATCTTCAGAAGAGGCCATTCAACTCAGTCGGACTATCGACCATCTGGGCATGGTGCCGCTGGTGCGCATTCGCGAGCTGTCACGAACCAACGTGCAGCCGCTGCTGGATGGAGGCGTCCAGGTGATCGTCCTGCCGGATGTTCGAAGTGCGAAGCAGGCTGCCGAGTTGGTGCAGCTGGGCAAGTATCCTCCAACCGGACAACGCGGCTTCTCCTCCACTAACGCCAGCATCGGCTTCCAGCTTGTCGGTGATCAAGAAGAGGTGCTTCGCCAGGTGGACGAAGCGACACATCTGATGGTTCTCTTCGAGAGCGATGAGGGCTTTGAAGATCTGGATAACATCCTCGAAGTTGATGGGGTCGACATGGTCGGTGTGGGTCCCAATGACTGGTCCGTCGGCCTTGGGATTTACGGGGACGATGCCAAGACGAACCTCACCCCCAAAATCGAACGGGTGCTGACTCGAGCAGCCAGCGCCGGTAAGATCGTCGTGATGGGCGCCGGCAGTCCTCAGCAGGCCGAGTACTATCGCCAACTGGGTGTCCGGGTGTTTTTCGTCGGCGTGGATGTAGCGATGAGACGCGGTATCCTGGCGCAGTCGCTGCGCAGCTTCAAGGATGCACTTGGAGACTGAAGGGTTCGTGCAAGAAGAGCCTTAAGGGGGAATTTCTATGTCGGTGCAACTCGAATTCGTTGGCCACGCCTGTTTCCGGATCTGGGAGGGGGGACGCCCTACCATTGTCATGGACCCCTTCAGCCATGAGAAGTGTGACCTGGAGGATGACGGTTTTCGGCTCGAAGCGGACACGATCATCGTAAGCTCACTCACCGACCCTGCTCATGACAACGTGCACCTGGTCAATGGCAGCCCGCAGGTGATCAATGCGCTGGATGTGGCCAGCGGCAAGACCCGGGAGACAATCAACGGCGAACCGATTCATGCGATCCCAGCAGCGGAGATACCCGACCATCCCGAGGGCACCGACGACAACGCGTTGTATGCCTTCAAGGCGGGCGGTATTTGGTTTGGTCATCTCGGTGATCTAGGGTTCGGTTTGAGCGACGAGGAGATGGAGCCGTGGGTCGGTCACTGTGATGTGATGCTGGTCATCACGGGCCAGAAATATACCGTCAAGTATGCGGAGCTGGACCGCATGATTAATTTCGTCAAGCCTACCTGGGTCGTCCCCATGCACTACTACCTGCCTCCACTAGGTGGAGCCCAAGGTGGCGGCATGGACCCGGTCGATGAGTTTCTGAACCGCCGCTCGCGGGACCCGGTGATCATCGCGCGGCATCATACCGTGACCTTTCCCATGACAAAGTCACACGATGGCCGTCCCACCATCGTCGTGCTCGAAAACTCGGGATACAAAGCCACGGGTGGACTTCCCAAGTTTCAGGTGGGGCGTGCTTGAGTACAAGCTCGTTTCAGGGGGACAACATTCTCAATTCTCTCCCCGTTTGTCGCCCGAACTGGAGAAGCAGGCTATGCCTTCCTACAAATCTTTCATCCTGATGGCGGCCACGATCTTTCCTACCGGGCCTCCTTTCCAACTGCGGCGGCGTGGGTCACAAGACGGAGGGCGAGCAGGCCGCTGTGAGGGATCTGGAGAAGATCCACTGGGGCGAGATAGGGGGACTGCCGGTCTATCTGTATACGCTCTCCAGCGGCGGCCTGGTTGCCAAAGTCACAAACTACGGAACCAATCTGACCGAGCTTCACGTGCCGGACCGCAACGGGCAAACGGCTGATGTGGTGTTGGGACTTGACACCCTCGACGAGTACGTCACCCACCGCCCTTTCCTGGGCTGCATCCTGGGGCGGGTGGCGAACCGCGTTGCCAAGGGGAGTTTTTCCCTCGACGGGAAAAAGCACACCTTGACCATCAACTGGGGCAGCCACCACTTGCACGGTGGTAAAAAAGGTTTCAATCGGAAGGTTTGGACCGTAACCCACCAGGAGCAAACAGACGACCACGCATCCTTGACCATGGCGTATACTAGCCCCAAAATAAGCGCAAGTTCGAAAATAGACTCCTTTGTCGGCTCCGAGGAGCCATTTTGGAGACCTAAATTCTAAATTTCGGCGCGAAGTCACTCAGAACAGGCACGTGTTCAGCTGTCCTCCACGCCGATCGCTCAGGGAAAACGATTCTGCCCTCTTGGGGGGCGTTTGTAGAGACACCTCGCCCCAGCTCTGGCGACCCTCGGAGCTACTTTATCTCCTTTCAGTTTCAGGTAGCTGGCCGGTGTTTCAACCACTTACTGCCTTCCAAGAGAAGACGGCTCCAACCATTGACATCCAGCAGCCGATAGACCAACTGTCGGCCCCTGCGCAAAATCTGGCAGGGCATTTCAATGACCTCTCGCAGGAAACGGCGATACTCCATCTTCACCAGCTCTCGGGCTTGCAGTCGCGCCGGCAGCACCAACCCCATCCAGGCCTTCAGATTCCAGGCTTGAGCCGCAATCACCAGATAGGCCCAGTTGGCTACCAGCGTATCCGAGGGCATCCGCAGGGCCTCGACTCCGTTCTTGAGTTGTTCAATGACGTTCTCCTGGTTGCAGCGCCGGTTGTTTTCCCGTACGACTCCCGCCGTTCCCAACGTTCTGGCCGAGATATTGGTGACATAAAAGTGGTAGCGCGTCTGCGGCAGCAGCCGCTTCTGGCCTTTCTCGACCAGGATCGTCTTGCGCAAGATCACCATCCGATAGGTTCGCTTCGCTTTGCTCGGACGGTAGTCGATCTCCGCGATCTCTTCCCGTTCCAGCGTCAGCGTCTTGAACCCGCGTCTCTTGACAATCTCCGGCTTCACTTTGTCCCGCCGCTGGCGCCGCTTCTTCCCTTTTCCTTTCCCCTGGCTGGGGCGCCCCAGCTCTTTCCATCTCGCTTCTGGCAACGCCTCCGCCCACTTGACGAAGCTCGGATGGGCGTCGATCCCGAAGTCAAACTCCACGCCCGCCTCCGTCCAACGGTCAAAATGAGCCGTCAGCGAAAAATCCGTGTCCCCGCGCAGGCGCACCTTCCGAAAACCCGCCTCTCGAACCAGCTCGATACTCCGATCCAGCCATTCGGCCGCTCCCTCATGAGAGGGACGGTTGCCCGAGCGGTTGACCGCATAGAGCACCTCTCCCGTATTGGCCAGCGTCACGATCAGCGGCGCATAGCCCCACTGCCCGTCGTAGCTGATCTCCATCCCTTCCTTGCATTCGCCGCTCGTGGGGGCCATCGTCCCATCCACGTCGATCTCCGCCCGTTGGAAGAAACGGGCCGGTTGTTGGGCCCAGACCTTGAGGCGGCTGGCATTGACGGCTTCCATCAGATCCACCACGTCGGGCGCGTCAAAGCGGCGCACAAAGTCTCCGGCCGTGCTGGGGGCGGGGATCTTCTCGGCTCCCACCGCCTCCAGGAAACTCACACTCTGACGTCGCAGTTCAATATCCTGATAGCGGGTCCCGCCCGTGGCCACGTTGTAGATCAGGCTCAGGACGTGGTCCGATTCGTGGTACGGTTGGTGGCGTTTGAGCAGCGTCACCGCCTGGTCAATGGCTTTCCCCAGCCCACTCCACTTCACCACCTGCTGCAGCAGCCCCAGACCACCGTAACTGACCGCACCCGTTTTCTCCGAGACCTCGTAGCTGATGACCTCGGGCGAGAGCACCGGTTTCGGGTCTTGACCGTTCCAGCTGGGGCTCAATCGCTGAGCAACCTCTGCTTCCCGTTTGCGGATGATTGCGCTATCCTTTTTATTCACCTGAAATGCCTCCTTTCGGCTTGTTCTGAAGTTTCTTTGACAACCCCAGAATACCCGTCAGGTCTGGCATTTCAGGTGTTTACATGTGGTTTAGTCCACTTTCATCCACTTCTTTTGGGACTAGCCCCGACGGAGAGGAGGGTTATCCCGGAAATCTCGAGGCTTCGGTGACCTACCGACTGTCCAACCGCAAGTTGCACCTCGAGATGGTGGCCCAGACGGATGCTCCCACGATCGTCAACTTGAGCAACCACACCTACTGGAACCTCGCCGGACACGGCTCAGGAGACATCCTTCAACACCGGCTCAGGGTGGACGCCGACCATTACACGCCAGGCGATGCAGACGGAGTCCCGACCGGGGAAATCAGAGCTGTTGCGGGTACACCCTTCGACTTCACTCAACCTAAACCCATCGGTAAGGAAATAGAGCGAATCCCGCGAAGAAATGCCGAGGATCCTGGGGGATACGATATGAATTTTGTTCTCAACGGTAAACCTGGGGAGACGAGACTGATCGCCAGTGTCGTTGAACCGCTCTCAGGCCGTGTCCTGGAGGTTTCCTCAACGCAGCCGGGGGTCCAGCTCTACACTGGAAACCACCTGAACGGCTCACTTCAGGGTAAGGACTCCATGTCTTACGAAAAACACGCCGGCTTTTGCCTGGAGAGCCAGCACTACCCCGACAGCATCAACAAGGAGGGAAGGCCAGGTTGGCCCTCGATCATTCTGAGACCCGGTGAGTCCTATCGTCACGTCGTCACTTTCAAGTTCTCTGCTGTGGCCCCGGAGAGTCCTTGACCCACTCTTCCTCGGGCCAGTGTTCTGTTATGAGAATCAAGGAAATAAGAGCGGTTGCGCTGGACATCCCGAGGCAAACCCCCAAGACACAAGCACGCAGGCCCAACGCCAACAAGGTCGCCGCAGATCGCACACCATGGGGCCAGCATTTCGGAATCGCCATGCCCGAGAGCCCGATGGCAGAGTACTGGATGGGCTCTGACCCAGGCATTCCGTTGGATGAAGTCTGTCCGATTCCTGGCATGCCGATGCCGAAGGATGGTTACGTCGCCCCGTCCGACGCGCCCGGGTTCGGCATGCAGATCCGGCAAGAATGGATCGAACCCTGGGATCACACCGCTGCGATGAAGGCCAGACGCGCAGCGCAGCGGAACTCTGAAAGCTGACGTCGGTCAGCTACAACGTTCGCATTGCAAAATCCCACGCCACACAATAGCAATAGCAATGACTGAAGCGAAGTCGAATGTTGGACAGTCGGAGATTTCCGAAGGCTGGGATCGCTATTCCCTGCTCGAGTCCTTGATCAAGCGGCGCTCGCGCCGCTTCGCCAAGGCCATGGAGCTCGATGGGGGTCCACTGACCCATTCCAGTCAACAGCAGGCGCAGCCACTGACAATCGAAGAGGAGGCAGCGCTTGCATTCGCTGCCTGTGGTATCACCGGTCCTGTACTGGCTGAATTGCCTTTTCAAAGTGGCAAGACACCCGAATCAGGTAGCGGTAACATCATGACTCACCTCGTCGGACGCACCGTGGCCAGCGGCGATGCGGTCCATTCCGGGATCATGTTCCTGATCAATGACGATGGGACGTGGATGCTGAAGCGACCCCAGGATTTTCCCCGGAGGCAGATCGCGGAGCTGGCCCGGAGCGCACGTGAGCACGAGTTCGTCGAGCTGCACCAGAAGAGCCGAGTCCGGATTGCAGATCGGCGAGTGGACATCCCTCGCGAACTGCCTTTCGTACCCGCCTTCAACAAATGGTCGGCGAACTTGCCGGGAACCAGTTACTTCCTTCCGGTAGGCGAACTGAGCGCCTTCTATATCAACGTCCTGTTGACTGCCTTCAGCGAGGAATTCTCCTATTTCTTACTGGATGACCACAATCGCTTCAAGCCGGCCGGGATTGGCGGGTTCGCCCGCTCCAAGGGGGGATACCTTTACGACGATGTGACTCTGGGACGCGTCGCCACTGTCACCCTGCTCGAAACCTGGCTCTATGAATTCGCTGCGCTGGAACAGGGGCAGATGCTTCAGAACCTGGGCTTGATGAGCCAAGCACTCGGTCTAGGCGGCTTCGTCCACTTCGCGGCTCACCCATTCATCTGGATGCAGACGCTGGGCTTTCGGATGGAGGAGATCCCTTCGTCCCGAATCATCGGCGCCGGATTCTTCATGAAAACCGTGCTCAAACTCCTCGGGCAGGAGCTACCGGTACCGACTGCGGTAGGGCTGGAACGCAACGGTGATGTGTTAATCAAACCCTACTGTCCACCCTACTACCGCTCGATGGAAGAAGCTGTACTGGCCTTCGTGGAATACAAGTTTGCCGAGGGGAAGGGCACCTTCCGTGACGGAGGGACCTGGACAGCCTGGAAGGATGGCGCTGCCGTCCAGGCGGACATCCCCCGCTACTCCGATGAGGCCATCGCCGCCACGATTGCCTACTGTGACTACATCTACAATCGCTACGGGCGTTTCCCAGCCAACAGCGGTCCCTTCCGAACGGTCCTCGCGTACCAGGCGCACCACCTGGATCTGGAGTTCTACGACCGCTTCTACAAGCCAGGCGCCTACACCGATACTCAATCAACGAAATTTGAATAGTGAGCCGTTAACAGTGGTCTGGATAACAGCACAATTTCCGCCGACCCAACCCTGACATCCTGCCATCACCTAGGTGTGGATCCCTCATCACCCTGATTCTCCCGAATCACCGTCATCGCCGAGGCGATCATGCCGGCCATGTCAGAAAGATTGGAGGGAATAATCAAAGAATTATTTGTCTTGGCCAGATTGCCGAACTCCTTGATGTACTGCTCAGCAACGCGCAAATTAACCGCATCCATGCCTCCCTCCTCGTAGATCGCGGAGGCGATTTCCCGAATCCCCTTCGCGGTAGCCTCGGCTACCTTTTCGATCTCTGACGCCTGCCCTACAGCTTCATTGATTCGGCGCTCCCTCTCACCCTCGGATCGCTTGATCAGCTCCTGCTTATCCCCTTCGGCTACGTTGATCTTGGCCTGCTTTGCACCTTCTGATTCGGCAATCACGGCGCGCTTCTCGCGCTCGGCTCGCATCTGCTTTTCCATCGCGTCCTTGATACTCTGCGGCGGAATGATGTTCTTCACCTCATAGCGGGTGACCTTAACGCCCCAGGGATCAGAGGCCTTGTCGACGGCATCGACGATCGCCGAATTGATCGTATCCCGCTCCTCAAAGGTGCGGTCCAGCTCCAGCTTACCGATGACGCTCCTCATGGTCGTTTGTGCCAGCTGCGTGGAAGCGAACTGATAATTATTGATTCCGTAGGATGCCTTCATGGCGTCGATGACCTGCAGATAGAGAATCCCGTCTACCTCCACCGAGATGTTGTCTTGGGTGATGCAGGTCTGCGGTGGCACGTCTACAGCCTGTTCCTTCAGTGTGTGTTTGTAGGCAACGCGATCCAGAAACGGCAACAGGACGTAGAATCCAGCCTCGAGAGTGTCTCGGTACTTGCCCAGCCGCTCGACGATAAAAGCAGCCCTCTGCGGAACGATCCGGATGGTCTTGAAAAATGCAACCAGAGCAACAGCGACGAGACCGAAAAGAATAATCGTACCGGCGTCCATGACAACCTCCTTACAACGCTCTTACCTTTAACGTGAGATTCTCTTTATCTACGATTTCAACCGCTGAACCTACGGCAATTGTTTCATCGGCCTCAGCCCCCCAATAGGTGCCGCGAAAGTCGACCTTGCCTGCCAGGTTGGGCTGAATCTCTCGGGTTACCAGCGCCCGTTTACCGACGAACTCTTGCAGTGTGTCATCGTCACCAACTTGGTCATCCGGGTTGAAGAGCGTTTTGAATCTACTGCGAAAAAAGAGCAAGCCCACAACCGAAAAGACGACAAAGATACCCAGCTGCAAGTTCAGTGGAATTTCTACGATCAAACTGATGAGCGCCACCAGCCAGGCACCAATCGCGAAGAACCCTAGAATTAATCCGGGACTCGAGAATTCCAGGAGCAACAGGATGAGTCCCAAAGCGAACCATACAAGCGGCGGACTCAACCATTCCTGCAGCTCTCCCATCACTCATCCTCCATCCAACTCGCCAAACTCTTGCGGAGTTGGGTTGATCGTGTCCTAGCCCGAACCGAAGAGTCACGCTGGTACGGTTGCGCTATCGACGTAGCTCTAGTGGTCAGCGTACGAAAAGAGTATCACACAACCATGGCTCCCATCTCCGTCTGGATAATCCACATGGTGGGGGCGATTGGAGGCAGTCCCATCGCCCTTAACCAGGCGGCGGTACGCCCCTCCCAATGTGGACTCTGTAGACTAAGTACACTGGAACACTACTGTCCGGTTAAAAGTCGACTGATATCAATGGGTTAGCGATGTGACCTACTTGGTCTTGTAAGTCCCAATGCCTAAGTGGTTGAAGAATCGGGATTTGCTCGAACGGGGGTAGTTTTGAAAATTGGCGTCAACTTCTGGAGTGATGGCGCCCTGAGTGCATAGGAAGGAGGTGAATCCTGAAGGGATTCCGTATTTCAGCCCAGGGTTTCCGAACCCTGGGTCAACGGCGTCTCCCCTGGATTTCAACCCTGAAGGGGTTGCGTACAGAAGGGCAACAACTGGGTCAGGACACACGCGGGTAAGAGGCAGGCGGAGTTCCCGCCTGCCCCTCCCCGTTGTCGCGATGGGGTCTGTTCCCCACATTTACCGGCGTGAGGGTCACTCACCGGGCGACCCCAAAGACGTTGCCCCATTTCGGGGAACGACGTAACATACTTGACCGTAGGTGTTGCGACAGAGACAGAAGCTTTCCAGGGAAAGCAAGCCGAGCTTTCGGCAGAAGAACCCCACCCGGAGTTTGCGGTTGTCGTTGTAGTTCTTCCGTTTAAGCTTCATGCTCCGGAGTCGCATTCGGACCCAGGAGTCGAGCTTTTGGAAGAGCCAACGATTGGTCGCAAACTCGGGGGTGAAGTACTGTGCTGTCCCCCTGATCACTCGGTTCAATTTCAGGATTGCCTCGGCATTGAGGTTATGGCAGCGGACGGTTAATTCCCGCACCTTATCCTTGAATTTCTGCTGGGACTTGTCGCGCATGCGCCGGGAACGGGACGAGAGGAAAAAGCCAAGAAATTCATAGCCTTTTCCGAACGTCATGATCCGGGTTTTCTCCGGACTCAGCCGTAGCTGAAGTGGGGTTTCCAGCACTTGCTGGACGAGTTCCATAGCCTCTTGCGCCTGCTGTTGGGACCGGGTCAAGACGACGAAGTCGTCAGCATAGCGGGCGAATTGAAAACCCGCCCGGTGCAAGGCCCAGTCCAATTGGTTGAGGACGATGTTAGCCAGCAGTGGGGAAATGACTCCTCCCTGTGGCGTGCCGACCGTGGTCGGCTTGAAGACTCCGTCGTCCATGACCCCGGCAGTGAGAAATCGTTGGAGAAGGCGAAGGATATTGCCGTCGGCAACCTTGTCGGCCACCAACTGCATAATGACGTTCTGTGGAATGTGGTCAAAAAAACCTTCCACATCGGCGTCGAGTACCCAAAGGTAGCCGGCGTCGTGAAGGGACAACAGCCACTGGATCGCCTGATGACAGTTGCGTTTAGGACGAAACCCGAAGGAGGCGTCCTGAAAGAGCGGCTCGAAGATAGGTTCCAGCAGCCGCCGCAGAACCTCCTGGGCCACGCGATCGCGGACCACGGGGATCCCGAGCGGCCGGGTCTTCTTCGTGCGAGGGCCTTTGGAGATCCGGACGCGGAGCAGCGGATCGGGCCGAAACGCCCCTGATTTGAGAACTTTCATCAGGGCGAGAAGGTTTGGTTCGAGGTTAGCCTCGAACCTCCCGACGCTGACCTTGTCCACTCCAGCGGCACCTCGGTTGCGCTTGACTTTCTTGAAAGCGGCCCGCATGAGCTCGATCGTAATGCGACCGGTCAGCGAGTGCTCCTTTCTGCTCTTCACCATGGTGTTCCTGTTAGGTTGCATCATCAGGTGAGACGGATCGGGGATCTATCGGGTGTTTCTTAGCCAGGCACCTAGGCCCAAAAGAAGTGGATGAAAGTGGACTAAACCACATGTAAACACCTGAAATGCCAGACCTGACGGGTATTCTGGGGTTGTCAAAGAAACTTCAGAACAAGCCGAAAGGAGGCATTTCAGGTGAAGAAAAAGGATAGCGCAATCATCCGCAAACGGGAAGCAGAGGTTGCTCAGCGATTGAGCCCCAGCTGGAACGGTCAAGACCCGAAACCGGTGCTCTCGCCCGAGGTCATCAGCTACGAGGTCTCGGAGAAAACGGGTGCGGTCAGTTACGGTGGTCTGGGGCTGCTGCAGCAGGTGGTGAAGTGGAGTGGGCTGGGGAAAGCCATTGACCAGGCGGTGACGCTGCTCAAACGCCACCAACCGTACCACGAATCGGACCACGTCCTGAGCCTGATCTACAACGTGGCCACGGGCGGGACCCGCTATCAGGATATTGAACTGCGACGTCAGAGTGTGAGTTTCCTGGAGGCGGTGGGAGCCGAGAAGATCCCCGCCCCCAGCACGGCCGGAGACTTTGTGCGCCGCTTTGACGCGCCCGACGTGGTGGATCTGATGGAAGCCGTCAATGCCAGCCGCCTCAAGGTCTGGGCCCAACAACCGGCCCGTTTCTTCCAACGGGCGGAGATCGACGTGGATGGGACGATGGCCCCCACGAGCGGCGAATGCAAGGAAGGGATGGAGATCAGCTACGACGGGCAGTGGGGCTATGCGCCGCTGATCGTGACGCTGGCCAATACGGGAGAGGTGCTCTATGCGGTCAACCGCTCGGGCAACCGTCCCTCTCATGAGGGAGCGGCCGAATGGCTGGATCGGAGTATCGAGCTGGTTCGAGAGGCGGGTTTTCGGAAGGTGCGCCTGCGCGGGGACACGGATTTTTCGCTGACGGCTCATTTTGACCGTTGGACGGAGGCGGGCGTGGAGTTTGACTTCGGGATCGACGCCCATCCGAGCTTCGTCAAGTGGGCGGAGGCGTTGCCAGAAGCGAGATGGAAAGAGCTGGGGCGCCCCAGCCAGGGGAAAGGAAAAGGGAAGAAGCGGCGCCAGCGGCGGGACAAAGTGAAGCCGGAGATTGTCAAAAGACGCGGGTTCAAGACGCTGACGCTGGAACGGGAAGAGATCGCGGAGATCGACTACCGTCCGAGCAAAGCGAAGCGAACCTATCGGATGGTGATCTTGCGCAAGACGATCCTGGTCGAGAAAGGCCAGAAGCGGCTGCTGCCGCAGACGCGCTACCACTTTTATGTCACCAATATCTCGGCCAGAACGTTGGGAACGGCGGGAGTCGTACGGGAAAACAACCGGCGCTGCAACCAGGAGAACGTCATTGAACAACTCAAGAACGGAGTCGAGGCCCTGCGGATGCCCTCGGATACGCTGGTAGCCAACTGGGCCTATCTGGTGATTGCGGCTCAAGCCTGGAATCTGAAGGCCTGGATGGGGTTGGTGCTGCCGGCGCGACTGCAAGCCCGAGAGCTGGTGAAGATGGAGTATCGCCGTTTCCTGCGAGAGGTCATTGAAATGCCCTGCCAGATTTTGCGCAGGGGCCGACAGTTGGTCTATCGGCTGCTGGATGTCAATGGTTGGAGCCGTCTTCTTTTGGAAGGCAGTAAGTGGTTGAAACACCGGCCAGCTACCTGAAACTGAAAGGAGATAAAGTAGCTCCGAGGGTCGCCAGAGCTGGGGCGAGGTGTCTCTACAAACGCCCCCCAAGAGGGCAGAATCGTTTTCCCTGAGCGATCGGCGTGGAGGACAGCTGAACACGTGCCTGTTCTGAGTGACTTCGCGCCGAAATTTAGAATTTAGGTCTCAAAAATGGCTCCTCGGAGCCGACAAAGGGGTCTATTTTCGAACTTGTGTCGGGGGCCACTTCAAAACCGGCCAGTGATTCAGTAGTTATATCCTCCGGTTCGAGTCATTTCAATCCCTTGTGAAGCCCTCCCCGCGAAGCGGGGGGAGGAGGCTTTGTTGTGTGTTCAGCCGTAGAAGCGGTGGGAACTGTGGGAAACTCCGTCCGGAGGAGTTTTCCAAGCGCTGTGGGAACGGTGGAAAAACTCGCCTCCTGGAGTCGTCTTCGCGAGGCAGCCGTTTTCCCACGGTTTCCATAGCGCGGCAGTTTCCACGGCTTTCCGGGGGTGTTGGGGGAAACTCGAGAAGCCTGGCTTCCATGGTCTCTGCTTGGTTTCAACGACACGGCTTCTTCCGAGCTACCATCAGAAGGTGTGTAAATAGCATAGGCGGTGAGTATCCTTCCGGGTTGATAAAACCCAGGGCCGAAAGGCCCGCAACGGAAGGAGTACACACCGCATGAGCAAGCAGAACATTGAGGAAAGTGTCCAGTCAAGAGTTTGTTTCGAGGAGCTGGAAGATTGGGTGCGGGAGAAGATCCAAGGCTGGGTTCAAGAGCTGCTGGAGGAGGAAGTCACGGAGTTATTAGGGCGGCGTAAGAGTGAGCGGCGAAGGGCCGTGGACGCTCCGTCGGGCTATCGCAATGGATATGGGAAGCCGAGGCATCTGACGCTGAGCTCGGGGACGATCCAGGTTCGAAGGCCTCGAGTGCGGGATCTAGAGGAACGCTTTGAAAGTCGGGTGTTGCCCCTGTTTGCCAAGCGGACGCGGCAGGTTCGAGAACTGATCCCTGAGCTGTACTTGCATGGTCTGGCGCTGGGGGATTTTGATCTGGCTCTGAGAGGGCTCTTAGGGGACAAGGCGCCTCTGTCGGCCTCCACGGTGGCGCGGTTGAAAGAGAAGTGGCAGGCCGAATGGGAAGTCTGGCAGAGTCGACCCTTGAATGATCTGGAAGTGGTGTATTTATGGGTAGATGGAATCTACGTCAAGGCGGGTCTGGAGAAGGAAAAGGCAGTCCTGCTGGTGGTGCTGGCCGCCTTAAGTGACGGAAGCAAAGCCGTGGTGTCGGTCACGAGCGGCTATCGGGAATCGACCCAGAGCTGGTCGGAAGTACTGCGCGACTTGAAGCGCCGGGGGATGGGCTGTCCACGGCTGGTGATCGGAGACGGCCACCTGGGCATCTGGGGAGCTTTGCGCAACGTCTATCCCCAGGCCGAGGAGCAGCGCTGCTGGAATCATCGGATCGTCAACCTGCTGGCCAAGCTCCCTAAGCGAGTGCACAAGCCGGCCTTGCTGATCCTGCGGCAGATCCCTTACGCCGAGACTCGAGAGGAGGCACAACGACTCAAGCAGGTCTTTCAGCACTGGTGCCGGCAGCGAGGGCTGACCCTGGCGGCTGAGCTAATCGAGCAGGACTGGGACCGGATGGTGACCTTTTACAACTATCCAAAGAAGCAGTGGCAGCATCTGCGAACCACCAATCCAGTGGAGTCACCGTTTGCCGCTCTTCGGCTGCGAACGGACGCGGCCAAGCGATTCAAGAAAGTGGAAAACGCCCAGGCGGTGATCTGGAAGATGCTGTTGGTGGCGGAGCAGCGATTCCGCCGGTTGAAGGCACCGGAGCTGATGAAAGACGTCTACCAGGGCGCCAAATATGTCAATGGAGTCCCGGTCAACCAAGTCCCGGAGGAGAAAGCCGCCTGATGTTTTTCCACACCTATTGACAAGAGCTCGCTTCTTCCTGGCTTCCTTTTTTCAAAAAACATTCGCTCAGAGGCCCCTCAAGCAATGAGCTCTGCCCCACCCTGTCCTGACCCCTCCCTCGGAGCGGGCAATCTACGAAGCCTGGGGCTGAGTCCCAGGGTCTGCGAGTAGGGGACAAGCCCGCACTCACAGCACTCGCCTCGCAGGTGTCATTTCTCTTTCCCTCGCTTCGGGGTGGATTTCTCTCGTTGCTGTCGCTCGTAGAGGCGATAGCTCTTGCCCCGAATGAAGGTGACTTCCGAAGTGTGCAGGAAGCGGTCCAGCAGCGCCGAGGTGGCCGCCGTATCTCCTCCCAGCATCGCGCCCCAGTCCTCCAGGGGTCGATTCGAACTGAGGATCGTCGAGGTCTTCTGGTATCGGCGGTGCAGGATCTCCAACAGATCTTCTGCCGCCGACTCCGGCACTCTGCGGAGTCCCAGATCCTCGAGGATCAGCAGCGGGATCCGGGTCATCTCCGTAATGTAAGATCGGCGTCTGCCGGTGGCCGTGGCTTCGGCGATGTCTTCCAGCAGATCGAAAGCCGACTTGTACTGCACCCGGTGACCGGCTTCGACCGCCTTGATCCCGACGGTGATGATCAGATGGCTCTTGCCGACTCCGGTCTGACCGATGACCAACCAGCCGCGGCGCTGTTGGATGAATCGGCCGGTAGCCAGATCGAAGATCTGCTGCCGGTTGATGGAGGGGTTAAAGGAGAAGTTAAAGTCCTCCAAGTGCTTTTGTTCCGGAAACTGGGCCTGGCGCAAACGTCGCTCCAACAGCCGGTCCCGACGGCGGGTCAGCTCGTCATCAATCAGCAGCTCAAAGAACTCCTGATGGCTGAGCCTTCCCTGGACGGCTTGTTGCAGGCGAACGTCAAAGACCTGAGCCAGGCCCGAGAGCCGGAGGTGACGAAGTTTTCGTTCCAGTTCTGATGAGATCATTCTGGTTCTCCTGTGGGATCGGTGATCTGGTACTCGGACAGCGGTCGGATCAACTCGTGCTCGGAGGTAAACAAAGAGCGCTGCGGCACGTCCAGTCGCTTACACAAAGCCACCAGAGTCCGGTAGCGGAAGGCGTCATGTGCGAGCGCCTTGCCGCAGGCTTCGTCGACGACCGAAGCGCGGTAGCGGCGGGTCAGCGAGATCATGCCCTGCACGAGTCGGTAGGCGAGCATGTCTCGGACCTCCAGAGCTCGCTCGGCCCAGCGGTGCGCCTCTGGACCCACGGCTCGGGCTTGCTTCAGCAGATGATGCTCGGTTCGATAGTGCGCGTAGCGTTTGCGTTCCGGAAGATGGCTCGTTTCGGTTCGGAATCTCCCCGGCGGGTGCTTCGGATGCAGGGCCACCTGTTGCTCACGAAAGAAGACGCGGACGATACGATCATCCCAGTGCACGGCGACTTCACAACCGAGCAGATGATTGGGCACCGAGTAGAACGCTCGGTCGACTTCGATGTGGCCATCGGTGGAGACCGTTCGACGGCCCACGCGGAAGAAACTGAAGCGGGAATCCGGAAGCGGTCGGAGATGCTTCTGTTCTTCGACAAAGCGGGGCCAGACCTGCTGCTTGGTGGTGCCGTGGATGCGCTGGCGGGCGATTCGCTCGTTCCAACTCTGCAGATGCTCATTCTGCGCATCCAGGCTCTCGAAGCGGCGAGCTTTGAGCGCGCTGGAGTCGGTATATCCGATGCTTCTTTCGACTTTTCCGTTCTCGTTCGGAGCGCCCGGATGGATGGGCAGCACGGCGAAGCCGTAGTGGCGAGCGAGCGCACTGAAGACGGCATTGACCTCGGGGTCCACCAAGCAAGCCCGGGTGATCCCGGCCTTGAGGTTATCGAGGCGAACCACCTCCACGCCGCCTCAGATGAGGACGGCGGTAACGACCCGATTCGGTCCGAGTCAGGGCTCCTTTGCCGAAGTCGATCTGCAGGTCCCGACCGGGGGGAGTTTCCACCCGAGCAAACACGCGAGGACTCTCCGCCTTGAGCTTTCCACAGAAGCGCTTGACGGAGTTGTAGGCTCCCCCGAATCCCTGCTCGAAGACCAGGTCCTGCCAGATCCGCTTGGCCTGCAATCCCTGCTGGAGTTTCTTTTCAATCTGCTCCCGAAAGGGCTCACAGAAGCTGCGCAGACCCGGGGGCCGCTTTGGCCGCTTTTGCTCCTCCGAGCCGGGGGCCACTTTGGCCGGTTTTGAATCTCGGGAGGGATCATAGCGGGCAATCCTCTCTCGTCGGACTCCCACCTCTCGCTCGATCCGACGATACGACCAGCCCAGCTTCAGGAGCGCCAAAACCGTTTGCTTCTTTTCCATTTTCAATGTATTGGCCATCGGCGCATCCTACGCCGGATGCGGCCCTCAATGGCTCTTGAAAATGGCCGGTTTTGAAGTGGCCCTCACTGGCCGCTTTTGGGTGGCCCCTGACACTTGCGCTTATTTTGGGTATAGTTACCCTGGCAGGTGGCTTTGTGCTCGGGTTCGCGCTGTACCGGGCGTCAGTAGGCACAAACTTCCAATGGTTATACCTGGCTTGTCTCACATTAGTGGGAAGTTTTTTTACAGTGATGATCCCTTCGAAGCAGCGGAACAAGGGGTCACTAACTGTGACGGTCAGCGATATCTTTATTTACTCGGGAATACTATTCTTTTCGCCTGAGGTAGCTGTAATTATCTGCGCGATCGATGCGGTACTTGGCAGTTCTCGAACTAAAATCGGAAGTCTGTACAAAGCACTCTTCAACGTTTGTCAACTGTGTCTGGTCACGTTCGTGATCGGCCATCTCCTTTATTTCTTGGTTGGCGAGGAGCCACCGCTCGAACCCGAAAACCTTGATTTGGCACGATTTTTTGTACAATTGAGCTTCTGTTCCTTACTCTATTTTGTGTTGAATTCGAGTGCAGTAGCTTTGGCGATCTGTCTCGCTACAGGTGAAACGTTTACCGATCTTTGGAGAGAGAACTTTTCGTGGGCAACCCTAACAAACTTTGCTGGAGCCTCTGCTGCTGCCGTTATTTTTCTGAACTTCGAACGGACGAAATTCTTGGCTGTTGGGATTGCTATTCCCATCATGCTAGTTATCTACTATGCCTACAAGACCAACCTGGACAAGATCAGTCAGGCTAACTCTCATGTAGACGAGCTCAATGAACTCTACCACTCGACGATAGCCGCCCTCGCTATGGCAATTGATGCCAAGGACCGGAGTACGCATGGGCACGTTCATCGAGTTCAGGCCCTGGCCGTTGGATTGGCCAAACATTGTGGCGTGCGAGGACAGAAGGAACTGGATGGCCTCAGGGCAGCGGCCCTGCTGCACGATATTGGAAAGCTGGCCGTGCCCGAGCACATCTTGAACAAGCCCTCTCCTTTGACCGACTCCGAAATGCGGGAAATGCAGGGTCATCCCGCCATCGGGGCCGAGATACTCGACTCTGTCTCCTTTCCCTACCCGGTCGTTCCCGTGGTTCGTTACCATCACGAACGGTGGGATGGCAGTGGCTATCCGGAGGGTCTCAAGCAAGAGGAGATCCCTCTGGGAGCCCGAATCCTTGCCATTGCAGACTGCTACGATGCCTTGCGTTCCGACCGTCCCTACCGTCCCCGTCTGAGCCGCGCCGAGGCCATTGATTACATCAAGGCGCTCTCCACTAAGGCTTATGATCCTTCGCTTGTGAAAGAGTTGGTTGCAAACATCGATGAGCTCGAGGGCGAGATCGACAGGACTGCGATACGCTTCCCACGACGACCCACGCAGGGGACCAGAAATGCTGTGGAGGCCGGCCAGACGTCCCAGAGAGAGCCTGCCGAGCGCCGCAAGCTTCCTTCTACCGGCCTGGAAGCGGATGCCCTCTTCGAGATGTCTCGTAGCATGGGGCGATCTCTCAGCGTTCCCGAAACGCTCTCGCATGTGGCTTCCAAGATCGAGACACTCATTCCCTTCAAGACTTGCTCCATTTATCTCTTGAGTGCCGAATACGATCGGGTTCTTTCCTGCCACGCCTCGGGAGAACACGCCGATCTTCTGAAGGGCCACGAGATCAGGATCGGAGATGGGGTCAGCGGCTGGGTAGCCGCGCAGAATCAGCCGCTTTTCAATGTTTCTGCCGCTCCTGATTTCAAAGATCATGTGTTCCTCGGCTCACAGTACAAGGGTTGTCTGGTGGTTCCTCTTGCGATCGAGCAGAACGTGATGGGAGTCATCAGTCTCTATTCCGAAGACGCGGAGCCCTTCGATTCAGAGCAGCTCAGCCTGATGGGAGTCATCTCTCACTACGCCACCGTTGCTATCAGCAACGCAATGATCAACAGAGAGATTCAAGAGGACGCCTACACCGATGAGCTCACCAGCCTGCCGAACTTCCGATACTTCAAGACCTTCATCGATGAGGAGCTGGAAAAGGCCTCCCGGTTGCACTACCCGGTGACGCTTCTGATGATGGATCTGGAGTTCTTCAAGGACGTGAACGACCGCTTCGGACACAAGGTAGGAGATTGGGTCCTGGTCGAGTTCGCACGTACGGTCAAACACCAGCTGCGGAAGACCGATACTTGCTTGCGCTACGCCGGCGATGAGTTCATCGCAGTGCTCCCGGGAGTGGATAAGGAAGGGACGGTCCACACCATTCACCGCATCCAGGAGGCAGTGCAGGGGCGCACCATCAATGTCGAAGGTGAACAGGTCGCCCGTATCGGAGTGAGCATTGGATCGGCTACCTTCCCAGTGGATGGAAAGGATCCCGAGCAGCTGCTGAGCGTCTCCGATCGGGGAATGTACGAGAACAAGCTGGTGCGAACGCGTGGCCGGCGTAAGGCTTCTGTTATCCCTTTTTCCAAGTCCTCCGATCAAAAGACCTGAAACCGGAAGCGCTGCTCCCTTCCAGATGTGACCAGCGCTTCGATCCCCGGCTTCCTTCCGGCAACCCTTCTTGTAGCGTCTAGGCTACGTCTGTATGCTCTGTGGCCGTGAGACGACAAACCCTCTTCAGGAACCTGATCGCCTGTAGTGTCATCCTTTCAATCACCCTTTCTCCCATCCTGATTGGACGAGATCGAGACGACCGCGAGCGCCCCACTCGATTCAATCTTTCTGTCAACGGAGGCCAGGGCCTGGTGCTCTCGTCCTCTCCCTACACGCTCGGGTCCCTTGAAGTCGGCCTCGGACTATCCGTCCTGAACTTCGACCGAGATCCTGGTGATATTGACTTGGTGGTAGCGGGGGTGCAGGGAGCCGTCGGACTACCGGGGCGGACTGAGTTCTCTTTCCGCGTCACCCCACGGCTTCGAAGCGACGCCATCAATCTGGACCCTCTCCGATTTCCGGTACCGCCGCTGGACCTGATCGTGGACCTGTACCCCAATGAAGCCCTACGCCCCGAGCCCCACTTCCTGTTGGCTCAGGAGATCCCCTACAAAACCTATTTCATTCCTCCGGAGGCAGAGCGAGGTGAAGGACTAGCCGCTTTCGGTAGATCGTCAGGGGACACGGTTCTGGGCCTCAAGTTAAACCTGTTGGATCGGTCGAAATCTGGACGCCCAGGTCTGGGAGTGCAGGCCTACGTCGAACTGCCGACCGAGGAGCCGACTTTCAACAGTGGCTCTTGGCGTAAGAAGGCGGGCGTCTCGGGTGAACGGGACTTTGGATTCGATCTTCTCCTCTCGCAAGAGGTTTGGGAGGCAGAGTTTCTCTTCAACCTCGGCTACAAACGGGTTGGGGATCCTGAATCCGGCACTCGGATTCAGTTCGTCAACTCCGGAGCAATCCGTCCTGAGCATTTCTGGGTGGGCTTCGGAGAAGAATCCAAACTAGATCTGAAGGATGAGATTCGCCTGGTCGGGGGAGCTTCCTTCCCTGCTTTTCATGCGCTGCGACACCAGGTGTGGTTTGTGGGAGAGTTTTTCTACAAACGTTTTGTCGGGGGTGGCACGCCGGTCCAGAGTGTGGTGCATCCCTTCGACAGTCTGGTAGGGCTGCAGCTCAATCCAAATCCCATTCCGTGGTTGTCTTTCGGTGCGGCCTGGTTGCTGCACTGGAACTCGGCAGGGAAGGGGGGGGAGCGAGTTTCTCCTTTCCTCACCCCGGACGGCCGTGGCGACATCAACTTTACGGAGTTGGTGGATCTGGCTACGGCGGGACCCGTGCTCGAATTCCTCAAAAACCGGGGTGTGACCCTGGCCAGCGACAGAAGCAAGATCTTCGCCACCAACAATCCTGCCTTCGACGACTGGCGGAACATTCCGAGTGGCCCTGGCCCGGTCATCTCTCAGGGCCACAATGCTGCAATTCTATTCATCAACTTCCGTCCCTGGAGGTAGGCCTCGAGATTTGTTTGTATCTTGGGATTTACTCAGCTTCAGCTTTCATTCTGCGCTCGATCTCCCCTTCCTTCAGCTCACCGTGCTGAGGATCGAACGGGAGGCCCCGGGTTGCCGCTACCCGGTCAATGAAGGAGAGGCCCAGGGGGCCGGCGTACAGCTCTTCGGTCTTGTAGGCCGGATCGGAGAGGGCTTCAGGGAATGCAACAAAGCTGTAGCCCTGCGCCTGCAGCTGTTCGATCAGGTCTTCCAGAAAGCCGGCGGTTGCTATGCTGCAGCGGAGCCAGAGAATATGAGGGATGTTCCGACCGAAGACCGCTTGTGACTGTTTCTCGCCGTATTCAACTGCCTTTCTCAACTCGTTCAGGTAGATTCCCTTTAGCCGGTTGCGAGGCTCTTCGTCATCTTGTACTTCGAGATAGATTCGGTTGAACCTGTAATCGGGCATCTTGATCGTTACCGGCGCAATTTCGTAACCACCCCGATAGAGAGATTTGGCGATCCGATTCTTTTTCTTGAGGGTCTCGCCCTGGTGCAGGTAGGGGAACCGCAAATACTTGAAGTTGAAGCGCTTGAGCCGGGAGAGCTTTTTGAGAAAGATCTGTCCGTCCTTGACGTGTTCCAGAAAATCCCTTCTTTCCAGCTGATGCAGGTCGACGTGAGAAAAGGTGTTGTTTCCCAGAATGTGATCGCGCTCGAGCCAATCTTCCAGGACGACGAAGGTGGAAGGATCCTTTTCGATCCGCTCCTCGACCACGAACCCAGCGGCTTTGATGTCGTACCTGGCCATCGTGCGAAGGATCATGTTGCTGATTTCTCGGGGTCGCCAGAATCCCACCGGGCCAAGTCCAGGCAGGTCGTCAAAAGTAAGCGAGATCTTCCTAGCGGTCTCAGCATGGATCGTGTTCGGAATCAACCACACCGTCAGCAAGGCCATGGCTGCCAGGAGCCATCGCCCGGAGCGAAAACGTTGGGTCCGGTTCACGGCAGTATCTGTTCGAACTGGTACCTGGGGTTCGGGAGTTGTCGTCGATTGATTGGGATACTCGTGCAATCGCATGTTTAGTCGCATCCTCTTTGCAGTCCGACAGGCCTTGACCTGTCCGGCTAATCTGCCTCCTCCGGCAGGGTACTAGGGGATCAGGAGTACCTTACCGGTAGTCCGGCGACCCTGCAGTTCCTGGTGGGCCCGCTGCGCTTCGGCGAGCTGAAAAGTGTGGCCGATCCTCACGTCGAGCTCCCCGTCTGAATGCCAGGTGATGATGTCGTCGGCCCGCTTCAAGAGCTCTTCTCGAGTTAAAGAGTAGTCGGCGAGGGTGGGTCGGGTTAGAAACAAGGAGCCCTTTTGATTGAGGATCTGGGGATCGAGGGAGGACACGGGGCCACTAGACTGCCCGAAGAGCACCAGATAGCCCCTGGGTTTCAGGCAACCCAGGCTCTTTTCGAAGGTTGCCTGACCCACCGAATCATAGACGACCTCTACCCCCTGTCCTTCCGTTAGGCGCTTGACCTCCGCTTCGAAGTCCGTTTCCGTATAGAGGACGATCTCGTCGGCGCCAGCTCCCCGGGCCAACTCTGCTTTGGCCTCGGTCGAGACCGTTCCGATGACCCGTGCCCGCAGCCGTTTGGCGATCTGTACCAACAACAGTCCTACGCCACCAGCGGCGGCATGGACCAGAGCCGTGGTGCCAGGACGCAGGGGATAGCTGTCGCAAGCCAGATAGTGTGCCGTCAAACCCTGTACCATCAAGGCCGCCGCCGTTCGATGATCCATCTCCGCCGGTATCGAAATCAGCTTGGAGGAGTCCACAACCGATTTTTCCGCGTAGGAACCCAGCGTCAAACAGTAGGCAACCCGGTCCCCAACCCGTACGTCTTCTACTTCGGATCCGACCGCCTCGACGATGCCGGCCGCCTCGACCCCTGGCGAGAAGGGCAGCGGAGCCGGATACAGTCCTTCTCGATGGTAGGTATCGATGTAGTTGACTCCGACGACCTCGATTTGAATCAGAGCCTGCCCGGTACCTGGGGTTGGGACGGGACACTCTTCGTACTTGAGGACTTCCGGACCGCCGACTTCATGGACACGAATTGCTTTCATAATGATACCTCGTTAGACCTTAGAAAATTCTAATGCTCGGGATCGAGGTTTGTCCAATTCGGACGCCCCGTCCCTGGCTGTTGCCGGATGCCCAGCTTGCTGTTCATCACAGCGATCCGAGACGAAAGCAGCTCAGTTTGGACAAATGTGAGCGCAGCGCCACGAACCTTCCGATCAATCCTTGCCAACCTTGTCGAACGTGTTATCATAACAGCAGACTCGGAGGGTGAAAGATCATGAAAGCAATTGGGGCACTCACAGCGTTGGTTTTGGTTCTGGGCCTGGCTGTCTTGGCTCAGGACACGGCGACCATGACCGCCCCGGTGATCAAGACAAGCGTCGAAGATATCCAGTTCTCAGTTGACTGCGGAGGCTTCGAGGCCGGTGGTAACTACCGCCTGGGGTTCGGTTCAGTCGATGGCGTGGAGGAAGCTGAGCTGGAACTCCTCGAGGGCGGAAGTGCTGTCGAAGCGGAACTGATCCACTTCGACCAAGATCATACCCAGACCTGGTGGGGGATGCCCCAGTTGAAGATGCGGGGATACGAGCTGCAGTCTGCCCCATCCGGCCAGACGCTGAAACTACGGGTGAAGGTGCCGCGAAGCGTGGCGGACTTACTCCCGGCAGTCTACCTGGGCGTGGCGCGGGACTTCGGTGGTGGTCTCTGGTATCTCGTAGATGGGGCAGAGGTCGAGCAGGATCTCTGGTAGAACCGCTTCCCGGGATCGCATTTCAGCTCTCGGGCAATCCTCGACCCAGTGTAATTTTCTCAACTTCAGCAAGGCTACTTTACCCATAGGGTAAACGGCTTTCCACCCAACGCGCCGCACCTCTTTCATGAGGACCCTTCTCGAACTATTCCAGGGGATCCAGGATTCCGGATCGGAGGCGATCCGCTTCCACACTGGATACCGCACCTGGGTCCATTCTTGGGCCGAGCTCAGTAACCAGATCGGAGGCTTTGCGGCCCATCTCGAGCAGCGGGGTATCGAGAAGGGAGACCGGATTCTCCTCTGGGGAGAAAACCGGCCTGAGTGGGTGGTTACCTTTTGGGGCAGTGTGGTACGGGGAGTCCAGGTCGTTCCTATCGACTTTCGCTCTTCGGCCCAATTCGTAAAGCGTATCCAGCAGGAGGTTCAGGCCAGGCTGCTGGTTCACGGCGATTCACTGAATCCCGAATCCGGGACGCTGGAGTGCCTGCCTTTCGACTCGCTTGGGGGGATCGAGCCTAGAGACCGGGTTCCCGTCGTTGATGGGGTGCCCGATGACATCGTTGAGATCGTCTATACCTCCGGCACTACTGGGGAACCCAAAGGGGTTATTCACCGGCACCGGAATATCTGCGCCAACCTGAATCCGTTTCTGTATGAGATCAACAAATACAAGAGCTACGCCCGTCCGTTCCAGCCGATTCGCTTTCTGAACCTGCTGCCTCTGAGCCATATGTTTGGCCAAGCTGCGGGACTCTTCGTCCCGATGCTGCTGGGTGGGTCCGTGGTGTTCATGGCGGAGCTGCATCCCAAAGCCATCATCGAATGCCTCCGCCGCGAGCGGGTTTCCGTACTGGTCAGTGTTCCTCGTGTCGTTGAGAACCTGAAGAGTGAGATTCACAGGACATTCGGTCGTCTCCCCGAACCGGCCCCGCTCCCAGGTGTGGTCGGCGTGGCTTGGCGCTGGTGGAGGTACCGGCGTATCCATGCCGCGTTCGGATGGAAATTCTGGGCGCTAGTGCTCGGCGGAGCCCGAGTGGATCCCGAGCTGGAGGCCTTCTGGTCGAGGTTGGGCTTTGTCTCGCTTCAGGGCTATGGCCTGACTGAAACCAGTCCCGTGGTGACGGTCAACCATCCTTTCAGGGCGAAGCGGGGCTCTATAGGGAAGCCGATGAGTGGTCAGGAAGTCCGGATCAACCCGGACGGTGAAATCCTGGTGCGAGGAGAGAATGTTGCCACCGAGTACCTTGCAGGAGGTATCAAGTCTCCGATCCTTCACGAGGATGGCTGGTTTCACACTGGGGACTTGGGATCGGTGGACGAGGACGGTCGCCTTTACTACAAGGGTCGGAAGAAGGACTTGATCGTGACCTCGGATGGTCTCAACGTCTATCCGGACGATGTGGAATCAGTCTTGAATCGGCTTCCAGATATTCGTGAGAGTACTGTCGTTGCCTCGGCGCACAGCGGCGAAGAACGAGTCCATGCGGTGCTCATCCTGGAGACTGAACAGGTCGACCCCGAAGGATTGGTGGGGCAGGCCAACCAGCAACTAGAGCCTCATCAGCGGATCCGGGGTTGGTCGCGGTGGGGGGAAGATGACTTTCCTCGGACCCCAGCAACCTCGAAGATCAAGCGGAGCGAGGTCGCAGCAAGGGTAGTGGAGGAGAGAGGTCCAATACCGGCTTCGCAGGCCTCCCAGGGAAAGGACCGGGCGGGAGTCCTGGAGCAGCTCTTGTCGTCCATGTCGGGCCGAGAGCCGGGCCTGATACGGGGAGATCTTCGGCTAGCGGAGGATCTGGGAATTTCCTCATTGGATCGGGTGGATTTGCTGGCTCGACTCGAAGACGGGTTGGGGGTCGAGCTGGAAGAGGCACAGTTCGCACAGATATCCAAGGTGGGTGAACTCAATAGTTGGCTGACCGAGATGAAAGGGGACACCGTCTCCGAGTCCTCTCAATCTCCCTGGAGTTCAGCGTGGACACGGCCGGAAGCACGGGCTGAGAGCAGGCTCCAGAAGGACCAGAGTCTGCCGAAGCTGCCCCGCTGGAGTCGCTGGCTTCCACTGCGCTGGCTTCGTTGGGCGGTTCAGGAGGGATTCGCACTGCCGGTTTTTCGTCACTACATCCCTCTCTCCGTCTCTGGGATTCAGAACCTGTCCTCGACTCAGCCTCCCTTGATTTTCGCTGCCAACCACGCCAGCCACTTTGACACGGTAGCTCTCCTGGCAGGGCTTCCCTATTTCTGGCGCCGCCGGCTGGCCCCGGCGATGGCAAAGGAGACGTTTCGTCCCTTCTTCCGACCCGCCGGATATACGGTTCGCCAAAGAGCATCGGCAGCGGCTCAATATGTTCTGGCCTGTGCCTGTTTCAACGCCTATCCGCTGCCCCAGGAAACGGCAGGAGTTCGACAGGTTCTGAGATACACCGGTGATCTGTTGGACAGTGGATTTTGCCCGCTGGTATATCCGGAAGGACACCGCTCGTCCGATGGCAAGCTGCAAGAATTCAAAGGGGGAATCGGCTTCATGGCTTTGCACCTTCGAGTTCCGATTGTCCCCGTGTACCTGGGGGGCACCTTCGATGTCTATTCGGTTCATCACCGGCGTCCCCGTCGCGCCAGTGTCCAGGTATCGTTTGGGAGCCCCATCCGGTTCAGCCCAGGATTGGGATACGACGGTGTTGCTCGAGAGGTTGAAGCGGCAATTCGGAGTCTGAAACAGGAGGTCTGCGCGAGCCCTTAGGGGGATTGAGGGCAGAATGGCTCTTCCCATTGCACACTGGGCGGTTGCGCTGGCGGTCACCCGATCTCGAGATCAGAAGGTTCGGGCTCTCGCCGCCCTGCTGGCCGTTCTTCCTGATTTCGATTTCATCCTTGTGTGGGGATGGGGGGCGCCTCTCCAAGATTTCCACCGCACCTTCTCTCACTCCCTCATTAGCTTCGCACTTGTGAGTCTCCTCTGGGCTCTTTTGCGTCCGAGTTTCTTCAAGGAGGTCTCCTCCCAGCTGGTTTTCGTCCTCCTCGCCAGTCATAGCGTCGTCGATCTGGCCTGCACCGCCGACGTCGTGGATCACGGCGTTGAGCTTTTCTGGCCGCTGCTTGATGTTCGTCTGGGGTGGCCGCTTCTGGTCCCTTTATACCGGATCTTCGCAGAGTCGCCATTCAGCCTGGAAGGTGCTTGTCTTTTCACCTTCCTGGAATCGCTACTGGCACTGCTGCTCTGGCTTCTGATACGCCTGTTCCGGTCTTTCAGGGATTCACGGGTCTTTCAGGGGCAGAGGTAGAGGATTCAGGGATTGAAGCTCTACTGTTCCTACTGTTCGGCCAGGTTGACCCTGCGCTGCCACTCTCTTAGAATTCGAGTTCATAACTGTTCAGGATTCTGCTAGCCGGAAGAAGGAGGACCCGAAATGTCTAGCTTGATCAGGCTGCCGCTTATCATCGCGGCTATTGTGGTAGTGGTTCGTGTGGTATTGGAACAGATCGGAGCGCCCTCGGATGTCAATAAGGTCTTCGGGGTTGCCTGGTTGTACCTGCTGGTTCCGATCTATTTTGGTGTGAATCTAGCCGCTGCTGATCGTCCCTACAAATCTCTTCTCAAGACTCTTCTGTGCTTTGTCGCCTACACCCGTTTGATGGTCATGGCAACCTATATCGCGGCCTACCTTCTCAACTGGACGGCTCCTCGTTTTAGCGTTGAAGGGGGAGGCGTCGTTGGCGAGGGTGTCACGGCTCTACAGGGTCTGTTCTTGATTCCCGTCCGCAATCTTCTGATCTGGATCGTGCTTGGCACCCTGGTCGGGATGATCATCGGATCCGTGGTCGTGGCGGTAAAAAGACGGGGTGCGGCGTCTGCCTAGCCTTGGGCCGCTGGATCCTCCAGGAAGAAACTTTGGGTCCAAGTTGTAGCGGTGGTCTCCAGGCCGCCGTCCCAGCCAAAGGTTCGGAAAAAATAAGACTTCGGCCTGGAGCCCAAAGCTACGTCCGCCCAATGAAGAGTCAGCTTAGCCCGGCTTCCGACCCACTTCGTAAAGTCCCCATTGGCGGGTGTCGATAAGATCTCTGAGTTGGAGAACGGTGCGGTGTCCCTTGCCCTCCCTGGCAGGATGACATATGCGCCAGAGGTTCTCTTGGCCCATGCTCCTCTTCACAGATCGTGTCCCAGTAAAAGCCAAGGTACTTATTTCAGCCACGATTCTTCCTTTGTTTCCACGGAGCTTACCTGGCTTCTATTGGCCACGGCCGCCATTGCAGCCAGCTTCTTTCCGGTTCGCCTTCCCTACGCCAAGAACAAATCCGAAGCACTTACGATCACCGCCAGCGGCACCTTCATCTTCGCCGCCGTTCTTCTGTTCTCTCCCGAGGTGGGAGTGACGATTTCAGTCATTGACGGTATTCTCGCCAGCTGCAGGAGCGGGAAGCTCTACCGGGCTGTTTTCAACTACAGTCAGCTTTCCCTCGTGACCTTCTTGGCCGGTCACCTCTTCTACAGCTCGCTTAATGCAGATCCTCCGCTGAGTGGGACCGATGTCGAAGGTTTCCCATATTTCCTGATCATGCTGGTGCTGTGGGGACTTCTGTACTTTCTCCTTAATTCCGGAGCTGTCGCCCTCGTGCTTTCCCTGACCACCAAGAATCCTTTTGTTGAGACCTGGAGGCAGAACTGCCGTTGGGCCTGGGTGACGAACGTAGCAGGGGCGGTAACTGCGGGCATTATATTCGCTAACTTCCAGCGCACCCAGTTGATGGCGGTTGGAATCGCGATACCGGTGATTCTGGTGATGTACTACGCCTATCAGATGAACCACGAACGGACTACGGTTTTACAGAAATCGAAACTGTTCCTCCAATCCGCGCTTGATTCTCTCTCGTCATCAGTAGTGTCCCAACGTTTGGGTTTCTAATCTCTGTCAGTAGTGTCCCAACGTTTGGGTTTCTAATCTCTGTAAAGTATTAATGAGTAATATGTTAGAGAAGATAATGGGTGTTTCCGACTTGAAAGTGAGTGTACGCTCACGCCCTTCAGTTCATAAGGAGGGCGAGCATGTACACGGGCACGACGATTTTTTCTCAGGTGATGCGGCATCTTCCCTGGCATCATTTTCATCGCATTGTTCAGCACTACGGAGGCGACTACAAGGTCAAGTCGTTCCGCTGTGCCGACCATTACCGGGTCATGGCCTTTGCACAGTTGACCTATCGCGAGAGCTTGCGCGATATCGAAGCCTGCCTACGGGCCATGAGATCCAAGCTCTTCCACATGGGCATTCGCTCCACGGTCTCCCGCAACAATCTGTCCAATGCCAACGAGAGGCGCGACTGGCGCATCTATGCCGAGTTTGCCCAAGTGCTTATCGCCGAAGCGCGCCGCCTGTACACCGACGAGGACCTGGGAGTCGACCTGAACGCGACCGTCTATGCCTTGGACTCCACGACCATCGACCTGTGCCTCTCGGTCTTCCCCTGGGCGCGCTTCCGCCGTACCAAGGGGGCGATCAAACTGCATACCTTGCTCAACCTGCACGGCGCCATTCCCGAGTTCGTTCTGATCTCGGACGGAAAACTGCACGATGTCCACGCCTTGGACCACCTGATTCCTTGTCCCGGTGCCTACTACATCATGGATCGCGGATACCTGGATTTCGGGCGCCTGTACCGACTCCATTCTGCCCGGTCGTTATTCGTGACCCGCGCCAAGGCCAACTTCAAGTTCCGCCGCCGCTACTCCCACCCAGTGGACAGAACGACGGGACTGATCTGCGACCAAACTGTCCTGCTGAGCACCTTCTATCCGGCCAAGGCCTACCCCGAACCTTTGCGTCGCATCAAGGCCTTTTACGGCACCAGTCCCAATGCCGTGAAAACACAAATCTGGATCGCCCTCAGTACCTACCTGCTCATCGCCATCATCCGCAAGCGCCTCTATCTCGAGTTGCCGCTCTACACAATTCTCCAGGTCCTGAGTGTCTCGCTCTTCGAGAAAACCCCAATTTTACAGGCCTTTCAGGACATGCATTACATTACTCAGAATAGTGACATTCATAAACAGTTGATGTTATTCGACTAACGCTGGGACGCTACTGTCTCGTCATATATTGCGATTCTGGACGAGAGCGGAGTGATCATCGCCGTAAACAAGGGTTGGCTCCGCTTCGTCGGGGATCAGCACCTCTTCGGCTCCAGTTATCCTGTAGGAACCGATTACGTGGAGGCTTGTGAATCCGCCTCAGTCGACTGGAGCAGAAACGGGCTTGAATTGGCCGGAGTGATACGTGAGGTTGTCAAAGGGCAGCGAGAAGTATCCCTGTATGAATGCAGTAGTGATAGCCGCAGACATTGGTTCGCGGTGAATGTGACCCGATTCGAATCGGACGGGCGCATCCGAGTGGTAGTCGCCCACGAGAACATCACCGAATTGCGACAGACCGAGGAGGCACTGAAGGAGAGTGAGGAGCAGCTTCGCCAGGCGCAGAAGATGGAAGCGATCGGTAGGCTAGCTGGCGGAGTCGCCCACGATTTCAACACAGTAGCGTCCCAGCGTTAGTCGAATAACATCAACTGTTTATGAATGTCACTATTCTGAGTAATGTAATGCATGTCCTGAAAGGCCTGTAAAATTTGGGTTTTCTCGAAGAGCGAGACACTCAGGACCTGGAGAATTGTGTAGAGCGGCAACTCGAGATAGAGGCGCTTGCGGATGATGGCGATGAGCAGGTAGGTACTGAGGGCGATCCAGATTTGTGTTTTCACGGCATTGGGACTGGTGCCGTAAAAGGCCTTGATGCGACGCAAAGGTTCGGGGTAGGCCTTGGCCGGATAGAAGGTGCTCAGCAGGACAGTTTGGTCGCAGATCAGTCCCGTCGTTCTGTCCACCGGGTGGGAGTAGCGGCGGCGGAACTTGAAGTTGGCCTTGGCGCGGGTCACGAATAACGACCGGGCAGAATGGAGTCGGTACAGGCGCCCGAAATCCAGGTATCCGCGATCCATGATGTAGTAGGCACCGGGACAAGGAATCAGGTGGTCCAAGGCGTGGACATCGTGCAGTTTTCCGTCCGAGATCAGAACGAACTCGGGAATGGCGCCGTGCAGGTTGAGCAAGGTATGCAGTTTGATCGCCCCCTTGGTACGGCGGAAGCGCGCCCAGGGGAAGACCGAGAGGCACAGGTCGATGGTCGTGGAGTCCAAGGCATAGACGGTCGCGTTCAGGTCGACTCCCAGGTCCTCGTCGGTGTACAGGCGGCGCGCTTCGGCGATAAGCACTTGGGCAAACTCGGCATAGATGCGCCAGTCGCGCCTCTCGTTGGCATTGGACAGATTGTTGCGGGAGACCGTGGAGCGAATGCCCATGTGGAAGAGCTTGGATCTCATGGCCCGTAGGCAGGCTTCGATATCGCGCAAGCTCTCGCGATAGGTCAACTGTGCAAAGGCCATGACCCGGTAATGGTCGGCACAGCGGAACGACTTGACCTTGTAGTCGCCTCCGTAGTGCTGAACAATGCGATGAAAATGATGCCAGGGAAGATGCCGCATCACCTGAGAAAAAATCGTCGTGCCCGTGTACATGCTCGCCCTCCTTATGAACTGAAGGGCGTGAGCGTACACTCACTTTCAAGTCGGAAACACCCATTATCTTCTCTAACATATTACTCATTAATACTTTACAGAGATTAGAAACCCAAACGTTGGGACACTACTGATTTCAACAATATGTTGACGGCCATCCTGGGCTACAGTGATCTCGTCAATATGCAGCTTCCTGAATACGACACGCGGCGCGAGGCGATTGGGCAGATCAAGAAGGCTGCCGAGCGAGCTGCATCGCTAACTCGTCAGCTCCTGGCCTTCAGCCGTAAACAGGTCCTTCGACCCAGAATCATCAATCTCAGGGAGCTGGTATCAGATACAGAGAAGATGCTGCGACGCTTGATTGGTGAGGACGTGAATCTGATGGTGAGCTCCCAATCTGATCTGGGACAGGTCAAGGCCGATCCGGGACAGATCGAGCAGGTAGTCTTGAATCTTGCTATAAATGCGCGGGATGCCATGCCTGGAGGAGGAGAGCTCAGCATCGAGACCTCGAACATCGAGGTCGATCGCTCCTATGTGGACCAGCACGTCGACATTAAGGCCGGACCGTACGTTTTGTTGGTCGTGTCGGACAATGGGATTGGAATGGACGAGGCAACGCGCTCCCAGATCTTCGAACCTTTCTTTACAACCAAGGAGTTGGGTAAGGGAACGGGACTCGGCCTGTCGACGGTCTATGGGATCGTCAAGCAGAGTGGTGGCTATGTGACCGTACATAGTCAGCCGCGAGAAGCGACGAGTTTCCGAATCTATCTTCCAAAGGTAGCTGCAGCATCCTCGCCGGCTTCCGCTAGACCCGATTCCAGGCAGAACGTTCTCGGCTCGGAAACCATCCTGCTGGTTGAAGACGAAGAGACAGTTCGCAGGCTAACGCGGCAAGTTCTCGAGCATTGTGGTTACAGTGTGCTCGAGGCGAGTCACGGCGAGCAGGCCCTGGACATTTGCGATCGCAGCGAGGGCACGATCCATCTCATGGTCACCGATATTGTAATGCCCTCGATGAGTGGTCCCGAGCTAGCGCAGCATGTCGGTGCGCTAAGGCCAGACACCCGAATCCTCTTCACCTCAGGGTATGCCGAGGGCGCGATGGCCCGACCCAAGATGATGGTGTCGGCCGACATATTCCTGGCAAAGCCTTTTACCTCCGACGCCCTGGCCCGGAAGGTGCGTGAGGTTCTGGATGGCAGCGACCAGGCCTTACCGGCCTGGCTCTCCAGAGATCCCGAATCTTTCGACAAGGTTGCCGTCCCCTCGACCTAGGAGCCTGTCCGATACTCGGACAGGCTCCTAGCTGGATCTTCAGTTCTCTTCCCAGGTCGTACGCATCGGGTTTTCCAGAAAGTCAGTTAGCAGCCCCATGTAGCGATCGGGGGCAGATCTGAAGGCCGCCCCGTGGGTGGCACCTTCGAACCGGGCGATCCGCTTGTTTGGATGGGGAATGGCTTCCCAGATGGCTCGACTTGTGGCGGAGGGAATGCGGCGGTCTTCGGCGCCGTAGATCAACAGGGTCGAACCCTGACCAAGGCGGCGCAGGGCCGCGATCGTGTCTACATCGGAGGGGTCGAACTCCCCTATTCTGGCAAGGTTCCAAACGAAGATATTGGCGAAGGGAATCGTGGGTATTCCCAGAAACAGCCGGGTATGTCGGTCCACCGTCTCTTTCAGGCTCCGAAAGGGGCTGTCGACAATGACAGCCGTTAGCTCTGGGCCCAGTTCGGCAGCGGCGTGAATCGAGGCTACTGCTCCCAACGAAACTCCGAAGAGGACAAGGGGGGTGTCGCCTAGTTCCGTCTTCAGAAAATCGCAGGCCGCCAATACGTCCAGTCTCTCCTTGAAGCCGAGTGAAACGTGCTTCTTCTGGCTTTTCCCATGGTTTCTGAGGTCGAACACCAACGTAGGGTAGTTTGCCTGATTAAGGAGACAGGCCCGCTCCAATACTTCCTGCCGATTTCGAAACAGTGATTGGCGACAGTTAGAATTTCCCACGACGACAAATAGAATTCCCCACTTTTTCAGGGCTGATCCTGACCATGAGGGCATGGTTAAGGATCAGCAAGTGCGGAGGTTAGTAAAGTTGCAAAAGAACGAGAAGACGCTAACGATGGCGGCGGCCAAAGCGGGGCTGTCGCGAAAGACGGCTCGGAAGTACCTGAAGTCGGGAAAGCTGCCGAGCCAGAGTCAGCCGGAGCGATAATGGCGAACTCGATCGGATCCGTTCGAGTCGGTGTGGCCAGAGGTGGAAGAGATCCTGAAGCGATCTCCGACGGTGGAAGCGACAGCGGTGTTCGAGTATTTGTGCCGCCAGCAGGAAGGGGTCTTCCAGCAAGGTCAGTTGAGGACGCTGCAGCGCAGGATCAAGCAGTGGAAGGCACAACACGGAGAAGCGAAGGAGGTGATGTTCCCGCAGAAGTATCGGCCGGGACATCAATCTCAATCGGACTTTACGTTTATGGGGCGTCTGGGAGTGACGATCCAGGGCCAGCCGTTTCCCCATCTGCTGTACCACTTTGTTTTGGCCTACTCGAACTGGGAAGCGACCACGCTGTGTTTCAGTGAGTCCTTTGAGAGCCTCAGCCTGGGGCTTCAGAACGCGTTGTGGGAGTTGGGGGCGCTGCCCGAGGAACACCGAACAGACCGGCTTTCGGCGGCCGTCAACAACCTGAAACGGGAAGAGTTCACCGAGCGCTATCAAGGGTTGCTGAGACACTTCGGGATGCGCTCGAGTCGCACCCAGGCAGGAAAGGCTCACGAGAACGGGGATGTGGAACAGGCCCATCACCGCTTGAAACGGGCCATCGAGCAGGAACTGCTGCTGCGGTGTAGCCGTGATTTTTCCAGCCGGGAAGAGTACGAGGGTTTTGTAGCGGTGATTGTGGACCGGCGCAATGCGACCCGGCAAAAGCGCCTGGGAGAAGAGCTGGCCGTGATGCGCCCGTTGCCGGCACGCCGTCTGGATGACTTCACCCGGCAGTGGGTGAGAGTCTCCCCCAGCAGTACGATCCGGGTTCGCCACAACACCTATTCGGTGGACAGCCGGTTGATCGGCGAGCGGGTGCAGGTGAGGGTGTGGGCGGATCAGGTGGAGGTCTACTACGGGGGTCAGCCACAGGCACGCATGCCTCGCTTGCGAGGAGAAGGCAAGCATCGCATTGACTACCGGCAGGTGATCCATTCCCTGGTGCGCAAGCCGGGGGCGTTCACTCGCTATCGCTGGCGCGAGGATCTGTTTCCGGGGATCTTGTTTCGAGTCGCCTACGACGAGCTGCGCCAAGATTGTCCAGCCACGGCGGATCGCCAGTATCTGAAGATCCTCGAGTTGGCTGCCCAGGAAGGTGAGCAGCGAGTGCGAGAGGCACTTCAGGGGCTGATTGAGAGGGGACAAAGAATCCGTTTCGAAGCACTACGAGAATGCCTCGTCGATCCGGTGGTGGAGCCCTGGGAAGTGGCGGTGGAGAAGATGGACGTGGGCGTCTACGACACGCTGCTGGAGAGCCGGGAGGTGAGATCATGAGTGGAGGCAACTTGACCCGGCTTCGCGAGTGCCTTGTCCAGCTGCATCTACCAGCCTTTCGGGAGCACTCCGCCGCCCAGGCGGCACTGGCTACCCAGGAAAGTCTGTCCTATCCCCGGTTTCTCTTGTCGTTATCTGAGATCGAAGTGGCGGAGCGGCACGAGCGCAAAATCCAGCGCCTGCGCCGAATCTCGAAGCTTCCCTGGGAGAAAACGCTGACGGCGTTGGACCGCTCGCGCTTGCCCCAAAGCGTGGATCGACAACTGACGGCGCTGCTGGAAGGTACGTTTTTGGATCGCGCCGAGAACGTCTTGGCTTTCGGCAACCCTGGAAGCGGCAAGACGCATCTAGTCTGTGCTCTGGGGCAGGAGTTGATTCTGCTGGGGCGCCGGGTTCTATTCTCTACCTGCGCCCTGCTGGTACAGCGATTGCTGCGGGCCAAAATCGATCTGACTCTGGAGAAGGAGCTCAAGAAACTGGATCGCTTCGAGGCTCTCATAGTCGATGACATCGGCTACGTTCAGCAAAGTCGGGAGGAAATGGAGGTTCTTTTCACACTGCTGGCCCATCGCTACGAACGCCGCAGCATCTTGCTGACCAGCAACCTGATCTTCTCGGACTGGGAGAGGATCTTCAAGGACCCCATGACGACGGTGGCGGCGATTGATCGGGTGGTGCACCACAGCGTGATTCTGGAACTCAACGTCTCGAGCTACCGAATGGAGAGCGCCAAGAAGAAACAGCAGGAAACCACGAAATGAGGAAACCGCGAGGAGTTCAAATCCGGGCAAATCGGCTGATTGGCCCCTGGGAAGTGCTTGGTGGGGACGATAGACGAGTGCCCGCCAAGGGGAGAGGTCGTACAGCGCCCTACAGAGGCCGCTCAGGAGCCTCGTGGATCTGGTCCACTCCCCTCGACGCCGGCGCGAGCGAGGGGGAGCTCCGTTCGGGCTACGCCCTCACTCCATCCCCCTCGCATTCTAAAAACAATCTCTCTTTTTTACAGAAAGGAGGACCCCGAAAAGAGTCGTCTCAGAGGACGGCTACAGCTCTTTTTTTTTATCCCTCGTGTGGGGATTTCCAATTGTCGCTGCGGGAATTCCATTTGTCGTTGATCAAAACAGTCCGTGACTCAGGACGATTCCTGGCTTTTCCCCTTCCGCACCCATGAACCAGCCCCTCAGTTTGATACCGTCTCTGCTTGGGAACGTGACTTCTTTGAAGCTTCTCCCGAAGTCAGTCGGACTACGCCTGATCGACCGGTCCCGAGGTCGGGTTGAGGAGTTCGCAATCAGGTAGGAGAGCAGAATCGGGAGCAGTAAGAAATCGAAGAACAAGGGGAGAAACAGCAGGTAGGAAAGGAGGGTAACCTTGAACCAGCGGCGAGCCGCCGTCCTCACCTTCAAGGGCCAGAGAAGCAACTTGAGAAGCAGGCTCCCAAGCAGGAAAACTCCCGCGATGGCACCACAGAGATAGAGGAGAAGCACTTCTCGGTCCTCGATTCCACACCCGTCTGGCTTGACTGTCGGCTTCCCGACATTCGATCCGAATTCTCTACCACGGAACAACAATTGTCATGTTATTCCGGAATCGATCATCTAGGACCAGGGTCGTGGCGCCGTAGTAGACTGAGTATGGGAAACTTGGCTACAGGTGTCCCCGTTGTCGAGGCACGAGGGGGAGGGTCAGGGAGCTGTATTGGAGATGAGCCCTGTAGGAGCCTACTCGATCTGGCTATGTGTCGCCTACCTGGTGGCCCACTCGCTGCTGCTTGCCCTGGGCCGTCAGCGTCCTGAACGTCTGTTTCAACTGCTTCTAGCGAACGCTGCTCTGATCGCTGGCCTCGTCTTCATTTCGCTGTCGAACAGCCTTTTCCTCCGGCTCTGGTCCCCGATCCTGTTCTTCTGGTGGGCCTACACATGGGCGGGGCATACCTTGAGCTCCATCCATCCCCCCGAATACTCGCTCGACGCGAAGATCCTCAGGTTGGAAGAACGATTCCTGGGGCAGCCCAGCCTTTGGTGGGCTCGTGGGAAACGGCCCTGGCTCACGGAACTGATGCACTTCTTCTATTTCTCATACTATCTTTACACTCCCATTCTGGGAGTTTTCCTCTATCTAGCGGGGCGTCTTCGCGAATTCGAATCGATGGCGTTTGCAGTACTCAGCGCCTATGCGATCTCCTATCTGTTTTTCGCGGTGACTCCAACGGTAGGTCCACGCTGGGCTCTGGTCGAAAACGGCCTCTTGGAGACTTCGGAACAGCGTCTGGATGGGTATGGGTTTACCCGCCTCATCAACTACATCATGTACCGTGGGCCAGCCTTGAAAGGGGGAGCCATGCCGAGCTCTCACAGCTCGACAGCGGTCGTCTTCTTGGTGTGGTGCTGGCGTGTGTGGGGAGTATGGGGAGGCGCTCCCGCCCTGATTGTAGTAGCGGGTATGTGGTTTGGTTCTGTCTATGGTCGCTATCACTACGTTCTGGATGTCCTCTGCGGTGCCCTCTTGGGTCTTGCAGCGGTCTGGCTTGCCGATTCGCTGCTGTTGGGTTGATGGACTGCAGTCTTTTCGGAACCGCCGCAGATATGTGCACCTGGTGGGTGACAGAGGAACGTGGCTGCCCGCAACCGGGGTCGCCGCTGACGGAGATCCTCTGATCTGGTGTTGAATCTCACCGGCAATCTGAATCCGATCAAAGGCCGAAGTGTGGGTAAATAGACGGGTTATCGTTGCCTGTGCACGAATGATGTGCTAATATCGGTAAACAATTTCGCTTGGGGCTGAGCATTAGGGGAGGATGGAAGTGGAGAACACTCTCGAAAGAGATGGCCTGGATGGTGTTTTGGAGTCCTTTGCTCCTACCCAGCCCGAATGGGAACACCCGACCCCACGCGTAAAAAAACGAGCACCTTTACTGGCTGAATTGGCAGTGATGTCCGCGGTTGGATTACTTGCCCTCGGACTCCTTGAGCTGGTCAGCCGCAAGAGTGATGATGCCCCCGTTCGATCTGAGAACGGGTAACTTGACTTGGGACAGGAAGTGCTGGGACAGACCAAGAAGAGATCACAGACGATCTGGTCTATCGGAGGAGGGAAAGGCGGGACAGGAAAGACTTTTGTTTCTGCGAGCCTAGGTCTGCTCGTTTCTGGAAACGGGACTCAAGTCACTATGATCGACGCAGATCTGGGGGCACCCAATCTCCACACCTTTCTGGGAGTACCGAAAGCGGATGTGACGCTTGCAGATTTTGTCGACAGTGACGTTCCCCAGCTCACCGATGTAGTGACGAAGACGCCCTACCGGGGGCTGAATCTGGTGGCCGGTTCGCACGAGCGCTTGTTCATGGCCAATCTGAGCTATCTGCAGAAGCAAAAGCTCCTGAGGCATATCAAGGACCTCGATGGCGGTAGGACCATCATTGATATCGGGGGCGGCACCAACTTCAACTGTATCGATTTCTTTCCCATCTCAGACCTCCCGGTCCTGGTCGTCAACCCTGATCCAGCCTCGACTGAGAATGCCTATCAGTTTCTCCGATCGGTATGCCTCCGGGTCTTGAAGTCGAGCATCCGCCACTTCGAGATTGAAAACATGATCAAGGATGCGGCGAAATCCCGCGGGGGCGTTCCTACGATTCCCGGCTTCTTGGACGTGGTTCGTTCCTATAACAGTGAATATGGGGACCTCCTGACCGAAGAGTTGGACCGCTTCCGGCCCTGTCTGATCGTGAACAAGTTGAGGACCGAAGACGATGCCGTTCTCGGGACATCGATGGTCCATCTTGTGAAAAAGTATTTGGGAGTGAGTATCAACTTCCTGGGCGCGGTTCCGAACGACGACACCGTATCCTTCTCCCTGAAACGTCTGACGCCTTATGTGTTCGCCCATCCGAATTCAAAGACCACCTATGCCCTGAAAGTGATCGCGGATCGCATGCTACTCTACGAGGCAACTGCGGGACAGAGGAGGTCGGCAAGTTGAAGGATGCGAAAGAGCCATTGCTTTATGACCTTTTGGGTGTAGCTCGAAGTGCCAGTAAGGAAGAAATCGGACACGCTTATCGCACTGCGGCTGCCATGTACGGACCGGGGTCGTTCGCTAGCTATTCTCTACTGCGGGAAGGCGAACGAGAAGAGACGTTCGGCAAGATAGAAGAAGCGTTTCGAACCCTTAGCGATCCGGAAAAGAGGCGATCCTACAACAAGAGCATCACCGATCCGGCGCTCAAACTCGTCAAGAGGTCCAAACCGGAAGTCGAAAAGCCGACTAAAGAATCCAATCTGCTGAAGAGCATCTGGCAGAGAGTGCATCTCCCGCTCCGTGGTCGTCGAGCGGAGGATGAGGCTGAGCCCAAACCGGAGACAGTCGAGTCCCAGGAGCAATCGACACCACTGGTCGGCCAGGAATACTCACTGCCAACCGGCCAATATTTGAGGCATGTCAGGAATGCCAAGGGAATGTCCTTGAAGAGTATTTCCGAGGCGACCAAGATCGGAGTCCAATACCTTGAGGCGCTGGAGGGCGATGACTACCTGAAGCTGCCCCAGGGCTCCTACCTGACCTACATCATTGCTGCCTACGCCAAAGTGCTGGATCTGGATTCGAAATCGGTAGTCTCCGATTTCAAGGCACGCTATGCCGAGAATGGGGCTTCCACGGCCTCCTCGCAATAGCCTGGAGCTTAGGGTTCTGCGAAGTTATTCTTGCACGAACCCTTAGCACTGGGACGTCCCGCTATTTCTGTCCGCTTGTAACGTAGCTCAGTAGCTCTTCCCGATTCATTCCCGCGATCCCGAGCTTATCAACGGTTCTTGCTGTCTGGAGGAAGTCCTTCCCCAGCGCCGCGGAGGCGAGCTTCACCAATGAGTGCATCAGCAACGCCGAGACGCCTAGCTGATCGGCCAGGGAGCCCCAGGCGGCTATCCCGTAGGGAACATCTTCAGTGAGCCAGCGCGTATTCATGGCTCCAGGTGCGCGCAATTGGGTCAACATCTGGCTACCATTGATCGTGCTCCAAAGGTCGCCCTTAGGACCGAATCCGGCCTCGTGAAAGGCTTGGTCGACCGGAGTCAGATCCAGTCCAAGTGCTCCGCCGATCGCACGCCGCTCCGCGTCCAACGCGTAGATTACCTGGCACACCGCTGGCGTGACGCCTTCCTCGTAGAAGAAAAAATCGCCCTTTGAGTACTCGACCCGGCCGGCGTTCATCAGCACCCCTGGAGGATGGACGACCGGATTCATCGCGCTCAGTCCACACTCGAGGACGTTGGAGTAAAGCGAAACCGCGGTGCGAGATTCCGCTGATGCTCCTGTCACTGGTTGCGCCGCTCCCAGACCGTCTACCGTGAAGATATCGGAGAGGAGCTCAGCGACTCGATTACTCTCGCCCGAGGGAAGGACTCCCACTCCCAGGGAAGCGACCACGCCCCAGATGTGGGCGGCATCAGGAGCTACCTTCCGGCAGACATAGGGGGCGGTGTCAGTCTCGGCCAGCGTCACCTGCGAATGCCCCGCCTGGTCGAGCCCCAGAATACTGGCAACCTCGAGCGTGCCCAAGGTTCCGGGAAGAAGAACAAGAATGTGTCCTTCGCGCAGGTGGGGCCGACATGCTTCGGCAAAGGGCTTGTGGGCGTAGGCTGGTACGATCGTCAGCAACAGGTCGTTTTGAAGGCCCTCTGAGAAATCCGTCGTCAGTCGATGGATCTCAGCCTCTCCCTGTCCGGCGACCCCATCCAGCTCAATGATGCCAGAGTCGTGTATGGGGTCCAGCGTCCAGGAAAAGGAGGGGTGCTCGCAGAGCGTGACTCTGAAGCCTCGCAGGCTCAGGTTGGCGGCGGCGGCGAAGGCTGTGTTGCCGCCGCCTAGAATCGTCAAATCTCTCATGATCGAATCCTCTGTGCGGAGCAGCCGATTAGGAGAAGCCATTGTAGCCCGTTAGCGCTTCAGCAGCCATCGAATCTCCCTCGCCCATGAATCCAGTTCCCGGATGACCATCTGGAACGGCCCGTCGTCGGAGACCTCGTACCGGAAGCGGTTGACACTCCACACAGTGCTCTCTAAGATGCCGCTACAACTAGTATGCACGCCAGTAGCGTCCCAGCGTTAGTCGAATAACATCAACTGTTTATGAATGTCACTATTCTGAGTAATGTAATGCATGTCCTGAAAGGCCTGTAAAATTGGGGTTTTCTCGAAGAGCGAGACACTCAGGACCTGGAGAATTGTGTAGAGCGGCAACTCGAGATAGAGGCGCTTGCGGATGATGGCGATGAGCAGGTAGGTACTGAGGGCGATCCAGATTTGTGTTTTCACGGCATTGGGACTGGTGCCGTAAAAGGCCTTGATGCGGAGATGCTGTTTGATCCATTTGAAGAACAGTTCGATCTGCCAGCGGAGCTTGTAGAGCCGGGCAATAGTCAGAGCGGGAGAAGCAAAGTCGTTGGTGAGGAATACTAGCCGCAGGTCGGTGGTGACGTCGAAGAACTTGATGCGACGCAAAGGTTCGGGGTAGGCCTTGGCCGGATAGAAGGTGCTCAGCAGGACAGTTTGGTCGCAGATCAGTCCCGTCGTTCTGTCCACCGGGTGGGAGTAGCGGCGGCGGAACTTGAAGTTGGCCTTGGCGCGGGTCACGAATAACGACCGGGCAGAATGGAGTCGGTACAGGCGCCCGAAATCCAGGTATCCGCGATCCATGATGTAGTAGGCACCGGGACCAGGAATCAGGTGGTCCAAGGCGTGGACATCGTGCAGTTTTCCGTCCGAGATCAGAACGAACTCGGGAATGGCGCCGTGCAGGTTGAGCAAGGTATGCAGTTTGATCGCCCCCTTGGTACGGCGGAAGCGCGCCCAGGGGAAGACCGAGAGGCACAGGTCGATGGTCGTGGAGTCCAAGGCATAGACGGTCGCGTTCAGGTCGACTCCCAGGTCCTCGTCGGTGTACAGGCGGCGCGCTTCGGCGATAAGCACTTGGGCAAACTCGGCATAGATGCGCCAGTCGCGCCTCTCGTTGGCATTGGACAGATTGTTGCGGGAGACCGTGGAGCGAATGCCCATGTGGAAGAGCTTGGATCTCATGGCCCGTAGGCAGGCTTCGATATCGCGCAAGCTCTCGCGATAGGTCAACTGTGCAAAGGCCATGACCCGGTAATGGTCGGCACAGCGGAACGACTTGACCTTGTAGTCGCCTCCGTAGTGCTGAACAATGCGATGAAAATGATGCCAGGGAAGATGCCGCATCACCTGAGAAAAAATCGTCGTGCCCGTGTACATGCTCGCCCTCCTTATGAACTGAAGGGCGTGAGCGTACACTCACTTTCAAGTCGGAAACACCCATTATCTTCTCTAACATATTACTCATTAATACTTTACAGAGATTAGAAGCCCAAACGTTGGGACACTACTGTATGCACGCAGGAAGTGAAAGTGATCTTCAGGCCGATGTTGGGAACGAAAAGTCTGCCCTGCAGGAGATCCGTGACCAGCTTGCTGCGGTTCAGTCTCGTTTGAAAGAGACTCAGGCGGGACTGGCCAGGGACCTGAAGATGGTCGAGATGCTGGCCGGGTCGTTCGATGAGATCTCGGAGGTCCTGGACGCAGAATCGGCCTGCCGTATCCACCTTCGAGTTAACTATCTCATTCGCAAGCTTGTCAAGGGAAGCGGTCAGGAGGAGATCCTGGAGATCTATCTGGCGGAGGTGCAGGAGAATTTGCAGCGCGGAATTCTCTTTCGAGGAAAGGAAGGTAGCTATGCTCCTTGGAAGGGATTTGGCTTCTCACCCGGACTGATTCAGGAGATCGGATCTCAGTCGCCTGGCAGTGCGATCGGGCGTGCCGGAGCCGAGAGCTGCATCTTTTACTCGGAGCAGGGCCTGACCACCGAGTTTCCCTGGCTGCGGCAGGACGTTGTACCGGCCCATGCCGCGGTTTGCATTCCGTTTGTGTTCGAGGACGAAGTCCCGCTCGTCTTCTATGGGGACGCCGAGCGCTCTTTCAGCGTCGAGCTCCTGGAGCTGTCAACCCACATTGCCACTCTGGTACTGAAAAATGATTACCTACAGGAGCTAGTGCGCCGCGGCGCTGCGGTAGACTCCGAAACCGCTGGGCCAGTTCCTGATATCGAGGAGGAGTTGGACCAGACCAGGAGCCCTGACGAAGATCTTGGCGCTCAGGCGGAGCCTGAACCCTCGGTGGAGACCTCGAACGCTGTCTCCCCCGAGGAGGAGGAGAGGCACCACAATGATGCCCGCCGGCTGGCTCGCCTCTTGGTGTCAGAGATCCAGCTCTATAACGAGCAGGATGTCGAAGCAGGGTATGCTTCCGCGGATCTGTATGGCCAGCTGAAGGAGCAGATCAACCGCAGCCGGGAGATGTACGAAAAGAGAGCCCATCCCCTCGTCTCGTCTCAGTGTGACTACTTCCATGAGGAGGTAGTGCGGGTTCTGGCTGGCGGGGAGGACGAGCGCCTGGGAAGCAGCTACCCAGGACCGATACTTAGAGAGCATGGGAGTGCGGACTAGTGCCCTGTCAACCTTGAGATTGTGGGTTATGGACGAGTCATGGTGGTCGAGGTCAAGGCGCGCGGCCGCAGTCATAGTTTGGCCTACGTCGAGGCCGCGCAACGCAGAGATCGGACACCAGGGCCGTTCAGAACCTACAATCTCAAGGTTGACAGGGTACTAGGTGGCCTGGCCCCCGATTTTTCTGACCTAGGAGCCTGTCCGAGTAATGGTGCGGGTTGCGAGAATGGGGCTTGCGAGGCGAGATCAAGGCGGGAGGAGGAAGTCGATGTTCTGCCATCTACGACGACGACCAACGCAGAGATCGTCCGCAACCCCCATTCTCCCTTCGGGTTACAGGCGGCGTCAGCCCATCTGCTGTGTTCGGGTTCCTCGACGATGGCCGAACATCGACAGCGTTGCCCTGCCTTGCAGCTAGACCAGCGGCGCCTGTAACGCAACCCACACCATTACTCGGACAGGCTCCAAGCTCGACACGCCGTCCCAATGATGACCCGAATCAGTACCAAGGCCTCGAAGTTCACCGAGTCCGTCATTCGGGAGATGACCCGCCTGGCGGCTCAGCACGACGCTATCAACCTGGCTCAGGGATTCCCCAATTTCCCCGCGCCTGATTTCCTCAAGGACGCTGCTTGTGAGGCGATCCAGGCCGACGTGAATCAGTACGCCATCACCTGGGGTTCACCTCGCTTCCGAGGCGCCATAGCCGAAAAATACCGCCGATTCCATGACTGGGAAGTGGATCCTGAGCGCGAAATCACGGTTGCCTGTGGAGCAACCGAATGCATGATCGCGTCGATGCTGGCTCTGGTCGATCCGGGTGAGCGGGTGCTCGTCTTTGAGCCCTTCTACGAAAACTACGGACCCGATTCGATCATCGCCAACGCTACCCCCGTCTACGCTCCTCTGGACCCTGACAGGAACTGGGCGCTCGATGGAGATGAGTTGGAATCCATCATCCGCGGAACCCTCGACGAGGGAGGAATCCGAGCTCTCATTCTCAACTCCCCCAATAATCCTTCGGGCAAGGTTTTTTCCGAAGCGGAGCTTCTGCTGCTGGCCGACCTGGCCCAGCGCTATGACTTCCTGGTGATCACTGACGAGATCTATGAACACATCATCTATGACGGGTCCGTGCATCACCCCATGGCCCTTTTTCCAGGAATGAAGGAGCGCACAATCACCATCAGTGCTCTTTCCAAGACCTTCAGTGTGACCGGTTGGCGAGTAGGGTATGCAATCGCTCAAGGCTCGATGACAAGCGCCATCCGGAAAATGCACGATTTTTTGACTGTAGGCGCGGCCGCACCACTTCAGGAAGCAGGAGCGACGGCCCTGGAGGTCGGATCTGATTATTACGATCGGTTGGCTAGGGAATACCAGCAGCGAAGGGATTTCATGGTTCGAGCCCTGAAGGAGTCTGGATTCCGAGTCTGGGAGCCCCTCGGGGGCCTACTACATCATGGCCGATATCTCTCCGGTCACTGACCTGGACGATGTCTCGTTTGCCGAGCAGCTGGTCAAGGAATACGGCATCGCAGTGGTGCCCGGAAGCAGCTTCTACCGCCGCCCTGAGCTGGGCCGGAATATCATAAGGTTCGCCTTCTGCAAGACTATGGATCTGCTGGAGGAGGCGTCCGAGAGGCTTCTCCGCCTGCGTGAGGAGTGAGCAGTGGGCAGTGGGCAGTGGGCAGTGAGTGTTTGGTGCTTGTTGATTGAGATTTGTTTGTATCTTGTCTCTTGGGATTTAAGTCCGCTCAGACCAGGCCCTCTTCCAAGCGATCCTGAATGTCCCGGAACGTCTCAAAGGGAATAAAGTCGATACCCTCAGCTTCGCAGTGACGGGCGAGATAGCTCTTGGCGAACAGAATATCCACATGAGGAAGAACCGAAATGTCGGAGATACCGTCCCCCACAAAGATCGTCTGATCACTGCCGCGGCGGGCCTGGACCAGAGTTTCCTTTTCCGAGGCCGGATCCCGATGATAGCGCCAGCCGTTCGGATCGATGTCGGCTGAGTGGGCGAAGATCGGAACCCCGAGGTGTCCGATGAACAGGGAGACGATGTCCCGCAGGCCTGAACTGAGAACGCACAAGGGAATCTCCTCTTCTTCGCACCAGGCTACAAAGGCGGGAAAGGATGGGTCGACCCGGATCTGGCGTTGCAGGCCAAGGGCTGCTTCTTCCCAGGGCACTCTTACCGAAGCCAACTCCCCCTCAATCACCTGCGCCGGGGAGAGGTTTCCGTTTTCGAACTCCTTGAGCAGGTCGTGCCGCAACCTTGCCCCCTCACCAAACTCCTCCACCAGTAGGACGATGGAGTCACGGTCAGTGATGGTGCCATCAAAGTCAGTATAGATCTGGATTCTACGATCGGGATTAGGCGTCACCGAACTTGCACACGCTGGTTTGAAGGTATCAACTGGGGGCGCTCTTGGACCTACTCAAGCCGACTCAGAAGAAGTCGCGATTGAGGCCGCGGCCTATCCAAATTTCTCTTTCAGTTCCTCAGGCAAACGGAACAGCGTCAGGCACTCCTCGCACCGTAGCAGCACTAACTTCTCATTCTCCCCGAACTCGTCCTTGATCTGTCCTCTTCGTCCGGGATCGGACTCGTTGTAGTAGCTGTCAAGGGGATGATAGCGCTTCAACTTTCCATGACACGGCTTCCCTTGTTGGTCTTTCTGATTGCAGACAACCTGTCGTGGCAGCAGATCCTTGATCAACGGGTCGACCTCCGTTCTTGAATCAGTGAGCAGTGAGCAGTGAGTCAGTGAACAGTGATCAGTGAGCTAGTCGGATCGGCTCCCATTAATTTTTCAGCGATGACTTGTCGGCTCACGAATGACAACCGAAAATTGACGTAACTCATATCAGCCATAATCTTATACCCAAAGCCAGTAGTGTCCCAACGTTTGGGCTTCTAATCTCTGTAAAGTATTAATGAGTAATATGTTAGAGAAGATAATGGGTGTTTCCGACTTGAAAGTGAGTGTACGCTCACGCCCTTCAGTTCATAAGGAGGGCGAGCATGTACACGGGCACGACGATTTTTTCTCAGGTGATGCGGCATCTTCCCTGGCATCATTTTCATCGCATTGTTCAGCACTACGGAGGCGACTACAAGGTCAAGTCGTTCCGCTGTGCCGACCATTACCGGGTCATGGCCTTTGCACAGTTGACCTATCGCGAGAGCTTGCGCGATATCGAAGCCTGCCTACGGGCCATGAGATCCAAGCTCTTCCACATGGGCATTCGCTCCACGGTCTCCCGCAACAATCTGTCCAATGCCAACGAGAGGCGCGACTGGCGCATCTATGCCGAGTTTGCCCAAGTGCTTATCGCCGAAGCGCGCCGCCTGTACACCGACGAGGACCTGGGAGTCGACCTGAACGCGACCGTCTATGCCTTGGACTCCACGACCATCGACCTGTGCCTCTCGGTCTTCCCCTGGGCGCGCTTCCGCCGTACCAAGGGGGCGATCAAACTGCATACCTTGCTCAACCTGCACGGCGCCATTCCCGAGTTCGTTCTGATCTCGGACGGAAAACTGCACGATGTCCACGCCTTGGACCACCTGATTCCTTGTCCCGGTGCCTACTACATCATGGATCGCGGATACCTGGATTTCGGGCGCCTGTACCGACTCCATTCTGCCCGGTCGTTATTCGTGACCCGCGCCAAGGCCAACTTCAAGTTCCGCCGCCGCTACTCCCACCCGGTGGACAGAACGACGGGACTGATCTGCGACCAAACTGTCCTGCTGAGCACCTTCTATCCGGCCAAGGCCTACCCCGAACCTTTGCGTCGCATCAAGTTCTTCGACGTCACCACCGACCTGCGGCTAGTATTCCTCACCAACGACTTTGCTTCTCCCGCTCTGACTATTGCCCGGCTCTACAAGCTCCGCTGGCAGATCGAACTGTTCTTCAAATGGATCAAACAGCATCTCCGCATCAAGGCCTTTTACGGCACCAGTCCCAATGCCGTGAAAACACAAATCTGGATCGCCCTCAGTACCTACCTGCTCATCGCCATCATCCGCAAGCGCCTCTATCTCGAGTTGCCGCTCTACACAATTCTCCAGGTCCTGAGTGTCTCGCTCTTCGAGAAAACCCCAATTTTACAGGCCTTTCAGGACATGCATTACATTACTCAGAATAGTGACATTCATAAACAGTTGATGTTATTCGACTAACGCTGGGACGCTACTGACCCAAAGCAATCAAACCAACGATTATAACCGATAATCAAACTGCTCACTGCTCACTGCTCACTGCTCACTGCTCACTGCTTAGATGCTCGCTGCGTTTTGATGCTTGGAATTTCGGATTTGTTTTCATCTTTGGTGTTGTATCTTGTGTTTCTCCAACTCCCAGTTCAGAAATCCGGGAGCGACCAGTGAGGCGATAGGACTCTCGAGATCCGTTGCCGGTAGGATTCGTATTGGCGCGTCTGGGTGGGCTCGATCTCTTCCTTGGTCGGGTCCAGGCTCATCCGGAGGGTCGAGAGAACCGACTGGCCCAGGGCCTTGAGATTGTAGCCTCCTTCCAGAACGTACAGGATACGCCCCTGGCAGAGCTCCTTCGCCAAGCTATTGAGCTGCCTGACGAGCTCTCCGAATCCGGTTTCGTCCAGCTTCATTCCTCCCAGGGGATCGTCTCTGTGGGCATCATAGCCTGCGGAGACCAGGATCAGGTCAGGTTCGAAATCACGCAGAACGGGTCCGGCCAGATCTTGAAACAGGGAACAGAAAAAATGGTTCCCAGTTCCGGCCACAATGGGGAAATTCACCGTGAATCCGAGTCCCTCCCCATCGCCTAGTTCCGTCTGGCTCCCAGTTCCTGGATAGAAGGGATATTGATGGCTTGAAAGGTAGAGGACGTCGGGACGGCGATAGAAGATTTCTTGGGTTCCGTTGCCATGGTGGACGTCGAAATCAACCACGGCGACTCGCTCCGCGAGACCTTGTCGGCGAGCCCACTCAGCTCCGACCGCAATACTGTTGAATAGGCAAAAGCCCATGGCCTTGTTGGTTTCAGCATGGTGTCCAGGAGGACGGATCGCCGCAAATCCGGTCTCGATCTCACCGGCGAACAGGAGTTCGATCATCCTGACGACACTCCCCGCCGCCAACATGGCAATCTCGAAAGATCGACCCCCGGCATGCGTATCCCAATCGAGGGCCCCGGGCGGGGATCCATCGGTTTGATGGATTGTGGAAAAATGCTCGGGCGCGTGAACCTGGTGGATCCATTCTGGGTCGGCGCGTGCAGGTTCCACCTCAATCAGCCGTTCGGAGCCGGTCCAAGATCGAATGTGTTGGGTAATGGACTCGATCCGTTCGGGGCGCTCCGGATGATCCGCAGGTACCCGGTGCTGGAGAAAGACGGAGTCGAGCACCAGGCCGAACTTTGCACTCATACTCCGCGAGCCTCTTCGCCCCAGAGAAACTTGTGTAATTGAACCTGCAGGAGTACCTGCAGCCCGTCTTCGAGGACCCACTCTGCCAGCTGTCTTGGTTCCACTTGATTCCACACTGGCGACAACAGAACGGTGTGCAGCGAGTCCAAGTCCAGTTCCCGAATTTTGTCCTTGGCCCATTCGTAGTCGCGTCGTGAGCCAAGCACGAACTTGACCTCGTCCTGCGGTTTGAGGTGGGGCAGATTCTCCCAGCGATTTTTCGAAGCCATCTTGCTGTCTGGACACTTGATGTCATAAATCAAGATGGCGCGGGGATCGATATCGCGGATATCGAGGCTGCCGCCGGTCTCAATCAAGACCTTCTTGCTTTTGTCCAGCAATCTTTGCACCAGGGCGTGGACTGGCTCTTGAAGAAGCGGTTCTCCTCCTGTGATTTCGACTAGATCGGTCGGGAATTGGTCGACCCGCTGAATGACTTCGTCCAAAGACATTTCCTGGCCTTCCTCGAAGGCGTATTCGGTGTCGCAGTAGGAGCAGCGCAGGTTACAGTAGGTCAGACGGACAAAGGCGCAGGGGCGGCCAACGTAGCTGGATTCCCCTTGGATACTGAAGAAGATTTCGTTGACGACCAGAGCATCCTTCATCTTTGTGGCAGGTATTATACCGCCAGGCGCGAATCAAAGGCTCCAAATCCTAGGCACGGAATCTCAAGCCGATTCGAGCTTGTGATCTTGGCCCTTCTGCTCCGGGGGAGGGATGGAGGGTGTGCTAAGATCGGTTTTTAATCGTTTGAAGCAGTCAGTTGGAGTTAATCAGCAATGAGCTCAGTCAAAACATTGCAGTTGGCAACGCTGGTCTTTCTGGTCTGCCTTGGCTCGCTTGCCGCCAAGATCGGTAGAGAGATTCGCGACCAATATGTTGCAAAGTACGAAAACCGAGCGATGTTCTTGAAGGTTCCCGTAAGGGGACTGCGGCAGGTCGTCCACGTGGATGGGACCGGGGCCAGACTGGATCGGAGTAATCTGGGAGAACCGGTTAATTTCAAGGTGGGAGAGCAGGTCCGGATCACGGAGGTGAGTTTCAAGGACGACTCGATTCGTTTCAAGGTCGCATCGATCGACCTGGGACGAGAAGGCGAGCTGACCTTCATGCTGCCTGCGCCGATCCAGTATGCCTTTCCTCAGCAGGGACTGTTCGAGCAGGCCCTGAGCGACTCCCTAACGGAAGGGCTTTCTTATAAGGAGCTCGATTCGGCGAAGGGCGAATTTATCCGAAGCCAGTTCGAGTCACTGATCAGGGAGTTTTCAGCCACCAGCGGAACCACTCCCGACTTTGTCCGAAATGCGATTCTGGAGGAGAATCCGGAATACCAGGTCGTCAAGCGTGAGGCGGCCACCGCCAAAAGCCAGCTCAAGACGCTTCGCCAGCAGCAGCAGGATGGTGAGAGAGAAGCGTTGGAAGGGCGCCGTCGCCTGGCCCGGCTCACGAGGGAGTTGGAGCGGGCCAAGTCCGAGCTGGATGCGACCCGCAGCCAGCAGAAAAAGGCCCAAACGGAGGGCGAGCGATACCGGCAGGAGCTGGGAAACCTGCGCCAGAAGACTAAGAAGTATGAGCGTCAGATCAACAAACTGGCCAAGAGTCTGGATGTAAGAACGGCATCCAACACGGAACTCGACAGTCGTTTAAGGGATCTCGGTGGCAGCATTGAATCTCTGAAGCGCGAGCGGAAGAGCGTTTCCGAGAAGGCTGAAAAGTTGACGCAGCAGCTCAAGCAAGGGGACGAGAGGAACAAGAAGCTCACGCAAGATTTGAAGCAGGTTCGAAGAGAGAAACAGAAGCTCTCCTCCGATCTGCGAGCGTTGACCTCCAACAAGGACAGTCTCGAGGCCCGCTTCCTCAAGACTCAGAAGAAGAAGGAGGGGCTGGAAACCGCTGCCGCCCTGACTGCTGCCCTACGGTTGGAGAAGTCGATTCAAGAGCGGGATGGCGAGACCTTCGAGGTCGGCAATTTGTTTCTCCTTTCGCAGAAGCTCGGCCTGCTTGAGGTCCAGGTTCCTGACACGGCTGGTAAATTGAGCACCGTCAAATTCCAGATGGATTCGCCGGACCTGGTCGAATTCGATGATGAGGAGCGACGCCTTTACAAAGCCCTTGGGGATCCAATCCGGATTGAGACTGCCTGGGTCTCCGAATCGGAGGCGCTCAAGGCGGTACTCGTGGACGGAGAAGCGGCACACCGCAGCCTCAAGCCGCGGGAAAAGGTTCAGTGGCTTTGGAAGATAGAGGGGAATCCATCCGGGGAAGAGCGGATCGTCTTGACGACCCACCTGACGAGTAGCGATGGTGAGCGGGTCGACCTCGCCCCGCGTGAATTCGTAGTTCAGCCAGCAGGGCTCCTTGCCCCCCTCCGTGCCTCCTTCTCGCTCTTTTCCTTGTTGGCTGGAGTCGTCCTGGGGGCTGCCGTCTTAGGGCTAGGAATGAGTCTGAGAGGTCGTTCGCAGCCCAAAACGGTACCAGTGAAGAGGGAAGACTACGTGGTTCAGAAGGAACTCTAACCTGAAACTTGATTGGGCGGACGTAGCTTTGGGCTCCAGGCCGGAGTCTTATTTTTCCGAGCCTTTGGCTCGGACGGCGGCCTGGAGCCCAAAGCTACGTCCCTCGACTGAAGTTTCTTTCAGGTACGATCCGGCGCAGCCGGTAGCGGGGCTAAGCTAAGCTGAAACTTCATCGGGCAGAGACCGCTACAACTGAGACACTGTTAACGAAGATCCCACGGGCGAGCGTTGGCCTTTTTCTTCTGTTCCTCCGTCAACTTGAATCCATTCTCCCGAAACTTCTTTCCCTCTTGGTTCAGTTGTGGATCTTCGTCTTCCATCTCGGGAATCCCGCTGTGACAAAAGACACACTTCTTGCTGGTCTCTCTCTTGTACTTGAGCGTGGCCGTCAGCTGCAGGCTGAGGCCTAGCACAAGGCTTAGCGGCAACCCCAGGGTCAAGAAAAGCTTTGCTGGATGCATTCAGGACTCATCGGACCTGAGTCAGCCAAGTTTACCACGAAAATCGGAATAGGCCCCGCCCTCGAGGCTTCCTCGATCTCCTATGCAGTACGAACCAGATAGGCGTTTCCAGTGTAATTGATTGGAGGGGAGGCTAACCGATGTGGAATGGTGGCGCTTCCGTCCCGGTTGAGGCGCCTTCCGGAGTGGTATGATGTCGGAAATGTCCGCTAGAAGACGCAAGAAACCGAAGCTTAGAGAGAAGGAAAGACAGCGAGTGGTGGAGATCCTCGCTGCCCTGGGACAGGAGTACGCCGACGCGAACTGCGCACTTCATCACCAGAGTCCCTACGAGTTATTGGTTGCGACGGTCCTATCGGCCCAGTGCACCGATGTGCGGGTGAACATGGTCACTCCGGCTCTTTTCCAGCGTTTTCCAGATGCCGAAGCTTTGGCTGGAGCGGATCAGGAAGAGTTGCAGGAGATCATCAAGAGCACCGGATTCTATCGAAACAAAGCCAAGAACCTGATCGGGGCAGCCGGGAAACTGACCCGGGAGTTCGACGGAGCTGTTCCCCAGTCGATGACGGATCTTCTCAAATTTCCGGGAGTGGCTCGAAAAACGGCAAACGTTGTCCTTGGGACTGCCTATGGTATTCCCAGCGGTGTGGTGGTCGACACTCACGTCTCGCGTCTGTCGGGACGCCTGGGTCTAACTGAAGAAAGGGACCCGAAGAAGATCGAGACAGATCTGATGGAGATTGTTCCAGAGGACGAGTGGATAGTTTTTTCGCACCGTTTGATTCAGCACGGCCGACGAGTTTGTGTGGCAAGGAAGCCCCGATGCGGAGACTGTTTCCTGGCTGATCTGTGCCCCTATTATCAGAATTCCAGGTAGTTGGAATGCAGGCCAACTTCAAGTCCGCGAAGATTTTCTTCATCCTGACCTTTGTTCTGATCCTCTACGTCTTCTACCGGATGCTCGAACCCTTCCTGATTGCGGTCATCCTTGGTGTGACTCTTGTCTCACTCTTCTATCCCAACTATCTGGAACTCAACAGCAGGTTGAAGGGACACTCAAACCTGAGCTCCCTGATCATGTGCACGGTCATCACGCTGCTCATCATCCTGCCCTTGATTCTGTTTTTCCTGGCCCTTTTCAACGAGATCAACTCGGCCTACGCTGACTTTCGCCAGCAGCTGAGGACGGGACAATGGGGACTGAAGATACCCGTTCCCGAGAACTCGATCGTCGGGATGTTCGGCAATCGCCTGGTCGGGTATCTGGGCGTCGAGGAGATGGACCTCACCCTGATTGCCTCATCCATCGTGGATCGGGTAGCCCGTTATTTATTGGATCACTATTCGGGCATCCTGGGGGGATCGGAGCGTTCCTATTCAAGTTCTTCATCATGATTTTTAGCATGTTCTTCTTTTTTCGGGACGGTGATCTTCTCTTGCGGGAGCTGAAGACTCTCATCCCGATGGCGCCCAAGTACAAGGACATGGTTGTCGCTAAACTGAGGGAGGTCACCTACGCCACTTTTTTCGGAATCTTCGGAACCGGCATCTGTCAGGGGGTGGCCGCAGGACTGATCTTCTGGGGACTCGGAATCAACAACCCAACCCTCTGGGCTGCGGCAACGGCACTCGTTTCTCTCATACCAGTGGTCGGGACCGCGACGATCTGGGTGCCACTTTCGATTTATCTGATCCTGACCGGATATCTAGGTAAGGGAATCGCTCTCCTGGTGTTGGGTTCGGGAGTCATTGGACTAGTTGATAACTTTGTTCGTCCACTCATCATAGAGGGCAAGTCGGAAGGCATGCACCTGCTGCTGGTTTTCTTCTCCCTCGCCGGTGGGCTCATTCTATTCGGGCCCTCAGGACTCGTTCTTGGACCTCTAATCAGTGCTCTGCTGGTGACCTTCCTGGATATCTACCGAGCGGAGTTCAGGGAAGAGATCTGAGCTGGGACTTGTTTGTATCTTGTATCTTGTACCTTGTACCTTGAAATTTAGCTGTCAGTGATCTCGGTCCATGCGTGAAAGTGTCCGAGCGGGCCGTTTCCATGACCCAGCGCGAGGCTGTGCCTAATCGCCTCGGTCACATACTCTTTGGCCCGGATCACGGCCTCCCTGAGCTCCCGCTGCTGGGCGAGGTAGGCGGCAATCGCCGAAGCAAAAGTACAACCACTACCGTGAGTGTTCCGGGTGTCGATGCGTGGCCCCTCTATCAGAGTCAATCCATTATGGTCGAAGAGGTAGTCGGTGGAACGCTCTGGGTTGGGAAGGTGGCCCCCTTTTATGATCACAGCCTGAGGCCCCAGTTGAAGAATATCCCGGGCCGCAGACTCGATCTCTTGCTCACTTCTGATCCGTCGTTGAACCAGGAACTCTGCTTCCGAAAGGTTGGCTGTGACGACGGTGGCCAGGGGGAGCAGACGCTCCTTGAGCACGTCGACGGCTTCATCCTGGATCAGGGAGTCTCCCCCAGTGGCCCTCATAACCGGATCGACCACCACCTGCTCGATACGGTAACGACCCAGATGAGCCGCCACGCTCTCGATGATTTCTGCGCTGGGCACCATGCCTGTCTTGACCGCGTTGGTGCCGATGTCCTCGAGTACAGCTTCGATCTGGTGCCCGACCTGATCGCCGGTCAGCTCGACCACCTCGTAGACATGTCGAGTGTCCTGTGCGGTCACGCAGGTGACGACGCTCATTCCGTGGACGCCCAAGGCCCCAAAGGTTTTCAGATCGGCCTGAATTCCAGCGCATCCAGAGCTATCAGAACCGGCTATCGTCAGCACACTGGGGATCGAGCTCATTGAATCATATTACTAAACTGAGAAAGACTAGACGGTGACCCTCCCATTCTTTCGCAGCGCTGGAGGTTTGTGGTAACCTGTTTTCAGCGTTTTTTTCGGAAGGAGACGATCTAATGTCCTCTAGTGGAGATAAACTTATCTACTTTATGGTGGGTGGCTTCGTGGGTGCTTCGGTCGCCCTTCTGCTGGCGCCCAGGTCAGGAGAGGAGACTCGAGATCTGTTGGGTGATCGCTACCGCGAGGGGAGCGAGCGCATCGGCGAGACGTTCCGTTCGGGAAGGGAAGTCGTCGTCGACAGATCCAGGGAGTTTGCAGATCGTGCCAGCGAGACGATTGGGAGAGGTCGCGACACCTTGAACCGGCAGAAGGAACAACTCTCTGCTGCGGTCGAGGCTGGGCGCCAGGCCTACGAGGAAGAGAAACAGCAGCTTCAGGACTCCGAGGAGAGTGAGGAGCCTCCCTCCGACAAGGGTGACGAACCCCAGGAGGCAGCCAAAAAGGAAGCGAAAAACAAGTCCGCCAGCTAACCCCAGACCCTTCTCTGTGGTTCACTATTCGGATTGACCGGGTCGCTCGATGTTGAATCTCAACGCCGAAGCACTCCTTCTGATCTTCGTTGGAGTAGCCGCGTTTGCTTTCGTCCTGCAGAGCGTTTCGATTTGGCTGGCAAGTCGGGCCGTGCGCAAGACTGTCGAAAGCGTTCAGGAGCAGACGGCCTTCCTCGAGACCGAGATACAGTCGCTGACTGAAAAGCTCGCTGACGTCACCGAGAATCTCAGGCCGGTTGCCGGTCTCGCCGACGAGTTCAACTCCAACGCACGCTCCGTGATGGACCTGTTCCGTGCGCGTTCTGAGGATATAGACCAGCTGATCCAGGAATTGGTCCAGGTGGGTCGTGAGCAGGCTTCAAAGGTCGACTATATCGTCACCGACACCGTCGAGAAATTTGAACAAACTACTGAAGTAATTCAAGAGAGGGTGGTCAACCCGGCAATCGAGATTTCCTCGTTCCTCAAGGGCATCCGTTCCGGATTGGACTATTTCTTTGCCAAGAAGCCTGACCCTGGCGACGGTAAGTCCTACTCCAAGGAAGAACTCCCTAGTTGACGGGGGGCGCAAGTCCCCATTTCAGCAACACGCCTCCCCAGGTAAACCCGGCACCGAACGAGACCAACAAGACGTAGTCCCCCTTCTCCAGACGACCGCTCAGATGTGCCTCGGTCAGCCCGATTGGGATTGTGGCCGCAGTCGTGTTGGCGTAGCGGTCGATGTTGATGACGACCTGATCTGGTCGGAGTTTGAGCCGGTCCATCGACGACTTGATGATTCTGAGGTTCGCCTGATGGGGGACGTAGAGTGCTAGCTCTTCCGTAGTAAGTCCATTCCGCTCGAGTATTTCAGTCGACGTATCTACCATCAGCTTTACCGCAAACTTGAAGACGTTGCGCCCGTCCTGATGCACATAGTGCATCTTCTGGTTGACGGTTTCACAGGTTGCCGGATTCAGGCTTCCACCAGCGGGCATATAAAGGTGTTTTCCGCCGGCGCCGTCACAGCCCAGAAGGGCGTCCAGGATTCCGACACCTTCTTCCTCGGTGGGTTCGAGCAGGGCAGCTCCGGCTCCATCTCCAAAAAGGACACAGGTCGAGCGGTCCTCGAAGTCTATAATGCTGCTCATCACGTCGGTTCCGACCACCAGGACCCTCTGGTGCCGCCCCGTCTCAATGAACTGAGAGGCAGTAGCCAAACCGAAGAGGAAACCCGAGCAAGCTCCGGAAAGATCGAACCCCCAGGCCTTGCTTGCCCCTATCTTCTGCTGAATGACGCAGGCGGTGGAGGGGAACATCATATCGGGGGTAACCGTAGTGACGATGATTAGATCAATGTCTTCGGGGGTGTAGTTTGTGCGGCTCAGTGCGTCCTCGATCGCCTTTACCGAGAGGTCACTGTTGGCCTCGTCCTGGGAAATAATACGGCGTTCCGAGATCCCCGTCCGTCCGCGGATCCACTCATCTGAAGTGTCGACCAGCTTGGTCAGGTCGTCATTCGTGACCCGTTTCTCTGGCACATGCATGCCGATGGCTGTGATGTTGGCACGGACCTTCTTCAATCGGATTCTCCTCGCGCTCGCTGGTGTGCGGTCCAAAGCCTAGGCCGTCGTACCCTCGCTGTCAAGGTTCGCAGCTCCCCCGCGCTCGCCGCCTGAAGCCCGGAAACTGGTGCTTGGAGTCTGTTTGTATCTTGTACCTTGGAACTTGGTATTGCTATTGGGCCTTTGGGATCTGGGATTTTTCTAACCGGGGACCAAAGGACTGTTCGATGATTTCGACTTCGGAGGGCACTTTGAGCCGGAACTTGGATTCGGGTATCCGCACGTTTTCTTTGAACTCGGTAAAGGTATAGTCGATCCGGTCTCCGATCGGCTCTATGACCGCGAGACGGTGGATGCGGTGCGAAGCGGGGAAGAGTTCGATCAACACGTGCGTGAACTCGGGTTGGTGGCTTCTGGGAGTCAGTCGCAAGAGTACGGTTTCTTCCCCCACCGGCTGCTCTTCCTGCTCCCAACTGACGGTGAAGTCCCGCTGTATGTTTCCCCTACCGATCAGGAAGAGAAGAGGGGTCCGAACCTCTTCCAAGTCGAGCTCGGAGACCGTGACCTGCTTGTCTTTCGGGACATAGAAATAAGTGCTCTTGCCGTCTGACACGAAAACCTTCCGGTTCGGGTGCTCGTATTCCCAGTACATTTTCCCAGGTCTCTTCATCATCACGGTGCCGGACTCGGTCGCCTCCCTCCCGGAGCGACGGAGCTCTTTCTGCCGGAAGCGGGCGGAAAAGGTGCGAATCCCCTCATGCTTCTGTTGCAGTTGCGCGACCATTGTTTCCAGCCGTTCCGCGGTCTGGACCCGGGGCTGTGCGTTGAGGGTAGCTAACAGGGCGGGGACCAGGAACCAGACTGGAGAAGGCAGATTCCTAGCAGTGGGTGTGCTGTCATCGGACTCCTCGGAAGCTTCCCCGAAACTGCTCGTCCCAAAAAAGTTCTGAAAGAGAATGATCGAAACGCCGCAGGTAATCGCCGCATCTGCCACGTTGAAAGTGGGCCAGGAAAAGCTATTCCTCCAATGGAGTTCCAGAAAGTCGACGACGTACCCTCTCAACAGCCGATCTGAGAAGTTTCCCAGGATACCTCCTTCGAGCAGCGCCAGGGAAAACATGATGCTGCGTTCGCCGATGGAATTGGTCCAGAGATAGTAGATCACGATCACTACGGCGATGACGGCCATCAGAGAGAGCAGGATAGGTTTCCACTGGGAATTCGTGGAGTGAAACAGCCCGAACGCAATGCCTTCGTTTCGAACGTAGTGAAGCGTGAAGAATCCCTCGATGACCGGGAAGTAGTGAAGCCTGGGCGTGCCATGAACCCACCACTTTGTAATCGCGTCAAGAGCAAAAACAAGCAAGCCAATTCCTATGAACAGGAGCCGCAGAGCCGTCTCATTTCTCCCAGATGGGATAGTGGATACGCTCACTCCGTGACCCCCAGTTCCTGGAGGATGGAGTAGCAGCGAGAACACACACCGGGGAGATCGCCATGAGTTCCAACGGACTCCAGATAGTTCCAGCAACGCTCACACTTCTGGGCTGGACTTCTGTCGACTTTTACTTGAACCTCATATGCCGACAACTCCTCTCTTTTCTCGAGTACTACGTCAGAGACGATGAATAGGGCGGCAAGGGTTCCTGAGAAACCCTTGAGGTAGGAAAACCCGTCTTGGCCGCAGGCTACCGTGACCCGGGCTTGCAGGGAGTTGCCGATCTCCTTGTTCTGTCGGGCAATCTCCAGTGCCTTGCTCACCTGTCCCCGGATTTCGATGAGTCGCTCCCAGTGATCCAACAGGGTGTCATCGCGGTAATCACGAATCGCTTTGGAGAACTCTGCCATGTGGACCGAAGTCGTTGGTGCTCCGGTAGGGTAGAGATTCCTCCACACTTCCTCTGAAGTAAACGGCAGTATCGGAGCCAGCAGGCGAACCAGAGTGTCTGAGATTCGGAACAGGGCGGTTTGGGCAGAGCGACGCTGGGTAGAGTCAGGTGCAGAGATGTAGAGTCGGTCCTTGAGGATATCGAGGTAGAAGCTGGAGAGATCGACGATCGAAAAGTGATAGAGGCTGTGGTAGACGAGGTGGAGTTCGAAGTTCTTGTAGGCATTTTCGACCCGTTCTGCAACCGCGGCTGTGCGGGCCAAGGCCCAGCGATCCAATTCAGTCAGGTCTTCGTCTGCGACCGCCTTACCGGGGTCGAAGTCGTGCAGGTTGCCGAGTAGAAAGCGGTGCGTGTTGCGCAGTTTTCGGTAGGCCTCGCGCAGGCGGGAAAGGATCTCCTCTCCCAGCCGGACGTCTTCGGTGTAATCGATCGACGCCACCCAAAGGCGCAGAATCTCGGCCCCATTCTGCTTCATGACATCCAGCGGAGAAATCACGTTGCCGAGGGACTTGGACATTGCTCGGCCCTCGTCGTCCAGGGTCCAGCCATTGCAGATGACGGTACGGTAGGGTGCCGCGTCGCTCACTCCGACGGCAACCAGGAGGGAGCTGTGAAACCAACCCCGATACTGATCGCCGCCCTCTAGATAGACGTCGGCTGGCCAGGCCAGGTCTGGGTTTCCCCTCAAGACGACGTGATGGCTGACGCCGGAATCGAACCAGACATCCAGGATATCGGTTTCCTTCCGGAAATCACTAGAGCCGCAAGTACACTGCGTGCCTTGCGGCAATAGTTCGGCCGGGGTACGAGCGTACCAGGCATCAGCGCTCTCGGCTTCGAATATGCTTGCTATGTGATCGATGATCTTCTTGTCCAGAAGGACTTTGCTGCACTTCCGACAGTCGAAAACCGTGATGGGAACTCCCCAAACCCGTTGACGACTGATGCACCAGTCTGGGCGGCTCCCGACCATATTGCTGATGCGTTCTTCTCCCCAAGCGGGAATCCACTGCGCCTTGGAGATCTCTTTTAAAGCCCGCGCCCGAAGATCCTCGTGATCCATGCTGATGAACCACTGGGGAGTGGCCCGAAAGATCACGGGATTATGGCAGCGCCAGCAGTGGGGATAGCTGTGTACGAAGTCGTGTTCCGTCAGCAGCATATCTTCTTGGGCCAGAAAATCGTTGATCTTCCGGTTCGCCTCAAAAACCGGCATCCCCGCGAAGTGAAGCACATCTGGATGAAAGCTCCCAGAATCGCTGACGGGGCAGTAGATCTCCAGCCCGTTCTCGATTCCCATCCAGTAGTCCTCTTCTCCGTGCCCGGGAGCCGTATGGACCACTCCCGTACCCTGTTCCAGCGTGACGTGGTCTCCGAAGATCGTCTTGGACTCCTGATCCAGCCAGGGATGTCTGCTCTGCAACTCGGAGAGTTCCTTTCCCCTGACCGTTCTCAAGACGCGGTAGTCCGAGAAACCCACTTGTGCCGCCACCGGTTCCAGCAGGTCGCGCGCCAGAACGAGGATCTCTCCTCCCGTTTCCACGAAGGCGTATTCCAGCTCGGGATGGAAGGCAAGTGCTAGATTGGCGGGCAGTGTCCAGGGGGTGGTGGTCCAGATCAGAACCGAGATCTCTCGGCCCGACATGTCTGGTCCGCCGGAAGGCAATCCTCCGATTACTGGGAACTTGACGAACAGCGCAGGACTGGTGTGATCGCCGTACTCGACTTCGGCTTCGGCCAGCGCGGTTTTGCAGGTGATGCACCAGTGAACCGGTTTGAGTCCCTTGTAGACGCTTCCGTTCTCCACGAAGCGTCCCAGCAGGCGTGCGGTTTCGGCTTCGTAGCCGCTGTTCATGGTGAGGTAAGGATGGTCCCAATCCCCAAAGATACCGAGACGCTTGAACTCTTCCCTCTGAATGCCGACGAACTTCTGAGCATACTGCCGGCATTGTTGGCGCACCTTCAGGAAGTCGAGGTCTTGCTTTACCTTTCCCACCACCTTGATCTCGATGGGGAGTCCGTGGCAGTCCCAACCGGGAACGTAAGGGCAGTCGTATCCCTCCATAGTCCTGGACTTCACGATGAAGTCTTTGAGGAGTTTGTTGAGTGCGTGTCCCAGGTGGATGTGGCCGTTGGCGTAGGGCGGCCCGTCATGGAGAATGAAGCGTGGTCGACCCCTCCTGGACTGCTGGATCTTGCCATACAGGTCCATGTCTTCCCATTCCTGAAGGAATCGGGGCTCCAGGGAAGGAAGGTTGGCCTTCATCGCGAAACCGCTCTTCGGGAGGTTGATGGTCTTTTTCAAGTCGATTGTTTTGTCCACCAGGTATTCGCCACGGTGCGGTATTCGCAAAAGCTGCCATTATATGAAGAAACGATGATTGTGCGTCAGCAATTTTGGCGAACAGTAACGCAGTGTGGGCAGTGAGCAGTGAGCAGTGAGCAGTGAAGAGTGAGCACTACTGTCCGGTCGAACTATTCAGATATCGTGACAACATGATTATAATCACTCAGTTAAAAGGATAATGGACTGGAAACGAACTCCACTGGGACTTCCACTGTTGCCCAACTCGTGCGGGTTCGGTTCCACCCTGGCATCGGAAAGGATGGGAAATGGGTCCCGTCAGACCAATCGAGGTCAATCCCAACGGGATTGCGGCTTCCAGCCCAGGGTTTCCGAACCCTGGGTAAGAGAGTCAACCCCCTAAGAATCACGCGGGTAAGAGGCAGGCGGAGTTCCCGCCTGCCCCTCCCCGTTGTCGCGATGGGGTCTGTTCCCCACATTTACCGGCGTGAGGGTCACTCACCGGGCGACCCCAAAGACGTTGCCCCATTTCGGGGAACGACGTAACATACTTGACCGTAGGTGTTGCGACAGAGACAGAAGCTTTCCAGGGAAAGCAAGCCGAGCTTTCGGCAGAAGAACCCCACCCGGAGTTTGCGGTTGTCGTTGTAGTTCTTCCGTTTAAGCTTCATGCTCCGGAGTCGCATTCGGACCCAGGAGTCGAGCTTTTGGAAGAGCCAACGATTGGTCGCAAACTCGGGGGTGAAGTACTGTGCTGTCCCCCTGATCACTCGGTTCAATTTCAGGATTGCCTCGGCATCGAGGTTATGGCAGCGGACGGTTAATTCCCGCACCTTATCCTTGAATTTCTGCTGGGACTTGTCGCGCATGCGCCGGGAACGGGACGAGAGGAAAAAGCCAAGAAATTCATAGCCTTTTCCGAACGTCATGATCCGGGTTTTCTCCGGACTCAGCCGTAGCTGAAGTGGGGTTTCCAGCACTTGCTGGACGAGTTCCATAGCCTCTTGCGCCTGCTGTTGGGACCGGGTCAAGACGACGAAGTCGTCAGCATAGCGGGCGAATTGAAAACCCGCCCGGTGCAAGGCCCAGTCCAATTGGTTGAGGACGATGTTAGCCAGCAGTGGGGAAATGACTCCTCCCTGTGGCGTGCCGACCGTGGTCGGCTTGAAGACTCCGTCGTCCATGACCCCGGCAGTGAGAAATCGTTGGAGAAGGCGAAGGATATTGCCGTCGGCAACCTTGTCGGCCACCAACTGCATAATGACGTTCTGTGGAATGTGGTCAAAAAAACCTTCCACATCGGCGTCGAGTACCCAAAGGTAGCCGGCGTCGTGAAGGGACAACAGCCACTGGATCGCCTGATGACAGTTGCGTTTAGGACGAAACCCGAAGGAGGCGTCCTGAAAGAGCGGCTCGAAGATAGGTTCCAGCAGCCGCCGCAGAACCTCCTGGGCCACGCGATCGCGGACCACGGGGATCCCGAGCGGCCGGGTCTTCTTCGTGCGAGGGCCTTTGGAGATCCGGACGCGGAGCAGCGGATCGGGCCGAAACGCCCCTGATTTGAGAACTTTCATCAGGGCGAGAAGGTTTGGTTCGAGGTTAGCCTCGAACCTCCCGACGCTGACCTTGTCCACTCCAGCGGCACCTCGGTTGCGCTTGACTTTCTTGAAAGCGGCCCGCATGAGCTCGATCGTAATGCGACCGGTCAGCGAGTGCTCCTTTCTGCTCTTCACCATGGTGTTCCTGTTAGGTTGCATCATCAGGTGAGACGGATCGGGGATCTATCGGGTGTTTCTTAGCCAGGCACCTAGGTGTCTGTTTTCTCGGTTTGACCCGGGCAAGAGCACGGGCCGGCCCATTTTGGAGGCCACGGCCGGGACGCTAACTACCCAGAGCTCAGATCCTTCCTCAGCTCGTCTTCGGTTTTACCTTTCCTCCAGTCGAAACTGGAGTACTCCGGCTCTGCGGCAATCCCTAAAGCGGAGGCGGCTCAGGAGGCCTTCTCCACAGCACCGCATCATCCGTCGCCTTTCGCCGAGGGCTTATAGCGCGGACTCACCCAACGTGGGACGGTGGGGGACCTTCACCGGTCATGACTCGAACCATTTTCCTCAGGCGGCGACAGGTATCACCCAAAGCAGTTCCAGAGAGATAACCACATGTTCTCTCTGAAGACGAGGTCAGGGAACCTCGCCGACGCTTCGCTCAAGGGCGGTCGTTGGCGCTTTGCTCTAGGCCGAAGTGCCGTCTCCCGAAGTCTTCCTGCCTGGCCCCTTCGTGACGATCCCTTCTTCCGGACCTGCCGTTGGGAGCGCCCTGGCTGCCTACCTCCGCTGGTTAGTTGCGGAGTTCGAGCAGGAAGTTCTGTACCAGCGTGGACTCGCACAGGTAGGCTTCGGCGTCTTGCTTCTCTTATCCCTCTATTTCCCTCCTTTCAAACGCCTCACCGTTTGTCTACCATGGTTGACTTAGTTCGAGCCACTGCGGCTCATCGCACCCTGTAAGGGTTGCGTCCTGACCAGTGTTTGCCTTCTGTACGCAACCCATTCAGGGTTGAAGTCAGGGGCGGTGCCGTTCACCCAGGGTTCGGAAACCCCGGGCTGAAATACGGAATCCCTTCAGGATTCACCTCGCTCCCATGCACTCAGCGTCCCTGGTCACGCCAGAAGCTAACGCCAATTTTCAGAATTACTCCGTTCGAGCCAATCCTGATTCTTCAACCACTTAGGCATTGGGACTTGCAAGGCCAAGTAGGTCTAATCGCTAACCACTTGATATCATTCGACTTTTAACCGGACAGTAGTGTTCCAGTGTACTAAGTCTCATCTCAGCACCTGGGATAGGTCGCAGGTTTGAATTGCATCACATCATACAGGCTCTATCCGTACTGTCCCATCATAAAGGTTCTATATGCGGTGACAAGCCGACTTGTCACACGAGCGAAGGTACTCATTCAGCCGACGACGAGGAGACACCGAAACCTGGGGATCGCTCTCTCCGATGGGGCTTCCGGGCCCATCGCGTTTCACCTCGGTTGCTTCCGCGCTGTGTCCGCCCCTATTTCTTGCCTCCAAACCTAGTTTTGATTAGCCTGTCGTCATGCGGAAGCAAGCTCGATCGGAGGTTGGCATAGGAGCTGTAGGAGGTCGAACGGTCCAAGTCTGCAGCACTCTAGCCGTTCTCATGTTGCTGGCTTCCAAAGGGGCTTGGGCCCAGGACGCCTTTGTCTTGCACGAGCTTCTGGCGAGCCGCGCGGTCGTCGTTTCGGGTGGCTATTTCCCGCGGTTGGAGCTGCTGAAGAACGGGGAGTTGCTGGCTACCGTCAAGGCTGGTGGAGCCCATGTAGGCAAGTCGGGAAGGGCAGATGTTGTCCGCTCCAGGGACGGCGGCAAGACCTGGAGCAAGCCGGTGACCGTTTTTGATCTTCCCGGTCGTGACGACGGTGTCGACCTTCTGGGATGTCTGGCCGACGGAACCGTGATCGCGGCGGTGGGTTCCTATACCTGGGCTGGTGAGAAGTACACCAAGAAAGGGTGGGAGACAGACACCTATGTGTTGCGCTCCCAAGATCATGGGGTGACCTGGAGCGAACCGAAGAAGTTGCAAACCACACCGTTCGATTGGCTCTACCCCTTCGGACGTCCGCTTGAGCTAGAGGATGGAACGGTTCTGCTGTCTGGTTACGGAGGCTACCTGGACCCGACGGCGGACAACACGATCAACAGCAAGCGCGGCTATACCAAGTTTCCTGGTCCGATCCCAGGATGGAGGAAGGACCTGGGGCGAGTATACGGAGGTCGCACATCGCTTCAATGAAACCTGCTTGGCGCGGTTGCCGTCAGGAAAGTTGGCAGCAGCCCTCAGAGGGGAGAAGGGTCTGACCCATCTATCCTTCTCGCAGGACGACGGCAGGACCTGGACCAAACCCAGTCAGGTGACGGGAAAAGCGGAGCATCCCGCCGACCTCCTGGTCCTGGCCGACGGAAGCCTGCTGATGTCCTACGGCGTGCGGCACCAGCCCTACGGAGTCCAGGCCATGCTCAGCCGGGACGAAGGAGCGAGCTGGGAGCGGAACAGGAAGATTCTGTTGGCATGGGACGGCGATCATGGAGACTTAGGCTATCCGGTGTCCGTGCAGAGGGCCGACGGCAAAATCGTGACGGCCTACTACATCGTCTACGGGGAGCAGGACACGCACGGCTACAAAGGCATCGCGATGAAGAACTCCTACACCAAGACGGTCATCTGGTCGCTTCCGCACTAGGAGGAGAAGACAGGATGCTTCTCGAACCGGACCGCCGTAGAAGGTTAATGGTGCTCGTCTCGGATGCGGGCGTGCCACTATCCAGGAATGCTGTGCAGCAGGCCCCTCATGTAGCCTACGGCGAAGGCGATATACTGCTTCGGCAGAGGTTCGTCTCCCGTGAGTCCCATGGCATGGTCGTAGTCGATGACGCCATCGTAGCCCACCTCAACCAGGGTACGCAGTACCTTCGCCATCTCCATGTCGCCCTCGTCCACTGCTACCTCAGAGTATCCTCTGTTTGCCGGGAGGGTCCCTTGAACGTTGCGGAAGTGGACGTGAGACAGCTTGCCCTGACGTCCGAAATGTCGGATACCCTCGAAAACATCCTCGCCTGACTCGTATCGGGTGCCGACGCAGAAGGTGATCCCGTTGTTGGGGCTGGGGACTTCCGAAAAGAGTCGGTCGAAGTCCTTATACCTGCACAGAATCTGGGGGTTTCCCAGGTATTCGTACAGGGGTGGATCGTTTCCATGCATGGCGACGCGGGTGTTGCTCCCGTCGACGACAGGGATGACCTGACGATAGATGTTCAGAAGGCCGTCCCAGAGTTGTTGCGAGCTCACTCGGTACTTGGGATCGGGAGCCGCCTTGGATCTTTCCAGGTCGAAGGAGTAGTATTCATAATCTCCGCGGCCCTTCGGATGCGTCCAGGCGATCCTTGAGTTTTCCAAATGAAGGGACGCCTGGCAGGCCTGGATTCCGTACACTGGTATTTGGGCCTCAGCCAGGATCTCTCCGATCCGCTTGAGGTTGTCAATCTGCTTCTGTCCACCGGGTCGCCCAAGGTGGGCGTCAAGATAGTGTGGTCCCAGACTATTCGCTCGTTCAATGCGAAGACCCACGCGTTGGAGTCGATCGGTGAGCCGTCTGAAGGCAGCTTTGGTAACCCCCCCGGTTTCGCTGTAGCCCTCGACCATGCTCAGGACAATGTCCACGTAGTCGACGCCGATCTGTTTGAGGAACCGAAGATCCACGTCGTCCTCGCTCTTCATCCAGTTGCCATTGACACGAGTTCCGATGCGGATTCGTGGCTGGTTCCGAGCTGCCTTTTCCCTTCCCATACTATGCTGTGAGCTGCCTCCTAGAGTGGCAGCCAAACCAACCTGGCCCAGGAAGCTTCTCCGGGTTGAATTGTGCGATTGATTCATGGTGGCTCTCCCTCGTTCTTACGAGACGCAAACAAACAAATCACGAACACTAAGGGCCCTGTCAAAAATAACTTCACATTCTGGGGCCCATCTTTACCCCATCTTCAGCCGCTCCTCAATCGCGAAATCCTCAGCGTAGACCTGGCTACTCTTGCGGTTTCGCTCAATCGCTCGCGGCCAAATCTGGGGCAAATCTGAGCCCCAACTCTGCGAAGTTATTCTTGACAGAGCCCTAAACTCAAAACGGTCTACCATCCTCGCCCAAGCCTTGCCCATCCAACAGCCGCGCGCGACTATCAGGGTCTGCAGAATAAAGCCAAGTTCGGAGTAGAGAGCTGGACAACAGCAGAATTTCTCCTCTCCTCGACCAAACTCAGAACGACGGGGGGATCCGGGCCTGTCTACAAGACTTGTGCTTGGCGCATCACGGCTTCGCACTTCCGGCGGATCTCGCTGGCGACCTCGAACGGATCACCTTGCACGAACTCCTGCCGGAACAACTCGACCGAAAGCGCCCCAGCGTATCGTTTCTCGGCCAGCTTCTGGATGATGCGGACAACCGATGCGATGCCGTCGCCGGGAATCAGCCGTGAATCGTTATCGATCAACTCACGGGGCGTATCGAGCAGATCCTGAAAATGTGCATGGCCGAGTTCGCCCGGCTGGAGCAACTCCAGATCTTCGAACTTGCTCAGTCCCGACCAGAAGTGGAAGAAATCGAGCAGGGGCCGCACGTTGGGATGTGCCGCCTCGCGGATCACTTTGAGCGATGAGGTCAGCGTTGACAGGTGGGTTGACGTCCGGATGAACTCGATCATCGCCGTGAGGTTGTACTCCCTGGCGATCTCTCCTGTTTCGCGGACGCAGTCCGGGGTTGCCGCGAAGTCTTCGGTGCTGACTCTCCGGGTAGTGGTCGATGGGGCATAGATCTTCTGGAGTCCAAGGCTGGAAAACTGATCGCAACGCCTTCTCCACGTCTCGAGCGACGACGCCCGTGCCGGACCCGGGATCCAGATATCCGGTAGGACCATGGCGGCGGACACCGGTGTCATTCCCAGATCCGTCAGAACGCGCCTCGCAGCGGGTAACGTCTCCTTCTCGAGAAAGCTCTCCAGCAGGCTGTCTCTCAGCTCGACGTACTGGATCCCGGCTCTGGCCCAGCCCTCGAGCGATTCGCGGTACCCGGCCGCCAGGGATGTATTCTGGTGGATGCTGAGCAGCATCTTGCCGGGAGCCGCAGACTGCGCGTTGATCACCCGCACCAGGGGAGCCGTCAAAGGAGCTAGGAGGAAGGTTCGTCGAGTGAGCATGGCCCTTACTGTATCACCACTTGCGCGCCTCTAGACCTAGAAATCGGCGACACCATCATCTGGTGGGGCGACGAGATGCAAATCCGAAAGGACAAGCAGGGCATGACCCTGATCTCCCCAGGGATGCGCGGGCAGGTGACAGCAGAAGCGATAATCTGCTGGCTGATTCGGCAAGGAGCTGGGCTACCCATCACTGCGGGGCCATGGGCTCTGGTGGAGTGTGAGAACGGGTTCAGGGTTGGTGGGAGTGGGAGGCAGACCCTCCGCTGCTCGCCGAAGACGGGCTGCCCCAGGATTTGGGCGAGGTATTGGAAGACCCGGTGGCGGGCATGGAACGCTGGCGGCTCCCGGCGTAGTACGGCCCGTTTCCCAGTAGCTTGGTGCTAGACTAACCAGAAGGGAGGTCCCATGATGGCGCTGAAGCTCAGCCCAACCAGTGGCGATGCCCCGAAAAGGAGGATGGAGAATGCAGATCGGATTGATCTCGGCCTGCCTTGTTTCTATGGCCCTACCTGTGGCAGCGGAGAATGCCTTGGCAGAGCAATCCAGCTCCCAGGGGAGTCTTAACATCGACTCCAGGCGGGAGCTGTTCGTGGACGAGTATCTGATTGACCGCCTGGAAGGTGCCCGGCTCCAGCTCCAGGAGCCGGTTCCGGCCGAGGTGGCCATCCGCTACGACCAGCCCTGGGAGGATGCCCTCGCCTTCTATAGCACCGTGATCCAGAACGGCGATGTCTACCGTCTCTACTATCGTGGCCGCTATCGCAAGCCCAACACCACCTGCTACGCCGAGAGCCGGGACGGGATCCACTGGACCAAACCGAAGCTCGGGATTGTCGACTTCGACGGCTCCAGGGAAAACAACGTCATCCTGCCCGCGTCGGGGCAGTTTTGCCCCTTCATCGATAATCGGCCCGGCGTGCCAGCCGCCCAGCGATACAAGGCCAACTCCCGGGACACCAGACCGCCGGCCTCGCTGGTAGGATACGTCTCGAGCGACGCCATCCACTGGACCCGAATCCGGGAGGAGCCCCTGGTACCCAAGGTTCTGGAGAACAACTTCGACTCCCAGAACGTCATGTTCTGGTCCGAGGTGGAGAAGCTCTATGTCCTCTATGCCCGGCATATGGAGGGCGGGCGTCGGGCCACCGCCAGGGCCACCTCCAGGGACTTCCTGAACTGGACCCCCCAGACCCTTATGAGCTACAGCGACACGGGGACCACCACTCCCTCAGCCCATCTCTATACGAACCAGACCCAGCCCTACTTCCGGGCTCCTCACATCTACGTCTCCCTGCCGGGGCGAATCTGGTTTGCCGACCAGCGCCACGTCACGACCGAGGCGGACAAGCAGAGTGCTCGGCAGGGCGCGGGCTGGGTCACACCCCAACTCCGCGATTTCTTCGAGAAGAACGTGGACACGGGAGGGGGAGGATTGGGAGACCGCTCCGACGGCGTCCTCCTGACGAGCCGGGCGGGTTCGACGCGCTGGGACTTTACGTTCAAGGAGAGCTTTCTCCGGCCCGGCATAGGGCTGAACAACTGGACGAGTCGTAACAACTATCCGGCCTGCGGCGTGGTCCAGACCGGTCCCGGCGAGATGTCCTTCTACGTCCAGAGAGACTACACCCAGAAGACTGCCCACCTTCAGCGCATGACGCTTCGCCTGGACGGTTTCGCCTCCTTGCACGCTCCCTACGCCGGAGGAGAGATGGTGACCCACCCTCTAACCTTTTCGGGCAACCGGCTGGAGATCAACTACGCCACCAGCGCCGCCGGAAGTCTTCGAGTGGAGATCCAGGACGTGGAGGGCAAGCCTCTCCCCGGATTCTCTCTGTCCGAGTGCCGGGAGATCATTGGAGACGAGATCGAGCGTCTGGTCACGTGGAAGGGCAACCAGGATGTGGATCGTCTCTCGGGCAAGCCGGTCCGCCTGCGCTTCGTGATGAGGGATGCGGATCTGTACTCCCTGAGGTTCAAGTAGGAGCAGAGTTCGCCCACTCGTCCGGGGGGATCTCGCGCACGACCACTGGAAAGAGTAAAGGCCGTTTGAGAAACTTCTCCCATGATCCACAGCAAGGTCCAGCATCCAGAGTGTCTGGCCCATCCCTTGCTGCTCGGCACCAGGGTAGACGGGGTCAGGGCAAGCAGAAGTTGACTTGGCCCACGCAGGTGAACGCTCAGCCCTGGAGACCGTGCAGGAGTCACGTGATCCCGTCATGATCAGTCACACCGCCTGTTCCGCCGTCTACGATGACACCGACAATACCGACTACGTCAAACTTGTGATGGCCCAGTCCTATGCCAAGGGCGTTACCTATCCCCGCGAGACGGGGAAGAGAAACGCCAGTGCTGAACTCCTGCGGGCCGTGGGCCAAAAAGGCGGGCTAGTGCTATCCAAGAGGATAATCGAACTATCCAAAAGGATAGCACTCCGGCTCTCTCATTCCTTGGCCGTGGTAGAGGCCAGAGCAACCTATCATCCGGCTTTCTCCTTTAAATAAACAAATTACACCGAATCTGAGAATGCACGATCGCCCTCGGGGAGGAGTTTGGCATGGCTCTTGCAAATGAGCCACGCGGGATAGAGATTCTGGACCGCATTGACCCACAGGAGCGAAGTGAGCTAATTTGCTCTTAACACTTTCCGTATGAACCTCATAGGGCAGTAGGCAAAGCGGGGTCTACTCGGTGGCCCAGTGAGCTGCACGGCCTAGCGGCCAGACGAGAACGAAGAATCAAATGATCGTACATCGTAGCCCGCCAACCTGCTCCCAGGGGGTAAATGTCATGCAACCTTTCATTTCTATCTTTGGTCTGAATGCGACAGGCTTCCCCAACCTGTCCCCACCCAATCCGAAGCGCCGTCGCTCGGCGTCCAGGAGAACGTCAGTGGGAGGCAGATGTGCTGCCCCCTTGTTGGCCGTCACGCTGTTTGTTTCTTCATCCCCGGTGTGGTCACAGGAGAGCCTCACTCCCTTTTCCAACTGGTCCGATGCCGACAAGGAATCCTTTCTGATGAGGGCAGAGGTGGTGAAGACAAAGAAGGTCCACACCGGTGTGACGGGGAGGCTGCGGGCCACACTTTCTGACGGATCGGTGACTCACGACGCCAGCATCCAGTCTATCAACGTGCAAAAGACGTCCTATGAGACTCCCCGTGGCAGAGAGCTCAATTTCCGGGACTCCTACAAGTACAACATCGCCGCCTATCGTCTGGATCGGCTCCTGAACCTCCAAATGATTCCCGTCTCGGTGGAGCGGCAGGTCAAGGGAAAGTGGGCGGCGGTGACCTGGTGGGTCGACGATGTCAAGATGATGGACAAGAAGCGCTACGAGAAGAAGATCGCACCGCCCAACCGAGCCCTCTGGAACGATCAGAAGTTCCAGGTCCGGATCTTCAACGAGCTGGTTTACAACACGGATGCCAATCTGGGCAACCTGCTGATCACCAATGACTGGAAACTGGTGATGATCGACTTTTCGCGAGGCTTTCGACGGCACAAGGACCTGATGGACCCCAAGAACCTGGAAAACTGCAAACTGGATCGCAGGTTCTACGATGGGATGCGGGACCTAAAAGAGGATGTGGTGAAGCGGGTTCTGGCCGACGTGCTGACCGAAGGTGAGATAGGAGGTCTTATGGCACGCAAAGACAGAATTGTATCCCACTTTGATGAACTGATCGCGCAGAAAGGAGAGCTGCGTGTCCTTTGCAGTCTGCGGGGACATTGATCTGAAACTTCGTTTCGCCGCAGAGGCTGGGGGGACCAGCCTAGGGATGCCAGCATGTCAGAAGTGACTGGGAGCGAACAACGATGAAACACTCCAATTCCGAACAGTCTTTTCCCTCCAGAAGGGCGATTGTTCCTGCAAGGGGGTCTGTCCCTCTTTGTCGTCGGATTGGCTACCACCCTCAGCCTGGCCCAGGGAGACAAGGTCACCGTTGTAGGGACCGTCACAGACAGCACGGGGGCGGTAGTCCCCGGCAGCGACGTCTCGTTGATCCGGGTGGCGACCAACGAGAGACTGATGGCTGTCACTAGTGAAACCGGGGACTTTGTCTTCACAGGTGTGGTTCCCGCCGTCTACGACTTCGAGGTTTCGCTGACCGGCTTCAAGTCCCACAAGCGCGCCGGACAGAAGCTGGATGTCGGTCAGACCTATCGGATGGATGCCCAACTGGAAGTGGGTGAGGTGTCGGAGATCGTCGAGGTCATGGCTGCAACACCCATCTTGAAGACAGAGGGACCCGAGTTAGGACAGGTGATCCACAACGAAAAGGTCGACGGCTTACCCCTGAACGATCGGGACGTCTTCGGGGCCTTCGGGGCCTTGGTACCCGGTGTCCAGCCTACCCGAGATCAGCTCACAGGGCGACGACCGGGAGGATCAACCCTGAATTTCAATGTCAAAGGCCAACGCAAAGGCGACAACCCTGCCATGATTGACGGTTCCCTGGTGAGTGAAACGAACGGCAACGTTCAATTCTTTGTCAACCCAGACTCGGTCCAGGAGTTTGAGGTCAAGACGGGGCTCTACGGGGCCGAGTATGGTATCAAACCGGGAGGCCAGTTCAGCCTGGTCACCAAGAGCGGGACCAACGATCTACACGGGACCCTTTTCTGGTTTCACCGCAACGACAATCTGGACGCCCGCAACTTCTTCGATCCCGGGCCGCGTCCCGAGTTCAAACGCAACCAGTTCGGGGCGGTGGCGGGAGGACCGCTTTATCTACCCGGCCTGTTTCGGGGAAAGGACAGGGCCTGGTGGTTCGGCTCCTATACTGGGGAGCGGATTCGCCGCTTCCGTTCCCTCACGGGAAACGTGCCTACCACCGAAGAAACAGCGGGGAGATTCTCGCAAACGATACTCGATCCTTCGACCGGAGACAATTTCCCCAACAACACGATTCCTGCGGCGCGCCTCAATCCGGTTGCTCTCAAGCTCCTGCCCTTCTATCCGGATCCCAACACCAATCCCTCACGTGGTTTCAACCACACCAGTTCGTCCTCGCTAAGAGAGGACCGGAATCAATATCTTCTCAAAATGGATTTCAAGACCAGCGAAGACAGCCGCTGGTCCGGACGCTTCATTTACGACGAATTGGCAAGCGAGAATGCAAGCGAGATAGAGCTCTTCGGCTCTGACGGCAGACTCACCAACTGGCTACAGAACATCACCAACACACGCACCATCCAGGACAACATCGTCAACGAGTTTGGCTTTCACTTCTACCGGCGGCCCTTTCACGGGGAGACCCCTTGGATCCCGGCTCGCTCTGGGCTTGGCCAGAGCCTTGGCATTCGCAACTGGCCCAGAGCCGGGACCGACTTTGATGGTGTGCCGCAGGTCCCCGTCACAGGTATGAAGCGGATAGGAGACGGTGGATTTGGAGATGTTCCCGAGGGGAATTGGGAGATCAAAGACAACGTCAGTTTGATCCGAGGGTCTCATTTCGTCAAGTTCGGATACCACTATCGCTACCAACATATCTTCTTTGGAGTAAACTCTCGTTCTCAATTTCAGTTTACCAACGACCGCTACACGCGTAATGCGTTCGCGAATTTCCTGCTGGGTCATACTACTCAGGCAAGGGAAGGCGGCGAACGCAGGAACAATCTGGACCAGGGAGGTCATTTCTTCTACTTCCAGGACAACTGGCGAGTCAGTCCCAAACTGACCTTGAATCTGGGCCTTCGCTACGAATTACGTCAACCCTGGCGGGACAAACGAGGCTTCCTGACGAATCTGAGGTTGAACTGTGTGCGTCAAGCCACCTCACCGGTTCCCGACTGTTACGATCCAGCGGTCGCGATCGCAGATCCGGTCTTCCCGGCCACGGGGCGCTTCGTCGCCGGACAGCCACTGCTCCGCTGGAGCAAGAACGGCTGGCAGCCTCGCCTGGGCCTTTCTTATCGATTGGCGCCCGAGACTGTAATTCGTGCAGGGGGTGGAATCTACGGGAATGAACCGCCGGGCGGGATGATGTATGGTCGGTTCAATCCCTGGGCCAACGCGGATCAACGGGTCTTCCTGGCGAGCCGCTCCGAGCCGAACATCTCTCTTTCGGATCCCTTTGATCCTGCTGCTCAGCGCAGCTTTAGTGCCAGGCTCCAGGGTTTTCAAGATCCCATGCCCCAGTGGTATGTCCCCAACTGGGGACTGTCCGTCCAGCACCGTCTGAAGCAGAACACCCTGTTTGAGATAGGCTACCAGGGATCTCGTTCGGTCCACGAAATACAAGTCACCAGTGTCAACGACGCGACTCCGGGTTCCGGCAATCTCCAGCAGCGGCGGCCGTTCCCCTCGCTGCAGGAGTATCGTTTCCTGATGGGCAATGGGGATAGGAACTACCACGCCCTGGAAGTCAAATTCGAGATGAGACCGGGTCCACGGGGCCTTTCCACGCTTCTGGCCTACACCTGGGCCAAGAGTCTGGACACGATTGGAGGCCGCCTGTTCGTTCCCGGGGACGAAGGAGTGATCTCTCGCAACGTTGCCAGCAGAGACAACCGGGGAAGAGGAGAGGCCAACATCCCAGGCCGCTTCGCCGCCATGGTTGGCTACGATGTTCCCTTTGGGGCAACTGGCACAGGAAACGTGTTGGGGCACATCATCGGCGGATGGGGCTTGTATGCGATCCTCACGCTGCAGAAGGGACAGTGGTTTGAGCCACACATGTCGGGGGACTTTGCCGGCGCAGGCAGCTCCTACTCACAGCGCCCCCAGATCTGAAATCCCTCGCTGTCCCTTGTATGAACCGCCAGACGTTTACCATCGGGAGACAGACGCGCCGAATAGAGCTTCAACTGGGTTTCGACCAGCGGCTCCTCAACTCCCTGCCTATCCACCCAGACCAGCGTGTCCTCCCGGTCCTTATCCGATCCAGGCACATACGCGAGCGCCCCCCTCCGGGAGACCGCCCATTTGGCGGGTGACGCTGGTGGCATCCACACCCCGTCTACTACTGGTACGCCTGATCCCCGAACCTGCAGAGCGTCCAGATCGAAAGGTGCCGCCATCAGGGAGCCGCCCTGGGGGTAGATCAGGTAGCCTGGGGGCAAGTAGCGGGCGAACTGCCCTTCCAGAAGAATGCTTTGCTGACCTGTGTCTAGAGAAAGCATCCCAGTGCCCCGTTCTGACACACTTCCGAAAAGGACTTCCTTGCCTCCAGGAAGAAACTGCGGCCAGAAAAGGCCTCCCTCTGGGATCAATTGCTCCGGAATGCCTCCGCTCGAAGAAACCCGCCAGAGGCCGGGTTTCTTTCCTAAAATAATGGTGCCATCCTCTCCCCAGGCCGCTCCCCGAGCGATTCCTACCTCGCAGATCGTCACGGGCTTTCCACCGAGCAGGGACCATTTCTTCAACTTGGCCCCTGATAGGCCAGAAAAGAAACCCACCCACTGGCCATCAGGAGAGAAAAACGGGCCCCAGCCACCCTCCGAACCGGGAATCGGCTTGGCTTCAAGCTGATCTGTGGGACGCAAGTAAAGCCGCTGAGTGTTATCTCGGACTGTACCGTAGGCCAGTTGGGCCCCGTCGGGGGACAGTGCCAAGGGTGCCAATTCAGAAATCACTTCATCGGCAGGGAGGGTGATAGGGAACCGAGTGACTGTGGCTGGTGCAGGTTGGCTGTCGTATTCGCGACTCCAGAGGAAGAAACCCACGACCACCAACAGACCAATGACAGCCAAAAGGACTGGCTGCTGCCATCTGGATTGGCTCGCAGTTCCCACCTCGCCATAAGAATCATCGGAAGGCTGCTCGAGAACGTGCCGGATCTCGATTCTGGCATCCCCAATGTGCTGGACGCGGTCATGAGGGTCCTTCTCGAGACAGCGGCGAAGAAGTTTCCGCATCGCCAAGGGGGTGTCCTTCGGCAACCTCTCCCAGCCTGGTTCCTTCTGGAGGATCTTGGCGATGGAGTCGGAGATCGTCTCTCCTCCAAATTGCTGTTCTCCGGTCAGGCACTCAAGCAAGACACATCCAAAGGCCCAGATGTCGGTCCTCTGATCAACCTGCTTGCCGCGAGCCTGTTCCGGACTCATGTAGGCCGCCGTCCCCAGGAGCATCCCCTCCTGTGTGGCCTCCAGCGTCAGCGTGGGGGAGTTGGCGAGTTCCTGCTGTGACAGCTCCGGCTCCAGTGCCTTGGCCAGCCCGAAGTCCAGAACCTTGATCTTGCCCTGGGGCGTGATCTTCACATTGGCTGGCTTGAGATCCCGGTGAACGATTCCTTTTTCATGAGCCGCCTCTACAGCCTGGGCGATCTCCAAGGCGATCGCAAGGGCCTCCTCTGTCGGGATCGGACCCTTGGCAATTCGCTCCGCTAGCGTCGGGCCCTCCACCAGTTCCAGCACCAGTGCCTGCACGTCTCCGTCCACCTCCAGCCCGTAGATGGTGCTGATGTGGGGATGGTCGAGAGACGCCAAGACTTTCGCCTCTCTCTGAAAGCGACTCATTCTTTGGGGATCCTGGGCGAACTTCTCGGGCACGATCTTCAGCGCTACCTCTCGTCCGAGACGAGTGTCCGTGGCCCGGTAGACGGCACCCATACCTCCTTCGCCCAGCTTCGCCGTGATCTTGTAATGATTAATGCTTTGACCTAGCAATGGGGATCTCCAGACTACAGGGTCGCACTTTCACCTCCGCTTACTTCGTCGAGACGACTACCGATTGCGGCGGTCCCTCCATTCGATGCAATTCGCTTTGGGCGAAGCCAGCGTCGGCAAACATGCTATCCAGTTCCTTGAAAGTGTAAGCGTCCCCAGTCGCAGTCGTGGCCAACATGATTATCGAGAATGAGGCTTGTTCAGCCGGGGTCACCCGGTCCTCGTTGGGGATGAACTCAAGCGTCACTGCCCGCCCCCCTTCGTTCAACGCAGAATGTGTCTTGCGCAAAAGGCGCGTGCATGTCGGGACGTCGAAATGGTGCAGGAAGTTCGTCAGCAGTACGATGTCAAAGCCTTCTCCAAACTCCACCTCGAAAGCGTCGCCGGGAAGCAGCGACAACCGGTCGGCCACTCCGGCTTCACGCGCATTCTGGGAGGCGACGTCGAGAACCGCCGGCCAGTCGAGAGAGACGATCTCAGCCTTGGGATGCCGAGTGGCGATAGCGATGCCGAATACGCCGTGACCTGCCGCTATGTCGAGCACTTTGAGTGGTGCTTCCCGGTCGACATTGCTAGTGACAAGATCCCCGATGAAATCCGCTGAAGGCTGCATAAGCGGCACCATGCTGCGTGCGAACTCGACCCAGATAGGATTCTCCGACTCGACAGTGCCCGCGCCCTCCATCAACGTCCCTCCTCTGCGAACAACACTCGCAATATCGGAGAAAGCGTCCATCACCTCCGGCGAGAGCATGAAGCGCCCCACCGTCCCGAAGTAAGCCGGGGAACCCTCGTCCAGAAAAAGGGCCGCGTCAGGGCTGCAGCGGTAGTTCATTCCTTCCTTCTCAAGCAGCCCATTAATCACCAGGAAATCGCATAGAATACGTGTGCCCCGCTCGCTGGCGCCCAACGCGTCCGCCAACGACGTCGCCGACTTTCTTTCGCCGCCGATGGCCGTGAAGAGCCCTAGTTCGAGAGCTCCCTTTAACGCTGCGCTGCTCTGAAAGGCATTGATGAGCTGAAAAATCGCTTGGGGTGTCGGAGTGTTTTGTTCCGTCATATCGCGAGATTATCGCCTTCCATCAAACCGTTCAAGTAGAGGGCATTGATCTCAAGAAACCAAAGCTGTCCCGGTGCGGGCATCGCAATTGGAGTGGCTTTAGGTGCTGGCATTGGAGGAGCGCTTGACAAAAAGAAGAAGAGCGACGTCTGAAGCGCCGCTCCTATAGTCGGGCCTCTGGTCTACCGCACAATTCCCTAATGGTCCGCGATTCGTTGGGAGCACCCCGCCTACTCGACCAGCCAGGACGGATGATTGCGCCGCCGCAGTAGAAAACTTATGAATAATCCGGGCTAGAGTGAATGGCTCACGCAGCGTTGGAAGGCTGGTCTGTCCATCACTGCGGGACCATGGGCGCGGGTGAAGTTTGAGAATGGGTTCAGGATGGTCTTGGATAGCCGGGCGAAAGTCGAGAAGGTGAAGGAGCAGTAACGTTGAGTTCTTGGTTCTGACCTCAGGTTCATCAGCCTCCTACCGACCTGGATCACCAGCGGTAACCGTGCAAAAAATTACTCTGCGGGTCACAGACGGACGCTTGTTGGTCGGGCTCGTTCCGTGGAAGGGAGAGAAACCTTGAAGAAAGATTCGCGATTGGGGCTTGGTGGAAGCCGATTCAGTGAACGACGCGATGGTGTCTACAATCGATGTGCTCCCGACGCTGGCTCAATCGTATAGCGGCCACTCGGCATGCCTCGGTCCGAGAGAGTCCACCAGAGTTGGAAACCCGTTGAACCAGATTCGGGCCTTGGAGCAATAGTGCAACAAAGCCCATCTACCCTGGTACCTGCTGCCTCCAACAGCCAGCGCTCTATGCGGTAGCACCCACCGCCTTCTGTCCACCACCCAGGGCCCGGGTCGCATACATGATCAGCCCGAAGGCGAGCAGGAGCACGGCGGTCCCCGTCAACAGGGCGTAGTCTTCGAGCTGAAGCAGGACGTAGAGGATGCCGTAGAGCCCCATTTCCACCGCCGCGATGATGCCGGCGAGCCTGGTCTCTCGGGTGATGGCTCCCACGTACCAGGCAATCAGAGCGGTCATGATGAGGCTAGCGAGGGTGTAGGCGATGCCAAAGCGAATGTGCTCGGACAGCGAGAGAAGTGTGAGATAGAAGAGGGCCAGTCCCAGACCCACGACACCGTACTGCACGAGATGAAACCCGCATCCGGCCATGAGCTCGAAGCAGACGAAGACAAGGTAGGTCAGTGCCACGAAGAGAACTCCGTACTTGATGCCGCGATCCACCAGCGTGTAGGGAGTCACTGGATTGTGGAGACGGACCCCGCCCAGGTGCCGGGCGATGGTCAGGGGCTCGTCACTCGCCGACCAGGCATCCGGCATCCCGCGCGCAAACGCATGCACCGACCATTGGGCGTCAAAGCCATCTTTGGAGATCTTGTATCTGTCCGGGAGAAAGGCGCCCGAGAAGCTGGGGTGGGGCCAGGAAGACTGCATCGAGACGGTGGTCGCAGCCCCTATCGGGGCGAAGTGGAAGCTATCGGTGCCCTTGAGCCCCAACGACAGCGAGAATTCCTCGGTTGCTTCGCCGGTATAGGTCGCCAGCGGCACGTGCACACCCTTCTCCGCGACGAATGCATGGTGGCTTCCAGGTTCCACTTCCAGCCGGACGTCACCCAGACGCAGTTGGCTGATATGGCCTACCGCGTGGATGTCGCCCAGTCCGATCACCAGCTTCGCTTCGTCCAGAAGCAGGCGATCCGGTTGGGGGTCCAGTTTGTCCAGGTCCAGCGTCGGGAAGGAGCCAAGAAGGTTCACCTCGGCCTGGAAGACTGGGACGTCATAGATGGCGCGATGTCGAAACTGATGCTCCAGCTTGACGTCCATGTCGAGACGGTCGGGCAGGACGATGACGTTCATGGGAGACTCACGCCAGCGCGTTTCCACAACCCGGCCATCCTGGATGCGATCGTCCCGCACCTTACGCATGGCCGGCACCACCAACACCGGCCCGACGATCTTCTGCTGATTTCCCCAGCTGGCAGCGATCTCATGCAGAGTCTGCTGGAAGTAGCCCTGACGCTCGCTGGAGAGTCCGGACACGAGCCCCAGGGGAATAAGCATGATTAGTACCAGGAAGCCTACCACTGCGAATCGCACGATTAGATTGGTCTGAAGCCGCTCAGTCATGGTTCACCTCATTGAATTGTCTGTGAAGAACTTTAAGATACAAAGTATAAGGGCCTGGCATAGCGTCGATGGCTCTCCGTCAGCCACTGGTTAAGAACCGGGCATTTGGAACGGGTTTCCGGGTGGGGCGGTCGTGGGCTTCATCGCAGGTCACCTGTCGCTTTGATCAGGGCTTCCATGTGCTTGAGATAACGCTGAAGGACCCTCCGGCCGAGCTCGGTGATCCGATACTCGGTCCTGGGGACTCGACCATCGAAACCCTTGGTGCATTCGATGAGGCTGGCATCCTCGAGCTTTCTTGCGTGGACGCTCAGGTTGCCGTCTGTGGCCTCCAGCAGGGCCTTCAAATCCGTGAAGGTCATGGTCCTGGTGACGGCGAGAGCGCTCATGATCCCCAGGCGCACACGTTCTGTAATGAGTCGATGAAAGCTCCGCTCACCATCGTCGGCCAGAAAGCCCTTGACCGTCTCCAGCGAGGGACGGCGGCTTTTGCTGGATGGTTCGGCTCGGACCTGATGTTGAGCCTTGCTCGTCCTGGTCACCATGTCAGCCTCCGAAACGTCTCATCAGCACAATACCGAAGGCCACGTGAAGCAGGCCGAAGGTGGCCGTCAGCAGAGTCTGGTTCCAGTCGGGTTCTGCCAGGGCAACCGTTCCCAGGGCAAGGAAGGCGACTCCCATCCAGGGCACCGGACGCGCCGCATAGGTCCCGGCTGACAGGATGCCGGTTCCGTAGCAAAGCATCCAGATTGGGGGTATGACGCTCCACTGTTGTCGTGGCCAGAGGGCAGCGGTCAACATGGCACCGACGGCGAGGCTGGGCACGAGGCACGTCAGAAACCGGCGTCCGGCGTCATTGAAGAGGGTCTGTCCCAGCGAACGCGCTTTCCAGAGCATGGAGACCACACCCACGAGAAAGGCCACAACCGCCGCCGCCAGCCAGATTCGGAGCTGGCTGCTGCTATCCCCGGGTGCCACCTTCCAGTGGGCTAATGCCCCAGCCAGGAGGGCGACGCAGCCCATGACCACTCCCCCCAGGCCGGAGACGGAGGAGACCGTCGTGGCCCGCTCCATCGTCTGCCGGATGTAGCGCAGATTGCCTTCGGCTTTGTGCTGGAGAAAGACTGGCATCAGAATTCCATTGTATTCTAGTCGCTGAAGGGCCATCGAACAAGTACTTTTCAATATAAAGTAACTCGAGTCCAGCATTTTGTTGCAGTCGTGGTGTTCCGGCCTCGCCCTGAGCAGCCCGTGCGACCTTGCTCCGGGGTTCTCGGTTGGAATAGACTGGTGCGGCAGAGACCTATCCCCGTTGAGTCATAGTGGTATGGATCTAGAGCCCCTATCAGGCCCAGCAGTGTATCCGTTCCCCAACCACGGCCTCACAGCTCGGCTCCGCCTTTGCAGGCTGGCAGCCTTCCTGCTGCTAGCCCCCTCGATTCTCCCCGGTGTGGAAGCCCGTGTCAGGCTGGAGGTCGTGCGGCGCGATGTTCTGATCTCCAACCCGGGCACTTACAAGATTCCGGACGAACAACTCCACTACCCGTACCTCTACGAGTCCACCAACGGCCGTTGGTACTTGACCTACCGCGAAGGGCCCCACAGGGAGGCTCAGTGGGGTCCGGGCAACCGTGAGCAATGTGTGCAGTCAGGCGACCGGGGAAAGACCTGGCTGCCCTGGATGGGAATGAGACCCGAGCTGTTGTATCAGTTCTTCGTCACTCGCCTCCGGGACGGCAGCCTCGTCAGCTACCGCCATAAGATGACTGGCCTCGCGAAGTCAGAGGATGGGACGATCCAGGGCACGCAGTTCATACTGCGTTCGAAGGACGAGGGCGCGGCCTGGAGCCGACATCTGGTTCCCGTCACCAATCTGCCCTTCACGCTTGGATCCGTGCTGGTCTTCTTCTGGGGACCAGCTCTCGAGATGCCCGACGGGCGGCTCTTGTGGCCCGTCTACAGCAGGGAGGGAAGAACTCGCTACCCCTACGGAGTGGCCCTGGGATCGATCCTGGGAATCACCGAGTCTACCGACGGCGGATCGAGCTTTCGCTGGATTGCCTCCATGTGCGACGACGTCACCGTGGGACAGCATCGCGAACCCGGTCTGGTCAGGCTACCCTCGGGAGAGCTCTTGGCGGTGATCCGAACCGGCACCTTTCCCTCGGACGACAACGTCATGGTCCAGGTCCGCTCCTCCGACGGCGGCTACACCTGGAGCCCGCCCCGCCGCCTGGCCCGCCCCGGTGTCTGTCCCCAGGTCCTGCTGTTGGACAATGGTGTCCTGGTTTGCAGCTACGGTTCGCGCCGTTACCTCCACGTGATGGCAAGCTGGGATGGCGGGGGGAGAGATTGGTCCGAACCGCTGATCCTCTACGAGGGACAGACTTCCGGCTACAGCAACGTGCAGACACTGGGACCCGATCACTTTCGGATCGTCTATCAGGAGGGCACGTTCGACGCCTTCCAGGAAGGCGGCAATCGCATTGTTCGCGTCGAGATAAAGGCGACTCCGGCGAGCGGCTCCTTCCGCGCTAGAAATGCCTTCTAACCCCAGGCACTTCTCTGGCAAGGGGCACACGCGATCCTTGTCCGCACTTCCGATAGAGATCTACTGGGAATACTGGGACAAGCCGGACAAGGAAGTGTGGCAAGCAGCATGTGATCTCACAACGTGAACCATTTGCAGTTCCATGCTCTAAAAACTGCTTTTTGAGATGCGAAACAGCAACAGGCTGACCAGAGCTACAAAACAGTATGACTTCGGACAGAAATAAGGGTTGGATCTTGTGGGTCGGACTGATTGCGGCACCGGCTGAAGTTGAGTTGTCGTTACAGTCATTTGAGGGGGACATCGTGGATCAAAGACCGCTAGCGGCCGAGGAGTTTTTCTTCAAGTCCTGGCCCGACGTGGACATGAGTGTGGCGGGAGAACTTCGTGCCGTGGAGATCACAGGAAACCGGATCGAGTACTACGATGTGGGGAAGGGATCGGCGCTCCTGCTCATCCATGGGGGTCGGACCGACGCCACCGACTGGCGGAACGTCCTGGTCCCCCTGGCCCGGCAGTACCGTCTGATCATCGCGGACGGGATGGTCTATCCCTTCGACGCACGGGATCTGTGGTGGCTGCTGGATCATCTCGGAGTCTCCCAGGTGGCCATAGTGGCTCACAGCGCCGGGACGCTAGTGGGAAAGGAGATGTACTTCATGAGGTCCGCCCGGGTGTGGGCCTTCGTCAACGTGGACTCCCGTGTCGTGGGGGGCAGATCCAACGGCAACGAGCTTCCCAACCATCACTGCTCTCCCCACGTCCAAGCCCTGCATCGGAAGAATGATTCCCGACTTGCGCAGCTGGAAGAAAGCCGGATCCGTGACTATCCTTCAGAGGTCAATGTGGAACGTTTGACCCTCTTCTACCGGCAGAGGACACTCATTCCCGAAGCCGGGACGCGAAGTGTCAATCGGGACTACCCACAAGGACGGACAAGAGTGCTGGAGCCCCCACCACCGGGTCGACCCAGGCCCAAGGCAGTCGACATCACCGGCCGGCTGGCTCCGCTACCGGAGAGGATCCAAACCTCCGGCGACTTCCAGTGCCCCGTCCTTGTCTTCAACGCAGGTTACGGCAAGGTGGAGGGCGCCGATCCTCCTCACGAGACCCGCGGCTGGAGGGGTGGGCCGCTGCGGGCCGCAAACTC
>CBDCOR010000010.1:0-279675 GCA_965219855.1 Acidobacteriota bacterium
CGATCATACGCGGCGGGCCAAGCGGCGCGTCCTGAACATCCGCAACCGCCGCGGCAAGAAGCGCCTGGACAGTTACCGCGATCTGATCAAAGTGGCGTCCAAGACGGCTCACTATGCCGAGCAGGCGCTGGCAGCTTCCGCGCAGTGGAGCGATCCCCTCAGTCTGGCCGTGGCGGCGCAACTGGCCCACTATCTGGGGCTGTTGCACAAAGTCATCGAGCAGACTCAACGACGGGTCCTTTCGGGCGAGGCCGTCGCGGCCCAGGAGAAGATCTGTTCCCTCTTCGAAGAGCACACCGATATTATCAAGAAGAGCCCTCGGGAAACGGTCTTCGGCCACAAGGTGTTTGTCAGCACGGGCGCCTCGTCGCTGATCCTGGATTGTGTGGTGGAACGTGTCAGGGGCCACCCAAAAGCGGCCAGTGAGGGCCACTTCAAAACCGGCCATTTTCAAGAGCCATTGAGGGCCGCATCCGGCGTAGGATGCGCCGATGGCCAATACATTGAAAATGGAAAAGAAGCAAACGGTTTTGGCGCTCCTGAAGCTGGGCTGGTCGTATCGTCGGATCGAGCGAGAGGTGGGAGTCCGACGAGAGAGGATTGCCCGCTATGATCCCTCCCGAGATTCAAAACCGGCCAAAGTGGCCCCCGGCTCGGAGGAGCAAAAGCGGCCAAAGCGGCCCCCGGGTCTGCGCAGCTTCTGTGAGCCCTTTCGGGAGCAGATTGAAAAGAAACTCCAGCAGGGATTGCAGGCCAAGCGGATCTGGCAGGACCTGGTCTTCGAGCAGGGATTCGGGGGAGCCTACAACTCCGTCAAGCGCTTCTGTGGAAAGCTCAAGGCGGAGAGTCCTCGCGTGTTTGCTCGGGTGGAAACTCCCCCCGGTCGGGACCTGCAGATCGACTTCGGCAAAGGAGCCCTGACTCGGACCGAATCGGGTCGTTACCGCCGTCCTCATCTGTTCAAGGCCGTCCTCTGCCACTCGCGCCACTCCTATGAGGAAGTCGTCTGGCGGCAGGAACTGAAGACGTTCATCCGCTGTGTCGAGGAGGCTTTTCACGCTTTTGGAGGCGGCGTGGAGGTGGTTCGCCTCGATAACCTCAAGGCCGGGATCACCCGGGCTTGCTTGGTGGACCCCGAGGTCAATGCCGTCTTCAGTGCGCTCGCTCGCCACTACGGCTTCGCCGTGCTGCCCATCCATCCGGGCGCTCCGAACGAGAACGGAAAAGTCGAAAGAAGCATCGGATATACCGACTCCAGCGCGCTCAAAGCTCGCCGCTTCGAGAGCCTGGATGCGCAGAATGAGCATCTGCAGAGTTGGAACGAGCGAATCGCCCGCCAGCGCATCCACGGCACCACCAAGCAGCAGGTCTGGCCCCGCTTTGTCGAAGAACAGAAGCATCTCCGACCGCTTCCGGATTCCCGCTTCAGTTTCTTCCGCGTGGGCCGTCGAACGGTCTCCACCGATGGCCACATCGAAGTCGACCGAGCGTTCTACTCGGTGCCCAATCATCTGCTCGGTTGTGAAGTCGCCGTGCACTGGGATGATCGTATCGTCCGCGTCTTCTTTCGTGAGCAACAGGTGGCCCTGCATCCGAAGCACCCGCCGGGGAGATTCCGAACCGAAACGAGCCATCTTCCGGAACGCAAACGCTACGCGCACTATCGAACCGAGCATCATCTGCTGAAGCAAGCCCGAGCCGTGGGTCCAGAGGCGCACCGCTGGGCCGAGCGAGCTCTGGAGGTCCGAGACATGCTCGCCTACCGACTCGTGCAGGGCATGATCTCGCTGACCCGCCGCTACCGCGCTTCGGTCGTCGACGAAGCCTGCGGCAAGGCGCTCGCACATGACGCCTTCCGCTACCGGACTCTGGTGGCTTTGTGTAAGCGACTGGACGTGCCGCAGCGCTCTTTGTTTACCTCCGAGCACGAGTTGATCCGACCGCTGTCCGAGTACCAGATCACCGATCCCACAGGAGAACCAGAATGATCTCATCAGAACTGGAACGAAAACTTCGTCACCTCCGGCTCTCGGGCCTGGCTCAGGTCTTTGACGTTCGCCTGCAACAAGCCGTCCAGGGAAGGCTCAGCCATCAGGAGTTCTTTGAGCTGCTGATTGATGACGAGCTGACCCGCCGTCGGGACCGGCTGTTGGAGCGACGTTTGCGCCAGGCCCAGTTTTCCGGAACAAAAGCACTTGGAGACTTTAACTTCTCCTTTAACCCCTCCATCAACCGGCAGCAGATCTTCGATCTGGCTACCGGCCGATTCATCCAACAGCGCCGCGGCTGGTTGGTCATCGGTCAGACCGGAGTCGGCAAGAGCCATCTGATCATCACCGTCGGGATCAAGGCGGTCGAAGCCGGTCACCGGGTGCAGTACAAGTCGGCTTTCGATCTGCTGGAAGACATCGCCGAAGCCACGGCCACCGGCAGACGCCGATCTTACATTACGGAGATGACCCGGATCCCGCTGCTGATCCTCGAGGATCTGGGACTCCGCAGAGTGCCGGAGTCGGCGGCAGAAGATCTGTTGGAGATCCTGCACCGCCGATACCAGAAGACCTCGACGATCCTCAGTTCGAATCGACCCCTGGAGGACTGGGGCGCGATGCTGGGAGGAGATACGGCGGCCACCTCGGCGCTGCTGGACCGCTTCCTGCACACTTCGGAAGTCACCTTCATTCGGGGCAAGAGCTATCGCCTCTACGAGCGACAGCAACGAGAAAATCCACCCCGAAGCGAGGGAAAGAGAAATGACACCTGCGAGGCGGAGTGCTGTGAGTGCGGGCTTGTCCCCTACTCGCAGACCCTGGGACTCAGCCCCAGGCTTCGTAGATTGCCCGCTCCGAGGGAGGGGTCAGGACAGGGTGGGGCATGAGATCATTGCTTGAGGGGCCTCTGAGCGAATGTTTTTTGAAAAAAGGAAGCCAGGAAGAAGCCGTGTCGTTGAAACCAAGCAGAGACCATGGAAGCCAGGCTTCTCGAGTTTCCCCCAACACCCCCGGAAAGCCGTGGAAACTGCCGCGCTATGGAAACCGTGGGAAAACGGCTGCCTCGCGAAGACGACTCCAGGAGGCGAGTTTTTCCACCGTTCCCACAGCGCTTGGAAAACTCCTCCGGACGGAGTTTCCCACAGTTCCCACCGCTTCTACGGTGAACACACAACAAAGCCTCCTCCCCCCGCTTCGCGGGGAGGGCTTCACAAGGGATTGAAATGACTCGAACCGGAGGATATAACTACTGAATCACTGGCCGGTTTTGACCCGGCCCCGCCTGGCCGCTTTTGAAGTGGCCCCCGACAGTGGAACGGGGGAATCCGGCCGACAGCAACTATGTGCAACCCTTCTTAGAGCGGCATCACAGCTGTACGGGAAGGTCCCCCGCCAGAGCGCCTGGGATGGTGGTTTTGCCTCGGCTGCCAACCTGCGCTGGGCCAAAGAGCAGGGGGTACAGGATGTGGCCTTTTCCAAAAAGTGTGGGTTGACGGTTGAGAGCATGGTGCGTTCCAGTTGGGTCTACAAACAACTCAAACGCTTCCGCGCCGGGATTGAGGGGTGCATTGGGACCCTCAAGCACACCTTCGGTCTCCACCGCTGTAGCTGGAAAGGCTGGCCTCACTTTCAAAGCTACGTCCATGCCAGCGTCCTGACCTATAACCTGGTCGTCCTGGCCCGACTCCTGTTGTAGCCTTTTGTGGCTGACCGTACTGCCTTGTGGCTCCGACTCGGGGAGAGGTCTGCGCCGAACCGCTGCTTTTTGGCCCGCGTGCCCTCGCTCGAGGGTCCTTGCTCTGGATCGAGCTGGGTCGAGCCGGTCTGTCAGCAGTCTCAAGTATAATAAGTGTTTACGATTCAACAGATTACAGTTCTGAAAACCCCGGTTTTCGGACGGGCACTAACTAAGCTGAAACAGTAGTCTCATTGCGCCCGTTCAAGATCGCCACAAGAATGAGATGTGATAGGCAAGCAGGGACGAAGATAAGGGCAAGGGGAGATTTGGTATTTGCTTGTATCTTATTATCTTGTATCTTGTACCTTGTACCTTGTAGGCCACGCAGGAGCACAGAACATCATGATTGACTTTGGTCGTTCCTATTTCGCTTGGAAGAGCAAACCAATGATGCGCCATCCACACTACAAGTACCCTGGATTCGAGGGTACAGAAGGCGCTGTCCACCGGATTCGGATCCAGCTGGATTCAGCCTGTACTCTCACCAACGAGAAGACTGGTGAAAAGCAAGAGTACTTCTTGATCCTGCCTTGTCAGACCGAATACACGATCGTCAAAGAGAATCTGTTCCAGATTCCGAGCTCTGAATGGCGAATGCTGTTCGGTCACGAAGAAACCATCCCGATCTCCTATAAACCTCGCGATGAACCAGACAATCTGAAGCGATCCAAGATCAGCGATTTGTTCGCCGAACATAGTGTCGAGATTCGCACCATCGACAACGCCCGGGAGGCTCACGACGCATGATGAGGTCATCGAATCGACCCTTGCAGACGAGCTGATGAACGCGCGCACAACCTACCGAGATGAAAAGCGGCAGGTGGCGGTTACGTTGGAGTTTCCGATGAAGCTCATCAACATTCAAAAGAAAGAAAAGCTGTTTCAGGTGTGTATGGGTGCCGTCCCAATACCCGATCTCGGCACCTGGGATGGGACCAGTGTCAACCGAGTCTTTCTGGCCGACCTTGCCTTTAGCGAGTTCGACTACATCGAATTCATCCTCCAGCGCACCGTTGAAGTAGCGGAGCACGAAAAGGAATGGTACTACCAGGTGCGGGGACGGGACCGGTATGAGCTCCACGACCCCACCAATCCACCACCGGGTTATCCGCCTCCTCGGCCGAGGCCACGGGTATTCCACGAGGTGATCCCTCAGAAGACCGAGACTATTCTGTTGTCGGCAGGCTCGTAGTCGGCCTGATGACGGCCACCTAGCATCGCCTGCTGATTTCAGGTCGGCAGGCGCAAATCCCTGATCGGTCCCGCCCCCGGAAGCGCTGGCCCCATTCGAGAAAGAAACTTTGGGATTGACCTCTCTTGGTCTTCGAAGCCCAAGTCCTCAACATCTTGGGCCAAAGCACAAGAGACCTACGAGCCAAATAGTTAGTCCCAACAACCTTCCGACGGCCCGGTGCCTAGCGATAATCGACCGTGACCGACTCCAAAACGGGAGTGTTGGCTCCGTTTGGTGAGAGGAACGTTGCTTTGTACTGGATCCATCGCGCGTCCTCGGGGAGTCCTTTGATCACGGCGGAGGATACCGTGTAGAAGCTGTCCGCTCCCTCCGGACCGAGCCAGTCGGCTGAGACCAGCCCCTCCTGGCTACCGGAGCCGCGAAGCTGAAACTTCAGCGCAGTCTCAAAGGGTTCCTGGGCCTCCCAGGAAAGGCTTTGAAAGTGGGCGCTCTTTCCAGCGTCAAAGGGGGAGGAGATATAGTCGTAGCCGGGAGATCGATCGTAGATATTGCCCACATCGTTATGGATAGTCCAATGCACTCCTCGGGTGGGGACGTCGAGCCGTCTGTCGGCCGAAAAGGCTCCGTCCTCTCCCCAGTAGAGAAATGAATCGGTGCGGTGGTTGCCCCCTTTGGTATGGCACACAAAGAAAATATCCGGCTGAGCGTCCTGGTTGAAATCTGCGACCAGCACACCTGAGGCTGAGTCGGTGGGAAGCTGGGTTGGCTCCGGATTCAAGCCGGAACCGGTGCCCCAGAAAATGTACGAGGGATGACTGCGGTGGATGCCCGCATGGTAGCTGGAGACCACCAGATCGAGGTGTCCGTCCCCATTGAGGTCGGCCACCGAGGCATCTTCACTGCCGACGGTCTCGAGGACCAACTTGCGTTCCGCTGAATACCCGTCCTCGCCACCCCAGTAGACTTCGGTGCCGGCCGAGAAGGTTGCGGATTGGGGCTCCGCGTCGATCGGCCGGTCCCCAATCTGTTCTTCCTGCCGGCCGAAATCGTATAGGTTGCAGACGATCAGATCCAGGTGGCCGTCGGCGTTGAGATCCGCTACCTCGGCCCCCACCGCCAGCTTGGTGGGCAGATACTGCTTGTTCTGGTTGCTGAACCCTCCAGGCCCGTTCCAGAAGATCACTACTTGATCGCTGGTCCCGGTGAACAGAAGATCCAGATAGCCATTACGGTCGAAGTCACCCGCCTTATGCAGCCTTACATCGGGAAACCTGAAGACAAACCGATTGTCCATCCGGTAGCCTCCCGGAGTTCCCCAAAGCAGGCTCATCTCCTCGCCCTCAGGCGTCCACTCACTCACGCTGAGATCCAGGTACCCGTCCCGATTGAAGTCCGCCACAACCGTACTGAAGGCACGCTCGGTAGGCAGTTTGGTATTGTTGGACAGCGAGAATCCGTCCGCCGCTCCCCAGAGGATGTCGACCCTGCCCGTCAACAGGACATCGGTGAAGCCATCGGCGTTCAGATCTGCGATGTTGGCCGAACTACCGCCGTTGTAGGGCAGCACCCAGCGCCGCTCGGAGGAATACTCTCCCCCCTTCTGCCCCCAGTAGACGTAGGCGTTGGGAGCATCCTCCCCGACGTAACCATCCTTCTTGTGGATGAAGATGACATCCCTCTTGCCATCGCCGTCGAGGTCACCGGACTCGACCGCTGCCGCTCCGAGCGTGGGCAGTTCCAACCGATTGGATCGCTCAAAGCCGTTCTCGCCATTCCAGTAGACGAAAGAAGAAATATCATGGGTCTCGCTATCCTTCTCATTGCTGAAGACAATGTCGGGCAGTTCGTCACCGTTCAGGTCTGCGATGACGCAGTCGCTGGCCGAGAGCGTGGGCAGCGCGGTCCGGCGATGCGCCAGGAAACCGCTCTCGGAGCCCCAGTAGATAAAGGAGGCATCTCCGAACTCATTGGCAAAGACCAGGTCGCGCTGCCCGTCTCGGTCCAGATCCGCTACGTCGAGGCCACGTGCCCCCCAGCCTGGGAGCTCGCTCCTGCGATCCCCGCTGAATCCCTCCGCTGAGCCCCAATAGATGAAGCAGGGTACGGGAGTCGATGAATCAGAGGAGCTCCTCCTGTAGTTGGCTACCACGATTTCCGGCCAGCCGTCTTGATCGAGATCAGAGGCACGCAAGGCGGCGGCGCCCGGACCGTCCAGCCGTGTCGACGAAGCCTTGGAGTACTCACCGGACTCACGTCCCCAATAGATCAACACTCCTCCTGGCTCTGCTCCCGTGCCCTGGTTGGCGAACAGGATGTCCGGTATCTCATCCCGGTTGAGATCGGCAATCTCTACATCCTGGGCAAAATGGGTCGGCAGCTGAGTCGTCCGCCTGGGAGAGTACCCGTCGGAGGATCCCCAATAGATATCCGAGTAGGGTCTGACAACCGTAAAGTCTCCCCCCTCACGAGTGAACTGATAGGAGAGGCCGTTGCTGGCAAAGACGATCTCGACATAGCCATCGCGGTTGAGGTCCGCGGCCGCAACTGCCTGCACCGAAACCGTGGGCAGATCCAGCTTCCGCTGGCGATCCAAGCCATCTTCTCCACCCCAGAACAGGACCGAGTTGTTCTCAGTGCGGGTGCCGTTGTAACCGCTTCCGATAACAACATCCAGATGACCATCTGCATTGAAGTCGGCGATTGCAGACCCGGCGGCACCTTCTCCCGGCAGGGCCGTCCGAGAAGAGGTGCTGAAGCCATCCGCGCCCCAGTAGATCCAGGAGTCCACTCGAAAATTGTTATCGTGACTCCCCGGCAATACCAGGTCGATCAGTCCGTCCTGGTCCAGATCGAGCTGATTGATCAGGCGGATGCTCCCCTCGGCGGAGACGTAGGTATTGGCTCCTCCATCGGCCAGAGTCCCATCCGAAAAATCTCTGAAGCTGGTTTCCGTCCAGCCAGACGTACTTTCCTCGCGGGTATCGGCGGGCGGGGGAGCATTGCACGAAGAAACAAGCAGGCCCCAAAGAATGAACAGCGGAATCTTATTCATGGTTCTGAAACCTCATCAAGAATGGAATGCAGCTCCGAGCTCACTGCCAGACGATCTACGCCAAAGGCGTTAGTCCGTGTAGCCCAGAGTTGCAATGCGAAACGAGCTGCCCTGGGTTGAGTTCGGTGAAAACATTTTATCCCATCGGCTTTCTGGGGCTCCATAAGTCCAGATTCAGGCCGACGCCGCGGGTCCTCTCATGGTGAGGCCGCGAAGCTGCTCAGGTGTTGTCTTTCTGCCGGCGACGAGGCTGACTCCATAACCCACGCCCAGGGTCAGGATAGCACCCACAATGCCCGGATAGATAGCAGAAATGCGCCAAGCTCCCCCATCGGCGTCCAGCCAGGGCCAGATCCAGCGCGCGTCTGCCTCCGCCAAGCGCGGGCCGAAGATGAACCAGAGCATGGTTAGCATGCCGACTGCCAATCCGGCAAAAGCACCGGTCATGTTGGCCCTTCGGGTCAGCATTCCCAAGAGAAAGACACACGCCAGGGGAATGCCGGGAGTATCCAGGGCGCTACGAGCGATCTCGAAGATGGTTCCCAGCTGGCCGACGATGCAGCCGCCGGCCGTGGCTATCGCTCCCAGAAAAATGACCACGGGCCGGGCCAGCTTGAGCTCATCCGCCTCGTCCAGATCGGAAATAGGCTTACCGACTCGATTTGCGAACCACTTCTTTCCCACTCCGAGACGGCGATGAAAGTCGACGATCAGGGAGGTGGCCACCGAGTTCAGGCCGCTATCCATGGTGGACATGCAGGCGGCGAAAAGTGCCGAGAGTACCAGTCCGGCGATGCCGACCGGCAGCTCTCGGGCCACAAACGTGGGCAGGATCTTGTCTTCCAGGCGCTCGCCAGTATCCGGGTGCTGCACGCCCCAGGCATCCTCCCCCGGCGCAAGCTCCACCTTCTGGTACTCCTGTGGGATTCTTTCAGGGTGCGTCTGGTAGAAAGCATAGAGATTGAGGCCGACGTAACAAAGAATCGGAATGAAAAGGGTCAAGCAGAGGCAGTTCAAGGCAAAGGCCTTCTGGGCTTGTCCCAGACTCCTGGCGGCCAGCGCCCGCTGGACATTGATCTGATCCGCGCTATAGAAGGAGAGCCGGGCCAGGAAGTAGAAGGGGACGATTCCCCAGATGCACCACGGGTCCTGGAGATCGAATCGGGTGTGTGCCCAGATCGTTCTTCCCCCTTCACGAGCAACCTGCCAGACTTGGGCCGGGTCATAGCTCATACTCGACCAAACCACGGCGATGATCGCTACGACGCTGCCCGCCATCACGCAAAACTGCGCCACGTCGGTCCAGATGACCGCCCGCATCCCGCCCAGGAAGGTGTAGATGGTCGTCACGATCCCCACCGTGATCACCAGACTCTGCACGGGAATGCGCGTCCCGGTGGCGATCTCCAGGACCACCTGTAAGGCCTTACAGGGAGCGTAGATGACGGTGGCGAGCCAGAATAGTCGCCAGAAGAAGAAAACCATGCTGGCAGCGATGCGCATGGCCAGGCCAAATCGCATCTCCAGATATTCGTAGATCGAGTACAACCTCAGTCGGTAGAAGATGGGAAAGACGATCAGGGCGATGACAGGCAGATCCACCCAGATCATGAGCATCGACATCATCAGCAGCATCCCGAAGTAATAGGATTGGTTCGGAATGGCCTGATAGCTGATGGCACTGAAGATCGTCATGCACATGCTAAGGCCCAGGGGCAGGTAGCCCATGGAACGTCCGGCCAAGAAGAAGTCCTCACTGCTTTTTTGATGTTTTCGGGCCTTGATGCCGATGGCAAAAACGCCACCCAGATACAGCACCAGCACCACCCAGTTCCAGTTGGAGAAGTCTTCGCTCACCGGCTTCGCGTTTGCTCCGATACGGGGGCCGATCGGCCCTTGCTGGCGTGGTCTACTCCCAGGATCCAGTCGACCAATAGGTCCATTTCCTGTGCTCTGAGTCGTTCACCAAATTTGGGCATGCTATTCCCCTGACTGCCATAGTACTGGGGTTGGCTGGGATCCTCGATCATTTCCCGCAGCCAATCCCGGGAAGCGTAGCCTGTCAGATCGGGCCCTAATGCATTTCCTGTCACCGACCAGCAGGATCACCATGACGTGCGAAGCGTAGTGGTGCAAACCGCGGACAAACCAGCCCAGCTGCATCTGGTGCTGGATGAAGTAGACACTCTCCCACGCCGTCTGCACCGAAGGGCTGTAGGCGGTCCACAGAAAAAAGCCGGTGAGGAGCTGAAGAACGAAGGTGAAGGTCAGGGTGCTTCCCCAGACGTAGCGCCATCTAGGACCACCTGGGATGGGTTCGTAGAGGAGGCTTCTACCGAGACGGCGATAGCCCGTGCGATGATCGAGCCAGTCCCCTACCCTACTCACGAGACGGTAATCTGCTTCCTGATTCCCTTGCGGAATTCTTGATAGCGCACCAGCACCTCAGTCCCCTCGACTTTGTGACCTCGAGTCGATCGAGCCCACGGGGAGCGGGACTCTGAGGATTCTTGATGGAACCATCGAGGTTGAAGGAACTCTCGTGACAGGGACAAAGACTGCTGGTTATCGGGATCGTAATCCACAAAACAGCCCGCATGAGGACAGGTAACCTGAAAGGCCTGGATTTCTTCGAGGAGGCGAATCAGATAGACGGCTCCAATCGGCACGTTCGGCGTGGTTTCCCAGGCATCGGTCCGAGTGCCCGTCACAGTAAAACTCCGGGGGATGCCGAAAGGGAGACTGTCAATAGAGGTCACTCGCCTGAAGCCGCGCCGTAGGGCGCCTCGACGCAGGGGGTCCAACAGAAAGACGATTCCCGCCCCAATAGGTACGAGAAAAAGACTCGCCCCAACCAGACAAGAAGCCAGTGTCTTGAACAGCTCGCGTCTCAGCATATTTCCATTGCAACCGCTACGTCCTCATGACTGGCGGGTTCCCGTGGGACAACCTGCTCCTTTCCCGCTGGCCAGAGCCGTCAAGCACCGCCACCAACTGCCAATTGGACTCGGTGTCTGACTCCTAGACCAATCCGGAATTCAACAGCGGGAGCTGTAGACCGGTCGTCCACGCTGCTACGCTGGCGTAGACGAAACGAACAAAGCTGAAATTTCACGTGCTGGGGCTAAGTACACTAACCTGAAACTTCATTGGCAAATGTAGCTTTGGCCTCCAGGCCGAAGTCTTATTTTTCCGAGCCTTTGGCTCGGACGACGGCCTGGAGGCCACCGCTACGTCCCTCGACTGAAGTTTCTTTCAGGTACGATCCGGCGCAGCCGGTGGCGCTGCTATCCCTGTTGGTAGCTAGAGACAACTAAAGTTTCTTTCTCGAATGGGGCCAGCGCTTCTGGGGACGGGTGACCTGAAACTTTGACGGATGAGCTTCGGGTAACCGAATCGCCTGGCATCTAAGTTCACCCGGAAAGTGTCACGGAGCTCCTCTCTAGCCCTTTGATATGGACTTCTGACCATTCCAGAGCCCGATGAAGAGAGCACATCTATCACCCCGCTCGGATACTGGCAGCGTTGTTCCAGTTGGACTCCGGGGGCCGTTTGACACCGTAGCTGGCTTAGGAGTACGATGGGCCTGAACTTACGGAAAGGACCGGTAAGAAATGGGAAACTTGGGTGTTTCAGAACTCGTCATCATTCTCTTGATTGTGATCGTTATCTTCGGCGCCACTCGCCTACCGCAGTTAGGCAAGGGGCTAGGGGAGGGCATTCGCAATTTCAAGAGTTCCCTGAAGACTGGCGAAGACAAGGAAGTCGAAGAAGAAGCCAACTAACTGCCTCTCTGCCTAAAGGGCAAATCGGCGCAACACTTTCAACCCTTTCTTCCAGTCCGCATTCACCCCCACACATTGAACTGTCGTCTCCTGTTTCAGGTATCTCCTGATGATCGGCATCGTCTTGTGGAACTCGAACAGAGGGCACACCAGATACAGGAGTGGGGACTCGTCGGATAGGGAGATTCCCTCGAAGTAGCCCGCCTTTTGAAACTCTTCCCGGCTCAGGTGTTGCCGAACCCGCTCCCAATAGTCCAGGCCCTGGAAGATGAGATCCAGGTTCTTTTCTGTCTTCAACTCGAGCACCGCCAGTTGACCTGAATCGGTGACCGTGAGCAAGTCGAGTACTTTTCTTTGACCGTCCAGATAGCTGGGCACCTGCGAATAGATGACCTCGCGAAAACGATCGTTCAAGAGCCGGTGTCCTCGGATCACGAGGCTCTCAAGCCATCGCTCCTGCCGATACCGATAGAAGAAGTGCCGCGGATTCGGGGGTGGAAACGTGCGGTATCTGCAGACTCTCCCCAAATAAGAGGCAAAGTCTACAAGAGTCTCTGCGTCGAGGACCCGGGAAGCTCAGCGTCGAAATGACAGAGATGTTCCCCGGGCTCACACCAAGCCACGCGAAATCCGAGATGAGAGACCTCCCAGGCTCCCTTTCTGTAGGTCAAGTCCAGGGACGAGAACTGATTCTGCAGCTGGCGAAGAACGTCGGGAACGTTTGACGAGAAGGGGAAGAGGACGCAGGGAGAGAAAACCTCCGAAGCTGCAGCCAAACTGGGGAAGACCCGCTCCAGTCCTGCAGCGGCAGCAACCACCGGCACGCCGTCCATCCAGTCCCGCCGGTACTCAAAGCATTGGACGGAAACTGCGAGAGTGGGGAGACTTCGAACCAGTTCCTGGCTCCAGTTCTCGGGAATGCACACTAGCCCCAAAATAAGCGCAAGTTCGAAACTAGACCCCTTTGTCGGCTCCGAGGAGCCATTTTGGAGACCTAAATTCTAAATTTCGGCGCGAAGTCACTCAGAACAGGCACGTGTTCAGCTGTCCTCCACGCCGATCGCTCAGGGAAAACGATTCTGCCCTCTTGGGGGGCGTTTGTAGAGACACCTCGCCCCAGCTCTGGCGACCCTCGGAGCTACTTTATCTCCTTTCAGTTTCAGGTAGCTGGCCGGTGTTTCAACCACTTACTGCCTTCCAAGAGAAGACGGCTCCAACCATTGACATCCAGCAGCCGATAGACCAACTGTCGGCCCCTGCGCAAAATCTGGCAGGGCATTTCAATGACCTCTCGCAGGAAACGGCGATACTCCATCTTCACCAGCTCTCGGGCTTGCAGTCGCGCCGGCAGCACCAACCCCATCCAGGCCTTCAGATTCCAGGCTTGAGCCGCAATCACCAGATAGGCCCAGTTGGCTACCAGCGTATCCGAGGGCATCCGCAGGGCCTCGACTCCGTTCTTGAGTTGTTCAATGACGTTCTCCTGGTTGCAGCGCCGGTTGTTTTCCCGTACGACTCCCGCCGTTCCCAACGTTCTGGCCGAGATATTGGTGACATAAAAGTGGTAGCGCGTCTGCGGCAGCAGCCGCTTCTGGCCTTTCTCGACCAGGATCGTCTTGCGCAAGATCACCATCCGATAGGTTCGCTTCGCTTTGCTCGGACGGTAGTCGATCTCCGCGATCTCTTCCCGTTCCAGCGTCAGCGTCTTGAACCCGCGTCTCTTGACAATCTCCGGCTTCACTTTGTCCCGCCGCTGGCGCCGCTTCTTCCCTTTTCCTTTCCCCTGGCTGGGGCGCCCCAGCTCTTTCCATCTCGCTTCTGGCAACGCCTCCGCCCACTTGACGAAGCTCGGATGGGCGTCGATCCCGAAGTCAAACTCCACGCCCGCCTCCGTCCAACGGTCAAAATGAGCCGTCAGCGAAAAATCCGTGTCCCCGCGCAGGCGCACCTTCCGAAAACCCGCCTCTCGAACCAGCTCGATACTCCGATCCAGCCATTCGGCCGCTCCCTCATGAGAGGGACGGTTGCCCGAGCGGTTGACCGCATAGAGCACCTCTCCCGTATTGGCCAGCGTCACGATCAGCGGCGCATAGCCCCACTGCCCGTCGTAGCTGATCTCCATCCCTTCCTTGCATTCGCCGCTCGTGGGGGCCATCGTCCCATCCACGTCGATCTCCGCCCGTTGGAAGAAACGGGCCGGTTGTTGGGCCCAGACCTTGAGGCGGCTGGCATTGACGGCTTCCATCAGATCCACCACGTCGGGCGCGTCAAAGCGGCGCACAAAGTCTCCGGCCGTGCTGGGGGCGGGGATCTTCTCGGCTCCCACCGCCTCCAGGAAACTCACACTCTGACGTCGCAGTTCAATATCCTGATAGCGGGTCCCGCCCGTGGCCACGTTGTAGATCAGGCTCAGGACGTGGTCCGATTCGTGGTACGGTTGGTGGCGTTTGAGCAGCGTCACCGCCTGGTCAATGGCTTTCCCCAGCCCACTCCACTTCACCACCTGCTGCAGCAGCCCCAGACCACCGTAACTGACCGCACCCGTTTTCTCCGAGACCTCGTAGCTGATGACCTCGGGCGAGAGCACCGGTTTCGGGTCTTGACCGTTCCAGCTGGGGCTCAATCGCTGAGCAACCTCTGCTTCCCGTTTGCGGATGATTGCGCTATCCTTTTTATTCACCTGAACTGCCTCCTTTCCGCTTGTTCTGAAGTTTCTTTGACAACCCCAGAATACCCGTCAGGTCTGGCATTTCAGGTGTTTACATGTGGTTTAGTCCACTTTCATCCACTTCTTTTGGGACTAGCAGCCCCTCCGGTTTCAGGGTGGCACGGACGGCATCCCACCAGAGCAACGCCGAAGAAAGCATTCGATCGGGCGACGGACCCGAGTCAGGATAGGCTACAAGGAGCAGTTGACGGCGTCCTCCCCGGCCCAAGAGCACTCTCAAAATGGCTCCGCTCTGGTGTCGCACCCGGTCGGTCCCACCAAGAATGCTCTCGACTCTCCAACCTTTAAATCCTCTTCCCATGAGGTTCAGGAGAGAGCCGAGCTGATCTTGGCGGTGAGCCTCGGCATCCCGAATTGATAGAAAGGCGCTCTCTCCATTGACGAGGGTCAACCGAAGGCCGGAGAAGCGAAACTGACAGCGAGCAATTCGACGCCAGCGTCCCCGCCATTGGAGGCGAGGTGGATCGAGCAGGATAGACCTCCTCAGGTTGGGATGGTCTCGCAAGTAGCACTCGAGCAGATCGACTGTATAGCTGTCCATTTGCTATATTCCCCGTATCAGTAGCGTCCCAGCGTTAGTCGAATAACATCAACTGTTTATGAATGTCACTATTCTGAGTAATGTAATGCATGTCCTGAAAGGCCTGTAAAATTGGGGTTTTCTCGAAGAGCGAGACACTCAGGACCTGGAGAATTGTGTAGAGCGGCAACTCGAGATAGAGGCGCTTGCGGATGATGGCGATGAGCAGGTAGGTACTGAGGGCGATCCAGATTTGTGTTTTCACGGCATTGGGACTGGTGCCGTAAAAGGCCTTGATGCGACGCAAAGGTTCGGGGTAGGCCTTGGCCGGATAGAAGGTGCTCAGCAGGACAGTTTGGTCGCAGATCAGTCCCGTCGTTCTGTCCACCGGGTGGGAGTAGCGGCGGCGGAACTTGAAGTTGGCCTTGGCGCGGGTCACGAATAACGACCGGGCAGAATGGAGTCGGTACAGGCGCCCGAAATCCAGGTATCCGCGATCCATGATGTAGTAGGCACCGGGACAAGGAATCAGGTGGTCCAAGGCGTGGACATCGTGCAGTTTTCCGTCCGAGATCAGAACGAACTCGGGAATGGCGCCGTGCAGGTTGAGCAAGGTATGCAGTTTGATCGCCCCCTTGGTACGGCGGAAGCGCGCCCAGGGGAAGACCGAGAGGCACAGGTCGATGGTCGTGGAGTCCAAGGCATAGACGGTCGCGTTCAGGTCGACTCCCAGGTCCTCGTCGGTGTACAGGCGGCGCGCTTCGGCGATAAGCACTTGGGCAAACTCGGCATAGATGCGCCAGTCGCGCCTCTCGTTGGCATTGGACAGATTGTTGCGGGAGACCGTGGAGCGAATGCCCATGTGGAAGAGCTTGGATCTCATGGCCCGTAGGCAGGCTTCGATATCGCGCAAGCTCTCGCGATAGGTCAACTGTGCAAAGGCCATGACCCGGTAATGGTCGGCACAGCGGAACGACTTGACCTTGTAGTCGCCTCCGTAGTGCTGAACAATGCGATGAAAATGATGCCAGGGAAGATGCCGCATCACCTGAGAAAAAATCGTCGTGCCCGTGTACATGCTCGCCCTCCTTATGAACTGAAGGGCGTGAGCGTACACTCACTTTCAAGTCGGAAACACCCATTATCTTCTCTAACATATTACTCATTAATACTTTACAGAGATTAGAAACCCAAACGTTGGGACACTACTGTCCCCGTATACATGATGAATAACGTGGGCCTACGCGAATCAGCGGTTCATTTTGGTGTCGCTGGCTTGCTGTCATCCGCTAGAAAGAAGTCGCTGAACAGCGGAACTCAGGCCATTTCCCCAGGTAGACTGGCGTCCCTGATGATTCAGATCGCCCTGATTGCGGGACTCGTTCTCTCGACTGGTTGTCACGCGGAACCGGGTGAGACGGGACCAGCGCAGTCTGCCAAGGCAACGTCCAACCAAGATTTAGTTGAGCAACTAGCAGAATCACCACCCCCGTTGAATCAGCCCATGGAGGATCTGGTTCGGATCCCGGCAGGTCCGTTCCTCTTTGGAGCTAGCGAACAGCAGTTTCAGTTCTTTTTGAGTCTGTCGATTTACAACTTTCCCGGTATGGTTCAGATTTCCCGGTATGGTTCAGAAAATGCGCGAACTATTCGTCATGCCCTCCCGATCGGTGAACACCCCTGAATTTCAGATCGACCGCTTCGAGGTAACCAACGAGCACTTTTGGCACTTCGTCTGGAAAACCAAATACACACCCAGTCACCCCACAGATTTCTTGAAACACTGGGCGGGAAAAAAGGTGCCCCCCGAATGGTCGCTGACGTTTCCTGTTGTCTGGGTCAACCAGAAAGATGCCCAGGCCTTTTGTCAGTGGCGAGGAGGCAGGTTGCCGACCGAGAAAGAATGGGAAAAGACGGCCAGAGGAACCAAGGAAAGATACTTCCCTTGGGGTAACCAAATGCCTCAGAAAACCACCGCGAGTTTCGGAAACAAGCAAGCAGAAGCTACTGGCAACCGGCCAGGCGACGTCTCACCTTTCGAGGTCTTCGACATGGGCGGCAACGTGTCCGAGATGACGTCGGACAGGATCCCGAAGGGAAACGATTATCAGACCGTCGTCAAGGGCGGGGCCTTCTCCGGACCCGCTCGGGAAACGCTCTGCTTCAGCCGCATCCTCATCCACGAGAACGCCCGTCGAGCTACCGTCGGTTTCAGATGCGTCGTCGAAACGGCTGCTGCTAAAGACAAGGGTGGAGGCTGAGGGCAGAGGGGCGTTTCGAAAGCACCAGGTTTTCCATCACCGATTCTCAGACAAATCACAGATCCCAAGGACTCAGTCCGCTAGGCGTGGAACATCCGTTTGTGTCAAGACCCAATCTATGTAGCCTGGGTGGCCCTTCTCTGCAGGCCAGGCGAGAATCTCGGGGACATCATACGGATGAATTTCCTGGATCTTGTCAATCAGCGAAGGGAGTCGATCCGCTGAGGTTTTCATCACCATCAAGAGCTCCTGGTCTTCCTCCAGGTCACCCTCCCACTTGTATATTGACGTCACATTGTCAATAATGTTGACACATGCGGCGAGATGTTCTGCTACCAGCTGCCGAGCAATCCGCCGTGCGGCGTCACCGCTGTCGATTGTGCAGAAGACGATTTGGACCGATTTCATCTTGTTCTCCGTGATCAATGTCGATTAGTCGAAAAGCGAAACGCGAGGTCTCCTGGATTCTTCTCTTCCTGAGTTGTCTACCCCTGATCTATATGCTCATCTGGGGCGACGGAGGCTTTCTGAAGCTGCGCGAGAGCCAACGCGAAGAAGAGGAGCTACTAATCCAGAACCTCGGCCTGCGGCAGGAGTATCAGAATCGCCTCGAAAACATCCATCGAATCAAAGTGGACCCCAACGAAATCGAGAGAATCGCGCGGGAGCGCTATAACTTCGCCCGCCCCGGCGACATCATCGTGAATCTGCCCGAATAAGCCTTTCCGGTATTACCTTTCGCTGAGAATCAGTGCCCGACCCGTAATTCAGTCAGCCGCTCCGTCCTCAGCTTCCAACCCTCGACGGGCCCCTTCGAACTGACGACTCCCAGGAGTCCTCTGTCGAGAAAGCCGACAAAGTCCTCCACGACCCGAGTCAATCCAGGGAAGGTCACGATGATCTCATCCTGCGGCGACACCACCGCATAGTAGGGCAAGGCAATAGTCCCGAAGCGCTCCTCCTCGAATCGGAGATTCTCCTGGTGCTCCAGTTCCGGACCGTCCGTATACAGCCGAACCAGGACAAACTGCGCAAAACGCTTTCTCACTTCTGGCAGGGTAAACACGTTGGACTCCATCCAGCGACAGTTGGTGCAGGTGTAGCCCGTGAAATCAACGAACAGCGGACGGTTTTCTCGCCGGGCCACATCCAAGGCGGCCTGATAATCCGTCAACCATTCGGGTTCATTGCTCTCCGAGTGTCCTCCCAGGGCCGCAATTGAGGCCGGATTCCCATAGTCCCGCGGAGGCAGGAACGCATCCAGCTCGCCCAGAGGAAAACCGAACAGCCCACGGAAGAGGTAGATTGCCACGGCACCGAAGAAGATGACGGAGAGAATCCGGACCACGCCCAGCGGAGGGTTGGGGCTCTCGTACTCGAAGTGAAACCAACCCAGGAGATAGAAACAGGTCACCAGTGCGATAGACAACCAGACCGTGATGAAGACGGGCCGGGTGATCAACTCCCATTGGAAGACCAGATCCACGTTGCTTATGAACTTCAGCGCGGCTGCCAGCTCCAGAAAGCCCATGGTGACCTTCACGGAGCTCATCCAGCTGCCGCTCCTGGGCAGCGCCTGCAACCACGACGGGAACAGTGCGAGCAGGAAGAAGGGCGTTGCGAAGACGACTGCGAATGCGGTAATTCCCAAGAGGGACCAGAGAAAGTCTCCCTGTACCGCAGCCACCATCAGCGTGCCCACGAAAGGAACCGTGCAGGTGAAGGAAACCAGAGAGAAGGTAAGCGCCATCAAGAAGATCCCGATCACACCTCCGGTGGCAGATGCCTTCTTGTCCAGGTAGGTAGTCCAGCTCGAAGGCAACCGGATTTCGAGGGCCCCGAAGAGGCTCAGCGCGAAGACCACAAAGACCGCCGCGATTCCAAGGTTCACGATGGGGCTTGCCGCCAACCGATTGATGCCCCCCAGACCAAAAAGGAAGGTGAGAGCAAAACCCAGGAGGGTAAAGGTCAGGACAATCCCCAGGCTATATAGAGCCGCATCCGAGAGAGCCTGTTTTCTCGTCACCGCCTCCCGCTTGGTGAAATAGGAAACGGTAATGGGGATCATGGGAAAAACACACGGAGTGAGCAGGGCGAGAGCACCCCAGATCATTGAGAAGCCCAGGTAGGCGAAAAGCGACCGCGGTATCGCAGCAGCTGCACCGGGCTCATTGTCGGGATCTCCACTTTCTGCTTCCACCCTCTCGACTGGGGGAGAGGCCAGGCCAGCAGGCTCCGCTCCCGTGGGAGCCGCGGATGCGGCAACAGCCTCAACTATGACCACCGGGGCTGCCAGAGTATTGGTTTGCGGCGGCAAACAAAGCGTGTCGCTACAAACCATGAAACGTACCTGGACTTTCAGATCCTTATCGCCTTCGGAAGCGCCAGGCTTTACCTGAACCGGAACCAGAAAGTCGACTATTCCATCGAAGAACTCAGCATTGATTTCGAAGTTGGGATCGAACTGAACCTGTGGCTCCGGCTGTCGGACCTCGCCAGCCTGAGCAAAGGAGCTGCTCTCGGTGACGCTAATCGTCGTTTTGATCGGCCCCCCTGGCGGCTGGGTCAGGGAGTAGAGATGCCATCCTTCTTCAATGCTTGCCTTTACAGTCGCATCAAAACGACTGTTCACGCCGACCTCTGGTGGTTGCACCACGAGTTCGAAGCGGACTTCATCCTTCCCCCAGGCAAGGCAGGCCAAGGCCAGCCAAAACAGTGGAAGGACCCGCATGGGAGCCAACCGGTCAGATCCTTTCATACCAAGTGTTCCATTCCATAAATACGATGATGTTTGTGGCGGGCGCGACGGTGTCGAGGGCGCGAAGCGACGACGAAGCCATACCCTTGCGTATTGCCAGGAGGAGCGACTCCATCGGCCCGTCCCGTCGCCACCCGAAGGGCAGAGGGGGTTGTGGACGATCTCTGCGTTGGTCGTCGTCGAAGATGGCCAAGCATCGTCTTCCTCCTCCTGCCTTGATCTCGCCTCGCAAGCCCCATCTGCAAACGTTCGTATTTACGTTCCAGTGTACTAAGGTAGATGAATCACACGGGTTGATAGTTTCGGTTCCTGGCCGCGACTATCGGCCGGACGCAATATCGCGGTGGACAATCTTCCCTCCCACCACGGTCAAGGCGGCGGCTCCATGAAGCTTCCATCCGTGGAAGGGACAGTTGCGAGCCTTGGAACGGAACTGAGATACGTCTATCGTCACCTCTCGATCCGGATCGATGACCGTGACGTCGGCTTCGACACCTTCTTCTAGCGTCCCCTTGCCCAACTTGAGGATCCTGCTGGGATTGACCGTGAACAGCTCTACCAGCCTTCGTTTGGAGAGCAGCTCGCCCCTCACCAATAGCTCCCAGGACAGAGGAATCGCCGTTTCCATCCCGATGACCCCGCTGGCCGCATCCTCGAAGGGAGCCTCCTTGTCCAGACGGGTATGAGGTGCGTGGTCGGTGGCGATGGCATCGATCGTCCCGTCAACCAGGCCCTGGATCATGGCCTCCACGTCTTCGGGTTCGCGCAGCGGTGGCATCATCTTGAAGTTCGTATCGTAGTTCTTGATGTCGTGATCGCTGAGACTGAAGTGGTGAGGTGTAACCTCACAAGTGACCGCAATCCCCTGCTGCTTGGCTGCACGGATCCAATCCAGCGACTCCCGTGTCGAAAGATGCAGAATATGGACCCGCCCCCCGGTGATACGGCTGAGGATGATGTCCCGCGCAACGTGCAACTCTTCGGCTGAGCGGCTCAGACCGTGAAGACCGAGCCGGGTGGAAACCGCTCCCTCGTTCATGCTCCCCTGGGCCGACAGCGGCAGATCCTCGCAGTGATCCAGGACGGGAATGTCGAATATCTTGGCGTATTCCAAGACGCGTCGCATGATCTGGCTGTTCTGAACCGGGTGTCCGTCGTCGGTGACAGCCACGATTCCGGCCTTGAACATCTCGCCAATCTCAGCCAGCTCTTCCCCTCCGGAACCTTTGGTGACAGCGCCTACCGGAAAGACATTCACCAGCCCCGCCTCCCGAGCTCGCTCCAGAATGACTCGGGTGATCGCCTCGCAATCGTTGACTGGGGTGGTGTTGGGCATGCAAACAATGCTGCTAAACCCTCCCGCCGCGGCCGATCGGCTTCCCGTGAGAATGGTCTCCTTATCCTCGCGTCCTGGCTCCCGCAGGTGGACGTGCATATCCACGAATCCCGGTGCCACGATGCAGCCGGCCACGTCGACGACCTCCCACGACTTCTTGGCCTGGATTTTCCCGATCCTAGAGATCTTGCCCCTCTCGATCAGGAGGTCGGCCTGCTTCTCCAGGTCCTGTGCCGGATCGATGACGGTTCCATGTTGGAGCAAAAGGCTCATGGCTCAGTTTCCTCGTCTGCACCCAACAAGAGGTAGAGGATCGCCATTCGTACCGCGACCCCGTTGTTTACCTGCTCCAGAATCACAGAATTGTGCCCGTCGGCCAGATCCGGATCGATTTCCACTCCTCGGTTGATCGGTCCCGGGTGCATCACAATCGCATCACGACTCGCCCACTTCATCTTCTGCTCGCTCAAGCCATACAGGTCGAAGTACTCCTTCACGGAGGGATAGAAGACCTCACTCTGCCGCTCCAGCTGGGTGCGAAGCATCATGACCACGTCGGCCTGGTCGATGGCCTCTTTCAAATGGTAGGTGACCTGCCCCCCCAAATGCTCAAACTCAGGGGGGATCAGCGTGGGGGGACCGCAGATCGAGACCCGGGCTCCGGCCTTCGACAGCAGGATCGTGTTGGAACGGGCAACCCGGCTGTGCGCGATGTCGCCCACGATCGCGACCCTGAGACCGCTCAAGGATTCCTTGTGTTCAAGAATCGTATAGGCATCCAACAGGGCCTGGGTAGGATGTTCATGCATCCCGTCTCCGGCGTTGAGAATGGAGCAGTCGCGACAATACTCCACCAGCATCCGCGGAGCTCCCGCGGCGGAGTGGCGGACCACGATGATGTCGGGGTTCATCGATTCCAGGTTTCGCGCCGTGTCGATCAGAGATTCCCCTTTTCCCACACTGCTGGCCGAAACGTTGAGGTTCACGGCGTCGGCGCTGAGGCGCTTTGCCGCAATTTCGAAGGAGGATCGGGTCCGGGTAGAGGACTCGAAAAAGAGGTTGATGACAGACTTGCCACGCAACGTGGGGACCTTCTTCACCGGACGCGTTGAAATCTCTTTGAAGCTCCGAGCCGTCTTGAGGATCAGCCCGATGTCTGCCAACGGCATGTCTTCAATACCGAGCAGATGCCTGCTGCTAAGAGAGTTTGGCTTCGAATTCGTCATCGCAATACGGGAAGTCCGATTCTCTCTCTGCGACCGCCTGTTCGCCGCGGGGCCCTCAGATGACTCCCGCACTCGGAGACGCTTCCGTGAGAATCAACGCGCGATCGTGGACACGAACACGCCTTCGGTCTCGTCAATGGGAGCAATCCTCACTTCGACCATCTCATTGTCAGCCGTCCCAAGGACCCTTCCGGAGTAGTCGGGCTGTATCGGGAGTTCGCGGTGGCCTCGGTCGACCAACACCACCAGCTCGACCTTTCTGGGACGGCCGTAGTCGCTGATGCTTTCAAGAGCCGCCCGGACCGTTCGACCCGTGAAGAGGACATCATCTACCAACAGGATCTGCCTCTCGTTCACATCGAAATCAAGGTGAGACTCTTCGACCACAGGTTGGGTGTTGACCAGCGAAAAATCATCGCGATAGAAGTTGATGTCCAGGATTCCCAAAGGGAGCTCGACTCCTGTTCGCTCTTTGATCTTCGCTTGCAGGCACTCAGCCAGCGGCACCCCTCGGCGACGAATGCCGATCAGCGCTACCCCATCCAGGTCTGAATGGCGTCCCAACACCTCCCCACAGATGCGGGAAAGGATCTCGTCCATCTCGTCGTGGGTCATCACTCGGCGCGGCTGATTTGGATTCACGTCTGGCACCCCAAATGCGCTCGCGATAATAGCATACGGCCTATCGCCTGACCAGCGAGTTTGGACGGGCGCAATAGCCCGGATTTCTCATCGTCCGTCGTAGCGAGGCGGTGCAAACGCCGCCCTGGCAAGGCTTGCGACCGAGACCACGCGTGGCGAGCCTCCGCAGTCGTACTCGTACAGTCCGTCGAGGAGGCCGACCGAGCCTAACGCAGCCAAGGCGGATGGTCGCTGCGCCGTAGTAGACTGGCGATGAGAGAGCCGGGCCAAGTCCGACGGCTGTGCTATTCTGTCGACCGTGAGCCACATCTTGGAGGCAGAGGTCGTCGAAACCTTGCAGCTCGCGGGTCCCAACTTCCTTCTTGCAGTCCGGGCTCCCGAGATCGCCACAAACGTGAGACCGGGACAGTTCGTCATGGCCTCAGTGGCAGACGGATTGTCGCTTCCCCACCCCCTGTTAAAACGGGCTCTAGCAGTCTTTTCCGTAGAGCCGGAAGAGGGACTGCCTTCTATCATCACGCTGCTTATCAAAGTAGTGGGAGACGGAACCCAGAGGCTGGCCTCACTGCTGCCCGATGAGCATGTGAACCTTATCGGTCCCCTGGGGAATGGATTCAGTTCACTGGGCACGCCAGACAGGGTCCATTTGCTCGCCGCGGGCGGCGTCGGGATCGCCTCCTTCTATCTGCTGGCGGAGGAGCTGCGACGATCGGGACAGGAGGTTCACCTGCTCTACGGCGCGCGGACTGCGCAGGATCTGGTGGGACTGGAGTACTTCGAGCGGCTCCGGATTCCGCTCCTGCTGACGACCGAGGATGGCAGCGCCGGCGTCAAGGGTCTGATCACCGAGGGGCTGGCCCAGTACCTGACCCAGTTCGTTGGTCGAGCCCCCGCACTCTACGTCTGTGGACCCGATCCCATGATGCAGGCAGTTTCGGCCCTGGCCTCGCTTCAACAGATCCCCTGCCAGATCTCGGTGGAGTCAAAGATGGCCTGCGGATTCGGTGTCTGTCTGGGCTGTACGATTGAAACCGTCGACGCCTATCAACTGGCCTGCAGCGATGGACCGGTATTCGATGCCGAAAAGTTCATCTGGCAAGAAGGGTAAGGCTCGAGGAACAGTGATGAACGGCCAGCTGAATCCTTCCTCTAGAGCGGATCGGACCAGGAGCGACCGATGACCGAGAAGGTCAGCCTGGCGGTGAACATTGGGGACCTTCGGCTGAAGAACCCAGTGCTGACCGCCTCCGGCACATTCGGCTACGGCCTGGAGTTCACTAGATTCTTCGACATCTCCAAGTTGGGCGGATTCTGTACCAAGGGTCTCTCGCTGGAACCCATGCCGGGAAACGCCCCCGAGCGTATCGCCGAGACACCCGCAGGGATGCTCAATGCCATTGGCCTGGAGAATGTAGGTACCGAGCAATTCCTCAACGACAAGCTTCCGCTTCTGGAAGCCTATGATACCCATGTCATTGGCAATATCTTCGGAAAGACAATCGAGGAATTCATTGCGATCGTCAAGCGTCTTAATCCCTACCCCAAGGTCAGCGCCTACGAGCTGAATATCTCCTGCCCCAATATCGAGCAGGGAGGCATTGAGTTCGGTCACGACCGGGTCCAGACCGACCGTGTCGTCCGAGCGGTGATAAGGGTTTCGGACAAGCCGGTGTGGGTCAAACTCTCACCGAACGTGACTGACGTCGGCGTCTTCGCGCGGACTTGTGAAGACGCGGGTGCAGACGCGGTCAGTCTGGTCAACACCTTCGTTGGCATGAGCGTCGATGTCCACCGTCGCCGGGCCGTGTTGTCCAACCGCACCGGAGGCCTTTCCGGACCCGCTATCCGCCCATTGGCGGTGCGCCTCGTGTACGAGGTGTCCCAGGCGGTAGAGATTCCCGTGATCGGTATCGGCGGCATCGGCACGGCTCAAGATGCCCTGGAATTCATGCTCGCCGGGGCCACCGCTATCCAGGTGGGCACCGCCAACTTCCACGACCCGCTGGCCTCTCTCAAGATCGTTCAGGGACTCCAGGACTATTGCCAGGAACAACAGATCACAGATATCAACCAGATCATCGCCTCCGTTTGAGACAGCGTAGCTTCGATCTCCAGGTCGAAAGTATCCTTCTTCTTTCGAGCCTTTGCCCTCGCCCTTTCCCTCAAACCTGCCTTTGCCTTTGTCTTCCCCTTTCCCCTCACCCTTCCTTTGATCTATTAGCCCGGATTTCTCATCGCTTGTCGTAGCGAGGCGCCGCAAGGGCCGTCCTGGCAAGGCTTGCGACCGAGACCACTCGTGGCGAGCCGCCGCAGTCGTACTTGTACAGTACGTCGAGGAGGCCGACCGAGCATAACACAGCCAGGGCGGATGATTGCGGCGTCGCAGTAGACCAGCGATGAGAAATGCGGGTTAGAAACGCTCTCGGTTGCGGAAACACCCGATGAGGACTGTTCTTGTACAGAGGGAAAGGAGTAAGGAGAAAGGCAAAGGCACAGGCAAAGGCACGTTTGAAGGCGCGGGCAAGGGCAGAGGCAAGTAGGACGCTAGACAGGTACGGAAACCGCTGCTACGACTGGCAACGAGAAATCCGGGTTAGAATAGTCCTATGTTTCGAATTTGCCATCTACTCTTACCGGTTCTGCTCCTGGGAACAGTCGCCGCACAGCAGCTCAAGAAGCCGGTCGATTCTTCCAGCTGTCACGCCTTTATCGACTACGAAAACATCTGGACAATCGAGATCGTGCGGACCCAGAGTGCCGCGGCGGTCCCCATATTGAACATCATTACCTTCACAACGGGAGAATGGGATCTTCGAACCGACCAGGTCCATGTATTCGACAAGGAGGGGTCTGAGGCGGAGGTCAAGCGTTTTTCGATCGATACCGGCGTTGCCGATGATCCCTATAACACTAAATATCTCAAGGTGCTGGGTAACAGCTTCATCGGCGTTGACGTGCTCGGCAAGTTCGAGGGTTTCGAGGAATCGCCTCGCGTCGCCATCGACCTGGGAAATCTGCGCTTCGAGCTCAAGCCCTTGGATTGCATGTTGTTCGAGAGGATTGTCGGACAGATCAACAAGATCAACTTCAACAGCCCCGATATCCAGGAAGACTTTGAAATCCTCAGGATCGAACACCAGGGCAGAAAAGTACCCCGACCCAAGGCCGGATATTGGTGATCTCAAGGCACCACGATCTGGACTCCCCGGCTGAAGACCGAGAAGCTCATGGGGAGGTTTCCGACCAGCTCACCATCCATCTGAACCGGTACTGAAGGATCACCGGTAACTTCGACCCGTTGGGTCTTTCGGTAGACCACATCGGGGTAGTCCAGGTGTCTTCTTCTGAGGACTCCCCACAGATAATGCAGAAAGCGAGTCTTCCGCTTCGAGGTGAACAGGCACACGTCTAGGCACTCTTCATAGACATTGGCATGAGGCGCCATCAGAAGATGCCCTCCATATCGCCGCGCATTGGCAATCACCGCGAAGCTGGCTTCCCATTCGGTCCCGTCCAGAGTCACCTGAAAAGGCCGAAGAGGACAACTCCCAAAAGCCGCCAATCCGGTCAACCAATAGGCTCCTATTCCAAGGGTCTTCTTCAGGCCCGGCGGCACCCGCGCGATCACCTCGGCGTCAAGCCCGATACCTGACATCAGGTGGAAGTACCTCCCACCTCCCTCCCCCAGATAGATGCTCCGCACGGTCCCCGAAGCCGCGATTGGCAGGGCCTCCTCCAGACGCAGCGGGATACCCAGCTCCCGGGCCAACACGTTGGCGGTCCCTGCCGGCAGCAGCGCCACTGGAATGTTCCAGGGAGCCGCCAGCCGGAAGGCCTCATGGAGGGTTCCATCGCCCCCATATACGATCAACCGATCCTTGCCGGCCAGGTCCAACCGAAAATCCGGAGGACTGGGATGCAGCGGCTCGGTAGAGTCTGCCTCGGATTCGGATACGGCTCTGGAGGAGAGGCGGGTACACACTGGCTCGGCCTCGATCCCATGCTGCCTCAGGCCCTGCAGCAAAAGACGCAGGCGTTTCTGAGAAAGAGGACGGCGTCCGGCTGCGGGATTGTAGAGGAGAACCGCCTCGGTCATCTTATTCTCCCGCGGGCAACCGAGTCGTTCAGGCGTTCTGGGACGGGTTCCGCCCGGTGAAACTGCTAGCGGGAGGCAACTACGCGCTTCATATGGGGCTCGCGCTCCGGGATCGCGTCCAGCCTTTCGAGCAAGGCGTCCCGCACCGCCTCGAAGGACTTCATATGCTTTGCGGCAAGAGGCTTCACGGGAAGGGAGGTTAGTTTTCGTGGGTTGAGATACTTTCCTCGTTTGTTCTGGACGCGGTAGTCCAGGTGTGGGCCCGTTGAAAGACCGGTGGATCCAACCCTGCCGATTACATTTCCCTGGTCGATATGAGCACCACGCCGTACCTGGATCCGGGACAGGTGGGCGTAGCTGGTCATGAATCCGTTGGGATGCCTTATCTTGACCATCTTCCCGTAACCTCCATTTCGCCCGGCGAAGATGACTCTTCCATCCCCTGCCGCCCTCACCTCGGTGCCGGATGGAGCCCCGTAGTCCACACCCAGGTGCGGCCGACGCTTCTTCAAGATGGGATGAAATCGGGAATAGGAAAAGCCGGAGGTGATTCTCGGGTTGAATTTGAAGGGTACCTTCAGCAGCGCTTTCTTCACCGAGTTCCCTTCCCGATCGAAATGCCCCTTCTTACCCGTATCCGGGTCCTCGAACAAGAACGCATGGAATGGCTTACCCTCATGCTCGAAGTGCACCGCTTCGACCTCGCCGTAGACGAAAAAATCCCTTTCCTTCTGGTACTTCTTCTGCATGATCAACTTGACCGAATCGTTGGGCTGAATCTCGGTGAAATTGATGTCCCAGGCAAATATATGAAACAAGGTGTCCACCAACGCTGGCTTTTCCCCTTGAGAGATGAGCGTGTTCCAGAGAGAAGTCTGGATTCGCCCGTAAACCTCCTCCTCTACCAGTTCGAACGGGTGCTGGTGGCGGGAGGCAACATACCCATCTGACTCGGACGAGACCAGGAGATACTGTTCGTCGTCTATGTGGTATTCCAAAGCACGGAAAGACCCGTCGAGGAAGCGCTCGACCACAATCCGATTACCCGCTTTGATCCGGTGCAGGTTGTAGACGGACTGGGTGTCTTCGATAAGGCGATAGATATCGGGAGGACCGAACTCGTAGCGGCTCAGGACAGTCGCGAGGGTAGCGTTGCGGCGAATTTTATCTTCAGTTCGGAGAGTCTCAGGTTCGGGTACCGTGGCGGCCTCAGCCTGCATCCAGGCAGCTCGTAAGAGGGAATCCTCGACCTTCTCCCCCGGGGCAAAGGGCCACCAGTACAGGCAGAAAGCACCCACGAGGATCAGCGTAAGCACTGGCAACAAGCGCAGCTTGAGTCGATTTTTCCTGGAATCCAAGTCTACCTCCTCACCCAGAAGGACTCTCACTCTGCGAAGGCCTGACTCGCTCCCGAGCTCCTTCCAGGTAGGTCTCGACGATACTCGGGACCAGCCCATTCACGGACCCTCCCAGAGAGAACACTTCCTTGACCAGGCTCGAGCTCAGATACGAATAATCGCCTGCAGGCATCATGAAGATCGTCTCGATCTCGGGCTGCATGGTACGGTTCATCAGCGCCATCTGGAGTTCGAACTCGTAGTCGGTTACCGCTCGAATTCCTCGCAGAATCACACGCGCATTATTCTTGACCGCATAGTTCACCAACAGGCCGTCGAAGGTATCGACCTCGACATTGTCCCACCTGCGGGTGGCCTCCTCTAGCATTTGGACCCGCTCATCTAAAGTGAACAATGGCTCTTTGTCAAGGTTCAGCAAGACGGCCACAATGACCCTCTCGAAAATGCTACTGCTCCGCTGCATGATGTCCAAGTGCCCGTTCGTCACCGGATCGAAGGAACCTGGATAGATTGCGGTCACCCCTTTCGCCATGCGATTACCGCCGCTATGTTACGGTAGGCGAACGGGAAAAGACAACTGGGGGGGCTAGGAACGTCTGAACGTCTGAACGTCTGAACGTCGCACGTCCCTTGACCGCAGCCCGGAGATGAACACGTGGGAGGGTCGAGAATCGTGCAGTTGCAGCTAGAGCCCGCGGAATTGGGACGTTCAGACGTTCCGACGTTCCGACCCTATCCCCAGAGAAACAGTTCCCGATACAAGTGTAGGAAGCGGTCCAGATGGCGGTGAGAGCCTGCCTTCTTCCAGACCTTGATACAGATCATCCAGCCTCGCCTTCAGCTCGCTCACCCAAAGGGAGCATTCCTCACTGGAGAGTCCGCCCGAGTAGAACCATTGGTCAGCCCAGTTCTGGACCAGGAGGAGACTCCGATATTCGGACGATGTGAGACGAGTTCGTATCAGGGACAAGAGAATCGACGCTCGGTTGCGCTCTTGGCGAAAGCGGATCTCCATGGGGGGCTCCTTTCTCATGATCTGGCGGTTTGACAGCCTCGCGATCTGGTCTCTATAATCGGTGATGTTTCCGATTCGATTTCCCACCAGGTTTTCCAACGTTTCAGATGACGTTTCTGCGAAGCGCTTTTACGGCGTATGTTGGAACGCATCTGGTGCGACAAGCAAACTGTCTTTCGCTCCATAGTCCTGAGGGTGCTGCTAGATCCTTCCCGCGTCGACGACATCTTGCAAGAGGCTTTCGCTCACGTGCTGGCCTCAGGGAAGGCCTTTCCAAGCGAAGCAGATGCCTATCGCTACATAAGGCGGGTGGTTTTCAACACGACCATCGACTACTACCGTGCTTCCAAGCGGGCAGTGGACTGCTTTTCGACCGAGGCCATCTTCGTCTATTCGGAGCCGAGATCGAGTCAACCGAGCCCCCTGACGACCTTGCTCAAGAACGAATTTGCGACGTCGAGATCCGAGCTCCTAGAAGAAATAGCCAGGGCACTCACTGATCTGCCCCCGGATCAGAGAGAGGCGATCCAGCTGATTCTCGGCCCGCGTCGACGGAAGCTGAATGAGATGTGTCGCGAGGCCGGTGTGCCCTACAGTACCCTGAGAAGCCGGATGATCGCTGGACTGGAACGGATACGGGAAAAGTTGAAGGTCAAGGGTCTCTATCGGCCCTACCTGGAGCTCAAGCAGGTTGGGTCACACCGCCGAAGCACCTGAAGGGATCAATCGACCTCGAGTGGCGCTTGCAGGAAAAGGAGCTGATTGTCCCCCACCTTCACCACCCGCGAAAGGGAGAGACCTTCGGGTAAAGGGGGTATTGGGGTCTTCTTGAAGGTCTCGAGGATTATCCGGGTCTCCGCCTTCAAGCAGGGTAACCGGCTTACTCGATCGAGTAGTTTCTGGTGTCGCTTGAAGCGATAAGGCGGGTCCAGGAAGACGAAGTCCAGGGGCGGTGATTCCAGACTCCTGAGAAGTATAAAGACGTCTTTCTGCTGAACCTCCCAGCCCCCCTCAATACCACAGAGCTTCAGGTTTTTCTTCAGCAACCGGACAGCGGCGAAGCTGCGGTCATTGAAGTTGATGAATTCGGCTCCCCGGCTCAGAGCTTCGATTCCCACGGCGCCAGTTCCGGAGAAGGCGTCCAGCCAGACCGATCCAACAACGGTCTTGTCCAGGACATTGAAGAGGCACTCTCGTGCCCGATCCGTAGTGGGACGAATCTCACCTCGGCCTGTGGCCAGGCGCCGCCCTCGATGTTTTCCCCCAATGATTCTCATTGGTTCCTCACAATCAGCCCACCACGTAGAGACCGTAGCGTTCCTTCCACTGGTCGATGAGCTGGTTCATCAGGACTGCGGGTCGATCCGCCTCGCGCAACATTTCGCGCAGGAGCTCCTTGGCTTCGAGGGCCGCCAACTCCAGCGCCTCTCGGTCGCGAACAATGTTGCCAAAACGGAATTCCGGCAAGCCAGACTGTCGGGTACCCACAAACTCACCCGGCCCCCGAATCTCCAGATCCTTCTCCGCTATCTTGAACCCGTCACTGGTCCTGCGCATGATCTCGAGCCTCTGGTAGGCAGCCTCCGACCTGACCCCTTCGGTCATCAGAATGCAGATCCCGGGATGCCTACCTCGGCCAATTCTCCCTCGGAGCTGGTGCAGTTGAGAGAGCCCAAACCGCTCGGCGTGCTCGATGGCCATGACGGAGACATTCGGCAGATCTATCCCAACCTCAACCACGGTGGTCGAAACTAGGACCTGGATTCGGCCCTCCCTGAGTCCACTCATCAATTCTTCCTTCTCTTCCGCCTTGAGCCGCCCATGAATGAGTCCGACCGTGAATTCCTGAAACACCTCCTGCTGCAGATGCTCGGCCATGGCCTTGGCAGCTCGCAACGCCAACTTCTGCGACTCCTCGATCAGCGGGTAGACGATGAAGGCCTGCCGACGTCTCTTCAGCTCGCTCCGGATCACCTCGTAGATCTCCTGGCGGCTTCGCTCCGATTTGATTACCGTTCGCACTGGCTGACGGCCGGGAGGCATCTCATCCAGCACCGACAGGTCCAGGTCTCCAAAAACGGTAAGCGCCAGGCTCCGGGGAATCGGGGTCGCCGTCATGACGAGCGTGTCAGGATGGCCGCCTTTGGCCATGAGCTGGAACCTCTGTAGGACTCCAAAGCGGTGCTGCTCGTCGATGACCACCAAGGCAAGATCCTTGAACTCCACCTGCTGCTCGATCAAGGCGTGGGTTCCGATGACCAGATCGACATCGCCTGATTCAATCCGAGCCAGGATTGCCTTGCGCCTCTTGCCCTTGACTCGGCTCGTCAAAAGGGCCACCTCGTAGGAGGTGTTCTCCAAGTAGCTTGTAAAAGTCCGGAAGTGCTGTTCTGCCAGGATCTCAGTCGGCGCCATCAGGGCAGCCTGATGACCATTTTCAATACCCACTACGATGGCTTGCAAAGCCACAATCGTCTTGCCGGAGCCTACGTCGCCATGAAGCAGGCGGCTCATCACTTTGGTGCTGCAAAGGTCGTCTACGATCTCCCTGAGAACCCGTTTCTGTGCACGGCTGGGGCGGAAGGGGAGCACCGACTTCAGCGCCTGACGGAGTGGGTCACTCGTCTTCATGACACGAGTCTTGGGCAGGACCTCTCGCTGTCTCTTGATCAACTGAAGGCCCATCTGGAAAAGAAAGAACTCCTCGAAGATCAGGCGTCGGTGAGCCTCGGTTTGACTCGATTCAAGACGCCGAAAGAAGGACTCTGGCGCTTCACCCGGCGGAGCCGTTGGGAAGTGAACCTCCTGAAGGGCCGAAAGCCGATCCAGAAAGCCATGCTTCTGTCGAAGGCTCAGTGGGAGAGGATCTGTGAGTTCCGACCCCAAGTCGGCCAACAGCCTGAAAAGAATGCCGCGAAGCATTCTAGTCGTGAGCTTTCCGACGCGGCGATAGATGGGGACGATCCTCCCACTGTGGATCTGCGCATCGGAAGCCGAGTCGACGATCTCCCACTCTGGATTGATCAACGCCAGGTCCTTGGTGTAGTCGTCGCGGCGAGGAATTCCAAACAGAATCAACCGTTGGCCCTTGCGCAGAACGCGACGCAGATAAGCCTGGTTGAAGAACTTCACCGAGAGCAAACCGGAGAAGTCCTGGAGCATGATCTCGAAGATCTGCACCCCCTTCATGGGCGTGGTGTAGTCGCCCGTAACCAGAATCTCGCCCTCAACCAGGGCCTCTTCTCCAGCTGTCAGTTGGCTGACTTGCTTGTAGTTGGAGCGGTCTTCGTAGCGGAACGGTTTATAGCTGAGAAGGTCTTCGACGGTGCAGATTCCCGCCTGCGCAAACATCTCGGCTCGGGCGGGCCCGACTCCCTTCAGAAATTGCACCGACGTATCCAGTTGAACTGCCATTGCTTCTGAGCACTGCGGGTCTTCTCGTGCCGGGCCAGCCGGGAATCCCTACTATTAGAGATTCCAAGTACGCCAATCTATGATCTTATCAGTCCGAGGGAAACTCTGGTCGGGGGTCGTGGGCGCAGGGTTGCAGCTAAGTACTCTGGTTCATAAATACGATGATGTATGTGGCGAGCGCGACGGCGTCGAGGGCGCGAAGCGACGACGAAGCCATACCCCTGTGTATTGGAAGGAGGAACGACTCCATCGGCCCGTCCCGTCGCCACCCGAAGGGCAGATGGGGGTTGTGGACGATCTCTGCGTTGGTCGTCGTCGAAGATGGCCAAGCATCGTCTTCCTGCCTTGACCTCGCCTCACAAGCCCCATCTGCATACATTATCGTATTTATGAACCAGAGTACTAAGCAAGACCCCACCACCAACTATGTTAAAATGTCTCTGTGCGCCACGCTTTGATCGTCCTTCTGCTGATCGGTGCTTCTTGCAGTAAGAGTCTCGAGAAGCAGGTGCAGGAAGCGGTTCGTAGATTCGACACCGCAGAATTCTCCAAGAAGCAGGTCAAGGTAGAAGAGATCAGATATCTGGGAAGCCATGCCGTGGCCACAGTGACGCTTAAGACGGCGGTCAAAATGATCAAGGAGGACGACGAGTGGGTGATCGACGAGGTTCGCATCGGAGATCGCCGCTGGGAAAAGGCCGAGTTCATCATCGCAGTGCTGAACGAGAAGAGAACGGCACGCACGCGTTCCGATCTGAATACGCTTTCCTCGGGGATCAGCCAATATCGGAACCAGCACTCCAAACTCCCTCCGGCGAAGGACTTCGAAGAACTGACCGACGCCCTGGCCCCTGATTACATGGGACAGGTGACGCGCCTGGACGCCTGGTCGAACACATTTTCCTATAGGGCCATATCACCCTCTGAATACGATCTCCGCTCGGCAGGACCTGACGGCGAAATAGACACGGCAGACGATTTGAAGCCTGGAGACCAATGATGAGGAAAAACGCCAGCATCTTGCTCGCCCTGCTCGGGATCATCATGTTGGCCTTCGTAGGCTACAACCTCTACCAGTCCGTGCCCAGCCGGCTGGGCTGGGAATCCGACTACGAAGAGGCTTTGGGAGAGGCACAATCGAGGGAGCAGTTGGTTCTCGCTTACCTTTACACAGATTGGTGTTCCTACTGCAAGAAAATGGACTCCGAGACCTTTCGCGACTCCGAGTTGATCGACGCAATGTCGGACAGCTATGTCTGGCTCAGGTTGAACGCCGAGACACAGGAAGATGGCGTCCGCTTGCAGAGAAAGTTTGGTATTACGGCGTACCCCTGCACCATCATCATGGACCAGAACGGTACCGAGCTGGACCGGATCGAGGGTTACGTTCCCGTCGGCCGCTTCAAAGAGGCCGTTGAGAGCGCCTCGAAAGCGCGGAATGTAGCCAGTCGTGAGGTCTGCGATTCAGCAGCAGGCTGTGCTTGATGGGGGGCGGCCTGGTCGCTGAAGCAACCGGACTAACCGAGAGAGTTTTCAATCCAGAAGATGACCCAGCTTCTCTTTCTTGGTTCTTAGATACTTTTCTGAGAGCGGCGAAGGCTCAACGACCAGAGGGATTCGGGTCACCACCTTCAGCCCTTCTTCTTCCAGCCCACGAATCTTTTCCGGATTGTTCGACATCAGCCGAATTCGGGTGATTCCAAGCGATTTCAAAATCTCCGCACAAAAGCGATAGGATCTGAGATCGGGCTCGAATCCCAGCTTGGCATTGGCCTCGACGGTATCGACACCTTGATCCTGGAGCTGGTAGGCATGCAGTTTATTCATCAGGCCAATGCCTCGGCCCTCCTGCATTTGATAGACAAGCACGCCGCTCTGAGAGGCCGCAATTCGCTCCAGGGCCCGCTCCAATTGGTCCCCACAGTCACAGCGAAGCGATCTAAAAATATCGCCTGTCAGACACTGAGAGTGGATGCGTACCAAGGGCGGATTCTCGCTCTCCAACGGTCCTTTTACTACAGCCACAATCCGCTCACCATCTCGATCGTTCTCGAAGCCGTAGATCTCGAAATCACCATATCGGGTCGGGAGCATTGCCTGGGGTACACCCGTTCGGGCCGTCTCCATCCGGCCAGTATATCATGCAAGCTTCAGCGAGCTGAGCACCCTGGACCTTAGGGTCTGTCAGGGAATAACCGAGGCATCTTGCTGGGGTCCCCAGGTTCGCTGGCTAGGCACGAGCGCCGCGCATTTTATGGAAGGAAGCGCTTAGAACGGGGAGCCCATTCTGCGTGAATACCTTGGATGCTTTCCTTCCCTGGCTTTTGGGGTTGCCGATGAGATCAGGAACCCCCAGAATTACTTCGATTAGTCTTAAACCGTGTATACGGACGAGTTGGGGTGGGAGCCTGCGTTTTTCGAAGTGCAGCTGAACTCCAGAGACCACTCATGAAGGTTGGTTTCGAGGTTACTGAGCCAGGGGCACGAGGGAAACGTCGGCGTGTTCTCTGGCTGCAGTGGGCGCTGCTGGCCGTGCTGGCCTATCTAACCCTTCTCGAGGACCCGATGCGGGGATTAGGGCTCGACCACCTAGGCGTGATCGCCCTGGCTGGCGTCACTCTCCTGATTTCCTTCCTGCCCATCAAATACTTTGCCGCCTCGGGGCTGGACTTCGGTCTACTCCTTTGCAACCTCTCCGTTGCCGGAATCCCGGTCGTCCTCAAACCAGAAAGCGCTTCCGATCCCTCTTTCTTTCTGGTTGCGATCCTGGTAGTAGCTGTGGCCTCCCATCACTCGACAGCGGTGATTCTGGCCTTCTTATCTACGGCTGCCCTCTATGGCTGGGCCCTCCACGCTTCACAGCAGCCACAACCTGCACAGATGCTAGTGCAGCACCTCCCTTTCTTCTTCCTCATGAGCCTCTCCTACCTTCTTCTTCGGAGTCTTCTGCGGGAAGAGAGAGAGAAGCTTCAAGCCGAGTCGGTCTCCAGCATCGATCTCCCCGAGTTCGGGAAGGCCCTGGCCAACTCCCAGGACCTCGAGATTCTCTACACCCGGATTCCCCGCCTCATCAAGTCTGCGATGAAGGCCGATGCTTGCGAGTTGCTGACAGTTGAGGAAGGGCTCATTTCTCGCCGCATTCTCCAAAGCGCTTCCCGACCTGAGCTGCCTGAAATCGAGATAAGCCAGAGCATTCACATCAATAGCTTCCAGACATCCCAGGTGTACGTCGCCCATGACTTCGCACGGAATCCCGACTTCAACACGAAATCGGATTGCTCGGCATACAAGTACTCCCAATACATGGCCAAATCCTGGAAAGATGGAGCTCACAGTTCCGGAGTCCTGGCTCTCTTCTCTAGAGAGCCCACCCCACCGATCGAGAGTCAGATGAAGAAGTTTCAGTTCCTCGTCGATCACTCGGTTCTGGCTCTGCAATATGTCGAGCTGCTAGAGCAAATGGAGCTCCAGGCGCGCACCGACGGACTCACCGGAGTCGCCAACTACCGTCATTTCTACGAGAGGCTGGAAGAGGAGTTTTCCCGTACCCGCCGCCGCAACTACCACTTGAGCATTCTCATGATTGATGTCGACCAGTTCAAGCGACTCAACGACACCAAAGGCCACCCCCACGGCGATCAGATCCTTCGAGACCTGGCCAATCTGCTGGAGACGAACACTCGTCGGATGGATTTGGTGGCCCGCTGGGGCGGCGACGAGTTCTCCATCATCCTGCCGGAGACGAACTACGCCCAGACAAAAAGAACCTGTCAGAGAATCCTCGACAACGTCCGGGAACTAGCGGGGACTTCCCTCCCTCACTTTTCAGTCAGCATAGGAAGCGCCACTTTTCCCCAGAACGGAAACACGCTTTCCTCTCTGCTCCAGTGTGCGGACCAGTCCCTCTATCAGGCCAAGTCCCAAAGCCGGGCTCGGGCCTGCCACTATTCCGAGCTGAAAGAAAGCCTTACTCGGGGGAGGACCAGCGCTTGACCTGCGCTAGATTGAGACCCAAGAGGTCGAGTGCACGCCCCACTCCGTGATCTACGATGTCCTGCGCAGACTTCGGGCGCTGGTAGAAAGACGGTATGGGTGGGGCCACTGTCGCCCCCATTTCGGTGACCTCGACCATGCGCCGGAGATGACCTAGATGAAGGGGAGATTCGCGCACCAACAGGACGAGGGGACGCTTTTCCTTCAAAGTGACGTCCGCTGCCCGGGCCAGCAGATCTTTTGTGATCGAAGACGCGATACAGGCAAGCGTGTTGATGGAGCAAGGTGCGACAATCATTCCCAGGGTCTGAAAAGATCCACTGGAGATGGCCGCCGCCATGTCCTCTCTCGGGTAGAAGACATCGGCCAGATCGTGCACCTGCTTCATCGTGTATTCCGTCTCGAGAGCAACGGTCCGCTCAACGGTTGCGGTACAGACCAGATGGGTCTCGACTTCCGGAACGTCGCGGAGCATTTCCAGAATCCGGATTCCATAGATCGGCGCGGAGGCCCCGGAGATACCTACTACCAACCGCTTCGGTTTCATGCGCTCTGTTCCAGATCCCTGACCACGGGCGCATTCTATGAAGCCAACTCCAACCTGTCAACGAGCTAGGGTGGGGGCGACCGCGGCCCGGAATGATGGGAACCAGATATGACAGATGAGCATCGGGGCCTGCAGCATGAAATCGTCGAGTGCCAGATGTGCTCTCGCCTCGCCGTCTATCGTCAGCAGGTAGCAAGTAAGAAGAGACGGGCCTACGCGGATTGGGACTACTGGGGAAAACCAGTGCCGTCGCTGGGAAAGCCGGATGCTCCCCTGCTGATCGTGGGACTTGCCCCCGGCGCCCACGGTTCCAACCGGACAGGGCGTATGTTCACCGGCGATAAGAGTGGCGACCTGCTTTTCGACACCCTCTGGCGCTTCGGCTTCTGCAATCAGCCCTCCAGCCTGCACCGAGGAGATGGACTTAGGCTGAAGGAAGCCTACATCACGGCCGCCATTCACTGCGTCCCTCCTCAGAACCTCCCCGCCACGGGCGAGCTGGCAAACTGCCGTCACTATCTGAGGAGAGAGTTGCAGCTACTGACAGGCGTGAAAGTTGCGGTTGCGCTCGGAAGCGTCGGCTGGCGAAGCCTGCTTCTCGCGCTGCGAGAGCTGGGGCTCTCAGTACCCCGTCCGCTTCCAGTCTTCGGACACTTCACCTCTTGCGAGATCGCGGGCAGGATTACCTTGATTGGCTGCTACCACCCCAGCCAACAGAACACTCAAACCGGAAGATTGACACCGGAAATGTTTTCAGCTGTTTTCGCTAGAGCTCGAGAGCTTCTGGGTTAACCCGGATTTCTCATCGCCCGTCGTAGCGAGGCGTCGCAAGCGCCGTCCTGGCAAGGCTTGCGACCGAGGCCTCAGCAGTCGTACTCGTTCAGTACGTCGAGGAGGCCGACCGAGCGTAACGCAGCCAGGGCGGGTGATTGCGGCGACGCAGTAGACTAGCCCCAAAAGAAGTAGATGAAAGTGGACTAAACCACATGTAAACACCTGAAATGCCAGACCTGACGGGTATTCTGGGGTTGTCAAAGAAACTTCAGAACAAGCCGAAAGGAGGCATTTCAGGTGAATAAAAAGGATAGCGCAATCATCCGCAAACGGGAAGCAGAGGTTGCTCAGCGATTGAGCCCCAGCTGGAACGGTCAAGACCCGAAACCGGTGCTCTCGCCCGAGGTCATCAGCTACGAGGTCTCGGAGAAAACGGGTGCGGTCAGTTACGGTGGTCTGGGGCTGCTGCAGCAGGTGGTGAAGTGGAGTGGGCTGGGGAAAGCCATTGACCAGGCGGTGACGCTGCTCAAACGCCACCAACCGTACCACGAATCGGACCACGTCCTGAGCCTGATCTACAACGTGGCCACGGGCGGGACCCGCTATCAGGATATTGAACTGCGACGTCAGAGTGTGAGTTTCCTGGAGGCGGTGGGAGCCGAGAAGATCCCCGCCCCCAGCACGGCCGGAGACTTTGTGCGCCGCTTTGACGCGCCCGACGTGGTGGATCTGATGGAAGCCGTCAATGCCAGCCGCCTCAAGGTCTGGGCCCAACAACCGGCCCGTTTCTTCCAACGGGCGGAGATCGACGTGGATGGGACGATGGCCCCCACGAGCGGCGAATGCAAGGAAGGGATGGAGATCAGCTACGACGGGCAGTGGGGCTATGCGCCGCTGATCGTGACGCTGGCCAATACGGGAGAGGTGCTCTATGCGGTCAACCGCTCGGGCAACCGTCCCTCTCATGAGGGAGCGGCCGAATGGCTGGATCGGAGTATCGAGCTGGTTCGAGAGGCGGGTTTTCGGAAGGTGCGCCTGCGCGGGGACACGGATTTTTCGCTGACGGCTCATTTTGACCGTTGGACGGAGGCGGGCGTGGAGTTTGACTTCGGGATCGACGCCCATCCGAGCTTCGTCAAGTGGGCGGAGGCGTTGCCAGAAGCGAGATGGAAAGAGCTGGGGCGCCCCAGCCAGGGGAAAGGAAAAGGGAAGAAGCGGCGCCAGCGGCGGGACAAAGTGAAGCCGGAGATTGTCAAGAGACGCGGGTTCAAGACGCTGACGCTGGAACGGGAAGAGATCGCGGAGATCGACTACCGTCCGAGCAAAGCGAAGCGAACCTATCGGATGGTGATCTTGCGCAAGACGATCCTGGTCGAGAAAGGCCAGAAGCGGCTGCTGCCGCAGACGCGCTACCACTTTTATGTCACCAATATCTCGGCCAGAACGTTGGGAACGGCGGGAGTCGTACGGGAAAACAACCGGCGCTGCAACCAGGAGAACGTCATTGAACAACTCAAGAACGGAGTCGAGGCCCTGCGGATGCCCTCGGATACGCTGGTAGCCAACTGGGCCTATCTGGTGATTGCGGCTCAAGCCTGGAATCTGAAGGCCTGGATGGGGTTGGTGCTGCCGGCGCGACTGCAAGCCCGAGAGCTGGTGAAGATGGAGTATCGCCGTTTCCTGCGAGAGGTCATTGAAATGCCCTGCCAGATTTTGCGCAGGGGCCGACAGTTGGTCTATCGGCTGCTGGATGTCAATGGTTGGAGCCGTCTTCTCTTGGAAGGCAGTAAGTGGTTGAAACACCGGCCAGCTACCTGAAACTGAAAGGAGATAAAGTAGCTCCGAGGGTCGCCAGAGCTGGGGCGAGGTGTCTCTACAAACGCCCCCCAAGAGGGCAGAATCGTTTTCCCTGAGCGATCGGCGTGGAGGACAGCTGAACACGTGCCTGTTCTGAGTGACTTCGCGCCGAAATTTAGAATTTAGGTCTCCAAAATGGCTCCTCGGAGCCGACAAAGGGGTCTATTTTCGAACTTGCGCTTATTTTGGGACTAGCGATGAGAAATGCGGGTTAAGGGTTCGTTCGAAATCCTCAACGTAGGCTTGGCTATGCCTGCGGTCTGGGATCTGATGTCTTGGGACTTATTCCCCCCGGATCTCTTCGATCTTCTTTTCCATGCGCTCGGTGAGACGCCTTCTTTCGTCGGCGACCTGGGCTCGGAACTTCTCGACCTCTTCGAAAGCCCCTGACTCAACGGCTTGCTTCAACCTGGACTCGGCACTGATTTCGGCCTCGGCGATCCGAGCTTGGTACTTACGTCGGATCTCGGCGATAGCCTCTTTCTGCTCCTCGGTCAACTGAGCAACGGTAAACTCCTCCTGCTGCTCCAGCTTCTCCAGGGTAACTTCCCAAACAGACTTGAGCTCATCAGCCATGGTTATCTCTCCAATTCTAAATGACCCAAACGGGATCAGCGATATTAAGCTCTGAGGGGAGCGCCCGCCAAAGCACGAGTGGAACTAAACTCTATTCTTCTTCGTAGATCGTATCGGCGAAAGTTCGACCCGAAGGAATCATCGGCAAGACATGTTCCGTAAAGGGGATGACAACGTCCAGAAGATAGGGCTCTTCAGAAGCCAGCATCTCGTCGAGAGCATCGGAGACTTCGTGTCTCTTCGTGATCCTCGCTGCAGAGACACCGAAACCCGCGGCCAGACCGACGAAATCAGGATAGATATTCTCCGAATCGTGGGGATCGCCGATGAAGGTGTGGGCCCGATTGCTGGAATAGAAGCGGTCCTCCCACTGAACAACCATTCCCAGGTGCTGGTTGTTCAGCACCAGAGCCTTGACCGGAATCGATTCAGAGTAGGCCGTCGCCAGTTCCTGAATATTCATGATGAAGCTGCCATCGCCATCGATGTCGATGACCGGCCAGTCAGGACAGCCCAGCTTGGCGCCGAGCGCAGCCGGATATCCGAAGCCCATGGCCCCCAAGCCGGCCGAGGTGATCATGGTGCGAGGGTAGAAGAACTTAAAAAACTGCGCGGTCCACATCTGGTGTTGCCCCACACCGGTCGTAATAATTGCCTTCCCCTGCGTCTTTTCAGAGAGCAGCTGCAGAAGGTACTGGGGCATGATGCTGTCTCCCCCATCGCGGTATCGGAAGGGCTTCTCCCGTTTGACGTTCCGGAGCTCGTTGATCCAGATTGAGTAATCGCTGGAACCCAAATCCATCTCGTTCAATCGGGCTAGGAGGGTTCGAACATCGCTAGTAACGGGAACGTGAGCCTTCTTGATCTTATTGATCTCGGAGGCATCGATGTCGACATGGACGATGGTGCCGTGTTTGGCGAATTCCTCGGCCTTGCCAGTGACTCGATCATCAAAGCGCACCCCCAGAGCCAGTAGAAGATCTGCGCTGTTGATCGCGTAGTTGGCATAAACGGCTCCATGCATCCCCAGCATGTCGAAGCAGAGAGGATGATCGGCGGGAAAGCCTCCCAGACCCAACACCGTCATGACGACGGGTATCCCCGTCTTCTCGACGAACTGGAACAATTCCTTGGAGGCATTGCCCGCGATAATCCCGTTACCCGCATAGATAACCGGCTTCTTCGCGCCCTTGATCACTGCGGCTATCTGGAGCAACTCCCGTTCCCGCGGGATCAACTGGGGCCTGTAGCTGCGGCGATTCACCTGGGTGGGCCACTGGGGCACACACTCGGCTTGCTGCACGTCTTTGGGAATGTCCACCAACACCGGACCGGGTCGCCCAGTCGCGGCGATATAGAAGGCCTCCTTGATGATGTAGGGCAAGTCTTGCACTCGTTGCACCAGATAGTTGTGCTTGGTGATGGGCCGAGTGATGCCCACGACATCGGTCTCTTGAAAGGCATCCTTACCAATCATGGCCTGCGGGACTTGACCCGTGATAGCCACCAACGGAACCGAGTCCAGCTTGGCGTCCGCTATGCCGGTCACCAGGTTGGTAGCGCCTGGACCTGAGGTCGCCAGAGCCACTCCCACCTTGCCACTGGCCTTGGCGTAACCCTCTGCCATGAAGATTGCGCCTTGTTCGTGACGGGGCAGAATGACCCGAATGGATCTTTCCACCCCACAACGCGTCAAGGACTGGTGGATCTCCATCGAAGCCCCTCCGGGATAACCGAAGACAACCTCGACATTCTCCCGAGTCAGAGCCTCGACCAGGATGTCAGATCCGGACAAAACACCCACTTGCTCTTCTGGTGACGCAGGAGAAACCTGAACCGTCATAAGCTACTTCCCTTCCGGCACCCGCACAGCGGTGGGGGATCCGGACAAAATGCCTTCAAGAGACCGCGATTGTACCACGTGACCGTATTTGGGAGGTGTGGCGCCTAGCTTAGCTAGTGCCCGTCCGAAAACCGGGGTTTTCAGAACTGTAATCTGTTGAATCGTAAACACTTATTATACTTGAGACTGCTGACAGACCGGCTCGACCCAGCTCGATCCAGAGCAAGGACCCTCGAGCGAGGGCACGCGGGCCAAAAAGCAGCGGTTCGGCGCAGACCTCTCCCCGAGTCGGAGCCACAAGGCAGTACGGTCAGCCACAAAAGGCTACAACAGGAGTCGGGCCAGGACGACCAGGTTATAGGTCAGGACGCTGGCATGGACGTAGCTTTGAAAGTGAGGCCAGCCTTTCCAGCTACAGCGGTGGAGACCGAAGGTGTGCTTGAGGGTCCCAATGCACCCCTCAATCCCGGCGCGGAAGCGTTTGAGTTGTTTGTAGACCCAACTGGAACGCACCATGCTCTCAACCGTCAACCCACACTTTTTGGAAAAGGCCACATCCTGTACCCCCTGCTCTTTGGCCCAGCGCAGGTTGGCAGCCGAGGCAAAACCACCATCCCAGGCGCTCTGGCGGGGGACCTTCCCGTACAGCTGTCGATGCCGCTCTAAGAAGGGTTGCACATAGTTGCTGTCGGCCGGATTCCCCCGTTCCACCACACAATCCAGGATCAGCGACGAGGCGCCCGTGCTGACAAACACCTTGTGGCCGAAGACCGTTTCCCGAGGGCTCTTCTTGATAATATCGGTGTGCTCTTCGAAGAGGGAACAGATCTTCTCCTGGGCCGCGACGGCCTCGCCCGAAAGGACCCGTCGTTGAGTCTGCTCGATGACTTTGTGCAACAGCCCCAGATAGTGGGCCAGTTGCGCCGCCACGGCCAGACTGAGGGGATCGCTCCACTGCGCGGAAGCTGCCAGCGCCTGCTCGGCATAGTGAGCCGTCTTGGACGCCACTTTGATCAGATCGCGGTAACTGTCCAGGCGCTTCTTGCCGCGGCGGTTGCGGATGTTCAGGACGCGCCGCTTGGCCCGCCGCGTATGATCGACGAAGCCGATCCCTTCCCGCTCCCGCAGCCGCCCCAGCCACTGGGTCACGACTCGAATGCCGTCGTACAACAGCTCACTGTCGAGCGGATAGTGGATGTTCGTCTCGACCGCCGTGGCATCGACCCGAATCCGTTGGCCTTTTTCCAGACCCCGAGCCTGCGCCCAGAGCACCAAGTGGTCGTTGATCGCCTTCCAAGTCCCCGGCTCAATCTTCCCCAGGTTCTCCGCCAGGGTGGCTTTGCTGATCGACGCCCCATAGGGCAAGCGACAGAACCTCTGACAGCTTTGCGAATCCACCAGATGAAACTCCAGCTTGCGATAGCTGAACTGATGCAGCTGTTTGATGACGGCGCAACGCAGCACCTGCTCGGCCGTCAAACCGGGGGCGCCAACACCGGAATCGACCCTGTCAGAGAGATCTTGTACTAATCCCAAAATAAGCGCAAGTTCGAAACTAGACCCCTTTGTCGGCTCCGAGGAGCCATTTTGGAGACCTAAATTCTAAATTTCGGCGCGAAGTCACTCAGAACAGGCACGTGTTCAGCTGTCCTCCACGCCGATCGCTCAGGGAAAACGATTCTGCCCTCTTGGGGGGCGTTTGTAGAGACACCTCGCCCCAGCTCTGGCGACCCTCGGAGCTACTTTATCTCCTTTCAGTTTCAGGTAGCTGGCCGGTGTTTCAACCACTTACTGCCTTCCAAGAGAAGACGGCTCCAACCATTGACATCCAGCAGCCGATAGACCAACTGTCGGCCCCTGCGCAAAATCTGGCAGGGCATTTCAATGACCTCTCGCAGGAAACGGCGATACTCCATCTTCACCAGCTCTCGGGCTTGCAGTCGCGCCGGCAGCACCAACCCCATCCAGGCCTTCAGATTCCAGGCTTGAGCCGCAATCACCAGATAGGCCCAGTTGGCTACCAGCGTATCCGAGGGCATCCGCAGGGCCTCGACTCCGTTCTTGAGTTGTTCAATGACGTTCTCCTGGTTGCAGCGCCGGTTGTTTTCCCGTACGACTCCCGCCGTTCCCAACGTTCTGGCCGAGATATTGGTGACATAAAAGTGGTAGCGCGTCTGCGGCAGCAGCCGCTTCTGGCCTTTCTCGACCAGGATCGTCTTGCGCAAGATCACCATCCGATAGGTTCGCTTCGCTTTGCTCGGACGGTAGTCGATCTCCGCGATCTCTTCCCGTTCCAGCGTCAGCGTCTTGAACCCGCGTCTCTTGACAATCTCCGGCTTCACTTTGTCCCGCCGCTGGCGCCGCTTCTTCCCTTTTCCTTTCCCCTGGCTGGGGCGCCCCAGCTCTTTCCATCTCGCTTCTGGCAACGCCTCCACCCACTTGACGAAGCTCGGATGGGCGTCGATCCCGAAGTCAAACTCCACGCCCGCCTCCGTCCAACGGTCAAAATGAGCCGTCAGCGAAAAATCCGTGTCCCCGCGCAGGCGCACCTTCCGAAAACCCGCCTCTCGAACCAGCTCGATACTCCGATCCAGCCATTCGGCCGCTCCCTCATGAGAGGGACGGTTGCCCGAGCGGTTGACCGCATAGAGCACCTCTCCCGTATTGGCCAGCGTCACGATCAGCGGCGCATAGCCCCACTGCCCGTCGTAGCTGATCTCCATCCCTTCCTTGCATTCGCCGCTCGTGGGGGCCATCGTCCCATCCACGTCGATCTCCGCCCGTTGGAAGAAACGGGCCGGTTGTTGGGCCCAGACCTTGAGGCGGCTGGCATTGACGGCTTCCATCAGATCCACCACGTCGGGCGCGTCAAAGCGGCGCACAAAGTCTCCGGCCGTGCTGGGGGCGGGGATCTTCTCGGCTCCCACCGCCTCCAGGAAACTCACACTCTGACGTCGCAGTTCAATATCCTGATAGCGGGTCCCGCCCGTGGCCACGTTGTAGATCAGGCTCAGGACGTGGTCCGATTCGTGGTACGGTTGGTGGCGTTTGAGCAGCGTCACCGCCTGGTCAATGGCTTTCCCCAGCCCACTCCACTTCACCACCTGCTGCAGCAGCCCCAGACCACCGTAACTGACGGCACCCGTTTTCTCCGAGACCTCGTAGCTGATGACCTCGGGCGAGAGCACCGGTTTCGGGTCTTGACCGTTCCAGCTGGGGCTCAATCGCTGAGCAACCTCTGCTTCCCGTTTGCGGATGATTGCGCTATCCTTTTTCTTCACCTGAACTGCCTCCTTTCCGCTTGTTCTGAAGTTTCTTTGACAACCCCAGAATACCCGTCAGGTCTGGCATTTCAGGTGCTTACATGTGGTTTAGTCCACTTTCATCCACTTCTTTTGGGACTAATGGGCCAGCTGGTGATCGGGCCATTGCGGGGAAAGGGGGCGTTGTTTTTCACGCTTTTTACGCATCTTCGAACTCCTGAAATCGTCGTAAGTCGTTTTAGTCTAATTGTTTGCACCAAATAGTCTAGCAAACGGCCCTGACAGTTTCGGAGCTTGAAAAAGCCCTCTTTCCCCTTCCTTATCAATTACTTACACATTTCCGGACGGGCACTAACTAAAACTTCATCGAGCGGTGACCGACGTAGGATGGGCACTCTTGCCCGTCGGTGTTCTCGACGAGCAGGAGTGCCCGTCCTACAACGGACCCGCTGCTATCGATGTTCGTGCCTAGAGACAACCAAAGCCGCTTTTTTCGAATGGGGCCAGCAATCTCCGAAGCCTGCTTGTATTCCAGCCACCCTGAGTGATAGAAAAGGAGCTCAATCTGGCTCATGTTTTGAGCGTGGCGGACCCGGCCTAAGTACACTGGACTAAGGAATGTTACCAGGAGGAATATGCGTCTCAAGGACAAGGTCGCGATCGTCACAGGAGCCGCCGCCGGTATCGGCGAGGTCTCGGCGCGCAGGTTTGCGTCCGAGGGAGCCTGCGTGGTCGCAACCGATCGGGATCCCGACCGAGTTGCTCGAGTCTCCTCCGAGATTCGCGCGCAAGGACACGATTGTCGGGAACGAGTCTGCGATGTGACTTCGTCCGATCAATGCAAAGAGGTCGTTGATTGGACGCTCGACCAGTGCGAACGTATCGACGTCCTGTTCAACAACGCTGGATTCGTCCACCAGGGAACGCTTCTGGAGGCGCCGGAAGAGGACTGGGACAACGCCCTCGACACCAACGTCAAGAGCATGTTCTGGATGTGCAAGTTCGCGATTCCGTCAATGCGAAGTCGAAAGTCAGGAAGCGTCATCAACACCGCCTCCGTCGCGGGATTCACGGGAGTCGTCAACCGAGGCGTCTACAGCGTGTCGAAAGCCGCCGTTGTCGGATTGACCAAAAGCCTGGCCATCGATCTGGTCTCGGACCGGGTCCGAGTCAACTGTATCTGCCCGGCTACGGTCGACACTCCCTCGCTGCAGGCACGAATCGCCATGGCTGAAGATCCCGAGAAGGCGAGAGAAGACTTCATTGCTCGCCAGCCGATGGGACGCATCAGCCGACCTGAGGAGATCGCCTCGCTGGCCCTGTACCTCGCCTCCGATGAGTCGGCCTTCATGACCGGTCAAGCCGTGGTCATCGACGGTGGAATGAAACTCTAGCGGGTTCGTTGCCTATCCTACCGGCAGAACAAGCCCTCCTCTGAAGGGAGACAAACGGTGTCAAAGAAAGCGCCTCTATTCTTGCTGCTAGTCGTCTTGGTGGCCCTAATCTATTGGTGGAACCTGGACGAGGTTCGGCAGCAGTACGGTATCCAGGAACGAGAACTCTGGACTACATCAAGGATCCAGGGATCACCAGAGCCGCCAACCCCGTACAGCACCGAGATTGCCTTCCCGAATCTCAAGTTCGATCAGCCCTTGGACATGGCGCTGGTACCGGGCACGAACCGGCTCGCCATCGCAGAGCGCCTGGGGAAAATATATACCTTCGAAAACCAACCCGAGTCCACCGAAAAGCAGCTTATGGTTGACCTCGGAAGGACCGTTTACGGCTTCGCTTTTCATCCGCAGTTCCTTCAGAACGGCTACTTTTTCGCGGCCTCGGTGGATGACCCCCTCAAGGAAACACCGGAAGGTAGCCGCATTTCGCGATACTCGGCCAGTCCGGACTCTTTCCGGGCGGATCTTCAATCGGAGAAGGTGATTCTGAAGTGGCCTTCGGGTGGACACAATGGTGGCTGTATTCGTTTCGGACCCGATGGCAAGCTCTACATCGCCACCGGAGACGGCAGCGGAATCGCCGATCAGCGGAAAACCGGCCAGGATGTGAGCGACCTGCTGGGATCCATTCTCAGAATCGACGTCGACCAGGAAGGGGAAAACCGATCCTACGGGATCCCCAGAGACAATCCGTTTGTGGGAAGACCCGGGGTGCGCCCCGAGATCTGGGCGTACGGACTGCGTCAGGCCTGGAGGTTCAGCTTCGACTCTGCCAGCGGCGATCTGTGGGCCGGTGAAGTCGGACAGGATCTCTGGGAAATGGTGCTCCTGATCGAGAAAGGGGGCAACTACGGTTGGAGCGTCCGGGAGGGGTCCCATCCCTTCCGCCCTGAGCGGACTCTGGGACCGACTCCGCTGCTTGCCGCCGTCGCCGAACACTCCCACACCGACTTCAGATCCGTTACCGGGGGCTACGTCTACCATGGGAAGCGTCTCGGGGAACTGAAAGACGGCTATATCTATGGCGACTACGATACTGGAAAGATCTGGCTCCTGCGCTACCTAGATGGCAAAATCACAGAACACCGCGAGCTGGCCGATACCCAGCTGCGAATCGTGGCCTTCGGCGAGGACTCCGGCGGCGAGCTCTTTCTAGTGGATTTCATCAGCGGCGCAATCCATCGCCTGCTGCCCAATCCCTCCAGCGTGCGGGAAGCACCAGAATTTCCTCGCAAGCTGAGTGAGACGGGCCTGTTCGCTTCCACCAAAGATCATGAACCGGCAGCCGGCTTGATCCCCTACTCGGTCAACGCTCCGCTCTGGTCCGACCATGCCCACAAAGACCGCTTTCTGGCGCTTCCCGGCGATTCCCAGATCGAGTACAACACGGCCATCTACCCTCAGCCTGCCCCGGGTGTCCCGCCGGGTTGGAAGTTTCCAGACAACAGCGTGATCGTCAAGACCTTTTCGCTCGAAATGGAAGCGGGTAACGAAGCCAGCCGTCGGAGGCTCGAAACCAGGATTCTGCACCACGAGCGCATCCCTGGCACCGATGAAATTGGAGCTCAGGTCTGGAGAGGTTATGTCTACGAGTGGAACGACGAACAGACAGAAGCCTTTCTTCTGGCGGCCGAAGGCCGGGATCGCACCTTCACTGTAAAAGACGCCGCGGCTCCAGGAGGAAAACGAGAACAGACCTGGCGATTTCCTAGCCGAACGGAATGCACTCTCTGCCACACAACGGCCGCCAAGTACATCCTGGGAGTCAACACGCTCCAGATGAACAAAGACCATGACTACAACGGGGTCGTGGCTAATCAGCTCACGACGCTGGAGCATCTAGGCATTTTTACAGAGTCCCTTCCCGCCCCTCCCGAGGAACAGGACAGGCTCGTGGACTATCGTAAGCCGGAGGAAGACCTCAACCTCCGAGCCCGCTCCTACTTGCACGCGAACTGTGCCCACTGCCACGTCAAGTGGGGTGGAGGCAATGCCGAGTTTCAGCTCGTCGGCACCATGACTCTAGAGGAAACCGGAACTGCCGGCATCCCCCCCGGACACGGCAGCTTCGAACTTGAGGATCCTGGGCTCATCCTGCCTGGCCACCCTGAGCGTTCCCTGATTCACTACCGCATGAAAAAGCTAGGCCTGGGTCGGATGCCCCACATAGCGTCGAACGTAGTCGACGACCAGGGAGTGAACTTGATCGAAGAGTGGATCAAGCAGTTGCAAGCACTGTGACCTCGGGGTTCTCCGCTGCCTAACCTTGGCTGAAAGCTCCAAGATACAAGGCACAAGAAAAGTTTCAAGAAACAAGAAACAAGGTACAAACTCTTAACCGTAATAGCCCAGATCTGACCGTACAAACAGTGTCAGAGTAGATCGTCCCTGAACGGCCGCTTTCAAGCGGACATTCAGGTTCTCTCTGGGAATGTCGAGCGAACTAGACTAAGACTAGCCATCGCAATCTAAATCGAAATCGCTATCGGTATCGCTATCGGTATCGGTATCGGTATCGAACCACCATGGGTTTCGGACACGAGAAACTGGATGTCTACCGCCTCTCGATAGGCTACGTGGCATGGGTCTATGAGAAGGCGGGAAGCCTGACCGGCGTCCATCGAGCGGCGCGGGATCAGTGGCTTCGCGCCAGCCAGTCAATCCCGCTAAACCTCGCGGAAGGCAACGGCAAGGCGGCGGCCGCCGATCGCCGGCGGTATTTCGAGATCGCTCGCGGCTCCGTAGTCGAATGTGCGGCGATCCAGGATGTTCTGGTGGTCGGGAAGGCGCTGAATGAACGAGAGAGCGCTGAGCGGAAAGTCGAACTGGATCGGATGGCCGCTATGCTGAGTCGATTGGGCGGAAGAGGATACTGCATCGAGGAAGCTCCACTGGTTTATGGAGGTTCGGATGTCGATTTCGATAGGAGACAGTAGAGGCCAGGCGCTAAACAAAAGTTAGCGGGTCCACCTCATCCAAATCGAAATCGGGATCGGTGTCGAAGTCGAACCGCCATGGGCTTTGGGCTTAGTTTAGTTTAGTTATCAGTAGTGTCCCAACGTTTGGGCTTCTAATCTCTGTAAAGTATTAATGAGTAATATGTTAGAGAAGATAATGGGTGTTGCCGACTTGAAAGTGAGTGTACGCTCACGCCCTTCAGTTCATAAGGAGGGCGAGCATGTACACGGGCACGACGATTTTTTCTCAGGTGATGCGGCATCTTCCCTGGCATCATTTTCATCGCATTGTTCAGCACTACGGAGGCGACTACAAGGTCAAGTCGTTCCGCTGTGCCGACCATTACCGGGTCATGGCCTTTGCACAGTTGACCTATCGCGAGAGCTTGCGCGATATCGAAGCCTGCCTACGGGCCATGAGATCCAAGCTCTTCCACATGGGCATTCGCTCCACGGTCTCCCGCAACAATCTGTCCAATGCCAACGAGAGGCGCGACTGGCGCATCTATGCCGAGTTTGCCCAAGTGCTTATCGCCGAAGCGCGCCGCCTGTACACCGACGAGGACCTGGGAGTCGACCTGAACGCGACCGTCTATGCCTTGGACTCCACGACCATCGACCTGTGCCTCTCGGTCTTCCCCTGGGCGCGCTTCCGCCGTACCAAGGGGGCGATCAAACTGCATACCTTGCTCAACCTGCACGGCGCCATTCCCGAGTTCGTTCTGATCTCGGACGGAAAACTGCACGATGTCCACGCCTTGGACCACCTGATTCCTTGTCCCGGTGCCTACTACATCATGGATCGCGGATACCTGGATTTCGGGCGCCTGTACCGACTCCATTCTGCCCGGTCGTTATTCGTGACCCGCGCCAAGGCCAACTTCAAGTTCCGCCGCCGCTACTCCCACCCGGTGGACAGAACGACGGGACTGATCTGCGACCAAACTGTCCTGCTGAGCACCTTCTATCCGGCCAAGGCCTACCCCGAACCTTTGCGTCGCATCAAGTTCTTCGACGTCACCACCGACCTGCGGCTAGTATTCCTCACCAACGACTTTGCTTCTCCCGCTCTGACTATTGCCCGGCTCTACAAGCTCCGCTGGCAGATCGAACTGTTCTTCAAATGGATCAAACAGCATCTCCGCATCAAGGCCTTTTACGGCACCAGTCCCAATGCCGTGAAAACACAAATCTGGATCGCCCTCAGTACCTACCTGCTCATCGCCATCATCCGCAAGCGCCTCTATCTCGAGTTGCCGCTCTACACAATTCTCCAGGTCCTGAGTGTCTCGCTCTTCGAGAAAACCCCAATTTTACAGGCCTTTCAGGACATGCATTACATTACTCAGAATAGTGACATTCATAAACAGTTGATGTTATTCGACTAACGCTGGGACGCTACTGTTTAGTTATAGTTAGTTAGTGCCCGTCCGAAAACCGGGGTTTTCAGAACTGTAATCTGTTGAATCGTAAACACTTATTATACTTGAGACTGCTGACAGACCGGCTCGACCCAGCTCGATCCAGAGCAAGGACCCTCGAGCGAGGGCACGCGGGCCAAAAAGCAGCGGTTCGGCGCAGACCTCTCCCCGAGTCGGAGCCACAAGGCAGTACGGTCAGCCACAAAAGGCTACAACAGGAGTCGGGCCAGGACGACCAGGTTATAGGTCAGGACGCTGGCATGGACGTAGCTTTGAAAGGGAGGCCAGCCTTTCCAGCTACAGCGGTGGAGACCGAAGGTGTGCTTGAGGGTCCCAATGCACCCCTCAATCCCGGCGCGGAAGCGTTTGAGTTGTTTGTAGACCCAACTGGAACGCACCATGCTCTCAACCGTCAACCCACACTTTTTGGAAAAGGCCACATCCTGTACCCCCTGCTCTTTGGCCCAGCGCAGGTTGGCAGCCGAGGCAAAACCACCATCCCAGGCGCTCTGGCGGGGGACCTTCCCGTACAGCTGTCGATGCCGCTCTAAGAAGGGTTGCACATAGTTGCTGTCGGCCGGATTCCCCCGTTCCACCACACAATCCAGGATCAGCGACGAGGCGCCCGTGCTGACAAACACCTTGTGGCCGAAGACCGTTTCCCGAGGGCTCTTCTTGATAATATCGGTGTGCTCTTCGAAGAGGGAACAGATCTTCTCCTGGGCCGCGACGGCCTCGCCCGAAAGGACCCGTCGTTGAGTCTGCTCGATGACTTTGTGCAACAGCCCCAGATAGTGGGCCAGTTGCGCCGCCACGGCCAGACTGAGGGGATCGCTCCACTGCGCGGAAGCTGCCAGCGCCTGCTCGGCATAGTGAGCCGTCTTGGACGCCACTTTGATCAGATCGCGGTAACTGTCCAGGCGCTTCTTGCCGCGGCGGTTGCGGATGTTCAGGACGCGCCGCTTGGCCCGCCGCGTATGATCGACGAAGCCGATCCCTTCCCGCTCCCGCAGCCGCCCCAGCGACTGGGTCACGACTCGAATGCCGTCGTACAACAGCTCACTGTCGAGCGGATAGTGGATGTTCGTCTCGACCGCCGTGGCATCGACCCGAATCCGTTGGCCTTTTTCCAGACCCCGAGCCTGCGCCCAGAGCACCAAGTGGTCGTTGATCGCCTTCCAAGTCCCCGGCTCAGTCTTCCCCAGGTTCTCCGCCAGGGTGGCTTTGCTGATCGACGCCCCATAGGGCAAGCGACAGAACCTCTGACAGCTTTGCGAATCCACCAGATGAAACTCCAGCTTGCGATAGCTGAACTGATGCAGCTGTTTGATGACGGCGCAACGCAGCACCTGCTCGGCCGTCAAACCGGGGGCGCCAACACCGGAATCGACCCTGTCAGAGAGATCTTGTACTAATGGGCCAGCTGGTGATCGGGCCATTGCGGGGAAAGGGGGCGTTGTTTTTCACGCTTTTTACGCATCTTCGAACTCCTGAAATCGTCGTAAGTCGTTTTAGTCTAATTATTTGCACCAAATAGTCTAGCAAACGGCCCTGACAGTTTCGGAGCTTGAATGTCAGGGGCCACCCAAAAGCGGCCAGTGAGGGCCACTTCAAAACTGGCCATTTTCAAGAGCCATTGAGGGCCGCATCCGGCGTAGGATGCGCCGATGGCCAATACATTGAAAATGGAAAAGAAGCAAACGGTTTTGGCGCTCCTGAAGCTGGGCTGGTCGTATCGTCGGATCGAGCGAGAGGTGGGAGTCCGACGAGAGACGATTGCCCGCTATGATCCCTCCCGAGATTCAAAACCGGCCAAAGTGGCCCCCGGCTCGGAGGAGCAAAAGCGGCCAAAGCGGCCCCCGGGTCTGCGCAGCTTCTGTGAGCCCTTTCGGGAGCAGATTGAAAAGAAACTCCAGCAGGGATTGCAGGCCAAGCGGATCTGGCAGGACCTGGTCTTCGAGCAGGGATTCGGGGGAGCCTACAACTCCGTCAAGCGCTTCTGTGGAAAGCTCAAGGCGGAGAGTCCTCGCGTGTTTGCTCGGGTGGAAACTCCCCCCGGTCGGGACCTGCAGATCGACTTCGGCAAAGGAGCCCTGACTCGGACCGAATCGGGTCGTTACCGCCGTCCTCATCTGTTCAAGGCCGTCCTCTGCCACTCGCGCCACTCCTATGAGGAAGTCGTCTGGCGGCAGGAACTGAAGACGTTCATCCGCTGTGTCGAGGAGGCTTTTCACGCTTTTGGAGGCGGCGTGGAGGTGGTTCGCCTCGATAACCTCAAGGCCGGGATCACCCGGGCTTGCTTGGTGGACCCCGAGGTCAATGCCGTCTTCAGTGCGCTCGCTCGCCACTACGGCTTCGCCGTGCTGCCCATCCATCCGGGCGCTCCGAACGAGAACGGAAAAGTCGAAAGAAGCATCGGATATACCGACTCCAGCGCGCTCAAAGCTCGCCGCTTCGAGAGCCTGGATGCGCAGAATGAGCATCTGCAGAGTTGGAACGAGCGAATCGCCCGCCAGCGCATCCACGGCACCACCAAGCAGCAGGTCTGGCCCCGCTTTGTCGAAGAACAGAAGCATCTCCGACCGCTTCCGGATTCCCGCTTCAGTTTCTTCCGCGTGGGCCGTCGAACGGTCTCCACCGATGGCCACATCGAAGTCGACCGAGCGTTCTACTCGGTGCCCAATCATCTGCTCGGTTGTGAAGTCGCCGTGCACTGGGATGATCGTATCGTCCGCGTCTTCTTTCGTGAGCAACAGGTGGCCCTGCATCCGAAGCACCCGCCGGGGAGATTCCGAACCGAAACGAGCCATCTTCCGGAACGCAAACGCTACGCGCACTATCGAACCGAGCATCATCTGCTGAAGCAAGCCCGAGCCGTGGGTCCAGAGGCGCACCGCTGGGCCGAGCGAGCTCTGGAGGTCCGAGACATGCTCGCCTACCGACTCGTGCAGGGCATGATCTCGCTGACCCGCCGCTACCGCGCTTCGGTCGTCGACGAAGCCTGCGGCAAGGCGCTCGCACATGACGCCTTCCGCTACCGGACTCTGGTGGCTTTGTGTAAGCGACTGGACGTGCCGCAGCGCTCTTTGTTTACCTCCGAGCACGAGTTGATCCGACCGCTGTCCGAGTACCAGATCACCGATCCCACAGGAGAACCAGAATGATCTCATCAGAACTGGAACGAAAACTTCGTCACCTCCGGCTCTCGGGCCTGGCTCAGGTCTTTGACGTTCGCCTGCAACAAGCCGTCCAGGGAAGGCTCAGCCATCAGGAGTTCTTTGAGCTGCTGATTGATGACGAGCTGACCCGCCGTCGGGACCGGCTGTTGGAGCGACGTTTGCGCCAGGCCCAGTTTCCGGAACAAAAGCACTTGGAGGACTTTAACTTCTCCTTTAACCCCTCCATCAACCGGCAGCAGATCTTCGATCTGGCTACCGGCCGATTCATCCAACAGCGCCGCGGCTGGTTGGTCATCGGTCAGACCGGAGTCGGCAAGAGCCATCTGATCATCACCGTCGGGATCAAGGCGGTCGAAGCCGGTCACCGGGTGCAGTACAAGTCGGCTTTCGATCTGCTGGAAGACATCGCCGAAGCCACGGCCACCGGCAGACGCCGATCTTACATTACGGAGATGACCCGGATCCCGCTGCTGATCCTCGAGGATCTGGGACTCCGCAGAGTGCCGGAGTCGGCGGCAGAAGATCTGTTGGAGATCCTGCACCGCCGATACCAGAAGACCTCGACGATCCTCAGTTCGAATCGACCCCTGGAGGACTGGGGCGCGATGCTGGGAGGAGATACGGCGGCCACCTCGGCGCTGCTGGACCGCTTCCTGCACACTTCGGAAGTCACCTTCATTCGGGGCAAGAGCTATCGCCTCTACGAGCGACAGCAACGAGAGAAATCCACCCCGAAGCGAGGGAAAGAGAAATGACACCTGCGAGGCGAGTGCTGTGAGTGCGGGCTTGTCCCCTACTCGCAGACCCTGGGACTCAGCCCCAGGCTTCGTAGATTGCCCGCTCCGAGGGAGGGGTCAGGACAGGGTGGGGCAGAGCTCATTGCTTGAGGGGCCTCTGAGCGAATGTTTTTTGAAAAAAGGAAGCCAGGAAGAAGCCGTGTCGTTGAAACCAAGCAGAGACCATGGAAGCCAGCTTCTCGAGTTTCCCCCAACACCCCCGGAAAGCCGTGGAAACTGCCGCGCTATGGAAACCGTGGGAAAACGGCTGCCTCGCGAAGACGACTCCAGGCGAGTCAGCGCCTCATCGAGTGCCTCGACGCAAAGCCCGCGTCCAGGGATATAACTACTGAATCACTGGCCGGTTTTGACCCGGCCCCGCCTGGCCGCTTTTGAAGTGGCCCCCGACAGCTTGAAAAAGCCCTCTTTCCCCTTCCTTATCAATTACTTACACATTTCCGGACGGGCACTAGCTAGTGCCCGTCCGAAAACCGGGGTTTTCAGAACTGTAATCTGTTGAATCGTAAACACTTATTATACTTGAGACTGCTGACAGACCGGCTCGACCCAGCTCGATCCAGAGCAAGGACCCTCGAGCGAGGGCACGCGGGCCAAAAAGCAGCGGTTCGGCGCAGACCTCTCCCCGAGTCGGAGCCACAAGGCAGTACGGTCAGCCACAAAAGGCTACAACAGGAGTCGGGCCAGGACGACCAGGTTATAGGTCAGGACGCTGGCATGGACGTAGCTTTGAAAGTGAGGCCAGCCTTTCCAGCTACAGCGGTGGAGACCGAAGGTGTGCTTGAGGGTCCCAATGCACCCCTCAATCCCGGCGCGGAAGCGTTTGAGTTGTTTGTAGACCCAACTGGAACGCACCATGCTCTCAACCGTCAACCCACACTTTTTGGAAAAGGCCACATCCTGTACCCCCTGCTCTTTGGCCCAGCGCAGGTTGGCAGCCGAGGCAAAACCACCATCCCAGGCGCTCTGGCGGGGGACCTTCCCGTACAGCTGTCGATGCCGCTCTAAGAAGGGTTGCACATAGTTGCTGTCGGCCGGATTCCCCCGTTCCACCACACAATCCAGGATCAGCGACGAGGCGCCCGTGCTGACAAACACCTTGTGGCCGAAGACCGTTTCCCGAGGGCTCTTCTTGATAATATCGGTGTGCTCTTCGAAGAGGGAACAGATCTTCTCCTGGGCCGCGACGGCCTCGCCCGAAAGGACCCGTCGTTGAGTCTGCTCGATGACTTTGTGCAACAGCCCCAGATAGTGGGCCAGTTGCGCCGCCACGGCCAGACTGAGGGGATCGCTCCACTGCGCGGAAGCTGCCAGCGCCTGCTCGGCATAGTGAGCCGTCTTGGACGCCACTTTGATCAGATCGCGGTAACTGTCCAGGCGCTTCTTGCCGCGGCGGTTGCGGATGTTCAGGACGCGCCGCTTGGCCCGCCGCGTATGATCGACGAAGCCGATCCCTTCCCGCTCCCGCAGCCGCCCCAGCCACTGGGTCACGACTCGAATGCCGTCGTACAACAGCTCACTGTCGAGCGGATAGTGGATGTTCGTCTCGACCGCCGTGGCATCGACCCGAATCCGTTGGCCTTTTTCCAGACCCCGAGCCTGCGCCCAGAGCACCAAGTGGTCGTTGATCGCCTTCCAAGTCCCCGGCTCAATCTTCCCCAGGTTCTCCGCCAGGGTGGCTTTGCTGATCGACGCCCCATAGGGCAAGCGACAGAACCTCTGACAGCTTTGCGAATCCACCAGATGAAACTCCAGCTTGCGATAGCTGAACTGATGCAGCTGTTTGATGACGGCGCAACGCAGCACCTGCTCGGCCGTCAAACCGGGGGCGCCAACACCGGAATCGACCCTGTCAGAGAGATCTTGTACTATCAGCTCCAGCGTCTGGGGATTGTCGTCCAGGATGCGCGAGATCACCTTCAATTCATGGGCCAGCTGGTGATCGGGCCATTGCGGGGAAAGGGGGCGTTGTTTTTCATGCTTTTTACGCATCTTCGAACTCCTGAAATCGTCGTAAGTCGTTTTAGTCTAATTGTTTGTACCAAATAGTCTAGCAAACGGCCCTGACAGTTTCGGAGCTTGAAAAAGCCCTCTTTCCCCTTCCTTATCAATTACTTACACATTTCCGGACGGGCACTAGCTAATGTACCGTTCTTCCCCTCCAGTCGATCGATGCTTGAGGAGGTACTCCAGGATAAGCTCCAGTTGCGCGAGGTCTTCTAGTCGGCTGGATTCTGCATGGTCGCTTCTGATGTGGCAACGCAGACCATCGCTCCGGGGTGGGCGGCATACGCCGAGAAGGTCGCGGCAGGAGGCGATTCAATCGTTGCACGCCTTCGTCCAAAGGAACTACACGACGGCCTCGCCGCGCCGCGTATTCATGCAGCGGTAGAGGATGATGACGCGGTGGTTGAGCCGATCGATCTCATGGTCTTTCGGTGATTGCTTTGGGCGAACACAGGCATGACAGGCGTTTCCAGCCGACGGCGGCGGGGTAACTTCACCTTGGGATTTTTCAAAGAGCTATTTTTTGAAACACAAGTAGAGTAAGTTCTTCCCTGTCATGTCTCGCTTTCGTCTTCTCTCCCTTCTTCCAGCGCTCGCCCTGTTTCTCCTTGGCTTCCTTGTCCAACTCGACCCGATACTCTGCGCCGACCTCCCTCTCCCCACACCCCAGAAACACTACGAGAGTCCTGATCCCTCTGCCGAAAGTCTGCTGCGCCTGGCAGCATCGATCGGAGAGCTTGATCCATCTCAACAGCTCCAAATCCTGGGATTACTTCAGTCTCAAGGCTCGACAGATGGAGAGCCCCCCTCCATCGATAAGCTGGTAGCGATTCTCAAGAGCATCAATTGGGAGAAACATCGGGCCGACGTCCTGGAGTTGTTCCTACACCGCTCCCGAGTACTGGACATCATTCCGCCAGCATCCAAGGACTGGCTGCCCATCGTCCACGATTCCCTCTTGTTCTTCCTCCATCATCTCGATGAGAAACGCCTGGTGCAGCGCCTCTTCGATCAGGCGAGGCTGCCGACCGAAGCCGATCGGGGCCAGTACCTGCTCGGCTTTCTTTCCCAGACTCCGACACTGCAGAAGATCGGTCAGATTCTCGCCAGAAATCCAGCCATTCCCGGCGACCTCCGAGCAGCCCTGCAGGTGCTCGAGAATAGTCTGAGAACCACCCGTGCTAGCGACTTGATCCGCTTTACCTTGGAGGAAATTGGAGACGAAACCGCGAAAAGATACCAGATCCAGTTTTCGGATCGGATTCTAGCAGAGGCAACGGTGGGTGCCGTTCTTCGCTGCAGCCTGGTTCTCCCTGGAGAAGAAAAACGCACCGACGCGGTGGTCAAGATCATCAAGCCCCAGGCTGTTTCGGCTATGCAGGAAGAACTCGCCATTTTCGATCAGCTCACCCAGTATTTTGCAACTCATCGCGAGGCCTATGAGATTGGGGCGATTCCCATTTCGGAGACTTTCGAAAACGTCAGAGAGGCTCTCTCCAAGGAGATTGTAATCGTCGAGGAACAGCAGAATCTGGTAAACGCAGGGCGCTACTATCGAGGCAACGGGAGGGTGCTGGTGCCCAAACTCTACCCTCTGTCTACCGATCGTGTCACCTTCATGGAGTTCGTCCATGGTGAAAAGGTTGCTGCTGCCTTTGCCGGAAAGGCTCGGTTACGAGCCAAGCTGGCTCGCAGGTTGTTGGATCTGCTCACTGTCAACGTGCTTCTGGCTCAGACGGATGAGGCTCTGTTCCACGGCGATCCCCACTCCGGAAATGTCTTCCACGTTCTCGACGACCCAGCGGATCCTTTCCGCTTGGCCTTACTCGACTGGGGACTGAGCGGCAGTCTTCCACACTCACAGCGAGAGGCACTGATGCAGTTGTTCTTGGGCATCTTCTTGAAAGACCCCAAGCGACTTCGCAATCACGTCGGGGCCCTGATCGAAGGAGACTCATGGGAAACCGAATCCGAACAGAAAAGGATCCGTCAATTGGTTGATCAGACTCTGACCGAGATGAAGGGGAAGAGGGCGTTCGACGTCCTCGGCGCGCTGATGAAGAACTTGACCCGGGAAGGCTACAAGATCCGCTTCAACCTGGGGCTCTTCATCAAGGCGCAGATCACAATCAGTGGGATCCTCTTGGAGCTGGATCCCAAGCTGAAGCCAGATCGATACCTGGTCAGTCGCCTCTCGAATCAGGTCCTCAAAGAGATGCCCAAACGTCTTCTCTGCACCCTCTGGTTCCCCGCCTGGAACTCTCACCAGTACCGCAGCATGCTCTCCAACGAGGACGTGAAGGACATACAGTTCGCTCTGATTGCACGGGGATTCAGGAAACTGGGGGGGTGTTCTAAGCTGAAACTTCATTGGGATCGTCGCACGTCTGAACGTCCGAACGTCGCACGTCTCTTGCCACTGGACAGTGTGGCGAGAGGCTTCAAGTTTCCTTCTCGAATGGGGCAGCCCGGCTGGGGCGCGACTAAGCTGAAACTTGATTTGCGAGCGTAGCTTTGGCCTCCAGGCCGAAGTCTTCTTGATTCGAGCCTTTGGCTCGGACGGCGGCCTGGAGCCCACCGCTACGCCGGGCCCAAAGTTTCGTTCTCGAATGGGGCAGCACCGCTGGGGGGCCACTAAGTTAAAACTTCAACGAGCAGTAACCGACGTAGGATGGGCATTCTTGCCCGTCGGTTGGCCTCGACGGGCAGGAATGCCCGTCCTACAACGGACACGCTGCTATCTCTGTTCGTGGCTAGAGACGACCAAAGTTTGTTTCTCGAATGGGGCCAGCGAGACTGGCGGTAGTGCCCACCGTCAGCTTCTAGCCTCGAGCTTGAGACGGAGTCGCGAGTGCGGGGTTTTGTTCTTCAGCCCACCTACCACATCGAGCGGAACCGCCCCGTCATCCACCTCTACGGGCGCTTGGAAACCGGCGAGTCCTTCCTGATGAGAGATGATCGGGAGATTCCCCACTTTTACATTGAGTCTTCGGATGCGGAGCGAGTAAATGCTCTGGCGAGATTCGACCTGGCTCCTTCGCAACGCCGCACACTGGCTGGGAAACCGGTAGCAAGGGTGAATCTTCGCCTACCCTCGGACACGCCTCCTCTCCGGGATCACTTGGTCCGCCAGGGAATCCGCTGCTACGAGGCGGACGTTCGCTTTGCCATGCGCTTCCTGATCGATCGTGGAATTCGGGGCTCCTTGGAAATAAGTTCTACTGGACGGCAGCAGTCGGATGGAAGTCGTGTCTACCACAACCCTGAAATCCAGCCAGACCGCTGGGCTCCTGAGCTGTCAGTGCTTTCGATCGACATCGAGACGGATCCGGAGGCGCGGCGCCTGTTCTCCGTCGCCCTCTACGGTTGTGGAACCTCTGAGGTGTTGGTCGTGAATCCTGGCGATGACCCGGTTCCCGAAGGCACCCGGTCCTTCCGCGGACAAGAGGAGCTGATGCGGGCCTTCGCAGGGCGAATACAGGAGCTCGACCCTGATGTCCTGACCGGTTGGAATGTGGTCGACTTCGACTTGAACGTACTGGAGCGCCTCGCCGCGGCGTCTGGGGTTGCCCTGTTGCTGGGACGAGATCAGAGGCCTCTCCGCCTCCGCCCTTCCCGCTCCCCCTGGAGCTCCTTCGAGGCCTCAATAACCGGCAGGGTGGTAGTCGACGGTATCCATCTGCTCCGTGGATCCTTCGTCAAGATGGAGCACTACTCGCTGGATTTCGTGGCCCGCGAGATTCTGGGCGAAGGTAAGACTCTGGGTGGAAATCGAGCTCAGACTATCCTGGACACCTATCTTCATGACCGTGGTCGGCTGGTGGAGTACAACCTGACCGATGCCCGCTTGGTCCTGGACATCCTCACTCGGCTAAAACTAATCGACCTGGCAGTGGAACGAAGCCTGCTCACAGGACTCCCCATCGATCGGATCGCAGGCTCGGTAGCCGCCTTCGACTTCCTCTACCTTAGCCAGCTTCACCGCCGCAGTATTGTAGCCCCCAGCGTAGGCTCCGTCGGGGGAGCCACCGCCGGATCGGATCCCGGGGGGCATGTGATCCACCCTGAACCGGGACTCTATCCCAACGTCCTGGTCTTCGACTTTGAGAGCCTCTACCCCAGCCTCATCCGAACCTTCGAGATCGATCCCTTGGGCTATCGGCCTGGACCCGAGCCCGGCGAGGATCTGATTGTCGCTCCCAATGGCGCTTCATTCCGACGTCAAACCGGCGTTCTGACCCAACTCTTGGAAGAACTTCTTCCCCGCCGTACGGCTGCCAAGGCCTCCGGCGATCAGGTGACCAGTCACGCCATAAAGATCCTTATGAATTCCTTCTACGGAGTCCTCGGTACGCCAGCCTGTCGCTTCCATTCACCCAGACTGGCAGGGGCCATCACCAGCTTTGGGCGCACCCTGCTGCGGTGGTCGAAAGAGCGCCTCGAGTCCTATGGATTTCAGGTCATCTACGGCGACACCGACAGCCTTTTCGTACTCTCACGGAAGGAACAGGCTGAAGAGGCCCTGACCCTCGGTCAGGACCTGGCGGAAAAGCTCAACAGCGATCTGGCAGCCCATATTCAGCAGACCTGGAGGGTAAAGAGTCACCTGAAGCTGCAGTTTGAGCAGCTCTACCGGAAACTCCACATCCCCACCACCCGGCAGGGCGGAGCCGGTGCCCGAAAACGCTACGTGGGTCTGGTGGGAGGAGGAGATTCAGAAGAACTGGTTTTCACCGGAATGGAAGTCGTCCGGCGTGACTGGACCGAGCTTGCGCGACAGGTTCAGAAGGAACTCTACCGCCGACTCTTCTCGGAGCAGCCTCTGGATGACTATCTGAAGCAAGTAGTAGACGACACACGTCGGGCGCGCCTCGACGATCAGTTGATCTACCACAAGGCGCTACGCAAGGAATTGGGCGACTACAGCCACAACCCGCCCCACGTCGCAGCCGCTCGCAAAATGGACCATCGATCCGGCCGCCTGATTTCCTACTACATGACCCACAACGGTCCCGAACCGATCCAAAAGCTGGAGAGCACGATCGATCATGAGCACTACGTCCAGAAACAGATCCGTCCGGTGGCAGAGCCCCTGTTGAAGCTTCTCGGCCTGGACTTCGCCAAGGTCATCGGCGACGACCGCCAACTGGAGCTTTTCTGAGTAGCGGTGGTCTTCAGGCCGCCGTCCGTCGAGTCGCAAGACTCGACAGGATTATTTCGGCCTGGAGACCAAAACTACGTAAGATAGACATCGTGCTTGGGCTGCCGTTGTGGTAAGAAACACACGAGACCGAACCGAAGGAAGAAGTGCAATTTAGAAGGCTGCTGTTGGCGATATCACTGGTCCTTGCGGGGCTGACTGGATCCTGTGGCAGAGCAGAAGACCGGCTGGAGATTAGCATTGGCGCTATGGCGCCGGGCACCTCCTGGTACGTTTTTGGGGCCACTCTAGCGAGTCTGCTGCAGGAGGCTCTCCCCGAGAATAGTCGGGTCGAGGTCATTGCCCGCGGCGGCGGCGTTGGCAATCCGATACTGGTCGAGCGTGGAGACGAGACCATCGCTCTTGCTCAAACCTTTACGTCGTTCTGGGCCTATCATGGCGAGCCTGGAGTGTACCGGGGCAAGAAGCACCCGAACCTCCGAGCCCTGGTGGGGGGATTGAACTCGGTCTGGGTGACGGCCATCCTGCACCAGGAATACATCGATCGCACCGGCTACCAGACCCTGGAGAAGGCACTGCTCTCCGATCAGCCCATCCGGGTAGTGATGAAGCCTCAGGGAAGCTCGGTTCCACTATTGGTCGACCTGATCTTTGAACTCCTGGGGACCAGTCGAGAACGAATCGAATCCAGCGGGGGAAGAATCATTCAAGTGACAGCCAACCAGATTCCCAGCTTGCTCAGAGATGGAGGTGCCGACCTCTACTTCGAAACCGCCCTCAGAGGACATCCAGCCGTTACCGAGGTGAGTCGAACGGTTGACGTCCGTTTCATCGACCTTCCCGGGAGCGTCTTGAGCAAACTTTCAGAGCGCAGGATCAATTCGAGTCCCATGCCGCAGTGGTTCAAAGGGCAATCAGGTCCCACTCAGGCAGTCGAATTGGGGACGGTCCTGATTGCCCATAAGGATCTCTCTCCCGATCTTGCGTATTTGATCACCAAGACGATTTGCGAAAACAAAGACCGGATGGCAAAGGCCCACAAAGCCTGGATCAATTTCGACCCGACTCAGTCCGGTTCAGCTGAAAAGACTGGCATCCCGCTTCATCCTGGAGCCCAACGCTACTACCGGGAAAAGGGATGGCTCTGACCCCAGTGGAGCAGATGCAATTCGGAGGGGTCGTTCACTGGTTCCGCACTTTCCTTGGAGTCTCCTGGCTCGTTTTTCAGCTCTACATCATCTGGTATCCCCAAGCGCCTCTGGTACAGCGCCCCCTTCACCTGATCCTGGCTCTGGCCCTGTTTTTTCTTTGGAACCCGCTCAATTCAAGACGGCTGGGACCAGGCTGGGGAGTCGTCGTCGACTCCATCCTGACGGCGGCCACGTGTGCCGGCGGTGCCTACTACCTGCTCTCCTCTACCCGCCTGACAGAACGCATGGAGGGGATCGATCCGGTCGGGGTCGTCGATATCTGTTTTGGCATTCTGCTTCTGACGGTACTACTCGAAGCGGTGCGACGGGCCGTGGGTTGGTCGCTGTTGACGGTCTTGCTGCTCTTTCTGGGCTATGCTTTCGTCGGCCAGTGGGTTCCGGGCTGGCTAAGCTTCTCCGGGTTCAGCCTGGAGCAGGCAGTGGAGATCCTCACGATGTCGTTGAACGGCATCTTGGGAATCACCACACAAACCTCGCTGCAGTTCGTCTTCTACTTCATCCTTTTCGGTGCGGTCTACTCTTCGATCGGGGGAAGTCAGCTCTTCATTGACATTGGTCTCAGGCTCGAAGGACGGCACCGCGCCGGCGCCGCCAAGGCCGCCGTTGTCTCCAGCAGCTTGATGGGGAGCATCAGCGGAAGTGCCGTGGCTAACGTCGCGGCGACCGGCGTTTTCACCATCCCTCTGATGCGGAAGGCAGGTTACTCCAGGGAACGGTCGGCGGCAATCGAGGCCATCTCCTCCACCGGTGGACAATTGATGCCTCCCATCATGGGGGTGGCCGCGTTCCTACTCGCCGAAATGCTGCAGACCGACTACACCAGCGTCGCTCTGGCTGGACTCATACCGGCCCTGGCCTTTTACGCCACCATCTTTGTCCAGGTGGATCTCGATGCCCGTAAGACGGGGGTGGGAACAGTCCAAAGTGAGATAACCGGCACCCACCCTCCGATCCTGGGGCGCATCTACCTGTTGACTCCCCCCGCCGTTCTGGTACTGGTTCTGTTGTCGGGCTATTCGGCTACCTATGCTGCTACTGTAGCGACCGCAGCCTGCATCGCCATCGGTCTGGTACAACCCGGGGATCGGCTCGACCTCCGACGCCTGGTCGGCGCTCTCATCGGGGGAACGAGGCAGGCCAGTCAGGTGGCGATACCCATCTCGGCGATTGGCATCATCATCGCGGTCGCGATCCAGTCCAATCTGGCTCTCAAGTTCTCCTCCCAGCTGGTCGCCGGTGGAGAGGGCTCCTGGCTGGGCTCCATGCTCCTGATCATGCTGGGTTGCCTGATCATGGGTACGGGCCTGCCGACCGTAGCGGCCTATATTATCGGTGCCATTCTGTTCGTCCCGACACTCCTCGAAATGAACATCTCGGAAATGCAGGCACATTTCTTCGTCATGTATTACTGCGTCTTGTCCATGATCACACCTCCGATAGCACTGGCCTCCTATACAGCTGCAGGGATAGCGGGAAGCCAGACCATGCAGACGAGCCTCCTGGCTTGCCGTCTCAGCTTCGTCTCTTTCTTGATCCCCTTTGCTTTCGTCTTCGATCCACACTTACTTGGAGAGGGGTCTCTTGGCTGGGTTGCGGTGGCTTTTCTCTCGCTGTTGGCCGGCAGTGCCAGCTGGGCAGTGGCCCTGGTAGGCTATCTCAATCGAAGTCTCGGTTTGGTCGAGCGCCTGCTCATCGCGGCTGGATCCGTGGTGCTGATCTTCGCGCCTACGGCCACCTTGCCCTGGTTCCTGGGACTGACTTTTCTCGCCCTTTTTGCGTTCTGGGTCTTGGTCCTGCAGCGCGTGCGTGGAGACCAGACTGAATCGGTGGGATGAACTGGGAAGAGGACGAATTCTGTCGAATTCCAAGCCAGCGCTATAGGTTGAGAATCCTTGCCGCCGTGCCTCCCATGATCTGAGCGAGGTCTTCGGGACTCAGGAAATCGCAGTATTTCTCGATCCAGTCGCACGACTGCCGATAGGTGCAAAAGCGATTCTGGAACGGCATATCGGTGCTCCAGAGCTGTTGGCCGGGACCGATTTTCCGGCACATCATCTCCAGCGTGGACCAGACCTCACGGTAGGGGAAGTCGAAGACGTCTCCCAACCGAACTGGAAAGCTGACCTCGAGGTGGCACCGAGGGTTGCGGAAGGGCTCCCAGATGGCTTCCGGCAGGGTGATCCGGTTGCCGTCTACGAATGCCCTCCAGGGGAAGCCGTGGGTGAGGCTGCAGATCACGTCGGGATAGCGTTCCATCCACCGCATCAGAATCTTGAGCTGGTCGAGATAACCCTGCTGCTGCTCCTGCTGGCTGAGCTCCTCGGACAGCTCTCTGGGGTCCGTCCCCAGAGTGAAGAACACTGGCACACCCAACCCTGAAGCGGCTTCCCAGAAGGGGCGAAAAGGACCATCGTCCCAGGGGTCGGTGCCCTCCAGATAAGCCAGCGGAGGAATAAACTTGATCGCGTGGAGTCCAAAGCTGGAGATCGCCGCCTCGAGCTCCTCGATGACAGAATCAGTCTCGCTTCTCAGGCGCCACTCGTCGACTGGCGCCATGGATCTCAAACGATCCGGATAGAACCGGACGCAGTCCGCCAGGAAGGCGACATCGCGACCCAGCATGGGATCGGTATGCAGCAAAGCGGCATCGACACCAGCGTAGTCCATCTCGGCGATCAGGCTGTGGGCGGTGTACTCTAGATCCTTCAGGTTGGGGGGGTAGAACTGCTTGGTGTAATCTTCACCATCGACCGTCCACACTACCCGACCACGATCGTGGTCGACCCTGAAATCCACATCCGGCAGATCAAGTCGCTGATCGAGTCCCGGAGGAGCCAGAGGCTCCGAGGAAGCAGCGACCCGATCCCGAACTCTCCAGGCGGGTTGATGGTGTCCCGCATGGGCCACCTGAACCCATTTCAGGTGCTCATCCCCGCTGGCGTGCCCCACCGGCTGATCTGCGGAAGGAAAACAATAGACGTGAGAATCAATAATCATGGGAAAAAAAACTCCAATATACAAACGGACTCGGAGTCCCAAGCAGCAAAGACAATATTTCCAGAGGAACAATCTAATTCACATCTTGCAGCTTGGAATTCCTCTGCCTCTACACCAACACGTACTTTCCACCCGGCTTCAAGATCACGATATCTGTGTTCGGAATATGGTAGTTCCGGGCGGCAATTGCCGTAACGTACTCGGCCGGGTGTCCGCCCTGGGAACGTACCGGCGGATAGAAGAAGCCGAAGTGACAGGGGATCACAACCCGGGGCTGTAGTATCTGGGTGAGTAATGCCGCAAAACCTACACCGAAGTTGGTGTCGTTTATGGGCAGCAACAGATAGTCGACCTCCAGATTGCACATCTCATTCTTCCGCTCATGGTCGAACCTGTTATCGCCTGGATGGTAGATGTTCCCATATCGGGTCTTGATCAGGAAACCACAGGCGCCGGGCGCGTGATCGGAATACTGGATTTCGACAGAAAAGGTCTCGAAATCGAAGGCGGATCCGTAGCTTGCTTCGACCAGCAGCTCCGCCGCGATTCCTTGCTTCAGCAGGACTTCGTGGCAGCTTTTGGAGGCGATGATCTTGGGCTTCAGATGGGCAATCTTCTGGATTTCTCTGGGATCACAGTGATCAGTGTGTTCGTGGGTAAGCAAGACAACATCTGCCTTCTTCACTTCATCGGCCCGCAGCGGGAAGTGAGAGGGCTGGGTATAGACCTGGTCAAGATCGTAGTGCTTCACTTCAACCTGTGGCCGGCCCGTGGCCTGATACTTCTCTCTCATTTGGATGTACTCTGGATTGTCTCCACTGAAGATTGGGTCCAGAAGGATGAAGCTTCCCTGCAAGCGGATCAGAAAACCCACGTTGACCAGGTACCAGATGGCATCGTAGTTGGTGTTCCCAAATGCTTCACTCGCGATTCTTCGGGAGGCGCGCGGATTTCGCTGCTCCGACGGAGGACCGCCCTCAGGCTTTGCCTCCGCCGAACCGGGACTTGCGCCCATAGCCAACCCCGCTCCTAGAAAAGTTCGACGGTTCATATCTCAGGCTCCTCTGAAGAAAACTGATGGTTTAATTCGACATCCGGACCGAGTCTCAGAATCCGACTGCAAGGTATGCTACGTGCTTCATCCCAAAAGGTCGAACCTTGACCTTAGCGAGCACGGCCTTAACATAGGGAAACTGTCTAACCGCAGGACAACAGCATGGGACAACGGCAATGAATAGGGATATTCGCCAGACTCTCTCCAGCGCTCGGCGCATTGTGGTCAAGGTGGGTTCGGGCATGCTGGTGGGCGAAGCCCAGGAATTGGATAGGGCTCGAATCGGGAGGCTGGTGGAAAGCCTGGGTCGACTTCTGGAAAAGCAGCACCAGATCATCCTCGTCACTTCTGGTGCGGTTGCGGCAGGCGCTCCTGCCATGAATCTCGTGGGTTCCGCCAAAACCATACCCCAGAAACAGGCGTGTGCCGCCGTCGGACAGAATCTACTCATGGCACTCTACGAGCAGCTTTTTTCTCTCCAAGGCCATCACACCGCGCAAATTCTCCTGACGCAGGACGACTTCCGGAACCGCGAGCGCTATCTGAACGCCCGCAATACGCTGGAAACCCTTCTCTCGGCACAGATCCTTCCGATCGTGAATGAGAACGACACGGTCGTGGTCGAGGAAATCAAATTCGGGGACAATGACAACCTCTCCGCTCAGGTAGCGGCCCTCGTTCAGGCCGATCTTCTCCTTATTCTGTCGACGGTGGAGGGGTTCTACGAGTCCCCCGCTTCGGGAGCTCCTGAGCGCCCCAAGATCATCCCCATCGTCCCCCGAATCGACGATACCCATTTCGGCTACGCGCAAGATATTGAAAATCCCTCCAGGGTGACGACGGGAGGGATGAGATCGAAGCTCATCGCGATCCAGAAGGCCGCCCATTACGGGATTCCCTGCGTTCTCGCCAGTGGACGCAACCCAGGCGTGATCGAACGCGTGTTGGCAGGTGAAGACGAGGGGACGCTTTTTCTTCCCCTGGAAGAACGGCTTTCGGCTCGCAAGCACTGGATTCTCCACTCACTTGCTCCAGTGGGGAGCCTGACGGTGGATGGCGGGGCCGTTCGGGCGATTCTGGAGCAAGGCAAGAGTCTCCTCTCGATCGGCATCACCTCCGTGAGCGGCGAATTTGGCTCCGGCAACGCGGTGCGTGTCCTGGGACCCGACGGAGAGGAGATCGCTCGGGGGCTCAGCTACTATAGTTCCGCCGAAGTGGAGATCATCCAGGGCCGCAGGAGCGACGAGATTGAATCTCGACTGGGCTATACTTACTATGACGAAGTGATCCACAGAGACAACCTGGTCCCGGTAAACCGGGGTGCGGGTCCAAGGGAGTAAGCATGGAATCTACACTCGAATCTCTGGAGACCCAGATCACTGAGCTGGCCAAGCGAGCCCGGATAGCCAGCCGCACAACGGCCAACCTGGACACTCAGACCAAGGATCGGCTGCTTCTGAGCATCGCCCAGCAGTTGGACACGCCGGACACCCGGCAAGAATTACTGAGCGCCAACCGGAAGGATCTTGCCGCTGCCCAAGAAAAAGGTGTCAAAGGGCCACTCCTGGACCGTCTGAGACTGGATGAAAAACGGATAGCCGCCATGATTCAAGGCCTGAAGGAAGTAGCGGCTCTGCCAGATCCTGTCGGTGTGATCCGCCACTCCTGGACCCGTCCCAACGGACTCGAGGTAAAGAAGGCGACTATTCCTCTCGGCGTCATCGGGATCATCTATGAGGCTCGACCCAACGTTACGATCGATGCCTTCGCTCTCTGCTTCAAGGCAGGCAATGCCACCGTTCTCAAGGGCGGATCGGAGGCAATCCACTCGAATCGTGCGTTGGTAAAAACGGCTTCCGCTGCACTGGCCCCTGAGGACTTGGGTGACGCTTGTCAAATCGTAGACTCCACCGACCGCCAAGCGGTCAGCCTGCTGCTGCAACAGGAAGAGAACATCGATCTCATCATCCCCCGCGGCGGCGAAGGACTCATCCGGTTCGTCGCTGAGAACAGCCGCATCCCCGTGATCAAACACTACAAGGGCGTGTGCAACGTCTACGTCGACCGGGAGGCAGATCTACAAAAGGCTGTCGCCATCTCCGAGAACGCAAAGGTCTCGCGTCCTTCGGTCTGTAACGCCATGGAAACGCTCCTGGTGCACGAGGCCGTTGCCGCCGAGTTCCTGCCGCTCTTCCGAGAGCGCATGCAGAGCTGTGGAGTCGAGATACGGGGAGATGAAGGAACTCGACGGTTGATCCCGGAGGCCCTAGCGGCGTCCGAACAGGACTACCACGCAGAGTACCTGGATCTCATTGTAGCTGTCCGAGTCGTCTCCGGCCTGGATGAGGCAATCCAACACATCGGAGAGTACGGATCAGACCATACCGAATCCATCGTCACCGAGAATCAAGCCACCGGACAGGAATTTCTGGATCGCGTCAACTCCTCTGTGGTACTCCTCAATGCCTCCACCAGGTTCTCCGATGGCAGCGAGCTTGGTCTGGGTGCGGAGATCGGCATTAGCACCACCCGCCTGCACGCCTATGGACCGATGGGACTCGAAAGCCTGGTCACCGAGAAATTCGTGATCTACGGAGATGGACAGATTCGGGAATAGCCCGCCAAATCCCAAGGCACACTGGCCAATTGGCAACACTTCGGATCGGGGCATGCTTACGTTTCCGCTCTCGAGCCGTTCAGCGGCTCTTCGTTCGGCAAACGACAAGACCCGCACCCGCTGGCGGCACAGTGGCTGGACGCCGGCCAGAGCAAAAAAATACGAGATGAACGTTATTGTTCACCCGGGACGAAGCCACCGTCATCACGGGTGTTTCACCCCGGATTCAGGGTGTGATCGGCAACACCCTGCGAAACCGGGAGACAGGCCAGTCTTTTAACGTCACGGAAGAATCCCACGAAGTGATCGAGGAAGACACAAAGGGTACTCGCCGACAACAACGTCAAGGAGGGCGTTTGGATCTGCGCCGGGGCAGGCTGGGAACCATCGTCGCCAAACTGACTTGGGGAGGTTCGACGTGAAAGTTGTAGACGTCATCACTCACATCTTGAAACGAGAAGGCATCGAATACCTCAGTGCATTCCCCACGACGCCGTTGATCGACGCGGTCGCCGGAGTGGGAATCCGTCCCATCATCTGTCGCCAGGAACGGGTCGGGGTAGGCATCGCGGACGGTTATTCGCGTGTACAGAACGGAAACCCGCCAGGCGTTTTTGCCATGCAGTGGGGCCCGGGAGCGGAGAATGCCTATGCCGGGGTGGCAACTGCCTACTCCGACGGTGTTCCGATACTCCTGCTGCCGTTGGGACAACCGAGGGAAACGGACGGCGTATTTCCCAATTTCAGTTCCCTGCGCAGCTATGGGTCCGTGACCAAGTTCATTGAACAAATCAATACACCGAATCGGGTTGTCGAGACAATGCGCCGCGCCTTCTCGAGCCTGAAGATGGGGAGGCCAGGGCCCGTGATGGTCGAAATACCATTCGATGTCGCCATGGAAGACTTGGATGATTCTCTCCTGGAGGACTACAAACCGGTCAAGACGGCGGTCGCCCAAGCCGATCCTCAAAACGTGCTGGCTGCCTCGCGAGCGCTGCTGGCTGCCAAGCAGCCAATTATCTACGCAGGGCAGGGTGTGCTTTATGCTGATGCCAGTGAAGAATTGTTGGAATTGGCGGAGCTCCTTGAGGTGCCGGTGATGACCACGTTGGCGGGCAAGAGTGCCTTCCCGGAAAAACATCCTTTGGCGTTGGGCAGTGGCTCAGGGGTAGTGAGCGGGACCGTTTACGAATTCCTAAAGGAGGCGGATCTGGTGCTGGGAATTGGGACCAGCTTCACCAAACATAGCTTGGCCACGACGATACCGCTGGGTAAAGTGTTAGTCCACGCTACCAACGATCCCACCGACATAGGCAGGTACTACCAGGTCGACTACCCCATCATCGGCGATGCCAGACTTGTACTGCGGCAGTTCATCGGGGCGTGCCAGGAAGTGCTGGGAGACAAACCGCGTCCGCAGGGCGGTGCCGTGGCCGAACGCGTGGCAAGGGTGAGAGATAACTGGCTGAAGGATTGGATGTCGAAACTAACCTCGAACGAAATTCCGATCAACCCCTACCGAGTCATATGGGAGTTCATGAGCTCTGTGGACCCGGCCGATGCCATCCTGACTCACGATTCAGGAGGCCCCCGGTTCGAACTCATGCCTTTCTACCAGTCAGCGGGGCCTCGAAGCTATCTGGGCTGGGGGAAGTCACACGGTCTTGGAACAGGGTTGGGGCTGATCCTGGGCGCGAAACTTGCCGCCCCGGAGAAGTTCGCCGTCAATTTCATGGGCGACGCAGGTTTTGGGATGACCGGCCTCGACTTTGAAACAGCTGTGCGGTCCAAACTGCCGATCCTGACGGTCGTGCTGAATAACTCGACCATGGCCGTCGAGATTGAGTCGCTGTCTGAATCGCACGCGAAATACCGCACCCGGGACCTGGGGGGCAACTACGCCGAAATGGCGCTGGCCATGGGAGGCTGGGCAGAGCGAGTGGAAGATCCAGGAGACGTCGCCCCAGCGATCCTGAAGGCGAAAAAAGCCACCGAGGAGGGGCGGGCGGCCCTCCTGGAATTCCTCACCAGCGAGGAGATTAGCTATTCACATCGCGAGGCTTTTGGATAGGCAGCCCACACCCGAGCCGGTGCAGGAGTTCAAGGTGATCACCAACAACTACTCAGCCGAGTATGGCCAGGTGGGCGGAGCCGTCATCAGCATGCTCTTCAAGAGCGGCAGCATTGCCGACTCGGGCCTTGTATTGTCAATATTATTGTTTAGCGAACCCTTAGCTGCGACCACCTCATTTCGTAGGCCGTCGAAACGGTGTTTCGGGTCAGTCCCGCCCCAGCCGGGCTGCCCCATTCGAGCATGAAACTCCGGGTCCCGGCGATAGGGTAGGGAAGCACGGTCACCCGGCTCCCCTCCCTCCGAACTGCACGTGCGATTCTCCCGCATACAGCTCTCCAGTCAGTAGGTTCCTATGGATTGGACGAAACGGATATGGGCGTCAGTCAGGCTCGTGAACCCATGATCCGTAAAGAAGGCGTTGGGCCAACGGTGATTTCGACAGAGGCGTTTTCTATTCTTCCGGTTGCGCTTCAGAAGCAGGCGTCGCAAACGACGACGGATCAGACCGTCGTAGTCCTTGAAGATGTTCCAATGACAGTGCCGGAAGTAGTTGAACCAGCCTTGCGTCGAGCGATTGAGCCGCTGGAGGATGACCTCCAGCGAGTCGCCCGACTTGCGCGGCGTCAGCTCGTGAATGCGCTCGACGAACTTTCGGTGGCTCTTCGCTCGTGGAAACCGAAAACGGCCTCGGAACGAATCGCCCAAGAACGAAAAGCTCTTCTCTCGCGAGTCCACGATGTGTGTCTTCTCGGGATGCAGTCTCAGCCCGTTGTCCTCCACCCAGTCCCGCCCTTCGGCCAGGGCCGCTTCAGCCTCCTCGGGTGCGCGACACAGCAGGACAAAGTCATCCGCGTAGCGCACCATCTGGAAGCCCAGATCGGCCATCCGATGGTCCAGGGGATTGAGGTAGGCATTCGACAACACCGGAGAAAGAACGGCGCCTTGGGGGACTCCGGCTTCCGGAATCCACTTACGCAGCTCTTCCAGTATCCCCTGATTCAGAAACAGCTGAACCAGGCCCAGCACGCGGCGATCCGATATCTTCTGTTGGATCAGGTCCAACAGTCGATCTTTCGGGATCGTATCGAAGTAACCCTTCAGATCCGCGTCGACGACATACACATAACCGGCTTCGAGCAGCTCTTCGACGTACCGCAGTGCGCCGTGGCACCCTCGCCCATGACGAAAGCCGTAGCTTCGATCATGGAACGTGGCCTCCAGAATCGGCTCGATCCCGTGGACCAAAGCCGTTTGCACGACTCGATCCCGCACGGTCGGAATCCCCAGCGGTCGCTTTTCCGAACTGCCTGTTTTGGGAATCCACCTCCGCAGCACCGCTGCCGGACGATAGGTCCCCTCACGCAGTTCTTCCTGCAACCATTCGAGTTCCTCCCGCTCGTGTTCGGCGAAATCCCCCCACGTTTGCCGGTCCACTCCCGCCGCTCCTTTCCTGCCCAAGACCTTCTCGGCCGAGCTGGAAAGGTTCCGGCTGCAAAACACCTTATCGATCAGCGTGTGCCATTTCCCTCCTCTCACCTTTCCTTTCAAAAGTGTCTCCAACATGCGATCCGTCCAAACCGCGCGATGAGCCCACTGTTCGATGCCAGCGGGCTCTCCAGCCGGGCTAGCCGAAAACGGCACTGTGACCGGGATGTAGTCCCGCCTTTGGGCGGAGTTACGTTTCCGCGATTTAGTCATTTCGCATCTACCTTCCTGCTCCCCTTCGCTCCACCGCGTTTTGCTGCACGGCTTCCCCGCTACTATGGGAGCTCTGACTTCTGTCGAGCCGCTTCAACCGACCTCACCGGTATCGCCAGGTTCGCTCCCCTTCGGCGGGCGATACTGCACCGCGGGCCTGGGCCATTGCTCACGCAGCGTCCCCCACTGCGAGCTCTCACGATGGGTCGTCCACGTCCCTCACCCGACAGATCTCCCTGCTTATCTCGTTTGACCTTCCGACCTCTCCATCTCCAACCACCGCATTGCCATTTCGTCACGGTCGCTTTGTCACGTTACTTCACCGCCGTGACTTGCCGCGTCTATCCCCCCGGGCAGACCGTTCAGGTCGGAGGGATGGCCGTCGCGCGGTCAAGGGTTCGGGCTTTGCCAGGACCCTCCCCGACAGGCTTGGCCGAATCGAGTTCACTTGCGTTACGGATTGGTCGTTCGTCTCAGGTTGCTCTCCACCCTTCCTCACGGAAACGCAGTTACCACTGTCGACTTCAGGCCGGTAACGTTAGCCTGGAAGGGACTTTCACCCTTCTGATCAAACGCCTTCACAGGCGCACTAGCGGTGGCCTCCAGGCCGCCGTCCGAGCCAAAGCCTCAGAAGAATAAGACTTCGGCCTGGAGGCCAAAGCTACATTCGCCAATCAAGTTTCAGCTTAGGTTGCTCCCCAGCTCATTCCATAGAAGGCAACTCTCTCGCTATCGATATCTTGACGGGTCTCCAAGAAGTCGAGGCTTCTCTTGAGATCCTTGACGACTTGAATCAAGAACTCAGTAAAGGAATGGGAATTGCGGCTTCTAGAGATCGGAATCAACGCATCATCCCTGCGCTCGAAGGTTCCCTTATAGACCGGGTAGAGCACCGCACGTCCGTTTTTTACCATACTCCTCCGTCTACACTGGCTACCATCTGGGCATACTTGAGCTGCAGAGAGGTGAGGGATGAGCGAAGCGGTCCGAGAGGATCCCTATCGCTCCCTCCAGGTTCCAGGTGGTGCTGTGGGATATCCTTCGGCGAGACCACTTGCCCTGGGGCCGCGAAAAGAAGGCCAGTGTACTCCTTGTGGGCCGGCCCCTTGCGCGGTCGCGTGGCCTCAGCGGCCAATCAAGGTGATGGCGTAGACGATTGCATCGTCGAGATGAATGCGGAGCCGGTAGTGGCCCGTCTCCAGATCCGCGATCCCTCCGCCCACCCAGCGAACAGGATGGCTCAGATGGTCTCCTACGATGGGGACCGCATCCTCTTTCGAGTAGCCACGGACGCGGTAACCCCGATCGTCGAGGAGCTCCACTTTGATGGCTCCTGCTTTGGCATCGGCGTTCAGGGTGAGTCCCTGACAGCGGCTCAGGTCCATCGCCTTCAGGGTGATCTGGCCGATCTTCTCCCGGGGACGGACGCCAGCGAACCGGTCTCGTGGCATCCGAGCCAGGCCGATGCCCGTGGGCCGGTGCTCATGATCCAGGGTCCCTTTCTGGTTCCACCTTCCGCGGTACCCGCCGTAGTAGAAGCGGATCTCATCGGGCAAGATGACGGGCGTCGCATTGCTCCAGATCCGGCCGGTGTCAAAACCTTCTCCTGAACTCGTGGGCAGGAAGGGGTCTCCCTTCCTGAAAGGGCGTTCCCAGTCCAGACCATCGCGGCTGAGGGCCAGCTCGATGGGCTGAAGGCCGGTCTGGCGGGCATCCATGACCTGAAGCAACGAGAAGTAGACGTCGTTGTAGAAGAACGCCGGCCCGCTGTGGAGCTGGACACCTCCACTGCCTCCTCCCACGGAGACCCGTTCGACTTCTCTGGCATCACCATCCCAGCCGTCGAATTCGTCCGGCGCCATTATGAGTTCGGGCCTGGAGCAGTTGAGAAAATCCTTGCTCTCGGTTCGAACCACGGCACGCTTCCAGTGCATGGTGCCATCGGGTCCATCCAGCCAGGTCTTGGCGTAGATGGCGAAGGTCTCCCGCTTTGGATCCCAAATAGCATCGGTCACGTCGCTGGTAGACAGCGGCGGTCCTCCCAGCTCGCCGGTCCGAATTCTCGGATCGCCGGCAAAGGGGGGCTGTATGTAATGACCTTGAGATCCTCTGATAACGCTGGTGAAGAGCAGAAAGGAGCACTCGCTGACCGGTCGCATTACGATCGAGCTCATGCGGGCCGCTTTCAAGAAAGTCAAGCGCAACCGAGGTGCCGCTGGAGTGGACAAGGTCAGCGTCGGGAGGTTCGAGGCTAACCTCGAACCAAACCTTCTCGCCCTGATGAAAGTTCTCAAATCAGGGGCGTTTCGGCCCGATCCGCTGCTCCGCGTCCGGATCTCCAAAGGCCCTCGCACGAAGAAGACCCGGCCGCTCGGGATCCCCGTGGTCCGCGATCGCGTGGCCCAGGAGGTTCTGCGGCGGCTGCTGGAACCTATCTTCGAGCCGCTCTTTCAGGACGCCTCCTTCGGGTTTCGTCCTAAACGCAACTGTCATCAGGCGATCCAGTGGCTGTTGTCCCTTCACGACGCCGGCTACCTTTGGGTACTCGACGCCGATGTGGAAGGTTTTTTTGACCACATTCCACAGAACGTCATTATGCAGTTGGTGGCCGACAAGGTTGCCGACGGCAATATCCTTCGCCTTCTCCAACGATTTCTCACTGCCGGGGTCATGGACGACGGAGTCTTCAAGCCGACCACGGTCGGCACGCCACAGGGAGGAGTCATTTCCCCACTGCTGGCTAACATCGTCCTCAACCAATTGGACTGGGCCTTGCACCGGGCGGGTTTTCAATTCGCCCGCTATGCTGACGACTTCGTCGTCTTGACCCGGTCCCAACAGCAGGCGCAAGAGGCTATGGAACTCGTCCAGCAAGTGCTGGAAACCCCACTTCAGCTACGGCTGAGTCCGGAGAAAACCCGGATCATGACGTTCGGAAAAGGCTATGAATTTCTTGGCTTTTTCCTCTCGTCCCGTTCCCGGCGCATGCGCGACAAGTCCCAGCAGAAATTCAAGGATAAGGTGCGGGAATTAACCGTCCGCTGCCATAACCTCGATGCCGAGGCAATCCTGAAATTGAACCGAGTGATCAGGGGGACAGCACAGTACTTCACCCCCGAGTTTGCGACCAATCGTTGGCTCTTCCAAAAGCTCGACTCCTGGGTCCGAATGCGACTCCGGAGCATGAAGCTTAAACGGAAGAACTACAACGACAACCGCAAACTCCGGGTGGGGTTCTTCTGCCGAAAGCTCGGCTTGCTTTCCCTGGAAAGCTTCTGTCTCTGTCGCAACACCTACGGTCAAGTATGTTACGTCGTTCCCCGAAATGGGGCAACGTCTTTGGGGTCGCCCGGTGAGTGACCCTCACGCCGGTAAATGTGGGGAACAGACCCCATCGCGACAACGGGGAGGGGCAGGCGGGAACTCCGCCTGCCTCTTACCCGCGTGAAATCAAAGGGGTGGAATCGTTGACCCAGGGTTCGGAAACCCTGGGCTGATATACGCAATCCCGTTGGGATTGACCTCGCTTGATTTCTTCCCAAAAGGTGACTGCGGGCAGAATTGGGCTGCAACCTACAATCTAGCCTTCGAATCGGTACAGAGCCCGGGCGTTGTCGGCTAGGATCCTTCGCCTTAAGGGCAGCGGTAGATGGCTCGGGAGGGCACGATCGGGGGAGTCGAAGTCCCAGTGGGGGTAATCGGTCGCGAAGAGAAGTTTGTCGTTGGAGTCGAGCTGTTCCAGCAACTGCTTCAAGTATTTGGCGTTGGGAGGCTCTTCCATAGGCTGAGTGGTGATCCAGAAGTGTTTGCTGATGTATTCGGAAGGTGGGCGACTCAAGTAGGGTACCTCTTGGCGCAGTCGCTCCCAGCTGCGATCGAGCCTCCAGGCCAGCGGAGGAATCCAGGCAAAGCCACCTTCGATCAATACCATCTTCAATTCTGGGAAGTGTTCGAAGACTCCCTCACAAACCAGGCTGGTCACCTGGGCCTGAAATGCTTGCGGCATCCCGGCATGATCCTCCAGGTAGTGTGAAGGCCATCCGGCCCCCGTGATGGGACGCCCTCCCGTCCCGCCGAAGTGAATCCCCACCGGAAGGTTGTTTCGGACCGCAGCTTCATACAGCTTCCAGTACTTTCGACGTCCCAGCGGTTCACTGGTCCGGGCAGTCACCAGGACCTGGACAAAACCAGGATGTTGGCTCGTTCTATCGATTTCCTCCGCGGCCAGATCGCCGTCCTCGTAGGGCACCACCATCGAGGCCCGCAATCTCGGCTCCGGCTCCAGCCACTCCTCGATCTGCCAAGTGTTGATGGCTCGGGACAAGGCGGCCCCATACTCCAGATTCTGCTGCCGCCCGGCTGCCCTCAGGCAGTTCAGAACCCCGTACTCGATATCCCAGGTGTCTAACAGTTGGCTCTGCAGGAAGCCCAGATCGGAACCGGGGGGAAGCCCGGAGGGGGGCCAGGCGTCATAGCGGGCGGCGTTCCGGCTGGCTCGAGGATAGCTGGTGCCGTAGAAGCCTCGGAGCCCGATCATCTCGTGGTAGCGGCGCCAGCGATCAGGCAGATACCGGTAGAGGGTCTCATCTCCGGGCACGTCATTGTGGATGTCAGAATCGATGACAGCCATCTTCAAGGCTGGTTCGTCCGGCTTCCTGGGCTCGACGATGGGAGTTGTAACCATGCGTCCTATCTCCTCTTTTTTCTGAGTCAGAGACGGTAGAAAAAGCGCGCGTTCTCAGCTCGAATCTTGGACAACAGTGGCTCCGGCAGTCCCGAGGGCAAGGCCTCTTCGCTTCCGTCGAAGTGCCAGTGAGGATAGTCGGTTGAGAACATCAGCAGATCTTCGGACTCCAGCTGTTCGATAATCTGCATCAGGTGCTCTTTGGCCGGAGGAGCGTCCATTGGCTGCAGAGTAAGCCGAAAGTGCTCCCGAATGTATTCTGAAGGTGGACGCTTGATCCAGGGCGTATCACGGCGCAGACCCTTCCATTCCTTGTCCAAACGCCACATCAACGATGGCATCCAGGTGAACCCTCCCTCGATCAACGCCACCCGAAGTTGGGGAAACCGATCGAAGGCGCCTTCGGCAATCAGACTGAGCACTTGAGACTGGAATATTTGCGCCATTCCGGCGTATTCCTCCAAGTAGGTCGAAGGCCAGCCGCAGGGAGTCGGAGGGTTTCCGGAAGCGCCACCGAAATGGATTCCCACAACGAGATCGTGGCGAACCGCCGCCGCAAAGATGGGATCATGGCACTGATTGCCGTAGGGAACGTGGGATCTGACGGGAAGCAGCACCTGGACGAATCCCGGATGTCCACCCAGACGGTCAATCTCGCGGGCGGCCAGCTCCGGATTCTGACCGGGTACCAGCAGGGAAGCTCGCAGCCGGGGTTCTGGTTCCAGCCAATGATCTCTCTGCCAGTTGTTGAGTGCGGAAGCCAACGCCGCTGCCAGCTGCGGATCGTGGACGCTTTGGACCCAATAGGAACCGGTCAGGATTCCGTACTCCAGATCCCAGACATCGAGGGTCCGCTGCCGCAGCAACTCGAAGTCGGAACCCGGTGGATCTTCCGGATCCGGTTCGTGGTCAGGTCGGAAGGAGGTCGGAGCCCCAACGGGATAGTCGTTGCAGTCGGGTCCTACAAAGGCGGACTCGTTGATGTAGGCACGCCAATGATCTTCCAGATAAGGCTCCAAGGCTTGCAGCCCTGGGAACTGGTTGTGGATGTCGCAGTCGATCAGAGGTTGAGCCATCCGTCCCTAAAAATAACAAAATGTAGGTAATCGTCGACTTGTGGAAACGTACCACGTAGGCAGACGTTGTACAAATCGGCTTGCTGCCGAACGGCGCTGCACTAATGACGAGAGCTTTAGCAGTCGATGAAACCACCATGCCTTTGATCTATCTCGCCCTCACAGCGATTGCCTTGTCGGCCGGTTGTTCGCAGGCCGCCAGCGCCGTGACTGGACTGAAGCATTACCCGATCCAGGACCTGGAAGGAGTGCTAACCCGATCAGATGTCGCCCTGGATCCAGAAATCAGCAGTGACGGCAACGGTTCCCTGCGCGTAAGTGTGGCCCAGGCAAGCACCATCCGCCTCTATGAAACCGGAGACCTGGACGTAGAGGATGTCAGGCTGACCTACCAGGCCAAGCTTCGGACCGAGAAGCTGGAAGGCCAGGCCTACCTGGAAATGTGGTGCCAGTTCAGCGGCAGGGGCGAATACTTCACCCGTGATCTGAACTCACCCCTGACCGGCACTGTGGACTGGTCCGCCGAAGAGACGCCCTTCTTCCTGAAAAAGGGAGAAAACCCTGACAACATCAAGCTGAACCTGGTGGTCGAGGGCAAGGGGACCGTCTGGATCGACGACATCCGTCTGCTGAAAGCACCGCTGAAATAGCCTGCCCACACTGGCCTTTCCAAAGCCGTTTGTGTTTAGCTCTTGACCCTTGCCCTCGCCCTCGCCCTCGCCTTCAAACGTGCCTGTGCCTTTGCCTTCCCCTTTGACCTTGCCTCATCCCTTCCCACATCAGGCTCTTGATCAACCCGACCAGCATAGAAAGGATTTCAAAGCAGAACGCGGGATAAAGATTGGTGTTTGGAATAGCCGGAAAGGAAGGCGGAAGCGTAAGAGGGAGGCAAAGGCAAAGGCAAAGGCAAAGGCAAAGGCAAGTTTGAGGGCGACGGCAAGGGCAAGGGTCAGGCGCTAAACAGCTTCCCAAGCCAGACTCCATTCTGGCTGGTCAGCATCACCTGATTGGTGGTATCTTCAGGGGACGTGAACAACCTCTCTTTGAAGCTGCTAGCGCCTGCCGCACTGTCACTTGTCTTGGCCGTTCCGAGCTGTCAGGAACCTGCGTCCGATCAGGCACAGAGACCTACCGCCCCCATTTCCATGGCGCAGGCCTCGTTCCGAATCACGTTTGGCCTGAACGACAACCGGCCCAGCCCCTGGGACGGCGGGGTACATCCTTCCGATGGCCAGGAGCTGGTAGTGGAGCCCGACCGCTTTCGTGTGCATTTGTACAAGGGACTAGGCGACCAACGGGACCTGAACCCGGAGTTTCCCAACGACTACGTCAGGCCACCCCATAGTTGGGTATGCAGCACTCGCAACGCCTGGATGCGTTCTGCCAAGAGTCCACCCAAGCTCGAGTACCCCAGCATCCTCCTCCACATACGGCAAGCTCCAACAGGCTCTCCGGTCAAGGTGAGCACCACCGAGGGTGACTTCAGTTTCGCTCCGTCGGAAACCGTTGCCTTCGTTCCTCGCTTCTTCCTGGACAAAAGCGTTCGAGTCGAACGGGTACCCACTGCGGTGGCCGCGGACTCCCAACAGCTGGCCCAACAGGACTTTCCCTGCATTCTGGCTACGACGTCTGGAGATCTCTGGGTAGGATGGCAGGAATACCGAGACCATTCAGACACCGTATGTGTCCGTCGCAGGGCCGAGGAAGAGTGGGAAGACAGCTTCGTTCTGGCGGAAAACGCAGATGTTTTTGGCACAGCTCTGGGCGAAGACAGCAAGGGGCAGACCTGGGCGATCTGGTCGATGCAGGCCGACGGCAACTGGGACCTTTATGGTCGTGCCCACTCCGAAGCTGGCTGGTCGACGGTTGAGCAGATCACGAATCATCCGGGGCCCGACACCTTCCACCGGATCACGACTGACGCCAGCGGCCGCATGTGGCTGGTCTGGCAAAGGAGCGTCGAGGGTCGGAGTCAGATCTTGGCCAAGAACCTGTTCCAGGGCACCTGGTCGGACGAGTTTCAGATCAGTGAAGGCTCCTCGAGCGAGGGGAACAACTGGAATCCGTCCCTTTCTGCAGGGGCGTTCGACCTGGTTGCGGTTGCCTGGGACGGGTACGCTGCAGGCAATTATGACGTCTACCTGCGGCGATTCTTGGACGGCCGCTGGGGACCGGTGCGTGTTGTAGCGGGAACTCCCCGCTACGAGGCCAATCCCACGGTCGCTGTGGATGGCCGCAATCAGACCTGGGTCGCCTGGCAGGAGTCCGGCGTTGACTGGGGGAAGGACACGGGACAACTGGTGACACAGCCCGGGATTGGGCTCCACGAGCCCAGGTCGATCCGGGTAGTGTGTCTCGATGGCGAAAAGATGTTGGCACCATTGGGCGCCGTCCCCTCCGTCTTCAAGGGCGAGGACTATTGGGGCGATCCGATTCTCCAGATCGGACCCAGTGGATTCCCCTGGCTATTCTTGCGCCAGATGGTGATGCGGCTCCCGGATAGTCTGGAGACGGGATCCGGATCGATCTACGCTCCGCATTGGGAGACCTACGCGCTTCGCTACGCCGGATCGGCCTGGAGCGATTTGATGTACCTGCCCTATAGCGCAGGACGCAAGGACATGTTCCCGGTCGGCAGCACCGTATCAGACCAGCAGCTGTGGTTGGCCTGGCCGACCGACAACCGGGATGTGGGATCCTACACGACACACCAACAGGGCCAGGTCATGATCGCCCCTCTGTCAGTCGAGGAGGCTTCGCAGTCCCAGTCGGTGGACCTGCAGCCCTACGAGGCGGAACCGGCGCCGCCGTTTGAACCGGTCCATCCAAATGAAGTCGAAGAGCTTCAGCGGATCCGCGCTTACCGTGTCGCGAGCGGAGAGCGCAGTTATTCGATCTTTCGCGGCGACGTGCATCGCCACACTGATCTCTCCTGGGACGGGGGCAGGGACGGTTCCGTACTCGACGCTTACCGCTATGCTCGCGACGCGGCTGGACTCGACTTTCTGGGAGTCACGGACCACAACCAGGACGCAGAGGAATCCTACCTGTGGTGGCTCAGCCAGAAGTTCGCAGATCTGTTCCAGCTCCAGAACTTCGTGGCTTTCTATTCCTACGAACGCTCCCTGGAGTTTCCCAACGGTCACCGCAACGTCCTGTTTACTCGCAGGGGCACACCCATCCTGCCGATCATGGCCTCCGAAGCCAACGGCTGGGACGGGTCCGGTAGACTGTTTCACTACCTGAAGCGCTACGATGGGACCTCAATCCCTCACACCAGCGGAACGGGCGCCGGGACCGATTGGCGCGACAACGATCCCGATGTAGAACACTTGGTCGAGATCTACCAGGGGATGAGGGATACCTACGAGTATCCGGGGTCCCTGCGACCCAAGACACTCGAGCCCAGTCCCACACTGGAGGAAAATGACAGTCCCCACCGTCGTTTCGGGACCGTCTGGCATGCCCTGTCCAAGGGCTACCGGCTTGGATTCATCGCCTCTTCCGATCATATGTCCACACACATCAGTTATGCCTGCTTGATTGCTGAGGAGCTGACCTTGGACAGCTTGATGGAAGCCATCCGGGCAAGGCGTACCTATGCAGCGACGGACAATTTGATTCTGGATATCCGCTTCCTCGGCTCCGACGGTGAGCACCTGATGGGAGAGGATTTCTCCAGCACGATCCCGTTGACGATCAAGGCAAAGATCCTGGGCACGGACGCGATTGAGAGGGTCGACGTGATCAAGAACAACAAGATCGTCTACACCACTAGTTCCGAGCAGGCCGCGCTGGAGTTCCAATACGTTGATCAGGACCAGACCGCGGGCGAAAGCTACTACTATCTCCGAGTCGCCCAGAAGGATGGCGAGATGGCCTGGGGATCCCCCGTCTGGGTCAACTACGAAGCCAGGTAGGGAAACCGCACTAAGCTGAAACTTGATTGGGATCGTCGCACGTCTGAACGTCCGAACGTCGCACGTCTCTTGCCACTGGACAGTGTGGCGAGAGGCTTCAAGTTTCTCTCTCGAATGGGGCAGCTCGGCTGGGGCGCGACTAAGCTGAAACTTCATTTGCGAGCGTAGCTTTGGCCTCCAGGCCGAAGTCTTCTTGATTCGAGCCTTTGGCTCGGACGGCGGCCTGGAGCCCACCGCTACGCCGGGCCCAAAGTTTCGTTCTCGAATGGGGCCAGCTCCGCTGGGGACCTCACTGACCTGATACTGAACCAGGTCTGGCCAATTCTTCGCTCTTTGCAAAGGGATAGGAGGCCTGGAGCGCGAGCGAGGGGTTGGGGTACACCACGCATCTTCCCAACCTGGTGGTTCACCCTGCGCCTACACCCATTACCCACGCGTCTCGCTGCACCCCAACCCCTCGCTTGCGCTTCAGGCTTCCATGAATCGGCAATGGTTGGCCTGGAACGCACCGAAATGACAGGGGGCACCCCTAACATACGCACGAATTCTCAGATCTATGGCAGCAAAGCGAAGAAGAAAGAAGAAGTATCGTCTGGGCAGCCGCCTGCGCGTGCTTCTCTTCCCTCTCAACCTACTGATTCTTGTGATCCTGCCCTTCTTCCTGCTCATCCGCACTTCCGTCTTTCTCTATGCTGCAGCCGGACTGAACACCTGGTTGGCCCTGGGATTCGGCATGGCACTAACCTCGGCGTGCCTTCTACTCTACGTCCAATACGCCTACAAGAAACTCTTTCGCAAACGCAGAATCAAGAAGAAGGTCAAGAAGTACAACCTGCGTCTGGCGGCCGCGTTGGTGATTGTCTACTGCGCCTCCGCACTGATCTACGTTTCGAGCGTCAACGTCAAGGCCCAGCGAATCCGTAACGAGTACACCGCCTTGCACCCGCTGCTTAGAATCGCTGTAAGCTCGGTGGTACTAGCCGACACAGACCTGGTGATTACGGATATGGCGCGCACTCACGGAGACTACAACCGGATGGGTCTCCAGACGATGCGCCGTTCTCTGCACTATCGTCAAAGGGACAACTACGTCCACGCGGTGGATCTCAGAACCATGGGCCAGGCTGAGTGGAGAAATCCGCTCCTGACTGTCAGGGGCCACCCAAAAGCGGCCAGTGAGGGCCACTTCAAAACCGGCCATTTTCAAGAGCCATTGAGGGCCGCATCCGGCGTAGGATGAGCCGATGGCCAATACATTGAAAATGGAAAAGAAGCAAACGGTTTTGGCGCTCCTGAAGCTGGGCTGGTCGTATCGTCGGATCGAGCGAGAGGTGGGAGTCCGACGAGAGAGGATTGCCCGCTATGATCCCTCCCGAGATTCAAAACCGGCCAAAGTGGCCCCCGGCTCGGAGGAGCAAAAGCGGCCAAAGCGGCCCCCGGGTCTGCGCAGCTTCTGTGAGCCCTTTCGGGAGCAGATTGAAAAGAAACTCCAGCAGGGATTGCAGGCCAAGCGGATCTGGCAGGACCTGGTCTTCGAGCAGGGATTCGGGGGAGCCTACAACTCCGTCAAGCGCTTCTGTGGAAAGCTCAAGGCGGAGAGTCCTCGCGTGTTTGCTCGGGTGGAAACTCCCCCCGGTCGGGACCTGCAGATCGACTTCGGCAAAGGAGCCCTGACTCGGACCGAATCGGGTCGTTACCGCCGTCCTCATCTGAGGCGGCGTGGAGGTGGTTCGCCTCGATAACCTCAAGGCCGGGATCACCCGGGCTTGCTTGGTGGACCCCGAGGTCAATGCCGTCTTCAGTGCGCTCGCTCGCCACTACGGCTTCGCCGTGCTGCCCATCCATCCGGGCGCTCCGAACGAGAACGGAAAAGTCGAAAGAAGCATCGGATATACCGACTCCAGCGCGCTCAAAGCTCGCCGCTTCGAGAGCCTGGATGCGCAGAATGAGCATCTGCAGAGTTGGAACGAGCGAATCGCCCGCCAGCGCATCCACGGCACCACCAAGCAGCAGGTCTGGCCCCGCTTTGTCGAAGAACAGAAGCATCTCCGACCGCTTCCGGATTCCCGCTTCAGTTTCTTCCGCGTGGGCCGTCGAACGGTCTCCACCGATGGCCACATCGAAGTCGACCGAGCGTTCTACTCGGTGCCCAATCATCTGCTCGGTTGTGAAGTCGCCGTGCACTGGGATGATCGTATCGTCCGCGTCTTCTTTCGTGAGCAACAGGTGGCCCTGCATCCGAAGCACCCGCCGGGGAGATTCCGAACCGAAACGAGCCATCTTCCGGAACGCAAACGCTACGCGCACTATCGAACCGAGCATCATCTGCTGAAGCAAGCCCGAGCCGTGGGTCCAGAGGCGCACCGCTGGGCCGAGCGAGCTCTGGAGGTCCGAGACATGCTCGCCTACCGACTCGTGCAGGGCATGATCTCGCTGACCCGCCGCTACCGCGCTTCGGTCGTCGACGAAGCCTGCGGCAAGGCGCTCGCACATGACGCCTTCCGCTACCGGACTCTGGTGGCTTTGTGTAAGCGACTGGACGTGCCGCAGCGCTCTTTGTTTACCTCCGAGCACGAGTTGATCCGACCGCTGTCCGAGTACCAGATCACCGATCCCACAGGAGAACCAGAATGATCTCATCAGAACTGGAACGAAAACTTCGTCACCTCCGGCTCTCGGGCCTGGCTCAGGTCTTTGACGTTCGCCTGCAACAAGCCGTCCAGGGAAGGCTCAGCCATCAGGAGTTCTTTGAGCTGCTGATTGATGACGAGCTGACCCGCCGTCGGGACCGGCTGTTGGAGCGACGTTTGCGCCAGGCCCAGTTTCCGGAACAAAAGCACTTGGAGGACTTTAACTTCTCCTTTAACCCCTCCATCAACCGGCAGCAGATCTTCGATCTGGCTACCGGCCGATTCATCCAACAGCGCCGCGGCTGGTTGGTCATCGGTCAGACCGGAGTCGGCAAGAGCCATCTGATCATCACCGTCGGGATCAAGGCGGTCGAAGCCGGTCACCGGGTGCAGTACAAGTCGGCTTTCGATCTGCTGGAAGACATCGCCGAAGCCACGGCCACCGGCAGACGCCGATCTTACATTACGGAGATGACCCGGATCCCGCTGCTGATCCTCGAGGATCTGGGACTCCGCAGAGTGCCGGAGTCGGCGGCAGAAGATCTGTTGGAGATCCTGCACCGCCGATACCAGAAGACCTCGACGATCCTCAGTTCGAATCGACCCCTGGAGGACTGGGGCGCGATGCTGGGAGGAGATACGGCGGCCACCTCGGCGCTGCTGGACCGCTTCCTGCACACTTCGGAAGTCACCTTCATTCGGGGCAAGAGCTATCGCCTCTACGAGCGACAGCAACGAGAGAAATCCACCCCGAAGCGAGGGAAAGAGAAATGACACCTGCGAGGCGAGTGCTGTGAGTGCGGGCTTGTCCCCTACTCGCAGACCCTGGGACTCAGCCCCAGGCTTCGTAGATTGCCCGCTCCGAGGGAGGGGTCAGGACAGGGTGGGGCAGAGCTCATTGCTTGAGGGGCCTCTGAGCGAATGTTTTTTGAAAAAAGGAAGCCAGGAAGAAGCCGTGTCGTTGAAACCAAGCAGAGACCATGGAAGCCAGGCTTCTCGAGTTTCCCCCAACACCCCCGGAAAGCCGTGGAAACTGCCGCGCTATGGAAACCGTGGGAAAACGGCTGCCTCGCGAAGACGACTCCAGGAGGCGAGTTTTTCCACCGTTCCCACAGCGCTTGGAAAACTCCTCCGGACGGAGTTTCCCACAGTTCCCACCGCTTCTACGGCTGAACACACAACAAAGCCTCCTCCCCCCGCTTCGCGGGGAGGGCTTCACAAGGGATTGAAATGACTCGAACCGGAGGATATAACTACTGAATCACTGGCCGGTTTTGACCCGGCCCCGCCTGGCCGCTTTTGAAGTGGCCCCCGACACCTTGGTCACCCGGACATTTACCTGATCCAGTAGCTTCCGAGCGTTGATGAAGTGAAACTCAACGCTCGCTTTACTCATGTGTTCCTTAGCCTTTTGAATGAGGCGCTCTGCGGATGTAGTCGCGTTAGAGTCGGGAGACAGTCCATCGCCCTTTGTAATGTAGAAATAGTCAATTGACAGGTCGAGGCTACTTGTCGAAAACGATAGGTACTTGTCCTTGAAGGTCTGCATGATCTCAAGGAGATCCATGTGATATCTGGACCTGAGCGGATCACTATCTGTCGATTGCGAGAGATCAAGCAGGTCGTCAGAGAAGAAATACAGCTTATCGATTTCCGTTATCTTGAAGCCGGAATTGGCCTCTTTCACCTGCAATATCACCAGACGAGCCTTGGATGGCCTACGGCTTCTTACTTCCGTGTCATCACGGATGAATTCGTTGCGGTCAACGACGAAGTAGATGGCGTCAACGCCACCGTCGTTGGGGCCATCCGTGATGCCATATGAGATGTCTTCGTCTGTTGGGTCGTGGGGCTTCAGAAACTGTTCTGCGCAGTAATAGACGAACGGTTTGTCGATTCCGCTCGCCCATGATCGTCATCTTGAGATAGATCGAACGCCGGCCCTGACCGTCCAAGGGACCGGAGAAGAGTCGTTTCCGTCAGCTCCCGATGATGGACCTGGCCATGGACCCGGGTACCGCGACCACCATCTACGCCGGGACCCAGCGACTGTGGCGGACGACCGACGGTGGCACCAGCTGGGCCGTTCAGAGCGCGAGCGCGGATCTGACGGGAGGCGCCCCCCACACTATCACCAAGATTGCGATTGCACCGTCGGCTACAGCCACCATCATGGTCACCACCTCCGACGGCCTGGTGCAGCGCAGTACAGACTCCGGGGTGACCTTCACTAACGTGACGGCAGCGCCGCTGCCGGGCCGCTTTGCGACCACGGTGGCTGTGCATCCAACAGATCCGCTGATCGCCTTCGTCGGTTTTTCCGGCTTCGACGACGTTGCCCCGGCCGGCCACATTTTCAGGACCATCGACGGCGGCGGCACCTGGGACGATATCTCGGGCGTGATTCCCGATACCCCGGTGAACGCTATCGCCGTGCGTCCAGACGTCCCAACAGAGGTCTACGCCGGCACCGACGTCGGGGTTTTCTTGAGTCTGGACGTGGGCACCACCTGGACCAAGATGACGACCGGATTGCCCAACGCCCCAGTGATAGACATCCAAACCGACGTCAGCACCAACGTTCTCGCCATCGGCACTCACGGCAGGAGCGTGTTCACTGCCCAGCTGTCGGCCCAGGCCGCCCCGACGGCCACTCCCACTTCTACGCCTGCTGCCACGAACACCCCGACCGCCACACCGATACCCACGGCTACAGCCACTAATACGCCGATCGGACCGGCGGCGACTGCCACACCCACCAGCACGCCGACAACAGTAGCCCAGACGTCTACCGCTACTAGCACCCCTGTCGGAGCCGCAACTGCGACGCCGACCACCACGCCAACGGTCGTATCTGTTCCCGCGGTCGACGAACAGATCCCGACCTTGACAAGTTGGGGAGTGTGGTTGATGTTGCTGGGACTGCTCCTTGTCGGTATCCGGCTTCTGTTGCGCCCGAAGAAGACGTAGACGCGCGTTAGACCAGTGGATTCTCAACGGGGCGGCGGAAACCAAGGAGGCGGCCGCAGCTGGATACTCCAGCGAAGCTGACCGGAATCGCGGTCGAGAGCTCTGAGGATTCTTTTCCGAGCAGGGCTTCTCGGCCGGTGATCGACCAGGAAGAACACGAGCGGATCCAGGACAGTTCCGGCCACGGCCCAAGGCTGTCCCCTCGGCATCGCCACTTGTTCTCCAGTCTGAATGTCGTAGATCCACCAGGGTTGTCCCGCTTCGGGATGCTTGTCGTGTACGAACAGGTATTGGCGATCAGAGGAAATCATCGGCCAGAGCTGCTTTCCAGTTGCCAAAGGATGACGAGTCTGTAACCTAGCATTGGACGGATCCCAACTATCGAGGCTGAGCGTCTGTCCTTCGCTTCGATCTTCGAAAGAAACCGTGAGCAGACGCTTGCCGATCGTCAAGGGCCGATTCTCCCAGCTAGAGCCGTCCCAGTACTTTACTGCCGATTCGAGTTGGGGCGGAGGGGGCACAGTCGGGTGTGAGTCTTTCCCGCCACCAGACAGCTTTAGCTCGCCGCTAGCGGGATCGATCCTGATCTGACCGGATGCGGATCGCTTCGGCGCGCCGTACTTCTACCTGACCTAAGGCAAAGGCAAGTTTGAGGGCACGGGCGAGGGCAGAGGCGCTAAACAGATACAGACGCCGGGGCTAGTACGCTTCGCGCCAGGCCTCTGAATACGAGAACAATCCGACCGAGGTCTCGCATCAACACCCTTGGGAGCAGCAGCCAGTGGTAGACTACCCGGGAATGGAAAAGTCTCCCCCTATGATTCCTGATTCTCGGTTCGAGCCGGACCCCGTGATCGAGGCCTACAAGAGGGACGTCGACCGGACACTCCTCCGTGAGAACCTCAGGCGTTCTGTGGCGGAGCGTCTTGACAATCTGCTGGCTCTTCAGCGGCTCGCTGAGGAAGCTCGTAAGGCCGAACGCCGCTCCCGCAACTCGGCATGACCGACTTTCAGAAACTTATCGAGGCTCTGGCAGAAAGCCGAGTTGAGTTTGTCATTGTCGGCGGTTTGGCCGCCACGGCCCACGGCGCCTCGCGACTGACGCAAGACATCGACGTCGTCTATTCCCGTTCGCAGGAGAACATCGGTCGTCTGATTGCGGCTCTGACACCCTTCCGTCCCTACCTACGAGGCGCACCGCCGGGCCTACCGTTTGAGTGGAGCCAATCAACCATCGAAAGAGGACTGAACTTCACTTTGACGACAACGATCGGGGACATTGACCTACTGGGTGAGGTGACTGGCGGCGGCAAGTACGACGACTTGGTATCCCACGGAGTCCCGCTCGAGTTCTTCGGCTACTCCTGCCTGTGTCTCGATCTTCCCTGGTTGATTCGCGTCAAGCGGGCAGCCGGACGACCGAAGGACATCGAGGTTCTCGCCGAACTCGAGGCTCTTCTCGAGGAACGTGACAAGACCTGAATAACTGAGTATGGTACCGTTGTCCCATGGGCAAGAAGAGACGGAACACAGCCCGGCCTCAACTTCAGGCGTGGATTGAATGCTCGGCGCCGCCATCGGCTTTCCCATGCCCGTGTTCAGATGGCGCGAGAACTCGGCATGAATCCGCGGAGACTCGGTAAACTGGACAACCACAACCAGGAACCGTGGAAAGCGTCTCTTCCCATCTTCATTGAGGATCTTTACCAGAAGCGGTTCGGACGTGATCGCCCCGAGGTGGTTCGTTCCATCGAGAAGATCGCTCGCCTACAGCAGGTGAAGAAACGGCGGCGGCGAGAAGAGCGTGCAGTAGGAAAGGTGGCCGTAGAAACGGGGAAGGTGTTCGACGCTGGAGCTGAGCCATCGCCGCAGAACAAGACGCCTGACGGCGGACACGAACCTGCCCTCCGTTCTGGTCCGCGCCGCTGAGCCGCAAGACGCTGTTAGAGGTCCGCATCCTCTCAGATGTGGTCTCCCTGGCCCAGCACCCTCATTCATTCAGCGCCACTTTTCGACCTACCAGCTCTGCTTTTCGAAGACCACCCGCAGGCCCCTGTCTTGCAAGGCTTACCAATCGCACTTGACGCTCTTACCACCGCAGACGTGTAGGACTTGTCCGGTGACGTAATGAGCCTCAGGCTGGGCGAAGAAGGCGACAGCGTTCGCCACATCGGCGGGTGTTCCCACCTTCCCGGTCGGCTGCATCCGCAAGAGGCGCTCCTGCACTTTCTCCGGGAGCGCCCTGACCAGTGGGGTGTCGATCAGCCCGGGAGCCACGGTGTTGACTGTGATCCCGTGCCGGCCGAGTTCAAGGGCCAATGATCGGGACATGCCGACGATCCCAGCCTTCGACGCGCTGTAATTCGTCTGACCTACCTGGCCTAACCAGGCGCGAGAGGATATGTTGACAATCCGCCCGCACTCCTGACTGATCATCTGCGGCACGGTCGCCTTGGTGACCAGGAAATAGGACGTCAAGTTCAAGTTCAAGATGAAGTCCCAATCTTCGACAGGCATATTGACGATGCGGTTATCCCGCACGGCACCGACGTTGTTCACCAGGATATCGATGCGCCCCCAGCGAGCGACGGCGATCTCCACCAAATGCTGTGCCGACTCCCATCTTGTGACGTCCGCAACGCCGGGGATCGCGTCTTGACCGGCACGCTTGATCTCGGCCACGGTCTCATCAGCCGCTTCAACCCTGATGTCATTGACGACGACCCGGGCGCCTTCGGCAGCGAGGCGCAGCGCAATACCCCGGCCAATGCCAGATCCCGAGCCCGTCACTACTGCAACCTGCTGGTCTAATGGCATGGTTGATGCTGCCCTTTCCGGGGGGAGTGCTTTCTTACACAGATGGTACCCTGTAACAGGGCACCTGTTAGCGCCTATCCCTTGCCCTTGCCTTCAAACTTGCCTTTGCCTGTGCCTTTGCCTTTCCCCTTACTCCTTTCCCTCGGTACAAGAACAGTCCTCAGCGGACGTTTCCGCACCGAGAGCGTTGCTAATAGACCAAAAGGAAAGGTGAGGGAAAAGGGGAAGGCAAAGGCACAGGCAAAGGCAAGTTTGAAGGCGAGGGCGAGGGCACAGGCAAGGGTGAGAAGAAGACGCTGAACACGGATCCTGCAACATAGAATACTAGGTTCTCTCAATCAAGGTGGCGATGCCTTGCCCGACGCCAATGCACATCGTGGCGATGCCATAGTGACCACCCCGGCGGCGAAGCTCGTGCACCAGTGTGGTCAGGATTCGCGCACCGCTGCAGCCAAGTGGATGTCCCAATGCGATCGCACCGCCATTCACATTCACCCGTGCCGGGTCGAGCCCCAGCTCCCGTATGCAGGCAACAGACTGGCTGGCGAACGCCTCGTTCAGCTCGAAGAGGTCAACGGCCTGCAGGTCGATCCCGGCTTTGCCGGCGAGCTTTCGGCAGGCGTCGACCGGCCCCATGCCCATATACGCAGGGTCGACACCCGAAACCGCCGTCGTCACGATCCGGGCAAGGGACTTTAGCCCTAATCGCTCCGCCCGACCCCGATCCATCACCAGCAAGGCCGATGCGCCGTCATTGATCCCCGAGCAGTTGCCGGCGGTCACGGTTCCACCCGCCTTGAAGACCGGCTTCAACCGTGCCAGGTCCTCCATCGTCGTCCCCGGGCGTGGGTGCTCATCCTGCGTCACCAGGATGGGATCGCTCTTTCGCTGTGGAATGGGGACGGGCTCGATCTCGTCCCCGAAGTGCCCCGCTTCGACAGCGGTCGCCGCGCGGATCTCGACCGCGATTTGGGTGGCGAGTTCCCGAGTGGGTGCGAGCACCAGGGCGCGAGGGCCGGGGCGGCGCGCCTGAAGGAGCCGGTCGAGTAGCGGTAGCGCGAAGGCTGCCGTCTTGCCGGTGCCGGTATGGGCCAGGCCCAGCACATCGCGGCCGTCGAGGCCGGCTGGAATGGTTTGAAGCTGGATAGGCCGGGGGGTTTCGAATCCAGCGTCGCGGATGCCGTGCACGAGGTCTTCGTGGAGGCCGAACCGGTTGAATCCGTTCGATACAGTGGATGCTAAAGTAGACATAAAAAACCTATTCTCTGCCGTATACGAGCAGACTGGGTTTGTACGGCACGGCCGTAGTTTCCGACCCGTACAACAGTGAAGGGTAAGAGGGGATTGTTAGCGGCGCGACCTCGGGGGAATGAAATGAGATCCTACTGTTCGCCGCCGCCGGACTGATGCCCGAATACGAAAAGGTAGTTTAGCACGTCTGGACGTCAACTGCCACCGACCAACGTATCGGGTGCCTTGGCATCTCCTCGCTTTCCCTCCCACTCCCGTTAGAGGATCTGGACCCCCTGGATCACAATCGATCTCCCAATCCACCTCATTTGAGCCCCCTTTCGCGTATTTTCGGGCGTCTTTAGCCTCTTACCTCCTAGAACTCAATCTAAAAGGAGATTCCTGTTGATTCGATCAGGATGGCGACGTGTGTCTGCTGAGGGGGAGCTGAGCTAGGGTGTATGCTGGCTCGGTGTCGTCTGGCCAGCATCAACTTGACAGTACCCCATCAGGCAATGAGCTCGTGCACTACATTGCCGTGGACATCGGTCAGGCGGAAGTCGCGGCTATTGTGACGGAAGGTGAGCCGCTCATGATCCAGGCCCAACAGGTGGAGGATGGTGGCGTGGAGATCGTGGTGCGAGACGGGATCTTTGACAGCGTGCATGCCGAGCTCGTCGGTCGCGCCGTGTGTGATCCCCGGCTTGACGCCGCCGCCCGCCATCCACATGGAGAAGCCGTAGTGGTGGTGGCCGCGGCCGAGGGACTCCTCCTTATTCGCCTCCTCAAACGGCGTGCGACCGAACTCAGTGGCCCAGACGACGAGCGTGTCGTCGAGCAGACCGCGCGACTTCAGGTCCATGATGAGGGCCGTGATGCCGCGATCGGTGCGCGCCGCGTTCGTGCGGTGGTTGTTGACGAGCCCGCCGCGGTTGCCGTGCGCGTCCCATCGCCGGCCGTGGGCGCCGTCGAGAATCTCCACGAAACGGACGCCGCTCTCAACCAGCCGTCTCGCCGTCAGGCACTTCCTCCCGAAGTCGGTGTCGCCATAAAGCGCCTTCACCGAGTCCGGCTCGCTCCGGATATCGAAGAGCTCCGGCGCTTCCGTCTGCATGCGAAACGCCGTCTCGAATGCAGCGATGCGCGCGTCGAGCTCGGGCTGCGTGCGATGATTGTCGCGATGGAGGCGATTCAACCTCCGCACCAGATCCAACTGCTCGCGATGCTGGCCTCGGCTGAGAAACGTCGGCGCCTTGATGTACGGCACCGGTGGATTCCCGGGCTCCATGTCCGCCAGCGTGGCCTGGTGGAAACCAGGGAGGAAGCCGGCATCGTGAAGCGCGCGCCCGCCGGACGGTCGGCCGTCCGCCATCACCACGAATCCCGGCATGTTCCGGTTCTCCGTCCCCAGCCCGTAGGTCACCCATGAGCCAAGACTGGGGTGGCCCTGTCTGGGATAACCCGTGTGCAGGAGGATCTGGCCGACGGAGTGAAGCGCTGAATCGGTGTGCATCGAGTTGATGAAGGCGATGTCGTCGACCACCTTCGTCAGGTTGGGGAAGATCTCGCTGACCCACGCGCCGCTCTGGCCATAGCGCTTGAAGGAGAACACCGGCGGAACGATGCGCGAGTTGTCGTAGTTCTTCTCCGGGCTCAGGCCCTCCAGGTCTTCTATGGAGAATATGTCTCGTGCCAATCTTCCGGCGTGCTTTTTCAGGAGCGGCTTCGGATCGAACGTCTCGAGCTGGCTTGCGCCACCCACCATGAACAGAAGGATGACGTTCTTCGCCCTGGGCGCGAAGTGTGGCTGTCTGGGCGCAAGTGGCGCGCTGGGGTCAGCCGCCGGCACGGTCTCAGCACCGATCGCCCTCTGATCCAGGAGCAGGCTGGCCAGAGCGATGCCGCCCAGGCCGAGTTCCTTGAGGAACCCACGGCGGTCCCAGCCAACCGGTCGAGTTTCATAGGTGTCAGTGAACATAGATGAACTCGCTCAGACTCATGACGGCATGGCAGTATTGTACCAGCGGGCTTTGAGCATCCAAAGACCCCGGCTCCTTTCTTTCCTTCACCGCGCCAGCGCGCCGTTGACCGAGAAATGACAAGCCGATCTCGCGTTCTTCCACTGTCGGTGGCCGAGAAAGAGCAATCCGGTATGCCGACTCGATCTGTGCGCCAGGGTCGCCGCCGACTCTGTCCCCCACCCGCTGTGCGAAGCGCTTCGCCTGCTCCCACACGAATGGCGCGTTCAACATGAACGCCGCGCTGCTCGGTGTCGTGCTGATGTCACGAGCGCCGACGCTGCGCGCGTTGTCCGGAAGGTCGAAGATCTTGAGGACCGGATGGACGATGAGGCGGGGCGACATGAGATAGACGGACCGGCGCCAGGTGTCCGGCGTGTCTTTGAAAGGTTTCTTGCGGCTGCCAATGGGGATGCTGGGCCCATACATCTTCGTGCGCAGAGCGCCGGAGACGCTCAACATGTGATCGCGGATGACTTCAGCCTCCATGCGCAAGGGCCTGCGGTGCCACAGGTACTCGTTGTGAGCGTCGTGCTGCGCCTGAGCCAGCTTCATGCTGGCCGCCTGTTTGTACACGGCGCTGTTCATGATCAGCCGGTGGATCGGTTTCAAGCGCCAGCCCTTCTGGATCAGCTTCGAAGCGAGCCAATCCAACAGAGCGGGGTGCGTGGGCTGGGTACCCAGTCTGCCGAAATCGTTCGGGGTGCTAACGATGCCGCGCCCGAAATGATGTTGCCAGAGACGATTGACGATCACCCGAGCCAGCAACGGACCGGCGCCATGCTCGACGTCGGTCAGCCAGTTCGCAAGCGTCCGAAGTTTCGACGCCTCGAGCTGCGCGTTCGGACCATCCGTGGTCTCGCGATCGGGCCGCCAATCCTTCGTGGTGCGACCGCCCCGCATCAAGACGCGCAGAAACCCCGGCTCGACTGGCCTGATGGGTCGCTGCCAACTACCGCCGCCCAAAAGATGGGGTGTGGGCACCTTCAAGGCCACGTGGTTGCCGCCTGCCTTTGGCTTGACCTCGACTTCGTCGAAGAACACAGCCGTCAGCTGGTAATACTCTTCGGCCGTGATCGGGTCGATCTTGTGGTCGTGGCAACGCGCACACCCGACCGTCAGGGCAAGGAACGCTTGACCGGTCGACGACACCATGTCGTCGAGGCGGTGAAACTTGCGATCGTTCGGGTTGGAGTTGTGGCCCAGGTTCGTTCCAAGGTGAACGAATCTGCCCAGGTCCCGCCTGCCGGCGGGGAAACCTTTCGGAGCGCCGGCAAGCTGGTAGCGGACGAACTCGTTGTAAGGCAGGTCGTCATTGAAAGCGCGAATCACGGCGTCGCGGAATCGATACGCGTCCTCTCGAATTTCGTTATGCCCGTCGTGTGCTCCGACGCTCTCGCCAAACCGAGCCACATCCAACCAGTGCCGTGCCCACCGTTCGCCGTAGTGCGGGCTGGCGAGCAACCGGTCAACGAGCTGGCGAAAGGCGTCCGCAGTGGAATCTCGAACGAACGCCTCGACTTCGTCGGGCGCAGGCGGCAGACCGACCAGGTCAAAGTAGGCGCGGCGAATCAGCGTCCGCCGATCTGCCTCTTGCGCTGGGCGAAACTGCTTCTCGTGCAGCTTGGCGAGGATGAAACGATCAATCGGCGAATGCCCCCACCTGGCCTCATCCGGACTTGCCGCCGCCGGCGGCACCGGAGGCGGATCGATATGCAGTGGGCGAAAGGCCCAGTGCCGACGTCCCGATTCGAGAGCGATCGTCGTCGTATCAACAGCCTGCGCATCTCTCGGATCGGGCGCGCCGAGGGCCACCCATTTGACGAAGTCAGCGATGACCTCGTCGGGCAGTTTGCCGCCGGGCGGCATCTGCAGGTTGTTGTTCGCGTACTTGAGGGCCTCGATGAGCATCGACTGATCGGGTCGCCCCGGCACGACGACGGACCCCCGCGCCCCACCCCGCCGGACACCCGCCCGCGTGTCGAGTTGCAGTTTCCCCATCAGCGTTCCCGTGCGGGCGGCCTCCGCCGAGTGACACCGATAGCACTGCTCCGCCAGCACCGGACGGATCTTCTTCTCGAAGAAGTCGATACGGTTTTGACCGGGTTCCTCGGGGGCTCCGAGCAGGCTGAGGATGACTACGAATGTGATCACGCGACTTCCTCACCTTTGCACTCGATATTCTATTCGGATTGTAGAAAGAAATCCACCAGGGCGTTGCAAGGGAGATTGGCGCAGGGATTCCTGAACCGTGTTCGAGGACAAGATTCGATATCAGGCGCTCGCCGTCCTTACTTATGGCCAGCCTTCCGACGACGAGGGACCGTCGTCTTCTGTGGGAGTTGAGCGATCAATCGACAAGGTAGCTCGGCCGCGCCTGGAAGATGTGGCCTAGCTGCTCTTCTTCTCGGCTGGCATGCTCACTAGTCAAGTTTCAGGTCAGTGGAGCCCCCAGCGGTGCTGGCCCCATTCGAGAAAGAAACTCCCATGACCTAAAGATCACTGAATCGATGGGTTACACCCTTATTCCTGAGGAAAAGCCAAATGAAGTTTCAGGTCAGTGGCCCCCCAGCCGGGCTGCCCCATTCAAGAAAGAAACTTTGGCTACCCACAAAGACCAGCGTCGCCTGATCCGGCCTTTGAAATTCGCGTTCGATATTCAGCGGTTTAGCCTTTTAGCGGTTGCCTTCTCGGGAAGCAGAAAAGCCCAAATCTCAAACCGCAAAACACCGAACAATACGAACGCCGAAGTTCGGAAGCTCGACAATCAAGTTTCAGCTTAGCCCCGCCTCCGGCTGCAGACCGCCGGATCGTACAGGAAAGAAACTTCAGTCGAGGGACGTAGCGGTGGGCTCCAGGCCGCCGTCCGAGCCAAAGGCTGGGAAAAATAAGACTTCGGCCTGGAGGCCAAAGCTACATTCGCCAAATGAAGTTTCAGGTTAGTGCCGCCCCCAGCTAGATCTTCCAATTCCAAGCGGGGGCGAGGGCAAGGGCAAAAGCAAGTAGGACGCGGCCGCGGTGTTACTTCTTCGACCCGGTCCCCCCTGCCTGATAAGCCCTTTCCAAAAGACGGTGGATAACCGGAGAATTGGCGGCTGCCGGTCTAGCTCGCTCCAGATACTTGATGGCATTTTCGTGCTCTCCCAGCTCCAGGTAGAGTGCACCCAGCTTGCGTAGATGATCCGGGTTGTCGGGATCCTGGTCTACAGCTTTGAGAAAGGCCTCTTTCGCCCCCGGCCTGTCTCCCAACCGATAACGGGCTGTTCCCAGCATAGAGTAGGCAAGATTATTGTTTGGCTGTCTTCTAATGCTTCCTACAGCGGACGCTCGGGCTCGTTCGTAATCTCCCTAAATTTCGGCGCGAAGTCACTCAGAACAGGCACGTCTTCAGCTGTCCTCCACGCCGATCGCTCAGGGAAAACGATTCTGCCCTCTTGGGGGGCGTTTGTAGAGACACCTCGCCCCAGCTCTGGCGACCCTCGGAGCTACTTTATCTCCTTTCAGTTTCAGGTAGCTGGCCGGTGTTTCAACCACTTACTGCCTTCCAAAAGAAGACGGCTCCAACCATTGACATCCAGCAGCCGATAGACCAACTGTCGGCCCCTGCGCAAAATCTGGCAGGGCATTTCAATGACCTCTCGCAGGAAACGGCGATACTCCATCTTCACCAGCTCTCGGGCTTGCAGTCGCGCCGGCAGCACCAACCCCATCCAGGCCTTCAGATTCCAGGCTTGAGCCGCAATCACCAGATAGGCCCAGTTGGCTACCAGCGTATCCGAGGGCATCCGCAGGGCCTCGACTCCGTTCTTGAGTTGTTCAATGACGTTCTCCTGGTTGCAGCGCCGGTTGTTTTCCCGTACGACTCCCGCCGTTCCCAACGTTCTGGCCGAGATATTGGTGACATAAAAGTGGTAGCGTGTCTGCGGCAGCAGCCGCTTCTGACCTTTCTCGACCAGGATCGTCTTGCGCAAGATCACCATCCGATAGGTTCGCTTCGCTTTGCTCGGACGGTAGTCGATCTCCGCGATCTCTTCCCGTTCCAGCGTCAGCGTCTTGAACCCGCGTCTCTTGACAATCTCCGGCTTCACTTTGTCCCGCCGCTGGCGCCGCTTCTTCCCTTTTCCTTTCCCCTGGCTGGGGCGCCCCAGCTCTTTCCATCTCGCTTCTGGCAACGCCTCCGCCCACTTGACGAAGCTCGGATGGGCGTCGATCCCGAAGTCAAACTCCACGCCCGCCTCCGTCCAACGGTCAAAATGAGCCGTCAGCGAAAAATCCGTGTCCCCGCGCAGGCGCACCTTCCGAAAACCCGCCTCTCGAACCAGCTCGATACTCCGATCCAGCCATTCGGCCGCTCCCTCCTGAGAGGGACGGTTGCCCGAGCGGTTGACCGCATAGAGCACCTCTCCCGTATTGGCCAGCGTCACGATCAGCGGCGCATAGCCCCACTGCCCGTCGTAGCTGATCTCCATCCCTTCCTTGCATTCGCCGCTCGTGGGGGCCATCGTCCCATCCACGTCGATCTCCGCCCGTTGGAAGAAACGGGCCGGTTGTTGGGCCCAGACCTTGAGGCGGCTGGCATTGACGGCTTCCATCAGATCCACCACGTCGGGCGCGTCAAAGCGGCGCACAAAGTCTCCGGCCGTGCTGGGGGCGGGGATCTTCTCGGCTCCCACCGCCTCCAGGAAACTCACACTCTGACGTCGCAGTTCAATATCCTGATAGCGGGTCCCGCCCGTGGCCACGTTGTAGATCAGGCTCAGGACGTGGTCCGATTCGTGGTACGGTTGGTGGCGTTTGAGCAGCGTCACCGCCTGGTCAATGGCTTTCCCCAGCCCACTCCACTTCACCACCTGCTGCAGCAGCCCCAGACCACCGTAACTGACCGCACCCGTTTTCTCCGAGACCTCGTAGCTGATGACCTCGGGCGAGAGCACCGGTTTCGGGTCTTGACCGTTCCAGCTGGGGCTCAATCGCTGAGCAACCTCTGCTTCCCGTTTGCGGATGATTGCGCTATCCTTTTTCTTCACCTGAAATGCCTCCTTTCGGCTTGTTCTGAAGTTTCTTTGACAACCCCAGAATACCCGTCAGGTCTGGCATTTCAGGTGTTTACATGTGGTTTAGTCCACTTTCATCTACTTCTTTTGGGTCTAGTTGCTGCCACCGATCCCTACCCAGAGACTCCAAAACTGCCCGCGCCAAATCATGCTCACCCGATTGGGCCAACGCATTCGAATAGTAAATAGTGTACTTGGGGTTGTCCTTATCCAATCGCACAGTCTCTTTGAACTCGGCCACGGCGCCTTGCCAATCCTGCGCTTGCCAAAGGGCTATACCCTCATAGAAGTAAGGCTCGAGATCGGACGGATCGGCTTTCTTCTGGCGCTCGAAAAGCTCCGAGGCCTGTGAGCGTTGTCCTAGCTTGATCAAGTGCTGTCCATCCCTGTTGGTTCGCAGGCGCTCGGCCGCAACACGATGGCGTTCGGCCTCCTCCTCCCGTCCCAACCGATAGTAGAGCCCGACGAGAGTGACCTGACCCTCAAGGAAATTGGGGTTTTCTTCTACGACACCTTTTACGGTTTGAAGCGCCTCTTCGATCCGGTTGGAGGAGTTGTAGACGAGCCCGATGTGAAACCGTACAGTGGCATCACCTGGTCGTGTGCGCAGGGCACGTTCAAAGCGGGCCAGGGCTTCCTCATATTTCTGCTCGTTCTCAAAGAGATAGATGCCGTGTGAAAGGTTGGCATCATAATCATTGGGATCGATCTCGAGTTCTCGCAGGAAGGCTTGGTTCGCGTCGTCGTGCCTGTTCATGATTCGGAGCAACTTCCCATAAGTGACGTTCAAGGAGGGGACTTTTGGGTCGAGCGCGATTGCTCTTTCCAAATGCTTAGCAGCTCCAGGGTAGTCACCCTTCTCCATCAGGGCTCTTCCTCGTCGGGCTAACCGACTAAGCCAGTCTGAGCGTGCCTCAAGCCTGAACCGTGCCTCCGCCCAGTCTGTATCTTTCAAGGCGGTCTCTACGAGTGGCGTTCCCCTTTCAACTTGACCGCCCTCTAGCAGGGCAGAGCCCAACAGATATGTCAGGGCCGGGGACTCACCCAGTTCCGACTCAAGTGGAGAAATCAGGTCGATCACCTTCTGCCACTCGCCCAGATTGAAGTAACAGGATGCCAGCAGCTGAACGGCTTCCTTGTCCTTCGATCGTTCGGCTACAACCTGGACCAGGACATGCCTGGCCTTTTCGAACTCGGCCATCTGAAAATAGACCCGCCCCAGCGCGTAGTTGGTGCCGATTGGATCTCTGAGGCCACCGTTTTCGAGAGCCTGCTCGTATTGGATGATGGCATCCTGATAGTGACCGATCGAAGCGTAGGCGTTGCCCAGATTGACGCGAGCCTCCGCTGCTTCCGGGTGTTGGGCCAGGAAGGCCTGATATTGCTCGATGGCGCCTTCCAGATCGCCGGCCTGCTGCAGCTCCATCGCCCGTCGCAGGGTCTGTTCCGGCTCAGCTTGCGCCCCGGCCTGCCCGCCGGCGAGTTGCGCCAGCAGCAAGATTCCCTCAAGGGCTATGAGTGTCGGGAAGTGGAGCATGAGAACATGTTAGCAGGTAATGCTCTAAACAGACTCACCGGCCCCAAGTGTTGAGCGCCTTGCCCTTACCCTTGCCCTCGCCTTCAAACTTGCCTTTGCCTTTCTTGACCCTGTCATTGTCTATTAACAAACGTCTCAGCTGGGGAACGCGAAGGAACCTGGAAGGGTAAGGGGGAAGGCAAAGGCATAGGCAAAGGCAAGTTTGAAGGCGAGGGCAAGGGTCAGGGCGCATTTCGGGAACTTCGCTTGATGTTCCCGCAATCCTGAGATAGAAATGCTTATCGGTCGGGCACCACCAAGAGGCAATTGAATTGCTGGCTTGGTCCGGCTGCCCGGACACATAGTCTTGGAGGAGGTACGACCATAAAGACTCTTAGGACCATAACAGTCGTGCTTCTACTGGCGGTGCTGATGATACCTGCTTGCGCCCGTAGACCAGGTGTTTCCGTAGAGGGTGTTTCCGTAGAGAACGAGAACTTCCGCTGGGAACTGGATCTCCCGACATTCAAGGCCATCGGTGTGACGAACAAACTCACCGGAGATTACTGTTCCCTTGGCGAAGGGGAGGAGCTGGCTCTCTACCTCGATGCTTCTGACTCCCGTATCGAACTTGGTCCGTGGAAGAGGACTGTGACATCGCGGTTTGCCGGATTCGGCTCAACCGCTCCGGATCGAGATCCGGGCTATGAGAATCAGTATTTCTCTCTCGCGCTGGATGACTCGGGCTGGGAGTCTTCGCCCGTTGTCCTGCCGGATGTCTCCCAACATGTCTGGGGCAGGACCCGGTTCCGCCTCCCGGGCAGCGCCGGCCGACCCGTCTCCATAGTGCTGGGCGGTCACGGCCGTTATGATGCCGACTGGTGCGAGTCTTCCTCAATGGAACGGAGATCGGGACACGTGTGGAATCAGGGCACTGGCGGGAGCCTCGCGTATTCCGTCTGGAAACCGGCGACGAGGCGTACGGTCTTCTGAAGTTTGGCGGTGACAACCTGCTTGCGCTCCAGGTGAAGGGGCTGAATGTCGGGGGTGACCGGCTGCGCCGTCTCAAGAGCCTGAACTCCCACAATCGCCAGGAGCTCCCCCGCCGCATCGGCTATCAGACCAACTTCGACCAGTATGTGACAGTGGGAGAGCCGATGCGCAAGGTCACCTTCGAGGTGACGTCGCATCGTCTGGAGCACAACGGGAAAGGCGACTCGCTGATTCTTGAGGTGCAGAGCCAGGACGGTTCAATCCAGGGAGAGGTGCGTTACGCGTGGCGAGAGGACAGCCCGACTTTGCACAAGTTTGCCAGAGTCACAAACCGTGGGACGGAGTCAATCCGGGTGCTTGATGTTGACCTGGGTGACTACAACACCGGCGGCACCTCAAGTGAGGGCGGAGAAGGCTTTCCCGTCTACGTCAATGAACAGCTTTTCTTCGGAATTGCCCATCCCGCAGATCTTGTCCAGGGAGTCAAGGGACGGGTGCGGCTTCGCGAGTTTCTGGGCGCCGAAATTGAGAGTGGAAAGGAGTTCGCCCTGAGCGAAGTGGTGATTGGGGTGGCTGAGCGAGGGGAGAGCGCGGCTGCCTTTCGGAATCATATTCTGGAACGGTCCCGGCGCATCAGACGTGGCCATGACAAGCCATACGCCTTACTGATGAGCTACGGTGCCTGGGAGCGGGATGAGCACGGCGATTGGCACGACGAGAAGTTCATGCTCGGGATCCTTGATGGGATCGAGGAGATGAAGAGAGAGCAGAAGGTTCAGTTCGATGGGGTTTCGATAGGGTTCTTCTATGATACCAAGCACGACTACAGCACCTTCTACCGCAGTAGGCATCTCCCCATTTGATCGAGGATTACAAGGTTCGGGACCTGGAACAGTTCCTTCGGAGCGGATGGCCCACGGGCCCGGATCGCGTGTTCGAAAGGGCGCGCCAGATAGGGGTGCCTATCATAATAGGCTTCGAGGCTCAGCACGCCTGGGAGGTCTCGAGGAACCCCGACTTCGCGTCCAGTACCGTAGACGCAGTTAAAGCGGACGCCCCCTCCGACCGTCGTCCCACAGGCCTTTGTCGCGGCTCCAGACCCTACGGGGATTCGATCAAGAACAGCATGCTAGGCTATGCACGCTTAGGCGTGATTGGGGTGCTTCTCCAGGATGGCATGATCTTGGTGTGCCGCAATACCGGCCACGGACACGGTACCGGCAAGTACTCAACCAGATCCATATTTGATGCCGCGATCGATACCTGGACAGCGGTGGACAGCGAGAACCCGAACGTCCTGATCATGGGACAAGGCACCTACAGTTCGCCCTGGTGGCTTCTCTGGATGGACACCATCTGGGACCCCGGGCTGTTGATGGAAGCCGGACAGCCTGGCCACTGGCCGACCAGGTACCAACGGGACTCCGTGACCAGAGTACTGGATCAGGCCGAGTGGTACACTTCGCAAGAGGGAGACATCCCCTCCCCCCTCAAGGACTCCCTTGGCGTATGGCTCTCCCCCACGAGCTGGAACGGCAAGATCGGCAAGGAGCGTTGGCAGGAAGGCTTTGTCATGGACATTTGTCGTGGCAGCCTTCTCGCGCAGATCTGGACACATCCGAAGTGGCTCAGCAAGCAGGAGAGAGAGGATCTCGCTCACTTCATGGGGCTTCTGAGAGCTTACCCCGAGTGTTTCCGCAATCGGCGTTTCATTCTGGGCAACCCTTGGCAGGACGAACTCTACGGTTATCTCTGTTTCTCGGGGAACCGTGGTTTCCTTGCGCTCAACAATGGCTCCCCGAGCTCAATAGAAGCCTCCCTCAAACTGGATGCCGAATGCTCCTTCGAAGATGGCGGACGCTGGAGGGTAAGGCGTCACTGGCCAAGGGACAGCGAAGGCAGTTACCGAGATCTTACTGGGGACGAGCTTCGTGTGAACCTCGAGCCGTGGGAGATAACACTGCTCGAAGTGGTCCGAAACTGATCTATTTCGAAGCGAGTAGCCGCAAGCGCCATCTGGAGATGGACACCTCTGGCTTGGTGTTGATGGCAGCATTACATTCCGTCCTGATACATGCGATAGACGCCGGCATCGAGAAAGACCTCTGGCATCTTCGTACAGTCGGCGTAATAGCGCTGTCGGGACGAGCCTGCCTCACCGGCCGAGTTTCCCAAAAAAGATGAAGAACGGGTAAAGAGGTGCAGATATGAGAGTCGGATTCATCGGCCTGGGTTTCATGGGGAATCCGATGGCAGGGAACCTACAGAAGGCCGGATACCATCCACGACATCTGTCGCGAGCGTGGCAAAAACCTCGAAGATGCAGGCGCAACATGGGCAACGAGCCCGTGGAGACAGCCGCCCGGTCGGAAGTGGTGCTGTTGTCGCTGCCCGGCCCCGTGGAGGTGGAATCCGTCGTTATGGGCGAGACAGGGGTCTTTGCCGGTTTGTCCGAAGGAGGCGCCTGCATTGATACAAGCACCAATGCACCGGCGGTCATGCGCCGCATCACAGAAGCAGGGGCATCCATAGGCATTCAGGTCCTTGACGCGCCTATCAGCGGGGGGGTATTCGGTGCCAGAGATGCCACGCTCACCGTATTCGTTGGCGGAGAAAAGACACTGTTCGAACAGTATCGCCCTCTTCTACAGTGCATCGGAAAAACCGTGGTCCACATGGGGCCATCCGGTTCCGGCAATGTAACCAAGCTGGTGAACAATTTGATGATGTACGTCAACTTCATCGGCGCCTGTGAAGGGATGGCCATGGGTGTCAAGGCGGGAATCGATCCCCAGACCCTGCTCGATGTGATCAAGCCGAGCATGGGCCACAGCATCTTCCTGGAAAGGACCATGCAACTGTTCCTCGAAGGTGAATCGTTGCACTCCGCCACCGATCTTGCTGTTAAGGATATGCATCTGGGTGTCGAACTGGGCAAAGAAATCGGCGTGCCGCTGGCAGTAAGTCCGCTTGTGGAAGCCCTCCTCACCCGGTTTCGTGACGCCGGGAACGGGCAGGAGGACACCCTCGAATACATCCGGGATTACATGCGGCGATCAGGTGTCAATATGTCGGAATAACGGGCGATCACGCCGAGGAGATTTTATACATGCATGTGGGAAATTGGCTAAAATCTGAAAACGCTAACTGACTCTCTTTCCACAACTTACTGAAAATGAGGAGGTTGTGAAACCAGGAGTTCTGCTTTGGGATCTGCAAGGCCAATCTTGCAGGTGATTCGCTAGCAGTACCATGAATCTGATCCTGCTGATTTTCATGGTCTGTACGGCACCCCCTGTCGATGGGGCCACTATCGTCGTGGGTGCCCAACCACAACTGTTCCTGGATGATTATTTGATCGAACGCCAGGCTGGACTCACACGCGTCTTTCACGCTCCGGCACGGCGGACCGATCCCGTGTTGGACTTCGCCCGATTCGAAACGACACAACACCATACGTCCGTGATCTATGATCCCACACAAGAACTTTATCGCTGCTGGTACACGTCGAAGGGTAAGAAAATCCGGCATGCCGAGTCGCAGGACGCAATCCACTGGGAGAATCCGACGTTTCTGGAAGGAACCGGCCCCAGGATGACGTTCGGCGTGATGGACGATGAGCCGAACCATCCCGATGCCAACTATCGCTTCAAGATGGTGACCCAGGTAGCGACCGAAAACCGTGGCAGTGGTATGGGCGTGTACGTTTCCTTGGACGGACTGCGGTGGACCCCTTACGAGAACAACCCCGTCGTCCCTCACTGGCCCGACGGCGTTGGCAATTACACCTATCATAGGATCGGGGACATTATCGGAGGTCTGTTCTACGATCCCATCCACAAACGTTATATGGCTACGTTCCAGATGGGGGCCCTGCCGGAGGACGGATTCGAGCCTGGACCACTGGCCGGCAAGACCGTCCGACGGCTTGTCGGGATGAGTGTGAGCGAGGATTTCTTCCACTGGGAAAAACCTCGGCGCATCTGCGTCCCCGATGAAAAGGATGATGGCTTGCTGGAGTTCTACGGGATGCGCGGGATCCATCTCCGGGGATCGCTGCTGATCGGCTTCGTCCGCATTCTCAGGGATGATCTACCTCACGAAGTAGGCGGCAAGGCCAATGGCATCGGCTACACCGTTCTGGCCATCAGTCGGGATGGACGTAAATGGAGCCGCTTCCGTGAGCCGTTCCTGGATCGCAATCCTGCCTCCGGCACCTGGGACCGCGCCGTGACCTGGGTCGGCGAGTATCTGCCGATGGGGGACGAAGTCTTCCTTTATTACGGAGGCTACGCCGCGGGGCACAAGCCCGGCAAGGACTCAGGTGGGCGCCAGATTGGCATGGCCCGCATGCGGCTCGATGGGTACGCGTCGCTCCGAAGCGGTCCCGAACCAGGCATCCTGGAGACCCCCCTCTTGCAGTTTGGCGGAAACCGAATCACGTTGAACGTAGATAGCGCCCAGGCAGGCGGCGAGGTTCGGGTGGGGCTACTGGACGCGGAGGGAAACCGCGTGCCGGGATTCTCGCTGAACGATTGTGATCCCATTCGCAGTAACGACGTGGCTCACTTGGTCACATGGCAAGGGAACGCGGATTTTCCCCCGCTGACAGACCGGAAAGTCAGGCTGAAGATACATTTGCGATCGGCCGACTTGTACGCTCTTCAGTTTCGGAAAGTCCGTCGCGGAGTTCCGTAGAACGCGGTCTGCTTGGAGCCTTGTGCGCCCTGCTCAGAGACGCCGCCTAAATCAGTAGGCTCAATCTCGATCTCGCCAGATGCTCAAATCGCCGTCTTCGAGAGGCATGCGCCACCGGGTCGGAGAATCCGAAATCTGCGGGGTGTATCATCTGGAAAGCAAGCACTGGTAGCGGTTTGGCATGCCGATGCGCCGCCCATCGAAAGTCTACCAGCCGACTCTCTCAATGCCCTCGACGCTATCGAAGTGCTCATCCTGGCTGACGACTGGCAATCCGTATTGCCGAGCCAGAGCCGCGATCCAGATGTCGTTTTCCGGGATGGGATTGCCTGCCTTACGGAGGCGCTGACGGGTAGTGGAGTAATGCGTAGCAGTCTCCTCGCTCACCGAAAGGACTCGGGATTCTCGGATGAGAGTGTCGAGTAGGAGGGTGAGATGGCGCCGGTGGCGTGAAAAGAGCAAGCCGTACCGGTATTCACCGATTACGATAACAGGGAGGTCATGTTGCGGTTCCGAGTCGAGGACGAATCCTAGCGAATCGTCTCCTCCGAAGAGCGCTGAGACGGCGTTGGTGTCCAGGATCATGTCCACTCCCCCGGGTCCACGCGACCAAACTCGGCTTCTACGGTGCGATCTACGGACAGGGTCTCCCCCGACCGGGCTTCACCGAACACCGACCGCCACCCGGGCTGGCGCGACTGGGGAAGAGTCTTCTCCTGAAGGAACTTCTCGAGAGCAGCTGTCACCAGCTGCTTGAGAGTCTGTCCCCGGAGGGCGGCCGTCGCTTTCGCATTGCGAAAGAGTGTGTCTGGGATTTCCAGTGTAGTCTTCACGCTAGCCATATTACCATAAATATGGGTACTCGGAGTCGGATTGGTGGCCTACGACGTCTAGACGTCGATGGTTCTCGTGACACCGGCGGCGTATACTGTGCTCAATCTCATGTCAGCTTCCGTTGAGATGCCACAGACCGCGACTCTTGCCCTTGAATGGCGTTGGAACTCGACACCAGGAAATGGAGCGGACAGGCTCCTAGCTAGTGCCCGTCCGGAAATGTGTAAGTAATTGATAAGGAAGGGGAAAGAGGGCTTTTTCAAGCTCCGAAACTGTCAGGGCCGTTTGCTAGACTATTTGGTGCAAACAATTAGACTAAAACGACTTACGACGATTTCAGGAGTTCGAAGATGCGTAAAAAGCGTGAAAAACAACGCCCCCTTTCCCCGCAATGGCCCGATCACCAGCTGGCCCATGAATTGAAGGTGATCTCGCGCATCCTGGACGACAATCCCCAGACGCTGGAGCTGATAGTACAAGATCTCTCTGACAGGGTCGATTCCGGTGTTGGCGCCCCCGGTTTGACGGCCGAGCAGGTGCTGCGTTGCGCCGTCATCAAACAGCTGCATCAGTTCAGCTATCGCAAGCTGGAGTTTCATCTGGTGGATTCGCAAAGCTGTCAGAGGTTCTGTCGCTTGCCCTATGGGGCGTCGATCAGCAAAGCCACCCTGGCGGAGAACCTGGGGAAGATTGAGCCGGGGACTTGGAAGGCGATCAACGACCACTTGGTGCTCTGGGCGCAGGCTCGGGGTCTGGAAAAAGGCCAACGGATTCGGGTCGATGCCACGGCGGTCGAGACGAACATCCACTATCCGCTCGACAGTGAGCTGTTGTACGACGGCATTCGAGTCGTGACCCAGTCGCTGGGGCGGCTGCGGGAGCGGGAAGGGATCGGCTTCGTCGATCATACGCGGCGGGCCAAGCGGCGCGTCCTGAACATCCGCAACCGCCGCGGCAAGAAGCGCCTGGACAGTTACCGCGATCTGATCAAAGTGGCGTCCAAGACGGCTTACTATGCCGAGCAGGCGCTGGCAGCTTCCGCGCAGTGGAGCGATCCCCTCAGTCTGGCCGTGGCGGCGCAACTGGCCCACTATCTGGGGCTGTTGCACAAAGTCATCGAGCAGACTCAACGACGGGTCCTTTCGGGCGAGGCCGTCGCGGCCCAGGAGAAGATCTGTTCCCTCTTCGAAGAGCACACCGATATTATCAAGAAGAGCCCTCGGGAAACGGTCTTCGGCCACAAGGTGTTTGTCAGCACGGGCGCCTCGTCGCTGATCCTGGATTGTGTGGTGGAACGGGGGAATCCGGCCGACAGCAACTATGTGCAACCCTTCTTAGAGCGGCATCGACAGCTGTACGGGAAGGTCCCCCGCCAGAGCGCCTGGGATGGTGGTTTTGCCTCGGCTGCCAACCTGCGCTGGGCCAAAGAGCAGGGGGTACAGGATGTGGCCTTTTCCAAAAAGTGTGGGTTGACGGTTGAGAGCATGGTGCGTTCCAGTTGGGTCTACAAACAACTCAAACGCTTCCGCGCCGGGATTGAGGGGTGCATTGGGACCCTCAAGCACACCTTCGGTCTCCACCGCTGTAGCTGGAAAGGCTGGCCTCCCTTTCAAAGCTACGTCCATGCCAGCGTCCTGACCTATAACCTGGTCGTCCTGGCCCGACTCCTGTTGTAGCCTTTTGTGGCTGACCGTACTGCCTTGTGGCTCCGACTCGGGGAGAGGTCTGCGCCGAACCGCTGCTTTTTGGCCCGCGTGCCCTCGCTCGAGGGTCCTTGCTCTGGATCGAGCTGGGTCGAGCCGGTCTGTCAGCAGTCTCAAGTATAATAAGTGTTTACGATTCAACAGATTACAGTTCTGAAAACCCCGGTTTTCGGACGGGCACTAGCTCGCGTGCTCTGGGGACTCATCACCACATGCCTGTCCCTGACACTTTTACCGGCTGCAGGGATCCCAGGGATGCCGGTTGTGGGATATGCCGACCGGCTGAGCGTAGAGCAGGGGCAGGCGATCCGATTCATGGTGAGTTGTGACTTTCCTTCCTACCAGGTCGACCTGGTGCGTCTGATCCACGGGGATACCAATCCCAGGGGACCCGGGTACAAGGAGGAGGCAATTGAAGCCCCCATCAACCAGACCTATCCGGGGCGTCGCCAGAAGCTTCCAGGTGGCTCCTACGCTCTGATCGAAGACCATCCGGCTCTGCGCTTGAAGGGCAGCTTCACCCTCCAGGCCTGGGTTTCTACCAGCGCACCCGGTAAGGGAGTACAGGGAATCCTCACCAAGTACTCCGAGTCCGACCGAAGAGGTTACGGACTCGTATTGGAGGAGGACGGCAGCCTGGCGCTGTGGCTCGGGGACCCCAAAGGTAGGACCGAAAGAGTTCGGACCCAGAAGCCCCTTCGCGCCTGGGTCCCGGCGTCAGTCTACGGAAACCGAAATCAAATGGTGAACTCGACGAGCTGGTACTTTGTCGCGGCCAGCTTTGAGGCGGAAACCGGCCGGGTGGTCCTGTATCAGAGGCCACTGGTGGAGTGGCCCCGAGACGAAAGCCTCGCCGTCGTGGAGCGGCGCGTCCCGACGCGCGAGATCGGCCAGAGTGATGCCCCCCTTTTGATGGCGGCATACTGGAGCTGGAGGGATCGGGGAGAAGCTCGGGTGGGCGGTCATTTCAACGGGAAGATCGAGAGTCCCCGTGTCTTCGACCGGGTCCTTAGGAGGAGTAAATAAATAAAGGTGTCAATATATAGTTAGTAATGCTATGCTGCACATGCATGGATACGCTGACCGAATTGACGGAGAAATTCCGCTCTGTATGGCCCCTGTTGGATGAACGAACGCGGCGGATTATGGCGGCCAGTGAAGCGAGAGCGTTGGGCCATGGCGGAGTCAGTTTGGTACGCCGTGCCTGCGGACTGTCGCGCAAGGCAATCGCTAAAGGAATCCGTGAAATCGAAGAGGGTTTCGTGCCCATGGAAGGCCGCATCCGGCGGCCCGGAGCGGGACGCAAGCCCCTGACGGTTTCGGACCCGGGGCTGGTGGAGCAATTGGAAGAAATGAGCGAGGTCCAAACTCGGGGTGACCCGGAGTCTCCGTTGCGTTGGATTTGCAAGAGCACGCGGGCCATCGCGAAAGAACTGGCCCGGCACAAACACCCGGTCAGTCATACGAAGGTGGCGCAGATCCTTCACGACCTCGACTACAGTCTGCAGAGCAATCGGAAGACCGAGGAAGGGAAAGATCATCCGGACCGCGACGCCCAGTTTCGGCACATCAGCGCCACCGTCAGACACTGCCTGAGGGAAGGCAGTCCGGTCATTTCCGTGGATACCAAGAAGAAAGAACTCATCGGCAACTACGACAACGCGGGCCAGCAATGGCTTCCCGCCGGGCAGCCGATCAAGGTTCAGGGTCATGACTTTCCCACTCCCGACGTTCCCCGTGCCTATCCTTACGGCGTTTATGACATTGGGCGCAATACCGGCTTTGTCAATGTCGGCACCGATCACGACACGGGAGCGTTTGCGGTCGCCTCCATTCGCGGCTGGTGGCGCCAGGAAGGGAGACGGATCTATCCGAATGCAAGAACGATACTGATCACCGCCGACGCCGGCGGGAGCAACGGTTGGCGGTTGCGCCTTTGGAAATTTGAGTTGCAGAAGTTCGCAGACGAAACGGGCCTCCCGGCTTCGGTCTGTCATTTTCCACCCGGCACCAGCAAATGGAACAAGATCGAACACCGCCTCTTTTCTTTCATCTCTTCGAACTGGCGCGGCGAACCTTTACGAGACTACGAAACAATTGTTCAACTCATCGCGAAGACAACGACAGCTAAAGGACTCAAAGTGACGTGCCGGCTAGATCGCCGCAAGTATCCCACTGGACGCAAAGTCTCCAATGAAGAAATGAAGCGAATCCAGATGCGGCCCAACCCGTTCCATGGCGAATGGAATTAATGTAATAGAACCGAACTCCGCCGAATCATAACATGATACCTTTATTTATTTACGATGCCTTACGACCAGGGAACTCGACTTCCTCTATCGGGGACGGCCTCTCGATGATCCGGTGGCAGCCTGGGATTTCTCAGCTGACATCTCGACTCGCAGGGTGAGCGATACCTCAGCCAACGGGCTCCATGGCAGAACCGTCCAGATGCCTACCCGGGGCGTGACTGCTCACACCTGGACCGGCAAGCAGAGCAGTCCTGTCGCCGGCCCGGAGCAGTACGGAGCGATCCACTTCCACGACGACGACCTGGACGACGCCGGCTGGGAGGTGGATTTCGAGTATCGCGTGCCTCCGAACCTCGAGAGCGGCGTCTACGCGGCCCGTCTTCGCGCGGGAAACGCAGAGGACTTCATCCCCTTCTTCGTGCGTCCCAAGAGCGGAACGGCAACCGCGCAGATTGCCTTCCTGGCGCCGACCTTTACCTACCTGGCCTACGCCAACTGGCAGAATAGAACTCCCCAACTACTGAGTTTGTACAGCCACCACTCCGACGGCGGTGGAGTCTGCTATTCCTCGCGTCTCAGGCCTATTCTCGAGCTGCGGCCGAAAGTGGCCTGGGAGGATACCGGAGAAGTCGCCGTGGGACCCCACGGATTCAACGCCGATCTGCACCTGGTGGATTGGCTCCAGACGAAGGGTTATCGCCACGACGTGCTGACTGACGAGGACCTCCACTCCTACTTGAGGCAAGGCGGCCGCCTCATGTATCTGGGCGGCAACGGCTTCTACTGGGTGACCTCAATGGATCCGGAAGAGAAACACACCATCGAGATCCGGCGACGAGCCGGGACCGAGACCTGGCAGGCCGCACCTGGTGAGTACTACCACAGTACCACCGGCGAGTTGGGAGGACTGTGGCGTTTTCGAGGTCGGCCGCCACAGAAACTGGTGGGGGTCGGTTTCACGGCCCAGGCTTATGATAGCGGAAGACCTTTCAGGAGGCAGTCAGGAAGCTTCGACCCTCGGGCCGCGTTCATTTTTGAGGGGATTGGCCCCGATGAGCCCATTGGCGACTTTCCCTGCCTGGTCTTGGAGTATGGGGCTGCTGGACTCGATATCGATCGCCTGGATCCTGTCCTGGGGTCTCCTCGACATGCCCTGGTACTGGCAACTGCCACCGGTTTTTCCGATCTGTTCCAGCACGTCGTAGAAGAGGTTTTGGTCTCGGATTCCAAACAGTCCGGATCTGTTAATCCACGGGTGAAGGCCGACATGGTCTTTTTCGAGTACCCCAACGGAGGAGCCGTCTTCTCAGCCAGCTCCATTTCCTGGTCGAGTTGTCTTTCCTACAACGAGTACGCGAACAATGTGTCCCGAATTACGGACAACGTCCTGCGCGGCTTTCTCTCAGAGGAAAGGTCTGTCCCGAAGGAAGAGTAGGCCAATGACGGCGGTCATGAAGTCTTTCGCTTGCCCAGTTGGAATCATTCTGCAACCAGCCCTCGAGTAGGGGGTCACAGAAGTACCAAGGTGCTCTTCCCTCTCCTGGTTTCCATCCCTATCTCAGCCACACGATCTTGCCCGCCGGCGTGACCTCGAAGAACCGTCCCTGTGGTCCCGCAGTGATGAAGGTGTGGCCGTTGGGGAGCCGGTGCGCGCCCGAGATGAAGCTGGCGTGGAACGTCTTCGGGGCCTTGTACGTCCACCGCGGACGCAGCGGGCCGAAGGGGCCGGCGTCCGGCAGCAGGTACCGGCCGGCACCGTCCAACGGCGGCGCGATCTCGAAGACGGCCGAGTATCGACCGTCCTTCTCACCCATGCTGTTGTTGAAGATCATGAGGTTGCCGCCGCCCGGCAGATCGTCTGGGATTCATCGCACGTCGTGCTGTGCGAACAGTTGCTGGGTAGTCTCGTCGCCCCTCCCGTAGGCTTGCGGGTTGCCCCAGCGATACAGGAGATCACCGCCTTGCCCAGCGTGATCGACGATCCAGATCTCGTTGAACCTCGGTACGCTCAGGGCGATCTGGTCGAGACCGGCGTGATAGGCGACGGCGTTGGTGTGCAGCAAGTCCGACCGCAGCTCCTCACGGGTGGCGTCGAGGGGCACGTAGCCCAGCGTCTTGAGCCGCTCGAGCTCTGTGTCGTCGACCTGCTCGGGCTCGCCGTCGCCGTTGATGTCGATCCGATGGGGCACCATCGCCGGGTCGCCGTAATTCGCCGCGTTCGGGTCGTGGGCTTGGACGAGGTGGTCCCACATGTGCCACGACCAGACGATTCGGGCGTCATCCGGCGGCAGGGGATCAAGCTCGAGGACGACGTAGGGCCACAGGCCCTTTTGCGGGGTGAGGTTCGGACGGCGACCCGCACGACGCGAGGCCTCGGCGCTCTTCTGCTCCCAGGCGATCGCCAGCACGTGGCCGTCGGGCAGCGGCTCGATGTCCTGGTGGAGCAGACGCTGCTCGTCGGCGAGGGCGAAGTCCCACACCAGTTTGCCGTCCCAGGTGAACTCCTGGATGCGGCCGCCCTGGCCGCCGCCCTTGAAGACGGGAACTTCCCATTCGCGGGCGGTGCGGAGGAGGTGGCCGTTGTCCAGCAGGTACACCGACGCACCGGGCGCGTGCGTGCCCTCCCAGGTGTGGACGACCATGCCGTCGCCGTCGATGAGATAGGTCGTGCCGGACAGCAGCGGCGCAAAGAGCACGTAGCCTGGCTCAGCGTCGGGCGTGTTGACGAGTAATCCGCGGGACTCCTCCGGTTCCGGCTCCGTCCTGGCAACGGGCGACCCGGTAACGGCCGGTAGAATCCCCGGCGGTGCCATCACCGTAGATGTCACCGGCTTCGGCGTCACGCATGCGGCTGAAGAGGCCGCCGAAGTCGGCCTCCCAGAGCGTCCGGGCCTGACCGGCCGCGTCCCAGAGCTTCACCGTCGCCGCGGTCCCGCCGAAGGTCAGGATGCCGGCCGGCGCGCCAGCCGGCTGGTAGGCCGTGGCCTTGTGGAAGACGTTGCTGTCCGGATCGTCAATCCAGCCGTAGCGCCACTCGCCGTTCTCACGAGTGAGGATCCCGACGCGCGCGGGCAGTGGTTTCGGAGAGCCGTCGTCGTTCTCGCCGAACATCGCCATCGCCGCATCCCCAGGACAGCATCACTGCCGCCAATGCCGCGCCCAGCAACGTCGATGGTCTCATGGATGCCAAGCTACCACAGCCCCTTGCCTCCATCCAAAGTCGGGGCGCCGACAGTGGCACAATCCAGGCTCGACTCAAATGACCATCTGGTGTGCCCCTGTGAAACACCGGCGACGAACCACATGAGCAACCAGGACCGATCCGATTGCGGTGGCGGCGACGATCATCAGCATGACGATAATCTGGTATTTGATCGCGGTGAGGGGATCAGAGCCAGCCAAAATCTGCCCCGTCATCATGCCAGGCAAAGAGACCAGCCCGACGGTCATGAGGGCGTTGATTGATGGAATCATGCCTGCCTTGATAGCGTCGCGCATGGCCTCATGGCTAGCCTCCTGGTAAGTGGCGCCAAGGCAGAGCGCAAGTTCGATTTCTTCGCGCTGCCGGCGGAAGTCGGAAAACATCCGGTCCAAGGCAATGGTGATGGCATTCATTGCATTGCCGATGATCATGCCACCCAAAGGGATGAAGTACTGAGGGGTGTACCAGGGTTTGACCTGGACGATGACGGCTGTGACCAGGATCGAGACGAGCATGTAGCTGGCAATCATTGAGATGAAAGTGGGAAGGAAAAAGGCAACCCTGTCTTCCTGGACACGGCTCCGCACGGCCTGGGCGGCCCAGAAGATCATGAATGCATAGAGCAGCAGAATGAAAACAACGTTGTTGAGCTGGAAGATGAACTTGAGAACATAACCCATGATGAAGAGCTGGACGAAGGTACGCACCGTGCCCCAGGCCAGGTCCTTTTCGAGCTTGAGCTTGAGCATGAAGGACCCGATGCCGGCGACGACCACGAAGAGCAGACAGAGGAAAAGTTGAACGGGTGTGATTTCGATCAAGTTCATGGCTCGGTCTCCAGCAGGCCGTTTTGATCGAGCACGAATCTCCTCGGCCGTACGGTTTCCGGCTGAAAATCGAGATGTGTGACCAGAACGACGGCCAGGCCCTGTTCCTGATTCAAGCGTTCCAGTTCAGTCTGAACGATACTGCGAGACTGCCCATCCAGGGCCGAGCTAGGTTCGTCGGCCAGAATGAGTTCAGGATCTGTCAAGAGGGTTCGGATCAGGGCGATGCGCTGTTTCTGGCCTATCGACATTTGAGTGGCATCATCCTCCAAATCGATGTCTTCCAGCAGATAAGACTTCAGTCTCTGCTGCAACACCCGGTCATGGGGTGATTCCTGGCTCTGAGAGATTCTGAATCTAAATGGCAGGACGAGGTTTTCCCGTATCGTGCCCGGCACCATGATGGGCGTTTGCTGGACGTATCCGATACGACGGCGCAGCTGCCTCACATCGTGCCGTTCTGCCGGCTTGTCGTCGACCAGGATGCGACCCGAAGTGGGTTCCTGAAGTCGGTTGAGCAGCCTCAGTAGGCTGGACTTGCCACTGCCCGAAGGACCCTGGATAAAGACAAAGTCGCCGCCCTCGATAGTCAGGTTCAACCCCTTGAAAAGGGGTGGCTTGCCGGGGTACTGGAGGGTAAGTTCCCGAAGCTCGAGATTCATTGCAATCCAAGTGCAAGCGTAGCGGACTTCATTCTTCCGTGCCAGCCCCAGGTCATAGGCGGTTAGGAGTTCGCGCCGACACGGCGGCGGCACGACCCAATATTTTGACCTTACGCGCTCGAGCATCATTCCCACGTCATCTTCTACATTCGGCAAGAAAACGGTGTCTTGATCGTGCGGGTGTTGCACAAGCGCATGGACGCGCCAGGGCATTTCTAGCAGGAGCCGTCGCTAGATTGTTTTTCGTCGGCTTTCGCGCGCGAACGCCTTGGCACCGATGACCCCTCCGTGATGGGCGGACCCTCCTTTCTTGCTGCAGGCATGCCGTCCTTGTCGTTGCTGAGGCGCATGGCTTCGCCTCGCCAGATGATGGTGTCACCTATTTCCAGGTCTAGGGGTTTCTCCCAGTGGTCCATTGTGGCTTCTGCCTCTGCTACCACTAAACGTCCGAGTTCAGGAATCTGCCAGACTGATTGTAATTCTCCGATTCCTGGGAGTACGATAGGACTACTTACTCTTTGGACTCCCTAGGCTTTAAGAATGGCAGGAACAGTAGCGTCCCAGCGTTAGTCGAATAACATCAACTGTTTATGAATGTCACTATTCTGAGTAATGTAATGCATGTCCTGAAAGGCCTGTAAAATTGGGGTTTTCTCGAAGAGCGAGACACTCAGGACCTGGAGAATTGTGTAGAGCGGCAACTCGAGATAGAGGCGCTTGCGGATGATGGCGATGAGCAGGTAGGTACTGAGGGCGATCCAGATTTGTGTTTTCACGGCATTGGGACTGGTGCCGTAAAAGGCCTTGATGCGACGCAAAGGTTCGGGGTAGGCCTTGGCCGGATAGAAGGTGCTCAGCAGGACAGTTTGGTCGCAGATCAGTCCCGTCGTTCTGTCCACCGGGTGGGAGTAGCGGCGGCGGAACTTGAAGTTGGCCTTGGCGCGGGTCACGAATAACGACCGGGCAGAATGGAGTCGGTACAGGCGCCCGAAATCCAGGTATCCGCGATCCATGATGTAGTAGGCACCGGGACAAGGAATCAGGTGGTCCAAGGCGTGGACATCGTGCAGTTTTCCGTCCGAGATCAGAACGAACTCGGGAATGGCGCCGTGCAGGTTGAGCAAGGTATGCAGTTTGATCGCCCCCTTGGTACGGCGGAAGCGCGCCCAGGGGAAGACCGAGAGGCACAGGTCGATGGTCGTGGAGTCCAAGGCATAGACGGTCGCGTTCAGGTCGACTCCCAGGTCCTCGTCGGTGTACAGGCGGCGCGCTTCGGCGATAAGCACTTGGGCAAACTCGGCATAGATGCGCCAGTCGCGCCTCTCGTTGGCATTGGACAGATTGTTGCGGGAGACCGTGGAGCGAATGCCCATGTGGAAGAGCTTGGATCTCATGGCCCGTAGGCAGGCTTCGATATCGCGCAAGCTCTCGCGATAGGTCAACTGTGCAAAGGCCATGACCCGGTAATGGTCGGCACAGCGGAACGACTTGACCTTGTAGTCGCCTCCGTAGTGCTGAACAATGCGATGAAAATGATGCCAGGGAAGATGCCGCATCACCTGAGAAAAAATCGTCGTGCCCGTGTACATGCTCGCCCTCCTTATGAACTGAAGGGCGTGAGCGTACACTCACTTTCAAGTCGGAAACACCCATTATCTTCTCTAACATATTACTCATTAATACTTTACAGAGATTAGAAACCCAAACGTTGGGACACTACTGTGGCAGGAATTTTCATTAGTTATCGGCGTGATGACAGCTCAGGGCAGGCAGGCCGACTGTATGACCGACTTGCTAGCCACTTCGGCAAGGTTCAGGTCTTCATGGACATCGACACCCTGCGTCCCGGTGTTGATTTCGTCAAGGTGATCAACGAGAGCGTGGGTTCTTGTGAGGTCCTAATTGCTGTAATCGGGAAGCAATGGCTCACGAGCACTGACGAAAAGGGCCTTCGTCGACTGGATGATCCCGATGATTTCATACGCCTGGAAATCTCTGCCGCACTTGATCGGGACGTGCGCGTTATCCCTGCTTTGGTAGGGGGTGCCGCGATGCCCAAGACTGATCTTCCCGCACCGCTGGAGAACTTGGTGCGAAGACAAGCAATCGAGATCAGTGATGGGCGATTCCATCAGGACGTGGATCGGCTGATTGACGCAGTGGAGGAGGTCGTCGGCGACAAGGAGAAGCCGCTGCCGTTTCGGATCTCCAACTTCACCAAGAGACGAGCCTCGATTCTGGGATTAGCTCTGGCCCTTCTCGTAGTGGCCTTTGTGGCCTACCTCAATTTATTACCGCCGACAACCGTTGTACAGCCCAAGGCGACGATTCCTGCTCTTGACGCAGAGAAGCCTCCTTCTCCAACTGTTGAGATATCAGCAAGTCCGTCTCAAGTAGAAGTGGGTAATGCTTCGGTTCTCCATTGGACCGTTACTAATGCAACTGTCGTCACTCTTGAGCCTGGCATTGGCAAGGTCCCTCCCAAGGGCTCCCTTCGGGTCTTTCTTGCCAACCCTACGACTTACACAATCACTGCCAAGGGTGATGGAGGAGAAGCGAGTGACTCCACAAGGGTACGTGTCGCTCAGCCAGCTCCGGCTAAGAAGCCCGCTATTCCGACTGTCGTGATTTCAGCAGCTCCTGCCCAAATAAAGAAGGGCGAATCTTCTGTTCTAAAGTGGATTGCCAGTGATGCCACGGATGTCACCATTGACCAAGGAATTGGCACGGTCGGATCCAGTGGTTCGCAGCGAGTGCACCCAGAATCTTCCATAACCTACACAGTTGCCGCTCGTGGAGAAGGTGGTACTGGGAAGGGTTCTGCCCGGATAGAAGTAACAGAGCCTCCTCCACTTCCCCAAAAGAAGAAGGAGCCGATCTCCGTCGAAGGGGACGTTCAGGCATCGAAATTGATCAAGCGGGTGGAACCTAACTATCCTGACCTGGCCAGGCAAGTCCGGGTCGAGGGTACGGTAATCCTTGAAGTGACAATCGGAGAAGTGGGGAATGTAGCCGATGTCAAGGTAATCCGAGGGCATCCACTGTTGAACGATGCAGCCCTTGTGGCGGTCCGGCAGTGGATCTACTCTCCCACCTTGCTGGCCGGGGAGCCGGTGTCTGTGATCGCGACCGTGTCAGTGCACTTTAGGCTGCTCTGAAGAAACCCTCCTGGACGGATGCTGCCTGCAGCCGTTTTGCCCACACTGCGTCGGGATCGAATAGACATCAGCCATTGTCAGCCATAGCTCAGCTTCATACCGAATAGGGGACGGATCCACTTCAGTCTTTTGATGACATATTCGAAAATCAACAGGCTGCCGCCGAAAGTTCCTGCCAGAAGCAAGCTTAGTTTCAAGATTACCGGCAGATGAAGGGGAAAAAGATAGTATGCAATACAGTACTGCACGGGCATGTGAATTATGTACACCGGGTATACAGCTTTGCTGCAGTAGGCCAGTCTGTCGGAAGGTTTGTTGAGGTACAGTGATCCATACCCAAGTATAGCCAGCATCCAGCACATGGACTCAAGAGCAATCAGCAAGTTGGGTACTGCCTCCAGCTGAAAGACCATTAGCCGCACCAGATAGAGCAGAAATGCCGCTGCCAGGGCACTCCGGCGAACTCCTTCCACTGCCTGCCAGAAAACATCCTTAAGAGAAATAAAGATGAAGCCTGTGGCAAAGCAGACCATCCCCAGCCAGAAGCCGTGTGGTGTCAGGGCGTAAAGGGTGAAAATCTCTGGATCTAGAAGCCACGCTTCAACCTGTGTCGGGGGCCACTTCAAAAGCGGCCAGGCGGGGCCGGGTCAAAACCGGCCAGTAATTCAGTAGTTATATCCTCCGGTTCGAGTCATTTCAATCCCTTGTGAAGCCCTCCCCGCGAAGCGGGGGGAGGAGGCTTTGTTGTGTGTTCAGCCGTAGAAGCGGTGGGAACTGTGGGAAACTCCGTCCGGAGGAGTTTTCCAAGCGCTGTGGGAACGGTGGAAAAACTCGCCTCCTGGAGTCGTCTTCGCGAGGCAGCCGTTTTCCCACGGTTTCCATAGCGCGGCAGTTTCCACGGCTTTCCGGGGGTGTTGGGGGAAACTCGAGAAGCCTGGCTTCCATGGTCTCTGCTTGGTTTCAACGACACGGCTTCTTCCTGGCTTCCTTTTTTCAAAAAACATTCGCTCAGAGGCCCCTCAAGCAATGAGCTCTGCCCCACCCTGTCCTGACCCCTCCCTCGGAGCGGGCAATCTACGAAGCCTGGGGCTGAGTCCCAGGGTCTGCGAGTAGGGGACAAGCCCGCACTCACAGCACTCGCCTCGCAGGTGTCATTTCTCTTTCCCTCGCTTCGGGGTGGATTTCTCTCGTTGCTGTCGCTCGTAGAGGCGATAGCTCTTGCCCCGAATGAAGGTGACTTCCGAAGTGTGCAGGAAGCGGTCCAGCAGCGCCGAGGTGGCCGCCGTATCTCCTCCCAGCATCGCGCCCCAGTCCTCCAGGGGTCGATTCGAACTGAGGATCGTCGAGGTCTTCTGGTATCGGCGGTGCAGGATCTCCAACAGATCTTCTGCCGCCGACTCCGGCACTCTGCGGAGTCCCAGATCCTCGAGGATCAGCAGCGGGATCCGGGTCATCTCCGTAATGTAAGATCGGCGTCTGCCGGTGGCCGTGGCTTCGGCGATGTCTTCCAGCAGATCGAAAGCCGACTTGTACTGCACCCGGTGACCGGCTTCGACCGCCTTGATCCCGACGGTGATGATCAGATGGCTCTTGCCGACTCCGGTCTGACCGATGACCAACCAGCCGCGGCGCTGTTGGATGAATCGGCCGGTAGCCAGATCGAAGATCTGCTGCCGGTTGATGGAGGGGTTAAAGGAGAAGTTAAAGTCCTCCAAGTGCTTTTGTTCCGGAAACTGGGCCTGGCGCAAACGTCGCTCCAACAGCCGGTCCCGACGGCGGGTCAGCTCGTCATCAATCAGCAGCTCAAAGAACTCCTGATGGCTGAGCCTTCCCTGGACGGCTTGTTGCAGGCGAACGTCAAAGACCTGAGCCAGGCCCGAGAGCCGGAGGTGACGAAGTTTTCGTTCCAGTTCTGATGAGATCATTCTGGTTCTCCTGTGGGATCGGTGATCTGGTACTCGGACAGCGGTCGGATCAACTCGTGCTCGGAGGTAAACAAAGAGCGCTGCGGCACGTCCAGTCGCTTACACAAAGCCACCAGAGTCCGGTAGCGGAAGGCGTCATGTGCGAGCGCCTTGCCGCAGGCTTCGTCGACGACCGAAGCGCGGTAGCGGCGGGTCAGCGAGATCATGCCCTGCACGAGTCGGTAGGCGAGCATGTCTCGGACCTCCAGAGCTCGCTCGGCCCAGCGGTGCGCCTCTGGACCCACGGCTCGGGCTTGCTTCAGCAGATGATGCTCGGTTCGATAGTGCGCGTAGCGTTTGCGTTCCGGAAGATGGCTCGTTTCGGTTCGGAATCTCCCCGGCGGGTGCTTCGGATGCAGGGCCACCTGTTGCTCACGAAAGAAGACGCGGACGATACGATCATCCCAGTGCACGGCGACTTCACAACCGAGCAGATGATTGGGCACCGAGTAGAACGCTCGGTCGACTTCGATGTGGCCATCGGTGGAGACCGTTCGACGGCCCACGCGGAAGAAACTGAAGCGGGAATCCGGAAGCGGTCGGAGATGCTTCTGTTCTTCGACAAAGCGGGGCCAGACCTGCTGCTTGGTGGTGCCGTGGATGCGCTGGCGGGCGATTCGCTCGTTCCAACTCTGCAGATGCTCATTCTGCGCATCCAGGCTCTCGAAGCGGCGAGCTTTGAGCGCGCTGGAGTCGGTATATCCGATGCTTCTTTCGACTTTTCCGTTCTCGTTCGGAGCGCCCGGATGGATGGGCAGCACGGCGAAGCCGTAGTGGCGAGCGAGCGCACTGAAGACGGCATTGACCTCGGGGTCCACCAAGCAAGCCCGGGTGATCCCGGCCTTGAGGTTATCGAGGCGAACCACCTCCACGCCGCCTCCAAAAGCGTGAAAAGCCTCCTCGACACAGCGGATGAACGTCTTCAGTTCCTGCCGCCAGACGACTTCCTCATAGGAGTGGCGCGAGTGGCAGAGGACGGCCTTGAACAGATGAGGACGGCGGTAACGACCCGATTCGGTCCGAGTCAGGGCTCCTTTGCCGAAGTCGATCTGCAGGTCCCGACCGGGGGGAGTTTCCACCCGAGCAAACACGCGAGGACTCTCCGCCTTGAGCTTTCCACAGAAGCGCTTGACGGAGTTGTAGGCTCCCCCGAATCCCTGCTCGAAGACCAGGTCCTGCCAGATCCGCTTGGCCTGCAATCCCTGCTGGAGTTTCTTTTCAATCTGCTCCCGAAAGGGCTCACAGAAGCTGCGCAGACCCGGGGGCCGCTTTGGCCGCTTTTGCTCCTCCGAGCCGGGGGCCACTTTGGCCGGTTTTGAATCTCGGGAGGGATCATAGCGGGCAATCCTCTCTCGTCGGACTCCCATCTCTCGCTCGATCCGACGATACGACCAGCCCAGCTTCAGGAGCGCCAAAACCGTTTGCTTCTTTTCCATTTTCAATGTATTGGCCATCGGCGCATCCTACGCAGGATGCAGCCCTCAATGGCTCTTGAAAATGGCCGGTTTTGAAGTGGCCCTCACTGGCCGCTTTTGGGTGGCCCCTGACACCAGTATGGCCGGAACTACAATAGAAAGAGACCACGGCCGGCGGAGTATTCTTGACAGAACGCGCAAAACGGAGTTGTCCGGATGCTTCTTCAGGTAAACCAGGAGTGGAAGGAGCAATAGGACGTACAGGAAGATATTGACAAGAAACCAAAGCTGCCCGGGATTAGGAATGTAAGCGGCTTCCTTATCGTAATACTTCATCGCCACATAAACGCTGATGGGGCAAATGGAAAAAAGTCCGAAAACGAACGGTAAGAGTATCCGAACCGCCCGGTCTTTGAGGAGTTGCCTCCAGTCACGGCGTTCCATGGCGAAGCGGACACCCATGCCGGAGATCATAAAAAGGATCGGAATGCGCCAGACATTGATCATCGACATGACAATCCACAGCCCTTCCAGAGACCGCTCGTTCTTGATGAAGAAGATCTTTATCGCCCAGGGCTGAAAGCTGACGACAACGTGATAAATAATGACTAGACCCATTGCCAGGGTCCTGAGCCAGTCGACGTCATAGCGGCGCTGCCAAGTAGCGGCTGCAGGCGCGGCGGGGTCCTCGGGCCTCGCTCTGTGTTCAGACTGCATTGTCATTCCTGGTCATTTGTAATCGGTCTAACGGAATGTGGCTCAGCGGCCGCGCTTCGCGAAACGGCGGCTACATCGAACTCATGGGGCCCAACTGGCAGCCCAAATCGGAAGGCGAGGCCGGACGCGACCGCAAGTCGCTGGATGCCCACATGCATTGGCTGGAGGCCTTGACTACCTACTACGAGATGACGCACCATCCTACTCATCGGCGCCGCTTGCTGGAAGTGATCGATCTCATCCTGATGCGCATGCTGCATCCTGAGAAGGGACTCGGATATATCCATTTTACCTACGTCCGGTATTCTAAATTAGGCGTCTCTCTCCGAGAGAGTACGTGTTCAGCGGCGTACTTGCCTTTGCCCTTGCCCTCACCTTCAAACTTGCCTTTGCCTTTGCCTGTGCCTTTGCCTTTGCCTTTGCCTTTGCCTGTGCCTTTGCCTTTCCCCTTACTCCTTCCCTCTGTACAAGAACAGTTCTCATCGGGTGTTTCGGCAACCGAGAGCGTTTCTAATAGACCAAAGGAAAGGTGAGGGAAAAGGGGAAGGCAAAGGCAAAGGCAAGTTTGAAGGCGAGGGCAGGGGCAAGAAGAAGACGCTAAACACATACGAGTGGGCGGAGTACAAAGCATAAGCTCCTCCCAGTCAGCGCATGAGTAGCAAACGAAAGAAAAAAAAAGACGTCAAGATGACGTCTGAAAAAGGCCAGCCAGGTGGACCTAAAGCAGGCCGTCGGCCTACCTCAGAGAAGCCGCTACTAAAACGGATGTCCAGGAGCACCTACCTGGGACTCGCGGGCCTGTGTCTATTGCTAATAGCTGGGTTTGTCTACTTTTCCACACGTCAAACTGAGCTTCCCGCCAGGCAAGTTTGGGCACAGGAATACACTATCCCTCCCAAGGACCTTCCACTTGGTGAAGTCGAAAGTGCCCTGAGGAAAGTTCCAGCAGATGCTGACGAATGGGTGTCTGAGCAACAGGACACTGAAATTGAGAACCTGTTAGAGGAGTTTGCCAGTACGCTCAAGAGTGCCAGGGGTTCCGATTCTACCCTGCGTGAACTGCTCAGCTCCGAGTTCAAGGGGACACCGCTAGAGCCGAATGTCAGCCGGAAAGTAAAAACTGAAAAGGGGCTCGAAATCTTCCGAGGAGAGCCACCCCGTGAGGAGCTCGTCACTCCGGAGACGTTTCCGTCAGAGGTCAAGAAGCTATTACGAGAAGCCGAACAAATAGACTACGTGAAGTTCAAAGTGACAAGGATAGAGTCGCCACCAACCGCAGGCTCCACCGCAAACTCAACCTTGGATAGCGACGTTATTTACTACATTCTTGGTCAAGGTAATGCCGGAGAATCCCTACAATGGAAAGGGAACTGGAGGCTCAGTTGGCACAAGGACGACCTGGGCAGATGGAAACTTCTAAGACTGCAAGCGCTCTCCATGTCGTGGGGGCGAAATGTGCGTAAGACCTTCAGGGAGATCACTCAGCAAGCGCTAGGGAAAAACAGGTCTTATCAGCAACAGCTGCTGTGGGGTGTCGATCACTGGCAGGGAGTCCTGGATGTTGTATCCGGAATGGATATCTATGGTCATAACGGTGTCTCGATCGCCGATGTAGACGGCGATGGCGATGAAGACTTCTATATCTCCCAGCCTGCAGGCCTTCCCAATCTGCTATTTCATAACAATGGAGATGGCACCTTTCTAGACATCACCCGAAAGGCGGGAGTCGATGTCTTGGACAACACATCGTCTAGTCTTTTTGCCGATATGGACAACGACGGTGATCCGGATCTAATCGTCGTTGGAACCAAATCCATGCTATTTCATAACGATGGTTCCGGCAGGTTCACTTTGGGGCACGATTCCGGATTTGAGGCGATCGATCGCACCAAAGGGAGCAAGGTATCCGCTGCCCTGGCTGACTATGACCGTGATGGGTATCTCGACCTTTATATTTGCTCCTACGCTTTTTGGCGGGGCCAGGAGGAATTGGGTAATTATCCTTTGCCTTACTACGATGCCAACAATGGTGCCCCCAACATCCTTTTGTGGAACAACGGAAACGGTAAGTTCCGTGACGTCACCAGACAATCTGGAATGAACCAAAAGAATCTCCGCTTCAGCTTTGCTGCAGCTTGGGGTGACTACAACGGGGACCATTTCCCGGACCTGTACGTTGCCAACGACTTTGGACGCAACAATCTCTATCGGAATAACGGCGACGGCACATTCACGGATGTGGCTCGAGAGGCGGGAGTGGAAGATATCGGAGCCGGAATGAGCGCGGCCTGGGAGGATTTTGACAACGATGGACACCTGGATCTCTATGTCGGAAACATGTGGTCCTCGGCGGGTCAACGGATTACTTCACTGCAGGAATTTCAGAACCGGCGGCCGGAAGACGCCGTCCGATGGTCTCAACGCCATGCCAAAGGAAACTCCCTGTTCAGAAACAAGGGTGACGGAACTTTTGAAGAAATCGGCGCACAAGCGGATGCCGAGTTGGGCCGGTGGGCCTGGAGCAGCGATTTCCTTGACTTCGATAATGATGGTCATGAGGACCTCTATGTGTTGAACGGCTTTATCACCAATGAAGATACAAAAGACCTTTGAAGCTTTTTCTGGCGACAGGTCGTGTCGCAATCTCCGTCAGAATATGCAGGCTCCTCTCCGGCACCCGGAAGCCGCCTTGGCGCCCAATATCAGAATGGGTGGGATGCCGTGAACTTGCTGATCCGGCAAGGTGGTTCTCTGAGTTCACGCGAGACGAACAATTTCTATATCAACTGTGGTGACGGTACTTTCGCAGATGCCTCCGGCATAACAGGCTTGGATTTCCGCGAGGATGGGAGAGCTTTCGCCGTGGGCGATCTCGATCAAGATGGCGACCTGGATGTGATACTCAAGAATCGAAACTCGCCGCAACTCCGGCTATTACGCAATGAACTCATGACTGGATACAACGCTGCTAGCTTTGATCTCAGGGGGAGGCGCAGCAACAGAGATGCTGTTGGAGCAAAGATTGTTCTCGAGACCAATCTGGGTTCGCGAACGAAATTCGTCAAGATCGGATCTGGATTCTTGTCACAGAGCTCGCGGCGCGTTTGGTTTGGCCTGAAGAACCAAGGAGGGATTCCGCGAGTCAAGGTAGAGTGGCCCAGTGGCGAAGTCCAGACATTTCGTGATCTTCCAGCAAATCACCGGATAACTATCGTTGAGGGAGTGGACAAGGTCACGACGCATCCCTTTCAGTCTCCCAATCAATCTAGCGACTGGTATAGCGATAAGACGGAATCGCCAGTTGAAGCACCTCTTCCCTACACGGGTACTTGGCTACTGGAGGAACTTGCGGCGCCTCAATTCCGGGTGCCGGACGTGAATGGAAGACTGCATGAACTGAGTAGGTACAAAGGTCGCAAGGTATTGTTGAACTTTTGGGCCACCTGGTGTCCGCCGTGTCGGGAAGAGATGAGAGACCTGCGGTTACATCAGAAGGATCTGGAGGCCCTGAACACCACAATCCTGGCGATGTCTGTAGACGATCCTGCTGATCACGCAAAGGTAAAGGCGTACGCGAAGGAAAAAGAGCTCAAATTTGCGGTACTGCTTGCTGATGACGATGTCGTTGCCGCTTTCAACCTGGTCAATCGCTTTCTGTTTGGCAAGATACGCGACTTAGCACTGCCCACTTCGATGCTTTTGGATTCGAACGGAAACGTCCTGAAGATCTATCGGGGCAGGGTTCCCACTCAGCAGGTTATCCAGGATATCCAGAATACCCCTCGATCTGAAGAAGAGCTGATCCGAGCTGCCCTTCCCTTTCCCGGCAAATCCGTCGGCATGGAATTCTTCCGAGACCACACTTTGATTGCCGACGCATTTAGGAGGGCGGGACTCGACCAACAGGCCGCGATCTACTATCAGCACCAGCTGATGGAGCAGGGCCACCATACAGCCGAGTCGTGGAATAGCCTTGGGGTCATCTACATAGACCAGGGACAAACGGACGAGGCGCTTGAGGCCTTCGAGAAAGCCCTCCGTTTGAATCCCGATTATGCCGAAAGCCATAACAATCTCGGCCACATCTACGGGAAAACGGGTCAAATAGACAAGGCCATAGACAGCTACCGTAATGCCAGTCGCTTAGCTCCCTGGTCAGCCGACATCCAAAACAACCTCGGCCATGAGTTGGTCAAGAAGGGATTATTGGAGCAGGCTATCAAGGCTTACGAACGGGCTCATCAGATCGAAGGCCAGGCTGCTGAGCCCCTTATGTATCTTGGGAACACCTATCTCAAAATGAAGCGCTTTCAAGGAGCGATCAATGCGTTTGGCAAGGCCTTGAGAATTCAACAAGATTCCGCTGAGGGCCACCACAACCTGGGTTATGCCTATTTAGAGAAAGGCTCACTCGACGACGCTCTGGGGTCGTTTGAGGAAGCGCTTCGGCTTCGGCCGAAATATGCGAGTGCCCATAACAACAAGGGTTCCGTTTTTCTGCGCAAGGGCATGTTGGCACAAGCCGGGCGTGCGTTTGAAGAGGCGATCCAAGCCGAGGCGGGTTTCAGGCCCGCTTATATAAATCTCTCCATGACGCACCTCCGAATGAACGAAAAAGAGAAAGCAGCTGAGACTCTTCGGCGCTTGCTAAGGGTGCAACCTGAGGATTCTATGGCACAGGACTTGTTGGCACAGATTACGCAGTAGCCGTGCTCACCACAGAGCCGTGGGCTTTGTACGTGTTTAGCGTCCTACTTGCCTTCGTCCTTGCCCTTAAACTTGCCTGTGCCTTTGCCTTCGCCTTCGCCTTCCCATGAGAGAGACGAGAGCTGGACAGGAAAGAGCAGAAGTGAGGCTAAGGCACAGGCAAAGGCAGGTTTGAAGGCGAGGGCAAGGGCAAGGGTGAGGCGCCAAACACACACTGGGCTTCAGCCCACGGGTCCCGCTTTTGTGGGGGCTCACAGGCTGAAGCCTATGGCTCTGAAAGATCAGAAGTACATCTTGAGAGCGAACTGAATCTGCCGGCCCTGCAACGCGCCGTTGACTGTTCCGAAGGCTGCGCTCTCAATACCTGAGTTTGGGCCACGAAAGTTTGGGTGATTGAATGCGTTGAAGAACTCGAATCTGACCTGCAGCCGTCCCTGCTCGGTTGGGATCATGGAAAGATCAAAGTTCTTAACCAGAGCAAAATCAAAGTTGATGATCCCATCTGTATCGAGGATACCCTTGCCGCTATTTCCGTATGTATTTGACAACAACGACGTTTGACAGAATTCCTCCCCGAAGGCCGATACATCACAAGGAGGTGTTTCGAAGGCGCTTGTGTCGAACCATCTGGCAATGGTGGGGTTGTCCAATCTGCCGCTGCCGATCCTGTTCGGCGAACGCGCGTTGAATTGAGTTCCTGTGTTGGAGTTGTCGGTAGACATCCGAACCGAAACCGGCAGTCCACTGTTGATCGTCGTAATGCCGCCAAACTGCCAGCCACCCACTATCCCTCGAACCGCCGCGGATTGGCTATCCATCCCCGGAAGCAGGTAGTTCCAGCTTAAGGATAGACGGTGTCCCATATCCCAATCACTTCGGCCGTTGTTGCTATCATTAAGTCGATAGGTAGTGAATGATCCAAAGGAATCCCAGTCGGTCGTCTTCCCGTAGGTATAGCCCATGAGCATGGTGAAGTTGGAGCTGGTTTTTCTGACGGTGACCTGAAGTGACTGGTACTTTGACATTCCTGCGCCAGCGTCCTGAATATTGAAACCGATATTGGGCCAGGGGCGATCCTCGTGATTAAAGAGAGGGGCACCGAGCCGGGGAAGTTGACGATTGAGCTCCTGTCGCATCGACATCTTCCTTCCCGTCGACCCAACGTAGGCCGTCTCAAACAACAGCTGTCCCGGAAACATTTTTTGAACGCTCATGGTCCAGTTTTGCAGATACGGACTGCGTCTTTCGTTTGTAATCAGTGACACATACCCTATCGGATCACTCGCATCCAGAATTTCATTAAAACCGGTCGGAGTAAATACCGGAGGGTCCGCGAACAGTGTGCCGATGTCCAGGGGATTTTGCGGGTTGTTACTAAACGCATTGTTAATGAACGCATTCTGCGGACCAGAGCTATCCCAGGCTAGATCGTTTCCTGGTGTTTCGTCATAGAAGACACCATAGCTGCCACGGAGCACCAAATCGTCGCTGCCACCGGGCGTCCAGGCAAACCCCATTCGTGGAGCAAAGTCATTGTAGTCGGTGGCGATCAGACTCTCCGGGCCTCCAAAAAAGATACCTCCACGAGGACGTGCAAAATCCATATAATCCAGATAATTGCCCTGTTCCGGCCCAGCCTCCAGACCAAGCCAGGGATGCACCTGGTAGCGCAAAGCCAAGGTCAGGCTGAAATTTTGCGTCATGCGGATGCGGTCCTCGATATAGGCGTCCCACCACATGGAAGCTCGATTCGCCGCACCTGCCGAGGCACCCGTGGCGCTCTCGGGATGTCTCAAAATGAAGTCGGCAACATCGTTCCCAGTAATTCCGCCTGTAAAGCTGAAAAACCCCTCGGTCCAGGAGGCCGCCAGTTGCTGTGTGAACCTGTCTACATAGGTAAATCCCCAGGTCAACTCGTGCCGACCCGTGGTGTAGCTCGTATCGGCCATGTAGTAGTAGTCGTTGTTTACCGGAACGATGCAGTTGCCCGCGCCGCCAAAGGCACTGTAGCCGACCATGGCTGGCCTCGGGGCATAGTTGCAAGTCCTACCCGTGTTGATATTTCTGATCCCATACCTCTCCGACCAGATCGGGTCCGAGTCTCGTTCCAGGTTCTGCGCCAGTGACATAACGGCGCGATTCAGTCCGGCTCGTGCATCCAGCACCAGAGACGGGCTGAAAACGTGAGTCCAGTTGAGTACGACGTTTCTTCCATCGAGCGGAAACTCCACATTTTGCCCTAAGAGGATGCTATTGTTGAACAATTGCGAGTCGGAGTGGATAACACGACCGAAGAGCTTGTCACTATCGGAAATATTCCAGTCCGCACGGATGATCCATTTCCTATCTTTCTGATCACGGGGCGCGGCACCGGTGAAGTTATTGGCAGCTGCTGCGAGATTAGGGGCTGGAATAAAGCCATCCGCCAAATACTGCGTCGCAAAGGGGTGGATCCGACTGGACGGAATCTGGTTGTTCGGAAAGGGCTGGCCGGTCAATGGATCATTGACCGGGGTTTCCAGGGAGGAAAAATCCCCCTGAAGGAATGCGGGCGGCGGTACTGTGGCAAACTGCGTGTTGAACCTGCTGGCATCCAACCCCTCAAAGGAGGTATACCAATGCAACTGGTCCTTCACTGCCGGGCCCCCCACCTCAAAACCCCACTGGTGCCGCCGACACTCTCCAAGGTCTGCGTCAAAGAAGCTTCTGGCGTCCACGTTGTCGTTGCGGTGAAACCACCAGAGGCTCCCGTGGACCGCGTTCGTTCCTGATTTGGTGACGACACTGACCACTCCGGGGGTTTGGCCACGACCTGTGAAAAAGCCTTTCTGCACCTTGAATTCCGCGATTGCATCGATTTGTACTTGCGCTCCCGGAGCGCCGTAAAAATGCTCTTTGAAGGGAATCCCGTCGAACACGTACGACGTAGAACTGACTCGCGTTCCGGAAATGGCCGCTGACGTTTGGCGTTCGGCGCCATAAGCCCATTGCGCGACACCAGTAGCAGCATCGCCGCTCTGCACGCCAGCCTGAATCCCGGCAAGCTGCAGAAAACCTCTCCCGTTCAGCGGCAGTTCCTCGATCAGCTCTTCCTGAATCACGGTTCCCAGCTCGGCGGTTCTCTTATCCACCTGAATCGCCTCCGAGGTGACCGTGACCGAGTCGGTCACCTCACCCACCTCGAGAGTCAGGGTGTGATCCACGACGGCGTATACCTCGAGCCTGATGTGTTCCACAACCGCCTTCTTGAAGCCTACTAGACCCAAAAGAAGTGGATGAAAGTGGACTAAACCACATGTAAACACCTGAAATGCCAGACCTGACGGGTATTCTGGGGTTGTCAAAGAAACTTCAGAACAAGCCGAAAGGAGGCATTTCAGGTGAAGAAAAAGGATAGCGCAATCATCCGCAAACGGGAAGCAGAGGTTGCTCAGCGATTGAGCCCCAGCTGGAACGGTCAAGACCCGAAACCGGTGCTCTCGCCCGAGGTCATCAGCTACGAGGTCTCGGAGAAAACGGGTGCGGTCAGTTACGGTGGTCTGGGGCTGCTGCAGCAGGTGGTGAAGTGGAGTGGGCTGGGGAAAGCCATTGACCAGGCGGTGACGCTGCTCAAACGCCACCAACCGTACCACGAATCGGACCACGTCCTGAGCCTGATCTACAACGTGGCCACGGGCGGGACCCGCTATCAGGATATTGAACTGCGACGTCAGAGTGTGAGTTTCCTGGAGGCGGTGGGAGCCGAGAAGATCCCCGCCCCCAGCACGGCCGGAGACTTTATGCGCCGCTTTGACGCGCCCGACGTGGTGGATCTGATGGAAGCCGTCAATGCCAGCCGCCTCAAGGTCTGGGCCCAACAACCGGCCCGTTTCTTCCAACGGGCGGAGATCGACGTGGATGGGACGATGGCCCCCACGAGCGGCGAATGCAAGGAAGGGATGGAGATCAGCTACGACGGGCAGTGGGGCTATGCGCCGCTGATCGTGACGCTGGCCAATACGGGAGAGGTGCTCTATGCGGTCAACCGCTCGGGCAACCGTCCCTCTCATGAGGGAGCGGCCGAATGGCTGGATCGGAGTATCGAGCTGGTTCGAGAGGCGGGTTTTCGGAAGGTGCGCCTGCGCGGGGACACGGATTTTTCGCTGACGGCTCATTTTGACCGTTGGACGGAGGCGGGCGTGGAGTTTGACTTCGGGATCGACGCCCATCCGAGCTTCGTCAAGTGGGCGGAGGCGTTGCCAGAAGCGAGATGGAAAGAGCTGGGGCGCCCCAGCCAGGGGAAAGGAAAAGGGAAGAAGCGGCGCCAGCGGCGGGACAAAGTGAAGCCGGAGATTGTCAAGAGACGCGGGTTCAAGACGCTGACGCTGGAACGGGAAGAGATCGCGGAGATCGACTACCGTCCGAGCAAAGCGAAGCGAACCTATCGGATGGTGATCTTGCGCAAGACGATCCTGGTCGAGAAAGGCCAGAAGCGGCTGCTGCCGCAGACGCGCTACCACTTTTATGTCACCAATATCTCGGCCAGAACGTTGGGAACGGCGGGAGTCGTACGGGAAAACAACCGGCGCTGCAACCAGGAGAACGTCATTGAACAACTCAAGAACGGAGTCGAGGCCCTGCGGATGCCCTCGGATACGCTGGTAGCCAACTGGGCCTATCTGGTGATTGCGGCTCAAGCCTGGAATCTGAAGGCCTGGATGGGGTTGGTGCTGCCGGCGCGACTGCAAGCCCGAGAGCTGGTGAAGATGGAGTATCGCCGTTTCCTGCGAGAGGTCATTGAAATGCCCTGCCAGATTTTGCGCAGGGGCCGACAGTTGGTCTATCGGCTGCTGGATGTCAATGGTTGGAGCCGTCTTCTCTTGGAAGGCAGTAAGTGGTTGAAACACCGGCCAGCTACCTGAAACTGAAAGGAGATAAAGTAGCTCCGAGGGTCGCCAGAGCTGGGGCGAGGTGTCTCTACAAACGCCCCCCAAGAGGGCAGAATCGTTTTCCCTGAGCGATCGGCGTGGAGGACAGCTGAACACGTGCCTGTTCTGAGTGACTTCGCGCCGAAATTTAGAATTTAGGTCTCCAAAATGGCTCCTCGGAGCCGACAAAGGGGTCTATTTTCGAACTTGCGCTTATTTTGGGCCTAGCTCCACACTGAGGCTATACAGGCCAACCGGCAAGGCTGCGAATCTAAAGGTCCCCTGATCGTTAGAGACACCGCTTCTGTTGAGGCCCGTCTCCTCATTGGTAACGGCAATGTCAGCTCCAGGGACCACCGCACCGCTATTGTCGCGCACCGTGCCGGTAATCGTCCCGGCCCCTTCCGCCTGGGCCCGGAGAAGACCGGTTGACCCCAGAACGATAACTGCCAATAAAACTATGGCCATTGAAATGCGTCGCATCTTTTCTCCTCCGCCTCGCTAAGAATTCATTCGAAAAGCAACACGTCAGAACCCGAAAAGCCCATCTCGTACAGAAATGATGGCAACCCTATTTGTGTTCTCCGTATTTAGGCAATAATTGTTCCAAATCAAGAGCACGGTCGCCCCACACAGTGAGGCAAATTCCATTATGTCCCACTATTCCTGCCCCTTAGCGGGGCGGCTGAACGGATAATTTTTAGTTGTCCTCATCCTTGTTGGAGGTAGACATCCAAATGCTTGGTCCTATAGAACGAGTTGATCCAACAGATTGGATACTAACAAAGACAGGTGTCATGCCAAGATGGCCTTCCATGACTAAATGGTCATAAGAGACTGTCTATTCGATTCCGCAGGTGAGTCTAGGGGGAGTTGCCCCTTAGTGTCAATAAGGAGACTTCAGATGCTTCAGATGGTCAAGCCAAGTCGCTTGTGTAAAAAGTGTGGACGACAGGAAAGTAGTTTGGGAGCCTATCGCAAGCTCCTTGTCGGTTGTCAAATCGTTTAACCTCTGATTTTGTTAGTGCCCTGCAACTGTGAACAGGTCATATCTTACGGCTAGAGTAGCCGGAAAATTCACGCTAGTACCACCCTTGCCCTTCCTACGCCCCCACTAGCCCAGCTCGCTTCCGAGCTGGCTAAAGTGAGCTGAGCTAGACTACTCCCTTTTTTGCCCCACCTGCTCAGAACTGTCGCTGGCCGCCGACCGATAAGCGGCCTCCAACAGCTCTACGGTGCGGGCGGCGATTTCTCCAGACGACCAGTTCTCGCTGCTTCGCCCCGTGATCAAATCGATGAACCGATTCGGCGGTCCGTCGCAAGCATAGTCTCCCTCGCCAGGTTCAACTTCCAGCGTAAAGTTGTCGTTGTCGTTGCGATGAATTTTCAGGTGCTCGTGAAAGAGGTCCAGACTTAGCTCTCCCTCACTTCCATAGATGCGAATGTCCATCTCGTGCTTGGTCTTGCTGGACGGCTGGGTGCCGGCGCCGGAAATAGTCCCGATCGAGCCGTTGTCGAACTTCGCCACGATGGCGTCGTACATCTCAACCGGGGCATCGGGGCCACTCATGTAGGCGAAAACTTCGCTGCCACGCAGACCGGTAAGCCAAAACAGGAGCGCCAAACTGTGAGACAGCTGAGAGTACCCCTGCCCCCCGCCGGCAGCCTCGGGATCACTGTAGAAGGTTTCGGGATCGGGAATATTGTCCATGGGATAGGGCCATTTCTGCCCGCTGTAGAGGGCTCGCAGGGCAGACCCCATGTGGCACACGATGTACTCGATTTGCCCGACCGCGCCTTGATCCATCTTTTCCTTGGCGATTGCAACCATCTGGATGTAGTGCCGACCAGTCGGAACCGAGAGCACAAGATCTTCTCGTTCCGCTGTTTCGACCAGGTCCCAGGCCTCGGCGGCTCGTAGTGCCATTGGCTTCTCGACCAGGACATGACGGCCGGACTCAAGGCTGGCTTTGGATTGCTCGTAATGGAATCCGTGAGGAGAAGCAATCACCACGGCGTCAATCGACTGCTCGAGCAACTCACGGTAGTCGGATGTGGCGTAGGGGATACCGAATTGAGCGACCGCAAGGTCACGCGATTCCTGGGTAGGCGTGGCGACGCCCGCCAGTTCTACGTCATCACGGGCCTGCAGCACGGGCATGTGATTGGTCTGTGCCCAGTTGCCCGCGCCGATGAAACCTACTCGGACCTTTGAATTCGTCTCGGGTGACATGTTGTTGCCTTTCTCGTTGGTTATGTCCGGATATGATCGTCGAGTTTGGGCGAGCGATCAAGGATTGCTGTTTTCGGGCAGGGGCGGCGTTGTACCTGTTTAGCGCCTAACCCTTGCCCTCAAACTTGCCTGTGCCTTTGCCTTTGCCTTCCCCTTGGACTTTTCCCTCACCCTTCCCTGCATCCACAGGGCTTTCAGTCCAGGAAGAGGGAAAGAAGGCAAAGGCACAGGCAAAGGCAAGTTTGAAGTCAAGGGCAAGGGCAAGGGTGAGAAGAAGACCCGAAACACAGACTGGCTTTTAGCCCACGGGCCGTCCTGTTAGAGTAGAATAACTCTACGTGAAGTTGACGATGAAAGTCTCAGGTTTCCTGACTTGCACCTTGACCTGTCTGGCTGTCTTATCCCACCTGGCCGCCCAATCTCAGGAAGATAAGATCGATCCTTACGAAAAGTGGCTGAAGGAGGACGTCTTCTACGTCATCACAGGCGAGGAGAAGGTCGTCTTCGAGAAGCTGTCGACCGATATCGAGAAAGAAAACTTTATCGAGCAGTTCTGGCGACGAAGAGATCCTGAGCTTTCGACGCCGCAGAACGAATTCAAGGAAGAACATTATCGCCGCATCGCCTTCGCCAACGAGAAGTTCCACTACGCGGGTATTTCGGGATGGGTGACGAATCGAGGTCGCGTCTACATCATTTTCGGAGAACCGCAGAGTCGGGAACGATACTCCGGAGGATCCCTTTACTTCCGGCCCCTCACCGAAGGGGGAGGAAGGACGCGGACCTACCCCTACGAGAGGTGGTATTACGACCGCCTCCCCGGAATCGGGCAAGCAGTGGAACTGGAGTTCGTAGACAAGACTCAAACCGGTGACTTCAGGCTGGCCCTGCGCCCTGAAGAGAAGGACGCCCTGCTCATGATGCCGGGGGGAGGGACGACGTTTTTCGAACAGATCGGAGCGGAGACCCGTGCAGGGCGAGTCCAAACCATGGATATGATGCGGACTGCGGGGCTCGAGGGAGAAGGATTCCACCGTGCAAGCTCGAATCCGTTTCTAGCCGAGCAGGCGGTTGACATCCCTTCTCCCGCCAGCAACCGGGGAGTGGGACTGGATCCATAGGCGTATCAAGTCAGGCAGCGTTGCTGCTTTCTTTGAATGAGCCACTAAGAAGAGTCAGGTTTTCTGCAAGACCCGGTCAGAACTCGATACGAAGTCCAAATTGGATCCACCGGCTAGCAGAGGAGCGTCGGGTGGGGCCGGTCTGTGCGGTGATCACACCGAAGCCTCTCGGATTCGTCAAATCAGCTACAACGTTGTGTCAGAGCGTGCAGACAACGTTCCCAGCATTGCACCTGCTTCGGTCAAAGTAAGGCTGCGCGTCTCTTCTTGACTCTCGTCCTCCCCCAGCAAAGTCGCTCGTTTGGCCAAGCCAAAGTCCATGACTTTCACATGACCTTCCGGTGTGAACATGATGTTCGAGGGTTTCAAATCCCGATGGACGATCGTTCTTTTGTGAGCCGCTTCAAGGGCCTCAGCAATCTCTGCCGTGGTCTGAAGGGCTTCCTTCAAGGGTAAAGGGCCTTCTGCTAGTTTGTCCCTGAGCGTCTCGCCTTGTACGTACTCCATCGAGATGAAGTCTTTGCCGTCTGTTTCCCCAATCTCAAAGACATTGCAGACATAGGGGTGGTCTAAGGCGGCAGCCGACTTGGCTTCGCGCAGGAATCGCTTCCTGGCTGATTCCTCTCTCTGCATCTCCTCTGGTAGGAATTTCAGTGCGACTTTTCGATCTAGCTTCGTGTCTTCTGCCAGGTAGACTTCTCCCATGCCTCCTCTGCCGAGCAACGAGAGAAGCTTGTAGGAGCCCATCTCCCGTCCTACCATCGACTGAACCTGATCCTGGGCCATGGCCTTGGCTGTCTCCTCCAGGGCTGGAGCTTCAATGCAAGCTTCCGCTCGCTCGCAGGCCTCGAGCGGACTCTCGACTGCTTGGCTCAGGGAAGGTTCCCGCAACGAGCTTCGTCGAGAAGGCTTTCCTCTGGCTCCCTTTTTGTTGCAAAGCTCCGTCGATATCGATTCTCCGCCAACGGTCAGGCCTCATGGGCCTGACCCTGACTCGATTCACACCGGAGCCACGCTTTCGCCTTCTTCCAGTCCCGCATAAAGCTGCGCTACAAGATCTCGTCACGCTGGGATCCTTGGTGGTGGGATCCTCTCATCTCGTTCTCCTAAAGAAACCAGTCCAAAACGTTACAGTGGAAATATCCTTCTTGACTCGGTACACCTCACCCATACCGCCTTCGCCGATCTTGTCGGTGATTTTGTAGTGGGAGATGGTTTGGCCTATCAACAGGATCTCCAGACTAAAGGGAATCTACTTAGCGCATACTAGATCTTTGGATCTGAAAGGGCAATCCTAGAAGCTGGCTACAGGCCGTGGACCAACCTTTACCCGGTACTACATTGCTATCGATAATTCATACGAAAGGCGTAACAGACCCAGACAGGCTAGCATGCGCAAGGGCTCTGTTAAGCCTATGCTGACAGATGCCTTCCCGTCGCGCGCGAGTTCGATTTCATGCTCAGTAATCCTCCCTGTGGAAAGAGCTGGAAAAGCGATCAGGAACGCATATTGGCGTTGGTTTCAGCATTGTCTGACGTGGCCGTCGCCGGCAGCGCATTCCATTTGAACGCCAAGAGCACCGCGGCCGTAAGAGCCATCACGCCCAGCAAGGTAAAGACACCTCCCCATCCCCAGCGCCCGGCAAAGAAACCGGGAAGGGTGCCACCCAGGATCGCACCTACCGAACCGGCACCATTGACGAACCCGGCCACCGTTGCTGCTCCCTGCTTGGTGCCAAAATCGACGGCGGCGGGACCATTCAGGATCGTATCAGGTACGAAAACCAGCAGTCCAATCAAAAGGTACGAAGCGCCTAACACGACACGCGTCGCCGGCAAATCGTCCATGACCAGCATGAAGACTCCCATCATGGACACCGTGATGACACACACCGGCATGCGTCTGGAACCAAAAACCCGGTCGGATACGATTCCCGCGGAAAGGGCTCCGACAATGCCAGCCAACTCGAATAACGCGCTCAACGCACCTGATTCAGCCATGCCGCTGCCGAGTTTTTCCTGGATGTACTTTGGCCCCCAAAAGAGAATCGCGTAGCGCGTCGGCTTGGTCAAGAAATAGGCCAGACACATGACCAACACGGTGCGATTGGCGAGGACCTGTTTGACGAGTTCCCAAGAATTGTGCTGGGTCTTCACTTTCGCCGATTCGGTATCAACCAAGACGGCCAGCTCCTCGCCGTGATAAGTTTCGATTGTCGGCAGCCCCACATCTTCCGGACTATTACGCTGCAATATGAGGAACAGCAACCAAATTCCAAAAAGAGTGGCTGCCGGAACGAAGAAAGCATATCGCCAGCCCATCAGATCGCCCCAATAACCCGCGAACACAGAAGCCACCATGCCACCGACCGCATAGTTGGTACTCCACAACCCAATGACCGTACCGCGTTCACGTTGGGAAAAGAAGTTGCCAACGTTCTTCACCAACGGTCCCCAACCAGTCGATTGGCAAAGGCCCTGCAGACCAAACAGGATTCCCAGCAAGACCGTGATGGACGAAGCTCCCATGGCGGCGGCAGCGATAGACGAGCCAAACATGCCCACCAGTACGACTTTGCGAGTTCCTACTCGGTCGCCAAGTATCCCCATCACAAATTGGCCAATCGCGTAGGCCGATAGATAGGTACCGTCGATCCAGGCCATATCGCTTGAACTGATATTGATGGACGGATCCTGCTCCATGCCAATCTTGGCGACTGAAAACGTCTTGCGAGTCAGGTAAAAGCCGAAATACGTCAGCCAAGTGATGCCGAAGACTTGCCACCGCCAGCGTTCGTAGCGCGGGTTGTCACCGATGAGTTTGAAAGGGGGTTTGGCCAGCTTAGGGCCTCACCGCTACGCGCAGATCCTGTCCCTGAATCGCGCGCGCGAACGCCGCTTCGGCAGCGGGCAAAGCAAACTCGTCATGCACCAAATCGGCAAAGGGAAACTCACCGCCGCGCTCGACCAAAAAGGTGACCGCCTGCCCTAAGTCTTCCGGCCGATAGTTGTGATTTCCCACGATGGTCAAACAGCGGCGCACGATCGATTCCGGATCCAGGGCGATCGGCGGGGTGGGAAACGTACTTCCGATCAGCACATATCGGCCGCCAATCCGCGGGAGTTTGACGCCTGTTTCGACGGCGCTGGGGGCTCCTGACAATTCAACCGCCAGGTCCACTCCTCGTCCCGCCGTCAAGTCTCGCACACGGTCGATCAATTCTTGCTCGTTGTCGGAAACGGGTAGCGTGCGCGTGGCTCCGAAGTCACTGGCCCGCTGGAGGCGATCGGCATTGACGTCACAAACGATGACCTCCCGAGCACCACGGCTCCGCGCCATGGCGGCGGCCGTCAGCCCGAGCATCCCTGCGCCTTGAATCAAGACGGACTTGCCGTCACAGCCGCCTCCGACGCGCATCGCAGCCGCCACAGTCGCCGTGGCGCAGTTCGCTGGGCAGGCAACCGTATCGGGCAAGAAATCCGGCACACGAAAGATGGCGGTGCCAGCGGCCAGGTGACAATACTCGGCCAATCCACCACTGAGCGGATGCTCGGGCACAATCTTTTCGTGGCCATACTTAAACAGCTGCTCGCATTTCTGCGGCACGTCGTTGTCGCAGAAAAAACAGTCGCCACAACAGGCCGCGATCGACCAGGTGATTCGATCGCCCACTTGGAGACGTTGGCCAGAGTAATCGCTCACGGCTCGGTCTACATCAAGGCGCTCGACCACCCCCATGATTTCGTGTCCCAGTACCGTCGGCACGGGCGTCGATCGGCGTCCCGTAAACGTGTGCACGTCGCTGCCACAAAGGGTCGAACAGGTAATTCGGACCAATACCTCACCGGGGCCCGGTGTTGGCAGTTCGTATTGCTCGAGGGTCAGTGGCTGGCCCGTCCCGTGAAACACGGCGGCTAACGAAGTTTTCCTCATGAGTTTTTTTCCAGCTACGATATTCCCAACTACCAGCCCATATTTACGTTCTTGATTTGAGTGTAACTCAACAGCTCTTCAAAACACTCTTCGTGCCCAATGCCACTCTGCTTCCAGCCACCGTACGGTGCTCCCAAGTAGCGGCCATTGGTGTTGATCCAAACATACCCGGCTTCCACGCGCTGGGCAGTTTCCATGGCCTGGGCCAGATCGTTGGTGACGATCGCGGCGGTCAGCCCATAGATCAACGCATTCGCGTGACCGATCATTGCTTCGTAGTCGTCCCACGTAAAAACAGACATGACGGGGCCGAAAATTTCCTCGCGGGCGATCCGCATGTGAGGCTGGACACCGTCGAACACCGTGGGCGATACAAAAAATCCTCGCTCGTACATCTCGCCTTCCGGTTTGCCGCCGCCGGTCAGCAGCTGCGCGCCCTCTTCCTTGCCGGACGCGATGTAGCCCATCACGCGATCGAACTGCTCCTGGGAGACAATCGGTCCGACCTCATAGTCCTCCAGCCAGGGAAATCCGACTGGGAGTTTCTCCGCCTCCGCGACTAAATGCCCGACCACTTCATCGTGGATCGACTGGTGTACAAAGACGCGTGAGGTCGAGCTGCACGATTGTCCCTGGCGGTTCATGTTCATTCCCTTGACCGCCAACCGGGCCGCCCGTTGGGGATCAGCGTCGGGAAAGATGATGATCGGATTCTTGCCACCCAGCTCCAGGGATACTTGCTTAAGACCTTCAGCCGCCTCCCTGGCAATAATCCGCCCCGTTTCGACGGATCCGATGAAGGCGATGCGGCGCACGTCTGGGTGCCGGACCAATGTCGATCCAGCGACCGCGTCCCCAGTTATCACATTCACCACGCCAGCTGGAAAGATCCCCTCACAGAGTTCGCCAAATCGCAAGCCCGACAACGGCGCTTGTTCGGGTTGTTTAACGACAACGCAATTCCCCGCGGCCAAAGGGGCAGCCACCTTATCCGCGCAAAAACGAAACGGATGATTGAACGGATTGATCTTGGCCACGACGCCAAACGGCTGGCGCATTGTGAAGTTCAAATGCCGTGGTCCATTGGTCAGTGTTTCGCCTTTAAGCTCGCGAATCATAGCGGCGAAATAGCGCAGCGAATCGGCTGAGATCTTCATGTCCCCGCGCATTCCCGCGACGGCATTTCCGGAATCGTAGGCGTCCATCAGCGCCAGTTCTTCCGTATGCTCGATGATGCGATCGGCCAACTGTTCCAGGCACTTTGCCCGCTCGGCAGTCGGTACGTTCCGCCATTGCGCGAAGGCTTGTTTCGCCGCAGCCACGGCGCGATTGACGTCTTCTTCATTGGCCAGCGGCACTTCGCCGAGCACTTCGCCGGTAGCTGGATTGTGCGATGTCAGAGTCTGTCCCGATGCGCTGGGAGACCACTGGCCGCCGATGTAGAGGCCTTTGGGGGTGAAGTTGATGGTGTTGGTGGACATGGTAAGTGCTACGTTCCGTTACAAACAAAATCAAACACATCAAAATTCCGCGGATCCCCCGCCGCTTTGGCCATGTACTCGTCGTTTAACGGCTCGCTGATCACCATGGGAACCATCTCTTCATATCGTCCGCCATGGGAACGCAAGCCGCCTTGGATGACCGACAAGTCGTGATACTCGGGATTGCGGCCGATCACCACATCGCGGGCCGACATGACAATCAAGTCGCCAATCCGATCGCCAGGCAACTCGAGCTTCTTGACAGCCGCGGGGCGGTCGTATACCTCGGTGATCCCGCCCAGCTGAAACACCCAATCGGCAATCGTCGCCGTTTGCGACGCGTCTTTTAGATAAACCATTACCTCGGAGCCCAGCGAACCGTGATGGACGACGTAGGGATCCGTGATCGGACAGATGACCTTGTTGCCCCTGCCAAATTCCGTGTCCAGCAGCGACTCGAGGTAAACCACGTTCGGCTGGCCATCCGCTGTGTCCTTTTGATTCATGCCGTGGTCGGCGGTGATGCCAACGACCGCGCCCAACTCGAGCATGCGGCCGATTTCCTTGTCCATCCCTTCGTAGAAATCCAGCGACTCAGGCGTATGTGGCGCAAACTTGTGCTGCATGTAGTCAGTCAACGACAGGTAGAGAAAATCAGCCATCCCTCGCTCAATCAGTTTGGCACCAGCGGCCAGGACAAACAGGCTAGCCTCAGCACTATAGATCTTAGGCGTGGGAAGTCCCACCAGCTCTTCGACGTCACTAATTCCATGCGTATCGGCTTCGGCATTGTTGGCAAATTCCGAGGAAAACGCGATCCCGTCCAACTCGTGGGACAATATATCCAGCAGCTTGTTCTTGGCCGTGACCATCCCCACCTGGCGTTCTACTTTGGCTGCGGCAGCCAGAATGGTTCCGCATCGCAAGTATTTGGACGAATTCATCATCACCTCTTCGCCCGTCTCCGGTTCGATGAAGAAGTTACCCCCAAAACCGGTCACCGTCGGCGGCGCGCCGGTCGTGATCGAAGCGTTATTGACATTGGTGAACGACGGCAGCGCGCCGCGGACCATGCCCCGATACCCTTTGGGAATCACACGCGCCAAGTTAGGCATCCGGCCCTGTGCGAGCGAGGTGCTGAGATATTCGTCCCCACAGCCATCAACGCAAATAACCACGATCGGTCGTGCCGGTGGGGAATACGACCGGTCATTCACGGAAAACGTTTTTGTCGAATAGTCCGAACGGTTAGCGGAGTTGGTCATTCAGCAATCTCTATAATTAGCATCATTACCAGCAAACTGGAGGTCTCCAAGAATCTACATTCACCGTGCCACCGGAGACCCTCATCTGGCTGGAAGCGTTACACGAAAAGTAACGGCTTGAGCTGGCTGATAGACGGTGTATGTTGTCGACCGCAACAGCATAATATCACGGTCCCCTCCATCAATCGCTTCTTTTGATAAATGAACGGGCTGACAATGCTGTCATTGTCGAGGCGGGAGGTGGCGAAACTGCTGCGTCAGACTGCGTCGCCCCCCGTGTTACTCCGCCAGGTCTCGAGAATTTTCTCCACTTGCCGCGCCACTACAGCTCGCGACTCGAGACGATAGAGTCCGCCGCCCGAGATCAAGCCAGACGATTCCAGCGTTTTCGCTCTTCCGGGGTTGGTCTATCATAGAGAGGATCGAGGAGAGGATCGAGCGAAGGAAGTTGGGGCGGCAGGGTGTCTTGCCCGCCCGCCGACGACGGCTCCTCTCCCGCAGGCACCATCCATTGCGGCGAGACAGGGCAAAGGAGGAAAGGAAATGTTGCTGGGAAGACAGGTATTGCCGCTGCTGTTGTGTGTTTTCTTGATGCTGGTCCCCGGGTGGGCCAGGGGAAAGCTTTTTGTGCTGACGGGCGAATCCGAGATCCGGCAGTACGATCTGGACGGGCAGGATGCCCTGGCGTTGGAGGTGACCTACACGGGGGAGAGCCTCCCCGGGATTTTCCCGCTGGATGGCTTCGACGTGGCGGCGGGAAACATCTTGCGATGCTATGGCCGGAACCAGGGGCAGAAGGGACGGTTACTCTACAACCAGTTCTCGAATCGGCTCGAGCCCTACGCTGGTCCTCCCCGGGAAGGAGTGAAGATTCTGGAGGAGACCCGGCCGGAGGACGACTATCGGCAGGCTACAGGCACGAAGTACCGGGACATCTTTGCCCTGGAGGGGCACTTCTTCGGTCTCGGCTCGGAGGGCATAGACCGGCTGGTGAGGTCGGGCGAAAGCGTGACCTCGAAAACGGAGCTCTCTTTTGGGAGTAGTCGTCTAAGGGCTGTGGCGGTGAGTCCCTGGGGCGAGGCCTTCATCAGTGACGAGGCCGGGAGCCGCATTCTCAGGGCCTGGCTCCGAGACGGTACCCTGGTTTCCAATGGGGAGATACGCAACAACAGTCTGGACTCCCCCGGAGAGTTGGTCTTCAGTGCGCGAGGCGAACTGTTTGTTGCCGCCGGGACCGGCGTGTTGCGTTTTGATTTCAGGCCTTCCCGGGGGATCGAGATCCAGGATCTGAGCTGGAAGGACAACTGGCGGGCCTCTTTCAAGGATCGTCTGGAAGTCGGGAAGACGGGGGCTCTGGATGTGGCCCTGGCTCTGCCCTTCGGGGTGGTGGTCTCGGAGAAGACCAAGCCCATAGTGAGGCTCAGCAGCGAGAAGGCCGGAGGCCATCACGGGATCAGCCAGTCCATCTTCTTGTATCCCAACGACGTACCCGGCGAGATCCAGACCAACTCGGAAGCCGCGGTGGTGGCCCTGGTCCAGTATGATCCCGGGGGACATACCGGTATTCACGCACACTCGGATACCGAGCAAGCCTTCTTCTTGCTGGAGGGTAGAGCCATTTTCCAGGTGGGTGAGATCGAGGTCGAGCTGGGTCCCGGCGACCTGGTAATGGCTAATCGGCACGTGAAGCACGGCTACCGGGTCTTGGGGGACAAACCCATCAAGTTCATGCAGATCGAGTGGGTCGACATCCAATGAACCCGGGTTGAGGCTGGTCTCGCAGGCGCCGAACCTTCCGTCAGAGGCACTTTGGGGCTTGTGTTCCCAGGTGCGACCGCCATTCTGGGCCGGATCCACGACCCAGCCACTGTCGACTTCAGGCCGGTAACGTTAGCCTGGAAGGGACTTGCACCCTGCTGATCAAACGCCTTCACACGCGCACTAAGGGCGCGGCCCCGCGCCCGCTGGAGTTTGGCCTTTCCAGGAGGGCGCTTTAGCGTCCTGGCGCGAAGCGTAATAGACCGGTCCTTCCAGGGCCGGGTCGCCGGGCCGACGTCACTACCGAGCCCGCTAAACCGGGGTACCTGTTTAGCGTCTAACCCCTTGCCCTCACCCTCAAACTTGCCTTTGCCTGTGCCTTTGCCTGTGCCTTTTGGCTTCCCCTTTCCCCTCACCCTTCCTTTGGTCTTTTACGAACGCTCTCGGTTGCGGAAACACCCGATGAAGGACTGTTCTTGTACAGAGGGAAAAGAGTAAGGGGAAAGGCAAAGGCACAGGCAAAGGCACGTTTGAAGGTGAGGGCAAGGGCAAAGGCAAGTAGGACGCTAAACACATACAAAGCGGGCTTAGGGCGCGGTCCCCGCGCCCCGTCCCAACGTCTGGCGCCGGTTGTACGGTTCGGGCGGGGACACGCGCCCCTACGGAATCCTTTATTCGTGTTCGTATCCGTTCACGGGATCAGCCCGAAGAACTCAGGTAATCCATGCGGCCGCCGTCGACGGTGAGTATTTGCCCGGTGATGAAGCGGGCCTCGGGCGATGCCAGGAAGGCGACTGCGGCGGCGATGTCCTGGGGCTCACCAATCTTGCCCAGGACGCTTCGTCCACCGAATTCCTCTTCAATCCGGTCCACCTCCGCCGCCGACCTCCCTTTGACCAGGAGGTCAGTTCGAACCAGTCCCGGAGCGACCGAATTGACGTTGATATTGTCGGGACCGAGCTCCAGAGCAAAGCGTTTGGTCAAGTTCATGACGGCTGCTTTGGTAGCGCTATAGAGTGTCCTCATTCCGGAGGCGTTGGCGTATCCGGCAATCGAAGAGATGTTGACAATCGAGCCCGACTGCTGTTTCCGCATGTGAGGCATGACGGCACGGGTGCAGTGAATCGTACCCATGGCATTGACGCCCCACATCTCTTCCATGTCGCGCTCCAGGTCCTCGTCGGATTCATAGGAAGTCAGATCACCGTCGCGTACGACGGCGGCATTGTTCACAAGGATGTCGATGCGAGAGAAACTTTCGACCGTCCGCTTGACCATCGTCTGTACGGCCGCTCGATTAGCCACGTTGGCTTGCATCGCTTCGGCTTGCTGACCAAGATCGCGGATTTCTCGAACGGTTTCTCCTGCCGCCGCCTCATTCCCAACGAAGTTGACAGCGACTCGCGCCCCTTCCTGAGCCAGACGCAAGGCCACGGCCCGGCCGATCCCCCGCGATCCCCCGGTCACCAGGGCGACATTCCCTCGAAACCTCCTGCCCTGCTCTGCGCTTGCCTGTGTTTCTGGCATTGGAACCCCCGGGGAGTAGCCTACCACCATCCAGGACGACGTGCTCGGGTCCTCAAAAGTGCGGCGTTTTCACCGCGCACGATGTAGAATAGTCCCTATCCTGAGGGTTGACCCCTCGGAAGGGGTTGCGTTGCATACTCAGAAGACTCGAATGACGGTGGCCCACGGTCAAGGAGGCATGCCTTCGTCCTGTACCGCCTATCGAATCGGAAAGCTACTCGTTCTGGCAGGGCTGGCGGCAGCGATCTCCTACGGCAACGACCGGGATGTTCGCCTCCCGCACCTTGAAGCAATGCTACCGATCGGAGGCAAGGCCGGTACCGAAGTGGAGGTCACCCTGTGGGGCGACATGCTCTCCAATGCAGAAGACGTCAAGTTCGATTGCGACGATCTCAGCTTCGAGTTGAAGAAAGCGAACGCGGGAAAGATCGAAGGCACGATTCGCATCGCCGAACGGGCTGCCCCGGGACCTCACATTCTGCGGGCGAAAACCAAAGACGGTGACAGCAGCGCTCTCTGGTTCACTGTGGGACAGTTTGACCCAATCGCCGAACATGAGCCCAATGAGACCCCCGACACCGCACAAGCGGTTTCTCCTCCTACCGAAATCTACGGAAGCATGGTTAAAGGAGAGCGCGATTTCTATTCCTTCGAGGCAGGGAAGGGTGAGCGCTGGATGATCGAAGTGAGGGGCATCCAGTACGGCTCCATGTTCGAGAGTTACCTGCACTTGCGCGACGAGCAGGGAAGAGAGCTCGCCTTCAATGACGATCGCAGCGGTTTTGATGTCAACTCGATGATCGACTACACCTTCGATCAGGCCGGTACCTACTCGGTTGAGTGTAAGCGGACACTTGGTTTGTGACAGTCGGACACTTGGTTTGTGACAACGGCTAGAAAGTAGCGCACCCTTACCCTTCGAGAGAGGGCTGGAGCGCGAGATCCCGTGATATATACTGGCCCCAGGGCTCGACCTGCATCTCCAGCAGCATTCCCTTTTCGTAGGCCTCGGTCGGAGTGGAGTCCGCCAATGCGGAGTGGGGCCTTTGAGTGTTGTAGAACTCCATCCATCGGGCGATGCCCCGTTGGGCCTGGAAGCCGTCTGAGAGTTCGTGCAGGTAGACGGCGTCTGCAAGTTGGACGGTCAGACACCGGTCAGTTATGCTAGCCGGTGGGTGTATGGGGGTATCGCTAGGCTTCGACGTAACCACCACCAATCCAGAAGCTGGACTAGCGAGGCTGCGCGCAAGAAGAACCCGACCTATCAACTCGGAACCGGAGCATCATCTCAATGAACACTGTTTCGCCTTTGCCAAAGCTAGCGTGGTTTCGTCGACGCAAGTGCAAGCACGCCGCAACGACTGCCGCCGTTGTGCCACGTTCTAGAGAGGGCGGCTCGAAAGCGTCACGCCAAAGAAACCGAACCCAACTAGGACCGCGCTCGTCGGGCAGAGTACCCATTCGAGCGACAGCGACACTCCGTATCGCGTTGCCTCTGTTGTTCGCGGCTTTAGTTTCCCAAGATGGATTGGCCCAAGGCAAGTTGGTTAAGGAGGTCTTTGGAGTCGGTCAGATCAAAGATCTGCAGATATACCAGTATGTCTTTGTAAAGGCGAAAGGTGATCCGTTCTCTTTTTCGGTAGTCGACTACGACGCCATTCTTACGAGCCCGACCTGCAACCCTAGTACCTACAAACACGCTGAAAACCTTTGCGTACCCCGTTAGGGGAACGGACGGCCTCTACAGCGGCTTGCGTTCGTAGATGAAGGTGTGAGTATAAGTTACGTCCGAATCGGTCCCGTCAGTTTTTTCAAAGACGGCATCCGGTTCTCGTTCGATAACGAGGAGATCGAGGGCTTCGTCTTCCTGCGAGACCCTCCTATATCGAGTAACTTGTCACCACCGACCAGTAGTGTCCCAACGTTTGGGCTTCTAATCTCTGTAAAGTATTAATGAGTAATATGTTAGAGAAGATAATGGGTGTTTCCGACTTGAAAGTGAGTGTACGCTCACGCCCTTCAGTTCATAAGGAGGGCGAGCATGTACACGGGCACGACGATTTTTTCTCAGGTGATGCGGCATCTTCCCTGGCATCATTTTCATCGCATTGTTCAGCACTACGGAGGCGACTACAAGGTCAAGTCGTTCCGCTGTGCCGACCATTACCGGGTCATGGCCTTTGCACAGTTGACCTATCGCGAGAGCTTGCGCGATATCGAAGCCTGCCTACGGGCCATGAGATCCAAGCTCTTCCACATGGGCATTCGCTCCACGGTCTCCCGCAACAATCTGTCCAATGCCAACGAGAGGCGCGACTGGCGCATCTATGCCGAGTTTGCCCAAGTGCTTATCGCCGAAGCGCGCCGCCTGTACACCGACGAGGACCTGGGAGTCGACCTGAACGCGACCGTCTATGCCTTGGACTCCACGACCATCGACCTGTGCCTCTCGGTCTTCCCCTGGGCGCGCTTCCGCCGTACCAAGGGGGCGATCAAACTGCATACCTTGCTCAACCTGCACGGCGCCATTCCCGAGTTCGTTCTGATCTCGGACGGAAAACTGCACGATGTCCACGCCTTGGACCACCTGATTCCTTGTCCCGGTGCCTACTACATCATGGATCGCGGATACCTGGATTTCGGGCGCCTGTACCGACTCCATTCTGCCCGGTCGTTATTCGTGACCCGCGCCAAGGCCAACTTCAAGTTCCGCCGCCGCTACTCCCACCCGGTGGACAGAACGACGGGACTGATCTGCGACCAAACTGTCCTGCTGAGCACCTTCTATCCGGCCAAGGCCTACCCCGAACCTTTGCGTCGCATCAAGTTCTTCGACGTCACCACCGACCTGCGGCTAGTATTCCTCACCAACGACTTTGCTTCTCCCGCTCTGACTATTGCCCGGCTCTACAAGCTCCGCTGGCAGATCGAACTGTTCTTCAAATGGATCAAACAGCATCTCCGCATCAAGGCCTTTTACGGCACCAGTCCCAATGCCGTGAAAACACAAATCTGGATCGCCCTCAGTACCTACCTGCTCATCGCCATCATCCGCAAGCGCCTCTATCTCGAGTTGCCGCTCTACACAATTCTCCAGGTCCTGAGTGTCTCGCTCTTCGAGAAAACCCCAATTTTACAGGCCTTTCAGGACATGCATTACATTACTCAGAATAGTGACATTCATAAACAGTTGATGTTATTCGACTAACGCTGGGACGCTACTGACCACCGACACAGAATGACGGCTTCGCCCGACCAGCCATCAGGGTGGGTGATAGCTGCCTCGTGATAGAGGAGAGTATCGTAAGTGTTACGGGCGTCTCCTACGTTTCGAATAAATTCTCAGGGGTTAAACACGCCTTTCCCGGTAATCTCAGATTGGTGGAGTACAGGGGCCTTAGAGAAGTGGAATTACTAGGTAAGAGAAGAACGGTAAACACCGCCATCTATCACGGTTGGGGCGTTATTGCGGCTACTAGACCCAAAAGAAGTAGATGAAAGTGGACTAAACCACATGTAAACACCTGAAATGCCAGACCTGACGGGTATTCTGGGGTTGTCAAAGAAACTTCAGAACAAGCCGAAAGGAGGCATTTCAGGTGAAGAAAAAGGATAGCGCAATCATCCGCAAACGGGAAGCAGAGGTTGCTCAGCGATTGAGCCCCAGCTGGAACGGTCAAGACCCGAAACCGGTGCTCTCGCCCGAGGTCATCAGCTACGAGGTCTCGGAGAAAACGGGTGCGGTCAGTTACGGTGGTCTGGGGCTGCTGCAGCAGGTGGTGAAGTGGAGTGGGCTGGGGAAAGCCATTGACCAGGCGGTGACGCTGCTCAAACGCCACCAACCGTACCACGAATCGGACCACGTCCTGAGCCTGATCTACAACGTGGCCACGGGCGGGACCCGCTATCAGGATATTGAACTGCGACGTCAGAGTGTGAGTTTCCTGGAGGCGGTGGGAGCCGAGAAGATCCCCGCCCCCAGCACGGCCGGAGACTTTGTGCGCCGCTTTGACGCGCCCGACGTGGTGGATCTGATGGAAGCCGTCAATGCCAGCCGCCTCAAGGTCTGGGCCCAACAACCGGCCCGTTTCTTCCAACGGGCGGAGATCGACGTGGATGGGACGATGGCCCCCACGAGCGGCGAATGCAAGGAAGGGATGGAGATCAGCTACGACGGGCAGTGGGGCTATGCGCCGCTGATCGTGACGCTGGCCAATACGGGAGAGGTGCTCTATGCGGTCAACCGCTCGGGCAACCGTCCCTCTCATGAGGGAGCGGCCGAATGGCTGGATCGGAGTATCGAGCTGGTTCGAGAGGCGGGTTTTCGGAAGGTGCGCCTGCGCGGGGACACGGATTTTTCGCTGACGGCTCATTTTGACCGTTGGACGGAGGCGGGCGTGGAGTTTGACTTCGGGATCGACGCCCATCCGAGCTTCGTCAAGTGGGCGGAGGCGTTGCCAGAAGCGAGATGGAAAGAGCTGGGGCGCCCCAGCCAGGGGAAAGGAAAAGGGAAGAAGCGGCGCCAGCGGCGGGACAAAGTGAAGCCGGAGATTGTCAAGAGACGCGGGTTCAAGACGCTGACGCTGGAACGGGAAGAGATCGCGGAGATCGACTACCGTCCGAGCAAAGCGAAGCGAACCTATCGGATGGTGATCTTGCGCAAGACGATCCTGGTCGAGAAAGGCCAGAAGCGGCTGCTGCCGCAGACGCGCTACCACTTTTATGTCACCAATATCTCGGCCAGAACGTTGGGAACGGCGGGAGTCGTACGGGAAAACAACCGGCGCTGCAACCAGGAGAACGTCATTGAACAACTCAAGAACGGAGTCGAGGCCCTGCGGATGCCCTCGGATACGCTGGTAGCCAACTGGGCCTATCTGGTGATTGCGGCTCAAGCCTGGAATCTGAAAGCCTGGATGGGGTTGGTGCTGCCGGCGCGACTGCAAGCCCGAGAGCTGGTGAAGATGGAGTATCGCCGTTTCCTGCGAGAGGTCATTGAAATGCCCTGCCAGATTTTGCGCAGGGGCCGACAGTTGGTCTATCGGCTGCTGGATGTCAATGGTTGGAGCCGTCTTCTCTTGGAAGGCAGTAAGTGGTTGAAACACCGGCCAGCTACCTGAAACTGAAAGGAGATAAAGTAGCTCCGAGGGTCGCCAGAGCTGGGGCGAGGTGTCTCTACAAACGCCCCCCAAGAGGGCAGAATCGTTTTCCCTGAGCGATCGGCGTGGAGGACAGCTGAAGACGTGCCTGTTCTGAGTGACTTCGCGCCGAAATTTAGAATTTAGGTCTCCAAAATGGCTCCTCGGAGCCGACAAAGGGGTCTAGTTTCGAACTTGCGCTTATTTTGGGACTAGACCCAAAAGAAGTGGATGAAAGTGGACTAAACCACATGTAAACACCTGAAATGCCAGACCTGACGGGTATTCTGGGGTTGTCAAAGAAACTTCAGAACAAGCCGAAAGGAGGCATTTCAGGTGAAGAAAAAGGATAGCGCAATCATCCGCAAACGGGAAGCAGAGGTTGCTCAGCGATTGAGCCCCAGCTGGAACGGTCAAGACCCGAAACCGGTGCTCTCGCCCGAGGTCATCAGCTACGAGGTCTCGGAGAAAACGGGTGCGGTCAGTTACGGTGGTCTGGGGCTGCTGCAGCAGGTGGTGAAGTGGAGTGGGCTGGGGAAAGCCATTGACCCAGGCGGTGACGCTGCTCAAACGCCACCAACCGTACCACGAATCGGACCACGTCCTGAGCCTGATCTACAACGTGGCCACGGGCGGGACCCGCTATCAGGATATTGAACTGCGACGTCAGAGTGTGAGTTTCCTGGAGGCGGTGGGAGCCGAGAAGATCCCCGCCCCCAGCACGGCCGGAGACTTTGTGCGCCGCTTTGACGCGCCCGACGTGGTGGATCTGATGGAAGCCGTCAATGCCAGCCGCCTCAAGGTCTGGGCCCAACAACCGGCCCGTTTCTTCCAACGGGCGGAGATCGACGTGGATGGGACGATGGCCCCCACGAGCGGCGAATGCAAGGAAGGGATGGAGATCAGCTACGACGGGCAGTGGGGCTATGCGCCGCTGATCGTGACGCTGGCCAATACGGGAGAGGTGCTCTATGCGGTCAACCGCTCGGGCAACCGTCCCTCTCATGAGGGAGCGGCCGAATGGCTGGATCGGAGTATCGAGCTGGTTCGAGAGGCGGGTTTTCGGAAGGTGCGCCTGCGCGGGGACACGGATTTTTCGCTGACGGCTCATTTTGACCGTTGGACGGAGGCGGGGCGTGGGAGTTTGACTTCGGGATCGACGCCCATCCGAGCTTCGTCAAGTGGGCGGAGGCGTTGCCAGAAGCGAGATGGAAAGAGCTGGGGCGCCCCAGCCAGGGGAAAGGAAAAGGGAAGAAGCGGCGCCAGCGGCGGGACAAAGTGAAGCCGGAGATTGTCAAGAGACGCGGGTTCAAGACGCTGACGCTGGAACGGGAAGAGATCGCGGAGATCGACTACCGTCCGAGCAAAGCGAAGCGAACCTATCGGATGGTGATCTTGCGCAAGACGATCCTGGTCGAGAAAGGCCAGAAGCGGCTGCTGCCGCAGACGCGCTACCACTTTTATGTCACCAATATCTCGGCCAGAACGTTGGGAACGGCGGGAGTCGTACGGGAAAACAACCGGCGCTGCAACCAGGAGAACGTCATTGAACAACTCAAGAACGGAGTCGAGGCCCTGCGGATGCCCTCGGATACGCTGGTAGCCAACTGGGCCTATCTGGTGATTGCGGCTCAAGCCTGGAATCTGAAGGCCTGGATGGGGTTGGTGCTGCCGGCGCGACTGCAAGCCCGAGAGCTGGTGAAGATGGAGTATCGCCGTTTCCTGCGAGAGGTCATTGAAATGCCCTGCCAGATTTTGCGCAGGGGCCGACAGTTGGTCTATCGGCTGCTGGATGTCAATGGTTGGAGCCGTCTTCTCTTGGAAGGCAGTAAGTGGTTGAAACACCGGCCAGCTACCTGAAACTGAAAGGAGATAAAGTAGCTCCGAGGGTCGCCAGAGCTGGGGCGAGGTGTCTCTACAAACGCCCCCCAAGAGGGCAGAATCGTTTTCCCTGAGCGATCGGCGTGGAGGACAGCTGAACACGTGCCTGTTCTGAGTGACTTCGCGCCGAAATTTAGAATTTAGGTCTCCAAAATGGCTCCTCGGAGCCGACAAAGGGGTCTATTTTCGAACTTGCGCTTATTTTGGGACTAGAAGCCCGCAGTGTAGAGAACACGTAGCGTCTTACTTGACGAAAATGATCAAGAATGGGAGCGCGCCGTATCTATGGAAGTAGGTAGTACCAACACCCCCAGCACTGTAAGCGGACACTTGGTTTTGTGACAACGGTTCCACCTTTTAAAAGGCCCGAATAAGCTCCTTAAATCTCATTTTGAGGCCGGCGTTTCGGCCTCAACCCGGGTGGTGTAGCCGCTGCTGGTGAGTTCATGGGTGATTTGGGTGGCGATCCACTCTCCGTCGACTCCCCTCCTGAAGTCAGACAGCGTCAACTTAGCCTCGGCGGCCAGGGTGGGATCACCAGGCTTCAACGTCAGGTTGATGGTCGCTAATCCTCGGGTTAAGGCGTTGAATTTGGCTTGGGCGGCAGCCCGAGCTTCTTCTGCCGTGGGATAGGTATGGCGCAAGGTAAAGACCGGCTCCCCATCACCCACGCGCTCGGTCACTTGCTGACCCGCTTCCACGTCCTGCCAATGGGCCAGGACCGCCCGAAACTCTCCCCGATCCGCCAGGGTGACCCGGTGGTCGCTTGTCTGGGTGCGATGAATCGACACGGCCTTGGTGGCCTGCCCACTGGCGCTCTGGGCCTGGCCGTGGGGGACGAAGAGCACATAGGGTCCAGCCGGCTTGCCGACGGCATCGTATTGATTGCCGAGCCGCGTCAGGAAGTGCAGGTCGGATTCCTCGGTCTGGTCGATATGAGGGATGCGGATCGCGCCGAGCGCCGGTTCCACGCGAGGTTTCAGTCTGTGCTCCTGGGCGATCGTGGAAACCACCTCATCGAGAGTGGTATCCGACCAGGCGCGGGTCTTGTGCTGTTTCAGGTTGGATTTCATATCGACGGCCTTGGCCTGGATGGTGAGGGTGTCGGGCGGACCGGCCAGTTCGATCTCATCGACGATGTAGAGTCCCATTTGGGCCAGCCCCCGTTCTTCGTATCCCAGTGAGACCTCCAGTTTGGCTCCCTTGCGGGGCAGTTCGATCCGGCCCTCCCGGTCATCTAGGCGAAGGGAGACGGTATCGGATTGATAGCCGGCCTCGTCGGTCAGAGTCAGGGAAAGCAATCGGTCTCGGATGGCGTCGGTGATGTCGCGCTGATCGGCCAGGATGCGGTAGGCGGGACGCATCAGTCCCAGAGCCTCACGGTGTCGATGCTTTGGTTGGGCTGAGGCAGATCGGGCAGTTCGATCACAAGACCGGCTGGCAGGAGGGGACCGGCCTCGGCCAAGCCAGGATTGGCCTTGAGCACGGCCTCCACGGCTCCGGCCTGCTGGCCGTAGTGACGCCAGCAGATCCAGTCCAGCATGTCCCCCTCCTTGGTGCGGTAGCGCATCAGTCCTTCGCCTGCAGTCGCGTGAGACCCTGGGGAGTCAGGACGCAGTTGCGGAAACCATAGGGGTATCGGGGCTCCCCGACATCGATATAGCCCTCCTCCTCCAGCCACCCGATGGTGGCGTAAGCGAGTTGGCCCTCTCGGCAATAATGGCTATTCCTAAACCCGCTAATCTGATCCACATCGAGGTCGATCTTGAGGGGAAAGCTCTCGTGGAGCCGGGCTAAGATAATGGACTCGTACGCGGTGAAACGATCGATATTTCTCATTTCTTGTCCTCTCCGTAGCGGGCGAGTTTCAGCCGAAATTCCACCTGACGGGGCGAGCCGTCGGCGTAGAAGACGCTCTGGGTTTCCTCGACCCGGGTAATGACCCACTGGCCCCAGACTCGTCCGGCGCTGTCATTTAAAAGCAGCGGCGTCCCTTTCTCCGCCTCCTGGCGCATCCGGTCGAGCTGTCCCAGGCCTCCGCGAAAGGACGGGTAGATCATGCCATTCAGGGTGATCTCCTCTCGTCCAGGCGTCGATCCCAGCGAAATCACTTGGGTGCGGTCCTGGAGCGCGGACTTCCCCGATCACCACACGGTCGATTTTACGGCCGATCCAATCGACACCAGCTTCCAGACCTGGTACGTCGACAGGCCGCTGGAGTGGAGACCAGTCCACACCCTCCCCGAGACGCCGGAGGAATGTAGCTTCCGTGAGCCAGCCGCCTTCCTCAACCGAGACGGAAATTTGGAACTGTTCTTGAGCTCTAATCGGGCCAGGAGCTGGTCGATTTGGCACACGACTCTGACCGATATCGATCCGCCCGCCTGGGAAGAGTTACGAGAGGTCACGTCGGCCCCCTACTCGCAGCGCGATCCCTACCCGATAGCCACCTCCGCTGGAACCTTGCTTCTCTACCGCTCGGACGAGAGTGTCCGTTACACCAGCCAGGTTTACCGGGCCACGGAAACGCTTGATGTTCGCTACGCCGGATCGACCACCGTCGACACGCGAAACGTAGCCGGTATCGCCCTGCGGGAGCGATTCGATGACTTCCAGTCCTATGTCTACGACGTCGGAGAAAATGGCCAACGTGGCGATCGCAACTGGTATGCGCGCGACACCGTGGGTATTTATCTGAACCCCGATACCGACGACGAACAGATCATCAGCCGCAACCGGAATCTCATCCACAGCGTGTTGAGACAGTTCCTTCCCAGTCAGGTGCGCGTGGTCTTTATCATCCCCATCGTCTCCCGCGAACAGGTCTACACCTACGACTTTCCGGATACTGAACCGCAGCGGCTGATCGGGGAGCAGTTTTTCGACAGCCTTGACACCAGTGCGGCCGACGACTATTCCGGGTTCACCGACGAGTACCAGGACGGGATCGCCGACTGGGTATGGATCCGCTCCTGGAGTCTCGATGCGCCAAATCATCACAGCGTAGATTTCACGGCTGATCCCATCGATACCAACTTCCGTACCGTACACATTGGGCTGCAAGCTCTGGGACAAGACAACCTGTCAGAGGAAGAAGTGGGGTAGCGACATGGAGAGACTAGGAGCCTCGATCAAGGGGATCTATCGGGATGTTTTGAAAAGACGAGGCGACCGCACCGTCCACGACAGCGGGTGGCTCTCCAACGCCATCATGGACCGAGGACGGGTGCTGCTCGCCGGGTTTCTCAAGAACGATTCTCCCAGCGGCATTCGGTTCCTGGCCGTCGGCCAGGGACTGGAGAATTGGGACGTAGATGAGGCACCGCAACCGGATCCGACTGCCAGCGACCTGGTCAATCGACACTCGCCGCCCGTCCCGGTTTCAAGGCTGAATCTTGTCTATCTCAGCCCCAGCGATGGGGTGGTAACCGAGCCGACCAACCGATTGCAGATCACCGCGACACTGGAGCCAGGATATCCCGAGATCGCGCCACCCGCAGTGACTTTTCCCCTTCGAGAGTTCGCCCTCTTCGGCTCGTTCGGAGGTATGGATTTCATGATCAACAACGTGCGGCACCCGGTCATCCACAAAGACGCCTCGGCCACGCTGATCCGAGTAATTCGGCTATATTTCTAGAAATGCGCTTGGAGGTTCAAGAATGTTGAGTATCGAAGAGGTCAATCAGAAGTCGGGAGTTGGAAGCCGTCTACAAACTCAGTGGTAAATCGGCAGGAGAGCAGCCATGGGTAACTTTTCCAGAGATACGTTTGACAGATTGAAGCGCTACGTTGGGGTACGTCTGCAGCAGGGCGTGCCGATTGTGGACGCCGACTGGAACGAGATGGAGGACATTTGCAAGTATGAGCTGCGGGCTTTCATCAGGTGGTTCCTTGGCGATGGGGTCCCCGAAGGCAACGGCGGATTTGCCATTGGCGCCGTCGGAGACAGCAACGATTTCAGCATTCGCGGGGGCGACGCCACCGCGGAAGGGGCAGGACACTGCTTGGTCGATGGGTGGGACGTCATCAATGTGAGTCCCCTTCGCTACGCCGAACAGATCCTCTTGGGCAATCCCAGCCTCGCCAATGACTGGGGAGTCGATCCAGTTCCGCCTCTAACGACGCCCGGTGCAAATCGAAACGACCTGGTCTACCTGGACGTCTGGGAGCGGGAAGTGGACTCTACCGAGGACTCCGACTTGATCAATCCTGCCATCGGCATCGAGACTGCCGTTCGCCTGAAGCGGGAATGGGCTGTGCGCGTCGTGGAAGGATCAACCACGCTGCCAGCACCAGGGGCAGGGCATGCCTTCTATGCCCTGGCCATGCTGCGACGTACTGGGGGAAACGCCGACATCGGTGCCGGGGCGATCGAGGACCTTCGAAGGACGGGGCTAAACCTGGCTACGCTAGAAGCGGAAGTAGCCGCGGTCGAGGCCGAGATTGCCGATGCTCGAGGGACCAGGGTGAACCTTGGCAACCGTCTCGACCAGTCTTTGGCAGCCGGTGGAGCCCTGCGGCAGAATGTGGTCGGTAACCAGCAGGTACCAGACGGAGGGCTGAGCGAAAGCAAGATCCAGTTTTCGGCGACTGGCCACGACCACAGTGGCGGTGGCAGCGGGAACCTGATCAGCACGAGTGGACTTGCGGATGATGCGGTTACAGAGCAAAAAGTCAACTTCGAGATCGTAAACACCGGTACCATAGCTGACCTGGATCCCGGAGAGACACAAGAACGACTGGTCAATGACGAATATGACGGTAGACTCTATTTCCCCGCGCTTACCAACATCGAAGTGGACCCCCCAGCGGAGGGTAGTACGACCGCCAATGTAACCGCGCAGCTGGTTTATAGGAGAGTTGAGATCAGCGGAGAAGCTCCCTCCGAGAAATCCGCGGTACTTCTTCGCGTGACCAGTGATGCGGGTAATACTGGGCCCGCCGATGTAACCTGGCACGTGTATGCTTTTGGTGAGGAGTAGAAACGATGAATCAGAGAAGACTTGTCTGGAGGGCCTTGAAAGAGGCCGGCGTGGTGGACTCGGATGATCCAAAAGTGCAGGATTTCCTGCAACACATGCGTAACAATCCGGCACGCTGCTGGGCCGACCTCGTTTCCGATTTTCGTGCGAAACACTATGATATCTTCGACAAGGTCGTGCCGGCGTTGCAATCGTTCCAGGATCCGGCCATCCGAAACGCCTTGATCAAGTTCTGCAGTAGTAGCAAGGCCAAGGAGAAGCAACTGCTCACCAAAATTGCCAGCGACACCGATCTCGACCAGGACCCGCTCGCCGGGAAGCGCCTACGAGGAATAAAGATCAAGCCTGTCCAGGACGTGATCAAGGTCTGGGACCAGAAGCATAAGGTCGAGGAACTGAAGCAACAGGCTGAGGCTGGAGCAGGGCGGAAAGCCGCCTCTCTGAAACGCGAGGCCAGGGAGCAGGCGCGGAAAGTGAAGGCGGCGGCGAAGCGCCTGCAGCTAACGAAAATGAGGATCCCAAGCGTGTAGAAACACGGGAAGGGAATATCGCTTGGTGACTAGCGTTTTGGGGGCTGTCAGCGCAAAGGAGGGTCGAAAACAGGTTGGCGTTCGAGTGGAGGGCTACCGTTCCAGCATACTAGAAATAAATGTTGGAGCCAAACGGGAAAAGGCGGACCTCCGTACCTCTCAACAACAGAGGTGCGGGAGGGATGGTGGTTAGAAACTGCAATTAATGCACCCACCGGAACTCCCGCTCCTTTCAACAAGCGAGGTTAGGGAACGATGGCAAAACATCGGCCGGAAGTCCCGAAGGTGAAAAGCGCTTGCCCTCCCCTCGAAGGCCAACCTGAAACCTCAAGAAAGGGTCGCAGTTCTTTGAACATCCCGGCCATAGTTGACTCCTTCTCTGGGAGCCTGTCCGAGTAATGATGCGGGTTGCGACCATTACTCGGACAGGCTCCTAGGCTAATTGGGCGATGATTTTTTCTCGCACCAGAGTCCGGATCGTATCTTCAAAGGTATTGAGGGTCTCATTGATGTCTTCTTCCGTATGGGCGGCGGAGGTTACACCTGCCGTGTAGGAGAGAACCTCAACACCCCTGATTTGGAGGTTCTGTTGAAAGGCGGAAACAACATCTCCCGGTATCCCCTTCAGCCGGACAGCATCGGTGGTTCTGAGTGCATCGCGATCCCTGGCGCCCGAACCGGGGTAAGCTTCCAGGTAAACATGGAAGCCGGAAGAGTATCCGAAAGCATATCCGGCAACCCGCTCCCTTTCCAGAATCTCCTCCATGCCGTCGCGAAGCAGGGTGGCCATGCGGTCGGCCTGGGCCTGGGGTTGGCCGGTTGCGACTTGTTTCAAGGTGGCCATCCCGGCCGCCGCCGAAAGGGGGTTGGCGTTGAACGTACCCAGATGCTGGATCCTCTCGTATCGATCATGTTGGGGGTCTCCGGTGTAGTCGAACAGACTCATGATGTCTGTCCGACCCACCAAGGCTCCGCCTGGGAGTCCACCGGCCATGATCTTTCCCAGGATGCTCATGTCGGGTGTTATGCCGACCAGTCCTTGATAGCCGCCCGGACTGTATCGAAAGCCCGTGATGACTTCGTCGTAGATTAGCAGCACCCCATGATCGGCGGTCAAGCGACGTAGTGCGCGGTTGAAGTCCACACTCAAAGGGACTCGACCCCAGGACGCGCCGGACGGTTCCAGCATGACCACGGCGATGTCGGGATCGCCGCGGAGCGTCTCCTCGACAAGGTCCAGATCGGCCGGAATCACCACAATAGTGTCCAGGGTGGCAGCAGGTATGCCGGCTGAGACCGAAGTGTCGAAGGGAGCCATGGCGCCTTTGCCAACGTAGTCGTGCCAGCCGCTGAAATGGCCCTCAAAGCGGAGCACCTTGGTGCGTTCTGTGAATGCCCGAGCAACTCGCAAGGCCAGCATCGACGCTTCCGTCCCGGAATTGACGAAACGCACGCGCTCGGCTGAAGGAATCAACTGCTGGATCAAGCCGGCCCACTCAACCTGAAGCGGATGATCCATCCCAAAGTGAAGCCCGTTGCCCAGCACGTTTCGGACCGCATCCAGTACCTCGGGAGGGGAGTGGCCCAGCAAACAGGCCCCGTTTCCCATGCCATAGTCGATATACTCGTTTCCATCTGCGTCCCACATGCGCGACCCGAGGGCATGCTCAATGTAGCGGGGGAAGGGAGGCGTAAATCTCATATCGTGGCCTACGCCTCCGGCAGTGTTGTTTTTCGCCCGGTCGAAAAGTTCTCTGCATTGGGGACGCTGCTCGACGTAGGTTGTCAACCAACTATCCGACATTGGCCTCTCCCGTGTGTTTCCGTTGTATGACGGTGCCCAGAATACCGTGAAAGCTTCGCGATTGCGACTCCACGCGCTTGTAGGGCTTGTAGGGGCGACCGTGTCCGAACCGGTATCCGTAAACGTGCCCTTGCCAGACGTGTAATCAGGCAGAATGCTTGGCTTGATTGCCACTCTTAAGCTATCTTCAATTTAGAGATCAGTTCAGTAGTGTCCCAACGTTTGGGCTTCTAATCTCTGTAAAGTATTAATGAGTAATATGTTAGAGAAGATAATGGGTGTTTCCGACTTGAAAGTGAGTGTACGCTCACGCCCTTCAGTTCATAAGGAGGGCGAGCATGTACACGGGCACGACGATTTTTTCTCAGGTGATGCGGCATCTTCCCTGGCATCATTTTCATCGCATTGTTCAGCACTACGGAGGCGACTACAAGGTCAAGTCGTTCCGCTGTGCCGACCATTACCGGGTCATGGCCTTTGCACAGTTGACCTATCGCGAGAGCTTGCGCGATATCGAAGCCTGCCTACGGGCCATGAGATCCAAGCTCTTCCACATGGGCATTCGCTCCACGGTCTCCCGCAACAATCTGTCCAATGCCAACGAGAGGCGCGACTGGCGCATCTATGCCGAGTTTGCCCAAGTGCTTATCGCCGAAGCGCGCCGCCTGTACACCGACGAGGACCTGGGAGTCGACCTGAACGCGACCGTCTATGCCTTGGACTCCACGACCATCGACCTGTGCCTCTCGGTCTTCCCCTGGGCGCGCTTCCGCCGTACCAAGGGGGCGATCAAACTGCATACCTTGCTCAACCTGCACGGCGCCATTCCCGAGTTCGTTCTGATCTCGGACGGAAAACTGCACGATGTCCACGCCTTGGACCACCTGATTCCTTGTCCCGGTGCCTACTACATCATGGATCGCGGATACCTGGATTTCGGGCGCCTGTACCGACTCCATTCTGCCCGGTCGTTATTCGTGACCCGCGCCAAGGCCAACTTCAAGTTCCGCCGCCGCTACTCCCACCCGGTGGACAGAACGACGGGACTGATCTGCGACCAAACTGTCCTGCTGAGCACCTTCTATCCGGCCAAGGCCTACCCCGAACCTTTGCGTCGCATCAAGTTCTTCGACGTCACCACCGACCTGCGGCTAGTATTCCTCACCAACGACTTTGCTTCTCCCGCTCTGACTATTGCCCGGCTCTACAAGCTCCGCTGGCAGATCGAACTGTTCTTCAAATGGATCAAACAGCATCTCCGCATCAAGGCCTTTTACGGCACCAGTCCCAATGCCGTGAAAACACAAATCTGGATCGCCCTCAGTACCTACCTGCTCATCGCCATCATCCGCAAGCGCCTCTATCTCGAGTTGCCGCTCTACACAATTCTCCAGGTCCTGAGTGTCTCGCTCTTCGAGAAAACCCCAATTTTACAGGCCTTTCAGGACATGCATTACATTACTCAGAATAGTGACATTCATAAACAGTTGATGTTATTCGACTAACGCTGGGACGCTACTGAGATCAGTTAGGAGATCATCTTAGAGATCAGTCAGGAGATCATCAGGAGCATCCAAGCCATCAATTATGAGAACATTGTGGCAGTCGGCGGGCCAGCCGTCGAGCATCATCAGATAGGAGTGAGGTATGTTGACGCAGGCGCAGATTGATTCCTACCGCAGCAATGGCTATCTCGGTGTCGAGAATGTCCTTTCAGTCCAAGAGGTCGCAGAACTGCGGCGTGTCACCGATGAATTTGTCGAAAAAGCACGACACATCACCGAGCATACGGATGTGTTTGACCTGGAGCCAGGCCATACGCCTGAGGCCCCTCGCTTGCGCCGCATCAAGGATCCAGCGGTCCAGCATTCTGTGTACGACCAGGCGTGTCGGCATGAGGGAATTGTCGATATTGTGGCACAACTGGTGGGACCAAATGTTCGGTTCAGTAGTAGCAAACTGAACACGAAAGCGGCTGAATTCGGCAGTGCGGTCGAATGGCATCAGGACTGGGCTTTCCAGCCACACACCAACGATGATTATTTGACCGTCGGGGTGGCCATCGACGACATGACCATCCAGAATGGGGCATTGATGGTGATACCCGGCTCTCATCGAGGACGCATATATAGTCACCATCAAGACGGTCACTTCATCGGGGCCGTTACCGAGCCTGATTTTGGGCAAAGCAGCGCAGTCCCAATCGAGCTCAAAGCCGGTGGCATTTCGATTCATCACGTCCGGGCGCTGCATGCTTCGGCACCCAACACGCATGATCGTCCTCGCCGCCTACTCCTGATTGATTATTGCGCCGCCGATGCTTGGCCGCTCATGTGGACACCTGATTGGACCGACTTCACTGCTGCTGTTGTTCGTGGCGAATGGACCAGAGAGCCGCGGATGGTCGCCGTTCCGGTGCGCATTCCCTTACCCGGCGATAGTGGGGGCGTCATCTACGAACTCCAACGCGAACTGGATAATCCGATCCTTGGCAAGAAGGCCCGGTGATCTCCAGAGTCCCCGGCACTTCTCCTTGCGCTTTCATGAGAATCCGTCTTCAGGACGAGCTTCTGGAACGCGCCAAACCACCCGACCTGATCCTCGTTGCCCCATCTACGGTGTTTCATCTTCACTTAGGAAGGTGCATGTCACGGTTGCTTCAGAAGTCAAAATGATGGTCGCTGTCTTGGTTTGAAGGCTGATACTGCCCCCGTCGTCACAAGAGGCGCCCACGGCCAGATCCCGGGAGGCAGGGCCCGTCTCCATAACCGCTGGGGCGCGACTAAGCTGAAACTTGATTTGGCGGACGTAGCTTTGGCCTCCAGGCCGAAGTCTTATTTTTCCGAGCCTTTGGCTCGGACGGCGGCCTGGAGGCCACCGCTAGTGCGCCTGTGAAGGCGTTTGATCAGAAGGGTGAAAGTCCCTTCCAGGCTAACGTTACCGGCCTGAAGTCGACAGTGGTAACTGCGTTTCCGTGAGGAAGGGTGGAGAGCAACCTGAGACGAACGACCAATCCGTAACGCAAGTGAACTCGATTCGGCCAAGCCTGTCGGGGAGGGTCCTGGCAAAGCCCGAACCCTTGACCGCGCGACGGCCATCCCTCCGACCTGAACGGTCTGCCCGGGGGGATAGACGCGGCAAGTCACGGCGGTGAAGTAACGTGACAAAGCGACCGTGACGAAATGGCAATGCGGTGGTTGGAGATGGAGAGGTCGGAAGGTCAAACGAGATAAGCAGGGAGATCTGTCGGGTGAGGGACGTGGACGACCCATCGTGAGAGCTCGCAGTGGGGGACGCTGCGTGAGCAATGGCCCAGGCCCGCGGTGCAGTATCGCCCGCCGAAGGGGAGCGAACCTGGCGATACCGGTGAGGTCGGTTGAAGCGGCTCGACAGAAGTCAGAGCTCCCATAGTAGCGGGGAAGCCGTGCAGCAAAACGCGGTGGAGCGAAGGGGAGCAGGAAGGTAGATGCGAAATGACTAAATCGCGGAAACGTAACTCCGCCCAAAGGCGGGACTACATCCCGGTCACAGTGCCGTTTTCGGCTAGCCCGGCTGGAGAGCCCGCTGGCATCGAACAGTGGGCTCATCGCGCGGTTTGGACGGATCGCATGTTGGAGACACTTTTGAAAGGAAAGGTGAGAGGAGGGAAATGGCACACGCTGATCGATAAGGTGTTTTGCAGCCGGAACCTTTCCAGCTCGGCCGAGAAGGTCTTGGGCAGGAAAGGAGCGGCGGGAGTGGACCGGCAAACGTGGGGGGATTTCGCCGAACACGAGCGGGAGGAACTCGAATGGTTGCAGGAAGAACTGCGTGAGGGGACCTATCGTCCGGCAGCGGTGCTGCGGAGGTGGATTCCCAAAACAGGCAGTTCGGAAAAGCGACCGCTGGGGATTCCGACCGTGCGGGATCGAGTCGTGCAAACGGCTTTGGTCCACGGGATCGAGCCGATTCTGGAGGCCACGTTCCATGATCGAAGCTACGGCTTTCGTCATGGGCGAGGGTGCCACGGCGCACTGCGGTACGTCGAAGAGCTGCTCGAAGCCGGTTATGTGTATGTCGTCGACGCGGATCTGAAGGGTTACTTCGATACGATCCCGAAAGATCGACTGTTGGACCTGATCCAACAGAAGATATCGGATCGCCGCGTGCTGGGCCTGGTTCAGCTGTTTCTGAATCAGGGGATACTGGAAGAGCTGCGTAAGTGGATTCCGGAAGCCGGAGTCCCCCAAGGCGCCGTTCTTTCTCCGGTGTTGTCGAATGCCTACCTCAATCCCCTGGACCATCGGATGGCCGATCTGGGCTTCCAGATGGTGCGCTACGCGGATGACTTTGTCCTGCTGTGTCGCGCACCCGAGGAGGCTGAAGCGGCCCTGGCCGAAGGGCGGGACTGGGTGGAGGACAACGGGCTGAGACTGCATCCCGAGAAGACACACATCGTGGACTCGCGAGAGAAGAGCTTTTCGTTCTTGGGCGATTCGTTCCGAGGCCGTTTTCGGTTTCCACGAGCGAAGAGCCACCGAAAGTTCGTCGAGCGCATTCACGAGCTGACGCCGCGCAAGTCGGGCGACTCGCTGGAGGTCATCCTCCAGCGGCTCAATCGCTCGACGCAAGGCTGGTTCAACTACTTCCGGCACTGTCATTGGAACATCTTCAAGGACTACGACGGTCTGATCCGTCGTCGTTTGCGACGCCTGCTTCTGAAGCGCAACCGGAAGAATAGAAAACGCCTCTGTCGAAATCACCGTTGGCCCAACGCCTTCTTTACGGATCATGGGTTCACGAGCCTGACTGACGCCCATATCCGTTTCGTCCAATCCATAGGAACCTACTGACTGGAGAGCTGTATGCGGGAGAATCGCACGTGCAGTTCGGAGGGAGGGGAGCCGGGTGACCGTGCTTCCCTACCCTATCGCCGGGACCCGGAGTTTCATGCTCGAATGGCGCCAGCTCCACTGGGGGTGGCACTAAACGGGTGACGGGCAACATCAGGTTGTTCTGAGTGGAGTCCTCCTGTTCTCGCAAACCCAGGATGGGTTTATCCCAGTGAACTCCGTCCTGGGAAGTGGCGTAGGCACCACCGGTGTACCAGAGCATCCACACCTTCTCGTCAGGGTGCCAGGAGGGACCGGTCCGGATCTGGAGGTATTGGTCCTCCCAAGCTAAACAAGTGCCGAGCCCCCGGCTCGACGGACAGAGAATCACGGGAGGGGATGCCCGTGCCACTGCAGGATCCCGAAGTTCCCTTCCCGAATGGGGCCAGCACTGAGTAGATACGCAGAATAGTTGACTCTCTAGGGACTCCTCAAGCACAGTCGGGTGGCAGCTATCCCAAAGACATGGAGGTACCGAAAGTGAAGCCATACCCCCTTAGACGCGTCGTTGCATCCCTCCTTCTCTTGCTCCTCTTGGCGTCTGGCCAACTCGGCCTTGCAGGTTCGGCCAAGAAACGCCCAACCATCGGTCTGGTCCTTGGAGGGGGTGGAGCCCGGGGCTTCGCTCACCTGGGTATTCTTGAGTGGTTCCATGAGAATCAGATCCCGGTGGACTACATCGCCGGCACCAGCATGGGTGGTCTGGTGGGAGGTATGTACGCCACTGGGATGGAGCCGGCGAAGATGCGAGCGGAGATCGGACGGCTCGACTGGAACAGGCTGCTGGCCGCTGATCCGCAGTTTCAGGACTTGAGCTTTCGGAGGAAGGAGGACCGCCGAGTCCTCCCGAATTTCATCGAAGTCGGGTGGAAAAAGGGCTTGAGGCTCCAGGAGGTTACGATCTGGGTCTGGATCCATTCCAATCACCCGGCATCCGGCTGATTTTGCCAGCTGCACCGCCAAGAGGCCCACCAGTCCCAAGCCAATAACGGCAACGCTCTCGCCGAGCTGCATCTGGGCCAGACGCAGACCGTGCAGTGCGATGGATCCCAGGGTGGTGTAGGCGGCTTCATCGCCGCTTACGTGGTCGGGTACAGCCGCAACCAGGTTCCGCGGAACAGAGACGATCTCGGCGTGAGCAGCGTGTCCCCCGCCCGCACAAGCGACTCGACTGCCGACCTGGATATCCAGGATGTCCTCAGCAACCTCAATCACGGGGCAGACAGCTTGGCTGTGAGGCAATGGCCACCACCAACAGTCAAATGGAAGAGCTTGCCAGAGACCATGCGGCGGGCTCCGGAGTCCGACATGGTCATCATTGCGGCTGCCACCTCGAGTAGTGCCCCGGTAACGCTGGCTGGCGAGATTGCCCGCGATCGAGGACGCGTGGTGGCCGTCGGGGCGGTAGGTCTGGATATCCCCCGTCGGGACTATTACGAAAAGGAATTGAGCTTCCGTGTCTCTCGTTCCTATGGTCCCGGGCGCTACGATCCCGAGTACGAGGAAGAGGGCCGTGACTATCGGATCGGCTACGTCCGCTGGACCGAGAACAGAAATATGCTGGCGTTCGTCGATCTCCTGGCTGCGGGAAAGGTGGACGTCCAGGCTTTGACCTCCCATCGTTTCCCGATTGAAAACGCGCCCCAGGCGTACGAGCTGATCTCCGGGAAGAACCGCGCGAAGTCCCTGGGCGTTTTACTGCAATATCCCGCAGACTCTCAGCCTGCGGTGCGGGTCGACCTTCCCGTCGAGTCTGTGGCTCCCGGCCCTGGGGGGACGACCCTGACACTCGGTCTGCTCGGCGCCGGAAACTTCGTGAAAGCGATGATCCTCCCCACACTCAAGAAGATGTCGGGAGTAAGTCTGGTGGGTGTTTGTACCTCGACCGGCGCCAGTTCTCGCCACGCTGCGGATCGTTTCGGCTTTAGCTACTGCACCAGCGAGGAGGAGAAGGTTCTCTCCGATCCCGGCATCAACGTCATCCTGGTGGGGACCCGGCATCATCTGCATGCCCGTCAGGTCCAGGACTCGCTCAGGGCGGGAAAACACGTCTTCTGCGAAAAACCCCTGTGCCTGAATGAAGCTGAGCTGAAGGAGATCGTCCGCGTCAAGAACAACCAGAATTCTGGCCACAGGCTTCAGGTGATGCTGGGCTTCAACCGGCGTTTCGCCCCTCTTACGAAGCACCTGAAGGAATTTGTCGACAACATCAAGGAGCCGCTGGCGGTGCACTATCGCGTAAATGCTGGCTATCTGGAGCGCGATCACTGGACAAATGATCCCCATCAGGGGGGCGGGCGCATCGTTGGTGAGGCCTGCCATTTCGTCGACTTCCTTATTCACCTGGTGGGAGCGCTTCCTGTGAAGGCCTACGCGTGTGCGCTGCCCGATGATGGTCGTTACAGCAAGGACAATGTGCTCATCACCCTGGATTTCTCAAATGGATCGGTCGGGACTATTTCCTATTTGGCCAGCGGGGATAAATCGTTCTCCAAAGAGCGAGTGGAGGTCTTCGGCGGAGGCACCACGTCTGTCTTGGATAACTTCAGAAGATTGGAGCTGAGAGGGCAGGGACGCCCCCGGGTGCACCGAACGAGATTGCGTCAGGACAAGGGCCACAGGGGTGAATGGGAGGCTTTTCGTGAGACGCTAGCTAGTGCCCGTCCGGAAATGTGTAAGTAATTGATAAGGAAGGGGAAAGAGGGCTTTTTCAAGCTCCGAAACTGTCAGGGCCGTTTGCTAGACTATTTGGTGCAAACAATTAGACTAAAACGACTTACGACGATTTCAGGAGTTCGAAGATGCGTAAAAAGCGTGAAAAACAACGCCCCCTTTCCCCGCAATGGCCCGATCACCAGCTGGCCCATGAATTGAAGGTGATCTCGCGCATCCTGGACGACAATCCCCAGACGCTGGAGCTGATAGTACAAGATCTCTCTGACAGGGTCGATTCCGGTGTTGGCGCCCCCGGTTTGACGGCCGAGCAGGTGCTGCGTTGCGCCGTCATCAAACAGCTGCATCAGTTCAGCTATCGCAAGCTGGAGTTTCATCTGGTGGATTCGCAAAGCTGTCAGAGGTTCTGTCGCTTGCCCTATGGGGCGTCGATCAGCAAAGCCACCCTGGCGGAGAACCTGGGGAAGATTGAGCCGGGGACTTGGAAGGCGATCAACGACCACTTGGTGCTCTGGGCGCAGGCTCGGGGTCTGGAAAAAGGCCAACGGATTCGGGTCGATGCCACGGCGGTCGAGACGAACATCCACTATCCGCTCGACAGTGAGCTGTTGTACGACGGCATTCGAGTCGTGACCCAGTGGCTGGGGCGGCTGCGGGAGCGGGAAGGGATCGGCTTCGTCGATCATACGCGGCGGGCCAAGCGGCGCGTCCTGAACATCCGCAACCGCCGCGGCAAGAAGCGCCTGGACAGTTACCGCGATCTGATCAAAGTGGCGTCCAAGACGGCTCACTATGCCGAGCAGGCGCTGGCAGCTTCCGCGCAGTGGAGCGATCCCCTCAGTCTGGCCGTGGCGGCGCAACTGGCCCACTATCTGGGGCTGTTGCACAAAGTCATCGAGCAGACTCAACGACGGGTCCTTTCGGGCGAGGCCGTCGCGGCCCAGGAGAAGATCTGTTCCCTCTTCGAAGAGCACACCGATATTATCAAGAAGAGCCCTCGGGAAACGGTCTTCGGCCACAAGGTGTTTGTCAGCACGGGCGCCTCGTCGCTGATCCTGGATTGTGTGGTGGAACGGGGGAATCCGGCCGACAGCAACTATGTGCAACCCTTCTTAGAGCGGCATCGACAGCTGTACGGGAAGGTCCCCCGCCAGAGCGCCTGGGATGGTGGTTTTGCCTCGGCTGCCAACCTGCGCTGGGCCAAAGAGCAGGGGGTACAGGATGTGGCCTTTTCCAAAAAGTGTGGGTTGACGGTTGAGAGCATGGTGCGTTCCAGTTGGGTCTACAAACAACTCAAACGCTTCCGCGCCGGGATTGAGGGGTGCATTGGGACCCTCAAGCACACCTTCGGTCTCCACCGCTGTAGCTGGAAAGGCTGGCCTCACTTTCAAAGCTACGTCCATGCCAGCGTCCTGACCTATAACCTGGTCGTCCTGGCCCGACTCCTGTTGTAGCCTTTTGTGGCTGACCGTACTGCCTTGTGGCTCCGACTCGGGGAGAGGTCTGCGCCGAACCGCTGCTTTTTGGCCCGCGTGCCCTCGCTCGAGGGTCCTTGCTCTGGATCGAGCTGGGTCGAGCCGGTCTGTCAGCAGTCTCAAGTATAATAAGTGTTTACGATTCAACAGATTACAGTTCTGAAAACCCCGGTTTTCGGACGGGCACTAGCTACGGGAAAAACTGCTCCGATCCCGTTCCAGCAGTCGGTTGCAACCACGCTCACTACCTTGTGCATCATGAGGGCTTTGAGCCTGGGGGAACCGGTATCCATCGACACCGAGCAATTCATAGCGAGTGCGCTGGAAACTGAGTCGATCGAAGGCAGCAGCTGAGCCTGACCAAGCCCCAATCGAGTTTGTGGAGATGGTTATGAAGCAAAGCAGATATCTGGGGTTCCTCCTAGTGATGTCGGGGCTGGCCCTTGGGCTCAAAGGGGCGGCCCCACCGGGACGCGTCCACCTGCCTACAGGACAGCATCAGCTCTTCCTGGACGACTACCTGGTGGGATCGCTCTATCGGGTCAAACGGCGGGTCAACCAGCCAGTGAAGTACGAAGGTAACCCGGTAGTCTTTGCCGAGAAGCCTTGGGAAAAACACCCGGGTCCCGACTGGAATCCGGCCGAGACCGAGGCCATTCAGATTCGGAGTGCTCCCTGCTGGGACCCCCAGGAGCAGGTCTGGAAGATGTGGTACTACTCCGGCTCCAGGACGTTGTTCGCTCGATCCAAAGACGGCGTCACCTGGGAGAAGCCCTCTCTGGGCAAGCGCGAGTTGGAAGGCTCCAAGGATAACAATCTGGTCCTGGTCAAGGGCGACCCCGAGGCCTTCATCCAGCACCTTCTGCTGGATCCAGACGGCACCCCAGAGCGGCGATACAAGGGCTTCATCGGCGCTCGGGACCGGCACCCGGTGGTCTCGGCCGATGGATATGTGTTCACCAAACTCGACGTTCCACTGGTACCTAGCCAGGACGAATCTCATCTGAATTACGATGAGATCAAGAAGCGCTTCATTGCCACCGTCAAGCATAGAGGACCCTTTGGGCGCTCGGTCTTCCTCTCCCTGAGCAAAGACTTCGAGCAGTGGACGGAGCCCGAGCTGATCTTTCATGCCGACGCCAGCGATGGGGAGCTGCGGGGGGAGGTAGTAAACGAGCGGGGCCGCGAGGTCCTGGAAGGCTGGACCCGGGATCGCTGCCGATCCATTCGAGGTGATCATATCGGCACCGAGATCAAATGGACCGGACAGCAGGATCTCAGTTCCTTGCACGGCAAGCGCATTCGCTTCCGGTTTCGCCTTCACAACGCACGACTGTTCTCCTTCTGGATTCAGTAGAGATTTCCGCCGCATCTGCGGTAGGCTGCGGTCCCCTCATTCCTTCTTGCTGGAGTGAATCGCAATGGCCGTGCCTTGAGGGTCCAGGCACTGGACGTGATTTTCCGATTTGGACTTTGCTACACTCTCCCCCCGAACGTACTTTGATACCCGAACATCCAAGCCATGACCTGTAGGAGGAGAATCAGTGACAGAGCATTCATATCGGATAGCGCCTCCAGGTTTCACCGTTGAGCAGTGGGAAGAGTTCATGGCGAACGGGATGCTCGTCTTCGAAAACGCTCTTTCCAGCGACGAGGTGGACCGGTATATCGAGGCTATTGATCGGGTCAGTGCCTCAGATCCCAAATTCATCTCCGGCCAGGATTATCGTCTCCCGCACGCCGTGGCAGCCGATCCGGTTCTGAGCGAGCTAATGATCATCCCAGACATCTGGGGTTTGCCTATGACCTCTACGGTGAGCTGCTGAAGGTGCAACGCTCGGATGTTTTTGTCCGGGGCAGGAAGACCGATCGAAGCACCTGGCATCCCGACTCCCCCCGGGCCACCCCCTACGCCGTCTTTGCTCCCGAGCTTCCGCTGCGCCTCTGCATTGGCTACTGGCTTACGGATCTACCCCAGCCTGGGATGGCCAATTTCATCTACATGCCGGGCAGTCATCGAACTCAGGAGTTCGAGCACTACTATACCCATGAAAGTGTGCCTGGCGAGGTGCCCCTGTGTGTTCCCGCCGGGACCATCACGGTGATGCACTGCGGGACCTGGCACCGGGTCGATGTCAACGAGACCGACGTGCTTCGAAAGAACATCTTCGTGAGCTATTGCCCATCCTGGCTTTGGGAGGGAGATCGACGCCAGTCGGATCCCCAGTGGCTGGAGACCCTCAATCGGGAGCAGCGAATCATCATGCGCAGCTTTCCAACCGCCCACGACAGGACCAATCCCGAATCCCAGGACGTGCCGCTTTTCCTGAGCAGGGAGACGGGCACCGACTCGGACGCCGATGCCAACTTCGGAGTGCCGCTTCGGGTCCGGAAGCGCAAGACCCTGCCCGAGAAGCTCTCGCAGTAGGAAACCGCCTGGATCATTCAAGAAAAAATTAGGTTCGAAGGGCGTGGCGGTGGTCTCCAGGCCGCCGTTCCTCGAGCCATCAGCCAGATGATTCAGGGGGAAACTGCAAGCATTGCCGATTCATGGACAAACTACCTGGTTGAGCTTCAGCTTAGGGACTGTGCCTCGTCTGCGACTCACTCGTATCGCCCTCGGAACGTCTCCGGAAGACATGCAGGCCGTAGCTGATGACGGTGCCCACGACCAGATTCACGACCAATGCTCCGGGTGCGATCCACATGAAGCTCGCGGGATCGGCTCCGGTGATCGGGTCCCTTCCGAAGATCAGGCCAGAATAGGCGAGCAGCACCGCCGTCGTCAGACCGCAGATGGCGCCCGCCGCGACGCCCAGGGGGCGGGCAAAGGGCACGAAAAAGGCGAAGAAGAAAAGACCGAACATGGGGGTCATTAGCAGGCCCGAGGTCTTCTTGGTCACCGCCCAGATGTTGCCGGGGACGCCTCCCATGAAAGCGCTTCACAGCCCCGATAACGAATGCCAAGATCTTGGCCCAGCGAGCCTGGACCTTGGGGTCGGATGGGAGTCTTCCGAAGCGGTGCAGAAAGTCCCGGTCGATCACGGCCGTGATGGAGTTTACCCCCGAGTCGATGCTGGACATGGCAGCTGCCAGCATGGCCGCTACTACCAGCCCTGAGATCCCTGGCGGCAACAGATAGGAGATGAAATAGGGGAAGACCTTGTCTCCGTTGTTTCCCGTGTCGATTCCAGCGGGGAGAAGTTCGGGGTTGTTCTGGACCAGTCCCAGGAGCGCGAAGCCTACCAGCCAGAGTGTCACCACCACCCCTATCCCTACGATCTGGTTGGTCGCATAGGCCCGCCGCGCGGCCCTGGCGTCAGTCGTTGCCATGAGACGCTGGATCTTGGTCTGATCTCCAGCCAGTCCAGCGGATGCAAGGATGAAGGTGGAGAAAATGGTGCCCAGGATACTCAGACGTACAGAAGGGTCGAAGCTGAACAGGGGCTGCTGATCCCAGTGGGGCTGCCAGGAGGTGGGAAACCAACCGAGTCCGCCCATCCGATAGGTTACCAGGCCAATCACCAAGAGGGCTCCTCCCAACATGAACAAAGTCTGGAAGCCGTCGGTGATGACGACGGCTCGCAGTCCGCCGAGGGAGGTGTAGGTAACGGCAATCAATCCGGTGATGAGGGTAATCCAAGGGATCCATGACTCATCCAGGCCCATCATGATCGCGAGGGCCTGGGCGGCCAGGAAGACCAGCAACGACATCCACACCAGGCGAAACAGGAGGAACAGCACGGCCCCCAGCATCCGGATTCCCAGACCCAGCCGCTCTTCCAGCAGCTCGTAGGCACTGATGACCCGGGTCCTCATGAAGACGAGGATGAAGATGAAGCCAACCACCACGAAGATGAAGGGGTGAGCCAGCTGGTTGGCCAGCCCCACCGGACCCTTGGAAATGGCTTCTCCCGGAATGGAGAGGTAGCCGATGCTGCTCAGGGAAGTGGCCATCAGGGAGACCCCGATCAGCGTCGGATTCATCCTGCCGCCGCCGGTAAAGTATTCCTCCAGGCTAGTCTGACGACGGGAGTAGTAGCTGCCCAGGAGGATGGTCCCAAGGGCATACAAGGCGACGATGATCCAGTCGATGAGTGCGAGTCCGCTGCTGGAATTCTCGAAAAGATTCATACCCCGTCCCAAATCTTCGCATTGTTGGTCCCATTCTTCGCCACGTTGTCCAACGACAAGAGACTTGCGACGCTTCTTGAAGTTTCAGCTTAGCAGCGCCACCGGCTGCGCCGGATCGTACCTGAAGAAACTTCAGTCGAGGGACGATAGGGTAGGGAAGCACGGTCACCCGGCTCCCCTCCCTCCGAACTGCACGTGCGATTCTCCCGCATACAGCTCTCCAGTCAGTAGGTTCCTATGGATTGGACGAAACGGATATGGGCGTCAGTCAGGCTCGTGAACCCATGATCCGTAAAGAAGGCGTTGGGCCAACGGTGATTTCGACAGAGGCGTTTTCTATTCTTCCGGTTGCGCTTCAGAAGCAGGCGTCGCAAACGACGACGGATCAGACCGTCGTAGTCCTTGAAGATGTTCCAATGACAGTGCCGGAAGTAGTTGAACCAGCCTTGCGTCGAGCGATTGAGCCGCTGGAGGATGACCTCCAGCGAGTCGCCCGACTTGCGCGGCGTCAGCTCGTGAATGCGCTCGACGAACTTTCGGTGGCTCTTCGCTCGTGGAAACCGAAAACGGCCTCGGAACGAATCGCCCAAGAACGAAAAGCTCTTCTCTCGCGAGTCCACGATGTGTGTCTTCTCGGGATGCAGTCTCAGCCCGTTGTCCTCCACCCAGTCCCGCCCTTCGGCCAGGGCCGCTTCAGCCTCCTCGGGTGCGCGACACAGCAGGACAAAGTCATCCGCGTAGCGCACCATCTGGAAGCCCAGATCGGCCATCCGATGGTCCAGGGGATTGAGGTAGGCATTCGACAACACCGGAGAAAGAACGGCGCCTTGGGGGACTCCGGCTTCCGGAATCCACTTACGCAGCTCTTCCAGTATCCCCTGATTCAGAAACAGCTGAACCAGGCCCAGCACGCGGCGATCCGATATCTTCTGTTGGATCAGGTCCAACAGTCGATCTTTCGGGATCGTATCGAAGTAACCCTTCAGATCCGCGTCGACGACATACACATAACCGGCTTCGAGCAGCTCTTCGACGTACCGCAGTGCGCCGTGGCACCCTCGCCCATGACGAAAGCCGTAGCTTCGATCATGGAACGTGGCCTCCAGAATCGGCTCGATCCCGTGGACCAAAGCCGTTTGCACGACTCGATCCCGCACGGTCGAAATCCCCAGCGGTCGCTTTTCCGAACTGCCTGTTTTGGGAATCCACCTCCGCAGCACCGCTGCCGGACGATAGGTCCCCTCACGCAGTTCTTCCTGCAACCATTCGAGTTCCTCCCGCTCGTGTTCGGCGAAATCCCCCCACGTTTGCCGGTCCACTCCCGCCGCTCCTTTCCTGCCCAAGACCTTCTCGGCCGAGCTGGAAAGGTTCCGGCTGCAAAACACCTTATCGATCAGCGTGTGCCATTTCCCTCCTCTCACCTTTCCTTTCAAAAGTGTCTCCAACATGCGATCCGTCCAAACCGCGCGATGAGCCCACTGTTCGATGCCAGCGGGCTCTCCAGCCGGGCTAGCCGAAAACGGCACTGTGACCGGGATGTAGTCCCGCCTTTGGGCGGAGTTACGTTTCCGCGATTTAGTCATTTCGCATCTACCTTCCTGCTCCCCTTCGCTCCACCGCGTTTTGCTGCACGGCTTCCCCGCTACTATGGGAGCTCTGACTTCTGTCGAGCCGCTTCAACCGACCTCACCGGTATCGCCAGGTTCGCTCCCCTTCGGCGGGCGATACTGCACCGCGGGCCTGGGCCATTGCTCACGCAGCGTCCCCCACTGCGAGCTCTCACGATGGGTCGTCCACGTCCCTCACCCGACAGATCTCCCTGCTTATCTCGTTTGACCTTCCGACCTCTCCATCTCCAACCACCGCATTGCCATTTCGTCACGGTCGCTTTGTCACGTTACTTCACCGCCGTGACTTGCCGCGTCTATCCCCCCGGGCAGACCGTTCAGGTCGGAGGGATGGCCGTCGCGCGGTCAAGGGTTCGGGCTTTGCCAGGACCCTCCCCGACAGGCTTGGCCAAATCGAGTTCACTTGCGTTACGGATTGGTCGTTCGTCTCAGGTTGCTCTCCACCCTTCCTCACGGAAACGCAGTTACCACTGTCGACTTCAGGCCGGTAACGTTAGCCTGGAAGGGACTTTCACCCTTCTGATCAAACGCCTTCACAGGCGCACTAGCTTCGGCCTCCAGGCCGCCGTCCGAGCCAAAGGCTCGGAAAAATAAGACTTCGGCCTGGAGGCCAAAGCTACATTCGCCAATCAAGTTTCAGCTTAGTCCTAAGTTACCTCGTAGAAAAGTGATGTAACCTATTGTTAAGATTGGGGTAATGCTACAAATCAGCTGCGTCGGTACTGGGTACATTATAGACGAACGCCGAGGAGATCCAGGGCTCGCTGCTGAAGCGATGTGGGACGGGTGATTTTGTCGAAGGCTGCTGAGCCGGGCAACTGCGGCTGAATCCGGTTTTTGGAGATCGTGGCCAAATCGCTGAGCAAGGTCTGAAAGCTGTGCACGGGCCCACCCTCAACGGTGCGCTTGCGGTGAGCCTTGCGGAGGGCCTGAGGAGAGCGCTGAGAGGGTGCCACCACCGAATCGCGAAGCTGCCTCCCCGCCTCGGGATCCTCGTCGTCGAACAGGATCGGAGCTAACTTCTGTCGCATGTGCCACTCGACGTAGTAGGCAAGCATGCACAGAAAGACGTGAGCGCGGACCCGATCCTCCAGATGGTGGTAAATGGGTCGGACCTTCAGATCGACACTCTTACAGCTGCGGAAGGCCCGTTCGGCGACGGACAACCCCTTGTAGGCAGCCACCGTTTGTTCGGCATCCATTTGCTCGCGGGCCAGGTTGGTGCGAATCACATAGATCCCGTCCAGTGCCGCCTCCTGCTCGATGCGCTCCTGCCGGCGCTGGTAGGAGAAGGACTCCTCGCCGATCTCCAGGACAAAATGCTTGCCCACTTTGTAGCGGTTGAGGACTTTGCCCACCCGCAGGGCAATCCGATCCTTGCCCTTGAAGCGACGCTTCGGACGTTGCGTTGCCTGGACAATCTTCTCCAACTCCAGCTCGGTCGCCTGGAGCAGTTGCTGGCGATTGCGGGCCCGTTCCTCCGCTAAGAGGGGATTACGGCAGACAATGAGCCGTTCCCCGGGGTAGTCCGGGCTCTGGATCTCGGCCAGGTCGCGTTGATCAAACAGGGACAGCTGCAGCGGACCGGATTGAAACAGTTTGCGGATCTGAGGGCCTCGCAGGGCCGTGATCCAGCCCATGCCGGGCAGCGGCTTGAGCTCCTCCCGAATGCGGGCTTCCGTCAGCATTCCTCGATCGGCGACCACCACCACCGAGCGCAACCCGAAGCGTTGGCGCAGTTTTTGGATTTGGCTGGTCACTGTTGTGGGGTCCGCTCGGTTGCCTTCGAAGACCTCGACCGCGACGGGGCAGCCTTTCGCACAGCAGGCCGAAGACGATCTGCAGCGTACCCCCTTTGCCGTCTCGGGAATACCCCCGCTGGGCCAACGGGCAACTCCTCCCTTCGAAGTAGGTCGAGGTGACGTCGTAGATCACGAGGCAACCGTCCTGCAGGCGCTGAGCCGCCAGCTGGTTTTCAATCTTTGGTTGTCGAACGAGCAGCCAGTCCAAGGCGCCGTACAGATCATCGGCCGTCGCGGCCTCCACCTGTAAGAGCTCGCCCAAGCTGCTGGACAGGGTCTGGGGATCCCATCCGCGTGCGGTGGCCAGCTTGGAGCGGGGCTCCAGGATGCGCGCCACGATCAGGGCCACTACCAGGCGGCGCTGCAGGCTGTTGCGAGTGGCCAGTAAGCGCTCCAAACCGAGGCGGCGCAGGGTACCCAAGACGGCCGCCACATGACCATGGGGGCGAGTGCGCTGGACCTGGAAGGCTTGGCTCAAGTCGGAGATGACGGAGCCTCCCTTCAAGAGGCTGCGCAGGCCTTCGACGATCTCCGCGGGCCACTTGCTGAGGTTAGCCAGAGTGCGCTTGCGCACCTTGCCGGCTTGCCGGTAGGACTCGCGCAGGAGAATGGCCGGGGGCGAGTTGCGGTTGGGAACGGATTCGATGTACATGGGCACTATAATATCACATACTACCGACAATAAAGGACACTAAACCAACTATTACATGGGTACAAATTGTCGAACACAAAAAGACCCTTACCTGATGATCCACAATGGCTTACAGGTTGTTTTTCAGCTAGTTTTCAGGGTAACTTCGGCTTAGTAGCTCCCCAGCCGGGCTGCCCCATTCGAGAAAGAAACTTGAAGCCTCTCGCCACACTGTCCAGTGGCAAGAGACGTGCGACGTTCGGACGTTCAGACGTGCGACGATCCCAATGAAGTTTCAGCTTCGGGCCCTGACCAATCGCGAAGTCGGCTCATCGAAAGAAGATGCGCTGGACCATCCAGTACGCCCCAGCCAGGGCGATGCAGAGAGATCCGGGGACGACCACATACCTGCGGTAGCGATCCGGGTTACGCAGCCACAGCGTAGCGAGGAACGCCAGCACGATTACTGTCAGTTGCCCCAGTTCGACTCCGACGTTAAAACCCAGCAGGGCCACCAGGAGGGGTGCCGCTGGCAATTCGAGCTCACCCAGGGCTCCGGCGAAACCTAGGCCGTGAACCAGGCCGAAGACGAATATCACCAATAACCTCCAAGGCGAGTATTTTGGGTAGAAGATATTCTCCAGTGCGATCACCACGATGCTGGCGGCGATCACCGGTTCTACCACGGAGCCCGGAACGCGCACCACGCCTGTTGTGGCAAGGCCCAGGGTGATGGTGTGCGCGAGGGTGAAGGTAGTGACCTGCCAGAGTAGAGGACGCCACTTTCGGCTGAGCAGAAAAAGACCCAGCACGAAGAGAATATGATCCAAGCCCAGCGGCGCAACATGCACGTAACCAGCGCGGATGAAGCTGAGAACAGTCTCCCAATCGTCCGATGAATAGACGCCCTCGATCAGCTCCAGGTCGGGATCCCCTATTTCCGCCTTCACCAAGCCTGTCAAGTCGAGCAGCCGGCTGGTTTCGCCGGGGAAAAGCACCTGGATGCCCTTTAGTATCTCCTTCTTGTAGTAGTTGAGACAAAGCACGCTGAGTTCCCCCTGCGGCAGGGCGCGAACCTGGTAGCCGGTGTGGCCGCCGAGATCGTCCAGACGCCAGGAGCCGGTCAACATGACAGGATCATCGGCTCGGCTGAGTGGACGGGATCGAAAAGTGGTGAACTCAAACGTCCAAATCGGTTGAACCACTCCTCCTGGATCCAAGGACAGCTCCACTGTGCGCCTGGCATACTCCTGTGCCTGTGACCGAAACCGATCGCGTTGTGCTTCTGAGAAGCGCAGGTACTGCTCGAGGAGCAGGTAGGGTTCGTTCACGGGATCCTCGCTGAAGCAACGGGTGTCGACTTCTATCTTGATGACGGCGCTGCCATCCGCTTCAAAAGACGACCGCAGAGGGAGATCCGGAATTGGATGGGCGAGTGTAGGAGAAAGCGCGGCTGAGATCAGTGTCGCGATCAGGGCCAGACCCGGAGCTACTCGCCGGAATCGGGAAGAGAATCCGCACCTGACTCTCGGTCTTGCTTCATAGGCCCACCTGTGTTTCACTAGATAGGTAACGATGTGGCCAGACATACTGGCCAACTTTAGACTACCCATCAAAAAGGAGAAAGCCATGAGACTCATTCTCACTGCAATTCTTGTCTTCTCTCTGACAGTCGCGGCTCCCTTCGCCGGTTGTGGCAAGAAGGTGGCCAACGCGGGAACCCTGGAGAACGTGGATCAAAGCAACAAGACTATCAGGGTTAAGCAAGCAGATGGTACAGAACTCACCTTCAAGGTGAACCCACAAAGCAAGTTCTACAATGCAGCCGGCGAGGAAACCTCTGCCGAAAGCTTGGTGGGTAAGGAGATCGATACCAGTACCGAGCACGACGTGGTGGCTACGGCCAAGGAAAAGAGCTAAGCCTGCTCTACGGTTCGAAATCCGTAGTGAGAATCTAAAGTCAGAGCCCGGCCCCGGGGCATGCCATCTCGATACTTCCAAATCGGTGTGCTTCGCTGGCTGGGGAGAGCCGAGCCACTGTACTGTTTTGCGTTGATCTTTCTGACTCGGCTGATCTACTAGTGCGCTTTGTTGGCGGCTGAACAGGCTCCCGATCCAGCTGTCCCCTCTATTTCTGTTCTCTGAGTCTCACGAGAATCAGTAGCGATCCTCGATCGACCCTTTTGGTCACTGACCGTCAGTGTACCTATCCCCAGTGGTTTCTTCGCGGATGAGTTCCGGGTTGGCGGAACCACCAGTTGTCGCTGGATCATTCAAAGTATGAGTTGGATCCGAAAGAAGGAGATTGCCAAGATGCAAAAAAGGGTGGCGGTTGTCGGGCTGCTCGTGTTGAGCTGCCTGCTGAGCCTGGGGACCGCGGGCACTGAGCAGGAAGCCTCGCAGGGCGTCTACATCATCTTCGATGGGTCGGGTTCCATGTGGGGTCAGCTTGCTGACAAGGTGCACAAGATTACGGCAGCCCGTGGTGTGCTGAAGGAGTTTGTCAGTAGTGATTTTGGGGAGAAGGAGCTGGCACTGCGTGTCTATGGACACCGCAGGAAGGGCGACTGTTCCGACACCGAGCTGGTAGTTCCCTTCGCCTCCTCCCGCTCGTCCGTGACCCGAATGCAGGAGTTTGTAGATAAGATCAATCCCCGAGGGAAGACCCCCATCAGCCGAAGTCTGCGAGCAGCTTTGGAAGATTTCGGAGACCGTAAGGGCGAGATCATTCTCATCAGTGACGGGATCGAAACCTGCGACGAGGATCCCTGTGAGCTGGTGCGGGATTGGGTCGAGAAGGACGTCAAGATCAAGGTGCATGTGGTCGGACTGGGTCTCAATACGCGCGAGGAGAAGGCCATGCGGTGCATCTCCGATGCGGCCGGGACCCAGTATCAGAATGCCGGCTCCGCCGCCGAACTAGCTGTGACGGAACCTGGTATTTGATTCCTTAGGGGACGCGAAGTTTTACGACCCCTCCCCCCAATCGGGGCGTCAGGGTCATGTCCGATTCTTCCGGTAGGAAGGAGGTCGGGGATGCCGGTACGCCTCAGTGAGGAGGAAGTCGTGACGATTGGAGTTTTGGCCGACAAAGGCAAGAACCACTGCGAGATTGCTCGGACGCTTGGGGTCAGCGAAGGGACCGTGCGCTATCACTTGAGGCGACAGGCCGAAGGCGCTCAAGACGGACGTCGGCAGAAGGGGTTCCAGGCGGAGGCTCTGGCCGGAATCATTGGTGCCTGGATGCAGGGGCATCCCGATGGGCAGCGACCCCCGAATGTCCGTCAGCTGTACGAACATCTGGTTTATGAATGCGATTACTCGAGCTCCTATCGTTCGGTGCTGCGCTATGTGCGCCGGCACTGGCCGAAGCCGAAGCTCCGAACGTTTCGGCGAGTGGAGACGCCGCCTGGGGCCCAGAGCCAGGTGGATTGGGCCGAGTATCCGTCGGTGGCCGTTGGAAACGAGTTGGAGCCCCTTTCGGCGTTCATCATGGTGCTCTCCCACAGCCGGCAGCCCGCCATTGTGTGGAGTCGGCGGCGAGACCAGCTGTCCTGGCTGCAGTGCCACAACGAGAGTTATCGCCGACTGCAGGGAGTGGCCGCCGTCAACCGGATCGACAACGTCAAGACGGCCATCGCCTCGGGAGGCGGCCCCTGGGGAGAGATCCATCCGCTCTACCGGGCCTATGCCCGATCGGTGGGCTTTCACATTGATGCCTGCCGACCGGGGCAAGCCCAAGAGAAAGGGAAGGTGGAGGCCAAAGTCCGACTTTCGCGTTTGCTGGTGGAGCCGCAGAGCCAATACTGGAAGACCTCGAGGAGTTGCAGCACTTCACCGATGGACAGGTCTCGCGCTGGTCCCGTCGAGCGGTGTGTCCGGCCACCGGCCTCACTGTCGAGGAGAGTTGGCGAGCGGAGCTGGAGCGTCTGGCGCCCTTGCCGATCCTTCCCGAACCCTTCGATGTGGTGGTCACGCGGCCAGTCCATCGGGACTGCATGGTTCGCTTCGAAGATCACTGCTATCCGGTTCCCTTTCAATGGGTAGGCCGCCAGGTGGAGGTGCGGGGCTGCTCGGGCAAGGTTCAGATCTTAGCCGAGGGAAAGGTCCTGCGGGAGTATGAGCGCCACACGCCGGCGCGGATTCTGATCGATCCCAGCTGCTGGCAAGGAGAAGCGACGGAGCGGGTCCTCGCTCCGCCGCCCTTGGGCAAGATGGGACAACGGCTGGAACAGATCTATCAGATGCCGGTGGAGCAGCGTCCTCTGGACCTGTACCAAGCTCTGGCGGAGGTGGCCCGATGAGCGCGGCGACGAAGGGACGCGTGGATCTGGATCAAACCCGTCAGTCACTGGAGCAGCTGGGTCTGATGCATGCCAGCGAGCAACTGTCCGAGCTGGTGGGCCAGGCGGTGAAGAAAAACCTCTCGGTCCATCGCTTTTTGGACGAACTGCTTTGGAGCGAACTGGCCCATCGGGAGGAGCGACGGATCAAGACCTCGCTGAGACTGTCGGGACTGCCGCCGGGTCAGACGTTGGGGAACTTCGATTTTAACTTTCAGCCGGCGATCCGCAAGAGCCGCATCGAGACCTTGGCCACCTGTGAGTGGATCCGCGAGCACGAGACGGTTTTGCTCCAGGGTCCGCCGGGCGTGGGAAAGACGCATTTGGCGGTGGCCCTGGGAGCCAAAGCCATCGAAAACGGTTTCTCGCTGTCCTTCTTTCGACTGGATGATCTGCTTCACGCCATGAAGCTGGACGCCGAGTTGGCCCCCAAGGCGCTGCGCCGTAAGAAGTATGTCAACGTGGTGCTGCTGATCATCGACGAGGTCGGGTTCCAGGTCATGAGCCGGCTGGAGGCCAGCCTGTTGTTCCGGCTCGTCAGTGCCCGCTACGAAAAGGGAGCCACCTTGATCACCACCAACAAATCAGTCAAGGACTGGCCCGAGATCCTGGCCGGAGACGAAGTGATGGCGACCGCGTTACTGGACCGGCTGCTGCACCATTGCCACGTGCTGAATATCAAGGGAAGGAGTTATCGGCTCAGGGATTTGGAACGGGCCCTGGCAGGGGGGGCGGCCGCCGCCGAAGCGGCTCAGACTCCAGCCGCCCTGCGGGCTCCCTCCGTCTGAGACACTCAGTGATCAGTGACGATTAAAACTCCGGGGCGCATTCGCTTAGCAAGATTCAAACTGATGTCAGACCGTTGCCTCATGACAAACCGGCGGGAGCGCACCAAAGGTGACCTTCATCCAGGAACCCGCATGAGGAAGCGACAGACGCCCCCGCCAGCATGCCCTCAAGAGCGTTCTCCCGGCTGGGCTAGGGTCCCTCTCCGGGAACAGACGTCCAGGAGAAGGGGTTTGCAAGAGAATCCGGAAAAAACTTTCCCCCCAGTCGCCCGTCAAGCTCCGATCGTCGGGAGACCGGGTCCTCAGATACCCCAGTTCGGGACCCGAGCCAAGCTCGCCTACTGGGGCGAAAGAAAGCTATGGAAACTGCCGCGCTGTGGAAACCGTGGAAAACCAAGTCCACTTTGTGCCTGCCGATTCGGCTCGGGTGGTTTGTCCACCGTTCCCACAGCGCTTGGAAAACTCCTTCGGACGGAGTTTCCCACAGTTCCCACAGCTTCTGCGGCTGCTCACATCCAAATGAATCTATGCTTTGGGACGGCGCTCGCCCTCCCGTGGAAAAACCCAAAGCGGTTTTCCCACCGGATGCCTCCCGCTCGAGAAGAGAAATCAAAGGCTGCCCTTGAAATCAGGAGAACAAACTTTTATCGAACAAAAGACGAACACGTTCAGGTTCCTCCCGAACCTGCGTTTTTACTAACCGGGGAAGGGTCGTAAAACAATACGTCCCCTAAGGTCGTGAAAGTTCCTGTCACTTGACACTAGCCCCAAAAGAAGTAGATGAAAGTGGACTAAACCACATGTAAACACCTGAAATGCCAGACCTGACGGGTATTCTGGGGTTGTCAAAGAAACTTCAGAACAAGCCGAAAGGAGGCATTTCAGGTGAAGAAAAAGGATAGCGCAATCATCCGCAAACGGGAAGCAGAGGTTGCTCAGCGATTGAGCCCCAGCTGGAACGGTCAAGACCCGAAACCGGTGCTCTCGCCCGAGGTCATCAGCTACGAGGTCTCGGAGAAAACGGGTGCGGTCAGTTACGGTGGTCTGGGGCTGCTGCAGCAGGTGGTGAAGTGGAGTGGGCTGGGGAAAGCCATTGACCAGGCGGTGACGCTGCTCAAACGCCACCAACCGTACCACGAATCGGACCACGTCCTGAGCCTGATCTACAACGTGGCCACGGGCGGGACCCGCTATCAGGATATTGAACTGCGACGTCAGAGTGTGAGTTTCCTGGAGGCGGTGGGAGCCGAGAAGATCCCCGCCCCCAGCACGGCCGGAGACTTTGTGCGCCGCTTTGACGCGCCCGACGTGGTGGATCTGATGGAAGCCGTCAATGCCAGCCGCCTCAAGGTCTGGGCCCAACAACCGGCCCGTTTCTTCCAACGGGCGGAGATCGACGTGGATGGGACGATGGCCCCCACGAGCGGCGAATGCAAGGAAGGGATGGAGATCAGCTACGACGGGCAGTGGGGCTATGCGCCGCTGATCGTGACGCTGGCCAATACGGGAGAGGTGCTCTATGCGGTCAACCGCTCGGGCAACCGTCCCTCTCATGAGGGAGCGGCCGAATGGCTGGATCGGAGTATCGAGCTGGTTCGAGAGGCGGGTTTTCGGAAGGTGCGCCTGCGCGGGGACACGGATTTTTCGCTGACGGCTCATTTTGACCGTTGGACGGAGGCGGGCGTGGAGTTTGACTTCGGGATCGACGCCCATCCGAGCTTCGTCAAGTGGGCGGAGGCGTTGCCAGAAGCGAGATGGAAAGAGCTGGGGCGCCCCAGCCAGGGGAAAGGAAAAGGGAAGAAGCGGCGCCAGCGGCGGGACAAAGTGAAGCCGGAGATTGTCAAGAGACGCGGGTTCAAGACGCTGACGCTGGAACGGGAAGAGATCGCGGAGATCGACTACCGTCCGAGCAAAGCGAAGCGAACCTATCGGATGGTGATCTTGCGCAAGACGATCCTGGTCGAGAAAGGCCAGAAGCGGCTGCTGCCGCAGACGCGCTACCACTTTTATGTCACCAATATCTCGGCCAGCACGTTGGGAACGGCGGGAGTCGTACGGGAAAACAACCGGCGCTGCAACCAGGAGAACGTCATTGAACAACTCAAGAACGGAGTCGAGGCCCTGCGGATGCCCTCGGATACGCTGGTAGCCAACTGGGCCTATCTGGTGATTGCGGCTCAAGCCTGGAATCTGAAGGCCTGGATGGGGTTGGTGCTGCCGGCGCGACTGCAAGCCCGAGAGCTGGTGAAGATGGAGTATCGCCGTTTCCTGCGAGAGGTCATTGAAATGCCCTGCCAGATTTTGCGCAGGGGCCGACAGTTGGTCTATCGGCTGCTGGATGTCAATGGTTGGAGCCGTCTTCTCTTGGAAGGCAGTAAGTGGTTGAAACACCGGCCAGCTACCTGAAACTGAAAGGAGATAAAGTAGCTCCGAGGGTCGCCAGAGCTGGGGCGAGGTGTCTCTACAAACGCCCCCCAAGAGGGCAGAATCGTTTTCCCTGAGCGATCGGCGTGGAGGACAGCTGAACACGTGCCTGTTCTGAGTGACTTCGCGCCGAAATTTAGAATTTAGGTCTCCAAAATGGCTCCTCGGAGCCGACAAAGGGGTCTATTTTCGAACTTGCGCTTATTTTGGGCCTAGCGGACGGTCTGGCAAAGATCAAGCAGAGCAGTGGAAGCATTGCTCTCATCATCAGAGCCACAACTGCAAAAGGAGAGCGAATGCTGGCGCAGGGATTCGTCAGACCCAGGAGTGGTGATCCGGTGCCGGTGGGGAGCCATCGCCGCAACGTTCTGGTTCCCGGAGAGTACGAGCTCGAGGTGGGCGTCCACACCCGGAATGGCGAAGCTTACCTGCCGGCTACTCACACCGTGCAGGTTGCTGACAGGGGGGAGACCCTGGTCGAGGTTGTTGTCAAGGAGCCTCCCTCGGTTCGGGCCAAGTTCACGGAGGAGGGGAAGAAGAACCGTGGTTCGTTGATAACCGCGTATCAGGCGGGCAAGAAGGTCTTCACTTTTCGGCCCAAGGATCGGGCATATGTCAGCCCCGGGACCTACGAGTTCAGGACGCGTCCCAACCGGGAAAACGAGCTAAGTGTGACCGAATCGCTGGCGGACGGCGAGCACAAGGAGCTCCAGTTCAAGATGGTCCACACAGTGCACGCCCGAATCAAGATGGTCGCTTCGGACTCCGGCATCGATTTTCGGCAGAACTACGAGCTCTGGCAAGACGGAGTAAAGAAGTACGGTGTCCATTGGAGCAATGGTGTCCGTGCATTGCCCGGGACCTATGAGCTTCACCTCCCAGATAAGCTGACGCCCTATGTGCACCGCGGTCTCGTGCTCAGCGAGGAGGACTCTCAGGATTTCAAGCTTGAGGTGCCGGTCGGACACGTTACCGTCCGCTATCTCAAAGCGGACGGTTCGCCTCAGAAAGACGAACGCTGCTGGATCAGTCGGTTCGAGGGGCGAAAGAGTGCGGGTGGTAAGCTCAAGCAAAGCGGCCGCAAAGTGCCCCTTCGACCTGGCAGGTATCAGCTCAAGGGCTGGAACCGGCTGGGAGACTTCGACCTTCTGAGCTTCGAAATTGCAGTGGGCGATGACAAGCAAATCGCCCTGCGCTCCAAGCGCTAGATTTTCGGCCCGTGGCGGTGGGCTCCAGGCCGCCGTCGGTCGAGCCAAAGGCTCGGGAGAAGAAGACTTCGACCTGGAGCCCAAAGCTACGTTAACGGAATGGAGTCCTTCGCTTCCGTCCCCATGAATGATGTCCACGACAGACGTTGCGAAGCTCAGCTGGGAGGGCAGGCTGGGAAGTGCCGAGCTGACCCTGGATCTGGAAGGCGAGGTGAGCGGCACCGAAACGAGTAGAGCTGGCCTGGAGAACCGCTCTATTGTTGATTCTCCTCGCCGCCTCCGCCCTCAACCTGTTCTTCGTAGGATCGTTTGACCCCCTCCCAATTACCCCTCATCTCTCCATCGCTTAACTCGCACTGGTGGGGGAACTCCAGGCCGCAGTCCGTGATCGGTTTACGAAGCTTTGGGTCCATCAGCTCATGGATGTCGAGTTGCATGGCCTCCCTCGAGTAGGCGGCGATGTCGAGGATCCCCGTGTCCATTCGGATCGCGTCCTCGGGGCATGCCTCGACGCAGTACCCGCAGTAGACACAGACCCCCAGGTCGATGTCGAAGCGGACCGGATACTTCTCGACGTCGGGGTCGGGGTGCTCCCCGGGCACAATGGTAATGCACTTGGCCGGGCAGACCGTCTCGCAGAGCATGCACCCTACACATCGGGGGGTGTTGTCCTCGCGGAGGGTAAGCCGGTGCCGGCTGCGGAACCGCGACATGAGTGGCCTGAGCTCCTCGGGATATTGGACGGTGGCAGAGGCGGGAAGGTGCTTGAAACGACCTAGGAGGTGGGCAACGTGGAGGAACAAGTTGCGGAAGAAGTGTTTGGTGGTGATCTTGAGGCCGCAGAGGATCTGGGGGATGTAGAGCTCTTCCCAGAAAGTCAGCTCGGGCCTTCGGACAACTTTTACCGCCATCAGGGCGCCTCCCCGAAAAAGACCAGCACCACGGCCGTCACCACGACGTTGACCACCGCGATCGGAAACAGCCCCCTCCAGCCCAGCTTCATGAGTTGGTCGTAGCGGAAGCGCGGCAGGGTCCAGCGTATTTGCATGAAGATCCAGCAGAAGATCACGACTTTAATCGAAAAGCTCGCCACCCCTAGAAGGACGTAGACCAAATTGGAGACGAGGAGCTCCGCTCCCCAGGGGAAGTGGAAGCCGTCCGGCATCAGAAAGGGCACCTGCCACCCGCCGAAGAAGAGCGTGGTTGCCAGGCAGGCCACCATGATGGTCTCCAGGAAGTCCGTGAGGAAGAACATCCCGAACTTCATTCCACTGTACTCCACGAAGTAGCCGATGATCTCCGACTCACCTTCCGGCAGGTCAAAGGGGAGTCTCTTGGTTTCAGCCAGGGCAGCGGTCACGAAGACGACAAAGGCCACGGGCTGGGCTACGACGCCCCAGAAAGGGATCCAGCCGCCAATCAACTGCCCCTGGGCCCGTACCAGGTCAGCCAGATCCATGGTCCCGTAGACCATGATCACGCCGCCGACAGCGATTCCTAGTGCGATCTCATAGGAGATCATCTGCGCAGTGGCCCTTAGTCCCCCAATCATCGCGTAGTTGTTACGCGAGGCAAAGCCGGCGAGGATCACGCCATAGACCCCCAGAGAGAGCATGGCAAAGACGTAGAGCAGGGCCGCGTCGATCTTGACGACCTGGAGCTCGACAATCCTGCCTTCTCCCAAGATGAGGCGGTCTCCAAATGGGATCGCGGCGAAGGCTACCAAGGCGAAGAAGACCGAGAACAAAGGAGCCAGGGTGTGGAGAGTCTTGTCCGCTCCCTCTGGGATCAGGTCCTCCTTGGTGAACATCTTGACGGCATCGGCTATGCCGTGAAAGAGTCCCAGCGCCCGAAACCCAAAAATGTCGGCGCGGTTGGCCCCGATTCGGTCCTGGATCAGGGCCGACTGCTTCCGCTCCACCCAGGTATGAAACCCAGCCAGGTTCAAGACCCCGAAAAAGACGATCCCCGCCAACACGAGCTTTATGAGCAGGACTTCCATCATGGTAGGGTCGCCTCTGCCGCAGACTCTTCCGTCGCCACGTCAGCCCCTTGCGCCCCGATTGTTTGATAGGTTAATCCTTCGAAAGGCGCCAACGCCTTGGCGAGCCCCTGGAAAATCTCCTCCGGTCTCCCCCAGTCGAGCGTCAGATCCAGTTTCCCGGCCAATTCCAGGAGGATGCGCCAGTCCTCCCGGGAGTCCCCGATCGGTGGAAAGGCGCGGCCGATGCGCTGCACCCGGCCGTGGCAGTTCACGAAGGTCCCGTCCTTCTCCACATAAGCTGCACTGGGCAGGACCCAATGGGCCCAAGGCACGGTCGGGTTTTCGTTGGTGCCCGAGAAGACGAAGAGAGGCACCTTCTCTGAGAGCTGCCGGACCTTCTCTTCCCCAAAGAGTTTCACCAGATCGTGCCCAAACACCCAAAGGAACTCAAGCTTCCCATCGAGTGCCTGGTCCACCAGCTGCCCGGCGTCGGGCGCCTCCAGACCGGCCAAGCCCAGCAGGGTCGCGCCCAAGGTGTTGGGGTTCTTGTCGGCCTTAATAAGGAAGTCATCGCAGGACTCCGCTTCCTGATGGACAGAGGCGCTGACTTGGGCGCCCAGAGCGCCCTGGAAAATCTCCCGGATCAGAAAGAGCTCCTCGTTGGTCAGTTGGGTCGAGGCGATCACGCCAAGCCGACGACCGGCACCGTGTCGAGAGCCGGTCGCGCTGGGCCCTGCGGCCTCTTCCCGGTCCGACCCTGCCAAGGCGCTGGAGATCTCTGTGAGAGCCTGCTCCCAAGTCGCCTCCGCTGAGGGCCCGCGCACCTGATTGAGCCGCGCCCGATCTACCCAACCAAAACCGTAGCGCCCCTCATCGCATAACCACCATTGGTTGACATCCGGGTTGTAGCGGGGCTTGATGCGCGCGACCCGAGCCCCGTCGTTCAGATGGGGCCTGTCAGGCACGAAGTGGAGGTCGATGTTGCATCCCTGGCTGCAGCCGTTGCAGACGGTGGAGGCGCTGGAAAGGTACCAGACCCTGGTCTTGAACCGGAAATCATGCTCGGTCAGGGCCCCCACCGGACAGATGTCCACCACGTTGGCCGAGTAGGGATTGTCGAGTATATCGCCAGGGTAGAGTCCCAACTCGGCCCGATCGCCGCGGTTGAAGATGCCGAACTCTCCAGTCTTGGTGATCTCGTCCGTGAAGCGCACGCAGCGGGAGCAGAGGATACAGCGCTCCTGGTCCAGCATCACATGAGGCCCGAGTTTGACCGCCTTTTGCTTTCGGACCTTGCGCTCTCTGAAGCGCGGATTATAGAGCCCGAAGTTCATGTAGAAGTTCTGCAGGTCGCACTCACCGGATTGGTCGCAGACCGGGCAATCAAGCGGGTGGTTAGCCAGGAGGAACTCCAGCACCGCGCGCCGCCCGTCCTCGGCCTTGTCGCTCTTCGTGTGCACGACCATCCCTTCAGTCACGGGCGCGTTACAAGCGATCTGGAGCTTGGGGGACCTTTCCACCTCCACCAGGCAGATGCGGCAGTTGCCCGCGATGGAGAGCCCAGGGTGGTAACAGTAACGCGGAATAAAGATCCCCAGCTTCTCCGCGGCCTGGATGACCGTGGTTCCTGCGGGCACGCTTGTCTCACGGCGGTCGATGCTTAGGCTGGGCATGCAGCGACCTCCTTAGTACACTGGACGGTAACGTTTGTGGCGAGCGCGACGGTGTCGAGGGCGCGAAGCGACGACGAGGCGATGCTTGGTCTCGTAGAGGAGGAGCGACTCCATCGGCCCGTCCCGCCGCCACCCGCAGGGCAGATGGGGATTGTGGACGATTGCTGCGTTGGTCGTCGTCGAAGATGGCCGAGCATCGTCTTCCTCCTCCTGCCTTGATCTCGCCTCACAAGCCCCATCTGCAAACGTTACCGTATTGATGAACCAGTGTACTCCGTCACAGCGCCGCGGCTGCTGCGGATGTACTCTTCGAACTCGTCCCGAAATTTCGTGATATAGGACTGCACCGGCCAGGCGGCCGCGTCCGCGAAGACGCAGATAGTATTTCCCTCCATGTCGCCGGCGATGGAGAGCAGCTCGTCCAGGTCCTGAACGCTCCCCTGCCCCTGGGCGATACGGTGCACGATGCGATGGACCCAGCCAGTCCCCTCACGGCAGGGCGAGCATTGTCCGCAAGACTCGTCGGCGAAAAACTTGGCCGCAGACTCGAGTGCCTCGACCATGCAGGTGGTCTCATCCATCACGATCACTCCCCCTGAGCCCGCCATGCTGCCAGCCGCCATGAGAGAGTCGAAGTCCATGACCACGTCGATCTCATCGGCGGTCAGAATCTTGGCCGAGATGCCCCCGGGGATGACGGCCTTGAGCTTGTTGCCATGAGGTACACCACCGGCCATCTCGATCAGCTCCCGCAGGGTCACGCTGACCGGCGCCTCGTAGACGCCGGGCCGCACCACATGTCCGCTCACGCAGAAGAGCCGCGTGCCCCCTTGCCTGGCTGTCCCAATCTCGGCGAAACGTTCGACTCCGTGGCGCAAAATGAATGGAACACAGCACAGGGTCTCCACATTGTTGACGATGGTAGGGCAGGAGAACAGACCCTCAATGGCCGGAAAGGGTGGCTTGAGCTTGGGAAAGCCCTTCCCACCCTCGAGCGAAGTAAGGAGCGCGGTCTCTTCCCCGCAGATATAAGCCCCGGCGCCGCGGTGAATCACGACCTCCAAATCGAATCCGGTCCCCTGAATATTTTCCCCCAACCATCCTTGGCTATAGGCCTCGTCCAAGGCGCGTTGTAAGCGCTTGGCCGACCGGAAATACTCGCCCCGAATGTAGACATAGGCCTTGTGGCTTCCGATGGCATAGGCTGAGATGATCATGCCTTCCAGGAGGGCGTGCGGGTCCCGCTCCATGATGTAGCGGTCCTTGAAGGTACCGGGTTCGCCCTCGTCCGCGTTGACCACGAGATATTTTGGTTTGGTCGTTTCCTTGGGGACGAAGGACCACTTCCTCCCGGTTGGAAACCCCGCCCCGCCCAGACCTCGTAGGTGCGGTTTAGAAATCTCCTCGATCACTTCTTCCGGGGTCATCGAGGTGAGAGCTTTCTTGGCCGCGAGATATCCGTCGTCAGCGACGTAGTCTTCAAACCAGGTCCCGTCTGGATCTTTGAAGCGTGTCGAGAGCACCGGGCCGTCCCTGGAAATGAAGGGTTTCGGCTCAGGCAACGGAGCCGAGTCTTCAGGGTTTTCGAGCGCAGCCTCAAGAACGGTGTCTAGGGTCTCCCCTTCGAGAGGCCCAATGAAGGTTTGGTCGAGTTGGGCCATGGGCGACATTTCGCAGGCGCAGAGACACTCGACCTCTGTCAGGGTGACCTCCTGCCCTGGGGTGGTTTCGCCGGGGGAAATCTTCAAATGTTCCTTGATCTGCTCCAGTACCCTTCCGGAACCGCGCAATAGGCAGGGTAGACTGGTGCAGACCCGCAGCTCGCGCCGGCCCACTGGTTTGGTGTGGAACATGTTGTAGAAGGAGACTGCCTCGCGCACGTGAGAACGGGCCACACCCAGGGTGCGTCCCACCCAAGCCTCTGCCTCCTGGGAGACGTAACCTTGATTCTCCTGGACCAGCCACAAGAGCGGCAGCATAGCTGCCTTGGGCTGCTCGTAAAGTTGTAGGATCTCCGCGGCCCTCGGCTCAAGGTCAGAAAGCTTCACCGGTCGAGCTCCCCTCCAATCATATTGACCGACCCGAAGGTGGGGACCAGGTCGGCTATCATTTCCCCGGCCAGGAGCCTGGGCAGGGCCGACATGATGGCGAAACAGGGCGGACGAACCCGAACCCGGTAGGGACGACCTGCGCCGTCACTCACCAGGTAGAACCCGAGCTCGCCGTTAGCTCCTTCCACCGGAAAGTAGACCTCTCCCTGGGGAGGACGCACGCCGTGGCCGAACATCACCAACTTGAAATGGTTCATGAGTCCTTCGATGTTGCCATAGGTATTTTCCTTGGCGGGGAGGAAGGCCCGCTTTTCGTCGGCCGCTATGGACTGATGCCGGTCGCCACCGGAGCCCTCGAGAGTTGGGTCGGTCACGGCGCTTCGGCCCGATATGGCCGCGATATTACCCACCTTGGCCAGGTCCACCATCTCCGCAGCTGGGATCGGACGCCCTGTCTCGGGGTCGACCTGGACCGGGCCGGACGGCATGTCGCGCAGCGCAGTCTCCACGATGCGCATGGACTGCTCCATCTCTTCCATACGCACCAGATAACGATCCATGTTGTCTCCGCGAGTCCCGACGGGCACGTCGAAAGGCAATCGGTCATAGACGGCGTAGGGGCAGTCCTTGCGGACGTCATAGTCCGCACCGCTGGCGCGAAGAAAGGGGCCAGTAATTCCGTAGGAGATGGCGTCTTCGGCGGAGATCACACCGGTTCCGTTCATCCGGTCCGTGAAGATACGGTTGCGAGTCAGGAGCCCATCTGCCTCCTCGAGGACCTTGCGGGTTTCCTCAAATGCCTTGCGGCAAGGCTCGGCGAAATCGTCAGGGAGGTCGGCCTTCACCCCGCCGACGCGACAGTAGCTGACCGTCAAACGCGCCCCGGTTACCTTCTCCACCAGCTCCCAGAGATACTCGCGAGCCTTGATCATGTAGAGAAAGACGCTGAAGGCTCCCAACTCCATGGCGGTGGCTCCCACGCAGGTGAGGTGGTCTGAGATCCGGGAAATCTCCGAGGTAATGACCCGTACGTAGTGGCAGCGCTCCGGAACCGAGATCCCAAGAAGCTTCTCCACGGTCATGCAGTAGCCCATGTTGTTGATGAGCGGGGAGACGTAGTTGAGCCGGTCGGTGTAGGGGATAACGCCGTTGTAGTCCACCACCTCCGCCATCTTCTCAAAGCCGCGGTGGAGGTAACCGATCTCCACTTCGGCCGTCTCGATCTGCTCTCCGTCGAGCCCGGCGAGGATCCGGACGATCCCGTGCATGGCCGGGTGCGCAGGCCCAATGTTGAGCATCATGTCCCGCGTCTCCAGATCGGCGGTGCTCTTGGGTGTCTGGGATGTCTCCTTGGGGGAGCCTGGATCGAGCGTCATCGATCCGACACAGGCGGGCAACTATTGAGATTGATTAGGGATTCGGAACTTGAGATTTTCATCAGTTGACTGGTCCTATCAGGGGTTGCCGCTTGTTGACGGGGTAGTCCTTACGCAGCGGGTGACCTTCAAACTCTTCGTACATGAGGATGCGCTTCAGATCCGGATGCCCCTGGAATCGGATCCCGAACATGTCCCAAACCTCTCGCTCCAGCCAGTCGGCTCCCGCCCACAGTTCGGTCAAAGAATCCACCTCGGGCTCGGCCTCCTGAACGGGCACCACCAGCCGCAGCCGGTGCTTGTGCTGCAGAGAGTAGAAGTGGTAGACGACCACGAAGCGTGTCTCCCCCGGAGGCCCGGGCCAGGGGTCCTCATCCGGAATCTGGGCTGAGGGCCTTAGCGCTACACCGGAAGAGGCGAAGAAAGCCGGCGCCGGACTCTCGCCGAGAGTAGAGTAGTCCACGGCGGTCAAGTCCATCAGAAAATTCATCTGCAAGGCCGGGTCCTCTTTCAGAAACCGCGCCACCTCGAGTAGAAACTCCCGGTGCAGAACCACGGTTGCGTCGCCCCGGTAGCTGTGGGAAGCCGACACCGCATCGGGGAAGTGGCTGCTGACAGACTCAATTAAAGAAGGGGTATTCATGTTTCCAGGAGGACCGGGCGAGGTTCGGGTGCGGTGGGTCGGCCGCTACTGTGCTGGTTCTGGATCTTGTCCTGGAGCTTCATCAGTCCGTCAAGAACGTTCTCGGGCCGCGGGGGGCAGCCGGGAATGTAGACATCCACCGGTATGATCGTATCGATACCCATCACGGTTGCGTAATTGTCATAGAAGCCGCCGGTGCAGGTGCAGACTCCAAAGGCAACAACCCACTTGGGCTCGGCCATCTGGTCGTGGATGCGTTTCAAGACCGGCGCCATCTTGTGACTGATCGTGCCTACCACAAAAAGCACGTCCGCCTGACGCGGGGAAAATCTGGGCAGTCCCGCTCCGAAGCGGTCGACATCGTAGTGAGAACAGGCCGTGGCCATGTACTCCATGCCGCAGCAGGCGGTCACGAAGGGATACTGGAAGATCGAAAACTTCCGGGCCCAGCCCAGGGCCTCGTTGAGGCGACTGGTCAAGAACGTCGAATCGCTCAGCATGTTACTGCCACTCCAGGGCTCCGTTGTCCCAAGCGTAGACGAAGCCCACCATCAGGATCCCGAGAAAGATCCCCATTTCCACCAGACCCAACATCCCCAGCGTGCGGTAGATCACGGCCCAGGGATAGAGGAAGACCAGCTCCACGTCGAATAGGATGAACAGGATCGCGGTCAGATAGAACTTGACCGCCAATCTGCCGCCGGGAAGGGAAAGGGGGCTCTTTCCACACTCGAACGGCTCTGATTTCACGGACGAGGGCTTCTTCTGCCCCAGCGTGGACGCCAAAAAAACCATCGCTCCCGTGAGTCCAGCGGCCAGTACAAAACAGACCGCAATCCCGATGTACTCGCTCATAGTCGAACCACATTATACACAATACGGCATTGCCACAATACACATGAAAGAGATCCAGTCCAAGGGGTCTTAATCTAGCCAACTATCTAACATAACTCATTCTTTATCAATAGAATGTAAGCGCTAGGTGCTGCCAACTATTCCACATACCAGCACCCAGGTAGGAAATCTGGGTACCCCATCCACAAACCCTGCTGGATTCCCTCCAACTCGCCCAATCCGGCCGCCCCTCAACCGCACAGTTCTGGGTGATAGAAGCTTATCTTCTCTTTTGTGACAGGCTGGAGATTCAACGGTCCTATGGCACTCCCGTAATGTAATTCTCAAGCTGCTTTATCGTGAATTCCTGTTCAGAAATGATCGCTTTAACAACATCCCCGATTGAAATCACGCCAACCACGTTGTCGCTTTCGAGTACAGGGAGGTGGCGGATACGCTTATCCGTCATTAAGGCCATACATTCTTCGATAGTCTGTTCAGGACGGACGTAGAACACTTGTAGGCTCATGATTTCCCTGACGAGTGTATCCTTAGAAGCTTTGCCTCTTAGAATGACCTTTCTGGCGTAATCCCGTTCAGAGAAAATGCCCACCAACTTGTCTTCTTCAAGTACCAGTAGGGCCCCGACATTCTTGTCGGCCATCAGTTCTAGGGCATCAAAGACTAAGATCTCGGGTGTAACCGACCAGATCTCGTGTCCTTTAGTTTGTAAGAGCTGATTGACGCTTTCCATGGCTTAACTCCTCTGTTCGTATAGCCGGAGGGAGTTGCGTAACATCGAGCGCATCATGCGTGAGAATCTGGAGACCCTGAGGAATGAATGGGATGGATTCTGCAGTGATTACACTCACACTGCCTAGAGTTGTCAGTGTAACGGTGACAGACGACACGTTGTCTGTAGAGCTTGAAGACGGTCGTACGATCGCAATTCCTATCGGCTCGTATCCGCGTCTAGCGTATGGGATACCGGTTGAGCGAGCAAATTTTCAGATTAGTGGCGCCGGTTATGGAATCCATTGGCCGGATCTCGACGAGGATATCGGCGTTGAGGGAATACTTTTGGGTAAGAGATCCACGGAAAGTGCGGCCTCGTTAGAGCGATGGCTGCAAGGACGCCAGAAGAAGTAGCGGCATCCAAAGCAGCCTGATATTTCGCCAAGCTTGTGGTCCCCGTCCGCGTAGATCTTTATGGCACCCTTTGGCGACATCAAAACCCAGTGCTGGGCTAAGGCAGACCCCCATCAAGTAGGACGCCTCCAGGATCGCTAGCCACGCTAGCCCGGGATGAGGAAGCTGGTGTCGAGGTAATCACCCGTTCGCGACCTCTCGGCGCCGGGAGCCGCTGCCACGCTCATCCCTGGTCCGCCTCGCCCAATCACTGGCACCGGCGCTGGTAAGATCGAGAGATCGCTGCAACTTCTCGAGTGCCGCAACCGCCTGGCTCTGCTCACTCGAGCTCTCGCTGGCGGCGGCACGGATCGCCCGTCGAAGAGCCTCCGACTTCGTGATACTCAGACGGCTCGCCATCCTCTCGAGCTTCCGGACCGTCTCCACGTCCAGCGAGTAGGTTGACTTGATCGTGGTTCTGACCATATCCAACAGAGTATGGCCATACTCTGACTTTGTCAAAATCCATGACTGACAGCTTAAACGAAGTCTCAGCTTAGTCCCACCCCCAGTGGAGCTGGCGCCATTCGAGCATGAAACTCCGGGTCCCGGCGATAGGGTAGGGAAGCACGGTCACCCGGCTCCCCTCCCTCCGAACTGCACGTGCGATTCTCCCGCATACAGCTCTCCAGTCAGTAGGTTCCTATGGATTGGACGAAACGGATATGGGCGTCAGTCAGGCTCGTGAACCCATGATCCGTAAAGAAGGCGTTGGGCCAACGGTGATTTCGACAGAGGCGTTTTCTATTCTTCCGGTTGCGCTTCAGAAGCAGGCGTCGCAAACGACGACGGATCAGACCGTCGTAGTCCTTGAAGATGTTCCAATGACAGTGCCGGAAGTAGTTGAACCAGCCTTGCGTCGAGCGATTGAGCCGCTGGAGGATGACCTCCAGCGAGTCGCCCGACTTGCGCGGCGTCAGCTCGTGAATGCGCTCGACGAACTTTCGGTGGCTCTTCGCTCGTGGAAACCGAAAACGGCCTCGGAACGAATCGCCCAAGAACGAAAAGCTCTTCTCTCGCGAGTCCACGATGTGTGTCTTCTCGGGATGCAGTCTCAGCCCGTTGTCCTCCACCCAGTCCCGCCCTTCGGCCAGGGCCGCTTCAGCCTCCTCGGGTGCGCGACACAGCAGGACAAAGTCATCCGCGTAGCGCACCATCTGGAAGCCCAGATCGGCCATCCGATGGTCCAGGGGATTGAGGTAGGCATTCGACAACACCGGAGAAAGAACGGCGCCTTGGGGGACTCCGGCTTCCGGAATCCACTTACGCAGCTCTTCCAGTATCCCCTGATTCAGAAACAGCTGAACCAGGCCCAGCACGCGGCGATCCGATATCTTCTGTTGGATCAGGTCCAACAGTCGATCTTTCGGGATCGTATCGAAGTAACCCTTCAGATCCGCGTCGACGACATACACATAACCGGCTTCGAGCAGCTCTTCGACGTACCGCAGTGCGCCGTGGCACCCTCGCCCATGACGAAAGCCGTAGCTTCGATCATGGAACGTGGCCTCCAGAATCGGCTCGATCCCGTGGACCAAAGCCGTTTGCACGACTCGATCCCGCACGGTCGGAATCCCCAGCGGTCGCTTTTCCGAACTGCCTGTTTTGGGAATCCACCTCCGCAGCACCGCTGCCGGACGATAGGTCCCCTCACGCAGTTCTTCCTGCAACCATTCGAGTTCCTCCCGCTCGTGTTCGGCGAAATCCCCCCACGTTTGCCGGTCCACTCCCGCCGCTCCTTTCCTGCCCAAGACCTTCTCGGCCGAGCTGGAAAGGTTCCGGCTGCAAAACACCTTATCGATCAGCGTGTGCCATTTCCCTCCTCTCACCTTTCCTTTCAAAAGTGTCTCCAACATGCGATCCGTCCAAACCGCGCGATGAGCCCACTGTTCGATGCCAGCGGGCTCTCCAGCCGGGCTAGCCGAAAACGGCACTGTGACCGGGATGTAGTCCCGCCTTTGGGCGGAGTTACGTTTCCGCGATTTAGTCATTTCGCATCTACCTTCCTGCTCCCCTTCGCTCCACCGCGTTTTGCTGCACGGCTTCCCCGCTACTATGGGAGCTCTGACTTCTGTCGAGCCGCTTCAACCGACCTCACCGGTATCGCCAGGTTCGCTCCCCTTCGGCGGGCGATACTGCACCGCGGGCCTGGGCCATTGCTCACGCAGCGTCCCCCACTGCGAGCTCTCACGATGGGTCGTCCACGTCCCTCACCCGACAGATCTCCCTGCTTATCTCGTTTGACCTTCCGACCTCTCCATCTCCAACCACCGCATTGCCATTTCGTCACGGTCGCTTTGTCACGTTACTTCACCGCCGTGACTTGCCGCGTCTATCCCCCCGGGCAGACCGTTCAGGTCGGAGGGATAGCCGTCGCGCGGTCAAGGGTTCGGGCTTTGCCAGGACCCTCCCCGACAGGCTTGGCCGAATCGAGTTCACTTGCGTTACGGATTGGTCGTTCGTCTCAGGTTGCTCTCCACCCTTCCTCACGGAAACGCAGTTACCACTGTCGACTTCAGGCCGGTAACGTTAGCCTGGAAGGGACTTTCACCCTTCTGATCAAACGCCTTCACAGGCGCACTAGCGGTGGCCTCCAGGCCGCCGTCCGAGCCAAAGCCTCAGAAGAATAAGACTTCGGCCTGGAGGCCAAAGCTACGGCCGATCGCACTGTCGGGAGAATGGAGACGTACGACCTGTGACTTGCGGCCTTTCCTCGTAAACGCGAACGAAAGAGTCGGCCGCCGAGAACCAGTTATCATCCAACGGGCCGAAGTCTCGGCCCGACCAAGGCAGGGAATCGATCTAATTGCGGTCATCACGGCGCCACCGCCCAGAAGGTGAGGCTGCCGGGTAGGATCCCTCCGACGACCGTGACCAGCGCGGCCACCGCCAGCGCCGCAGACACCGCCCAGGGGCAGCGCGAAGGCTCCGGCAGCTGCGGTTCCCTCATGTACATGAACACGGCGACACGCAGGTAGACGAAGGCCGAGATTACGCTGCAGACCACGGCCAGGACTGCCAGCGCCAGATGGCCTTCGCGTACCACGCTCAGGATGACGACGAACTTGGCCGCGAAGCCGGCCGTGGGCGGGATGCCGGTCAGGGACAAGAGGAAGAGGAGCATGAGGGCTGCGGTCAGGGGCCTTTGAGAGGCCAGGCCCTGGAAGCCGTCCAGACTCTCCCCCCGCTGGCCCAGCGCGATGACAACGCCAAAGGCTCCCAGCGTCATGAAGACATAAAGGAAGGCATAAGTCATGGTGGCTGAGGCCCCTTCCGGCGTTCCGGAAATGAAGCCCAAGAGGGCGTAGCCGGCATGGGCAATCGAGGAATACGCCAAGAGGCGTTTCATGTCCGTTTGGGACAGGGCGATGATGCTGCCGGCGATTATGGAAAGCGCGGCCAGCCCTACCAGAATCAGGGACAAGAGACGGGCTTCCGAGGCGAACGCGACCAGGCAGACCCGTCCCAGCGCGGCTAAACCGGCGGCCTTGGTGGCGGTAGCCAAGAAAGCCGTGACCGGGGCGCTCGCACCCTGGTAAGCGTCCGGTGTCCAGGCGTGAAACGGCACCGCCGCAATCTTAAAGGCAAGCCCGGCGGCCGACAGGCCTATCGCCGCTAATAGAATCGGATTGCCTCCCAGTCCGCCCTCGGAGAGAGCCGAGGCAATGGCTGTAAAGCTCGTCGCACCCGTGACTCCGTAGACCAAGGCAATACCGTAGAGGAGGACGGCCGAAGAGAAGGAAGCCAGCAGGAAGTATTTGATTGCTCCCTCGTTTGAGGTTGGCCTCTCCACCGTGATCCCGACCAGACTGTAGGAGCAAAGTGTCATGAGCTCCAGGCCCAGGTACAAGGTCAAGAGATCCAGGGCTGAGACCGCGAACATCATCCCCGTCGAAGCCAACACGAGCAGGGCATGGTATTCGGCGGGCCGAACATGCTCCGTGTCGATGCGCCTCACGGAAAGGAGTGCCGCCAGAGCCAGGGTAGAGGCGATGAGGACCTTGAAGAATTGGGAATAGCCGTCCAAGGTGATCATGCCCCCGAACCCGGTCTTGGGGCCTCCCGACAAGAGCCAGCCCGAGGCGAAGGCTGCCGCCAGGGCAGCCAGAACCGTCCCAGCCGCAACCACGGGCGCCTGCTGGACCCGGCGCGCCACCAGGATCAGCACCAATGCCGTGCTGACCAGAATCAGCTCCGGCCAGAGCAGAGCTAGGTCAGTCAGGTTCGCGCCATTCATAGCCTGGCTCCAGCAGCCAAGAGCTCGGCCACGGGGGCGCGCAAATAGGAGAGGACGCTCTCAGGGTAGAGACCGAGACACAACGCGAGCAATGCCAGGGGGGCCAAAGTGGCCACCTCACGGGGGTTGAGCTCGAGCTTGAGTCCGTTTAGCCCTGGGTTCACCTCGCCCATGACCACCCGGTAGAAGAGCCAAACCAGATAGGCCGTTCCCAGGGCCACGCCCCAGACAGCCATGACCCCGAACCAGACCTCGGTCTTGAAGGCGCCGCTAATGATCAGGAACTCCCCCACGAAGGAGTTTAAACCCGGGAATCCGGCCGCCGCCAGGCAAAACAGCGCCAGTAATGTGGAGTAGACTGGCGCGACTTTGGCCACTCCCCCGTAGTCTTTGATCTCCCGCGTGTGAGTGCGCTCGTAGATCATGCCGACACACAGGAAGAGGGCCGCGGAGATGATCCCATGGTTGATCATCTGGAGGATGGCGCCTTCGACCCCGGCGCGGTTGAGAGTGAAGATGCCCAGCGTGACGAAACCCATGTGGCTGACGCTCGAAAAAGCTATGAGACGCTTGACGTCTGTCTGGACCAGGCTCACGTAGGCGCCATAGACGATAGCCACCGCGGAGATGACGAGCATGGGCGTGAGGAAAAGCTGGACTGCGTCGGGAAGTATGGGCAGGGAAACCCGCAAGAATCCGTAGGCGCCCATCTTGAGAAGGATCCCGGCCAGGATCACGCTCCCTGCGGTGGGGGCCTCGGTGTGGGCGTTGGGAAGCCAGGTATGTACGGGGAACATGGGAACCTTGACTGCGAAGGCGGCCAGGAAGGCCGCGAAGAGCCAAGCCTGGAACCTGGGCTCAAGCGTCTCATCGGCCAGAGCCTTGAAGTCCAAGCTGCCGCAGGCGTCGTAGAGGGCGATGATGGCCACCAACATCAAGACGCTGCCGGCCAATGTGAAGAGCAGAAACTTGACCGCAGCGAAGACGCGCCCCGGACCTCCCCAGACGCCGATGAGGAGGAAGAGGGGAATAATCATGAGTTCCCAAAAGACGTAGAACAGAAAAAGGTTGGTGCAGGCGAAGAGCCCGATCATCGCGGTCTCGGCGACCAGGAGCGAGGCGTAGAATTCTTTCACTCGGGTGCCGACGGCAGTCCAGGAGGCACTGACACAGAGGACGCTCAAGACGGCGGAGAGCAAGATAAAGGGGAGGCTGATTCCGTCCACGCCCATCCCATAGGCAATGTTCCAGGTCGGGATCCACTCTGCGGACTCGACGAACTGCAGGGCGCTCGAAGCTTTTTCAAAGTGTAAGTAGAGCGGGGTTGAGACCGCCAGGGTGGCCAGCGTCGTGGCCAACGCGATCCAGCGCGCGTACCGCTCGCCGGCAAAAAGCAGGATCGCGGCCGCACCCACGATGGGCAGAAAGGTTGTCGCCGTCAAAACCGGGTAGTCTGTCATGATGTGAGCATCGCCAGGAGCAGGAGCGCAACCACTCCGGCCGCTATGAGCATCCCGTAGTGTTGGGTGTTGCCGCTCACCGTGGTTTTCAAGATTTGGCTGGAGAACTGGGTCAGCCGACCCACGCCCACGGCCGCGGAATCGACTACGCGGCTGTCGAGCTTGCGTAGGACATTCGCCACGCCCAGCACGGGCCGCCGCACAACAGCCTCATAGATCTCTCCCACGAAGCCGGCCTCGAGACGAGCCAGTGGCCTCTGCACCAGGGCCACACAGGCCGCCGAACCTTTGCGGTAGAACCAATCCGTGTCGAGGCTGATCTTGGGCTCGGGATCGAGGTGTTTTAGCAGCAGGAAGAAGCCAAGCGCCGTAAAGCCCAGCATCCCAAGGACGCTTGTGACGTGCTGCAGGGTATAGGGGGCGTAGTCCACGAGGTTTGGAAGATGCTGGTACAGGAGTCCAGGAAAAACCCCGATCAACACGCAGGCGGCCGCAGCCAAGCCCATGGCCACGAGCATGTTCGTGGGCGGTTCCTGGGCTTTCAAGCCGGAGTCTTCGCCGAAGAACATATAGTAAGGTAGCTTAAGACCCGTGTGCAGAAAAGTCCCGGCGGAAGCCAAAGTGAGCAGGAGAAAGATCAGCCCCAGGTGGGCCTCCCCAGCGGCAGAGACCACCATGGACTTGCTTACGAAGCCGCTAAAGAGCGGTACGGCCGAGATGGCGAAGGCGCCTACCATGTAGAGGCCGAGAGTGATCGGCATGGTCTTGTAGAGTCCTCCCATTTCGCTCAGTTTTCGCCTCCCGGTCACCTCCAAGACGGCACCGGCTCCCATGAAGAGGAGCCCCTTGTAGAGGATGTGCGCGAAGGCGTGGGCGGTGGCACCGTTCAGGGCCAGCGCAGTCCCGATGCCTACCCCGCAGACCATGTAGCCAACCTGGCTGATAATATGGTAGGCGAGCAGCCGCCGCGCGTCGTTTTCCAGCACGGCGTAGACCACTCCATAGACCGCCATGGCCGCTCCCAACCACACTAGGAGCTCGGTGCCGGCGAAGCCGCGGATCAAGACGTAGACCGCGGACTTGGTGGTGAAGGCGGTCAGGAAGACCGCGCCTGTCACCGTGGCCTCGGGGTAGGCGTCCGGAAGCCAGGCCCCCAGGGGTGGGACAGCCGCGTTGAGGAGAAAGGCGATGAGGATCAAGGTCCAGGCCATGCCGCCGGAAAAAGCTCCCATGTCCCCGAAGGCGAGCGACCCGGTCTGGGACCAGTGGAGTACGATCCCCGCCAGCAGGAGAAGCCCTCCGAAGACGTGGACGAGTAGATAGCGGAAACCAGCTGCAACGGCCGATGGTTCGCGGCGCAGCCACACCAGAACCGCGGCCGAGATCGCCACCACCTCCCAGAACAGGTAAAGAGAGAGGAAGTCACCTGCAAACGTGACCCCGAGCGCCCCCCCGGCATAGATCAGTGCGGTCACGTGCTGGTCATCGTCCTTCACGTGGAGCGCGTAGACCATACCGAGAAAGGCCATGAGCGAAAAGACATAGGAAAAAACCAGGCTCAAGCTGTCCACCCGTCCAAAGACGAGCTCTTGACCCAGGAAGCTCGTCACGCCATAGGTTCCAGGCGTCATGAGCAGGCAGTCGATCAGCGCCGCGGCAGGCAGAAGGACCATCGCCACGCGCTTGACCCGGCCTTTGAGGAAGAGCAATCCCCAGGCGCCCAGGATCAGCAATAGCCCTGGGTGAATCCAATCTAGTCTTACGGCATCGAGAGTCATAACTGGTTAGTCGAGCAGCACCAAATCCCAAGCACCAAGATACAAACAAATCTCATGGACCCACAAACCCGCAGATGTCAAGAATCATAGTAATCCTCGCGGCGCATGAGCCACACCTTCCCCAGGAATTTGGATACGACGATGATGGCCACGCAGGAGGCAAGTCCAAAGAGCGAACCCCAGGCCGGAAAGCTCTCGAACGAGAAATGGGAGTGATGGCCGTCGAAAGCCAGGGGCAGAACGATCTCCAACAGAGCCACCGCAGCCAGGCCAACATAGAACCAGCGCTTGATCCGGGCGAAGCGGACCGGATCTTCCAGCTGTTTTTCCAAGAAGGTCACGGCAGTACCTTTCCAGCCAGTTCCAAGACAGGGTTCGGGTAAAGGCCCAGGAGCAGACTTGCGGCCGCGCTGATCGCCAAGGGCGCAACCATCCAGGGGACCTCGCGGACCGGCTCCCGGGTCTGCGGCGGTTCTTCGAAGTAGGCCTTATACACGACCGGGCCAAGGTAGGCTGCGTTGAGAAACGAGCTGACCAGGAGTACCCCTAACAGGGTGAGGCTGTGAAGTTCCAGCGAGCCGAGGGCCAAGTACCACTTGGAGACGAAGCCAGAGGTGGGGGGAATGCCCACCACGCTCAGGGAGGCAAGCGCAAACGCGGCCATGGTCCACGGCATGCTTTTGGCAAGGCCGGACATCTGGCTGACTTCAGTCTTGTGTGTGGAGACGTATATCGAGCCGGCACATAAGAAGAGTGTGATCTTCGATACGGCGTGGTTAGTGATATGGGCGATCCCGCCCAACACCCCGGCAGTGGCATTTCCGCTTTGAGTCAAGAGCGCCGCTCCCAGGATGATATAGGAGAGCTGGCTCACCGTGGAGAAGGCCAGCCGGGCCTTGAGGTTGTCCTGTCCGAGCGCCAGAAGGGAACCGACCAGGATTGTCACTGAGGCGGCTCCTAATGCCAATTGGTCCGCGCCGATCTCGCGCATGGCTTCGGTGCCAAAAACGAACAGAAAGACACGGAGCGTGGAGAATACCCCGGTTTTGACCACGGCCACCGCATGCAGCAATGCGCTCACTGGGGTGGGGGCGACCATTGCCGCCGGCAGCCAGCTGTGGAGTGGCATAAGCGCGTTTTTGGCGAATCCGAACAGGAACAGCGCAAAGATTATAAAGAGCAGCATGGGCTGCGCCGTGATCTGCTCGACCGGCAGAATGCCGCCACTGCGAAACTCCAGGGTTCCGGCCACGTTGTAGGTCAGGATTATGGCGGCCACCAGAAACACTTTGGCCGCACCCAGAAGATAGATGACGTACTTGCGGGCACCGGCCTTGGCTTCGGTCGTCTCCTTATGACCCACGAGGGGGTAGGTGACCAGGGTCAAGGCCTCGTAAAATAAAAACAAGGTGAACAGGTTGGCCGAGAAGGCCACCCCTAACGTGGCGGAAAGGGCCAGAGCGAAGCAGGCAAAGTAACGGGTTTGAGCGTGCTCTCTAAGCGAACGCATGTAGCCGATCGAGTAGAACGAGGTCAGGATCCACAGGAGCGACGCCCCCGAGGCAAAAAGGAGGCCGAAGGCGTCCGCCCGAAAGGCTAGTTCAATGCCGGGGAGGATCCGGAAGAGCACACATTCCGGCCTGCCGCCCGCCTGGACCTCCGGGATCATGCCGGCTACCAGAGCGAACATCACGGCACCGGCGGCAACGGACCAGAACTCCCTCAGATTGGCCCGACGCTCGCCAGTGCATGCAATGAGTAGCGCGCCCACAGCCGGGACGAGCACTGCCAGCAGAGGCATGACCGAAATCGAGCTACCGGTTGGTTCCACCGCCGTCACCACTTGAGCTGGGTCAGATCCGCCACGCCGGCCCCAGGCTTGTTTCGGTTCAACGCAATCACGAGTCCTAGACCGACCCCTGCCTCGGCGGCTGCCACAGCGATCACGAAGAGGGCCAGGACCTGGCCGCTTGGGTCATTGAGGTGCCGGCTGAATCCGGCCAGGCTGAGGTTAACTGCATTGAGCATGACCTCGACCGAGACGAGCATCAGGATGATGTTGCGCCGGGCCAGGAAGCCGAACACTCCAATCCCAAAGAGGACAGCGCTCAGTCCCAGAACCACACCCACGGGCACAATCATGACGCTGCTCTTCTCCTGGCGAGCACGACCGCGCTCACGATGGCGGCCAAGAGGACGAGCGAGGCTATTTCGAAGGGCAGCGCGAAGGGTCCGAAGAGCGCTGTGCCCATCTGCGAAAGGCTACCCAGAGCCTGACCTTCCGTTGCCATAAGGGCTGCAGCCGGTGCGGCCTCAGCACCCAGGGGGTTGAGCGTCTCGATCTGGGCGAGCCAGGTCAGGGCCGCGAATCCGAGCCCCGCGGCGGCGGCGAGCGGCCAGTGGGCGCCGAAGCGCGGCCCGCCCTCCTCGCTCGGCAGGTCGAGCAGCATCAGGACAAAGATATAGAAGACCAGGATGGCGCCCGCGTACACGATCACCTGTACCGCTGCCAGAAACTCCGCCCCCAGCAACAGGAAGATGCCTGCCACGTGCAGGAAGAGGGCCAGCACCCAGAGCATACTGTGAACGGGATTCTTCCGCGTCACAGCCAGAATTGCGCTCGTGACGCTAGCAGCCGCCATGTAGTAGAAGGCCGCTTGTGCAGTAAAAAGCGTCATTGAATTGGGCAGTTGCCGGAGAGGTAGTGGCCCTGGAGGTGGTGGATTGTACGGTCCTCAGTCGTAACGATCCTCTTGACAATGTCGCCAAACGGCAACCTTGCGATGACCTTCTCATCCTCTACGATCGGTAGGCTCCGGCAGCACTTAACCATCATGGGTTGTACGCACTCCTGCGTTTCCGAACTGGGCGGGCTATGATCCATGGATCACCGATACGAATTTTGATCGCCCGAGCCCTCGCTCAACGTAAGGGGTGTAGTGGCGCCTGTCAAGCAGTTCCGGCGGTTTTGTCAGATTAATAGCGCATCAGTCAGAAGTGTTGAGAGATTTGGGGCTGGGACCGGACTCTCGCCCCGCCGCCACAGGCCTGACCCGCTGCAGTGGGTTGAAGGCACTGACGAACGCAGCCACACCAGTGTACTAAGTACACTGGAAAAGAAGGAGGTGAATCCTGAAGGGATTCCGTATTTCAGCCCAGGGTTTCCGAACCCTGGGTCAACGGCGTCTCCCCTGGATTTCAACCCTGAATAGGTTGCCTACAGAAGGGCAACCAATGGGTCAGGACGCACGCGGGTAAGAGGCAGGCGGAGTTCCCGCCTGCCCCTCCCCGTTGTCGCGATGGGGTCTGTTCCCCACATTTACCGGCGTGAGGGTCACTCACCGGGCGACCCCAAAGACGTTGCCCCATTTCGGGGAACGACGTAACATACTTGACCGTAGGTGTTGCGACAGAGACAGAAGCTTTCCAGGGAAAGCAAGCCGAGCTTTCGGCAGAAGAACCCCACCCGGAGTTTGCGGTTGTCGTTGTAGTTCTTCCGTTTAAGCTTCATGCTCCGGAGTCGCATTCGGACCCAGGAGTCGAGCTTTTGGAAGAGCCAACGATTGGTCGCAAACTCGGGGGTGAAGTACTGTGCTGTCCCCCTGATCACTCGGTTCAATTTCAGGATTGCCTCGGCATCGAGGTTATGGCAGCGGACGGTTAATTCCCGCACCTTATCCTTGAATTTCTGCTGGGACTTGTCGCGCATGCGCCGGGAACGGGACGAGAGGAAAAAGCCAAGAAATTCATAGCCTTTTCCGAACGTCATGATCCGGGTTTTCTCCGGACTCAGCCGTAGCTGAAGTGGGGTTTCCAGCACTTGCTGGACGAGTTCCATAGCCTCTTGCGCCTGCTGTTGGGACCGGGTCAAGACGACGAAGTCGTCAGCATAGCGGGCGAATTGAAAACCCGCCCGGTGCAAGGCCCAGTCCAATTGGTTGAGGACGATGTTAGCCAGCAGTGGGGAAATGACTCCTCCCTGTGGCGTGCCGACCGTGGTCGGCTTGAAGACTCCGTCGTCCATGACCCCGGCAGTGAGAAATCGTTGGAGAAGGCGAAGGATATTGCCGTCGGCAACCTTGTCGGCCACCAACTGCATAATGACGTTCTGTGGAATGTGGTCAAAAAAACCTTCCACATCGGCGTCGAGTACCCAAAGGTAGCCGGCGTCGTGAAGGGACAACAGCCACTGGATCGCCTGATGACAGTTGCGTTTAGGACGAAACCCGAAGGAGGCGTCCTGAAAGAGCGGCTCGAAGATAGGTTCCAGCAGCCGCCGCAGAACCTCCTGGGCCACGCGATCGCGGACCACGGGGATCCCGAGCGGCCGGGTCTTCTTCGTGCGAGGGCCTTTGGAGATCCGGACGCGGAGCAGCGGATCGGGCCGAAACGCCCCTGATTTGAGAACTTTCATCAGGGCGAGAAGGTTTGGTTCGAGGTTAGCCTCGAACCTCCCGACGCTGACCTTGTCCACTCCAGCGGCACCTCGGTTGCGCTTGACTTTCTTGAAAGCGGCCCGCATGAGCTCGATCGTAATGCGACCGGTCAGCGAGTGCTCCTTTCTGCTCTTCACCATGGTGTTCCTGTTAGGTTGCATCATCAGGTGAGACGGATCGGGGATCTATCGGGTGTTTCTTAGCCAGGCACCTAGGCCCAAAAGAAGTAGATGAAAGTGGACTAAACCACATGTAAACACCTGAAATGCCAGACCTGACGGGTATTCTGGGGTTGTCAAAGAAACTTCAGAACAAGCCGAAAGGAGGCATTTCAGGTGAAGAAAAAGGATAGCGCAATCATCCGCAAACGGGAAGCAGAGGTTGCTCAGCGATTGAGCCCCAGCTGGAACGGTCAAGACCCGAAACCGGTGCTCTCGCCCGAGGTCATCAGCTACGAGGTCTCGGAGAAAACGGGTGCGGTCAGTTACGGTGGTCTGGGGCTGCTGCAGCAGGTGGTGAAGTGGAGTGGGCTGGGGAAAGCCATTGACCAGGCGGTGACGCTGCTCAAACGCCACCAACCGTACCACGAATCGGACCACGTCCTGAGCCTGATCTACAACGTGGCCACGGGCGGGACCCGCTATCAGGATATTGAACTGCGACGTCAGAGTGTGAGTTTCCTGGAGGCGGTGGGAGCCGAGAAGATCCCCGCCCCCAGCACGGCCGGAGACTTTGTGCGCCGCTTTGACGCGCCCGACGTGGTGGATCTGATGGAAGCCGTCAATGCCAGCCGCCTCAAGGTCTGGGCCCAACAACCGGCCCGTTTCTTCCAACGGGCGGAGATCGACGTGGATGGGACGATGGCCCCCACGAGCGGCGAATGCAAGGAGGGGATGGAGATCAGCTACGACGGGCAGTGGGGCTATGCGCCGCTGATCGTGACGCTGGCCAATACGGGAGAGGTGCTCTATGCGGTCAACCGCTCGGGCAACCGTCCCTCTCATGAGGGAGCGGCCGAATGGCTGGATCGGAGTATCGAGCTGGTTCGAGAGGCGGGTTTTCGGAAGGTGCGCCTGCGCGGGGACACGGATTTTTCGCTGACGGCTCATTTTGACCGTTGGACGGAGGCGGGCGTGGAGTTTGACTTCGGGATCGACGCCCATCCGAGCTTCGTCAAGTGGGCGGAGGCGTTGCCAAAAGCGAGATGGAAAGAGCTGGGGCGCCCCAGCCAGGGGAAAGGAAAAGGGAAGAAGCGGCGCCAGCGGCGGGACAAAGTGAAGCCGGAGATTGTCAAGAGACGCGGGTTCAAGACGCTGACGCTGGAACGGGAAGAGATCGCGGAGATCGACTACCGTCCGAGCAAAGCGAAGCGAACCTATCGGATGGTGATCTTGCGCAAGACGATCCTGGTCGAGAAAGGCCAGAAGCGGCTGCTGCCGCAGACGCGCTACCACTTTTATGTCACCAATATCTCGGCCAGAACGTTGGGAACGGCGGGAGTCGTACGGGAAAACAACCGGCGCTGCAACCAGGAGAACGTCATTGAACAACTCAAGAACGGAGTCGAGGCCCTGCGGATGCCCTCGGATACGCTGGTAGCCAACTGGGCCTATCTGGTGATTGCGGCTCAAGCCTGGAATCTGAAAGCCTGGATGGGGTTGGTGCTGCCGGCGCGACTGCAAGCCCGACAGCTGGTGAAGATGGAGTATCGCCGTTTCCTGCGAGAGGTCATTGAAATGCCCTGCCAGATTTTGCGCAGGGGCCGACAGTTGGTCTATCGGCTGCTGGATGTCAATGGTTGGAGCCGTCTTCTCTTGGAAGGCAGTAAGTGGTTGAAACACCGGCCAGCTACCTGAAACTGAAAGGAGATAAAGTAGCTCCGAGGGTCGCCAGAGCTGGGGCGAGGTGTCTCTACAAACGCCCCCCAAGAGGGCAGAATCGTTTTCCCTGAGCGATCGGCGTGGAGGACAGCTGAACACGTGCTTGTTCTGAGTGACTTCGCGCCGAAATTTAGAATTTAGGTCTCCAAAATGGCTCCTCGGAGCCGACAAAGGGGTCTATTTTCGAACTTGCGCTTATTTTGGGCCTAGGTGTCTGTTTTCTCGGTTTGACCCGGGCAAGAGCACGGGCCGGCCCATTTTGGAGGCCACGGCCGGGACGCTAACTACCCAGAGCTCAGATCCTTCCTCAGCTCGTCTTCGGTTTTACCTTTCCTCCAGTCGAAACTGGAGTACTCCGGCTCTGCGGCAATCCCTAAAGCGGAGGCGGCTCAGGAGGCCTTCTCCACAGCACCGCATCATCCGTCGCCTTTCGCCGAGGGCTTATAGCGCGGACTCACCCAACGTGGGACGGTGGGGGACCTTCACCGGTCATGACTCGAACCATTTTCCTCAGGCGGCGACAGGTATCACCCAAAGCAGTTCCAGAGAGATAACCACATGTTCTCTCTGAAGACGAGGTCAGGGAACCTCGCCGACGCTTCGCTCAAGGGCGGTCGTTGGCGCTTTGCTCTAGGCCGAAGTGCCGTCTCCCGAAGTCTTCCTGCCTGGCCCCTTCGTGACGATCCCTTCTTCCGGACCTGCCGTTGGGAGCGCCCTGGCTGCCTACCTCCGCTGGTTAGTTGCGGAGTTCGAGCAGGAAGTTCTGTACCAGCGTGGACTCGCACAGGTAGGCTTCGGCGTCTTGCTTCTCTTATCCCTCTATTTCCCTCCTTTCAAACGCCTCACCGTTTGTCTACCATGGTTGACTTAGTTCGAGCCACTGCGGCTCATCGCACCCCTACAGGGTTGATTCTTAAGGGGTTGACTCTCTTACCCAGGGTTGGGAAGCCCTGGACTGTAAGCCGCGATCCCGCTGGGATTGACCTCGCTTGGTTTTGACAACACCCATTACCCATCCCTCGATCCCAAAGTCGATCCGATCCCACACGAGAGGGAAGACAGCGGTCTCAGCTGAAATCGATTCCAGCTTGTCTTTCTTTTAAATCAATCATTATACGCATGTTGAAGCCATATCCAAATGCTTTAACCTGACACTAGTGTTGTAGCGAGCGGCCTCATACCGCCGAGCAACACCGGCGTCTGCTTGAGTGTACACTTTCCAGGAGGCCGCTTCAGCGGCCTGGCGCGAAGCGCAATAGACCCGGTGTTTACGCCGGGGTAACCCGGTCTCCTACCCCTCCTGAGGGCCGTTCACGGCCCTTCTCGAACGGCGGCTTTAGCCATCGTCGACCCGGAGTCTGGCTGAAGCCCGCGTTCGAGAAGCCCGCTAAAGCGGGCTCCGCTATCTGCCGTTCCGCCCACCCGGCCCTGAAGGACCGGGCTATTGCGCTTCGCGCTAGACCGCTGAAGCGGTCTCTTAGCAACCACATCACGCCGAAGCAGGAAACTTGACCAGTCTGTGAACTTCTTCTCCACCAAGGGGCCCTAGTGTACTAAGGCTGATCCAGGGCGTCTGGGTCCCCCGCTCATGTGGGGAGCAACACGATGTTGGAGTAGCCCGGGCACCCATGTACAATCGAGTGTGCGCTTCGCGGCGTCCGTGATTCACGGTAACGACGACAGAAGTAGCAGTACCGGCATGCTCTCAGAATGGCTGCAGCACATTTGGGCTGGGGATGTGACCTTGTGGACGAAAGTCCCCGGTCCTGGTTTTGGCGGGATGTCGCGTTGGTCTGCGCCATGGCGGCAGCGGTCAGCATCTTCCTCCAGTGGGAACTGTTTCAGCAGCCGGATCGCTTTCACGATAACTGGCGCCAGATGCCGCACTTCCTGCCACCCGACCAACAAGCGTTTCACCCCGACGATCTCTTCCTCCGCTACGTGCGTTTCAACAGCGCCCCGCTTGCCAAGGAAATCCTCAGCGCAGACCTGGATACTCTTGCGGTTTCGCTCAATCGTTCGCGGCCAAATCTGGCGCAAATCTGAGCCCCAACTCTGCGAAGTTATTCTTGACAGAGCCCTTACCTGGCAGTATTGTCTCGTTCCGACTTGGCCATGGATCCGAGTTCCCTGAAAGCAAGACCCCGACGCACCAGCGCCAGAAATCCCAATACGATGCTCGGCAAGATCCCGATCGCCCAGACCAGAATTGCAACGGCACGTAGGGTGTCGTCGGGTGAATCGCTGACCCTTTCCAGACCCCAGAACATCGCGAAGTGGAAGGAGCCGATGCCTCCCCGTGTCGGTATGGCGATGCCGATGCCTCCGAGTCCCAGAAGGAGTAAGGTGTCCGAGGGTCTGAACGAGGAAAGTTCCACTGCCTCGACCACTGCCCAAACGGCGACCGCATGCGCAAACCAGGTAGCGAACGAATAGAAGATGGACAACCCCGTGTTACGGAGATCTCCAAACAACTCCAGCCCATCAGCAAAGGCGTGTATCCTCTCCATGACCGCGGAACCGACCCGCTCTGAAAACGCCAGCAGCGTTCGCTCCAGCAAGCCGAGTAGGGTATCGCGGTGGAAGCGGAGAGCCACGAGAAAAGCGGTAGCGAGAGCACATGCCATGAACAACAAGGTCCCGGCGCTCGAGGCAGCTGAGAAGTCAGCCGCGGAGGCCGTACCGGATTCGCGATATCCTCGCTCTCCCTGCTTGGATCAACCCCCCACATTGCGCAACCTTGTCGGCAACCTCCCGGAAGAGGGCGCCATCGCCAGGTCCGACGTCGAGCAGCCGGGTGGTCGACTGCAGGGGGAGCTGCGCCGCCAGGTTCGCCATCTTCCAGCGTGTGATCTCGGCAGCCCGATTCGCCATCAAGGCAGGATCGTCAAAGCGACTGGCCCAGATATCGCTGGCCTCGCGGTGATCCCGAGCTACGATCTTCTCCATGACGGCGACTTCGATCCAAAGACCTGGCAAAGCATATCACGCCTACCCGAACCCCTCTGTCTGGGGAAACGGGAGTTAGCGGACACTTTGTAGGGATCGGTCAGGAGGGGCTCTGTCGGGACCGCGAGGATATCTTGCTCGGGAACTCCTCACCCTAACTGTTTCATATGTTGAGGGTCTCGACCATCGGGAGATCGCAAACTCATTGAATCTGCAGCAAACAGTCCAAGTACGACTGAGAGCCAAGCTCGACCAGGAAGCGGCGGAGCAACGCCGGGCAATCTGGCAATCATCGATGATTTCCGAGCCTTCAATCTTTTCTCAATCGAGTAGCAAGCCAGCAGCGTTCGTCTGCTCAATGACGTTGACCTTTTCCTCTGGCAGGGTCCTCAAGAGATCGGGAAGGTCATACTTTCCCAGCGCGCCGTGGACGGTGTTGACCAACTGATTGACGCTCACCTCGGTCTCGACCAGGTTGGACCAGGAGACCAGAGAGCGGCGCAGCTCCAGCGAAGCGAACAGGTCGGGCTCCAGAGCCGCCGCGTGGAGGGCCGCCGGGCCGGTCTCCCCAATTCCCACCAGATGGACTTTCGCCGCTGCACCCTGGGGTGGCGAGTCAGCCAAATAGCGGGCGCAGACCAGAGCGTCCTCGACTCTCATTCCCAAGTAGGATCGCCCCAGCATATAGGCTACGTAGAAGTCCTCCCAGTCGTGACCGAAGAGCGGGCCGTAGCCCCACTTGCCCTTGGGATGCTCGGTCTCTCCGACTCCGCGCAGATCGACCGCCAGGACCTCACGCCCTGCTGAGACCAGCCGCTCGATCGGTCCGCCAGGTTTGGCGTCGATCTGCTTCCCCTGGCCATGTAGATACAGCACCAGGTCCTGGCCTCCGGTCTTGGGGACGAACCTCAGAGCGGGCAGCCAGATGCCCGTTTCGGGACGCAAAATCAGTTTGTGAATGTCATATCCCTTGCGCCGCAGGCTCCCCACCTTCTCCACTTTTGGAGGGGACAGCTGGTCTAGCGGACGGATGCCGGCCAGGCGCCGGACCTCTCGGAGAACTTGTTGCCTGGGCGTCCGCTTCCAGTAGTCCTGTCTCCGGAGGGCCAGCTCCTTCTCTTGTTCCCGGTTGAAGTCGAAGACGGAACGAGCTTCCTCCATCAGCAGAACCTGACCCTGGGGGCTGCAGCGGATTGTGCTGAGGTGGACCCGATTGAACTCGCTGTAGTCCTCTCCCTGTGCCACTACGAACTCGTCCAGGATCCTCTCCTCTTCGCTCAGGAGTGGGGAATCCGTCTCGCTCACGGCATCGTCGAGGCCTATCAGCCAGCGCCGCATCCAACGGGCCATTCCCTCCCGCAGAGGCCGGAAGAAGCCATGCACCACGTCGGCTTCGACCAGGTCCACACGTTCGGGATATCCCAGGCGCCCGTAGAATCGCTTGGCCTCTCGCAGGCTCCTCCAGGACCCGGAGATGTCGAATATCTCGTCGCGGGTGGCAGCGCAGATCAAGGTCGGTTTGGGTGCGCGGATCATCAGGTAGTCGGCGTGTCCCAGACCTTGTGTGATCTCTCCATAGACCTGATGCTCCGAGTCTCCCGGCCCCTGCGTCTCTAGCATCTCCCTCACGTGCGTGATGTGGCAGGACGGGGCGGCACAGGCGATCCGCTCGTCCAGAGCCATGAGGTGGCTGGTCACCAGTCCGCCGCCCGAGCTGCCAGTGAGCCCGAGCCGGTCTGGATCGATATCCTTGCGGCTCACGAGATAGTCCAAGCTGCGGATTCCGTCCCAGACCCTATAGGTGCCGGCGCTGCGTCCGAGCGGAATCGAACTCGCTGCCAGCAGCATGTGTTCGATGCCGTTCTCGAATCGGGGTCGCCCATCGGATCGGAGGATTTGGTAGCACTCGCCCTGACCGATGGGGTCGGAGCGGGGAGTGTGCTCCAGGTGGGAGGCGAAAAGCAGCTTTTCGTCGGCCCCTGGGAGGAGGGCGGCAGGGACGGCTATTTGGTCGAGTCCATGGAGAATGTCAGGATGAGGATGAACGAAGCTCACGTCATCGGGGAGAAGATCCCAGCGCCCGGACGCGGCTTCATGATGCGCGATGGCGGCGTCTTCCGTCTCTACTATTTGAGCCCGGGTGTAGCGTGTGATCAGGACTTCCAGAAGCTGAACTGCGGTCTGCTGCGCTACGCCGAATCGGATGACGGATCCAACTGGCGGAAGCCCAACCTGGGGCTCTACACTTGGCAGGGATCTCGCGACAATAACATCCTCTTTCCCAACGACAAGTTTCCCTACGCCTACTCGAGTGCGGGGGGCAACACGGTTTTCATCGACCCGAACGCCAGGGAACCCAGCCAGAAGTACAAGATGGCGCTCAAGCTGTCGCCTCCAAACGACGGAGTCCTGGGTGGCCTCAAGCCGCTACCCGACGGGAAAGGCAAGTATGGTTTCGCTTCCGCCGACGGCATTCACTGGACCCGAATCACGGGGAAGCTAGGTACCTCAGGAGACGGTGGCTTCATGCCCTTCTGGGACGATCGGGTCGGCAGCTACGTTGCGTACAGCCGGGTCAAGACCTTTTACGATCCGCGTCAAGAGGAGTACTACGGCAGGGTTTACGACAACCGGCCCAACAACTGGCTTTCCCGGCTCCTGCGTCTGGGAAGATCCACCTCCAAAGACTTCGTCCATTGGACCGAGGAGGAGATTGTCATGGCTCCCGACGCGTTGGACGAAGCGGACTCGGAGGCCCCCAACCGGGTGGACTTCTACAGCATTCCCATCTTCAAGTACACGCCGGATATCTACATTGCTCTGCCCTCCATCTACAGCCACTGGAAGGCCTTTGTCGGCAAAGACGGCAAGCTCGCTTAGCTCCCAGGAACGACCGATGTGCAACTCGCCACCAGTCGGGACGGGATCCAATGGAATCGGACACCGGAGCGGAGACCCTTTATCCGTCTGGGTCCCCAGGGAAGCTTCTGGGCCGGAATGATCTTCGTCAAGGAACCCCTGGCGTTCCGAGTAGGCGATGATCTGCATTTCTTCTTTGAGGGATGGAAGAAGGCACACAACGATCCTACCCGAACCGGACCAGCGTCCTGGGGAAGAGCCACCCTGTGGCTAGACGGATTCATCAGCGCCGATGCAGCCTATACGGGTGGCGAGTTGACTACTCGAACGCTGGTCTTCTCCGGGAGCAAGCTACAATTGAACCTGGTCACCGGTGCCGGCGGCACGGTGCGGGTGGAGATCCAGGACGAGTCGGGCCGTTCCCTGGAGGGATTCGGCGCTCAGGATGCGGACGAGATCAATGGAAACTACCTGCAGGTCCAAGCCAGCTGGAAGGACAGCCCGGACGTCGCTTCGTTGGAAGGAAGAAAGGTGCGGCTAAGATTCGTGATGCGGGACGCCAGCCTGTACTCGTTCCAGTTTGTTCCCTAAGGGCTCGGTCAAAAATAACTTCACATTCTGGCATCTCATCTTCACACCATCTTCGGCCGCTCCTCAATCGCGAAATCCTCAACGTAGGCCTGCCTACGCCTGCGGTTTCGCTCAATCGTTCGCGACCAAATCTGGCGTAAATCTGAGCCCCAACTCTGCGAAGTTATTCTTGACCGAGCCCTAAGCCGGGCCGACCCTCTTCGCCCGGAAATCCTAACCCAGGGGTTGGTGAAGTTTTCCGGGGCAGGTCAATGGCGTTGCGGACCATATTCCTTTCCGCCACCACGGGTCTCGTCGAACAGTCCAAGAGAGCGCTCCCGAGTCTCCTCTTTGGCGTAGGCTCGACGTATAATCACGCTTCGGGTGAAATCAGACCGCAGGCGACTTCAAATTGCGTGTTTTCTCATCGCACTCCTACTCCTCGGGCTTGGTGGGTGTCAGGAAGCCAGCCAGTCCGATCGCATTTACGACGCCGGAGAATCGGATCTTAGGCCGGGATTGCTTGCGACCTACAGCGACGGGCGGCATAACGTCCGTTTGGTGACACCCACGTCCAACTTCTACCTGGGCAGCAAAGAGTCATTGCACCCCTCTCTGGACGCTGCCTTTGAAGCGGATTGGGAGGGAATGCTTTCGATTCTCGAGACCGGCCACTATCAGTTCGAGAGCTCCGCTGAGCTTGAGATCGAAGGAGAGAGAATCGGCGAGGGAGCAGTGCGCCTGGTTACGGGCTTTCACCGTGTCAAGATACGATACCGTCGGCAGCCTGGACCTGCCCGGCTCCGGCTGCAGTGGAAATCGGAACACTTTCCGCTGGAGCCGATTCCCTCCCGAGCCTTTTCCCACAGGTGGCAAGCGGGCCTCAACCGGGACCAGAATCGAGTCGAGCTGGGACGCGACCTGGTGGAGCGTCTGGGGTGCGTCAACTGTCACGAGAGTACTTCGGCTTCCCTCGATCGTCGCGGCCGTCCCGACCTGAGCGGAGTTGGCGCCCGGCTCAAGGCCCCCTGGATCTACCAATGGCTGCTCGATCCAAACGCGGTCCGCGCTGAAGCGACGATGCCCGCCATGCTGGACCCGGAGTCGGCCAAAGACGTCGCTGCTTTTCTTTCCTCGTTGCAGGTAACCCATCCTCCGATGCGAGATATCGACCCCTCGAAGCAAGATGCAGATCGAGGCCAGGACCTGCACTCATCTTTGGGTTGCATGGCCTGCCACTCGGCGGAGAGCCTTTCCTTGGAAGCAATCGGGTCCAAGATGAGCGTCGGGAGCCTGGCCGAATACCTGAAGGATCCTTTGGCTCATAGCCCTGGGAGCCTGATGCCTTCGATGCATTTGAACGATCAGGAGGCGCTTCAGCTGGCCGCCTATCTGACCCGATCGAGAAAGAGTTGGTTGGAAGAGAGTGTGATGGGAGGGAGCAAAGCCCGCGGAAAGGTCTTGCTTCAATCATCGGGATGTCTGTTCTGTCACGATCTGGGTGGTCACGAATCTGTCCCTGATCAAGGTCGGGCGACCGCCTTGGATCAGCTGTCTCTCGACAGCGGGTGCCTGTCACAGACACCCGGTCCTCAACTACCTCGGTACCGTCTGGATAAAGGCCAGCGTGTCGCCATTCGGGCCTTTCTGGATGCGCAGAGAGAATCGCCCGACATCAGTCCCGCGCCCGTCTACGACTTCTATAGACGGCTGCGTCGACTTCGCTGCACCGCTTGTCATCAGATGGATCATTTGAGTGACGCCCGGGAGGGAGTCCCAGTGCTTACCGCAGCCGGAGAAAAGCTCCACCCCATGTTCTTGAGCCGGGTGCTGCAGCAAGATGTCCGATTGCGGAGTTGGCTGTCCATCCGTATGCCGCGATACGATCGGGGACACGTAGAGCCATTCATCAGAGCGTTCGCCAAGGCCTCGGGTCTCGACCCCTCTTCCCCCAAGGTCGAGCCCGTCACCTCCCAGGCACAGTTGGGACGAGGACTGAAACTGCTGGGTAGGGACGCGAAAGAGGAGGGACTGGGCTGCGTTGGATGTCACGACTGGGGCGATCATCGTGCGTCAGGTGAAAGAGGCCCGCAGCTGCTGGAGGCAGCCCATCGGCTGCGCTACGAGTGGTATCGACGCTTCATGTTGGATCCCAGCAGAATACTTTCCGGGACCTCTATGCCGACCCACTTCGCGGACATCGAGCCAAAAGAATTCGATGCAAGCACCCAGGATATCTGGGCGGCACTTGGAGTAGACGCAGTGGGACCCCTGCCGAGCGGTGTAGCCCCGGGGCCAGATCCCTGGGTGGCAGAATCCCGGCCACGCCCCTCCAGCAGATCGGTGATCGTTCGTTCTTACATGCCGGAGGCGACTCCGGCAGCGATCGCGGTGGGAATGCCCGGTGGGATCTCATACTGTTTCGATGCCGGTTTGTGTCGGCTGCTCTACGCCTGGCAGGGCGGATTTCTAAATCTTGAGGGAACCCTGCAAAAGAAGGTAGGAGCGGACGGTTACACTCCCACGGCACAGATTGAGGGAACACGCTTTTTCCGATCGACGCGCTTTCCGTTCCAGGCGAGTTCCCCCGATCGTCAGCCCCAGATCCGCTTTCGAGGATACCAGTGGAAGGATGGCTCGCCAGAGTTTCATTACCAGGTCGGCGGAGCAAGAGTTTACGAGCACATCCTCCCGATCAAAGAAGAAGCGGCCGGCTTTCGTTGGCGCTTCCGGATCGAGCGGGTCGATACCCCGCTGTGGTTCGTGGCGAACATCGAAGGGCCAGTCGAGATCGTCTCGAGTTCGGGGATGGACCAACAAGGGAGTGTCCGCATTCCGATCGAAGAAGACGTGCGCTTCGAAATCATGGTGCGGATCAGGGGGGAGAGATGAAAGCCTGCTCCCTGGTTTTACTCCTCTTCTGCCAGATTCCCGTTACCGCCCAGGTTCCCCAGACCAGTTATCGGGTCGAGACGGTCGAAACGCCTGTGGGAATTGCGCCCGAGGTCAGCGGGATAGAGTTCGATCCACTCGGTTGGCTGGTCGCCTGCTTTCGTCGAGGAGGCATCTATCGCAGAGACCCAGCGACCCGCCACTGGAGCCAGTTCGCATCCGGATTCCAAACTCCCATGGGGATCACAGCAGGGAGCGCCGGAGAATACTTCGTATCCCATCTTCCCGAGTTGACTCGGGTTACCGATACCGACGGCGATGGCAGGGGTGACCTCTACGAGACAATCGCCGATCAGTGGGGGATGTCGGGTAACTATCATGAATTCACCTACGGCCTGGTCCGAAATCGGGAGGGGAACTTCTTCATCGCCCTGGGATCCGCTTCCTCGGGTGCTCCCAGGCTGCCGGTGAGGGGAAGCTTGACAAAGCGGGGCAAGAAGGCAAGGCGACCGGTTGCGGGTACGGTGGCTAAGGTCGGACACCACTCGCCGGTTTCCTATCGAGGCTGGGTAGTCATGATCACCGCGGCGGGGCGTTTTGTCCCGATCGCGTCCGGGCTTCGACAGCCCAACGGTCTCACTCTCAACCACGAAGGAGACTTGTTCGTAACGGACAACCAGGGGGACTGGGTGGGCACCTCACCCCTGCACCATGTGACAGAAGGGGATTTTCATGGGCATCCTGGTTCGCTGAATTGGCATCCGGATTTCCGCGAGGTGGATCCTGTCGACGTCGAGATCGGGACGCTGTCCCAGCGGCGCAAGCTGCCCGCGATCCAGTTTCCTCAGAATGACATGGCCGGTTCTCTGGGACAGCCTCTGCAGGATCTCACAGGCGGCAAGTTTGGTCCCTATAGGGGACAGATGTTCGTCGCCGACTGGACCTATCCCCGAATTCACCGAGCCTATATCGAGAAGGTAGGAGGCGAGTATCAGGGAGCGTGTTTCCCCTTCATCGAAGGGCAGGGCCTTCGAAAAGGGGGCATCCGTCTGGCGTTCTCCCCCGACGGCGACCTATACGTGGCGCAGACGTCACGAATCTGGGGCGCCGGGGAAGGCTTACAGCGGATCGTTTGGACCGGCACAACCCCGATGGACATCCGGGAGATGCGGCTGACCAGAAAGGGGTTCGACCTGGTCTTCACCAAAGCAGTTGATCCCCGGACTGCAGCCGATCCCAGCGACTATTCGATGATCCACTACTATTATCGCTATCATGCCGACTACGGTTCCCCCAAGACAGACGTTACTCCGGTTCCAATCGAGAGGGTGTCTATTTCAAGGAAGGGACACCAGGTCTCTCTTTACCTCAACGCCATGGTGGCGGGACGCATCTACGAGCTGCGACCAGGAAAAGGGATCCGCTCCAAAGATGGGGAACCTATCGTCACCTGGCTGGCAGCCTACACCCTGAACCGCCTGCGGAAATGAGCCGAGCTTCCTAGCGGCAGAAAGGGCAACGGAATGCCCCTCGGAGAAGGGAGGGGCATCCGCACCTAGGCAATGGTTGCTTTTCTGGGTCGCCTATAAGGGTGGGTTAAAGATGGTAGCGAATGCATTTGGACAGGGACCACCACATCCACCAAAGGGCGTGGTCAGGGCGATATCGATTGTCCCAAGGAGGGACACTGCTTCTGGGTGTTCCACTGCAAGAAGATGCACTTCCGCTCCCTTGGGATTTCTTAGTTCGCGAATGCCCACCGGGGGAACGAAGACTCCAACGGGAGGCCTCCCTTTACTCAGCTGTCCGGCAAAACTGGCCGTGCCGCTAGACCGTTACGCCGTGGAGATACAGGTTCGATCCACCTTCTTGACGTCCTCTCTTTCGTTCTTCAAACTGTCCTCAGTGGCTAAGGCGAAACGGTGGCCGAAGAACTATCATCCCCACATAAAACGTCTCGTGCCGGACCCGGCTCTCAGAGGGACAACCGGTTTCTGAGGGTGCTAAACTGGACGGCATTTGTTCCGAGGAGCTCCCAGTGGCTAGGGTTTCTGCAGTGGAAATCACCGACCTGCTGAGGGCCTGGGGAAAAGGCGATGAGGCCGCTCTGGATAAACTGACCCCCCTCGTGTACGCCGAGCTTCATCGCTTGGCCAAGCACTACATGGGCCGGGAGCGACCTGAACACCTTCTGCAAACCACCGCCCTGGTCAACGAGGCTTATCTGCGGCTCATCGACTGGGGAAAGACTGATTGGCAAAGCCGAGCTCACTTCTTCGGTCTGTCGGCCCGCCTGATGCGAAACATCCTGGTGGACTTCGCGCGCAAGTCCCGTCGCGGCGGTCCAGTGGCTCAGGTGTCCCTGGATGAAGCGTGTCTGGTGTCCCCGCCACAAGGTACGGACCTGGTGGCTTTGGACGAGGCGCTCAAGGCGCTGGCAAGTCTAGACCCGAGGAAAAGCAGAGTGGTTGAACTGAGGTTCTTCGGTGGCTTAAGCGTGGATGAGACGGCCGAAGTCCTGTCAGTCTCTCCTATCACGGTCATGCGGGACTGGAAGAATGCCAAAGCCTGGCTCTGGCGTGAACTGAGTCGGGACGAGACCCATGAAGCCTGAGCGCTGGGAGCAGATTGATAAGATTCTCGCCGGGGCATTGCGAAGAGAAGGAAGTCAGAGAAGAACCTTTCTAGAGGAAGCTTGTTCTGGGGACGCGTCCCTGCGCCAAGAAGTCGAGAGTCTCATCGAGGCGAGCAAGCAGGCGGAAAGTTTCATCGAATCGCCTGCCCTGGAAGAGGCAGCCAAGGCAGTGGCCCAGGATCGGTTACAGTCAATGATAGGACAGGATATAGGCTCCTATAGAATCCTCTCGTTGCTCGGCAGGGGAGGCATGGGAGAAGTCTATCTGGCGGATGACACGAAGCTCCAACGCCAGGTCGCTTTGAAGTTCCTGCCCGAGCAATTCACCCAGGATGATCAGAGGCTGGGCAGATTTCGGCGCGAGGCTCAGCTTCTGGCGTCCCTGAATCACCCCAACATTGCGTCGTCCCCAAGGAGAGCCAAAAGAGGATGAGAGCCCAGACCCTCGCGAACGCCAGCGAAAACGCTCTTACCGTCTCCCCAGGCCTTTCCGCAAGTGGTCTTGCGCAACTCGTATCAGTCCCCGTCCAGTGGCTAGAATCTCCGCCCATCTTCGATTTCTCCGTCCCTGTACGTAATCCACGGTGGCGCGCCTGGGAAGCCCACGAGACTTGGGGCTGAAAGCTGTGTGCTATTTGAAGCCCCCTGCGGTCTGTCCAACCAAATACCTCACGAAGCAGTACGATCATGGTAATTCTCTTCACCGTGAATTTCAAACCGTCCAAGTGCTTGTCGTTCCACCCCTAGCTCCTGAACGTTGTATGCCGCCCCGACTCTCCCCGGTTCAGGACAGTCGGATGGCTGCGATTCAGCTGCCGAAGCGATTGCAACAAAGGTGCCAAAAGTCGGTGGAGTCGATCCAGTGCATCCGTCGTCCGCGCAAGTGATTCAAAAGACGAAAGTAGCCGATTTGCAAGTCGTCCAGCCAAGACCGTAGAAGTAATCTACCCTCTATCCCTCGAGATAGCCTGGCTATCCGAACGGATAGTGCGTATGGGTTGCCGGACCGATGAAGCTTCGGGCTAGTGCCGCCCCAGGAGACCTGGCCCTATTCGAGAAGGAAACTTTGCGTCCGGGCGTGGCGGTGGTCTCTAGGCCGCCGTGGGTCGAGCCAACGGCTCGAAGGAAGAAGCTTTTGGTCTGGAAGCCAAAGCCACGTTCGCAAATGAAGTTCAGCTTAGGCGCAGAAGCTTACAAAGCTCGGTTCGGGTACCTTGTACCTTGGGATTTTCGAAGTTTCAGCTTAGCAGCGCCACCGGCTGCGCCGGATCGGACCTGAAAGAAACTTCAGTCGAGGGACGTAGCGGTGGCCTCCAGGCCGCCGTCCGAGCCAAAGGCTCAGAAGAATAAGACTTCGGCCTGGAGGCCAAAGCTACTTCTGCAAATGAAGTTTCAGGTTAGTCGCGCCCCAGCCGGGCTGCCCCATTCGAGAAAGAAACTTGAAGCCTCTCGCCACACTGTCCAGTGGCAAGAGACGTGCGACGTTCGGACGTTCAGACGTGCGACGATCCCAATCAAGTTTCAGGTTAGCTCCTCGGCAGCTGCTTCAATTCTTCTCGCAGATCCAGATTTCGAATCAGGCGGTGGAGATAGTTGGGGTGGAGCCCAAGTCGCTGCGCTGCCTCGGTGAAGACGCTGTTGGAGTCTCTTACTGCCTTCAGGATCAACTCCTTCTTCCGCTGCTTGACGGCTTCATGGAAGTTCTCCAGATCTCCACTTGCAGGCTCGCTGTCAATCACAGATTCGGGTAGGTCCTCGGGTCGGATGAGCTCGCTCGAACCCAGAACGACGGCTCGCTCGATGGCGTTGCGCAGTTCACGTACATTGCCGGGCCAGGGGTAACTCGTCAGGCAGGCCCGCGCCTTCGGAGAGATTCCGGTTACCGTCCGCTTGCAAGCTGCGCTGAACTTGGATGCGAAGTGCTGCGCCAGCAGCGGGATGTCTTCTCGGTGCTCTCGCAAAGGAGGCATGGTCAGGCAGACCACATTGAGGCGGAAAAAGAGGTCTCGGCGGAAACTCCCTGCCTCGATTTCCTTCTCCAGGTCCTTGTTGGTGGCCGCGACCAGGCGAATGTCGACCTTGATGGGTCGGTTCCCTCCAACGCGTTCGATTTCCCGTTCCTCAAGAACGCGCAGGAGTTTGGCTTGAAGTGGGAGGTCCAGTTCTCCAATCTCATCCAGGAACACGGTTCCGCCCTCTGCGACCTCCAGCTTACCCCTGGCTTGTGCATGTGCGCTCGTGAAGGACCCTTTCTCATGCCCGAATAACTCGCTCTCGACCAGTTGCTCGGCCAGAGCGGCACAGTTGATCGCTACGAACGGCTTGTCTGACCGGGCACTATTCTGATGGATAGCGCGTGCAGCCAATTCTTTACCCGTCCCGTTTTCGCCACAGATCAGAACGCTCGCCTCTGCCGGTGCGACTTTGGCAATGAGATCGTAGACCTTCTGCATGGCTGGGCCTTCGCCCACCATGTCGTGTTCGATTGCAAGATCCTCCTGGAGTCGAAGGTTTTCGCTCTCGAGCCACTCCAGGTAGTGGACATTTTGCAGGGCCACTCCCCCAATCCCGGCCATGGCGGTCAGCAGGTGGAGATGGTCCTCCTGGAAGGGCGCGGCCGGATCAGTCGTCTCCAGGTAGATGGTCCCCAGTAGTTGATCCAGAGCCATGATGGGCACGCAGAGTACGGACTGAACACCCGAGGCCATCAGGCTTTGAGCTTCGTTCAAGTCCTTGTCTTGCGGAACGTGCTGGCTCAAAATAGCCAATTGATCGGCAACAACCCGGTCGACGATGGTGCGACTGACTTGCACGGTGTGCTGGGTCTTCGCCGAATGATCCCAGGCCACTCTGGGACTGTAGCCATCCCCCTCGTCATCTCTTGTGAGGAAGACGCAGCGATGGGCTGGAATCACCTCACGAATGAATTCCAACAGCTTCCGTTGCAGCGGTTCGGACTCCCGAACCGAATTGATCTCGGTGCTGAGCTTGAGCAGAGCGCTCAAACTGCGTGCTAGCGTATCAAGTGCTCCCCCTCTCCCTTGGACCGCCTCTCCGGTCAGATACCGGGAGCTCCCTCCCGGGAGCATGGTAGTGGTCTGAGAAGTCAGTTCCCGTTGGTCCAATTCGACCGGAACAGCCGCAGGCGTGTCTTCCTCATGGAGCAGGAACCAGAAGACCGAGCCCGCCACCCTGATCTGATCTCCATGTGCAAGCACGTGATCCTTGACCGGTATGCCATTGACGAAGGTCCCGTGAGCGCTTCCCAGATCGGACAGTCGGAACTGCTCTTCTTCTCTGCTGATCTGGCAGTGATGCCTCGACACCCGTCGGTCGGAGATGCGAAGAACGTTCTCGTCGTGGCGACCGATTGAGACTCGCTCCTCGCTGAGCGGGAACTCGTTGTCTTTGAGGGGACCGTGTAGGCCTATCAGCTTGGGATACATGGGATATTTCTCAACTAAGTCGAGCCTAGTATAGAGCGCATTACCTGGAAACTCCAAATCCGAAGGCGATGTCGTCGTGCAACTCTTTTGTCTCGGTTTGCCCTTTCAGCGTCAGGGGTCTAGTATGGGCAGATCAGTCCCCCAACCTGGAGACTACTTTGCTCGGCCAGACCATCAACCATTACAAGATCACGGCCAAACTCGGCGAAGGCGGCATGGGTGCGGTCTACCAGGCCACCGACGGTCGCCTGGGCAGGCAAGTCGCGCTGAAGATCCTGCCCGAGAGGTTCGTCGAGGATCCACAGAGAATGGGCCGGTTCCAGCGAGAAGCAGAGGTCTTGGCTTCTCTCAATCATCCCCACATCAGCACCATTCACGGCCTCGAGAAATCGGGCAATGTGCGCGCGCTTGTCCTGGAACTAGTCGAGGGTCCTACCCTGGCAGAGCGGATTGCGCAGGGACCCATCCCGGTGGAGGAGGCCCATCGCCTTGCCCTGGAGATGCCCGAGGCTCTGGAGGTCGCCCACGAGAAGGGCATCATTCACCGCGACCTGAAACAAGATCCGAATCATCCTGGCTCGGCGAATTTGGACTAATCTCTCTCTGGCGGCCTTCCCGCTCCAGATAACGGAGCTCAGCCGCAGCCCGACCCAGCATGATGCTGTCTCCGGGTTTCAAGTCCTGTGTCGCGACGCGTTTGCCGTTGATGTAGGTGCCTCCACTGCTGTCCAGGTCTTCGAGCGTATAGCCTGCATTGTTCTTCACCAGCTTCAGGTGCCGACGCGACACGTAGGGGGATGCCAGAACGACATCAGCGTCCTTGCGTCCCACCACGATCTCATCCTCTCGCAGGACTCGCTCTTGCTCCCGGCCTTGTGAGTCGAGCCACTTCAGTAATAGGTCCATGCCCTTGCCCTCCCTTAGACCCCGGAGGCTGGTGTTCCCATTTCGACCGAGTGCTCCATCTGGAGACGCCAGCCAACGTACATGAGCCTATGGACTCGCTCGCAACAAGCGTGCCAGAACCCATTAATGAGTATTCCGTCCGGGAGAGTGACCCTAAATGGCTCAATCAAAGGGAGAAAGAGACCCATTGACAACGGTTCTAGAGATCAGGGCGGCGAGGAGGTGGAGTCTCAGCACTATCCTTTCGGATAGTCGGCCTATCCAGGTAGATAGTGTCTGGGCTGCCAACGACATCCTGGCAAGCAGCGCTCGGCCTGGGAAATCTCGACGAAGCGCCGTCTGGGCAAACTTCCAGAGTTCGGAGAGACAGTGCGCAAGACCTACTAGGGCAGCTACGCCGGGCTAGGATCGAGGTGCTGCCAATTACGCTGAACACTCGCTGCACGCTGGTTCTCTCGGAGGTGACCATCGAGATCCTCTTGATCGCATGCTGATTGCACACAGCCAGTTGGAGAAGCTCACACTCGTGAGCTCCGATCGGATCTTCAAGGGAAGTCTCGATTCTCTGGTAGGCAGTAGCCTCCCCTACCCCTTCCGATGGCACCCTATCCGAAGGGATAGACATCCGGCTTTGAACTCACCGGATGTGGAGCGACCTCTCGGGCTCGCCGACTAGGGGCTTCTTCTCTGCCGTCAACAAGTTATCTGAACCCACCAGTCCTAGAGCAGACGACCCGGAGTTTTGGAGCGGTAATTGCAGTTGAACTAAACCGCTTTCAGCGGTAGGACCTTTCCTGTCAGATCCCCTTATCCATTGAAGATTCCGGCGGCGCTGGGAGTTGTCGAAAGGCTCCCTCGTGAGGCAAGGTGTTGTTACCACACAGCAACCTACCACACGAAAGGAGCCTATCATGACTATCTTACGCCAACGTATGATCGAGGATCTGCGGATCCGCAACTACTCCGATCGGACCATTCAGATCTATGTGGATCGGGTGGCCAAGTTCGCCCAGTACTTCGGCCGCTCGCCCCATCTACTGGGTCCCGCGGAGATCCGCCAGTATCAGATCTTTCTGGTGAAGAAGAAAAAGAGTTCCTGGGCCCAGTTCAACCAGACGGTCTGTGCTCTGCGTTTCTTCTACCGGGTGTGTCTGAACAAAGAATGGACCATTGAACACATCCCTTTCCCCAAGCAAGAGAAGAAACTGCCCCTGATCTTGTCCCGGCAGGAGATTGACCGCTTCTTTGAAGTGATCGGCAATCTCAAGCACCGCACCATCTTCATGACCATCTACGCGACGGGCTTACGCATCTCCGAAGCGCTTCATCTGCATCTGGAGGACATCGATAGAGCTCGGATGCTGGTTCGAGTGCATCAGGGCAAAGGCCACAAGGATCGCTACGTTCCCCTGTCGGCAACTCTCTTGGCGCAGCTACGCACCTACTGGAAAGGCTATCGACCGGGCAGCTGGCTCTTCCCGGGGCAGGATGTGCAGCGACCTTTGGAGGTCAGTTCGGTCCAAAGAGTCTGCAAGCGAGCTGCTGAAAAGGCCGGTTTGAGAAAGGGCGTTACGGCTCACCGGCTGCGCCATTGTTTCGCCACCCATCTGCTAGAAGCCGGCACCGATCTGAAAACCATCCAAGTACTGCTCGGGCACCGTAGTTTGAACGCGACTTCGGTCTACTTGCACGTCGCCTCTGCTCGCACGACTCCGGCTCACGATCTGCTCCAAGCCGCTCGGAAAGCCCAGCGCGGCAGATGAGAGCACATCGGCTCGAGGTAGCCGATGTCTTCCGCAGTTGCCAAGACGATTACTTCCGGGCCTATCCCACTTCAGGGCAGCAGCGCCGAGTTTTCCGAGCCCTCTGTGCTTGCCGGACCGCCGCCTTGGGTGGGCACCTCAAACGGTGCGATCAGTGCAGCCACGAGGAGATCTCCTACAACTCCTGCCGTGATCGGCATTGTCCCAAGTGTCAGGGCGGTGCCCGAGCCCAGTGGCTCGATGCCCGCGCCCGAGAGCTACTCCCGGTGCCCTATTTTCACGTCGTCTTCACGCTGCCGAAGGCCCTCGCTCCCCTCGCCTTGCAAAACCCGCGCACCCTCTATTCGATCCTCTTCCGAGCGGCCTCAGAAACGCTCTTGACCCTAGCCGCTGACGAGCACCACTTGGGAGCCAGAATCGGTGTGCTGGCCCTGCTTCACACCTGGGGCCAGAAACTCGATCTGCATCCGCATCTCCACTGTGTGGTTTCCGGCGGAGGGATCGCTGAGGACCAAAGCCGCTGGATCCCCTCCCGTCCTCGTTTCTTGTTCCCCGTTTCCGTTCTCAGCCGACTCTTTCGGAACAAGTTCCGACACTACCTGCGAGCGGCCTACCGGCAGAATGAGCTCTCTTTTCACGGAGTCCTCCAACCTCTAAGCCTCCCTCGCCAGTTCCATTGTTGGCTGCAAAACCTCACCGGTTCGGAGTGGGTCGTCTACTGCAAACCTCCCTTCGCCGGTGCCGAGCGAGTCCTCAAGTACCTGGCCCGTTACACCCACCGCGTGGCGATCTCTAACTCACAACTCCTGTCCCTGCATCAGGGCAAGGTGAGCTTTCGTTACAAGGACTACCGCCACCCTCAGCGGCCGCGCACCTTGACTCTGGAGACGATCGAGTTCACCCGGCGCTTCTTACTCCACGCCCTGCCCAAGGGATTCATGCGCATCCGCCACTACGGGTTTCTGGCCAACCGTCACCGTAAGACCAAGCTCGCCCTCTGTCGAGGCCTTCTTGGTTCAGACGACTCCCCCACCGAACTCCCCTCGACTCCTTCTAAGTCGGACTCTTGCCCCCGCTGTCAGCAAGGCACCCTCTACCTCGTTCAAACGCTCCCCGCCGGGGCCACTCCGATTCAACCTCGGATGAACTCTCCGGGTCGCTCATGAGAGACCAGCACACACTTCGAAACCTCCTGAGAAGCCCTCCTACCAGAGCCCGATCTGGCTTGAATACTCGTGTGTCTGATGCTCTCATCCGCACTCCAGGAACCGCCCCACTCCCCTCTCCTCTCCTCTCCTCTCAACACGCTCCTGCAACTCAGCGCGAGGCCCACCAATCCGCTTCATCTTCTCGTTCTTGCTCGGCTTTCCTTTTCCCTTCCTAAACGCTAACCTCTAAACAATCCCCATAGAGGGAAACCGCGGCTCAGTCCAACAGGATTGTATCCGCCATGCTCATAACTCACTGCTGACTCTACCAACAGAGGCGTCAAGCACAGCGGATACAATCCTCTACGTTAGGTCTGTGTTGGAACTGGTTCGAGCAGCCAGGGAATTCGTGAATCCTGAAAGGATTCCGTATTTCAGCCCAGGGTTTCCTAACCCTGGGAAAAAGGGAAGATAAACCAGAGGTCAACCCTGTAGGGGTTGCGTCATCGGAGTACGGGTATCGGTTTAATGCCTTTCCCGCACCCTTGCCCGTACCGGCGAGTGACTTTCTGTCCTGGCACGATCGTAGTAAAGTGATGGCGATTTCAGAGAACACACCGTCAACTCAAAGCTGACTGGCTTGGTCAAAAACCTTGATTCAACCGAGACATGAGGTAAGGGCAAAGGCACAGGCGAGGGCAAGGGTAGGGAGAGGACTCTCCTCGACTTCACTCGGGAGGTAAGAATTGATAGGACAAACCATCAACCACTACAAGATCACGAAGAAGATCGGCGAGGGAGGAATGGGCGCCGTCTATCAGGCCACCGACACCCGGCTGGGCCGGGAGGTGGCGCTGAAGATCCTGCCCGAGAAATTCGTCCGGGATCGCCAAAGGATGGGTCGATTTCAGAGAGAAGCCGAGGTGCTGGCCTCCCTCAATCATCCACACATCAGCACCATCCACGGTTTGGAGGAATCAGGGGAGGTCCGGGCTCTGGTCCTGGAACTGGTGGAAGGTCCGACACTCGGTGAAAGGATCGCCCAGGGCCCCATTCCATTGGACGACGCACTCCCCCTGGCGCTGGAGATGGCCCAGGCCCTGGAAGCGGCGCACGAGAAGGGCATCATTCACCGAGATCTGAAGCCAGCCAACGTGAAGATCACGCCCGAGGGAGCGGTGAAGGTCCTGGACTTTGGCCTGGCTAAGGCGATGGAAGGGGAACTCTCTCAGCAGGAGTTGGCCAACTCTCCCACCCTCACGTTGGAGGTCACGCAGGAGGGAATCATCCTGGGAACGGCGGCCTATATGAGTCCGGAACAGGCGCGGGGCCAGACGGTAGACAAGCGGTCCGACATCTGGGCCTTCGGCCTGGTGTTCTTCGAGATGCTGACTGGCAAGGGGATGTATGCGGGAAGAAGCCTAACCGAGACCCTTGCCGCGGTGATTCACGAGGAACCGCACCTGGATGAGCTTCCTCAGGACACACCCCTGAGGATTCGGGACCTAATAGAGCGATGTCTCCGGAAAGACCCCAAGCTGAGGCTGCGGGACATGGGTGAAGCTCGCATCACGATTCACGAGTGCGTCACCCAGCCTGATCAACCGCAGGCCACGGAGCGCCCGCGAGGAACTCCTCTCTGGGCACGTCTGGTGCCGGTGGCGGTGGCTGTCGTGCTGGCCGCGGCAGTGTATTTCTGGCCCGCTCCACCCGATAGCGCCGAAAAGAAGATAGCCCGCTTCGAGATCCCGGTGGCAGAGGCCGAGGTCCTCGACCATCAGTTTCGCCGGGGGGTCGATCTATCGCCAGACGGGAAACAGCTAGCGTTCGTTGCGGCTCCCGCGAGGGACTCTTCCAAGAGACAGGTGTACGTCCACTCCCTGGAGAGAGGACAGACGAGGCCCCTTGCCGACGCCGAGAACGCCCCTCTTCCCTTCTTCTCCCACGATGGCGAGTGGCTGGGCATCTGGTCGTCCACCGATCGGAAGCTGAAAAAATACCCGCTTGAAGCAGGAACCCCCACGACGATCTGCGATGCTCGACTGCCCTTCGGTGCGAGCTGGGCCTCGGACGACACCATCGTGTTCGCTCCGGATCAGGAAAGTGCCTTGTGGCGAGTATCGGCCTCGGGTGGAGAACCGATGGCGATCACAGAGTTTGGATCGGGAAGCAGGAGAGGTCAGTCATCGGCTTCCCCACGTGCTCCCTGGCGCAGACGCCGTGCTCTTCACCGTGATGCGCTATCAGACCGACACCACCGGTTGGGATAAGTCACAGATCGCAGTCCAGTCGCTGGGAAGTCAGAAAAAAAAGATCTTGATAGAGGGGGGCTCAGACGCCAGATACGTGCCCACCGGGCATCTGGTTTACGCCCTGGAGGGGACTCTGATGGCGGCCCCCTTCGATCTGGAGAAGCTGGAACAGACCGGCCCCGCCGTGCCTATCCAGGAGAGCGTCAGTCACGCTATCTACTCGGGCGTGTCAAACCAGGAAACCGGTGCGGGTCAGTTTGCCTTTTCCAACTCCGGGACGCTTGCCTACATCAGCGGCTCGCTCTTCCCTGAGGCCAAGCGACAGCTGGTGCGGGTAGACCGTAAGGGAGTCGAAGAGCCTATCGATATCGACGCCGCCAAGTATGTCGCCGTCCGACTCTCTCCGGATCGCGCCCGACTGCTGCTGGACACACTCTACAAGACGTCCAGCATCTGGACCTACGATCTGACCCGGGGCGCCAAGGCTCCGCAGACGTTTGAGGGGGACAACATGTGGCCCATCTGGTCTGCGGACGGTACCCGCTTCACCTTCGCCTCGGAGAGAGAGGGCCAGCGCATGCTCTTCTGGAAACCGGTAGACTCGGGAGGCAGTGCCGAGCGCTTGACTTCCGGGGATCGTCCCCAGGTTCCGGGTTCCTGGTCCCCAACCGGAGACACACTTGCCTTTGTGCAGCTGGATGCGGCCACAGGGGGCAATATCTGGATGCTGTCGCCGAAGGACTCGGATTCCACCGAGGTTTTCCTAGACACGCGGTTCGAGCAATCACAGCCCGAGTTCTCTCCGGATGGTCGCTGGTTGGCCTACGTCTCGACTGAGTCCGGTGGACACCAGGTCTACCTTCAGCCTTATCCGGGACCTGGACGGAAACTGCCGATTTCAACCCGAGGAGGGTTCTCCCCGGCTTGGTCTTCCAGCGGTCGGGAACTCTTCTATCGCTATGACAAGAAGATCTGGGCAGTCGAGATCGGGGAGAATGGAAGCGCGGGCAATCCGGTTCCCCTTTTCGGAGGACCCTACCTCTCCAATGTGCAGTTCCGATCTTACGATGTGACTCCGGATGGGCAGAGTTTCCTGATGATCCGAGAGGATGAAGCAGAAATCGACCGCACCCTTCATGCGGCATACTACGGCAACAAGGTGCGCATCGTCCTCAACTGGTTCGAGGAACTCAAGCAGCTGGTGCCCACGACAGGGAACTGATGTCAGCCCAGACGGCAACGGGAAACTGCTCGAGAACAGAGCATCTACACGCCCTACAGCTGGCTTCACTGCCGTCCCATCATAAGGATCCTTTCGATCGTCTCATCATCGCCCAGGCCCAGACCGAGCGCCTCCCGGTCCTGACCGTCGACAGCCAGTTCCCTCGCTACGATCTGAGGCTGCTCTGGGCGAGCTGAAGCAATGGTCCCAAGCAGTTGGGCCTAAAGTCGATCCATCGTAGCGATGGCCTCCAGGCCGCCGTCCGTCGAGTCGAAGGCTCGAAGATGAGCACTTCGGACTGGACCAAGGCTATAGTATGGACTGAGCCGCTTTTCCGGAAAAACCTGGAGGTCAACACACTGTTAGGCCAGACGATCAGCCACTACCGGATCACGGCCAAGCTGGGCGAAGGCGGAATGGGTGCCGTCTACCGAGCCACCGATACTCAGCTAAGCCGCGAGGTGGCGCTCAAGATTTTGCCAGGGAAGTTCGTCCAGGATCGCCAGATGCTGAGCCGATTTCAGCGCGAAGCAGAGGTGCTGGCTTCGCTCAATCATCCTCACATCAGCATCATCCACGGCCTCGAGGAATCAGGCGAGCTGCGCGCGCTGGTCCTGGAGCTGGTGGAAGGCGCGACGTTGGCAGAGCGGATTACCAAAGGCCCGATCCCGGTGGACGAGGCCCTTCAGATCTCGCTGGAGATCGCTCAAGCTCTGGAGGCGACTCACGAGAGCCGAATCATTCACCGGGATCTGAAGCCGGCCAACGTCAAGATCACCCCGGAAGGATCGGTCAAGGTCCTGGACTTCGGTCTGGCCAAGGTGACAGAGCTCTCGCAAGAGGCGTCGGATCCTCTCAGGCTGGCCCCTGACGCGACACAGCAGGGTGTCGTCATGGGGACGGCGGCGTACATGAGTCCGGAGCAGGCGCGAGGACAGGAGCTGGACAAGCGCACCGACATCTGGTCCTTCGGCCTGGTGTTGTTCGAGATGTTGACCGGAAAGGGGATGTACGCGGGAAAGAGTCTTACCGAAACACTTGCCGCGGTCATCCACGAGGAGCCCATCCTGGAGGAGCTGCCCCCGAACACTCCCCGCACCGTTCGGCGGCTACTTGAGCGGTGTCTGCTCAAAAGACTCCAGTATGCGTCTCCGGGACATGGGAGACGCTCGTATCGCCATTGATGAATGTCTCAGCGGTAACGTCAAGGAGGACCCTCTTACGCCTTCGAGTGCAAGGCCCCTGTGGAGACGGCTGGCTCCCTGGGCCGCCATACCGGTGCTGGTGATCGGAGCCTGGATGATTCGATCCTGGTTGGCTCCGCTCCCGGAGAAAACCATCTCGCGATGGGAGATACCCTTGGAGAAGAGCGACGTAATCGGCCACCGATTCCGTACCGGAGTTGCGTTTTCTCCGGATGGCTCCCTGCCGGCATTTGTGGGCGCCTCGAATCCATCAAATCCCCGATATACCGTCTATCTTCGGCCCCTGGATCGGTGGGATCAGTTGCCTTTTTCCGATACCCATGACCTGTGGATGCCCTTCTTTTCTCCTGATGGAAAATGGCTCGGAGTGGCTTCGAATGCGAGAGACGGTTCCGGAGGCAAACTGAGAAAATACCCTCTCGATGGAGGGGCTCCTACCACAATCTGTGATTGTAGGTCGTTGGCTTATGGCGCCAGTTGGTCCTCGGACGATACGATCGTCTTTGCTTGTGAACAGACCGGCGGGCTGTGGCGAGTTTCCGCCTCGGGAGGGGAGCCAGAACAGATCACCGAGCTGGATCTAGCCCGCATAGATCACCGATTTGGAAATGAAGGTGATTTTGGTAGGCCGGAACGGTTTTCTGAGAGTTTCGCTATCGATCCGGTCCAGGTCGAGTGATGCGGTGGTGTGGAGGGTCGTGAATGGAGCGTTTTTCGGGTTCGGAACAGCGTGACGGAATGCATTCAGGCAGAGCTCGGCCTGAGCGATGGAACGATTTCGTTTTTGGGGGCGTTTGATCGGGACAGACCTTAGCAGCGCAGAGGAATGGCCTGGAGGTTTCGAACGACGGCAGCGAAGACCTCGCTGTAGGGATAGGCTTCCGACATGGAGATCCAGACGTGGCGGACCGTGAGGCGGACTTGGGCGCCGATCTTCAGGAGCTTCAAGCGAATCGTCTGACACTGAGCGCGAGCCAGGGGGGTCTGCTTCAGTCCGAGACGACGCAAGGCGTGCATGAGCATGTAGGCGGCGGAGGACAGATACAGCCGGAGTTGATTGGCGCGCATCGTTGCCGCGCTGGTCCGGTCGGCGAACAGACCCAACTGCTGTTCTTTTATGCGGTTCTCCATGTCGCCCCGCGCACAGTAGAAGTCTTCGTAGAGCGCGCGGGCCCCCAGGCGTTCCGGCGACAGGGAGGTGACGACGAATCGGGGATTGGCGCCTTTGTCCAGGAACTCGGCCTTGCCGACGACGCGTCGCTCCGAGGTCCAACTGTGGCGAGTCCGGTAGCGGAAATCCTTGAACACCCGCGCCGGTCGCCCGGTGGCGTTGAACTCGGCTTCGGCCTGAGTCATCGCTTCGGCGATCTCTGACTTGAGCCGATCATTGTTGGCCAACCCCATCACGTAATCCACGTGATGGTCTTCACACCAGCGGAGCAAGTCATCCCGGCAAAAGCCCGAGTCGGCCCGGATGACGATCGAGACCTCCGGCCAGCTCTGCCGAATCCGGCCGACGATCCGTTCCAGTTCCTCCGCCGATCCCGCGGCCCCATCGATATTGGAACACCGCAACCGGGCGCACAGCAGATGCTCCCCCGAGAAGATGTACAGCGGGAGATAACAGTAGTGGCGGTAGTAACCGTGAAAGAACCGGCCTTCCTGCTGGCCATGGATCGGGTCGTCGGTCGCATCCAGATCCAGCACGATCTCCTCGGGCGCCGATTCGTGGGACTCCACGAAGGCATCCACCATCCAGCCGTCGATCCGGTCCGGGTCCATCGCGATCTTCTTGTACCGCTCCTGCTCATCGACCTCGGCGCCGGTCAACTCCAACCGGTTCAGCGTACACCTGCCCGCCAGCGCCTTCCCCCGATCTGAGGCCTGCCGCCGCCTCTCCCCCAACGGATCGGCCTTATTCACCGCCACCGCCAGCATCGGATCGGTGCGCAACTGATCATGATCGTTCAGATCCTCGTACCCCAGACAGAGTCCGTAGATGCGCTGCCCCAACAACTCCTCGACCGTGTGTTCGATCAACCGCGCATCCCGGTGATCCCTGAAACACTCAGCCAGTCCGGCGATCAGACCCGTCCCCCTCTCGACCTCTCGCAACAGCAGCACCCCCGCATCGGAGGTGATCTTTCCACCGTCGAACCGCGCCTTCACTTTGCGTTGAGATAGTTGGTGACATTCGAACCTGACTTGTTTACACTCTGTTCTCATAAGGGCCGCCTCCGTTTGCGTGTGAAAACGTTCATTCAAAACGCTTTATACCAAACAGGGCGGCCTTTTGAGATCCTATCGGTGATCTATGCGGGCTAGAGACCCCTTGGTCAAGAAAAAGTTCACAAACTGATCAAGAAGTGTCAAGCAGCGAGTAGTTGCTCTTCAACAAAGACGTTCAGCGAGCGGTCGAACCGTCGCCAAGCCGTCGCCAGCGGACAGCGCTGAGCCACTTCCTGTGGCAGCTTGAGATCGAGCGCCGTCAAGCCCGGTGCCAGGACTCGACCGTAGGCTTTGATGAAGAGGACAGCCACCTTTCTTCCCAAGGGCGTTAGATGGTACCGGCGCTTGCGGGGCACTTTGTCAATGAGTCCCTTTCGCCTCAACCGGCGCAGATCGTAGCTCGCCTGGCGTGAAGTGTAGGGGGCATCGAGCAAGGCGGAGACTTGCTCCACCAGTCGACGGTTGTCAAAACCGGCTACGAGACAGCTAAATGCGACCAGGCTGGAGAAGACCGCCATCACCCGAGGATCGCCAAAGCGAAGGCCAGAACTGTGTAGACCCTCGGCAGTTTTCGAGGGTTGGCTCACCTTTTGGAAGGTGAGCACGTCGGGTGCCGGTCGAGCGTCTGCAGCTTCGGCGTCGCACAGACGCCGGTTGGCGGAATCGCCAACAGCCCAAAGGGCATACCAGTTGCGAGCGCAAACGCGGCGACCCACTCCGAAGTCGCGGCTGTCGCAGATCACGGTTTCGGTCCGCAAGGCGCGGCCCTCTTTGAAATATTGCTTGATACGAGACGACTTGTAATAACAACTGAGGACCGGGTCCACCCCTCGTCTGAGGACTCGGGAGCGAAAGCTTCCGGGAGTTCGTCGGGTGATTCGCCGATCGAAGATCAGCGTCACCTGTTCGGGGCGACCAATGTCCAAATGGTCTCGAATCACCCCTTCGAACCACATCCGCCCGGCCTGGGGTCGGTCAAAGACACAGGTGTCGGAGACCTCGAACTGGCGGAAAGCCAACTCGTAGGTGTAACCGGCCTCGAAGTCCTCCGAGCTGAAGGGAGAAGGTAAACGCCACCACCAACGCCAGAAGAAGCTGCGCACGGCCCCCGAACCCAACCGGTCACAGATGCTCTGCAGGGCCTCGGGATCGGCGCAAGAACGGAATCCGTTGTCCAGGGCCTCGTAGGCGATGCCCGCTTTTTCTAGTTGCCGCTTGACCCACTCATGGCCGTTGAGCCACAGCCAGATGGGATAAGGCGCGTAGGCATTGGTCTTCCAAAACGTGCCGCCCCACTCGGAGTCCCAGAGGTAGAAGTAGAAGTGGTTGATGTAAACCATCTGACGGCCCCACTCCATATGGGGATGCGCGGCCGTTTCCTGCCCTTTGCCCTTCCAGGACCGCCACGCCGATGCTTTCTCCTGGGCAATGCCGATCAACACCACCCGCTCTTGGCCTTCCTTCGCCGCCGCTTCCAGGTAGGGACGAGCCGTCTCCTCCTTGTTTTCCCCTTTCTTGAAGTGCACTACCGGAATATTGTGTTCTTCGGCGAAGCGGTGAATGGCTTTGACGTAGCCTTGACCGATCTTGCCGAAGGCCGCCGAGGAGGGGATCTTGAACCCCTTGACCCAACGCAGAAAGGTACAGACTTGTCCCACCGACTGCAGCTTGGGAACGTAAGCCTGCAAGAACACTCGGTCGATGCAGCGGCACTTGAGAGTGACGTGATCCCGCAATAGACTGGCATAGTCGGTCATGACAACCTCCAGTGTTTTGGTTATCACCGAAGGTTATCGCCGACACGACGAGAGGGCAATCCTCCAGGATCGCCCTCTCTACATTCTTCTCAGTTCTTACTCGGCGGTATGAGGTCGCTCGCTACAAGTAGGTGAGGTAAGTCACCGACTCCCCTTCGTGCTCCCCGACGGAAAGGCAGTGCTGTTTACGGTCCTGCGATATCACACCGCCCTTGTCGACTGGAGCAAGGTAGAGATCGCGGTTCACTCGTTTGAAACCGGGAAACGGAAGGTCTTGATCGAAGGAGGTTCAGATGCCCGCTACACCCCTTCCGGGCATCTGGTCTTCGCTCGAGAAGGGACGCTGTGGGCGGCACCTTTCGACCTGGACGGCTTGGCACTGAAGGGTCCCGCGGTTCGGGTCCTGGAAGGTGTCAGTCACTCACTGTACGCGAGAAATGGTCGCGACGAGACCGGCGCTGCACAGTTTGCCTTTTCCCAGTCTGGATCCCTTGCCTACATCCGAGGGTCAGTCCTTCCCGAAGAAAAGAGAGAGGTCATCCGGGTGGGTCGCGACGGCAAAGTGGAGACCATCGGCATCGAGCGGGCCCGATACAGTGGAGCTCATTTCTCTCCCGACCAAACTCAAGTGCTGCTCAGCACATTCCACAAGAGCCCGGAAATCTGGACCTACGATCTTGGTCGAAGTGCCCGCAGTATTCAGGCATCTGAAGGGATGATTAGTGAACCGATCTGGTCCTCGGACGGCACCCGTATCGTCTTCGTCTCGGAGAAGGATGGTCAGCGCAATCTCGTCTGGAAACCGGTCGACTCTGATGAGGAGGCCGAGCATTTGACCTTGGGCAGTCCAGGCTCCTGGTCGCCGGATGGGACGGACCTTGCGTTTGCACGAGTCAAACCGAACACTGAATACGACTCGGATATCTGGATCCTGTCGATGGACGGTTCCCGTTCCGAGAAGCCCTTTGTGCAGACTGAGTTTAAGGAAGGGTTTCCTGAGTTTTCTCCGGATGGTCGTTGGATGGCCTACGTCTCCAATGAAAGCGGGCAGCATGAAGTCTATGTCCAGCCCTATCCCGGACCCGGAAGCAGGAAGCGGATTTCCACCGACGAGGGGTGGGCCCCGGTATGGTCAGGGAGTGGGGAGGAGCTCTTCTACCTTATTGGGTATGGTCGACCGGGGCCGAAGCAGTACTGGGCAGTTGACATCACGGTCACTGGGGATGATTTGACACCCGGCATCCCGGTCTTTCTTTTCGAGCAGGAGTGTGTGGCAGGAAATCCGAACCGAGCCTACGATGTAACCAGAGACGGCCAACACTTCCTGATGGTGTCCAGGAGTCCGACCCAGGAGAGGGCGGTGTTGATGGAGCACTTCGGAGACAAGGTGAGCATCGTCCTCAACTGGTTCGAGGAGCTCAAGCGGCTGGCTCCCACGGACTAGTGAGCAGTGAGCAGTGAGCAGTTCTTGGCATTGCAGCGGTGCCAGGTACGGGAACGATACTAGACGTCACAGATTCGTCTCGAACAGATCGTACAGACGCTCTAGGATCTCGGGCGCCTTCTTGAGCTGCGTCAGTGGTTTCAGCTCTCTTAGAATAAGTTTGTCGTTCAGATTCTGCTGGCGGCGGATGATCGTCTCGACATCGATCCAGTCCTGGGGTCGGTTTGCGAAGCACTTGTGGACGATCAGGTCCTCGGCGCTGCAGGTGGTCAGGCCTACCCGAGCGTCTATGGCCCAACGGGTGGATCGCTCCACGGTTGCCCTTTCAAAAGGCAGGGCGCCAAGGGAAATATCCACGGGTATCTGGTTGCTTCCCTGCACCAGCAAGACTCGTGACTCGAGCGCGAACTGCCGTGTCTCGGGAATTCGCCCCTGGAACCGGGCTAGAATCGGATCGATGTAGGCTTCCTCGCTACCGAACCCTGTTAGCAAGGTCAGGTCGGCATCCGCGGTGAAGCGGGGCTTCCCCCAGCGTTGAACTGCCAGTCCTCCGATGAAGCAGTAATCCCAGTCTCGGGAGTCCAGGAACTGTTCGAGCTCCCACGCTGCTTCGAAGATCGGATTCATGGTTCCAACAGCCTTCGAAATAGTGCCTGCTGCTCGACAAGCCCGGACGTCGATCGCCGATCTTGATCAAGGTATTCCGGATCGTTCGCCAGTGAAAGAACCGCGTCGATCCGGGCCATTATTTGACTGCTCGTCAGGGTCCGCAGTTCCTGGTATTCCAATCTGGGCAGATTCGCAGCCGCGTATTGCCATTGCCGCAACCAGCGTTCCTGCTGCCGACGCGAGGGTACCTCCATCCAACCAGTATGATCCAGGGGACACCTGCACGACAAGCGGGGGATCTCAGCGGAGACAGCGGATAACAGAAAAATCTCCTAGAACATAGAATCTTCAATTCCTCCCCACCCCTGTGCTAGCGGATTGGCGGCGTTGTAGGCGATGATTTCCTGCATGCGCTGCTGGGGGAAATCGGTGCCGTCACAGCCGATGATCGGCCAATCGGGTGCCCCGTACGCCGCCCACACCTCGATGCCTTGGGCATGGGCGTCCGTGATCAGCACGGCAACGTCGCCGTCCTCATACATGAGGCGGCCTGCGCCGTTGGGGCTGGATTGGAAAAGGCTGAGGTAGAGGGCGTTCACTCCGCTGGAAGAGCTACGGTTTATGAGCTCTTGTCTCAGAATTGAGTCCGTCACCTCATTGGGAACACCGGTATCCGGAAACACCCAAAGGGCGTGGACGAGTGCTTTCAGCTTGCCCGCGCTTCGAGCGTTGAAGATGTCTTGGATCTCCGGCTGGGTCAGGGCACGATCGTAGATTTCGACCTCGTCGATGAGCCCCTTGAAGAATCTATCGTTGTCGCGCTTGTCAGCCCCTACAAACACCTCGAGGGGTATCAGTGCCCTGGAAGGGACACCGCTCTGGGAGCCGTCCAGGACCCCATCAATGTAGATCCTGCCGGTACCATCAGCCTCTCTGGTAGCGGCGATATGATGGAAATCACCATCGTTCACCGGTCCTTGTAATGCTCTGCCTTGTCCGCCCTGTCTTCCCACTCGCGCGCGGATCCCGAAAACTCCCCAGTATGATCTGGAAGCTCTCGAGGAGGAAAATGTCGTTGGGCCCGAGATGCGTAGGTTCGGAGGTGGGATTGTAGGTCGGGTCGAAGTCCGGGCTGAACACACTGAGGCCCTTGCTGTGAGCGTAGTCGACGGCCTCGTTCTGCCGTTGACGGGGAGTCCCGAAGCCATATTCGGCCTCGTCGTAGAAGACACCGGCGATTCCCATCTCTTTCCAGAGGTCGCCGAACGCCTTGATTTCCGCCATGCTGAGCGGTGTAGGCACGGTCCCGGGAGGGGATCCGCAAGCAGGAGACGTTGGGCATTGGCGCGCCGTATTCCATCCCCCAATGGAGATGTAGCCGTAGACTGCTGTATTGTAGGGCGGAGTCTGAGCCCGAACTGCCGTGTCTCGGGAATTCGCCCCTGAAACCGGGCTAGAACGGGATCGATGTAGGTTTCCTCGTCGCCGAATCTGGTCATCAGAGTGAGAGCGGCATCGGCGGTAAAGCGAGGTTTTCCCCACAGTTGAACTGCCAATCCTCCGATGAAGCAGTAATCCGACTTCTGGGAGTCCAGGAACTGCTCGGGCTCCCACGCTGCTTCGAAGATCGGATTCATGGTTCCAACAGCCTTCGAAACAGCGCCTGCTGCTCGACAAGCCCGGACGTCGATCGCCGATCTTGATCAAGGTATTCCGGATCGTTCGCCAGTGAAAGAACCGCGTCGATCCGGGCCATTATTTGACTGCTCGTCAGGGCAGAGTGTAGAAAATGCTATCCGCACCGGGACTGCCAAAGCGAACGGATCGGCAGGGCGTGAAGGTTGGGTGCGTAGGGCACCACAGTCTCTCCGGTGTAGAGCACGACTCCCCGCAAGAACCGCTTTCCCAACTCCTCAGTCAACAGCCGGAGGCCGGCGAAAGCACGTTGACCTAGGGTTGCGGACGCCTTGATCTCAATCCCAACTACCCTTCCCCGGCGGTCTTCGAGAACAATGTCCACCTCCTTTCCTGTCGACGTCCGGATGTGATGGAGGGAAACGGGGGTGTGGGCCCAGGTGGCCTGTTTGAGCAGTTCTGCTACTGCGAAGCTCTCCAGCAGAGGTCCGGCTAACAGTCGGTCCTGGCGCAGTCCTTCTTCACTCAGGCCCAGGAGATAGGCGGCCAGACCGGAGTCGCATAAGTAGACCTTGGGCGAGCGCGTGAGTCGCTTCCCTAGATTGCCAGACCAGGCTGGAAGCAGCGACAGGAGAAAGGTCGTCTGCAGCAAGGCCAGGTAACGGTCCAGCGTGGCATACGGAAGGCCAGTTGCGCGGGAGATCTCGGATTTGTTGAGTAGAGCGCCGGTCCGTGTCGCCAGCAAAGACAGCAAGCGAGGAAGCTCTGTAAGGCCCTGGATATTGGCCAAGTCGCGGATGTCTCGTTGCAGAATCGCCGTGATATAGGAACCAAACCAGGCGCCTCGTCGATTCTCGTCAGAGCGCTGGAGAGCCTCCGGAAACCCGCCTTTGAAGGTAAGCTGCAGCGGATCCACCTGAAGACCTTCTTCTCCAATTTCCGGCCCTTCTCCTGAGAACAGACGATCGATGAAGCACTCCTCATGGCCCTCTATTTCTCCCTGGGAAAAGGGCCACAGTGTCAGGATCTCCATGCGGCCAGCCAGAGATTCGGAGATTCTGGGAAGCAGCAGCACATTGGCGGATCCGGTCAGCAGAAAGCGTCCCGGACGACGGTCCCGGTCCACCTCCATCTTGATAGCCGAAAAAAGTCCAGGGTCCTTCTGAACTTCGTCGATGGCCACAAGGCCGTCAAGGCCTTTGAGAAAGCCCGCCGGATCTGCCACCACGGCGCCCAGTGTCGCCAGGTCATCGAGGCTGAAATAGCGAGCGTTCTCGCTTCCCTCAACCACCGACTGAATCAAGGTGGTTTTACCCGTCTGCCGGGCACCATTGAGCAGAACCACCGGCGTGTCTTCCAGCGCAGCTGTCAGCCGAGTCTGGATATTCCTCTGATACATATGGATAATCTATCTGCACAATGGTGAATTTGCAAGCTTCTAATGTGCTGTTGTCCGGCTCTCTCCTCGGGGACGACGGGCAGCGCTTTCTGATGATCCGACCCGAAGATGCAGATCAAAGGGAGGCGAGACTTCAAGAGTTTCACGGTAGAAAGGTGAGCATCGTCCTCAACTGGTTCGAAGAGCTCAAACGCAAGCTAAGTCAACTCGTCGGAGCATCCGCACCCCGCCGCATCGACCTTGATTGTGAGGTGAATGCCTCCGCCAGCTTCCGCCGCGGATTCGTCAGCATGCTCGGCAACGACCTGGTTCTGACGATTGGGCTTCCCCTGGTGGCGGGCCTTGATCTGAGACAGCTTAGCGGCGTCCTGGCCCACGAGTTCGGTCACTTTGCCCAGGGAGGCGGTATGCGCCTCTCCTACATCATTCGGCGCGTCAATCACTGGTTTGCCAGAGTCGTTTTCGAGCGCGATGAGTGGGACGCTTCGCTGAAGGGGCTCTCTGACGACACCCATCACTGGATGGTCCAGGTTGTTGGCTGCCTGTCTCAGGGCTGTGTTTGGCTCACGCGCCGGCTGCTCTGGGTCCTGATGATGCTGGGCAATGCCATCAGCTGCTTCCTGCTGCGGCAGATGGAGTTCGATGCGGACCGCTACGAGGCTCGGGTGGCCGGGAGCGCCGCTTTCGAGTCCACGGCCCTGAAACTCCAAGGTCTGGGATTGGCGGCTCGGTGTGCCCAGCATGACCTGGGAGAGTTCTCCTCTGCGGCACGCCTTCCCGACGACTTCCCGAAGCTGGTTCAAGAGAACTACAGGGCCTTCTCGCCGTCCTCGAGCAGATCCCCTATCCCTTCGAGCACGCGAAAGGCTTGGTTTCGTGTGGCCGCGTCCTGGGGATACGGTTGCCGGATGAGGACGATGTGGTTTCCATTACAAGGACTGCTAGGCAAATCTGCTCGGAAATCCATCATCTCTATTCCCGGATCATGGCTCACCTGGCTTTCATTGCTGAGCAGGCGGAAGCGGCGGTGGGCCTGGAACCGCTGCCCCATCCGGTTAACCTTGATGGGCAGGAGCAAACGGTTCGCTACTCTGGCTGAATCCGAGGTGTTGCGACGCCGTACCGGGAACCCCTTGTCCCTGTCCCAGAACAAGAGACCTGCAACCTGCAACCTGCGACCCCGTTGCTCTCGCTACCTCCCCAGAACCTTCTTCGACATGTGCATGGCCACGAACATGTGGGGGACGTCGACCACCGCGCCGATTTTCAGGTCGCCTGCCAGGGAGCAGAGGACATAGGCTTCTTCGCGGTCCATTCCCTGGGCATTCTCAAGGTAGTCGATCATGTAACGGGTAGCCTTGCGGGCAGCTTCGTCTATCGTAGTGGCGAAGGCGGTGACGGCGTAGTAGTCGTCCGTTTCGTATTGCGGTTCCTCGATCGGATGGCCGTTCTTGATGACCTCGACCTCGTAGACGATTCGCATGGGGGCTTCTACGGCCGTTCCACAGACCTCTCCCATGCCTTGAACCGCGTGCGTGTCGCCAATAGAAAACAGAGCGCCCTCGACGAAGACCGGAAAGTAGACCGTCGTTCCGGCAACGATGTTGGGGTCATCCATGTTGCCGCCATTGGTTCGGGGAGGAATAGTGCTCAGCATTTCCTCGGTTGCCGGGGCTACGCCCATGACCCCTGGAAAGGGCCGCACGGGGATGCGGATCTTGTCGTTGAAGTGGACGTGGGTCGTGTTTGCACCGAGCTTGAACGTCCGCAGCCACGCGTCCTGGAACTCCTCGGCCAGAAATCCAAAACCGGGGACGATCGCCGACCAGGCCCAGTCTCCCAGCTCGATTTCGTGAAGTGTCACGGCCAGGACGTCACCAACCCCGGCACCCTCTACGTAGACGGGGCCGGTCAGCGCATGAATCAGATCGGCGTTCACTTTATCCCAGTCTGCGGCAGTTGAGCCGAGGTCCAGTTGGTGACCCGTCGCTTCCTGTGTGTGTGCTTGGATTACCGCTCCCGAAGGCACCCGAAGCACAGGTTTGATGGTGCTCGAGAATTTGTTATGGGTCTGGTCCGCAGTAACGAAGTATTCGGCTTTGGGTATGGTTTTCGCTTCGACCGGTTCAGGAGGGGGCTCGTCGGAACCGGTGCAGCTCACTGAATAGAGTAGGGCGAAAGCAGCCAATTTCTTCATGAATCGAGGCCTCCTCGAACCTACTCTAGTCCCCCCTTGTCGCATTTGCCAGGTCTTCGGATACATCGACTGTTGCCCCAAAGCCACGGCTGTGGAAGACAGACGAAGTGCTGGTGGTCTTGCCCTTGTGGGATGAAGTTGCTAAATTCCGGGCCCAAGTCCTGAGGAGCGAGATTGCCTGACACGATCGAGGTACGGCCGCTTTCTATTCTTATCGGTGCCTAAATTAGTGGCGTCGATCTGACCCGCCCACTCCCTTCTGACGTGGTCCAGGAAGTTCGCGATGCCTTCCTGCAGTGGAAAGTCGTCTTCTTCCGTGAACAACATCTCGATCATCGTCAACACGTTGCATTTGCCCGACAATTCGGGGAGTTGACGGTCGGACATGCGGTCTTTGGACATCTTGAAGATTATCCAGAGATATACTCGGTTGCAAAACATCGCGGCACGGAGCGCTTCAGGGGCGAACCCCTGATCGCGCCCTGGACCGGTTGGCACACTGACATTACGGCCGCACACAACCCTCCGGCAGCCTCGATTCTGAGGGGTGTGGAAGTGCCCCCCTATGGAGGCGATACCCAGTTTACCAACCTCGCGGCCGCCTATAAGGGACTGTCTCCGCCGCTGCGTGGTTTTGTGGACGGGCTGCGTGGCGTTCACCGCTTTAAGCCCCCTGGTGAGAAGACCACTGAAAAGTACGATCAGCAGCTGCGCGAGAGAATGCTCATCAGCGAGCATCCCCTGGTCACAGTACATCCCGAGACCGGGGAGCGTCTGCTCTATGTGAGCCCCGGATTCCTCACCTCGATTGTGGGATTGACACCCCGGGAGAGCCAGCGACTGCTCGAGTTGCTGTGGGAGCACGTGATTCGCCCAGAATACACGGTCCGGTTCAAGTGGGAACCGGGTAGCATTGCGTTCTGGGATAACCGAGCCACCGCCCATCTTCCGCCCACAGACATATTCCACTCCGACTTCGAGCGCCAGTTTTACCGGGTCACGCTGGTGGGCGAGGTCCCAGTAGGTGTCGATGGCACTCCCTCCAGATGCATAGAGGGGGATCCCATCTTGGCGGTAGACGTAGGGTAGAAACTGTGCCGGTTCCCCTCGAGTTTTTGCTGTTCTGGGGATTGCCGGCATATCTGATCGGATAGTCCAACCGATCCAGGAGCGCATAGACGGGTCTCAGAGTGCGATTGAAATCCGCGGCCCTGTGAGCTAGCTTGGTCAGGTGTACAGGCGTGACGCTGTGGTGGTTTTGCTTTTCTGTGTCGTGGTGTCGAGTCCTGGCCGGGTTCCAGAGTTCTTCAGCTTCATCTACTCCTGCCCGAAGAGCGCTCCGAGCCAGTATCGAGACGCCGGAGGGCAGCCTCTCCCCTTCCGGCAGGAGGAGGAGCTATTGGATTTCCTGCGCATCGGGCGTGTGACGGTTCTGGGCAAGGTCGGAGAAGGCATAACCGGAGCGCGCAAAGTGCTGGTGCAGAAGGACGGTCTGCGTGTCCACGCTATCTTTCGTGACGTCAGAGTGGCGCAGCTGTCCGGATCTGGTCAGAACCCCATGAGGCTTCGTGACGACTGCATCTTCGAGTGCGCGGCCTATGAGTTGAATCGATTACTGGGTTTAGACCTTGTGCCGCCCGTTGTGGAGCGAAAAGTGCTAGGAACACTGGGAACGCTGCAAGTCTGGATCGAAGGTGCCGAAACAGAAAAGAGGCGAAAGAAAAGAGGCTCTCCAGCTCGAGACAAGGTGAGCCTGGCACGACAGGGACAGATCATCCTGATCTTCGACAACCTGATTTTCAACGATGACCGAAACAGCGGAAACATTCTGCACGGCCCCGACGGAAAAGTATGGATGATTGACCACACGCGTTCCTTTCGAACCGATGAGGAACTTCCCTATCCAGGCGGTGTGGAGTCTTGTGAAACGACACTCTGGAGGAGATTAAGAAGCCTCAAGCTGAGTGAGCTGCGGAAGACCCTGCGGCCCTATCTGCGGCCTGCTGAAGTCCAGGCCTTGATCGAGCGCAAGAGAAAGCTGGTCGAACTCCTTCAAGATATCATTGATCAAAAGGGTGAAGAGGTCGCTCTTTTTACAATCAATTGACCAATATGATGTCGCATCTCTGGGACCGCACCCTTGTTTTTCTCAACATTCTGCTGCTGATAGCGGTAAGTCCTGCCGTTGGGCGTGGAGCCCAGGATGTCTGGACGGGTGTAGAACGCATTGTTGCGGTTGGTGATATCCACGGCGACTACGATCAGTTCTTGATCCTGCTCCGATCGGCCGAACTCATCGACAAAGAGGGACGTTGGTCGGGTGGTAAGACCCACCTGGTTCAAACCGGTGACGTTCCCGACCGGGGACCCGATACACGCAAGGCCATGGACCTTCTGAAGAAGCTGGAAAAGCAAGCCCGGAAGGCCGGTGGCCGGGTGCATGCTCTGATTGGGAACCATGAGGCGATGAACGTCTACGGGGATCTCCGGTATGTGACCTCCAAGGAATTTGCAGCTTTTCGGGGTAAGAACTCAAAGCGGCTGAGGGAGGCCTATTTCCAGGCAACAGTGAAGGCAGTCAAGCAGGGGAGTGCGACGGGTGAGCTTCCGGTTGCAGAAGCCTCCTTTCGCACGGAGTGGGAGTCGAAACACCCACTGGGGTACTTTGAGCGCGTTGCCAATTATGCTCCTGATGGAAAGTATGGGAAGTGGATCCGAAGCCACAATGCCGTAGTCAAGATCAACGGCATCCTCTTTCTTCACGGAGGTATTAGCCCGAAATATGCCACGGTCCCGCTTCGCACAATCAACGAGACCGTCCGAAACGAACTGAAGCTGGACTTCAACAACTTGATGTTCCAGGGGGCGATGATTCTCGATCCCGAAGGTCCTCTCTGGTACCGGGGTCTGGTGCCGGAGAATGAGGAGGCGATGAGTGCTCAGCTCACGAGCACGCTCAGAAGCCTCGAAGCAGAGAGAATGGTGGTCGGGCATACCTCCCGGATCGGTGCCATCATGCCCTACTTCGACGGACGAGTGCTGGCCATCGATGTGGGGATCTCAAAGTATTATGGTGGCCGTCTTGCTTGCTTGGTGATCGAGGATGGAAAGACCTATGCTCTACATCGTGGAACCAAGCTGGAATTGCCTTCGCGCCGCGGTGAGGCTCTATTGTCCTATTTACGGGAAGCTTCCGCTCTCGATCCAAGCCCATCCCCGCTGCTGCCCACGATTGGTGCACTGGAAGCAGCGGTAATGGCACCGGCTGGACACTAGCAAAGAGCGCGTCACTTGGAGGCGGGACCGGGCAGCGTGACCCTTACTTCTGTTCCCTGGCCGGGAGTACTCTCGATCACGATGTCGCCGCCGTTCTCGCGGATGAGGTTGCGGGATGAGAAGAGGCTCCAGTTTCCAGTCCCGACACGTCTGTCCTTGACGCGGAACGCTGGATCGAAGATCTGGGCCACTTGTTCTTCGGATAGGCCCTTTCCGTCATCCCGGATCGTGACCTCCACCTGGGAATTGCGCTGCTGAGTGGTCACCTCCACCCGCCCCTTTTCCTCGATTCCGCCCACCGCGTTGTGCAGGAGGTTGGAAAAAACGGCACTCATTTGCTGCGGACGCAACGAGAGGTTGGGCAAAGACTGGAACTCGACCTCTATGGAGACGGTGGCACCACTCTCCGATTGGAACAGGTCTACCACATCCTGAAGCAAGGCGTTCAGGTCCACTGGGATGATCTCGGTGCGGTCCAGGTTGGTGAATACGCTGCATCCGTTTGACAATCTCTCCCAGGCGGCCTGTGGACTCGAGTGCCCCTGCTCTCAGTTCCGCACCGGCTTGATCCAGTCTTGAGTGGTCCTCGACGGGTAGGGTCTTCCTCTTCTCAGCAATGGAGACGAGGGTCTGCAGCGCACTCCCCAGGATGCCAATCGGCTGGTTCAGCTCATGGCTCAGGGCGGCTGCAAATCGACCCATGGAGGCTGCATTTTCCGACAGCAGGACCTGAGATTCGGCTCGCCGAAGCTCCTCTGCCGCCTGGAGCTCCTGTTCCAGCCTTTTCTGGGTTTCCTGTTTCAGTGCCAGCTCCAGTTCCAGGTTCCTTCTCTCCTGAAAGGTCTTGATCATCTCCAGTTTTTCGAACACGTGGCTGGCCTCAGCCGCCAGCCTTCTCAGGATTCTCTGGTCCAGCCCGGTTAGGGCGTGCATGCTCTTGGTGCTGTCCAGGTAGAGGATGCCGCGTACCTCGGGTGTAGGTGAATCTGGTAGCAGCCACTCCAGCGGCATGCACGCAAGGGAACGCAGACCCAGGGCGACGATGCTCTCCTGTTGGGCATATTCCTCCGAGATCCGCTCCGTCATGAACCTCGCCTCCCCCAGGTTGGCGGCTTCACGGGCGACCGTTTCACTGGCTTGAAACTCGGACTCGGGGAGGCTTCGTCCGGCACCGTCTCGACCGACTACATACTCGAACTTCTCCTCCTGTTTCAGGAGGATGTAGCCCCGTTCGGCTCCACTGATCTCGAGCGCTGAGGCCATCAGGTCCTCGAAGGTCCCCTCGGCAGAGAATGTTTTCCCAAACTGATACTGAAAATCGAGGATCCTGGAGAGCTTCTCCAGTGCAGAGGACTCGGCCATCTGGGGAGGCAGTACGGCCGCTAGATCTACCAACGATCGATTCTGATCTAGGCTCCCGGAGGTGGTAAGGATACCGGTTTCAACCTGGCCGTCGCTGAGGTATTGAAACTCGGTTGAGGGTCGGCCAAGGTAGACCCGATCGCCGGGTCGCACCTGCTGTTCCTTGATCCGTTCCCCGTTGACAAAAGTGCCTCCCCTACTCAGATCGACGAGAGTGTAACCTCCTTCGCTGCGAAGGAGGTTTGCGTGCTCGCGCGCGAGACGTAGGGATCCGAGAAAACCACATCCGCATCCGCCTTGCGCCCCACCACGATCTCGTCCTGGTGAAGAGGGTAGGTCCGCTCCTCGCCCAGCGAGTCAACCCATTTCAGGTATGGGGGTCCCATGCCGTCCTCCCCGTTGGATCACTCCTCGGAGCTATGTGGGCCCAACACGACTTTCTCGATTCGCCATCGACCCTTATGAGATTTGAAGTGACCGTGCCCCCGAACGATCGTCTTGTCGACGATCAACGCTTCTTTGATCTCGCCCCCGCAGCCTGCCTCGAAGACCCTGTTTTGCCACAGGATGGCGAATGCCTCGGCAGCGCTCGTCTCGAATGTGGCCGAAGCCTCGTCTTTTCCCGGCTCCTGCCTCACCCCAAGCACGGTCACATCTCCATCCCTCAGATCCGAAATGATGGAGACGGTGCAATAGAAGCTCTCGAGAGTGAGGCGGCTGAACGACTTTTTGCCCTTGGCTGTGACTTTCTCCGCCCCGATCCCTATCTGTGGACCTTTCTCTTCGAAGGACGAAAGGTATCCCTTTTCGACGAGTGTCTGGAAGGCCTTCTGCCATCCCGCACGGCAGGTCTTGCTGACCATTCGCGGCCCCATTGAGCTCATCGGCGGCGCCTCCGACACCGACTCGGGGAACAGGGCTCGGGAGTTCTCGACCATACCCTGGTACGCCGAGAGCATCTTGGCGGCCTCTTTCCGATTCAGTCGCTCACCCCCGTAGCAGGGAGAAATCAGAACACAGCCAATGACCAGGGCCAGGAGGACGACGGTCCCCCTACGCTGTCCGGAGCTTCTTTTCATCCGAAGCTGAAGTATCAACATGCACTCCCCTGTGCTAGCCTAGTCCTCTTCCTTTTTGGAGTCAAAGATCGAGCTGGTGGGAGGGTGGCTGCGTTTCGTCCCGGTCGCCAGATTGCCAGTGAGCAGATGGGGAGCCTCTAATCCGGGCAAGCTCAGCGCTGGTTCGATGCCAGCACCTGCGACTCCTCCAGCTCCTCGATCGTGTTCTGCAGCCGGGACGGAACCCGATTCAGCAGCTTTGAGGCCTGCTTGAGATAGCGAAGCAATCCCTCTCCGGATTTGGATGGTATCTCCAGTTTCCTGCTCCTATGCATGGCATAGGCCTTGTCCGACTCGATCACAAGGTAGGCCAGGCGTCCCTTTGAAATTCCGGTATCGATGGCCAGGACCCTTCCCTCGAATCGCGGTACGATAACACCCGGCATATGGGTGTGCCCTTCTACGATTCGCTTGATCTGGTGCCGCTCCAACAGAGTTTCAACGTGTTCCTGCAGACTACTTTCCTCTCCTCGTACCAGACCTCGGTACCACAGCGGGCCCTGTCGATCAACCGCCATACCGGCGTCCAGTTTCTCTTCGTTTGCCGAGTCCTTCAATTCGTCTCGGATCGTCTGGTTGATCTCACCGATGGTCCTGGAAGCGTATTTGGGACCGATGCCGCCGTGCACAAAGAGCGTGTCGTTGATCCGGACGGCGGCATTGTGACGGAAGATCCAGTTGCCGTATTTACCGTTGGGACCGAAGGCAAAGCGGTGCTCGAAGTAACCGAAGGGGTGCCGGGACTCCCATTCCTTTTTGAAGGCCATCTGCTTTCGCCTTGCCATGGTGCCTAGACTGTCTTCGAGCGGGGCGCCTTCGGATTCGACTCGTCCTTTCTTCCATTCTTCGACTGCCATCTGGTAGAACTTGCGCCGAACCATCTTGGAGTTGCCGTCCTGGAAGGCTTTGAATTCTCCTGGGGAGGTATAGCGAAGATCACCGTAGAGATTCATTGCTTCGTGGTTGCCGATCAGGGCGTGAACTTGTCCGCCGGCTGCCTCCGCCTCTTCCTCCAGCTTCATCAGCAGATCCACTACCTTTCGCGAATCGGCTCCTCGATCCAGTACGTCGCCGGTTTGCACCAGGTGAGTCTTTCCGCCGCTCCAGTGGGCGTGCTGATCGATCAGCCCGGCAGAGCGTAAGATTTTCAGCAAGTTCTTGTGGTTCCCGTGGATGCCTCCTACGGCCACGATTCGCTCCACGCCGGTCCAGGTGTCCTGGATCTCCGCTTCATCGGCTGTCTGGTCGTCGGGTTCTTTGGCCGTCTCCTGGGCAGTGACCATGTGTGTCAGGAGAAGCCCCAGCAAGAAAGCCTGGAGTATTTCTTTGAGTCTTTCCATCTCTCGCCTCCTTAAAGATCGGTTGTTTTCGTTAGGATGTCTACTCTCCGTCCAACCACCCAGAATCTGGATTTCTCATGCCCGGTCTCGTGAAACGGTGTCGCCATCTATCCTTACGGCTTGCCACCGATACCACCCGTGGGAAGAGCAGGGGAGGTGTTGTCGGCACGCCAGTCCAGGAGGTTGACCGAGCTTGCCTTAGCCGAGGGGCTTTGGTTCGCCGTCTGTAGACTGGGCATGAGAAATCCAGATTCTGGGTATACCGGGGGACCGACCACTTTTGACACCAGCAACTAGAACAGTACGGCACCCTCGCCCCGCTGCTCTATCAGTTCCTTTAGAAACTCAACCATGCGATCGCACCGTGCAGTGAGCCCCTGGAGCTCCGCCTGTACCAGGATTCCGCCCATCTCCTCTTGGATCGTCTTCTTATCCAGTTTCTGGAGCCTTTCCCACAGAACCCTGGGGCAGAACTTTATCTTGTCGGGACTGCCCAGCTCCCGGTTCCGGCGAAAGGCTCGGGTATGATCGATCATCCACAGCTTCCATTCCGGATCGATGAGCATGTTCCCCAGGTTTCGGTCGCTGTTTGAGATCAGGTTGTCAAAGATGTCCATGGTGTGGGTCTGACGCAGCCAATTGAGCATTCCCTTTGGAAATCGCTTCTCTTCACGGCGCTGTTTCTCCGTGATGGACTCCTCTAGCCAGGCCTGAAGTGTTCCCTTCGTGCTAAAGAGCTTCCGTTCCACTACCGGCGGAACATTGTCGAGTCCCAGCAGTCGACTCAACCGGTAGGCTGCCAGCTCGAAAAGGCACTCATCCCGAAAAAACAACTCAACGGAGCCATCGTCCAGGCGCAGAGACTTCTCCTTCACGCTGACCTTTCGGAAGATCGCCTGCATCTTCACGCCGTCCCGCTCCAGTACTACACGATAGGGTCGATTGACCCCCAGAGGGGTGTGTTTTCGAGACACGACCTTGGCCTTGAGCATGAAGTCGATGATCTCCTCGTCAGATTTGAACGGGAGTGGTTTCCCGTCCGGTCCCAGCCACTGTCTTTGAACAGGAGTAGTTCCTGCTTCTGCCGAGCTTTCGGGCTGGGCTAGGACCGAAGCCGATGCGATCACCGGATTTAGAAGAATCAAGGCCAAAAGAGTCCCTGGGATGGCTTTCACTGTCTTTTCTCTCGTTTTTGTTTGCTGGGTTGCGTGGATGTCACCGGACTTCAATGCCAACTAAGGGCCCTTCCCTCCGCCTGATGGATACAGAGGGGACGTCCATCGATCAGGACAATCTCTATTGGGGCCACCGCTGTCACCTGACTGGATTGCGGGTGTAAACTAAAGAGATCGTATGTAGCTTGTACCAGCCAGACTTGGAAGAGTATATTCTGGTTTGCATAGCGATGGAAGGCCAAGCGGGCTTGTCCGGATGTGGGGTCGTTAACTAGAGCCATTGCTGAAACGCCTACGCAGTTGAGTTCGTCCCCACAAAGTCTTAGGCCGGAAGCCTCCTGGTAGATGGTGTAGCCGCCTCGTGGAAGGACACTGTCACCGGCCCGAAACTCGAACGGAACGAAGACGCTGATGTCGCCCGGACTCGGGGGCGGTGACTGCGCCGCCACTGTGGCCGACAGCAGACTCGCGATGGCTAGGATCTGGATCACTTGCTTTTTCATTTTTTTATTCCTCACCGCTAGGGATAGCAAGGACTGTGCCAAGCGGAGGAAGTACGGTGCCCCGCGACTAAGACGTCGGTGTAACTTATTTAAAGGAAGGGAGATAGAAAATACGAAACGGCGGTGGGAGAGGGGGTTGGTATCTCACGGATTCAGGTTCAGCCACCAGGGAGCATATCTTACGATGAAACCCACTCTGTCTTCCTGGGTCCTGTTGGCTGCCGAGGCGTGCCAGGTCCGAGCATCGAAGATCCCAACATCTCCCGCTTTTCCGAGTAGCTGGGTCTCGCCTTCGTAAGTGGCGTCGGGATCCAAATGAGTCTTCTTCGAAGGCGAGGTGCTCTCCTTGTGGGATCCGGGGACGATGAGGGTCGCTCCGTTCTCGGAGGTGTAATCGGTCAACATCCACATGCTGACCAGAGTGACTACCAGATCAGGGTAGGGAGCCTCGATCCGCGCCTGGTGATTCTGATTGTAGGGCCAGTCGGCGTGGACCACGCCGCGCCCAACACCGGGACCGTTGATGGTGCCGGTAATGGCCGAGATTCGCGCGTTCTGCCCGAAGCAGGTGTCCACGAGCTTCATGATGCGAGGATGAGCCATATGCTGGGCCATGTCCTGGTTTGCCCGCAGAAAACCGGTGACGTATCCATTGGGACTTATATATTAAACTTAACACTAGTACTCTAGTATCCTATAATATAAGTTATTAAATGGAACCAGTAGCGTCCCAGCGTTAGTCGAATAACATCAACTGTTTATGAATGTCACTATTCTGAGTAATGTAATGCATGTCCTGAAAGGCCTGTAAAATTGGGGTTTTCTCGAAGAGCGAGACACTCAGGACCTGGAGAATTGTGTAGAGCGGCAACTCGAGATAGAGGCGCTTGCGGATGATGGCGATGAGCAGGTAGGTACTGAGGGCGATCCAGATTTGTGTTTTCACGGCATTGGGACTGGTGCCGTAAAAGGCCTTGATGCGGAGATGCTGTTTGATCCATTTGAAGAACAGTTCGATCTGCCAGCGGAGCTTGTAGAGCCGGGCAATAGTCAGAGCGGGAGAAGCAAAGTCGTTGGTGAGGAATACTAGCCCCAAAAGAAGTAGATGAAAGTGGACTAAACCACATGTAAACACCTGAAATGCCAGACCTGACGGGTATTCTGGGGTTGTCAAAGAAACTTCAGAACAAGCCGAAAGGAGGCATTTCAGGTGAATAAAAAGGATAGCGCAATCATCCGCAAACGGGAAGCAGAGGTTGCTCAGCGATTGAGCCCCAGCTGGAACGGTCAAGACCCGAAACCGGTGCTCTCGCCCGAGGTCATCAGCTACGAGGTCTCGGAGAAAACGGGTGCGGTCAGTTACGGTGGTCTGGGGCTGCTGCAGCAGGTGGTGAAGTGGAGTGGGCTGGGGAAAGCCATTGACCAGGCGGTGACGCTGCTCAAACGCCACCAACCGTACCACGAATCGGACCACGTCCTGAGCCTGATCTACAACGTGGCCACGGGCGGGACCCGCTATCAGGATATTGAACTGCGACGTCAGAGTGTGAGTTTCCTGGAGGCGGTGGGAGCCGAGAAGATCCCCGCCCCCAGCACGGCCGGAGACTTTGTGCGCCGCTTTGACGCGCCCGACGTGGTGGATCTGATGGAAGCCGTCAATGCCAGCCGCCTCAAGGTCTGGGCCCAACAACCGGCCCGTTTCTTCCAACGGGCGGAGATCGACGTGGATGGGACGATGGCCCCCACGAGCGGCGAATGCAAGGAAGGGATGGAGATCAGCTACGACGGGCAGTGGGGCTATGCGCCGCTGATCGTGACGCTGGCCAATACGGGAGAGGTGCTCTATGCGGTCAACCGCTCGGGCAACCGTCCCTCTCATGAGGGAGCGGCCGAATGGCTGGATCGGAGTATCGAGCTGGTTCGAGAGGCGGGTTTTCGGAAGGTGCGCCTGCGCGGGGACACGGATTTTTCGCTGACGGCTCATTTTGACCGTTGGACGGAGGCGGGCGTGGAGTTTGACTTCGGGATCGACGCCCATCCGAGCTTCGTCAAGTGGGCGGAGGCGTTGCCAGAAGCGAGATGGAAAGAGCTGGGGCGCCCCAGCCAGGGGAAAGGAAAAGGGAAGAAGCGGCGCCAGCGGCGGGACAAAGTGAAGCCGGAGATTGTCAAGAGACGCGGGTTCAAGACGCTGACGCTGGAACGGGAAGAGATCGCGGAGATCGACTACCGTCCGAGCAAAGCGAAGCGAACCTATCGGATGGTGATCTTGCGCAAGACGATCCTGGTCGAGAAAGGCCAGAAGCGGCTGCTGCCGCAGACGCGCTACCACTTTTATGTCACCAATATCTCGGCCAGAACGTTGGGAACGGCGGGAGTCGTACGGGAAAACAACCGGCGCTGCAACCAGGAGAACGTCATTGAACAACTCAAGAACGGAGTCGAGGCCCTGCGGATGCCCTCGGATACGCTGGTAGCCAACTGGGCCTATCTGGTGATTGCGGCTCAAGCCTGGAATCTGAAGGCCTGGATGGGGTTGGTGCTGCCGGCGCGACTGCAAGCCCGACAGCTGGTGAAGATGGAGTATCGCCGTTTCCTGCGAGAGGTCATTGAAATGCCCTGCCAGATTTTGCGCAGGGGCCGACAGTTGGTCTATCGGCTGCTGGATGTCAATGGTTGGAGCCGTCTTCTTTTGGAAGGCAGTAAGTGGTTGAAACACCGGCCAGCTACCTGAAACTGAAAGGAGATAAAGTAGCTCCGAGGGTCGCCAGAGCTGGGGCGAGGTGTCTCTACAAACGCCCCCCAAGAGGGCAGAATCGTTTTCCCTGAGCGATCGGCGTGGAGGACAGCTGAACACGTGCCTGTTCTGAGTGACTTCGCGCCGAAATTTAGAATTTAGGTCTCCAAAATGGCTCCTCGGAGCCGACAAAGGGGTCTATTTTCGAACTTGCGCTTATTTTGGGACTAGCCGCAGGTCGGTGGTGACGTCGAAGAACTTGATGCGACGCAAAGGTTCGGGGTAGGCCTTGGCCGGATAGAAGGTGCTCAGCAGGACAGTTTGGTCGCAGATCAGTCCCGTCGTTCTGTCCACCGGGTGGGAGTAGCGGCGGCGGAACTTGAAGTTGGCCTTGGCGCGGGTCACGAATAACGACCGGGCAGAATGGGAGTCGGTACAGGCGCCCGAAATCCAGGTATCCGCGATCCATGATGTAGTAGGCACCGGGACAAGGAATCAGGTGGTCCAAGGCGTGGACATCGTGCAGTTTTCCGTCCGAGATCAGAACGAACTCGGGAATGGCGCCGTGCAGGTTGAGCAAGGTATGCAGTTTGATCGCCCCCTTGGTACGGCGGAAGCGCGCCCAGGGGAAGACCGAGAGGCACAGGTCGATGGTCGTGGAGTCCAAGGCATAGACGGTCGCGTTCAGGTCGACTCCCAGGTCCTCGTCGGTGTACAGGCGGCGCGCTTCGGCGATAAGCACTTGGGCAAACTCGGCATAGATGCGCCAGTCGCGCCTCTCGTTGGCATTGGACAGATTGTTGCGGGAGACCGTGGAGCGAATGCCCATGTGGAAGAGCTTGGATCTCATGGCCCGTAGGCAGGCTTCGATATCGCGCAAGCTCTCGCGATAGGTCAACTGTGCAAAGGCCATGACCCGGTAATGGTCGGCACAGCGGAACGACTTGACCTTGTAGTCGCCTCCGTAGTGCTGAACAATGCGATGAAAATGATGCCAGGGAAGATGCCGCATCACCTGAGAAAAAATCGTCGTGCCCGTGTACATGCTCGCCCTCCTTATGAACTGAAGGGCGTGAGCGTACACTCACTTTCAAGTCGGAAACACCCATTATCTTCTCTAACATATTACTCATTAATACTTTACAGTAGCGTCCCAGCGTTAGTCGAATAACATCAACTGTTTATGAATGTCACTATTCTGAGTAATGTAATGCATGTCCTGAAAGGCCTGTAAAATTGGGGTTTTCTCGAAGAGCGAGACACTCAGGACCTGGAGAATTGTGTAGAGCGGCAACTCGAGATAGAGGCGCTTGCGGATGATGGCGATGAGCAGGTAGGTACTGAGGGCGATCCAGATTTGTGTTTTCACGGCATTGGGACTGGTGCCGTAAAAGGCCTTGATGCGACGCAAAGGTTCGGGGTAGGCCTTGGCCGGATAGAAGGTGCTCAGCAGGACAGTTTGGTCGCAGATCAGTCCCGTCGTTCTGTCCACCGGGTGGGAGTAGCGGCGGCGGAACTTGAAGTTGGCCTTGGCGCGGGTCACGAATAACGACCGGGCAGAATGGAGTCGGTACAGGCGCCCGAAATCCAGGTATCCGCGATCCATGATGTAGTAGGCACCGGGACAAGGAATCAGGTGGTCCAAGGCGTGGACATCGTGCAGTTTTCCGTCCGAGATCAGAACGAACTCGGGAATGGCGCCGTGCAGGTTGAGCAAGGTATGCAGTTTGATCGCCCCCTTGGTACGGCGGAAGCGCGCCCAGGGGAAGACCGAGAGGCACAGGTCGATGGTCGTGGAGTCCAAGGCATAGACGGTCGCGTTCAGGTCGACTCCCAGGTCCTCGTCGGTGTACAGGCGGCGCGCTTCGGCGATAAGCACTTGGGCAAACTCGGCATAGATGCGCCAGTCGCGCCTCTCGTTGGCATTGGACAGATTGTTGCGGGAGACCGTGGAGCGAATGCCCATGTGGAAGAGCTTGGATCTCATGGCCCGTAGGCAGGCTTCGATATCGCGCAAGCTCTCGCGATAGGTCAACTGTGCAAAGGCCATGACCCGGTAATGGTCGGCACAGCGGAACGACTTGACCTTGTAGTCGCCTCCGTAGTGCTGAACAATGCGATGAAAATGATGCCAGGGAAGATGCCGCATCACCTGAGAAAAAATCGTCGTGCCCGTGTACATGCTCGCCCTCCTTATGAACTGAAGGGCGTGAGCGTACACTCACTTTCAAGTCGGAAACACCCATTATCTTCTCTAACATATTACTCATTAATACTTTACAGAGATTAGAAACCCAAACGTTGGGACACTACTGAATACTTTACAGAGATTAGAAGCCCAAACGTTGGGACACTACTGAAATGGAACAAAGGGAAAACCAAAAAGAAAGAGGGCAGAAAGGGGCCGTAGTTCTTATTCTGGACAGAACACCCGTCCTAGAAACGGGAAACGTCGGTTCGAAGCCGACCGGCTCCACTTCCTGCCCTCCATCTTAATAATACTTTTGAGGAAGCCGCAGTGGGTTAAAAAAAAAGAAAACCACAATTGAAAGGGGCCGATGAAGGGTGAGAATCCGAAACCGATCCGTCCCAACTTCCCACGAACAGACGGCGCGTAACGAACCGAAAGCTCACCCTCCATCAATGAAGGATGCAATTCCGAAACCGTACCTTCCCTAACCACCAATTAGAACAGAAGGTGAGTAACGAACCGAAAATCGCATCCTCCATATTTAATAATACTTTGAGATTTGAAAATCCTTTAGGAGCACACGCCATGAAAGAGAAAACTAAAACCTGCCCTACTACCTGTCGGGGGCCACTTCAAAAGCGGCCAGGCGGGGCCGGGTCAAAACCGGCCAGTGATTCAGTAGTTATATCCTCCGGTTCGAGTCATTTCAATCCCTTGTGAAGCCCTCCCCGCGAAGCGGGGGGAGGAGGCTTTGTTGTGTGTTCAGCCGTAGAAGCGGTGGGAACTGTGGGAAACTCCGTCCGGAGGAGTTTTCCAAGCGCTGTGGGAACGGTGGAAAAACTCGCCTCCTGGAGTCGTCTTCGCGAGGCAGCCGTTTTCCCACGGTTTCCATAGCGCGGCAGTTTCCACGGCTTTCCGGGGGTGTTGGGGGAAACTCGAGAAGCCTGGCTTCCATGGTCTCTGCTTGGTTTCAACGACACGGCTTCTTCCTGGCTTCCTTTTTTCAAAAAACATTCGCTCAGAGGCCCCTCAAGCAATGATCTCATGCCCCACCCTGTCCTGACCCCTCCCTCGGAGCGGGCAATCTACGAAGCCTGGGGCTGAGTCCCAGGGTCTGCGAGTAGGGGACAAGCCCGCACTCACAGCACTCGCCTCGCAGGTGTCATTTCTCTTTCCCTCGCTTCGGGGTGGATTTCTCTCGTTGCTGTCGCTCGTAGAGGCGATAGCTCTTGCCCCGAATGAAGGTGACTTCCGAAGTGTGCAGGAAGCGGTCCAGCAGCGCCGAGGTGGCCGCCGTATCTCCTCCCAGCATCGCGCCCCAGTCCTCCAGGGGTCGATTCGAACTGAGGATCGTCGAGGTCTTCTGGTATCGGCGGTGCAGGATCTCCAACAGATCTTCTGCCGCCGACTCCGGCACTCTGCGGAGTCCCAGATCCTCGAGGATCAGCAGCGGGATCCGGGTCATCTCCGTAATGTAAGATCGGCGTCTGCCGGTGGCCGTGGCTTCGGCGATGTCTTCCAGCAGATCGAAAGCCGACTTGTACTGCACCCGGTGACCGGCTTCGACCGCCTTGATCCCGACGGTGATGATCAGATGGCTCTTGCCGACTCCGGTCTGACCGATGACCAACCAGCCGCGGCGCTGTTGGATGAATCGGCCGGTAGCCAGATCGAAGATCTGCTGCCGGTTGATGGAGGGGTTAAAGGAGAAGTTAAAGTCCTCCAAGTGCTTTTGTTCCGGAAACTGGGCCTGGCGCAAACGTCGCTCCAACAGCCGGTCCCGACGGCGGGTCAGCTCGTCATCAATCAGCAGCTCAAAGAACTCCTGATGGCTGAGCCTTCCCTGGACGGCTTGTTGCAGGCGAACGTCAAAGACCTGAGCCAGGCCCGAGAGCCGGAGGTGACGAAGTTTTCGTTCCAGTTCTGATGAGATCATTCTGGTTCTCCTGTGGGATCGGTGATCTGGTACTCGGACAGCGGTCGGATCAACTCGTGCTCGGAGGTAAACAAAGAGCGCTGCGGCACGTCCAGTCGCTTACACAAAGCCACCAGAGTCCGGTAGCGGAAGGCGTCATGTGCGAGCGCCTTGCCGCAGGCTTCGTCGACGACCGAAGCGCGGTAGCGGCGGGTCAGCGAGATCATGCCTTGCACGAGTCGGTAGGCGAGCATGTCTCGGACCTCCAGAGCTCGCTCGGCCCAGCGGTGCGCCTCTGGACCCACGGCTCGGGCTTGCTTCAGCAGATGATGCTCGGTTCGATAGTGCGCGTAGCGTTTGCGTTCCGGAAGATGGCTCGTTTCGGTTCGGAATCTCCCCGGCGGGTGCTTCGGATGCAGGGCCACCTGTTGCTCACGAAAGAAGACGCGGACGATACGATCATCCCAGTGCACGGCGACTTCACAACCGAGCAGATGATTGGGCACCGAGTAGAACGCTCGGTCGACTTCGATGTGGCCATCGGTGGAGACCGTTCGACGGCCCACGCGGAAGAAACTGAAGCGGGAATCCGGAAGCGGTCGGAGATGCTTCTGTTCTTCGACAAAGCGGGGCCAGACCTGCTGCTTGGTGGTGCCGTGGATGCGCTGGCGGGCGATTCGCTCGTTCCAACTCTGCAGATGCTCATTCTGCGCATCCAGGCTCTCGAAGCGGCGAGCTTTGAGCGCGCTGGAGTCGGTATATCCGATGCTTCTTTCGACTTTTCCGTTCTCGTTCGGAGCGCCCGGATGGATGGGCAGCACGGCGAAGCCGTAGTGGCGAGCGAGCGCACTGAAGACGGCATTGACCTCGGGGTCCACCAAGCAAGCCCGGGTGATCCCGGCCTTGAGGTTATCGAGGCGAACCACCTCCACGCCGCCTCCAAAAGCGTGAAAAGCCTCCTCGACACAGCGGATGAACGTCTTCAGTTCCTGCCGCCAGACGACTTCCTCATAGGAGTGGCGCGAGTGGCAGAGGACGGCCTTGAACAGATGAGGACGGCGGTAACGACCCGATTCGGTCCGAGTCAGGGCTCCTTTGCCGAAGTCGATCTGCAGGTCCCGACCGGGGGGAGTTTCCACCCGAGCAAACACGCGAGGACTCTCCGCCTTGAGCTTTCCACAGAAGCGCTTGACGGAGTTGTAGGCTCCCCCGAATCCCTGCTCGAAGACCAGGTCCTGCCAGATCCGCTTGGCCTGCAATCCCTGCTGGAGTTTCTTTTCAATCTGCTCCCGAAAGGGCTCACAGAAGCTGCGCAGACCCGGGGGCCGCTTTGGCCGCTTTTGCTCCTCCGAGCCGGGGGCCACTTTGGCCGGTTTTGAATCTCGGGAGGGATCATAGCGGGCAATCCTCTCTCGTCGGACTCCCACCTCTCGCTCGATCCGACGATACGACCAGCCCAGCTTCAGGAGCGCCAAAACCGTTTGCTTCTTTTCCATTTTCAATGTATTGGCCATCGGCGCATCCTACGCCGGATGCGGCCCTCAATGGCTCTTGAAAATGGCCGGTTTTGAAGTGGCCCTCACTGGCCGCTTTTGGGTGGCCCCTGACACTACTACCAGCGCCCAAAGGATTAAAGCATGACAAAATTCAACATACCCGATCCCCCTAAAGATATCAGCCGAGAAGCCTTCGCAGGAATGGCAATCGTTTTCGTCGGAATTTTAAAATTCCTTCAAGTCTCGCAACCAAACAGTCCGATAGCGAGCACCGCCTTTGCTCAACTTCGCAGGCTTCATAAATTGGATCGAGAGATTCACATATTGAAAGAAGTAGATTCTCAAGAGGCGAAAATTCTTGTGGACTATCTTGAGACTCTATTCGACGATCCGAAACTTGATCTTCTATTTTCAAAACCGAAGGGGAAGAGTATTCATTAGTCATAATCAAAATTTTCCCAAGAAAACGAAATGAAAAAGAAAACAAAAGCCCCAGGCCGCAACCACCGTGAAGGGATTAGCCTGCTGGATCTAGCTAGTGCCCGTCCGAAAACCGGGGTTTTCAGAACTGTAATCTGTTGAATCGTAAACACTTATTATACTTGAGAGTGCTGACAGACCGGCTCGACCCAGCTCGATCCAGAGCAAGGACCCTCGAGCGAGGGCACGCGGGCCAAAAAGCAGCGGTTCGGCGCAGACCTCTCCCCGAGTCGGAGCCACAAGGCAGTACGGTCAGCCACAAAAGGCTACAACAGGAGTCGGGCCAGGACGACCAGGTTATAGGTCAGGACGCTGGCATGGACGTAGCTTTGAAAGTGAGGCCAGCCTTTCCAGCTACAGCGGTGGAGACCGAAGGTGTGCTTGAGGGTCCCAATGCACCCCTCAATCCCGGCGCGGAAGCGTTTGAGTTGTTTGTAGACCCAACTGGAACGCACCATGCTCTCAACCGTCAACCCACACTTTTTGGAAAAGGCCACATCCTGTACCCCCTGCTCTTTGGCCCAGCGCAGGTTGGCAGCCGAGGCAAAACCACCATCCCAGGCGCTCTGGCGGGGGACCTTCCCGTACAGCTGTCGATGCCGCTCTAAGAAGGGTTGCACATAGTTGCTGTCGGCCGGATTCCCCCGTTCCACCACACAATCCAGGATCAGCGACGAGGCGCCCGTGCTGACAAACACCTTGTGGCCGAAGACCGTTTCCCGAGGGCTCTTCTTGATAATATCGGTGTGCTCTTCGAAGAGGGAACAGATCTTCTCCTGGGCCGCGACGGCCTCGCCCGAAAGGACCCGTCGTTGAGTCTGCTCGATGACTTTGTGCAACAGCCCCAGATAGTGGGCCAGTTGCGCCGCCACGGCCAGACTGAGGGGATCGCTCCACTGCGCGGAAGCTGCCAGCGCCTGCTCGGCATAGTGAGCCGTCTTGGACGCCACTTTGATCAGATCGCGGTAACTGTCCAGGCGCTTCTTGCCGCGGCGGTTGCGGATGTTCAGGACGCGCCGCTTGGCCCGCCGCGTATGATCGACGAAGCCGATCCCTTCCCGCTCCCGCAGCCGCCCCAGCCACTGGGTCACGACTCGAATGCCGTCGTACAACAGCTCACTGTCGAGCGGATAGTGGATGTTCGTCTCGACCGCCGTGGCATCGACCCGAATCCGTTGGCCTTTTTCCAGACCCCGAGCCTGCGCCCAGAGCACCAAGTGGTCGTTGATCGCCTTCCAAGTCCCCGGCTCAATCTTCCCCAGGTTCTCCGCCAGGGTGGCTTTGCTGATCGACGCCCCATAGGGCAAGCGACAGAACCTCTGACAGCTTTGCGAATCCACCAGATGAAACTCCAGCTTGCGATAGCTGAACTGATGCAGCTGTTTGATGACGGCGCAACGCAGCACCTGCTCGGCCGTCAAACCGGGGGCGCCAACACCGGAATCGACCCTGTCAGAGAGATCTTGTACTATCAGCTCCAGCGTCTGGGGATTGTCGTCCAGGATGCGCGAGATCACCTTCAATTCATGGGCCAGCTGGTGATCGGGCCATTGCGGGGAAAGGGGGCGTTGTTTTTCATGCTTTTTACGCATCTTCGAACTCCTGAAATCGTCGTAAGTCGTTTTAGTCTAATTGTTTGTACCAAATAGTCTAGCAAACGGCCCTGACAGTTTCGGAGCTTGAAAAAGCCCTCTTTCCCCTTCCTTATCAATTACTTACACATTTCCGGACGGGCACTAGCTAAGCTATTCCCTGACGAACAATCCGCCGTCCAATGGTTCGAATCCACCTACTGGCCCAACGGAAGGTGCTACGCACATTGCGGAAGCATTGACACCAAGGAAACCCCAAATCGCAAGCCCATGCCGTACTGGTGCAAGGACTGCCGTAGTTATTTCTCAGTCCGAACTGGTACGGTGCTTCAAAACTCCAGACTCCCGCTTCGAAAGTGGGCCTTCGCTGTCTACATCTACGTTACGAACCTCAAGAGTGTCTCCTCAATGAAGCTCCACCGAGATCTCAAGGTCACACAGAAGACGGCATGGTTTATGCTCCATCGATTGCGAGAGGCCTGGGACGCCAGCGGACTGGAGAAGCTGGTAGGGCCAGTCGAGGTCGACGAGTCCTACTTCGGGGGTAAGAGGCGTCACCAATCCAAATCCAAACAGGAGGAACTCAAAGGGACTCGTGGCCCCGTTGGCAAGACCGCTGTTGTCGGCATCCGTGACAGGGCCACCAACAAGGTTCGAGCCAAGATGGTTGAAAAGACCGACAACAAAACCCTCAAAGGGTTCATCATGGAAAACGTCTGCCCAACAGCCCAGGTCTACACAGACGAATCAGCGGTCTACTTCGGACTTCCGTTTAGTCATGACTCCGTGAAACACTCCGTTGAGGAGTGGGTGCGGGCAATGGCGCACATTAACGGTGTAGAATCGTTCTGGGCAGTGTTGAAACGGGCACATAAGGGAACCTTCCATAAACTGTCTCCCAAGCATTTGAATCGCTACATCCAGGAGTTCGCAACCAAGCACAACACTCGCGAACTAGACACCTTAGTTCAGATGCGAGTCATCGTAGCCGGTTTACTGGGACGTAAGTTGCCCTACCGAAACCTGATCGCAGACAACGGCTTGGACTCTATGGCGCGATCTGATTTAACGCTCGATCGACCGAATCTCCATAAGGACCTGGCGAAATCTCTCAGCGATCTCCTTCCGGAGCTGGTCCAACTTCTTCAACCCACGCTCCATATCCTTCCGCAGAGCGCCTATATCCTTCTCCACAGCCTCCTTGAACACCCGTTTCATGGCCAAGGCCAGAAGGTCGGCACTGCCTTTCGAGTCGTTCTTTCCCATGTCGTTTTGTCCTTATCTTAAAGCGCCTGTCAAGACTTTTTGGTAAGATAGATGGTGGAGGAGTGCCAGATGTTATGGATCATTGGTCCTGATTTAGAATATCAGGTCCTCCTCCGCCATTGAGTGGATGAAGAGTGAGATCCGAAACCGAACCTGCCCAACTTACCATTAGCACAGCAGGTGAGTACCGATCCGAAAGCTCACTCTCCATCAGACAGAAGGATGCAATCCGAAACCGTACCTGCCCACCTTACCATTAGGACAGCAGGTGAGTAACGAACCGAAAATCGCATCCTCCATATTTAATAATACTTCAGGGTTTTACCTCTTCGGTCTGGACAGCGGATCTGGACCATTATCACGAACGCTAATAGCACAAGCTGCCGCAACGGAAGGGAACGTTACGGCTTTCCCAGTCAATTTCAGTGCAAACGTAATTTCTTTCCAGCTATACGCTACACAACCGAGGATGTCCATTTCAGGGACTCCAAACTTCTTCCGAAGAGTCACCAACGAGCTCCCACTGCGACTATAGTTATCCTCCGTAACCTTCTCTCCAGCGAGTGGTAAAGCACGGTCCAACAGCAACTTTATCTTCGGGGGAGACACCCCAGCAAGAAGCCCCCGATTGCCATCTTCATCGACAAAGACCTGCGACATCTGAACAAGAGCGTCGGAGGTGTAAGCCTTCTGGGCCTCTAGTTTTCGACGTCCTTCCTCTGTGATCTGTGGAGTAGCATTCCCAAATGGAGTAGATCCAATCAGAAGCAAAACGATTCCAACTACCTTGCATAAACTCATTCCTTTTCTCCCATGCGATTCTGCAATTCCCGGTCCCGACATTAGGAGCCGGGTTGTTGCAAACATCGCACAGGAGTGTGTTGTGTCCCTGCCTATTTTGCCCTTTAAGGCTGTTGTATTCGGCAGGCAACCCGGCACAGGTTCCCGCACGATGTTTGCAACCTTTAATATATCAGATTTCTAACATGCTGAAAACCTAGCCCATTTAGAATTGACGTTGGTCAAATTGACAACAGGGTTTATCGTGTGGTATCTTAGCAGTGGACAAAACGACGAATAAGAAGCTGTGGGGGGTTGTGTTTTCCCTTCCACTCCCCCCACAGCGCCCTCTTAGAAGCTGTGGAGTGTTTTTCCTCTGTCCTTTCCACTCCACAGCTACCGTCGTCGTTTTCCTCTCTCTCCTTCCCCCACGTCGTGTATTATACTAAGGGAGCGGAGGGAGTCTCGCCCCTTTTCCTCCACGAAAACACGCGAGACAACTCCTGCCGAACAAAGGTAAGGAGTCCATTTAGGATTTCTAGAATCCAACAACCCTCCGCTCCCAGATCAATATGCTATACTCAGAATTAGAGACAGGGGAGGAAGCGACTGAAGGATCACTACAACCCCTCCAATCAAACCCCCTCCCCTCAGACATGGGGCTAGCTAGGCCCAAAAGAAGTAGATGAAAGTGGACTAAACCACATGTAAACACCTGAAATGCCAGACCTGACGGGTATTCTGGGGTTGTCAAAGAAACTTCAGAACAAGCCGAAAGGAGGCATTTCAGGTGAATAAAAAGGATAGCGCAATCATCCGCAAACGGGAAGCAGAGGTTGCTCAGCGATTGAGCCCCAGCTGGAACGGTCAAGACCCGAAACCGGTGCTCTCGCCCGAGGTCATCAGCTACGAGGTCTCGGAGAAAACGGGTGCGGTCAGTTACGGTGGTCTGGGGCTGCTGCAGCAGGTGGTGAAGTGGAGTGGGCTGGGGAAAGCCATTGACCAGGCGGTGACGCTGCTCAAACGCCACCAACCGTACCACGAATCGGACCACGTCCTGAGCCTGATCTACAACGTGGCCACGGGCGGGACCCGCTATCAGGATATTGAACTGCGACGTCAGAGTGTGAGTTTCCTGGAGGCGGTGGGAGCCGAGAAGATCCCCGCCCCCAGCACGGCCGGAGACTTTGTGCGCCGCTTTGACGCGCCCGACGTGGTGGATCTGATGGAAGCCGTCAATGCCAGCCGCCTCAAGGTCTGGGCCCAACAACCGGCCCGTTTCTTCCAACGGGCGGAGATCGACGTGGATGGGACGATGGCCCCCACGAGCGGCGAATGCAAGGAAGGGATGGAGATCAGCTACGACGGGCAGTGGGGCTATGCGCCGCTGATCGTGACGCTGGCCAATACGGGAGAGGTGCTCTATGCGGTCAACCGCTCGGGCAACCGTCCCTCTCATGAGGGAGCGGCCGAATGGCTGGATCGGAGTATCGAGCTGGTTCGAGAGGCGGGTTTTCGGAAGGTGCGCCTGCGCGGGGACACGGATTTTTCGCTGACGGCTCATTTTGACCGTTGGACGGAGGCGGGCGTGGAGTTTGACTTCGGGATCGACGCCCATCCGAGCTTCGTCAAGTGGGCGGAGGCGTTGCCAGAAGCGAGATGGAAAGAGCTGGGGCGCCCCAGCCAGGGGAAAGGAAAAGGGAAGAAGCGGCGCCAGCGGCGGGACAAAGTGAAGCCGGAGATTGTCAAGAGACGCGGGTTCAAGACGCTGACGCTGGAACGGGAAGAGATCGCGGAGATCGACTACCGTCCGAGCAAAGCGAAGCGAACCTATCGGATGGTGATCTTGCGCAAGACGATCCTGGTCGAGAAAGGCCAGAAGCGGCTGCTGCCGCAGACGCGCTACCACTTTTATGTCACCAATATCTCGGCCAGAACGTTGGGAACGGCGGGAGTCGTACGGGAAAACAACCGGCGCTGCAACTAGGAGAACGTCATTGAACAACTCAAGAACGGAGTCGAGGCCCTGCGGATGCCCTCGGATACGCTGGTAGCCAACTGGGCCTATCTGGTGATTGCGGCTCAAGCCTGGAATCTGAAGGCCTGGATGGGGTTGGTGCTGCCGGCGCGACTGCAAGCCCGAGAGCTGGTGAAGATGGAGTATCGCCGTTTCCTGCGAGAGGTCATTGAAATGCCCTGCCAGATTTTGCGCAGGGGCCGACAGTTGGTCTATCGGCTGCTGGATGTCAATGGTTGGAGCCGTCTTCTTTTGGAAGGCAGTAAGTGGTTGAAACACCGGCCAGCTACCTGAAACTGAAAGGAGATAAAGTAGCTCCGAGGGTCGCCAGAGCTGGGGCGAGGTGTCTCTACAAACGCCCCCCAAGAGGGCAGAATCGTTTTCCCTGAGCGATCGGCGTGGAGGACAGCTGAAGACGTGCCTGTTCTGAGTGACTTCGCGCCGAAATTTAGAATTTAGGTCTCCAAAATGGCTCCTCGGAGCCGACAAAGGGGTCTATTTTCGAACTTGCGCTTATTTTGGGGCTAGGACCCCACAGGGGAGAACCCGAAGATTTTAAGATCTTCCACTTCTCCCTCTCCCCACCCCCTGCGCGTTGACAAGTGTGTGATACACTTGTGCGGTGCACACAAGGACACGTAGACACTACCCCGGATGTGGTATGCTCCGAAGTGACAGGCCGGACCAAAGCCCACACCCGAAGTAGGACTAATCCGAAAGGCCCTGGGCTTATTTTTTCAGGACCTTAACTTACGAATCAAGTTAGGTATATAATTCCCTATCCATTGGGCAGAGGGAGCGAGGTATGTTTCCTGATGGAAGCGGCTGCACTTTCTCTCAGTTCCGCCACCTCCGAAGCTGGGATGATCTCCCTGAGGATGCAGTAGCCCTGCTGAGTCAGGTCCTCATAGCCCTCAACTGTCTGATTCATGTGTGCCTCCTCGGTCGGAATGTCGACTCCCAGAAAAGACGATAGCAGCCCCGGCCTAATAGAGAAAGCCGCCAAGCAGCCACCAAAGCTGGAGAGTGTGTGCCAGGGTGCCCAGCGCATACGGCTTTCCCTTGGCGATGGATTGAAAACTGTGGCACCCCCCATCGGGGCGGCGCATGCTATCCATCCAGGTGCCGAGGTGTTGGTAGAGCGGTGTGCAAACCTGCAATCTTCAACCTCCGTGCCGGAGTCAATCTGCGTCGAGAAACCTCTTGCCTTGATGTTAACATGAGGTCCATGAAAGCTCTGCAGCTCGAAGCGCCTGAGCGGTTGGTTTTGCAGGATGTTCCCGAGCCCGTTCCGGAGGAGCACGAGGTCCTCATTCAGGTCGGTGCGGTTGGAGTCTGCGGCACCGACTTTCACATCTACAGTGGTGGGGCAAACTACAACTCGGATGAACAGGGGAGGGCTATTCCACTCTCAATCCAGCCTCAGATTCTGGGGCACGAGTTTTGCGGAACGGTCCAAGAGGTAGGAAGGCGAGTCGAAGGGCTGAAACCCGGCGATCGGGTCGCTGTCGACCAAGGCTTGAACTGCTACAGTCAGCGAATCCTACCAGTCTGCGAGTATTGTCGCAGCGAGGACTCCCACCAGTGCCAGAACTACCAGGAGAGGGGAATCACCGGGCTGGCGGGAGCCATGCAGGAGTTGGTGACGATGCCAGCCGTCAACTGCATCCCGGTCGTCGCTGAACTCTCTTTCGGTGAAGCGGCTCTCTCGGAGCCTCTCGGCTGCATCATCCACTCGGTCGATCGGGCCGTCAGGACTCCTGCTCGATATATGTTTCCGGCCGAGGCTGGTAGGTCAGAGGTGATCGAGAACATTCTTATCCTTGGAGCCGGTCCTGCCGGCTTGCTCTTCCTCCAGTACCTCCGAAAGGTGCAGAAATTTGAGGGGCGGATTCTGGTTGCCGATCGGGTGGAAGAGAAACTGAACCTGGTCGAGCGTTTCGATGGGACTCCTGTGAACGCGGCAGAAATCGACCTGACGGAAGCGGTTGGAGAGTTGACCGGTGGCCGCAAGATCCACTTTCTAATCGAGGCCACCGGGAGCGGAGTCGTGTTCCAGGCGCTTCCTGCAGTACTGCGAAAGCAGGCAACAGTGGTGCTCTACGGCCACGGCCACGAGGGGACCGACTTGAGTGTGCTTAACCGTCTGCTCTTCCTGGAGCCCACGCTGGTGGTTTCGGTGGGAGCTTCGGGCCGAATCGATGCACATACTGGTCAGCCGGAAACTACGCAAAGAGCGGTCAAGCTGGTCCAGTCGGGTGAAATCGAGGTCAGCTCGATCATCAGCCATCAATATGGGGATCTAGGGGACATAAGGCACGCCTTCGAACGGGATTCGCGGAACCGGGATTACATCAAGGGTGTGTTGTCCCTCGAGTGAGAGAGGGTCTTGGCCGAAGCCCTTTTTCCCTTGCCTCTGTCCTTGTCTCTGCATGAAAGGCGGTTGCTGGGGACAGGCTGAAACCGTGGCGTAACCGTACCGAGTACTTATGTCAGCTGCGATGAGTATCGTCACTTAAACAATCACAAACACACTGGAGCACAAAATGAAACTTGGCGTCATCTCACAGAACCTGCTGCAATTCGAGACAGCGGGTGAGGGGCTGCAATACGCACGCGACCTCGGTTTCAAGGCGGTCGAAGTTGGAGCGTGCGGACTCTGGAACAAGAAGTTTTGCAATCCCGAAATGTTGATCAAGGACCCTGGCGAGGTCCGCCGCTGGCAGGATCGGTTTGCCGAAAACGAGCTCGAGGTGAGTGCTTTGGGTGGTCACGGCGCGCCATTGATGCCGGACAAGCAGGTGGCCGAGCAGTATTCCCGCGAGTTTCGCACGACCTGCGAGTTCATGGAAATGGCAGACGTCAAGCGCATCACGCTGTTGGCAGGGCTGCCGGAAGGGGCTGAAGGTGATCGGGCACCAAACTGGGTGACGTTTGCCGAGTGGCCCCATCTGCGAGACACTCTCGAGTGGCAATGGGAAAAGCGGCTTCTCCCTTACTGGCGTGAACACGGAAAGATCGCGGCGGATCATGGAGTGACCATCTGCTTCGAGATGCACGGCGGAGATATGATCTACAATCCGTCGCTGATGATCCGATTGCGTGACGAGATCGGCCCCGTGGCAGCGTGCAACTTTGACATCTCGCATTTGTGGTACCAGGGCATCGACCCGAGCGAGGCAGTCCGCTACCTGGGAGATGTCGTCCAGCACGTTCACGCCAAGGATATTAGCTTGCATCAGCACCATATTCGCCTCAAGGGCCTGATGGACAACAGCACTCCGGAGAATCCCGCCGACCGCTCCTGGAACTATACGCTCTCGGGTTGGGGACACGGCGCAACCGAGTGGACAGAGTTTATTACGACGCTCCGCTTTATGGGCTACGACCACGTCATCTCCGTCGAGATGGAATGCGAGTTCATCGATGTCGACGAAGGGTTGAGAAAGTCCCTTGCCTTCCTTAAGCCGCTGGTGCTCGAACGCCCGCCCGGTGCGAAGTGGTGGGAACACGTCGGCATGGACCGTGCCGGCGGCCTTGCCATGGATCGCGGAGAAGGGTAAATGTCCTTCTTCCAGACAGGTCCATCTGCTATGGCCTGAGGGGATATTCATGGCAGTTCATCTCGAGTGGGTCGGCATGGCGTGTTTTCGGGTCTGGCAGGACGGGGCGGCGGCGATCGCCATGGATCCCTACACCCCGGCAGCCATCGGGCTCGACGACGACGGCCGGCGGATCGCAGCGGAGACCGTGATCGTCAGTTCACTGACCGATATCGCCCATGCCAACGTGGGACTCGTCAAGGGCAATCCGAAAGTGATCAACGCCCTCGACGTTGCTCGCGGCATCACCGTAGCGGAAATCGGCGGCCAGCCGTTGGTCGCGGTAGAAGCCGCCGAGGCACCGGATCATCCGGACGGCGCGGATGACAACTCGTTGTATGCACTGAAGGTCGGCGATTTTTGGTTTCTGCACATGGGGGACCTGGGTTATGGCCTGAGTGCCGACCAACTGGCGCCGTTTGCCGGGCACTGTGACGTCCTGCTGGCCCTGACTGGCGAAGGATTGACGGTCCACTTCGACGAACTGGACCCGATGATCGACCTATTGGATCCGACGTGGATCGTACCGATGCATTACAACTTACCACCCGTCTCCGGTATCAAGCGACGGATGACGCGTATTGAGCTTTTTCTCAAGCTGCGCGGACGTGATCCGGTGATCTTTCCGCGGCATCATACGGTGACGTTTCCTATGCCGACGCCTATCGCAGGACGCCCAGCCATCGTGGTGCCGGAACCGTCCAGCTACGATCCGATATAGATGACCGAGTGCGAAAACACATAACCAAGGGATGGCGTCGACCGCTCTGCAGGCCGTGAATTGGGCGTACGCGTGTTCTTTGTGGGGGTTGACGTGAACCTGAAACGCAGAACGCTGGTGGATACGTTGGGCCGAATTCGCGACACGCTGTGACACGCCTGGTCTTCATCAGAGCGTGATGCCGGATACTGGATGCTCGATAAAACCGGAGTAGACCCATGTTTCAACTTTCAGTCTGCGCAGGCACCGTTTTGCAAGGCCTTCCTTTTCTCCAGCGCGTACGTGAGATTGCGCGTGCTGGCTTTTTGGTCGATCTTTGGGGTTGGGAGGATAACGCACTGGGCGAGATCGCTGCCGATCCAAACATAAGGATCGCCTCCATGCCGGGTTGGCGCCAGGGAAGCATCGTGCACCCGGACGGTGTGAAGAGTTTTTTCGAGGGAGTCCGGTACAACCTTGAGGTTGCCGTTCAACTCGGCTGCCGGAACTTGGCGATTGCCACCGGAGAGATCAGCCCAGAGGGGAAGATCGTTCATGCGATTGCTCAGCATCCGGCCACGATGTGGATCACCGCCTATAAGTGCTGTTGTCGGTTGGCTGAGTTGGCCGAGAAACATGACGTAATCTTCAGCTTTGAAGTGCTGAACACCAAAGTCGACCATGCAGGATACCCGTTTCCTCTGGTCGAAGACGGGCTGCGGTTGATCGAAGAAGTTGGCAGTCCGCGCATCAAGCTGCTCTTGGACGTTTATCACGCTCAAGTCGAAGAGGGCAATGTGACCGAGCTCATCCGACAAGCAGCAAACCACCTGGGCTATGTCCATGTGGCGGACGTACCCGGACGACATGAGCCGGGAACGGGTGAGATCAACTATCCGCGTGTCGCACAGGCGTTACGCGAAGTTAGCTACGCCGGGTATGTGGGAATGGAAGCCTTTCCGGAAGGCGATGACTACCGGGCCATGGAGCGTTTCCGCACGGCCCTTTCGTGAAGGTGAAAGTGGTAAGAGGCAAATGAGGAGCCTCTAGCCGCCATTTCTCATCGCTGGTCTACTGCGACGCCGCAATCATCCGCCCTATTTTCAAACGTTGCTGTATTTATGTTCCAGTGTACTTAGCGATTCCATTTCCAACCCCTCACTCCCTTCAGGTTTTGGATGCAGCCGGTCGGCCAGCCACCGTGGTGGAGATCGATGATGGTCTCGGCTACCATTTTGAAACCGTCTTCGTAGGACTGCGTGTCGAGCCCGGCTACGTGCCCACTGGTCAAAACGTTATCGAGTTCCAGCAGCGGACTGGTCAACGGCAGTGGTTCGACTTCAAAGACATCGAGAGCCGCGGCCCGCAAAGGACCCGCCTTCAAGGCCTCATAGAGGGCCGCTTCATCGACGAGAGGTCCACGGGCCGTGTTGATTAGCACCGATCCTTCTTTCATCTTCGCCAGCGAATCCGCATTGACGATGTGTCGGGTCTCGGCCGACGCCGGCAAATGCAACGAGACGTAATCTGCACGAGCCAGCAGGTCATCGAGTTCGAGCAACTCAATAGTCCACTGATCGACGAATTCGAGATTTGGGTACGGCTCGAACGCAATCACGTTCATTCCCAAACCAATGGCTCGAGTCGCAACCGCTCGACCGATACGGCCCAAGCCGACAATTCCCAAAGTTGCTCCCATTACACGCGGACGGAGTCTTCGCTGCCACCGGCCTTTGCGCACGTTGTGATCGAGTTCGGGAAACCCACGGGCAACACCCATCAGCAAAGCGACCGTGTGCTCGGCGACCGCGTGGTGATTTACACCTGGGGTTGTCGCGACGACGATTGCGGCATCATCGCATGCCGCCACGTCCACCGCGTCAAAGCCAACACCACTGCGAGCGATTACGCGCAAATCGGGCAGCGATTCGATGACCCGCCGAGAATAAGGTTCGGACCCCGCAACCGATGCCTCGCAGCCCTGCAGCACGGAAATGACATTGTCTTCTTGAAACAGATCAACACTAGGAGGAGCCATTTCCACCTCGAAACCGTTCGCTCGCAAAATCTCGAAATGTGGGCCTCCTCTGGAACTCGACGAGAGACTTTTAACTCTGGGCATGCTGGCAGAATCTCCTGTTCACGGCCTTACCCCCTCCCGCTTGACAAGCTCCACCCCACAATCAACACTTTCCACTTACATCCTAACATTGGTCACGGTTTGCCATTTAACGGAGCTCCCGGCCAGAAAAACGCGAGATGATTGCCGGGCAAAGGCGAAGGCAACGCAAAGGTAAGGGCAACGGGATCTGGGGTTTCAGCCAGGTCTAAAGAACCTTAACGAAGTCAGAATTGAGCACTCTCTTTCTTGGAAAACTGGAAGAGCCCAGTGGCGAAGATGGCGCCGATGCTGAAGCCGGTCGAGATGACGCTCCTGACGACGCCGATGGTTTGGCCCTCCAGGTTTCGATCCATGGCATCAGTAATCAGGAGTTGAGTGATCCCAGCGCCCCAGGAGAGCTGTAGAAAGTATTGCTGCGTTTCGGCAACTCCGAAGAAAACACCAGCAACCGGTTCGATTGGTCCTTCTCCGGTAGCGGCGTCCCGCAAGCGGATGGTCCCGGTCAACAGAGGACCATTCTGAATCAGCCGGAGAGTTCCAAGCAGCACAGCGAAGCCCAGATCGATTGTGATTTCCCGTTCGATGACCCCTGGGAAAAGACCTCCACTTGAGAGGAGGATGCCATTCTGATCGAGCGCGAGTCCAAAGAACGGCTCCGTGGCATCGATCCTCAAAGATCCCCTCGACCCTACCGTACTCGGAAACAGTTCATCCACAAAGAGCGCTCTTTGCGTCATGTTGTTGAAGGCCTCCTGCTTTGTCTCCAGTTCCTGGCCGCCTTCGTCGTGTAGGGAGATCGAGAGGTTATTCGCCTGCAGCGAGGCGATAGCGAGTGCCGTCCTGTTTCCGCCGGTGTTGTTGTACACCAACTGCACCTTGGACAGCTCCTGGGCAGGCAGTGCGGCTACCTGAGCGAGCAGATCCTGTCCGCTGCGGAGACGGAAGGTCACTTGTCCGTTGAGGGCACCGCTCTTGTCCCTGGCACGGTTCTGGCTTGCTCCTTCCGTTGTTTGATCGGCGGGTTTGTTTTGCGACACTACGGCGAAGCCCACGGTCAGCGCCACGCTGTCCGAGGTGAGTACAAAGGTGGCTGATGATCCACTGGTCAGGGAGTAGGTGAACTCTGACATGGCTTCCGAGCCGTTGACCAATACGGGTAGAGGTTGGCCGTCCTGGGCGTAGATCCGGACATCTCCCTCCGAAGCATCGGCTCCCTGGGCAAGCAGATTGATCTCGGATTCACTGGTTCCTCCAACCACGATCTCGGGGAATATCAGGCCCTGGGAGGGAATGACGCCTTTGAAGGTCTGTGCGAGCATTGCGGACCACATCAGACACACGACTGCCGTTAGCGTACCGATTGCCTTCATCCCTGCCTCCTAACCATCACATCAGCCCGCCGAGCCCGGAAGATGGCTCCCCAATCCGACTCCCGTGTTTTATCACAACCCGGGATGGGCTGGAGCTAAATCATTCGAATAGCAGTCTCGTAGCACTAGCTAGTGCCCGTCCGAAAACCGGGGTTTTCAGAACTGTAATCTGTTGAATCGTAAACACTTATTATACTTGAGACTGCTGACAGACCGGCTCGACCCAGCTCGATCCAGAGCAAGGACCCTCGAGCGAGGGCACGCGGGCCAAAAAGCAGCGGTTCGGCGCAGACCTCTCCCCGAGTCGGAGCCACAAGGCAGTACGGTCAGCCACAAAAGGCTACAACAGGAGTCGGGCCAGGACGACCAGGTTATAGGTCAGGACGCTGGCATGGACGTAGCTTTGAAAGTGAGGCCAGCCTTTCCAGCTACAGCGGTGGAGACCGAAGGTGTGCTTGAGGGTCCCAATGCACCCCTCAATCCCGGCGCGGAAGCGTTTGAGTTGTTTGTAGACCCAACTGGAACGCACCATGCTCTCAACCGTCAACCCACACTTTTTGGAAAAGGCCACATCCTGTACCCCCCTGCTCTTTGGCCCAGCGCAGGTTGGCAGCCGAGGCAAAACCACCATCCCAGGCGCTCTGGCGGGGGACCTTCCCGTACAGCTGTCGATGCCGCTCTAAGAAGGGTTGCACATAGTTGCTGTCGGCCGGATTCCCCCGTTCCACCACACAATCCAGGATCAGCGACGAGGCGCCCGTGCTGACAAACACCTTGTGGCCGAAGACCGTTTCCCGAGGGCTCTTCTTGATAATATCGGTGTGCTCTTCGAAGAGGGAACAGATCTTCTCCTGGGCCGCGACGGCCTCGCCCGAAAGGACCCGTCGTTGAGTCTGCTCGATGACTTTGTGCAACAGCCCCAGATAGTGGGCCAGTTGCGCCGCCACGGCCAGACTGAGGGGATCGCTCCACTGCGCGGAAGCTGCCAGCGCCTGCTCGGCATAGTGAGCCGTCTTGGACGCCACTTTGATCAGATCGCGGTAACTGTCCAGGCGCTTCTTGCCGCGGCGGTTGCGGATGTTCAGGACGCGCCGCTTGGCCCGCCGCGTATGATCGACGAAGCCGATCCCTTCCCGCTCCCGCAGCCGCCCCAGCGACTGGGTCACGACTCGAATGCCGTCGTACAACAGCTCACTGTCGAGCGGATAGTGGATGTTCGTCTCGACCGCCGTGGCATCGACCCGAATCCGTTGGCCTTTTTCCAGACCCCGAGCCTGCGCCCAGAGCACCAAGTGGTCGTTGATCGCCTTCCAAGTCCCCGGCTCAATCTTCCCCAGGTTCTCCGCCAGGGTGGCTTTGCTGATCGACGCCCCATAGGGCAAGCGACAGAACCTCTGACAGCTTTGCGAATCCACCAGATGAAACTCCAGCTTGCGATAGCTGAACTGATGCAGCTGTTTGATGACGGCGCAACGCAGCACCTGCTCGGCCGTCAAACCGGGGGCGCCAACACCGGAATCGACCCTGTCAGAGAGATCTTGTACTATCAGCTCCAGCGTCTGGGGATTGTCGTCCAGGATGCGCGAGATCACCTTCAATTCATGGGCCAGCTGGTGATCGGGCCATTGCGGGGAAAGGGGGCGTTGTTTTTCACGCTTTTTACGCATCTCCGAACTCCTGAAATCGTCGTAAGTCGTTTTAGTCTAATTGTTTGCACCAAATAGTCTAGCAAACGGCCCTGACAGTTTCGGAGCTTGAAAAAGCCCTCTTTCCCCTTCCTTATCAATTACTTACACATTTCC
>CBDCOR010000011.1:0-5843 GCA_965219855.1 Acidobacteriota bacterium
AGGTAGGCATCGACATCTCTAGCCAGACGTCCGACTCGCTGGCGAGCAAGAACCTGACCCGATACCAATATATGGTGGCGCTGTGCGGTGATGCGGAGGCGGCCTGCCCTGTGTTGCCTCCCGGTATGGTTGCAGAGCACTGGGGACTGCCCGATCCGGCTGCCACTGTAGGAGAGCCCTCGGATATCATCGCGGGATTTCGGGCGGTCCGCTCCCAGATCGAGCGGCGTGTGAAGGAGTTTCTTGGGAGGAACGCTTTGGGGCACTCGCCCACAGCGTGATCTTGCTCTGCCCATCCTCTTCCGGATAGAATCACAACGATGCGAACGGCCTTGTGGTTGCTGCTAAGCGTTTCTCTCTTGCTCCAGCCGGGCTGCTTCTGGAGGAAGGGCAAGCCGATTGAGGAAAGGGTTTTCGACGTCTATGGGACCGTCAAGGCCATCTCTGACGAGGAGCTGGTCGTGAGTACCAAGAAGGGCATAGAGCTTACCTTCCTTTTCACTCCCAGCTCGATCCGGGGAGGCGAATTCGGCGAAGGGACCTACGTTCACACCTACTACAAGAAAAAGGGAGACAGCAATCACGTAACCATGGTGGTGGCGAAGATAGATTAGTTTCTGAGACATGAGCGATCAGATCGCATTGCCGGCTGATTTCAGCCAGCATTTGCGGATCCCCAATGCAGAAGAACGGCTGTCTGAGGCGATGGCCGTGGGTCTGAAGATGAAGGAGGCGGGCGTTCCTCTTCTTTCCAATCCGGACCACGCCGCCATTTTTTTGCGATCCTCCCCAGGCAGTGGCTGGACCCCTGAAGAAGCTCGGATATGTCGCTGGTTGGGATACCAGGTGCTACCCTTCCCCTGTTGACGGGCACGACTACATCAACGTCCCCTCGGGGCTGCCGGCCCAGAGTCCGGCCCGCGCCCAGGGCTGGTTCGACTATGTTGCCGTGGTTCATCCTGTGGACGAGGCCGCCCGCAACCACATGCTGAGCGAAGGGTACGGGAATCCGTTTATCCACCATATTACCTGGGGTCTGGCTCCGCCGGCCCGTGCCCAGTCTAGCGAACTGGAGTACGCAGGGCAGCTGGTGTCCTTCATGGCCGCAGTCCGAAAACGCATCGCCGAAGCGCTTGCAGACGAACCGGGTACCTTGATCCTGGCCCTTCCACGAGGTGTGATCGAGTCCCCCGGGTTTTCCGACCGAACTATGGAGTGGCTGGGCGATTTGACCGAGCAGGAGTATCAGATCGAAGCCATGCAGGGGGGAGGATTTCTGTTCCAGTTCTTTGTGTTGATCGGAGGAAGAATCGAAGTCGCTCTCAGAGTAGCGACCCAACAGACTTTCAACCCCAAGAGCGTCGACAAGATCTCAAAGGATGAGATTAGTACCATGCAGTCGGATTGACGCGAAGGCCTGACTCTGCCTGGTCGACCGACACCCCGCAAGAGCACACTGTTTCTCATAGCAGGTTTCCCTGATCCGGAAAGGCAGGTATGCAAGAAAAACATGACACCCTTCGTATAGGGTTGGTGGGAGCCGGGGCAAACACCAAGAGAAAACACATTCCCGGCTTTCAATCTCTACCGAACGTAGAAATCGTCTGCGTCGCGAATCGCAGCCGGGAGTCGTCTGAAAAAGTCGCTCAGGAGTACGATATTCCCGAGATCAAGGACTCTTGGTGGGATGTCATCTCTTCTCCCGATGTCGATGCGGTTTGTATCGGCACCTGGCCCTACCTGCACCGCGAGATTACCTGTGCGGCCCTGGAAGAAGGGAAGCACGTCCTTTGCGAAGCCAGGATGGCGATGAACCTGTCCGAGGCCCGGACCATGCTGGAGGCTTCGAAGAAAACGCCGCACCTGGTGACGCAGCTTGTGCCGACTCCACTCGGTCTCCGCGTCAACCGGACGGTTCGCAGGATTCTGGACGAGGGCGGCCTGGGGGAATGGCTAATGGTGGAGGTTCGTGATCTCTGGGATGATCTCACCGATCCAGGTACTCCGCTGAAGTGGCGACAGCGCAAGGAACTCTCGGGACATAACTACGTGACCCTGGGACAATGGTTTGAAATCCTGGTGCGCTGGTTGGGCTCGGTCGAATGGATCGACGCCTGTGCTAAGATTCATATTGATTCCAAAGACGATCCGGAAACTGGCAGCCCCTACCCGGTGGAGATGCCGGATCATCTGACCGTAATCGCCCAATTTGAAAACGGAGCTGCCGGGCACCTCCTGTGCAGTGCTGTTGCGGGTAGCGAGCCTGAGTCGGTGCTGCGGCTTCACGGCAGCAAGGGCTCGCTCAGATATAGCCCGAACACCGAGGCCCTCCATTGGTTCGATCGAGGGAGCGACGTTCCTCAAGAGCTGGCGGTCGAACCCGGAGGTGGATGGCGGGTTGAGGAAGAGTTCGTCAGCGCCATCAGAGGTCAGGAGCAGGTAGAGTTTACCGATTTCGGAACCGGTGTCCGCTACATGGAGCTTTCCGAATCAGTTCATCGAAGCTGGTCTGAGGCGAGAAGGATCCAACTGCCCCTGCTGTGAGGGGCTAGAGACCCCTTGGTCGAGAAAAAGTTCACAAACTGATCAAGAAGTGTCAAGCAGCGAGTAATTGCTCTTCGACAAAGACGTTCAACGAGCGGTCGAACCGACGCCAAGCCGTCGCCAGAGGGCAGCGCTGAGCCACTTCCTGGGGCAGTTTGAGATCCAGCGCGGTCAAGCCGGGTGCCAGGACTCGACCGTAGGCTTTGATGAACAGCACGGCCACCTTTCTGCCCAAGGGCGTCAAATGGTACTGGCGTTTGCGGGGCACCTCGTCAATCAGTCCCTTTCGCCTCAACCGGCGCAGATCGTAGCTCGCCTGGCGTGAAGTGTAGGGGGCATCGAGCAGGGCAGAGACCTGCTCCACCAACCGACGGTTGTCGAAACCAGCGACGAGACAGCTAAAGGCGACCAGGCTGGAGAAGACCGCCATCACCCGAGGATCGCCGAAGCGAAGACCGGAACTGTGAAGACCCTCGGCAGTTTTCGAGGGTTGGCTCACCTCCTGGAAGGTGAGCACGTCGGGTGCGGGTCGGGCGTCTGCGGCTTCGGCGTCGCACAGACGCCGGTTGGCGGATTCGCCAACGGCCCAAAGGGCCTACCAGTTGCGCGCGCAAACGCGGCGACCCACTCCAAAGTCGTAGCTGTTGCAGATCACGGTTTCGGTCCGCAAAGCGCGGCCGTCTTTGAAATATTGTTTGATGCGAGACGATTTGTAGTAACAACTGAGGACCGGATCCACTCCCCGTCTGAGGACTCGGGAGCGAAAGCTTCCGGGAGTTCGTCGGGTGACCCGCCGATCAAAGATCAGCGCCACCTGTTCGGGACGACCAATGTCCAGATGGTCTCGGATTACCCCTTCAAACCACATCCGCCCGGCCTGAGGTCGGTCAAAGACACAGGTCTCGGAGACCTCGAACTGGCGGAAGGCCAACTCGTAGGTGTAACCGGCCTCGAAGTCCTCGGAGCTGAAGGGAGAAGGCAAACGCCACCACCAACGCCAGAAGAAGCTGCGCACGGCCCCCGAACCCAACCGATCACAGATGCTCTGCAGCGCTTCGGGATCGGCGCAAGAGCGGAATCCGTTGTCCAGGGCCTCCTAGGCGATGCCCGCTTTCTCCAGTTGCCGCTTGGCCCACTCGTGGCCGTTGAGCCACCACCAGATAGGAGAAGGCGCGTAGGCGTTGGTCTTCCAAAACGTGCCACCCCACTCGGCGTCCCAGAGGTAGAAGTAGAAGTGCTTGATGTAGGCCATCTCACGGCCCCACTCCATATGAGGATGCGCCGCCGTTTCCTGTCCTTTGCCCTTCCAGGAACGCCACACCGATGCTTTCTCCTGAGCAATGCCGATCAACACCACCCGCTCTTGCCCTTCCTTCGCCGCCGCTTCCAGGTAGGGACGAGCCATCTCCTCCTTGTTTTCCCCTTTCTTGAAGTGCACTACGGGAATCTTGTGTTCTTCGGCGAAGCGGTGGATGGCTTTGACGTAGGCCTGGCCGATCTTGCCGAAGGCCGCCGAGGAGGGGATCTTGAACCCCTTGATCCAACGTAGAAAGGTACAGACTTGTCCTACCGACTGCAGCTTGGGAACGTAAGCCTGCAAGAAGACTCGGTCGATGCAGCGACACTTGAGTGTGACGTGATCCCGCAATAGACTGGCATAGTCGGCCATGACAACCTCCAGTGTTTTTTTGTTGATCACCGAAGGTTATCGCCGACACGATGAGGAGGCAATCCCCAGGAGTGCCTCCTCTACATCTCCTTCAATTCTTACTCGGCGGTATGAGGTCGCTCGCTACTTGCTAGCTCCGCAATTCTGAGAATTCTGCTCTCACATTATCTCTCAGAAGCCGATTGGCTGCCTGTGGCCGGTTAAGCGCAGACAATGGGCGAGAGGAATCTCCTTCCTTTGAGCGTGAATCCAGCCCGATGTAGGCCTGGGAGTGCAGCTAGGGACAGGGGTGGGCAGGTCGGTGCGACGCCGTCGCAATCCTGCTAGTTTTCTGCGAGTGGGAGTTTCAAGCGGCGAGTAGTTTGAGAATTCGCTCGATCGATTGGTCGGCTTTGCGGTAGGCCGCCTCCAGTTGGGTGGCAGGCTTGAAAGCGGATTGAGGCGGCCGGTTGAAGAGACTGTGGGCGAGCGGACCGCAGACGCGTTGGTGGAAGAGGACAAACATCAACGAGGTTCGACACCCCTTCTCGGTCAGGCGGTAGCGGTATTGGCGACCGACGCGCTCGATCAATCCGTGGCCCTTCATCTTGCGCAGGTCGTAGCGCAGCTGAGTCAGGGTGTACTGCTGGGCGCTCAAAGTGAAGGTCTCCAGAAGGGCCTGATAAATCTCGCGAGAACTCCAGCCGGTAAGGGTCGGCCCGCTATGCAGGAGCACCTGCATCAGGCGGATCATGCGGGTATTGTGAATCTGGATTCCGGGGATTCGGCTCTGCCCCCGGGTGAGGGGAAGGGCCAGGCGTTGGAAGAAGGGGAAGTCGACCGAGACGTTAAGGGCCTCGGCTTGAAAGGCCGGCGAAGCGGTCGGTGACACTCGCCAGGGTTTGGCGGACCGCCTCCAGGTTGTGCAAGGACTTACCGATGCGAAAGTCGCGTAGGTGGTTGCTCAAGACCTCCACCCGCAGGAAGGTGGCGTACTTCTCGTACATGCGCAGGACGGCCTTTTTGCAGCCGGCGCGGAAGACATGGTGCCCGTGCTCCATCCGCTCCAGCACACTGTGCAGCTTACCCCGCAGCCGGCGATTGACGCGAAAGCCAAAGACCTGAGCGATCTTGTCCCCTCGCAGGCGCCACAGGGACAGATCGCAAGAACGCTCAAACAGTTTGTGAATGGGGAAGTTTCGACGGAAGACGAAGTTGCGGCAGTACTCGACCTGCGGCATCGAAAAGTGCCGCTGCAGAGGGATGCTTTGACGTTCCTTAAGGGAGAACTTCGGCCCCAGTTCTGGATCTCGAATGTAGAAATAGTAATGGGTGTAGCGACTCCGTTGCCGTCGCAGGATGCGGTAGTCGGGGTCTGAGGTCGGAAACTTGGGGGTGCTGGAGCGGAAGGTGGGCCCTATTTCCATGCTGCGGTAGATGAAGTACACGCCGAACTGGTTTTTCCGTTCCAGGCGCTGTAGATACGGCCGCACCTGGTCTTCTTTGCTCACCCCTTTCTCGGCCCATTCGATCGGAAGGGCGTGACACAAGGCGAAGGACTCCACCCAGCGTCGGTACGGTTCTGGTGCGTTGGCGCAGGACCTCGGGGGTGATCGGCGAGATCCCGTTGACGTCACGGAAGAGATAAACG
>CBDCOR010000012.1:0-1277170 GCA_965219855.1 Acidobacteriota bacterium
ATCGGCAGGATCGCGGTGAAAAGAGGAGGGTAGTGCCGCTACCTCTGCGGCCACCGCGGGAGTGATTCCAAAGCGACGAACCAGGGGGGCAGCCGTCGCACGTTCGAGCCAGTCACGAAGAGGTAAATCCAGGGAAATTCGTCCCATCTCGAAGAGGGTGGCAATTTCCCAGAGGGAGATCTCCGAGACAACGAGAGGAGCCCCTTCAGTGGCGCTCTGGATGGCCCTCTTCTGCTGTCGCGAGAGCCTCGAACTCCCTTCCAGCCACCACAGCAACACATGCGTATCCAGAAGTCCGATCATTCAAGCCGACATTCCTCATATCAACTTCGGATCCGAGTTCCGCCGACCTACCTATGATGAATGGTCGAAACTTATCAGCCCTCCAACCTCGCGTCAACGATTCCCTCGTCATCTTTCCGCTGAAAAGGGCCTCTGGCCCCTGGGGTATCCAAGCGCCTTTGCCGAAATCCGACAAGCGGAAACACCTCTCCAGGGCCTTGTTCAGAAAACACTGGACGCTAAGCCGTACTCCATCTCAATCGGTCAATCCGAGACAATATCTCGGCCCATACCTCCTTGCTGACCGCGACTTCCGCCATCTGAAACGTCACCATCCGGCTATGGTGAACCACCTTCGCTCCGATCTTGATCAGTTTGCTCAATAGGGTGCGAAGGGACCAGTGTTTGATTCTTCTGGGAAGGACCAGACGCCGCAGAAAATTGCCCAGGTTGTAGGCCAAAACAAACAGACCCAACCTCACCTGATTCGGGATAAAGCGCTGGCAGGACAACCGCGTCCAGTTCAAGGCATACTTGCCTTCCTTGATCCACTGCTCGGCCCTGCCGCGACCGTTGTAAAAGTGAACCACCCCTGGGGCTCGTGCGCTCCTATTGGTCACGATGAAACCGACTCTCGGAAAGAGTTCGCCGCGATGCCACTCGACCTTGCCAATCACCCGACGAGCCCGCTCCCAACTGGCGGCTTGATATTTGAAATCAGCAAACCAAACGACGGGTTTTCTGGGTGGGCGCCCCACCGGTCGGGTCAGCAGGTGTTCGATCTTTTCTTGAAGCACCTGGTTGGCGGGAAGCCGGATGGCATACAAAAAGCCCTTCTCTTCCAGGTATTCATAAATCTCTGGCTTGGCGAAGGCGGCATCACCCCGAAAGTACTTGCGGACTGTTTTCCTCTCGTACCGAGCCACGATTGGTTCCAGCAGCTCCTTCCAGCGGTCCGCACTGTGAACGTTGCCGGGCCGAAGCATGGACCCTTCGCAATCTCCGAACTGGTTGAAGCAAAACAGGGGATGGTAGCAGGTGCATCCGAAATGGCCGTTGTATCCAGAGGCTTCTTGCTCGCCGTGGACCGGACTGGCTGAACTGTCCATATCCAAAATGATGCGTCGATGAGTTGTTTTCTGCAGCGCTCTTTCCACCCATCGACCATTGACTTCCGAAAGGGCTTGGAGGTTGTCCTCGACGGACAGCATCTTGGTCTCGAATCGACCCATCGTGTTGGCGCTGGCGGCATTCTTATCGTCGAGCTTCTTTCCGGTGATCCTCCGCATAGTCGGATCAACCGATAAGCGATGGGCATCGTTGACATCTTCATAACCCGCCAGTCGGCTGTATACCGATTGACGCAGCAAGGCCGTGAGGTGGTGCTGGATGTTGCGCCCGGTCCGCGAATCGTGAAACACGAAGGGCACACTATCGAATAAACCCAACGCCTCATCCAGATCACGATAGGCGAGAAGTCCGGCATCCGATGTGACCTTAGCACCATGAAATTCGAGCCTCAAACTGCCATCAAAACCGACCTTCACACCTTCCCCCTTGGGGTCAGTCATTTCCTTGCCCCCTTTGTGCGCTATATCTCCTTTAATTATAGTAGGTTAGACCGATTCAGGCAAGCAATCTTGGGGTCCTATATGGTGAATGTGGGTCAAGAGTGCTCTTTTCGAGCTCCCAGGCCTCCGGGGCAATTACCGGTTCCATCACATCCCCCAGGATCTTGACCGTGCCTTTCAGGGCGTCCTGGGGATAGCCGGAAGTAATTTCCCGGGCCGGAGAGACGCAAGCCACAGGTTTACCACGCTTGAGAATCGTTATGATTTCGCCAGTTTGCTGCACCTCCTCGAGAAGGGCCAGACATCGGGCCTTGAACTCCGATGCATTCATTGAGCGCATATGACTAGTCTAGTTGACCAGTCTGGAAGAATTCAAGTCTGTCCCGTGCCAATCCTCCTATTTCCTCCTGGGAACTCGAAATGTATGGGAGCCAAGGACTAGAATCTGCGGCATGGCGAACCTCTCAAGAACAAGCCCCTCCAGCATGCGCTCTGCCCAGTGGCGAATGCTCCTGGCCACGATGTTTTGCTACCTCTTCTACTACACCGGTCGACAGACGTTGGGCTTTGCCATTCCCGGTATCGAAAAAGAGCTGGGTCTCTCGAAGGAGGTCTTGGGTTGGGTGAGCGCGGCGCTACTCTGGAGCTACGCGGTCGGCCAGGCGATCAACGGCAACCTGGGAGATCGCTTCGGTGGACGCCGGATGATGAGCCTCGGTGCCCTGCTCTCCTGTATTACCAACTGGACGGTCAGCTTGGCCACTGGATTCGCAAGTCTGATCACCCTCTGGGCTGTCAACGGGTACTTTCAGTCTATGGGCTGGGCCCCGGGAAGCCGCGTCATTTCGAATTGGTGGCCGCGTCGCGAGCGAGGCAAGGCATTCGGGCTCTATGTCTTTGCGGCCGGAATGTCGTCCGTCCTTGCCTTCGTCACGTCATTACTGGTGTTAGAGGTGTTCCAGCTGGATTGGCGATGGATCTTTCGGTTGCCGGTTTTGCTCTTGCTGTTAGGCGGCGGAGTGTATTTCCTGGTGGCGCGCAATCGTCCTCAGGATCTGGGCTTCCCGCCGATTGAGCGAAAGGGTGAGGCCGAGACCGAAAAGCCGGATGTAGAGACCGAGGAGACATCGGCAGAGCGATACCGTCACGTCTTGAGCAACTGGCGCTTCATGATCGCCAGCCTGGCCATCGGCTTTCAGAACATGGCTCGCTACGGTCTCCTGATCTGGGTCCCGGTCTATTTTCTGGGCCAACATTACAAAGACAGCCCGGGTGGCAGATGGATCGCCATCGCCCTGCCGATGGGAATGGCGCTGGGCGCCCTGAGCAGTGGTTGGATTTCAGATCGTCTTTTTGGATCCAAGCGATCGGGCGTCATCACCGCCTTTATGTCGATCGCCGCCATCGCCTCCATGGCCATGTTCTATGTGCCACAGGGACATTGGACTGGAGTCCCAATTCTCTTCTTCTGTGGATTCTTTGCCTATGGTCCGCAATCGACTTTCTGGGCGCTTGCTCCTGACCTACTCGGCACCCACCGCGCTGGAACTGGGGTCGGCGTCATGAACACCTTTGCCTATGTGGTAGCCGGCCTGGGAGAACCCCTGATTGGAAGAATCATCGAAACCAACAATGACAACACGGCCCTGGTGTTCCCCATCGTGGCGGTTGCCTGTGTAATCGGCGCCTTGACTGCATTGTTTGTGCGGAGATAAGAAAGCAGTAGGTTTCCGACTGGATTGCGGCGCTGGAAGCAACCCTGGGTGGCGCACCATAGTAGACTGTTGAGCACCGAAAACCGAGGAGATTCTCTTATGACAAAGCCTGCAATTCGTTTGTTGGTGGTTCTTGCAGCAAGCGCCGTCTGTGCCGAGCAGGCGGAGGCGGAGACACAGGACGTTGGACACCAGAAGCAGCTCTTCGCAGACCACAGGTTCATCGAATCCAGCGATGGCATCACCCTCCGCATGAATCCTCCCTATCAAACGGGCGAGCGTCTGGTCGTCGTCGACCAACCCTGGGAGCAGGGCGCCAACATTCACGTCTACGGCAGCGTGTTGAAAGAGGACGGACCCGACGGTCCACGGATCCGTCTCTGGTACGATCTCTACACGGGCAAGGGACGACCAGGAGAAGGCTTTCGGGGCCTCTGCTACGCCGAGTCGCGAGATGGCATTCATTTCGAGAAGCCGATTCTCGGTCTGGTGGAGTTGAACCTGGACACGAGCGCAGGCGGCGAAGCCTTCGTAGAGATTCGGAACCTCGAAGGCAACCCAATCGACGGATTCAGCCTGGATGACTCCGATCACCTCGGTGGAAACAACGTCGCCTTTCCCGTCTCCTGGAAGGGAAGTCAGGATGTATCCAGCCTGGCTGGAGAGGACGTCAATCTCTACTTCAAACTCAGGAATTGCAAACTCTACGCCTTCCAGTTCCAGCACTAGCCTGATCTCATAAGAACACGGCCTCCTCTTCAGGGGCTGACTCTACAATGAGCCGCGTAGGCCCTAAGTTCGAAAGAGTCTGGGGACTCATCGAAGAGGAGGCCGAAATGAAACTAATTGGATCTGATTTTCACACAAGATTCCAGGCGATTGCAATGGTGGATACGGAGAGCGGAGAGCTGGAGGAGCGACGCTTGAATCACGAAGGAAAGGAGGTCGAGAGATTTTACGGGGGTCTGGCGGGTCCGACCGTGGTGGGGATCGAGAGCACCGGGTAGAGCTACCATCAGAAGGTGTGTAAATAGCATAGGCGGTGAGTATCCTTCCGGGTTGATAAAACCCAGGGCCGAAAGGCCCGCAACGGAAGGAGTACACACCGCATGAGCAAGCAGAACATTGAGGAAAGTGTCCAGTCAAGAGTTTGTTTCGAGGAGCTGGAAGATTGGGTGCGGGGGAAGATCCAAGGCTGGGTTCAAGAGCTGCTGGAGGAGGAAGTCACGGAGTTATTAGGGCGGCGTAAGAGTGAGCGGCGAAGGGCCGTGGACGCTCCGTCGGGCTATCGCAATGGATATGGGAAGCCGAGGCATCTGACGCTGAGCTCGGGGACGATCCAGGTTCGAAGGCCTCGAGTGCGGGATCTAGAGGAACGCTTTGAAAGTCGGGTGTTGCCCCTGTTTGCCAAGCGGACGCGGCAGGTTCGAGAACTGATCCCTGAGCTGTACTTGCATGGTCTGGCGCTGGGGGATTTTGATCTGGCTCTGAGAGGGCTCTTAGGGGACAAGGCGCCTCTGTCGGCCTCCACGGTGGCGCGGTTGAAAGAGAAGTGGCAGGCCGAATGGGAAGTCTGGCAGAGTCGACCCTTGAATGATCTGGAAGTGGTGTATTTATGGGTAGATGGAATCTACGTCAAGGCGGGTCTGGAGAAGGAAAAGGCAGTCCTGCTGGTGGTGCTGGCCGCCTTAAGTGACGGAAGCAAAGCCGTGGTGTCGGTCACGAGCGGCTATCGGGAATCGACCCAGAGCTGGTCGGAAGTACTGCGCGACTTGAAGCGCCGGGGGATGGGCTGTCCACGGCTGGTGATCGGAGACGGCCACCTGGGCATCTGGGGAGCTTTGCGCAACGTCTATCCCCAGGCCGAGGAGCAGCGCTGCTGGAATCATCGGATCGTCAACCTGCTGGCCAAGCTCCCTAAGCGAGTGCACAAGCCGGCCTTGCTGATCCTGCGGCAGATCCCTTACGCCGAGACTCGAGAGGAGGCACAACGACTCAAGCAGGTCTTTCAGCACTGGTGCCGGCAGCGAGGGCTGACCCTGGCGGCTGAGCTAATCGAGCAGGACTGGGACCGGATGGTGACCTTTTACAACTATCCAAAGAAGCAGTGGCAGCATCTGCGAACCACCAATCCAGTGGAGTCACCGTTTGCCGCTCTTCGGCTGCGAACGGACGCGGCCAAGCGATTCAAGAAAGTGGAAAACGCCCAGGCGGTGATCTGGAAGATGCTGTTGGTGGCGGAGCAGCGATTCCGCCGGTTGAAGGCACCGGAGCTGATGAAAGACGTCTACCAGGGCGCCAAATATGTCAATGGAGTCCCGGTCAACCAAGTCCCGGAGGAGAAAGCCGCCTGATGTTTTTCCACACCTATTGACAAGAGCTCCACCGGGTATTCGATCTGGTTTCACGAGGTGATGGACAAACTGGGGGTACAACTGCAAGTGGGAGATGCGGCGAAGATCCGAGCGCAGCAGGTCCGCAAGAAGAAGAATGACCGCGAGGATGCGCGCTTGATTCGGCAGTTATTGATCGAGGACCGCTTTCCCCAGATCTGGGTGATCGACCCGGAGGGACGGGATCTGCGGCAGGTGCTGAGCCAACGCCGACGTTGGGTTCGGACCCGGACGCGGATCAAGAACGGGCTCCAGTCGTTGGCGATCAATCATCGACTAACCTTGGGGGCTGGGTTGTTCACTGGGGAAGGCCAACGAGCGTTTGCGCAGTTAAAGCTGCGCCCCTACGCCCAGCAGTCGGCCGAGCAGTTGTGGCAGGGTCTGGAGTGGCTTGGACCTCGCCTCGCCGTACTGGACAAACAGATCCGAGAGGCGGCGGCCCAGCGCCCGGAGGCGGAGCGCTTGATGACGTATCCCGGAGTGGGGCCGGTGACGGCCCTGTCCTGGGTGCTGATTGTGGGACCGGTCCAACGCTTTGCCAGTGGCGGCCAGTTGTGCAGCTATGTGGGCTTGACGCCGAGCGAACGCTCCAGTGGCGGACGGCGGCGGCTGGGTCACATCAGCAAACAGGGATCGACCTTTCTGCGCTACCAGATGGTGGAGGCGGGCGTCTCCGCCGCCCGCCACGAAGCCAACTTGAGGCGCTTCTACCGCCGTTTGGTCTCTCGGCGAGGCCGACAGGTGGCCCGGACCGCCGTGGCCCGAAAGTTGTGTGAGCATCTGTACCTGATGCAGCGAGACGAAATCGACTATGCGGAGTTTTCTCGCCGCGTTCTTCTCGCGAGGCGTGCCTGTGAGAAATGCTGACTCGTTCCGAGTCGACAGCCTGATTAGGCAGCCTCGCCTCCTTCAAAGGAAGGAGTCCGGACTGTAGATGATGCGTTGGACGAACGTGGTGCAGAAAACATCAACCGCCCATTGCCTGGGGCACACAGGAGTGCCGCAGAGGCTCTCATAAAGGCAATGGGCTCCTCGACCTTTTCCCAGGCGGCGCTGGGCCTTGCCGAGGACACCACCTTCGCCCGCTGATGCGCGTATAGATGGATGGGGGAGACCGACGTCACCGACGTCAACCCGCTGGTCATAACTAAAAACTAGAGTCCCCAGACTCGACGAATCCAATGGCCTACGAACAACTTCTTATCGCGCCTGGCCGGCTACGCGGCCAGCTGCTTAATCCGAAGTTACCCTGAAAACTAGCTGAAAAACAACCTGTAAGCCATTGTGGATCATCAGGTAAGGGTCTTTTTGTGTTCGACAATTTGTACCCATGTAATAGTTGCTTTAGTGTCCTTTATTGTCGGTAGTATGTGATATTATAGTGCCCATGTACATCGAATCCGTTCCCAACCGCAACTCGCCCCCGGCCATTCTCCTGCGCGAGTCCTACCGGCAAGCCGGCAAGGTGCGCAAGCGCACTCTGGCTAACCTCAGCAAGTGGCCCGCGGAGATCGTCGAAGGCCTGCGCAGCCTCTTGAAGGGAGGCTCCGTCATCTCCGACTTGAGCCAAGCCTTCCAGGTCCAGCGCACTCGCCCCCATGGTCATGTGGCGGCCGTCTTGGGTACCCTGCGCCGCCTCGGTTTGGAGCGCTTACTGGCCACTCGCAACAGCCTGCAGCGCCGCCTGGTAGTGGCCCTGATCGTGGCGCGCATCCTGGAGCCCCGCTCCAAGCTGGCCACCGCACGCGGATGGGATCCCCAGACCCTGTCCAGCAGCTTGGGCGAGCTCTTACAGGTGGAGGCCGCGACGGCCGATGATCTGTACGGCGCCTTGGACTGGCTGCTCGTTCGACAACCAAAGATTGAAAACCAGCTGGCGGCTCAGCGCCTGCAGGACGGTTGCCTCGTGATCTACGACGTCACCTCGACCTACTTCGAAGGGAGGAGTTGCCCGTTGGCCCAGCGGGGGTATTCCCGAGACGGCAAAGGGGGTACGCTGCAGATCGTCTTCGGCCTGCTGTGCGAAAGGCTGCCCCGTCGCGGTCGAGGTCTTCGAAGGCAACCGAGCGGACCCCACAACAGTGACCAGCCAAATCCAAAAACTGCGCCAACGCTTCGGGTTGCGCTCGGTGGTGGTGGTCGCCGATCGAGGAATGCTGACGGAAGCCCGCATTCGGGAGGAGCTCAAGCCGCTGCCCGGCATGGGCTGGATCACGGCCCTGCGAGGCCCTCAGATCCGCAAACTGTTTCAATCCGGTCCGCTGCAGCTGTCCCTGTTTGATCAACGCGACCTGGCCGAGATCCAGAGCCCGGACTACCCCGGGGAACGGCTCATTGTCTGCCGTAATCCCCTCTTAGCGGAGGAACGGGCCCGCAATCGCCAGCAACTGCTCCAGGCGACCGAGCTGGAGTTGGAGAAGATTGTCCAGGCAACGCAACGTCCGAAGCGTCGCTTCAAGGGCAAGGATCGGATTGCCCTGCGGGTGGGCAAAGTCCTCAACCGCTACAAAGTGGGCAAGCATTTTGTCCTGGAGATCGGCGAGGAGTCCTTCTCCTACCAGCGCCGGCAGGAGCGCATCGAGCAGGAGGCGGCACTGGACGGGATCTATGTGATTCGCACCAACCTGGCCCGCGAGCAAATGGATGCCGAACAAACGGTGGCTGCCTACAAGGGGTTGTCCGTCGCCGAACGGGCCTTCCGCAGCTGTAAGAGTGTCGATCTGAAGGTCCGACCCATTTACCACCATCTGGAGGATCGGGTCCGCGCTCACGTCTTTCTGTGCATGCTTGCCTACTACGTCGAGTGGCACATGCGACAGAAGTTAGCTCCGATCCTGTTCGACGACGAGGATCCCGAGGCGGGGAGGCAGCTTCGCGATTCGGTGGTGGCACCCTCTCAGCGCTCTCCTCAGGCCCTCCGCAAGGCTCACCGCAAGCGCACCGTTGAGGGTGGGCCCGTGCACAGCTTTCAGACCTTGCTCAGCGATTTGGCCACGATCTCCAAAAACCGGATTCAGCCGCAGTTGCCCGGCTCAGCAGCCTTCGACAAAATCACCCGTCCCACATCGCTTCAGCAGCGAGCCCTGGATCTCCTCGGCGTTCGTCTATAATGTACCCAGTACCGACGCAGCTGATTTGTAGCATTACCCCAATCTTAACAATAGGTTACATCACTTTTCTACGAGGTAACTTAGGCTTAATCGGCTCTCCGAGCCGATCTAGGTGAAGTGCGCCCTTGACAACGGCCATGTTCTTATAGACGCATTTCTCATCGCTCGTCGTAGCGAGGCGTCGCAAGCGCCGTCCTGGCAAGGCTTGCGACCGAGACCACTCGTGGCGAGCCGCCGCAGTCGTACTTTGACAGTACGTCGAGGAGGCCGACCGAGCGTAACGCAGCCAGGGCGGGTGATTGCGGCGACGTAGTAGACTAGCGATGAGAAATGCGGGTTAGGGCCCTGTCAAAAATAACTTCACATTCTGGGGCCCATCTTTACGCCATCTTCAGCCGCTCCTCAATCGCGAAATCCTCAGCGTAGACCTGGCTACTCTTGCGGTTTCGCTCAATCGTTCGCGGCCAAATCTGGCGCAAATCTGAGCCCCAACTCTGCGAAGTTATTCTTGACAGAGCCCTTAGCCTTAGCAGGATCTCCCCGACTGCGGCCTCCGGATCTTCTCGATCCACCAAGGTCAGATCCTGGGCGCGGACCAGCCGGCGAATCAGTTCGTCACGATCGGAGTCCCCACCCTGGGGATCGAAGACGTCCGGATGGACCACAATGCAGTCCCACTCCTGAGTGCCAAAACTCAAGGACCAGTTGAGTATCCAGGCAAAGCTGCGGATAAACTCTTCATCCCCGGCGGCTTCCGCACCACCGGGAACAGCCACCACCACCAAATCCGGCACCAGGGCGCGGACGCGTGACTTGGCGTCGGCCTCCAGCTCAAGAAGCGACTTGCCCTCGGTCGGCCAAGGGACGATCTCGACGGGAGAGTCTGGAGCCACCTGATCCAAAACCGGAGCCAGTGACTGATCCAGGGGCGTCATCGCCAGGATCTTGAGAGGCGCTCGCTGCCCAATCAAGTCCAGGGTATGGGGAATGGCGGGCTGCGAGGGGCCCACATCGTTCAGACTGACGGAGCTCCCACTGACGGCGCCCGCGAGCAACTCGGCGATTCTCTTGTGCCCCTCCAGGTTGGGATGAATCTCGTCGCTCAGGAACAGACGCCATCCTCTGGAGTCACGCTCCCGCATCACCTCCAGGGCAGCATAGCAGTCGGCCAAAGCTACCCCCTGTTGACGGCTCACCTGCCTTATGACCTCGCAGTAGAGGATGAGCTTTTCGATGGGTCGCCGGGGAGTAGTGATCACGTTGTTGGGAGTGGAGAGAAGTACCTCCGCCCCGCTGGCCCTACACCTCTTGATGATCTCGATGAGATTGGCTTTGAATTCATCCAACGGTACCTTGGTCATGTCATTGAGCCCGAACATCACCGTCACCAGGTCGGGCTTGTGGGACAGGACATCTTCGGTGATCCGTGCCAGGGCATCTCGCGTGTCGTTTCCGCTAATCCCAGCGTTGATCGCGGTAACCGAGGCCTCGGGAAAGGAGCGACGCAGTGCCAGAGCCAGCAGATCGGTATAGGCGCGTCTCCCACCGGTGTGATAGTACAGGCCAGTTACACTGTCCCCGAAACAGACGATCTTGACCGAGCCGCCCTGCTCGAGTTTGTCTTGCACTGCGGCCAGATGCTCCGGCTCTGCTTCCTCGAGGCTACATCCCGCCCACAGTGTCAGAAACGGGAGAGCACACCAATAGAACAAAGGCATTCCTATTCGCATCTTTTGGTCTCCTCCTTTGCTAAAATCGGCACGAAGCTCAAACGGCTCAACACTTTTGGACGATACGCTAGACACGTACGCGAGTATACTCCCCTCATGCCTATCACTACCCGGAAACAGAAGAGCCGCACCCGGTCGGACTGGGGGCCATGTCACGCAAGAACTTTCGGGCCCAGGAGGAGGCGGGCTCGACGCCGATCCTGGTCCTGACACACGGCTACGGCCCCCTCGAGGACTTCCGGAAAAGACTGCTGGCAGGGCAGACCGCAGGTCGTTACGGCTTCTGGGTCAACCGCTACGGGTATCTGAGCGACCGTAAACTGGAAGCGATCCGAGAAACGGTCAAGCTCAAGCGTTCATCCGGCTCTCGACCATGATGCATGCATTCGCCAGATAATTGAAATTGTGCTGCTGCAGGAACGCCAGGGTCTGTGGACTTTCGGCTCCCGGCTGCAGCCACACGTTCATCAAGCCGGACTCCAAGCACTGATCCAGGATCTCCAGAGTGACGTCGGGCGGGACGACGATATTGACGATGCTCGGCTTCTGGGCCAGGTCCTGAAGATGATTGTAGGAGCGGTCTCCATCCACGGTAGATCGATTGGGATTCACGGGAAAGACCATATACCCCTTACGTTTCAAATCCCGATAGATAATACTTCCGTATTTCGAGGAGTTGTCGGTTGCACCCACCACAGCCACAGTCGTATCAGGTTCGTCCAGAAGATCGAGGATATTCTTCATGAGGCTCCTTGGGGCGTTCAGAGTCGTTGATACCTTCCCTCTCGATAATTGTCCCAGATTCCGGATAGTATTTCTCCCCGAAGGATAGGAAAAGACTATGAACAAGACGCCTTCAAACAGCTCAACAGTAGTATGCTTGCTTCTACTCCTGGTCGGTTGCGCTCAGAGCAATTTAGAAGCGGGTTCGCCCAAAGGGGAGAAACCCCAGACGGAACTGCGATTCACCGAACACCTGATCATGGACGGATACGCCTACCCTTTCGGCATCGCAGCTGCTGATCTGGATGGGGACGGAGATCTGGATCTGACCAGTGCGGACGCGACCGACCACGACATGCTCTATTGGTTCGAGAACGATGGCAGTGGAGCCTTCACGCGTTACCTGATCCAGTAGAAGGATCCTGAACGTCTGGAGCGACATCGAATCGGCGACATCGATGGGGACGGGGATCCTGACGTGGCCATTGTGAAGAACAAGTTTGGAGACCTCCTCTGGTTCGAGAACAGCGGAACCCCTGGAGACGGCAAGTTGTGGCCGCCGGCACATTATCACCCAGGGCAAGCTGCCAGGAGCGTATGACGTCGAACTGGTCACCTGGATGGGGATGGCGACCTGGACGCAGCAGGCTCCGGCTGGCGCCTGGGCAATCAGTTTTCCTGGTTCGAGAATGATGGAACACCAGCGGAGGGCGAGTGGACGAAGCGCGCCATCGAGATCGATGTCGGAGAAACCCGGACCATCCGCGCCGCTGATTTCGACGGGGACGGAGACCCGGACCTATTGGGAACCAGCCGTACCGCGAACCAGGTCATCTGGTACCAGAACCCGGGAAACCCGGCTTCCGAAGAATGGGTGAAACACGTCATCGAGGCAACCCAAGCTCCCATTCACGGGGAGCCTGCGGACATCGACGGGGACGGGGACCTGGACGTCGTGATGGCGCTGGGAGCCTGGGGGTCCCTGCACCAGGGAGACCAGGTGAAGCCGGATCGTTATAACAACAGACCCGAGTTCACCCAGTCATACAACCACCACATCGTCTAGTACGAAAACTACGGGGTTCCCGAAAACGGCTGGACCAGACACGTCATCTCGGATCACCTCAACGAAGCCTTCGAGGCGGTTGCCGGCGACCTGGACGGGGATGGAGACATGGATGTGGTGGCCAGTGGATTCTCCAGACCGGGGCAGGTCCTCTGGTACGAAAACAGCGGCGATCCCAGCGGTCCCTGGACCGAGCACATGGTGAAGGACAACTGGAAGAACGCCAACCAGGTGATACTGGCTGATTTGGATGGAGACTCGAATCTGGACATCGCAGCCTGCGCAGAGAGAGGTTCCCTGGAGTTCCGATGGTGGAGAAACGAGGGTCAGAAGTAATTCACCTATGTTCACACGATTCTTCGTTTTCTTGACCGTCGTCTCCTTGGCCTGCTCCCACGGACTCTACCCGGAGACCCAGAAGTCCTCTCAGAAACCTCAGTCGAGCGCTCGATACGAGTACCAAGAAGATCATGACCCACAGGGCATCGGCAAGTTCTATATAGGCCGAGAGATTTCTCACGTGATGGGCCACCAGGGCGCCAATTGGTTGGATCGTCCGGAACGCGAGTGGGAGGAGAAACCCTCGCTCACGATCGATGCTCTGAAAGTAAAACCCGGCTACGTCGCAGCAGACATCGGTGCGGGGACCGGAGTCTTCACCTTCCTGCTCTCCCAAGAGGTTGGAACAAAGGGTCGCGTCCTGGCGGTCGACATCCAGCCCGAGATGCTCCAGATCCTGGGGCAGCGGATCAAAGAACGTGGGGTCGGCAACGTCGAAATGATTCTGGGTGAGGAAAAGGATCCCAAGCTGCCCGCGGGATCACTCGATCTGGTACTCATGGTCGACGTCTACCACGAGTTTGCCTACCCCTGGGAGATGATGCAGGCGATCTGCCGAGGCCTGAAACCAGGAGGACGAGTCGCATTCGTCGAGTATCGAGCGGAAGATCCCTCGGTGCCTATCAAGCGACTCCACAAGATGAGCGAAAGACAGGTCAAGCTGGAAATGGCTCCGCAACCACTGCGATGGGTCGAGACGATCAGCGTCCTTCCGCGCCAACACCTGATTATCTTCGAGAAGGATCCGTCGTAGCGGTGGTCTCCAGGCCGCCGTCCGTCGAGCCAAAGGCTCGAAGAAAGAAAAGGAACTTCGGCCTGGAGACCGAAGCTACGCTAGTAGCCGGGTAATCACGCTGTACACCGCAAAGGCCAGCATCAGGCTGGAACAGACCCACAATAGGACGTCGGCAAGGAGTCCCGGCTGCACCGCGGCGTCTGTGTGCCGGTAGCGGAGATAGAGGGCTGAGAAGCCAATGACGGGCAGCATCGAGGCCTGCACGATCCCGCCTACGATGACCATGAAGACTGGCTGCGAGATCCAGGAATGCAGAATGATATAGAGGGTCAACAGCACGATCACGGTACCGCGACGCCACGCCAGGAGCCTGCTCTCGTCCTCGATCTTCGCAAGACCGACCAGCCCGAGAAAATCGACAATCACCCGCGAGTTGGATGCGGCACCCGCAAACAGAGTGGAAAAGAGAACGAAAAAAGCTCCCAGCAGAAAAAGATAGAACGCCCAGTTCCCCAGGGTAGTGGTGTACATACTGGAGAGCGTGCCGATCATCTCGTAGCCGGACGGGATCATTCCCATTCCATAGAGCACTGCCGCCCCCAGGATGTAGAAGGCAACGGTGGCCGTCGTGTAGACTACCATGGCCATGAGCACATCGGCCTTCATCACCCGAATCCATCCCTGAGCCCTTTCCAACCACTCGGGCGAATCGTCCTTCTGGCCTACGAAACGGGCATACCCCTTTTCCAGGCACCAATAGGGATACATGATCAGCTCGGTGGCACCCACACCTGTGATTCCAAAAGCTGCAAAAGCGACCGCCAAACCGCCCTCGGGAAGAGAAAACTTCAGTCCAGCGATGATCTGCTCGGGTTTCACCGTATAGGGAGTCCAGCCAAGCAGGACGACGCAAGCGATGGTGACGAAGGTGAAGCTGACCACCATGAAGGTACAGGCTCCCTCGACCAGGCTGTAGCGCCCTCGAAACAGCGAGATCGCCACGACTGCAGCGGCCACGACGGTCCAACCTTCCACGCTCAGCTGAGGCAAAACCAGATGAAAAACCTGCCCCACGCCTCCAACGATTCCTCCGCTCTGGATGATCACGCCAAGGGTCATGATCCACCAGACCCAGACCACCCAGGACACCCGCCAGCGGGGCCCAGGGATCCGGTCCAGACCTCTGAGAGTCGTCTCGCCAGAGGACACCACGTAGCGTCCCAGTTCTTCCTGGACAATGACCTTGATTCCGCAGCTGATCAGGATCAACCAAAGCGCCTCGAAACCCACTCTCGCACCCAGCGTGGTGGTTGCGATCAGCTCTCCGGAGCCGACTATGGAACCGGAAATGATCAGACCCGGCCCCAGCTGCTTCAGGATGGGCCAGAATCCACGGGGTGCCAGCTGGCGCTCGTCGAGATTGGATGGCATCAGAGAGTCTCTCTTCTACGGTTGTTTTCCAGGGCCTGGATAAAGTCGTCGGCGACCTCAACGGCGCTAACGGCCTCGAACTGAAGCAAGTCTGCTGCTCCCACCGCCTCGTACACTTCTTCACACCATTGTTTGAGAGAGTCGTCCGCCGATCTGCACAGGGTCAGTTCGGTGGGCACCAGCATCGCAGCAGCCGTCCTGAAGTCCCCCGCACGCCGCAAGTAACGGCACGAAAAGACTCTTCAAGAAAAGGTCGTCTGACTCAGTGGAGAATCCCTTCAAGTCGGCGATAGTGCGGCGCACCTCTGGACCGGTGGCGCCTCCCAGTAGAGCCCACGCGCCGGCCTCACCTATTCCCACCAGATCGACGCTGAGAACGTCGGGCCGCCCCAGAATGTCCTTCAGTGCCAGCCGGACCTGAGCGATCCGCCGGGAAGCCACTGTCGGGTTGTAGGTCGTCCAATACTTCACTTCTTCCGGGCGTGAAAACTCATCCCCCCCTGGGTAGGGATTCAGGAGAAACGCAAGCCAGCCCTGCTCCCTGTAGCCCTCGGCAAGCCTCTCTGCCTGGGCGGCGCTGGTTTCACGCCGGGGATGGACCAGCAAGACGGCTCGAGCGGCCTGGGTTCTCGACTCCGGGACGAGGACTCGCAGCTTCAAGTCGGCTGGATCCACACGCGCCTCGAGGGCGTGGAGAAGCGCAGTTCCGTAGGTCTTGCGGAAGCGAGACAGTCCGCTCCAGTCGGAGGGCCCGTGTAACTCGACCTGGCCCTTCGCTTTCAGGGCAAAGTTTGCGAACAGCTCTGCCAGCGGAAGAGGAGGGTTGGGCAGGGACACCTGTAGATCTGTCTCCGGCTCCACCTGAAAGGGCTCTTCCTTGCTCGACTCCTTTCCCTGGAGCCAGCGCGAAAACCAGCCATAGACGGCTTCCCTACTGTCCTGATTGTAGTTGTGCTCGTACTGAAAGTGGGCGTTGGCGACCCGGTCTTCAGCATCGAATAGACGATAGATCGCCTGGATAGCCGGAAACTCAATCTCCGGCGTGTTGCCGGTCCAATCACCGCTAGTGGAGATCAACATCAGAGGACGGGGAGACATGAGTGCCCCGATCTCGACATTGTTGGCATCTAGTCTGAGTAGCGGCGCATTCTCGCAAATGCAGCCTCCCTGAAAGTGGGCGGAGATCATGTTCACGGGTGCGGCGACCCGGATACGCTGATCGACTGCGCCCAGCAGAAAAGTCTGGGTACCGCCGCCAGAAGCACCGGTGAGGCCAATTCGATCTGAATCAACCTCGGGAAGCGAGACCAGAAAATCCAAGGCTCTCAGACTGTTCCAGAGCTGAAGCCCAAGCAGTCCGAAGCCCCACAACTCGTGTTGAGGCTCCTCGAATCGATGAGGGAACAGGTCTTTGGTCTCATTGTAGCCAATCATCGAATAGGAAAAGACGATTGATCCGCGGCGGGCGAGGTTGATGGCGCGGCCTGGGACCATTGAGTCTGGCCCATCCTCGAAACGGCCGTTCTTCCAATGTCCGTGAGGCGAAAGGATCGCAGGAATGGGCTGGGGCTGCCCGATCGGCCGGTAGAGGTTCCCTACCAGATAGAATCCAGGATAGGTTTTGAGGGACACATTCTGAACCGTATACCCCTTCCGGATCAACGGTTCTGAGAGCCTGGCGTTGAGTGGAGCTCGCGCCGGCAGCGGCCAAAGGCCGGAGCTGATCAGAATACGCTGACGCAACTCCTCCGCGCGACCCAACCACTCTTCCAGATTCGCATACGACCTGGGAGTCTGCTCTTCTTCGAGATGGCGATAGGACTGTCCCCACATCGCCGGCACTGAGATCAAGAACAGAAGAGCACAGATCACGAAGCCATGACGCCGACACATGAAGCGGAATCATCCTATAGAACGATTCCGATGGCAAGAAAAGAACCCTTTCGTTTGGGGCAGACACTCCTTACATAGAAGCCTGCATCGCAGGTGAGGGATTAGCGTTGAAGCTTCAGGTTAGTCCCACGCCCAGAAGCGCTGGCCCCATTCCGGAAGGAAACTTTGCCTCCGGGCGTGGCGGCGGTCTCCAGGCCGCCTGGCGTCGAGCCAACGGCTCGCAAGATAAGACTTAGGCCTGGAGACCGAAGCCACGTTTGCAAATGAAGTTTCAGGTTAGTCCGAAGTTACCCTGAAAACTAGCTGAAAAACAACCTGTAAGCCATTGTGGATCATCAGGTAAGGGTCTTTTTGTGTTCGACAATCTGTACCCATGTAATAGTTGGTTTAGCGTCCTTTATTGTCGGTAGTATGTGATATTATAGTGCCCATGTACATCGAATCCGTTCCCAACCGCAACTCGCCCCCGGCCATTCTCCTGCGCGAGTCCTACCGGCAAGCCGGCAAGGTGCGCAAGCGCACTCTGGCTAACCTCAGCAAGTGGCCCGCGGAGATCGTCGAAGGCCTGCGCAGCCTCTTGAAGGGAGGCTCCGTCATCTCCGACTTGAGCCAAGCCTTCCAGGTCCAGCGCACTCGCCCCCATGGTCATGTGGCGGCCGTCTTGGGTACCCTGCGCCGCCTCGGTTTGGAGCGCTTACTGGCCACTCGCAACAGCCTGCAGCGCCGCCTGGTAGTGGCCCTGATCGTGGCGCGCATCCTGGAGCCCCGCTCCAAGCTGGCCACCGCACGCGGATGGGATCCCCAGACCCTGTCCAGCAGCTTGGGCGAGCTCTTACAGGTGGAGGCCGCGACGGCCGATGATCTGTACGGCGCCTTGGACTGGCTGCTCGTTCGACAACCAAAGATTGAAAACCAGCTGGCGGCTCAGCGCCTGCAGGACGGTTGCCTCGTGATCTACGACGTCACCTCGACCTACTTCGAAGGGAGGAGTTGCCCGTTGGCCCAGCGGGGGTATTCCCGAGACGGCAAAGGGGGTACGCTGCAGATCGTCTTCGGCCTGCTGTGCGAAAGGCTGCCCCGTCGCGGTCGAGGTCTTCGAAGGCAACCGAGCGGACCCCACAACAGTGACCAGCCAAATCCAAAAACTGCGCCAACGCTTCGGGTTGCGCTCGGTGGTGGTGGTCGCCGATCGAGGAATGCTGACGGAAGCCCGCATTCGGGAGGAGCTCAAGCCGCTGCCCGGCATGGGCTGGATCACGGCCCTGCGAGGCCCTCAGATCCGCAAACTGTTTCAATCCGGTCCGCTGCAGCTGTCCCTGTTTGATCAACGCGACCTGGCCGAGATCCAGAGCCCGGACTACCCCGGGGAACGGCTCATTGTCTGCCGTAATCCCCTCTTAGCGGAGGAACGGGCCCGCAATCGCCAGCAACTGCTCCAGGCGACCGAGCTGGAGTTGGAGAAGATTGTCCAGGCAACGCAACGTCCGAAGCGTCGCTTCAAGGGCAAGGATCGGATTGCCCTGCGGGTGGGCAAAGTCCTCAACCGCTACAAAGTGGGCAAGCATTTTGTCCTGGAGATCGGCGAGGAGTCCTTCTCCTACCAGCGCCGGCAGGAGCGCATCGAGCAGGAGGCGGCACTGGACGGGATCTATGTGATTCGCACCAACCTGGCCCGCGAGCAAATGGATGCCGAACAAACGGTGGCTGCCTACAAGGGGTTGTCCGTCGCCGAACGGGCCTTCCGCAGCTGTAAGAGTGTCGATCTGAAGGTCCGACCCATTTACCACCATCTGGAGGATCGGGTCCGCGCTCACGTCTTTCTGTGCATGCTTGCCTACTACGTCGAGTGGCACATGCGACAGAAGTTAGCTCCGATCCTGTTCGACGACGAGGATCCCGAGGCGGGGAGGCAGCTTTGCGATTCGGTGGTGGCACCCTCTCAGCGCTCTCCTCAGGCCCTCCGCAAGGCTCACCGCAAGCGCACCGTTGAGGGTGGGCCCGTGCACAGCTTTCAGACCTTGCTCAGCGATTTGGCCACGATCTCCAAAAACCGGATTCAGCCGCAGTTGCCCGGCTCAGCAGCCTTCGACAAAATCACCCGTCCCACATCGCTTCAGCAGCGAGCCCTGGATCTCCTCGGCGTTCGTCTATAATGTACCCAGTACCGACGCAGCTGATTTGTAGCATTACCCCAATCTTAACAATAGGTTACATCACTTTTCTACGAGGTAACTTAGGGTTAGTGGGGCCCCCAGCGGAGCTGGCCCCATTCGAGAATGAAACTCCGGGTCCCGGCGTAGCGGTGGCCTCCAGGCCGCCGTGTATCGGGCCAAAGGCTCGAAGGAAGAAGACTTCGGCCTGGAGCCCAAAGCTACGTCCGCCCAATCAAGTTTCAGGTAGTCAGATCTGAACGGCTTCGTCGGCCCAGGTCACCGCCGATTGAAAGAGGGCAGGAAACTCGGATTCGGGAAGATCTAGCTCTGCCATGAGCGAGGAAAAGGTCTTCCAGTCTCCTCTTTGGTAGGCCAAGACGGTCTGCAGCGGGACTTGCAGCGGACCACCTTGTCCCAAAAGAGCCGCTCTTGCGTCGTCGGTCAGAGGAACATGAGTGACGGCTTCCTCCATCGGAAGTCCCAGAACCGCATCTATTGCGGAGAACATGCCCATGAGGAAAAAATCGAACTTACGACTCTCCATTCCCACGCAACAGCCCAGGGATTCGCAGGCACTTGCCCGGATGAGCGAGATAAGCATCAGTTCCTTTGGGTTGTCTTCCGTCACGGTGGATAGGATCACCAGGGAAAATAGCCTTCTCAGGTTCTCCTGACCCAGCAGGGTAAGGCTATGCCGAATGGATTCGACATACTTCACCAGCCCCATACCGGTCGTATTGATATATCGCAGCAGCTTGTAGGTTAGAGCGATGTCCCCTTTTACGATACGCTCGATTTCGGAGAAGTCGACATCGGATTCTCGGACCGCCTGTATAAGATGGAGATAGGCAAATTTGAAGGCGGGAACCTCCTTACGAGAGAGGACCTCTGGCTTGCTGAAGAAGTAACCTTGGAAATAGGTGTATCCTAGTTCTACCGCCTCATCGAACTCCGCGGCGGTCTCCACCTTTTCCGCCAGAAACTCCACACTCTTGTTGCGTATAAGGCCAAGTAGATCACGCCTTTCCTCCGGTCCGGACAACAAGAAGTCAACCTTGATGATGTCAGCCAGGGCGATCAAAGGCTCGAACTTAGCGTCAAAGATAAAGTCGTCCAAGGCCAGGCGATAACCCTGAAGCTTCAGCCTTCTGCAAGCTTCGATCACCGATTCTTCGGGCTCCACCGTCTCAAGGAGTTCAACTACGACATGCTCTTTGGGGAAGAGCTGGGCTACGTCCTTCAGCAACAAGTCCTGAGTAAAGTTGACGAACGCGGTCTTCCCTCCTGTCAAGACAGGCATGCCCATGCCCATGACACCGTCGACCAACACCTTGGCCGAAGCCTGGTCTCCATCGATGTCTCCAAACACGTTCTCAAGGCTCGACCGGAAGAGCAACTCGTAAGCATGGACTTCCTTCTGTCGGGTAAAGATCGGTTGTCTTGCGACGAATGTGTCCACTGGATACCTCGATTGGAGGGCAAAAATTACCCCCTCTATTTACTATTCGTCCCCAGTAGCGTCCCAGCGTTAGTCGAATAACATCAACTGTTTATGAATGTCACTATTCTGAGTAATGTAATGCATGTCCTGAAAGGCCTGTAAAATTGGGGTTTTCTCGAAGAGCGAGACACTCAGGACCTGGAGAATTGTGTAGAGCGGCAACTCGAGATAGAGGCGCTTGCGGATGATGGCGATGAGCAGGTAGGTACTGAGGGCGATCCAGATTTGTGTTTTCACGGCATTGGGACTGGTGCCGTAAAAGGCCTTGATGCGGAGATGCTGTTTGATCCATTTGAAGAACAGTTCGATCTGCCAGCTGTCGGGGGCCACTTTGTGACGGAACCTGGTATTTGATTCCTTAGGGGACGCGAAGTTTTACGACCCCTCCCCCCAATCGGGGCGTCAGGGTCATGTCCGATTCTTCCGGTAGGAAGGAGGTCGGGGATGCCGGTACGCCTCAGTGAGGAGGAAGTCGTGACGATTGGAGTTTTGGCCGACAAAGGCAAGAACCACTGCGAGATTGCTCGGACGCTTGGGGTCAGCGAAGGGACCGTGCGCTATCACTTGAGGCGACAGGCCGAAGGCGCTCAAGACGGACGTCGGCAGAAGGGGTTCCAGGCGGAGGCTCTGGCCGGAATCATTGGTGCCTGGATGCAGGGGCATCCCGATGGGCAGCGACCCCCGAATGTCCGTCAGCTGTACGAACATCTGGTTTATGAATGCGATTACTCGAGCTCCTATCGTTCGGTGCTGCGCTATGTGCGCCGGCACTGGCCGAAGCCGAAGCTCCGAACGTTTCGGCGAGTGGAGACGCCGCCTGGGGCCCAGAGCCAGGTGGATTGGGCCGAGTATCCGTCGGTGGCCGTTGGAAACGAGTTGGAGCCCCTTTCGGCGTTCATCATGGTGCTCTCCCACAGCCGGCAGCCCGCCATTGTGTGGAGTCGGCGGCGAGACCAGCTGTCCTGGCTGCAGTGCCACAACGAGAGTTATCGCCGACTGCAGGGAGTGGCCGCCGTCAACCGGATCGACAACGTCAAGACGGCCATCGCCTCGGGAGGCGGCCCCTGGGGAGAGATCCATCCGCTCTACCGGGCCTATGCCCGATCGGTGGGCTTTCACATTGATGCCTGCCGACCGGGGCAAGCCCAAGAGAAAGGGAAGGTGGAGGCCAAAGTCCGACTTTCGCGTTTGCTGGTGGAGCCGCAGAGCCAATACTGGGAAGACCTCGAGGAGTTGCAGCACTTCACCGATGGACAGGTCTCGCGCTGGTCCCGTCGAGCGGTGTGTCCGGCCACCGGCCTCACTGTCGAGGAGAGTTGGCGAGCGGAGCTGGAGCGTCTGGCGCCCTTGCCGATCCTTCCCGAACCCTTCGATGTGGTGGTCACGCGGCCAGTCCATCGGGACTGCATGGTTCGCTTCGAAGATCACTGCTATCCGGTTCCCTTTCAATGGGTAGGCCGCCAGGTGGAGGTGCGGGGCTGCTCGGGCAAGGTTCAGATCTTAGCCGAGGGAAAGGTCCTGCGGGAGTATGAGCGCCACACGCCGGCGCGGATTCTGATCGATCCCAGCTGCTGGCAAGGAGAAGCGACGGAGCGGGTCCTCGCTCCGCCGCCCTTGGGCAAGATGGGACAACGGCTGGAACAGATCTATCAGATGCCGGTGGAGCAGCGTCCTCTGGACCTGTACCAAGCTCTGGCGGAGGTGGCCCGATGAGCGCGGCGACGAAGGGACGCGTGGATCTGGATCAAACCCGTCAGTCACTGGAGCAGCTGGGTCTGATGCATGCCAGCGAGCAACTGTCCGAGCTGGTGGGCCAGGCGGTGAAGAAAAACCTCTCGGTCCATCGCTTTTTGGACGAACTGCTTTGGAGCGAACTGGCCCATCGGGAGGAGCGACGGATCAAGACCTCGCTGAGACTGTCGGGACTGCCGCCGGGTCAGACGTTGGGGAACTTCGATTTTAACTTTCAGCCGGCGATCCGCAAGAGCCGCATCGAGACCTTGGCCACCTGTGAGTGGATCCGCGAGCACGAGACGGTTTTGCTCCAGGGTCCGCCGGGCGTGGGAAAGACGCATTTGGCGGTGGCCCTGGGAGCCAAAGCCATCGAAAACGGTTTCTCGCTGTCCTTCTTTCGACTGGATGATCTGCTTCACGCCATGAAGCTGGACGCCGAGTTGGCCCCCAAGGCGCTGCGCCGTAAGAAGTATGTCAACGTGGCGCTGCTGATCATCGACGAGGTCGGGTTCCAGGTCATGAGCCGGCTGGAGGCCAGCCTGTTGTTCCGGCTCGTCAGTGCCCGCTACGAAAAGGGAGCCACCTTGATCACCACCAACAAATCAGTCAAGGACTGGCCCGAGATCCTGGCCGGAGACGAAGTGATGGCGACCGCGTTACTGGACCGGCTGCTGCACCATTGCCACGTGCTGAATATCAAGGGAAGGAGTTATCGGCTCAGGGATTTGGAACGGGCCCTGGCAGGGGGGGCGGCCGCCGCCGAAGCGGCTCAGACTCCAGCCGCCCTGCGGGCTCCCTCCGTCTGAGACACTCAGTGATCAGTGACGATTAAAACTCCGGGGCGCATTCGCTTAGCAAGATTCAAACTGATGTCAGACCGTTGCCTCATGACAAACCGGCGGGAGCGCACCAAAGGTGACCTTCATCCAGGAACCCGCATGAGGAAGCGACAGACGCCCCCGCCAGCATGCCCTCAAGAGCGTTCTCCCGGCTGGGCTAGGGTCCCTCTCCGGGAACAGACGTCCAGGAGAAGGGGTTTGCAAGAGAATCCGGAAAAAACTTTCCCCCCAGTCGCCCGTCAAGCTCCGATCGTCGGGAGACCGGGTCCTCAGATACCCCAGTTCGGGACCCGGGCCAAGCTCGCCTACTGGGGCGAAAGAAAGCTATGGAAACTGCCGCGCTGTGGAAACCGTGGAAAACCAAGTCCACTTTGTGCCTGCCGATTCGGCTCGGGTGGTTTGTCCACCGTTCCCACAGCGCTTGGAAAACTCCTTCGGACGGAGTTTCCCACAGTTCCCACAGCTTCTGCGGCTGCTCACATCCAAATGAATCTATGCTTTGGGACGGCGCTCGCCCTCCCGTGGAAAAACCCAAAGCGGTTTTCCCACCGGATGCCTCCCGCTCGAGAAGAGAAATCAAAGGCTGCCCTTGAAATCAGGAGAACAAACTTTTATCGAACAAAAGACGAACACGTTCAGGTTCCTCCCGAACCTGCGTTTTTACTAACCGGGGAAGGGTCGTAAAACAATACGTCCCCTAAGGTCGTGAAAGTTCCTGTCACTTGACAGCCACTTCAAAAGCGGCCAGGCGGGGCCGGGTCAAAACCGGCCAGTGATTCAGTAGTTATATCCTCCGGTTCGAGTCATTTCAATCCCTTGTGAAGCCCTCCCCGCGAAGCGGGGGGAGGAGGCTTTGTTGTGTGTTCAGCCGTAGAAGCGGTGGGAACTGTGGGAAACTCCGTCCGGAGGAGTTTTCCAAGCGCTGTGGGAACGGTGGAAAAACTCGCCCCCTGGAGTCGTCTTCGCGAGGCAGCCGTTTTCCCACGGTTTCCATAGCGCGGCAGTTTCCACGGCTTTCCGGGGGTGTTGGGGGAAACTCGAGAAGCCTGGCTTCCATGGTCTCTGCTTGGTTTCAACGACACGGCTTCTTCCTGGCTTCCTTTTTTCAAAAAACATTCGCTCAGAGGCCCCTCAAGCAATGAGCTCTGCCCCACCCTGTCCTGACCCCTCCCTCGGAGCGGGCAATCTACGAAGCCTGGGGCTGAGTCCCAGGGTCTGCGAGTAGGGGACAAGCCCGCACTCACAGCACTCGCCTCGCAGGTGTCATTTCTCTTTCCCTCGCTTCGGGGTGGATTTCTCTCGTTGCTGTCGCTCGTAGAGGCGATAGCTCTTGCCCCGAATGAAGGTGACTTCCGAAGTGTGCAGGAAGCGGTCCAGCAGCGCCGAGGTGGCCGCCGTATCTCCTCCCAGCATCGCGCCCCAGTCCTCCAGGGGTCGATTCGAACTGAGGATCGTCGAGGTCTTCTGGTATCGGCGGTGCAGGATCTCCAACAGATCTTCTGCCGCCGACTCCGGCACTCTGCGGAGTCCCAGATCCTCGAGGATCAGCAGCGGGATCCGGGTCATCTCCGTAATGTAAGATCGGCGTCTGCCGGTGGCCGTGGCTTCGGCGATGTCTTCCAGCAGATCGAAAGCCGACTTGTACTGCACCCGGTGACCGGCTTCGACCGCCTTGATCCCGACGGTGATGATCAGATGGCTCTTGCCGACTCCGGTCTGACCGATGACCAACCAGCCGCGGCGCTGTTGGATGAATCGGCCGGTAGCCAGATCGAAGATCTGCTGCCGGTTGATGGAGGGGTTAAAGGAGAAGTTAAAGTCCTCCAAGTGCTTTTGTTCCGGAAACTGGGCCTGGCGCAAACGTCGCTCCAACAGCCGGTCCCGACGGCGGGTCAGCTCGTCATCAATCAGCAGCTCAAAGAACTCCTGATGGCTGAGCCTTCCCTGGACGGCTTGTTGCAGGCGAACGTCAAAGACCTGAGCCAGGCCCGAGAGCCGGAGGTGACGAAGTTTTCGTTCCAGTTCTGATGAGATCATTCTGGTTCTCCTGTGGGATCGGTGATCTGGTACTCGGACAGCGGTCGGATCAACTCGTGCTCGGAGGTAAACAAAGAGCGCTACGGCACGTCCAGTCGCTTACACAAAGCCACCAGAGTCCGGTAGCGGAAGGCGTCATGTGCGAGCGCCTTGCCGCAGGCTTCGTCGACGACCGAAGCGCGGTAGCGGCGGGTCAGCGAGATCATGCCCTGCACGAGTCGGTAGGCGAGCATGTCTCGGACCTCCAGAGCTCGCTCGGCCCAGCGGTGCGCCTCTGGACCCACGGCTCGGGCTTGCTTCAGCAGATGATGCTCGGTTCGATAGTGCGCGTAGCGTTTGCGTTCCGGAAGATGGCTCGTTTCGGTTCGGAATCTCCCCGGCGGGTGCTTCGGATGCAGGGCCACCTGTTGCTCACGAAAGAAGACGCGGACGATACGATCATCCCAGTGCACGGCGACTTCACAACCGAGCAGATGATTGGGCACCGAGTAGAACGCTCGGTCGACTTCGATGTGGCCATCGGTGGAGACCGTTCGACGGCCCACGCGGAAGAAACTGAAGCGGGAATCCGGAAGCGGTCGGAGATGCTTCTGTTCTTCGACAAAGCGGGGCCAGACCTGCTGCTTGGTGGTGCCGTGGATGCGCTGGCGGGCGATTCGCTCGTTCCAACTCTGCAGATGCTCATTCTGCGCATCCAGGCTCTCGAAGCGGCGAGCTTTGAGCGCGCTGGAGTCGGTATATCCGATGCTTCTTTCGACTTTTCCGTTCTCGTTCGGAGCGCCCGGATGGATGGGCAGCACGGCGAAGCCGTAGTGGCGAGCGAGCGCACTGAAGACGGCATTGACCTCGGGGTCCACCAAGCAAGCCCGGGTGATCCCGGCCTTGAGGTTATCGAGGCGAACCACCTCCACGCCGCCTCCAAAAGCGTAAAAAGCCTCCTCGACACAGCGGATGAACGTCTTCAGTTCCTGCCGCCAGACGACTTCCTCATAGGAGTGGCGCGAGTGGCAGAGGACGGCCTTGAACAGATGAGGACGGCGGTAACGACCCGATTCGGTCCGAGTCAGGGCTCCTTTGCCGAAGTCGATCTGCAGGTCCCGACCGGGGGGAGTTTCCACCCGAGCAAACACGCGAGGACTCTCCGCCTTGAGCTTTCCACAGAAGCGCTTGACGGAGTTGTAGGCTCCCCCGAATCCCTGCTCGAAGACCAGGTCCTGCCAGATCCGCTTGGCCTGCAATCCCTGCTGGAGTTTCTTTTCAATCTGCTCCCGAAAGGGCTCACAGAAGCTGCGCAGACCCGGGGGCCGCTTTGGCCGCTTTTGCTCCTCCGAGCCGGGGGCCACTTTGGCCGGTTTTGAATCTCGGGAGGGATCATAGCGGGCAATCCTCTCTCGTCGGACTCCCACCTCTCGCTCGATCCGACGATACGACCAGCCCAGTTTCAGGAGCGCCAAAACCGTTTGCTTCTTTTCCATTTTCAATGTATTGGCCATCGGCGCATCCTACGCCGGATGCGGCCCTCAATGGCTCTTGAAAATGGCCGGTTTTGAAGTGGCCCTCACTGGCCGCTTTTGGGTGGCCCCTGACAGGTGGAGGGTGAGACCCTGGCTCAGCGTGTCGCCAAGGGACCCTTGCCTGTGGAGGAGGCCCTGGAAGTCTCCCGCCAGATCGCCGAGGGTCTGGAAGCTGCCCATGAGAGCGGGATCATCCACCGGGATCTGAAGCCAGCCAATGTGAAGATCACGCCCGAAGGGAAGGTCAAGATTCTCGACTTTGGTCTAGCAAAGGCATTAGAGGGCGAGATCCCTGCTGCCAACATCTCCCACTCACCGACGCGAACGGTCGAGATGACTTCTGCTGGGGTGATCCTGGGAACGGCTGCTTACATGAGTCCCGAGCAGGCCCGCGGTAAGCTCGTAGACAAAAGAACCGATATCTGGGCCTTTGGCTGCGTGCTATTTGAGGCTCTGACTGGTAGGCAAGAATTTGGTGGAGAGACAATCTCCGACTGCATTGCCAAGGTTCTTCAAAAGGAGCCAGACTGGGAAGCACTGCCAGACGAAACACCCTGGGGCATCCAGAGACTCCTCCGGCGATGCCTGCAAAAAGATCCCCACGACCGTCTACGTCACATTGGTGATGCCGGGATCGAAGTCAGAGAAGCTCTCAGTGAACCTTTTGTCGTCACCCCTCTGCCAGTTGAAGCGCCGCCGCCCAGATCATCCTGGCGACTGGTCCTTCCATGGTTCTTGTTCGGCATCACGATCGTCGCGTTGACATGGACGCTGATTGATTCTGGCGAAGTACTCCAGCAATCAGGCACCACCCACTTTCTCCTCTCGCCACCTGAGACCGTAACCAGCACTGGAGGCCCCATTGTCTCGCCCGATGGCAGGCAGATTCTCTTTTTTGGTGTCGACGACGCAGGCAAGGCATCAGCCTGGGTACGCAGGATGGATTCCCCAATCGCCCAGAGACTGGGACGCCAGAAAGCTAACGGTCGTCCCTTCTGGTCTCCAGACTCCCGCTTCATTGCATTCTCTGCAGATGACAAGTTGAAGAAGATCGATCCCACAGGTGGACCTGCTGTCTCGCTCGCTGATGCCCCTGATGGTGAAGAGGGGACCTGGAGTCGGCAGGGAACTATCCTCTTTACCTCCGGAGCAACGATCTACGCGGTGTCCGCAGCAGGAGGTGAACCGAGATCCATCACCCAGCTCGATCAATCACGTCAGGAAAGGTTCCATAAAGACCCTTACTTTTTACCTGATGGTCAACATTTTCTGTTGAAGGTCTGGACCCAGCAGGCCGAGGAACCGGCCATTCATGTTGGATCACTGGACTCCAACGAGACTAAGTTTTTGGTCAAAGTCAGTAGTGTCCCAACGTTTGGGTTTCTAATCTCTGTAAAGTATTAATGAGTAATATGTTAGAGAAGATAATGGGTGTTTCCGACTTGAAAGTGAGTGTACGCTCACGCCCTTCAGTTCATAAGGAGGGCGAGCATGTACACGGGCACGACGATTTTTTCTCAGGTGATGCGGCATCTTCCCTGGCATCATTTTCATCGCATTGTTCAGCACTACGGAGGCGACTACAAGGTCAAGTCGTTCCGCTGTGCCGACCATTACCGGGTCATGGCCTTTGCACAGTTGACCTATCGCGAGAGCTTGCGCGATATCGAAGCCTGCCTACGGGCCATGAGATCCAAGCTCTTCCACATGGGCATTCGCTCCACGGTCTCCCGCAACAATCTGTCCAATGCCAACGAGAGGCGCGACTGGCGCATCTATGCCGAGTTTGCCCAAGTGCTTATCGCCGAAGCGCGCCGCCTGTACACCGACGAGGACCTGGGAGTCGACCTGAACGCGACCGTCTATGCCTTGGACTCCACGACCATCGACCTGTGCCTCTCGGTCTTCCCCTGGGCGCGCTTCCGCCGTACCAAGGGGGCGATCAAACTGCATACCTTGCTCAACCTGCACGGCGCCATTCCCGAGTTCGTTCTGATCTCGGACGGAAAACTGCACGATGTCCACGCCTTGGACCACCTGATTCCTTGTCCCGGTGCCTACTACATCATGGATCGCGGATACCTGGATTTCGGGCGCCTGTACCGACTCCATTCTGCCCGGTCGTTATTCGTGACCCGCGCCAAAGGCCAACTTCAAGTTCCGCCGCCGCTACTCCCACCCGGTGGACAGAACGACGGGACTGATCTGCGACCAAACTGTCCTGCTGAGCACCTTCTATCCGGCCAAGGCCTACCCCGAACCTTTGCGTCGCATCAAGTTCTTCGACGTCACCACCGACCTGCGGCTAGTATTCCTCACCAACGACTTTGCTTCTCCCGCTCTGACTATTGCCCGGCTCTACAAGCTCCGCTGGCAGATCGAACTGTTCTTCAAATGGATCAAACAGCATCTCCGCATCAAGGCCTTTTACGGCACCAGTCCCAATGCCGTGAAAACACAAATCTGGATCGCCCTCAGTACCTACCTGCTCATCGCCATCATCCGCAAGCGCCTCTATCTCGAGTTGCCGCTCTACACAATTCTCCAGGTCCTGAGTGTCTCGCTCTTCGAGAAAACCCCAATTTTACAGGCCTTTCAGGACATGCATTACATTACTCAGAATAGTGACATTCATAAACAGTTGATGTTATTCGACTAACGCTGGGACGCTACTGGGTCAAAGTAGCTTGACATTCGCACGTGGCGTATGCCCCGCCTGGCTGTCTGCTGTTCGTGCGAGACGATGTGCTATTCGCCCAACCCTTTGACGCAAGTCGGTTGCAAATATCAGGTGAAGCCTTCCCTATCGCCGAAGAAATGGGATCCGGATCTTTCTTCTCCGCATCAGAGAATGGTGTATTGGCGTATCAGCCTTCTAGCCTAAATACTCAGCTGGTTTGGCGGGATCGATCGGGTAAACGGCTGGGGACTGTGGGTGAACCCGGAGGCTACGTTCACCTTGCTCTCTCGCCGAGTCAGAAGCGGGTAGCAGTCGCCAAGAAGGCAGGTTCCTCAAAAGCAGACATTTGGTTGGTCGAACTCTCGACAGGTATTTCCTCTCGATTCACGTCTGATCCTTCTCGGGATGCTAATCCCAACTGGTCCACGGACGGAAGCCGTCTAGCCTTTCAATCCAGCCGTAAGGGCCTGCCAAGCCTTTTCCAGAAGAGTGTGGGCGGCAGCGAACCGGAACTTCTGTTTGAGTCCGAAGCTGCGAAGTGGCCGAAGGCCTGGTCCAGGGACGGAGACATCGTCTTTATCTCCGTGACAGCCGAGGGGACTTCGGTGTATGCCTTACGCCAAGGCGAAGAAGGGAAAGGGGAACCGATACTCCTGCTTGAGGATTCGGGTAGAAAAGACGATTTTCGACTCTCCCCGGATGAGAAATGGATCGCCTACCATTCCAGAGGATCCGGGAGGCAAGAGGTCTACATAGCCTCTTACCCAGACTTCTCTAGCGAACGACAGGTATCCAGAGTCGGTGGGATCCAGGCCCGGTGGAGGGGAGACGGCAAGGAGCTATTTTTCCTTCAACTAGACGGAAGGCTGACGTCAGTAGAGGTAAAGCTAGGAGCCATTCTAGAGACGGGTATTCCCAAGGTCCTCTTCGAGACAAGTGTCGTGCTGTTTCCCAATCATCAGTACAGCGTCAGCAGCGACGGGCAGAGATTTCTGTTCATTGAACCGGTGGAGGAAGTGAAAGCTGAACCTATCCATGTGGTAATCAACTGGCATGAAGAACTCAAACGTAGGGCATCGGCGAGCGAGTGATTACACCTACGATATGTTAGGGAGAATCGCCCCATCTATTCTTCGGATTAGTGTATAAACCATCCGTCTGAGATTGCCCTTCCAGATCCAAGGATCTAGTATTCGCTAGAGGTTCCCCTGCAGTCTGGAGGCCCGTGTTGATAGGCCAGACCATCTCCCATTACAAGATAACTGAGAAGATCGGCAAAGGCGGGATGGGTGAGGTGTACCGGGCCACCGATACCAAGCTCAATCGTGATGTTGCCCTCAAAGTCCTGCCTGAAGCCTTCGCCTCCGATCGGGAACGCATGGCCCGCTTCTCCCGTGAAGCTCAGGTTCTGGCATCACTGAATCATCCCAACATCGCCTCCATTTATGGTCTGGAAGACTCCGACGAGAAGCACGCCCTGGTTCTGGAGTTGGTGGAGGGCGCAACCCTGGCTGAGCGGGTTCAGAAAGGGGCCACCCCACTAGACCCAAAATAAGCGCAAGTTCGAAAATAGACCCCTTTGTCGGCTCCGAGGAGCCATTTTGGAGACCTAAATTCTAAATTTCGGCGCGAAGTCACTCAGAACAGGCACGTGTTCAGCTGTCCTCCACGCCGATCGCTCAGGGAAAACGATTCTGCCCTCTTGGGGGGCGTTTGTAGAGACACCTCACCCCAGCTCTGGCGACCCTCGGAGCTACTTTATCTCCTTTCAGTTTCAGGTAGCTGGCCGGTGTTTCAACCACTTACTGCCTTCCAAAAGAAGACGGCTCCAACCATTGACATCCAGCAGCCGATAGACCAACTGTCGGCCCCTGCGCAAAATCTGGCAGGGCATTTCAATGACCTCTCGCAGGAAACGGCGATACTCCATCTTCACCAGCTCTCGGGCTTGCAGTCGCGCCGGCAGCACCAACCCCATCCAGGCCTTCAGATTCCAGGCTTGAGCCGCAATCACCAGATAGGCCCAGTTGGCTACCAGCGTATCCGAGGGCATCCGCAGGGCCTCGACTCCGTTCTTGAGTTGTTCAATGACGTTCTCCTGGTTGCAGCGCCGGTTGTTTTCCCGTACGACTCCCGCCGTTCCCAACGTTCTGGCCGAGATATTGGTGACATAAAAGTGGTAGCGCGTCTGCGGCAGCAGCCGCTTCTGGCCTTTCTCGACCAGGATCGTCTTGCGCAAGATCACCATCCGATAGGTTCGCTTCGCTTTGCTCGGACGGTAGTCGATCTCCGCGATCTCTTCCCGTTCCAGCGTCAGCGTCTTGAACCCGCGTCTCTTGACAATCTCCGGCTTCACTTTGTCCCGCCGCTGGCGCCGCTTCTTCCCTTTTCCTTTCCCCTGGCTGGGGCGCCCCAGCTCTTTCCATCTCGCTTCTGGCAACGCCTCCGCCCACTTGACGAAGCTCGGATGGGCGTCGATCCCGAAGTCAAACTCCACGCCCGCCTCCGTCCAACGGTCAAAATGAGCCGTCAGCGAAAAATCCGTGTCCCCGCGCAGGCGCACCTTCCGAAAACCCGCCTCTCGAACCAGCTCGATACTCCGATCCAGCCATTCGGCCGCTCCCTCATGAGAGGGACGGTTGCCCGAGCGGTTGACCGCATAGAGCACCTCTCCCGTATTGGCCAGCGTCACGATCAGCGGCGCATAGCCCCACTGCCCGTCGTAGCTGATCTCCATCCCTTCCTTGCATTCGCCGCTCGTGGGGGCCATCGTCCCATCCACGTCGATCTCCGCCCGTTGGAAGAAACGGGCCGGTTGTTGGGCCCAGACCTTGAGGCGGCTGGCATTGACGGCTTCCATCAGATCCACCACGTCGGGCGCGTCAAAGCGGCGCACAAAGTCTCCGGCCGTGCTGGGGGCGGGGATCTTCTCGGCTCCCACCGCCTCCAGGAAACTCACACTCTGACGTCGCAGTTCAATATCCTGATAGCGGGTCCCGCCCGTGGCCACGTTGTAGATCAGGCTCAGGACGTGGTCCGATTCGTGGTACGGTTGGTGGCGTTTGAGCAGCGTCACCGCCTGGTCAATGGCTTTCCCCAGCCCACTCCACTTCACCACCTGCTGCAGCAGCCCCAGACCACCGTAACTGACCGCACCCGTTTTCTCCGAGACCTCGTAGCTGATGACCTCGGGCGAGAGCACCGGTTTCGGGTCTTGACCGTTCCAGCTGGGGCTCAATCGCTGAGCAACCTCTGCTTCCCGTTTGCGGATGATTGCGCTATCCTTTTTCTTCACCTGAAATGCCTCCTTTCGGCTTGTTCTGAAGTTTCTTTGACAACCCCAGAATACCCGTCAGGTCTGGCATTTCAGGTGTTTACATGTGGTTTAGTCCACTTTCATCTACTTCTTTTGGGACTAGAGGAGAGCCTAAAGATCGCCCTTCAGATGGCCGAGGCTCTCGAAGCAGCGCACGAGAAAGGCATCATTCACCGCGACCTCAAACCCGCTAACGTGAAGATCACACCGGAAGGCGTGGTGAAGGTGCTGGACTTTGGGTTGGCCAAGGCGTTGGAAAACGATATCCCTGCTGCCGATCTGACCCACTCGCCAACACGAACGGACCAGATGACCAATGTCGGAACGATCATGGGGACGGCTGGGTACATGAGTCCGGAACAGGCGCGGGGACAGGTGGTAGATAAACGGACTGACATCTGGGCTTTCGGATGTGTGCTGTATGAAGTGCTGACCGGCAAGAGGGCGATTCAGGGAGAGACGATCGCCGAAACCATTGCAGCAGTTTTCACGAGTGAGCCGGACTGGCAGGCGCTTCCCAAGAGTACCCCTTCCATGGTCAAGATACTTCTCCGACAGTGCCTTCACAAGGACCTAGGTAGTCGTCTCCGTGACATTGGTGACTTCAGAGCTCTCTGCACAGCTGACGTGGAAGTGGACTCGGCTAGTCAGGTGAAACGTACAAAGAAGACGGCTATCGTGCTCACCGCTCTGATAGCCTCGATGCTCTCCGGTTTCCTTGTTTGGACCCTTTTCCGTCCTACGAAGCCGACGCCACCGTCCGTGGTCCGGCTTGCGTTCACACTTCCGAAGGATCAGCTCCTAGTCGCGCCACAAGGGCAGATGGAAGGTCTTGGGCGCTATCCACCGGTCGCTCTCTCTCAGGACGGAGAGACGATGGCCTATGTCGCTTCCGAAACCGGCGACTCCCCTCGTCTCTATATCCGTGAGCTCAATCAGCTGGAGTCACGTCCCTTGCCCGGGACCGAGAACGCCGAACTCCCCTTTTTTTCACCCGATGGGAGATGGGTCGGGTTTCTGGCCAAGGACATCGTTTTCAAGGTGTCCGTGGACGGAGGAAATCCAGTGAAGGTCGGGACCGTCCCCAGCAGTGCCCGCGGGGCGACCTGGGGACTAGACGAAACGATCATCCTCGGCGGCTACAACCGGGGTCTTCTCAGGCTTGGTGAGGGGGGAAGGGAGCCCTCTGAGATCACCCACCCGAATAGCGAGCGGGGTGAACAATACCATGCTTGGCCCGAAGTGCTTCCCGATGGAAAACATGTGCTTTTTACGGCCGTCACCGGACTCAGCTCTGACATCGGCATCCTGTCGCTCGGCACGAGCGAATGGCAAATCCTCGAAGGAACCGAGGGTGTCGCCCAGCCTCGCTATCTGGACTCCGGACTTCTGGTGTTCTTTCGAGCAGGAGGGTTGTTCGCGGCGCCTTTCGATCTCTCGGAGCTGAGGTCAGGGGAAAACCCGATCCCGGTTCTGGATGACCTTCTAATGGGATGGAACGCAGGTCTGGATCTCGGTCACTTCGCCCTTTCCCGGTCAGGGACGATGGCCTATGTGCCTGGTGGTTCGGGGGCGGGACAAAACCGCCTGGCCCTGGTCGATCGATCAGGAAACGAGAAGCTGCTGCCCGCCGAGTCCGGCCGTTATGGATATGGCCCTGCCCTCTCTCCCGACGGTGAGCGGATGGTCACAGGGAATCGCCTACGCGGATCGACGGACCTGTGGGTCCACGAGCTCGATCGAAATAGACGGACTCGTTTGACTGAAGAAAACGCCAACATCTATCCCATCTGGACGGCAGATGGAACAAGGGTGGTCTTTGGGTTATTCAAAGCAGGTTCCAACTCGTTCGATCTCTACTGGACTCCGGCCGACCAGGGCAATCCCGAGCCGCTCTTGATCCGAGAATACGGTCAATTCCCGAAATCGGCATCTTCCGACGGCCGTTTCCTGGTATTCGAGGAAGTGGATCCTGAGACTGGAAGAGACCTTTATCGATTGCCACTGGGGGGTGATGGTGAGCCTTCCGCGCTCGTGAGGACACCCGCCAATGAGCGAGACGGATGCATCTCTCCCGACGGCCGCTTCCTGGCGTACGTCTCCGATGCGACCGGACAGTACGAAGTCTACGTAAAGTCACTTTCCAGCGAAGAAGGGAGCATCCCCATCTCGACGGATGGCGGACGTTGGCCGCGCTGGGCCCGTAGTGGCGACGAGCTCTACTACATCCAAGGTTCCACCATGATAGCCGTCCCGATTGAGTTCGAACCCAACTTGCGGGCAGGAACGCCGCAGCGGCTTTTCGAAGGGCCCTACGAGGCGTGGTACGACGTCTTCCCCCGCGGCGACCGCTTTGTGATGCTGAAAAGGGAGTCAGTGGAGCTTACCGAGCTGAATATCGTGCTGAACTGGTCCACCGAGCTGGAGCGCCTAGTGCCGACGGGGGAGTGATTTCACCCACCGTATGGTAGCTGAAAATGGTCCCATCTATCTTTCGGATTAGTATATAGACCATCCCCCTGAGATTGCCCTTCCAGACCCAACGATCTAGTATTTGCTACATCGGTCCCATGTAGTCTGGAGATCCGCGTTGCTAGGCCAAAGCCCGATCGATCCCGCCAAACGAGCCGACCGTTGCGTGGCTAGCCCTAATTTACCTCGTAGAAAAGTGATGTAACCTATTGTTAAGATTGGGGTAATGCTACAAATCAGCTGCGTCGGTACTGGGTACATTATAGACGAACGCCGAGGAGATCCAGGGCTCGCTGCTGAAGCGATGTGGGACGGGTGATTTTGTCGAAGGCTGCTGAGCCGGGCAACTGCGGCTGAATCCGGTTTTTGGAGATCGTGGCCAAATCGCTGAGCAAGGTCTGAAAGCTGTGCACGGGCCCACCCTCAACGGTGCGCTTGCGGTGAGCCTTGCGGAGGGCCTGAGGAGAGCGCTGAGAGGGTGCCACCACCGAATCGCGAAGCTGCCTCCCCGCCTCGGGATCCTCGTCGTCGAACAGGATCGGAGCTAACTTCTGTCGCATGTGCCACTCGACGTAGTAGGCAAGCATGCACAGAAAGACGTGAGCGCGGACCCGATCCTCCAGATGGTGGTAAATGGGTCGGACCTTCAGATCGACACTCTTACAGCTGCGGAAGGCCCGTTCGGCGACGGACAACCCCTTGTAGGCAGCCACCGTTTGTTCGGCATCCATTTGCTCGCGGGCCAGGTTGGTGCGAATCACATAGATCCCGTCCAGTGCCGCCTCCTGCTCGATGCGCTCCTGCCGGCGCTGGTAGGAGAAGGACTCCTCGCCGATCTCCAGGACAAAATGCTTGCCCACTTTGTAGCGGTTGAGGACTTTGCCCACCCGCAGGGCAATCCGATCCTTGCCCTTGAAGCGACGCTTCGGACGTTGCGTTGCCTGGACAATCTTCTCCAACTCCAGCTCGGTCGCCTGGAGCAGTTGCTGGCGATTGCGGGCCCGTTCCTCCGCTAAGAGGGGATTACGGCAGACAATGAGCCGTTCCCCGGGGTAGTCCGGGCTCTGGATCTCGGCCAGGTCGCGTTGATCAAACAGGGACAGCTGCAGCGGACCGGATTGAAACAGTTTGCGGATCTGAGGGCCTCGCAGGGCCGTGATCCAGCCCATGCCGGGCAGCGGCTTGAGCTCCTCCCGAATGCGGGCTTCCGTCAGCATTCCTTGATCGGCGACCACCACCACCGAGCGCAACCCGAAGCGTTGGCGCAGTTTTTGGATTTGGCTGGTCACTGTTGTGGGGTCCGCTCGGTTGCCTTCGAAGACCTCGACCGCGACAGGGCAGCCTTGACGGTCGCACAGCAGGCCGAAGACGATCTGCAGCGTACCCCCTTTGCCGTCTCGGGAATACCCCCGCTGGGCCAACGGGCAACTCCTCCCTTCGAAGTAGGTCGAGGTGACGTCGTAGATCACAGGCAACCGTCCTGCAGGCGCTGAGCCGCCAGCTGGTTTTCAATCTTTGGTTGTCGAACGAGCAGCCAGTCCAAGGCGCCGTACAGATCATCGGCCGTCGCGGCCTCCACCTGTAAGAGCTCGCCCAAGCTGCTGGACAGGGTCTGGGGATCCCATCCGCGTGCGGTGGCCAGCTTGGAGCGGGGCTCCAGGATGCGCGCCACGATCAGGGCCACTACCAGGCGGCGCTGCAGGCTGTTGCGAGTGGCCAGTAAGCGCTCCAAACCGAGGCGGCGCAGGGTACCCAAGACGGCCGCCACATGACCATGGGGGCGAGTGCGCTGGACCTGGAAGGCTTGGCTCAAGTCGGAGATGACGGAGCCTCCCTTCAAGAGGCTGCGCAGGCCTTCGACGATCTCCGCGGGCCACTTGCTGAGGTTAGCCAGAGTGCGCTTGCGCACCTTGCCGGCTTGCCGGTAGGACTCGCGCAGGAGAATGGCCGGGGGCGAGTTGCGGTTGGGAACGGATTCGATGTACATGGGCACTATAATATCACATACTACCGACAATAAAGGACACTAAAGCAACTATTACATGGGTACAAATTGTCGAACACAAAAAGACCCTTACCTGATGATCCACAATGGCTTACAGGTTGTTTTTCAGCTAGTTTTCAGGGTAACTTCGGGCTAGCAGACTGATACACCAACACGCCCTTCTCTGAGACGGAGAAGGACAAGGGGTATCCCATTTTTTCGGCGATGGGAAAGGGTTCTCCTGACAACTCCAGCCGATTGACGTCAAACTGTTGGGCCATGAGCTGAAGAGATCAACAATGTCTGGTGGCCAAAGGGGGTTGGGGTCAACACCACCGCAGCAGAACCGAATACCGGCTTACTGTGGACAACACACCACAGTGACCTAGAGATCGACTGGGCCCGCACCATGGCGGTTAGCACATATAGCCCGACCGGTGAATGCTGAAGAGGTGCTAGCCCGGAATCGGCTTGCCGGATCCCCAGGACGGCCCGGACTTAGTAGAATTCTCACTCGTGCATGTCTTCATCAGCTATTCCACAAAGGATCGCGAATTCATTGTGACGGAGCTAGCCCCGTTGCTCGAAAGCCACGGGTTGGAAGCGTGGTATGGAGAAGATGAAATCAAAACCGCAGACCTGTGGGAACGTAGCATCTTCGAAGGCCTACGAGATTCTGAGTGGTTTGTCGTGGTTATGTCGCCCAGATCTGCTCAATCCGTTTGGGTGCAGCGTGAAGTGAATTGGGCGATGCAGAACCGAGCAGGTCGTATCGTTCCGGTGTTATTGGAGCCCTGTAACCCGTTGGATTTTCACCTCGAAATGCCCCAAATTCAGCTCGTGAAATTCACAGCTGGCGAAGACTTGGAAAAAGCACGCTACCAACTTCTTTCGCTTTGGGGACTCAAGTCCAAGGAGATGGTCGGTTCGGTCGAGCCTTGGAAAGTCGCGTCGATTGTGAGGCAGTTCACGTCGTCGGACAAAAATGCCCAAAGCCACGCCGAGAGCCAATTTGTCAATCTGGGTGAAAAAGCTATTCCGTCGCTTGTCCGACTCCTCGGCTGGGATCACGAGATTTCTGTCCGATGTCGGGCGGCGGAAACCCTGGGAAGGATTGGGCCTCGCGCCCGAGAAGCACTGCCCGCACTGGTTCAAGTACTCGAGGACGGACCTCCAACGGGCTGGGAACCGAAAGAATACCTTCAGAGATCCCAAAGAGGAGATCCGCAGTGGATTCAAATGAGAGAAGCGGGAGAGCGCCTGATGCGTTCGACTGCGGCCGCTCTCGGAGATATCGGCCCCCTCGCCGGCGAAGCCCTTCCCTATATTCTCGATGTGGCACTTTGGGTTCCACACGGTCTGGAAAGCCGCGACGGCTATAGACGTACGTTGGAGCGAAGCTGGTTCTTTGGAGGGGTTATTCGTAGCATTGGGCCCGATTCCAAGACGATTTCCGAGCTCATTGATCTCCTGGATGGCGAACCCCATCATCAAATCATCGCATCTCAAATCCTTGGTGAATTGGGACATAGTGCGCGGGAAGCCCTTCCGGTTTTGAGGAAACTGGCAAAGGCGACTAGGCCCTATTTTTGGCGCACGGAGAAAGCAACTAGGGTCGCCAGATGTGCGGAGATCGCGGCTAAGGAGATCGCGGCTAAGGAGATCGCGGCTGAAATGATCAGCCATCCTGAAGAGTAGACGACAACCTGACGCGCGGACCGGTCCTGTGTTGGAGGCTGCGCAAACAGCCATGAAATCGCTCTTCAGTGATTTTCAGTGGAGGGAAGGGAGAACGTGACTAGGAAGACAGATTGCCATTTTCACGGCTCTTTGTGCCCTGTTTATTGGTCTATGCCAGGCCCAGATCGCCCAGCCTCACGAACATCTCGCCGCTGCCCGCCTGTTCCGATTCGACTCAGATGCCCGCTCCACAAGGCTCGGAGACCGAATCCGACCGAGCGTACCGCAACGTAGCGGAACGACCCCCGCCAGTCGCTCCCCCTTGCTAGAATTGAGACATGGGTCGCCACTGCTCAGTCTGCGATCACGGCAAGGCCATCTCGGTCTACTTCTACGACCCCTGGGGGAACGCCCTGGAAGTCACGACTTACGAGCCTGAGGTGGTGCGGGAAAGCCTAAGCTGAATGTCGGCTCCAGGTTCGCTCGCCCCCCGCGCCCCCGCTAACTATGACGTGAAGGCCGACGGGCAGAGGTTCGTCATGGTCCAGGAGAAACGGGTTCTGAATCAGCTTCAAGTCGTCGTGAACTGGTTCGAACAACTCAAGCGACCGGTGCCGACGGGGGAATAACTGGACCTCCGTATTGTGGGGAGAATGGATCCGACACGCTGTTAAGTTATGCTATAAGCTTGACGAAGGAGACCTTTCCTGAGCTTAGGAGCCTATCTTATTGCGGAAACAAACGTTATAGATTCTTCCATAACCCCCATTCAGGATTGCCTGGGGCCGGTGGCTCGACCAACTCCGAGGGCGGCCAGAAAAGATTCGCGTCCATCGGCCCTTCTACCTCCTGCCGTGATTCTTACTTAATCACTGGATCGACGCCCCCGAGATCCGTCGATTGTTTGCGAAGGTACCCTTGTGCCCTTGTGCAGGGGGCTATCGAGTTGTTGGATGACCGGCGCCAGACGACTCAGCTCGGGGCACGGACTTGTCGACCAGGTTCCTGCGTTCTGTGCTAGACTCGTCTCAATCACGATCAGATTCTCAGCGTTCTTCTCGTTCCGGCTCAGTTCTTGCTCCTTTTAGTGACCCCCACACGAATGCGGATGAGGGACCCAGAAAGGAAGGAAGCTTGACCGGTTCTGAGAAGGGTCAGTCACCGCAGGTCTCCAGCAACTTATCGCAGGCTGCATCGCATCGCTTGCCGATTGTAGTCCTCTGTTTTCTGTGCGTCCAGATCATAGAAGCTCCTGTTCCAGGATCGGGACAGGATCTGAGCGTCGTGCCAGCCGGGGCCGAATTGACGACTTCGGATCCGGCAGTTGAGCCGGTGCATGAGTTCCCAACAGCCGTGAGGGGAGGTGGCAATGCCACGGAGATCGTCCTCGTGCAAACGGAAACCACACTGCCGGGAACCTCCACCGACGTGATTTTACGGTCCCCGCTCGGTGAGGAACTGGACAGCCGAAGAGTGACACTGAGCTCCAACTCCACCGCTTCAGTCATCTTCGAGGGTGGTGATGTACCTGAGGTGGGGCACATTGGCATCGGGCCAAGCGGTCCAGGAATCTTGGCGTCAGAGATCATCAATCTTGCTATACCGGGGATCGGGGAGATTCCCCCAATTGGAGTAGACCCGTCTTCCTCCTGCGAGGAGCCCGTCGTCGCCCTCAAGAGGAACGCAGAGTTCGATACGGGGGTTGCCCTGTCCAATACAAGACGGACCACGGCTATCTGTCGCTGGTCCATCTACTCCGGCCTGGAGGCTGCTCTGGTGGGGATGGGGACCCGCACCGTCCCCCCTCTGGGTCAGATCCAATATTTCCCATTGAATGAACCCGCTCTTTCCTCCTTCTCTCTCCCATTTGAAGGAAACATTCAATATGACTGCGACCTACCAGTTCATCCCTTTTCTCTCTTCCAGAAGATAGAGTCCGGACCCCTTTTCGGAGCTATCTTCTCCAACGCAGCGGGTTGCCCGGGGCCGAAGTCCGGCTCCGCTATGGTGGGCCCGGACGGCGGCACGGTCAGCATTGCCGGCACGGGAGCTCGGTTGGTGATCCCTTCAGCTGCTCTTTCCGAACCCACCGCCATCACGATGACACTGTCGACTGGGAACACCCTCCCTGGAGCTTTGCCCTCCGGCAGCCGCCTCTTGGTTGGAGTGGACTTGAAACCCGATGATCTCGAGTTTGCCATCCCCGCCAGACTGACTCTGCCTATCGACCGTCCCGAACTGGCTGGTTGGAGCCTTCCCCTCTACACCTTCGATCACGGCGGCGGGGACTACTTTTTTGCCGAGGTCTATGGCCTAGTCGACGAATCCGGAGCCAGCATTTCCGTCTTTGTTGACCATTCGTCCTTTTACGGTTTCTCCTGGCTGGCGGCGATGGGACGCCTCTGGTGGTGTTGGGTCAGGTGCTGGACTCGCAGGGGGCTGCGGTTGCTGGGGCCACGGTCACACTCACAAAGTATACCTACCAGGTGGGAGCGCTATGCAACGGTATGGACCCCCTCTCGGAGACCGCAATTACCGACAGCAGTGGGGTTTTCATCGTTACTTTCGAGACGACCCGGAATCCGGCATTGTTGGTCGGCTGTCGAGTCCATGCGGTGGCCGACAAGCCAGGGGTCGGAACAGGCATGGGGCAAGGGGAAGTGTCATTCTTTTTCAATATTGCGGGCTTTCTCAACCTGCTCCCCCACGTTCCCACAAACGCCCTGGAGCTGGCGCAATTCATATTCGAGCTGCTCTCGCGCATCTCGCTACCGCCCATAATCCTGAGTGAAAACTTCGTCGGTCTTGGTGCCGGGATCAACATTGTGATTGGCTCTCCCACTGCCACCCCGACTCCCACCCCGACACCCACGAACACTCCGACTCCTACACCGACACCCACGCCGACGCCGACTCGGACGCCCACATCGACACCCACCCGCGAGGTGACGCCGACACCCACGCCCTCTCCCACGCCGTCCCTCACTCCAACGCCGACTCCGACGCCGTCAGACTTCTGTCTCTACCAAGTCCTGGGGACAGACCCCGACTGCACCATCCCCGGGATTGGAGCCGAGAGCACGATCTGCTTGATTTGCGGCTTTCCAAACCTTGACGATGCCCTTAACTGTGAACCCTACGGTCGCTGTACCATTGGCATAGGAGGGGGTCGGTGTACGGTCACAGTGACTCGGATCGACAGCAACTGTCGTTCTTCGTGCCCCGATGGGGCTTTTGAAGTCAACCCACAGATGCAGGTCTGCAGCCGCACTCAGTGACCCATGAGGGCGTTGTCAGATTAGCGGATGGATGGCACTACTCGGTCCGAAAACACGTTCCGATTCGTTCAACTCAGTAGACACACGATGCTGATACACGGCACTGACGACACCGACGTGCCCAACCAACAGTCCCCTATTGATGGCCGAGCCCAAACACATGAATATGCCTGCGCTGCTTAAGGCAGATTCAGTCTTTCCCTCTTGATGTTGTCCCCAATCTTCCCCCATCTGCCCCCTTCGAGGGAAATATTCAATATGAATGTGACATACCTCTCCATGCCTTTTCTCTTTTCCAGAGAGCAGATGGAGCCCTCGTCTCAAACACCTCAGGTTGCTTCGATGAACAACCTTAGTCGAGTGTGACCGGCTACAGGTGCGACCACGGGGGAGTTACCTCGAGGTACGGCGGAATTGGAGGAGAGAATCGGGGCGAAGGTGGAGGCGTTCCGTTGCATTAGAGAGCAGGCCCCCTCTAGGTTCGCTGAACGCGCTTGTATCTCGTCGTAACTTCCCCGCATCTGACACCTATCGGCCTGGTATCTCGGTCTCCCTCTAAGCTGTTAAGCCTTTATTAATCAGCAGCTTGAATGCGAATCGCTCGCAGCTAATCTTCCACATTTCGACCTGACACAGGGATATTCAGGTATTTCGTTCGTGCTGGCTCTGCGAGGCATGGGCTGCCTTTCCACGTTCATCGGCCAGAGTGAGATCGATGCCTTCGTGGGGGCGGTGGAATCGGTGGTCGGAATTATCGGATGACTGCGTCGGGATGTCAGTGAAGACGGGGAGACGATCCGCTCGGGTATCGCCCTGCCCTGCAGCGACTCACCACAGGGTGTAACCCCCATCAATGACGATGGCGGCCCCTGTGACATATCGGGAGGCGTCGCTGGCCAGATAGACGGCCAGTGGTCCAAGGTCCTCTACCTGGCCGAAGTCTCCCATGGGAATCTGTTTCTTGAAGGTCTCGATGATCTCTGGGTGCTCTCTGGCCCAGCGGAAGTTTGGCTCCGTCATGAACCCCCCGGGACATATGGCGTTGACCGTCACTCCATGGGGAGCCCAATCGGTCGCGATGGCCCTGGTGAACTGGATGACGGCGGCTTTTGCCGTCTCGTAGCTTCGGCCGCCGATGTCGCGGCCCACTACGATTCCGTTGATGGAGGCGTTGTTGATGATCCGCCCTCCTTGTCCTCGGCGGACCATTGCTCCTCCGACGATCTTCGTGCATAAAAAGGTGTGCGTCAGGTTCAGGTCCATGATCTCCTGCCACTTTTCCAGCGGCAGGTCCTGGGTGGGGATATTGATCCGACGGCCCCCCACATTGTTGATGAGGATGTCTATGGGACCGTATTCCTGCAAAGCCATCTCGCAGGCTCGCTCGCACTCTTCCAGCTTTCCCACGTCCGCCTGAATCGTGAACGCATTTCGGCCCAGGTTCTGCGCGTCCTGGGCCGTCTTCTCGAGACTCCCCGCGTCTCGCCCTACCAGAACCAGGTCGGCACCGGCATCGGCGATAGCCAGAGCCATCTCTCGGCCCAACCCCCGACTACCGCCTGTAATGAAGAGGCGCTTTCCGTCCAGCCGAAAACGATCGAATATGCTCACCGTTCATCTCCTACTCTCCCTCGTGGGCCGTGTCTCCACCCGAGCGATGTGAGGTTTGCGCCCTTGAAGGTTTGGTTCCCCTACCATTGTCCAGGAGCCGAGGAACAACTTGAGACTTCTAATAGAGCCAGTGTGGTGAGGGGTTGGACAAGACGAAGCGCGGACGCTTGACCCACCGTACCCTGTTCTCCCGATAATGGGCTCTTTGATAGAAGGGGTGGTGCTCACCTGGAGGATCGATGAAGACCACCGTGTTGCCTTTGATAATCAGCGTGAAATCTACACCGACCATGGACTCCTTTACTGTACGCTCCGAGATTGGGAACGTTAATGCCACCACGTCACCCGCCTTAACCTCACGGACCTGAGCGTAGCGACCGTCCCAACCCAGTTCCCGGGCTTGGCCGTTCAGGTTACAGACGGTCTCCTCCGGCTTGACCCATTCCGGAATACGCACCGAAAGCTTACAGGGCTTCTTGACTTTGATGTCGACCCTTCCCTCGTAAGGGATATAGCTCTCCACGTCAGCCCAGGGGGAGACCCGGTTCAACAGTAGGTTGACCCTCAGGGTTCCCTTCTCAAAGCCTAGGATGTTGTCCCAGATGTAGGGAATGGCGCGGCTGTAGTTGGAGGTGCAGCAGGCATACAAGCCTCCGTACCAGGGAGGCCTGGTCGAGAAGTCGTTGGGATTCGTTATGCCCAAGACAGCGCCGACGTGTCTTTCCGCAACCCGGTCCGCGGTCCAAAATTTAGCTGTATCCACAGGTGTCGGGGGAAGGCTCTCGATCATGCGGTAGACCCAATCACTTTTCATTATCTGGATTTCGGCAAACTGGTTTCTGATGTAGCGGTCAGCGTCGTCCCAATAGTCAGCGACACCGGCCCGGCTGAGCTTGATGGCAACCGCGACCATGTCGGACGCCGAGCAACCTTCCATCTCGAAATCAAAGTTTTCCTGTAGCGTTGCATAGTTGAGGGGAGTATCCGGCCCTGGCATGCTGGCGAAGAACCCGACGGTAGGATTTCCGGTAGTTTTCGCGTATTCGTACGACCTTCGGCAGAACTCGAGCATCTCCCGGTTGTTCGTGACCACCGCATACTGCAACAATCCCGATAAGGCCCTGAGATGCATATGAGTGTGGACCATCCCGGTGAATCGGCCCTTCGGATCGTAGCAGCGCGAACGGTTCTTCAGATACACGGCAAGCTTGCCCGCCAGGTTGAGGGCGGGCTCGTAGCCTGTCACCAGATAGGTTTGGCAAAGAGCTTGGATCGTGTGGCCTGTGGTGGTTCCCCCCGATTCTCGGGCGCAGCCAGGATCCGTCATCCCCATCCCAGGGGACACCTCAGCGCCCGGGTTCGCTCCCGTAATGGGGAAGTAGCAGTAGTCATCCTTGCACACCACCAACTGGGCCAGCCTATCAACGATCCGGTGCAGCCGGTGCTTCCAGAGTGTGTTCTTGGTCTGTATGTAGTAGAGGGCCATCGCTCCCATCGCACCGGTTTGGGCGTGGATGCTGGCCAACTGGTCGCTGCTGCCGTCATCCCCCTTTCCGTCAAGCCAACTTGCCCCCTCACGGGCCCAAGGTCTGCCTACGACGGGGCTATACACAAGTCCGTCTTCCCCCTGCATATGTAGCAGAGCTTCTGCCCACGTCTGATCCACCTCCAGGTTGAGGATGCTACCCGTAATGGTTCGTAAAAGGGGGAGAGCCTCGAGATAGCTGTCACCGAAAACGTTGTAGTCGTGAAACTCATGCTGCATCCTGGGGGGATTGCGATACAAGGCCACCCGCCACCAGATCTCGTAGTCTGCCTCCGGGTCGGCCGTGTTGGTGAGGGCATGGATCATGAGATCTGCGCGCTCGGCTATGTCCAGGGTGTCCGGCACAAGCGACTCATAACGATTCCCTTCATAGGGTGGAAACTCCACCTTCGGAATCTGCGGCGAAATGTAACCGATTTTCCTCTTGACGGAGTTTTCCCTCTCTTCCTGCTGTTGCTGCTTTAGCAACTCCTTTTGCTCCGTGTTTGTTTGAGCCTTGCTGAGAACTGGAACAGATAGAATGGGGACAAGGCAGATTAGGAAAGAAGCGCGACACTTCATAGCCATTCTCCGTTTCACCGGTTCAGCGCGCGCATCGAAAGGTACGGTCGATGCTCCAGACTTCGAGATTGTCCCGAGGTATCCGTTGACGTCCCGGCAAATGCCGGGCGACCAGCGCGACCGGGAAAATGATTCATCTCGAGTGTAGCAAAGCAACGATCGCACGGGTAGCAAGTGATTATGCCCCCGAAGCCTTCGGACTCGGGCAGTTCTTGGAGGTTCTGCAAAAGAAGGGGCTCATTGCACCTGACTCACCGCCCCCGGTTGCCGAAGACAAGTGGCCGCCGCCGCTCCTCATCCATCGTCTGTCTTCACCGACGATACTCGAACACCTTTTCCCGATCGAAAGGAGCGTGCTGCAGCGATGGCAACTCGCAGGGCTTCAATTCCGTCGTGAATAGTCACCGGCGCGGGACGATCGTTCAGCAGGTTGTCCGCGAAATTGCTGAGCTGGGCCATGTAGGCCTGGCCGAAGCGTTCCATAAAATAGGGGACCGTGTCATGGGCGATGTTGTTCTGGGTCATTACCAGGACCGGCGTTTCTGTCTTCAGAACGGGTGTCGTTGCCTGTACTTCTACGACTTCCGCGACCTCTCCCACGTTCAGGGCCATATCGATACGATAGGTCTGCCCGAGGTCCAGCTTCAGACCGGAGCGCACTTCGGTTTTTAACCCTGGCATGCTGACCTTCAGTTCGTAGTTACCCGAGACCAGCGCCCGGAAGGCGTAGTCACCGGTATCGCTGGTCATGGCGCTGAAGACCTCGTTGGTCTCTGCGCGCGTCATGTAGACCTCAGCACCAGGTATCATGGCACCGGTGGTGTCGGACACCGTACCCACGACGATGGCCTTGTCCCCCTGCGCCAGCGTGATGCTAAAGCTTAGCCCAAACAGCAGCAAGAATAACGATACTCTCTTTAGTCTCATGACTTCCTCTGGCTCCAGACACACCATAGACAGAAAAGGCTGGATAATGGACCGTCTATGCGGGAGAGTGCATCCATACCACCGAAGGATAGATGCGAGAACACCAAATAAACAAGGTCGATCGACTATTCCGACTATTCCAGGTAGTTGCGCGAACGTCAGGGGATCAGTCCCGACGCTGATGGCGCCATCGTCGCGGCACTGCCACGTCGTATCCGGCTGCGTGTCTCCCTCGCGAACGACGACGGTCATGCCGTTGAAGTCTTGCTGGTTGGTGGCCTCCGTGGGTCGCGTCCAGGTGCCCCCAACCACCCAGACGCCATTCTCGCTGGCGGTAGTCTGCGCAACGAGAACTACCCAATCCCCACTGGCGGTTGCAATACCATCGATGGTTGGTGTGCCGCTCAGGCTGCTAACGTTCGTGATGGAGACAACTCGACACTCAAGGAACCGCTCGATTGCCATAGAGACTTCCCCCTCAAAGGCCTACTGAGCCTAGTCAACTTTGGACAGTACATGACGGGCTGCTGTAGGCGGCTGCTAGTCGCCGTTTACGGTAGTTCATTCGACGTTTCCGGGGAAAATTCGAACGTCCGCTTCTAGGCGTTTGCGGTCGTTCGTTCGACGTTTCCGCTGGAAAACTTGAACGTCCGCTTTTAGGCGAAAGCGGACGTTCGGGAGTATATTCTGGGGTCGAGCTGAACGGCAGGAAATGGGCTAGATTGCATTTCGTAAACGAGGAGGTGCATATAACATGACGGAGCAAGAGCAGCAGACTCCTGGTATCCGATTGATGCCACCATTGGTGTACGCCGTCTCGCTGTTCATCGGGCTGGGTATCGAGCAGTTATGGCCGCTCCTTTCTATTCCCGGGACATGGCGGGCTGGTCCGGCAGTCGTACTCATCGCATTGGCTGGTTTGCTTATTGCACCGACGGTGATGCGTTTCCGGAAAGCCGACACCACTTTCGACGTCAGGAAGGCTGCGACGACTCTGATAACGGATGGACCCTACCGGTACTCTCGCAATCCGGCGTATTTGGCACTGACGCTGTTGTATCTCGGGGTGGGAGTGCTGTTTAGTAGCGCCTGGGTGTGCGTCCTTGTTGTTCCAACGCTTCTGATAATGAACGTTGCTGTGGTGCGAAAAGAAGAGCAACACCTAGAATCGCAATTTGGCGACGAGTATCTACGTTACAAGACTGCCGTTCGTCGTTGGCTATGACCAGCCGGCAAACGACCCATACCGCGGTATCGCCAGTCCGTTCCAAGAGTGCGATGGATCTTGGTGCCGGCTGCGGGTTTCAGTCCATCCCTCTCGCGCAGATGGGGCATAAGGATTGAAGAAGATCGACCAAAAACATGGCTAGCAGAGGTACCGTGAGAGTTGGCGCGACAGCAGCAGTTGCTGGAGCGGTATTGCTGTTTGTCGGTACATTCTTGCATCCAGCAGGAGCTGATCCTAACGATGCAGTCGCAGCGTTCACAGAATATGCTGCTGATGCGTTCTGGGTGGCTAGGCCCAAAAGAAGTAGATGAAAGTGGACTAAACCACATGTAAACACCTGAAATGCCAGACCTGATGGGTATTCTGGAGTTAATGAAAGAAACCTCAGAACGACCCGAAAGGAGGCATTTCAGGTGAAGAAAAAGGATAGCGCAATCATCCGCAAACGGGAAGCAGAGGTTGCTCAGCGATTGAGCCCCAGCTGGAACGGTCAAGACCCGAAACCGGTGCTCTCGCCCGAGGTCATCAGCTACGAGGTCTCGGAGAAAACGGGTGCGGTCAGTTACGGTGGTCTGGGGCTGCTGCAGCAGGTGGTGAAGTGGAGTGGGCTGGGGAAAGCCATTGACCAGGCGGTGACGCTGCTCAAACGCCACCAACCGTACCACGAATCGGACCACGTCCTGAGCCTGATCTACAACGTGGCCACGGGCGGGACCCGCTATCAGGATATTGAACTGCGACGTCAGAGTGTGAGTTTCCTGGAGGCGGTGGGAGCCGAGAAGATCCCCGCCCCCAGCACGGCCGGAGACTTTGTGCGCCGCTTTGACGCGCCCGACGTGGTGGATCTGATGGAAGCCGTCAATGCCAGCCGCCTCAAGGTCTGGGCCCAACAACCGGCCCGTTTCTTCCAACGGGCGGAGATCGACGTGGATGGGACGATGGCCCCCACGAGCGGCGAATGCAAGGAAGGGATGGAGATCAGCTACGACGGGCAGTGGGGCTATGCGCCGCTGATCGTGACGCTGGCCAATACGGGAGAGGTGCTCTATGCGGTCAACCGCTCGGGCAACCGTCCCTCTCATGAGGGAGCGGCCGAATGGCTGGATCGGAGTATCGAGCTGGTTCGAGAGGCGGGTTTTCGGAAGGTGCGCCTGCGCGGGGACACGGATTTTTCGCTGACGGCTCATTTTGACCGTTGGACGGAGGCGGGCGTGGAGTTTGACTTCGGGATCGACGCCCATCCGAGCTTCGTCAAGTGGGCGGAGGCGTTGCCAGAAGCGAGATGGAAAGAGCTGGGGCGCCCCAGCCAGGGGAAAGGAAAAGGGAAGAAGCGGCGCCAGCGGCGGGACAAAGTGAAGCCGGAGATTGTCAAGAGACGCGGGTTCAAGACGCTGACGCTGGAACGGGAAGAGATCGCGGAGATCGACTACCGTCCGAGCAAAGCGAAGCGAACCTATCGGATGGTGATCTGCGGAATACCGACATCCGTAGCTGGCGTCGTAATCGCCTACACAGGCTTCTCTGGACTGGCAATGGGCATCAACATGTCATCGCTTTCCCTGATTCTCGTTTGGATGATCGCGGTTGGGATCATCATGTGGCACGACTCAGAAAGTTTAGGAAACTCTGGCTCGGCTTGATCCAAGATAGAGGCGAATGACCGTTTTTAGGCGAAAGCAGACACTCGACGAGGGTTTTCGGCCTGTGTCAGGACCCATCGCAGGCAGTAACGCCCTCCAGGCTGGGCGCTCAACCGTTTAAGAGCCGAAGGAGACATCGTGGAGCGTGTCTATGGTTTAGAAATTCCAGAGTCCATGGCTGATGCGTGCCGCTCCGACAGGACAGCTCTGATCGTCTATGACATGCAGGTCGGCATCCTTAGCCAGATGACGAACGCCGCCGAGATCGTTCAGGCGGTATCACGGGTCTTGAGCGCGGCAAGGAAGGCAGGTCTGCGTGTATTCTTCATGCGTCACCGTTCGCTCCCCAAAGAGGCGTCCGGCGTGTTTCAACTTCGGATGGCGAAGGCGTGGCAGCGCGCCACGAGCGTGGACGACGTTCATCCCTGGTTTCTTCCCGGAACCCCGGGCTTCGAGCTAACCCCCGAACTTGAGGTTCGCTCGAATGAGGTTGTGTTCGACAAGATTGCCATGTCGGCCTTCGCGGGAACACCGTTGGATATCGCACTCCGGGACTGCGCGATCAACTCTTTCATTATCGTGGGAATTGCTACCGAGATTGGCATTGAGCCCACGGTGCGCCACGGATCCGATCTCGGATATATCCCTATTGTGGTTTCAGACGCGTGCGGTGCTGGGGATATCGAGGCCGGAGAGCGCACGCTCGCCAACATGGAGCATATGGGGGACGCATTCACGACGGAAGAGCTTTCTGCCGTTCTAGAGACGGGCGACTGAATGCGCGAGTGGCCCGCGAACAGCAGCTTCTGGCCGTTAGCGGTAGTTCATTCGACGTTTCCGGGGAAAATTTGAACGTCCGCTCTTAGGCGAAAGCGGCCAGTCAGATCCGATAAAATCTGACAACGTCTGTACGGTCGGGTCTGAGCTACTACACTATTGACCAAGTTGATCAAGATCGGAGCGAAGGTGGTCCGGCATAGCCGGATCGTGACGTTTCAGATGGCGGAGGTTGCGGTAAGCAACGAGATATGGGCCGAGATGTTGTTCCGGATTGACCGCTTGAGATGGAGGACGACCTAGGACCTGGTGTTTTTGATCGAGCAACTGGAGAGGTATCTCCGATTAGCAGATTTTGACAAGAATACCTGGATAGCCCACGAGTCGAAGGTCTTTTCCGCCGAAACATGAGGAAAAAACTTGTTCCTTTGGTTGGAGGGCTGATAGGTTTTGACCATTCACCGCTCGGAGACCCGAAGAAGGTCCCTCCGAGGCTGATATGAGGAATGTCGAATAAACTGATGTCCAAGGTCCTAATCAGTATCGCGGCCGCTCTGGCCATCTCTTCCCTGTCCGCCGCTTCCGATCTGGCGGGCAAGATCCTCACCGTGTCCGGCCCCGTGGATCCCGGGACCCTAGGGGTCACCCTGCCCCACGAGCACGTCTTCCTCAATTGGAATCGCTCCTCCCAGGTCCCTGCTCTGGGAGCAACGAAGGTGGGCTTCTACTTGAAGCCTCTGACCATGGACATGCTGGGTGCCGTCATCATGGGCTATTCCAACCGGGACAACCGAATCCTGGGGAGCGAGGAAACCGCAATCCAAGAGCTGGAGGATTACAAAAGGCAGGGCGGAGGAGCCATCGTGGACGTCACCAGCGTGGGCTTGGGGCGGGATCCCCAGGCCTTGGCCCGCGTCTCCAAAGCGACCGGAGTTCAGATCGTCATGGGAACCGGTTGGTCTCTGGAAGATCGGTACCCGTCCGACATTTTGCATCGCTCAGTTGAGGATCTGACCCAAGAGATCGTTCGGGATGTGACGGTAGGGGTGGACGGCACCGGAATCCGCTCCGGCATCATCGGTCAAATAGGCTCCGCCGGGAACACCCCAACCTCCAAGGAAGCAACGGTGATCCGGGCCTCGGGAAAGGCCAGCCGGATCACGGGAACGGCCATCTCTGTTCACGCCGAAACATTTCTGCATGCCTACGATCCGACCCGGATCCTGGATTTACTAGACTCCGAAGGTGCCGACCTGAGACGGGTCATCGTGGCCCACGGCGACAGCCTGGTGAAGAACATGCCCCTGTTGGAAGGTCTCCTGAAGCGGGGTGTCTACGTCGGATTCGATCTTCTGGGCGAGTTTCCCATGTTGGACCAGAGAGTCACAGCCGCCAACGTGGCCGACGGAATTCTGGAGCTCAGTAAGAAGGGCTACCTGGAGCGAATCCTCCTGTCCCAGAATGTGGATCAGAAGATCGACCTCAGGTCGTATGGCGGGATGGGCTACTCGTTCGTTTTGCGACAGTTCGTCCCCCATCTGAGGAAGAAGGGCGTCACAAAGGATCAGATTCAGACCCTGCTGATCGAGAATCCGAGAAGGGCCCTGACGCTTGCCGCTCCTAAGTGAAGTGCACATGAAGCTTTCAGCCGCCGTTCCGTTGCTATTCGTCATTCTGGTGAGCGCGCCGTTCCTGGCCGGTGAAGCAGGTATCCCCGACCTCTCCGGCAAGATCCTGACCGTCCTCGGTCCCATCGACCCTTCTGAGCTGGGTCCCACTCTCGGCCACGAGCACATCCTCATCGACTACACGAGAGGAAACAAAGAAGGGCGCCTCAAGACCGCAACTCAAGCCGCCGTCTATCTGGAGCCCCTGACCCTGAAGAACCTGAGCGACGTCCGGGCAGGGCTGGTGCTCAACCGGGATAATCTGCTACTCACCGACGTGGACCTGGCCATCCGAGAAGTCCTGGAGTTCAAACGCTGGGGCGGGGACGGAATCATTGATACCACCAGCATCGGTCTCGGGCGGGACCCCGAGGGTCTGTCCCAGATAGCCCGGGGATCCGGGCTCGATATCATCATGGGCGCTGGCTACTATGTCGAGAGCTACCACCCCCCCGAAATGGAGAAGTGGACGGTGGAAGAGGTGACCCAGAGCATCATCAAAGACATCACGGTGGGGGTGGACGGAAGAGACATTCGTTCGGGGATCATCGGGGAGGTGGGCGTTGGCAGGTCCTTGAGCGAAGCCCAGATCAAGAGCATCCGGGCCTCGGCCCGGGCCAGTCGCGTCACCGGGGCTCCCATCTCCTTTCACTATGGCGGGAGGGGTGAGGGCAAGTTCACCACCCTAGACACAGTCGAATCCGAAGGAGCCCGCCTGAACCGGGTCATCATCGGCCACGCCAACCACATCGCTACCCAGGTGCCTTACATGAAGCGGCTCCTGGAGCGCGGGGTCTACCTGCAGTTCGACCTCTTCGGCGAGGTGATTCCCCGGCTGGGACGGATCCACGACCGGGACGTGGTGGACGGCATCCTTCAGCTCTGCGAAGCTGGCTACGCAGACCGGATCCTGGTGGCTCAGGACGTCTGCACCAAATCCCAGCTGAAGGCCTACGGTGGTGTCGGCTTCTCCTACATCATGGAGTTCGTCGCTCCCGAGCTGAGAAGGCGAGGCCTAACACAGGCACAGACCCGGCTGATCCAGGTGGAGAACCCGCGCCGGATTCTGACGTTCGACAAACCCCGGCCCTGAGGTGGCGCTCTTCTGTAGTGGCCGCTCTGCGAGGGGCCCTGTACCCTCCGAATAAGGCCCCCCCCGATCGGGGGGGGTGCTTCCCACAGCCACCCAATTCTTACTGTTAATCCGAAGTTACCCTGAAAACTAGCTGAAAAACAACCTGTAAGCCATTGTGGATCATCAGGTAAGGGTCTTTTTGTGTTCGACAATCTGTACCCATGTAATAGTTGGTTTAGTGTCCTTTATTGTCGGTAGTATGTGATATTATAGTGCCCATGTACATCGAATCCGTTCCCAACCGCAACTCGCCCCCGGCCATTCTCCTGCGCGAGTCCTACCGGCAAGCCGGCAAGGTGCGCAAGCGCACTCTGGCTAACCTCAGCAAGTGGCCCGCGGAGATCGTCGAAGGCCTGCGCAGCCTCTTGAAGGGAGGCTCCGTCATCTCCGACTTGAGCCAAGCCTTCCAGGTCCAGCGCACTCGCCCCCATGGTCATGTGGCGGCCGTCTTGGGTACCCTGCGCCGCCTCGGTTTGGAGCGCTTACTGGCCACTCGCAACAGCCTGCAGCGCCGCCTGGTAGTGGCCCTGATCGTGGCGCGCATCCTGGAGCCCCGCTCCAAGCTGGCCACCGCACGCGGATGGGATCCCCAGACCCTGTCCAGCAGCTTGGGCGAGCTCTTACAGGTGGAGGCCGCGACGGCCGATGATCTGTACGGCGCCTTGGACTGGCTGCTCGTTCGACAACCAAAGATTGAAAACCAGCTGACGGCTCAGCGCCTGCAGGACGGTTGCCTCGTGATCTACGACGTCACCTCGACCTACTTCGAAGGGAGGAGTTGCCCGTTGGCCCAGCGGGGGTATTCCCGAGACGGCAAAGGGGGTACGCTGCAGATCGTCTTCGGCCTGCTGTGCGAAAGGCTGCCCCGTCGCGGTCGAGGTCTTCGAAGGCAACCGAGCGGACCCCACAACAGTGACCAGCCAAATCCAAAAACTGCGCTAACGCTTCGGGTTGCGCTCGGTGGTGGTGGTCGCCGATCGAGGAATGCTGACGGAAGCCCGCATTCGGGAGGAGCTCAAGCCGCTGCCCGGCATGGGCTGGATCACGGCCCTGCGAGGCCCTCAGATCCGCAAACTGTTTCAATCCGGTCCGCTGCAGCTGTCCCTGTTTGATCAACGCGACCTGGCCGAGATCCAGAGCCCGGACTACCCCGGGGAACGGCTCATTGTCTGCCGTAATCCCCTCTTAGCGGAGGAACGGGCCCGCAATCGCCAGCAACTGCTCCAGGCGACCGAGCTGGAGTTGGAGAAGATTGTCCAGGCAACGCAACGTCTGAAGCGTCGCTTCAAGGGCAAGGATCGGATTGCCCTGCGGGTGGGCAAAGTCCTCAACCGCTACAAAGTGGGCAAGCATTTTGTCCTGGAGATCGGCGAGGAGTCCTTCTCCTACCAGCGCCGGCAGGAGCGCATCGAGCAGGAGGCGGCACTGGACGGGATCTATGTGATTCGCACCAACCTGGCCCGCGAGCAAATGGATGCCGAACAAACGGTGGCTGCCTACAAGGGGTTGTCCGTCGCCGAACGGGCCTTCCGCAGCTGTAAGAGTGTCGATCTGAAGGTCCGACCCATTTACCACCATCTGGAGGATCGGGTCCGCGCTCACGTCTTTCTGTGCATGCTTGCCTACTACGTCGAGTGGCACATGCGACAGAAGTTAGCTCCGATCCTGTTCGACGACGAGGATCCCGAGGCGGGGAGGCAGCTTCGCGATTCGGTGGTGGCACCCTCTCAGCGCTCTCCTCAGGCCCTCCGCAAGGCTCACCGCAAGCGCACCGTTGAGGGTGGGCCCGTGCACAGCTTTCAGACCTTGCTCAGCGATTTGGCCACGATCTCCAAAAACCGGATTCAGCCGCAGTTGCCCGGCTCAGCAGCCTTCGACAAAATCACCCGTCCCACATCGCTTCAGCAGCGAGCCCTGGATCTCCTCGGCGTTCGTCTATAATGTACCCAGTACCGACGCAGCTGATTTGTAGCATTACCCCAATCTTAACAATAGGTTACATCACTTTTCTACGAGGTAACTTAGGGTTAATAGATTAATAGAGTGGCGGAACCCTGCAACTTCTTCAAGCCTCGTGGAGTGTGAAGTCGGCGGGGGGGGAATTCGGTTGATGTGCGTGTGTCTAGATCTGGACCCGCCAGAAGCTCTACCTCTGGCCGCTGACGAAAGACCGCAGGGGCCTGGAGGCGCCGATCCTGGCGCGCGAGCCCAGGGCCGATTTCGACCCGCCTCCAGGAGGGTCGATGTGGCGTGTGGATCATCCCTCCAGCGCCAACCTCCAGCTGGCAGACGGAAAGTGGCACAATGTTCTGGGGTACCGGATCCACGAGGACGTCGAAGATCACGATGCTGTCATACCAGCCCAGACAGGCGCCTATCTGGAGGAGGTGATTTCTTCAGGTAGTCCCGTTCCAGCCTGGGATTTCTAGAGGGGCTAGCGGGCTCTGAGCCAGACCTTGGCGAGATGGATCCGGGTCTGGGCTTGTCGGTGGCTGGAATAGTAGCTCACCCAAAGGATCCCATCGTGCCAGACCATGCCCGGGTAGGAGTTGTCCCCACTGGACGGTAGGTGGACGAGCTTGGACAGGCTTCGCTTTTCTGTGTCCAGGTAGGCCAGCGTCATCCTCGAGGTCCGCTCGGCACGGTCCTCGCGCATTCGTCCTCCGGCGATCCACCCATAGGGCGTTTTCACCATGCTGGGGCCTCCCATCGGCTCGAACCAGGGACCCAGTTCATGGGCGCTCCAATCGGTGTAGGGTGGCTCACCCACCAGCAGAACCGGGCCATTGTTCCGCCTGCCCATCTCTCGAGGAATGAGAGGCAATCGGGTCCGTCAGGAGCAGGAAGGGAAAAGCCATAGAGCTTTCCCCGGTGCCAGGTGGCTTGCCACAGGATTCTTCCGGGTGCAACTGGATCTGGGGATGGGAGCAGTTCCATCCATCTTCAGTGAAGGAAACAAAACTGCCGGCGGAGTTCTGTGGGTCGTGCTCCAATCGGACGAGTCCCAGCAGCATGAGTCTGTCGTCGGGGGTAATCTCCAATTCTGGGTCTCTCAGATCGTAACCGGGGAGCACAAACAGAGCTGCTGGCTTCCAGGTCTCTCCGTCCTCAGAGACCAGTACGCGGATCTTGCCGTCATACGAGACGTGTTGGTAGCCTTCGCGAAAAGTACAGTAAAACCGATCTCGCCAGCGGATCAGGTCGGTGAAGGCGTTGTGTGCACCATGATGCCAGAGTCCTTTGACCTCCACCTTCTCTACGACTATCGGTGGATCAGCCCCGAGAGCGGGCACCCAGAATAAGCCGACCATTAAGAGAATAACTGGGATTCTTGAAGCGAACGCCGAGTCTTGCATGGTAGGGTCCAGAGTGCCAGAAACAGGTTCAAAACGCCAATTCAGATGGACGTGGCTTTCTCGACAGATTTTGACTCGACAGCCTCCTATTGCCGGGCAAGATGACGGGGCAAAAATGTGATAGTCCGGCACCGGATCTTTACAGACAGCGTCCGATTTGATCGAAATCGAACGACCTGCGAAGGTCTCTTTTTTGATGATTTCTTCAGTCGTGCTCCTTCCGATCGTCGCATCTCACCATGAATCTGATCGATGTTGACGTTGATACCCAAGGCAAAGTCTCCCGTTGATTCCAAAATGGACTGAAGCTTCTCCTCCAAGACTTGATGATTCGGTCACCGTAGTCTTTGAGATGTCCCCCAAACAGCTCAGTCAGAGACGAGCCACACTCCTCGACCATCCCCGATAGCGTCGATAGAGAAGGGTCTGCTTCACTCTGGGTCCCGAGTTCAAAGATGTCCACTGATGCACCAACCTAAGCAGGAAGCACGGCATTGAGCTGTTCAAAGACACAGCCGAGAAGATGCAGCGGCAGGTGATGTGAGATGCAAATCAAGCGGACGCAGAGAGGTTTCGAATTGGTTTCATTCAAAGACTTCAACCATACGGCGTGTTCTCTCCAACAAAGCAGCCTCGCTATCTATGCAACGCCTGGGTCCTCTGCCGTATGGCTCGGGATGGACGGAATGAGCGGCGATGTGAGGATGCACCTAGAAGCCACTCATAGAGCGGCCTCTACAGAAGACGCCTCTTCCTCGATTGCATTGTAGCGACCGCTCTGCGAGCGGCCGACCCCGTCAGAGACCCCGTCAGGAGTTTCTTCACCGGACAACCCAGCGTATGCTGGGGCCAAGCCATGATCTGGATTACCACAGCACTATTCCTGACCCTCGTCCCCACGGTTCAGGAGGTCCGACCTGGGGGGCCTCCGGTGGACCTGACTCCCTATCTTGTGAGGCCAAACGAACAACGGGATACCCCTGACGGTTTCGAGCTGGCCTTCACCGGAGAAGCCAGCCATCGTCTCCAGTTCCGGTACGGCTCTGCCGACGCCGTGGAGCTGGAGGTCTCCGTGGGGTTTCCGGCAGGAGGCGCCCGGTTCGAGCGAAGGCTCATGGAGCCCGGGTCGGAGAAGGCTCCTGTGAACTTCGATCTGGGCCCCCTCCTGGGTCACGGTCCCTGGCGCCCCCTGCCGGCAGACGCGAGGAAGGGACCTCCCAGACGAGGCTCCCTTCCCACCGGATGGTGGATCGACACCCACGATCCGGGCCACTACCTGGTGAGCGTGAGGGGACGCCGGGTTCAGAACGGCGAGATCCTCTTCACTTCCGACCTGCGCCTCCCTGTCCAGACCTGGGTAGGGGCCGAGCTGGACCGTCTGGCCTACATCGACGACGAGGCCGCCCAGGTGGAGCTCTGGCTGCAGAAAGGCGCTCCCGTCCAGGAACTCCCGGTTGAGGTGGATCTGGTGGACGCCAGGACGGGACAGACGCGCTCCTCCCTGAGCCACCGCAGACTGACCCGGGAGAGAACCCGGGTGCCCTTTGACCTGCACGGACTGGAACCAGCCACCTACCACGTCCGGATCCGGCCTCGCATCGACGGTCGTCTCTGGGACGACGGGATCCGTCGTGCCCTCTACCTGTACCGGAACGGACCGGCCCCGAAGCCAGTCCCTCCCATCCAGATCCCCACCGCCCCGCAGCTCTTCCTGGACGACTTCCTCATCGAGAATAAGATCCATCTGGAGAAGGTCCTCCACCCGGCCCGGAAACTCAGCGACGAACCCATGCTACGGGCCGATCGGCCCTGGGAAGGACACGCCGCCATGCTGGGCCCAGATTCCTACTCCTACAACCAGGAGAAGCAGCGCCACGAGCTCCGCTACGTGGGCAACCTCGGTGCCTATCGACTCCTGGCTGTGTCCCAGGACGGTCTGACCTGGACCAAGCCCGAGCTGGGCCTCGTGCAGTTCCAGGGTTCACGGGCCAACAACATCCTGAAGAAGCTCCCTCCCAGAGGCAGCCTGGAGGAGCAGGGTAATTTCGGAGGCCTCTGGGATTATCGGACCCGGGGTGCCCCGGATCTGAGAACAGCGACCCTGGTGGGCAATCCCCGATCCGAGACTATGCGGTTCCAACGGGGCAGGTATCTGATGGTCCGGGACAGGGACGGCGTCCGCTATCTCACCTCCGAGCGTCCCTTCATGCGACGCCACCTCCAGTTGGAGACGCTGGACAGCCCCACCGACAACCTGGGGCCCCTCTTCTACGACGAGCGCACCGGCGAGCTGGTCCTCTACTTCGCAGCCCATCCTCCGGCCAAGGGGAAGTTCCTGGTGCGCTACGACAACAAGTGGGCCGTCTCCCGGAACCTGGGACGCCTGACCACCCGTGATGGGGTGAACTGGAAACGAAGCTACATCTGGGCACCCCCACGGGAACACCCCAGACACCAGAGCTACGGCATGCAGCGGGTGGAGCGGATCGGGGATCTCTACGTCGCCTTCTTCCCCCTCTACGACTGTGGCACCCAACAGATGAACATTCATCTCTGGGTCAGTCGTAACGGCATCCACTGGGAGGACGTGGGAGGCGACCAAGCCTGGATCCCAAATGGACCTGAGAGCAGCTACGATCACGGGATCGTCTACAGCTTTGCAGGCTGGAGGAGTGACGGAGACCGCTCCATCGGTTTCTATCACGGCACCAACACGCTGCACTTCAACGCCTGGGTCCGGGCGAAGATGGCGGGGACCAGCGAAAGACCCGGAATTCCCGCCTCCCAGATCTTCGACGATGAGCAGTACAATGGCCGGGCCTACCTCTCGCCTCCGGCGCCCACCCGACCGGGCTGGGCCCTCTCCGACTGCATCTGGAGCTGGCGCCGGCGCACCTGCAGCCAGAGCCTGGAGGAGGCCCGGGAGGCATTCTGGGCCGAGGTGGAGGCCAACACGGGACAAAACCGATCCAACCACATCCAGAAGAGCCGGGAGCTCAAGATCGTGCCGGCCCAGGTGGAGTTCCGCACTCTGGGTTTTGCGTCCCGCCGGGCTGGAGAGCGGGAGGGAGTCCTCACGACCCATCTCCTCCTTTTCCAGGGCAGCCGGTTGACTCTCAATGCGGCCGCCGCCCAGGGTCACGTGAAAGTGGAGGTGCTGGATGCAGGCGGGCATCCCGTGCCCGGCTACTCTCGGGCGGAGTGCAGCCTTCAGGGATTCGACAGCACCCGACAGGAGGTCAGCTGGCAAGGTCGTTCGGGCCTGAAACCCCTGAGTGGGGAGCCGGTCCGGCTTCGCTTCTATCTTCAGAGGGCCGATCTCTATGGCTTCCAGATCCGATAGCTTCGTCGTCTGGTCAGCCAATCGATCATGAAGGAGACTTCAATGAGAATGCGAGTCCGGCGGGTGGGCGTCCTCGTTCTCGCCCTGGTCTCTTCCGGAATCCAAGTCGCCCCCGATATCCCTGGAGTCATCCTGGCATTCAGCCCCGTTCGCAGCTCTGTTTGATCCAGACGGTCAGGGCCCGCAGTCGAGGACGACCTCCGTCAGGATGGGCGAGTTACCGCCGTCGGGTGAGGTGAGGATTGCCCGGTATTGTAGCCAGGTGTGATTCTGTGGCACTCCCGACAAAGCTTGGCCTGATTCCAGGTAGAAGGCATCCCCGCCTTCGGGCCCCTTCCAGTGGAACGACTCCAGATCCTGCTCGCTGGAGGCCGTTCTGACCTGAAACTTCAACCCTGTGCCCAGGGGTGTTCTCCCGGACCAGCTCAACCGCAAAAAGCGGCCGTCGGGCGGAGCCTGAACCGGGGCGGAGACGTAGTCCCATTCGGGCTTGCGGGTGTAGACATTGCCGGCGTCGACCATGGCATCGAGGTGGACACCGACCGTTGGCAGATGGGTGCGGTCCGCCCAGGAGAAGCCGGAAGACGAGCCCCAATAGATGTTGGTGCCGGCTGCATGGTCGAAGTCGACCTGATGGTTCGAGACCACCAGGTCCACCCAGCCGTCCCGGTTGAGATCCAGGGAGTCGATCGCCGCCGAGGACGACGCCCTCAAGAGACTGCGATTGTGCGTGCCGTATCCGCGCCCGCCATCTCCCCAATAGATGAAGGCGGGAAGGTCTCGGGTAGTCCCCGACTTGTAGTTGGTGAGAGCAATGTCCAGATTCCCATCCCGGTTCCAGTCTGCCACCGTGGCATCCAGGCTGGTAAAACTTTCGAACGGGGTCGGGGTACTGGCCTGCAGTCCCTCGGGGCCGCCCCAGTAGATAACGCCTAGCCCGTCCGCGTTCCGGTAACGGGGACTCGCGCTGCTGGCGAAGATCAGGTCCAGCCAGCCGTTCCGGTCCAGGTCGGCCGCTACCACGTGGGGAGCCCCGTGTGCCTCAATCAACGTTCGATTGTGGGGGCCATAGCCGTCTTTACCACCCCAGTAGATTTCGGAGTGGTCGTCATAGCTCAGGGGGAAGATCAAGTCCAAATACCCGTCTCGGTTCAGATCGGCGATGGCATTGGATTCCAACTCGCTCCGGGTGAGGTCCCACTGAGTGGTCAGCGGACTCTCCATCCGTCCCTCCTTCCCTCAGACGATGACGGCGCGGCCGACCTTCCCTCCTTTCTCAGGACCCACACTCTGGAGGGCTAGAGCAGCTGCATCTTGCGATAGGTGGATCAGACTGCGGATCGCGCATCAGTTCCCATGGAATCGAAGCGGCCTCGGCTATGCTGGTTGTGATCTCGACGCGGAGGTCGGCGAGTTGTTCGCGGATGGCAAACCAGATAGCCTGAGTGTTCTGATTGTCGGTGAGAACTTTGTTGTATAAATCCTCACCACACGCACGCATGAGTTTTTCGATCTGTTCGACGTGGATCGCTTCGACGGATTCCGCACATTGGAGATAGTCTTCCAGGTACCAGCGAAGTTCCTCCTGTTCCTGTTCAGAAAGCGCGAACTCGATACTGGCGAAGGCTTCGACAGCGGCCTTGCCTTCTCGTTTTAGCGTGAGTTGAATCGGGTATTTCCCGTCAGCGGGAGGATGCTGCCGAATTCTAAGTGTGGAACTCATCGGCGCCCCTACTACGGCTCATAACAACACGCTCATGTTACCAGAGATCCCAGGGCCGAGCAGTAGTTGTCGATGCTGCTGGAACCCGCCTTCAGAAGCCACCATACCCCCATTGCTTGGAGAATCCCCGACATCGCCGGATAGTGCGATCATCCTCATTCTCGTCAGCCGTCGAGGGGTTCAGGCCCACGAAGACTGGCCACGGGTCTCCGCCGTTGTCCCAACTTCTCCAAAGACGGCATCTCTATGTTCGACACGCAGAGAGGATCGCTCCTGCAGTCAGATACACTCTATTCTCGGTATTCATCTTGTAGTTCTAGTTGTCGTTCGGATGGTCGGTTCACTCTGAGACCTCTTCCCTAGCCGCCTGACTATCGTCTCAGATGACCGATCCTGTACTTCGAAGCTCCGATTTCCGACGCCTCAACCTCAAATCAAATGCCTGAATCTTGCTTTTGCCGTATCCCCTTCGTGAGATTGTAGACACCTTGCCGCTTTGTCGCCTGCTCACCACCAATTCTTACGATCGTGCCCTCGCCGCCGAGGTCATACTAGACGGATAGGATAGTGGTGGTGCCAAAGAGCGCTTTGAGAACCATCAAGAGCTACTTGAAGAGCGAGACACAGGTTCGCACAAGTAATGAGAATGCCAGGTTTCACGATGAGTGAAGATGAATGAACACAGCTTGGTTGAAATCGAAAGAAAACTCCCAGAACTGATCGCTAGGTACGACTACCTTTGGCAGTGCGATTTCAAGCAGGTCAACCAGTTCTCCTCTTACGCTAAGGAGCGGGGGCTCGCTTTCTCTCAGGATGTCCTGCGACAGCTCTGGCGCATCTGTTGGCTCAAGGCCGATTATGTGCTCACTCGTCGGCTATCGAGATGGAAGGGCTTGGTTCGACTTGATGATGGGCTTAGTGGAACGCACCTTTATGCAGACCTACGGCGGATCAAGGCACGAAAGAAGGGGTGGGCCGACTCACTGTACAGCAGGAAAGTCCCTGAGGCTCTTATGCCCCATTTCCACCCATTCCGATTCTACGTTTTGCTACACGTGGATCGGATTCTCCGAACCAATATCTCGCGGTCCGTACTCCTTACGACAAGGGTTCCGGCAACTGCATGACGAGCACATTCCACATTTCAAGAAGTGGTCTGCTACCGAAGATTTCGTCAGTCGAATTGAGCACTGGAACCAGGTTGTGAGCCTGACGGTGGCACTCGAGCCATTTGTGTACGACCGTATCATTGGCACCACCCGCCGACCAGGATTTGTCGAAGAACAGGAGCGCCAAAAGGGCTTGGAGAGCTATTGGGATGAAACAATCCCGATGTTGGAGGCCGTGTCCCTAGAGGCAATCGAGGAGATTCGGCTGGAACTCTGTCAACAGTCTGAGGCACTCGATCCGAACCGCAGAGTCCACACAATATTGCGGATGGCGAAAGGAGATCTCCGGGAGAAGCTGCGAGGGCAACTGGGTGGAGCGGTACTCTTAAAGACGATGGCTGAGGTCCTGCGCCGGGCATGTGAACGAGCCTTCAAGGTGGAATTACCGGAGGAAGATGATCAACGGTTCGGTAGGTTCGAAGAGCGCGGTCTTAAGGAGCGATTGTACGGTTCGCCTCGCCTGCTTGATGGAGATCCGAGGGTCACAACGGAGTATCTCCGCTTTCAGCGCCTTGACTACCGCCCACGGGTTCGATGGTATGTCGAAGGGGACACTGAAGATGGCGCGATCAGCAGCGTACTCACGAGCCATGGCGCTTCGTTCGTCCAGGTCGTCAACCTCAGAGGCCAGGTGGTGGAGAAGGGGGTCTTGTCGTTCAGGGATAGCCTACGAACCGACATCGAACACCAGATATTTAGTTTTGTGACGATCGACGCAGATGACGAGGACAACACGAGAGTCCTCAGAACGGCGGCAAGCCAGGATGAACTGTTTGGACGATTCTTTCTCAGTGAGCCCGACTTTGAGATTGGCAACTTCGCGATCAACGAGTTGGAAGAAATCCTGTTGGAGGCGGCGACCGAGAATGGTGCTAAAACCGAGGATCGTCCTCTACTCTCACTTGCGTCCCCAAGGAGTGGCAAAGAGGTGTTGGAGCAGGCAAGGAAGTTGCTACCCGAGTATTTGGGTAGGATCAAGAAGGACCGGGAATGGGGACAGCGCCTTATGAGCTACGCTTGGAAATCGCCACAGAGGTGCGATACCGAAACCAAGAGGCCGGTTGTAGAAGCTGTCGAGGAGGCAGTCAGGACAAAGCTCTATCCATATGAGATTAGCCGGAGAGGCCATAGGGTTAATCCTGAGAATGGAAGGCTAGTTGAACTCGAAAACACCGAAAGCTGAGCCCTTCCGAGGCAATCTCGGCGGCCGTTTGCCTGGCTGCCAGAGCCCCGAGATGAGACGTGAATGCAGAGGGTTACCCAGGAGATGAACCTGCCGGAAATTACCTTTCTCCGCCGAGAGGGGGTCGCGCTCGAGCTGTGCTGTTGCACCTCCAAGGTCGAGGTGGACCTTTGCGGACACACCAACTAAGGAAGCGTAAATAAATAAAGGTATCATGTTATGATTCGGCGGAGTTCGGTTCTATTACATAATTCCATTCGCCATGGAACGGGTTGGGCCGCATCTGGATTCGCTTCATTTCTTCATTGGAGACTTTGCGTCCAGTGGGATACTTGCGGCGATCTAGCCGGCACGTCACTTTGAGTCCTTTAGCTGTCGTTGTCTTCGCGATGAGTTGAACAATTGTTTCGTAGTCTCGTAAAGGTTCGCCGCGCCAGTTCGAAGAGATGAAAGAAAAGAGGCGGTGTTCGATCTTGTTCCATTTGCTGGTGCCGGGTGGAAAATGACAGACCGAAGCCGGGAGGCCCGTTTCGTCTGCGAACTTCTGCAACTCAAATTTCCAAAGGCGCAACCGCCAACCGTTGCTCCCGCCGGCGTCGGCGGTGATCAGTATCGTTCTTGCATTCGGATAGATCCGTCTCCCTTCCTGGCGCCACCAGCCGCGAATGGAGGCGACCGCAAACGCTCCCGTGTCGTGATCGGTGCCGACATTGACAAAGCCGGTATTGCGCCCAATGTCATAAACGCCGTAAGGATAGGCACGGGGAACGTCGGGAGTGGGAAAGTCATGACCCTGAACCTTGATCGGCTGCCCGGCGGGAAGCCATTGCTGGCCCGCGTTGTCGTAGTTGCCGATGAGTTCTTTCTTCTTGGTATCCACGGAAATGACCGGACTGCCTTCCCTCAGGCAGTGTCTGACGGTGGCGCTGATGTGCCGAAACTGGGCGTCGCGGTCCGGATGATCTTTCCCTTCCTCGGTCTTCCGATTGCTCTGCAGACTGTAGTCGAGGTCGTGAAGGATCTGCGCCACCTTCGTATGACTGACCGGGTGTTTGTGCCGGGCCAGTTCTTTCGCGATGGCCCGCGTGCTCTTGCAAATCCAACGCAACGGAGACTCCGGGTCACCCCGAGTTTGGACCTCGCTCATTTCTTCCAATTGCTCCACCAGCCCCGGGTCCAAAACCGTCAGGGGCTTGCGTCCGGCTCCGGGCCGCCGGATGCGGCCTTCCATGGGCCCGAAACCCTCTTCGATTTCACGGATTCCTTTAGCGATTGCCTTGCGCGACAGTCCGCAGGCACGGCGTACCAAACTGACTCCGCCATGGCCCAACGCTCTCGCTTCACTGGCCGCCATAATCCGCCGCGTTCGTTCATCCAACAGGGGCCATACAGAGCGGAATTTCTCCGTCAATTCGGTCAGCGTATCCATGCATGTGCAGCATAGCATTACTAACTATATATTGACACCTTTATTTATTTACTCCTCCTAAGTCAGGAGACGGTCCTTTCCGTTATGGCCGAAGAAATGACTGGGCATGTCAGCCTCTTGCGGTCTAGCAGCTTGTGGAGTTCCGGTGGAACCTTCTTCACACGAGGACTAACATAGATCTTCTCGATTAGCTTCCCGAGATCGACTCGGACTCGGACGCCCGGCGCACTCACATCGATCCACTGATTTGCCTTATTCGGCTGCCAAAGTAGAAGCCTGAACTCCCGCTCATCTCGATACGGACTATCCTTCTTAACTACGGGCGTGAAGACGTTGCCGATCCGCGTTGCTTCGCGGGCAAAATCGATGTACTCAACTACACCACCGTTCACCTCCCCCACGAATCGGTCAAACGAGATCTGCACCCTTTCAAACGTCGTGCGAATCGCGAAGCCTCTCTCGCCGTAGGCCTTCCACATCAGGTAGGACTCCCCATCATTCATGTGCCAGCAGTTTACGAAGAAAGCATTGCTATGATTCTCGTAGTCCTCGACGTCCTGACGCGCTAGCGCCACGTCTTCGGACTGGCTATAGAACCAATGGAACAGCCTGTCTCGGGTTCGTCCTGTAATCGAACCCTCAAAGCCATCTGAAAGCCCAAGCAAATGTGCAAAGAACAACTCCTCTGTATCAAGGAGGTCCATCAGGCGTTCGTATCTGAGATACCTCCACAGTGGTTGCAACGAGTTACGGGGGCGTTCAAGAACCCTGGGAGTGTGGTACATAGTGATCTCCAATCCGGGCGTTTCTATAACTGTAGCAGGAGATCTGTACGGTAGAGCGCAGCATGACCGAGTTCGAGCAGCGGAAAGCGTGGCTGGCCCGGCACGGGACGGATCACGATCTAGATGGGTAATGCTGCCTACTTCGAGGAATCGAGGAACGATCGAGAACGTGCAGGCGATCAGCGTGCGTAAGAGCCTGGGGGACGGGAACGACGAAGCTTTACCGTGGGACTGGGGATGAGATCGTGCCGGAGGCGGTGGAAAAGATTGGGATCAGAAGTGGTACGATTCCCTGTCGATCCCTGCGGTCCAAATGGAGGTCCTACCCGCTCCACTCACAGCCCTTTCCCCTGGTGGCGGAGGGTTGACGGACCGTGCGAAGGCCCTCCAACGGAGGAAGGAGAGATGCGGACTGCGCCTTGGACACACCTTCAGGAGAGAATCGGAAGCAGGCTGATCCGAATCATTTCCCGCAACCAATGTCTGGGTCTACCGCTTGACCGGTGGCCGACTTGGAGGTCGCTTACCAGGTGGGGTCCCGGTACTCCTCCTCACCACCATCGGACGTCAATCCGGCAAGCGGCGCACCTCGCCGCTACTGTACCTGAAGGTCGGCGAGGACGTGGCAGTGGTGGCCTCGAAGGCCGGAATGCCAAGGCACCCATCATGGTACCTGAATCTTGAGGTGAATCCTCAGGTGGGAGATCCAGATCGGCCGACATCGGCGGAAGATGGTGGCCAGGTGCGCCACGAAAGAGGAGAGGTCAACCCTCTGGCCGGAACTTGTCTCCATGTACGGGGATTACGAGGTCTACCAGGCCAGAACTCGCCGGGAGATCCCGGTGGTCATCCTCTCCGCCGGGCTACCCTCCTACCGCGACCCCGAGCATTCCCTGCACTGACGGATACAGATTGCATTCCCATCGGAAGCATCGCCGCCTCCTGTTGAGATCGTGGAGCCCGTTTCAAGTTCCGGCTGTCTGTACCGACTGACCCATGGTACCCATCGTCTATACTGCTCTCTTGCCGCAGGGTTCAGTCATGTCCCGACCATCAAGGGATTCGATTGGGAGTCCCTCGACTGAGCCAACCTATCTGCCCGTAGAGTAGGCAACCGATCATCAACCAGGAGGTCTCCCGGGTTGTCGATGGGCGTCACAGGTGGCTCTGCAGTTCGGAGAGATCCGAATGCCAGTCGGATCGTGACCTGTTGGTATCACCAGTCCTTTAGTAAATATAGTAAAGGGTTCGTGACACCAGCCGTTGTGTAATCTAGATCAACATGAAGTACCGAGCGCCTAGAGTTCGGGGAGGCCAGTCTTTAGACTTGATAGAATCTCTTGGCCGCCTATCGGTAGGAACCGCTGTTGTAAGGAGAGGTGTTAAACTGCTCCCAACTTGATGGGAGGCGATCCGAGACGCCCAAGCGATCCCTGCCCTTTAGCCACCGCGGACGACGAGACTTTCCGATCGGACTGCCCACTAGATCCCGGTCGGCAAGGTGGCAAGGGTACAGACTCCTTCGAGAAAAGCTACATGGAAGAATCCGTCGACTCCCTGATGAGCGAAATTCGAGGACGGCTTGAACTGATTGGATCGAGCCTTCCCAGCCGTGTCGACGCCATGGCGATATCACCAACGGCAAAGCTGCCTTTCAAAGCCTTGAGCTACCGGGAGGGCCTTATCTGGCGGATGACAGAGTTGAGCCGATCCGCGTTCGAGGGATTCGAGAACGGCAAGATGGCTTCGGCTATCCTGCTAACTCGAGCGGCCGTTGAGACAAGTGCTGCACTTTGGTATTTGCGCGCAAAGGTCTCTGCCGCCGTAGAATCCAGAGCCGTGGGAAGCATTGATGACTACCTGATGAGAATGCTGCTGGGGAGCAAGACCATTCCGGAGATGCCGCAGCCCATCAATGTGTTGACCTTTGTTGATCGAGTGGACAAAGATATCGAGGGTTTCCGACGTCACTACGATGAGCTCAGCGAATTCGCACATCCCAACTGGTCAGGCACCGCGGGCCTCTATTCAAAAGTTGATCGAGAGAACTTTTGGACGGATTTTGGCTCACACTTATGTGACCACGGCGGCCTGAAATACGCGTGCGTCATTAATCTGAGCGTAGCGTTGGAAATGTTCGAGACCACATATAACGACCTCGCGGACCTCATGCCCGCCTTCATCAGGCTATGTGAGGCTGAGTTGGCGGCTAAGTGATCCCTCAGCATGACCAAGCTCTGTGATCGGACCAGGGATGAGATGACGGTCGACGACGCGGGCGGATCGGGATTTGATACCAGGTCCCAAAGGCGCCTATATTGAATGATGACAGGAACACACTGAGGGTTTGGGGGAGCGACGACTCCGTGGCAGCGTCCTTCGCAAGCTACCTCTTGTCTATCCGCTCATTTGGCGGCGAAAGGAGGGATGCCTATGAAGGTAAAAAACAATACGGTAGCTCCCCAGACTAAATTGCTCTGGAAGCATGTATTCCTGGTCGCACTCCATGTTGTTGTGTTGGTGCTGTCTCTGATGGTACACGAGCTCACGACCACGGAGGTGGCTCCCAGGGCGCTGCCCCAAGCCCTCTCTTGAATAACGTAGCAGGCCTCTGACAACTTAATTAATTCCCTCTCTCCTTCCGCAGAAGAACCGGCATCATCAAGTGCCTCGAACAACGGCTTGGCCGAGTCGGGCCTTGCCTGGCAGGCCAGTCTGGTCATTCGCACTGCGGGTATCTTGAGCACGTGTGTAGGCGGCGGTGGGTGTCACGGCGCGGGTCGGTTGCGATTTACGACAAGGTTGGCCGATACTCGAAGGAATCGAGAAACTATGGCACCTCTCATTGTTCTGGTCACAGCGACGCTGCTCCTGCGTCTGGTGGGACAGCTCGCGATTGTCGGGCTGCGGGATTGGGCCGTAGCTACTCGGGGTGTTGCGCCTGCCGTAGTATCCACCTTCGCTATACTGCGTGCTTCGTTCAGTGTCGCCGTTCTACCTGATTTGCGACGTATCCTAGGTAGTTCCAGTCTGGCGAAGTTGGCGAGGCGCTACGGCCTCTCTCCGAGGACCTCCGTCAACGTGGAGAAGAGCTTCGATCGGTGTTGCGAGTAGCGAAGGAACTGGGGGTGGCCCCTACGCACGGGGGTGCTTGCCGTGACCGTATGTGCTCCGTCACACCCTTGCGGTCACCGCTGTCCAAAAGGGAATCTCCCTGCCGACGCTCCAGCGCCTCCTAGGGCACGATCGCTTGACGACGACGACGGAGATTTACTCAACCTCTCGCCCGAGGACGTGGTGAGGGAGTTCCAAAGTAAGTGGTGAAGATGCCAACAACAGGCTGTCGCCTTTCGTCGAAAAGTGCGGTACACCTCTGTTTCACCCAATCATGAAGTTGCTGTTCTTGTGGAAGATTCGATTAGTGCCGTCACTTTTTCAACCTCTTTATCTACGGTGACCTTCTTAAGCATTTCAAGCTTTCCCTCAAGCTCCTGCTTGTAGCCATCGGATAACTTGGAATCATGAAGTTGCTCTTCAATTGTCCGGCCCGCCCGCCCGACTGCTCTTCTGAATCCCCAATGAGCCCACAATTTCGAAAACTCGTTTTGAAGCCAAAAGCTAATGATTCCCACACCTACAGAAATGGACGGGGCCGCCATTATGAGCGACCGCCTTATTTGTTCATCCTCAATAAGGCTTTCGGCGAACAAGACGAGAAGCGTGCCGCTGCCTGCGCCAGCAGCTCCGGCACCGACCTTAGGGACTTTTACCTTGGTAGCTCTTGGCTGAACTTCCATCTGAGGCCATCCTTATTTAATAGACTCGTTGGCGGCCTGATCTTCGTTGGAGTTTGTATCGCAACTCCTGGGCCGGAGCTTCGCGTTTGACGCTTTGCAAGTACCGTCCTCCAGCTGGAAATAGCGTTGTTGCCACTAATGACACTGTATCGGCAGAATGGGAACACTACTTTAGGGCGAAAACATTCTTGAGGGGTGGCATTCTTGGTGGGCTGCTCTGTGAGCTTCTCAGGGAAGCGGCAATGATACGTGCAGGTGGTCCGCCGTCCCTACATGTCTCAGAGTGCGAAAGCCCACCAGCTGCAAGTACCAGGGCATGAGGCCGTTCCTCCACTCGGACTGGCCCGTGGTTCTGAGATCTACGGCGTGGACGTAGTTGTCTCTTTGACGATAGTGCAGGGAGCGGCGCATTGTCTGGAGACCCATCCGCTCCAATCTCCGTGGATTCCGACCGTTTTCGCGTGCATTTATACAAGGGACTGGGCGACCAACGGGACCCGAACACAGGACAGGGATTTCCCGCCTCACTGCCCGCATGGAGAACAATTCCTGGAAAGCACCGCCTACATTCTATTAAAACGGAATGACTTATGTCAGAATGGTGAACTAAAATCACCGGTAGGATAGGGGCGGGATAGAGGTAGGTTAGGGTGGGGATAGCCGGTTGAAACACGGCGGTTACCCATAACTTGGCAGGCCCCGCCGTTCCCTCTCCCGGTAGTGGACCCGGCGATTGAGTTTTCGTTCGGGGCTTCGCTAGTAGCGACGGTTGGCTTCAGGCAGCTGTCTTCGGTGCCTGTGCTTCCGTCACAGCGGATTAGAGCAACGTGTCTTCGATCGCAGAAGCGGCAGATCCAAAGCGAGTCTACAGTAGGTGGTCAGCAACACAGGAGCGATTTCGGTGGTTTACGCTGGAAGAAAAAGAGATGACCGCCTGCCGCTCGGAAACAGAACCTAACCATACTTCTCACTCAAGTATGCGTCCAAGTCTTGGATCGGCTTAACTCGGCGTTGTAGACCTAGGATCTTCAGGTCCTCTCGCAGCTCTCGGGACCATCTCAGGTAGTCTTTGGCCAGAGCCTCCGGAACGTCGGAATCGCTCTTGAGCAACTCGGATTCCATGAGCGTGAGCCGCATCGACTTCACGGCTGCTCTCCGCACCAAGAGGCATTCTTGCACCGTGGGCTCTCCGCCTAAGGCTGTCGCCAGCTCCGCTTCAACCTCAGCCACAAAGCGAGCTTCCCGACTTCGCCAGTCAAGCCTCCCTAGTCCCAAAAGAAGTAGATGAAAGTGGACTAAACCACATGTAAACACCTGAAATGCCAGACCTGACGGGTATTCTGGGGTTGTCAAAGAAACTTCAGAACAAGCCGAAAGGAGGCATTTCAGGTGAAGAAAAAGGATAGCGCAATCATCCGCAAACGGGAAGCAGAGGTTGCTCAGCGATTGAGCCCCAGCTGGAACGGTCAAGACCCGAAACCGGTGCTCTCGCCCGAGGTCATCAGCTACGAGGTCTCGGAGAAAACGGGTGCCGTCAGTTACGGTGGTCTGGGGCTGCTGCAGCAGGTGGTGAAGTGGAGTGGGCTGGGGAAAGCCATTGACCAGGCGGTGACGCTGCTCAAACGCCACCAACCGTACCACGACTGACCCGGCGGGTAGCGCCCAGATTGGTGTAAAAATACAACATAAGGCCCGGGTCCGCCGCTCAGATGGCGATGCGCTCCACTTCATCCAGCGTGATCTCATCCCCAGTCCGATCGTAGAGCTTCGTCGTCCTGGGTGACTCATGCGCAGCGATCGCCTGCGCGTTCTTCGATCGTGCCGCCATTTTCCAGATAGGCAGTGATGCCGGTCGCCCGGAAGGTATGACAGCAGGTTGAGTAGGGGAGTCCTGCGGCTTTGGCCCTCCGCTTGATCATCCGCAGGACGTCATTGCGACTCAAAGGGTTCTCGGTGAGCTGCTTTTTCTTGTCCACTGACCGGAATAGGGGAGTCTTTTTCTCGCCAGAGATCCCAGCCTCCGCCAGGTAAGCGTCCATGTAGGCTTCGGCATTGTGGTGAGCCGGCACCTCGTGGCGCTTGCCGCCTTTCTCGTGCAAGCGAAACCAGCCGCGCTTGCCGTTTTCGTAGTAGTCCTCAACCCGCATGGCGACCACCGCTCCCACTCGAGCGAACGTGTAGCACATCACGCCCAGAAGCGCGCGATCGCGAAGGCCCACGATCGTCTTGAGGCTAATCGCGTCCAGGAGCGCTCTCGCTTGCTCGGCTTTCAGGACTGGCGTCTTGCCGCGCTTGACCACGTGCTTGGGGCCGCGGACCGCAGCCGCTGGATTGAACGGCACGACCTGCCCGGTGACCAGGTAGTCAAAGAGCATGCGGATGGCCGCCAGGTGCTGCTTGACCGTCGGCGCGGATCCCGGATGCTGTTCAATGTAGGCCGCCACCAGGATTGGCTCGACCTTGTTGAGTGAGATGTGATGCTCCTCGCACCAGGCAAAGAAACGAGCGACCGCTCGAGCATACGCAATCCGAGTATTAGGGTTTCTAATGTTGGCAACAAAGAACTCGATGAAGCGTTTTCGCGCTCGCTCTCCGGCGTCATCAATCACCGCCGGTAGCTGGGTGAAGCCGGCTCGGGCTAATTTCTTTCGCTTGTAGGGGGTGATTTCTTGGGTCATAGCGTCAGCAGCAAAGGAAGTTGCATAACGTCCTTTTATGCTATTTCAAACTAGCATAGCAGGGGTGGTCCGGGTACCACCGCTTCGCCTCCCGGTGGAAGCGGGCGTAGGCCTGCTCGAACTTCCCCTCCTTTCCCGGCACAGGAACCAGTTCATTGCCCAGAGCCGAGGAAATCCAGGAGGGATGGTTCCGGAAAGCCCGGTAAATCTCGGGCAGCTCCTGCTGCACCTGCTCCACGTGGGGAGAGAGCCACCGAGAATTGAAGGCAGGCAGCTCGGCGTGGACAAGGAAGCCTTTCTCATCCGCGGCCTGGAAGAACTCCTCGGGAGGGATCCGGGAGTGAAGGCGGACGAAGTTGAAGCCATAATCCCGGGCCACCCCCACCCGGTGCTGGTTCTCTGCCAGGGAAACGGAGGGAGTTCCGGTGAGGACTTCCACGCTCAAGTCGCCGAAGCCGCGGAGATAGTAGGGTTGACCGTTGAGATAGAGTTTCCCGTTTTCGGCCCTGATCTGGCGAATTCCGAAGGTTTGCAAGACCCGGTCGAGAACCTGCGCGCCCTCTCGCAGCTCGATCTCGACCTGGTAAAAAAAGGATTTTCCGGAGACCACAACTTGGCTTGGTGCATCTCCACCGTCAGCTCCCGCAGGTCAGGCTCCCGAGGTGAAAGCGTTAGCGTCACCGGCAGTGTAGGAGGGTTGCTGGGCCTCGGCGGGACGGATTCTCAGCTCCAGGTCCAGCCGCCTGGAGGAAACTTCTGGCTGGCTGGCTACTCTGACGTGGACCCGGGCCTGGCGCGGGCGAAGGCGAGTCCGCACGTGGACCTCATCAATCCAGATCGGAGCGGTGGCTTCCAGGGACACATGACCGTAGAGGCCGCCCCAGTTGCCCAGGTAGTTGAGAGATCCCAAAGGCCTCGAGTAGTCGTGCTCCACCAGGGGTCCGAAGAGGTGCGAGCCCGCAGAATTGTCCACGGCAATGGCGAAGAGGTTCTCCTCTCCCGCCCGCACGGAGCGACTCACGTCCATCCGGAAGGGGGCCGAAAACCCGCGATGGGCACCCACCTTCGTTCCATTGACAAAAACCTCGACCCGGCGGATAGCACCCCCGAATCTCAGCCAGACCTGCCTGTCGCTCCACTGCTTCGGAATCTCGACGGCCCGCCGCTACCAGGCCAGGCCGATGTAGTCATGACGCAGATAGTCGTGCGCTTCCCCAATCCCCTCGGCCTGCCAGCATCCCGGCACCTGGATCTGACTGCCCAGGGGGGCGGCCCTGGAAGGCCATCCCTGACGCTCTCCCAGGCGCTGAGGGTCGATCTGAAACTGCCATGAGCCATCCAGGTCGATCTGGGAACGCTACTCCCCATCTGGACCAGTTGGCCGAGAAGGGCTTCGTCTTCGAGTCCTTCTACGTGGCCAACGGCGTCTGCGCCCCCTCCCGCGCGGGTAGCGCAGCATGGGACCCATATACCCCCAGCGCGTGAGATCTTCCTTCTGAACAAGCTGAATCCCTCTTTTCCGGCGACTTCCTGCGGGGTTTTCTAGCCAATGTGGGGCAAGGTGGCTGCCTGCATTAGGAGTTCCGGAAAAAGTCCCACCGATTTGATGGCCTCGCCACGGTAAAGGGCGGTAGTCTCGAAATTGAAGACGCCCTGGTACCGGATTTCGGCCAAGACCTTGAAGATCTCCACCCAGCGCATATTTCCTGCGAAAGGAGGCTGGTGGTCAAACCATTTACTGCTAACCGGATCGTAGCAGAAGTCGTGAAGGTGCAGATGATTCAACCGGTGCGCAACTGCTCGAAAGATTTCGGTAGGTCTTCCAGGCTGTAACATGGGATGTTGCCCTTTCTCGCGGGATTCACGGATGTAGGGCTCGGTGCAGTGCCCCACGTCGACCGTCAATCCGAGTTGGGGATGATCGATCGCATCTACCACCTTCAGAACATCCGTCCAGTCATGAGGTGGACCACTTGATAGGGGTTTCAAGTTTTCGACCGTGATCCGAATGTCCCTGCCCTCGCAGTACCGGACCAACTGCTCCAGAGCCCTCTGATTCTCGTATAAACCCTTTCCCGAGCTTGCGTGGGTCAGCCAGATTTTTCCTCCGAGTTCCTCTAACAGATCGATCTCCCGCTTTGCCCCATCCGTTTCTGTGAGCAAGAGTGGATCACTGCCTTGCGCGCTGTGAAAATCGTAGATCTTGAGGCCAACGTTTCGACAAGCACGAGCAAATCTTCTCACCGAGTCTTGATCCGAAAACCGGAATGGAGCGTAAGTCTTGTCGTCACGCCGGCCGGTTTTCGGGAAGTCCCCGACGCTCAGGTAAGGGATACCCGCAGCTTTGATTTCTTCCAAATAAGCGTAAAGCTCTCGGGGGAGCATGGTGAGAGAGCAAGTACTGAAGTAGTCCACATGTGTGAAGATTCCCAGACGGGATTGGAGCTCCTCGATAGTCCAGGGCAGAGAGGAAGCAGCCTGGGATCTCTCCTCTGGAGCGGCCGAAGCAGCCTCAAAACTCGCTCCTCCAAGCAAGGAGAGGAGACTTCCCATGAAGCCCTTCTTGAGAAAGAAACGACGTGAGTTTCTATCCAGCCAGAAGCCTTTTCCTACACCGAAAACTCTCATTCTCATGACCTCCTAAGATTTGTGAAACCAGACCTTTCCGTGACTCTATCAGACAGGTTTAAACACTCATTCAGGTGGTGCAGTCGCTACCTCGCGAACTCAAAGAGGCAACCAGGCCCTGGGTATCGGACCAGTTGCGGCCTTGATCGGTGCTCTTCGGGAGCCAGAGCCGCCAGGCATTCTTCAGGTAGGTATCGTCCTCGGTGGTTCGGAATGGATTCGACACAACGAACCACCCTCGCAGGGAACAATAGAGTCAGCCTTCCGATCCCCTAAGGGTCTGCGCAAGAATAACTTGGCATTTTGGCATCCCGGCTTCACACCATCTTCGGCCGCTCCTCAATCGCGAAATCCTCAACGTAGCCTGGCTACGCCTGCGGTTTCGCTCAATCGTTCGCGGCCAAATCTGATGCAAATCCGAGCACCAATTCTACCAAGTTATTTTTGCGCAGACCCTTAGGATCAACGTGCTAGCTTTGCTAGCTACCGGGCGGCCGCAAGGGCCGCCTCTACCGTCTTGCCGGAGGCCCCCTCCAGCGGCGCCCTTGTGGTAGTGGCTCGGGTGCGGGATGAGGGCCTTATGAACCCGCCCCCTCGGTTGAGAGCGGGTTCATATGCCTAGCCAGTAGCGTCCCAGCGTTAGTCGAATAACATCAACTGTTTATGAATGTCACTATTCTGAGTAATGTAATGCATGTCCTGAAAGGCCTGTAAAATTGGGGTTTTCTCGAAGAGCGAGACACTCAGGACCTGGAGAATTGTGTAGAGCGGCAACTCGAGATAGAGGCGTTTGCGGATGATGGCGATGAGCAGGTAGGTACTGAGGGCGATCCAGATTTGTGTTTTCACGGCATTGGGACTGGTGCCGTAAAAGGCCTTGATGCGGAGATGCTGTTTGATCCATTTGAAGAACAGTTCGATCTGCCAGCGGAGCTTGTAGAGCCGGGCAATAGTCAGAGCGGGAGAAGCAAAGTCGTTGGTGAGGAATACTAGCCGCAGGTCGGTGGTGACGTCGAAGAACTTGATGCGACGCAAAGGTTCGAGGTAGGCCTTGGCCGGATAGAAGGTGCTCAGCAGGACAGTTTGGTCGCAGATCAGTCCCGTCGTTCTGTCCACCGGGTGGGAGTAGCGGCGGCGGAACTTGAAGTTGGCCTTGGCGCGGGTCACGAATAACGACCGGGCAGAATGGAGTCGGTACAGGCGCCCGAAATCCAGGTATCCGCGATCCATGATGTAGTAGGCACCGGGACAAGGAATCAGGTGGTCCAAGGCGTGGACATCGTGCAGTTTTCCGTCCGAGATCAGAACGAACTCGGGAATGGCGCCGTGCAGGTTGAGCAAGGTATGCAGTTTGATCGCCCCCTTGGTACGGCGGAAGCGCGCCCAGGGGAAGACCGAGAGGCACAGGTCGATGGTCGTGGAGTCCAAGGCATAGACGGTCGCGTTCAGGTCGACTCCCAGGTCCTCGTCGGTGTACAGGCGGCGCGCTTCGGCGATAAGCACTTGGGCAAACTCGGCATAGATGCGCCAGTCGCGCCTCTCGTTGGCATTGGACAGATTGTTGCGGGAGACCGTGGAGCGAATGCCCATGTGGAAGAGCTTGGATCTCATGGCCCGTAGGCAGGCTTCGATATCGCGCAAGCTCTCGCGATAGGTCAACTGTGCAAAGGCCATGACCCGGTAATGGTCGGCACAGCGGAACGACTTGACCTTGTAGTCGCCTCCGTAGTGCTGAACAATGCGATGAAAATGATGCCAGGGAAGATGCCGCATCACCTGAGAAAAAATCGTCGTGCCCGTGTACATGCTCGCCCTCCTTATGAACTGAAGGGCGTGAGCGTACACTCACTTTCAAGTCGGAAACACCCATTATCTTCTCTAACATATTACTCATTAATACTTTACAGAGATTAGAAGCCCAAACGTTGGGACACTACTGATATTTTATACCTTGTACAGGGCATTATTGCATAAATCACTGCGGCGCGTCGGCTTGTCCGAAAATCAGCGGAGATTCCCCCAGGGCGAAGCCGGGTAGGGAGTTGCCGTGGGCGTCCTGGATCTCCAGCCGGACGCTCCCGGCAGCTGAGGTGGCGAAGTTGAGGACCAGGGTCTTGCCCTCGAAGGTGTGCTCCAGGATGTATTCCTCGAGGCGCTCTCTGAAGGGGCCGTATTCGGTGGGTTGGTTCTATACTGGTGGGAGAGTATCCTCGCAGCAGAGTTAGAAATCGCTCACCACGGTGGGTGACACATCACCTGGTACCGTCCCCCTTTGTTGTAGCCCTATCAAGACGGTCGTCTCCACGACAAACCAGCCGCTGCCCGGGGGCCTGGTGGTCCGGGATCTCCACGGCCGCACCCTATCTCTTCACAATAACCTCTATCACGAGGTCGCAAAGAGGCAGTCCCGGAGGCTTGTATTCGACTCGGATCCGGTAGCAGCCCACCTCGGTGGGAACAAAAGAGAAAGATCGCCGATCAGGAGAAGTGTGCGCGGAATCGAGCTCAGACTGCACCGCCCATAGGAACTCGCCACCTACTGGAGAACGGGGGCGCGGCCAGGCACTCGAAAGCTATGGATCGGGGAAATAGAGAGGAAGATCCAACACCTACAGCAAGAGTTAAAGAAACTTCCTAGGTTTACAGCGATTCGGGGTAGGTGATCTCGCTGTGCTGGATAGCCCTGCTGATAACGACTGGCGGCTTAAGGGTGATAGAGTCGGTCTCTGACGTAGCTTTGGCCTCCAGGCCGAAGTATTTCCGTCGAGCCTCGCTTGACGGACGGCGGCCTGGAGCCCACCGCTACGCCGAATTCCTCACCACCCAACCCATCGCTTATGCCCTTGTCTTGGCAGTCCTCCTGCTGATCCTGTGCACCTATTATGCTCACCGCGTCAACCTGTACCGCCAGCGCGGGTGTCGTTAGTCGGCTGATCCCCAGGGAGGAACCTGGAGCAATACACGGCCTCTCTCCCTGGGCGAAACCTGAGGACCCTCCAAGAAGTGTCGTCCGGTTATCGTCCAGTCAGAAACCTACCGGATATCGTTAGAAATCACTCGATGGATACGGCGAAAACCCAGAAACCCGCTGCGACCGCCAATTCTCAGCCGCTTAATCCATGCGGACAATCCTGACGCGGGCGACAGGATTGTGCCAGTCGTATCCATCCGCTGGCAGGTCGCCTATACCGTGAATCCCATTACTGATGTGGACGAACCCCTCGGAGTCGGCCGGATCGTGAACGTTATTTCCGCAAGGCGGACCTGGTATGAACGCGCACAACTCGGAGTCGGCCTCACTGCCAGCGTCGTAGGCTGGGGCATTTATCGTCCTGCTGCGTTCGAAGGGCAGGAAAAAGAACAGGGTTGGAGGCAACGGAACCTGAACACCACTAATGGCGAAAAAAGCATCGTTGGTGCTGGCCAACATTCCCACTGCCTAAATACGCCTGAATCCAGCTTTGCTCATCACTTGTAGCGTCATGGACCCAGCAGGAGGTATGGGACCGGGCCCCGCGGCGAAATCAAACACTTCGGGCAGCGTCGGCAACACGCCCAGCAGGGGTCCGGGGTTTCCCTCCTCTGCCAGCGTCGCCAGCTCAGGGATTACCGGTTGGCCCACCGTAAAGAGGGAGATAGCTCCACTGTGGCTCACCACCACGGGAGGTGTGATCACCTGATTCTGGGTCAGGTTGTAAATCGTGACCTCATAGGTGGTTTGGGCAAAGGCAGGGATGCTGGCCCCGATAGTGAAGAGCAGCATCAGGCACATCAGAGCGAGTCCTCTAGTCCATTTCATTTGAGTTCTCCTTTGTTTGCAGATTGTGAAAGATGTGAAGGTCGCGGTGTTCCCGGCTCAGCAGCCTGAGGACGCGTCAGTGGCGTTCCCAGGGCCTTGCGTCTTGTTGTCGAGCTGCGAGAACATTCACGCAGCGAAAGTCGAACCGTCACTCCGATTTCCTCCTGTTGAATTCTGTGATGTAACTGGAGTCGCGTGGAATTCCAATTCCCCCCTCTCGCGTCCGACTTTTTTTCGTGTAGCATAGCAAGGGCCGTGAGAGCGGCGGTCCACTCATTTCAAGCTGGCGGACAATTCATGAGCATTGTTCCAAGACGCGCACTGGTCGTTGTTGTCGTGCTTCTCGCACGGGTCACAACCGTGGCTGCGGAGGAAGATCACGCCTACCTCGGAGTGATCGCCGGTTTTTCCATTCTTTCGGCCGACGGAAGATCGGTCACCACCGTCGATGGTTCTTCCGTCTCACTGTACAATCCCGAGAACGGACCCGCCTTGAACCTCTTTGGGGGGTGGGCCCTCGGAAACTACGTGAGCGTTCAGGGCAATTACATCTGGAATAGAAACCGGCTGACACTGACATCCACCGAAGCCCTCGAAACAGGGGCCCGCTTTTACGAACAGACGCGAACCAGTTCCCACCACAGTGTCTTCGGAGACGTTCTGGTCTACTTTCGTGGCCGTGGAGAGCGCATCCGTCCCTACCTTTCAACCGGCGTGGGCCTGGTCCGTTTGAAGAGCCGCGAAGAACGGACCGTAGTCCAGACGGGCGGAATTGGCCTCCCTCCAGCGGTGTTCTCGGACACGACGGTGGTCCTTCGGTCGGCGGTGGGGATCGACGTTCGGGTCGGCCGAGGCTGGGCCGTTCGTTACAGCTTCAGCGAATTCATCGGGCCGAATCCGATCAGCCAACAGATCAATCCCCCCGGCGAACACGTCCTGATGAACTTCCAGAACCTGTTCGGTATCGTTCGATCCTTCTGAACGCCTAGGAGCCTGTCCGAGTAATGGTGCGGGTTGCGAGAATGGGGCTTGCGAGGCGGGATCAAGGCGGGAGGAGGAAGTCGATGTTCTGCCATCTACGACGACGACCAACGCAGAGATCGGCCGCAACCCCCATTCTCCCTTCGGGTTACAGGCGGCGTCAGCCCATCTGCTGTGTTCGGGCTCCTCGACGATGGCCGAAAACATCGACAGCGTCGCCCTGCCTTGCAGCCGGACCAACGGCGCCTGTAACGCAACCCACACCATTACTCGGACAGGCTCCTAGCGGTTCTGGAATCGAACGTAGGGGCAGTGACTCCAGTAGATCGGAGCATTCTCGAAACGCTCGGCAAGAATACGTGCGTGGCAGATCCTGCAGAAGTTCACCGAACCGACATCTTCGGTCAGCGGCGTGATCTGAACGAGGTCTTCGAAGACGCACAACCGGTGCGTGGACCGTGTCGTGTGCACGTCGAGCAGCGGTCCACTCTCTTCCATCCGAGCCATCAGGCTCGAATAAACCTTCGACTTCAGGCGCGATGGTGCAGTCGTGTCCTTGTCGCCCGATCCAGCCAGGTCAGCCAGATGCTCGAAGAAGACGTCGTCCGGACGGGTCTCGTCTCTATCCATCGTCCCATCTCCGTTTGAATTCGCGTCTGGCCCGCGCCAGCGCCCGCTCGATCGCCTTTTCGGTCTTTCCCAGAGTCTCGCCGATATCGGCGAGACTGCGTTTTTCCCAGTAACGCCAGAGCAACAGCAGGCGATAGGCTTCCGGCATTTCGGTGAGGATCTCGCGCGTGGCGGCGAGCGTGCGTTTCCGGTCCAGTTCAGTGTCGAGACGCGGCTGCTCGGCCACCTCAGGAAGGAGGTCGTCATCGGAATCGAAAGACAGATGCCGTCGAAGTTCCTTGCGGTAGTGCGCCTCCACTTTGTGCCGGGCGATGCCGAGCATCCAGTTTCTGAGCGACGACGTACCCCGGAATGAATCGAGGTTGTCCCAAGCCGCCAGAAAGACTTCCTGGATAAAGTCGTCGACGAGGTCAGCCCGGGGCATTAGCCGGGAGCGGACATATCGGTACACCGGATCGCTGAAACGCACGACAAATTCCGCCGCGGCTTTGCGGTTCTTTTGGAGAACCGCGTCGACCAATTCCCGATCCCTATTTCCTGGAATCGGGTCGGCTAACGACGCTGAAGCACCTTTAGCCTTGCCCGCACCAACCGGTGGCACCGCCTCGACCAAACCGCACACCTCCATCTCTCAGACTACTGTTTGTAGTCGCCGGTTGGCGATGCATCCCCCTTTCCGTGCTGTCGCTGTTGATGGCCAATCCACCGGACAATCAGCTATTTCAATTAGCCGATTCTTCGAGTAGGCACTGTCAAGCTAAGGGCCCTGTCAAAAATAACTTCACATTCTGGGGCCCATCTTTACCCCATCTTCAGCCGCTCCTCAATCGCGAAATCCTCAGCGTAGACCTGGCTACTCTTGCGGTTTCGCTCAGTCGTTCGCGGCCAAATCTGGCGCAAATCTGAGCCCCAACTCTGCGAAGTTATTCTTGACAGAGCCCTTAGTTAGTGCCCGTCCGAAAACCGGGGTTTTCAGAACTGTAATCTGTTGAATCGTAAACACTTATTATACTTGAGACTGCTGACAGACCGGCTCGACCCAGCTCGATCCAGAGCAAGGACCCTCGAGCGAGGGCACGCGGGCCAAAAAGCAGCGGTTCGGCGCAGACCTCTCCCCGAGTCGGAGCCACAAGGCAGTACGGTCAGCCACAAAAGGCTACAACAGGAGTCGGGCCAGGACGACTAGGTTATAGGTCAGGACGCTGGCATGGACGTAGCTTTGAAAGTGAGGCCAGCCTTTCCAGCTACAGCGGTGGAGACCGAAGGTGTGCTTGAGGGTCCCAATGCACCCCTCAATCCCGGCGCGGAAGCGTTTGAGTTGTTTGTAGACCCAACTGGAACGCACCATGCTCTCAACCGTCAACCCACACTTTTTGGAAAAGGCCACATCCTGTACCCCCTGCTCTTTGGCCCAGCGCAGGTTGGCAGCCGAGGCAAAACCACCATCCCAGGCGCTCTGGCGGGGGACCTTCCCGTACAGCTGTCGATGCCGCTCTAAGAAGGGTTGCACATAGTTGCTGTCGGCCGGATTCCCCCGTTCCACCACACAATCCAGGATCAGCGACGAGGCGCCCGTGCTGACAAACACCTTGTGGCCGAAGACCGTTTCCCGAGGGCTCTTCTTGATAATATCGGTGTGCTCTTCGAAGAGGGAACAGATCTTCTCCTGGGCCGCGACGGCCTCGCCCGAAAGGACCCGTCGTTGAGTCTGCTCGATGACTTTGTGCAACAGCCCCAGATAGTGGGCCAGTTGCGCCGCCACGGCCAGACTGAGGGGATCGCTCCACTGCGCGGAAGCTGCCAGCGCCTGCTCGGCATAGTGAGCCGTCTTGAACGCCACTTTGATCAGATCGCGGTAACTGTCCAGGCGCTTCTTGCCGCGGCGGTTGCGGATGTTCAGGACGCGCCGCTTGGCCCGCCGCGTATGATCGACGAAGCCGATCCCTTCCCGCTCCCGCAGCCGCCCCAGCCACTGGGTCACGACTCGAATGCCGTCGTACAACAGCTCACTGTCGAGCGGATAGTGGATGTTCGTCTCGACCGCCGTGGCATCGACCCGAATCCGTTGGCCTTTTTCCAGACCCCGAGCCTGCGCCCAGAGCACCAAGTGGTCGTTGATCGCCTTCCAAGTCCCCGGCTCAATCTTCCCCAGGTTCTCCGCCAGGGTGGCTTTGCTGATCGACGCCCCATAGGGCAAGCGACAGAACCTCTGACAGCTTTGCGAATCCACCAGATGAAACTCCAGCTTGCGATAGCTGAACTGATGCAGCTGTTTGATGACGGCGCAACGCAGCACCTGCTCGGCCGTCAAACCGGGGGCGCCAACACCGGAATCGACCCTGTCAGAGAGATCTTGTACTATCAGCTCCAGCGTCTGGGGATTGTCGTCCAGGATGCGCGAGATCACCTTCAATTCATGGGCCAGCTGGTGATCGGGCCATTGCGGGGAAAGGGGGCGTTGTTTTTCATGCTTTTTACGCATCTTCGAACTCCTGAAATCGTCGTAAGTCGTTTTAGTCTAATTGTTTGCACCAAATAGTCTAGCAAACGGCCCTGACAGTTTCGGAGCTTGAAAAAGCCCTCTTTCCCCTTCCTTATCAATTACTTACACATTTCCGGACGGGCACTAGCTAGTACACTGGAACGTAAATACGGCAACGTTTGTGGCGAGCGCGACGGGTCGAGTTCGCGAAGCGACGACGAGCGCCATGTTTTTCTATACCGCGGCATCGTACCTTCGCCTTGAGCGCAGCGTTCGACAAGTCGGTCGGCAAACCCACCATCCATTGAGTCGACCGATTTCTTCAGCCCGCAAAGACCCCTTTGAAGAAGAAGAAGAAAAAGGCCGCCAGGCCAGCACCAATGGGTAGCGTGACCACCCAGGAGGTCACAATTCCCAGAATCACCCTCAGATCGATGGCCGCAATTCCCCTCGCCAGACCAACGCCCAGCACCGCACCTACGATAATGTGCGTGGTGGACACCGGCAGGCCCAGTCTGGAAGCCACGACCACAGTCGTGGCCGCAGCCAACTCGGCACAGAACCCTCTGCTGGGTGTCAACTCCGTGATCCGGGTCCCGATCGTTTTCATTACCCGGTAACCCAAAGTGGCCAGACCTATTACGATGCCTATACCGCCCAGAACCAGAATCCAAAGGGGCAAAGCCGATTCCTGACCGACCTGACCGGTCTGGACGATGCTTACGACAGCTGCCAGAGGGCCGATGCCGTTGGCCACGTCGTTCGATCCGTGGGCAAAGGCCATGGAGCAGGCAGTGAAGACGCACAGAGGGGCGAAGACCCTCTCCACAGTCGCAAACTGGAAGTCCCTGTCGGCTTCTGGATCCACCCGGACTCTCGAAATCAGGACCCGGCCGACAACGGCGATGAGGACCCCGACGATCAAAGCGACCAGGAGACTCTGCCAACCTGTCAGATCCAGATTCAGGTGCTTGAGCCCCTTGAAGAGGGTGATCAAGGCGATCAGCACGCCCATGACAAAGACATAGTAGGGCCCATAGCGGCGGGCATTGGCAAGGGGTTTCTCCGTGTTGAGTATGAATCGACGCAGGCTCAAGGTCAGTAGAAAGGCGATCACCGCTCCCAACATGGGAGAGATGATCCAGCTGGCCACGATGCCGGCTACCTTGGGCCACGCCACTGCCTGCATACCGATACCCGCCATGCCGAAGCCGATAAGAGCACCCACAATGGTGTGGGTCGTCGATACGGGCCAGCCAAAATAGCTGGCAATCAGCAGCCAGGTTCCAGCCGCCAGCAGAGCCGAGAGCATGCCGAAGATCAGAACCTCAGGTGATGGCACAAACTCGGCATTGATGATCCCCTTCCGGATGGTGCTGGTAACATGGCCGCCCGCCAGCACGGCTCCGGCGAACTCGAAGATGCCGGCGATCAGAATCGCCTTCTTGATGCTGATGGCCCCCGAGCCGACGGAGGTTCCCATAGCATTGGCCACATCGTTGGCGCCTACTCCCCAGGTCATGAACAGGGCGAAGCCAATAGCAAGAAGGAGAAACGTAAAACCTGACTCCATCCAAACCTCCTAGCGAGCCATCAGGAGTCGGAGACGGTCTCCCACATCCTGCGAGTAATCGGCGACGTCGCCCAGTTTCCAGACCAATTCCCACCAGATGAAGAGGTCTCCAGCCTTCAGTCCCTCATCAGTGACCAGCGCTCTGTTCAGCTCGATCTCCTGCTCATCCGTTTCCGACTCGATACGGGAAAGCTCCTCCAAGATCTCTTCGACGCGATCCACTTGCCGCCCCTTGAAACCCAGTTCCAGAAGCTCGTCGAGCTGGTCGATGGCACGCTTGCACTGATGTGCCGCATCTACATTTCGTGCCGCATAGGCGGGCAGTAGCTCTTTCATGTAGTCCGGTATCTCAAGCTCCTTTAGAATCAGCAGTCCGGCAACGTCCTGGACCGAGTCTGCAATGGAATCCTGGGCGTTGAGGAGATCCAGCAGATCACGTCGGTCGACGGGCATGAACAAGCTCTTGGGAAGGTGGCCTCGGATTTCATTCTTCACCTTGTCCGCTTCGTGTTCGAGATCGAAGATCCTCTCCTTGGCCTCCAGGAGTCGGCCTTTGTCTCCTGCTGCCAGAGCCTCAAACAGCGCCGGAGCCTCGCTGGCACAAGCGTCAACCACTCTCATGTGCTCCTGAATAGGTTTGAATGGCGAGCGGCCAAAAATACCCTGGACCGGACTGCGAGTCCACATTTGAGCCTCCTCCGTCTATGCCGTCAAGGCAACGGGCGCTGGTCTGGAATGCTACATCTCTAAGGATCCCAATGTACATCCAATTCCAGGTGTGTACCAGCCTTCACTTTCGATCGCTGCGAAAGCGGTTCGGGTATGAGACGCGGAGAGGGAATCCAGCCTTCACGTCTGCAGCACTCAGTCGCTTGGAGAAGCGTCTTCATACCCCTGTGCAATCGGTTAACATTCAGACTTTCCAGGTTTGGGTTGGATTCCGAGGATCGGCCAACCTTCGAGGTGACGCAATTGAGACTCCAGGAGGTCGACAAGCTTCAGACGATCCGGGGGCTGCCCTTTCCAGCCGGGATTCGCTTTCGACAGATCATCGTCACTGGACCTCCAGGGTCCGGCAAAACCACCCTGCTCAAAGCGATCGGAGGCTGGCCAGAGGAAGGATACCTGGATCTGACAGCGGCTGGATGGTGGCGCTCCCGAACCTTGGCTTTCCGACCACGGCAAGTGCACCTGGGCCTTCCTTTCCGGGGTATGTCCGGAGCCTCAACGGTTTTCGAAGAGGAATGGCTCGCCAACTCCCGTGACCTAGAACTGGAAGCCAACCGTATTCGAATACCAAGACCCAGGCTCGGACTCTGGGATCCTCGAAAGAAGTTCGCTTTCGAATTCCTCCTGCCCCCTGCAGACAAGATCTTCGCTGTCCGGCAACAGCGTTCCTTCCAGGAGAGCCATCCGGTCGACATCCGGCTGTCCCGGGAGCAGGTTCTTCACCAGGTCTCAGCCTACTCCTAGGTTGCGGAATATCTTCATCGATCGGGCATTACGGTGTACATCCGGGACGACTTTGGGGCGGCTCCCAAGAGCTTCGTCCGGGAAGACCCGCCTATGCCCCCACGAAAGACTTCGCCGGGGATAGCGCGGAAGCCCTTGACCGACAGGCTCCTGAAGCGCTTGGTGGAGAGCTGGGATCGGTTCCTTGGCTATCATGAGGCCGAGATGGCTGAGGATCTGAGCCAGGTTCTGTTGCGGGCAAGCAAGATCCGGATCCCTCTACGCCTTCTCCCACTGGAGTTGCGCCTGGGCCCCCAGACGCTTCAGATCTACGAAGAACCCCTGCTCGCTTCTCCTCAGAGTAGGGAGACGCATTCAACTCGGCTCATGTTGTTCGATCCCACACAGTATGATTCCCACATCAGCGGGACACTCTTCCTCAGCGAAGGGGAGCGGATCCGAATCGGTAGGGGTGTCGAAGACCGATTGATAACCCCCCGGTTACCCCGAGGCATCCTCTCACGGCTGGAGATCGTCTACGAGAAGGAGACGCTGTTGCTGGTGGATCTCGATTCTCCTACGGGGACGGAGATCACGCGACTCCGAGGTCCGGAAAACACGATGCGCCTGGTCTCGAGACGAAAGGACAGCCTGAAGCTGGTTCGCCGGGCTTTCGGGGGGCCGCTGCAAATTATCTCCCCTGGTGAAGCCCTGGAGACCGTCAGAAAGGTCAATCGGGTACTCGAAGAAACTCCCAACCGTCCGCGGGATGATCGAGGTCGGCCTGGGGCACTGGTGGAGCTTGCAGCCGGCACAGTACCCATACTGGTAGGAGACCTGCACGGAAATGTGGACAACCTGTTGAAGACCAGTAGCGTCCCAGCGTTAGTCGAATAACATCAACTGTTTATGAATGTCACTATTCTGAGTAATGTAATGCATGTCCTGAAAGGCCTGTAAAATTGGGGTTTTCTCGAAGAGCGAGACACTCAGGACCTGGAGAATTGTGTAGAGCGGCAACTCGAGATAGAGGCGCTTGCGGATGATGGCGATGAGCAGGTAGGTACTGAGGGCGATCCAGATTTGTGTTTTCACGGCATTGGGACTGGTGCCGTAAAAGGCCTTGATGCGGAGATGCTGTTTGATCCATTTGAAGAACAGTTCGATCTGCCAGCGGAGCTTGTAGAGCCGGGCAATAGTCAGAGCGGGAGAAGCAAAGTCGTTGGTGAGGAATACTAGCCGCAGGTCGGTGGTGACGTCGAAGAACTTGATGCGACGCAAAGGTTCGGGGTAGGCCTTGGCCGGATAGAAGGTGCTCAGCAGGACAGTTTGGTCGCAGATCAGTCCCGTCGTTCTGTCCACCGGGTGGGAGTAGCGGCGGCGGAACTTGAAGTTGGCCTTGGCGCGGGTCACGAATAACGACCGGGCAGAATGGAGTCGGTACAGGCGCCCGAAATCCAGGTATCCGCGATCCATGATGTAGTAGGCACCGGGACAAGGAATCAGGTGGTCCAAGGCGTGGACATCGTGCAGTTTTCCGTCCGAGATCAGAACGAACTCGGGAATGGCGCCGTGCAGGTTGAGCAAGGTATGCAGTTTGATCGCCCCCTTGGTACGGCGGAAGCGCGCCCAGGGGAAGACCGAGAGGCACAGGTCGATGGTCGTGGAGTCCAAGGCATAGACGGTCGCGTTCAGGTCGACTCCCAGGTCCTCGTCGGTGTACAGGCGGCGCGCTTCGGCGATAAGCACTTGGGCAAACTCGGCATAGATGCGCCAGTCGCGCCTCTCGTTGGCATTGGACAGATTGTTGCGGGAGACCGTGGAGCGAATGCCCATGTGGAAGAGCTTGGATCTCATGGCCCGTAGGCAGGCTTCGATATCGCGCAAGCTCTCGCGATAGGTCAACTGTGCAAAGGCCATGACCCGGTAATGGTCGGCACAGCGGAACGACTTGACCTTGTAGTCGCCTCCGTAGTGCTGAACAATGCGATGAAAATGATGCCAGGGAAGATGCCGCATCACCTGAGAAAAAATCGTCGTGCCCGTGTACATGCTCGCCCTCCTTATGAACTGAAGGGCGTGAGCGTACACTCACTTTCAAGTCGGAAACACCCATTATCTTCTCTAACATATTACTCATTAATACTTTACAGAGATTAGAAGCCCAAACGTTGGGACACTACTGGTTGAAGACCTTGAGCGAGAATCGGTTTCTGGCTGGACTGGAGGCTGGTTCGGCTTCTCTCGTCCTGCTTGGAGATGCGGTCCATCCCCAGGAGGGACAAATGGCCGCAATGGATTCGTCCGTCCTCACCATGGATCTGATTCTTCGCCTGATGCTGAGTTACCCGGCTGGCGTTGTCTACGTCCGGGGCAACCACGACGGCTTTTCCGATGAGATTCGCAAACAGGATGTCTCCCAGGGCAGACTCTGGGAATCGCGGCTGCTGGAACTTAGAGGGCGGGATTTTGTCACCGAAATGAAGCGCTTCTATGATCTCCTGCCTCACCTGATCGCGGGTGAGGGCCTGGTGGCCTGTCATGGAGGTCCTCCTACCGAAGCGGTAACGCGAGGTCGCCTGATCAACGCCTATCGGTACCCTGGGCTTCGTCATCAGTTGACATGGAATCGGGTGCAGCAGGCCGGTAATCCAGCTGGATATTCGGCCCGTGATGTTCGCTCCTTACGAGCTGCCCTGGGTCTGGACAGGTTGGCAGTTTTGGTGACAGCTCACACTCAGCTTTCCGAGGCCGGTTGCTTCTGGCTGGACGTGGGTGGAATCAAGAACCACCACATCATAGATAGTTCAGGCTCGGAGGAGTTCGCCGTGATCACCAGGGTGGGGGCTGAACTGACCCCCTTCGTCTACAGGACTGAGGGGCTTCTGGAGTTGATTCGCTCAAGACACCCGCCAGGCTCGCAGCCGAAGGCTGGGTAGGATGCCCTGTGGTTCGCCAAAACCTTCTCGCGGGCGGTTGGATGTTCGGTGACGTATGCAAGACGACAGACCATCACCACGGGACCATGGACATTGGTGGAGTTCGAGAATGGATTTAGCCCGGATTTCTCATCGCTTGTCGTAGCGAGGCGCCGCAAGGGCCGTCCTGGCAAGGCTTGCGACCGAGACCACTCGTGGCGAGCCGCCGCAGTCGTACTTGTACAGTACGTCGAGGAGGCCGACCGAGCATAACACAGCCAGGGCGGATGATTGCGGCGTCGCAGTAGACCAGCGATGAGAAATGCGGGTTAGGATGTGGGATAGGAATCCTAACAATTCCCTGACGAAGCGCCGGACTTTCGTCAAGTCGTAGACTTTTTTCGGGTCGGTCGCAGGCAGCATCCAGGGTATGATACTGCCTTCGACGGACACGCCTATCGAGAGAGGTGCGGTGGCATTTGACACGACGCGAAACTGATCTTTGCCGCAGGTGTTATCGCCTCGTCCTGTTAACCGCTCAGCGACGGCGGGCCATCCCGTTTTCCCCGAGCTTTTTCAGAATCTTGTAGTGGGAAAGGGTTTGTCCTATCAACCCGGACTCAGGAGCGGAGATTGGGAGAATGCAAATGAACGTGGCCCGTATCGACGACCGTGATTGGACTTCGCTGAGCCTTGGGGAGCAGATCTACCAGATCGAGGTGGAAGGCTACCTGCTGATGCCCGAGCTGCTCTCAGCCCAACAAGTGCAACAGCTCAAGTCGGAGACCGCCCGTCTGGAGACCTTTCCCATGCCCTATAGCCAGCACCAGCGAGACCGGGTACTCCAGCCGGGGCCCAACCCGTACCCTGGCTCCAGCTGGGAACCCTATCGGTTCGGCCAGCAAGGGGGTGGCATCAGAGACTTGATTGCCCACGCCCCCATGGTGGATTTTCTGGAGAAGCTGTTCGGGGATGAGATCATCTTCATGACCTATCTGTACGCGCGATCCGAGCCAGGACATCCGGGTATCAGCCTCCACACCGACGGCCAACCCTATGGCTCCGAGGTCTTCGGTTACGAGTGCAGTTGTCCCGTCATGGTCAAGGTTCTCTACTATCTGGATGATCTGACCCCCGAGGTCTCCCCCTTCTGTATCCTGCCCCGCTCCCACCTCTCCCTGCATCTGGAGGCCAGCCCCTACAATCGCTATCGGGATCACCCCGATCTGGTGATGGTGACGGCCCCCGCCGGATCGGCTCTGATCCTCCACACTCGGGTCTTTCATGGGAACTACCCCAACCGAGGCGACCGTCCCCGGGAGATGCTGCAGCTTGGGTACCGTCCTGCCTGGGCCGGCCCCATCCGGGAGGAAGTGCCTGCCTGGGACCCAGAGGATCTGGCCCTGCTACCCGATCCCGTCCGCCGGCTCTTCGCTGACCGTAACAGCAGCCGTTATCGCGACGACGGTGATCACAAGCCGGCAATCAACGAGACGGTCCCGCTGGAGGAGTTGAATCGGGTGGCGCTGGTATACGCCTGCACGGCCGTCGCCTTTTGCTGAAAGGAGTCCATCGATATGCGAAATCCGAGAAATGGTCGCACCGCAATCGTGCTTTTCTCTTTCCTAGGATGGGCCACCGTCTCCTGGAGTCCAGCTGCATCGCCAGCTTCCGGTCTCATTGAGATCGGTACCCGTAAGCAGCTCTTCATCGACGACTACATCATCCAGAGTCTGTCTTACGCCAAACAAGTGCTCAACCCTGCCGTCAAACATCCCGAGAATCCCCTTCTGAAAGCAGACCGGCCCTGGGACGGAAGCTATGTCGGTCTGAACAAAATCATCTACGAGGAAGACGAAGGTCTCTTCCGCATATGGTATCGGACTACGGGCGGTTTCGTCTCCAGCAAAGGAGCCGATCGATTGCGGCCCTACCGCTACGACTGGGGCTGGGAGAACGGTAGAGCCGTCCGCCACAAGGTGGACGACCCTTATGGCTACTCGGGCTATCCCGAGGATGAGGACTGGCTCCTCTGTTATGCCACTTCGCGTGATGGGATTCATTGGGAAAAGCCAAACCTGGGCAAGGTCGAATTCAACGGTTCCAAGAATAATAACATCCTGCCCCGAGATAGCATGGTGCCCCTGTTCCGGGACCGCCGGGAGTCCGATCCTGCCAAGCGCTACAAGACCATGAGCGCCGAGGGGACAACACCGCATGCCTGGCGGGAGGGACAGCCCAAGGGAATGCGTCTCTACCTGCACTACTCCCCCGATGGGTTCAACTGGACTCCCTACGAGGGGAATCCCGTTTATGACACAGGTGACCGGGTGGGTCGGTGGGGGCCTACCAGTCACATGGGTTGGGATCCGATTCGAAAGGTCTACGCGGTTCACATGGAGAACTGCCTGCATCGGGGCTGCCGATTGGGAAAGCGGATCATCGGACGATCCGAGAGTCCGGACATGACCCAATGGAGCCGGGACCAGGCCATCATGGTGCCCGACGAAAGCGACTACCCCGATACCGAGTTCTACGCCATGCCGGTGATGGCGTATGAAGGCGTCTACATCGGGGTCCCCTGGATCTTCCGCACGACCAACACGCTTCATTACCCAGAGTTGGCCTTCAGCCGCGACGGGATTCGTTACCAACGACCCTATCGTCAAGCCTTGGTTAGCCTGGGTGACTTCGGAGACTTCGATGAAAGCACGATCTACGTCAGCCAGCCCTTCGTCCACGAGGGCGAGATCCGGGCAGGTCAGCCAGGCGATCTACTACCAGGTCGGTATGCTCGCGGTGGAGCGTGACTTCTCCCCCGGAAGCCGCGCCTATAGCAACTGGGAGATCTTCGGCGACCGGGAAGATGGCGTCCAGCGGCTGTCGCCGAAGGAGGCCCGCGAGCGCTTCCCTCAATTCGCCCTCGAAGAAGAGGACATCCTTCTGATCAACGACAAATGGAATTCCCGCAGCGACAATTGGAAATCCCCACACGAGGGATAAAAAAAAAGAGCTGTAGCCGTCCTCTGAGACGACTCTTTTCGGGGTCCTCCTTTCTGTAAAAAAGAGAGATTGTTTTTAGAATGCGAGGGGGATGGAGTGAGGGCGTAGCCCGAACGGAGCTCCCCCTCGCTCGCGCCGGCGTCGAGGGGAGTGGACCAGATCCACGAGGCTCCTGAGCGGCCTCTGTAGGGCGCTGTACGACCTCTCCCCTTGGCGGGCACTCGTCTATCGTCCCCACCAAGCACTTCCCAGGGGCCAATCAGCCGATTTGCCCGGATTTGAACTCCTCGCGGTTTCCTCATTTCGTGGTTTCCTGCTGTTTCTTCTTGGCGCTCTCCATTCGGTAGCTCGAGACGTTGAGTTCCAGAATCACGCTGTGGTGCACCACCCGATCAATCGCCGCCACCGTCGTCATGGGGTCCTTGAAGATCCTCTCCCAGTCCGAGAAGATCAGGTTGCTGGTCAGCAAGATGCTGCGGCGTTCGTAGCGATGGGCCAGCAGTGTGAAAAGAACCTCCATTTCCTCCCGACTTTGCTGAACGTAGCCGATGTCATCGACTATGAGAGCCTCGAAGCGATCCAGTTTCTTGAGCTCCTTCTCCAGAGTCAGATCGATTTTGGCCCGCAGCAATCGCTGTACCAGCAGGGCGCAGGTAGAGAATAGAACCCGGCGCCCCAGCAGAATCAACTCCTGCCCCAGAGCACAGACTAGATGCGTCTTGCCGCTTCCAGGGTTGCCGAAAGCCAAGACGTTCTCGGCGCGATCCAAAAACGTACCTTCCAGCAGCGCCGTCAGTTGTCGATCCACGCTTTGGGGCAAGCGCGAGCGGTCCAACGCCGTCAGCGTTTTCTCCCAGGGAAGCTTCGAGATTCGGCGCAGGCGCTGGATTTTGCGCTCGTGCCGCTCCGCCACTTCGATCTCAGATAACGACAAGAGAAACCGGGGATAGGACAGACTTTCCTGGGTAGCCAGTGCCGCCTGGGCGGCGGAGTGCTCCCGAAAGGCTGGTAGATGCAGCTGGACAAGGCACTCGCGAAGCCGGGTCAAGTTGCCTCCACTCATGATCTCACCTTCCGGCTCTCCAGCAGCGTGTCGTAGACGCCCACGTCCATCTTCTCCACCGCCACTTCCCAGGGCTCCACCACCGGATCGACGAGGCATTCTCGTAGTGCTTCGAAACGGATTCTTTGTCCCCTCTCAATCAGCCCCTGAAGTGCCTCTCGCACTCGCTGCTCACCTTCCTGGGCAGCCAACTCGAGGATCTTCAGATACTGGCGATCCGCCGTGGCTGGACAATCTTGGCGCAGCTCGTCGTAGGCGACTCGAAACAAGATCCCCGGAAACAGATCCTCGCGCCAGCGATAGCGAGTGAACGCCCCCGGCTTGCGCACCAGGGAATGGATCACGTGCCGGTAGTCAATGCGATGCTTGCCTTCTCCTCGCAAGCGAGGCATGCGTGCCTGTGGCTGACCCCCGTAGTAGACCTCCACCTGATCCGCCCACACCCTCACCTGCACCCGCTCGCCGATCAACCGGCTGTCCACCGAATAGGTGTTGTGGCGAACCCGGATCGTACTGCTGGGGGAGACTCTCACCCACTGCCGGGTGAAGTCATCCAGACGGCGTGCCGGCAACGGGCGCATCACGGCCAGCTCTTCTCCCAGGCGCTTTTGCCGGGTCGCATTGCGCCGGTCCACAATCACCGCTACAAAACCCTCGTACTCTTCCCGGCTGGAAAAATCACGGCTACACCGCAGCAGCAGTTCCTGCTCGATGGCCCGTTTCAAGCGGTGATGGGCCTGTTCCACATCCCCGTTCTCGTGAGCCTTTCCTGCCTGGGTGCGACTCGAGCGCATCCCGAAGTGTCTCAGCAACCCTTGATAGCGCTCGGTGAACTCTTCCCGTTTCAGGTTGTTGACGGCCGCCGAAAGCCGGTCTGTTCGGTGTTCCTCGGGCAGCGCCCCCAACTCCCACAACGCGTTCTGAAGCCCCAGGCTGAGGCTCTCAAAGGACTCACTGAAACACAGCGTGGTCGCTTCCCAGTTCGAGTAGGCCAAAACAAAGTGGTACAGCAGATGGGGAAACGGCTGGCCCTGGATCGTCACTCCCAGACGCCCCATAAACGTAAAGTCCGATTGAGCTTGATGTCCCGGCCGATACTTCTGCGGGAACATCACCTCCTTCGCTTCTCCGTGTTGTGCCTTCCACTGCTTGATCCTGCGCTGCAGCGTCCTCAACTGACCTTGCTGGAAGGCCCCTTCCTGCTGGCGGCACAAATACTCGAACACCGCTGTCGCTTCCACCGTCGGAGATCGCTTCAGGATCTCTTCCACCTCTGGCCACACCGACTCGAACGGATCCGATCGAGTTCGCCAATATCGCTCCGGCTGACTCTGGCTCGGCAGCTTTCCCGACTTCAGGTACTTCCGAGCCGTCTTTCGCGACAGCCCCGCTTTGGCCGCCGCCATCGTTAGCGTCTTCTCGTTCTTTTGCAACTTTACTAACCTCCGCACTTGCTGATCCTTAACCATGCCCTCATGGTCAGGATCAGCCCTGAAAAAGTGGGGAATTCTATTTGTCGTCGTGGGAAATTCTAACTGTCGCCAATCATCCTTCTCTACGACCCCTGGACCGGCTATCTCCGCAGCGGTCAGGCCCTGACCGATCTGGCGACATTGGCCCGCTCGGAGGGAATCCAGTTCCGCGAGGAGACGGCGGTAACCGCAGTCGAGGAGTTCGGAGGGAAGGTTCGGGTAAACGGGAACGAAACCCTTTCCTGCGACCGGGCCGTCGTGGCCGCCGGTGCCTGGGTCGTCCGTCTGCTGCCGAAACTCAGACGCCACCTACGCATCACCCGAAACCAGATGGCCTTCTTCCAGCCGGAGCAGCCAGAGGCCTTCGATCAAACGAGATTCCCGGTATGGTCGGTGACCTCGGCTGAAGAAGCCTGGTACGGTTTCCCCTATCTGCAAGAGGGCTACGTCAAGGTGGCCGACGACTTGAAACTGGAGGAAGCGGCTCCAGACATAGACCGAGAGCCCACCGAAGAGTTCTTCGAACGGCCGTGTCGATTCGTCGCCGCCCGCATTCCGGCGCTGGCCGAGGGAGAGCTGATCGGAGGCCGCTCCTGCCTCTACACCAACACTCCCGACGACCACTTCATCATCGACTGGTCCCCCGGCTCACAGCACGTCCTGATCGCCGGCTGCGGAAGCGGTCACGGATTCAAGTTCGGCGGCTCAATCGGCGGGGTCATTGCCGATGCCCTCGAGGACGAGTCCAACCCGTTAGGAGACCTGTTTAGGATAGGAAATCGCTTTAAGGAGAAGAGGTCGCAGGTCTGAACGTCTGAACGTCGCACGTCTCTTAACCGGGGGCAGACGGCTCTGGAACTGACAGTGGCGGAAACCTGAAAGTTCGAAAACCCACGACCGGTGAGCCACCTGGGACGTGCGACGTTCAGACGTGCGACTCTTTCTTAACCCAAGAAGGAAACGAAGATCGATGCAAGCTGAAGCCAAAACACTCTACGACAACGCAATCGTCATCGATGGCTTGAACGTCAGCAACTGGGACAGCCCGGACGTATTCGCCAGTCTGCGGGCCGTCAACCTCACGGCCATCAGCGCCACGGTCGCGACCTGGGACAACTTCGAGCAAACGATGGACCAGATTGGGCCCTGGCTGCGCCGTTTCCGGGAACGGGATGATATTCTGCAGGTCAAGGACGTGCAAGACATTCTGGCTGCCAAGAAGGCAGGTAAGACGGGCATCATCCTGAGCTTTCAGAACGCCTCACCGATTGAGAACGACCTCGACCGCCTGGGCATCTTCCATGCCCTGGGAGTCCGGGTCATCCAGCTGACCTATCATGAGCACAATCTGCTGGGCAACGGCTGCTTCGAGCGGCGGGATGAAGGTCTGAGCAACTTCGGTCTGGACGCGGTGCGGGAGATGAACCAGCTGGGGATTCTCATCGACCTCTCCCACGTCGGCGATCGCACTACCTTGGAGGCCATCGAAGCGTCTGAAAAACCGGTAGCAATCACCCACGCCAACGCACGAGCGTACCACAAACATCCGCGCAACAAGCAAGACGAAGCGCTCAAGCTCCTGGCCGAGAAGGGAGGAGTCATAGGGGCCTGCTCGTTCTGCCCCTTTCTTCCCACCGGATTCGATTCCACGGTAGAGGACTACGTCAACGCAATCGATGACATGGTCGAGAGGATCGGGATCGATCACGTCGCCATCGGCACGGACACAACCCAGGATCAGCCTCTCTCTTTCTGGCACTACATCAGCGCACAACAAGGCACCAAATACCCGTCCACCTTCACCAACACCTCCTGGCGCTACGAAGAGCTGAGTTTCCAGCCAAAGGGCATGGAGAAACCAGACGAGTTTCCGAACCTGGCGGCGGCCCTACTGAATCGGGGCTACAACTCGGAGGACATCCGAAAGATCCTAGGCGAAAACTGGCTCCGTCTCTTCCAGGATGTCTGGGCGTAGCTTTGGTCTCCAGGCCGAAGTATTCTTCTTCTTTCGAGCCTTTGGCTAGACGGACGGCGGCCTGGAGACCACCGCTACGAAATCATGCAACAACACTCCTCCCCTATCCCGAAATCTTTCTTCGACTACGTCAAGTCGATGGGACCCGGCATCGTAGTAGTCCTGACCTGGCTGGGTGCCGGCGACATAGTGGAATCAGCGATGGCGGGGGGAAACTATGGCTACGCACTGATGTGGGCCTTCTGTCTGTGCCTGGTCCTGCGCTGTCTGTTCGTCTCCATCATCGCTAAATACCAGCTTTGCAACCAACATGGAGAGAGTGTCCTGGCGGGGCTGATCCGGCTCCATCCCGTCTTCGGGATAGTAGTCCTGATAGGAACTCTTCTACTGTCTCACGGGGTAGGCGTCTTCATCCTGGTAGGAGCCGCCGAGGTCTGTGTCAACCTCACGGGAGCGGGCACCACGACCCCTTGGGCCCTGGGACTGACCGCAATTGTCTTTCTCCTGGTCTTCCGACCCCAGTACCGCCGGATCGAGCTGATTTTCTTCATCCTTGCCGGGTTGCTCACCGTGTCCCTGATTGGACTCGCAGGATGGATCGGACCCTCGGCTAGCGGCATTGCCGGGGGAATCGTCGGTTTCAGTGTCCCCCCATCCTTGGGCCGATTCGATGCGATCTTCCTCATGGTGGCGCTGGTCGGTGCCATCGCGGGAAGTCTCGCCAATCTGATGTACCCCTATTTCATGAGGGAAAAGGGCTGGACCACCCCCGAGCACCGCCGGGTCCAGCGCTACGACCTGATCTTCGGCATCATCATCTTGATCATCCTGGATCTATCCATCTGGGTGGTGGGAGCGGAGATCCTTCACCCCAGGGGAATCCAGGTGGTGGACCTGAAGAGCCTCTCCCAACTCCTCGGGGAAGCAATGGGACACCTGGGAACACAGCTGTTCTACCTGGGCGTCTTTGCAGCTCTGTTCAGCTCCATGGTGGGAAACGGAGCCGCCTACGGCCTATTGATAGCCGACGCCTACATCCAATTGCGTCCCAGTGCTCGGGAAAAGTGCCAGGGAGACTACAAGAGCCATCCCATCTATCGCAGCGCCATCTACTGGATCGTACTCTCCCCGACGATCTGGCTCTTCCTCGGCCACGGCGACTTCGTCGGTTTGACGGTGACCATCAACGCGGCCCAGGTGATCGTTCTTCCCTTCCTGGTAGGAGGCATCTGGGCCATCACCGCCAACAGCAGCTACATCGGCTCCGACTACCGAAATCGCTGGTGGGAAAACGTACTGGTGGGCTTTCTGTTTGCAGTCGCCCTGATCAGTGCCTATTTCTCGGCTGTCAAAGTCTTGCAAGGGATATAAGAATAAGAGGTCGCACGTTAAACCGACGTGCGACGAATTGTTCGTGTCTTCACGATTTGACGCCGCGCCGCAAACGTGGCACTAATTCAACCCTGGTTTTTCACAATTGGACCAGTTTCAGAGAAGGAGATAGGAAGAATGACGGACTCAAGAAGATACAAGCAGCTGCTGGCCGGATCGATCGTATTGCTGGCGCTGGCATCCTGCAGTACATCCACTACTCCGACCAACCCCAAAACCGAAGTACCGGAATCGACGGAGCAGCCGATGGCAAAGGAAAAGCAGGAGTACTACGAACTGCGCATTTACCGCATCCCTAGCGCCGAAAAGCAGGCAGTGGTCAGCCAGTACCTGGAACAAGCTCTGCTGCCTGCCCTGAATCGCCTGGGTATCGATCGGGTGGGAGCGTTTACCGTAAAAGACGATCAAGAAGACTTTTCGATCTTCGTCCTGGTGCCCTTCACCTCACTGGAAACCTTCTCTCAACTGAACTCAAAGCTGGCTTCAGACTCAGGCTATGGCACGGCCGCGGCTAGCCTTTTCGGGCTCACCAAGGAAGATCCTGCCTACACCAGGATCGAGAGCCGACTGATGAAGGCGTTCGCCGGAATGCCTATCCTGGAGGTGCCTGACCAGACATCAGAGACTCGACTCCTGGAGTTGCGGATCTATGAGAGTCACAACTCAAACGCTGCTTTTCGGAAAGTAGAGATGTTCAACGAAGGCGAAACCCAGATCATGCGCGAGGTGAAGCTGGGGCCGGTGTTCTTTGGAGAAACCCTAGCCAGCAACGATGTTCCCAACTTGACCTACATGCTGTCCGCGGACGATATGGAGTCCCACAAGAAGCATTGGGAGGCCTTTCTGGCTCATCCCGATTGGGAGCGAATGAAGGCAATCGAGAGGTACAAAGATACCGTTTCCAAGATTTCCAACTGGTTTCTGGTACCGACATCTTACTCGCAGATTTAGGAAAAGAAGAGTCGCAAGTCGCAGGTCTCTTGTCTGAACCGTCGCACGTCTGAACGTCTGAACGTCTGAACGTCGCACGTCTTTAGGGGAGGTCGCACGTCTGAACGTCGCACGTTTCTTGGGGGCTTCAGTTTTGCCGATTAGGCTACTGCTCAACTTTGTTGGGTTTGGGCTTTGAGGACTCTAGGTAGGATTTGAGACGAGCAATCTGCGACGATACCTTTTTGCTCAGATCAACAAGAGTCGAGAACTCGGCCTTCGTTACGTAGTCCTGATCTAAGGCTGCGTACAGTTGAGACCTTAGCTCGCCGGCCGAGCCCTTGGCGATACCTAGGTGTCTGATGAACACCGCTTCGGTTTGGCTCTCGTAACCTTCAGCGATATTGCTCATGATGCTGACTGCCGCACGGCAAACCTGGTCCTTCATCCCAAAGTCCTTGGCGAATGGCTGCCGCCTCGTGAGAGTGTACACCTGTCGAGTCAACTCGCGGGCCCCCTTCCAAGCTTCAATTTCTTCGAAAGACTTAATTGTACTCATGCGAGAATAGAACGTAGCTTTCCCAAAAAAACACGAACCCAACCAGCGACTCGGGACTTGCGACTTGTGACTTGCGACGTGCGACGTCCGACCTATTATTTGCGCCGTCAAACCCACAGTTGACTCTCTCTCCCCCACCCATTACCATATCCGCGTTACTGACAGACGAACTGTCATGGTTGGGTGTACGGGAAGTCCGGTTCAAAGCCGACGCTGCCCTCGCAACTGTGAGCAGGGATGAAATTCACCTGCGAGCCAGGAACCAGCCCAATCGTGACCTCTCAAAGCTTCCGAAGGGGAAGCAGGAGGTGTCAATGAGTCCTACCCCACTCTGACTGATCTGGGATTCCCAAGCGCTTTCTCGAAGAACTCGGCTGCGGCTCTGATACCGGTGCCAAGCTGACTGTCGCGCCCTGACGCGTATTCGCAGCTCGGTCGTCAAAGCTCAATCCGAACTTGATGTGCCCTTCCAGCTCCAACGGTCTCCTTTGTCTCGTCGACCGGACGAGTCCGTTTCGCGATCGAGACCAGGTCCCTGGGCAAAAGGAAATGACAATGAATCCCATTTTGAAGAAAAGAATCCGACAACCCTATTCCAAGCCTGTCGAGGAAAACCTGCCGGATTCGACTCTAGAGGCGAAAGATCTGACCCAATTGGGGACGATTCCTTCCCCAGTTCTGGTGATCTGCCTCTTCGCCGGAGTCCTGATAGCGGCGAAGAACACCCCCCCAGAAAAAAGGCTGATGCGGCTTCCCACGACCGAGGAAGTCACCGTGACCGCAAGTCGCTACGAAGAAAAGACTGCCGGGGTTGCTGCCAATGTCACCGTGATTACCGAAGAGGACATCGTCAACTCGACGGCCACGGATATCCCCGGTCTGCTCCGCAGCCAGGTCAATATCCAGGTGACGGATATCGCTGGAAACAAGCGCTTCTACAACGTCGATCTGCGGGGCTTCGGGGAGACGGCTCCAGCCAATACCCTGGTCCTGGTAGATGGTCGGCGAGTCAACCAACCCAGCTTGAACGGCGTTGACTGGATGCAAATACCTCTGGAGAGGGTCAAACGGATCGAGATTGTCCGTGGAGGTCGGGGAAGCGTCCTCTATGGAGACAATGCTGGAGCGGGGGTCATCAACATCATTACTGGGGAGGAAGGCCCGCCTACTGGGAAGGTGGAACTTTCGGGAGGAAGCTACCAGACCTTCCGCTCCAATGCCCAGGTTGCAGGTTCGGGACCGACTCTCCGCTATGCCGCGTCGGGAGGCTATTTCCGCGGCGACGGCTACCGAAGTAACAACCAGTCCGAGGGGGGAGACTTTGGAGGCAGTCTGGGCTTGCGTCTGGGCGACCGGGGAAATCTTGAATTCAGTGGCGGTGTCCACATGGACAAGACAGGACTGCCCGGGGCGATTCTCGAAAGCGAGTTCGGCGCGGGTGCCTCCCGGGAAGACTCCCTCCACCTGGACGACTTCGTGGACATCGATGACTACTACGTTCTGGTAAGCCCCGAGCTCAGGCTTCTCGACCAGGGCATGCTGCAACTGGACTTCTCGGCGAGAAGACGCGATTCGACTTTCTTCAGCAGCTTCATCGGTGGCACCTTCGACGGCAAGACAGAGACGGATTTTTACACGGTCTCCCCTAGGCTACTCCTCCAGGAAAAGATTGGCGGGCTCACCAACAGCCTGAGCATCGGCTACGATTTCGTGGATGCTACCGAGGATATCTTCAACACGACCGTGTTTTCCGGCTTCGAATCTCCGAGTCTCTTCACCCTGAAAAAGAGAAACCACGGCCTCTACTTCTACGATGAGGTCTACCCAGTGGAAAGCCTGGCCTTGTCGGCAGGCTACCGCTACGATCGGGCTACCTTCCGGTTCGCCCCCAGCAGTCCCGATCAGATCAGCCACGATGAAAACCTTTACACCGCCGGCCTCAACTACCGATTCCACCGGGAGACCTTCCTCTACTTCGGTTATTCCAAGAGCTTCCGCTACCCGGTTCTAGACGAAATGTTCAACTTTTTTGGCAATACCATCGACACCAATCTGCAGCCCCAGACAGGCGATGATCTCGAAGTGGGATTGAGACACTATTTCACAGAGAGTTTCTTCGGAAACCTGAACTTCTTCCACGTCGACATGGACAATGAGATCTTCTTCAATCCGATCGGTGGGGCTTTCGGATTTGGCGCCAATCAGAACTTTGAAGGTAAGACCCGAAAAAAGGGCCTGGAACTGTCCCTCGGCGCCTATGCCCACAGAACCACACTTCGGGGCAGCTACAGCTTCACGGATGCAGACGTAAGGGACGGCCAGTACCAGGGCAGAGGCGTTCCTGGTGTATCGAGACACAAGATGACGGTCGAGTCGCAGGTCCACCTCACTCCGAAGTTCACTGCCGGTCTGAGCGGCACCTACGTGGGCAAAAAGTACTTCCAGAGTGACTGGAGCAATGTCTTCGGAGAACAGGATGCCTACTTCCTGCTCAATGCGCGCCTCAGGTATCCCCTACGCCGAGCCACGCTGTTCCTAGACTTGAACAACCTCCTAAATCAAGAATACTCCGAGTACGGGGTCCTGGGGGGGTTTCCAGCGGAAAGAGCCTTCTATCCGTCGTCCAAGTTCAACGCGAGGGTCGGTGTGAGGTTTTCGATTAGGTGACGGACAACATGAAGAGGTCACAGGTCGCAGGTCCTTTAGCCGGCAGCATCCAGCTCAAGAACCGGCAGTTGCGGAAGCCTGAAGGTTCGAATACCAACCACCGGTGACGCATAACCTGGGACCTGCGACCTGTGGCTTCTTCCTATTGACATGGCGGAGGCAGCGTTCCAGACTCGTTCCGTTAATGGCGGGGAATGACGTTGTAAAATGGACGCTTCTTTCTGAGAAGGCCCGGGAGAATAGTGACGCGATCGCTCTCCTGAGCGTCATGGTCATTTCGGCGGTTTCTCTACTCTGCTGGAGGGAATATCCAGAGCTCTTTTCGAAACTGGCGGCTATACCCGAGCGGGTGAACCAGCATCAGGAGTATTGGCGGTTAGTTACCGCCATGGGGGTGCACTCGGACTGGAGGCATCTGGTTTCGAATGCAGCTTTCCTGGCCCTCTTCAGCTACCTGCTCTATGGATATTTTGGATTCTGGGTCTACCCCGTCAGCGTGGTCATCCTCGGGTCGCTCACCAACTACCTGGCCTTACTGACCTACCCACCCGAAATCAGGTTGCTGGGTGCCTCCGGGGTTACCTATCTCATGGCGGGCTTCTGGTTGACCATATACATCCTAATCGAGCGGAGCCGCTCCCTTCGACAGCGATTGCTTCGCAGCTTCGGCTTTGGCCTGATTGTCCTCATCCCCACCACCCTGCAACAAAACGTCAGCTACCGCACACATGCGATCGGTTTTGGGCTTGGGGCGATCATGGCACTGTTCTATTTCCGGAAGAAGAAGGAAGCGATTCGCGCGGCCGAGGTGGTCGAGTGGGAAGAAGATCCGGACGAGAGAAGATCCTACGTGATGTGAGTCGGAACGTCGGAACGTCACACGTCCTAGCTTAGTAGCTCCCCGGCGGTGCTGCCCCATTCGAGAAAGAAACTTTGGCGACACACAAAGGCCAGCGTCGCCTGATCCGGCCTTCGGAATTCGCCTGTTCGATATTTTGCGGTTGAGTATTTTCTGCGGTTTCTTTCTCCTGAGTAGAAAGAAAGCCTAAATCTCGAACCGCTAAACACCGAACAATACGAACGCCGAAGTTCGGAAGCTCGACAATGAAGTTTCAGCTTAGTGGCCCCCCAGCGGTGCTGGCTCCATTCGAGAATGAAACTTCGGGTCCCGGCGATAGGGTAGGGAAGCACGGTCACCCGGCTCCCCTCCCTCCGAACTGCACGTGCGATTCTCCCGCATACAGCTCTCCAGTCAGTAGGTTCCTATGGATTGGACGAAACGGATATGGGCGTCAGTCAGGCTCGTGAACCCATGATCCGTAAAGAAGGCGTTGGGCCAACGGTGATTTCGACAGAGGCGTTTTCTATTCTTCCGGTTGCGCTTCAGAAGCAGGCGTCGCAAACGACGACGGATCAGACCGTCGTAGTCCTTGAAGATGTTCCAATGACAGTGCCGGAAGTAGTTGAACCAGCCTTGCGTCGAGCGATTGAGCCGCTGGAGGATGACCTCCAGCGAGTCGCCCGACTTGCGCGGCGTCAGCTCGTGAATGCGCTCGACGAACTTTCGGTGGCTCTTCGCTCGTGGAAACCGAAAACGGCCTCGGAACGAATCGCCCAAGAACGAAAAGCTCTTCTCTCGCGAGTCCACGATGTGTGTCTTCTCGGGATGCAGTCTCAGCCCGTTGTCCTCCACCCAGTCCCGCCCTTCGGCCAGGGCCGCTTCAGCCTCCTCGGGTGCGCGACACAGCAGGACAAAGTCATCCGCGTAGCGCACCATCTGGAAGCCCAGATCGGCCATCCGATGGTCCAGGGGATTGAGGTAGGCATTCGACAACACCGGAGAAAGAACGGCGCCTTGGGGGACTCCGGCTTCCGGAATCCACTTACGCAGCTCTTCCAGTATCCCCTGATTCAGAAACAGCTGAACCAGGCCCAGCACGCGGCGATCCGATATCTTCTGTTGGATCAGGTCCAACAGTCGATCTTTCGGGATCGTATCGAAGTAACCCTTCAGATCCGCGTCGACGACATACACATAACCGGCTTCGAGCAGCTCTTCGACGTACCGCAGTGCGCCGTGGCACCCTCGCCCATGACGAAAGCCGTAGCTTCGATCATGGAACGTGGCCTCCAGAATCGGCTCGATCCCGTGGACCAAAGCCGTTTGCACGACTCGATCCCGCACGGTCGGAATCCCCAGCGGTCGCTTTTCCGAACTGCCTGTTTTGGGAATCCACCTCCGCAGCACCGCTGCCGGACGATAGGTCCCCTCACGCAGTTCTTCCTGCAACCATTCGAGTTCCTCCCGCTCGTGTTCGGCGAAATCCCCCCACGTTTGCCGGTCCACTCCCGCCGCTCCTTTCCTGCCCAAGACCTTCTCGGCCGAGCTGGAAAGGTTCCGGCTGCAAAACACCTTATCGATCAGCGTGTGCCATTTCCCTCCTCTCACCTTTCCTTTCAAAAGTGTCTCCAACATGCGATCCGTCCAAACCGCGCGATGAGCCCACTGTTCGATGCCAGCGGGCTCTCCAGCCGGGCTAGCCGAAAACGGCACTGTGACCGGGATGTAGTCCCGCCTTTGGGCGGAGTTACGTTTCCGCGATTTAGTCATTTCGCATCTACCTTCCTGCTCCCCTTCGCTCCACCGCGTTTTGCTGCACGGCTTCCCCGCTACTATGGGAGCTCTGACTTCTGTCGAGCCGCTTCAACCGACCTCACCGGTATCGCCAGGTTCGCTCCCCTTCGGCGGGCGATACTGCACCGCGGGCCTGGGCCATTGCTCACGCAGCGTCCCCCACTGCGAGCTCTCACGATGGGTCGTCCACGTCCCTCACCCGACAGATCTCCCTGCTTATCTCGTTTGACCTTCCGACCTCTCCATCTCCAACCACCGCATTGCCATTTCGTCACGGTCGCTTTGTCACGTTACTTCACCGCCGTGACTTGCCGCGTCTATCCCCCCGGGCAGACCGTTCAGGTCGGAGGGATGGCCGTCGCGCGGTCAAGGGTTCGGGCTTTGCCAGGACCCTCCCCGACAGGCTTGGCCGAATCGAGTTCACTTGCGTTACGGATTGGTCGTTCGTCTCAGGTTGCTCTCCACCCTTCCTCACGGAAACGCAGTTACCACTGTCGACTTCAGGCCGGTAACGTTAGCCTGGAAGGGACTTTCACCCTTCTGATCAAACGCCTTCACAGGCGCACTAGCGGTGGCCTCCAGGCCGCCGTCCGAGCCAAAGGCTCGGAAAAATAAGACTTCGGCCTGGAGGCCAAAGCTACGTCCGCCAAATCAAGTTTCAGCTTAGGCACCGGTGGTGAGTCTTCAAAATTTCAGGTTTCCGCGGCTGTCAGTTCCGAAGCTGTCTGCTGTCGCCAAAGAACGTTCAGACGTTCAGACGTGCGACGCATTTCAGTAACACTCGAGCCAGTCCATGGGCGCCCACCATTCCTTTCCCTGAGCGGTCCTGACTGCGATTCGAGGGGAAGGTCTCCTCAAGGGCCGAACCAGCGTCACGATCTCCCCTCGTTTCAACCTATCATCGAATCCGTAGGTCACACGTAGCTTACTTCCAGTGGGAGCCGAACGAAGCAGCTCGTGATGCAGCTGCCGAATCTGGATAGTAGGACTGAAGCTCCGATACTTCTGACGTGGGATCTGCCTGCCTTCGACTGCGAAATTGAGAGACTTGACTCGCTTCAACGCCCACCTATTTGCCCCGACCTCTCCTTCCCGTGGATGAAGCCCCAGATGATAGCGTCGGTAATGGTGCAGTTCATGTGCGAAAAGGTCGGCAAGGTGATCCCGAAAAGACTGGTAGCTATGCTCAAATCCGCTTCTGTCGCGATCCCGCATCGGGTAGGTCAGCCGAGCACCAATCAGGATTCGAATCAGGCGATAGCGCTGAGGAAGATCGGCAGGTATCTCGAAGCGAGCACTGATCCCCCAGTGGCCTCTTCGGATACAAAAACTGTCGGGGTCCTGCCACAAGCGATAGTAGACCCCGCGCCAGCTTCGACTTCGGCGGAGCAAATAGACACAGGTAACAAGTGCCTCGGTTGAAGTGCCCCGAGCGACTTCCCCCAGCACCTGCTGGACTTCCTCCTCACTGGACCCCAGTTTCCGGAGAGCGCCGGGTTCCACAAACAGGTAGGCGTTCATGGATTTTCGGGGTATACCTCGTCCAAGGCTGATTGTGTCACTACGAGTCTGATAGATTGAGGATCTACGTCTACTGGAGCTCGCGCATCAGTTTGCTGCATGCCGCAAGTGTAGCGGGATCGTCCGACGTCAACGGGTCCAGCCCCAAGGCGTATTCAAGTTCCTCTAGAGCCTCTCCCCTCCGGCCTGCCTTGCTGAGAGCCAAGGCAAACTCGTAGTGGTAGAGAATAAGGTTGGGCTGGAGCTGGACGGCCTTCTGGTAGGCGGAAGCCGCCTTCTCAAAGCTGACATCCTGGGGCAGCCCTCCAAACAGCAGCCTCGCCGCGGCGCGTTCCAGAAAATTGGCATCCGCGATCTTGTAATACCAGTTGGCCAGGACGTACCAGGCCCGATGATGGCGGGGATCCTTCTCCAGGGTGATCTTAACTCTGTCCCTGATCTTTCTCGCCAATTGTGCTTTCTCTCGGGGACCCGAGATCATTGCGATTCCGCCACATGCCCAGGCCATGACAAAGTTCGACTCGGGGTCATCGGGTCGCTGCTCGAGGGCTCTCTCGGCCAGCTCCAGTGCCTGCCGATAGTGCCACTCCCGTGCTGACTTCCTCAGCCTCTTACCCACCTAGCCATGAAGATAGCTGGCGGCACACAAAGCAGTGAAGTGATCGGGTTCGGCTTGAAGCACTCTGCTGTAGAGCGCCAGCGCTTCTGGATCTCGATGCTGTGCCTGAAATTCTCGGGCCGATTCCAACAATTCCAGGGGGCTAGGATTGGATGCGCTTACCTGACTGAAGGCTGAGGGATTCCACTGCGAAAAGAGGACGATAGCCAAACCGATGGCAGAGGACTTGCGATTCATCTTCCTACGCACGAGCACAGGCAATGATCTTAAACCAAGCACGGTCCCCGGAGCTAGGAGCCTAGGGGTTGAAATCTTCAAGGAGGTGTGACATAAGCGGCCAAGTTGCAGGAACCTTATCTCAAGATCGTGAGCGACTGGATCCAATATCCCATCCTCGTCGTCGTCGGCATTGTCGCCGGTGTCCTCAACGTGATTGCGGGCGGCGGTTCCTTCCTGACGCTTCCCATCCTCATCTTCATGGGTCTTCCTGCAACGGTAGCGAACGGAACCAACCGTGTCGGAATCCTGCTCCAAAACATCGGAGCGGTCTGGGGATTTCACCGTCATCGAGTCCTGGACTGGCGCTGCATCCTGTGGGCGGCCCTGCCTGCCACTGTGGGATCAATCGCTGGGACATGGGCAGCCTTGGTGGTCGGAGACGCGACCTTCAAGAAGATCCTGGCTTTCCTGATGATCGGCGTCAGCCTCTGGACTCTGTGGGATCCACTGAGTCGACGAGACAAAGGCACCGAGGATTCGCGAGGGCTCCACATCGCTGCCCTCGCGTTCGGTTTCTTTCTGGTCGGCATCTATGGCGGCTTTGTGCAAGCCGGCGTCGGCTTCTTAGTCTTGGCGAGTACCACCATGGCGGGTCTCGACCTGGTTCGTGGAAACGCCGTCAAAGTACTGAGCATCCTCGCGTTCACTGTCGTCTCTCTGATTCTATTCGCCTCCCAGGGCAAAGTTGAGTGGATCACCGGCCTGGTGCTAGCCGCAGGCACCTTTACCGGAGGCTTGATTGGGGTCCGCCTAACCGTCCTGAAGGGTCATGGATGGATCAAGCAGTTCGTGACGGCCGCCATTATCATCCTGGCTCTGAAGCTCCTACTAACCGGGTAACCTTCGTTCTCCGCCTGGCGCAATCCCCACAAAGGTTTACAAAACTGAATCTTGGCATTATCCTTTGAGGGTCGCCCAGCTGGGCCTGGTCCTTGGTGAAGTGGTTCGAAGCTTTTTCTTCCAACGCGTGGCGACGGTGGCCAAAGCGTACCCAGGACGGTACGTCTGCAGGGGCCGAGAAACTGAACTGCAGCCCCGGAAACAGGCTGGGCTGCGACGCTGACCAGGCTGACGAGACACGAGGAGTTTTCAATGAGCAAGATTTTTGTCGGAAACCTCAACTTCAACCTTGAAGAAGGTGTTCTAGAGACTTTTATTCAAGAGGCAGGCGTCGAGGTCCAGAACGTCAACATAATCAGAGACGCATATTCCGGGAGATCTCGGGGATTCGGCTTCGTGGAACTGGACGAGACCCAAGACGTTGATGAAGCCATATCGACCCTGAACGGCAAGGACCTAGACGGCCGGACGCTCCGAGTCGACCGAGCCCACGAGCGCGATTCACGCCCCCGCGGCGGTGGCGGCGGCTTCAAGTCGCGGGACTGGTAATTTCCTTACGTAACAACTGAACTCGCCTAGTCTTCGTGAATTCGAGGTTTGGGTTGATTTGCGCCTCGAACGTCAAATACGTCGCACGTCTTTTAGCCGGCAGCAGATAGCTTTGGAACGGGCAGCAGCGGTAACCTGAGAGTTCGAAGACACACCACCGATGAGCCACAGCCTGGGACGTGCGACGTTCAGACGTTCAGACGTGTGACCCGTTCCTCAATGTTCCCTTCTAGACAATGAGAGTCGGCCTGGTTTCCTTCATCCACGAATCGAATACATTCAACCCGGTTTTTACTACGCGGGAGATGTTCGACGATAGCGTCGTATTTGGTGACGAGGTCATCCACCGCTGGGGTGAGGCACACCACGAAGTCGGGGGAATGATCGAAGAGGTAGCTTGTGTTGGAGTGGAGTTGGTGCCACTCGTGGCCGCCTGGGTGATGCCGGCAGGACCGCTGCTGGAACCTGCATATGAGGAGGTCCTGGAAGAGATATTGACGCGGGTCTCCAGCGAGTCTCTGGATGGGCTGTTGCTTTCTCTTCATGGAGCTATGGTGAGCAGCCACATCCGCGATGCCGACGGGAATACCGCAGAAAGAATTCGAAGCCTGGTGGGTTCTTCACTTCCTGTCGTGCTGACTCTCGACCTGCATGCCAATGTCTCGCCTCGCATGGTCGAGAACGTCACGGCCACGACCATCTATCGGACCTATCCCCACCTGGACCAGAGAGAGAGAGGCCGGGAGGCAGCCAGGATCCTGAATCAGATTCTGGACGGGGAGACTCATCCGGTTCAAAGCCTGGTGAAGCCTCCATTGGCAATCACCATTTTGGCCCAGGAGACCACCAAGGAGCCCATGGGGGGCCTTTATCGAGCACTCGAGGAAACCATCCAAGAGCCGGGGGTGATCTCCGCCAGTATAGCTCCAGGCTTCGCCTACGCCGACGTTGAGGAGATGGGGACATCGTTTCTGGTGGTTTCCGATGGAAACCAGCAACAGGCTCGAGAGGCAGCCGTCAAGCTAGCGGACCAGGCCTGGAAACAGAGGGACCGGCTCAACCTCACCGGCACGTCGGTGGAAGAAGCGGTGGAGCAGGTGGCGCAATCTGAGCTGACACCTATCACTCTACTGGACGCTGGAGACAACGTCGGAGGAGGGAGTCCGGGCGACGGAACCGTGATTTTTCAAGCCCTGGCAGAGGCAGGTGTCGAAGACGGTCTGGTGGTTCTCTTCGATCCAGTAGCCGTCCAGGCCTGCGCTGCTGCTGGAGTGGGAGAGTCGGTCGCGCTCGAGGTCGGCGGAAAGAGCGACCGCCTTCACGGGGATCCGGTTCCGATCGAGGGTCGGGTGCGATGTCTTCATGATGGCATGTTTGTCGAGGAACAGCCCCGACACGGAGGAAGCCGCATCAACCAGCAGGGCCTCACCGCAGTAGTTGAGACCAGCAAGCACCACACGGTGGTCCTGACCTCACTGCGCATGGCCCCTTTCAGCCTGGAACAGATTCTCAGCCTTGGGGTGAAGCCACGACACAAGCGAGTCCTGATTGCAAAGGGAGCGATCGCTCCACGGGCCGCCTACGAACCAGTCTCGGCAAGCATGCTGGAAGTCGACTCTCCCGGAATCACGGCGGCCAATCCCTCGCGCTTCACCTATCACCACCGCAGCCAACCGATGTTTCCCTTCGAACCCGAGACCCACTGGGATCCCTCGGAGTAGAGCCGACCGTTTACGTAGCGGTGGGCTCCAGACCGCCGTACCTTGAGCGGCCAGCCCGCATTTCTCATCGCCGGTCTACTACGGCGCCGCAATCATCCGCCCTAGCTGTGTTTCGCTCGGTCGGCCTCCTCGACGTACTGCACGAGTACGACTGCGGAGGCTCGCCACGAGTGGTCTCGGTCGCAAGCCTTGCCAGGACGGCGCTTGCGACGCCTCGCTACGACAGTCGATGAGAAATGCGTCTATAAGAACATGGCCGTTGTCAAGGGCGCACTTCACCTAGATCGGCTCGGAGAGCCGATTAAGCAGCTGGCCGCGTAGCCGGCCAGGCGCGATAAGAAGTTGTTCGTAGGCCATTGGATTCGTCGAGTCTGGGGACTCTAGTTTTTAGTTATGACCAGCGGGTTGACGTCGGTGACGTCGGTCTCCCCCATCCATCTATACGCGCATCAGCGGGCGAAGGTGGTGTCCTCGGCAAGGCCCAGCGCCGCCTGGGAAAAGGTCGAGGAGCCCATTGCCTTTATGAGAGCCTCTGCGGCACTCCTGTGTGCCCCAGGCAATGGGCGGTTGATGTTTTCTGCACCACGTTCGTCCAACGCATCATCTACAGTCCGGACTCCTTCCTTTGAAGGAGGCGAGGCTGCCTAATCAGGCTGTCGACTCGGAACGAGTCAGCATTTCTCACAGGCACGCCTCGCGAGAAGACCGCGGCGAGAAAACTCCGCATAGTCGATTTCATCTCGCTGCATCAGGTACAGATGCTCACACAACTTTCGGGCCACGGCGGTCCGGGCCACCTGTCGGCCTCGCCGAGAGACCAAACGGCGGTAGAAGCGCCTCAAGTTGGCTTCGTGGCGGGCGGCGGAGACGCCCGCCTCCACCATCTGGTAGCGCAGAAAGGTCGATCCCTGTTTGCTGATGTGACCCAGCCGCCGCCGTCCGCCACTGGAGCGTTCGCTCGGCGTCAAGCCCACATAGCTGCACAACTGGCCGCCACTGGCAAAGCGTTGGACCGGTCCCACAATCAGCACCCAGGACAGGGCCGTCACCGGCCCCACTCCGGGATACGTCATCAAGCGCTCCGCCTCCGGGCGCTGGGCCGCCGCCTCTCGGATCTGTTTGTCCAGTACGGCGAGGCGAGGTCCAAGCCACTCCAGGCCGACTGCTGGGCGTAGGGGCGCAGCTTTAACTGCGCAAACGCTCGTTGGCCTTCCCCAGTGAACAACCCAGCCCCCAAGGTTAGTCGATGATTGATCGCCAACGACTGGAGCCCGTTCTTGATCCGCGTCCGGGTCCGAACCCAACGTCTCCGTTGGCTCAGCACCTGCCGCAGATCCCGTCCCTCCGGGTCGATCACCCAGATCTGGGGAAAGCGGTCCTCGATCAATAACTGCCGAATCAAGCGCGCATCCTCGCGGTCATTCTTCTTCTTGCGGACCTGCTGCGCTCGGATCTTCGCCGCATCTCCCACTTGCAGTTGTACCCCCAGTTTGTCCATCACCTCGTGAAACCAGATCGAATACCCGGTGCTCTCGATCCCCACCACGGTCGGACCCGCCAGACCCCCGTAAAATCTCTCGACCTCCTTTCCTTCGTGATTCAAGCGTCGCTCCTCCAGCTCTCCGCTCTCCGTATCCACCATTGCAATCGCCTGGAATCTTGTGTGAAAATCAGATCCAATTAGTTTCATTTCGGCCTCCTCTTCGATGAGTCCCCAGACTCTTTCGAACTTAGGGCCTACGCGACTCATTGTAGAGTCAGCCCCTGAAGAGGAGGCCGTGTTCTTATGAGATCAGGCTAGGCTCGAAAGAGATACTTCGGTCTGGAAACCAAAGCCACGCAAGAGCCCGGAGCTGGGAACTTTTGCACGCCCGCCCGCGTACTGCCTAATGTGCCTGGAGGTCTTCTGGAAATGCGGCCCTCAATTTGGGTAGAATTGACGGGTAAGCGGACACCGATTCAATCTGTTCCGCCACCAATAGGTTCCTCGTTAGTCGCGAACTACCTAGGAGCGATCCTGCAGTGAATATCCGAGTCAAAGTGTACGGCTTCATCACTGTCGTGGTCCTGGCCCTGGGTGCGTGGTATGTGGCCGCGAAGTACTACCCCGGAGATGACGTTGCCAAGGCGGACTCTGAGGCCGATGCCACCAAGGGCGATGCTGAAGAGGCCCCGGTTCCGGTCCAGCTGGAGGCCGCGTGGAAAGGACCGATCTCATCCTTCCTGACCTCGACCTCGAACCTCCGTCCTCTGCGGGATGTCGTGCTGACGACTCAGGCAACTGGCGTGGTCAAGAAGGTCCTGGTCGAGGAAGGTGATCGGGTGGAGAACGGCAAACTCCTGTGCCTGCTCGATGACACCGAGCTGCTGATTCGCCTCAAGCTAACCGAGCAAAAGTTGGCACAGGCCAAGCTTCAACTCGAAAAGGCCCGCATCAAAGAGCGAAAGGCGCAGATTCAGATCGCCAATACCCAAGTGGAACTGGTGCGGAAGGAAGACGCCTACGCCGAGAAGCTGGTAAGCGAGGAAGAGGTGGCAACCCTTCGCTACCGGGTCCAGGAACTGGAGCAGGATGAGCGGGTTGCGGCATCGGAGGTTCGGGAGTTCGGCCACCGGGTTGAAGAACTGAGGGCAGAGGAGGAGCAGGTGGAGCTTGAAGTCTCGCGCACTCGAATATTGGCCCCTTTCGAAGGATACATCACCCACCGTACCGTTGAAATTGGTCAAACCGTGCGCAACCTCGATTCTCTCTTCCGTCTTGGGGCCTTTTCTCCCCTCTTCGCTGACGTTCATCTTTCGGAGCGGGAAGCCTCCAGAATCAACCCTGGCCAAACCGCCATGGTCAGCCTCGGCTCGGCCGGAACCGACCGGATTCAGGGCAAAGTCGTCCGGCTCAGCCCCATCGTCGATGATGCTACCGGAACGGTGAAAGTAACGGTAAACCTGCCCTCCTCGGGCAAGTCCTTCAAGCCAGGGGCTTTCGTGAGAGTCGACATCGAAATCGATACGCGGCTGGAAGCCCTACTCATTCCCAAGCGTGCCCTCCTGGAAGAGGACGATCAGGACTTCGTCTTCGTGGTCCAGGGAACCACGGCGCATCGCCGAAAGATCGTGCTAGGCTACAGTGACGACCGAAGCGTTGAGGTGCACCAGGGTGTCTCACCCGGCGAGCGAGTTGTCGTCGCAGGCCAGGGGAACCTGACCCAAGGGGCCAAGGTCCGGATCGTCGGAAGCTAACCGGCGGTCAAGTAATCCCAAGATACTCTTGGGATTTCTCTTTACTCGATGAAATTCACCCAAACTGCCATCAGGCGTCCCGTGACCGTGTCGATGTTCGTGGTGGCGATCACCCTCTTCGGCCTGGTGTCGGTCGAACGCCTGGCGCTGAACCTACTGCCCGATATCTCCTATCCTTCGCTCACAATCCAGACTGAGTTCGAGGACGCCGCTCCCGAGGAGATCGAGTCGCTGGTCACCCGATTGATCGAGGAGACCGTGGGGGTGGTGCCCGGGCTGAGACGGTTGAGCTCCGTTTCCCGTTCGGGTCAGTCGGAGGTCGTGCTTGAGTTTGCCTGGGATACCGATATGGACCTGGCGAGTATGGACGTCCGGGAGAAACTCGACCTGGTGCGATTCTCTCGCGATGTCGAGAAACCGGTCATCCTACGCTTCGATCCTTCCTATGACCCGATCATGTGACTCTGGAGAAGGAGCTCAAGAAACTGGATCGCTTCGAGGCTCTCATAGTCGATGACATCGGCTACGTTCAGCAAAGTCGGGAGGAAATGGAGGTTCTTTTCACACTGCTGGCCCATCGCTACGAACGCCGCAGCATCTTGCTGACCAGCAACCTGATCTTCTCGGACTGGGAGAGGATCTTCAAGGACCCCATGACGACGGTGGCGGCGATTGATCGGGTGGTGCACCACAGCGTGATTCTGGAACTCAACGTCTCGAGCTACCGAATGGAGAGCGCCAAGAAGAAACAGCAGGAAACCACGAAATGAGGAAACCGCGAGGAGTTCAAATCCGGGCAAATCGGCTGATTGGCCCCTGGGAAGTGCTTGGTGGGGACGATAGACGAGTGCCCGCCAAGGGGAGAGGTCGTACAGCGCCCTACAGAGGCCGCTCAGGAGCCTCGTGGATCTGGTCCACTCCCCTCGACGCCGGCGCGAGCGAGGGGGAGCTCCGTTCGGGCTACGCCCTCACTCCATCCCCCTCGCATTCTAAAAACAATCTCTCTTTTTTACAGAAAGGAGGACCCCGAAAAGAGTCGTCTCAGAGGACGGCTACAGCTCTTTTTTTTTATCCCTCGTGTGGGGATTTCCAATTGTCGCTGCGGGAATTCCATTTGTCGTTGATCAGGCGACGTGCAAGTAGACCGAAGTCGCGTTCAAACTACGGTGCCCGAGCAGTACTTGGATGGTTTTCAGATCGGTGCCGGCTTCTAGCAGATGGGTGGCGAAACAATGGCGCAGCCGGTGAGCCGTAACGCCCTTTCTCAAACCGGCCTTTTCAGCAGCTCGCTTGCAGACTCTTTGGACCGAACTGACCTCCAAAGGTCGCTGCACATCCTGCCCCGGGAAGAGCCAGCTGCCCGGTCGATAGCCTTTCCAGTAGGTGCGTAGCTGCGCCAAGAGAGTTGCCGACAGGGGAACGTAGCGATCCTTGTGGCCTTTGCCCTGATGCACTCGAACCAGCATCCGAGCTCTATCGATGTCCTCCAGATGCAGATGAAGCGCTTCGGAGATGCGTAAGCCCGTCGCGTAGATGGTCATGAAGATGGTGCGGTGCTTGAGATTGCCGATCACTTCAAAGAAGCGGTCAATCTCCTGCCGGGACAAGATCAGGGGCAGTTTCTTCTCTTGCTTGGGGAAAGGGATGTGTTCAATGGTCCATTCTTTGTTCAGACACACCCGGTAGAAGAAACGCAGAGCACAGACCGTCTGGTTGAACTGGGCCCAGGAACTCTTTTTCTTCTTCACCAGAAAGATCTGATACTGGCGGATCTCCGCGGGACCCAGTAGATGGGGCGAGCGGCCGAAGTACTGGGCGAACTTGGCCACCCGATCCACATAGATCTGAATGGTCCGATCGGAGTAGTTGCGGATCCGCAGATCCTCGATCATACGTTGGCGTAAGATAGTCATGATAGGCTCCTTTCGTGTGGTAGGTTGCTGTGTGGTAACAACACCTTGCCTCACGAGGGAGCCTTTCGACAACTCCCAGCGCCGCCGGAATCTTCAATGGATAAGGGGATCTGACAGGAAAGGTCCTACCGCTGAAAGCGGTTTAGTTCAACAGATTACTATCTGCGTCTGGTCGCCTGGCCCTTGCGCCACCGCTTTCTGGTGGGTCTGGTATTGGTGCCCTTGATCGTCTTTGGATCGGGCTGGATGCTCTTGAACAAGGTCCCGGACAATTCTCCAGATGCCCAGGAGCTTGGCAGCCTTCAGATCGAGTACGAGTTTTCGGAGAACTTTCACTATGCCAAGATTGAGGATGACTACGTAGGACCGGTCGAGCGCTTTCTCCTCGAGAATCGTGAGCGCTTGAAGATCGCGGATGTCTTCAGCAGATACGGCAACGATGACGCCCGAACCTACGTCTATTTCGAAAAGGAAGAGCTCTCGCCCAAAGAGATCCCCTTGATCCGCGAGCAGATTGCCGACGGCTTGCCGGTCATACCAGGGGCCAAGATCGGGTTGGGCAGGCAAGAAGGGGCACAGAATCAGGAATGGATCATGGTGAGCCTCTACGGAGAAGATCCTCAGACCCTGGTCAAGCTCTCTTCAGAAGCCCGAGAACGGCTGCTTGCCCTTCCGGATTTCACGCAGGTCAATACCCCACTGGACCGGGCCCAGGAAGAAGTTCAAATCCAGCTTCACCGATCACTGGCTCGAAAGTACGGAATCTCATCTCGTTCCGTTTCCGATGTGCTGGCCATCGTCATGAGAGGTAGGCAGGTAAGAGGATTCCGCACCTCCGAAGGCGAAGTGGACATCACCATCTGGCTGGCCCAGTCAGATCGTGACAGCCTGGAAGACTTGAAATCGGTCATTGTGGGTAGCGGCACTGATGGACAGCCCATCCAGCTGTCTCAAGTTGCGGATCTTCGCATCAGGAAGGTCCCGGGAGAGTTCCAGCGCGAGGACCGTCGTACCTTTGCGCAGCTGTTCGCCATCTATTCCGGCGACAAAAAAGACGATGGGATGAAGCATGTGACGGAGGTCATGGACGCCTTCGACTTCCCTTCGGGCTACGGATGGAGCTTCGGGTTCTGGACGAAACGCAGCGAGAACGAAGATCAGGATTTCGTCTTCAGCATTCTACTGGCCCTGTTCATGGTGTACTTCGTCATGGCTTCGCTCTTCGAGTCGATAAGCCACCCCTTCGCCATCATGTTCTCATTGCCCTTCTCGGTGGTGGGAATTGCCTGGTTTCTGCTTCTCACCGGGACTCCATTCAACTTGATGGCAAGAATCGGAATCCTCGTCCTGATGGGGGTTTCGGTGAACAACGGCATTGTCCTGATCGACCACATCAACACTCTAAGACGCCAGGGAAAAGAGAGACTAGACCCAAAATAAGCGCAAGTTCGAAAATAGACCCCTTTGTCGGCTCCGAGGAGCCATTTTGGAGACCTAAATTCTAAATTTCGGCGCGAAGTCACTCAGAACAGGCACGTGTTCAGCTGTCCTCCACGCCGATCGCTCAGGGAAAACGATTCTGCCCTCTTGGGGGGCGTTTGTAGAGACACCTCGCCCCAGCTCTGGCGACCCTCGGAGCTACTTTATCTCCTTTCAGTTTCAGGTAGCTGGCCGGTGTTTCAACCACTTACTGCCTTCCAAGAGAAGACGGCTCCAACCATTGACATCCAGCAGCCGATAGACCAACTGTCGGCCCCTGCGCAAAATCTGGCAGGGCATTTCAATGACCTCTCGCAGGAAACGGCGATACTCCATCTTCACCAGCTGTCGGGCTTGCAGTCGCGCCGACAGCACCAACCCCATCCAGGCCTTCAGATTCCAGGCTTGAGCCGCAATCACCAGATAGGCCCAGTTGGCTACCAGCGTATCCGAGGGCATCCGCAGGGCCTCGACTCCGTTCCTGAGTTGTTCAATGACGTTCTCCTGGTTGCAGCGCCGGTTGTTTTCCCGTACGACTCCCGCCGTTCCCAACGTTCTGGCCGAGATATTGGTGACATAAAAGTGGTAGCGCGTCCTGCGGCAGCAGCCGCTTCTGGCCTTTCTCGACCAGGATCGTCTTGCGCAAGATCACCATCCGATAGGTTCGCTTCGCTTTGCTCGGACGGTAGTCGATCTCCGCGATCTCTTCCCGTTCCAGCGTCAGCGTCTTGAACCCGCGTCTCTTGACAATCTCCGGCTTCACTTTGTCCCGCCGCTGGCGCCGCTTCTTCCCTTTTCCTTTCCCCTGGCTGGGGCGCCCCAGCTCTTTCCATCTCGCTTCTGGCAACGCCTCCGCCCACTTGACGAAGCTCGGATGGGCGTCGATCCCGAAGTCAAACTCCACGCCCGCCTCCGTCCAACGGTCAAAATGAGCCGTCAGCGAAAAATCCGTGTCCCCGCGCAGGCGCACCTTCCGAAAACCCGCCTCTCGAACCAGCTCGATACTCCGATCCAGCCATTCGGCCGCTCCCTCATGCGGCCGTGCTGGGGGCGGGGATCTTCTCGGCTCCCACCGCCTCCAGGAAACTCACACTCTGACGTCGCAGTTCAATATCCTGATAGCGGGTCCCGCCCGTGGCCACGTTGTAGATCAGGCTCAGGACGTGGTCCGATTCGTGGTACGGTTGGTGGCGTTTGAGCAGCGTCACCGCCTGGTCAATGGCTTTCCCCAGCCCACTCCACTTCACCACCTGCTGCAGCAGCCCCAGACCACCGTAACTGACCGCACCCGTTTTCTCCGAGACCTCGTAGCTGATGACCTCGGGCGAGAGCACCGGTTTCGGGTCTTGACCGTTCCAGCTGGGGCTCAATCGCTGAGCAACCTCTGCTTCCCGTTTGCGGATGATTGCGCTATCCTTTTTATTCACCTGAAATGCCTCCTTTCGGCTTGTTCTGAAGTTTCTTTGACAACCCCAGAATACCCGTCAGGTCTGGCATTTCAGGTGTTTACATGTGGTTTAGTCCACTTTCATCTACTTCTTTTGGGGCTAGAGGCCCTGTTGGACGGCTGCCGGGAACGATTTCGACCAATCGTGATGACAGCAGGAACCACCGTCGTGGGCTTGATTCCACTTGCCTTCAGCGACACCAGCCTGTTTCAGCTTCGCTATTTCCCCATGGCCCGAACCGTCATGGGAGGCCTGATGGCCTCCACTATCCTCACTCTGGTGGTCCTACCCACCTACTACATTCTTTTCGACGACCTTGGTATATGGCTAAGGCAGATATGGCAAGCTAGCTCTCCAGGGAAATCCCAAGATACAAGATACATGGGATTTGAGATGTGTTTGTATCTTGTATCTTGGTTATTTCTTCTTCTGTGATCCCGCAGGATGATAATAGGGTTCCATCAGCAGATGGAGCCGCTCGGGGTGCTTGGAGTTGCGTGCCAAGAGCTCGGGCGAGGCCTCACAGCCGGGCCAGCTGACCATGTAGGAGGGACCATACTGGAACTCGAGCCAGGCCTGGGTCTCGGTGGGAGGAGACTTGGTGGCATGGGACAGATTTTCGGCGAACAGGACTCCTGCGCCCGTCTTGAGGGGAATCTCCTGGAGGGGAGCGATGTCCCCTAGTTCCACTTCTGAGTAGGGATGAGGAAGGTTGCTCTTGTGGCTTCCCGGAAGCACGGTGAAGGGTCCCTTGCCTTCGCTTGCATCCGACAAGGCAATCAGGCAAGTCACCATCAAACAGCGAAATTCTCCCTCCCAGGTGCAACGGTAGCGGGTGTGCCGCCTGGGGTCGGCTTTTCCGCCTTGATTGAGAGTGTCCTTGCTACCAGGTGCTCGTAAGACACCCCTGGATCGAATCAGTCGGAATTGTTGGCCCCAGATCAGGCTTCCCAGGTAGGGAAGAATCTCAGCGTGTGCCATCACTTCTTCGAACACACCTCCCGCTTCCACCACGTTCAGAATCTCGGACTGGGACAGAGTCGGGTTATCGACTCTGATTCCAGGAAAAGGCGAGTGAAGTAGACTGGCCAGAGTATGCTTTGCCTCAGTGGCCTGCTGCGGAGTCAACAGGCCATCTAGCACCAGGTATCCGGTGATATCGAAGAAGTGCTTCGCCTCACGGGGCATGGACGCCCTCTCGGTGCCGATCTGCAGGTCGAAAACATCTGCCTCGGTAAGAATCTTCTGTTCTCTCATTTCGGGGGATCCTGGGAATGAAATTCAGGAGGATGACGGTCGCCCTTCCTCAAAGACTGACTGAGGCGGCGCTTCTGCAAAGGGTCTCGAGATCAGGGTCAACTCGCGCCGCCGAGGAGTAGCCCTTTCTTGAAACCCTGGAGCCGTCTCTGCCATCTCGTCCCAGCCGCAGTGAAACGCGGGAGCGTAGGAGTAGAACAACGTCCGTCGGGTTCTGCTGCCCCGGTTGTGGACCGCTCCGTGTGAGAGGTCTTCCGAAAAGATGATGGCATCCCCAGCCCGACAGGGGATGGGCTTCACCAGCGGATGACCTGGATCGGGAATCTGGCCGACCAGGGGATTCTGGAAGTTGCTCTTGTGGCTGCCAGGAATCACTGCAAAACAGCCATCCTCAACGCCCACATCCGAGAGAGCGTAGGACACTTTCACGCTGACACATCTGAAATCACCATCGATGCAGGCGAACTCCGAATACGGGAGCAGCTCGGCGTAGCCGTGATGGAAACGGAAGGCTCCACCCTGGTGGCGACTCATGAGTATCGCTGCATCCAGACGGCAGGAGTCTCCAATCATCAGATCAACCCGCGAAAGGATCGGTTGCCAATCGATCAGCTCTTCGAACACCCCTCCATGCTTGAGGATGTCAGAGGTGTAGTCCCCGAGGCTGCCTCCGGAATTGCCCACCTTGGCGTAAGTATCACTCTTCGTAGGCCTTCTGGGGATACCCCTTGCCTCCACCTCCGCGTCCGTCAGGGATTCCATCTCGTCGATGGTCTGATTGAGGCGACCCAGGATTTCCTTTGGTAGCGCCTGCTGCACCAACAGATAGCCCTGAAGATCAAAGAGATACCGTTCTTCTGGAGTCATGACTTCCCTGCTTCGCGTCCCGCCTTCAACCCGATTGCAAAAGGACTGCAAGAGGGTTATGGTACCATCTGCGGCTGAGAACACCAGGCAGCAAGTCTCTTCCTCAGGAAACTAGTTTCTTCGGAAGAGGGAGGAGAAACAGATGCTCACCAGAGAAAACATGAAGGGACTCTACGTCCTGGTAGTGACGCCCTTCGACGCCGGGTTTCGGCTGGATGAAGACGGTTACCGCGAGAACATACGGAAACTGGTCCAGTTGAACGTGGACGGGATCATTACGACTGGAACCAACGGCGAATTTTTCGTCCTGAACGACGATGAGTTGCGTCAGATCTCTCGTATTACCGTCTCGGAATGTGCAGGAAGCCAGACCAAGACTGTAGTCGGTGCCAGTGCCGTCAACACCGAAGAGTCCATCCGACGGACGCGGATCGCGACGGAAGAAGGCGCCGACGGCGTGATGAACGTCATCCCCTTCTATCAGACCCTTTCGAAAGCCGAAGCCCTACAGTACTTTCACGACCTGGCGGAGGCCTGTCCCGACATAGGGATTATCGCCTACAACAATCCCGGCACCACCAAGGTGCTGCTGAATGACGAGGACTTCGTCAAGATGCAGGAGATTCCCACCTTCTGCGGCTCCAAGATGATCGGATCAGATGTCAGCTTGTACCTGAACTGCATTCGCAGAACCCAGGTGGGACATTTTCCACTGGAGCAGCTCTGGGGAATCAGTCATGCGGTAGGTGGCACCGGAGTCATGGCTAGCTTCGTCTACGCTTTTCCCGCCTTCATGATGAAATGGTGGCACGCCATAAAGGGAGGCGACCTGCCGGCCGCGATTGCCATGCAGCACCAGTGCAGCGAGATCCTTCAGGAGGCGATTATTCCTCTGGCATTCGAAGGCTTCAATGATACCTCTCTGACCAAAGCTACCGTTGATGCAGCCGGCTCTTTCAAGGCCGGCGCGCCCCGGCCTCCCACCGAGGCAGTCCCCGACGAAAGAATCCAGAAGCTGCGGGAAACGTTCGAGGAGAAGTTTCCTCACTTCCTGGCAGAAGAGGTGCCGGCAGGATAGAGGCTCCATAGCGACACAACAGCTCACCCTGACTCTCAGGGAACGGGCCAAAAAAAGGGCTTATAGAGACATGAACCAGACAGTCCCATCCCTGGAAGGGGTCATCACGGCCCTCGGAACTCCACTGGACGAAAACGAAAACCTACACGAAGAAGGCATGCGCCTTCAGATCCGGATGCAATTGGAGGCGGGCGTTGACGGGCTCCTGGCGCTGGGATCCATGGGCAGCATGCAGCTCCTGAAGGACGAGACCTTTGAGCGAGCCCTCGCCGTCACCTTCGATGAGGTGAAAGGACAGGTCCCGGTATTGGTGGGTTGCGGCGACACGAGCACCGAAAGGACATTGGCGCGAATCCGCTTCGCTGAGAATCACCCGGTCAGCGGCGTTGCCTTGATCCCCCCCTTTATCTTCAAGTTCAGCCAGGACGAGTTGTTCCACTACTACAGAGGTATCGCGGAGGGTACGGACCTTCCGGTCTACCCCTACGACAACCCGGCTCTGACCGGCCACTCACTCGAATTCGAAACCATCCGCCAGCTCTCGGAGATCCCCAATATCGTCGGCCTAAAAGCCTCTGGGGACTTTCTGACCTTTCGCCTTGCGGCGGAGCATTTTCGGGATTCGGAGGAGTTCACGATTTTCTCAGGTCACACCACCTTCTTCGACCTGGCCCTTCAGCTTGGGGCCAGCGGGATTATCGAGGGTCTCTTCGCGCTGGCACCTGAATACGGAGTCGAGATTCTGCGCAGCTATCGCAAGCAGGATTACGAGGCTGCGGCAGCCGCACAGCGAAAGCTGATCCGTTTGAAATCGGTCGTCCTTCTGGATTCTACGTTCGCCGGCTTCACATCTGCGATGAACCTTCGAGGCGTCCCTGGCAACTTCGCAGCTGCGCCCTTCACACAGAGTACGGAGGAGGGACGGGAGGGAGCCCGGGTCCTACTGGAACAGATGGGACTCATCTAAGAGGTCGCAAGTCGCAGGTCGCAAGTCGCAGGTTGCTGAGGAAGGCATCTATTGATAAAAAAGCGAAACAGTGCGCGCGGGGGCGGGACTAGTCTGGAACTTCTTCTTCTAACGTGGCTTCGGTCTCCAGGCCGAAGTCTTATTCTTTCGAGCCTTTGGCTCGACTCAGGGCAAAGGCAAGGGAGGGAAGTTACTTCTTGATCTCTCTCAAGAAGGATTCGGCCTGCACTCTAGCCATGATGGTTGGCTCGGAATAGAGAAAGAACCGGAAGCCACGCTCCATCCAGAAACGGGTTTGCTCGACGCTTCCTACCGGCATTCCGCAGGGTTTGCCCAGCTGCTGGGACTGCTCCAAAACCTTCATAATAGCCTCGACGACTACCGGATGATCCCACTCACCGCAGTGGCCGATGTTCAGGGAGAGGTCATAAGGTCCCAGCATAACCGCATCGACCCAATCGGGAGCGGCCATCTCTCCCATCACCTCTATCCCTTCGGGTGTCTCGACCTGGATGGCTACGAAGGAATTATCTTCGATTTCCTGCCATCCGCCCAGATCCAGACTGGTTGTCCCGAAAATCGACGGCCCACCAGGGCCCCGGCGGCCTCGCGGATGGACAAAGGCGGCGTCGCGTACAGTCTTCATCTGTTCCGGCTGATCCACCCAGGGGATCAGGAAGCCGGCAGGTCCCATGTCGGCATACTTTCGGACAAGATGGTAGACGCTGGCTTCAGGACGCACGATCAGTGGAAAGTCAAGAAGTCGCGCCGTGCGGCACAGCTCTTCGGTGGTCGCTAGATCCGCTGAACCATGTTCCAGGTCCAGGGCAACGAAATCCATGCCCAGTTTCTTCTGGATCTCCAGATGGCCTGCCCAGAAGTTGAATGTCAGAAAGGTGCCTACGACGATCTCGTCGCTATTCAGTTTCTGCTTAAGAGAGCTCGCTAGCATTCTGGACTCCGGTTATTGGCGTTGACAGAGGGTTAGATCACTATTCCTTGTATTCGTCGCGGGCTGGCGAGAAGACCTCAATCACCTCGGAGTCTTCCAGTACTTCACAGCCGTGGGTCTGGTGGGGACCAAAGACGTAGGAGTCTCCGGCTGTCGCGATAAAGGTGTCCTCGTCTGAGTCACCCAGGAACTTGAGCGAACCACTGACCACATAACCAACCTGACTGGCGCGATGATTATGTAACGGAATCCTGGCCCCCTTTCCCATATTGAAGTGACAGAGCATGGCCTCATCGTTAAAGGCCAACGTCCTCCGAGCAATGCCTTCCATGCTCGTGTTTGCCTGCACACCACTCACGGATTTCTTCATCATTATCTCCTTTCTACGAATCCCCCCTCAAACCTTCCGAGAAGGGAAAGAAGCTTAGCAAGTCAACTAACGTGTAGCAACAACTCCTCCAACCTGAGACCTGAGACCTGAGACCTCCTGTGACCTGTGACCTCTTTAACTGTACACCTGCACCGTCGGTTTGATGATCAGCTCCGGGACACAGGCCCTGGGTGGCAGTGTGGCGACAAAAATAGCCGCCTGAGCGAGGTCCTCGGGAGTGAGCATCAAATCGCGGGCCTCCTGGGGTACGGGCATAGGACGATGTTCCAGGAGCGGAGTGTTCACTTCGCCCGGACACAGGACCGTGGATCGGATCCCATAGGCAGCCTCCTCCTCATTGATGGAGTGGGTAAACGCCACCATCCCATGCTTGGAGGCGGAATACGCGACGCCCGCGAGCTGGCTTGCCCGCTTTCCCGCGATCGATGAGACATTGATGATGAGGCCATTCTTCAACCTCCGCATCCCCGGTAAAACTGCACGAACACAGTTGAAGGCTCCGGTCAGGTTGACCGCGATCATGTAATCCCAGTCCGAGGGATCTACCTCTGAAACGGACCGGCGTACACTGTTAACTCCTGCGCATTGTTGACCAGCAAGTCGACGGGACCGAAGCGGCCTGCTACCTCGATGCCCATGGCCTCAACGGCCTCCCGCTCCGAAACGTCGCAGGGATAGCAGAGGACTCGCTTGGGAGGTAGAATCGAAGCAGCTTGCTCCAGTTTCTCACCGCTTCGACCCACCAGTGCCACGCAAGCTCCCTCGTCGACGAAGGCCCTGGCGATGCCCTCACCGATCCCGCTCCCGGCACCTGTAACCACCGCAACTCGACCCTTCAAGAGTGACATCTACTTTCCCCTTGGGACCCGGGTTTCCGTTAGCCCGGATTTCTCATCGCCAGTCTGCTGCGTCGCCGCAATCATCCGCCCTGGCTGTGTTTCGCTCGGTCGGCCTCCTCGACGTACTGCACGAGTACGACTGCGGAGGCCTCGGTCGCAAGCCTTGCCAGGACGGCACTTGCGACGCCTCGCGACGACGGGCGATGAGAAATCCGGGCTAGGGCCCTGTCCCCATTTCTGCCAAGCACTCGATTTCGCTCGATCATTGTACGCGGCAAGGCGGGAACGAACCATCGCAACCTGGCACAATTCGTCGGAGCGTCACAAGTTGCAGGTTGCAGGTTCAGGACTAGGCTAAAACTGACCGGCGTAGGATGGGCACTCTTGCCCGTCGGTGTCCTCGACGGGCAGGAATGCCCGTCCTACAGCGGACACGCTGCTATCGATGTTCGTGGCTAAAAACAACTTCATTTGCTCACGTGGCTTTGCCAGCGTTGGATCGTTTGATCTGTTAATCTGTAGCCGTATCCTGTCCGGCTCATGTCCCTCAACCGGGGTACGGCCAGGCAATCTGCTGGAGGAAGCGAACAGTGGCTAACTGGATCTTACGCCTGGGTCTCATGAGCTTCCTGGTGGCAGCCTGGGCTCTGCTTCAGCAGCCAGAAGCCACCGCTTCTTTGGCCACCGACATCCTCGATCCAGACGAGAGGTTTGTCCTGGAATCGAGCCAACGCGTGGGCAAGCTCTCGTTCGAGGTGCTGGAGGACAAGACTGGAATCCACCTTCCGGCTCGACTATTTTTTGCCTGCGCTGACGGTAGAAGCGAGATGCCCACCGTCGGGCGCTTCGCTAACATCCTGGTGACCTCCTCGGGACAAGAGATCAAGACGATTCCGGTTGGGGACTACGATGTCTATATCACTCGGGGCACCGAGTACAGCCTCGACCAGCACCGGATTCGCATCTCTGAAGGCGAAACGACCTACCTGGACTCAACCCTATCCCGAGCCATCGACACCACTGGGTTCATCTCCGCAGACTTTCACCTCCATCTCCAATTCGCCATGAGAGACGGCGCCATGGTGGCGGCAGCCGAAGGGCTGGACCTGTTGACGGCCACCGATCACAACGTTCTCAAGGATTACTCCTCCTACATAGCGGAATTGAATCTAGGTCGCTTCATGACCTCTGTCGTCGGGAATGAGGTGGATACTGAATTCGGACATTTCAACAGTTTTCCCATGTCGGTGAACCCTTGGAAAGACAGGAACTTTCGCCGATCTATCAACACTCCTGGTGAGATGCTTCGCCTGCTGCGACAGAACCCAGGTGACGAGATCGTTCAGATCAACCATCCTCGTCTGGGCTCCCACAAAGACGGCTATTTCAATGGGAGGATCGAACCGGGTTCCCTGAAGATCGAGTACCCCTTCTTCGAAGCCTCTTTCGATCAGATGGAGGTGTTCAATGCGATCACTGAAGGGGAGTTCAGCAAAGCAGGCTATTTCGGCAGGACTCCCGAGGTGGACAGAAACCTGAGAGATTGGTTCAGTCTGTTGAATCGTGGGATCTTCATGACAGGAGTCGCCAATACCGATGCCCACCATTATCCCAAGGAACTTCCAGGATATCCCCGCAACTATGTCCTGTCAGAGACAGACCGACCCTGGGAGATCGATCCCTACCGGGTTGTAGACGCCCTCAAAGAAGGTGCTTCGACGGCCTCGTTTGGCCCCTTCATCAGGCTGTCGGCGAATGACGGGGCTCCTGTGGGATCGACAATCAAGGCCAAGGATCGCTCCGTGATCCTGCATGCAAGGGTACAAGCGGCTCCCTGGATTCCTGTGGACAAAGTAGAGGTTATCGCCAATGGGAGGGTGCTGACCTCCTATCCCACCAAGGAGGCCTCGGAAGCGATTCGCCTTGACCGGGACATCGTGGTCAACCCAGGACGCGACACCTGGTATCTTCTCATCGCCACCTCCGAGCGTTACTGGGCACCCCCCTTTTCCAACTTCAGATCTTTCTCTTTCACCAACCCGATCTTCGTGGACACCGACGGCAACGGGTACTTCGATCCTCCCCACTTGAAAGCGCTTCCCGGCCAATCGCAGTAGGTCCCAACGATCAGGACCTCGTCGTTTTGGGGCAAAGTTGAAAGTAGTCTGCCTCTCCGGGTAACATGGCACAGCTGAAACAGGCCGCTGGGGGAGCTCGCTTCTGGCTGAGAGGATGGATCGAATCAGACCCGTCGACCCCTTGAACCTGTACGGTTAACGCCGGCGTAGGGAGAAGCGCAGCCTTCAGAAAGCAATCTTTTCTACCCTCCTGGCCATATCGTGAGCTCCTTCTACTGAAAGAAAGAGCCTGAGAAACCATCGAGGAACGAGCAATGAGGACAACTGAGAAGAGAGATAAAGTCGCAGCATCGATTTCGATGGAACCCTACCCTGGATCTGGAAAAGCCCACATCCAAGGCAGCCATCCGGGGGTGCGGGTTCCGATGCGAGAGATCTTCCTGAAGTCCAACTCGCAGAATGGCAACAGAAACAAGAGCTCCTCGAGCTTTTTCGCTTACGATACTTCTGGCCCCTACACCGATCCAGACGTCTCGATCGACATCCGCAAGGGACTCTCTCCGAAGTGCTTCCCTTGGATCCTCGAACGCGAAGACGTCGAGCACCTTTCCCAGTCCAGTTCGGAGTACAGCAAGGATCGAGAAGCGGATCCCGGCTTGAAGGAAATCCGATTCTCCCCCCTTCGGAAGCCCTTGCGCGCCAAGCCCGGTGCCAATGTCAGCCAAATGCATTACGCCCGTAAAGGGATCGTGACGCCGGAGATGGAGTACGTTGCAATCCGGGAAAACCTGCAGCGCGAGCAGCAAACTGGGCCAGGAAACAACCAGCGCTTGTTCCACCAACATCCCGGAACGGCCTGGGGAGCCGAGATCCCCGACTCGATTACGCCCGATTTCGTTCGTGACGAGGTGGCCAGAGGCCGCGCCATCATCCCTTCCAACATCAATCATCCAGAAGTTGAACCGATGGCTATCGGGCGTAACTTCCTGGTCAAGATCAACGCCAATATAGGAAACTCTGCGGTCACCTCCTCAATCGAAGAAGAAGTGGAGAAGATGGTCTGGGCGACTCATTGGGGCTCCGACACGGTGATGGACCTTTCAACAGGTGCCAATATCCATGAGACACGGGAATGGATCATCCGCAACTCGCCCGTCCCGATCGGCACCGTACCCATCTATCAAGCCCTGGAGAAGGTCGAAGGGCAGCCGGAGGCCTTGACGTGGGAAATGTATCGAGACACCTTGATCGAACAGGCAGAACAGGGAGTCGACTACTTCACCATCCACGCCGGAGTATTGTTACGCTACGTCCCGTTGACCGCCGATCGGGTGACGGGAATCGTCTCTCGCGGAGGCTCCATCCTCGCGAAGTGGTGTTTGGCACACCACCAGGAGAACTTTCTCTACACGCACTTCGACGAGATTTGCGAGATCATGAAGGCCTACAACGTCTCCTTCAGTCTGGGGGACGGTTTGCGGCCCGGATCGATCGCGGACGCCAACGACGCCGCTCAGTTCGGGGAACTGGAAACTCTCGGAGAACTGACCCACGTCGCCTGGAGTCATGATGTCCAGGTGATGATCGAGGGACCCGGGCACGTGCCCATGCAGCTGATAAAGATCAACATGGAAAAGGAGTTGCAAGAGTGCTTCGAGGCCCCCTTCTATACGTTGGGGCCACTGACGACTGACATTGCACCTGGCTACGATCACATCACTTCGGCCATCGGAGCCGCCATGATCGGTTGGTATGGTTGTGCCATGTTGTGTTACGTCACACCCAAAGAGCATTTGGGCCTTCCCGATCGCGAGGATGTCAAGGAAGGAGTGATGGCCTACAAGATCGCTGCTCATGCTGCCGATCTGGCCAAGGGTCATCCCGGTGCACAGGCCCGAGACAACGCCATTTCCCAAGCGCGGTTCGAGTTTCGCTGGGAAGACCAGTTCAACCTGGCTCTCGACCCCGAAACCGCAAAGTCCTACCACGACGAAACCCTGCCGGCCGATGGAGCCAAGGTCGCCCACTTTTGTTCCATGTGCGGACCTCGGTTTTGCTCCATGCAAATTACGCAGGAGCTGCGGGACTACGCAGTCCGTCAGGGGCTGGATGAAGGCAAAGCAATCGAGGCCGGAATGCAGGAGAAGGCCGACGAGTTCAAACGAACTGGTACCAGCATCTATAGCTGAGGCAGCAGCATAGGCAGTCGTGGGAAAGGGAACCCTCCAGCTCGCATGCGCCGGTCTTAGTACACTGGCCGCACTCACTATACTCATAGCCGGTCTCCCCGCTGATTCCCTGCCGCCGAGTGTCGAGGGCATCAGCGCCTCGGATCTCAGGTCCGACGTCTATTTCCTGGCTTCGGATGAGATGGGCGGTCGCGCTACATCCACCAGCCACAATCAAATTGCGTCCCGTTACCTGGCCCATCGCTTCGAGCGTCTGCGTCTGAACCCGGCGGGTGACGACGGGTCCTACTTTCAGTACTTCGATTTGGTCCAATCGGAGCTTTCAGAGCCCAATCGCTTCGAGATTCTCAAGCACGGCTTTTCCGAGCCAACCATCGGCAAGCTCGAAGATGACTTCTATCCCTCGCCTCTCTCGGCTAACGGGAAGGTACTCGCTCCGGTTGTTTTTGCGGGTTACGGGATTTCGGCGCCCGAGCTTCAGTACGATGACTACGCTGGGATCGACGTGCGTCACAAGATCGTCCTGATCCTGGAACACGAACCCGGCGAGCTGGATGCCGAGAGCCGCTTCGACGGATTGGTCAGCTCGGACTACAGCCGTCCCCGATACAAACTGCTCAACGCACAGCAGCACGGCGCCGCGGCTGTGATCCTGGTCCAGGATATCGAGAACCACGACAATGGCGAAAAGTTCTCGCGCAGGACGCGATCTGCCTGGCCGAGGGATGAATCGAGGGCTCCTCTGAACCTGAAGGTGTGGGCGGACAGCATAGAAATACCGGCCGTGCACATCTCCCAAAAGATGGCCAACCACTTCTTCGAAAACACCCCCATCAGCCTGGCAGCGCTTCAGAGACAGATCGACCGCGAATACCGATCGAAGAGCTTTCGGCTGCCGAAGGTCCAGTCATACTTCGAAACCAAGCTGACCCAGAAAGAAGAGCGATCGAGAAACGTGCTGGCCTCGCTACCAGGATCCGATTCCGAGCTTCGCAAGGAGTTGGTCATCATCGGCGCCCACCTGGATCATGTCATTGGGAATGATGACACCATCTACAATGGAGCCGACGACGACGCGAGCGGCATAGCCGGGCTCCTCGAGATCGCGGAAGCGTTTTCTAGCAGCCCCGAAAGACCAAAGCGATCCATTCTCTTCGCGGCTTGGAACGCCGAAGAAAGAGGCCTTCTCGGGTCCTACTACTACGTCGGCCATCCATCTTTCGCCTTGGACCAGACCATGCTGATGCTTCAGATGGATATGATCGGTCGAAACGAGGAGATTCCAGATTCGGACAACCACCGCTTCCGCGGTCTAGAACAGCAGAGCGCCGAAGAAAACCGAAACTCCCTAAACATATTGGGCTATAGTCGCAGTAGAGACGTGCGCAGGCTGGTCGAGGACAGCAATCGCAGGATCGGCCTTTCCCTCAAGTTCCGCTATGACAACCACTCACTCGATCTGCTGCGGCGCAGCGATCACTGGCCTTTTCTAAATCGCGGAATCCCTGTGGCCTTCTTTCACACAGGGCTGCACCCGGACTATCACCGATCGACAGATACTGCGGAGAAGATCAATTACAGGAAAATGGAAAAGATCGTGCGCCTCGTATTTCTCAGCGCCTGGACAGCAGCCAACGCAGCCCAACCGCCAGGAACAAGGCCCTGAAAAACGCGACGAACGTCAAGGGAAAGTCGCAAGTCTGAACGTCCGAACGTCGCACGTCAGGGGAGAGTCCCACGTCGGAACGTCGCACGTCTCTTGTCGTTGGGTCACCGGTAGTGAGTTTTCGAACTTTTAGGTTGCCGCAGTTGTCAGTTCTTGAGCTGTCTGCTGCCGGTTAAGAGACGTGCGACGTTCAGACGTTCAGACGTACTTATCACACCAGCGCCCGAACGGCCTCAAGAGCTGCATCATAGTTGGGATGGTCGGCCACCTCGCCCACGTACTCAACGTGCCGAAGCGTGCCTTCGGCGTCAACTGCGAAGAGAGCTCGGGAGCTCAGTCGCAATTCCTTGATCAGCGTTCCATAGCTTGATCCAAACGAGGCATCCCGATGATCTGAAAGCATCGTCAGATTCTCGACTCCGGCCGCCGCACACCACCGACTCTGGGCAAAAGGCAGATCCATACTGATGGTGTAGATTTTCACACCTGGAAGGCTGGTGGCCTCTTGATTGAAGCGGCGAGTCTGGGCATCACAGACCGGGGTATCCAAGGAAGGAACCGCACTAAACACTCTGACGGAACCCTCAGTATCTGCAAGAGTTACAGGCTGCAGATCGGTTCCCACTGTCACGAAGTCTTGAGCCGAGTCCCCCACATTTAGTTCAGGTCCCACCAGGGTGAACCGAGCGCCTTTGAGAGTAACTGCATCGGGTCGTTCAACTGTCATATTCGCCTCCTTATTCAGAGGCATATTGTATCCTATAGTCGAGGAGTCATCAAAGGATGAAAGAAGGCTGGATGGCAAAAATGGTGGCGGCGGGTCAACCGGGGATGTTGGCCAGATTCGACTGCTTGCGGAATCTTGTGGCTTGCTTGCCTAGAGGCCGTCATTTTGTCGAATGGAGAGGAAAGGAAACGAAACTTTTCTTTAGTTACTGCATCACAAGGGTATGCGCCAGAGTTGCGTAAGATTTTGACCTCAGAAGCAAAGATTTGAAATGAAGAGCTCAGTAATCGAAAGCGAAGGCCTCTATCCTCAGACCAAGAAGCCAGATCCCTCTCTGAGGAATCTGGCCTTGGGTATCCTGCTTCAGGCCTTCCGAGATATCGTCGCGCCAAAGAAGTCGTCCAACAAGGAATGGGAACTCTGGCGCAACGATGCCTTGGAGTGGTTTTTCGCGGATGAAAATCATCCGGGGAGCTTCTGTTGGGTATGCGAGGTACTCGCTCTGAATCCCAAAGAGCTGCGTGCGTGGCTCCATCTCTACAAGCGAAGTGATCAGAGGGTCCGCAAAGAGATGGCGCGCAAGCTGACCCGTTTTCAGATCCGCCACTGAAGAGTCCCTCCCCTCGATCCCGGCACTCATTTCCGGCGCTTCTGTCGGCTTGCCATGCTGTCGACCCGCAGGGCATACTCTCGAAGTGATCCTAGCCCGGATTATTCATAAGTTTTCTACTGCGGCGGCACAATCATCCGTCCTGGCTGTGTTTCGCTCGGTCGGCCTCCTCGACGTACTGCACGAGTACGACTGCGGAGGCTCGCCACGAGTGGTCTCGGTCGCAAGCCTTGCCAGGACGGCGCTTTCACCGCCTCGCTACGAAAACTTATGAATAATCCGGGCTGGCCAGTGGAGCCCCAGACACTCTGGGGCATCTTGCGGGTAGGGCTTTTTTCGTTTAACCCCTGGATTGATCGCTGGGGACTGACTCGTCGCTGATCGCTATCTGAAGGATATGTTCTTCAAGCTCTTCCTCGCTGCCCTCTTCGGAGTCTACATCGGAGTTCTCATCCTGCTCCTGGTTCGCCGCGTCTTTCCCAAGTGGAGCCGAGCGGGAACACCCAGACCACCCATCGAAGCCGAAACTGCAAGCGGCCCGGTGTTCATCGAACTGCGGCAAGTCGACAAATCTTTCGACGAGCAGCCGGTGCTGAAGCGCACGAACTTGAAGATCTTTCAGGGCGAGACTCTGGGAGTCTTGGGGAAGAGTGGAAGCGGCAAGAGCGTTCTGCTTAAACTCATCGTCGGCCTGCTGCAACCCGACAAGGGAAGCATCCTGTTCAAAGGCGATGACATCATAATGATGGAGGAGCCCCAACTGCTTGAAGTACGCAAGCGAGTGTCCTACGTGTTTCAAAGCGGGGCCTTCTTCGACTCTCTGGACGTGAGAGAGAACGTCGCTTATCCATTGCGTGAGCAAGGGATCCTAGATGAGGAAGCGATCGGTCAACGAGTGGCCGAGCTACTTGCGGACGTCGAGTTGGACGGCATGGGGGATCAACTCTTCGACGAACTGAGCGCAGGCTCCAAGAAGCAGGTTGCGATCGCCCGAGCGATCGCCAATGCCCCGGAAGCAATTCTCTATGACGAGCCCACCACCGGGGTCGATCCCATCATTGGGAAATCGCTCAATCGGCTGATTCGAAAGTTGAACAAGCAGAACGATTTGACCTCGGTCGTCGTGACCCATGACTTGAGGTGTATCGAGATGGTGGCGGACCGAATCATCCTGATAAAGGATGGGTTGATCCATTTTGAGGGAGGCTTGGACGAGTTCCACGCTTCCAAAGCCCCTTATGTTCGGGCTTTTATCGCGGGGAGTCACTACGAAGAGGAACCCCTGGCAAGCGCCTAGTTCTCAGGACTCTCATCTGCTGCAGACTCCGGCACTCTCTTCTCAAATTCAAGCCAACCGGCACCGCGCTTGAGAAAGCGACAAGGGTAATCGGATTTGTGGATCAGCTCCAGCTGGTAGCTCGAACTGAGAACCGAGAGAGCCAAGGGTGGGCCATGGTTGATGACGAAGCGGCCTCCCGGCTTGAGAGAGGATGAAACCCGGGCCAGTGCCAGATGGATTTCCTCGGGCTGCAAACTCATGAAAAGGCTAAGTGAGATAATCCAGTCGAATGAGATTGCGAAGTGGTCTAGGGAAAAGCTACCGCTGTTGAGCAGCCGCGGCCGCTTTCCCTCCAGGCCGTGAAGTGGGATCTCGTAGTGAGCTGCCGCTTCGAGACTCTTCCTGTGTTTGTCGATCCCAAAGTAGCACCCCGAATCGAGGTATCGGACAATCCAGATTCCAGTTCTCAGGCTCCCACAACCTAGATCGGCTAGCCGGTGTCCGGGATCCAGGCCGCGAGCGACAAGATAGTCGAAGTGCTCCCTGCCAACAGCCCACGGTATGCCATAGGCATTGTGGTGCCGTTCCGTGATGAAATCGGGGTCCATGCCAAAGTTCGCACCGTATTGGCGCTGGAAGAAGCGATTCCAAGACGCCCGCAGCGTGCGCTTTGCGAAGCGTCTAAGAAGATTGAAGCACCGTCCCCGGCGCGGGTTGGGTACCGAATCCCAATCGAAGTGGGGAGATAGATCAAGGTTGTTCGAGGCTTCCAGTACGACTTCGATCTCAACGGCCGGACTCTGCTCAGCGTCCCTGCGGCTGACAACTGATGCTCCCCCTGGATTAGAATGCTGCATCGATGTGCAACCCGTGGCTGTTCAGGGCCTCGAGGCTTCCCAGCAGATCAATGGCGAACCGGGATGCCACTCCTGGCCAGCAGCTCCTTTACCTCGCCGATCGAATGTTGATCATAGTGAAAGATGCTGGCTGCCAGGACCGCATCGGCCTGACCCACCTGAAGTCCCTGCAAGAGGTCTTCTGGAGAACCCGCGCCACCCGAGGCTATGACGGGTATCCGCACCAGAGCACTGATCTTCTGCAGTAGTTCCAGATCGTATCCTGACTGGGTGCCGTCCCGATCCATCGAGGTCAGGAGAATCTCGCCGGCTCCGAGTTCCTCACCTTCCTTTATCCAATCGAGTCCGTCTCGATCGGTCTCGAAGCGGCCCCCTCCAACAAAGACCTTCCAGGCACCATTCGTTCGCTTCACGTCGACTGCCAACACGATACACTGGGATCCGAACTCGAGAGCGGCTCGCCGTATGAGTGTGGGATCCTTGACCGCGGCGCTGTTGATTGAAACCTTGTCTGCCCCGGCACGAAGTAGCTCCTGGACCTGTTCCAGGGAGCGAATGCCACCACCCACAGTGAAAGGGATAAAGATCGAGTCGGCTACACGCCTGACCCATTCCAGTACCGTCTTCCGCTCCTCGACGGTGGCAGTGATGTCCAGAAATACGAGCTCGTCGGCTCCCTCTTCATAGTAGCGTTGGCCCAGAGCCACTGGATCTCCGGCATCACGCAGATCCACGAAGTGGATCCCCTTGACAACCCTTCCCCCAGACACGTCCAGACAGGGGATGATCCTCTTAGCCAGCACCTGCCCACTCCTCCAGGGAGAGTCCGCCCTCGTACAGGGCCTTTCCTACGATGGCGCCTCCGACACCAATCTGCCGCAGACGGTCAACGTGGTCGAGGTTGCTGATGCCTCCTGCAGCGACCAGGCTCGTCGAAGGGCCAAGCATTTCCAGAAGTTGGGAATAGCTCGCATAGTTCGGATGCTCTAAAGTCCCATCTCGCTCCACATCGGTACAGATCACCTGGCTCAGCCCCCAGGACAAGACTCGCTCTACCACCTGTTTCAGATCCAAGGAGCTTTCTTCCAGCCATCCTTGGCTCTGCAATCGCCCCTTTCGAAGGTCGAGGCTCACGATGAAGGGATCTGGTCCCCATTTTTCCAGCCACTCTTCAACTTGCTCCGGCTGTGTCAAGACGACCGTGCCCAGGATCATATGGGAGATCCCCCAGCCCAATAGCTGGGCTACATCTCGAGACTCCCGGATCCCTCCTCCCAGTTGGACCGGGATGTCGATCGATTTCAGGATTCGGTGAATGGAAGGGCGGTTTCGACCACCTCCGTCACGGGCTCCCTCTAGATCCACCACGTGGAGCCTGGAAAATCCAGCGCTCGCGAAACTGAGTGCCTGTGTGACCGGGTCGTCGGCGTAGACGGTCTTTCGCTCAAAGTCGCCCTGATAAAGGCGGACACATTTGCCTTCAACCAAATCAATCGCCGGAATCACCTGCACAGGTCAACTCGCTTCAATAAAGTTCTTCAGGAGCCGAAGACCGACCTCCCCGGAGCGTTCAGGATGGAACTGCACCCCCCAAAAGTGATCGCGAGCCACAATTGAAGCGAAGGTCTCGTCGTAGTCGGTGACGGCCAGCGTGGTGGTGTCCCCCGCAGGAGCGAAATAGCTGTGGACGAAATAGAAGTAGGTATCGTCTGGAATGCCCTCCAGCAGCCTGGCAGCAACAGAGTCGATAGCCAAGTTAGGTTCTCGGCGAACCTGGTTCCAACCGATGTGGGGCACCTTGACCGAGGAGCGGTCGAAACACCGCACCCTACCCGGCAGCAGCTTCAAGCAGCTCGTATTCTCTTCTTCCGACCCGTCGAAGAGTACCTGAAGTCCCAAACAGATGCCTAGGAAGGGAACCCGGAGATTCCTCAGCACTGGCACCAGCCCCTGCTCGGAGAGGGAATCCATAGCAGCCCGGGCCGATCCGACGCCCGGCAGAATAACCCTACTCGCGGCCCCAACCACATCAGGATCTCCTGAGAACACGAAATCCACACCTAGGTGTTTCAGGGCGTTCCCAACGTTGTAGAGATTCCCGGCCTTGTAGTCGATTACTACCGTCATGGCGTTATGAAAGTTGCAGGTTGCAGATCAAATACGTCGCACGTCTGAACGTCTGAACGTCGCACGTCCCAGGTTGTGGGTCACCGGCGATGGGTCCTGAAAGTTTCAGGTTTCCGCGGCTGTCAGTTCCGAAGCTGTCCGCTGCTGGCCAAAGGACGTGCGACGTTCAGACGTGCGACCTTTCTTTGTTAGAGACTTCCCTTGGTCGAAGGGACGCTGTCTCCGGATCTCGCGTTAAGGGTTATAGCTTGCCGTAGCGCTCGGGCGAACCCTTTGAACATCGCTTCGACCCGATGATGTTCGTTCTCTCCCGGGTTCAGAAGCCGAAAGTGCAGATTGGCGCGAGCCTCTACAGCCAGGGAGCGGAAGAAGTGAGAAACCATCTCGGTGGAGAGGTCCCCAACTTTCTCTCGCTGGGGCACATAATCGCTACAGAAGGTAAAGCGCCCTCCCAGATCAATTGCCACGGCTACAAGGACTTCGTCCATGGGTAGAAGACTGGAGCCATAGCGTTCGATTCCAGTCTTGTGGCCTACGGCTTCCCGCAACGCCTGCCCCAGCACGAGGCCTACATCCTCGACGAGATGATGGTCGTCTACTTCCAGATCACCCGTCGCCTTCAAGTCGAGGTCGATCAAAGAATGCAGAGCCAGAAGGTGAAGCATGTGATCGAAGAACCCCACACTTACATCACTTGAAAAATCACCCTGTCCATCGAGATTCAGGTCCAGCGATATCTGGGTCTCGTTGGTCTGTCTGGTAACTGATGCAATTCGGCTCACCTGGGCCCTCTCCTCTCTGGGCTACAAAGCTCGAGCTCGCTAAGGAAGCGGTCGTTCTCAGCCATGGTGCCAATCGTAACCCGTATGCAGCCCTCCAATCCAGGAAGCGAGCTGCGATCCCGCACCACGATTCCCTTTCCCAATAACTGACAACACACCTCGCGGGACCGCGGGCAACGAAAAAGGAGAAAGTTCGCGTCCGAGGGGTAGACAGTCTCAATACTCGAGAGCCTGGCCAGGGAAGCAGCTACTCGGACCCTTTCGGCTCGAATTTGCTGCATTTCGAACCTCTTGGATCGAGCCGCTCGCAGCACCTCAACACCGCTCTTCATGGCGAGCTGGCCAAGGTTATAGGGTGCCTTGACTTTCAAAAAGAGTGAGATGATCTCTGCCCCGGCAACGGCATAACCCAACCTCACACCGGCCCGCCCAAACGCCTTCGACAAGGTCCTCACCACAATCAGGTTCGGATGCTCGGGTAGCTCCGAAACCAGCGAGGGGGACTCCGAAAACTCGATATAGGCTTCGTCGACGACCACAACTCCTTGCCAACTCCGACACAGCTGAAGGACCTGATCCGGATCTAGCAGATTCCCGGTGGGGTTGTTGGGAGAACAGAGAAAGAACACCTTGACCTCAGGAGGCAGCTGCCCGAGGAGGTGGTCGGCGTCAAAATCGAAGCTTTCATCGAGGCGAACTTCAAAAATCGTCACTCCAAAAACCTGAGCCAGAACTCGGTACATGCCATAAGTCGGCTCCGCCACCGCCACCTGGTCTTGACCTGGCTGACAAAAGACCTTGAAAACCCAATCCAGAACCTCATCTGAACCTACTCCCGCCACCACGTTCTCCGGCTCCACGTGCAGGTACTCCGCCAGCACCTGACGCAGCTCAGCCTGATTCGGATCGGGGTAGCGGTTGAGCTGTATTCCACCCCAAAGCTGGGGAAAGGGATTCTCGTTGGCATCCAACAGGATGCCCTCTTGAATCGTCTCCCGGGCAGAGTGATATGGTTCCAACGCCCTTATATTGGGTCGCACCAATTGACTGATATCCATGTCGAATCTCGTCTGGTCATCCCATCCTACACCTGGACCGTCGGGGTCACGAATCCGTCGATCCACGACCGAGACGAATTGCAACCGCCCGCCGATGCCCCTCCAGCCCCTCCAATGCGGCTAGGGTCTCCAACGTCGGGGCCAGCGCCCTCAGCCCGTCCTCATTCAGCTCTTGAAAGGTAATCTTCTTGACATAGCTGTCCAGCGAAACCCCGGAGAAACTCCTGGCCAACCCTGACGTCGGCAGAGTATGGTTGGTGCCCGATGCATAGTCCCCCGCTACCTCGGGAGACCAGGGTCCCAAGAAGACCGAACCTGCTGAATCGATATTGCTCACCCATTGCCGAGGGTCCTCCAAATGCAGGATCAAGTGCTCGGGTGCATAGGAATTGGCGAATCGCAAAGCATCTTCCAGCGAAGGTGCTAGGACCGAAAAGCTCTGCTCCAGCGCATCGGCTGCAAAGCGCCTGCGGGGGAGATCTTGCGTCGTCGATTCCAGAAGACTTCCTACCTCGGTCAGGGTCGATTCCGAAGTGGACACGAGAACCGTCTGGCTATCGCTCCCATGCTCTGCCTGAGCGATGAGGTCAGACGCCACGAACTCGGGCAGGGCAGTTTCGTCAGCCACAACCAGGACCTCACTTGGGCCCGCCACCATGTCGATTGCGGTCCCTCGTAGTGAAGCCAGGAGTTTGGCCGATTGTACGATCCGGCTTCCCGGCCCCAGAATCTTGTCTACTCTGGAAACCGTCTCGGTGCCGATGCACATAGCCGCAATCGCCTGGGCACCCCCTATTCTCAGAACCTCTGAGATTCCTGCTATCTCAGCGGCCACCAGGACCTCCGGGGCGACTGAACCATCGGGGCGCGGCGGCACCGAAAGTGTGACCTCCGAACAGCCCGCGATCCGAGCCGGAACTCCCAGCATGAGGACCGTCGAAGGAAGAACCGCCGTTCCTCCGGGCACATAGAGTCCTACCGAGGCGATCGGTCGACTCTCGCGCCAACAGCGAATCCCGGCCTCGACCTCGTGAACTTCCTGCGAGATTCTCTGCGCCTGGTGAAACGTTCGGATGTTGGTAGCCGCTCGGCGCAGCGCTTGAGCCGAATCCTCTGACACCTGGCTACCCGCCTTGGAAAACTCCTCAGGAGCAACCCCAAGGACCGGCGTCTGGACGCCATCGAAGCGGAGGGTATACTCACGCACAGCCTCATCGCCGCGGGCGTCGACGGCATCGAAGATGGCACGGCAGGTCTCCAGCAGTGTGAGATCCTCGATCGGGTTTCGACTACATAGCTCCCGGATCTGATCCGGCGAGAGGTCGTGGAGGCGATAAGACTTCATGCCTTCACCGATTTTCTTTTCTTTTGCCGAGCCTGAACCGCGCCCGACCCCATACGCTCGAGCATGAACCGGTAGCCGCCCTCGCCATGGTTGACCCAATGAGCGATCCGGGTGATGGTAGCGGTGCTAGCGCCGGTCAGCTCATTAATCCTCCGGTAGGGAATCTCTTGAGCGACCATTTGCGCCACCTCCCAACGCTCTGCCATCGCCTCCAGTTCCCCCAGGGTGCAAAGATCCCTGAAGAAGCGTGCACACTCTTCACGATCCTTCAAGCAGGCGGCGGCCTCAAAAAGATTCCAAAGAGCCCGATTCTGTTCCAGAGCTTCTTCCATATTTCTGTCCTAATACGATAGCGTTTTAACACATTAAATCAAATGGCACAAGCCTGTATGTAGAATAGATTTCAAGTTGTAGCTTCCGGGTTGCGGTCGCACGTCTGGGGAGAGTCGCACGTCTGAACGTCTGAACGTCGCACGTCTCTCAGCCCACAAGTCTACGCTGAAGGACGGTCGGTGTTCAGTGAACTGGAGTTCCTGGTCTAGGGCAAAGAGTCGACGGCTAAGGGACGTGCGACGTTCAGACGTTCAGACGTGCGACGTGAGCAGTTCGACCGAAGATGCGTAATGCCAACCACCGCCCTCGCCATCGGCAACTCTCTTGGAGACCTACATCAACTCCCGCATCATCTCTTCTAGAGCCTCCCGGCTAGGATGCAGCTGGTCTTGCGGGAGGCCACAGAGGGGTTCCTCACCCAAATCCAATGAGTCTACGAAGGTTTTTGCTACGGGATCAACGTACAGAAGGCCAGTCAGAAATTCGGTCGAGGCGGCCGCGTCGTGAAGACTGCGCATTGCTCCGGCCTTACTCATGGGGTCGTAGTCACGGTCCAGCTTGCGCAGCCTGATGTGCGAGCCATCATGCATCTCCACTTCCGTGGCTTCACCTTCCGAATAGTCGATCGTTTCGATCGGATCGAAGTGGGGAATGAAGTCGATCTGATGTAGAAGCTCTTCGTGCTCCTTGGCCCACTTGTAGCTCTTCGTAGAGCCATCATGATTGTTGAAGGTGACACAGGGACTGATGATGTCCAACATGCTGGTCCCACTGTGGCTGAGACATCCTTTTAGCAGCGACACCACTTGCTTCGGATCCCCGGCAAAGGACCGGCCCACAAAAGTGCAGCCCATCTCGATTGCCAGCGAACAGCAGTCAATCGCCGGCAGTTTGTTGCTGACTCCCGTCTTGAGCTTGGATCCTTGATCAGCCGTTGCCGAGAACTGCCCCTTGGTCAGGCCATAGACCCCGTTGTTCTCAATGATGTAGATCATTGGGACGTTTCTTCGAACCAGGTGACAGAACTGCCCCAACCCAATCGACGCAGTGTCTCCATCTCCGCTGACACCAATGCAGATGAGCTTGTGGTTCGCCAGAATCGCGCCGGTCGCCAGTGAAGGCATCCGGCCATGAACACCGTTGAAGCCGTGAGAGGTGTTCATGAAGTAGGCAGGGGTTTTGCTCGAACAGCCAATCCCACTCATCTTGGCGACCTGGTAGGGGTTGACACCCAAGTCGTAAAAGCTCCGGATGATCTGGTTGGTGATGCTGTCGTGACCGCATCCGGAGCACAGGGTTGAAAGCTGTCCGGCGTAATCGGATCTAGCCAAACCGATCCGATTTAGATTTTTCTTCTTGGGCTGCTGCTCACCTACGGCCATTATGTTACTCCCCCCTAAGTACTCTGGCTCATAAACACGATGATGTATGTGGCGAGCGCGACGGCGTCGAGGGCGCGAAGCGACGACGGAGCAATACCTTTGCGTATTGCCAGGAGGAGCGACTCCATCGGCCCGTCCCGTCGCCACCCGCAGGGCAGATGGGGGTTGTGGACGATCTCGGCGTTGGTCGTCGTCGAAGATGGCCAAGCATCGTCTTCCTCCTCCCGCCTTGACCACGCCTCACAAGCCCCATCTGCATACATCACCGTATTTATGAACCAGAGTACTTAGCCTTCCAAAGCAAGCACCTGCTCCGTGATGAAGCGAGCATCGACTGGAAGCCCTGAGTAGGCAAGGATCTTCGTAATCCCGGGCGCCTCCGTCCCGACCTCCAATCGCAACAGATCTCCCAGCTGACCGTCACGATTCTGCTCCACCACGTAGACCCGCTTACATCGAGAAACAAAGTCACTCAGATCTGACGTGAAGGGCAGCGCGCGGATCCTCAGATAATTTGTCTCGAGACCCTCTTCGTTGCGAAGCTGATCCCGGCTCTCCTCAATGGCCACATCGGTTGACCCATAGGCGATCAGGCCAATTTCCGCACCAGCGACATACTCGATCTCGGGCTGCGGAACCCACTTCTTTGCCGTTTCAAACTTCTTGGCCAGCCGATTCATCAGCTTTTCGTATGCCTCGGGCTTCTCGGTGTAGCGAGCCGATTCATCGTGCCCACTGCCCCGGGTAAAGTATGCCGCCAGGGGATGTTCGGTACCCGGCAGAGTTCGATAGGGGATACCGTCTCCGTCGACATCCCGGTAGCGGCCAAACTCTCCCAACCGATTCAGGTCCTCGGCCCTGAGCACCTTCCCCCGATCATACGGCTTTTCGGGGTAGTCGAAGGGATCCGCCATCCAGTTGTTCATACCAATATCGAGGTCAGATGCCACGAAGATCGGTTGCTGAAAGCGTTCCGCTAGATCGAAGGCTGCCCTGGAGAACTCGAAGCATTCCTTCATATTGGCGGGCAAAAGGATGACGTGCTTGGTATCGCCGTGGGACAGGTAATGCAGGGAAAAGATGTCGGCTTGTGAGGTCCTGGTGGGTAATCCGGTGCTGGGGCCGACCCGTTGGACATCGAAAATCACGCAGGGGATCTCTGCAAAGTGGGCCAGCCCGGTGAACTCGGCCATCAATGAGATACCAGGACCGGAAGTCGATGTCATCGCCCGAGCGCCAGCCCACCCGGCTCCGATCACCATCCCCAAGGCGGCTATCTCATCTTCAGCCTGGACGATCGCGAAGGTAGCCTTTCCAGTCTTGGGATCGATTCGGTAACGCTGCATGTAGTCGGTCAGGGACTCGCACAGGCTGCTGGCCGGGGTGATGGGATACCAGGTGACAACCGTCGCTCCACCAAACATCGCTCCCAGAGCACAGGCAGCGTTTCCGTCGATGATGATCTTGCCCTGGTTTTCGTTCATTCGTTCGAGACGGTAGGGATCCCTCTTGGGCGCATGCTTCCGAACGTACTCGGCACCCAGGTGGGTGACTTTGATGTTGAGATCAACCGCTTTCTGTTTTGTTTTGAACCACTTTCCGATAGCGGTCTCGACTTCCGCCATCTCGATTCCAAGCAGCTCGGCCACGCTCCCCACATACGCCATGTTCGCGACTAGCTTGCGTAGTCGAGCATTGCTCACTACCTCAGCAGCGATTTTGGAGAAAGGGATGGGATAGAAGATGAGATCGTCACGGAGTCTGGAGAGATTGAGCTTTTCCTCGTAGATGACCACTCGACCGGGGTCTAGGGATTCAACGTCCTCTTTGGCCGTCTCCGGGTTTAGAGCAAGCAGGATGTCGATCTCTCTCTTTCGACCAACATACCCGTGCTTCGAGGCTCTAATCGTAAACCAGGTCGGCAGACCCGCAATGTTGGATGGGAAGAGGTTCTTTCCACTGATCGGTATTCCCATCTGGAATATCGATCGCATCAGAACGTTATTGGAACTCTGGCTCCCCGATCCGTTGACGGTGGCGACTTGTATCGATAGGTCGTTTACAATTTCTGCCTGGGATTCCTCATCCAAAACCGGGACCTGAGACTCGGTCTCGATTGTAACCACATTCGTCTCCTTGGTACCTGCTCGAGGCCAGCACTCCCAATAAAGTCAGACGCGACTATCAGTAGTGTCCCAACGTTTGGGCTTCTAATCTCTGTAAAGTATTAATGAGTAATATGTTAGAGAAGATAATGGGTGTTTCCGACTTGAAAGTGAGTGTACGCTCACGCCCTTCAGTTCATAAGGAGGGCGAGCATGTACACGGGCACGACGATTTTTTCTCAGGTGATGCGGCATCTTCCCTGGCATCATTTTCATCGCATTGTTCAGCACTACGGAGGCGACTACAAGGTCAAGTCGTTCCGCTGTGCCGACCATTACCGGGTCATGGCCTTTGCACAGTTGACCTATCGCGAGAGCTTGCGCGATATCGAAGCCTGCCTACGGGCCATGAGATCCAAGCTCTTCCACATGGGCATTCGCTCCACAGTCTCCCGCAACAATCTGTCCAATGCCAACGAGAGGCGCGACTGGCGCATCTATGCCGAGTTTGCCCAAGTGCTTATCGCCGAAGCGCGCCGCCTGTACACCGACGAGGACCTGGGAGTCGACCTGAACGCGACCGTCTATGCCTTGGACTCCACGACCATCGACCTGTGCCTCTCGGTCTTCCCCTGGGCGCGCTTCCGCCGTACCAAGGGGGCGATCAAACTGCATACCTTGCTCAACCTGCACGGCGCCATTCCCGAGTTCGTTCTGATCTCGGACGGAAAACTGCACGATGTCCACGCCTTGGACCACCTGATTCCTTGTCCCGGTGCCTACTACATCATGGATCGCGGATACCTGGATTTCGGGCGCCTGTACCGACTCCATTCTGCCCGGTCGTTATTCGTGACCCGCGCCAAGGCCAACTTCAAGTTCCGCCGCCGCTACTCCCACCCGGTGGACAGAACGACGGGACTGATCTGCGACCAAACTGTCCTGCTGAGCACCTTCTATCCGGCCAAGGCCTACCCCGAACCTTTGCGTCGCATCAAGTTCTTCGACGTCACCACCGACCTGCGGCTAGTATTCCTCACCAACGACTTTGCTTCTCCCGCTCTGACTATTGCCCGGCTCTACAAGCTCCGCTGGCAGATCGAACTGTTCTTCAAATGGATCAAACAGCATCTCCGCATCAAGGCCTTTTACGGCACCAGTCCCAATGCCGTGAAAACACAAATCTGGATCGCCCTCAGTACCTACCTGCTCATCGCCATCATCCGCAAGCGCCTCTATCTCGAGTTGCCGCTCTACACAATTCTCCAGGTCCTGAGTGTCTCGCTCTTCGAGAAAACCCCAATTTTACAGGCCTTTCAGGACATGCATTACATTACTCAGAATAGTGACATTCATAAACAGTTGATGTTATTCGACTAACGCTGGGACGCTACTGCGCGACTATCTTAGCAAAACACAATGACGGTCTGTGCGGCAAAAGTAAGTGCCTGAAAGGGTTTTCGGTGTTTTTTTGACATCTAGAAAACCGCCTAATTACTCCATCGACCTCTCCCACACCTTCTTTACGGCCGATGCACTCCCAAGAGAAGATGCTCCCTGGACTCGATCTGCTCCCTTTTTCGAGGCACCTGGCCCTTTTTCCTATTCCAATCTGGAGCTGCGGAGCATATGTTCGTGACTTCGTGATTCCCTGCCAATGGAATTTCCGGGGAGACAATCGTGAAGGAGCGGATCTGCTTTATCCTCGTTCGAACCCAATTCGCGTCAAACCTGGGTGCAGCTGCACGAGTGATGAAGAATATGGGCGTCGCTAGGCTGGTCCTGGTACAACCCCAGTGCGAGGTCGGCGCGGAAGCACGGATGCTGGCGATGAAGGGTGCCGAGGTCCTCGACCAGGCCTCCTTTTTTGCTTCACTGGAAGAGGCTGCGCAACACCTCGACCTGATTTTGGGAACCACCGGCCGCCTCTCCCCACGGGCACACCCCCTCAACTGCAGAGCACTGGGGGAGCAAGTCATCGATCGGTTTCCCCAGTCTTCCATCGGCATCGCCTTCGGGCCGGAGGGCAATGGGCTGGAGCGTGCGGAACTTCGTCTTTGTCAGTGGCTGGTCGAGATTCCGACGGTACGCGGCTCCAGCTCGCTCAACCTGGCCCAGGCCGTAGCCGTGATCGCCTACGAACTTCATGTAAGTTCCCTCAAGCAGCCAGATCGAAACTTTCTCAATCACGCCAATCAGCAACAGATCCGAGCGCTCCTGAGCCATGTCGAACGTCTCCTGCCGGCAATCAAACTACAATCCCACGTCTCGGCCGAGCGGCTGTTGAAGAGGTTGGCGAGAATTGCGGGCAGGGCCCAACTCGAGATTGAGGACGTGAATCTTCTCCGATGGTTGTTGTCCGAAATTGAAGACAAGCTGGGCCAGCGACCTGAAAGCTAAATAGTGTGCAGTGGACAGTCAGCAGTGAGCAGTACCGGAAACAGCTGCAGCCAAGAGAGAAGCCGCGAACCACTTGACTCGTCAGCAATATGAACCCAAGTTTCGAGGAGAAAGCTGGACAACAGCAAGATTTCCCCTATCCCCGACCGAAGTTCTCCCCTGAATGATCAGCGCGGCTGAGGGCGCTACTGACTTAAGGGTTCATGCGGTTCATGCGATTCATACAAGAATTGAACGTGGAGGAAGACTCTCATGAAAGCTAAGAGATCGCATGGTTGTCGGTCCGCTCTGGTCCCTTTGCTTTTCTGGATGGTCGTCAGCAGCACCTGGGATCGGATTGGGGCTGCCGGCCTTGGCCACCAGGAGCCAGCCTCACGGGTCTCGGTTGTGGTTGGCTCCGGAGCGCCTCAGCTAGAACGTTTCGCTGCTCGCGAGCTGCGCCGCTATCTTTACGAACTTTATGGCACCCAGGCCCGCTCACAAGGTTCTCCCGATCCAGCCGTGGACCTGAACATCCCGCTCGGCAATCCCAGGACCAATCCGGCCATCCTCGACACGCTCGGTAAGGCAGGTTGGCCCCAGGTCAGCGACCAGGGAATGGTATTGAGGAAAGTGTCCGCCGTCGGTAAGCCGGCGTTGGTTCTTGGTGGGGGCAGCCCACAGGCCACACTTTGGTCGGTCTACGAACTTGTGGAACGCGCCGGGGTTCGTTTCCTACTAGAAAAAGACGTGCTCCCGCAGGAACCTGAACCCTTCCCACCGGGCGAGTTGGATCTCATCCTGGAACCTCGCTTTCGTTTTCGTTCCTACCGGGCCATCAACAACCTGGCCACCTCCCTGATCTTTTACGGGATGAAGGACTATCGTCACCTGATTGATCAGTTGGCCAAATTGAAGTTCAACGTTCTCTATGCCCAGACCTACCCGCATCAGCCCTTTGTCCACTATCAATTCCGGGACCAGCTGAAGGTCACCGGGGTACTCCACTACGGTTGGAAGATCCCCATTCACTTGGCAGCGATCGGACGCCATCTCTTCGGCGGTCGGTCGGAGCTGATCAATCCTGATTTCGTGGGTGCCGAGACCTACCAGGATCGATTGAGGGCTGGCCAAAACCTGCTCCAGGAGCTGTTTGCCTACGCCCGGCGCCGGGGAATGCAAACCGGACTAAATTTCCGAATCATCCAGTTCACCAACGAGTTCAACTTGCGTTTCCCGGAATGGTCCGACCGCGAGTACGTCCCCAGGTCTGCCCTGAAGGGGAAGCGGAGTGCGAGGCTAGGGATCTCAGAGTATGCGGTGGACCCCACGGGGTTTTTCTATATAACGCCTGATAATCCGGTGGTGATGGCGCTGAACAAGACCATTAGCCGGGCCCACATCGACACTTATCCCGAAGTCGATTTCTACGGCTGGACGCAGCCGGAGCTGCCGGTAGGAGGGCAGCAGTACCGCCAGATGTGGAACCAACTCAATCACAAGTACGAGCTGGAGCCGGAGTTCAGCTTGGAACAGATGGAGGAATCGGCTAGAACCAACACGCTGCCGGTTGGTGTGCGGCGGGGCGAGAGGCCCCTGCACGAGCTCAGAGGAGCCATTGCCAACGCCTATACCCGGGACAAGCTCGTCAACGAAGACCGCATCCTGGCGGAGTCCAACAACCCGGACGCGAGCATCGTCATCAGCACTTTCAGTGACGAATTCTACCCCGTCATGCCTAGGATCTTTCCCAACGCGATGCTGATGGTGCAGATGGACTACCTAACCTCGAGCGCACGGAGATGCTTTCCTTTGCCGCCCACACCGAGACCAGGGTCATGACCCTGGCGACTCTGGTGGACGACAACGTCGGGATCCTGCCGCAGCTGCCAACGCAGCCTCTTCATCGAATCCTCCCCAGACCACCGTAACTGACCGCACCCGTTTTCTCCGCGAACGACGTGACTTATCGGCAATACAAGCCCAAGTTCCGGGAACAGAACCGGACAACAGCAAGATCTATGTTGACCCCGACCGAAGCTGCTTTCTTGAATGTAACTGAGGCATGGCGTCCGAAGAGGCCACCTTAGTACCCTGGATGTATCAGTCGTGATCTTGGAGTTTGGGATTCTCTTCGATCACGTCCATGAAGGAAGATACGGAAAAGACAGCGTTGCCGATACCCGGGCTTCCGTACCCAGGAGGGGCCTTCAGATTGTACCGACTATGAGTCTGCTTCCAGACCCGTAAGAGCCCCACGTGATACTCCAATGGAGCCCCTCTTGGATTCTGCCTACCCAGAACACTTAAGGGTTCCGGGCACCAGGTGGTGAAGCGAGGAATGATTCCTCTGGACATGAAGAAGTCCAGTCCCTCACCGGTAGAAGCCAGCGCTTCATCTATACTGGTAAAACCTCCGGGGCGTGCCATTTCGATGCCTGCAACGAAGTTCGGGATGACCCGAGACGGCGGGAAAACCTCGGCCGCATCGAGGATTCGCTGAATCCATCGGTCACGTCCGATGTAGCGGTCCTTCCCTGGGCAAATAATCCCAAACAGGCGCGGGTCCCAGACTTCATAGTTGGGATGATAAATCTGGATGCCAGCCTCCCAGAACCGCCTCACCTCGTCTCGAGGCAGAGCCTGGACCACAGCCTTGCCAATCCAGCGACCGGGAAATCGCTTCTCAATTGCCTCTGGATACCGGACATAGAAGTCGATCTCTGACTTACCGTTCAGAGTTGAGGTAACGCTGCCTCCAGTCACCGTATAAGCCCGACTCTCCGAATCGGTCTCCTGGATGATCTCGAGGGCCTCCAATATTTCGTCGATCGCTTTAACGGCAGTGTAGGAACGGCCCGAGTTCTTCTGCTGCCGATAATTCTCATTGATATCGCAGAACTGGCACTCGACCTTCCGCCCGAAGTACTGGCACATACGGAACACGGTGAGATAAAGGAGATAACCCCATTCAATGGTCGGGGCAATATCTGTGATGGGTTTGCCACCTGCAAGCGTTCGGCGGTAGTACTCGGGAACCTCCGGAAACTCTACCTGAGCAAGCTCGGTTCCTTCCAACGTGAGCATCAACTGCCCTTCCGACGACAGCTCGATACAATAGGGCGAATTCGGGTTCAATCGCACCGAGACGATGGTGCGGCGGAAGTCCCCGGATCCGCCTTTCAGACAGATCTCCTCGGGGGCGTGAAGGTTCTCCTGCTGCGCCATCTCTGAAATGGGCACCAGGTCGAAGGAGAAGATGAAGTAGGCTTTCGGCTTGAAACCCGATGCCACCCGCAAGGAGTCCGCCGAAAACGCCACTCCCGTGCGGAGCAGATCCTCCTTGACGACCACCTCATGTGGGAGATCAGAGTACTTCTCCGCCAACTGTTGCACCCGTTCCAGCTGTTCTCCCATACCCAGTCACGATAACAAAAACGGGCCTTCTCCGCCAAGGCGGGTGAGGCTTCTCGAAGCCTCCTCGATAGTCCCCCTACTGAGCCGGCGAGGAAGGGTTGCGAAGCAGGAACGCTAGGCTTGAAAGCACTCTCGTCAGCGGCGGCGGATGCTCTTGGTTTTTTACGTGCCTACGTCCTATAATGGTCCTCTTGTTTTTCTGTTCCGGCTTGAATCAAAATGGAGGCAGTTGATGGCGGCAAAGACCAGCAAGAAAGCGGATATTTATAAGCTCTATGCCGATGCTCTGGCATCGCTGAACAAGAGGCAGTACCCGAAAACGCAGAAACTTCTCTCTCAAATCAAGCAGGACTTCCCCACTGAGGTTGACGTTCTGGCTCGGGTGGACCTTCTCTTGAGGGTATGTGAGACAAGAATCGATGCGGCGGACAAGAAGGGACCCACGTGCTCTGAAGAAGCCTACGATCTCGGAGTCTTGCATCACAATCAGGGCCTCTATGACGACGCCCTGAAGTTGTTCGAGAAGGCCCAGAAAATAAACAAGGGGGAGACGGATCACATCCACTATGCGATAGCTGCAACCGAGGCTTCGCTCGGGAACACCCAGAATGCCCTCAAGAATCTGAAGTCCGCTATCAAGAGCAACCCACAGAACCGGATCTTTGCCCGCAACGATCCCGACTTCGAGCTCTTGTCCAGGAACAAGGAATTTGCACAAGTAATCTCGACCGAGGGTTAGTCCGAATTCCCCGTTTTCACTGATCCCGGTGTGGGCACAGTAAGCCAGCCCGTGTAGGTATGCCCAGCAACCAGAAGCAACCCGATCGTCACGCCCTCATCCTCGCCGCGGGTAAAGGGACCCGTATCAAGTCGGAGCAGCCGAAGGTGCTCCACCCCGTATGTGGAAAACCGCTTATCCAGCACGTCCTGGAGCAGCTCACAAACCTGGACATCAGGACGACATTTCTGGTCCTTGGTCACCAGGCAGAAAGGATCGAGGAGGCAGTTTCCAGCTTTGGTGTCGAGATCGTCCTGCAGCGCGAGCAGCTTGGGACCGGCCATGCAATCATGGCGGCAAAATCCCAGCTGGAAGGGCTCTCCGGCAGTCTGCTCGTGCTCTACGGAGATATGCCATTGATCCGAAGTCGGGAGCTGGAACACCTCTTTCAGATTCGAGAGCGGGAGGATGTCGACCAGGTCCTCTTGACGGCCATCCTGGACAACCCCTTTGGCTATGGCCGTATCCTCAGGGATGAACAAGGTGAAGCGATCGACATCGTAGAGGAACGAGAGGCCACTTCCGAGCAAAAGCTGATCAAGGAAGTGAACACGGGCTTGAATTGCTTCAAGATCGAGTCCCTACTCGCCAACCTCTCACAGTTTTCGAGAAACAACAGCGCAGCAGAATACTACTTGACCGACCTGCTTCGCATTCTTCGCAGCAGGGGAGAGAAAGTGGCAATTCTGGAGAGCAGCTCTCCGGAGGAACTTCTGGGTGTCAACACGAGGGAGGAGATGGCGGTGGTGGAGGGAAAGATGAGAAATGAGATCGCTCGTCGCTGGATGCTGGAAGGAGTCACCATGCTGGATCCATCTTCCGTCTATATCGAGCCGACAGTAGTGATCGGGCGAGACACGGTCCTTTACCCAGGAGTGATTCTGGAAGGGCAGACCGTGATTGGCCCAGGCTGCACGATTCGTGGGTTCTCCCACCTGAGCGACGCCACTCTCGAGGAAGGTGTCGTCGTCGACCATTGCTCGGTAGTCCGAAACAGTAAGGTCGGTGCCGGCAGCCATGTGGGTCCTTTCGCCCACCTAAGGGCAAACACGGTTGTGGCCAACTCCTGCCGAATCGGAAATTTCGTTGAACTCAAGAATACCCGGTTCGGTGACTCCAGCAAGGCAGCTCACCTCTCCTACCTGGGCGACACCGAAGCCGGCAGCGGAGTCAACATCGGAGCGGGAACGATTACCTGCAACTACGACGGACGAGATAAGCATAAGACGGTGATCGAGGATCGGGCCTTCATAGGAAGTGGCACTCAGCTGGTGGCTCCAGTCTCCATTCAAGAAGAAGCCTACGTAGCCGCTGGGTCTTCGATCACGGAAGACGTACCGCCCCAGAGTCTAGGGATCGCTCGAAGCCGGCAGATCAATAAACCAGGTTGGGGGAAAGGTAGAAGAAAACGAAACGACCCAGAGTAAAAGTCAAGTCGCACGTCTGAAGAGGTCGCACGTCTGAACGTCCGAACGTCGCACGTCCCAGGTCGTGGAGCACCGGTAGTGGCCTTCTAACTTTCAGGTTTCCGCTGCTTTGAGTTCCGGAGCTGACTGTTCCCGGCTAAGCCTAAGTTACCTCGTAGAAAAGTGATGTAACCTATTGTTAAGATTGGGGTAATGCTACAAATCAGCTGCGTCGGTACTGGGTACATTATAGACGAACGCCGAGGAGATCCAGGGCTCGCTGCTGAAGCGATGTGGGACGGGTGATTTTGTCGAAGGCTGCTGAGCCGGGCAACTGCGGCTGAATCCGGTTTTTGGAGATCGTGGCCAAATCGCTGAGCAAGGTCTGAAAGCTGTGCACGGGCCCACCCTCAACGGTGCGCTTGCGGTGAGCCTTGCGGAGGGCCTGAGGAGAGCGCTGAGAGGGTGCCACCACCGAATCGCGAAGCTGCCTCCCCGCCTCGGGATCCTCGTCGTCGAACAGGATCGGAGCTAACTTCTGTCGCATGTGCCACTCGACGTAGTAGGCAAGCATGCACAGAAAGACGTGAGCGCGGACCCGATCCTCCAGATGGTGGTAAATGGGTCGGACCTTCAGATCGACACTCTTACAGCTGCGGAAGGCCCGTTCGGCGACGGACAACCCCTTGTAGGCAGCCACCGTTTGTTCGGCATCCATTTGCTCGCGGGCCAGGTTGGTGCGAATCACATAGATCCCGTCCAGTGCCGCCTCCTGCTCGATGCGCTCCTGCCGGCGCTGGTAGGAGAAGGACTCCTCGCCGATCTCCAGGACAAAATGCTTGCCCACTTTGTAGCGGTTGAGGACTTTGCCCACCCGCAGGGCAATCCGATCCTTGCCCTTGAAGCGACGCTTCGGACGTTGCGTTGCCTGGACAATCTTCTCCAACTCCAGCTCGGTCGCCTGGAGCAGTTGCTGGCGATTGCGGGCCCGTTCCTCCGCTAAGAGGGGATTACGGCAGACAATGAGCCGTTCCCCGGGGTAGTCCGGGCTCTGGATCTCGGCCAGGTCGCGTTGATCAAACAGGGACAGCTGCAGCGGACCGGATTGAAACAGTTTGCGGATCTGAGGGCCTCGCAGGGCCGTGATCCAGCCCATGCCGGGCAGCGGCTTGAGCTCCTCCCGAATGCGGGCTTCCGTCAGCATTCCTCGATCGGCGACCACCACCACCGAGCGCAACCCGAAGCGTTGGCGCAGTTTTTGGATTTGGCTGGTCACTGTTGTGGGGTCCGCTCGGTTGCCTTCGAAGACCTCGACCGCGACAGGGCAGCCTTGACGGTCGCACAGCAGGCCGAAGACGATCTGCAGCGTACCCCCTTTGCCGTCTCGGGAATACCCCCGCTGGGCCAACGGGCAACTCCTCCCTTCGAAGTAGGTCGAGGTGACGTCGTAGATCACGAGGCAACCGTCCTGCAGGCGCTGAGCCGCCAGCTGGTTTTCAATCTTTGGTTGTCGAACGAGCAGCCAGTCCAAGGCGCCGTACAGATCATCGGCCGTCGCGGCCTCCACCTGTAAGAGCTCGCCCAAGCTGCTGGACAGGGTCTGGGGATCCCATCCGCGTGCGGTGGCCAGCTTGGAGCGGGGCTCCAGGATGCGCGCCACGATCAGGGCCACTACCAGGCGGCGCTGCAGGCTGTTGCGAGTGGCCAGTAAGCGCTCCAAACCGAGGCGGCGCAGGGTACCCAAGACGGCCGCCACATGACCATGGGGGCGAGTGCGCTGGACCTGGAAGGCTTGGCTCAAGTCGGAGATGACGGAGCCTCCCTTCAAGAGGCTGCGCAGGCCTTCGACGATCTCCGCGGGCCACTTGCTGAGGTTAGCCAGAGTGCGCTTGCGCACCTTGCCGGCTTGCCGGTAGGACTCGCGCAGGAGAATGGCCGGGGGCGAGTTGCGGTTGGGAACGGATTCGATGTACATGGGCACTATAATATCACATACTACCGATAATAAAGGACACTAAACCAACTATTACATGGGTACAAATTGTCGAACACAAAAAGACCCTTACCTGATGATCCACAATGGCTTACAGGTTGTTTTTCAGCTAGTTTTCAGGGTAACTTCGGGCTAAGAGACGTGCGACGTTCAGACGTTCAGACGTGCGACCTCTTTGGACGTGCGACCTCCCTGGGTGTTCACGCCTCGACCCCAATGCCGTGGTATTCTTGAAGGCTTTTGACCTGGACTTCTTCCCTCTGTAGAGCCCGAATCGCGCTGATGGCCGCGGCGGCGGCTGAGAGAGTCGTAATACAAGGAGTGCTGTACTGTGTGCAGGACCGCCGTATCGCCTTTTCGTCAAAGAACGACTCCCGGCCCAGGGGGGTGTTGACAACCAGGTCGATTTTCTTGCTCTTGATGAGGTCGACGACGTTGGGTCGGCCCTCGTTAACCTTGTACACCGTGTCGACTTCCAGGCCTGCCTGGGCAAGTACCAACGCGGTTCCGCTGGTAGCCACCAACTGAAACCCGAGTTCCTGAAAATCCCTGGAGAGAGAGCTGACGTAGCGTTTGTCCCGCTCGTTGACGCTGATAAAGACGACGCCTGCCTTGGGCAGGTCGTTACCCGAGCTGATCTGGGCCTTGGCGTAGGCGTACCCGAAGCTATCCGAGACTCCCATGACCTCCCCGGTCGATTTCATCTCAGGACCTAGAATCGTATCGACTCCGGGGAACTTGGCAAACGGAAAAACCGGAGTCTTGACGAAACAGCTGGTCACTTTCAGATCCTCGTTGAGGCCCAGCTCCGGCAAGGTCTTCCCGATCATGAGCCTGGCTCCTATTTTCGCCAGTGGTACCCCCGTAGCTTTGCTCACGAAGGGTGTGGTTCGACTGGCCCGAGGGTTGACCTCCAGGACGTAGACACGGTCCTCGACCACGGCAAACTGGACATTCATCAGGCCTATGACGTTGAGAGCCTTGCCCAATCGACGAGTGTAATTCCTCATCGTTTCCAGATGCTCCTCCTCGATCACCATGGGAGGAAGGACCGAGGTGCTGTCGCCCGAGTGGATGCCAGCCTCCTCGATGTGCTCCATGATTCCACCGATGACCACGTTCTCACCGTCCGCCAGGGCATCGACGTCATACTCCCGTGCATCCTCCAGAAATCTATCAATCAGCACGGGGTGCTCCGGGGAGACATCCACTGCATGATTCACGTACTTCTCGAGGGACGCCTCGTCGTAGATGATCGCCATCGCTCGCCCACCGAGAACATAGGAGGGCCTTACCAGAATCGGGTAGCCAATCCGATCAGCAACCTTGCGCGCTTCTTCCACCGACATTGCTGAACCGTTGTTAGGACGCGGGATGTCGAGCTCCTTCAGCAGCTCTTCGAACTGCTCTCGATCTTCAGCCAGATCGATAGACTTTGGCGACGTTCCGATAATCGGGACGCCGGCCTCAAAGAGCTTTAGGGCGAGCTTCAAAGGAGTTTGCCCTCCCAGCTGCACAATCACCCCTAGTGGCTTCTCTTTTCTCACCACCGCCATCACGTCCTCGAAGGTAAGCGGCTCGAAGTAGAGCCGGTCCGAAGTATCGTAATCGGTCGAGACCGTTTCAGGGTTGCAATTGACCATGACGGCCTCATGACCATCTTCCCTGAGGGCAAAAGCCGCGTGGCAGCAGCAGTAGTCGAACTCAATGCCCTGCCCAATTCGGTTGGGACCGCTGCCAAGAATCACAATCTTCTTGCGGTCGGTCGGATCAGATTCGTCTTCCTGCTCGTAGCTGGAGTAGAGATACGGTGTATAGGATTCGAATTCGGCGGCGCAGGTGTCCACTCTCTTGAAAACCGGCGCGACGCCCTGCTCCTCTCGATAGCGGAAGACATCTTCTTCGCTAAGCCTGCCGGAGGCAGCGCCTTCTTCTGACACTGGTGACGGAGCATTCCCCTTGGCACTGTTCAGGATCTGGGAAAGCCAAAGATCCGAGGCACCCTCCCGCTTTACCCGCATTAGCTGCTCGCGATCAACCCCTGAAAGCTCGACCTTTTCGAGCTCCTTTCCCATGCTGACCACCCGTTCGATCTGTTCCAGAAACCAACGATCAATGGTCGTCAACTTGAAGATCTCTTCGATCGTATAGCCCACGCGAAACGCCAAGGCGAGGTAGGCGAGACGGGATGGATTAGGCCGAACGAGATGTTCCCGAATGCGCTCGGGGTCTGTGGCTTCACTGGCGAGGGTCTTCCCTGTTTCCAGGGAACGCAAGCCCTTGAGCAGCGCCTCTCTGAAGGTCCTGCCAATCGCCATTACCTCTCCCACTGACTTCATCTGGGTGCCCAGAATACTGTCCGCCTCCGGAAATTTCTCAAAGTTCCAACGGGGAATCTTGACTACTACATAGTCGAGGGTGGGCTCGAAGGAGGCCGGAGTCTTGAGCGTAATATCGTTGGGGATCTCGTCGAGCGTGTAGCCTACTGCCAGCTTGGCTGCGATCTTGGCGATGGGAAACCCGGTTGCTTTCGACGCCAGGGCCGAGCTCCGACTGACACGAGGATTCATCTCGATCACGGCTATCTGACCGTTATCGGGATTGATCGCGAACTGAATATTCGACCCTCCGGTCTCCACTCCCACCCGTCGGATGATCTGGATGGCCGCATCCCGCATCTGCTGGTATTCCTTGTCCGTCAGGGTCTGAGCGGGAGCAACCGTGATGGAGTCCCCTGTATGGACTCCCATCGGATCGAAGTTCTCGATCGAACAGATGATCACCACATTATCGTTGAGATCCCGCATGACCTCGAGTTCGAATTCCTTCCATCCCAGGATGGATTCTTCTATCAGAATCTCGTGGATTGGAGAGAGTTGAAGACCGCGGCCCGCGATCTCGTCAAACTCTTCATTGTTGAAAGCGATACCGCCGCCAGTTCCTCCGAGTGTGTAGGAAGGACGAATGACCGCCGGCAGACCCACCTGCTCCAAGATCGCAGCCGCCTCCTTGAGATCGTTGGCAAACCCGGAAGCCGGGACTTCCAGCCCGATCTCCTCGATCGCCGCCCGAAACCGCCTGCGGTCCTCGGCGACCCGAATCGCATTCAATTTGGCCCCGATCATCTCCACACCCAACTCGTGGAGGATCCCGCTCTCGCTTAGCTCAACCGAAACATTCAGTCCTGTCTGTCCCCCCACCGTGGGCAGAAGAGCATCCGGTCGCTCCCTCCTGATGATCTCAGACACGTATTCCACCGTCAGGGGCTCAACGTAGGTCCGGGTCGCAAATTCAGGATCGGTCATGATTGTGGCAGGGTTGGAGTTGACGAGTACTACCTGGAATCCGTCACTCAACAGGGCCTTGCAGGCCTGAGTCCCGGAGTAGTCGAACTCGCACCCCTGGCCGATCACGATCGGCCCTGATCCGATGATCAGGATCTTCTTCAGGTCATCTCGCTTGGGCATATCCCAATTTCGGAACCGGACCTCGCTCGGTCCGTCTCTCCTCCTGCTGGAACTAGTCTCACCTCATCCCCTAAATACGTTCCAGTGTACTTAGCCTGACCGGATCGGCTGGTCCCGATACTCGCGCATGACGTCGAGGAACTGATCGAATAGATAGAGCGAGTCGTGAGGACCAGGGGAGGCCTCTGGGTGGTACTGCACAGAAAAAACTGGCGTGGATCGATGCCGAAAACCTTCCAGCGTTTGATCGTTCAAGTTCATATGAGTGAGCTCGATCTGCCCATCGTCCAGTGACTCCGGATCCACGGCGAAACCGTGGTTATGGGAGGTTATCTCGATCTTTCCCGAAGTCAGATTCTTGACCGGCTGGTTTCCTCCTCGATGCCCAAACTTGAGCTTATAGGTCTTCCCCCCTAGGGTCAGCCCCAGGAGTTGGTGGCCCAAACAGATCCCGAACAGCGGTCGCTTCCCTATTAGCTTCTTCAGGTTCTCGACAATGTAGCCCAGCGGTTCCGGATCTCCCGGCCCATTCGACAGAAAGATGCCGTCCGGGTCAAGTCCCAGGACATCTTCAGGCAGCGTCGTCGCCGGAACTACAGTGACATCGCATCCCCGAGCCGCCAGACAGCGCAGAATATTATGTTTGATTCCAAAGTCGAAGGCGACGACCTTGAAGCTGGGACTCTCAACGGGCCAAGTGTAGCGGCGCTCCGTGCTGACGGTCCGGACATAGTCGCTTCCAGCCATGTGCGGATGCTGCAGGACTCTCTCCTCTAACTGTTCGCGAGTCGACCCGGATGCAGAAATGATACCCCGCATCGCCCCTCGTTCGCGAATGTGCCTGACCAGCGCGCGGGTATCGATTTCTGATATTCCAGCGACGCCGTGCCCTCGAAGATAATCGTCTAGGGATTGCTCAGCTCGCCAGTTCGAGTAGATAGGGCTACACTCCCGAACGACGAAACCCTCAACGAAGGGTCTGGCGGATTCCTGGTCGTCACGGTTGGTTCCGTAATTTCCGATCTCGGGCTGAGTCATCACCACGATCTGGCCGGCGTAGGAGGGGTCGGTGAGCACCTCTTGATAGCCGGTCATCGAAGTGTTGAAGACGACCTCTCCCAAAGCCTCAGCCTCGGCTCCGAAGGCAAGTCCTTCGAAACAGGTGCCATCTTCGAGACACAACGTGGCTTTCTGCACAACGATTCTCCGCGATCAAAAAACCCGATCTCTTTTAGATCTCGTTCGTTCTATCAGGACTCTCGGACATTAAGCGTGCCCACTCCTGGCCGCGCTCCACTCCCAAGACACAACCCACGGGCTAGCTGCTCGTGGTCTCGGTCGCAAGCCTTGCTCAGGAAGACCTCTGCGGCGCCTGGCGGCAGACGCGCATGAAGAATGCGGACTAATCAATCATTCCTAGCTTTGACAGCGGCCAGTAACGGAAGACCGCCTTACCAAATATCTGGGCTTCAGGGACGAACCCCCAGCTCCGACTGTCATTGCTCGAACTTCGGTGATCGCCAAGCACAAAGTACTGACGCAGTGGAACCTCGACGATTCGATGAAAACTATCGTCGCGATACGCGGGCCCGACATAGGGCTCACCCAGCCTCTTCCCGTCGATATAGACTTCGCCCTTCCTGATCTCGACCCTGTCTCCAGGGAGTCCGATGACCCGTTTAATAAACGACTTGCTGACGTCATTAGGATACCAGAAAACAATGACGTCTCCTCGGTCGATATCGGAAAAATGGTAGATGAACTTGCTGACAAAAATGCGCTCCTGGTCGGCGAGGTTGGGCTGCATGCTCGTCCCCTCAACCTTCACTGGCTGGACCACGAAAATCACGATCAGGACGGCCGCCAAGGCGGCAAAAAAGATATCTCTGGCCCAGCCCCGGAGATCCTGGATAATGGAGCCCCAATCGCGGCTGGGACTCGGCTGGCGGGTTTCGGTTGTAGAATCCGAAACTGCCGACAACTCGTGTGCTCTTAGCAGGCGCAAAGTTGAATCCGGCCGTGACGTCTGCGAGCTAGAGTGGGAGGCGTCCCCCCTGTTTTGCGGCCAGACAGAGGTATCATCTGGATCTTCTCGAAACTCAGCCACCACTTCATTGATAACACAATTGAGGAAACGAAGACAACCGGATCCCTGGGCGATCAGGGGCACGCCGCAAGGCCTTCGGAGTGGCAGGAAAAACGCGAGGAGAGACTCTGGATCATTCGGAAGGAAACTCTGGATCCGGGTCGTAGTGGTGGTCTCCAGGCCGCCATCTCGAGCTAAAGGCTCGCAAGAATAAGACTTCGGCCTGAAGACGAAAGCTACGTTCCCAAATGAAGTTTCAGCCTCGCTGCGCCGGATCGTATATGAAAGAAACTGCTCGAGTCATAAAAGCCTAAAGCGCGAGCGAGAGGTTGGAGATCTGCGAGATGCATCGCCCAAAGGGCATTTGAGCGGAGACAAGAAAAGCGCTACGCAACAACTCTTATCCTCTGCAAAAGGGGCCAGCAAGAGAGCGGAGCACAGCTAGATCTCGCAGGTCTCCAACCCCTCGCTTGCGCTTCAGGCTTCCTCAATCTTCGCATTAATCGGTGACCTGGACGTGCGAGGTTCAGACGTTCAGACCTCCAGGATCTCCATCTCCTTTTGTTTGGCTAGGGTCTCGACCTTCTGAGTAAACTGGTTGGTCAGAGACTGTGTCTCTTCAAGGCTACCAGCCTCATCATCTTCCGAAATTTCCTTATTCTTCAGTAGCTTTTTCAACTGTTCGTTCGCATCCCTACGGATATTGCGAACCGCAACCTTGTGCTGCTCTGCAATTTTTCCCACATGTTTGGCCAGGTCTTTCCGTCTTTCTTCGGTCAGCGCCGGAATTGGAATCCGAATAACTTGACCATCATTCGACGGATTAAGTCCCAGATCCGAGGCTCGCACCGCCCGCTCTAAACTTGCTATCTGTGAAAGGTCCCAGGGCTGTACTGTGATCAGACTTGGGTCGGGAACATGCAACGTCGCCAGCTGGTTGATGGGCGTGAGCGTGCCGTAGTAGTCCACCTGTACTTGATCCAGAAGGTGTACCGAAGCACGACCGGTACGGATGGTGGTTAACTCGCGCATGAGGTCCTCGATTGTTTTGTCCATCCTCTGTCGTGCCCCAGAGATCACTGCTTTGGTCATGTCACCTCCATCTAAACTACATCGCCGGCAAAGCCCACTCCTACCGGGTAACTCCCCGACTACCTGCTAACGAGTGATGATTGACCCGACCTTCTTCCCCAGAACGGCCGCCTTGATATTCCCTTCCTGGCGAAGGTTAAACACGATAATCGGAAGGTCGTGATCCATGCACAGAGAAATGGCGGTCGTATCCATTACTTTCAGCCGTTTCTCGAGTACCTGAAAGTAAGTAAGCCGGTCGAACAGCTTGGCCTGATCGTTCTGGGATGGATCCGAGTCATAGACCCCGTCCACCTTGGTCCCCTTGAGAATTACCTCGGCCCTGATTTCCATCGCCCTTAACGCAGCAGCAGTGTCGGTAGAGAAATAGGGATTTCCAGTTCCCGCAGCAAAAATGACCACACGTTTTCTTTCAAGGTGTCGGACGGCGCGCCTGCGAATGAAGGGCTCGGCAACCTCGGCCATGTGGATCGCGCTCAGCACCCGAGTGTTGACGCCCTCTTGTTCGAGCGCACTCTGAAGGGCCAGAGCGTTGATGACCGTGGCGAGCATCCCCATGTAGTCGCCCGTCGCGCGGTCAAAGCCAGCATCGCTGACCGCAACACCCCGAACGATGTTGCCTCCACCCACCACGATCGAGATCTCGGAACCAAGACGATGGACCTCCTTGATCTCACGTGCTATATTCGCCATCGCCTTGGGGTCCACGCCGAATTCGGTGTGCCCACCCAAGACCTCACCACTGAGCTTGATCAGGATCCTGGCGTAGCTCGGCCGCTGGAGTTCAACCGGCTCAACCGCAGGAACCTTGTTCTCCCGGGCCAAGTCCTCCTCCTGCTTTACCCAATCGGATGTGGAACGCCTTTTGCAGTCAGCCGAAGAAGTGAGAGTTACGTATCCTCTCCAACTTTGAACCGGCAAAAACGGCGAACGGTGATGTTCTCTTTCAGGGTGGCAATCTTTGTTTTGATCAGATCTTCGATCGAAACCGAAGGGTCTTTTACAAAGGGCTGATCATAGAGACAGACCTCCGAATAGTGCTTCTGGAGTTTGCCCTCAATGATCTTATCCATGACGTGCTCGGGTCGCCCGCTACTCGACGCCTGCTTCCAATATATTTCCTTTTCCGCGTCGACTTCTTCAGGCCCAACGTCATCACGATGCACATAGAGAGGGTTGGAGGCGGCGACTTGCATGGCGAGATCTCTGACCAGGCCCTGAAAATCTTCCGTTCGGGCAACGAAGTTAGTCTCGCAATTGACCTCAACCAGCACGCCCAGCTTCCCCCCCGCGTGGATATATTGCCCAACGATACCCTCATGGGTGTCGCGACCCGATTTCTTCTGGGCCGCCGCCAGGCCCTTTTCTCGCAAAATCGAAACGGCTCGGTCAACGGCTCCCTCGGCCTCAGTCAAAGCTCTCTTGCAGTCCATCATGCCTGCGCCGGTTCTCTGCCTAAGAGATTTAACCTGCTCCGCCGTGATCGTCATGAACCCTCGCTACCCCTGCAGACTGCCCTTCAACCCTTGACCCCGACCACCTTCGCATCGGCTTCAGAGGTCTTCTTGGGAGCTTTGCCGGCCGCCGCCTCTGCGGATGAAGTTCCCTTGACCTGAGCCGACTTCTTGGCCTTCGTCTCAGCCGCCTTGGCCTTTGTGGAAGCGCCACTGCTAGAAGTGGGTGCAGTTTTTTTCTTGGTTTCCTTCTCGGCCTGCTTCGGTGCCTTCTTTGGTTTGGTCTTCGTCTCGGGCTTTGCCTTGGCCTCTGGTTTCGGCTCTGCCTTGGCTTCCGGTTTCGCCTCTGCCTTGGCTTCCGGTTTCGGCTCTGCCTTGGCTTCTGGTTTCGCTTCTGCCTTGGCCACAGCCTCTGCCTCTGCCTCTGCCTTCTCCGCTTCGAAAAGGCCTCGACCCGCTAACACGGCATCGGCCGCGGTTGCAGAGAACAGCCTCACCGCTCTCAGGGCATCATCGTTGCCCGGAATGACGTAGTCCACATAGTCGGGATCGCCGTTGGTATCCACTACGGCTATGATAGGGATGTTCAGCTTGGCAGCTTCCTGCACCGCGATGGACTCTCGGTTCGAATCGACCACGAACAAGGCATCGGGCAACCGATCCATGTCCCTGATCCCACGCAAATTCTTCTCGAGCTTCTTGCGCTCGCGCTCCAGACGGGCAACTTCCTTCTTCGACAGCTTTTCATAGAATCCATCAGCCCGCTTTTCTTCCAGATCTTTGTAGCGTTTGATGCTGTTTCGAACCGTCACGAAGTTCGTAAGCAGCCCCCCCAGCCAGCGGTTGTTTACGTAGTACATCCCACAGCGCTGAGCCTCCTCAGAGATCGATTCCTGAGCTTGCCTCTTGGTTCCAACAAACAGGACGGTCTTTCCCCGTGACGACATATCGGTCAGAAACTCTACGGCTTCCTTGAAGAGTCTGAGTGTTGTTTGGAGATCTACGATGTGGATTCCGTTTCGCTGACCAAAGATGTAGGGTTTCATCTTTGGGTTCCAGCGGCGGGTCTGGTGTCCGAAATGAACACCCGCTTCCAACAACTGTTTAATCGAAATCGCGCTCAAGCAACCCCCTCTCGCCTATCGCTTCGAGAACTGGAATCGCTTGCGGGCACCTGGCTGGCCATATTTCTTTCGCTCCTTGATCCGCTGATCCCGCCTCAAGAAACCAGGTTTCTTGAGGGACGGACGCAGCTCGGGATCGTACCGAAGGAGGGCCCGAGCTATGCCTAGGCGAATCGCTCCTGCCTGTCCTGTATACCCTCCCCCTTTGACGTTCACATAGACGTCAAACTTACCTGTATTCTCGGTTTTCTCAAGGGGTTGGCTGACTATGGTTCGCTGCGTGGCGTGTTTGAAATACTCTTGGACATCCACATGGTTTACGACAATCTGACCGCTGCCGGGCATGAGGAACACCCGTGCAGTGGCCGTCTTCCGCTTGCCGGTACCATAGTATTGAACTTTCTCTAGGCCGGTCTCTCCACTTTCCATGATCACCAATTCAAAGTGCTAGCGGTTCCGGTTTCTGTGCCTGGTGGGGATGCTCTCCGCCCGCATAGATCTTCAGCTTGCTGAGCATCTTCTTCCCCAACTTGTTCTTCGGGAGCATGCCACGAACGGCAAATCTGATGACGCGCTCGGGACGCTTTTCCAGAAGCTCTTGCGCCGAGGTCTCTTTCAGACCTCCCGGATAACCGCTATGTGAATAGTAGGTTTTCTGGGTCCTCTTTCTGCCCGTAAGTCTGATCTTGCCAGCATTTACCACGACGACAAAATCACCCGTATCGAGGAAGTCAGTATACCACGCCTTGTTCTTGCCCATGAGGATCGTTGCTATCCCGGTTGCCAGGCGGCCCAGGACCTGATCCTGCGCATCGACAACAAACCACTTCTTCTCTGCATCCGCCTTCGGCAAAATTGTCTTACTTGTCATGGCTACACTCATCCCCTGCCAACGAGAACGTGCAAAGTTACCGAAACTTCTTCTTCCTGTCAAGATCCACGGCCTCTATATGTGGCTGTTTGAGCCGATCCGCTACCCGACCACGTGCTCGGCTTGACAAGCTGTCGGGCTTTTCTGTTCAATCGTCTTACACCACCGCATCCTGCCCCGCTTCCAAGACCTACTTTTAGTTGGATTCTCAGTGTGGTTCAGATCCTCCAACTCTAACCTGGTCGGAGTGGATATCGGCTCCTCGGCCATCAAGCTGGCCGACCTCACACACCTAGGGACGAAAGGATACAAACTCGTCTCCCTGGTCCTGCAACCTCTGCCCCACGGCAGCATCGTTGAGGGAGAGGTTCGCTCCGAGTCCGAGGTCATCGACGCAATCCAGCAGAGCTTTCACGCAGCCGGGACCCGCAAACGCAGGATCGCGACCTCGCTCCCAGGAAGTTCCGTCATCATCAAGAGAGTCTCCCTGCCTGCCCGAGACGAACAAGAACTGGTACGGGGGATACGATGGGAGGCAGAGTATTCGATTCCTTTCGATATGTCCGACGTGCACCTGGACTATCAGGTGCTGAACGAAGATGCGGAGGGCAAGGGGGTCGAGGCCATCCTGGTTGCCGCCAAGCGGGACAAGATTGCGGAACGGATCAGACTCGCTTCCCTGGCCAACCGTATCCCAGTGGTCATAGACGTCGATTGCTTCGCGCTATTGAACGTCTACGAGTACAACTACCAGCCAGACTCCGCTGACGTAGCCGTCCTCCTGGACGTGGGCAGCTCCGTCACCCATCTGATCGTTCTACAAGGCCGGGAGCTTCTCTTTACCCGAAACATGGCCGTGGGAGGAAGCTACTACAGCGACTTCTTGAGAAAGGAACTTGGCCTTTCCCACGAAGTAGCTGAACAGACCAAGTTGGACCTGGGCAACCTTAAAGGACCAATCCAGAGGCAGGCTGTGGCAATTCTCGAGTCAGTTTCCGATCTGCTCGTTCTTGAAATCGAAAGGACCTTGGACTATTTCAAGGCAGGCTCGGACGGCATCGCGCCCCAGCGGATGTTGCTAAGCGGTGGCGGCTCCAGAAGTAGAGGGTTGCGGCACTCGCTACAGCAAAAGCTGCAGTTTCCTGTCCAGTTTCTAGAGCCCTTCAAGAAGATCCAGGTAGACCATCAAGCCTACTCTTCCGAGCACCTTTCCCGCCTCGCAAACGAATCTGCGGTGGCGTTGGGATTGGCGCTGCGATCCGCTCGGCGAAGATGATTCAGATCAATTTACTGCGACAGTATCCCAATAGGGGTGGACCCAGATTCTTAGGCTGGCCCAGTCCCAGGAAAGTTGCAACCCTACTCGTCTTCGCGATCTTGGGGCACGCTGGCTGGCAGTACCTGACCCTTTTCCACCGGAAATCCGAAGTCCTGGCCAGGATAGAGGTGCTAGGGAGGCGACAAGAGGAGGCCGAGGTTTCTCGGGCCAAACTGGCACAGTGCCAGCTCCGAGAAGCCCGCTTGGAAGAACAGTTAGGGGCAATAGAGCATCTCAGGACACGGCAGAAGGGTCCTCTCGACTTGGTGAACGCGATCACCGAAAGCCTGCCTCGCCTCCCTACGCTCTGGCTGACGGTGCTGCAAGAAAGGGATCGGGTTGTCAGTATCGAGGGAGAGGCGTTGAGCCTGGCCAGCATCACCGATTTCATTACCACCTTGAAGCGCAGCCCGGCTCTCATACGAGTCGATCTGACGGGTTGGGAAGCCAGCGGCGGAAAGCTTAGGTTTCGAGCCGAATCCGAGATTTCATACTGACCCATGAGCGAGCAGACAAGCCGCAGATCCGGCTCACAACGAAAAAACCGACCGATCAAAATAATTGTGTTGACCGCGCTAGTTTCGATTCTGCTTCACGTCGTTTGGATCTGGCCCCTCCAGACTGAACTCGACTCGTTGAAAGGACAAGAACGGGATTTGAAGAGTGCCCTCTCTCAAAGAAGGGGCAGCAGCATAGATCTGTCCCAATCGATCCAACGCCTCAGCCAGGCTCGGACCAGGCTGGAACAGCTTCAGGTGGCCCTGGCCCGGAGGGAGAGCCCTGCCGTCATGGCTCAGATTCAACAGCTGGCCAGGAGTTCGGATCTCGAGATCAACAGCTTCGTCCCGCTCGAGAGAGTCGGCAGCCGCTTCTATCAGGAGCATCCCCTTCAGATCTCGCTGGAAGGGAGCTTCCACAGTCTGGGCCGCTTTCTCGAAAGGGTGGGCCAATCTGAACAGATCATCAACATTACGAACCTCGCGATCAAAGGGGTGGAAGGAGATCCGAACCCAGGGAGAAGCCTCCGAGCACGGCTGACCGCGTCAACCTTTGTCCTGGAGGATCCTGGACCTGATCCAGAGAAGGAGACAGATTGAGGCTCTTCATAATCCTGCTGCTGTCCGCGGCTCTTGTTAGAGCCGAATCGGCTGAAGCTCAGAAGTACGACCCCCGAGGAAAGAGAGATCCCTTTCTTCGAATACTGGGTGAGGCTGGGTCCCCACAGCCTGCCGCACCCGAAGCTCTACTTCAGGCGACGCCTGATACTCTTGCTGCCGTCTCAATTGAGGAGGTCTCCGTGTCGGGCCTTGCCCTCCACGGGCATAAGAAATTAGCGCTCTTACAAGCCGCTGGGCACCACACCTACTTGGCCCCCATCGGTAGCAAACTCCGGGATGGAGAGGTCATCGAGCTCTCGCCGGCTTCGGTCACGTTCATCCGACGGGAGGACGCTCACAGAGTCGTCAAGTGGCTCGCCCAGCCCTCCCCAAGGAAGCTCCCGCGCCCACCAGCTAGCCACCCCTCGCGCTCCCAAACCAGCGACAAGAAGCTCGACTCTGTGCACGAGAGCTTCGGACCCAAGGCGACGGCTGAGTTCATCTCCCTAAAACTGGTTGAGGCTTCCCTGTCCGACTTTTTCAGAGTCATCTCTGAATTGGGCAATCTGAACCTCCTTATCGATCCCGATATTACGGGAACGCTGACTCTGCGCGTCCAATCGGTACCCTGGACCCAGATCCTCGAGGCGGTTCTGAACAGCTACGGACTGGAAAAGATCATTCTCGGGAAAATCGCGCGAATTTCCAAAAGAGAAACCCGAGATTCCGAGAGAAAGGCAAAGCGACTCCTGGAGAAGACCGAGCTGTTGGATCAGCAGATCGTCACCCGCGCCAAACAGCTCAACTACACCTCCGGCAAAGAAATCGCGAGCACGCTAGAAAATCACCTTTCGGAACGAGGTCAGCTCCAGCTGGACGAACGGACCAATACCCTGATCATCACAGACATCTCCCATAAGGTAGAACAGATTGAACACCTTGCAGCCAGGCTCGATGTACCCGAACTTCAGGTCGAGATCGAGGCGAGAATCATACAAGCCACCACCAATTTCGTTCGCGAGCTCGGCACTCAGTTGGGGCTGCTCCTAGGGTCTCCTGGAAGCGCCATTCGAGGAACGTTGAACGTCACGGTTCCGGCTCAGCAGTCCCTGGCGACCGCCGGAGTCACGATCGGCCAAAGGCTGGACACGACACTTCTGGACGCGATGCTTTCGGCCGCCGAGACCAGGGGTGATGTGAGAATCCTGTCAAGGCCGAGGGTGAGCACGCAGAGTAATGCAGAAGCGACCATCACCCAGGGAGCTAGAATCCCGATCCCAGTCCAGGAGAACTTCACCACCACCGTGCGATTCGAAACTGCGGCCCTGCAACTTGTAGTCACTCCAACCGTCACACGCAAGGAAACAATTGTTCTCAAGATCAGAGTAGAGAATAATGTTCCCGATTTTACTCGCACGGTCCTGGGAATACCGACGATCTTGACGAGCGAGTCGCAAACTGTAGTCCTACTCCCCAACGCTGGAACCACGGTGATCGGAGGGATCTTCCTGGAAACGGAACGCGAGCAAGAGCAAACGGTGCCTGGCCTGGGAAAAATTCCGATCATGGGGGTTCTATTCAGGAGGAGCTTCCAGCAGCGGGAAACCCAGGAGATCTTGTTTTTCATCACTGCCAGAATCAAAGAAACCCTTGGATAACTTCTCGCTGCGCTATCAACGTCTGCTCAAGAGATTTCAAGACCTCGACCTCGAGGGATTGATCATCACACACCCTCCCAACCTCAACTATCTCTTCAATTTCTCTGGGAGCAGCGGCCTCGCCTGTTGTATTCGAGGGGAGGCCACCCTCCTGGGCGACTCCCGCTATCTGGAGCAAGCTCAGGCATCCGCCGTCAACTGTGAGGTTCGCCTCACCGCCTCGTCGGCTCTAACCGATCTGAAAGGGCTGCTGGAAGGGACTCGGTCTCTTCACAACCGCACCAGGATCGGGGTCGAGGCCAAGCACTTGTCGCACCAATCTTTCCTGGAGATGGATTCGTGGGAACTCCAGATTGATTGGATCCCGTCCTCTGACCTGGTCGAGGAACTGCGCATGATCAAGTCCGAGAGCGAGGTAACCTTGATGCGGAAGGCATTCGAGATCGCGCAAACGGGATACAGTTGTTTCCTGGATCAGGTCAAGCCAGGCTACTCAGAGATTCAGCTGGCAGGAGTTCTGGAGTTCGAGCTGCGGAAGGCGGGGGGTGAAGGTATCTCGTTCGAGACAATCGTGGCTTCCGGCCCACGTTCTTCCCTACCCCACGGGGTGGCCTCATCCAGAGCCCTGCAGGAGAAAGAAATCCTACTCTGCGATTTTGGGGTTCGCCATTGTGGCTACAGCAGCGATCTGACCCGAGTCTATATCCCTGAAAAGACATCGAAACCGGACATCTACCACATCGTGCGGGAAGCGTGGCAAGCCGCCCTAGAAATGATCCGGCCCGGCGTGTCCGCCTTCGAGATTGATGCTGCAGCTCGCCAGGTCATCGCGCAGCACGGCTACGGAGAATACTTCGGCCACAGTACTGGCCATGGCCTGGGACTGGAGGTACACGAGCTGCCTGCCATCTCCTCGCGTGGCAGCGCGCACCTGGAGCCGGGAATGGTGTTTACAGTGGAACCGGGAATCTATCTGCCCGGCCGCTATGGGATCCGGATAGAGGACGTGGTTGTGGTCACCGAGGATGGCTACTCGCTGCTCTCCGACCCTGAGAAGTGAACGCATTGAGTCTCAAGCACCGAAGACCACAGGTCGGCGATACCGGAGCCCCGCCCCCTTCTGAAACCATGAATCTCATCCGCCGAATCCCCGTCCTGGCCTCCCTGGGACTCTCGCTGTTCGCAGGGTCCCTCCTTTACGCCCAGATCGACACCGGCACTATTCTGGGAACGGTCGCCCTGCTGGATGGATCGCCAGTAAACTATGCCCAGGTGAGCATCCGGCGTGTGGATACCAACGAAGCGGTCGAGCTCCTAACCAACCAAACAGGGTATTTTCGGCGCGACGGACTCCGGGTGGGAAGATATCAAATCGTCGTCCGATTGGAGGGATTCAGGACGGAAGTTCTCCGAGATCTGATTCTGCTGGTGGGCCAGTCCCTACGAGCGGATTTCCAGCTCCAGAAAGGGACGGCGACCGATGAAGCGGTGAACCAGGCTGAGGCGGTTCTGCTGGGGGGAGGGAGGACCGATGTGGGACAGGTCATCGACCAGGAGAAACTCGACACCCTCCCGGTCAACAGCCGCGACATCACCAAACTGGCTGGGCTGGCAGCCGGCGCAACTCCCTCTGCGGCGAACCGGGGCAATGTCCAAGTCATGGGAATGAGATTCAAGGACAATCTCACCTATATCGATGGCACCCTCTTCACCCACGGCGACGGTGAGACCCCGTTCAAGGCCAGCACCGATGCCTTGCAGGAGTTCGATGTGAAGACCGGACTCTATTCAGCGGAGTATGGGATCCGCCCGGGAGGACAGATCACAGCGGTGACCAGAAGTGGAACCAATGAGGTCCACGGTAACCTGTACTGGTTTCACAGGAACGACAATCTGGACGCCCGAAACTTCTTCGAACAGCGGAAGGCCGAGTTCAAGCGCAACCAGCTGGGTGCCACGCTGGGCGGCCCCATCCTGATTCCAGGCCTGGTGGATGGCAGGGACCAGGCATGGTTCGTCGTCTCCTACCAGTTCCGATCGATTCGGGAAACCAGACCCCTCACAGGGGTCGTTCCCACCGATGTCGAGAAGCGGGGCGAGTTCTCCTCCCTGATCTTGGATCCCTCGACGGGAGAAGCTTTTTCGGAGAACCGGCTGCCTGAGCAGCGCTTGGATCCAGTGGCGCGAAAGTTACTCCCTTTCTGGCCATCGCCCAATACTCCAGGACCCTTGAACTACACCAGTCCCGATTCCACGGCGAATCTCGACAACCCGCAATTCATCTCCCGCCTGGATATCAAGACCTCGGATAGCAGTCGGTGGGTCGGTCGTTTCATCTGGGATTCCAGTCCCCAGGTATCCACCCATCCCTTCAGCGTCTTCTCCGCAGTCCAACCGTTACGAACCTACGGCCAGTCCATCTCCAACACCCGGACCTTCGGAAGCCGTCTGTTGAATGCAGCTAGCGTCCACTGGTTCTTCCGCCCCTACGTCGCCGGCCCCTCCAACCCCAAGCCCGAGGTAGCGCGGCACCTGGGCATCTCCGAGCTGCTGGAGAGTGAAGTGGATCGTAGTGGCGTTCCAAGTGTCGTTAGCCAGGGTTATACGGGGATCGGCGACTCTGGAGCTCTGGGTCATGCCAACCTCGGCAACTGGCAGGTCAAGGATAATCTCTCCCTTTCCAAGGGCAGCCATACGCTGGGAGGGGGGATCGAATTCAGACAGCACTACAACTTCTATGTGATGGAGCGCCGCTCTAGATTCGAGTTCTTCGACCGGTACAGCGGCAACTCCTTCGCCGATTTTCTCCTGGGTCATCCGGTTCGGACCGAGCTTGGGGGAGAGGATTTCCGGGGAAACTTCCACCAGAACAGTTTCTACTTCTACGCCAAGGACGTCTGGAGAACAACGCAGCGGCTGACCCTCACCCTGGGTTTGCGCTACGAGCTGCGACTCCCTTGGCGGGACAAGCGGGGCTTCATGGCCAACTTCGACGTCGTCAGGGGCCAGTTGGTACCCCCTCTGCTGGTTGCAGAACCTGTGCCGCCCGAAACGGGCCGCTTCGAGCCCGGGTACCCCTTGATCAGGTGGAACCAGGAATCAGCGGTTCTGCCCCGGTTGGGGATTTCGTTCCGTCTCACGGAACGGACAGCGCTCAGAAGTGGATATGGGATCTATTCCGACGAGCCCGATCTAAACATGGTTCAGGAGATGGCCAAGAATCTCCGTCCGGGAGCTCAACGGCTGGCCTTCCTGGCTTCTCTGGCTCAGGCTACCCTGAGTCTGTCCAGGCCTTTTCCAGAAGAACTGGCGGACTCAGCGGCTCCGAACCACGCTGGCTTGGAGACTCCCCTTCCTCTCGCGGCCACTCACTCTTGGGGACTCAGCCTTCAGCACCAGCTGACCTCAGACCTGCTGCTCAACTTGGGGTACTGGGGGTCGCATACGTCCAACCGCCTGGAGACCATTTCCCTGAACGATGCGACTCCCGGGCCAGGGGATCGGAAGCAGCGGCGCCCCTACCCTGATCTGCAGACCGTGGAGATGCCCTTCGCGGACGTAGACGCCTGGTTCCACGGCATGCAGATCCAGGTGGAGAAGAGGCCGGACCGGCGGGGGCTGTCGGCCCTGGTCGGATTCGACTGGTCCCGTCAGATCGACACCGGAGGCGGATACCAGGGTCCGCCCTCTCGACGCAGATTCCGATCGCGCAACATGCCGCTTGGGGCGAATCGCGCCCTTTCCGAATTCCATGTACCCCAACGATTGGTTTTGACCGGAGGCTACGATCTGCCCTTCGGCACCGGACGGCCCTTTCTTTCGCAGGGGGCGATCTCCAGGGTGTTGGCTGGCTGGTCGCTGCGAGGGATCGCCAACCTCCAGGACGGCTCCTGGTTTACGGTCTACCTACCCGGAGATCCCCTGGACACCGGCTCCTACCATTCCCAGTGGCCGGACAGGATCCGGGATCCCAACCTGCCCGATGATCGGCGCACCCCTTCCCGATGGTTCGACACCGAGGCCTTCCGCTCGCCCAGAAAACACCAGTATGGCAACGCGGGACGCAGTTCCGTCGAGGGACCTGGCGTGATCAACCTGGACGTTTCACTGCGCCGCACCTTTCATTTACAGGATGCCCGGAGTCTGGAGCTGCGTCTGGAGCCCTTCAACGCCACCAACCATCCCAACTTCCTCCTCACGGGAAGCTCCAGAACGGGTGAATTCGGGACATCAGACTTCGGGGCTCTAGGCCGGGCCCAACCTGCCCGACAGCTGCAATTGGCCATCAAGTTCTACTTCTAGTCCGGTACCTAAGTGCTCCGTAGGGGGCCTAAGCTGAAACTTGATTGTCGAGCTTCCGAACTTCGGCGTTCGTATTGTTCGGTATTTTGCGGTTTGAGATTTGGGCTTTTCTGCTTCCCGAGAAGGCAACCTAAACCGCTGAATATCGAACACGAATTTCAAAGGGAACCCCTTTAGCCTTCGTGTTCGACGTTTAGCGGTTCGAGATTTAGGCTTTCTTTCTACTCAGGAGAAAGAAACCGCAGAAAATACTCAACCGCAAAATATCGAACAGGCGAATTTCGAAGGCCGGATCAGGCGACACTGGTCTTTGTGGGTAGCCAAAGTTTCTTTGTCGAATGGGGCAGCTCGGCTGGGGATCTACTAACCTGAAACTTGATTGGCGAATGTAGCTTTGGCCTCCAGGCCGAAGTCTTATTTTTCCGAGCCTTTGGCTCGGACGGCGGCCTGGAGGCCACCGCTACGTCCCTCGACTGAAGTTTCTTTCAGGTACGATCCGGCGCAGCCGGTGGCGCTGCTAAGCTGAAACTTCATTTGCAGATTCGGATGGAAAAACCACGTAACCATTGATCTAGCGTTGGATAGAAAATCCTCAAGGCGATTGTCCAAGAATCGTGGAGCCACCTTCCTCGGCCAAAGTTTCTTTCTCGAATGGGACCAGCACCCCTGGGTGGGACTAAACTAAACTGAAACTTAACGTAGCCTCGGTCTCCAGGCCGAGATCTTTGTTCGAGCCTTTGGCTCGATGCACGGCGACCTGGAGACCACCGCCACCACCCAAACATATTGACTAGCCGGCCTGGCCAAACGACAATGTGGCTTGCGCCTGGCCGGCGTTGAGGAGATTCGATGAACACGAAAGAGATTCAGGCTCTGCTGGAACTGGTGGACCAGTTTGACATTGAAGAGTTCGAGATGGAGCGCTCCGGCGTTCGGATTCGCATTCGCAAGGGCTCTTCGGGATCTCATCTCCAGGCGAAAGCCGCAGTAGAGCCGAGGGACGATGCCAGTCCTCCCTCCTCGGAAAAGCAAACCGAGCCAGTCCTGGATCAGCCAGAGGACCTGCACATTTTCAGAGCTCCCATAGTGGGTACCTTCTACAACGCGCCCAAACCGGATGCAGAGCCTTTCCTGCAGGTGGGCGACTCAGTGGAAAACGGTAGCGTACTGTGCATCATTGAGGCCATGAAGATCTTCAACCAGATCGAAAGCGATACCACTGGCGAGATCGTCCGCATCCTCGTCGAAAACGGCCAGCCAGTCGAGTACGGCGAGCCCCTGTTCGAGATTCGACTTCGACCCTAAGCACTGATTCATTCATGTTCAGAAAGATCCTGATCGCCAACCGCGGCGAAATCGCCCTTCGCATCAGCGCCGCTTGCAAGGAACTGGACATCCCGACGGTTGCCGTCTACTCGGAAGCCGATCGAGATCTCCTGCACGTCCGTTTCGCGGACGAGGCGGTTTGCATCGGTCCGGCTCGCAGCTACGAGAGCTATCTCAACATTCCCGCCATCATCAGTGCTGCCGAGATAACCAACGTCGATGCACTACATCCCGGCTATGGCTATCTGGCAGAGAACGCTCATTTCGCAGAGGTCTGTGAGACTTGTGGAATCAAGTTCATCGGCCCCTCGGCAGATTCCATCAGATTGATGGGGGATAAGGCACGCGCGATAGAGACCTTTCAGCAGCTCGGGATACCGACCATACCGGGAGCCAGGTCGATCGAGAGTGAGGAGGACCAGCTTGAGAACAGACTCGATCAGGTCGGCTTCCCCCTGCTCATCAAGGCTGTGGCTGGGGGCGGAGGCAGGGGGATGAGAATCGTCCGCGCTGCTGACGAATTCTCCGTTGCCTACGCCGCCGCTCAATCCGAGGCCCAGGGTGCGTTCGGCAGTCCCGAAGTATATCTGGAGCGGTACCTCGAAAATCCAAGGCACATTGAGTTTCAGATTCTCGCTGACGAACATGGCAACGTCGTGCACCTGGGTGAACGTGAGTGCTCGATCCAGCGCCGGCACCAGAAGCTGATAGAGGAATCACCCAGCCAGGCCGTCTCCGAGGAGCTCAGGGCGAAGCTGGGAGCCCAGGTGGTCTCAGTCGTCCGCCAACTCGAGTACGAAAATGCGGGAACGGTAGAGTTCCTTTTCGACCAGGAGGGAAACTACTTCTTCATCGAGATGAATACCCGAATCCAGGTGGAACACCCCCTGACCGAAATGTTGACTGGCCTCGACCTGGTAAAGGAACAGATTCGCGTCGCGGCCGGCCAGGAACTTGGATTTCCCCAGGACAGCATCAAATTCAGAGGCCACAGTATCGAATGCAGGATCAACGCCGAGTCCCCCGAAACGTTCGCTCCTTCTCCCGGTCAGATCGTCGCCTATCACGCCCCCGGAGGCGCCGGCATTCGAGTCGACTCGGCGGCCTATACGGACTGCGTTATTTCCCCCCACTACGACTCACTTATCGCAAAGCTGGTCGCACACGGTCGTGACCGAAGCGAAGCGATCGCTCGAATCAAGCGGGCACTGGACACATTCGTGATCGAAGGAATCCACACCACCATTCCCCTGCATCGACGGGTGCTGGACGATGCCGATTTTGTGGCCGGTTATTATGGAACCTCTTTCCTGGAAAGGTTCGCCACCTGATCGCCTGGAGTAACCCATGGACGAGGACATCTCTCAAAGGGGTAAATGGGGATCGAAGCTTGGCTTCGTTCTAGCCGCCGCTGGTTCGGCTATCGGTCTTGGGAACATCTGGCGCTTCCCAACGGTGACAGGCGAAAACGGCGGAGCGGCGTTCGTCATCGTGTACATCGCCTGTGTGCTGCTCATCGGCGTCCCCATCATGCTGGCAGAGTTCACGATCGGCAGACGGGCCAAGAGCGACCCGATGGGGGCCTTCCGCAAACTGGCACCCGGAACCCTCTGGAAGTTCGTAGGAGCACTGGGTGTCCTCACCGGACTGATGATCCTCAGTTATTACAGTGTGGTGGCAGGTTGGACCCTCAAATACATCACACTGACCCTCACCGGTGCCCTTCAAGGTGCCGACCCTGATTCCATACGGACCACTTTTGCAGACTTCATCCAGAGCGGGCAGTCGGTGGCAAGTTATCACCTGCTTTTCATGGTTCTGACGGTTTGGATCGTGACCGGAGGAATTCAAGGAGGAATCGAGAGAGCCGCCAAGGTGTTGATGCCGCTGCTGCTACTGCTCCTTCTGCTGCTGGTGTTGAGATCGGTCACGCTGCCTGGAGCCAAGGAGGGGCTCCTCTTCTATCTCAAACCGGACTTCGGGAAGATCACCTTCGGTGTGGTGCTGGCCGCCCTGGGTCAGGCTTTCTTCTCCCTCAGCCTGGGCATGGGGGCGATGATCACCTACGGAAGCTACATCTCCGATGATGAGGATCTGGTCTCGAGCGCCGTTTCTGTAAGCTGCTTCGATTCCTTAATTGCGATTCTGGCGGGTTTTGCGATCTTCCCGGCCCTCTTCTCCGTCCCCGGACTTTCGCCGGATGCAGGTCCGGGCCTGATATTCGTTGTGCTGCCCAACATCTTCAACGCCATTCCTCTAGGTCAGGTCTTCGGCTCTCTGTTCTTCGTCCTGCTGGCTATTGCGGCCCTCACCTCCTCTATTTCTCTCTTGGAGGTAACCGTCGCCTACGCCATCGACCAGCTGCAGTGGAAAAGAACAAAGGCAGCCCTGGTGATGGGGCTGATCGTCTTCCTACTCGGCGTGCCCAGCGCCTTGTCCAATGGCGCCGTCCCCTCGTTCTCAGGGATCCTGGATGTCGTGGACCGCTACTTCGGAAATATTTCTCTGGTGCTAGGGGCCCTTCTCTTGAGCCTCTTTGTAGGCTGGAAGTGGGGCATCCCCAACGCTCTCGACGAAATTGGACAGAGCAGAGCTGAATTCAGGTTTGCCGCGCTCTGGGGATTTCTGCTTCGCTACGCGTGCCCCATTGCTATCGTAACGATCCTGGTCAACATTCTGATTGGATGATCTGTTCATGCAGAGCTTCCAGCTGCCGCCCGTCTATCCAATCACGGGATCCCTTCCTGGCCTGAATCACGCCGAACTCGCAAAGACTCTGCTTCAGGCGGGAGCGCGATTCTTTCAGGTCAGGGAAAAGGCCCTTCACGATTCGGAGTTCTACCAACAGCTGCTGCAAGTAGAGCGTTTCTGCAGGATGTCTCAAGCCCGGTTCCTGGTGAATGACCGGATCGATTTGGCATTGGCGACCAGGGCCCATGGCGTGCATCTGGGCCAGACCGATCTACCCGTCACCGTGGCCCGAGAGCTACTCGGAACGGATGCCATCTTGGGACTCTCAACCCACAGCCAAGCCCAATTCGAACGGGCACTGAAAGAGGACGTCGACTATCTGGCCCTGGGACCGATCTTCGATACCACCAGCAAGAACAGTCCCTATCCTCCTCTCGGAACAGACCTGCTGCGGCAGATCGTATCTATCAGCCCGGTGCCGGTAGTCGCGATCGGAGGAATCACGCTTGAAACCACTCCGGAGGTCTGGGAATCGGGAGCGGCTTCGGTCGCCGTGATCTCTGACATCGTCCATGCGGAGCGTCCCTCAGATAGGCTGGCCCAGTACCTGGAGCTGGCAAGGAGACACTTTCGTTGAGCACCCGAGAAGAGTTCACATCCAGATGGGGCTTGATCGTTGCGGTGCTGGTCATCTGGTGGTTCTGGCAGGCAATTCAGGCCGATCCGGACCATTGGTGGAATCCGTTTCAGATCGAATCGGTAGGAACTTGTATACTGCAGTGGACCCTGGCCATCTTGCTCTTTAAGCTTGCCAATTCCTGGATCGCCGAAAGGACCTCGGGATTTGAGTAGCGTCACCTGGCTGACAATGATTGTCGTTCTGGGAATCGTCTGGGGAGGATTTACAATCTGTCTGCTGCTGGCGTTGCACAAAGAGAGAACCAAACACTAGCAAACGCCTTCCTGATCAGGCTTCCGACTGCCTACTCGTACCTGACATGAATCTATTGCTCTTCGAATCTCCCTCAGGAAGGGTCTACCCCATCCTGGAATTGCTGCCCCGAACCGTCGCCGGGACCCAACAAGAACCCGCCGAACCGGATTCCCTCAAGGCAAAGCTCTATCGAGGCTATCAGAAACTGGAAGAGCGTCTCGACTATCATACCTGACATGAGCGTCTTTGCTCTACCCTACGACACGTCGACCGTCTCAGTGTCTTTCACGGCCGTGAGCTCGAACGGGGGGAGATCGAGCGCAAGTTGGCAACTTTTTTCACTCGGGCTCGCCGCAAGCATAGTCGGTGGCTCCTGATCGATTTCACTTTGGCGCTTCTGGGGACTCTCTTGACACCCATTCCCGGCCCAAATGTCTTTTTCCTCTACCCGGCAATTCGAGCCTACGGGCACTACTGCGCCCGCAAGGGTGTCACCAATTATCGAAAACTTGGTATGATTCAGTTCGAGACGGACGCGTTGATCGATCAAGTACAGAGTCGAATCGACCAACCCGAGGCTATTCAGCCCGTCATCAAACAGCTAGAAGACCGCTACAACCTGGTCCATCTAGAGGAACGACTCACTGCCCTGAGAAAGCGATGAAGCTTGACCTTGATTTCTTGAGAACGGTCGTCCTGTTCTCGGATCTGCCCGACGGAGAACTACAGATTGTCTCTGACATCTTCAAGGAGACCAAGTACCAGCGTGCACAGATCGTCTTCTTTGAGGAAGACACCGGCAAGTACATGTACATCGTCAAGAGCGGGAGGGTGAAGGTTTCCCGACTCCTTCCAACGGGCAAGGAGATGATCCTGGCATTCCACCAATCGGGAGAGTACTTCGGTGAAATGTCGCTGATTGACGGCGAGACCACACCTGCCACGGTGACGGCCGTCGTCCCCAGCGTCATCCTCTTCACCGACAGTCGAGAGTTCTCGGGCTTGATGGAGCATCCCACGATCAATCGAACGAGCTTGAAGACCCTGTGCAGCCACTGCCGGGATGCCTGGCGTCAGATCGAGGTACTCAACTTCTACAACGCGGAAGCGCGGATTCGGACGGCCCTTTATCACCTCTCCCTGAACAAAGGGATCAGGACGAGCTCCGGAATCCGGATCGATCTCCAGCTGACCCATCGAGAGCTGGCCGAGCTCACTGGGATCTCGCGTGAGACCGCAACTCGGGTCATCAGCCAGCTGCAGCATGACAATATTGTCCAGGTCAAGCAGAGACAGTTCCTGATTCTGGATCCGGACAAACTTCTGGAGGGACTCCTCGATTAGGGTGGGGACGTCGCACGCCTGGAACGTCGCACGTCTGAACGTCGCACGTCCCAGGTCATGGATCACCGGTGGTAGCTTTCCAACTTTCAGGTTTCCGCTGCTTTTGGTTCCGGAGCTGTGTGCTGCCGGAAAAGAGACGTGCGACGTTCAGACGTGCGACGTGCGACCTCCCACTGACATGCGACGTTCAGACGTTCAGACGCCCACATACGCTTCAACCAGAAAATCGCTTCCCAGGCGGCGCAATCGAGTACCCTGCAGTTGGAGAGCTTGCGATAGACACCTTACACCCAGCTCCGCGATGCCGGGCAGGCCACTTCCTCCGATGATCTTGGGACCATAGAAAAAGCTGACCTTCTGCACAACCCCCGCCTGGAGTGCGGACGCCGCCACTTGGCTTCCTCCTTCGATCAGAAGACTAACGATCCGTTCGCGGCCGAGAGCATCCAGGATCTCATCCCAATCCAGTCGACTCCACTTTTCCGCAACCGGAATCAGCCTGGCTCTGGAAGCAATAGAGTTCGGCGCAGCGACTCCCTCAGAGTGAAAAATGATTACAGGATCCTGAGAATCGAAAAGCCGTGCATCCTGGGGAGTGCGGAGGTGGGAATCCAGGACTACCTTCGTAATCCGGTTTCCTTGGCGCCACCTCACGTTGAGCGAAGGGTTGTCCTTGAGAACGGTATTCACTCCGACCAGAATGGCGTCGTGCTGATAGCGAAGACGTTGGACCTCTCTGCGCGCAGACTCCCCTGTAATCCATTGGGAGTCTCCGCTGCGAGTCGCAATCATGCCGTCCAGGGTAAGCGCGAGCTTTAGCCGAGCGAAAGGCCGTCGCCGTTTGGCGAAGTAGAAGTAGGACTCGTTCAGACGCTCTGCCTCATCGCGGCAGAGGCCCTCATGTACCACGATTCCACGAGACTCAAGTTTACCGCCTCCTCCTCCCGTGACGTCGGGGTTGGGATCCAAAACAGCCAAGAAGACCTGCCGGATACCTGACTCAATGATCCGGTCAGCGCAGGGTGGAGTGCGTCCGAAGTGGGCACAAGGCTCCAGGGTAACGTACAAAACTGACCCAACGGATTGGGTGCCAGCCTGTCTCAAAGCCACAACTTCAGCATGATCTCGTTTCTCGAAGACGTGATAGCCCTCCCCTACGATCCGACCCTCTTTTACAACGACTGCTCCCACCAGTGGATTGGGGGCAGCCCGGCCTTCACCCCGGCGAGCCAGGAGGATTGCCCGCTTCATGAATCTCTCATCTGGCTGGGAATACGGAAGTGCAGCTTCAGACATAGGGTGCAGACGCCTCTTTCGTGACCGTCGTTCGGTCTCTTATCACGACATCACGAGGGACACGACCTCACTGCTCACGGCTCACTGACCACCGCATGGCACTGATCTTTCTCTCGTCGGCACTGAGAATCTCGACCTGGGTCCCGTTTATGGAAAAAACCTCACCAGCCGAGGGGACCTTCCCCAGATGAGCGACAACGAAGCCTGAGATGGTGGTCACGTCGGTTTCACCTAGATCCAAACCCAAGGTGTCCTCCAACTCGTCGACCTCTACACCACCCCTGACCATGTAGTTGCCCTCTCCTTCGTAGACGAGGTCCACTCGACGCATCTCATCCTCATCCCAGATCTCGCCTACGATCTCCTCCAGAACATCTTCGATCGTCACAAGACCGGAAACCGTCCCATACTCGTTGATCACGATCGCCATGTGTTCCGCTTGTCCCTGCATTTCCTTCAGTAGCTCCGGAACCTTTTTGGTCTCTGGGACGTAAAGCGGCTTCTTCACCAAGGGTGCGATCGGATCGTCTCCACCAGATTCCTTGAGATGAGTCAGAAGGTTCCGCACGTAGACCAGACCCACAATCTGATCGAGGCTACCCCGATAGATGGGAATCCGTGAATGCTTGCTGGAAACCACCAGTTCCTTCAGTTCGGAGATCGTTGTCTGCTCTTCGGCTGCGACGATCTCCGTTCGAGGCGTCATGATCTCCTTGACCAGGGTACTGCCAAACTCCAGCGCTGACTGAATCAAGTCGCTTTCTTCTTCCTCGAAGATTCCTTCCTCCTCCCCGACACCAATGTAGGCCTCTATTTCCTCTTCGGTGGCCTCCTCTTCCTGACCCCCATCCTGGTCCTCAGGGGGACTCCAGCTTCGGAAAAGGCGTAAGGTAGAAGCCAGCGGAACACTCAGCCAGAGCAAGATGGGATAGCACCTGGAGAGGGGCGGGAGCAGCCGGGCTAGAAGCTGCTCTGGATCCGATTGAGCCACGATCTTGGGGACCAGATGCCTGAAGATGAAAACGGTGAAGAGAAGGATCAAGAAGGCAACAAGGGGGGCATAGGGCCAGGCCCCACCCAGCAGCATACTGGTGATCAGCACGGCAAGACCGACTTGGACGAGATGACTTCCAAACTCGAGTGGAAGCAGAAACTGCCCTCGGTCGCGCACAATCCTCTTTACCAGTCCCCCAGCAATCTCGCCTTCTCGCTTCGCCAGGATTCTCAGCGTCAAGCGGGAGAGGCGACTGATCACGGCCTCCAGTGTAGATAAGAACAGGAGAACCAACAGCAAGAGAACGATGGTAAAGAGCTCGAGCTCAACCAGGTAACTCAATGAAGCCGCAACTCCTTTCTCAGTTCTCGCTCCAGGCTCTCCATCTCTCCCCGATCGACTTCGTGATCGTAGCCGAGCAGGTGAAGCACTGCGTGTAGCGCGAGAGTGTTCAGCTCCTCAACGAGAGTACCCCTCTTTTGGCGACATGCCGTCTCGGTCGAGATCAGTATGTCGCCGAGATAAGGTTCCTCTCCAGGCAAGGGATCCTCCCCAGAGGGGAAAGCCAGGACGTCAGTTGCCCCATCCTTCCCACGAAACTTCCGATTGTACTCTTGGATCGTCGAATCACTGACCAGAACGGTGGTAAGGTCCGACTCGATCTGAAGCCTTCGAGTCAGTTGAACTAGGAAGCTCCTGAGGGCCCGGGTGTTCACGCGAACCTTCCGCTGTCTATTGAATATGCTGAGTTTCAGTCTGTGTTCCGACAACGCTTTTGTTGAAGTCAAACCCGGGGTATTGGACGCGGTGATGGTACATACCGCTGAGGACTCTTCCGAAGGTCTCGGCGATCTGATCGAGCTCCTTCATGGTAATATCGCACTCATCGAATTGGCCATCCTCAATGGTCCCCTGGACAAGCCTTCGGATCATTCCTCGAATCTGCCCCGGGGAGGGATCATCCAGGGTGCGGGAGGCGGCCTCTATCTGATCCGCTAGCATGAGTATGGCCGCTTCCTTGCTTTGGGGTTTAGGGCCAGGATAGCGAAAGTCGCTTTCGTTGATCTTCTTACCCTGATCGCTCTCTGCCTCCTTGGCCTTCCGGTAGAAATACGTCATTACGCGTGTCCCGTGATGTTCGGGGATGAGATCGCGAACCCTGGGGAGCAGCTTGATTTCCCTGGCAATGGCGAGTCCATCCTTGACGTGGCTGGCCAGGATCAGACTCGACATGCTGGGAGACAGATTCTCATGCTTGTTCCCCGAATAGATCTGGTTCTCAACGTAGTACTCGGGCGTTTTCAGCTTGCCGATATCGTGGTAGTAGGCCCCCACCCTCACCAGCAGCGCGTTCGCTCCAATCCGCTCCGCGGCAGCCTCAGCCAGGGTCCCCACAATGATGCTGTGGTGATAGGTGCCAGGCGCCTCCAATGCAAGACGGCGCAGAATAGGGTTGTTGAGGTTGGAGAGTTCGAGAAGACGAATATCCGTCGTAACTTCGAATAGCGACTCCAAAACCGGCAAGAGCAGGGACGCCAGCATGGCAGCAAACAACCCGCTCAAGAGAGCGCTGAAGGATCGAACCGAAAAAACCAGCCAGAGAAAATCTGGAGAGGCCGAGTAAAGCTGCTGGGCCAGGGCAACGAGCAGGTTCACACAACCGATGATCATCCCTGCCCTGATGATTGCCGAGCGCTCTCGGTACTGCTCCAGAGCGTACCTAGCTGCCAGACTTCCCGCCAGGGAGTAGACGAAGAGAGAGCTCTCACCGGAAAGCAGCACCACGAAAACAGAGAAGGTTAGAGAATAGAACGTGGTCAAGTGAACGTTGGTGAGGAGGGTTGCCAGAACAGCTCCCAACGCCAGCGGTGCCAACAGGTAGAGGTGAATGGGGTTCTGCAGTGCGTCTATGTGCAGACTCTGCAAGACCAAGTCCACGAAAACCATGAACAACTTACTGACCAGGACACACAGGGTGAGGATGAGTAGGAGGAGCAGGTGGTGCCCCTGGACTTTCCCTCTGCGCTTTCGCTCGGCGTGGGTATAGTGTCCGAGAGCAAACAGGAAGAAAGTAACCACCAGGAAGATTCCGACAAACTTCCCAGCCAGACGCCGTGGTTGCTTGATGCTCTTCAAGGTCTGAAGAATGAGAAACTCCTGAGCGCCTACTTCGTCCCCTACCCGTATGATGGTTCTGCCCTTCCGAACCTGGATGAGAACCGGATCCAACTCTTCCAGCGCACGCCGCGTCAGCTGCTCTGTGGCAGCCTCATCTAGTTGGACGTTGGGAACGATCCAGGAATCGAGAAAGCCGATGAGCTTCTTCTTTTCTTCACTTCCTACGGCCGTCAGCTCATATTCGTTCTGCCTCAGAACATCGTGGGCCTGGCCCAGGTCCCTTATTGCGATCCAATTGCTGAGAGGGTCTTCCTTCCCGGTAATCGCGTTCCGAAGGAGCATTCCCCGCTCCTGATGCTGCAGAAGGATGTCCCGGGCCAAGATGACACCGGGAGGTTTCATCGATTCCTTCAGGATCTTGACCACCTGGGCTTCCAAACTTGGTGAAAAGCCGTCATCCAGGCAGATCTCGAGGACGCCCCCTTGCGCGAATCGGGTCAGCACCCCGGCCAATTCACTCAGGAACTCGGATCGGACGGTGCTCGGCAACGGACTAGCAGAAGGAATACCCAGTCTCTGCTTCTCCCGAGCAATCCGATGGCGGGCATCGGCAAAGGCACTGCGCAGTCCCGACTCCAGGCGGCCGTTGATTCTCAAATCGAGCACAAAGACGACCGGAACCTCCTTGATGAGCTTTTCCCGCATCGCGTGAGTGGCGACGTTGTCCTCTACGTGAAAATCCTGGGAGGCCTCGATCGTCCGATCCGCGATGTCTCCGACCTGGTAATCGGGAATGTTCTGGAACTGGTACCCCACCAGCAGCACCGAAAGAATCACGGAACTCGCCAGGAAAATCAGAAGCTGAAGAACCGTCAAGTGGGCAAAGGGTCGACGATGCCACTGCTTGGCACCGAGAAAGCGCTTTACGAGATCGCTACGCCTGCTGGACTTGCTGCTGGACTGACTTGCCATTTTCGGACACCCCGACCGGGTGGCACCCGCTACCGATTAATTTTGCTGGGTTTACTAGTTGCTGGAGTGAGCCCCGAACCCTTTTCGGGCCAAAGCTCGAGTAACGGCCGAACGCCGCTCCGAATGAGTCATACAAAGTCTATTATAACAGAGGCTCCCGACCCTGTCTTAGTACACTGGAAGGTAAATATGAAAGGGAGCACTTAGTGCTCATATCTCTTGAACAGGAGGCAGGCATTGGTTCCTCCAAAACCGAAGGAGTTGGACATGGCGTAGCGCATGTCTCCGCGGCGGGAATGGTGCGGAACATAGTCGAGATCACAGTCCGGATCCGGAATCTCCAGGTTGACGGTGGGAGGAACTATCTGGTCTCGGAGTGCCAAAACCGTAATGCCACCTTCCAGTCCACCGGCAGCGCCGAGCAGATGGCCTGTCATCGACTTGGTTGAGCTGATCGGTATCTTGTAGGCGCGCTCTCCAAAGACCTTTTTGATTGCCAGCGTCTCGATTCGGTCATTGGGAGGGGTACTAGTACCATGGGCGTTGATGTAGTCCACCTCGCTGGAATCGATCTGGGCATCTTTCAGAGTGGCCTGCATCACCCGAATGGCACCTGACCCATTTTCCGGGGGCGCGGTGATATGGTGAGCATCGCCACTCATCCCATAGCCGCTCACTTCCGCCAAGATCCCGGCTCCTCGACGCTGAGCGAGGGAAAACTCTTCCAACACCAGAATCCCGGCTCCCTCACCCACCACAAAACCGTCTCGCTCAAGGTCGAAGGGGCGACTTGCCTTTTCCGGCTCATCATTCCGGGTGGAAAGCGCTCTCATGGCGGCGAACCCGCCCACACCCATCTGAGTGATCGCGGCTTCCGTACCGCCCGCAATCATGACGTCCGCATCCCCCCGCTGAATCATCTTAAAAGCATCGCCGATCGCATGGCTACCCGCCGAGCACGCGGTACAAGTGGCGGAGTTGGGTCCTTGAGCGCCCAGGCGGATTGACACCTGGCCTGCTGCCAGATTCACGATGCAGGAGGGAATGAAAAACGGCGAGATCTTGCGAGGCCCCTTCTCCAGAAAGGTGATGTGCTCCCGCTCGATAAAGGCGAACCCTCCAATCCCGGAACCAATATAGACACCGATGCGTTCGCTATTGCTCTGATCGATCTTCAAAGAGGCGTTTTGGACCGCATCCTCGCTGGCGGCTATCGCGTAGAGGATGAAGTTATCCATCTTGCGGGCATCTTTGGGCTTCATGAAGACCAAGGGATCGAAGCCCTTCACCTCTGCTGCGATCCGACTGGGAAAGTTGGAGGCGTCAAAGTGGGTGATGGGACCGACCCCGTTCTTTCCCTCGCGCAGAGCTTTCCAGGTGGTTTCGGCGTCCAAGCCCACTGCGGACACCAACCCCACACCCGTCACGACGACCCTTCTTTTCAAGATGTCCCTGCTTCCGGAAGGTCTTATTTCTGGTGAGCTTTGATATAGTCGATCGAATCCCTAACGGTTTGGATCTTCTCCGCATCTTCGTCGGGGATTTCCAGGTCGAAATCCTCCTCAAACTTCATGACGAGTTCGACGGTGTCAAGAGAATCGGCACCCAGATCGTCCACGAAGTGAGAGTCAGAGTTCACATCAGTCTCATTGACGCCCAACTGCTCCACTATAATAGCCTTCACGCTTTCTTCGAGCGATGCCATTATTCCTCCATTCTTCCTAGATTCAGCGCCTCCAGCATTGCCGCCAGACACCCTTACATGTACATTCCGCCGTTTATATTTAGCACATGACCTGTGATATATCCAGCCTCTTTTGAGGCCAGAAATCGCACTCCAAAAGCCACATCTTCGGGCTTTCCGAGACGCCTCAGCGGGATCGAAGCTTCCAACTCGCTCCGCGTTTTCTCGGGCAGGTCTCGGGTCATATCAGTCTCGATGAGTCCTGGGGCAACCGCGTTGACGGTCACGTTCCGGCCGCCCAGCTCTCGGGCAAGGGCCTTGGTGAATCCAATCAAGCCGCTCTTGCTGGCCACGTAGTTGGTCTGGCCCGCGTTGCCCATCTGGGCGACCACCGAGGTGATGTTGATCACGCGGCCGAAACGCTGTCGAATCATACCCCCGATGACTGCCTTGGTGGCGTAATACACTCCGTCCAGATTGGTCGAGAGGACTGTCCGCCATTCCTCTTCCTTCATGCGAAGCAAGAGGTTATCGCGGACGATTCCAGCGTTGTTCACGAGAATGTCGATTTTCCCGAAGCGCTCACGGACCTGCGCTATGCCATCGTTTATCTGATCCGGACTCGAGATGTCCATCTGCACTGCCAGGCTTTCCCCGCCATTCTTGCGAATCGCTTCTGCGCACTCCTCGATCGCAGAAAGGGAGCGCGCCGCCACCGCAATCGTGGCTCCGCAACTTGCAAGATCCTCTGCGACCCTACGCCCAATTCCTCTGGATGCACCGGTAACCAATGCTACGTGATCTGAAAGATCAGACATACGCCTCCAACTGGGCCCGGCTTCCGATCTGTACGGTTTCGGCCGATGAGATCGTCTGCCAAATGAGCCGACTCAGTACCTTGCCTGGGCCAACCTCTACGAAGGTCCTGACACCCAGATGCCACAGGACTTCGATTACCTCCTTCCAGCGCACCGGTGCTGAAACCTGCCGAATCAACCCCTCCCGCACCGCTTCGGCGCTGCTGACCCTATCCGCGCCAAAATTGTTGACGAGAGGTCTACTCAAATCCGTGAAAGGCACGGACTGCATTACCTGGGCTAGTCGCTCTTCAGCCGGCTTCATCAATGGACAATGAAAAGGCGCACTCACCGGGACCTCAATGGTCCTGCGAGCTCCCCGTTCCTTTGCCATCAGACAGGCTCGCTGAACCGCACCGCGGCTGCCGGAAATGACGATCTGCTCAGGTGAGTTCAGGTTGGCTGGAGAGACGACCTCCCCCTGGCTGGCATCCTGGCACACACTTTCCACCTGGGACGGCCCCAGGCCTAACACCGCAGCCATACTTCCCTCACCCAGCGGTACCGCTTCCTGCATGAACTGTCCCCGCTGGCGCACCAGACTGACGCTGTCAGAGAACTGGAGTGCCCCGGCGGCAACTACCGCCGAATACTCCCCTAGGCTGTGCCCGGCTACAAAATCAGGAAGCCTGCCGAATCGCTCCAGGACCCGGAACAAAGCAGTGGAGGTAGTCAGGATGGCAGGTTGAGTGTTCTCGGTAAGCGACAGATCCTCATCCGAACCCTCAAAACAGAGCCGGCTGAGACTAAAGCCGAGCACATCATCGGCTTCCTCGAACACTGCCTGGGCTTCCGGGAATGCCTCGGCTACGTCGCGGCCCATTCCCGAGCGTTGAGAGCCCTGACCTGGGAAGACAAAGGCGATCATGGGATGTGATTCAGCTAAGTGCTCTAAGGGCTGGCAGCTCAGAGAGGGTACTCTCGCGCCAACCCTTAGCTCTCCTTGACTTCGAGGATCTGCCTGCCCTTGTAGAAGCCACAACCGGAACAGGTTCGATGGGGAAGGACTGGACTACCACAATTGCTACAGACCGACAGACCTGGAGCTGTGAGCGCGTTGTGGGCCCTTCGCTTTCCCCTCCGGGACTTAGAGTGTCTTCGTTTTGGGTTTGCCACCGTAGTATCCTTTCCTATCCATCCCCGACCCGAAGCCGAGAGTCACGACCTATTTGAGAACGCCGCTAATCCTACAGAAGAACGGGAACCAAACCCGGTTCCCGACGCCTCCGAGCTGAGATCCAGCCGTCTTCATTTCAACCTCTGCTTCAAAGCCGCCAAGGGGGCGAGCCTTGGATCTATGGTTTCACGCACACATCCACAGTGCCCCTCGTTTAGATCGGCTCCACACTGATCACATAACCCTTGACAGCCTTCGCGGCAAATCGGATTCATCGGAGTCTCCAAAACGATCTGCTCTCCAACAAGAGCGCTCAGATCGAGCTGATCATCTCGATAGAAGCCAACCACCAGATCATCGTAGTCCAATTCGAACTCGTCTCCCTCATTTTCTACCAGGGGATCGGGACTATATTCGAGATTGAATTCCTTGTCCACACTCTTTGGGATCGGCTTCAAGCAGCGGCGACAAGTGAGACTGATCGCAGCAGAAACCCTTCCCCGAACCCGCACCAGGTCCCCTGAAAGCGAGAGCATCAAATCCGCATGAGCCGGGCACTCCAGTTCACTGACATCCGACTCGATCTTCAGGTCCTTTTCGGCAAAGTCCAACTCCAACAAGAGCGGTTCTGATCTCTGCCTCAACTGGCTTAGATTGACGAGCATCGTGTCTGATTCCAGAATTCTCTTGATGGATTTCGCTGCCTTTGAAGAATCGGGAATTTACTACAGTCAGGATGAGACTGTCAACCTATCAGGACAATCGGGACGGGTCGTCCCAGATCCCTAAATAGCTTTCTCTCAAACAATTGTGTACTTGGAGCTCTCCGCGTGTCGACTCCGGGCATAGGGGTCGGTCATTCCCGCTATATAGTCGCATACGACGCGGGGGGTCCCCAGAGTTTGGATGCGGGAATAGTGCCCCTCAGGGAGCCTCTGAGGATAGTCCACGTAGTGACGGAAAAGCGCTTCAATCAAGTACCTCGCGTCCTCCCGCGCCTCCTTTAGCGCTGGATGGGTATAGAGGTGGGCCCGCAGAAACTGCTTCAGTTGCTGGTTGTAGGCAGCAACTTCAGTTTCGAACCTGGCCAATCTCCCGGGAAACGCCCTCACACTTTCAACACTCCCAATCTGGTTTCTCTGGAGAACAGAACGAGTCTCACGAATCAGACTGGTGGCCAGAAAATCGATAAGCCGACGGACGGTTTCGCTGACCTTGATTCCCTCAGCCGCATTGCTATGGGCTGATTCCACCTCCTGGTAAAGCTCACGAAACAAGTTCACGTGCCGACAAATCTGGTCGACGGAAAGCAGCCCCGAATCGTATCCATCATCCAGATCAGCCGAGTTGTAGGCGATCTCATCGGTGAGGTCGATCAACTGGGCCTCCAGAGGAGGCCGCTCCCCCTTCCGGTACTCACTGATATCCACATAGGTGGTGTCTTCTTCTCTGTAATCACGGCTGTGCTTGACCACACCTTCCCGAACTTCGAAGGTCAGGTTCAGCCCTCGGAAGGAAGCGTATTTCTCTTCGAAGTCCTCGATGATCCTGAGGGCGTGAAGGTTATGTTCGAATCCAGAGCCACACTCATGCATCAGCTGGTTCAGGACTTCCTCTCCGTCATGGCTGAAGGGGGGATGTCCAATGTCGTGACTCAGCGCCAAGACCTCACACAAGTCCGTGTTCAGCCCCAGAGCCTCGCTGACGGTCCGTGCGATCTGGCTCACCTCCAGGGTATGGGTCAAGCGATTGCGAAAATGATCTGAGTAGGCCGGGCTGAAGACCTGGGTCTTCCTTTCCAGACGGCGAAAGGCCTTGGTGTGAATGATGCGGTCCCGATCCCTCTGGTATTCGCTCCGATAGGGGTGCTGTCTTTCGGGAAAACGCCGCCCCGCACCGTTTCCGTCGTGCATGGCATAGACAGCAAGAGCCATTGATGAAGTATACCAGCGCCCTCACTCACATTTCTGTCGGTCGAACGTCCTGAACCTCTGGAATCTGCGATTTCCCGTACGTGGCAGCCGAACCCGGTTCTTTGGTACACTAAGCCGCGACGCGCCTGTAGCTCAGGTGGATAGAGCTAGGGGTTCCTAACCCCTGTGCCGCAGGTTCGAGTCCTGCCAGGCGCAAGACAAACTAACGGACCGGTCCAGTAGAAGAAAGGTAGTGATTTGGCAGTAAAGCGGCTTACCCGAAAGGAGATTGTCCAAGAGGACAGGATCCACGCCCGACTCTCTCAGGTCTCCCAATGGGCTCTTCGCAACCGAAGTTATCTTGCTGCTGCGGCTGTCCTTCTAGTAGTGGGCATTGTTGGATTCTGGACCCTACAAGGCTACCGTGAGGGGCAGGTCGCCGAGACCCGGGGACTCTTCTCCGACGCTCTTGAACTCTATCACGCAACCATAGACAAGGTTGAAGAGGAGGCCGAGGGCAAGGGAGAGGGAGAGGGAGAGAAATCAGCCGAGGAAAAGGCTCAAGCCCGCGCACAAGAGTTGGCCAACAACCGATACCGGTTTCAATCCGATCAGGAAAGGAACCAGAAAGCCGAAGCGGCTTTTCTTCAGTTGGTGGAGGAGCATCCCAACTCTCAGCTCGGAGTTCTCTCCCGCTATTATCTAGCACTGATCGAGCGCCAGACTGATCGGAGCGGGGAGGCAAAGGAAAACCTCGCCTGGGTCATCGACAGCGCAGACGCCATCGAGACCAAGAACCTCGCCCGCAACGCTCTGGCACAGATCGTTCTGGGCGAAGGCAACCCCAAAGAAGCTGCTGATCTATTGGAGCAGATGGTGGAAGAACCATCTCCTAACTATCCTCAGCAGATCATCCTCATGAGCCTGGCCCAGAGCTATGAAAAAGCAGGGAACCTGGACAAGGCCATAGAGCAGTACAAGAAGATTACCTCTGAGTATCCCACCAGCCAGCAGTCTCAAGAGGCTCAAGGCCGCATCGACGAGTTGGAAGACTCCAAGGCACCGGACGACACCGAAGCCTGATCACCGGAAGACTGACCTGGCAGGCAAGCTAGCCTAAAGTCAAAGCGGCTCAAGCCACTCTCGCGCCCGAGGCAAAGCACTAGGACGCGCGGATAGAGAAATCTTCAAGGTCCTCGACTGCAACGGGCTCCACTTCGACTTCGTTAACACGTGCCAGCAGTGGACCCGACTCGATCCGACTCTCAAACACCCTAACCGAATCATCCTTTCCTTCGGCGTGGATCTCGACGTCTCCGCTGCTCAGATTTTTGACCCAACCCATGATCCCCAGACTTCTAGCCGTCCGATAGGTGAAATACCGAAACCCCACCCCCTGGACCCGACCCTTGACCCGGTACCGATGTGCTCCCATGTCACTGGTTCTTGACCAGGACTCGATCATTGCAGTCCCGGCCTTCCGTTGGTCTGGTCGGGGCGAGAGGATTTGAACCTCCGACCTCACGGACCCGAACCGTGCGCGCTACCAACCTGCGCCACGCCCCGATCAAGGCAGAAATTACCCCATAGCATATCGCAAAAGAATGAATCCGCCTACCAGAAGGATGGCAAAAACCACGGTCAACAGGCTGAAATATCGGTCGATGAATCGGCGGATTTCCGGTCCACGCCACCAGATCAATCCTGCCAGCAAAAAGAATCGAGCACCCCGACTGAAAATCGAAGCCAGGAAGAAAGTCGGAATATCGATCGCGAAAGTACCAGCGGCGATCGTGAAGACCTTGTAGGGCACTGGAGTGAAACCAGCCACCGCTACCGCAACCGCATCCCACTCTTCGTATAGAACCTTCACTTTCTGATACGAATCCTGGGCCGAGTAGAACTCGATGATGCCTTGTCCTACGAGCTCGTAGAAATAGAATCCGATGGCGTACCCCAGTGCCGCTCCGGTAACCGAACCGAAGGTACAGATCGCAGCGAAGCGCAGGGACCGATTGGTAGCTCCCATGGCTAGAGCGAGAAGCAGAACGTCAGGGGGAATCGGAAAGAAGGAGGATTCCGCGAACGCTACCAGGAAGAGCGCGAGGGAGCCATAAGGGCTGTTGCCGAAGCTGAGGACCCAGTCATAGAGTCGACGCAGTGCTTCAAAAATATCGGGTTCCTCGCAGGATTCTTAGTGTTCCATTCCAGAAATACGATGATGTTTTGCGGGAATGGAGCACTGAGGTTGTCACCGCCACGCTTGTCACGGGCCTGGATCCTCACTGCTTACGTGCAAGAGTGCATCCGTGGTGTTTTCGCCTAGGAGCTTCAGGGTTCTATAGTCGGTCTGATCGTGCTGGAGTGGGGTAATCGAAACGACTCCATCGTTGATAGCCTGATAGTCGGTGTCAGCTTCCAGCAGCACCTCGCCCTCATCATGTCCAATCCCATAGTATCTGTGACCTCGAGGATCCTTTTTCTCCTCGATTGAGCTCCAGGCCCGCTTGCTGCCCTGCCGAGTGAATCGGTAGGCGTCGGGTTTCCCCACAGGTATATTGACGTTGAGAGCGGTCCCACGGGGAGTGCGGTCGGGATAGAATGCTTTGACCAGATCTCGAACGAAACAAGCCGACGGTCCGTAGTCGAGGTCCTCGCCTTTGGCGACCAGCGAGACCGCCACGGCCGGGATCCCATACAGAGCCGCTTCCCGTGCTGCGGCAACCGTGCCGGAGTAGAGGATATCGTCCCCGAGATTGGGACCGCTGTTGATTCCGCTTATGACGAGGTCCGGAGATTGAGGCATCAGCTTACGGAGGGCGAAAATGACACAATCGGCGGGAGTTCCGGTAAGCATGTAATCGTTCTCAGAAACCTCCATCACCCGAATCGGGTCGTGAATGGTGAGGGCGTGACTAGCCGCACTTCGCTCCTCGTCGGGAGCAACCGTCACCACTCTGGCGATGGTTTCCATCTCCTGCTTCAGAGACTGCAGGCCGGGCGCCCCACCACCATCGTCGTTGGTCAAGAGAACCAATAGGTCTTTTTCACTCATGCTTGCCTCAGGGATTATAACTGGAAACCAGAGGACAGAACGAGATTTCATACACACCTATTCTTCACGCCTGTCTCGACCGGACTCCGCTGCACTTCTCACACGCGGCCACTGTACAATTCACTGGGGTGTGCCCCCGTGGAGGCGAGGATTTGGCATCCAGTGAAGAACTGAGACGGACGCTGCGCCGTATCGACGGAAAGGGCTATCGAGCCTACAGAGACATCCGCGGTCGCTACGACTTTGGCGCATACAGCCTCTCCATTGACCACGTTCAGGGAGATCCATTCGCCGCTCCCTCCCGTCTCAGCGTCCGCCTGGAGATCGAGAAGACTGGTTTCGGCCCCGAGCTCATCGTCAGCCGAATTCGTCGAATAGCGCTCTCAGACTTCCTTACTCGGGCTTTTCAGAAGGCCATCGACGCCGTAGTTCGTGGCCGGAGAGGAACCGGTCACAGCGGTCTCTTCCAGATCGATGTCGGTGCCCAGGAAGTCCTGGAATCGAACAGCGTCGTCTTCGAGTCGGCTGTCCTGGAGGCACGTTTTACCGTGGGACTCCCTGCCTCTGGGAGAAGAGTGCTGGGTAAGCAGGCGGAGAATATGCTCTTCATGGAGCTACCTGAGATCGTCCGCCAGTCGCTCTTCCAGCGCAGCCTTCAGGCCGAAAAACTGGACAAACATGTGAAAACTGTCGAAGACCAGGCCGGCCTCCGAAGTCAGCTCCAAGCCAACGGTCTGCTTGCCTTCGTCGCCAACGGATCTCTCCTCCCGAGAAAAAGTGGAGTCGACGATCGACCTCTAACGGCCAAACCGAATGACCTGGTGGTTCCGTTTCAATCTCCGCCCGATCTGGAGATCGAGCTGCGCCGACCCAACCTGGGTCCACTTCGCGGAATGGGCATTCGGCCTGGGGTCACTCTGATCGTTGGAGGCGGCTTTCACGGAAAGTCGACGCTACTTCGCGCTTTGGAACGAGGCATCTACGACCACATCCCCGGGGACGGTCGAGAAGCGGTGGTCACGATAGAGTCCGCGGTGAAGGTCCGTGCGGAAGATGGCCGCTATGTTGAAAAAGTAGACCTCTCTCCCTTCATCGACAGCCTTCCACTGGGTAAGTCCACCACCTCGTTCTCAACCGAAAACGCCTCGGGTTCGACTTCTCAGGCCGCAAATATCCTGGAGGCTCTGGAAGTGGGAGCCCAACTGCTTCTGATAGACGAAGACACTTCCGCAACCAACTTCATCATTCGAGATGGCCGGATGCAGTCCCTGGTTGCCAAGGGCAAGGAGCCCATCACGCCCTTCATTGACAAGGTCCAACAGCTGGCCCAAGGGCAGCAGACCTCGAGCATCCTGGTGATGGGAGGGTCGGGAGACTACTTCGACGTCGCGGATACCGTGATCATGATGGATGAATACCGACCGGTTAACGTCACCTCCCGAGCCCGGCAGATCGTCGAGACCCAGCCCAGTCAGAGAAAATCGGAAGGAGGAACGGACTTCGGTCGAATCCCACGACGCGTACCACTCAGAGAAAGCTTCGATCCCAGCCGGGGCAGAAGGGAGGTACGAATCGATTCCAAGGGGCTAGACCACATCCGGTTCGGCACCACATCGATCGACCTATCGGCATTGGAACAGTTGATAGATCCTTCACAGACGCGCGCTATCGGGGAAGCCATTCACCATTACTCCGTCCACTACGTGGGCAAGGACCTGTCCCTACGAGAAGGCCTTCAGCGGCTCATGGAAAACCTTGAGAAAAGGGGCCTGGACGTGCTCACCGACTCCAAGGTCGGGAATCTTGCGAAGCCACGGCTACTCGAGATCGCTTTCGCCATCAACCGAATGCGGAGCCTCCGAGTATCCGACTAGCGGCTTTTTCTGACTCTACAACGAGCTCCGAAACGTCAGTGCCACCCCCAGGATTGCTGGCCCCATTCGGAAAGGAAACTTCCCGAGCCAAATTTTCGCATTACTGGTGCCATTCTTCGCCACGCTGTCCAGTGACAAGAGACCTGCGACTTGCGACCTATTTTTGAAGTTTCAGCTTAGTGCCACCCCCAGTGGAGCTGGCGCCATTCGAGCATGAAACTCCGGGTCCCGGCGTAGCTTTGGCCTCCAGGCCGCCGTCCGAGCCAAAGGCTCGAATCAAGAAGACTTCGGCCTGGAGGCCAAAGCTACGTCCGCCAAATGAAGTTTCAGCTTAGACCTAAGTTACCTCGTAGAAAAGTGATGTAACCTATTGTTAAGATTGGGGTAATGCTACAAATCAGCTGCGTCGGTACTGGGTACATTATAGACGAACGCCGAGGAGATCCAGGGCTCGCTGCTGAAGCGATGTGGGACGGGTGATTTTGTCGAAGGCTGCTGAGCCGGGCAACTGCGGCTGAATCCGGTTTTTGGAGATCGTGGCCAAATCGCTGAGCAAGGTCTGAAAGCTGTGCACGGGCCCACCCTCAACGGTGCGCTTGCGGTGAGCCTTGCGGAGGGCCTGAGGAGAGCGCTGAGAGGGTGCCACCACCGAATCGCGAAGCTGCCTCCCCGCCTCGGGATCCTCGTCGTCGAACAGGATCGGAGCTAACTTCTGTCGCATGTGCCACTCGACGTAGTAGGCAAGCATGCACAGAAAGACGTGAGCGCGGACCCGATCCTCCAGATGGTGGTAAATGGGTCGGACCTTCAGATCGACACTCTTACAGCTGCGGAAGGCCCGTTCGGCGACGGACAACCCCTTGTAGGCAGCCACCGTTTGTTCGGCATCCATTTGCTCGCGGGCCAGGTTGGTGCGAATCACATAGATCCCGTCCAGTGCCGCCTCCTGCTCGATGCGCTCCTGCCGGCGCTGGTAGGAGAAGGACTCCTCGCCGATCTCCAGGACAAAATGCTTGCCCACTTTGTAGCGGTTGAGGACTTTGCCCACCCGCAGGGCAATCCGATCCTTGCCCTTGAAGCGACGCTTCGGACGTTGCGTTGCCTGGACAATCTTCTCCAACTCCAGCTCGGTCGCCTGGAGCAGTTGCTGGCGATTGCGGGCCCGTTCCTCCGCTAAGAGGGGATTACGGCAGACAATGAGCCGTTCCCCGGGGTAGTCCGGGCTCTGGATCTCGGCCAGGTCGCGTTGATCAAACAGGGACAGCTGCAGCGGACCGGATTGAAACAGTTTGCGGATCTGAGGGCCTCGCAGGGCCGTGATCCAGCCCATGCCGGGCAGCGGCTTGAGCTCCTCCCGAATGCGGGCTTCCGTCAGCATTCCTCGATCGGCGACCACCACCACCGAGCGCAACCCGAAGCGTTGGCGCAGTTTTTGGATTTGGCTGGTCACTGTTGTGGGGTCCGCTCGGTTGCCTTCGAAGACCTCGACCGCGACAGGGCAGCCTTGACGGTCGCACAGCAGGCCGAAGACGATCTGCAGCGTACCCCCTTTGCCGTCTCGGGAATACCCCCGCTGGGCCAACGGGCAACTCCTCCCTTCGAAGTAGGTCGAGGTGACGTCGTAGATCACGAGGCAACCGTCCTGCAGGCGCTGAGCCGCCAGCTGGTTTTCAATCTTTGGTTGTCGAACGAGCAGCCAGTCCAAGGCGCCGTACAGATCATCGGCCGTCGCGGCCTCCACCTGTAAGAGCTCGCCCAAGCTGCTGGACAGGGTCTGGGGATCCCATCCGCGTGCGGTGGCCAGCTTGGAGCGGGGCTCCAGGATGCGCGCCACGATCAGGGCCACTACCAGGCGGCGCTGCAGGCTGTTGCGAGTGGCCAGTAAGCGCTCCAAACCGAGGCGGCGCAGGGTACCCAAGACGGCCGCCACATGACCATGGGGGCGAGTGCGCTGGACCTGGAAGGCTTGGCTCAAGTCGGAGATGACGGAGCCTCCCTTCAAGAGGCTGCGCAGGCCTTCGACGATCTCCGCGGGCCACTTGCTGAGGTTAGCCAGAGTGCGCTTGCGCACCTTGCCGGCTTGCCGGTAGGACTCGCGCAGGAGAATGGCCGGGGGCGAGTTGCGGTTGGGAACGGATTCGATGTACATGGGCACTATAATATCACATACTACCGATAATAAAGGACACTAAACCAACTATTACATGGGTACAAATTGTCGAACACAAAAAGACCCTTACCTGATGATCCACAATGGCTTATAGGTTGTTTTTCAGCTAGTTTTCAGGGTAACTTCGGCTTAGACAAAAATCGGACATAATCAGGTACATGAGATACACTTTCCGTGCTGTTCTTCCCCTGGGCGGGTTCTTTCTTCTGGTCTCGAGCCAAGCGATGGGTAATTCCAGTAGTATTCTGGTCATCGAAGGATCTACCAGAACCATGGAGAGGTCCTCTGCTCAGGTGGAGTCCGAGGCCGTCTATCTTCCGGTCACATTCTTCGAATCTGATCTGGGCCTGGAACGCAAAGACCTAGCTCCGGAACTGGTGGGGCTATGCCAGGATGACCTTTGTATTCCGCTCCCACTGAAAAGCTACGAGGGGAAGGAGTACGTTTCATCTCTCAAACTCATCGATGCTCTAAGCGGGGCCTACTTGTGGGACGATGAGGCCGCCCAGCTTTTGCTTGACTTGAGGCCTCAGTACGCCCAGGACCCTACTCAAGGACTGATCGATTTCACGCTGCCGGACCTGGAAGGACAAAATATTCAGCTGTCTGACTACCGCGGGAAGAAGGTAGTCGTCTTCGCCTGGGCTTCCTGGTGAGGATGCCGCGCTCAGCTGCCCGGGTGGCAGCGATTCTACCAGGACCACAAAGACCGAAATTTCGAGCTGATCACGGTTGCTGTAGACGTCCAGGGAGCTGAAAAAGTCCGGCCATGGGTAGGGCTTGCCGAGGCGACCTACCTGACACTGGTCGACAGCCAGGGGAAACTCGCCGCCGACTTTGGATTCAACTACGTCCCTCTAACCCTTCTGGTTGACGAAGAGGGGAGACTCGGACGCGGTCCCACTGGAACCAACATAGACAAGAAATCGGACTGGGAGGAGATCGCCGGCTGGCTCCGGACAGGCTCGATCGACGCCCCATCCAAGCCCACCAAAGCTGCTGGCTTCACCACACCTGAAGCCAAGCTTCGATTCGAAGCCGCCGCGGTGGCGCTGGCCAGACAAGAGTCGGACACGGCCCTGGCCTTGCTCGAAAGTGCCTTGAGGCTTGATTCCGGAAACTGGCTCATCCGGAAACAGATCTGGGCCATCAAGAACCCAGACCGTTTCTATAGCGGCCCCATCGACTTCGACTGGCAAAAACAACAACTGCAGAAGGAAAAGGACCATTAGCAAGCCCGCCCAGCTGGCAAACCGACAAAGACAGAGTAGGTACAGAGAGGAACAGCCATGGGAGCTAAGTGCTCCCTTTCATAAATCCGATGATCTTTGTGGCGAGCGCGACGGGTCGAGTTCGCGGAGCGACGACGCCATGTCTTTCTATACTGGAGGAGGAGCGACAGAGGAATCGGCCTGTCCCGTCGCCACCCGGAGGGCTGATGGGGGTTGCGGACGATCTCTGCGTGGGTCGTCGTCGAAGATGGCCAAACATCGACTTCCTCCTCCTGCCTTGATCTCGCCTGGCAAGCCCCATCTGCAAACATCATCGTGTCTATGAAAGCGAGCACTAAGTTTCTATTGGTAGGCGCACTCTTCGGATTCACCGGTGTGGCGGCCGGAGCCTTCGGCGCCCACGCCCTCAAGGGGAAGTTGGCACCTGACATGATCGCAGTCTTCGAGCTGGCTGTTCGCTATCAGCTCTATCATGCCCTGACCTTGCTCGCTCTGGGCGCGGCGATGGATCAGCTCCAGCCTCCTACCAACATGCTGGCCGGTTGGATCCTGGTGTTCGGGACGCTGATCTTCTCTGGAACGCTCTATCTGCTGAGCCTCAGCGGAGCGCGGTGGTGGGGGATGATCACCCCGATCGGCGGCTTCGCCCTGCTGCTCGGATGGGCATGCCTGGCCTGGTCCGCCTGGTCGCGACTCAGGGTCAGGTAAGCTCGAGGCTGGTCTTCTCAGCGTGAAATTGATCCGAAGCGCGTGGTGTAATACGATTGCGGCCTAGGAGTAATACATCAACTGAATCTGACTGAACTATGAAGACGCTTTCACTCAAGCTACCTGATGCACTCGAAGCCCGGCTGACCGGAAGGGCGAGTCAGACCGGTCGGACCAAATCGGAATTGGTGCGTGAGGCGTTGATCGAATTCTTCCGAAAAGAAAATGATGGTGGGGCCGGATCGTGCTTCGACCTGGCCAGGGATCTCGCTGGGTGCGTCGAAGGGCCACGCGATCTGTCGTCGAATCCGAGGCACCTCCGTGGTTACGGGCGTTGAAGCGGCAGGTTTTGCTGGATACCGGCCCGCTGGTCGCTTTTCTCAATCGTCGGGACCGCTACCACGGCTGGTCCCGGGCTCAGTGGGAAGAAATTGAATCACCACTGTGGACGTGCGAGGCAGTGATCTCTGAGACATGTTTCATCTTGCGGTCCTACCCCAACGCAAGCGGCGCCGTCATGGAAATGGTTTTCACGGGGAATTACCCAGATGCCATTCCGGCTGGAGCAGGAGGCTCGTTGGGTGGGCAAGCTGCTTCTAAAATACGAGGCCGTTCCGATGTCCGTCGCGGATGCGTGCCTGGTCCGGATGGCCGAACAAACAGACGACAGTCCAGTTTTCACGCTGGACGGAGATTTCAAGATCTACCGTAGACACGGCCGGCAGGTGATCCCGACTCTGATGCCTGGGGATCTCTAGCCCGGATTTCTCATCGCCTGTCGTAGCGAGGCGCCGCAAGGGCCGTCCTGGCAAGGCTTGCGACCGAGACCACTCGTGGCGAGCCGCCGCAGTCGTACTTATACAGTACGTCGAGGAGGCCGACCGAGCATAACACAGCCAGGGCGGATGATTGCGGCGTCGCAGTAGACCAGCGATGAGAAATGCGTCTATAAGAACATGGCCGTTGTCAAGGGCGCACTTCACCTAGATCGGCTCGGAGAGCCGATTAAGCAGCTGGCCGCGTAGCCGGCCAGGCGCGATAAGAAGTTGTTCGTAGGCCATTGGATTCGTCGAGTCTGGGGACTCTAGTTTTTAGTTATGACCAGCGGGTTGACGTCGGTGACGTCGGTCTCCCCCATCCATCTATACGCGCATCAGCGGGCGAAGGTGGTGTCCTCGGCAAGGCCCAGCGCCGCCTGGGAAAAGGTCGAGGAGCCCATTGCCTTTATGAGAGCCTCTGCGGCACTCCTGTGTGCCCCAGGCAATGGGCGGTTGATGTTTTCTGCACCACGTTCGTCCAACGCATCATCTACAGTCCGGACTCCTTCCTTTGAAGGAGGCGAGGCTGCCTAATCAGGCTGTCGACTCGGAACGAGTCAGCATTTCTCACAGGCACGCCTCGCGAGAAGACCGCGGCGAGAAAACTCCGCATAGTCGATTTCATCTCGCTGCATCAGGTACAGATGCTCACACAACTTTCGGGCCACGGCGGTCCGGGCCACCTGTCGGCCTCGCCGAGAGACCAAACGGCGGTAGAAGCGCCTCAAGTTGGCTTCGTGGCGGGCGGCGGAGACGCCCGCCTCCACCATCTGGTAGCGCAGAAAGGTCGATCCCTGTTTGCTGATGTGACCCAGCCGCCGCCGTCCGCCACTGGAGCGTTCGCTCGGCGTCAAGCCCACATAGCTGCACAACTGGCCGCCACTGGCAAAGCGTTGGACCGGTCCCACAATCAGCACCCAGGACAGGGCCGTCACCGGCCCCACTCCGGGATACGTCATCAAGCGCTCCGCCTCCGGGCGCTGGGCCGCCGCCTCTCGGATCTGTTTGTCCAGTACGGCGAGGCGAGGTCCAAGCCACTCCAGACCCTGCCACAACTGCTCGGCCGACTGCTGGGCGTAGGGGCGCAGCTTTAACCCTAAGTTACCTCGTAGAAAAGTGATGTAACCTATTGTTAAGATTGGGGTAATGCTACAAATCAGCTGCGTCGGTACTGGGTACATTATAGACGAACGCCGAGGAGATCCAGGGCTCGCTGCTGAAGCGATGTGGGACGGGTGATTTTGTCGAAGGCTGCTGAGCCGGGCAACTGCGGCTGAATCCGGTTTTTGGAGATCGTGGCCAAATCGCTGAGCAAGGTCTGAAAGCTGTGCACGGGCCCACCCTCAACGGTGCGCTTGCGGTGAGCCTTGCGGAGGGCCTGAGGAGAGCGCTGAGAGGGTGCCACCACCGAATCGCGAAGCTGCCTCCCCGCCTCGGGACCCTCGTCGTCGAACAGGATCGGAGCTAACTTCTGTCGCATGTGCCACTCGACGTAGTAGGCAAGCATGCACAGAAAGACGTGAGCGCGGACCCGATCCTCCAGATGGTGGTAAATGGGTCGGACCTTCAGATCGACACTCTTACAGCTGCGGAAGGCCCGTTCGGCGACGGACAACCCCTTGTAGGCAGCCACCGTTTGTTCGGCATCCATTTGCTCGCGGGCCAGGTTGGTGCGAATCACATAGATCCCGTCCAGTGCCGCCTCCTGCTCGATGCGCTCCTGCCGGCGCTGGTAGGAGAAGGACTCCTCGCCGATCTCCAGGACAAAATGCTTGCCCACTTTGTAGCGGTTGAGGACTTTGCCCACCCGCAGGGCAATCCGATCCTTGCCCTTGAAGCGACGCTTCGGACGTTGCGTTGCCTGGACAATCTTCTCCAACTCCAGCTCGGTCGCCTGGAGCAGTTGCTGGCGATTGCGGGCCCGTTCCTCCGCTAAGAGGGGATTACGGCAGACAATGAGCCGTTCCCCGGGGTAGTCCGGGCTCTGGATCTCGGCCAGGTCGCGTTGATCAAACAGGGACAGCTGCAGCGGACCGGATTGAAACAGTTTGCGGATCTGAGGGCCTCGCAGGGCCGTGATCCAGCCCATGCCGGGCAGCGGCTTGAGCTCCTCCCGAATGCGGGCTTCCGTCAGCATTCCTCGATCGGCGACCACCACCACCGAGCGCAACCCGAAGCGTTGGCGCAGTTTTTGGATTTGGCTGGTCACTGTTGTGGGGTCCGCTCGGTTGCCTTCGAAGACCTCGACCGCGACGGGGCAGCCTTTCGCACAGCAGGCCGAAGACGATCTGCAGCGTACCCCCTTTGCCGTCTCGGGAATACCCCCGCTGGGCCAACGGGCAACTCCTCCCTTCGAAGTAGGTCGAGGTGACGTCGTAGATCACGAGGCAACCGTCCTGCAGGCGCTGAGCCGCCAGCTGGTTTTCAATCTTTGGTTGTCGAACGAGCAGCCAGTCCAAGGCGCCGTACAGATCATCGGCCGTCGCGGCCTCCACCTGTAAGAGCTCGCCCAAGCTGCTGGACAGGGTCTGGGGATCCCATCCGCGTGCGGTGGCCAGCTTGGAGCGGGGCTCCAGGATGCGCGCCACGATCAGGGCCACTACCAGGCGGCGCTGCAGGCTGTTGCGAGTGGCCAGTAAGCGCTCCAAACCGAGGCGGCGCAGGGTACCCAAGACGGCCGCCACATGACCATGGGGGCGAGTGCGCTGGACCTGGAAGGCTTGGCTCAAGTCGGAGATGACGGAGCCTCCCTTCAAGAGGCTGCGCAGGCCTTCGACGATCTCCGCGGGCCACTTGCTGAGGTTAGCCAGAGTGCGCTTGCGCACCTTGCCGGCTTGCCGGTAGGACTCGCGCAGGAGAATGGCCGGGGGCGAGTTGCGGTTGGGAACGGATTCGATGTACATGGGCACTATAATATCACATACTACCGACAATAAAGGACACTAAAGCAACTATTACATGGGTATAGATTGTCGAACACAAAAAGACCCTTACCTGATGATCCACAATGGCTTACAGGTTGTTTTTCAGCTAGTTTTCAGGGAAACTTCGGTTTAACTGCGCAAACGCTCGTTGGCCTTCCCCAGTGAACAACCCAGCCCCCAAGGTTAGTCGATGATTGATCGCCAACGACTGGAGCCCGTTCTTGATCCGCGTCCGGGTCCGAACCCAACGTCGGCGTTGGCTCAGCACCTGCCGCAGATCCCGTCCCTCCGGGTCGATCACCCAGATCTGGGGAAAGCGGTCCTCGATCAATAACTGCCGAATCAAGCGCGCATCCTCGCGGTCATTCTTCTTCTTGCGGACCTGCTGCGCTCGGATCTTCGCCGCATCTCCCACTTGCAGTTGTACCCCCAGTTTGTCCATCACCTCGTGAAACCAGATCGAATACCCGGTGCTCTCGATCCCCACCACGGTCGGACCCGCCAGACCCCCGTAAAATCTCTCGACCTCCTTTCCTTCGTGATTCAAGCGTCGCTCCTCCAGCTCTCCGCTCTCCGTATCCACCATTGCAATCGCCTGGAATCTTGTGTGAAAATCAGATCCAATTAGTTTCATTTCGGCCTCCTCTTCGATGAGTCCCCAGACTCTTTCGAACTTAGGGCCTACGCGACTCATTGTAGAGTCAGCCCCTGAAGAGGAGGCCGTGTTCTTATGAGATCAGGCTAGGTGTGCCAACGGACGAATAAACCGACCGAGTACTGTCCATTCAGGATCCGAAAATGAAAACAATGGCAGCAACTTTGATCCCTATATTTGATCCCTATATTTGATCCCAGTAGCGTCCCAGCGTTAGTCGAATAACATCAACTGTTTATGAATGTCACTATTCTGAGTAATGTAATGCATGTCCTGAAAGGCCTGTAAAATTGGGGTTTTCTCGAAGAGCGAGACACTCAGGACCTGGAGAATTGTGTAGAGCGGCAACTCGAGATAGAGGCGCTTGCGGATGATGGCGATGAGCAGGTAGGTACTGAGGGCGATCCAGATTTGTGTTTTCACGGCATTGGGACTGGTGCCGTAAAAGGCCTTGATGCGACGCAAAGGTTCGGGGTAGGCCTTGGCCGGATAGAAGGTGCTCAGCAGGACAGTTTGGTCGCAGATCAGTCCCGTCGTTCTGTCCACCGGGTGGGAGTAGCGGCGGCGGAACTTGAAGTTGGCCTTGGCGCGGGTCACGAATAACGACCGGGCAGAATGGAGTCGGTACAGGCGCCCGAAATCCAGGTATCCGCGATCCATGATGTAGTAGGCACCGGGACAAGGAATCAGGTGGTCCAAGGCGTGGACATCGTGCAGTTTTCCGTCCGAGATCAGAACGAACTCGGGAATGGCGCCGTGCAGGTTGAGCAAGGTATGCAGTTTGATCGCCCCCTTGGTACGGCGGAAGCGCGCCCAGGGGAAGACCGAGAGGCACAGGTCGATGGTCGTGGAGTCCAAGGCATAGACGGTCGCGTTCAGGTCGACTCCCAGGTCCTCGTCGGTGTACAGGCGGCGCGCTTCGGCGATAAGCACTTGGGCAAACTCGGCATAGATGCGCCAGTCGCGCCTCTCGTTGGCATTGGACAGATTGTTGCGGGAGACCGTGGAGCGAATGCCCATGTGGAAGAGCTTGGATCTCATGGCCCGTAGGCAGGCTTCGATATCGCGCAAGCTCTCGCGATAGGTCAACTGTGCAAAGGCCATGACCCGGTAATGGTCGGCACAGCGGAACGACTTGACCTTGTAGTCGCCTCCGTAGTGCTGAACAATGCGATGAAAATGATGCCAGGGAAGATGCCGCATCACCTGAGAAAAAATCGTCGTGCCCGTGTACATGCTCGCCCTCCTTATGAACTGAAGGGCGTGAGCGTACACTCACTTTCAAGTCGGAAACACCCATTATCTTCTCTAACATATTACTCATTAATACTTTACAGAGATTAGAAACCCAAACGTTGGGACACTACTGATTTGATCCCTAAAATAAGAAGCAGGGTGATGAAGGACGGTCGAGTGAGACAGCCGAGGCAACGAATCTCTCCCAGGATCAGTTGGTGGTGGATCACCGGCATTCTCGCTTTGATGGTGATTGCCAACTACTGGGTCTGGAGGACCGCCTCGTATGCATCAGGTGGCGGAGACCGTAAAACAGAGCCCCTGGGGAGTTCCTTCTCGTACCGCGAGTACGCCGCGCTGCTGGCGGAGTTTGTCGACGAACAGGGCTTGGTCGACTATCGAGGATTGAAACAGAACCGATCGAGCCTGGACAGTTTTTCCCTTTCCCTCGAGGGAGTCGGTGCCGAGTCCTACGCCGGCTGGAAGCGGGAAGAACAGATTGCGCTCTGGATTAACGCATACAATGCCTTTACCCTGAAAGCCATCGTTGACCACTACCCCATCGAGTCATCCTTTCTCGCTTCTCTCCGCTTCCCCAAGAACAGCATCCGTCAGATTTCCGGCGTCTGGGACAAGCTGTTATTTTCAGTGAGGAACGAAATGGTCACGTTGGACCAGATTGAACACCGGATCCTACGACCTGAATTCAAGGAGCCGCGGATTCACGTAGCCCTGGTCTGCGCCGCCCTGGGATGCCCTCCCCTGAGAGCCCAACCCTTTATCGGCAGCAGACTCGACGCTCAGCTGGACCACCAGTCCCGTCGCTTCCTCGCTGACCCCAAGAAGTTCCTCATCGTCAGGAACAAGGGTCGTGTCTTCCTCTCACCCATCCTGGATTGGTATGGCAAGGATTTCCTTCCCAGGTATACCACCGAAAAAGGGTTCTCCGGTCACGACAGAGTCAAGCGGGCGACGCTGAACTTCGTTTCCGGATACCTCGACTCAGACGATCGTGCGTATCTGGAAACCGGGGACTACAAGGTCGAATATCTCGACTATGACTGGTCCCTGAACGAGCACCCGGCAGGTCTGTGAAGACTCTCCAAGGACAGATTTCCGTCATCGTCCCGACCCTGAATGAGAGAGGCGCTCTGCCTACAGCATTGGCCAGCGCCGCCAGGAAACCTGGAGTAGAAGTAGTCGTTGCCGATGGCGGAAGTCAGGATGGTACTGTGGAGATCGCACAAGACTGGGGATGCAGGGTCGTCAGCACCTCCCCAGGCCGCGCCCGCCAGATGAACAGGGGCGCAGAGAAATGTCAGAGCGAATACCTGATTTTCCTCCACGCGGACACGCGTTTGCCCAAGGAGTTTCAAGGTTGTGTCCGGGAGACCCTGGCCGATCCAAAGGTTGCAGCCGGAGCCTTTCGGCTTAGAATCGACGGAGCCCGGGGCTTCCTGCACCTGATCGAAGCGGGGGCCAACCGGAGATCCCGATACTTGCAGATGCCTTACGGAGATCAGGCGATTTTCCTAAGGACCCAGTTGTTCCGAGAAGTGGGAGGATACCCTGACCTACCCATCATGGAAGACTTCGAACTGATCCGCGAACTGCGTCGAAGGGGGCGCATCGCGCTTGCGCCCTCCTCTGTTCTAACCTCGGGCAGGAGATGGAAAGATCTGGGGATTCTGAGAACGACTCTAGTAAACCAGATGGTTATCCTGGCTTATCTGGCGGGAGTCCAGCCCAATCGAATCGCCTCCTGGTACCGTCGAGCACCGGGTCGGGTTCAGCGCCGAAACGTTCTTTCAACGACTCCTTCGGGATAGAACAGCAAGATCTCAAGAATTGAGATCGCCCGCTATCAGGACCCGAGGCCGGCCAACTGCTCCACGGCCTTGGCCAGGATCTGGGTCCCCTCACGCCCGTCACCCTGGGCTTCCGCCATCCGGAACAGCTGGTTCACCAGGGACGTTCCCGGAAGCGCTGCCTGGCCGGCCGCGCCCGACTCCAGAACCAGGCGGAGATCCTTCTGGATGAGATCCACCATGAAACCAGGGGCAAAATCCCGGTCTACGATCTTCGGCCCCAGATTGCTCAGCTGCCAGCTCCCAGCGGCTCCACCTTTGACCGCCTCGATCATGACGTGGGCGTCGAGACCGTTCTTCTTCGCAAAGGTGATCGCCTCACTGACACCCAGGAGAGTGACCGCTACCAGAATCTGGTTGGACAGTTTGGTCAGCTGCCCGTTTCCTACTGGCCCACAGTAGGTAATCGTCTTGCCCATCACTTCCAGAATGGGTCGGACTCGATCGAAAGCGGCCTTGTCGCCACCCGCCATGATCGCCAGGGTTGCATTGCGAGCACCGACATCTCCGCCCGAGACCGGTGCATCCACCAGAGTGCACCCCTTGGCGCGCAGTTGCTCATCCAGCTGCCGCTCTACTTGCGGAGAAATCGTGCTCATGTCAATCACTACCGAGTCCTCGCCGATGCGATCCAGGACACCCTGGGGTCCGGCCACAACCTCCTCAACATCCGGCGAATCGGAAACGATCGTGATGATGACGGTGGAAGCGGCGGCCACCTCGGCCGGCGAATCCGCTACTTTGGCCCCCCGAGCCCCCAGCTCCTCGGCCTTGGATCGGGTTCGATTGTAGACAGTGAGGGGATAGCCCGCGTCGAGTATGTGTCCTGCCATGGGAAGACCCATGATCCCCAAGCCTACGAAACCAATCGGTGGTTTATCCATGTCGCTTCTCCTTCGTGAGATTTCGCTCTTCCTATCGCCCCGTCACCGCTGCGGGGAACGAGAATAAGCACCCCAAACAGATGGCTGCGTCACGCAGCATGCCCAGTGTCCCGGTCTCGGGCTGGCACTTGACTCAAGCTCCGACATAGAATCATGGCTTGGAGGCACGCCATGAGCAAGCACAAAAAGTGGATTTTCCTGGTCCTTCTGCTCCTGGGAATCGTTTCGTTAGTCGTCTTGGCAGCGGGCGCCTACCTACTCTCGTATGAACCGGTCGCAGAAATCCGGGAGGGCAGTGTGGTCGAGGTCGTTCTTTCCTACGCTATAGAGGAACTGCCACCGGAAAGCCCAATTTTTTCAGCTTTTCAGGGCCGTATTCCCAATCTGTGGGAGTTGGGTGAGGTCTTCCAGCACGCCGCGCGCGATGACCGTGTCTCAGCCATTCTTCTGGAGATTCATCCGCTAGGTTGGAACTGGGGGCAAATCGAGGAGGTTCGCGGCTACATCAAGCAGTTTCGTGAATCAGGCAAGGCGGTCCACGCATTCCTCGCAGTCGACATCGGCGGAGAACAGGAGCTCTACCTTGCCTCAGCGGCCGATTCCATCACCCTCAATCCCGGCTCGGGGCTGCTTATCAACGGCCTGGTCGCGGAAGTGACCTTCTTCAAGGGAGTGATGGAGAAGCTGAAAATCCAACCCGAGTTCATCCAGTTCAAAGAGTACAAGAGCGCGGAGCAGTATTCTCGCGAAGAGCTCAGCCCTGAGATCCGGGAAATGTTGGAGTCCATCCTCGGCAATCTCGAAGACCGCTTTGTGTCCACGGTAGCGGAAGAGCGCCAGCTGGAGGAAGAAGCACTGAGGGAGATCATGGCCGTGGGTATGCTCCCTGCCAAGCTTGCGCATGAAAAGGGCCTACTCGACCATCTCGGCTACCGGCATGAGATCGAGGAGCAGCTCGAGTTTTCGGACCAAGGGGAAGAAGAGTACCGTGGCGTTCCCGAAGGCCGATATCTCGCGGCAGCGAGAAGTAAATACGACAAAAGCTCAGCTCACAGAGTCGCGCTGTTGGGAGGCCTGGGATCGATCATCGCGGGACGGAGCGAGCCATTGATGAACGTCGTCGGAGCCACCACCTTAGCCCATCAGCTGCGCCTGATACGCGAGGACGATAAGGTCAAGGGCGTCCTGCTTCGAGTAAACAGCCCAGGGGGTTCAGCGGTGGGGTCAGATATGATCTGGAGAGAGGTGCGCCGATTGGAGAAAGCAGGTAAACCCGTGATCGTTTCGATGTCGGGTGTCGCGGGTTCAGGCGGATACTACATCTCAATGGGTGCCCGACACATCGTGACGCAGCCCTCAACCATCACCGGATCTATTGGCGTGATCTTCGGCAAATTCGATCTTCACGGATTCTACGAATGGCTGGGGATCACCGTCGACCGAGTGAAACGGTTTCCCAACGCGGACGTCCTCTCTGCGATGACTTCGCTGAGTGCCGATCAGAGGAAACACATCGAAAACTGGATGGAAACGATCTACGAGGATTTCGTGCGGAAGGCTGCGGAAGGTCGGGGCCTCGAATACGACGACCTCGAGGCCAAGGCCAGGGGAAGAATCTACACCGGGGCACAAGCCCAACAGCTGGGTCTGGTAGATAGTCTGGGAGGGCTGGGCGTCGCCGTAAGCGAGATGAAGAAGGCTTTGGAGCTGGGGCAAGACGAGCAGCTCGAGCTGGTGCTCTACCCCAAGCGCAAGACATTGTTTGAAGCGGCCTTGAGCGGCGAACTGATCAAGATCGATCCGCCCTCGCTGACAGGATGGTTCCAGCAGTCCCTGAACCGTTTGGACAGACCTGGACCCTGGCTGCTTGCACCTGACGTCAATATCAACTAAGACGGTTAAGCACAAGGAGAAGAGTATGCAGGAGCCACTCAGAGCTGTCCGGGTACCTGATTTAAGGAAGAAGAAAGAGCGGGGCGAAAAGATTGCCGTCCTGACAGCGTACGACGCCACCATGGCTGGGCTGTTCGACCGAGCCGGCATTGACGTGCTCCTGGTCGGAGACTCTCTGGGAACAGTCATCCTCGGTTACGACAGTACGGTGCCGGTAACCTTGGACGACATACTTCACCACACTTCGGCTGTCAGCCGGGGTAGCAAGCGGGCCTTGGTGGTTGCCGACATGCCATTCCTGTCCTACCAGGTCAGCGTTCCCGAAGCACTCAGAAATGCCAGCCGACTCATCCAAAAAGGGTCGGCAGCAGCAGTCAAGATGGAGGGAGCCGGTCCCGTCGTCGGAGTGACGCGGGCACTCTCCGAAGTAGGGATTCCTGTAATGGGACATCTGGGATTGACGCCCCAGGCCGTCCACGCTCTAGGGGGACACCGATCTCAGGCCCGTGATCAGGTGTCGGCCTCGCAGCTGATCGAAGACGCCCACACCCTTGAGGAAGCGGGAGCTGCCGGCCTCTTCCTGGAGGCCATCCCAGATGAGGTTGCCCGCCAGGTCACGACTCTCTTGAGCATTCCTACTATCGGAATTGGGGCAGGACCCTATTGCGATGGCCAGGTGCTTGTCAGCTATGACGTCTTCGGAATCTTCGACAAGTTCACCCCCTCCTTCGTCAGACGTTACGCTTCCCTCGGCGACACCCTCGTATCGGCGACCAGATCATACATTGACGATGTCAAGAATGGACACTTCCCTGAACCTCGAGGTTCTTCCCCTACGAGCACAGCACCCAAGCGAATGGACCTGATTGAGAAAGAGTCGTAGTGGCGTTGGAGCTGATTCACAAGGCCACGGAGGCACGGGAATGGCTCGATACAGTCCGGCGAGAGGGTAAAACTGTGGGGCTTGTTCCCACCATGGGAGCGCTGCACGCTGGCCACCGCAAGCTGATCGAAGAAGCCTCTTCGGAGTGCGAATGGGTGGTCGTCAGCATCTTCGTCAACCCGCTTCAGTTCGGACCCCAGGAAGACTTCGATCGATATCCCGGTGATCTCTCAGCTGACCTGAATGTGTGTGAGGAGCTGGGAGTCGATGCAGTCTTCGCCCCCGAAGTGGACGAGATGTACCCTTCTTCTCATCGAACCCTGGTGGAGGTCAAAGAGGTCACAGATCATCTTTGCGGTCGCTTTCGTCCTGGACACTTCAGAGGTGTGACTACGGTGGTCCTGAAACTGTTCCACATCTTGACACCCGACCGGGCCTACTTTGGAGAGAAGGATGCTCAGCAGACCGCCGTCATCAGACAGATGGTCCAGGATCTGAACCTACCCGTCCGGATCCAGGAGGTGCCCACCGTCCGAGAACCGGATGGACTGGCGGCCAGTTCTCGAAACGAGTTTCTGGACCCGGGACACCGAAAGGCTGCGGGCTCGCTATATCGGGCCCTCCGAGAGGCTGCCCGGCAGGTACGGGAAGGGATCACAGACCCAGCACTCGTGAGACAATCAGGGCTGCAGATCCTGGAGAGCGAGCCCCTGATCCAGGTTGAGTACTTCGAACTGGTGGACCCAGGGCAGATGAGTCCGGCCAAGGACCTCAAGAGTGCCGTCAGGGCCTGCAGTGCCATCCGGGTGGGCAGAACCCGCTTGATCGACAACCTACTGATCCACCCGGCTTGATCCGCCATTTCACAGCGCCCGATCCTACCGGAATTCCCCGCGTCGATCAGTCGAAAATCAGCAAGTTTTCAGCGGCACGTTTTTCCCCGAAATGCTCCATTGACTTCTTTCGGGGAACTGTTATGATCACTTTTGGATCCCCCAAAGCCGGGCGTCGTTGTCTTCTTCAGGGGGCTGGGTTTTCCCAACATAGGGTTCGTTCAGGAATAACTTCGCGGAGTTGGCGCTCAGATTTGTGCCATATTTGGTCGCGAACGATTGAGCGAAACCGCAGGCGTAGCCAGGTCTACGTTGAGGATTTCGCGATTGAAGAGCGGCCGAAGATGGTGTGAAGATGAGATGCCAGAATGTGAAGTTATTTTTGAACCAGCCCATAGTAGACCAGGCTGATGGCCGACCAGAGGACCTATTCCACCCGTGAACTTGCCCAGATGTGGAACCTGAGCGAGTCCACAATCAAGCGCTGGGCGGACGCGGGCCAACTCCATTGCCATCGAACACCTGGTGGTCATCGCCGATTCCAGGTCCAAGACATTCGGGACTTTCAGACCAAGCACAGGTTCGAGGGAACCGGACTGCTGACTTTCGCGCCCTGGGAGGATCCGGACATTGAGGTCAGCGTCAATCAGAAGAAGCTGGACAAGGTACGGGATTCGATCCTCTACCTGGCCACTCAGAACCAGAGCGTTCGGATCAAGGATCTCCTGGAGCGTCTGTACATCAGGGGAATGGCCCTGGTCGAACTCTATGACGATGTGCTTGTCCCCTTGGCAGAAACCGCGAGGGAGGCGGTCCAGACGGGGAAGCTCGTGAAGGGGCAGGAAAGGCTCGTTGGGAGCAACCTGGAGGAAGCCATGTACAACTTCTTTCCCAGGGTCATCCGACGCCGTCCCAGCGGCAGGACAGGTCTGTGTGGAGCTCCCGAGAATATGTGCACTCAGTCCATCAACGCCATCGCTCGAACCTTGGAGGTCGAGGGCTGGGAATGCCTCAAACTAGGTGAGAATGTGCCCCTGGATGCAATGGCTCAGATGGTTGAGCAAGAACCCGTCAACCTGGTCTGTGTTGCCTCTTCGAAGCAGCAAGAGGCATCTCTCCTGGATCATTTCGACACTCTCTACGAGGTATCCCACAACTACCGAATTCCTCTGGTTCTGGTGGGTAAGGGATTCGCGGACAGCGACTATCGAAGCCAGTTTCCACATGACGACTACTTTTCTAGCCTCAGATTACTGCGCGACTACATCATTGAGCTGAACCGCTAGCCTCGCTTCCTCTTCAGCAAGCGTGTCAATTGCTTGTACAGTACAATGGCGTCTCGCAGCTCCTGCTTGGCCACCTTCTCCTGGGCGGTGTGTGCGTCGAGGATGGAACCAGGTCCCACCAAGAGCGGCTTGCCCAGGGATCTCAACGAAGGAACGTCGGTGCCATATCCCACCACCTTGGTCGGAAAACCTTCCACTGACTCCATCACCTGGGGCTCCGAGGTGGCCACGACCTCAACCAAGTCCTCCCCGACGGAAAGTCCCTGCAGGATCTCCACATACCGGGCACTCGAAGTGACGGTGCGGATCAGAATCTCCGCTTCAGCTGCATCCGGAATGACGTTGGGAGCCCTTCCCCCCCGGATCGTGCCCACATTCACATAGGTCTCTCCCAGACAGGGGTCGATAGGGAATTCCAATGTCCGAAGCTTCTCCAGAGCATCCAACAGCTTAGCGATGGCGGACTCTCCCTGATCGGGGCAGGCGGAATGAGCTGTGACGCCAGTAGCCTTGATCCGGGCGTAGAGCATCCCTTTGTGGCCCACCACCAGCTCATTGTCGGTGGGCTCACCGTCGATCACGAACGAGCACTCTAAATCCAGGTCTCGGGCTTTCTTTGCTCCCGCGCTGTCGGTCTCCTCGCCCACTACGAAGAGAAGTCCCAGATCCGTCTCCCCCTCGGCAACCAGCTCCTCCACCGCGCAAATCATTGTCGCGATAATGCCCTTGGCGTCGCAGGCCCCTCGGCCATAGACGAACTCCTCATCTTCCCGAAACCCGAAAAAGGGAGGGACCGTGTCCATGTGGGTGGACAGGATTATCTCAGGCCTGCCCCGACGAGCCACCACGTTGAAACGATCGGCAGCAACTTCCTGCCGATCGCAAACCCAACCTTGATCTCGGAGAAAGTCGAAGAGAAACTCTCCCGCCAACTTCTCGTCGCCCGTCACTGAGGGTATCTCGACAAGCGATCGGGTCAGTTGAATCACATCGATCATGGCCACCTCGTGCTTCGAATGTTCTGACCGGAAACTCGGGACTCGTGCTTGTTTGCAGGTTACAGGTCAGTGACCCCCCAGCGGTGCTGTCCAATTCGAGAACGAAACTTTGGTTGACATCGATAGCAGCATGTCCGTTGTAGGACGGCATTCCTGCCCGTCGAGGACACCGACGGGCAAGAATGCCCATCCTACGCCGGTCACTGCTCGATGAAGTTTCAGCTTAGCCCCGCCACCGGCTGCGCCGGATCGTACCTGAAAGAAACTTCAGTCGAGGGACGTAGCGGTGACCTCCAGGCCGCCGTCCGAGCCAAAGGCTCGGAAAAATAAGACTTCGGCCTGGAGACCAAAGCTACATTCGCCAATGAAGTTTCAGCTTAGTAGCGTCCCCAGCCACGCTGGATCATTCAGGGAGAAACTGTTTCCTCCAGCGCAGGTACCGCCGATTCATGTGCACGCTGCCAAGGGCCGAAGAACTGGCCACCCACCGGGTTAAGTTTTGGGTCGGGGCTCTTTGGACTGTCAGTGCCCTGGCGATTCGTTCTTGTTAAAGTGAGCCTTCACCACGGTCGCAATACCTCCGCGGACGGCAAATTCGCCTGCAACCTCACAACGGAGGGGTTCGCAAGCAGCGACCAGATCATCCAGGATCTTGTTGATGACATGCTCATAGAAGATCCCCTGGTTCCGGAAGGAGAAAAGATAGAGCTTGAGCGACTTGAGCTCGAGGACCTTCTGATCGGGCACGTATCGGATCCGAATCGTAGCGAAATCGGGCTGTCCCGTCTTGGGACAGAGTGAGGTGAACTCGGGGCAGGTAATATCGACTTCGTACTCGCGGCCGGCGTACTCGTTTGGAAATGTCTCTAGTGAGTTGGCCGACAAGATCTAACCGTTCAAATACCAGCTGGGAACCTGCATCAGATGACCGGAAGCCGATCCATGTCGCTGTTCAATTCTGCCGGCAGAGCGAAGTGGACGTTTTCCTCCCTGGTGACCAGTTCCTCTACCGATGCACCCTGGGCCTGGAAGAAGCTGACCACTTGATCGACCAGCACCTCTGGAGCTGAAGCACCGGAGCTGATTCCAACTGTTTCCGCCTCCCCGAGCCAGGCCGGATCAATGCCCTTCACATCATTGATCAGGTACGAAGGCGATCCGGCCTTGAGAGCTTCCTCCACAAGTCGGTTCGAATTACTGCTGTTCTCGGCACCGACAACCAGGATGAGATCTGCAACTCTTGCCAGCTCTCGAACCGCCATCTGGCGATTCTGGGTGGCGTAACAGATGTCCTCAGAAGGAGGACCCTGAATGGCCGGAAATCTCCTTCTGAGAGCTGCAATCACCTCTCGAGTATCTTCAAGGCTCAACGTCGTCTGGGTCAGATACGAAATCTTGTCGGGGTTTCGGACTTCCAGGGCATCCACGTCCGCCACCGTACTCACCAGATGGATCGAGTCGGGAGCCTCTCCCATGGTTCCGATCACCTCTTCGTGACCCTTGTGCCCAATTAGAACAATGGCATAGCCATGCTGCACGTACCGAACCGCCTCTAGGTGGACCTTCGTCACCAAAGGACAAGTCGCATCGATTACATGCAGCGATTTCTGACGCGCCTCCTCCCACACCTGCGGTGAAACCCCATGTGCGCTGAAAATAACCGTTCTTCCCTGCGGGACTTCTGACAGCCCGCTTACAAAGACCGCGCCCTTCTGGCGCAATTCTTCAACCACGTGCGGATTGTGTACGATCTCCCTGCGCACGAACACCGGCTTGGGATACACATCCAGAGCGATGCGGACGATGTCGATCGCTCTCACAACCCCTGCACAAAAACCCCGCGGACTGGCGAGGATAACCTTTTCCACCATATCAGATACCCAATCCTATCATGCGTCAAAAGACCCTGTCACGCCCTCATGCTGCATCCGGTGCGAGGCGGAACAACAGCCGATCGGACAGAAGTCGGGTCGAGGCCCTCGCTTCCCCAGGAAGCGTCGTTCCGGGTTCTCTTGCACTCGTTCCAGGATCAACTCCCTGACCATACCTACAAACGCCGGGTGAGCACCGGCGCTGGAGGCTCTGACGGCATTCAGGCCAATTTCCTTGCATAGCTGCATCGCCTCAACGTCCAGGTCGTACACAACTTCCATGTGATCCGAGACGAAACCCACGGGAACAATCACCACGTCCCTGGCACCAGAACTCTTCAATTCCTGCAGGTAATCCCCGACGTCGGGTTCCAACCAAGCCTGTTCAGGCCGCCCGCTGCGACTTTGATAGGCCAGAGACCAGATGGGATGAGCGACTTGCTCCGCGACCAGACCACAGACCTCCTGGAGCTGTTCCACGTATCGGCAGCCGGCCGCCATCGAAACAGGGACGCTGTGAGCTGTGAAGACCAGCGTGACCTTCTGTCTTCTCTTTGCTGGGATTCCCGAAAGCGCCTCCCTGACCCGATCCGCATTTGCCTCCACGAACCCGGGATGGTTGTAGAAAGCTCGTAGCTTATGAATTACAGGTGCCTCGGGGCCGACCTCAATGCGGGCTCGATCGATGTCCTGAAGGTACTGGCGACATCCCGAGTAGGAGCTATAGGGCGAGGTAACAAAAGCCAGGGACTTCTTGATTCCGTCTCGAGACATTTGGCGCACCGTGTCTGCCAACAGCGGATGCCAATTCCGATTCCCACAATACAAGGGCAAGCTGAGGCCCTGCGATTCGAGCTCCCGCTGCAGGGCGGTAAGCAGCTGCCGGTTCTGTTCGTTGATCGGGCTCACGCCTTCGAAGATCTCGTAGTGGTGAGCAACTTCTTCGAATCGCTCTGCTGAAACCGGCCTCCCTTTCAAGACATTCTGGAGGAACGGTAGCACATCATCCATTCCCTCCGGACCACCGAAAGAGACCAGCAGCACCGCTTGGTACGGCAGATCCATGCAGATCAGTATAGCGTTAAGGTGAAACTTCATCAGCAAGCTGGCGGATTTGCGGTCATTGCGACGGTTTTGGGGAAGCCTGAAGCGCAAGCGAGGGGTTGGGCCGCAGCTCCGTAGGTCGAGATCGGGTTTTGAACCGAAGGCCAACACGTCGGGAGCATTTGTGCCGCTCCCCAACCCCTCGCTCGCGCTTCAGGCTCCCATGATCCGGAAATACCTCTCTTCTGATATGAAATGTTCGCCAGAATGGTCCAGTTAATGCCTGAATTTTGAACGTTCCATGTATCTTGTACCTAGGAATTCTTGTATCTTGAGTACCGTGCAGAAAGCTCTAATCACTGGCGGAGCGGGCTTCGTGGGATCTCATCTGGCAACTGCTCTGCTCGAAAAAGAGTGGAGTGTGGAAATCGTCGACGACCTCTCCACCGGCAGCCTTGCTAACGTCGCCCACCTCAAGGAACACCCCCAGTTCATTTCGATTGTAGACAGTGCGATGAACCGTTCTCTGATGGAGGAATTGGTAGACCGGGCCGACGTGGTTTTTCATCTGGCAGCGGCAGTGGGCGTGCGCCTGATCGTGGAGCAGCCGGTCCAGACCATCGAGACCAACATCAAGGCGACCGAAGTCATCCTGGAACTCGCGGCTCAAGACCGAAAGCCGATACTGCTTGCTTCGACCTCGGAGGTCTACGGAAAGCTGGATCGACCGCCTTTCAACGAGGAAAACGATCTCGTCCTCGGTGCAACTTCGCGCGTGCGATGGTGCTATGCCGCCTCCAAGATAATCGACGAGTTCCTGGCCCAGGCCTACCACCGAGAAAAGGGGTTGCCGATTGTGGTTGTAAGGTTGTTCAACTCAATCGGGCCTCGCCAGACCGGACAGTATGGGATGGTCGTTCCCCGTTTCATTCGACAAGCCCTCCAGGGAGAACCCATCACCGTCTATGGTGATGGCAGCCAGCAGCGCTCTTTCACCTGGGTCGGCGATGTAACAAACGCCATGATTGCCCTCGTATCTCACCCCGGCGCTCATGGAGAGATCTTCAACATTGGACATGGCAAGGAGATTTCCATATACGGCCTGGCGGCGTTGATCAAAAAGATGACTGATAGTGAGTCCGAGATCAAACTCGTTCCCTACGATGAAGCTTATGAGGCGGGGTTCGAAGACATGAAGAGGCGTGTACCAGATCTCAGCAAGATTCGGCAGCTGATCGGCTACCAACCCACGCTGGACTTGCCCGAGATCCTGGAGCGAACTATTCGGCATGAGCGCGAGGAGGCCGTTTCCGATGAAGTGCCACTTTGACGCCTCGCCTTCCCTGCGCGCCTAACGCACACCGACCCCCTCCAGCTTCCTCGATACTCGATTCACTGGCGTCGCAAGCGGCCTCTTGACAAGGAAGATGAGATGGAAAGAACCTGGTTGGAACACTACGACGAAGGGGTCCCTCACACGATTGACTATCCCGAAATCAACCTTTATCAACTCTTTCGTCAGAGCGTAGAACAAAATCCCAGCGGCCTGGCCACTCTCTTCTTCGGTGCCCGAATGAGTTACCGGTCTCTGGGAGAGAAGGTCGACCAGTTCGCGTCGGTTCTGGCTGGGCTGGGAGTCAAGAAGGGGGACCGGGTCGCGCTGATACTGCCCAATCTACCGATCTACCCGATCGCACACTTCGGAGCCCTAAAACTTGGGGCGATACTGACCCCTACCAATCCGCTCTACGTCGAGCGCGAACTGGAGCGCCAGCTGGTCGATTCGGGAGCTGAAACCGCGATCATCCTAGACCAACTCTATCCTCGCCTGGCCCAAGTGAGAGCGAACACCCCGGTCAAGCGGGTCGTGGTGGCGGGAGTCAAGGAGTTCCTTCCCCCAACGGTAGGATTCCTCTATGGATTCAAAAACAAATCCACCCTCACACCACAAGAGGAGGAAGGCCTGTACCTCTACCGCGACTTGATGCGCCGCAAGTTCCCGCCGGCTCCCGCCGCAGAGCTCGATCCCGACGAGATCGCGATCCTACTCTACACCGGTGGCACCACAGGCATCTCAAAGGCCGCCACCCTGACTCACCGCAACCTGGTGGCCAACGTCCGCCAGACTCAAGTCTGGTTATCGGACGTTCGAGAAGAGAAGGAGATCTTCCTCTGCGTCCTTCCCTTCTTTCATAGCTACGGAATGACGACTGGACTCCATCTTGCCGTCCAATCTCGCTGCACCATGGTCTTGCTTCCCCGCTTCGAGCTCAAGGATGTCGTCAAGCAAATCCGCAAGTACAAAGCCACCATCTTCTGCGGCGTTCCGTCTATGTATAATGCCATCAATCACTATTCCGGACTGAAGAGCTCTGATGTGGCTTCGATAAGACTGTGCATCAGTGGAGGGGCTGGTTTACCCGCCGAAGTGCAGGAAAGTTTCGAACAGCTCACGGGTGGAAAGCTGGTCGAGGGATATGGACTTTCCGAAGCCTCTCCGGTGGTTCTGGTCAATCCGATTCACGGCTACCGCAAGATCGGAACGATTGGGGTCCCCATCCCGAACACCGATGCCAGAGTAATTGATCCAGAGACTCATGAGCCTCTTGCAGTCGGTCAGGTGGGAGAGCTTGACGTCACAGGTCCCCAGATCATGAGTGGCTACTGGAATCGTCCCCAAGAAACAGATCTAGTTCTTCGCGACGGATGGCTGCACACGGGAGACATGGCGGTAATGGACGAGGAAGGGTTCTTTTCAATAGTCGATCGCAAGAAGGACCTCATCCTCAGCGCGGGTATGAACATCTATCCACGTGAAGTGGAAGAAGTCCTTCACCAACATCCGGATATAGTCGAGGCTGCGGTAATCGGGGTCCCCAGTCCAGTAAGAGGAGAAAGTCCCAAGGCCTTCATTGTCACTACGGAAGGCAGCAGCCTGGGAAAGCGAGAAGTGATGCAGTTCTGCCAGGACAAGCTTTCGAGGTTCAAGATTCCGAAAGAGATTGAGTTTCGAGAGGAATTGCCGAAGAGTGCAGTCGGAAAGGTCCTGAAGCGGGTGCTCAAAGAGGAAGGCGGCTAGGCGAAATGTACACGCTTGAGCAGCTTGCCGAGTTGGTTGACGGCCAGAAAGAGGGAGATGGATCTGTAAAGATTTCGGGAGTCCGTCCCTTCGAGGATGCGAGACCCGGCGATATCACTCTGGCCACGGCTCCGAAATACTGGAACAACCTGAAAGCGACGAGCGCCACGGCGGTCATTGCACCTTTAGAACTACAATCCGCCTCTCTTCCCCTGCTGCGGACCGCAGATCCCATGCTGGCATTCGCCCGAGTCATTTCGCTCTTCCACAGCAAGCCTTTTCAGACACGGGGCGTCTCATCCCAAGCCAGAATCGGGAAGGATTGCCACATCGCCGAACAGGTCTCTATCCACCCGTTTGTCAGCATCGGAGACGGCGTGACCATCGAGGAAGAAGTCACCCTCCACCCCGGAGTGAGCGTGGGAGACAGATGTCAGATTGGCTCCGGCACTACCTTGTACCCCAATGTGGTGATCTACCCTGGAGTTCGCCTGGGAAGACGAGTCATCGTCCACGGCGGGAGTGTCATTGGGGCGGACGGCTTCGGGTACGTTTTCGATGGAGAAAAGCAGGTCAAGATCGAACAGACTGGTACCGTCGAGATTCAGGACGACGTCGAGATCGGAGCCAATAGCTGCGTGGATCGTGCTACCTTCGGGTCTACGGTGGTGGAGAAACACGCTAAGCTCGACAACCACGTACACGTCGGCCACAATTCCCGAATTGGCGAAAACACGGTGGTGGTGGGATGCGTCGGCATCTCCGGAAGCGTCAACATAGGCAAGAACTGCATTCTTGCAGGTCAGGCTGGCGTCATCGATCACATCAATATCGGTGATGGTGTCACCGTGATGGTGAAGACGGCCGTCACCCGCGACATCCCCTCGGACATGACCATCTCGGGCCAGCCGGGGCGCGATCATCGTCAGCAGCTGCAAATCCAAGCGGTCATCCGAAAGCTGCCCGAAATCTACAAGGATTGGAAACAGCTGAAGTCACTCCTCGCCAAATCGGCCGATCGATTGGGCGAACAGAGCTAGGGATCGATCGAAATGGGAAGGCTCCGCAGGAATCGAGCAGATGGACTCGTTTCATATCGTCACCGCCGTCGTTTGCCGCTGATAGCAGCCCTCCTACTCCTTTCCGTAACTGCCTCCAACGTCGCTATCAGGGATTCCCGTGCGGCGGAACCCCAGAAGGATCTGGCGCCCGCCAAGGGAACCTTTCTGGTCGCCAGCCCCAGAATGGCAGATCCTCGATTTAGCTTCTCCGTGATACTGCTGCTCGAGCACGGCGAGGATGGGAGCCTGGGCCTCATTATCAACAAAGACACCAAGATCCCTCTGTCTAGAGTGCTTCCCGACCTCGACGTCGGCGGGAACGATGAGCACAAGCTGTATCTTGGTGGGCCGGTGGGACGAGACCTCCTGATTTACCTGACTCGCCGGGAGGAGCCACCCGAACGTTCCTCGCACTTGATGGGAGACGTGTATTTCGGCGGCGACAAGGTCGTTCTCGAACAACTCCTCAAGGAGAAGACGAACGACAACGAACTGCGGCTTTTCTCAGGCCATTCGGGGTGGGCACCGGGCCAGCTGGCATCGGAACTAGCCCGCCACGACTGGAAGGTGCTTCCCGCCGATGCCTACACCGTGTTCAATAGAGACTTGGACCATCTCTGGCTCGACCTAATCAAGTACCTGCGTCCCCGGGAGGATGTGGTCCGAGGCAATCGTCTCCCTGAACATATCGGGTTACAGGTTGCAAGTTCCAGGTTGCAAGCTCCCTGAACTATTCAGATATCGCCAGTAGTGTCCCAACGTTTGGGTTTCTAATCTCTGTAAAGTATTAATGAGTAATATGTTAGAGAAGATAATGGGTGTTTCCGACTTGAAAGTGAGTGTACGCTCACGCCCTTCAGTTCATAAGGAGGGCGAGCATGTACACGGGCACGACGATTTTTTCTCAGGTGATGCGGCATCTTCCCTGGCATCATTTTCATCGCATTGTTCAGCACTACGGAGGCGACTACAAGGTCAAGTCGTTCCGCTGTGCCGACCATTACCGGGTCATGGCCTTTGCACAGTTGACCTATCGCGAGAGCTTGCGCGATATCGAAGCCTGCCTACGGGCCATGAGATCCAAGCTCTTCCACATGGGCATTCGCTCCACGGTCTCCCGCAACAATCTGTCCAATGCCAACGAGAGGCGCGACTGGCGCATCTATGCCGAGTTTGCCCAAGTGCTTATCGCCGAAGCGCGCCGCCTGTACACCGACGAGGACCTGGGAGTCGACCTGAACGCGACCGTCTATGCCTTGGACTCCACGACCATCGACCTGTGCCTCTCGGTCTTCCCCTGGGCGCGCTTCCGCCGTACCAAGGGGGCGATCAAACTGCATACCTTGCTCAACCTGCACGGCGCCATTCCCGAGTTCGTTCTGATCTCGGACGGAAAACTGCACGATGTCCACGCCTTGGACCACCTGATTCCTTGTCCCGGTGCCTACTACATCATGGATCGCGGATACCTGGATTTCGGGCGCCTGTACCGACTCCATTCTGCCCGGTCGTTATTCGTGACCCGCGCCAAGGCCAACTTCAAGTTCCGCCGCCGCTACTCCCACCCGGTGGACAGAACGACGGGACTGATCTGCGACCAAACTGTCCTGCTGAGCACCTTCTATCCGGCCAAGGCCTACCCCGAACCTTTGCGTCGCATCAAGTTCTTCGACGTCACCACCGACCTGCGGCTAGTATTCCTCACCAACGACTTTGCTTCTCCCGCTCTGACTATTGCCCGGCTCTACAAGCTCCGCTGGCAGATCGAACTGTTCTTCAAATGGATCAAACAGCATCTCCGCATCAAGGCCTTTTACGGCACCAGTCCCAATGCCGTGAAAACACAAATCTGGATCGCCCTCAGTACCTACCTGCTCATCGCCATCATCCGCAAGCGCCTCTATCTCGAGTTGCCGCTCTACACAATTCTCCAGGTCCTGAGTGTCTCGCTCTTCGAGAAAACCCCAATTTTACAGGCCTTTCAGGACATGCATTACATTACTCAGAATAGTGACATTCATAAACAGTTGATGTTATTCGACTAACGCTGGGACGCTACTGACGGAAGAACTACAACGACAACCGCAAACTCCGGGTGGGGTTCTTCTGCCGAAAGCTCGGCTTGCTTTCCCTGGAAAGCTTCTGTCTCTGTCGCTGTCGGGGGCCACTTCAAAAGCGGCCAGGCGGGGCCGGGTCAAAACCGGCCAGTGATTCAGTAGTTATATCCTCCGGTTCGAGTCATTTTAATCCCTTGTGAAGCCCTCCCCGCGAAGCGGGGGGAGGAGGCTTTGTTGTGTGTTCAGCCGTAGAAGCGGTGGGAACTGTGGGAAACTCCGTCCGGAGGAGTTTTCCAAGCGCTGTGGGAACGGTGGAAAAACTCGCCTCCTGGAGTCGTCTTCGCGAGGCAGCCGTTTTCCCACGGTTTCCATAGCGCGGCAGTTTCCACGGCTTTCCGGGGGTGTTGGGGGAAACTCGAGAAGCCTGGCTTCCATGGTCTCTGCTTGGTTTCAACGACACGGCTTCTTCCTGGCTTCCTTTTTTCAAAAAACATTCGCTCAGAGGCCCCTCAAGCAATGAGCTCTGCCCCACCCTGTCCTGACCCCTCCCTCGGAGCGGGCAATCTACGAAGCCTGGGGCTGAGTCCCAGGGTCTGCGAGTAGGGGACAAGCCCGCACTCACAGCACTCGCCTCGCAGGTGTCATTTCTCTTTCCCTCGCTTCGGGGTGGATTTCTCTCGTTGCTGTCGCTCGTAGAGGCGATAGCTCTTGCCCCGAATGAAGGTGACTTCCGAAGTGTGCAGGAAGCGGTCCAGCAGCGCCGAGGTGGCCGCCGTATCTCCTCCCAGCATCGCGCCCCAGTCCTCCAGGGGTCGATTCGAACTGAGGATCGTCGAGGTCTTCTGGCATCGGCGGTGCAGGATCTCCAACAGATCTTCTGCCGCCGACTCCGGCACTCTGCGGAGTCCCAGATCCTCGAGGATCAGCAGCGGGATCCGGGTCATCTCCGTAATGTAAGATCGGCGTCTGCCGGTGGCCGTGGCTTCGGCGATGTCTTCCAGCAGATCGAAAGCCGACTTGTACTGCACCCGGTGACCGGCTTCGACCGCCTTGATCCCGACGGTGATGATCAGATGGCTCTTGCCGACTCCGGTCTGACCGATGACCAACCAGCCGCGGCGCTGTTGGATGAATCGGCCGGTAGCCAGATCGAAGATCTGCTGCCGGTTGATGGAGGGGTTAAAGGAGAAGTTAAAGTCCTCCAAGTGCTTTTGTTCCGGAAACTGGGCCTGGCGCAAACGTCGCTCCAACAGCCGGTCCCGACGGCGGGTCAGCTCGTCATCAATCAGCAGCTCAAAGAACTCCTGATGGCTGAGCCTTCCCTGGACGGCTTGTTGCAGGCGAACGTCAAAGACCTGAGCCAGGCCCGAGAGCCGGAGGTGACGAAGTTTTCGTTCCAGTTCTGATGAGATCATTCTGGTTCTCCTGTGGGATCGGTGATCTGGTACTCGGACAGCGGTCGGATCAACTCGTGCTCGGAGGTAAACAAAGAGCGCTGCGGCACGTCCAGTCGCTTACACAAAGCCACCAGAGTCCGGTAGCGGAAGGCGTCATGTGCGAGCGCCTTGCCGCAGGCTTCGTCGACGACCGAAGCGCGGTAGCGGCGGGTCAGCGAGATCATGCCCTGCACGAGTCGGTAGGCGAGCATGTCTCGGACCTCCAGAGCTCGCTCGGCCCAGCGGTGCGCCTCTGGACCCACGGCTCGGGCTTGCTTCAGCAGATGATGCTCGGTTCGATAGTGCGCGTAGCGTTTGCGTTCCGGAAGATGGCTCGTTTCGGTTCGGAATCTCCCCGGCGGGTGCTTCGGATGCAGGGCCACCTGTTGCTCACGAAAGAAGACGCGGACGATACGATCATCCCAGTGCACGGCGACTTCACAACCGAGCAGATGATTGGGCACCGAGTAGAACGCTCGGTCGACTTCGATGTGGCCATCGGTGGAGACCGTTCGACGGCCCACGCGGAAGAAACTGAAGCGGGAATCCGGAAGCGGTCGGAGATGCTTCTGTTCTTCGACAAAGCGGGGCCAGACCTGCTGCTTGGTGGTGCCGTGGATGCGCTGGCGGGCGATTCGCTCGTTCCAACTCTGCAGATGCTCATTCTGCGCATCCAGGCTCTCGAAGCGGCGAGCTTTGAGCGCGCTGGAGTCGGTATATCCGATGCTTCTTTCGACTTTTCCGTTCTCGTTCGGAGCGCCCGGATGGATGGGCAGCACGGCGAAGCCGTAGTGGCGAGCGAGCGCACTGAAGACGGCATTGACCTCGGGGTCCACCAAGCAAGCCCGGGTGATCCCGGCCTTGAGGTTATCGAGGCGAACCACCTCCACGCCGCCTCCAAAAGCGTGAAAAGCCTCCTCGACACAGCGGATGAACGTCTTCAGTTCCTGCCGCCAGACGACTTCCTCATAGGAGTGGCGCGAGTGGCAGAGGACGGCCTTGAACAGATGAGGACGGCGGTAACGACCCGATTCGGTCCGAGTCAGGGCTCCTTTGCCGAAGTCGATCTGCAGGTCCCGACCGGGGGGAGTTTCCACCCGAGCAAACACGCGAGGACTCTCCGCCTTGAGCTTTCCACAGAAGCGCTTGACGGAGTTGTAGGCTCCCCCGAATCCCTGCTCGAAGACCAGGTCCTGCCAGATCCGCTTGGCCTGCAATCCCTGCTGGAGTTTCTTTTCAATCTGCTCCCGAAAGGGCTCACAGAAGCTGCGCAGACCCGGGGGCCGCTTTGGCCGCTTTTGCTCCTCCGAGCCGGGGGCCGCTTTGGCCGGTTTTGAATCTCGGGAGGGATCATAGCGGGCAATCGTCTCTCGTCGGACTCCCACCTCTCGCTCGATCCGACGATACGACCAGCCCAGCTTCAGGAGCGCCAAAACCGTTTGCTTCTTTTCCATTTTCAATGTATTGGCCATCGGCGCATCCTACGCAGGATGCGGCCCTCAATGGCTCTTGAAAATGGCCGGTTTTGAAGTGGCCCTCACTGGCCGCTTTTGGGTGGCCCCTGACATCTGTCGCAACACCTACGGTCAAGTATGTTACGTCGTTCCCCGAAATGGGGCAACGTCTTTGGGGTCGCCCGGTGAGTGACCCTCACGCCGGTAAATGTGGGGAACAGACCCCATCGCGACAACGGGGAGGGGCAGGCGGGAACTCCGCCTGCCTCTTACCCGCGTGATTCTTAAGGGGTTGACTCTCTTACCCAGGGTTGGGAAACCCTGGGCTCGAAGACGCAATCCCGTTGGGATTGACCTCGCTTGGTTTTGACAACACCCATTTCCCATCCCTCGATCCCAAAGTCGATCCGATCCCACGCGGAATGGAAGACAGCGGAAGTCGTAGATGAAAGCGACTCCCGCCTGTTCTCCTTCTAAATCCATGATTATAAGCATGGCCAGTTCCAGCTCCTGGCAGCGTACAGGAAGCCTGAAGCGCGAGCGAGGGGTTGGGGTGCAGCGAGATGCGTGGACGAGGGGCCTGAAGTGCAAGCAAGCACCCAGTCGGGAAGATCTGTGGTGCTCCCCAACCCCTCGCTTGCGCTTCAGGCTTCCATGAATCGGGCAGTGGCTGGCGGACTCGCTGCCATCGATGTTGGTGCCTCCGCCTCAGAGCTCCAGTTCCCCTTATCCCGCATTTCTCATCGCTCGTCGTAGCGAGGCGTCGCAAGCGCCGTCCTGGCAAGGCTTGCGACCGAGACCACTCGTGGCGAGCCGCCGCAGTCGTACTTTGACAGTACGTCGAGGAGGCCGACCGAGCGTAACTCAGCCAGGGCGGGTGATTGCGGCGACGCAGTAGACTAGCCCCAAAAGAAGTAGATGAAAGTGGACTAAACCACATGTAAACACCTGAAATGCCAGACCTGACGGGTATTCTGGGGTTGTCAAAGAAACTTCAGAACAAGCCGAAAGGAGGCATTTCAGGTGAAGAAAAAGGATAGCGCAATCATCCGCAAACGGGAAGCAGAGGTTGCTCAGCGATTGAGCCCCAGCTGGAACGGTCAAGACCCGAAACCGGTGCTCTCGCCCGAGGTCATCAGCTACGAGGTCTCGGAGAAAACGGGTGCGGTCAGTTACGGTGGTCTGGGGCTGCTGCAGCAGGTGGTGAAGTGGAGTGGGCTGGGGAAAGCCATTGACCAGGCGGTGACGCTGCTCAAACGCCACCAACCGTACCACGAATCGGACCACGTCCTGAGCCTGATCTACAACGTGGCCACGGGCGGGACCCGCTATCAGGATATTGAACTGCGACGTCAGAGTGTGAGTTTCCTGGAGGCGGTGGGAGCCGAGAAGATCCCCGCCCCCAGCACGGCCGGAGACTTTGTGCGCCGCTTTGACGCGCCCGACGTGGTGGATCTGATGGAAGCCGTCAATGCCAGCCGCCTCAAGGTCTGGGCCCAACAACCGGCCCGTTTCTTCCAACGGGCGGAGATCGACGTGGATGGGACGATGGCCCCCACGAGCGGCGAATGCAAGGAAGGGATGGAGATCAGCTACGACGGGCAGTGGGGCTATGCGCCGCTGATCGTGACGCTGGCCAATACGGGAGAGGTGCTCTATGCGGTCAACCGCTCGGGCAACCGTCCCTCTCATGAGGGAGCGGCCGAATGGCTGGATCGGAGTATCGAGCTGGTTCGAGAGGCGGGTTTTCGGAAGGTGCGCCTGCGCGGGGACACGGATTTTTCGCTGACGGCTCATTTTGACCGTTGGACGGAGGCGGGCGTGGAGTTTGACTTCGGGATCGACGCCCATCCGAGCTTCGTCAAGTGGGCGGAGGCGTTGCCAGAAGCGAGATGGAAAGAGCTGGGGCGCCCCAGCCAGGGGAAAGGAAAAGGGAAGAAGCGGCGCCAGCGGCGGGACAAAGTGAAGCCGGAGATTGTCAAGAGACGCGGGTTCAAGACGCTGACGCTGGAACGGGAAGAGATCGCGGAGATCGACTACCGTCCGAGCAAAGCGAAGCGAACCTATCGGATGGTGATCTTGCGCAAGACGATCCTGGTCGAGAAAGGCCAGAAGCGGCTGCTGCCGCAGACGCGCTACCACTTTTATGTCACCAATATCTCGGCCAGAACGTTGGGAACGGCGGGAGTCGTACGGGAAAACAACCGGCGCTGCAACCAGGAGAACGTCATTGAACAACTCAAGAACGGAGTCGAGGCCCTGCGGATGCCCTCGGATACGCTGGTAGCCAACTGGGCCTATCTGGTGATTGCGGCTCAAGCCTGGAATCTGAAGGCCTGGATGGGGTTGGTGCTGCCGGCGCGACTGCAAGCCCGAGAGCTGGTGAAGATGGAGTATCGCCGTTTCCTGCGAGAGGTCATTGAAATGCCCTGCCAGATTTTGCGCAGGGGCCGACAGTTGGTCTATCGGCTGCTGGATGTCAATGGTTGGAGCCGTCTTCTCTTGGAAGGCAGTAAGTGGTTGAAACACCGGCCAGCTACCTGGAACTGAAAGGAGATAAAGTAGCTCCGAGGGTCGCCAGAGCTGGGGCGAGGTGTCTCTACAAACGCCCCCCAAGAGGGCAGAATCGTTTTCCCTGAGCGATCGGCGTGGAGGACAGCTGAACACGTGCCTGTTCTGAGTGACTTCGCGCCGAAATTTAGAATTTAGGTCTCCAAAATGGCTCCTCGGAGCCGACAAAGGGGTCTATTTTCGAACTTGCGCTTATTTTGGGACTAGCGATGAGAAATGCGGGTTATCTCCGCTGACAGAAGGTGCAGTCACTGTCCCTCAGATCCTCCGGGTTGAACTCACGGACTCTCTGGGCAACCAGATCCGGGCCTGGCGCATCCAGATGGATGAGATGGTAGCGACCCATTGGAGTCAGCAGTACGCTCTCTGGATGTGTCTTCTTCAGCTCTTCCTGAAAGCGTGCGGCAGACGGAGAATCGGATCGGGTCACGATTACCGACCAAGGCAGCATTTTTCCTCCTCGCCCAATGCGGCGGATCTGAGAGAAGTCTGTCATTTTTTCCGCTTCTCTCAAAACGACTGCGACAACGAATCCATGAGCTTTTCTGGCAACAGGGCTTGCAACCGTCGCCAGAGTGCGCGTTAAATACGCCGACCATCGTTCCTAGCACGGAGTCTCAGAGCGACGGCTTCTCGCCCCAAGCGTGAGCGAGAGAGGGAGAGGATGACGCGGCGGAGAAACGTTTTCGGCAGAGCGCTCGTGCTGCCAAGATGCCTGGGGATTGGGGCACTCTTGGCTTTCGCAGCGTGCCAGGGCGAGCCACACTACATCGTAGTCTTCCACACAAGTAGTCTTTCCCCGCTGCTCCAGACCGTGTCCCGAAGGTTCGAAGCCAATAATCCGGACGTCGCTATCCGGGGAGAGGCCGCCGGAAGCCTGGACTCGCTTGCTAAGGTTACGGATCTGGGCCGAGCGTGTGATTTGCTGGCGATCGCTGATCACCGACTGATCGCCCGTCTACTGATGCCCGACCTTACCCAGATAGGCTATGAGTTTCTCGGGAACGAATTGGTTCTGGCGGCCTCGGAAAGACGACTCTTCGAGCCGCTGACGCGCCAACCGCGAAGACCGCAAGGATTGGTTCGAACTCCTTACCGGCGGAAGCCACTCCTATGGGGTCGCCGATCCCGATCAGGATCCGGCAGGCTACTACACGCAGCTGTCGTGGAAGCTAGCTGAGTTACATTACAATCGAACCGCGCTCTACCGGAGATTGATCAACGCACTCGATCCCCGCTGGGTGCGCCCCAGGTCCTCTGAACTGGTTGACCTACTGAAAAACAAGACGCTGGACTTTGCTTTCCTCTACAAGTCGGTTGCCCTGCAGAATGGACTGGATTTCGTAGATCTACCCGCTCAAGTTTCACTCTCGGAACCCACCTATGCCCAGTTGTACTCTCAGGTATCTCTCCGCGTGAGAGGAGATCGTTCCGGGTCTGTCATGGAAGTCTCGGGAGCCCCAATTCGCTACGGAATTTGTCTGATTAACCAGAAGAATCCCTGGGCGGTCCGATTCCTCGACTACGTGCTGAGTACCGAGGCTCAATCCCTTTACCGCGAGCTTGGCTACCAGAGTATCGACATCCGAGAGATTCTACCTTCGGAATGAGGCAGCAAATGAGAGATCGACTTGACATTCGGAATCGCATCTGTGACAAGAAGCCGACACTGCTCTTGATAATCAAGATTCGGTTCAGACACATAAGGAAAACCAAATGGGACGTATGAAAACAACGATTCCGCTTTTGCTCGTGCTCGTTGTATGGGGCGGATTGGCAGGTGGAATCAGCCTTTACATCGATTACCTCTGGTTCGACTCAGTGGGCTATCTGGGGATCTTTCAAACCATTCTCTGGTCCAAGTTCGTCTTCTGGCTGCTGGGCTTCCTCCTCAGCTTCCTGGTGCTGGGCTCGAACCTGTGGCTGGCAACAAGACACTCATTGGGCCTCTACTGGATGAGCGAGGAGCTGATGACGCTAGCCAGGAAGGGGATCACCTACCTGTTCTGGATCGCGGTCCTGGTGCTGTCGGGATTCGTGGGGGTGGCCGTCCAAGGGCGGTGGATGACCTTCCTACAGTACCAGCACCAGATCCCGACGGGATTCAAGGAACCTATTTTCGAACAGGACATCTCCTTCTACTTCTTCTCGCTGCCGGTACTGAGTTTCTTGGTTCATCTCGCCCTGGCCCTGGTCGTGCTCTCGTTGCTGGTGTCTGCAGTCAGCTACGTGACTCATGGCCACCTTGCGTATCTTGAACGACTACAACTCACCTTCGCCGCCCGCACCCATCTGACCCTGCTGGTGGTCGTGGGATTCGGGTTGCTGGCTTATCGGTTCTGGCTGAAGACCTATGAGCTTCTGTACGCCACTGATGGCGTTACTTTTGGGGCGGGGTACGCCGATTTCCACGCCCGGCTTCCCTGCTACCTGGTACTGGTCGGCGTCTGCATTCTTACTGCCCTGGCTTTCGGTCTTTCCCTCTTCGGAACCACCCTCCGCATGGCCGCCTTTTCGGGGATCGGGTTTGGGATTGCCTACCTGGGCTTGAACGTCTACCCCATCGTCATCCAGACCTTTGTCGTAGAACCCAATGAGCTTCAACGAGAAACACCCTTCATAAATCACAATATCGATCTCACCAGGCGCGCCTACAATCTGAATAAAATCGAGGTGCACGATTTTCCTGGCATCGGTGAGCTGACTCCAGAGGACCTGGCCAACAACGAGGCCACGATCCGAAATATCCGCTTGTGGGATGCAAAACCGGTGAAAGATGCCTACGGCCAACTCCAGTCGATCCGCCCCTACTATGAGTTCGAAGGGGTGGACCTGGACCGCTATGTCATCAACGGAGAGTACCGGCAGCTGATGGCGTCGGTGCGGGAATTTGACTTCAGTAAGATTTCAGAGCAGGCGCAGACCTTCATCAACCAGTACTTCACCTATACCCACGGTTACGGACTGTGTTTGAGTCCTGTCAACGAGGTGACCCCCGAGGGACTTCCTGAATTCTTTATCAAGGATATCCCACCCCAGGCAACGGTCGATCTGGCCGTCACCAGACCCGAGATCTATTTCGGCGAGCGCACCGACCACCCCGTATTCGTCAAGACCAAGATGGAGGAATTCGACTACCCGATTGGCGATCAGAATGCCATGACGCGATACGCGGCTGATCGGGGTGTCCGCATCGGATCGTTTCTCCGCAAGCTCCTGTTCGCCTGGGAGTTGGGAAGTCTCCGTAACATTCTCTTTACCGAGAATCTGACTGAAGACAGTCGAGTCCTGATGTATAGGAACATCCAGGAAAGGGTCCAGAACATCGCCCCTTTTCTAGAGTACGACAGCGATCCTTATATCGTGCTCCACGAAGGGCGGCTCATCTGGATTCAGGATGCCTACACCCTCACAGACCGCTATCCCTACTCGGAGCCTTTCCGCAACCACTTCAACTACATTCGCAACTCAGTCAAGATCGTCGTCGACGCCTACCTGGGCGACATGAGCTTCTACATCTCCGATGCCGAAGATCCGCTGATTCGCGTCTATGCGGCAATCTTTCCGACCCTCTTCAAATCCCTGGACCAGATGCCTGAAGGGCTTCGTTCCCATATTCGCTATCCGGAAGGACTCTTCAATGTCCAGAGGGAATTGTTTCGCACCTATCACATGGTGGACCCAACGGTCTTCTATAACAAGGAAGACCTGTGGGATCTCCCCAACGAGATCTATCGGGGAAACGAGCAGCCGATGGAGAGCTACTACGTCATCATGAGCCTGCCCGGGTCCCAGCAGGAAGAGTTCATCCTGATGGTTCCCTACACACCTCGCAACAAGAACAACATGATCTCCTGGCTAGCCGCCCGTTCCGACGGGGAACACTACGGCACCCTTGTGCTCTACCAGTTTCCGAAGCAGGAACTGAGATATGGCCCCATGCAGATCGAAGCGCGAATCGACCAGGATCCGAACATCTCACAGCTCATCACGCTTTGGAGCCAAAAGGGCTCCCAGGTGATTCGAGGCAACCTGCTGGTGATCCCGATCGAAGACTCCCTCCTCTACGTGGAGCCTCTGTACCTGCAAGCGGAAAAGAGTGAGATTCCAGAGTTGACCCGAGTCATTACCGTCTATCAGAACCGGGTCGCCCTGGGAGAGACCTTGGATGAGGCCCTGAGATCGGCGCTGAGTGCGCCCCGAGAGAGAGAGGGAGCCGAGCCAACCTATGCCGTTGAGACCCGCTCGCCTGACGCCGGGCAAGCACCGACGGCCTCCCGCTCGGACGATCTCGTGACTCGGGCCAGACAGCACTACCAACGGAGTCAGCAGTTCCTGAGACAGGGGAACTGGTCTGCCTATGGCGAAGAGCAACGGAAGCTGGGGCAAACCCTCGAGCGGCTGAAGCAGCAGGATAATCGCCCTGACGAATCGGCTCCATGATCTGATTGACGTTTGAATTCGCCGGGTCAGATTCGTACAATAGTAGCGGTCTGCGAAGCTAGGAGATCGAACCTATGGTTACATTGACAGAGAATGCCATTGGCCAGGTCAAGAAGGTCATTAGTCAGCAAGCCGAATCCTATGTGGGCATCCGGGTTGGAGTTGCCGGTGGAGGCTGCTCCGGCTTCCAATACACTCTCAATCTCGAGCGTGAGAGCCGTGAAGGCGACGACGTGCTGCAGGTAGACGGATTCCAGCTATTGGTCGATCCTCAGAGTATGGTCTACCTGGATGGCACCGAGATTGACTACGTCGAGACGCTGCAGGCAGCCGGCTTCAGGTTCAACAATCCCAACGTGACCGGCAGCTGTGGCTGCGGTGAATCCTTTCAGGTCTAGTCGCGGAGCCTGCGCTCCTCGGTTGAACACCCTTCTCACCCAGAGCATAATACCCGCATGAATCTTGGGGACACCTATCACAGGCCCCTCAAGGACCTCCGTATCTCTGTGACGGATCGGTGCAACTACCGCTGCCAGTACTGCATGCCCCTGGACGAGTATGACTGGATCGATAAAACGGAGTTGCTCCGGTTCGAGGAGATCGTCCGACTAGCCAACCTATTCCTGCAGCTGGGAGTCGAGAAAATCCGCGTCACCGGCGGGGAGCCGCTGGTCCGGAAGGATCTCGAACAGCTGATCGGCAAGTTGTCCGGCTTGCCGGGGCTGAAGGATCTGAGTCTGACCACCAACGCCTCCTTTCTCGCGCAGAAGGCCGAGGGTTTGAAAAAGGCGGGGCTGTCCCGGATCAACGTCAGTCTGGATACGCTGGACCCCGAAAAGTTCAAGCAGATCACCAAGAGAGGGACTCTCGAGGCAGTCTTGGAGGGCATCGAAGCAGCCATGAAGGCTGGTCTGGTGCCGCTGAAGATCAACGCCGTGGTTGTTCGGGGGGTCAACGACGACGAGATCCTTGAGCTCGTCAAGTTCTCCAGAGGCAAGGGTCTTCTTCTCCGCTTCATCGAATACATGGACGTGGGGAACGCAAACACCTGGAGCCTGGAAAAGACCGTCACCAAGAGGGAGATTCTCGAATTGATCCACTCGCACTTTCCACTGCGGGAAATCGGTCGAAGGGACCTTCGAGCGCCGGCAGTGGACTACGAATTCATCGACGGAAAGGGACAGGTGGGAGTGATCGGATCCGTGACCGAATCCTTCTGTTCGAGTTGTACGCGAGCTCGCCTGACAGCAGACGGAAAGTTGGTCACCTGCCTTTTCGCTTCAAGTGGCCATGACTTGAAGTCGCTCCTGCGGAGCGGCGCTGGGGACGAAGAGATCCTGGAGACGATTACCTCGATCTGGTCGCAAAGAGCCGACCGCTACTCCGACCTGCGCTGGGAACAGCTGGCCTCGAGTGACAGCTATCGACCAAAGGACCACGAGAAGATCGAAATGATCACGCTGGGCGGATGATCCCCGTCCACTGGGTTCCCTACAGAATAACCATTTCTAGCACCCGGCTAGCTTGCGTTTCTGCTGCTTCAACCGGGTCGAAATGCGGGGACGCCCTCATCGGGCGAGAAGAAGGGTAGAACCGCGACCTCGCCCTCCTGAGCGATCTTGGCATTGATCTCCTTCAGCTCCTCGCGCGCAAAGGATTCGATCCTCGATGCTCCCGTCTGGTCGGATGTAGAAGAAGGTCGGGACATAGGACACTCCGTAAGACTTGCCGATAGAATGCGGGCTCGGGTCCAGCCCCACCGTGAGGTGAAGGTCTCCATCCCGGATCAGCCTCCGCACCCCACTCTCGCGCTCTTGAGCCAGCACCACTATGGAGACACTCGACTCCGGATAGTTCCGGTAAATGCGGTCGATCAGAGGGAGCGAGTATTCACAGGTAGGACAGTCGACTTTTACAAACATCAAAAATACGGGGCCTCGTGCCAAGCCGTCCGCGAGTCGCCAGGGGCGAACATCAAGTTCCGGCGGCCCTCCGTCTTCTGGCTTGCTCCCTGGTGTTCTCGTCAACGAGAGACACTCAAATTCGACGGCAATGTCGCCCGCTTCCAACCTCATCTGAACGACCTCCTCCGGCCTGGTAAGCCTCCTCTCGGTCCTCCCCTGCCTTCCCCAAAGAACCCTGTTGACAGGGGTCGAAAGCCTCCCCTATAGTACGACTCTCAGAGCGAACAGCAACAACCTTTCCCCATGACCGAAGAATCTGAAAGGCCGTGATGACAGCTGAAAGAATCCGGTCCCTCTATGCCATGGCGAATCGCCTTCGCCGTCACTCTCTGGAATCGACGACGGAGGCCGGTTCCGGTCATCCCAGTTCCTGTCTCTCCAGTGCAGAACTCGTTTCCACGCTGTTCTTTCGTTTCCTGCGATTCGACATCCAGAACCCGGAGGACCCCCACAACGATCGCTTCATTCTTTCAAAGGGCCATGCCGCCCCGGTTCTGTATGCTGCCCTGGCTGAAGCGGGCGCATTCCCGACCGAGAAACTTCTGAGCTTGAGAAAGATGGACAGTGAGCTGGAGGGGCATCCAACCCCACGAAATCGCTGGGTCGATGTCGCGACCGGCTCTCTGGGTCAAGGTCTGGCCATCGGCACGGGAATGGCCCTGTCGAGTCAACGGGATAACCTGGCCAACCGCATCTTCGTCCTGATCGGAGATGGTGAGGCCGCCGAGGGATCGGTCTGGGAGGCGGCAGCGATGGCGAGCTACTACAAGCTCGATAATCTGGTTGCCCTGCTGGACGTGAATCGTCTGGGACAGAGCCAGGCCACCATGTACGGCCACGACGTAGAAACCTATTCCCGACGCTTCTCCGCCTTCGGATGGCACAGCAAGATCGTGGACGGTCACAGTGTAGAGGAAATCGACGCCGCCCTGGAATCGGCGATTTCGGTACCAGGGCAGCCTTCTATCCTAGTCGCCCGAACCATCAAGGGGAAGGGCGTCTCCTTCATGGAGGACAAGGACGGCTGGCACGGCAAACCCTGCGCTGCCGGCGAGCAATTGGAGGAAGCCCTCAGCGACATAGGCGATCACCTTGAACTCGATGAGCCCTTGAGCGTGGCCAACCCTTCATCCTCCGTTCCCGCTTCCGAAGCGATTCCTGGCAGTCCTCCTGACCCGCCCGACTATGCGGCCGACGAGATGGTAGCCACACGCCAAGCCTATGGCAATGCGCTTAGGAAACTGGGGGCTAGCAATCCCAGGGTAGTGGTCCTCGATGGGGATACCAAGAATTCGACCTATTCCGAGAAGTTTCTCGAAGATTTTCCAGAAAGGTTCGTCGAGTGCTTCATCGCCGAGCAGGCAATGGTGGGAGCGGCCGTAGGAATGAGCGCGCTGGGAAAGATCCCCTTTGCCTCAACATTCGCCTGTTTTTTGAGCCGTTCTTACGACCAGATCCGTATGGCTGCCATTTCCCGTTCCAACACCAAACTCTGCGGCTCTCATGCGGGTGTCTCCATCGGCGAGGATGGCCCTTCACAAATGGGTTTGGAGGACCTTTCCATGACGCGGGCAGTCGCGGGCTCTACCGTCCTCTACCCCAGTGATGGCGTTTCGGCAGAGCGCCTGGTGGCCCTGGCGGCAGAGACTCCCGGCATCGTCTACATCCGAACGACTCGTCCCAAGACGCCTATTCTTTATTCGAGTAAGGATGAGTTTGCCGTCGGCGGCTCCCGAGTCCTCCGCTCCAGCCCAGGCGACCAGGCCACGATCGTAGCCGCAGGAATCACGCTGCACGAGGCGCTGACTGCCTACGAGGAACTCCTTGACCGGGGTCTACCGGTGCGGGTGATCGATCTTTACAGCATCAAACCGGCCGACGGTACCACCCTCAGACAGGCCGTCCGAGAGACCAGCGCCATGGTCACGGTGGAGGATCACTATCCAGAGGGGGGGCTAGGTGATGCCGTCCTGGACGCGCTGGCAGGAGAGCAGTCCAGGTTTCGCAAGCTTGCGGTCAACAGACTCTCCCGCTCGGGCAGCTCAGGCGAGCTGATGGAGATGCAAGGCATCAGCGCCAAAGCAATCCGGCAGGCAGTTGAAGCGCTTCTCGCCTAAGCTGAAACTTCATTTGCAGAAGTAGCTTTGGCCTCCAGGCCGAAGTCTTATTCTTCTGAGCCTTTGGCTCGGACGGCGGCCTGGAGGCCACCGCTACGCCGGGACCCGGAGTTTCCTTTCCGAATGGGGCCAGCTCGCAGCAGAACACAGGACACAGGTTGCTGAGGAAGACATCTATTGAGCTGTTACTGCCTCTTGATCACGATCACCGTCCGGTCGTCGGCCTGTGCCATACCCTCACTGAACTCCCCCAGATCTTGAACGATAGTATCGAAGATCTCTCGCGACGTCCGCTCTCGAAGACGATCGACCAACTGCTTCAGTCTTTCAGTCCCATAGTCCTGTCCCAGTGAGTTCTCAGCCTCGATGATGCCGTCTGTGTAGCACAGCAGCACATCATCCATTTGCATCTGGACCTCTCCCACTTCGTGATCCACGGGCGGAAAGCGGAAGGCTCCCAGGACGAATCCTCCGGTATCCAGTGAGACGATCTCACCCTTCTGGAAAAGAAGTGGACTATGGTGCCCAGCATTGGTATAGCGCAATCTGCCGTCGAGCTGAAGCTCACCGTAGAAGGCAGTGATGAACTGATTGGGCTGGGAGGACCAGAACATTCGCCGGTTGATCTTGGGGAAGAGAAGCTGGGTGGTATCCTGCGCGTAGTGGGATTCAAAGGAGATGGCCGTATAGAGGGCGGTGTTGAAATCTCGGATGAGCATTGCCGCTGCCAGCCCATGCCCGGCGGCGGCGGCAATCACCAATCCCATTCGACCCTGTAGGCCAAAGCGCCCCTCGAGATCAACGAAGTCGTAGTAATCGCCTCCTACCACCGCGGTGGGCAGGGTCATTCCGAAGATATCGTAGTTGCCGAAGACGGTCAGTCGCTCCGGGTCGGGCATGATGTGTCGCTGCATCTCGGCCAGCGACACAAACTCGTCTTGGATCTCCGCCAGGCCCATCCCGGCGATTCTGGTGAGCTCTTCCTGGGCAGATGGCTTCCGCATGCAACCGAACCCTCACCCCTCGCTAGAGAAACCGCTCCACGATCTCCGCGGACGCTGCCTCTCCAGCGGAGAGCTCGACTCGGCACCGGTTCCCTGCAGACGCAAAACCTCGCTTCAAGTAGGCAAAGGCGATTGGGCAGCCTAGTCGGGGCGAGAGGACGGCACTGGTGACGCTCCCTATTTCCTTCCCCTCCTCACTGAGCACCCGAGCTCCCCGAACCGGAAGCAAACCGTCGTCCAGCTTCAATCCCATCAAGAGATTGTTGACGCCACCAATATGAGTGGCCTTGGCCACTACTTCCTGACCCAGATAGCAGCCCTTAGTGAGACTGATCGCGTTATCCAGACGCGCTTCCATGGGATATCGGGTCTCGTCCATATCGACGCCGAATCTGGGAATCCAAGTCTCAGTTCGAAGCACGTTCCAGGCTTCCTCCTCTAGCTCCTGAATGTCCTGGGCGGCCCCCTTCTCCTGGATCGAAGTACGCAAATCGGACCCCATCTCAGCCGGGCAAACCAACTCGAAACCCTCAGCAGCGAGATCGGGACGCCGAATCAACCAGACCTGCCCACCCCCGTGGTCAAGCTGCTGGATCTCGAAGACTTCCTGAGGCCCGGTTTCACCGAACAGATCTTGCAGCAGCTGGGGTGACCTGGGACCCTGCAGGGAGAAGTGACTGTATGCTGCCGAGGCATCGGACAGGTCGACCTCCTCCATGATGATGTACTTTGCCAACTCTTCCAGGGTCTTGCCCAAAAGCGATAGATCTATGTCCAGCAGGAGAAATTCGGGAAAACGATAGTAGTAGAAATCAGAGACGATCTTGCCACGCGCCGTGAGAAAGGTTCCGTAGCGCCCCGTGAATTCGGAAAGACCCTCCACCTCGTTGCTGATCATCGAGTGGAGGAAGGAAACTCGGTCGGGGCCGGTGATCTCGAGCTTGCCGCGATCTGACCGATCGATCAGCCCCACGGCTTGAACCACGGCATGGTATTGGGCCAGCGTTGCCGCATCCATGAGGTGTCCTATTCCAGCGTTTCCCCGGGAGCAAGCGCCAGTACCTGGGTTCCGAGTTCTCGGGTCAGTTCCTGCAGCTCTTGCGGTGTCCCGCTCAACAGAGGAAAGGTGCCGTAGTGCATCGGGATTACCTTTTTCGCGTTCGTGAGTCGACAAGCGTAGGCTGCTTCCCTCGGATCCATGGTGAAGTGGTCTCCGATCGGAAAAAAGATGAGCTCAGGCTGATACAGTTCCGCGATGATCTTCATGTCGCCAAAAACACACGTGTCTCCGGCGTAGTAGATTCGAAAGCCGTTCTCGAACTCGAGCACGTAGCCAGCCGCCTCTCCCCCATAGACAATAGAGCCATCGTCGTCTTGAAGGCCGCTGCTGTGATGGGCATCCACCATGGTGACGCGCAGATCATTGATCTGCTGGGTTCCACCCTTGTTCATGGAGTTGACGTTCTGGACACCCTTACCCTCCAACCAAACGCCGATCTCGAAATTACAACCAATCTGGGGCCGGTGCTGAAGAGCCAGGGCGACGGCATCCTGGACGTGGTCGAAGTGTCCGTGGGTGATCAGCATCGTGTCTATCGAATCGATCTTCTTCAACTCAGGAGGGCAGGCAGGATTCCCTTCAACCCAGGGATCGATCAGCAGCTTGCTGCCCCCAGGAGTGGTGAACAGGAACGTAGAATGCCCGAGATACTGGATGGTGACATCTCGAAGTAGTGTCATGACTCCTTGCCTCTCCTTTCCAAGCACCAATATACTCGACCTTCCCAATCCAGTAAATTAGCCTGAGAGCACATGACCAAACTACTCCTCTGGGGAGCCGTTGTCGTCGGCGGATTGATCTTCCTCAAACTCTTCGTTCTCTATCTCGAGCCTCACGTCGCTTTCTTCCCCATGCGCGGAGAGCATCAGACGCCCACTGAGATCGGCATTCCGTTCGAGGCAGCCTCCTTGATGACCGATGACGGAGAAACCATCTATTCTTGGCTCTTGAAGCATCCTCGGCCCCAAGCAGAAGTTCTTTTCTTTCATGGAAACGGAGGGAACCTGTCTATCTATCTGGGGCTGATTGCGGAGATGTACCGCAGGTCCCTGACGGTCTTCATCTTCGACTATCGCGGGTACGGTCGAAGCACCGGCTCACCCACCGAAACCGGGCTCTACCAGGACACCAGAGCGGCCGTCGACCACTTCTGGAACCACTGCCATACCCCCTCCTCTTCGGTCGTCTATTGGGGAAGATCGCTGGGGGGTGTGACTGCGTCCTACGCCAGCACGCTGCGACCACCTGACGGCCTGATCCTGGAGTCGACCTTCCCCGACAAGGCCTCCCTGGCCAAGCACTACCCGATACTGGGTGTGCTCAGCATCCTCTCCCGCTACCGCTTCCCCACCGTCGAATTCCTCGGGGGCCTGTCTTGTCCCGTGCTCGTGATCCACGGCGACGAGGACGAGATCGCCCCCTTTTCGCTGGGAGAGAAGGTATTCCAAGAGCTGTCCGGTGAGAAACACTTCTATCGGATTCCGGGGGCACGCCACAACGACACCCACCAGTTTGACCCAGAGCCCTACTGGAGTCGGGTGGCGGACTTCATAGAAGGCATCAAGAATGGATAAGATCCACCTGCGTGAGATTGCGTGTGAGGCACACATCGGCATCACCGAAGAAGAGCAGGCAGAAGCTCAGAGAATCCTGCTGGACCTGACTTTGCACCTGGACCTGGAACCTGCGGCGCAGACCGACGACCTGGAGCAGACCGTGGACTATCGACAGCTGGTCGAGGAGGTTCGTGACACAGTCGCACACGGCACCTATCGCCTGCTCGAAGCCCTAGCCGGCGCCGTCTGCGACAGGGTGCTCCAAAAGGATAGGATTTCGATCGTTGAGGTGAAGGCCTATAAGTTCCCCGAAGTTTTGAGGGGATCGATCAAAGATGTAGCCGTCGAAATGACGCGGAGAGCAGTGAGCAGTGAGCAGTGAGCAGTGAACAGTGAGCAGTGAGCAAAACGAGCTGGCATCTTAGGGCTCATGAGTAAGGTTATGCACAGTCTCTTTTTTCGAACTCTTTTTTGGTCGAATCTGCTCTGTTTCACCAGCATTGTCGCTGAAACGGTCACTCCCGAATCCGAAGGAGAACTTGTTCTTTTCGACGGGCACAGTTTCGAGGGCTGGGAGGGAAATCTCCAATGGTTTCGGCTAGAAAAGGGAGCGATCGTTGGTGGCTCACTTTCTCAGAAGATTCCGCGCAATGAGTTTCTCTGCACGCAAAGGCAGTTCAGAGATTTCAACCTGAAGCTGAAGGTGAAACTGGAGGCGGGCAACGGCAACGCCGGAATCCAGATTCGCAGCCGCCGTATTCCCGATCATCATGAGGTGATTGGCTATCAAGCGGACATGGGACAGGTCTACTGGGGAGCCCTCTACGACGAATCCCGGCGTCGAGAGATCCTCGCGCAACCCGATCCGGAGGAACTGAATCGGATTTTGAAACGGACGGATTGGAACGGCTACCGTATCCGAGCAGAGGGAAATCGGATCCAGCTCTGGCTCAACGGGCATCCAACCGTCGACTATACTGAGAAGAAACCTGGAATCGAGCAGAAGGGCATAATCTGTCTGCAGATCCACAGCGGTCCCCCCAGTGAAGCCTGGTACCGCGATATCACCCTTACTGAATTACCCTAGATGGAGGATGAGAAATGAAGCTTGACCGTGCTGCGATTGTCGGACTGTTGACCTGCGGTGTGGTGCTGGGTTAGGCAGCGACTCCGGGTAAGGAGTCGAAGCAGTTTCTGAACCCAGGGGGAGAGAAGCCCCCAGGCTACACCGAAGTAGTCTCCTCACCTCCGGGTCGGATGATCTTCATATCCGGCCAGGGCGGCACCGATTCAAAAGGGAATCTAGCCTCGGATTTCGCCTCTCAGGCAAGAAACACCTTCCTCAACATCCAGCGCTGTCTCGACCTGGCAGGCGCAAAATTCGAGGATATCGTCAAGATAAACTACTACGTTACCGACATGGCACAGACCTCCAAACTGCGGGAAGTCCGGGCTCAATTCCTGAATATGGAAGCTCTTCCGGCATCGACCCTGGTACAGGTGAAGTTGGGCGGCAAATGGCTGCTGGAGGTCGAGGCCATCGCAGTCGTTCCAGATTGAGTTTGCCCTAATACTCTCGAGTCGTAGTGATACCCGGTTGTGGGATCGGGTATTTTCCGTCGGGTCCAAGCTGCAGCGGGGCCTTCGAGTTCAGCGTGAGCTGGTCGACCTCGGGAGCGAACTCGTGGTCGTGGTTGAGGATGTCATCCCAGGTGACGATCTGACCCGTGTGTGCCGCCAATCGGCCCATGGACGTCACCAGACTGGCCTCAGCTCCACGCTTCACTTCGTTGAAGGGCTTCTCTTCACGGATGGCCTGGATAAGATCATCCCACTCCAGCTGGTAGGGATTCGGCTCCGGCTGGGGGAAGGACCAGACGGGATCTTCATCGGTCTGATTCTGGCCCTTGTAAATGCGGCACAAAGCTGGGACGTGACCGCTTGTGGAGATGACGGCCGATCCTTTGCTCCCGTGCGCATAGCTGGCAAACTCGTTCCAGCACCTGGGCATGGTGCGGCCTTCTAGAAACAGCTTGGCCCCATCGGCGAACGTGTATTCCACCGAGTAGTTGTCGAAGTTCTGATCGACCGAGTTACCGCGATAGTGGCGACCGCCGCTTGCCTTGGCCCGCACCGGCCAGGCGTCCTTCATCCAACAGGACTCGTCGATGTTGTGGATGAGGAAATCGCTGTAAGATCCGCCGCTGGCCCAGAGGAAGGAATGGAATCTCTTGATCTGGTAAAGCAGTTCGCTGATGCCCTCTGGCTTCGGACCTGAAACCGCAGAACCGGTTGGACCAGCCACGCGATAGGCCCGCAGCGCAATCAGGTCACCGATTTCGCCTCTCCTGATTCGATCGTAAAGCTGACCCCGGGCTCTGCAGTGGCGACACATCAATCCCACGCCCACTTTGAGATTCTTTGCCACTGATTTCTGGCCTAACGCAAGCATCTTTCGAGTCGAGGGACCGTCGACCGTGACCGGCTTCTCCATGAAAACGTTGAGACCCTTCTCGATGGCGTAACCAAAATGCACCCAGCGAAACGCAGGAGGCGTCGTGAGGATTGCGATGTCGCCGGGCTTGAGAAGATCCATGGCCTTCCGATAGCCGTCGAATCCCAGAAACTGTCGGTCCCGGGGAACATCGACCAGGTCCGCAAACTTCCTCCTCTCGCCGCCCGTCGACCCCTCGGCGATTCTTCCTTCCAACGTCTCGTAGCTACTCGTCAGCCGCTCAGCGAAGACATCCGCCATCGCCACCAGCTTCGTCGGACCGTTCGGCACCGACAGAGCATTCAGGGCAGCTCCGGTCCCCCGACCACCCGCACCCACGAGCGCCAGTCGGATCGTGTTGTCTTCGCCCGCATGGACGTGGGGTATGGCAACTCCGGCGAGAGCGGAGGTGGCGGCGAATCTGCCGGTCCTCTTAAGAAACTCACGTCTCGATGTACTCTGCTTCGGTGTCCGGTTCATGACAGTCCTCCTCCGTTGCGGACCTGGTTGAGGTCGCGGACCGCTCCGTGCGACGCACTGGTGGTCAGAGCAGCATAGGCCTGAAGGGCCGCTGAGGTGTGGCGCCGGCGTGCCAGAGGGCGAAAGGCATTCGCCCCACGTGCTTCCATCATGCGTCGTCGCTCCGCTAGGACTTCTTTCCCGAGGAGCACATTGATTGTCCGATTCGGGATATCGATCCGAATGATATCCTCCTCTTCGAGAAGGGCAATGGCACCCCCCTCAGCCGCCTCGGGAGAGACATGTCCAATCGACAGGCCACTGGTCCCGCCGCTGAAACGCCCATCGGTCAACAGGGCGCACTTGGCGCCCAGGTGCTTCGACTTCACATAGGAGGTAGGGTACAGCATTTCCTGCATGCCCGGGCCTCCCTTGGGTCCCTCATAGCGAATCACCACCACATCACCTGGATTCAGTTGATTGTCGAGAATGCTGTCACAAGCTTCCTCCTGGGACTCGAAGATCCGAGCCGGGCCTTCCATCACCCAGATGGACTCGTCCACGCCCGCCGTCTTGACGATGCACCCCTCCTCGGCAAGGTTGCCGAACAACACCGCCAACCCTCCCTCCCGGCTGTAGGCTGAATCCACTGGCAGCCAGGAGCATCCCCGGCGTAATCTTGTCGCAGTTGGAGATGCAGATCATGGCGTCGGCTTTGTGCGCCTGAACCATGTATTCCACGCTGTCGGCGATCAGCTCCCGGCTGGGCAAGGAGTAGAGCATTCCATCGTGTCCCATGGCGATTCCGTCGTCCACTGCGATGGTGTTGAACTCGACTCCATAGCCACCACTGGCGTCGATGACCTGCTTGACTCTCTGGCCAACCTGGTGAAGGTGGACGTGTCCCGGGACGAACTGGGTGAAGGAATTGGCGATCGCGATGATGGGTTTCTGAAAATCCTCCGTCTTCATTCCGGTGGCACGCCAGAGGGCCCGGGCTCCAGCCATACGGCGCCCCTGAGTCGTGATGCTGCTGCGGAATCCTCGGTCTTGCATGGGTATTATCTCCTCGTCCTGATCGCCGTTTACTCTATCAGCTGTCCCGAATTTCCGGTACCTTGGGTGCCGAAGTCAGATGTGCAGTATGACTTATTGATCCCCGGGGGGCAGTGTATGCTGGCTGATCACCAAAATCACCAGGTTGCAACAGCCTAATCATCAAACACTTACTGGTGTACTGCCGGACTGGAATCAAAGCTGCATTGATTGAGGATCCCAAGTCTCCGACCTCGGGAGGGCACGGCTGGGATCTTTAATATGCTCCGCAAGACTGCGGGGGTGCAACTAATTCAGATTTCGGCTGGTCCTCCCGATAAAGCCCTGAAATCCTTCCCGCAGGGCCTGAACTGATTGAACACCCTGGTATCGATCAGATTTGCCTCAGCCGCGCAGTCCGATTCCTGAGCATGCCTCGGGTCGGGCTCTCATCCCTGCAGATCGGAAAGCAGATGTCTTATCATAGGTCCTGCCGTGCTAGGTGGGGCGTTAGCGGTGCCCTGAGCCCTCGAGAAATCGAGGATGACCCGCAATCCGCTATAGCGGGACTGAATGCTCTGCTAAGGATCTCTTGTCTCGGGACCATCCGCTCTGCGGGGTAATGCCGAAGGGTTGGGTCCTCCACAACGTGCGCCCGTGAACCTGGTCAGATCCGGAAGGAAGCAGCCATAAGCGGGATTCCACGTGTGTAGGAGGAGCGCTCGACCCGAGTTGCCCCTCCGGGCGGACCCTGTTGCGGGTATTCGAAGCAGAGTGCACGGCATAGCGAAGACGCCGTTGCGGGGACGCGAGGCCCCAAGCCCCAAGCCCCAACCGCCAACCGCCAACGACGACGTCCAAGAATACCGTTTGGAACTTGGGTCTTTGGATTTGTCTGGGAATTGGTTCCTTGGGACTTGGGGCCTTCGCTTCCGTTCACGGAAGCGTCGGGGATCGAGAGGACGATGGAGCGTTTTTTGTGAAAGGCAGAGCCCACACACTGGGTCTTATTTGGAAGGGAGTTATTTGGTGGGAGGCTCTTACCTCTCCACTCCATCGCCCTCTCCATCCCTCCAAAAGCTGGAGACCTACAACGCAGTTTCGAACAACGGCCCAAGGAGATAAAGAAATTTTGGTATAGCCAATTTTTTCACCGATAAGGATTCCCAGATCTCCAATGTGAAGTCGAAACCGCAAGCGGACTTCTTTGCTCCCTTCCCCTAGCAAGCCCCCTAGATGTAATCACGGACATCTCTTTAATTACATACAGTTCAGTAACTTATAGCGATCCCTCTTTTCTGGCCCTAAAGCTGCTTCTAGATTGATCCCCAAGCCTCCAACCACGGGATAGGCCGGGCGGGGGCTCTAATCGAGAAAACTCTGTTTACCAGAGTTGAGAGCGAGAGGAGCTCCTGCCCGTCCCTCCCGGCCCACCGGACCTAAGCTGAAACTTCATTGGGCGGACGTAGCTTTGGCCTCCAGGCCGAAGTCTTCTTCCTTCGGGCCTTTGGCTCGATGCACGGCGGCCTGGAGGCCACCGCTACGTCCCTCGACTGAAGTTTCTTTCCTGTACGATCCGGCGCAGCCGGGCGCGGGCTAAGCCAAAACTTGAAAATTCCAAGGTAAAAGAAACAAGATACAAACAAGTTCCACACCATCGACGATCATCCCCAACCATGGCGATCCCACAGAGGATGCGAACGACCTGACTTGTCAGTAAGATGAGCCGAAGTCCCGAGGAAAGAGCTGGACATCAGCACCATCTCCCCCACCGCCGTGGGATCACGCCATCGCTGGTAGCTTCACCCTGACCGTCGTCCCTTTCCCTTCGCGACTCTCCAGAGACAAGCTCCCTCCAAGTTCGTCGATACTCCGCTTGCTGACGGGCAAGCCCATTCGCATTCCTACCCGCTGACCCTTGGAGGCAAGCTCAAACTTGAAAATCCCGGCCATACGGTCGGGAGAGATGCCACTTCCGGTGTCGGTGATCTCGACCTCAATGCCCTCGGCACCTTCGGATACGCTGACTCGGATAGCGCCTGGCCCTTCGATCGCCTGGATCGAGTTTTGCAGCAGATTCAAGAAGACCCGGTTCAGTCTGGCGGGATAACACAAGACAGGGTGAAGAGTGGCAGGATAGTTTCGCTTCACCTCGACTCGATTGCCCAGGGAGTGCTCCAGCAGGCGAAGCGCGATATCCATGCTCTTACGGACGTCATAGGGCTTTTGCTCTGCTTCATCGAGACCCACGAATTGTCGCAGACTCTCGATGATGTCGGAGATCCGGTCGCTGCTCGTTCTCAGCAGGGTAAACACCTGGGCCGCGGGATCCGATTTCGAAGGATCGCGGTCCGCCTTCTGCTTGGGCGAAGACTGCCGGCCGAGCATCCTGACTACCACATCTACAGAGGAGCGAAGCGCCCCCAGTGGTGTATTGACCTCATGTAGAATCCCGGCCGTGACCCGGCTGAGTCGTGCCTGGTTCTCGGATTCAATCAGCTGGCCCTGCGTCTCCTTTAAACCCACATTCACCATATAGGACCCCAAGATTGCTTGCCTGAATCGGTCTAACCTACTATAATTAAAGGAGATATAGCGCATAAAGGGGGCAAGGAAATGACTGACCCCAAGGGGGAAGGTGTGAAGGTCGGTTTTGATGGCAGTTTGAGGCTCGAATTTCATGGTGCTAAGGTCACATCGGATGCCGGACTTCTCGCCTATCGTGATCTGGATGAGGCGTTGGGTTTATTCGATAGTGTGCCCTTCGTGTTTCACGATTCGCGGACCGGGCGCAACATCCAGCACCACCTCACGGCCTTGCTGCGTCAATCGGTATACAGCCGACTGGCGGGTTATGAAGATGTCAACGATGCCCATCGCTTATCGGTTGATCCGACTATGCGGAGGATCACCGGAAAGAAGCTCGACGATAAGAATGCCGCCAGCGCCAACACGATGGGTCGATTCGAGACCAAGATGCTGTCCGTCGAGGACAACCTCCAAGCCCTTTCGGAAGTCAATGGTCGATGGGTGGAAAGAGCGCTGCAGAAAACAACTCATCGACGCATCATTTTGGATATGGACAGTTCAGCCAGTCCGGTCCACGGCGAGCAAGAAGCCTCTGGATACAACGGCCATTTCGGATGCACCTGCTACCATCCCCTGTTTTGCTTCAACCAGTTCGGAGATTGCGAAGGGTCCATGCTTCGGCCCGGCAACGTTCACAGTGCGGACCGCTGGAAGGAGCTGCTGGAACCAATCGTGGCTCGGTACGAGAGGAAAACAGTCCGCAAGTACTTTCGGGGTGATGCCGCCTTCGCCAAGCCAGAGATTTATGAATACCTGGAAGAGAAGGGCTTTTTGTATGCCATCCGGCTTCCCGCCAACCAGGTGCTTCAAGAAAAGATCGAACACCTGCTGACCCGACCGGTGGGGCGCCCACCCAGAAAACCCGTCGTTTGGTTTGCTGATTTCAAATATCAAGCCGCCAGTTGGGAGCGGGCTCGTCGGGTGATTGGCAAGGTCGAGTGGCATCGCGGCGAACTCTTTCCGAGAGTCGGTTTCATCGTGACCAATAGGAGCGCACGAGCCCCAGGGGTGGTTCACTTTTACAACGGTCGCGGCAGGGCCGAGCAGTGGATCAAGGAAGGCAAGTATGCCTTGAACTGGACGCGGTTGTCCTGCCAGCGCTTTATCCCGAATCAGGTGAGGTTGGGTCTGTTTGTTTTGGCCTACAACCTGGGCAATTTTCTGCGGCGTCTGGTCCTTCCCAGAAGAATCAAACACTGGTCCCTTCGCACCCTATTGAGCAAACTGATCAAGATCGGAGCGAAGGTGGTTCACCATAGCCGGATGGTGACGTTTCAGATGGCGGAAGTCGCGGTCAGCAAGGAGGTATGGGCCGAGATATTGTCTCGGATTGACCGATTGAGATGGAGTACGGCTTAGCGTCCAGTGTTTTCTGAACAAGGCCCTGGAGAGGTGTTTCCGCTTGTCGGATTTCGGCAAAGGCGCTTGGATACCCCAGGGGCCAGAGGCCCTTTTCAGCGGAAAGATGACGAGGGAATCGTTGACGCGAGGTTGGAGGGCTGATAAGTTTCGACCATTCATCATAGGTAGGTCGGCGGAACTCGGATCCGAAGTTGATATGAGGAATGTCGGCTGAGCTGAATGAGCGGGAGTTTACCATGATGTTCGGCTGCAATCACCCACAGGTTGTTGGCCCCCTGAGCCTACCTGTCAGGAAAATCAGTCTGACCCTTTTTCTGCTCGCCATACCGACGCTGCTGGCAGCCGGCAGCGGGTCCGGAGGAATCCAATCGCCCGCCCAGCCGAACGAAATCTCGATCATCATCGCTGAGGATGCTCACCGGCTGGAGAAACTCGGGGCTTCCGAGCTGAGAAGCTATTTAAAGAGGCTCTACGGGGCCGACGTCGAGCTTCGAAGTCAAATGCCGCCAGGCAATGGGAGTGTCTTCTTGATTGGCTCGCCCGGGACGAACGCCGTGCTGGAGAAGTGGCTCCCCGAGTGGCCTCAATTGAGCGATCAGGGCCTGCTCTTGCGCCGGGTTCAACTCGAAGGTCGGTCAGCTGTAGTGGTCGGAGGGGGCAGCCCCCTGGCAACCCTCTGGTCCGTCTACGAGCTGCTCGAGAAACTTGGGGTGCGCTATCTGCTCTGGGGTGACCTGCTGCCCGAGGGAAGCGGCGAGTTCCAACTGCCGGATATCGACGAGCTCAAGGAGCCCCTCTTCCGGGCGAGGGCTTTTCGGGGAATAAACGACTTTGTCATGGGCCCGGAGGCCTGGAGTCTTCGGGAGTATGAGCGTGTCATCAAGCAGCTGGTGAAGCTGAAGTACAACCATCTGTGGCTCTCGTTCTATTCCTCTCAGCCGTTTGTTGACTACGAGTTCCGAGGGCACAAGAAGGAGGGTGCAGAGCTTTGGTTTGGCTGGCAGTACCCGATTGCTGAAGACACCATCGGGCGGGAGCTGTTTCAAGATGCGACCGAGTTCGTGCATCCTGAGTTCGAGGGCGCTGTCACCTACCAGCAAAGAGTGAGGGCGGGTCAGCGATACGTGCACGGTATCCTGAGGCTGGCGCGTGATTTCGGGATGAAGACCGGCATTCTCTTCTCTGCCACCGATCCTCCCCAAGAATTCAAGCAAAGCCTGCAGCAGTGGACCCCTCCCGAGTTTAAGCGGGAACTCACTCCGGAGGAGACTCCTGAGTTTGGCTATGTTGGCGTCAAGACCATGGGGGCAGATCCTCGTAACACGGCCTTTCAAAACGTCTTCAACCCGGTCTTTGCCGACCTGGCGGAAGTGATCATTCGGGCGCACGTGGATACCTACCCGGAAGCAGACTATTACATCATCCATACGCCGGAATTTCGAGCTCCCGTTTCAGGGTTGGAACGCTGTTGGCAACGCCTTGACAAGAAGTATGACCTGGCGTCAAGGGCGTCGCTCGAGAAGATGCTGGACTCGGCTCGTGCCCGATCCGGCCGCGCCGCCCGCGAACTGGGCGGTGACATCGAGTTCCTCTACTTCCTCGATCACCTCTTCACGGAACGAAGGGTAATGGCCAAGACCAGGCATCCGGAAGCCACCGTGATGATCTCTGGTGTCACGCGGGAGCTGTTTCCGCTGCTTTCGACCATTCTGCCATCTGGCTTCGAGGCTCTGGTGGCACCGGGAGTCTACACCACGGTCGAGTCGGCCAGGGCGCTCCACACTCTAGCGCCTTTCCAGCAGGGCTCGTTGAATACCCACTTCTGGTTGACCCTGCAGGGCGACAGCATGTCGATCCTGCCTCAACTGCCCAGCTCTTCCGTCTATCAATCGCTTCAAGCCATGCGGAGATACGGCCTGGACGGCTATATGGTGCGCTACTGGACTCTGGGTGATCTGGTTCCCACCTCGGCCTATCTGGCTCGTGCTTCGTGGGAGCTCAAAGACCCGGAAACCTTCTACAGAGACCACTTGAGTACGATCTGTGGAAGGGAGGCAGTCGAGGAGGTGATCCATGCCTTTAACGCCGTCGATGAGGCGACCCGCTTCCTGGCTCAGCGCCGTCATGGAAAGTGGATCATCTACGGCAACCCGATGCCAGGTCTGCTTGAAGAGCACTACCACGTGGAGAAGGCAGACTATCCGGAGCTTGATGAGGCCGTCGAAATCTATCGACGAGCCCTCGATCACCTACGGAGGGCCTCCGACCGCTCAACTGATCAGGGGAAAGATTACCTTGAATATTTCACGGCTCGGTCGGAGATGGCCATCGATTACCTGCGGCTGCTGCGGACGGTCCGAGAATTGGGAGTTGCCTTCGGCGACGGTCAGCAGGCTCGCCGGCAGCGAGATCCGTCAACGGTTCTGAAGAAGCGAATCGAGGTCAAAGACCTGGCAGCCCGGTCGGTCAAGCTGGCTCGCAGCGCAGTAACCCACTTTGCCCGCGTCGTACGGGACGAATCCGACCTCGGAATGTTGCTGAGCCTCAACAATGTCCTGTACCGGCATGCCAAGTCCCGGGCCTTCATCATGGAGCAGGAAGCTGAGCGCGGATTCCCGATCCGGGGGTCTGCCAAAGATTTTCGCTAAGCTGAAGCTTCATTGGCGAATGTAGCTTTGGCCTCCAGGCCGAAGTCCTATTTTTCCGAGCCTTTGGCTCGGACGGCGGCCTGGAGCCCACCGCTACGCCGGACCCAAAGTTTCCTTCTGAATGATCCGGCTCGCAGCCGGTGGCGGGGCTAAGCTAACCTGAAACTTCAGCTTCACTTTGGTACTGGAAAACTCCCCATGCTCGAAGAAATCACCGGGGGGGTCTCCCTTAAATGCTCCAATGCCTCCGCCAGCTCTTGCGAGCGTTGGTCCAGCCTCTGCTCGGCGACGACCGTGCCGGAGTGCGAATAGAAGGAGACAAACGCGATCACCAGCGGCAGCAGAACCAGAGTGACGGTTCGGAACGCCCGATGTATCTCCGAAGCGAGGGCCAGCAGGGGTTCGATCCTTGTCCCAAAAAGGGCTAGCGAGAGAAACACGGCTATCCCGAAAGCGGTAAGAAACAGAGCGGTCACTCGATGTCGGGGGGGATAGACCAGAGGTATCGCTCCAATAAGCGGCAATGTGAAGAAATAACTCAGAGAATCAGTGCCATAAAGCGAGACCCAACTGAGGGGACTGATACAGGCAAGACCAATGAAGGAGGTGGTCGCAAGCCAGTAGTGTTTCCTCTGATTGAGCCAGAGCGCCGCGCCGCAAGAGACCAGCGTGACCAGATTAGGAGCCGTTCCCAGGAATGAAACGCCCACCCGCTTGAGGTTCAGCACCAGATAAGTCAGACCAAGCAGGAAGGCTATTACCAGTACCTTATTGACCAGAATGATGTACTTTGCCTCAATCGGTGGAGTTTCTTCGTCCACCCCGAGGAGCCTCAGTCGTCGGTAGGTTTGCTTGAGATTCATACCGTCGAGCCTCCGGCTCGATTCGCCAGGAAACCAGTCATCCAAAAATCGGATAGACCCAGGGAACTCCGCAGTTCTGAGTATCTGGCTCAAGGGCCTCAGGGTCAAGGGGCGGGAGACGCTGCCCGGCCTCTCAACCTCCTGCTGGTCTGGTGGCTAGGATGTTGTATGCTCTGGCATATGTTCGGACCTCCTGGGATTGCCCTCCTGCTCTTCTTTCTCGGCTGGCTGACTGCTTGCGATGAAGCGGAACGCTTTCCCGCGAAGGAGCCGCTGATCGAAGCAGTAGAAGGTCTGTTCGATCAGGATCAGGTCGCGACCTTGGGGTTGCCCGTCATTGCCGGAGAGAATGTGACGCTCTATCGGGCTTCAGCCGAGGGTTACAAGTTCTGCCACCATGCGAACATTGGAGTATTCGAGGATCGGCTCTACGCCATGTGGTCCAACGGCATCGAGCATGAGGACTACAATGGACAGCGCATTCTCTACAGCACGTCGGAAGATGGCCTTGACTGGTCCGAGCCCGCTATCCTCGCTCCTGATCCCGATGGTCTCGAGGGGCCAGCCACGTGTGTGGCCACCGGCTTTCGAGAATGGGACAAAGTGCTGGTGGCCTACTATACCGTCGTGAGGGACGATCCGGGTAGCACCTCATTCAGCCTCTACGCCAGGTCATCGGAGGACGGATTAGCCTGGAGCGAGGAGCGCGAAATTGTTACAGGGTCTTTCCTTGAGGCTCCCAGGGCCCTTAAGTCAGGAGGAGACCTGTTGCTCAACGGGCAGTCCAACCTCAGGCAGCCTCGACTGCTCTATTCTCAGGCGGCCGACGGGATTACTGGATGGCAGGAGGCCAGCCTGCCAGAAACCGCGGATCTCCTTTATCCCGAGCCCACCTGGTTTCAGCGCCGAGGCGGCACCTTGGTGATGCTCTTTCGCAGTGAGAGTGGCAACCCTTGGCTATACGCCAGCACCAGTGGGGATGACAGTCGCAGCTGGACGCTGCCGGCGCCGACCAACTTTGCCGATGCTACCGCCCGATCTTTTGCCGGCAATCTACCCGACGGATCAGCCTTCATCATCAACAATCCCAATCAGAGTCCTAGCTCGGTCTACGACTCCATCGGACGCCGCATTCCTCTGACCATCTCTCTGAGCCGGGACGGTGTAACTTTTGATCGCGCTTTCGTGGTGCGGGGCGAGGACACCACCATGCGGTTTCCAGGGAAGAACAAGCTCCCAGGCTGGCAATACCCGGGAGCCACGGTCTACGCGGAGCACCTCTACATCGTGTATTCCATCAACAAGGAGGAGGTCGGGCTTACCCGGATCCGAATTAGTGATCTGACGACTTCGAGCAACGATTGAGCTGGTGAGCGGCACCGGCGGACGTAGCGGTGGTCTCCAGGCCGCCGTGCTTCGAGCCAAAGGCTCGAAAGAAGAATACTTCGGCCTGGAGGCCAAAGCTACGTCCAGCAACCCCCAGGAGCTAGCCAGGCTAGGCCTCAAACCACTCGATTGGGATGATCGATAGCTTGAAGTCTGTGAAGAAAAAGGTGGGGTGCCCCTGATACCACTCGTAGTACAGGAGGTAGAGCTTGTCTCCATAGACTCGGGCAGAATGGTAGGCCCAACACCGGCCTTCGGTTTCTTCGATTACCTTTCGACTTCGGAAACTGTGCCCCTCATCCTTGCTGACAGCAAAGGCAAGGGGACGACGCTCCGACCATTTGGCCTCGGCTCCCTTGGAATTGTTGTTGTAGATCATGGCGATATCGCCCGATCGGGGTAGGCGAAACAGGGTCTGGGGTGAAGTCGGCGCGACGATTTCAGCGATCGGAACGGGCTTGCTCCAGCTGTCTCCTCCATCCTCGGAGAAGCTCTTGTAGGGATGGTTGAGGCGGGTTCGCATGACCATGAGGATCCGCTGGGCCTTCAGCTCAATCAGGCCAGGCTCCTGGAGCGTCAGCTGACGGTACTCCCTACCGGGCACATCCTGGGGCGTCAGCGTGCAGGCCCCTCGCTGCTTCCAGTTGCTTCCCTGATCGTCCGAGTAGAAAGTTCGACAGGACTGCTTGATTCAGCCCAATTCCTTGCCCGAATCCAGCGCGACTGCGGCCGGGACCAGAATCCGCCCGCTCGAGAGCTGCAGCGCCCTGGCGTTGTTGACGACATAGTAGTGGTCATGGTCGGTGATACGCCGGGGTCGTGAAAAGTGCGTACCAGCATCGGAGAGGCGCAAATAGATGGCCGACCGGATCTTTCGATTGAAGTCCTCATTCTCTGGCTCGGTTTCCTCCTTGCCCATGTAGCTGAAGAAGATCTTTCCGCCAGAGGACAGCTTCAGGAGGCTGGCACTCATCAGGTTGGAGTTAGAGGAGTGCTCCGGCTCAGAGATCGAGGCGAAAGATTCGATCTCCCCCCAGGTCAGACCCTCGTCCTCGCTGTATCGGCCCACCACCTCGGATTCGCCGTGATCGCTACGGTTCTTGAAGCGGGACCATACCGCCAACAGCTTGCCGTCTGCCAAACGCACCAGATCGCCCTCGGAATGGCGGGGAAAGACTTCGTCCGATCGCCCCAGAATGACCTCCTGTCCAGGAGCTCCCGAATCACGTTCTCGTACTTTGAGGGAGGCACCCGACGGGATCGGTCCGTGCATCGAGGCTGCGGCAGCGGTCCTGGACACAGCGGCCACCGGAGCAGCTATTGCCGTCGCTCCCAGGCCCGTGAGGGCATGGCGGCGGGTGATTTCTTTTCTTTGACTCATGGTCTCAATCCCTTGGACTCATCCATCCGCAGCAACGGCGTCACCTATCAGGCATCTTCCAACGAACGACTCCCATGTGGTAGCGGCGGTGCTGGACAACCCCGTTGCTGTAGTAGGCGGTTACCAGCGTTCCGTCATCCAATTGAAGGGTGGCAGGATAGCCGCCATCTTTAGTCCCTTCCAGGTGAGCCAGATGTTCGGGAGCATTCCAGGTTTGCCCCTGATCCTCGCTTACGCGGTAGCCGACTCCGTAATGACGGCGCTCCCGAATACCGTAGGTCAAGAGAACCCGCCCGTCGCTCAGCTCCAGCAGATGGCCTGGGTGCTGACGGGGCAGGCTGACGGGACCGGACAGAGCCCAGGTCTTACCCTCGTCCTCAGAATGAAACAGGTCCATACGGGCGTCACTATCGGTTAGGATCGCCGCCAGCCAACGTCCACTCTTCAGTCGGACCAGGGCTGTTTCACTGTAGTCGTCGGCAGCGATGACAACGGCCTCACCCCAGGTCTTACCATCATCCCTACTGAAAAGAAGGTAGGAGGTTGACTTGCGTGGATCCTCCTGGGGAATCCGCCAGTCATAGAAGGAAGCCGCCAGCATCTTTCCGGGTCCCTGAACGATGTCGCCGAAGGGAATGATGTACTGAGTCCCAGCAGGTGCGGTCACCGAGGAAGACTCTTGCCAGGTCTTCCCACCGTCGCTGGAGCGAGACACCAACGGATCCAGGATCCTCTCCCTGAAATTGGCGCCGCCCCAGCCCGAGTTCAGCACCACCAGGGACCCATCGTGAGCGCGCCCGACGGCCACATTCATGCGGACGGTGCCAGGCTTGTGAGAGGTGACGACTCCCCGCAACTCCCAGAAATGGCCCCCATCGGAACTGGCCCAGCACTCGACGTCGCCCTCACCCTTGCCGTGGTGAGGTCGATTGAAGATGGTGGCGGTCAGACTTCCGTCTTTCAGCTGTGTCAAATTGGGCCAAGCACAGACGTTGTCAATGGCCACATAGCGCTCCATCTGCTCTGACCACAGCGGACAGACAGACAGACAGCCGAGTAACAAAGCGAAAAGAATCCTTTGCATAGCGATCTCCTTAAGGCTCCTGAAAGAACCCCTACCGCAAGGCGATGCTCACCTAGTCAGGACCGGGTAGGCGGCGCCATTCTTCGAGTTAAACTTGGCCTGGTACTGCAGATAACGGTCCCGCGACTGGAGCTCAAAGAGAGTTGTTTGAATCTCATTCCACTGCGCCTAACTGGGGCAGAAGGCCAGGTCGCAATCGGCCAAGTCCTCGAAGGAATTCCCCACCCACGAAATGGGATCTTGAGCTTCAGAGTGCCCAATGAAGACAAACAACCCCAGACACAACGACAGAATCCATCGCAGCTTGCACCCGACCTCAGCCCCCCTCTCCTCGATTGCTGATCAGGCTTGCTGAGGGAGTATAGACGGCAGGCGTCAGTTGTCAAGTAGTCGGGGTTGGGTCGGTTGGGCCGCCTTCTGCTAAGATCAGTGAGCAGTGAACAGTGAGCAGTGAGCAGTGGGTAGCAGAGAACTGAGACTGATAATCACTGATTACTAGTTTACTGTTCACTAAGAGAGGGGATTCATGAGACTCAAAGACAAAGTCGCTCTGGTAACAGGTGCCTCAGGTGGACTCGGGGCTGGCATATGCGAGGCGTTTGCACGCGAAGGAGCTCACTGCATCGCTGTGTATCACAGCGACAAGAAAGGGGGAGAGGAAACAGCCGCCCGCGTCAAGGAGCTGGGGCAAGAAGCCTTGGCAGTCCAGGCCGACATCGGCGACGAAGAGCAGGTACAAGAGATGGTACAGGCTGCCGATCGGACTTTCGGACGCCTGGATATCCTGGCCGCTAACGCTGGATATGGCCTCGCCAAGCCGCTGCTCGAAACCACGGTTGCCGACTTCGAGAAACTGGTCCGAACCAACCTGATCGGAACCTACATGACGGTCCGATACGGTGCCGAACTGATGGCCCGCGCAAAACAGGGGAAGATCATCACCATGTCCTCCGTTCACGGGTTGGGTGGGACACACTATTGTTCCCTGTATGAGGCCACCAAAGGGGGTATTCTCAACTTCACGAGGGGTGCGGCCTTCGATCTGTCCGAGTATGGCATTCAAGTGAATTGCATCGCTCCGGGTGCGGTTCCGGTACCCAAGGATCCACCCCCACCTGAAGGCTCACCGCTGCACGACGCCTGGATGCAGTACACACCGTTGGGAAGGTTCGGGACCCCGGCCGATGTAGCTGCCGCTGCTGTCTTTCTCGCTAGCAGCGACAGCGACTGGATCACCGGGCAGGTCATCAGCGTCGATGGAGGTATCAGTGCCGGACCGCTCATCCCCTCATTCAAGTACTACGGAGCCAAACCCCGGATGGAGTGAGGCTAGGAGCCTGTCCGAGTAATGGTCCGGGTTGCGAGAATGGGGCTTGCGACCGAGACCACTCGTGGCGAGCCGCCGCAGTCGTACTTTGACAGTACGTCGAGGAGGCCGACCGAGCGTAACGCAGCCAGGGCCGATGATTGCGGCGACGCAGTAGACTAGCCCCAAAATAAGCGCAAGTTCGAAAATAGACCCCTTTGTCGGCTCCGAGGAGCCATTTTGGAGACCTAAATTCTAAATTTCGGCGCGAAGTCACTCAGAACAGGCACGTGTTCAGCTGTCCTCCACGCCGATCGCTCAGGGAAAACGATTCTGCCCTCTTGGGGGGCGTTTGTAGAGACACCTCGCCCCAGCTCTGGCGACCCTCGGAGCTACTTTATCTCCTTTCAGTTTCAGGTAGCTGGCCGGTGTTTCAACCACTTACTGCCTTCCAAGAGAAGACGGCTCCAACCATTGACATCCAGCAGCCGATAGACCAACTGTCGGCCCCTGCGCAAAATCTGGCAGGGCATTTCAATGACCTCTCGCAGGAAACGGCGATACTCCATCTTCACCAGCTCTCGGGCTTGCAGTCGCGCCGGCAGCACCAACCCCATCCAGGCCTTCAGATTCCAGGCTTGAGCCGCAATCACCAGATAGGCCCAGTTGGCTACCAGCGTATCCGAGGGCATCCGCAGGGCCTCGACTCCGTTCTTGAGTTGTTCAATGACGTTCTCCTGGTTGCAGCGCCGGTTGTTTTCCCGTACGACTCCCGCCGTTCCCAACGTTCTGGCCGAGATATTGGTGACATAAAAGTGGTAGCGCGTCTGCGGCAGCAGCCGCTTCTGGCCTTTCTCGACCAGGATCGTCTTGCGCAAGATCACCATCCGATAGGTTCGCTTCGCTTTGCTCGGACGGTAGTCGATCTCCGCGATCTCTTCCCGTTCCAGCGTCAGCGTCTTGAACCCGCGTCTCTTGACAATCTCCGGCTTCACTTTGTCCCGCCGCTGGCGCCGCTTCTTCCCTTTTCCTTTCCCCTGGCTGGGGCGCCCCAGCTCTTTCCATCTCGCTTCTGGCAACGCCTCCGCCCACTTGACGAAGCTCGGATGGGCGTCGATCCCGAAGTCAAACTCCACGCCCGCCTCCGTCCAACGGTCAAAATGAGCCGTCAGCGAAAAATCCGTGTCCCCGCGCAGGCGCACCTTCCGAAAACCCGCCTCTCGAACCAGCTCGATACTCCGATCCAGCCATTCGGCCGCTCCCTCATGAGAGGGACGGTTGCCCGAGCGGTTGACCGCATAGAGCACCTCTCCCGTATTGGCCAGCGTCACGATCAGCGGCGCATAGCCCCACTGCCCGTCGTAGCTGATCTCCATCCCTTCCTTGCATTCGCCGCTCGTGGGGGCCATCGTCCCATCCACGTCGATCTCCGCCCGTTGGAAGAAACGGGCCGGTTGTTGGGCCCAGACCTTGAGGCGGCTGGCATTGACGGCTTCCATCAGATCCACCACGTCGGGCGCGTCAAAGCGGCGCACAAAGTCTCCGGCCGTGCTGGGGGCGGGGATCTTCTCGGCTCCCACCGCCTCCAGGAAACTCACACTCTGACGTCGCAGTTCAATATCCTGATAGCGGGTCCCGCCCGTGGCCACGTTGTAGATCAGGCTCAGGACGTGGTCCGATTCGTGGTACGGTTGGTGGCGTTTGAGCAGCGTCACCGCCTGGTCAATGGCTTTCCCCAGCCCACTCCACTTCACCACCTGCTGCAGCAGCCCCAGACCACCGTAACTGACCGCACCCGTTTTCTCCGAGACCTCGTAGCTGATGACCTCGGGCGAGAGCACCGGTTTCGGGTCTTGACCGTTCCAGCTGGGGCTCAATCGCTGAGCAACCTCTGCTTCCCGTTTGCGGATGATTGCGCTATCCTTTTTCTTCACCTGAAATGCCTCCTTTCGGCTTGTTCTGAAGTTTCTTTGACAACCCCAGAATACCCGTCAGGTCTGGCATTTCAGGTGTTTACATGTGGTTTAGTCCACTTTCATCTACTTCCTTTGGGACTAGCGATGAGATCAGGCTAGCTGTACAACAATACCCCCAAAGCGTTCAGACATTCAGACGTTCAGACGGATTCTTCCAAGTTCCTGTTCAGGATTGGGCTTGCTGAAGTTGGCGCCGAGCTCGACTTCGAGCTAGCAGCCGCTTCACCAACTCGTCCACCATAACACCCACCAGAATGACTCCCCCTATGATGGCGAACTCCAGTTGGGTCGGAATACCGAGAAGGTTGATGGAATTGTAGAGGACCCTCATCACTGCTGCGCCGATGACAACACCCAGGATCGAGCCTTCGCCGCCGCGCAGGCTACATCCTCCCAGGACGGCGGCCGCGATGGCGTAGAGCTCGTAGAAGTTTCCGTGGTTGGAAGGCTGGATCGAATTGATATCAAGGGCAAACAGGACGCCACCGATCCCTGCCAGCAGGGAGCAGAAGATGTAGGCCATCATGACAATGCCGTCGGTGTTGATTCCGCTGTAGCGAGCCGCCTGTTCGTTGCGTCCGACGGCAAGCAGGTAGCGACCGTAGATGGTGTGATTCAGGAAAATACCCGCCACCACAGCAAGTCCCATCAGGATAAAGAACGGCATGGGCACTAAAATTCCTGAAACGGGCTTGATCTCGCCTAGCCAGATGATCGCCCCCAGCAATGCCAGCGTCCCGCTGCAGGCGAGACCCAGAAGCAGGCTGGGTAAGCCTGGCTCCAGATCTGGATCCCTTCTAGCCCGGTACAGGCGCAGCAGCAGCCAGATCGAGAGAACGCCGCCCATCACAAGGACCAGCACCGCTAAGGTACACGGTTTACCCGAGGTCAACTGCTTCAGCCCCTCGAAGCCGGTGCCAAAGCCACGGACCTGATCGTTGGTCACATAGCGCGCATATCCACGGTAGAAGAGAAGTCCACAGAGCGTCACAACGAAGGGCTGGAGCTTCAGCTTGGTGATCAGAAGACCATGAAGCAGGCCAATCAAAAGGGACATCGTGAGCACTACCAGCAGTGCTCCGGACGTGCTGAACTCGTGCTCTACCAGCAGAAGTGGGAGGATGCACCCGGTAAGACCGACCACCGAGCCGATGGATAGATCGATTCCCCCCGTCATGATGACGAAGGAAACTCCCAGACTGATTATTCCGAAGAGCGAGGTCCAGCGGAGCGTGTTTTGTAGATTGTAGGGCGAGAGGAAGTCGGGATTCAGAACGGACGTCAGCAGGCATACGAAAAGGAGCAATCCCGAGATACCTAGGGTTTTCTTCATGGCTTCTGCTGCCCGCTCGACACGGTTTGGGTCAGATTTACCAACCCCTTCTTCTCGAGACCGGTCGCTAACTGCATCACTGCCTCTTCGCTGAATTCATCGCGCTTCAACTCCCCGCTGATTCGCCCTTCGTGCATGACGAGCAGACGATGCGGCATGCCCAGGATCTCTTCCATCTCGCTGCTGCTGAATAGAATCGCAACTCCGTCCTCGGCGAGCTCTTCCATCAGACGATAGATCTCTTCTTTCGCTCCAACGTCGATCCCCCGAGTGGGCTCGTCCATCAGGAGAACTTTGGGTTTGAGGGAGAGCCACTTGGCCAGGACTACCTTTTGCTGGGTCCCGCCCGAAAGGTATTCCACGATCTCGTCGAGACCGGGCGTCTTGATCTGAAGCCTTTCGATCATCTCCATCGCGAGCTGACGTTCCTGCGACCTATTGATTAAACCGCCGCTGAGCCGATTGGCCCTTAGCCCAGCCAGGCTGAGGTTCTGGCGAAGCGCCATCGCGAGGATCAGCCCCTGCTGCTTCCGGTCCTCGGGTACCAAGGCTACTCCCGCCTGGATCGCATCGAAAGGGCGGCCCAGCTGCAGCGGCTGACCTTGGACCAGAACTCTCCCCGCCAGCGGCCGATCGATTCCGAAGAGGAGGTTGAGCATTTCCGTCCTTCCCGACCCGATCAGGCCTGCCAACCCAACAATCTCCCCGGCCTGGATCGAGAGACTGAGCTCGTGCCTGGGATGAGCAGGGGACCTCAGATTGCGGGCCTCCAGGAGTGGGCGGCCAGGGCGATGGGGAATCCGGTGGTAGAACTGTGAAACATCGCGACCCACCATAAGCTTGACCATCCGATCGTGATCGATCTCTTCGCTGCTCAGCTCGCCAGCGTTCATTCCGTCCCGCAGAACCACAACACGATCAGCCAGCTTCTTCACCTCACCCAGACGATGTGAGATGTAGAGCACGGCGACCCCCTCAGCCCTCAGCTCGCGTACTACCCGAAAGAGTTGGTCCGTCTCATGCTGCGAGAGACTGGAGGTAGGCTCGTCCATAATCAGGATCCGGGCCCGGAGAGAAAGCGCTCGGGCAATCTCGACCAGTTGTTGTTGGCCGATTGAGAGGGAACCGACCCGCTCTGCTGGGGAGCCGGTCAGGCCGACCTTCCTCATGACTGCCCTGGAATCTCGGTAGATTCGCCTGCGATTCAGCAAGCCCAGGCGAAGAGGTTCTCGGCCCAGGAAGATGTTGGCTCCGATATCCAGATTATCGGATAGGTTCAGCTCCTGATGGATCAGTGCGATGCCCAGGCGGGAAGCTGTGTTCACGGAATCTACGGAAACGACCTTTCCATCGAGGAATATCTGACCCGAATCAGGGGGCACCTCCCCAGCCAGAATCCGCATGAGTGTGCTCTTACCTGCCCCGTTCTCACCAACCAACGCCAGGACCTCTCCCGGAAACAGATTCAAGTGCACCTGGTTCAGAGCCAACACGCCGGGAAAACGCTTGCTGACCTGACGAACCTCCAGCAGAGGGACCCTATGGGACATGAAGCGATATCCTACACCACCGAGGATTCCTGATGAATGTAGGCTGATTCAAAGGCACCGAGGCTCGAGCTCGAGTTCCAGATTCAGATAGGGAAAAAGACCGGGACCAGCACAACCAGGAGCGCCAACACAACGATGGTCAGAGGGGTTCCGACTCGAACGTAATCGACGGCTCGGTAGCCTCCGGCTCCCATGACCAGGAGATTGGCCTTGTGACTGAAGGGGGTCATGAACGCTGCCGATGCCGCCAGACTCACGGCCATCATGGCGGTGTGGGGACTCACACCCAGCTGAACCGCTGCCTCGAGTGCCACCGGCGCCAGCAGCACCACGGCTGGAGCCCCGTCCAGGCATTGGCTCAAGAGGCTCGCTAAGAGAACGAGAGAAGCCAGTATGGCGTAGCTACCCAGTGGGCCAGCCACCTCACTGACGGTACTGGCCAACAGCGTGGCGGCCCCGGTGCGGTCCATCGCGAATCCGACGGGGAGGACTGCTGCCACCAGAAAGATGGCTCGCCACTCGATGGCTCGATAGGCCTCTTCCATGCTGAGCGCACCGCACAAAAGCACCAGGCTGGCTGCGGTGAAGGCAGCCACCTGAATGGGTTGGCTCCCAGAGACGACCAGACCTATCATGAGAAGCAACCCTGCCAGAGCGAATGGGGCCTTTTTTCCTCGCCGAGGTCGGAGAGCGACCGGGGAAAGCACCACAAAGTCGGGATCGGAGCCCAGGAGTCGAATCCGGTCCCAGGGGCCCTGGATCAAGAGGGCATCCCCGAATCGGAAAACCCGATCGGCCAGGCCAGTGTAGAGGGATTTCCCCTCCCTCCAGATCGCCAGGAGTTGGAGACCGTAGCGATCCCGAAACTCCAGCTCGCGAGGCCCTTTACCCACCAGGGAGGATCGGGGAGCTAGTGCTGCCTCCACCAGACCTACATCCTCCGACTCGAGTTCCTTCTCTCCCACCCGAGAGTCCAGTTCTATGTCGCCGATCCGGACGAGAGCCCGGATACGGGACGGATCACAGGCCACCAGCAGACCGTCACCTGCCTGGATCACCTCGTTGGGAGAAACCGCCAGACGAGTGACTCCACCGCGCAGGATGGCCCCTACGGTCACGCCGATCAATTCCCCGAGACGACTGCCACCCACCGTGGAGCCGACCAGAGGAGATCCTGTGGGGATCCGAATCACCGAGAGATGGTCCTGGATTCTGCGCAGAGCTGAAAGACCCACCTCCTTCACCAAGAAACCAGGCTGGGAGCCGAGCCCTTGTAACTGGGCCCGCGCACCCAGGGCCAGTATCCGGTCCCCTGTCCGCAGCGTCTCTGACGCCAGCTCTTCGCGCAGGGACTCCTCGCCCCGCTTGATCCCCACTACCACCAGACCAAAACGCTCCCGAAAGCGGGCCTCTCTGAGGTTCTTACCCACCAAACTGGAATCGTCGAGTACTTCTGCCCGGATCCCGGTGAAGCCCTTGACTGGCCGCGGAAGCTGGCCGGCTGTGGTTCGATGGACCTCCACTTCCCGAACCCGCAGCAGGTCTTTCAACTCTGACAGCCGTCCCTCAACCAGAAGAACGTCGCCGCCCCTGAGCACCGTCTCTGCCTTGGGGACCAGGTGCTTCACTCCTCGGCGTAAGATGGACACGACCTGAATCCCCAGGGCGGTCGAAAGGTTGGCTCCGGCCAGAGTGGAACCGTCGAGCCCAGAATCGTTTGGGATCCGCAGGGAGAACAGCTTCTCTTGCAGCTGATAGACGTGGGTAAGATCGGCCCTGTCCGCCTCAATCGGGCCCACCTCGCGACTGGGAAGAAGCCTCCTGCCCAGCGTCACCATGAAAAGGGTTCCGGTTCCCAGAAGGACCAACCCAATGGGTGCGAAGTCGAAGAGCCCGAAGGGTTCCATATTCCGCTCCTGGAGCATGGCCGTAGCAACGATGTTGGGAGGGGTCCCTACCATCGTCGTCGTGCCCCCCAGAATCGAACCGAAAGAGAGCGGCATGAAAAGTCGCGAGGGGGGAATTTGAGCGCGGTGGGCGATACTGACTACGGTCGGCATCAGGACCGCCGTAGCCGCAATATTGTTCATAAAGGCCGAGAGGCCGCCCGACACCAGCATCAGCGTGGTGATGAGAGGGATCTCCCGGCTTCCTACAAAGGTATGCACCTTGCTGCCTACCACGTCTGCTATCCCGGTGTGCAGCAAAGCCGCGCTGACGATGAAGATCGACAGCATCGTAATCACTGCGGGCGAAGCAAAACCGCTGAAGGCTTCCTCCGGAGCGACATACCCACCCAGAATCAAGACAACCAGACCCAGGAAAGCGGTCAGGTCGACCGGTAGCTTCTCCGTCAAGAACAGGTAGGCCATCGCCACCAGCAGAAGCAATAGCAGTCCGATCTCCAAGGTCACGGTCAGCCCCCTTTTGGTGCTTTGAATTTGAGATTTGTTTGTATCTTGTATCTTGGTGCTTGTTGCTTCTCCGAATCACCTCATTCTGGCTTCCAAACTGCCAACGTACGCTTGAAGATCGATTTGGCGAAGAGCTACACCCGAATTCATGGCCGCCTCTGCTACAGCTGGTGCGGCCCGCAGCAGGACTCTGGAGTCGAGAGGCTTGGGAAGGATGTATTCCGGGCCGAATGAGAGGGGAACATTCCCATAGGCTTTGATGACGTCATCGGGGACATCCTCTTTTGCCAGGTCGGCCAGAGCGCGGGCAGCCGCGAGCTTCATGTCCTCATTGATCTCGCTAGAATGCACATCCAGGGCGCCTCGAAAGATGAAGGGGAATCCGAGGACATTGTTGATCTGGTTGGGGTAGTCGGAGCGCCCCGTCGCAATGATCACGTCGGGGCGGGCAGCCTTGGCGTCCTCCCAGGTGATCTCCGGATCTGGATTCGCCATCGCGAATACAATGGGCTTGTCTGCCATGGATCGAACCATGTCACCGCTAACCACTCCTGCCTTGGAGAGGCCCAAGAGCACGTCGGCGCCCTCCAGGGCCTGGCCAAGTGTTCGGGACGGAGTATCAACCGCGAACTCCTGTTTGAAGGAGTTCATGCCGGACTTCCTGCCCTTGAAGATCACCCCCCGACTATCACACAGAATCAGGTTCTCTTTGGCGATCCCCATACTCCGGTAGAACCGAGCGCACGCAATCGCGGCCGCTCCGGCACCATTGACCACGACCCTGATCGACACCATGTCCCTGCCCGTCAACTCCAGGGCATTCAGGAGCCCGGCACCAGAAATGATGGCGGTTCCATGCTGGTCATCGTGGAAGACCGGAATCGAGAGTTCCCTCTTGAGGGTCTGTTCGATGTGGAAACACTCCGGGGCCTTGATATCCTCCAGGTTGATACCCCCGAAGGTGGGCTCAAGCAGCTTGCAGACCCGTATTACGTCCTCTGGATCCTCAGAGTCGATTTCCAGATCGAAGACATCGATGTCGGCAAAACGCTTGAACAGGACTGCCTTTCCCTCCATCACCGGTTTGCCGGCCAGCGCACCTATATTGCCCAGCCCCAGAACGGCCGTCCCATTCGTGACCACAGCCACCAGGTTCCCCCGGGCGGTGTACTCGAGCGCTGCCCTTGGACTCTTCTGGATGATCTTGCAGGGCTCGGCTACACCCGGTGTATAGGCTAGAGATAGGTCCCTTTGCGTCGCAAACGGCTTTGTGGGCACGACCTCGATCTTTCCTTTTCGTCCCTTTCGGTGGTACTCGAGTGCGTCTTCCATGGTGATCATCTTCCTTACAACCTCACATTCTGGCAGCTCATCTTCAAAGCATCAGGGTATATCTTTACCAGAAGGTTGCATCTTTAGCCGCACGCGTATGGCTCGTCCATCGCGAACCTCCAGGACCTGAGCGATGACTCCTTCAAATCTAGCCATCTCCCCGCCCTGTAAGAGGCTACCTTGCTGATCGACCAGGAGCCCCGAGAGAGTGTCTACGTGCTCCTGGTCCAGTTCGAGGTGGAGTTCTCGGTTGAGACGGCTCAGAGAAATCTGCCCCTCTACCAGGTAGGAATCGGGGCCCTCAGGCACGATCTGTGAGGTCTCAACGTCAAACTCGTCCAGTACCGATCCGACAATTTGCTCCAGCACATTTTCGAGCGTAATCATGCCCACCGTGGTGCCGTGTTCGTCCACCACCAGAGCCATGTGCTGCCCCTTAGTCTGCATTTCCCGGAGGAGCCGACTCAGGGGCATCGTTTCGGGAACGAAGGTCAAAGGCTTGGCGACCGCTTTTAGATCCAAATCTCCCTGGAGGGGAACGCCGATCAGATCCTTGATGTGGATCAGACCGATCACGCTGTCTAGTGAGCCTCGACAAAGGGGATACCGCGTGTGCTGGGTCGACCTGGCCAGCATCAAACACTCCTCTAGGGAACGACTGATATCGAAGAACACCACATCCGGCCGGGGCAGCATGACCTGCCGGCAGGAGAGCTGGTCGAAATGGAATACGGCGTCCAGAAGGCGAAGCTCGGTAGCTGTGAGTTCCCCAGATCGAGCGCCCAGTCGAATCATGGACATGATCTCGGCCTCCGTAGCGGTGGCGGCTGGGCTCCCCTCCGTCAATGAATCGGTCAGCTTCTGAATGATCCGAATGAACGGATAGAAGACGCGCTGCAGTCCGGCGAGTGGCCAGACGATCAAGGGCCAGAGTCGACGCCAGTGGATGGCGCCGTAGGTCTTCGGAAAGATTTCCGACAACAGCAGAATGGACAGCGTGAGTACGGCCGAAAAAGCGGGCACCCAGACAGCTCCTAGAGCGGCGCTGGCATACATGCCCGAGAAAGCTGCCCCTCCGGTATTGGCAACCGTATTGAGGATAAGTATGGCCGACGTAGGTACGGCGATCTCCCGTTTCATCGAGAGAAAACGTTCGGCCTGTGAACGCCGCTTCTTGGAGGACCGCACCGCTTCTAGCGAGGCTACTCGGGTAGAGTAGAGCGTGGCCTCAAAGAGGGAGCAGATGGCCGAAATGGACAGGGTTAAAACAACAACGATGATGAGACCTGTCATCTAAATCTCCTTGCACATAATCCCTCGGACACCTATTCCCCCAGTTCCGGCTCAATGCCTCCGGAAGAGCCTCTGGTCCTTCGGAAGCCCGGGTAGTGTTACAGGGTCGAATTCCCTAAGGATATACTGCCAGACAAGAGGGTGCGTCCGGCTGAACTGCCTTGCTTCCATTCCGTCTATTCGCCGGGTAGAGATCAGCGCCCAGACCACATTCTTCTCGCTCAAATCTTCGATCATTTCCCGCTGGAGCTTCAACGAGGCGGGGAAAAGCGGATAGGGATCCCAGATCGGGGAAGACTTTCCCAGAACGGCGTACAAACCAGGCATCTCCGGAACGATCAGGGTGTTTTCGGCAGGGTCGCCCTCTGAGGACAACACGTCCCCGATCGCCTGAAGGTACTCGGACTTCTCCCGAGAGAGCCAGATCTGATCATGCCCGACCCGGTATTGGCGCAGCGAAGGCTCCGCCGATACTGCGGCTCCGATTTTTGCCACCGTCGGGTAGAGCTGCCACGGAACTACGAGAACAGAGATCATCAGCAGGAATGTAAACAGCAGAGGAAGAACTCGCTCCCTGTGCCCCAATCCAAGCCTTGGGGATACAGCTAGCAGGGCCAATAAAAAGGGATGGGATACCTGCCCCAGGTGCCCCAGGTCGGGGCGGATGAACGCATGATGCAGGAAGGGCACACCTACAACTGTGGCTGCGATAAGTAGTGATTTACTGCCCAGGACACCGGCTCGGGTTCGGACAATCTCGACAACTGCGATCAGGTAGACAACCGGAAAGAGGACAAAGAGGAAGCTGGAACAGAATTGATGGAGCTCCTTGATGTCCTGCCCAGAAGGGAATCCGAGCGCCCAAGGCCAGGGCACGCTCTTGGGTAGAGTCGGGGCTCCTGGTCCAAACAAGAGCAGAATCGACTCAATGAAGCTGGAGAAGAAGCCGGGGATCAAAAGCAGCATCAGCAGCATGGGAGCATAGCCGACTACGGTGCCCGCGATTCCAGCTGCGAGACGTCTCGCCAAGGTCCCCGGGTCGCTCTTGGCCTTGAAGCTGAGGAACAGGGTCAGAGCCAAGCTGGCGAGAACACAGTAGATGCCCAGGTTTCTTCCCAGAAAGGCGGCCATACCCGCCAGCACTCCGCAGGCAAAGTGCCGGCCCAGCGTAGGGCGCTCCACCAGGCGCAGGGCAAAGAAGACCGCGGCGACTGCGACCGTGTGCTCGTACACCTTGAAGCTGGGGAAGAACCAGAGATTGAAAACCAGTCCCACCAGGACCAGTCCCCATCAACTGTGGAGCACACGTCTCGCCGTGAGGAGTGCCAGGAACAGGCCCAGTGCCTGGAAGACCGCATTGGCGTGGCGCAGTCCCACGATGCCCGAGCCCAAAAGGGAGGCACAGCCGGCGGCCCACAGATATCGGCCCGGATCGTAGGAGCGGAAATCTCGGATGGGCACGCCACCTGCAGACGTCTGCAAAGTGGCATACCACAGATGTCCCTCGTCCGCCAGATTCAGACCGACGTCACTCTTGGATACCGTCGTAAGACCCACCAGGACCAGAGTTAGAGTTAGCAGGAAAAAAATCCCTTTCGCTTCCTCTCCTCCTCTCAGGGCTCTTCCCGAATCACTTCGTCTCAAACCTTGGTAGTATAGTTCCCCGGCCGCGGTTCCCACGATGAAAAACCTCTGAATTGGCTGAAAGAGCAAGCCGCACGCCGTCGCTTTCTTTCCAACACTCTGATGCTGGCTGGGGGGACCCTGGGCCGGACAGGCCCTCTTGGCAGTAATTCTGCCGATCTGGTACAGGCGCTCCTTTGCGGCTTCTACTTTCTACGACTGCGTCACGCAGCTACCCAAGGTGTAGTGATCAGTGAGTCGTGACCTCGCTATGAATCTCCTTGTTCAGAGACGCCAGGTTGGCATATAGTGCCACTGATTCTTGTCGCGCTTCCCCCTGTCCGCTCTGATGTCGGCGGGATGTGATGCGCGTCGAGACCAAGGAGTTCGGTCTATCGCAATCAAGTTGTGATTGCCTCTAATAATCCCTATGCGGAGCTCGAGCAGAATCTACTCTAGTCATCAAGGCGCACATCCCAGCACTGCTCCGAGGTGACGGGCTCTCCATGCTGCAACATCTGAGGGTGCGCTCTGAGCTCAGGCTAGTCTATGTACTCGCGTTGGGCTCTATCTTGGCCGGCTGCCACTCCTCTCCCACCCAGCCCCTGAACCCGGAACAGTGGCCACTGCTGCTCATCACGCTGGACACGCTGCGCGCCGATCGGCTGGGCGCCTACGGCTACAGCCGGCCGACCTCCCCAGCCCTGGATACCTTTGCCGAAACCGCTACACGGTTTCAGGACGTCACCTGCAGCATGCCTACGACACTCCCCTCACACCTGACCATCCTCACCGGACTCTCACCCGCGCAGCACGGCGTCACCCGCAATGGAATGGTTCCGGCGCAGGACCTGGTGTCGATCTTTGATCTCTTGGGTGAGCAGGGGATCCCCAACGCCGCTGTGGTGTCTGCTCGGGTCCTGGACGAGGAGTACCTCCCCGGCCTGGGGTTGGACGAGGTCTTCTTTGGCGACGGTTGGCCCCTGGGAGCATCACAGATTCCAGGCGATGCAGTTACGCGTCGCGCGGAGACCTGGATCTCGGAGCAGGGTGAAGAGCCCTTCGCCCTCTGGCTTCACTACTTCGACCCACACGAACCTTATGATCCCGAACCCTCCTTTGCCCAACGGTTTGTCACCGGTTATAACGGCCCTCTGGAGAACAGCTTAACAGCCGAGTGGCTGGTTTCGCTCAATGACGAGGAGATCGCCTCCCAGCTGACAGTCCGCGATCAACGACATGTCTCCGACCTGTACGACGCCGAGATTGCCTTCCTGGATGCCCAGCTGGGACGCTTGTTCGAATTTCTCAGGGCACGAGGGATCTGGGAACGGCTGCTCGTCGTCATAGTAGCAGACCATGGACAGGCCCACGGAGAGCAGGAGTTCTGGGGTCATGGGGAGCGTCTGCTGGAACCCGTGATCAAGGTTCCCCTTCTGATAAAGCTCCCCCACCCGGATCGTGGGCAGACGGTGAGCGGTCCGGTCCAAACACTCGACATCCTTCCCACTCTCGCCGCTCTCCTGGGCGTAGAAGCACCGGCCGGCTGCACCGGTCGATCTCTACTGCCCGCGCTGAGGGGGAACGAACTGGAGACTGGCCCTCCTCGTTTGGTGGAACGTCGTACCTATCTCATCCACTCCGTCAAGGCGCGGCATAGCGCTGCACGGTCGGGACTGGAAGCTCACCTACTATCACGAGGACGAGGGAGCCAAGCACCATCTGGGCAGGTCCACCGGCAAGGGAGGGCTCGATGGCCAGAACTTCTATACACCTGACGCCCCAGGACTGCCTCTGCTGAAGGAGATCCTGGCCGCGGAATCCAGCCTGGGAGAAGAGCAACCTTCCCTGCTGCTCCCGGAAAGACTTGAGATGCTGCGCTCTCTCGGGTACGTACAATGAACAGAAACTGTGCAAAACACGGAGCTAACCCGCATTTCTCATCGCTGGTCGTAGCGACGCGTCGCAAGCGCCGTCCTGGCAAGGCTTGCGACCGAGGCCGCCACAGTCGTACTTTGAAAGTACGTCGAGGAGGCCGACCGAGCGTAACGCAGCCAGAGCGGGTGATTGCGGCGACGCAGTAGACTAGCGATGAGAAATGGGGGCTAGGAGGCTAGGACGCAGAAGGAGCTCCGAAAAAGATGGAGGCTTTGATGGGTACATCCGAGCAGATCTTGAACTTTATTGACGGGAGCTGGCAGAAGTCATCAGTCGCCGCGGCCCTAAGCGTGACGAATCCGGCCACTACAGAGGAAATCGCCAAGGTCCCGCTCTCGGAAGCCGCCGAGGTGGGACAAGCGGCTGATAGTGCCGCGAAGGCCTTTCTGGGCTGGCGCCGCACACCACCCACCGAACGGGTTCAGTACCTTTTCAAACTCAAGCTACTGCTGGAGCAGAATTTTGACGAGGTGGCCCGAACCATTACCCAAAAGTGTGGGAAAACGCTCCAGGAGGCCAAGGGTGAATTGCAGCGGGGGATTGAGAACGTCGAGGTTGCCTGCGCGATTCCCTCGCTGCTTCAGGGTTATAACAGCGAGGACATCGCCTCCGGCATCGACGAGACCATGATCCGCCAGCCGGTTGGTGTTGTAGCTGCCATTACGCCCTTCAACTTCCCGGCCATGATTCCTCTCTGGTTCACCCCCTATGCGATCGCCTGTGGGAACTGCATCATTCTCAAACCCAGCGAAAAAGTCCCACTCACCTTGCAGAAAATCCTGGAGCTGGTTGAGCAAACGGGTCTCCCCAAAGGAGTTATCCAGCTCGTCAACGGCTCCAAAGAGACGGTGGATGCGATTCTCGATCATCCCTTGATCCAGCTGTTAGTTTCGTGGGCTCGACCCAGGTAGCCAGGTATGTCTATGGTCGAGCGGCAGCTCAGGGAAAACGAGTTCAGTGCCAGGGAGGAGCCAAGAATCCTCTCATCATTCTCCCCGATGCGGATATGGACGCGAGTTCGAAGATCGTCGGGGAATCGGCTTTCGGATGTGCCGGTCAACGCTGTCTAGCCGGCTCGATCGTAGCGACTGTGGGAGCGGCTCACAAACCCTTCGAGGACGCTATTTCGGAGGTCGCACGTTCCCGGCGGATGGGATTCGGCTTGGACGAAGGGGTTGAAATGGGTTCTGTCATTTCGGGCGAAAGCAAGGAGCGAATCGAAGCCCTGATCGGTCAGGGAGCAGATGGCGGAGCCAGTCTGACAGTCGATGGACGTCATCCAGAAGTGCCGGGTTACGAGGCAGGCTATTTCGTGGGACCGACAATCCTCAGTGACGTCCAACCCGCAAGCAGTCTGGTTTCCACGGAGATCTTCGGACCCGTCTTGAGTCTGATGCACTTTGCACACGTCGACGATGCCATCGAGTTCGTCAACGGCGGAAGATACGGCAACATGGCTTCTCTCTTCACCGCAAGCGGGGCAGCCGCTCGAAAGTTTCGCTATGAAGTAGAAGCGGGCAATATTGGGATCAATATCGGAGTCGCCGCCCCGGTGGCTTCCTTTCCTTTCAGCGGCTGGAAGGACAGCTTTTTCGGTGACCTGCACGGACAGGGCCGAGATGCAGTCGACTTCTACACCCTGAAAAAGGTTGTAGTAGAACGCTGGCCGTCGGAGTCCCGGTAGGATGTCGGCGAGCGGTGATCAGCAAGGGCGTCGCCAGGAATGGGTGCTGAAGCGGCTGTAACCCGGATTTCTCATGGCCGGTCGTAGCGAGGCGGTGCAAGCGCCGTCCTGGCAAGGCTTGCGACCGAGGCCACCGCAGTCGTACTCGTGCAGTACGTCGAGGAGGCCGACCGAGCATAACACAACCAGGGCGGATGATTGCGACGCCGTAGTAGACTGGCGATGAGAAATGCGGGGTAAGGACGCGCCCGGTAGGCGGAAGCCGGGAAATGGCTACAACAATTTCGCTTCCCATTTGGTTGTTTGCAGGGAAGAGTTATACACTGTGACGAAGCCTGTGAGGCACTGTCGCTGGAGAGGACCGAATGCCCGTAGGCGATTGATTCAGGACGTGCCGGAGTGGTGGAATTGGCAGACGCGCTGCGTTCAGGGCGCAGTGGGACATAGTCCCGTGGGAGTTCGAGTCTCCTCTCCGGCACCATTTCTCTGTCGTTGTTGAAAACAAAAGACTTAGAAGTCTGATTACCTCAAATAGCTAACGGATAGCTAACGCGCTTTGGCAAAACCTCTTTCCCTCGCCGTCAGAGTCGAAGTCCAGAATCATCTAAGGGAGGTCCTTGAGAGTTGGCCGCTGTACCGAAAATTTCGTTACACCTGCGGTGATTGTGGGCCCAGAAGAGGAGCCGTTTGAGACCGCTCATCGCCTGTCCCACTTCGTGAACGATTTCCCATTGGCCTAGCGCTCGTGGTCGGCAATCCACTTTTCGATTGAGGTCCGCCTGAACCGGATGCATTCCTTGCGCTTGCCAATTGATAGGATGACCGCCGGCAGCCGTCGCGCCTTGGCCCACGCATAGACAGTGCTGACTTTCACCTGGAGCAGGTCCGCGACCTCGGGCGTGGTCAGGAGTCGACCGGAACTCATTCGCCTACCTCCACCCTGTCGTGGGGTTCACCCTTACTCAACTGGCTAATTGCTAGGACAACCTCAGCATGCAATAGACGCGAGGATCTCTTTCGAGTCCGTTTTGAGTATCTGAGGTGAGGCCGTCTTCCCGCATAACCGGCGTTCCCGTCTAGAAGGCTGAGCTGGCAGGCCGGGAAAATCCTGCCCGGTGCGCTCCACCGTTGCCCAGCACTAACTCTTTAACAGTAAGGATACTTCAGTACCCCTGACTGCCGACCAATACCCTTGTCCATCCCCATTCTGCGATACACTTGCAGGAACGGGCACCGCCGGCTTTAGCCAGGCACAGAATCCCCAAGGCGTTGAGTTTCAGGTCAACTCTTACATCACGGGTATTCACTATATTCTCCTGTTGCCCGAAAGCCTGAGCGAACTCCAGTGAAAAATTGGCCGTTTGACCCAGCAGCGGAGTCCTACGTCAACCTTGCAACCTTCCGACGAAATGGACGAGAGGTCCGCACGCCCGTGTGGATCGCCGGGAAAGACCGTCGCTACTACATATTCAAGCACTTCAAGCCACCGACCCTACGCAACGCCAAGCTCAACCCCTTCCAATTTCTTGACTTGTGACCCGGACGTCTCTGACGTTTGCCGCCGGGGAAACCGGCGATTGTCTTTTGGGGACGCGAGGATCTAAGATAACGGACTGGAGGGTAAGATGAGAAACTGGTTGGTGTTCCTTGCACTGGCAGCCTCTCAGGTGCCTGCCTACGCATCGTTTAGCGGACAGACCGTGAGGGCGGAACAGCTGTTCCCAGATACTGCAACGGTTGTCCCGGGGGCGTTCGTTCCCGCTCTGGCTGTCGTCGGGGCGGGAGTGGAATTCCACAACGTAGAGCAACCAGCCGGCACTCTTCTGATCGCGGCGAATCTCTCGGCGACCATATTCGCTTGACCAACGTTCTCCCTACTGGCGGCCCGGTCACCTTTGCCATTGGAGCCTTCAATGGTTATCGCTTCAGCGACGAAAACGGTACCATCCCCGACATCACAGGTGTAACCATTAACCCCGACACCAATCTGGCTGGCTTCGACGCGTCGCGCATTTTCTTTGACGCGAACACCGTCCGGATCAACATCGCACCGAATACGACCTGGGCGCTGACGGAAGTCGTTTCGCTCGACGTCACTTTCGCTTCCCCCACGGCAACGCCCACAGCGACTGCGACCTCGACTCCGACGGTGACACCGACTCCAACTCCGACGCTCAGGGCCACCTCGACTGCGAGTCCGACTCCCACACCGACCGCAACCGCGACCACGCAGCCGATGGGTACGCCGACGGCTACAGCGACTCCCGCTGACACCATCCCTACGCTTGACTGGCGCGGACTCGCTTTGCTGAGTGGCTTGCTGCTGCTATTCGGCGTGATCGGTCTGAAACGAATCCAGAGTTGAGGCGGACGCTACTCCAGCACATTCCCTTTCCCAGGCAAGAGAAGAAACTGCCCGTCGTGAGCAGCGCTGAGGAGATCGCTCGCCTCTTCGGTGCCCTGGCCAACCCCAAGCACCACACTCTCTTGATGACGATCTACGCCACCGGACTTCGCCTCTCCGGGGCCCTACATTTACGTGTCGCCGATGTCGACAGCTCTGGGATGCTGATCCGAGTCTGCCGCGGACGACGCTTCTAGGCGAGGGTGTGTGAAAAGTCCAAAACCTCTTTGATTTAGGGGTCTCTTTACCCTTCCTACGACGGAGATTGTGGCTTGCACGCGATCCTATGAAGTCAAAATTTCAAATCCGAAATCATGAATGACTTTTCACACAGCCTCAGGCGGAAGCTGCCGTCCGATTGGATCGAAATCGAGCGACCGCAAACGCCTAAAAGCGGACATTCAAGGTTCCCGTGGAAACGTCCAATGGGCTGCGCTGAGATTGCAGAAAACCACAGGCTCCTTCCGCTCTGGAGATGCCTTCTAGCCCCGGCACTTCTCCGGCAAAGCGATTTACGTCCAGGTGGGCGAATCGGCGGCTGGAGCCACGCGGAGATGGTTCTCGGCTCTCCATCGCCTACTCAAGCCATATTGTGGATAAAGGCGATGGTGGCGGATGACCGGTCTCCGAACCGACTCGGCGCCGATGATTCGGTAGAGAACGGAATAGGAAAGCGGTTTACGAGACAACGCCGTATGTCCCGCTCAAGGCTCCAGGCATCTTGCCTGGCCGATTGATGGGAATCAGGCAGGCATCCGACCTGAGCGGCGCCGTTCCAACAACAGCCGGCCTGCAGACTACTCCTTCACCCGATAGCGGTCCACGAACTCCCAGTCCAGTTCCAGTCCGAGACCGGGCTTCTCGGTCATCTGGACGGAGCCGTTCAACACCCGAAAGGGCGGGCGGTAGAGCTTGGACCAGATCTGATAGGGCTCGGTGCGAGGGCAGGCGGGAATCATCAGCCCGTTGGGAACGGCTGCCACCAGGTGGGAGTTGAGATCCGGGTACTGGGCACCGTGGGGAGCAACCGGGACGTGATACGCCTGGGCCAGGGCCGCGATCCGCCGCATGCCGGTGTAGCCACCACCCACGAGGATGTCGGTCTGGACCAGCTCCAGGCCGCCCTCGGTGATCAATCTGCGGATACCGTAGAGCGTGCCTTCGCCTTCACCACCAGCGATGAAGGCATCCGTGCTTTCGGCCACCATGCGCAGGTAGGCAAGCTCGTCGTCGCGGCGAACCGGCTCCTCGATCCAGAACAGGTTGTAGGGCACAAACCGCCTCGCCATCTCCGCCGCCCTGGGTCCGTCCCACATACGCCACACGTCAATCATCAGGCGCAGGTCCGGCCCCACCCGTTCTCTGGAAAGCCGGACCTTCTCCACGGCAGCCTCCGAGTCGGCGGTGGTCAGGTGGAACTTGACAGCTTTGTATCCCAAGTCGGCATGCTTTCCCACCAGCTCGGCCAGGTCGCCCGGAGTCTGGTCGAAATAGCCGATGCCGTCGGCATAGACTTGCACCCGGTCCCGATGGCCCCCCAGCAGCTGCCAGACCGGCTGGCCGCAGGATTTGCCGTACAGGTCCCACAAGGCGACGTCCAGAGCACCGATTGAGGACATGGCCGAGCGTCCCGGACCCCGAAACCGCCAGGCCTTTTCGTACACCGCATCTCCCAGTGCTGGGAGATGCGGTGTGGGTCCTGGTCCAGTAACAAGGGGGCGAGCTCGTCCCGGATGATGCGGGCGTCGCCACCCCGGCCGATTCAGTAGAGGCCGTTATTGGCATGGACCAGCACCAGTAGCCAGTCGCGCGTCTTGCCGTCTTCCACCGGGCCCCAGGGATGCCGCAAGGTGATGGTCTCGATCCGAGAGATCTTCGTTGCCTGGGATGGTTGGCCCTGGCCCGTCCACATCAGCAGAACCAGGGTGGACCAGGCCAGAGCCAACCGGCCGGATGTCCTTCGCATCTCGGTCATTCTCGGTTTCTCCTAGCTTGGCTTGTCTGGCAACTTCTTGCCCCATGTCTTTTTTCGCGAGTCCAGTTGTCCATCTCGAGCCCTTCGAACCAGATGCCTTTGGTGAAGCACATGCTGGTCAGCATATTATCCCCTTTAGGCCGGCTTCAGATGAGCGACGGGAACATGTTCCCTCCCCCGATACCTCAAGTAATCGACGAGAAGGGCTTCGGCATTCTCATCAGCGTGAAGTCTGGCTCTTGGCATAATAGAACCCAGATTCCACCGCCGAACGATCCTGGGATTCAGCGCCGGGGCGAAGCTCCGTCCGCTGCAGTCCCGGTTAAGGCAACGCAGAGCATGGTGCGTTCCAGTTGGGTCTACAAACAACTCAAACGCTTCCGCGCCGGGATTGAGGGGTGCATTGGGACCCTCAAGCACACCTTCGGTCTCCACCGCTGTAGCTGGAAAGGCTGGCCTCACTTTCAAAGCTACGTCCATGCCAGCGTCCTGACCTATAACCTGGTCGTCCTGGCCCGACTCCTGTTGTAGCCTTTTGTGGCTGACCGTACTGCCTTGTGGCTCCGACTCGGGGAGAGGTCTGCGCCGAACCGCTGCTTTTTGGCCCGCGTGCCCTCGCTCGAGGGTCCTTGCTCTGGATCGAGCTGGGTCGAGCCGGTCTGTCAGCAGTCTCAAGTATAATAAGTGTTTACGATTCAACAGATTACAGTTCTGAAAACCCCGGTTTTCGGACGGGCACTAGCTAGAGGGCTGCGGGGGATGGCTAGCAGCTGATGTCCTGGTTGACTCCCTTTGCAGGGCGTCATACACGGTACAGCCAACAACGACCAGGAAGAAGGCTGCGACCAACGTCAGGCCGCCGTAGCGAGCAAGAGAAAGAAGAGAGACCGCCCCCTCGTGTTCGACAACCGCTGGCCCGGAGACTTTATAGAGCAGGGTTGCCGGCTGCAGATTCTGCAAAGACAACTCCTCGTAGATTGCTCGGACGTTCCTGAGCCCCTCGAGTCAAGCCGGCACCGCGACAGCACCCAGGGAAAGTCAACTCTACGCTGAAAACAAGACCTGAAGCTAAGTCTTATCATCGTTCCCAGGATCGCTGGCGAAGCCTGCTGGAGAACCCACCGCTATAATGTACTCTTCCAAGTAGGAATTCTATAGGCGGACACGACAGGTGCCGACTTGGCCATCTGAGCCCGAGGATCGGTTGCGCCAGAGCAAAGTTGGCACCGAGCTCAACCAGGGAGTCCGTGAATCCTGAAGGGATTTCGTATTTCAGCCCAGGTTTCTGAACCTGGGTAAGCGATTCCCGTCTTGATTCCAACCCCATTGGCGGTTGCGTACAAACCTGCTATCTACCGAGATGGGTGGTTTTGCCTCAGGGGTACCCTTATGTACGCAACCCGTTCCGGGTTGATTCAGGTTGGGTGCAACTCCGTACCCAGGGTTGGAAAACCCTGGGCTGGAAGACGCAATCCCGTTGGGATTGAGCCCTCCTGGTCTTCGACGCTCAAGGTCTCAACCCTGGGCCAAGGCACCTGAAGCCCAAAATCTGGGGTCGTGGCTTTTCTATCCGGCGTTCCAAACTTGACTTGAAAGTCACGAAGAACTTCAGACAAACGTAGTTTGCTCGGCTTCGTACACCCCAGATAGCGTGCCACATTGATGTCTGCGTTCCAGGATTCTGCTCTAAAGTTTTCCTCCCCCTGACCGAAAAGGTTCCTTGAGGAAGGGATTTTTGAAATCGGTAAGTACTCCCTTCAGTTAACAATTTGGTTTTCGCAGCCCACAGCGAAAAGGCTACCTGTGATCGAAAGACACGGGGCGCAAAGCTAAGACCTACGTCGCCAGCGCGATAGGGTTGATCAGTTGCCGAACGTGGATTCGCGGAACCGACGGAGGTTTTGTGATGAAACGATTACGTCCTAATCTCAGGAGCTGGTTTGGCTCCACACTCACAATTGGTGTCTCTCTCTGTCTCCTAGGGCTTCCGTCCCATGCGGGCGAGAATCCAGGACCGGAGCGGGACAAAAAGATCTCGCCCGTCCTGAAGCAGGAGGTGGATTTCCTTTTGGGAAATCCTCAGTTCGACTATCCCATTCCCCTGATTATTCAGGTCCAGAGCAACTTCTTTGAGCGCCAGCGGAGCATTGGCCGGGCGGGGGGACACCGAAGCGACAACATGCTTTCGGGCGTCCATGCCTATACGGCTAATCTAACCGCGGCTCAGGTCAAGCATCTCCTCAGATCGCCGTTGGTCAGCTACGTCACCCTGGATGCGGTTCTGCGTCCTAGCACCGACGACGGCGATAGTGACAGCGACAGTGATAGTGACAGTGACAGTGACAGTGACAGTGATAGTGATAGTGATAGTGATAGTGACAGCGATGATGACGGCTCCGCCGTTCACTATCGGAGGCATCATGGCCGGGGATGTATCGGTATCGATTACCTGGTGGCGGAGGGCGCGATGGCGGCGGGAGCCGCGCAGGGCTCGGTCGCTATATTCGATTCCGGCATCGCCGCTCATGGGAACCTGGATCCCGCGGACAATCGAGTTATAGCATCGGTCGATTTCACGTACTCATCAGACTCCGCTTCACCTCCTCTCTATAACGACGAGTACGGCCACGGCACCCATGTCGCCGGCATCATCGGTGGCGACGATGAGGACTCCGACTCCGACGGAGTCGCCCCCCAGACCAAGTTCGTCAACGTCAAAGTCATTTCAAATGATGGCACCGGATCGACCAGCCAGCTGATTCAGGCTATCGACTGGGTAATCCAGAACAAGGACACCTACGACATTCGAATCGCCAATCTGTCATTGGGCCATGCGCCCCTGGAATCCTATAAGGATGATCCTCTTTATCAGGCCGTCCGCAACATGGTGAAGGCCGGCATCGTGACCATCGTCTCCGCGGGCAACCTGGGTAAGACGGACCAATACCCCAAGATCTGGGGAGGGATCACCAGCCCGGGTACCGAACCCACGGTCATCACCGTGGGAGCGGTCAATACCCAAGGCACCCTCACCCATGCCGACGACATCGCTACCAGCTACAGCTCCCGCGGATATACCGTTCATGATGGCCTCTTCAAACCTGACCTGGTGGCTCCCGGCAACAAGATCACCTCGCTGAGGCGCAGGGGAGGAAAACTGGATTTGGCTTATCCCGATCTGGTGCAGGATTCGGATTACAGCTCCTTGAGCGGCTCCAGCATGGCTACGGCCTTTGTAACCGGCGTGGCGGCTTTGCTGTTGGAGGCCAATCCGGATCTGAATCCGAATCTGACCAAGGCCATTCTGGTGCTGACCGCTACCAAGATGACCAACGTCCATCCGCTGGAACAGGGTAACGGCCTGGTCAACGGCTACACCGCCTACAAACTGGCCAAGCAGCTAGACGTCGCCACTCGGACCGTTGAGGGCACCGTCAAGCCCAAATGGACTCTGAACGGGGACAATGGTCCGGAGACGATCTGGGCCGGTGGCCCCTTCGCCTTCGGGGATCGGATCATCTACAACGACCTGGTCAATCCTGCAGCAGGTATGTGGGGCCAGGGCAACGACTGGTCCAGCTCCCTGGTCTGGAACAGTTCCATTCTCTGGAGCGATACCTTCTTCGCTCCCGACAGTATTTTGTGGTCGGACTCGATCATGTGGTCGGATTCGATCCTGTGGTCAGACTCGATCATGTGGTCGGACTCCATCCTGTGGTCGGACAGCATTCTCTGGTCCGACGCCGCAACTACGGGCAGCGCGACCTCATTTAGAGGAGATAACAGTAGTGTCCCAACGTTTGGGCTTCTAATCTCTGTAAAGTATTAATGAGTAATATGTTAGAGAAGATAATGGGTGTTTCCGACTTGAAAGTGAGTGTACGCTCACGCCCTTCAGTTCATAAGGAGGGCGAGCATGTACACGGGCACGACGATTTTTTCTCAGGTGATGCGGCATCTTCCCTGGCATCATTTTCATCGCATTGTTCAGCACTACGGAGGCGACTACAAGGTCAAGTCGTTCCGCTGTGCCGACCATTACCGGGTCATGGCCTTTGCACAGTTGACCTATCGCGAGAGCTTGCGCGATATCGAAGCCTGCCTACGGGCCATGAGATCCAAGCTCTTCCACATGGGCATTCGCTCCACGGTCTCCCGCAACAATCTGTCCAATGCCAACGAGAGGCGCGACTGGCGCATCTATGCCGAGTTTGCCCAAGTGCTTATCGCCGAAGCGCGCCGCCTGTACACCGACGAGGACCTGGGAGTCGACCTGAACGCGACCGTCTATGCCTTGGACTCCACGACCATCGACCTGTGCCTCTCGGTCTTCCCCTGGGCGCGCTTCCGCCGTACCAAGGGGGCGATCAAACTGCATACCTTGCTCAACCTGCACGGCGCCATTCCCGAGTTCGTTCTGATCTCGGACGGAAAACTGCACGATGTCCACGCCTTGGACCACCTGATTCCTTGTCCCGGTGCCTACTACATCATGGATCGCGGATACCTGGATTTCGGGCGCCTGTACCGACTCCATTCTGCCCGGTCGTTATTCGTGACCCGCGCCAAGGCCAACTTCAAGTTCCGCCGCCGCTACTCCCACCCGGTGGACAGAACGACGGGACTGATCTGCGACCAAACTGTCCTGCTGAGCACCTTCTATCCGGCCAAGGCCTACCCCGAACCTTTGCGTCGCATCAAGTTCTTCGACGTCACCACCGACCTGCGGCTAGTATTCCTCACCAACGACTTTGCTTCTCCCGCTCTGACTATTGCCCGGCTCTACAAGCTCCGCTGGCAGATCGAACTGTTCTTCAAATGGATCAAACAGCATCTCCGCATCAAGGCCTTTTACGGCACCAGTCCCAATGCCGTGAAAACACAAATCTGGATCGCCCTCAGTACCTACCTGCTCATCGCCATCATCCGCAAGCGCCTCTATCTCGAGTTGCCGCTCTACACAATTCTCCAGGTCCTGAGTGTCTCGCTCTTCGAGAAAACCCAAATTTTACAGGCCTTTCAGGACATGCATTACATTACTCAGAATAGTGACATTCATAAACAGTTGATGTTATTCGACTAACGCTGGGACGCTACTGAGGAGATAACTAATCATGGTTACACTCAAACGCAAAAACAATCGAACCCTAGGAGCCTGGACGGCCGCTTGCATCGGCCTCTCGATTAGCTTGATGTTCCCCGCCTATGGAGGCTTCGGGAAAAAGCAAGACGGTGTGGCTCCATCTGCTATCAAGATCTCTCCCGTACTGCGGGACGAGGTGGACTTTCTTTCCAAGAATCCCGAGTACGACTATCCGGTCCCGGTGATCGTTCAAGTCGATCCGGGGTTCTTTCAGCGCCATCAGGCAAGTCGTCGGGCTCGGGGCGTGGACTTCGACAACAGCCTCGCGCTGGTACACGCCTATCCGTCCCGTCTCAAGGCCCGCGAGATCCAGCTGCTGCTGCGCTCTCCCCTGGTCCGCTACGTCACCCTCGATGCGGTGATACGGGCCAACAAGAAGAAAAACAACAACCCTGGGACCGATGAGGAGACACCCCCTGACAGCAGCCCTAGCAACGGCAAGGGTAAAGGCAAGAAAAAGGGACAAGACAACGGAGCTCCCGGCAATATCGGCAACTCGGCTCCGCAGACCCCGGTCGCTCTGGCTGCCATCGGGGCCGACCAGGTCTCGACCGCCGGTCTGAACGACGAAGTCACGGTGGCCGTCTTCGACTCCGGCATCCAGCCGCATCCCGATCTGAAGGAGATCACCAAACATGTGGATTTCACCTCTGGAGAAGCCGTTGTAGTCCAGGTCGACCCGGACTACCCTCCGGCGATCGACCTCTACAGCCATGGGACCCACGTCGCCGGCATCATCGCAGGCAATGGCAAGAAGTCCAATGGAACCTACATTGGTGTCTATCCCAACGTGCGACTCCTGGACCTGAAGGTCATCGGGACCGATGGAAGCGGACAAACCAGCCACCTGATCCAGGCCATCGAGTGGGCGATTCAGCACAAGGACCAATACAAGATCCGAGTGGCAAACCTCTCGCTGGGACATCCGCCAGTGGATTCCTACAAACAGGATCCTCTGTGCCAGGCTGTGGAGCAGATGGTCGACGCCGGCATCGTCACGGTGGCCTCGGCCGGCAACCTGGGCAAAACCACCGAGCATCCCAAGATCTGGGGCGGGATCGTCAGCCCCGGTATCGATCCGGCCGTCATCACGGTCTCGGCCATGAACACCCACGAAACCGCGACCCACAGCGACGATACAGCCACCACCTACGCTTCCCGGGGACCGACCTACCCGGACGGACTCTTCAAGCCGGACCTGTGTGCTCCCGGAAATGGGATGGTCTCGGCGATCTCGCGGCCCAGTGCCCTAGACGACGGTGATCGGGAGACCCATGCAGGGAAATTCTACGAGGAATTGAGCGGCTCGAGCATGTCGACGGCCGTCACCAGTGGGACGGTCGCCCTGATGCTGGCCCACAACAACCAGCTCAATCCGAACATCGTGAAGCTAATCCTGCTAGTGACCGCCATCAAGCTGGAGCAGCCGGCGATGCTGGAGCAGGGCAACGGTCTGGTCAACGCCAAGACGGCGGCCGAACTGGCGGCGGCAGTCAACATGAAGAAACAGAAGATCGCTGGCAAGGTCTCTCCCATGTGGACCCTGGAAGGAGAAGAGGTCTGGGCAGGAGGCGCTTTCGCCTATGCCGATCAGATGGTCTTCAGCCGACTGGTCCAGAATCCCGAGGAAACCCTCTTCTGGGGTGACGGAGTGTTCTGGTCCGATGGCGTCTTCTGGTCTGATAACGACTTCTGGGCCGATGGGGTCTTCTGGTCCGACGGCGTGTTTTGGTCGGACGGCGTGTTCTGGTCGGATAGCGTGTTCTGGTCCGATGGTGTGTTCTGGTCCGACGGGGTCTTTTGGTCCGATGGGGTCTTCTGGAGCGATGGCGTGTTCTGGAGCGACGGCGTCTTCTGGTCCGACGGCATTCTCTCCTCGGACGGCGTCTTCTGGTCGGATGGGGACATCGTGGGAGTGACTGACCCTGACAATAGTGGAAGTTGATTCCTTACGTAGCTTTGGTCTCCAGACCGAAGTCTTTCCTGTCGAGCCTAGCGGCTCGACGGACGGCGGTCTGGAGACCACCGCTACGAGGCGATCTCAACTTGCAAAGGGACGCTTGAGATGAGTTACATAGATTCTTCGCAGACTTCGACAGAGAGCAAGACGAACAAGAGCTTCTTCAAGGAATCTCAGTAGTGTCCCAACGTTTGGGCTTCTAATCTCTGTAAAGTATTAATGAGTAATATGTTAGAGAAGATAATGGGTGTTTCCGACTTGAAAGTGAGTGTACGCTCACGCCCTTCAGTTCATAAGAAGGGCGAGCATGTACACGGGCACGACGATTTTTTCTCAGGTGATGCGGCATCTTCCCTGGCATCATTTTCATCGCATTGTTCAGCACTACGGAGGCGACTACAAGGTCAAGTCGTTCCGCTGTGCCGACCATTACCGGGTCATGGCCTTTGCACAGTTGACCTATCGCGAGAGCTTGCGCGATATCGAAGCCTGCCTACGGGCCATGAGATCCAAGCTCTTCCACATGGGCATTCGCTCCACGGTCTCCCGCAACAATCTGTCCAATGCCAACGAGAGGCGCGACTGGCGCATCTATGCCGAGTTTGCCCAAGTGCTTATCGCCGAAGCGCGCCGCCTGTACACCGACGAGGACCTGGGAGTCGACCTGAACGCGACCGTCTATGCCTTGGACTCCACGACCATCGACCTGTGCCTCTCGGTCTTCCCCTGGGCGCGCTTCCGCCGTACCAAGGGGGCGATCAAACTGCATACCTTGCTCAACCTGCACGGCGCCATTCCCGAGTTCGTTCTGATCTCGGACGGAAAACTGCACGATGTCCACGCCTTGGACCACCTGATTCCTTGTCCCGGTGCCTACTACATCATGGATCGCGGATACCTGGATTTCGGGCGCCTGTACCGACTCCATTCTGCCCGGTCGTTATTCGTGACCCGCGCCAAGGCCAACTTCAAGTTCCGCCGCCGCTACTCCCACCCGGTGGACAGAACGACGGGACTGATCTGCGACCAAACTGTCCTGCTGAGCACCTTCTATCCGGCCAAGGCCTACCCCGAACCTTTGCGTCGCATCAAGTTCTTCGACGTCACCACCGACCTGCGGCTAGTCCCAAAATAAGCGCAAGTTCGAAAATAGACCCCTTTGTCGGCTCCGAGGAGCCATTTTGGAGACCTAAATTCTAAATTTCGGCGCGAAGTCACTCAGAACAGGCACGTGTTCAGCTGTCCTCCACGCCGATCGCTCAGGGAAAACGATTCTGCCCTCTTGGGGGGCGTTTGTAGAGACACCTCGCCCCAGCTCTGGCGACCCTCGGAGCTACTTTATCTCCTTTCAGTTTCAGGTAGCTGGCCGGTGTTTCAACCACTTACTGCCTTCCAAGAGAAGACGGCTCCAACCATTGACATCCAGCAGCCGATAGACCAACTGTCGGCCCCTGCGCAAAATCTGGCAGGGCATTTCAATGACCTCTCGCAGGAAACGGCGATACTCCATCTTCACCAGCTCTCGGGCTTGCAGTCGCGCCGGCAGCACCAACCCCATCCAGGCCTTCAGATTCCAGGCTTGAGCCGCAATCACCAGATAGGCCCAGTTGGCTACCAGCGTATCCGAGGGCATCCGCAGGGCCTCGACTCCGTTCTTGAGTTGTTCAATGACGTTCTCCTGGTTGCAGCGCCGGTTGTTTTCCCGTACGACTCCCGCCGTTCCCAACGTTCTGGCCGAGATATTGGTGACATAAAAGTGGTAGCGCGTCTGCGGCAGCAGCCGCTTCTGGCCTTTCTCGACCAGGATCGTCTTGCGCAAGATCACCATCCGATAGGTTCGCTTCGCTTTGCTCGGACGGTAGTCGATCTCCGCGATCTCTTCCCGTTCCAGCGTCAGCGTCTTGAACCCGCGTCTCTTGACAATCTCCGGCTTCACTTTGTCCCGCCGCTGGCGCCGCTTCTTCCCTTTTCCTTTCCCCTGGCTGGGGCGCCCCAGCTCTTTCCATCTCGCTTCTGGCAACGCCTCCGCCCACTTGACGAAGCTCGGATGGGCGTCGATCCCGAAGTCAAACTCCACGCCCGCCTCCGTCCAACGGTCAAAATGAGCCGTCAGCGAAAAATCCGTGTCCCCGCGCAGGCGCACCTTCCGAAAACCCGCCTCTCGAACCAGCTCGATACTCCGATCCAGCCATTCGGCCGCTCCCTCATGAGAGGGACGGTTGCCCGAGCGGTTGACCGCATAGAGCACCTCTCCCGTATTGGCCAGCGTCACGATCAGCGGCGCATAGCCCCACTGCCCGTCGTAGCTGATCTCCATCCCTTCCTTGCATTCGCCGCTCGTGGGGGCCATCGTCCCATCCACGTCGATCTCCGCCCGTTGGAAGAAACGGGCCGGTTGTTGGGCCCAGACCTTGAGGCGGCTGGCATTGACGGCTTCCATCAGATCCACCACGTCGGGCGCGTCAAAGCGGCGCACAAAGTCTCCGGCCGTGCTGGGGGCGGGGATCTTCTCGGCTCCCACCGCCTCCAGGAAACTCACACTCTGACGTCGCAGTTCAATATCCTGATAGCGGGTCCCGCCCGTGGCCACGTTGTAGATCAGGCTCAGGACGTGGTCCGATTCGTGGTACGGTTGGTGGCGTTTGAGCAGCGTCACCGCCTGGTCAATGGCTTTCCCCAGCCCACTCCACTTCACCACCTGCTGCAGCAGCCCCAGACCACCGTAACTGACCGCACCCGTTTTCTCCGAGACCTCGTAGCTGATGACCTCGGGCGAGAGCACCGGTTTCGGGTCTTGACCGTTCCAGCTGGGGCTCAATCGCTGAGCAACCTCTGCTTCCCGTTTGCGGATGATTGCGCTATCCTTTTTCTTCACCTGAAATGCCTCCTTTCGGCTTGTTCTGAAGTTTCTTTGACAACCCCAGAATACCCGTCAGGTCTGGCATTTCAGGTGTTTACATGTGGTTTAGTCCACTTTCATCTACTTCTTTTGGGGCTAGTATTCCTCACCAACGACTTTGCTTCTCCCGCTCTGACTATTGCCCGGCTCTACAAGCTCCGCTGGCAGATCGAACTGTTCTTCAAATGGATCAAACAGCATCTCCGCATCAAGGCCTTTTACGGCACCAGTCCCAATGCCGTGAAAACACAAATCTGGATCGCCCTCAGTACCTACCTGCTCATCGCCATCATCCGCAAGCGCCTCTATCTCGAGTTGCCGCTCTACACAATTCTCCAGGTCCTGAGTGTCTCGCTCTTCGAGAAAACCCCAATTTTACAGGCCTTTCAGGACATGCATTACATTACTCAGAATAGTGACATTCATAAACAGTTGATGTTATTCGACTAACGCTGGGACGCTACTGTTCATGATTAATTCGACACTGGTCGCCGGAGCCGTGGGCTTGGTCACTATCCAGCCGCTGGCGAAGTTGTGGAAAGACCATTTCCTGTGGGCCTCACCTACCCCTTTCATCAACGCTTCGACTGCGGCCATTCTTGTGCTGTCCTACAAGCCCATGGATCTTTTCGTGGCGCTGGCAGCGATCCCGCTCATCCTGGGCATCTATTACGCCCACAAGGTCAAGACTTACCGTCAAGGGACGAGTGAGAGTGAGGACAAGGGTTATGTGGGTAGCCGCCTGCTGCGGCTGAGCCAGAAACAGTTTTTCAAGGACTCCCTCCCGAGACAGGCAAAGGCCTACATCCTGGTCGTCATTGCGGCAGCCGTGCCGGTGTTCTTGTACTGCGCGTATCACGCACTGACCCAACCCGGTATGAACTGGCTCTATCTGGCCGGACTCACCGTACTGGCCACCTTCTTTCCGGTCCGGATTGCCCTCTACAAAGACCGAATGTGGATCACGCTCAGTGACATCTTCGTCTTTGCGGCCATGCTTCACTTTGGACCCCAGGTGGCGGTGATGATCGCCGTCATTGAGGCGCTGACCTTCAACCTCCGAATCCGCGTCAAGGGGGCCTATCGGCGAGCCTTCAACCTGGCTCAGATCACAGTGGTGGCCTACCTGATGGGTCAGGCGGTCGATCTGCTGTTGCACCAGGTAGCTCCGGTGGATGCGACCCAGGCCGGGAGCGTCCTCGTCCTGCTGGCCCTATCCCTGATCTGCGGTCTGCTCTATTTCCTGATGACCTCCGGCTTCATTGCTGGAGCCATGGCTCTCTCCGACTGGCGCGCCTTTGTCCCTCTCTGGAAACGAAGCCTGGCGTGGACGCCGGTGACTCTGAGTGGGGTTGCACTCGCTTCAATCTTGTTCGTCTATTTGAACTGAGCAGATCTCGAACTTCGCCGAGTCATAGGTCGCACCACAACATGGGAGCCTGAGGCGCAAGCGAAAGGAAAACCAGTCAGGCGAAGCGTGTAACCGGCGGTGATGAGAGTCTATAAGGGTAAGGCGGGAGGGCGTCGCCCAAGCACCCCTAGCTTGCGCTTCAGGCTCCCATGCAACGGAACGCCTTGCCTAGACAGGCTGGTCAAGGTGCCGTAGACTAAATCCACGGTCAACTTCTCGATATCCTGGGTGAATGGGTCAAGCAGGACCTTCGACGACCGCTCCCGTTTCAGGTGGTGGTTCATTCAGGTATCAAGATTCAGGAAGTCGACATGAAGCGGACTGAATCGGGCCGGCAAGAGGTTTCAGAAGAACATTTTTCCCTGCTGATCGAGAATCTTCCCATCGTCCACTACGCCTGCGAGGCGGAGGGGGATTTCGCTTGTATCCAGGTGTCCGAGAACGTCACGAGGGTCACCGGCTACCCAGCAAAACATTTCACTAGCCAGCCTTCCTTCTGGATCGATCATGTCCATCCGGAGGACCGGGAGAGAGTCCTGCAGGAGTTGCCCTCTTTATTCGAGCAAGAATACTACGAGCATGAGTATCGATGGCAGGCGGCAGACGGCTCCTATAGATGGTTTAACGACGTTCTTCATGTGGTGCGATCGGCGGATGAAACTCCCCTGCTGGCGCCAGCCGCTTGAGCTCTTCGAACCAAAAGGCCCAGATATCTGTGCGCTTGTCCACGGGCTTCCCTCGTGCCTGCTCGGGAGACATATAGGCCGCCGTCCCCAGGATCATCCCGGCCCTGGTGGCCAGATGGCTGATGGTGGGTGATTGACTGATGTCCTCCGCTACGACTTCTTCTTCCAGTGCTTTTGCAAGACCGAAGTCCAGGACCTTGACCTCACCTTCGGGGGTGATCTTCACATTGGCAGGTTTGAGATCCCGATGGATGATGCCTGTCTCGTGGGCTGCTTCCAGTGCCTCAGCCATCTGAAGAGCGATCTCCAGGCTCTCCCCTAGAGGAATGCCTCCTTTGTTGACCCGCTCCGCCAGGGTTTCCCCTTCCACCAATTCCAGAACCAGGGCGTGCTTATCCTCGGAATCCTCCAGACCATAGATGGAGGCGATGTTGGGATGATTCAGCGCCGCCAGTACCTGGGCTTCGCGGGAGAAACGAGCCATGCGTTCGCGGTCGGAGGCAAAGTAGAAAGGACGCATTGATCTAGAATTGGATAGAGCCTTCTCCAGTAGCGGTGGCCTCCAGGCCGCCGTTTTTCAAGCCAAAGGCTTGAAGGAGAGAACACGGCGGCCTGGAGGCCACCGCTACGTCCCTTGACTGCAGTTTCTTTCAGGTACGATCCGGCGCAGCCGGTGGCACCACTAAGCTGAAACTTCATCGCCAAGCTTCCGAACTTCGGCGTTCGTATTGTTCGGTGTTTTGCGGTTTGAGATTTGGGCTTTTCTGCTTCCCGAGAAGGCAACCGCTAAAGGCTAAACCGCTGAATATCGATAGATGGGGCCATTCTACCCAAAATATGGAGCCTGGCTTCACTCCCCTCTCGGCACCAGCCGCTTGAGCTCTTCGAACCAATTGAAGACGACAACGACTCTATCTCGCGTCTCTCCTGCGGGTGGAGTGTCCCTGGTCATGAGGAACCTCTGGCCGTCGGTATCGTAGCTTCGACCATCGACTTGCGTGGTGAAACGGTGAATCGGGGCATGCTTGCGGTTCACTCTATCCTTCCCCAATGTGCTTCAACTGCGAACGAAATAGTGGACTGCAATTATCCCATCGCTTCTTCAAACTGCACGTGGGTACGCCCCCGGTTTCGCTCAATCGTTGGCGACCAAATCTGAGCGCCAACTCTGCGAAGTTATTCTTGCACGAACCCTTAACTCAGAATTTCTTTGCCAACGCGCGCTGGGAACTCGCCGGTGAGCCTTTCGGCACGACCATTTCGCTTGTACACCAGCTCTCGGGCACTCAGACCCAACTGATTCAGGACGGTGGCGTGAAGATCGTGGACACTTACCCGATTCTCTACGCCCTTATACCCCAATTCGTCAGTCGTGCCGTGGACCGTTCCACCCTTGATACCGCCTCCGGCGAGCCAGACGGTGAAGGCATGCATGTTGTGATCTCGACCCACTCGCTTGGCATCTTTGGGTATTTCGGAGTGGGGTAGGCGACCAAACTCGCCCCCCCAGAGCACCAACGTGCTTTCCAACAGCCCGCGCTGCTTCAGGTCCTGCAACAGCGCCGCTACCGGTCGGTCGGTCATGCCACAGGTCTCGGGCAGACCCTTCCAGATCTCGAAGTGATGATCCCAAGGGTCGTGATTCATATAGATCTGGACGACACGTACCCCCCGCTCCACCAGCCGCCGGGCCATCAGACAGCGGCGACCGTAGGAAGCGGTCAGCTTGTCGTCGAGACCGTACATCTCTCGCGTCGCCTGGCTTTCCTGGGACAGATCGAGGACGTCAGTAGCCTCCAGCTGCATCCGAGCCGCCAGCTCGTAGCTGCAAATCCGTGCTTCAAGCTCGGCATCTCCTTGATGTTTTTGCCGGTGGGCCGCGTCCAGGCGTCCCAGCAGCGACCTGGCAACCTCGAGCACCGGTCCGGGGAACTCCTCCCGGGGCTTGAGATTGGGCAGAGGAGAACCCTGAGACCGCAGTCTGGTCCCCTGGTAGACCGGCGGCAACCAACCCGCCTGCCAGTTTTGAATACCGCAGCGAGGCAGCCCTGTCGGATCCTCTAGCACCACATATGCAGGCAGATTCTGATTCTCGCTTCCGAGACCGTAAGCTACCCAGGCACCAAGCGTGGGACGGCCTGGAAGGAGACGGCCCGTATGCATCAGAAAGATTGCCGGTTCATGGTTGGAGTGGGTGGTGTACATGGCGCGAACCACCGCCATGTCGTCGACCCGAGTCGTCAGGTGCGGCAGCAGCTCCGAGACGTCGATCCCTGATTTCCCGTACTTGGAAAACTTGAATCGCGTGGGCATCAACGATCCGGCAACCCTATTGAGCCGCTGTTGGCTGTCCAGGGCAGAGGGCGGCGGCGGCTCACCCGCGTGCTTTTCCAGCAGCGGCTTCGGATCGAATAGATCCATCTGGCTGGGCCCACCCGACATGAAAAGCTGGATGACCGCTTTGGCCTTGGGCTCGAAGTGGGGCGATTTCGGCTCCAGGTGGGGAACCGTCCGCTCTGAGGACGCGGACAGCGCCAGGTCCCCTCCCAGCAGGTAGGACAGGGCGGCGCCATAGGCCCCGTCACCCAGACGGGAAAAAAGATCTCGGCGGGATAGACGACTGGTTTCGGATTTCAACCACATGGCATCCTCAATTGATATAGGCGAACTCAGCGGAATTCAGAATCACGTGACAGAAAGTGGACAGGCCTAGCCATTCAGCCCGGGTATGCTTGGGTTCGGCGCTGGGCTCCTGCCGGAGATGATCCAACCATCGCTGCCTCATTCGCTCCAGAGACTGGAGGGCATCGCCGAGTTCCTGGGGCGACGGATCACGGGTGAGAGCTGTGAGGTAGATCCTCCTGATTTGCTCCTCTCGATCGGCACCGACGGCATCGACGGTCCGACCCGCGAAGAAACGGGCGCTCTCCCGCACCAGATCCCCGTTCCACAGCACCAGGGCTTGCGACGGGACGTTCGATCGACGCCTCATGATGCAGTTGATCTCCAGCCGCGGGGCATCGAAGACCTCCAATAGGGTGACCGGCGTGGAGCGACGACGAAGTAGATAGATACTTCTTCGAAGGCTCGCCGAAACGACTTCTCCATCCGCTGTCACCTCCACTGCATCTGCGGCTCCAAACTGGCGGCGATCCAGGCGGGCTCCCACCTTTAGAATCGAGTCTCGAAGCGTCTCGGCATCCATACGCCGCATCGGAAAATGCGAGAGGAATACGTTGTCGGGGTCCGCTGAGCGCCGTCCTCGGTCATGGCCGGAACTCTGCCGATAGACGGCTGAAGTCATGATCAGCCTGTGCAGTGCCTTGATGCTCCAGCGCTGGCTCACAAACTCGGTTGCCAACCAGTCCAACAGCTCTGGATGGGAGGGACGCTCACCGCTGAGACCGAAGTTGTCTGATGTGCGGACAAGTCCCAGACCAAAATGATCTTGCCAGATCCGGTTCACGATGACCCGCGCCGTCAGAGGGTGGTTGGGCTGAACCAGCCAACGGGCGAACGCCAGGCGCCGACCGCTCGTCCGGTTTCCATTTCTCGGGGGCTTTACTTCATAAGGGGACAGAGAACCTGAGAGGACTGAGGGGATACCCGGCGAGACCCGCTGATCGGGTGCCAAGGCGTCACCCCTGAGATGGACAAAGGTTGGGTCCGGGTCTCCTCCCAGGTCATAGAGTGCCAATATCTTGGGAGAAGGCTGCAGTTCCTTCCGGGTGGCATCAATTTTTCTCTGAATCTCGTAGAGCCGACTGTTGGGTGAGGGACTCACTCCCTCGCGGGCCTCCTGCTTCGAAGAGTCATCTGCCTGCTTCAGCAACCCCTCCAGCCGCTGGATCTCAACCAGAATGGGTCGGTTGTGAAGGGCAACCTCTTGACGCTCTTCTTCCGGGGCAAACTCGAGCTGTCGTTTGGCGGGCTCTATCCAATCATAGAGGTCGTAGGCCTCTCGAAAGATGGCGCTGAAACGATAGTAATCCCGCTGAGGAATAGGATCGTACTTATGATCATGACATCGTGCGCACCCCAACGTGAGCCCCAGCACCGAGGAGCTGACGACCTCCAGCTGCTCGGCCAACATGTCGAACCGGTCTTGAATGTACTGAGTGAAACCATCCTGGCACATACGAAGAAAGCCGGTGGCCACCAGATTATCGAACTGCTCCGGGGTGAGTTCTTTGGCCGCCTTGTAATCAAAGAGCTCGTCACCGGCGATCTGTTCCAGAAGAAAACGGTCATAGGGCTTGTCGTCATTGAACGAACGGATGACGTAGTCCCGATAGCGATACGCAAAAGGCCGGACCAGATCCACATCGAGCTTGCCGGCCGAATCGGAGTAACCGGCCGCATCCAACCAGAACCGTCCCCAATGCTCTCCATAGTGGGTCGAGGCGAGCAGACGATCGATCATACGCGGGTAGGCATCCTCTGATACATCATCGAGATAGTTGCTGATTTCTTCCGATGACGGAGGCAATCCGATCAGTGCCAGATACGCTCTCCGGAGAAGCGTGAGACGGTCTGCCTGGGGCGAGTAGCTCAGCTGCTTCTCCTCCAGTTTCTCCAAGAGAAAGGCATCGAGCGATGTCCGAACCAGATCCTTCTGCCGAACAGCGGGGACCGCAGAGCGGAGAGGGCTCCGGAAGGACCAGAACTCTCGATCGCTCGCGTTCACGAGGGGATCCGTGGACGGAATCACTGGAATCTCGGGAGCTCCAGGGGGTGCTCCAGCCGCGATCCAGCGGCGCAAGGTCTCCAACTCGGCGGCGGTCACTGGAATCAGCTTCGCCTTCTCTACCAGCTCTTTCGGAGGCATCTCAGCGGCCGCGATCCGCTGTATCAGGAGACTCTGATCCGGCCTATCTGGCACCATCGCCGGCCCTGATACCCCTCCTCTCAGGATGCTTTCCCGGCTCCTCAGATCCAGACCTGCCTCCTGCTTTCTCCTGCCATGGCAGCCGATGCACTTGAAGTTGACGATACCCACCATCACCTCGGTCTCGGTGACTCCTTCGCCCCCGGCATGCGCTGCGGAGGGGGTCGGCTCCTCTCCTTGGATCAGTGCCCCTCCTTCGATCCAGTGTCGGAGACGATCGATCTCTTCCGGGGCCAGCTTCCTCTTGCCAGGCGGCATGGCCCCCTGAACCAGCTTTTGGAGAAGTAAGCTTTCGTCCGGCAAGAACGGCGTGATTACCGGACCGGAACGGCCTCCTCTGAGAACACTGTCCCTGGTCCTGAGGTCGAGATCGGACTGGCGGTCCGCATCGCCATGGCAGCTAAGGCAGCTGGTTTCGAAGATGGGTAGGATGTCCGATTCGAAGCGCAGGGTCGTATTCGGCTGCCCTTTCACTGCTGTAGCCGTGCTGCAACAGAGAAGCAAAAGGAGGCATCCGAAACGCTGGAATTTCATGGGTGCTGCAGCCTTGACGGAATCATCGCTTACAGCAGATTCTAATCTGCCAATGCCGGAAGGAGCAAGAACACAAGCCCGCTTTAGCGGGCTTGGACGGTCACTGCTCGATGAAGTTTCAGCTTAGCCCCGCCACCGGCTGCGCCGGATCGTATCTGCGAGAAACTTCAGTCGAGGGACGTAGCGGTGGGCTCCAGGCCGCCGTCCGAGCCAAAGGCTCGAAAGAATAAGACTTCGGCCTGGAGGCCAAAGCTACGCTCGCAAATGAAGTTTCAGCTTAGTCCCGCCCCCGCTGCGCTGCCCCATTCGAGAAAGAAACTTGAAGCCTCTCGCCACACTGTCCAGTGGCAAGAGACGTGCGACGTTCGGACGTTCAGACGTGCGACGATCCCAATGAAGTTTCAGCTTAGATTCGACGGAGCCGTTTAGAACCTACTTCGCGTTCAGAGCTATCTCAATGCTTGCAGGGCACTACCAAAATCAGAGGTTAAACGATTTGACAACCCACAAGGAGCTTTCGATAGGCTCCCAAATCACTTTCCTATCCTGTGCCCGGTCGCCTTGTCGGTCTAGCCATAGAGGGTTACAATGCGACCCTGTCGGCTTAATTCTGGATTCTATGTCTCTATTCGTCGAGTCCAAGTCAGCCGAAAATTGACACGATTATTGGGAGCAAGTCACTTGAACGAACCAATTGCCTACCTCAGGGGTGAATTTGTCCCTGCCTCGCAGTGCGTGCTGCCAATTTATGACCTGGGCATCGTGCTTGGCGCCGCGGTGACAGATTTCTTTCGGACGTTTCAGCAGCAGCCCTACCGAATGGAAGATCACTCCCGCCGCTTCTACCGTTCTTGCAAGTATGCATGTATCAAGCCTCCGGTCAGCCTCGAAGAAAGCAACGAGATCTCAAACAAGCTGATCGAGCACAACAGCAAGCTTGCTCCTGGCCAGGAGTTGGGCCTGGTGTATTACATGACCGCCGGTCAGAACGCGGTCTATGCCGGTGCGTCCGGGATACCCAAGAAACTGACTCCCAGCTACGTTCAGCACACCTTTCCGATGCGTTTCGACCTCTGGAAGGAGGTCTTCCTGAAGGGCGTCCACTGCGTGACCCCTTCGCCACGACACTGGCCGCCGCAGTGCCTGTCGTCCAAGATCAAGAATCGCAATCGGCTGCATATGTGGATCGGTGACCAGGAAGCGCAGCAGCTCGACCCGAACGCCGTGGCCGTTTACCTGGATATCAACGGGAACATTACCGAGACCGGCGGATCGAACTTCGCCATCTTTCGCGACGGCAAGGTGGTGTCACCGCGACGCACCAACGTCCTCTGGGGGGTCAGCCTGACCGTACTGGAGGAAATCCTGGGAGAGATGGGGGTGCCCTTCCTGGAGGAGGACATTCAAACCTACGATGTAGTCAATGCCGATGAGGCATGGCTCCCGACGACACCCTATTGTCTGGGGCCGGTGGTGCGCATCAATGGAGTGCCCATCGGCGACGGCAAACCTGGTCCGATGTGGCGGCGCATCCTCGATCACTGGAGCCGCATCGTGGGCAAGGACATCTATCGCGAGACAGCCGAATCGACCTAGGATATTTGGTTGTACGAATCACCATCTGCCAAATACTGCTTGCGAAATCTCTTCGCTAGTCCTAATATTTGGCAAGCTCAGGATAGGAGTTCGGAGCGAGCACACAACGTAGGCGCTGGTTCATGGGGGCCAGTGGCTAGAGAAAGGACATTCCAGTGAGCGAGACATCTCCACGTTCATTCACCATCTTTCTGGTCAATCCAGCGCCCTCGGCCGAGAGAATTGAGTTCTCCTTCATCACTCCGCGATTTTTACCGGTACTGGCCGCCGTGACACCAGAAGACGATTTCATCAAGGAATTGCGCCTGGTTGACCAGGCCGTGGATCCGTTCCCCATTGACGAAGTCCAGCCCGGGGACCTGGTCGGTATCGGCATCCACACCTTCAACGCTCTGCACGGCTACAATCTCGCAGCAAAGGTCCACGAAAAGGGTGCCACCGTCATCATTGGCGGCCCCCACGTCTCGGTCTTCCCCGAAGAAGCAGCCAAGCACGGTGATGCCGTGGTTACGGGAGACGCCGAGATGGTCTGGGGTCAGGCGATACGCGACTATGCGACGGGCCAGCTTCAACCTCGCTACAACGGAGGGCGGGTAGATCCCGAGTCCTTCTCACCAGCCCGCTGGGACCTGATGACGCTGGACCGCTACCTGGTGGCCTCGGTGCAGACAGTGCGGGGCTGCCCCAAGAGCTGCAGTTTCTGCTCCGTGTGGGTGCAGGACGGTCGCTCGCCCAGGCTTCGGACCAACGACGCCATCATCACAGAGCTCAAGGCTCTTTACAGTGCAGGCTTCCGTCTGATCATGTTCGCGGACGACAATTTCTATCCCTATACGCCGAAGGACATCGAGAACGCACACAATGAGGAGCAGCGTCGCAGTCTCGAGGCAGGCATGGCGGCGCGCTACGAACTCCTGGAACGCCTGGCCGATGAGATACCGTCAGACATGTACTTCTTTACCCAGATCACGATGGAAGTAGCCGATGATCCCAAGTACATGAAGGCCATGAAGAAGGGGCGTATAGGGGGCGCACTGATCGGAATCGAGACCATCACCGAAGAGGGCCTGAAGGCGACCAACAAAGGCTTCAACTCCAGCGGAGCCGATCTGGCACGACGCCTGGAGACGATCCGCCAGGAAGCCTTTTCCTACATCATGGGAGCGTTCATCTTCGGAATCGAGACCGACACCCAGGAGAGTATGGATCAGACCATCGAATTCGCTCGCGACTGTGGCGTCGCGCTGGTACAGTTCATACCCTTGACTCCCCTCCCCGGAACCGTCGACTTTCAGATGATGCGCAAGGACCGAAAGGTGCTGAAACTGAAAGACGTGAACTACGATTACTGGTTGGACCCAGATCATCCGCGCATCCTCTACCATCATCCGCTTCTAAAAGAGGAAGAGATTCTCGATGGTATTGAACGAGCCTGGCGCGACTTCTACGGTATGGCTTCGACCATCAAACGCTGTCGGCGATTCGGGATGTTCAGGGATGTCAGGAATTTTCTGGCCTACTTCGTCGTCTGCCAGGGCATGCTGAGTCGTTACCGCCGCTACGGAATCTCGGCCGATAGCGCGGTGAAGGGCACCAAGCACAAGATTGCCAATATACTCGGGAAAATGGCCCTTTCACTCCTGAAGCGCCCCCCGGAAGCGGCCTGGGCTGCACAGGTAACGAATGGAGCCTCTCAAACCCATGAAGCTGCGAAGCCGGCTGCGGGTCTGGGGGAAGATTCCCCAGCGATGCCTTCCACGGCTGTCGATCCGGATCGCGCTGCGGTGTCCCAGGAGTCGATCGCCAGTTAGCGGTCTCCAGGACCGCTCTCGTCAGATCGGCACGGAAATCCAGGCTCACCAGAAGAAATAGAACACCAACAAGAACGACGTCGTGATCACGCCTGTGGCCCACAGATGGGGGCTGCAGCCACCAGGAAGTCACATCTCCAGGAAAAGGTGACTCTTGGATCTCCAGAACATCTGCCCGGGAACCCACTGGGGACAGACGTCAGTATGAGCCGAGCATAGGGATCAGACGAACAACTGCCGCGAACTCGACAGAGAAACCATTTTTCCTATCTAATGGACGGACATGAGGAAATCATTTTTTCTGCTTCTACTCCTGGTTTCGCTGAATGCGACCGAGTCCGCCGAGACGAGAGTCCTGAGCAAGCTCCAGCAGCTGATGCAGCAGGGTGCCCCACTGACCTTCTCTAAACTCCACAATGACAGCCGCTTCGAGAAACAGGAGAAGGACTTCATCGGGCGGATGTACGAGATCTTCTTCAAGATTCCTGGCTTCCTCAAGAGTGAACACAAACGAACCAACGCAATTCCAAGTCTCCGTCAGATCGCAGATCACTTTGGTGTGACCTCGGGTTCCATCGATCTGCTCTTGACCGTGATGGCCGCTGACCGTAGGGTGCCGTCTTTCTTTGTGCGCGACCGAACCAGCAAAGAGATTACGTCACTCCAGCTAGCGCGTATCGGCGGGTTCATCAGCAAGCATGAAGGGGGAGTCCGGGTCACGGGATGGGAGGGCCAGTCGATTCCTGCCTTCAGCGTCGAGACCTTCGACGGCCAGACGCTCTCCTCCGCCGATTTGAAGGGCACCAACATGCTGCTCTACTTCTGGTTTACTGGCTGTCCCCCCTGCGGCCGGATCACTCCGCATCTGAAGTCCCTGGATGAGAAGTATCGAGAGTCGAACTTCAAACTGATCGGCCTGAACGCCGACCGCATCCTGGGGCTGACCGCCAGCGATCAGGATCGCGAGAACTATCTAGAGAAACACGGGATCCAGTTCGCCAACGCCCACGTAGATGAAGCCACCCGCGAGGCATTCGGGCAGGTGAACGTCTTCCCTACCCTGTTCGCGGTCAACTCCAAGGGCGCCGTTTCGCGACATCTAATCAACTACCAAAACTGGTCCACGCTGGACGAGACGGTGGGCCAGCTGGTCGGACAGTAGGCTCCATGGCCCAAGGGCCCACTTACCAATGAATTCCCAGATCCCCAGCACCAAGTCAGTAGGGTAGTGGCCTCCAAGGATCAGCTTTTCCGTGAAGTGGGACTCTTGTCCTCGACCTTCCTGGTCGTGGGTAACATCGTCGGAATCGGCATTTTCACGACCTCGGGACTGATAGCGCAGGAGCTGGGTAACTCGTTCTGGCTGCTGGGCACCTGGATCCTGGGCGGACTGCTGGCCCTGATCGGGGCGATCTGTTACTCCCATCTGGGGACCCGGTTTCCCCAGGCCGGTGGAGAATTCGCCTTTCTCTACCCTTCCTATGGCCCACTCCCAGCTTTCTTGTCCGGTTGGGCCTCCCTCTTCATCGGCTTCTCGGCACCGATTGCGGCTTCCTCTCTAGGTTTGGCGTACCACTTGATTCCCTTCCTGCCTGAGAGTCTGAGCGGTGTTCCCCTGAGCTGCGTCGCCGCGGTAGCCCTACTTGCGGTCACACTGCTCCTTTCCGTCGGTCTAGGGTTCGGGACACGGCTCCACTCGCTCCTCACCTTCTTCAATCTGGCGCTGGCCCTTGGATTCTCGGGCCTGGTGCTTGGGAACTCTCCTGTTCGGACCAATCTTCGACCGATCTTCGAGGGCGGCATCATCGATGTCGAGCTATTCTCTCTTGCTCCGGCGATCATCCTGGTCATGTTCGCCTATAGCGGCTGGAATGCAGCGGCCTATATCGCGGAGGAAATCCGGGAGCCGGAACGAAACCTTCCTCGGTCTTTGTTGCTGGGGACTCTAATGGTGATCGCACTCTATCTGCTATTGAATCTGGCGTACTTCTCGGCCGTCCCATTAGTTGAACTGAAAGGCCAGATCCCGGTAGCCCAGATTGCGGCTTCGGCGGCCTTGGGCTCTGGAGGCGGTCTGCTCAGCCTCCTGGTCCTCTTGTCGATCTCAAGCTCCCTCACCGCCATGTCTATCGCCGGACCCCGAGTCTACTTCGCGATGTCTCGCAGTCAGCTGTTTCCCTCCTGGCTGGGACAGGTGGACGGCAAGAGGAAGATTCCGCTCAGGGCCATCTGGTTTCAAACCGGGGTGGCACTGCTGATGATACTAGTCGGAGACTTCCGGCAGATCTTGCTCTATGCCGGATTCGTCCTGCTGCTGTTCTCCACACTCACCGTCTCGGTGCTGTTGAGAACCAGAAGGGATGAGGTTGGGCAAAGCTCCTTTCTGCTCCCCTACCGGGTACTGCCCGTCGTCTTCGTGGCCACCAACCTGGGTGTCATGGCCAGCACAGCCTTCAGCCATACCCTGGAGGTAGCAGCCGGACTGGCCACTGTGGCCGCTGGACTCCCAATCTACGTGATCTACCGAAGGCGCCAGCGTCGAGAGAGTGGATCTCCCCAGTAACGGCTAGGAGCCGGGAGTGACAGGATGTTCTCCTGGCGCGGGCCCGCTCTCAGGCATGATCAGCGGACAGTCGACTCGCAGGAAGTCAGCGTCAAGGGTCAGGATCGGAGACTCTTCCCGAATTGCCAGAGCATAGGCGAAGCAGTCGCCAAGATTGATGGGCCAGCGCAATCGTGCCGTAGCAGCCAAACGGGCCTGCTCCAGGTCGGGAGCGACGAATCGAATGCCAGAAGTAAGCAGATCGTCCTCTAGCTCTTCCGCCAACTGCGGCTGTCGATCGCGCAGGTGTATCAGGGTCTCCGCCAGATTGACAGTGCTCATGCGCAGCCTTCCTGAATACTCTTCTATCTGATTCTGTGCCCAATCGGCATGGACTTCATCGAAGAGGATGGAAAGAACGACGGAGGTATCAACAACCATCATCTTCTCCACAGACTGTCGTCCGAAGGAAACCGCGGTTGCGGGTTCAACGGAGCCTTCAACGCCGCGCCCCGCAACCGAGCCAACCGCTTCACGCTAGGTCGCCCGGCCCGTGCTCGAGCCAGACCCTCTCTCACCGCGATCCGGATTGCCTCGGACTTGGTCTTGAAGCCGCGCGTCCTCATAAAGGCGATCAAGTCTCTCTCGAATTCAGGTTGTAGATGCAGATTCAACTGTGACATGTACATATACTATACAGAATTAGAGATCGTTTTCAATGGCTGCCGGAGACCCCAGGTAGGAGAGGGCACTGAGCATGCTCGCCAGCATGCTCAAAGACACGGCCAGCCAGGGCATGCGTCGACCCGCCAGAAAATACGATTCGGTGTCCCGCTGGCGACCCGAGAGTGCTAGCGCCAGAAGGGTGACCAGGAGGAAGTAGGCCATCAGAACCGCGCAGTTGAGGGCACCGAAGCTGGCTTGTTCCACAGCGTTCAGGAGGTGTGGCGCACTCTACAGAGGCTTACCCCAGGAGTCCATCTTGGGCTCCGGCGGCATTGATATCGTGCTGGCCGTCTCATGAGCCCGTAGATTGACTGGCCCACCGCCATTCGCATCTTACCGTTCCTTTCTATGCCTCCCTCTGTCCAGCCCGGCCTGGCGTTGTTACACTATCGACATCTGCTCACGGGGAGGAGGAACAGCATTAGATGAGCTACCGACTTGGAGTCGACGTTGGCGGGACCTTTACCGATCTCGCGATTTATGACATCGATTCCGAAAGGCTCGAATTTGCAAAGATTCCATCGACTCCCGCCAACCAATCGATCGCTGTTACGACCGGCACCCAGCAGCTTATCGATAGACTATCCATAACGCCCGATTCCATCAAGTTCTTCATCCACGGCACAACTGTCGCGACCAACACGCTCCTGGAGCGCAAAGGTGCTAAGACTGCCCTCATTGTCACCCAGGGCTTTCGTGACATCCTCCAGATCGGCCGTCAGGACCGGCCCGACCTCTACGACTGGCGTATCCGTCGTGCCGACGCCCTGGTCCCGCGGCGGCTCCGGTTCGAGGTCCAGGAGCGAGTACTCTACACTGGCGAGGTCTTCGAACGGCTTCATGAGGACGACGTCGGGGCCGTAGTAGAGAAGCTGAAGGAGGCCGAGGTCGAGGCCGTCGCGGTGTGCCTTCTTCACTCCTACGCCAACCCGGTCCATGAACATGCCGTGGGTGCGGCGCTGAGAAAGGCGCTGCCGGACAAGACGGTGTCGCTGTCGTGCGAGGTGGTCCCCGAGTTCAAAGAGTACGAGCGCATGAGCACGACGGCGATCAACTCGTTTGTGGCACCCGTCGTGGGCCGATACTTGAGCAACCTGCAGAAGAGCATCGCCGACCTCGGTATCGACTCCGACGTGCACATTATGCAGTCCAATGGCGGCACGGTGACGGCCAACACTGCCGTCAAGAAGCCGGTTCAGACGATCCTGTCCGGCCCTGCGGCCGGCGTGATCGGAAGCGTCGGCCTCGCCAGCGAGGCGGGCGAGCGGAGCACCATCTCGGTCGACATGGGAGGCACCAGCTTCGATATCTGCCTCTCGTACCAGGGGGAGGTCCGGCGGACCCAGGACAGCGAAATCGAGCGGCTACCGATCAAGGTCCCGATGGTGGACATCCACACGTTGGGCGCCGGAGGCGGCAGCATCGCCTGGATCGACCCCGGAGGAGCGATGCGAGTCGGGCCCCAGTCAGCCGGAGCCGACCCAGGTCCAGCCTGTTACGGAGGTGGCGGCACTCAGGCGACGGTCACCGATGCCAACCTCGTCCTCGGACGGCTGAGCCCCGACGCCTTCCTCGGGGGCGAGATGTCCCTCGACCTCGAAAAGGCCAAGGAAGCCGTCACCAGCCGGCTGGCCAAGCCGCTGGAACTCGCCCTCGAAGAGGCTGCTGAAGGCATCATCCGAGTCGTCAACGCGAACATGATCAAGGGTATCCGGGTGGTCTCGGTTGCCAAGGGGTACGACCCTCGCGAGTTCACCCTGGTCAGCTTTGGAGGGGCAGGGCCGGTACATGCCTCGGAGCTGGCCGCCGAGCTCAACATGCCTCGCGTCCTGGTGCCCATCGCCCCGGGCGTGACCTCAGCGCTGGGCCTGCTGATGGCCGACCTTCGACACGACCTGGTCCGCACCGTCCTGCAGCGCTCCGGGAACGTCGACGCCGGGGGCCTCAACGATCTCTACACGAAGATGGACTCCGAAGCCATTGACCAGATGGTGCAGGAGGGCATCCCTGAAGACGAAGTGACCCTCATCAGGCTGGCAGACCTCAGATACCTGGGGCAGGGATTCGAAATCGAAGTGCCCGTAACCTCTGGAAGTCTCCGCGACGAGGACCTCGACAAGGTCTATGACCGTTTCCACGACGCTCACAAGCGCCTCTACGGTTACCACCAGAAGGGCGCGCCCCTGGAGATCGTCAACATCCGACTCACGGCCCTGGCTACGCTGCCGCGGCCCAAGCTGGAGGCGACCCCGCTCAACGGCCGTACCGATCCCGTCGACGCCTCGACGGGTGCCAGAGACGCTTATTTCTCCGGGGAGTGGGTCTCGACAACCCTCTACGACCGCTCGAAACTCCAGGCCGGGGACTCTCTCAAAGGCCCGGCCGTCGTCGAGCAGCTCGACTCCACGACCGTCATCTGGCCGGCGCAGACGGCCAGGATAGACAAGTTTGGAAACCTGATTCTGGAGCGATCGAAGCAATGACCACCTCTCGCATCGATCCCATCACCCTCGAGGTCATGCGCAACGCCTTCTACTCCATCGCCGACGAGATGATCGCCGCGCTGGTCAGGGCGAGCTACTCCACGAACATCAAGGACCGGCGTGACACCTCCGGCGCCATCTACACAGCCCAGGGAGACGTTGTGGTGGTCGCTCAGAGCGAAATCGGCACGCCACTCCACCTGGGCACGATGCACTCGGCCGTCCAGTCGGCGATGACCGCTTACGACTTCAGCACTCTACAGCCCGGCGATGCCGTGGCTTTGAATATGCCGTATCCGGCCGGACCTGGCCACCTGAACGACCTGTGCCTGATCTCGCCCATCTTTCACGAAGGCGAGATGATCGCCATCACGGCTAACCAGGCCCACCACGTCGACATGGGCGGATACGCCCCAGGCTCGATGCCCTTCGGCGTTACCGAGATCTTTCAGGAGGGGCTTCAGATCCCTCCGGTGCGCCTCTTCGTCAACAACGAGCTCGACCCGGGGCTCTGGAACCTCATCCGGCAAAACGTCAGACCTCAGATCGAGGTCAAGGGCGACCTGCTGGCCCAGTTCGCGGCCAATACCGTTGGCCAGCGCCGTCTGGCTGAGCTGGCGGACAGGTACGGCGTAGCCACAGTCATGGAATACCTCGAGGAGATGCTGGATTACTCGGAGCGGCGTATGCGTGCCGCCCTCAAGATGATTCCCGAGGGCACCTACCACGGCGAGGACGTTATAGAGGGCGATGGCATCACCGACAAGCACTACACGATCAGAGTCAAAATCGAGGCCAAGGGAGACAGGGTTGTCGCCGACTTCACCGACACCGACGACGGATCCCCCGGTCCCTTGAACTGCCGCTGGCCGTCCGTTGCCGCTTGCGTCTACTACGTACTGAAAGCAATGCTCGACCCTGAGCTTCCTCCCAACGCAGGGGCCTATCGGCCTGTCGACATCAAGGTCCGAGACGGCAGCCTGCTGTCGGCCCAGTACCCCACGGCGGTGTGCAACGCCAACATCATCACGACACAGCGTGTCGTCGACGCGTTGCTGGCGGCCCTGGCCGAGGCCCTGCCCGACAAGGTCGCGGCGGCATCCTCGGGCACCATGAACCTCCTTAACATCGGCGGGACCGACCCCCGTTCGGGCATCCTGTACAACTACATCGAGACATACGCCGGTGGGCAGGGGGCCATGCACGACGCCGATGGCATGGACGCCGTCCAGAACCACATGACGAACACCCGCAACGCCCCGGTCGAGTCCATCGAGATCGCCTATCCGCTCATGGTCGAGACCTATGGCCTCGTCGCCGACTCTGAGGGCCCGGGTGAATACCGCGGGGGAGTCGGCGTCCGGAGATCGCTGAAGATCATGGACGCGGATGTGCAACTGACGCTAAGTTCAGACCGGGGTAACGTAGCTCCCTGGGGGCTGTTCGGAGGCCACGACGCCGGGACGTCCAGCTGCACTGTTGTGGGTCCGGACGGCAGCGAAAAGCGCCTGCCGACCAAGGTCACCACAAGAATAGCGGCCGGCAACGTCATGACGACGGAGACGCCAGGTGGCGGTGGCTGGGGCGAGCCCATGCACCGCGACGTCAACGCGGTCCGGTACGACGTGTCCGAGGGGCTGGTCTCGGTTGAGCGGGCCCGCCACATCTACAGAGTAGACATCGACCCGAAGACCTTCGAGGTCGATGAACAGGAGACGGCCAAGCTTCGCGCCAATGGCTAAGCTGAAACTTCAAGGAATCGTCTGCACGTCTGAACGTCTAAACGTCGCACGTCTCTTGCCACTGGACAGTGTGGCGAGAGGCTTCCCCGGGAGTATGACTAAACTGAGACTTCATTGAACAGTGACCAGCGTAGGATGGGCATTCTTGCCCGTCGGTGTCCTCGACGGGCAGGAATGCCCGTCCTACAACGGACATGCTGCTATTGATGTGCGTGACTCTGGAAGCCTGAAGCGCAAGCGAGGGGTTGGAGCACAGCACTATACGTCGACAAACGGGCTTTGAAACGAAGGCAGCCGACGAGTTGGGAACATTTCCGTTAGCCTATTGCGGGAGAGCAGGCAATGCGAATCAAAGTCATAAACCCCTTCGGCGCAACCGAGTTCTATGGCGAGGAGAACCTCAAGCGCATTGCCCGACCCGACACCGAGTTCGAAGTCGAGAACATCGCCGACATGTACCCGTTGAGGAACAACCAGTGGCTCTACTTCAAGTACATGTGTACGGACGGGACCCTCGAAAAGGTGATGCAGGCCGAGAAGGACGGCTACGATGTGATCTTCATCTCTTGCAACCTGGACATCGGCCTCCACGAAGCCAGGCAGCTTGTCGACATTCCCGTGACCGCGACCCTGGAGTCGGCTGCCCTCGTCTCCCACATGATGGGCATGACCTACTCGCTGGTAACCGTGGACCACCAGAACGGCAAGATCCAGGAAGACCTCCTCACCACCTATGGCCTGCATGAGCACTTCGCCTCGCAGCGTCCCTTCGACATTGCCGCCAACGACCTCTACCCCGACAAGACCCCACCCGGTGAGATCATTGAGGCGGTTGTCAGCGCCGCCAAGCGGTGTGTCGAGGAGGACGGCGCGGAGATCGTCATCCCAGGATGCACACTGGCAGGCTCGGTGCTGACTCACGACGTTCCCGACGTTGAGTCGGTCATCGGGGCGCCCGTGATGGACGGAATGGTGACTGGCTTCAAGCTGGCGGAGATGATGGGAGACCTGCACAAACTCGGTATCCCAACGGTCAGCCGGCGAGGATGGTTCGAGAAGCCTCCGGTGAGCGACATGACGACCCTTCGGAGCTTCCTTGGACGGCCCCTCTATGACAACTAGGCATTGAACCAATGAGACAGACAGCAGACGCGGTAATAATCGGCGGCGGAATCGTCGGGGCCAGCACCCTCTACCACCTGACCGAACTCGGCATCAAGAGCCCAGTGCTGCTGGACAAGGGCGGGTTCGCTTCGGGGTCGACGGGCGACTCGGCGGCCATCGTACGCCAGCACTACTCGAACCCGGTCAGCATCGTGCTGGTCCTCAAGAGCCTCAGGACATTCCAGCAGCTCCAGGAAGAGAAGGGTAGCGGGCCCGACGTCTTCCACTCCGTGGGCTGGATATTTCTTTGTCCCCACGACGCCGCATCAATGTTCGACGAGAACCTCTCTCAGCTTAAAGCCTTCGGGGTGAACACCTGGCAGGTTCCCGTGGAGGAAGCCAGAGAGCACCTGCCTGGAGTGAACACGGACGGGGTTGGACGCATCGCCTACGAGCCCGAGTCGGGCTACGCGGACCCTCACGCGGCAACCAACGCCCTGATCGAGAAGGCCCGAGCCAACGGGGCCGAGGCGCACCAGAACAGGCCAGCCACGGGTATCAGGCTCGATGGAGATAAGGCCGTGGCTGTCGAGACGGCAGACGGTGAGATATCGACCCCGGTTGTCGTCAACGCCGCCGGTCCCTGGGCCCGTAGAGTGGGCGAGTGGGTGGGCTTGGACCTCCCCATCGAGATTTCCCGCGAACAAGAGGTGCTGATAGAACTACCCGACGGCGCTCACCCACTTAAGAGGTCTGTCTCGAATATGGTCGATCGGTTTTACATCCGGCCCGCCAGAGGCGGGAAGGTGCTCATGGGCGTCGGCCACCCCAAGGAGAACGAACCGGCCGACCCCGACGACTACAAGCGGAGCGCGACGCCCGACTTTATCGAAGACATCGGCCAGCGTCTGGCACAGAGGTTTCCGGAGATGGCCGACGCGAAGATCGTCGCCGACTGGGCGGGGCTCTATTCCATCACGCCCGACTGGAGCATGATCGTCGACAAGGCTCCCGGGATCGAGGGCATGTACCTCGCAGTAGGGGGCAGCGGCCACTCCTTCAAGCTCGGCCCAGCGATCGGCCTCGCGCTTGCCGAGCTGATCACGGAGGGCGAGACCCGGACAGTGGACATAACAGACCTGCGGGCCTCCAGGTTCGACGAAGGCGGCATGCTAAAGTCGACTTACGGAGGCAACCGGAGATAGCCTCAGGACACGCTCCCAGAGCGACGTCCGAGGGGAGCTTTACACTCCACGATTCGAGGCGGGATCGACGTGTCACTGTCTCTCTACGGACGTATAGCCCGCATTTCTCATCGCTCGTCCTAGCGAGGCGTCGCAAGCGCCGTCCTGGCAAGGCTTGCGACCGAGGCCGCCGCAGTCGTACTTTGACAGTACGTCGAGGAGGCCGACCGAGCGTAACGCAGCCAGGGCGGGTGATTGCGGCGGCGCAGTAGACTAGCGATGAGAAATGCGGGATAGTGACTGGGGTCGCCCTCGTCTTTCACCAGTAGGCGATAGCCTCGGCCACCTCGCCCAGTCTCTGCCCATCCCAATCCACATCGGCGAAGATCGGCAGCGAATGGGTCGCAAACTCCTCGGGAAAGCGCACCCCTATGACGACCTCCTTTGTCTCTCCCCCAGCGAGGAGCAATTCCTGTAATTCCGGCGCGGCGACAACCTTCGTTCCGTAGCGTGCCCGCAGCATCGGGTAGCCGGCAAGGTGGTCGTCGTGGAAATGCGTCGGCAGGAAGTATTCCACCGTTTCGCCCCCTAGCTCGGCCCGCATTCGCGGAGTCAGATGGTCGATAAAGCGGTGCGGGTTGGCCGCAATCGGCGCGCCCGAGACATAACCGCAATCGATCAGCACGGCGTGACCCTGATCGTCTTTGACGACATAGGTGTGGGCGCTGGAGCTGACTTCGTAGACATGGGGCGATAGCCGCCGAAACTCCACCTCAAAGGGGGTGTAGGGACGACCGAAGAACATCCCGTAGAGCTGGGCGAGTCTATCGCTCAGTTCGTCGAGGCGGGCTTCGGCCCTGGCGAAAGGCGCCCCGTTGCCCCGGTAGAACCAGATCCCACTCCAGATCGGCGACGCGGGCCAGGCTTTCGAGCTGGTTGACGTGGCCCTGGAAGTCCATGTATTTCCATTGCAACCAGAAATAGTCGCCGAGCTTGGCCGGCGCAGCCATCAGGTCGCCGCAAGCCAATATGCGCTGACCGTCGATGTCGAAGAGGTATCCCGTCGCACCGAAGGTGTGGCCCGGCAACGGCACCGTCTCAAAGCGGACACCCTGCCATTCGATCGTCTCGTAGTCGCGGGCCATATTCGCCCCACGCACGTCTACCAATGGCCCGAACGCCGGATAGTAGGCGGTGTAGTTGTCGTAGAGATAGTGAGCGGACCTTTGCAAGTCGGACTCCTCGAGATAATGGCGCTCGGCGGCGGGAATGAAGACATCAGCACCCTGTCCCTGCCAGTGAGCAATGCCTGAGCACTGGTCGCGGTGAAAGTGCGTGAGCAGCACGCGGTCGACCTCTCCAACAGTCTCGGACCGCAGATCCGTCCCGCAATCAATCAACAGCGTCTTCTCCCCGGCCTTGACGCCGTAGACGCTGCAGGTATCCTCTAGCCAGAACAGGTTGTCACTGAGTTCGTTCACGTCGATCTCCTTCTCGACCTGCTTGGCCACATGGTCTGGAAGCCAAGCTAGGAGAGGGGCCCTCCAGGGCCGATCAGGTGGGTCCTTCACCAATATCGAGAAGCCCCCATCCCCCCGGCTGAGCCGGACCCGTGCTATATCAGAATACCCGACGGATGCCGCAAAATCGATAAACTACCCCGCACCACAGGCCTATGCGGATGCCGAAGAGATCCTCAAGGCCTGGGATCCAGCACATCGGCAGGGCTACCGAACGACTCGACCGGTGACGGACACCAGCTGGGGTCTTCCCCGTCCGGGCAAAACTGCTAGTATCAGCAGATGGCGCTCACGATGGGGGCGAGCCGCTCCCGACCGCTGAGTCTCCTCGACCGATTCGGGTGCGCCTCTACCCGATCACCCTCGGAGCTCCAGGACGGGCTGAGCAGCCAGGCCCGGAAGCTGGTCCAGCAAGCCTTCGAAGGGATTGAAAGAGGGGCACTGCTGGACTACCACACCCACATATCCGGACTGGGGATGGGTGGGACGGGAGCTTTCGTCAACCCACGCATGCTCACCTGGCGCCATCCGGTCCAGCACCTGAAGTTCAGAGTCTACATCAGCGGCTATGGTGTTAAGGATCTGACCAGGGCGGACCAGCAGGCGGTGGATCGGCTAGTGGATCTCATACGAAACATCGAGGGTCACGGGAAGTGTGCCATCCTGGCCTTCGACCGCCATCTGAAAGCCGACGGCACGGCGGATCTCGAACACACGTCCTTCCACGTCCCCAATGACTACGTGTTCGAAGTGGCGCGAGCCCATCCCGACTGTTTTCATCCCGTCATGAGCATCCACCCCTATCACCCAGATGCCCTGGAAGAGATGGACCGCTGGGCCCGCCAAGGCGGGCGCATGCTCAAGTGGCTCCCCAATGCCATGGGCATGGATCCAGCCGACGAGCGCTGCATTCCCTTCTACGAACGGATGAGGAAGCACCAACTCATCCTCCTCACCCACGTCGGAGGAGAACAGGCCGTGGATGGCGAGGAGTATCAGAAGCTCGGTAACCCCCTCAGGCTACGGCTTCCCCTGAAATTGGGGCTGCGGGTGATCATGGCCCATTGTGCCAGCCTGGGATCCGATGTGGACCTGGAGGACCACCAGCACACCCGACAGTCCAGCTTCGACCTCTTTCTTCGCATGATGGAGGATGAGCGATACCAGGGACGACTCTTCGGCGAGCTCTCGGCCACCACCCAGTTCAACCGCCAGGAGGTCCTGGCCACCTTGCTGGAAAGGAGGAAGTTCCATTCCCGCCTGGTCAACGGGACCGACTATCCCCTGCCAGCCGTCAACGTGGTGATCCAGACCCGTACTCTCCGGAAAGCGGGATACATCACGACCCATGAAAGGGCCGGTCTCAACGAGATCTACGATTTCAATCCTCTGCTCTTCGACTTCGTCCTGAAGCGGACCATCCGGCATCCCACCCTGGGAAACCGCTTCCCGGCCTCGATCTTCACGGCGCACCCGGATCTTGGGTTGGAGTAGAGGGGTCCTCGGGAAGAGTGTTGTCTCTTGGGACGGAACGCGTAAACTTATTGTGTGCATGACCGCAGGTCCACAGGCATCGCTGTCTTCCTAGCGTCCACAATTCTGGCCAACGCCCAAAGGCCGACCCGCACTGGCAGATGATGTCGCAGAGCCTACTCCAGTTTGAGAGAATAGAGCTTGGCGTTGCCCAGGACGAACTTGAGCTGGACCGTCCGATCTCCGATAGCAGAAAGCTCCCGGCCACCTTCCCAGGAGACTTTTTGGTAGATGTCTCCTCCGGCTCTGGGTACCGCGTAGAAGGAATCACCCTCATAGATACTGGTGTCCTCCAGCGGCCGGCAATTGGATGCTTCGTAGCCGACCAGGGCACGCCCCCGCGAGTCCTGGATTTCCACCCGAAGGTATCCGTTGGCCGATGGGTTGTCGGTGAAGAGCTGGCTGTAGAGCTCTTTTCCGCTGTCCCGTTTGAAGTTGATTCTTTCGGCGCTCATGGAGGTCATGTTCACCCAGAGCGACGATCCCTTGAGCTTCAGGGGACGAGTCAGCACCGAGCCCTCGCTGGTCGCATCCAGGGAGACGAATCCATCTTGTCGTAGAGTTCCCAAGCCGATCTGCCCGTCGTGGTCCTCGGAGGGAGCATTGTGCAGGTTGGTGAAGCCTGAGTAGTAAATCCACACCTTTCCGTCCTTGACGATCGGATTGCTGGACGGGAAGACCATCCCACTGTCGAAGGTGTCGCTCTGGTATCCACCATCGGGTGCTAGGCGGAAAAAGCGCCTGCGACCGACGCTTCGCTCCCAATCGATGCCGTCGCGGCTGGACACCAATTGGACGTCCATGAACTGGGTATAGGTGTGGTAGATCCATAACAGGCCCAGGTACTGGCCGGCATAGGGAAAGGCGGAGATCCCGTAGAACTCGGTGTCGGGCGGGTCATATTCGTCCGGCTCCAGGACCTGCTGCGAATTCTTCCAGTGGATGAAGTCGTCGCTCACCATTCGGGAGATCTTGCGGACGGGTCGGCTGATGGTTTTGTGGTAGAGGACAGTAGCGTCCCAGCGTTAGTCGAATAACATCAACTGTTTATGAATGTCACTATTCTGAGTAATGTAATGCATGTCCTGAAAGGCCTGTAAAATTGGGGTTTTCTCGAAGAGCGAGACACTCAGGACCTGGAGAATTGTGTAGAGCGGCAACTCGAGATAGAGGCGCTTGCGGATGATGGCGATGAGCAGGTAGGTACTGAGGGCGATCCAGATTTGTGTTTTCACGGCATTGGGACTGGTGCCGTAAAAGGCCTTGATGCGGAGATGCTGTTTGATCCATTTGAAGAACAGTTCGATCTGCCAGCGGAGCTTGTAGAGCCGGGCAATAGTCAGAGCGGGAGAAGCAAAGTCGTTGGTGAGGAATACTAGCCGCAGGTCGGTGGTGACGTCGAAGAACTTGATGCGACGCAAAGGTTCGGGGTAGGCCTTGGCCGGATAGAAGGTGCTCAGCAGGACAGTTTGGTCGCAGATCAGTCCCGTCGTTCTGTCCACCGGGTGGGAGTAGCGGCGGCGGAACTTGAAGTTGGCCTTGGCGCGGGTCACGAATAACGACCGGGCAGAATGGAGTCGGTACAGGCGCCCGAAATCCAGGTATCCGCGATCCATGATGTAGTAGGCACCGGGACAAGGAATCAGGTGGTCCAAGGCGTGGACATCGTGCAGTTTTCCGTCCGAGATCAGAACGAACTCGGGAATGGCGCCGTGCAGGTTGAGCAAGGTATGCAGTTTGATCGCCCCCTTGGTACGGCGGAAGCGCGCCCAGGGGAAGACCGAGAGGCACAGGTCGATGGTCGTGGAGTCCAAGGCATAGACGGTCGCGTTCAGATCGACTCCCAGGTCCTCGTCGGTGTACAGGCGGCGCGCTTCGGCGATAAGCACTTGGGCAAACTCGGCATAGATGCGCCAGTCGCGCCTCTCGTTGGCATTGGACAGATTGTTGCGGGAGACCGTGGAGCGAATGCCCATGTGGAAGAGCTTGGATCTCATGGCCCGTAGGCAGGCTTCGATATCGCGCAAGCTCTCGCGATAGGTCAACTGTGCAAAGGCCATGACCCGGTAATGGTCGGCACAGCGGAACGACTTGACCTTGTAGTCGCCTCCGTAGTGCTGAACAATGCGATGAAAATGATGCCAGGGAAGATGCCGCATCACCTGAGAAAAAATCGTCGTGCCCGTGTACATGCTCGCCCTCCTTATGAACTGAAGGGCGTGAGCGTACACTCACTTTCAAGTCGGAAACACCCATTATCTTCTCTAACATATTACTCATTAATACTTTACAGAGATTAGAAGCCCAAACGTTGGGACACTACTGGGTAGAGGATAAACTGTCGGGTTTCGGGATCCTGAGTGACCTGAAAGGTATCTCCGGTAGCCCAGAATGGCACGACTGGATTCTCGGGATAGTCGGTCCACTGCTTGCCATCGGGAGAGAAGGCTGCCCCTATGCCAAAGCGGTCCCGGTCGTGGGCCTGAAAGTAGAGCAGCTTGTAGCGCCGCTGTGGATCGGTCTCTGCGGTGTCCTTGATGACGCAGTGCGTCCAGAAGGACCACTTGAAAAAGATGTTGTTCTTCTTGGATCCTTGGAACTCCACCAGTCCCAGGTCCGGTTTCTCCCAGCTGATCCCGTCCTGGGAGGTAGCGTAGCAGAGAAAATCCTGGATGTCGGGACGCTTGTCGTTTGCGAGGGCGTTGTACCACATCTTGAACAACTGCTCTTCCTCGTCGAAGATGACCGTGCCTGGTTGCAGGGCCAGGTAGCCCTCCCAGGGACGATCCGGCTTCACCAGGGGATTGTCCGGGTGTTTGGAAGGCCGGTTCAGGCTACGCCACACCTGCTGCAGATCCTCCACCAGATAGTCGTCCGCGAACAGATGGATCCCCGGTTCCAATTCAATGACGGAAGCCTTTTTCTCCCGTCCGGGACCAGAACACCCTACGGAGTAAACAAAAAAGGCCAGAGCAAGAACCGCGATGCGCTTCTCTTTTCTCATCAGTTGGACCTCCTCGAAGCACCCGGAATCTGAATATCCGCCAGCCAGCGCGCACGGAGTAGGATGGCAGTAGCTGTCGTCATGCTCCTACTCGAAACCGAGAGGATAAGGCTCCACCCTCGTACGCGCCCTGTCAACCGGATACCGCATCTGAAGAGTGTTTAGCCCGGATTCCTCGGCTGACGCACTCGATCGCTTGCTGGTCGGGATCATTCGGGATCATGCCCCGTCAAGCCAATCCCTGGGCTAGCCATAAAGGGTGTCAGTCCCTGATCTTCGCCGTGGCGACGTCACTGACGGCGCCCTCACACCGATCTTGTACTCGCCAACGATGGTCCCTGAACGATGGCGCTGGCTGATCGACCTGAACCCCATGACCGGAATCGTAGGAGCCCTTCGCAGCGCCTTTCTAGGCCAGCCTTGGAATTACGTCTCTCTTGCCATCTCGCTGGGCCTTTCGTGCTTGTTCTTCTGGGGCGGTGTTATCTACTTCAAGAGCGCTGAGAGGAAATTTGCCGACGTTATCTAATTTGAATGCCGGAGGGTCGCAGGGCTGTCCGCCGGCAATCTCCGTTTCCAACCTTGGAAAGCAATTCCGGATAGGCGCAAGACAACAGCCTTTCGGAACACTGAGGGAAGCACTCTCGGACCTGCCCTCCCTCTTTAGGAGATGGAGTGCCCCTCGAAATAGCCAACAGTTCTGGGCACTCAGGGAGGTTTCGTTTGAGGTTCAGGAAGGCGAAGTCGTCGGCGTTATCGGTGCCAACGGGGCAGGCAAGAGTACCCTTTTGAAGATATTGAGCCGGATCTCGAACCGACGACCGGCACAGCAAGGCTCCGAGGTCGCGTCTCCAGTCTGCTCGAGGTTGGTACCGGATTCCATCGGGAGCTGACCGGCTTGGAGAACATCTACCTCAGCGGGGCTATCCTGGGTATGCGCCGGGGTGAAATCCGGCGCAAAGTGGACGAAATCGTGGACTTCGCAGGAATCACTGAGTTCATCGACACACCTGTTAAACACTACTCTTCGGGAATGGACGTGCGGCTCGCGTTCGCCGTCGCAGCGTATCTGGAACCAGATATCCTGCTGGTGGACGAAGTTCTGGCAGTTGGAGACGCCGAGTTCCAAAAGAGATGCTTGAGCCGGATGAATAGAGCCAGCCAAGAAGGTCGGACCGTCCTTTTCGTAAGCCACAACATGTCCACGGTCAGAAAGCTGTGCTCACGTACAATCCTGCTGGATAAGGGTCGGATCACGGAAGTGGGAGACAGCTTTTCCGTAACCGAGACCTACCTGAAAAACCGCTCCAACGGTAACGCTAGGAACCCTTCCCTACCGCCCGGATTCTTGTTCGCTTGGCAACCAACTACCGCTGCGAAGTTCAGCATCACCGCAATTCAGATGCTGGACGTGGCCGGGGAACCTCTTTCGGTGCTGGGAACCTGGGATTATGTTCGTTTCAGGATCTTTTTTTCGGCAACCGAAAGGTCCCAGCGCGGCTCCGTAGAATTCAAGATCCAGACCAGGGACAACACTCCCATCCTTGTCTGCTCAACCCAGCCAGACTCGAGCTTACCACTCACCATAGAGCCGGGGACAGCAGCCGTAGACTGCGTGTTCCCCAACTGGCCGCTGGCAGAAGGCAGGTACACAGTGGGGGTGGGACTGGCGATTCCGACCGTGGAGTATCTTGCCTGGGACGAGAATCTCTGCGAGCTCCAAACGGTAGGGCGAGACGTCTTCCGATCCGGTCTTGCGCCATCGGCGGATCGTTACCTGCTGGCAGCTCCCCACTACTGGGAAACTGCTTCTACTTCGCCGGCTGACTCAGTCCACGAGCCAGCCGATGTTGGAATGGAAAAGATACAGTACACCCTCTGATTCGGCTCCCAGAAACTGAACAACCCTTGCGAGCCGGTGTCTGGAGGATCCGTCGAGGCGTTTCGGGGAGAGTCCGCTGGGAGCACACAATTGGGACGAAGCAGTTGCCTCTCAACAGAGATGGCGAGTCGAAACATAGCGAGGTAAGCGGATGTTGATCGAACTCAATCAGAGAAACCATCGGTCTATTCTGGTTACTGGGGGCTTGGGAACCGTAGGGAGCGCGTTGGTAAGCGATCTCCGCCAGCGCGGAAATAAGGTCGTCGCTTGCGACCTACGACACCAGGCAGACGAGCACAGCTTCGGCCTAGCAGGTGGCGTTCAGGCTCCTGGCTATGCCCGATGTGATGTCGGGGAATACCGCCAGCTGGCGCGAGTGTTTCAGGAGATGGGCCCGTTTGACTACGTCTATCACTGCGCCGCCGAATTTGGACGGTGGAACGGCGAGGACTTCTACGAGGCTCTTTGGAAGACCAACGCGGTTGGGACAAAGAACGTCATCCGCCTGCAGGAGCGCCTTGGATTTCGACTCATCCACTGTTCCTCCTCTGAGGTGTACGGCGATTGACCTGAGCTGATGACTGAGCCGGTCAACGATGAATGCGCCGTCTCCCAACTCAACGACTACGCCATGACCAAATGGGTCAACGAGATGCAGATCCGCAACTCGGCTCTCCAGCATGACACTGAGACGGTGGTGGTACGCCTCTTCAACACTTACGGACCGGGGGAGTACTACAGTCCCTATCGATCCGTCAATTGCCGCTTCCTCTTTTGCGCCCTGCACGGCCGACCCTGGACGGTATTTCGAGGACACTCCCGAACCTCAAGAGAAGCAAGACGCCGAAGCCTACCTGTGCGAGTCCACGCTGGTACAGAACTTCCTGCTCGAACTCCGCAACTAACCAGCGGAGGTAGGCAGCCAGGGCGCTCCCAACGGCAGGTCCGGAAGAAGGGATCGTCACGAAGGGGCCAGGCAGGAAGACTTCGGGAGACGGCACTTCGGCCTAGAGCAAAGCGCCAACGACCGCCCTTGAGCGAAGCGTCGGCGAGGTTCCCTGACCTCGTCTTCAGAAAGAACATGTGGTTATCTCTCTGGAACTGCTTTGGGTGATACCTGTCGCCGCCTGAGGAAAATGGTTCGAGTCATGACCGGTGAAGGTCCCCCACCGTCCCACGTTGGGTGAGTCCGCGCTATAAGCCCTCGGCGAAAGGCGACGGATGATGCGGTGCTGTGGAGAAGGCCTCCTGAGCCGCCTCCGCTTTAGGCCTAAGTTACCTCGTAGAAAAGTGATGTAACCTATTGTTAAGATTGGGGTAATGCTACAAATCAGCTGCGTCGGTACTGGGTACATTATAGACGAACGCCGAGGAGATCCAGGGCTCGCTGCTGAAGCGATGTGGGACGGGTGATTTTGTCGAAGGCTGCTGAGCCGGGCAACTGCGGCTGAATCCGGTTTTTGGAGATCGTGGCCAAATCGCTGAGCAAGGTCTGAAAGCTGTGCACGGGCCCACCCTCAACGGTGCGCTTGCGGTGAGCCTTGCGGAGGGCCTGAGGAGAGCGCTGAGAGGGTGCCACCACCGAATCGCGAAGCTGCCTCCCCGCCTCGGGATCCTCGTCGTCGAACAGGATCGGAGCTAACTTCTGTCGCATGTGCCACTCGACGTAGTAGGCAAGCATGCACAGAAAGACGTGAGCGCGGACCCGATCCTCCAGATGGTGGTAAATGGGTCGGACCTTCAGATCGACACTCTTACAGCTGCGGAAGGCCCGTTCGGCGACGGACAACCCCTTGTAGGCAGCCACCGTTTGTTCGGCATCCATTTGCTCGCGGGCCAGGTTGGTGCGAATCACATAGATCCCGTCCAGTGCCGCCTCCTGCTCGATGCGCTCCTGCCGGCGCTGGTAGGAGAAGGACTCCTCGCCGATCTCCAGGACAAAATGCTTGCCCACTTTGTAGCGGTTGAGGACTTTGCCCACCCGCAGGGCAATCCGATCCTTGCCCTTGAAGCGACGCTTCGGACGTTGCGTTGCCTGGACAATCTTCTCCAACTCCAGCTCGGTCGCCTGGAGCAGTTGCTGGCGATTGCGGGCCCGTTCCTCCGCTAAGAGGGGATTACGGCAGACAATGAGCCGTTCCCCGGGGTAGTCCGGGCTCTGGATCTCGGCCAGGTCGCGTTGATCAAACAGGGACAGCTGCAGCGGACCGGATTGAAACAGTTTGCGGATCTGAGGGCCTCGCAGGGCCGTGATCCAGCCCATGCCGGGCAGCGGCTTGAGCTCCTCCCGAATGCGGGCTTCCGTCAGCATTCCTCGATCGGCGACCACCACCACCGAGCGCAACCCGAAGCGTTGGCGCAGTTTTTGGATTTGGCTGGTCACTGTTGTGGGGTCCGCTCGGTTGCCTTCGAAGACCTCGACCGCGACAGGGCAGCCTTGACGGTCGCACAGCAGGCCGAAGACGATCTGCAGCGTACCCCCTTTGCCGTCTCGGGAATACCCCCGCTGGGCCAACGGGCAACTCCTCCCTTCGAAGTAGGTCGAGGTGACGTCGTAGATCACGAGGCAACCGTCCTGCAGGCGCTGAGCCGCCAGCTGGTTTTCAATCTTTGGTTGTCGAACGAGCAGCCAGTCCAAGGCGCCGTACAGATCATCGGCCGTCGCGGCCTCCACCTGTAAGAGCTCGCCCAAGCTGCTGGACAGGGTCTGGGGATCCCATCCGCGTGCGGTGGCCAGCTTGGAGCGGGGCTCCAGGATGCGCGCCACGATCAGGGCCACTACCAGGCGGCGCTGCAGGCTGTTGCGAGTGACCAGTAAGCGCTCCAAACCGAGGCGGCGCAGGGTACCCAAGACGGCCGCCACATGACCATGGGGGCGAGTGCGCTGGACCTGGAAGGCTTGGCTCAAGTCGGAGATGACGGAGCCTCCCTTCAAGAGGCTGCGCAGGCCTTCGACGATCTCCGCGGGCCACTTGCTGAGGTTAGCCAGAGTGCGCTTGCGCACCTTGCCGGCTTGCCGGTAGGACTCGCGCAGGAGAATGGCCGGGGGCGAGTTGCGGTTGGGAACGGATTCGATGTACATGGGCACTATAATATCACATACTACCGACAATAAAGGACGTTAAACCAACTATTACATGGGTACAAATTGTCGAACACAAAAAGACCCTTACCTGATGATCCACAATGGCTTACAGGTTGTTTTTCAGCTAGTTTTCAGGGTAACTTCGGTTTAGGGATTGCCGCAGAGCCGGAGTACTCCAGTTTCGACTGGAGGAAAGGTAAAACCGAAGACGAGCTGAGGAAGGATCTGAGCTCTGGGTAGTTAGCGTCCCGGCCGTGGCCTCCAAAATGGGCCGGCCCGTGCTCTTGCCCGGGTCAAACCGAGAAAACAGACACCTAGGTGCCTGGCTAAGAAACACCCGATAGATCCCCGATCCGTCTCACCTGATGATGCAACCTAACAGGAACACCATGGTGAAGAGCAGAAAGGAGCACTCGCTGACCGGTCGCATTACGATCGAGCTCATGCGGGCCGCTTTCAAGAAAGTCAAGCGCAACCGAGGTGCCGCTGGAGTGGACAAGGTCAGCGTCGGGAGGTTCGAGGCTAACCTCGAACCAAACCTTCTCGCCCTGATGAAAGTTCTCAAATCAGGGGCGTTTCGGCCCGATCCGCTGCTCCGCGTCCGGATCTCCAAAGGCCCTCGCACGAAGAAGACCCGGCCGCTCGGGATCCCCGTGGTCCGCGATCGCGTGGCCCAGGAGGTTCTGCGGCGGCTGCTGGAACCTATCTTCGAGCCGCTCTTTCAGGACGCCTCCTTCGGGTTTCGTCCTAAACGCAACTGTCATCAGGCGATCCAGTGGCTGTTGTCCCTTCACGACGCCGGCTACCTTTGGGTACTCGACGCCGATGTGGAAGGTTTTTTTGACCACATTCCACAGAACGTCATTATGCAGTTGGTGGCCGACAAGGTTGCCGACGGCAATATCCTTCGCCTTCTCCAACGATTTCTCACTGCCGGGGTCATGGACGACGGAGTCTTCAAGCCGACCACGGTCGGCACGCCACAGGGAGGAGTCATTTCCCCACTGCTGGCTAACATCGTCCTCAACCAATTGGACTGGGCCTTGCACCGGGCGGGTTTTCAATTCGCCCGCTATGCTGACGACTTCGTCGTCTTGACCCGGTCCCAACAGCAGGCGCAAGAGGCTATGGAACTCGTCCAGCAAGTGCTGGAAACCCCACTTCAGCTACGGCTGAGTCCGGAGAAAACCCGGATCATGACGTTCGGAAAAGGCTATGAATTTCTTGGCTTTTTCCTCTCGTCCCGTTCCCGGCGCATGCGCGACAAGTCCCAGCAGAAATTCAAGGATAAGGTGCGGGAATTAACCGTCCGCTGCCATAACCTCGATGCCGAGGCAATCCTGAAATTGAACCGAGTGATCAGGGGGACAGCACAGTACTTCACCCCCGAGTTTGCGACCAATCGTTGGCTCTTCCAAAAGCTCGACTCCTGGGTCCGAATGCGACTCCGGAGCATGAAGCTTAAACGGAAGAACTACAACGACAACCGCAAACTCCGGGTGGGGTTCTTCTGCCGAAAGCTCGGCTTGCTTTCCCTGGAAAGCTTCTGTCTCTGTCGCAACACCTACGGTCAAGTATGTTACGTCGTTCCCCGAAATGGGGCAACGTCTTTGGGGTCGCCCGGTGAGTGACCCTCACGCCGGTAAATGTGGGGAACAGACCCCATCGCGACAACGGGGAGGGGCAGGCGGGAACTCCGCCTGCCTCTTACCCGCGTGCGTCCTCAGCCATTTGTTGCCCTTCTGTACACAACCCATTCAGGGTTGAAATCCGGGGCGACGCCGTTGACCCAGGGTTCGGAAACCCTGGGCTGAAATACGGAATCCCTTCAGGATTCACCTCCTTCCTATGCACTCAGGGCGCCATCACTCCAGAAGTTGACGCCAATTTTCAAGAATTACCCCGTTCGAGCAAATCCTGATTCTGCAACCACTTAGGCATTGGGACTTGCAAGGTCAAGTAGGTCACATCGCTAACCGCTTGATATCATTCGACTTTTAACCGGAGAGTAGTGTTCAAAATTGTGGAATAGTCGTGTCCATGTCAGAATCCTGTCAAGCACGGACGGAGCCGCATTGAAGCAGACCGTGTGCTGCGGGCAACGTCGATTCGCTCCCCAGAATAGCGTATGAAGAGCAGGTTTCACAGTTTCGGCAACGCTTCGTCTTCCCAACCGAAGCACCCTGATCCTCCACCAGACAGGCGGACCCAAGATACTCAAAGAAGCCACACTCGATCTCTGAAGTCGACTATTGCACTACTCTCGATCCTGGTGCTCGCTGCCATCCTCCGCCTGCAGGGACTGGATTGGGATCAGGGTTGCCATCTACATCCCGACGAGAGATTCCTGACGACGGTGGCCTCGAGCCTGAAGTGGCCGTCCGGTCTGCTCGAGTATTTAGACCAGAAACGCTCGCCTCTGAATCCACGAAACGTGGGTTTTCCTCGTTTCGTCTACGGGACCCTTCCAACCACGACGGTCCGGGCCCTAGCCGAGATAACGGGCCAGACCGACTATGACCAGATTCATCTGCTCGGACGTGGGTTTAGCGCTTCTCTTGATCTGGGCACTATCATCGTCCTCTTCGCCCTGGTGCAAGTCCTCTATCGAGACCATCGAATGGCCCTATTAGCCAGTTTCCTATTGGCCACCAGTGTTCTACCTATCCAACAGTCCCACTTTTTCGTGGTGGACACCTTCGCCAACTTTCTTGGCCTTTGCGCCCTTTACTGGCTGGCTCGGCTACAACTGTCCGGCAAGCTGAGCTACTATCTCTTGACCGGACTGTTCCTGGCCATGGCGATGGCCTGCAAGATATCGATTGCCACACTGGTGCTGCTGCTGGTCGCAGTAGCAATCCTACGGGTCGTGCAGGCCTGGCAGCTTACCAGGTCGTTGGCACGAGCCAGCTCAGAGGCCGAACGAACCTTCTGGAGCCTGATTGCAACTGGAGTGCTGACCTTGGTTGTCTTTCACCTGTGTCAGCCGGACGCCTTTCAAGAACCGGCTCGGCTATTGACCCCCAGCACGCGTTGGTTGGACAGCCTCAATCTGGCGAGAAGTGTGGTGACTACTTCCTACCTGCTTATCCACTGTTGGCCCTCCTGGCCGCTTGGCTGCTCATCCGGTTGGTGCAGAAGGCAAAAACTGTGCAGAGGGCAAAAGCTGGGATCGGACGTCCCTCATGGCTCCCCACCATGGCCAGGTGCATGCTAGGCGCCGTGGCGGTGACAACACTTCTCTGGGCAACGGCCTTCACCTCAGTTTACCGTCAGCCCCATACCCGAATCACAGCCAGCCGCTGGATCTACCAACATCTGGGGGAGAAAAGCGTTCTTGCCCACGAGCATTGGGACGATGCCCTGCCCCTTCACGTCGACGGCGAGGATCCAGACCGGTACGCGAGCAGGGTCGAGCTGAAATGGTACGACGACGACACTCCAGAAAAGCTCGTCCTGGCCCTGGATTGGCTGGAGCGAGCAGACTACATCATCTTGAGCAGTAACCGTCTTTCTCATTCGATTCCGAGGCTGCCCATGCGCTATCCCATGACCACCCGATACTACCAGACTCTCTTCGACGGAAGTCTGGGGTGGGAAAGGGTCGCCGAGTTTACGGCTTACCCGAAGCTATTCGGGATCGAGATTCCGGATCAGGGAGCAGAGGAAGCATTCACCGTCTATGACCATCCCAAGGTCTTGATTTTCAAGAAGAAAAAGGAATACAGTTGTCAGCGGGCTCTGCAGGTGCTGGGGGAGATCGACTGGGGAAAGATCGTCCGGAAATCGGCACGAGAGCTGAATCGCTGATCGGTGCGGAGTCGCCCCAGGTTGCATCGAATTCTGTCATCGAGTCCTAACTATAACTAACGGCGAAGGACTCTTCCCGCTCTTTCTGCCGTCAGCTTGCCATTCTGGAGAGCCACGACCCCGTTCACCAGGACGTGAACCATACCCTGGCATACCTGGTTCGGTTCGAAGGTCGTTCCGCGATCGGAAAAGGCCGCGAGATCGAAGATAGCCAGGTCCGCCCAATTCCCTTTCCGAATGACGCCGCGGTCCTTCAGCCCCATGCGCGCTGGGGCAACGACGTCATCCGGCGGATAGTTTCCTGCGGACTGAAAAGGGCCTTGTCCCGGGCAAACGTACGATAGTAATAACCTGCCCAGGTATAGGATCCATGAAAAGTTTCGTTTTGCAGAGGCCCGTCCGGCGCCAGCGCGATTGCGTCCGAGCCCGGCATACAGTAAGGGAGGCTCACGGGCAGATGTAGATCGGCTTCCTCGTAGGCCAGGCAGATGACCATCAAGGCGTGCAGGTCATCGATCTCCGCCAGTAGAATATCGTAGATCGCATCGTAAATACCGACACCCCAAGTATCGGCAATCTCGAATATACTTTTCTGCGAGATCTCGGGCAGGGCCTTGCTGTGAAAGACGACAATTCGATTCCAGTCGCCCTGTGCCAAGGAGACGATGATGCTGGAGTGTTGGCTCATCTTCTTCCGAGTTTTCGGGTCCTTCAGCCGCTCGGCGATAGAGCGAGGACCTCCCTCCAGGGCCCACTGGGGCAGCATGGTGCTGAGATTGGTAGTGCCATACATCCGTGTGTGCTGATCGATCGTCACATCCTGACCTCGGGCGCGAGCTGCTTCCACCTGATCCAGGGCCTGCTGGACAGCCCAGGTGCTGTCCGGCGCCAGGCGGGCTGCTGAGGCGATGTGGGAAATCTGCAGCGGGATGTCGGCGGCGTCAGCTGTCCGGATCGCCTCAGCAATAGTTTCTTCGGCTTCACCGGCCCGGTTGCGGGTGTGGGTGGCGTAGATCCCCCCGGCTCTGGCGGCAACCTTGCACAGAGCGACGATCTCTTCTTCGCCGCAGCCCTGCTCGCAGTTGTACTCCAGTCCAGTGGAGTAGCCGAAGGCTCCCTCCTCCAGCGCCTGTGTCAGAAGCTTCTCCATCTGCCCCAACTCGGAAGCCGTGGCATTGCGTTCAGCCAACCCGACCGTGGCCAGGCGTAGGTTACCGTTGGCTGCCAGGGTGATGACGTTGAGTGCCGGCTGAAGCGACTCCAGGCGGTCCAGATACTGGGCCATGGTCTTCCATGAAATACCCAGGGAAGTTTGATAACCGTAGATATTGCTGGCCGCCAGCTCGATGCTCTCGATCGGTGCACAACCGTGACCGCAATTGCCGACTACTTCCAGTGTCACCCCCTGGCTAACGGCACTCACGGCGCGCGGGTCCACCACCAGGGAATAATCAGAATGACTGTGAATGTCGATGAAGCCAGGACTCAAATAGAGTCCGGTGGCATCCAGCACCGGGACCTCTGCAACTTCCGCCAGATTGCCCACATCCGAAATCTTCCCTCCTGTGATCGCGATATCGCCCGATGCCGGAGCCTTGCCAGTTCCGTCCAGGATGGTTCCGTTGGAAATGATCAGGTCAGGCGGCATCGTTTCCCTCCTCAATGTCAGGCAAAGGACAGCGGCCGTGCCGGGTTCTGGACGAGGATGCAGTCGATCTGTTCCTCAGTAATCCCTCGGCGACACATCATGGGAATGGTATTGCAGTAGATGTGCCCATACCCATGACCCCCAGACCAGATGCTCGTGCATGAGGGTGAGTCCAAGCTCAGAGGGATCGATCAGACCCCTTACGGTCCCCACCATGCCCGTCACATCACTCAACCTTCAATCTTCCTTCCGGCGCATCTTGCTAGCAAAATAGAGAGCAAATTCATTATGTCAAAGGTCGCGAGCAGACGGAACGCGAATGGGTGATTTCAAGCTATCTGAGGCACGGTTAAAGCAATACCGGGCGGACGGATATCTCCTGATTGAGACGTTATTCGACGCTGAATCAAGCAGATCGGACGGCGGGACCTGTATACTTGACGGGAAAACACTGGATGACTTCGGATCGGGACTACTACGATGGAGGCATGGAATGAAACGTCTGCTGGTTCTTACGACGACTACGATTCTCCTGCTGGGATGGATGGGCTGCTCCGGCACACCTGAAAACGAGACTCCCCCTCCTGAAACTTCTTCCAACCCGATGGAGCCCGAAGGAAGCTTCAGTACATACGGCGACCCATCCGACCGGATGGGAACCCAACTCGCAAACATCGCCGAGGCAATCGAAAACGTCGAAGATGAGGCCAGCGCCCGTGCCGCGGCTCAAGAGATAGCCAAGGCCAATATCGAGTTGGGGGCAGTTGCGAAGTCTTTGGAGGATATGTCGGACGCGGAGCGTGCTGCCGCTGCTCAGCAATACTCCGCAAAATACTCGGAACAACAGGTCAGAATCGCATCGGCGATGCAGAGATTGGTACAACACCCGGAATGGCTGAGGATCATCTCAGATGAGATGAAAAAGATGCCCGCAATGCGAGGAAATAGGTAGGGCTGTTCTTCATCAGCGTTCATCCGCAGCCTTGGGATTGCAAGATCAAGGCAGACCACGCCCCCTCCCGGACCCATCTAAGGCTCCCTCTTCGAACCAGGGTGTGCTGGGCGGCCACCTCGAGTGCTGGCGCTTCCAGAAAGTCCTTGGCTTCCGCCTCTTGCTCGAGTAGGAACTTCACCTCTCGGCGCAAGGACTCATCCCCCCTACAGGCTTCTTCCAGAACGTGCTGCCTCCGGCGCTGGGTCGCCTTTTCGAGAAACAAGGACGAGGATGGCAGTCTCAAGCACACGACCAGCTTCGCAGCGAACGACATTCCGACTGTCAGCGGAAAAGGCGGATTGAATTCCGCCTACTTTCCGATTTCTATATAAACCATCCCCCTGAGATTGCCCTTCCAGATCCAACCATCTGGTATTCGCTAGACAGGCTCTCCTGTATCCTGGAGACTCCGTTGATAGGGCAAACCATCTCCCACTACAAAATCACCGAGAAAATCGGCCAGGGCGGCGGGGGGAGGTGTACTTGCCGGAGATACCAAATTGGATCGTCAGGTCGCGATCAAAGTGCTTCCCAGGCCTTTCCCGGCTTCAGAGTAATCCAATTGACGTGCTCGGGGGAGTCTATGCTATCGGGTTCAGGAGGCAGCTCGCCACAGTTAGTCCGAGGCGTTCCGCCGCCGGGAAAAAAGAGGAGAAGATGAGGGTGAGAAATCATCGAAGACGCATCGTGCTTGTGTGTGTGATTTGGATGTCCAGTGTCTTTGCCTTGACTCAGAACCAATTGTTCACAGAACGCCTTAAGTTGGATGATAGAGACCCGCTGGAAGCTGCTTTGGCTTCCAGTGGCGACGGGAAGGTCATGACGGTGGCTTTGTTTCAAGGTAGCAGTCAAGGGAGCAACGACCTGGTGTCCTTTGATTTTCCTTTTGGCCTAATTCGCGCCGAGACGGGGCTGCGGGGTGGTAACGGCATTGTCACCCGGGACATCGCTTCGGGCAGTATCTTTGCGTCGAGCAAACAGATTGTTGAATTTTCTGGACGGCTCTTCATCTCGTACGTTCATAATGGTCAACTTAGACTCATCACCCGTCCGGCAGATGGCAGTGCGCCTTGGCAGCCAGTGCTGGTGACCCCTGAGCAGGTCTTTTTCAGCTCGGACCTGGTTCTGACCAGGTTTGGCGTGATCGTGGGTGGCTTTGATGCCACTGCGAATGATATTAAGCTCTACTTCTCTATGGACGGTTCTAATTTTTCATTTCACCGCGGCATTGCACCTCCGGACGGGGTGATCTTAGGAGCCGCCCGTGGGGGAAAGAGATTCGCCATGGCAGGAGGAGCGAACAGCCGAACATATTGCATTGTCTATGGAGAAACGTTCACTGGTCTGACACGAATGCGGGTAAATTGTGAGACCTTCCCGGCTCTAGGCTTCAATGGCGCTCCTGCTTTGAGCGCTGGGAACACCATTCCTTTAACCGACGTCAGCAACACTAGCGACCATCCAATCATTGGGCTTCAGGACGGTGCCGAGACAGGACCTCCAAATATTGAGACGGATCTTCTGCTCCTGAATAACGCGACCACCGTCACGGACACCGCATTGTTGTTTTCCGATTTTGACTTTGTGCGAAGGTCGACCCGAATATCAATTTTCGACGGTCTCTCTGGCGATCTCCTCGACCTAAAGAACTTTGATCAGCCCTTCTTGGGTAGTGGCTTCCCTTATCTCGATCTTGTTCAGCTCGGCCGCGATATCATCGGTTTGACACAACCAGACGGGCAGGGACAGAAGCTTACTCAAGTGAAGGTTGAGGAGACCGGCAAACTAACACGAGTTGAAGGTTGGAATCTCGAAAATCCCTCAATATACACCATCCCTGCGCCAATCTTCGCTGATGGATTCGAGACCGGCGATGTTTCTGTCTGGACGAACTCTGTCGGAAACAGCCTGGACTTTCTGACATTCACGGTCCCCTTCAATCTCTACTTTGCCCAATTTGCCGGTGGAGGTGGTCTCTTTGGCCAGATCATCCTTTACGCTCTGCAGAACCAGGTCGACACCGAGGTAGTGATGACGCTGAAGGACGACGATGGGAATCCCCTGACAATCGGTCTGAACGGGGAGGAAGTCGTCGGAGAGCTCAACGCGGTGATTCCCTCCGGTGGCCTCAGACGCTTCAAGACAGATTCTCTGGGAGGTGGGCAGGTGGGCTCGGTGACGGTTGCCTCGAGCAGGCGTCTGGCCGGGGTCGTCGTTTTTGGAGGAGCCAATGGTTTAGCCGGGGTCGGAGCCAGTGCGCCTTTGGAAGGTTTCTCTGCACCCATGGAGACAAACGCTCAAGAGCAAATCAGCACGGGCGTTGCCATCATGAACCTGGAAGAAGAGGAAGTGACACTGGAATTGCGACTGTGCGACCGGAATGACAAGCTGGTCGCCTCGGCTCAAGTCAATCTGGTGATGATGGGACACCTGGCCAAGTTCCTCAACGAGTTTCCGTGGGATGATGCAGATCTGGATCTCACCAATTTTGAGGGAACCCTGAAAGTGACTGCCACGGGCACGATTGCCGCCACTGTTATACAGACCCGCCCAGATCAGTTCGCCACCATGCCGGTCTCCGAACTCTAAGTGCCGATGGTATACGAAAACGTCGAGCCTGCACTACGACTGTCCTGAGAAATCTGGGCTGACGTTGGGGATGCGGGCTAAGTACGCTCGGTACCCATGGAAATGAGCATCAGGATCTCCGCGATAACGGCAGCGCTCCTGCTACTGGTGGGGCCGCGGTCCCTTGCCCAACCGAACTCGGGTTCACCCTTTGTGCATCTACCAGAGTTGGAATCGGAGCGGCCCCTTCGATTCGGCACTCAGAAGCAGCTGCTGGTGGACAGCGAGGCGCTGTGTGCCTGGTACAACGTAAAGCGGGTGCAAGGTGTCCTCAGAAAACATCCGGCCAATCCCCTGCTCGAAGCGGACGCACCCTGGGAGGAAACGGCCCGGAAGAGCTACGGAATCCAGTTGGGCACTGCCATCTATGACGCCCAGGACAAGAAATTCAAGATCTGGTACCAGATCGAGCAGTCCCGCCGGCAGACGGTGTTCCATCCCATGAGCGAAAGGTGGCCGGAAGTCGAGAGCATGAAGGTATATCGCTACGAGGGATTCTATCTGGGACTGCCTTCGATGCTGGACAACTATGTCAGGGGAGACGTGGAGCAGCACTTAATCATCAGCCGAGACGGATTTCGGCGCGAAGACTGCGAAGTGGTCCAGGGCGACAGCCTGGCCCATCGGGTAAGGTGGAAGGGCCAATCGCTGGCTCAGTTCAGAGGAAAAGCAATCCGACTGCGCTTTGTGTTCGATGATGCCACGATCTGGGCGTTTCAGGTTGCCGATGCCAGACCCGGCCCTCGAGGAAAGCCTTGAAAAACAACTGGCACAGCGGGCGGGCCGAATGATTTTCGACGACGCAGTCGTTCTTGACAACCACCTTCACGAGTCCGGGAACGTCTCCAACTGAACGCTTGTCCACGCTGACCAGCCTTGCTCCCACAGCGGGTGGCCTGACTACGCTGCCGTGCAGCATGCCAGGGACACGCACGTTGTGCACAAAACTCGAAACGGCCGGTGACCAACGCCGCGATCTCTGAGCGTGGCACCGGCTTTCCGAGCACCCGCCACTCGCTCGGATGCCGGCGCTGAACAGGAGAACGCTGATGCGTCGACCGCCTTCAGTGTCGCTTTCGTACAACCTCTTTGTTCCGGGCGGCGTGGGCGGCGATCATTTCTCTCTGCGAAATCTCCTGCTCCAGGTAGGCCTCGGTGTCGAAGTCTTTGAAGCGATCGGGTAAGAAGCTGCTGACGTCGATCTGTGTCTGGCCGTCGACGATGTACTCCGACAGCAGAAGGCCTGCCACGGGATGGTAGCCGAAGCCGCCCGAGCAGAAGTTGGTGCCCAGGTAGAGTCCGGGGAGGGCGTCGACGGGACCGATATTGGGCACCAGGTCGATAGGGTAGCTGATCAGGCCCACGCGGTGATAGTCGAAGCCGGCGTCCTTCATTCTGGGCAACCGGTCTCGCACCGCCTGCCGAATGAAAGAAAGACTGTCCGCTGCAGGTTCCAGCTCGATCAAAGCGAAGTCGGGCCCGGGCTTTTTGATCTGTACGGGTTCGGTGGCCTCGGTGCCCAGGAGGATGCGGTTGTCCTCCGTGGGACGGTAGTAGACTCCTTTCGTGTCGTCGTTGGTAGCAGGCAAACGCGGCGGTTCGGGGAATGGGAAGGTGACGAAGCGCTCGTGTACGAAGTTTCGCACCGGAAGTGGCTGGCCGACGAGGGAGAGCAGAGAATTGGCCCACGCATTCACTGTGCAGACCGTGGCGTCGGCCCTCAGCTCCTCGCCGCCGCGGAGGCGAACGCCCTGCACCCCTTGGCGCTCGATCAGAAAATCCTCGACGATGCAGTGCTCGCGAATCTGTACCCCAGATTCGCGGACCTTGGCTGTGAGTGCCGGGATGTAGCGGTCCGGTTCGCTGTAGCCGCCCCTGAGGTCAAGGACCCCATACTCGTCGTCTTCGAGCCTCAGGTCGGGGAAGCGCGCCTCGAGTTCCCTGCGACGCAGGACCTCGAAACGGGCGCCGCTCCGTCGGTGCATGTCGTGCAGCTGGGAAGCGATCGCGAACTGCTGGGGGTCGTATAAGCCCAGACAACCCACCTGGTGAAACCCATAGTCGTCGAGGATCCTGTCGAAGCGCTCGAAGATGTCGAAGCTGATGCCCCGAGCCACAGTGGCCGCCTTGGTGCCCATGAGCATGGTGTTCACGGCGCCGGACCGGCTGCTCGATCCATTGCCAACCCGACCTTTATCGATCAGGGTGATCGGCCCGGCACCTTTCTCCGCGAGGTGAAAGGATGCGCTCAGACCGGCGATGCCCGCTCCGACGACGACTACGCTGATATCGGCCATTCGATCCTCCTATGTGCTCATGTATCCAACAACGTGTGTCGGCGAGGCGAGCGCGCAGGGTATCTCGATGGGAAGTTTCGTCTGATGGTCGCTCGGAGTCAAGCCGTATTGCGGCCCGAGGCGGTACGGCGAGCGAGTCGCTCTTTCGCCACTTCAGGGCGCTTCCCTAACAGACCCTCGCAGGGCTTCGGACACCCTTCTTCGCCTGAAGGCGGGGAGTATCGGTAGGGATCTAGAAGCACGCACATCAACCGTTTTACCCCCCCCCGCCAAATTCACGCTCCAGGAGGCTTGAATAAGCTGCCTGGTACTTCCGGACTACTAATTCACTAACAGTTCGTACCCGCAGGGCCAAGCCTCAGGGGACTCGCAGCCCCTGCAGTCCTGTCTCCCTTAGAATACCTGGGTCTCAGCCCAGGGCCCGAGCGAAAGGGCGTTCCGCGCAGACCGAGCGGACATGCGACCACGAAAAGCTTGTATCTGAAAAGAATGGGTCGCCTTTTCGGAAAACAAGGACAAGGATGGCAGTTTCAAGAGTCGGTCGTGAAGTTGGATCGCTTGAGGACAGTCAATCCCACGATAGCATCGACGAGTTGAAGGTCTGAGGGCATTGAGAAGACGCTGGGGATCACGGCGGGGACGGCGTGGAAAAGAACGGAACCCACTGACAGGCGGCGGATGAGCGCGGTCTTGATGCTCAGTGGCTTTCCATAGGCTGCGGCCCTTGCAGCCTTTCCCTTGAGCTTGAGCTTGCTCGCCACATGGGGGCTCACGACCGTGGTGGTGGCTCCCGTGTCGATCAAGAACGTCAGATCTTGAAGGGGACCAATACTTCCTTTCACCAGGGCTCTCGTCCCGCTGATTCTCCTCTGCGAGCAGCATCGAAGAATTCAGGGAAGCGGCCGTGACCAAACAAAGGAAGGGAATCAGCTTTCTCATGGTGTCGTCCTCCTGGGACCGGGTTGGTTCGTGGTCGGCCGGCAAGACGGCAGGGTGTAGGCCCAGAGTACAAATGTCCACTTTGGCGGGATATGCCGCCACGGATGTCTCGGGCCTGCCTAGGCGTGCTCTCTTTTTTTGCGGTATTATCTGAATGCTTATAGTCACTCAGAGAAAGGCTGACGCCGGGCTCGGAATCGTCTGGCCAACCTTAACTTGACAGCGCCCGGCCAGCGGAGATTGCACTACGATTCGACCAGCCGGGGGCACTCGATCCCGCCGATCGTAAGCCATCAGCGATCCGCCGTCGGCTCTCAGCGGTTGCTTTTGGCCGAACTTTGCCCTCTTTCCGCCTCAGGCTCCTGTCGTTACACTAAGAAACAAGCGGTGACCCGTCCCGCGAACTCATTCGAAGGGAGTATCCCATGCGCCGAAGTCTGCTCTTATCTTTCATCCATGTTCTTGCCTTCATGGCTTGGTTCTCTGGTGGTTATGCCCAAGAGCCATCCACCCGAACCCTGGAGCTCCAAGCGCGACAGCGTGTGGCCAAGGCTCCTGGCAGCAACGACTTCGAGGTCGTTCAGAAACAACTCGCGTGGGATCCAGCTCAGACTGCTCTGGTGGTCTGCGATATTGGGATCAGCATTGGTGTCGAGGTGCCACACGTCGTGTCGCTGAGATGGCTCCCAGAATGAACGAGGTAGTCGCTGCTGCGCGCGAGAAGGGCGTTCTGATTATTCACTCTCCGAGCAGCTGCATGAGCTTCTACAAGGACACGTCTATGCGGCAACTGGCGCAGGCCGCGCCGAAGATCGAAACCAAGATTCCGCTTCAGAACTGGTGTTACCTCGATTCGGAAGTCGAAGCAGCTTTACCCATCGACGATTCGGACGGCGGCTGTGACTGCTGGCCCCCCTGCGAGCGGGGGAGCCCGTGGACTCGTCAGATCCCCGCGATTGAAATCAAAGAGGGCGATGCGATTACCGACAGCGGCGAAGCCTACTATCTGATGAAGCAGCGTGGAATCGAAAACGTCGTGGTGATGGGCGTGCACACCAACATGTGTGTCTTGGGACGCCCTTTTTCCATTCGCCAGATGGTCTACCAAGGACAGAACGTCGTACTGATGCGCGATATGACCGATACCATGTACAACTCACGGATGCGGCCCTACGTTAAGCATCCTCAGGGCACACAACTGGTCATTGAACACATCGAGAAGTACTGGTGCCCCACAATCACTTCAACGGCCTTTACTGGAGGGAAGCCCTTTCGATTCTCGGAAGCAGGCAAGCCCCATGCTGTGGTGATGATCGGTGAACGAGAATACAAGACCAATGAGACGCTGCCCGAGTTTGTCGCCAAGCACCTAGAGCCGAGGGGAATTCGCTGCACCATCATCCATGCGGATAAGGAAGACGGGAACCTCTTCCCAGGGCTCAACGCACTGAAAACAGCCGACGTATTCGTTCTGAGTGTTCGTCGTCGCGCCCTTTCTGAGAAAGATCTGAATCTGATCCGTGACTACCTGAACGCGGGGAAGCCCCTGGTCGGAATCCGCACCGCGAATCATGCGTTTCACACCCGCGACCAGAAACCGGACGGACAAGCTGAGTGGCAGGACTTTGACCGCGAGGTGGTCGGAGGAAACTACCGCGGCCATCACGAAGTCGGTGTCGTCACTCAGCTGAGCGTCGCCGAAAATGCCCGCGGCCATCCCATCTTGCATCAAGTGTCCGTGGATTCGATGGTTGGAAACGGCTCCCTGTATCAGGTGAGCCCGCTGACCAAGACGGCGACTCCGCTGCTCATCGGTACGATACCTAACCAGAAGCCCGAGCCGGTGGCGTGGACCCATCGGTTCAAGGGCGGCCGGATTGTCTACACGTCGTTGGGCCACCCACAAGACTTTGAAAACGAGAGCTTCCGCCGTTTCCTGGCCAACGCCGTGCAGTGGGCTCTGGCCGGCGTGAACCGGGATTAGGGATGGGTGGAAGGTGGCGAGTGAAGACTCTTCCCACACCAGTCCCCAACGTTTGCGTGGAACCAATAGCAGGACGACAGCTGAGAAGAGTAGCCAGGAATCCAAGGCCGGGTCTATTACGCTTGGTGCCAGACCGATGGTGTCCCTGTTCTTGGGTCTTCTCCCGGGTTTCTCTGAGTTGTCTTTGGTGCTTGTGACCAATACAGGGGTTTTCATCTTATTTCATCTCTGTTCATCTCAGTACGTATCAGTTTGTGAAATCGACAGTTAGCCGAACCTCAGTTCTTTATCTCATTTTCTCTCAGTTCGCTCATTTTGGCTGCTCTTGTTAGAAAAGGTTTGGGAAAGGCCGAATCTTGAGCAGGTCGAGCGGTCTGTCCTTCAGGTTGGTGGATTGGTCAGACGATCTTTGCTTCAAGCACGTTTTGTCTGTCAGGCTCCGGAAGCAACATGCCGATACCGTGGCCGATCGCTTCGAGTGTTTTACGGTCTTTGATGTTGTCTCTGAGCACTTTCAGAATGCCGCCGGTCAGCACGGCGATCTCTTCAGCTGAGACCATTGTCTGCGACTGAATCATGTGCTTGACCTCGGAGTCGATGAGACGCTGACGCCGATCCATCCAAGAGCCGATGTCTTGCCAGATCTTCCTCTCGTTTGCGATGTCAGCAATCATCGTTGCGTATTCCGGACGAAACCGGCCGGTGATTCCAGAGGAAACCGGCCACTGATTCCGGAGCAAACCGGCCACCCAATCCGGCGGGAAACCGCCCACTAGAAACGGGGTTTCCGGAAGGGTGGCCGGTTTCCCGGAAAGGCGGCCGGTTTCCCGGAATCGGTTTCCAGAGCGGACGGAAGCGACGTTGGACTCCTTCGGTACCATGACTCCTTTTCGGAGGAGCGATCGTGCCGAACCAAAGGAAGTCCATGCGCAAAATCAAAAATGTCCTACGCCTGAAGTTTCAGCTTCATCTTTCGGATCGGCAGATCGCCCGTAGCTGTGCCCTCGCGCGCAGCACCGTGGCAGAGTATGTGCGCCGGGCCCAAGGAGCCGGTCTGAGTTGGCCACTCCCTGAGGGGTGGGATGACCGGGCGATTCAGAACCGGGTGTTTCCTCCCACGGGTAAATCTCCCCCGGAGCAACGTCCCCTCCCCGACTTCGCCACCGTCCATGAGGAGCGCTGCCGACACAAACATGTGACCTTGATGCTGCTCTGGGATGAGTACAAGCAGGCGTATCCGGAGGGCTATCAGTACAGTCAGTTCTGCGATCTGTAGCATCGCTGGCGGGGCAAGCTGGATCTGGTGCTGCGGCAGGAACACCGGGCCGGCGAGAAGCTCTTCGTGGACTATGCCGGCGACACGGTCCCGATCGTGGATCGCCATACGGGGGAAACCCAAGAGGCCTCGATCTTCGTGGCCGGGCTGGGGGCAAGCAACTATACCTATGCGGAAGCCTCCCTAAGGCAGGACTTACCCTCGTGGCTCGCGGCCCACACTCGGGCTCTGGAGTTCCTGGGGGGTTGCCCCTGCGTCGTGGTTCCAGACAACACCAAAGATGCGGTCCATCGCCCCTGTCGCTATGAACCGGATCTCAATGCGAGCTATTCGGATTGGGCCTCGCACTACGGCGTCGCGGTGATCCCGGCTCGAGTGCGCCGTCCTCGAGATAAAGCGAAGGCGGAGTCGGGTGTGTTAGTCGTCGAGCGCTGGATCTTGGCCGCCTTGCGTCACCGGACCTTCTTTTCCCTGGGAGAGCTCAACGAAGCCATTGCCGAGCTGCTGGAGCGTCTCAACACTCGAAACTTTCACAAGCTCCCCGGCAACCGCCGCCAGCGCTTCCAGGACCTGGATCGTCCGGCTCTGGGGCCCCTGCCGGCCCAACGCTACGTCTTCGCCCAGTGGAAGAAGGCCCGCGTCAACATCGATTACCACATCGAGTTCGACCGCCACTGCTACAGCGTCCCTTATGTCCTGGTGGGTCAGAAGGTCGAGCTGCGCACCACCGTCACCACCGTGGAGATCTTCCATCAAGGTCGCCGCGTGACCTCTCACCGTCGCTCCTATCAGCCGGGCAAGGCCACGACCTTGGACGAGCACCGGCCCGAATGCCATCGCCGCTATCTGGAGTGGTCACCCTCGCGTCTGATCCACTGGGCTCAGAAAGTCGGGCCCCATACCGCATCGGTGGTCGAGAAGATCCTCCAATCCCGTCGCTATCCCGAGCAAAGCTATCGCTCCTGCTTGGGTATCCTGCGCCTGGGCTCCAGCTTTGGGGAAGACCGTTTGGAGCAGGCTTGCCGTCGGGCCCTGCGACTTCAGGCCTGCTCCTACAAGAGTATCCAGTCCATGTTGAAGAACGGTCTGGACCGTCAAGCGGAACCGCAACCGTTGCCGGAACGTCCTCCGATCGAGCACGCCAACGTGCGAGGGGCCGAGTACTTCGAAGGCGAGAAAGGAGCCTCTCATGTTGGTTAATCCCACCGTCGAAAAACTTCACGCCATGCGGCTCAGGGCCATGGCTGAGGCCTTCACCGAGCAACTCTCCGACCCGGAGATGGCCCAACTGAGCTTTGAAGAACGCTTTGCCCTGTTGGTGGATCGGCAGTGGACCTGGCGAGAGAATCGGGCCTTGGAGCGTCGTCTGAAGAATGCCCGATTGAAGCTCTCGGCCTGTCTGGAAGATGTCAACTATCGCCGACCTCGGGGGCTGGATCGCTCGCTGATTGCCAGCCTCGCCACCTGCCGTTGGATCCAGACCCACCACAATCTCCTGATCATCGGTCCCTGTGGAGTCGGGAAAACCTTCTTGGCCTGTGCCTTTGCTCAGAAGGCCGCTCGCGACGGGTGGACGGCTCTGTACACTCGTGCCGCTCGACTCTTTCGCGATCTGGCTTTGGCTCGAGCCGACGGCTCGCTCGACAAGCTCCTGCGTAAGATCGCCCGCACCGACGTGCTGATCGTCGATGACTGGGCCATGAATCCCTTGGCCGAGAGCGAGCGACGGGACTTCTACGAGATCTGCGAGGATCGCTACGACAGTCGATCCACGATCCTGACCTCCCAGCTTCCCGTCGCCCATTGGCATGAGCAGATCGGAGATCCGACCACCGCTGATTCCATCCTGGATCGTCTGGTCCATAATGCCTACCGCATTGAGCTCGAAGGGGCTTCCATGCGCCGGCATCGTCATCCTCCCACCAAAGCAAAGGACGAATCATGAGTCCAACACCGCAGTTGAAAGTCCAAGGTGGCTGGTTCGCCGCCGCCGGTGCTCCGTTGCTACAGGCGATGGAGAGCGTCAGCGACGGCGCCTTCAAACTCTTTGTCTATCTGTGCCTGAAAGCGGATCGCTGCACCGGCGAACTGACCGTCTCGCCTACCCAGTTGGCTCCGGCCTTGCGCAAATCTCGCCGCTCCCTGTTCACCTACCTGGGAGAACTCCAGTCCCGAGGTCTAGTTCAGCTCAGCCTCGCTCGCAATCAACACGAGCGCACTCACATCCAGATCAGCGAGGCCTTCTGGCCCTACCAAAGATCCCTCGTCCAGGAGCCCGAAGCGGCCGAATCCCAATACCTCGATCAGGTGGCCTGTCTGCTGCTCGATGCCCCTGGCGTTCAGTGCTCCTTCTCCCCGGCCGATCGGCAGCTGGCCGCTCGCCTCTACCGCCAGGGCCTGTCCTTGCGGCAGATCGAGCAGGCCCTGCTTCTCGGCTGCGCCCGCAAGCACGTCGCCTGGCTCAACGGCCACACCGGTGGACCGATCACTTCCCTGAGCTACTTCGAACCTCTAATCCAGGAAGTGAGACAACAACCTGTCTCCGATCAATACTGGGATTATCTCAGGAGTCGCCTGAAGACTCTGAGGCAACAATGGAAACAACACTCTGCTGAAGCAAGCTTTGCCTCAGCAACTCACTCAGGAAAGGAGAGACGAGATGATGTGTTCTCAACCCAAGAGACTCCTGTGGATTGACTCAAACCGGCCACTTCGGAGATGATTATCAACCTCCGGCGTCGCTTCGCTCCGACCCGGCCGGTTTGCTCCGGATTCGGTGGCCGGTTTCACCGGAATACGCAATCATCGTCTCTAGCTGCGTCAAGATCGCAGCGAACTCAGCTCCGCTGAGCCCTTTCGCTACAGCGTTTTTGGCCGTGCGGATTTCCTTCCTGAGTGCTGAGCCACTCGTCTCACTCTGTTTGCCGCCTGGAAGCGATCTCAGCGCTTCCAACAGCGCCACGATCTTCGCGTCAGATGCTGCTATTTCGTCTCGAAGAGACAACAGCCTCGGATCGTTCAGCGAGCGCTCGTATTGCTGCATCAGCTTCGAGGAAACGGTCTTCGAATATCGACCGCTTGAATAACGACCGTGAGCAATCCCACGAGCGCTACTGCCAAGGAAAGGGCGACTAGGCCCAAAAGAAGTAGATGAAAGTGGACTAAACCACATGTAAACACCTGAAATGCCAGACCTGACGGGTATTCTGGGGTTGTCAAAGAAACTTCAGAACAAGCCGAAAGGAGGCATTTCAGGTGAAGAAAAAGGATAGCGCAATCATCCGCAAACGGGAAGCAGAGGTTGCTCAGCGATTGAGCCCCAGCTGGAACGGTCAAGACCCGAAACCGGTGCTCTCGCCCGAGGTCATCAGCTACGAGGTCTCGGAGAAAACGGGTGCGGTCAGTTACGGTGGTCTGGGGCTGCTGCAGCAGGTGGTGAAGTGGAGTGGGCTGGGGAAAGCCATTGACCAGGCGGTGACGCTGCTCAAACGCCACCAACCGTACCACGAATCGGACCACGTCCTGAGCCTGATCTACAACGTGGCCACGGGCGGGACCCGCTATCAGGATATTGAACTGCGACGTCAGAGTGTGAGTTTCCTGGAGGCGGTGGGAGCCGAGAAGATCCCCGCCCCCAGCACGGCCGGAGACTTTGTGCGCCGCTTTGACGCGCCCGACGTGGTGGATCTGATGGAAGCCGTCAATGCCAGCCGCCTCAAGGTCTGGGCCCAACAACCGGCCCGTTTCTTCCAACGGGCGGAGATCGACGTGGATGGGACGATGGCCCCCACGAGCGGCGAATGCAAGGAAGGGATGGAGATCAGCTACGACGGGCAGTGGGGCTATGCGCCGCTGATCGTGACGCTGGCCAATACGGGAGAGGTGCTCTATGCGGTCAACCGCTCGGGCAACCGTCCCTCTCATGAGGGAGCGGCCGAATGGCTGGATCGGAGTATCGAGCTGGTTCGAGAGGCGGGTTTTCGGAAGGTGCGCCTGCGCGGGGACACGGATTTTTCGCTGACGGCTCATTTTGACCGTTGGACGGAGGCGGGCGTGGAGTTTGACTTCGGGATCGACGCCCATCCGAGCTTCGTCAAGTGGGCGGAGGCGTTGCCAGAAGCGAGATGGAAAGAGCTGGGGCGCCCCAGCCAGGGGAAAGGAAAAGGGAAGAAGCGGCGCCAGCGGCGGGACAAAGTGAAGCCGGAGATTGTCAAGAGACGCGGGTTCAAGACGCTGACGCTGGAACGGGAAGAGATTGCGGAGATCGACTACCGTCCGAGCAAAGCGAAGCGAACCTATCGGATGGTGATCTTGCGCAAGACGATCCTGGTCGAGAAAGGCCAGAAGCGGCTGCTGCCGCAGACGCGCTACCACTTTTATGTCACCAATATCTCGGCCAGAACGTTGGGAACGGCGGGAGTCGTACGGGAAAACAACCGGCGCTGCAACCAGGAGAACGTCATTGAACAACTCAAGAACGGAGTCGAGGCCCTGCGGATGCCCTCGGATACGCTGGTAGCCAACTGGGCCTATCTGGTGATTGCGGCTCAAGCCTGGAATCTGAAGGCCTGGATGGGGTTGGTGCTGCCGGCGCGACTGCAAGCCCGAGAGCTGGTGAAGATGGAGTATCGCCGTTTCCTGCGAGAGGTCATTGAAATGCCCTGCCAGATTTTGCGCAGGGGCCGACAGTTGGTCTATCGGCTGCTGGATGTCAATGGTTGGAGCCGTCTTCTCTTGGAAGGCAGTAAGTGGTTGAAACACCGGCCAGCTACCTGAAACTGAAAGGAGATAAAGTAGCTCCGAGGGTCGCCAGAGCTGGGGCGAGGTGTCTCTACAAACGCCCCCCAAGAGGGCAGAATCGTTTTCCCTGAGCGATCGGCGTGGAGGACAGCTGAACACGTGCCTGTTCTGAGTGACTTCGCGCCGAAATTTAGAATTTAGGTCTCCAAAATGGCTCCTCGGAGCCGACAAAGGGGTCTATTTTCGAACTTGCGCTTATTTTGGGACTAGGGCCCCTTGGTGGAGAAGAAGTTCACAGACTGGTCAAGTTTCCTGCTTCGGCGTGATGTGGTTGCTAAGAGACCGCTTCAGCGGTCTAGCGCGAAGCGCAATAGCCCGGTCCTTCAGGGCCGGGTGGGCGGAACGGCAGATAGCGGAGCCCGCTTTAGCCCTAAGTTACCTCGTAGAAAAGTGATGTAACCTATTGTTAAGATTGGGGTAATGCTACAAATCAGCTGCGTCGGTACTGGGTACATTATAGACGAACGCCGAGGAGATCCAGGGCTCGCTGCTGAAGCGATGTGGGACGGGTGATTTTGTCGAAGGCTGCTGAGCCGGGCAACTGCGGCTGAATCCGGTTTTTGGAGATCGTGGCCAAATCGCTGAGCAAGGTCTGAAAGCTGTGCACGGGCCCACCCTCAACGGTGCGCTTGCGGTGAGCCTTGCGGAGGGCCTGAGGAGAGCGCTGAGAGGGTGCCACCACCGAATCGCGAAGCTGCCTCCCCGCCTCGGGATCCTCGTCGTCGAACAGGATCGGAGCTAACTTCTGTCGCATGTGCCACTCGACGTAGTAGGCAAGCATGCACAGAAAGACGTGAGCGCGGACCCGATCCTCCAGATGGTGGTAAATGGGTCGGACCTTCAGATCGACACTCTTACAGCTGCGGAAGGCCCGTTCGGCGACGGACAACCCCTTGTAGGCAGCCACCGTTTGTTCGGCATCCATTTGCTCGCGGGCCAGGTTGGTGCGAATCACATAGATCCCGTCCAGTGCCGCCTCCTGCTCGATGCGCTCCTGCCGGCGCTGGTAGGAGAAGGACTCCTCGCCGATCTCCAGGACAAAATGCTTGCCCACTTTGTAGCGGTTGAGGACTTTGCCCACCCGCAGGGCAATCCGATCCTTGCCCTTGAAGCGACGCTTCGGACGTTGCGTTGCCTGGACAATCTTCTCCAACTCCAGCTCGGTCGCCTGGAGCAGTTGCTGGCGATTGCGGGCCCGTTCCTCCGCTAAGAGGGGATTACGGCAGACAATGAGCCGTTCCCCGGGGTAGTCCGGGCTCTGGATCTCGGCCAGGTCGCGTTGATCAAACAGGGACAGCTGCAGCGGACCGGATTGAAACAGTTTGCGGATCTGAGGGCCTCGCAGGGCCGTGATCCAGCCCATGCCGGGCAGCGGCTTGAGCTCCTCCCGAATGCGGGCTTCCGTCAGCATTCCTCGATCGGCGACCACCACCACCGAGCGCAACCCGAAGCGTTGGCGCAGTTTTTGGATTTGGCTGGTCACTGTTGTGGGGTCCGCTCGGTTGCCTTCGAAGACCTCGACCGCGACAGGGCAGCCTTGACGGTCGCACAGCAGGCCGAAGACGATCTGCAGCGTACCCCCTTTGCCGTCTCGGGAATACCCCCGCTGGGCCAACGGGCAACTCCTCCCTTCGAAGTAGGTCGAGGTGACGTCGTAGATCACGAGGCAACCGTCCTGCAGGCGCTGAGCCGCCAGCTGGTTTTCAATCTTTGGTTGTCGAACGAGCAGCCAGTCCAAGGCGCCGTACAGATCATCGGCCGTCGCGGCCTCCACCTGTAAGAGCTCGCCCAAGCTGCTGGACAGGGTCTGGGGATCCCATCCGCGTGCGGTGGCCAGCTTGGAGCGGGGCTCCAGGATGCGCGCCACGATCAGGGCCACTACCAGGCGGCGCTGCAGGCTGTTGCGAGTGGCCAGTAAGCGCTCCAAACCGAGGCGGCGCAGGGTACCCAAGACGGCCGCCACATGACCATGGGGGCGAGTGCGCTGGACCTGGAAGGCTTGGCTCAAGTCGGAGATGACGGAGCCTCCCTTCAAGAGGCTGCGCAGGCCTTCGACGATCTCCGCGGGCCACTTGCTGAGGTTAGCCAGAGTGCGCTTGCGCACCTTGCCGGCTTGCCGGTAGGACTCGCGCAGGAGAATGGCCGGGGGCGAGTTGCGGTTGGGAACGGATTCGATGTACATGGGCACTATAATATCACATACTACCGACAATAAAGGACACTAAAGCAACTATTACATGGGTACAGATTGTCGAACACAAAAAGACCCTTACCTGATGATCCACAATGGCTTACAGGTTGTTTTTCAGCTAGTTTTCAGGGTAACTTCGGTTTAGCGGGCTTCTCGAACGCGGGCTTCAGCCAGACTCCGGGGCGACGATGGCTAAAGCCGCCGTTCGAGAAGGACCGTGAACGGCCCTCAGGAGGGGTAGGAGACCGGGTTACCCCGGCGTAAACACCGGGTCTATTGCGCTTCGCGCCAGGCCGCTGAAGCGGCCTCCTGGAAAGTGTACACTCAAGCAGACGCCGGTGTTGCTCGGCGGTATGAGGCCGCTCGCTACGACTAGGGAGCGCATTTCACAGATCGAGATGCAAATTGAGGCCGTGAGGTTGGATCTTGAGGCCGCTGAAGAAACACTGGAGAGATTTCTGGATGCCAACCGTCTGATGTCTACGGCCCGACTCACGGTTCAGAGACGTCGTTTGGAGCGCGAGGTAGCGTTTCAAAGTGGTCTATTCATAGAGCTTCGAACCCGAAAGTCTATTTCCAGGTTGGCTCAGGATGAAGAGATATCTGCCGTCTCTATCGTGGAGAAGGCTTATCCTCCTCGTGAGCCCTACACGCAGCGAGCAGGGACTAAAGTAGCCTTGGCTGGCGTCGCTAGTTTTCTGCTGGCCCTGGTCCTGGCGTGCGCGGCAGAATATTGTGGAAGAGTTCGCTTCCGCTAGTCCCAAAATAAGCGCAAGTTCGAAAATAGACCCCTTTGTCGGCTCCGAGGAGCCATTTTGGAGACCTAAATTCTAAATTTCGGCGCGAAGTCACTCAGAACAGGCACGTCTTCAGCTGTCCTCCACGCCGATCGCTCAGGGAAAACGATTCTGCCCTCTTGGGGGGCGTTTGTAGATACACCTCGCCCCAGCTCTGGCGACCCTCGGAGCTACTTTATCTCCTTTCAGTTTCAGGTAGCTGGCCGGTGTTTCAACCACTTACTGCCTTCCAAGAGAAGACGGCTCCAACCATTGACATCCAGCAGCCGATAGACCAACTGTCGGCCCCTGCGCAAAATCTGGCAGGGCATTTCAATGACCTCTCGCAGGAAACGGCGATACTCCATCTTCACCAGCTCTCGGGCTTGCAGTCGCGCCGGCAGCACCAACCCCATCCAGGCCTTCAGATTCCAGGCTTGAGCCGCAATCACCAGATAGGCCCAGTTGGCTACCAGCGTATCCGAGGGCATCCGCAGGGCCTCGACTCCGTTCTTGAGTTGTTCAATGACGTTCTCCTGGTTGCAGCGCCGGTTGTTTTCCCGTACGACTCCCGCCGTTCCCAACGTTCTGGCCGAGATATTGGTGACATAAAAGTGGTAGCGCGTCTGCGGCAGCAGCCGCTTCTGGCCTTTCTCGACCAGGATCGTCTTGCGCAAGATCACCATCCGATAGGTTCGCTTCGCTTTGCTCGGACGGTAGTCGATCTCCGCAATCTCTTCCCGTTCCAGCGTCAGCGTCTTGAACCCGCGTCTCTTGACAATCTCCGGCTTCACTTTGTCCCGCCGCTGGCGCCGCTTCTTCCCTTTTCCTTTCCCCTGGCTGGGGCGCCCCAGCTCTTTCCATCTCGCTTCTGGCAACGCCTCCGCCCACTTGACGAAGCTCGGATGGGCGTCGATCCCGAAGTCAAACTCCACGCCCGCCTCCGTCCAACGGTCAAAATGAGCCGTCAGCGAAAAATCCGTGTCCCCGCGCAGGCGCACCTTCCGAAAACCCGCCTCTCGAACCAGCTCGATACTCCGATCCAGCCATTCGGCCGCTCCCTCATGAGAGGGACGGTTGCCCGAGCGGTTGACCGCATAGAGCACCTCTCCCGTATTGGCCAGCGTCACGATCAGCGGCGCATAGCCCCACTGCCCGTCGTAGCTGATCTCCATCCCTTCCTTGCATTCGCCGCTCGTGGGGGCCATCGTCCCATCCACGTCGATCTCCGCCCGTTGGAAGAAACGGGCCGGTTGTTGGGCCCAGACCTTGAGGCGGCTGGCATTGACGGCTTCCATCAGATCCACCACGTCGGGCGCGTCAAAGCGGCGCACAAAGTCTCCGGCCGTGCTGGGGGCGGGGATCTTCTCGGCTCCCACCGCCTCCAGGAAACTCACACTCTGACGTCGCAGTTCAATATCCTGATAGCGGGTCCCGCCCGTGGCCACGTTGTAGATCAGGCTCAGGACGTGGTCCGATTCGTGGTACGGTTGGTGGCGTTTGAGCAGCGTCACCGCCTGGTCAATGGCTTTCCCCAGCCCACTCCACTTCACCACCTGCTGCAGCAGCCCCAGACCACCGTAACTGACCGCACCCGTTTTCTCCGAGACCTCGTAGCTGATGACCTCGGGCGAGAGCACCGGTTTCGGGTCTTGACCGTTCCAGCTGGGGCTCAATCGCTGAGCAACCTCTGCTTCCCGTTTGCGGATGATTGCGCTATCCTTTTTCTTCACCTGAAATGCCTCCTTTCGGGTCGTTCTGAGGTTTCTTTCATTAACTCCAGAATACCCATCAGGTCTGGCATTTCAGGTGTTTACATGTGGTTTAGTCCACTTTCATCTACTTCTTTTGGGGCTAGTTGGACGCGTTGACTTACTGGCCCCGCCGGGGATGGTGTAAGAAGTCGGAAGGTTGCTAGTCCGATTTCACCGCGCTACCGCGCCGAGGTTCAGCGCGACCTTGGGGTTTGAGCGACGAAACACGCCGGATTCCGGATGCGATTCCATGGTTTCCCAGCGGGGCCTCCACCAGAGGTCCACCCCCGACCCCGTGAGAGCATCCACATCGCGAACCGCTAGATTCAGGCGGAGGGTTTCCCAGGGGACTCCTCGGGTTTGGTCCAGGGAGGCGTGGGGAATAGCCCATTCGAGGGTGTACCCCTCTGTGCTCGGAGCTCCAAGTATCCGGACACCCTCGATGTGTTTCTGGGTGGGATCGATGATGGCGTTGCCGATGGCCGAAGGCGGTATTACGCGAGCAGGCGGCCCCACCTTTTCGATCGCTGTTCGCGATGTTCCGGCAGCGTTCTTACCCTCGTCCAGATGCTGGGAATCGAGCTGGAGGACAACGGAATCCTGATACCTCCAACCCCACCGCCGGCTCAATATCCCGCCCCTGTGGATCCACTGATCATCCTTCACCCGGACACCGACGTACAGGAACTCCCCATCCTGCACTAGCCCGAAGTCTAGCTGGAGATCCTGCAGACCCTGCCAGCCAGAAGTATCCCCTGTTAGTTGCTGGGGCCGGGCCATGGAAAAAGGAAGGGAGGACCAATCGTCGAGCCGTCCGTCCAAGGTCATGGATCCTTTGGCAACGCGTTCTATGACCGGCATCTGCTCCGAGGCTGCGTAGAAGGTCCGCCGCCAGGACACCGGTTGCGGCAGATCTTTGGGCTCGTAGGTAGCGATCACCTCCGCCGGCAGGGCGTCTTGACTGGTGAGCCGCTCTTCCTGGGGCCACTCTACCAACACCCTCACGACCTCCGTTGAGCCGGGATCTACCGTCTTGGAGAGGGCGTGCGGCGTCGGTCTAAGGCGATCGTGAAGCCTCCAACGGAGGCGAACCTGCAGCGGGATCTCCGCCCGGTTCCTGATATGAATCAGGGTTTGCCCTTGGGTGGCGGATTGCGCGCCGATGGGTTCGATACTAATATCATAGGCGTTTCCCAGTCGATCTGTCAGCATGGCCATAGAATGCGTTGGAAGGTCCCCATCCAGAATTCCGTCCAGTTTCAGGTGGGCCACCACGGGTCCCTCTCGGGTCAGCGTGACCCACGTGACATGATCAAACTGGCCGTGAAGGGGACCGTTGAGGCTACTCATTCCGCCGGTTGTGGCCAATTGGTAGTACTTGTTCTGAGCGCGTTGGTAGCTGACGTATCGATGAAAATGGCCGGCAAACACCGTGTGCCTACGTCCCCCCAGGGCGTCTTCCACCTCATCCCAGCCTGACTCCTCTTCGTAATCCCACAAAGGCTTGTGCAGGAAAATGAGGGTCCAGCGGACTCCGGGATTTGCCTCCAAGGTCCGTTTTACGTAGGCCACCTGGTCGGGTCCAATCCGCGACGGCATCCCGTCCTCGGTGTTCAGGCAGAGGAAGAGGACGTCCTTGTAGAGGAAGTGATAGTAGGTGGGACCAAATCGCTTTATCCACTGCTTGCGGGCCTCGGGGTCCCAGATGTCGTGGTTGCCGGGCACGTAGAAGAATCGCATCTGGAGAGTGTCTACCAGGTGTCGGAATTCCTTCCATTCCCGCCCTACTTGCTTGAGATCCTCCGTACCCCCCTCAATCAGATCACCGACGCTGACGACGAACTCTGGCCTGAGATCATTGATCTTTCGAAGCGCCTTGGCGAAGACCCCCTCCCGATGCCCGCCTGTCCTGTCGGAAACGACCACAAATTGGAACTCATCCGAATCGTTGAGAAATCGCTTGCCCGACCAGGGTGCTGGGCCCTGGAAATCCGGTAGCAGGGTCTGGCTCTGGTCCTGGGAGGTCCAGGCGACTACGAGCCCCAAACTGAAAAGCGCTCCCAGCAACAGTCGTGTGCGGATCAAGCCAGCAGGGCGCGCGAAGGTGTGTTTCGCCATGGGCATCTCCTATTCGTTCTAGTCGGGAGCCCGAAGCCACAACGAGGCGATGTGAGGATAAAAGCTTGGTAAACTTCTTGGTGCATCGAAACGGTTTCAGACTTGGACTCTGAACGACGAGGATGTACAGTCATCGATGGTTTGGGCATGCTGGTCGATCAGCGTCAAGTATTGGACCGGAGTTGATGTCCAAGCCCGACTACGCAACCTTCAAGAACGGGTGGCACCTCACTGAGAACCTTCTCGAGGCGCGTGAGTACAATTAGTTACGCGGAAGCTGGTTCAGAGCAGTGAGTCCCTAAGTATCTTCAGGTCTTCCTTAATGAGAGCGGGAGTATCCGGATTGAGCTCGCTCAGTGGTTTTTGATCGTAATAATTCTCGCTAATGATCCACCCCGCATATCGATGTTTTTTGATGACCTCTATGCACTCGTAGAATCCGGCATCCCCCTTTCCGAGAAGGGCACCGCTTAGGTCTTTGCCCTTGCCGTCTTTGACGTGAATCTGACACACATGCTCCATCAACTCATCGAGCATTCGGGCGCTGCTGTGTCCGTTGCTGAGATAGTAATTTTGAGTGTCGAAATACAATCTCAAGTTAGGACGATTGATCGCGTCAATCATCTCCAAAGTCTGCTCGGTTGATAAGGTGTTCTCCAGGGCAACGGTGATATCGTGTTTCCCCGTTTCATCACATGCCCACTTGAACACTTCCGCCGCTTCATCAAAATCTTGCCGACTCTTTATTTCACTTTTTACGAAATTCGGAATCATTAGCAAAGGAATCCTCATCAATACACAAGCACCTATTGCCCTGGTGATCCCTTTTTTGACTATATCGCTCTCCTCTCGGTTAATTGTCGGAAACATAGTGTAATAGTCGGTAACCAGGGCTGCCAGTGATGGGAACTCTATTCCGCTAGCCTCACCCATCTCCAAGAATGCATCCTGCACAAACTTTTTACCCATCGGAAAATCACGTTCGTAGTCCCCGATGTTGAGCTGTATTCCTTCAAATCCCAGCTCCCTTGCCAATTTACATGCATAAGGACCGTCGATTGGTAAAGACCATTCACAAATGCCGATTTTGTTTTTCATCTCTACCTCGTGGTTTGGCAATCCTCGAGCTCGGTCGATGTACTATATCATGATCATTGCTGTTTGGTTTCGTATCCCTGAGTAATATGATCGTTATTGAAAAAAGCCCCAAAGATTGGATATCGACTTTTTGGGAGATCGTAATGAAGTACGGCGACACCAACACTTTCTTTGTGCGCTCCTGTTCCTTTATCGACATGTCCTCGGCCGCGAAGTCGGAGAGTTGGGCGAAGTCATCCGTGCGAGGAAGCCCAAGCCTCTGCCTGTCGTGATGAGCTGCGAGGAGGTGAAAGTCGTCCTGGCCAACTTGACCGGCGAGAAGTGGCTCATGGCCGCCCTCTTGTATGGTTCCGGCTTACGTCTGCTGGAATGCCTGCGCCTACGGGTCCAAGAGGTATACGTTGGGCAAGGTTTCCTTCCCGAGGCGTCTTTGCCTCTGGACTGGGCGGATGCGATCAGCTCGCTGAAATCGGTACGGGCAAACCTACGCGTAGATACGAGTCGAATACGGCGCATCTCCCCTTTTTAGCCACCCGTGTTCTATCCCTCTTCTTTCTCTCAGGTAATTTCAAATAGATTGTTAGATGAGGCAACGAATCCATTTCGAGTAGATTCTTGAGAGTCAATTCGATTTGTTGACAAGCAGGAATGCTATTTGATAAAGAAAAAGACAACACACGATTTTTAGCAGGAAAAAAGAAGAAGATGGCTCGATTTTCATGGCTCGCGAAAGTTCTGGCCGTTTCGGGATTGATTCTGACGTCAGGACTTTGGGCGCTGGGCGCCCAGGATTCCATCGGCAGGGCGGCTCAAGGTGTTCTCCAGAAGCATTGCCTTACCTGCCATGGCGCCAACAAGATGTCGGACCTGGACCTGCGAAACCGGGAGAGCATCTTAAGGGGTGGGACGCGAGGTCCTGCCATTGTTCCGGGAAAACCCAGGGAGAGCCTGCTCTTTCTGTCGGCTGCCCATGAAGGCGATCTGAAAATGCCGCTGGGGAGCAAGAATCCTCTCCCGCCAGACGAACTTACCATTTTAAGACAGTGGATCGAGCAAGGGGCTTCCTGGTCCGGTGAGGGCTCGCTCGCCCGCGCCGAACCGTCCTGGTGGTCTTTCAAGAAGTTGCGCCGGCCGCCGCTTCCCGAGCTCAAAGATGGCAGCCATCCCCCCAATCCCATCGATGCCTTTGTGCGGTCGAAACTGGAGGAAAAAGACCTGCCAGCCGCCCCCCGGGCTGAGCGGCTCACCCTGGTGCGAAGAGCCTATTTTGATCTGATCGGCCTTCCCCCCACGCCCGAGCAGGTCGAGCACTTCCTTCAAGACCGTTCTCCCAACGCCTATGCGAATCTGATCGAAGAACTGCTGGCCTCAGAGCGCTATGGAGAACGGTGGGGTCGTCACTGGCTGGACGTCGTGCGCTATGCCGACAGCGCTGGTTTTGAAGGGGACCTCTATTATCCCAACGCCTGGCGTTACCGGGACTACGTCATCAAGTCCTTCAACGAAGACAAGCCCTACGATCGCTTCGTTCAGGAACAGATCGCCGGCGACGAGCTCTGGCCGAACACCTTGGAACTGGGGGGATTCTATGACCTCACACCGGATCAGCTGGAGCACCTGGAAGCACGGATCGGCACCACTCTCTACACCTTCGGACCCGAATCCCAGGAGTCCCATCTGAATGTCCCACTTTTGCGGTATCAGAGACTCACCGACTGGGTGAACACTACAGGAGCGGCATTCCTGGGGCTGAGTCTGGAATGCGCCCGCTGTCACGATCACAAATTCGATCCTCTCTCCAAGAAGGATTACTTCCGGCTTCAAGCGGTCTTTGCCAGCAGCTGGCCGGTCACCATCCCCGTGGAGACCTCGGTGAACGTAGGTATTCGGGACGAAAATTACCATTTCATGCTCAATCTGGATGAAGCCCGCAGGGCCTATCTCGACTTCGAAAAGAAGGTGAAGGACCAGGTGATCGAGTCCAAGAAGAAGGACTATCCACCCGAGGTGGTTCGAGCCTATGAGATTCCGCAGGAGAAGCGGACCGCACAGGAGTCGGAACTGGCGGCTCCCCTGGTTGAGCTCTATGAGAAACTGAAGATAGAGGAGTTCCTGGTTGGAGAGGAAGTGGAGCGCCACCGGGAACTGAGCCGGCGATTGGTGAAAGGGGTTGTGAGTGTGCCCCGGGAGGAACAGGCCCACAAGGTGCGCTTTGACGGCTTTTACGACGTACCTGTGGCCACCGTGCTGGGTCACATCGAGCCGGAGCTGATCCCGGACGTGTATCTGCTCGACCGCGGCGACCTGAGCCGGCGGAGAGAGAAGGTCTCTGCGGGTCTGCCGGCCGGCTTGTCCGACGAGACGGTGCCGGAGATTCTAGCCTCCGATTTCGCAGGGCCCAGATATCGAAAGCAACTCGCCCTTTGGCTCACACGTTCCAACCACCCGCTGACAGCCCGCGTGATGGTCAATCGAATCTGGCAGGGACACTTCGGCCGGGGCATTGTGGTCACGACCAACGATTTCGGTCGCAAAGGGAATCCTCCCAGCCATCCGGAGCTGCTCAACTGGCTGGCTTGCGAATTTGTCGAGAGCGGGTGGAGCATCAAGTCGATGCACCGGCTGATGATGCTCTCCGAGACCTATCAAAGGTCCAGCCGTTTTACCAGCTCCGAGCACCGATACGTGGATCCGGACAATCGTTACCTTTGGCGCATGAACCGGCGCCGGTTAGAAGGAGAGGCGATTTGGGATTCCGTCCACTCGGTGGCCGGAACACTCAACTTGAGAGTGGGAGGACGGCCCTCGATCCCGCCGCTCTCGACGGTGGAATTGGAACCTTTGCGGCGTAAGAAGCGGTGGGTGACACCGACCGACCCCGCTGAAGGAAGGCGGCGGGGGGTGTACATCATGAGCAGGCGCAATTTTACCTTTCCCATGTTCGACAAGTTCGATGTCCCCAATACCTCGATCAGCTGTCCCCAGCGGGAAGTGACGACGGTCGCTCCGCAGGCCCTGTGGGGGCTCAACAGCGATGTGACCTTCCGCCAGGCGCGGGAATTTGCCGCCCGCTCAGTCGGTCAGGCGGGGGACGACTCGTCTGCCTGGGTGGAAAAGGCCTGGCGCCTGGCCTTGGCACGGGAACCCTCGGAGCAGGAAAAGGAGGAAGCGCAGGCTCTGTTGGAAAGGCTGGCCTCCAAGGACGTGGAGCCGTCTGAGGAGTCCCTGCCGGAGGGGCTGGCCCAGCTCGGGCCCAGGCGTGCTGCCGCACTCACCGAGCTCTGCTTGACCATTTTCAATCTGAATGAGTTTGTGTACATTGATTAAAGCGAATCAAAGAGAATCGATTCCATGAGAAGTCCTTGATCAGGTGCTGATTCCTTTCCGGGGGGAAGAAACATGAATCCATATTCCTGTAACCGCCGCGTCACCGTCGGGAGCCGTCGCGAATTCCTGATGCGATCCGGGATGGGTTTCGGCTCTCTGGCGCTCGGTTATCTATTGAACCGAGACTCACTGGCAGTGGCCAAGACTTTGCTCGACCCCATTGACCCGCTGGCACCCAAGGCGCCTCACTTTCCCGCCACGGCCAAGAGCGTCATTTTTGTCTTCCTGCAGGGGGGGCCCAGTCAGGTGGACACCTTTGATCCCAAACCGGATCTGAACCGTCTGGACGGCCAGCCTCTCCCGCCCAGCTTTTTAGAGGGAGGCCTACCCCTGGCCCAGCTCAAGGCCGAGGAGTGCAAGCTTATGGGGACGCGCCGCACCTTCAAGCGCTGCGGCAAATCGGGGCTGGAAATCGCGGATATTTTCGAAAATCTGGCCCAGTTCGCGGATGATCTTGCCATTATCCGCTCTTGCTATCACGAGTCCTTCATTCACGGTCCCGCCATCAGCCTGATGCACACCGGTTCGGCACTGCTGGGGAACCCCAGCATGGGAGCCTGGGCCCTTTACGGGCTGGGCAGCGAAACGGACAACCTGCCCTCCTACATCGTCATGGCCGATGATTATATGCGTAACGGTAAGTCGGTGGTGGGATCGGGATTTCTGCCAGCGATTTATCAGGGCACGGTTCTCTCCACTCAGGGGGCGCCTCTCGAGAATCTCTCACCCCCGGCGGAGATCGGTATTGATCGACAGCGCATCATGCTGGATCAACTCAAGAAGTGGAATGAACGGCACCTGGAGGAGCGCCCAGACGACACCAGCCTGGCGGCGCGGATCAACAACTACGAGCTGGCCTTCCGCCTGCAGATGGCTGGGCCGGAGTTAATTGACCTCAGCGATGAACCGGAGTACATCCGGCGAATGTATGGTGTGGACATTCCTAATCGGTCCTCAAGGCGCTATACAGAGGAGCCCACTGCGAACTTTGGACGCATGTGCCTGCTGGCCCGCCGGATGGTGGAGCGCGGAGTACGATTTGTCCACCTTTACAATACTGATTGGGACGGCCACGGCGAGTGCGACAAGAACCACCGGGAAAACGCCGCGCAGACGGATCTCCCCTTGGCCGGGCTTTTGGGTGACCTCAAGCAGCGGGGCCTGCTGGAAAGCACCCTGGTCGTCTGTACCGGTGAGTTCGGACGGACACCGATCATGCAGGGCAATGAAGGACGGGACCACAACCCCTACGGTTTCAGCGCCTGGATGGCCGGAGGCGGCATCAAAGGCGGCAAGGCGATCGGGGCCACCGATGAGATCGGGTTCCGGGCCGTGGAGGACAAGGTCCACGTGCACGACCTGCATGCCACCATGCTGGAGCTGCTCGGGCTCGATCACAAGAAGCTTCATGTTTTGGTTTCCGGTCTCGAGAAGCGACTGACCGGCGTGGGAGAAGAGGGAAGTCACCGCATCACCAAAAGACTACTGGAAGGGTAAGGCTGGGGAAATCAGTGGTGCAGCCCGCAAAAAAGCCCCGGACCGACGGCTGGCCCAGCTACAGGCATTAGGTAACATGGTTGACCGGAGCCCAATTTTAGCTTTGCTGCTCTTGAGCCACGCGGTGGCTGTCTCAGAGACGAGCGTCCCGCCTTCCTACCGGGGAAAGATGCGGATTCCCATAAGTCTGCGAACTGCCGAGGGGACCAATCTGGAAAAAGGTCCCTACCTGTTGGAGGTAAAGCGAGAAGAGGGGCGTCACGTGCTGGTCTTCTTTGTCGGGGAGGAAGTCCGTACCCAGGTATCGGAGACGACCCCTGAGGTTTCCACGATCTGGGCGGCCGAAATCTTGGTTGTGGGGGCCCACTATATGCGTTCCTCGGCCGACCCCATCGGGACGGCCCTAGAACGTCAGTTCAGCAAAACCGGCTTGCCACGCTACCAGGAAGAAAAGCGTGAGTGGAAGGCCACCCTGAGGGTCTACCGATCGCCGGCAGATGAGACCGTATTCTTTCTTTTCCAGGAGCACCAGGAGCCGGGCCGGTGGAAAAAAGTCTACTTTCAGCTCTTTGCATCCGACGATTTGGGAGAATCACCCTCGATGTTTTCGGCCCCATCCCTGGGACCCGTTCACGATTCGGAGAGATATTTTTCCAGTTTCCGTTTGCCGTCGGCCAGGTATTTCCCCATCTCGGAGGTGGGTCCAACAATCTCGAACACGAGCAGGCCCCTATAGTCGATTTTCCGCAGCTTTTTGATCAGGCGCGGATAGTCCACAAATCCATAGTGAAGCGGCTGATGCTCCCTCCAGGTGGCGGGCTCGATGTCGTGAACATGCAAGTGGAACACTTTCGGCCCTAGCTGATCGATGATTTCGTGAGTCAGGTCGTTGTAGGCCTTGATCCCTTCTGGGGTTCCCCGCTCCTCCGGCTTCACTTTCCGTTGTAACTCGACATACTTCGCCTGATGGCCGACATCAATCGTCGCTCCCACATGATCGTGGCCAATTTCTTTGATTAACCTCACATAATCATCCACGGTGTTCCCAGTCCGACGCTCAAGGCCGGAACCTGTTTCCAGTGCTAGCCGAATACCTGCTTTCTCGGCTATGTCTCCCCAGCGGCGGAAGCGGCGAAGCATTAGGGTCCAATATTGCTGCAATGTCAGACCGGAGGCACGCCGGGGATGGATGACGGCAATCTCGGCGCCGATGTAAGCACTTGCTTCCAGTGCGATATCGATCTGCTTAACAGAGAATTCCGCAATCGGTGCAAAGGGGGAAAAATAGTGCAGGTCTGTAAACGGAAGATGGGTGGTGACATGGCGGAAGCTGACTAGGGCAGATTTGATCTTTCGTCTTTCATCGGCGCTGATTCGATCAAACTCCGTCATAAGGCGGTGGTCCACCCATGGATGGACCTCAATTGTTTGGAATCCCAGCTCGCGGATCAACTCGATGGCTTGATACAAGCCATAGCCTTCAAACGTGTTGGTGCCAATGATGGACGGATCAAAAGCCTGCCCTACCGTACTGTTTGCTCCGGCCAGCAGCCCAACGCCTGTGAGTGACTGCAAAAGAAACATGCGACGGTTGGTGATCATCGTGTCCCCTTTCCTCGCTATTGTAATCCATCCGCTAATCCTATCCAACATCACTAGTGTCCGGTTTGATGTCGTTGATTCTAAAGGACTCAAAGTGCACTTAGCTGTAACAGTATAGTCACTCTACTCCTATCCTCCTACAGAAGGCAGGAGTTTCGCTGCTGGCCCTGCAGAAGATGCTGAAAATGCCCAGTTATCAAACCGTTTGGACCATGGGGCAGAAGATCCGACAAGCTAGTTGCCTGCCGAGGGTAAATCCGAGGACAGGACGTATGTTCCCCGAATCCAAGAACAGCGAGAAAGATAGGGATTGGTGGCCGGCCAGGCGACCGCCGTATCGTCCGTGTAGTTCACCACGAAGATACGGCCGTCGGGCAATTCGGTCCATCCGGAGTATCCCTGGTCGCTGCCGAACACGCTGGCCTCGATCTCCAGTACCTGATCGAGCTGGTATTGGTCGGGGAACCCATCTCTTGCCGCCACCCAGGAAGTTCGGTGCACGCGGCCACTGACATCCGTGACAGTCGTCTCCACGCGCTTCCACAAGCTTAAACCCGTCACCTCCGGCGTGATTTGCGGCGCAACCATATCGGTCCCGGCGTAATCCCGCCCTGGGGGGTACATTTCCGGATGCGGATAGTTGCCAAAGGAAAAAAGAAGAGGGCTGGCAGGGGGCGGTGAATGGGCGTGGCGGATGCGACGATTGTCGAGCTTGGAAGTTTCAAGCTTGAGTTTGCCGTCCACAAGCAACTTGAGCTGTCCCTCGCCGCTCGTCAGACGATACGTGTGATACCGATCGGGAGCAATCGTTATCGAGATGCTCTCGCTGCCCACGAAGTCCACATGATCCGGAAAGATGCGCACTTGGCCAGCAAAGGGAATGGCAATGGTGGCAGAATGACCCTGATTCTCTTTGACCAGAACCTCGGCGGTCAGCTCGATCCGACTCTTCGCGCCGTGGGGAGGTCGGAGGAGGTATCGTGTAAACTGCCCGCCGCGGCCGTCGTTGTCGATGTACAGGGCGCCATCTTTGAGCCCCTTGCTGGAGCGGTCATTGAAGTGGATGCCGCCGATTTGGAAGCCAATATTGGCCTGAGGATCCTCCACCCAGGCCCACAGCGCTTGACGCCCCATGGTGCTCCGCGTCGTCAACATGATCCGCCCATCAGAGAGAAAGTCTGCCTTTACGCGGCCTCTGATTTGAATGGGCAGGTCCTCTGGTTGGGACCAAGTCTTCCCCCCGTCCTGAGAAAAAACACGAAACCCTGGGTAGCCATCATTCCGGCCTTCACGGGCATATATCACCAGCCGTCCATCGGGCATCTCCAGGATGCTGGCTTCACTCCCGGAGTGCCCACTCGATGGGTAAGTATCCAACAAAGCGCGAAACTCCCAGGTTTTGCCCAGGTCCTTGGAGCGGAAAACCTGTAACCTCTCCCGGGGATGATTTTGAAAATCCTGAGACTTTGAGACGATATCGGAGCTCACGGTGAACCATGTTCCATCTGAGGTTTCCAGAATGTGACTCATAGCATAATGCTTCTTGAGCCCAAACGTTCGCAGATCGAAGCCCCCGACCGCTGTCCAGGTTTCGCCGTCATCGGTACTGCGTTTGATCTCGACGGTTGGCAGCTCCTCACCACTGACAAAAAGCAAGGAGCCATCCCGAAGCCTTTGAAGACGCTCATTGGTTCCGTTTGAGGCCACCATCAATCTTTCCGGTCCCCAGGTTTTGCCCAGATCTTCGCTCACCCTGATGACCGACTTGCCGTGGCCACCATGACGAGGACCATCGCAATAGGTGGTGAGGAGCCTGCCTGAAGGGCTCGAGACCACATCAGCAAAACCCTGCCAGCGACTTTGGTCGCGGGAGATGGTCACATGCCGGCCGGGCCGCCGCCACAACGAGCGCATGCTCTGAAGCTTAAAACCGGCCTTTGGCTTGACGAGGCGCTTGCTTTTCGCCTGAGGGTGGGGCCGAACGGATTCCCCGTCCCTCCAAGGTTCTGACCGGATCAGGAAACTGTGAATGTCGGGTGCACCGGGATACTGTTCTACGCGCCCTTCGTTAATCTCTGAGACTCTGTTGATCAGGGGCGCGTCTTCGACCAGTTGGAACCAATCATCATCCCCCCGCCCGCTGGTGGAAACACTCAGGCGCCCCCCGCGAAGATCGAGCTTGAGTTTGAAGTCGTAGGGAGTGTTAGGACGAGCATAGCCTCCATAGTAGTCCAGTCGACCGTCGGACACCCAGGGCACCAGCTGCGACTGCTCTCCGGGCACGCCTTTGCCGTCGTGTAGGCCGAAACGCACTGCTGGAAAGAACACTCCAGCCCTGCTCTCTCCCACGGTGACAATTTGCACTGCCTGCGGATGATCACTTCGGTAAGGAACAGGATTGGTCGGCGTCATTTCAAAAGTGGCATAGACGAATACCTCACCCCGGACTGCCGGCACTTTCACCTCATGCCTACGGATGTCGACGAAGCGCTTCAACGATTTGCCGTCCTGATACCGGAACGAGCGTAAATCCGCCTGCGCGACGGCCAAGACAGCAAGTTCTGAGAACACCTCTGCGGCTCCCAGTGCCTCCGCAGCAGACACCTGCCGGCTACTGGATGCTTGGCCCAATATCCATGGGCCCATCAGTGCCATGGCCAATCCCAGCTTCCAGACCCACGCGCACCGTCCTCGCTTCATTTTCTACTCCTTTCAATCCTGCCAAAAGTAACACAACCTGTCCGAGTTAGTAAGTCAATACGATGTCCCTAGACAAAACCTCGTAACCGCGTGAATTCAATCTGTTACGACGCGACGGTTAATTCCTGCCAGGGCCTTGATGCACAATGAAGGCAAGATGACATGCTTCTTTTCTTGGGCTCGACTTCTCTCCAACCTGCTCCTTCCGAATCAGAGATCACTCGTAGTCGAGTCATTGAGGCTGGTTGCAAAACGATCATTGGCCAACGTCTGAAGCGGTCCGGGATGCGCTGGACGGTAGGCGGAGCCAATGTCATCATCGCTTTGCGTTGCTGCCAACTGTCCAACCGCTGGGAGGAGTTCTGGGAGGCCCGCTCAGCAGGATAGTCAGCCATTACCTACATTTTTGGTGTACTTTCGTCCCTTCTGGTAGTGTATACTCCCCTTCACTGATAAAATATAAAAAATAATTTGTTGTACCTTGTGCATTCGGCCTTCGTTTCTTGCTGTTCGTAAGTGGCCGAACAACTTAGATTTCAAAGGGGGAGGTACCAAAACATGAAAGCTTTATATTGCAAGTATTGGCTGGCTGGAGTCATCATTTTGCTTTCGCCTTTGGTTTTCGCAAGTTTATGGGCCCAACTGGGCGGAGGCGCGATCTTCGGAATCGTCACTGACGAGACCGACGCCGTCATCCCTGGGGCGGAGGTAAAGGCTACCAACGTCGGGACCAACAAGGTCAACGTCACTATCACGGGCGATGCGGGATTCTACGAATTTCCGTTGCTGCCCACCGGCACTTACGTGCTCAGCGTTGAAGTGCCGGGATTTCGGACAGGCACCAGCACCCAAGTGGTTTTGGAATCGGGAACTCGACCCCGAGTCGATTTTCAAATGCAGGTGGGAGATGTTAGCGAACGAGTGGAGGTGGTCGGAAGCGCTCCCATCATCAACCGCTCCAATCCTGAGCTAGGGATTGCCCTGGACGATCGAACCACGAAGGAGCTTCCCCTGAAAAAGCGCAGTTTCTTTGACATGCTTAATTTGCAGCCGGGCGTGATTGCCCGCGCCTCTGAACCGGTTAGTGCCGCCGGAACCGGACCCCTCATAGGAGGGAGGGGCGGTGTCGAGTTTTACGGCAGTATAGGACACGGAAACAACTGGCTGCTCGACGGCATAGACATGTCCTTTGGAGAAAACAACGCTACTGGAGACTCAGGCGCCGGCACCGGCGGCGCTGGAGCCCTCATCAACACGGTGAGCGTGGAAGCCATTTCCGAGCTGAAAACAACCGGCAGTTCGTTTTCGGCTGAGTATGGTCGCTCGCTCGGTGCCGTGATCAATATCAACACCAAGTCTGGGAGCAACGACTTCCACGGGACAGCCTTCTGGTTCTGGCGCAGGGACAGGTTCAACGCCAATAGCTTCTTCAACAACTCGAGGGGATTGCCCGTGCCCGGCCTGAAGCAAGATCAGTACGGTGGGAATATTGGTGGGCCCGTTGTCAAAGACCGGGTCTTCTTCTTCTTCAACTATGAGGGAGCGGACATGGATCGCGAGACAACGCAAACCGGGAATCGCCTGACGGACCAAGTGATTCAAAACCAGCTTGGCATCGACAGTTCGACCGTGGTGGATCCCGAATTGGGGAGAATCAGACATGCCACTCCGAATCCCCTCCTCCAGGACCTGTACCGGCAATTGTCTCCGGCAGGCTGCTCGCCGACCAGCGATCCCAGAGTCTGCTTTCACGCACGCAACGCCCCCAACACCAACGACGAGAATACTTATCTCTGGAGAGGCGATGTCGAGCTCACCGACACCCAGCATTTGTCCGGACGCTTCAGCTACAACAACCAGGATTTCCAGCAGGTGTCTTTCACGGATTTTCCGGATCATACCCGCATATTCCCGACCCGCTTCCGAAATGTCGCACTTCAGCACAATTACACCCTCTCGCCCAGAGTGCTCAACGAGTTCCGTTTCGGCATCAACAGCAACGCGCTCCAACGTCTGCGGCGCGCGCTCAGGGGAGAATTCCCGGCGGGATCAGGGTCGGCCCGCGCCTCAGGACTCACCGCTGTCGATAGGCAGTGCGTCATCGCGTTCGACACCAAGACCTGGACGATTGCCGATAACTTCTCCTGGATTCGCGACCGTCACCACTTGAAATTCGGCTTCGAGGCCCGCTACATAGACACGAAGCGGCTCATCGCCGAAAATCCGATCATTAATTACGCAAGTGTTGATGATCTGCTCTTCGAAAGAGATCCCCAGAGTGTCCAGATCTGGTTTGGCTTTCCAGATGGTCTCGACGGTTTCGACACTTGGCAAACCGGTTGGTATGTGAATGACGACTGGCGGGTCACGGACCGGGTCCAACTCAACCTCGGGCTGCGTTACGAGTACTACACTCCACTCCTCGGTCCCTGGAACATCGCCGGCGATGATCCGTTCGGCCCCTTCATCTCCGATCGGGAAACCGAGGCCATATTCGACACCGACCGCAACAACTTCGCGCCGCGGCTTGGCGCGGTGATTGATCTGGACGAGGACGGCAAGACGGTGTTGCGACTCGGCGGGGCGGTGAGCTTCATCCCTGCCCAGCCGTTCAACTACTTCGACATGGGGTTTTTGCCGAGTCCAGCCTTCCCCTCGTTTGCGCGGTTTGCTCCGGTCGATATTCCGGACGCCTTCAAACCCATCAGATTCCCGTTTACCTTCGACTTTCAGCAACAGGTCATCGCGGCTCTGAAAGCGGATGATCCGACACAAATCCCTGCGGTTCTCCGCGAAGCCGCGGAAGCTCGTGACCTGGCGGAGCGCGACCGGGCAGATGCCTATGCCTCCCACTGGAATCTCAGCCTGGAGCGCGAGCTGATGCCCTGGCTGAGTGCCAGCGCCGCTTATGTCGGAAGTGCCAGCAACAAACTTTTTAGGAATACTAACCCGAACCTTTTCGATCACACCATTCGCTGCGCCGAGAGATCGGGTCCCCAATGCGTGGGACCTAGACAGCGATTCAGACCGGAGTTCTCAGGCTTTCGGCTGCGCCACACCAATGCGAGAATTAACTATCACGCGATGCATCTGAGCTTGAGAGCGCGGAGAAGCGACCTTTCCTTCCTTACCAGCTATATGTGGTCCAGGGCAATGAGCTACGGTTCGGCCGATACGCGCGGAGGCGGTCTGGAGCAGGATCTTGACAACGTCGCTGGGTCGTACGGTCCCAAGGGCTCGGATGCCCACCATCGGTTCATGGGAAATATCATCTGGGAGATCCCCAGTGGCTCACACTCCGGCTTCGCGCGGCAGGCATTGGGGGGCTGGAACGTGTCGGGAATCATTGGTGCCAGAAGCGCCTACCCCTTCAACATCCTCAGCGGATTCGATACCCGTGGCATTGGAAGCAGCGGCCGGCAGCGGCCCAACCGTGTGCCGGGGGTAAATCCTCGGCTGAGCGGAGCGGATCGGTTGGCATGGGTCAATCCAGCCGCCTTCTGTTTCCCGGCCGCAGGCGGCGGATGTCAAGAGTCCTTTGTGAATGAAGCGGGAGTAACTATCAATCCCCCTTTTACCAACGGCGAATTCGGCCAACTCGGCCTGTACACTGAACGGGGGCCCGCTGCCTTCTGGTTTGACATGGGACTGTTCAAGAACTTTTACTTGAAAGAGCAGCATCATCTCCAGTTCCGCTTCGAGATGTTCAACGCCTTGAATCACCCCGTGCTGGCCAACCCGGCGGGTTTTACTGGCGCCTCGTTGACATCTGCGACTTTTGGGCGCATTAACGGCGGCGCCGATGGGCGCAGCATGCAGTTTGGCCTCAAGTACATTTTCTAGCCGGTCCGGTCCAACAAGAAGTCCAAGATCCTGTCTGTTGTGGAGGGCTCGTTCAGAGCCCTCCACTGGCTTTTTTCGGAGCCCGAGCCTCCTTCTACATCAGCCCTCTCCCATGCCGTTCGCATCGGCCGAGTTAAGCCAGTCACCACATGATTGAAACCCGCTGAGAATTCTTGAGCTCGGTGAGTGCCGGAGCGGTGTCGATACTCTCCAGCACTTCTCTACGAGCAAAGCCCCCGTTCCCCCGTCAGGCCTGGTAATGACAAGGTAAAAGTGACTCGGCGTGATCACGTAAAAGTGACCCACCCCTGGTTCAAAGTAGCCCACCCTGTTAGTTCTCTGAATAGTACGGCCGGTAACTGAAGACTTGAGGATCGGTCGGGTCGACGGACACCACGACACCGGCGACGTTGGGCGAGCCAAAGACCTCCATGCGAATGAAGTGTAGATAGGTCTTGCCGGATTCGTCCTTGAAGGGCGTGTCGATGCGATAGTAGTGGGTATCGCCGTGGATGCAGACGACTGGCCTCTCGTATTTCGACAGGAAGTCGCGCATGACGGCAAGAAAGTCCTTAAACCCCTCGCCGCTTCCTGCCTCGAAGCCCGGATTGGCGTGAATCACAACGGCCACGCCGGGAACGTCGGTCGACAACGCTTGCGCGAAGCTTTCCTTGAGAAAGGCGAGGTTCGCCTGATTACGTCCGCGGAACTCCTCCATCGACGGCGGATGGTCCGCGCGATGATTGTTCCCGCTCCCCACGATGTGCGCAACAATGAACAGCACCCCTGATTTAGTAAAGCGGTAGTTCTCGACGTACGCGGGGAACTTCCCATCGCGATTCTGATGCACGGTTTTCAACTCTTCGAGTCGCAACGTCGCGCGGTCTTTGAAGAACAGCTCGCGTAGCTTGCCCAGCCGTTCGACGGGATCGGCGCCCACACCATGGCAATCCGTCCATTCGTTGTCGCCCGGCGTGTAGACAACCGGTTTTGGGTAGGCTTGGAAGAGGTCGCGAATCTTCTCGAATTCATCGTCGGAGCAGGGCGCGCTTTGCGCCTTGAAATCGCCTACGTGCATCAGGAACGCGAAATCTTCGCTTGCGGACTGCTTGAGAAGACGACGGTACTTAACGTCCTGGTCCGCTTCGTACGGCAGATCCCCGGTGGCCAAGAAGCGGAAACCGGAGTCCCGGGCGGCGACAGCGCGCGGCAAGGCGAGTAGACCGATGACGATCATCAGCATACCGAGGCTTCTCTGCAGATTCATGGTCGTTCTCCCATCGTAGCGGGTGTACGGGAGGGGCCGGCGGCGATCAAGGCGTCGCGTGTTCTGGATACTACAGTCAGTAATCGGCGAAATAGACCGTGTTTTGCCTTTTCTTGGACGTCACGTGGAAGCCAGTCTCTTGTCCGCTTGAGTGCCGCATCGAGGAGTTGCTGGGGACGCTCCAGCCCGGCGATGGCCTGCTGGTCAACGAACTGTCGCTGCTCGGCCGCGCAAAGGGGCCCTGGGGAATGTCCAAGCTCGACGGCAAAGGGCTGGCGAGAGGGTTCGCCCAAAGCTTATGTTGTATTTCAACACCAATCTGGGCGCTACCCCAACATGGGTCGACGCCATCCCTTCGTTATCTGTTTTCGCACTCGGTCATCTATATCGGATCGTAGCTGGACGGTTCCGGCACCACGATGGCTGGGCGTCCTGCGATAGGCGTCGGCATAGGAAACGTCACCGTATGATGCCGCGGAAAGATCACCGGATCACGTCCGCGCAGCTTGAGAAAAGGCTCGATACGCGTCATTCGTCGCTTGATACCGGAGACGGGCGGTAAGTTGTAATGCATCGGTACGATCCACGTCGGATTCAATAGGTCGATCATCGGGTCCAGTTCGTCGAAGTGGACCGTCAATCCTTCGCCAGTCAGGGCCAGCAGGACGTCACAGTGCCCGGCAAACGGCGCCAGCTGGTCGGCGTCGAGGCCATAGCCCAGGTCCCCCATGTGCAGAAACCAAAAATCGCCGGCCTTCAGGGCATACAGCGAGTTGTCATCCGCGCCGTCCGGATGATCCGGTGCCTCGGCGGCTTCTACCGCGACCAACGGCTGGCCGCCGATTTCCGCTGCGGTGATGCCGCGAGCAACGTCGAGGGCGTTGATCACTTTCGGATTGCCCTTGACGAGTCCCACGTTGGCATGGGCGATATCGGTCAGTGAACTGACGATCACGGTCTCCGCTGCGATCCGCCGGCCGTCGTCGTCGAGCCCGATGGCTGCCGGGGTGTAGGGATCCATGGCGATCGCCGCCGCCCCGTCCTGCCAGACCCGAAAACACGCCATGCCGACCCACTCGAGATGAACTGCCATGAATATCCCCTCAGGCCATAGCAGATGGACCTGTCTGGAAGAAGGACATTTACCCTTCTCCGCGATCCATGGCAAGGCCGCCGGCACGGTCCATGCCGACGTGTTCCCACCACTTCGCACCGGGCGGGCGTTCGAGCACCAGCGGCTTAAGGAAGGCAAGGGACTTTCTCAACCCTTCGTCGACATCGATGAACTCGCATTCCATCTCGACGGAGATGACGTGGTCGTAGCCCATAAAGCGGAGCGTCGTAATAAACTCTGTCCACTCGGTTGCGCCGTGTCCCCAACCCGAGAGCGTATAGTTCCAGGAGCGGTCGGCGGGATTCTCCGGAGTGCTGTTGTCCATCAGGCCCTTGAGGCGAATATGGTGCTGATGCAAGCTAATATCCTTGGCGTGAACGTGCTGGACGACATCTCCCAGGTAGCGGACTGCCTCGCTCGGGTCGATGCCCTGGTACCACAAATGCGAGATGTCAAAGTTGCACGCTGCCACGGGGCCGATCTCGTCACGCAATCGGATCATCAGCGACGGATTGTAGATCATATCTCCGCCGTGCATCTCGAAGCAGATGGCCACTCCATGATCCGCCGCGATCTTTCCGTGTTCACGCCAGTAAGGGAGAAGCCGCTTTTCCCATTGCCACTCGAGAGTGTCTCGCAGATGGGGCCACTCGGCAAACGTCACCCAGTTTGGTGCCCGATCACCTTCAGCCCCTTCCGGCAGCCCTGCCAACAGCGTGATGCGCTTGACGTCTGCCATTTCCATGAACTCGCAGGTCGTGCGAAACTCGCGGGAATACTGCTCGGCCACCTGCTTGTCCGGCATCAATGGCGCGCCGTGACCACCCAAAGCACTCACCTCGAGCTCGTTTTCGGCAAACCGATCCTGCCAGCGGCGGACCTCGCCAGGGTCCTTGATCAACATTTCGGGATTGCAAAACTTCTTGTTCCAGAGTCCGCACGCTCCAACTTCGACCGCCTTGAAACCGAGGTCGCGTGCGTATTGCAGCCCCTCACCCGCTGTCTCGAATTGCAGCAGGTTCTGTGAGATGACGCCAAGTTTCATTGTGTGCTCCAGTGTGTTTGTGATTGTTTAAGTGACGATACTCATCGCAGCTGACTTTAAGTACTCGGTCAGTAGTGTCCCAACGTTTGGGCTTCTAATCTCTGTAAAGTATTAATGAGTAATATGTTAGAGAAGATAATGGGTGTTTCCGACTTGAAAGTGAGTGTACGCTCACGCCCTTCAGTTCATAAGGAGGGCGAGCATGTACACGGGCACGACGATTTTTTCTCAGGTGATGCGGCATCTTCCCTGGCATCATTTTCATCGCATTGTTCAGCACTACGGAGGCGACTACAAGGTCAAGTCGTTCCGCTGTGCCGACCATTACCGGGTCATGGCCTTTGCACAGTTGACCTATCGCGAGAGCTTGCGCGATATCGAAGCCTGCCTACGGGCCATGAGATCCAAGCTCTTCCACATGGGCATTCGCTCCACGGTCTCCCGCAACAATCTGTCCAATGCCAACGAGAGGCGCGACTGGCGCATCTATGCCGAGTTTGCCCAAGTGCTTATCGCCGAAGCGCGCCGCCTGTACACCGACGAGGACCTGGGAGTCGACCTGAACGCGACCGTCTATGCCTTGGACTCCACGACCATCGACCTGTGCCTCTCGGTCTTCCCCTGGGCGCGCTTCCGCCGTACCAAGGGGGCGATCAAACTGCATACCTTGCTCAACCTGCACGGCGCCATTCCCGAGTTCGTTCTGATCTCGGACGGAAAACTGCACGATGTCCACGCCTTGGACCACCTGATTCCTTGTCCCGGTGCCTACTACATCATGGATCGCGGATACCTGGATTTCGGGCGCCTGTACCGACTCCATTCTGCCCGGTCGTTATTCGTGACCCGCGCCAAGGCCAACTTCAAGTTCCGCCGCCGCTACTCCCACCCGGTGGACAGAACGACGGGACTGATCTGCGACCAAACTGTCCTGCTGAGCACCTTCTATCCGGCCAAGGCCTACCCCGAACCTTTGCGTCGCATCAAGTTCTTCGACGTCACCACCGACCTGCGGCTAGTATTCCTCACCAACGACTTTGCTTCTCCCGCTCTGACTATTGCCCGGCTCTACAAGCTCCGCTGGCAGATCGAACTGTTCTTCAAATGGATCAAACAGCATCTCCGCATCAAGGCCTTTTACGGCACCAGTCCCAATGCCGTGAAAACACAAATCTGGATCGCCCTCAGTACCTACCTGCTCATCGCCATCATCCGCAAGCGCCTCTATCTCGAGTTGCCGCTCTACACAATTCTCCAGGTCCTGAGTGTCTCGCTCTTCGAGAAAACCCCAATTTTACAGGCCTTTCAGGACATGCATTACATTACTCAGAATAGTGACATTCATAAACAGTTGATGTTATTCGACTAACGCTGGGACGCTACTGGTACTCGGTAATGGGTTATGGGGGATAAAATGACCAATTCGTCATTTACCTCCCCCTCACCCGGCCCCGAATCCGGAACAGGGACGTGCGTGCCGTAATATACAAGCTTTTCCTGTCGTCGTCGCCCCAGGCGCAGTTTGTCGGGCGCTCCGGTGTGTTGATGACACCAAGCCACCTACCATCGGGCTCGAAAACCCAGATGCCCGTCGCCCCGGCCACATACAAATGGCCCTCCTCATCGACTTTCATCCCGTCGGGCGACCCGGGTTGCGGATGATCCATGTCGGCAAGGACCCGGGAATGGGTCAAGCTGCCGTCGGTGTGAACCTCGAACGCACGAACCTGGCTGCGGGGCGTGTCGTTGACGTACAGCACCGACTCGTCGGGAGAAAAGGCGAGCCCGTTGGGACGGTCGAAATCGTCGGCGACCCGTGCGACAACACCGTCGTGCGAAATGCGGTACACGCCGTTGCACGGCTGTTCTTTTTGCTTACTGTACGACGACGATTCACCGGGAATGATTCCGTAGGGCGGGTCCGTAAAATAGATCGTGCCGTCCGAGCGGCAAACAATATCGTTCGGGCTGTTGAGAAGCTTGCCGTCATACTGCTCGGCGAGTGGTGTCCGGGTGCCATCCGCTTCAATCCGCGAAACCAGCCGATTTCCCTGCTCGCAAACCAGCAGCCGGTCTCGGCGGTCCAGGGTGAGACCGTTGGCGTTTCCGCTGGGCTGCCGCCAGGTTTCGACCGTGCCGTCCGGCAGCCATTTGCAAATGCGGTTTGCCCGGATGTCGGAGAACAGGAGAAAACCCTCCGCCATCCACACCGGGCCTTCCGCAAACTGGAAGTTGCTACCAATTCGCTTCGGTTCTCCCGATTCTATCAGTAATTTGAGTTTCATCCGCTTTTCTGTGCTACGCCGCTGACGGCGCGCAACTCGGAGGTACTGTCAGGCTGCGCCGCCATCGGCAACAATCAGAGGATGGAATCACCATACCGAGGCCACCGTTTTCCTCCTGAAATCATGACAGCGCCCACGCTCAGCAAGTAGGTCCTCGACAACATCGGTTCTATTCCAACAAAGGTACGTAATGCGACATAGGGTCGCGTGTAAGCCCTTCTGGACAGGGAAATTTCGCCGCTTTCGCGACTCCAGGTCCCCCAGGGCCGTTCAGGCTGCCAATTTTGGGGGTCGAATTCCCACCGTATCCTCAAGCTTCTCGTCCGAGAAGTCGTACTCTCCGATCAGGTTGATATGTCGCCAGGAGATGACTGAACCATTGGCCACCGCCTCGAGCAAGACTTCTCGGTCGTGGTTGTTGTCGCAATCCGCGATCTTCTGGGACAGGTAGAGATAGTTCCAGCAGGCCTTAGGTCCTGGTCATCGGTCCTCACCCGTCATAGCCGATAAGTCTCTCCACACGGTATCCCTCCCTCGTCTTGCTCGCATTGTCTCATTGGTGCGCTTAGGAATCGAGTTTCCGAGACTATGAATCATGAGACGGTTTGCTGACAACCCTATTTGTCAAAAACTCCCGACTGTTGCGGAGATGAGAGGGGAGCCTCTATGAAGCGTGAGTGGCACCCTGACGAATGCGTCGAACACTGGACGATCCTGCCGAGGGAGCGGCAACTGTTAGGGAACAAATCCGGCCGTCAGGCGGTCCTACCTTTACGGGGATGCGCAGGCACTTCGCCAGACCTGCGTCCAGGAGGGAGAATGCAAGTGGGTGGACGTTCCCTACCGAGTCATGGTGCCTCGCCGGGTCGACGGGCTCCTGGCCGTGGGGCGAAGTGCCTCCGGTATTCCAGACACCCTCTTGAGGACGAGAGAGGCGGTGCGACACATGGGACAGGTGGGAGGAATGGCTGCCGCCCTGGCGGTCCAACCGGCATCCGCCCCAGAGACCTCGATGTGAAGGAGCTGCAGAAGAGGCTTCTATCTCGGGGATGAAGCCAGGTTGAAAAAGCTGGAGCTACGCTGATCAACGAATCGACCCCGTTCTCCTTAGCCCTTCCTCAACCCGGGTTTCTCATGACCAGTCGCTCTTGTTCGAATATACTCTCCCCTGACAAGGGACAGCTGCATGATCTTCCTATCATCCATCGGGAAAGGACTTTAACATGACGCCAATCTCCCAGAACAGAGGGATGTTTTCCATCATCCAATACCTCTCCAGTGGGATTCTGCTTGCTTCGGTCGTCCTCCGGCCCGCGAGTGCTGAATCACAGAGCAACTTCACCCTCGTTGTGTTGCCCGACACGCAAAAGTACGCAGCCAACCACGGTGGAGGGACTCCTGAGATCTTCATAGCCCAAACCCAATGGATCGCGGAAAAGAGAGATGTCCTCAATATCGTCTACGTGGCCCACCTGGGGGACTGCGTAAACCACGCCGATCGAGAAGAGGAGTGGGTCCATGCTGACACCGCCTTCCGCAAGCTGGAGGGGTCACGCCCTATTCCCTACGGAATCGCCGTAGGCAACCACGATAAGTACATTTACCGTAGTCCCCCCGTTCTCATCGACGGCGTCCACATCGAGACCACTCAGCTCTACAACAAGTACTTCGGAGTTGCTCGGTTCAAGGATAAACCATGGTATGGGGAGCACTATGGGGAAGACAACGACAACTTCTACCACCTTTTCAGCGCGGGCGGGCTCGATTTCATCGTTCTCTATTTCGAGTACGCTGCGGGCACCGATACTCTAGGCTGGGCAGACACCGTCTTGGAGAAGTACAGGGATAGGCGAGCAATCGTGGTCAGCCACAGCCTGTTGAAGCTGGATCGCACTTTCGGTCTCCAAGGTCGGGCTACCTATCAGGCCCTGAAGGATAACCCCAATTTCTTCATGATGTTGTGTGGGCATATCCATGGGGAGGCCTCAAGAAAAGACAGCTTTAACGGAAGCACCGTTTACACCATCTTGGCCGACTATCAGAGTCGGGAAAATGGAGGCAACGGGTGGCTGAGGATCCTGAAGTTCTCACCGGCCAAAAACCAGATTGAGGTAAGCACCTATTCGCCAACATTGGGCAAGTACGAGAAAGATGCCGACAGCCAGTTCACCCTGGACTATAGGATGTCTATCAACTCGGGAACCCCGCAATAATTCAACCATGTGGATTTCACGGCCACCGAGCACCGATCTGTGTCAAATCTCACCCAGTATGATTGTAACTGGCATTTTAGCTGGGGCGCTTCACTACATCATCCGCGGCCCTTCTTGAGACGGTCACTCTCCTGTCTCCAGAGGCCTCATCCTAGCTGGACCTCCTTTGTTGCCTCCTCGTCCAATCGGCATTGCGCCATGGATCTTGCCGATCGTGCTTCTGATGAGATTCTCTACCTCTCAGGCGAGAAATGTCGGGATGAGTCCCCTCCCCAACCGGACGTCGCTACCTTCCCAGGGTGGTTCAGGCCCCCTCCAGCGGTTTGGATGCTCGAAAGTCGACGAACGGATCCAGCAGGGTATCCTGTCGTTCCCAATCTCTTTGGCCAGGACGACAACTGGAAGATTAGCCTGGATCTCCCCACTGGAGCTGTCAACTTAATGTTGGCCAGACGACTCCAAGCCGGAGTATACCCCAGCCTTGCTCCTCCTCAACGGACACACGTCGCCTCCCTCCAGGATCCGGACCTGGACCCGTCCTGGTGTCTCCCCGGCCAGGACTCCGGGTGCAAGAAGGGGCAGGAGCAGCAGCAGCAGGCGTCGCATACCTGGTTTCACCCTGACCCCGGAGAAGAATGACTGAGACCCATGCCATCCCGGCCGAGAGGGAGGGATCAATGGGCCAGGGACTCGTCCCTTCTTGTCTTTGAGGGCAGAGGAGCCTATAGTCACCGGGAAGATGGGACGCGTGAAAACGTGGATCTTGGCCGGGCTCATCGCCTGCGCCGCGACCTCAACCCCGGCTGCCAACCCGGAGCTGCGCATCGGCGTGGCCGTCACCGAGATTACGCCGCCCGTGGGCCATCCCATCGCCGGCTTTGGAGAGCAGAGGGTGTCCGAGAGCATTCACCAGCCGCTCTGGGCAAAGGCTCTCGTTCTCAGCACCGGTGAGACGACCCTGGCTCTGGTCGTCTGCGACGTCCATGAGCTGCGGCTGCCGGCTCTGGTGACTCGATTGCGCCAAGAGCTGGGGATCCAGCACGTTCTTCTCAGCAGCACCCAATCCCACTCGGCTCCCAACCTGATGGAAGGCGGTTTGTCCTCTCCCTGGCTGGGGTCGGTCCAGGAGAAGCTCTTTTCCCTTGTAGCCCGGGCGCTGGAGGCTCGCTTCGTTGCCCGGCTGGGCTCGGCTCAGCGCACGGTGCGCCTGCGGGGCACCTCGGCTCCAGAGGCCCTGTGTAACAACGTCCGGATTCGCCAGGAAGACGACACGGTCCTGGAGAGCTGGTCCGTGGATCCGGGCGAGGGCGCCTCGCCCACAGATCCAGCAGTCGGCGTCATCCGCATCGACGACCTCGAGGGCAGAACCCGTGTGGTCTTGGCCCACTATGGCTGCCAGGCTGCCGTGCTGGGCCCCTGCAGCACAGCCTTCTCGGCGGACTGGGCCGGGTCGCTCTGTCGATACGTGGAGGAGAAGCAGGAGGGCGCCACCTGTCTTTTTCTATCAGGCGGTGGAGCCAACGTCTTTCCCTTCGGCTCCCGCTCCTGCGGAACCGAGGGATTCCAGCGCCTCCAGTCCCTGGGCACGCGTCTGGGCGAGGAGGTGTTGGGCACCCTGGCTCGGATCGTCCCGAAGGAGAGACCCAGGTTGCAGATTGCACAGAGGGAATTCCAGGTCCAGAGCGACGGTTCCCCGGGGAGCCGACTGCAGCTTTTTTCCCTGGTCATTCGCCTGGGAGAGGATCTGGGAATCCTGGCCGCCCCTGCCAGCTTCTTCGTGGAGTTTCAGCTGAACCTGCGTCGGCGCTCACCCCTGTCCCAGACCCTCCTGGTGGGTTCGGCCTACCTGGGAGGGGACAGTGGCGGCATGGTTCCCACCATCGGGGAGGTCGCCCTGGGGGGATGGGGGACTGGAGATGAAGTCCGGATGGCGGTTGGTTCGGGGGAGGCCATCATCGATGACGCCCTGATCCAGTTCCATCGGTTTTTGGGACGGGTGCCGGACCTTCCTCGGGGAGGCCTGTGGCTGGAGATTCCAGACAAGCCCAATCCCTAGGAGTCGGAATGACGCGAAGGACCAGCCTCGGAGTTCTGATGTCGGCGCTTGCACTGCTCGTGTTCTCCCGGACATCGATGGCCGCCGGAGCGATGACGGCCGGCGTGGCCCGGGTGGAGATCACACCTCCTGTGGGACATCAGCTCTGGGGCCAGGCCTCTCGGCCCGGTCCCTCGACAGGCGTCCTGGACCCACTCTACGCCCGGGTCCTCGTGCTGCACCACGACGGCGAGTCGCTGGCCCTGGTGACCCTGGATCTGGGCAGGACCTTCTCCCAGCAGCGTATGGCGGACGTGCGTCGCCGAGTCCGGGAGGAAGCCCAGGTCCAGCACGTCATCTTCAGCGCCACCCACACCCACAACGGCCCCGCCATGCTGGACCCGACCTACGCAAAAGGCGTACCCAATCGCTGGGAGCCCGGGGTGTTAGACGCCATCGCTGTGGCCATCGTCCGGGCCAGCCGAAGCGCGTCCCCCTGCAGGCTGGGAACGGGCAGGGGGCTGTCCCACCTGGGGCACAACCGGGTGGTGCCGGTGGGTGCCCGGCGAACGGGTGCCAACGAGACCCGCCTCCTCACTGCTCCCACGGACCCGGTGGTCCAGGTGCTGAGAGTGGACGATTCCCAGGGCAAGCCCCTGGCCGTGCTGGCCAACTACGCCGCCCACCCGGTGGCGGTGGGCATGGCCCACCTGACGGAATACTCGGCCGACTTCCCGGGAGCCATGTGCCGCTATGTGGAGGAGAATCTGGAGGACAAGCCCCTGGCGCTGTTCCTCCAGGGGGCGGCCGGAGATCTGAATCCTCCCTACCTGCGGGCAGGGGCTCGGGAGGTCCAGTCTCTGGGACGGGAACTGGGCCGCGAGGTGGTTCGGGTAGCCCGGGCGATCCGAACCGGATCCCCGGCCATAGAGGAGCTCCAGGTCCTGGACGAGAAGATGGACTTCCGTCTTCGATGGAACCTGGAGAAGCTGCGATCCCTGGGGGCAATCCCGACGCTGCACCAGTGGCTGACGACAGGGCGACCCCTGGGCTATCCGCCCCCCACTCGGTCGGTTCCCATCACCACAGTCCTCATCAATCGAGAGATCGCCCTGGCTACGTTCGCAGGCGAGCCCTACGTTGCCCTGCAACTCGGTTTTCGGGCTCGGCTGCCCGAACTGACCACGTTTCTGGCCGGCTATGCCAACGGCTACTTCGCCTATCTCCCCACCATCGAGGAGGCGGTGCGGGAAGGAGTCCATTCGGGGGTTACCTGGTTCAGCGTCCTGGAGATCGGATCCGCCGAACGCCTTCTCGACCGGGCCGTCATGAACGTCTATCGAATGCTGGGACGCCTGAAGGGAGATTCTGCCTCCCCGCCGCGTCCTGTGAGGCAGGCGCGGTAGTCTGACAGAGTCAGTAGGAAATCGCTTTTCGAGCCGGTGTGGTCTGGCTGCGACGCGGTCGCAGAATGGGAAGGGACAGGAGGGTGTTGTCAAATTAGCGGCTGAAAGCCACTACTCGGCCCAAGGACACGTTCCAATTCGTTCAACCTCAGCAGACACACGTCGCCTCGCGCCAATCAGCGAATGCGCGGTCACGAAGCAGTCGAGGTGAACCCGTAAGGTCAAGAAACTCAGCCGACCCAAGCTAAAGAAGACAACCCTCTCAGGCGGTGGCAACTGGAAGGGCTCTCCGTACATCTCGGTCTCGGGGATCGTAAAGTCGCTGATGCCTTTGGCGATGGGATGAAAGGGGGCGACCACCCTCAGGCGCTCCTTCCCTGCCCCATTGCGCCAGCTCCCTAGGTCTCCGGGGCAGTCCAGAACGCTCTTGAGTAACTTGGAGTAGTGAGCAGAGTGCAGGGCTATGAAGCCAAGCTTGCCCGACTTGACCCTCTTGACGACCTCGGCGACGCGATTGAAGAGGACGTCGCCGTGCTTCTTGTGGCCCCACCACACCAGAACATCAGTCGCCTCCAATAACTGACTGGCCAACCCCTGATCGGGGTCATTGATCGAGGCCGTTCGGGCCTCTATTCCAGACTGGGTCGTCAGGTATTCGGCGAGGGCACCACTGATTCCGTTCGGATAGACCTCCTTGGGTTCGGTCAGCTCCGACCAACAGAGGGCACGGACACGATCCATTGGCTTGCTCCTCCCGCTTAGAATTGTTGCGCTCCCCGCCGATCCGAGTACTGCGCTCTTGAGGAAGGCCCTTCGTTCCATTTTGGGCTCCAATGGAATCACAGGACGGGTGGTGGTGCAAGCTCAAGGGGAGAGCGTAGGTTCGGTCTCCAGGCCGAAGTATTCTTCTTCGGGCCTTCGGCTCGACGTACAGCGGCCTGGAGACCACTGCCACCATCGGGAAGGGAAAAGAAGGTAGGGAGGGCAAGAGCCCAAGCAAGTCCGGTGCCAAGTGAGGGGACCCAAAGCAATAGAAGTGGCGTCTGACATGAAGTACACTCTTTTGACATCGGACGTTCATTTCGATTCTTCTACTGACGGAGGCCCGAGCCATGGCACGCATCCCCAGAAGACGGTTCTTTTCCCATTCCTTCAAAGGTGCAATCGCGGCTAGCTCCCTGGGGATAGCCGCTCTGGCGAAGCCTCCTGCTGGACACGGCTCAATTGGAGCAGCCCTGATCGGTACCACCCACCCGCATGCTCTGGGACATCGGAAGGCGATCGAAAAATCCCAGAACTACAGGTTGCTAGGTGTGGCGGAGCCGAACCCGGACCTCTTGAAGCGGGCCAAGAAGGACTCACGCTGGGAAGGCGTGACTTGGATGGGAGTAAACGCCGTGTTAGCTGACAAGCGGGTCCAAATGGTTTGCGTGGAGACCGACCCTCTGGAGGCTCTTACCTACTCGCGCATGGCGGTTGAGGCCAACAAACACACCAAGATCGACAAGCCTCCGGGAGCCGACTTCAAGGCTCTCAAGCAGATTCTAGACGAGGCGCAGGGTCGAAAGCTCCTGATTCAGATGGGTTATGTCTACCGCTACAACCCGGCTTTTCGTCTGGCTCATCGGGCCCTCCAAGAGGACTGGCTGGGACCGATTCGCTCGGTTGCCTGCCAGATGAACGGCTCCCTGAGTCCAGAGGGCCGGCGACGACTGGACCGCTACCCGGGTGGGCAGATGTTCGAGATCTGCGGACACATGATCGATGCACTGGTCTGGCTGCTGGGCAAGCCTGCTCGCGTCAGTCCCGTACTACGACACAGCGATCCAGTCCCGGACGAATTGGAAGATGATGTGCTGGCCATGTTCGAGTTCGACCCTGCGGTCGCCGTCGTCAAGAGTCACACCCGAGACGGCAACCGTTACTTCTATATATTCGGAGAAAAGGGCTCGATCCTGATCGATTCCCCAGATCGCCCTCGGATGCGCATGGTCCTGAGCTCCGACGAAGGTGATTACCGCGCGGGGGCACAAGAAGTCCCATTGGGCCCTTCGGAGCGATATCTTCCGGATCTGGACGATCTGGCCGCCGCCATCAGAGAGGGTCGGCAAGTGGAGTTTTTTACACCCGAGCATGATCTGAACGTCCATAAGGCCCTCCTCACAGCGAGCGGCCTCACCGTCTGATGACTGCAAATAGGGAGACCCATCACATGAAACCCATTCCCAGAAGACGATTCCTTACCAGGTCTATAGGCGCGGCCACCCTCGGCAGCGCGGCTATCCGCACCGCTGCGGCCTCTCCCGGAGACAGAATAGGGGTAGCCGCAATCGGGATCAACGGCATGGGCCACGGCCATCTGCGCAATCTGACAAAGCGTTCGGACGTCCGGATCGTTAGTTTGTGCGACGTCGATGAAAGCGTCCTGGCCCGAGGCGTCGAGACGGTCGCGAAGTCCCCTCATGAAAAACCCAAGCTTGTAAGCGACTTCCGGGAGGTTCTACAGGATTCAGCCGTGGACGCAGTGGTGATCGCCACCCCGCATCACTGGCACTGTCCCATCGCTGTACCGGCGCTCGAGGCAGGCAAGGATTGCTATGTGGAAAAGCCCGCCAGCCACGTCTTCCAGGAGGGCAGGGCGCTTGTCGAGGCCGCACGCAAACACGACAGGTTGGTGCAGCACGGGACGCAGATGCGTAACACCGAGGTCACCTTTCTGGCGGGCGAGGTGTTGGAGTCTGGAATCCTGGGCGAGATCAAGACCACCAAGGCCTGGAACGTACAGCGGGGTAACGGAATGGAGCCCAAGCCGAATGCCCCCGTTCCAGCCGGAGTAGACTACGACATGTGGCAGGGGCCAGCACCCAAACGCCCTTTCAACCCCAATCGGTTTCACAGGACCTGGCGCCTTTACCGGGACTATGGCAACGGCGACATGGGCGACGATGGAGCCCACGACCTGGACATGGCAAGGTGGGCGCTCGGAGTCACCACCCACCCGATCCGCATCACTGCGCATGGGAGCACTATCGACCTTCAAGGAGAGCGCGAGTACCCCGACAACATGATGATGGCGTTCCAGTACGCTGAGGGAAAGGTGCTGCTCTACGAGGATCGTCTCTGGACACCCTACGGAATGCACGGATTCGACAACTTCTCCAATGTCGCAGGTAGCAAAGACAATGGCAACGCCTTCTACGGTACCGAAGGCTACATGATCTTCTCGCGCCGCGGATATTTCCAGGTGTACCTGGGTCGCAAAGCAGAGAAGGGACCTGGCCGCAGCGGCAGGGAGATCCGACAGAATTCAGAAGCGAACCTGGCCCACTTCCTGGATTGCGTTCGGAGCCGGAAGCAGACGAACGCTCCAGCCGAGGTGGCCCATCTGACCTGTGGCCTGATCCACCTGGGCGAGATTGCCTTCCGGCTGAAACGGGTCATGGAGTTCGATCCAGATCGGGAGATCTTCCCCAAAGACCGAGAGGGTAACAAGCTCCTGACGAAGCACTACCGCGATCCTTGGGGCCTGGCGTAGCGGCTACGTTTTACTTGACTTCTTACTGTCAGTTGGGCAACAAAGGGGCTAATAGGGAGGACAAAGATGAACCGGAAACTGACATATACGGGATGTGTAGCCACGCTGATAGGCACACTGTGGACCAGCGAATTGCTAGGGCAGTCGTTCTCCGTGGACGTCGGGGCTGTCCCACCTGCAGATGATATTCTCAGTCTGGGTCCAGCCGTCGTCTTCGCCGGAGCTGGTGCCGGCGTTGAGGTGGATGCCTTTTCTTATCATGGCGGCATATTCGCCCCGGATGGAGTCAATTTCAGCGTGGCGCCCGGAAGTGCTGGAGCTGCTGGTAGCGCAGTCGCAACCCAAGTCGGAATCGCGGTAGGCGAACAAGTTCTAACTTATCCTCACCACGAGAAGGACAAAGATGGTTTAAGGGTTAATAGTCGATGCCCCGATTTCGCGAAATTGGCTCCCCTATCGCTCCCTTGTTACTAACCACTCACCGTTAGGCCGTGGAGAATAAGTCATTCGATTACAAAGACTTAGGGAAATTCCGACCATCTTTCCGAGGCGGAAGCGCTACTAAGACTAATTTCCCTTTTCCGATCCAATTAGCAGAATCGGAAATCAGTATAAAAAAGACTTCCGCCTTTTTCGTCAAAATAGCCGTTTTTCGCTGGTTCTATTCTCCACGCTGTTAACCAATGGGTTGCCCGCGGCCAAGTCCTCGTCAACAATCCCGCCCAGGCCACCGCGTTCAGCCGCTCCTCCGACCTGGGGACCAGGAAATCCGCGTCGTCGTTCCGGACGCTGTTCACCCTGGTACTGACGGCGCGCCGCTCGTAGGGGGCCGTCAAGGGGTTCACGCACCAGGTCGAGGAGCTGTGGTACGGGCGACATAGGGTCGAGCCAAGTCGTCAAACCGATCCGGGTCGATGATCGCCGGCTGTCGATGGTTTTGACCGGTCCGATCCCCTTGATGTCGGGGTGGTGCGCCAGATAGTGCGCCAGACCCTCCCCGTCCAGTTCGAGGTCGTAGACCACGCTGTCAACTTCCAGTTGATGTCCGTACTTGGGATGGGTGAACCAGCGGCCCTCGAGCACGACCTGGTCCTGCTCGCGGGCGTAGAGTTTGCCGGCAAAGGAGATTGCATTGCCGGCCAGGGTGATCAGCCGGCCCGCCGAGAAGCGCGCGCCGGCGTAGTAGACGGCGTCGATCCGTCCGCGAATCTTGGTGACTGTTGTCGCTAGGGTTGTGGTTGCCATTGCGTTGATACGATTCGGTAAACCCGGCGCAGGTAGCCTTCGACAAACGCCCGGGCCGCCTGCCGGTTGGAGCAAAAAAAGACCGGGACACCCAAGTCGACAACGATGGACACGACCGAACCCAGTACGGCGTTGGGGTGCGCTCCGGAGCGGTACTGTTCCGCTAGAATGTCGTCGAGGTTGGCCTCGACCACGATGCAGGCGGCCTTATACCCGGCCAGACGCTCCAGTTCGGTGCGGAACCGTTTCCGGGACCGAATGACGGTGTGGATGAGGTCCTCGAGCGTCTTGCGCTCGACCGCCACCGCATCCTCCCACCCATCCAGGGAGTAATCCCCGGCGGGCAGGGCCCGGCGCGTCGCCGTCATTCCGCCGGAGTCAAAGTCGTAAGGCTCCTGTTCCCGCGTGTCGACGATGACCGGGATCCGATCCGTCTCAGAACGGGATGTCTGCATCCTGGGCCGCCGTCTTGGGCGCCTCTTGGCCGTCCTCAATCACGAGGCGCCGGTTGAAGTAAACGTTCTCGTATTCCCCATTGGTCCGCTTGGTCACCTCGAGCTTGACGCCGGTCAACTGGCCCAGGTACTGGGACAGCTCGGAGAGCTTCTCGAGATCCAGTCCGCAGGTGTGCAGGTCCGTCTTGAGCCACTTGAGGTTCTCGCGGCTGGCGATGATGTTGTTTCTCCACAGCAGCCGCCCGCGGAACCGGGGCGCGAGGATGCGCAGGGTCCACTTGAGCATCGGATTGCCCGAGCTCTTGGCCCGGACCAGCTCCACCTGGTCGACGTTGACCTGGTACTTGCCGTCCGGGACGGGCTCGAACTCCCGGTCTTCGACCTCAGCTTCGGTATAGTCGTCCTCGAAGTTGGTCAGATCGACGTCTGAGCCCGGTGGGTGATGTGGTCCGTAGTCTTCGTTTTGCATGGTCCTAATCTCCTTTTTGGGATGTGTTGGCCTTGGCCGCCTGGGAGGCGGGCCGGTTAAACGCTTGGGTGAACGTGGCGAAGTCGAGGTCGATGGTCTCGGGCAGGCTGTCAGGGGCCACCCAAAAGCGGCCAGTGAGGGCCACTTCAAAACCGGCCATTTTCAAGAGCCATTGAGGGCCGCATCCGGCGTAGGATGCGCCGATGGCCAATACATTGAAAATGGAAAAGAAGCAAACGGTTTTGGCGCTCCTGAAGCTGGGCTGGTCGTATCGTCGGATCGAGCGAGAGGTGGGAGTCCGACGAGAGAGGATTGCCCGCTATGATCCCTCCCGAGATTCAAAACCGGCCAAAGTGGCCCCCGGCTCGGAGGAGCAAAAGCGGCCAAAGCGGCCCCCGGGTCTGCGCAGCTTCTGTGAGCCCTTTCGGGAGCAGATTGAAAAGAAACTCCAGCAGGGATTGCAGGCCAAGCGGATCTGGCAGGACCTGGTCTTCGAGCAGGGATTCGGGGGAGCCTACAACTCCGTCAAGCGCTTCTGTGGAAAGCTCAAGGCGGAGAGTCCTCGCGTGTTTGCTCGGGTGGAAACTCCCCCCGGTCGGGACCTGCAGATCGACTTCGGCAAAGGAGCCCTGACTCGGACCGAATCGGGTCGTTACCGCCGTCCTCATCTGTTCAAGGCCGTCCTCTGCCACTCGCGCCACTCCTATGAGGAAGTCGTCTGGCGGCAGGAACTGAAGACGTTCATCCGCTGTGTCGAGGAGGCTTTTCACGCTTTTGGAGGCGGCGTGGAGGTGGTTCGCCTCGATAACCTCAAGGCCGGGATCACCCGGGCTTGCTTGGTGGACCCCGAGGTCAATGCCGTCTTCAGTGCGCTCGCTCGCCACTACGGCTTCGCCGTGCTGCCCATCCATCCGGGCGCTCCGAACGAGAACGGAAAAGTCGAAAGAAGCATCGGATATACCGACTCCAGCGCGCTCAAAGCTCGCCGCTTCGAGAGCCTGGATGCGCAGAATGAGCATCTGCAGAGTTGGAACGAGCGAATCGCCCGCCAGCGCATCCACGGCACCACCAAGCAGCAGGTCTGGCCCCGCTTTGTCGAAGAACAGAAGCATCTCCGACCGCTTCCGGATTCCCGCTTCAGTTTCTTCCGCGTGGGCCGTCGAACGGTCTCCACCGATGGCCACATCGAAGTCGACCGAGCGTTCTACTCGGTGCCCAATCATCTGCTCGGTTGTGAAGTCGCCGTGCACTGGGATGATCGTATCGTCCGCGTCTTCTTTCGTGAGCAACAGGTGGCCCTGCATCCGAAGCACCCGCCGGGGAGATTCCGAACCGAAACGAGCCATCTTCCGGAACGCAAACGCTACGCGCACTATCGAACCGAGCATCATCTGCTGAAGCAAGCCCGAGCCGTGGGTCCAGAGGCGCACCGCTGGGCCGAGCGAGCTCTGGAGGTCCGAGACATGCTCGCCTACCGACTCGTGCAGGGCATGATCTCGCTGACCCGCCGCTACCGCGCTTCGGTCGTCGACGAAGCCTGCGGCAAGGCGCTCGCACATGACGCCTTCCGCTACCGGACTCTGGTGGCTTTGTGTAAGCGACTGGACGTGCCGCAGCGCTCTTTGTTTACCTCCGAGCACGAGTTGATCCGACCGCTGTCCGAGTACCAGATCACCGATCCCACAGGAGAACCAGAATGATCTCATCAGAACTGGAACGAAAACTTCGTCACCTCCGGCTCTCGGGCCTGGCTCAGGTCTTTGACGTTCGCCTGCAACAAGCCGTCCAGGGAAGGCTCAGCCATCAGGAGTTCTTTGAGCTGCTGATTGATGACGAGCTGACCCGCCGTCGGGACCGGCTGTTGGAGCGACGTTTGCGCCAGGCCCAGTTTCCGGAACAAAAGCACTTGGAGGACTTTAACTTCTCCTTTAACCCCTCCATCAACCGGCAGCAGATCTTCGATCTGGCTACCGGCCGATTCATCCAACAGCGCCGCGGCTGGTTGGTCATCGGTCAGACCGGAGTCGGCAAGAGCCATCTGATCATCACCGTCGGGATCAAGGCGGTCGAAGCCGGTCACCGGGTGCAGTACAAGTCGGCTTTCGATCTGCTGGAAGACATCGCCGAAGCCACGGCCACCGGCAGACGCCGATCTTACATTACGGAGATGACCCGGATCCCGCTGCTGATCCTCGAGGATCTGGGACTCCGCAGAGTGCCGGAGTCGGCGGCAGAAGATCTGTTGGAGATCCTGCACCGCCGATACCAGAAGACCTCGACGATCCTCAGTTCGAATCGACCCCTGGAGGACTGGGGCGCGATGCTGGGAGGAGATACGGCGGCCACCTCGGCGCTGCTGGACCGCTTCCTGCACACTTCGGAAGTCACCTTCATTCGGGGCAAGAGCTATCGCCTCTACGAGCGACAGCAACGAGAGAAATCCACCCCGAAGCGAGGGAAAGAGAAATGACACCTGCGAGGCGAGTGCTGTGAGTGCGGGCTTGTCCCCTACTCGCAGACCCTGGGACTCAGCCCCAGGCTTCGTAGATTGCCCGCTCCGAGGGAGGGGTCAGGACAGGGTGGGGCAGAGCTCATTGCTTGAGGGGCCTCTGAGCGAATGTTTTTTGAAAAAAGGAAGCCAGGAAGAAGCCGTGTCGTTGAAACCAAGCAGAGACCATGGAAGCCAGGCTTCTCGAGTTTCCCCCAACACCCCCGGAAAGCCGTGGAAACTGCCGCGCTATGGAAACCGTGGGAAAACGGCTGCCTCGCGAAGACGACTCCAGGAGGCGAGTTTTTCCACCGTTCCCACAGCGCTTGGAAAACTCCTCCGGACGGAGTTTCCCACAGTTCCCACCGCTTCTACGGCTGAACACACAACAAAGCCTCCTCCCCCCGCTTCGCGGGGAGGGCTTCACAAGGGATTGAAATGACTCGAACCGGAGGATATAACTACTGAATCACTGGCCGGTTTTGACCCGGCCCCGCCTGGCCGCTTTTGAAGTGGCCCCCGACAGGCAGGCGGCCCGTTCGATCCCCGGCTTCGTAGTGCGGACTGGGCTTGGTGCGCATGACGCGGCGGTAGGAGGTCTTGCCCTCCTCGTCGGTCACCGCTTCCAGGTCGCAGTAGAGAATGAGATCGACCATCCCCAGCACGATCTTGCGGGCCTTATCAGGCAGGGTCGGCACGATCCGGGTGTATTTGCCCGTCCGGGTCTCGATCTCCCGCTCCACGGAATGGGAGACCAGGAACAGGCCGTAGGGCAGGAATGCCAACTTGGTCAGGACGCGGTGGAACTCGTTGTTGATCAGCGCCCAACCTTTGCCGTAGCCGAGGTCGGACTCGTGCTCGATCTTGAACTTGGCGCAGACGTGCTCGGCGCACATCCGGTAGGCGTTGTCGATGGTGTCGATGATGATGGTCTTGAACGAGTGCTTGCCCTCGGCGATCTTGCTGCAGGCGGCGAGCAGCTGGTCCCAGGACTGGATCGGGATCTGAAAGACATCGAGAGCGTTCAGTCCCGGCTCGGTGGCCAGGAACAGCGCGTCCTCGGAGTGCGAGCACCAGACCGACTTACCTATCTTGCTCCGCCCATATGCGAGCAGGGTCAGGTCGGCCAGGTTCTGTTTCTTGGGTGTGGTCTTGTTAGGTAGCACGATGTGTTCTCCTTTCATCTGGGTTTCCTAAAATGGGGTTTCGCCGTTGGCTGAGGACCGGTCCCCGTCGACGGCCTCCCGCAGCTCTTCATGCGGGGGCACCTCCTGGTAGAGGTTCTCCGCGACGACCGGACTGCCTCCGGACTGGCACAGCGGCAGGTAGGCGCAAGGGCGCCGGTAGTGAAAACAAAACGCCGTGTTCTGATAGAAGGCGCCGCGCCGACGAGCCTCCAGATACGCCTGGGTCAGCTCCCAAAGCTGGGCCTGCAACTCCTCGAAACGGTCGCGGGAGAGGTAGAGCCGCTCCCGGTGGAACATCTCCGGTGAGGCATACTTGGCTGCGAGCCGCTCCTGGAAGGCCGCGTCGCTCTCCGGGAACTTGCGCTTGGCCGTACTTTTGCCGGTCGTCGACTTGGCGACGAGCGCCGCCCGGCGGGCCTCAAACTCGGCTTCGGTCTCGCCGCGGCTCTGTACCAGACGCGCCTTGAGGAGCACGTTGTAGAGCACGCCGGCGAGCCGTATGCCGAGGGTCTGCTCGATGTAGCGGGAATAGAGGACAATCTGAAAGTCCGTCCAGAGACGCTCCAGATAGTCGCCGCCCAGCTGCGAGGCGGTCTTGTGTTCCAGCAGGTAGTGCTCGTTGTCGATCACGAGTTCGAGAATCAGCAGCGACCGCTCCCGGTCGAAGACCTCAAACAGCTCCGCCACTTTCTTCTTGAGGGCGAAGCCGTCGTTGGCACGGCGCGGGTTCGGTCGGTTGATCTTCCCAAGGAAGATCTGCCGCACGTCAGGTCCGTGAGTTTCCCGAGGCTCTGCTCATGGATGCAGGATGTCCTTCAATCGGGTTTCGGAAGGAGACTGGGCTGTCACCTGAACGAGGTTATATCCGCTCCTCACTCGGCCGGGCTCAACCAGGTATCAGATCTCGCCCTCTACCTTCTCGGGGGGCTTCAAATCACGGATAGCTGTAGATGATCTCCCTCCGCCAGCTGCTTTGCCTGCAAACGCAGGAATAAATGCCGGATCGCCCAGTCCCCCTTCCAGGGCGGCGCAGCTGGACTAGCGGCGCCTGTAGCGCAACCCGGACCATTACTCGGACAGGCTCCCGGGTCTCCTCCATTGAATGGAGAGATCGTCTGTAGGTTGGAAGGCGAGAATTCGTTTGAGCTTTTCGTTGTTGAACTTACCGTGTGGCATTTCGCCTAGGCACAGGAAGACTTCGCACTTTGACGGCAATTCCTGAGGGTCGATCTCAAGGCCAAGACGGAAGACTTCGCCGGCGTCCGCCCACGAAATCTGAAACGGTACACCGCCTTCTCCAGGCTCCAAATCGAGCGGGTCGCGGAAGTTGTAGAAAAGGTATTCCTGCACCCAGACATCGTGGTGCTCAGTGAAGACGCGGCAAATCTCCTGCCCTAGCGATTTCGATTGGGCATAGAGATTAATGCCGGATTGGGACGGGACATCGGCGCCGATGTTGAAGTCGAAGCCCTGGTAGGGAGGTCCGGTCACGGTAAAGTGCGGTCCCGTGTTGATGACGCGCCGGATGCGATGCTCGACGGCGGCGAGCATCATGTGGTAGCAACCCAACATGTTGACGTCGAACGCGAGCACCCGATGAGGCCGGACTACCGAGAGATTGATGATGGCCTGCATCCCTGCCGCGGCCTCCATGACCTGATCCAGCTCTGTGACGTCGACATGGCGGAACTGGTGGCGCGTTTCTGAAGCAGGCGGCTTGATGTCCGTGATCAGCAGCTCATGCTGACCTTCGAGAGCCTTCACCACATGCGGCCCAAGGTGGCCGTTCGCGCCCAGGATAAGAACTTTCATTACAATCTCCTAAGACCTTACCCGTTATGGGTCGGCTGGTAGCCGAGAACACGGTTGGCGCGCTCGGAATCAAAGCGGGCCTTTTGCGAGCCGGACGAGATGTGCAGCACTGACCAGCGCGAGAGGCCGGAGACGGTGTCTTCGATCTCGGTTTCGAGAGCAAGGCGAACAGCCTGGGCGACATCGTCTTCGGCTACCGACATCGGATTGAAAGATCCGCCTCTCATCTCGCTGGCAGGGACGACCTTGCCCAGACGGAGGACAACGACAGGAAACTTTCCGATGCGCGCAAACTCGCGGCAGGTGTACTCGCCGAGATGCTTCGGGAGTGATGGTCTGGTGAGGGCGGGGCGCGGCTGCCACGATTCGTTGACTAAGAAGTTCGGATCGTAGGCGGCCATCATCTCGAGGGTGCTCAAGTACACGACTCTCTGAACCCCGGCATTGGCAGCTGCCAGAAGCAAGTTATGGGTGCGGCGCGTCAGATGATCGATCTGCTGATGTAGGCCGTCATCCGGAAGCGGCTCTGCAACGTGGACAATTGCATCGATACCCTCTACGAGCTGTTTGGTCGATTCCCCATAACTCAGATCGGATTGCTGAAATGGGTGCGCAGCCTCGACCTTGTTACGGCTCGTAAGCAGAATTTCGTAGGTTACCCCCAGACTGTTAGCCAGGATCGTCGCTAGGGGGTGGTGCGCCGACGTGAGGAGCACTCGCTGAATTCCCTCCGAGGGGCCGCTCTCGGTGCTTGTGGTGCAAGCCGACGCACCGACGCCCACGACCACGGCGCTACTTTTCAAGAAAGCTCTTCGTTGCATAGAATCCACCTTTCAGATGATTCAGGTGATGGTGGCTTGATGACATACTTTATCGCTCGGACCTGGGGTCTATCAATCCTCTGCGGCGGCGCAATCAACCTCCCTGGCTGTGTTTCGCTCGGTCGGCTTCCTCCACGTACTGCCCGAGTACGACTGCGGAGGTGTCCCTCGACAAAACCTAGTAACCACGTGAATTCAATCTATTACGACGCGACGGATGTAATTCAGAGCCTTGATGGACACCGACGAAACGTAATTCACTTCAACGTCACCGAACATCCAACTGGCCGCAGTTAGTTTAGTCAAAGTAGTGGAGGTGGAGAAACCAGGAGGTCAGGAACCGCCCGTGAGAGGGTTTTGGCGAACCACAACCCGCAATGCACCATTGCACCACCCCTCTAGGTGTCAGGCTTGGCTTTCGATTCATGCTTGCTCCTACCGCTTCGAACTTCGGCAAAGTAGGACCATTGTGGAAATGATAGCAGGGACCTGATGTCAAGAGGTACGAACATCATCGAATCTGTGATAGATACAGGTCCGTTGTTAGCGACCACTTCAATGTGATCTATCGACGCTTGCCCGTTGGGTCCGACTCAACATCATCCGCTCTGCGGGCGCGCTGAGGCGTCTCTGAGGGAGGAGTTGAGGTTTTGGTTCGCGGAACGGGCGACAATACCTTGCAGGTCGACCTCGACTTAGACTTGCCGCCAGTACCGTTAACGAGTTTCGTCTGAGAACAGGACTCTCTAGCGACCTTTTGATCTTCGCGGGCAGCAACTCAGTTCTTATCATCACTGAGGTCCTTCTCGGTCTCGGGTCCGATAAATCGTCCAGGGAAACCTCTCGATAAGCCGCTGGATAACGCCAACAGCTCTCGGTGACAAGTTGCCAACAAGAACGGCTTTCTTGACTCAGCGAGGCTGGGACCGTGACTGTAGTCAATTCTGTAGCTGTTAAGAGCCTCACAAACCAACAGACTTCAACAAGTCTCAACAGGGTCTCCGCAACTCATTGAAATAAAAAGCCCCTATTTCATGGGGAGTTAGCCCCACCGCAGCCCCGGCTCATTACTTCCGGATGAATCCCGTTTTCTAGCCAAGCGAGCCGGAAGTCCGGCTCTGGGAAGTAGACTTGAGCCGTGGCCACCTGGACGTATACCGCCCTTACCGGAGAAGTGCCTGGGGCTAGAAGGCATTTCCAGAGCGGAAGGAGCCTCTGGTTTTCTGCAAATCTCAGCGTAGTTCATTCGACGTTTCCGCGGGAAACTTGAATGTCCGCTTCTAGGCGAAAGCGGTCGGTCGGGGGGATCTACTCTGACACTGTTTGTAAGGTCAGATCTGGGCTATTACAGGTAATGTCAAGACGCAAAACTCTGGGTTGTTCTTTCACCCTCTCAACCCTCGCCCGACTATCCACCACCATCCTAAGCCCGCTCTGAAACTCCACCAACGCCCAAGGCCCCGCAGTGATGTGCAACCCAGCCTTCCTTGCTGCACGAGCTAAGAGATTCTCGCTCCTTGTAACAACCATGCCCTTCATGCCTGGGGCAGCAGGACAACGCCCTCCTGGTTCCGCATCCCTTCGCCTCGCCAGATGATGCAGTCGCCGATCCCCAGGTCTAGGGGGTCCTTCCAGTGGTCCATTGCCAGTCTCTGACCTCTGCTACAGAGAACGATGAGGATTGAGAATCTGCGAGGTTTTTGCAGCCTTTTACCGTAAACAGGGTTCAGCTGTCGTTCCGATTCCCGTATGCGTCATTCTCAGAGATTGCTCTTCCGGATCGGTGTCGCCAGCAGTCCCGAAGCACTCCAGCGAGAGCGAAGCACGGACCGTCTCCAGCTTGAACTATCTAGAGACCCCTTGGTCAAGAAAAAGTTCACAAACTGATCAAGAAGTGTCAAGCAGCGAGTAGTTGCTCTTCAACAAAGACGTTCAGCGAGCGGTCGAACCGTCGCCAAGCCGTCGCCAGCGGACAGCGCTGAGCCACTTCCTGTGGCAGCTTGAGATCGAGCGCCGTCAAGCCCGGTGCCAGGACTCGACCGTAGGCTTTGATGAAGAGGACAGCCACCTTTCTTCCCAAGGGCGTTAGATGGTACCGGCGCTTGCGGGGCACTTTGTCAATGAGTCCCTTTCGCCTCAACCGGCGCAGATCGTAGCTCGCCTGGCGTGAAGTGTAGGGGGCATCGAGCAAGGCGGAGACTTGCTCCACCAGTCGACGGTTGTCAAAACCGGCTACGAGACAGCTAAATGCGACCAGGCTGGAGAAGACCGCCATCACCCGAGGATCGCCAAAGCGAAGGCCAGAACTGTGTAGACCCTCGGCAGTTTTCGAGGGTTGGCTCACCTTTTGGAAGGTGAGCACGTCGGGTGCCGGTCGAGCGTCTGCAGCTTCGGCGTCGCACAGACGCCGGTTGGCGGAATCGCCAACAGCCCAAAGGGCATACCAGTTGCGAGCGCAAACGCGGCGACCCACTCCGAAGTCGCGGCTGTCGCAGATCACGGTTTCGGTCCGCAAGGCGCGGCCCTCTTTGAAATATTGCTTGATACGAGACGACTTGTAATAACAACTGAGGACCGGGTCCACCCCTCGTCTGAGGACTCGGGAGCGAAAGCTTCCGGGAGTTCGTCGGGTGATTCGCCGATCGAAGATCAGCGTCACCTGTTCGGGGCGACCAATGTCCAAATGGTCTCGAATCACCCCTTCGAACCACATCCGCCCGGCCTGGGGTCGGTCAAAGACACAGGTGTCGGAGACCTCGAACTGGCGGAAAGCCAACTCGTAGGTGTAACCGGCCTCGAAGTCCTCCGAGCTGAAGGGAGAAGGTAAACGCCACCACCAACGCCAGAAGAAGCTGCGCACGGCCCCCGAACCCAACCGGTCACAGATGCTCTGCAGGGCCTCGGGATCGGCGCAAGAACGGAATCCGTTGTCCAGGGCCTCGTAGGCGATGCCCGCTTTTTCTAGTTGCCGCTTGACCCACTCATGGCCGTTGAGCCACAGCCAGATGGGATAAGGCGCGTAGGCATTGGTCTTCCAAAACGTGCCGCCCCACTCGGAGTCCCAGAGGTAGAAGTAGAAGTGGTTGATGTAAACCATCTGACGGCCCCACTCCATATGGGGATGCGCGGCCGTTTCCTGCCCTTTGCCCTTCCAGGACCGCCACGCCGATGCTTTCTCCTGGGCAATGCCGATCAACACCACCCGCTCTTGGCCTTCCTTCGCCGCCGCTTCCAGGTAGGGACGAGCCGTCTCCTCCTTGTTTTCCCCTTTCTTGAAGTGCACTACCGGAATATTGTGTTCTTCGGCGAAGCGGTGAATGGCTTTGACGTAGCCTTGACCGATCTTGCCGAAGGCCGCCGAGGAGGGGATCTTGAACCCCTTGACCCAACGCAGAAAGGTACAGACTTGTCCCACCGACTGCAGCTTGGGAACGTAAGCCTGCAAGAACACTCGGTCGATGCAGCGGCACTTGAGAGTGACGTGATCCCGCAATAGACTGGCATAGTCGGTCATGACAACCTCCAGTGTTTTGGTTATCACCGAAGGTTATCGCCGACACGACGAGAGGGCAATCCTCCAGGATCGCCCTCTCTACATTCTTCTCAGTTCTTACTCGGCGGTATGAGGTCGCTCGCTACTTCTAGTCCGCCATGGATTGGAAGAGTGTCCTTGAGGCGAACATCCCAGCCAGCTCACGGAGCGCGGTCCTGGCTACGGTCCCACTGCTATCAGAGCCACCGCCGTTACGGCACCATCACTTATCCGCTGGCTGAGGGCCACTGTCACGACCTCCTGGTCGCAGTCCAGAGCAACAGCTCCCTCGTAGGGAAATGGCAAAGTCTCTATCAGTGCGGGCAGAAACTCGGCCATCTGCTCATCAGAATCCAGCGAGAGATTGGCAAGTCCCACCATTTGGCCTTCGCTGCCCATATACGCGGTCAGTTGGCAGTTGGCCGTCCCAGTACCTGGGTTGGCTACAGCCAGACCGGTGTCTTCCTCAGCAGAAACGGTCCCAAAGCCCCGCCATTTGGCAGCTCCGGCCACAGGCAGAATGCCGACCGGAGGCAAGGGAATACTGTCTAACTGAAGGGAGTAAACCCCTGTTGCGAACACCTCATGATCGGCCACAACGACAGCCCAGCCCGCGGTCAAGGGTACCCCAGGGCCTCCGAGGACGATCCTGTCGCTACCATTAGGCTGGAGCGCCGTCTGCTGGTTCTCCTGTTCCTGGCCTTTCTGGTCGAAAAAGCGAACACCCACTGCGGCAGGAAGGTCCTCTGGGTTTTGTACGAGAATACTGGTGGTGTTCAGCTCATCTCCTCGGATCGCTTGGGGAAAAAAGATACTAATACCTCCGAGCACAATCGAAGCAGTGACCGATCCCGCCGCGGTTTTGATTGTGACATCCCGGACCCGTTAGAATGTCGGGAACCGTGACGAGAATCGTTTCGTCGTCTATCACCGTGACATCCGCCGGAATGGCGTTGAAGGTAACCTCTATTCTCTCGGACACACGGCTTCCCTGTTGCCACGATTGAATCACCATGTAGCCCCACCTCAGCTCTTTATCTCATCTTCTCTCAGTTCGCTCGTCTTGGCTGGTCTTGTTAGAAAGTGTTAGAAACCATTTTGTGGCGGCTGGGGATCTCCGCTTGGCAAGGCGCGCACTCTATGAACCAGAAGTTCAACACCACCACTCGGCCACGGAGGGAGCAGATGACCTCGCAGGTTTGACGACGGCTTCGTTTCCAGTAGGGAATGTCCCGGACAAGATCCCTACCGGCCCCGTCATCCTGAGAGGACCCCCTTTTACCAGTGTCTCAGGGACTATTGGGACGAGTTCCAGGAGAGTTACCCCTATTTCTATGAAGCCGAGTATGGGCCCTGGCGCCTGGTGCTGGAGAAGACCGTCCAGCGTTTCTTGGAGTGGTGGCCTCCTTCGCCATGGTTTCGCTCGCCTGAAGTGTGAGGGATGTCCGCACCAAGCGCTCTTAGCGTTTTCCTGCAAAACGAGATATTTTTGTCCTGCCTGCCAAGCCAAGCGGGTGGCGGCCTTCGTGGAGTGGGTGACCGAAGAAGTCCTGGAGGCGGTCGATCATCGTCAGTACGTCTGGACCATCCCCCGGGTCTTGCGCCCGGCCTTTCGAAAAGATCGCAAGTTGTTGGGCACCCTCAGTCGCTGTGCCTGGATCAGCCTGCGCCAATACGCCGAAGCGGTCCTCGGCGAAGGCTTCGTGCCGGGGGCGGTGGTGGCAATCCAAACCTACGGGGATGAGCTCAATCCTCACGAACACATCCACCTGCTCGCCAGCGATTCTGCTTGGACACCCGACGGGAGTTCCGACTCCATGGGCGAGGTGGATTCTGAGGTCCTCACTCGCCTCTTTCAACATCAGGTCTTGGAGGCAATGGTGGCCGAGCGACGGCTCAGTCGCGACTTTGCCCAGAAGCTGCGCAGCTGGCACCCCAGCGGCTTCGGCGTCTATCGTGGCCGCCCCATCCAGAGCGACGACCGTCCCGCCCTGGAGCGTCTGGCCGCCTACCTTCTCCGTCCCAGTTTCGCCGCCAGCCGACTGCACTACGATCCCGAGCAGGGTCGGATCGAATACCGCACCGCCAAAGGCGTCCGCCGCTGCCTGGATGCCCTGGACTGGATCGCTCTGGTGACCTCGCATATTCCGAAGTCAGCAGAACAGATTGCCCGTTATTATGGCCGTTATTCGAATGCCTCGCGGGGGAAACGGCGCCGAGCCGCCACCCGGGCCACCGTCAGCACCCCCTGCCCTGAGCTGGACTCGGAGGAGAACTCACCCGCCGAGTACTTCTCCCAGCAACGGCGGCGCAGCTGGGCGCGGTTGCTCCGCAAGATTTACGAAGTCGATCCCTTGAAATGTCCACAGTGCCGAGCAGACTACCTATGCCGTTCGTCATCCGCCGCCTGAGGTTCGGATCGTCCATCCCCCTCACCCCCTGATCGGCAAGACCCTCCCCGTGATCCGGCACTTCCGACAGGGGAGCGAGACGTACTGGACCGTGCGTCTACCGGATGGATCCAACACCAGTCTTCCCTCCGCCTGGACCGATCATTCCCGCTCCCCTTCTCCCCCACCCTTACGGCTCGGGGGACGGGCCAGCCCGGGCGCGCTGCGCCAGCTGCTGCAGCTCCTCCAGCCCCTGCTCTCCCCTGCTGACGTCAGCCCCGCTCGCTTCAATCCGCCCCAGAAAGGAGCACAGGATGAGCGAGCAACAACCTCTGTTCGATCCCCAGCAGGCCCCCTGGGTCGAGCGTCTGTGGAAGCAGCTGGGGCAGGCACGACGGCAGCAGCTGATTCGGATGCTGGCCGAGATCGCCGCGGCCTCGGTTCAACCCAACGCGGTTCGGTCAGGAAAGGAGAGCCAAAATGAATCCAGATGACATTCGCCCTCAGCATTGGCAGCGGCTGGCCTACGTCTACATCCGCCAGTCCTCCCTGCATCAGGTCCTCCATCACCGGGAGAGTCGACGACGGCAGCAGGCCTTCAAGCAGCGGGCCCAGGAACTGGGTTGGCCAGCCGATCGCATCCGGGTAGTGGAGGAAGACCTGGGCCAGTCTGGGGCGCGCCACCAGAGACGCTCGGGCTTCGAGGACCTGGTGGCCCAAGTGGCGCTGGCGGCGGTGGGGCTGATCCTGGCCCTGGAAGTCTCCCGCCTCGCCCGAGGCAATCGGGATTGGTATCATCTGCTGGATATCTGTTCCATTACCGGGACCCTGATCGCCGACGCCGAGGGGCTTTATGATCCCCGAGAGTACAACGATCCGCCTTCCGCGCCGGCTCCCCCGACGGGAGTCTCGTCAACCACTTACGATAAACAGCCTCCACTCTTCCGTGAGACCACTCCATAAGGTAATGCATTATGAACCACAATGCCCCAAGTGCGGCTACGCCCTTGAAATCATCGCGGTGATCGAGCAAAGCAGCGTGATTCGACAAATCCTCCAACACCTCGATCTCTGGCAGCAGCCCCAACGCGCTCCCCCACCCCGACTGTTCCCCCACAAACTCGAGAGCTTCCTGGCTTCGCTTTCGCCCCAACAGGCTCAAGCCTTCCGAGCCTCCAGCGACGCGCTCTTCTGGGACGAGGTCCCGGATTGGCCCGACTGAAGAGCTCGAGCTCTTCAGTCGGTATCAATATCCTTGTGTCTGTTTTTTCCTCCCCAAGCCGCGTCTTCTTGTCTTTTCGCTCCTGCTCCCACCCCCGTCACACCGATCTCAACTCCCAGACTCCTCATCGATCTCCCCATCCACCTCATTTCAGCCCCTTTCGGTCATTTCATCCCTTTTCCTAGGACTCCATCTAAAAGGAAACTCCTATCTTCCCCCAACGAGTTGCCGACTCTTCTCCTACCTGAACCTCAAGGAATAGAGATCCGCATCCTTCATCACGAAGCGCAGCCGGACCGGCTTGCCTGCAATCCGGGCCAGGGGCTTATCTGAAGTCGCCTTGGCGTGAGTCCGTTTCCATCGCACCGTATGCTCGATCTCGTCTCCCCAAATCAGTGGTGATTCCTCCAGGGCGAAGCCTGGGAGTGGGTTCCCTTTGGCATCCTGGATCTCCAGGCGGATGCTCCCAGCGGCTGAGGTGGAGATGTTCAGGACTAGGTTGTCCCCGTTGAAGACTAGAGGTTTCGTGACAAGCTCGCCCCCAAAGTAACCGGCGTGGACCGAGACGAAGCCGTCGACTCGATAGGTGAAGCGACGGATGCGTACGGCCGGTCCTCGGTAATAGGCCTCTTTGGCGTAGACCGAATACTCGTGGTCCCTGCTGGGCAGCTGGACCAGGCCCCAGACCATGTAGTTGCTGCGGTTTCCGTCACGATCCCGTGGCGCGCTGCGCGGAATCACCGCCTCCGGCCAGCGGTGGAAGCTGCGGCCCCCGTCGCGGCTGGCCATGAGGATGGGCTCGGTCTGTTGGGTCTCGGGCAGAAAGCGCGTCGGAAAACCGAGCAACAGGTGTGGTGCGCGCTCATAGGGCAGGATCGCGTTCGTATACAGGTGCTCCTCGGGTGCTCCGGGGTATTCCAAGAACACCGGATCGGTCCAATTCAGAAAATCCTGCGAGGTCTGGAACTGGATATCCCGTACTCCCTTCCGTCCCATGCGGGTGAAGGCCACATAACGGCTACGAACTGTGTCCCAGAAGCCCAGGTTCTGGGAGTCGAAGGCTCCCTTGGTGATGACGGGGTCGCGACTCATCAGGCTCCAGTGGATGCCATCGGGCGATTTCAGGGCGTAGAGGACGTCGCTTATAGGCCCATGACGCGCGAAGGCCTTGTAGCGAGCGTCTTGGGCGGAGTCGGGATTGGAATCCTTGAAGGCGACGAAGCTGGAGATTCTCCAGTCACCGTTCCAGATGATGTTGTTGGCCTTGGAGCCTTCGGCCTCGAAGAGGCCCACTTCGGGCTTGATCCAGTGGATGCCGTCTCTACTTTCGGCGTGGCAGGCAACTGAGTACTTGCCCCGAGTCGTGGGCGTCGGAGCGTGGGCGCCCCGATAGTACATCCGGTACAGCTCTCCATCCCGAAAGACGTTGAAGTAGCCGGAGATATTGCCCTCCCAGGGCGCGTCCGCCACCAGGACCACCTCCTCTGGCTGGGGCTCGTGCAGCTGCAGCCTTACCCCCTCCCTCAAGTCGATCAGATAGTCATCCACGAACAGTCCCAGGCGTGAGCCGATGTCCAGGGCCTCTGTGGTCTCGGCTGGGTTCGCCGATGCCGCCGCCAGGGAGAGCAGCAGACTGAAAAAAAGCAGTGCCGTCCTCATCATCCATCCTCCTTGCCGGGGAGTCTTGCCGAGAGCCAGGCTATCGCGGCGGACTGGAAGGATCAATGGCGTCAGGGTTGAAAAAAGCCGGATTTCGGCTATCCGGCAGAAGGGGGCCTCCTCCAGGTCTCAACGGACGGTGGCCACCGTCCGTTCTGGCCACCCCAGACCGAAGAGATCTTCTATTGCGAGGGGGACAAAATGATGACGGCTTCGGTTCAGACAGAAGCGAATTTCGGAGCAGGAAGACCACAGATTCTTTTTGAGAGAATGTCCTGGCTACGCCCAGTGAACGATGCTCTGCGCAGGCGCGACTACGACCTCACACCTGACGGACAGTAGTTTGTGATAGTGAAGAGAGAAGAGGTAAGTTGTCCCTGCATATTTGCGTAGAGGGGTTTAGTTTAGCTTGCAAGGTCGAAGAAAGTGCGGAGACGCAGGGACTTCGAGGGGTCATCTGTCTCGCTTCGGAGGCGGCTTCCAACCTCGTGCCTCAGGCTTCTTGCCCTACTGGGCTTCTGCCTTTGGAGCATAGGGCACGGGACAGCTCGGGTCCGGGCCGAGTCCCTTTCTCTCGGCAGCGCCAAGCAGGTGTTCATCGACGGCAGGTTCATGGAGTCGAGCCGGGGGGTTGAGCTGGTCGTCAATCGACCCCGTGTCACCGGGGAGATGCTCCTGGTGCCGGAGCACCCCTGGGGGATTCCGTCGTTAATCGGGATCGCCTTCGGATACAACGACCTCTTCGGCGAAGGCAAAGCCGACTGAGATGGAAGTCAGCGGGGACGATCCCCGGACAGGAGGTACGTTTGAACCCCAGACGAGGCGTTCTATCGGTGGAGTTCCATCTTCGAGGCAGCCTCGGCGCTCCGTTCGGCGAAGTACCGGCTGCGACATTTCTCCTACAGCGCAGGCTGGAAAGGGTTCGAGCGAGCCTGGGATTTAATGATTCGGATCAAGCAACTGTCCCAGATACGGCCCAGAATACGCTAACGCTTGTGGCGGAGAGCATTCTTCTGATGGTTTAGAGTGACGCTCATCGACCCGAAAGGGCGAATTTCTGTACAATGGCGCTCTTCGATTCACGAATCAATTCCAAGCCGGGACCTGCCCATGCGAATCGGTTCACGACAACGAGAATCATACCAGCAAGAAGGATACGCCGTCGTTCGACGGCTGATCTCGGGAGACGAGCTCCGCGAGTTCGACCGGATGACCGACCGACTGCTGGACGGCGATTTGCAACCGGAGCTGGGATACCGGGGCTGGAAGCCCGATCACTTCTACACCTTCTGGGAGCCCGGGATGGAGGATCGCACGGATCTCCCGCGCCGTGATCGCGTCCGACTGATGGCGAACATGTACCATCACCACCCCTACTTCAGGGCCATCGGCAGCCACCCGGCAATCTACGATGTGGTTGCATCGATCTATGAAACCGGCGTGCGGATGTTCTCCGATACCGTATTCGTGAAGCCAGCCTACCACGGCATCGAGGCGGCGCTGCACCAGGATACGGCCTTCTGGCCCAAGACCCGCCCGAACGCGATGAACTTCTGGCTCGCCATCGATGCCGCGACGGTGGAGAACGGCTGCCTTCAGGTCATCCCCGAGAGCCATACTGTCGACGTGCCGCATCACGATCACCCGGTTCAGGGGCACATCCTCCATGACCACGAAGTGGATATCGACAGACAGATCCCCATCGAGCTCGAAGCCGGCGACGGCATCTTCTTCGACAGCGCCCTGATGCATCGGAGCTATCCCAACCAGAGCGATCGCCGCCGCCGCGCCTATGCCGCCGTCTACGGCCCGGAGGACATCGAGCACCTGGAGCCCTGGAACCTGTCACCGATTGCCGAGAAGGTCCCGGACTATCAGTTCGAGCTCATCGAACCTCCCGGTGATGCTAACTGTTAGAATCGATGCCCGTCTGGGATGGAGCTCCTGGGGCTCCCCTGCCGGTACGAATGAAGGGAGCAACGAGATGGGAATCCTCACGATTAGCCTGGTTCTTTCGCTGCTTCTGTTCTTGACGCCCTTCGTGAAGGCTGAGAGCGTCAAGTCCTGGGAGGACCTGGCGCCCCATCAGGGCCGAAACTCCTACCATCGGATCGATGGCAAGTTGAGACAGCAGATGTTTCTCGCCGTCTTCGATCAGATCCAGCGGCTCTACCGCGGCAGCGTGGATGGCCAGATCTACGAGGAGATCGTACTGCTCTGTCCCGAGACCGCTGACTTCCTCTACTCCCCCCCACAGCCTGCCAGCACAGAAAACTCAGTAATCTCATCTCGAACAATATCAATGATTCATACAAGGTACGCGGGAACTCACTCTCGACCGACGAATCTGAAAACTTGGCAAGCGGAAATCCGTGATCCTGATTGCAAACAACTGGTTTCTGAGAATACGATAGAGGCACTAACTTCTAGGTCTCGGAGGAGGCTTACAGCTCGTTGTCAACTATCTTCATCAGCTATAGCCGTCAAAGTGAAACTATCGTCGCAACCTTAGGGAGCGACCTTGAGACGCTGGGCCATAGCGTGTGGTTCGACCAGGAGTTGAGCGGTGGGCAAGCGTGGTGGGATCAGATCCTTGAACAGGTCAGCAACCTCGACGTGTTCGTCTTTGCGTTGGCCCCGAAGGCCCTAGATTCCGCTGCTTGTAAACGAGAGTACCAATACGCTCCCGACCTAGGTAAACCCATCTTGCCTGTCCTGGTAGCTGAGGGCGTTTCCACGAACCTATTACCCCCCGCACTGTCGGCAATTCAATTTGTAGACTACCGAGAGCGTGGTCCTGATGCGACTTTACGCTTGGCCAGAGCTATCAACGAGGTTCCTCCCCCCAAGCCACTCCCGGACCCTTTGCCTGCGGCTCCAGAAGTTCCTATCTCTTATCTCGGTGGCCTCTCAGAACAGGTCGAGACGAGGTCCACTTTGAGCCTTGAAGAGCAACGCGCCCTGGTGTTTGATCTTAAAAGGAGTTTGCGCGAATCGGAGAATGCTGATGATGCACTTACACTCCTAGGCAAACTGAGAAAGCGCCGAGACGTTCTTGCAGACATCCGAGATGAGATCGATGAAATTGTCGCTAGCAGAACACAAACTCCGTCTCCGTCTTCCACGACACCCCAGCCCACAGAGCAGCCAACACCGGACGTGCCCAAACCATGCGCAGACGTGCGACCGAGACCGATTGTCCTACCACCACTCACTGACGAGGTGGCGTCGCCGCCGAAGAATATCGCTAGGAGGATAACGATACTTAATACACTGTTCTACGTAGGAGTCGGTTGGTCTGCACTGTTACTTTTCAGCCTGCCCGTCGACCACGACGGGAGCGGTTTTTCATGGACCGCGTTCCAGAAAAATGTGACAGACGGTGAATTCTGGTTAGCAATCTTTTTCTTGGCCTTTCTCCCTACGGCAATTATCGCGTTTATTAGGTGGGCAGAAGAACCCGAAGAAGAAGAAGAAGAAGGTGGAAAACATCAGGAGTAAATGGACTCGTCTCAGATTTCGTCGGTTCTCCTTCCACGGCAGGGTTGCTGACTGTAAGAAGAGCTGCGGTTAAGCCACTGCGATGTGCTTTGATTGAACTTGAGATCGTCGCCTGTGATCAATAGATTGCGCCCGTTCTGCAAAAACGACTACCATCCTAGACTTGTGAGCTTCCGAAGGACTTGAAAACGCTGGCCCTTCGAGCGCCGAGCCAAGCCCGTTCAAGACCTCATCGCCTAACTTGCCCCCGTACAGCTAGTTCCAGCCATCGTAAGCCGAGACCCAGGGCAGCTCAGGCGTCCCAGCCGGTTAGAATCTGCTAGACGACACTCCCGTCTCGTTGAAAAACGGTTGAGCTCATAACCCAACGAGCCAATCCGACCTCACGAGCTCTTGGCATCGCTTGATCTCGAACCTGTAAAAGACCTTTTGCGGGTATGACCGATCAGATTCTTTCCGAATCCAATCTCACACTCCAGAAACGTCTTAACCAGACGGGCCTTCACAGGGGAGCCCGGCTTCGTTCGGTCCTTTTCCCAGTTCACAATAGTCCCTGGGTTGACGCCCAGAAGGGCAGCCAGCTCCACCTGCTTGAGGTCCATCTCAAGGCGGCGCTTACGGATCCTTTGACCAAGGGTCGTAGCGGGAAAGCGGAACACTCGGAAGGTGATTCTTAGAGCTTTACGTTGTTTGTAGTTTGCAACTGCATGGGTGCCCCTGTGGGTACTGGAACAGTCTGGTAAGGAACTGCGTGTGCACGCCTCCCCCCTCAGCGCTATCTCGCCTAGATCTCGGGTCCGCTGCTGGACAGAATCGACCTTCATGTCGACGTACCCGAGGTCAAGTATGACGAACTAACGCGGGATCCTGATGGAGAGCCCTCCCAACAGATCGCCGAACGGGTGGGGTCAGCAAGAGCCCGACAGCTTCGGCGTTTCAAGGGCAAGAATATCTTCTCCAACGCCCAGATGGGATCCTCCCAGATCCAGCAATACTGCAGCCTGAACGGTGCCACCAAACAGCTGCTCGAGAAGGCAATCCAGAAATTGGCCTTCTCTGCTCGCGCCTACGATAGAATCTTGAACAGAACGCGAACAACACGTGGCGCACGGACCCTTCGACTGGTATTTCCCAAGCGCAAGGCCAGTTGAAGAGCCGGCTTGCTGTGGCCATCTGAAGACACTTCCAGGCAAAAGGGGTGCCATGACAGTCTCGGCCAAGGATCTTAGCGGGAGCCTCCCTGTGTAAAAGAAACAAGTGTTTGATTTACACTGGCGAGCCGAAAAAAGGCCCAGTGTCTACGGGCCTTTCAGACTCCCGAATCCGAGGGGTTTTATTTACAGCAGTTGAGCGACCTTGGTATGCGACACACCGAGTTGCTTGGCGATAGTTCGCAAGCTGAGGCCCTCTGATCGCATTCTGCGCACCTTTTCCGCGTCTGGCCGGAGCTCGGGCCTGCCTAGCTTCGTTCCGTTGCTCCTGGCCCTTCTCGGGCCAGCCCTGACCCTCTCAGCGATGATATCCCGCTCAAGCTGAGCCACGGCTCCGATGATCGTAAAGATGGCTGCGCCCAGCGGGCTCGAGGAATCGATGTTCTCCTGGTAACTGACGAAATCGATGCCTAGATTCTTGAATTCCTCCAAGGCTAGAACCAGGGATGGAAAGGGGTGCGGGCGGAATACACTTGATACAATCGAGTAGACATGGGTTAACCTCCGTGTCGTTTGGAGCCCGCGGAAAGATTAGAAGGCTAGCCGCGGGCTCTGTTTGTTTCGGGTTCGTGGAATCAGCCCATCAGGCCCTGATCGGCGAAGCTAAAATAGCGGTCGGTACCGATCACGAGATGATCCAGGCAGCGGATACCGATCAGCTTTCCTGCCTCACAGAGCCGCTGTGTAATCTGGGTATCTTCCTGGCTGGGTGTAGGCTGCACTTTCGCCTCTACGCCAACCTCATGAACTCGGTCATGACCGGAAGACCTGCCGCCGAGGCGACGCTGGGTATGCCGGCGTTTGAATACTTCGGGCAGAACCCCGAGTACTCCCGGGTGTTCAACGACGCGATGACAGCGCTGAGCACACCCGTTGCAGGCGCCGCGATCGAAGCCTACGACTTTAGTCAGTACGGCCTGATTGTGGACGTGGCCGGTGGCCACGGAGAAGTGCTGATATCGATTCTCGGAGCATGTCCCGATGTACGAGGAATACTGGCCGAGGTCGCCCATGTTGTTGAGGGAGCGAGGCCGCGGATCAGCAGCGCTGGGCTTTCCGATCGCTGCCAAGCCGTCGAGTGCGATTTTTTGAAGGCTGTCCCCGAGGGCGGTGATGCATATGTCATGAAGCACATCATTCATGACTGGGATGACGAAAAGGCATCGATGATTCTCCGGAACATCCGCACGGCGATGGATGGCAAGCGTGGGGTTGTGATCCTACTCGAGTCGGTGATTCCGATCGGCCCTGAGCCCGACCTTGGAAAGTCCATCGACATCGAGATGCTCGTGTGGCTAGGCGGCCGAGAGCGAACAGCCGAAGAGTTCCGCGCGCTCTTCGACCGCTCTGGGTTCGAGTTGACGAAGATCGTTCCGACGAAATCGCCGCTCTCAGTCATTGAAGCGATACCGAAGTAATCGCTAGAGAGCACCGGATGCATGAGTTGTCGATCCCGTTTGTAACAAGTTGTGTGGCACCGTACAGACCGCCCAACAAGTGGCTGCACCAGACGGCGGCCCCGGTATTCTCTTGAATCCGAAAGGTGTGGCCGCCGCAGCTGAGCCACAATCCGTTGGGGTGGTCCCGGGCCACTTGGACGTTTCGCGCTTGCCGGAGAGGTGCCTGGAGGCTATAAGGCATTTCCAGAGCGGAAGGAGCCTCTGGTTTTCTGCAATCAATAGTGTGGTTCACTCAACGTTCGCCGTACGACCTGATTCTGGGCCGTTTGCGGTCGTTCGTTCAACGTTCCCGCGGGAAACTTGAATGTCCGCTTTTAGGCGGAAGCTGCCGTCCGATTTGATCGCAATCGAACGACCGCAGACGGCTAGTTCTTGGTTGAGGCTTCGGAAGGACAGCGCATACCGATCCTAGGACCTCCTCCACACCTTGGCGTACTCCTCAAGAAAGGTGGCCGAAAAGTCGGACACGGTTGCAGCATCTGTGCGGCTTGACCCCGTTAACGTTCCTCTTGCTGTAACCTATAAGGAGATAGGGGCTAAAAGTGGAGCTGAGGGGATTCGAACCCCTGACCCCCTGAAAGCCAGACAGCGACGCCAGGCCTCTGTCCCGTCATCGAAATCTGCTGGCCTGGTTGATCGCAGCCCGGGGCCTGCTATAGGCGACCCTGGACGCGGGGACAGCGGAGCAGCTTTCGATCGAACAACGATTCATTCAATCGGATCGAGGGAGGATCGAGATGGGTCTCGAAATCAATCGTCGGGTTTTCCTGAGCACGGGGGCGGCCGGCCCCCTGGCGCTCACGCGGCTCTCCCCTCAGCAACCTCCGTTGGACGTAGGAAACCGAGCCCAGCTGCTCCTGGACGATCATTTGGTGGAGCGGACACGGGGGCTTCGTCTCAGGGTCACGCCGGCCCGAGTGGACCACATCAGATTGGTATCACCTGACAGCCCGGCGGACCGAAACGGGGTCTGGGCCTGGGTTTCGGTTGCCCAGGAGGGGGGACGGGTGAGGATGTGGTACAACGGCTGCGCCCTGGGTGACCCCCGCGAAGTCAGCCGCCTCTGCTATGCCGAGTCGGACGATGGCGCCCACTGGGACAAGCCGGCCTGTGGGGTAACCTCGTTTCAGGGCAGCAAGAAGAACAACATCGTCCTCACCATCCAGGATGCGGGAGGCGTGTTCCTGGACCCGGCGGCGGCTCCGGGAGAACGCTACAAGTGCGTCTTCGGGGAACGCGATAAGCAACGGGGGTACGGATACCGGATGACTTTCCGGGATCGGGGACGGGTCCACGATTGGCTGGGGCCCACCATCGAAGGAGCGTCGTCTCCCGATGGGATCCACTGGACCAAAGGCCCCGGCCCTCTGATGGACTGGTACACCGATGCCTGCAATGTCTGTTATTACGATCCCAGGCTCAGGAAGTATGTCTGCTTTGTGCGGGACAACCAGTACCCTCGCTTCAAAGGGGGAGCCATTCGCTGCATCAGCCGTACCGAAAGCGAGACCTTTGGCGACTTCCCTCAGCCTCAGAGAGTGCTCGCACCAGATGAGCTGGATCCCCTGGGAATGGACCTGTACAACTCAGCTGCCCATCCCTATCCCTTCGCCGAGGGCATCTACCTGCTCTTTCCAGCCGCCTACTACCACGATACCGACAACCTCGAGATCCAGCTCGCAACCAGCCGTGACAGCATCCGCTGGCACAGACCCGACCGGACGCCGTTCCTGAGTCCGGGTAGGGAAGGTGCCTTCGACAGCCGCATGGTCTACATGGGTGCGGGGATGATATCCAGAGGGGATGAGATCTGGATGTACTATGGTGGTCTCGCCGTGGGTCACGAACAGTGGGAGCGGCGTCCCGACCTCGGCGGCGTCGGTCGCGTCAAGTTCCTGCGTCATCGGCTGCTCGCTCAGACGTCGGGCTCGGCTCCCGGCGACCTGCTCACGAAACCGCTGCTGTTTTCGGGAAGACGGTTGCATCTGAACGCAGACTGTGGAGCCGGCGGCCAAGTGCGGGTCGGCGTGCTTGCTGAGGACGGCTCCCCGATTCCGGGTTTTCGCCAGGAGGAGTGTGAGCCGCTCATCGGCGATTTCCTTCGGGGCGAGGTCCGCTGGAAGACCGGGTCTCCGCTCTCCAGTCTGGTGGGGCGACCGGTTCGACTGAGTTTCCGCCTAGATCGTCACACACGTCTCTACGCGTTTCGGTTCCCTTCGGCCTGAATCGGTGTTCTATAACCCGGATGGCGCGCCTGGCCCTCTCTGGTCATTCTTGAGCTTCACGGTGTCGAAAAGGAAGCCCCAGAAGCACACACACGCAGCGAATTACCCCCTTTCTCAACGTGATCGCGGTATGTTCCGGGCACATAGGTAACAGTTTCTCCCAGGCACATAGGTTACAAGAGGAGTCATGCCATGGAAAGAGACGTGTGTAATGAACGAACGAGTGAAACTGCTGACCGAGTATCTGGAGGGGGAGTATGGGATTACAGAGTTATCGCAGGCCTATGAGGTGAGTCGGAAGACGATGTACAAGTGGATTGCTCGATACGAAAAAGAAGGCTGGGCGGGGCTGGAGGATCGGTCCCGTGCGCCCCACAGCCACCCCAACGCGGTAGAAGAGAAGATCGAGAGGAAGCTTTTAGAGTTGAAGGCCCGTTGGCCGTTGTGGGGAGCGCCGAAGTTGTGGGTCAAACTGAGAGAGGCGGTGGGAGCGGATCGGTGTCCGGCGGAGAGCACGGTGAGCGAGATCCTCAGACGGCACGGTTTGAGTGGGCTGGTCAAACGACGACGGCGAGCGGTGCCGACGGAGCAGCCCTTTGAGGAGTGCCGGGAGGCCAATGCCGTGTGGTGTACGGATTTCAAGGGCTGGTTTCGGACCACCAACGGCCGCAAATGCACGCCCTTGACGATCAGTGATGCGCACAGCCGCTGCTTGTTGTGCTGCCAGGGGCTGGGGGGAGCGACCGGATTTATCACGGTCAAGCCGCTGTTTATTAAGACGTTCCGGGAGTGTGGGCTGCCCGATGCGATGCGCACGGACAATGGACCGCCGTTAGCGTCGAGGGCCCTGGGAGGGCTCAGTGACCTGGCGGTGTGGTGGGTGCGTTTGGGGATTGAATTGCAACGCATCGAACCGGGTTGCCCGCAACAGAATGGAAGACATGAGCGGATGCATCGGACGCTGAAGGAAGCGACGGCCCAGCCGCCGCGAGCGAATCTCGGAGCCCAGCAGAAGGCGTTTGAAGCCTTTCGCCGGGAATACAACGAGGAGCGTCCCCATGAATCCTTGGGCCAGAGGCCCCCGGCGCTCTTCTACCAGCCGGCGGCTCGGGAGTATCCTTGCCGGTTGCCCGAGCAAAGAGGTTATCCCGATGAGTGGGAGAAGCGGAGGGTGCGCAAAGCCGGTCAAATGAAGTGGAAGGGCGAAGACATCCTAGTGAGCTCGACCTTGCGGGGGCAGGAGATTGGATTAAAGCCCGTGGGAGAAGCCCAGTGGGCCGTCTACTTCGAGACCCTGGAACTCGGCCTCTTCGATGAACGGCTGGGAAGGGTGCTGCCGGCCAAACGATTGCGACGAAAACCGCCAACCCAAGATCAGGAGCCACCCCAGAGTGGCCAATGACCCGGAAAGCCGTGGAAACTGCCGCACTATGGAAACCGTGGAAAAACGGCGACATGGAGAAGACGACTCCAGGCGTGGAGTTTTTCCACCGTTCCCACAGCGCTTGGAAAACTCCTCCGGACGGAGTTTCCCACAGTTCCCACTGCTTCTGCGGCTGGATCTATAAACGGACTGCCTCTGCCGCTTTGCGGCGAGGCTTCACGAGCGATTAAAATGAATCGAACCCAAGGAGATCCTGGTTGAATCACTGGCTGGTTTCGAGCCGGCCCCCGGCACAACAAAATGAAGTCCCCAGACTCCAAAAGTGTAACCTATGTGCCCGGGAGAAATTGTTACCTATGAATCGGGAGCTACATCGCGAAGGCGCTTGAAGTCTTGGCGCTGCGGTTCGTGTACATCCTGCATGTATGCTTTTAACCACCGCGGTTCTTTCCTTGGCCCCTGCTTCCGCCGTCTGAGTGCATCTTTGGAAAAGATGGCGCTGTTCGCTTCAGCAAACGTCATCAGCGAATTGCCCCGCGCGGTTGTACCCTCGTGGTTCCGTTTGTCTCTTTCCGGTGGGGGTTACTTGCATCCTCCCTGCAGGCGCTCGACAACTGGTTCCTCGAAGCGGGCCGTATATTCCCTCCTTGGAAAGTCGGGGCTTGGCTCTAGCCTCCTCCGTGTGTCGTCTATTGTGAAGCCGGCTATCAGGTCTTCTGGGCCTAGGGTGGCTAACCTGCCTTCGACGACGATCGCTGGGTCCGCCTTGAGCGCGCACCCGTCCACGACGATGATCTGGGCTTCGGCCTCGGAATTTGGATCTGAGAAGACGGCGGAGGCGTCGTCGACGTATTTGACTATCCCCGGCCGCTTGGCGTCCCCCTCCGCGGCGAATTCCACGTTCGCTTTGTAGCGGCCCATGTTAAGACACACGGTGGTATCGTCCCGTCGGCACTCCGGATTGAGTTGTTGAACGGGTGCGCTGGCCAACTGAGTATTCCCGTTGTCGACCACACCAATTAAGATGCCGTCAAAGTTGGCAGAACCCTCAAAATCACTTCGCTAGGGCCTGTCCAGCCAGGAATATGCCTCTTGCCCACTTCTTATGGCAGCAAATGGCAGCATGCAGCGAAATACATCTAGGTCGCCTCCGTTTGGGTTGTGAAGATTCGTCTATCGCCCACAGCACGCGCTACTCACCGGAAACAGCTGTGCGAGACAGCTAGGGGTGGTCGCCTCCTGGGTATAGAGGGTATGTCGCTTGAGGTCGGTTTTCCAGTCCCATGGTTTGCCGGGCAGTCCGGATCAGGGGCTCGGAGCCAGCGAGAGGGCCCAGACAGACAAGCAGGCCAGAAACGGTCCCAGCCACCCGAAAGGCTGGCTTGGCTAGTGTCACTTTAAACAGTACACTCCACTGAGTCATGATCCTAAGGCAGACAAGGAAAATCAGATATCCCATTGCGGGCCGGGTGCCTCCACTGAGCAATCTGGGCGTGCTGCTGAGTGTATTCTTCTTTCTCTGGGGCTCGAAGGCTTCCGCCAGCACGCAGCAGACAAACACGCAATCACCTTCCAGCCCGGCGCCGGCGCAAGTCTTCGAGACCGAGATTTTGCCTATCTTCGAAAATCACTGTGTTCGCTGCCATGGTTCAGAGCTGATGGTAAAGGAGCTCAACCTGACCCAGCTAGAAGCGGTGGTGAAAGGGAGCGAGTCCGGTCCGGTTGTTGTTCCAGGAAAGGCCGAGGAGAGCAAGCTCTATCAGTTGATCCAGAATGGTGCGATGCCCCCCGATCGGGAAGGGAGCATCCCGGAGGCACAGAAGAAAGCGATCCGGGCTTGGATCGAGCAGGGCCTAGCGCGTGAATCAGAGGGGGAGCTGGCTGACCAGTCGCTGAATCAACATGACATCATTCCGATCATGCTTCGCCACTGCAGCACCTGCCACGGCCTACGTCGGCAAGGAAACGACTTGGATCTCAGGACCAGCGCCTCGATGCTGCGCGGAGGGAAGTCGGGGCCCACACTGATCCCCGGAAAACCCGAGGCGAGTCTGATGGTTCAAAAGATTCGCTCCGGCGCTATGCCTCCCAATAAGAGACTCTTCGAAGTGGGCGTGACGCCTGTTTCGGAAACCGATCTGGCAAAACTCGAACAATGGATTCTGGAAGGCGCTCCAGAGAAAGACATCAAGCCCGATGTTGCCGGACACGGCCCCGATCCTTTGGTTTCTGACGAGGACCGACAGTTTTGGGCCTTTCAGCCGCCCGAGCAGGTTGAACCTCCCTCGGTCGAGAATGAAGAACAGGTCTCGAATCCCATCGATGCTTTCGTGCTTCGGAAGCTGGAGGTCCAGGGCCTTTCTCTCTCGCCGGAAGCGGATCGCTTGACTCTGATCCGACGAGCCGCCTTGGATCTAACGGACCTGCCCCCGGAGCCTTCTGAAGTCCAGCGATTCCTTCGGGAACAAAACCCTCAGGCCTACGAGCGACTCATCGACCGCTTGTTGGAGTCCTCCCGCTATGGGGAACGTTGGGGGCGTTACTGGCTTGGACCTGGCGGGTTACTCCGATCACGAAGGAGGAAAGGTCAATGTCAACGGGCCAGCCAGAAAGAACGCTTGGCGCTACCGGGATTACGTCATCCGCTCGCTGAATGCAGACAAACCCTACGATCGTTTTCTTCTGGAACAGATCGCTGGAGATGAGCTTCTCGATTACGAGACCGCACCGGTGATCACCGAGGAGATGCTGGAAAATCTCATTGCCACCGGCTTTCTGCGTATGGGACCTGACGGCACTGGGCACGAGCTCAGCTTCGTGGAGGACCGCTTCGACGTCATCGCGGACGAGATTGAAATCCTGAGCACTGGCATTTTGGGAATGACCCTTCAGTGTGCACGATGTCACAGCCATAAGTTCGACCCCATCCCTCAAAGGGATTACTACCGGCTGGCCGATGTCTTAAAGGGAGCTCTAGACGAGTTCGACTGGCTGGCGGGTACTCCCGTCAACGAAGTGGTCAAGTTCGAACAGAGGGTTCTGCCCTACGTCCGACCGATGACCAACCCCATCCGACTATTGGAGGAGGAAAAGGAGCGGAAGGCCAAGCATCAGAACTTGGAGGGGGAAATCAAGAAGCTGCAAGCGGTCCTAGATGACAAGGCCAAACCCCTGAAGCAGAGACTTCGGGAGCAACGCCTCTCTCGTTTCTCCGGTGATCTCTACAAAGAAATGAAGGAACTGATAGTCACTCCGGAAGAGGAATACAGTGAGAGGCAAAAGGCTCTGGCGAAAGAGTATTCCCTGTTGCTGGCCGTCAGTCCAAATGAACTCAAGGACATGGATGTTGCCTATCGGCGAGAGGCCGAGGAGGTGGAGCGACAGATTGCCTGGCTGCAGTACGAGCAAGGGGCGGAGCCCCACATCCGCGCGCTTTGGGATCGGGGAGCGCCCTCTCCCACCTACCTACTTAAAAGGGGAGAGTACTCTAGCCCGGGTCGCTTGGTCGGTCCCGGCGTCCCCTCCGCGTTGACCGATGGGAGAACACCTTTTGAGGTGAAACCGCCCTGGCCGGGATCCAAGAAGACCGGAAGACGTCTAGCTCTGGCCAAGTGGTTGGTGAAACCGGACAATCCCTTGACCGCTCGGGTGATGGTGAATCGGATCTGGAGGTACCACTTCGGCCGGGGGATTGTAGAGACCTTGGGAAATTTTGGGAGATCGGGGGCCCGTCCCACCCACCCCGATCTCTTGGACTGGCTGGCCGTGGAGTTTGTGAAGCGGGGATGGAGTGTCAAGGCCATGCATCGGTTGATGATGACATCCAGGACTTACCGCCAGTCTTCTAGAGTGCGCCCGGAGCACGATCGGCTCGATCCAGAAAACCGTCTCCTTTCCAGGTGGCCCCTCAAGAGAATGGATGGAGAGGCACTGCGGGATAGCCTTCTTTGGGTTAGTGGTCGCCTGGACGAATCGCAATATGGTCCTCCCGATCCGATTTTTGTGAGGGCCGACGGGCTGTCAACCGCTTATCGAAGAGACACCGGGTGGCGCCGAAGTATCTATCTGCGGCAGCCCCGTTTTAATTCTTCGACCACGCTCGATCTGTTTGATTACCCTCAGATGAGTCCGAACTGCGTCGACCGGGCACAGTCGACCGTGGCGCCTCAGGCGCTGCACCTGCTGAACGATTCTACCATCCGCCAGCTGGCAGATTCTGTGGCGGATCGGGTCAGAATGGAAGTGGGAGAAAACCTTGCAGACCAGATCGAGCGAGTTTATTGGGTTACTTTGAGCCCGGCCCCCCACCGGCGAGGAGAGACAGATCAGCCTGGAATCTTTCCAAGCGGCTTCAGAGGCCTTGACGGATCGCGATGACCATCGTCGACAGCTGTTGGCCAAGTTCTGCCACACACTCTTTAATTCAGCCGCCTTCGTCTACATCGACTGAGGACTCAAACTATGTCCCAGGCATCATCGAAAGTCCGGGCCCTTCCCATGACTCGCCGCAATTTTTTTGGGCGGATGTCGGATGGCCTCTACGGAATAGCCCTGACCCATCTGCTTTCGCGGGATCTATTGGGCTTCTCTGAACTTCCTGAATTAAGGAACGTGCAGGCCATGGGGCGTCGCAGCGTCTATGACGTCAAGCCCAGGAAGCCGCATTTCGAAGCCAAGGCCAAGTCGGTCATCCTGCTGTTCATGAATGGGGGCCCCAGTCCCATGGATCTTCTCGATCCCAAGCCGATGCTCGATAAGCACCATGGCGAGCCTTACTTCGATGAGGTTGCGGTCGACGTACCCTCTCCCCAGCAAGCTGGCGGGCTCCTGCGCAGCCCCTTCAAGTTTGCCCAGTATGGCCAGTCAGGCATTTGGGTGTCGGAGATCATGCCTCATCTGGCCCGGCAGGTGGACGACATTGCGGTCATTCGCTCCATGCATACCACCAGCCCGGCTCATCCGGCGGCGCTCTACAAGTTTCAAGGCGGACGCATGCTCCCAGGGTTGCCAACCTTGGGGGCCTGGGTTGTCTACGGACTCGGAACAGACAACCAGAATCTCCCGGCCTTTGTGGTGCTGGATGATCCCCAGGGACTTCCCATTAACGGGATTGCCAATTGGCAATCGGGTTTCTTGCCGCCGATCTACCAAGGGACGCGTCTCCGCTCGGTGGGCGATCCTCTATTAAATCTCCGTCCGGAGGTTGAAGAGCCGACCGCGTTGGCGAGGATGGGCACCAACCTCCGCCGACAGCTCGACCAAATCCATCGACGGGACCGTCCCGGCTTGCCCCAGCTGGATGCTCGGATCGCCAGTTACGAGTTGGCCGCGCGCTTGCAGCTGGAAGCTACGGATGCGCTGGATCTTTCCCAGGAAAACCCCAAGACCCTGGAGATGTATGGTGTGGGTCGAAAGCCCGCCGTGCTTGGACGAACCCATGTTAATCCTGGTCCAGACAACTATGGCCGACGCTGCATCATGGCTAGGAGACTGGTGGAGCGGGGCGTGCGCTATGTCCAGGTATGCGTCAGCGGCCAAATCTGGGATAGCCACTCCCACCTAGAAGATGACTTAAAGGCTTGTTGTGACCGGACAGACCAGCCGGTGGCGGCGCTCCTTAGGGACCTGAAGGAACGGGGACTACTGGAGAGCACACTGGTGATCTGGACCGGCGAGTTTGGACGGCATCCGATTGCCCAGATCATGCCCAAGGAGGGAGTTGCAGGCCGGGATCATAACCCCCGAGGATTCAGCCTTTGGATGGCGGGGGGAGGTGTCAAACCGGGAACCGTCTATGGAGCGACCGATGACTTCGGCTATCGGGCCGTCGAGAACCCCGTCAGTATTGAAGACTTTCATGCCACCGTTCTCCATTTGCTGGGACTTCACCACGAAGAGCTCTTCTTTGAGCGCAGCGGGCTCAACGAGAAGATCACGTTCAACTTTAAACCCGAGATCGTCAAGGACATCCTAGCCTAGATCCCGACGCCTGAATTGCAGAGTAGATCGTCCCTGATCGGCGGTTCTAGGTGCTGAGAGACGACTCCCTCAGGCTCGGGCTGCATTCGAGAAGGAAACTTCTGCGGCTCAAGCTAGATCTTTGACTTTGGAAGGGCAATGCCAGGGGACGGCATATCTAGAAATCGGAAGGATAGGCGGAACTCAATCCGCCTTTTTCGCTGAAGCCTCGGCCAGGTTGCTTGTGTTGAAATTGGCCGGGTGTGACTGGCTACCGGATGTGGTGCCCTGATCGGGGGTCAGTGCGGTATCGCACTGAATGAGGGTCACGTGATTCAACGGCACGGCGAGCTCTTCAGCGATCAGCTGTGTCTGAGCAGTGTACATACCCTGACCGAGTTCACACATGAGGTCGGGACGCTCATGGCTCGAACCATCCACGCCGAGTGTGTGGCCGCCGGAGACATGCGCCTTCTCCTACAGACATGGCGGACCGCCTCGGCGATTTGATGCGCAACAGGGGGTTGGAATTTTCTGTGGAGAAAAGCCCTTCTTTTTTCCTGATTCACACTTTATCTTAGATCAGTAGCGTCCCAGCGTTAGTCGAATAACATCAACTGTTTATGAATGTCACTATTCTGAGTAATGTAATGCATGTCCTGAAAGGCCTGTAAAATTGGGGTTTTCTCGAAGAGCGAGACACTCAGGACCTGGAGAATTGTGTAGAGCGGCAACTCGAGATAGAGGCGCTTGCGGATGATGGCGATGAGCAGGTAGGTACTGAGGGCGATCCAGATTTGTGTTTTCACGGCATTGGGACTGGTGCCGTAAAAGGCCTTGATGCGGAGATGCTGTTTGATCCATTTGAAGAACAGTTCGATCTGCCAGCGGAGCTTGTAGAGCCGGGCAATAGTCAGAGCGGGAGAAGCAAAGTCGTTGGTGAGGAATACTAGCCGCAGGTCGGTGGTGACGTCGAAGAACTTGATGCGACGCAAAGGTTCGGGGTAGGCCTTGGCCGGATAGAAGGTGCTCAGCAGGACAGTTTGGTCGCAGATCAGTCCCGTCGTTCTGTCCACCGGGTGGGAGTAGCGGCGGCGGAACTTGAAGTTGGCCTTGGCGCGGGTCACGAATAACGACCGGGCAGAATGGAGTCGGTACAGGCGCCCGAAATCCAGGTATCCGCGATCCATGATGTAGTAGGCACCGGGACAAGGAATCAGGTGGTCCAAGGCGTGGACATCGTGCAGTTTTCCGTCCGAGATCAGAACGAACTCGGGAATGGCGCCGTGCAGGTTGAGCAAGGTATGCAGTTTGATCGCCCCCTTGGTACGGCGGAAGCGCGCCCAGGGGAAGACCGAGAGGCACAGGTCGATGGTCGTGGAGTCCAAGGCATAGACGGTCGCGTTCAGGTCGACTCCCAGGTCCTCGTCGGTGTACAGGCGGCGCGCTTCGGCGATAAGCACTTGGGCAAACTCGGCATAGATGCGCCAGTCGCGCCTCTCGTTGGCATTGGACAGATTGTTGCGGGAGACCGTGGAGCGAATGCCCATGTGGAAGAGCTTGGATCTCATGGCCCGTAGGCAGGCTTCGATATCGCGCAAGCTCTCGCGATAGGTCAACTGTGCAAAGGCCATGACCCGGTAATGGTCGGCACAGCGGAACGACTTGACCTTGTAGTCGCCTCCGTAGTGCTGAACAATGCGATGAAAATGATGCCAGGGAAGATGCCGCATCACCTGAGAAAAAATCGTCGTGCCCGTGTACATGCTCGCCCTCCTTATGAACTGAAGGGCGTGAGCGTACACTCACTTTCAAGTCGGAAACACCCATTATCTTCTCTAACATATTACTCATTAATACTTTACAGAGATTAGAAGCCCAAACGTTGGGACACTACTGATCTTAGATGATCTTAGGTAGTACTTACTCTCATCAGCTAGTCCCGGGAAAAGACCATGGAAAACAGCACCCTTGAAGATCTGGCCAAATTCCCTTCAGAGGATCCCAATCCGGTAATGCGAATTGCACAAGATGGCACCCTCTTGTATGCCAATTCCTCGAGCAAACCTTTGTTGAATCAGTGGGGGAGCGTACCCGGCGAGTTGCTGCCCGGTGAGTGGAAGCAGCGGATCGCCCAGGCCTGCGAGTCCGAGACTAGCCAAGAGATTGAGATCCGGCTTGGGGAGGAAACATTCGCACTTTTGCTCACTCCAGTCGCAGGCACGGAGTACATCAATCTCTACGGAGTTAACATCACCGCTCGCAAGCAGGCCGAGGAACAAATCTTCACGAGCCGAAGAATGCTTGCGGAAGCCGAACAAATCGCTCACATGGGTAGTTTTGAGTGGAACATCCCCGCGAACACACTAACCTGGTCGGATGGGCTCTATCGAATCTACGGACTGCAAGCCCAAGAGTTTGGAGCCACGTTTGAAGCCTTCCTGAACCAGGTTCATCCAGACGACAGGGAGCGTGTAAAGAGAACCGTCGAAGAAGCCTATAGTGACGCCAAGCCTTTCAGCATGGAAGAGCGAATCGTTCGTCCCGACGGTACGGTTCGGGTCCTTCTCAGTAGAGCGGAGATCATCAAGGGCGAGAAGGGCGAACTCACCCGCATCGTAGGGATCTGCCAAGACATTACCGATCAAAAGCGGGCTGAGGCTGCTCTCAAGTATCGCTCGGATTTCGAAAATCTGATCACCGAGATCTCCACCTATTTTATCAACCTTTCTCCGAAAGCCATCGACGGCGGCATCAATGATGCCCTGGAAAAGATAGGAGAGTTTGTGGGAGCAGATCGCAGCTACGTCTTTCTTCTTCACGATGAGGGCACCAAGGGGAGTAGCACTCACGAGTGGTGCGCAGAGGGCATATCATCTGGCATGGAGAAACTCCAAGAGCTTCCAGCCGAAATGTTTCCGTGGTTCATGGGATTCTTATACCACGGCGAGGCCGTACACATCCCCTCTACTGCTGACCTTCCCCCGGAAGCACGGGCTGAAAGAGGCATATTGGAGAGCCAGCAAACTCGATCGCTCATCTGCGTTCCCATGGTCTCCAGAGGTTCTCTGATCGGATTCCTGGGGGTCGATTCTGTGCGTAAGGCCCGGTCTTGGTCCGAGGACGTCATTAGGCTCCTGAAAATCGCCGGCGAAATCTTTGCCAACGCCCTTCAACACAAGTGGGACAGGGAGGCGCTGCAGCGAGCCTGTCGGGGGCCACTTCAAAAGCGGCCAGGCGGGGCCGGGTCAAAACCGGCCAGTGATTCAGTAGTTATATCCTCCGGTTCGAGTCATTTCAATCCCTTGTGAAGCCCTCCCCGCGAAGCGGGGGGAGGAGGCTTTGTTGTGTGTTCAGCCGTAGAAGCGGTGGGAACTGTGGGAAACTCCGTCCGGAGGAGTTTTCCAAGCGCTGTGGGAACGGTGGAAAAACTCGCCTCCTGGAGTCGTCTTCGCGAGGCAGCCGTTTTCCCACGGTTTCCATAGCGCGGCAGTTTCCACGGCTTTCCGGGGGTGTTGGGGGAAACTCGAGAAGCCTGGCTTCCATGGTCTCTGCTTGGTTTCAACGACACGGCTTCTTCCTGGCTTCCTTTTTTCAAAAAACATTCGCTCAGAGGCCCCTCAAGCAATGAGCTCTGCCCCACCCTGTCCTGACCCCTCCCTCGGAGCGGGCAATCTACGAAGCCTGGGGCTGAGTCCCAGGGTCTGCGAGTAGGGGACAAGCCCGCACTCACAGCACTCGCCTCGCAGGTGTCATTTCTCTTTCCCTCGCTTCGGGGTGGATTTCTCTCGTTGCTGTCGCTCGTAGAGGCGATAGCTCTTGCCCCGAATGAAGGTGACTTCCGAAGTGTGCAGGAAGCGGTCCAGCAGCGCCGAGGTGGCCGCCGTATCTCCTCCCAGCATCGCGCCCCAGTCCTCCAGGGGTCGATTCGAACTGAGGATCGTCGAGGTCTTCTGGTATCGGCGGTGCAGGATCTCCAACAGATCTTCTGCCGCCGACTCCGGCACTCTGCGGAGTCCCAGATCCTCGAGGATCAGCAGCGGGATCCGGGTCATCTCCGTAATGTAAGATCGGCGTCTGCCGGTGGCCGTGGCTTCGGCGATGTCTTCCAGCAGATCGAAAGCCGACTTGTACTGCACCCGGTGACCGGCTTCGACCGCCTTGATCCCGACGGTGATGATCAGATGGCTCTTGCCGACTCCGGTCTGACCGATGACCAACCAGCCGCGGCGCTGTTGGAGGGGTTAAAGGAGAAGTTAAAGTCCTCCAAGTGCTTTTGTTCCGGAAACTGGGCCTGGCGCAAACGTCGCTCCAACAGCCGGTCCCGACGGCGGGTCAGCTCGTCATCAATCAGCAGCTCAAAGAACTCCTGATGGCTGAGCCTTCCCTGGACGGCTTGTTGCAGGCGAACGTCAAAGACCTGAGCCAGGCCCGAGAGCCGGAGGTGACGAAGTTTTCGTTCCAGTTCTGATGAGATCATTCTGGTTCTCCTGTGGGATCGGTGATCTGGTACTCGGACAGCGGTCGGATCAACTCGTGCTCGGAGGTAAACAAAGAGCGCTGCGGCACGTCCAGTCGCTTACACAAAGCCACCAGAGTCCGGTAGCGGAAGGCGTCATGTGCGAGCGCCTTGCCGCAGGCTTCGTCGACGACCGAAGCGCGGTAGCGGCGGGTCAGCGAGATCATGCCCTGCACGAGTCGGTAGGCGAGCATGTCTCGGACCTCCAGAGCTCGCTCGGCCCAGCGGTGCGCCTCTGGACCCACGGCTCGGGCTTGCTTCAGCAGATGATGCTCGGTTCGATAGTGCGCGTAGCGTTTGCGTTCCGGAAGATGGCTCGTTTCGGTTCGGAATCTCCCCGGCGGGTGCTTCGGATGCAGGGCCACCTGTTGCTCACGAAAGAAGACGCGGACGATACGATCATCCCAGTGCACGGCGACTTCACAACCGAGCAGATGATTGGGCACCGAGTAGAACGCTCGGTCGACTTCGATGTGGCCATCGGTGGAGACCGTTCGACGGCCCACGCGGAAGAAACTGAAGCGGGAATCCGGAAGCGGTCGGAGATGCTTCTGTTCTTCGACAAAGCGGGGCCAGACCTGCTGCTTGGTGGTGCCGTGGATGCGCTGGCGGGCGATTCGCTCGTTCCAACTCTGCAGATGCTCATTCTGCGCATCCAGGCTCTCGAAGCGGCGAGCTTTGAGCGCGCTGGAGTCGGTATATCCGATGCTTCTTTCGACTTTTCCGTTCTCGTTCGGAGCGCCCGGATGGATGGGCAGCACGGCGAAGCCGTAGTGGCGAGCGAGCGCACTGAAGACGGCATTGACCTCGGGGTCCACCAAGCAAGCCCGGGTGATCCCGGCCTTGAGGTTATCGAGGCGAACCACCTCCACGCCGCCTCAGATGAGGACGGCGGTAACGACCCGATTCGGTCCGAGTCAGGGCTCCTTTGCCGAAGTCGATCTGCAGGTCCCGACCGGGGGGAGTTTCCACCCGAGCAAACACGCGAGGACTCTCCGCCTTGAGCTTTCCACAGAAGCGCTTGACGGAGTTGTAGGCTCCCCCGAATCCCTGCTCGAAGACCAGGTCCTGCCAGATCCGCTTGGCCTGCAATCCCTGCTGGAGTTTCTTTTCAATCTGCTCCCGAAAGGGCTCACAGAAGCTGCGCAGACCCGGGGGCCGCTTTGGCCGCTTTTGCTCCTCCGAGCCGGGGGCCACTTTGGCCGGTTTTGAATCTCGGGAGGGATCATAGCGGGCAATCCTCTCTCGTCGGACTCCCACCTCTCGCTCGATCCGACGATTACGACCAGCCCAGCTTCAGGAGCGCCAAAACCGTTTGCTTCTTTTCCATTTTCAATGTATTGGCCATCGGCGCATCCTACGCCGGATGCGGCCCTCAATGGCTCTTGAAAATGGCCGGTTTTGAAGTGGCCCTCACTGGCCGCTTTTGGGTGGCCCCTGACAGCGAGCCAACGAGGAGTTGGAAAAGAAGGTTGAAGAACGTACCCGGGAGCTGAGGCAGAAACAGGCTCAACTGGTGCAATCAGGGAAGATGGCCTCACTAGGTCAATTGGTTGCAGGAGTGGCTCATGAAATCAATACACCTCTGGGGGCACTGAGGAGTAACGTCGACATTACTAGACGCCTTGCTGAGAGGATGCAGAATTTCCTCTCCGCTAGCGATTCGGAGTCGCGGGAGCGTGAAGAGGTTACTGCCCCTTTCAGGCGCCTCATAGAGCTGAATACGATCAATGAAACGGCCACCAAGCGCATTCTGACAATTGTCGATAGCCTGCGCCGGTTTGCCCGTCTGGACGAGGCCGAACTGGACGAAGTTGACATTCACGAAGGGATTGAAAACACTCTAACTCTCCTCCAACATGAGCTCAAGACTCGGATCGAAGTTCAAAGGGATTATGGCGATATTCCCCGAATCAACTGCTCTCCAAACCAGCTTAACCAGGCGTTTATGAACCTCCTGGTCAACGCCGTTCACGCCATACAAGGCCAGGGTCAGATCCTGGTCAAGACTCGGGTCCAGAATGAGTTCGCCACTATCGAGATTCGCGATACTGGAATAGGCATCCCCGATGAGAGTCTCGAACGAATCTTTGATCCCGGATTCACAACCAAACAGTTTGGCGTAGGGACTGGTTTAGGTCTATCGATCGTGTCAGTAGTGTCCCAACGTTTGGGCTTCTAATCTCTGTAAAGTATTAATGAGTAATATGTTAGAGAAGATAATGGGTGTTTCCGACTTGAAAGTGAGTGTACGCTCACGCCCTTCAGTTCATAAGGAGGGCGAGCATGTACACGGGCACGACGATTTTTTCTCAGGTGATGCGGCATCTTCCCTGGCATCATTTTCATCGCATTGTTCAGCACTACGGGGGCGACTACAAGGTCAAGTCGTTCCGCTGTGCCGACCATTACCGGGTCATGGCCTTTGCACAGTTGACCTATCGCGAGAGCTTGCGCGATATCGAAGCCTGCCTACGGGCCATGAGATCCAAGCTCTTCCACATGGGCATTCGCTCCACGGTCTCCCGCAACAATCTGTCCAATGCCAACGAGAGGCGCGACTGGCGCATCTATGCCGAGTTTGCCCAAGTGCTTATCGCCGAAGCGCGCCGCCTGTACACCGACGAGGACCTGGGAGTCGACCTGAACGCGACCGTCTATGCCTTGGACTCCACGACCATCGACCTGTGCCTCTCGGTCTTCCCCTGGGCGCGCTTCCGCCGTACCAAGGGGGCGATCAAACTGCATACCTTGCTCAACCTGCACGGCGCCATTCCCGAGTTCGTTCTGATCTCGGACGGAAAACTGCACGATGTCCACGCCTTGGACCACCTGATTCCTTGTCCCCGGTGCCTATTACATCATGGATCGCGGATACCTGGATTTCGGGCGCCTGTACCGACTCCATTCTGCCCGGTCGTTATTCGTGACCCGCGCCAAGGCCAACTTCAAGTTCCGCCGCCGCTACTCCCACCCGGTGGACAGAACGACGGGACTGATCTGCGACCAAACTGTCCTGCTGAGCACCCTTCTATCCGGCCAAGGCCTACCCCGAACCTTTGCGTCGCATCAAGTTCTTCGACGTCACCACCGACCTGCGGCTAGTATTCCTCACCAACGACTTTGCTTCTCCCGCTCTGACTATTGCCCGGCTCTACAAGCTCCGCTGGCAGATCGAACTGTTCTTCAAATGGATCAAACAGCATCTCCGCATCAAGGCCTTTTACGGCACCAGTCCCAATGCCATGAAAACACAAATCTGGATCGCCCTCAGTACCTACCTGCTCATCGCCATCATCCGCAAGCGCCTCTATCTCGAGTTGCCGCTCCTACACAATTCTCCAGGTCCTGAGTGTCTCGCTCTTCGAGAAAACCCCAATTTTACAGGCCTTTCAGGACATGCATTACATTACTCAGAATAGTGACATTCATAAACAGTTGATGTTATTTGACTAACGCTGGGACGCTACTGCGATCGTGTATCAAATCATCCAAGATCACCGCGGCAAGATTGAAGTCGAGAGCAAGGTCGGTCAAGGCAGCACGTTTCGGCTTACCTTACCGGTTGCTTGAACGAAGAGTCATCCCGGCCTAGTCCCAAAATAAGCGCAAGTTCGAAAATAGACCCCTTTGTCGGCTCCGAGGAGCCATTTTGGAGACCTAAATTCTAAATTTCGGCGCGAAGTCACTCAGAACAGGCACGTGTTCAGCTGTCCTCCACGCCGATCGCTCAGGGAAAACGATTCTGCCCTCTTGGGGGGCGTTTGTAGAGACACCTCGCCCCAGCTCTGGCGACCCTCGGAGCTACTTTATCTCCTTTCAGTTTCAGGTAGCTGGCCGGTGTTTCAACCACTTACTGCCTTCCAAGAGAAGACGGCTCCAACCATTGACATCCAGCAGCCGATAGACCAACTGTCGGCCCCTGCGCAAAATCTGGCAGGGCATTTCAATGACCTCTCGCAGGAAACGGCGATACTCCATCTTCACCAGCTCTCGGGCTTGCAGTCGCGCCGGCAGCACCAACCCCATCCAGGCCTTCAGATTCCAGGCTTGAGCCGCAATCACCAGATAGGCCCAGTTGGCTACCAGCGTATCCGAGGGCATCCGCAGGGCCTCGACTCCGTTCTTGAGTTGTTCAATGACGTTCTCCTGGTTGCAGCGCCGGTTGTTTTCCCGTACGACTCCCGCCGTTCCCAACGTTCTGGCCGAGATATTGGTGACATAAAAGTGGTAGCGCGTCTGCGGCAGCAGCCGCTTCTGGCCTTTCTCGACCAGGATCGTCTTGCGCAAGATCACCATCCGATAGGTTCGCTTCGCTTTGCTCGGACGGTAGTCGATCTCCGCGATCTCTTCCCGTTCCAGCGTCAGCGTCTTGAACCCGCGTCTCTTGATAATCTCCGGCTTCACTTTGTCCCGCCGCTGGCGCCGCTTCTTCCCTTTTCCTTTCCCCTGGCTGGGGCGCCCCAGCTCTTTTCCATCTCGCTTCTGGCAACGCCTCCGCCCACTTGACGAAGCTCGGATGGGCGTCGATCCCGAAGTCAAACTCCACGCCCGCCTCCGTCCAACGGTCAAAATGAGCCGTCAGCGAAAAATCCGTGTCCCCGCGCAGGCGCACCTTCCGAAAAACCCGCCTCTCGAACCAGCTCGATACTCCGATCCAGCCATTCGGCCGCTCCCTCATGAGAGGGACGGTTGCCCGAGCGGTTGACCGCATAGAGCACCTCTCCCGTATTGGCCAGCGTCACGATCAGCGGCGCATAGCCCCACTGCCCGTCGTAGCTGATCTCCATCCCTTCCTTGCATTCGCCGCTCGTGGGGGCCATCGTCCCATCCACGTCGATCTCCGCCCGTTGGAAGAAACGGGCCGGTTGTTGGGCCCAGACCTTGAGGCGGCTGGCATTGACGGCTTCCATCAGATCCACCACGTCGGGCGCGTCAAAGCGGCGCACAAAGTCTCCGGCCGTGCTGGGGGCGGGGATCTTCTCGGCTCCCACCGCCTCCAGGAAACTCACACTCTGACGTCGCAGTTCAATATCCTGATAGCGGGTCCCGCCCGTGGCCACGTTGTAGATCAGGCTCAGGACGTGGTCCGATTCGTGGTACGGTTGGTGGCGTTTGAGCAGCGTCACCGCCTGGTCAATGGCTTTCCCCAGCCCACTCCACTTCACCACCTGCTGCAGCAGCCCCAGACCACCGTAACTGACCGCACCCGTTTTCTCCGAGACCTCGTAGCTGATGACCTCGGGCGAGAGCACCGGTTTCGGGTCTTGACCGTTCCAGCTGGGGCTCAATCGCTGAGCAACCTCTGCTTCCCGTTTGCGGATGATTGCGCTATCCTTTTTCTTCACCTGAAATGCCTCCTTTCGGCTTGTTCTGAAGTTTCTTTGACAACCCCAGAATCCCCGTCAGGTCTGGCATTTCAGGTGTTTACATGTGGTTTAGTCCACTTTCATCTACTTCTTTTGGGCCTAGCAATCGATCTGGGGAGGACGCCGCAGTTTTATTTCCACTTTTCCGAATCCGACCAGCAGTTCGAATGGGTCAACCGTGGGGTAGAATTGTTCTTGGAGGTCAGCGATGTGGACCAGCTGGTCAGACGACTCAATGAAAAACGTGTCCCAATCAAGAGAGGCCCTTATGACTTGGGCTGGCTTGCATGGCGAGTCATCGACGTTCAAGACCCGGACGGCTATGTAATAAGGCCTAAGATTGCGAAGGGCCTTCGCGGCTGATCGGCAAAACGTTCGGAATACGGGGAATAGGCATGAAGGAATCGGATCTCTATCTCCCTCTGAAACGCTTCTTGGGATCCCAGGGGTATGAGGTAAAAGGGGAGGTCCAAGACTGTGATGTCCTGGCAGTACGAGGCGAGGAGATTCCAGTCGCTGTCGAACTCAAACTCTCTCTCAATCTCAACGTGATCCTCCAGGCCGTTGAGAGACTTTCCGTGACTCCGAAGGTGTACATCGGTATCCCCAAACGGCGTAGGATGCTGGGAAGGCGACGCCAGCAGATCATCAAGCTGCTCAAGATGCTTGGTCTGGGCCTGGTCGTGGTCGATCCGGATCTGGAGACCGGCAATGTAGAGGTCCTTCTCGATCCCGGTGAATATAGACCTCGCACGTCAAAGCGCCGCCTGAAGCGTTTGCTTGGCGAGTTCATGAGGCGGGTAGGCGACCCGAATCTCGGCGGAACAGAGAAGAGAAAGGGCATCATGACCGCCTACCGACAGAGAGCACTGGCAATTGGCCGGTTCCTCGACAAGGACGGACCGACAAAGGCTTCATGCATAGCCGAAACTCTCCGGGAACCGAAAGCCAGAGATATCCTTTACAGAAACGTGTACGGCTGGTTTGACCGAGTGTCACTTGGCGTGTACGAACTATCTCCTAGGGGGAAGCGGGAGATTCCTCATTGGCAGGAAACAGCCGAGGAGAGCACGTACAAGGTCCAGGAAGCTCAGGAGGCAATGGCCGAACAAACGGCTGCTGCGGACGGCTGACACCGCCCAGAGCCAAGCGTTGAACTAAATCCGCCGTTCGATTTCGATCAAATCGGACACTGTCTGTAAGATCGGGTGCCGACTACCACAGACTGAGAAACCTGTAACTTGCAACCTGCAACCCCAACCCTGATCCCCTAGGCCTAAGTTACCTCGTAGAAAAGTGATGTAACCTATTGTTAAGATTGGGGTAATGCTACAAATCAGCTGCGTCGGTACTGGGTACATTATAGACGAACGCCGAGGAGATCCAGGGCTCGCTGCTGAAGCGATGTGGGACGGGTGATTTTGTCGAAGGCTGCTGAGCCGGGCAACTGCGGCTGAATCCGGTTTTTGGAGATCGTGGCCAAATCGCTGAGCAAGGTCTGAAAGCTGTGCACGGGCCCACCCTCAACGGTGCGCTTGCGGTGAGCCTTGCGGAGGGCCTGAGGAGAGCGCTGAGAGGGTGCCACCACCGAATCGCGAAGCTGCCTCCCCGCCTCGGGATCCTCGTCGTCGAACAGGATCGGAGCTAACTTCTGTCGCATGTGCCACTCGACGTAGTAGGCAAGCATGCACAGAAAGACGTGAGCGCGGACCCGATCCTCCAGATGGTGGTAAATGGGTCGGACCTTCAGATCGACACTCTTACAGCTGCGGAAGGCCCGTTCGGCGACGGACAACCCCTTGTAGGCAGCCACCGTTTGTTCGGCATCCATTTGCTCGCGGGCCAGGTTGGTGCGAATCACATAGATCCCGTCCAGTGCCGCCTCCTGCTCGATGCGCTCCTGCCGGCGCTGGTAGGAGAAGGACTCCTCGCCGATCTCCAGGACAAAATGCTTGCCCACTTTGTAGCGGTTGAGGACTTTGCCCACCCGCAGGGCAATCCGATCCTTGCCCTTGAAGCGACGCTTCGGACGTTGCGTTGCCTGGACAATCTTCTCCAACTCCAGCTCGGTCGCCTGGAGCAGTTGCTGGCGATTGCGGGCCCGTTCCTCCGCTAAGAGGGGATTACGGCAGACAATGAGCCGTTCCCCGGGGTAGTCCGGGCTCTGGATCTCGGCCAGGTCGCGTTGATCAAACAGGGACAGCTGCAGCGGACCGGATTGAAACAGTTTGCGGATCTGAGGGCCTCGCAGGGCCGTGATCCAGCCCATGCCGGGCAGCGGCTTGAGCTCCTCCCGAATGCGGGCTTCCGTCAGCATTCCTCGATCGGCGACCACCACCACCGAGCGCAACCCGAAGCGTTGGCGCAGTTTTTGGATTTGGCTGGTCACTGTTGTGGGGTCCGCTCGGTTGCCTTCGAAGACCTCGACCGCGACAGGGCAGCCTTGACGGTCGCACAGCAGGCCGAAGACGATCTGCAGCGTACCCCCTTTGCCGTCTCGGGAATACCCCCGCTGGGCCAACGGGCAACTCCTCCCTTCGAAGTAGGTCGAGGTGACGTCGTAGATCACGAGGCAACCGTCCTGCAGGCGCTGAGCCGCCAGCTGGTTTTCAATCTTTGGTTGTCGAACGAGCAGCCAGTCCAAGGCGCCGTACAGATCATCGGCCGTCGCGGCCTCCACCTGTAAGAGCTCGCCCAAGCTGCTGGACAGGGTCTGGGGATCCCATCCGCGTGCGGTGGCCAGCTTGGAGCGGGGCTCCAGGATGCGCGCCACGATCAGGGCCACTACCAGGCGGCGCTGCAGGCTGTTGCGAGTGGCCAGTAAGCGCTCCAAACCGAGGCGGCGCAGGGTACCCAAGACGGCCGCCACATGACCATGGGGGCGAGTGCGCTGGACCTGGAAGGCTTGGCTCAAGTCGGAGATGACGGAGCCTCCCTTCAAGAGGCTGCGCAGGCCTTCGACGATCTCCGCGGGCCACTTGCTGAGGTTAGCCAGAGTGCGCTTGCGCACCTTGCCGGCTTGCCGGTAGGACTCGCGCAGGAGAATGGCCGGGGGCGAGTTGCGGTTGGGAACGGATTCGATGTACATGGGCACTATAATATCACATACTACCGATAATAAAGGACACTAAACCAACTATTACATGGGTACAAATTGTCGAACACAAAAAGACCCTTACCTGATGATCCACAATGGCTTACAGGTTGTTTTTCAGCTAGTTTTCAGGGTAACTTCGGCCTAGGAGAACACGACCCAGGTGCCGAGATTCTTGGACACGGCCTGATCGTGGATCGCTCTCGCTATCGTCGTGTCCTGGATTCCTATTCCCACACCATCGTACATCGTAATCTCTGCGTCACCGGTTCGACCGGCGACGTCTTCGTTGATGACTTGTCCCAGGCTGCCTTGATAGCAGTCCTTCCCCAGAATCCCCTGCTCCACCGCCTGACTCGCTTCACCTCGCTGCAGGGTATGCTCGATGGCATCCGCGAAAAGACGACAGCGCGGAAGCAGGCTCATCTCACACTCGATCTTCTCGTGCAGGTCCGATCCCATACAACAGAGATGGGTGCCCGGCCGGACCCACTGATCCTTGACGATGGGCTCTCGACTGTTGGTGGCTGTGACGATCACGTCGGCGCCACTGCAAGCATCCTCGGCTGAGGCAACTTCAATTGGAACCGGGCTCCCGGAACTCAGATCGGCTGCTACCTGCTCGGCGGCCTCCAACCGCACATCGTAGAGGTAGATCTTTCCGAAGGGCCGAACCGTACTGACCGCTCGCAGACACTGACGTCCCAACTGACCCGCTCCCACGATCGCCAGCACACTGCAATCTTTCCGGCTCAGGTGCAGGGTACTGACGGCCGCTGCTGCTGCGGTCCGGTACATGGTGGGCAGGGTGCCGTCACAAATCATCAAGAGCTCGCCCGTCTCTGGATCGAAAGCGGCAATCCAGCTGTTGGTGGTGGGTAGGCCTTTTTCTGCGTTGTTGCTGCGCTCCTGACCCACCTTCATAGACAACAGATCTGCTGCCTTGGTGTAACCCGTGATACAGGCCGCCATCGCCCCGCTGTCTCCAGCCAACGGAAGGGGGTAGATTGCCTTGGGAGGAAGAAAATCTTCGCCTTTCTCGAACTCTCCCATGGCATGTTCGATCGCCGGAATGGTCTCGACGATATCAATCTGGGAGCTGATTTCCGGGCGAGTTAGAATGATTGTTTTTCTAGCCACGGGATCATCCTTTCGAAGGCCGCTTCGATTTGCTCCATCGAAGTCGCAAAGCTGATGCGAAGCGCGTTGTTACATGAATCTCCGAACGCCCCGCCCGGAATCGTGCAGACTCCAATCTCCTGCAGCATGCGCATCGCCAGATCGAACCCATCCACTAGAGGGGGCAGCGATGGCATGATGTAGAAGGCACCCTCAGGCCGATATCCGGTTAGATGAGGGCACTCCTCAACCAACTCCACCACCCGATTGCGCCTTTTCCGATACTCCTGAACCATATCAGCGACGCAGCTTTGATCTCCCTCCAAGGCGGCGATTGAGGCCCACTGAGCGGGCGTGTTTTCGTTGGTGCTGATGAACATGTGATAACGCTGGAGAGCGGTGATGTTGTCAGGACTGGAAATAGCCCACCCCAATCGGCAACCCGCCATGGCATAGGTCTTGGAAACGCTGTTGGCTACAATCACGTTGTCGAGCGTAGGCGAGCAGGTCAAAGCTGAAGCGTACTCGCTTCCGTCCAGGATCAGTCGCTCATAGACTTCGTCACTGATCAAGGCCAGTCCATGCTCGGATGCCGCTCTGCAGATCCCTTCCACAATAGAGCGGGGATAGACGGTTCCAGTGGGATTTCCAGGCGAGCTTAGCATGATGGCGCAGGTGTTCTCATTGATCGCTGACAGCACCGGCGGCAAGTCGAGCTGATATCCGTTTTCGGCAGTGGTGACAACCGGCCTTGGTATCGCTCCGGCCATCCTGATGACGTGTACCAGGACAAAAACCGGCTCTACCACGATGACCTCCATGCCCGGTTTCACCGCCGCGGTAAGGGCCATGAACATCGCCTGACAGCAGCCCGTCGTGATCAGTACGTTGTCGGCGCTGAGATCGATACCATAGCGTCCATTGTAGGAGCCGGCGACGGCCTCTCGAAGTTGGGGCAGTCCGGCGTCGAGCTCGTAGCGGGTCTTGCCCTCACGCAGAGCCTTCACAAAGGCTTCGACGATGTGGGGAGGCGTCGGGAAGTCGGGTTGTCCAATCGAGAGATGGACGACATCCTCCATTTCAGCTGCCGTATTGAACATCTTGCGAATAGGTGAAAACGGCAAAGCCGCCAACATTGGGTTCCACTCAATGCCTGCTGTCATGGCAGTCTAGCTTAGCCGAGCACGACGGCTTCCGCCACCCTTCCCCGCTCCAGCCGAACTCCTAAATTTCCTCATTACCTTCGTCCACAGCTAGGCGCGCGCTCGCGACCTTCCTCGCATCAACTCCCTTCCCTCCAGCAGCAGGCTGAACAGAGTGGGGATGAGCACCAGAGTAAAAACGGTGGACACCAGAAGGCCCCCCAATACTACGCTGCCGAGACCGCGATAGAGCTCGCTTCCGGCCCCGGGGAAGAGCACGAGAGGGGCAAGGCCAAATACCGTCGTCGTGGTAGTCATGAAGATGGGACGAATCCGTGTGCTGATCGCCCTCAAGATCGATTCATTGGGCGAAAGTCCCTCGAAGCGAAGGTGGTTGAGCGACTGATGGACAATGAGGATGGCGTTGTTGACGACGGTGCCCACCAGAATGATGAAACCCAACATCGTAAGTACATCCAGCGTCTGCGGGGGTTGACCCTGAAACCCGAGATACACACCCAGCAACCTCAGACCCAGAATCCCTCCTACCGCACCCAACGGCACACTCAGGATTATGACCAACGGGTAGAGCCACGATTCGAACAGTGCGGCCATCAACAGATAGGTGATCAACAACGCAAAGAAAAGATTCCATCGCATTGCCTGCCAGGTGTCCTGCAATTTATCAGCGGTCCCGCTCAAGCTGATCAAGATCTCTTGCCCGATCGACTCGCGCTCCCGGAGGGGATTGAGGATTCCCTCGTTGATGAGATCGATGGCCTCCTCGAGCGCCACTGCTGGGGGTGGGATCACCCGGATCGTGATGGCGCGCAGCCGTTCGCGGTGATTGATCTGTTCGGGACCGTAGCTGATGTCGATGTGAGCCAGCGAATCCAGCCGAACGGGAGCACGTACCTCGGGAGTCGACACATAGAGTCCCTTCAAATCCTGGGTCCGCCCCTGGTAGTTCGGATTACCTATGATCGTCAAGTCCACCCGGTGCCCTCCAACAAAATAGTCAGCGGCGTACGCTCCATCGACCAGTGCGTCGACCATGTAGCCCAGATCCTGCGCACTCACCCCCATCTCCTTGGACTGAACCAGCTTGGGCGAGACGTGCACTTCGGGAGAAGACAGATCCAGACTCGGAATGGGGCGAGCCTGGGAGTCGGGAATCACCTGGCCGACCTGAGCGAGGATCTCCTTACCAATCTCCACCAGCGGTATCAGCTCCGGCCCGGAGATTTCGATATCGATATTCCGACCGACTGTGAGACCGCGTTGGAAGAGACTAGTCTGATTGGCAACAATGATGGTTCCCGGCAACTTGTCTTGGAGGCTGCGCACTAGCGGAATGAGCTCGCCAGCCCGCGTGGGGTCAGCTGATCTCAGGCCTAGGAAGGCCTCGCGCCGTCGAGCCACATAGAAAAAGTCGCGGATGGCAGGATAGTCGAGCTGCTGGGCCTCCTCCGATTCGGGATCAGTGTCCCAGTACTTTCTGAGCGCGTCTTCGACGCTCTGCCCCATTTCCATGACACGGTCGACATGGTAGCCGGGAGGAGGCATCAAGAGACCGATCACCAGGTTGCGGTTTCCACTGGGGAGGTACTCGATCTTGGGCCAGAACAGGAAAGTCAACAAGGTTGTCAAGCCAACCAGGACACCGACAACGACAAAGCGTCGCCTCAGCCCCCCCTGGATCCAGGCATTCATCTGAATCACATAGCGCACGAACTCAGAGCCCCATCGGTCCAGGCGAGCAAGGAATCGACCGATCAAACCTGAGGACAGACGCCCTTGCGGCGACGCTTCCGAGCCTTCCTGTTCTCGGAATAGCCTGGAGGCGGAAGTAGGAATCACGGTTACGGAAATCAGAAGAGAAAGCCCGACGGCGGAACTGATAGCCAGAGCGATGTCGCGAAAGAGCTGACCGGCTTCCTCTTGAACGAACAGAATCGGAAGAAACACGGCCAAGGTGGTCAAAGTGGAGGCCACCACCGCGCCCCACACTTCCTTGGTCGCCTTCTCGGCGGCATCAAAAGGACTGTCTCCCATCTGGTAGTGGCGGTAGATGTTCTCGAGCACGACGACCGCGTTGTCGACCAACATCCCGACCGCAAACGCCAATCCAGCCAGGCTGATGACATTAAGGGAGCGCCCCATCAGATGAAGCATCAAGAAAGATCCAATGATACTCGTGGGAATGGCCAATCCGATCACCAGGGTCGACCGGCCGCTGCGCAAAAACACCAGGAGAACCAGAATCGTCAGCAAACCGCCCACCACAATATTCTGGTTGACCAGTCTGATGGCGGAATAGATGTAATCGGTCTCGTCGTACACCTGAGTCAAGATGAGACCGCGGTCTCGGAGAATGGTTTGGTTCAGCGTCTGGGTCTGTTGGCGGAGCCCCTTCATGACCTCAAGAACGTTGGCACTGGTCTCGCGCTGCGCATTGACGGCCAGACTGGCGGAGCCGAAGCGACGGACAAACCCATCTGGCTTCTTATGGCCCAGACGGATCCCTCCGGTGACGACCACGTCCCGGAGGTACACCGGCGCGCCATCATGAATCGCCAGGACCTGTTCGGCGACCGCTTCGGGCGAACGAAACTGACCCAGGGTGCGGACCACGTAACGGCGTTTTCCCTCCCAGAAATCTCCTCCGGAGGTATCTTTGTTCTGCCTCAGCAGTACTCGACGCACCTCTTGCATCGTCAACTGGCGAGCAGCCAGCTTGTGAGGATCCAGCACCACCTGGAATTCCAACTCCCGTCCACCCAGGACGTTCGAGTTCGATACGCCAGGAACCCGCTCAAGTCGCGCTTCGATGACGTCCTCGGTAAACTTCCGCAGCTTCGGGATGTCGACTGGGGGGGGCAGGAGCTCTCCGACCTCGGGATAAGCGTCCGCCAATCGCCGTAAGCGCAACTCTCCCAAGCCTGGGTTGGGAGCGTCGAGAACCTCATTCAGTTTTCTGGCTAATTGCGACTTGGGATCGACCCGTCGCAGCTCTTCCTGAAAGGCTTCGATAGTCTCGTCCGGAGGCATTCGAGCGCTGAGAATGAACCAGGCAATGGCACGATCAGACGCGCTCGAGGTACTGATCACCGGTTCGTCTGCATTCTCGGGATACTCCGGCACTTGAGACAGACGGGTGTTCACCTTGAGCAGCGCCTCGTCCATGTCAACGCCCACCAGAAATTCGAGATTGATCCGCGCCAATGAGTCCTGGCTCTCGGAACTCATTTTGGTGACGCCCTCGACTCCCTGCAGCTGCTCTTCCTGCTCCTGGACAATCTCCAGTTCAACTTCCTGCGGGCTCGCTCCAGGCCAGCGAGTCTGAACCGTGATAGTGGGAATCTCGACCTCCGGCGTCAGCTGCATCGGCATCCGTACCAGAGAGATCAAACCGAAGAGCGCCAGAAGAAGCACTCCTACAGCGATCTTGATGGGATTGTGGAGAAAAGCTTTGATGGGATGCATGGTCGACTGCTACTGAGGTGCCTCTGACTCAGTCTTCACGATCCGGACGTCGGCGCCGGGGCGAAGCCTTTCATTACCTTCGACCACCACCCGGTCACCCTCTCGCAATTCTCCGCTTACCTGAATCAACCCACCGTCCGCCACTCCAATCTCCACCTCGACCGGGTGGGCGGTAGTCGCCTGGGTCTCAGCGTCGGTCTTGAGAACAAAGACTCGCGGCGTCCGGCCACCTAGCACCAGGGCGTTCTTGGGCACGAGCAGAGAAGAGTGTGGCTTGCCAACGGCCAACAGCACCCGTGCCAACATGCCGGCTTTGAGCAGATGGCTACTGCCTTGCCGGGGGTTGTCGACTCGGAGCTTTACCGGAAACGTGCGCGAGCGGAGATCGGCCTGAGGAACGATCCGTACCACCGTTCCCTGCAAGGGTTGATCAAACTCTTCGAGAATCCTTCCATTCAGCGCCTCTAGCTGTACCGGCTGAACGGTCCCCACCTCGAGGTAGGCAATGTAGGTTTCCGGAATCCAGATCTCTATTTCTACCGGATCCAGCTCGACCACATCGACTACTGGATCGCCCCGGCGAATCCAGGCCCCTATCTCGGTGTGCTTCTTGACCACGTAGCCATCGAAAGGCGCCCGGATAGTATGTTTTCCGAGGAGATCCTGAATGCGTCGAATCTCCTCCTGCTGGGAACGCACCAGGGCCCTGGCTCGCGCAATCCTCTCGGGTCGAGGTCCCTCTACCGCCAGGTCATAGGCAGCCTGGGCACCCAGATGATTCTGTTCTGCGGCCAGCCAGGACGAGGTCGCTTCGTCCAACTCATCCTGGGATACGGTGCCGCTCTCGAAGAGCGACTTCATGCGTTTGTATTGAGAGCGAGAATACTCCATAACCGCCCGTGCATCGAGCACCCGGGCCTTGGCCTGAGCGATCTCTTGAGGTAGAGATCCATGCTCCAATTCCGCCAATCCCTGCTCTCGGACGTCCAGCTGAGCTCGGGCGGCTGCCAGCTCAATCTCCAGAGTTTTGGAGCGAAGTCGTGCCACTGGGGCACCCTGCCGGACCGCTTCTCCATCGTTGACCAGGAGCTGGCGGACGCGCCCATCCGCGCCGCTGCCAACGACGGTTCGCCGAGCAGGCATCACGGTTCCAATGAACGTCTCGTCAGCCGTCACCTCGCACTTGACAACAGTCGAAACCACAACGGCCACACCGCCGCCTTGAGCCCATCCAAAGTGGGACGAGAGCAGCACAAGCAGGGAAGAAAGAGCAACGCAGGTGCGAACCTGCGGCCGCCGAAGGCCAGGTAGGCAAGCCGAAGTGACCGAATTGTTCCCTGGGAAAGTTCTCTTTACCGCCCTCATCTTGCGAGCATAGTATCAGGTTGAGTGGAGCTTCGTCGGTCCTGAGAGCCGCGCCTGCACGATCGTTACGGAAGAACTCAAAGCCGGAAGGAGGCCCTTCAGCCTAGCCCGACCTACTGTTCCAGGACGCTCTTCAAGAACTCCCGGGTCCGGGGATGCTTGGGACGGGAAAAAATCACTTCTGGAAGTCCCTCTTCAACAATCCTTCCCGCCTCCAGGAAGACCACCCGATCGGCGATGTCCTGGGCGAACCGCATGTGGTGGGTCACAATCAACATCGTAATATCGCTATCCCGAGCCAATCTGCGTAGTACGTTCAGAACCTCGCCCACCAGTTCCGGGTCCAGTGCAGAGGTGACCTCGTCGAAGAGCATGATCCTGGGTCGCATCGCCAGCGCCCGGGCAATGGCTACCCTCTGTTTTTGACCTCCGGAAAGCTGCGTTGGGTAGGCATCAATCTTGTCGGTCAGTCCAGTCAGTTCCAGCAATTCCAGCGCTCGTCCGCGAGCCTCTTCCTTGGACAATCGCAGGACTCTCACCGGAGCCTCGGTCAGATTTCGAAGAACGGTCATATGGGGAAACAAGTTGAACTGCTGAAAGATCATGCCGACCTTGCGCCGAATTTTCCGCAGATGTTGCTCATTCGCCGCCACCCGATGACCCTTCTGGAGGTAGGTCCACACGCTCTCGCCCTCGATCTGAATCTCTCCGGAATCGACCCTTTCCAGCGTCATCAGGGTGCGGAGGATCGTCGATTTCCCTGAACCACTGGGGCCAATCAGAGCGATCTTTTCGGACGGCGCCACCTCTAGATCGAGATCGTCCAGCACCAGCAAATCACCATAGGACTTGCGGACCCGCTGCATACTCAGGATCGGGTCGACTTCAAGCCTCTGATTACTCTGTTGGGACAAATCGTGCCTCCAGTTTTTCGACGAACCTGGCCGACAACAGACTGGCTATCAAGAACAGGATACCGACGACCGTCAAAGGCTCCAGATAGCGAAAGCTCTCGGCGCCTATCAGCTTTGCCGTTTGCAACAGCTCACCAACTGTAATCGCCGCCAATACCGGAGTCTCCTTGAACATCGCCACCAGATAGTTTCCCAGCGCCGGGATCATGGGTGGAATGGCCTGCGGCAAGACCACCGACCTGTAGGTATCGAAACGACCCAGATTCAGGGCCATGGCGGCCTCCCACTGACCTCTCGGAAGGTTGTCGATGCCCGCTCGGTACACCTCGGCCGTATAGGCGCTGTAGTGGAGCCCCAGAGCAATCACGCCAGTGACCAAAGGCGACCAGGTAAGACCAAAGGACGGCAGCACGTAGAACAGGAAGTAGACTTGGACCAACAGAGGAGTGCTCCGAATGAACTCAACCGTCCAGGTTACCGACCACGCGACCAAGCGGTTCTTGGAACGTCGCAAGAGGGCCCAGACGAGACCCAGTAGTAGTGCCACCGCCATTCCCAGGAGGCTGGCCTGCACCGTCACTAGAAACGCTGAGAGCAAGGCTGGCAGGATCTCCAGCACCAGGTTCCAGTCGAAGCTCACTTTACCCCACCATAGTCTTGACCGATTGCGAGCCGCTGCTCCAGGCGCCTCATTCCGAATGTAATGATCAGGGAAAGCAGAAAATAGAGCAGCAGAATCAGGCCGAAGATTTCTCCCGACCGAAGCATCGCGGTCCTCAGCGTCTGTCCTCGAAACGTCAGCTCGCTCAGGGTAATCAGCGAAACCAAGGCCGTGCCCTTGAGCAGTTCGATAAGCAAGTTCCCAAATGGAGGAATCATCGTCAGTATGGCCTGGGGTAGAACGATGCGCCACAAGGTTTGTCGTTCGCTCAGATTCAAGGCGATGGCTGCCTCCACCTGTTCCCTAGGTACCGACTTGATCGCTCCTCGCACCACCTCAGACCCGTAGGCTCCTGCATTCAGACCCAGGACAAGGATGCCAGCCGTCATTGCGTCAAGGCTGATTCCCAGCAGGGGTAGAGCGAAGTAGACCCAGAAGAGCTGTACCAGGGCTGATGTCCCGCGAAAGATATCGACGTAGATTCTCGCCAGCGAGCGCTGGAACCGATTAGGGGAGAGTCGTGCCAAACCTGCGCTGAAGGCAGCAAGAAGCGCAACCACCGCCGCTCCCAGCGTCAGCTCAATCGTCACAACGGCTCCCGACAGTAGACTGGGCAAGAGGTCCAAAGGTGGTGGCATGCTATTGGCAAATCCGAATTGAACGTCACGCCTGACTGGACATGTATTTCTGGTATTGAGCAGCAAAGGCTCTTGGCTCTATCGCCCAAGACTACGTGCCGTTACGCTTTCGCAAAGCGGCGCCGCTGCCCTCACGCTCCACCCACTGGCCACTGTACCAGCTTGCCTTGCCCAGAGCCCAGATCCCGGAGTAGAATTCCCGCCAAGACTACCTCTGCTGCGAACAACATTAGAGGCCGCGATGGATTACCAGGACAAGACATGTCCTTCCTGACATGGATGCCATTTTCGGCTCTTTCCTGGCGTCCGCGTCTTCGTACATGCAGTCGCCGTTGTCACTCAGTTTACGGTATCCCACCGGCAAGGTCCCGTTGGCGCGTTTGACCCGGACCATCCGGGAGATGGTCCCCAGCTTGGGAGCCACTTCCTCCGCGCTTAGGTAGCCCTGAGCGCGCAGTCGAGTTGAGCGATCGTTCAGCCCGTAGGCACGCCGGATCGTGTTGATGCGCCGTCCGTCGAAAGACTTGCCCTGTCCGGACGAGAAGTCCCCCTCATTGAAAATCGCGGCGATCTCGGCGTAGGTGTGATCCTCCAGCAGCCGGTCGATCTCCGCCACCACCTGCGGGCTCGTCGTCCAGGCCTCGTAGGAGGCAAGTGGCCGCGGCAGCGTCAGCGATCGCGTGGCCCCGCCCTTGAAGCGGACCTGGACGCTGACCTCGGCTTGACCAGGGTGACGTCTTCGAGCAACAGACGAGCCATGCGTTTGCGCTCCCGTGCCGGGGTCTTGGGGTTGTGCCACAGCGTCGGAAAGTCCCAGGTCAGGGAAGGTTGCTGATCCCTGGGTTTCTCTACAAGGAAGGGGAAGAAGGGCAGATCCCTGGAGTCCGGGGAGGGGTCTTGTTCAGTGACGACCATGGTTCCTCTTGGCAGGTGGGAGGATTCCTCCCGCCAGGGTCGGATGAAGTCACCCTGGCTGAAACTACCTCAGGAGGCGTTTACGCGAATTTCAGGAAGAATTCGATTGCCGGTCACAAGTCCTATCGCAACGCCTGGCGCTGGCATTCCTGGAGCGACGACGGCGGCGAGACCTTCTCTCAGCGGGACAGCCAACCGAAAGATCTTACCACCCCCACCTGCCACGCGGGCCTGGTCCGGTACTCACACCAGAAGGAGGGAGCAGGAAACGTTCTGCTGTTCTCCCATCCAGCAGGTCCAGGGAGAAGCCGAGTGACGGTTCGAGCCAGCTATGACGATGGCAGGACCTGGCCAGTGGCAAAACCTATTGATGATGGACCGTCTGGGTATTCCGACCTCGCGGTGACCGCCGACAAGACGATTCTCTGCGTGCACGAAGACAGCCTGGACTGGCCTGAAGAGAGGATCGATCGCTGGTATGACAGCCTTACCGGCTACGACTATGCCACCAAGCGACGCCGACATTGCGAGAGGATCAGCATAGCTCGGTTCAATCTGCCCTGGCTCAAAGAGGCGTAGTCGGGCGTGAGAGGCGCGGGCTGGTGGTTGGCCATCCCCCACTGACGGTAAGGCTCCGGAGGGATCCCATGCGTCCCGTTCACAGCACTCTGACGATAACTCTCTTCAGAGCGGAAGGAAGCTCCTTTTCTGCGGTCGTAGCAAGGTTCATTCGACGTTCTCCGGTACGACCTGACTGACCGCTTCAGGCGAGACTGTGTGAAAACTCCGCATCGGTAGCCTCCAGCGTTATGCCACCCTGATTACGACCGATCGCGTTTCAAACTCGCGACTCTCGCCAAGAGCAACTACCCGGATATAGGGGAAGTAACCGGGAAGACGGTCGCACTGGAGTCGGATGGGCCAGATATAATTTGGCTTTCCCACGGAAGGACAAACGATGACGGGATTTATCCAGGGTGAGAATCGCTCCCAAGCCACCTTATTCCCCGAACGCCTCGACGATTACGTGCCCGAAGAAAGCGCGGTCCGCGTGATCGATGTCTTCATCGACGAGTTGGACCTGTCTGGGATCGGTTTCTCGCCCCAAGATATTGCGACACTCGCAACCTTGGCTGGCAACCATTCGTCTACCACCGCACCCCAAAGAATCTCCAAATGACCCCTTTTCTTGCCACTGAAAATTGCTTCCAGCTCGCGTGGGTGGATCGCCGGCGCTGTCGTCACCACCATCGGCCAGCCACAAGATAGGATTACGTCGCTTACGCGTCGAACAAGTCCGGCCGGTGGGAGATCTATGTTACGCGGTTTCCGGATGCCGAGGGGGAGCTGACTCTTCCGGGTCAAAGCCTCTGCCTGGCCCGAAACCGGGATATGATTGCGTCTGCAAAGGAGTTGAGATTGGTTATCCGCTCCGAATACGCTCACTTCTGTACCTTCGCGCGGTCTGGATCCAGGAACCAGCCTTCCGCGTTAAAGGGCTCGGCAGGCAGGTGACGGATCAGATCGGGTTGGAAGGGAACGAACTGGAACGAGTACAAATCGGCGTCGCGCATGACGAACCGAAGTCGAACCGGTTTTCCCGTCAGAGGCCGAACGTCGCCTCCGTGGTTCCAGCGTACCTTGTACCGGATCGAGTCTCCGAACATCTCGGGAGAATCGTCCAGGGTATAGCCCTCGATTGGCGTGCCGTCGGCCTCCTGGATTTCAACGCGGACCCCGGAGGCGCCGGAGGTCTCGAAGTTGACGGTGAGATTGCCGCCCTCGAATAGAAGCGGCTTGGTGACGAACTCTCCGCCTCCCGCCGATGCCGCAGCTGAGACAAAGCCATCGATGCGAACCGTGTACCGTCGCACGGCAGTGTCTATCCCTTCCCAGTAGCCCTCGGTGGCATAGAGGCTGATCTCGTCAGGAGCATCCTCCAGGTGGGAGCGAGTCTCTACCATGCCCCAAAACACGAAGTTGTCACCGTACACCCAGCTCTCACGCTGTCTGGGACCGGGTCGAATGAACGCCTCCGGCCAGCGTTTGAAGTTCGTACCGTCACGGCTCGTCATAAAGAGAGCATCCGTAATGACCCGGCCAAAACGGAGGGGTGGCCGGGACGGTGGGTAAGAGTTGGCCCGAGCCAAACGCTCTTCCAGTCCCGGCAAGGCCAGCAGTGGCCCGGACCACTCGTGCTCGGTGTAGCGCGTGGGAAACCCCACGAGGATGTGCGGTGCCCGGTAGTAGGGCTTCACCACTGGCGTGTACAGGCCCTCGAGGCCAGTGCTGGGGAAGTTGACCTCCTCAGGCGAGGGAAAACCGAGTATCTCCTTATTGGTTGAGGTCGCTATGCCTGGGACGCCGCCAGGGAGATGGATGCGGTGGTACTCACGGTACGCCTTGATGGTGGGATCCCAGAAGACGATGTTCTGCGAGTCAAAGGCCCCTTCTGTGACGATCGGCTTGTCGCTCAACGGCGAAAAACGGATGCCGTCAGCCGACTTCATCACGTAGAGACCCCTGCCAGCTCGGTCCCCGACGCCGATGATTTTGTAGCGCTCATCGCTGGGGCAGTCGGGATTATCGTCGAGGAAGACGGCCGCCCCTGAGGGGCCAACGTTTAGTCCAGGAGTGTCGGGATGGAGAACGATATTGTTGGCCCTGGAGCCGTTGGAGCCTTGGCGGGGGAACTTATACAGGCCCAGTTCGGGACGGCGCCAGTGAATGCCGTCAAGACTTTCCGCATAGCAGAGGTACGACGAGTGCGGCTTGAGTGCCTTGGCCAGCGGCCCACTGTCGGTGCGATTCTGCCCAAAGTGGGAGCCGCGGTAGTACATGCGGTAGATGTTGCCGTCCTGGAAGAGGGACTGATATGCGCTCGCATTGCCTTCCCAGGGAGCATCGGTGCGAAAGACGATCTCCTTACGCTGAGGGCGATGCAGCTGCAGGTGCACATCCCCCATCATGGACTCGATTAGATAGTGATCCACCAGCAACTCGAGCCGGCCGCCGATGTCGTGGACCTGTAGCTCTTCTTTGGATTTTGAACGGGCTGGATTCACCGCTGGCTGTACGAGAGAGGCCTCGCCTGCCAAGAAGAGACCCGCCACGACCGCAGCAATTTCAAAAAGATCTCTTCGCGAAGAAGTCATGGTATCTCCTCAAGAAGACGGCAACGACCTCCGGATATCGGCGAGTGCAGCGAGAGAATATCATTTCACAGTTGGAGCAGGGAAGGCAGGTAAGCCGACCTCTCACAACACGACCAGAACTCTGTTAACAACAGGCTCATAATACTGCTAAGCAAGTGCTGGCTCTCCCATGAGGAGCGCTACCGGCGCGAGAATCAGGAGCAAGAACCCCCGGACAAATGGTGAGCCTGCTTCTACCTGAACCTCAAGGAGTACAGATCTGCATCCTTCATCACAAAGCGCAGCCGGATCGGCTTCCCTGCAATCCTGTCCAGGGGCTTATCAGAAGTCGCCTCGGAATGACTCCGCTCCCAGCGCACCGTATGCTCGATCTCGTCTCCCCAGATCAGGGGTGATTCCTCCAGGGCAAAGCCAGGTAGAGGATTCCCATTGATGTCCTGGATCTCCAGACGAATGCTGCCCGCGTGATTGGCGACAGTTAGAATTTCCCACGACGACAAATAGAATTCCCCACTTTTTCAGGGCTGATCCTGACCATGAGGGCATGGTTAAGGATCAGCAAGTGCGGAGGTTAGTAAAGTTGCAAAAGAACGAGAAGACGCTAACGATGGCGGCGGCCAAAGCGGGGCTGTCGCGAAAGACGGCTCGGAAGTACCTGAAGTCGGGAAAGCTGCCGAGCCAGAGTCAGCCGGAGCGATATTGGCGAACTCGATCGGATCCGTTCGAGTCGGTGTGGCCAGAGGTGGAAGAGATCCTGAAGCGATCTCCGACGGTGGAAGCGACAGCGGTGTTCGAGTATTTGTGCCGCCAGCAGGAAGGGGCCTTCCAGCAAGGTCAGTTGAGGACGCTGCAGCGCAGGATCAAGCAGTGGAAGGCACAACACGGAGAAGCGAAGGAGGTGATGTTCCCGCAGAAGTATCGGCCGGGACATCAATCTCAATCGGACTTTACGTTTATGGGGCGTCTGGGAGTGACGATCCAGGGCCAGCCGTTTCCCCATCTGCTGTACCACTTTGTTTTGGCCTACTCGAACTGGGAAGCGACCACGCTGTGTTTCAGTGAGTCCTTTGAGAGCCTCAGCCTGGGGCTTCAGAACGCGTTGTGGGAGTTGGGGGCGCTGCCCGAGGAACACCGAACAGACCGGCTTTCGGCGGCCGTCAACAACCTGAAACGGGAAGAGTTCACCGAGCGCTATCAAGGGTTGCTGAGACACTTCGGGATGCGCTCGAGTCGCACCCAGGCAGGAAAGGCTCACGAGAACGGGGATGTGGAACAGGCCCATCACCGCTTGAAACGGGCCATCGAGCAGGAACTGCTGCTGCGGTGTAGCCGTGATTTTTCCAGCCGGGAAGAGTACGAGGGTTTTGTAGCGGTGATTGTGGACCGGCGCAATGCGACCCGGCAAAAGCGCCTGGGAGAAGAGCTGGCCGTGATGCGCCCGTTGCCGGCACGCCGTCTGGATGACTTCACCCGGCAGTGGGTGAGAGTCTCCCCCAGCAGTACGATCCGGGTTCGCCACAACACCTATTCGGTGGACAGCCGGTTGATCGGCGAGCGGGTGCAGGTGAGGGTGTGGGCGGATCAGGTGGAGGTCTACTACGGGGGTCAGCCACAGGCACGCATGCCTCGCTTGCGAGGAGAAGGCAAGCATCGCATTGACTACCGGCAGGTGATCCATTCCCTGGTGCGCAAGCCGGGGGCGTTCACTCGCTATCGCTGGCGCGAGGATCTGTTTCCGGGGATCTTGTTTCGAGTCGCCTACGACGAGCTGCGCCAAGATTGTCCAGCCACGGCGGATCGCCAGTATCTGAAGATCCTCGAGTTGGCTGCCCAGGAAGGTGAGCAGCGAGTGCGAGAGGCACTTCAGGGGCTGATTGAGAGGGGACAAAGAATCCGTTTCGAAGCACTACGAGAATGCCTCGTCGATCCGGTGGTGGAGCCCTGGGAAGTGGCGGTGGAGAAGATGGACGTGGGCGTCTACGACACGCTGCTGGAGAGCCGGGAGGTGAGATCATGAGTGGAGGCAACTTGACCCGGCTTCGCGAGTGCCTTGTCCAGCTGCATCTACCAGCCTTTCGGGAGCACTCCGCCGCCCAGGCGGCACTGGCTACCCAGGAAAGTCTGTCCTATCCCCGGTTTCTCTTGTCGTTATCTGAGATCGAAGTGGCGGAGCGGCACGAGCGCAAAATCCAGCGCCTGCGCCGAATCTCGAAGCTTCCCTGGGAGAAAACGCTGACGGCGTTGGACCGCTCGCGCTTGCCCCAAAGCGTGGATCGACAACTGACGGCGCTGCTGGAAGGTACGTTTTTGGATCGCGCCGAGAACGTCTTGGCTTTCGGCAACCCTGGAAGCGGCAAGACGCATCTAGTCTGTGCTCTGGGGCAGGAGTTGATTCTGCTGGGGCGCCGGGTTCTATTCTCTACCTGCGCCCTGCTGGTACAGCGATTGCTGCGGGCCAAAATCGATCTGACTCTGGAGAAGGAGCTCAAGAAACTGGATCGCTTCGAGGCTCTCATAGTCGATGACATCGGCTACGTTCAGCAAAGTCGGGAGGAAATGGAGGTTCTTTTCACACTGCTGGCCCATCGCTACGAACGCCGCAGCATCTTGCTGACCAGCAACCTGATCTTCTCGGACTGGGAGAGGATCTTCAAGGACCCCATGACGACGGTGGCGGCGATTGATCGGGTGGTGCACCACAGCGTGATTCTGGAACTCAACGTCTCGAGCTACCGAATGGAGAGCGCCAAGAAGAAACAGCAGGAAACCACGAAATGAGGAAACCGCGAGGAGTTCAAATCCGGGCAAATCGGCTGATTGGCCCCTGGGAAGTGCTTGGTGGGGACGATAGACGAGTGCCCGCCAAGGGGAGAGGTCGTACAGCGCCCTACAGAGGCCGCTCAGGAGCCTCGTGGATCTGGTCCACTCCCCTCGACGCCGGCGCGAGCGAGGGGGAGCTCCGTTCGGGCTACGCCCTCACTCCATCCCCCTCGCATTCTAAAAACAATCTCTCTTTTTTACAGAAAGGAGGACCCCGAAAAGAGTCGTCTCAGAGGACGGCTACAGCTCTTTTTTTTTATCCCTCGTGTGGGGATTTCCAATTGTCGCTGCGGGAATTCCATTTGTCGTTGATCACCCGCGGCCGAAGTGGCATAGTGGCGGGACGGGATGTCTCTGCCCGCTCTCGGCCAGAACTGCGCCAGATGACTCCCAACCCTCAGCGGGGTCGTCAACTATAGTGATCTGGCTCGGATTGCCCTGAAGAGATCCAGGACCGCCCGCGAGGCCGCCGAGTTGGTGGGATCTCTGGTGGAGGAACATGGCTATGCCACCTTTGGCGGAAACTCTCACATCTTTGCCGATCCTGAAGAAGGCTGGATCGTCATCGAGTTTGCAGGCGGTCAAGGCCTTTGGGTGGCTGAGCGCCTGGGTGCGGATGCTATTCGGGTCTTCAGGGGAGGCTACATCGGCGACATCCCCCTCGACTATCGAACTCATCCGGACTACATGGCATTGCTATTGGCAAATCCGAATTGAACGTCACGCCTGACTGGACATGTATTTCTGGTATTGAGCAGCAAAGGCTCGAGGCTCTATCGCCCAAGACTACGTGCCGTTACGCTTTCGCAAAGCGGCGCCGCTGCCCTCACGCTCCACCCACTGGCCACTGTACCAGCTTGCCTTGCCCAGAGCCCAGATCCCGGAGTAGAATTCCCGCCAAGACTACCTCTGCTGCGAACAACATAGAGGCCGCGATGGATTACCAGGACAAGACATAGGTGAGGCTTCCTCTTCTACTGTGTATCTTGCCCATCGCCAACCTCTCTCCTTTAGGAGCCACCGCGGCCAATACGCCCATCAAGGCTGAACCCATCTACCTGGATGTAAATGCTCCCATCCAGAAGCGAGTCAATGATCTCTTGAGTCTGATGACTCTAGAGGCTCGTTCCGACGAGGTTGAGCCCAAGATAGTCGACCTCAAGGAGTATTCTTAGGATCGGCCAGACGATTTCTCCCTACAGGATCCTGCAGGGGTTGGGTGCTGGGGGAATGGGTGTGCTCTACAAAGCTGAGGACACACCACTGCAGTGCAAGGTCGCCCCGAGATTCCTGTCCACCTCCATGAATGGACAATCGGGAGGCCTTGGAGAGATGTCAGATACTTGGAGCCACTCTGGCAGCAGTCCCAACGCGCTCCCCCACCCCGACTCTTCCACCAAAAACTCGAGAGCTTCCTGGCTTCGCTTTCGCCCCAACAGGCCCAAGCCTTCCGAGCCTCCAGCGACGCGCTCTTCTGGGACGACGTCCCGATTTGGGAAGACTGACCCGTCCCGGCGCCCAGGCCGGATCCAATACCGGTGTATCCTTTCTGCCCTGATTTTTCCCTTCCTCCAACCAAAACTCGGTCTCGACGCCCCCATCACGCTATTTCAACCCACCTTCTCTTTCACCTCCTACTGAAGCGCCCCCACGTCCCTTTCTCGACCCCTTTTTTCCATCCCCAGTAATACAAAAAATGGCAACCCATACCCGACGCCAAAAAAAACAAACTCCTATCTCCTCAGCCCTCCCGTCGGAGTCGTAGGCCGTCACCAGAAGTCGTTGCTCTCCCTTCTGATCCAGTACAACCTCGCTGGGAAGCACCTGGACCCGCTCGATGTGTCCACCACCCGTTTTCGCCCCGTAGCCGGCTCCTCCCTTGATCCAGTTCAAGATGGCTGCGTAGTCGGAAGAGTCGGTCCCAAACCGCCGTCCACCCCCGTGGCTGACTTGCAGGGTGGGCTTGAGCAGCAGCAGACTTTCTTCCGGGTCCTCCAGCCGGACTCGCGGGACCCTGGGACCACCCGATTCCATGGTGAGGACCTGGTAGATTCCCCCTTCCACGATCCATTGATAGTCTTCCTCCGGATAGAGGGCATTGAGAGAAAGCTTGAATCCCCCTTCCCCCTTCACACTGCCGTGACAATGACTATCGTTGCAGCCTCGCCGGGTAAGAATGGAAGCGATGTCGCGGTCAAAACGAAAGGGGCGCTGCCAGTCGGCGGCTTCGATCCGAATCCGGGCCCGCGCTTCCCGCCCCTCGATTGCCGCCCTCATGACGGTTGCACCTTCCGCAATCGCCACCACTCTGCCCGCCTCGTCCGCCCTGGCCAGAAGAGGGTCCGAAAGCTGGAAACTGCTTTGCGAGGTCAGGTCCCGCTCCAGCCCATCGGAAAAGGTCCCCAGCACCACGAACTGCTGGGAAGCCTCCCGGCCCCGAAGACTCACCTCCGCAGGGACCAGCCGCAGTGACACAAGCGTTGGCTCGTGGCTCGCTGCAAGGCCCGTGATCGCAGCCTCCGACGTTGAAAGCGAGCTGCTGAAAACCAGTCCGACAATTAACGTAGCAAGTGACCTCACACCGCCGGGGAGAGCTGAAGGGATTCGCCGCATTTCGACCCTTACCACGCTTCGTAGCTGCTTAGCATACTTGCAAGAACGTAGGTCGGCCTCCTCGACGTACTGTACAAGTACGACTGCGGCGACTCGCCACGAGTGGTCTCGGTCGCAAGCCTTGCCAGGACGGCCCTTGCGGCGCCTCGCTACGACAAGCGATGAGAAATCCGGATTAGCGTCTTTTTCACACCCTTGCCCTTGCCCTCGCCTTCAAACTTGCCTTTGCCTATGCCTATGCCTATGCCTATGCCTTAGCCTTTCTCTTTCTCTTCCGTAATTCCTTTCCGTCTTTCCAAGATCCGGAGAGAAGGCCCGCTTCTACGCTGGGAAGGGATGAGGCAAGTTCAAGGAGGAAGGCAAAGGCAAAGGCAAAGGCAAGTTTGAAGGCACGGGCAAAGGTAGGAAGAAGAGGCTGAACAGGTACACGGGATTGCCCTCTCTTGCTAAGTAGCAGCCCAGATCTCCGCACAAACAGTGTCAGAGTAGATCGCCCCTGATCGGCCGCTTTTACTAGAAGCGGACATTCAGGTGGTTTCCGGAAACGTCGCGTGATACGTCCGAATGGCCTGCTTCATCCGGCCTGAATAGTTTGTTCGCGCTTCCGCTGAAAGTCTTAGTAGAAGATTGGTGCAGGCCTCATGGAAATGTGTTAGGTTCTAGCCAATCGGCTTCTAAGGAACTGCTTGATCACCATGGGAACGATCCCCTACCACACAACGAATTGTGTACTTGAGACTGGCGGGACTTGAGGGAAATCGAGGAAGGCCATTGTAGACGACACGGGGCCGAGGTGGTAGCCTGAGGTCAGCAGCAGTATCTCCGGCCTTTGGCACGTCCTGAGGCCCATAGCCCACCTCAGCCAGACCTCGAAAAAAATGTTCTGAGTTTTTTCGGGGATGTCTGTAACCACTGATTGCAAAGGACTTGTCAGAAGATGAAAACATTCCTTCAACCTATTGACCTGCAATGACTTACAGCCACTCAGAACATAACCTGCGGCACTCATTTGCCACACATTTGCTTGAGCAGGGATATGACATTCGGACGGTGCAGGAACTATTGGGCCATAAGGATGTTCGAACCACAATGATCTACACCCACGTTTTGAATCGGGGTGGTCGGGGCGTTAAGAGTCCGGTAGACAGTCTGTGATGAAGGATGTAGCTACACAATATTCGGAAACCAGATAAGACTCCGGAATATCACAGCCGCGACTCTAATGAATGGACTTCAAAGAGCTTAGGCAGAATCGAATATCGCGTGTTATCTGGAAACCCGACCAGGAAGTGGGTTTATCTGGAAACCATATAAACGGAAGTTGAACTAAACCGCTTTCAGCGGTAGGACCTTTCCTGTCAGATCCCCTTATCCATTGAAGATTCCGGCGGCGCTGGGAGTTGTCGAAAGGCTCCCTCGTGAGGCAAGGTGTTGTTACCACACAGCAACCTACCACACGAAAGGAGCCTATCATGACTATCTTACGCCAACGTATGATCGAGGATCTGCGGATCCGCAACTACTCCGATCGGACCATTCAGATCTATGTGGATCGGGTGGCCAAGTTCGCCCAGTACTTCGGCCGCTCGCCCCATCTACTGGGTCCCGCGGAGATCCGCCAGTATCAGATCTTTCTGGTGAAGAAGAAAAAGAGTTCCTGGGCCCAGTTCAACCAGACGGTCTGTGCTCTGCGTTTCTTCTACCGGGTGTGTCTGAACAAAGAATGGACCATTGAACACATCCCTTTCCCCAAGCAAGAGAAGAAACTGCCCCTGATCTTGTCCCGGCAGGAGATTGACCGCTTCTTTGAAGTGATCGGCAATCTCAAGCACCGCACCATCTTCATGACCATCTACGCGACGGGCTTACGCATCTCCGAAGCGCTTCATCTGCATCTGGAGGACATCGATAGAGCTCGGATGCTGGTTCGAGTGCATCAGGGCAAAGGCCACAAGGATCGCTACGTTCCCCTGTCGGCAACTCTCTTGGCGCAGCTACGCACCTACTGGAAAGGCTATCGACCGGGCAGCTGGCTCTTCCCGGGGCAGGATGTGCAGCGACCTTTGGAGGTCAGTTCGGTCCAAAGAGTCTGCAAGCGAGCTGCTGAAAAGGCCGGTTTGAGAAAGGGCGTTACGGCTCACCGGCTGCGCCATTGTTTCGCCACCCATCTGCTAGAAGCCGGCACCGATCTGAAAACCATCCAAGTACTGCTCGGGCACCGTAGTTTGAACGCGACTTCGGTCTACTTGCACGTCGCCTCTGCTCGCACGACTCCGGCTCACGATCTGCTCCAAGCCGCTCGGAAAGCCCAGCGCGGCAGATGAGAGCACATCGGCTCGAGGTAGCCGATGTCTTCCGCAGTTGCCAAGACGATTACTTCCGGGCCTATCCCACTTCAGGGCAGCAGCGCCGAGTTTTCCGAGCCCTCTGTGCTTGCCGGACCGCCGCCTTGGGTGGGCACCTCAAACGGTGCGATCAGTGCAGCCACGAGGAGATCTCCTACAACTCCTGCCGTGATCGGCATTGTCCCAAGTGTCAGGGCGGTGCCCGAGCCCAGTGGCTCGATGCCCGCGCCCGAGAGCTACTCCCGGTGCCCTATTTTCACGTCGTCTTCACGCTGCCGAAGGCCCTCGCTCCCCTCGCCTTGCAAAACCCGCGCACCCTCTATTCGATCCTCTTCCGAGCGGCCTCAGAAACGCTCTTGACCCTAGCCGCTGACGAGCACCACTTGGGAGCCAGAATCGGTGTGCTGGCCCTGCTTCACACCTGGGGCCAGAAACTCGATCTGCATCCGCATCTCCACTGTGTGGTTTCCGGCGGAGGGATCGCTGAGGACCAAAGCCGCTGGATCCCCTCCCGTCCTCGTTTCTTGTTCCCCGTTTCCGTTCTCAGCCGACTCTTTCGGAACAAGTTCCGACACTACCTGCGAGCGGCCTACCGGCAGAATGAGCTCTCTTTTCACGGAGTCCTCCAACCTCTAAGCCTCCCTCGCCAGTTCCATTGTTGGCTGCAAAACCTCACCGGTTCGGAGTGGGTCGTCTACTGCAAACCTCCCTTCGCCGGTGCCGAGCGAGTCCTCAAGTACCTGGCCCGTTACACCCACCGCGTGGCGATCTCTAACTCACAACTCCTGTCCCTGCATCAGGGCAAGGTGAGCTTTCGTTACAAGGACTACCGCCACCCTCAGCGGCCGCGCACCTTGACTCTGGAGACGATCGAGTTCACCCGGCGCTTCTTACTCCACGCCCTGCCCAAGGGATTCATGCGCATCCGCCACTACAGGTTTCTGGCCAACCGTCACCGTAAGACCAAGCTCGCCCTCTGTCGAGGCCTTCTTGGTTCAGACGACTCCCCCACCGAACTCCCCTCGACTCCTTCTAAGCCGAAGTTACCCTGAAAACTAGCTGAAAAACAACCTGTAAGCCATTGTGGATCATCAGGTAAGGGTCTTTTTGTGTTCGACAATTTGTACCCATGTAATAGTTGGTTTAGTGTCCTTTATTGTCGGTAGTATGTGATATTATAGTGCCCATGTACATCGAATCCGTTCCCAACCGCAACTCGCCCCCGGCCATTCTCCTGCGCGAGTCCTACCGGCAAGCCGGCAAGGTGCGCAAGCGCACTCTGGCTAACCTCAGCAAGTGGCCCGCGGAGATCGTCGAAGGCCTGCGCAGCCTCTTGAAGGGAGGCTCCGTCATCTCCGACTTGAGCCAAGCCTTCCAGGTCCAGCGCACTCGCCCCCATGGTCATGTGGCGGCCGTCTTGGGTACCCTGCGCCGCCTCGGTTTGGAGCGCTTACTGGCCACTCGCAACAGCCTGCAGCGCCGCCTGGTAGTGGCCCTGATCGTGGCGCGCATCCTGGAGCCCCGCTCCAAGCTGGCCACCGCACGCGGATGGGATCCCCAGACCCTGTCCAGCAGCTTGGGCGAGCTCTTACAGGTGGAGGCCGCGACGGCCGATGATCTGTACGGCGCCTTGGACTGGCTGCTCGTTCGACAACCAAAGATTGAAAACCAGCTGGCGGCTCAGCGCCTGCAGGACGGTTGCCTCGTGATCTACGACGTCACCTCGACCTACTTCGAAGGGAGGAGTTGCCCGTTGGCCCAGCGGGGGTATTCCCGAGACGGCAAAGGGGGTACGCTGCAGATCGTCTTCGGCCTGCTGTGCGACCGTCAAGGCTGCCCTGTCGCGGTCGAGGTCTTCGAAGGCAACCGAGCGGACCCCACAACAGTGACCAGCCAAATCCAAAAACTGCGCCAACGCTTCGGGTTGCGCTCGGTGGTGGTGGTCGCCGATCGAGGAATGCTGACGGAAGCCCGCATTCGGGAGGAGCTCAAGCCGCTGCCCGGCATGGGCTGGATCACGGCCCTGCGAGGCCCTCAGATCCGCAAACTGTTTCAATCCGGTCCGCTGCAGCTGTCCCTGTTTGATCAACGCGACCTGGCCGAGATCCAGAGCCCGGACTACCCCGGGGAACGGCTCATTGTCTGCCGTAATCCCCTCTTAGCGGAGGAACGGGCCCGCAATCGCCAGCAACTGCTCCAGGCGACCGAGCTGGAGTTGGAGAAGATTGTCCAGGCAACGCAACGTCCGAAGCGTCGCTTCAAGGGCAAGGATCGGATTGCCCTGCGGGTGGGCAAAGTCCTCAACCGCTACAAAGTGGGCAAGCATTTTGTCCTGGAGATCGGCGAGGAGTCCTTCTCCTACCAGCGCCGGCAGGAGCGCATCGAGCAGGAGGCGGCACTGGACGGGATCTATGTGATTCGCACCAACCTGGCCCGCGAGCAAATGGATGCCGAACAAACGGTGGCTGCCTACAAGGGGTTGTCCGTCGCCGAACGGGCCTTCCGCAGCTGTAAGAGTGTCGATCTGAAGGTCCGACCCATTTACCACCATCTGGAGGATCGGGTCCGCGCTCACGTCTTTCTGTGCATGCTTGCCTACTACGTCGAGTGGCACATGCGACAGAAGTTAGCTCCGATCCTGTTCGACGACGAGGATCCCGAGGCGGGGAGGCAGCTTCGCGATTCGGTGGTGGCACCCTCTCAGCGCTCTCCTCAGGCCCTCCGCAAGGCTCACCGCAAGCGCACCGTTGAGGGTGGGCCCGTGCACAGCTTTCAGACCTTGCTCAGCGATTTGGCCACGATCTCCAAAAACCGGATTCAGCCGCAGTTGCCCGGCTCAGCAGCCTTCGACAAAATCACCCGTCCCACATCGCTTCAGCAGCGAGCCCTGGATCTCCTCGGCGTTCGTCTATAATGTACCCAGTACCGACGCAGCTGATTTGTAGCATTACCCCAATCTTAACAATAGGTTACATCACTTTTCTACGAGGTAACTTAGGTCTAAGTCGGACTCTTGCCCCCGCTGTCAGCAAGGCACCCTCTACCTCGTTCAAACGCTCCCCGCCGGGGCCACTCCGATTCAACCTCGGATGAACTCTCCGGGTCGCTCATGAGAGACCAGCACACACTTCGAAACCTCCTGAGAAGCCCTCCTACCAGAGCCCGATCTGGCTTGAATACTCGTGTGTCTGATGCTCTCATCCGCACTCCAGGAACCGCCCCACTCCCCTCTCCTCTCCTCTCAACACGGTCCTGCAACTCAGCGCGAGGCCCACCAATCCGCTTCATCTTCTCGTTCTTGCTCGGCTTTCCTTTTCCCTCCCTAAACGCTAACCTCTAAACAATCCCCATAGAGGGAAACCGCGGCTCAGTCCAACAGGATTGTATCCGCCATGCTCATAACTCACTGCTGACTCTACCAACAGAGGCGTCAAGCACAGCGGATACAATCCTCTACGCTAGGTTTTCGGGGGAGAACGTGAGAGATATCGCCTGGCGGCGTATAATTGCCTGCAAGAGGACGGCATGAAGATCTCGGTCGAAGTGAATGGCACCCAGCAGAAAAGGCTTGAGGAAATAGCCCAACGCCTCAACGTGCCTGTTGATGATCTCGCCTCGGCGGCTGTTCAAGAACTGCTTGCCCGCCAGGATGATGAGTTCGTTAAAGCTGCTTCGCGAATCCTGAAGAAGAACCAGGAACTGTATCGACGGCTCAGTTAGGTGCGGTATCTCACGCTTGCCGAGGTCCTGGATCTGCATCGGCTCGTCATTGAACAAGCCGGCGGTGCGTCGGAGATTCGCGATCTCGGTGGCTTGCAATCGGCAGTTGCCCAGCCGATGGTTACCTTCGGTCGGAAGGATCTCTACGGCACGATAGAGGAGAAGGCTGCTGCGCTCGGCTACTCGGTGATCCAGAACCATCCATTCGTTGATGGAAACAAGCGCGTCGGTCACGCTGCGATGGAGATTTTCTTGCTGCTGAACGGCTGGGAGCTCGACGCGGCCGTTGAGGAGGGAGAAAGGGTCATTCTCGATGTCGCGACGAGTCGATCCAAACGAGAACAACTTGTCCAGTGGATCCGCGACCATTTGACAGAAGCACGGAGGCCGGAAACCTAACCCAAAGGATTGTATCCGCAGTGTGGACTGAAAGCACTCGTTTTCGGTAGCCGGGAACGGGGGGCATTGCGGATACAATCCTGTTGAACTGAGCCGCGGGCACCGCCTATGGGGATTGCTCGCAGGTTGGCGGGGGTGGATTCGAAAAGAAGGGTGGGGCTTTCGGGAGCGTTTGAGGTGGGGTAAAGGTTGACGGTCGGTATGGGGCTAGCGTGAAAGTCGTGGTTGAGCCGTTTGAGAGGATTTGAGGCGTCCGGCGGGCGCACCACCGCCTGGGGCCGAGGGTCGACCGATAGAGAGGGATCGTATTGGGGTCGGAGCGGGCGCCTGGGCCGCCACGTGTAGGTACACCGAAGTGGTTCTGAGGCTGCCGTGTCCCAGCAGGACCTGAATGGTCTTCAGATCGGTGCCGGCTTCCAAGAGATGGGTGGCGAAGCAGTGACGCAGCCCATGCGGTGTTACCCGTTTGGAGAGTCCCGCCCGGTGGCCGGCCTGTTTGCAGACTCGCTGGACGGAGGAGTGGCCCAGCGGGGAGTTGGGATTTTCTCCTGGGAAGAGCCAAGCCTCGGGCCGATAGCCTTTCCAATAGCTTCGCAGCTGCTGCAGCAGCGTTTCGGAAAGGGGAACGTAGCGGTCTTTCTTCCCTTTGCCGCGGCGCACCAGGATCAGCATGCGCGAGCTGTCGATGTCGGCGATGCGCAAATGCAGGGTCTCGGAAAGGCGAAGCCCGGTGGCATAGATCGTCATCAGGAGGGTGCGGTGCTTGAGGTTGGCGAGGGCGCCGAAGAGGCGGACGATCTCCCCGCAGCTGAGCACGATGGGAAGTTTCTTCTCCTGCCTGGGGAACGGGATGTGCTGGATCACCCAGTCCCTTCTGAGGGTGACCCGGTAGAGGAAGCGCAGGGCACACACGGTCTGATTGAACACCGGCCAGGAGGCCTTCTTGGTCTGGACCAGAAAGATCTGATAGCGGCGGATCTCCGAGGGACCCAACCGCTCCGGCGACTTGCCTAAGTGACGGGCGAACTCAGCGACCCGGTCCACGTAGATCTCGACGGTCCGGGCCGAGTAGTTGCGGATCCGCAGATCCTCAATCATCCGTTGGCGTAAGATAGTCATGATAGGCTCCTTTCGTGTGGGAGGTTGATGTTTGGTAACAACACCTTGCCTCACGAAGGAGCCTTCATACAACGCTGAAGGCCAGCCGCATCTTGATTGGATAAGAAGATCTGACCGGAAAGTCCTACCGCTGAAAGCGGTTTAGTTCAACAAGCGGCTGCAGCGGACTGCGCAGTTCGGCCGCTGAGCCGTTAGCCGGACAAGGACGACCAGATCGATGACGTCAGCACGAGAAGCACTCGAACGCCTCCGAGAAGGCAACCGTCGCTTCGCGTCCAACATGCGGCGCCACGAGACGCCCCTGACCCAATCCCGGCTAGCGAAGCTGGCGAAAGAGCAACAGCCCTTCGCGATCGTCCTCGGTTGTTCGGACTCGCGGGTGCCTGCTGAGATCGTGTTCGACCAAGGCCTGGGCCATCTTTTCGTCATTCGCGTTGCCGGGAACATCGTTGCTCGCTCGCAAATCGGCAGCGTTGAGTTGGCGGCGTCGCGCTTTGGCACCCGGCTGGTTGTGGTGTTGGGACATTCCCAGTGCGGAGCCATTCTGGCTACGATCGAAGAGCTTCAGCAGCCTGCGGAAAACCAATCGCGTAATCTGCGTTCGATCGTTGGGCGTGTCCGGCCTTCCGTCGAAGGGTTGCTGAAGACCGAGCTCAGGCGCGACGTGAATGCTCTTGTGCGGCATGCTGTTCGGGCAAACATCACCGCTTCGGTGAACCATCTACGACACGGCTCCGAGGTTCTGGGGCAACTCATCCGGAACGATGGCCTGCTCGTGGTCGGTGCCGAGTATTCACTAGAAACCGGAGTCGTTGAGTTCTTCGATGTTGTGGAAGCCGGCTAACAAGGCGACGCAACGGACGGCCCTCGACCGCCGCTGATCGCCCGAACGTTATGCCACAACGGAGTTGCTGAATGAAGCTGTTGGAAATTACTGCGAGTACCCGCGAAAAGGGTTCCCTTTCTCGAACACTCTCAGCAACGTTCATCGACGATGAAACTCACATCAAGGACCATGGGCGTTGCTAGAGTTTAAGAGCGGTTTTCAGGATCGCTTGCCCAAGGGAGTGATAGGATCTCAATATGGTAGGCGAATAGCCCGATCCAAGTACCTACAAACAATTATAGATAAGAATCACAAAATCAGTGCTTTACAGGAAGAGTACAAGCGGCTAGAAACGCTTGAATACGAGGCAAAACCAGCTATTGACAACGATCTGCCAGCGCCAAGGACGACCTATTACGATCTTAACCTACGCACGAAGACGAGGCGGGGGGAGCGAGTGCGAAATTGTTGTGCTCCTCGGCAAACGACCTGACGCCCATCCTGCGCCCTGGTCGGCTACAAGCGCATCTTAGTCGGTGGGCCACGCCTCATCGAAGAAACGATGTTCCATTCCCGCGAGAATTTCAGTCGGGTCTTGAATCCGGTCCGTTCGGAAACTCACCGCCCCGAATAAATGCTTGCCAGGACAGCCGAATAACTGGTCGAGTCGCTCGGCATGCCTCAGGGCAATCTCGACAGTGCGTATTCCGGTGAAACCGGCCACCGAATCCGGAGCAAACCGGCCGGGTCGGAGCGAAGCGACGCCGGAGGTTGATAATCATCTCCGAAGTGGCCGGTTTGAGTCAATCCACAGGAGTCTCTTGGGTTGAGAACACATCATCTCGTCTCTCCTTTCCTGAGTGAGTTGCTGAGGCAAAGCTTGCTTCAGCAGAGTGTTGTTTCCATTGTTGCCTCAGAGTCTTCAGGCGACTCCTGAGATAATCCCAGTATTGATCGGAGACAGGTTGTTGTCTCACTTCCTGGATTAGAGGTTCGAAGTAGCTCAGGGAAGTGATCGGTCCACCGGTGTGGCCGTTGAGCCAGGCGACGTGCTTGCGGGCGCAGCCGAGAAGCAGGGCCTGCTCGATCTGCCGCAAGGACAGGCCCTGGCGGTAGAGGCGAGCGGCCAGCTGCCGATCGGCCGGGGAGAAGGAGCACTGAACGCCAGGGGCATCGAGCAGCAGACAGGCCACCTGATCGAGGTATTGGGATTCGGCCGCTTCGGGCTCCTGGACGAGGGATCTTTGGTAGGGCCAGAAGGCCTCGCTGATCTGGATGTGAGTGCGCTCGTGTTGATTGCGAGCGAGGCTGAGCTGAACTAGACCTCGGGACTGGAGTTCTCCCAGGTAGGTGAACAGGGAGCGGCGAGATTTGCGCAAGGCCGGAGCCAACTGGGTAGGCGAGACGGTCAGTTCGCCGGTGCAGCGATCCGCTTTCAGGCACAGATAGACAAAGAGTTTGAAGGCGCCGTCGCTGACGCTCTCCATCGCCTGTAGCAACGGAGCACCGGCGGCGGCGAACCAGCCACCTTGGACTTTCAACTGCGGTGTTGGACTCATGATTCGTCCTTTGCTTTGGTGGGAGGATGACGATGCCGGCGCATGGAAGCCCCTTCGAGCTCAATGCGGTAGGCATTATGGACCAGACGATCCAGGATGGAATCAGCGGTGGTCGGATCTCCGATCTGCTCATGCCAATGGGCGACGGGAAGCTGGGAGGTCAGGATCGTGGATCGACTGTCGTAGCGATCCTCGCAGATCTCGTAGAAGTCCCGTCGCTCGCTCTCGGCCAAGGGATTCATGGCCCAGTCATCGACGATCAGCACGTCGGTGCGGGCGATCTTACGCAGGAGCTTGTCGAGCGAGCCGTCGGCTCGAGCCAAAGCCAGATCGCGAAAGAGTCGAGCGGCACGAGTGTACAGAGCCGTCCACCCGTCGCGAGCGGCCTTCTGAGCAAAGGCACAGGCCAAGAAGGTTTTCCCGACTCCACAGGGACCGATGATCAGGAGATTGTGGTGGGTCTGGATCCAACGGCAGGTGGCGAGGCTGGCAATCAGCGAGCGATCCAGCCCCCGAGGTCGGCGATAGTTGACATCTTCCAGACAGGCCGAGAGCTTCAATCGGGCATTCTTCAGACGACGCTCCAAGGCCCGATTCTCTCGCCAGGTCCACTGCCGATCCACCAACAGGGCAAAGCGTTCTTCAAAGCTCAGTTGGGCCATCTCCGGGTCGGAGAGTTGCTCGGTGAAGGCCTCAGCCATGGCCCTGAGCCGCATGGCGTGAAGTTTTTCGACGGTGGGATTAACCAACATGAGAGGCTCCTTTCTCGCCTTCGAAGTACTCGGCCCCTCGCACGTTGGCGTGCTCGATCGGAGGACGTTCCGGCAACGGTTGCGGTTCCGCTTGACGGTCCAGACCGTTCTTCAACATGGACTGGATACTCTTGTAGGAGCAGGCCTGAAGTCGCAGGGCCCGACGGCAAGCCTGCTCCAAACGGTCTTCCCCAAAGCTGGAGCCCAGGCGCAGGATACCCAAGCAGGAGCGATAGCTTTGCTCGGGATAGCGACGGGATTGGAGGATCTTCTCGACCACCGATGCGGTATGGGGCCCGACTTTCTGAGCCCAGTGGATCAGACGCGAGGGTGACCACTCCAGATAGCGGCGATGGCATTCGGGCCGGTGCTCGTCCAAGGTCGTGGCCTTGCCCGGCTGATAGGAGCGACGGTGAGAGGTCACGCGGCGACCTTGATGGAAGATCTCCACGGTGGTGACGGTGGTGCGCAGCTCGACCTTCTGACCCACCAGGACATAAGGGACGCTGTAGCAGTGGCGGTCGAACTCGATGTGGTAATCGATGTTGACGCGGGCCTTCTTCCACTGGGCGAAGACGTAGCGTTGGGCCGGCAGGGGCCCCAGAGCCGGACGATCCAGGTCCTGGAAGCGCTGGCGGCGGTTGCCGGGGAGCTTGTGAAAGTTTCGAGTGTTGAGACGCTCCAGCAGCTCGGCAATGGCTTCGTTGAGCTCTCCCAGGGAAAAGAAGGTCCGGTGACGCAAGGCGGCCAAGATCCAGCGCTCGACGACTAACACACCCGACTCCGCCTTCGCTTTATCTCGAGGACGGCGCACTCGAGCCGGGATCACCGCGACGCCGTAGTGCGAGGCCCAATCCGAATAGCTCGCATTGAGATCCGGTTCATAGCGACAGGGGCGATGGACCGCATCTTTGGTGTTGTCTGGAACCACGACGCAGGGGCAACCCCCCAGGAACTCCAGAGCCCGAGTGTGGGCCGCGAGCCACGAGGGTAAGTCCTGCCTTAGGGAGGCTTCCGCATAGGTATAGTTGCTTGCCCCCAGCCCGGCCACGAAGATCGAGGCCTCTTGGGTTTCCCCCGTATGGCGATCCACGATCGGGACCGTGTCGCCGGCATAGTCCACGAAGAGCTTCTCGCCGGCCCGGTGTTCCTGCCGCAGCACCAGATCCAGCTTGCCCCGCCAGCGATGGTACAGATCGCAGAACTGACTGTACTGATAGCCCTCCGGATACGCCTGCTTGTACTCATCCCAGAGCAGCATCAAGGTCACATGTTTGTGTCGGCAGCGCTCCTCATGGACGGTGGCGAAGTCGGGGAGGGGACGTTGCTCCGGGGGAGATTTACCCGTGGGAGGAAACACCCGGTTCTGAATCGCCCGGTCATCCCACCCCTCAGGGAGTGGCCAACTCAGACCGGCTCCTTGGGCCCGGCGCACATACTCTGCCACGGTGCTGCGCGCGAGGGCACAGCTACGGGCGATCTGCCGATCCGAAAGATGAAGCTGAAACTTCAGGCGTAGGACATTTTTGATTTTGCGCATGGACTTCCTTTGGTTCGGCACGATCGCTCCTCCGAAAAGGAGTCATGGTACCGAAGGAGTCCAACGTCGCTTCCGTCCGCTCTGGAAACCGATTCCGGGAAACCGGCCGCCTTTCCGGGAAACCGGCCACCCTTCCGGGAAATCGGCCACCCTTCCGGAAACCCCGTTTCTAGTGGCCGGTTTCCCGCCGGATTGGGTGGCCGGTTTCCTCTGGAATCACCGGCCGGTTTCGTCCGGAATACGCATCGACAGCCTTCCGAGCATCATCACAACCAAGTTCGCCTAGGGTGGAAGCAAACCTTGCGACTGCGCCCTGCGGTGGCTTCAGCTTGCCGTGGATCGTCTTGGTCGACCTTCTCGGCGTGGCGGCAGACAAATCAGTGAACTCCTGCCGTAGCTCCAGCCCAAAGATCCCGGGATGGGTCAGAGCATTTCGGACTTTCCGGAGTTCGTCGAATAGCTGTCGCTGTGTGTCAGTTTCCCAAAAACCCCCAACGCATTTGGTGAAGCTCAGCAGTCCCAGCTTGTCACCAAGCTTCAGCGATTGCCACTGGCGGTCACGAACTCCGCCGCCGCGTCCAAGTAGTCGTACGCGTAGCGAATTGCCTCTAGCGCGGGGGGCCAGGGGGTGGGTATGCCCTGGTTCCTGAGGCACTCCCCCCTCCTAACCTATTGAAAAATCTTACTTTAAAACCAAGTTTTTTCACTTTTTCCTTGATTTACCTAAGCTGCTTTGGTATGCTCTAAACTGAAGTTACCCTGAAAACTAGCTGAAAAACAACCTGTAAGCCATTGTGGATCATCAGGTAAGGGTCTTTTTGTGTTCGACAATCTATACCCATGTAATAGTTGCTTTAGTGTCCTTTATTGTCGGTAGTATGTGATATTATAGTGCCCATGTACATCGAATCCGTTCCCAACCGCAACTCGCCCCCGGCCATTCTCCTGCGCGAGTCCTACCGGCAAGCCGGCAAGGTGCGCAAGCGCACTCTGGCTAACCTCAGCAAGTGGCCCGCGGAGATCGTCGAAGGCCTGCGCAGCCTCTTGAAGGGAGGCTCCGTCATCTCCGACTTGAGCCAAGCCTTCCAGGTCCAGCGCACTCGCCCCCATGGTCATGTGGCGGCCGTCTTGGGTACCCTGCGCCGCCTCGGTTTGGAGCGCTTACTGGCCACTCGCAACAGCCTGCAGCGCCGCCTGGTAGTGGCCCTGATCGTGGCGCGCATCCTGGAGCCCCGCTCCAAGCTGGCCACCGCACGCGGATGGGATCCCCAGACCCTGTCCAGCAGCTTGGGCGAGCTCTTACAGGTGGAGGCCGCGACGGCCGATGATCTGTACGGCGCCTTGGACTGGCTGCTCGTTCGACAACCAAAGATTGAAAACCAGCTGGCGGCTCAGCGCCTGCAGGACGGTTGCCTCGTGATCTACGACGTCACCTCGACCTACTTCGAAGGGAGGAGTTGCCCGTTGGCCCAGCGGGGGTATTCCCGAGACGGCAAAGGGGGTACGCTGCAGATCGTCTTCGGCCTGCTGTGCGAAAGGCTGCCCCGTCGCGGTCGAGGTCTTCGAAGGCAACCGAGCGGACCCCACAACAGTGACCAGCCAAATCCAAAAACTGCGCCAACGCTTCGGGTTGCGCTCGGTGGTGGTGGTCGCCGATCGAGGAATGCTGACGGAAGCCCGCATTCGGGAGGAGCTCAAGCCGCTGCCCGGCATGGGCTGGATCACGGCCCTGCGAGGCCCTCAGATCCGCAAACTGTTTCAATCCGGTCCGCTGCAGCTGTCCCTGTTTGATCAACGCGACCTGGCCGAGATCCAGAGCCCGGACTACCCCGGGGAACGGCTCATTGTCTGCCGTAATCCCCTCTTAGCGGAGGAACGGGCCCGCAATCGCCAGCAACTGCTCCAGGCGACCGAGCTGGAGTTGGAGAAGATTGTCCAGGCAACGCAACGTCCGAAGCGTCGCTTCAAGGGCAAGGATCGGATTGCCCTGCGGGTGGGCAAAGTCCTCAACCGCTACAAAGTGGGCAAGCATTTTGTCCTGGAGATCGGCGAGGAGTCCTTCTCCTACCAGCGCCGGCAGGAGCGCATCGAGCAGGAGGCGGCACTGGACGGGATCTATGTGATTCGCACCAACCTGGCCCGCGAGCAAATGGATGCCGAACAAACGGTGGCTGCCTACAAGGGGTTGTCCGTCGCCGAACGGGCCTTCCGCAGCGGTGAAGCGGGCCTGACGGGTGCTACCAACACCCATCAGACCCTGACCACCACAACCTATCACGGAGGTTGCGATGACTACTCCAAGTTTAACCCAAACCTACACGATCAAAGAATTCCAGCTACTGGTGAAGGATTCGCCAGTCATTCCTGCTGAGATTCAGCCCTTCGTGGGCATCCAGTACTGTTCCTCGAGCCAAGTCTATCGGGCCTTCCAGCACCTGGCATCAATGCCGATAGAGACGTTCCTGGTACTGCACCTGGACAACAAGAACCGCATGGTCGGAATGACCACCTGCAGCATCGGAACAATGTCGTCCAGCCTGGGGTACAACCCAAAGGTATTTTCGAGATTAGATGCTCTTTAGATGTCAAATGAGACTCGCTTGGTGCGCTATATAACGCGAGAATCCTCCACGAACAATGGGTGTGCGCCCCCCGGGGAGCCCCGGTAGCCCGCTCCACCGGCATCCCCCCTTCCGAGGGGGGTGTGGGTGTGTCAGTCGCCGCTCGGCAATTCACGAACGTCATCAGCTGGAATCTCCACGGTGATTCTCGGATAGCTTCCGTCGGGCAGCGAGAACATGGGTCGTGGGTCGGCCGCATGCTCGGGCCCGTGGATCTCGCCCGTGACCTTACCGAGCAGCTCCAGGCAGCCGCGCTCCTCACGGATGGTGCTCAGGGCCAGGCGCATGTCGCCGTTGGCCACCGACTCAGCGTAGATGGCGTCGGTCCGAGCCAGCAGCGCCCCGACCTTCTCAAAGCGTGTCCTGTTGTCCACGACCAGCCTGAACTCGTTCTCAAACTCCACCAAAGCCCAGTCCCCCGCAGTGATGGTCAGCCCCTCCTTCCTTGGTGCATGAGCTAGAAGATTCTCACACCTCGTGATCACCTTTATCAGCGCCAGCCCCCAGGTAAATGACTTTGCGATCCACGTGTCGGTCGGCTCCAGAGGGACTTGGAACTCAATCGAGAGGGCACGGAAGATTGACCTCGTACCTTTGACGACGCATTCGTTTCCGGTAGGGCATGTCTCCGACGGCAACCTACCGGCCCCGCCATCCCGAGAGCACTCCCTTCTACCAGTGTTTGAAGGACTACTGGGAAGAGTTTCGGCAGAGCTACCCCTATTTCTGTAGACAGTGAGATCGTTCAGCCCTTTTCCGATCGATTCCACCCTTCTCCTTGAACTCAAGCTAGAAGGAATGTCCTATTGATTACATCTCGGTGTCGGCTCTCCCTATCCCCAGCTTTTTCATTCGACCGCGCAGTGTGTTAGGATGCGAGTCTAGAACGCTAGCTGCTCCCTTAGGGCCTTGAATCATCCAATTGGTTTGCTTCAGAATCCGCGTGATGTAGTCGCGTTCCAATTCTTGGAGAGTTGGGGTCTCTTCTCCCTTTCTTTCGAGCGAGTTCGATGAGGGCACCAAGAACTCATCTTCTACTTCTAAAACCGATCCATTCGACAGGATGACGCTTCGCTCAATAACATTCTCAAGCTCCCGAATATTCCCTGGCCAGGTATAGGATTTCAGTTTTCTAATCGTTTCCCGACTCACCGTATCGATCGGTTTGCCGATTTTGGCTGCGTACTTGTCGACGAAATACTGGACCAGTAAAGGAACATCATCTTCTCTCTCCCTTAAAGAGGGTAAATGCACCGGGAAAACATTCAGACGATAATACAGATCTGCCCTATAGCGGCCTTCCTCAACAGCTTTTGCCAAGTCTTGTGACGGAACCTGGTATTTGATTCCTTAGGGGACGCGAAGTTTTACGACCCCTCCCCCCAATCGGGGCGTCAGGGTCATGTCCGATTCTTCCGGTAGGAAGGAGGTCGGGGATGCCGGTACGCCTCAGTGAGGAGGAAGTCGTGACGATTGGAGTTTTGGCCGACAAAGGCAAGAACCACTGCGAGATTGCTCGGACGCTTGGGGTCAGCGAAGGGACCGTGCGCTATCACTTGAGGCGACAGGCCGAAGGCGCTCAAGACGGACGTCGGCAGAAGGGGTTCCAGGCGGAGGCTCTGGCCGGAATCATTGGTGCCTGGATGCAGGGGCATCCCGATGGGCAGCGACCCCCGAATGTCCGTCAGCTGTACGAACATCTGGTTTATGAATGCGATTACTCGAGCTCCTATCGTTCGGTGCTGCGCTATGTGCGCCGGCACTGGCCGAAGCCGAAGCTCCGAACGTTTCGGCGAGTGGAGACGCCGCCTGGGGCCCAGAGCCAGGTGGATTGGGCCGAGTATCCGTCGGTGGCCGTTGGAAACGAGTTGGAGCCCCTTTCGGCGTTCATCATGGTGCTCTCCCACAGCCGGCAGCCCGCCATTGTGTGGAGTCGGCGGCGAGACCAGCTGTCCTGGCTGCAGTGCCACAACGAGAGTTATCGCCGACTGCAGGGAGTGGCCGCCGTCAACCGGATCGACAACGTCAAGACGGCCATCGCCTCGGGAGGCGGCCCCTGGGGAGAGATCCATCCGCTCTACCGGGCCTATGCCCGATCGGTGGGCTTTCACATTGATGCCTGCCGACCGGGGCAAGCCCAAGAGAAAGGGAAGGTGGAGGCCAAAGTCCGACTTTCGCGTTTGCTGGTGGAGCCGCAGAGCCAATACTGGGAAGACCTCGAGGAGTTGCAGCACTTCACCGATGGACAGGTCTCGCGCTGGTCCCGTCGAGCGGTGTGTCCGGCCACCGGCCTCACTGTCGAGGAGAGTTGGCGAGCGGAGCTGGAGCGTCTGGCGCCCTTGCCGATCCTTCCCGAACCCTTCGATGTGGTGGTCACGCGGCCAGTCCATCGGGACTGCATGGTTCGCTTCGAAGATCACTGCTATCCGGTTCCCTTTCAATGGGTAGGCCGCCAGGTGGAGGTGCGGGGCTGCTCGGGCAAGGTTCAGATCTTAGCCGAGGGAAAGGTCCTGCGGGAGTATGAGCGCCACACGCCGGCGCGGATTCTGATCGATCCCAGCTGCTGGCAAGGAGAAGCGACGGAGCGGGTCCTCGCTCCGCCGCCCTTGGGCAAGATGGGACAACGGCTGGAACAGATCTATCAGATGCCGGTGGAGCAGCGTCCTCTGGACCTGTACCAAGCTCTGGCGGAGGTGGCCCGATGAGCGCGGCAACGAAGGGACGCGTGGATCTGGATCAAACCCGTCAGTCACTGGAGCAGCTGGGTCTGATGCATGCCAGCGAGCAACTGTCCGAGCTGGTGGGCCAGGCGGTGAAGAAAAACCTCTCGGTCCATCGCTTTTTGGACGAACTGCTTTGGAGCGAACTGGCCCATCGGGAGGAGCGACGGATCAAGACCTCGCTGAGACTGTCGGGACTGCCGCCGGGTCAGACGTTGGGGAACTTCGATTTTAACTTTCAGCCGGCGATCCGCAAGAGCCGCATCGAGACCTTGGCCACCTGTGAGTGGATCCGCGAGCACGAGACGGTTTTGCTCCAGGGTCCGCCGGGCGTGGGAAAGACGCATTTGGCGGTGGCCCTGGGAGCCAAAGCCATCGAAAACGGTTTCTCGCTGTCCTTCTTTCGACTGGATGATCTGCTTCACGCCATGAAGCTGGACGCCGAGTTGGCCCCCAAGGCGCTGCGCCGTAAGAAGTATGTCAACGTGGCGCTGCTGATCATCGACGAGGTCGGGTTCCAGGTCATGAGCCGGCTGGAGGCCAGCCTGTTGTTCCGGCTCGTCAGTGCCCGCTACGAAAAGGGAGCCACCTTGATCACCACCAACAAATCAGTCAAGGACTGGCCCGAGATCCTGGCCGGAGACGAAGTGATGGCGACCGCGTTACTGGACCGGCTGCTGCACCATTGCCACGTGCTGAATATCAAGGGAAGGAGTTATCGGCTCAGGGATTTGGAACGGGCCCTGGCAGGGGGGGCGGCCGCCGCCGAAGCGGCTCAGACTCCAGCCGCCCTGCGGGCTCCCTCCGTCTGAGACACTCAGTGATCAGTGACGATTAAAACTCCGGGGCGCATTCGCTTAGCAAGATTCAAACTGATGTCAGACCGTTGCCTCATGACAAACCGGCGGGAGCGCACCAAAGGTGACCTTCATCCAGGAACCCGCATGAGGAAGCGACAGACGCCCCCGCCAGCATGCCCTCAAGAGCGTTCTCCCGGCTGGGCTAGGGTCCCTCTCCGGGAACAGACGTCCAGGAGAAGGGGTTTGCAAGAGAATCCGGAAAAAACTTTCCCCCCAGTCGCCCGTCAAGCTCCGATCGTCGGGAGACCGGGTCCTCAGATACCCCAGTTCGGGACCCGAGCCAAGCTCGCCTACTGGGGCGAAAGAAAGCTATGGAAACTGCCGCGCTGTGGAAACCGTGGAAAACCAAGTCCACTTTGTGCCTGCCGATTCGGCTCGGGTGGTTTGTCCACCGTTCCCACAGCGCTTGGAAAACTCCTTCGGACGGAGTTTCCCACAGTTCCCACAGCTTCTGCGGCTGCTCACATCCAAATGAATCTATGCTTTGGGACGGCGCTCGCCCTCCCGTGGAAAAACCCAAAGCGGTTTTCCCACCGGATGCCTCCCGCTCGAGAAGAGAAATCAAAGGCTGCCCTTGAAATCAGGAGAACAAACTTTTATCGAACAAAAGACGAACACGTTCAGGTTCCTCCCGAACCTGCGTTTTTACTAACCGGGGAAGGGTCGTAAAACAATACGTCCCCTAAGGTCGTGAAAGTTCCTGTCACTTGACAAGCTCGATTAGTGGCAGTAATCAACCGTGCATCCACCTTGATGGTCTCTGTACTACCCACTCTCTCAAATTCCTGTTCCTGCAAGACTCTCAGGAGCTTGACCTGGGTTTCCTGCGGGAGGTCGCCGATCTCATCCAGAAAGATCGTACCCTGGTGGGCAAGTTCAAATCGGCCGATTTTCTTGGTGAGTGCTCCTGTAAATGCCCCCTTCTCATGCCCGAATAACTCACTCTCGATCAGGCCAGCCGGCAGAGCTGCACAATTAACCTTGATTAGCGGCCTTTTCTGACGCTTGCTGAGATGGTGAATTGCTCGTGCGATCAACTCTTTACCCGTTCCGGTCTCACCAGTAATCAAGATTGAGGAATCTGTTGGCGCCACCCTCTCAATTCTCTTCAGGACCTTCGTGAGCGGTCGACATCTCCCGACTATCTCGTGAAAACGATGTTCGGTTTTGATCTCCTCTCGGAGGTAGACATTCTCCTGGGTGAGCTGATCCTTTAACTGTTGGATCCTCTCGTAGGCCAAGCAGTTGTCCAAGGCAAGAGCGACGGCGGCCGCCACCTTTTCAAAGAGAGGTAGTTGGACCGGGTTGAAAGCGCCCTGGTTTTCCCCATGGAGGATTAAGACCCCTAACACTCGATCCTCAACCAAGAGTGGAAGAGCACAGCTCGATTGCATCCCCTGCTGGCTTAGGATGTTCAGGGAAACGGGAAACTGTCTCACGTCTTCGAGGCTGGAACCTATGAAAGGCTTCTTGTGCTCAAGCACCCAGCCGGGCAGGGTCCCTCCCCTAGGGAGGTTCGGTCCCGGCGGCAGGGAGTGGTCGCCCTTCGTGGGTTCGAAGGCATAAACAATCAAGTCCTCCTTAGGGCGAGGCAGAACGATCACCATCCGATCAAACGACACAGTAGACTCTAGTGCCTGGGCGACAGCATGAAAGAGCTGATCCCTTTCCAGATGTGCGGACACAGCCTGTGCGATCTCAAGCAGAGACCGTAATTCGTCTGTCCGTTCTCTTACCGTATCCTCTAAACGAAGGTTCTGGTCCCGCAGTTGACGCCGAAGCCGAATGTTGGTTAGGGCGACGGCCAAATGGTTGGCGAGGGAGCTGAGGAATATCTTCCGTTCAGGAGACAAGGGCTTCGCATTCAGAGTACCCAAGAGCAGGGTTCCCAGTTGAGCATCCAGGGTTCGCACCGGAATGAAATGCAGGGCTTGCAGCTTGCGCTTACGTAGAGCCAGGGGTAGTTTCGTCCCGAGAACAGTGTGGTAGCCCCCAGGTTGGAGGCCGCATCCACCGCAGTGAAGATTCCCTGCAGGTTCTTACTTATCTCAGCATCCAGTGGCATACCGTCGATGTGTCCGTAGAATTCCCACCCGGCCTCTACTGATCGAAGCCCAACGGCGCCCAGACTGTCTCCCCAGACAGAAGGCAGAGATGATGCCACCAGTTTCGCGACATCCTGCTCGCTCCCTTCCTGTTCCAGCGACGCGGTGAAAGCCTGGAACGCACTGAGATCCCTAAGCTGCGCTGTGTGCTCTCTACTTGCTTCCGACAAAGAATCCTCACTCACCCACGAATTGCCTCAGGATAGCGGCCCGAGACGTTGGGCGGATTTGTGTGGAATATTACGCCTTGGAGAGGGTCAAGGGCAATTCGGCCCAGAAGCACCGAGTCATCCCTTGGCTGATTGCTGTACGGTACCCAAAAAGGTCTACGAGTGTTTACTCGCGGCAAGGAATCGGCTAGGTTCTTGATCAGAGTAGATAGGGGAGACTGTGAAAAACAGCAGCAAAGGATCCGACTTGGATGCGAACCGAATCGATCTGGGCTTCGGGGGCCTGTCGGCCACCGTGGGTGATCACATCGGCCACTTCTATCGCAACCAAAATGAAATGGTACGCGTCGTGGGACCGTACTTCGCAGCCGGCCTTGAGGCAGGCGACCAATGCACCCTACTCTGCCCGGCAAGAAACGGAGACACCTTCTTGCAAGGTCTGGCGAGCCAGGGTGTGGAGGTAGAGGCCGCACTGAGTTCGGGCCAATTGTCTCTACACGAGGGCTTGCACGACGCAGATGCAATGGTGGAACTGTTTTCGGCAATGGCTGTCGACGCCGAGAAGGCAGGATACCGTCTTATCCGTATCTGTGGCGATATGGCCTGGGGATTGGAGAAGATGCCCTCAACGGATGAACTGGTGGAGTGGGAAGCGAAGTACGATCTGCACATCGCCCCAGAATTTCCGTTCCTGGCGCTATGCCAGTATCATTTGGGAGCCTTCGGGGGCGAAGTGGTCCTGGATGCCCTCAAAACACACCCACTTTGCATCGTCGGAGAGCTGGTTCACGAAAACCCCTTTTACACCTCCCCCGAGAAGTTTCTGGACGAGCTCGGGATTCGATCTGGCAGAGAGACACTGGGAAAGCGGACGGCCAGCTAACTACGGTCCTAGTAATCCCCACTTCTTGCCGCCACACTCCCGAGTGCCATCCAAGCGGGCTTCAGGGCGACACCGTTACCAAATGTGGTAGGAAACGGCGAAATACCGTAGCGGGTAAGCACTACTCGCCTTCCACGCTCTCGGAATGGGGACTCATCATTATGGGCATCGGCTTGCTCAGTCTAGGACTGCGATTTCTCCATAGTCGCGATCTGTCAGATCCCGACAGCTCGGTGAACTAACTTCCCGTCACATCACAGTAACCTCCCGCCGCCCCAAAATCGAACTCCCCGGGTTCGAGCAGCTGATAGTCAATTGTGTTGTCCCGACGAGTTTTGACTCATCGCGCTGGACATAGAGGATGTTGCGGTTGAGTCCGCGCTCGTCTCCGCACAGAACCGAGCGAAATCTCTCATAAGACGTACCAAAGGTAGCCTCCCAGAACGAGGCAAGCTCGCCTGCCAGTTTCGGAGCAAGTGGGGTTCCGTTCTCACTGGTGATTGGTTGGGGGCAGCTTGACTCATGACAATGTTTCGGCATGCTGAGACGCGCTCGACTCTCCAATTTTCCCGCTCTTGACATTCATTTCAGACACGTATCAAACTGTATCAATGTGGCTAAAGAATAGTCTTTTTTATGAACCAAGTGTATGTAGGCCGAACCAAGTTCCATCAGCGTTAGTATAAACCTGCCTCACCATTCATCCTTAACCTGTATCCAGTAGTGTCCCAACGTTTGGGCTTCTAATCTCTGTAAAGTATTAATGAGTAACATGTTAGAGAAGATAATGGGTGTTTCCGACTTGAAAGTGAGTGTACGCTCACGCCCTTCAGTTCATAAGGAGGGCGAGCATGTACACGGGCACGACGATTTTTTCTCAGGTGATGCGGCATCTTCCCTGGCATCATTTTCATCGCATTGTTCAGCACTACGGAGGCGACTACAAGGTCAAGTCGTTCCGCTGTGCCGACCATTACCGGGTCATGGCCTTTGCACAGTTGACCTATCGCGAGAGCTTGCGCGATATCGAAGCCTGCCTACGGGCCATGAGATCCAAGCTCTTCCACATGGGCATTCGCTCCACGGTCTCCCGCAACAATCTGTCCAATGCCAACGAGAGGCGCGACTGGCGCATCTATGCCGAGTTTGCCCAAGTGCTTATCGCCGAAGCGCGCCGCCTGTACACCGACGAGGACCTGGGAGTCGACCTGAACGCGACCGTCTATGCCTTGGACTCCACGACCATCGACCTGTGCCTCTCGGTCTTCCCCTGGGCGCGCTTCCGCCGTACCAAGGGGGCGATCAAACTGCATACCTTGCTCAACCTGCACGGCGCCATTCCCGAGTTCGTTCTGATCTCGGACGGAAAACTGCACGATGTCCACGCCTTGGACCACCTGATTCCTTGTCCCGGTGCCTACTACATCATGGATCGCGGATACCTGGATTTCGGGCGCCTGTACCGACTCCATTCTGCCCGGTCGTTATTCGTGACCCGCGCCAAGGCCAACTTCAAGTTCCGCCGCCGCTACTCCCACCCGGTGGACAGAACGACGGGACTGATCTGCGACCAAACTGTCCTGCTGAGCACCTTCTATCCGGCCAAGGCCTACCCCGAACCTTTGCGTCGCATCAAGTTCTTCGACGTCACCACCGACCTGCGGCTAGTATTCCTCACCAACGACTTTGCTTCTCCCGCTCTGACTATTGCCCGGCTCTACAAGCTCCGCTGGCAGATCTACCTGCTCATCGCCATCATCCGCAAGCGCCTCTATCTCGAGTTGCCGCTCTACACAATTCTCCAGGTCCTGAGTGTCTCGCTCTTCGAGAAAACCCCAATTTTACAGGCCTTTCAGGACATGCATTACATTACTCAGAATAGTGACATTCATAAACAGTTGATGTTATTCGACTAACGCTGGGACGCTACTGACCTGTATCAAATGATAAAGCTCCAAAGCCTCGAATCGCTTTTGCTGGTCGCGTTCCTTTCTTCCTCTTCCATTGACCTGGCCCTTGCCGATGAGCCGAAACAGGGGGACGCGAAGAATCTGGATCTGGGGAAGAGTGTTAGCCTTGAACTGGTCTACATCCCGCCGGGCAGTTTCATGATGGGCAGCACGGCGGCGGAAAAGGAGTGGGCGACCGGCATCGAGGGAGGAGCCAAACCGGGAACCGTGCGCGAGAAGTATGAAGGCGAGCCGCGGCCGATGCGGGTCACCAAGGGATTCTGGATGGGGCGCACCGAGGTCACCATGCGGCAGTTCCGGCGGTTCGTTGAGGAGACTGGTTACGTGACGGACGCGGAGAAGCCCGGCGGGTGGACACAGTGCTTCAACCATAAATGGGATCGCTATTATTACGATTCCAAAGTCGTATACCCGTGGGAACGAAGGGAGGACAAGAGCTGGCGCGATCCCAATTTCGGGATCCCGATGAAGGACAGCTACCCGGTTGTCTGCGTTAGCTATCAGGACATGAAAGCCTTCTGCAGTTGGCTCACGGAAAGGGAACGCAAGGCAGGCCGACTACCCAAGGGATTGGAAATCCGCCTGCCCACCGAAGCCGAATGGGCCTATGCCTGCCGCGGCGGGAATCAGGAGAGTCATTATTTCTGGTGGGGAAACGATCTGATGGAGGGCAAGGGCAGGCTCAACATCTCCGCCGTCGACTTTCTCCCCGGGCGAGACACAATCTGGCCTCTGGCGAATGCTCCGCGGAGCGACGGCTTCGCCTTCCTGTCGCCGGTGGATCACTACGGCGAAAAGGGACGAAACGGCTTTGGTCTCGCGGACATGTGTGGCGGTGTGTGGGAGTTCGTCCTCGATCACTTTGATCCCGAAGGAGGACAGGAGGAAGTTCACTACGAGGACAAGGAGCAGCTTTCGGTGTGGCGTCCGGTTTGCCGGGGCGGTAACTATTTTGATGTCCCGGGCAATGCGCGTTGCGCCGTCCGGCTAGGCCCAAAATAAGCGCAAGTTCGAAAATAGACCCCTTTGTCGGCTCCGAGGAGCCATTTTGGAGACCTAAATTCTAAATTTCGGCGCGAAGTCACTCAGAACAGGCACGTCTTCAGCTGTCCTCCACGCCGATCGCTCAGGGAAAACGATTCTGCCCTCTTGGGGGGCGTTTGTAGAGACACCTCGCCCCAGCTCTGGCGACCCTCGGAGCTACTTTATCTCCTTTCAGTTTCAGGTAGCTGGCCGGTGTTTCAACCACTTACTGCCTTCCAAGAGAAGACGGCTCCAACCATTGACATCCAGCAGCCGATAGACCAACTGTCGGCCCCTGCGCAAAATCTGGCAGGGCATTTCAATGACCTCTCGCAGGAAACGGCGATACTCCATCTTCACCAGCTCTCGGGCTTGCAGTCGCGCCGGCAGCACCAACCCCATCCAGGCCTTCAGATTCCAGGCTTGAGCCGCAATCACCAGATAGGCCCAGTTGGCTACCAGCGTATCCGAGGGCATCCGCAGGGCCTCGACTCCGTTCTTGAGTTGTTCAATGACGTTCTCCTGGTTGCAGCGCCGGTTGTTTTCCCGTACGACTCCCGCCGTTCCCAACGTTCTGGCCGAGATATTGGTGACATAAAAGTGGTAGCGCGTCTGCGGCAGCAGCCGCTTCTGGCCTTTCTCGACCAGGATCGTCTTGCGCAAGATCACCATCCGATAGGTTCGCTTCGCTTTGCTCGGACGGTAGTCGATCTCCGCGATCTCTTCCCGTTCCAGCGTCAGCGTCTTGAACCCGCGTCTCTTGACAATCTCCGGCTTCACTTTGTCCCGCCGCTGGCGCCGCTTCTTCCCTTTTCCTTTCCCCTGGCTGGGGCGCCCCAGCTCTTTCCATCTCGCTTCTGGCAACGCCTCCGCCCACTTGACGAAGCTCGGATGGGCGTCGATCCCGAAGTCAAACTCCACGCCCGCCTCCGTCCAACGGTCAAAATGAGCCGTCAGCGAAAAATCCGTGTCCCCGCGCAGGCGCACCTTCCGAAAACCCGCCTCTCGAACCAGCTCGATACTCCGATCCAGCCATTCGGCCGCTCCCTCATGAGAGGGACGGTTGCCCGAGCGGTTGACCGCATAGAGCACCTCTCCCGTATTGGCCAGCGTCACGATCAGCGGCGCATAGCCCCACTGCCCGTCGTAGCTGATCTCCATCCCTTCCTTGCATTCGCCGCTCGTGGGGGCCATCGTCCCATCCACGTCGATCTCCGCCCGTTGGAAGAAACGGGCCGGTTGTTGGGCCCAGACCTTGAGGCGGCTGGCATTGACGGCTTCCATCAGATCCACCACGTCGGGCGCGTCAAAGCGGCGCACAAAGTCTCCGGCCGTGCTGGGGGCGGGGATCTTCTCGGCTCCCACCGCCTCCAGGAAACTCACACTCTGACGTCGCAGTTCAATATCCTGATAGCGGGTCCCGCCCGTGGCCACGTTGTAGATCAGGCTCAGGACGTGGTCCGATTCGTGGTACGGTTGGTGGCGTTTGAGCAGCGTCACCGCCTGGTCAATGGCTTTCCCCAGCCCACTCCACTTCACCACCTGCTGCAGCAGCCCCAGACCACCGTAACTGACCGCACCCGTTTTCTCCGAGACCTCGTAGCTGATGACCTCGGGCGAGAGCACCGGTTTCGGGTCTTGACCGTTCCAGCTGGGGCTCAATCGCTGAGCAACCTCTGCTTCCCGTTTGCGGATGATTGCGCTATCCTTTTTCTTCACCTGAAATGCCTCCTTTCGGCTTGTTCTGAAGTTTCTTTGACAACCCCAGAATACCCGTCAGGTCTGGCATTTCAGGTGTTTACATGTGGTTTAGTCCACTTTCATCCACTTCTTTTGGGGCTAGGCATCCACAGCGTTTCGTATTCCGACTCCCGCGACGGATTCCGGATTTGCCTCGGTGTCCCAAAGAAGACCGTGCCCGTTCCTCGAAAAAAATAGACTCGGTTCGGTTAGCCGCGGGGGACAATGAACGGGACATTCTGCCCCATACACTCACGAGTGGACTGAATTCATGAAAGCTACTTTTAACATGCTGCCGCCTGCGCGTTAGGCATCGTAAATAAATAAAGGTATCATGTTATGATTCGGCGGAGTTCGGTTCTATTACATTAATTCCATTCGCCATGGAACGGGTTGGGCCGCATCTGGATTCGCTTCATTTCTTCATTGGAGACTTTGCGTCCAGTGGGATACTTGCGGCGATCTAGCCGGCACGTCACTTTGAGTCCTTTAGCTGTCGTTGTCTTCGCGATGAGTTGAACAATTGTTTCGTAGTCTCGTAAAGGTTCGCCGCGCCAGTTCGAAGAGATGAAAGAAAAGAGGCGGTGTTCGATCTTGTTCCATTTGCTGGTGCCGGGTGGAAAATGACAGACCGAAGCCGGGAGGCCCGTTTCGTCTGCGAACTTCTGCAACTCAAATTTCCAAAGGCGCAACCGCCAACCGTTGCTCCCGCCGGCGTCGGCGGTGATCAGTATCGTTCTTGCATTCGGATAGATCCGTCTCCCTTCCTGGCGCCACCAGCCGCGAATGGAGGCGACCGCAAACGCTCCCGTGTCGTGATCGGTGCCGACATTGACAAAGCCGGTATTGCGCCCAATGTCATAAACGCCGTAAGGATAGGCACGGGGAACGTCGGGAGTGGGAAAGTCATGACCCTGAACCTTGATCGGCTGCCCGGCGGGAAGCCATTGCTGGCCCGCGTTGTCGTAGTTGCCGATGAGTTCTTTCTTCTTGGTATCCACGGAAATGACCGGACTGCCTTCCCTCAGGCAGTGTCTGACGGTGGCGCTGATGTGCCGAAACTGGGCGTCGCGGTCCGGATGATCTTTCCCTTCCTCGGTCTTCCGATTGCTCTGCAGACTGTAGTCGAGGTCGTGAAGGATCTGCGCCACCTTCGTATGACTGACCGGGTGTTTGTGCCGGGCCAGTTCTTTCGCGATGGCCCGCGTGCTCTTGCAAATCCAACGCAACGGAGACTCCGGGTCACCCCGAGTTTGGACCTCGCTCATTTCTTCCAATTGCTCCACCAGCCCCGGGTCCGAAACCGTCAGGGGCTTGCGTCCCGCTCCGGGCCGCCGGATGCGGCCTTCCATGGGCACGAAACCCTCTTCGATTTCACGGATTCCTTTAGCGATTGCCTTGCGCGACAGTCCGCAGGCACGGCGTACCAAACTGACTCCGCCATGGCCCAACGCTCTCGCTTCACTGGCCGCCATAATCCGCCGCGTTCGTTCATCCAACAGGGGCCATACAGAGCGGAATTTCTCCGTCAATTCGGTCAGCGTATCCATGCATGTGCAGCATAGCATTACTAACTATATATTGACACCTTTATTTATTTACTCCTCCTTAGGCCGCAACTGAGCGGCCTACAGGTGATAGGCAGAAACTATCTATAAACAATTAGGACGTGCGAGATGACGGAAGCGGAATGGGTGGCGTGCCAAGTTCCTGAGCGTCTTCTTGCTACCGTTGTCTAATCGACGTCGCCGGCCGCGCTACGGCGACTAGCCTGCGTCTGTTGCCGGCGGCTGTTGGAGCGGTTCCCCGATAGCTGGGCAGGCCAAGTCTTCCAAAGTTCGAGCGGACCTACGATTTGCGCGGGCCGCAGCGATCAATTTCCAATCAGTCGCCAATCAGGCGAGTTTCATCCTTGCTCGGGATGCACTTGCTGATCCCACCACCACATTATCGCGTGAACAGCGCCACGGCTTGCGAGTTGAAATCAAGCGATATCTGGAGTCCGAAATCGTTTTGGCACGCCAGCTCTCTAACTTGGTGCAGGAGGATTCGAGGATCGGCTTCGAACCCTCCTGCCACTACTTCTACCTGCCGCTGGATTTGGTGGAAAAAGTGGTCAATTGCCGCTGGTTGTTAAGGCATTTTGAAGAGTAGGAGATTGAGCAGAGAACCTTCGTTCTTGGCGGTCTCGGAACCAACAACGAGCCTCGAGGTCCCAGGAATCCCAGGCTCATTGGAGGGAAGATGAAAGTCGCTCCTGGGCGGGGTCTCTCAATAGTGACCTTGACCGGTACGGGTCTGATTCTGTTTGTCGGCTGCCCAGTGCGTTCACCGGAGTCGAACCATGCTGTCGGGGGCCACTTCAAAAGCGGCCAGTGATTCAGTAGTTATATCCTCCGGTTCGAGTCATTTCAATCCCTTGTGAAGCCCTCCCCGCGAAGCGGGGGGAGGAGGCTTTGTTGTGTGTTCAGCCGTAGAAGCGGTGGGAACTGTGGGAAACTCCGTCCGGAGGAGTTTTCCAAGCGCTGTGGGAACGGTGGAAAAACTCGCCTCCTGGAGTCGTCTTCGCGAGGCAGCCGTTTTCCCACGGTTTCCATAGCGCGGCAGTTTCCACGGCTTTCCGGGGGTGTTGGGGGAAACTCGAGAAGCCTGGCTTCCATGGTCTCTGCTTGGTTTCAACGACACGGCTTCTTCCTGGCTTCCTTTTTTCAAAAAACATTCGCTCAGAGGCCCCTCAAGCAATGAGCTCTGCCCCACCCTGTCCTGACCCCTCCCTCGGAGCGGGCAATCTACGAAGCCTGGGGCTGAGTCCCAGGGTCTGCGAGTAGGGGACAAGCCCGCACTCACAGCACTCGCCTCGCAGGTGTCATTTCTCTTTCCCTCGCTTCGGGGTGGATTTCTCTCGTTGCTGTCGCTCGTAGAGGCGATAGCTCTTGCCCCGAATGAAGGTGACTTCCGAAGTGTGCAGGAAGCGGTCCAGCAGCGCCGAGGTGGCCGCCGTATCTCCTCCCAGCATCGCGCCCCAGTCCTCCAGGGGTCGATTCGAACTGAGGATCGTCGAGGTCTTCTGGTATCGGCGGTGCAGGATCTCCAACAGATCTTCTGCCGCCGACTCCGGCACTCTGCGGAGTCCCAGATCCTCGAGGATCAGCAGCGGGATCCGGGTCATCTCCGTAATGTAAGATCGGCGTCTGCCGGTGGCCGTGGCTTCGGCGATGTCTTCCAGCAGATCGAAGATCTGCTGCCGGTTGATGGAGGGGTTAAAGGAGAAGTTAAAGTCCTCCAAGTGCTTTTGTTCCGGAAACTGGGCCTGGCGCAAACGTCGCTCCAACAGCCGGTCCCGACGGCGGGTCAGCTCGTCATCAATCAGCAGCTCAAAGAACTCCTGATGGCTGAGCCTTCCCTGGACGGCTTGTTGCAGGCGAACGTCAAAGACCTGAGCCAGGCCCGAGAGCCGGAGGTGACGAAGTTTTCGTTCCAGTTCTGATGAGATCATTCTGGTTCTCCTGTGGGATCGGTGATCTGGTACTCGGACAGCGGTCGGATCAACTCGTGCTCGGAGGTAAACAAAGAGCGCTGCGGCACGTCCAGTCGCTTACACAAAGCCACCAGAGTCCGGTAGCGGAAGGCGTCATGTGCGAGCGCCTTGCCGCAGGCTTCGTCGACGACCGAAGCGCGGTAGCGGCGGGTCAGCGAGATCATGCCCTGCACGAGTCGGTAGGCGAGCATGTCTCGGACCTCCAGAGCTCGCTCGGCCCAGCGGTGCGCCTCTGGACCCACGGCTCGGGCTTGCTTCAGCAGATGATGCTCGGTTCGATAGTGCGCGTAGCGTTTGCGTTCCGGAAGATGGCTCGTTTCGGTTCGGAATCTCCCCGGCGGGTGCTTCGGATGCAGGGCCACCTGTTGCTCACGAAAGAAGACGCGGACGATACGATCATCCCAGTGCACGGCGACTTCACAACCGAGCAGATGATTGGGCACCGAGTAGAACGCTCGGTCGACTTCGATGTGGCCATCGGTGGAGACCGTTCGACGGCCCACGCGGAAGAAACTGAAGCGGGAATCCGGAAGCGGTCGGAGATGCTTCTGTTCTTCGACAAAGCGGGGCCAGACCTGCTGCTTGGTGGTGCCGTGGATGCGCTGGCGGGCGATTCGCTCGTTCCAACTCTGCAGATGCTCATTCTGCGCATCCAGGCTCTCGAAGCGGCGAGCTTTGAGCGCGCTGGAGTCGGTATATCCGATGCTTCTTTCGACTTTTCCGTTCTCGTTCGGAGCGCCCGGATGGATGGGCAGCACGGCGAAGCCGTAGTGGCGAGCGAGCGCACTGAAGACGGCATTGACCTCGGGGTCCACCAAGCAAGCCCGGGTGATCCCGGCCTTGAGGTTATCGAGGCGAACCACCTCCACGCCGCCTCAGATGAGGACGGCGGTAACGACCCGATTCGGTCCGAGTCAGGGCTCCTTTGCCGAAGTCGATCTGCAGGTCCCGACCGGGGGGAGTTTCCACCCGAGCAAACACGCGAGGACTCTCCGCCTTGAGCTTTCCACAGAAGCGCTTGACGGAGTTGTAGGCTCCCCCGAATCCCTGCTCGAAGACCAGGTCCTGCCAGATCCGCTTGGCCTGCAATCCCTGCTGGAGTTTCTTTTCAATCTGCTCCCGAAAGGGCTCACAGAAGCTGCGCAGACCCGGGGGCCGCTTTGGCCGCTTTTGCTCCTCCGAGCCGGGGGCCACTTTGGCCGGTTTTGAATCTCGGGAGGGATCATAGCGGGCAATCCTCTCTCGTCGGACTCCCACCTCTCGCTCGATCCGACGATACGACCAGCCCAGCTTCAGGAGCGCCAAAACCGTTTGCTTCTTTTCCATTTTCAATGTATTGGCCATCGGCGCATCCTACGCCGGATGCGGCCCTCAATGGCTCTTGAAAATGGCCGGTTTTGAAGTGGCCCTCACTGGCCGCTTTTGGGTGGCCCCTGACAACCATGCCGAACCGACGACCGAGGTGTTTGCCCGTGAGGTAGAGCGCATCCTCCCCCAGGAGGAACCCTACGACTACCACAAGCGACTGTCGGAGGGCCCGGTCCACGTGCCGAGGCGTGCTCCTGAAAGTCGGCCCCGAGTCGGCGAGCTGGCATTGGATGAGCAGGGCTGGAAGCTGGTCTGGAACCAGCGCAGTTCGCCGAGTCTTCAAAATGCGATTCAGGATTTCAAGGACTATCTGGACAAGTCAATGCAGATCCAGGTGGAGGTGGAAGGCCGGGATTCGTTGGAAGACTGGCAAAGCCAGGGCCGGAGCATCGTGGTCGGGTCGCGCGACCAGCTGCGGGGATGCGGGACGGGCCTGAAGGGTCCCAAAGACTATGAGATCGTAGCGGCGCCGCAGCAGTTGATGGTGTGTGGCTACGACGAACCTGGGGCAATGTACGGGCTGTACAATCTGGAGGCCCGGATGAATCTGCGCGAAGCACCCTTTCTGCCCGCGGATCTGAAGACGGTACGACACAGCCTCTACCGCAGCCGCATGGTCCATTCCTGGATGGGTTGGATGGAGTTTCCAGACCAGCTGCTCTCCCATCTGGCTCACGATGGATTCGACAGCATCTTTGCTTCAGTCTACGCCAACCCGAACGGGGACCGGAGCACGGCCGAATCTTCGACTGAGTTCTACTCACGGCTGCTTTTTCGCTTGCGCCGTCAGGATCCGGCCCGGATTCGGGACTTGATCAACAGGGCGTCGCGCTTCGGCATCAAGGTGTACACGCCGATCATCTACCAATACCTGGGGACCCCGGAAAGCGAAGCAGGGCTGCGCAGGCTGGTTCGCGATATCGTGAAGGAGTTCCCCGACATCCAGGGGTATGTCCTCCTTACTGAAGGCTTTTGGTACAAGAAGTGGGGAGGGGGGCACGGCGCCGACAGGGAGTATGTGCAGGACTGGGCGCGAAACTGGTGCAAGGCGGTGGGCATTGTGGCCGAGGAATGCCATCGGGTGAACCCCGCCATTGAGATTCTCCCTTGGGAATACAACATCGACTTCCGGCCGCAGAACGCCGATTTGAAGCGTTACTTCATCCAGCAGCTTCCTGCCGACACGATACCGTTGCTCACCTGGGAAAACGGGAAGAGCTTCGAGATCGACGACATGCAAGGATACTTGCGTGATTACTCACTGTCGCAGGTCGGGCCTGCGGAAGTGACGCACGCCCAGATCGGGGAAGCCCGCCGTAGGGGAATGAAAGTCTATTCCAAGGTCGACACCCTTGCCAGTTGGCAGTTCGGCACTATCCCCTATCTCCCCTTTCCATATCAGTGGCACGATCGGTACGAGGCGCTGAAGAGGTACGGGGTGAACGGCACACTCGAGAGCTGGAGCAGTGGGTACAACCCCAGTTTCATTGCCGAGTTACGGGCCTGGTCCTGCTGGAGCGATTCACCTCCTTTTGAGGACCTGCTCGGGGGAATCGCCGCGCGTAACTTCGGAAGCGGCGGAAAGGAGATGGTTCTTGAGGCGTGGAACCACTTTAGCAAGGCGATTCAGCTGGTACCGGACACCGGCCCGAACATGGGTACCAACAACGCTGTCGGGAATCCTCTCTTTTTTCAGGAGCCTCCCGCCCGGACCGCAACCTTCAAGTATTCCTGGAAAGATCACGCCAAGTGGATGGGTTATTTCGGAGGAGGAGTGAACCCCTACTGGCCTTTTACCGTCTCGCGTATGGTCTTTTACCCCGATTTCACCAACCAGACCAACAAGGCTGAGTTGTACGCGAGGAGAGCGACTGGTGTGCAGGTCGGGAAGGAGACCGCGGTCCTCCCGGTCTTCCGCAAGTACCTGCGGCTGGCGGCCGACCAGATGGAGATGGGATTGAAGCTGTACCGGGCTGCAGCTCTTGCCAGCCCGGCATCCAAACGGCAGTTGGCCGTTCGCGAAGTCGTGGTGGCTGAACAGCTGCAGCGGATGATCAGGAGTAACGACGCGATCCTCGAGTTCGAAGAGCTTCGCCTGCAGCAGGCTGAGGAGCAGGACCGGCAGAAAGCGTGGTCGATGCTGGCTCGGATGGAAGACATTGTGCGCGAAGAGATTGCCCGCACGGAGCTTTCGCTGCTGGCCGCCACACGGGACTCCCGCCTTGGCTTCCAGTACGAGCAGGACTACGTCTACACGCCCTACTCCTTGAGGGAGAAGCTACAGAGCCTGCGTGAAACTCTGGAAAAGCAATTGCCGCACCGGCGCAAGACACTGAGTGCGGCGAAAGACTAGCTGCTGTCGACGAGTAGTGAGCTCGTCGGCGAATTCTCGAGATTCGTCCGTTAGACCGACATTTCGCTTTTCGGTAGAATCGTCGCGATCGAGGATCGGCTGCAATTCTCTCCAGGTAGCCACGGCCTACTCGACATCGTGCGCGCAATCGAGGGGAATCCTTGTCTGGGCCAAGCTTTCATATCGTCTTCATCTGGACGACGTCCAACGCGCCGACTCCACCGCCTGTCCCGAAAAGATCCAATCTGCAGAGGGAGCTTTATCCAATGCCCACACACCGCCGGCCGCTCTACCCGCTGCTGCTCATTCTGACCTTGACGCTGATCTCCACCGGCCGGTACTCGAGCGCCCAGTATCCGAGCTTTGCCGAGAAGCCGACGATTGTCGAATACGACGTTGATCCCGGCTGGCCCCAGCGGCCCGACCATGTCGGCGGGGCAGGATGGGTGTCCGACCTGGCGATCGACGGCATGGTGACGTTGAGCCTCTTGTAGATGGGGAAAAAGAGAACGATGACCAAAGGTGTGGCCAGAAGCATTGCCGGACTGGCCAGAATCAGAGAGGCATTGTCCTCGTAAGCCGCTGCCGGAGACCCCAGGTAGGAGAGGGCGCTGAGCATGCTCGCCACCATGCTCAAAGACACGGCCAGCCAGGGCATGCGTCGACCCGCCAGAAAATAGGATTCAGTGTCCTGCTGACGACCCGAGAACATCAGGGCCAGCGCGATGACCAGAAGGAAGTAGGCCACCAGAACCGCGTAGTTTAGGGTACCGAAGCTGGCTTGTTCCAAAGCGTTCAGCTGGCGTCGTGCACTCTACAGAGGCCTGCCCCAGGAGTCCATCTTGGGTTCTGGCGGCATCGATATCGTCCTGCCTTTATAGATCGACTGGGCCACCGCCTCGCAGAACTCCATGTAACGGACGCCCTCGGCGAAGTCTGGAGACACCGGGGTACCGTTGCGGATGGCCTCGATGAACTCGGCGTCCATGGTCCGATCCCGCTGCTCTTCCAAAGGCATCTCGATGGGGTGCATTCCGGCTTCGCCTTCGGTCATGCCGACCAGCTCCTCGTCCTCGAGCAGGCCTCCTCGCTTTTCGACCAGAAGCTTGTAATCCAGCACGCCGCCTGTGCCATAGATCTCGACAGAGCTTCCCGGGCCACGGGGGACCCGGAACGACATATGAAAGCTGGCGGTGGCCCCTCCCTGCAGCTCCGCGGAAATGGACAGCGACTGGGGCACGGCCAATACGTCCTCGCCGGTGGTCGCGGTTACCGACCTGGGAGGATCTATCCAGCGATAGACCACCTCCCCCAGGATGCCCAACATCATCGTGTTGACACCCACAACCTCCGGGTCCACCAGCCAGGCGCCGGCCTCGGGAACGGCTGGGAGCAGAGACGTGACTCGCACTTCCAGGATGTCTCCCAGGTAGCCTTCCTGGAGCAGCCTGCGCATCACCTTGTCCCCCTTCAGCCCGAAACCTGCCGCGTACAGCGAGGTGACAAGGTCGGTGGCCCTCGATGCCTCCAGCATCCGTCGAGCCTCGCTCAGGTTGCGGGCCATCCGGGCCTGGCAGAGGACGTGTTTGCCAGAATCCAGGGCTGCCAGGGTTGCCGGCAAATGGAGGTTCGGCGGTGTCGCGATCACAACGGCGTCGATCTCCTGTGCCTCGACTATCTGCTCCCAGCGGTCCACCACCTTCGGTATGCCAAACTGCTGGGCCGCCTCTCGAGCCGTCTCCGGCGTACGCGACCAGGCCTGTGTGACCTCCACATCAGGAACCTTCTGAAGCAGTGGGATGTGCCTATCCTGAGCGATCTTGCCGGCCCCGATGATGTCCACTCTGACCGTATCTGCCATGGCTTAGATCCACTCCCCCCTTTGTCTTGCCTGGTGAGTCAGAATACGCAGTTTATCGCTCTCATTCAGGTAGGGCTCAAACTGTTCGAGGAAGCGCTCCAGAGTCTCTTCCTGGGTCCCCTGGTCCGTGTCGATGCTGAACTTGTTGCGGATGGCCGACCTCTCGTACTCCGCCTCGAACTCGTCCAACGCCCGCTTAATATCAGCTTCCTGCAGGACAGGATTAGGATGAGGAATCTCCTTCATTCGCCGCAGGATCGTCTCCGGAGACGCCTTGAGCAATACCAACAGCATGTCGGGGGCCAGGTTGACGATGCTCTCCTCAAAGTGGTCCAGTATGGCCTGACGGGCCCATGCTTGTTCGCCCACGTAATAGCCAAAGTACATCGGGGCGTAGATGGCATTCTCGATATGGAGGCCGATTGAAAGATAGTCCGGGTTGCGCAAGGCTTCGGGCGTGATGTGGTAAGTGATGCTATAGCGCTGGATCATCTCCTTGGCCTTGGGGGTCAGAGCAAGGATCTGTTCCTGTTCTTCCGGTGTGAACAGGTTCTCATCGTCAAGCCCTCGATGACCGCTTATGTCCGGAATCTTCCAGTGGTCATGGTAGGCCACCAGGCCTTTTCCCTCGCCCATGACCTTATGGCTCCACTGTTGAATCCCGTCCGCCAGAGTAGTCGTCCCCACGTATTCACAACCGATCAAGAGCAGTCGCACGTCACCTCCTCATACCTCAGTTTGCTACTTCGTCTCGAGGACCTCTCCGTGCCAGGAACTCTACCAAAAAGCAAGTTCACTGTATCCTGTAGGCTAGTCGAGCTGGTGGCCGAGACCGTCAGCGACGAGTCGGAGGTCCAGGACGAGCTGCGGAGTCTGATCGCATCGGTTGATGCCAGCCTGTAACAGCTGCGTCCCGATCGCATAGAACCAGGTATGAGCCAATCGCGCATCTGTCCCACCTGTCGAACCGCCGTCCCCTCCGACGCGCCGGAGGGCGTCTACCCCGCATGCGCTTTCCGCGCGGGAGTCGACATCGGTGAAGATCCCGATTCCCCGAGACGGGCGGCACCGGCGCGGCGTTCGCAGCCGTTGCCGGTCGAACAGCGGTGCTTCTTCAGGGAAGTGTTGTTAACTCTGTCCAGCAGTCCCCAATCTCTTGTGCCAGCTGGATCTTCTCCGGCTTTTCTGCCATCAAACATGTATGAAGCGCAGCCGAACACGATCTCGCTGCTATCCAAACCCCGATTGCTCCTTGAGAGGACAGTCCGGCAACCGCAATATCATCCGACACTCCTTCTACATCACCTCGCAGGGCAGACGGCGGCGATACCGTTGCAAAGAATGCGGTCGGACCTTCTCTTCGACTCACGGCACTCCGTATTATCGGCTGCATAAGCCCAGGTCTTTGTTCGATGAAGTCGTTCGTATGTGGGTCCATGGTATTGCGATCTCAGCCATGGCTCGCATCAAGCGGATGGCCTGGGGGACAGTCGCCCGCTGGCTTGAATCGGCGGCGACATGCGCTGCCCGGTTCAACGATCGGATGCTGAAAGGTTTCGTGATCCGTGAGCTGCAGGCCGACGAGATCAGGACCTTTGTGGGGGCAAAGAAGCGGGTGAGTTGGGTGCTCACCACCCTGGAAGTGCGGTCCAGACTTTGGATCTCCTTCGAGATCGGTCGCCGCAACTTCCGAAGCATCAAGAGAGTGTTGCTCGATACCCTGCGGCGAGGCCGCGTTCTTTTTATTCTTCCTGATGGTGATTGTCGCACGCTACCCTAGATTGGATCCCAGGTCTGTCCAGTTTCGGGACTGGAGGGAGAATGGCTTAACAACACTTGCCTGAAGAAGCACCAAAGCCCGAACCTTCCATGTCAGTTCAACGAACGCCACCCGGTCTTTTCATCGGATGGAAACTGGATTGCCTTCACCTCCAATCGATCCGGAAGAGACGAGATCTATGCGAAACGCTATCCGGCAGAAAGGGGCCTCCTCGCGGTCTCAACAGACGGTGGCCAACGTCCGCTCTGGGCACCCCATAGCGGAGAGATCTTCTATCGCGAAGGAGACAAGATGATGACGGCTTCGGTCGAGACCGAACCGAATCTCAGCGCAGGAAGGCCGAGAATTCTTTTCGAGGGGCTATCTCGGTTGCCTCCGGTTGGAACGCCGGGGCAGCGCGACTACGACCTCACGCCAGACGGCCAGCGGTTTCTCATGGTGAAACGAGGAGAGGAGTCAATACCGACCCAGATCAACGTTGTCCTCAACTGGGCTGAGGAACTCAAACAGAAAGTGCCCACCGATCACTGAGACGAGCCCGCCCGTACGTCGTCCAGCTGGAAAGCTATAGGATATCTTCAGAAATCACCCAATCCATGCGAATTTGAATGACCGCCGCTAGGGTGCGGTCATTCAGATTCTCCCCGGAACCGTCGAATAAACCACCCTATGATTGCAGAAAACCAGAGGATTCTTCCGCTCTGGAAATGCTAATGGTCGTAGCGAGCGACCTCATGCGAGTAGGGCTGAATGGCCCTTGGGCGTGTCTCGGACAACAGGCCGCTTCAGCGGCCAGGCGCGAAGCGAATAGCCCCGGCGTTTACGCCGGGGTTGGTTCCTGTACGGGACTCCCAGAGGCCCTTTCAAGGGCCTTCTCGAACAACGGCTTTAGCCCGATGCCCCTATTTTCCGTCGCGAAAACCTGGGTTCCGTTGGCCTGGATTCCGCAGATTCATTGCGCCTATCGTTCTAGTTACTTGGGACTGCAAACACTGTTACCAGTCCCGTCGGGGACAACTCTCATGGCGTCGAAGGTCTTCTCTGAGATCTATCTCCACCTGAGCAGGCACACCAAGTCCCACTGCACGATCCTGCGAGGATCCGTTGAAGGACAGGTTCACGGATTTCTTCGGGGGCGAATCGCTGCGACACGAGGAGCCTTCCTCCACGAAATCGGAGGCCTCGAGGATCACGTCCACCTGGCTCTCAGGATTGCCCCGACGTTGGGGATCAGCGACTGGGTTGGGAAGCTGAAGGGTTCGAGTACCCACGACCTCAATCAAAGGCTGCGCCGGGGAATCCCGTTCGCCTGGCAGGAGGGATTCGGCGTTGTATCCTTCAGTCGAAGAGATCTGCCATTTGTCGTGGATTACATCCGCCGCCAGGAGGAGCGCCATCGCCGGGGGCGAACCATCGATCGGCTGGAACGCTTCTGGTCTGTCGGCTCTAGATCGCGAGCTGGCTAAAGCCTCTGTTTCGAGAAGGCCCCTGAAGGGGCCTCGAGAGGGACGGATTGTCGACCAACCCCGGCGTAAACGCCGGGGCTATTCGCTTCGCGCTAGGCCGCTGAAGCGGCCGATCAAGGACGATCTACTCTGACACTGTTTGCACGGTCAGATCTCTGCTTCCACGTCCAGACTGGAGACAGATCCTGCAAACCATCAACACCCATGCAACTCGAAAAGCTGAGTTGGTGATTTGCCACACCGACTAGAGCAAGCCGTGGGTGAAGGCGGCGGCGCTTCAAGCTGGCGTGCGGTCAGTACGTTGCCACGCGCTCCGCGCCCGGACTGATCGTTGCCATAACCGCATCAATGTGGCTGCGCATCCGGGTTAGCCCTAACTGCGCCATCCATGGATCAGTCCACAGATTGGTGAACTCGCCGGGGTCTGCGTCCAGATCGAACAACTCGCTCAGGTTGTCTTCGCGGTGATACAGCACCATCTTGTAACGACCGTCGTATGTCATGGTCGCCTGAGTGGATGAATAGGAATTTGGTTCTTGGTTCGATTCTAGGACGAGAGTGGAATCAGGCCAAAAAGGGGTTGAAATGAGGTGGGTTGGGGGAGGAATGTGGAGCCAGGGTTCGAGATCCTGTGACGGTGCTGACCGTGGCAACGAGAGCAGGGGAGAAACGGAGAAACGCGGAGAGGGAGACAGAAAACGGACACAGGGATATTCGATGCCGACAATCCGGGACCTCGTCCCAGAAGAGCGCGTCACTGGAGGCTCGGATGGCCTGAGCCTGCTGGGCGAAAGCGACGCGCTTTTCTGGGACGACGTCCCGATCTGGGAAGACTGACCCGTCCCGGCGCCCAGGCCGGATCCAATACCGGTGTATCCTTTCTGCCCTGATTTTTCCCTTCCTCCAACCAAAACTCGGTCTCGACGCCCCCATCACGCTATTTCAACCCACCTTCTCTTTCACCTCCGACTGAAGCGTCCGGACGTGTCTGGAGATCCAAATCTCGGCTCGGGCTCGCGAAAGCCGGAGCGCTGGTTCGATACCACCGTCTACTCGCTTCCTAGTGGTGGAATCTACGGCAATGCGGGACGGGGAACCATCGAGGGTCCCGGGACGCAGAATCTCGACTTTGCCCTGCTGAGAAGCTTCCCGATTGTGGAGACGGTCAGGATGGAATTTCGCTTTGAGGCATTCAACGTCCTCAACCACACCAACTTCCAGATCCCGACGAACAATTTCCAAAGCTCCAGTTTCGCCGAGATTGGGAGGTCACATCCGGCTCGAGAGCTCCAGTTTGGCATCAAGTTCTACTTCTAATCTGCTTCTTCATAACCTGACGACGCAAAGCAGGTGCATCCTGACAGGTGCACCTGCTTTTTTTGTCTCTGTGAGACTCCCCCGTCTCTGGCTGAGAAGAGGAGTGGATCTACTTACAGTCCGAGAATTGTTGGCCCATGCCGATGTCTCGACGACGAAGGACGTAGTCTATTGACTGAATCTGTGTAAAGCATCATCATGAGGGCGCTCGAGAAAGGGCTCTCCCGAAGGAGGAGGTAGTGAAACGACGAGAGTTTTTGACCAATACCTCGATCGGTCTGATGACCACCGGCCTTACCGCAGCTGCCAGGAAGGCTTCGCTCTCACAAGGCACCGAAGCGAGAGACAGGCCCAATATTCTGTTCGCCATCGCCGACGATTGGTCCTTTCCGCACGCAGGAATCTACGGCGATCGAGCGGTCAAGACACCTAGCTTTGACCGGCTGGCAAGAGAGGGAGTACTTTTTCGTAACGCCTATTGCGCGGCGCCTACCTGTACCCCTTCCCGTGGCGGGATTCTCACCGGCCAAGCCATTCACCGGCTGGAGGAGGGTGGCAACCTCTGGAGCAAACTACCCAAGAAGTTCGACGTTTTTCCGGACCTCCTGGAAGCGGCTGGATATTCCATCGGTTGCGAGCAAAAAGGGTGGGGTCCGGGCAGTCTGGCAGCAGCGGGGCGGACGCGCAACCCGGCGGGGCCCAGATTTGAGAACTTTCCAGAGTTCTTGCAAAGCGTTCCAGAAAACAAGCCCTTCTACTATTGGTACGGCAGTAGAGATCCTCACCGGCACTACCTGAAGAGCTCAGGGGTGGTATCGGGAATGAGGACCGAGGACGTCGTCGTACCCCCGTTCCTGCCCGACACTCCCGAAGTCCGCAACGACCTCTTGAACTATTACTGGGAGGTACAGCGATTCGATCGGGAAGTGGGAGAAATCATCCATCTGCTGGAGGCGCGCGGCCAGCTGGAGAATACGATCGTGGTGATGACCAGCGACAACGGGATGCCCTTTCCCCGGGCCAAAGCCAACCTGTACGATACCGGCTGTCGTATGCCGCTGGCCATCCGCTGGCCCGCTCGGGTGAAGGGAGGGCAAGTAGTAGACGACTTTGTGGGCGCGACTGACTTCGCCCCCACCTTTCTAGAAGCTGCTAACCTGGACCCGGCGCCCCAGATGACCGGCCAAAGTCTTGTCGGTCTGCTCACGGGTGAGAGAAAAGGGCCTCGCGACAAGATCTTTCTGGAGCGAGAACGACACGCCAACGGACGCAAAGGGAATCTCAGCTATCCCTGCCGGGCAGTGCGCACCAAGGAGTTCCTGTACATCCGAAACCTGCGACCAGATCGCTGGCCGGCCGGCGACCCCGAGATGGCCGCAGGTCTGAGCGGACCCAGTCCATTCGACGATGTCGACGAGTCCCCGACCAAAGACCTGCTTCTCACTCTGTACAGAAACCGTCCAGACGACAGGATCAAGCGCTTGTACGATTTGACCTTTGGCAAACGTCCCGCTGAAGAGTTGTACGATCTGGGCAGGGACCCGGCGCAAATGGAGAACGTTGCCGACCGTCCGGAGTACGCCGTATCAAAGCGGGAACTGCGCCGAGCGTTGGAGCGATGGATGATCGAAACAGAGGATCCTCGAGCCACGGATGACGATGATCGCTGGGACCATTATCCCTATTTCGGGATCACCTACGGTCCGGACGGCGACCATGCTTATCCAGACGATCCGAAGCGGCTTCGGATCGAGTGAAGCTGCCCATTCTGTGAGAAAAATCTCCAGCAGTGGTTTGCTCCGGAACCTCGATAGCGTGCCTATCAGCAGGAAAGCGAGCGAACTCGCACCCAGTACGGAATCGACAAAGAACTCACGGACAGCTACGGACGGCGCTGTCTGATGGCCCGCCGCCTCGTAGAGAGGGGCGTGCGCTTCGTCCAGATCCATGTCAAGGGACAGATCTGGGACAACCATTCCAACATCGTCACGGGACTCGGGAAGGCCTGTGGACAAACGGACCAACCGGTGGGAGCCCTCCTGACCGATCTGAAGGAGCGAGGGTTGCTGGAAACAACCCTGGTGCTCTGGGGAGGCGAATTCGGCCGACTTCCCCTCTCCCAGAGGGGCTTGGGCCGGGATCATGGCCCCGCCGGATTCAGCGTCTGGATGGCAGGGGGCGGCGTCAAGGGAGGCATCGTCTATGGCGGCACCGACGATATCGGCTACAAGGCGGTGGAGAACCGGACCAGCGTCCACGACTTTCACGCTACCATGCTGCACTGGGCTCCAACCCATCCTGCTCAGGTCTGCCTCCTGAATCTGGACAACGGCGAAGAGCAGGAGATCTACCCCTTGAGACCCCGAAGCGACCTGTGGCGAAAGCGGGTAGCGTACCTGGGGGAGAAGTACGCCGAGTGGGGTGTAAGGCTGGGAAACCAGCACCGAGACCCAAACCAGTTCGATCTCTCAGTTTTCGGAACCTGGTATGACGATATCTCCGACACTCTGGTTCTTCAGATGTTCTTCGGGGGCACCGAAAGATGCGGACTGAAGTACGACGACGGTCTCGAACACGTCCTCGTCCTCTATCGAAACCTGACCACCCATCCCCACGCCCAGGAGGCGCCGTTGCTCGAAATGCTGTCTCGGTTCGATGCGACTACGGTCGAGGACCTCATGAACAAGCTAAGCAAACTGCCCGATAGGTGAATCGGCAAACTGGGAAATGGGATATGACAAAAAGATCGCTTGGGAGTCGGAATCATCACCGATTCAATAACCTCTGGCCATCTGATTATTATGGAATGCGGGAAGGGAGTAAGATGGATGGAAATGAAAGGAAAAGTACCGAAGCCGCCGCACCCAAAACCGGTACCAGCTCCTCCTCCACCCAGACCACCTAGCCCACCTGCGCCGCCAGGTGGATGGGGTTAGGAGTCTACAGCGATCTCACCGCGGTCCCATCGCATTGGATCGTGATGAGAACGTCTATGTGGCTGAAAGACTCAACAACCGAGTACAGGTCTTCGATTCGGAAGGGTCTTTCCGCTCCGAGTGGACAGGTCTGAAATCCCCTGACTCGATCTGCGTCGTCTCGGGAACCGCCTTGGTGGGGACCGGCGGAACACGGCAGATCCATCAGTTCGAGCTGTCAGGGAAGCCCATGGGTACGCTCGGGCCTGAAATGTTCTTCAGTTATCCTCACGGGATCCATGTCGACAGCGAGGGAAGCCTGTACGCGGCCGACCCCGTGTTTCCCGATGCCAGCCTGCCCCCAAGGAAGTTCGTTCCGGTCTAGGCCCCGGAGCGATCCGCCGAGGTTCGCTCAGCCACTACTTCGGTTTCATTGGGTCGTAACGGGGGTCCCGAGCGGCGGCCGTGTCGTATTGGATTGAGGGGATGGCCGGAAGTCTAGCCCGCATTTCTCATCGCTAGTCTACTGCGTCGCCAGAGGATCGCGAGTTCCTATTGGGTCAGCAGTAGTCCAAGGAGGGAGTCGTGTCCTCCCAGGGTTCGATGCTGGCGCACAACCGCCCCTGCGTCGTGAAGCTACCCCTTGGGGACAATCTCCAGCAAGTTTTGGAAGGGATCGTGGACGAAAATGGGAACCGCTCCGTACATTTCCTTCCAGCCGGCCATGAGGTTCTGGGACAAGCCGTCGATGGGAGGCGATTCCTCGCTGAAAAGAATCTCGATTCCGTGATCCTTCAACCGCTCCCTGGTCTCGCCAAAGTTCTCCACCAGGAAGGCCGCATGCCGGTGAATATAGCGAAAGCTGCGGCGACCCATCTCGCCCACATCGATAAACAGATCCTCCTGGCCGAGAGATCCGGCAGAAACGATCAGATGAAGCTCCTGATCTCCGCAGGAGTAGAAGAGTCCTGGGAAGTTGAAGGCGGGACGGGGCTTCTGGGCAAAGCCCAGGACTTCCCCGTAAAACCACGCTGCCCTTGCCTCGTCCTGCACCAGAAGCGTCACATGATGAATTCCTACCACGCTCATCGGATTCCCCTCCTTCGCCGGGACTTCACGCCTTGCGGGTGTCTTCCAGGATCTGCATGACCTCTGTCCTGACGCCACCCGGAGCTTCGAAAAAGGCGAACTTTCGAACCCCGAACTCTCCTTCCACGATCTGGGGCCCCATCAGGAACTTGACGTTCGACTCGCGCAGGATCCGGATCTGGGACTCGAAGTCGTCGACCTCATAGACCACGTGGAGGAAACCATTAGGCAGCTCGATTCCCAGCAACTCCTCATAGGGAGCCTTGTCGAAGAGGATCAGACGGGTTTCTCCTACGCGGATCAGGTTGTAGGTGCACCCCAGGACCTCGCTACTGATTCTCAGCTCAGCTCCCAGGCACTCCAGATAGAAGCGGGTAGTCCTCTCCAAGTCGTCTGTCTTGACGGCATAATTCCACATGCCCTTGACCATTGAGTCCTCCGTTGCCTCTAAGGCAAGCATCTGAGATCCATGGAAGCCTGAAGCGCAAGCGAGGGGTTGGGGAGCACGCCGAGTCCTCCCGACTTGTCTGCGTATCTTCGCTTCAGGCCCCCTCGTCCACGCATTTCGCTGCACTCCAGCCCCTCGCTCGCGCTTCAGGCTTCCTGTCCTCGTGTCAGGTAGGTTTCAGGTCAAGGGATCCGGTACTTGGAATACCCTGGTAGATACTGGTTCAAATCCAGAATCTCGAAAAATTCACGGTCGTCCACCATCAGATCGGTGGTAGCGTTCCAGTCTCCCGTCTCCTTGAGCCGACTGAGAGCATCGACCAGCCCTCTGGCGGCCGCGTAGATCCCCACCAACGAACCGATGGTGATCTGGCATCCCGCCTCCTGGAAATCGGATATGGGAAGGGGCTCTGCAGTGGCAAAGATGCCCACCAGCGGTGCCTTGATCTCACGAGAAAAGTAGTTCAGATCTTCCTTAGTCAGCGCCATCACGAATATGGCATCCGCTCCGGCCTCGGCGTAGGCCTTGCTCCTTTTCACCACTTCTTCGATGAGGTTGTCTCGATAATACTCTTCCCTGGAAACTGTCCCGATGACATCAGTCCTGGCGATGATGACGAAGTCGGGATCCGTCTTGGCTTCAACCGCAGCCTCGATCTTTCCACACATTTCATCGGTACTGATCAGCTGATTCCGAGGGATTCCGGGAAGAAACGGACACTTGGACGGAAGAGCCTCATCGTCGAGATGGATCCCAGCGACACCTGCCGCCTCGAAATCGCGAACAGTGTCCATCACGCTCATGGCATTTCCATAGCCCTCTTCGGCGTCGGCGATCACCGGAATACTCACGGCCTTGGCGACGTTGCGGCAGATCCAGAGGCGCTCCGTTTTGCTCATCAGGGCCAGGTCCGGCTTCCCCAGAGATGCGGCTTCGGTAGCGTAGCTGCCCACGTATACCGAATCGAAACCCGCGCGCTCAACCAGCAGTGCAGAGAAAGCGTCGTAGGCTCCGATGGAGACCACGGTCCTGGGCCCCTTCATCCCTTCTCGTAGCAGTTTCGTGGTCTTCATTCTTTGTCACTTCCTTGGGAGAACGCTCTGCTCACACCCGGCAGAAATTGGTCTTCAGTTGGAAATCCCCTGCCTGCTCGGCCTCGCTCGTGATCTCCTCCAGATAGATGTCCCGATTCTCCTGTGCCGACAGCAGCGCCGCCAGGGTACACCGTTGGATCTCCTTGGCCTCTGCGCCCGTGTGAATAGGGGGCTCCCTACCCTCTTTGATCACCCGGATGAAGTGCCTGGTGCTGTTGATGAAAGAGGAGGACCAGTTCCGTTCCCCCGGAGTGATGTCCTCGAGATAGGTCCGGACCCTACCGTCGAGAAAGACAGCAATCGGTGGAAAGACCTCACTCTTCGACATCTGGTTCCCCACGAACAGGGCTCTATCCCCTGCGGCCGAGCACTGATTGACCCACATGATACCCGCCTCCCCCACGATTTCAACAAACTCCTCCAGCCAGAAGTCGCAGGGGAGAATCATCTTCGGTGCAAAGGAGAAGTCGATCTGGGCGTACTTCGGAGGATCCCCCTGGCGGGGCTTGAACCTCGCGCGAACCAGGGCGGGCGCGTCCAGGGGGGTCTCGGAATCGATCCAGGCTCCCACTTTTTCCAGGTCGCGCTCCATGAACCAACGGATCAGAGAGAACTTGTGATGGCCGTCGTCACCCACCAGGGGACTGGTCCCGGACCGCTTCAGATCCAGGGACCAGCTTCCGGCACTCCAGCACCAGGGCCGGGAAGCCCCTTCTTTCAGACCCGCCATGGTATGGACCCGGATGCTGCGGAGATCTCCGATGAGTCCCCCGGAAATCAGCTCCTTCGCCTTCAGATAGACGGGGTAGAAAACGAAATTCTCATAGACCTTCAGCACAGTGCCGCTCTCCCCGCAGGCTTGGATGATCCGGTCGCACTCGTCCAGAGTGACTGCCATGGGCTTTTGCAGGCTGATTCCTTTCACTCCTGCCCGGGCGCAGGCCATCGCCTGCTGGCAGTGGAGATGGTGGGGTGTCAGGATCTCCACCAGGTCCAGATCCTCCCGGCTCAGCATCTCGTGGAAGTCTGTGTAGAGGTGGGCATGAGAACTCCACTTCTCCAACCATTTCTTCCCCGCTGCCGGGTTCAAATCGCAATCGTCCGAGCCCAGGTAGCCCAAGACGTTTTCATTACTGATGGCCCCCAGGCCGATAAATCCCACCTTCAACATGCTGAGTACGCCTATTAAGGGTCTGCGCAAAAATAACTTGGCATTTTGGCATCTCGTCTTCACACCATCTTCGGCCGCTCCTCAATCGCGAAATTCTCAACGTAGACCTGGCTACGCCTGCGGTTTCGCTCAATCGTTCGCGGCCAAATCTGATGCAAATCCGAGCGCCAATTCTACCAAGTTATTCTTGCGCAGACCCTAAGGCTAGAAAGAGGGGAGCATCATGGAGGACTCTTTCGTTGGCGGTGAGCCTGTGCAATGCTGAAGGATGATCAGACTCCACAACATGTCTGCCATCCCAACCAAGCAATCAAAATGACCCCTTTGAACACAAACTGGATCGACTGGTCGATTTTCGGTCTGTACATCCTAGCAGTGTTCGTCTTCGGGCTCTACATGTCCCGCAAGGCGGAGACCACGGCTGACTTCTTTCTGGCCGGTAGGCGCCTTCCCTGGTATGCCATCGCCTTGTCTATGTTCGCTACCAACATTTCGGCTGGTTCCCTGGTGGGGCTGGCCGGTGACGCCTACCGCGTGGGCATAGCCGTCGGAACCCTGGAATGGGGAGCCGTTCTTGGACTGTTCATGCTGACCTTCATTTTCCTGCCCTATTACCAGCGCCGGGGGGTCTACACGCTGCCCGAGTTCATGGAACAGCGATACAACCTGCCAGTGCGATTGATGTTTGCCGTCTCCGTGCTGGTGTACGAAATCCTCATCTACATCCCGTTCCTACTCCTGGGTGGTGCCATCGTCATGGACGTGATGTTCGGCATCCCTTTCCTCTGGGGACTGATGGGGATCGCCGCCTTCGTCGGGGCCTATACGATTCTGGGAGGACTCGGGGCGGTCGTCTGGACGGATGTGATTCAGGGGTCGCTGATGATTCTTGGCGGAGCCGTCCTCACCATCCTGGGTCTGATTGAAATCGGCGGCGTTGAGAGGCTGATGACCGAAGCGGCCGACAAGATGCACGTCTGGCTGCCCGCCGACCATCCCGACTATCCCTTCCCTGGCACCCTCATTGGCGGATATTTCCTGGTGACGATCTACTACTGGTGTCTCAATCAGACGATGGTCCAGAGAGCTCTGGGGGCACGCACGGAGTGGGATGCTCGCATGGGCGCCATGGTGGCCTGCATGATCAAGGTGATTCTGCCCTTCATTCTGGTCCTTCCCGGTATTATCGCGTTTGTTCTCCTCCCCGATCTGGAGAGACCCGATCAAGCCCTTCCCGAGCTGATTAATCGAGTGGTCCCCATGGGCCTGAGCGGGCTCCTGACGGCAGCGATTCTGGCGGCATTGATGTCTTCGGCCGACTCCAGCCTCAACTCCTGGGCGACCCTGTTCACCTATGACCTCTAACGCCGCCTGCTGGATAAAGGGGCCGCTACGCGTCGCCTCATCCTGGTGGGCCGCTTGGCCATTCTGTGCCTCTTGATTGTGGTTGTGGCACGGGCTTTTGCGCTCAAAGGCACCGCGTCGATCCTTCAGTATCTGCTCAACGGCCTGGCCTATCTTGCAGGCCCGATCGTCACCATCTTCACCGTGGGTGTGCTCTGGCGACGGGCCACGTCCACCGGGGCCATTGCCACCATCGTCCTGTCGCCTTTGGTCTGCTACTACTGTCAGCACATGCATCAGACCTTCGGCTTTGGTCCGACCCAGTCGTCGATTGTCTACTGGCTGCCGATCGCCATGGGGGTCCTGCTGGCAGTGATGATCTCGATCTCGTTGATCACCCGGCCCAAAACGGAGGCACAGCTAGAGGGATTGATCTGGGCCCGCCAGGATACGCTGACCCTGGATGACCGACTACTCGAGCGTCTGGACGTTCAGAATGGAAATGAAGCGGCCGTCATCCCTTCCTCACTTCCGGTCTGGAAAGACCATCGCATTGTCGGGACGATCGCGATGCTGCTGATGCTGGCGGCGCTCTGGTGGTTGCGCTGAGGTCAGAATGACGTAGTGCCATTGATCTCTGCGAAGGTACCAAGGACGCAAGGGCAAGCAGGTTCCAGATGTCGCCACGATCAGTCGATCGCAACACGCCGATGACCCAACGGCTCCATTCCCAACTATTGTCGATCCGATCTTGTCTTTTCCAAAGAAACTACAGGGAGATCTGGGAGGGGACCCCGTTTACCTTGATCGGCCGGGGCTTCAGTTCGAAAGCAGGACTGAACACGGTCTTCTTCTCGCGCTCCGGTGAGATTCTGCAGGTCCCCCTGACCTCCACTTCCGAGACCGCACTCCGGGGAACTGTACCGCAGGGAGCCGTCTTCGATCTCTACCCGGATCGCATCGGCGACGGCAACCTGGGGGAAATCGAGCGGAGCGTCGAGCGTTGGTTCGACACCAGTGCCTTCGTGGCGCCCATCTACGACAGCAGTCTGTGCCAGGGTGCCGACATCTGCCCCGAGGCCGCGCGGCGGGCGCTGGGCAACTCGTCCTACGCCCCGCTTCGGAGGGACGGCCTGGTCCTGGTGGACTTCTCGTTTCACAAGGAGTTTGCCTTCGGCGAGGAGAAGACCCTGGACTTCCAGGTGGACCTCTTCAACGCCTTCAACCACGCCAACTTCGGGGCGCCGAACGGGAACATCGCCTCCGGGACCGCCGGTCGGGTCTTCTTCGCGGCCACCGCCCGCCAGTTCCAGTTCGGTTTCCGGTTCTCGTTCTGAACGGTAGCGGCGGTCTCCAGGCCGTCGTTGCGTACCCCGGACCGGCGAGAAAACACTTCGGCCGAGGCTGAAGCCGGCTCGCTTCGCCCCATCATCTGGCCCGTAAGAGCTTGCAGCCGTCCCGCTCTCAGCCTGCCAATTGGGTAGAATGTACATCTTGCTTGATGGGACAGAGACTATACTTGGATTAGAGGTAGATCTATATGAAAGTGCGAGTCGTTCTCGAGCCGAGTGAAGAAGGTGGTTACACCGCAACGGTGCCCGCGTTGCCAGGATGCATCAGTGAGGGCAACACGAAAGAAGAGACTCTCAAGAACATCACGGAAGCGATCGAATTGTATCTCGAGCCCGTTGACGACGATCTTGCTTCACCTGAGGCTGAGGTTGTTGAGATCGCAGTATGAGCAAGGTCCCAAGTCTGAGCTATGAAAGAGTGCTCAGAGCTCTGCGAAGGGACGGATGGGTCGTGGTAAGACAGAGAGGAAGTCACATAAGGCTGCAGAAACACACTGCCGATGTCGGGGGCCACTTCAAAAGCGGCCAGGCGGGGCCGGGTCAAAACCGGCCAGTAATTCAGTAGTTATATCCTCCGGTTCGAGTCATTTCAATCCCTTGTGAAGCCCTCCCCGCGAAGCGGGGGGAGGAGGCTTTGTTGTGTGTTCAGCCGTAGAAGCGGTGGGAACTGTGGGAAACTCCGTCCGGAGGAGTTTTCCAAGCGCTGTGGGAACGGTGGAAAAACTCGCCTCCTGGAGTCGTCTTCGCGAGGCAGCCGTTTTCCCACGGTTTCCATAGCGCGGCAGTTTCCACGGCTTTCCGGGGGTGTTGGGGGAAACTCGAGAAGCCTGGCTTCCATGGTCTCTGCTTGGTTTCAACGACACGGCTTCTTCCTGGCTTCCTTTTTTCAAAAAACATTCGCTCAGAGGCCCCTCAAGCAATGATCTCATGCCCCACCCTGTCCTGACCCCTCCCTCGGAGCGGGCAATCTACGAAGCCTGGGGCTGAGTCCCAGGGTCTGCGAGTAGGGGACAAGCCCGCACTCACAGCACTCGCCTCGCAGGTGTCATTTCTCTTTCCCTCGCTTCGGGGTGGATTTCTCTCGTTGCTGTCGCTCGTAGAGGCGATAGCTCTTGCCCCGAATGAAGGTGACTTCCGAAGTGTGCAGGAAGCGGTCCAGCAGCGCCGAGGTGGCCGCCGTATCTCCTCCCAGCATCGCGCCCCAGTCCTCCAGGGGTCGATTCGAACTGAGGATCGTCGAGGTCTTCTGGTATCGGCGGTGCAGGATCTCCAACAGATCTTCTGCCGCCGACTCCGGCACTCTGCGGAGTCCCAGATCCTCGAGGATCAGCAGCGGGATCCGGGTCATCTCCGTAATGTAAGATCGGCGTCTGCCGGTGGCCGTGGCTTCGGCGATGTCTTCCAGCAGATCGAAAGCCGACTTGTACTGCACCCGGTGACCGGCTTCGACCGCCTTGATCCCGACGGTGATGATCAGATGGCTCTTGCCGACTCCGGTCTGACCGATGACCAACCAGCCGCGGCGCTGTTGGATGAATCGGCCGGTAGCCAGATCGAAGATCTGCTGCCGGTTGATGGAGGGGTTAAAGGAGAAGTTAAAGTCCTCCAAGTGCTTTTGTTCCGGAAACTGGGCCTGGCGCAAACGTCGCTCCAACAGCCGGTCCCGACGGCGGGTCAGCTCGTCATCAATCAGCAGCTCAAAGAACTCCTGATGGCTGAGCCTTCCCTGGACGGCTTGTTGCAGGCGAACGTCAAAGACCTGAGCCAGGCCCGAGAGCCGGAGGTGACGAAGTTTTCGTTCCAGTTCTGATGAGATCATTCTGGTTCTCCTGTGGGATCGGTGATCTGGTACTCGGACAGCGGTCGGATCAACTCGTGCTCGGAGGTAAACAAAGAGCGCTGCGGCACGTCCAGTCGCTTACACAAAGCCACCAGAGTCCGGTAGCGGAAGGCGTCATGTGCGAGCGCCTTGCCGCAGGCTTCGTCGACGACCGAAGCGCGGTAGCGGCGGGTCAGCGAGATCATGCCCTGCACGAGTCGGTAGGCGAGCATGTCTCGGACCTCCAGAGCTCGCTCGGCCCAGCGGTGCGCCTCTGGACCCACGGCTCGGGCTTGCTTCAGCAGATGATGCTCGGTTCGATAGTGCGCGTAGCGTTTGCGTTCCGGAAGATGGCTCGTTTCGGTTCGGAATCTCCCCGGCGGGTGCTTCGGATGCAGGGCCACCTGTTGCTCACGAAAGAAGACGCGGACGATACGATCATCCCAGTGCACGGCGACTTCACAACCGAGCAGATGATTGGGCACCGAGTAGAACGCTCGGTCGACTTCGATGTGGCCATCGGTGGAGACCGTTCGACGGCCCACGCGGAAGAAACTGAAGCGGGAATCCGGAAGCGGTCGGAGATGCTTCTGTTCTTCGACAAAGCGGGGCCAGACCTGCTGCTTGGTGGTGCCGTGGATGCGCTGGCGGGCGATTCGCTCGTTCCAACTCTGCAGATGCTCATTCTGCGCATCCAGGCTCTCGAAGCGGCGAGCTTTGAGCGCGCTGGAGTCGGTATATCCGATGCTTCTTTCGACTTTTCCGTTCTCGTTCGGAGCGCCCGGATGGATGGGCAGCACGGCGAAGCCGTAGTGGCGAGCGAGCGCACTGAAGACGGCATTGACCTCGGGGTCCACCAAGCAAGCCCGGGTGATCCCGGCCTTGAGGTTATCGAGGCGAACCACCTCCACGCCGCCTCCAAAAGCGTGAAAAGCCTCCTCGACACAGCGGATGAACGTCTTCAGTTCCTGCCGCCAGACGACTTCCTCATAGGAGTGGCGCGAGTGGCAGAGGACGGCCTTGAACAGATGAGGACGGCGGTAACGACCCGATTCGGTCCGAGTCAGGGCTCCTTTGCCGAAGTCGATCTGCAGGTCCCGACCGGGGGGAGTTTCCACCCGAGCAAACACGCGAGGACTCTCCGCCTTGAGCTTTCCACAGAAGCGCTTGACGGAGTTGTAGGCTCCCCCGAATCCCTGCTCGAAGACCAGGTCCTGCCAGATCCGCTTGGCCTGCAATCCCTGCTGGAGTTTCTTTTCAATCTGCTCCCGAAAGGGCTCACAGAAGCTGCGCAGACCCGGGGGCCGCTTTGGCCGCTTTTGCTCCTCCGAGCCGGGGGCCACTTTGGCCGGTTTTGAATCTCGGGAGGGATCATAGCGGGCAATCCTCTCTCGTCGGACTCCCACCTCTCGCTCGATCCGACGATACGACCAGCCCAGCTTCAGGAGCGCCAAAACCGTTTGCTTCTTTTCCATTTTCAATGTATTGGCCATCGGCGCATCCTACGCCGGATGCGGCCCTCAATGGCTCTTGAAAATGGCCGGTTTTGAAGTGGCCCTCACTGGCCGCTTTTGGGTGGCCCCTGACACTGCCGACCAGACCCTGAAGCTGGTCGTACCGGCGCATCGTCCGATCAAACGTTCCACACTCTCCCACATCATCAAACAAGCCCATCTCACAATTGATGATTTCCTCCGGCTATTGTGATCCCCAAGCTTCGGCCTGGAAACCTAATCCACGTCGCTGGGGTTGATCATTGGTCGGTGGGCACCAGACGCCCTAGCTCTTCGAACCAGTTGAGGACGACGCTTACCTTGTCTTCCGAAAACTGATTCAGTCTTGTAGTTGCTTCTTTGGGATACCACTGAATCATGAGGAATCGCTGCCCGTCCGGGGTGACGTCCCAGGCTCGAAGCGGAGTGGCGCCCATGAACCTCCGGTCGAACAGGCGCCTTGGAATTCCAGGCCGCAGCTCGCCCTCCTCGACGGCGATCTCAACCGTCATCATCCTGAGAAGGTGAGCTCCACCTGCAGGATGACACCCAGTTCTGAGGAGAAAGCGGATGACTGCACCACTTCCTGTTTGGAACCGAATGAAGGTTTCAGGTCAGTGGAGCCCCCAGCGGTGCTGGCCCCATTCGAGAAAGAAACTTTGGGCCCGGCGTAGCGGTGGGCTTCAGGCCGCCGTCCGAGCCAAAGGCTCGAATCAAGAAGACTTCGGCCTGGAGGCCAAAGCTACGCTCGCAAATGAAGTTTCAGCTTAGTCCTGCCCCAACTCGAAGGCCGACCGTTCGGCCAGCGCGCTGTTATGTTTTTGCCCGGCTCCTATTTAGTTATTCACGCCGATTAAGGACGGCAGAGTTCCTCCCTGGTGACGCCCGTGGGAAGCTCTGTCTCGGTGAACCCGAAGGCCTCAATCATCTCGAGATGTTGATCTGTCCCGATGAAACTCTTCAGGTGGCTATCGAACTCCTCCAAGAAGTGGACGTCATCCTTGCGGAACCCGATTCCGCTGCAGAGGCGAGTAGGCTCCCCGGGGACATTCGGACGGTTGAAGGGCTGCGCCCTTTCCAGGCTGCGGTCGTTGGCCTTCCTGATCATGTCCTTGTGTGCGGGAACCGGGCCCGCCACGGCGTCCACCCGGTCGGCTTGGATTCCCGCGATGGCACTGGGTGCATCCGGAAAGATCAAGATTCGGTCCTGGGGCAGGCCAACCGCGCGGGCAAAACGAAGCTCGACTCCGCCAGCGACTACCGCCAACCGGGCCGTTGGGTGCCTGGCCACGTCCTCGTATCCGTGCAGGTTGAGCGGATTTCCAGCTTTGACGATGAACCCCTGGCCGATGCACGAAATCGGTTCGGAAAAATTGATCTCTCGGCAGCGTGGTGGAATGATCCACATTCCGGCCGCAATGACGTCAAAGCGGCCGGCCTTCAGTCCTGGGATCAGAGAGGCGAACTCCGTGAGGACCCCCTCGAAGTCAGCTACTCCCATCTTCTTCAGCATATGCCGTGTCACCTCAACCGACTCTCCGATTAGCTTACCGCTCTCGTTATCGTAGTAGGCGAAAGGGGCCTCATTGGCATAGCCGATGCGAACCACCCCGTCACGACCGAAGCCCTCGTGACTGCGTCCTTTTGGGCCACCGCCGGAGCAGCTCAGAAACCAGCCCGGCAGAATCAGAGCGATGATCAGTAGGGTCGCAAAGAGAGGATTCTTCATCAGCAGGGACACGACGTTGCTGCCGGTGTTGCTGTTGCCATACCACCCGAAGTTTCCTCAACCTCACTGAGAGACAGAGGCGTTGGGAATCCGTTCTGCTGGTCCTGAATCACTGCAGTGGGTAATACGTGCCCATTGCAGTTGACCTGCATGCCGCCCACGAAATTCTGAGGCGTCTCGACAAACTCGGAAACCTGGCCCCCTGCCTTGATCGTGGTGACTTTGCTGCTCTCCGTCTCACCCTCTGTATCAAACATCATGGTTTGACACTGCGTATTCCTATTCTACGTATTGTGAATAGCGACTCCGATCATGGACCCGCTGCTCAACTCTCCAACGCCACCTGTCCACAAGAATCCTCCGTCAGAATGCAGCGGCGGGACGCCGACATTAGACGAGTTGCCCAAAACCGTCAATTGCCAGGTGACGATGGAATTGAAGGTCTGGCTCCCACTCACTACGGCCGACCCCAGAAAGTCAGGAGGTGGAGTAAACTGTCCCGTTCCAAGGGAAGGTATCGTAGACTGCTTCATCAGGAATGAACCATCCTGACTGATGAACTGGACGTCGTACGTCCCGGACTTCCCGTTAGGGTTGAAAACGGTGACGTCAGAGGTGGTGTCCGAACCTAGGTTGAACACTTGTGGAAACGTTTGAGGGGCTCCGCTTCCCTTGTCTCCACCAAAAACGCGAGAGACTTGCGACCAGGGGATGTTGAAAACAATCAATCCCACGGTGAGCACGATTGCAGTAGCTCTTACCAACATCTTCTTCTCTCCTTCCGAAGCGACCGGACCGTGGACGGGAAGCCGATTCTATGTTTTCGACCCAAGACACACAAGAGGATCCGCCAGTAGGGATGAAAAAGCCGACGTAAGGCGCGCCCTGACGCTCCGGACCCGCTTCACGAAATGCGGCGGTGCCAAATCGGTGACCGGATTGACTCCTCCTTTCGCTCGCGACTACAATTCCCCCCTCACAACGCCAACTTCGCGACTTTAATTTCGTGGGCACCACCTTCACCACACTGGACCTGATCATCTTCTTCGGATCGCTGATCGCGGTCATGACGATCGGTCTAATTGCCGGGCGCAAGGAAGAAACCTCAGAAGACTATTTTCTCGCCGGTAGAAAGATTCCCTGGTGGGGCGTGGCCGGATCAATCTTCGGCAGCAACGTCAGCGCTAACCACATGATCGGTATGATGGGGATTGGCTTCAGCGTAGGCTTCGCCCAGAGCCACTTCGAACTGGGAGCGATCGCCGGCTTGATGCTCCTTTGCTATGGCTTCCTGCCGGTCTATCGAAAGCTGAAGGTCTACACCCTCGCCGAATACCTGGGCCGACGCTACGACGATCGCAGCCGCGTCGCCTACGCTGTCATCATGATCTTGATCATGGCAGTGGTTCAGTTAGCTCCCGCCCTCTATATCGGAGCTCGTTCGACCTGCATCCTGATGGGCGGAGAGGCGGTCGAGCAGTTGTCGCTCGCCGTCGAACCGGCGGCCGACTCAGCCACATCGTCGAGCCCCTCTAGCAGGCTCAACGTCAACCAGTTCTACTATGCGCTCTTCGTGATCGCCCTGGCCGCGGTCTCAGCCAGCTACACCATCTTCGGAGGCCTGAAGGCGGTCATCTGGACCGATGTCATGCAGTCGTTCCTGCTGCTCTTGGCCGGAATTGTCCTGGCATTGCTCACTTTCGACCAGATCGGTGGCTGGGGTGAAATGATGCTGCGGGATCGAGCCGGAGACGGAAAGATGCACCTGTATCTTCCCAGCCACCATCCCGAGCTTCCCTGGACCGGAGTACTGACAGGCCTGATGGCCCTACACTTCTTCTACTGGGGGACCAATCAGTTCATCGTGCAGCGGGCGTTGGCGGCGCGCAGCGACGCCGAGGCACGGATCGGCATCGTGGCCGCGGGTTTTCTGAAGCTGCTGATTCCCTTCTTCGCCATTGGCACCGGTGTGGCCGCCTTCTACCTGTTTCAGGAGCGGCTTCCCGAGCGTACGATCGCTCCCGATACCGCCTTTACAGAGCTGGTTCTCCTGGTGGTTCAGCCCATCGGTTTCGGAATCATCGGGTGTATCTCAGCGGGCGTCATCGGAGCGATTCTGTCCTCGATCGACTCAATGATGAACTCGGCGGCGACGATTGTGACTGTGGACCTCTACCGCAGATACATCAATCCTGACGCTACCGATGCTCAGATGATCCGAGCCGGCCGGCTCTCCATTGTCGCGTTCGTGACGTTGGCTGCCGTGCTCGCGATCTGGGTCATAGACCCCAATTCGGATAAGAACTTCTTTCTCCAAATCGTCGATTACCAAGGCTATCTGACTCCGGGACTGCTGGTCGTGTTTCTGTTGGGACTCTTCTGGAGGGGCGCCACGCCTACCGGTGCCTTCGCCACAATCCTAGCCGGCGTTCCCCTCTCCGGGCTGGTGGAGCTAGCCTACAACTCCTACCTGGGCACGATCCCCACAATCGCAGCCTATCTGGGAGCACAGCTCAACTTCTTCCACCGGGTCCTTGCCGTGATCGTGTTGTGCTGCGGTGTCCACCTACTGGTCAGTCAACTGGGCAACGCGGATCGGAAGAAACAGTCACTGGTCTGGGCCGATCTCGGGGACAACGATCCCAGGGCCCTCCGCCGTTTGCTCTGCTTCCTACTACTGTGGATCTTTACCCTGACTGGGCTCGGACTTGTCCTTCATACGAACCAGGTCTCCCCCACTCTGGCAGCCTGTCTGGGAGCGCTGATGACACTGCTTCTCCTGCCCTTCGCCCGAGCAGCCGGCCTCGGTTCGAATCGTGGAAGCGACACTCCGGGCAGCACAACCTCGACTTCAGGCATCGGACTGCTCAAAGACGACCTCACCTGGGCCAGCCTCCTTTGCTCCGCAGCCGTGTTCATGATGTACTACTTCTACTGATTGCGTAGCCTAGAACACCATCCTCTCGTCCCACGTCTTGATCGTCGGGGGCTCCCCAACCCCTCGCTCGAGCTTCAGGCTTTTATGACTCGAGAAGTTTCTTTCCTGTACGATCCGGCGGTCTGCAGCCGGAGGCGGGGCTAAGCTGAAACTTCATTGGGATCGTCGCACGTCTGAACGTCCGAACGTCGCACGTCTCTTGCCACTGGACAGTGTGGCGAGAGGCTTCAAGTTTCTTTCTCGAATGGGACAGCCCGGCTGGGGCGCGACTAAGCTGAAACTTCATCGAGCAGTGACCGGCGTAGGATGGGCATTCTTGCCCGTCAGTGTCCTCGACGGGCAGGAATGCCCGTCCTACAACGGACATGCTGCTATCGATGTTTGCGGCTAAAGACAACCAAAGTTTCGTTCTCGAACGGGGCCAGCACCGCTGGGGGCGGGACTGCCCTGAAACTCAACGACGGGTGGCACGCCGCCAACATCTCTCGATGGAAGACCCAAACGGAGCCGCACTCGGCACTGCCCCGGAGTTCGGCCCTCACTCCTGTGAGGATTCCCCCAGTTCATCTTGAATCCAGGAGAAGGCAGCCACGGTGGAGGGAAGACCCAGGGTCGAGGCGGCGAGGGCTATCACCTGCTCCATCTCTTCCCTCGAGATTCCTAGCGCACCTGCCTTGCGCACGTTGGAGTGAACGGCACCTTCTCTCATCGCCCCAATGGAGATGCCGAGCTTGACAAGCCGCACGGTCTTTCCGTCCAGCGGTCCCTCCCGGCCCTGTTCTGCCATCAGATCCCAGGCCTGGCCCAGTTTCGGATAACGCCGCACGAATCTCTGATACATCTTTGGAGGCTTCGGTGACACACTCATCCTGTCATCCTCGCTTTCGGTTGTAGGACCTGAGGCCTCAGGCCAGCATCTTCTTGACGACCCGTCCCCCAACATCCGTCAGGCGGAAATCTCTCCCCATGTGCCTATAAATCAGATCGGTGTGCTTCAGCCCCAGGCAGTGCAGAAGGGTTGCTTGCAAGTCGTGCACCAGGACCTTGTCCTTCACTACACTCAAACCCAGCTCGTCGGTTTGTCCCACGACCTGACCTCCCTTGATCCCTCCCCCGGCCAGCCACATGCTGTAACCCTTGGGATGATGGTCCCGTCCTGTGCCGTCCTCGGAGCCCTTAGCGGTCTGGGACACTTCGCCCATGGGTGTGCGGCCGAACTCTCCTCCCCAAACGACCAGGGTCGAGTCCAGTAAGCCTCGCTGCTTGAGGTCCTTTATCAAGGCGGCGGCGGGCTTATCGGTGATGTCGCAGTTCTCCTTGAGTTTCTCGTTGAGTTTATTGTGCTGATCCCAGCTTGCGTGAGCGAGCATCACGAAACGTACGCCTCGTTCCACCATCCGTCGAGCCAGAAGGCAGTTGGTTCCATACTGCTGAGTGATTTCTTCGTCGATACCGTACATCTCCTGGACGTGCCGGGGCTCGTCGGAAAAGTCTAGCAAATCGGGAGCTGCTGACTGCATACGAAAGGCCAGCTCGTAGGACGCAATCCGCGAGGCGATCTCCGGATCCCCCGTCTCCTCGCGATGACTCGAGTTGAGGTCTCGGAGTGCATCGAGTCCCAGCCTCTGCATCTCGGCACTAACACCAGGAGGGTTGGAGAGGAACAGAATCGGATCTCCCGAGTTTCGAAAAACAACACCCTCATGACTCGAGGGCAGGAAGCCGCTGGACCAGTTGCTGGCACCCCCACTGGTACCCTTTCCAGAGCTCAGTACGACGAAGCCAGGCAGGTTTTCTGATTCGCTTCCCAAGCCATAGGTGACCCATGAACCCATCGTTGGCCGACCAACCAGGGTACTCCCGCTCATCAGCAGCGACTGGCCTGGATGGTGATTGAAGGCTTCGCTTTCCATCGAGCGGACCAAGCAGATTTCATCGGCGATGGTACGCGTGTGGGGCAACCAGTCAGAGATCTCTGTCCCGCTCTCACCGCAGGGCACGAACTCACGGGGACTAGCCATCGCCGAAGCGTTGGGCTTGATGAAGGCCAACTGCAAGTCTTCCGTCAAGGAGGAGGAAAAGGGCTTGCCATGCCATTTGTGTAGCTCCGGCTTGGGATCGAACAAATCGATCTGGCTGGGTGCGCCCGCCATGAAAAGGAAAATGACGTTCTTGGCCCTGGGGGTGAAGTGAGGGGACTTCGGGGCCAGAGGATCGGTCACCGAAACGCCGCTGCTTGCCGCTCGCCCTTCCGTTGCCAGGAGATGAACCAGTGCTGCGGTTCCCAGGCCACCCACACAGTGGTGCAGAAAGCTTCGCCGTGACTGAATGCGTAAGTACTCCTCAAGATTCATTGCTTTACTCCCGCGAAATGAACTCATCTAGATTCAAGAGGACGCGGCTCAACCCTACCCAGGCCGAAGCTTCAAGGCGATCGATTCCAGCTAACTGAGCTGGAAAGAGGGCCTCGGGTGCGGTAAGGTCCTTCTCCAGTAGCTGCCTTTGCTTCACAAAAAACGCGTAAAGACGTTCCTGCTCACTGGCTGTGGCCCCCCGAATCAGGCAAAGTCGAAAAGCGTGGTCGAGGCGCGAGCGGAAATCGCTCCCGGGAGACTCCCACAGCACGCGTGCTGCCAGGGCCTGCGAGGCCTCGAAAAAGACAGGATCGTTCAACAGATTCAAAGCCTGGAGGGGCGTATTGGAGCGCTCCCGGCTGCAGGCAGTGGTGCTGGCCTCGGGAGCATCGAAGTTTGCCAAAAAGGGATAAGGAACAGTTCGCTGGTAATGAATGTAAAGCGAGCGGCGGTAGAGATCCGATCCTTTGCTACTCTTCCATTTTATACCGCCGCTAAAGCCCAGCTTGGCAACTCCCTCCGGCAAGGGCGGTCGAACACTCGGCCCCCCGACCCTCCTATCCAGGAGGCCGCTGGCAGCCAAAACACTGTCACGAATCAGCTCAGCTGGCAGCCGCACTCGCAACTGCCGGGCCAGCAACGCGTTTCCGGGGTCCCGCTGCAGCAGCTCTGGTCGGACTCTGGAGGATTGACGGTAGGTAGCCGAGCTGGCGATCAAACGGTGGATATGCTTCAGACTCCAGCCGCTTCGGACCAACTCGCTGCCCAACCAATCGAGAAGCTCCGGGTGTGAGGGAGGCTCTCCCTGGGTGCCAAAGTTATCGGAGGTTGTGACCAATCCCTGACCAAAGTACTCCTGCCAGATCCGATTCACCGTCACGCGAGCCGTCAGGGGATTCTCGGAGGAGACCAGCCACCTCGCGAGATCGAGCCGGGTGGCGTCCCCGGAAGCACCCAACTTACCCAGGATCTCAGGTATCTCGGACTTCACTTCCAGGCCAGGACGGTCCCACTGCCCACGTAGGTGGATATGCGTCCGGCGAGGAATTCGACGGCGCTTGATCGTCTGTGCCCGACTCAGCCCCGGAAAGGACTCCTCCAGAGCATCTAACTTCTCGCCCAGCTCCTTGAACCCGGTCTTCTCAAACTCTTCCTCGATCAGCACTCGCTTATACTGCTTGACGAAGAACTTCGACAGCAGATCAGTGTCCCGAGGCGTCCTTTTGCTGGGATCGGTGTGTAGGATTCGCTGACCATCTTCACCGTCGTCCACATAGATACGCAGGATGTCGTAGGTCAGATCCCAGAGAGGCATCTTTCCGGGCGCCGCTCCTGCTTGCCTCAACTTCTCCTCCCAGGGAGGCTGCAAGTCAGAGACCCCATATTGCGCCAGGAGTTCCTTCTTGTTGCGCTCAAACTCGGGAAGCGCCTGCAAATAGGGGCCCATCTCTCCTGCGAGAGGTGCGTCTATATTGGCTTCATCGGCGCTGTTGAAGAAAGAGAAGAGGCGATAGAAGTCCTTCTGGGATACCGGATCATACTTGTGATCGTGGCATTGAGCGCAGCCCACAGTCAGTCCGAGCCAGACGGTTCCCACGGTCGCCGTTCGATCGACTACCTCCTCGAACCGATACTGATCCGCGTCGACGCCCCCCTCGATGTTCTTGAGGGTGTTACGATGAAACCCAGCAGTAACCCTCTGTTCGGTGGTCGCCCCGAGAAGCAGATCCCCGGCGAGCTGTTCAATCGTGAACTGATCGAAGGGCATGTCTCGATTCAGGGCATTGATTACCCAAGTGGCGGTACCGCCATGCGTGTGGCCTGGGGTTGTCCTTCTCGTATCCGTCACTGTCGGCGTAGCGGGCCTGGTCGAGCCAATGCCGCGCCCACTTCTCGCCATAGTGTTCGGATGCCAACAGCCGATCGAGCAGCTTCTCGTAGGCACGACTGCCCTTGTCAGCCAGGAACTCGGACGACTCCTCAGGGGAAGGCGGCAAGCCCGTCAGGTCCAGACTCGCGCGTCGGTACAAAGTCACCCTATCGGCCTCTGGAGAGAGTTCGATCCCCTCGGATTCGAGCCTGGCCAAAACAAAGGTGTCGATGGTGTTTCGCACCCAACCCTGATACCGAACCGAGGGCTGCTCGGGTCTGCGCAGCGCTTGAAAAGCCCAATGACCTGTTGCTTGACCAGAGGCGTCAGTCGCTTCAGCCGGGACCCGCCCCTCCGGCCACTGCGCTCCCTGATCGATCCAGGCACGAAGCCTACCGATTTCTTGATCGCTGAGTCGATCCCCAGCAGGAGGCATGATACGGTTCTTCTCGACTCCGGCAACCAACTGAATCAAGCGACTTTGAGAGCTGCTGCCGGGCACGATGGCAGGACCGGAGAGCCCCCCCTCCAAGGCGTCCTCACGTCGATCTAGCCGGAGTCCATTCATCTGCTGGGTGGACCCATGACAGGTGTGGCAACGAGTGGTCAGGATGGGACGAATCTCGCGCTCAAAATCCACACGCGGCTCGGCGGTGGAGTTGACTTCTGCGCCTTTCACGTGGCTACCCGCCAGCACCGGAAGTGATGCAAGAGCCAGGGTGAGGCAGCTGATACGTCGAGCCGAAGATCGCATTCCTTCTTCTTCGCTGCCACGATCTTACGCTCCAAGTTACCAATAGGATAGACTAGCGCCACGATGAAATATGACTTACTCATCAAGGGTGGAACCCTGATCGATCCTGCTGAAGGCATTCACGCCGACAAGGATATTGGCTTTGCCGACAGTCTGGTCGCCGAGATCGGCGACAATCTACCCGAACGGGAGGCGCGTAATGTCCTGGACGCCAGGGGGCGTCTGGTTACGCCGGGAATGATTGATTTGCACGTCCATGTCTTTCCTGGGGTCAGCCACTTCGGCATCGAGCCAGACCCGACTTGCCTTGCAAGAGGCGCCACCACCGTCGTCGACGCCGGATCCGCCGGTGCCGATACCTTTCCGGGGTTCCGAAAGTTCGTGATCGACGTGAGTGCCACGCGCATCCTGGCGCAACTCAATATCTCGTCTCAGGGCATGTTGACCCAGGAGATCGGTGAATTTGAGATACCCGAATACGCCAACGTTGACAAGGCTTGCAAGATGATCGAGCAGCACCGCGACGTGATCCTGGGCGTAAAAGTGCGGCTGACGCGAGAAACGATCGTCAGTGAACGCTCGGGTATGCTGCCCCTGGAGCGTGCCCGCGAGGCTGCAGATGCGTGCGGACTACCAATCATGGTTCATCCTCAGGCTGCCTGGTGTGACTCGATCGACGAAATACTGGCAGTGATGGGCGAGCGGGACATCTTGACCCACTGCTTTCACGGCATGGACTGCGGCATTCTGGACGAGCGGGGTCAGGTGCGTCCCTCGGTTCACGAAGCCATGGAGAGAGGCGTCGTTTTCGACGTGGGCCACGGCGCCGGCTCTTCTTCCTGGAGGGTGGTTGAAAACGCCCTGGAACAGGGGATTCAGCCACAAACCATTTCATCGGACCTCCATGTCTACAATGTGGATGGCCCGGTGTACGACCTGGCCAACGTCCTCACCAAATTCTTGTACCTGGGTCTGTCCTTGGATGAGGCCATCGCCAAGGTCACTTCGATCCCGGCTCAGACCATTTTGATGGAGAAGAAGATAGGAACCCTGGCCGCCGGAGCCTGGGGCGACGCCGCAATTTTCGAGCTTCGCCAGGGCAGGTTCCAGCTGCTGGATGCACACGGCGAAGCCCGGTCAGGAAGCCAAAGCCTGGCACCGGTAGCCGTGGTCAAGGGCGGGCAGCTCTACTGCCAGACAAGGAGCTAGCCTGGATTTCTACGACGACTCCCATTTGACAGACAGGGGAAAGAACGGATGAATTTCTCGGACAAACTATCGTTTCTCGTGGGCGTAGCGCTTTGCTTCTTCGGTGCACTCGGGCTGATCGGAAGTCTTGGAAACCTCGTGGATCCAGGAGAAGCGTCCGTGTGGAGCTACGTTCTCGCCACTCTGTTCCTGGGAATCCTGCCTTCAGCTCTTGGCCTATGGATCTGCCGTCATGCCAGACGGAAAGGGAAGAGGCGAGCCCGCGAGTCCTCGGAACGAACCATCTTACAGTTGGCTCGTGAGCGGAGTGGGAAGCTCACGGTTGCTGACGTGGCGATGAACACACCGTTGTCATCTTCAGAAGCCAAGGAAGCACTCGATCAGCTCAATCTCGATCGCCTCGCCGATATGGATGTCTCCGACTCGGGTGTGGTCGTATATCACTTCCATGGCATTAGCGAGGACGCCAGTTAGCACCTTTGGCCGAAGCCAAAAGCGTCTCAGGCCCTCGCAGCTCCCACCTGGAGAATCGCCTACGGTTCCTCGGCTAAACAAGCTCAACCAGGCTGAAGACCCTGAAGCAAGCGGGGCGGAATAGCGCTTGGCACGGGTATCAAGTCACACCTCCTTCACTCAAATCACCAGGCTCCAGCCTAAAGATTTCGGGGTTGAGTGTCGAAAAACTACTAGGGAGCGGGTTGAACATCGACTCCCGCACTTGAGGAACAATATGGATATTGCAACTATTGTCGGAATCATCTCCGCATTCCTCCTGGTCGCACTTGCGATCGTCGTGGGAGGACAGCCTCAGGTATTCATTGATCCTCCATCCCTGCTGATCGTCTTCTGTGGAACCGCCGCCACGACCTTCGTTCGATTTCCCGCTGCCCGCGTCAAGCGGACAGTCTCTGTCGTAAAGAATGCTTTTTCTTTCGCCCTGAGGACACCTGAAGATCTCATCGAAGAGCTGGTCGAGCTGTGCCGGGCTTCACGTCAGAAGGGACTCCTCTCACTCGACGACTATCAGACCGATGATGCCTTTCTCAAACAGGGCATCCAGCTCGTGGTGGACGGTACGGGTGAAGAGGCCGTTCAACAGATCCTGTCTCTCGACATAGCCCACCTCCAGCGTCGCCATCGTGAAGGCCAGGACGTCCTGAAGGCGATCGCGGAGACGGCGCCGGCATTCGGAATGATCGGCACCCTGATCGGTCTCATCATGATATTGGCGAACATGGACGACGTCAGCAGCCTGGGGCCAGCCATGGCGACCGCTATCACAACCACACTCTATGGAGCTTTGATCGCAAACCTGGCAGCGACCCCTCTGGCCAAGAAACTGGAGATCCGCAGTCAGGAGGAAACCCTGAACCGGGAACTCACTCTGGAGGGTCTGCTCAATCTGCTTAGAGGCGAAAACTCTCAGATTCTGGAAAGCGTTCTCGGAGCCTTTCTGGCCCGAAAAGAGTTGGGTGAGCCAGCTGCTGAAGCGCCTGAAGCGAAGGCAGCCTAGATAGACTGGAGCATATATACGGCAACGTCTGCAGATGGGGCTTGTGAGGGATCCGCTTCGGCGCCACATCTCCGATAAAGCCCTTTCGGGTTCGACCGATAAGACCAACTGAGGCAATCTCTATGTCCAACTTTCCCGAACAAGTGATCGTCGACCGGCAACTATCTCCAATCCTGGTCGTGGATGATGAGCCGATGATCCGGGATCCTCTTGCTGGATACCTCAGCGGAAAGGGCTTTGCCTGCGACACAGCAGGAACCGGCTCAGAAGCGCTGAATAAGCTTGAGACAGCCGATTTTGCTCTGGTCATCACGGATATACGGATGCCGGGTTTCAGCGGCCTGGAACTCCTGGACAACCTGGCAGAGGACTACCCTGACGTGGCTGTCATCATGATCACCGGGGTTGCCGACGTTCAGACCGCAGTTCACACCATGAAGCAGGGCGCGTACGACTACATCACAAAGCCCTTCAACCTGGACGAAGTCCTAAACCGAAGTTACCCTGAAAACTAGCTGAAAAACAACCTGTAAGCCATTGTGGATCATCAGGTAAGGGTCTTTTTGTGTTCGACAATCTGTACCCATGTAATAGTTGGTTTAGTGTCCTTTATTGTCGGTAGTATGTGATATTATAGTGCCCATGTACATCGAATCCGTTCCCAACCGCAACTCGCCCCCGGCCATTCTCCTGCGCGAGTCCTACCGGCAAGCCGGCAAGGTGCGCAAGCGCACTCTGGCTAACCTCAGCAAGTGGCCCGCGGAGATCGTCGAAGGCCTGCGCAGCCTCTTGAAGGGAGGCTCCGTCATCTCCGACTTGAGCCAAGCCTTCCAGGTCCAGCGCACTCGCCCCCATGGTCATGTGGCGGCCGTCTTGGGTACCCTGCGCCGCCTCGGTTTGGAGCGCTTACTGGCCACTCGCAACAGCCTGCAGCGCCGCCTGGTAGTGGCCCTGATCGTGGCGCGCATCCTGGAGCCCCGCTCCAAGCTGGCCACCGCACGCGGATGGGATCCCCAGACCCTGTCCAGCAGCTTGGGCGAGCTCTTACAGGTGGAGGCCGCGACGGCCGATGATCTGTACGGCGCCTTGGACTGGCTGCTCGTTCGACAACCAAAGATTGAAAACCAGCTGGCGGCTCAGCGCCTGCAGGACGGTTGCCTCGTGATCTACGACGTCACCTCGACCTACTTCGAAGGGAGAAGTTGCCCGTTGGCAATATGGGGGTTCTGCTCCGCTTGACGGGGGAACCGGCTGGATCCTATTTCAACGGGGCTCTTGGCGTACTCCCGGACTATCAGGATGCCGCAGAAAATCTGGCGAACAGCAACAGAAGCATTATTACCGACACCCAGATCCGGGTGTGAAGATCGCCTCGGCAGCGCGTCGAGCGGGAGGCGACCCAGGAGGATCAACACGATGCTCTACAAGAAGATGGCCTTTGATTGCGAGTGTGCGATCGAACTCTTTACGGCCTGTAACTACCACTGTGACTACTGCAGCGGTCCCAGAGCCAAGAAGCTGGTGCGACGTGGGCGGACCCCGGAGGATGTCGATCAGGTGATTCGCTTCTTCAACGACTCCGGAAAGAAGTGGCTGATTGGAATGTCGGGCGGGGAGCCGACGGTTCATCCCTTTTTCGGCGACCTGGTCGACGGGCTGAAGAAACAGCACTCTTTCTACTTCTTCACAAACCTCACTTTCGAAATCGAATCGTTCATGCAACTGGTGTCCGCAGACCAGGTCCAGTACATGAAAACCTCCTTGCATCCAGAGGCCGACGTCGAAACCTTTTTGGAGAAATACGAGCTCCTCTTCGGATTCGGCTACAACCCGATACTGATCATGGTATCTGCACCCGACACATTCGACCGGATCCAGCACGTCTCCGATTTCTGCCGGGCCCGCCAGTACCCATTCACCCTCTCGGTCATGGAGGGACCCTATCAGGACAAGAACTACCCCAACGACTACGACAAGAAAGAGGAACGCTTCATCGAGGAGCACACCGCCGAGGCGGGCAACCTGATCCGGCCCTCTGCGAAGACCCCGGGTGGACTGAACACCTTTGGACTCTCCTGTCCTGCCGGGTACGAGAGCTTTGTCCTCGATCTGGAGAGCGGCAACGTGTTTAGCTGTGAATCGGTCAACCACATCCACGGGAACATCTACCAGGGCACCTTCTCTCCCAGCTCCCAAAACATCACCTGTCCCGCCGTGAATGGCTGTGTAGGCTACGACCGCTCGCCCTTCCTGCCTGCAGCCTATAAGGACTTCTTCACCGAAGGCTGGAACTACTGGCACCTGGAAGACGTCAAGAGCGATCCCGATTACCCCAACAATCTCCACCAGACCATCCAGGCCAATCAGAAGGCCTCAAGCGAAATGGTCGAAACTGCACTGGACGCCATCCATCAGCAGATCTCGGGCAATGACACCCTGTTTTGGGGTGCCGGCATCTACGGAGCGAAGGTTCTCTACAACTTCCAGAAGAGATTCCCAGGCACATCCGACGGGAATTCTGTCGGCAATGTCATCGGCTTCATCGACTCACTGAAGGACCGCCGAAAGGTTACGGTTCTGGGACTTCCGGTCTACAGTCCCCAGGATGGCATCGTCAATCGCGCCAAGAAGATCCTCATCACCTCCTATGCCTTCGAGCGGGATATTCTCGAGGTCGCCAGGAAACTCGGGGTGAAGTCCGAGGTAATCGGGCTACATCGGGACATCCTGAGCCCGATCGGTATCCGCTATGCGATCTTCTAAGGCCAATCGATGAAGACGCTGTGGGTGATCAGCGGTGGAGTCGAGGCGATTCCAACGATCCGCCGAGCTCGAGATCTGGGCTTGCGCGTCGTCGTCAGCGATGGGAACCCGGAGGCTCCAGGGTTCCGCTTCGCACACACTGCGATCGTAGCCAGTACCTACGATGCCGATGCCACTGTCCAGGCGGCTCACCGATACGTTCGTGGAAATCCGCGAATTGATGGCGTCATGTGCGCGGCCGCCGACGTTCCCGTCACGGTAGCTAGCGTAGCTCAGGAATTCAGCCTGCCAGGAGTGACGCTCGAAACAGCACGTCTCACCACTGACAAGCTCGCCATGAAGGACCATTTGGAGGCGGCAGGCATTCCCATCCCTTTCTACCACCCCATAAACTCAGCTGCAGATCTCCAGCGAGCGCTGCAGCAGAACAACCGTCCGTTGATAGTGAAACCAGTCGACAGCCGCGGAGCCCGTGGTGTCCTGAAGCTGACCGCAGAAACCGATCCTGACTGGGCTTTCGAACATGCGCGCGCCTGCTCTCCCACCTCACGCGTGATGCTGGAGGAGTATCTAGAGGGCCCCCAGATCAGTACCGAAACGATTCTCGTCGACGGGGTTGCCTCGACGCCAGGATTCACCGATCGCAACTACGAATTCCTGGAAAGGTTTTCTCCCTACGTGATCGAGAACGGCGGGCAGTCTCCCTCCAGGCTCTCTCAAGCGGATCGGGCTGCAGTCACCCATCTGGTCGAAGAAGCAGCGCGTGCCTTGGGCATACGAACCGGTGTCGCCAAAGGAGACATGGTCTTGACTCAGGACGGCCCCAGGGTCATTGAAATTGCCTCTAGATTATCGGGAGGCTGGTTCTCCAGTCACCAGATTCCCCTGGGAACAGGTGTCGACTTCCTGGGAGCGGCGATCCGGTTTTCCTTGGGTGAAAGGGTTCCGGCAGAGGAACTTCGTCCGCGCTTCAATCGAGGAGTTTCGATTCGGTTCTTCTTTCCCGACGCGGGAAAGGTGAAGGCAATCAGAAACGCTGACCAGTTTCGATCCCTCCCATGGCTCCCCATCCTGCACCTCTCGGTTAAGGTTGGAGACGAGGCCGTGGCTGTGACCGACCACACTCGGCGGGGAGGAGTCGTGCTAGCCACAGGGAAGGATCGCGGGGAAGCCGTTGCCCGCGCAGAAGACGTAGTAAGCACTATCGAGATCGAGACCACGAATCCTCAAACCGAGAAAGGCATCTTTCCTGATGGAAGGACTTCAGCTGCCTGGGGCTAGAGCGACGCCCGGAGCTATCACTGCATCTTCGGGTTGCCTAAGCCTGTATAGCATCTTTCATCTCAACCTGGCCTACTCATCAATCGAAGAAGAGCTTCGCCCGGAGGTCATCAGGCGCTGCTATTGGCCTCTCCTGGAGCTGACTCGACGGCTTCAGATTCCCTGTGGAATTGAAGCTTCGGGTTATACTCTCGAGGCAATTGCAGCCTTGGATCCAAGCTGGATCGATGAATTGAGAGATCTGACTGCGCTGGGGAGCTGCGAGTTCGTCGGCAGCGGATTTGCTCAGCTGATTGGCCCCCTCGTCCCCGAAGAGGTCAACCGTGTCAATCAGCGTCTCGGCCGTGAGGTGTATGAACGGCTCCTTGGGTTTGCCCCCCGTCTCGCCCTGGTGAATGAGCAAGCCTACTCTGCGAGTATGGTGAGCGTTTATCGCCAGGCAGGCTACGAAGCCATTCTGATGGAGTGGGACAACCCGGCTTCCGAGCACCCAGAATGGGATCCCAACTGGCGTTACCTTCCCCAATTAGCATGCGGACCCGGCGGCGAAGAAATCGGCCTCATCTGGAATACCTGCACCGCCTTCTAGAAATTTCAGCGCTACGTTCATTCAGAGATCGACCTGGATGAATACCTTCCCTATCTCCAGGGTCACGCCGACCTTCCCGCTGGAGCCTTCTTGCTTTACGGCAACGACGTGGAAATCTTTGATTTTCGACCGGGTCGGTACCATACCGAGGCTCCACTCGTCGGCAACAGCGAGTGGGCCCGGATATCCGAGCTCTTCCAGGCGCTGCAAGAAAACGGGCGATTTCGCTTCGTCTCGCCCAGCCAGGTCCTGGACTTGATGGGAATTCCAGGGTCCGGCAACCGCCTCAGCCTGGAGTCAGCCGTCGACCCTATTCCGGTCAAGAAGCAGAACAAGTACAACATCACCCGTTGGGCCGTGACCGGCCGAAACGATCTGGAAATCAACACGGCCTGTTGGCAATGCTATCGAGCCCTAAGAGGAAAAGCCGCTCCCACAGACGACCTCTGGCGCGAGCTCTGCTACCTCTGGAGCAGCGATTTCCGTACCCACATCAGCCCAAGTCGCTGGAGGAACTACCGCAAACGACTTGCTGCTTTCGAGCGAAGGATGTCCGTCCCACAGCTAGTGGTAGCCGATTCGGCGAAGACCACGTTCGCTCCAGTCTCAGAAACACCCCCTTCGAAAAACTTCATCGAGCAGCAGGGCAACCATGTCATCATCCGCACCGATCAAGTGAAGATTTCGCTAAACCGAAGGCGCGGTCTAGCCCTCGACTACCTGGGATTCGGATCGACCGGAGAGCCCAAGCTCTGTGGCACGCTTCACCACGGCTACTACCAGGACATTGCCCTGGGATCAGACTGGTACAGCGGACACGTCACTCTGGATTGCTTCGGTCGTCCCAAGGTAACCGATCTGGAGCTAGTCGAAGCAACGGTCCAAGAGTGCTCAGAGTGCGTACAGATCGAAGCAGAGGTGCCCACCCCCCTCGGTCCTGTTCACAAAAAGATCAGGGTTTTCCTTCAGAGACCAAGAGTCGAGCTAAGCTACGACATCGACTGGCGAAGAGTACCCATCGGGGCGCTGAGGTTAGGCCACTTTACCTTGAACCCCGAAGCCTTCGACCGCTCTCTGCTCTACTACCGGACTCATCAGGGTGGACAGCAACCGGAAGAGTTCCATCTGTGCGGGACCCAAATGGACCACACGGCACCGGTTTCCTTCGGCGTCTCGGCACGCCATACGATCGGAATGACGGGCGGCTCCGTCGAGTTCGGTGATGGCTCGAACAAGCTGCGGCTCGAGGTCGAAAAGGAGCAGGCGGCCTTGGTGGGAATGATCATCTACCGAGAAGTAGACGACAGCTTCTTTTGCAGGCTGGTGCTCTCAGCCCGGGAGGTAGACGAAACCAGGAAGGGCCGAACCGCTTCGCTCAGGCTTTGCTCAAAAGTCACGCTCAGTGCCTGACTTGCCACTTCTCCACCCCAAGGCGTGGGCGTCGATTACGCGGCCTGGGAATGAAGCCCTGTGCCCTGGCGCCTCGGCGATTGACCGTCCTCTATCAGCCTCCTACTCACCGAGTCGAGCAAGCAGTCAAGCTCGTCGGGATCGCTTACCTGGACTAGACGCTTCTGCAGATTCCCCAGGTTCGAGTATTGCTTCAAGTAGCGAGTGATGTGCTTTCGAATCAGGATAAGGGACCTGTTCTGGCCGTAGAAATCGGACATCCGCTTGAAGTGTCTTCGGATGAAATCGGCTTTCTCGGTGAAGTCGACTTGAGATCGATCCCGTCGCCCGAAAATCCAAGGATGCCCCATCGCCCCCCGCGCAATCATCACTGCCGCACACCCGGTGTGACGCTTGATCCGATCGATGTCCGCTACGCAGCCAACGTCTCCATTGCCGATCACGGGCACTGTCGCGATCTCGACAACGCGGGCGATAGCGTCCCAGTCGGCCTCACCACTGTAGGCTTGCGTCTTCGTCCGACCATGGACCGCCACCAGGCTAGCACCGTTATCTTGTAGGGCGCGTACAACGTCCAGGTAGTTGCACGAGTCGTCGTCCCAGCCCAGCCGAATCTTCCCAGTGACGGGAACCCTCAATACGCGGGAGAGACGGGAAAAGATTCGGCCAATTTTTCGAGGATCTCGAAGCAATCCAGCCCCTGCCCCACGTCCGGTCACCTTGCGAACCGAGCAGCCCATATTGAGATCGACAATGTCGGGTCCCAGTGCCTCGATACGCCTGGCCACCTCCACGATTCGATCCTCCTCACTGTCAAAAATCTGAAAGGTGATCGGCCGTTCTTCGGGACGATAGGAAAGCATCTGGAGCGTTCTTTCTCCCGGACCCGCCAGATAAGCGACAGCCGAGACAAACTCGGTATAGCTCATAGCCGATCCCTGTTCCCTGCAAAGAGAACGATAGGGGAGATCGCTGAAACCTGCCATTGGCGACAAGATGAGATCTCCAAAGACGGGTATATCCCTGACTCGGAATGTGGGGGGCACAACAGTCCCACCTCGGAAGACGTGACTATCAGCAGTCATCTCAATAGGATAGGACCTGAGGGCGGAACTTCGCAACATGAAGGGATTGAGGGTGGAGTTTCAACAAGAGGTCGCACGTCGCACGTCTCTTGTCGCTGGAAAGCAAATTTTGAATCAAGTGCGGAACGTAGGACACAAGAACCCGACCCACGGGTTTAGCCCGCATTTCTCATCGCTGGTCTACTGCGACGCCGCAATCATCCGCCCTGGCTGTGTTATGCTCGGTCGGCCTCCTCGACGTACTGTACAAGTACGACTGCGGCGGCTCGCCACGAGTGGTCTCGGTCGCAAGCCTTGCCAGGACGGCCCTTGCGGCGCCTCGCTACGACAAGCGATGAGAAATCCGGGTTAGTTTCAGGTGCCTTGGTCCCTGGGGTTGAGATCTTGAGCTTCGAGGATCAAGAGAGGGCAATCCCAACGGGATTGCGTATTCCAGCCCAGGGTTTCCGAACCCTGGGTAGGGCCCCCCTACCTGAATCAACCCGGAACGGGTTGCGTACATAGGACTACCCCTGGAGGAATAACACCTCTCGATAGATTCTGTACGAAACCCGGATGGGGTTGGAGTCCAAGAGGGGATCGTTTACCCAGGGTTCGGAAACCCTGGGCTGACAGACGGAATCCCTTCAGGATTCACGGACTCGCTACTTGAGTTGGCTGCCAACCAGGCCCCCTTTGCAAACAATCCAGGTCGTCCGCGGCTCCTTTTTTGTCTCCGGTCCAATGCCCTTTTGACGACGCATCTCGCGAAGACCCAGCCCCTCGCTTGCGCTTCAGGCTTCTATGGCTCGGGAACTTTCTTTCTCGAATGGGACCAGTGAGAACTCACCTGGGACTTCGACAATCGGTCTCAGCTCTATCGCCCCTGTTTCTTCAATTGGGCGAGGAGCTGGGTAGAAGGGACAACTGATTTGCTGGCCAACTGGTTCTGGCAGACGATGGCCTCGTAGACCTCCTTACGATGGACGGGGATTTCGCGGGGTGCATTGATTCCAATGCGAATCTGATCTCGATTGACCGACAATACGGTCACCCGGATGTTGTCCGAGATGACGAGGCTCTCACCAACCTTGCGAGTGAAGACCAGCATTCACCAAGCTTCCATCAAGGGGCGCTCGATCGGGTAACCCTGTCCCACCAAAACGATCTGGGCTGCCTTGCTGTTCTTGGAGTTGACGACCACTGGTGCCAACAGATTCATGGTCGCTTGCAGGGCATCCTCTGAAACCGTTACGACACACCAGATCAGCAGATCCGAATCGTCCTCGAGCTCTAGGCTACTCTTCTGCTCCGCTGTCAACTCTACCCTGTAGTCGGGCTCCAATACGAGTGGATCGATAAGGGGAAAGGAGATTTCCGTCTGCTCGATCGACTGCAGAAATCGAAGCGGCTCGCAGCCTGCGGTATCTATCAGGATAAAGCGGTCTAGATGCTCGAACCCCGGCATCCCTCCCGCGAACGAGATCACGTCCTGATCCCTGAAATTAACGGTTCCGTAGTTGGAGGTGACCAGACTAGAAGCCATTAGCCCAAAATATCGAAGAGAGTTGATCGGTTCAGTCGAGCACCGACCGACATGGAAGCTCTCAATGCAGTTTCGTCTTGCAGAAGCCGGGAGATAGAGTCCGCAATATCGGCATCCTCCAGATGAGAGGCCTCCTTTGTCAGCGCCAGTAGTTGCTCATCATGCCGAGTGCCTGCGTCCTCGACCTGATTCAAGGTCTGGGCTACTCTGACCCGTGCGGTATCGACGTCTTCCGCGGCGGCGGTCAGCTTCGGCAAAAGGGCCAAGACTGCGTCGGAGTCCGACGCCCTGAGGTTGCTAGCCACTGCTGCGACGGTGTTGAGAAGATCGGAGGCTGCTTCAGTGAAGACCTCGGAACCTACAATGTTGGACACCACACCGAAGCCATCGGAGATCTCAACCTGGTGGACCTTTGCGTCGCCCTGGTAGGTATAGGTGGATCCCGAAAGGACGAACGGACGCGTCAGGACCTCACTACCCGCAAAAATCCACTCGCCGTCGACGGCAGTGTTCCCAACAAACACCATGTGCTCGAGGATCTGCTCGATCTCGGTGGCAATGGCATTCTGCTCTTGAGGAGAGCGAATTCCGTTGATCCCCTGATTCGCTTTCTCGGTAACCGTATTGATCAGGTTCCGCAACGAGTTGAGGGCACTGGAAGTCGTTCCCATCTTGACTTCAACCCGGTGCGCGTTCCTGGAGTACTGATTGATCCGGGAGAGGTTGTCGCGCAGACGCAACAGGCGCGCAGCCCCTACGGGGTCGTGGGAGGGTCTGGTTACCCTCTTGCCTGAGCTGACCTCGTCGCTGCGTCTCGCTACCCGCTCGCGGACCTGGTGTAGGTTCGTCAGGAAGTTTCGAATCATGCCGTTATCAGAGACTCTCATATCCTACCCATCACCTGATCAAATTCATGGTCTCGGCTAGCAGCTCATCCAGGGTTCTCATGACCCTGGCCGCCGCTTGAAAAGAACGTTGATACTGGATCATATTGACAGCTTCCTCGTCCAGGGAGACCCCCGAAAAGGAGTCGCGCTGATTCTCGAGTTCACTGAGGATCCGGTCCTGGGATGACATGTCCTCCTGGACCTCTCGTGCCGCCAAACCTGCATCGAAAACCAGCTCCGAAAAGAACTCGTTGAAGGTTCGGTCTCCCAGTTCAGTTAGAAGGGTATCTCGGAGATCCACAATCTGCTGAGCGACCGTCCCATCGCCTGGACCGGACGAGAGCGCTCCGGCGGCGACCTGAGACGGAAGCAGCGTGGAATCTACCGATAGGGTGGTCGCCTCGCTTCCCGCAACGAAGGTGAAGAAATCGCGGCCACTGACATCGTCCAGGCCCTCACCACTCTGGTGCAGCGTATTTACTTTCTCAGCCAAGGTTGCAGCCAGCGTGTCCAATTCCCCTCGAAAGCTCGGAAACACCTGAGATTGCAATTCCAGAGTCGCTCCCAGTCTCCCCTCGTCAATGCTGGAACTGACGTCCACGCCATCGACACTGACAGCCAATCCTCCGGCCGTTTCTCCCAACTCGAGCTCGTGCACAGTGGCACCGTTTAAAAGAAGCCGTCCCGTGCCGACGGTAGTAATGTGAAGACCTTGATCGGTCTGATAGTAGTGAAAGTCAATCTCCTCAGCCAACTGCCGCAGGAGCTGCTCCTGCTGGTCCTTGAGAGGTCCCGCATCTAACCCCTGACGCTGCAAGGAGGTTACCTCGGAATCGATATTGGCCAACCGTCTGAGCACTGAGTTGGTGTGCGAGACCGAATTTCTCGCCTCAGCCCGGTTGTTGACCTCAAGCGAAGCGATCGCCAGGGACGTATCCCTGATCACGTCGGCCGTCCGCTGACCCTCTGCCAATACTGCTTGTCGAAACTCTAAGGAGGAGGGATTCGACGCGAGTTCGGAAAAACTGTCAAAGAAACGGGAAATCTGCTCCGAAACGCCAGACCCGGTGGTTCCATACAGAATCGTTTCGATCTGCTCCAGAGTGAATCTCTGCCCAGTCAGGTTGCCCCTCTTCTGGAGCTCACCTAGAATGCGGTTCTCGATGAGACCGTTTCGGGTGGCGGCAATCCGCTCTACTTCCACTCCTGTTCCCAGGACACCAAAAGCGAAAGATCCCAGCTGCGAACTCGCGAAGACAGGCCGCCGGCGAGTGTAACCCGGTGTGTTGACGTTGGCTACATTGTCACTGACCACGGCCAACGCGGACTCCAGACTCGAAAGAGTTCTTGCGCCGGCCCTTAAACTGTCGAATATTCCGCTCATTGTACGAGACTCAGATCGTTCAGAACGCCAAACTGGTCCGTCTTACGCCTTCCGTATTGGGGCTGAGCTTGCCCTCCCCGTCATAGCTTGAGACGGTCCGGAAGATCTCTTGGAGTAGCCCCTGGGCAAAGGAAAGAGAGCTGTAGACATACCGATAATTCCTTAGCTTGACACGAAATAGCTCTCGGATCGCAGCCTCCAGGCGGCGCAGTAGGGATCGCGCTTCTTTTCGACGCTCTGCTTCAAGACCCTGCATCCATTCGGAGACTGTGGTCTTGCCCAAGAGGTTTCTCAGGCGCTCTTCGGTGTCTCTGATCGCATGGGTCAGCGGCGCCTCAGGATCCGTCCTTTCCGGGGAGTCCGGACGTCCCTGAAGAAGGCCCTCAAATCGATAGACTTGGGCCTCAAGGAGCTGCTCATAAAGGTTCACCTCGCGCTCCAGAAGGTCTGAGACGTCTTGGAATTTCATGCTGTTATACTCGGATGTCCAGGTTCAGAGCGGAAGGGGCTTCCGGAGTTCGGCTTGGAACCTGTTTGGGACGCTCGCTTCGCAGGGGTAGCGGCCAGCGGGACTTGCGCCTTTTCTTCCGTTGGGAGGAAATGGTTCGCTCGACCCGGGGCCAGGGAGTTTGAATGACAGAACTACGCTCCAGCATCTTGCACCTCCCAAATCTGGGGGGGTCACTGGCGAAGCGGCGAGCGCTCCTCAGCTACCCCGGGAAAGCGCGCTCAAGCTAGCTCGTCGACGATACCACCCTTGATCATCGACTCGGCGACTACATCAGCCTTGATATCGTAGGTCCCCGCTTTCAGCTTTTCCGAGATTTCGCTAACTCGCTCGGAACGCACCTCAGGGGCCTCACGTACCTTCTGCTGATAAGTCTCGAGTTGCCGGCTCGAGGCAGAAAACTCCAGTCGGTCTCCGACCTGATTCAGCTCCTGAACCTTCTTGGATTGTTCCTGAGCCGAAGTCTCGGTCTGGCCGACGTGCAGCTTGGAATCAACAAATGGATTGCTTCCGTCGATCTTCATAAAAACCCTTACCTTCCACCTTTCTTAACCAGACTTATCGGAACTCCCCACAAGAACTTTACCCCGAAAATGTGATCTGGGTCACATTTTTCACAGATTACCGACCCTCTTCGAGTGGCTCGTCAAAGGATGCACCAAACGGCCGCCTTTTTCCATCTCGATGTGGAGATGCGGCCCTGTCGTCCTTCCCGTCTTCCCAACCTGGCCCAAGACCTGGTTGGCGGTCACGCTCTCGCCGGTTCGGACCAGGGCCTCCTTGAGGTGACCGTAGCGAACCCGTGCGCCTTGGCTGTCTTGCACGATAACCGTGTTCCCATAACCTCGCCGCCAACCGGAAAAAACAACCTTTCCACTGCCTAGAGACGGTACCGGAGTTCCTTCGGGCGCAGCCAGGTCAACACCCCTGTGATATCGCCATTCCCCGTTTATCGGATCGCGGCGCCAGCCCATGTCGGAAACTGACCGATAGGGGTTCTCAGTGGCCACTGGGACCTCCCTCTGGCGCCCCGCTCCCTGCTTGAGCTGTCCTTCAATCAAATCGGCAATTCCCAGGCTCTGCTGGCGCGCCAGGGAGCGAGCCAGCTGTTGATCCATCAATTCAAGGTAGGTATCGTGGCCGGACTCTTTCGGGAACAGTCCTCCGCTTTCCACGCTCTGCCGCATAACCTTCAACAGGTAGCCCAGCAGAAGAGCTTCGAATTCCTGTGCTACCTCTGAGACAGAACGGCTATCTCGAATCCCCCCCACGGGTTCGCCCATCGAGGGCGCTATAGGATGGCTACTGATTGGCTCTGACATTGTCAGATAATCTCCAATGTCGCCTGCAAGGCACCTGCTGCCTTGATCGCTTGTATGATCGCAAAGATGTCTCGAGGTGTTGCTCCAATGGCGTTGAGAGCTCGAACTACCTCATTGATGCTGGCACCTTCTTCTATGACGACTTGTTTCGCCGGCTCCTCGTGGACCTCGACTGTCTGGTTGGGCACGACGACGGTCTCGCCGCTCGAGAACGGAGACGGTTGGGAAATGGCAAACTGAGTTCCTATCTGGACAGCCAATGAGCCATGGACGATAGCCACAGCCGCGATCCGCACCTCCTTGCCGAAGATGATCGTTCCCGTCTTTTCATTCAGGACAATCTTGGCGATGCGGTCCACGTCCAGGCTCTGGTTCTCGATCGCAGCTATGAATGGAACGATATCTGACCGATTCACTTCAGGAACCTTGATCTCGACAACCCTACTGTCCATGGGACGGGCAATATCAGCAACGATCTTCTGGTTGATCACGTCAGCCAGCCGGTTGGCAGTCGTGAAATCGCTTTCGTGAAGAACCAGGTTGAGCACTGCCTTACCCTGCAGAGAGATCCCGACCTGTTGCTCGACCGTCCCTCCTTCGGGTACTCTTCCGACAGTAGGCTGATTCTTCTGTACTCCAGAAGTAGCCGTTCGAGCCGAGAAACCCCCAATCGAAACCGGTCCCTGAGCGACCACATAGGTTTGTCCGTTGACTGCCTGCAGTTCGGCCCTGAGGAGGACTCCCCCCTCCAGACTGTCGGCATCCCCGATGGAAGCAGCGGTGACGTCGATCCTGGTGCCCGTGCGGGCGAAAGCCGGCAGCACCGCTGTGACCATCACAGCCGCTGTATTCGTAATCTGGATAGAACGTGCAGGAATCGTGATGCCCAGTCGATTCAGCAGATTGGTGAGGGTCTGGGTAGTAAAGAAAGTCTGCCTGCTGTCGCCGGTTCCATCCAGGCCCACCACCAGACCATACCCAATCAGCTGGTTCTCGCGGACACCCTGGAACCTGGCGACGTCCTTGATCCTGGACGGCGCCCCCCCTAGACTCGAGATCAGCAAGGCTCCGCCAATCAAGATGTAATAACAGAAGGGTTTTTTCATTGGCTGCTTCCAATGGAGACCATCGAGGCAATCTTGGCCAGGAAGGACCTTTGCCTATGCATAAGAAAGACTGAGCACCAGCACTCCAGGCTAGAAAGGCCAGATCCCAGAGAGCACGCGATAGAGGACCCCGGGGTTTTGGGCCTCCGACACCAAGCCTCTTCCCTGAACCTGGATTTCCAATTCGGCCAGTTTGGTCGACAGGACGGCATTGGCTGGGGAAATGTCTTGGGGCCGAACCACTCCTCTCACGGTGACTGTTTGTCGCTCGTCGTTGATCGCGATCTCGCGGTTGCCTTCCAGTAGAAGCGAGCCGTTGGGAAACACCTCGACTACCCGAGCGGCAATGCTGGTACGCAAAACACTCCTTCTTGTCGTTGAAGCGTCCCCGGTGAACTCACGTGTCCGGGAGCCGTTGGCCAGGTTCGGAAGCTCGGACACCAACTTTTCGAGCCCATAGAGATTGGCGAACTTGGAGTCTAGATTCTCCTTTCTGGAGCTTTCCGTGGTGGCCTCGGCCAGGGCGCTGGTCTCCTCCAAGACCTGAATGGTCACAATATCGGCCAGTCGGCTTGCTTTGAGATCGCGAAACCCTCCTGCAAGATAGGCCGTTTCGGACCAGAGAGATCCTTGGGCCTGTCGGTTGTCACGCGGCAGGGATCTGGCCTGACGAACGTATTCCGACAGACTCTCTCCGGATCCCGCCTTTTTGGCTGATCCGCCACATCCGACCACGGTCAATAAAATCGCAACGAGAAGCTGACGAAGGCTGCTATTCATCCAATTTCCTCCGGGAGCGGGACACGCACAGTTTTGTTCCCAATCACCTCGACCCGCAGGAGCTGATGGCTGTCAAGATTCTCCACCTGAATTGTGTCTCCCAGTATTCCCCCATCCCGCGCCTTCCCCAGGGTGCTGACCCGAAAGGTTTGACCCTGAGCGATGATGGTCACGACATCGTTTCTTGCCACCAGCCTCGGTGTCTTGAGATGACTGGCGTCCAGTACCTGACCCGCCTCGAGACTTCGCTTGGCGACCAGGTTCACGAGCCGTTCTAGGTTGAAATAGAGCGACCCCAGACGGCTCAGGGTCCGCTCCGCTAGGGTGAGATCGGCCCGCTTGAGCCGTTGGCCGAAAGCGACGGGGCGGGCGAGAACAACCACCTTGGCCAAGGCCGAGGCATAGATCCTGGCCCATTGACTCTTGGCCTGTTTCCCGTCGACGAAGAAATCCAGTTTGAGGCTAAGACCGTCCAATCGGTTCAAAGGGCTTGGCAGTCCCACTTGAATCTTTAGCTCCCCTCGAGGAAGGACCACGTCTTGGGGCACTTCGATTCTCGTGATGTCGAAGCTGAGGTCGGGCCGAAGCGATTCAAGGGCCTCGCGGACGGCTTCAGTGACTGCTACCCGACCCACTACCTGACTCTGGCGCGTGATGAAGACCCGTTCCGGCATTTCCAGACGAACCTCGTGCAGATCCACTGCCCCCTTTCTGAATTGCTCCAGCACGTAGGATTTTTCCAGCCACCGGTAGTGTCCAGGATAGGGAGAGTAGCCGATCGGGAGCTCGCTAAGGCGACCCGATTCAGGCTCTATTCGAGCAATGTCGCCCAATGTGAGGGTCTCCGATGTGACCTCGATTCGCTTCGGAACACGGACTGTCTGTCCCATCGTCAGGGACAACGAGCCTCCCAGAACAAAGAGTGCGGGAAGGTGACGAAAGAGTGACGACAGTGTCAAAATCTGGCTTTCTAGCATCATTATCTCGTCAGATTATTGACCTGCTCGTACATTTCATCTGCCGAACGGACCACTCGCGAACTCGATTCGTAAGCGCGCTGGCTTACGATGAGATTGATCATCTCCTCCACGATGTTTACATTGGACTGTTCGAGGAATCCCTGGTTCAGCCGACCCAGGCCATTCTCACTGGGTGTTCCGGTAACCGGATCCCCGCTCGATGCAGTGGGGAGAAACAGATTCTTTCCGATGCTGTCGAGTCCAGCAGGATTGGCAAAACTCGCGATCTCGATCCTGCCCACCTGCTGCGCATTGCTCTGGCCCGGAAGCGTTACGGATACGGTTCCATCCTGGGCGATCGTGATCTTGGATCCTTCCTGAGGGATCGCGATCTGAGGCTCCAGCGGATCGCCCGAGGCGGTCACGAAATTTCGCTCGCGATTTAGATGAAAGGCACCGTCTCGAGTGTAGGCGATCTGGCCATCCGGCATTCTCACCTGAAAGAAGCCCCGCCCTGCAATAACGACATCCAACTGATTCCCTGTCGTCGCAAAATCGCCCTGTGTAAAAATGATCTCGTTCGAGACCGCCCGAGTGCCCAGGCCGATCTGCAGTCCGGTCGGGATTTCGGTCGAGGAAGAAGCATTGCTGCCGGGTGCAACCAGGTCCTGATAGAGCAAATCCTGAAATTGAGTACGTCTCTGTTTGAACCCGGTCGTGTTGACGTTTGCAATGTTGTGGGCAATGTTGTCGATGTTGATCTGCAAAGCCTCCATTCCGGTGGCTGCGCTATAGAGTGCCCTTAGCATGGTAAAACCTCCAATTCAGGTCAGTTACAAGCGAGCCACATCATCCAGGACTTTGCGATCCACGTTGTCGGAGAGCGACCGCACGGCTCGACTCAACATTTCAAAACTGCGCATGATCGAAATCATCTCGGCCATCCCAGCGATCGGGTTCACGTTTGCCCGCTCCAGGAATCCCTGCTTCAGGGAAATCTCACTGGGCGCCGACTCCCGAGCTGCGGGACTCGCTTCGAAGAGGGTTCCGCCGACTTTCGATAGGTGGGCCGTCTCTTGGAAGGAGACGATCTTTAGCTGTCCCGCGCGCGTACCCCATCCACACTCACTGCACCCGAGGCAGAGATTTCAACTATGCCCTCGGGAAGGATGAGCCTCGATTCCTTGCCTGCTGCCGGAGCGTCCGCCCTCAGCAGGGGATAGCCCTCCCCGGAAACAAGCTCTTTGTTCTTACTGATGCGCAAACTGCCATTACGCGTGTACGCGGATGCCTTGGGGAGTCCCGACCGTAAAGAAACCATCTCCGGACAGGGCCACATGCAGTGGGTTGCCCGTCCGGATCAGTTCCCCGGGGCTCATGTCGACGGAGGTTCTTACCCTCACCAGGGAACCGTTGGTTGCTCTCTCGATCTCGCTCGTCTGCTCCTCGGGTAGACGGCTCGTATTGCTGAAAGAAAGCAGTTGTCTCTTGAATCCGGGCGAATTCAAGTTGGCAACGTTGTTGGCGGCGACGTCCAGAGCCTTGGCTCTGCTGTTTAGTCCTGTGAAGGCCATGAACAAGCTATGACTCATGATTACCCACCGTTGAGTTAGCAATTCGCGTGCCAACGTCTGTTGCACAGGCCCTTGCAGTCGTACCGCTGCAGACCTTGAGGAGACCGTCCGAGACGTAAGGCAAGCAGCGCGGATGATTTTGTCGCCGCAGTAGTTTGGGCATGATGAAAAATCCAGTGCTAGACTTCAACGGTCTCAGTAGGCAGCTCTTGCCCAATCGTCCAGGCAAGTTCCTCCCCCGAGACCTCGATGAACAGATCCGTCCAGTGGCTGCGCCGAACGTATCGACACCAAAGAGTTTCCCCAAAGCATTCGATTCGAAGTTCCCGGGCTTTGAAGGAATCAACTCTGGAAACCACCTCTTCCAGGATTTGCTTCGGACTTCCGCTGGGGCAACATACGACCTCACTGGCAGGATCCTGGTGCGACTGAAGACACTCTTCAAGAATCTCCTCAATGCTCTCATCGCTTGCCAGAAAGGTGTGGACGGGACAGTCGAGCATCTTACGCAACATATGAACCAAGGAAACCGGATGATTTGCAGCGGTAACAATCACCAGAGTTCCGGTGGTTTCGCTGTATTCGAGGGGGAGCATCCGAAACGCGAGATAGAGTCTCTTGGGAACGCGCTCGAGTAGATTCCCGCTTAGATCCGGTTTGATCTCATCTATCCAGGGGCATCCCAACTGCTGGCTCAGAGTTGCCGTCAGATCTCGCGAGCTGACAAAATTGAGGCGAATCAGCCACTCCCCTGTGCTGCCACCCTCTTGGGCCTGCTTCTCCAGTGCCAAGTTGAGTTGATCCTGGGTGATGATCCCCTTCTCCACCAGGATGAACCCGAGTCGGGACTTCTTGACGTCCAGGGGTTCTTGCGGTGACCCTTCCCGGAACCGCTGGATGATCGGAAGAATCGCCTCTTGCAGACACGCTGTGGAGCAATACCATTGGTGGTCCCAGAACACACCCTGAGTCACCACGGGTTGAAGCCAGTGACGCCAGAGGCTCTCCCTCTGCTGACACAATGGATTACTGCACGGTACGACCTTCATTGACGGTCCCCTGTTTCGAGTAGTATTTTTTCAGACTCAGGACCAACTCGGTCTCACCCTTGTTGAGCCCCAATTTCCGAGAGATCTCCCCCGACGTCAGTCCCCTTTCGGCCAGCGAAAGAACGTAGTGTTTCTTGTCGAGTCCGGTCGGTTGTAGCTCATCCGATTCAATCGAGGGTACCTGTCCCAGCCCAATTCGCCCGACGGCGAGCCCGATATCCCTGAAGCTCTCACTCTGGGTCTTTTCAAGAGAGGCTAGCCTTGACTCCAGTTCGGACTTTTCCCGCTCGCTGTTCTCTTTCAGGTCAGTCAAGAGACGACGGATCTTTGTCTGCCCTCTAGTGACAGAAAGGCCAACCAGCAGGAGGGCGACCAGGAACGGGCCTACGGAGGCAAAGTCCACGAGGTTTGCATAGACCTGGATCAAGCTCATTCCGAATCCCCCAGCGAAGCGATCCGCTCGGCAGTGGTGTCGATCTCCGTAATCTTGATTCCGTAATACCCATCGATCGAGACAATCTCTCCCCGCGCAAACACCTTTTCGTTGACCTTCAAGACCGCAGGCTCGTCCGGCGCCTGGTCGAGAGCCAGTAGCGATCCCGATGTCAGCGTCAAAATCTCTTTCAAGGGAAGACAAGTAGAGCCGAAGCTAACAGTAAGGGGAAGCTCTATATCCAGAATGCGCCGTATGACTGCCGGGTATTCATTCGTCGACCGAGCCCTTTCGACAGGCTCATCCTGGCTGACATTCTCATCCGGTGTCTCCGGTGGAAGGGGTGTGGATACAGCAAGGTTCTGATCTTCTGGCGTCTGGGATTCTGTCATCGAATCTCCTCTATACGATCTGGATCGCTTTGCGATGCTCGGCAATCACAATCCTGGCAACAAACTTGGGGGTTTCGTTCACGGCCACATCCAAAGGCGTCTCCAGATGGTGTTCCAGCCGGAGAACATCGCCAGCCTTCAGGTCCAGGATCTCGCCCACCCGCAAAGGCGTCCGGCTGATTCGGGCTTCGACCCAGCTGGGCAGCTCGACCACAACCTTCTGCATCCTCTGGATCTGCTTCCCCAGATCCGGCGGGACCTCTTCCCTTTCCTTATCAAGATCTGGAGACAGAGACTCCAAGAAAGGCTCAGGAAGTCCCCAGTAGAGAAAACCCTCTACCGTCCCCACGGTCATCTTCATACGCACAAAGAACATCGGCTGTGTGGCACCATAGAATTGAAGCAGGCGGGGACGCGTCTCGCGGCAATCGATCGTCGTCTCGAGCTTTGCCAGGAAGCTCCACGCCGTGTCCAATTCCTTGCTGAAGAGTCGGACAATCGGCTCAAAGATGCTCTGCTCGAGCTCGGTTATCGAGTGTTCAGTCTCCAGTGGAGTAGGCTGTCCCCCCATAAGGATTGAAATGATGGCGTGAACGAGGCTGCTCTCGACGCAGAAACCTACGCGAAGGTCTCCCGGCTGGAGCCGCAGATACCACATTGAGGATGGCTCCGGCAGCGTGTGAGTGAAATCCCGGTACCCCCGCGTCTCAATGCTGTCGAGCTTGAGGCCGATGTAGGTGCGTAGAACAGTCGAAAGGGTCGACGCGGATTTGTGGGCGAAGGTGTCGTAGCCCAGGCTCAGAGTCCCCATGACTTCCTGAGACAGGCTCCCGGAACGAGTCAGGGGAAAGACGCTTTGATCTTCGAAAACCTTGAGCTGGACCGACTCTTCAGCGGCTTCGGCTGGATCGGGGGCATGCCCCCCTTCATTGGGCTGCTCCTTGCCTTCACCAACCGCATCAAAAAGAGCACTTACTTCTTCCTGGCTGAGGACCTTTTCCTCCATGATCGGTCTTCCCTCTTCCTCTATCGATTCCTCAGAACCGAATGGAGTTTTCCTCTCAGCCTCAGCATGGCCCGAGTGTGCAGCTGTGAGATGCGGGACTCGTTCACACCCAGAATCCGCCCGACTTCCTTCATGGTGAGCTCTTCGTAGTAATAGAGGGTGACGATCAGACGCTCGCGCTCCGGTAAGAGGTCAATGAATCGAGTCAGGATCTCTTTCAGTTCCTCCTTGCGACAGGTGTCAAAAGGCGAATCTTCATCGCTGGTCGGCACATACTTCAGAGGCGCCGAATCTCCGTCGGCATCCTGCTCGGTGTCGGTCACCTGGAAGCGGCCCAGGTTCAGTCCCTGTAGCTGATCCAGAGCGGAGTAGTATTCTCCGATTTCCATGTTTAGCTCTTTGGCAACCTCTTCGTCTGAGGCGGGACGCCCGTTTCGTTGCTCCAGCCGAGCGTAAACCGCCTCGACGTCCTTGCTCAGTTTTCTGAGGGAGCGGGGAGCCCAGTCGAGCCCTCGGAGGCTATCCAGGATCGCTCCCCGAATTCTCAGCTCGGCATAGGTCTTGAACTGCACGCCCCGGCCTTCATCGAACTTGTCGACCGCGTCAAGCAGCCCCATGATTCCAGCGCTGATCAGATCGTCCATCTCAACGCTGGTCGGGACTCGAAGCCCAATTCTCTGGGCGATGTACTTGATCTGCGGGAGATGATCCAGGATCAGCCGATCCCGTTGGCTCTCCGTTGGCTTTTGATACGCGCTGACTGCTGTGTTTGCTTGCATGGCTTTTAAATCATCTCTTGCCAGATGGGGTCAGTCTCACCCAAAGCAAAAGGATTGCACTGCAAATCCTCCGCCAACCGATGAAAGGAACGGCTGACAAGCGACTTCGGGTAGCTGATTAGCAGCGGTTCCTGTCTTCGAACCGCCTTTCCCACCTTGTCATCTCGGGGCACGTGGCCTAACAGGTAGATCCGGTGTCCCAGGAACCGTCGGACGACTCGGGCCAGCTGGTTGAACACATTCTCAGCCTCTTTCCGACCCTTGACCAGGTTCACCAGAACCAAGACATCCTTGCTGGGGCTCCGACGAAAGAGCACCTTGATCAAGGCGTAGGCGTCGACGATCGCCGTGGGTTCTGGAGCGCACACCACGACCACTCGCGGTGCCGCCATGAGAAAACGTATGACATTATCCGAGATACCGGCTGCGGTATCGATGAAGATGTAGTCGTAGGAGCTGAGCATCTGGTCCAGTTGGGATACCAGCTGATCGCGCTGCTTCTGGCTCATCACGGCGAGGTCTTGAATGCCGGAACTGGCAGGTATGATATGGAGGCCCCCAGGGCCCTCGAGAATGATCTCCTGCAAAGGCAGAATTCCCTCGATGACATGGCCCATATGGTAGGTGGGAGCCAGGCCCAGAACGACATCGACATTGGCGAGTCCAAAATCCGCGTCGAAAATCGCCACTCGCTGCTTTGCGCGGCCGAGGGCCAGGGCCAGGTTGACAGCCACGTTGGTCTTTCCGACTCCGCCTTTTCCACTGGTGATGGCAATCAGTTGACCGGGCATCCGCGCTCCATCCTGGGAACCCAGGTTATGTTTCCGAGCCATTTGCCTAAGAACCGCTGCCTGATCAGCCATGGGCTGGACTCCCCAACAGGCTCGTAGGAATCAGGAGGTCTGCCACCGATTTTGGCGTGGGAGAAATGAGGTCTTCTGGAACCTTCTGCCCATCGGTTAGATAGGACAATGGCTTCCCGGTGGAAATGAGTTCATTGGCGATCCCCCCGTAGCAGGACGTCTCGTCCAGCTTGGTGAAGACAAACTTGTCAGGAGCGAAACATTCAAAGCCAACAACGGCCTCCCGCAGGTCTTCCGACTTGGTAGTAGCGCTGAGAACCAGGTGCTTTTCAATCTCCTGCTTTCCACGAAGATAGTTTGCGAGCTCGGCGAACTCGGAGACTCTTCGCGGACTGTGGCCGGTCGTGTCGATCAGTACCCGATCGGTGTCTCCTGCTGCTGAAAGGGCTTCGCTCAATTCAGCTACGGAGGACACCACCTGCACCGGCACTCCAATTATCTGAGCGTAGGTTCTCAACTGATCGGCGGCTGCAATTCGGTAGGTATCGAGCGGGATCAACCGGACCTTCTTGCGCTCTCCCAGTGTAAACGTAGCTGCCAGCTTCGCGATGGTAGTCGTCTTGCCGACTCCAGTCGGTCCCAGAAAGACGGCTGCGGTGACATCAGATCGGTCCTGACCAATGGGACAGGTTTCAATCGCGTCTGCGATTACCCTATTGACACACTGCTTCAGACTCTTGGGAGTGCCGTTTTCCGAGGGACGGTCCTGCTCGGCAACATGCAGCAGGCGAACCGCCAGATCCGAATCCACTCCGTGCGCGACCAGGTGCTTAAATTCCTGCTGAAGTCTGTCCTTCAAGAGAAGTCCCAGCGCTCCTGGCGGATGCGCAGTTCGACGATTCACGAGTCCCTGCAACATCTTGATTTGGGCACTCATCGCCTCCAGTCGAGCGCTGATCTGATCTCCCTCAGGGTCGACTTCCATCCTCTGCTCTAGCGCTCTGGAACCACCTGATTTGGATCGGGTTGACGTAGCTCGAAGGATCCCTGGAAATCTAGTCGGGGTCTCTTCCCGATCCCTTTTTCGATCGGATCCCTTTCCGCCCAGCGCGCCCTCAATCGAGCGCCTCGTGACCTGTTCCGGTTGAGGCTCGGAAGCAGCAGTAATCTCGAACACTAGCGACGGAATCAGTCCTAGGAACCTTCGTTTCTTGATTCGCTTGGTGTTGAGAATCACCGCTCGGTCGCCCAGTTCGCGCTTGATCAGGGTCACGGCCTTTGGAATGGACTCGGATCGATAGGTCTTGATCTTCATCACTCAACGACTCCCAGTGGGAGGGCCTTGGCGTTCGGCGGTAGCTCGTTGTACGACAACACGACAAGACTGGGTAGTACGCGTTCGGCAAGACGTCTGATGTGGATTCGAATGTTCGTCGACGTCAGTAGGATGGGATACCCGTCGAAGCTGTTTTCCTCAACGGTTTTTCCGATTCGATTCAAGACCTCCTGGGCCGCTGCTGGCTCCAGATTCAGATAGCTGTCCTGATCGTTGACGGAAAGCGCATCCAGAAGAGTCTTCTCCAGTTCTACGGAAAGGGTGAAGACGGTAAGCTCTCCATCTTCGCTCAAGTACGGCTGACAGATCGCGCGCCCCAATGCCTGCCGAGCATACTCGGTGAGAAGAGACATGTTCTTCGTCAGAGGGGCATAGTCTGCGAGGGTCTCAAGTATGGTAACCATATCGCGAATCGACACCCGTTCACGAAGGAGGTTCTGAAGAACCTTTTGCACTTCTCCGACACTCATCACCTTGGGAATGAGTTCCTCGACTACCTTGGGGTGAGTTTCGTCGATGGAATCAATCAGGCTCTTCACCTCCTGCCGTCCTAGCAGCTCGTGAATATTGCTCTTGATGACTTCCGTAAGATGAGTGGCCAGAACAGTCGTATTGTCGACCACGGTGTAGCCAGCCAGCTGGGCCCGCTCTCTCTCTTCCGGCCTGATCCAGAGCGACGGCAGATTAAAGGTCGGCTCGACCGTGGGAATCCCATCCACTTCACCGCCGGACTGGCCGGGATCGATCGCCATCAGGCTTTCCGGTCGTAGCTCCCCACGAGCTATGGCGACTCCCTTGAGAAGAATTCGATATTCCTTGGGCTTCAACTGTAGATTGTCTGTAATGTGCACTGGGGGAACGACGACACCCGGATCCAGGGCCAGCTGTCGACGAATCGATCTCACCCGGGACAGAAAGTCGGCTCCCTGTTTGGCATCGACCAATTGGATCAGCTGGTAACCGATCTCCAGACCCAGGGGATCGACGCGCATCAGCGCGTCCATCTTCTCCTCTTGAGATGCCCGCTCCGCTTCCGGGGGAGCTTCCACCAGCTCAGCAGTAGCCTGACGATCTCGCCAGCCCACAATTGCCGCTCCTGAGCCAAGAAGGAAAAATGTAACAAAGGGGAGTCCGGGCGTAAGGGCCATCAGGATCAACATGACCGCACCCAGCAAGACCGGCTTGGGGTCACTAAGTAGCTGGGTCGATACCTGCTCACCCAGATTGGCTTCAGATGAAGCTCGGGTCGTCATGATTCCAGCGGTTACCGAAATCAGAAGCGCCGGAATCGCCGATACCAGACCGTCTCCGACGGTGAGCACTGTGTAGGTTTCAATTGCTTGGTCCAGAGGCATACCTTGGGATATTCCCAGGACGAAGCCGGCGACTATATTGATAAGGGTGATGACGATGCTGGCAACCGCATCCCTCTGGGTGAAACGCACTGCTCCATCCATGGCACCGTAGAACTCGGCTTCACCGGAAATTTGCTTCCTTCTCTGTCGTGCCTCCTGCTCATCAATAATTCCCGAGTTCAAGTCCGCATCGATGCTCATCTGCTTTCCCGGCAGAGCGTCGAGGGTGAATCGGGCTGTGACTTCCGAGATCCGGACGGCGCCGTGGTTCACCACAATGTATTGAATGGCGATCAAGACCACGAACAGCACCACTCCCACCACGTAGCTGCCACCCACCACAAACTGGCCGAAGGATTCGATGACCCGGCCTGCCGCCGCGCTTCCCTCGCTTCCGTGCAGCAGAATAAGCCGAGTGCTGGCAACGTTGAGAGACAGTCGGTACAGGGTGAGCAGAAGCAGCAAGGTAGGGAAAACTGAGAAACCAATGGGTTCCAGCACGTAAAGCGATACCAGGAGAATGACGACCGAGATGGCAATGTTCAGGGCGATCAAGAAATCCAGTACAGCCGACGGCATGGGTATAACCATGACCGCCAGAACACCCAGGACGGCTGCCGCCATCAGCAGGTCAGCTCTCGCTTTGACTAGCTGACCAGCAATATGTCTACCCAAGCTAGGGTGTGTTAGCGCAGTGCTCATCTCTTCAACAGCTCAGTCTGACGACCGAGTCCGAAATCGATTAAGCAATCTGAGTGCCAAAACAGTCCGCGAGGGTAGCTCTCCGGGAGACGAGCCCCAGCGCGCTCTCTAGAGAGGGAAAATCGGGGGATGGGAAAATCCTATTCGGTGGGTCTCAGTAAACGATCTCGCTCTTCGGCTGGCTGTAGGCAATCGGATGTAACGCTGTCAGACCGGACGATTCAGCCGCTACGGCAGGGTAAGGACCCTGTCCTCAGAACGGACGATCTTTCAGCTTGAAGACGTAGGCCAGCACCTCTGCGACCGCCTTGTACAGAGCTTCGGGAATCTCCGAATCGACTTCTACCGATTTGTAGAGTGCCTGGGCCAGCGCCACATTTTCGACGGTAGGCACGTCATGTTGACGTGCAATCTCCTTGATCCTTCGAGCAAGATATCCCCTACCCTTCGCCACCAACCGTACCACGAATCGGACCACGTCCTGAGCCTGATCTACAACGTGGCCACGGGCGGGACCCGCTATCAGGATATTGAACTGCGACGTCAGAGTGTGAGTTTCCTGGAGGCGGTGGGAGCCGAGAAGATCCCCGCCCCCAGCACGGCCGGAGACTTTGTGCGCCGCTTTGACGCGCCCGACGTGGTGGATCTGATGGAAGCCGTCAATGCCAGCCGCCTCAAGGTCTGGGCCCAACAACCGGCCCGTTTCTTCCAACGGGCGGAGATCGACGTGGATGGGACGATGGCCCCCACGAGCGGCGAATGCAAGGAAGGGATGGAGATCAGCTACGACGGGCAGTGGGGCTATGCGCCGCTGATCGTGACGCTGGCCAATACGGGAGAGGTGCTCTATGCGGTCAACCGCTCGGGCAACCGTCCCTCTCATGAGGGAGCGGCCGAATGGCTGGATCGGAGTATCGAGCTGGTTCGAGAGGCGGGTTTTCGGAAGGTGCGCCTGCGCGGGGACACGGATTTTTCGCTGACGGCTCATTTTGACCGTTGGACGGAGGCGGGCGTGGAGTTTGACTTCGGGATCGACGCCCATCCGAGCTTCGTCAAGTGGGCGGAGGCGTTGCCAGAAGCGAGATGGAAAGAGCTGGGGCGCCCCAGCCAGGGGAAAGGAAAAGGGAAGAAGCGGCGCCAGCGGCGGGACAAAGTGAAGCCGGAGATTGTCAAGAGACGCGGGTTCAAGACGCTGACGCTGGAACGGGAAGAGATCGCGGAGATCGACTACCGTCCGAGCAAAGCGAAGCGAACCTATCGGATGGTGATCTTGCGCAAGACGATCCTGGTCGAGAAAGGCCAGAAGCGGCTGCTGCCGCAGACGCGCTACCACTTTTATGTCACCAATATCTCGGCCAGAACGTTGGGAACGGCGGGAGTCGTACGGGAAAACAACCGGCGCTGCAACCAGGAGAACGTCATTGAACAACTCAAGAACGGAGTCGAGGCCCTGCGGATGCCCTCGGATACGCTGGTAGCCAACTGGGCCTATCTGGTGATTGCGGCTCAAGCCTGGAATCTGAAGGCCTGGATGGGGTTGGTGCTGCCGGCGCGACTGCAAGCCCGAGAGCTGGTGAAGATGGAGTATCGCCGTTTCCTGCGAGAGGTCATTGAAATGCCCTGCCAGATTTTGCGCAGGGGCCGACAGTTGGTCTATCGGCTGCTGGATGTCAATGGTTGGAGCCGTCTTCTCTTGGAAGGCAGTAAGTGGTTGAAACACCGGCCAGCTACCTGAAACTGAAAGGAGATAAAGTAGCTCCGAGGGTCGCCAGAGCTGGGGCGAGGTGTCTCTACAAACGCCCCCCAAGAGGGCAGAATCGTTTTCCCTGAGCGATCGGCGTGGAGGACAGCTGAACACGTGCCTGTTCTGAGTGACTTCGCGCCGAAATTTAGAATTTAGGTCTCCAAAATGGCTCCTCGGAGCCGACAAAGGGGTCTATTTTCGAACTTGCGCTTATTTTGGGCCTAGTACTCCGTCCCCGGCTGCGCCGGATCGTACCTGAAAGAAACTTCAGTCGAGGGACGTAGCGATGGCCCCCAGGCCGCCGTCCGTCGAGCCAAAGGCTCGAAAAGAATAAGACTTCGGCCTGGAGGCCAAAGCTACGTCCTACAGCCTGAGCCAATTCAAGTTTCAGGTTACTGCCCCAGCAGTTGCAGAAGCCGATACAGGCGACCCTGAAGTTGAGCCATATGATCCCCCGCAAACCGCACCATTACAGGGGCAGTAAAGCCGAGGAGGACAAAGCCCCCAAGGATCTTGAGGGGCATTCCAACGATCAGGATGTGAATCTGTGGGGCCGCGCGTCCCACGATCCCGATGAAGATATCCGATATCGCCAACGCTAGAATAATGGGAGCGGCCAAGCGGAATCCTACTGCGAAGATCTGGCCGGAAACCTCCAGTAGCTCCGCTGCGACAGGAGGGGAAAGGCTGAAGGAACGTCCGGGGAGAATACTGTAACTGTCCACCATCGCCTGAATGAACCAGTGGTGGGCGTTGAGAGACAAGAATATCAGCATTCCCAACAGGTTCTGGAGAATCGCCAGGACTGGAGCCTCGACCTTAGTCTGCGGATCGATCAAGTTGATGACGCTGAATCCCATCTGAAAACCCATCAGCTGTCCCGAAAACTGGAGTGCACCTAGGAACAGGTTTCCCAGCAGACCCAACAGCATCCCCACCAGAAGCTCTATGCTGACGGCAAGTATGAGATTGAAGATCCCAGGGGAAACCGGCGCAACCTCGGTTCCTACCGCCGGATAGAGAAGCAGTGTCAGCCCCATCACCAGTCCGGCGCGGATCTGCGGAGCAATGTTCGAACTTCCCAGAATGGGGGTAAACACCATCAGCCCCGCCATGCGAGCCAGAACCAATAGAAAAGAGACGAGCGGTTCCAGAGACCACTCAATATTGATCATTGCTAGTTTACGTAGAGGCTGAAGTGGGAAAAGAGTTCTTGAGTGAATGTCAGCATCGTCTGAAGCATCCACGGGAGCGTCAGGAAACCCATCGCTCCGATCGCAATGATTCGAGGAATGAAGCTCAGAGTGGAATCCTGGATCGAGGTAGCAACCTGAAGGATGCTGATGCCCACACCAACGACGAGGCCAATAGCGAGCAGTGGTGCGCTCAGGGAAAAGGTGACTTCTGCAGTCTGTTTGAGTAAGTCCACCAGAATCTGGTCGTCCATCGTCCTATTTGTAAAAACTCTCCACTAGATTGCCCACCACCAAGTTCCAACCGTCAACGAGCACGAATAGCAGGATCTTGAATGGGGTAGAAATGATAATCGGGGGAAGCTGGATCATCCCCATCGAAAGCAGTACCGAGCTAATGACCATGTCGATGACCAGAAAAGGCAGGAACAGAACGAAACCAATCGTGAAGGAGGTCTTCAGCTCGGAGAGCATGAAGGCGGGGATAATCACTCGCAGGTCCAAGTCGCTCCTGTCGTCTGGCCGCGGCAGCTTTGCGATTCTTATCAACAGTGCCAGATCGGCCTCGCGGACATGAGTCAACATGAAGCTCCGCAGAGGAATCGAGGCCTTCTCCAAGGCATCGGACTGGCTCAGCTTCGCCTCCTGATAGGGGAGAATCGCCTCGTCATAGATCTGATCCAACACCGGGCCCATGATGAACAGGGTCAGGAACAGACTCAGGCCAATAAGGATCTGATTGCTGGGAGCCGCCTGGGTGCCCAGAGCCTGCCTCAGGAAGTGCGCCACTACGATGATCCGCGTAAACGCGGTCATCGACATCACCATCGCCGGCACGAAGGTCAATAGAGTTAGGAGGACCAGGATCTGAAGCGGCACCGAATAGGAGCCGTCGCTCCCGAAGTTGATCTGAAGTGAGGGCAGTTGGGCCTGTTGCGCCCACAGCGGCTGCTGGCTCAGTCCGGCTATCAGCGCAAACCCGATCAGACTGCGACCAACCCGAAGCAGCAGGCTTCGTGCTCTAAAGCCGGAGCTTCTTGACCCTGTATCCAACATCATTCGAAAGGGGGAAACTCGCAAAGCGGGCGACGGGTCGAAGGAAAAGCCCGAAACTGATGCGGAGAAGATTCACCCTGATCCATCCCTCGCTTGAGTCCCAGGATCTCCTGAAACAGGGAGTGTCTGGCGCTCAGCCAAAGGTGAAGTGTTTCCCTGAATGCTCGTGTAGCGGCCGGGACCTCCAGGTTCACCGGGTGGCCTCCAGGACATCAGCGAACTCGACTTCCTTGATTCCGGCTCTTTCAGGAGCCTGGACTGAACGGAGTGGCTTCTTCTGGCGAGAGGATGTCTCCTGAGTGTCGACATCAGTCAGCAGGGTGATGGATTGGTGTGTCGAACCGAGCAAATAGCGCCGGCCTTGAACATCGACTACCAGCAGATTACGTTTGTCGCCCAGAGGAGTCGCCTCCACCACCCGAACCATCCGCCGCCGCCCACTTCCTGCCAATCGCGGACCGAAACGCTGTGCCAGAACATAGAGAGAAAAGATGAGTCCGAAGACGAGCAAGATGGCGAAGAAGGTCTGAAGCGTGAGTATCGACATGGTTCTTCACGCCCCGGCCACTCGAGCCACGGTGCCCTCCTTGGTCCTGATCACTTCGGCCGAAGCCAGCCGAACTTCACCCACCGTAAGTCGAACATTCTGCGACGCTGGGTGATCGAGCCTGATCGTGTCGCCTTCCTCGAGTTCCAGAATCTGCTTCACGCTGCGCTTGGCTTCTCCGACCAGGACTTCAATCCGATATTCCACGTCAAGAAAAGAGGCCAGTTCAGGAGCGTTCTCCAGAATTAGATCCTCTTTCAATAACCGGGGAGATTCCCACTCATCCAACATCGCGTCCCCAGACTACTGCACGATCAGTTCGGTGACGTAGACCTCGAGAACCTGTCCACACTCTTCGGGAATCACCTCGCGGACCCCGCTCAGGAGCTCAGATTTGAGCTTCCGTTTGGCAGTCGCTGAAGTCAGATCGTCGACCTTCCACTTGCCCAGGTTCGTCAATAGATAATCCTTGAGTTTTGGCATGAAGACCGGCTGCTCAGCTTCCTCCGCGTCAGGGTCTTCTTTCTCCAGACCGAAGGAGAGTCCAATCCGAACGTAGCGTAACTCACCCTCATCGGAGAGATTCACGAGCAAGGGGTCCAATTGCAGGACGTAGTTGACCTCTGGAGGAATTTCGACTACCTCGGCGGGTTCTTGCGATCCGGGGATGAGTCCCGCCCAATAGAGTCCTCCACCCGCCGCTAGACCCGTGGCGAAAATCCCAACCAACACAAGAATCTTGGTGATCTTTCCGGAACCAGAAGCTGGCTCTGCAACAGTCTCTTCAGCCGGTTCAGCCATGGCATAACCTCCTTTTGCAGCCCAACGATGACCTGCACGGCGCATGCCAAACCGACGGCAGCCGGGACTGCTTTCTTTTTCAGGGATTTAGTGGGAACTTGAACTGAAGAAGCGGGGAGTTTTTCGAGAAGCTGTCAACACAACCCAGAGAGCTCGCCAAAAGATTGACAAAGTGACCCGGCGCCAGAGGGTCCGATTTCTGCTGACAGCTTCGCGAGCGCACTCTTGTTTCCGCGGGTTGTAACGCGATCCGAAGAGAAAACGGGAATCCCAATGCGGGATCATCTGGTCCTCTCATGCCCGGTCCTCTGAGGCTAGACGCCTTTCCGCACCGGTTTGGGTTACTCTCGGTCGGAGTCTTTACTGCGACCGGACATGAGAAGTCCAGACTAGGCTAGACCTACCGCTTGAGTTGAATAGCTTCCTGAGTGATCTCGTCAGCCGTGAGAACTACCCTCGAACTTGCCTGGTAGGCTCGCTGGAACAGGATGAGCTTGATAAACTCCTCCGTGATGTCTACGTTGGAATTCTCCAGAGCACTTCCCTGAATACTCCCTCGCCCCCCAGTGCCGGGTATGCCAATGGTGGCCGCACCTGACTCCGAACTGCCGACGTAACTATCTTTGCCAGCTGGGTTCAAGCCAAACGGGTTGGTGAAGGTAGCAATGATCACTTGACCCAGGACGGAGGTGTCCCCACTAGCGAACTGAGCCTCAGTAAATTTGCCCTCGATAATCCCATTCGGTTTTACAAAAATGGACGAAAGTGATCCAGCACCTCGTCCATCCTGGTGTGTCAACTGGGTCGAGCTCGGAAGATCAAGCTCCCTCACGTAGCTGTCTCCAGTGGAATCGAAGAGCTCCCAGGTTAGAGTCATATCCGCGGCTCCGTTGGCGAAACTTGCAGCTGCGTTCATATCGATGCCGGTGATATCCGCAGCTGGAGTCGTCAGGACACCGTCGGTGCCAAACACCAGGGAGCCTGTCCCCACCACGACTGGAGGATCGGTGGCGGCTCCGCCAACGTAGTCCACGGCCGGGACAGTCATCTCATAATCCCAGCCTGAGGCAGTTTTAGTGAACTCGGTCGTCAAGCTGTGTTCGCCCCCCCGGCTGTCGAAGAAAATCAGGGAGGTAGAAAAGCCCTCTCCCAGTGTCGTCGACGAATCTAGAGTCGATAAGTGTCGAAAACTAGTCGTGGACACAGGTTCCAGCAGAATGCCTTTGTTGACCTCGATGCCGGTGAGCTGGGCGGTGGTATCGATTTTGCCATTGGTCGCCGGATACCCCAGAACCAGAAAGCCGTCGTTTGTCGTGAGTTTCCCGTCTTTGTTTACCAGAAAATCACCGGATCGAGTATAGAAGTGGCTGGTCCCATCGCTGACGACGAAAAAGCCCTCTCCACTGATCGCCATGTTGGTCGCCAACTTGGTCTGTTGCACGGTGCCGGGGGTCCAGTCCGTCCGGGTGGAACGGGTCACGCCCAACCCTACTTTCAACCCGCCTTCGGACTGATAGGAGAGTTCCTGCTGGAAGATGTTGTTGGCCTTGTATCCAACCGTGTTGGCGTTAGCAATATTGTGGCCGATGGCCTGTAGTCCGGTGCTGTTCGCTTGCAGACCTGACAATGCTACTAAGAATGGTGCACCCATTTTCCACTCCTTTGTTCGAGAATTGATGCTGTTTTTTTATTTCGACACTTCTTGCTTTCGGCGATCCTGGCATTCTGGCGCCGGTGTTTAACCTGCTGCCAGAGCCCCCCCAGTTCCTCCCGGTTCCGGGGTAACCTCGGGACTAGGTGTCCTTTCGGTTCCACCAAGCTGATTCAACTCGACGCGATCCTCGATCTCGCCCTCCGTAGAAGGAGGTGGGAGGCTGGAAACTATCCCCCCTTCAGGGATGGGCGGAGCCAAGCGCTCCGAAGCCTCGCGGATCAGCATGAGCTGTTCCAGGGAACTGAACTGGGTCAGCTGCGCCACGAATTCTGAGTTCTGCATCGGTTCCAGTGGATTCTGGTTGTTGACCTGAGCCATCAGGAGCTGCAGAAAATCGGACTTCCCGAGCTGCGGCCCCGAGCTGGCTGGATCGGTCCCTCCGATCAAATCGGAAACGGGACTAATGGACCCCATTTCGTACCTCCTTTCGAACGCTCTGAGCTTTGCGTTCAAGCAAAATAGTGAATCCCTTCGTCGTCATCTAATTCCGGCCGGTCCGGCAAATCCTCTTCCGCCTCGTCGGGGTTGGGCCGGGACCAGCTCTTTGTGGCGGTGGGTTGCTCGCGTCGCTGGCCTTCCTCCTGCTGAGCGTCGAATTGAGACTGCGAGCTGAACCCATCGACCTTGAGCCGATCAGGTTCGACGCCCATGCCCTGCAGTTTCTCCATCAGGGCGGGGAGCCTCTGTTCAAGAACCTCCCGCACCTTGGGATCATCCACTTCGATCTCAACCGCCAGTTCTTTCTGCTGGCTCAGAGAGGTCTTGATTCGGATCTTTCCCAGGAACTCCGGCTGCAATTGAATTTCAAATCGAAGCGTCTCCCCACCCTTCAGAAAGCGGGAGTGCTGAACAAACGGATTGGCTACTGCGTCGACCAATGCTGTAGGACTTTTGAGCCATGCGGGTGTGCCCTGCTGGCTAAGCTCGAGACCAGAGGACGAACGACTGCTGCTACTGTAGGCCACTTGCGGCGCTTGAGACGAATCTCTAGCATCCAGGGAAGTTGCCTTCGGTGACGAAGTCATGTATCCCCTTCCGCCGGGTCTTCCGGCCTGGACCACCCCGAGCTTTTCGCTAGACTCCCCCCAGACTCTGTCTGAGGAGTCCTTGGTCTCACTCGACTTGCGCCGGGACAGGACCGGGCGATCGCTATCTTCCTGCTCCGTCTCGGCGAAGGTTTTCCGCGGCTCCCTGGTGTCTGGTTCAGCTTCTAGCGGCTCTTCGGGGTTCGAAGGGAGGGCTTGCCTGCCCTGGATCCGCTCGACTGGCTCTGGACTCTTGAGGACTGGGCGTGTCGTCTGACTGAGGGCACCATTTACTGGGAGAGAATTTCGCTGTCTCCCCCGGCTCTCTCCTCGAAGTTCCTTCTCCAGGACAACCGGCGTACCCGCCCATCCAGCTACGACTGATCTAGCGTTCTGATCCAGTAAAGGATCGCTTTGCTCGAGTACTCGGGAGACAGGTACTTCCGGCTCGCTTCGTCCCTTCAATATGTCACTGTCGCTTCTCACCGGTTGGAAACGAACTGGATTCGATTGAGATTCAGGGAGCGTTCGTCTTGACCCGAGACCCTCCCTCAAGATGCGATCTTCGAGCGCCGAGAGGAGAGTGGCCTCTGGCTCCATTCGGGCCGGCGTCCTTCCGGCCTGCGTTGTCCCCTCCTGTACCTTCTTGGTAGGAATTTCCAGTTCGGTCGACTCCCCCTCTGCGTCGAGCATATCCCCACCCATTTGCCGGACCCAATTCACAGGGCGTCTGCCAACCGGCCACTCGCTCTGGACCGCAGCAGCAGAGGGTGGCAGGGGAACCTTCACACCGCTCGCAACCGGTGATTGGCTGCCCGATTCCCGATCCACCCGGACAGGTCTGTGCTCCCTTGTCCCATCTTCTTCAGGACCTCGTCCGGCACTCTTCCGAGTTGCGTCGTCAGGCCTGGCCTGAGGAACCAAGTCCTCACCACTTCTGCCCGGCTGTTCCATTTGTGTGTGGGTCTCCGCGGTACCCGTGAGAGACCTGGTCGTGGTCGATCCACCCAATCCTTGCGGCGACGCACTCGGCTCGATCGCTCGGGGCGACCCGTTCGAAGCCTGAGAGAATCCCTGGCTTCTGGTCCCAGTCCCTAGTCTCCGCTCCTGATCTACTCCCGACGGGTTGTCTCTCAGACTCCCGGCGCTCTCTGCTGGCGGAGCCTGTTTTGGGGAAAGAGACATCTGGGCCCGCAACGCCTCCCGGTCCGGAGAATTCGCTCCCTTCGCTGGCACGTCTGAGAGAAATCCTGGACGGAATTCCGCGATCTCATGGCGTTTCAACCCTGTCTTGCTCCCCCATTCCGATCCAGATTCGGGCCGGGACTCGACGCTCGGTGGCTGTTCCTGACCCACACGTTCCACAACAGCCCTGTGTGTTGCGGACGTCCTTTGTGCTTCGGATTGAAAGGGAATCTCAGCTGCCCTTGCCGAATTCTGGGCAGCTGCTTGGGGAGAAATCGCTGTGGCGCGGGTTTCTTGCAAACCTTGAATTCCATCACGTCCGGGGTTGTTGCTCCGGGCTGTGGAGCTCGGCCTTGACCTCGGCGCCGAAGTGAAAGGACTTGCGGTGGGAATTCTAGTGAACTCCCCGGTTCCATCCAAGCGTCGCCCTTCCGCCCTTGCGGCTAGTCGGGCACTAGCGTTGGGTATCCACAACCGATCTTGGGGAATCTGGTCGTGCCTTGCCCCAGCGCTAGGATTGAGTTGATTGAGCGGACTTCGGGGATTCCGGCCCATCTCTTTCTGATCCGGTTCCGAAACCTCCGGACGATCTGCGGGTTCTACAATTCCCGGTTTGCCCCCTGCCCGGACAACGTTACCCAGACCTTCGTTGTCGCCAACTGCTGCAGTGCGAAAGGGCTGGGCAGGATTCCCAGTCAGATGCCAGGCAGTTGCTCTTCCCTGCACCCAACCCCGAAGATCTAGTTCAAATCCCCTGGAATGTGTCGAGGTGGACGTTCCGAACGGGACGGATCCGCCCCGCCCGAGTGTAACTTTGGTGTCGGCTTGGGGAACGCGGCTCTCATCTCCCTCCGCTCGATGCGAGGCCGAAGCTAACCCTGGGGAGATCTCCTGATCGGCTTCAGAGGTGGGGACAGGATGATCCTGCTCCACAGTGGGGTTGAAAGGAGGGACGTTTTCGATTCCCTCAAGCGCACCCACTCCCAGGTACTGTTTCAGATCCGGGTTGAAGGAGAAGAGTTGAGCCAAAAAGTCACCTCGCCAGCCAGCCTGTGCCTGCCCCACTGGGGAGCTTCCACTCTCCGGGTTCAGAAAGGTGAAGTCTAGACCGACGTGGTTCATAGTTCCATCTCTCGCTTCCCCGAGGACCTAAGCAAACCCTGTGCCAAAGAACAGAACCTCTCAGATGTTTTCTCTAAGTGATTCTTTTACAATTAGTTAGGGCCAGACAACTGAAACTTTCGAGAACTACACCTAACGAGATCGTGGGCAAATGTTGCCGACCTGAGGGCAAAAACGAGGCACAACTTGGACAAGAGTCGGGGTGCCTGCGCACTAACCTTGAAGCTTCGTCTGGTTGCAGTTTGACAGGTCCCCGGGGGGGAGGTATGAGCTGAAACCTTATTGACAGAGGAGTGAGGAATGGAGTCTCTAACCCGCATTTCTCATCGCTTGTCGTAGCGAGGCGCCGCAAGGGCCGTCCTGGCAAGGCTTGCGACCGAGACCACTCGTGGCGAGCCGCCGCAGTCGTACTTGTACAGTACGTCGAGGAGGCCGACCGAGCATAACACAGCCAGGGCGGATGATTGCGGCGTCGCAGTAGACCAGCGATGAGAAATGCGGGCTAACTGACAGGTCTCGCAGACAGGCGGGACGGGCCTGGCGACTCAGTCGTCATCTGCAGCTCGGGATCGATGGTAGCGTTGAACCTGAAGACTCTCGTGAGCGGCCGGTCGGCTGGAGCGATGCTGCAGATGAAGCTCATCCATTTCTTGCTGTTCCAGGCGTTCGAGGCCTTGATCGTACTGCCTCCGCTCCCGGTCCTTGAGAGCCTCAAAGACCTTTCGCTGGCGGCTGGCGGAAACGACGAGATCTCTCTGCTCGGTGGTCTTGCTCTCAAGCTTGATTACCTGGGTACCCAGCTGCCGTACCTGTTCGCGAAGGTGTGACAGGTAGCGATCGGAAACGGTTAATTCCTGCGGGGAAAGTTCCTTCCTTCCCCTCAGGCCCTGACCTGTAATCTGCATCGCCGCCATGTGTTTCGCGATCGTCGACTCAACCTCGGTGACTTGACGAAGTAGGTCATTCAGTTTGATCAGCTCTAGTTCTTCCCGAAGGCTGTACAAATCGAGTACCGATTGGAGTCGGAAGGAGAATCTTTTCATTTCTCGAGGACTCAGGTCCTGAGGAGCTCGACCTGTTCACGTAGGGCCGTCTCCCAATCCACAACTTCGTCAGACTCTTGCTGAAGATAGAGATTGATTCGGTCAATCTTGCTCAAGGCTAGATCGATCTTGGGATTTGTCCCTTTCGAATAGGCGCCTATGTTGATCATGTCTTCCGCCTTCTGGTAGACGGCCAGGAGCTCTCGAATATTGCGTGCTGCGGCTGCCTGCTCTGCTGTGACCAGATCCGGCATAAGACGGCTGATGCTGGAGAGCACATCGATGGCCGGGAAATGGTCCTTCCAGGCCAGAGGTCGGGAGAGCACTATGTGGCCATCGAGGAGACCTCGTACGGCGTCAGCAATAGGCTCATTCATGTCGTCCGCCTCTACCAGAACCGTGTAGAAACCCGTGATACTTCCCTTCTCAAAATTCCCAGCTCGCTCAAACAGGCGCGGCAACAAAGAAAAAACCGAAGGAGTGTAACCCTTGGCAGAGGGAGGTTCTCCCGCTGCCAGAGATATCTCGCGTTGCGCCATGGCTACCCGGGTGACCGAATCCATGACGAGCAGGACATGGTGCCCTTGATCCCGGAAATACTCCGCAATCGCAGTAGCTCCGAGGGCGGCCCGAACGCGCATCAGCGGGGGACTATCCGAAGTGGAAACCACTACGACGCTTCTCTTCCTACCTTCTTCCCCCAGCTGGCTGTCCACAAACTCACTGACTTCCCTTCCCCTCTCCCCGACCATCGCAATCACCGTGATCGATGCTTCGGTGTGGCGGGCCATCATGCCCAGCAGCGTACTCTTACCGACGCCGCTGCCTCCGAAAATACCGATACGCTGGCCCCGACCCACAGAGATCAAGCCATCGATGGCGCGGACACCACTTCCCAGGGGAGTCTCGATTTTTTGACGTCCCAGCGGATTGTATCCCGCTCTCTGCAGGGGATAGCGATCGTGGCTCGCCAGCGGCCCCTTGCCGTCGAGAGGGTTCCCGTTCGAGTCGACGACACGGCCCAGCAGGCCCTCTCCCACACCGATTGTGGCGCGGAGTTTCTTCGAAACCACGCGATCGCCGAGTTTCACTCCACCCACTTCACAAATCGGCATCGACAAAATGGACTTGTCACGAAAGCCGATTACTTCGGCCAATACCGGGTCCTCGGTACCTTCCGAGTAAATCTCACAGGTCTCGCCCACGCTGGCGGGGGGACCATCTGATTCGATTACCAGACCGACCGCTTGACGAACACGGCCCCAGACCTTCAGGGGTTCGCTGGCTCTCAGTCGCTCGCGGTAGACCTTGAGGCCCACCGATTTCTGGTAGCTCTCCTGCTCTTCAACAGCCGCTTCAGTCATGGTGAATATGCGGTAGGGGGAAAGTCATGATCTTGGAATCGTCCACACCTTAGAACTTGGCCAGGAGATCTTTCTCAACCTCCTGGAATTGGGCCGAGATTCGGGCATCTGCACTGCCATATTGGGATTCCACCAGGCAGTCTCCCCGTTTCAAATCCTGGTTGACCTTGAGGACAACTTTCCAGTCGTCACCTTCCGACGCGAGCTCTCCGATGCAATTCTGCAGAACCTCCTGGTCCTTGGGACTGACCCATACCGTTACCTCACTGTTTACGGTAAGCTTCTCCAAGGCCACTCGGACCAGGGTTACAATGATCTGCTCATCTATCTGGATCTCGCGATGCACCAGCTTGCGCGCAATCTCAAGCGCCAATTCGACCAGGTCACTCTCGGTATGAGCAGCGATCTCGTTCCTGAGACACACGACTTCCTGTAGCGATTTCGAGAAGCGCTTCAAAGCAGCCTCGATCCTTCGCTCCGCCATTTCCATACCAGATCGCTCTCCGGCCGCAAAACCCTTCTCAAACGCCTCGCGCTCGATCTCATTCAGGTCGCGCTCTTTTTGCCCTCCTGGAAGCGGCTCAACGGGATCTTCGAGGACAGCCACAGGGCCCTCCAGCGACTCCAGGCTGGAAAAGTGAAAAACCTCCGCGCGGTCCGCATCCACTAATCTCCTAATTGGCACAGCTCAAGTCCTCTCCGCCGGCTGGCACCCATCATTCAGGTCGAAACTCGAGCAGACGACAGGGGAAATTGTGCTGCTGTCCGCTCTCTCCTCGGTGACTCGCTTCATATTGCTGACATTTCAAGTCGTTCTCGGCTCTGCCGGACTTGGCTTCATATTCTGGCGATTCACCCCGTTCGCGGCATTGTTGGACTTGGGTTCATGTTGCTGGCAGTGCAGCAGGGAGGCCCTTCGCCACGCTGTCCAGGGAGGAGAGACTTGCGACGTGCGACCTCTTCTTGAAGTTTCAGTTTAGTGGCCCCCCAGCGGTGCTGTCCCATTCGAGAACGAAACTCCGGGTCCCGGCGATAGGGTAGGGAAGCACGGTCACCCGGCTCCCCTCCCTCCGAACTGCACGTGCGATTCTCCCGCATACAGCTCTCCAGTCAGTAGGTTCCTATGGATTGGACGAAACGGATATGGGCGTCAGTCAGGCTCGTGAACCCATGATCCGGAAAGAAGGCGTTGGGCCAACGGTGATTTCGACAGAGGCGTTTTCTATTCTTCCGGTTGCGCTTCAGAAGCAGGCGTCGCAAACGACGACGGATCAGACCGTCGTAGTCCTTGAAGATGTTCCAATGACAGTGCCGGAAGTAGTTGAACCAGCCTTGCGTCGAGCGATTGAGCCGCTGGAGGATGACCTCCAGCGAGTCGCCCGACTTGCGCGGCGTCAGCTCGTGAATGCGCTCGACGAACTTTCGGTGGCTCTTCGCTCGTGGAAACCGAAAACGGCCTCGGAACGAATCGCCCAAGAACGAAAAGCTCTTCTCTCGCGAGTCCACGATGTGTGTCTTCTCGGGATGCAGTCTCAGCCCGTTGTCCTCCACCCAGTCCCGCCCTTCGGCCAGGGCCGCTTCAGCCTCCTCGGGTGCGCGACACAGCAGGACAAAGTCATCCGCGTAGCGCACCATCTGGAAGCCCAGATCGGCCATCCGATGGTCCAGGGGATTGAGGTAGGCATTCGACAACACCGGAGAAAGAACGGCGCCTTGGGGGACTCCGGCTTCCGGAATCCACTTACGCAGCTCTTCCAGTATCCCCTGATTCAGAAACAGCTGAACCAGGCCCAGCACGCGGCGATCCGATATCTTCTGTTGGATCAGGTCCAACAGTCGATCTTTCGGGATCGTATCGAAGTAACCCTTCAGATCCGCGTCGACGACATACACATAACCGGCTTCGAGCAGCTCTTCGACGTACCGCAGTGCGCCGTGGCACCCTCGCCCATGACGAAAGCCGTAGCTTCGATCATGGAACGTGGCCTCCAGAATCGGCTCGATCCCGTGGACCAAAGCCGTTTGCACGACTCGATCCCGCACGGTCGAAATCCCCAGCGGTCGCTTTTCCGAACTGCCTGTTTTGGGAATCCACCTCCGCAGCACCGCTGCCGGACGATAGGTCCCCTCACGCAGTTCTTCCTGCAACCATTCGAGTTCCTCCCGCTCGTGTTCGGCGAAATCCCCCCACGTTTGCCGGTCCACTCCCGCCGCTCCTTTCCTGCCCAAGACCTTCTCGGCCGAGCTGGAAAGGTTCCGGCTGCAAAACACCTTATCGATCAGCGTGTGCCATTTCCCTCCTCTCACCTTTCCTTTCAAAAGTGTCTCCAACATGCGATCCGTCCAAACCGCGCGATGAGCCCACTGTTCGATGCCAGCGGGCTCTCCAGCCGGGCTAGCCGAAAACGGCACTGTGACCGGGATGTAGTCCCGCCTTTGGGCGGAGTTACGTTTCCGCGATTTAGTCATTTCGCATCTACCTTCCTGCTCCCCTTCGCTCCACCGCGTTTTGCTGCACGGCTTCCCCGCTACTATGGGAGCTCTGACTTCTGTCGAGCCGCTTCAACCGACCTCACCGGTATCGCCAGGTTCGCTCCCCTTCGGCGGGCGATACTGCACCGCGGGCCTGGGCCATTGCTCACGCAGCGTCCCCCACTGCGAGCTCTCACGATGGGTCGTCCACGTCCCTCACCCGACAGATCTCCCTGCTTATCTCGTTTGACCTTCCGACCTCTCCATCTCCAACCACCGCATTGCCATTTCGTCACGGTCGCTTTGTCACGTTACTTCACCGCCGTGACTTGCCGCGTCTATCCCCCCGGGCAGACCGTTCAGGTCGGAGGGATGGCCGTCGCGCGGTCAAGGGTTCGGGCTTTGCCAGGACCCTCCCCGACAGGCTTGGCCAAATCGAGTTCACTTGCGTTACGGATTGGTCGTTCGTCTCAGGTTGCTCTCCACCCTTCCTCACGGAAACGCAGTTACCACTGTCGACTTCAGGCCGGTAACGTTAGCCTGGAAGGGACTTTCACCCTTCTGATCAAACGCCTTCACAGGCGCACTAGCGGTGGCCTCAAGGCCGCCGTGTATCGGGCCAAAGGCTCGAAAGAATAAGACTTCGGCCTGGAGGCCAAAGCTACGTCCGCCCAATCAAGTTTCAGCTTAGTCGCACCCCAGCCGGGCTGCCCCATTCGAGAACGAAACTTGAAGCCTCTCGCCACACTGTCCAGGGGCAAGAGACGTGCGACGTTCGGACGTTCAGACGTGCGACGATCCCAATCAAGTTTCAGCTTAGACCACATACTCGTCTCCCCCAGCGCCACCCAGTTCGATGAGACCGTCGACCTCCATCTGACGGATCGCTGACAACACCTCCTGCCGAGATGCTTCGACTTCTTTCAGTTGGATCGGACCTAGTGCCCCAATATCCTCTCGCAGTATGTTGGCGGCTCGAGTCGACATATTGCGAAAGAAGTGTCCCGAGAGCTCCTCCGGTGTCCCTTTGAGCGCTCTGGGAAGGGCCTTCTTGTCAACACTCTGGATGATCTTCTGCATGACTGCATCATTGAGCAGCAAGATATCGTCGAAGGTGAACATCAGATTTCGAATCGCCAGGGCCAGATTTCCGTCCTCCTTCTCGATGTTCTCCAGAAGGGACCGGCTCATCCTGCGCTCCATGCGATTGAAGATCTCCGCCACGGAACGCAGGGGGCTGTCCCCTTCCTGGTCGTACTGACCTCCCTCCCGCAGCTTGGAGACGATGACCTGGGTAATCTTGTCCTTGACCGTCTGTGAGACCTGATCCAACTGGGCTAATCTCAGGCAGACCCCGGGGCGCTCGGCTTCCGGAAGGTGACGGATGACGTCCGTAGCCTTGCTGGGGTCCAGGCGACCCAACATACCCAGAACAACAGCGATGGTTTGAGGATGCTCGTTCTGAATCAGGGTGGCCACCGTCTGGGGATCGGACTCTCGCAGCATACGAGTGTCCTTGTTGGACATCCGAGCCTCCAGCGAGATCTCTCGAACCATGCTGCGGGCTACATCCGGGCTATAGGCGGACTCGATGACCTTTTTCATGTAGTCCATGCCGCCAAGCAGCGTCTTGGGATCGCCCTACAGCTGGTAGTGAGACTCCTCCACCACGGACTCCGTCAGCGACTCATCAACCACCTTCAGGTCGGCGATCGCCTGACTGACCTTCTTCACGTCGGCATCGTTCAGGTTCTTTACTACATCTCCGCTGAGCTCCTCTCCCAGGAGGAGCAGCAGCACCGCCGCCTTCCCGGGCCCGGAAAGATCCTTGGATAGTGACGATGAAATACCCTCGCTCGGCGTCTTCGTATCACTCATTGCTGGATGCAGCCCCTTCCGACAGCCAACTTCGGACTAGATTGGTGACACGATCAGGATCCTCTTGCGCCAAGGACAGGAGCTCCCTCTTCGTATCTTTAGTCTTCTCCGTTATCTGAGCCCCTCCTGACATTGGTTCGGCACCTCCCAGCTGCGCCTGGACTTGGCCCGCCAACTCGGCATCACTCGCAGCGCCAGCGCCGGCCGCCAGTTGAGCAAACTCCGGTTGGGAAAGCTCGACATAGGAGAAAACCCTTTTCTTCACGGGTCGGAAGATGAGTAGGTAGAACAGGACAAAGAATCCCAGAATAACGAGGTAACGGGAGGCGGGCTGAACTAGGGGGTAGTACTGCTCCCACCAGCTCTTTTCGCCAACAGGTTCAACCGCGAAATTCGAACCCGTGAAAGCGACGTTTTCCACAGTGACGACGTCTCCGCGTTCGGGGTTGTAGCCCACGGTGGCGCGCACAAGGTTGGTCAGTCGCTCCATCTCTTCTGCGCTTCTAGGCTCGCCCGCCTCAGGCACCTGACCCTGTGCGTCTGGTGTCCCTTTGATCTTGTCGTCGACAACCACTGCTACGGAGATCTGCTGGACGCTTCCCCGCGGAGACGTGAGCTTCCGAAGTGTCTGGCTCACCTTATAGTTGACGACACTACTTCGTCGGCTACGACCAGGGACCTGAGACGCTGCATCCGGTTCTGACGTGGTCCCAGGAGGGCCTTCCCCGGGGGGCTGATTTGCCTTGAAGGGAATCCCACTCTTCGGCTCCTCCTGCGGGGCAAACTCCTGGGTACTGGTCTGACTCAGGACTTGGGATCATAGATTTCTTCGGTTTGCTGTACCTCATTGAGATCAAGTCGCACCGAAGCGGTAGCTCGCACCCGGCTTGTGCCAACCAGGGGTTCCAATAAGGAAACCACCTTGGTCTCCAGATCGCTCTCAAGTTTCCGTTGGTGTTGAAGTTGGTCGACGTCGCTCATTTCCTCGCCGCGATTGGGCCTTGACAGAAGATTCCCGTGGATGTCGACTACGGTAACCTGCTCTGGAGTCAACCCTTCTACTGCGAACGCTACCAGGTTGGAGATAGCTGTAACACGGTTGGTACCCAGCTTCCCTCCTTGCTTGAGCCGTACCGCCACTGAGGCCTTGGCCGGCTGCGTGTCTCGGACGAAAAGAGACTCCCTCTCCATCACCAAGTGAACGCGTGCGTAGGAAATTTCGGACAAGCTCACGATCGTTCGCTCCAGCTCCCCCTCTAACGCTCGGCGATACTTGACTTTTTCGGCGAACTCGGTGACTCCCCACTGGGTCTCATCAAAGATCTCGAAACCAATGCGACCTCTGCTGGGAAGACCTGCGGACGCCAGCTCCATAACTGCCTGATCGATGCGTCCGGCAGGCACTAGGATCGTCCTGGATCCGTTCGAGAGCTCATAGGGGATATCCAGTTCCTTGAGCTTCTGGACAACCGAATTGACCTCCTCGGCGTCCATCTCGGCAAACAAGGTCTGATAGGGTTCCTTGTGCAGCAGATACACGAAGGCGAGGACACTGCAAAGGATGACGGTGCCCAGAGCAACGATCGACAGGATTTGATTAATGGAGAGCTTTTCTTTTAGGGCTCGAAGCTGAGACAGAAGACCGCCTGGCATTTAACTCGCCTCCCAGAACCAAGAGCTATACCTGCATGCGCATGATTTCGTGATAGGCCTCGACGAGCTTATTCCGGATCTGCATCATCATCTGAAATGACAGATCCGCTTTCTGCATTGCGATCATCGCTGAGTGTACGTCCGTGATGTCGCCACCCAACACCTTTTCTATCTCCTGGTGAGACTCGTTCTGCAGGTGATCGATTTCCTGCATCGCTTGGGTCAAGACATTCCCGAACTTGCTTTCCTCTAGATCCTTCGTCACTAGGAGTAATGCTCCAGCTCGCCTGACTCAGGTCTAGATGTCGGGGGCCACTTCAAAAGCGGCCAGGCGGGGCCGGGTCAAAACCGGCCAGTGATTCAGTAGTTATATCCTCCGGTTCGAGTCATTTCAATCCCTTGTGAAGCCCTCCCCGCGAAGCGGGGGGAGGAGGCTTTGTTGTGTGTTCAGCCGTAGAAGCGGTGGGAACTGTGGGAAACTCCGTCCGGAGGAGTTTTCCAAGCGCTGTGGGAACGGTGGAAAAACTCGCCTCCTGGAGTCGTCTTCGCGAGGCAGCCGTTTTCCCACGGTTTCCATAGCGCGGCAGTTTCCACGGCTTTCCGGGGGTGTTGGGGGAAACTCGAGAAGCCTGGCTTCCATGGTCTCTGCTTGGTTTCAACGACACGGCTTCTTCCTGGCTTCCTTTTTTCAAAAAACATTCGCTCAGAGGCCCCTCAAGCAATGAGCTCTGCCCCACCCTGTCCTGACCCCTCCCTCGGAGCGGGCAATCTACGAAGCCTGGGGCTGAGTCCCAGGGTCTGCGAGTAGGGGACAAGCCCGCACTCACAGCACTCGCCTCGCAGGTGTCATTTCTCTTTCCCTCGCTTCGGGGTGGATTTCTCTCGTTGCTGTCGCTCGTAGAGGCGATAGCTCTTGCCCCGAATGAAGGTGACTTCCGAAGTGTGCAGGAAGCGGTCCAGCAGCGCCGAGGTGGCCGCCGTATCTCCTCCCAGCATCGCGCCCCAGTCCTCCAGGGGTCGATTCGAACTGAGGATCGTCGAGGTCTTCTGGTATCGGCGGTGCAGGATCTCCAACAGATCTTCTGCCGCCGACTCCGGCACTCTGCGGAGTCCCAGATCCTCGAGGATCAGCAGCGGGATCCGGGTCATCTCCGTAATGTAAGATCGGCGTCTGCCGGTGGCCGTGGCTTCGGCGATGTCTTCCAGCAGATCGAAAGCCGACTTGTACTGCACCCGGTGACCGGCTTCGACCGCCTTGATCCCGACGGTGATGATCAGATGGCTCTTGCCGACTCCGGTCTGACCGATGACCAACCAGCCGCGGCGCTGTTGGATGAATCGGCCGGTAGCCAGATCGAAGATCTGCTGCCGGTTGATGGAGGGGTTAAAGGAGAAGTTAAAGTCCTCCAAGTGCTTTTGTTCCGGAAACTGGGCCTGGCGCAAACGTCGCTCCAACAGCCGGTCCCGACGGCGGGTCAGCTCGTCATCAATCAGCAGCTCAAAGAACTCCTGATGGCTGAGCCTTCCCTGGACGGCTTGTTGCAGGCGAACGTCAAAGACCTGAGCCAGGCCCGAGAGCCGGAGGTGACGAAGTTTTCGTTCCAGTTCTGATGAGATCATTCTGGTTCTCCTGTGGGATCGGTGATCTGGTACTCGGACAGCGGTCGGATCAACTCGTGCTCGGAGGTAAACAAAGAGCGCTGCGGCACGTCCAGTCGCTTACACAAAGCCACCAGAGTCCGGTAGCGGAAGGCGTCATGTGCGAGCGCCTTGCCGCAGGCTTCGTCGACGACCGAAGCGCGGTAGCGGCGGGTCAGCGAGATCATGCCCTGCACGAGTCGGTAGGCGAGCATGTCTCGGACCTCCAGAGCTCGCTCGGCCCAGCGGTGCGCCTCTGGACCCACGGCTCGGGCTTGCTTCAGCAGATGATGCTCGGTTCGATAGTGCGCGTAGCGTTTGCGTTCCGGAAGATGGCTCGTTTCGGTTCGGAATCTCCCCGGCGGGTGCTTCGGATGCAGGGCCACCTGTTGCTCACGAAAGAAGACGCGGACGATACGATCATCCCAGTGCACGGCGACTTCACAACCGAGCAGATGATTGGGCACCGAGTAGAACGCTCGGTCGACTTCGATGTGGCCATCGGTGGAGACCGTTCGACGGCCCACGCGGAAGAAACTGAAGCGGGAATCCGGAAGCGGTCGGAGATGCTTCTGTTCTTCGACAAAGCGGGGCCAGACCTGCTGCTTGGTGGTGCCGTGGATGCGCTGGCGGGCGATTCGCTCGTTCCAACTCTGCAGATGCTCATTCTGCGCATCCAGGCTCTCGAAGCGGCGAGCTTTGAGCGCGCTGGAGTCGGTATATCCGATGCTTCTTTCGACTTTTCCGTTCTCGTTCGGAGCGCCCGGATGGATGGGCAGCACGGCGAAGCCGTAGTGGCGAGCGAGCGCACTGAAGACGGCATTGACCTCGGGGTCCACCAAGCAAGCCCGGGTGATCCCGGCCTTGAGGTTATCGAGGCGAACCACCTCCACGCCGCCTCCAAAAGCGTGAAAAGCCTCCTCGACACAGCGGATGAACGTCTTCAGTTCCTGCCGCCAGACGACTTCCTCATAGGAGTGGCGCGAGTGGCAGAGGACGGCCTTGAACAGATGAGGACGGCGGTAACGACCCGATTCGGTCCGAGTCAGGGCTCCTTTGCCGAAGTCGATCTGCAGGTCCCGACCGGGGGGAGTTTCCACCCGAGCAAACACGCGAGGACTCTCCGCCTTGAGCTTTCCACAGAAGCGCTTGACGGAGTTGTAGGCTCCCCCGAATCCCTGCTCGAAGACCAGGTCCTGCCAGATCCGCTTGGCCTGCAATCCCTGCTGGAGTTTCTTTTCAATCTGCTCCCGAAAGGGCTCACAGAAGCTGCGCAGACCCGGGGGCCGCTTTGGCCGCTTTTGCTCCTCCGAGCCGGGGGCCACTTTGGCCGGTTTTGAATCTCGGGAGGGATCATAGCGGGCAATCCTCTCTCGTCGGACTCCCACCTCTCGCTCGATCCGACGATACGACCAGCCCAGCTTCAGGAGCGCCAAAACCGTTTGCTTCTTTTCCATTTTCAATGTATTGGCCATCGGCGCATCCTACGCCGGATGCGGCCCTCAATGGCTCTTGAAAATGGCCGGTTTTGAAGTGGCCCTCACTGGCCGCTTTTGGGTGGCCCCTGACAGGTCTAGAGACAGATCGCGGACTCCGATAGCAACCTTGACCTCTTCGATCTGCTTTTCAGCATTGACCAGGCCAGCAAGACCCGATCCAGCCCCAGAGTGTCGCGGATCCCGGTCAAGATACCCCTGAGAATCTCTTCAATAAGAAGTGTGCTGGTAATCGACCGCGCACTCTCCCCTATGGCCAGCAGATCCTTGATATCCTTCTTGAGACTCCGGTTCTGATTTCTGAGATGGGTGTTCTTCGCTTCCGTCCTCCTCAACCCCTCCAATAGAAGATCACGCTCCAAAGCTCCGCCCACGGAACCAATGAGTTCTCTCTTGGATACGGGCTTAACCAGAGCTTCGCGACTTCCCTTGCGGGCCGCTCTCACAGACTGTTTCTCATCCCCGCAAAGGGCAATTACCTGGACAGCAGGCGAGATCCACCCGATCAGCTGCCTGATGCTGGGCCCAATCGCACCGGTGAAAGCGGTGAGATCCAGGACCACCACCGACGATATGCCGGTAAAGCGGTCCTGAATCTCGTGTGAGGAAGGAGGAAGGTATTGGACGGTACAACGCGAGAAGTGCTCTTGAAGGAGTTTCAGTCTGTGCCGGCTTCCGCCGATCAGTGTGATCTCTTTCATTGAAGCATTCGTCGCTACCATCGTTCCGTCCGCCGCCAGCTGTAGCAATAGGTGTGCCAATTACCCCAGATCGGTCTGTGACAAGCACGTGGAGAACCCTCGAAACACAGTTAGATATTGGATTCTAGGCTTTTTCTCGTGAGCCTGGACAGACTCGGCTTGAATGGGATCTGGAAGTCTCAGAGTCGAAATCTGGTCAACTCGGTGACACTCGCAGTCAAAAAAAAGCAGGTAGTCGGCAGAGTCAGCTGTCAGTTTTCAGATCGGTGAAAAGTGGTCGGGACTGAAATCCGAAATTCGGGAACTGCCGTCTTGAGACGGGAAAGCCGAAGCAGGTCGCCCCGGGCGGCCGTCAAGATCTTGGCACCTCAGTCAAAAAAGTGGTACTGGCTGGGGAGGAAACCCCTTTCGTCTCCAGAGCGGACCCCTCGACTCGATGAAAGCGGGAACCGATCTCGTCGAGCTTCCGATTCATCTTTTCGAACTCGCGTTTGATGTCGCGGTTGACCCGCATCAGTTCAATCCTCTCCCCCTGCAGCAGTTCCAGCTTGCTGTAGATCTGATAGAGGCGTTCCTCAGCTCTTCGAGTCTGGTCGAGGAGCTTTAGCTTCTCCGTCATGTTGCGGGCCAGGATATCAATTTCATCGAGGCTGAAGGGCTTCGTGATGTAGTCGTAAGCGCCGATTCGGATCGCCTTCAGTGCCGTATCCAGCGAGGCATAGCCGGTCATGACCGCACCTAGGGTGTTGGGATCCCTCTGCTTAGCGGCCTTGATCACGTCAAGACCATCCCCATCGGGCAGCAACACATCTGCCAGGACCAGTTGAAAGGATGCGTCTGGCTTGGATAGGGCTGCCCGAGCTTGCTGGCAGCTGCCACAAGCCTCAACCTGGAAGCCGATTTCTTCCAGATGCTCCTTCAGGGGATCGCGCAGATCCGCATCATCGTCCACCAACAAAAAGAATAGAGGCCTACCTGGCTGATTTTGCAAGAAAGCGTCCCCTCAGGGCCCGGAACTCAATGTAAGGAAGAACAAGCAATGTACTGGGTGTCAGAGGCTCTGACCTATTGAAAAAAGTCGATGATGTGTTCCCGAGCCTCCTGATTGAGGAGGATCTTGCCCGTCGGTACATACTCAAAGCTGATCACGCCGGAGTACTCGTCCGATACGACCGGCTCGGAGAGGACAGGCGTGATAACCGCAGCAGACTCATTCCCATGGTTCTCAGCCTCGGTCTTCTGACCTGCGCTCTCGACCCTTCCCGTACTGTTGCGCCGCTGCCAAGCTAGCTCTCGATAATGACCGCGAGACAGAGGAGCAATCTGTCCACCGAATTCAACCACGTTTTCTTCGTCCTTGAGTAACCCATCCGTCACGTTACTGATCGTCAGACGACCAAAAATCTTTAGCCCCAATTGCTAGGAAGTGGGTGCCTGCGCCCTGACGTCAGTTTGGACTCTCACACAAATTGTTCGGAAGAACTTGGTACCAGATATCTACGACGAAATCTCTCTCGCCAGCCAGAAGGCGCAAAAGAAGCAACTAACTGGGTCGGCAGGCATCTCTAAACAAATCAACGAACGAACTCGTCGTTTTATCTAACAACTTATGATATTAATAGAGGCTGACCTACGAGGCTGAGCCGGGCCCCTATGCGCAAGGATGGGCAGCTGGCCGACCGCACCCTTGCACAAGGACCCTCTGTTTTCAAGAGCAACATATTTGGCACATAGCGTGCATACAACTTGACCTTGAGGATTAGCTGAGATCTGTGCACGCTTAAGAAACAGGATCCACATTTGTAGGGGGAGAGAGGCAATGGAAGGTCTTCACAAAGAGAGTCAGCGATCAGTCCTGGTCTTGGAGGATGACGAGCAGCTGGTCTCAGACCTCAGATACTTCTTGGAGGACGAGGGCTGGCGTGTCGAGTGTGCTGGAACTGCCGCCGAAGCGAGGGCCAAGCTCTCCGAGAATGTTTTCGATTTGGTTCTAGCCGACTATAGTCTTCCCGACTCAGATGGACTCTCAGTTTTCGAGGACATTGTGGGCCGATCCCCTTTGACCAAAGTCATGCTGATGACAGGCATTCGGGACATGCAGGTGGCGCGACTTGCCCTGCAAAAGGGTGTCGTCGATCTGCTTCCGAAACCGTTCGGACTCCCTGAGCTTCAAGAGAGCATTGAACGATCGATGCAAGAGAAGCGGCAGCAGCTGGAGAGAGAACTAGAACAATCACGAGCGGCCGACTGCCCTAAGTTCCGGGAGATCGTTGGTGAGAGTCGAGCCATCAAGAAGGTGCTTCAATTGATTGAGGCCGTGGCCCAGACCAATGTGACCGTGCTCATCACGGGAGCGAGCGGAACCGGAAAGGAGTTGGTGGCCCGCGCCGTTCACCAGCGAAGCCATCCTAGCAAGGCGGCATTCGTGGCAATCAACTGCGGCGCCATCCCCGAGAATCTCCTGGAGGATGAGCTCTTCGGCCACGTCCGAGGCGCCTACACCGATGCCAAGGGTTCGCGTAGCGGAAGGTTCGAGCAAGCAAACGGGGGAACGCTCTTTCTTGACGAGATTGGCAACATGAGCGTGTCTCTCCAGGTCAAGTTGTTGCGGGTTCTAGAAGAAAGAGAGTTCGAGCGACTGGGCAGCAACCAGAAAGTCCAAGTCGATGTTCGTGTCGTGGCCGCTACCAACTGCGATCTGGACGAGCGGGTCAAGAGCGGCGAGTTCCGCGAAGACCTCTTCTATCGACTCAACGTAGCTCCAGTGCGGATACCATCCCTGCGGGAACGCAAGGATGATATCCCTCTTCTGGCAAACCACTTTGTCAAGATGTTCTCGGAGCACTACGACCTTGGGGAAAAACAGGTGGACCCTGGTGCCTTGAAGAGACTTACCGCCTATAGCTGGCCGGGCAACATCCGGGAGCTGCGAAACGTTATCGAATTGGTTTGTGTTCTTGCCGGCGGGCGCTCAATCATGACGGCAGAAGACTTCTCGGCGCTGGACGATGCCAACCGATCCGCAGCTTCTAACAACCCCCTCGATACTCTGGTAGAACTGCCAGAAGAGGGGATTAACCTGAACCAGGTTGTGAGCGAGGTCGAGAAGAACTTGATCTGCCAGTCTCTCAAGAGAACCGGCGGAAACAAGGGCAAGGCGGCACGCCTCCTCTATCTCAAGCGGACCACCCTGGTGGAGAAGCTGCGCCGAATGGATCTTCTCCACGAGTTCTCCTGACCTAGAGTCTGTCTAACTTCCGAGTTTGTCACGCTGGTGGGACTAAGCTGAAACTTCAATGGGATCGTCGCACGTCTGAACGTCCGAACGTCGCACGTCTCTTGCCGCTGGACAGTGTGGCGAGAGGCTTCAAGTTTCTTTCTCGAATGGGGCAGCCCGGCTGGGGCGCGACTAAGCTGAGCTGAAACTTCATTGGCGAATGTAGCTTTGGCCTCCAGGCCGAAGTCTTATTTTTCCGAGCCTTTGGCTCGGACGGCGGCCTGGAGCCCAGCGCTACGCCGGACCCAAAGTTTTCCCCTGAATGATCCAGCGCAGCTGGGGGCCCCACTAACCTGAAACTTGAATAGCTTGACTCGTTAGCTTTCATCAACCCCTCTTTCGCTTCAACAGGTTTGGAAATCCGACCCGGCTTCATCTCCCGATCGTCAGTCGGCCCGGGTCCAGACAACAGCCTGCTTGAACTCCAAAACTTGTCTTAGCCTACCAAATTGCGGCATCATCGAAAAAGGTCATCAATTGGGATTTCAGAGCGGCCTTTGCTGGGCACGGTCCGGCCGGGACAATCGAGGTTAGGTGAGAGTAGTTCGACGGCATTTACTTTATTTCTGTGCCTGGCTCATCCATTCGACCTCTCTTGCCTACCCCCAGCAGCCGCCCCGCTTCACCACCCAGGCTGACTACGTAAGAGTCCCGGTTTCCGTCTTCGACGCGAGAGGGAGGTTGCTCTTGCAGCTAGAGCGAGAGCAGTTCACCTTGTTCGACGAGGGAGAGCCCCGCCAAATCGATAACTTCCTTCTAGACGAGAGTCCTATTTTCGTGGTCCTCCTTCTTGATGTCAGTGGCAGCGTCAAGGACGAGCTCGAACCCATTACTGAGGCTGCTCTAGGCTTCGCCCGTGCTTTCGGCCCCAGTGACCGTTTCGCGGCAGTCGCCTTCTCAGATAAAGTGGTCGTCCTGCAAGAATGGACCAACGATTTGCGGGCCCTACGCCGTTCTATCAGGAAACTTCGGCCAGGCTATCGAACTGCGCTTTACGACGCGCTTTTGAGCACTACCCAAGAAAAGCTCAAGAGAGTCAGAGGGAAGAAGGCCATCATCCTCCTCACCGATGGGTTGGACAATGAGAGCCACTCCAGCCATGAAAATGTGGTTAGCCAGTTGATCTCTTCTGGGGTCTCAGTCTACGTCATCAGTCGAACCCGTTTCGTCCGCCCCGAAGTCGAAAAGAGCGAGCGGGTCGCGTTCCTGAATCGAGTCATGAACGACGTGCTACAGGAGGAAAGTGACTTCGTGGAAATCTACTTTCGAGAAAAGGAATCCGCGATGAGCCAACTCGCCGAGGTGACTGGTGGACGGGCGCTCTTTCCGAAGGGTCTGGATGAGCTGAAAGGGACCTACCTGCAAGTCGCCCGCGAGCTCAAGAATCAATATGTCCTGACTTTTCGCCCACCTCTTGAATCCGAACTGGAGTTCCGGCGCATCGAGGTCCGTTGCAGCGAAGTTGACGGCAGAGTTTCCCATCGCCGACAGTACCATTGGACCACACCGCTTTCCCACCCCTAACTTCTGGTCGGAGCTGCTCCGCAACAACCAGCTCGCCCACGCCATAACGGTTCCTACCGTGGCTTCGCCAACTCGAGCGTTATTAACAGCACGTCGTGCGGACTTACTGGGAAAAGTCTTTCATGGGTCAGCTGCTGACCCGCCTGGCAAACTGCTGCCTCTTCCATCCCTGCCTCGTGCTGGCAGGAATCCTGGCGCTGTCGATTGTCCTGTTCTTCCCACCAGAACGCCCTCGGGTTGAGTTCGACAGATCTCGAATCGTGAAGCTCAGCGGGGCAGTAGACACCGCCCCGATCAAATTGGATCGGAGTCTCTACCTGGAGATGTCCGTCCTTTCGATCCACCAGGGAGAGAGGAAGATCGACTACCCGGGTCGTCTTGCCGTCTACATCTACTCCAACGAAGACTCGGAAGAGTACTTCGCCCCCCCTCTTTCCTATGGGGACAACCTCAGGCTGCTGGTCTATCTGGAGGAACCACCGCACTACGGGATTCCGGGGGTCCCGGACTTTCGGCAGCTCTTTTGGCAGAAAGGTATCTTGCACTTGGTGCGAATCAAGTCCTATCGGCAGATTCAGCGGACGAAACCAGTGGCCCTCTGGACTCCGAAGGGGAGTCTCTTTCGGTACCGCAGCCGATTCGAAAGGTTCTGCCGTGAAAGGTTTGAACCCGCTGCCCAGAAGCTCATTCTCAATATCCTGTTCGGTCAGCATCGACTCCTTGGGGAAGCCAAAAAAACGCAACTGAAGCGCCTTGGGGTCTTTCACCTGTTTGTTGTCTCGGGATTCCACGTCGCCGTGCTGGTCTTCTTCCTTCACGCTTTGGTGCGGCCTCTCGGCTCCATTGGCAAAGCGCTGGTCCTGGTCGGCGTATGGTGCTACATCGTTCTGGCAGGGGGCACACTCCCGACCGTTCGAGCCGGTCTCATGGGAAGCTGCTCCTACTTGCTGCTTGCCTTCGGCATCTCCCATCGCTTCCTCAACTGTCTGGGCATCGCCGCACTGTTCACCCTCCTCGCCTCTCCTGTCTCCCTTTACTCGGCAAGCTTTCAGTTCTCGTACCTCAGCCTTCTCGCCATCGGAATCTTCGTGCTACCCAGGCAGCCGACACTTCGCTCACTGTGGCTGGCATGGCGAGATGTCTTCTCCGATCAAGTGATACCGAGGCAAGGCTCTCAAGCAGCGCGAAGACGTCACACCCGCTACCTCCTCGAAGCGGCGCTAGAACCGCTGCCTCGCAGGTTCCTGATCCCTTGTCTCGGGCTGGGCGCCAGACTGTTGGCCTATTTTCTTGCCTTGGCCATCTGCAGTTGGTTCGTTCAGCTGGCAACGCTTCCTTTGAGCCTGACCTACGCAAATCTTTGGATCTGGACCCAGTGGTTAGCCAACCTCATATTGGTACCTTGCTTCGCCCTGTTCTTGGTAGGAGCACTGATACTGTTCGCAACCTACTGGCTGCCTCTGGTATCTGCGCTGGCCACCGCGCTCGGCCTCCTTGCTTCTGGCCTGGATCGACTCATCGAAGCGTTGGCATCGGTGGCGCTGGTCAGCTACCTTCCCCCTCCCGGTGGCATGATGATTGGGCTGTACTTTCTCCTTCTGAGCTGTTGCTGCTGGCACTCTCGCAGATGGAGAATACTGGCTTGGGTGAGCCCAGGAGTGCTGCTGCTACCTTGTCTTCCGGCACCCAGCCAGCCCAACAAGTTGCTTCAGGTGACCGTGCTGGATGTGGGCCAGGGAGAGAGCATCCACCTCCGATATCCGAATGGTGAGCATGCCCTGATCGATACCGGAGGCAGCTGGAGCCTGGAACCGGAAAGCAGCCAGTTTGTGGGAGAGCGACTGGTAGCGCCGTATCTTTGGAAGCAGGGATGTCGCCGTCTGGCCTATGTCCTGCTCACCCATCCCCACGCCGATCACATCCAGGGCTACGACTTCCTGAAACAGGCCTTTCGGATCGAGGAGCTGCTCTATTCAGATCCGAGGCAGAGCTACTTCACCTCGCCTCATCGGCAACTCGCTGCGGGAGATATCTTCGTGCTCGGAGGAGTACACCATTGGGTGCTCCACCCGCCACTGGGTCAACTCGATGCCGACTCCAATCTGGATTCGAATGACCGATCAGTCGTTGTACTCCTGCGCTATGGCCAATTCTCTATGCTCTTCACCGGCGACGTAACCACCACCGTCGAGCGGCAGCTGGCACAACGTCTTCCTGGGATCACCATCCTCAAGGCAGCCCACCATGGAAGCGCCTCAAGCAGCGCTCGCGTATTTCTAAACGCGATTCAGCCGACGGTCGCGCTGATCTCGGCGGGAAGAAAAAACGCATTCGGACACCCGGCGCCCTCAACCTTGGCCCGCTTCCGGGATACTGGAATCATCGCTCTGTCCACCTCCGGGTGGGGATCTCTCCGAATCGAGACCGACGGCAAGCAGTGGCAAGCCCTCCATTACGCAATACCAGAAAACCAGTTTTGCCGAATCCTGGGTGGCGGGAAGTAAACGCGCTGAGGCTTTTTCTCCTAGAACTGATTGCTCGACTCTCCGGAGCCAGCTTCTAAGAGGCTGAACTCGGGAAGTCCGTATCGTTCTCTGGTCTTGCGGGCCAGGTAGTTGGCTTCAAGCTGGCGATACATGTCGGCAGAAAGATGCTTCTTATAGATTTTCATCTCTTTCTTGGTTTGAGCCCGAAGCACCTTCAGTTCAGCCGGATCCATCGTTTCCTGCAGGGCACCCGTGACCCGCCCGCCAATCTGATTCAGATCGCGATCAATCTGTTCGTAGCTTACTTCGATCTGCGCGGCAACCTCCGAGCTGAGGGCGGCGACCAGAGAGCAGGCTCTTGTAAACGCCTCGCCGCGGTGCTGCTGCAAACTGTCTTGTAGGTCTTCGAGGTGCCGGATCAGCGCCTCCTGGGGGAGCTGCTCGCTGACTGGTGTTTCCGCTGCGGCAGTAGACGCTCCAACCATCGCCTGTCTATATTCTTCAAACTTCTCCACCACCGCGGGATGGCAGTAGGACAAGCTCCGAGGGGGCTTCTTTCCGGTGCTCTCGATACCCTCGAAGCTGCGGTCGATACCCCGCAAAACTACATGCAGGGGAATTTCATTTTCCTTCCAGAGCTCGATCAGACACCAGTCGAGGGGGGAGACAAGAAGGTGCGTTCCACGCTTTGTGAGGAAGTACTCTTCGACTTCAGTGAAGTAGTTGAAGTAGTTTCTCATCTACCACCAGCGGCAGTCGCAAGCCCCATCTGCAAATATTGACGTATTTTAACTAAGGGAGTCGGCTGCGAACCTTTGAGAAGACCAGGGCGAGAAAACAACAGTCACGACTCGGGCTTTTCCCCGTACGATCGATCCCAGAAAATCTGCAATCCGTACAGGGTCAAGTCCTCCTCGATTCTATCGATGCCCTCCGACTGGGAACCGATCAAGTCAGCAAACCCTCCAGTAGCAACCACCGTAGCGTTGGGTAGTTCTTCCTTCATCCGCCGGAGTACCCCTTCTACTAGACTTACATATCCGAAAAAGAGGCCAGACTGGATGCTGGTTGTGGGGGAGTTTCCGATGACTCGCCCGGGTCGAGTGATCTCGACGCGAGGTAGCTTGGCGGCTCTGAGAAAGAGCGCTTCGGCCGAGGTCGAGACCCCAGGGGCGATAATCCCCCCCTGATACTCCCCCTGGGCCGAAATCGCATCGAAGGTGGTGGCCGTGCCGAAGTCCACAACAATCGCAGGAGCTCCGACAAAATGGAGGGCTGCCAGCGCGTTGACGACACGATCGGCTCCCACGTCCGCAGGAGATTCATAAGAGATGGGAATCAATTCCTGCAGCCGCGGCTGAACGAAAACCGGCTGCAAGCCAAAGTGTCTGGCCGCCAAGACCTTGAAGCAATCGTCCAATGGAGGGACAACGGAGCTGATCGCCATCGCCTCCACTTTAAAAGGATCCACGCCTTTCAACCTGAAAAGATCATCACACAGGACTGCGTACTCGTCAGGCGTTCGATCCCTGCGAGTCGCTATCCTCCAGGAGTGGGCCAGATCGGCAGCTTCGAATACGCCGAGAACGATATTGGTATTCCCGATATCGACTACGAGCAACATCAATGCCGTCCTCCCAAGTCTGAACTCCGATTGCCGGTGTTACAGGTTAGTGGCCCCCCAGCGGTGCTGTCCCATTCGAGAACGAAACTTTGGTTGTCTTTAGCCACGAACATCGATAGCAGCATGTCCGTTGTAGGACACTGCTCGATGAAGTTTCAGCCTAGTCGCGCCCCAGCCGGGCTGCCCCATTCGAGAAAGAAACTTGAAGCCTCTCGCCACACTGTCCAGTGGCAAGAGACGTGCGACGTTCGGACGTTCAGACGTGCGACGTTCGGACGTTCAGACGTGCGACGATCCCAATGAAGTTCCAGCCTAGTGCCTGAAGTGTCGTATTCCGGTACGAACCATGGTGATCCCGTGCCCATCGGCGGCCGCGATCACCTCGTCGTCACGAACGGATCCACCTGGCTGAATCACGGCGCGCACACCAACCTTGGCAGCCTCATCGATTCCATCGCGAAAGGGGAAGAAGGCATCGCTTGCCATCACGCAGTTTTCAATGGGCAGCTGTGCCTTCTCGGCGGCCAACTTCACGGAGTCGACCCGGCTCATCTGACCGGCTCCGATGCCAATCGTCTGTGCCTGGCGTGCATAGACGATCGCGTTCGACTTGACGTGTTTGCAGACCTTCCAGGCGAACAGAAGATCTCTCAATTCGGTCTCGTCCGGCTCGCGTCTGGTCACTACCTCAAGATCGCCGGCCATGATCCCGACGACATCGAGATCCTGCAACACATAGCCTCCCGAGATCTGCTTGAGGTCGAACCTTCGCTCTTGAGGCAACCCAGCCGGCGGCGACTCTGGATCCTTCCTCATGACCCGGAGATTTCCCTTCTTGGAGAAGAGCTCGAGGGCGGCGGGTTCGTAAGCCGGCGCAATGATCGCTTCCACGAACAGGGATCTCATCTCCTCTGCTGTCTCACCATCCACGGTTTGGTTGAAGGCCACAATTGATCCGAAGGCGGAAACCGGATCGCAGGCTAGCGCTTTCCGATAGGCTTCGCAGGGACCTTCTGCCAACGCGGCTGCGCAGGGGTTGTTGTGTTTGACGATGACGCAGCAGGGCTGTTCAAATTCGGCGGTAAGGCGCCAGGCAGCTTCCAGGTCCAGGTAGTTGTTAAAGGAAAGCTGCTTGCCCTGGAGTTGTACCGCCGACACCAGCCCCGAGGGGTCCCTTCGCAGTGGACAATAAAGGGCGGCTCTCTGATGCGGGTTTTCGCCGTACCTCAGTGTCTCCCGGCGTCCCAGACTGAGTGTGATGGTGGGGGGCAGCTCCTCCTCGCCGGACGGCGGTGAATCCATGCCCTCCAGGTATTCCGAGATGGTGGTATCGTAAGCGGCTGTGTGTTGGAATGCCTTGCGCGCGAGTCCCCACCGAGTGATCCTGGAGGTCTCCCCCTGGTTGCTTCTCATCTCAGACAACAGATCCGGATAATCAGCCGGGTCCACGACCACCGTAACGTGCTGGAAATTCTTGGCCGCTGCCCGGATTAGAGTTGGACCTCCGATGTCGATCTGCTCAATCGCCTCTTCGAGGGAGACATCTTCCCGACTGACCGTTTCCGAAAAGGGGTATAGGTTGACGATCACTAGGCCTAGTCGGAGAATGTCATGCTCTTCCAGTGTTCTGATGTGTTCTTCTTGATCATAGCGAGCCAGGATTCCTGCATGGATGCGAGGGTGGAGCGTCTTTACTCGCCCATCGAGGATTTCCGGAAAGCCGGTGTATTGGGACACCGGAGTAATCTCGACGCCAGTCGCCTGAAGCGCCTTGCCCGTGCCTCCTGTCGAAAGGATCTGGACACCTAACTCCCTGAGCCCTGCTCCCAGCTCCACCAGACCTTCGCGATCAGACACACTGATCAGAGCGCATTCAATCGTCATGTTATCTTCACCCCAGCCGACCGCAAAACGCGTCGGATCTGCTCCACCACCCGGACCAATCTGCTTCCCCAGAACCCTCGAAGCTGATGCCTCCATGTTATGGCTGACCAGGCCCAATGTCCAGGGCCCCATTCGCCCTGAGAGTGATCCTCCCGGGGTGACTCCGGTGGTTCCTGCTGACCAGCCTGGCTATAATATTCGGGTGACGAGCGTTAGTCAGACTCTGCGTAGGATTCCCTCCGTCAGTCAGGTGCTTCTCCGCCACCCCGTTCGGATACTGCTCGAACGTTACCCAAGAAAACTCGTAGTCGAGGAGATTCAGAACCTGCTCGAAGAACTGCGGAGGGCGATTCGACAGAAAGAGTGGAGTGAGGAGAACTTCGAGGAGGAATTCCAGCGCCTCGACCTGAGTCTCCAGCAGCGGCTGGAAGAACGCCTTCTCCCCTCCCTACGCCGGGTGGTCAATGCCAGTGGAGTGATCATCCACACCAATATCGGAAGGGCCCCGATCTCAGAGGCGGCTAAGCAGGCAATCGCGGAAACTGCGGGGAGCTACTCCAATCTCGAATTCGACCTGGCCGAAGGCAAGCGGGGACACCGGGATCAGCACTTCGAAGCACGAATGGTGAGGCTTCTAGGCTGTGAGGCCGCCACCGTTTGCAACAATAATGCTGCGGCTGTGTTCCTGGTTCTGGACACCTTTGCCCAAGGCAAGAAGGTCTTGGTGTCACGCGGTGAGCTGATCGAGATCGGCGGCTCGTTTCGACTTCCCGCCATTCTGGAGAAGAGTGGAGCCAGACTCAAAGAGGTCGGCACCACCAACAAAACCCGGACCGCGGACTACGAAGCCGGGATCGACGAAGAAACCGCTCTCATACTGCGAGTCCACCCCAGCAACTTCAAGATAGTGGGATTTGCACAGAGACCGGAGCTAGCCGATCTCGTCGAGCTCGCTCACGAGAGGAATCTGATTCTGGTCAAGGACGCGGGTAGTGGCTACCTTTTCCCCACAGCCCACCCCTATCTGAGATCAGAACCTACGATACAGTCCGCTCTGGACCAAGGTGTAGACCTGGTTTGCTTCAGCGGAGACAAACTCATGGGCGGTCCACAAGCAGGAATCATCGTCGGCAGGAAAAAACTGGTAGAGGCCATACGGAGAAATCCTCTGATGCGAGCTTGCCGCGTAGACAAGTGTACCTACGCGGCCCTCGAACACACTCTGATCGAGTATGATAAGGGGACCTATTCCTCTACCCTCCCCGTCTACCGAATGCTCTCCGCGCGCACCGAAGATCTGCGACTCCGTGCCCAAAACCTGAGCGACCAGCTGGACCCGGCGGTCTTCGAGGGGGAAATCAGGGACGGTTTCTCCTTGATCGGAGGCGGGGCTGCCCCAGGCGAACCTATTCCCACCCGCGTCCTGGCGATTCGTTCTCAACAGCTGTCGGCACAAGCTCTGGAGCGGAAGCTGCGTGAACACGCACAGCCCGTTATCGCTCGGATAGAGGGAGACCGACTTCTGTTGGACTTTCGAACCGTTTTCCCGGAAGAGGACGAGGTCCTGCTCTCCGCTCTGGCGTCTCAGGCCGTCTCAAAGCCGGGCCAGTAAACCCTCCTCATGCTTCAAACCCCTCTCTCCCCTCCGACTGATCGTGAGCTCCTGACCACATTTCTCTCGCACTTTACTCTCTCTCCTGAAACAGCACCGAAGCAACTACTTCAGCAGATGGTCCAGGCCTTTTCAGATCTTCCCTATGAAAACCTCACGAAGATCATCAAGCAGGCAAATCTGGGCAGCGGAGAACGGTCCAGACGCGGGCCCACGGAGGTCGTCACCGATCATCTAGCATCGGGTACTGGGGGAACCTGCTTTTCCCTGACGGCCACCCTGCTCTACCTTCTTCGGAGTCTGGGTTGGCCAGCGGAACCCATATTGGCCGATCGCCACTATGGCGAGAACACTCACTGCGCCGTCGTGGTCTGGATCGAGGAACAGCCGCACCTTCTCGATCCCGGCTACCTGATCGTCACACCCGTTCCGCTCACCGGTTCCAAGGATGGGACGGAAATCGAAACCGGCTTCAATCAACTCCTTCTATCCCCTTCTTCTGGGGATGGAAGAAGGAGCCTCTACACCCTCCAGCAAGGCAGTACCAGCCACCGTTTGACCTTCAAGACCGAGCCGGCTGACCCTGGGGAGTTCTTGAAAGCCTGGGACGCCTCCTTCAATTGGGACATGATGCAGTATCCCCTACTCACGCGGATTCGAGGTCACGAACAGCTCTATCTGCGCGGTAATAGACTTCAGATTCGCGGTCATGACTCGCTCCAGCGCCGTGAGATCGCACCCGACCTGCTGGTCAATCAGATCGCATCGGAGTTCAATCTCGATGCTTCAGTAACCAATCAGGCCCTGTCTATCCTGAAAACAGGGAGCTGAAGCGCAATGGCCAAGCCTCAGCTCGTTAACCCGGTGAAGCTGCTAGTGGCAATCCTGTGGTCGGATTTGACCATCCTACAAAAGGCCCTCGCTCAAATTCAGGATCGTTGGGGAGCAGTCGATTTCAGCGGCCAGGATCGTCCTTTCGACGTGACAGACTACTACCAGGCGGAGATGGGAGTGGACATCAGGCGGCGTCTGGTGTCTTTCTCAAAGCTAATCGAACCCGAGGGCCTCGTGACGGCAAAGTTGAACTGTAATGACATTGAAGGAGAGTTGAGCAGCAACCAGCACCGCTCTGTAAACCTCGATGTAGGATACCTGGATCACAGCAAGCTCGTCCTCGCCAGCTGCAAATTCGCCGGACAAAAGATCCACCTGGGAAGGGGCGTCTACGCCGATCTCATGGGACGCTATCAGGCGGGGCGCTATCGGCCCTTCGAATGGACCTTTCCCGACTTCCGCGACGGGCGCTACGATAGCGACCTGAATCAGATCCGCCGCACCTACCTGGACCAGCTTCGCTGCGCCAAAACCAACCCTTGACTCGGAGAGGCTCCTAGCCCGGATTTCTCATCGCCCGTCGTCGCGAGGCGTCGCAAGTGCCGTCCTGGCAAGGCTTGCGACCGAGGCCTCCGCAGTCGTACTCGTGCAGTACGTCGAGGAGGCCGACCGAGCGAAACACAGCCAGGGCGGATGATTGCGGCGACGCAGCAGACTGGCGACGAGAAATCCGGGCTAGTCTACGAAACTGGCTGCTCAACCCCTAGAAATTTCTCTTCCCGCAAAAAACACTTGACTTCTCCGAAAACTAGTATGAAGGTACTAGCATGGCAAACACACAACGCACTAAGAGTCCGCTCACGCGGCAAGAACTGGAGATCATGAAAATTGTCTGGAGCCTGAAGACGGCCACGGTGAGGGACGTCTACGAAACACTGAGGGAGAAGCGAAGAATCGCCTACACCACAGTGATGACCATGATGCGAATCATGGAAGGCAAGGGGCAACTCAACAAATGGCAGGAAGGACGAGCATACGTCTACAAAGCCAAACAACCCAAGGAGAAGATCATCAAAGAGATGGTTCAGGAGTTCGTCGACAGGGTCTTCAACGGCTGTCCTGAACCCTTGGTCTCCCAGTTGATCGAGGCTTGCAAGATCTCCTCGACCGACCGGAAGAAGATCAAGCAGATGATACAAAAAAAGGAATGACGGATTCGGTCCTTATCGGCAACCTTTTTGCGTACGCATGTCAAGTTGCGTTTTTAGTGATCATCGGGGTGTCGCTGCCCAGGGTTCTAGGGTTGCGGGCGCCTCGTATCACTTTGGTACTGTACCAAGGCCTTTTGCTGGCCTGCCTGCTTCTGCCTCTCCTGCAGCCTTGGGTACGATCGATCGATCCCCTGCCGGCGCTAGTTGCTTCTGAAACGCTTTTCACAGCCGAACCGGAAGGCCCACTCCCTGGCCCACCGGTGATGACCAGGCCGAGGGTGAAGACACAGGTCGCCACTGAAGAGACGGCTTACTCTACGGAGAAGCTGGTCCTTCTGATCCTTGGGGCCGGAATCCTGATCCGTCTGTTCTGGCTCGGCTTTGGCTTATGGCGGATCAAGGTCTTCCTTCGCAACTCGCACTTGCTCAGCCGAGTTCCCCTCCCGCTGGGGGAAATGCAGGCTTTGCTGCATGTTTACCCTCATTTCTACCTCTCCCCTCGACTGAAGAGCCCTGTTTCTTTTGGCCTGTCCCGGCCGGTCATAATCTTTCCCCAGCGGTTCATGAAGATGGACAAGGCGGGGCAGGCAGCGGTTGCATGTCATGAACTGCTGCATATCCGAAGGCGAGACTGGATATCGATTTTATGGGAAGAGATCGTATGCTCGATCCTCTGGTTCCATCCGGCAATCTGGTGGCTGACTCGGGAATCCCGTCTGGTTCGTGAACAAGTCATAGACCAGCAGGTGGTGGCGATCACTCGCAACTGGCGCTCCTATGTTCACACCTTGATTGAAATGGCAACCAACGCGGAGCAGGCCAGGGAGATTCTGGCTACTTCGTTCTCGCGACCGAGTCAGTTGGTGCGACGGCTGGAGCTGATCATCTCCGCACCACAACCATCCAGGTTAAGAATAGCTGTTTCCCTGTTTGGCATCGTCGGAGCTCTATTTCTCACTGGATTCGTGAGCGTTTCCAGACTCCCCCTGACCTCATCGCTAGGCCCACCCGTGCCCATCGAAAGTCAGGTTCTAGTGAACCACCTGGTAAGGAAGGTAGAGCCGGTTTATCCAGAGGGCGCCGATAGCGTTCTCGACAGAGACCTGGTGCTCAGAGTCCAGGTGGACCAGGACGGAATCGTCGTCCGGGCCGAGCCTCTCAGCGGCCATCTCAGGCTGGGGTTAGCTGCCAGCAAAGCGGTGACGGCATGGCGGTTTAGGCCAGTTGAAGTAGGTCACCAGAAATTGCCGGTAGTCGGCCAGTTGAGGCTCAGATTTAGGTCCGGAGGAGAAATAGAAATTATCTCGAGGAGCGTCCTAAATCTGGTCATGGATGAGTTGGGAAAACTAAGATCCGTCTCCGATAGCGCTCTTAGCGAAGAAGAGATCGTCCAGCACGTTATAGAGTCTCAACCCTCAACTCACATCTACATCAGCGAAGACACTCCATTCGATGTCGTCCAGGAAAAAGTCCGGCTCCTGGAGCAACTCGGAGCGGCCAATGTACAACTCTCTCCAGGAACCATCGCCCTCCTTGATGAGCAACCCTATTTCACCCCAGATCTCAAGGCGCTCCAGTCCCCTGGAATCGCTCCCGAAGACCTACGAGATCTCCAGCAGCAAGCCCGATTGCTCCTTAAAGATTCAGGAGCCTTTTTGTTTCGAATATTCTCTGACGCCACCGGTCAAATCGTCTCGGTTGAGCACCGGGCAGGGCCTCGATCAATCGAGATCGAGTCTCAACTTCTAAAGCTCAAAGTGGCGCCGGGACGACTCGGTGTCGACCCTGTTCCAGTAGCTTTTCTGCTCAGACTGGAGCCCTTCCATGAGGGAAGGGCTCCGACGCCGCAGCTCGCACTACCCGAATCTTCCACCCGTCTGTTCGCCTTCAGGGAGGGCCAGCTCTTCTACACCCACCGAATGGAAGGCATCCTTCCCCCTCAAGTCGAACTCGATTATCTCAGCAAGGTCGCCGATCAAGCTCGCAATTATCTCGATTTCCCCATAGCTCTCCAGTTTCGCCTGTTTTGCGACGAGACGGGTCGGGTTGTTTCCATCGAACGACTCGGTGGAACCCGTCTGCCCCAGATTGAGGCGAACCTGAGTAGGGCCGTCGTCAGTCCTGGGACTCTTGAAGGAACCCCCGTCCCCGTCGTCTTCCTTTTGAATCTCGCCCTGGATGAGCCACAGCTGGAATCGGTTGCAGCAACCGATTCCGAATGGACATACGATGAGTTTATGCGACAAGACTGGAGGACTTGGAAAGTGGTACTGGGTAGCCTGCCCTGGGAGAAAGCCTCCGAGTTGAAGCGAACGCACGTCCGGCGCTATCTCGACCGCGATTCTTTCGTACTCGACGAAAACCAGCTGCGATTGATCGGCGATTACCTGACCTACCTCCGGGCAAAGAGCCCCGAGCACCCGGTCTCGAAGGAGAATTTTCGGGAAGAAGTTCGGCGCTATTTCAGCGACCGGGAAAGCCGCTCTATCTTCTCATTGAATGGTGATCCGATCCCAAAATGACCGAACTTGCTAGGAGGAGAACAAAATAAAGAGTCAGCTAGCACTACTGTCACTGTTGTTGGGAATAGCCCCCCCTCGTTCAACCCACAGTTCTAGCCGAGTCCGCAGACCCGTGTACACAAGCCGACAGTAAAGCCTGCCAGGTAGCCGAAGCTGCAATCGTAGGAGATGCTGCCGCCATCGCGGATCTAAAATCCTTTGATCGTGTCAAGGAAATCCTGGACCGGGAGGCGCTTGCGGCCACTCCAGCTAATGACCGAACTATGTCCGAACACTCTTTCGAAGAATCCTTGTTCCTTTGCGAATGCGTCGACAGCTGGGATTGTCCCGGCGGGGCCAACTGCAGCCACGCCGAGATATGTATGCCCTGGCCGGGCTGCGGAATCGCCGGCTGGAGCACCTGTACAGGTGTGTGAGAATGGGAAGATTAGCCGGCCGCTTCAGCGGTCGCCGCGTGCGAGCTTTTGCTTCAGATCGGCCCAGAAAGCCTCGACGTTGTCGCTTCGAATCATCTGGGCTGGTATGTGCAAGACGCCATTCTCGGGTAGGACGGATCTGTCGCCTCGGGCCAGTCCGGCCAGAATTCTCATGGACTCGTAGCCATAGAGATAAGGCTGCTGGACTACGGTCCCCTGGACGGATCCGTCCAGGATGCCCTGAAGCGTCTCCTCGGCCTCGTCGAATGCAACCAGCTTGATGCTCTTTGATCCAGCCTCCTTTATGGCCAGGAGACAGGCGGGCGGATTGTACTCGAACAAGCCCACCATACAACCCAGCTGGGGGAAGCGGGCAATGGCGTCCTCGGCGTTGGCCTTGGCCTTGGACCGATCAAACTGGTCGGTTCGAGTGTCCAGTATGGTGTAGTGGTTTCCCTCGAGCACCTGGTTAGGTGGATCGATCGGTCCTCCACTCTGATTCGGCCTGCCCAGAACCTCGTCAATGACACCCTGCCGCCTTTGCTGGGCGTTGAGCTGTTCCAGCCGGCCGACGAAGAGCATGATCGAGCCGCCATCGGGCAGAGCCTCCTTCACCAGCTGTCCAACCAATCGCCCCGCCTGGTAGTTGTCCATCCCGACGTAACAGAGGCGATCCGTCTCGGGGGCGTCCGAATCGTGGGTAATCAGGTTCGTGTGCCTGGAGGACTCATTGATAAGATCCTTCTGATTGTCGGGATCGATCGGGCTGATCGCGATCCCGTCCACACCTCGGGCGAGGAGATCCTCCAGAATCCGCTTCTGATCGATGGCCCCCTCGGCCGGCATTCGCACATCCACCCGAGCCTTGAAGTCCCTCCCGCCATGGAGGGCTCCGGCCTGCGCTATCGTCCAGAAGCCGGCAATGCCATTCGTGACGTACGCGATCTCTGGCACCGCCGGCTCGCTCTCCGAGAGGGATCCGGCAGTCGGTTCACCCCCACGACATCCCCAGAACGCCAAGAGAAGCATGAGGATTCCAGCCGTTGATACTCGCAGCATGGAACTGGACATAGATCATTCTCCCATTCCAAGATTATCGAGGAAGCTCTCGTTTCGCGGGCAGTCTATTGGAGCCCAGTCGATCCGTCAATCTTCCACCGGAAGCCTGTCGGCTGACAGGTTTTCGCTGCGACCTCGATATCCTGCACTACTTCATTTTCTTTGGCGTGGTCGATGCTCTCACGCAGTTTTAGGTGAGCATTAGTTGAAGGATGATATGACCTCAAGAAACCCTGAAGGAAGCTACGATCGCAGACTTCACGAGCATGGTGAGACACGCACTTACCGTTCAAGACTCCCTCTGGATCGACGATTTTCAGATCGACTTCTCAGCCTAGAGATCCGTTTCGAAAACAGGCACTGCCCTCGTCGTGCGGTTATGCTAGACTTCCTTTTTTAATTCAGTGTACGAACAGAGAGTGCGACCTTCGAGAACTGGGTAAGGTCGCTAAGGAGAGGCCGAGAATGACGAACAGTGATCAGGCAAACGTTACCCTTGTATCTTTTGCCCTAGGGCATTACATCGCCGGGGAGATCCCGGACGAGCTCGTTGAATCGGCGCGAGCAGAACTCGAGGACCGTCTCTTCAGAGGCGCATGGGTTCAGGCGTTTGGAGGCGATCTCCATATTCACCTCACCACCTTCAACGGCGATTTTCTCGACGTGGGTCGCGACCCCGTTGAAACGTCTCTGAAGGGCGCCCTCAAGGCAGGCCTGGCGGCTCTGGCGAGCGCAGTCGACTCGAAGCTGGCTCAGGCGGGCGCCGCGGAACTTCTGTCCCAGTCAGCCGACCGTCAGAGCAAGGCCCTGGGACTCCGGTTCCTGAGCCTTCCGTATACCGAGCGAGGTGCCGAGCCGATCTTCGTGGCCAAGGCCATCAACGGCGGGTGTGGTTTCTTCAACCGTGCAATGTTCAATCTCTTCTTCAACCCAGACAAGGGATCCGGCCGACGCATCGAAGGCAACGATTACCTGGGCGTAGTGGAATCCATCGAAGACCTGGCAGCCGGCAAAGAGAACGTTCGCACCTACGAGTTTGGCCCCAGAGATCTGAACGAGCTCGTCGCCTTGATTGCCGATGCCGAAGAGTGGAGGCTGAGTCGAGTCTACGCGGTCCAGGGGAAGTTTGGTACGGGTGACCTGAAGGGGGAACCCGCGGCGATCGTCGAGGGCAGCTTTGATCCGTTTCTGATCGGACGATCCCAGTCCGGGCTGCCCGCCGTCGGCGAATTCACCCAGATCGCTGGAGAGTTCTACTTCGGACCGGGTGGCAAGAACGGCCAGTACCGCGTGGGTCTGATGCCAGTCAACTTCGAGCAGGCACGGGCTCGTCTGACTGAGCCTGGAACCGCACGAGTGGTGGCCTATGCCTACCAGTCGTATGACAGGGGTCGAATGCCGGCTGATTCGGACATCGTAGACATCTTTTCACAGAATCGCCCCGAGACCCTCTACTTCCAGCGTGAGGCGGGCAAAGTGATCCGCCATATGGTCAGTCATGGTGAGTTCGAGCCCTATCTCAACCCCAAGACGGCCGAGGCACGAGCACAGGAGGAAGCTAATCGTCTCGCCAGCCGACTCCAAGATATTCCCAATCCGGATCCCATCATTGAAGCTGCCAACGCCAATGCTTCCTTTACGCTGTCCGACATCAAGGCAGATGGCGGCGGAAAGGTGGGACATACCACCCCACCTAATCATTTCCGCGGAGTGGCAGAGGCCAGCCTGCAGGAGGCGAGAAATTCCGGTCTGATTTCAGCGACCTCGGAAATCATCGAAGTCGGCGACGATGAGCACCTCCTGATGACCCACAGTCGAGGAGCCGACGACAACGCAGTGCACCTCTTTGCCTATCGCACTTTCTTTCGACAGGTCTGGGTGGCAAAGACGCTTGAGTATCAGTGGTATGGACTGGGACAAGACCTGATTGGCGACGCATCCGCCGGTCGGGCCATCGAGGAAATCGCCAACCTGACGGACGAGTTCATATCACTGCTGCCCAACTTCCTACCGGAGGCGGAAAAGAATCAGATGCACCGCCTTCGAGGGGCCTACGGCGACTGGAAGCAGGGTTTGGTCGAGGGTCACGAGCCCGCACCCGTCTTCTCCGGGAACGTCTCCGGACAAGGTCCCGGCTTTGCTGAAATTCCCATGAATCGTCCCCAGCGATTCGGGCTGCTTGCCATCGACAAATCAGGACCCTCGGCCTTCAACCTTCCCGTCTGGTGGAGCTTGAACCACGCCTATCGCTGCGGCTCTCTGAGGGCACATCTTCAGGCCGCGGGCTCAGCTGGCGCGGTCCTCGAAGTGTGGGATGTAGAACATCATCGCCGTATCTTCCTGGATCTGGAAAGCGACTGGCCAAGCGCCGAGACCCTGTTGGGAGCAGTTGAAAAGTTCAACGTCAAGAGAATCTGGAGTCGCAGTGCGGAGGGCTGGGATCCGGATCGGCCCGGCGAGGCCCTGGGCGAGATTCTGCTTTCTGCTTCCACTGAAAAACTGGCAGTCATTTCCGGTGGAGAGTACCTGGGCAAGGACGATCCCGTGCTGCTGGCGGTGGAACCCCTGGCGGAAGCACTCAACCTCTTCATGCGCGACCGCTTCTACATGACCCAGGGAGATGGCCGTGGCTCCCATTATATGTGTCCTGCGCCCTTATCCTTCCGGGACGCGATCGCTACCATCTCCAGTCGAGGCGTGGCCGTATCGGCCTGGATCACGCTGGATGGATCCGGAAGAATCACCGAGTTCCGCGACGTTTTCGAGGACCCCATCTACGAGGCGTCACGCGATCGCACCTTCACATTCAACAAGGCTATCTGGGAGGCCCAGGGCGGCAACTTCATCCCGGTCGGGGTAGGAGCCGCCAAGGTGGAACAGTCTTATCCCCTGGCAAAGACCCTGGACCGAATCACGGCTGATGACTCCAAGTACAAGTCAGAGCGTTACACCCGGGTCAAGGCCGAGGCACTGGTGGCCGGGACTACTTGAGGAGCTAACCTGAAACTTGATTGGAATCGTCTGCACGTCCGAACGTCTGAACGTCGCACGTCTCTTGTCGCTGGACAGCGTGGCGAAGCATGGGACGCTCCAGCTAATGCCCCGAAAATTGGGATCGAAGCCTGGGGCGGGACTAAGCTATTTTTCCCTGAATGATCCAGCGACATTGTGTTCTCCTCACCCCTCGTCAGCCGGATACGATATCTGGGGAAAGCCGCCCACGGGACTTGGGTGAACGCTGACCTCGGCCTGGTAGGTCTCCCGGATGATCTCAGGGGTGATGACCTCCCTGGGACTTCCCTGCTTGATCAATCGACCCTGGTGGAGAAGAACCACTGTTGGACAAAAGACCGCAGCGGCCGTCAGGTCGTGCAGCACCGTTATGATCGTCATTCCACGGCTCCGGTTGAGTTGGCGCAGTAGACGAAATGTGCCAATTTGATAGTTGATGTCCAGATGGGCTGTCGGCTCATCCAGCATCAGGATTGAGGGCGCCTGGGCCAAGGCCCGCGCCACCAGAACACGCTGCCGCTCCCCGCTTGAAAGAGCCGAAACAAACCGGTCGGCCAGATGCTCCGTCTGAGTCACTTGCAGTGACTCTCGCACGACTTGCCAGTCCCGTTGGGACGTCTTCTCCAGCCTTCCTTGATGGGGAAACCGACCCATGGCGACGACGTCGCGAACCAGGAAGGGAAACTCGAAATGCTGCTCAGAGGAAATCACCGCCATCTTTCTGGCAAGTTCCAACGAAGAGAAGTGCTCTAAGGGTCTCCCATCCAACAAGATTCTCCCTGCATCAGGCTGCAATGTCTTGCCCATCAGTCGCAGCAGGGTCGTCTTCCCACTGCCATTCGGACCAATCAGGGCCAGGAAAGACTCTGACGGAATATGAAGGCTGACGTCCTGCAAGCCGAATCCCTGGGGATACCGGAAGCTCACGTTCTCAACTTCGAGAGAAGCCATCAGAACTGGCCGTCCCTCTGCCTTCGGCGCAGCAGATAGATGAAGTAGGGAGACCCGATCAGCGCGGTGATCGCTCCCACCGGGATCTCCAGCGGAGGAATGACGGTGCGCGCCACGCCGTCTGCTAAAAGCAAAAACACGGCACCACCCAAGGCGGATGCCGGCAACAGGATCCGGTGATCCGGTCCCATAATGATCCGCATCATGTGCGGAACGATGAGTCCGACAAAACCGATCATACCAGCGGCCGCAACCGCTGCTGCAACCATGGCCGAGGCGGCTGCAAAGAGGATCTTCCGGATCCGCTCCACCTCCACTCCCAGATGCTGTGCCGTCTCCTCGCCCTGAGTCATCAGGTTCAGCTCCCGGGCATGCAACCAGGTCAAAGCAAAACCGAAGACGATGATGGCAGAGGATACCGAGATCCGGGTCGGCTCGCCTTCGGTCAGGCTGCCGAGAAGGTAGAAAAGGGTATTGAAGGATTCGCGGTAGAAGATGGAGAAGACCAGGAAAACGGCGGCGTTGAAGAAGAGACTGACAACCACTCCGGTCAGGACCAGCGTTTGGACCTGGGCTCTACCCTGCATCTGAGCGATCCGATAGACCAGGAAGATGGAGAACAGAGCAAACCCAAGGGACAGGAAGTAGAGCCAGTAGTGGTGCAAACCCATCACGCTGGACAGCATGACCCCTGCCGCGGCGGCGCTGGAGGTTCCCAGAATGAAGGGATCGGCTAACGGATTCCTCAGAACGCCCTGATAGGTTGCTCCCGCAGCTGCCAGACCACTGCCCACGATCAAAGCCAGGAGAGTTCTGGGAAGTCGGATATCCCAAATGATCTGCCAGGAGGCATTCCACACGGGCCCTACAAAGAGGCAGCCGACCAGGACCAGGACCGTAATCGAAAGCAGTAGAAGAAGTTTCAAACCGGCAGACCTCACTGACAAACAGGAACCATCCTCTTCAAGGCAGGGACTCTATCAACTTCTGTACTCTTTGCTGGAGCTGTCTCATTCCCTCTACCAGGCGATGGTTGCCGTGGGTTAGAAGGTCCCGATCCAGATCGTCAATGATGAATCCATTTCGAACTGCTCGAATTCGATGCCATCCTGGTCTTCGACTGATTTCGGAGGCGCTCGCATCGAAGGACAGAATGATCTCGGGATCCTTTAGAACGATGACCTCCTTCGAGGCCTGGAGAGCCGGCCTGTTCACATCTCCGAAAATGTTCCGGGCACCACAGAGGGAAATGGCCTCTGTGACAAAGCTCCCGCTTCCGACGGTCCAGGAAGGCGGGTCGATTTCGACGTAGAGAGTGGGGCGGTGTCGGAACAACTTGGCCTTTTCGCGGATCTGCTGAACCTGATCAACCGTCGCCTGAATCAGTTCCTCCGCCCTTTCCACCCTCCCGATTGCTTTCCCCGTGATCCGCATCAACTGATAGATTTCAGCCAGAGAAAAGGGGCTTGGAGCCTCCACCACTTTCAACCCCAGACGTCGCAAAGTGGGTACTGTCTTGGAGGATGTCCAGCGTTCGCTGATCACCAGCTGCGGCTCCAGGCTCACGATCTTCTCCAGGCTCGGATTGATGAACCCTCCGATCTTTTCGATCTTCTGAGTCTCGGGTGGATAGACGCAATAGGTCGTCACACCTACGACCTGAGAGCCCACTCCGAGCTCGAACAGCAACTCCGTCAGATTCGGCGCCAAGGAAACGATCCGACCGGGAAGCTCCGGGTCCGACGAGGCGGCTCGAAGCGCGAAGCAGGTCGATCCAAGAAGAAGCGCCCATATTACAGTCAGAACCCTGTGTCTGCTACGCTTCATAGAACCTCTCTGGATCCTGGCCAAAATCTTCGAGCTCTCTCTATCACTTCTGCTTCTAGCATCAGTAGTGTCCCAACGTTTGGGCTTCTAATCTCTGTAAAGTATTAATGAGTAATATGTTAGAGAAGATAATGGGTGTTTCCGACTTGAAAGTGAGTGTACGCTCACGCCCTTCAGTTCATAAGGAGGGCGAGCATGTACACGGGCACGACGATTTTTTCTCAGGTGATGCGGCATCTTCCCTGGCATCATTTTCATCGCATTGTTCAGCACTACGGAGGCGACTACAAGGTCAAGTCGTTCCGCTGTGCCGACCATTACCGGGTCATGGCCTTTGCACAGTTGACCTATCGCGAGAGCTTGCGCGATATCGAAGCCTGCCTACGGGCCATGAGATCCAAGCTCTTCCACATGGGCATTCGCTCCACGGTCTCCCGCAACAATCTGTCCAATGCCAACGAGAGGCGCGACTGGCGCATCTATGCCGAGTTTGCCCAAGTGCTTATCGCCGAAGCGCGCCGCCTGTACACCGACGAGGACCTGGGAGTCGACCTGAACGCGACCGTCTATGCCTTGGACTCCACGACCATCGACCTGTGCCTCTCGGTCCTCCCCTGGGCGCGCTTCCGCCGTACCAAGGGGGCGATCAAACTGCATACCTTGCTCAACCTGCACGGCGCCATTCCCGAGTTCGTTCTGATCTCGGACGGAAAACTGCACGATGTCCACGCCTTGGACCACCTGATTCCTTGTCCCGGTGCCTACTACATCATGGATCGCGGATACCTGGATTTCGGGCGCCTGTACCGACTCCATTCTGCCCGGTCGTTATTCGTGACCCGCGCCAAGGCCAACTTCAAGTTCCGCCGCCGCTACTCCCACCCGGTGGACAGAACGACGGGACTGATCTGCGACCAAACTGTCCTGCTGAGCACCTTCTATCCGGCCAAGGCCTACCCCGAACCTTTGCGTCGCATCAAGTTCTTCGACGTCACCACCGACCTGCGGCTAGTATTCCTCACCAACGACTTTGCTTCTCCCGCTCTGACTATTGCCCGGCTCTACAAGCTCCGCTGGCAGATCGAACTGTCCTTCAAATGGATCAAACAGCATCTCCGCATCAAGGCCTTTTACGGCACCAGTCCCAATGCCGTGAAAACACAAATCTGGATCGCCCTCAGTACCTACCTGCTCATCGCCATCATCCGCAAGCGCCTCTATCTCGAGTTGCCGCTCTACACAATTCTCCAGGTCCTGAGTGTCTCGCTCTTCGAGAAAACCCCAATTTTACAGGCCTTTCAGGACATGCATTACATTACTCAGAATAGTGACATTCATAAACAGTTGATGTTATTCGACTAACGCTGGGACGCTACTGTTCTAGCATATATAATAGCCACCCCGTGTCAGAAACCAACAACACCCTGAAAGATGGCAGCATTTCAGTCAACCTCAACCGCTGTCAGGCTTTGGTCGGCAAGACGCAGTTGAATCTGACCGCAACCGAGTACAACCTCTTGGTCTACCTGCTCGAGAACAGCGGCATCTCCCTCAGCCGGGAGAAGCTGCTCGAGGGGGCTTGGGGCGAGTCATACCAGGGTACCTCCCGAACCGTCGACACTCACATGCGGAGGCTCAGACAGAAACTGGGACGAACCGGCCGACGGATTCGTACCCTTCGCGGAGTCGGCTATCAACTCGTGTCTGCCCGCAGACGACGTGCCAAGGCACAGAGCACAGGGCGGTAGAGTGGCTTGGCGCATTCTGTTCTTGTATCTTGGGATTTTCGAAGCTTCAGCTTAGACTTGACGGCGGTGAGTACGGCCGACAAGAATGGCTGAGTGACCGAAGAAATCGTCATCGAGAGACGCGCTCAGGAACCCTTTCTAAAGAACGGCTACCTGGTCTCCCATCCGGGCAGCGTAGAGGCCATCTACATCGACCCGGGGGACGAGGCACCCCAGATCATCCAACATGTGGAAGAACACGGATTTCAGCTGACCGCGATCGTGAATACGCATGCCCACCTCGACCACATCAGCGGGATCGAGCAGGTCAAGCAGAAGTGGGACATACCCATCTACCTGCACCCTGAAGATCAATTCCTCTACGACGGCCTCGCGGAACAGGCCCAGTGGTTCGGTCTAACCTGCAATCCGGCTCCGCCCGTCACCCACGCCCTGCGGGAGGGCGAGGACCTCCTGTTGAATCGACTCCGCTTCCGAGTCCATTTGACTCCGGGTCACTCACCCGGTAGCGTCTGCCTGGAAATCGGGGAGCACATCTTTTCCGGCGACGTCATCTTCGCCGGATCCATAGGAAGGACAGACCTCCCCGGCGGCTCGCTAGAAATCCTCATGGCGACGATTCGGGAGAGCGTCCTGCCTCTAGGCGACTCAAAGATACTGCATCCCGGCCATGGACCGGATACCACAATCGGTCAGGAGCGCCGTCACAACCCTTTCCTCACGGGCGAGGCCTAATACAACTGAGTGGCGTCCATATGTCCTCGATCTCGCGGAGCTACGCCGATCCTCCTTGGCAGATACGTTGGATCTTCTTCGACGCCGTGGGCACGCTCATGCACGTTCGTGGATCCGTAGGCGAGATCTATGGACGTCAGGCAGCGGCCTTTGGCTTTGAACCAGCCTCTTCTCCCTCGAGCTATATCATCATCGAAACAGCCTTCCGGAAAACGTTCAAGGAAATTACCCTCCGCTACCCCCAGAAGCTGACGGTGAATGGTCCCAAACGCGAGCGGGAGTGGTGGAGGCAAGTGGTAAAGGGAACCTTTGAACGCATCGCTCCCTTCCCCAGACTGGACCAATGCTTCGAGCAGATCTATGAAGTCTTCCGGACCACCGAAGCCTGGGAGTTGGAGCGCGATGCGCAAGAGTCACTGTCTCTCCTGTCAGCGGACAGAAATCTCGGAATCATCTCCAATTTCGATTCCCGGCTCGAGGATGTCCTGACCGACCTGGGGATTCGTCCCTTCTTCCAGCAGTTGACGATTCCTGGCCTTGCCGGCGCAGCCAAGCCAGATCCGGCAATCTTTCGCTACGCGATGACTCAGGTCGGCGCCGATCCAGGCGAGTGCCTTTACGTCGGCGATGAGGTAGAAGATGACTATGCTGCTCCCCAAGCGGCCGGTATGAGGGCTCTGCTGTATGATCCGCGAAATCGTCAACGAGGATTGCCTGGAGCCGACCAGATTAAGTCGCTGGGAGAAGTACGTCAGTTTCTGGTATAGTCCCGGATTCGATCATGGCAACAAGAACTATTCGCGTAGCGCACAGTCCTGACAGCGACGATGCTTTCATGTTCTACGCTCTGGCAACGGGAGCGATCGATACGGAGGGTCTGGACTTCGTTCACGAATTGAACGACATCGAAAGCTTGAATCAGTCCGCCCGAACAGGCAAGTACGAAGTCACGGCGGTGAGCATCCATGCCTACGCCTATCTGGGAGAACGCTACAGTCTACTCGACAGCGGCGCCAGCATGGGTGAAGGCTATGGGCCAATTCTGGTGGCAAGGGAACCCTTCCCGGTAAAACAGGTCTCAGAGAGCCTTATTGGGATACCTGGAGAGTGGACCTCGGCCTTTTTGGCTTTGAGACTGCTGGAACCTGACTTCCGCTATCAGGTGATTCCCTTCGACCAGATCATTCCTGCAGTCCAGAAAGGAATTATCGATGCAGGGTTGATCATCCACGAAGGTCAGCTGATGTATCAGTCCCTGGGACTGCACCGCGTCGTGGACCTGGGACAGTGGTGGCAAGAGGAAACCGGACTCCCGCTTCCTCTAGGGGGAAATGTCATTCGTAAAGACCTGGGACCCGAACTGATCGCCAAGGTGGGCCGCCTGCTCAAGGAAAGCATCCGGCACGCTCTGGAAAACAGACAGGAAGCTCTGGACTACGCCTCCCAATTCTCCCGTGGACTGACCCAGGAGCAAGAAGATCGCTTCGTCCAGATGTATGTCAATCATCGAACCCTTAGCTACGAAGAAGACGGAAGACGAGCCGTCCAATTGTTTCTGGATCGAGGCTTCCAGTCCGGACACATACCCAATAAAGTCACGGTGGAATTCGCAGTTTAGCGCCTTGCCTTTGCCCGTCTCCTGCCTTTGCCCGTCTCCTTGCCCGCGCCCTTTCTTCGCCAAGTGTGTCGCGTTGTCCTGGGCGAGCACCTCCGTAGCGCAAACGCAAGGGCACGAGCACGGAAAGAATACTAGACACACCAGCTTGGGGGTGCACGACGGGCTTCTCGAGTGAGGCTTTAGCCATGATCCGGTCCTGTTCTCCAGCTCGAAAGCGCGAAGTAGGTTCTAAACGGCTCCGTCGATTTTAGGTCGGCGTCGTTATATCAGGTTACGACCCTGGTTGTGATAGTCGATCTGCCATCGAATGCCTTCTGTGAGATCTATCTGCATCTGACCTGGCACACCGAGTCCCACTGTGCAGTCCTGCGAGGATCGGTTGAAGATCGCGTTCACGGATTCCTGCGGACTCGTCTGTCTGGAAATCCTTAGCCAGACTGAAGTTTAACGGTTCCTCAAGTCAGGAGAAACTCTTGAGCACTCAGCTTGTCACTTTCATGTCGTACACCCCCAGCTTGGCGCTACCTTGACAAGCAGAGGGGGACCATCTCATAATACCCTCGAAAGTTGACTAAATCGGTAGGGATTGTTTACTCAGCGATTTCCAGAGAGTCCAAATGAGAATCACTGCTCGCGTGGATTACGCGATTCTGGCTGTTTTCGAGCTGGCGCTGCACGCCAAGGGCCGCCGGATGCAGGCACGGGAGCTGTCACAGCAGCAGCAGATTCCGCTGAGATTTCTGGAACAGATTCTGATCCAACTCAAGAAGGCAGGTCTGGTCGAGAGTGCACGCGGTTCCAGTGGCGGCTACATGCTGGCCCAACAACCGGATCAGATCACTCTAGCCGAGATCATCGCCGCGGTGGAGGGAGAAGTTACCCTGATCGATTCCAGGGTGAATCCCAGCTCGGTCCTTTGCCAGGTGTGGAAGGAGGTCGAGCAGTCGTTGGTCACGAATTTGCAGTCCATCTCTGTTCAGGATCTGGTTCGCCGAAAGATCCAGCAAGAACAGGTGATCGTCTACCACATCTGAAATAGAACAATGTCTCTGCAGCCGGTCGTCGAGAAAAGAAAGGGCCTCCTTCACAGCATTGGTAACACGCCTCTGGTGGAGATCCGCAGCTTGATCCACTCGGAGCGAGTACGCATCTTCGCCAAGCTTGAATGGTTCAATCCGGGAGGCTCGGTGAAGGATCGACCGGCCTACAACATGATCCGAACGGCAGAGAACGCGGGCCTGCTCGAGTCAAACAAGACCCTCATCGACGCGACTAGCGGTAACACGGGAATCGCCTACGCCATGATTGCGGCTGCCAAGGGGATCAGGGTCCTACTGGCCCTGCCGACCAACGCCAGCGTGGAGCGAAAAAAGATTCTGAAGGCCTATGGAGCCCAGCTGATGCTCACCGATCCGCTGGAGGGATCCGACGGGGCGATCCGCGCAATAAGAGAGCTCTACCAGAAGTCCCCAGAGAAATATTTCTACCCAGACCAATATAGCAACGAGGCGAATTGGAGAGCCCACTACCAGACCACGGCCGTGGAAATCTACGAGGAATTGAAGGGCGAACTAACCCACTTCGTGACGGGACTCGGAACCAGTGGAACTTTTGTGGGTACCACCCGGCGACTGAAGGAACTGGATCCTACCATCACGGCTATCTCCTTCATGCCGAATTCCCCTTTCCATGGCCTGGAAGGGCTCAAACACATGCCCACCGCACTTATCCCGGAAATCTATGAGCCCGAGCTGGCAGACGAGAACATGGAAATTTCAACCGAGGCGGCCCAACAGATGGTTCTGAAGTTAGCCCGCGAGGAGGGCTTGTTCGCTGGCATCTCTTCCGGGGCGGCCATGGTAGCAGCCTTGGAAATCGCCAAGAACATCGATCGCGGAACGATCGTGACCATCTTTCCGGATGGTGGTGACAAGTACTTATCCGAGCAGTTCTGGGAATCCAGCTAGTCCCCCCGACGGCAAAGTAAGATGATCTCCTTGGAAGCGAATCAGTTGGATCAGATCAGGCGTATAGGAGAGAGCACCTATCCGCACGAATGCTGTGGAGTGCTGGTTGGGTCAGTCCGCGATGGAAGAAAACACGTGTCGGAGGTGATTGAGGCAGAAAACCAGCGCAGTGACAGTGCGGCTAACCGCTATCTGATCGCCCCTGACTTTATTTTGGGGCTGGAGAGGAGGCTAGGTGGAACCGAGAGCGAGATCCTGGGGTTCTTCCACAGCCACCCGGATGTTCCAGCCAAACCATCGGTTTATGATAGGGAGCATGCATGGCCCTGGTATTGTTACCTCATTACTTCCGTGAGGAAGGGAAAGGCCAAAGAGGTACTGGCTTGGCAACTCAAGGATGATCGGTCCGACTTCGAGCCCGACGAGTGGCAGCTCCGAGAACCGGATATTTCATAGAATCTAGCGAGAACAGAAGATAAGCTTCAGCAGGAGGAAGAACATGTCAGTCAAGGTTCTAATCCCAACTCCATTAAGACCTCATGTGGGGGATCAAGAGGCTCTGGAGTTGGAGGGCAATAATGTCAAAGAGGTGCTTCAAGACCTGACCCAGCAATATGAAACTCTGAAGAAGCACCTGTTCACTGACGAGGGAAAGCTGAGGAACTTCGTCAACATCTACCTCAATGATGAGGACATCCGATACTTGCAGCGTGAGGACACCCCGATACAGGACGGGGATACGATAAGCGTCGTGCCCTCCATCGCAGGCGGAGCCGTGGGAACCGAACCGGATCTGGGTGCCTTGAACCACGAAGAGATCAGACGATACAGCAGACATCTGATCATGCCCGAGGTCGGAATGGAGGGCCAGAAGAAGCTGAAACGTGCCAGCGTCCTCTGCATAGGTGCGGGAGGTCTGGGTTCTCCCCTGGCAATCTACCTGGCCGCGGCCGGTGTCGGACGACTGGGCATCGTTGACTTTGACATCGTCGACGAGAGCAATCTTCAACGGCAGATTCTCCACACCACACAGGATGTAGGACGCTCGAAACTGGAGAGTGCCCGGGACAAGCTAGAGCAGATCAATCCCAACGTCAAAGTGGAGACCCACGAAATTCGCCTCAGCTCAGAGAACGCTTTGGCGTTGTTTCAGGACTACGACATCATTGCCGACGGTACCGATAACTTCCCTACCCGCTATCTAGTCAATGATGCCTGCGTACTGAGCGGGAAGCCCAACGTCTATGCCAGTATCTTCCGCTTCGAAGGACAGGCCTCGGTTTTCGCCATGCCGGGTGGACCCTGCTACCGGTGCCTCTACCCCGAACCCCCTCCTCCTGGCCTGGTGCCCTCTTGCGCCGAAGGCGGAGTGCTGGGCATCCTGCCCGGCCTGGTGGGCGTCCTGCAAGCCACAGAGGTGGTCAAGCTGATACTGGGCCAGGGCCAATCCCTGGTGGGCCGCCTGCTCCTGTTCGACGCCCTGGCGATGAAGTTTCGAGAGCTCAAGCTTCGCCGCAACAGCGAGTGCCCTGTCTGCGGCGACAACCCTGAGATTCACGAGCTCATCGACTACGAAGAATTCTGTGGAGTTCTGCCCGAAGGTGATGATGAACGGACAGAAGGCGTCGAGGAAATCAGTGCGCTGCAGTTGAGCGAAGAGATGAAACAGGGGAAGGACATCTTCCTCCTGGATGTCCGGAATCCTCAGGAGTACGAGATCTGCCAAATCGAGGGTTCCCATTTGATCCCTCTGGGAGATCTGATGGCTCGCGTCCACGAACTCGACAGCGCACGAAACATCGTAGCTCATTGCCGTTCCGGCGCACGCAGCGCCAAGGCGATCGAGATGCTTCAGCAAGCTGGATTTCGGAAGCTCAGGAACCTCCAGGGAGGTATCCTGGCGTGGTCACGAGATGTCGATCCCTCTATGCCTGCCTACTAGGGGAATTGGTGACAGTTCGAAGACACCTTTGCGCAACGGTGCCAACTGCTCTGGACTAACATGAAAACCGATGTGGTAATCATCGGTTCCGGCTTTGCAGGCGCCTCTACTGCGTTCCATCTGAGTAGCTCGTTTTCCGGATCGATCCTGGTCATCGACAAAGAGCAGGTACCGGGTTTTCATGCCTCGGGCCGAAATGCATCGCTGCTGCGCCAGTCCGTCGAGCTACCAGAGATCCGTCGAGTCGTCGCTGCTAGCTGCGAAGCCTACCAACAGCGACAGTCGGAGACTGGATTCACTCGAACCGGCTCCCTCTTACTCGGAACTCGTGATCAGCTCGACGCTGTTCGCGAGACCCGTCTCATCGATTCGTTCTACGAGAATCCGGGAGAGGTACGGCAGCAGATCCCATTGCTCCAGAGTCACCATTTTGAAGCAGTGCTTCGCACACCTTCCGATGGCGTGATGGACATCGCCAAGCTGCTTCAGTTCTATCTTGGACAGGCACAGGGCCGTGGGGTTCGTTTCCTTCTGGACTGCATGCTCACAGGTGTTGAAGGAAGCGGGCCCTTTCGCTTGCAAACCTCTGCTGGTCAGATTGAGGCGGGCTACGTGATCAATGCCGCTGGTGCCTGGGCACCGACCCTTGCTCGAATGGTAGGTGCTGCGAATCTGCCGCTGACCCCACTGAAGCGGCACCTCTTCGTCCTCGACACCTCTTCACAGCTCGACGCCGGATGGCCCTTCGTCTGGAGCCTGGACCAGAACTTCTACTTCCGACCCGAGTCGGGTGGATTACTGTTCTGTGTCTGCGATGAGGAAGTTTCCGGCGGACTCGAACCCACCATAAGCCCAAACATATCCCAATCGATGGTGAATCTGGTCTGGGACCAGCTACCTGCTCTGAGAGAGGCCGCCCAACGACAGGTCTGGTCCTGCTTTCGAACCAATTCCGCAGATGGCTCCTTCGTAGTTGGCTGGGACTACAAAGTGGACCGATTCTTCTGGGTAGCAGCCCTAAGCGGCCACGGTATGGGGGGCAGCTGGGGAATAGGCCAGCTGGCTGCCCGACGATTCATGGAACAAGGGGGCTCTCGACCCCATCCCTGCGACCCGGTCCGCTTCGCGAAACTCGACAAGTCTTGAAGCGGTTTTGGTGCGTATCAGGAAGCCACTCGTACCTTGTATCTTGATGCCTTTCAGCCCGGCAGCTAACCCGAAGTTACCCTGAAAACTAGCTGAAAAACAACCTGTAAGCCATTGTGGATCATCAGGTAAGGGTCTTTTTGTGTTCGACAATTTGTACCCATGTAATAGTTGGTTTGGTGTCCTTTATTGTCGGTAGTATGTGATATTATAGTGCCCATGTACATCGAATCCGTTCCCAACTGATTGGCGACAGTTAGAATTTCCCACGACGACAAATAGAATTCCCCACTTTTTCAGGGCTGATCCTGACCATGAGGGCATGGTTAAGGATCAGCAAGTGCGGAGGTTAGTAAAGTTGCAAAAGAACGAGAAGACGCTAACGATGGCGGCGGCCAAAGCGGGGCTGTCGCGAAAGACGGCTCGGAAGTACCTGAAGTCGGGAAAGCTGCCGAGCCAGAGTCAGCCGGAGCGATATTGGCGAACTCGATCGGATCCGTTCGAGTCGGTGTGGCCAGAGGTGGAAGAGATCCTGAAGCGATCTCCGACGGTGGAAGCGACAGCGGTGTTCGAGTATTTGTGCCGCCAGCAGGAAGGGGCCTTCCAGCAAGGTCAGTTGAGGACGCTGCAGCGCAGGATCAAGCAGTGGAAGGCACAACACGGAGAAGCGAAGGAGGTGATGTTCCCGCAGAAGTATCGGCCGGGACATCAATCTCAATCGGACTTTACGTTTATGGGGCGTCTGGGAGTGACGATCCAGGGCCAGCCGTTTCCCCATCTGCTGTACCACTTTGTTTTGGCCTACTCGAACTGGGAAGCGACCACGCTGTGTTTCAGTGAGTCCTTTGAGAGCCTCAGCCTGGGGCTTCAGAACGCGTTGTGGGAGTTGGGGGCGCTGCCCGAGGAACACCGAACAGACCGGCTTTCGGCGGCCGTCAACAACCTGAAACGGGAAGAGTTCACCGAGCGCTATCAAGGGTTGCTGAGACACTTCGGGATGCGCTCGAGTCGCACCCAGGCAGGAAAGGCTCACGAGAACGGGGATGTGGAACAGGCCCATCACCGCTTGAAACGGGCCATCGAGCAGGAACTGCTGCTGCGGTGTAGCCGTGATTTTTCCAGCCGGGAAGAGTACGAGGGTTTTGTAGCGGTGATTGTGGACCGGCGCAATGCGACCCGGCAAAAGCGCCTGGGAGAAGAGCTGGCCGTGATGCGCCCGTTGCCGGCACGCCGTCTGGATGACTTCACCCGGCAGTGGGTGAGAGTCTCCCCCAGCAGTACGATCCGGGTTCGCCACAACACCTATTCGGTGGACAGCCGGTTGATCGGCGAGCGGGTGCAGGTGAGGGTGTGGGCGGATCAGGTGGAGGTCTACTACGGGGGTCAGCCACAGGCACGCATGCCTCGCTTGCGAGGAGAAGGCAAGCATCGCATTGACTACCGGCAGGTGATCCATTCCCTGGTGCGCAAGCCGGGGGCGTTCACTCGCTATCGCTGGCGCGAGGATCTGTTTCCGGGGATCTTGTTTCGAGTCGCCTACGACGAGCTGCGCCAAGATTGTCCAGCCACGGCGGATCGCCAGTATCTGAAGATCCTCGAGTTGGCTGCCCAGGAAGGTGAGCAGCGAGTGCGAGAGGCACTTCAGGGGCTGATTGAGAGGGGACAAAGAATCCGTTTCGAAGCACTACGAGAATGCCTCGTCGATCCGGTGGTGGAGCCCTGGGAAGTGGCGGTGGAGAAGATGGACGTGGGCGTCTACGACACGCTGCTGGAGAGCCGGAAGGTGAGATCATGAGTGGAGGCAACTTGACCCGGCTTCGCGAGTGCCTTGTCCAGCTGCATCTACCAGCCTTTCGGGAGCACTCCGCCGCCCAGGCGGCACTGGCTACCCAGGAAAGTCTGTCCTATCCCCGGTTTCTCTTGTCGTTATCTGAGATCGAAGTGGCGGAGCGGCACGAGCGCAAAATCCAGCGCCTGCGCCGAATCTCGAAGCTTCCCTGGGAGAAAACGCTGACGGCGTTGGACCGCTCGCGCTTGCCCCAAAGCGTGGATCGACAACTGACGGCGCTGCTGGAAGGTACGTTTTTGGATCGCGCCGAGAACGTCTTGGCTTTCGGCAACCCTGGAAGCGGCAAGACGCATCTAGTCTGTGCTCTGGGGCAGGAGTTGATTCTGCTGGGGCGCCGGGTTCTATTCTCTACCTGCGCCCTGCTGGTACAGCGATTGCTGCGGGCCAAAATCGATCTGACTCTGGAGAAGGAGCTCAAGAAACTGGATCGCTTCGAGGCTCTCATAGTCGATGACATCGGCTACGTTCAGCAAAGTCGGGAGGAAATGGAGGTTCTTTTCACACTGCTGGCCCATCGCTACGAACGCCGCAGCATCTTGCTGACCAGCAACCTGATCTTCTCGGACTGGGAGAGGATCTTCAAGGACCCCATGACGACGGTGGCGGCGATTGATCGGGTGGTGCACCACAGCGTGATTCTGGAACTCAACGTCTCGAGCTACCGAATGGAGAGCGCCAAGAAGAAACAGCAGGAAACCACGAAATGAGGAAACCGCGAGGAGTTCAAATCCGGGCAAATCGGCTGATTGGCCCCTGGGAAGTGCTTGGTGGGGACGATAGACGAGTGCCCGCCAAGGGGAGAGGTCGTACAGCGCCCTACAGAGGCCGCTCAGGAGCCTCGTGGATCTGGTCCACTCCCCTCGACGCCGGCGCGAGCGAGGGGGAGCTCCGTTCGGGCTACGCCCTCACTCCATCCCCCTCGCATTCTAAAAACAATCTCTCTTTTTTACAGAAAGGAGGACCCCGAAAAGAGTCGTCTCAGAGGACGGCTACAGCTCTTTTTTTTTATCCCTCGTGTGGGGATTTCCAATTGTCGCTGCGGGAATTCCATTTGTCGTTGATCACCCAACCGCAACTCGCCCCCGGCCATTCTCCTGCGCGAGTCCTACCGGCAAGCCGGCAAGGTGCGCAAGCGCACTCTGGCTAACCTCAGCAAGTGGCCCGCGGAGATCGTCGAAGGCCTGCGCAGCCTCTTGAAGGGAGGCTCCGTCATCTCCGACTTGAGCCAAGCCTTCCAGGTCCAGCGCACTCGCCCCCATGGTCATGTGGCGGCCGTCTTGGGTACCCTGCGCCGCCTCGGTTTGGAGCGCTTACTGGCCACTCGCAACAGCCTGCAGCGCCGCCTGGTAGTGGCCCTGATCGTGGCGCGCATCCTGGAGCCCCGCTCCAAGCTGGCCACCGCACGCGGATGGGATCCCCAGACCCTGTCCAGCAGCTTGGGCGAGCTCTATGGAGGCCGCGACGGCCGATGATCTGTACGGCGCCTTGGACTGGCTGCTCGTTCGACAACCAAAGATTGAAAACCAGCTGGCGGCTCAGCGCCTGCAGGACGGTTGCCTCGTGATCTACGACGTCACCTCGACCTACTTCGAAGGGAGGAGTTGCCCGTTGGCCCAGCGGGGGTATTCCCGAGACGGCAAAGGGGATACGCTGCAGATCGTCTTCGGCCTGCTGTGCGAAAGGCTGCCCCGTCGCGGTCGAGGTCTTCGAAGGCAACCGAGCGGACCCCACAACAGTGACCAGCCAAATCCAAAAACTGCGCCAACGCTTCGGGTTGCGCTCGGTGGTGGTGGTCGCCGATCGAGGAATGCTGACGGAAGCCCGCATTCGGGAGGAGCTCAAGCCGCTGCCCGGCATGGGCTGGATCACGGCCCTGCGAGGCCCTCAGATCCGCAAACTGTTTCAATCCGGTCCGCTGCAGCTGTCCCTGTTTGATCAACGCGACCTGGCCGAGATCCAGAGCCCGGACTACCCCGGGGAACGGCTCATTGTCTGCCGTAATCCCCTCTTAGCGGAGGAACGGGCCCGCAATCGCCAGCAACTGCTCCAGGCGACCGAGCTGGAGTTGGAGAAGATTGTCCAGGCAACGCAACGTCCGAAGCGTCGCTTCAAGGGCAAGGATCGGATTGCCCTGCGGGTGGGCAAAGTCCTCAACCGCTACAAAGTGGGCAAGCATTTTGTCCTGGAGATCGGCGAGGAGTCCTTCTCCTACCAGCGCCGGCAGGAGCGCATCGAGCAGGAGGCGGCACTGGACGGGATCTATGTGATTCGCACCAACCTGGCCCGCGAGCAAATGGATGCCGAACAAACGGTGGCTGCCTACAAGGGGTTGTCCGTCGCCGAACGGGCCTTCCGCAGCTGTAAGAGTGTCGATCTGAAGGTCCGACCCATTTACCACCATCTGGAGGATCGGGTCCGCGCTCACGTCTTTCTGTGCATGCTTGCCTACTACGTCGAGTGGCACATGCGACAGAAGTTAGCTCCGATCCTGTTCGACGACGAGGATCCCGAGGCGGGGAGGCAGCTTCGCGATTCGGTGGTGGCACCCTCTCAGCGCTCTCCTCAGGCCCTCCGCAAGGCTCACCGCAAGCGCACCGTTGAGGGTGGGCCCGTGCACAGCTTTCAGACCTTGCTCAGCGATTTGGCCACGATCTCCAAAAACCGGATTCAGCCGCAGTTGCCCGGCTCAGCAGCCTTCGACAAAATCACCCGTCCCACATCGCTTCAGCAGCGAGCCCTGGATCTCCTCGGCGTTCGTCTATAATGTACCCAGTACCGACGCAGCTGATTTGTAGCATTACCCCAATCTTAACAATAGGTTACATCACTTTTCTACGAGGTAACTTAGGGCTAACCCTTACGAACCACTTGGCTGACCTGGGACGGGGTGTTGATGTTTACCAGAATACCCGGATCCTCGACCGACACCAGAAAGGTGGAAGCAGGGTTCTGATGGACAACCCAACGAGCCCCCTCTTCCAGTGGTGCCTGCCTCAAGTCGGGAAAAAAGCGCCGAGGAAAAAGCACCGGATGGCCTTTCCGACCGTGAACTGAAGGCAGCAGAATGGACGCCGGCAAACGACGATGATGACGAACCAGACACTCTATGGTTTCGACCAATACCAGTGGATGATCCACCGGATGAATCAGGAGTCCTTCGGGCTCGCCGAGGTGCTCCAGAGCAATGAGCAGACTCGAGAGAGCTCCACGACTCGGATCAGGATTGACAAGCACGATTGTATCGGACAGATCGACTCGCTCTGAAATGTGCGTGTTGTGTCGGCCCAGTACGACGCAGACAGGCAGGGAAGACAGTTTATGGCGGTCAATAATAGTCCTCAGAAAACTCTTTCCTCTCAACTCGAGCAACGGCTTGGGCACTCCCATTCGGCGGGAAAAGCCAGCGGCCAGAATCACCGAGGCAACGCCACTCCTCATAGGCCAGTCGATATCACGGATCGAATCGTCTCGCAAGCTGGGGAGGCTCTCGACGCCTCAACAACTTGACAGGTCCCCTGCCCTTGGGCTACACCTTCAGGGGTTCGAACGGGAGGGATCGCTCAAGGAGAGCCGGCCTGGAATTTTGAAACTGACTCCTGAGTTCAGCGTCTTAGAGTTTAGGGTCCGCTGGGACAATAGCGAATAAGAGATCATGTCAATCAACATTACAGAGCAAGCAGCGCAGAAGATCAAAGAAGGCCTGGAGGCTGAAGGGATTCTGGAAGGGGGGCTGAGGCTGGGCGTCAGAGGAGGGGGTTGCTCCGGTTTGAACTATGTCTTGAGGTTCGAACCCGAGAAGAAGGTTGGGGACAAGATCTTCGAGCAGTACGGGGTCAAGGTCTTCGTCGATATGAAGAGCTACCTCTATCTGAAAGGGATGGGCCTCGATTGGCGTGGATCCCTGATGCAGGAAGGCTTCACCTTTGTCAATCCAAACGCCTCAAAGACCTGCAGCTGCGGTCAATCTTTCACTGTCTAGATCGGATCCTGTCTGCGCCGTGCATACAATCTGCTAGTCCCCCAACTCATTCCTGATAAGCTCGTCCTCGCCACCGGCTGCGAGCCGGATCATTCAGAAGGAAACTTTGGGTCCGGCGTAGCGGTGGGCTCCAGGCCGCCGTCCGAGCCAAAGGCTCGGAAAAATAAGACTTCGGCCTGGAGGCCAAAGCTACATTCGCCAATGAAGTTTCAGGTTAGTAGCTCCCCGGCAGTGCTGCCCCATTCGAGAAAGAAACTTTGGCGACACACAAAGGCCAGCGTCGCCTGATCCGGCCTTCGAAATTTGCCTGTTCGATATTTTGCGGTTGAGTATCTTCTGCGGTTTCTTTCTCCTGAGTAGAAAGAAAGCCTAAATCTCGAACCGCTAAACACCGAACAATACGAACGCCGAAGTTCGGAAGCTCGACAATGAAGTTTCAGCTTAGTTCTTCCGTCCAACAGATCCGATACGGAGCCTCTAGACTAGACACCCGGCTGCTCTCTGGGTCTTGGATCGGGGGGTATCAGGACGGGTCGCCCCTAAGTGCAGCACTCAGCATCTCACGGTCTACCTCCGAGAGTTCAGCCACGACTTCCTGAGCAACCTCTCGACCGTGCGATGACATCTTCAACCAGGTCTTCTGCAGAATCCCTTGGATCTTGTCCCGATCGTGTTTGCCAGCGAAGGCTGAGAACTCGATTTCTAGGAACACCAGACAGATCGCGTCCTCAAGAATTTGCACCTCAGGATCCAGCTTCAGGCGGAACTTCTGAAGCAGAGCTTGAACACGTTCGATCACCGCCGCGTCATATCCGATCTGAGCGAGAATCTCTCCCGCCTGTTCGGCGTGAAAGCTGGCAAGAGTCTTACGCCACCGCTTGTACCCCGACTTCCCTTGAGGGAACTGATCTCTTGGAAGGGTCCAACGACGAATATGCTGGCAAGAGGCCGCCAGCCGAAGATCTTCAGACGCCGTCGGATTCAGACGGTGGACCCAGTGGAGCAAGCGCTGGTGGTAGAGAAGGGACCACGGAACCTGGCTCTGACCCACCACCACCCGTCTGGGATCCTCGAGATGTGCGGCTTGGAATCGGTCAGTCGCCTGCTGAAAACGGGAATCATCACTCTTCATGGAACCCGGGATTGGAAAGAGTATCGGGAATCTAACCTCGGAGGGCCGGCAAAACACTGAAGTGGACTCGGATCGCTCGACCCGGGCTAACCCTGCCACCTCGAAGGATTTATTCCAGGAGCCTCTCTAGGCATGTTGTCGGGTCGGTTGGGGAGATCGTACTCGATATTGCGGGAGTTCAAGCTGCCATAGAACCGACGAACCTCTGCCGGAAGCTTCTCGACCTTCGCGGGGTCGTAATCTTCGACTTCACCAATGGGGCTAGCCCATGTCGGTCGATAGGCGACAGCAAGCATCTGCCGGGGCCTGTCACTATAGTTCGGATAGTTACCATGAAAGACCTTTTGATTGATCACCACAGCGGATCCGGCCTTGCAGGTGACCATGACCTCCTCGCCATGGGATAGATACCGCTGATAGGGATTGGCGTCACGGTGCAGCGAGAGATGGGATCGGGGAATTACCTTGAAAGGCGAACACTCGTCCGTCAAATCGTCCAGATAATACAACACCCGAACCAGACAGGGGGAGCTGGCCTGCACACCAAAAATATTGGAACCGTAGGGCTGGGAGTCGGTGTGAATCGCTATCCCTGGATGGCCGGGTTCAGAGAGTGCATATTGACAGGAGGTGCAAATCAAGTCATCCCCAAACAGGCCGCTCACAAAGTCGATCATCTCGGGCAGCGCGATCACACTGATCGCGCTCGGAGAATCCGTCCATTGGACGTTGACACAACCTCGCTGGTGCTCGCTGTAGTCAACCGCAGTGGTCGGCAACCCCGCCATCTCCTCCCGGGTCTTCTCAATCAATTCGGGAGATAGAAGGTTCGGTATCAACACATAGCCTTCCAGCTCAATCGATCGAATTCGCTCCGCCCTGGAGAGACTCGACCAATCGACGTCTGGAATCCGGGCCTGCGCAACGTTTTCTCGAGTGTTGGTGAATGACGTATCCATGCTTTGATTTCCTTCGGCGCAAAGACCAGGCTTGGGGCAGCCGCTCTTCGCAGCAAACTCGGCGGGACTCTGTTTATGGCTCCAACTCCTATTTCCTACTTGCTAGCAGCCACCTGCAGCGGTCGCGCCACCTGGAACTTGTCCCTTGTTGTGATTTTTTGATCGTTGATTCGATCGTGAACCTCGACCTCGAGCGAATACGGCCCCGGCTCCAGGTCATTGATCGGAAGGTTGGCAATTAGAACCACCCTGTGACCGGAGAAGAACTGAATCGACTCCCCTGCCTCATCGGTTAAGTCAATGACAGTTTCCTCGCCACGGAAAACCTTGTAGCGAGCTTTCAAGGAGGGCTTCAAAGTGGCCTGGTCGAACGCGGCGTTGTAGACCTGAAGATAGACTCCCAGAGGTTTGCTGGGAGAAAAGCTCTTGCGGAGGCTGGGTCGAACGTGCACATCACCCAAGACAAACATATCCCTGTCGGGGGCTTCATCCAAGATCCAGAGTGCCTCTGACAGGATCATGGAGCTCGCCTTCAATTGATCTCCGCCGTAGGCCGGGGCGGCAAGGGCCGTCCGAACCACTCCAACCCGCCCGCTTCGAACATCCTTTACTACCAGGTCGATTCGATAGCGCATCTTCCGATCGAGCGTCAGGATCTTCTGGTAGGTCGACTTCTTCAGCAATTGCTCCCGGAAAACTTTGGAGGAGAACGACTGGTAGACATCGTCGTCGAATTCGTCGACTACGCGCTTGGTGATGCTGGTTACGATCCCGTAGACCGCTAACTTGGCTACCTGCTGTCCCTTTTCCGGCGCGAAGCTGATTTCCTTGTTGTCGAACTCGATCGTGACGGGAACCAGAACAGCATCATCGTTCAGCTTGAAGTAATCCTTTCGAACTTCGAAGGGCAGAGTCTCGTAACCAACCGAGATATTGACCAATTCCTTCAAGTCGTTGTATCTGATCGCCTTGGGAGCCTTGATCTTGGTATAGAGCTCGAAGCGATCGAACGGATCATCCTTCTGGCGTGTTGCCATGTAGGGATAGTTGCGTTGTCTGCCTGGCGAAAAAAACGGACGATCCTTCTTCTCCAGGAGGCCCATCTCCTCGGCCAAAGTCAGGCCAGCGCCGGGCAGATAGAGAAGCGCATCCTTTTCATCTGCATTCAAAGCCAGACGGTACTCGCCGGTCATGGACGCGTCCACGAACTCCAGTTCGATTTCCTGTCCGATTCCTTCGATATATCGATAACGCCAGACCTCGAACGGATAGGTAGACGTCACTCCCCCACCTTCGTGCATGGGGCGTTCGTAAAAGCCACCGCCGGCGCGGGAAGTTATCTGGGTCGGTGGACCATGGATGATATAGGTGCGCCCTCGATCAGTCTTCCAACCGGGTAAACCACTCGGGAATCGCTCATTGGTATAGGCGATGCGTCGATAGTGTTCCTCTTTGTACTCATTGGCCGCCGTGCGGAGATCGGGATCACGCCGATGCCAGAATTGTTCGATGAACTGCTCTTTCTCGTCCGCAGTTGTGAGCTTGCCGAAGACGTTTTCCTCCTCTTCGGTAATGATGTAGACAACGTCTTCGCTCAACCACTTCTTGTAGTAGTCTTCGTACTCTTCCTGCTTCAACGCTTCGGTCCTCTTTTCCTTGTTCTTATCCTTCCCCAGTAGCTCTGAGGTTGGGAAGAAAGAAACAAAGGCTGTAGCAACTAGAACCAACTGCACGACGATTCCAGACATGTCGCACCCCCTTGGCTGACTTCGATGGAGCGAGAACTCCAGGTCGGCGAGACTCACGGCAACAATTATATTACAAGTGAGATTAGGCTGTCTTGAGAGTTGACAGGTTCCACCACGCTCTGGGAGACTCTTGTGCCTTTAGATCAACAAGGGGGACCCGTGAAAGATCGACTGCAAGGAACCATCGCCAACCTGCCGATGGTTTTCACTGACCATGATCAAATAGATGAAGAAGCCCTGCGCCAGAACACCAGATCCTATCTGGAGAAGGGATTCAGGGCGATTTACCTGTTGGGGACGAGCGGGGAGAGCTTCAATGTGTCCCCGGATGAATACCGCCAGGCGGTCCGGGTCTTTGTCGAGGAAGCTGGCCCAGAGGTTCTCAAGATCGTCGGCTGTGCGACGCCGCGATTGGGAGAAGCCGTCGAAACGGTCCAGTGGCTCAGCGATGCAGGAATCGATTGTGCGCTTGCCGTCCCTCCCTACTTCATCCCTCTGAGTTCGGGCGAAAGGACTGCGGCCCTCCGGACAATCGCCGAATCGTGCCCGGCCCTGGGCATCGTCCACTACAACACGGACTATGCCCCCGGTGTCCGCTTTCAGCCGGAGGACTACGCCTCCCTGCTCGACATTCCCAACTTCTGGGGAACCAAGCAGGGCAATATGGACCAGCAATCCTGGGAGGGTCTTCAGCAGCACGCATCCTCACTTCGACATCTCACCCTGGACGACTGGATGGTTCGCTCGATGAAGCTTGGAGGCTACGGTGCCTTCTCGCTAATGACCAGCCTTGCACCCCAATTCGTGCGTCGCTGGTTCGAGGCCTGTGAAGCCCAGGACTGGCAAAAGGCGGAGGCCATGGATCAGGAGCTTCAGCGGTTCATGGATGGGCTCTATTGGCCCCTCAGTCGCAGGGGTTACACCGACGTGGCGGTCGACAAGGCCCTAATCGGGTGCTTCGGATTTCTCAGATCCAGCGATCCTCGCCCACCACTAAGACCCCTGTCTGCGGAAGACAAGAAGTGGGCATCCAGCCAGATCGACAATGAAGGGTATTTCGAAAGCGGGAGGCGGGGCTAGGCTGAAACTTCATCGAGCAGTGACCTGCGTAGGATGGGCATTCTTGCCCGTCGGTGTCCTCGACGGGCAGGAATGCCCGTCCTACAAGGGACATGCTGCTATCGATGTTCGTGGCTAAAGACGACCAAAGTTTCGTTCTCGAATGGGGCCAGAATTCCTGGGGGCCCCACTAACCTGAAGCTTCGCTTGGTAGGAGCTGGGAGTTTCGCGGGTTGTCGGCCGTGGAGGTGGCTTCCAGGCCGCCTCTACGAAGAACTACTATCTCCCGGTGTAGCCACCATCCACCGGCAACAAGACTCCTGTAACCCAGCGCGACTCGTCGGAAGCCAGATAGACCGCTGCGTGGGCGATGTCTTCCGGTTCGCCCAACCGACCTAGCGGATGAAGATCCAGCATCTCCTGCCACCCCTTCGAATCGGCCTTCAGCTTGTCGAACATCTCACGATTGATATCGGTCACGACGAAAGAAGGGTTGATGGCGTTGACCCTGACGTTGTGTTTCCCGAAATCAACCGCCATCTGACGGGTCAGAAGAGACACGGCTCCTTTTGAGGCACAGTAGGCGGGTCGAACCGGAAGCCCTACCAAACCCGCGATCGACGACATGTTGATGATGGACCCGCCTCCGCCCTGGATCATCCGGGGAATGAGCGCACGGCTCATGAGAAAGGCCCCCTTGGCGTTGACTCTCAGTGTTTCGTCCCAATCGGCTTCGCTCGTCTCGACCACGGTCTCCCGGGACGGAATCACCCCGGCATTGTTGACCAGGACGTCGATGCCCCCAAGGAGACTCCCGGCTTCCTCGCTGATTCTTTCCACGTCTGAGGAACTTGCCACGTCGCCAATCACCGAGTATGCCTGTCCCCCCTGATCGCGGATGGACTGGACCGTTTTCTCGTTGGGCGCCAGGTTGACATCGATACAAACAACAACGGCTCCCTCCAGTGCGAAACGGCGCACCACTGCCTCTCCCAATCCCATGGCCGAGCCTGTGACTATGGCGCTCTTCCCTTTTAGCCGTCCGTTTGGCAATGCTGCGTTGGCCTCATTCGAGAAAGAGACTTTGGGTCCGGTCGTAGCGGTGGTCTCCAGGCCGCCGGACTTCGAGCTAGAGGCTCGAAAAAAGACTTCGGCCTGGAGGCCAAAGCTACGTCCACCCAATGAAGTTCAGCTTTGCACCTCAGTCATTCTATCTTGAAGGAGTAAAGCCTGGCCCGGCTGAAAATGAACTTGAGCCGTACCTCTTTTCCTCCCAACCCGACGACATTCTTATTCGCCCCCCAGGAGACCTTGTGGTACACCCCTCCGGTTGGGGACAATTTCGAACTCGAGGCTTCATAGCCGCCAATCGGACTCCCCCCCTTATCCAGGACTTCGACCCGGAAATGGCCATTCGAATTGGGATTATCGTTGAAGATACCCTTCCAGGAAGCCATCGAGTCGTCTTTCCCGCCAGGTAGGATACCAACGTTGACATGGAGGCTAGTTCCTTTGAAATGAAGAGGTTTTGTCAGAACGTAGCCTTCCGCGGTCGCGTCCAGAGAGGTGAAGCCGTCCTCTCTGATCTTCATCAGGCCGACTTGCCCGGTGTGTTCTTCTCCCGGAGCGTTGTGAAGGTTGTCGAAGCCGGAGTAGTAGATCCAGACCTCCCCGTCCTTGACTACCGGCTCCGATACCGGGAAGACCATACCGCTGTCGAAGCTCTTACCGACATAGTGATTGACCATGTATCCCAGCACGATAAAGGGTCTGCGGTACACGCTCCGTTCCCACTTGACACCATCACGGCTGGAGACGAGCTGCGCGTACATGGTCTGTTGGGCAGTATGGAACACCCAGACCAGACCCAGATACTGCGAACCATAGGGGAACGCCGACAGCCCATAGAACTCGGTTCCGGGCGGGTCGTTCTTATCGGGCTCCAGAACCAGACGGTCATCCCTCCAGTGAATGAAATCGTCACTGACCAGACGGGACACCTTACGCGGCCCTCCGGGGCTGGTCTTGTGATACAGCCAGTACTGCTTGGAGATGGGATCTCGTGTAACGCTGAAGGTATCCCCCGTAGCCCAGCAGGGAACCACTGGGTTATTGGGAATGTCGGTCCATCGAATCCCGTCCGCTGAAAAGGTGGACCAGATTCCGCACCGGTCGCGGTCCTCGGTCTGCCAATAAACCATCTTGAAACGACGGCTGGGATCGGTGTCGTTTCCATCGTCGATGACAGCGTGGCTCCAATTTGACCAGCGAAACAGGATGTTATTCGCCTTCGAACCCTGAAACTCAACCAGGTTGAGCTCGGGCTTCTCCCAATGGACTCCATCCTTGGAGACCGCATAGCAGATGAACTGATCGATATCTGAGGGAGTGCTCGCGGGAAGCGTGTTGTACCACATCTTGAACAGTTGGTCCTGTTCGTCGTAGACGACGCTTCCCGGCTGCAGGACGAGGTATCCCTCCCAGGGACGATCCGATTTCATGATGGGGTTCTCAGCGACCTTCTTGGGTCTGGTATTGTAAGCGCCCCCGCTACTCAGCCAGACTCGTTCCATGCGGTCAACGATCGCGTCGTCGACGAAGAGCTGGGCTCTGCTATCTATCTCGATTGCACCTTCCGCCTTGGCCTCTCCCAGGCTACAAAGCAGGACACCAGAGAGGGAGAAAATCGCAAAGCACGCCAAAACACCAAACCTGTTCATGATCACTTCCTTCCTTAGAGTTCCTCTTTTCTGCGGGATTCTATGCCCGATTGGGAGGGCGGTCAAGCTACACCACAGCGTCATCGCAGCCATCGAGATCTAGAGAATTGCGGTTAGGGCTGGCGCCGCAAGTGTGCTACCGTACCCGCGATCGTCTAGTCCCAAAAGAAGTAGATGAAAGTGGACTAAACCACATGTAAACACCTGAAATGCCAGACCTGACGGGTATTCTGGGGTTGTCAAAGAAACTTCAGAACAAGCCGAAAGGAGGCATTTCAGGTGAAGAAAAAGGATAGCGCAATCATCCGCAAACGGGAAGCAGAGGTTGCTCAGCGATTGAGCCCCAGCTGGAACGGTCAAGACCCGAAACCGGTGCTCTCGCCCGAGGTCATCAGCTACGAGGTCTCGGAGAAAACGGGTGCGGTCAGTTACGGTGGTCTGGGGCTGCTGCAGCAGGTGGTGAAGTGGAGTGGGCTGGGGAAAGCCATTGACCAGGCGGTGACGCTGCTCAAACGCCACCAACCGTACCACGAATCGGACCACGTCCTGAGCCTGATCTACAACGTGGCCACGGGCGGGACCCGCTATCAGGATATTGAACTGCGACGTCAGAGTGTGAGTTTCCTGGAGGCGGTGGGAGCCGAGAAGATCCCCGCCCCCAGCACGGCCGGAGACTTTGTGCGCCGCTTTGACGCGCCCGACGTGGTGGATCTGATGGAAGCCGTCAATGCCAGCCGCCTCAAGGTCTGGGCCCAACAACCGGCCCGTTTCTTCCAACGGGCGGAGATCGACGTGGATGGGACGATGGCCCCCACGAGCGGCGAATGCAAGGAAGGGATGGAGATCAGCTACGACGGGCAGTGGGGCTATGCGCCGCTGATCGTGACGCTGGCCAATACGGGAGAGGTGCTCTATGCGGTCAACCGCTCGGGCAACCGTCCCTCTCATGAGGGAGCGGCCGAATGGCTGGATCGGAGTATCGAGCTGGTTCGAGAGGCGGGTTTTCGGAAGGTGCGCCTGCGCGGGGACACGGATTTTTCGCTGACGGCTCATTTTGACCGTTGGACGGAGGCGGGCGTGGAGTTTGACTTCGGGATCGACGCCCATCCGAGCTTCGTCAAGTGGGCGGAGGCGTTGCCAGAAGCGAGATGGAAAGAGCTGGGGCGCCCCAGCCAGGGGAAAGGAAAAGGGAAGAAGCGGCGCCAGCGGCGGGACAAAGTGAAGCCGGAGATTGTCAAGAGACGCGGGTTCAAGACGCTGACGCTGGAACGGGAAGAGATTGCGGAGATCGACTACCGTCCGAGCAAAGCGAAGCGAACCTATCGGATGGTGATCTTGCGCAAGACGATCCTGGTCGAGAAAGGCCAGAAGCGGCTGCTGCCGCAGACGCGCTACCACTTTTATGTCACCAATATCTCGGCCAGAACGTTGGGAACGGCGGGAGTCGTACGGGAAAACAACCGGCGCTGCAACCAGGAGAACGTCATTGAACAACTCAAGAACGGAGTCGAGGCCCTGCGGATGCCCTCGGATACGCTGGTAGCCAACTGGGCCTATCTGGTGATTGCGGCTCAAGCCTGGAATCTGAAGGCCTGGATGGGGTTGGTGCTGCCGGCGCGACTGCAAGCCCGAGAGCTGGTGAAGATGGAGTATCGCCGTTTCCTGCGAGAGGTCATTGAAATGCCCTGCCAGATTTTGCGCAGGGGCCGACAGTTGGTCTATCGGCTGCTGGATGTCAATGGTTGGAGCCGTCTTCCCTTGGAAGGCAGTAAGTGGTTGAAACACCGGCCAGCTACCTGAAACTGAAAGGAGATAAAGTAGCTCCGAGGGTCGCCAGAGCTGGGGCGAGGTGTCTCTACAAACGCCCCCCAAGAGGGCAGAATCGTTTTCCCTGAGCGATCGGCGTGGAGGACAGCTGAACACGTGCCTGTTCTGAGTGACTTCGCGCCGAAATTTAGAATTTAGGTCTCCAAAATGGCTCCTCGGAGCCGACAAAGGGGTCTATTTTCGAACTTGCGCTTATTTTGGGTCTAGTGCAATAAGCGATCCCCAAACGAAAAACCATGGCAACCGATCAGTCCGGAACCAATACCATCACGGCGGGAATGGACCGGAAAAATTCCCGCATCTTCGCTGCCTCCAATATGCTGATCTACTTCGCTTCACCCGTGGTCTATGTGGGGATCGTGCAAGCCGCTCTTTGCGACAAGCTGGGGGCAAGTGCCACTGTCGCCAATCTTCCGACCTCAGCCTACTTCTTCGGATTCTTCGCTCCCGTCCTACTGGCCTGGCTTATCCCCTACCGATTAGAGAAAAGTGCAGTGGTAGTGGCCAACCTGATCACCTCGTCTTCCCTGGCGCTCGTAGCCCTCTCTCTCTTCCTTCCGTTTGAAGACAACTTCCGGCTGCTGGCCGTCATCGGACAGGGCTTGATCCTCGGCTTCGCGGACTCGATCTCCATCGTCTACATGTACCAATGTCTGAATCGCGGAACCACCCTGGCGGCTCGAGCCAAGGCCTTGAAATGGAGCTTTTCGCTGGGGCCACTCTTTGCTGTTGCGGGGAATCTTCTCGCCCAGTTCATCCTATCTGGAGATATTGGTTCCCTGGCCCATCCGAACGATTTTGCCTTGCTCTACCTGATCGCCTCGGTCTGCACCGCTGGCGTCGCTTTTCTCTCCAGTCGCTATGAACTGATCTCTATCTCCTCAATAAAGGAACCGTTCCTCCAGTCCATGCGGGCGACGATCAGTGCTTTCCTCCAATCCCGTACTCTAGCCCTCTTGTGGCTCGCCTATCTCCTGTTCTTCATTGCCCTCAACGCCATGACAAATCTGTCTCTCTACTCCAAAGAGGCGCTGGGCGAAGATCCCAAGGAATTCGCGGGCTACATGAACGTTTTGCGCTTTGGATTCAAAGCCATTACCGGATTCGGCCTCGGTTTGATTCTCGCTCGCCGGGGTATCCGTGCTCCTCTGGTCACGACTGTGCTCCTGGTGGCAACTGGCATCCTCTGGGCCTGGACCGTACCGGGTTACTTCTATCTGTTCGCCTTCGGTCTGCTGGGAGGCGGAGAGCTGGGCGGAGCCTACTTTCCGAACTACATCGTTTCCATCTCATCCCCGGCAAGCAGCGCCCGGAACCTGGCCTTTCTCACCCTGGTCACTCCCATCAGCAGCTTTGCACCGGCGATATACGGTGCCCTAACCGACAACTACGGTTTTTCTGCCAGTTTCGTCCTCGGCATCTCGATTGCCTTACTGGCGCTGTGGCTCGTCTTCAGACTGCCGGCCCACGCCCAGAGCCTGGGAAAACAGGCAGTGGACCTCCAGGATTCAACAGCGTCTTGACCTTCCCTATTCGTCGGTCCGGGCGCACACTCCTAAGATCGGTCAGCATGATTCTCGAGAACATAGAGGCGTCGATCCGTGTGTGCAGCCCTGGCGTCGACTGGAATCCATCCGTTCGCCTCATGGGGACTCTGTTCCTCTCTGGGCTCATGGGATCGTTCGCCGCAGCTCTCCCTAAACAGATTCTTTTCCCCGTCCCTGCTCTGTCGCCGGTCCAGATTTCTGCCCTTCCAACTGCTGCGGAGCGACAAGGGTCCTCACCACCCATGCCTATAACAGCACCCACTCCCGACGTCGACCCTGTGCCGGACGGCACCCGGGACCGGTCCGAAAACAAGAGATTGGATAAGGAAGATCGTGGCTGTAAGGACCGTGAAGATCAATGCAGCTCGGACACCTCACCGAGCCTCTCAGAGAAAGGTTGGCACTTTCTTCCCTATGGTCTGCTCTACGAATCCTACATGGCAGGGGAGAAGGAGCCCCGATTAGGTGCGGTCTGGTTCTACGAGACCGGAGTGGGGTGGCTCTGGGAAGCGGCTATGGGAGGGCGTTTTCCCATGGTGCGCTACGGAACCGATGATGCGATCCATCCGGAGGGTTTTCAGATGGATCTGGAGGGAGCCGCCTTTACGAGGGTCGATATTGGGGAGGGTACGAACGTGGACGCGATTGACTTCAGAGTCGGGATGGTGATGACCTGGCGGAGCGGAAATACAGCCCTCAAAGGCGGCTTCTACCATATTAGCTCGCACGTCGGCGATGAGTTTCTGGAAAGAAATCCGGACTTCAGACGCATCGAGTACGTGCGGGACTCCCTGGTAGCAGGGATCACTCAGAACCTCAACGATGACGTCTCCGTGTACGGTGAGGTCGGATACGCCTACGGGACCCGGGGAGGCGCTGAGCCACTTGAGTTTCAATTCGGGGCACAGTACGACCCCTCTGGCACCGGTGGCTGGCGCGGCACACCCTTCGCAGCCATCAACGGCCACCTGCGGGAAGACTTTGACTTCGACGGAACCGTCAACATGGTGGCCGGCTGGCAGTGGCCAAGTGCCGAATCTGGTCGTGTCGTTCGATGGGGAGTCCAATATCACAAAGGCCAGGCTCTACAGTATTCGTTTTTCGACAAAGACGAGGAACTCTTCGGTATCGGCGTTTGGTTCGACTTCTGAACGGTACAATGGCTCGCTCACCCGCCTACGCACGGTTTTCCGGGTCTCACAAGGCACGAACGGAGCCCATCTCTAGCGGTGACCGGGCTGCAGCCACACGGCGCGGGCAGGTGTGTGGGCGATCAAGGTGAGTTTCGGCTCCTTGACACAAGGCTTGAGGCCAGATAGTTTCGATCCTTCAGCACTAGGAGGTCAGACAAACTCCAATCCCTGGCTGATTTCTGATTGATATGAGGAATGTAGGATTACTCGGCTTTACGCTCCTTTGCGGAGTGGGAGAAGTCTTGGGACAAGACGAAGACAGTTCACCGCAATCTCCTCCATCGATTGAGCAAACCGCTACGGCCACCCCAAGACATAACCGCCAGGGTCGTGTCGAGCTCGTAATACCAGATCAGCATAGGAAGGCGGCGCGCGGAAGAGTCCTCGCTGTTCACGCTGATCCCTTCTCGAAACTCGATTCGCAGCTCCAGCGGCTGCTTAATGCCTCCCTGATCCAGCGGGACAATCGCACCGTACAGGGGGAGGATCTGTACCGATCACTGTCGGATCGTGAGTTGGCTGCTCTACTCAATTTTTGGACCAAGGCTCGACATATCGCCGAAGAGAAAGATGCGGCTTTTCAGCTCGATTCTCTGCATCGGCTGGTTGAAATCGAGGAACACCAGCTTTTTCTAGACGTCCATCCACGCCTCCTGGAGAGCCTGAGGAGTTCCTCTCAGTTTAAGAATGTGCAGGGATGGCTACACTGGAAGGACAAGTCCTGGACTGGAGAATGGAAACGAATGGGCAGCTTCAAGTCCACCAACGGAACGAGGCATCAGGTCGAGCCGGCCGGCAACCTACAGATCACCGTGTTTCGGCAGGGAGAGCGCCGGCGAGTCAAGCTGGACATCGACTATTCGGGTGGGTTAGGAGTACTAGCCTACGTCAAACGGCCGGCGAATATCTGGGGAAGGAATCTGATGCGTGACCTCAAACACTTTTTTGTAGACACGGTTGGATCCTTCGTGATCCGCAAGAAAACCGATCCCTATCGCATTCACGATATCTTGACCCGAGAACAAGGATTGACGCTCCCCTACAGCGTCGTCAGAGAAGAAACGAGATAGAAGAACAAACTTGAGGTAGGCTTAGTACACTGGAACTGGCAAAGACGCTTTTACAGCCGCCTCTTCGAACGCTTGTGAACTCTAGCTCCGATCCCTGATGCCCGGTCTGTTTTGGCACCGGCATCAACGCTGTCGGCCACTCGATTCCGAGCCCCTGGCCTGCGGCAGCGCCTGGATCGTGCATTCTCGGTACGATCTACTCTAATGGCCTACTTGTTGATCTGGCTCGGGCTGTTCGTCAACGCGGCAGCCCAACCCAAAGAAAAGAAGGACTCAACCTACACCGTCGAAGTGATTGGCATATCACCCGTTCTCGGTATTGGGATCGAGCGAACGCGGATACCCGCCAATATTCAAACCATCGAACAGGATGCTGTCGAGGATCGAATGGCTCTCTCTCTGGCCGACCTCTTGAATCAGAAGTTGAGCAGCGTCAGCTTGAACGATGTCACTACCAATCCCTTCCAACAGGACCTGAGCTTTCGAGGCTTCACGGCCTCCCCCCTGCTGGGTCTAGCCCAGGGAGTGGCTGTCTACCAAAACGGAGTGAGAGTCAACGAGCCCTTCGGGGATACCGTCCAGTTTGATTTGATCCCAGGCTTCGCCATCCAGACCGTCCAGGTGATCCCCGGATCCAATCCCGTATACGGCCTGAATGCGCTGGGGGGAGTTCTGGCATTGCAGATGAAAAGCGGCTTCAGCTTTCAGGGTACTCAGCTAGAAGGCTACGGCGGCTCCTTTGGTCGCTATACCGTCATCGGCCAACACGGATTTCAGTCCGGAGACTGGGGAGCCTATGTCGGCCTGGCAAATACGTCTGAGGAAGGGTGGCGAGACGAGTCGCCTTCTGATCTAACGCAAGTTTTCACAGATCTCAACTACCAGCACAAGGGATTGGCTCTGGGCGGCAGTTTCATCTACGCCGACACCGACCTCAACGGCAATGGCCCGGCTCCTGTGGGACTGCTGGAAGTCGATCGTCAGGCCGTGTTTACCTTCCCCGACAAGACCCGCAACGATCTTTCCTTTTTTCAAGCACGCGGTAGCTACTCTCTGACGGAGCAGCTCTCACTTCAGGGAAATGCCTACTACCGCAGCGGTAGACGCCGGACGCTCAACGGCGACGAGGGTGACTTCGAGGTTTGTGAGGGAGCCGCCAGGCCCCTGGGCGCACCAACGACCTCGCTTTGCCTGGAGGGCAACAACTCAGCTGTGGTGAGCCTCGCGACAGGAAACTTCGTGACTACTGCCGAGGCCGCTGGGGATGGCGTCTTCAACCGGACCAACACCCAGGCGAGAGCTTCTGGAGTCTCGCTGGAAGGAGCTTTTACCCGAAACCTGTTCGGACTCCAGAACTACTTTCTGCTGGGTACCGCTCTCGACTTTTCCCATGTTGAATTCGGACGTAATACCGAAATCGGCACCCTCACCCCACGCAGAACAGTGAGTCCCACCAGCATCTTCATAGGCGAGTTCGGCCTCGCTCCGGACGATCAGTTTAATGTCGACCTGCGCTCGGAAAATCGCTTCTCAGCTGTCTATCTCAGTAATACCCTGTCACTGACAGACCGACTTCACTTCACTCTGGCCAGCCGCTATAACAACGCCCGGCTGGAGCTGTTCGACCGGCTCGGGACCTCCCTGGATGGAAACCACCGCTTCGGCCGCTTCAATCCGGCGATCGGAGTGTCGTATCAGTTTTCGGAGGAGGTCACAGGCTATCTCAGTTATGCTGAGTCCAATCGCTTCCCTACCGCTGCCGAATTGAGCTGTGCCGATCCCCAAGAGCCGTGCCGCCTACCCAACGCGTTCATTTCCGACCCTCCTCTCGAGCAGGTGGCATCCAGGTCCATCGAAGTGGGTGCCTGGGGCCACCTGCTGCGTTCGGGAGGTCGGGTGCTCGAGTGGTCGGCGACCGCTTTCGGCTCACGCAACTCGGAGGACATTATCTTTGTCGCTTCGCCCTTCCTTATCGGATCGGGTTTCTTCCAGAACGCAGGAAGAACCCAACGTCTTGGAGCTGAGATGGGCCTCAGTATCCAGACCCGCCGAACAGCTTGGTACGCCAACTACTCTCTGATCGCAGCAACCTTCGAGTCGAGACTTGCACTCCCCAGCGACAGCAGAATCAACAGCGCTGCCGATGCCAACGGAGAACTTATCGTGGAGCCGGGAGACCGCCTCCCTGGGATTCCTCTTCACTCCGCCAAACTTGGGCTCTCCTATACTTTGCTCAGGGGCTGGACGGTCGCCACCGAATCGATTCTGTCTTCCAGCCGTTTCTTCCTCGGCGATCAAGGAAATGACCAGGAACCGATCGGCGGCTACGGGATTCTCAACCTGAGATCGAGCTACCCAATCAACGACCAGCTCGAAATTTTCGCTAGCGTAAACAATTTACTGAACCGTAGGTACGAAACCTTCGGGGTGCTGGCTGAGCTAGAATTGGATCTGGTCGAGGCTCCCGGAATCGAGGATCCCCGCTTTGTAGGTTCGGGTGCTCCGATAGGGATCTGGGGAGGCCTGCGCGTCCGCTTCTAGCCCGGATTTTTCATCGCTTGTCGTAGCGAGGCGTCGCAAGCGCCGTCCTGGCAAGGCTTGCGACCGAGACCACTCGTGCCCCTCCGCAGTCGTACTCGTGCAGTACGTCGAGGAGGCCGACCGAGCGCAACACAGCCAGGGCGGATGATTGCGGCGATGCAGCAGACTGGCGATGAGAAATGCGGGCTAGACCCTGTGCCACCTGAACCTGGTCTTTGCCCTCTTCCTTAAACTTCGGTTGAGTATAGGGAAAAGTTCCTCGTTTCATGTTGCTGGCGCTTCGGGGCATTCACGGCTGTTGAGGTTGGCTCAGATATGCGGCGAAGAGTCCTACGTTTCGGGCAAACGTCTTAGAGCTGATGATCCTCTCCGAGGGTCTTTTCTCGCCTCGGAAGACTGACAGCGTCTGGTTCTCTCTTAAAGGGAAGGCTTTATCTCCGATGGAAACGACCATTTCTTCTGCCGCAAAGAGGGACACCACGTTGTCTGCCTTTCCAATGGAACCCTCCTCTACCCAGGCCCCTCGCGAGTCCAGGCTCGCCAGAGCTTCCCTAACCTGCGCTACCAACTCGGCATTCGACGGGCTTCGGGGTTTGCCTTCCCAGGGTGAGAGTCCCTGGAGTCGCTCCGGACGCCGCACTGTCGAGGGATCGGCAGAGAGCAGACCGCGCTGCTCCTCGGCAATCTGGTCGAGCTGTCTGCCACTGGTCCAGAGACCATAGTGGGTGATGACCTTCTCATTGTTGTAGGTCAGCTCGTACCCGTCCAACAGGTCACTCTTCCCTCCCCTTACCCTGACCCTGCTTCCCTTGCTGATGAAAAGGGGCTGATTGGTTTTCAGCTCGTAGAAGCGGGCCAAACAAAGCTCATCCGGGGAACATCCTGCACTTCTGCTGAGGACCGCGCTTCCCCCCACGTCCAGACCCGATCTCCGCAGGTAGTCGATTGCCCGGCTCAGCGGTTCCAGGTACCTCTTCTTGCCAGTCTCCCGATACAGGACCAGAAGAACTTTCAAGACGGCCTGGGACTCGGAACCGGTCACCGAGGGTGGCTCAAAGATTCTGCCCCAGGCAGGGTGCATGTCGACGTCGTACTGCTGTGCCCATGCAGGCTGAGGCTCCGGCATCTGAGCCAGGAGCAGGAAGTCGCCACCCTTTTCTGCGGCCGCCCGATAGCGGGGTTCGCCGTAGACGCGCGCCGCTTCCAGGAAGGCGTCGACCATGTCCAGCATCGCGTTGTCGTTCAGGGTGTAGTGGCTGCGGTAATCCGGCCCTGGCCAGGTTCGCGACCAGGAGTCAGGATAACTGGCTGCCTTCACCGCAGAGCCATCCCCGTCCGGGAACTCGACGTAGCGCTGGGGCCAGGCACCATTGGGGTACTGAGCCAGAATCAGCTGATCCAGCGCGTAGAGAGATGCCTCGTGGACTTGCTGATCTTGGAACTCTAGCTCCCGATCCACACGCATCAAGAGCCTGACAGCTGCCTGCGTAACATTGTCATCGAGGGTGGTCCGGGGAGGAGGTCCGACGGCCTCCGCATCCAATTTCTGCGCTCGCTTTCCCGCACAGTCAACATTGACTCGGTAGGGATAGTCCCTTCGCTTGGCGGGATCGAGTTCTATTAGGTAATCCCACCCACCAGAACAGTGCTGGCCGCGCACCAGAACGAGAGCCGTCTCCCGAGCTGCTTCCAGATAGAAGGAGTCCTTGGTGGCTTCATAGGCTCGCAAGTAGGCCAGTCCTACTATGGGAGTGCCCCCCCTCTGAACCGTCACCTGGGAAGTCCCTTCAGCGGACTCGGAACGGCCGTACGACAGGTCAGAGCTGTAACGGAAGTGATAACCGCCCTGGTTGGAGACTCTGGTCTGGAAGAACTCGACGGCTCGGCGCAACTCACGCCGGACTTCTTCCCTACTCACAGGGGCAGGCGCGTCAGGGGCCTTCTCGGACGAACAACCCGATAGCCCGACTCCGGCTAGAATGGCGGTGAAAAACCAAGGCAGGAGCATCCGGATGTGATCAGTGTGTGCGAACATAATGGGGCTAATGCTGATCCTTCCAAACAGGTTTCACAAGAGGACGCCCCAGAAGAAGCGTCTTTCCCAACCGGCCCAGGAGTTTCGGCTGGGAAGAGGAGAGAATCGCAGATGAACGCAAGAACTGTGCTACTTCTGGCCTTCGGAACGGCCCTGTGCCTCATCACACCGGTCGAAGGTCTGGAAAACGTCTTGGAGATCGGCTCCCGTCTGGAGCTGATGCTGGATGAACACCTCATCGACCGCATGAGCGGTGGCGCGGCGCTACGGCTTCACAAGCCTACGCCTCGCGAGATCGCGATTGTCCATGACAAGCCCTGGGAGGGAAACTCGTGCAGCTACCACACCGTGTTCCAGGATGGTGAGCTCTACCGCATGTACTACAAGACTGCCTCCCAGGAACTCGTGGGAGAGCCGCCCTCTCATGATCCCCTGGTTGGCTACGCCGAGAGCAGGGACGGAATCCACTGGACCAAGCCGACGCTAGGCCTATTCGAGTTCAACGGCTCCACCGCGAACAACATTGTCTGGGATGGGAGCGGTCTGGAGGCCATGACTACGGTCGGCTTCGCTCCGTTCAAAGATACCAATCCCGGTACCAAACCGGAGGAGCGGTACAAGGCAATGGCGGGGGACCCTCGCCGCAACCAGGCTGCTGGAATGTATGCTTTCAAGAGCAGCGACGGCTTACGCTGGCAGCCCATGAGCGAGAAGCCCGTCTTGCTCCCCACCATTCGAAACCACTTCGACTCCCAGAACGTAGCCTTCTGGGACAGCGCGAGGGGTCGCTATCTCTGCTTTCAACGTGCGATGCGAGACGGCAAACGGGACATCCTGGTGTCCCAATCGTCGGACTTCCTCCACTGGAGCGATCCCGTCTGGATCGAGTACCCGGGAGCTCCCAGAGAGCAGCTCTACACCAACCAGATTCTTCCTTACTATCGAGCTCCTCACATTCTTCTCGGCTTTCCCACCCGTTACATCGACCGGGGCTGGTCCGACGCTATAGAGGCTCTCCCAGGACTGGAACATCGAAAGCTCCGCCGCGAGGCCTCTGAAAGGGAAGGAAGTGCGCTGACCGATGGGCTATTCATGAGCAGTCGCGATGCCAGGAATTTCCGACGCTGGGACGAAGCCTTCATCCGGCCCGGCCTCAGGCCCAAGGACAACTGGGTTTACGGGGACAATTACCAGAATTGGGGCATAGTCGAGACAGCGTCCTCGATCGAGGGTGCACCCAACGAGCTATCGGTGTATGCAACGGAAAGCTACTGGACCAACCAGAGTAGCCAACTGCGACGCTACACCCTGAGGATAGACGGATTCGCCTCGGTGGGTGCCCCCCTGGGGGGAGGCGAGTTCGTCACCAAGCCGCTGGAATTCCAGGGACAGAATCTGGTGATGAACTTTTCCACTTCCGCAGCGGGAGATGTCCGGGTGGAGATTCAGGATCAAGCCGGCAAACCCTTGGACGGCTACTCCCTCTCGGACTGCGATTCCATCTTTGGTGACGAGTTGGAGAGGGTGATTCGAGGGCGGTGCCGAAGCGGGACAACTGGCGGGCCGCCCGATCCGCCTCAGATTTGTGATCCGGGATGCTGACCTCTACGCTTTCCGGTTCAGGTGATGAATCGCTGGGCTAATCATGTTGTTTGGCATAGAAAGATTGCAATGCGGTCGGCTCGGGTGTGGCTGGCTTTGTCATCGCGGGTCTTCTGGCTGCCGCCATGTCGACGCTAGCCCTGGGCCTGATGCTCTCCCTCTGCCGCGGAGTCGCCAAGGCGGACAGGAGAATGCGAGAGAGCAAGTGGGAGCTGGTCGAGGGTAAGGACCTGCGGGGGAACACACTGGGCATCGGTGGCATCGGCAGCGAGCTCGCGGCCCTGGGCAACGCCCTTGGAATGAACGTCCTGGTCCACACCAAGCGCCTCTCGCCGGAGAGGGCGAAAGAGCACGGCGTACGATTCGTGGAGCTGGACGAGCTAGTGCCCGTCCGGAAATGTGTAAGTAATTGATAAGGAAGGGGAAAGAGGGCTTTTGCAAGCTCCGAAACTGTCAGGGCCGTTTGCTAGACTATTTGGTGCAAACAATTAGACTAAAACGACTTACGACGATTTCAGGAGTTCGGAGATGCGTAAAAAGCGTGAAAAACAACGCCCCCTTTCCCCGCAATGGCCCGATCACCAGCTGGCCCATGAATTGAAGGTGATCTCGCGCATCCTGGACGACAATCCCCAGACGCTGGAGCTGATAGTACAAGATCTCTCTGACAGGGTCGATTCCGGTGTTGGCGCCCCCGGTTTGACGGCCGAGCAGGTGCTGCGTTGCGCCGTCATCAAACAGCTGCATCAGTTCAGCTATCGCAAGCTGGAGTTTCATCTGGTGGATTCGCAAAGCTGTCAGAGGTTCTGTCGCTTGCCCTATGGGGCGTCGATCAGCAAAGCCACCCTGGCGGAGAACCTGGGGAAGATTGAGCCGGGGACTTGGAAGGCGATCAACGACCACTTGGTGCTCTGGGCGCAGGCTCGGGGTCTGGAAAAAGGCCAACGGATTCGGGTCGATGCCACGGCGGTCGAGACGAACATCCACTATCCGCTCGACAGTGAGCTGTTGTACGACGGCATTCGAGTCGTGACCCAGTCGCTGGGGTGGCTGCGGGAGCGGGAAGGGATCGGCTTCGTCGATCATACGCGGCGGGCCAAGCGGCGCGTCCTGAACATCCGCAACCGCCGCGGCAAGAAGCGCCTGGACAGTTACCGCGATCTGATCAAAGTGGCGTCCAAGACGGCTCACTATGCCGAGCAGGCGCTGGCAGCTTCCGCGCAGTGGAGCGATCCCCTCAGTCTGGCCGTGGCGGCGCAACTGGCCCACTATCTGGGGCTGTTGCACAAAGTCATCGAGCAGACTCAACGACGGGTCCTTTCGGGCGAGGCCGTCGCGGCCCAGGAGAAGATCTGTTCCCTCTTCGAAGAGCACACCGATATTATCAAGAAGAGCCCTCGGGAAACGGTCTTCGGCCACAAGGTGTTTGTCAGCACGGGCGCCTCGTCGCTGATCCTGGATTGTGTGGTGGAACGGGGGAATCCGGCCGACAGCAACTATGTGCAACCCTTCTTAGAGCGGCATCGACAGCTGTACGGGAAGGTCCCCCGCCAGAGCGCCTGGGATGGTGGTTTTGCCTCGGCTGCCAACCTGCGCTGGGCCAAAGAGCAGGGGGTACAGGATGTGGCCTTTTCCAAAAAGTGTGGGTTGACGGTTGAGAGCATGGTGCGTTCCAGTTGGGTCTACAAACAACTCAAACGCTTCCGCGCCGGGATTGAGGGGTGCATTGGGACCCTCAAGCACACCTTCGGTCTCCACCGCTGTAGCTGGAAAGGCTGGCCTCACTTTCAAAGCTACGTCCATGCCAGCGTCCTGACCTATAACCTGGTCGTCCTGGCCCGACTCCTGTTGTAGCCTTTTGTGGCTGACCGTACTGCCTTGTGGCTCCGACTCGGGGAGAGGTCTGCGCCGAACCGCTGCTTTTTGGCCCGCGTGCCCTCGCTCGAGGGTCCTTGCTCTGGATCGAGCTGGGTCGAGCCGGTCTGTCAGCAGTCTCAAGTATAATAAGTGTTTACGATTCAACAGATTACAGTTCTGAAAACCCCGGTTTCCGGACGGGCACCAACTGGTGGGTATACTGTTAGCATCGTCCTCCAGGATCAGCTCCTCCGGACCCGCCTGAGTCGTGGGACTCCGGTAGAGGTCGAAAATACCTTCCCGTCGATTCGATTCGAAAACGATGGCGTCTCCGTCCGGGCTCCATATGCCAGTGTACTCAGTTGCGTCCCCGGCGGTAAAGCGTACTGGGGGCTCCTCATTCAGAACCGTCCAGAGGTCGTAGTTCCTTCGCCCATCCGTGCGAGCCACTGCCACCTTTCGACCATCCGGAGAGATATGCGGGTTCCAGTAGTGTGAGGGAAAGTCGCTGATCTTCTCTCCCTCGCGGTCCAACCAGAGAAGCTGCCCTCCAGTCCCCTCCCCGGCTTGATAGGCCAAGGTTCCGGTCTGGGAAACCGAGAAGACGGCCCTTTTGATTCCGGTGTTGAGGAGGACCTGCTGGAACAGGACCCTGGGCTCGCCCTCGAGCGACAGCTCATCAGGGTTGAAGGCCTGGGCCATCAGTCTGCCATCCAGCACCAGGAGAATCTGACCTTTGGAGTATTCGGCATTGGAGTCGGTGTAGAGCAGAAATCGGGGTCTTGGATCTTCGAGGGAGGCAACGAAAACACTCATCGGCTTCTGGTCGGCCTGTCCCTCGGTCTCTGCGATGTAGAGAAAGTGAATGCCATCCGGAAGAAAATAGGGCCATCCCTGGTTCGTCTGACTTTCTACACCGATTGCCGTTACCGGTGTCACCTCTCCTCCATCCTGGGAGATCCTATGAATGCCTGATGTCGGAGCAGGAGCAAAAAGAATGATCCCCTCTTCATTCCAGGTTCCTCCGCGAGGATTATAGGCCTGTGTAAGTGTGACGATGGTGCCGCCCACAACATCTACTTTCTTCAACTTCTACCCGGCGAAGAATCCGATGGATCGGCTATCCGGCGACCAGAAGGGATAGGAGGCGCCTTCCGTCTTGGCCAGGGGTTGAGCTAAATCGTCTTCGAGAGAGCGAACCCACAATCGGTCTTTGCCTTCATCTGGATCCCAGGCCAAGAAGGCCAGCCGTCGCCCGTCCGGCGAGAGAGCAGCGGGTCCTGCTCCGTCCTTGATGGATTCGAAGCGCCAGTTTTCCGGTGGTGGAATCGTGGAAATGAGGGGGCTTGCTCTTTGCTCAGCCTCCGGTGCCCTCTGAAAATAGAAAACCGTCGCGGCCAGGGCCAGCAGGAGCCCCAGACTGACTGCGATCCAGAGCAAACGCTCGCGGCTGGTGTGGACTCCGAACTGTCCCGCTACCAAAGGCTTCCAGATCGAACCCTGGCGAAATTCGGATGAACCCATTTCCTGGATCAACTGGTTCAGGTTGGTGCGGACCTCGTGGATCGACTGGTAACGCTGGGCCGGATCCCGGGTCAGCATCTTTCTGATCGTGTGCTGGAGAACTCCAGGGAGCTCTGCCTCGTGTTCGGACAGAGGCGGTGGATCTTCATTCAGGATGGCACTGGCGGTAACCATCTCCTGACCTCTTCTGAAGGGGTGAATGCCGGTCAGCATCTCATAGAGGACAATGCCAAAGGAGAAGATGTCGGAACGGGCATCCACCTCCTCGGCTCGAACCTGCTCCGGCGACATGTAGGAGACGGTTCCCACCGTGGTCAATTCCGTCAGGGTTTCATCGTTCTTTGCCTCATCTCCGGCAAAGACTCGTTTGGCCAGTCCAAAGTCCATGACCTTGGCATGGCCACCTTGGGTGAGCATGATATTGGAGGGTTTGACATCCCGGTGAACGATGCTCTTGTTGTGAGCCTCCTCCAGCGCTTCTGCCACTTCACTGGCGATCTGAAGAGCCTGTTCCAGAGGCATGGGGCCGCTTTTCAACCGGTCCTGGAGGGTCTCACCTGCCACGAACTCCATGGCGATGAAATCTCTTCCCTCGACCCGGCCGATCTCGTGTACGTGACAGACGTACGGGTGATCCAGGTTAGCCGCGGACTGGGCTTCCCGGAGAAAGCGCTTGCGCGCCATCTCGTCCTCCCGCATCGGTTCGGGTAAGAGTTTCAAGGCAACTCGGCGGTTCAGGGTCGTATCCTCGGCCAGGTAGACTTCCCCCATGCCCCCTTCGCCGAGCTTTTCCAGAACCTTGTAGTGGGAAATGGTCTGGCCGACCACGATGTTCCTCAAGATGTTATGAAGAGTTCCCTTGATCCTAGAACTTTCGGCGGTTCAAGGCAATGTCATCTGACGTGTTGTATAGGTTAATCCTAGAGGGTCCATTCTACCCACCATCCGGAGTAAGATTAGTCCGCTGTTGGCACCAGCCGCTTGAGTTCTTCAGACCAGTTGAGGACGATGTTCACTTCTCTGCCGAAGAACGCATCCTCTCTTGCCCGCACCCTGTCAGGATCACGTTGAATCATCAGGAATCGCTGTCCGTCTTGCGCTACATCCCAGCCACGTATTGGAAAGTTCCTCGAGTAATTCCCCTCAAACAGGGAGACTGGATTACCGGGTATTAGTTTCTCGTCCTTGACAGCGATGTCAACGGCCATCATCTTTCGCCGGCCTCCCCTGGCGGATACTGTGTAGAAAAGCTCTTTCCCGTCTCCTGACCAGGCGGGTTCCGATCCTCCGTTTGTTGAGATGACCTCCTTTGTCCAGGTCCTGGATAAGAGCGAACGTAGACCTCGTATCGCCCCGACTCATCAGACGCATACGTCAGCCAACGACCGTTGGGCGAGAATGCCGGGTGGACCTCATGAAGCCTCTCTGGCGATCCTCGACGAACTTCTCAGGCAGGATCTTGAGTGCGACCTCTCGGCCCAAACGCGTATCCGTGGCCTGGTAGACCACCCCCATGCCTCCTTCGCCAAGCTTCGCCGTGATCTATGCTTTGGCCTAGCAACGCGGATCTCCAGACTAGAGGGGAACCAATCTAGCAGATACTAGCCCACATTCACCATATAGGACCCCAAGATTGCTTGCCTGAATCGGTCTAACCTACTATAATTAAAGGAGATATAGCGCATAAAGGGGGCAAGGAAATGACTGACCCCAAGGGGGAAGGTGTGAAGGTCGGTTTTGATGGCAGTTTGAGGCTCGAATTTCATGGTGCTAAGGTCACATCGGATGCCGGACTTCTCGCCTATCGTGATCTGGATGAGGCGTTGGGTTTATTCGATAGTGTGCCCTTCGTGTTTCACGATTCGCGGACCGGGCGCAACATCCAGCACCACCTCACGGCCTTGCTGCGTCAATCGGTATACAGCCGACTGGCGGGTTATGAAGATGTCAACGATGCCCATCGCTTATCGGTTGATCCGACTATGCGGAGGATCACCGGAAAGAAGCTCGACGATAAGAATGCCGCCAGCGCCAACACGATGGGTCGATTCGAGACCAAGATGCTGTCCGTCGAGGACAACCTCCAAGCCCTTTCGGAAGTCAATGGTCGATGGGTGGAAAGAGCGCTGCAGAAAACAACTCATCGACGCATCATTTTGGATATGGACAGTTCAGCCAGTCCGGTCCACGGCGAGCAAGAAGCCTCTGGATACAACGGCCATTTCGGATGCACCTGCTACCATCCCCTGTTTTGCTTCAACCAGTTCGGAGATTGCGAAGGGTCCATGCTTCGGCCCGGCAACGTTCACAGTGCGGACCGCTGGAAGGAGCTGCTGGAACCAATCGTGGCTCGGTACGAGAGGAAAACAGTCCGCAAGTACTTTCGGGGTGATGCCGCCTTCGCCAAGCCAGAGATTTATGAATACCTGGAAGAGAAGGGCTTTTTGTATGCCATCCGGCTTCCCGCCAACCAGGTGCTTCAAGAAAAGATCGAACACCTGCTGACCCGACCGGTGGGGCGCCCACCCAGAAAACCCGTCGTTTGGTTTGCTGATTTCAAATATCAAGCCGCCAGTTGGGAGCGGGCTCGTCGGGTGATTGGCAAGGTCGAGTGGCATCGCGGCGAACTCTTTCCGAGAGTCGGTTTCATCGTGACCAATAGGAGCGCACGAGCCCCAGGGGTGGTTCACTTTTACAACGGTCGCGGCAGGGCCGAGCAGTGGATCAAGGAAGGCAAGTATGCCTTGAACTGGACGCGGTTGTCCTGCCAGCGCTTTATCCCGAATCAGGTGAGGTTGGGTCTGTTTGTTTTGGCCTACAACCTGGGCAATTTTCTGCGGCGTCTGGTCCTTCCCAGAAGAATCAAACACTGGTCCCTTCGCACCCTATTGAGCAAACTGATCAAGATCGGAGCGAAGGTGGTTCACCATAGCCGGATGGTGACGTTTCAGATGGCGGAAGTCGCGGTCAGCAAGGAGGTATGGGCCGAGATATTGTCTCGGATTGACCGATTGAGATGGAGTACGGCTTAGCGTCCAGTGTTTTCTGAACAAGGCCCTGGAGAGGTGTTTCCGCTTGTCGGATTTCGGCAAAGGCGCTTGGATACCCCAGGGGCCAGAGGCCCTTTTCAGCGGAAAGATGACGAGGGAATCGTTGACGCGAGGTTGGAGGGCTGATAAGTTTCGACCATTCATCATAGGTAGGTCGGCGGAACTCGGATCCGAAGTTGATATGAGGAATGTCGGACTAGATCTTTGGATCTGGAAAGGCAATCTCAGGGGAATGTTCTACTTAGTACACTGTTTCACTACTGTCCGGTTAAAAGTCAAATGATATCAATTGGTTAGCGATGTGACCGACTTGGTCTTGCAAGTCCCAATGCCTAAGTGATTGAAGAATCGGGATTTGCTCGAACGGGGTAGTTTTAAAAATTGGCGTCAACTTCTGGAGTGATGGCGCCCTGAGTGCCTAGGAAGGAGGTGAATCCTGAAGGGATTCCGTATTTCAGCCCAGGGTTTCCGAACCCTGGGTCAACGCCGTCGCCCCTGGATTTCAACCCTGAATGGCTTGCGTACAGAAGGGCAACGAATGGGTCAGGACACAACCCTTACAGGGTTGATTCTTACGGGGTTAACTCTCTTACCCAGGGTTGGGAAACCCTGGGCTGGAAGACACAATCCCGTTGGGATTGACCTCGCTTGGTTTTGACAACACCCATTTCCCATCCCTCGATCCCAAAGTCGATCCGATCCCACACGAGAGGGAAGACAGCGGTCTCAGCTGAAATCGATTCCAGCTTGTCTTCCTTCTAAATCAATGATTATACGCATGTTGAAGCCATATCTAAATGCTTTAACCGGACACTAGTCCCAAAAGAAGTGGATGAAAGTGGACTAAACCACATGTAAACACCTGAAATGCCAGACCTGACGGGTATTCTGGGGTTGTCAAAGAAACTTCAGAACAAGCCGAAAGGAGGCATTTCAGGTGAAGAAAAAGGATAGCGCAATCATCCGCAAACGGGAAGCAGAGGTTGCTCAGCGATTGAGCCCCAGCTGGAACGGTCAAGACCCGAAACCGGTGCTCTCGCCCGAGGTCATCAGCTACGAGGTCTCGGAGAAAACGGGTGCGGTCAGTTACGGTGGTCTGGGGCTGCTGCAGCAGGTGGTGAAGTGGAGTGGGCTGGGGAAAGCCATTGACCAGGCGGTGACGCTGCTCAAACGCCACCAACCGTACCACGAATCGGACCACGTCCTGAGCCTGATCTACAACGTGGCCACGGGCGGGACCCGCTATCAGGATATTGAACTGCGACGTCAGAGTGTGAGTTTCCTGGAGGCGGTGGGAGCCGAGAAGATCCCCGCCCCCAGCACGGCCGGAGACTTTGTGCGCCGCTTTGACGCGCCCGACGTGGTGGATCTGATGGAAGCCGTCAATGCCAGCCGCCTCAAGGTCTGGGCCCAACAACCGGCCCGTTTCTTCCAACGGGCGGAGATCGACGTGGATGGGACGATGGCCCCCACGAGCGGCGAATGCAAGGAAGGGATGGAGATCAGCTACGACGGGCAGTGGGGCTATGCGCCGCTGATCGTGACGCTGGCCAATACGGGAGAGGTGCTCTATGCGGTCAACCGCTCGGGCAACCGTCCCTCTCATGAGGGAGCGGCCGAATGGCTGGATCGGAGTATCGAGCTGGTTCGAGAGGCGGGTTTTCGGAAGGTGCGCCTGCGCGGGGACACGGATTTTTCGCTGACGGCTCATTTTGACCGTTGGACGGAGGCGGGCGTGGAGTTTGACTTCGGGATCGACGCCCATCCGAGCTTCGTCAAGTGGGCGGAGGCGTTGCCAGAAGCGAGATGGAAAGAGCTGGGGCGCCCCAGCCAGGGGAAAGGAAAAGGGAAGAAGCGGCGCCAGCGGCGGGACAAAGTGAAGCCGGAGATTGTCAAGAGACGCGGGTTCAAGACGCTGACGCTGGAACGGGAAGAGATCGCGGAGATCGACTACCGTCCGAGCAAAGCGAAGCGAACCTATCGGATGGTGATCTTGCGCAAGACGATCCTGGTCGAGAAAGGCCAGAAGCGGCTGCTGCCGCAGACGCGCTACCACTTTTATGTCACCAATATCTCGGCCAGAACGTTGGGAACGGCGGGAGTCGTACGGGAAAACAACCGGCGCTGCAACCAGGAGAACGTCATTGAACAACTCAAGAACGGAGTCGAGGCCCTGCGGATGCCCTCGGATACGCTGGTAGCCAACTGGGCCTATCTGGTGATTGCGGCTCAAGCCTGGAATCTGAAGGCCTGGATGGGGTTGGTGCTGCCGGCGCGACTGCAAGCCCGAGAGCTGGTGAAGATGGAGTATCGCCGTTTCCTGCGAGAGGTCATTGAAATGCCCTGCCAGATTTTGCGCAGGGGCCGACAGTTGGTCTATCGGCTGCTGGATGTCAATGGTTGGAGCCGTCTTCTCTTGGAAGGCAGTAAGTGGTTGAAACACCGGCCAGCTACCTGAAACTGAAAGGAGATAAAGTAGCTCCGAGGGTCGCCAGAGCTGGGGTGAGGTGTCTCTACAAACGCCCCCCAAGAGGGCAGAATCGTTTTCCCTGAGCGATCGGCGTGGAGGACAGCTGAACACGTGCCTGTTCTGAGTGACTTCGCGCCGAAATTTAGAATTTAGGTCTCCAAAATGGCTCCTCGGAGCCGACAAAGGGGTCTATTTTCGAACTTGCGCTTATTTTGGGACTAGCGAGCGAGGCTCACCGCTGTTGGAGCACGTCCCACAGCGTCCGCAATCGCTGCCCCGGCGCGATGAACAGCAGCATTCCAGGCTTGTCGGCAGGGAGCTGGTTGAGGTACGAAATCGGTTGGTTCTCCGTTAGCCCAGCCCAGAATTTCGCCTCCACGATGAGCACATGATTCCCGTCGCTGTCCGTACCGACGAGATCGGGAATCCCCTCGTCTTTAGACCAGGCTTGCGTGCGAAAGCTGAGCGCAGCGGGTAGCTCAACTCCTGTGCCGGCCACAAACGCGCGCAAGGCCGCCCATGCTGTCGGGTGCTCCCACAGGATATAAAGAAGGCACTCTGTTGCGGTGTTCTCTGGGTGAGACGACAGGCGAAGGACGATCTCGCCAAGTAGAATTCGATTGGACATGATACTCAGGATTCTATCGCTGCTGCCACGGCGAAACTACTAGAATAGCCGCAGACATCAGCAAACTTACCGAGAGCAACCGGAAAGGAGACCCGGAATGAAGCGAGTTGATACCCGGGAGAAAGATATCGCTTGTCTTGAACCTCTCTGGGATACGAATGTAGAGGAGAAGCTTAGCGTGAGTCCGCTTCTTGAACTGGTCGCGAAGCTTCGGGATGTTAGATACACTCACCTGACTTGCAACACCACGGAAGAGTTCGAGTTCAACCTAAAGCACCTCCCCAATAGCGACTACTATCGAATCTTGTATCTGGCGTTCCACGGTTCGCCTGGCGAGATCCATCTGGCAGACAAATCAGTTGTGACTCTGGAACAACTAGCATCGCTCATCGGAAAGCGGTTCAAGGGCTGGGCCGTCCACTTCGGAAGCTGCGGAACAATGGATACCGACGAATCTCGGCTAAATGAATTCCTGGAAGCAACTGGCGGGGCGATGGCGGTCGGTTACACCAAGGATGTTTTCTGGGTCGATTCCGCTCCGATGGATCTGATCCTCTTCGAGCATCTACAGAGATACAAGAACCTGAACTCCATGTGGAAGCGGCTTGAACAGAGGTACGGGCAGTTGATGTCCTTGACTGGTATGCTTCAAGACCAGCGCTGGGAGTGCTCCGCTATGCTGCGACAAAAGGGCGGCTTCGGTGGAGGACACAACAGCGTACCGAGTTCGGCCCGAGGGATTCAATCATGAATCTCCATCAGTCCTTTCTTGGAGGCTTGTGGTCGCCGCACCAATGAAGAGCAACTACCCAGTTAAGGTAAGAATCCCAGAGAAGGACCGAAAAGGCAGATCCTGCAACGAAGCGTCGCCCTGGACTGCTGGTTCGCGAGGTGCCTTCGCCCGAGACCAGACCTCCACGATCCGCAGACTCAACTGCTACTAATCTTTTCAACGTGAAGTAAACGTGAAGTTTTTTTGCCGAATTGAACCGATTTATCCAGACACAGCCCAACAAAACTGAACAATCTGGAGATACTTTATTCTATTGTTTCTATGAGATTTAGGGCCGAAATCCCTGTGTTTGCTGGAACCCCGAAAATAGCGGACAATCTCCCTTACAAGGAGGAGGTCACAGGTTCGAGCCCTGTACCGCCCACCAATCTTTTCAATGAGTTAGGAGGATTCGTTCGAAGCTACTTCTTGGAGTGTGTCAGTTTTTGTGTCAGTTGGGTAGGCAGAATCGAGGGCTTTGACCGCTCGGGCCTTGTGTGCGGTTGAGAGGTGGGCGTAGCGCTCGGTCATCCGCGTACTGGAATGGTCGTAAGCACTTACGCCGTCGGCCTGGAGGTTGCGTACAAAGCCCCGAAGAATTCCGGCTTCTTGCGTGGTCCGGTCGCTCCAGCGGATCATCTGGAAGCCAGAAAAGGCCGTAGGTAGGGGCCTTCACCGCGGGAGACGAAGAATGGCTGATCTCCCAGCCCGGATCGAGAGCCCATTGCCACTGCGCACTCTACATTCCCCACCCCCTCACTCGATTCTGCCCTCCAGGAGCAGACCGATAATATCGCCCATGCCCTCCGTCTGGGGGCTGCTGGTGAAGACCCAGAACTTGCCGTCGCCGGCATCGATCGAATCGGTATATCCATAGCTGCCAGAGAATTTGCGCTTGTCCAAGATCAGCTTGTGGCCCCAGGTCTCGCCATTGTCGGTCGAGAACCAAGCTACGGTCGCCTGCAGGCCGACGTCCCTCCCCGTCACAATCAAGGTTCGATCGTCGTACCGTTTCATGCGCGGTGCCCACAGCTGCAGGGTCTCCACCTTGATCGGCCCCCAGGTCCGACCGTTGTCTGTACTCCTGCGGCTGTAGCAACGGTTCTTGGGAGGCGTATCGAACGTCATCGCCAACAGCGAACCGTCCGGGCAGAGCACGACGTGCGGATAGAACGGCCCGCCGGCGTCCACCAGCGATTCGAAATCGGGATGCGTGGTCGGGAAGACGACGCTGCGCCTGGACCAGGACACTACGTTGTCCGTGCTGACGTACAAGGCGTTGCCCAGTCTCGACCAAGCACCCACGTACATCACACCATCCCGGGTTAGCACATTGCGACCATACATGAACGCGTATTCATCCCTGGAATCGACCGGCCCCAGCTCCGTCCATGACTTGCCATGATCGTCACTCTTCTGCAGCCAGGAAGCGACAACCCCCTGGTCGCCGGATCGCGGCTTCCGACGCTGCACGAACAGGACCAGCCTTCCGTCGGGCGTCTTACCGTACTCGCCCAATGACGAATCGATCTGGCGGCTGCGCCAGTCCGCGACGGCCCCTTCGTCCTGCCAGGTGAATCCGTTGTCAGTGCTCCGCCACTGACGGACGAAACTGTCACCGCCAATGTGCTCCAGCGAATCGCGATGGCACAGCAGAAGGTCGCCATTGCCTGCGCGAACCACGCAGGGACCGTGCAGGTCTCGCTCTGGATTGACGTTGACGAGCACCCTCTTCACCACCCGAACTACCGTGTCGCTCTCGAGTCGTACCGAGGGAGATTCTTCGGCTACCGGATCGCTTGAGAACGGGCTGCCGCATAGCACAACCAGGGCAGTGATGAGTCCCACAGATTGCATGATGCTCATGTTAATCAGAGGAATAGATCGGTCTATTCTAGAAACCGAAGTCATTCTCTGTCGATCCTGGACGACTTTTCGGGCAGGCTTGCTAGGTCTGCCGAAGCCTCCCCCTCGATCGCCTATCGGCAGGCTAAAGCGCGCCGACGATGGCCCTGCTACTCCCGGTAGAACCAGTTGATGGGGACGATCTTGAGCTTCACTGAGTACCACCCCGGGGTGTCCGCTCGGTTGCCGTAATAGTAGGTGATGAGGGCCTCGTCCTCCAGGAAGGTCACGGCTGGATAGGCGCAGTCGTATCCGACGTGGGTCTCGATGTCCCTGAAGTGAGTCCAGCTCCTGCCCTCGTCCCTGGAGATGGCGGAGGTCAGAGGGGTTCGGGGAAGGGAATTGTTGATGGTCGGTTTGGTGTGGTTCCAGACCAGGAGGAGGTCTCCCGTCGTCGGTATCCGCGCCAGGAGATGCTCGGCGGCGGGGGCGTCGAGCCGGGTCGGCTCGGCCTTGCTCCAGGTATTCCCCTGGTCCTTGGAGAAGGCCTGGTAGACCTTTCCCAGGTTGCTCCTGAGCACCATCAGGAGGGAGCCATCCTTCAGCTCCACGATGGAGGGTTCCATGGCGCCGTTCAGGCTTCGGGTCCGTTCGACCTCCCGGGGCTCAGGGACATCCACTTCCCCCGCTCCCTCGCTCCAAGTCTTCCCTTCATCATCCGAGAAGTAGCAGAAGGTCTTGTAGTGATCGCCTTTTCGCTTGAAGTGGCTCCACCAGGTGGGAACCAGGATTCTGCCCGAGCTCAGCCGCACCACCCGGTCGTGGTTGATCCAGTGGAATCCGGTCCGGGTCGAGATCCGGACCGGTTCGGTCCAGGTCTCACACTCGTCCGAAGAGCGCTTCATGTAGATCCTCATGTCTTGCGGCGAGTACATGATGCCGTAGAAGAAGAGGATCTCGTCCGAGGCTAGGCGAAGGAGGTTTCCACCCCCTCGCACGTTGAGGGGATACTGGTCGACCTGCAGGACGAACTTGTCGCTCCAGCTCCTGCCTCTGTCCTCCGATATCCGAGCCGAGATTCGGCGGGAATCCAGGATGGGGCTACCGCCTTTCCCGGTGTAGGCGGTCCGGGCGATGCGCGAAGGCCTGTTTACATAGTATTCCGACCACGCCAGGAGGAGTCGCCCGTCCTTCATCTTGAAGATGAGTTGGTGATCGTTACGAGGGTTTTCCAACGTGGCCGGAGCGACGATGAGCTCGAAGGCCCGCCCGTCTTCGCCCCTGACGCCGAGTGTTGTCATCGATACGAAGAGGAGAATCGTGATGACCCGGTGGGCTCTTAGATTCATGGTGTGCTCCTTGCCCTTGCCTCTGCCCTCGCCTGCTGCGCGGAATCATTCAACAAACCAAGCTTCATCCCTGGACTGAGTAAATCGTGCTGTTGTCCCGCTCTCTCCCCGGAACCGAGTTCCATTCTGTTGGCATGGAGCCCCGTTCGCGGCTCTGTTTTGCCTGGCCTGATTCTGCTTGACGCCATTGCTCCGTTCGGTGCGCTTTCCAGGGAATAGAAAGCTGCAACCTGCAACCTGCGACTCACGAGTAAAACCAGTCTAGATGGAGGATCTTCAGCCTCAGTTCCGTGTCGCGCGACATGGAGCGGGAGGCGTGGTAGTAGGTCACCAGTGCTTCGTCGCCGACGAACGTCAGGGACGGGTATCCGCTCGAGTATCCCTGGCGGCGCTCGACATCCTTGAAGTGGGCCCAGGTCTTCCCTTCGTCCTTGGAGATCGCCGCTGTGAGTGGGTTACGAGGGTGGTGGTAGCTGGTCGAGCGCGGCTGGGAGAGCGCAAAAGGCGTAGAGTTGTTCCAGAGGAATACCAGATCACCTGTTTTGGGAACGCGTTTGATGCAGTTAGCCGCCGAGGGCGAGGGCAGGTCCGTGGGCTCGGCCTCTGACCAGGTCTCTCCCCGATCCCTGGAAATCGAGCGGTAGATCTTTCCCAGGCTGGTTCTCATCATTGCCAGGAGGGAGCTGTCCTTGAGCTCGACGACGCCGGGTTCCTCCGCACCGCGGCTGGGAAGATCGATCTTCTGGCGGCTGCTCTGCCAGGTCTTGCCCTCGTCATCCGAGTAGAGACAAAAGGCCTGGTAGTGGTCGCCGGGGCCGTAGAACTCTCCCCAGTGGCAGGGCAGGATCAGACGCCCGGAGCTGTGGCGCAGATTGTGGTCGGCGTTGGTGAAGTAGACTCCTCCGGGCGGCGAGATCTGCACCGGCCTGCTCCAGGTTTCGCACTCGTCGCGGGATCGCTTCAGAAAGATGCTCAGGTCGCGCCTGGCGATATCTCGCACCGTAAAGGAGAAAAGGATCTCTCCCGAGGGCAGGCGCAGGAGATTCGGCTGCTTGACATTGTCCACCCCGAAGTTCTCCTGGATCGTGATCTTCCCGCTCCACGACCGCCCTCCGTCTTTCGAGACCCGCGCCGAGATCCGGCAGGGCGTGGCATCACTGCTGCCGGCCCTGGAGTAAGGCGTCCGACGGATCCGGGACGGCTTTCTCACGTAGTACTCGGACCACACCAGCAGCAGGCGATCCTCACTCAAGGGAAAGATCTGCTGATGGTCGTGGCGAGGGTTCTCGGCCGTCCAGGGGCAAACGGTGTCCAGGTGAAGCTCGTTGACATCGTGATCCCGGGTGCGGGCTACGACCCCCGCCTTTTGGGCTCCAATCTGCGCAGGAAGGCCAACCAAAACCGCCCCGGTGCCTGTAGTGGACAGAAAGGATCGCCGATCCAGGACTCCTCGCTTACGACTCACAACCAGACTCCACTCGAATCCACTGCCTTATCCACCGTAGAACCAGTCGGTCTTGAAGATCTTGAGTACCACATCCGTGCCCGGAGCCGTGTTCTCCGGGCGCTTGTAGTAAGCCACCAGGGCTTCGTCACCCACGAAGGTGACGGAGGGGCAGGACAGGTCGTAGCCGCTGTGATTCTCGATGTTCTTGATGTTTGCCCAGGTCTTGCCCTCGTCGCGGGAAATCGCACTGCTCAAGGGATGGCGGGGACGGGTGGTCTGCTTCGATCCTGCTCGGGTCAGGTAGTAGGGCACGCTATTGTTCCAGATGAACAGCAGATCTCCGGTCAGCGGAATGCGCTTGATGCAGTTTGCCGATGCCGGCGAAGGTAATTCGGTTGGCTCGGCCTCTGACCAGGTCTCACCGCGATCGGTAGAGATCGAGCGGTAGACCTTGCTCATTCTATTCCTCAGCATGGCCAACAAGGATCCGTCCTTCAGCTCAACGACTCCCGGTTCCTCCGCCCCCAGCTTGGGAAGGTCCACTTTCTTTCGGCTGGGATGCCAGGTCTGTCCTTCGTCGTCGGAGTAGAGACAGAAGGCCAGGTTGTGTACCTTCTCGTATCGGGCCGTGTCCCAATGGTGCAGAGGCTGAATGATGCGACCCGAACTCTGCCTGAGGATGTGGTCGGCGTTGGTGAAGAAGATTCCGCCTGGAGGCGAGATCTGCACCGGCTCCGTCCAGGTCTCGCACTCGTCACTGGATCTCTTGAGGTAGATCCGAAGATCCTTTTGCGTCATATCTCGGACGGTGAAGGTGAAGAGGATTTCTCCGGAGGGCAGCCGCAGCAGGTTGGGATGCTTGACATTGTGCAAACCGAAGTTCTCCTGGAGCGTGATCCTGCCACTCCAGCTTCTGCCGCCGTCCCGGGAGATTCTCCCCGAGATTCGGCAGGGCGAGTCATCCCGAAGGAAGTAGGACTGGGGTGAGTCTGGAGCGACGCGGGAAGCTCTGCGGACGTAGTACTCGCACCAGACCAGCAGAAGGCTCCCGTCCCTCATGGGGAAGATCAGTTGATGGTCATGGCGTGGGTTTTCGATGGTCCAGGGACATACCCTCAGTGAATAGACCTCGCCGATTCCGGCTTCGGATTCGACAGTCGCAAGCGGGCCTGGAAGTGCCGTCGCGAGTCCGCTCAGAGAAAGAAAACCTCTGCGATTCAACTCTGTAATGGCGTGAGTCTCCTTGCCGCAAGTCTAGCGCATCGGGACGAGGCATTCACGCGAATAGCGTCAGGTAAGTCCCTGGCAACCGTGACAGAACCGCGACCGTGAGGGGAGTGGGACTTCATCGGGAAATCTTCTGATCCCCGCAAAGTGAGACCAGCGCCTGTCCCCCCGAAAAACTCCATCCAACCGCCTAGCTCCCCTAGCTCCCCTCACCACCCATCTCGGGAGGTGCCTTGTCGGTGTTCCAGATATCGCGTGCCACTTTCCAGGAGCCGTCATCCTGCCGCTTTAGGATTATCACGTACGTCCCATTGTCTTGAATGGCCTCTCCTTCGCCCTTTGGTGTCAACTCAACCCGGTCCGTCAAGATCGAACCGTGTCCATTCCGGGGTCAAATGCTGTTCTCTCAGTTGAAAATCGATCTGAGCGTTGCCCTCTTTATCGATGACCTGAAGGCTTACCGTGCGATTTCCCTTGGCACCGGCAAATCGGAGCAAGCCGAAGTTGTAGCCCCGATACTCCTTCTGGGCGAACTGGTGGAATCGGTCCTTACTCGCTGTCCCTCTGGAGAAGGCAGTTTCGAAGCCGGCGTTTGAACTGATGAGCTCGTAGAGGGGGTAGGAATCCTGGCCGCGGTAGAGGCGGTTTAAGCTGCCGATATGCCAGTCTCCTGCCACAACCAAGACTCCGGTGACTCCCTCCTGGGACAGCCAGGTCAGAAAAGCATCTCGTTCGGCGCCGAAGTTTGCCCAGTGTTCCCCGGGAGTCTGGCGGTCTACCAGAAGGGTGCCACCACTGACGATGACCTTGAAAGTGGCGCTGCTATTCTCGAGACGACTCTTCAACCACCTCAGTTGATCGGGTCCCAGCATCTGCTTTCGATCAGGAGCGTGATTGGGGTCACGATAATAGCGATCATCCAGCATGAAGAACTCGGCGTCGGCGATGCGAAAAGAAGTGAAGATGCCAGGCACATCCGGCAATCCAGCAGAAGGATTCGGAAAGTATCTCTTGAACAGCGAGAGGCTGAGCTCGCGCCAGCGAAAAGTTCGATCGGAATCGTTGGGACCGTAGTCGTGGTCGTTCCAGATCCCGTAGGTCGGAGTCGTGGCCAGCAAGGTCCGCAAACCCGCCACATCCCTCAGGTAGCGGTGAGAACGAGCCATGGCGAAACGAACCACCTCCTCGCTGGTGTCGTAGGCCCCCCGGACAAGGGGCATGTAGTTATTGTCGCCCAGGAGAAGCAGCGCGTTGGGGCGGTGCCTGGCCAATTGATTCCATATCGGCTGGATGGGAAGGTGAGCCGGGTACATGCAGGATGCCGTAGCGATCGAGAACTCAGCCAACTGATCTGGCGGGTTCCCAGACAGGGTTGCGGGCGGCATCAAGCTGAAAGCCTGGGGAGTCTGGGGTCGAATCGGCCGTCCGTCGATCTCCAGTTCATAGTAGACCAGCCAGCCCGGGTTCAGATCCTCCAATTGCACCACCCCTGCGTGGGGAGCGCTGGTCGATGTCCTCCCCTCGGCTGTCCCTCTCACAAGGGGTTGGCCCAGGTAGCGCTCGTAATTCTGCTGGGGATCCAACCAGTAGCTGATTTTCACCGACGCGGGAACATCGGTTTCGATCCAGATCTTAGCCGATGTGGTGGTCGTGTGCCCGACCATGGGACCACTCAGCAACTCAGCTGCCTGAAGCGGAGGGTTGCTGGCCAGGACACCAGCGCAAAGAAGAACAAAAGAATAAGCAGCAGAGCGCATAGAATTCCGACCCCGAGGTGGCCGGGAGTTTAGCCCGAGAATGTGTAGAGCGCAAGAAGAATCGATGAGAGATGGTTCAGCGATTGTGGATCTTAACCCGCATTTCTCATCGCTCGTCGTAGCGAGGCGCCACAAGCGCCGTCCTGGCAAGGCTTGCGACCGAGGCCGCCGCAGTCGTACTTTGACAGTACGTCGAGGAGGCCGACCGAGCGTAACGCAGCCAGGGCGGATGATTGCAGCGACGCAGTAGACTAGGGGTCATTGAGCCTAATCATCAGTACGGATTCGGTTGATCCACAATAGAGTTTGAGGCGAGGAGCTGTCAATTGGTTCACCACTGTGGGGCGATCAAACTCAGCGATGGCTTAGCGCCCCATATTTTGGATGGCCGAAATACCGCAGTCCTATCCTTCCGATTTCTATATATGCGGTCTCCTGAGATTGCCCTTCTAGATCCAAAGATCTAGTATTCGCTAGATAAGGTTCCCTTTAGTCTGGAGGCCGGTGTTGATAGGCCAGACCATCTCCCACTACAAGATCACTGCCAAGCTGGGCGAAGGAGGGATGGGTGCGGTCTACCGGGCCACCGACACCCGCCTGGGCCGTGAGGTGGCGCTGAAGATCCTGCCTGAGAAGTTTGTTCGGGACCGCCAAAGAATGGCCCGCTTTCAGAGGGAAGCCGAAGTGCTGGCTTCGCTCAATCATCCTCACATCAGCATCATCCATGGGTTGGAAGAATCGGGAGACGTGCGGGCGCTGGTCCTGGAACTGGTCGAGGGCCTCACAGTGGGTGAGAGGATTGCACAGGGGCCGATCCCGGTGGAGGAGAGTCTCCAGATGGCCCTGGAGATCGCCCAGGCTCTGGAGGCAGCTCATGAAAAGGGCATCATTCACCGCGATCTGAAGCCGGCCAACGTGAAGATCACGCTCGAGGGGGCGGTCAAGGTCCTGGACTTCGGTCTGGCCAAGGCTTTGGAGACAGAGCTCTCCGAGCAGGAACTAGCGAGTTCACCCACGCTGACGATGGAAGCCATGCAGGAGGGGATGATCCTGGGGACGGCGGCCTACATGAGTCCGGAGCAGGCTCGGGGAAAGGTGGTGGACAAGAGGACCGACATCTGGTCCTTCGGTCTGCTGCTCGTCGAGATGTTGACCGGCCAAGGGATGTACGCGGGAAAGAGCCTCACCGTGACGATTGCCGCGGTGATTCACCAGACACCGAGTCTGGACGAGCTGCCGACCGAGACTCCGAGGAAGATCCGGGAGCTGTTGGAGCGATGTCTTCGCAAAGACTCCAGGATGCGGCTGCGGGACATAGGTGATGCCCGGATTACGATTGACGAGTGCCTGAGCGCCTCGGCAAGCAGCATTGAGAAGGTGTTGCTTGCAGAGCCAAAACGCCCTCTATGGCAGCGTCTGGCTCCCTGGATGGCGGTACCCCTGCTGGCTGCCATGGTCTGGTCTGCCAAGCCTGACCCTGCCATCTCGGAGAAGCGGGTGTCGCGGTGGGAGATATCGCTGGACGAAGGCCACGTAGTTGACCACGGCTATCTTCGGGGCGTCGCGTTTTCCCCGGACGGCTCCCGGGTCGCCTACGTGGCGGGCAATCCCTTCCTGGATCCGGACCGGCAGACAGTTCGAGAGAATCCCCACATCTACCTTCGGTCTCTGGATCGGTGGAGCGCGGAGCGCCCGTCCGACGACATCACCTGGATGCCCTTTTTCTCACCGGACGGAGAGTGGCTGGGGGCCATGTCACGTTTCGACGACGGTTCAGGAGCCACGCTCAAGAAGTACCCTCTCGCTGGAGGTCTTCCCACCACGATTTGCGATTGTCCGCAACCCTTCGGTGCCAGTTGGGCTTCGAACGGCACCATCGTCTTTGCCTGTGAGCCGACTAGCGGTCTCTGGCGAGTTTCCGACTCGGGCGGGGAGCCGGAGCAGATCACCGAGTTGGATGAGGAAGCGGGAGAGGTGAGCCATCGGCTTCCTCACGTACTCCCCGGTGGAAAGGCGCTGCTGTTTACGGTACTGCGGAGCAGCGCCACCTATGTCGAGCAGAGCGGAGTCGAGATCGTCGTTCAGTCCCTGGAAACCGAAGAACGGAAGGTCTTGATCGAAGGGGGTTCCGATCCCCGCTACGTCCCCTCCGGACATCTGGTTTTTGCCCGCGACGCGACACTTTGGGCGGCAGCTTTCGACCTGGAGGGGTTGGCACTGATTGGGCCCGAGGCCCCGGTCTTGGAGGGTGTCAGCCAAGCACTGTATACCCTAGCCGCTGCCAACGACACCGGCGCTGCACAGTTTGCTTTTTCCAACTCGGGATCTCTTGCTTATGTCGGGGGCTTAGTTTTTCCCGAAAGCAAAAGGGAGTTCGTCTGGGTAGGTCGCGACGGAGAAGAGGAAGAGGACCTCGTCAGCGTTGAACCAGCCCGATACCATAGACCCCGTCTCTTCCCCGATGGCACCAGAATAGCATATGACACTTCTCACAAGAAGAAGCAGATCTGGACCTACGATCTGGAGCGACATACCCGTACTCTTCAGACACTTGAAGGGCTGAATAGTACCCCGATCTGGTCGCCGGACGGTACCGCCCTCGCTTTCAGCTCGCGTCGGAAGGGGCCCGAGAATCTGTTTTTGAAGGCTGTCGACAGCGTCAGTGAAGCAGAACACTTGATTCCCAGCCCGAACGACCAGACTCCCGGTTCCTGGTCGCCAGATGGGAAGGAACTTGCGTATGTAGAAATAAAACCGGACACAGTTTGGGACATTGATATCTGGATTCTACCGATGGATTCCCGAGCCGCACGACCCTTTGCGCAGACCAGGTTTCGCGAGATGTTTCCGGAGTTTTCCCCGGATGGTCGGTGGCTCGCCTACGTCTCCGATGAAAGCGGGCGCCGGGAAGTCTATGTCCAACCCTATCCCGGGCCCGGAAAGAAGCAGGTAATCTCGAACAACACGGGGCATCAGCCGGCGTGGGCGAAGACCGACAGAGGGCTCGAGCTAATCTATAAAGAGGCTAAAGGACACCCTCGCTGATGGATGCCGGTTGAGATCACTGAGGATGAGGGCGAGCTGCGCCCGGGCAATCCGGCTGTCCTGTTTGAGGGGGATTATTTGGGAAGCACGCCGATTCGTAGCTGGGACGTCACGCCGGACGGACAGCGTTTTCTCATGATTCGGTGGAATCGAGATGAAGAACAGGCAAGGCAAGAACAGTATTTCGGAAACAAGGTGAATGTCGTCCAAAACTGGTTCGAAGAACTCAAGCGTCTGGTGCCGGCAGGGGAATGAAGCCAAGCTCCCATATGTTGGGTAGAATGGACCCATCTATCTTTCGGATTAATATATATGCCAGCCCCCTGAAATTGCACTTCCAAAGCCAAGGATCTAGCAGTAGAGATCACTCTGAACTTAGTTCACCCAGCTCAACGAGAGCCTCGCCGCTCTGCACGAGGTCAAGGACCGCACGGAGTCGGCTCCCAAGTATGTTACGGAGGAAAGCATTGGAGGTGTTTCCGATGGTGACCCAGACGATCTGTGGCGATGGACCGAGCCGATCCAGAAGCGTCAGAAAGTCGCGGTCCTTCGTCATTACAATTGCTCCAGCCTCTCTAGCAGCTAGAAAGATCTCCTGATCCTTTGCGTTCAGAAGACCAAGATCACGGACAGCGTGGGTTTCTATGCCTTGGGTGGAGGATAGCCAACGGGCGAGCGCTGGAGGTAGGTGCGCGTCAAGCCATACCGTCAAACAGCCACCACGGGGTGGTCGATCCGGCGGCTAGCGAACTTGAGTGCCGCACGGATGTCCTCAGGTTCAAGATCGGGAAGTTCCTCCAGAACCTGTTCAGCCGACAGTCCCGCAGCGAGTAGATCGAGGATGTCCGTAACCCGAATACGCATTGCTCGAATACAGGGGCGACCTCCACACTGCTCTGCATCGACGGTGATTCGTTTTGTCAGGTCTCCCATAGAGGCTCCTTTGAGACAGATTCTACCATCTCCATTACCTTGTGGTGTCCAGCCCTTCCTTCTGATGCACTTCTCCGCGCTTCTTCGCAGATCATCCTGGTTGCGCTCTACGGATGATGGGTAAGCCTAAAGAAAGGCCAGACCACTGCTGAGCCGGCCAGTCTTCAGTCCCAAGTGGAGAGCTCAGCAACGCCTCCTCACGTTTGAGAGACTCAACGAACGGTCTCGATGGGGGAAGTGAAAGGAGCCTCAAAATGCCAGGCAGGATGGATCCATCTATTCATCGGATTAATACAGTAGCGTCCCAGCGTTAGTCGAATAACATCAACTGTTTATGAATGTCACTATTCTGAGTAATGTAATGCATGTCCTGAAAGGCCTGTAAAATTGGGGTTTTCTCGAAGAGCGAGACACTCAGGACCTGGAGAATTGTGTAGAGCGGCAACTCGAGATAGAGGCGCTTGCGGATGATGGCGATGAGCAGGTAGGTACTGAGGGCGATCCAGATTTGTGTTTTCACGGCATTGGGACTGGTGCCGTAAAAGGCCTTGATGCGACGCAAAGGTTCGGGGTAGGCCTTGGCCGGATAGAAGGTGCTCAGCAGGACAGTTTGGTCGCAGATCAGTCCCGTCGTTCTGTCCACCGGGTGGGAGTAGCGGCGGCGGAACTTGAAGTTGGCCTTGGCGCGGGTCACGAATAACGACCGGGCAGAATGGAGTCGGTACAGGCGCCCGAAATCCAGGTATCCGCGATCCATGATGTAGTAGGCACCGGGACAAGGAATCAGGTGGTCCAAGGCGTGGACATCGTGCAGTTTTCCGTCCGAGATCAGAACGAACTCGGGAATGGCGCCGTGCAGGTTGAGCAAGGTATGCAGTTTGATCGCCCCCTTGGTACGGCGGAAGCGCGCCCAGGGGAAGACCGAGAGGCACAGGTCGATGGTCGTGGAGTCCAAGGCATAGACGGTCGCGTTCAGGTCGACTCCCAGGTCCTCGTCGGTGTACAGGCGGCGCGCTTCGGCGATAAGCACTTGGGCAAACTCGGCATAGATGCGCCAGTCGCGCCTCTCGTTGGCATTGGACAGATTGTTGCGGGAGACCGTGGAGCGAATGCCCATGTGGAAGAGCTTGGATCTCATGGCCCGTAGGCAGGCTTCGATATCGCGCAAGCTCTCGCGATAGGTCAACTGTGCAAAGGCCATGACCCGGTAATGGTCGGCACAGCGGAACGACTTGACCTTGTAGTCGCCTCCGTAGTGCTGAACAATGCGATGAAAATGATGCCAGGGAAGATGCCGCATCACCTGAGAAAAAATCGTCGTGCCCGTGTACATGCTCGCCCTCCTTATGAACTGAAGGGCGTGAGCGTACACTCACTTTCAAGTCGGAAACACCCATTATCTTCTCTAACATATTACTCATTAATACTTTACAGAGATTAGAAACCCAAACGTTGGGACACTACTGGGATTAATATATAAACCATCCCGGTGAGATTGCCCTTCCGGATCCAAAGATCTAGTATTCGATAGGAAGGCTTTCCTGTAGTCTGGAGGCCGGCGTTGCAAGGGCAAACCATCTCCCACTACAAAATCCTGGAAAAGCTTGGTGAGGGCGGGATGGGTGAAGTCTATCTGGCCCAGGACACCGGGCCCTTAGATCGCAAGGTCGCTTTCAAGGTGATTTCGGAGGATGTCAGCAAGGTGGCTTTGGCTGTCGGTGTCGGTGCGGCTTGATGTCCAGGAGATCCGAGATGAGACCCAAGCCCACTCGAAGAGAGTTTCTACAGAGCTCGGCGGTGTCCACCCTGGCGGGAGCTACGGGTCTACCCGCTTGCTCACCCTCTCCGGATACGTCCGGGCAACCTGAGGTAGCGACCCGGTCCATGTTGGACTTCGAGCGCTCCTTCTTCGGCCGGACTAGCAAGCCCTATATTCCCGACCCTGACTATGTCCACGATGGAGGTATGGTTCAGGGAGGGGGCTCCATCCGTGACACGCGAAAAACGTACGAGTCCAAGTGCGACATCACGAACCTGGACACGGGACATGTGAAAGAGTTGTTCCTGTTCCAACCCTGCCGGGCCGAGTATACAATCGCGAAAAGGGATTTGTTCCAGTTGCCCAGCCGGGAATATCGAGTCGTCCACTCGCGAACCCACAATATACCTATCGCGAAGCGCCCTTCCATGGAGAGCGGGGACAGGAAGGTTCGTCTCCTAGGATTCAAGTCGGCCCGATTCACAACCCGCACCTATCCCGATTTCACCGTGCTTACCTCTGCCAATGAGGTGATCGAGGCAACCCAGAGCCCGAAGCCACTGAATGCCAGGACAGCCTTCCAGAATGAGGCTGAAGGCTACCGTTTCTCCATTGAGTTTCCGATTCGCACCATAAGCCTGAACCTGGAAGAGGACCTCTTCCAGGTCAATACTGGGCCGGTTCCCCTTCCCGACATGAAGACCTGGGACGGTGAGCGTCCCTCTCGGGTTTTTCTGGCCTTCGTGGCCTTTAGTGGCTTAGACTTCGCTGAATTCATTCTGAGACGTGAGATCGAGCCCTCGGAAGAGGAAAAGCAATGGTTTCACCAGAGGCGAGGAAAGTGGCGATGGGAGCTGCGTGAGCCCGAGAATCCTCCCCCCGGGCACCCTCCGCGGCCACCGTAGACTTCCGTGTACCAAGAGACCCTAGTCTTCAAGACTAACAACCAACTGCTGTGCGCCAAAATATGAGTGAAAGGGTCCAAACAGAGCCAATACGCGAGTAATTTCACCCACCGTACCAGCAAGTTTACTGCCAGGGCCACGGGGGCGATCCAGATGAAGCTGACGGGATCGCTCCTGGTGGTAACATCCATCCCGAAGATGGGGCCCGAAAAAGCAATTGTTACAGCTGTAGCGATGTCGCTGACAGCGCCTGCCATCACCCCTACCGGTGTAGCAAAGGGTACGAAGAGGGCAAAGACAAACAGAGCGAAAAGGGGGTTACCAGCAATGAGGCCTTCTCGCCCACTGCCCAGATGTTTCCCGGCACCCGCTCCAGGAAGGAGCTGCCTAAGATAACGAAGAATCCGATGCCAAGGGCCAGGACCTTGGCCAAGCGGGTGCGTGCGTCCTCTTGCAGCTGGGGCGTTATCGGTACACAACTTGCATTTGCTAGACTGCGTGCCTAGCCCGCCGGTGCTGCCAGTAGCTGATCAGCGTACCCACTGGAAGATTCACGGCCAATGAAGCCGGAGCCACCCACATGAAACTGATCGGGTCCTCGCCGGTCGCAGGATTCATCCCCAAAATAAGGGGGCCTGAGAAGGCGGTCAGGATGGCCGCCGCGATCCCGAGGATCGCCCCCACGCCGACACCTAGAGGCCTGGCAAAAGGAACGAAAAAGGCGAAGAAGAACAGCCCGAAGATCGGTGCTGTCAGCAGGGAAGAGGTCTTGTTGCTCACCGCCCAGATGTTCCCCGGGACACTATCCAGAAAGGAGCTGCCCACGACGATGACGGCGCCGATGCCAAAGGCCATGATCTTGGCCAAGCGGGTGCGTTTCGCCTCACTCTCCGGCAGCCTCTCGAAGCGCTCCAGAAAGTCCCTGCTCACCACGGCAGTGATGGAATTTACACCCGAATCGATACTGGACATGGCGGCCGCGAACATGGCCACCACCACCAGACCCGAAATGCCGGGAGGCAACATGAAGGCGATGTAGTAAGGAAAAACCTTGTCTCCGTTCTGGGTTAGATCGATCCCGTCCGGCAGGCGCTCAGGGTAAACCTGGAAGAATCCCAGCAGGGCGAACCCTACCACCCAGAGGGCGATCACGATGGTCAAGCCCACGATGTGATTAGTCAGGTAGGCTCGTCTAGCTGCCCGGATGTCCTTCGTGGCCATGAATCGCTGAACCATGGTCTGATCGCCTCCGGCGACGCAAACCGACAGCACAAAGACGTAGAAGATGGATCCCATCACACTGATTCGGACCCCGGGATCGAAACTGAATAGGGGTTGGGTGTCCCAGTGGGACTGCCAGGTGGTGGGAACCCACCCCAGCCCACCCAGGTTGTAGGTCACAATTCCGATGACCAGACAAGCACCCCCCAGCATGAGAAGGGTCTGGAAGGTGTCGGTGACGACCACCACCCGCAGGCCTCCCAGGGAGGTGTAGAGGACGGCCACCAGTCCCGTGAAGAGTGTAATCACGGAAATCCAAGACTCATCCACGCCCATCATGATGGTCATGGCCTTAGCCGAGAGAAAGACCAGTAGTGACATCCAGATGAGCCGCGTCAGAAGGAACAGCACCGCTCCCAGCAAGCGGATCCCAAGACCGAGTCGCTCTTCCAGGAACTCATAAGCGCTCACCACCCGGCTTCTCATATAGACCGGGATGAAGACGTAGGCGACGACCACGTATATGAAGGGAACGGCCAGGAAGTTGAGCATCCCGCCCGGACCCTTTCCGATAGCTTCTCCGGGCACGGCAAGATAGGAGATGGTGCTCAACAGGGTGGCAAACATTGAGAATCCGATCAGGATCGGATTCATCCGCCCACTTCCCGTAAAGTACTCCTTGGCGGTGGTCTGGCGGCGACCATAGTAGTAGCCCAGGGCGATCGTACCCAGGGCGTAGAGGAGAATGATGGTCCAGTCGATGAGGGCTAATCCGTCCCCGGGGGTCTTATTCGGCACGCTGACTCCGTGGTATGAGCATCACTTGCCGTGGGGTCCCATCTGGGACAGGGGTACGGGGGCCCGGATGGCCATCCGCAGGGAGCGCGATGTCAGCCAGCTTACCCTGGCCCGCTCCTGGGATCGCCAGACGGTGTAGCAAAAGGTCCGAGAGCGGGCCCTATAGGCTCCACGAAGCGCTCCTCATAGCCACGGCGTCAGGAGGCCTAGGCACACGCCGTTGACTATGGGCAACCCATGAGGCGGCGTCAACCTTGGCGCCCTGGGGAAACCATGTCCTGGTCCGCCGGAGCGCCACCGGTGAGTCCGCAGGATTCGCGATCCAAGCCCTCGAACCGGACAAGTCCACACAAAATCAACGTCCTCCTCAACTGGTTCGAAGAACTCAAGCTGCTGGTGCAGACGGGGGAGTGATTTCACCCACCGTATGGTAGCTGAGAATGGTCCCATCTATCCTTCGGATTAATATACAGACCACCGGCCCCTGACATTGCCCTTCCAGACCCAAAGATCTAGTATTTGCTAGAAAGACCCCCCTGTGGTTCTGGAGGTCCCGTTGATAGGGCAAACCATCTCCCACTACAAGATCAACTCAAAGCTCGGCGAAGGCGGTATGGGAGAGGTGTACCGCGCCACGGACACCAAGCTCAACCGCGATGTGGCCCTGAAAGTCCTACCCAAAGCCTTTGCCGCCGATCGCGAACGCATGGCCCGTTTCTCCCGTGAAGCCCAGGTGCTAGCTTCGCTGAATCATCCCAATATCGCGTCCATTTACGGTCTGGAGGACTCCGAGGACAAGCACGCCCTGGTGTTGGAATTGGTGGAAGGGGAAACACTGGCGGAGCGGGTCAACAGAGGAAGCATTCCTCTAGAGGAGAGCCTGAAGATCGCTCTTCAGATGGCCGAGGCACTGGAAGCAGCCCACCAGACAGGCATTATCCATCGGGATCTCAAACCCGCCAACGTGAAGATCACCCCCGAAGGGAAGGTTAAGGTCCTGGACTTCGGTCTTGCAAAAGCACTGGAAGAAGAAGTCGTAGCGGAGGACGTCAGTCAATCACCCACCATCAGCGATATGGCCACCAGGGCCGGGATGATCCTGGGGACGGCGGCCTATATGTCTCCCGAGCAGGCAAGAAGGAAGCCTGTAGATAAGCGCACAGATATCTGGGCCTTTGGGGCGGTCCTCTATGAAATGCTCACCGCTAAGAGAGCCTTTGAGGGAGGTGACGCCTCAGAGGTTCTAGCCTCGGTCATCAAAGTCGACATCGACTGGAACAAACTACCGAACGATATACCGCAAGTTCTAAAGAGGTGGCTGCGGAGGTGTCTGCAAGCGGATCCGAAACGACGCTTGCATGACATAGCGGATTTCCGGATCGAGATCGAAGAATACCTGTCCGATCCCGCAGCCGACGAGATCGATCGAGCCGTCACTTTTCTGCCTGCTGTCAGCAAGCGGCAGATGGTTGGATGGCTTCTTCTCTCTGCAATAGCAAGTGTGATCATCACCCTGATGGCTGTTTGGATGCTGAGTCCTCAACCAGTGCCAAAACCTCTGACGCGCATGGCCTTGGTGTTGCCATCGGACCAACAATTGAGCTCTAGTGCTCGTCATCAGGTGGCCCTCTCGCCCGAGGGGACACATCTGGTCTACGTCGCCGACAACCAACTCTACCTGCGGGCCATGGATCAGTTGGAGGCTGCACCCATCCCCGGCACCGCAGAAGGAAAAGGTAGGAGTCCCTTTTTCTCTCCCGGAGGGGAGTGGGTGGGATTTTATGCAGGTGGTGAACTAAAGAAAGTTTCCATCGCGGGTGGGGCACCGGTAACGCTGAGTGAAGCGCAGAGTCCAAACGGTGCCAGTTGGGGAGCCGATGGCCGGATTGTCTTTGGACAAGGTCGAAAAGGCATCTTTCAAGTTCCCGCCACTGGTGGGACAAAAGAACTTCTGATCAGCGTGGCTGGGAGCGAAGAGGCTCATGGACCGCAGGTCCTTCCAGGTGGCCAGTCCGTGCTTTTCACACTCGGCGGGCCGGTCCCGTGGGATGATGCACAAATCGCGGTGCAGTCGCTGGAGACCGGTGAGCGGAAGGTGCTCGTCAATGGGGGCACGGATGCTCGCTACGTGAGTACAGGGCATCTGGTTTATGTGCGAGCAGGGACGCTGCTGGCGGTGCCCTTCGATCTGGGAAGTCTGGAAGTAAACGGCGACCCCGTTCCAATTGTGCAGGGTGTTTTACAGGTCGAGGGAACTGGTTTAACTGGTGCTGCCCAGTTCAGCTTTTCAGATCTCGGATCCTTGGTTTATGTCCCGGGCGGCGGGGCGTTCGAACATAGACTGGTCTGGGTGGATCGCAATGGGGTGGAGGCACCAATAAAGGCGGAACCCCGTCCCTATCAGCAGCCGCGGCTCTCTCCGGATGGCCGACTGTTAGCAACTGGAGATCGAGCGTGACATTTGGGCTTATGACCTTATTCGTGACACAACGACGCGAGTCACTTTTGACGGGGGCAGCAGACCGGCTGGACACCGGACGGAAAGCAAATTGTCTTCACGCATTCCAGTGGTCTATTCAGAGTTGCAGTCGACGGCAGCAGCGGGGTCGAGCGAGTATTTGAAGGTGCATCGCATCACAGCAACGCCGTTTCTCCCGATGGGCAAACCCTGCTGCTTCACTCCCACGACCAGGAAAGTCCAGACGCCCTGACGCTTAAACTCGACGGTCAAAGCGAACCCCAACCGTGGCTGGCCACTGCCTTTAGCGAGGACGGGCCCGCTTTTTCTCCGGATGGAGAATGGATCGTTTACGTCTCAGATGAGTCAGGGCAGGGCGAGATCTACGTGCGTCCCTTTCCCGGTCCAGGTGGGAGGATCCAAGTCTCAACGGACGGTGGCGACCAGCCACTCTGGAAAGCGAACGGAGAGATTTTCTATAAGCAGGCGAATCAAATGATAGCCGTATGTGACGGAACCTGGTATTTGATTCCTTAGGGGACGCGAAGTTTTACGACCCCTCCCCCCAATCGGGGCGTCAGGGTCATGTCCGATTCTTCCGGTAGGAAGGAGGTCGGGGATGCCGGTACGCCTCAGTGAGGAGGAAGTCGTGACGATTGGAGTTTTGGCCGACAAAGGCAAGAACCACTGCGAGATTGCTCGGACGCTTGGGGTCAGCGAAGGGACCGTGCGCTATCACTTGAGGCGACAGGCCGAAGGCGCTCAAGACGGACGTCGGCAGAAGGGGTTCCAGGCGGAGGCTCTGGCCGGAATCATTGGTGCCTGGATGCAGGGGCATCCCGATGGGCAGCGACCCCCGAATGTCCGTCAGCTGTACGAACATCTGGTTTATGAATGCGATTACTCGAGCTCCTATCGTTCGGTGCTGCGCTATGTGCGCCGGCACTGGCCGAAGCCGAAGCTCCGAACGTTTCGGCGAGTGGAGACGCCGCCTGGGGCCCAGAGCCAGGTGGATTGGGCCGAGTATCCGTCGGTGGCCGTTGGAAACGAGTTGGAGCCCCTTTCGGCGTTCATCATGGTGCTCTCCCACAGCCGGCAGCCCGCCATTGTGTGGAGTCGGCGGCGAGACCAGCTGTCCTGGCTGCAGTGCCACAACGAGAGTTATCGCCGACTGCAGGGAGTGGCCGCCGTCAACCGGATCGACAACGTCAAGACGGCCATCGCCTCGGGAGGCGGCCCCTGGGGAGAGATCCATCCGCTCTACCGGGCCTATGCCCGATCGGTGGGCTTTCACATTGATGCCTGCCGACCGGGGCAAGCCCAAGAGAAAGGGAAGGTGGAGGCCAAAGTCCGACTTTCGCGTTTGCTGGTGGAGCCGCAGAGCCAATACTGGGAAGACCTCGAGGAGTTGCAGCACTTCACCGATGGACAGGTCTCGCGCTGGTCCCGTCGAGCGGTGTGTCCGGCCACCGGCCTCACTGTCGAGGAGAGTTGGCGAGCGGAGCTGGAGCGTCTGGCGCCCTTGCCGATCCTTCCCGAACCCTTCGATGTGGTGGTCACGCGGCCAGTCCATCGGGACTGCATGGTTCGCTTCGAAGATCACTGCTATCCGGTTCCCTTTCAATGGGTAGGCCGCCAGGTGGAGGTGCGGGGCTGCTCGGGCAAGGTTCAGATCTTAGCCGAGGGAAAGGTCCTGCGGGAGTATGAGCGCCACACGCCGGCGCGGATTCTGATCGATCCCAGCTGCTGGCAAGGAGAAGCGACGGAGCGGGTCCTCGCTCCGCCGCCCTTGGGCAAGATGGGACAACGGCTGGAACAGATCTATCAGATGCCGGTGGAGCAGCGTCCTCTGGACCTGTACCAAGCTCTGGCGGAGGTGGCCCGATGAGCGCGGCGACGAAGGGACGCGTGGATCTGGATCAAACCCGTCAGTCACTGGAGCAGCTGGGTCTGATGCATGCCAGCGAGCAACTGTCCGAGCTGGTGGGCCAGGCGGTGAAGAAAAACCTCTCGGTCCATCGCTTTTTGGACGAACTGCTTTGGAGCGAACTGGCCCATCGGGAGGAGCGACGGATCAAGACCTCGCTGAGACTGTCGGGACTGCCGCCGGGTCAGACGTTGGGGAACTTCGATTTTAACTTTCAGCCGGCGATCCGCAAGAGCCGCATCGAGACCTTGGCCACCTGTGAGTGGATCCGCGAGCACGAGACGGTTTTGCTCCAGGGTCCGCCGGGCGTGGGAAAGACGCATTTGGCGGTGGCCCTGGGAGCCAAAGCCATCGAAAACGGTTTCTCGCTGTCCTTCTTTCGACTGGATGATCTGCTTCACGCCATGAAGCTGGACGCCGAGTTGGCCCCCAAGGCGCTGCGCCGTAAGAAGTATGTCAACGTGGCGCTGCTGATCATCGACGAGGTCGGGTTCCAGGTCATGAGCCGGCTGGAGGCCAGCCTGTTGTTCCGGCTCGTCAGTGCCCGCTACGAAAAGGGAGCCACCTTGATCACCACCAACAAATCAGTCAAGGACTGGCCCGAGATCCTGGCCGGAGACGAAGTGATGGCGACCGCGTTACTGGACCGGCTGCTGCACCATTGCCACGTGCTGAATATCAAGGGAAGGAGTTATCGGCTCAGGGATTTGGAACGGGCCCTGGCAGGGGGGGCGGCCGCCGCCGAAGCGGCTCAGACTCCAGCCGCCCTGCGGGCTCCCTCCGTCTGAGACACTCAGTGATCAGTGACGATTAAAACTCCGGGGCGCATTCGCTTAGCAAGATTCAAACTGATGTCAGACCGTTGCCTCATGACAAACCGGCGGGAGCGCACCAAAGGTGACCTTCATCCAGGAACCCGCATGAGGAAGCGACAGACGCCCCCGCCAGCATGCCCTCAAGAGCGTTCTCCCGGCTGGGCTAGGGTCCCTCTCCGGGAACAGACGTCCAGGAGAAGGGGTTTGCAAGAGAATCCGGAAAAAACTTTCCCCCCAGTCGCCCGTCAAGCTCCGATCGTCGGGAGACCGGGTCCTCAGATACCCCAGTTCGGGACCCGAGCCAAGCTCGCCTACTGGGGCGAAAGAAAGCTATGGAAACTGCCGCGCTGTGGAAACCGTGGAAAACCAAGTCCACTTTGTGCCTGCCGATTCGGCTCGGGTGGTTTGTCCACCGTTCCCACAGCGCTTGGAAAACTCCTTCGGACGGAGTTTCCCACAGTTCCCACAGCTTCTGCGGCTGCTCACATCCAAATGAATCTATGCTTTGGGACGGCGCTCGCCCTCCCGTGGAAAAACCCAAAGCGGTTTTCCCACCGGATGCCTCCCGCTCGAGAAGAGAAATCAAAGGCTGCCCTTGAAATCAGGAGAACAAACTTTTATCGAACAAAAGACGAACACGTTCAGGTTCCTCCCGAACCTGCGTTTTTACTAACCGGGGAAGGGTCGTAAAACAATACGTCCCCTAACAGCCCGTGGTGGAAGTACCTAAATTTGACCGGGAATGGATTCCGGTCGACGACGAGTGAACGAGGTCTGCATCCGGAATTTTCCCAAGAAGGTTCCCACAATCTCGCCGATCAGCTGTTTGGTGGCGTTAACGAGGCCGAACACCAGCAACATGGCGCGAAGAACCTGGGCCCGGAGGCCCCGGGGAGTCCCGGCACCGACTTGCTTCCGCAAGAGCATCCCCAGATTGAAGGCACCGGCCTGAATCAGCAGCCGTTTGAGGACGTTCGAGTGCCCTCGGGCCTCGGTCCGCCGCAGTCCCCCGGTGCGGTAAAGATGGGCAAAAGGTCTCTCCAGTCGTTCCCCCCTCATTCGCAGTAGTCTACGTCCGCGCTCTCCACGAACCCTCCGCCGATTCGCGTAAACGGCATCCCGGCCTTCGAGATCGCCTTTCCACTTCCGGCCTCCTCGATCCGGCTCGGAAACGTAGCTCCGTAGGTCCAGAGCTTTGAACTCCTTCATCGTCGCCGTACTGTGATACCCCTTATCGGCCACCACCTCCTGGATTGCTCCGTCCTCAGGCATCACCTGCTCGAGGTGCTCGGCCGCTTCGATCAGCGTCGGGACCATCGTCGTCGTATCTCCCTGGTCCGCTCCTTGAACCGTGACCGCTACAATCGCTCCTGTCTCCAGATCCACCGCGTGTTCCGCTTTGTGTGCCAGATGCGTGCGCCCATCCTTCATCTTGGTGATGCGAGCATCCGGATCGTGCGGGTGTTTCCACTCTTGGTTGGATCCTTTCTTCTGGCGCTTGCGGTCCAACTTCACCAGCTCTTGGCGGGTCGGCGTTTCGATTCCAGACGCTTGAGCCAGCCCCTTGAGAAACTCGTCGTACCCTTCCCCGCTATCCCGTCGAACGATGCTGCGTAGCGCGGCATTGGCTTCCAGCGTGGTCGCATCGATGCCCAGCGTCTTTCCCTTCAGCAGTCCCGCTTCGCCGACGCGCTGCAGCACCCACTCGAAGACGGCGGCATGAGTCTGGACATCGATCAGTCGCCGCGTTCTGGAAAGGGTGGAGTGATCCGGCGGAGATTCACTCAACTTCAGTCCCAGAAACTCGCGCAGCCCCAGCGAGTCAGCCGCCCGCCACGCGATTCCTCGCTCCGAACCCAGGCCTTCGAAATAGCCCACCAGCAGCAGCCGAAAGTAGACGCCCGGTTCCAGACTCGGCCGCCCCATCCGCGGGGCATAGAATTGGGCGCACCGTCGCTCGACGAAATCGTCAAACTGATGCTTCTTCAGAAGATCCTCTAAGGCCACGTAGAACGGGTGTCCCGGAGGAACCGGCATCTCGCTGGTGGCCACCCATAAATCCTTTTGCTGTCGCCGCTTCTTCTTCCCCATTGCCATGAGCCCATTTTATTGCCTGCACCTGACTAACGATCAGCGACTTTCACCACGGGCTGCTAAGGTCGTGAAAGTTCCTGTCACTTGACAGAATAGGTGCCGCGACGAATGAGCTTCGCACCGCGACGGACTTCACACCGACCTTCGAGGAAGGTAAGCGTCACGTCGCTCAACTCCTCCGGTAGCGTCGGGATGTCCTCCCACCTTGACCAGAGCGGCGACCAAGTACCCACCACAGAACTCGTGTCCGGTCCATTCAGATTACCGCCCAGTTGTCGATCAGTCATGGGATCCGCATTATTCGGCGTCCGGTCCAAGGCTAGGGTCTGTCCTCATCTGCCTTGCCCACTGCCACACTCGCCCGTCGTCAGGATCAATCACCTCACCGACAAACCTCATCGCGACTTTCTCCAGCACTCGCGTGGAGGCGTTTGCTTTTGGCAATGTATGGGCGATTACCCGGTTAACCGCCGTGCAGCCGGTTGCCAGCTCTATGAGTTTACGCGCCATCGATGTCGCATATCCCTTTCCTTCGAAGCCGGAGTAAGTGAAATAGGCGATCTCGGCGGTTCCGTCTCCGGTGGGCGGACCCTTGAACGCGCAGGAGCCTACGACCTCCCGCGTGTAAGTGTCCACGACGAAGTATCCGTCCCATTTCAGCTCGTCGACGCTGATGGGAATGGCCGCCAGCGTTCGTCCAACCACCCGATGTACGAGCTCTGCGACCCTGACCCAGTTGTCCTCGCCGAATGCCTCCATGAACGCCGGGTCGTTTGTGAGCGATTCTTCGATCGCTGGATCAAGCCTGACTAGGCCCAAAATAAGCGCAAGTTCGAAAATAGACCCCTTTGTCGGCTCCGAGGAGCCATTTTGGAGACCTAAATTCTAAATTTCGGCGCGAAGTCACTCAGAACAGGCACGTGTTCAGCTGTCCTCCACGCCGATCGCTCAGGGAAAACGATTCTGCCCTCTTGGGGGGCGTTTGTAGAGACACCTCGCCCCAGCTCTGGCGACCCTCGGAGCTACTTTATCTCCTTTCAGTTTCAGGTAGCTGGCCGGTGTTTCAACCACTTACTGCCTTCCAAGAGAAGACGGCTCCAACCATTGACATCCAGCAGCCGATAGACCAACTGTCGGCCCCTGCGCAAAATCTGGCAGGGCATTTCAATGACCTCTCGCAGGAAACGGCGATACTCCATCTTCACCAGCTCTCGGGCTTGCAGTCGCGCCGGCAGCACCAACCCCATCCAGGCCTTCAGATTCCAGGCTTGAGCCGCAATCACCAGATAGGCCCAGTTGGCTACCAGCGTATCCGAGGGCATCCGCAGGGCCTCGACTCCGTTCTTGAGTTGTTCAATGACGTTCTCCTGGTTGCAGCGCCGGTTGTTTTCCCGTACGACTCCCGCCGTTCCCAACGTTCTGGCCGAGATATTGGTGACATAAAAGTGGTAGCGCGTCTGCGGCAGCAGCCGCTTCTGGCCTTTCTCGACCAGGATCGTCTTGCGCAAGATCACCATCCGATAGGTTCGCTTCGCTTTGCTCGGACGGTAGTCGATCTCCGCAATCTCTTCCCGTTCCAGCGTCAGCGTCTTGAACCCGCGTCTCTTGACAATCTCCGGCTTCACTTTGTCCCGCCGCTGGCGCCGCTTCTTCCCTTTTCCTTTCCCCTGGCTGGGGCCCCCAGCTCTTTCCATCTCGCTTCTGGCAACGCCTCCGCCCACTTGACGAAGCTCGGATGGGCGTCGATCCCGAAGTCAAACTCCACGCCCGCCTCCGTCCAACGGTCAAAATGAGCCGTCAGCGAAAAATCCGTGTCCCCGCGCAGGCGCACCTTCCGAAAACCCGCCTCTCGAACCAGCTCGATACTCCGATCCAGCCATTCGGCCGCTCCCTCATGAGAGGGACGGTTGCCCGAGCGGTTGACCGCATAGAGCACCTCTCCCGTATTGGCCAGCGTCACGATCAGCGGCGCATAGCCCCACTGCCCGTCGTAGCTGATCTCCATCCCTTCCTTGCATTCGCCGCTCGTGGGGGCCATCGTCCCATCCACGTCGATCTCCGCCCGTTGGAAGAAACGGGCCGGTTGTTGGGCCCAGACCTTGAGGCGGCTGGCATTGACGGCTTCCATCAGATCCACCACGTCGGGCGCGTCAAAGCGGCGCACAAAGTCTCCGGCCGTGCTGGGGGCGGGGATCTTCTCGGCTCCCACCGCCTCCAGGAAACTCACACTCTGACGTCGCAGTTCAATATCCTGATAGCGGGTCCCGCCCGTGGCCACGTTGTAGATCAGGCTCAGGACGTGGTCCGATTCGTGGTACGGTTGGTGGCGTTTGAGCAGCGTCACCGCCTGGTCAATGGCTTTCCCCAGCCCACTCCACTTCACCACCTGCTGCAGCAGCCCCAGACCACCGTAACTGACCGCACCCGTTTTCTCCGAGACCTCGTAGCTGATGACCTCGGGCGAGAGCACCGGTTTCGGGTCTTGACCGTTCCAGCTGGGGCTCAATCGCTGAGCAACCTCTGCTTCCCGTTTGCGGATGATTGCGCTATCCTTTTTCTTCACCTGAAATGCCTCCTTTCGGCTTGTTCTGAAGTTTCTTTGACAACCCCAGAATACCCGTCAGGTCTGGCATTTCAGGTGTTTACATGTGGTTTAGTCCACTTTCATCTACTTCTTTTGGGACTAGCTGCACGTCTTTCACGACACGTGAACCTTTCGAGGCAAAGCATCGATTGAATCCCAACCCTGTTTTGAGCGCTCTTGGTGGAGCCGCAACAGAGCCCTTGTCGGATTCCACCCTTTTTGGGGCCTGCTATCGATTCCCCGTAGATTATCAAGTTCGAACGTTACAGGTTATGGATAGTCCCAATGTAGCATCGGAAAAGAGGCCAGTCCACTGCTACGCCGCATCGACAGCGGTCTGACGTGGAGAGTTCAACAATGCCCTCCCTCGTCTGAGTGATTCAACGACAGGCGCCCATCGAAGCGTTGTTCAGCTGGGTCCGAGCTTCAGATCCGAAGACCCGGTGAGCGGTCGAAGGACAACCGCGTGACTGGCAAACGCGTACCCTGCTATGCTGTCGGCCAGCCAGCTTCGATCTTGCTGACGTGGGTAACGGGTTCAAGAAAGGAGGAAGGATCATGCGATTGCTGCAGGTTCTTGTAGTTCTGTCCTCTCTCATCTGGGGCACTCTGCAGGCCGCCGGGACTCTTTTCGTCCTCGTGGGGACGGACGAGATCCGCCAGTACCGAGTCGGTGCGGGTGAGATGGAACTGGAGGTTTCTTACGGAGCAGAGGCATTTCCCAAGCTCTTCCCGATCGAGCGCATCAAGGTGGAAAGGGGCAACATTATCCGCTGCTATGGGCAGGAGAGAGAGGAAAAAGGGCTCCTTTTGTACGATTTCAGCACCGGCCGACTCGCTGCCTATGATGGCAATCCGGGGAACCCCAGCGACCCCCGCGGTAAGGTGCTGGCAAAGCCTGCATCCTATGCGGGGAGGTGGCGCCAGGGAGATCGAGTTTACGCAGACTTCTTTACCCTGGAAGGCAAGGTCTTTGGAGTTGGAGGCGGGCGGGTCCAACTTCTGCCGGACCTGGAAGCGTCGTCTAGGGGGGAATTGGAAACGGTCTTTTCTTCCCCGGGGAAGCGATCTGGTCTCGGCCGCGGTAAGCCCCTGGAAGGAAGTGTTCCTGGGAGACCTCTCCAACCAGCGAATTCTGCAGCTGCGTCCCGATGGCAATCGACTCATCTCCAGCGGAGAGATCCGGATGTCCCAGCTCAAAGCACCTCGAGGTCTGACCTTCAGTCCTGGGGGAACGCTCTTCGTCGCAAACGGGGATGCCCAGAATCAACAGCTTCTGCGTCTAGAATTTTCTCGCTACAGGGGAATCAACACCGGCGAACTGACCTGGGTCGATTCCTGGGGAGGTCGTCTCCAATCGTCCCTGGATCTGGATGCGTCTGCTTTGGATGTGGCGCTGGCACGGCCTGTGGGAGTCGTGGTTTCGGAACACCTCAAGCCCCGACGTCGGCTACCTGGCTGGGGCCGTTTCACCCAGAGTCTTTTTCTCTATCCCCTGGACTCGGCCATGAGGCCCTACGATTCCCGTAAGAACTCCGAAGACGCGATCCTGGCCCTGGTGGAGTTCGAGCCAGGAGAAAGAAAGCCGCTTCACGCGCACGATGAGCGGGAGCAGGCCTTCTTCGTGCTGGGAGGCAGCGCTATCTTCGAGATTGGCGAAGTGGAGAAAGAGGTGGGTAAGGGTGATCTCATCTTCGCCCCGCGTCATGTCAAGCACGGGTATCTAGCCACGGGAGAAGTGCCCTTCCGGTTTCTGGAGCTGGAGTGGAAGTGAATGGGCTCCTTGGGACCCATCGCGATGCTGCGCAGAGAACAACATCTTCGCGATGCTTGATCTTCACTGCAAGAGGTCGCCGGGGATCAGGGCTGCTGCGGGTCAACCTCTGGGACTGCAAACGAGGAGCGGGAGGACACAATGGAGGTGCGGAGATGGACCCAGCTGTGCGCTTTGGCGATTGTGTTGACGGCCGTCCTGGAGGCGGGATCTCTCAGGAGACAGGACCCGGAACCTCCCCAGATCCAGCGAGGGAGCAGTGGGAGCGGCTCGCCGATCTTCCCATCGCCAGCGGCAACTTCCCCACTGGAGAGATCGTCTACGACGACCGCTACCTCGTGATGGTGGGCGGCTACCAGTACGAAGCGATCCTCAATCCCGACGGCACCACCCGGCCTTCCTACGGGCGGCCCTACAAGCACTACAAGAAGAAGGGCTACTACAGTGACGTGTTCGTCTACGATACCGCAACTGGTGTCTTCGGGAGAGGCGACCCGCTACCGCTGAACAACAACATGCCGGCCACCGTGGTCCGGGGAAACCGTATCCACATGTTTGGGACCGAAACTCACGAAGCGGTGGTGGAGGGCCGATCCTACACCCACCGACCCAACCTCTATCTGGTGGGAACCATCACGCCGGTGGCCGAGGCCGACTGGAGGGAACAGCTCAAGTTCATGAAATGAAGGTCGCTTCTCCAGTCGGGAAACCGCACTGAAATTCTTGGAATACCCGCCTCCTTTCCCGCCCGAGTTCTGGCAGCCCGAGGAACGGAGCAGGTTCGAGATAGAGCACTTCATTACGTAGTCGTAGCATCGAGTTTGGCGACCTTTGCTTATGAGGGATACGCTCCACGGTTGTTAAATGCCGAGGTTCGGGGTCTAATGTTGAAGGCTCAAGAAGAAATCGTTTTGCCACTGCCATGAGATCGCGACAGATAGCCGCTACAGTCTCCGCGATGGCCTTGGTCGCCGTTCTGGTATTGTCGGTTAGTGGTCAGGACGCAAAACCTCCGTTCCAGCTGGATCGCTGTGAATTGCTGCCGCTTCCGGGGCACCAGGTGTCCTTTCAGATTGACGGCGACGAGAGGATTCGCTGGCAGTACGGCAAAGAATACCCGCGGCCTTTTTTCTATCCGTTCAACGGCCCGTCGGGAAGGTCGCTGACTCGCATGGGCCATCCAGGCGCGCCGGACCATGACCATCACCGCTCCGTCTGGTTCGCGCATCATGACGTCAACGGGATCGATTTCTGGTCCGACAATACCGGGAGCAAAATCCACCAGAAATTCTGGGTTCGCTATCGCGACGGCAGCGATGAAGCCATCATGGCCTCGGTCACCGGCTGGTACGACCCCCAGGGTAAGGAAGTGATGGAACAGGACATCGTGGCGGCTCTACGTCCTTTCGACGGAGGCGAGCACCTGCTGGAGATCCAGATAAGGATGCGTCCCCCCACCAACTTGGACACGGTGGAACTCGGTAAAACCAACTTTGGCTTGCTCGCCCTGCGCGTTTCCAAGACACTCTCGCATTATTTCGGCGGCGGCCAACTCACCAGCAGCGAAGGCGCTGTCGGCGAGGAGGCGATCTTCGGCAAGCCGGCCAAATGGATGGACTATTCCGGTCCGGTGGCAGTCGGCACGGGCTCAGAGCGCACGACCGTGAGGGAGGGTATCACTTACTTTGACCATCCGAACAACCCCCGCTACCCGACCCGTTGGCATGTGCGTTCCGATGGCTGGATGGGAGCTTCGTTCTGCATGCAGGAGGGCATTACGCTCACTAAAGGCAAGCCCCTGACACTCCGCTACCTGCTGCACGCCCACTCAGGGAACTACGATGCAAAAAACGCCGCGAGCGTGGCCCGGGCCTTTGCCGATCGCCCGGGATTCGCATACGGCAAGTCGAGACAAAAGCATCGCCAGTATGAAGTGTGGCGCATCGGCCGAAAGCCGGAGGAGGAGAGGTAGCCCCCGGATGAGTTCCAGGCGCAATATGGTGGGTAGAATAGACCCATCTATCTTTCGGATTAATATATAAACCATCCCCCTGAGATTGCTCTTCCGGACCCAAAGCTCTATTCTCTTCTCAATAGAGACTTCTGCACCCTTCAAGAAAAGACGGCTTCTGGCGAATCGGAAAAACCGTGAGGATGAAGTCGAGACCGACTCACAAACTCGCACTGGTACTCACACTGCTGTTTGCAAGTATCAGCTCGGTTCCAGGAAAGGAAGACGCCTCGATCGAGCGCTTGGAGGCACTGGGGAAACTTTGGGCAGAGATAGAATACTTCCACCCCTATCTTGGCTATAGAGACATCGATTGGGACGCCGCTTTTGTTGGAGCCATACCCAAAGCGGAAGCTGCCAGGAACGCCGCTGAGTATGCTGAGGCCGTTGAGCAGCTACTGGATCCTCTAAACGATCCTGCAACTTTCGTGGTGAAGAAACCCGATCCTGGATCGGAAGCAGCGCGATCGTCTCATGCTATTTCTTCCACGAAAACTGAAGCGGGCATCCTGATAATCGGGGTTCCGCCTGGAGCCAACTTTGCGGATGACCAGAAGAAGCTGACCCCGATAGCGAAGCTGACCGAGTCATCAAACGGTGTCGTCATCGATCTTCGGTCCACTGTATTCACTGGTCAGTACTTCGAGTACCTTTTCGCTTCGAGCGGACTCAATGGCTGGCTCTGCGCTTCCGCAGTTCAAGGGCCTGGCCATCGTGCCCGGCTGCACTCAGGCTATGCTCGGCCCGATAGACGGGGCTCGGGAGGCTACTTCTCTGGGTTCTACACGACCAACGGTCAGGAGTTCCCACCTTGGCCAGAAGCAAAGGAGCAGCCAATCGTCTTCGTAGTCAATGAGAAATCCGGTCTTCCCCCAGTAGCGGTCGCACTTCAGTCAGCCGGCAAGGCGCTGATCGTATCCGAGGGCGGCTTCAGCGAGGCCTCACTCGCTCGCTTGCACCGGGTTCGTTTGCCCTACGACGTCGCCGCCGCGTTTCGTCTCACAGAGCCGATTCTGCCGGACGGGAGTGGATTGGAACCAGACATCACGGTACCACTTTCCGGAGAAACGGATGGGCAGGATCGAGCACTTCAGACCGCCCTCGAGCTGGCCAAGAACTTCGAGCAGGAGCGTTTCAGTCGAGACCGCCCACCCGCTGTTGGCAAGCACCACTCCAAGCCTGCCAATCCTGACCCGCCGTTCCCCGAGGCTGAGTATCGGCTGCTAGCCGCCTTTGAGATCTGGGGCGTCTTCACCCACTTTTTTGCTTACAACCACCTGATGGAAGGGGATTGGGACAGTGTTCTTCGCGAATTCATCCCGAGAATGGAGGAAGCAGAGAATGCCCTGGAGTACCACCTCGCCGTTGCGGAGATGCTTACCCACGCGCACGATTCTCACGTCCGGGCAACGAGCCAAGTCCTGACCGACTTCTTCGGCGAGGCCTCACCCCCCATTCAACTGAGGTGGGTCGAGAACAAGGCCGTCGTTACAGGACTGGTCGATGAACCAATCGCCAACGAAACAGGTATCAAGGTTGGCGATGTGGTTCTGGAGATTGATGGGCACGATGTCGCAAGCCTCCTGGAGAGGTTAAGAAGATACATCTCGGCCTCTACGGAGCAGTCTTTGATGTATGAGTTGATGCGTAACTGCCTCAAGGGCCCGGAAGATAGTTCCGTTAGGCTCTTGGTTCTGGGCCAGAATGATCGCAGAGAGTTACGGCTTCCTCGCAAGAAGGAATTTCTGGAGAAGATGCGACATCAAAGAGGCGGGGAGATGTTACGAATGCTCGAGGGCAACGTCGGCTATGCGGACCTGGATCGGCTTCCACGGTCGGATGTCGACAGAATGTTCGAAAAGTTCAAGGACACCAGGGCGATCGTTTTTGACATGCGGGGTTATCCTCTGGGGGTATGTTCCGGGCAGATAGGTAACAGTTTCTCCCAGGCACATAGGTTACAAGAGGAGTCATGCCATGGAAAGAGACGTGTGTAATGAACGAACGAGTGAAACTGCTGACCGAGTATCTGGAGGGGGAGTATGGGATTACAGAGTTATCGCAGGCCTATGAGGTGAGTCGGAAGACGATGTACAAGTGGATTGCTCGATACGAAAAAGAAGGCTGGGCGGGGCTGGAGGATCGGTCCCGTGCGCCCCACAGCCACCCCAACGCGGTAGAAGAGAAGATCGAGAGGAAGCTTTTAGAGTTGAAGGCCCGTTGGCCGTTGTGGGGAGCGCCGAAGTTGTGGGTCAAACTGAGAGAGGCGGTGGGAGCGGATCGGTGTCCGGCGGAGAGCACGGTGAGCGAGATCCTCAGACGGCACGGTTTGAGTGGGCTGGTCAAACGACGACGGCGAGCGGTGCCGACGGAGCAGCCCTTTGAGGAGTGCCGGGAGGCCAATGCCGTGTGGTGTACGGATTTCAAGGGCTGGTTTCGGACCACCAACGGCCGCAAATGCACGCCCTTGACGATCAGTGATGCGCACAGCCGCTGCTTGTTGTGCTGCCAGGGGCTGGGGGGAGCGACCGGATTTATCACGGTCAAGCCGCTGTTTATTAAGACGTTCCGGGAGTGTGGGCTGCCCGATGCGATGCGCACGGACAATGGACCGCCGTTAGCGTCGAGGGCCCTGGGAGGGCTCAGTGACCTGGCGGTGTGGTGGGTGCGTTTGGGGATTGAATTGCAACGCATCGAACCGGGTTGCCCGCAACAGAATGGAAGACATGAGCGGATGCATCGGACGCTGAAGGAAGCGACGGCCCAGCCGCCGCGAGCGAATCTCGGAGCCCAGCAGAAGGCGTTTGAAGCCTTTCGCCGGGAATACAACGAGGAGCGTCCCCATGAATCCTTGGGCCAGAGGCCCCCGGCGCTCTTCTACCAGCCGGCGGCTCGGGAGTATCCTTGCCGGTTGCCCGAGCAAAGAGGTTATCCCGATGAGTGGGAGAAGCGGAGGGTGCGCAAAGCCGGTCAAATGAAGTGGAAGGGCGAAGACATCCTAGTGAGCTCGACCTTGCGGGGGCAGGAGATTGGATTAAAGCCCGTGGGAGAAGCCCAGTGGGCCGTCTACTTCGAGACCCTGGAACTCGGCCTCTTCGATGAACGGCTGGGAAGGGTGCTGCCGACCAAACGATTGCGACGAAAACCGCCAACCCAAGATCAGGAGCCACCCCAGAGTGGCCAATGACCCGGAAAGCCGTGGAAACTGCCGCACTATGGAAACCGTGGAAAAACGGCGACATGGAGAAGACGACTCCAGGCGTGGAGTTTTTCCACCGTTCCCACAGCGCTTGGAAAACTCCTCCGGACGGAGTTTCCCACAGTTCCCACTGCTTCTGCGGCTGGATCTATAAACGGACTGCCTCTGCCGCTTTGCGGCGAGGGTTCACGAGCGATTAAAATGAATCGAACCCAAGGAGATCCTGCAGTAGCGTCCCAGCGTTAGTCGAATAACATCAACTGTTTATGAATGTCACTATTCTGAGTAATGTAATGCATGTCCTGAAAGGCCTGTAAAATTGGGGTTTTCTCGAAGAGCGAGACACTCAGGACCTGGAGAATTGTGTAGAGCGGCAACTCGAGATAGAGGCGCTTGCGGATGATGGCGATGAGCAGGTAGGTACTGAGGGCGATCCAGATTTGTGTTTTCACGGCATTGGGACTGGTGCCGTAAAAGGCCTTGATGCGGAGATGCTGTTTGATCCATTTGAAGAACAGTTCGATCTGCCAGCGGAGCTTGTAGAGCCGGGCAATAGTCAGAGCGGGAGAAGCAAAGTCGTTGGTGAGGAATACTAGCCGCAGGTCGGTGGTGACGTCGAAGAACTTGATGCGACGCAAAGGTTCGGGGTAGGCCTTGGCCGGATAGAAGGTGCTCAGCAGGACAGTTTGGTCGCAGATCAGTCCCGTCGTTCTGTCCACCGGGTGGGAGTAGCGGCGGCGGAACTTGAAGTTGGCCTTGGCGCGGGTCACGAATAACGACCGGGCAGAATGGAGTCGGTACAGGCGCCCGAAATCCAGGTATCCGCGATCCATGATGTAGTAGGCACCGGGACAAGGAATCAGGTGGTCCAAGGCGTGGACATCGTGCAGTTTTCCGTCCGAGATCAGAACGAACTCGGGAATGGCGCCGTGCAGGTTGAGCAAGGTATGCAGTTTGATCGCCCCCTTGGTACGGCGGAAGCGCGCCCAGGGGAAGACCGAGAGGCACAGGTCGATGGTCGTGGAGTCCAAGGCATAGACGGTCGCGTTCAGGTCGACTCCCAGGTCCTCGTCGGTGTACAGGCGGCGCGCTTCGGCGATAAGCACTTGGGCAAACTCGGCATAGATGCGCCAGTCGCGCCTCTCGTTGGCATTGGACAGATTGTTGCGGGAGACCGTGGAGCGAATGCCCATGTGGAAGAGCTTGGATCTCATGGCCCGTAGGCAGGCTTCGATATCGCGCAAGCTCTCGCGATAGGTCAACTGTGCAAAGGCCATGACCCGGTAATGGTCGGCACAGCGGAACGACTTGACCTTGTAGTCGCCTCCGTAGTGCTGAACAATGCGATGAAAATGATGCCAGGGAAGATGCCGCATCACCTGAGAAAAAATCGTCGTGCCCGTGTACATGCTCGCCCTCCTTATGAACTGAAGGGCGTGAGCGTACACTCACTTTCAAGTCGGAAACACCCATTATCTTCTCTAACATATTACTCATTAATACTTTACAGAGATTAGAAGCCCAAACGTTGGGACACTACTGACCCGGTGAGCGGTTTCAAATAGTCGTAAGATCGTCGCGCGGTGTCCGCGGGAGACATGAACCCCGCGAACGCTGTACTAGGCATCGTCGACGAGAAAATTGAGTCGGCGCGCGCGGCGATGGAATTCCTGCGGCCGCTTTTGGCTTAGCCCGGTCCCGAATCGCAACCTCTACAATCAGATCCGCGATAGGGTCAACTTCGTTACGTAAGAATATCGCCGAGGGGAGGCCGTCGCCGCGGGAAAGATCGTGCTACCACTGGCTCGTCGCTGCCGTGAGGAGGGTCGTGAGTGCGGCTCCCGGTACCGTTTGCAGGAACCTTCGCCGAGTCCAGTCCGATAGGTTCATGGGATTCCCGTCTGTTAAGCCTAAGTTACCTCGTAGAAAAGTGATGTAACCTATTGTTAAGATTGGGGTAATGCTACAAATCAGCTGCGTCGGTACTGGGTACATTATAGACGAACGCCGAGGAGATCCAGGGCTCGCTGCTGAAGCGATGTGGGACGGGTGATTTTGTCGAAGGCTGCTGAGCCGGGCAACTGCGGCTGAATCCGGTTTTTGGAGATCGTGGCCAAATCGCTGAGCAAGGTCTGAAAGCTGTGCACGGGCCCACCCTCAACGGTGCGCTTGCGGTGAGCCTTGCGGAGGGCCTGAGGAGAGCGCTGAGAGGGTGCCACCACCGAATCGCGAAGCTGCCTCCCCGCCTCGGGATCCTCGTCGTCGAACAGGATCGGAGCTAACTTCTGTCGCATGTGCCACTCGACGTAGTAGGCAAGCATGCACAGAAAGACGTGAGCGCGGACCCGATCCTCCAGATGGTGGTAAATGGGTCGGACCTTCAGATCGACACTCTTACAGCTGCGGAAGGCCCGTTCGGCGACGGACAACCCCTTGTAGGCAGCCACCGTTTGTTCGGCATCCATTTGCTCGCGGGCCAGGTTGGTGCGAATCACATAGATCCCGTCCAGTGCCGCCTCCTGCTCGATGCGCTCCTGCCGGCGCTGGTAGGAGAAGGACTCCTCGCCGATCTCCAGGACAAAATGCTTGCCCACTTTGTAGCGGTTGAGGACTTTGCCCACCCGCAGGGCAATCCGATCCTTGCCCTTGAAGCGACGCTTCGGACGTTGCGTTGCCTGGACAATCTTCTCCAACTCCAGCTCGGTCGCCTGGAGCAGTTGCTGGCGATTGCGGGCCCGTTCCTCCGCTAAGAGGGGATTACGGCAGACAATGAGCCGTTCCCCGGGGTAGTCCGGGCTCTGGATCTCGGCCAGGTCGCGTTGATCAAACAGGGACAGCTGCAGCGGACCGGATTGAAACAGTTTGCGGATCTGAGGGCCTCGCAGGGCCGTGATCCAGCCCATGCCGGGCAGCGGCTTGAGCTCCTCCCGAATGCGGGCTTCCGTCAGCATTCCTCGATCGGCGACCACCACCACCGAGCGCAACCCGAAGCGTTGGCGCAGTTTTTGGATTTGGCTGGTCACTGTTGTGGGGTCCGCTCGGTTGCCTTCGAAGACCTCGACCGCGACGGGGCAGCCTTTCGCACAGCAGGCCGAAGACGATCTGCAGCGTACCCCCTTTGCCGTCTCGGGAATACCCCCGCTGGGCCAACGGGCAACTCCTCCCTTCGAAGTAGGTCGAGGTGACGTCGTAGATCACGAGGCAACCGTCCTGCAGGCGCTGAGCCGCCAGCTGGTTTTCAATCTTTGGTTGTCGAACGAGCAGCCAGTCCAAGGCGCCGTACAGATCATCGGCCGTCGCGGCCTCCACCTGTAAGAGCTCGCCCAAGCTGCTGGACAGGGTCTGGGGATCCCATCCGCGTGCGGTGGCCAGCTTGGAGCGGGGCTCCAGGATGCGCGCCACGATCAGGGCCACTACCAGGCGGCGCTGCAGGCTGTTGCGAGTGGCCAGTAAGCGCTCCAAACCGAGGCGGCGCAGGGTACCCAAGACGGCCGCCACATGACCATGGGGGCGAGTGCGCTGGACCTGGAAGGCTTGGCTCAAGTCGGAGATGACGGAGCCTCCCTTCAAGAAGGCTGCGCAGGCCTTCGACGATCTCCGCGGGCCACTTGCTGAGGTTAGCCAGAGTGCGCTTGCGCACCTTGCCGGCTTGCCGGTAGGACTCGCGCAGGAGAATGGCCGGGGGCGAGTTGCGGTTGGGAACGGATTCGATGTACATGGGCACTATAATATCACATACTACCGACAATAAAGGACACTAAAGCAACTATTACATGGGTACAGATTGTCGAACACAAAAAGACCCTTACCTGATGATCCACAATGGCTTACAGGTTGTTTTTCAGCTAGTTTTCAGGGTAACTTCGGGTTAAGGGCCCAGTGCCCGCTCCAGGTTGAGATAAGATTTCACTAACCCCCATCGTTCAAGGGTAGTCGAAATCTGCTCCCAGCAGTAGGGAGAGGATTGATTTGACGTTATCGACCCAGGGTCAAAACACTTGTTCCCTGCTTGGAAGGCTGATAGATTCTGAGCAATCACCCACTCGGTGACCCGAATAAGGAGGAATCCGATCGTGAAAGATCCGGCGGATCGACGAAGCTTCCTGCAGCAGATGTCCCTGGCGGCAGCCGTTCCAAGCGCCCTGAAGGGGGCGGCTCTGGGAAAGCCACGAACGGCCGTGTTCGGCGAGCAGGGGACGAAAGAGGCGAATCAGAACACCATCCCAGCAGCCGATAGCCGCGACATCGTCGTCTACCGGGATCGTTTTGCCTATTGCTCCCACGCCTGCCTGGCCCGGCTCAGCAACGGGGAGTGGGTAGCAGCCTTTACCGAGAGCCAGCTACGCGATCCGTATCTGCATCCGCCTTCGGATCCGCATTTCAGGAATCTGCTGTCGCGCTCCAGGGATCAGGGACGAACCTGGAGTGTGCCTCAAGTCGTACCCAACTGGGACTGGTATGGTGTGGAGGTCCCGGGTATAGCACAGCTGCAGGATGGCACGGTGGTTCTCAACCAGTGGCGGTTTTCGTGGTATCCGCTCGATCTGGGTAAGAAGCTGGCGACTGAGGGACAGAAAATCTGGCTGAACACGGGTAAGGGATGGAAGCTGGCCGGTCCCGAAGCGAAGTGGTCGGATAGCGCCTATCCGTGGGTCCGGGCTAACGCTGGCTGCTTCGTCCACCTGAGTTCGGACGGTGGGCGGACGTGGAAGAAAACGGTGAAGATTGACACTTCTCCTTACATCGGTGGCTTCACTCCTCGGGGCGTGGTTCAGCTTTCCGACGGTACCGTCCTGATGTGTACCGCAGATCACCCTATCAATCGGCAGGCTTTCGCCGTTCATTCGCAGGACGGCGGGAGGAGCTGGGGAAAACCAATCCTCATCGCAGAAAGACCGCCGGAGGATTTTTCCGAGCCCACGGCTGTGGTGCTCCCCGGGGATCGCGTGGTCACGCTCATCCGAGACGACGACGTGCAGTACTTGTTTCAGGTTGACTCGCCCGACGGTGGACGCACCTGGGGCGCGGCACGACAAACTCCCATCTGGGGCTACCCCGCCCACTTGCTTCGGCTCAGCGATACCCGCCTGCTGGCAACCTACGGGCATCGCCGTTCGCCCTACGGTATCCGGGCTTGCCTGAGCCGGGACGACGGAAGGACCTGGGACTACCGGCGTGAGATCGTCATCCGGGATGATTTTCCCAACCGAAACCTCGGCTATCCAGTCACGATCGAATACTCTCCTGGTCGCCTTTTCACGATCTATTACGGCGAGGACGGGGAGGGCGTCACCTGTATACAGGGTTCATACTGGAAAGTGGCTTAGGAGCCTGTCCGAGTAAGCCGCTCAGCATCGCAAAGCTGCTAGCCCGGATTTCTCATCGCTTGTCGTAGCGAGGCGCCGCAAGGGCCGTCCCGGCAAGGCTTGCGACCGAGACCACTCGTGGCGAGCCGCCGCTGTCGTACTTGTACAGTACGTCGAGGAGGCCGACCGAGCATAACACAGCCAGGGCGGATGATTGCGGCGTCGCAGTAGACCAGCGATGAGAAATGCGGGCTAAACGCTTTTTTCTTAAGATACTGAAGCGTCAAGAGCCATTCTTACCAGCCCACGGGTCCGTTCAGAACCTATTCCGAAGTATCCATTAATCGTCCATGTGCCGTGGCTAACGTCGGGAATCGCTCCGCAGTGCCTGGACCGTCTCGAGGGTGGGCCAGGTTTGCTCGGCGGGGACGGCCAGCCATTTCTCATTGAATTCTGCGATCATTAGCCGAAGTATGAGAGATAGGCAGAACATGAGCAAACCCATCGGAATCGGCGTAATCGGAATGGGATGGATGGGCACGGTGCATAGCCGAGCGTATCGTGGCCTTTCCGATCGTTTTCAAGATAGCCATATTTCGGCCCGACTAGTGGTTTGCGCGGATGAGGTCGAGGCGCGGGCTAAACAGGGACAGGTTCGTTTCGACTTTCTGCGCGGGACTACCGATTGGCGCCAAGTGGTAGCGGATCCCGAGGTGGATTTGGTGGTCGTTGCCACCTCGAACAACACTCATCTGGAAATGGTCCGGGCCGCCGCCGCGGCTGGCAAGCACATATTCTGTGAAAAGCCGGTCGGACGAAATCCAGGGGAGACGGCTGCGATTCACCAAGCTGCCAGTGACGCTGATGTCCTTTCGGCGGTCGGCTACAACTATCGCTGGGTTCCGGTGGTACGCTACGCGCGCCAGCTGATTCGTGATGGACGGCTGGGTGAGATCACGCATTTTCGCGGTCGTTTTCTGGTGGACTATGGCAGCAATCCACAGGGTGTGCTCTCCTGGAGGTTCCAGAAAGAAATTTCTGGATCGGGGACGTTGGGCGACATCATGTCGCACGTGGTCGATATGGCGCACACGTTGGTGGGTCGCATTGGCCGTGTTGTAGCGCACCAAAAAACCTTCATCACCAACCGTCCCCTGGCGACAGCGGGTGAAGGGACTCACTTTTCAGTGGGCAGTGATGGACCGCGCGGTGAGGTAACCAATGAAGATTACGTCGGCGCGCTAGTTCAATTCGCCAGTGGGGCACCGGGGACCTTGGAAGTATGTCGCGTTGTCAAAGGACATGATTGTGAACTGGCCTTTGAGATCAACGGGACGAAGGGTGCGATGAAATGGAATTTCGAGCGGATGAACGAAATTCAGCTTCGTCTGCCCGAGGCAGGAGAGGATTATGATGGATTCACCGTCGTTCGAGCTGGTCCACGGCACCCACAGTTCGCGGATTTCTACCCGGGTCCGGGAAATGGCATGGGCTATGAAGACCTTAAAATGATCGAAGCCTACCAGTTCGCCAAGTCGATCCGGGATGGCCAGCAGCACGAGCCCAGCTTCAATGACGCGCTAGCAGTCGCCGAAGTTCAAGAAGCGATGATGCGATCTTGGGAAAGCGAAAGCTGGGAGCCTGTCGGTGCGGGCAGATGAACAAACGATCCGGGTGGAAGTATGTGGTGGCTAGATCCGCACCGCTTTTCCTTCTCGGGCTGATTCGAACAGGGCCAGCAGGACCCTAGTGTTCTGGCGGCTGTCTGACAGCGGGATCGCCGGTTCAGCACCATCCAGAATACTCGACATCATGCGATTGACCTGATGCTCGTAGGCATTGTCGTTGGGGTACTTGGTCGTGTCGACGGTTTGGCTGAGCATCCCATCGTCCCAGTCTCCTCGTGCCGGCGAGCCGTCGTGGCGAATCCAATCGACTTGCGGGACTCGTTCCAGTTGGCTGCCCCAGGGAGAGGATATGCGGATGCTCCCTTCCGTGCCTAACACATCGGCTTTGATATTTCCGAAGGCCTCGAGACTGGAAAAAAACTGGGAGTGTGCGCCGTCGGGAAATTGCATCTGTCCCCCAAAGCTCAGATCGACACCACGATCACTGAGATTTTGCGACGCCAGCACCTCAATCGGTTCCTGTTGCAACAGTCGCCGAGTGTGGCGCACGCTATAGCTACCCAGGTCCCAGAGCGAGCCGCCACCCTGACGGGGGTCCATGCGCACATCCTGGAAGTTTTTCAACACATACGTGAAAACACTGCGTAACAACCGTACCTGGCCAACTGCTCCCTCGGCTACCAATCGCTGTAGATAGTCCATTTGGGGATGTGCACACATCATGGCCGCCTCCTGGACGATCACACCACTGCGTTGGGCAGATTGCTCAATCTGGTCCATTTCTTCGAGGGTCAGCGCCAACGGCTTTTCGCAAAGCACATGTTTTCCGGCGTCAGCGCATTTGACCGTCCATTCGGTGTGCAGACCATAGGGCAGTGAAATGTAGACCGCGTCGGTGTCCGGGTCCTCTACCAGCTGCTCATAGCTGCCGTAGTAGCGGGGGATCTCCTGCTGGCGGGCGTAGTTTCGCGCCTTTTCTTCACTACGACTGGCAACCGCCACCAAGTGGCTGCGGTCCGCCTCACGAAGAGGTCCGATCAGCCTCTCGTTGATGCGAGCGGTGCTTAAAATGCCCCAACGGACGCTTGAATCGCGATCGCTCATTTGCCTATTTCATCCATGGTGGAACCGCATCTGGCTGCGTTCTCAATAGAATCGGCCTGAGAAACTCGACACTCTTTTCGATTCCTTCGTGCGAACTCATCACCGGGTCCTCGTGTTCAATGCTTAACGATCCGTCATAGCCCACCTGCTGCAAGGCGCTAACGAATTTTCTCCACCAGAGTTCATCGTGCCCAAACCCCAGTGTGCGATAGGCCCAAGCGCGCTCATGAATGTCCAGCATCGGGCGAGTGTCGAGTGTACCTGTCAGTGCTGTCTCATGGGGATCTATGCAGGTGTCCTTGGCGTGTACGTGGAACACGCTGCCGCTGCCCAGGTAGCGGATAGCGTGGTGGGCGTCGATGCCCTGATAGAAAAAATGGCTTGGATCGAGATTCGCGCCCAGCTGGGGTCCGACAATTTCGCGCAATCGCAACAAGGTTCGGGTGTTGTAAACAACCTGGCCAGGGTGCGCCTCAATGGCAATCTTGATTCCATGGTCCGCAGCAAACGCTCCCAACTCACGCCAGTACGGTGTGACACACTGTTCCCATTGCCACTCCAACAGCTCGGCAAACTCCGGCTGCCAGGGGTGGGTCACCCAATTCGGATAGCCGCCGCCCTCAGGTGTCCCCGGACACCCGCTCATGGTCACGACGGTATCGATACCCAGCTGGCCGGCCACTTCGATCGTCTGACGCAGTTCTTGCTGAGTTTTGCCACGGCGGTCATCGTCCGGGTCAAGTGGATTCCCATTGCAGTTGAGCGCGCTGAGCGTAAGGTTGCGGCTGGTTATTGCGTCCATGAACGCGTCACGAGCCTGCTGGCTGGCCGCGAGTTCCTGCAGCTGGCAATGCGGCACAGGCGAAAATCCCCCTGTACCGATTTCCACAGCCTCGATTCCGTGGGCAACCGCCCAGTCCAGAGCCTCGAGGAGATCCATGTCCGCCAAGCCATCCATAACCAATCCGATTTTCATGTCGCGCCTTTCTTGGGTTTGTTGAAAATGCTCTTCAGTCCGGGAGGACCGTCTGGTGAGGAACCGTCTGGTGTTGTTAATAATACAGCCGTTGTAACGCGTCACGTTCTCGGACGTATTCGGCGCGCAGCTTCTGCGTGAGTGGATCTTCGCTGGTCTCGGCCGCCGCCACATCCCACCAGACTCCTGACCCTGGACAGTATCGTCGAGGTTCGACCTCGGCGACGATCAAGCAGGGACCCCTCTCTCGGCGTGCTTCGCGCAGCGCCTGTTCTACTTGCTCGAGAGTCGATACCTTCCAGGTCTTCGCGCCCATACTCTCTGCGTTTTTGGCGAAATCAATCGCAACGAACTCGCCTTCCAGACGGTTGGTATTGCCATTGCGATGCCGGAACTCGTTGCCAAAACTATGCCCGGCACGGCCGTTCTGGAGGTTGTGAATGGATTGAAAGCCGTGATTCTCCGATACGATTACGGTGATCTTGAGGTTTTCTTGCTTGGCGGTGATCAACTCGGTGGGTTGAAGCATGTAAGTGCCATCGCCGACGAAGACGAACACTTCGCCCTCGGGTTGAGCCAATCGCACGCCCAGACCAGCGGGCAATTCATAGCCCATGCAGGAAAACCCGAATTCCAGGTGACAGAATCGTCCGCCGCTGGCATCCCACAATTGCAGCAGGTCGCCGGGTGGCGTTCCGGCCGCGGCAACAATCGTGTCTCCGGACTGCGCTTCACCGTTGATGACGTGAATCAGTTCGCCTTGCCCCATGGCCTCTCCGGGGATCGCGCAATAGGTTTCGTCCTGGAGTTGTTCCGACCACTTCTTCTTGAGGCCGGCCACTTCCTCAAGATAGCTCCCATTGGGTTGAATGCCGGCAGTCTCGGCCGCCCCAGAAAGTGCCCGAAGCGCTTCCCTGGCGTCGGCCGTGATGGGTAACGCGCCCATCTTGTAGGCGTCGTGACCGCAGACGTTGATCTGGACAAACTTCACCTGAGGGTGTTGAAACAAGGTGTTGGAACCGGTGATGAAATCGGACATTCGCGTGCCGACGCAGATCACCAGGTCCGCTTGGCTGGCAATCGTGCCCGCAGGAGGAGCGCCCGTCACACCATGGCCGCCCAAAAGCAATGGCGAGCCGTTTCGGATCGCACTCTTACCGGCGAAGGTCTCGCCCACGGGAATGCCAAATTTCTCCGAAAAAGTCTCGAGTTCTTCCTGGGCGTCCGAATAATGGACTCCACCGCCGGCGATAATCAGGGGGCGTTCGGCCTCTTTCAACAGTTCGACGGCGGCTTGGACCCGTTCAGCGTCCGGTTGCCGCCGTTCGATTTTCCACACGCGTCTTTCAAAAAAACGGGTGGGATAGTCGTAAGCGTGTGCTTGGACGTCTTGCGGTAGCGAAAGCGTGACGGCACCCGTTTCGGCTGGGTCGGTCAGTACCCGCATGGCTTCGGGTAGTGCTGTGAGCAATTGTTCGGGCCGTGAGATGCGATCAAAGAACCGGCTCACCGGCCTCAGGCAGTCATTCACGCTCACATCCGCCGAAGTGGGATGTTCGAGTTCCTGCAATACGACTCCTTGATGTCGCGTCGCGTAGTAATCCGAGGCCAACAGCAGTACGGGAAGTCGATTGATGGTGGCGGCCGCAGCCCCGGTGGTCATGTTGGTTGCGCCTGGGCCGATGGAAGAGGTGCAGGCGTAAGTCGCGGTCCGTCGGGTTGTTTTGGCGTAGGCCGCCGCGGTGTGGACCATCGACTGCTCGTTTCGCGGCTGGTAATAAGGTAGATCCTGGCCGTATTCATGAAGCGCTTGTCCCAGTCCGGCCACGTTGCCATGTCCGTAGATGCCAAATACTCCCTCGATCAGACGCCGCTGTTGGCCATCCCGATCACTGAACTGGACCTGCAGGTATTTGACTAGCGCCTGGGTCATCGTCAAACGAATTGTTGTGCCGACTGCCATTGGTTGGTGCTCCCGTTTGTATTGGGACGTGAAACCGGATTGGGTTTTTCACCCAACGCCAATCTTCCTCAAATACTCTCGTGTTTTCTTCGCGATCGGTAATGGTTTATCGAACTCGCAGGGATACATGTCCTGCTCGACGATGGCAAAACCGCTGTAGTCGATTTCCTGGAGCACATCGCGGAAGGCCTCGAAATCCACGGCGCCCAGCGACGGCTCACAGAAAATCCCTTCGCCGACCGCGGGGGCAAAAGTTATTCCCTTGGCTTCTACCTCCTCTTGCTTGTTACGATCCACGCTCTTTAAGTGGAGATAGGGAATCCGCTCATGATGCTTCCGCATGAAGCTGACTGGCTCGCCGCCTCGATAGGCGTGGTGGCCCGTATCCAGGCATAAGGAGACGACCTGAGGGTCGGTTGCGTCCATTAGCCGCTCGATCTGTGGCTCGTACTCCACATGTGTCTCCGCGTGCGGGTGATAAGCCGCTCGCAGTGCAAACCGTTCATGACAGAGGCGCGCCACCTCGTCGACCTTGTCCACTAATCGTTTCCAGGCATCCCCATCGAGCTCTTTGGACCTGAGCATCTCGCCCGTCCAAGGGTTGGAATAGGTGTCGTCGATGAGCAAAATGTACTGCCCGCCGGTTCCGGCCACCAACTCGCCTGCACCGTTGAGTTGCCGCTCGATTTCCGGCGCGTACTCGGGATCCTCGAGATGCGACATTACAAACGTCCCGGACACGCGCAGGTTTCGCTTCCCCAGTTCGCCGTTGAGCGTGTTGACATCGGTCGGCAAGTAACCAAAGGGACCGAGTTCGATGTATTCATAACCCGCTTCGGCAATCTCATCGAGACAACGGGAGTAGGGGGTTTGTTGGGGGTCGTCGGGAAACCACACGCCCCACGAATCCGGTGCGCTGCCGATCTTGACGTCCATTAGAATCTCCCTGAGGCGAATCGATCAACTGAGTGATTTTGTCATCTGTCCCAACACTTGTCGACATACTCGTGGATCTTGGTCCAGGAAGAGCTTCTCATCAGTACTGCCGTTGTTGACATCATCCTTAACGACACGGGTGCACAAGAGGGCCTTTTTGCCCGGTTGTGCTCCGATCTACAGCGGAGAGACGACCCCTGTCGGGCTACGACTGCCGTTAAGAAATCCAGGTTAGCTGGACCTGCGGCGGAGCAGCAGGTAGAGGCCGCCACTCAGCAAGCCAAGGATTAAAAGCAAGAATCCGGATTGAGACAGAGTGGGTATGAGAGCGATACCAGTGGCTGAGCACAGGAGTGGGCACAACCTCCAAAGAGCTGACCCCTGCACCCACCACCTGCAGAGTGACGGTGAACAGCGTGAAAGAGGCCGGTTGCAGCGCATCTAACTGTGCCTGTGTGAGTAACGAGACGTTAAAGGCATTCAAATTGCCGGCGGTCGGTATGAAACCGGTAATGGCTTCGGCAGCCAAGGGGTCGCCCAGAAGCGTCCCGAAGGTGACACCAACGAAACTCACCATACTGGTGTTAAAGGCAAAGTTCAGATCGAAGGCACCCAAGGAGGAGGCAGAGAAGTTGCCCAGCCCCGACACCACCACGTCTGCCGTGAAGGTCTCTCCCACTGTGGGTGCGGGGGTTGAAGGTACCACTTCGATGTTGATCGGGTCGGCACGGAGTGTGGACCAAGAAAACACACACAGCCAAAGGACTAACGCAAACTTGCTAACCTTCATGGGAGTCTGGTGCATGACGGACCTACTCCACGGAGTCTGGTGTATGACGGACCTACTCCACCTACCTACGTTCTTTCAGGCGTCTTAAGTTTCCGCCGGAAGGGTCGCAACGGCTCCCAGCTGCTGCCAGCAGGATTGACGCTTGTTTCACTGATTTCAGAAAGCGGTGTCGACTTAGCATCGTCAGCATCGAAATCACCCTATCATTTCATTCACGAAGGTACAGGTGACCGTTTCTCCAGGTTGTAACTCAATGGTCAGCTCCTTGTCCCCAGTGTTAAAGGAGCTGTCCGATGTGCCTGACTCTTCACAATTCGAATCGCCTGAGACAACCCAATCGAAGGGCCCGGTTTCTGTTATGACATAGGTACCGGGTGCCACCGACGAGAATATCTTGGTGTCACTTGGTGCGGTACAGTCGCCTGGATCTTGACCGCAAAGGGCAAACGTGCCTAAACCCCCGGTCCCGGAGAATGAAAAGTCAGTATTGCTCGAAGCGTCCTTGATGATCGTAATTGTTCCTGGTTCCGGGGTCGCTGTCGCCGTCGCCGTCGCCGTCGGTGGGACCGGGGTCGCCGTCGCCGTCGGTGGGACCGGGGTATCGGTTGCCCGTCCAGGATCGGGTGTTTCCGTGCCAGTCGGAGTAATAGTTGCCGTGGGTCCCGGCGTGACGGACGGGTCTACATCGGAAGTAGGCGTCGCGGTTGGGACCAGGGTCTGCGTAGCCGTCGGTAGAGGGGTGACCGTTCGAGCGGGATCCACGGTAGCGGTGGGAATCGCCGTGGCCGTGGGCAGCGACGTAGCACTGGGATCAACGTCCGCCGTCGGGGTGGCGCTGGGGCTGGGCCCTACCGTCGGAGTAGCGGTCGGCTGAGGCGTGGTCGTCCCATGGCCTGCCTCCAGGGTCCCGGTGCTGGTGGGAGCCACCGTCGGTGTGGGTCCCGGCGTCCCGGGATCGGTGTCTATTGGGGTACCCCGTCCCGGATCGGGCGTCACCGTGCCAGTCGGCGTAATCGTGGCGGTCGGCCCAGGCGTCACAGTGGGGGGTCGTTCCGTGTCCGGCTTCCAGGGTCCCGGTACTGGTGGGAGCCATCGTTGGCGTTGGCCCGGGAGTCGCCGGGTCCAGGTCCTCCTGTCTCGTACAAGTAAGCCGCGTACACATCGTCGCCAGCAGACGTGCATCCAACACGGTAATCGTGCCATCACCGTCGACGTCTCTGATGGGATTGCCGGGAGGCACCGGGGTGTCCTTATCATCCACCACCAGCTGCACATCGTCGCTGTCTACATCGCCATCCCCGTCCTGATCGCCCGGGGCGCCAGCCGCCAGCAGCAGGGCAAAGCCCACCAGGGCTATCCCTAGCAGAGTCGCCACGAGACTTATGTGAAATTTCGAAGGTTCCAATCCAAATCCAACCGTCTAAATCTAGCCAGCGTCAGACCAAGCCCACATTCGACTCTGATCTCGCATAGGATAACATTGCAAAATCACTGCAGTCTATCAAAACACCCTGTACGGGATAAACGAATCTGCAGAACAGTCGAATCTACTAGCCTGGGGGGCGACAGGGTTGACCCTTTTCGTAACGCTCCAGGTTCAGCATTAGTTGCTTGACCAGGTCGCTTTTCTGAGCCTTTTCTGCTGCTGCGATCATCCTGCGCTGCCATTCGGCCGCGTCCTGGCAGCGGCCCAGCTCGGCCAGGGCCATCGCAACGGTGACCCCGTGACTGACTGACTTGCTCGCCTTGAACACCCGCATTTCCAGGTCCAAGGCTCTGGCTCCGTCTCGCAAGTCCGGGTTGGGGCAGGCCGCTAGGATCGTGGCCAGGGCGTGCGCCGGTCGACCGCGATGGGGAAAGCTCTTATGGGTCTTCTCCAGCTGCTCCAGAGCCTCGGCGAATCTCTTCCCGGAGACCAGGAGATTCACTTGCTGCAGCAGTGCTTCTTCGTTGGCGGGATCGGATTCCAGAACTCGAGAGAACTGGGACAGGGCCGGCTCGATCTGCCTCGTCTCTAGAAGAGCCTGAGCCAGAAGCAGCCGAGCAACTGAATCCTCGGCATTGGCTTCGAGGACCGCACGCAAGTGGGGAATAGCTTCCTCGAAACGTTTGGCGCTGGCCAGCAGGAAGCCCAGGTTGTAACGAGCCTTCAGGTTTTCCGAGTCCAGATGTAGTACTTCCCAGAATTCCTTCATTGCCGCCTCGGCGTCTCCCAGCTTCGCCAGGGACGCTCCCAGAATGACGTGCGCTGGGATGCTGGTGGGTTTTGCGCTAACCGCCTTGCTAAACTTAGCAGCGGCTTCGGAAAAACGCCCGGCGCCGAAGGCCATGCGACCCCGTATCAGGTGAACCCGCTCCCCCCGCAGCAGGCCCTCCAGCCCATCGACCAGCCGATCGGCGACCCTGACACCGACAGAACCTCGTCGTTCTAGATGTGCCTGAGCTTTTTCAAGGTCTCCCAAACCCCGATAGGCCATGGCAAGGGAGTAGTGAACCCGGTTTGCTCCGGGAACATTTTCCAAAGTCTTTTGGAAGTATCCCACAGCATCGGCGTACTTCCCCCGGGAGAGGGCAAGCTGTCCCAAGCCGAAGTGGGCCGCACCACAGCTGGGGTCGAGCTCCAAGGCCTGCTCAAACTGAGCGGTGGCTTCAGTGGGACGATTCTGCTGGAAGAGCACATCTCCCAGATGGACGGGGACGCCCAAGTATCCAGAATACAGTCTATGGGCCTCGCGGTAGTAGAGCTCGGACTCGGCCAGGCGACCCTGCTTGTGGTAGAGATACCCCAGCAGGTAAATCCACCTGAAATCCGCTGCTGCCGCTCGATGGGCATTGAAGTAGCACAACTCGGCCGCATCGCTGAGTGAGTAGGCGTGATACATCTGGCCCACGAGTCCGTAGGCTTCGCTCAGCTGGGACTCTGTCGCTTCCGGATTCCGAACCACGCTCACCAGGTTCTGCTGGAATGCCTGGAGCTGTTCTCGAACCTGTTCCTCGAGCGACTCGATCTGGGGATAGCGGAGGGAGAGCATCCCCACCCTGGGCGGATGCAGTACCGCTTCGGTTGATTCCTGCTGCGCACCGGCCCCCGACCCGATGCTCGAAAGCCCGAATATTGCCAGGGCCAGGGCAGCCAGCCAGGGAACGCGGATCGAGTGCAGCCAGGCCGCGCCTGCTCCAGCTCCGGAAAGCTGGGTTGGCACCTTCGTGGCCCTTCTCGGGTCCAAACGAAGATGCTTCATTTCCTGCTCCCGGAAGCCCCTTCTTGAAGCGTTGTATAGCGATCGATGGGTAGATTCTGCCATTCTTCCGTCCGTCCTGTTGGCCACTGAACCCGAACCATCCGAACCCCATCCCAGGCCCCCAAACCGACCAGAACCCGAGGGTCGTGGGAGGAGCAATAGCTGCCGTCCGTTCGCACCCGACGCAGGAGTGTGGAATTGTCGGGTAAGATGAACTCGATTCGTGTCCCCAGCATGTCTCGAGAGCCTTCCTTCCCCAACAGTCGGACACCCAGCCAGTGGCGGAGATTTCCGATCTGGTTCAGCAGAAGCCTTGCCGGACCCGCGGCGTTCAGAACCAGGACATCGGTGTCACCGTCATTGTCGAGGTCTCCGAAGGCCGCTCCACGCGACACCTCTTTCTCCTGGAAGCTGGTTCCGGCGCGATCCGTGACCTCGCTAAAGGCCAGTTTCCCAGTATTCCGAAACAGCTGGTTGCCTTGCCCGAGAGGGAAGGGGTGTCCTTCTCGTGCCTGCTCAGGCAGGATCCGAACCGCTCCGTTCAGGGCCAGCAGGTCCAGCCGCCCATCGTTGTCGAAATCCAGCCATCCCGTGCCAAAGCCGGTGAACCGGAAACTGGGCAAGTGAAGGCCCGCCTCGATGGTGCGATCTTCGAACAGCCCATCACCCTGATTGAGGTACAGCGTGTGGGTCTCTTCAGCTAGATGCGTGACAAAAAGGTCCTCGTCTCCGTCACCGTCGAAATCGCCGGCGTCCACGCCCATTCCGGCTTCGGCTTGTCCCACCCGATTCAAGGCTGCACCTCCCCAGAGTGCCTCGTTTCGGAAGCTGCCATCCCTTTGATTCATCCACAGTTGATTGGGGGTCGCCGTCGTTAGCGACGTAGATGTCGATCCAGCCGTCGCCGTTGAAGTCGGCCGTTACCACTCCCAGGCCCGCGCCGAAGCCCCGGTCGATTCCCGCCGTGCTGGACACGTCTTCGAAGATGCCCGCTCCCCGATTGCGGAAGAGGCGGTCCGGCAGCGGCTTATACGCGTCGGGGCCGCAATAGTCGCGGGCGCTACTGCTCGCATAACAGGTTGGATTGTTGGTGACACTAAAGTCTACGTAGTTGGTCACGAAAAGGTCAAGCTTGCCGTCTCGATCGTAGTCGAGGAAGGCAGAGCTGGTGCTCCAGCCCGGGTCGTCGGTTTCGGATGTTCGGGTGATGTCTGAGAATGCTCCATTTCCGCTATTGAGAAACATCTGGTTGGAACCCAGGTTCGATACGTACAGATCCGGCAGCCCATCGTTGTTGATGTCTCCCACCGCCGCCCCCATCCCGTAGCCCTCTGCCAAGATACCACTCTCGCTCGTAACTCTAGTAAACTTCAACTGGCGAACACCGTCGGCGCCCAACTCCAGATCGTTTCGGTAGAGTTGGTCGCGGGGGAACTGGGACCTCGCCAAGGCAGGACTGCCTGGTTCGGCTTCCTGGAGAGTTCGATCATCGCACCGTGAACCAGGTAGACATCCAAATCACCGTCGTTGTCGTAGTCGAGTAGGGCCGCACCCGAGCCGGTAATCTCGGGCAGATAGAATTTTCCGGTCATTCCGTTGAAATGTTGAAACTCCAGTCCAGCGGCCTCTTGACCGTCGACGAAGACAGGGCGAACGGAGTCCTGCTTCGGTCCAGCCGGTGAGTGGTTCTGGCGGGTTGAGCCAGGACTCCCGAGGGCCAGGTGTTCCTTGGCACCGAAAGGCAAAACCCCTGGAACGAAGGTCGACCCCAGCAGCACACAAAGGGGCACAGCAATCCAGCCTGCTCTAGCCATCAACAGTCAGATGATCGCTCAGAGGCTCGAGCAGGTCAACGTCGCCCAGGTGACGCCGTCGTCAGACTGATAGAGAACGAAACGATCACGGCCTTCTCCATACTGTCCCGACCTGCCGTGCAGATAGTATTTTCCTCCGAGATACGCTAGTTCGGGATCGCGTACCTTCTTGTCCACATAGGCACGCTCTTGTTTGCTCCAGGACTTGCCCCCGTCCTTGCTGAGTGCGTAGTCGCTCCAGCTATCGGAGTTATGGTCGGTGGTGTTGGCATAGAAGGCCAGAACGTGGCCGTTGGGATATTCCAGACACACCGGGCCTCCGTGTGAGCATCGCCCGGGAGCATAGTTCTTCAGATCGGCAATGATCGTTCCGAAAACATCATCTCCGAGTTTGGTCGAAGGATCGTGATCGTAGATCAAGGCGCCATCGATCTGGTCATAATGGATGGTCTCCTTTTCCGGCACGGTATTCTGCGCAATTGCCAGGAACGCACTGCCAGCGAGGATGAAAGCGGTCATTGCAGATCTTGGTTTCATTGACATGTTTCTCTCCGTTTTTTTCTGCCGGAAATACTATCACCTCGGACGCACACAAGCTCTCGTTTCAGAAAGCCAGAACCAGCGATCAACCAGAGATTAATTGACACGAAGTTCGTGGAACACTAGACTCGTGCTATGCGGAACATCACCATCACGGTCGAAGAGGACGTGGCTCGCTGGGCCCGGGTTTGGGCTGCACGTGAGGATACCAGCGTTTCCCGTCTGGTAGGGCAGCTCCTGAAGGAGAGAATGCTTCGCGAGCGGGGATATGAAAGCGCGATGAAGCAGTATTGTGCCTCATCGGCGAAGCCTCTCAAGAAAAGTGAAGGCGCCTATCCCGCGCGCGAGGAGATTCATGAGCGCTCCCATGTTCGTGGACAGTAATGTGCTCGTCTATGCCCGAGACGCTTCCGAGCCGGAAAAACAGCCTCGGGCCGAAGCCTGGATGCGGCATCTGTGGGCGACGCACCAGGGCCGCCTGAGCCAGCAGGTTCTCCACGAATTCTACGTCACGGTGACCAGGAAGCTCGATCCCGGTCTGGCCCCGGCGGTGGCCCGTCAGGATGTCCGAGCTTTGCTGGCTTGGGAGCCGTTGGCTCTTGACGCCAAGATTATGGAGGGAGCTTGGGACTTGGAGGATCGCCACTCACTTTCTTGGTGGGATGCACTGATCGTGTCCGCCGCGCGAGTGGCCCGGTGTCCTACTCTACTCACCGAGGACCTGCAGGACGGTTACGACTTTGACGGGGTCCGGATCGTCAATCCTTTCCTGAACTCACTGCCTGAGGGAGAACTCATCCCTTGAACGGTTACGATCCTATCGAAATCAGCTCGACGCCCAGGGTTTGAGATTTTTCTGCGGGCTCTTCGTCTCCCTTCTCTTCTTTCTCCTGAACCCGGCCTACAGCACCGTTTCGAGACGGTGTACCGAGTCAGTCCGGCTGGATGGAACCGGGAATCTTGGCAATGATTCGGCGCCGACCTTCAAGTTAAACGACCTCTCGGTGAAAAAGTGTCTCAAGGTCGACAGCGCCACCGGCTGCGCCGGATCGTACCTGAAAGAAACTTCAGTCGAGGGACGTAGCGGTGGCCTCCAGTCCGCCATGCATCGAGCCAAAGGCTCGAAGGAAGAAGACTTCGGCCTGGAGGCCAAAGCTACGTCCGCCCAATGAAGTTTCAGGTTAAGTTACGCCGACATTTTCAATTTGCTTGTCGACGGAGCTTCGCGGCCCTATGACGAAAGCAACTGCAACAGCTGTTTTGGGGCCGACAAGGCGATCAACTTCTCGCATTCGCCTGCCCATCCTCCCAGGACGAACGCAACCGGCTACTGGATCATGTCTGACGTACTTACTCCAAGGCGGCGTCCCTAATGGGTAGCTGCACCGGCCGGCCAGTGCGGGCTGAATAATCCGCCGCCAGGCACACTTCCAGTGCCGCTCTTGCCTCGCACGGCGTCTGCACCGGCTGGCGACCAGGCTGACGCAGTCGACAAAATGCTTCAGTGCTAGATAGAGCCCACCGCCGGCAGGCTCACCGTAGATCTCCGGGAAGGAATAGAAGTCCACCCAGGCATACTGCTTGCCGCTATGGACCGACATCCAGGGCAACTCCTGCTGCAGGCAGGCATGGTTCTCGGTACCGGTTACCTCCATGCGGCGATAGCCGCAGTGCCCATCGGGCAGGAGCCAAGAACTCTCCACGCCCTGAATCGCCAGGCGCCCGTGCTTTCCGCGCATCGTAGTCGCGAGCTCGTTCTGTCCCATCGATGCTATTGTGCTACAATGTGCGTCAAATGAATGATTCAGTGGTTGGGATCCGCGAGCTGCGACAGAACCTCAGCGTGTACCTGCGCCGCGTTCAGGCCGGTGAAGCGCTCGAGGTCACCGACCGGGGCCGCCCGGTGGCGATGCTAGTGCCCCTGAGGAAGCCCTCCACGGCGATGGAACGTCTAGTGGCCAGTGGGCACGCGTCGCCCCGTCAGGGAAATCTGATCGAGCTCGGAGTGCCCCCCGGGCGTGGGTCATCTCGGCTCAGCGACGCTCTCGCGCACGGGCGTGAAGAACGCCTTGGCTCTTGAGAGCCCTCTACCTGGACTCGTCTGCTCTGGTGAAGCTGGTCACTCGCGAGCCGGAAAGCGCGGCGCTTCTCTCACTTCTTGAGCCGCGTCCCGAAGTCGTATCCAGCGTGCTGGCGCGGGTCGAGGTGCTGCGCGCTGTGGCCCGCGTGAGGGGCAGTAAACGCACCCTCGAGTGGGCTCGCGCAGTTCTCTCGCGGGTGGTTCTAGTAGCCATGGACGATCCCATTCTGGAAACGGCCGCGACTGTGGCTCCGGTCGATCTGCGGTCACTGGATGCTCTCCATCTCGCCACCGCGCTGACCCTGCGCCCCGAGATCGAGGCGATTGTCAGCTACGACGCTCGACTCAACGAGGCGGCGAAAGCCGTTGGGCTCCCCGTGTTGACTCCGACCTGAGTCAAGCGATTTTGGGAGCTTCTTCAGAGAAGTGTCGTTAACTTTCTCCCGGAGTTCCGCAACTCATGATCCTACCTGGATTTCCGAGTCGTATTCTGCCATCAAACATGCACACGTCATGTGGCGGAGCTCGGTTGGTCGCAGCGCAGCACATTGGCCGCTCTAACCACCCAATACGCCGTCACCGGCAAGCAACACTTCGCTGATCTGGCCAAGCGGCTTGTCGATGGGCTTAATAAGCTGGCTCTCTGGGATGATGGCATGGCCTACTTCCCGCTGGAGGCCGCACTTGTCGGCCGTCGCGAATCTCTAAGTCTGGAAGTAAATGGTCGGCGCACTCCAATCAGGCCCTCTCAGGCTTGGCTCGCACTGCCGTCCACCAAACAGGGAGATGAGGCGGTGCTCTGCTTCGAGTTGCGGGAGCGCGATGAGTCGGTCCACATTGGCTACGACACTTACGAGGTCAAGTACCGCGGCGATACGGTGACTGCGATTTCACCTCCGGGTAAGTACTGTCCTCTCTATGAACGACAATGGATTGGATCGCCCCCTGCGCGGTTTCCAGATCCCAGTGTCCCCGGTGCACCTGAAATCGATTCCATCTAGGGCCCCTTGGTGGAGAAGAAGTTCACAGACTGGTCAAGTTTCCTGCTTCGGCGTGATGTGGTTGCTAAGAGACCGCTTCAGCGGTCTAGCGCGAAGCGCAATAGCCCGGTCCTTCAGGGCCGGGTGGGCGGAACGGCAGATAGCGGAGCCCGCTTTAGTGGGCTTCTCGAACGCGGGCTTCAGCCAGACTCCGGGTCGACGATGGCTAAAGCCGCCGTTCGAGAAGGACCGTGAACGGCCCTCAGGAGGGGTAGGAGACCGGGTTACCCCGGCGTAAACACCGGGTCTATTGCGCTTCGCGCCAGGCCGCTGAAGCGGCCTCCTAGAAAGTGTACACTCAAGCAGACGCCGGTGTTGCTCGGCGGTATGAGGCCGCTCGCTAGGGATAGATGTGGCCTTGGAAGCCGCGAATACATGGAAGTCAGGCCAATCGTCCAATCCCGACCGAGTTTGTCGAGTCTGCGATGGGGCGATGTGGTTTTGACGTACCATCGATCATCACCGAGGCCAGTTGCGCCCACGGGGGCGTTGCGTCAGGGCAAGCGGGGATTAAAACTCCCATGACATCCGCGCGCTTCCCTGGGCCGCCTGATAAGAAGAGACGATGAGGATAAGACAGGTAGCCCCGTTGGTGATTTCCCTGGTTTTTTCCTTGGCTGCGGCTGCTCCATCAGCAGAGCAGCCTGACTCCCTGGAGCCGCTCGACATCGGCTCGCGCCTGGAATTGTTCGTGGACGATTACTTGATCGAATCCACGAATGGAGTCGAGCTGAAGCTTCATTCTCCCCAGCCAGCAGAGAGGGTCCTCTCCTTCAATCGCGAGTGGGAAGGCGGGAATAGCGGTTATGTGACCGTCTTTCAGGATAGTGGGCGCTATCGGATGTACTATCGAGGGGCGAGCTCCACTGGCTACATTGTCCCCTCGCTGTCAAAGCCAGGAGAAGTGGTGATTCCGGAACATCCCCAGGTGGCATGCTACGCCGAGAGCCTCGATGGGATCATCTGGAAGCGGCCTTCCTTGGGCCTGTACGAGTTCAATGGCTCGCAGGACAACAACATCGTGTGGACGGGCTCCGGCGGGCACAACTTTTCCCCCTTCAGGGACATCAATCCTGCCGCACCCCCTGCGGAGCGCTATAAAGCCGTGGGCAGTGGCCGGGTTGGGGGCAAACCAGTCCTGCGTGAAGCCCTGCTGTACGACCCTAAACGTCGGCTTCTCCTCGGGGACGATCTGCTCCAAGGTCCTCAGGACCTCATCACCCAGACGCCGTCCCAACGCCTGGACCCGGTTGAATCCGTCGGCTCCGCAGGATCGGGAATGGAGGGGATAGACGTTAGCTCCACCGCCTCCCAGAAAGACACAGGTGGTGCCCGCCAGCTTTCTCTCCACCTGGCGACAGAGGGCTCCGGCGTAATCCGCCGACACGGCCGTGTTGCAGGGCCCCAATACCGCAGTCTGGCAGCTGTAGTGGGCCAAAACCACCCGAGTCCTACCGGTGGCATCGTCGATGCGGACGACGCCCAGGGCTGGATCCGTGGGCGTCCCACCTTCCCCTGAGGCAACCGACCACTGCTCCCCGATTGTTCCGTCGTCCTGCCTGACCCGGATGTTGTGACAGAGGGATTCGGGCGCCGAGGTGCCATCCCAACGCAGGGTTCTTTGAGCCGAACCCACCCGGGCGACGAAGCGGGATTCCAAGGCCCTGGCCACGACATCGAAAAGCCGCGCCTCAGCTGCCGTTTCCCAGGGAGAAGGGGAGACACCTTGAACCAGGTTGGGAGCGGAATGGGAGTGGGTGGTGACTAGCAAGACATGGTCGATGGCCAGCTCCCGGCGCAATCGCTCAACCAGACCGGGTAGCGACAGGTCGTGCACGTCACAGGAGACCAGGGCCAGAGTGGTTCCCTGACTGCTGAGGACAAGAGCTTTGGCGTAAAGAGGCTGGTGAACACTTTCGGCCACCCTCTGGCTGCCGTAGCCGGCCAACGGGTGCCCCACAGGTGGCGTGATCTCAGTGATGGCAAGGCCAACCTGCAGGTCCGGGTTGGAGATGGGAAGTGCAAGGATGCAGGCGTGAAAGATGAGGACGGCTGAGAGCCAGCCTTTCGGGCAGCCCATTTTTCCTGTGATTATGCGCTGCAGTGCTAGGGTTGGCAAACGGGCTGGTCTTGGATAGCACGAAGGAGGGTGGAAAGCAGGTGGCCCATTGGGGGGTTGCCATGGACGTCTGACTACCAAGTACGATCGTCGGCGGCCAATACTTCTCCCGACAGCTATCCCTGAATTCTGCGCTGCCATTCCTGGAACGCCCCTCGGTCCGCCTACCTGAAAACGTCGATTCTAGGCGTTTTTCAACGACTCCGGGATGACGTTTTCGGGACGATCATATCCGACCTCGAACACGATTTTCCCGGCAGAAATTCCCACGGCGGGCCCGTCTGCCTGGAGTATCCCAACGGTCAGATAGTTGCGTTCAATACGAATACGAGCGACCACAATCTGGATGGTTGGAGCGAGTATGCGGTGAGTCGAGATAGCGGCAAAAAGCTGGAAGATGTACAACCGGTTCCCCTACTCATTCGAAGCCTATCAGAGAGATCCCAGTCGGCCGGCATGGGTCGAGGCGGGCCTGGTCACCCAGAAGGGAACGGTGGTCGTCTTCATCACCTATTTTGGGGATGGCACACGAAGCATGAGCGGCTTCATGAGGAGCTTCGATCAGGGTGTCAGCTGGACCACGTATGAGTCTGTCGACGGTCCCCATGTCGGTTATCCCGTCGCCACGGCAGTGGACGGCAGCACCAACTACATCGTGTATGACTCAGCCGGGGGAGGACCCCACGTTCTGTACGTCAGTACCGACGACGGGCGATCCTGGCAGAAGCGGAGTACTCTCTCGCTTGAGAACAAGAAATGGTATGGCGCCTTGACCCTGATGAAGGATGGAGGCCTTCTGGCCGGGGCCTACGACTCCGACGACGAACACCATTTCTACTACTGCATCAGCACGGACCAGGGTCGTACCTGGAGCGAACAGGGAAAATCGCATGTCGACAAGAAAGTCCGCGACCCCGAGCTGGGCTACATCGGGGGCCGATACTATCTTCACGGGAGATCAGGAAGCTACGGTGAGGGAACAGAACGATTCGTTCTATACCAGTCCTCCGACGGCGAGAACTGGGGCAGTGGAATCATCGTCAGCAGCGATACCGGAAAACGGCGATGGGTACAGCACCAACTGCCGGATTAACACCTACGATGACGATGCCCCCGACGAATTGATGGTGCAATACAGCATTAACTACAAGGGAGTCGACAGCAACGAATACGTCTTCTTCATCAAGCCGGAGTAGCTGACTGGCCCGATGGATGGGCCTACCGCCCAGGCAAGGCAACCGGGAGTTCAACGCCTCTATTCCGCGGAAAACAGGAAATCGTCACCGCCGGGAAGGGCAGCTCTGGAAGACCCTGAAAATAGACCAGGGATCTTTCTCCGCCAGCGGGCAGTTTCCGTCACCCGAAGCCATCCCGAATTATTTCAACAGCAGATCCCATGACGGGAGCCCACCATCCACAAACACCGGCAAGAATCAACAGGATCGAGGTTTTTGTGGACCACGGGTGGTGCGGCTAACGATAGTCCGCGCCGGTCAGGCTGGTCAGCGTGGACTGCTGCCATTCACGGAGCTGGCGCTCCAGCTTCTTCGCAATGGTGGGCTGGGCTTCGATCAGATTGTCCTTCTCCGCGGGGTCTTTACGCAGGTCGAACAACTCTTTGGCCAATTGGTTCCCCAACTTGCCCTCGATGACGAGCTTGTAGCGGTTGTCCAGAATGACCCGGGCGCCGGAGAAGTCCTGCTCGGTAATGACAGGATGGTAGAAGTTCTGAAAGTTTCGCGTCGCAATGCCATTCATCAGTTTTACCAGCGGGGTCGTGCCTTCCTGAAGTTTGGGGTCGATGTAGGGCTTCGGTTCCCCCATAAGCGCGTTGCGCGTATTGTAGGCCCAGAAAAAAATCGGACTCGGCCGGTGCTTCATCTTACCGTCGATCAGCGGTTCCAGATTGATGCCGTCCAGTGGACGCTCCGGAAGCGGCTGGCCCGCCAGGGCACAGAGGGTCGGCAGCATGTCGCTGGTAACAGAGTTGACGTTCGACACGCGGGTTGTGATCCGTTCTGGCCACTCGATGACCCCTGGAACCCGGATACCACCCTCGTACATCAGGCCTTTCAAACCACGAAACGGCGAGGCAGTCAGCCCGCTCGGCGGCGTGCCATTGTCTCCGCAATACCAAACCAAGGTGTTCTGTCGCAGACCCTCGTCTTTGAGATATTGTCGCAGCTTCCCGATCGCACGGTCCATCGCGGTAATCTCGGCATAGCGCTCGCGCAGGACGTCACGGAGCGGACGGCGAACGGGAACGCCCGTCTCATTCGAGGTCAACGTGACGGTTCGTTTCGCATACGCTTCGGGCAGGTTGTCGTAGAGCACGAGGTCTTCCTTTAGTCCGCTGTAAGGCTCGTGCGGCGAGCCAAACCAGACGACAGAGAAAAACGGTTTCCCACTTTTCCTCGCCTTGCCAATGAAACGAATCGTCTCGTCCACAACGATCTCCGAGCTCTCGCCCTCGAAGCGTTTAGGTGGTCCGCCGTTGCGCGACAGGTGCGGGTTCATTTCAAAAAAATTATCGTGCGACAGCCATTCATCGAATCCCATCGCACCCGGATTCGTCGGCGACTCGGCCTTCACCGGCCCGACGTGCCACTTGCCAAAATGGCCGCACGCGTAGCCAGCCTTGCGGAGCAGATGCGCAATGCTGATCTCCTCCGGTCGAATGGACCAGTTGGGAGTGAAGGTGCCGTACCGATTCGGATGCCGCCCGGTGAGCACGCTGCCGCGCGTAGGCGAGCAGCTCGGGTGCGCCGCGTAGAAGTGATCCAGCCGTAGGCCCGCGGCGGCCATTTCGTCGAGCACGGGCGTCCGTAAATGGGCATGCCCGTTGTAACCTGTTTCCTCCCACCCGTGATCGTCGCCCATGAGCAGGATGAAATTCGGCAAAGCTGATCTCGCTGAGTGGGAATTCAATGGCGACTTCGCCGCGGCGATGGAAGTCATCAGGCAGAACAGAATGGCTGCCTGGGATAAGAAAATGAAGGGATCGAGTCTTCGGTGCGCTTCTATCATTCTCCTCCCTTTCCGGTTAGCGTTCCAGACCTGAAAAGCCGGCTCCTTCAGGGTCCCCGATCCGGAGATCCAACTTGACATGCTGACCCAGAACAACTAGTCCCAAAAGAAGTGGATGAAAGTGGACTAAACCACATGTAAACACCTGAAATGCCAGACCTGACGGGTATTCTGGGGTTGTCAAAGAAACTTCAGAACAAGCCGAAAGGAGGCATTTCAGGTGAAGAAAAAGGATAGCGCAATCATCCGCAAACGGGAAGCAGAGGTTGCTCAGCGATTGAGCCCCAGCTGGAACGGTCAAGACCCGAAACCGGTGCTCTCGCCCGAGGTCATCAGCTACGAGGTCTCGGAGAAAACGGGTGCGGTCAGTTACGGTGGTCTGGGGCTGCTGCAGCAGGTGGTGAAGTGGAGTGGGCTGGGGAAAGCCATTGACCAGGCGGTGACGCTGCTCAAACGCCACCAACCGTACCACGAATCGGACCACGTCCTGAGCCTGATCTACAACGTGGCCACGGGCGGGACCCGCTATCAGGATATTGAACTGCGACGTCAGAGTGTGAGTTTCCTGGAGGCGGTGGGAGCCGAGAAGATCCCCGCCCCCAGCACGGCCGGAGACTTTGTGCGCCGCTTTGACGCGCCCGACGTGGTGGATCTGATGGAAGCCGTCAATGCCAGCCGCCTCAAGGTCTGGGCCCAACAACCGGCCCGTTTCTTCCAACGGGCGGAGATCGACGTGGATGGGACGATGGCCCCCACGAGCGGCGAATGCAAGGAAGGGATGGAGATCAGCTACGACGGGCAGTGGGGCTATGCGCCGCTGATCGTGACGCTGGCCAATACGGGAGAGGTGCTCTATGCGGTCAACCGCTCGGGCAACCGTCCCTCTCATGAGGGAGCGGCCGAATGGCTGGATCGGAGTATCGAGCTGGTTCGAGAGGCGGGTTTTCGGAAGGTGCGCCTGCGCGGGGACACGGATTTTTCGCTGACGGCTCATTTTGACCGTTGGACGGAGGCGGGCGTGGAGTTTGACTTCGGGATCGACGCCCATCCGAGCTTCGTCAAGTGGGCGGAGGCGTTGCCAGAAGCGAGATGGAAAGAGCTGGGGGCCCCAGCCAGGGGAAAGGAAAAGGGAAGAAGCGGCGCCAGCGGCGGGACAAAGTGAAGCCGGAGATTGTCAAGAGACGCGGGTTCAAGACGCTGACGCTGGAACGGGAAGAGATTGCGGAGATCGACTACCGTCCGAGCAAAGCGAAGCGAACCTATCGGATGGTGATCTTGCGCAAGACGATCCTGGTCGAGAAAGGCCAGAAGCGGCTGCTGCCGCAGACGCGCTACCACTTTTATGTCACCAATATCTCGGCCAGAACGTTGGGAACGGCGGGAGTCGTACGGGAAAACAACCGGCGCTGCAACCAGGAGAACGTCATTGAACAACTCAAGAACGGAGTCGAGGCCCTGCGGATGCCCTCGGATACGCTGGTAGCCAACTGGGCCTATCTGGTGATTGCGGCTCAAGCCTGGAATCTGAAGGCCTGGATGGGGTTGGTGCTGCCGGCGCGACTGCAAGCCCGAGAGCTGGTGAAGATGGAGTATCGCCGTTTCCTGCGAGAGGTCATTGAAATGCCCTGCCAGATTTTGCGCAGGGGCCGACAGTTGGTCTATCGGCTGCTGGATGTCAATGGTTGGAGCCGTCTTCTCTTGGAAGGCAGTAAGTGGTTGAAACACCGGCCAGCTACCTGAAACTGAAAGGAGATAAAGTAGCTCCGAGGGTCGCCAGAGCTGGGGCGAGGTGTCTCTACAAACGCCCCCCAAGAGGGCAGAATCGTTTTCCCTGAGCGATCGGCGTGGAGGACAGCTGAACACGTGCCTGTTCTGAGTGACTTCGCGCCGAAATTTAGAATTTAGGTCTCCAAAATGGCTCCTCGGAGCCGACAAAGGGGTCTATTTTCGAACTTGCGCTTATTTTGGGTCTAGTATTCGCTAGATAGGTTCCCTTGCAGCTCGGTTCTGTTGGTTCTGTTGGTCCCTTCCGCTTCAGCAGAAGGTAGCCGGTTAATGGGATCGAAGGGTCGATCGGGTCGTCACCGAAAAAGGTTTCTATGGCTGATCATCAGGCTTCTCCCATAACAAATTATCTTCAGGAACCCGGTCCTTCGCAGACGGCCGATTGTATCGGCCCGCGGTAGGCTACCGTAAGTTCCGGTGTCTGGATTAGCTTATGGCCCTGCTCGCGGGATCTCATGATGAAGTCGATCAGACCCGAGGCCAGAAGCGTTCGCTCTACCGGATTGGCCGATTGGCCTGTGATGAAAAAGTCCTCGGCATAGCGGACCAGACAGCTGAAGCTGTTGGCGTTGACCGACACATAGTAGGCAAGTGTGGACAACGGATCGGGACGCCCCCTTATCTTGGCAGCCAAGGTAAAGCCGCCCACCAGCCCAGCAGCGCCCACGACTGCGGCCTTGAAGCCGTCATTGTAATGGAGCAGTATCGCCATCGGGTCAGTGACTCTTTCGCGGGAGTCTCCGGCGGGGACCTGGGTGCTGCGAGCAACTGCCGCCTCGAACAGTTCCCGTGACCAAAGGCCTTCTTCAGCTGCCTTCCAGACCGCTTCGCCCTCCAGAAACTGAAGCGCCCGCACCCCGGACTCCCCTCCCTTTCGCCGTTCCACCAGAGATTGGAGCAACTCTAGAGCATGAAAGCTGATCGACTGGATATGAGCTCCCGGGATCGACGCCACCACCAATGCATCCTCGAATTCCGTCTCCAACGGCACATCGAGCGGCGGCCTCCTGTGTGTGATGGGGATGGTGGACCCTCCCATTAGCGGAAAACCCAGCTCCGAAGCCTGATCGTAGATCCACTTGGATTCATCCCAACGAGAGGAGAAATGCTTGTCGATGAACACCGGGACCGACCGTCCACTTTGTCGAAAGACCCCGACGATCTGCTCCAGAAACTCTCGGTAGGGATTCTGATCAAAGGAGTAGAGGACCGGGGGGGATTCGGCGACCACCACAACTCCGTCCACATTCAGTCGGTCCGAGCCCAGACAGAGAGCTTCTCGAATACTGAGGTAGACCTCCGCTCCATGGGCTTGAGCGGCGCGGCGGCTGACATCGTAGCTGGGCACGGCGTGGGTGTAGATCGAGGAAACCCGACAGCGCGGCGGGTAGAAGGTCTGGTTGATCCAGTAACCCTCCATCAAGCGAGTCACAATGTTGTCCCCGTGCCATCTGATGACATAGCCCACCAGTATTGCCGCCAGGCGTTTGGGTGAGGCTGAGGGCGAGAGACTTGTGAGGGCGGGACAGGCTGCCATCAAAGGAAGGCGTTCGAGAAACTGCCGTCTGGTCTGGGAGGAAAGAACTTGATTGTCCGGAGTCCTGCGCAGATTACTCACGATCTCACCCCCTCTGGCGGCTAGAAGGTCCTGGTCCCGAAACTCAGCACGGGGATCGAATACAACGAATCTCCCGCCGTTATGTAGAGAGTGTTCTTGCGGTAACCCCAGGTCAGATTCGATGCCGGCTCAGGCAGACGAACCCTGCCCAGGCGCTTCCCAGTCGCCTCGAAGACCCAGATGGCTCCGGGGCCAATGCATAATACGTGGCCATCTTCGTCGGTCTTGATGCCACCGACGGATCCAGGCCGCGTTGACTTGAGCCGGGCGAATAGCGTGCCCTCGTCCACCGAACCGTTGGGTCTGAACCTATGGGACCAGATACTCTGGTCGCCAGCGTCAGATAGATACAGCCTCTGCTGATTCGGAGAGACAGTCACTCCCGTGGGAACAGAAGCCCGTGTTTTAAGAAGCCGCAACTCTCCTTGAGAAGTAATCTGGTAGAGGGAAGCTGGCAGATTGGAGCTACCATCAGGACCCGCGCCATTTCCCGCAGCTGGATTCGGTGAAGTAGGTACTTCCATCAATCGCATGCACCACGTCTCGGGGACCGTTGAACGCCTTGCCTTGAAAATTCTGAGCCAAGACCGCTATGGAGCCGTCTTTTTCGGTCCGAGTGACCCTCTTTGCAACCGCTTCGCAGGCAATCAGCCTGCCTTGGCGATCAAAGGTCAGGCCTTGAGCTCCTCCGCTGTTCTTCCGGTATGCAATGAGGGCAGCATCTGATCCAGGACTTCCAGCAGCTCCAGGAACGTATTTGAAAATCTTCCGAGTGGAGGTGTCACAGAAAAGAAGGAAACCCAGACGGCTGAAGATCGGCCCATCGGTCCTCCCCAGGCCCGGAACAATCTTCTCGACCTTAGCATCACGGGGAAAGACCTTCAGGAACTCGTCCGCCTCCACCTCGATGTCCTCTGGGCCCGAGACACACCACACCGGAGAGAGAAAGAGCCCGAAAAACATCAGCAATCGAAGATGGGAAATGATAGCTTCCAGTTTTGCACATTCGGGGCCCTGACGCATCCTTTCTGTGTTCGCGCTGTTCACTAGGCTGAAACACCAAAGGGCCTTGATATTGCCCTATCCAGCGGCAAGACTGTCTTACCTGGACCGTTCAATGGGATAACAACACGATGAAAGACGCAAAGCGCCCAACCCGGAGAGAACACCCAGAATCCTATCGTTACAACAACCAAGAGCTAGATCTCATGGACGCGGTTCCTCCCCCGCGCCTTAACCCCTGGCTTGGCTTGCTCCTCTTGATCCTGGTGGGCTTCATCTACGTCTGGTTCTGGGCGTACCTGCTCCGCGGCTAGTGGCGCCATGAAAGAGTTCGAACCTGCTTGGTGGCTCATAGGAGTCTACCTGGCGCTGATGTTTGGGATTGGCATCTGGGCAGCCCGAACCAAGGTCGGAAGAATCGAGGATATGGCAGTTGCCGGTAGAAGTTCCGGCACCTGGCTGATCGCCTTCTCGGTGGCCGCAACCTGGATCAACGGACCCACGCTCATTGGCATTTCTGGGTTGTCCAAAGACTTCGGACTGAGTGCCTACTGGACCGGGGGTTCATTCGTCCTGGCAACCGTCTGGATGGCCTATTATGTAGTCCCGCGGCTGAGGGCGCTCCAGATCATTACAATCCCCCAGCTCTTCGATCGCATGTTCGGCCCCAAACACCGAGTGCTATCCCTGTGCCTGATCATTCTCAGAGATCTGGGCGCGACGGCTGCAGTAATGGGATCGCTGGCCGTCGTGACCTCCCAGCTTCTCGATCTTTCTCTGCTCCTGTCGCTGACCCTGATGGCTACGTTGACTGTGGTCTACGTCTTCCTGGGAGGAATGTGGGCCATCCTGGTCACGGACGCGATCCAATTCTTCATTGTAGTAATCGGATCGGTGTCCTTGGTCGCTCTTGGTTTCCTGGAGTTGGGAGGCCTCTCAGTGGGCGGATCCATCGATGAGCCCGCCTTTCTTAGCACCTTTGGAACCGGCGGACCAATCCAGGTCTTGGCCTGGATCACGATCGGGGTGGCCATCACCTTCGGCTATCAAAGCGTGATTCAGCGTGGATTGGCTGCAGCCAGCACAGAGACGGCACGTAAAGGGTTCTTGTATGGCGGGATCATTTCGACCCTCTGGTACATGACACCGCCCCTCATCGGCATTCTGGGACGGGCGATCCATGGGGCCGATATCGCCGGCGAAGACGTCTTCCTCAGATTGACCTTCACGGTCGCGGGCGGCTACTTCGCGAACATCCTAATCGTGAGCATCCTGGCAGCCAGCATGTCGACCCTGGACTCGACGATCAACACGATTGCTTCGAACTTTACCATCGATGTCTATAGACGATTCATCAATCCCAGCGCCGCTGTGAGCACCCAACTCTGGCTCTACCGGTTCAACGTGATTCTCGTCGGATTGCTGGCTGGCGCGATCTTCTATGTCTTCCCGCTCATGGTCGAACTCTTCTGGCTGGGCGGACGGATCATGGGCTCCTCTGTGGCACCGGTCCTGGTAGCCTTGGTCCTATTTCCTTCGGTAAGACGCGCCCCAAAGACGGTCTTCGTGTCGATGCTGGTGGGCGCGTCAGTCATCCTACTACTCCAGCTGATGGGAGGGGTCGAGGAAGTAGGCTCGATCATGGTAGTCTGGACCATCGATCCTATCTTGGTCGGACTGCCGATTACACTGGCCACCCTGGTGGCTGGGACCCACTGGGAGACAGGAAGACATACCGCCTAATGACGTACCGAAATCTCGCTAAGCTGAAACTTCATTGGACGAACGTAGCTTTGGGCTCCAGGCCGAAGTCTTCTTCGTTCGAGCCTTTGACTCGACCGACAGCGGCCTGGAGGCCACCGCTACGCCCGGACTCGAAGTTTCCTTTCCGAATAGGGCCAGCGTTCCTGGGCGCCGGACATACGTACACTGGAACATCAATACGACCTACGGGAGTTCAGAACTTCAGTCAACTCAAGGAACACCGATCATGAAGATAGCGGATCTCAAGACCTACGTCGTAGCCAATCCCCCACCCCACCACGGAGGAGCCTATTTCGTCTTCTTGAAGCTGACCACCGACGATCAGATCGAGGGCTTCGGCGAAGTTTACGGAGTCCCGTTTCATCCTCACAAGGTCACTCAGTTGATCGAGGACGTGGTGGAGCGTTATGTCATCGGCTGCGAACCGTTCAAGATCGAGCGCCTCTGGCGGATCATCTACTCCAGCGGCTATAGCCAACATCCTGACCTGAGCCTGGTGGGCGTGCTCAGCGGCATCGAAATGGCTTGCTGGGACATCATTGGCAAGGCCCTGGACCAGCCTATCTACAATCTCCTGGGGGGCCAGGTGCACGAGAAGCTCCGCTCCTATACCTACATCTATCCGCCAAGCAACGACGGGTCAGACTCCGTCGAGGAACAGGATGTGCTGGCCGTAGCCGATGCTTTCGGAGATCCCGATCTGGGGCCGAAACGAGCCGTCCAATACGTGGAGCAGGGCTTCACCGCTCTCAAGTTCGATCCGGTCATGCCCATGTCGGCCTTCGACCCCAGACAGCTTTCGCTGCCGGCACTCGATAATGCCGAGGTGGTGGTCAAGAACATACGAGACGCCGTCGGTGGCCGCTGTGACCTGCTGATAGGAACACATGGTCAGATGACAACTTCCAGCGCGATTCGCCTGGCCAAGAGGTTGGAACGCTTTGATCCACTGTGGTTGGAGGAGCCGGTTCCGCCCGAGAATCGAGAAGAAATGGCTCGGGTCGCCCGATCTACCAGCATCCCGGTCGCCTCAGGGGAGCGCCTCACGACGAAGTATGAGTTCGCCGAGTTGCTACAGAAACAAGCGGCGGCCATCATCCAGCCCGCCCTGGGGCGAGTCGGAGGCATCCTGGAGGCGAAGAAGATTGCCGGTATGGCGGAGGCCCACTACGCCCAATTGGCTCCCCACCTCTACTGCGGACCGATCGAGGCGGCCGCCAACATCCAGATCGCTACCTGCAGTCCCAATTTCCTGATCCAGGAGAGCATCGAAACCTTTGGAGGCTTTCACACCGAGATCGTCAAGGAGCCACTTCAGTGGGAGGACGGGTATATCATCCCCCCCACAAAACCCGGCCTCGGCATCGAGCTCAACGAAACGGTAGCGGCCGAGAACCCTTACAGCGGCCCTATATTCATCGAGATGGAGGATCAGCCTCTCTGAAACGAATCAAGTGATGTGCGCCCCCTGGGTTTCCACGTAGACGGAATAAAGTGACTGGCTGGCGGTCATGAAGAGCCTATTCCGCTTGCTGCCGCCAAAGCAGACATTGCCACAGATCTCAGGCAAACGAATCTGACCGATCCGGTCTCCATTGGGCGCGAAGATGTGGACTCCATCATAGCCATCGCCCACCCAACCGGCGCTGGCCCAGACGTTGCCGTCGACATCGGCCCGAATGCCATCCGCGAAACCCGCCTTCCCCTCGAGCTCCATCGAGGTGAATTCTCGTCCCCCCTTGAGCTTGGTCCCGTCGCTAACCTCCCAGACCTTGATGTTCTTGGGAGCTTCCTCATAGTGCGACGCACCGGTATCCGCGATGTAGAGCTTCTTATAGTCGGGCGAGAAGCAGAGCCCGTTAGGTTTGAAGATCTCGTCCGTAACCAGGTCCATCTCTCCGGTTTGGACATCGATCCGATAGACGGCTTCCTTGATGTGGAGCTTGCCCTTGTGACCCTCGTAATTCATCAGGCTGCCATAGCCGGGATCGGTAAACCAGATGGCTCCATCGTCGGGATGGACTACGGCATCATTGGGCGCATTGAGCGGCTTTCCCTGCCACTTGTCGGCAAGCACCGTGATATCGCCGTCGTGTTCGTAGCGGACCACTCGACGATTTCCGTGCTCGCAGGAGATCTGGCGTCCCTGGAAGTCGAAGCTGTTCCCATTACTGTTGCCCGAAGGGTGGCGGAAGGTGCTGACGTGGCCATCCTCCTCCAGCCATCGCATCTGAACGTTATTGGGAATGTCGCTCCAAACCAGAAACCGCCCCACACCATTCCAGGCCGGTCCCTCCGCCCATAGGGTTCCCAGGTGCAAGCGCTGGATTGGCGTGTTTCCCAGCTTGTACTTCGCAAAACGCTCGTCCAAGGTCACGATGTCGGGGTCAGGATAGCGTACCGGCGCCGCACCCGGTCCGTAATCCCGCTGGCGGGCCCCGATGCCCACGGCGGCGACAGTTGCCGCTATGAAAGACCGCCGTCCCATGTTCCCAACTGATGCCGTGTCCGGTGCCTTTTCGACAGCCCTCAGTTCCCTTCTTGAGATCCCCGCCATACTTTCTCCTCCTTCATGCTACTTTACAGATCGATCTGAACTGGACCCACGCGGTGCGGATCGAGTCTCCTCGATGCCCGCCCAGAACAACCGGTCAAGATTATCACGGGGTTCGACTCTCGGGGTGCAGTTTTTCAGAGAGCTCCAGGTTAGCATAGCCGCCGCCAGCTGGCCTGGATCATTCAGGGAAGCACTTTGGGTCGACGTCGTAGCGGTGGGCCAGGCCGCCGTTCCTCGAGCCAAAGGCTCGAAAGAACAAGAATACTTCGGCCTGGAGACCAAAGCTACGCTCTGAAACCTTGATTCGAACTGGATTCCTGGCGTATCTTTACTACCCTGGCTGGGTTCCTTCGAGTCGCTAGCGTAGGCATGCAGGAGCAGAAATTCACCATAGGGCGTGATCGCGGCTGTGACATTCCCATTGCCGACGAATCAGTAAGCCGTCTACACGCCCAGCTTACCTTCACCGAAGGGCAGCAGATCTTCCTTACAGACTGCAAGAGTAGCAACGGGACGTTCCTTTTCCGGGGCGGACGGCCAGAACCGATCCAACAGGAGTTCATCTCGCCCGACGACAAGGTCCAATTTGGCTCGGTCGTCTTTCAAGTTTCAGACCTGCTGGCTGCCATCAAGAAGAAGCACAATCAGGTCAATACCGACCAGCTGAGGGACAACGATTCCACGCCCCCTGCCCCCCCGAAGCCCTGGGCTCCTGGAAAGCGGCTGGTACGCTGTGTCTGCGGGGCAGTCAAAGTCAGAGGTGAAAGATGTCCAACCTGCGGAGAGCAGTAGAACCCGACCTGGCCCTGGCCTCACAGAAGCTCCCAGGACGAGGAGTCCTACTGGCAGCGGCTCTGGCCCTGGGCCTGTTCTTCATCATTCTCCTCACCCTATCCCTGGCGAAGAATTCGTCCATGGCCGTACTGCTGCTGGACTACAGCGACAACAGCGCCTTTACCTATCCCTTCTCCATCCAGAACCTGATGCACCTCATGTTCTTCATCAGCCTGGGCGAACTCTTTGTGCGCTGGAAGGTGGCGTCCTTCGAAATGGGCTTCCTCCGCAAACGCTACCTACCTGAGGACGAGGAGACGGTGCTTCAGGCCCAGGATCTAGGCCCGATTCGCAAGAGTGTCGGGGGCCACTTCAAAAGCGGCCAGGCGGGGCCGGGTCAAAACCGGCCAGTGATTCAGTAGTTATATCCTCCGGTTCGAGTCATTTCAATCCCTTGTGAAGCCCTCCCCGCGAAGCGGGGGGAGGAGGCTTTGTTGTGTGTTCAGCCGTAGAAGCGGTGGGAACTGTGGGAAACTCCGTCCGGAGGAGTTTTCCAAGCGCTGTGGGAACGGTGGAAAAACTCGCCTCCTGGAGTCGTCTTCGCGAGGCAGCCGTTTTCCCACGGTTTCCATAGCGCGGCAGTTTCCACGGCTTTCCGGGGGTGTTGGGGGAAACTCGAGAAGCCTGGCTTCCATGGTCTCTGCTTGGTTTCAACGACACGGCTTCTTCCTGGCTTCCTTTTTTCAAAAAACATTCGCTCAGAGGCCCCTCAAGCAATGAGCTCTGCCCCACCCTGTCCTGACCCCTCCCTCGGAGCGGGCAATCTACGAAGCCTGGGGCTGAGTCCCAGGGTCTGCGAGTAGGGGACAAGCCCGCACTCACAGCACTCGCCTCGCAGGTGTCATTTCTCTTTCCCTCGCTTCGGGGTGGATTTCTCTCGTTGCTGTCGCTCGTAGAGGCGATAGCTCTTGCCCCGAATGAAGGTGACTTCCGAAGTGTGCAGGAAGCGGTCCAGCAGCGCCGAGGTGGCCGCCGTATCTCCTCCCAGCATCGCGCCCCAGTCCTCCAGGGGTCGATTCGAACTGAGGATCGTCGAGGTCTTCTGGTATCGGCGGTGCAGGATCTCCAACAGATCTTCTGCCGCCGACTCCGGCACTCTGCGGAGTCCCAGATCCTCGAGGATCAGCAGCGGGATCCGGGTCATCTCCGTAATGTAAGATCGGCGTCTGCCGGTGGCCGTGGCTTCGGCGATGTCTTCCAGCAGATCGAAAGCCGACTTGTACTGCACCCGGTGACCGGCTTCGACCGCCTTGATCCCGACGGTGATGATCAGATGGCTCTTGCCGACTCCGGTCTGACCGATGACCAACCAGCCGCGGCGCTGTTGGATGAATCGGCCGGTAGCCAGATCGAAGATCTGCTGCCGGTTGATGGAGGGGTTAAAGGAGAAGTTAAAGTCCTCCAAGTGCTTTTGTTCCGGAAACTGGGCCTGGCGCAAACGTCGCTCCAACAGCCGGTCCCGACGGCGGGTCAGCTCGTCATCAATCAGCAGCTCAAAGAACTCCTGATGGCTGAGCCTTCCCTGGACGGCTTGTTGCAGGCGAACGTCAAAGACCTGAGCCAGGCCCGAGAGCCGGAGGTGACGAAGTTTTCGTTCCAGTTCTGATGAGATCATTCTGGTTCTCCTGTGGGATCGGTGATCTGGTACTCGGACAGCGGTCGGATCAACTCGTGCTCGGAGGTAAACAAAGAGCGCTGCGGCACGTCCAGTCGCTTACACAAAGCCACCAGAGTCCGGTAGCGGAAGGCGTCATGTGCGAGCGCCTTGCCGCAGGCTTCGTCGACGACCGAAGCGCGGTAGCGGCGGGTCAGCGAGATCATGCCCTGCACGAGTCGGTAGGCGAGCATGTCTCGGACCTCCAGAGCTCGCTCGGCCCAGCGGTGCGCCTCTGGACCCACGGCTCGGGCTTGCTTCAGCAGATGATGCTCGGTTCGATAGTGCGCGTAGCGTTTGCGTTCCGGAAGATGGCTCGTTTCGGTTCGGAATCTCCCCGGCGGGTGCTTCGGATGCAGGGCCACCTGTTGCTCACGAAAGAAGACGCGGACGATACGATCATCCCAGTGCACGGCGACTTCACAACCGAGCAGATGATTGGGCACCGAGTAGAACGCTCGGTCGACTTCGATGTGGCCATCGGTGGAGACCGTTCGACGGCCCACGCGGAAGAAACTGAAGCGGGAATCCGGAAGCGGTCGGAGATGCTTCTGTTCTTCGACAAAGCGGGGCCAGACCTGCTGCTTGGTGGTGCCGTGGATGCGCTGGCGGGCGATTCGCTCGTTCCAACTCTGCAGATGCTCATTCTGCGCATCCAGGCTCTCGAAGCGGCGAGCTTTGAGCGCGCTGGAGTCGGTATATCCGATGCTTCTTTCGACTTTTCCGTTCTCGTTTGGAGCGCCCGGATGGATGGGCAGCACGGCGAAGCCGTAGTGGCGAGCGAGCGCACTGAAGACGGCATTGACCTCGGGGTCCACCAAGCAAGCCCGGGTGATCCCGGCCTTGAGGTTATCGAGGCGAACCACCTCCACGCCGCCTCCAAAAGCGTGAAAAGCCTCCTCGACACAGCGGATGAACGTCTTCAGTTCCTGCCGCCAGACGACTTCCTCATAGGAGTGGCGCGAGTGGCAGAGGACGGCCTTGAACAGATGAGGACGGCGGTAACGACCCGATTCGGTCCGAGTCAGGGCTCCTTTGCCGAAGTCGATCTGCAGGTCCCGACCGGGGGGAGTTTCCACCCGAGCAAACACGCGAGGACTCTCCGCCTTGAGCTTTCCACAGAAGCGCTTGACGGAGTTGTAGGCTCCCCCGAATCCCTGCTCGAAGACCAGGTCCTGCCAGATCCGCTTGGCCTGCAATCCCTGCTGGAGTTTCTTTTCAATCTGCTCCCGAAAGGGCTCACAGAAGCTGCGCAGACCCGGGGGCCGCTTTGGCCGCTTTTGCTCCTCCGAGCCGGGGGCCGCTTTGGCCGGTTTTGAATCTCGGGAGGGATCATAGCGGGCAATCCTCTCTCGTCGGACTCCCACCTCTCGCTCGATCCGACGATACGACCAGCCCAGCTTCAGGAGCGCCAAAACCGTTTGCTTCTTTTCCATTTTCAATGTATTGGCCATCGGCGCATCCTACGCCGGATGCGGCCCTCAATGGCTCTTGAAAATGGCCGGTTTTGAAGTGGCCCTCACTGGCCGCTTTTGGGTGGCCCCTGACACAAGAGCGTGGCAGGCGATTTCGATGGAGATAACGGCTTTCTTCCCTCCCTCATCGACGTGTCGATTCTGCAATTCCAGACGAGTCGCTCAGCGGATCAGATGGTCAGCGTCATGAACAGTAGCTTGGAGCTGATCGCTCACCGCCTTGACCTGCGCTATTCGATGCTGCGCTACCTGGTCTGGCTGCTCCCTACCTTGGGTTTCATCGGTACCGTAGTGGGTATCGCTGGAGCCCTGAGTTTCGTGGATCCAGAGAATATGAATCTGGGCGGTGTCACCGGTAATCTATCGGTAGCCTTCAATACCACGATCATTGCACTGGTAGAAGCCGCCTTTGTCGTGCTGGGCCTGCAGGCGACTCAAAAGCGAGAAGAGCAAAGTCTCAATCTGGCTGGCAACTACTGCCTGAGGAATCTGGTCAATCGGATGTACGTCGGCAGCTAGATGCATTGAAGGAAGATACCCGTCCCTATGAAGCCAAGGAACCGCGAGGTTAACATCTTCAACATGTCGATGCTCGACGTGATTTCGGGCGCGCTGGGGGCGATTCTCATTGTCATGGTCGTCCTCTTCCCCCACTACAACAAGGAGGGCTCCCCCGAAGAGATTGCAGCCCTGAAGAAACGGCTCGAGGAAGCTGAGAAGGACGCCAAGAAAGGAAGGATTCGTAATCCCATCCTGATCATGGCCGAGTGGTACAGCAATCGCCACGATATCGACCTGTTCGTGGACGATGGATCAAAGAAAGCTCCAAAATTCGATCCGCGCAAGAAATTCAAGGCTTACTGGCCCGGAGACGTCAGGACCGAATTCACTGGTGGACCCGGACACGAGCTGTGGCTGATGCGCGACACCCCACCCGGGGAGTACAAGATCTACCTGAACCTCTACGACCGCAAAGGCAACGCTAGCGCTGGTCAGGTCACTCCCTTCGTTATTTTCGGCAGCGAGATTTTCGCAATGCCAGCGATGAAGCTGCCACAAGAAAAGAGAGCGGTCCAGGTGGGGACTCTGGTCATGACCACGGATCGTAATCTCAGCTTCAGGGGAGCGACGCCCGAGATCCAGGAACGATTCTTGGAGATGCAGCGGGAGCGTAATCAGAAGAAACCTTAGGAGATATGTGTTTATTCCCTTGCACGGGGAATGAAGGGAAAGGAAGACTCATGGTAAACATGGAGCAGTGCTCGCAGGGACACTTCTTTGATTCATCGAAACACACATCCTGTCCCTGGTGTGGGGTTGGGACGGACCCGGATCGTACCGGCAGTGGTGGTCAGGACAAGACCAAGAACATGCAGGGTGCTCCTACTCCACCACCTCCTCAACCCAATCCTCCCCAGGCTGGAGGATCTGGAGCTGCCACCCGACGTATCGTACCGACTCCACACGAGCCCAGGGGATTTGATCCTGTAGTAGGTTGGTTGGTTGGTGTGTACTGAGGGACCTGACCGCGGTCGCGACTACCGGCTAAGAACCGCGAAGAACTTTATCGGAAGAGCGCCAGAGATGGACATCTGCATCGCCAACGATGAAGCCGTCTCGCGAGCCAAACACGCGGCGGTTGCGTTCGAACCCGAACAAAAGAAGTTCTGGCTGCTGCCCGGCGAGGCACAGGGACTGGTATACCTCAATGGAGATGTGGTCCACACCCCAACCGAGCTAGGCTCGGACGATGTGGTCAAGGTCGGACAGACCAGTCTCATGTTCGTCCCCTTTTGTGGTGAACGATTTCAGTGGCTGTAGCCAGAGTCGCTTTCTGATAGAGCCGTGGTCGCATCGCCTCGGCTCCGAATGGCTTGTTTGCCTCCATCACAGCATGATTCACCATAGCCACATCCGATACAGACCATCTTCCTGCGCTGGATCATCCGCGAGCCACAATAGGGACACCTCTCCTTGATCTCACAAGCAACTTCCATGATATCCGGGCGGTTTGTCATGCTTCGTCCTCTCTGGTCGGTTTCGCTGCCTGGCAAATCTGGGTGCAGGACACGTTTTTCTACCTTACCTCAGGGGGGTGTCAGAAGACTGCCGTACGACGCCAGACCTCTTTTCATTCTTCCTGTTTCGGCCGGCCCAAGATCCAGGTCTTTTTCTGAATGAGATTCGTTCCTGGAAACGCCCAAGACATCGGGACCAGAGAGAGTCAGCAGGATTCTTTCGCCTTCTCCCACCCCGGCGACGAGGCGTTCCGGGAACACGGAGGTCTACTGGCACTCATCGCCGATGGGATGGGCGGCTTGGAGCAGGGCGAAGCAGCTAGCCGAACCGCGACCAAGGCATTCCTCGCAGCCTACTCATCCAAGTCCCGCGACGAAAGCATCCCGACGGCACTCGAGCGCGCTACCAGGGCGGCCAATTCAGCAGTCCACGAATTGGGTAAGCAGGAAGGAATGGCGGGTGACATCGGCACCACTCTGGTGGCGGTCGTGGTCCATGACGAATCCCTCTACTGGATCTCCGTCGGGGATAGTCCGCTGCAGCTGCTTCGAGAGAGCGAATTGACCGTCCTGACACTGCCGCATACGTACGAGATGATTCTCGACCGGAAGGCTCTGGAGGGGCAGATATCGGAAGAAGAAGCTCGTGAAGATCCGGAGCGCGAATACCTGACCAGCTACCTGGGAATGGAAAACCTCGGTGAGTTCGACCGTAACCTGCGAGCCTTTCCCCTGCGAGCGCATGACCGTGTGCTGCTTTCGAGTGATGGCTTGACCAAGACGCTGTCCCCAGAGGAGGTGGCGGCGGAACTCGTGGGAGAGGCTCAGGGTAGCTGCGAGGCGCTCGTCCAAAAGGTCCTTGCCCAGGGCCATCTTCACCAAGACAACGTCACCGTCATCTCGTTCAACGTCGAAGCTGATGTGAGGGTTGAGAGCACAGTTGACGAGGCAACCGATGGGCCGACCAAAAGCTGGATCGATAGAAGAACCGAACCACTACCGCCATCACCGCGCCCGAAGCGGATGGGCCTGGTCCTGGCGTGGTCGATTTTGTTCGTCATCCTTCTCTTGGGATCCTGGTTTCTGTGGCGATACTCCCTCCATCAATCTGACGAGAGCCAAGAGCCCCAAGATTCTGGGATACGACCTGCTAAGGAATCGGAGGACGTCCGGGGGGGTGACTACGAGCCGGGTTCGGCTCTGCCAGTCGAAAAGCAGGTACCCCCTCCCCCGGAAGAGACCACCCTTTCAGAGTGAGGCGATCGTAATGAGGATAACCCTCCTGGTGCTTCCGCTTGCCATTGTCCTGATGAGCGGCGGTACGATCCGCGCCGAGACTCCGATCCCCAGGATGAAGGAGCAGACTCTATCGATCCTGCTCGGAATCAAGGTAAGGCAGCGCTCGAAACCGGTTATCTATACGGGCAGTGGTTTCGTCATAGGTGACGGACGCCACATCGTAACCAACAATCACGTCTGCTGCGGCAACGCTCCCAAAGGCATGACCGAGACCGGTCGAGCCCTCTTCGTCCGCATCAGCCGTGACGACGATGGGCTCATCCCTGCCAAAGTAGTATGGGCCAATCCAAATAAAGACCTGGCAATCCTGGAATTGGAGAAACCGCTAGACCGGCCGCCGGCTACGCTGGCCCTTAGCACGACTGTCAGGGATGCACAAAGGGTGTTCGCTATGGGATTCCCAGGTGGCGCTGGCGCAGTTACCGATTCTGAAAGCAGCCTGGTGGTCAAGATCACCACGGGAATCATCAGTGCCAGGGTCCAGGGAAACGCCCGCGCAATTGATTCGCAGCTGTACCAGATCGACGCGTCACTCAATCCCGGAAATTCGGGCGGCCCACTGTTTGACGAATGCGGGCGCGTGATTGGGGTAAACGTAGCCAAGGCGACCCAGGACGAAGGAATCGCCTGGGCCATCCGGGTAGATGAGCTGACTCCTCAATTCCAAACCCTCAACATCGACGCGGATGTGACCGAATCCGAATGCTCATCCGAATCCGAAAGCTCCTCGACGTTGATGGTACTGCAGATCGTATCGATCCTCCTGGCCTTGGGCGCTTCTGGTTTCGCTGTGAGCCGCCGTGGTCGCCGCTTGATCAGCGAAAGACTGACGACCTTCCGAGCCGGCGGCGGCAAAGGGAGAGGCCAGAGAGGTTCCCCGGCTCCCCCGCCGGTGCCATCCGCCAAGCTGAAACCCGTGCTTCGCGGCCTGGCTGGCTTCTACGATAGCACCACTATCGAGCTCTCGGATCAGCCCTGGGTTCTGGGGCGTGATGCGCGAGCTTCAAACTTAGTCTTTCCCCCAGATCTGGTGGGTGTCTCAAAGCGTCATTGTCTGGTCAGCTACGACGAGGCTCGACGAGTGTTTCTGCTGGAAGATGCCTGGTCCTCAAACGGCACCTTCCTCCAGGACGGCAGACGAGTGGCAGCTGGACAGGTCCAGGAACTTCCGCCTGGCAGCCGCTTCTACCTGGCCGACCAGAGCATCCTCTTCGAAGTCGCCCTGGAGTCGGACTGATGCACTTTCGGACGGATATGCTGACGGACATCGGAGGAAGACGGGTCAATGAAGACCGCTGCAACTTTCTCGAGTCCAACGGAACGACCTGTTGGGTCGTCACCGATGGGCTCGGAGGCCAGGGCGGAGGTGATGTAGCCAGCCAACTGGCGACGGACGCAGTACTCTCCCATTTCCAGCAGGATGTCGGTGTCAGCGCTGAAGTCCTGCGTGCCAGTCTGCTAGAGGCCGACCAGGCGGTCGCCTCACATCAAGATCGCGAACCGAGACTGGCCGGCATGCGGACCACGGCCGTCGTTCTTCTCGCCGACCCTCAACAGGCCCAATGGGCACACATCGGTGACTCCCGCCTCTACCACTTCCGGGGTGGGCGGGTGGAATTTCAAACCGAGGATCACAGCGTGACTCAGGCCCTGGTAAAAGCCGGGCAGATTTCCCCCCGCGAGATCCGATTTCACGAGGACCGATCCCGCCTATTGCGCAGCCTTGGAGGCCGTGACGAGCCCCGGATCAGTATTCTTGATGCTCCAGTACGTCTGCAGGCAGGGGACGCGTTCCTGATGGTGACCGATGGCTTGTGGGAGCATGTGACCGAGACCGAAATGGAGGCAGAGCTGGCGAAGTCAAATGAACCGGCGGGGTGGCTGAGGCGCATGCAGATCAGACTTCGTCAACGGGCAGCGGGAGGATATGATAACTACACCGCGATTGGAGTGTTGGTCGAGGAATAGTGAAGCTGACATGGAGCTTGAACAACTCGTCGCACATCGCACGTTGCTGAGGAAGGCATCTATTGAATCCTGACAACCTCTGTATGGGTTGCCTCGAAGAACGGGGCAGCGAGCAAGTCTGTCCGCATTGCCGGTGGGAGGAGGGGGCTCCAATCGCCTCTCCGCTCTACCTGCCACCCCGTACGGTCCTGGAGGACCAGTATCTGCTGGGTCGCGTCCTCGGCCACGGAGGATTCGGTATCACCTACCTGGCCTGGGACCTGAGGTTACATCGGCGTCTGGCGATCAAGGAGTATATGCCCCAGAGAATTGCAGGACGATCTCCTGGAGACTTGAACATTTCGGTCTACACCAACGAGGAAGACTACCAATGGGGGCTGGAGCGCTTTTTGGACGAGGCTCGAGTAATCGCCAAGTTTGCCGACCACCCCAATGTGATGTCCATCATCACCCATTTCACCGGCAACGACACCGCCTACATCGTGGCGGAGTACCTGGATGGCAGCACGCTCTTGGAGTACACGGAACAGCAAGGGGGCACAATACCCTATGAAACAGCCACCAGGATCCTGATGCCCGTGATGGATGCCCTGCGTGAAGTCCATAAGTCGGGCATTCTCCACCGCGATATCAGCCCGGACAACGTCTGTATTACTCGATCCGGGTTGGTCAAGTTGCTCGATTTTGGAGCCGCCCGCCAGGCCCTGGGGCAGAAGAGCAAGAACCTATCCGTCATCCTGAAGGAAGGTTACGCCCCGGAAGAGCAGTATCGCACCAAGGGAGATCAGGGTCCCTGGACCGACGTCTATGCCACGGCTGCCACTCTCTACCGTGTCATCACCGGGAAGATACCTCCTCCGGCAACCGATCGGGCCTATCAGGACGAGCTCGAGACTCCCTCTTCACTGGGGGTGGCGCTGCCTCAGGACGTGGAACAGAACCTGATCAAGGGCCTGGGGGTCCGCGCGGAGAATCGCTTCCAGTCGATGCAGGAATTCCAGACAGCGCTCCTGGGCCAGGGCGGGACCAGCCCTGGACCATCTCCTACACCTCACCCGTCGCCTCCACCGATTCCCGTGCCTGATCCGATTCCGAAACCGATCCCGACGCCCGTTCCGAAGCCGAATCCCTTGCTGCAGTGGATGGAGCAGGTTCCCAAATGGATGTGGGGGGCGGGAGCCGCCGCCGTAGCGATTCTACTGCTGGCCTACTTGTTGGGACCGGATCCAGGACAATCCCCGGGACCTGAACCCAGGCCGACACCGGGAGTTTCCGAGGTGGACGCTCCAGGGGTGGACATCCAGCTGACCGGAATCTGGCAGCACATCTGGACCGATGGGAACAATCGCTACTCCTGCCGCGTCCGCCTCGACGCAGACGGGCACTATGCCTACCTCTCCGGCTGTCATCCCAGCATCGGCACAGAGCAGGGAACGATGCAAGTTTCCAACGGCACTTATCGTATTCTTTCGAACAGCACGGGCCGTGCTGATTCGGGTACCTACCGCCTGCTCAATGCCGACCGCCTGGAGATGTCCTCTGCTGTCTACCAGAATACTACCCTCTGGGATCGAGTCCCCCAACAGCACGCGGAACCTCGACCCACTCCTCGTCCAGACCCCCGGCGGCGGACGCCCGCCCCCCAGGGTGGCGAACATGAGAAGCTCACTGAGCAGGCCACAGAGCATCTCAGGAATCGACAAGCAGGTCTTGCCCGCCCGCTGCTGCAGCGGGCCCTAGAGATCAACCCCGACTACGCTCGGGCTCACGCCCTGATGGGCTACGTCTCACTTTACTACAATGGTGACATGAACAGAGGCGGCCGACACTACCGCAAGGCCTACGATCTTGGCGGCACCATCAACTTCAGGCTGCTCCACGATCTGGGAGATGCCATGTTCATTCGAAGCCGCTCGGGAACACTCGAAGTCTTGAGGGAGAGAGCCCTGTTTCGGGGTGACGACGGCGTCCGGGTGTTCAACACGAGTCGCTCCAGTATTCGTGAAGCCAAGAAGAACTCGAAGATCACCAGCCTCTTCAAGCGTCCGCGCGCCAAGAACTCGTTTCATGTCAAGATCGGCCAAGACAACTACAATCTGGCTCCTACGACTGCCTCCGGCAGGCAGGAGGTGGATCTGATTCTAAGCTTCCTGCGAGGTTCCAGATCTAGATCCAGGCGCTGATCGGCCGTCACCGAGGCGGGTGCCTTCGAAGCCATCGTAGACACATTTGGACACCAACGACTGATTTGGGGATCCGACTACCCGATCAGTCATTTCCGCGGCCGCTGCATCGCAATCGGAGACGAATTCCTCTGGCTCTACGAAGATACCCTGGACTGGAAAACCATATCCGGAGTTGAGATACGGCCCTACCTGATCGGTCTGGAATCGCTCCGAGCCCTGAAGCTGGCAACTCGACGCCTAAGGCTTTCAGATCCGCAGATCGAGGATGTCTTCTACAACAACTCGCTGCAGATGCTCGGTCTCAGCTGAAATTTCATCGAGCAGTAACCGGCGTAGGATACGTTGCTAAGCTGAAACTTCATTGGCGAATGTAGCTTTGGCCTCCAGGCCGAAGTCTTAGTTTTCCGAGCCTTTGGCTCGGACGGCGGCCTGGAGCCCACCGCTACGCCTGACCCAAAGTTTCCTTCTGGATGATCCGGCTCGCAGCCGGGGGCCCAACTAAGGTGAAACTTGAAATGGAACCGGCCCGGCCAGAAGGCGCTTCTGCTGGGGTGTTGCCCTGGCCTCAAACCCGGCAGCAGTCGGAGCTTGCCCCCGCCAGCTGCTGTGAAAGGACGGGGCGTAGGAATAGAACAAGGTTCGGCGAACCTCTGAGCCTCTATTGTGTACGGCACCGTGCGACAGATCCTCCGAAAAGATGATGGCGTCCCCAGCCCGCGTTGGAACTGGCTTGACCAGGGGATGATCTGGCTCGGGCACCTTGCCTACCAGCGGATTCTGAAAATTGCTCTTGTGGCTGCCCGGAATCACGGCGAAGCAACCATCTTCCACATCGACATCGGTCAAGGCATAGGAGATCTTGACGCTAACGCAGCCAAAGGCTCCGTTGTCAAAGGCGTACTCCGAGTAGGGCAACAGCTCTGCATAACCATGATGAAACGCGATCGCTCCACCCGGGTTCCGGCACATGAAGGTCGTGCCATCCAAACGAAACGACTCCCCAATCATCGACTCGACATAGGTGAGGACCGGAGCCCAGTCGATCAGATCCTCGAAAAGGCTCCCATAAGCCAGAATGTCACAGGTGTAGTCACGGAGTCCCCCGGGGCCAGCCGCACCCAAAGTGGCATAGGGACTGCCTTTCGTGTACCGCCGCTTCACTCCACGGGCTACAGCTTCTTCATCGCCCAGGGACTCCATCTCGTCCAGGGCCTGATTCAGGCCGGAGACCATCGACGACGGGAGTACCTGGTCGAGGATCAGATAACCCTGAAGATCAAACAGGTATTTTTCTTCTGGTGTCATCTGCTCGTGTCCTTCAGACTGCCAGATTATAGCCTGATACGCGCTCCGTCGGTATCCGACATTGCACCCCCAAGGGCCAGTCTCTGAAACACTGGGGATGGGGACATGGCCCAAGCGTCCTGACGGCTGCACAGCTTTAACAGTGGAATGATGCTCTGCTATGCTGGAGTGAATGGCGAGGGAACCGTTTCAGGAAGACGCACGAGACAAGATGTACGGAAACATACGAACATGCTGAAATCGAACGACCGGTGGAAGGGAAGACCCTGGGGCTCTCCAGGACTCCCCAGACTCCTCCTTCTCCTCGCACTTTCCATCACCGAAACTGCAGTCTCCGAGACACCCAAAGTCCCAACTTCTGACAGCGATCGACTGCCTCAGATCATCGGCGGCGCTCCTTCCGCATCTGAAAGCTACCCCTGGATGGTGGCCCTTTTGGACGCTGAGTTCCTCAGTAACTCGGATCCTTTCATCGCCCAATACTGTGGAGGCACCTTGCTTTCGGGGCGCTGGGTGTTGACGACCGCCCACTGTCTGTTCGACGTAAGCTTGACCAACCAGCTCGAGCCAAATCAGATCAAGGTCCTGGTTGGGACCAACGACCTTCTGTCCGGCCAGGGGCAGATGCTAGATGTCACGAGAGTAATTCCCCACCCGGATTTCAACTCTGACCCAGACAACGTGGAGGCAGACATTGGCCTCATCGAGCTAGCAACTCCGGTGTCCACCGATCCGATTCCAGTCAATCGGCTTGCCGACAACCCTTTGGCCTCAGAGGGCACTCTAGCCTGGATCACAGGCTGGGGCTCCAGAGCCTTCGACGGCACACCCAGTGACTTCCCCGCCGAGCTCCACGAGGCCCAAGTCCCCCTTCTGTCAGTTTCTTCTTGCCAGGAACGCTATGCCTCCAGCGGTCTGAGTATCCTGGACAGCCACCTATGTGCCGGATTCCCCGAAGGGGGAGTCGACACCTGCGTCGCTGACAGCGGGGGCCCGATCTTCCTATCCGACGGCGAAGGGGGATTCCTCCAACTCGGCATCACCAGCGCCGGCGAAGGCTGCGCCGGGACCTTCCCCGGCGTGTACACCCGGGTTTCCAGTTATATCCAGTGGATTGACGAGAACACCGCCAGCAATCTCTACTTTGCTCAGTTTGGCGATGGGGAGGGGTTTTCGTCCGAAGTGGTCCTGTTCAATCCCTCGTCCGTGGCTGGTGTCAGGGGCACCGTCATCTTCCGAGACGGACCGGGGAACACCGTCGACCCCACGTCGATCCTGGTAGCGGGAGCCGGTCTCCTGGGAGCCGAATCGGGGACGGATTTCGACCTCGTTCCCTTGGGATCTGTCACATTCGCGACCACCGGGACCAGCACTACTCTGATCTCGGGTTCCGCCGAAGTGGTAGCGGATGGCAACATCGCGGGCGTGATCCGATTCCGATCACCCGATGTTGGCATTGCCGGGGTCGGATCGAGCCAGGTGGCCAGTTCCGTGATCGCACCCGTGCGACGAAAAGGCGCTCTCAGCACCGGTGTGGCTATCCGAAACACGCTCCAGAGCGAGCTGGTCGTTCAGCTTAGCTAGTGCCCGTCCGAAAACCGGGGTTTTCAGAACTGTAATCTGTTGAATCGTAAACACTTATTATACTTGAGACTGCTGACAGACCGGCTCGACCCAGCTCGATCCAGAGCAAGGACCCTCGAGCGAGGGCACGCGGGCCAAAAAGCAGCGGTTCGGCGCAGACCTCTCCCCGAGTCGGAGCCACAAGGCAGTACGGTCAGCCACAAAAGGCTACAACAGGAGTCGGGCCAGGACGACCAGGTTATAGGTCAGGACGCTGGCATGGACGTAGCTTTGAAAGTGAGGCCAGCCTTTCCAGCTACAGCGGTGGAGACCGAAGGTGTGCTTGAGGGTCCCAATGCACCCCTCAATCCCGGCGCGGAAGCGTTTGAGTTGTTTGTAGACCCAACTGGAACGCACCATGCTCTCAACCGTCAACCCACACTTTTTGGAAAAGGCCACATCCTGTACCCCCTGCTCTTTGGCCCAGCGCAGGTTGGCAGCCGAGGCAAAACCACCATCCCAGGCGCTCTGGCGGGGGACCTTCCCGTACAGCTGTCGATGCCGCTCTAAGAAGGGTTGCACATAGTTGCTGTCGGCCGGATTCCCCCGTTCCACCACACAATCCAGGATCAGCGACGAGGCGCCCGTGCTGACAAACACCTTGTGGCCGAAGACCGTTTCCCGAGGGCTCTTCTTGATAATATCGGTGTGCTCTTCGAAGAGGGAACAGATCTTCTCCTGGGCCGCGACGGCCTCGCCCGAAAGGACCCGTCGTTGAGTCTGCTCGATGACTTTGTGCAACAGCCCCAGATAGTGGGCCAGTTGCGCCGCCACGGCCAGACTGAGGGGATCGCTCCACTGCGCGGAAGCTGCCAGCGCCTGCTCGGCATAGTGAGCCGTCTTGGACGCCACTTTGATCAGATCGCGGTAACTGTCCAGGCGCTTCTTGCCGCGGCGGTTGCGGATGTTCAGGACGCGCCGCTTGGCCCGCCGCGTATGATCGACGAAGCCGATCCCTTCCCGCTCCCGCAGCCGCCCCAGCGACTGGGTCACGACTCGAATGCCGTCGTACAACAGCTCACTGTCGAGCGGATAGTGGATGTTCGTCTCGACCGCCGTGGCATCGACCCGAATCCGTTGGCCTTTTTCCAGACCCCGAGCCTGCGCCCAGAGCACCAAGTGGTCGTTGATCGCCTTCCAAGTCCCCGGCTCAATCTTCCCCAGGTTCTCCGCCAGGGTGGCTTTGCTGATCGACGCCCCATAGGGCAAGCGACAGAACCTCTGACAGCTTTGCGAATCCACCAGATGAAACTCCAGCTTGCGATAGCTGAACTGATGCAGCTGTTTGATGACGGCGCAACGCAGCACCTGCTCGGCCGTCAAACCGGGGGCGCCAACACCGGAATCGACCCTGTCAGAGAGATCTTGTACTATCAGCTCCAGCGTCTGGGGATTGTCGTCCAGGATGCGCGAGATCACCTTCAATTCATGGGCCAGCTGGTGATCGGGCCATTGCGGGGAAAGGGGGCGTTGTTTTTCATGCTTTTTACGCATCTTCGAACTCCTGAAATCGTCGTAAGTCGTTTTAGTCTAATTGTTTGCACCAAATAGTCTAGCAAACGGCCCTGACAGTTTCGGAGCTTGAAAAAGCCCTCTTTCCCCTTCCTTATCAATTACTTACACATTTCCGGACGGGCACTAGCTTGAAGCAACAGGACGGAGTCGAGATTGCCGATGGAAGCGCTCAACTCACGATTCCGGGCCAAGGCCACGAAGCAAGCTTCCTAGACCTAAGTTACCTCGCAGAAAAGTGATGTAACCTATTGTTAAGATTGGGGTAATGCTACAAATCAGCTGCGTCGGTACTGGGTACATTATAGACGAACGCCGAGGAGATCCAGGGCTCGCTGCTGAAGCGATGTGGGACGGGTGATTTTGTCGAAGGCTGCTGAGCCGGGCAACTGCGGCTGAATCCGGTTTTTGGAGATCGTGGCCAAATCGCTGAGCAAGGTCTGAAAGCTGTGCACGGGCCCACCCTCAACGGTGCGCTTGCGGTGAGCCTTGCGGAGGGCCTGAGGAGAGCGCTGAGAGGGTGCCACCACCGAATCGCGAAGCTGCCTCCCCGCCTCGGGATCCTCGTCGTCGAACAGGATCGGAGCTAACTTCTGTCGCATGTGCCACTCGACGTAGTAGGCAAGCATGCACAGAAAGACGTGAGCGCGGACCCGATCCTCCAGATGGTGGTAAATGGGTCGGACCTTCAGATCGACACTCTTACAGCTGCGGAAGGCCCGTTCGGCGACGGACAACCCCTTGTAGGCAGCCACCGTTTGTTCGGCATCCATTTGCTCGCGGGCCAGGTTGGTGCGAATCACATAGATCCCGTCCAGTGCCGCCTCCTGCTCGATGCGCTCCTGCCGGCGCTGGTAGGAGAAGGACTCCTCGCCGATCTCCAGGACAAAATGCTTGCCCACTTTGTAGCGGTTGAGGACTTTGCCCACCCGCAGGGCAATCCGATCCTTGCCCTTGAAGCGACGCTTCGGACGTTGCGTTGCCTGGACAATCTTCTCCAACTCCAGCTCGGTCGCCTGGAGCAGTTGCTGGCGATTGCGGGCCCGTTCCTCCGCTAAGAGGGGATTACGGCAGACAATGAGCCGTTCCCCGGGGTAGTCCGGGCTCTGGATCTCGGCCAGGTCGCGTTGATCAAACAGGGACAGCTGCAGCGGACCGGATTGAAACAGTTTGCGGATCTGAGGGCCTCGCAGGGCCGTGATCCAGCCCATGCCGGGCAGCGGCTTGAGCTCCTCCCGAATGCGGGCTTCCGTCAGCATTCCTCGATCGGCGACCACCACCACCGAGCGCAACCCGAAGCGTTGGCGCAGTTTTTGGATTTGGCTGGTCACTGTTGTGGGGTCCGCTCGGTTGCCTTCGAAGACCTCGACCGCGACGGGGCAGCCTTTCGCACAGCAGGCCGAAGACGATCTGCAGCGTACCCCCTTTGCCGTCTCGGGAATACCCCCGCTGGGCCAACGGGCAACTCCTCCCTTCGAAGTAGGTCGAGGTGACGTCGTAGATCACGAGGCAACCGTCCTGCAGGCGCTGAGCCGCCAGCTGGTTTTCAATCTTTGGTTGTCGAACGAGCAGCCAGTCCAAGGCGCCGTACAGATCATCGGCCGTCGCGGCCTCCACCTGTAAGAGCTCGCCCAAGCTGCTGGACAGGGTCTGGGGATCCCATCCGCGTGCGGTGGCCAGCTTGGAGCGGGGCTCCAGGATGCGCGCCACGATCAGGGCCACTACCAGGCGGCGCTGCAGGCTGTTGCGAGTGGCCAGTAAGCGCTCCAAACCGAGGCGGCGCAGGGTACCCAAGACGGCCGCCACATGACCATGGGGGCGAGTGCGCTGGACCTGGAAGGCTTGGCTCAAGTCGGAGATGACGGAGCCTCCCTTCAAGAGGCTGCGCAGGCCTTCGACGATCTCCGCGGGCCACTTGCTGAGGTTAGCCAGAGTGCGCTTGCGCACCTTGCCGGCTTGCCGGTAGGACTCGCGCAGGAGAATGGCCGGGGGCGAGTTGCGGTTGGGAACGGATTCGATGTACATGGGCACTATAATATCACATACTACCGACAATAAAGGACAATAAAGCAACTATTACATGGGTACAGATTGTCGAACACAAAAAGACCCTTACCTGATGATCCACAATGGCTTACAGGTTGTTTTTCAGCTAGTTTTCAGGGTAACTTCGGCCTAGAGGAACTCTTTCCGGAGGCGGACACGCAGGACTTCCAAGGAACGATCTGCGTCCGCTCAAGCGATGGAAGACTAGCGGTGGTGGCGATCGAACAGGGAAGTGAAGCGGGAGAATTCACAACGCTGCCGGTGACGGTCCTGGATTCAAACTGAATTGGGGTTGCAGCCCAGTCTTATTTCAGAAGAATACCGCCACCCTGGCCCGGAGTCGTGCTGTAGTCGGGCAGGAGATCAACTCCCTGAACCACTCCCATAGGAGTGTAGTTGCTATAGCCGGGAAAGACCTGGCCTAGCCTAGGATTCCCCAGCCTTCGAATCAGTATCTCGCTGAGGACCCGACGAAAATCGGTTGTCACTTGTAGATCCGCGTTGTCAAAAAGCTGATCCGGACCCAGACCCGGCCACTGGCCGTAGAGCCCACCATTGACTGAGCCTCCCATCACCAGCATGGTGTTGCCGTGTCCGTGGTCGGTTCCTCGGTTCGCATTCTCCCGGAGCCTGCGACCGAATTCGCTCTGAAGGACGAGCGTAAAGCAGTCGGCCAGGTTGTCGTTTCCCCCTGAGTCCATATCAAGGTACAAGGCAGCGAGGCCCTGAGCTAGACCCAAAATAAGCGCAAGTTCGAAAATAGACCCCTTTGTCGGCTCCGAGGAGCCATTTTGGAGACCTAAATTCTAAATTTCGGCGCGAAGTCACTCAGAACAGGCACGTGTTCAGCTGTCCTCCACGCCGATCGCTCAGGGAAAACGATTCTGCCCTCTTGGGGGGCGTTTGTAGAGACACCTCGCCCCAGCTCTGGCGACCCTCGGAGCTACTTTATCTCCTTTCAGTTTCAGGTAGCTGGCCGGTGTTTCAACCACTTACTGCCTTCCAAGAGAAGACGGCTCCAACCATTGACATCCAGCAGCCGATAGACCAACTGTCGGCCCCTGCGCAAAATCTGGCAGGGCATTTCAATGACCTCTCGCAGGAAACGGCGATACTCCATCTTCACCAGCTCTCGGGCTTGCAGTCGCGCCGGCAGCACCAACCCCATCCAGGCCTTCAGATTCCAGGCTTGAGCCGCAATCACCAGATAGGCCCAGTTGGCTACCAGCGTATCCGAGGGCATCCGCAGGGCCTCGACTCCGTTCTTGAGTTGTTCAATGACGTTCTCCTGGTTGCAGCGCCGGTTGTTTTCCCGTACGACTCCCGCCGTTCCCAACGTTCTGGCCGAGATATTGGTGACATAAAAGTGGTAGCGCGTCTGCGGCAGCAGCCGCTTCTGGCCTTTCTCGACCAGGATCGTCTTGCGCAAGATCACCATCCGATAGGTTCGCTTCGCTTTGCTCGGACGGTAGTCGATCTCCGCAATCTCTTCCCGTTCCAGCGTCAGCGTCTTGAACCCGCGTCTCTTGACAATCTCCGGCTTCACTTTGTCCCGCCGCTGGCGCCGCTTCTTCCCTTTTCCTTTCCCCTGGCTGGGGCCCCCAGCTCTTTCCATCTCGCTTCTGGCAACGCCTCCGCCCACTTGACGAAGCTCGGATGGGCGTCGATCCCGAAGTCAAACTCCACGCCCGCCTCCGTCCAACGGTCAAAATGAGCCGTCAGCGAAAAATCCGTGTCCCCGCGCAGGCGCACCTTCCGAAAACCCGCCTCTCGAACCAGCTCGATACTCCGATCCAGCCATTCGGCCGCTCCCTCATGAGAGGGACGGTTGCCCGAGCGGTTGACCGCATAGAGCACCTCTCCCGTATTGGCCAGCGTCACGATCAGCGGCGCATAGCCCCACTGCCCGTCGTAGCTGATCTCCATCCCTTCCTTGCATTCGCCGCTCGTGGGGGCCATCGTCCCATCCACGTCGATCTCCGCCCGTTGGAAGAAACGGGCCGGTTGTTGGGCCCAGACCTTGAGGCGGCTGGCATTGACGGCTTCCATCAGATCCACCACGTCGGGCGCGTCAAAGCGGCGCACAAAGTCTCCGGCCGTGCTGGGGGCGGGGATCTTCTCGGCTCCCACCGCCTCCAGGAAACTCACACTCTGACGTCGCAGTTCAATATCCTGATAGCGGGTCCCGCCCGTGGCCACGTTGTAGATCAGGCTCAGGACGTGGTCCGATTCGTGGTACGGTTGGTGGCGTTTGAGCAGCGTCACCGCCTGGTCAATGGCTTTCCCCAGCCCACTCCACTTCACCACCTGCTGCAGCAGCCCCAGACCACCGTAACTGACCGCACCCGTTTTCTCCGAGACCTCGTAGCTGATGACCTCGGGCGAGAGCACCGGTTTCGGGTCTTGACCGTTCCAGCTGGGGCTCAATCGCTGAGCAACCTCTGCTTCCCGTTTGCGGATGATTGCGCTATCCTTTTTATTCACCTGAACTGCCTCCTTTCCGCTTGTTCTGAAGTTTCTTTGACAACCCCAGAATACCCGTCAGGTCTGGCATTTCAGGTGTTTACATGTGGTTTAGTCCACTTTCATCCACTTCTTTTGGGACTAGCTGGCGTTTACTGTGCACCGCGCGAACAAAGACTGCGGCCTCGCTTTCGTGGAAGGGTTGATTCTGAATGAGATAGTCACCCCCAGCCCCTAGAAGGTGATCGGTCCAGAGCTGGGAAACCGACTTTTGCAGCGTCGGGAAACCCGCTAGCCGGGAATCCAGGTCGCTATCATCGATCGACCCAGGATCCAGTTGCTGCTCGACGTACGCTTCGAGCCGTTCGTCGTCGGTGTTGCCTAGCGCCTCAAAGGCCTCCAGGTCGCCAGGGCGCGGACCGAAGGCCATTCGGTTCAGGGCGATGATACTCAAAGAGGGTGTAGAGGGACGAGAGGGCTTGCGCCCAAAGAGCCGCCGGGCTGATGATCCACCCTCAGGGCCGTTACCGCGGATCTTGATGCTTGAAGTCGACTGGCTCATAGAGAGATTCGCTGGACCCAAGAACTCTTCTAAAGCCTCCCCTTCCAAGTCCCAGTCTGGGTCTGCTAGGCATTGTAGTGTTGCGCGTGTTTTGGGGTCAAGCTGAGTTAACCGGTGTTGCTGACAGGACTATGGCGAGACTCCAACAAGACTGACTCGTTGAGGACGATCTACAAAGAAGGGGTTGATGCGGGTAGGCAAGATTCGATCAGCTCCATCGGGGATACTGCGTATACACCCGTAAAGTGCCGAATCTGGTGACGACAGGAAAATCCGCTGGCCACCACTACCGATCCCGCAGCCGCGGCGAGCAAAGCCGGAAATAGCCGGCGTGCTCCCACTGCCTGCGATACTGCATAGTGTTCCCGTTCATAGCCGAAGGAGCCCGCCATACCACAGCAACCGCTATCCACTTCCCGGACCTCGGTCCCAGGAATGCGACGCAGCAGCTGGAGTGCTGGTTCGGTTCCAACCAGGGCTTTCTGGTGACAGTGACCGTGCAGCAGGACCTGCTCAGGACCGGGACCGAGGCCGGCTGAAGCGTTGTCCTGGTGTCTGTTGTTTCCGAGTCTCAGTGTTGTTTCCGCCCATTCTTCAAACGTCACCGCAGCGGCAGCTACCCCCTGGGCATCCTGCTTTAGCGATCGACCAACCAGCAAAGGATGGTCGTCTCGAACCGCCGAATAGCAACTCGGCTCACAGAACAGGATGGGAAGCCCTTTTTCGGCCAACGGCGCCAGAATCTGGGTGGTGGCCTCCGCCTGTCGCCGAGCCTCTTGCAGAAAGCCCTTGGAGATCAGAGGACGACCACAGCAAACACGCGGGGGAACGGTCATCCGGACCCCGAGCTGGTGAGCCACACGCACCGCAGCCTGGGCGTGTTGGGGCTCATGGTAGTTGGTAAAGGTGTCGGCGAAAATGACCAACTGTGGGTCCTCTTCCCCGGCCCCATATCGCTCACGCTTCCTTTGCCACCAATCGAGAAAGGTTTGGCGAGCAAACGAGGGTGGCAGGCGACGGTGATCCAGCCCCCAAAGCTTCTCGTTCAGCCAGCGTACCAGAAAGTTGCTGGCAACCCAGTTGGACAGCGGTGCAAAACGGCTGCCCCAGACTGCGAGAGTCTCCGCGTTAGCCAGGATGCGGCCTCGCCAGGAGGCTCCATGGCGCAGCTGATATTGGTGGAGAAATTCGCTTTTCAGCCGAGCCATATCCACGCCGGTAGGGCACTCGGTCTTGCAGGCCTTGCACTCCAGGCACAGGTCCAGTATCGGATACAGATCCTTCTGGGCCAGACCATCGGCTCCGAGTTGGCCGGAGATCGCTAGCCTGAGGGCGTTGGCCCGTCCTCGGGTAACATCCGATTCGTCGCGGGTTGCCATGTACGAGGGACACATCGTCCCGGACAGGGTCTTCCGGCAGGCTCCTACTCCGGTGCACTGCTCTGCGGCGCGGGCTATACCTCCAAAATCGGAGAAGTCGTAAGCCGTCTTGATCTCGTTGCTGGCGTAGTGAGCCGGAAATCTCAGATTGTCCGTAATCGGCGGCGCATGAACAATTTTCCCGGGGTTGAAGATCGCTTTCGGATCAAACCTAGACTTCAACTGGCAAAAGGCCCGGTAAAGGACGGGTCCATACATCTGCTCCTGGAACGGGGCACGAACCAGACCGTCTCCATGTTCGGCAGAAAGGGCTCCTCCATACTCCAGTACCAGGTCGGCGACCTCCTGAGCGATACGGGTAAACTTGGCGACACCATCGGCCGACTTCATGTTGACGACGGGCCGCACATGGAGCAGCCCGACCGAGGCGTGAGCATAAAAACCTGCGCGGGTATCGTGCTTCTCCAAGAGAGCCATGAAACGCTCGATGTAATCCCGCATGTTCTCCAATGACACCGCCGTATCTTCGACGAAGGAGATGGCCTTGGCATCGCCCCGCTGGGACATGGAAAGACCCAGGCCGGCCTTTCGAAGCTGCCAGATACGAGCCTGAGCCCCGGAATCGATGGCACGGTGGAAGTGGCTGCCGATGCCACGCCCTCTGAGATCACTTTCCAGGTGCTCGATCCGATCCAGTAGATCCTTGCCGGAATCGCCGTGAAACTCTACCAGGAGAACGCCACCAGGATCTCCCTGGATGAAGTCGCGTAGGGGTTCGTAAGCGATCTTGCCGCGGGTCGTGTCCAAGATGAACCGGTCCAGCAGCTCGACTGCGGAGGGATCATGCTCGAGTATCCGAGGGGTTGCGGACAACGCATCCAACAACTCGTCGAACTGGACCACGCAAAGGACTCTGGCGCCGGGCAGCTCCACCAGGCGCAGCTTCGCCTCCACGACCATGCCCAGAGTCCCCTCCGAGCCCACCATCATTCGCGCCAGATTGAAAGGCTGAGAGGCAGAAGCAAAATCGTCGAGATTGTAGCCGCCGACCCGCCGCATGATCTTGGGGTAGCGGCGCTCGATCTCTTCGGAATGCTCTCCTGCCAACTGCCTCACCACTCGGTAACACTGGCCCTCCAGGTCGGTTTGGGCACACTTGGAATCGAGGCTGTCAGCATCGTGCGGTTTCATCTGCACGACACTGCCGTCGGCGAGCACGACCGTGAGCTCGAGGACATAGTCGATCGTCTTTCCGTAGACAACAGACCGCGTTCCTGCCGAATTGTTGGCGATCGCTCCGCCGACCGTAGCACGGCTGGAGGTGGACAGGTCCAGAGGCAGCTGCAGACCATGACCCTCGAGAGATCGGTTCAGCTCATCCAGGACGATGCCAGGCTCCACGGACACCTCGCGCCGCTCCACATCCAAATCGATGATCCGGTTCAGATACTTGGAGCAGTCCAGCTGCAGTCCTTCACCCACGGCCTGTCCTGCCTGCGAAGTCCCCCCACCTCGGGCAGTGATCGAAGTCCCATATTCGTTGGCAAGTTTCACCGTCTGGATGACATCCTCGCGCGAGCGCGGAATGACGACGCCGGTAGGGATGATCTGGTAGACACTGGCGTCAGTCGAATAGATGCTGCGAGAGACCAGATCGAATCGGATCTCACCCTCAATCGAGGACTCAAGCGCTTCCTGCAACGCCCGAGCGCGATCGGTCTGAAGCTGATCCGAGGTCGAGGACTCCCTCGGCGCCGGACTCGTCCCTCCCGACTCGCTAGTCTCTCTGGCGTCGGATCGGCGCTCTTGCACTGGCATGATTCTAGATGACACCCAAAACCCACATGCAGCAGACTGCAAGAAAAGATACCACGCCTCCTACCAAGGTGGCTCCTCCGTAGCCAAGAATCGCCTCCCGAACCGTGAGCTTGCTGAGGGACGTGCAAACCCAGAAATAACTGGAGTTGACATATTTGACGATGACCGACCCCGAAGCTCCAGCGAGAAGGGCTGCCTCCGGGGAAAGTCCGAGGGTATCCAACATCGGCGCCATCAGCGAAGCGGCCGTGATCACTCCCACCGTGGTAGAACCCGTGATCATGTTGCCCATGACCCCAATGGCGAAGGGAAGAAGGATCGCTGGAAACCCGGAGGCGGCAAAGGATTCGGCCACCGTCGTGACCGCCGGGGTAGCTTTGAGTATGGCGCTGAGCGATCCTCCTAAGCCCGTCACCACCAGGATCATAGCCGAGACCTTGAGACCCTCGTCGACCCATTGGGTTCTGGCCTTTGCTCGATCTTCCTGGTTCCGGATATTGCGATAGGCGAGTCCCAGGCCGAGGGAGAGGGCCACCACCGGCCATCCCAGGTAGAGCAACAGATGTCGCAGCGGATTCCCCTCGGACAACAGCAGCGGCGCGACGCTCTGCGCCGAGATCAGGACGAGGGGCACCAGAATGGGAGCGTAGGAGCTCAGGGTCCCCGGGAGCCGTTGATCTGTGTCGTCAAGAAGGTCACTCCCAGCAAACTCATCTGACGGGGGTGTCAGCAGGCGCGGCCCCACCAGGTACTGTCCCCAGATCCAACTTGCGAGAGACCCAAACAGACAGGCAACACCACCGTAGAGAATGCTCTTCCCCAGATCGGCACCCAGGAGAGCAGCAGCGGCCAGTGGACCCGGAGTCGGCGGAACGATGGCATGGGCAAGCTGTACTGCGCCTACCAGCCCGATCGACATGACACCGATACCGACGCCCATGGCCTTGGCTGAGGCGTGAACCAGCGGGTTCAGAATGACGTAGGCAACATCTGAAAAGATAGCGATGCCCACAATGAATCCGGCCAGCGTCAATGCCAGAGGCATTCGCTTCGCTCCTACCAACCGGATCATCGAGCGCGTGATCACCTGGATGGCGCCGGTGTGTCTCAGGGCTTCGGCCATCATCGAGCCAAGAAAAATGATCACGCCGATCTTGCCGAGGGTCCTTCCGAAACCGGTCTCGAAGGCCTCGATGAATTGACTTCGCTGAATCCCGGGAAGAGCCCCAAACAGAAGGATCGGAAGCAACAGAGCCAGACACACATGCCATTTCCACTTTGCCGTCAGAACCAAGAGCAGGATGATGACGCCAGAGAAACCGACCAGGGCAAGGACTGGATTCGTCACGACTGCTTTTGAAAGATCCATTCCTATTCCCTAATCGTGGCTTGCTCAAGAAGGCGCGCTGAGAAGATTGAGGGCGGCGGTGACACCTCCCTCTTCGTGAGGCACACCCGCCAAATGAAGACCCATTTCCACACCGGAAAGGGTGCCCGCCAGCATCAGCTGATTGAAATCACCCAGATGTCCAATCCGAAACACCAGGCCCTTGACCTTGCCCAGCCCAGTGCCCAGCGACATGTCGAAGCGGTCCAGAATCAGATCGCGTAGGGTATCGGCATCATGTCCTGGTGGCATGCGCACAGCTGTCAGCGTGTTGGAATGCTCTTGCTCTTGCTCATTCTGGCACTGGATCTCGAGGCCCCAGGCTCTGACAGCGCAGCGAGTCGCCTCGGCCAGCAGCCGGTGACGGGCGAAGACGTTCTGCAGACCCTCTTCCCACAGCAGCGCCAGTGACTCCTCGAGTCCAAACAATAGATTGGTAGCGGGAGTATAGGGAAAAAAGCCCTGCCGGTTGGCTTGTATCACTGGTCCCCAATCCCAGTAGGATCTGGGTAGAGTGGCCTCTTCAGAAGCCTTCAACGCTTTCTTGCTGACGGCGTTGAAACCCAGTCCGGGTGGCAGCATGAGTCCCTTTTGAGATCCGGCGACGGTGACGTCCACACCCCATTCATCGTGCTGATACTCGATCGACGCCAGCGAGGAGATCGTGTCCACCATCAACAAAGCGGGGTGACCCGCATTGTCGATTGCCTGCCGGACGGCACGCACGTCGCTGGTCACTCCCGTCGAAGTTTCGTTGTGGACAATCGCCACCGCTTTGACGCTCTTTCCGGTCTGCTCGCGCAATCTGGATTCAACGGCATCGGCTGAAACCCCACGACGCCAATCCCCGGGAATCAGGTCGACTTTCAGGCCGAGGCGCTCGGCTATTTCCGCCCACAGCAGGGCGAAATGACCGGTCTCGAACATCAGAACGCGATCACCGGGAGACATTGTGTTGAGCAGTGCTGCCTCCCAGGCACCTGAGCCGGATGAAGGGTAGATGACGACGTGATCCCGAGTGCCGATTAGCAGCTTGAGGCGCTCCAGGACGGCGAGGGTGAGACGCGCAAATTCTAGTCCACGATGATCGATCGTCGGGCCCTGGATGGCTCGTAAAACGCGATCGGGAACATTAGTGGGTCCCGGAATCTGTAAGAAGTGGCGACCGGATTTTCGAGTGCTTTGATGTGACATAGTCCTCTTGTACAACGTCGCGGGGCGGCGGCGGCCCTTCTACTCGGAGCGTAGCTGCACCGGTTCATTCTAGCAGGGATGGCCACTCACTCAAGGTTGGAGATTGGCAGAAAGAAACCGGCTGGATTGCTTCAACGGATTCTCCGAAGGACGCTGAAGGATAGGAACGAGATCCTCTGGTATTATCGCTGTCTTTACTCGAGACCGATGTGGATCTGGTTATTCGCCGCCCTAGCTGGAGCTCTGCTGATTCGATTCTTGTCCGGAAGACGAGACAGGAGTCCCGAAGCTACATCCTCTTCAGATCAGACCGAGGCAGCGCCAGATTCTGATGATCTCGAGCCGGTCGTCCTGCCAATTGAACCCTTTATCGACTTGCATGCGTTCTCTCCCAAAGACATCCCAGAGGTCGTAGAGTCCTACCTTGAAGCCGCCCAGAACGAAGGCTTCGCCGAAGTAAGACTCATCCACGGACGGGGGAAAGGCGTGCAGCGGGATCGGATTCGCCGCCTGCTCGCCCACCATCCAAGCGTCCTCGACTTCCGCGATGCCCCTCCGGAGCGAGGCGGATGGGGGGCTACGCTGGTTCAGCTGGAGAGAAAGGACTGACCCCGCACAAGAGGACGGGCCTACAGGACATCCTGATAATGTTTCTCAAAGACCTCGCGACAGATCTGTGATTCTGCCTCGCTCAGGCCTACGTAAGGCGGCAACACGCGATTTGAGAAGCTGGGGTTGCGCAACCAGATGAAGGTCTTATCGAAGCTGCCGTCGATCATGTCTCGTTCGCAGTGGCCGAACAGTCGATTGTCGACTTCCATGAAGAACTCGGTGATCCGAAATAGTTCAACCAGATCCCGCTTGGCGCCTGCTTCGAAGAACCTCCAGGTGGTCTTGGGAAACAGTACCTCGAAACTGCACAGCAGGGAGCATTCACTGATCGTACAGCCCATCGCAAAGTTGCCTTCCAGCGGCTTTGCCCAACAATTCCCCTAAGAATGGCCATTTTTGTGCAACTGGTCATTCTGCCCAAAAATCGGGAGGTTCATTTCATGCTGAGTCTGAATGACACAGCAGATGTTATGGCACAGAATTTTAGCCAGGACTTCGTTCTTCATGGCGGTATCGGTCTTGCTTCTGACCGAGTCTCCAAACTTCGCCTTGATCATGGAAAACGTGCTTTCGACGTTCGAGCGAAGGTGATACCGCTCCAGAAACGCCTCTCGATGGTAGTGGTAGCTGTAGAACATCTGCGCCCACAAACCACCTCTGGCGTGAGTCGCATTGCTCTTGAAGGGGATCAAGGGGCTGGCCCCTATAGCATCAATCGCTTTCAGGTTGTCCTCAGAGGAATATCCAAGATCAGCAGATACTTCAGAGACATTGAAGTGGGCAGCTGTGTGATTGAGAAGGGTTGGGAGCATGGGGCAATCATTTGTATTTGGCCCGTGGATCTCAACCGCCGTGACGATGTTGGTAGCCACACCACACATGATGTGGGTCTTAACCCAAGCCCTCTGGATTCTTTCTTTGCCGTGCTTGTGGTCGAACCAACGGTCAAATCTAGACGCGGAGAAACCGGAAGAGTCACAGGCAAAACTTGTCTCCCAGGCCTTCAAGGGCAGACTGCTCTGGGTGATAAGATCTATGAGGATGGGGGTGATAGCTTCGGATTCCAGAGCGTTGAAAATCGAGTTGTAGCACGGCAGTTTGCTGATGAATCCATTACCGTGGGCTGCCCTGAGATCGCTTATAAACCGACGCCCAGAGACCGTGGAGTATACCTTGAAGACGGCAGAGAAAAGGGAATCAGAAATGGGGAATGGCCGTCTTCCTTTCTTGGCGCGAGTAGACTCAGGAACACTAGCACAGAGATCTTTGAGCAAGACCTGGAAGTGGTCCTTTTCATTGGTCTGTGCAGCGTTGTAAGCATGCCAGTTTTGGCCGTAGGTCCGTTCCACCTTTTCAGTTATCCGAACACTACGGGTGATTTTACTCCCGTTTTCGCTCTGCTTTTTCTGAATGGTAAATTCGGCTGCCCAGATGTGCTTACACTTTACCCCGCGTCTGTCAAAGTCGGGACAACTGCATCTGGCGGTACCGTTGAAACCAACGGAATAATGGCCTTTTCCAGTTTGGGATGGAACGATCCACTTACCCGATGCGCTTTCAATGATTTGGGAGTTATTGGCGATACTGATAGCTCTGAGTTGTCTTTGATCCACGGCGAGATTCCTTCCTCTGTTGGCAAGGACCGTGGTAAACTCGATTGTGCTGGCCTGTTGAGGTGCCACGAGCGCCTTGCAGGTTATGATCCTGGCAGGGTGTTAGCGCACCCTGCTGGATCTGATGGTGGGGGTGGTGGGACTCGAACCCACAAGCCTGGACAGGCGGCGGTTTTAAAGACCGCTGTGTTTGCCGTTTCACCACACCCCCATTTAAACTCACGATTTTTCCCTTTTTCGCTAAAACGGAATTTCTTCGTCTGTGACTTCACTAGGACCATCCCAGTAGTAATAGGTTCTACCTGCATGGTCGCTAGATTTAATTTCACTTTGCTCTTGGAGTCGCTTCAATGTCGTATGGATCACAGCCAAGGGCTGCTTGTAGTCATCAATTGGAAAGCCTGCTGTCTTGAGTATGTTCCGGACCTGTACAGCAGAGTGCGCCCGGTTACTTCCTCTAAGCTGCTTCCGAATTGCGTCAGTAAGCCCTACTTGTTGTTCAGAATGGTTCTCTCCCAGAAGCCCTCCCACGCTATCAAGAATCTTTCGGAGGGACTCAGTTCGAGATTGGATCTCCTCGCGGCGAGATTGGATCTCCTCGCGGCGAACTACAAGCTGGGAATCTTCCTCCAAAAGATTCTCCAGGTCTTTCTTGGCATTCTCAAAGGTTTCTCTGTAAGTATCATCCATTACACGACCCATTTTACACGATAGGATATAAAATGGAAGAAAATAGTTTGCACAATGTAAAAAGTGAACATAAATGGGCAGAAGCTATTGAATATGCTGAACTTAAAATTAGAAGGCATAAGTATCGTATCCGCACTTTGCGGAGGTCAATTCGGATTTTCAAGGAGCAAATGGAGGCCGGAGAACCATGGCTAGGGTCGGAGAAAGGAGGCGAAGGATGAGACCTTTTTTGGGCAGAAACCTCAATTATTGGGCAGGGGCGTATTTATGGGCAAAGCCCCTTCCAGCAGGAAATGCTGCAGTTCTGGGGCATGCTTCAACAGATCATAGGTCCGAGCATAATCGGTCGAGCTGTTCTTGGTAGCGACCAGGTTTGGAACCTCTTCGGCGATACTGTGGTATTCGGCACCCCGAATGATCCGTTTGGCACGGGGCAGGTTGTAGTGCAGAAAGCGGCTGTCAGGGAACTCACCACAAACTGTCTTGAAAAAAGCATCGTCTCCGTTTCGTCTAATGCGCCCCAGCTGGGAAGTGAGATCTGAAACATGCGTATGCCCAGGTCGTGGGCCAGAGCAATGCGGTAGACGATCTGTTCCATGGACAACCCGATCACACCTATCTGCGGATCCAATCCCTTCCCTGTCGTCCTGGCCGCGAAGATCTCGACGACCTGTTTGAAGCGCGATTCCGAGAGGGCGTATCCTTCGCCCGCGGTCCCCATCAAGTACAGAGACTCGTATCCATCGTCCACTGCGGCCTGGATCTGCTGCTCGAACACGGGCACATTCAGTTCAAATTTCTCGGTCCAGGGCAGCATGCAGGCAGCCAGGTTGCGCCGCGGGTAGCGCTTCTTGACAGTTTGAGTTTCGGTTTGGTCCATTGCTCTACCTCCCTTTCAGCCTTTTAGTAACACTCCATTGCGCATCACGGTAAAGGGCAAACTCGGTGCGGTCAAGACGCAGATGACGATCCCTCAGGGGAACTCCAGGGTGTATGATAAAGCAGTCGTGAGAAAGTTCCCCTTTTGGCTGAGCTTGTCGATCCTTTGCTACCTGATTCTGGCTGCCTGCAGCCGCTATGCGGAGGAGCCTTCGCAGGTCAACACTCGATCGGCAAAGCCGAGGAGCAGTCCCAGCCAGCAATCTTCGGCGGGTCCGGAGGGCACAGCGGCTGAGCTGTTCGATCTCTCCCCTGGCACTTGGGAAATCATGACCGATAAGGACAGGCGCGCGCACCTCGAGTCCCTGATCGGCCAATACGAGAGCCGTTCCCCTGACGACCTTGCCAGGACGCGTAAGTTCCCTGCCCTCTATTTCGCTTTGGCGACGCTTCTTTCCCGCTCCGGGGAGGGAGCCGAAGCCCTCGAGGTCCTGGATCGAATCCCGCTTCATCCCCAGACCGACTCACTCCTGCACCTGGTGCGTGGCCAGGTCTACCAATCAATGTCCAACTCAGCCAAGGCAATGGACAGCTATCTAACGTCGTTTTCGATGGACGCCCAACCCTGGACCTGGCAAAGACTCGACAGTGTTGCCAAGCAATTGGGCTTTTCTCAGCAGCAGACACTGAAGCAAGTGCGCGGGCTTCTGGGGCGGCGGGCCCGAACCTTTCCATCCTTCGATCTCGCCACACCCCAAGGTCAAAAGAAATCGCTCGCTGACTTTTCCAATCAGGCCGTCCTGGTCAATTTCTTCTTCCCCGGCTGAACGACCTGCGAGGCGGAGTTTCCGCATCTCGAAAACCTGGTTCGGATCTACGGGAAGACTGGATTGTCGGCAGTTGCCATCAATATCCAACCGGATCTCGACGGCAAGGTCTCGGAGTGGAGACAAGATCACAACTTTCAGATACCTGCTCTGGTGGGAGCCGATCCAGACAAGCTGGAACAGGCGTATGGTGTAACCGGAGCCCCGGAGACGTTTCTGCTGAACCGATCCGGCAAGATCCTGTTTCGCCATATCGGCTTTTCTGCAGGCGAGGAGAGAGTCCTTGAAGCCCAGATCCGAGTGCTCCTCGACCTGGAGCCTTTTCCTGCCCCGCCCAGAGGGCAGGCCGGCGGGTCCCCAGGATAGAGTTCAAGATGTCTCAAAGGGAGAGTGCAAATGAGTCTTATCATCCGCGGCCTAATCCTCTCAATCATGACGTGGCTTCTGGTGGATTCAGCTGAGGCCCGGTCAGCCGAGGAGCGCCGGGTGTTGGTCGCCGGCAGCAGCGCCCAGATCGAAATCTTCTCGCTTGATCTGACAGCTGGGACGTTGAAGAAGGAGGGTGCGGGAAGCATGCGGCCCTCGGGAGAGACGGGTGGCTCCCCCTATCTAGCGTGGGATCTAGGACAGCGCTTTCTTTTTTCCCTGGATCGGCTGGAGCCTAGCCGAGTCGTCTCCCTCGCCATCGATCGGGACACAAATGGTCTGAGGCTGATCAACCGGGTCGAGATCGGTCCTGGATCTCCCCCCTATCTTTCAGTTCACAAGAGCGGACGCTGGGTGCTCGTAGCCCACTACAACTCCACCGACGGCGGCTACGCTTCCGTTCTCCCCATCGGTCCCAAGGGGATGCTGGGAGCACCCCAGGGAAGAATCTCGGTGGGTCTCAAGACCCACATGATCATCTCTGATCCGAGCGGCAGATTCGTCTTCGTCCCTTGCACCAACTCCGACTACATTGCCCAATACATTTTTGACTCCAGCAGCGGAAAGCTGCGTCCCAACGATCCTCCAACGGCAGCCTCTCCCAAGGGAGCGGGCCCTCGCCACATGGCCTTTCACCCCACGCTCCCGCTTGTTTACGCCATCAACGAGACCGCCAGCACGCTGACTTCCTTTGTCTACGACCGGGACAAAGGAACACTCTCAGATTCCGAAACTCTACACACGCTCCCCTCCAGTTTCGATCGAAAGCAGAACAGCACCGCTCACATACTGGTCTCGCCATCAGGCAAGTTCGTCTATGGTTCGAATCGAGGTCACAACAGCATCGTTATCTTCTCGGTTGACCCTCAGACCGGTAGACTTCGCCGAATCGGTTGGGAGCAGGCCGGAGGCAGGATAAGAACGCCTCGCAACTTTGCAGTCGATCCAGGGGGGAAGTTCCTACTGGTCGCCAACCAGGACTCAGACTCGGTGATCGTCTTCCGGATTCGGGAGGATGGTAGTTTATCCCCGCAGGGCGATGCCGTCCCCACGGGTCCCAAGCCCACCTTCATTGGGGTTCTGGATCCGCTTTGAAAAAGAAACCCTACCAGCAAGATGCTCTTGGGCAGATTCTGGCAGGATCGCACCGTTGGTTTGGCTTGAGGAGATTCGTGGGCTAGGATTCTAGGGAGCCCTGGGGAGGCTGAATCGAGCTTCGTCGTGAAGAAGGGACTGGGATTTTGGCTGAAGCCTTTGTTCGAGAAGCGCGCTGAAGCGGGCTCCGGCCTCATGTCTGGCGACTATCCGGCCCTAAAGGACCGGTCTATTACGCTTCGCGCTAGCCTGCTGAAGCAGGCTCCCGGAAAGGCCCAGAAGTCCCTATCAAGCGGCTCGAAAAGAGCCCGGTAACACTTTCGGGGTAAACTCAGGGCTACCCGAAATTCATCCGTCAAGGCTCAGGTCAGTCCCGCCCCCCCTGGCCCCATTCGAGAAAGAAACTTCGGGTCCGGGGAGTAGCGGTGGCCTCCAGGCCGCCGCGCATCGAGCCAAAGGCTCGAAAAAATAAGACTTCGGCCTGGAGGCCAAAGCTACGTCCGCCCAATCAAGTTTCAGCTTAGACTTAGAGCGAGCCGTCAATCACGACATCCAGAAGGGCGGGTTTGCCTGATTCGAGGGCGGCACTCACGGCGGGTCCCAGCTCGTCAGGGTCTTCGATCCTTCGCCCGAAGACGCCTTGGGCCCTAGCCATGGCAGCCAGATCGAGGGGCAGCGTAAAGTCCATCCCCAGGTAGCGGCTGGGATTTGACTCTTCATGGACCAGTTCCCGGTAGGCGTCCATGTTGAGCTTGAGAATTCGGTAAGCTCCGTTGTTGCAGACGATGTAGACAATCGGGAGATTTTCGTTCGCGGCGGTCCACAGACCCTGGACCGTCATTATGGCGCTGCCGTCGCCGACGAATGCGACTACGGGGCGGTCCGGGAAGGCGAGCTTCAGGCCCAGCCCTCCGCCCATTCCCCAGCCGATGGCTCCCCCGCGGCCGCCGTAGATGCTCCCCGGTTTGTCAAACGCCAAGGCCTGCTGAAGGGCCGCGGTGGACGTAATGGCATCATCCGCCACTACCGTATCGGCTGGAAGGACCCTTGCTACCTCGAACATCATCCGCTCCGGGGTCATCGGGGCCTGCTCCCAGCGCTCCCTCATTTGCTGCTCGCGGCTGGCTCTCAGAGATGCCTTTTCGCTTCCAATCGATTGGGACCTCTCCCGGGCCTGCCGCCGATCCGAGCTGCCCATTTCCGCATCCACGGCCTCAACCAACTGGGCCAGGGCTAGCTTCGGATCTGCCAGCATGGCCACATCGGTAGCCTAGCTCTTGCCCAGCTCCCGGGCATCCGAGTCCAGATGGATCAAGCTCGAACTGGCCCCGAAGTAGACCAATTCGGGTTCGGACAGCATGTAGTAGCCGCTGCTGATTCGACCCACAGCCAAGACCACGTCCCCCTTGGAAAGTTCCTGTTTGCCAGTGGCCAGACCCAGACGTAGGTTTCCCAGGTACTGGGGATGATTGGTCGGGAAACCCATTTCCGAGTAATAGGGGGTGTAAACTCGAGCGCCGATCAGCTCAGCCAGGCGGACAGCCTCTGCACTTCCTCCTGAAGCCGCCAATCGGTCACCTACCAGGATGATGGGCGCATTGGCACTCGACAGCAGCCGGGCAGCGTCCTGAATGGCCTTGAGGTCGGGAGCTGCACGAAGGGGGCCCGGTAAGGAGGGCCTGATCTCGACGTCGGCCTCGTCGTCCAACCCATCTGCCGAGAACGCGACAAAGGTGGGACCCGAGGGTGGAGTCTTGGCCTCGTTGAAGGCTCTCCTGATGGCGTAGGGAACCTGCTCAGGGCGGGTCACTTCCGCGCTCCATTTGGTGAATTGCCGAACCATCCTGGCCAGGTCCGTCCGACCATGGGACAGCTCCCGGCTATCCTTGTTTCCAGCCGTCAGGACCAAGGGCGCGCCACCCTCTGCAGCGTTGTGAAGCAGGCTGATTCCGTTGGCGAGTCCGGTCTCGATGTGGAGGTTGACGAACGCCGGTTGTCCTGTGGCCCGTCCATAGGCATCGGCCATTCCCATAGCGACGCCCTCTTGCAGAACCAGGACATACTTGAGCTCGGGATAGGATTCCAGGGCACTCATGATGGGACTCTCACTGGTGCCTGGATTCCCGAAAATGTACTTGACGCCCTCGGCTTGCAGCATCTGCATGAGAGCGTGCTTGCCCGTCAGCCTGGTCATCGCTTCCTCCCTGGATCCCCGGTCAGCGCTGCCAGGACGCCATCTCGGCTCGCAGATCCGGATCCAGTTCCATCTCGTACGAGGCCAGGGCGTTATCGATGTGGTCGTACTTGCGTGCTCCCACCAGGGTGCAGGTCACGTAGGGACTGGACATCACAAAGGCCATCGCCAACCTCACCATGGGCACCCCCATCTCGTCGGCCTTCCGTCGCAGCCGGTCCAGCATTCGAAAATTTTCGTCCTTGAAGTAGATGTCGCCATGCGCGGGGACGATATGAAACCGGGTGCCCTGTGGTAGCTCAGCATCGGCCGAGGTGTACTTGCCTGCCAGAAATCCGGCACCCAAGGGGCTGTACGGCGACACCGCGATCTGCTCCTCCTCACAGAGGGGAAACAGATCCTCTTCAGCCTCCATCTGGGCGAGATTGTAGGGAGGCTGGGTGATCTCGAAACGAGCGTAGCCACGCGACCGGCTCAGCTCCAGAGCCTGGCGCAGCTGAGCGCCCGAGAAGTTGCTGCAGCCGATCGCACCGATTCGACCCGCAAGTACTTCCTCGTTGAGAGCCGACAGGGTCTCGTCGATGGGAGTATCGGGGTCCGGGGAGTGGAGCTTGTAGACATCGGTCGAGTCCGTCTGTAAACGCTCCAGACTGGCCGCAAGCACTCTAGGAATGTTCTCGGTGGTGGATCCGGAATTTATCTTGGTACACAGCGTAATCTCATTACGGCATCCTCGGGCCTTCATCCAGCGTCCGATGATGTTCTCCGATGAGTGCATCTCCTGGGTAACCTCGCGCTGATCGTCGATTCCATAGGATACGATCCGTCCGGCCTGGGAGTTTCCCCCACCGTAGGCTTCGGCCGTGTCCACGAAGGTGATTCCCTTTTCGACGGCATAATCCAGGATTCGCCAAGACGTCTCTTCATCGATCTCACGTCCCAAGGTTGCTGTACCCAAACCCATGGCGCTAATGCTGCGTCCGGTTCGCCCTAGCGGTCTTTGATCCACAGTGTCCTCCCAGTAGCGTCCCAGCGTTAGTCGAATAACATCAACTGTTTATGAATGTCACTATTCTGAGTAATGTAATGCATGTCCTGAAAGGCCTGTAAAATTGGGGTTTTCTCGAAGAGCGAGACACTCAGGACCTGGAGAATTGTGTAGAGCGGCAACTCGAGATAGAGGCGCTTGCGGATGATGGCGATGAGCAGGTAGGTACTGAGGGCGATCCAGATTTGTGTTTTCACGGCATTGGGACTGGTGCCGTAAAAGGCCTTGATGCGGAGATGCTGTTTGATCCATTTGAAGAACAGTTCGATCTGCCAGCGGAGCTTGTAGAGCCGGGCAATAGTCAGAGCGGGAGAAGCAAAGTCGTTGGTGAGGAATACTAGCCGCAGGTCGGTGGTGACGCCGAAGAACTTGATGCGACGCAAAGGTTCGGGGTAGGCCTTGGCCGGATAGAAGGTGCTCAGCAGGACAGTTTGGTCGCAGATCAGTCCCGTCGTTCTGTCCACCGGGTGGGAGTAGCGGCGGCGGAACTTGAAGTTGGCCTTGGCGCGGGTCACGAATAACGACCGGGCAGAATGGAGTCGGTACAGGCGCCCGAAATCCAGGTATCCGCGATCCATGATGTAGTAGGCACCGGGACAAGGAATCAGGTGGTCCAAGGCGTGGACATCGTGCAGTTTTCCGTCCGAGATCAGAACGAACTCGGGAATGGCGCCGTGCAGGTTGAGCAAGGTATGCAGTTTGATCGCCCCCTTGGTACGGCGGAAGCGCGCCCAGGGGAAGACCGAGAGGCACAGGTCGATGGTCGTGGAGTCCAAGGCATAGACGGTCGCGTTCAGGTCGACTCCCAGGTCCTCGTCGGTGTACAGGCGGCGCGCTCCGGCGATAAGCACTTGGGCAAACTCGGCATAGATGCGCCAGTCGCGCCTCTCGTTGGCATTGGACAGATTGTTGCGGGAGACCGTGGAGCGAATGCCCATGTGGAAGAGCTTGGATCTCATGGCCCGTAGGCAGGCTTCGATATCGCGCAAGCTCTCGCGATAGGTCAACTGTGCAAAGGCCATGACCCGGTAATGGTCGGCACAGCGGAACGACTTGACCTTGTAGTCGCCTCCGTAGTGCTGAACAATGCGATGAAAATGATGCCAGGGAAGATGCCGCATCACCTGAGAAAAAATCGTCGTGCCCGTGTACATGCTCGCCCTCCTTATGAACTGAAGGGCGTGAGCGTACACTCACTTTCAAGTCGGAAACACCCATTATCTTCTCTAACATATTACTCATTAATACTTTACAGAGATTAGAAGCCCAAACGTTGGGACACTACTGGTGTCCTCCCTCAAATGACTGTAACTGAAAACCCAACTTCAGCCGGTGCTTCAATCAGCCCGACCCAGAAGGTCCAATTTCTTATTTCTTCGAGAAGGCATACTGTATCGGTGGCTTCTACTTCGCGTCAAGACAGGCGGACTCCGGCTTCACAAGGCATTGAAGTGATCGGCTTTGATGAATTACAGTGAGGGCCATGAATGACACCGACCTGAACCAAGTACCCAGAGTGCTGAACGTCGACTGCTACTTCATACCTTTCGACGGCTACGCCTATGAGAAGGCCTGCTTTGAGCCCCTTGGAATCGAGCTGATCCTGCAGAAGGCCGAGACTGAGGATGAGATCATTGGACTAGCGCCGGGGGCCAGAGTGATCTTGACCGAGGGCCTGGCGACTCCCATGACGCGCCGCGTGATCGAGACCTTGGACGATTGCTGGGCAATTGGCCGCTACGGAATCGGCGTCGACAGCATCGATCTAGAGGCGGCTACAGATCACGGCATCATCGTTTTCAATACGGCCGACTATTGTGTCGAGGAGGTGTCGGACCACGCCGCGGCACTTCTATTGGCAGCTGCCCGGCGGGTCGTCAGGCTGGATCGGCATGTTCAGAACGGGGGCTGGAGCCTTCCAGACTCGAAGGACTGGGGGCTGCGCCGGCTCAGCCAATTGACGTTGGGTCTGGTTGCCTTCGGGAACATCGCACGCTGCTTGGCTCGGAAGATGAGCGGGTTCGGAATGACCATTCTTGCCTACGATCCCTACATTTCGTCCGAGGCGGCGGCCGAATCTGGAGTAGAGCTGGTACCCCTGGAACGTCTTCTGAAGGAATCAGATCTGATATCAGTACACACTCCGCTCAACGCCGAAACCCGCCACTTGATCGGAGAAGCCGAGCTCCGTCAGATGAAACCGTCGGCGCTCCTTGTCAATACCAGTCGAGGTGGCGTCATCGACCCAGACGTGCTGATACACGCGCTCAAGGAAGGCTGGATTGCCGGCGCCGCCTTGGATGTGACGGAGCCAGAGCCGCCGCCAGAGGACAGTCCCCTTAGGGGCATAGAGAACCTGATTCTCACCCCTCATCAAGCAGCCTCTTCGGCAGAATCCTGGAAAGACGTGCGCACCAGTGTCGTCGATGCAGTCTCCTCGTTAGTCCAGGGGCACTGGCCTGCCTTCCCGGTGAACCCCAAGGTCGAGCCCAAGGTGAGCCTGAAGCCCTACGAGGCGAAATCGGACCCCTCTCACAGCTAAAGGAGGATGAGCATGATGGAGCCCATCGAGCATGTGACCGTAGATGAGCTGAGTGACAAGATGGATTGGCTGCTGGAATCTCCCAGGGACGACGGAGTCGTTCGCGGCATTGTCGTCAGACCGGCAACCGACGCACGCAAGGAACTGCAGCAAGCCAGGCTGAGTCCTGAAGGGGGAGTCGGGGGAGACCGGTGGGCCACAACGGCTCAACGGAAACTCAAGGATGGACGGCTCAATCCAGATGTCCAGGTGACCCTGACAAACGCTCGTCTGATCGAAGTCCTGGCCAAGGACCGATCACGCTGGAGCCTGTCGGGCGATCAGATCTACGTCGACATGGACCTGAGCATGGAAAACCTCCAGCCGGGTCAGCGACTGGTGATCGGGACGGCGGTTCTGGAGATCTCCGAGGTTCCCCATCGAGGCTGTAGCAAATACACCAACCGGTTCGGAAAAGCGGCCTTCGATCTGGTGGACTCCGCCCGGGGTAGAGAGCTTCGCTTCCGCGGAGCCTATGCCCAGATCGTCCAGGAGGGGACGCTTGCTGTGGGGGACCGGATCCATAAGGTCTAAGATTCAGCCACACGGTTGGCGCGCCCCACTCGAGAACGAAACTTTGGGCCCGGCGATAGGGTAGGGAAGCACGGTCACCCGGCTCCCCTCCCTCCGAACTGCACGTGCGATTCTCCCGCATACAGCTCTCCAGTCAGTAGGTTCCTATGGATTGGACGAAACGGATATGGGCGTCAGTCAGGCTCGTGAACCCATGATCCGTAAAGAAGGCGTTGGGCCAACGGTGATTTCGACAGAGGCGTTTTCTATTCTTCCGGTTGCGCTTCGGAAGCAGGCGTCGCAAACGACGACGGATCAGACCGTCGTAGTCCTTGAAGATGTTCCAATGACAGTGCCGGAAGTAGTTGAACCAGCCTTGCGTCGAGCGATTGAGCCGCTGGAGGATGACCTCCAGCGAGTCGCCCGACTTGCGCGGCGTCAGCTCGTGAATGCGCTCGACGAACTTTCGGTGGCTCTTCGCTCGTGGAAACCGAAAACGGCCTCGGAACGAATCGCCCAAGAACGAAAAGCTCTTCTCTCGCGAGTCCACGATGTGTGTCTTCTCGGGATGCAGTCTCAGCCCGTTGTCCTCCACCCAGTCCCGCCCTTCGGCCAGGGCCGCTTCAGCCTCCTCGGGTGCGCGACACAGCAGGACAAAGTCATCCGCGTAGCGCACCATCTGGAAGCCCAGATCGGCCATCCGATGGTCCAGGGGATTGAGGTAGGCATTCGACAACACCGGAGAAAGAACGGCGCCTTGGGGGACTCCGGCTTCCGGAATCCACTTACGCAGCTCTTCCAGTATCCCCTGATTCAGAAACAGCTGAACCAGGCCCAGCACGCGGCGATCCGATATCTTCTGTTGGATCAGGTCCAACAGTCGATCTTTCGGGATCGTATCGAAGTAACCCTTCAGATCCGCGTCGACGACATACACATAACCGGCTTCGAGCAGCTCTTCGACGTACCGAAGTGCGCCGTGGCACCCTCGCCCATGACGAAAGCCGTAGCTTCGATCATGGAACGTGGCATCCAGAATCGGCTCGATCCCGTGGACCAAAGCCGTTTGCACGACTCGATCCCGCACGGTCGGAATCCCCAGCGGTCGCTTTTCCGAACTGCCTGTTTTGGGAATCCACCTCCGCAGCACCGGCTGCCGGACGATAGGTCCCCTCACGCAGTTCTTCCTGCAACCATTCGAGTTCCTCCCGCTCGTGTTCGGCGAAATCCCCCCACGTTTGCCGGTCCACTCCCGCCGCTCCTTTCCTGCCCAAGCGTCCCCCACTGCGAGCTCTCACGATGGGTCGTCCACGTCCCTCACCCGACAGATCTCCCTGCTTATCTCGTTTGACCTTCCGACCTCTCCATCTCCAACCACCGCATTGCCATTTCGTCACGGTCGCTTTGTCACGTTACTTCACCGCCGTGACTTGCCGCGTCTATCCCCCCGGGCAGACCGTTCAGGTCGGAGGGATGGCCGTCGCGCGGTCAAGGGTTCGGGCTTTGCCCAGGACCCTCCCCCGACAGGCTTGGCCGAATCGAGTTCACTTGCGTTACGGATTTGGTCGTTCGTCTCAGGTTGCTCTCCACCCTTCCTCACGGAAACGCAGTTACCACTGCCGACTTCAGGCCGGTAACGTTAGCCTGGAAGGGACTTTCACCCTTCTGATCAAACACCTTCACAGGGCGCACTAGCGGCGGCCTCCAGGCCGCCGTTTCGAGCCAAGAGCTCGACGCCAGAACTTCGACCTGGAGACCGAAGCCACGTTTGAAGTTTCAGCTTAGTGGCCCCCCAGCGGTGCTGCCCCATTCGAGAAAGAAACTTTGGCTACCCAGAGGCCAGCGTCGCCTGATCCGGCCTTCGAAATTCGCCTGTTCGATATTTTGCGGTTGAGTATTTTCTACGGTTTCTTTCTCCTGAGTAGAAAGAAAGCCTAAATCTCGAACCGCTAAACATCGAACACGAAGGCTAAAGGGGTTTCCTTTGAAATTCGTGTTCGATATTCAGCGGTTTAGCCTTTAGCCCGAAGTTACCCTGAAAACTAGCTGAAAAACAACCTGTAAGCCATTGTGGATCATCAGGTAAGGGTCTTTTCGTGTTCGACAATCTGTACCCATGTAATAGTTGCTTTATTGTCCTTTATTGTCGGTAGTATGTGATATTATAGTGCCCATGTACATCGAATCCGTTCCCAACCGCAACTCGCCCCCGGCCATTCTCCTGCGCGAGTCCTACCGGCAAGCCGGCAAGGTGCGCAAGCGCACTCTGGCTAACCTCAGCAAGTGGCCCGCGGAGATCGTCGAAGGCCTGCGCAGCCTCTTGAAGGGGAGGCTCCGTCATCTCCGACTTGAGCCAAGCCTTCCAGGTCCAGCGCACTCGCCCCCATGGTCATGTGGCGGCCGTCTTGGGTACCCTGCGCCGCCTCGGTTTGGAGCGCTTACTGGCCACTCGCAACAGCCTGCAGCGCCGCCTGGTAGTGGCCCTGATCGTGGCGCGCATCCTGGAGCCCCGCTCCAAGCTGGCCACCGCACGCGGATGGGATCCCCAGACCCTGTCCAGCAGCTTGGGCGAGCTCTTACAGGTGGAGGCCGCGACGGCGATGATCTGTACGGCGCCTTGGACTGGCTGCTCGTTCGACAACCAAAGATTGAAAACCAGCTGGCGGCTCAGCGCCTGCAGGACGGTTGCCTCGTGATCTACGACGTCACCTCGACCTACTTCGAAGGGAGGAGTTGCCCGTTGGCCCAGCGGGGGTATTCCCGAGACGGCAAAGGGGGGTACGCTGCAGATCGTCTTCGGCCTGCTGTGCGACCGTCAAGGCTGCCCTGTCGCGGTCGAGGTCTTCGAAGGCAACCGAGCGGACCCCACAACAGTGACCAGCCAAATCCAAAAACTGCGCCAACGCTTCGGGTTGCGCTCGGTGGTGGTGGTCGCCGATCAAGGAATGCTGACGGAAGCCCGCATTCGGGAGGAGCTCAAGCCGCTGCCCGGCATGGGCTGGATCACGGCCCTGCGAGGCCCTCAGATCCGCAAACTGTTTCAATCCGGTCCGCTGCAGCTGTCCCTGTTTGATCAACGCGACCTGGCCGAGATCCAGAGCCCGGACTACCCCGGGGAACGGCTCATTGTCTGCCGTAATCCCCTCTTAGCGGAGGAACGGGCCCGCAATCGCCAGCAACTGCTCCAGGCGACCGAGCTGGAGTTGGAGAAGATTGTCCAGGCAACGCAACGTCCGAAGCGTCGCTTCAAGGGCAAGGATCGGATTGCCCTGCGGGTGGGCAAAGTCCTCAACCGCTACAAAGTGGGCAAGCATTTTGTCCTGGAGATCGGCGAGGAGTCCTTCTCCTACCAGCGCCGGCAGGAGCGCATCGAGCAGGAGGCGGCACTGGACGGGATCTATGTGATTCGCACCAACCTGGCCCGCGAGCAAATGGATGCCGAACAAACGGTGGCTGCCTACAAGGGGTTGTCCGTCGCCGAACGGGCCTTCCGCAGCTGTAAGAGTGTCGATCTGAAGGTCCGACCCATTTACCACCATCTGGAGGATCGGGTCCGCGCTCACGTCTTTCTGTGCATGCTTGCCTACTACGTCGAGTGGCACATGCGACAGAAGTTAGCTCCGATCCTGTTCGACGACGAGGATCCCGAGGCGGGGAGGCAGCTTCGCGATTCGGTGGTGGCACCCTCTCAGCGCTCTCCTCAGGCCCTCCGCAAGGCTCACCGCAAGCGCACCGTTGAGGGTGGGCCCGTGCACAGCTTTCAGACCTTGCTCAGCGATTTGGCCACGATCTCCAAAAACCGGATTCAGCCGCAGTTGCCCGGCTCAGCAGCCTTCGACAAAATCACCCGTCCCACATCGCTTCAGCAGCGAGCCCTGGATCTCCTCGGCGTTCGTCTATAATGTACCCAGTACCGACGCAGCTGATTTGTAGCATTACCCCAATCTTAACAATAGGTTACATCACTTTTCTACGAGGTAACTTAGGTTTAGCGGTTGCCTTCTCGGGAAGCAGAAAAGCCCAAATCTCAAACCGCAAAACACCGAACAATACGAACGCCGAAGTTCGGAAGCTCGACAATGAAGTTTCAGCTTAGTGACACCCCCAGCGCTGCTGGCCCCACTCGAGAATGAAACTTCGAGTCCCGGCGTAGCGGTGGGCTCCAGGCCGCCGTCCGAGCCAAAGGCTCGAATCAAGAAGACTTCGGCCTGGAGCCCAAAGCTACGTCCGCCCAATCAAGTTTCAGGTTAGTGGCTCAAGGATCTTATTCGTGTTTCACTTCGGTGGCTCAGTCCGGATCGGCGGGACTCCAGACGACCAACCCTTTCAAACGGTCTAGACTCGCTAGAGGGGAGAAGCAGCTCAGTCCGTAGCCCAGCAAGAAGGTGACAACGCACCCTGCCGGGGCGTGCCACAAGAAGCTCGCCGACGTCCATGTCACGATCGACGCGACCACGGCGAAGCCGACCAAAGCACCTGCCAGGGCTCCCATTGCGGTCGCTCTCACGGTTAGCAACCCCAGCATGAAGACCCCGAGCAGACTTCCGCTGAACAGCCCCGCCAAGGTCTTGGAAGCGGACAGGATGTTCTGGAAATATTGGATGTAGAGAGCGAGCAGGGTAGCGCAACCGCCCCACAGAACAGTGAAGAAGCGAGAAGCGTTGAGCAAGCTTCTCTCACTCTTGTTTCGGCCAAAATAGCGCTCGTAGAAATCCTTCATGCTGGAAGTAGATAATGAATTGATGACAGAGTCGATCGTAGACATTGCCGCGGCGAACATGGCCGCGATGAAAATCCCCGAGACGCCAGCTGGAAGCTCGTGAATGACGAAGTGCGGGAGCACGGCATCGCCGGTGCTGACACTTCCGAGCCGAGCCGGATTCTTCAGGTAGAAAACATAAAGAGCTCCCCCGATGAAGAGCAGGATCAATCCCACGGGAATAGTCAATACGGCGTTGAAAATCATCGAGTTTCGACCCGAGCGAACATCTGGAGTCCAGAGATCACGCTGCAGCGTGATCTGATCCGGACCGTACTGGGACAGATTCACGAAGATCCCGTTTATCAGCACCGCGCCCAGAGACACGGTAGCCCAATCCCCCCACAAAAGTTGGACCCGGAAAGGGCCTTCCTGAGTCCCTACCGCGATGATTGCGGCGACCCCTCCGTCGATCCGGGAAACCAGGACGCCGACTACCAGGATCAGGCCCCCCAAGAGCACGCAGGCCTGCACGACATCGGTCCAGATGACAGCCTTCATTCCTCCCAGAAGCGTGTAGAAGGTTGCGAGTCCTCCGATCATGAGGATGGTCCACTTGAGTTCGATTCCAGTTGCCGTCGAGAGAACCAGCGACGGAACATAGATGACCACGGCCAGGTAGCTTCCGCGCTGAAAGAGAAAAAGAACACCTGCGGCAAGACGCACCGGCGGACTGAAGCGGCGCTCCAGATACTGAGCTACCATCAGAAGGTGTGTAAATAGCATAGGCGGTGAGTATCCTTCCGGGTTGATAAAACCCAGGGCCGAAAGGCCCGCAACGGAAGGAGTACACACCGCATGAGCAAGCAGAACATTGAGGAAAGTGTCCAGTCAAGAGTTTGTTTCGAGGAGCTGGAAGATTGGGTGCGGGAGAAGATCCAAGGCTGGGTTCAAGAGCTGCTGGAGGAGGAAGTCACGGAGTTATTAGGGCGGCGTAAGAGTGAGCGGCGAAGGGCCGTGGACGCTCCGTCGGGCTATCGCAATGGATATGGGAAGCCGAGGCATCTGACGCTGAGCTCGGGGACGATCCAGGTTCGAAGGCCTCGAGTGCGGGATCTAGAGGAACGCTTTGAAAGTCGGGTGTTGCCCCTGTTTGCCAAGCGGACGCGGCAGGTTCGAGAACTGATCCCTGAGCTGTACTTGCATGGTCTGGCGCTGGGGGATTTTGATCTGGCTCTGAGAGGGCTCTTAGGGGACAAGGCGCCTCTGTCGGCCTCCACGGTGGCGCGGTTGAAAGAGAAGTGGCAGGCCGAATGGGAAGTCTGGCAGAGTCGACCCTTGAATGATCTGGAAGTGGTGTATTTATGGGTAGATGGAATCTACGTCAAGGCGGGTCTGGAGAAGGAAAAGGCAGTCCTGCTGGTGGTGCTGGCCGCCTTAAGTGACGGAAGCAAAGCCGTGGTGTCGGTCACGAGCGGCTATCGGGAATCGACCCAGAGCTGGTCGGAAGTACTGCGCGACTTGAAGCGCCGGGGGATGGGCTGTCCACGGCTGGTGATCGGAGACGGCCACCTGGGCATCTGGGGAGCTTTGCGCAACGTCTATCCCCAGGCCGAGGAGCAGCGCTGCTGGAATCATCGGATCGTCAACCTGCTGGCCAAGCTCCCTAAGCGAGTGCACAAGCCGGCCTTGCTGATCCTGCGGCAGATCCCTTACGCCGAGACTCGAGAGGAGGCACAACGACTCAAGCAGGTCTTTCAGCACTGGTGCCGGCAGCGAGGGCTGACCCTGGCGGCTGAGCTAATCGAGCAGGACTGGGACCGGATGGTGACCTTTTACAACTATCCAAAGAAGCAGTGGCAGCATCTGCGAACCACCAATCCAGTGGAGTCACCGTTTGCCGCTCTTCGGCTGCGAACGGACGCGGCCAAGCGATTCAAGAAAGTGGAAAACGCCCAGGCGGTGATCTGGAAGATGCTGTTGGTGGCGGAGCAGCGATTCCGCCGGTTGAAGGCACCGGAGCTGATGAAAGACGTCTACCAGGGCGCCAAATATGTCAATGGAGTCCCGGTCAACCAAGTCCCGGAGGAGAAAGCCGCCTGATGTTTTTCCACACCTATTGACAAGAGCTCCACTGCCCTCATTTATAGAGGCCGAACTACGGACAGCTGGCGCCAATAGTCGAAAAGAGTTTCGATGGAATTGACACCACCACCCATTCCGCTTTTGTGGACCCCGCCATAGGGAACTCCATGCGGAAACAGGTTATGCGCATTGATCCAGCTGTTGCCTGAACAAAGTGCTTCCGCAACACGGTTGGCTCTGGAGGGGTCCGAAGACCAGACACTGTTGGCCAGTCCATAATCCGTGTTGTTTGCCATTTCAATGGCCTGTTCTTCTTTTTCGAAAGGGGCCATGTAGGCGACGGGACCGAAAATCTCTTCGCGCGCAGCTACGTTATCCAGAGAACCGGCTAACAGAGCCGGCTTGACGTAGTGTCCGTTCCGACCTTCTATTTCGGCGGCTCCGCCTTCCAAGACGGTCTCAGCTCCTTCCTGCTTCCCTTTCTCTAGATAACTCAAAACTCTTTCTCTCTGTTTTTCATTCACCACCGGCCCCATTTGGGTGTTGTCTTCAAGCTGATAACCGACGGTCACCTCTTGCAGACGATCGACACAGGTACTCACAAACTCATCGTAAATATCCTTGTGAATCAGCCATCGTGTGGCGTCACAGCAGACCTGGCCGGTATGGAAGGTGATGGCACCCACCAGTTTCTCAGCGGTATCCTGAACGTCTACATCGGAGAAAACAACTGCAGCTCCCTTCCCACCGAGTTCCAGTTTGACCGGCACCAGATTGCGTCCACAAGCTTCAGCTACCCGCCTCCCTACCTCCGGGGACCCGGTAAACGACATTCTTTTCAGGCCTGGATGCCCGGCCAGGGCCGCTCCCGTGGTTTCTCCATGTCCGGGAACAACATTGATGACTCCATCGGGAACCCCTACTTCCTGAGCAAGATGCGCCAGGTATATGGCTGACAAGGGGGTGTCTTCGGCGGGTTTAATCACTACGGTATTGCCTGCCGCAAGAGCGGGAGCGATTCCCCAGCCGACGAGCAGCAGTGGGAAATTCCAAGGAAAAATAAATCCACAGGGGCCCCAGGGATGCCTCATCGTCCAGGCTTCATGTCCCTTCACAGCCAGCGCATTACGGGGCTGTAAGTAAAGAGCCATGTCGGCGAAGTAACGCACAGTATCCACAAAATTCTGCACATCACCCTCGGCTTGCCACAAAATTTTGCCCGCATCGAGGGACTCCAACTGGCCGATAATGGATTTTCGTTTTTCCACTTCGTCCGCGAGCCGGTGAAGAACGACTCCGCGCTCATTGGGTGTGAGTTTTGCCCATTCGGTTTCCCGAAAAGCCGCACCTGCAGACTCAACAGCCCTGTTCACATCATCGGGCTGCAAATGAGACACCTCTGCAATGGTTTCTCCACTGCCCGGGTCGTGGGTGATGAAAGTCTCACCGTTGGAAGATTCTACGTCCTCCCCACCGATGAATCCTTTCAGTAGACCCTGGGAAAGAAAAGACGCGGTTTCCGGCGAAAGAGCTTCCTGAGTTACAGTGCTCATATTAATCCTCCTAACGAAATTCCCAATGACATATCCCCAGTATCACGAATATGTCCACGCTATTCCACACTCAGCCTTTTGTCAATGGGGCTGCTCGTTGACAGAGGATCCGGCACTAGAGATCCCTTGGTCGAGAGAAAGTTCACAGACTGGTCAAGTTTCCTGCTTCGGCGTGATGTAGTTTCCAAAGAGACCGCTTCAGCGGTCTGGCGCGAAGCGTATTAGACCGGTCCTTCAGGGCCGGGTGGGCGGGCAAGCAGATGATGGAGCCTGCTTTAGCGGGCTTCTCGAACGCAGGCTTCAGCCAGGCTCCGGGTCGACCATGGCTAAAGCCGCCGTTCGAGAAGGACCGTGAACGGCCCTCAGGAGAGGCAGGGGACCGTCCTACCCCGGCGTAAACACCGGGTCTACTACGCTTCGCGCCAGGCCGCTGAAGCGACCTCCTAGAAAAGGTACATTCAAGCAGATGTCGGTGTTGCTCGGCGGTATGAGGCCGCTCGCTACTCACTAGTGCCCTGTAACATGGATTATGACGGGTTTGAGGCGTGGGGCTGCTTGTCGGCCCTGGAGCTGTGTAGGAACCGAGATCGAAGCACACCCGAGGCGGCAGCACCTCTTCCGCAGAACCAGGTAGCCGCTTCGGTGCGGCGCTTATCGAGGGATCCTTCCATCTAACCTCCCAAAGGCTTAACCTCTAGGAACACCGGAAGGATTCGGTGGTCGATGATTTTCCAACGGAAGGGCAGACCGCTGCTGGCGTCCATCGAGTTTATAACTCTAGGAAGGAGATCAGTCCATGGGTAGCTGGTTCTTTATAAGCGCTGCAGCTATCCCTCTCGGCGTCGTTTTGGCCTGGGGACCCGGATACACGGGTGCGGCCTCCGGAGGAGGTACTCATGACCGGGTGGCGATGATTCGTCCGGAAGGAGCGGGAGACCAGTACTGGCCACGTTGGCGAGGGCCTTCTGGACAGGGGGTAGTGGAGGGGAAGGGTTACCCCGACCGATGGTCTAACCGCCAGAATATACTCTGGAAGGTCGAGCTACCTGGGCGCGGTAATTCGTCGCCCATCGTGTGGAGGGATCAGATCTTCCTGACAACGGGCCGGGACAACGGCAAACGGATCTCGATCTTGAGCTATCGGAGATCCAACGGCCAGCTTCAGTGGGAATCGTTTATCCCGTGGGCTAGGCCTGAGCGAGTTTTTCGGAAGAACAGTCATGCCTCGGCAACTCCCGTAACCGACGGGGAGCGCGTGTATGCCTCGTTCGGAAGCCAGGGGTTGGTCGCGGTGGATCTCCGGGGAAAGGTGGTTTGGCATCATGACGTTGGCGATATCGACAACTATCACGGCACGGCGGGGTCGCCGGTTCTGTACAAGGATCGCCTCTTCGTCTACCAAGACCAACGGCAAGATGCCTTCGTGGCCGCCTTTGACAAGTTGACGGGAGAGACCATCTGGCGGTCCGATCGGGAGGCCAGCATCGGCTGGGGCACACCGATCGTCATTCGGGCTGGAGACCACGACGAGCTTATTGTAAGCGGCCAAAACCAGGTTCACGCCTACGATCCGGAAACCGGAAAAGAGCTATGGCACTGTGACGGCAACTTACGCGAGGTGATCCCCACCCCGGTGGTTGGCCACGGCCTGGTCTTTTGCGTATCAGGACGGGCAGGACCAACACTCGCGATCCGGCCTGGTGGGCAAGCTAACGTGACCGAAACCCACTTGGCGTGGAAGCAATCGAAGGGGGCGTCGTTTGTCCCATCTCCGCTTCTCTACGGGGAATTGCTGTACATGGTCAACGATATGCTCAGCGTTGTCACCTGCTATGAAGCGACGACCGGGAAGCTGATGTGGCAGGGACGCCTAGGGGAACCTCGTGGGGAGGGCTTCTCGTCCTCCCCCGTCGCCGTGGATGGGAAGCTGTTCTTTACAAACGACGCTGGTGAGACCTTCGTCCTCAGGGCGGGACCTCAGTTTGAACTGCTTCATGTGAATCGATTCAACTCACCGACGCTAGCCTCGCCGGCGCTGGTGGACCGGCACTAGTACTTTAGAACCGATCAGCACTTGATCGCCATTGGGCAGTAATGCCTTGGACGGCGCCGTCAAGCTAACCCGGATTTCTCATCGCTTGTCGTAGCGAGGCGCCGCAAGGGCCGTCCTGGTAAGGCTTGCGACCGAGACCACTCGTGGCGAGTCGCGGCAGTCGTACTTGTACAGTACGTCGAGGAGGCCGACCGAGCATAACACAGCCAGGGCGGATGATTGCGGCGTCGCAGTAGACCAGCGATGAGAAATGCGGGCTAACTTGGCAAATCCAGCACCGCCGTGCAATTTGGGAACCTGCGTCGATTTGATACACTTGCGGATCAAGGCCTATGGGGCACTCCATCCGATTGTTTCTTGCGCTCCACTTTATCGCGTTTCCCCTTTCGGCCCAAAACCTCGAACAAGAGGATTTCTTCGAAGAACAGATCCGACCGATCTTGGCTGACAAGTGCCAGGCCTGTCACAACTCCAAGCTGAAAACAGCCGGCCTCGATCTCTCCATCGGCGATGGATTCATGCGTGGGGGCCAGAACGGACCCATCGTCTCTAGCGAAGCCTCCCAAAAAAGTCGTCTGCTGCAGGTGATTGGCTATCAAGGCCCCATCAAGATGCCCCCGGATGGCAAGCTTGGTGAGGAAGAGATTGCGCTGCTGACCGATTGGGTTGAGTCAGGCGCACCCTGGCCTGGCGTAAAGGCGACGGCAGTGGTTCGCGACGACTCGGGATCTGCGGGATTTACCGAGGAGGAGAGGCGCTTTTGGTCCTTTCAGAAGGTCCGGAAGCCGCTGCTGCCCGAGGTGAAGAATGAAGCCTGGGTAAAGTCTCCCATCGACCGGTTCATTTTGGCGCGGCTCGAGCAGGAGGGCGTCCAGCCCGCCACGCCCGCCGATAAAGCAACCCTGCTGAGACGGGCCACCTACGATCTCACCGGTTTGCCTCCGAGCGAGCAAGAGATTTCTGATTTCCTGACCGATGACTCACCGAGGGCTTTCGAAGGGGTGGTCGACCGATTACTCGCTTCTCCGCGCTATGGCGAGCGCTGGGGCAGGCACTGGCTGGACGTCGCTCGCTATGCCGACTCGACCGGCAACGATGAGGACCATCGCTATCCCTATGCTTGGCGTTACCGTGATTACGTGATCAGTGCCTTCAACCAGGACCTTCCCTATGATCAGTTCGTGCGCGAACAGGTCGCAGGGGATCTACTCCCCGCAGATGAGCCGGGAAGCATCAATCGCCGGGGGATCGTCGCCACCGGCTTTCTCGCTCTGGGTCCCAAGGCCATCGCGCAGCAAGACAAAATGAAGATGCTCTACGACGTCCACGATGAACAACTCGATGTCGTATCGAAAGGCTTCCTGGGTCTGACCGTCACCTGCGCACGCTGCCATGACCACAAGTTCGACCCTATTCTGACCAAAGACTACTACTCGATGCTCGGTATGTTCGCCAGTACCCGGAGCTTCACCACGCTGGGCAACCAGGTTTCCAAACTTCTCTTCACCCCGCTGGTTGCTGCAGAAAAGTACCAACGGTACACCGATCACAAGGAAGGGATCAGCAATAAGAAGCTCGAAATCGACGACGTTGTCGACCACGAAATGGAACGTTACAACGCCAAATTGAGCCCGCACCTGGCGGAGTACATGCTGGCTGCCTCCCCATTATCTGGGGAGAAGGGACAAGGAGCGGAAATCGCCCGAAAGACGAGGCTGGAGCCCGCCATCCTGGAAAAATGGCGAGCCTACCTCGAGCCAAGAGCGGTAGAACGGCCACATCTCAAGGGATGGCGAGAGACTACGAAAGAAGATCGAGAAGAGACGGCGCGCGCCTACCAGACGCGTTTTCAGGGGCGCTTGGAAGAGTGGAGCAAAGTACTGGAGGAGTGGCGGATCAAGGTTCGGAGGATGCTCAAAGAGATGAACATGCCTCCCCCGCCGAAGCCCGTCTTCGAGGCCGGAAGGGACCGTTTCTTCCACGAGGTCTACTTCGAGGAAGGGGGACCCTTCAGGTTGAGTGAACCCGAGCAGGAGAAGGTTTTCTCCGTCGAATCACGGCAGCAGCTGGCACAATTGCGGACAGAGCTCAAGCAGCTGGAAGAGAGCCTGCCTCCCGAACCAGATATGGCTTGCGCCGTAGAGGACGGGGAGTCGGTTCAGCAGAAAGTGTTTGTGCGGGGCGATTACAACAACCCGGGCGAAGAAGCTCCCAAAGCCTTCCCCGCTATTCTGCAGAAGGACGAGCCAGCCCCGGCCTGGAAAGGGAGCGGCCGCCTACAGCTGGTTGATTGGCTGGCTCGCCCGGACCATCCCTTGACCTCTCGGGTCATGGTGAACCGGATTTGGCAGTGGCATTTCGGCGAGGGTCTGGTCCGCACACCGAACAACTTCGGAAAGCTCGGCGCCCGACCTACCTACCCGGAGCTGCTGGATTACCTGGCGCTTCGCTTCGTTGAGGGAGGTTGGTCCATCAAGAACATGCACCGGCTGATCCTGCACTCCTCCGTCTATGGCATGAGCAGCGAAGCCAGGGGTAACCCGAGCGATAAGAAACCGGTCGACCCGGAGAACAAGCTGCTGTCGCACTTCAGCCGGCGCCGCCTCCAGGTGGAGGAAATCCGGGACGGGCTCTTGGCCATGGACGGCTCCTTGGACCTGACCATGGGCGGCACGCTTCAGAGCGGATTCGGCACTGACGGGGAGAATAGTAGTAAGCGGTTGAGTTTGAATCCGGAGACGATTGATCGACGCATGGTCTATTTGCCTTTGCGACGTGCCAACTTACCGACTCTCCTCAACCTGTTCGACTTCGGGGACGCGGTGATGAGCATGGGCAAGCGGGCCAGCACCAATGTGGCGCCTCAGGCGCTGTTCATGATGAACAGCGAGTTTGTCGCCCAGCGAGCCCGCAGACTGGCATCTTCTCTGATGGGTGAGGAATCCGACGAAGCTCGGCGTGTGCAAAGGGCCTACTTGATCACTCTGAGCCGTAGAACCCAAGAGGAAGAGCTGCAGGCCGGCTTGAGCTACGTTCGGGGCTTTCGCGAAAAGTTCCCCAACTCGGCCACCGATCTGGACGCCTGGTACAGCTTTTGTCGTATCCTGATGGCGTCCAATGATTTTATCTACGTAGATTGAGACTTCCTGAGATGAGGTTATGAATCGAAATCCATGGAGACGTCTGAAGCGCCCGCCACTGGTCACGCGCCGCTCCATGTTGCGGGATACAGCTTGCGGATTCGGCTTTCTGGGGTTGGCCGGACTGATGGCGGAGCAGGCTCGGATTGAGGCGGCCACCAAGCCAATCGGCCCGCTGGCCAGCAAACTCCCCCACTTCCAGCCCAGGGCCAAACAGGTGATCTTTCTCTTCATGCACGGAGGCCCTTCCAGCATCGACATTCTGGATCCCAAGCCTCGCCTCTATCGGGATCACGGAAAGCCGCTGCCTATCAAGCGCCCGTTGGCCTTCGACGACAGTCCGCCGGGCCCGCTGATGAAGCCGCAGTGGGACTTCAAGCGGGCCGGTGAGAGCGGCATTCCGGTCAGCGATCTGTTTCCACACGTTCGAACCTGTGTCGATGACCTGTGCGTGATTCGCTCGATGGTGGGTGAGGGTGTAGACCATGGAGCGGCTCTGCTCCAGACCTTTACCGGATCCAGTACTTTCACTCGACCGAGTCTGGGCTCCTGGGCGGTCTACGGGTTGGATACCGAGAATCAGAATCTTCCTGGCTACCTTACGATTAAACCCGCTCTCTCCCATGGGGGCGCCAAGAACTGGAGTTCCGCCTTCCTGCCCGGAGCCTATCAGGGTACCCCGATCGGGCATTCCGGACTCAAGGTCAAAGACTTCAAGGACGAACCCATCGAGTACCTGGTCCATCGGGGCTTCTCGCCAGAGCAGCAGCGCTACGAGTTGGACATGCTGCAGAACATCAATCGCCGCCATGCCGAGCTGCGCACCTACGATCCCGAGCTGGAGGCACGTATTCAAGCCTACGAGTTGGCCTTCCGAATGCAGGCGATAGCGCCGGAAGCGTTCGAGGTCGAGAAGGAGTCGGGGGGAGACCCAGAAACTCTACGGACTGGATGATGAGGTCACCAGCGAGTTTGCTTGGCAGTGCCTGCTGGCGCGCCGGCTGGCGGAGCGTGGCGTTCGATTCATCCAGTGTACCCACAGCTACAAGTGGGATCAGCACAGCCAGCTCTACGAAAAGCACACCGAAAACGCCAGGCAAGTCGATAAGCCCATCGCGGGACTACTGAAGGACCTGAAAAGCCTTGGCATGCTGGAGGACACTCTGGTGATCTGGGCCGGAGAGTTTGGCCGCACACCGGTCTCCCAGGCTGGAGATGGGCGTGACCACAATCCCTATGGGTACTCAATCTGGATGGCGGGAGGCGGCGTCAAGCGGGGCTTTATCTACGGGGCCACCGACGAGATTGGCTATCATGCGGTCGAAGATCGGATGCATATCCATGACTTCCACGCCACGGTGCTCCACCTGCTGGGATTGGACCACGAGAAACTCACCTACCACTATAGCGGCCGCGATTTTCGCCTGACCGACGTCGCGGGAGTGGTAGCCAAGAAGATCCTTGCCTGAGATCAGAAATTGTCCTGGGCATGATCTCCAAGAAGAGCGATGAATTGGTGAGTCCAGGTTGATACGTTTGGAGACCGACAACCTTGCACGAATATGAGCACACGCAAATCGGAACACTGATGCGCCTCGCCCTTGGAGGCTGTGCAGCGATCTCCGGAGGATTCTTGTTGCTGACGGCACCCAACAAACCCTCATCCATATTCATCCCCATCGTGGTCACATCGGTATTTGTCGTTTGCTTATTCCTTTTCCATTCGTTGACCGTGAAAGTATCACGCGACTACATCATCCTCAGATTCGGCATCGGGCTGATCTCGAAGCGTTTTGTTGTGACCGACATCCAAAACGCTGCCATCGTCCAGAATCGCTGGTACTACGGCTGGGGTGTAAAGTGGACACCGCACGGGTGGCTCTTCAACGTCGCAGGTTTCGATGCTGTGGAAATTCAACTCAGGAATGGTCGCAAATACAGAGTTGGGACGGATGAGCCGGTCGAGTTGCTTTCGGCCATTCAGTCCGTAACGGCAAACTGCAGCTAACAAATCGCTCAACTGGAACGGCGGTTGGGCGCGAAATCTGAGAGTGACGTTCGCTGGCCCCCCGCCCCGTCAATAGGCGGCGCGCCAGCCCGCTGTTAGGGTGTTAATAAAGCCTTCTCAGACCGAACCCATAGGAGGAGTCAAACCTGTGAACAATGCACCGACCGAATTGAGCGACTATGACGCTATCACCAAGACCGTCCAGCACTATATCGATGGAGCCAAGTCTGGCAGAGGCGCCGACATGAAGCCCGCCTTTCACGAGGACGCGACGATCTTCGGCTATAGCGGTACCGACCTGTTCGCCGGTCCCATCCAGCAGCTCTTTGATTGGAATGACCAGAACGGTCCGGCGACCGGGCTCCAAGCATGCATCACCAGCATCAACATCATCGGCACGATCGCCAGCGTGCGGCTGGAACTCGACGACTGGACCGGCAGCCGCTTCACCGACCTGTTCACGATGCTTAAAGTCGACGACGAGTGGAAGATCATGAATAAGGTCTTCCATCTGCACCCATAAGGGATCAGCGAACCGGCCGGAGAGCGGATGGGCTGGCTCAATAGACACAGGGAGGCTCCATCTAGCCCCTCGTCAGAAGGAGCTTGAAGGCCACACCCGTGTTGGGAGTGCAACGATGGACATCTACCCAACCTACACAGTCGGCGCTATCTTCGTAGTCGCTGTCGTACAGTCAGTCCTTGTCTGGCTAGCGCTCTCGGCTGCCATCCTCAAGTTGGACTCGACAGGCAGTTTCAAGCATCTCGCACGCATCGGGCTCGCCGTGTTGCTTGCGGCATGGTTCGGAGCTATCTTCAAGCTCAGCCAGAGCGACACACAGCTGGCGCTGACAGCGTCGGGCGGCCACGGTCGGGTGTTGTTGGCCCTCTTTGCGCCTGCCTTCGCCAGCCTGCTACTGCTAGGCTCGCACACCGTACGCGCCATCTTGGACGAAATCCCTCAGCACCAGCTCATCGGGTTTCAGGGATTGCGTACGCTCGGCTTCATCTTTCTGGTGCTCACTGACATGGGCTTCGTGTCGCCCAGCTTCGGTGTTGCCGCAGGGATCGGAGACGTGTTCGTTGGTGTGTTCGCCCTCTGCGCTGCCTACGCGTTACTAACGGGCAGACCGGGCGGCAGATCGATCGCTATTGCTGCAAATGTCATCGGCCTGCTGGACGCCACGATGGCGCTTATATTGGGGCTGTTTGTCGTGCCGGCTGACTCCTTCGCGCCGCAAATCATCACGCGCATCATGTTCGTCCCCTCCTACGTCGTAGCCATCTTCCTGGTGGCCCACATCTATTCTCTGCGGGGGCTCATTCTCGGTATCGGGGAGGCACAATCCGACCGAACGCCACGTACGGCTGGACCCTCCCCCTGAGTAGCAGTGAGTAGTGAGCAGTACCGGAAACAGCTGCAGCCAATAGAGCCGCGAGCGATGTTACTTGTCTGCAATCAGTAGCGTCCCAGCGTTAGTCGAATAACATCAACTGTTTATGAATGTCACTATTCTGAGTAATGTAATGCATGTCCTGAAAGGCCTGTAAAATTGGGGTTTTCTCGAAGAGCGAGACACTCAGGACCTGGAGAATTGTGTAGAGCGGCAACTCGAGATAGAGGCGCTTGCGGATGATGGCGATGAGCAGGTAGGTACTGAGGGCGATCCAGATTTGTGTTTTCACGGCATTGGGACTGGTGCCGTAAAAGGCCTTGATGCGGAGATGCTGTTTGATCCATTTGAAGAACAGTTCGATCTGCCAGCGGAGCTTGTAGAGCCGGGCAATAGTCAGAGCGGGAGAAGCAAAGTCGTTGGTGAGGAATACTAGCCGCAGGTCGGTGGTGACGTCGAAGAACTTGATGCGACGCAAAGGTTCGGGGTAGGCCTTGGCCGGATAGAAGGTGCTCAGCAGGACAGTTTGGTCGCAGATCAGTCCCGTCGTTCTGTCCACCGGGTGGGAGTAGCGGCGGCGGAACTTGAAGTTGGCCTTGGCGCGGGTCACGAATAACGACCGGGCAGAATGGAGTCGGTACAGGCGCCCGAAATCCAGGTATCCGCGATCCATGATGTAGTAGGCACCGGGACAAGGAATCAGGTGGTCCAAGGCGTGGACATCGTGCAGTTTTCCGTCCGAGATCAGAACGAACTCGGGAATGGCGCCGTGCAGGTTGAGCAAGGTATGCAGTTTGATCGCCCCCTTGGTACGGCGGAAGCGCGCCCAGGGGAAGACCGAGAGGCACAGGTCGATGGTCGTGGAGTCCAAGGCATAGACGGTCGCGTTCAGGTCGACTCCCAGGTCCTCGTCGGTGTACAGGCGGCGCGCTTCGGCGATAAGCACTTGGGCAAACTCGGCATAGATGCGCCAGTCGCGCCTCTCGTTGGCATTGGACAGATTGTTGCGGGAGACCGTGGAGCGAATGCCCATGTGGAAGAGCTTGGATCTCATGGCCCGTAGGCAGGCTTCGATATCGCGCAAGCTCTCGCGATAGGTCAACTGTGCAAAGGCCATGACCCGGTAATGGTCGGCACAGCGGAACGACTTGACCTTGTAGTCGCCTCCGTAGTGCTGAACAATGCGATGAAAATGATGCCAGGGAAGATGCCGCATCACCTGAGAAAAAATCGTCGTGCCCGTGTACATGCTCGCCCTCCTTATGAACTGAAGGGCGTGAGCGTACACTCACTTTCAAGTCGGAAACACCCATTATCTTCTCTAACATATTACTCATTAATACTTTACAGAGATTAGAAGCCCAAACGTTGGGACACTACTGGTACTGCTCATATCCCAATCCCAGACCCCGTCCGTGACAAGATCCAGGTGGAGCTTCTTAGTCTGAAGCTCCTGCTCCAGCTCAGCAACTCGCTTCCTCAGTTCCTCAAGTTCGCTGTTTCGCACCTTTGCTTTGGGCATGTGGATCCTCCGCGTACTTCGATTAGATTGCTGGGATTGTCAGTCGGTCCCCGCTCCACAATGTGAAGACCTCGGTGCGGGCCGGCCCGTTGTGCGCGGCGAGTCCTCTACTAGAGGTAGGTTTGCGCCAAGTCTGGTCGGAATCAATTGAACACGCATTCGCTCGTACTGAGTACTCGCATCGGTAATCTCGGAGTACTCTACATGGGGATATCACTCATTCTGGGGAAGACTCTCTCCTGAGGCCGGGGGGGAAGGTAGTCATGAGCCTCAGGCCTTGGGGAGTCAATTATCGAGAGAAGTCAGACCTTCGCGGAGGGCGTACCGGGTAAGGTCCGCTAGGTTGTGCAGATCCAACTTTTTAATAATGTTCGCTCGGTGGTTCTCTATGGTCTTCGGACTTACAAAGAGCTGCTCAGCAGTTTCAAGTGTGCTGTGGCCCTCGGCCAACAGCTGAAGCACCTGGCGTTCTCTGGCGGTGAGCGTCTGCGGTCCGCCTGGCTGTTTGCCCATTTTCGACTCTTCTAGCGGGATGTCGCCAATGGTAGGGCTCACGTAGGACTTGCCGTCTGCCACTGCTAGAATGGCCTCACAGACTTCCTTGGCATCACAGTCCTTCAGGAGATAACCAGAGGCACCAGCCCTCAGAGCCTCGATGACTTTTCGACGATGAGTGAGCATGGAAAGAACTAGAACCTTGACAGAGGGTATTCGAGTAACGATTTGGCGCGTTGCTTCTATTCCGTTCAAACGGGGCATAACAATGTCCATGAGGACCACTTGGGGCTTCAGGTGCTCAGCCAGACGCACCGCTTCCCTACCATCTTGAGCCTCGCCTACGATCTCCATGTCCTCAAGGCCGTCGATCAGAGATCGCAGAGCCTCGCGGAAAATCTGATGGTCGTCTACTAAAAGAAGCGTAATTGGCATCGGCTCTCTTGAATTTCAGAAGCGACGAGGAAAAATCAATAGCTGTCATATTATCATATTCGTATGAAGACAGAAGTTACAGACCATCCGCACGAAGATCGGGGCTGATTCATTAACCGCCGGCAATTGCGCCAATGATCAGAAAAGGCTCTTTTCCCGAGGCGACCGCGTCCGGCAGCGGGTCATCGGGAGGTTCATGAGAGAGGTCTTGTTCGCAGGCGAAAAACCTCAGGAAGGGCCGCCGCTTGTGCGTGACATGGTCGCGGATCATCCCACGGAAAGCGGGGTAGCGGCTCTCCAGCGCGTCCAGGATGGCTCGCTGGGTCGGAGGACCGTCGACGTCGAGCGTGACCTCGCCGTCTACCTCTGCCAGTCTTCGCAAATGATAGGGAAGTACGATTCGGATCATCTCCGCTTCCGATCAGGCCAGTGTCTGCACCTCAACAGAGACGACCCGCGGAAGGTCATGGACGATTGGGGCCCAGCTGTCTCCACCGTCGGCCGAGACGTACACCTGCCCGCCAGTAGTACCGAAGTAGACGCCGCACGGATCCAGCGAGTCGATGGCCATCGCGTCCCGTAACACGTTGACGTAGCAGTCACTTTGCGGCAGACCATTGGTGAGCGCTTCCCACTCGTCTCCACCCGTCCGGCTGCGGTAGACCCGCAGCTTGCCCTCCGGCGGAAAATGCTCTGAGTCGCTCTTGATCGGAACCACGTAGACGGTCTCGGGCTCGTGTGCGTGAACTTCGATCGGGAACCCAAAGTCGCTCGGCAGATTCCCACTGACCTCCCGCCACTCGTCGCCGGCGTCGTCGCTGCGCATCACGTCCCAGTGTTTCTGCATGAACAGCACATCGGGACGCGAGGGGTGCATGGCGATGCGGTGCACGCAGTGCCCGATCTCGGCGTCCGGATCGGGGATGTATTCGGACCTCAGCCCGCGGTTGATCGGTTGCCAGGTCTTGCCAGCGTCGTTGGATCGGAATGCGCCCGCAGCCGAAATGGCGACGAATATCCGTCCGGGATCGGTCGGATCAAGAAGGATCGTGTGCAAACACAGGCCGCCGGCGCCGGGCTGCCATTTTGTCCCTGAATCGTGACGGCGCAGTCCAGCCAGCTCTTGCCAGGTCTTTCCTGCGTCGTTCGTGACGAACAGGGTGGCGTCTTCAGCCCCGGCATAGACAGTATCCGGATCGCTAAGGGATGGTTCGAGATGCCAGATGCGCTTGAATTCCCAGGGATGGGGCGTGCCGTCGTACCACTGGTGAGTGCCGGGTTCTCCGTCGTACGTGAACTCGTTGCCCACCTGCTCCCAGGTGACTCCCCCGTCATCGGACCGTTGGATCGTCTGCCGAAACCATTCGGTGAACTGCGACACATAGATTCGATTCGGGTCCACGGGCGAGCCCTTGACGTGAAAGATCTCCCAGCCCCCAAAGTGCGGCCCACTGACCTCCCAATCTTCACGATTGCCATCGGCAGACAGAATGAAGGCGCCTTTTTGTGTGCCTACGAGAACCCGTATTCCGCTCATTCCCTACTCCTTCGTTTTGAAATGTCGAAGTCCGTCGTCGTTCACCCCGAGTGAGTACTTCGCAATTATTCTGATCTGCTTCCGTGTTTTGATCAAATACATCCTGTAGTTTCTGTCTCCATCGAGAAAAAAGGAGCGGCCACTTCAGGATTCGTCGGCTACACCGAACGGGGTAATTTTGAAAATTGACGTCAACTTCTGGAGTGATGGCGCCCTGAGTGCATAGGAAAGAGGTGAATCCTGAAGGGATTCCGTATTTCAGCCCAGGGTTTCCGAACCCTGGGTGAACGGTGCTCCCCCTGGATTTAACCCTGAATGGGTTGCCTACAGAAGGGCAACGAATGGGTCAGGAAGCAACGCTTACAGGGTTGATTCTTAAGGGGTTGACTCTCTTACCCAGGGTTGGGAAACCCTGGGCTGGAAGACGCGATCCCGTCGGGATTGACCTCGCTTGGTTCTGATAAAACCCATTTCCCATCCCTCGATCCCAAAGTCGATCCGATCTAACTAGCCCCAAAAGAAGTAGATGAAAGTGGACTAAACCACATGTAAACACCTGAAATGCCAGACCTGACGGGTATTCTGGGGTTGTCAAAGAAACTTCAGAACAAGCCGAAAGGAGGCATTTCAGGTGAAGAAAAAGGATAGCGCAATCATCCGCAAACGGGAAGCAGAGGTTGCTCAGCGATTGAGCCCCAGCTGGAACGGTCAAGACCCGAAACCGGTGCTCTCGCCCGAGGTCATCAGCTACGAGGTCTCGGAGAAAACGGGTGCGGTCAGTTACGGTGGTCTGGGGCTGCTGCAGCAGGTGGTGAAGTGGAGTGGGCTGGGGAAAGCCATTGACCAGGCGGTGACGCTGCTCAAACGCCACCAACCGTACCACGAATCGGACCACGTCCTGAGCCTGATCTACAACGTGGCCACGGGCGGGACCCGCTATCAGGATATTGAACTGCGACGTCAGAGTGTGAGTTTCCTGGAGGCGGTGGGAGCCGAGAAGATCCCCGCCCCCAGCACGGCCGGAGACTTTGTGCGCCGCTTTGACGCGCCCGACGTGGTGGATCTGATGGAAGCCGTCAATGCCAGCCGCCTCAAGGTCTGGGCCCAACAACCGGCCCGTTTCTTCCAACGGGCGGAGATCGACGTGGATGGGACGATGGCCCCCACGAGCGGCGAATGCAAGGAAGGGATGGAGATCAGCTACGACGGGCAGTGGGGCTATGCGCCGCTGATCGTGACGCTGGCCAATACGGGAGAGGTGCTCTATGCGGTCAACCGCTCGGGCAACCGTCCCTCTCATGAGGGAGCGGCCGAATGGCTGGATCGGAGTATCGAGCTGGTTCGAGAGGCGGGTTTTCGGAAGGTGCGCCTGCGCGGGGACACGGATTTTTCGCTGACGGCTCATTTTGACCGTTGGACGGAGGCGGGCGTGGAGTTTGACTTCGGGATCGACGCCCATCCGAGCTTCGTCAAGTGGGCGGAGGCGTTGCCAGAAGCGAGATGGAAAGAGCTGGGGCGCCCCAGCCAGGGGAAAGGAAAAGGGAAGAAGCGGCGCCAGCGGCGGGACAAAGTGAAGCCGGAGATTGTCAAGAGACGCGGGTTCAAGACGCTGACGCTGGAACGGGAAGAGATCGCGGAGATCGACTACCGTCCGAGCAAAGCGAAGCGAACCTATCGGATGGTGATCTTGCGCAAGACGATCCTGGTCGAGAAAGGCCAGAAGCGGCTGCTGCCGCAGACGCGCTACCACTTTTATGTCACCAATATCTCGGCCAGAACGTTGGGAACGGCGGGAGTCGTACGGGAAAACAACCGGCGCTGCAACCAGGAGAACGTCATTGAACAACTCAAGAACGGAGTCGAGGCCCTGCGGATGCCCTCGGATACGCTGGTAGCCAACTGGGCCTATCTGGTGATTGCGGCTCAAGCCTGGAATCTGAAAGCCTGGATGGGGTTGGTGCTGCCGGCGCGACTGCAAGCCCGACAGCTGGTGAAGATGGAGTATCGCCGTTTCCTGCGAGAGGTCATTGAAATGCCCTGCCAGATTTTGCGCAGGGGCCGACAGTTGGTCTATCGGCTGCTGGATGTCAATGGTTGGAGCCGTCTTCTCTTGGAAGGCAGTAAGTGGTTGAAACACCGGCCAGCTACCTGAAACTGAAAGGAGATAAAGTAGCTCCGAGGGTCGCCAGAGCTGGGGCGAGGTGTCTCTACAAACGCCCCCCAAGAGGGCAGAATCGTTTTCCCTGAGCGATCGGCGTGGAGGACAGCTGAACACGTGCCTGTTCTGAGTGACTTCGCGCCGAAATTTAGAATTCAGGTCTCCAAAATGGCTCCTCGGAGCCGACAAAGGGGTCTATTTTCGAACTTGCGCTTATTTTGGGACTAGCACTGCAATTAATCGTCCAAAACGAGACGATCAGCACGATCAACAGGTCATCTATCGCAGTCCCGAGATTGTGCTGAAGGTGAACTAGCAGGTAGCGAGCGACCTCATACCGTCGAGCAACACCGACATCTGCTTGAATGTACCTTTTCTAGGAGGCCGCTTCAGCGGCCTGGCGCGAAGCCTAGTAGACCCGGTGTTTACGCCGGGGTAAGCCGGTCCCCTGCCTCTCCTGAGGGCCGTTCACGGTCCTTCTCGAACGGCGGCTTTAGCCATGGTCGACCCGGAGCCTGGCTGAAGCCTGCGTTCGAGAAGCCCGCTAAAGCAGGCTCCATCATTTGCTTGCCCGCCCACCCGGCCCTAAAGGACCGGTCTAATACGCTTCGCGCCAGACCGCTGAAGCGGTCTCTTTGGAAACTACATCACGCCGAAGCAGGAAACTTGACCAGTCTGTGAACTTTCTCTCGACCAAGGGATCTCTAGAGAATGACCTGGCAAGGATTTATCGTCTGATACTTTGCCTTGTCCGCGGTTATCTGAAAAGCTTCGGGCACGTTTTCCAAGCCGTCCACCGTCTTCAGGATCATCGGTTTCGTTGTCAAACGTCCGCTGTTCATGAGCGACATCACCCAGTCTTCATAGCGCCGTGGGGCGGCCAGAGGCCAGAGGAGCCGGAGCCCCCGCGCGCTGAGCAGAGAGGCGTCGACAGGCACGTTGCCCGTATTCAAACTGGCCACCACGATCCTTCCTCCGTCACGCACCAGCTCAAGTGCCTGCTGGAAGCAGCTCCACCCGGCTAGTCCGTAGCGGGGACTTCCTCCGGCAACTTCGATGACGACATCGGCTCCCTGACCCTCTGTCTTCTCGAGTACGACTTCAGTCAGGTTGTTGTCCGTTCCGTTGAGCACGAGATCTGATCCCAGTCGCCCTGAGAGTTCCAGATTGAGTTCACGGACATCGGTGGTGTACAGGTTCATGACTCCCCGTGCCTTGGTAAGTTGTAAGATCCCGAGTCCGAGGACACCCTGACCCAAGATGACGAGCGTGTCCTCGGGCTGAACGCCCGAGGTCCCAAGGCATCCCATGCAGTGGGCCAGAGGTTGGACGGTGGCCGCCTGCTGATCATCAACCTTGTCAGGGACGCGGACCAGACAATCTTGAGGAAGGCTTGCGGACTCAGCGAAAGCTCCAGGAATGTCCATGCCCAGGGACCGACCGGCACGGCAGCGATCGGTCTGCCCGGAAGCGCAAAGGCCGCACTGTCCGCAGGAAGCATACGATCGAAAAGTCGCGACTCGATCGCCGGTTTTGAAGCGACTCACGTTTTCACCGACCGAGATCACCACGCCGCATAATTCGTGACCGAAGAACCCCCATGGCTCTCCCCGGGAGAGCAGTTTTCGAAACTTTCGTGCCAATGGTGTGTCGTCGGTATCCCGGGCCACCACCTCGGTGATGCTCGGCTGGACAACCTTCACTTCAACCACCACGTCCTCCGGCCCAGGACTGGGTTCCTCGATGTCGTCCAGACGCCAGTCGTCCTCAGAATGGAATCGCCATGCCTTCATAAGAAATTACCCTCAACAGATCTTTTGACTTCGCGCGGACCCGACTGCGGAGCGCCCTATTCCTGTAAATCTACTATCCAAGCACGCAGTGCCCGGTGCAGAACCGTTTCCAGTCCACCCACACTGGCCAGCCGCGCACCTTTCTTGAGGGCCTGCCGCACATCTTCAATGCTGCGCACCGACAGGCCGACGGGGATTCCCTGGCGCTCAGCCACTTGCATAACCTTATCTGCTGCTGCCTGTACCGATGGATGATCTTCTTGCCCAGGCACACCCAGAGAGCCGGACAGGTCGCTCAACCCTATCGAAAGCGAGGTTATGCCGGGGACCGCCACAATGTCCTCGATGCTTTCCACCGCTCCCGCTTCCTCGATCATCAACACCACCACCACTTCTCGGTTGATGGAGGCGAAGTACTCGGCACCGGACATGGCGCCGAATTGGGAAGCACGGTTGAGCCCGATTCCCCTGGTACCCTCCGGCGGATAGAGGGCTGCCGAGACGGCTGCTAGGGCTTCTTCCGGAATCTTGATATGAGGTACCAGAACCCCCTGGGCTCCCACGTCCAGCACCCGCATGATGAGAGCGGGAGTGTTTTCGCTGACGCGCACGATCGGTGTGATGTTGCTCGCGTAGGCCGCCAGAATCAGAGCGTCCAATGCTTCGAAACTGTGGGCACCATGTTCCGCGTCGAGCACGACGTAGTCGTATCCCGCGCTACCCAATACTTCGACCAGAACGGGCTCCGGCGTGCGCAGCAAACCACCAAAGACGGTGTGTCCGTCGCGGAGTCTCTGCTTGAAGCGATTGGGACGAACAGACATAGTCTAAATAAGTCTAACGGGCTTCGGCTGTGCTCGATTCGGACGACATCTGATACTCCAAAGTGAACTGGCTGTCAGCATCTCTCTCGTGCTTCTTCAGGGTTGGCGAATAGGTGCTTACGTGGATCTTGTTCTGAGCCGGTGAGAATCTCATGATCCTCAGCCATCCGTCGCCTCCCTTCTCCCGCCCCTGGTAGTCGGACAAGAGGCTGTAGACCGTGTTTCCGTTGTAGGTATCTTCCCTGTGAGCTTCACCCAACACATGCCCGCACAGCATCATGAAGAAATTGGCATTGTCTTTCAGCACGTCATAGGTGGCCTGGCCTTGATATCCGAAGGTGTGATCAAGTTGGAGGAGACTGTGGCTGACGATGATGGCTCGCCTATCCCTGTGCTTCTCCAAGAGCTCGTCGGCCCAGCCCAGCGCATCGCTGCCAGCCGCATACTCGAAGAAAACGACGATGAAATCGAGTCCGCCCACGCTGAAGAGGTGGTAGAAATTGTCATTGTCGGCCCCGTAGTTCTCACCGTACCAAGGCCTTTCTTTGAAGCGAGCCGTCCCAAAGTACCGGTTGTAGAGTTGCGTGGTCTCGATGCGGACGCCGTCGATAAACACTGGAAGAGGGCGGTAGATGTACTTGTCATGGTTGCCCACGGCAATTCCATAGGGAATCGGGCGAGACCCCTCCAAGATACGAAAGGCCGCATCGGCATGTTTCCACTCCTCCTCTCGATCGGCATAGTTAACGCAGTCTCCGAGGTGGGGAACATAGACGATGTTGAGGTTGTCTCTGTTGTCAGCGATCCATTGAGTCTGAGCCTTGAAGATCTCGGGGGTCCCCCCGTGGCGGCTGGCTGCATAGTTCTGGGTGTCGGGCAACACCGCAATCGTGAAGTCCACCTGGGCATGCGCAGCGGCAGGAGAAAGGAGAGTGATCATAAGCAGGGACCTTTGACGGAACCAGAACCTCGACCCAAACCAGAGAAACCTACGGGTGGAGAGGTGTGCGTTTCGGAAGTAGTCTGTTGGCATGTCAATTCCTTTCGGGCTGGACCGGAGAATCAAGGCCTACGGCGATTCAAGAACCTGACCGTCCTTCTCCAGAACAATACGGAGTTTTGCGTAGGGCACATCCTGGACGCTCAGGTCGTCGTCAGCGGCCACTACTGCAGCGGTCGCTGCGGACTGGTCTCAGGAAATCCGAGGCAGAATCGCCTGATTGGCTTTGGCCGGGGACATGGCTCCAAAGCGGAAGGTGATCGCGTCTCCGTTCTTGAGAGTCAGTACCAGGTTCTTCATCACCAGGAACTGCTTCTTGATCTCCGATTTCGCGATCTGATCGTAGGGAATGGAGATGAGCTTCCCATCCTGGACGAGCACCAGTCCGGCATCCTCAACATTTCCCAGCTGGAACTGCGAGTCGAAACGCACGAACTTGTCGGTGACGTAGATTTTGCCGGCGAAGGCATTACCCGCGCTTAGTGCCAGGACGACGTAAACCGACCAGGAACCCAGGACCGTTTCCCCCTCTTCGAGCCAATTCGGATCGCTCATATTTCTCCCATTTTGCCACAGACATAGAGTTGGAAATTGAGGAAAGTTGAAGGTTAAAGACTTAACCGACATTCCTCATATCAATCACCGTGATGAATGATCAGACTCTAGCAGCCCTCCACCCTCGCGTCAACGATTCCCTCGATTCCCTCGTCATCTCTCCGCTGAAAACGGCGATTCTGGAGGTGGAGGGCAAGATGGAAGGCGAAACACTCCGTGGAGAGATCACCCTCATCAAGGAGGGAGAGCACTGGATGGCCACTAAGACGTCCTGGTAGTAGGTGGTGAGACCGATCGTTCCACTGCCGGGGGTCGAATCTTCGCTGGGCTCGTCAGCAGCCACGACGGAATCCACCGGGTACGGCAGGAGGGTGAACGGCCACCCCTCCTTCCCGTCGGCAAAGCCGGCAGTTGGGATCAGGCTAGGGATCTGGAATCCGAAGCGGCGAAGTAGGGTCCTCATCCGCCAGAATCGCTTAATTCAGGTCGACCTTGATTCTCAAGATCTTATCGTCGTTGGGCCTTAGGTCCGCACGTCCGTCCGTGTTGCTCGTATAAACATAGAGGTGTCCGTCCGGACCCACCGTTACGTCTCGGAGTCGCCCGTAGATTCCTGCCCTGGGTGTGAGGGCGAACCAACGCTCAATCTGCCGCACTTCGTAGTCCCTGCCAAAGCGGATGCGTACCAGGGCTTGGCTGGCCAGGGTTGCGACAAAGCGATCTCCCCTATAGAAGGTCATGCCACCCGGCGGAACCGATTGGTTCTTCCACATGACGATCGGATCCTCGAACTCGGCAAGACCGGGAGCCCCAACGACCTTGGGCCACCCGTAGTTCCTTCCGGCTACAACACGGTTGACCTCATCCCGGTGTCTGGCCCTCCCCTCCACGTCAGCGCCGGAGGGCCCATGCTCGGAGTTGAAGAGCACACCGGTTTCAGGATCCCAGGTAAGCCCTTGAACCACCCGATGTCCATAGGAGAAGACAGGAGAGTCGGGAAAGGGGTTGTCTTCGGGAATCTGCCCATCCGGCCGGAGCCGGAGAATCTTCCCGTCCAATGACTGCAGATCCTGTGAAACAGGGGGGCGTCCTACATCCCCAGTCCCGACGTAGAGCATGCCGTCCGGACCGAAGGCGATACGACCACCGATATGATAGCGAAGGGCCGAAAGGCCATCTAGAATCACCTGGTCGAGAGTCGCGTGCGTGCCTAGGTGCTTCAGGCGTTGGACTCTTGCCTGCTGACGACTGTCTTCACTATAGCTGTACATGATGTAGATATACGGGTGGCGTTCGAACTCAGGATGTATTGCCATCCCCATCAAGCCGCTGTCTCCGTCATGGTGAGCGTCAATCTCGAGATAGGGAACCGACTCGGATTCGCCCTCGGGAATACGCAGGTTCCGTCCCGGGCGCTCGCTCACCAGAGCATCGCCGTTGGGTAGAAACAGTAGAGCCCAGGGAATGCGTAAGTTATCCACCCAGGTCTCGACCTCAACTCCCTCCACCTTGGGCAGGTAGACGTCCTCGACTATCTGAGGCTGTTCACCTAGGATCGGTCCTTGGCCGAGTACCCCGGAGCTGCCCAGCAAGATGATAAGGACCAGCAGCTGACTTCCCCAAGAAGCTCTCAAAGCAAAGCGGTCCGAAGGTTTCATCGTCGATTCCCTCTCGATAGCAGCAGTCATGGCCGTATCCACCTCAGGCTTGCCCCTTTGTGGGACAGCCGGCGCAGCAACAAGACTACAAAGGTTGGGCCAGGGGGGCAACCGCGAGGGCAGAAGCTGGCTTGTCGCGTCGAAGACATCTCCAGCCGGGCCAACTGTTTGCAAGCTGATGGGATGAGAAATAGAGTACGCAGAGAGATCCTTTGAAACTGGTCCAAGCTGTCGATCTAAGGGAGGCCCCCATGAAAAATCATCGTCTCTTGAAGAAGATTCAACCCTGGCTCGAGGGCGAGTTGGGCGCCTCCATCGATCGGCTGGCCCGACCCTCGGCAGCGGTTCTGACGACTGAGCCCCGATCTGAGGGAGATAGGCCTTTTTGGGCCGTCCGGGTCGAGGGGCAGGGCATGGTTACGGTCTCCGAAGAGTGGCTGGGGCAGGTGCAGAGCGTGGTCAGTACCCTGTCGCTCGATGAGCTCTTCACCGTGTTCGGAGCCTATGAGGTTGCTCGGGTGACACTTCCTCGAGGAACGGCGGTCTTCGGTCCCAGCTGGTACCTGGCGGCTGATGCTGACTCCTTCATTTCAGCGGGTGACACTCGTCCGGTCCAGCTTGCGAGAGAGGACTTGGCAACAACCGTGGACTCGGCCATCTTCTGGCATTGTTCCCTTCAGCAGGCTGCCGTGGCTCACGCCATCTTTGAAGAAAATCGCTTGGTGGCTTTGGCAACCACTCGATTGCGCGGCGATCTGGTCTATGAGATTGCAGTCGATGTGGCTCCCCAGGCCAAGAGCCAGGGGCTGGGCCGCGCCGTGGTCAGCGCAGCTGGAGAATGGATTCTAGAACAGGGAGGCCTGATCCTGGCCGTGTCCGCGCCCTGGAACGTCCCCTCCGTCCGAACCATGCGCTCACTGGGTCTTCGGCTGGTTCTCACGGATATGACAGCCTCCCGGCCCCCTTTAGGTTGCCACCTCAGCCCCTGGGAATACCTCACCGCGGTGCCCAGGTCTTTGACTACTATCCCGGCTGGGCGATGAACCCGGCGATTCGGCCAGCTAATGAGGTGGGAAGGCTTCGTCGGGACTAAGTACACTGGAACACTGGAACGTAAATACGGCAACGTTTGCAGATGGGGGTTGTGGACGATCTCTGCGTTGGTCGTCGTCGAAGATGGCCAAGCATCGTCTTCCTCCTCCTGCCTTGACCTCGCCTCACAAGCCCCATCTGCATACATCACAAAGGAACGACACGTTATAGTTGGGAATTGCAGGTATCGCTGCCCGTATTAGAACAATGTTGACCACCAACAAGATTCGCTATCGCATGATCCATTAGTCTGGATCGCCACCACCGGACGCAAGGGTCCTGAGCCCGGGACTTGAGGAAAGCATGAAACGTTCCCGCCGTAGCTTCCTCAGAAACGTCGGTCTTGGCGCCGCCGCACTGGGCGTTTCGCCACACCTGCCAGCAGAGAGGCGGACTCCGCCGAGACCCAACATCGTGTTCATCCTGGTGGACGACTTGAGCTGGTCGGACGTGGGAGCCTACGGAAGCCGCTACTGCGAGACTCCCCATCTGGACCATTTCGCACGAGAGAGCCTGCGATTTACGAACGGCTACTGCCCGGCTCCCATCTGCTCCGCATCCCGAGCCGCCGTCCTGACAGGACAGTCCCCTGCCCGGCTCCACTTCGAGTTTGTCTCCAAACCCAGGAATGCTCCGCTGCCGTCAGGCAAGAAGCTCATTCAGCCCAGCCATGTCCAGGATCTACCCCTTTCCGCCACGACCTTCTCCGAGGCACTCAAATCCACCGGCTATGCCACCGGGTGCGTTGGAAAGTGGCACCTGACTCAACGGAATGACCGCTATCTGGGCTATGGAAGAACCCATGGCCCCGCGCAACAGGGTTTTGACTACGCTGCGGAAGACCGTGGCGCCCACCCGTACAGCTACCAGGACCGAGAATTCGCAGCCTTCGAGCCGGGACAATATCCTACAGATGCCACCACCGAAAACGCCATCCGGTTCTTGAAGAGGAATCGAGATCGGCCGTTTCTTCTCTATTTCTCCAACTATTTTCCACATCGTCCGGTCCACACCCGATGCAGATGGCTCTACGAGAAGTACCGAGACAAGGCAACCGACGGTCGCTCGGAAGGACGCATCATGTACGGCGCGTTCGTGGAGACCATGGACCACTACCTCGGCCAGTTCTTCCGGGCCCTGGATGATCTGGGCCTCAGCGAAACGACCTTCGTCGTCTTCCTCTCGGACAACGGAGGGCATCCCGCGGACACCTCGAACCTCCCCCTTCGGGGTTGCAAGTGGACACTCTACGAAGGTGGTGTGCGCGTACCCTTCATGATTCGCTGGCCCGGTATTGTGGAACCCGCTTCCACCTGTGAGGTGCCGGTAACGGGAACCGATCTGTTTCCTACCTTCTGTGAACTGGCAGGTGCTGAGGCCGATCCTGCCGTCCCGCTGGATGGAACCAGCCTGCTGCCGCTGCTGAAGGGCAAGCGAGAGGATCTGGGTCGGAACTCGCTCTACTGGCACTTTCCCTACTACCATCCACCCAGAGGCTACGAAGGCACGAAGCCCTGTTCCTCGATCCGAAAGGGCAACCTGAAGCTCATCCACTTCTACGAGGACTCCCGGAACGAGCTCTATGACCTCTCCAACGATCTCGGCGAGCAGAGAGACTTGAGCGGAAAGTGGCCTGAAAGGACCCAGGAGCTCGAGCGCGACCTCTTTACCTACCTCAAGTCCGTCGAGGCCCGCCTCCCCCGAGCGGACCCCAGCTACTCCAGATAGCGGTCCTGACTCTCAACTCTCACGGCTTGAGGAGAAACCATGAAGGTCAAGGCCAATTTCAGCATCATCGCGGTCGGGACGCCACCGTTGTAGGAGTCAGACATGTTCTCACACGAAGGCCACGAGATGGGCGATGCCTGGTACTTCGTCGATGAAAGGACCGACACCGTCCACATGTTTTACCTTCCCATCAACCACTCCAGCGAAAAGTCCGCGAATGTGATCGCCGACGATTTATCCCGTTCGTAGAGCAGACCGATCCGTCCGTCGGGAAGGACGGTTAAGCAGGAGTAGGCGGCCGAGCCCTTGTAGAGCACCCTGCCGAGGGGCCAGGTCCGACCCTCGTCGTGGCTCAAGCGCACGGTCATGCGTTCTCGGGCGCTCTTCGATGCCGGATTGGAAAACAGCATCCAGACGGAGCCATCCGGGTTGGCTCGTGGATAACGAATCAAGCTCGCTTGGCATTGGGGTTCGATGAGGGCCTCGTCGAATCTGGGATCGGACCAGTTTCGTCCTCCATCCCGGCTGGTGGCGAGGATCCGCCGGAACGCCAGATCGGATCGGCCTCCACTGAGGAGCCAATGATTGCGCGCATTGAGCAGCAGCGAGCCATCGGAGCGTTCAGCGACCTGGCATTCGTTGCTGTGATCGCCCACAGCTTCGCCCAGTTTCCACGTACTTCCATGATCGTCGCTGTAGAAGACGTGCGAGCTACTGGGCCCCCTCCGGTCCAGGGTCTTCCGATGATCGGAAGGGATGACCAGACGCCCCTTGTGCTCTCCGAACTGCATCTGGATGCCGACCCCCGGCCCGGTGGCATACCATCCCCACTCCGGCTTCTTGACCTGCTGGGTGATCTCCCTGGGCCGGGCCCAGGTCTGCCCATCGTCTTTGCTGTTGCTGACGAAGACGCGATCGTTGTTGCGGGTCATGGGCAACCAGACGACGCCGGTGGTCTGATCCACGACCGGACACGGGTTGCCGATCGTGATGATCGCGTCCCCTCCTTCTTCGTGGACCAGCTGCATCGGCTGCCAGGTTTTTCCACCATCGGTACTCCGGCGCAGCAGAAGATCGTTGTCGCCATCGTCGATGGTGCTGGTCTTACGACCTTCGCAGAAGGCCAGGAGAGTTCCCTTTTTGGTGGTGATAACGACCGGAATACGATAGGTGTGATAGCCGCCCTCTCCACTGGTGAAGACGTCGATGTGGCTGGGTGTCTCTCCGGCAAAGGCACCGCTGAGCAGCCGGACCATCACGGCCAGAAGACAGAGGGTTCGAGGAAAGGCAACGATCATAGAAGCCTCCGTGGGAGGGCCAGCTCCTGTGGGTCACGGGTGTCGCGATAACGTTGGAGGCGCTCTTTGAGCTCCCGAAACTTTGCTTGGATCTCTCGACTCTTTGGAGCCTTTGTGTCTCGAAGCGAGCTCTCCAGCCGTGCCAGGATCTGGCCGCAGGCGTCGTCATCGAAGGGCAGCTTCTCCTTCAGGTAGACGTAAACTGGGTTGGTGTGGGCATCCGCTCCGGCGTCCCCGTAGGCTCGAATGGCGACCCAGCCACTTTCGTTCACCTCGAGACTCTCCGAGAGCTCCCATCTCGACCGCCCAGCGGGGGCGAACCGCCGTGATACGACTCGTCCGTTCCAGATGATTTCGACGTATCGCACCGGATAAAGAGGGCTCAATACACGTACTTCCAACTCCAGCGAAACCGCCTCATCCTTCGAGACGATCAATTCTCCCGGCCTTTTCCCGTTCGTCTCCAGAAAGATCATGGGACCACTGGTCGCGAAACTGCGTCCGCCGACGAGCGCCTGAAGGAACTCCCTGACCGTGGGTTCGCTGTCAGCTTGAACGTAGGTCACAGAATCTCCCAGCTCCCGGGTATAGGGGAAATCTGACGCCCCGACGATCGGCCAGCGGTATCCCAGATTCAAGAAGTCATACCAGCCATCCAGTCCCAGCCCGCGGTATCCTCCGAATTGCATCAACTCCAGAAAATCCATCTTTCCGGTCAGGGCCAAGGCATCCACTTCACGGCGGTAGGAGCCTCCATGGGCGAACCCGATAAACCCCGACATTTGGTGGGCCTGATCGGCGATGAGCCCAAGCGAAGGTCCCGCGCTGACGTCATCTGAGCGGCCCGCGCCAGGGACATAGTCCTCCGCTAACACAACAATCACGTGCCCCAGGGAACCCGCCCGGTACTCCTGGCCAGAGATAAGGTAGTAACCTCCCTTTTGCCGAATCGACTTCTGCCCTAGACCATAAGCCTGTCCCCATGACTCAAACTCCCGGCCCAGGGCGTAGCCCGTAGTGTTCATTGACAGGCTGAAGGCGTAACGAATGTCGCGGGCCGAGGTAAGCGTAAACAGCGTGTGGTCGTTGCTGCCGGTTCGCTCGAAGTGGATATGGGTGTCTCCCGAATACCACCCCTGCTTCGCCATATCGATCCAGCGCTTGAGATAGATCGTCGCCTTCGCCTTCTGGTTCTTTGCCAGGTGAAAAGTCTTCTGGGTCGGAGTGTATTCGTAGCCCCGACGGACTTCTACCGTGCAAGTCCCGGCCGGGACTCTCACCGAAAAGGATCCGTCGGTGAAGAAATAGTAGTTCAGCTTGCGAAACCGTATCGGACCTTTGTGCCGGTTGGCGGCCATCCGAAGGGAGTATGGCTCATAGGGATCGTTCTCCGGCTCCTGATCTCCTCCGTTGACGCTGACCGTGGCACTCAACCGCTCTCCGGTGTCTCGATCCAGGACAGTCAAGTCGAGGGTTGCCGCATCAGGACCGGGGTCGACTTTTGGAGGCGGGAGCGGGGGACCGGTAAAACCCTGTCCCGGGTCGACCCTGCCAACAGGGAACTCCTCCACCATGCGATGACGCTGGAGCTGAGCTGAGTAGACAAAAGAAAAGACCAGGAGCAGGAGGAAGAAGACCCTCAGGCTGCGGATCGAGATCAAGGATCGGGACATCACTCAAGCCTCCCTTGACGTTGCGGCGTTTTGTTACGGACGAGCTGGTCTGTGGTTCGGCCATTGAGGCTTGGCGCTTTTCAACAGCGCCAGACCCTTGAATGAAACTGCCACATATCGACACTCAACTGTACAGCACATATGTCAACCGCAGGCCGTCCATGAAGCAGTCTGAGATAGAGGGCTACCCCTGTTTCCACACTGTAGCACGGTGGAGCCAAGCGGGAAACGGCGGGTCCTAGCGACTCAGATGGCTTCGTGACGGGGCACAGTCAAAGCTTCAAGTCAGTGGCCCCCCAGCGGTGCTGCCCCATTCGAGAAAGAAACTTTGGCTACCCAGAGGCCAGCCTCGCCCGATCCGGCCTTCGAAATTCGCCTGTCCGATATTTTGCGGTTGAGTATTTTCTGCGGTTTCTTTCTCCTGAGTAGAAAGAAAGCCTAAATCTCGAACTGCTAAACATCGAACACGAAGGCTACAGGGTTCGGGTCCCGGCGTAGCGGTGGCCTCCAGGCCGTCGTGTATCGGGCCAAAGGCTCGAAGGAAGAAGACTTCGGCCTGGAGCCCAAAGCTACGTCCGCCCAATCAAGTTTCAGCTTAGCCTATCCAGGAGCCCGCTTCAGCGGGCTCCGCCTCTCACGTCTGGCGGCTAACCGGCCCTGAAAGGACCGGCCTATCCCGAGTTCGCGTCAGCTTGCTGAAGCAGGCTCCTGGAAAGGCCCAGAAATCCCTATCAAGCGGCTGCGGGGAGCCGGATCATTCAGCGGGAAACTTTGGCTGAGTAGGGGAAATTGGGCTGCTGACCGGTCGCTCCTCGGAACTTGGGCTCATATTGCAGACCAGTAGTGTCCCAACGTTTGGGTTTCTAATCTCTGTAAAGTATTAATGAGTAATATGTTAGAGAAGATAATGGGTGTTTCCGACTTGAAAGTGAGTGTACGCTCACGCCCTTCAGTTCATAAGGAGGGCGAGCATGTACACGGGCACGACGATTTTTTCTCAGGTGATGCGGCATCTTCCCTGGCATCATTTTCATCGCATTGTTCAGCACTACGGAGGCGACTACAAGGTCAAGTCGTTCCGCTGTGCCGACCATTACCGGGTCATGGCCTTTGCACAGTTGACCTATCGCGAGAGCTTGCGCGATATCGAAGCCTGCCTACGGGCCATGAGATCCAAGCTCTTCCACATGGGCATTCGCTCCACGGTCTCCCGCAACAATCTGTCCAATGCCAACGAGAGGCGCGACTGGCGCATCTATGCCGAGTTTGCCCAAGTGCTTATCGCCGAAGCGCGCCGCCTGTACACCGACGAGGACCTGGGAGTCGACCTGAACGCGACCGTCTATGCCTTGGACTCCACGACCATCGACCTGTGCCTCTCGGTCTTCCCCTGGGCGCGCTTCCGCCGTACCAAGGGGGCGATCAAACTGCATACCTTGCTCAACCTGCACGGCGCCATTCCCGAGTTCGTTCTGATCTCGGACGGAAAACTGCACGATGTCCACGCCTTGGACCACCTGATTCCTTGTCCCGGTGCCTACTACATCATGGATCGCGGATACCTGGATTTCGGGCGCCTGTACCGACTCCATTCTGCCCGGTCGTTATTCGTGACCCGCGCCAAGGCCAACTTCAAGTTCCGCCGCCGCTACTCCCACCCGGTGGACAGAACGACGGGACTGATCTGCGACCAAACTGTCCTGCTGAGCACCTTCTATCCGGCCAAGGCCTACCCCGAACCTTTGCGTCGCATCAAGTTCTTCGACGTCACCACCGACCTGCGGCTAGTATTCCTCACCAACGACTTTGCTTCTCCCGCTCTGACTATTGCCCGGCTCTACAAGCTCCGCTGGCAGATCGAACTGTTCTTCAAATGGATCAAACAGCATCTCCGCATCAAGGCCTTTTACGGCACCAGTCCCAATGCCGTGAAAACACAAATCTGGATCGCCCTCAGTACCTACCTGCTCATCGCCATCATCCGCAAGCGCCTCTATCTCGAGTTGCCGCTCTACACAATTCTCCAGGTCCTGAGTGTCTCGCTCTTCGAGAAAACCCCAATTTTACAGGCCTTTCAGGACATGCATTACATTACTCAGAATAGTGACATTCATAAACAGTTGATGTTATTCGACTAACGCTGGGACGCTACTGGAGCAGTACCTATGAGTACATGAGCCCTCGATTCTGGGAAATGTTCGGCTACGGACCTCACGAGAAGAAACATGACTGTAGAGAGTGGCAAGATCTGATTCATCCCGACGACAAACAAGTCGCACTGGAAGCGCTTCGCGCTCACACAGAAGAGGGGAAACCCTACAGCGTGACAGTGCGATACAGACACAAGAAGGGACACTGGGTCTGGGTGATCTGCCGCGGGTTCGCACTGAAGAACTCCAAGGGAGAATACTATCGAATGGTCGGATGCCACCAAGACGTCACAGACCGAAAAATGGTCGAGGCAGATCTCGGCGAAGCTCGCGATCAACTGCAAGAACAAGTCGAAGCCCGCACAGTAGAGCTGACTCGTTCTGAATCCCGCTATCGAGATCTCTACGACAATGCCCCCGACATGTGCCTCTCTGTAGAACTCGCCAGCGCGAGAATCAGGGCGGCCAACAAAGCTCTAATCAAAGCTAGCGGTTACAGCAGGAAGGAAATTCTCAGTCTCTTGCTATTCGATCTGTATCCGCCAGAGTGTCTCGACAAGGTGAAAGGACTGCTTAAGCACTTCGCTAAGATTGTCGGGGGCCACTTCAAAAGCGGCCAGGCGGGGCCGGGTCAAAACCGGCCAGTGATTCAGTAGTTATATCCTCCGGTTCGAGTCATTTCAATCCCTTGTGAAGCCCTCCCCGCGAAGCGGGGGGAGGAGGCTTTGTTGTGTGTTCAGCCGTAGAAGCGGTGGGAACTGTGGGAAACTCCGTCCGGAGGAGTTTTCCAAGCGCTGTGGGAACGGTGGAAAAACTCGCCTCCTGGAGTCGTCTTCGCGAGGCAGCCGTTTTCCCACGGTTTCCATAGCGCGGCAGTTTCCACGGCTTTCCGGGGGTGTTGGGGGAAACTCGAGAAGCCTGGCTTCCATGGTCTCTGCTTGGTTTCAACGACACGGCTTCTTCCTGGCTTCCTTTTTTCAAAAAACATTCGCTCAGAGGCCCCTCAAGCAATGAGCTCTGCCCCACCCTGTCCTGACCCCTCCCTCGGAGCGGGCAATCTACGAAGCCTGGGGCTGAGTCCCAGGGTCTGCGAGTAGGGGACAAGCCCGCACTCACAGCACTCGCCTCGCAGGTGTCATTTCTCTTTCCCTCGCTTCGGGGTGGATTTCTCTCGTTGCTGTCGCTCGTAGAGGCGATAGCTCTTGCCCCGAATGAAGGTGACTTCCGAAGTGTGCAGGAAGCGGTCCAGCAGCGCCGAGGTGGCCGCCGTATCTCCTCCCAGCATCGCGCCCCAGTCCTCCAGGGGTCGATTCGAACTGAGGATCGTCGAGGTCTTCTGGTATCGGCGGTGCAGGATCTCCAACAGATCTTCTGCCGCCGACTCCGGCACTCTGCGGAGTCCCAGATCCTCGAGGATCAGCAGCGGGATCCGGGTCATCTCCGTAATGTAAGATCGGCGTCTGCCGGTGGCCGTGGCTTCGGCGATGTCTTCCAGCAGATCGAAAGCCGACTTGTACTGCACCCGGTGACCGGCTTCGACCGCCTTGATCCCGACGGTGATGATCAGATGGCTCTTGCCGACTCCGGTCTGACCGATGACCAACCAGCCGCGGCGCTGTTGGATGAATCGGCCGGTAGCCAGATCGAAGATCTGCTGCCGGTTGATGGAGGGGTTAAAGGAGAAGTTAAAGTCCTCCAAGTGCTTTTGTTCCGGAAACTGGGCCTGGCGCAAACGTCGCTCCAACAGCCGGTCCCGACGGCGGGTCAGCTCGTCATCAATCAGCAGCTCAAAGAACTCCTGATGGCTGAGCCTTCCCTGGACGGCTTGTTGCAGGCGAACGTCAAAGACCTGAGCCAGGCCCGAGAGCCGGAGGTGACGAAGTTTTCGTTCCAGTTCTGATGAGATCATTCTGGTTCTCCTGTGGGATCGGTGATCTGGTACTCGGACAGCGGTCGGATCAACTCGTGCTCGGAGGTAAACAAAGAGCGCTGCGGCACGTCCAGTCGCTTACACAAAGCCACCAGAGTCCGGTAGCGGAAGGCGTCATGTGCGAGCGCCTTGCCGCAGGCTTCGTCGACGACCGAAGCGCGGTAGCGGCGGGTCAGCGAGATCATGCCCTGCACGAGTCGGTAGGCGAGCATGTCTCGGACCTCCAGAGCTCGCTCGGCCCAGCGGTGCGCCTCTGGACCCACGGCTCGGGCTTGCTTCAGCAGATGATGCTCGGTTCGATAGTGCGCGTAGCGTTTGCGTTCCGGAAGATGGCTCGTTTCGGTTCGGAATCTCCCCGGCGGGTACTTCGGATGCAGGGCCACCTGTTGCTCACGAAAGAAGACGCGGACGATACGATCATCCCAGTGCACGGCGACTTCACAACCGAGCAGATGATTGGGCACCGAGTAGAACGCTCGGTCGACTTCGATGTGGCCATCGGTGGAGACCGTTCGACGGCCCACGCGGAAGAAACTGAAGCGGGAATCCGGAAGCGGTCGGAGATGCTTCTGTTCTTCGACAAAGCGGGGCCAGACCTGCTGCTTGGTGGTGCCGTGGATGCGCTGGCGGGCGATTCGCTCGTTCCAACTCTGCAGATGCTCATTCTGCGCATCCAGGCTCTCGAAGCGGCGAGCTTTGAGCGCGCTGGAGTCGGTATATCCGATGCTTCTTTCGACTTTTCCGTTCTCGTTCGGAGCGCCCGGATGGATGGGCAGCACGGCGAAGCCGTAGTGGCGAGCGAGCGCACTGAAGACGGCATTGACCTCGGGGTCCACCAAGCAAGCCCGGGTGATCCCGGCCTTGAGGTTATCGAGGCGAACCACCTCCACGCCGCCTCCAAAAGCGTGAAAAGCCTCCTCGACACAGCGGATGAACGTCTTCAGTTCCTGCCGCCAGACGACTTCCTCATAGGAGTGGCGCGAGTGGCAGAGGACGGCCTTGAACAGATGAGGACGGCGGTAACGACCCGATTCGGTCCGAGTCAGGGCTCCTTTGCCGAAGTCGATCTGCAGGTCCCGACCGGGGGGAGTTTCCACCCGAGCAAACACGCGAGGACTCTCCGCCTTGAGCTTTCCACAGAAGCGCTTGACGGAGTTGTAGGCTCCCCCGAATCCCTGCTCGAAGACCAGGTCCTGCCAGATCCGCTTGGCCTGCAATCCCTGCTGGAGTTTCTTTTCAATCTGCTCCCGAAAGGGCTCACAGAAGCTGCGCAGACCCGGGGGCCGCTTTGGCCGCTTTTGCTCCTCCGAGCCGGGGGCCACTTTGGCCGGTTTTGAATCTCGGGAGGGATCATAGCGGGCAATCCTCTCTCGTCGGACTCCCACCTCTCGCTCGATCCGACGATACGACCAGCCCAGCTTCAGGAGCGCCAAAACCGTTTGCTTCTTTTCCATTTTCAATGTATTGGCCATCGGCGCATCCTACGCCGGATGCGGCCCTCAATGGCTCTTGAAAATGGCCGGTTTTGAAGTGGCCCTCACTGGCCGCTTTTGGGTGGCCCCTGACATAAGACAGGGGAAATACGGAATGCAGAGCTCAAGTTGAGAAGGAAAGATGGCAGCACAATCGATGTGAGCGCGAACGTTTCTGCGATCCGGGATGAAAAGGGAAAGGTGGTGCGCAGCCGGTCCGTCTTGCGTGACATCACCGATTACAAAAGGGACCAAGAGACCATCAAGAGAGCCCACCGAGAATTGGAAACGGTTCTACAGGCCATTCCGTCCATTCTCGTCGGAGTGGATTCAGAAGGCCACGTCGTTCACTGGAGTGCGTCGGCAGAACAGACTTTCGGTCCCTCCTCATCCCAAGTTCTAGGCCACCCTTTTTCCCAGCTTGACATCGGCTGGGACTGGACGACTGTCCAAAGGTTCATCTCGGAGAACCTGCACACCGGCAAGCCCAAACGTTTGCCTGAAATTGATTTCCGTCGGCCCGATGGGAAGAAGGGGCTTGTGGGCGTGGGTTTGAGCCCCATGCGAGGACAAGAATCAGGAGGGTTTCTCTTGATCGGCAGGTCGGGGGACAGTGGCGATGTCTCCGAAGGGACGTCGACGCTTGGCTCCGCCGACTCCGGAGCGCTGAGTCTGAGCTCATCTTGTTGGTGGAAGACAACCCGGACGAGGCCGAACTGGCTAAGCGAGCGCTAGCACGAAGCCCTCGAGTACATTTTCGGCACGGGCCGATACCACCACCGCAACATCCAGGATCTGCCGCGGCTCATGCTGCTGGATTTGAATCTGCCCAAGGTCTCTGGCCTGGAGGTTTTGCAGCGCGTTCGAACAGATGAACGAACTCGCTCGCTTGCGATCGTGGTTCTCACCGCGTCGGAGGACGAGCAGGACGAGATAGAAAGTAGGCAGTTGGGGATCAACGGCTATCTCCGGAAGCCGGTCGAATTTGCCAAGCTGGCCGAGGCGGTGCGAAGCCTGAATCTTTCCTGGGCTCTGGAGGCACGATCCGCCGTATGAGCGGCCCGAAAGACGAGCCAAGGAGGGTTGTCAGGCAGTTTCCTTGTATCAGATGTAGTCACAAGGTCTGAATAGTTCGACTGAACAGTGATGATGCAGGACAGGGATAAGACGAAAGAGCAACTCCTTGCTGAACTGGCTGCGGCTCGGCAACACATTGATGAGTTGGCCACGCTCAAGAGGATGGTTGAAGGCACCATCTCGGCGAGCGATAGCGAAGACTTCTTCCGCTCTTTAGTGAGGCTTTTGGCCGCCACCTTTCAGGCCCGATTTGCCTTTGTCTCGGAACTCAGCAAAACGGACGAGAACAGCGTCCGGTTCTTCGCCTTTTGGGAGGGAACAGACTTCGGGGAACCGCTCGAATTCAACCTGAAGGGCACACCCTGCGGGCAGGTCATCGCAGGGAATGGCCTCTACCATACGACTCAAGCGCAGAAGGACTTCCCGCGATTCTCCTGGTTGCAGGAGAAGGGCATAGAAAGTTATCTGGGGTTCCCCGTGCACGACGCTCAAGGCAGCGTGGGAGGTCATCTGGGAGTGTTTCATGATGGCCCTATCACAAGACATCGACACACTGAGTCGATCTTGAAAGTATCTGCCGCCCGAGCTGGTGCTGAACTCGCGCGCCGTCAAATGGAGGCAACTCTGGCTTCCAAGGAGCAACTCTATCGCACGCTGGTCGAAAAGATTCCGGAGGTGATCTGGTTTGGCGACGCTAGTGGTCAGGTCACCTTTCTGAACCCAGCCTGGTACGCAATGACGGGCCGTACACCGGAGGCATCGCTGGGAACTGAGTGGGCGGAAGCACTCCATCCAGAGGACCGTTCGCAAGTGGTAGCCCAATGGGAACGTGCCTACAAATATGGCGAGTCTCTGCGGGGTGAATGTAGGTTCAGAGGCCATGATGGCAGCTATAGGATGGTGCACTTTACGGGAACCCCCGTCAGGGATAGGCATAACACGATTACCAATTGGGTCGGTATTGATCGAGACATCACAGAGCGGAAGCTCCTGGAACAGGAGCGAGAGAAGGCGCTGACAGACCTCCGGGAAGCCAACCATGAACTGGGCACCTTTGCCTACTCGGTCTCCCACGATCTAAGAGCTCCGCTGCGTGTAATCGATGCTTTCAGTAAGGACCTGGTCGAGGACTACTATGAGGTGCTCGGAGAGCGGGGAGCCAGGGACCTGCAGCGGGTGCGGGACAACGCCCAGCTCATGTCGAAGCTGATCGAAGGCATCGCAAAGCTTTCTCTTCTCACGACAGAGCCGCTGCACGAGCGGCGTGTCGACCTGACGAAACTTGCTCACCGGATTGGCGACGAGCTGAGGGTGGCTGATCCGGATCGCGATGCTGACTTCTTGATCGAAGACAGACTGGTCGTCCGAGGGGATCCTCAACTGCTGGAGGTTGCGGTTCGCAACCTGCTAAACAATGCCTGGAAATTTACAGCTCCGCGGAGCACCGCCCGGATCGAGATGGGACAGTCGAATGTTGACGACGGAAAGGCGTTTTTCATACGCGACAACGGGGTGGGTTTTGACATGTCCTACTCGGACAAGTTGTTTGACGTCTTCCAACGTCTTCATGCGGCGAGCGAATTTGAGGGTACGGGTATAGGGCTGGAGACCGTCCAGCGTATCATCCACCGACACGGTGGTGAGATATGGGCCGAGGGTCAAGTCGGCAAAGGCGCAACCTTCTACTTTCAGATCTAGGATCCGCAGAGCACGCCTCTCAGGGAGATCCATGAGTCAATTCATACGAGTATTGGTCGTCGAAGATGTTGAGGACGAGGCACTTCTAGTCATCCGGGAACTTGAAAGGGGTGGCTATACGGTGACTTATCAGCGAGTCGAGACGGCAAAGACGATGATCGGTTGTCTCAATCAGAGCTGGGACGTCATCATTTCCGACTACAACATGCCCAGCTTCAGTGGCTTGGATGCACTGAAACTAACCAAGGAAATGAACTTGGACATTCCCTTCATAGTCGTGTCGGGTGTCATCGGGGAAGAAATAGCCATCGAGACCATGAAGGCGGGCGCTAGCGATTACGTGATGAAGGACAACTTGGCTCGCCTGGCTTCCGCGGTGGAGAGAGAACTTGCCGAAAAAACCAGACGTAAGAACCTGGAAGACCAGTTCTACCATGCCCAGAAAATGGAAGCTGTTGGCAGGCTAGCCGGCGGCATCGCCCATGACTTCAACAACCTGCTAACCGCCCTCATGTGGAATGCCGATTCAGCTCTGAAGAAGCTACCTGCCGGTCAACCGATTCGCAAGAATCTAACCCAGATTCAAGACGTTGCAGAACGAGCAGCTAAACTCACAAGCCAGATTCTGGCTTTCAGCAGGAAGCAGCCCCGCGAGCCCAGGGTTGTTAACCTGAACGACCTTCTGACTGACATGAAGAAGCTTCTCGGCCGTTTGATAGGTGAAGATATAGAACTGGTGACTCGCTCGGAAGTCAACCTGGAATCGGTGAGAGTGGATCCTAGTCAGATGGAGCAAGTGATTCTGAATCTCGCCGTCAACAGCCGAGACGCCATGCCCAAAGGAGGTAAACTCATCATTGAGTCTTCGAATATCCTCTGCGGAGCCGAGAAGCCGGAAGTCCCCGACTACGTTGCGCCCGGTGGATATGTGATGGTGCAGGTGACCGACACTGGGTGTGGTATGTCCGAAGAGCTCAAATCCCATATTTTCGAGCCGTTCTTCACTAGCAAAGAGCCTGGAACCGGAACAGGGTTGGGACTTTCGACATGTTACGGAATCATTAAGCAGAATGGGGGTTACATCTGGACGGAGAGCGAACTGGGACGAGGGAGCGCCTTCAGGGTCTGTCTCCCCTGTGTGGAAAAGGTAGCTGAACCATTCTCGACGGTAAAGCAAGTTCACAGCCTGCCGCGGGGAAGCGAAACCATCCTCCTGGTAGAAGACGAAGCGCAGCTTCTCGATCTCATCGTCCACTGCCTCGAGGCGCAAGGGTACAGCGTCATCGCCGTACACAATGGACTAGAAGCACTAGCGATACTGGAAGACCGCGAAAACACTAAGATTGATCTCTTACTTAGCGATATGGTCATGCCTCGCCTGTCCGGAACCGAACTCTTAGAGCGTTTCCGTGGGCTTCGACCCAATAGCAGGGTGCTGTTCATGTCCGGCTATCCCGAACGGGCCTTCGACCCGACCATTCCCTTGCTCTTGAAGCCCTTCACTCCCAGCACGCTTATGGAGAAGGTACGCGCGGTGCTGGATTCTGGACCGTCGAGGCTTAGCCGCGAGGACGACGTGATCACCCTCCGTTCCTGACAGAGGTGACGAAGAACAAAGGTGCCGCGCGTGATCACACCCATCTGAGGGCCTCGTGACAAAGTTGAAAAGAAATTTCAGGGATCTGCTGAGAAGCCACAAGCTAGACGATCTTCAGGCCCATTCCGGAGCAATCTACGGTATATGGGCGGACTTCAGTCTTGCCTACTACAACCCTGGATGGTTTCGGTTCTCCATGCAGAACGGAGGAGAGCCACACATCTCGACTGAATGGGGACTGGGTCGATCGATTCTGGAGTGTATGGCACCCGAGATGCGAGAGTTCTATGCAACCAACTATGGGGCCTGTTTAGGATCTCATGAAACCTGGGACCATGAGTATGAGTGCTCCAGTGACACCCTCTATCGGCGCTACCATCAAATTGTCTATCCTCTGGGGCAACGAGAGGGGCTCCTCATCACGAATTCTCTCATTTCCGAGCGACCTCATGACAAAGCGGAGAGACCAGCTAGCGCAGCCGATGAGCTGGCCTTCCTGGACGATGAGGGTCGCATTGTTCAATGTGCACACTGTCGCAGGGTGAAAAACATTCAAGAAGTGGAGCGTTGGGATTGGGTACCCGAGTGGGTCAAGCAGAGTCCCGAGATCACCAGCCATTCGATCTGCCCAACCTGTTTCGGATATTACTATCCACTGCCTGCCGATGAATAGTGGGAACTCCATCGTCCAGCTTTTCAGACCTCACCGGTTGAGCAATCGCCTGAGGTCACGCTGCGCAGCCACGACCACGAACAGGGTTGGCCGAGAGGGTGTCCAAGAAACAGGTGGTCCACGGGAGAGCAGGAACGGGTCCGCGAAGCCAGCAAATACAGACCTTTTTGACTCTGGGTTTCAGAGGGTTTTTGGGGACAGTGCTGTTGCAGACTCAATGGGACATCGAGGCCTTTGACTTCCAGCACCATTGGTCCCGCCACCAGATCAAGAGCCACATCTTGCAGCTGCTGGACCTGGACTTCATTGCCCAGGGGACCAACGTCGTGATCATTGGGAATCCCGGCACCGGCAAGACCTTTCTAGCCAAGATTCTGGGCTGGCGCGCAGCCTGGGGTATTTTCTAACCGTTGGCTTTGGTTCCCCTTTTTGACCGGTCCTAACGCGGTGTAGTTAATCAGCCGAAATCTGAGTCTGTAGCGTGTCCAGTTCGCCTTCGTATTCATCGCGTTGAGCCTTCACCACGTCCCCGACCGACAAGATGCCGACCAGCTCTCCTTTGTCCACTACCGGCAAGTGGCGAAACCTCTTTTCAGTCATTGTGTGAGCGACAACCCAGACGTCATCTTGCGGTCTTGCGACGATGACATTTCTGGTCATGAGCTTATCGACGGTTTCGTCGCACACCTGCTCATTCTCAACGGCACCGCGGACAATATCTCGCTCAGAGAGAATCCCAACTGGCTTACCCCCTGGGTCCACTACGACGACCGTGCCGATATTGTGTTCGGCCAGGAGGCTAAGCGCCTCTCTGACACATCGGTCCGGCCGGATGGTAATGACGCGCATGCCTTTTTTGGCCAGAATGCATGAGACGTTCATTTGACGCTGCCTGCACCTGTCTAGGAAGGTCATTCGCTTACTATAAACCTTCGCACATTGGACTTCAATCGCAGGGACTCTAAGTACACTGGAACGTAAATACGGCAACGTTTGCAGATGGGGCTTGCGAGGCGAGATCAAGGCTGCCAGAGCTATCTTGATCGGCTGCGGGTAGGAACCGAGCTCGAAGCACACCCGAGATGATAACGCCTCTTCCCGAGGACCAGGTACCCGCTTCGGTGCGGCACAATGCCTGAAGAAGCACCGCGTTTCGAGGAGAGAGCCGAGCGAGACTTCAGTCCGAGGGCCAGCTGGTGCGGCCGGCTGGAGGCCGCGACTGACAGCGGCAGTGAACGATTCCCTGCTCCGCTGCCTTTGGCTCACGGACCCCGTAGAGAAGTCGGGTCCGGATCTCGATGCTGGCTGACAGCTTTTCGGCCAGCTCCAAGGCCTCGAGCGAGGTCTGACTGGTCACACGGGTCAAGTAGTCCGCAGCCAGATCATGAGAAGTCTCCAGAAGGGTATGGGCGGTCCTCTTCACGCTAGCCTGCTTTCCAATCAACTGCGCCTCAAAGGCAGCCAACGTCTCCATTACCTCAGCCTGAAACTTGCAGGGGTGCTCACAGACCAGGTGGAAAAGTCGCTTGTATACCTGAAAAGCGGAGCGCGTGGATTCCCTCCCCTGGCGATTTCGCCGGATGAATCGACTGGCCTCACCTTCTGTGAGATAGCGATGTTCTTTGTACTCCGCGGGCACGTCAGTAATCCCGAGGTAGTAAGGCAGGAAAGGGCTGGCCAGGGAAGGAGCCAGGGCAATCCAGAGTGGCGCCACTTCACTCCTGACTCCCCTCTTGAGGTGGGCTACCTGACCGTATCCGGCCGACTCGCGGGTAATGACAGGACTGCGGACTGCCTCCATCATGTCCCGAAGTGTCACCCTGGAAGAGCGCTGCCGAAGCCACGCCTCCATGTATTCCATCGCCTCGGTACGGATCTGGCTCCCCTCCAGGTTGGGCTGGCGGTCGACACCATAAACGGCATGAACATTGAATGGCTTCCCTGATTGGGAGGCGTACCAGCCCTGCTCCACCGCAAACGAGATCAGGTTCTCGGACCCCATGTAGTCCGGATGGGTTAGATAGTCGAGGGGAATCTCACCAATGTAGCCTCCCCTGAAGACCCGTATATCGTCCGCACCCAGACGCTCTGCTACCCAGAGGCCCTGCCCCCCCGCAAACTCGAGCACGATCCAGCCCTCTGTAGGATCAGCAAAGATATGGGAGTTCCCCCCAAAGGTAGCGTAGCCGTGCTCTTCGACCAAAGAGCCTACAATCTGGGCAGCGTCACGAGCAGTCCTGGCTCGCTCCAGGGCGATCCGGGCCAGGTCGCTGTAGTTAAGGCCCCGCTGCGGGTTGGGGGTCATCTGGCGCAACTCGAGCCGGCTGCCCGCGGAGACATCCCGTCCCGCCACCAGATGCTGATTGAGTCCGCCGTTGGTGAGGGGAGCGGGGAAACCTGCAAAGGAGGAATACGAGACAGCCAGATACTTGTGGGTTCGAGCAACCTGGGGGATCCGAAATCGCAGGCCGGGATATCGGGACACAGCAGTGACACCGACCTCCAGGGTAGCGCCATCCGGATGATCGATAGCTGGAGTGACCTCGAGCCAGTGGCTCGAGGGCTCGTCCCCGTAACCTCCCAGCAGAACGCTGCCGTCCGCGGTAAGGTTCCGACCCACATAGAGGGCACAGCTGCCCCCGAGCTGGGAGGGGAAAGTGCCCACGATCAGGAACAGGGCCAGTAGCCTACGGGTAAGATGGATCATTTGCGACGATCCTCTGGTGCTGCGGCGATTGGAGTTCAGTACCCACCCAGCCAAAGCGGATCCTTGTGACCGAAAGAGTTTCCTACCACTACCAGAAATATCGCAGGCGACCCTGACAGAGCCGGTATTGTGGAGGAGCCGGGTTGCCGTGGGAGCGGCGTCGCCCGGTCGTGGCTCAGAAGTACCAGGCGGGCAGCGGCGGACCGGACGAGAGGACTTCCTCGAGGTAGGCTCCCGACTGGGGCGCCGGCGCGATCGCGTGCGTCGCCTCGGCACGCTCGAGGACGCGATAGCCGAGGATGTTGTGCCAGCGGCCGTCGCCAAGCTGGAGGTTCATGGCCGAGGGGTGGTCGACGTGCCAGCTGCTGCCGCCCGGGGGAGGTCCAAATTCCGTGCGGCCATCGCGGGCGACGATCGGCTGCTCCAGGCGCTTGCGGTCGGTCGAGAGCGGCCAGAGAACCAGGCGCTCTCTCAGCCACCCGCCGAGGCGCATCCGCCCGCCATCCCCGGCCACGTTGTACCCGCTGTGGTTGTACCGCTCGTCGCCGAACGGCCAGACCGGCACCTCGAAGAGGTTGGCGGCCACGTAGGGGGTGCCGTCGGCAGCCTGGTTGATCGACACCGGCGACATCGAGATGGCCCCGAGCGCCTCGATCTGCAGCCGCCAGGTGGCGCCGCCGTCCGCGGAACGCCACACCCGGATGCTCGTCCGGCCCGGGTCCACCACGCCCCGTGCGCAGAGCAGCAGTGCCCCGTCGACGTCGCGAACCAGGGTCGGCTCCGCGGAGCCGTCCTCGGGCGTTACCGGGACAAACGTGTGGGGTTGCCAGAGACCCGCAGTGCGGCGAAAACGGAGGACGCCGCTGACGACCAAGGACCGCTCTGGCGCGGCCGGCTCCGCGCGGCGACAGCTGTACGGGAGCAGGAGATCGTCGCCGTCGGCGATCCCGTTCCGAATCGGGTTGCCGTCCAGCACCCAGTCGCCGACGGTTGCTCGACTCTTCACCAGCGCCTCGGCCTTCTCCGCCCGGAACTGGGTGCCGTCGTACGAAAGCTGCTGCAGCTCCAGGTACTCGTAGGCCTGGGACCCCGGGTAGGCGCGACGCCCGATCCGGTCGGCGTGGTGTCCGAGGTCTCGGTCGTGCTGGGGCCAGGCCTGGGCGGTCGAGATGCCGAACCCGGTTCCGGCATGTGGGTGGGGCGAGCCGTCGGCGCGTTTCGCCGCGGCGGGCACGAACGCGCCGGCCACCGGGAACTTCACCATCACCGCCCGCTCGTTCGGAGGCTGGGAGTTCGGGTTCGGCTCCTCGTGGTTGCGGGAGATCTGGACGGCCGTGTCGCTCCGGATCGCATCGAGGCTGTCGAAGAGCAGCACGTCGGAGCCGAGCTCGAAATCGACACCGGGATTGAGTGCCTTGCGGATGTTGCAGAACACGGCAGCCAAGCGCGGCGCAACCTGGAACGGGTAGTTGATTCCGTAGCGCCAGACCTCGCCAGCCGGGACAGAAACGGGCGTGCGCAGGAATGCCGCACCCCGCGTCACGCGAACCGGCCCCTGTCGAGACTCTGCCTGGGACCAGCTCGGGACGGGGGCAAATGCCAGCGCTGCTCCGAGCTTTCCGAGCTGCCGACGCGTCCAGAGTCGACTCATCGCACACCCCTCTGGCGGCCGATTCTAGCACACCACCGGGCTCTGTCACCTTGTGGATCGCAGTCTTCCCTTGACGTTGCCTTTGCCGAAGTACGCAGGCTGGGTTCACATCGACAGTATCGTCACTTTGATGGAAGCCGCTGGTATAATCGGCACATGAAAGTAAATCTCGGGAACCGTCGTCGGAGGCAAAATCGACGTACCAGAGGGTGCCTTGGCTGAGGGTGATCGCGTCGCGATCGTGGCGGCGGAGCCTGCAGAGCCCATCCAGCTTACGGCGGAGCAGGAGGCCGAGCTTGTTACCGCAGTGGAGGATCTTCGCCACGGTAAGTATTTGGACGGCCAAGATTTGCTAGCCGAGCTGAGGACGAGCACTGGAAGTGAGCCTTCGGGTTCGAAGCTCGCCGCGCGCCGCCAATATTCTTGTTTCGATCAGGATACCGTGGTGCTTCCGCATCACAGCCGCGATTTCGCCGCGGCGCTCGAGGAACATGGGTGCGAGGTTTTGTTTCTCGAAGTCCCTGGCGAAGCTCACCGCGACGAAATCGTTGGACCCTACCAGAAGGAGGTCGCTGATTTCTTGACTCGCGAAAGCCAGCGGTCAAAGTGAAAGTTCGCTCGTCCACCAGAACCAGCAAACACAGGAGCTAATCATGTCGCCCACGAAAACACTAAGACAACGCATTAAAGACGGTGAAGTACTGGTTGCCCTGCGTGGCTCGCTAACCACGAGCAAGGACCAGTTGTCCGGTATATGGTCAACTGGTAAGTATGACTATATCTGGATAGATGGTCAGCATACCCCGTTTAGCGAAGAACAGTTGGTCAATTATTGCCGCGCCGCCGAAGAGTTGGGCATCGACGTGCAACTGCGCATCACCCACACCCGGCACGCCTACCTGGTCGGGCGCTATCTGGACTTTGGGCCCACCGCAGTCCTGGTCCCAGAAGTAATGGAACCCGAGACCGTAGACGACGCCATTGCCTATGCCTACTACGGGCCCACCGGACGGCGCAGCTGGGGTGGATCTAATCGCCGGGGTCTGCGTGGCGTGGCCCGAGGGATGGATCGGCACGCCTATGCGGCTTGGTGGAACGACTATGTGGTTTTAGCTATCCAGGTAGAATCCGTTGAAGCGGTGAGCAATATTCGGAAACTGGCCAAACCAGGAGTGAACGTCGTTACCTTCGGACCAAACGATCTCTCGTTCAGCCTGGAGGACCACCCGGAATATCCGCTGCAAAACGTCGATGACTGTGTGCGCAATGTGGCCGCCCAATTGGCAGACACCGACATTCGTCTGGCCATGGGTACGGCTACAACGCCACAAGAACGCGACAAGTATTTGGAGATAGGGATTACCCTCTTTCAGGAAGATGCGCCGACCTAGATAAGGTTTGAGACTCCTTGAGACAGGACTCAACCACCCGACCTGGCCCGCACTTCTCACCCCATATCTACCAGGGCCTGCACACCGTTCCAGGCACGACTGGTAGCCCGAGCTTCGAGGAACAAACCCATTGGCGGTAAACGAGCAAGTCGTAGTGGGCATCGATATTGGGACCACCACGATCACATCGCTGGCTTTGGGCTTGGACAGTGGGGAGATTCTGGCCAAAGCGACGACAGTCAATGACTCCGAAACGACTTCTGCGAACGACAGGAAACGGGGACGTTCGGAATGGGACAGCCAACGGATGCTGCAGCTTGCCTGCGAATGCCTACTTCAAAATCGCCGACGAACAGATTCAAACATGTCATCTGCTTGTCTCTTCTTGCTTCTAGCCCGGATTTCTCATGGCCCGTCGTAGCGAGGCGTCGCAAGCGCCGTCCTGGCAAGGCCTGCCACCGAAGCCGCCGCAGTCGTACTCGTGCAGTACGTCGAGGAGGCCGACCGAGCGAAACACAGCCAGGGCGGATGATTGTGGCGACGCAGCCGACTGGCGATGAGAAATGCGGGCTAGCTTGGCCGCAGCGCTGAAGGAAGAAGGCTTCGATCGCCCGCGCGGTACGGCCGTTTCCATCGAGAAAAGGATGCATTGCTGCGAAGTGATAGTGGGCGGCCAGTGCACGAACGAGAGGATCGTGCCCCCGCATTTCACCCTCAAGGGACGCGCAGAACCGCGTGAACTGCCGGCGTGGATTCTGGTAGCTGTACGGCAGCCGAAATCCCTGCCGCTAGAAAGTCTCCTACCCGAAAAACGACCCTATCTGCGAGCTGAAAGGAGCTCTATCGGTGAAGAGAGTTATCTTGTAAATTCAAACTATACCTTTTAAAATACCTGATGTGATACCCCGCCACCAGGCCGCACTCCTTCGAGAATATCTTGGTTTCTTCCCCTGCGTCGGCCTTATTGGGCCGCGGCAGTGCGGGAAGACCACTCTTTTAGGAGAACTGGGCGAGGGGTGGATTCATTTCGACCTGGAAAGACAATCCGACTTCGAAGCCATTTCACGCGACCCCGACTTGTTTTTCCGTCTTCACCCTGATCGAGTGGCCATCGACGAGGCCCAGGTTTTTCCCCCTTTGTTCCAGGCCTTGAGAGTTGTTATCGATGCAGATCGACCCCGCAATGGCAGGTTCGTCATCACCGGTTCGAGTTCACCCGACCTCACGCGGGAGGTCTCGGAGAGTCTGGCTGGCCGGATAGGACTGATTGAGATGAGTCCGTTTTCTCTTGCAGAAGCGATCCTCGAGCCGCCCAGCCCCTTCTTTTCCGGGCTTTCCGAAGGCTGGGAGCCGGAACGCTTCGTGCAGGAACTCACACCGCGTGCCGAAATCCGGAAACTCCATGAATACTGGCTCTGGGGCGGATATCCCCAACCCTGGGTTGAGGGTGGAGTCCGCTTTCGCCAAACCTGGATGGAGCAGTACGTCCAGACCTATCTACATCGAGACATCGGAACTCTGTTCCCCGGTCTGAATCGGAATCGCTTCCGCCGCTTCATCCAGATGCTTGCAGGTCTTTCAGGCACGATTGTGAATTACTCGGATGTCGCTCGTGCCCTGAATGTATCTCAGCCGACCGCACGTGAGTACTTCGAAATTGCACACGGCTCCTTCCTTTGGAGAACACTGCCAGCCTTCACCCGCAGCGTGCTCAAGCGCGTGGTCAAGAGTCCACGCGGACACCTTCGCGATTCCGGTCTACTGCATCACCTACTTCGGGTCGATGAACTGGACGTCCTGCGAGGCCATCCTCAGATGGGCCGTTCCTGGGAGGGAATGGTAGTCGAACAGGTCCTCAGAGGGCTGGCTGCGGGCGGAATTGCCTGCGATCATTATCACTATAGGACCGCCGCCGGTGCCGAGGTAGATCTGGTGCTTGAGGGGACCTTCGGGCTGATCCCTGTCGAGGTCAAATACCCTCAGACGACCCGCGCCAGAGAACTCCGCCCGATCAATGATTTCATTAAGGACCAGGACTGCCGCCTGGGGTTCGTCATCAACAACGATGAGAGGCCTCGGCTGCATGGCCCACGCCTGGTCGGAATGCCCGCCGCCTGCCTCTGAGACAGCCAGTGCCCGTCCTGTTCAAGAATCGTTCCGGGTTTCAGAAAGGATTCTGATAGGCACCGGAGATGCCCGCCTCATCGCCCTGGACGGTGGTGGACACCACATTCAGATCTCTGTTTATTCTTGAAACAAAGTTGCAGGGGATCAGGCGTGGCAGAAGCCCCCTCACATTTCCCACGAGATTCTGAAAAGCAAGGTCGGGCCCTGTTTGAAGGCGTCACCATCCGAGAGAGTTTTTTGGGACAAGGGATGCCTCAGATCTAATCCAAGTGTTGCGTCCTCCCACGCTTTGACCGACATCCCGAACATACCACTCAAGGCAACGAGACCGGAATTCACATCCCTTTCACCATCCCAATGCGCGTAATTCTGGTAATAGGATGTGCCGTTCAGGTGAAGCGAAATACGGCTGTTGAGGCTGTATCCAAGAACTATGCGTATTCCGGTGAAACCGGCCACCGAATCCGGAGCAAACCGGCCGGGTCGGAGCGAAGCGACGCCGGAGGTTGATAATCATCTCCGAAGTGGCCGGTTTGAGTCAATCCACAGGAGTCTCTTGGGTTGAGAACACATCATCTCGTCTCTCCTTTCCTGAGTGAGTTGCTGAGGCAAAGCTTGCTTCAGCAGAGTGTTGTTTCCATTGTTGCCTCAGAGTCTTCAGGCGACTCCTGAGATAATCCCAGTATTGATCGGAGACAGGTTGTTGTCTCACTTCCTGGATTAGAGGTTCGAAGTAGCTCAGGGAAGTGATCGGTCCACCGGTGTGGCCGTTGAGCCAGGCGACGTGCTTGCGGGCGCAGCCGAGAAGCAGGGCCTGCTCGATCTGCCGCAAGGACAGGCCCTGGCGGTAGAGGCGAGCGGCCAGCTGCCGATCGGCCGGGGAGAAGGAGCACTGAACGCCAGGGGCATCGAGCAGCAGACAGGCCACCTGATCGAGGTATTGGGATTCGGCCGCTTCGGGCTCCTGGACGAGGGATCTTTGGTAGGGCCAGAAGGCCTCGCTGATCTGGATGTGAGTGCGCTCGTGTTGATTGCGAGCGAGGCTGAGCTGAACTAGACCTCGGGACTGGAGTTCTCCCAGGTAGGTGAACAGGGAGCGGCGAGATTTGCGCAAGGCCGGAGCCAACTGGGTAGGCGAGACGGTCAGTTCGCCGGTGCAGCGATCCGCTTTCAGGCACAGATAGACAAAGAGTTTGAAGGCGCCGTCGCTGACGCTCTCCATCGCCTGTAGCAACGGAGCACCGGCGGCGGCGAACCAGCCACCTTGGACTTTCAACTGCGGTGTTGGACTCATGATTCGTCCTTTGCTTTGGTGGGAGGATGACGATGCCGGCGCATGGAAGCCCCTTCGAGCTCAATGCGGTAGGCATTATGGACCAGACGATCCAGGATGGAATCAGCGGTGGTCGGATCTCCGATCTGCTCATGCCAATGGGCGACGGGAAGCTGGGAGGTCAGGATCGTGGATCGACTGTCGTAGCGATCCTCGCAGATCTCGTAGAAGTCCCGTCGCTCGCTCTCGGCCAAGGGATTCATGGCCCAGTCATCGACGATCAGCACGTCGGTGCGGGCGATCTTACGCAGGAGCTTGTCGAGCGAGCCGTCGGCTCGAGCCAAAGCCAGATCGCGAAAGAGTCGAGCGGCACGAGTGTACAGAGCCGTCCACCCGTCGCGAGCGGCCTTCTGAGCAAAGGCACAGGCCAAGAAGGTTTTCCCGACTCCACAGGGACCGATGATCAGGAGATTGTGGTGGGTCTGGATCCAACGGCAGGTGGCGAGGCTGGCAATCAGCGAGCGATCCAGCCCCCGAGGTCGGCGATAGTTGACATCTTCCAGACAGGCCGAGAGCTTCAATCGGGCATTCTTCAGACGACGCTCCAAGGCCCGATTCTCTCGCCAGGTCCACTGCCGATCCACCAACAGGGCAAAGCGTTCTTCAAAGCTCAGTTGGGCCATCTCCGGGTCGGAGAGTTGCTCGGTGAAGGCCTCAGCCATGGCCCTGAGCCGCATGGCGTGAAGTTTTTCGACGGTGGGATTAACCAACATGAGAGGCTCCTTTCTCGCCTTCGAAGTACTCGGCCCCTCGCACGTTGGCGTGCTCGATCGGAGGACGTTCCGGCAACGGTTGCGGTTCCGCTTGACGGTCCAGACCGTTCTTCAACATGGACTGGATACTCTTGTAGGAGCAGGCCTGAAGTCGCAGGGCCCGACGGCAAGCCTGCTCCAAACGGTCTTCCCCAAAGCTGGAGCCCAGGCGCAGGATACCCAAGCAGGAGCGATAGCTTTGCTCGGGATAGCGACGGGATTGGAGGATCTTCTCGACCACCGATGCGGTATGGGGCCCGACTTTCTGAGCCCAGTGGATCAGACGCGAGGGTGACCACTCCAGATAGCGGCGATGGCATTCGGGCCGGTGCTCGTCCAAGGTCGTGGCCTTGCCCGGCTGATAGGAGCGACGGTGAGAGGTCACGCGGCGACCTTGATGGAAGATCTCCACGGTGGTGACGGTGGTGCGCAGCTCGACCTTCTGACCCACCAGGACATAAGGGACGCTGTAGCAGTGGCGGTCGAACTCGATGTGGTAATCGATGTTGACGCGGGCCTTCTTCCACTGGGCGAAGACGTAGCGTTGGGCCGGCAGGGGCCCCAGAGCCGGACGATCCAGGTCCTGGAAGCGCTGGCGGCGGTTGCCGGGGAGCTTGTGAAAGTTTCGAGTGTTGAGACGCTCCAGCAGCTCGGCAATGGCTTCGTTGAGCTCTCCCAGGGAAAAGAAGGTCCGGTGACGCAAGGCGGCCAAGATCCAGCGCTCGACGACTAACACACCCGACTCCGCCTTCGCTTTATCTCGAGGACGGCGCACTCGAGCCGGGATCACCGCGACGCCGTAGTGCGAGGCCCAATCCGAATAGCTCGCATTGAGATCCGGTTCATAGCGACAGGGGCGATGGACCGCATCTTTGGTGTTGTCTGGAACCACGACGCAGGGGCAACCCCCCAGGAACTCCAGAGCCCGAGTGTGGGCCGCGAGCCACGAGGGTAAGTCCTGCCTTAGGGAGGCTTCCGCATAGGTATAGTTGCTTGCCCCCAGCACGGCCACGAAGATCGAGGCCTCTTGGGTTTCCCCCGTATGGCGATCCACGATCGGGACCGTGTCGCCGGCATAGTCCACGAAGAGCTTCTCGCCGGCCCGGTGTTCCTGCCGCAGCACCAGATCCAGCTTGCCCCGCCAGCGATGGTACAGATCGCAGAACTGACTGTACTGATAGCCCTCCGGATACGCCTGCTTGTACTCATCCCAGAGCAGCATCAAGGTCACATGTTTGTGTCGGCAGCGCTCCTCATGGACGGTGGCGAAGTCGGGGAGGGGACGTTGCTCCGGGGGAGATTTACCCGTGGGAGGAAACACCCGGTTCTGAATCGCCCGGTCATCCCACCCCTCAGGGAGTGGCCAACTCAGACCGGCTCCTTGGGCCCGGCGCACATACTCTGCCACGGTGCTGCGCGCGAGGGCACAGCTACGGGCGATCTGCCGATCCGAAAGATGAAGCTGAAACTTCAGGCGTAGGACATTTTTGATTTTGCGCATGGACTTCCTTTGGTTCGGCACGATCGCTCCTCCGAAAAGGAGTCATGGTACCGAAGGAGTCCAACGTCGCTTCCGTCCGCTCTGGAAACCGATTCCGGGAAACCGGCCACCCTTCCGGGAAATCGGCCACCCTTCCGGAAACCCCGTTTCTAGTGGCCGGTTTCCCGCCGGATTGGGTGGCCGGTTTGCTCCGGAATCACCGGCCGGTTTCGTCCGGAATACGCAAAGTACACCAGATGTGATTTCCATCGGTCCCTGATAGGTTTTGCTGTTTTCGTAAGCTGGGAAACGGCCAAGAGCATAAGCGCCCAGTCCAAGTTTTCCAGCTACTGGCATCGAGTAGTTGAGCTCAAGAAGCGGGTCAAAGGTCCCAGTGCCGAATTGAATGTGGAGGTGCTTCAGGCCACTGTCACCGAGTTCAAAAGGATCTTCCTCCGTCTTACCTGTTGGGAGTGTTGTGCCTAGTGATAGACTCAGGGAATCGCCCTCGCGGAAAACACCCTGTTTCCGATGGGTAACTAAGACCATCAGGTCGCTGATGCCCCGATAGCTTTCAGACCGGTGGTGAATGTACCCGTTATCCAGGATCAGTAGTGTCCCAACGTTTGGGTTTCTAATCTCTGTAAAGTATTAATGAGTAATATGTTAGAGAAGATAATGGGTGTTTCCGACTTGAAAGTGAGTGTACGCTCACGCCCTTCAGTTCATAAGGAGGGCGAGCATGTACACGGGCACGACGATTTTTTCTCAGGTGATGCGGCATCTTCCCTGGCATCATTTTCATCGCATTGTTCAGCACTACGGAGGCGACTACAAGGTCAAGTCGTTCCGCTGTGCCGACCATTACCGGGTCATGGCCTTTGCACAGTTGACCTATCGCGAGAGCTTGCGCGATATCGAAGCCTGCCTACGGGCCATGAGATCCAAGCTCTTCCACATGGGCATTCGCTCCACGGTCTCCCGCAACAATCTGTCCAATGCCAACGAGAGGCGCGACTGGCGCATCTATGCCGAGTTTGCCCAAGTGCTTATCGCCGAAGCGCGCCGCCTGTACACCGACGAGGACCTGGGAGTCGACCTGAACGCGACCGTCTATGCCTTGGACTCCACGACCATCGACCTGTGCCTCTCGGTCTTCCCCTGGGCGCGCTTCCGCCGTACCAAGGGGGCGATCAAACTGCATACCTTGCTCAACCTGCACGGCGCCATTCCCGAGTTCGTTCTGATCTCGGACGGAAAACTGCACGATGTCCACGCCTTGGACCACCTGATTCCTTGTCCCGGTGCCTACTACATCATGGATCGCGGATACCTGGATTTCGGGCGCCTGTACCGACTCCATTCTGCCCGGTCGTTATTCGTGACCCGCGCCAAGGCCAACTTCAAGTTCCGCCGCCGCTACTCCCACCCGGTGGACAGAACGACGGGACTGATCTGCGACCAAACTGTCCTGCTGAGCACCTTCTATCCGGCCAAGGCCTACCCCGAACCTTTGCGTCGCATCAAGGCCTTTTACGGCACCAGTCCCAATGCCGTGAAAACACAAATCTGGATCGCCCTCAGTACCTACCTGCTCATCGCCATCATCCGCAAGCGCCTCTATCTCGAGTTGCCGCTCTACACAATTCTCCAGGTCCTGAGTGTCTCGCTCTTCGAGAAAACCCAAATTTTACAGGCCTTTCAGGACATGCATTACATTACTCAGAATAGTGACATTCATAAACAGTTGATGTTATTCGACTAACGCTGGGACGCTACTGATCCAGGATCTGTTGTTTCTCTTGTGAGCTCACAGGCTCAATGAATCCGACCTCTGTCTTTTGGTCCTTGATGTCGTAGGGAACGCGCAAGGCAAGAACCCAGCTGTCCTTGAAGGCGTACTCTAATTCCAGCTCGAGGCGCAGATAGTCCAGAGAGACTTCATGTCGGTGCAATGGCACACTGACGACCTGGCCGTTACTATCCAGGCCTTTGGTCTCTGGGTGACCTCCCTCAAACCCATACCCTCGGGCGGTGTTGAGAGAGAATCGAAACGAACCTTCATCGAGAACCGAACCGGTTCCCACCCCCCGTGGAATGGAGGGATTGCTTCAAGCCGGTCAACTCTGGCCGAAAACCGGAGGCAGGAAGACTCCGACAATCGCCCAGATAAGAATGACTTTGGGGAGTCTCTTCATTTGAAACTCTTCCTAATGATCTCTTCTACTTCCTCAATGCGGTTGCCGTGTACGGTTCCAACGAGCTTTCCGCTTGGGCCATATATTCGGACATATGGGAGGCCCGGTAGCCCAAATTCCTTCGTAGCCTGTTTCGCCACCTCCGTCTCCCAATCTCCGATGTCCACCTTGCGAAGAGCGAGGTTCTGGTATTCCAAAACCAGGCGCTCAAGCTTGGGACTTAGGAGATGGCAAGGCCCACACCAATCCGCGTAATAATCAAAGATGGTGGTCTTGCCCGCAGCTAGGTGATCGCGGATGCTTAAGGCCTCTCCTTTAGAAGCTGTTTCGATATCTAGGCCAGCCTTTTCGGCCTCGGAAAGCGATTCGACCACAGGGTCGCCGGGAAAATGGGCTTCAAAGCCCAGATTTCTTAGACCTAAGTTACCTCGTAGAAAAGTGATGTAACCTAGTGTTAAGATTGGGGTAATGCTACAAATCAGCTGCGTCGGTGTCGGGGGCCACTTCAAAAGCGGCCAGGCGGGGCCGGGTCAAAACCGGCCAGTGATTCAGTAGTTATATCCTCCGGTTCGAGTCATTTTAATCCCTTGTGAAGCCCTCCCCGCGAAGCGGGGGGAGGAGGCTTTGTTGTGTGTTCAGCCGTAGAAGCGGTGGGAACTGTGGGAAACTCCGTCCGGAGGAGTTTTCCAAGCGCTGTGGGAACGGTGGAAAAACTCGCCTCCTGGAGTCGTCTTCGCGAGGCAGCCGTTTTCCCCACGGTTTCCATAGCGCGGCAGTTTCCACGGCTTTCCGGGGGTGTTGGGGGAAACTCGAGAAGCCTGGCTTCCATGGTCTCTGCTTGGTTTCAACGACACGGCTTCTTCCTGGCTTCCTTTTTTCAAAAAACATTCGCTCAGAGGCCCCTCAAGCAATGAGCTCTGCCCCACCCTGTCCTGACCCCTCCCTCGGAGCGGGCAATCTACGAAGCCTGGGGCTGAGTCCCAGGGTCTGCGAGTAGGGGACAAGCCCGCACTCACAGCACTCGCCTCGCAGGTGTCATTTCTCTTTCCCTCGCTTCGGGGTGGATTTCTCTCGTTGCTGTCGCTCGTAGAGGCGATAGCTCTTGCCCCGAATGAAGGTGACTTCCGAAGTGTGCAGGAAGCGGTCCAGCAGCGCCGAGGTGGCCGCCGTATCTCCTCCCAGCATCGCGCCCCAGTCCTCCAGGGGTCGATTCGAACTGAGGATCGTCGAGGTCTTCTGGTATCGGCGGTGCAGGATCTCCAACAGATCTTCTGCCGCCGACTCCGGCACTCTGCGGAGTCCCAGATCCTCGAGGATCAGCAGCGGGATCCGGGTCATCTCCGTAATGTAAGATCGGCGTCTGCCGGTGGCCGTGGCTTCGGCGATGTCTTCCAGCAGATCGAAAGCCGACTTGTACTGCACCCGGTGACCGGCTTCGACCGCCTTGATCCCGACGGTGATGATCAGATGGCTCTTGCCGACTCCGGTCTGACCGATGACCAACCAGCCGCGGCGCTGTTGGATGAATCGGCCGGTAGCCAGATCGAAGATCTGCTGCCGGTTGATGGAGGGGTTAAAGGAGAAGTTAAAGTCCTCCAAGTGCTTTTGTTCCGGAAACTGGGCCTGGCGCAAACGTCGCTCCAACAGCCGGTCCCGACGGCGGGTCAGCTCGTCATCAATCAGCAGCTCAAAGAACTCCTGATGGCTGAGCCTTCCCTGGACGGCTTGTTGCAGGCGAACGTCAAAGACCTGAGCCAGGCCCGAGAGCCGGAGGTGACGAAGTTTTCGTTCCAGTTCTGATGAGATCATTCTGGTTCTCCTGTGGGATCGGTGATCTGGTACTCGGACAGCGGTCGGATCAACTCGTGCTCGGAGGTAAACAAAGAGCGCTGCGGCACGTCCAGTCGCTTACACAAAGCCACCAGAGTCCGGTAGCGGAAGGCGTCATGTGCGAGCGCCTTGCCGCAGGCTTCGTCGACGACCGAAGCGCGGTAGCGGCGGGTCAGCGAGATCATGCCCTGCACGAGTCGGTAGGCGAGCATGTCTCGGACCTCCAGAGCTCGCTCGGCCCAGCGGTGCGCCTCTGGACCCACGGCTCGGGCTTGCTTCAGCAGATGATGCTCGGTTCGATAGTGCGCGTAGCGTTTGCGTTCCGGAAGATGGCTCGTTTCGGTTCGGAATCTCCCCGGCGGGTGCTTCGGATGCAGGGCCACCTGTTGCTCACGAAAGAAGACGCGGACGATACGATCATCCCAGTGCACGGCGACTTCACAACCGAGCAGATGATTGGGCACCGAGTAGAACGCTCGGTCGACTTCGATGTGGCCATCGGTGGAGACCGTTCGACGGCCCACGCGGAAGAAACTGAAGCGGGAATCCGGAAGCGGTCGGAGATGCTTCTGTTCTTCGACAAAGCGGGGCCAGACCTGCTGCTTGGTGGTGCCGTGGATGCGCTGGCGGGCGATTCGCTCGTTCCAACTCTGCAGATGCTCATTCTGCGCATCCAGGCTCTCGAAGCGGCGAGCTTTGAGCGCGCTGGAGTCGGTATATCCGATGCTTCTTTCGACTTTTCCGTTCTCGTTCGGAGCGCCCGGATGGATGGGCAGCACGGCGAAGCCGTAGTGGCGAGCGAGCGCACTGAAGACGGCATTGACCTCGGGGTCCACCAAGCAAGCCCGGGTGATCCCGGCCTTGAGGTTATCGAGGCGAACCACCTCCACGCCGCCTCCAAAAGCGTGAAAAGCCTCCTCGACACAGCGGATGAACGTCTTCAGTTCCTGCCGCCAGACGACTTCCTCATAGGAGTGGCGCGAGTGGCAGAGGACGGCCTTGAACAGATGAGGACGGCGGTAACGACCCGATTCGGTCCGAGTCAGGGCTCCTTTGCCGAAGTCGATCTGCAGGTCCCGACCGGGGGGAGTTTCCACCCGAGCAAACACGCGAGGACTCTCCGCCTTGAGCTTTCCACAGAAGCGCTTGACGGAGTTGTAGGCTCCCCCGAATCCCTGCTCGAAGACCAGGTCCTGCCAGATCCGCTTGGCCTGCAATCCCTGCTGGAGTTTCTTTTCAATCTGCTCCCGAAAGGGCTCACAGAAGCTGCGCAGACCCGGGGGCCGCTTTGGCCGCTTTTGCTCCTCCGAGCCGGGGGCCACTTTGGCCGGTTTTGAATCTCGGGAGGGATCATAGCGGGCAATCCTCTCTCGTCGGACTCCCACCTCTCGCTCGATCCGACGATACGACCAGCCCAGCTTCAGGAGCGCCAAAACCGTTTGCTTCTTTTCCATTTTCAATGTATTGGCCATCGGCGCATCCTACGCAGGATGCGGCCCTCAATGGCTCTTGAAAATGGCCGGTTTTGAAGTGGCCCTCACTGGCCGCTTTTGGGTGGCCCCTGACAGCGTCGGTACTGGGTACATTATAGACGAACGCCGAGGAGATCCAGGGCTCGCTGCTGAAGCGATGTGGGACGGGTGATTTTGTCGAAGGCTGCTGAGCCGGGCAACTGCGGCTGAATCCGGTTTTTGGAGATCGTGGCCAAATCGCTGAGCAAGGTCTGAAAGCTGTGCACGGGCCCACCCTCAACGGTGCGCTTGCGGTGAGCCTTGCGGAGGGCCTGAGGAGAGCGCTGAGAGGGTGCCACCACCGAATCGCGAAGCTGCCTCCCCGCCTCGGGATCCTCGTCGTCGAACAGGATCGGAGCTAACTTCTGTCGCATGTGCCACTCGACGTAGTAGGCAAGCATGCACAGAAAGACGTGAGCGCGGACCCGATCCTCCAGATGGTGGTAAATGGGTTGGACCTTCAGATCGACACTCTTACAGCTGCGGAAGGCCCGTTCGGCGACGGACAACCCCTTGTAGGCAGCCACCGTTTGTTCGGCATCCATTTGCTCGCGGGCCAGGTTGGTGCGAATCACATAGATCCCGTCCAGTGCCGCCTCCTGCTCGATGCGCTCCTGCCGGCGCTGGTAGGAGAAGGACTCCTCGCCGATCTCCAGGACAAAATGCTTGCCCACTTTGTAGCGGTTGAGGACTTTGCCCACCCGCAGGGCAATCCGATCCTTGCCCTTGAAGCGACGCTTCGGACGTTGCGTTGCCTGGACAATCTTCTCCAACTCCAGCTCGGTCGCCTGGAGCAGTTGCTGGCGATTGCGGGCCCGTTCCTCCGCTAAGAGGGGATTACGGCAGACAATGAGCCGTTCCCCGGGGTAGTCCGGGCTCTGGATCTCGGCCAGGTCGCGTTGATCAAACAGGGACAGCTGCAGCGGACCGGATTGAAACAGTTTGCGGATCTGAGGGCCTCGCAGGGCCGTGATCCAGCCCATGCCGGGCAGCGGCTTGAGCTCCTCCCGAATGCGGGCTTCCGTCAGCATTCCTCGATCGGCGACCACCACCACCGAGCGCAACCCGAAGCGTTGGCGCAGTTTTTGGATTTGGCTGGTCACTGTTGTGGGGTCCGCTCGGTTGCCTTCGAAGACCTCGACCGCGACGGGGCAGCCTTTCGCACAGCAGGCCGAAGACGATCTGCAGCGTACCCCCTTTGCCGTCTCGGGAATACCCCCGCTGGGCCAACGGGCAACTCCTCCCTTCGAAGTAGGTCGAGGTGACGTCGTAGATCACGAGGCAACCGTCCTGCAGGCGCTGAGCCGCCAGCTGGTTTTCAATCTTTGGTTGTCGAACGAGCAGCCAGTCCAAGGCGCCGTACAGATCATCGGCCGTCGCGGCCTCCACCTGTAAGAGCTCGCCCAAGCTGCTGGACAGGGTCTGGGGATCCCATCCGCGTGCGGTGGCCAGCTTGGAGCGGGGCTCCAGGATGCGCGCCACGATCAGGGCCACTACCAGGCGGCGCTGCAGGCTGTTGCGAGTGGCCAGTAAGCGCTCCAAACCGAGGCGGCGCAGGGTACCCAAGACGGCCGCCACATGACCATGGGGGCGAGTGCGCTGGACCTGGAAGGCTTGGCTCAAGTCGGAGATGACGGAGCCTCCCTTCAAGAGGCTGCGCAGGCCTTCGACGATCTCCGCGGGCCACTTGCTGAGGTTAGCCAGAGTGCGCTTGCGCACCTTGCCGGCTTGCCGGTAGGACTCGCGCAGGAGAATGGCCGGGGGCGAGTTGCGGTTGGGAACGGATTCGATGTACATGGGCACTATAATATCACATACTACCGACAATAAAGGACACTAAACCAACTATTACATGGGTACAAATTGTCGAACACAAAAAGACCCTTACCTGATGATCCACAATGGCTTACAGGTTGTTTTTCAGCTAGTTTTCAGGGTAACTTCGGGTTAGAGCTTCTCGAATTTCATCCCTGCTGATCTCTCTTTTCGCCTTGACGGTGGCCTTCTTCGAGTCGAAGTCCACCTTGACGTCGAGAACTCCAGAAATGTCGCTCAGAGCCTTTGTGGCAGGATTTGCACAGGCAGCACAGGACATGCCAGCTAGGGAAAACTCTATTGCGGAATCAGACGGAGCAGCGGCGATAGCCTGTCCAGCAAGTCCGATTGCAACCATGGAAACTCCTAAGAGCAATCTGTTCATAAGGATTGTCTCCTCTTTTCATGTCCCATCAACCGGTGTAACTGTGCAACGATGGCCACCGGGGACAGTTGTAGGTCGAGCAATTTTGGCGAAGGGGGGTATCGCCTCAATTAAGTGGAGAGGAAGACGAGCGGACAGACTAGATCAGAAGAGCGCTGTTTGTGAGAAAGATGGCTTCAGTTAAAGGATAGGTCGCCGACTGAAGAAGCGGACGGGGTAGATAGTTTTCGGTTAGCTCGATGCAAGTCTCTAGCGGGACGGTCGCCGCAACAGCCGCATGCTTACTTCCTTCGAGTAGATTGGTGTCGACGCACTCAAGGCATCTGCCATCTATGGGGTGCGCACAGCAGCTATTTGACTGTGGTTCTGAACAGGATGACTCTTGAGCTACCTCGAATTGGGGACACGCCAAGGCACAGGATATGGTCGCAACGAACACCACGAGATGCATCCAAACCAACCCTCGCCCAAGAAGACTCATGGAAAGATTATACCCCTATCGTTGTGCTGCCCGCATCGACGGGTCGGTGAGGAGGAGCAGATAGGCGCCGACTTTGCCCCCGAAGCGGACCAACTCGCGAGAAAAGTCGAACCACCAGCGCGGATAGCGCTGGCGAAAAACGATCATCAGGGCCTTCCATCCGCCCCCAGGACTCTGGTGTCGAGCGGCGTCCCTTTCGGCGCGGAGCAACTCAGCTCGCTGCCGAGACCCGCTATGGCTGCAGCGGCCAGGCATTTGCTCGACTGCTGGACAAACTGGCGACGGCTTTTCTTCCCGTCGCTGGCCGAGAGAATAGTCCGGGTCATTCCTCCAGGCTTCTAGAATCTGAGCCTCCAGATCAACGGGTCAACTGATCCAGCTCCTCCTCCTTCCAGGACTGGGCGCGGTCTGCTGTATCGCTGCGGACCCGGCTGACGCTCGAAGCGCCGATGGGAGCTGCACGGTTACCCCACTCTGAGCGGATGTAGCTCAGAATCGATGCAACTTGCTCGTCGTCCAATTGGGAAGCAAAGGAGGGCATCAGCTCCTGGCCCTGTTTTCCCTGCAGCGCGATCCGGATCAGGACCTGTTCGGGTCCCAGCACCCACTTGGAGTTCACCAGGGACTTACGCATTCCGTCTCCCGATGCCAAATGACAATTTCCACAACTTGCGTTGTACTGTCTTTCTCCCAGCTCGCGGAGCGCACGCTGAGCATCGTCCAGCTCGGGTTCGGCGGAGCCCTCTTCCCAGATACTCGCAATGAGCTTTTTGATCTCTGCATTCCCAAGTCTTCGCATCGTTTCCTGCTCACGCACTGAGATGTCTTCCGCCAGGAAGCGGCCCTGCCCAATCGAGTCCAGCAGGTATCGGGCCCAGGAAGCCCGGCTGATCAGGACTCCCCTCGCCGTGCCCCGAAGTGGAGGATCCAAACCCTGGTAGGAGCCCACGATGCCGGCCGCGATCTTGGGATCCTCGTAGAGCTGCAGGGCAGCCAGCAGTTCCGTTTTGACCAGGTTGGACTGGTCCTGTCGCAGAAGGGTAAGGAAGGTAGCGACTGCCTCCGGGGCCCTCAGATCGGCCATCGCACCGATGAGGCTCCTTTTTTCGGAGTCCGAGGTCGAGGAGTCGGCCAGCATTTCGAGCGCGGTTGGCAATTTCGCCCTGTTCCCGGTCCGCAGCGCCAGGCTGTTCAATACCGGGGACATGGGTTTGTCGACCAGGAGCTCGGAGATCTCCTGCTGAAGCTCGTCGGGAACCGAGCTCAACACCCGGCCTCTCAGCCCCTCCTCCATGCCCTCGATCAAGCGGTCCGCAGCTTCAGGAGTGGGAGCCAGGCGAAGCAGCCGGGCACAGATTGCCAGGTTCCTCTGGCTGACCGAGGGTGTGTGATCGGACTTCCAAGGGGAGTACACAGCCTGATAATCGTCGCTGAAGTCGTAGAATACCCGGTCTCCCAACTCGAAAGAGTAGCGTTGGGCCAAGCGAGGTGCGATGTTCTGGCTGAAAAGAGGAGCCTGCCACAACTCCGTGTCGTCGAGCCATTCCATTATCGAGGCCAGGTGGGTCTCCAGCTTGTTTTCGATGGCCCACCAGAGCAAGAGTGGAATCTGAGGGTCGTCCCGATCCTCTTGGCGCAGCATCAGTTGCCTGAGGATGGGAAGGACGTCGCCGGCGGGTAGCCTCTTGCAGGAACTGGCCAACTGGCTGCGCACGCTTACGCTGCTGTCCCTCTGTGCCAGTTGGGTAAGCTTGTCCTGAAGTCGACGAGAGATCGTTCTGGAGTCTCCCAGCAACCTAACCGTCCAGGTCCGCACGTGTTCATTGGGATGATCGAGCTGATCCAGGGCGAAGGCCTCATCGAAGCCGCCGCTGGCGTTCACCGCCCACAGCCCTTCCAGGGCCAGCTGTCCTCGCTGCTCCCGAACCAGCTTCTTCAGCCGGGGAATCACGTCATTGTCCCTTCGGTCTCCCAGCACCCGAAGGGCCTGCGCCCTGAACCATCGGTTCCGGTGTGAAAGGGTTCTGATGAGCTCTTCGCTCGTCAGGCCGGACAGGTCAAAAGGCTTGATGGATGTACCACCCTTCGCTTTGAGACGGTAGATTCTCCCGCTGTCCTTGTGCCAGGTGTCGAAGGGGCTGAGATGGCTGAGTCGGAAATCGCACCAGTCGGCAATGTAGACGGCGCCATCGGGCCCGACCTGCGTATCCAGCGGCCGGAACCAGATATTTTCGGTGAGGACGATGGCTTCTGAATCGACGGTCCGGAAGGTTGAACCATCCGGGACCAGCCGGCTCGCTTGCATCCTGTTGGTCAAGGACATGCCGGCGATTGTCTGGCCTTCATAGCCAGGAAGGGCGCCACCCTCGTAGACCTCCAGGCTTTGAGAAAAGCGTTGCCATAGCCCTCGTGCTGCATGTGTTCGAGGAAACCAAAGGCAAAAGGATTGGTGAGTGGTCCATGCTTAGAAAAGCTCTTGATGTAGTAGCCTCCCTGAGCGTAGTGGACTCCCCTTGCTGCTCCGCGGTTGGTTCCTGAGAACAGTCGACCCTTGCTGTCGAAGCTCAGACTCCAGGTGTTGCCCCCACCCTCGGCGAAGAGTTCGAACAGTTTCTGGGTCGGATGGTAGCGCCAGACGGCCTGGCCGAGGAACTTGATTCCCTCTATGGTGGCAGTAGTGGTGCTCCCCTGGGCGCCGTAGAGCCATCCATCCGGTCCCCAAACCAGACTAGTCCCAAAAGAAGTAGATGAAAGTGGACTAAACCACATGTAAACACCTGAAATGCCAGACCTGACGGGTATTCTGGGGTTGTCAAAGAAACTTCAGAACAAGCCGAAAGGAGGCATTTCAGGTGAAGAAAAAGGATAGCGCAATCATCCGCAAACGGGAAGCAGAGGTTGCTCAGCGATTGAGCCCCAGCTGGAACGGTCAAGACCCGAAACCGGTGCTCTCGCCCGAGGTCATCAGCTACGAGGTCTCGGAGAAAACGGGTGCGGTCAGTTACGGTGGTCTGGGGCTGCTGCAGCAGGTGGTGAAGTGGAGTGGGCTGGGGAAAGCCATTGACCAGGCGGTGACGCTGCTCAAACGCCACCAACCGTACCACGAATCGGACCACGTCCTGAGCCTGATCTACAACGTGGCCACGGGCGGGACCCGCTATCAGGATATTGAACTGCGACGTCAGAGTGTGAGTTTCCTGGAGGCGGTGGGAGCCGAGAAGATCCCCGCCCCCAGCACGGCCGGAGACTTTGTGCGCCGCTTTGACGCGCCCGACGTGGTGGATCTGATGGAAGCCGTCAATGCCAGCCGCCTCAAGGTCTGGGCCCAACAACCGGCCCGTTTCTTCCAACGGGCGGAGATCGACGTGGATGGGACGATGGCCCCCACGAGCGGCGAATGCAAGGAAGGGATGGAGATCAGCTACGACGGGCAGTGGGGCTATGCGCCGCTGATCGTGACGCTGGCCAATACGGGAGAGGTGCTCTATGCGGTCAACCGCTCGGGCAACCGTCCCTCTCATGAGGGAGCGGCCGAATGGCTGGATCGGAGTATCGAGCTGGTTCGAGAGGCGGGTTTTCGGAAGGTGCGCCTGCGCGGGGACACGGATTTTTCGCTGACGGCTCATTTTGACCGTTGGACGGAGGCGGGCGTGGAGTTTGACTTCGGGATCGACGCCCATCCGAGCTTCGTCAAGTGGGCGGAGGCGTTGCCAGAAGCGAGATGGAAAGAGCTGGGGCGCCCCAGCCAGGGGAAAGGAAAAGGGAAGAAGCGGCGCCAGCGGCGGGACAAAGTGAAGCCGGAGATTGTCAAGAGACGCGGGTTCAAGACGCTGACGCTGGAACGGGAAGAGATTGCGGAGATCGACTACCGTCCGAGCAAAGCGAAGCGAACCTATCGGATGGTGATCTTGCGCAAGACGATCCTGGTCGAGAAAGGCCAGAAGCGGCTGCTGCCGCAGACGCGCTACCACTTTTATGTCACCAATATCTCGGCCAGAACGTTGGGAACGGCGGGAGTCGTACGGGAAAACAACCGGCGCTGCAACCAGGAGAACGTCATTGAACAACTCAAGAACGGAGTCGAGGCCCTGCGGATGCCCTCGGATACGCTGGTAGCCAACTGGGCCTATCTGGTGATTGCGGCTCAAGCCTGGAATCTGAAGGCCTGGATGGGGTTGGTGCTGCCGGCGCGACTGCAAGCCCGAGAGCTGGTGAAGATGGAGTATCGCCGTTTCCTGCGAGAGGTCATTGAAATGCCCTGCCAGATTTTGCGCAGGGGCCGACAGTTGGTCTATCGGCTGCTGGATGTCAATGGTTGGAGCCGTCTTCTCTTGGAAGGCAGTAAGTGGTTGAAACACCGGCCAGCTACCTGAAACTGAAAGGAGATAAAGTAGCTCCGAGGGTCGCCAGAGCTGGGGCGAGGTGTCTCTACAAACGCCCCCCAAGAGGGCAGAATCGTTTTCCCTGAGCGATCGGCGTGGAGGACAGCTGAACACGTGCCTGTTCTGAGTGACTTCGCGCCGAAATTTAGAATTTAGGTCTCCAAAATGGCTCCTCGGAGCCGACAAAGGGGTCTATTTTCGAACTTGCGCTTATTTTGGGACTATTTGCCAGCCCATGCGTATCCTCCAGGCCAAAACCGGAAAGGTGCACCTCAGGATCACCGTCGGGAACGTCGTCCTGGTTGCGATCGGGGTAGAAGAGAAGGTAGGGAGGGTTCAGCACCCACACACCACCTCGGCCGACGGCCACGCTGCTGGCAATGTTGAGGCCGCTCATGAAATCCTTGTGGGAGTCGAACATACCGTCCCCGTTGGTGTCTTCCAGGATGGTGATCTTGTCGGCACCCCGGTCGTGGTTGGGCGGAGCCGGGGGGACCTTGTTGAAGACGGCCCTCAGGTATCGATCGTACTCCAAGATCGTCAGCCCGGCTGGAAACGGGTATTGAATGTACTGAACCACCCACAGCCGCCCTCTGTGGTCGAAGTGCAGGTACAGAGGTTGGCGGATCAAGGGCTCGTTGGCGATAATCTCGATTTCGAGACCCTCGGCGAGCTGGAAGAGGTCAATCGATTCCTGCGGAGATGGGCCCACCCTGTCACCAGCCCCATGGACACCCTCGCCCAGCGACTTGAATCGTTTCACGAACTCGTAGAGGGAGGGATCAAAGCGGCCTTCCGGAGAGGCCGGGTCCTTTTCCTCTGTCTGTGAGGCCAGGTTAACTTCCAATGGCACCAGGAGCGCCGCAAAGAAGAGGAATAACGAACTCAGGACTGTGTTCTTCATTTGATCTCGAAGTTGTTGGTTGTCATAGTCTTGCACGGCCTTTGCAACCGGCGGGTTCCCATCCAAGTCCGCTTTTGAGTCGAGCATAGTGCCGGAAGGATTTCGTTTCAACCTGAGCGTGGGATCGGTTCGACCCTGGCATCGGAAAGGATGGGAAATGGGACCCGTCAGACCAATCGAGGTCAATCCCAACGGGATTGCGTATTCCAGCCCAGGGTTTCCCAACCCTGGGTAAGAGAGTCAACCCCTTAACAATCAACCTTCCTATGAGACCGCTTTTGTCAAGCATTAAATTTTCAGGCTCGAGGGTGCGGGGGGCTAAGTTGTTGAAAATTTGACTCCCCTTGCGCAACCCTCTTCATAACCACTCACCGTTTGGCCATGGAGAATAAACTAGTATATTGCAATGACTTACGGAATTCAGGTTGTGCCGAAAAAGTGGAAGCGCGGTTGCCGCCTATTTCCCTTTTTCCGATCAAGCAAATTCTAGGCGGAAGCGCTGTCAACCACATTTCAGCCCCGTCCGGTCAAAAAATCCCGCTCTCTGCCATCGGAAGCAGGATTAGCCGAACATTCGTGGTGACTTCCGTGGCGACGTGCTCCATCGAACGCACATCCGCTCGTGCCCGTACCTCGGGGCTGGGCCAAAAGGTGGCGGTGAAGAAACCGTTGACCTCGAGTTCAGACTCGCGGCAGCCCTGCACGCGCTTTCGTTCCGGATGCGGCGGATGCTAGTGCCCGCCCTCTTTATGAAGTCGATGCGATGGACGCACGAACTCGAGGAGCCGCCGTCCTGGTGACCGGGCCGAGATTTTGTACCAAGTGATGTGAGACATATTACATTATCACTTGAGGCCTTGGAACCGGGTTCCAGGGTGGGGTATAGGCCCCCGGCGCTGGGGGCCTATACCCCAACGCGGCGTGCGGTCTGACCCGGTTGTACTGCTGCCGCCACTGCTCGATCACGATCCGGGCCTCCTTCAACGAGTAAAAGATCTCCCCATTCAGGCATTCCTCCCTCAGCTTCCCATTGAAGCTCTTACCCGTTCTCCCACAGACTGCCAGGCTCGATATACAGGGGGACTGGTTCCCAGTCCCTGGAGCCAGTCCCGCAGCTGCCGGGCAACAAACTCCGGCCCATTGTCGGAACGGATATGCTCCGGAATCCCTCGCCACAGCATCACCTCCGAGAGCGTCTCGATCACATCCTGCGAGTTCAGCCTCCGTGCTACCCGTAACGCCAGGCATTCCCGCGTATACTCGTCGATCAGCGCTAGTATCCGTAACAACCTCCCATCGTGCGTCCGGGCATTGACGAAGTCGTAGCTCCAGACATGATTGGCTCGCTCCGGACGAAGCCGGATACAGGAACCGTCATTGAGCCACAACCGTCTTCGAGGCCTCTGTTTCTGCGTAACTTTCAGGCCTCCAGATCGTCTCCACTAGGTCCCGGCCTGCTTGCCATCCTGATCGTTGCAGCATCGCCGCGATCTCTCGCCAGGGCGACCACCGCCGCTGTCAGCCGATCCTCGTCGGCTCGCTCCACCGCACAACGCCGCCGCTCGGGGCTTAGAAGTTTCCCCCCGTTACATCCTGTAACACCTGCTTCTCCAGCGACAGCTCTGCTACCAGTCGTTTCAACCGGGTGTTTTCCTTCTCCAACGCCTTCAGCCGTTTGACCTGCTCCACCTTCAGACCTCCATACTCCTTCCACCACCGATAATACGTCTGAGTATGAATCCCCGCTTCCTTGCAGGCCTGCGACGTCGACTTCCCATTCGCCATGGCCACCTCGATCTGTCTCAGCACCGTTACGATCTGTTCCGGTTTGTACCTCTGCATTGGCATCTGTCTTGTCCTCCTCCATGAGATTCTCTCTCACTTTCGCTGGTACAAAAATCCCCGGCCGGGTCAGTGGCATTGATGCGGTGCGTGCTCATCCGGCTGTCTTTGGACCAGGCGGGCACCAAGAAATGGGGCCAGGCCCACTTCTGCCAACCTCCCATTCACCAACTCACGTCTCCAACGCTTCGGAGATTGGGACTCCGTTCCCCAGTATCTCCTCAACCAGTTCTGCATACCATCCAACCGAGCCGTGTAACTTTTTTTCTGTAATTTGAATTCTGCCCGGGTAGGAGCGGGTTGGGCGAAGTCGAACCCGGCGAGCGCCAAGGACAGGGGTCTGGGACAGGATTCTCCCAACGAAACAGACAAGTTTTGAAAGGAGAATCGATGAACCCAGACCTGAAGGAGAGTTTACCACGAGAGATTTTGGAAGAGTTAATGGAGGAAGGGGCCGAGGCCTTTCGAAAGGTTCTGGAGAAGTTGCTAAATCTGGCAATGGAACTGGAGCGGTCTGATTTTCTGGGAGCGGAACCGTACCAGAGGACGAGCCAGCGGCGGGACCATGCCAATGGTTTCAAGGACAAAACGGTCGCCACGCGGGTGGGACGCCTGAAGCTGAAGATCCCCCAGGTGAGGCACTTGTCATTTTACCCGAAGTCGTTGGAGCGAGGATGCCGGTCGGAGAAAGCCTTAAAGCTGGCGATTGCCGAGATGTACGTCAAGGGGGTCTCCACCCGTAAGGTGAGCCAGATCACGGAGCAACTGTATGGGACCGAGATTTCGGCCACCCAGGTCTCCAGGATGGCCCAGCTGCTGGATGAGGAGCTGGAGCAGTTCCGGGAACGGGAACTGGGGGAGTACCGGGTGGTCTACCTGGATGCCCACTACGAGAAGGTGCGAGTCAAGGGCACGGTGCAGAACCGGGCCATCCTGAAAGCGACTGGAGTGAATCGTTTGGGAAGCGAGAAGTGCTGGGGGTCTCGGTGGCGCTCAGTGAAGCCGAGGTCCACTGGAGGGAGTTCTTGCAGGCTCTGCAGCGGCGAGGACTCAAAGGGATGGAACTGTTCGTGAGTGATGATCACGTGGGATTGCGGGCCGCTCGCCGGGCCGTGTTTCCTTCGATGTCCTGGCAACGGTGTCAGTTCCACCTGGCTCAAAACGCTCAGGCCCATGCCCACAATCGGGCCCAAGCCCGGGAGATGGGTCAGGCGATTCGGGATATCTTCAACTCTCCGTCCTTAGTTGATGCCGAGGCCATGGTGATTCGAGTGGTCGGGATCTTTCCTAACCAAGCTTCGGTCCTGCGATTGACCTCGGCTGTCTTCGCCGAGATTCACGAGGAGTGGCTGACTGGCCAACAGTATCTGAATCTGAATGATTGCAGTGTTACGGAGAAACCTGATTCCCAGACAAATTACAGAAAATCAGTTGCGTGATCCCTGGCTGCCTCGGTGCGTGAAGGCGAAGTGCAGGGCGTCGGTGCTGATGCACACGCTCTTGCCAACGTCGCGTCCGTCCAGATGGATGATATTGCGCACCGCGCACCGCAGGTCGTCGACCTGATGCGGCCAGTAGACCCGCTCTTGGCCGTCCCGGTTGCGTAGATACGCCTGGCCCCAAAGCACCGGGTCGGCCAGGGTCCGGGCTACTTTACGTTCTCCGGTGGATAATCGAGCCATTCAGGGCAGCCCCGGTAACAGCGCCGCCCGGATGATGGTCCCCACCAGCTCGGCCAACTCCCGCCGCATGGCCCGCATCCGCTCCCGGTCCCGGATCACCCTTCGATATCGGCGCGGGCCTGATCGAGCTCCTCCCATTCGCGATAGGTCCGCCGGGCGGTTGCGGCCTGGGTCCAGGCCTCATCGATCTTCCCGGTAGCCAGCACCGCGCCGATCTCCATGAGCTGGCACCCGACCTCGCGGACCGCTTCCCGGTTCTCTTCGAGAATTTCGTTCATGGCTTCTTCTCCTGCGGTGCCGATTCACTCCGCTCTAGCGGCGGCTCCTCACCCCGCGACCAGCGATCCAAGGCGGCCAGCGCCTCGGCCAGACGCTCGCTGATCCCCGTTAGGCGCTCCCGGTCCGGGTGCTTCGCCTCCTCCAGTGTCTGGTTGGCTTCGGCCACGTACTCCGGCATCTGGCGGTTCATGGTTTGGATGGCGTCCTGGATGCGCTGAGGCGGCCGGGTCGCAGCATAGCCGGCCAGAGCGACCACCAGGACTATCCGGGTCATCGTTTCCACCGTTTTTCTCATGAGATTCCTCCTCGCCCCCGTGTATGGCCTTGACTTCCAATCGACACGAAGCGTGCATGTGTACAGCGCACAAGCGCTTGTAGATCAACCATTTGAACCAAACAAAAGGAGAGTCGCACTATGAACGACACACTGCACGGGGCCGGGCAGGCCTACCTCGAACACCTGAAGAGCCAGGGCAAGAAGGAGCGCACGGCCTATACCTACGGGAAGGACTTTGAGCAGATCGAAGCCTTCTTCGGGGCCGACCGGAAGCTCAAGGGCATCCTGGCCTCCCACGTGGGCAAATTCTTCCACTCCGACGCGCTCCTCAAACTCGCCAGCGGCAAGCAACGCGCCGAGCCCACGGTCAAGAAGGCCATGCGGGTGCTGCGCATGTTCCTGGTCTGGGCCAAAGAGACCGGCCGGATCGACAAGCTGCCCCTGCCCAAAGACACCGCCATGGGCCGGAGCATGAGAAAGGAAAGAGAGCATCAGCATGACGAACCAGGCGACGAGCCCGCTTGGGCTCCTGCCGAATCCTGAGCCGCTCGATCAGGCGGTCGAGGCCTTCGACAGAAGGCTGGCGGCAGAGGGCCGCTCCCCAAGCACCATCAGCGTATACTTGCGGGACATCCGGCAGCTCACATCCGTCCTCTTGGAACGCCACCCGGGTCTCACCCTGAGCCGCGTCACCGACGAGGCGTTGACTTCGCCAGCGGTCGTCAACTCGGCCGCCGGCGTCGCTGCACCGCTTCAAGGCGGCGGTCCGGTCCTTCTTCGCGTGGGCGGAGGAGACCGGGCAGGTGACGGAGAACCCGGCGCGCTCGGTGACCTTAAGGCGGCTGCCGCATACCACACCCACCTTCCTGACCGAGGCCGAGAAGCGGCGGCTGTCGAAAGAGCTCCGTGGCCGATCCTCGGAGCTCGCTCGCCGGGATCGGGTGACCATCGAGTTGTTCCTGGGCACCGGCATCCGGCTACAGGAGCTGGTCGACCTGGATATCGAAGACGTCGACCTCGACGCCAAGCATCTCCGCATCCGCGCCAAGGGCGGCGTCCCCCAGGTGAAGTTCCTAAAATCGACGCTGCGCTCCCTCCTGCGTACCTATCTGAACGGAAGCCGCCGCCAGGGCAACGGCGAATGCCGGGCGCTGTTCCTCTCCAACCGCGGCTCGCGCCTCTCCGAGCGCCAGGTGGCCAGGCGGCTCGATCACTGGCTCCAGGCCGCGCGGATCGACAAGAAACTGAGCCCGCACGCCCTGCGACACCCCTTCACCACCCACCTCTACGGCCGCACCGGCGACATCCTGGTCGTCCAGCGGGCACTCGGTCACCGGGACCTGTCGACGACTCAGGTCTACACCCACCTAGTTGACGACGCCCTCGAGGAGGCCCTTGAACGGCTGTAGGCGGCACACAGGTCCAGGAATCATGTGGTCCTTCGGGGCCGCTTTTTCGTTCCTGGCCCGGCAGTTGTTCTCAGGAGATACTTACCGGAGCGGGTGGCAAGGTGCCTGCTTTAAAACGTGGGACGGTCGACCAAGCCGGTCGCCCGCACCTTTTTTACGGACCTAACGCATTGAAATTTTAGATAGATATGAAAACGCGATGGAGAGGACCGGAAAGATCGATTGACGAAAGTTTTCCTGGCGGGGTCCGTAGGGAGCTGCTGAGATCTTCAAGGACGCGGGACTGCCCTCTATGGCCAACCGGGGGAAGATTGCCCGTGCTCGCCAGATCACCTACGGTGCCGTCTTCCAGCTGTAGCCCAGACGGATATAGTAGTAGGCGCCGTTGAAGCCCCACGGCGTGTACTCGCTGTACCGCTCTCCTACACTCGTCGCATTGGGAGACATGTCAGGAAACGTGTTGAATACATTCTGGGCGCCGAACGCCAGCGTTGTCCCCTCCGAGAGCGGAACACTGGCCTCGACGTCGAAGACCGGCTTGCCGCTGAATAGTGTCTGAGCGCTGTCCCAGTCGAACCAAGCGCCGTAGTAGTTGACACGCCCGAGGATATCCCAGCGGCCCACCTGCTGATTGACGCTGAAGTTCCAGCGGTTCTGGGGAAGTGCCTCCTGCAGCTCCCGGATTCGCCGGGACGCGTTGAGCAACTCCGGATTGAATAGGGTCACCTGGGTGGTGGTATGGTTGAAGACGGCGCCGAACACGGTGTTGCCGTTTAGGCCGAGTGGCGCGTAGCTAGTGCCCGTGCGGAAATGTGTAAGTAATTGATAAGGAAGGGGAAAGAGGGCTTTTTCAAGCTCCGAAACTGTCAGGGCCGTTTGCTAGACTATTTGGTGCAAACAATTAGACTAAAACGACTTACGACGATTTCAGGAGTTCGAAGATGCGTAAAAAGCGTGAAAAACAACGCCCCCTTTCCCCGCAATGGCCCGATCACCAGCTGGCCCATGAATTGAAGGTGATCTCGCGCATCCTGGACGACAATCCCCAGACGCTGGAGCTGATAGTACAAGATCTCTCTGACAGGGTCGATTCCGGTGTTGGCGCCCCCGGTTTGACGGCCGAGCAGGTGCTGCGTTGCGCCGTCATCAAACAGCTGCATCAGTTCAGCTATCGCAAGCTGGAGTTTCATCTGGTGGATTCGCAAAGCTGTCAGAGGTTCTGTCGCTTGCCCTATGGGGCGTCGATCAGCAAAGCCACCCTGGCGGAGAACCTGGGGAAGATTGAGCCGGGGACTTGGAAGGCGATCAACGACCACTTGGTGCTCTGGGCGCAGGCTCGGGGTCTGGAAAAAGGCCAACGGATTCGGGTCGATGCCACGGCGGTCGAGACGAACATCCACTATCCGCTCGACAGTGAGCTGTTGTACGACGGCATTCGAGTCGTGACCCAGTGGCTGGGGCGGCTGCGGGAGCGGGAAGGGATCGGCTTCGTCGATCATACGCGGCGGGCCAAGCGGCGCGTCCTGAACATCCGCAACCGCCGCGGCAAGAAGCGCCTGGACAGTTACCGCGATCTGATCAAAGTGGCGTCCAAGACGGCTCACTATGCCGAGCAGGCGCTGGCAGCTTCCGCGCAGTGGAGCGATCCCCTCAGTCTGGCCGTGGCGGCGCAACTGGCCCACTATCTGGGGCTGTTGCACAAAGTCATCGAGCAGACTCAACGACGGGTCCTTTCGGGCGAGGCCGTCGCGGCCCAGGAGAAGATCTGTTCCCTCTTCGAAGAGCACACCGATATTATCAAGAAGAGCCCTCGGGAAACGGTCTTCGGCCACAAGGTGTTTGTCAGCACGGGCGCCTCGTCGCTGATCCTGGATTGTGTGGTGGAACGGGGGAATCCGGCCGACAGCAACTATGTGCAACCCTTCTTAGAGCGGCATCGACAGCTGTACGGGAAGGTCCCCCGCCAGAGCGCCTGGGATGGTGGTTTTGCCTCGGCTGCCAACCTGCGCTGGGCCAAAGAGCAGGGGGTACAGGATGTGGCCTTTTCCAAAAAGTGTGGGTTGACGGTTGAGAGCATGGTGCGTTCCAGTTGGGTCTACAAACAACTCAAACGCTTCCGCGCCGGGATTGAGGGGTGCATTGGGACCCTCAAGCACACCTTCGGTCTCCACCGCTGTAGCTGGAAAGGCTGGCCTCCCTTTCAAAGCTACGTCCATGCCAGCGTCCTGACCTATAACCTGGTCGTCCTGGCCCGACTCCTGTTGTAGCCTTTTGTGGCTGACCGTACTGCCTTGTGGCTCCGACTCGGGGAGAGGTCTGCGCCGAACCGCTGCTTTTTGGCCCGCGTGCCCTCGCTCGAGGGTCCTTGCTCTGGATCGAGCTGGGTCGAGCCGGTCTGTCAGCAGTCTCAAGTATAATAAGTGTTTACGATTCAACAGATTACAGTTCTGAAAACCCCGGTTTTCGGACGGGCACTAGCTAAAGACCAGATCGATTCCCTCCGTACTGGTGGAGATTTCGTTGGTGAAGAACCGAAAGCTCGACAGGCCGCGCGCGTTCTCGACCCCCTCTTCCAGAAGCTGCTCGACTTCTTCCGGCGTGAGGGTGAAGTTTTGCGTTACGGCGAGACGGTCTGACAGATCGATGTGAAAGTAATCGACAGTGAGGGTCAACGGCCCGTTTTCAATGACCGCGCCGACAGCGTAGTTGACTGACTTTTCGGGCTTGAGCGGCCGCCCGCCCCGCAGTCGCGCCATTGGGAAGATCGAGGGAATCGTGCCCTGTTCCAACAGGTCATTGACCGTCGGGTCGAAGTCCTCAAAATTTTCTGCTCGGGCCGCTGTACCGATCGTCCACCGGTCCTCGCGCCCAGACAGTTCGACATCGCCATAGGCCGCGATACTGCTACGGTTCCACCTCCCCGCAGCTTGAGGGCTGTAGCCGCTGAAGCCGTTGGAGCCGACGCTGAAGCCTTGTGCGGCGTAGGGGCCGATGTCCCACGACTCGCGCTGGCCGCGCCTGGTTTCGTACTGCTCGTCCCTCCACTCGGTCCCGCCCGCAAGGTTGACCCTGTCGTTGACGGCATAGGAAACATCAAAGTTGAAACTCATCTCCTGCTGCCGGTTACTCCCCAAATTGAAGTCTGTCGGGGTATCCGGGCCGAGCGAAGCGTTGACCGTGTCGATGATGAACAGGTCGGTCTCGTGGGCTCCGACGCTGATGCTCGCGTCCCAAACGATGCCGCTGGTCGTGAACCCGCGCAGGCCGCCGACCACCGACGCATCGGTTGCGTCCCCGCCGAAGTTCGGGGTAAACCCGCCGGGGAACCGTTCCTGGAAGGAAAAGCAGTTCGGATCGGCACGCACCTGGCCCAGCGCCGACCGATCCGGCACGTGGTTGGTGATGGCCACCGTGGGACAGTTGGCGGAGCCTTCTCCGAGCACGGCCAGCACGTCTCCGATGAGCAGGGTTCGACCACCGTCCGCACTGAAAACACCCCCTCGGGTGTTGGGGTTCCGGAAGAAAAAGCCGCCGGTCACCTTCTTGCTGGCGTAGTTCGTGTGTCCGTACAACTGCAAGCCGTTGCCGAACAGGTAGCCGAAATTGCCGAATAGCTTCAGGTCGTCGTCGATCTCCGGAGAGCCCCAGATCTGCGCCGGGATGCGGACGTCGTCGTTGCCGGCCGCGATCAGAGCCGCCACGTCGCTACGCTGGATGCTCCGGTCGGTCGGATTGGAGCTCCCGTACTCGAGGCTGAGGTTGGCGAAACCGGTCTCGCCGATCGGTAATCCGACGTTGCCGGCGAAGGTGTACGCTTTGCCGTCCCACCCTTTGCCGTACGCCCCCGTGGTGAACTCGAGGCTACCGCCGGAACGATTGTCCTTGGGCAGCAGATTGATAACGCCAGCGATGGCGTCCGTACCGTATTGCGCCGATGCGCCGTCCCGCAACACTTCCACCTGCCGCAGGGCAATCGAGGGGATGGACGAGATATCCGGACCCTGTGACCCGAACGCCACACCGTTACCACCGTGCCAATCGATGATCGACGAGCGGTGGCGTCGCTTCCCGTTGACCAGCAGCAGAGTGTGATCGGGCGCCAAGTTGCGCAGCATCATCGGCCGTACGATCGTCGACGCGTCACTGATGGGTTGGATGTTGACATTGAAGGAGGGAACGATCGTCCGCAACTGCTCTCTCAGATCGGTAACGCCCTGGCTTCCTAGCTCCTGGATATTGATGGCATCGATCGGCACCGTCGACTCGGTCACCGACCTTGGCTGTGCGCGCGTTCCGACCGTGACGGTCGTGGCCACCACACCCAACTCGAGGGTAAAGCTCAGCAGGACCGGTTCCTGCTCCCTCAGTTCAACATTGCGGTAGATTCCCGTTTCAAAACCGGGCCCTTGGGCGGTGAGCGTGTAGAGCCCAGGGGGCAAAAAAGTGAACTCATAATTTCCGCTTTCGTTCGTCACCCGCGTCGTGGCCATCCCAGTCATCTCGTTGGTCGCCCTGACGACCGCACCGGGAATGACGGCTCCGGTACTGTCGGTCACGATTCCATTCAATGTGGCGTTCCCCTGGGCGAACGTGCTGGTGGATAAACCCCACAGCAACACGACACCCGCCAAAACAACCTGATGCATTTCTCGCATAACTTTTTCCATCGCAACTCCTTAGCTCGCCGGATCAGGCTGCGGCTCTGTACTAGATGTGAGAGATTTTAAGTCGAAAACTAGGGATTGTAAAACGTCACCCTGGTGTATTGCTGCCGCCACTGCTCGATCACGATTGGGACCGCTTTCTTGTTCCGCCCCGGGACGAGCACTCACAGAACTCAGAGACAGTCCCCTGACAGTTCCCTCCCTGAACACAATGGCCGGATGTGAGCTGGAGGGAGTGGGAGCCTTTCCATGCGGACCGGAAGGATTGATTAACGAATCCTTCCGCCTCTCGCGGGTTCCGGAACGTCAGAGAACATGTTTTATCGGACCTTTCCGCTCGCCGAAGCGCCGGAAACCCGCGCCGTTCGGGGACGTCTCCAAAAGTCGCTAATGGTGTTATCCGCCATCATTTTCGCGTTTTCCGTCTCTTGGCTCGCTTCCGGACCGGTTTCTTCTGCGACTCGGCCATCTTCTCCAGCAGGGCGGTGGCCCACTCGGCCGGTGTGGTCTGGGGTCCGCTGGGGACCTCACCCTCGCGGGTGATCTTGGTGGCCTTCAGATCCTTGAGATGGCAGCAGATCATCCGGTCGAGTTTCTCTGAGGCATCGATGTCCCCGTTGATCTGAGCCCGCACCAGCTTCACCGAGTAGATCGCCACCAGCTCGACCTGCAGCAAGTCCGAGCTTTTGTTGAACACGAAGTCGTTCCACAGGCGCTCGATGATCTCCCGGAAGATTTCCCGCTCGGACTCGTCCAGGCACTGGTGGGCCTTGCCCTCGGCGCCGTGCAAAGTGTCGAGGTTCCGCTGGTCTTTCTTGTTCAATACCATAGACCGGCTCCGACGATGTGTTCACGACAGGCTCTCTGGTGTCCCCACCTCGGGGTTGGGCGGGAAAGACAGATTTCGCCCCCAAAACGAGAAAGCCGTCTTTGGTTACTTACCGGAAAGTTTCGGAATGTGTCGGCTACGATGCGCGGTCCTCGGCCAGGATTTGACGCACCCTTTCCGGAGTGACGCTTATTGACTCGCACACACCGGCGGCGCGGTATAGTCCAGACTCAGCAATCGGAAGTAATTCTGCCCCAAGGCGATGTTCCGAAAAGCGACATCATTCAAGTCACGAAGGATCCGACTCGTAACGTGCAGTTCCGTGCGATAGACATCGATGCCCTTGTCCCTCGAGGCCAAGAAATCGGTTCCAGGCAGGATCCGTTCCGAGTAGTCGTTCAAGAACGCAACATAGAGTGCTCGCTTATCCGGCGGTGAGAAGTAGACATCGTCGATCACCCGCCAGGAAATATCCAACATCAGCTTCGGGTAGCGATCCAATAGCAACATCATCGTTTGGATGTGCTGGGCAGCGTCCATATCGACCAGTTCCCGAGACAGTCCCATATGAACCCAGATGATCGTATTGTTAGGATACAAACGCAGCACTTCCTGCATGAGGGGTAGGTATCGGATCGGGTTCTCGTCGTTGCCCAGATCCGCGTGAATCGCGAGAGGAATGTCCCGTTCCCGCAGCGTCTCCATGAATTTTGCCCACTCCGTGAGTACGGCCATGGGGACAGGACTACGCCCGTTGCTAAACAACGCCTGTTTCACCAGATTTACCTCGCCCATCCACTGAAATGCGCCGGGGTACTCCTCCTCCAAGAGTTGCATTCCCGGGAGGATCGACTCCGGTCGTGACAAGTCCGGGAAGGTCATCGAGAGAGTCAGGTGGACACCTGGAGGGGCGTTCGCGACGTAGTTGGCGGCACTGACAAAATCGTTCTTCAGCGTCGGCGTCACCGGCGTCCCGGGACAGTCCAAGTAGTAGGTGCAGGACGAATCCGGTGGCAGCATCTGACCAATGCCAGAGACGTTGGCGAACAGAACGCCGGTCTCCTTGAGGTAGGAGACCATCTCCTCGAACGGGATCGCAGGACCTCCAAAAGGTCGGAAGTGCAGGTGGGTATCCACAACCGCAGTTTGCGGCTGGGCGGAGCGGTCGTAACAGGGTGGGTCGTCGGTCTGGAACATCTCCAACGTGGGTTGCGAGACGCAACCAGCGAGTCCCAAGACGCTGAACATAAACAGCAGGAAAAACGAGGATCTCCGCAGGTTGTCGCCCGTGAGCATCGATCGACATTGCATCATCGTCACACCTGTAGCGAATAGCCTTGGTTGCGTCTGCCTCTTCGTTGAGATTCCCTGTCGTGGCCGAGCTAGATTATCTGGGAACAAACAAAGGATAAGCAAGGAAAATGCCTGGCTACCATGGACAATGTCGATGAGTATTTTACAGAGTCCCTTGACCTTGCCCGCTAAAACGAGTCCAGTTTGAATGTTAGGATTTCCGGTTTAGGAAGGAGGCAAGGATGGCAGGGAGCGGTTTAGGGCAGAACAGATCATCATGAAGCTGCGTGAGGCAGAGGTGGGTCTGGCCCAAGGACAGAGGGTGGGACAGGTGTCGAAGCAGATGGGGGTGAGCGAGCAGACCTACTACCGGTGGCGCAAAGAGTACGGAGGGCTCCGGTTGGACCAGGCCAAGAGGTTGAAGGTGTTGGAGAAGGAGAATACCCGGTTGAAGAAGCTGGTGGCGGATCTGTCTTTGGACAAGCAGATCCTGAAGGAAGTGTCCTCGGGAAACTTCTAGGCCCGGCGAACAGGAGACGAGCGGTGATGTGGGTACGAGAGCGATTAGGAGCAGAGCGAGTCTCCGAACGTCGGGCCTGCCAAGTGCTGGGACCGGTTCGATCGACCCAGCAAAGGGAAAGGCAAATTCCCGATGATGAGGCCCGATTGGTGGCCCGGATGGTGGAGTTGGCTACGCAATACGGGCGTTATGGCTACCGGCGGGTCACGGCGATACTTCATGGGGAAGGGTGGAAGGTGAATCCTAAGCGGGTGGAGAGGCTGTGGAGACAAGAAGGGCTGAAAGTCCCGTCCAGACAGCCGAAACGAAGGAGACTGTGGCTTAATGACGGTTCCTGTGTTCGGTTACGAGCGGCTCGCAAGAACCACGTCTGGAGCTATGATTTCGTGCATGAACGGACCCATGATGGGCGAGCCTTTCGGCTATTGACGATCCTGGATGAGTACACCAAGAGAGTGCCTCGCCATTGATGTGAAACGGCAGATGAATCACCAAGACGTGTTGGACCGGTTGGCGGAGTTATTCGTTGATCGGGGAGTGCCTGAGTTTATCCGGTCCGATAACGGATCAGAGTTTACGGCACAGGCGGTCCGGGACTGGCTGCAGGCTGTTGGGGTAAGGACCTTGTACATCGAGCCGGGCAGCCCCTGGGAGAATGGGTACATTGAGAGTTTCAACGGGAAACTACGGGATGAGCTGCTGAACATGGAGATCTTCGACACGCTTGGGGAAGCCAAGGTGTTGGTAGAACGCTGGCGAAGGGATTACCATCAGATCCGGCCTCACAGCGCCTTGGCCTATCGGCCGCCGGCACCAGAGGCCAAACTACCTAGGTCTCAGGCACTGGATCTTATCCCTTGGAGTGCACTTCAAATGGCTCCGAGTCTAACTTAGAGGGTGGACTCGTTCGTGGGGGCAGGTCATCATGGTGAGCCGCCCCATGGAGCTGGTCGTGTTGAACTGCTGGGTGACCGAGACAAAGCTCACCTTGTGGCGGTCGAAGAGCTCCATGATACGGGCGAAGTCCAGCAGCGACCGGCTGAGACGATCCACCTTGTAGACCACCACGCAGTCGATCCGGCCGGATTCGATATCCGCGCATAGGCGCTCAAGAGCAGGCCGCTGCATGTTGCCGCCCGTGAAGCCACCGTCGTCGTAGTAGTCGGGCAGGCAGCTCCAGCCCTCGTGCCGCTGACTGGCGATGTAGGCTTCGGCCGATTCCCGTTGCGCGTCGAGGCTGTTGAAATCCTGGTCGAGCCCTTCCTCCGTTGACTTGCGGGTGTAGATGGCGCAGCGGACGGCGTCGTTTTGAGTCGGGGCAGAAGCCGGGGTCATCGACGGAGCGGAGTGGAGACTTCTGTTCATTCGCTCACCCCCTGATGGTGACGCCCGCTCGCGGCTGCGTCACCACCGGTGAGGCCGAAGAACAAGAACCCGTTCCATTTGCTGCCCGTGATTTCCTTGGCGATGGCCGACAGAGACGGATAGCGCCGGTCCTCGAACTCGAAGCCCTCGTCGAGCACCTTGACCACCACGTCGCGCCCCCGAAACTCCCGCACCAGTAGTGTGCCGGGCACGGGTAGTCGCGGATCTCGCGAGGGCGGGATGCGGCTCTTCGCCGTTCGAGCCCTCACCTCCGCTGAGCCGGGCCGGATCGGATCACGCGGGGCGCGCATTCTGAGATCGGCGTCGTTGGCCAGTTCCTCGGCCCGGCGGCGAGCCCGCTCGGAGAGGCCGCCTTCGGCCAGGGCCTGCAGGCGCCAGGCGATGCGCTTTTGCAGGGCCGCCTTGTGGTGGCAGCGGCTCTCCTCGCCGAAGACCTCCAGGTGCTTGTCCCGGAGCTGGCCCACGGTCAGTCGGGACAACTCCTGGATCTGTTGATAGGTGCTTGCTTTCATCCAATTTCCTCCTGTTCATGGACTCACCCTCTGGCGGGCGGTCCCTCCGCCTCGCTGTCTCGGGGCGTTAACTCGTTCATTCATGAACGCTTCGGTGGCCCGAACGATCAAGTCGATTCTCCGTAAACACCGGGGAATGCTTGTCTTTCCCGGCCTCGTTCCCGGATTCGGGCGAGATTCCTCGGCTCTTCCGGAGGCGCAGGCAGCCTTGGGCCAGGATCGAGGCGATCTCCGCGATCACCTCATCGCGGGTGGGTGGGATGTTTGCGTTGGTCGGCATCCGGTCCTCCTTGGCGGGAGGCCGCGGAAGAGGAGGTGCTGTGGATGCCGCGTGGGACGGAAACGGTCGTCAGGAGCCGTTGGAGTCCGCTCGACACCACACCAGGCGATGTCGCCGGCACCCACAACGGGCTCCGTTCTCACGGCCGCTGCCGCTGTCTGGTGATCCGCCGGACCCTCTTGGCCCGGCTTCTATAGATACTTACCGGAGCGAGTGACAAAGTGTCACTTTCGGTGGTCCGCGTGCAACCGGGCCGTTAAACAAGGCGTCTCGACAAACGTGGTTGCACTCACATCCCTTAGTTCTCTGTTACGGATTCTCCCGTTCTCCGTTTTTCGGGGGCCTCGTTTGACAGCGAAATTTCACACGGCCCACCGGCGCGTTGATGAACGAGCGAGTTAACGCCGCGGGATGGACAGGTGAGTGGACCGCCTGCCAAGGATGTCTCCTGAAGCGGTCTCCAACAGGGGAACAATCGAACTGGATGGAGGTGAAGTCGGAAAATAGTTAAAGAGAATGAGGCGAGAGCAGGGTCGCAGGCGAGTTTAGGATCCCGACGACCCATACTCCTGCCCGTCATAACAGCCACGAGAGCTACCTCAGGCGACCGCAATTGACCTCTGCAGTATACCACTGACTGTCGGTCTGTTCCCTAGACACTCCGGTCGGCATGCCTGCCTTGCTCCTCTCTGGCTGTTCGGTCCACAGGAAGGACCCTAAAACCAAGAAAGAGAGGAACACCATGCGTCGATTTGCGATTGGATTCATCTTGCTGATCTCACTTGCTCCGGAGCCGCTTTCGGCCCAGAGCGATCAGACGGCGGTTGAAGGGACCGTTGTCGACTCGTCCGCCTTGATCCTGGTGGGTGCGGACGTCTTCCTCCAAGACATCAGTTCCGGGCTTGCGATTCACCAGGTTACCGACAGCGAGGGTCGTTTCCAGTTCGTCGCCAAGCCCGGAAACTACCAGGTCACTGCGGCCATGTCTGGCTTCGACAGCGTCACCCGGAATCTGACTCTGACGCAAACGAAGCTAGCCCGCTTGCACCTGAAGCTGGCGCCTGCTGCTCTGGCCACTCAAATAGTGGTCGTCTCCGGCTCCCGCGAGCAGGAGCTGATCAAGAACTCAACCACTAAAGTGGACGTGATCCCGCAGAGACTGCTCCACGACTCAGGATCTGAAACGGTGCGGGACGTTTTATCCGAGGAACCTGGGATCGTCACACGAAGTGGCTCCTCCGGCAGCCGTTCTGAAACTCAGATTCAAGGAATTGACTCGCGCCAGAGTCTGATCCTGATCGACGGCCTTCCCCTGGTCGGCGCCAAGGGCATCAAATCAGGCATCCTCAACATGGATCGTCAGTCGGTGGGCCGCCTCGAGCGCATCGAGATCGTCAAGGGTGCGTCCTCGGCCCTCTACGGCTCCGATGCCATCGGCGGTGTCATCAACATGATTACACGCAAACCAAGGTATCCCGTGGAGGCCAGCGTCACCACCAGCGGAGGATCTCTGAACCGCTTTGACATGCGCGGCGACCTCGGTTTCGTGAAGGACAAATGGAGCGGCTTCTTCGAGGTCGAGCGTCACAAGCAAAACCCCTACAGCCTCATCCCCTCGGGCTCCACCACCGGACCCGGCTTCCACCGCTACGACTACCTGGGCAAGCTCGGTTATGAATTCTCGGATCGTTTTAAGCTCAGGGCCACGGCGCACTCCTTCGTGAATCAGGATCGGGGCACCTATTACAGCTCGTCCGGTCCCACCAATGGCATGACCAGCGACAGTGCCCACCACTACGCCCTTTCGGCGGACGTGGACCTGACGCCGATGAGCCGATGGAATCTCCGGGGTTTCTATGGGAAATACGACGAAACCTCGGTTCTTGACGTATTGCCGCAGGCGGGTTCGGTCAACTCGGTGGCCAACCTCAACCAGCAGCTCTACCGCTTCGATAGCTCCGTCTCGCACGTGATCGGTGGGCGCCAGTTTCTGCAGGGTGGAGTCGAATGGAACCAGGATGAGTACCGGGGGGTCAACCGCGTTCTGGGAGACAACGCCGGCCAGGGAATCAACATGGTCGATCTTTGGATCAACGATCGTATCTCGCTCCACGAGCGGTTCGTGCTGACCCTTGGAAGCCGTTTCAACCACCACAACCTGTATGGGAGTCACTTCGTACCGCGCGTCGGCAGTCTGTTCCGGCTCACGGACAATCTGCGCATTCGGGGAACCTTCGGTCGGGGCTTTCGGGCGCCCGATCTCGGCCAGCTCTACTACCAATTTCAGAACCCACTGCACTTCTACCGGGTGATCGGGAACACCCACCTCAAGCCGGAGAAGTCGACAACTTATCAGTTTGGCTTTGACTACGGCCTGGGGAAGATCCGCTTCGCCGCCAACTTTTTCCGGAACGATATCCGGGACCTGATCCAAGCGGAGTTTATCGGCCAGCCCAGGACCTCGGAGGAGATGCAAGCCCTTCTCCGAATCTTTGGCATCAGTCCCGAGTTCAACCCAGCTCTCAACCGTTTCTTCTACCTCTATCAGAATGTGGACAACGTCTATACCTCGGGCATCGAGAGCAAGATCGAGCTGAAACTGACTCGTAACCTGATGATCTCGACCGGATACACTTACCTGGACGCTCGTGACAAGACCACCGACGCCTTCCTCAGCGGGCGGCACCGCCACCACGGGAACTTCCGAATCTTCTACAGCTCTAGCCGACTCGGTGGGTGGCGGACGAACCTGCGTGGCACCTATTTCAGCAAGTGGCCGGTGTCCGGCACGGGAGGGACGTTGCTCGGTGACGCACATCAGATCTGGGATTGGTATGTTGCCAAACCCATCTCCAGGGGAACGGAGCTGTTCTTCGTGGTGGACAACTTGTTCGACAGTAAAGATTCGTACCTCAACGCCGCTCAGCCTTCTTTCTTGCGGGCCGATCCCGGACGCTTGTTCCGCATCGGTATGCGATGGACGTTCAACGAGCTCTTGTCAATAGGTGTGGAAAAACATCAGGCGGCTTTCTCCTCCGGGACTTGGTTGACCGGGACTCCATTGACATATTTGGCGCCCTGGTAGACGTCTTTCATCAGCTCCGGTGCCTTCAACCGGCGGAATCGCTGCTCCGCCACCAACAGCATCTTCCAGATCACCGCCTGGGCGTTTTCCACTTTCTTGAATCGCTTGGCCGCGTCCGTTCGCAGCCGAAGAGCGGCAAACGGTGACTCCACTGGATTGGTGGTTCGCAGATGCTGCCACTGCTTCTTTGGATAGTTGTAAAAGGTCACCATCCGGTCCCAGTCCTGCTCGATTAGCTCAGCCGCCAGGGTCAGCCCTCGCTGCCGGCACCAGTGCTGAAAGACCTGCTTGAGTCGTTGTGCCTCCTCTCGAGTCTCGGCGTAAGGGATCTGCCGCAGGATCAGCAAGGCCGGCTTGTGCACTCGCTTAGGGAGCTTGGCCAGCAGGTTGACGATCCGATGATTCCAGCAGCGCTGCTCCTCGGCCTGGGGATAGACGTTGCGCAAAGCTCCCCAGATGCCCAGGTGGCCGTCTCCGATCACCAGCCGTGGACAGCCCATCCCCCGGCGCTTCAAGTCGCGCAGTACTTCCGACCAGCTCTGGGTCGATTCCCGATAGCCGCTCGTGACCGACACCACGGCTTTGCTTCCGTCACTTAAGGCGGCCAGCACCACCAGCAGGACTGCCTTTTCCTTCTCCAGACCCGCCTTGACGTAGATTCCATCTACCCATAAATACACCACTTCCAGATCATTCAAGGGTCGACTCTGCCAGACTTCCCATTCGGCCTGCCACTTCTCTTTCAACCGCGCCACCGTGGAGGCCGACAGAGGCGCCTTGTCCCCTAAGAGCCCTCTCAGAGCCAGATCAAAATCCCCCAGCGCCAGACCATGCAAGTACAGCTCAGGGATCAGTTCTCGAACCTGCCGCGTCCGCTTGGCAAACAGGGGCAACACCCGACTTTCAAAGCGTTCCTCTAGATCCCGCACTCGAGGCCTTCGAACCTGGATCGTCCCCGAGCTCAGCGTCAGATGCCTCGGCTTCCCATATCCATTGCGATAGCCCGACGGAGCGTCCACGGCCCTTCGCCGCTCACTCTTACGCCGCCCTAATAACTCCGTGACTTCCTCCTCCAGCAGCTCTTGAACCCAGCCTTGGATCTTCTCCCGCACCCAATCTTCCAGCTCCTCGAAACAAACTCTTGACTGGACACTTTCCTCAATGTTCTGCTTGCTCATGCGGTGTGTACTCCTTCCGTTGCGGGCCTTTCGGCCCTGGGTTTTATCAACCCGGAAGGATACTCACCGCCTATGCTATTTACACACCTTCTGATGGTAGCTCACGTTCAACCGCGAGTAAACACTCCCGACCGGTGCTCCCCTATCAGAGGAGTTGAGGCAAGAAACAATGTTTCTATCGAGACTTTCACGACGGAGATTTTGGCTGCCTGACAGTCCCTGCCAAGTGGCCCAGTGGTCAGAAGCTGGAAAGAAAGGAAAAATTAGTATGACAGATATTTTGAATCGGTTCTCACGTGCATTGCCCACTCTGATGTTGTCAGCAATGTTCGCACTGCCGCTGGCGGCGCAGACAGAAGGAATCCTGCTTCTGGCCCACGGCGGCAGCGACACCTGGAACGAGGAAGTCCTCAATCTGGCCATCCAGATCGACCAGACCACGCCGGTTGAAGTGGCTTTCGGCATGGCAAGTAAGCGAACGATCCAGGACGCCGTGGACCGGTTGTTGGAGAGGGAGGTGGCAGGGATCGTGGCTGTTCCTCTGTTCATTTCCTCCCACAGCTCAATCATCCGTGCCACGGAGTATCTGTTGGCGGCGCGTGAGGAGGCCGTTCCGGAATTGGCAGTCTATGCCCGGATGGATCACGGCAGCGACATGGACCCGGCCGCCCGCGACACGATGTTCGATCCGACGACGCCGGTCGAGACTACAGTTCCCATACGGATAACGCCGGCGCTCGACCGCCATCCGCTGGTGGCCGACATCCTTGTTTCCCGGACGGAAGCGTTGAGTCACAATCCAGAGGAGGAAGTAGTCGTCATCGTCGCTCACGGGCCCGGATCCGATGAAGATAACACGGCCTGGCTTGAAGACATGGGGGCTCTGGCCGAGCTGATGCACCAGAAAATGCGGAGCCGCATCGAATATCTCACCGTCCGCGATGATGCGCCTGAACCGATCCGCGACCGAGCGGCGGCCGAACTGCGTGCGCTTGTCGAGCGCGCGAGCGGAGAAGGCAAGGATGTTCTAGTCCCAAAATAAGCGCAAGTTCGAAAATAGACCCCTTTGTCGGCTCCGAGGAGCCATTTTGGAGACCTAAATTCTAAATTTCGGCGCGAAGTCACTCAGAACAGGCACGTGTTCAGCTGTCCTCCACGCCGATCGCTCAGGGAAAACGATTCTGCCCTCTTGGGGGGCGTTTGTAGAGACACCTCGCCCCAGCTCTGGCGACCCTCGGAGCTACTTTATCTCCTTTCAGTTTCAGGTAGCTGGCCGGTGTTTCAACCACTTACTGCCTTCCAAGAGAAGACGGCTCCAACCATTGACATCCAGCAGCCGATAGACCAACTGTCGGCCCCTGCGCAAAATCTGGCAGGGCATTTCAATGACCTCTCGCAGGAAACGGCGATACTCCATCTTCACCAGCTCTCGGGCTTGCAGTCGCGCCGGCAGCACCAACCCCATCCAGGCCTTCAGATTCCAGGCTTGAGCCGCAATCACCAGATAGGCCCAGTTGGCTACCAGCGTATCCGAGGGCATCCGCAGGGCCTCGACTCCGTTCTTGAGTTGTTCAATGACGTTCTCCTGGTTGCAGCGCCGGTTGTTTTCCCGTACGACTCCCGCCGTTCCCAACGTTCTGGCCGAGATATTGGTGACATAAAAGTGGTAGCGCGTCTGCGGCAGCCGCCGCTTCTGGCCTTTCTCGACCAGGATCGTCTTGCGCAAGATCACCATCCGATAGGTTCGCTTCGCTTTGCTCGGACGGTAGTCGATCTCCGCGATCTCTTCCCGTTCCAGCGTCAGCGTCTTGAACCCGCGTCTCTTGACAATCTCCGGCTTCACTTTGTCCCGCCGCTGGCGCCGCTTCTTCCCTTTTCCTTTCCCCTGGCTGGGGCGCCCCAGCTCTTTCCATCTCGCTTCTGGCAACGCCTCCGCCCACTTGACGAAGCTCGGATGGGCGTCGATCCCGAAGTCAAACTCCACGCCCGCCTCCGTCCAACGGTCAAAATGAGCCGTCAGCGAAAAATCCGTGTCCCCGCGCAGGCGCACCTTCCGAAAACCCGCCTCTCGAACCAGCTCGATACTCCGATCCAGCCATTCGGCCGCTCCCTCATGAGAGGGACGGTTGCCCGAGCGGTTGACCGCATAGAGCACCTCTCCCGTATTGGCCAGCGTCACGATCAGCGGCGCATAGCCCCACTGCCCGTCGTAGCTGATCTCCATCCCTTCCTTGCATTCGCCGCTCGTGGGGGCCATCGTCCCATCCACGTCGATCTCCGCCCGTTGGAAGAAACGGGCCGGTTGTTGGGCCCAGACCTTGAGGCGGCTGGCATTGACGGCTTCCATCAGATCCACCACGTCGGGCGCGTCAAAGCGGCGCACAAAGTCTCCGGCCGTGCTGGGGGCGGGGATCTTCTCGGCTCCCACCGCCTCCAGGAAACTCACACTCTGACGTCGCAGTTCAATATCCTGATAGCGGGTCCCGCCCGTGGCCACGTTGTAGATCAGGCTCAGGACGTGGTCCGATTCGTGGTACGGTTGGTGGCGTTTGAGCAGCGTCACCGCCTGGTCAATGGCTTTCCCCAGCCCACTCCACTTCACCACCTGCTGCAGCAGCCCCAGACCACCGTAACTGACCGCACCCGTTTTCTCCGAGACCTCGTAGCTGATGACCTCGGGCGAGAGCACCGGTTTCGGGTCTTGACCGTTCCAGCTGGGGCTCAATCGCTGAGCAACCTCTGCTTCCCGTTTGCGGATGATTGCGCTATCCTTTTTCTTCACCTGAAATGCCTCCTTTCGGCTTGTTCTGAAGTTTCTTTGACAACCCCAGAATACCCGTCAGGTCTGGCATTTCAGGTGTTTACATGTGGTTTAGTCCACTTTCATCTACTTCTTTTGGGTCTAGTTGTCCCGTTGCTGCTGTCTTATGGGGGCATTGAAGAAGGCATACGCGAGCGCCTTGAAGGGTTGCCCTACCGCATGAGTCCCCAGGCGTTGCTGCCGGACGACCGGCTGGCCCAATGGGTTATGTCAGTCGTCGGGAGCAGGTAAGCCGTGATTCGGCAAGCCGACGCGTTGCGTCGCAAACAACAGGCATGCTGTGAAAGCTTCTTTTCTGGCTGCATCTCACGACCGGTGTCCTCACCAGTGTGGCGCTCACTTATCAGACACAGATGACCGAATGGGCCGACCGCGCTTATTGGCCCGGCGAGGCGGGAGCGGGTTCGACTCTGTCGGTCCGGAGCGAGTTAAAAAGTGTCACTTTCGGTGGTCCGTGTGCAACAGGGCCGTTAAACAAGGCGGGATGTTAAATGGAGAAAGGGAGAATTCGTAAACGATATCTTGGGGGGCGTTTGCAACCCCCATGATTGGACGCGCTACCCCGTGCTTCAGTGTCGAACCGGAGAATCGGAAAGAATGTGTTGAGCGGCGTAAGTGATTGGAAAATAGCCAGATACGACGAGACCCCAGCGGGGCCGCCCGTCGGGGTCTCGCGTTAACTAACAGACCGCAAAAGTTAGCGGTTATGATTTTGGCTCCTCAGGTAGGACTCGAACCTACAACCCTCCGGTTAACAGCTTGATTCAAACCTGTCATGTTGTCTCTTCTTGCTTCTAGCTTGGGTCAGATCATGGTGTTCTCTGGTATTCGGCGAATAATTGTTCAGAAATTGTTCAGTCTGGCTTGACTGTGCGACCATTCTAAACACTGCTTCCCGGCGCTGGTTCATGCCCAACGCTGGGGGCCGCCAGTGAACCTCTACTTTGCTCAACTGGGCGCTGAGACCCAAGACGTGACGGTGACCGGACACCGACGGCCTTCGGCTCCTCTGATTCTGGATACTATCCGGCACACGGTATACAATTTCGGTCCATGGGTCTTCCTCGCCTCCGCATCAATAGGCGTAGACCATCACACATCTCGCTTCTGATCCTTGTTTTGATGTCGCTGCTGGCACTCTTCTCTCTCCCGCTACCGCCTCTCTCGGTATCAGAAGCACAAGGGCCACCGCTTGCCGATATCCCATCCGGAACTGATCACTGGGAGACTTCGGGATTGGCCCGCTTCAGCCTCGAGCTCACACCCATTCCAGCTGGTTTTTTGGCCCGGGTTGTGGCCCCTTCGACGGCGCCGTCTTATTACGTGGTGACCCCCTTGTGTCCCCCCCTGGTCTGGGCACCACCGATACCATTGTCGAGCGGCTGGATACTGCTGTCTTTTTCGATCCGATTTTTCCCTCGATCTCCAATCCGGTGGCTATTGAGCTGGTTGACCTTCCCTGGTGAGCATCGCTCCCATCTCGGTTCCATGCGCAGTCGGGTCGACGGAATGGGATGTGGTCGTCCGGCTCTCGGATGTGGCAGGACCTCCAGGGCAGATGACCATTACACAGACAGGTTTAGAGGGGGGAGTCATCGAGAGTGAACTCCTGGTGCAGCCACGGTACACGTTTGTCGACACGAGCAATCCCGCAGATATCCGCGTGTTCGATACTGGTCTGGAAGGAATGCCCGAATTCCGCTTCACGATCCACGACATGCCCTGGGCGGTTCCGTCCTGTCACCCCTCGGTGGCGTTCGCGCCAGACGGCATCTGCGCGAGTGAGGACACCGACGGCCCCGTCACAAGCCAGTTTGCGGTGATAGAGGGGCTAGAGGGTAGTGTTTGGAACCTGAGACCAGCTGCGTCTCCCCAGTTTGCGACGGTGACCCTCATCAAACAGGTCGTCAACGACGACAGCGGAACTGCCGTGGTCAGTGACTTCGATCTGTTCCTCCAGGATCGGCCCCAGATCTCTTCGTGACCTCGTCGGGCACTCCCGTCGGAGCTGATTCGATCCTGCGCTATGATGGATTGTCCGGGATCTTCCAGGATGTCTTCCACAGTGCCCGAGCCCTGGGCGAGCTCTCGTATCTCACCACCGCCCCCGGCGGCCACCTCCACGTGAGTGGGAGCGATACCTTCTTCGACGGCGCCTTCGATCAACACGTCGTAGCCGAGAAACTTTCGGTGCCCACTGCTTCCATCGATGTTCCGTTTCTGGATCCAAACTCCCCCCTATCCCCCGGAGTGGGCCAGGGTATCGATCTCGGCCCCGCCGGTCATTTCTACTTGTACGACTCGCAGAACGATGAAGTGCGCCGATTCGATGATCTGACGGGGGCAGATCTTGGCGTTTTCGTCCCCTCGCCCAACGACGTCCGCGACCAGGAATTTGGCCCCAACGGAAATCTATTCGTGCTTCGATCGTCGGAGGTTATGGAATACAACGGAGTCAACGGCCTGGGTATTGGAATTTTTACCTCCGGAGGGCTTTTCGCCAATGCCCGAGGGATTACTTTCGGTCCGGATAGCGATCTCTACATCTCCGCGGAGGACTTTGTTACCGGCACCCCCACAATCTACCGATACGATGGCCTGACAGGGGTGCTGGATGGGATTGTTGCGACCCACCCGGATTTTCAGGGACTCGGGGACCTGGTCTTCGGCTCCGACGGGCAGCTATACGTTTCCGATGGAGATATTCTGGGAATCGCTGGAGACGCTGTCTACCAGGTTGATCCTTCAGGTTCAGTGGTGCCACAGCTCTTTGTTCTGCGCGGCTCCGGCGGTCTCAGCGATCCCCTTGGGATCACCTTCGGTCCGAGCAGGATCTCAGCGCAGAGTGGCGTTGCCAGAGAAGTACATCCCGGGACATACGTCGCTGGCGAAGAGGATTCGTTCGGCTACACGTTGACCTTCAGCGGCGATTGCAGTCCAGATGGCAACATCACCGTTGCCGCCGGCGAGAGTAAGACCTGCATCCTCATCAATGATGATACGCCCCCTGAGATCGTCAGCCTGCAGCTGGACACCCAGCCGGGGGACGGCATTGCCGCCCTGCCCTTGAGCGTACAGCCGGTGCTGTCCATCCGCGATGGCCTGGGCAACCTGATTGCCTCGGACAACACCTCCCAGGTCCTGGCCAGTATCGATCAGGGTCCGCCGGGTGCTACCCTCTCGGGTACCACCACCGTCACCGCAGTCAACGGCGTCGTGACCTTTCCCGATCTGAGCCTCGATGTTCCGGGCACCTACCAGCTCGTGTTCCAGCTCCTGGGAGCCAACCCTTTCTTCCTGCAGAGTGCAGCCTTCGAGGTCCTGCCAGCAGGCCTGCAGCTGGACACCGAACCGGGAGACGGCACTGCCGCCCTGCCCTTGAGTGTGCAGCCGGTGCTGTCCATCCGTGATGGGCTGGGCAACTTGATTGCCGCGGACAACACCTCCCAGGTCTTGGCCAGTATCGATCAGGGTCCCCCCGGGACTACCCTTTCGGGTGTTGCCACGGTCACCGCTGCCAACGGTATTGTGACCTTCCTCGATCTGAGCCTCGATGTACCGGGGACCTACCAGCTGTTGTTCCAGGTCCTGGGTCCCAACCCTGTCTTTGTTCAGAGTGCGCCCTTCGAGGTGCTCGAGACCCAGAACACCTTCTGCGACGACCTCACCATCGACCAGCTCATTGCCGGCGGCAGCTACAACGTGATCGACAACAGGGATGGGCATCTGGACGGGATAACAATTCAGGGCACGATTGGGGCCGACCTGATCCTACTCTCAGATGCAGGAAACAGGGTGCGAGCCGGCCTTGGTGCGGATTGCATCGTGGGGGGGCAAGACAACGATGACATTCGAGCAGGCCAGGGAGATGACCAGGTCTTCGGCCGGGGTGGAAACGACAAGATACGGGGCGAGAAGGGAGCTGACAGAATTGAAGCGGGTGAAGGAGACGACCGGGTCTGGGGTGGACAGGGGAAGGATACCATCGATGGTGGATCAGGAGTCGACGCGGTCCGCGGCGGCAACGAGGCCGATTCCATTGACGGTGGACCGGGAGACGACGATTTGCGCGGAGGTAGAGGCACAGACGAGATCAACGGCAGCTCGGGCGACGACGACATTCGTGGTGATCAAGGTGCGGACACCCTCAGCGGAGACCAGGGAGACGACCTAATCCTGGGCAACCTGGGTGCGGACAACATCGACGGTGGAGACGATACAGACATCTGTGACGGTGGCAAGGGCGCAAATGTGATCGTGAATTGTGAGCTCGCTGGAAAACGTCGATAGGGAATCGACAGGTTCCTCGTCAACTCAATACTCGGTAATCCGAGAAATTCCCTCCTAATGGGAAATTACAGAAACAACGGTACACTCCTTTCTAGTTCGGGTGAGACCATGGTTTTATCTGGTATTCGGCGTCACATTGTTCGTAATTGTTCGGTGACCCCTCCGGGCGCCTCTGCGGTCGGCCGGAAATAAGTCCGGAACCGAGGGATCGAGTCTCACCCATAAATAGGGGTAAAGAAGCGAAGAAGAACGTTGCCCATCGGCCATCAGTTAAACTAGATCAATGAATACCCACTACACAGCAGTGCTGAAGCAGGACGGCGATTGGTGGATTGGATGGATTGAAGAAGTACCCGGGGTGAATTGCCAAGAACCGAGCCGGGACGAATTACTCGAGTCCCTGAAAGTCACTCTGAGCGAAGCATTGGAGTTTAATCGATCGGATGCTATCGACGCCGCTGGCGACGGCTACGAGGAACTTGAGATAGCGTTATGAAGCGTCGCGACGCCGCTCCGGTCGGCAACTGCGACCTGGTCAATCCCCTGGCAGCCGGCAAGGGAATTGAACCAGTAACCGAGATGGCCGGAGGTTATGGGCTCGGTGATGATTCCGACTCTCAAGCGATCATTGCTCATGTCTCCTCTCCTCCTGTCATCGGGCGCTTCTTACTTCTTCTAAAGGGATTACCGGCAAGAGTATGTGCGAAGGGGAAGCTTCCCCATGAAAGACCTTTTGACGAACGATCTTGACTTTGTCGCTCATCCCAAACGGCGCTCCCGTGTTTGGATCACGGTCAAATAGGGGGAAATGGCTGCTGGTGATGTCCACACGAATGCGATGTCCTGCTTGGAACAGGACACTGGTCCCAACCAGATCGATTTCGAATCGGTAGATCTTTCCGGGCTCGAGTAATTCCGGCTGGCTCAAGCTCTGGTGGTACCTTGCTCGGATGATCCCCTCGGCCATGTTGAAGGCCCTCCCGTCAGGATACACGTCCACCAGCTTGGCGATGAAGTCTGTGTCCCGTCCTTCAGTAGAGGCGTACAAGATGACCTTAACCGGCCCGGTGACCTCGATCTCCTCCTCCAGGAACTCGGAGGTATAGACCAGTACGTCTGCCCGTTTTTCAACGGGTCGCTGATCGCGAGGACCGGTGGGAAACGGGGTGCCACAACAGTGGTTTCCACCCAGGCTGGGCACTGGATTTGCGGGGTCATAGATGTACTCGTCTGGCCTGGAGCTCGGCGGCGGAGACTGCCACGAGAGGCGGCCATCACCGTGGTAAGTGTTGGCCCGCCCTTCGCTCCAGAGATACATCCGCCTATAGTCGGTCCGGGCAAGTGGGTACCCGCTTTCCTGCCTCCAAACGTCCTTGCCCATGACAAAGAGCTTCACCGGCAACTCCTGGTTGAGCCCATTGTCGATGCCCTTGAGCCAGTAGTCATACCATCGCAGCTGAAGCGCCAGCTCATCCACAAAAGCGGTTGCGCCAAAATCGATATCGCCAAACGGCCGCTTTGGATCCACCGATCCTCGGGTGGGGCCATGTCCCCAAGGACCAATCACCATCTGACTCTTATCCCGAGCCAAAGGAGTTTTCGCACGCCTGCTCATCCCGATATAACCGTTTAGCGTGCCTTGACTGAAGAGGTCAAACCAACCTCCAAGGGTCAGCACCGGAATATCGATTCGTTCAAACGCTTCCTCGACATTGATCTCTTTCCAATAGTCGTCATAGTCCGGATGAGCGATCCAGTCCCTATAGAATACGGGATTGCGACCCAAACGCTGGGGCATATCGATCAGCGGTAGGCTCCACAGTGCTCGCTCGTAGCTGATTCCTTCCGGACCATCCTCCATCGAGTGGGGTTCCATGTGCTGTATCACGCGAGACTCCTGGCCGGTCCCCCAGCCCAAATTGAACGAAAGCCGCCAGCCACCGTTCAGCGTGACCCAGTTATGATAGAGGCTGGTGGAGGCCACATTGGGAAGAATCGTTACCAGATGAGGTGGACTGGCCATGGCGGCCCGCCACTGCACGTGCCCTAGATAAGAGCGACCTTGCATGGCCACCTTGCCGTTGGACCAGGGCTGCTTCGCCGCCCACTCGATCGTGTCGTAACCGTCCTCGATGTCGTTTCGGAAGGGCTCCCACCGCCCCTCGGACTCGTGTCTTCCTCGTACATCCTGGTACACAAACACGTAGCCCCGGCTCGCGAAATAGAGGGGTCGGTCAACAATGGACGGATACTCGGTGCTGTAGGGGTTTCTCGAAACCAGTACCGGGTATGACCCCTTTGCCGCCGGGCGATAGATATCGGCATAAAGAATGACTCCGTCACGCATGGGGATCGCCACCCGGTTTTCCATACGGATATCGTTCCTTGGCGGCGGCGATGGTGGCGGAGACCACCCGTCTGACTTTCCACCCAGCTCGCCCGACAGCAACCAACTCGCACAACAGGCCCAGATCAGAATCTTCATCCTCCTACGTCTCATCATTTCCTCCTTGTGACTAAATGATCAGCTCCTTGGCAATCCAGTCCAAAACAGCGCGACGTTCTTCAAGGAAAGCCAGTACAAACTAGCGACGCATCCTCGAGCGAAGAGACCGGTACATCTGTAGGGCTAGCTCTCCCGACGTGAGCCGTCGGCGCCGCTCCCTGAGGGCGGTGACGAAGGCGGCAGCAGCGATGTAGAGGTTGATTTTCTCCTCATCGCACAGGGCCAGCTTCAAGTATTGCTGGCCCGTGAAGAGGCCAACACCGAAGAATCCCTCGTTGGTGTTCCAGGCCAGCACTGCGAAGATCACCACGGGGACCAGACCCTTCCCCGTCAGGATGAAAAGTCCTGCGGCCACCCCTACCACCGAAACCCGTAGGACGTTCTTCCCCCGGTCACAGGCGTGACCCCATAGGGGTCGCAAGCCAATTCCCAGCAGGGAGACCGTTATGGTGATGAGGCTGATCTGGAACATGCTCAGACCCTGGGCCCTCAACAGATAAGGGTTGATAAACGAGATGATCATGATATTGACCAGGCTGAGCATGAAAGAAGCATGCAGGTAGACCCGGTAGGGCCGGTTCTGGAAGGGCTCGCGAATGTCCCGGTAGCCCAATCTTCGACGGTTCTGGAGGGCCCGTCTGGGTGGGCTTACCTTAAGCATGACCCCAGCCGCCGCGAAGACGAACACCGTGGTCGCCACAAACACATGGAGGAAAGCCGCGTAAAACTCAGCGTCACTACCAGAGGAGTGAAGATCGATGTACCAGCTAGACGGAATGGCCAGCAGGAAACCGGGGACCATCCCGAGGGAGAGGATGTTGGCCATGCGCTTGCCCAGGTCCTCTCGGGGAATGTGAGCCTTACAGAGGGCCGAGAGGCTGTTCTGGGCCACCATCGGGAAGAACATAGTGGTCAAGAAGACCACCGCACAACCCACTGTCAACAGACCTGTGTCTTTCCACAGCCAGGGGAGAAGAAGGAACAAGTACGAGAGGATCACCCGGAAAAGATAGCTGAGGATTACGATCTCGCGGTCCCGACCCAGCCGGGCCAGGTAGGGAGCCAATATTAGGTTCAGGGTCACCGGAGCCAGGAAGGCCAGCCCCTTGATGACGCCAAACTGGGACATGCTGAGACCCATGCGCAGAAGCAGCCGGTCAAGGAAGAGGAAGGAAGCCACGGCCGTCAGGGAGATGGAGAGAAAGAAATGGAAGAGGTAGAGCTTCCGGATCTCTGAGTAGGCGCGGAAGAAGCGACGTGAATCCCGCTTATCCGGGGTTTGGGGCCCGCTGGTGATCGAACCTGGAGGTTCACCAGAGTCTTCCTCGTTGACAGGCCCGACGTTTACCGGGACTTCGTCTTGGTCTTGCATCGGAGTGACCGTTCCCGTCACGCCTCGAGCAAGACGCGACGCAAACAAACTTCCTTGTTTTGGCTTCTACTCTCCGATTCATGTCCAGTCAAGAGAGAAATCGACAATTCTGTCGTGAATCCGACCCGAGCATCGGAAAAGGTACAGAGAGAAACGGCGAACACGAGTCGATGCTACCTGTGACACAGTCGCTTTTTCGGTGGAGTTGCTTCCGGACCAGGCTTACCTGGACCAGCGCAAACCCGATCTCCCCCAGCCTTTGGCTCACCTGCGCCATGCGAACCTGTGCAGTAAGCTATCCGACAACCCGGTAGGCTGCACTCGACTTACTTTGTTATCCTGGAGTAGCCGGGTTCCGGGACTGGCATAAAGTTGCAGAGGTGTGAGTGGTGCAAGCTCGTTGGCGAGGGATCCTTTTGCTGTGGCTTACTTTCAGTTCTTCTGCAGTGGCTCAACTCACAATATCCAAGACTACTGTTTCACGGCAAGATCTGCCCGATTCGTTCGGGGATGAATTGGAAAGAATAGAGAGGGGTGACTTTGAACTTAGAGACTACCTATACCCCTACAACAGTGGATTCGCTCCTTATCTGGTGACCCTTCTGGAAAATCCACAGACTGCCACTGGCAGAGTCTCGGAACTGCGCGTCTACCGATTCGAAATCCGAAGGAACACACCTAATGGCAAGAGAAGTCGTTGTAAGGATGGCTCTGGCTTTCCACGAACTCAACAACACCGACATCAATGCAGATGGATCCCTGGAGATTGTGACTTGGAAAGGATGCTCAGGCACAGCCTGGTCGTGTCGGCAGATCGGAGTCTACCAGATGAAGGGAGACAGGTTCATCAACCTGAGTGAGCCGATCACCGGGAGCCTTTTCCCAGCCTCCCTGGTGGATGTGTATGACGATGGGTCATGAGAGATCATCGCGATCGAGACCAGATGGGAAACCTATGAGCATCTACCCCACCCGGTGGCTCCATCAGTTGAGGAAATCTTCGCCTGGAGCGACGGTTCTTATCGGAGAGCCACAACGGAATATCCCGATTATTACCAGCAGAAAATCGGCCAGATAGAATCCCGCATGGATCAGATTGAAAATCCCTACGACTACTTGGGGAATTCCATCAAGTTGCTCCTGAACTATGATCGCATGGGGCAAGCCAAAAGAGGCTGGGAAAAATTTGAAAGGCTCCTTCAGAACGAGCATCCAGCCATCGTGGAAAACGACGTGTGGCATTCCATCAAGGACCCGATCGTGGAGGACTTTAGGAAACAACTAGAGGCGCCGACTTAGAGCAGTCGCATCAGGCGGAAACAACTTTAACCGCAGTTTCCATGGTTTGGATTTCACGGGCTTGGTTTTCACGACCGTCCTGCCAGCAGCGACACTTGGGAGCCCACAGCCGGAGGCGAGGCCACCTACACCACCACAGTCAGCTTCCGGTCGTGGCTTCGGTAGAACTCAAGGCTCCCGTTATGCAATTCGACTTCAATCACGTCCCCCGGATCGACGCGTCGCGACGCCATCAACCGAGACAGAAGGTCGAGTAGCTCCGTTTCGATGGCCCTACGAAGCGGTCGAGCCCCAAAGCGAACGTCCATTCCACGGTCCAGGATCAGGGCTTTAGCCTCCGGGCTCACCTTGATGAGCAAAGGCACTCCAGCCTCGGTGATCGCCCGAGCGTGGATCTGGGGCGAGAAACTTGTCGAAGATCTGCTCCAGGTGCTGCCGTTCCAGTGCGGAGTAAACTAAGACCTCGTCGAAACGGTTGAGGAACTCAAGAGGACATGCTTCCCGGGCCACCGACAGGACCGCTTGTTCCAGCTCTGTCGCCCTGGGCCTCGACTCATTGGCTTGCGAGTCATTCTGACCAAGGCTGATTCCCAGCAGGTCAACGCACTAGGACAAAAGGCAGACACAAAGTTCCAAAAAGTTGTGCGACATGCGTTATTTAGTTTGACGCCCAAAAGAAGGAGAGGACTTTGCTCGATCTCTGCGAGGAAAAAGGGGCCGACTTGGCGAGAACTGGTTTGTGGACGAAGTCTTCATCAAGATCCACGGACAGCTCCACTACCTTTGGCGAGTGGTGGATCAGGACGGTGACGTTGATGCATGGGCAGAGTGCTTGTTAGACCGGGCAAAGCGAGCAAAAGAGGATCGATCCCCAGAGCGAAGAGGCATCCTCCCCACTACAGGGAGAGTGCAACGATCTGGCAAGAATTTGGCAAAATCAAAAACAGGGGGGCTGATAGAAGCCGTAAGTTATTGAAATTGGCTCCTCAGGTAGGACTCGAACCTACAACCCTCCGGTTAACAGCCGGATGCTCTGCCAATTGAGCTACTGAGGAGCACTGGATGGGTTGCAATATATCGAAAAGGGGGAATCCCGTCAAGATTCAGGCAGTGTAGCAAGCGATTCCCCCCTTTGATTCCAACCCCATCGGCGGTAGCGTACAAAATACCATCTAACGAGAGGCACTATTCCGCCCCAGGGGTACCCTTATGTACGCAACCCGTTCCGGGTTGATTCAGGTTGGGGCTACTCCGTACCCAGGGTTCGGAAACCCTGGGCTGGAAGACGCAATCCCGTTGGGATTGACCTCTCTTGGTCTTCGACGCTCAAGGCCTCAACACCTTGGGCCAAGGCAGGTGAAAGCCACAACCTGCGGGCCGAGCTTTTTGCGTCCTCGCGTTCCGAACTTGACTCAAAAGTCACGAAGAACTTCAGACAAACCCTCTTAGTCCTACCCCCAGGGATACTGGCCCCATTCGAGAACGAAACATTCCGATCGATTGGAGCCTGAGGCGCAAGCGACGGGTTGGGGAGCACCCCGAATCCTCCCGCTTGGCTGCTTGCCGTGCCTCAGGCCCCTTCGTCCACCCATTTCGCTGCACCCCAACCCCTCGTTCGCGCTTCAGGCTTCCCAAATCTTCGCATTACTGGTCCCATTCCTCGCCCCGCTGTCCAGCGACAAGAGACTTGCGCCTTACGACCTGCGACTTGCGACGCTTCTTGAAGCTTCAGCTTAGCCTTAGCTTTCCTTAGCTTATATAGTCTGGCCCGGTTGAAATCGGCTAAAGGTTTTCGAGGATGAACCTTGTCATCAATTGATACAGGTGGTTTCGTTGGGTGGCTCCGGTGATCCCGTGCCGGGATTTGGGATAGAGCATCATTTCGAAGCTCTTTCCCTTCTTCTGGAGCCGCTCGATTAGCTGGATCGTGTTCTGTAAGTGGACGTTTTCGTCTATCGTTCCGTGGACCAGTAGTAGCTTGCCACTCAACGCGTCCGCCGACTCTAGAACAGAACTCTTCTTGTAGCCTTCTGCGTTCTCCCGGGGTAGGCCCATGTATCGCTCGGTGTAGATGGTATCGTAGAGCTTCCAGTCAGTTACCGGAGCCCCTGCAATCCCCATCTTGAAGCTGGAGCTGTGCGTCAGAGCGTAGGACGTCAGGTAGCCACCGTAGCTCCAGCCCCAGATGCCTATCCGCTCTGAATCAACGTAGGGCTTCGATCGCAGCCACTGGAGCCCCTCCTCTACGTCGCGCAGTTCCAGTTCCCCCAGGTTACGGTATACGGGCCAGGCCGACTTCGCCCCTTTTCCACTGGCACTGCGGTTGTCACACATCCAGATGATGTAGCCCTTCTGGGCCAGGTACTGGTGCCATAGGTATCTGCTCCCCCCCCATCGGTTCTTCACTCTGGGTATTTGAGGGCCCCCATAGACGTAGCACAGAACCGGATACTTCTTCTTGGAATCGAAGTCGGATGGCCGGATCATCACCGCTTCCATCGAGAAACCGTCGCTGGTCTTGACCCGAAGAAACTCCGGAGACGAGAGCTCCAGTTCCTCCAGCGCCTCGACCCGATTCTCGTCGATCATCCGAACCCAGGCTCCCTCAGAGTCGTATAGGCCCACCTTTACCGGCGTCCTGATGTCGCTCCAGGAGTCGATGAAGCGGCTGAACTGCGGATTGAAGTTCGCCCGGTGAGTGCCGGAGCTGCGAGAAAGGCGCGTCAAGTCTCTCCCGTCCAACCGGACACGGTACACATGCTGTTCGGTCGGCTTGTCTCGGTTCGCCGAAAAGTAAACCCACTCGGCCTCCTGGTCGGCTCCAAAGAGGCTCACAACCTCCCACTCACCATGGGTAAGAGGCCGGATAAGCTTGCTCTCTGCGCTGTAGTGATAGATGTGCTTCCAGCCACTCCGCTCGCTCAACCACAGAAAGGACCCGTCTGTGAGCCACTTGGGCTCGCCCAGGACGCTGGTCCAAGCCGGAGTCTTCTCGCGCAGCAGGGTTACCGTCTTACGCTCAGCCAGATCGAAATGATTCAGGTCCAACCAGGTCTGCTGCCGATTCTGTACCTGAAACAACACAGCCTGGCTGTCAGGTGCCCATCCCACACGGGAGATCAGGAACTCGGAACCCTCGTACTTGAAGGTCTCCACCCACTCACTCTTGCCCGCGGCGGCAGAGATCAGCCCCAGTCGGACCCCAGGATTCGGATCGCCAGCCTTGGGATAGCGCATCACCCCGGGGTCCAGGTGAAGCGGGAGGTGATCCACCACGGTAAACTCCGGAACCGGGGACTCGTCCAGTTGCAGATAGGCGATCCGTGAAGAATCCGGACTCCACCAGTACCCTTTGAAGTTTCCCCGGCCATAGATTTCCTCCTGGTAGACCCAATCCAGCTTGCCGTTGAGAAGCTGGCTGGCGCCGTCGGTCGTGAGCCGGCGCTCTTGCCCTGCACCGACATCGACCACATAGAGGTCGCTGTCGCGTACGAAGCTCACCATGCTACTGTCGGGGCTGAAGCCAGCAAGCTCCTCCTCTTGGGGAGTACGGGTGAGGCGCAAAGCCCCTTCGCCGCCGAAACGATGGTAGAAGAGATCCCCGGCGTGGCGGATCAGGACGCCCTTTTCATCGGGGCTGAGCTCAAATCGGCTATCTTTCGCTGTCTTCTCAAGCGAGTCATCTGTGAATCCTGGCAGGGCCGCCAGCGAGGTTCTCAGGTCGGCTCCATCAAAGAGAGACTCCTCCTGACCTGTGGCAGCTTTCACCCGGACCAAGCTGCCCGATCCGCGGCCGCGGCCCTTCAGGTAGTGCTCACCATCTTCTAGCCACTTCAGCCCGCGAGGAGGAGATCCGCTGAAGTTGGTCTTCTGTTGGGGATCAAAGAGGTCGTCCAGCGTCAGCTGCCGGAGCTGGGCAAAGGTTGGCAGGGTGAAAAGAAGGAGGCAAGAGAGAAAACCTAGGCCACCTCTCACTCGGTTTCGTGCGCCCAGGGGGTTTGGGATTTGGTCCTTGGAATTCGGAATTTGTTTGTCTCTTGTAGCTTGTATCTTGGTGCCTGGGAAAGGGTAGAACTCCAACTATTCCTTTTCTTCTTTACTTTCCTTCTTGCCCTTCTTTTCCTTCTTGGGGGAGTCTGAGCCAGCCTGGAACTCGCTGCCCACCAGCTCAAGCAGGGCTAGCTCGGCGCTGTCACCACGCCGGAATCCGATCCGGACAATCCGGGTGTAACCGCCGTTACGGTCGGCAAAGCGGGGCGCCAGATCGTCAAACAGCTTTCGCACCACCGCTCTTCTTCGGATGAAGGAGAGGGCGCGACGTCGGGCAGCCAGCGTTTCCTTCTTGCCCAAGGTGATCATCTTCTCGGCCACGGGGCGGAGTTCCTTTGCCTTGGGAACTGTTGTGATCAGATGCTCTTTGTCCAGGAAATCGGTGACCATGTTGCGAAACAAGGCCTTCCTATGGCTCGCGTTTCGCCCTAACTTCCGGCCTTCCCTACGGTGTCGCATCGCTCTTTCCCACTCTCCGCGGGGTTATGCCTCCACGGTCTCCTGAATCAGTCTGCCCTTGCTGTCGATCTTCATGCCGAAGGAAAGCCCCATGTCCGCCAGCAGCTCCTTGATTTCGTTCAAGGACTTGCGTCCGAAGTTCTTCGTCTTCAGCATCTCGCCCTCGGTTCGGACGACCAGCTCACTAATCGTCTGCACGTTGGCGTTCTTGAGGCAGTTGTAGGCCCTGACCGAAAGCTCCAGCTCTTCCACTGACTTGTGCAAGTTCTCATTGACGACATGCCGCTCGTCATCCTCTTCCAGAACCGACTCTTCCTGCTCCTCTTCGAAGTTGATGAACAAGTAGAGATGGTCCTTGAGGATCTTGGCGGCCTGACCGACTGCGTCCTGGGGACTCAAGCTTCCGTTGGTCCACACATCCAGGTTCAAGCGCTCGTACTCGGTTGACTGGCCTAGGCGTGCTGCCTCAACCACAAAGTTGGCCTTTCTTACCGGTGTGTGAACCGAGTCCACCGGAATGTACCCTACATCCAACTCTTCGTCATAGTTCTCGCTGGCCGGGATGTAGCCTCTGTCCCTATTGACCTGGATTTCCATGACCAGCTTGGACGCTTTGTTCTTGGTCGCGATGTAGATGCCCTTGTCCAGGATCTCGACGTCCGGGTCGGGCTTGATATCTCCCGATTTCACTTCGCCCTCACCACTGGCCTCCAGGTGGAGGATCTTGGGGTGATCTACGTGGAGCATCAGTGGAATCTGCTTCAAGTTCATCAGGATGTCGGTCACGTCCTCACGCACACCGGGAATCGAAGAAAACTCGTGCAGGACGTCTTCAATCTTCACTGCCGTGATGGCGGCTCCCTCGGTGGAGGAGAGCAGGATACGGCGAAGTGCGTTCCCGATCGTGGTGGCGTAACCGCGCTCAAAAGGCTGCGCGTAGAAATGCCCGAAAGTCGGAGTCAGTGTCTGGGCATCGTAAAATAGTCGCTTCGGTCTTTGAAACCCTTTCATCAATTCTATCTCCACTCTGGTGTTCTGGGTTCGGCTGCGGCTGTGGAGGTCTTACTTCGAATAGAGCTCGACCACCAATGACTCTTCGATCGGGATCGCAATCTCGTCCCGCCGAGGCAATTCGACAATCTGGCCCTTGAGGCCCTCCTTCTCCAGACTGAGCCAGCTGGGAACGCCCCTCCCCGCGACCTCGTCGAGGGAGCTCAGGATAAAAGGATTCTTTGTGCTCTTCTGGCGGATGGCAACCTCATCACCCTTCTTTACGAGGTAGGAAGGGATGTTCACCTTACGGCCGTTGACGGTCAGATGTCCGTGACGCACAAATTGCCTGGCCTGGCTGCGCGAGGTCGCAAAACCGAGGCGGTAGACTACGTTGTCCAGCCGCAGCTCCAAAAATTGGAGTAGCAGTTCGCCAGTAATGCCCTGGCGCCTCGCTGCCTTTTGGAAATAGCGGCGGAACTGGCGTTCGAGGACGCCATAAATGCGTTTGACCTTCTGCTTCTCTCGGAGCTGCAGGCCATATCCGATTACCTTGGAGCGGGTGCGCATATCCCGGCCGTGCTCACCCGGAACGAAATTACGCTTATCAACCGCGCATCTTTCCGAAAAACACCTCTGTCCCTTCAAGAACAGCTTCATGCCCTCTCGCCTGCAGAGGCGACAAACAGGACCTACATTGCGTGCCAAAACCGATTCTCCTCTCTCACACTCGCCTCCGCTTGGGAGGCCGACAACCATTGTGGGGGATAGGAGTCACATCCTTGATGGACCTGATCTCGATGCCCGAAGCCTGGATGGAGCGCACCGCCGATTCCCGGCCGGCGCCAGGTCCTCTGACCCACACCTCACAGCTTCGCATCCCAAATTGATCCCGCGCCTTGTTGGCAGCCGTGTGGCCTGCCTGAGATGACGCGAAAGGAGTACTCTTGCGGCTTCCCCTGAAGCCCTGCATTCCCGAGCTGGCCGCGGCCAGGACGTTGCCATCCTGATCTGTGATGCTGATCATGGTGTTGTTGAAAGTCGACTTGATGTGGACGATTCCATGAATGATCGTCCTCTTCTCCTTTTTCTTGCTCGACTTCTTTTTTCCCACTTTGGCGGCTTTTGCCATGGTTTTCCTCGCAGCTTACTGGCGTTTCTTACGACGAAGGATCCTGCCCTTGCGCGGACCCTTTCGGGTTCGTGAGTTGGTGTGAGTGCGCTGTCCTCGGGCGGGCAGGCCGCGCCGGTGACGTAGACCGCGATAGCAGCCAATATCCATCAGGCGCTTGATGTTCAGCTGAAGCTCCTTGCGCAGATCGCCCTCGATCCTGCCCTGCTCTTCGATGATCCGCCGGATCTGGGTGGCTTCGTCTTCGGTAATATCCTTGGCCTTCTTGTCCCAATCTATGCCCGCCTCGCTCAAGATCTTTCCCGAACGTATTCTCCCAATCCCATAGATATAGGTGAGGGCTATCTCGATCCGCTTGTTGTCTGGGATGTTCACTCCTATGATTCGCATAACACTCCCTGTTCGCCTTGGTTTTTCATGCCCGGTCGTAGCGAGGCGTCGCAGGCGCTGCTCTGGTAAGGCTTGCGACCGAGACCTCCGCAGTCGTACTCGTACAGTGCGTCGAGGAGGCCGACCGAGCATAACGCAGCCAGAGCGGATGATTGCGGCGACGCAGTAGACTGAGCATGAAAAACCATGGCTAACCCTGCCGCTGCTTATGCTTCGGGTTCGGACAAATCACTCGAACTACCCCTTTTCGACGGACGATCTTGCACTGGCGACAGATGCGTTTGACCGATGCGCGAACCTTCATCTTTCAATCATCCTTTCCTGGTCTAGCCTCTCTGGTTGCCATTGGCTAGACTCAAGATCCAGGGGCCATCCTCGGTTACAGCCACCGAGTGTTCGAAGTGCGCACTGTAACCCCCGTCTGCCGTGACGGCAGTCCAGCGATCGTCCAACACCTTCACCCTGGGTCCTTTGCTGTTGACCATCGGCTCAATCGCCAGCACCATTCCCTCCTGCAGTTTGGGACCTCGTCCCGGCTGACCGAAATTGGGAACCTGAGGTTCCTCGTGCAGGGCCTTCCCGATCCCGTGCCCTACAAACTCGCGAACCACTGTAAAACCGTGGTTCTCGACGTGCTGCTGAATGCTGTGGGAAATATCCGAGATTCGGTTCCCAACCACCACCTTTTCTATTCCCTTGTAGAGCGACTCCCGGGTGACATCCAACAAACTCTTCAATTCCTTGGAAATGGCTCCGACCGAGAAGCTCCAAGCGGAGTCTCCGAAGAAGCCCTTATAGCAAACCCCAACATCCAAGCCGATAATGTCACCCTGCTTCAAGGGATCGTCGTTGGGAATCCCGTGAACGATCCGATCGTTGACCGAGGCACATACTGTCGCTGGGTAGCCCCGATAACCCTTGAAAGCCGGCTTGGCACCTGCCTTCAGAATCATATCCTCGGCTACCGCATCAAGTTCACTGGTCGTGATGCCCGACTCGATCAGGCTGCCGAGATGATCGAGCACCTGAGCCACGATCAAGTTGGCCTCTCTCATCTTGTCCAGTTCAGCTTTTCCCTTGCAGACGATCACGCTTATTCCAGTCTATGCCGGCACTTCAAGCCCTGCTCTGGTGTCCCGCGACGAGGGACGAGAGCTCCTCGAAGACCGAATCCATATCCAGGCTGCCGTCTACTTCGAAGTAACCCTCTCGGCTCTTATAGAACTCAATGAGAGGCCGGGTCTGCTCCTGATAGACTCTAAGACGCTCCCGCACCACCGTTTCGGCATCGTCGGGACGCTGGAGCAACCCTCCCCCACAGCCATCACAGACATCTTCCTGCGTGGGAGCGGAGTAGTAGACATTGTAGATTCTACCACAGCCGGCACAGTGCCGACGCCCTGCCAGCCGCCTGACAACCTCTTCCTCACTCAAGTGAAGGTTCACTGCAATCTGTTGAAAATCTCCGGACAGGGACTCCAGATACTCAGCTTGCGGCACCGTGCGTGGGAAACCGTCCAACAGGATATCCTGAGGAGCATCCTCGCTACCGAGTCGCTCGCCGACGATCTCTGCCACCAACTGATCCGGAACCAGCGCACCGGAATTCATAATCTCTTCGACCTTCGTTCCCAGGGGTGTACCTGAGCGAACTTCCCGTCGCAGGATGTCACCCGTCGAAATATGAGCAAAGCCAAACTTCTCCGCCAACATCTTGGCTTGCGTGCCTTTTCCGGCACCCGGAGGCCCCATCAGGATAACAACGTTCTGGGCTGCCATTTTTGTTACTTCGGAACGCCTCTCTGCCACCGCCACACTCGATGATTCAGCTGAAAACGCCAGTCCCGCTTACTCCCCGGAACTGGGTCTGATATCGCTGACATCGGCCCCGTGTGCGGCTGTGTTTCGCTCATGTATTTATAGATGAATTCCTCAACAACGTGCGACGTTCAGACGTTCAGACGTGCGACGGATTCTTTCAACCTCTTCTGCCTCGAATTCTTCCCGTCTTCAGAAAGCCCTCGTAATGACGCATGATCAGCTGGGACTCAATCTGCTTCACCGTATCCATACCCACTCCGACCACGATCAACAGCGAGGTCCCTCCGAAGTAGAAGTTGACCCCCAGTCCGGTGGTGATGAAGTCCAGATCGTAGTTGACCAGAAAATTGTCGATCCCAGGTCCTATCCAGGGAATGGGCTGCACCTTGAAGCCGGTGATCAAGAACTCAGGAAGCAGGCAGACCAGAACCAGATAAACCGCACCTGCCGCGGTCAAACGACTGAGGGTACGATCGATGTACTCGGCGGTCCTCCTGCCGGGACGAATCCCAGGAATGTAGCCACCATACTTACGAATGTTGTCGGCAACTTCGTCCGGGTTGAAGATGATACTGACGTAGAAGAAGCAGAAGAACATGATGCCGCTGATGTAGATCAGGTTGTACAGGGGAAATCCCTGCCGCAACTGCTCCGACATCGCTTGCATCCAGGACACATTGGGGAAAACCAGTCCCAAGGTGGAGGGAAAAGCGACGATCGAAGCCGCAAAGATGACTGGAATGACGCCTCCCGAGTTCACGCGAAGCGGTAGATGGGTGGCCTGCCCCCCATACATTTTTCTACCCACCACGCGTTTGGCGTACTGAATCGGGATACGGCGTTGACCCCGTTCCACATAGACGATGGCAGCGATCACCAGCACCATCATGATCAGCAGGGCAAGGATGGCAAAGATGTTCTGCTCTCCTGCCACCCAGTCCTGAAATAGAGAGTAGCCAGCACTGGGCAGGCCGACCACGATGCCTGCAAAGATAATCAACGAGATTCCGTTCCCGATGCCGCGCTCGGAGATCTGCTCGCCAAGCCACATAACGAAGGTCGTCCCGGTGGTGAGCGTCAACATGGTCATCAAGCGAAAGCCCCAGCCCGGATTGGGCACGATCGGAGGCATGGCTTCGGTGCGTTCCAGCGCGATCGAGGTCGCCATGCTCTGAAACAGGCACAACCCCACGGTGAGGTAGCGGGTGTACTGATTGATCTTCTTTCTCCCCAGCTCGCCTTCCTTGGATAGACGCTCCAGGAAAGGCCAGACTACCGTGAGGAGCTGCAGGATGATCGAAGCGGTAATGTAGGGGGTGATACCCAGAGCAAAAATAGAGAGCCGACTCAGGTTGCCTCCCGAGAACATATCGAGGAAGCCAAAGATGGTGCCTGGCTGTTGATTGAAGAACTCCTGCATGGCGGAGCTATCCACCCCCGGCGTGGGAATGAAACTCCCCACCCGGTAGATGGCCAACAGGCCCAACATAAAAAGCACCCGCTTGCGCAGGTCCGGGATCCGGTAGATGTTCAGAAAACTACCGAGAACGGGGTTGAAGTCCGCCATCAGGTCAGCACCTCGATCTGGCCACCCACTTCCTCAATCTTCTTCTTGGCCGACTCGCTGAAATGGTGGGCTTTTACGGTGAGCTTCCGCGTCAGTTCCCCAGCACCCAGGATACGCAGTCCATCCCTCATGTTCTTGGCCACTCCCTGCTCGATGAGGAACTCAGGAGACACCTTGCTGCCACTCTTGAAGCGATTCAAATCGCGGACGTTCAGGACCACGAACACCTTCTTGAAAGGGTTCTTGAATCCTCGCTTGGGAAGGCGGCGATGGAGCGGCATCTGGCCGCCCTCGAAGCCCGCCCTGGCAGAGTATCCGGAACGAGACTTCTGTCCCTTGGATCCACGCCCGGAGGTTTTTCCGTGGCCCGAGCCGGGACCTCTTCCCACACGTCTTCGCTTCCGGTTGGCTCCTTTGGCTGGCTTCAGCGTATGCAGCTGATGGCTCACAACTAATCTCCCTGAACGATTTGCACCAGGTGAGGTATCTTGGCGACCATCCCTCGGATGGCGGGGGTATCTGGGCGCTCGACCACCTGGTTCAGCTTCCGGAGTCCCAGGCCCTGCACAATTCGCTTCTGGCGAAAAGACCTTCCGATGGCACTGCGGAAATATCGGATCTTGATTTGGGCTACATCCTTCTTAGGGGTCTTGGCCGGAGGCTTCGCAGCGGCCGCCCTGGGCTTCTTGGACACCGCTTTCGCCGGGGGAGCCGCCTCGGCCTTCGGAGACTCCGGCTTCGACTTTGCCGCAGCCGTTGACTTTGCAGCCGGCTCGGCTTTCTGAGCAGCCGCCTTGGGCTTCGCGCTAGTCTTCTTCGGCTTCGCCACCTTTGGCGGAGACTTTGCCGCTGTCTTCTTGGGCTTTGCCCGCGCCGCGGCCTTCGGGGCTGCGGTCTTGGGTTTGGCAGCCGCGGCCTTCGGCTTGGGAGCAGTCTTTGAGGTTTTGGCAGCCGACGCGCTGGCCTTCTTCGCCGCGGTCTCGGATTGAGGCTTCTCGGTCTTCTCGGCCACTACAGATCCTCCACCGGGATGCCTCGAAGTTTCGCCACCTGCTCGGCATCTCGGAGCTGCGACAGACCCTCGAAGGTCGCCTTGACCACGTTGTGAGGGTTCGTCGTCCCCACCGACTTCGTCACCACGTCCCTGATACCCACCGATTCCATAACGGCCCTGACCGGTCCACCCGCAATGATGCCGGTTCCTTCCGGAGCCGGCTTGAGAATCACCTTGCCCGCACCGAATCTGCCCCACACGCTGTGCGGGATGGTCGATCCCTTGAGCGGTACGTCCAGTAAGGCACCTCTCGCCTTCTCGACACCCTTGCGGATGGCCGAGGGCACCTCGCGGGCCTTGCCCATTCCGTATCCGACCCGGCCATTCTGATCACCAACCACAACCAGAGCGCTGAAACTGAGGTTCTTTCCGCCCTTGACCACTTTGGTCACCCGGTTGATCGAGATAACCTGATCTTTCAGTTCGGTTTCAATATTTGCTTGATTGCCCATTAATCGTCTCTCTTACCGGCTATGGAGCCGAAGTCGTCGACCTGGCTTCGCCACATCGTTAAGCAAGCCTTGCCAGGGAGGGCTAGAACTTCAGCCCGCCTTCGCGAGCTGCCTTGGCCAGCGCCTCTATCCGTCCGAAATAAAGATAGCCATTACGATCAAAAACTACGGTCTTGATCCCCGCGTCCACGGCCTTTTCTGCAACTGCTTTTCCCACGCTGCGAGCCGCCTCCACGCTGCCTCCATTGGCGAGCTTCTTGCCATCAAGTTTCAACGTCGACACGCTCACAAGATTCTTCCCCGAAAGATCGTCGGTAATCTGAGCATACATATGCTTGAGACTTCGAAAGACGCAAAGTCTCGGCCTTTCCGAGGTTCCCGTGATCTTCTTGCGAATTCTCTTGTGAATCCTTCTTCTGCGATACGCTCTACTGGTTTTGCTTCCCATTAGCCTGCTACTCGAAAACTCAGAAAATGCCGACCGCGGTGCCATTCCCTCTCACTGGGCAAGCTGAAACTTGCAACCTTTAACCTGCAACCAAAGGAATCAAGCGCCCTTCTTGCCCACCTTCAAACGTATTCTTTCGTCACTGTAGCGGATCCCTTTTCCCTTATAGGCATCGGGAGGTCTCAGCGCGCGGATGTTGGCCGCCACCTGTCCCACCTGACACTTGTCGATTCCCTCGACTACCAGCGAGGTGACGTAGTTTTGAATGGGCTTGTTGGCTCGTTCCACGTTGACCTTGATGCCCTCGGGAAGGGGAAACTCGATCGAATGCGAGAATCCCAAGGACAGCGTGACGCTTCCCGAACCTGACTCCGCCCGATAGCCGATCCCAATGACGTCGAGCTCCTTCTTGAAGCCCTCGCTCACTCCCCTGACCGCATTGGACAACAGGGAGCGAGTCAATCCGTGGAGCGACTTCATCGTCTTGCTATCATTCCGTCTCTGGGCCGTCAGCCCCCCGTCCTCAAGACTCGCTGTGATGCCCTCTGGCACCCGCATGGCCAACTCACCCAGGGGTCCTTTGACCACAACCTGTCGGCCTTCCACAGAAACCTTTACCGCCCCAGGAATCGAAATGGGTTTTCCACCTACGCGTGACATAGTGAATTACCTAGTACACTGGTTCATAAATACGCTAACGTTTGTGGCGAGCACGACGGGTCGAGTTCGCGAAGCGGCGACGAACTCGATGCCTCGTATCTTGGAGGAGGAGCGACAAAGAAATCGGCTCGTCCCGTCGCCGCGCGTAGGGCAGATGGGGGTTGCGGACGATCTCTGCGTTCGTCGTCGTCGAAGATGGCCAAGCATCGTCTTCCTCCTCCTGCCTTGATCTCGCCTCGCAAGCCCCATCTGCAAACGCTACCGTATTCATGAACCAGTGTACTTTGATTTGATTGACCGCCGATCAGTAAACCTCACAAAGCAGCTCGCCACCCACACCCATCTCCGAAGCCTTCTTACCGGTCAGCAGTCCCTTGGAGGTCGAGAGAATACTGATGCCCAGCCCACCGAGCAGCGGCGGGATCTCGTCCTTTCCCACGTAGCGACGGCGACCCGGCTTGCTGACACACTGTAGAACCCGGATCGCGGGCGTCTGATCCGCGGTGTACTTCAGCACGATTGACAGCGTCATAAAGGGCGTCTGTTCATTGACCTTATACCCGCTGATGTAACCCTCTTCGTTGAGGATTCTGAGCACTTCGGCCCTCAGCTTCGAAAAGGGGACTTCAACCGAATCGTGCCGCGCACTCTGCGCATTGCGAATTCGGGTTAGGAGATCTGCGACTGGGTTTGGGACTGGCATTTTCGTTACTCTCGACTCTGCTCGGGGAACACCCGCACCTATACTTTGACTGGGGTCACTACCAACTTGCCTTGGTCACTCCAGGAATCTCACCCTGCAGCGCCAGCTGCCGAAAACAGATCCGGCACAGCTGGAACTTCCTCAAATAACCTCGGGACCGGCCACAGCGCCGGCAGCGCGTGTAGCGCCGGACCGCGAATTTGGGTGTCCTCCGCTGTTTTGCTATCAGCCCTTGTCGAGCCATCTGCCTGTCCTTCCTTCTGCCGGGTCCCTCGCGTCCTGGGACTCGCTATTCTTGCCCAGATCTTCCATCACTGGACGACCATCCGCCTTTGCTCTTGTCCTGCGAAAGGCATTCCCATGCCAGCCAAGAGAAAACGCGCCTCATCGTCTGATTGAGCTTTCACCACGACAGTGATGTTCATCCCGTGGATATGCTCGGTCTTCGCCAGATCGATCTCCGGAAAGATCAACTGGTCCTTGATGCCGATCGTATAGTTGCCCCGACCGTCGAAGGAATTGGGAGAAACCCCGCGAAAATCCCTGACTCGAGGCAGACAGATGTTGATGAAGCGGTCGAGGAACTCGTACATCCGCTCTCCCCGAAGGGTAACCATCAACCCGATGGGCATACCGGCACGAAGTTTGAAGCCGGCGATCGCCCGTCTTGCTTTGGTGATAACAGGCTTCTGACCCGTTATGGCCGATAGCTCTTCGGAAGCGATGTCTAGCAGCTTGGCATTCTGGATCGCCATACCGAGGCCCATGTTCACCACGACCTTCTCGACTTTAGGCAGTGCCATGACGTTGCGGTTCTCGAAACGCTCGAGCATGGCAGGCATTAATTCTTTTATGTACTTATCTCTGAGTCTCGTCATCTTCCTCGAACCCGATCGACCGGCTCAAGCCCGGCCGACTACTTATCCATGGTCCCCCCGCACTTCTTGCAGGTCCGGACCTTCTTGCCATCGGAGAGCAGACTGAAGCCAACCCGGCTGGGCTCTCCACACTCGCGGCACACGACCTTCAGATTGGAAAGGTGGATGGAACCCTCCCGCTCCAGGATTCCGCCCTGGATATTCTGCTGAGGATTCTGACGGGTGTGCTTCCGAAGCATATTAACGCCTTCGACTATGGCACGGCTCCTGGTCGGCAAGACTCGCAGGACACGGCCCCTCTTACCCCGGTCCTTGCCCCCAAGCACCACCACCTGATCTTCCTTCTTTACGTGCAGCATCGCCGAAAAAATCCTTCTCTAAAGCACCTCGGGTGCCAGCGACACGATTCTTGTGAATTGTTTGTCTCTCAGCTCTCGCGCTACTGGACCAAACACTCGGGTACCAATCGGCTCTCTTGCATTATTGATCAGGACAGCCGCGTTCTCGTCGAATCGGATATACGACCCGTCGGGTCGGCGACTTTCCTTGCGCATTCGAACCACGACCGCCCGAACTACCTCACCCTTCTTGACTCCACCGTCGGGACTGGCCTCCTTGACCGAAGCCGTGATGATGTCGCCCAAACCGGCGCCTCTGCCCACGTCTCCCCCGATCGTCGAGATACATGCAAGCTTACGGGCCCCCGAGTTGTCTGCCACCCGGAGGATCGTCTGCATTTGAATCATGAGCCCACCTCTCGGGAAGGGCCGCAGCCTGCCCGACACAGGTAAGACGGAGGATGCTGTCGCTGTGCTAGACCGATCATGATAGTCCGCCTAACCCTTGGCCCTGTCGAGCACTTCCAGCACGGTCCAGCGCTTGCGCTTACTCAGTGGACGCGTCTCCCCAATCAGGACCCTGTCGCCCACACGACAGTCGTTCTTTTCGTCGTGCGCCATGAAGCAGCTCGTCCGACGAATCGTCTTCTTGTAGAGGGGGTGCGTCACCAGGCGATCCACCGCCACTACCACACTATTGACCATCGAGGCAGAGACGACTCGACCTGATTTCGTTGCCCTTTTCTTCCGGGGTGCCTGCTGCTCGGTTGCATTCATTACCGGTACCTGTTCCTCAATTGGCAGGGGCTTCCGACTCCTGCTGCTTCTCGGTCAGGACCGTCTTCAGGCGTGCCAGATCACGTCGTATCTGACGGATCTTCATCATGTCTTCCAGCTGTCCTGTTGCCTTCTGAAACCTCAGGCGGAAAAGCTGCTCCGAGAGCTTCGTGCCCTCATCGACTAGCTCTTCAACCGACATCTCTCTCAACTTCTCTGCTTTCATCACTCTCCGGGACGCGTCACGAAACGAGTGCGGATAGGAAGCTTCATTGCCGCCCGTCGCATGGCCTCACGAGCCAGCTCCAGCGGCATGCCTTCCATCTCGTACAAGATGCAGCCTGGCTTCACCACCGCAACCCAACCGGTGGGAGCGCCCTTTCCCTTTCCCATGCGGGTTTCGGCGGGCTTCTTGGTGACCGGCTTGTCGGGGAAAACTCGGATCCAGATCTTGCCTCCCCTTTTGACGTAGCGCGTCATGGCGATTCGAGCCGCCTCGATCTGCCGGTCAGTGATCCAACCCGGCTGGACCGCCTTCAACCCAAAATCGCCAAATGACATGCTGCTGCCGCGCAAAGCCTTTCCCGCCATACGGCCCTTTTGCTGCTTTCGATAGCGTACTTTCTTGGGCATCAACATGGCTCAGCTACTCCTCGATCGGATCGGTTTGCTCTAGGGCTCCCGTAATCTGTTAGGCTCCAGTTTCCTTAGCGTCGAAGACCTCGCCTTTGTACACCCAGACCTTGACGCCGATCACTCCATAGGTGGTGAATGCCTGAGCGAAGCCGTGATCAATCTGGGCTCGAAGGGTATGCAGCGGAAGACGTCCGTGCAGATACCATTCGGCCCGCGCGATTTCGGTCCCATTGAGCCGACCTCCACAGCGAACCTTGATGCCCTGGCCTCCGAACCGGATCGCCGTATCGATGCTTCTCCTCATGGCCCGGCGAAAGGCCACCCGTTTCACCAGCTGTTGAGCGATCGACTCTGCAACCAGCTGGGCATCCAGCTCGGGCTTCTGCTCTTCCTGGATATTGATGTAGACCTCGCGACCGGTCGCTGCCTGCAGATCGTTTCTGAGCTTGTCAATTTCGCTGCCCTTACGCCCGATGATGATCCCCGGTCGCGAGGAACGGATGATCACGGTCAGCTTGTTGGCAGCACGCTCGATCTCGATTCTGGAGATTCCGGCGTGGTAGAAACGGTTCTTGAGATTCTTCTTGATCTTCAAGTCTTCGTGCAGGAGGTCCCCGTAGTCCCTGGTCGCGAACCAGCGGGACTTCCAGGTAGTCGTGTACCCGAGACGAAAACCGTACGGATGTACCTTTTGACCCAAAGCTTCCTCCTATTCCTTGCCGTCCGAGACGCGTACCGTGATGTGGCTTTGCCGTCTACGCTCACGGAAGGCTCGACCCATTGGGGCAGGTCTCATCCTCCAGCGGAACTTCGTCGGTCCCAGATCAACGTAGGCTTCCCTCACAACCAGTTCTTCCAGATCGACGGTGGGCTCCTTTTGCTCGGCATTGGCAATCGCCGAACGCAAGGCTTTTTCGATCGGCACCGCCGCCCGCTTCCGCGAGAAGTGAAGCAGACCCAGCGCTTCTTCGACCTTCTTGCCCCGAATCAGGTCGATGACCAAGCGCGCCTTCTGAGGCGAACCCTTGACATATTTGGCAATCGCAAATGCTTCCACGGCCTTCTCCACAACTCCTTCTGTACGGGCCTACGTAAACTCAAGGCCTAGGAGCCTACCGAATTCTGGCAGCTCGATCTCCTCTGCCAGTGTGCCCTCTAAATGTTCGGGTCGGAGCAAACTCTCCCAGCTTATGTCCGACCATGTTTTCCGTAATGTAGACGGGGACAAACTTCTTCCCGTTATGGACTGCGATGGTATGCCCCACCATGTCCGGGGTGATCGTGGACCTCCGAGACCAGGTCCTGATCACAATTCTTTCGTCTGTCTCGTTCAGATGATGCAGCTTCTTCTGCAGATGGTCATCCACAAAAGGCCCCTTCTTAACCGACCTCGGCATTATTCCTCCCGGCCTACTTTCTCCTACGGACGATGAACTTGGAGGTTCGCTTGTTTCTCCGAGTCCGGTAACCCTTGGTCTTCCATCCCCAGGGAGAGGTCGGATGGCGTCCACCGGACGTCCTACCCTCACCCCCACCCATGGGGTGGTCTACCGGGTTCATCGCCACACCTCGGACCTTGGGACGGCGGCCACGCCAACGCGTCGCCCCTGCTTTTCCGAGGGAGACATTCTCGTGGTCCAGGTTACCCACCTGTCCTATCGTCGCTCGGCAGAGAAGATGCACCCTTCTCACTTCTCCTGAGGGAAGCTTGAGCTGAGCGTACGTCCCCTCTTTCGCCAGCAGCTGGGCCGAGCCCCCCGCTGAGCGCACCAACTGTCCCCCTCGACCCCGAGTCAGCTCGATGTTGTGGAGCACGGTCCCAAGGGGAATATTGACGATGGGCAGACAGTTCCCGGGGATGATATCCACATCAGGGCCGGAGGCGATCTCGTCCCCCACCTTCAGTCCCGAGGGAGCAAGAATATAGCGCTTCTCTCCGTCCTTGTAATGGAGGCGGGCCAGATTTGCGCTTCGATTGGGATCGTACTCGATCGCGGCTACCCTGGCTGGAATCCCATCCTTGTTGCGCTTGAAATCAACGATCCGGTAGCGCCGCTTGTGGCCACCGCCCCGGCGACGCACACAGATCTTCCCTCCGTTGTTGCGGCCGCTGATCCTTTTCTTCCCTTTGGTCAGCCGCTTCAGCGGCTTGATGTCGGTCAGCTCGTCCCGGGTCTGCACGGTTCGGAAACGTGTCCCGGGCGAAGTAGGTTTGTAGCTTCTCAGTGCCATGGTGTCCTACGCAGTCTCGAAGAATTCCGGCATCTTCTGATCCGGCTTAAGCGTGACAATGGCCTTTTTCCACCTGGAGCGCCGTCCGCTGTGGCGGCCCTGACGCTTGACCTTGCCCTCAAAGTTCGCTGTACGTACTTGCTCGACCTCCACGCTGAAGACCTTCTTCACAGCTTCCTTCACCTGATGTTTGCTCACACTCCTGTCAACCTTGAACACCACCACGCGGCCCTCACTCTGCTCTTTCTGCAGCGCTGCCTTCTCGGTGATATGCGGGTATCTCAAAATATCAAAGGATTCGGTCATCGCAGTAACACCTCCTGCAATTCCAGCAGCGAGCCTTTGCTGATCATCAGGTGACTGCAGTTGAGCAGGTCATAGATGTTCAGCCCGATTGGCTGCACCATCTTGATCCCAGGAAGATTGCGGGTACTGAGAAACAGATTACGATTCTCACGGGCGTCGACCACCAGGACCTTCTTCTCCAGCCCAAACGTCTTCATCAGGCCCACGAACTCCCGGGTCCGGTGGCTGGACAGCTCGAAATCCTCGATGACCAGGATTCTCTCGTCGTTAAGCTTGTCGGAGAGGGCCATCTTGATAGCCCCACGCCGTTTCTTCTTGGGAAAGGGGTGACTGTAGTCCCGAGGATGCGGCCCGAAGGTGACGCCACCACCACGCCAGAGGGGACTTCGGCTGCTACCCACCCGGGCACGTCCGGTTCCTTTCTGTCTCCACGGCTTCCGTCCTCCGCCCCGGACTTGACCGCGGACCTTGGTCGAATGAGTCCCTTTCCGTTGTCCGGCCAAATAGGCATTTACCGCCTCCCAGACCAGCGAGTCGGAAGCGGCATAGGCGAACACCTGATCCGAAAGGTCGAGCTTCTCTACGACCTTGTTCTTTAAATTCTTGACTTCAACTTCTGCCATGAACTGGCCTCACGCTTTAGCCTGTGCCTGCAAAATCAAGACGTAGCTACCGCGACTCCCGGGAACGGCTCCTCTAACCAACATCAGGTTCCTCTCCTGGTCGATCTGCACCACCTCCAGGTTGCGCACCTTGACTCTCTTGTTCCCCATCCTTCCGGGACCCTTCATCCCCCGAAAAACTCGGCCGGGATAGGCACTCTGACCGATGGAACCGGGAGCCCGGTGAAACATCGAACCGTGGGTGGCCTTGCCCCCACTGAAACCGTGACGTTTGATGACCCCCTGAAACCCTCGCCCCTTCCCGGAGCCGACCACATCGACTCGTTCGTTTAGCTCGAACACGTCGTTGACCAGCACCTGGGCCCCAACTTCGAGCGAAGCCTCCTCGGTCTCCTGGTAGGAAAACTCCCTCAGAACCCGAGTAGGCGGAACCTCTGCTCTCTTGAAGTGTCCGGCCATCGGTGAGTTCGCGCGCAGACGCTTCTGCTCGACCAGGCCCATCTGAACCGACTCGTACCCTTCTTTCTCAGAGGTCTTTCTCTGCACGACCACACAGGGTCCAGCCTCCAGCACGGTCACTGGAATGACCCTGCCATTCTCATCGAAGACCTGGGTCATCCCCACCTTTTTACCGATCAAGCCACCGATCATCGTTATTCCTTCTCGCTCCCGAACGCTTTGATCTCGACGTCAATGGCTGCTGGCAGGTCGAGCTTCATCAATGCATCTACGGTCTGGGGAGTAGGCTCCAAAATATCCACCAGCCGCTTGTGGGTGCGGATCTCAAACTGCTCACGAGACTTCTTGTCCACATGCGGCGATCGCAGCACGGTATAGCGTCCGATGCGGGTGGGCAGCGGAATCGGACCAGAGACAACCGAGCCGGTGCGTCTGGCGATTTCTACGATCTCACTGGTGGATTGATCCAATGCCCGGTGGTCGTAGGCTTTGAGCCTGATTCGAATCTTTTCGTTTGTCATCCTTGCCGACCGCCTACTCGAGGATCTCGGTAATGGTGCCGGCCCCGACGGTATGACCGCCTTCTCGGATGGCGAAGCGCAGTCCCTTCTCCATCGCGATCGGCGTGATCAGATTGATCTGCATCGAGACGTTGTCTCCCGGCATCACCATCTCCGTCCCCTCCGGCAAATCCACATCTCCCGTCACATCCGTCGTCCGAAAATAAAACTGCGGCCGATACCCATTGAAAAATGGCGTATGTCGGCCCCCCTCTTCCTTCTTCAGGATATACGTCTCCGCCTTGCACTTCGTGTGCGGCGTGATCGTTCCCGTCGCGGCAATCACTTGCCCGCGTTCCACTTCATCCTTGTCCGTTCCCCGCAATAGTAGGCCCACGTTGTCTCCCGCTTGCCCTTCGTCCAGCAGCTTCCGGAACATCTCCACACCCGTCACCACGCGTTTGACCGTCGGGCGGATCCCCACGATCTCCATCTCCGTCCCCACCAGGATCTTCCCCCGCTCCACTCGGCCCGTCACCACCGTCCCCCGTCCACTGATCGAGAAGATATCCTCGATCGGCATCAAAAACGGCTTGTCCACATCTCGCTCCGGCAACGGAATATACGTATCCACCTGCGCCATCAGCTCCAGCACCTGCTGGGCCGCCGCTTCGTCTCCCTCCATCGCCTTGAGCGCACTGCCCGACACCACCGGAATATCCTCCCCCGGAAAATCGTACGACGACAGCAACTCCCTCACTTCCAGTTCCACCAGCTCCAGCAGCTCCTCGTCATCCACCAGGTCCGCCTTGTTCAAAAACACCACGATCGACGGCACCCCCACCTGACGGGCCAACAGAATATGCTCGCGCGTCTGCGGCATCGGGCCATCGGCCGCCGAGACCACCAGCACCGCTCCGTCCATCTGCGCCGCTCCCGTGATCATGTTCTTGATGTAGTCCGCGTGACCCGGACAGTCCACGTGCGCGTAGTGACGCCCTTCCGTCTCGTACTCCACGTGCGCCACCGCGATCGTGATCCCTCGCTCGCGTTCTTCCGGTGCATTGTCGATCGAATCAAACGACCGCACCTCCACCGCATCATTCTGCCCCGCCAGAATCTGCGTGATCGCCGCCGTCAGCGTCGTCTTACCGTGATCCACGTGTCCGATCGTTCCGATATTCACATGCGGTTTCGTTCGCTCGAATTTCGCCTTGGCCATGACGTCCTCTCTAGATCAGCGTATCCCTCGAAAGAAGCTCCTACAGAACCATTCTCAGGCTCTGCCAACAAGCCTACCCTGTGTCCTCAAAATGATTTCTTCAGCGATCTGCGACGCCAACACCGAGTAGCGTTCGAAGTGCATGCTATAAGTCGCACGCCCTTGGGTAAGTGAGCGCAGCACGGTCGCGTAACCGAACATTTCTTCCAAGGCAACATTGGCCGTAATCACCTGACTGCTGCCTCGGGGCTCCAGATTTCCTACTTGCCCCCTGCGACTGTTCAGATCGCCGATAACTTCCCCCAGGTACTCCTGCGGTACCACGACTTCGATTTTCATCACCGGCTCCAACAACACTGGCCCGGCCTTTCGCACCGCGTCCTTGAACGCCATCGACCCGGCGATCTTGAAGGCCAGCTCGGAGGAGTCCACGTCGTGATACGAACCGTCCAGCAAGGTCACCGTGATGTTCTGCAACTCGTAACCCGCCAGCGCGCCACTCTCCATGGCCTCTCGAACTCCGGTCTCCACGGGCCCTATGAACTCTCGTGGAATCGATCCACCCACGACACGGTTCTCGAATACGAACCCTTCGCCTTCGTTGGGTTCGACCTCGAGCTTCACATCGCCGTACTGTCCTCGTCCCCCGGTTTGGCGGACGTAGCGGCCCCGTCCCCCGGCTGACTTGGTGATCGTCTCCTTGTACGAGACCTGGGGTTTCCCCACATTGGCTCCTACGCCAAAGTCCCGCAGCAGCCGATCCACGATAATCTCCAGATGCAACTCCCCCATTCCGGAAATCAGCGTCTGTCCCGTCTCGTCGTCGGTGTGCGTCTTGAAGGTGGGATCCTCCTGCATCACCTTTCCCAGGGCGAAACCGAGCTTTTCCTGATCCGCTCGCGTCTTGGGCTCAATCGCGACCGAAATAACCGGAGAGGGAAACTCCATCGACTCCAGGACGATGGGATTGTTTCTGTCACAAACGGTCTCACCCGTGACTACTTCGCGCAAACCAACGGCTGCTGCGATGTCGCCAGCCCAGACCTCGGTAATATCCTCGCGCTTGTTGGCGTGCATCTTGAGCAGCCGACCAATTCGCTCCTTGCCTCCCGAAGACGAATTGTAAACGGTGGAACCCGATTTGAGCTGCCCGGAATACACCCTCAAGAAGGCCAGCTGCCCAACGAAGGGATCGGTCATAATCTTGAAGACCAGGGCCGAAAAAGGCTCATCATCGGATGCCTTTCGGATCGCCGGTCGCCCACCTCCCACATCGGTACCTGCGACTGGAGGAATGTCCAGCGGCGAGGGTAGGTAGTCGACGATGGCATCCAACAGCGGCTGCACTCCCTTGTTCTTGAAGGCGGACCCGCAAAGACAGGGGGTGAAGCGAAGATTACAGGTTCCCTTGCGGAGAGCCACTTGCAGGTCTTCCGGAGTGACCTCTTCTCCCCCGATGTATTTTTCGAGAACCCCGTCGTCGCCCTCAACCGCCAACTCGACCATCTTCTCTCGCCACCGCTCAGCCTTCTCCAGATACTCTAGAGGAATGTCCATCTCGACGAACTCGGCGCCGAGCGTCTCTACCTTATAGACCTGTGCCTTCATCGTGACCAGATCGATGACCCCTTCGAAATCTTCTTCCTGACCCAGCGGGATCTGTATCGGGATCGGATTCGCGCCCAGCTTCTCTGCGATCGAAGCAACGGAGGCAAAAAAATCCGCTCCCGCTCGGTCCATCTTGTTCATCAGGGCGATTCGCGGAACTTGGTATTTATCGGCCTGACGCCAGACGGTTTCCGACTGGGGCTCAACTCCCGCTACGGCATCGAAGACGGCCACGGCACCATCCAGGACTCGAAGCGATCGCTCCACCTCGGCCGTGAAATCCACGTGTCCCGGCGTATCGATGATGTTGATACGAGCACCCTTCCATACGCAGGTCGTAGCCGCCGACGTAATCGTGATTCCCCGCTCCTGCTCTTGAGGCATCCAGTCCATGGTCGCCGTGCCGTCATGGACCTCTCCCAACTTGTAGTTGATGCCGGTGTAATAAAGAATCCGCTCGGTAGTCGTGGTCTTGCCCGCATCGATGTGGGCCATGATCCCGATATTCCGAATGTTTTCGAGCGCAACTTCTCTCGGCACTTCTTCTTCTCAGTTAGGCTCATGCCTAGGCTATGTACACTGGGGCCGGAACGAACTCCGGCTCATCGTCTACCAGCGGTAGTGAGCAAATGCGCGGTTGGCTTCGGCCATACGATGGACGTCCTGCCGCTTGCGCAGGGCCCCACCGCGGTCACTGGCGGCCTCTATGAGCTCGCCCGCCAATCTTTCCGTCATGGTCCTTTCATGCCGACTCCGGGTATAGATCACCAACCATCGGATCGCAAGCGATGTCTGACGTCGGGCACTTACCTCAATCGGAACCTGATAGGTAGAACCACCCACACGACGAGATTTGGTCTCCACCATGGGTCGGACCTTATCCACCGCCCGCTTGAAGATCTTCATCGGATCCTCGCTCGTCCGTTCCTGGATCAAGGTCATGGCCTCATAGAAGATCCGTTCGGCAGAACTCTTCTTGCCCTGCTGAGTGATCTTGTTGATAAACCTGGTGACCAACTTACTGTTGTAGACCGAGTCGGCTAGAACAGGTCTCTTCGGGACTTCTCGTCTTCGTGGCATTCACCGTGCTCCCGATACAAAACAAGCTGCAAAAGAGTGATCTCCAGTTGCAGCTTGTGAGGGATCGTCCTAGTTCGTTAACCTTTCGGCCTCTTGGCCCCGTACTTGGATCGGCTCTTCTGGCGGCCCTCCACCCCCGCCGTATCCAAGGTTCCCCGAATGACGTGATATCGGACTCCGGGCAAATCTTTAACGCGCCCACCTCGAATCAACACAATAGAGTGCTCCTGAAGGTTGTGACCAACACCCGGGATATAGGTAGTCACCTCGATCCCGTTGGTCAAACGTACGCGAGTGACCTTTCGAAGCGCCGAATTCGGCTTCTTCGGCGTCTGGGTGTAAACCCGTACGCAAACGCCCCGCCGCTGGGGACAGGACTGAAGAGCCGGACTCTTCGTCTTTGCTCTGGCCTTGCTTCTACCTTTACGCACTAGCTGGTTGAATGTTGGCATAGTGTGATGGGCCTTAAATTCCTCAGAAACAAAAAAATGATGCCAACATAGGCATCATTTGGATCCACTCCGCCTAATCAAAAAGCCTGAAGATCTTAGCCTGATCCCCGCAGCCTTGTCAAGCGGCGGAAACTACTATTATAAAACACTCTTTCGGTGAAAATGATAGCCTCCTGAAGGGAGAGAGGAAAAAAACCAAGATACACTTGTATCTTGGGATTTGATGCTCTAAGAAATGCGCATTTGGATGACCCTGTATTCGCTGACCTACAGCTTCCTCTTGATCCCCTGGCTTTTCCTCTCCCTCTATCGCTACTTTGCCGAGGGAAAGCGGGTTCATCTGAGGCAGAGAATGACACTGCCGCAAGCCTTCCGAAGGCTGTCGAGCGAACCCAAAGAGTCCCGTATCTGGATTCACGCTGTCTCGGTGGGAGAGGTCAATTCAGTTCGCCCCTTGGCCGATGCCCTCAACCTACCCTCCTCCCAACTATTCATCTCCACCACCACGGAAACGGGACAGGCCCTCGCTCGCCAGCTGTTCCAAGACCGTGCTCACGTCTTCTTCTTTCCACTGGACTGGGGATGGCTCTGCCGTCGCTATCTGCGTGCCATTCGTCCTTCAGTTGTCCTGATTGCTGAGACTGAGCTCTGGCCCAGGTTCATAACCAGTGCCGCTTCGCTCGGGATTCCGATCGCGATCGTCAACGGCAGGATCTCAGATCGCTCCTTTCGCCGCTACCGACGCGTCCGGCGTGCCCTGCAGCCGATCCTGGATCGAGTAGAGCGTTTCTGCATGCAGTCAAACCAGGACAAGAAGCGAATGCTGGAGCTGGGGGCCCAGAAAGGCCGCGTCCACTGGATCGGCAACCTGAAGTATGACTATGACCTCCCCCCCGCCGAGGAGAAGTTGGCAGCCGTAAGCCTGGCTCGTCGCCTGCTGCAGCGAAGTGCCGAAAACCCGATCTGGGTCTGCGGCAGCACTCGCGAGGGGGAAGAAGAGCCGTTGTTGGGGACCTACATTCAGCTGCGCCAGGATTTCCCCCAGCTGCGGTTGCTGATGGCACCGCGCCACTTGCGAAGATCCGCAGTCATCGAGGGCCTGCTCCAAGAGCACGCTCTACCCTATGCCAGGCGCAGCGACTTCAATCTGCTGAGCCAGGAGGAGCTCCTGGCACAGGAGTGCGATGTGCTCATACTTGACAGCATCGGTGAGCTTCCTTTTTTTTATGAGCTAGGGGAAGTCATTTTCGTGGGAGGAAGCTTGGTAGCCACGGGGGGGCACAACATCATAGAAGCAGCCTACTTTGGCAGGCCCGTCCTGGTGGGACCTCACATGGATAATTTCCGCGAGATCGCTGACACCTTCCTGGAAGCCTATGGGGCCCTCCAGGTACAGGATCCAGAGCAGCTGACAGCAAAGATCCGTGACCTACTGCGCGACACCAAGGCGCGAGAGTGGCTGGGACGGAATGCCCGCAAGGTCATCCGCGACAATCAAGGTGCCGTGCTGCGGACCCTCGAAATCGTCGACCAATATCTGGATCAATCTGGTAGGACCACGTCCCTATGAAGTCCATACTCTCTCGGCTTTACGCCGCCGTCCTCGTCCTGAGGATGCGCCTCTACCGTAGTGGGATCCTGAAGCGGAGGACGCTACCAAGCCCTGTGATCAGCGTCGGAAACCTGAGCGTCGGCGGCACCGGAAAGACTCCCTTTGTCCTCTACCTCGCCAGGCTCTTGCAGGAAGCGAGCTACAAGACGGTGGTCCTGAGCCGCGGCTACCGGGGCCGGGCCGAAAACTCCAGCCTGCTGGTGAGCGACGGCAGCAACGTCCTCTGCCAGCCGGAGGACTGCGGAGACGAGCCCTACCTGCTGGCAACCAGGCTCTCCGGGGTTGCCGTTGCGGTCGGCAAGAACCGTCACCGGGTCGCTCTCGACAGGCCGGAAACTCGTGATGCGGATGTCTATCTGCTGGATGATGGGTTTCAGCACCTGAAGCTGAAACGCAATCTGGACATACTACTCTGGGACGCGGCGGACCCCCCGAACCGACTCGAGCTGCTTCCGGCGGGTCGACTCCGCGAACCTTTCAGGGCAATTGAGCGCGCCGATTTGGTGGTCGTGACACACGCCCATCTAACCTTCGATTACGAGGCATTGGAGCGTCGGATCCGCCACTATAACAAAATCGCCACGATCTCCTACTTCTACCACGATGCCACCGGGATCTACGACCTCAAGAGCGAGAAGGCCTATCGGGTGCGGGACTTTTCTGGCAAGCGCGTGATCGCCCTGGCCGCCATCGGGAATCCGGAGGTCTTCATCGAAGACCTGGCTCACTATCAGATCCAGGTCGTCGATCGGGCTCTCTTTCGCGATCATCACAACTTTAGTCAGGGGGAGCTGGGCGACGTGCTCAAGCGGATATCCGAACTGGACGCCGACGGCCTGATGACCACGGAGAAGGACGCGGTTCGTCTGAAGAAACTGGATTTCCCGGAAGAGCAGATCTTCGTCTTTCAAATAGAGTTCCGCCCCGAGGACGCGGCCGAGTATAGGAAGTCGTTTCTTTCTGAAATGGAGAACCTCCCGGGGCCGCACTAGCCGCCAAGGTCCCAAGTGGGATCTCTTGTGATTTGGGACCTTGGGATTCTGGTAGCTTACCAATGAGCCGTATATTGGTGTGCTCCACAAATTGGATCGGCGACGTCGTCATGTCGCTGGCGGCTCTCCGAGAGCTGAGGCGTTTGTACCCGAGTGCGCATCTGACGGTGCTGGCGCGGACCTGGGTGGCGGCAATGTACCAGGATCAGGGCCTGGTCGATGAGATCAGGATACTGGAGAGATCCTCACCAACCCCCCTGGGTCTTCTAAAGACTGCTCGCTGCTTGCGTGACTTCGATATCTCTATTCTCTTCCCCAACTCCTTTGGGGCAGCGCTGCTCTCCTTCCTGGCCCGGATTCCGGAGCGGATCGGGTACGCTACCGATCGCCGAAGTCTTCTTCTTTCCCGGAGGGCCAAACCACGAATACGCCAGCTGGATCGCCACCAGATCTTCTATTACCTGGACTTGCTGTACCAGACCGGGTTGTCCTCCATCGACTATCTGAACCAGAGTTCGATCCAACCCGACATTCGACTGCAGGCCACCCCCCGAATCCTGGAAAGTGCCGATACTCTGATGAAGGACACGGACATCGACACCAGGCGTCCCCTCATCGCTCTCAATCCAGGCGCCAGCTTTGGTCCGGCGAAGCGTTGGTTCCCAGAGAGATACGCAGCCCTGGCAGATCGACTGGTTCAAGAGGCGGACGCCGAGGTCCTTTTGCTGGGCTCCACTTCAGAGGCGGCAATCGCCCGTCAGATATCCAACCAGATGAGCCAGAAAGCCAACAATCTGGTGGGTCGAACCGACTTGCCCACCCTGATCGGAATCATTTCTCGCTGCCAGCTTGTGGTCGGCAACGACTCCGGTCCCATGCACCTGGCCGCAGCGCTGGGCATTCCTCAGGTCGCAATTTTCGGATCCACTGACGAGAAGGCCACCGGCCCCTTCAATCCCAAAGCAGTAGTCCTGCACAAGCACGTCGAGTGCAGCCCCTGCCTGCTGCGAGAGTGCCCCATCGATCTACGCTGTTTCGATCGGATTCAGGTGGAGGAGGTGATGGAAGCGTCGGTGGGGCTGTTGAATCAGGCTGTTTAGCTCCAACCTCGGCCTCACCTGAAACTTCATTGGTACGTCGCACGTCGGAACGTCAGAACGTCGCACCTCCAGATCCTCGATTAATGCGTCCCGCACACAGGTGATCAATTAATGCGAAAGTTCGGGAAGCCTGAGCGGCCTTTCTGCAGTATCTTTAGAAAGATCGATCGAACGCAGCGCAGCAGATGGGAATGAATGCAGTGACAAGACGCACCGAGTTGAAGACAAGACTCGACTCCGTATCCGCCGACGAGCTGGGAAAGATTCTGATCGTGCGTCTGGGCTCACTGGGGGACATCGTCCACAGCCTCCCCGCCCAGCAACAGATTCACCGCCGATTTCCAGAGACCGAGATCCACTGGTTGACAGAGCCACACTATTTGCCATTGCTCCGGAGGGTCCCCGGGATCGCCCAGCTCTGGGGAGCCGATACCAAACATTGGCGCCAGCGACCGTCCAGCAGCCGCGCGATCATCCCGCTGATCCTGTCGCTGCGCAGCGAGGGATTTGATCTCGTGCTGGATTTCCAAAGGCTCATCAAGTCGGCGTTCTTAGCCAGGCTATCAGGTGCCAAGAGAGTTGTGGGCTTCGCCAAGGAGGAGTGCCGAGAACCGCACGCCGCACGCTTCTACACCGAGACCATCCGACGCCAGGGCAATCTACACTGTCACGCCATCGAGAACAATCTCGACCTGGTCCGGTTCCTCGGCTGCGACGAGGAGACGGACGGGCGGGTGCCGCTGCAGGTTCCCAGCGAGGCGAGACACTACATCGACACTCAGCTGGCCCAGAACAACGCCGAGCATCCAGTTCTCGTCAACCCGGGGGCCGGCTGGACGACCAAGCTCTGGGGCGCTGTCCACTACGCCCAGCTTGCGCTCCAAGTACGCCGCCGGCTGGATCTGCCGACTGTTTTCACCTACGGACCCGGCGAAGAAGGTCTGATCGACGAGATCCGGAAGGCATCGGAACCAGAAGCCATCGTCAGTTTCCCCACCGATCTGCTTCAGTTCGCAGCCTTGTGCCAGCGAGCCCAGCTGATGATCGCCGGGGACACTGGCCCACTGCACCTGGCAGTGGCTCTTGGCACTCCTACGGTATCCATACTGGGCCCTTCACCCGTGTGGCGCAATGCCTCCTTCAATCCCGAAGACAACACCGTAAAGCGCTATTTGTTCTGTTCCGATTGCAATAAGAGAACCTGCGAGGAGTTCATCTGTATGAACATTCCCGTCTCTGAGGCGTTCGAGTCGGTCAAGCGCCGCCTCTCTTCTGCCCAAGCTCCTCCAGGGTCATGATGGTACAACCTGGATCGAGGGATTGCTCTGACCGTTTCCGACCCCTGTGCGCGTCTATTCAATAGATGATGAAACGTTCGAGGAACGCTGTCTTCCTACTCCTCTCTGGTCTCCTCCTCTGGGGGCTGATTCAGGCTCGAGACAAAGGAGGAAGCAGACCGCTATTGGTCAAGGGCCAGGCCTACACCGCACCCTTTCAAGCGGGCGAGAGGCTGCGCTACGAGGTGAACTGGAAACCGCTCTTTATGCTCCCGGCTTTCAAGGCTGGAGAGATCAGCTTCGAGATAGGAAAGTCAAAGTACCAGAACAGACCCGTCTATACCCTGAGCATGCGTGCCATCTCCGCTGGACGTCTGACCGAAGTCGCCAACCTGGAGGTAAAAAACCACTTCGAATCAATCATCGACAGCAAGAGCTTCCAGTCCTACCGGATCCTGAAGAAGACGAGGCAAGGCAAACGCAAGCGAGACATGCTAACCGTCTTCGACTACCGAAAGAACTCTACCTGGCTGCAGGAGCTGGATTTCTCCGTAGATCCCCCCAAGGAGCTCCGCAACCAGAGAAGACCTGGGATCCCAGCCCCCTTGAACGACGTGATCTCCGCCTTCTACGCCGTCCGCCTGCACCGCTTGGAGCCCGGAAGCGAGTACTCACTCAACCTCAGCGACAACGGACGGGTAAGAGAGATGCGCGTACTGGTGGAGAAAGAGCAAAAGGTAGAAACCCAAATTGGAGACTTCGATGCGGTCAAGCTCCTGGCTGAGGGGGGAATTTTCTCCAAAGGTCGCAGCCTTCGCATCTGGTACTCGAGGGATCGACTCCGGGTCCCCGTCAAGTTCGAAGCGGATGTCAAATTCGGGACCGTTTTCGGTGAATTGATCCAGCTCGAGGCTGGATCGATTGGAAGGGGTCTGATCCGAGTCAAGTAGCTGCTCTCTCTCCCTTGCCTTCGCCCTTGCCCGCCAATCACCTCTCGTTTTTCTGGCCGGGAACGAATAGTTCAGGTCAGCCCCGCCTCCGGCTGCAGACCGCCGGACCGTACAGGGAAAGAAACTTCAGTCGAGGGATGATAGGGTAGGGAAGCACGGTCACCCGGCTCCCCTCCCTCCGAACTGCACGTGCGATTCTCCCGCATACAGCTCTCCAGTCAGTAGGTTCCTATGGATTGGACGAAACGGATATGGGCGTCAGTCAGGCTCGTGAACCCATGATCCGTAAAGAAGGCGTTGGGCCAACGGTGATTTCGACAGAGGCGTTTTCTATTCTTCCGGTTGCGCTTCAGAAGCAGGCGTCGCAAACGACGACGGATCAGACCGTCGTAGTCCTTGAAGATGTTCCAATGACAGTGCCGGAAGTAGTTGAACCAGCCTTGCGTCGAGCGATTGAGCCGCTGGAGGATGACCTCCAGCGAGTCGCCCGACTTGCGCGGCGTCAGCTCGTGAATGCGCTCGACGAACTTTCGGTGGCTCTTCGCTCGTGGAAACCGAAAACGGCCTCGGAACGAATCGCCCAAGAACGAAAAGCTCTTCTCTCGCGAGTCCACGATGTGTGTCTTCTCGGGATGCAGTCTCAGCCCGTTGTCCTCCACCCAGTCCCGCCCTTCGGCCAGGGCCGCTTCAGCCTCCTCGGGTGCGCGACACAGCAGGACAAAGTCATCCGCGTAGCGCACCATCTGGAAGCCCAGATCGGCCATCCGATGGTCCAGGGGATTGAGGTAGGCATTCGACAACACCGGAGAAAGAACGGCGCCTTGGGGGACTCCGGCTTCCGGAATCCACTTACGCAGCTCTTCCAGTATCCCCTGATTCAGAAACAGCTGAACCAGGCCCAGCACGCGGCGATCCGATATCTTCTGTTGGATCAGGTCCAACAGTCGATCTTTCGGGATCGTATCGAAGTAACCCTTCAGATCCGCGTCGACGACATACACATAACCGGCTTCGAGCAGCTCTTCGACGTACCGCAGTGCGCCGTGGCACCCTCGCCCATGACGAAAGCCGTAGCTTCGATCATGGAACGTGGCCTCCAGAATCGGCTCGATCCCGTGGACCAAAGCCGTTTGCACGACTCGATCCCGCACGGTCGAAATCCCCAGCGGTCGCTTTTCCGAACTGCCTGTTTTGGGAATCCACCTCCGCAGCACCGCTGCCGGACGATAGGTCCCCTCACGCAGTTCTTCCTGCAACCATTCGAGTTCCTCCCGCTCGTGTTCGGCGAAATCCCCCCACGTTTGCCGGTCCACTCCCGCCGCTCCTTTCCTGCCCAAGACCTTCTCGGCCGAGCTGGAAAGGTTCCGGCTGCAAAACACCTTATCGATCAGCGTGTGCCATTTCCCTCCTCTCACCTTTCCTTTCAAAAGTGTCTCCAACATGCGATCCGTCCAAACCGCGCGATGAGCCCACTGTTCGATGCCAGCGGGCTCTCCAGCCGGGCTAGCCGAAAACGGCACTGTGACCGGGATGTAGTCCCGCCTTTGGGCGGAGTTACGTTTCCGCGATTTAGTCATTTCGCATCTACCTTCCTGCTCCCCTTCGCTCCACCGCGTTTTGCTGCACGGTTTCCCCGCTACTATGGGAGCTCTGACTTCTGTCGAGCCGCTTCAACCGACCTCACCGGTATCGCCAGGTTCGCTCCCCTTCGGCGGGCGATACTGCACCGCGGGCCTGGGCCATTGCTCACGCAGCGTCCCCCACTGCGAGCTCTCACGATGGGTCGTCCACGTCCCTCACCCGACAGATCTCCCTGCTTATCTCGTTTGACCTTCCGACCTCTCCATCTCCAACCACCGCATTGCCATTTCGTCACGGTCGCTTTGTCACGTTACTTCACCGCCGTGACTTGCCGCGTCTATCCCCCCGGGCAGACCGTTCAGGTCGGAGGGATGGCCGTCGCGCGGTCAAGGGTTCGGGCTTTGCCAGGACCCTCCCCGACAGGCTTGGCCGAATCGAGTTCACTTGCGTTACGGCTTGGTCGTTCGTCTCAGGTTGCTCTCCACCCTTCCTCACGGAAACGCAGTTACCACTGCCGACTTCAGGCCGGTAACGTTAGCCTGGAAGGGACTTTCACCCTTCTGATCAAACGCCTTCACAGGCGCACTAGCGGCGGCCTCCAGGCCGCCGTTTCGAGCCAAGAGCTCGACGCCAGAACTTCGACCTGGAGACCGAAGCCACGTTTGAAGTTTCAGCTTAGTGGCCCCCCAGCGGTGCTGCCCCATTCGAGAAAGAAACTTTGGCTACCCAGAGGCCAGCGTCGCCTGATCCGGCCTTCGAAATTCGCCCGTTCGATATTTTGCGGTTGAGTATTTTCTACGGTTTCTTTCTCCTGAGTAGAAAGAAAGCCTAAATCTCGAACCGCTAAACATCGAACACGAAGGCTAAAGGGGTTTCCTTTGAAATTCGTGTTCGATATTCAGCGGTTTAGCCTTTAGCGGTTGCCTTCTCGGGAAGCAGAAAAGCCCAAATCTCAAACCGCAAAACACCGAACAATACGAACGCCGAAGTTTGGAAGCTCGACAATCAAGTTTCAGCTTAGTCGCGCCCCAGCCGGGCTGCCCCATTCGAGAAAGAAACTTGAAGCCTCCCGCCACACTGTCCAGTGGCAAGAAACGTGCGACGTTCGGACGTTGAGACGTGCGACGATCCCAATGAAGTTTCAGCTTAGGGCAAGGGAAAGAGCGACAGCGCAAGATACCTCAATGGTAGAATGGCGGCGCTGGTAAGTCGGGAGGGTGATCGCCGCCCGAGTGTAATGCTCGGGGGGAGGAAAGTCCGAACACCGAAGGGCGGCGTGCTTCCTAACGGGAAGGAGGGGTGACCCTACGGAAAGTGCCACAGAAAACATACCGCCGGGGAGGGCAACCTCCCAGGTAAGGTTGAAAAGGTGGGGTAAGAGCCCACCGCTTCGATGGTGACATCGGAGGCATGGTAAACCCCACGCGGTGCAAGGCCAAATAGGCTCCCCAGGGGCTGGCCCGGCCCATGCTCGTCGTCTTCGGACGGCGAAAGGCGGAGCGGGTAGGCCGCCAGAGGATTGAGGCGACTCAATCCCTAGAGGAATGATCACCACCTGCAAAGGTACAAAATTCGGCTTACATCCCGACTTGCCAGCACTGCGTTCTCGTCGACAGCCGCCCCGATGCTGCCACTCGGGATGATCCTTATCGGGCAAACCAAAAGAGCCAAAGAGCCAATCCATGCCGACCCCCGCTGCATCCCCTGAAATCGAGTACGAAGGCGGACTATCCGACATCGATGGAATTCGTGTCGGACACGCCACCGATCCTCGCCGCCCCACCGGCTGCACCGTGGTCATCGTCGAGCAGGGCGCACTTGCGGGCGTGGACGTCCGGGGCTCTGCACCGGGAACCCGAGAGACCGACCTGTTGGACCCAGTCCGTTCGGTTCACAGAGTCCATGCCGTAGTGCTCTCGGGTGGCAGTGCTTTCGGGCTGGACACCGCTTCTGGAGTGGTGCGATACCTCGAGGAGAAGGGCATCGGCTACCAGACATCGGTGGCGCTGGTCCCGATCGTCCCCGCTGCCATCCTCTTCGATCTGGCCATTGGGGATCCGTCAATTCGCCCCGGACCGGAAACCGGCTACCAAGCCTGTGTCGCAGCTGGCTCGGGACCGATTCCGGAAGGCAACGTAGGAGCCGGAGCCGGAGCCACGGTCGGCAAGCTGCTGGGCCACGAGTTCGCCATGAAAGGGGGCCTCGGTACCGCCTCTATTCAGACCGGCGAGCTAACGGTCGCGGCTCTGGCAGCAGTCAACGCGGTAGGAGATGTCGTAGATCCAACAACCGGATCTATTCTCGCTGGTGCCCGCTCCCAGGAGGGACACGAGTTTGCCAACACGGCACGCATCTTACGAACCGATCCCCAGATGCTCCGCCTGGGGGGCTCGGGTGAAAACACGACGCTGGCGGTGGTAGCGACTAACGCCGCCTTCGACAAATCGGGCATGACCAAAATCGCGCAGATGGCCCACGACGGCTTTGCACGCTGCATCAATCCGGTACACATGCCCTTCGACGGCGATACAGTCTTCGCGCTCTCCACCGAGTCCCTGAGGGGTGCCAACCTGGGACAGGTCGGCGCTCTGGCAGCCGAAGCCACTGCCCGAGCCGTCGTCCGAGCCGTTCTGCAAGCAGCAAGCATTCCCGGCTACCCCTCCCACTCCAACTTCAAGTGAGCGAGCCGACGGATCCGGTCGGAGGCTCGCAGAAAGAGCCGCAGTCGCCACCACAGCTGCGCAACGGAAGCGCATTCACCTCAAAGTGCTCTAGAATTTCTGGTAGAATGAAGGCCTCGGTGGGGACGTAGCTCAGTCTGGAAGAGCACCTGAATCGCACTCAGGAGGTCGAGGGTTCGAGCCCCTTCGTCTCCACCAATCTTTTCAACAGGTTAGAGAGACCCGCCTGAGTTCCCTTTTTCCACTGTGTCAGTTTTTGTGCCAGTTTGGAGGGCAGAATCGAGGATTTTAATGGCCCTTGCACGGCACAGGTAGTGGTTCTGAGCCAGGAACGACGATTCATGGTTATCCGATTCTGTTGCTTTACAGCGACTTTGGTTTTAGCTCGACCCTCCAGAGTTCGAGGCACTCCCCTGATTGGTAGAGAATCACGTTGGGCTCGACCTCAAAGATCGTGGGATAGGCCATCCTGGGGGCATAATCGGCAACCGTGGTGGCGGCCCATCTCTTGCCGGTACTATCTGCATTGATTGCAAGTTGGCAGCGCCTTCTCTGATCCTCTTGCCTCCAGTGCCCTTTTTTTGCTCCCCTGCGCTGCACCAGCTGGCCATGGCGACGGCCAATCGTCCATCTTGGAGCCGCAGCAGATAGGGGTCCACCCCTGGGCCCAGACCCATGTCGCCGGGCGGACTCCAGGTCTTGCCTCCGTCGCTGCTCCAGCTTGCCACCATCGGGGAGTAGTGGCCGGTGCGCATCACAGCCAACATCCGACCGTCATCCAAGGGGAGCAGGGCCCACTCGTTGAACCCCTCCGTATCGTCCACAGCGTCGGCCTTTGGAGCCGCAACGGTCGATAGATATCTCCAGGTATCTCCCTGATCGCTGGAGCGCATCAGGAAGGACCTCATTTTCATCGGGGTCTCCCTCTTGCTTCGAGGGTCGGTTGTCGGGGACTTGTCTTGCTCAAAGCTGCCGGTCATGCAGGCCAAGAGTGTCCCATCCGGCATTTCCCGAATCCCGCGATGGAAGAAGAGGGTCGAACTCTGCTGGTCTTTGACTTCGGAGAAGGTGTCCACAGGTACGGAACCCGCCTCCGGAATGATCAGAACTGTTTCCTTCTTCTCCACCGTCTTCATCCCGTCCCGAGAGCGCCACATTCTGCCTGAACAACGACCCGCCTCAGCACAAGTGACGTTCCAGTAGAAGCCTAGAAACAGTCCTTTTCTCCAGAGCAGGGAGGTCAGCTTCTCGCCGACCAAGAAGGAGCCAAAGGCGGGATCAGACTCCTCCACCGGCCAAAAGGACTTGCCCCCATCGTCGCTTTTCAGAGCACCGTAGACATAAATGGTTCCGTCGGGCGCCTGAACTGCTCTGGGAGTACGGCATCGGGCTGCGGTCACCTTCACCTCAAGCTCCGATGCCCCTTGGGCCATGACACAGGACAGGGCGAGGGAAGCGAGCGAATGAAATCTTCTCCGGATCGACATCATTGGCCTGGCTGCAGGACAGTATAGCCTAAGCAGAGAGACGAAAAGCCATAGAGAGCAGTAGTCCGATTCCATCTCTACGCAGCGATCGATGCACCGATCGGTCGCCTTCTGTGCCTTGATCTGCGGCCTGTTGACAAGGGCGAGACCACAATCCCTATGCTTTCAGCGTCTGGATGGCGGGGGGAGGCGGCCGATCCAAAGCAAAGTCCAATAGCTCCTCATTTCGGGTTTTTCTCGCGGTTCGGATACGATTCGGGGCGAAAGGAACGTCCTAACAATACCGTCGGTGTGCTGAATCTGGTAACTTTTGGATTCCTGGGTCGGGATTCTGCGTCCCTGGCCAAGAGCGTCGGAGCGAAATGAGTTGGAATCGATCAATATTCCGGAGACTGGTGAGTGTGCTGAAGCTCTCTCTTCTGATGTTGTTGACCCTTTCCCTGGTGCACCTGTTCTGGGAGCAAAGCTTCGGCACCGGTCAACTCTCGGCCTCAACACTCGTCCTGCAGACGATTCCCTTTTGTCTGGGTGACGCTGATCTGGATGGACAGCGAGACGTAAGAGATCTGGTTCTCATCCAAGCCCACATCCTGGGATCCAGGGGTTTGACCGGCGAGGCTCTGAGCAACGCCGACCTGAACCAGGACAACTTCGTTGATGTTCAGGATCAGTAGCGTCCCAGCGTTAGTCGAATAACATCAACTGTTTATGAATGTCACTATTCTGAGTAATGTAATGCATGTCCTGAAAGGCCTGTAAAATTGGGGTTTTCTCGAAGAGCGAGACACTCAGGACCTGGAGAATTGTGTAGAGCGGCAACTCGAGATAGAGGCGCTTGCGGATGATGGCGATGAGCAGGTAGGTACTGAGGGCGATCCAGATTTGTGTTTTCACGGCATTGGGACTGGTGCCGTAAAAGGCCTTGATGCGGAGATGCTGTTTGATCCATTTGAAGAACAGTTCGATCTGCCAGCGGAGCTTGTAGAGCCGGGCAATAGTCAGAGCGGGAGAAGCAAAGTCGTTGGTGAGGAATACTAGCCGCAGGTCGGTGGTGACGTCGAAGAACTTGATGCGACGCAAAGGTTCGGGGTAGGCCTTGGCCGGATAGAAGGTGCTCAGCAGGACAGTTTGGTCGCAGATCAGTCCCGTCGTTCTGTCCACCGGGTGGGAGTAGCGGCGGCGGAACTTGAAGTTGGCCTTGGCGCGGGTCACGAATAACGACCGGGCAGAATGGAGTCGGTACAGGCGCCCGAAATCCAGGTATCCGCGATCCATGATGTAGTAGGCACCGGGACAAGGAATCAGGTGGTCCAAGGCGTGGACATCGTGCAGTTTTCCGTCCGAGATCAGAACGAACTCGGGAATGGCGCCGTGCAGGTTGAGCAAGGTATGCAGTTTGATCGCCCCCTTGGTACGGCGGAAGCGCGCCCAGGGGAAGACCGAGAGGCACAGGTCGATAGTCGTGGAGTCCAAGGCATAGACGGTCGCGTTCAGGTCGACTCCCAGGTCCTCGTCGGTGTACAGGCGGCGCGCTTCGGCGATAAGCACTTGGGCAAACTCGGCATAGATGCGCCAGTCGCGCCTCTCGTTGGCATTGGACAGATTGTTGCGGGAGACCGTGGAGCGAATGCCCATGTGGAAGAGCTTGGATCTCATGGCCCGTAGGCAGGCTTCGATATCGCGCAAGCTCTCGCGATAGGTCAACTGTGCAAAGGCCATGACCCGGTAATGGTCGGCACAGCGGAACGACTTGACCTTGTAGTCGCCTCCGTAGTGCTGAACAATGCGATGAAAATGATGCCAGGGAAGATGCCGCATCACCTGAGAAAAAATCGTCGTGCCCGTGTACATGCTCGCCCTCCTTATGAACTGAAGGGCGTGAGCGTACACTCACTTTCAAGTCGGAAACACCCATTATCTTCTCTAACATATTACTCATTAATACTTTACAGAGATTAGAAGCCCAAACGTTGGGACACTACTGGTTCAGGATATCGTCCAACTGCTCCTTCACGGTCTGGGCAGATCGGAGCTCCCCAGTTGCGCGCCTGTTATCCATGAGGGACCTCCCAGGGTTCGACTCATTTCGCCCACCACCGGACGGCAGCAAACTAGCTTCACCTTGATCGGGAGCGGGTTCAGTTCCCAACCGAGTGAGAACATGGTTCTCTTTTATCGGCCAGAAGGAAGAGTTCAGGCCGAGATCATCGGCGCCTCCGAAACCGTGATCAGCGGTACCGTCCCGGAGGGTCTAGCGGGCAGGCTGGTGTTTTCTCCTCCCGTGCTCTACGCGGTGACCGTTACCGTCGACGGCGAGCAAAGCAATAGCGTGGGTTACCAGGTGCGGTCCTCGACTCCGCGTCTCGACGTCCTTCCGTCCAGCGCCACGGTGCTCTTGACCCCGGGCAGTGGAAAAGACACCTTCGTCATTGGGGGGGGCTTTCCTCCTTATAAGCTGAGACCTTTATCGGAGCGGGATCAACAAGTCGCGGTAGCAGAACTGCAGGAAACCGTCATAACCGTAAGAGGCCTGAAGCCAGGAGAAATCGAACTGGTGGTGGTGGATAGTCTTGACCCGCCAACCACAGACACGGCTATCGTGAATGTGAGAGCGCCTGTCTTCAGTCCTACGTTTGACATCATCCCTCATACCTTGCTGGCAGGCTCGGCGCCCGGTTTTACGATCAAGGTGCGGCAGATTGGCGAACAGATGCGATTGCTTCGCTCCGAGTTCCGCCTTGAAAAGGTCTCGACCGACTTCTCCAGTCTGGAAGACGGAGGGATTCTTGGCATCGGGAAGCAGACAGTTGGTTCAACTCCGGATTTCCACTACCTTCAGGTGTCTACTATCGATGCTGAGGAGGGACTGAGCTTTGATGTCCAACGTGTCGTAGAGGGCAGCGTAACGGTTAGCGCTCAAGGTGCTCTCGCTGAGGGGTCTGCAGTGATGACTCTGGACCAAGTTCCAGCGCCGCCACCAGAAGGTGTGGTCGGTACGAGTTTCGAGACAGAGATAGTCCTGAGTGATCAAGTCATCAGACTACCCAAAATGTCGGCGGCGAGACCTTTGATGTCGTAGCCAGGTTCACCTCAACCACCGCCCTGGAAGACGCACAGCGTCCACTCACCAAGACCGTCACCAGGACCTTTACCACGGTCACTCCTGACTCGGGAGCACCGCGAGTGAAACGTCTCCTTCCATTTCAGGGTGAAATCGGTCACAAGGTCGAGCTCCTGGGCTCGGGATTTGATCCTGTCCCCGAAAATAATCGCGTGACATTCCAGGGCACTGCCGGCATCCGGTTTTAAACAGCGTTGTAGCGCCCTTCCGAAAGCGCTGTAGGAGATCGGCCGCCCACTTGACGAAGCTCGGATCCGATCGTTACGGCTGGCGACTTTTCACCGTGGGTGGACTTGCGCTGGCCGCCACCGGGTTGTTCCTGCTGTCGCGGCTCGACGAGGGATCGACGCTTCCTCTGGTCATACTGGCGATGATGCTCCAAGGCTCGGGGATGGGCGTATTCTACACCCCCAACAGCAGTTCCATCCTGAGCGTCGTGGAAAGGGAAAGCTATGGGGTGGTGTCTTCCTTTCTCAATCTAGTGAGAAATGCCGGTAGCGTCACCAGTATCGCCGTGGCAACGGCTATCGTTACAGCTACCATGGGCAGCCTGGGGTTCGAGCCCAGCCTGGAGGTGGGGCCAGAAGGTGGTGCTGCCGGAGTCAGCCATGCTTTCATTCTGGGGATACAGAATAGCTATTTGACGATGACGGGCCTGCTGTTGCTAGGAATGGTGATATCGATCTTCAAGTTTGAACCTCGGAACGTCTGAACGTCTGAACGTCCCACGTCTCTAAGCCGGCAGCAGACAGCTCTGGGACTGACAGCGCCGGAAACCTGAAGGTTCGAAAACCACCGCGATGAGCCGCTACCTGGGACGTGCGACGTTCAGACGTTCCGACGTGCGACGTATTCGACGTGCGACGTTCTTCAAGCCAGGATCTCTTCCACCACCCTTGCCGGATATTGATCGGTGAGACGTTCGTCCAGGCCGTGCCGGTTGTAGACCAGGTCGCGGAAGTTCATCCCGAGTAGGTGCAGCAGGGTGGCATGGAAGTCTTGGACGCTGACTCGCTGGTCGGCGGCCTTGTGTCCGATTTCGTCGGTGGCCCCGTGGACGTGGCCCGCTTTGACCCCGCCGCCTGCCATCCAAAGGCTGAAACCGTCGGGACCATGGTCGCGGCCGGCGGCTCCTCGGTCGCGATTCACCTGCGACAGGGGCATCCGTCCGAATTCTCCCCCCCAGATTACGAGAGTGCTGTCGAGTAACCCGAGTCGCTTCAGATCTTTGATCAGGGCTGCGCTCGGCTGGTCGGTCTTACCGCAGCTGTAGGCCAGGCTCTTCTCCAGGTTGTGGTGGGCATCCCAGATCTGCCCCTCGATGAAGACCTGGACGAAGCGGACCCCGCGCTCCACCAGGCGTCGAGCCATCAGGCAGCGCTTTCCGTAGGACGCCGTAGCCTCGTTATTGAGGCCGTACATCTCCCGAGTCGATTCATCCTCTTTCGAAAGATCCAGGGCATCGGAGGTGGCCAGCTGCATGCGGGCTCCCAATTCGAAGCTGGCAATGCGGGCGTCCAGCTCGGGCCTCCTCGGCCGCGACTCGAGGTGGGCTCGATCGAGACGTCGTAATAGGGCTCGTTCCGCTGCTACCAGATCGCTGGGCAACTCCCGACGCGGCTTCAGATTCAAGACCGGCGGACCCTCAGATCGAAAGCGCGTCCCTTGATACACCGGAGGAAGCCAGGCCGACTGCCAGTTCTGGCCTCGGTTTATGGGCAATCCCTTGGGATCGTCCAGTACCACGTAGCCGGGAAGATTCTGATTCTCGCTGCCCAGACCGTAGACCACCCAGGAACCCAGAGAAGGACGATTGGGCAGAACTCGCCCCGAGTGCATCAAGTAGAGTGCCGGCTCGTGATTGGAGTGCTCGCCGTACATGGAGCGGACCAGGGTGATGTCGTCCGCGACCTCCCCCAGATGAGGAAGAAGCGAGGAGAGCTCCATCCCGGATTCGCCGTGCCTTTTGAACTCGTACGGCGAGGGGAGAAGCCCTCCTACCTCGTTGGCAAACTCGATCTGGTTGATGATGTCCCGGGGAGCAGCAGATCCCGCCAGTCTCTCGAGCGCGGGTTTGGGGTCGAATAGATCGACCTGGCTGGGTCCACCATTCATGAACAGGTGAATGACCGATGTGGCCCGCGGTTGAAAGTGCGGCGGGCGGGCCTTGAGGTCGTAGGTCCGGACACCGCTGGCGGCCAGGTCACCGGACAGCAGGGTGGCCAGCGCCGCGCCATGCAAGCCGTCGCCCAATCGCGAAAAGAATTCTCGCCGGCTGAAACCATCTCGGTCCGTGGGTCGCTGCATGTATTGGTCTCTCCGTTCTCTAGTCAATATAGGAGAACTCTGCCGAGCTGAGAATGGCGTGGCCAAGGGAACTCAGCGCAGACCACTCCGCGGTGGACCGCTTTGGGGCTTCGTCTCTTTGACTTTCCAGGTGTCCCACCCATTTTTCGGCTAGTTCGTCCAGTGAATCCAGGGCCATCTGCTCTTCTGCCAAAGTGGGGAGACGTGAGAGTGCCCTCATATAGAGCTCCTCAACCTGCTTTTCGGGCTGCTCGGGAAAGGCATCGATCAAGCGGCCGGCCAGGTGACGCGACAACTCGCGAGCCATGTAGCCATGCATGAGCTGTAGAGCCTGGGGCGCCACGGTGGAGTACCTGCGCTCGGTACAGTTGGGCGCCATCTGCGGTGAATCGAAGAGATCCAGGAATGTCATCGGTAGAAAGCGACGTCTTTGTGTATAGATGGCTCGGCGCCGACCCTTCTTGGATCCCTTGGCGATAACCTCGCCATCGGGTTTCTTCTCGACCTCGTCTGCGGGTCCGAATCTCCGAGGATCCAGGCGTCCCGTGACCCTCAGGATGGAGTCGTAGAGGACCTCGGCCTCCATCCGCCTCATGGGCATATGGGAGAGCAGCAGGTTGTCGGGATCGGCTCTTGCGTCCTCGCCCAGACGGGAACTCTGGCGATAGGCCGTGGACGTCATCATGAGCCGGTGCATGGTCTTGATGCTCCAACCACTTCGGACGAACTCGTTCGCCAGCCAATCCAGCAGCTCCGGATGCGAGGGGGGCGAACCGGAACGCCCAAAGTCGGCCGGAGTTGCCACGATCCCCCGACCGAAGTGGTGCGTCCAGATGCGATTGACCATGACCCTGGCGGTCAGCGGATGATCCGCATGGGTCAACCATCGCGCCAAGGCGAGCCGATTCCCGGTGGAGTCGCCTCCATCTCGGGGAGAAGCCGGCCGGAAGGGGGGCAACCCCTGCCGCAGCACCGCTGGCACACTAGGATAGACCCGATCGCCGATAGAACCGGCTTCACCGCGCTGAAGCAAATAGACGGGGGAAGGGTCGCCTCCCATGTCGAACAGTGCCCGTACTGCAGGCTCCTTTCGCAGCTTCTCCTTGAGTTCTGCCAGGGCCACTGTGTGTTTCTCCAGCTGGGCCGTGAACTCAGGATCCTCAACGCCCACCTGCTGGTTGGTAATCTCGAGCGTGTCCTTGAAGCGGCGGAACAGATACTTCTGGGTCGGACTCCGTTCCTGCTCCGGAACCCTCAACAGCTGCTGCAGATCCTTTCGAATCGCCTCGGGCAATGCCGCCAGGTGCACCTCTTGCAGTTTCTGACGCAGCGGCGCGGCCTTGGTATCGAACGACTTCTCTAGCTGGTCGATCTTGGCCTGGATGGGGGCGTTGAAGCGACTCACCTCCTGCTTCTCTTCTTCCGGTGCAATCTTCAGATATCGCCGCGTCGGGTCCAACCAGTCGTAGGGATCGTAGGCACTCTGCAGAATCGCGCTAAACCGATAGTAGTCCCGCTGAGTCAGGGGATCGTATTTGTGATTGTCGCAGCGAGCACAGCCCAGGGTCAGCCCCATGACCGAAGAGCTCAGTACTTTGATCTCATCGTGCACCACATCCATCTTCTCGGCCAGCGATGCATTCGAAGGCGAGTCGGTGGGGTCTGACACCTGCCTCAAGAATCCAGTGGCCGCTAGCAGGTTCATCAGGGACGGGGTGACCTCATCTTCATAGTCCGCCAGCTCGTCCCCTGCCAGCTGCTCGGTCAAGAATCGGTCGTAGGGCTTGTCTTGATTGAGCGAGCGGATGACGTAATCACGGTAACGCCAGGCGTGAGGACGGAAATGGTCGGCGTGCTTGATGCCCTCGGTATCTGCATAGCCCGCCAGATCCAGCCAGTGCTGAGCCCATCGTTCTCCATAGTGGGGCGAGGCAAGCAGCCCCTCGATCATGCGCTCGTAGGCGTCCGGCCCCTTGTCGTCCAGATAGGCCTTCGCCTAGCCGGCTGACGGCGGCATTCCTATCAGATCCAGGTACGCCCTGCGAAGGAGAGTGTGGCGATCGGCTTCAGGAGAAAAGACGAGTTTTTCGGCCTCAAGTCTGGCCAATAGGAAGGAGTCGATTGAATTTCGGACCCACTGTTCGCCCTGCACCTCGGGAACTGTAGGACGCTTTCGCGGCTGAAACGACCAGAATTGTTGGTCGCTTTCGGCAATCGGGTGCTCCCGATCCTCTGCAGCATGCCGGGGCGGATCGGACGCTGCACCGGCGGCAATCCAGCGCCGCAGCGTTTCTACTTCGGCCATCGTCGGAGGACGTACTCGATATTCGTAGAGCAGCTCGGAAGGCGGCATCTCCTCGTCAAGGATGCGTCGAAATAGGAGGCTGTTCTTGGGATCCCCAGGCACCAGGGCGGGACCCGACTTGCCTCCTTTGAGCCGTCCGGCGATGGTCCTCAGGTCAAGACCGCCCTCCTGCTTGCGCTTTCCGTGACAGACGGCGCACCTCATGAGGAAGATGGGAAGGACGTCCTTCTCGGTGATGTGGACGGAATCCACCTCCTCAGCGACCGGGGTGGCACTGTCGATCCACTGCCGGATGAGGTCGATCTCAGCAGGGCTCACGCGCTGATCCCCAGGAGGCATGGCTCCCGAGGCCACCTTTTCGATCAGAAGGCTGCGATCCGATGAGCCGGGAAGGACGGCCGACCCAGACTTGCCCCCAAAGAGGATCGAGTCCACAGTCCTCAGATCCAGATCAGCCTGGGGGGCAGGATCCCCATGACAGGCTAGGCAGTTGGCCTGGAGGATGGGAAGTACCAAGGACTTGAAACGCTGCTCGAGGGGACTCTCTGCCGCAACATGGGTAACCCAAAGGAAAAAGACAAGCCAGATTTGCCTTCGCATCCGGCAATGTGCGGGAATAGAGCCGGGTCTTTGAAACATCGATGAAGCAGCCTCGAGAAGCAACATCCCAAACCCACTTTCACTTGCCGAAGTCGACAAACAGGGTACCTCTCTCTTGAAGGTGAAGCAATCTCACTCTGCGACGGTCTGCTCCTGTCCTCTGACAAGGGTGCAGCAAGATTCAAGACAGAAATGCTAGCGTGGCTGGCGAGACTTCACCTGGACGATTCTGTCTTCTTCCTGGCACCAGGCCGTCAGCCAGCCTCCATAGACACACCCCGAATCCAATCCCATGCTGCGGGTGCCGCGGTAGTATCCCCGGGCCGCCCAGTGGCCATGAACCACGAGCGGCTCTCCCAGGTAGAAGGAATCCCAGGGAAGACAGGGAGGCGGGCAGGCTCCTGGCACACCCTTGTGAGCACACATCCTACCCTCCTCACTGCAGCAGCGGACCGAGGTCGCAAAGGACACGTCTTCACTCTGCAGCCAGGCGTCGCTGTGGGGGGGCTGGTTGATGGCACCCGCAATACCGGGGAGGCTCCAGGAGGGGCGCAGTCCAGCATGGATGATCCAGCAGTCAGAACCGTCTCCGGCTGAAGGTAAGTAAACCAGAATCGGTAGGTCTCTCAGCTGATCGAGAAGTTCTGCGGCATCCGATGCACGGAACAATTGCTGCAAGGACTTCAGCCGCTTGGGTCGTGTCCCCGAAAACGCGAGGAGCGCATTGATTTCGTGGTTGCCGAGGATTCCTCGGCCTCCGACACTACGCCACAGACGCAGAACCGCCAGCGAATCTGGCCCACGATTGATCAGATCGCCCAGACACCACAACTCGTCTCGAGCGGGATCGAAGTTGATCTCCTCAAGTAGTTCGTCGAACTCGCCAAAGCAACCCTGAATATCTCCAACAATCCAGCGCACGTGGTCTCCCGTTCAGCCAGACCTTTGCCTAATTCTGACAGGCAGCGAAGTCGGCGAAAAGAGCCAGAATCAAGCGGAGGCTGTCTTCTTTCTACAACTGAAGTAAACTGTGGGGACTACTGCGCGGCGAATCCGTATACGACCGGCACACCAGCAGCTTAGTACTCTGGTTCACTACTGTCCGGTTGAAGCATTTAGATATGGCTTCAACATGCGTATAATCATTGATTTAGAAGGAAAACAAGCTGGAATCGATTTCAGCTGAGACCGCTGTCTTCCCTCTCGTGTGGGATCGGATCGACTTTGGGATCGAGGGATGGGAAATGGGTGTTGTCAAAACCAAGCGAGGTCAATCCCAACGGGATTTCTTCCAGCCCAGGGTTTCCCAACCCTGGGTAAAAAATTCAACCCCTTAAGAATCAACCCTGTAGGGGTTGCGTCCTGACCCATTCGTTGCCCTTCTGTACGCAACCCATTCAGGGTTGAAATCCAGGGGCGACGGCGTTGACCCAGGGTTCGGAAACCCTGGGCTGAAATACGGAATCCCTTCAGGATTCACCTCCTTCCTAGGCACTCAGGGCGCCATCACTCCAGAAGTTGACGCCAATTTTCAAAACTACCCCGTTCGAGCAAATCCTGATTCTTCAACCACTTAGGCATTGGGACTTGCAAGACCAAGTAGGTCACATCGCTAACCAATTGATATCAGTCGACTTTTAACCGGACAGTAGTGACTCTGGTTCATGAATACACTACTGTATGCAGATGGGGCTTGCGAGGCGAGATGAGGGCGAGTAGGAGGATGGTGAAGGGGGAAAGGGAGGCCGTTCCATGAAGGTTCGCGTTTTTGAAACGACCGGGGAGATGGCCGAACAAGCGGCATCACATGGACTGGCTCTGATTCGCGAGGCTCTTGAAAACCGCGGCGGTGCGAACATTGTATTGGCTACCGGTGCCTCCCAGTTCGAGCTCCTGAAGTCGCTGGTTGCATCGAAGAACATCGCCTGGCACCGTGTGACTGTCTTTCACCTTGACGAGTATGCAGATCTGTCAATCAGCCATCCGGCGTCATTTCGTCTTTATCTTTGGCAGAGATTCGTAAGTCGTCTCCCACTTCCGCTGCGGGAGTTCTATTACTTGGACGCTGAGGGCGACTGCCTCGCGGAATGTGGCCGGGTCGGGCAGATACTCGAGCAACATCCGATAGATGTGGCGTTCGTCGGAATCGGAGAGAACGGCCATCTGGCCTTCAACGATCCACCCGCCGACTTCGAGACCGAGCAGCCGTATATCGTGGTTCAACTCGACGAGGCATGCCGCCGCCAACAGCTAGGTGAAGGTTGGTTCAGGAGGCTTGCCGAGGTTCCCCAAGGAGCCATCTCGATGAGCATCCGACAGATCATGAAGAGTAGGGCAATCGTCTGCACAGTTCCAGAGGAGCGCAAGGCAGCGGCTGTACACAATGCGATCCACGGGCCTGTAACGCCAGACGTTCCGGCATCCATCCTTCAGCGGCATAAGCAAGCCGTGATCTTTCTGGACCGACTCGCTGCATCCCTACTTCAGGACCAATGACGGGCTTTGTCAAGCTGTGCGGGGATCGAAGGCGAATGCTGATTCCGGCTCGCAAGACTACAGCCCCGAACCCCGGATGTGCTGTGATGTGAGGCGTCTTCTTTTCTAGGCGATGATTCCTTCAAGCACACGGCCGTGAACATCGGTCAGCCGGAAATCTCGACCGCTGTATCGGTAGGTGAGACGGGTGTGATCCAGGCCCAGCAGGTGGAGCATGGTCGCCTGTAGATCGTGGACGTGGACTGGATTTTCCTCTGCCTTGAAGCCAAACTCATCGGTGTTTCCGTAGGTCGTCCCGCCCCTCACGCCACCGCCGGCCAGCAGCACCGAGAAGCCGTGGTTGTTATGGTCCCGCCCGTTCTGAACGGCCACCAGCCCGCCTACCTCGACCGTCGGGGTTCTCCCAAACTCGCCTCCGATCACCACCAGAGTCTCGTCGAGAAGTCCCGTCGACCGCAGATCGTGGATCAGGGCGGCCATCGGCTTGTCCGACTGTGCCGTGAGCGAGCGCATTCGAAGGATGTCGTCGTGGGTGTCCCAGGGTTGACTGTTGCCATAATAGACCTGCACCATGCGGACTCCCCGCTCGATCAAGCGCCGTGCGATCAGGCAACCTCGCGAGAAATCCCCTTCCCCGTACATCGAGCGGGTGGCTTCGCTTTCCTCTCTGACATCGAAGGCATCCATGGCCTCGGCCTGCATCCGGTAGGCGACCTCCATCGAGTGGATGGTCGCCTCAAACTCGGGAGCGGACCCGTGACGCTCGATGTGAAGCTGGTTGAGCCGACCGAGTAGATCCAGCTGCCTCCGCTGCTGAGAAGACCCGGTGGTGGCGTTCCGCAGATTGGGGACCAATTTCTCGGGGTCGGAATCGTTGTTCCTGATGTAAGTCCCCTGATAGGCACCGGGGAGAAAGGCGGAGGACCACAACTGGGGTCCCACCACGGGTAAGCCCGAGCAAAGGACCACATAGCCTGGCAGGTTCTGGTTTTCGGTACCCAATCCATAGGTCAGCCAGGAACCCAGCGAGGGATGTCCAGGAATCCTTTGACCGCAGTTGAACATGAACAGCGAGGGCTCGTGAAAGGGCATGTCCGTGTACATGGACTTGATCACACAGATGTCGTCGATGCAGCCGCCCAAATGAGTAAAGATCTCGCTGACTGGGATCCCACTCTCCCCCTCTCCTCTTGAACTCGAAGGGCGAGCGCATCAGATGTCCGGTTCTGCGTTCGGTTTCCAGATTGCCGGCAGGATAGGGCTGACCGTCATACTTCTCCAGCATCGGCTTGTAGTCGAACTAGTCGACGTGGGAGGGTCCGCCGTTCAGGAAGAGAAAGATGACCTGTTTGGCCTTGCCCGGGAAGTGGGACGGCCTGGGGGCCAGCACCGACAGCGGACTCTGATCCTGGGCCAATAGACTGGAAGCGGCTACCATGCCGAAGCCCGTGCCCACGCTGCGGAGCAGCTGTCGCCGATTGATCAAGGCTCCTGGAGGTTGCATCGAGCTAATTTATGTACATGAACTCATTCGAGCTGAGAAGGGTCTGAGCATAGCGTGGCCAGGCATCAGACTCGTGCTTCACGAAGCTCAATCCAATCTGCATTTCCTCGGGAGTTGGCGGCCGCCCGAAGAGGAGATGATAAGCCAGCGAAATCCTGGCCCGGCTTTTCCCTCCCGCTTCCTCCTGGAGGCGCCCTGGACAGGGCCCTCGCCATTCGCGCTACCAGCTCGCTGTTGAGGAAGAAGAGTCCTTGAAGAGGCGTGTTGGTCTGAATCCTCTTGGGACTGCTGCTGTTGGGATTGGGGAAGTCAAACAGGGCGAGCATTGTATCCAGGTGCCTGCGGCTGATAAAGCCATAGACGGTGCGCCGCAGGTTTGACTCGTCGTCCAGTTTGAAGGAGGCTCCCCCGGCCTCGAGATCCAGTTTTCCAGCGACCTGCAGAATGGAGTCTCGCAAAGCCTCGGCATCCAGACGCCGAGGACGATATCGCCACAACAACCGACTCTCGGGGTCGATTCTGTAGTTGGCTTCCGAGAATCGGGTGCTCAAGGCGTAGGTGGCGGAAAGCATAATCTCGCGGTGCATCGCCTTGAACGACCAACCCTTCTCGACGAAATGCAGGGCCAGGTAGTCGAGCAGCTGGGGATGACTGGGACGATCGCCCATCTGGCCCAGGTTGCTGGGCGTCCGAACAATCCCCTGCCCAAAGTGATGCAGCCAGATCCGGTTCACCATGACTCGGGCAGTCAAGGGATTGTGGGGACTGGCAATAGCCTCGGCCAGCTCCAGCCGACCGCTGCCTCGAGTAGAGAGCTGTGGCTCGGACTGGCTCAGGATCGAAAGAAACCTGCGAGGCATCTCCTCGCCTAGATTGTTGGGATTGCCACGGATGCGGATCCTCTCGTTTTTTGGCTTCTCCTTGTCCGAGAGCACGTGATAGAAGGGATACTTCTCCGGCATCGCCGTCTCGAGCTTCTCGACTCGCTGACTTAAAGTGTCCAGATGCGTCCTCCAGACACCGTCGAGGAAACGGTCAATCTTGTCTTCGGGGTAGTAGAGAATCCCACTCTCGAACTTGATAGGAGCGGTGAACTCCTTCTCCGAAGCCAGATCACGCCACAAAAAGTACTGGTCTCTTTCCAGGGATAGCAGCTCGGTCTTTCCGATTTCCACCCGGGTCTTTCCGTGAGTCCGACGCTCGTTCTCCTCGTCGACTTCTCGCTTCTCGCGGATCGCAGAGATGACCAGGGTCTCGAGCGTGAGGGCTATCTCCTCAATCTGATCGGAGGTCGCACCCGAGACCAGTGCCTGGTCCCACAGATCGAGGAAAGGGTGATCCCTGGGAGACTCCGACAGGTATTTCACCCATCCCTCCAGGGTTTCGGGGTCCAGCTTCTGCTGCTGGGCAACGCTGTCGAACTCCTCCCTCTGTGAAGAACCCAGAATTCTCCAGGACGCCTGGATATAGCGGGAGGTCTGATGGGCGAGTGCCTCGATCAGCTGATCGCGCTGCTTCGCCCGGAAGTCGGCGAGGGCCGCCTTTTCAGCCTCGAGCCTCTCCTCCTTCTCCCGATACTGTTTGACGACCTCCTCCCCGGAAAGAGGGTACTCGTCGATCTTGGCACTATTGAAGACCCCCAGGAGGGCGTAGTAGTCCTCGATTGGAATCGGGTTGAACTTGTGATCGTGACACTGGGCACAGCCGCCGGTGAGCCCTAGAAATGTCCTGGTAGTCGCATCCACCCGATCATCCTGAAACTGTGGACTGATGGCGTAGAAGCCGAGGCCTCCCACATAGCTTTCATCCTGGCCCTGCAAGAGATCTCCTGCCAGCTGAGCCTTGACGAACAGGTCGTAGGGAAGGTCCTGGTTGAAGGCGTCGATGACCCAGTTTCGGTAGCGAAAGGCGTTCAAATACGGTTCATCCTCTGTGGAGTTCAACTTGTCGTCGGAATAGCGGGCCAGGTCCAACCAGAAACGACCCCAACGCTCTCCGTATCGGGGGGAGGATAGGAGGCGATCCACCACCCGTTCGAAGGCGTCGGGAGACTCGTCGTCGAGAAAGGCGTTGACCTCGCTGGGAGTCGGGGGCAATCCGATCAGATCGAAGTAGGCCCGGCGCAGTAACGTCCGGCGCTGGGCCGGCTCTACCGGATCGAGGCCTTGGTCTTCTAGCCGAGAGAGCACGAAGTGGTCCAGAGGGGTTCGAACCCAAGCTTGCTTCTTCACCGCTGGAATCTCTACCGGACCAGGGGGTTGAAAGGACCAGAAACTACGCTGTTCCGGTCGGATCACATACCGACCCGCTTTCCTTGCGGCCGAGGCAGACGGACTATCGTCTGGCCAGACAGCTCCTGCTCGGATCCAGGTCGCGAGATCCTCGATCTGATCCTCCGGTAGTTTACCCTGAGGCGGCATCCTCAGACGGTCGTGGGTTTGCCGCACCGCCTGGATCAAGAGACTCTGCTCGGGATGCCCGAGCACAACACATGGCCCGGAGTCTCCTCCTTTCAGGAGCGCCTCGCGAGACTTCATCTCCAGCCCTCCCATCGCGCTGGCGCTGTGACAGACGAAGCACTGTTGGGCAAGCACGGGTCGAACCCGCATCTCAAAAAATTCAGCTGGATCCTGGGGTTGAGCTTTCAATGGGGTGCACAGGAACAAGGAAAGGAGCGCTCCTGCTGCGGGTCCGGAGCACAAAAGCGAATACCGGCTCACTCACTTCCTCCTTTGCTTTGGAATTCCGATCAAAAGCAAGCTTAGCGGTGGCTCGCAGTATAGCCAGTCCATCAGAACTTCGTCAACGAAGCCGGGACCTGCAAGTACCCCAACCTGTCTGAGCTCGACCTCCCCCCGTCAAATCCGGGTCGTTGCCATAGCTGCTCCATCTGTACTAAGCTGAACCTTAACGTAGCTTTGGTCTCCAGGCCGAAGTCTTCTCCCTTCGAGCCTTTGGCTCGACGAACGGCGGCCTGGAGACCACCGCTACGACCCGGACCCAAAGTTTCCTTCTCGAATGATCCGGCTTGCAGCCGGGGGCTGGACTAAGTTCAAACCAGATGCAGAAAGGATGGTCCCTGGAAGAATCTTTACGCACTCTAGCGAACACACCGGTATCGTGATTCCCACCTTCGTACCTCCGAGGGTGGATGCCTCCCTCAGCCGCCAACTTCTGGAAGACACGGTCCACGCCTGTGTCCAGCAGGTAGACGACCCCAGGTCCATCTGCCTCAGCGTAGACGGAGAGAACTACGGGAAAGAAATGGCCGAGGAGCTCGCCGGTCACTTTGGGGTCAGGGTCTCCTCTACGTCCGAAAACAAGGGAAAGCTTCATGCACTGAGAAATGGAATGGATCTAATCTTCGCCGATTCCAGGCATCGTTATCTAGCTGCGCTGGATGCCGACGGGGATCACTTTCCCAACGAGCTCGCGAATCTGTTGCGGGCTGCCAACCATATCCAGCAGTCACGAGGGATCGAGAAGTTGTTGGTCCTGGGCCGCCGCACCTCGCGGCATCGTCCCATGGGATATCTGAGGGGCGAGCTGGAGGAGCTGGCCGACCGGGTACTTCTGGATGCGCTCGCCTATGATGCCTTCCTCCAAGAACAGCCACTGCGCCTCGAATACGCCACCAGCCTAGAGGAGTTTCCGGATTTCCACTCCGGCTATAAGCTCTTTAGCAGAAGCGTCGTGGAGGATGTCTTCCTGGAGGAGCCGATCCTCTGCGGAATGTCCCAGAATGCCTACTACAAACATGGTGTCGAGGCCGTGATGACCGTCGAAGCAATCAAGAGCGGCGCCCATCTCGTAGGGGTCAATCGCAGCACCTTGAACGATCAGCCGCTCTCAGTCTTCGGCCTACTGGATCGAATCCAGATGACTGCGGACAAGATTGTCTGGCCTTGCCGGAGACTCGAAGTTCCCTCACATTTCGTGGTCCAGTGGCTGCGAAATCACATGGCTCGCCTACAACTGGCAACCCTTGCGCCGCAGGGAAAGGATGAACTCCGCCAGATCCGGAAATTGGTCCTGGAGAATTTGGGGGCTCCGGCGGTGGAGGATGAGGAAGGGTGGTGGGGTCCGCTATTCATCTAGCCTGATCTCATAAGAACACGGCCTCCTCTTCAGGGGCTGACTCTACAATGAGTCGCGTAGGCCCTAAGTTCGAAAGAGTCTGGGGACTCATCGAAGAGGAGGCCGAAATGAAACTAATTGGATCTGATTTTCACACAAGATTCCAGGCGATTGCAATGGTGGATACGGAGAGCGGAGAGCTGGAGGAGCGACGCTTGAATCACGAAGGAAAGGAGGTCGAGAGATTTTACGGGGGTCTGGCGGGTCCGACCGTGGTGGGGATCGAGAGCACCGGGTATTCGATCTGGTTTCACGAGGTGATGGACAAACTGGGGGTACAACTGCAAGTGGGAGATGCGGCGAAGATCCGAGCGCAGCAGGTCCGCAAGAAGAAGAATGACCGCGAGGATGCGCGCTTGATTCGGCAGTTATTGATCGAGGACCGCTTTCCCCAGATCTGGGTGATCGACCCGGAGGGACGGGATCTGCGGCAGGTGCTGAGCCAACGCCGACGTTGGGTTCGGACCCGGACGCGGATCAAGAACGGGCTCCAGTCGTTGGCGATCAATCATCGACTAACCTTGGGGGCTGGGTTGTTCACTGGGGAAGGCCAACGAGCGTTTGCGCAGTTAAAGCTGCGCCCCTACGCCCAGCAGTCGGCCGAGCAGTTGTGGCAGGGTCTGGAGTGGCTTGGACCTCGCCTCGCCGTACTGGACAAACAGATCCGAGAGGCGGCGGCCCAGCGCCCGGAGGCGGAGCGCTTGATGACGTATCCCGGAGTGGGGCCGGTGACGGCCCTGTCCTGGGTGCTGATTGTGGGACCGGTCCAACGCTTTGCCAGTGGCGGCCAGTTGTGCAGCTATGTGGGCTTGACGCCGAGCGAACGCTCCAGTGGCGGACGGCGGCGGCTGGGTCACATCAGCAAACAGGGATCGACCTTTCTGCGCTACCAGATGGTGGAGGCGGGCGTCTCCGCCGCCCGCCACGAAGCCAACTTGAGGCGCTTCTACCGCCGTTTGGTCTCTCGGCGAGGCCGACAGGTGGCCCGGACCGCCGTGGCCCGAAAGTTGTGTGAGCATCTGTACCTGATGCAGCGAGATGAAATCGACTATGCGGAGTTTTCTCGCCGCGGTCTTCTCGCGAGGCGTGCCTGTGAGAAATGCTGACTCGTTCCGAGTCGACAGCCTGATTAGGCAGCCTCGCCTCCTTCAAAGGAAGGAGTCCGGACTGTAGATGATGCGTTGGACGAACGTGGTGCAGAAAACATCAACCGCCCATTGCCTGGGGCACACAGGAGTGCCGCAGAGGCTCTCATAAAGGCAATGGGCTCCTCGACCTTTTCCCAGGCGGCGCTGGGCCTTGCCGAGGACACCACCTTCGCCCGCTGATGCGCGTATAGATGGATGGGGGAGACCGACGTCACCGACGTCAACCCGCTGGTCATAACTAAAAACTAGAGTCCCCAGACTCGACGAATCCAATGGCCTACGAACAACTTCTTATCGCGCCTGGCCGGCTACGCGGCCAGCTGCTTAATCGGCTCTCCGAGCCGATCTAGGTGAAGTGCGCCCTTGACAACGGCCATGTTCTTATAGACGCATTTCTCATCGACTGTCGTAGCGAGGCGTCGCAAGCGCCGTCCTGGCAAGGCTTGCGACCGAGGCCTCCGCAGTCGTACTCGTGCAGTACGTCGAGGAGGCCGACCGAGCGAAACACAGCCAGGGCGGATGATTGCGGCGCCGTAGTAGACCGGCGATGAGAAATGCGGGCTAGGCTGGCTCGAACTCTCTCCCCCCTTGCCTTTGCCTTGACCTCATCTATTGCTCTCTGACCAGAAAAACCGGAGATGATTTGCGGGAAAGTAAGGGCAAGGGTAAGGGTAAGGGTAAGGGCGCCAAAAGTTCGATGGACTGGGCTTTGTTTACGACGTCAGAAAATCGAGGATCGGGGTCGCTGCCGTCAATCCCGACACGACCAAATCGGGTTCGTGCGAGCTGAGGGCATCGAGTGAATAAGACCCGGTGGCTACGGCGACTGTCTTCGCTCCTGCCTGTCCACCATGGGAGATATCTCTGGGTGTATCCCCTATAACGAAAACCTCCTCGGGAGTATCGGGAGCGATCAGTTCTGCTCCTCTGCGCGCGGCAATCCGGATCAGTTCGGTACGGTCTTCTGCATCTGAACCATAGCCTCCGAACGCGAAATACGAGCTCAGACCAGCACGCTCCAGTTTCATTCGCGCCCCCTCCTGGACATTTCCGGTCGCTACGCCGACCAGGAAGCGGGGATCCTGCGCCAGGTCTTGAACTAGCTCACGCGCTCCCGGCAGGACGTGAAATCCCTCACTGCTCTGAATCTCTTCCTCCAAAAATCCCAGATAGGTGGACAAGAGGTCCGCAGCCGAGTCCAGTTGAAGTCCCTTCCGATCCAATACCTCGCGGACAATGTCCGGGTCGGTCCTACCCCCGACCTGGATCTGTTCCATACTGTCGTCGAGGTCATATAGGGTCTGGAAGGAGCGATTCAACGCACGGGTGCCGGCGCCACCCGAGAGGAGAAGCGTACCGTCGATATCGAAAAGGATAAGGCGCATCGGGGAATTATAGCATCGGGGACTGGGTGGCCTGTAAGCCAAAACTTCCCTCTGAAACAGCCTTGACGTTGGATGTGGGGGTGGTCTCCAGGCCGCCGTATTTTCTTTCGAGCTTTTGGCTCGACGCAGGGCGGCCTGAAGACCACCCCTACGTCCCCCACTGAAGTTTTTGCTGAACAATCCAGCACGGCTGGGGCGGTACTGACTAGTAGACCTCTGGATTCACCAGGTTCTCCGGTCGTGGCCGCCGTCCGCCCAACACCGCCTTCATATCGGCGACTACGGTCTCAACGATACGGTTCTGGGCGCCGGGTGTCGAACTCCCGACGTGAGCGGTCAGGACGGTCCCCGGATGTCGAAACAAGGGATGGCTGCGGTCGGGAGGTTCTGACACAAACACGTCGAGTGCGACGCATCTCAGCCTACCGCTTTCCAGAGCCTGATAGAGGAGATCGTGGCTTTCGATCAGGGCGCCTCGGGCCGCATTTACCAAGATCGCTCCCTGCTTGAACTGATCGATATTGCCGCGATGAATCAAGCTCTGAGTCTCCTCGTTCGAGGGAGCGTGGAGAGTCACCAGGTCGGCGCTGCCCAGAAGCTCTTCCAGAGAAACAAAGCGGACTCCCGTTTCTGAGGAGTCATCGGCTGCTACGTAAGGATCATGCACGAGGGCTTGCACCCCGAATGGTTCCAGTAAGTGCCAGACTTCTCTTCCGATTCTCCCAAACCCAACAATTCCGACGACGGACCCTTCCAGGTCCAGATTGGGGTTCTGATAGCGCTCCTCCCACTCCCCCTCGAGCACCACCCGATGCCAACCCATCAGATTCTTCGCCGCCCCCAGTATCAGCGCGAGGGTGTGCTCTGCGACAACCCGTGACATGGCACCGGGAGTGTAGACCACGGGGATCCCGCGTTGGGTAGCTGCGGCAATGTCGACGGTATCGTAGCCCACTCCAGAGCGCCCGATGACACGCAGCTCTGTCCCGGCGGCTATCATTTCGGCATCTATGACAACCGGTCCACGCGCGACGATGCCCACCACAGCAGGGCCGACCTTCGAGGAGACGGCCTCGTAGCTGAAGGCTTCACAAAAGACCAAGGGATGGGGACTGAACTGCTCAGCCACCCACTCGGGGAGCGGTCCGGTAGCAACGATAGAGAGAGCCTCTGTCATGTGGCTTCGGTCTGCCGGGAACCCAGCTGGTGGTCCATCATCACCAACGCTGTCGGCTGGTCACCGATCATCTTCAGCTGAGCAATGATGTCCTGGAGCGTCTTCTCCTCCTCAACCTGTTCGCGGACAAACCACTGCAGCTCAACTTCGGTGGGATGGTCACTTTCCTCCTTGGCCAGCTCGTACAACCGATGGATGGTCGTCGTGACTTCACTCTCGTGCTCAAGGGCCGTCTCGAACATGACTAACGGAGAGTCAAACTCCCCTGGAGGCTGCTCGATCGCGCTGAGCCGCACCCTCCCGTTGCGGGTTTCAACGTAGTCGAGGAGACGCATCCCATGAGACCGTTCCTCTTCGTTCTGAAGTCTCATCCACTGGGCAAACCCCGGCAGGTTGTTCGCATCGGAGTAGGTTGACATGGAGAGGTACAAGTAGGCCGAGTAGAACTCATTCTGTATTTGCTGATTGAGGGCATCTTCAATTCTCTTACTGATAGCCATCTGATCTCCTTTCGATAGCGCTGTGGAATTTGGCAGTTGGCACAATTCCCAACTACGAGCACCATTACCCGTCGCTCGGGCTTCACAAGCAAGGTTAAATCGCGGGCCGGGAAAGGTCAATCTCGGCTGACGCTTCGCTCGGTCCCACCGAGGCCGATGGGGGTGGTACACTAGGCCACGAGACTCCCAAACAATGAGAAGACTCGTCTCGGCGCTCGCTATTCTCACACTGATGAGACCAGGAATGACGGCTGCGTCTGAGAATGGCGCCTCCTCGATCGAGGCGGAAGTGACACTCACGGGACGCATTGTGTGCCTGTCTTCTTCAGACCCCGGCAGCGAAGAAGTCGAGTGCGGGGCCGAAGGCCTCTTTGCCCTGAGCACCCCAGGAGGCGAGATCTACCGATTCCTTCCGGAGGATGCCAAGACGGCTATGTTCCAAGATCCCCGAGTCCGCCAGCGCCTGCTGCAGATCAGGGGGCGCTTGACCCCTCCGAAGACGGTCGAGATCATCAAGGTTCAATCCATAAAGGAAGGCCGACTGCACGACCTCTACTATCGCTGCGAGGTCTGCCACATCACGGCTTTCGACCCGGGTCCCTGTTGGTGCTGTCAGGAGGATTTCGAGTTTCGCGAGACTCCGGTTTCAGAGCAGTGAGCAGTGGGCAGTGGGCAGTGAGCAGTGAGCAGTGAGCAGTGTGTCATGAGTCGTGAAGAGTACCGGAAACAGCTGCAGCCAAGCCGCGAGCGACTTGACTTGTCTGCAATATGAGCCCAAGTTCGTAGAAGGCCGGCGAGGAATCAGACATGCTCATCATCGATGCTCATCTCGACATTGCCCATAACGCCTTGGAGTGGAATCGTGATCTGTGCCAGAGCATCCTGCAGATTCGTGAGTCCGAAGCGGGCATGCCGCAGAAGGGCCGCGGCCTGAACGTCCTGAACTTCGAGGAGCTGAGGCGGGGAAACATTGGGCTTGTTTTTGGCGTGATTCAGTGCCGGGTCGGCTCACAGGGGAAACGATTCCCAGGTGTACGAAATCAGGATATCGCCTATGCCCGATGCCAGGGACATCTCGCCTACTATCGCCATATGGAAGCCAAGGGTGTGCTGCGTCAGGTCCGGGACAAAAAGGGCCTGGACGCCCATCTTCAACAGTGGGACACCGACCCACAGGTCCCCCAGGGCTACGTGCTCGCCATGGAAGGTGCCGATCCCATCGTTTCCCCTGATCAGGTACCGGAGTGGTGGGGTCAAGGTCTGCGTGTGGTTAGCCTCTGCCATTACGGCGTCAGCCCCTATTCCCATGGAACCGGAGCACCGGGTGGGCTGACACCCCGAGGAAGAGAGATGCTGAAGGCCCTGGAAGAGGTTGGAATGCTTCTAGACACCAGCCATCTCGCAGAAAAGGCCTTTTGGGAGGCCTTGCATCTCTTCCAGGGACAGGTCCTGGCAAGCCACAACTGTTGTCGCAGCCTCTGCGATGATGACCGGCAAATCGACGATCAACAGATCAAGGCGCTGGTCGAGCGAGGCGCCGTCATAGGGATGGCCTTCGATGCCTGGATGCTCTGTCCCTCATGGGACAAAGCGGCCATGGACAACAGCGGCATCACCTTCGAAACCGTTGTCGACCACATGGATCATGTGTGCCAGTTGGCAGGCAACGCACGACATGTCGCCATCGGGTCAGATCTCGATGGGGGTTACGGGAAGGAACAGTGCCCGACTGATATGGACACTATTGCCGATTTACAGGGGATTCCAGCAATTCTAGAGCGGCGCGGCTACAGTTCTCAGGATATCGAGAACATCATGCACGCCAACTGGTCAAGATTGATCAGAGAAGCCTGGACCTAGACGGCAAGCGCCACCCCCAGGAAAGTCCTCGCCCTATCCTCTCCCGCGGAATTGGGGCTCTACCCCACCCACTTGGCGTGGGGTAGAGCAGTTCATCAATCCCAGCCGTCTCTCATCACATCGTGACTGAAGCCACCGCGATGGTCGTGCCATCCATGGTACCTTCCAGCGTCACCTTCTGACCCACGTGCGCTTGGACCTTATCCGGGGAGTCCAGTGTGTAGACTGCTTTGTCCGACTCGCTAACGAAAACAATCGGTTGGCCACCCTTGACGCAACCCGCGGCACAGCCGGCATGATCGTCGGTGGCCGCCTTCCCCTCGCGGGCACACTTCTCGTCAGCCAGCCAGCCGGTCCAGGTCATGGTTGCGCTCTGCGCCGGCTCCTCAGCCGGGGGCTCTTCTGCTGGAGGCTGCTCAGCAGTCTCAGGGGCAGGAGCACCGCCACAACCCACCAGGATCACGGCCACACCTAGCACAGCCAGAATTCTCATATAGAAACCCATGATCTTCTCCTCCTTAGAAGCGTGGTTTTCCAACACGCGCAATAATTGAGTGTTCTTCGTATACTTTACCCTCAGTACCGTGTCAAGAAGTTTACATTTTCCGCTGCCCCTCCCTTGCCCGTGTCTTTGCCCGTAGCTTGACCTTACCTGCGCCTTCGCCATGACCTGATCAAGTCTCCATTGTACGGGCACAAGCACGGGCACGGGAGGAACCGTTGAACGAAGAGTTGTCTCGCATCAGATAGGCCAGACAGGGATTGGAGTTGATGACTCTTCTCATGCAGATCCTGACAATCGCTCATGTTTACGGACACAATGACTTCTTCAAGAACAACTTTACCTTTCGCCACACCCGGGCGGAGCTGGCGATTGACCTCTTCAAGGTTCACACTAATCGGATCCGCAGCTATGTGCCGAGTCGAGGACGCCTTCCACTCGATCGATTCCAATGGTCGGGTCTTCGATACTGCTCACTGCTTCTCACTGCTCACTGCTCACTGCTCACTATTCAAGTCTAACTTTAAGGGGTCGTCGACCCGGTCGTGAAGGTGGCGTCCTCTCCCTGGGTGGACCCTTCCTTGTTGCTGACTACCAGGCGGTAGTGGTAGGTCGTTTCCTTTTCCAGGCCAGTCAGGCGCTCAAAAGCAGTTCGGGGAGTGATCTGTAGTCCTCCATCACGTTTGGGTGATTTCGAGCCGTAGTTGGACGTGGTCCCGTATTCAAAATAGAACTCCGCCCGCAGTCCCAGTGGGTTCATTCTTCCTTCCAGTCTGGAGCTGGAGGCCGTAATCTGGCTCGCTTTCCCGGTGACGGTGATCGGCTGACTGTTGGCCGGCAGACGGTAGGTTCGATCTTCGCCGTAGACCGTTCCCTCGCTACTGCTCGCCACCAGGCGATAGTGATAGACGCTCCCGGGAACCAGATGTGGAATGTCCAGGTTGACGTAATAGAGATCGTCGTCTGGGAGCATCACGGCTCCACTGCCAAAAACCTCGATTTCTCCCAGCCCCCAGTGCTGTGTCTGGTAGCCCGAATTCACCTGCACTTTCAGGAACTGGCATTCCAGGGAAAGCCCCATCTCCAGGGTGAATCCAAAATTGGCATTCGGCTCTCCTGCCTGGAGAAGCACCTTCTTTAGAGCTGGAGAAAATTCCTTGCCGTCTGCGGAGACCAGCAACTCGACCTCCTTCGCGGGCCATTCGGGGTTCTGGTGAAGTTGCACCGTCTTGATGGTGACCGGATTGTCGAAGGCATAGACGAATTCCAGAGGCACGGAGGGATTCTCGGCACTGTGCCATCCGCGTCCCTCGCCGTGGCGCCAGCCGTCGGTCAGCGTAGCGGGATCGCCTCCGGTCTGTGGCCACTCAACCAGCTTGCCCCCGTTGCTTGGGATTACCAGAGAGTGATTCCGATAGGTAATCTGGAACTCATCGAAGTCCAGGGAGCCGGTGGGCGGATTGTCCGTGTCCACGGTTGCTTCAAGGTGGAAGAAGTCACAGTTGACGTGGGCCTGAGCATCATTGATGGACCAATAGGCATAGCGTTTGGCACTCTCTTCTCCCTGGAGCGTCGGGTTGTTCCCACCGTAGGTCCATTGAGAGGAGTCGTTAAGGAGCCGGTACTCCGCCTGGTGCCACTCTCCGTCGCTGAGATAGTCGGTCAGGGTGAAGCCGGTATAGGCCCAGTTGGCACGCTTCCAGCCGGGTGCGTTGCCGACCTCAGGGTTGCTCTGGCTCTGGGTCCACCACATCACCTCAGAGCCATTGGGCTGGAAATCGTGACCCCGCACCGCGATTGACACCCTGGCCCCACGGAGATCCGGATCTCCGCCGCCCAGGTCTGCCCGGACCAGATCTCCGCCGCCCATTTTGCCGCTCATCAGGTACTTGGTCAGGTGGAGCGTTCCGATCCCATCATCGTGGTTGTGATCGTTCTTGCTGGGCTCATGGAACCTGATATAGCCATTGGAAACACCCCCAGTAGCGAAGTGCTCGTCTTTCAACCAACTGTACCAGCCACCCATGCCTTCGTCCCAGGTCTCCTGGTAGTGAGCACCCAGCCGAGGCGGCAGAGGCCTTGCATCTGTCTTGGATCCATATTCGGTGGAATCGCCGTATTCGAAGTAGTAGGTGGTGTGCTTTCCGTGTGGGTGAATGCTCCCATCGACCGTCATGGCCGAGTTACCCAACGCGCTGGCAGAAAGAGTAGCCACTATCGGCTCCAAGGATACGGTCTCAGACTCCGGAACCTCGGGGGCACAGGCCGAGATCAGAATCATGAACGAACCTAGCGTCAACTGTGATTTCATCCGAGCGAAGAGCATCTCACGAGTTGACTCTAGCCGGGACATTTCTGAACCTTTCATCATTACTCCTACAAAGTTGTTTCCCCCGACAATAGCAGCTCGAATGGCGCACCGATACCCTCACACGACCCGACCATAACGGAAAGAGACCTGACCGTGGGGTGTGCTAGTCGCTACCCATGACGCGGCAGCTTGAGGGCCCGGATTCTGTTGTTGAAATGGTCACTGATCAACAAACAGCCCTCCATGATGGCAAGATTGCAGGGCTGGTTGAAACGACAAGCGTGGGCGGGGCCTCCATCTCCACTATCCCCACCTTCGCCGGTTCCAGCGGCGACCCTGAGCCGGCCCTGAGTGTCTAATGCCAGAACTCGGTCGTTGCCAGTGTCCGCTACGAAGAGGGTACCGTCGCTGTCGAGGGCCACGCCCCGAGGACTGTCCAACTGGGCTTCGCTGGGTAGCGAGCCTTCCTCTGCCCGACCTCGGATGCCGGTTCCGACTATCGTCTGGATCTTCCCGGATGACGTGATCCGGCGAACGCAGTGGTTGCCGGTGTCGGCGAAATAGAGGTTACCGTCCCTATCGAAGTCCATGTCGAAGGGACCTGAAATCCTCGCCCTGTCGGCCGATCCGCCATCCCCAGCATAGCCTGGCACCCCTGTCCCCGCCACCGTCGTGATAAGGCCGGTGGAGCGTTCCACGCTACGAATTCGGCCTACGGAGTCGCCCAGATACAGATCTCCGTCGGGTCCGATCGCCACTGAGAAAGGACTGGTGACACAGGCCGAGATGGAAGGGCCGCCATCACCCTGATCCCCGGGAAAGCCGTTGCCGACGTAGGCCTCGATCACACCAGATTTGTCGACTCGACGCACATGACTATAGCGCGTATCGGCGATGTAGAAGTTCCCTTCCCGGTCCACCGCGACATCGTGAGGATTTCCTAGATATCCCTCGGTTGCAGCGCCACCGTCGCCGCCGTAAGCGCGGCCTCCATTGCCAGCCACTGTGCGAATCTCCCAGGTGTCGGGGTCGATGGCTCGGATTCGTTGATTCCAAAGATCGGCAAAGTAGAGGGTGCCATCGGGGGCAACACTCAGGCCATTGGGACCCGTCATGAAGGCTGAGGTGGCCTTTCCTCCATCTCCTACGGAGGTTCCACCCAACAAGGTGGAGACAATCCTGGTCCGGGCATCCACCCGCCGCAGGCGGCCGCTGCAATCGGTCCAGAGAATCGAACCATCTGGATCGACCCACAAGCCACACTCGCAGGAGTTGATCTGGGTTCGCTCGCCGACATCCCCGTCCTCTCCGAATCCGGGGATTCCAGTACCCACAACAGTCTGTACGATGCCAGTACGAGCCTCTACCTTTCGCACCCGGAAACCGTATTTCTCGCCGGCGTAGAGATTGTCGTGTTGGTCGATAAAAATGGAGTCGGGCATCAATAGGGTGGCTTCGGTGGCAGGCCCTCCATCCCCCGTAGAGGACCGAGAGTGTCTCCCATCCACACCGACGGAAAAGGGATTGCCCAAGACTGTGGTGATGATCCTCTTTCGGTCGATCTTTCGGATCCGATCGTTGCTGTTGTCACAAATATAGAGGTTGTCCTGGGAGTCGAAGAAGAGATGCTCGGGATGATACAGCGCGGCCTCCAGAGCGGGAATGCCATCGCCGTTGTACCCCCCTACTCCGATGCCGGCATAGCGCCGGATGATTCCCTTCTGATCCACCACTCGGACGGTGCAGGACATCTCGTCCGCGATATAGAGATTCCCGGAGGAGTCCTTGGCCACGCCGCTGGAAACGTCCAGCTGAGCTTCGGTGGCGGGCCCACCGTCCCCCTCTCTTCCCTTGACCCCACAGCCCGCAACGGTGGTAACGACTCGGGTAGTCGCATCGATCCGACGGATTCTGAAGTTGCCCAGGTCACTCAGATAGAGGTTTCCTTCGGGGTCGCGCCACAAGTCGTGGGGACTGTCAAAGCGCGCTTCGCGGGCTGGTCCTCCGTCCCCACCGAATCCTGGGACTCCATCGCCAGCAAAGAGATGCAGAATACCCTCTCGATCGATCCTCCAGATCCGCTGGCCATGGTAGTCCGCCACCAGGAGGTCCCCGGCGCTGTCGCGAACTACCCCCATGAGCCAACCCGCGTCGGTGCTGGCAGCGGCACTTCCATCGCGCCAGCCAACACCGGCTATGCTGTCGATCGTCCCTGGGCTGAGATTTCTAAGAAAATTGCGTAGCGACATTAGGGCTCCTCGAAGACACAATTCAGCGAACAGACGTTTTCTGGCTCTGAAGAGCCTTTACCCTTGCCTCATGGAACTTGGCCTTCTCGGTCTCTCCTTTGGCTTGGTAGATAGCCTGGAGAAGGCTGTGATGGCTGGGATTCCTGTCGTCCAGATCGAGGACCTGGAGTGCGAAGGCTTCTGCCTCCTCCAAATGATTCTGATAGAGCTGGGAGAACGCCATGAAGAAAGGGCCAGCGGGGGCGCTAGGGTCGATTTTCATGATCTGTTGGGCTACCCCAGCCGTCTCCTGAAAGTTACCCTGTCCGATTTCCAGTTCGGCCAGCGTAGCCAATAGCATCGTATCTTCAGGACACAACGTAGTTCCCTTCTTGAGCACCCGCTCGCGAGGCGTCAAGCTTCTTCTGTAGCTTCTGTACGAGTCCCAGAAACAAGTACGCTTGACAGCTAGTGCCTTTGCCGCTGACGTAACGGCTTAAAAGCTTTTCCGCCCCAGCGAAGTCGCGGTCCGCATACCTCAGCTTCCCTCGACCCAACGCCGTCAGGAGAGTGCGGGTTCCAGTTCTTCAGCCCTATCATAGGCACGGACCGCGTTCTGACGATCACCAAGTTCCAGGTGTGTATCCCCCAAGTCGGCGAAAACCTCCGCTGAAGCTCGGGGCGAAGAGGCCATCCGATTCAGGGTCCGCAGACGGCTGCGTAGATGCCCCGTCTTGCGGTGGTACTCCAGGACCTCGCGCCCCTCTTTCTCCTTGCCCTGCTTCAGCAAACTGTTCCCAAGGCTGAAAATCGCCCCCTGGTGATCTGGATCGAGGCTGAGAACCGATCGGAACCGCCGCTCCGCCTTGACATGGTACCCTGCCTGGAGGTCCAGGCGACCCAGGTGGAACAGAGCCGTGGTTTCAGAGGGTTGGTCCGCTAAGACTCGATCGAACTCCTCGCGGGCCCGGCCGGAGTGATTCAGGTGGAAGTGTGCTATGCCGAATCCCAACGACACTTCCCATCCCGAGATTCCCTTCTCTCGGGCTTTCTGGAGATGCTCAATGGCCTTCGAGTAGTTGCGCAGAAAATTGTGGCAGATACCGATCTGGAAGTAGATCCTGGGATCGGGGTCGGGCTTTTCCAGGAGCTCCTCCAGGTCTGTTAAGGCACCCAGATAGTCCTCCTGGGCTCTAATCTTCCCGAGGATGCGGTCCAGGTTGGGATCGGACTGGGCAAAACTGTCCGGGACAAGGAAAGAAACCAGGAGCAAGAAGAGACTGCCCCAAAAAAGCTGACGCATTCTCAAGGCCGGCAAAGCTATGAACCTTCGAGCCGATAGCAAGTGTTCAGTTTTCAGCCTCTTCAGCTTCAGACTGGGGAACTTCAAATCCCGCTCGCCGACGACTGACAGCTTTCGACTGACAACCTGGCAGGCTACTCGAAACGGATTTACTTCTCCTTCTTCTTGGAAAAGTTTCGCAGGTAGTTGATGGTATGCCAAATCTCGTCGGCCGACAGCTTCTTGGCGAATCCGGGCATGGGGTCTCTTCCGGTCGAGATCTTGCAGAAGAACTCACCGTCGGTTTCTTTGTCCATATGTTCAGCGTCGTCGAAGCGGGAGGGCTTGGTACTTAGCATGGCCGCGACCTGACCATCCCCAGCACCACCCTCGCCGTGGCAAAAGAGGCAGTTCTCGTCATAGAGTTTCATTCCCTCTTGAAGAGACTCTTCAGTCACGGCCTGGGGGTTCTCCTTGGTCTTGCAGTCTTCAGGAAGGTCCCAGTCAGTGGCAGCATTCCCCATAGCGAGAACCACGAAGAGCAACGCCAATGCAACAGCAGTCAGGGCCCTTCCGCCCGTCAGCTGTCTCTTGCAGCGATCCGATAGATTCGGAGAATGCATACTTGCTTCACCTTTCTCTTGAGGGTGCAATGGTAAGAACTTCAACTTGTCTCGACCTCCTTGACTGCTAACCGTCTGTCTTCAAGCTAGGATGGTCAAAAACGGATTTGAGTTCAAGCCCCTAAGCCAGAATCCCAGTCCCTTCTTGTCGACGAAGCTCGATTCAGCCTCCCCAGGGCTCCCTGGATTCCAGGCCCAGGTCGTCACGTTACGATCGCCACCGGGTGAGTCCCGATCATCTACCTCCGAATATCTTCTCTGGAATCTATTGACCCCCACAAATCCCCTCAGCGATGCGGACAGAATCGGTCCAAGAGCACGTTCCTTGAAACCCACGAGAGCGAACGGATTCTGGCTAAAGCCTTTGCTCGAGAAGCCCGCTGAAGCGGGCTCCTGGATCGGGTTACCTGCAGCAGAACCTTCTATTCAGGCGATGGATCCAGGAGCAGGAAAAAGTTTCTTTCTCGAATGGGGCCAGCAGGGGGGCCACTAACCTGAAACTTCATTGCAGTAGTGTCCCAACGTTTGGGCTTCTAATCTCTGTAAAGTATTAATGAGTAATATGTTAGAGAAGATAATGGGTGTTTCCGACTTGAAAGTGAGTGTACGCTCACGCCCTTCAGTTCATAAGGAGGGCGAGCATGTACACGGGCACGACGATTTTTTCTCAGGTGATGCGGCATCTTCCCTGGCATCATTTTCATCGCATTGTTCAGCACTACGGAGGCGACTACAAGGTCAAGTCGTTCCGCTGTGCCGACCATTACCGGGTCATGGCCTTTGCACAGTTGACCTATCGCGAGAGCTTGCGCGATATCGAAGCCTGCCTACGGGCCATGAGATCCAAGCTCTTCCACATGGGCATTCGCTCCACGGTCTCCCGCAACAATCTGTCCAATGCCAACGAGAGGCGCGACTGGCGCATCTATGCCGAGTTTGCCCAAGTGCTTATCGCCGAAGCGCGCCGCCTGTACACCGACGAGGACCTGGGAGTCGACCTGAACGCGACCGTCTATGCCTTGGACTCCACGACCATCGACCTGTGCCTCTCGGTCTTCCCCTGGGCGCGCTTCCGCCGTACCAAGGGGGCGATCAAACTGCATACCTTGCTCAACCTGCACGGCGCCATTCCCGAGTTCGTTCTGATCTCGGACGGAAAACTGCACGATGTCCACGCCTTGGACCACCTGATTCCTTGTCCCGGTGCCTACTACATCATGGATCGCGGATACCTGGATTTCGGGCGCCTGTACCGACTCCATTCTGCCCGGTCGTTATTCGTGACCCGCGCCAAGGCCAACTTCAAGTTCCGCCGCCGCTACTCCCACCCGGTGGACAGAACGACGGGACTGATCTGCGACCAAACTGTCCTGCTGAGCACCTTCTATCCGGCCAAGGCCTACCCCGAACCTTTGCGTCGCATCAAGTTCTTCGACGTCACCACCGACCTGCGGCTAGTATTCCTCACCAACGACTTTGCTTCTCCCGCTCTGACTATTGCCCGGCTCTACAAGCTCCGCTGGCAGATCGAACTGTTCTTCAAATGGATCAAACAGCATCTCCGCATCAAGGCCTTTTACGGCACCAGTCCCAATGCCGTGAAAACACAAATCTGGATCGCCCTCAGTACCTACCTGCTCATCGCCATCATCCGCAAGCGCCTCTATCTCGAGTTGCCGCTCTACACAATTCTCCAGGTCCTGAGTGTCTCGCTCTTCGAGAAAACCCCAATTTTACAGGCCTTTCAGGACATGCATTACATTACTCAGAATAGTGACATTCATAAACAGTTGATGTTATTCGACTAACGCTGGGACGCTACTGACTTCATTGGTGAATGTAGCTTTGGCCTCCAGGCCGAAGTCTTATTTTTCCGAGCCTTTGGCTCGGACGGCGGCCTGGAGCCCACCGCTACGCCGGACCCAAAGTTTCCTTCTGAATGATCCGGCTCGCAGCCGGTGGCGGGCTAAGCTGAAACTTCATCGAGCAGTGACCATGCTGCTATCGATGTTCGTGGCTAAAGACAACCAAAGTTTCTTTCTCGAATGGGGCCAGCACCACTGGGGGCTCCACTGACCTGAAACTTCATCGAGTGGGCTCTGATTTCTCAACCTATCACTTTCCAGCTACAATGATCCCAGCTCTAGGGACGGAAGCCGTTCATCGCTCTCTTCGCGGGTATCGGAATTCTGAATGCTCCTTCGGATCGCCCTCAACCTTCTAGCCGATCGCCGCCATCCCCCTCTTTCGAAGCTAGCCCAGATCGAGAACCCCCGAAGATTCTTGTGGAGTATCCTTCCCTCTGTCGCCCGCTCCTTTTCATTCTGCATCACCTTTCTCCCCAATCGACTGGCTCTGAGCCTGGCGGTAGCCTACGCCTACTGCAGAATGCTCGACACCTATGAGGACGTGGTAGCACGGCCATCCGAGCGGACCCGCCTATTGGAAGCGTTCATTGATCGATTCCCAGACTCCGATCAGATGCCGGAGTCCGCCCCCTCCCTGGAGACCGATCTCGGCAGGGATCCGAGCGAGGACAGCCATGTCCTGCTTGTACGTCGATCGGCCCTGGTGGATTCGGTCTACTGTGAACTCCCCTCCGATCATCGCGCTGCGATAAGGCGACTAGTGCGTCGCATGGGCACAGGAATGATCTGGGCAACAGAGACCTTTATCCGTCAAGGAGGAAGTCTACGCTCGTCGGAACAGCTGTCTCGGTATTGTTCCAGCGTCCTGGGAAACCCGATACTGTTTGCCGAAGAAATGCAGCGCCTGGACATGGGCTTGGACCCACATCTTGCAGAGGACCGGAAGAAAATGTGTGCCTTCGTTGGGGAGGCGATCCAACTCGCCAATATTACGAGGGACCTCGAAAAAGACTGCCGCCGAGGCGTCTACTACCACTCCGCCCTCGCCGACTGTTCTTCTGAACAGGAGCGCGTGGAAGTGATCGGCTTGGTTCGCAGAGAGCTGATCACGCGGGCCTTTGGGCTGGGCAGGATCTTTCGCCCTTTCGTGGCGGGAATCCCATCGCGCAATCAGTCGCTGGCGCGTGGCTCGGCTCTGCTGATGATCCTGTTTACCGTCGCGTTCTACCAGGACACGGCACGTCGAGCAGGCCTGCCGGTAGAGGAGTGGGCCAGACTCAGCCGGCGAGCAGCAGCCTGGGTGTGGTTTCGCGGAACCCTCTCCAAGAATGCCACCTCCAGGTATCTCGGACGTCTGGAGAGCGATTTGGCGGCGACTTTCGAACGCTGCTTGCCCCTGGTCCGGTCTCCCACAACTAGCCTGAATGGGGACTGGGTGCTCACGCCCGCTACGCGGGTAAGCCCCGGGATCCAAGGCGTCAAGTCCCAGACAGATCTAACGCCCCAAGTCCCGAATTGAGGGTGGGGAGCTCGGTTACCTCTCCTCTACCTGGACGATTTGGTCGAGCTGTGTCGGCGGTTCCACCACTTGATCCTTGCCGCAAGGCCAGGACACACGAATGGAGTCGATACGATCCCTGCTCCCCAAGCCAAAGTGCAGCCTCAGGTCGCTTTGGCTTAGATAGCTGCTACCAGCTCGCACTTCCTGTGTGAGCGAGTAGCTTCCGGCAGTCAGAACAACCTTGCTCCCTACCCCATCCCGATTGCAGTGGGTGCCCTTCAGTTTGAGTTTGAGCCAGTGATTCGGAGTCGTGCTCCGATTCTGCAGCAGATCCACCTTGTCGTTGTTGTTCATCACCAGTAGATCGACCTTGCCATCGTTGTTGAAGTCACCGACGGCCGAGCCGCGAGAGACGTTCTTCACTGAAAAATAGGGTCCCGCTTGGGAAGAGGCTGACAAGAACTTTCCCTTACCCTCGTTGTGGAAGAGCTGATTCGGCTGTGGGTGTTCCAGGCTGGGATTGATGATTGCGATATTGTCGAAGACATGCCCATTGGCGACGAAAAGATCGGCCCATCCATCGTTGTCGTAGTCGAAGAAGTTAGCTCCGAATCCCAGCGGCATGAAGCTGGGCGTCGCCAACTCGGCCTGAAGCGTATGATCTGAGAAGGTGCCGTCCCCCTGGTTCCAATAGAGATCATTGGTCTGCATGGAAAAGTTGGTGACAAACATGGCGAAGCGCCCATTACCGGTCAGATCGGTGGCATCCACTCCCATCCCGGATTGGGCCATCCCCATTCCGTTGAAGGCCGCTCCCGACAAGAGGGCCACATCTTCGAACTTTCCTTTGCCCTTGTTTTCAAAGAGATAGTTGGCGGTGGTGTCATTGACAACATAGAGGTCCAGATCTCGATCGTTGTCCATATCGAACCAGAGAACACCCAAGGTCTTACTGTATTGAGGATCTTCCTTCACCCCCGCCTGGCCGGTAACCGTCTCGAAGGAACCATCCCCCAAATTGCGATAGAGGGTGTTGGGAGCTCCGTCGTAACTGTGGGGGTAGCAGTAGATCAGCAGATCGCTTGCATAACAGGTACGGTGGCTGGCGAAGCTGAATCTCAGATAGTTAGTGCCCGTCCGAAAACCGGGGTTTTCAGAACTGTAATCTGTTGAATCGTAAACACTTATTACACTTGAGACTGCTGACAGACCGGCTCGACCCAGCTCGATCCAGAGCAAGGACCCTCGAGCGAGGGCACGCGGGCCAAAAAGCAGCGGTTCGGCGCAGACCTCTCCCCGAGTCGGAGCCACAAGGCAGTACGGTCAGCCACAAAAGGCTACAACAGGAGTCGGGCCAGGACGACCAGGTTATAGGTCAGGACGCTGGCATGGACGTAGCTTTGAAAGTGAGGCCAGCCTTTCCAGCTACAGCGGTGGAGACCGAAGGTGTGCTTGAGGGTCCCAATGCACCCCTCAATCCCGGCGCGGAAGCGTTTGAGTTGTTTGTAGACCCAACTGGAACGCACCATGCTCTCAACCGTCAACCCACACTTTTTGGAAAAGGCCACATCCTGTACCCCCTGCTCTTTGGCCCAGCGCAGGTTGGCAGCCGAGGCAAAACCACCATCCCAGGCGCTCTGGCGGGGGACCTTCCCGTACAGCTGTCGATGCCGCTCTAAGAAGGGTTGCACATAGTTGCTGTCGGCCGGATTCCCCCGTTCCACCACACAATCCAGGATCAGCGACGAGGCGCCCGTGCTGACAAACACCTTGTGGCCGAAGACCGTTTCCCGAGGGCTCTTCTTGATAATATCGGTGTGCTCTTCGAACTCCTGAAATCGTCGTAAGTCGTTTTAGTCTAATTGTTTGCACCAAATAGTCTAGCAAACGGCCCTGACAGTTTCGGAGCTTGAAAAAGCCCTCTTTCCCCTTCCTTATCAATTACTTACACATTTCCGGACGGGCACTAGTTAGCGACGTACAGATCCAGATTCCCGTCACCGTCATAGTCCCCAAAGGCTGCGCTGGAGCTCCAGAGGGGATCGCGCGCGCGCCTTGTTCGTCACATCTGAGAAGGTTCCGTCGCCATTGTTCCGATAGAGGACATTAGGACCCAGGTTGGTGACATAGATATCCACAAACCCATCGTTGTCGTAGTCGGCGAAGGCGCTGCCCATCCCATAGGAACTATCTCCTACTCCGGCCTTTTCCGTCACATCACTAAAGCTGCCGTCACCCTTGTTACGAAAAAGCCGATTGACGGCAGCAGTGGTCGATCGGCTAGTCGGAGTCGGCCCGCTGTTGACCAGATAGACATCCAGCAAACCGTCGTTGGCGAAGTCCAGGAAGCCGCCACCCGACCCCATAGTCTCGACCAGATACTTTTCGGCTGAAGAACCATTGACGTGCTGGAATGAAAGCCCAGCCTTCTGGCTGACATCGACGAAAATTGGAGGAGCGGCCTGCTCAGAAGCCAGCAATGCGGCAGGGTGGCCGAGGGGGAGGAGCAAGAGCAGCCACGGAAGGAACCGGGAAAACCGGGCCCGCCCCGGACCACTCCTGTTCTGATGAGGGCTACTCACCCAATTCTCTCCAAAGGCCTCGTCGACCCAGAAGCGATGGGTTCAATCTGAATGATGAGGGAACTGGGATGGAGCACTACGAAATCTTGAAGGGAGCACGCTTGACCAGGCGCTGTCCCGAGATCCGATCGTGCAGTTCCAACAGGACCTGATATCTGCCGGCGTCGAAGCCCTTCAGGTTCATGCTATGGACGAATATGACCCGATCCTGGAGCTGCACCAATCTGGGCTCTTCGACTCTGACCCTTTCTCCGTCATGCATCAGCACGAAATGCGCCTCGACCGAGGGGCTAAGCGTGGCCTGATCCACAGCCAACTCATAGGCTTCGGCATAGAGAGCAAGCGTCGACTCTACACCGAATTCCTGCGTCACGTTTGGATAAACCTTGATTCCGCTGGGGGTCATGAAGGGATCTGAGAGGGTCTGGTCCGGACCTGAGGAGGCGAAACCGTCAGCGACCACCAGAGTGCTGGTGGCCAGCTTACCAGTCTCCGCCTTTGACAATCGAACCGAGGTGACCTGAACCGCGATCTTCTTGCTCGACTCTTCCTCCATGATGATCGTTACTTTGTACCTTCCAGGTCTAAGCGGCAGTTGCTTCTGATAGAGGAAGTTAGTCTCTGCCTCGAAGGACTTGCCCTTCGAAGTGTCGGCTGCGATGACATCTTCAAATTCGTAGACCACCCGGCCGCTCAGATTCTGAACCTTGCCGAACACCTGAATCACCGCCCGGGACACCTCTTCCAGGTCAGCGTCATAGGTGAGTTCGTGCGCGGGAACCCGGATGGTTAGAGGGGCCAGGAAGGCATCCTCTCCCACACGATAGTCTCCGACGGTCACTTTGAGCGGCAGCGGATTGTACTTCAGGCGTGTATCCACCTCCCCTCGTAGGTGCCCGAACATAACGGCAGGGGGCTTGGAAAGGAGGAAGTAATCGCGCAGCTTCTCGAAGGGTTGGGCTCCTCGCATGTACATGGGCTCATTGGGAAGACCGATATTGCGCATAGCCAGATCCGAGAGCCGGCTCCCATTCCGGTCTTGAGCGCCCTCCGAGAGTAGCTCGTGCCCGTCCGGAAATGTGTAAGTAATTGATAAGGAAGGGGAAAGAGGGCTTTTTCAAGCTCCGAAACTGTCAGGGCCGTTTGCTAGACTATTTGGTGCAAACAATTAGACTAAAACGACTTACGACGATTTCAGGAGTTCGAAGATGCGTAAAAAGCATGAAAAACAACGCCCCCTTTCCCCGCAATGGCCCGATCACCAGCTGGCCCATGAATTGAAGGTGATCTCGCGCATCCTGGACGACAATCCCCAGACGCTGGAGCTGATAGTACAAGATCTCTCTGACAGGGTCGATTCCGGTGTTGGCGCCCCCGGTTTGACGGCCGAGCAGGTGCTGCGTTGCGCCGTCATCAAACAGCTGCATCAGTTCAGCTATCGCAAGCTGGAGTTTCATCTGGTGGATTCGCAAAGCTGTCAGAGGTTCTGTCGCTTGCCCTATGGGGCGTCGATCAGCAAAGCCACCCTGGCGGAGAACCTGGGGAAGATTGAGCCGGGGACTTGGAAGGCGATCAACGACCACTTGGTGCTCTGGGCGCAGGCTCGGGGTCTGGAAAAAGGCCAACGGATTCGGGTCGATGCCACGGCGGTCGAGACGAACATCCACTATCCGCTCGACAGTGAGCTGTTGTACGACGGCATTCGAGTCGTGACCCAGTCGCTGGGGCGGCTGCGGGAGCGGGAAGGGATCGGCTTCGTCGATCATACGCGGCGGGCCAAGCGGCGCGTCCTGAACATCCGCAACCGCCGCGGCAAGAAGCGCCTGGACAGTTACCGCGATCTGATCAAAGTGGCGTCCAAGACGGCTCACTATGCCGAGCAGGCGCTGGCAGCTTCCGCGCAGTGGAGCGATCCCCTCAGTCTGGCCGTGGCGGCGCAACTGGCCCACTATCTGGGGCTGTTGCACAAAGTCATCGAGCAGACTCAACGACGGGTCCTTTCGGGCGAGGCCGTCGCGGCCCAGGAGAAGATCTGTTCCCTCTTCGAAGAGCACACCGATATTATCAAGAAGAGCCCTCGGGAAACGGTCTTCGGCCACAAGGTGTTTGTCAGCACGGGCGCCTCGTCGCTGATCCTGGATTGTGTGGTGGAACGGGGGAATCCGGCCGACAGCAACTATGTGCAACCCTTCTTAGAGCGGCATCGACAGCTGTACGGGAAGGTCCCCCGCCAGAGCGCCTGGGATGGTGGTTTTGCCTCGGCTGCCAACCTGCGCTGGGCCAAAGAGCAGGGGGTACAGGATGTGGCCTTTTCCAAAAAGTGTGGGTTGACGGTTGAGAGCATGGTGCGTTCCAGTTGGGTCTACAAACAACTCAAACGCTTCCGCGCCGGGATTGAGGGGTGCATTGGGACCCTCAAGCACACCTTCGGTCTCCACCGCTGTAGCTGGAAAGGCTGGCCTCCCTTTCAAAGCTACGTCCATGCCAGCGTCCTGACCTATAACCTGGTCGTCCTGGCCCGACTCCTGTTGTAGCCTTTTGTGGCTGACCGTACTGCCTTGTGGCTCCGACTCGGGGAGAGGTCTGCGCCGAACCGCTGCTTTTTGGCCCGCGTGCCCTCGCTCGAGGGTCCTTGCTCTGGATCGAGCTGGGTCGAGCCGGTCTGTCAGCAGTCTCAAGTATAATAAGTGTTTACGATTCAACAGATTACAGTTCTGAAAACCCCGGTTTTCGGACGGGCACTAGCTCGCCTGTGGTCATGCCGGCTCCATCAATTGTCCACAAAGCGTCCTTTTCCGAGGGCCTCAGGGCAATCTTGTATTCTCCCGTCTTACTGGCATCGACAAACTCGATCTCGATTCCGTCCCCGATGCCGGGGATATAGGTGTAGAACCAACGCTGGAAGGCATAGACGGATGTATACCCCCCACCCTCGTTGAATCTCCGCCGATAGCGGCCGCCCTGATGGTCATCAATGGTGTTGGGCTTCCCAAACATGATGTAGATGCGTCCTCGATCCGTCACCCAGCCTTCTACGCCGGAAGTGAAGTGCTCGTTGGCGTAGGCAATCCTGCGATAATGCTCTTCCTTGAATTCGTTTATCCCGGTGTTGGGATCCGGATCCCTCCGCCGCCAGAACTGCTCGATAAACGCATCCCTCTCATCGTCGTTTGAGAGTCTGTTGAAAACGGCCTTCTCCTCATCGGTAAGGATGTAGACGACATCCTCCTTCTGCCACTTCTTGTAGTAATCCTCTTGCTCCTCTTGAAGCTGCAGCTCCCGACGCTTTTTATCTTCTTTCTTCCTCTTTTCCTTCTCCTGACCAATCAAGGGGGATTCCACGGCCAGTCCCAACGAAAAAAGGCACAACCACGTCAAAAGTGATGACCGAGAGAAGCTTGAATTAAATCGCCTCATCATGCCCCTTACCTCTTCTATTTGATGTCAGTAGTGTCCCAACGTTTGGGTTTCTAATCTCTGTAAAGTATTAATGAGTAATATGTTAGAGAAGATAATGGGTGTTTCCGACTTGAAAGTGAGTGTACGCTCACGCCCTTCAGTTCATAAGGAGGGCGAGCATGTACACGGGCACGACGATTTTTTCTCAGGTGATGCGGCATCTTCCCTGGCATCATTTTCATCGCATTGTTCAGCACTACGGAGGCGACTACAAGGTCAAGTCGTTCCGCTGTGCCGACCATTACCGGGTCATGGCCTTTGCACAGTTGACCTATCGCGAGAGCTTGCGCGATATCGAAGCCTGCCTACGGGCCATGAGATCCAAGCTCTTCCACATGGGCATTCGCTCCACGGTCTCCCGCAACAATCTGTCCAATGCCAACGAGAGGCGCGACTGGCGCATCTATGCCGAGTTTGCCCAAGTGCTTATCGCCGAAGCGCGCCGCCTGTACACCGACGAGGACCTGGGAGTCGACCTGAACGCGACCGTCTATGCCTTGGACTCCACGACCATCGACCTGTGCCTCTCGGTCTTCCCCTGGGCGCGCTTCCGCCGTACCAAGGGGGCGATCAAACTGCATACCTTGCTCAACCTGCACGGCGCCATTCCCGAGTTCGTTCTGATCTCGGACGGAAAACTGCACGATGTCCACGCCTTGGACCACCTGATTCCTTGTCCCGGTGCCTACTACATCATGGATCGCGGATACCTGGATTTCGGGCGCCTGTACCGACTCCATTCTGCCCGGTCGTTATTCGTGACCCGCGCCAAGGCCAACTTCAAGTTCCGCCGCCGCTACTCCCACCCGGTGGACAGAACGACGGGACTGATCTGCGACCAAACTGTCCTGCTGAGCACCTTCTATCCGGCCAAGGCCTACCCCGAACCTTTGCGTCGCATCAAGGCCTTTTACGGCACCAGTCCCAATGCCGTGAAAACACAAATCTGGATCGCCCTCAGTACCTACCTGCTCATCGCCATCATCCGCAAGCGCCTCTATCTCGAGTTGCCGCTCTACACAATTCTCCAGGTCCTGAGTGTCTCGCTCTTCGAGAAAACCCCAATTTTACAGGCCTTTCAGGACATGCATTACATTACTCAGAATAGTGACATTCATAAACAGTTGATGTTATTCGACTAACGCTGGGACGCTACTGATTTGATGTGAAAGCTACCGTTCAGTATAGCACAAGGAGGCCCCCTCCTGGGAGGGCTCCAGGTTCCGATTCTCAGCCCACTCCCTTCTCTCTTAACCGCTCGAGTACCCCGCCGAGACGCCTCAGGCAGTAACCGCGATGGCTGATCGATCTGGCTGGCGCCGGCTATCCCTGAGTGCTACTATCTGGGCTCGAAGGGGAGATGGGTTGAGGATCAGAGTGGGGGTCTCCGTTCACCCCAGGATCGCAGCTGAGTCTGGCCCAATTCCTGAAGAGTTTCTGGGCCTGAGGAGGGGAACATGAGATCCAACCGGGTATTTCTTGCGATGCATCTGAGCGTTGTATTGATCCATCCAGTCGGAGGCTTCGCAAAGACCAGTGCTGCCGACATTGAGATCAAGGACATCCATTGGGAAATGGGTCCGCCCATGCCCTGGCCTACGAAGGGGCAGGCTCAGGTCGTCATCGGGGAAACAATTGTAGCGGCAGGATCCCCGGGATATCCAGGCTGGGTTCCGAGCTCAAAGTATTCCACCGGTAAGGGCTGGCAGCTTCGTGAGAGAGGACAGCACAAGCATGGATGGGAGCTCGATACCCGCACGATGAAGTACAGTTTTCTGCCTGACATGCCGGTGGGGATCAAGTGGCCCCAGGGCGTGGCGATCGGCCAGGATCTTTACCTCTTCACCGGATGGATCGTTTGGCCCCAAGACCAGAGAGTCAACACCAGCGCTCGGATGTTCCGTCTCTCCAAGCGGAGTGGCGAGTGGAAATGGGAAGAGATGCCCCCCCAGCGCATCGGGCGCTTTCTACCTGGAGGGGCCGCCTCAGGAACCACGATCGTGGTCCTGGGGGGACAAGCGACCTTTGGGGCGAAGACATTTTCAGGGGACCACCCCGGCGCTTATGTCAATTCGGTTGAGGCATTCGACACCGCTGCTCCGGAGAAGGGCTGGAGAGATCTACCCCCGATTCCAGGCTTGGCCCGAGAGTCACCCACTACCACGGCCATCGGGAAGAACATCTACGTTTTCGGGGGCGACCACGTCAACTACGCAGAGTCCCGCGATGGCAAACTGGATGGACTCATCCGACATTGTGCCGATGGCTATGTCCTCAATCTGGAGACGCTGCGATGGAAGAGACTCCCCGACCTCCCCTTCCCGGCGCACGGCATGGAGGCCGTCCCCTATAAGGACCGGTACATCATCATGGCCGGCGGGATCAAGAACTACCGGGTCGATCACCCTTACAAGCACGCAAGTAAAATTCCCAAGATGCCCTCGCCTAATTTCGACGTGGTGGTGTTCGACACCCAGGAGGAGAACTATCGAATCCTACCCACCCAGATTCCTCCTTACCCGATTCATCCTGAGCGTCGCGAGCAGGTCCTGAACTCGAAGGGCTTATCTATCCAAAGGAGTTTATCGTCTGGCGGCCGAGCTGAGCCGAGTCGGCAACAAGCTTTTTCTTTGTGGGGGTGAGGTGGTCAGCCCCCACAACGTGACGGACGAGGTCGTGGTGGGCACTATCATCGACTAGTGCCGGGTCCCTTGCAGGAGTTGAAAAATGAACCCAGGATCCTATTCGGAACAGAAGGGCCTTTCCCAGGCTGAGATCGAGCAGGGATTTCGAAGGATCGGTCTGGAGTCGGGCCAGGTCGTCCTGGTGCACTCGGCGATGCGGACCTTCGGCTACATAGAAGGCGGCGCTGATAGCGTAGTGGGAGCATTCCTCGAGGTCCTGGACTCGCGAGGGACCTTGGTTACCCCTACCTTTACCTTCTGCCACGAAGCCGAAGACGATCCCATCATTGATCCGGTTCAGGATCCCTCTGAAATGGGAATCATCACGGAGACGGTTCGGCTGCACCCGGAGGCACAAAGAAGCACGGCTTATCGCCACAGCTTCGCGGCAGTAGGTCGGCGTAGGGAGGCTATCACCCAGGTCGACCCCTCACTCTCGTCGTTCGATCTCCGTTCCGCCTTCGGCGTGATGCTCGCCTTGGACACCCAGATCGTCCTGCTGGGGATGCCCTATTCGACTTCGACCAGCCATCACTTCGCGGAGTGGATCTGTGAGGTGCCGTATCGCCAGGTCCTTCCGCTCGAGGTACGGGTGCGCCACCCGGATGGGTCCGTCCAGCGGCAGCGAATGACCGACTATCAGCCGAAACCCGGAGAAGGGGGCGCCTACTACGAGCGGCACGCGGATTTCAATCGCCTCGGCAAAATGCTGGAGGACCGGGGTCTGGTGGGCATCACAGCGATCGGCAATGCTGTGGTTCGCCGCTTTGCAATGCGAGACCTGATAGCCCTGGCCGAAGTCGAGGCGGCGAAGGACTACAACATCTTTCGTTTGGCTGACGGAAAGCCGGACGACTACTTCACACCGCTGGACTTCGGCAAGATTGTCCATAGTCCGGAAATGTGGGACGGGGCTGGTCGGGCCAGCCATTATCTCTGGAGTGTGATCGATGAGGAGATACTCAGGGATTCCTTTCCGGCCCCTGAGCCATCCCAGTCCAGTGAGTAAATCGGAAGTTCGAAAATATGAATGCGTTTGAGTACACCCAAGAGCTGGTAAAGTTTCCCACGGTCAGCAACGTATCCAACGCCTCTATTTGCGGTTACCTGGAAGACGTCCTGAAAAGCCTCGGCTTTGCCACGGAACGCATCGAATACACCGACACCGCCGGTATTGGTAAGGTCAACATCATCGGAAAAAGGGGCAGTGGAACTGAGGGAATGGCCTATTTCGCCCACACCGACGTCGTTCCTGCCGACCCCTGGTTCAGCAACGAACATGGTCCCTTCGAGCCCACGGTCAGGGGGGACAAGCTCTACGGCCGTGGGAGCTGCGACATGAGGGGGTCGATAGCCTCGATGTTGGCTGCCTCGGAGCTAGTGGGCTCGGCCGGGCTGAGCAAGCCGCTTTACATCGTGCTTACCGCCGATGAGGAGATCGGCTACGGCGGTGCGGAACAGGTGGCTCGGCGATCCAAGTTCTTCCAGGAAATGGTCCAGGGGGAGTCGAATGGAATCGTGGGAGAACCGACGATGCTCGACGTGGTGCATGCTCACAAGGGCACCAACGGGTTCAAGGCAACCTCACACGGCAAGGCAGCACATTCCAGCAGCAATGAGGGAGTCAACGCCAACCTCGCCATGATCCCTTTTCTCAGCGAAATGAAAAAGATTCACGACGAGACCCTGGAGGATCCCGCCTGGCAGAACTCGGCCTTCGACCCACCGGGGATAAGCTGGAACATCGGGATCAACGATCACACGAAGGTCTTGAACATGACGGCGGCCCAGAGCATCTGTACGGTATACTTCCGTCCGACTCCAGGTCAGGATGCGGAAACTCTGATCGAACGATCCAGGAAGAAGGCTGAGCAGTGCGGCATCGATTTCGAAGTCCTCTGGGCAGGACACCCCATGTATGTCGACCCCGACTCGGACTTTGTCCGTGAGGTTCTGGCACTGTCCGGAAACGAAACGGCCAAAACCGTCTCCTACGGAACCGACGCCGCCATGCTGACAGCGATGAAAAAGTTGGTGGTAATGGGACCCGGAGACATCGCCCAGGCGCACACTCAGGATGAATGGATCCTCCTGGATCAGCTCGAGAAGGGAACCCAACTCTACGCCAAGCTGATTCGTCACTGGTGCACCTAGGAATTCGTCGCACGTCGAAACGTCTGAACGTCGCACGTCAGGGGAAAGACCTCTATGATTGAAGCAGGAACAAAACAGTGCAGCATGCTTCCTTTTATTGAGTTCAAACCCAAACTCTGAGGATTAATAGATCATGACAACCACCAAGGAAGGACTACTGTCGCGAGACCAGGCTCACCTGATTCATCCCCTCCACAATCCCAGCCTTCACCAGCAAGCACATATCTGGGTCAGCGGAGAGGGAGCGGTTCTAACTGACACCGATGGGAATCGGTACATCGATGGCCTCTCCGGACTCTGGAATGTGGTTGCCGGTCACGGTCGCGGCGAATTGGCCACAGCGGCGGCACGCCAGATGGAAACCCTGGGCTACTGCTCTGGATACTCTGGCAGCTCGAATCCCGCCGCGATCGAATTGGCTGAGAGGCTGGCGGGCTTGACCTACCCCTCCATCAACCGCTTCTTTTTTACCTCCGGGGGCGGAGAGTCGACGGAAAGCAACATCAAGACGGCACGCTACTACTGGAAGCTCAAGGGCAAGCCGGAGAAGACGAAAGTGATCTCTCGGCAGTGGGGATACCACGGAGTCACGCTTGCCGCCATGAGTGCTACCGGGATCACGGCCTATTGGCCCATGTTCGAACCTCGCGTTCCCGGATTCTTGCATATTCCTTCCCCCTACCCTTACCGCTATGAATCTTCGGGGGAGCAGACTCAGGGGATCGCGGCCGCCAACGAACTGGAACAGGCGATTCTACGTGAGGGGCCGGATACGGTGGCGATGTTCCTGGCGGAGCCGGTTCAAGGAGCCGGTGGCGTGATCGTCCCCCAACCGGACTATTTCCCTCGCATCCGGGAAATCTGCGACAAGTACGACGTGCTCTTCGTCTCGGACGAGGTGATTACCGGGTTTGGACGCACTGGCAAGATGTTTGGACTGGACCATTGGGGTGTAGAGCCCGACATGATCCAGTTTGCCAAGGCGATTACGTCCGGTTACTTCCCCTTGGGTGGGACCGGCGTCAACGAAGAGATTGCCCAGGTCCTCGACACCGGAGAGATGGTCTGGATGCATGCCTTCACCTACAGCGCACATCCGGTCGGCTGTGCCGTGGCGCTGCGCAACCTGGATATCGTGGAGCAGGAAAACTTCCCGGCTCAGGCAGCGGACAAGGGAACCTATCTTCTGGATCGGCTGCAGTCGGCTCTGGGGGACCACCCCCACGTGGGGGAAGTGAGAGGCCTGGGTCTGATGCTCGCCGTAGAGCTGGTCGAGAACAAGGAAACCAAGGCGGAGTTCCCGGCCCAGGAACAGATCGGAGCCCGAGTCCACACAGCCACCCAGAAACGCGGACTCTTCAGCCGCCTGCGAGGTGACGTTTTCTGTCTCGCCCCTCCCATTGTTACCAGCAGAGAGCAGTTGGATCGGATCGTAGAGATCATGACCGAATCGATCGATGAGGTGCTGGGTTGCTAGCCTGAACAATGCGTCGCACGTCTGAACGTCGCACGTCGCTGCAGCAAGTCCAAACCGTGCCGCGTCTCAGCCCGAGGTGAAAACCTCGTGCTGCTGCGTGTTCTCTCTGATCCACTCGATATCCGGATCGTGGCCAATGCCGGGTTGGTCCGAAGGGATGATGTGGCCGTCTGCTGTCACCTCAACCGGGGGACGAATCGTGTCCCGATGGAAGTAGCGGTGGCTCGCCGACACGTCTCCTGGAAGCGTGAAGTTCTCGAGCGTGGAGAGGGCGACGTTGTGGGCCCGACCAATGCCGGTCTCCACCATTCCTCCACACCAGACCGGTATCTGGTGGGACTGACACAGATCGTGGGTTCGCTTTGCCTCGGCGTGACCACCCAGACGCCCCATCTTGATATTGATAATCCTACAAGCCCCGAGTTCGATTGCGTGTAAGGCATCCGCACTATGGTGAATGGACTCATCCAAACAGATCGGAGTCCGCAGCTGGCGCTGCAGCTTTCCATGTTGGAAAACGTCATCGTGAGCCAACGGCTGCTCAATCATCATCAGATTGAATTGGTCCAGCTGTCCCAAGCGATCAAAATCGGCCACCGTGTAGGCCGAATTGGCGTCCACCATCAACGGGATCTCTGGAAATCGACGACGCACATCCCTCACTATTTCGATATCCCAACCAGGTTTAATCTTGATCTTTATCCTCTGGTATCCCGATCGCAATTCTTCTTCGATCTTTCGCAATAGATCTTCGGGGCTGTCCTGGATGCCGATGGAGACGCCGCAGGCGATCTTGGTCCGCGTTCCTCCCAAGAGTCTCCATAAGGGAATTTCCAGACTCTTGGCCTGTGCGTCCCAGAAGGCGGCTTCGACGCAGGCCTTCGCTATGGAGTGACCCCGAATTGGCTTGAGCGTCTGGGAGAGCTGATCCGGATCCTTGAAAGTGCGACCAAGAATGGCAGGCATTACGAAGCGACGTAGGATGGCCCAGGCGGTGTCGACGGTTTCGTAGCTGTAGCGGGGCGCGTCGGCGGCGCCGCATTCGCCCCAACCGGTTGAGGTGTCAGTGCGAAGTTCTACCAGCAGAACTCGGCGATCGTAGACACGTCCGAAACTGGTTTCCCAGAAGTGAACCAGAGGAAGCCGAATCTCCCTCAGCGTTACTTCTTCGATCTTCAGCCCTGTCATGTCAGCGAGTGGAGCATTCCAGCAGCCCGAGAAGAGGCGCTACCGAGAGGATCCCCAACCTCCGCCGCCGGGGCTCTCGATCTGGATCGCCTCGCCCTTGGAGAGGTTGATTGAGACCTTGCCGAGCAACGGTTTACGCCGCCCTTTGCTAATCAGGTAATTGGCACCCCTCTTACCAGTGCCTCCTCCGTTGAGCCCATAGGGAGGGTGTTTTCGCCGATCGGAGAGAATCGTGACCTGGCAGTCAGTGAGAACCTCCAGGCTTCGGATGATGCCGTCACCACCCCGGAACTTTCCCTTTGCTCCGGAACCATTTCGAAGGCGATACTCTCGCACCCGAAAAGGAAAGTCGTACTCCAGTGCTTCGATGGGGGTATTAAGAGAGTTGGTCATATGGGTGTGCACCCCACTATCGCCATCCTTCTCGGGACTGGCTCCCATACCTCCTCCAATGGTCTCGTAGTAGGAAAAGCTCTGTCCGCTGATCGGATCGATTCCTCCCACAGCCAGATTATTCATGGTCCCACTGCTGGCGGCTGGGACCAGCTCCGGGAGAGCCAATGACAGTGCCTTCAGCAGGGTATCCACGATCCGCTGTGAGGTCTCTACGTTTCCTCCCGCGGTAGCGGCCGGATGCTGGGCATTGACAATCGTGCCAGGCGCAGCGGTAACGCTGACAGGGCGCATCAACCCGGCACTGGCAGGAGCATCGTCGGGGGCCAGACAGCGCAAGACATAGTAAACCGCAGATAGAGTGATCGGGTAAACCGCGTTCATGCACCCTTTTACCTGGGCGTCGGAACCCCGGAAGTCAATCTTCATGCGTGCCCCGGAGACGGCAACGGATACCCTGATTCGAACCGACCGCTCCGAGCCGCGCCTGCTCCCCCCTTCATCATCGAGCAGGTCTTCCCCCTGGTACCTGCCATTGGGAATCCGGGAGATGACATCCTTCATTAGCTTCTCTGAGTAACTCTGGAGGGCAGCACAATGTTGCTCGACCTTCTGCCGCCCGTTCGACTCCAGCAACTCTCGAAGGCGTTTTTCTCCGACTCGGATCGCACCGACCTGGGCTGCCAGATCGCCCTCCCTTTCCTTCGGCGTCCTCACGTTCCAGAGCAAGAGACTCAACAGGTCCCGATTGAGCTGACCGGCTCGGTAGAGTTTGAGGGGAGGAATTCGGATGCCTTCCTGAAAGATCTCCTCGCTGAGCGGCATGGACCCAGGTGACATCCCTCCGATGTCCGAGTGGTGGGCTCGGGTCGCAGTATAGAAGACGGGCTTGGAGAAACCATCGGAAGGTTCGTAGACCGGCGCAATCATCGTGATATCAGGCAGATGTGTCCCCCCGCAGAAGGGGTCGTTGAGAATGACGATGTCACCGGGACCCAAGGCGTGCGCCGAGATGGCTGCCTGGACGGAGAGCGGCATGGACCCAAGGTGGACCGGCATGTGGTCCCCCATCGCAGCTAATTGACCGTCCCCATCGAAAATAGCACAAGAGTAGTCACGCCTTTCCTTGATGTTGGGGGAGTAGGCAGTTCGCTTCAGTGCAGTACCCATCTCTTCGGGAATTGAGCTGAAGAGGTGCCGGTAGATTTCAAGTTGAACAGGATCAATTCGTAAGGCCATAGCTGCTCAGGATAGCAGAAAGGGAGAGGATGGTGTACGCACTCTCGAAAAGGCGGTCCTAAGCTGAAACTTGATTTGCGAGCGTAGCTTTGGCCTCCAGGCCGAAGTCTTCTTGATTCGAGCCTTTGGCTCGGACGGCGGCCTGGAGGCCACCGCTACGTCCCTCGACTGAAGTTTCTTTCAGGTACGATCCGGCGCAGCCGGTGGCGGGGCTAAGCTGAAACTTCATTGTCGAGCTTCCGAACTTCGGCGTTCGTATTGTTCGGTGTTTTGCGGTTTGAGATTTGGGCTTTTCTGCTTCCCGAGAAGGCAACCGCTAAAGGCTAAACCGCTGAATAGCGGTTCGAGATTTAGGCTTTCTTTCTACTCAGGAGAAAGAAACCGCAGAAAATACTCAACCGCAAAATATCGAACAGGCGAATCTCGAAGGCCGGATCAGGCGACGCTGGTCTTTGTGGGTAGCCAAAGTTTCTTTCTCGAATGGGGCAGCCCGGCTGGGGCGCGACTAAGCTGAAACTTCATTTTGGAAGTCCGCAGGGAAATAGAACGTAACCCATTGATTTAGCAGTGCATTAGATGTATTCAAGACACGTCTCTACGGCGTAGGTGATGTCCACTCAAGTCGGACGAAGTTTCTTTCTCGAATGATTCGGTTCTCAACCTTGGGCCGGACTGGGCTGAGTCATGCCGTTTCCCATGATGGAGACTTGGGAATGCGAGCCGCCGCGATTAGGGTTAGAATGAGGCTACAGACGTTCAGCCTTTTCAGTGCGTATGGCGGATCAATGGTTCTGTGTCGTCGAGGGTGAGAGCCGAGGCCCGATCAATTTCGAGACACTTACACAACTGTTTCGAGAGGGAACCATCGATGGGGCCACGCTCGTCTGGAAAGAGGGTTTCTCCGACTGGACCCGGGCTTCCAGCATTCCCGAACTCGCTCCCAAATCGTCCCCGCCCGCTGCCCCTTCCGGCGATGAAGAGGGATCGTCACCTCGCAACTTCCTAGACAAGATAGGCGCCAAGATCAGTGAAGTGTCTGAGCTCCCGACGCTCTCGAGGGTGCCGGTTCGGAGAATCCTGGTGGGCGGACTCCAGAGAGGGACCGATGACGAGACAATCGAAGAGGAGTTCATCGTTGGAACCAGAACCACCACGCCTGCTTTGAGCGAGGTGGAGACGGGTTGGCCGACGCCCCGGGTCTTTTGGCGTATCCTCGCCGGGGCATTGGCGACCTACTTCCTGCTTTATCTGGGCATCAGCCAATTCGGAAATACGAACTTCATCCCAGGATTGGTGGTCATCGGATCCTTCGTCGTACCGCTCTCCGTGGTGATCCTCTTCTTCGAGCTGAATACGCCCCGAAATGTTTCGATCTATCAGGTCGGAAAGATGTTGGTGCTGGGCGGGGCACTGGGGCTGATCGCCTCAATGTTCCTGTTCCGATTCCTACCGGGCTCAGGAGTAGGCGCCTTGATACCGGCGCTTCTAACCGGTGTAATCGAAGAAACAGGTAAGGCGGCGGCGCTGCTCATCATCGTGAGCTCGATGCGCTACCGGTGGCAGCTCAACGGACTGCTTTTTGGTGCCGCTTGTGGTGCCGGCTTTGCTGGATTCGAGTCCGCCGGGTACGCTCTCAACGCGGTTTTCTCCGCAGGCATGAACGCCGCACTCGACAACATTCAGCTGCGCGCGCTCTTCTCACCTGGAGGACATGTCATCTGGACGGCGATGGTCGGCTCAGCCATATGGCGCGTGAAGCGAGACAAACCCTTTCACCTGAAGATGCTCCTACACCGAGACGTGATTCGGCGATGGCTGATTGCGGTAGTCCTGCATGGCCTCTGGGACATGGATCTGCTGATTCATCCCTACCTGAAAGTAATCGTTCTCCTGATCGTAGGCTGGTACATAGTCCTTGCGATCCTGAGACAGTCCCTGGATGAGGTTGCCGAAGCTAAAAGCACATCTGCCGCCCTCAGCAGGGGTTAGGGTCTGTCAGGAAATAACCGATGCGCTTTGGTGCTGCACCCCTGAGGGCTGGGGTCCGCAGGCGCGCTGGCGTTGTTGCTCGCTCCTTAAATACCGCAGCCGGTATGCGCGTCGCTCGTGCCTAGCCAGCGAACCTGGGGACCCCAGCAAAGTGCATCGGTTATTCCCTGACAGACCCTTAGTGTTGGAAGCGGACACGAACCTGCGACCCGCAATCTGCGACTTGTAACCAGCAACCTGTAACCTGTAACCTCCCCCTGATGAAGACGCTCCTGCTCCTCCTGGAGATGATCAAGTTCGAGCACACCGTTTTCGCCTTTCCCTTCGCCTTTCTCGGTGCCTTCCTGGCCGCTCGGGGATTTCCTGGGTGGGAGATCAGTTTCTGGATCGTTCTGGCAATGATCGGAGCACGCAGTGCAGCCATGGCCTTCAATCGGCTGGTGGATAGGACCCACGATTCCCTCAATCCGCGCACGGCCAGCCGCGCGCTTCCGCTGGGACTGGTGAGTACGCAGGCGGTAGGCCTCTTCGTGCTTATTTCTGCGGCTCTGTTTCTTCTTGCCTCCTGGATGCTCAACCCCGTGGCATTCATGCTGTCCCCGCTGGCCCTGGGGACAGTGCTCCTCTACAGCTACACCAAACGCTTTACTTCCCTTTCGCATCTGGCCCTGGGATTGTGCCTCGCAGTCGCCCCAATGGGAGGTTGGGTCGCCGTTAGGGGACGACTGGACGCGGCGCCGCTCATCATCGCCGCCGCTGTCCTTTTCTGGGTGGCTGGATTCGACATCATTTATGCCTGCCAGGATGTTGCGGTGGACCGTCGATTGGGGTTGTATTCGATTCCGAAGAAGCTAGGAATCGAGAAATCCCTTCAGCTCTCCATCTTCTTTCACGTCGCAATGGTCGCACTCCTGTCCTACTGCCTCCTTCTCTTCGAGCTGACCTGGGTCAGCTGGACCGGTCTGATCCTGGTCACGGGAACATTGGTGTACGAACATCGGCTAGTAGGCCCTCAGGACCTGAGCCGCGTTAATCTCGCGTTTTTCACCCTGAACGGCGTTATTAGTGTCGTACTCTTTGTTTTCGTCGGTTTGGATCTATGGCTCTTCCCTTAGTTTAGGGTTCGCGCAAGAATAACTTCACAGATTTGGCGCTCAGATTTGCGCCAGATTTGGTCGCGAACAATTGAGCGAAACCCTAGGCGTAGCCAGGTCTACGTTGAGCATTTCGCGATTGAGGAGCGGCTAGGGGCTCGTGCGGCGTTAGGCGCGAGACCCAAGATGGTGTGAAGATGAGATGCCAAAATGGGAAGTTATTTTGCGCGAGCCCTTAGGTGAAATGCTGATCCGCAGAAGCCTCTTGACTGAGGTCCAGCTGCGCTCGGCCCTACAGCATCAAGATAACCAGGGTGGCCGCCTGGGGTCGATCCTGTCACAGCTTGGGTATGTCTCCGGCGAAGACACTGCCAGGATTCTCAGCCACCAGCACGGTGTCCCATGGGTTGACCTCGAGTATCTGAGGATCGATCAGGCTACCGTCCGACTGATCCCCAGGCGGACGGCGATTCGCCATCAACTACTTCCCCTGCTCAGGGTGGGGATGGCCCTGGTCGTAGTCATCACGGATCCAAGGAACGTCATCGCCCTGGACGAAGTCAAGTTCATCACCGGACTACGGGTCGAGGCGGTAGTTGCAACTGAGTCCTCCATCCAAGATGCGCTAGAGGAATGCTACGGGACCGAACAGACCATCGAGATCAAGAAGGTATACGAGGAGCTGGCCTCTGCCGCTGAGTACGAGTTGGAACTCACTTCAGGGGAACCGGAAATCGACCTTTCCGAGTTTCAGCATGCCGAGGGTGAGGCCCCGATCGTGAAGCTGGTCAACCTGATCCTGGGGGATGCGGTTCGCAAGGGAGCAAGTGACATCCATCTCGAGACCTACGAAGGGGAGTTCAGGGTCCGCTATCGGATCGACGGCATGCTCTACAGTGTCATGAATCCGCCCTACCTCGCGCGCGACGCGATCGTCTCTCGCATTAAGGTCATGGGCGATTTGGACATCAGCGAGCGACGCCTACCTCAAGATGGGCGGATCAGGATCTGTGCGAAGGAGAACGGATCCAGGAAACAGATTGACCTGCGCGTCTCTACCGTGCCCACGCTCTTTTGGTGAGAAGATCGTCTTGAGAATCCTGGACCGGGAAAATCTGCCCCTCGACTTTGGCCAGCTTGGACTGGAACCCGATTCTCTCCAACGTCTGCTGGAAGCGATCCGTCGACCCCATGGCATGGTCCTGGTTACAGGACCCACCGGAAGCGGCAAGACCAGCACGCTGTATACCTGCTTGAATCAACTCAATTCTCCGACTGCCAACCTCATGACCGTCGAAGATCCCATCGAGTTTCACTTCTCGGGAATCAATCAGGTGCAGACGAAGGAGCGGGTCGGTCTGACGTTCGGGAGTGCCCTTAGGGCGTTTCTACGCCAGGACCCAGACATCATCATGGTCGGTGAAGTCCGAGACCTGGATACCGCCGAGATCGCCATCAAGGCTGCCCTCACCGGTCACCTGGTGCTCAGCACCCTACACACCAACGATGCTTCGTCGGCGGTCAATCGACTGCTGGACATGGCGGTCGAGCCCTACCTGATCGCGAATTCGGTGCACCTGCTTTGTGCCCAACGCCTGGTCAGGAAGATCTGCACCCGCTGTAAGGATCGGATCGAGACGCCTCCAACCAGCTTGACGGAGATCGGCTTCCCGGCATCAATCGCGCACGGGCTGATCAGCTATCGTGGCGTGGGCTGCAAACACTGCCACGGGAGTGGCTACCAGGGACGCACCGGCCTATTCGAGGTGATGGAAGTTACCGAGTCCATTCAGAAATTGATTCTGTCTGGTGCCTCCACGATCCGGATCCGCGAACAGGCAACAAGGGAAGGAATGACCATACTTCGCCAGAGCGGTCTAGCCAAGATCCGGTGCGGCATCACCACTATAGAAGAAGTGCTGAGAGAGACAGAGAACCAGTGAACCTCGAAGATCTGCTGGGCAGACTGCATGACCTCGACGGAAGTGATCTGCACCTCAGCGCCGGCTCTCCCCCTCGTGTCCGCGTCCACGGCCAGCTGGTGTCGCTGGACCTTGCTCCTCTTCACGGCCACGACACCGAGCGGCTCGCCCTCGGCATCATGACGGAGGAGCAGCGTTTGAGCTACTCCGAGCTGCGCGAAGTCGATTTCAGTTTTGAGATCCAGGGGTTGGCTCGATTTCGAGCCAACGTCTTTACTCAGCGAGGGTCGCCGGCGGCAGTCTTTCGGTTGATTCCACTTGAGATAAAGCGGCTCCAAGAGCTCGGTCTTCCTCCCGTTCTGGAGCATTTCAGTCGAAGGCCACACGGTTTGATCCTGGCAGCGGGTCCGACCGGCTGCGGCAAATCCACGACCCTGGCGGCGCTGATCGACCAGATCAATCGCAGGCAGGCAAAACACATCAATACGATCGAGGATCCCATCGAGTTTCTCCATCAACATGGGACGAGCATCGTCAATCAGCGCGAGGTCTCGTCTGACACTCCCTCCTTTTCCTCGGCCCTGCGGATGGCTCTGAGAGAGGACCCTGATGTTGTGTTGGTGGGAGAGATGAGAGATCCGGAAACTTCCGAGGCAACCCTTCGCATCGCGGAAACGGGACATCTGACCTTTGCGACCCTTCACACCAGCTCTGCTCCTGCAACTATCCATCGCCTGATCGACATGTTTCCTCCTCAACAGCAGGCACAGGCACGGTCCGTGCTTGCCATGGTCCTGGAAGGCGTCATCTGCCAGCATCTCATACCTCGACAGGACCGCTCAGGGCAGGTTGCTGCAACCGAAATTTTGATCCCAAACCCGGCCGTCCGAAATCTGATCCGAGAAAACAAGATTCACCAGATCTACTCCGTCATGCAAACTGGACAGGAAGAAACCGGCATGGTCACCATGGATCAGAGTCTTCGGAGACTCCTTTTCGAGGGAGCGATAGCCCCCAGCGATTGTCTTGCGAGGTCTCCCAATCCCACCGAGCTGAAAGACCTCGACCCGCTTGCACCCGGTCTGGGATCATCTGCTTTATGACCACCTTCGTAGATTCTGCCCCGGAGCCGTTATATTTCGAGGGGGAAGATTCAGGGGAGAGAGGACAAGCACCTGTGCCCACCTACGAGTTCAAGGGCCGGCGATACGAAACCTCAGCAGCGATCTCTGGGGAGCGCCGGGCCCACTCCGCCGCTGCCGTCGCGAACTCTCTGCGCGGAGACCAGATCATGCCCATCCGGATCGTGGAGAGGCGGCCGCCCAGCCGAACCCGGCTCCGGGGTGGAGTCAGAGCCAAGGCTCTGGCCCTGTTTACACGCAAGTTCGCCGTCATGCTGGGCGCGGGCCTACCCCTGCTGCAGTGCCTGAGCATCCTGACCGACCAACAGCAGGGCGGACCCTTCGGCACCTGCCTGGGGAAGGTTCACGATGACGTTGAGTCCGGATCAACGCTCGCGGACGCCATGGGCAGACACCCGGTGGTCTTCGATTCCCTCTTCGTGAATATGATTGCCGCCGGAGAAATCAGCGGCGCTCTTGAGGCGATCTTGGACCGCCTCTCAATCTACCTGGAAAAGAGGGACAAGATGCAGAAGGCGGTCTTCTCGGCATCAATCTATCCCGCGGTCGTCATCATGACTTGGGTGATTCCTGTCTTCTCCACTCTCTTTCAAGGTCTCAATGCACCCCTACCACTTCCCACACTGATTCTGATCAAGCTGAGCGACCTCACAAGCAAACTTGGCGGGGTCGGTGTCCTAAGTGCCGTTCTGCTGGCTGCGGGAACCGGCCTTTGCTATCGCACCGAATCGGGGAGGAAGGTGATTGATCGGGCCTTGTTGGAGATACCACTCCTGGGGCCGGTCCTGAGGAGACTGATCCTGGCTCGCTTTTCGCGCACCTTGTCCACGCTGTTGAGCAGTGGGATCGCCATTCTGGAAGCTCTTGATATGACAGCTCGAACCGTCGGTAATCGTTCTGTTGAAGCAATGATTCTGGGAGGTCGAGAAGAGGTGGAGAAGGGAAAAACACTGTCGGCTCCCCTTCAGCAGACTGGAGTCTTGCCCCTGATGGCAGCCCAGATCATCAGCGTGGGAGAGAAGACCGGTCGGCTGGACTCAATGCTTCTACGCTTAGCCGAATACTATGAAGAGGAGGCCGACGATTCGGTCCAGTACCTTCTGACGCTGCTGGAACCACTGCTGATCATCGGGCTCGGCATCGTAATAGGCGGGATCGTGATCTCCCTTTACCTACCAATCTTCACTCTGATGGGACATCTGGCGTGACGGTGAGGGTGGGATCGAGTGAGCGGTGAATAGTGAATAGTGAGCAGTGAGCAGTGAGCAGTGAAAGCAGTGAGCCGTATGAGGTCCCGGCTATAGCCAGACAGCTTGGGCTTCGACAACAACAAGACCGGGCTCGGTCTGACGGATCGGGGAAGATCGGCAGTACCCCCGAGCGCCCCGCTGTGCTAGGAGAGCAGGATCAGGAGGAGATAGGACTGTTCGCCGCAAACTGCAAACTGCTCACTGCTCACTCCTACTGCTCACTACTCCTACTGCTCACTGCTCACTTTCTTCCGAATCCCCAGTGTCCCCATTCGATGGCGAAGGAAACGGTAGGAAAGTCCCAGAACCCCTGCGGCTCGGGTCTGATTTCCCTCGACCAACGTCAGAGCGTGCTGGACTATCTGTCGTTCCACCTTCTTCAGATAGGCTTCCAGGTCGAGGCCCTCACGAAGGTTGAAGGGGGGAACCGGTGCGAGGCTGTTGGTCGTCGCTCCCCGCAGTTTCTCGGGAAGACGCTCTGGTCTGATGAGGTCGCTCATCTCCAGCGTCATCGCCCGCTCGACCGTGTTTTCCAACTCTCTCACATTCCCAGGCCAATCATAGGCTTCCATGTACTCTAGCGCTTCGTTGGAGATGCCCTGGATTTCCCGACCAAGTTGCCGATTGTGCTAATAAAGTGGCGCACCAGGGGAATGATATCGGCCTTTCTCTCTCTCAACGGGGGAATTCGAATAGGAATGACTGCCAGTCGATAATAGAGATCCTCTCGAAAGCCTCCCGTCTCGACTTCCTTCTCCACGTCCCGGTTCGTGGCCGCTATGACCCGTGTATCGATCAGAATCTCGTCGGTGCCACCTACGCGTCGAATCTGCTTGTTTTGAAGAGCCCGAAGGAGCTTGACCTGCATTGGAGGCGACATATCTGCAATCTCATCCAGAAACAGCGTGCCGCCATGGGCCTCTTCAAAAAGACCCTTCTTGTCCTTCAAGGCCCCGATGAAGGCTCCCCTGGTGTATCCAAAAAGTTCGCTTTCCAACAAGGTCTCGGGAAGAGCACCACAATTGACCGATACGAAGGGCGTATTAGCTCGGGGGCTTGCTCTATGAATCGCCATGGCAACCAGTTCTTTGCCGGTGCCACTTTCCCCCGATATCAAGATGGTGCTGTCGGTAGTGGAAATGGTTCCCACCAGTTTATAGATCTCGAGCATGGGAGGAGAAATTCCGACCAACTGGAACCTCTGATGATCCTCGCGCTGGGGTGGGCCGACTCTCTTTTTCCAGCGACGTGCCTGCAGCGCTTCCCTCACGAGGTTCTTGAAATCATTGACCTGAAAGGGCTTGGTGATGTAATCGAAGGCACCCAGTTTCAAGGCCTCAATGGCCGTCGGAGCCGAGGCGAAGGCAGTGATGAATATGAATGGCACATCAGGATCCACCTCCCGGAGTTCCTTCAGCAGCTCCAAGAACTCCAACATGCTTCGCTCGTCGTCGATAACGAGAATATGTTCCATCACAAATATCCAATCGGAATTCGCCCGCGGCTCCCCGTAAACTTCAGAGACCACGTTTCCTTACACCAAATGGTGCGCACAATTATAATGAAGATTTGACACTGTGTGTCACCAAGAATGACATTTAGGGTGACACAAGAGATTCGTTCGGTACCCGAGCGATCCGCAGAAGCGAAAACTTGCGGAGCACAATGTTGGATCTAGCCCGGCCTCTTTATTGCCGTGCGGCGGGGCCGTCGTAGACTGGCGAGGAAAAATCCGGGTTAGGAGGAGGTCACTCATGCGTAAGCAGGTAGGGTTTTCGCTAATCGAACTGTTGATTGTGGTTGCCGTCATCGGCATCATCGCGGCCCTCGCCGTGCCCAATCTCGTTCGTACGAAGAGCGCAGCAAACGAGGCTTCAGCTATTTCTTCCGTTCGGGCTTTGGTAACAGGGCAGATCACCTACGCCTTAACGGTTGGAAACGGCGACTTCGCGGGGATGGACGAACTCGTCGAGACGGGAATCATCGATTCTTCATTGGGTTCGGGAAGCAAGGACGGATATAGCTTCACCGTGGCCCCCAAGGGTCGCGTGGGTTTTACGGTGATCGCAGTTCCCGTGGCCGTCGGAACGACCGGGGAGCGTGGTTTTTACAGCGACCACACCGGCGTCATCCGCGTCAGTGAAGATGGCTCCCCACCTAGTGAGGGAAGTCCTGTGCTGGGCGAGAGTGGGAGCGGCGGATAGAAGCGTTGTGCAGCGCCAGCTTGCTGCTGTTGTATCGGGCTCGCTGGCGCTGCACAAGGACCTCCAGGCTAGAGCTAGCAGCTAGAGGGCCTCTGTTTTCGCCGGCACTTCAGGGACAATGGCGGGAGGAACCTCGATAAGCTCTAGCGGATTGATTTGCTCTTCTCGCATGTCCTCGAAGGGGTTCTCCACGTCGATTCTGCGATAATATTCCATGCCGGTTCCGGCCGGAATCAGGCGGCCCATGATGACGTTTTCCTTCAGGCCCCTCAGATAATCGATCTTGCCTCTGATTGCCGCCTCGGTGAGAACCCGTGTCGTCTCCTGAAAGGAAGCTGCCGAAATGAACGAGTCCGTGCTCAGGGATGCCTTCGTGATCCCCAGGAGCAAGGGTCGCCCAGTCGCGGGCTTTCCACCTCCGGCCGTAACCCGATCGTTCTCCTCCTGAAAACGGAACTTGTCGACTTGCTCCTCCAGAAGGAACTCGGTGTCTCCCACCTCTTCAACCTTGATCCACCGCATCATTTGACGAACGATGACTTCAATGTGCTTATCGCTGATGTTGACTCCCTGCAGGCGGTAGACCTCCTGGATCTCGTTGACAAGGTAACGCTGGAGTTCCTTCTCGCCCAAGACGCGGAGGATATCATGCGAGTTACGGGGCCCATCCATCAGAGCTTCTCCGGCTTTCACGAACTCGCCCTCTTGAACATTCACATGAACACCTCGGGGCAGAAGGTATTCGGCCTTGGTTTTGGCTGCCTCGTTCTCGACTGTGATCTTCCTTTGCCCGCGAGTGAAGCCCTCGTAGTGGACGACACCGTCGATCTCTGTGATCACGGCCGTCTCTTTCGGCTTTCTGGCCTCGAACAACTCGACGACTCGGGGCAGGCCACCAGTGATGTCCTTGGTCTTCGTTGTTTCTCTTGGGATCTTTGACAGGGTGTCGCCAGGAAGGACCTCGTCGCCCTGATCCACCATCAGGTGAGCCTTGGAGGGGATCATATAGGACTTGAGCACCTTGCCGCCTTCGTCCTTGATTTGAATCGTGGGCTGGCGCTTTTCATCCGGGGACTCGATGATGACCTTGCGAGCGAGCCCAGTCACCTCGTCCAGTTCTTCCTTCATGGTGACGCCTTCAACGATGTCCTTGCAATTGATAAGACCGCCGAACTCGGAAAGGATTGAGAAAGTGAAGGGATCCCATTCTCCCAGTTTTTCCCCTTCGCTGACTTTCTGGCCCTCTCTGACCATCAGTCGAGCTCCATAGACAACGGAATAGCGCTCCCTTTCGCGTCCCTTGTCGTCTTGAACGATCAGGCTGCCATTGCGGTTCATCACGACCAGGTAGTTCTCCTTGTCGGTGACCGTCTGCAGGTTGGAAAATTGCACCGTTCCGGCGTTCTTCGCCTCCAAGCTCGACTGCTCCTCGATTCGAGTCGCTGTCCCTCCGATATGGAAGGTTCTCATGGTCAACTGTGTCCCTGGTTCTCCAATCGACTGGGCTGCAGTCACTCCCACAGCTTCCCCCAGTTCGACAATTTTTCCACTGGCTAGATTTCGTCCGTAGCACATTTTGCAAAGTCCACGTTTCGACTTGCAGGTGAGAACGGAGCGAATCAGGATTTTCTCGATACCCGCCGCCTGGGTTCTGGCGGCCATATCCTCATCGATTTCCTGATTGAGCTGTACCAGGTTTTCTCCGGTAAAGGGATCCACGACTCGTTCAAGAGACACTCGGCCAACGATGCGGTCCCTCAACGGTTCGATGATTTCTCCACCCTCCACAAGAGCCGTGACCTCAATTCCATCGAGAGTCCGGCAGTCCTCGGAAGTGATGATGACGTCCTGGGCCACATCCACCAGGCGACGCGTGAGATAGCCGGAGTCAGCCGTCTTGAGAGCGGTATCCGCCAGCCCCTTGCGTGCTCCATGCGTCGAGATGAAGTACTGGAGAACGGTCAGTCCTTCGCGAAAGTTCGCGGTGATGGGAGTTTCGATGATCTCTCCAGATGGCTTCGCCATCAGTCCTCTCATGCCGGCCAACTGGCGAATCTGCTGCTTGCTGCCCCGAGCACCCGAGTCTGCCATGACGTAGATCGAGTTGAACTCTCCGTCGGCTTCTTCGAAGGTAGCCATCGACTCAAACATTTCGTCGGCCACCCGCTCCGTGACATCCGACCAGATCGCCACCACTTTATTGTAGCGCTCACCGTTGGTGATCGCGCCATCCAGGTACTGCTGCTCCACTTCGATGACTTCCCGACGAGCCTTCTCGACCAGATCTCCCTTGCTCTCGGGTACTACCAAATCATCGATTCCAATGGTGAATCCAGCCTTCGTGGCATAGTAGAAGCCGAGTTCCTTGAGATCATCAAGCATCTTGACGGTGGTTTCGAAACCATGTCGGAGATAGCAGTAGTTGACCAGTTGTTGTAGACCCTTCTTCTTCAAGATGCCGTTGACGTAAGGCATTTCCTGGGGCAGATGATCGTTGAAAACAGCCCTGCCGACGGTTGTGGAGATAATCTGATTCCGAACCTCCTGAACGTCAGCATGGAGCACCGCCTGCTGGTCATACTGAGTTGTCAGATCGATCAGTGCTCCTGAGTAGCGCATGAAGACAGGAGTTGCCAGCTTAACCTCTTCCCTTTCCAGAGCGTGGTGGATCTCTTCGGAGCTGCCGAAAACCCGTCCCTCACCCTTGACTCCGACACCAGCCCGAGTCAGATAGTAGCAACCCAGGACGATATCCTGAGAGGGCACAGCAACAGGCTGTCCGCTGGCAGGAGACAACACGTTATGGCTGGCAACCATCAAAACTGAGGCTTCAATCTGGGACTCCTGTGAGAGCGGAATATGAACCGCCATCTGGTCCCCATCAAAGTCGGCATTGAAGGCCGTACAGACAAGGGGATGAATTCGAATGGCCTTTCCTTCCACCAGAACCGGTTCGAAGGCCTGGATGCCCAGACGGTGCAGTGTGGGAGCGCGATTGAGAAGCACCGGGTGTTGCTTGATCACATCTTCGAGGATGTCCCAAACCACTGGATGCTGACTCTCAACCATTTCCTTGGCACCCTTGATGGTGGTGGCGTGTCCCTCCCTCTCCAATCGGCTGTAGATAAAGGGTTTGAACAACTCCAGGGCCATGATCTTGGGGAGCCCGCACTGGTGAAGTTTCAGCTCTGGGCCGACCACGATGACGGAACGTCCTGAGTAATCAACTCGCTTTCCGAGCAGGTTCTGGCGAAAACGGCCCTGCTTGCCCTTGAGTGCGTCGGATAGGGACTTCAACGGTCGGTTCTTCACTCCACGGAGAACCCTGCCCCGCCGCCCATTGTCGAAGAGTGCGTCCACCGCTTCCTGCAGCATCCTCTTCTCATTGCGGATGATCACTTCGGGTGCGCGCAGCTCAATCAGCTTCTTGAGTCGATTGTTGCGGTTGATGACACGCCGGTAGAGGTCATTGAGATCCGACGTCGCAAAGCGTCCGCCGTCGAGAGGAACCAGAGGCCTGAGTTCAGGAGGCAGCACGGGAATGACGTCCAGGATCATCCATTCAGGTCGATTTCCACTTTTCCGTAACGCGTCCACGACCTTCAGCCGCTTGGAATACTTCAAACGCTTGAGCTGAGAGGTCTCATTTTTCATGCGGAAACGCAGATCGACACCCAAGGACTCGACATCGACTCGACGCAGAATCTCCTTGATTGCTTCCGCGCCCATTCCTGCCTCGAACTGGCCTGGATATTCGGCCTGCAGAGCCCGGTAACGCTCCTCGGTCAGGAGTTCCTTCTCCTTGACCGGTACATCCCCCGGATCGACGATGATATAGGCCTCAAAGTAGAGGACTCGCTCCAGATCCCGGAGGGATAGATCGAGCAGATGACCGATTCGACTGGGCAGCCCTTTGAAGAACCAGACGTGGGAACAGGGGCTGGCCAACTCGATGTGGCCCAAGCGCTCACGGCGTACCTTCGAGAGGGTAACTTCGACACCGCACTTATCGCAGATCACACCGCGATGCTTCATCCGTTTGTATTTGCCGCACAGACACTCCCAATCCGTTACCGGGCCAAAGATGCGGGCGCAGAACAATCCATCCCTCTCCGGCTTGAAGGTCCGGTAATTAATCGTCTCGGGTTTGGTGACTTCCCCGCTCGACCAGGAGCGGATCTTCTCCGGCGAGGAAAGACCGATCCGAATAGCTTCAAAAGTCTTCAGCAGGTCACTCTTGTCGATCGGGTCACGAAATATTCTCAAGGCTTTCCTCCCAGAACGGCAGTTGGGGTCTGCCACGACCCTTAGGGGCCCTTACAAAACTTATTGAACTCGAGTCACGCGTCCTTGGTCTCGGCCGCAACTTCCTCCGATTCAGCTGCTACTTCCTCGGGCTCGGCGACCACCTTTACGGGCTCTGCCACCAGCTCTGCCGCCTCAGTCTCGACCGGGTCCGGCTCGGCCACTACTTCCGCCTCGGTCACGGCTACGTCAAGGCCAGCTTCCGCTTTCTCCTCGGCGTCCAAGCGACGACGCAGCTTCTTGCGCGGCTTTTCGATCAATTCCACATCCAGTGCCAGCGACTGGAGCTCTCGAATCAGCACGTTGAATGACTCGGGAATACCCGGGCTATAGGTGGATTCGCCCTTCACAATCGCCTCGTATATTTTGGCTCGGCCTTGGACATCGTCGGACTTGGCGGTGAGCAGCTCCTGCAAAATATGGGCCGCGCCATAGGCTTCCAACGCCCATACCTCCATCTCGCCGAACCGCTGTCCTCCAAACTGGGCCTTGCCACCCAGAGGCTGCTGTGTGATGAGGCTGTAGGGACCGATGGAGCGAGCGTGGATCTTGTCGTCCACCAGATGGCTCAGCTTGTTCATGTAGACATAACCCACGGTTATTCTCTGATCGAACGGCTTTCCGGTCATCCCATCATAAAGAACGCTCTTTCCGTCCGCGGGCAGTTTGGCCTCAGCCAGCTCTGCCTTGATCTCCTTTTCCGTGGCTCCATCAAATACCGGTGTGGAGCAGAAAAGGCCAAGAGCTTTGGCGGCCCATCCCAAGTGACTTTCCAGGATTTGCCCCACGTTCATTCGGGAAGGAACTCCCAATGGATTGAGCAGAATCTCTGCCGGAGTGCCATCAGGTAGGAAAGGCATATCTTCTTCCGGAAGAATCCGAGCGATCACTCCTTTGTTGCCGTGACGCCCGGCCATTTTGTCTCCGACCGAGAGCTTCCGCTTCATCGCCACATAGACTTTGACCATCTTGATAACGCCTGGTGGGAGCTCGTCACCTTTTTCGATGCGACCCAGCCGTTCTTCGTGCAGAGATCTAAGGATCTTGATCTGCCGCTCGGTCTTGTCCGAGACCTCGGCCACCGCATCCATAGCCTCTTGCGATTCAACCAGAATCGCCTTCAGCTCCTGGTAGTCCAGTTTTTTCAGCTGGCCCGCCTCCAGTGCCGTTCCCTTCTTGGCGAGAACCTTTCCATCCGCATCGGTCACCGGCCCCTTGGCCTTTTGTCCTTTGAGAATCTCCCAAAAGCGCTTACTACTCTCTTCACGGATGATCCGAATCTTGTCTTCCTGATCCTCGTTGAGACGCCCAATTTCCTCCCCTTCGATCTCGAGCGTACGCAAATCCTTTTCAACGCCCTTGCGCGCAAAGATCTTCACATCGACAACGGTTCCTTCGATTCCGGGAGGCGCATACATCGATGCATCTTTGACTTCCCCTGCCTTCTCTCCAAAAATGGCTCGAAGAAGCTTCTCCTCAGGCGTCAACTGAGTCTCTCCCTTGGGAGTGACCTTGCCGACGAGGATATCGCTCGGTTTGACCTTGGCTCCGATTCGAACGATTCCGCTCTCGTCCAGATCCGCCAGGATAGACTCACTGACATTGGGGATATCACGAGTGATGTCTTCTGGTCCCAGTTTGGTATCGCGCGCTTCGATCTCCAGTTCCTCGATATGAATCGAGGTGTAGACATCCTCCTTTACCAGCCGCTCGCTGACCAGGATCGCGTCTTCGAAATTGTATCCGCGCCAGGGCATGAAACCGACCAGGACATTCCGTCCTAGCGCCAACTCGCCCTTCTCCGTACAGGGGCCATCCGCCAGGACCTGTCCCTTCAAAACCTTGCTTCCCGCGCTGACGAGAGGCTTCTGGTTGATACAGGTGTTCTGGTTGGAACGGGCAAACTTCGTCAACTTGTAGATGTCGGCGCTGGCGCCCTGAACTTCTTCGCCATTCTCACCGCCCACCCGGACGATGATCCGGTCAGAATCCACGCTATCGACGATTCCAGTTCGCCGGCACAGTTCCACCGCACCGGAGTCCCTGGCCGCGATGTACTCCATCCCCGTACCCACCAGCGGAGCCTCGGTCCGAATCAGAGGGACGGCTTGGCGCTGCATGTTCGAGCCCATGAGAGCTCGGTTGGCGTCATCGTGTTCCAGAAAGGGAATCAGGCTGGCTGCCACACTGACCAGCTGCTTGGGACTCACGTCGACGTACTCGACTTCCTCTCGCGGCACGAACACAAAGTTACCCTGGTGGCGGGCACTCGTCCGATCCCTGACGATGCGGCCCTGCTGGTCCACTTCTACATTGGCCTGGGCCGTCACATACTTGTCCCCCTCCCAGGCGGTTAGATAGAAGGCATGCGGCTCATATTGGGCAGGCGCCGCTCTCTTGGACTTGATCTTGCCGTTGACTGCATCAACCTCCTCCTGGAGGTAGACTCCTCCCACCTTGAACTTTGTGGTTCCGGAATCGGTGATCTGAACGTAGTCAACCATCCTTCCGTCGATGACCTTCCGATAAGGTGACTCGATGAAGCCGAACTCGTCGATTCGCGCGTAACAGCTCAGAGAGGAGATCAACCCGATATTGGGTCCCTCCGGCGTCTCAATGGGGCAGATGCGACCATAGTGAGAGGGGTGCACATCCCTGACTTCAAACCCTGCTCGTTCGCGGCTCAGTCCTCCCGGGCCCAAAGCCGAAAGACGGCGCTTGTGCGTAATCTCCGAAAGCGGGTTGGTCTGATCCATGAACTGAGACAGCTGGCTGCTACCGAAAAACTCTCGGATCGAGGCCATCACCGGTTTGGAATTGATCAAGTCATGCGGCATTGCCGTGGTCATTTCCTGGTGAACCGACATCTTTTCCTTGATGGCCCGCTCCATTCGAACCACGCCAATACGGAATTGATTCTCCAAGAGCTCTCCAACCGCGCGGACCCGTCGATTTCCAAGGTGATCGATGTCATCAACCGATCCGATGTTCTTCCTTAGCTTGAGCAGGTATGAAATCACCTCGCAGAAATCCCTGTCTGACAAGGTTCGGTCATCGAGAGACGAGTCCAAGCCCAGTTTAATGTTGAACTTCAAACGTCCGACCCGTGAAAAGTCATACTTGCGCGAATCGAAAAACATCCCCTGAAAAAGAGCCGTCGCCGTTTCCAGGGTCGGAGGGTCTCCCGGACGCTGCTTGCGGTAGATCTCGATGAGCGCTTCCTCGGTAGTCTTGAGCGAGTCTTTCTTGAAGGTCTCTGATAGAACCACCCCGATGTCGTCCCGCTGTGGAAAGAACACCGAAAACCCGTCAATGCCAGCCTCGAGGAGCTCGTTGACGGCGCCCTCCGTAATCTCGGTGTTCGCTTCCACCAGAATCTCTCCGGTCTCTCGATTCACGATCTCGGAGACGAAGAAGGCTTCCTTCAGATCCTCCATCCCGGCATCGATCTGCTTGACACCAGCCTTCTTCAACTGCGCAAATGCAGTGTGCGAGAGCTTTCGACCTGCGGCTAACAGAGTCGACGTTTTCTTTACCGGATCCGCAGTTGCTTTGACGAAGCGACTTCCCACCAGGGTCTCATCCAGGTTCCAGTGAAGGTTTTTCTTCTTGTCGACCGTGACGGTCGAGGTCTTGTAGAAGGTTCTCAAAATATCTTCATCTGAACTTAGGCCGAGAGCGCGCAGAAAGGTCGTAGCGGGGAATTTCCGCTTTCGATCGATGCGAACGTGCAGAATGTTCTTGGCATCATATTCGAATTCAACCCACGAACCCCGATAGGGGATGATCTTGGCCAGAAACTCGGTCCTGGCAGCGTTGGCCTCGAGGAAGACGCCCGGGGAACGGTGAAGCTGGCTCACGATGACCCGCTCGGTCCCATTGATTATGAACAGACCGTTTTCGGTCATCAGCGGGATGTCGCCGAAGTAGACTTCCTGTTCCTTGACATCTCGGATCGTAGTGACCTCGGTGTTAGGGTCCTTGTCCCACACTACGAGCCGAATAGTGACCTTGAGAGGAACGGAGAAGGTCATCCCTCGCTCCTTGCACTCGTCCAGGTTGTACTTGAGGTTCAGCTGGACCGGATCACCACAATCCTCACAGCGATCGACTTCATTTGGATTGTGGACACCACAGCTTAGACAAGTAATGGGCTCGATGGTGTAGGGGTTCAGGACCAGGGTCTCCCCACACTTCTGGCACTCTGTCCTCAGATGTTCCAGGCCATTCAACTTACTGCACTTACACTCCCAGTTACCGATCGAGTACTCGACGAACTCCAGCGACGAGGTCCCACGAAAATCGGTAATCGGAAAAACCGAATTGAAGACGGCCTGCAAACCAACGTCTTCACGCTCTGAAGGAAGCAAGTCCATCTGCAGAAATCTTCGGTACGACTGCTTCTGTACGTCTAGGAGATTGGGTATGGGAAAAACGGTCTTAATCTTGGCGAAGTCAACCCTCTCTCGATACACGTTCTTGACGAAGTCGGACATACTTAAACAACTCCCTCTGGTTTCCAAGTGGACTGGGGGAAAGACTTCAAAAAAAACTCTTGGCCCCCGGCGAAATGAGAACATGGCTCCGATAGCTTGCGCCGGAGCAAACAAGGGGATATAGGGATCCACGAGCCGAGGATTCCGATCCGTGACCATGAATTGACTAGACCGCCAGCCCGTGCCTACGCCGTTCGTTACCGCGTAGAAAAAAAGGAAAGGAGGATACAATCCCCCCTTCCCCACTATCTAGTGAAACTCAATCAAACCCACCACGTGGATAGAAACTTAGCACAAACCGAGATCACAATGCAAGTAATCCTTATCTGGATCTTGCCGATCTCCCAATCACGACAGGACTCGATTAGCGAACTTCTACCGAGGCGCCCGCCTCTTCGAACTTCTTCTTGGCCTCCTCGGCCTCTTCCTTGGTGACAGCCTCCTTGACCGGCTTGGGTGCACTCTCTACCAGGTCCTTTGCTTCCTTCAGACCCAGGCTTGTTATCTCGCGAACGACCTTTATGACGTTGATCTTCTTGTCTCCGATCGCGGTGAGAACAACATCAAACTCTGTCTTCTCTTCCTCTGCGGCTGCGGCGCCCCCTCCAGCCGGCGCGCCGGCGACGAGCACCGGTGCTGCTGCTGCTGTGATCCCGAATTTTTCTTCCAGATCCTTCACCAGCTGGTTGACCTCAACGATGGACGCCTGTCCAATCCATTCCAGTACCTCTTCCTTAGTAGTTGCCATTCGCTTTTACCTCCAGTCTATCGATTAGTTCTCTTTCCTCAAGGGCCTTCAAGCCGATTCCCAGATTCGTCAAGGGAGCTTGCAACGTCGTGACGAACGTAGTCAATGGAGCGTTCAACAGATAGACAAGCTTCGAAAGCAGCTCGGGTCGAGAAGGTATTTCCGCAAGACCCTCGATATCATCAGAAGAAAGAGCTGAACCCTCGAGAACCCCTGCCTTGAACTCCAAACCCGGATGAGCCTTTACATAGCCCTTCAAAAGCTTCGCCAGAGCCACCGGATCCTCATCCGTGTACGCTATTGCCGTCGGTCCCTCGAAGTGGGAATTCAGCTCATCCACCGGGGTATCTTCTGCCGCTTTTAGCGCCAGCGTGTTCTTCACCACCCGATAGCCGCTGCCGGTCTCAGCGACCTTCCGTCGCAGCTCAGTCAGATCGGAGACACTGATCTCCCGGAAAGCCAACAGAAGAACGCTAGCATTTCCCTGAAAGGTCTGCTTCAGGGCCTCAACTACCTGTCGTTTTTCTTCTTTATTCACCAAACCATCCCCTGGTTTCTCACCCTTAGGGCTCGCGCAAAAATAACTTCACATTCTAGCATCTCAGATTCACACCATCTTCGGCCGCTCCTCAATCGCGAAATCCTCAACGTAGGCCTGCCTACGCCTGCGGTTTCGCTCAATCCTCGCGACCAAAACTGGCGCAAATCTCAGCGCCGACTCTGCGAAGTTATTCTTGCACGAACCCTTTGTTTTTCAAACGGCTACGTTCTTTCAACTTGAACTACATCAATCTTGACGCCGGGGCCCATGGTCGAAGACATCGAGATGCCCTTGAGGTAGCGACCCTTGGATGCAGCGGGTTTGGCCCGGACGACGGCTCCCACCAGGCTTCGAGCGTTCTCGACCAGATGCTCGGCCTCAAAGGACATGCGTCCTAGTGGGGCGTGTATCACTCCGTTCTTGTCCACCCGGAATTCCACCTTGCCTGCCTTGATCTCCTTCACCGCCTTGGCTACGTCGAAGGTTACGGTTCCCGCTTTGGGGTTGGGCATGAGGCCGCGGGGACCCAGAACCCGACCTAGCTTGCCCACTGACTTCATCATATCGGGCGTGGATACCATCGCGTCAAAATCCATCCAGCCCTTCTGGATCTTCTCGACAATGTCCTCACCTCCCACTTCATCCGCACCGGCCTCCTCGGCTTCCTTCACCTTCTCGCCCGAGGCGACGACACAGACTCGAAGCGACTTCCCAAGTCCATAGGGAAGCACCACGGTTCCGCGAACCATTTGATCGGCATGTTTCGGATCGACACCCAGGCGCAAAGCAATCTCCAGCGTTTCGTCGAACTTCGCGAACTTGATCTCGCGGAGCAGCTTGATCGCATCCTCCAGGCTGTACTCCCTGGTCTCTACCTTTGCCTTGGCTGAAAGAAAACCCTTTCCTGACATCTTGCCAAACCTCCAGAAAAACTACCTGCACTGCGCAGGAACCCTACGCCAAGCGGCCAAAATTCCCTCTGCGGAAAGACCCGCTCAGGCGCTAGCGATTCAAGTATTACAGTCCACTAGTCGGTTACCTCGACCCCCATACTCCTGGCCGTTCCCATGATGATCCGCTTCGCAGCCTCCAAGTCTCCGGCATTCAGATCCGGAAGCTTCGTCTTTGCGATCTCCTCTACCTGATTCACCGTCACCTTCGCGACCTTGGACTTGTTGGGCTCCGCTGAACCCTTGGCGATTCCCGCTGCTCTCTTGAGCAGAACGGCCGCCGGTGGCGTCTTGGTGATGAAACTATAACTTCGGTCCTGGTAGACGGTGATAACGACAGGGATAATCAAGCCTTCGTCAGCTTGAGTCTTGGCGTTGAAAGCCTTGCAGAAATCCATGATGTTAACACCGTGTTGACCGAGAGCAGGTCCAACCGGAGGGGCAGGGGTCGCCTTTCCAGCAGGAATCTGCAGTTTGATCATTCCGGTTATCTTCTTGGCCATCAGACCTCCGATATAGTTCTAGTACCCTCAGCCCTTCTCCACCTGAATAAACTCCAGCTCAACGGGCGTGGCACGACCAAAAATGGTCACCATAACCTTCAATGTGCTCCGGTCCAGATTCACATCTTCCACCTCTCCAGTGAAGTTGGAAAAGGGGCCATCGATGATCTTGACCGTCTCACCCTTCTCGAATATGAACTTCGGTTTCGGTTTTTCGGCCGCGGTCGAAACCCTGTGAACGACCTGGTCAACTTCGGCTTCTGTCAGCGGAGTGGGTTTATTCCCCTGGCTGACGAACCCGCTGACCTTCGGCGTATTGCGAACCAGATGCCAGGTTTCATCCGTGAGATCCATCTCAACCAGGATATAGCCGGGAAAGAATAGTTTGGAGCTTACGACCTTCTTCCCTCCCCGCATCTCCACTACATCCTCTGTGGGGATGAGAATCTGGCCGATCATGTCCTGGAGCCCATAAGCCTGGACCCGGTTCATGAGGCCCTCGGCCACCTTGCGCTCAAAGCCTGAGTAGGTGTGAATGATGTACCACTTCTTACCCAGTCCCGGAGTCTGAGTTGTCGTATCCTTGGGTGCGGTATCGATAACGTCTCTCCTTTACGATATTCGGAATTTGCGCCTTGAGACCCTGACCCACCTAGCGGAATAGTTGAAAGACTCGCTCCACCGCGTTTCTCAAGATGAAGTCCACAAGAAACAGATAAAAACCGAAAAAGAAGACGCTGGCAATGACAACCGTAGTAGTCCCATAGACCTCTTTCCGACTGGGCCAGGTAACCTTCCTCAACTCCGTCTTGACGTCGCCGTAGAATCTGACCAGATTACCTGGTGCCGTTTTCAGCTTTTCCAACATAGCAACCAACGCAAATCCTTATCTTCCACCTGAGCAGAGCAATCAAACACCGGAAGAATCACTGGCAGGCCAGGAGGGATTCGAACCCCCAACATCCGGTTTTGGAGACCGGCGCTCTACCAATTGGAGCTACTGGCCTGCAATGTACACTAGGAGTCGCCCTACCGAGTCTCCTTATGGAGTGTGTGGTGGCGACACCACCTACAGTATTTCTTTAGCTCAAGCCGCTCGCTGACATTCGCCTTGTTCTTGGTAGTCGTGTAGTTTTTCCGCTTGCAGTCAGGACACTGTAACGTGATGATTTCCCGCATCGGATCTTTAACCCTCTAAACCATTTCCAGCCCGGATTCGCCGCCTACTCGAGGATCTCGGTAATGGTGCCGGCCCCGACGGTATGACCGCCTTCTCGGATGGCGAAGCGCAGTCCCTTCTCCATCGCGATCGGCGTGATCAGATTGATCTGCATCGAGACGTTGTCTCCCGGCATCACCATCTCCGTCCCCTCCGGCAAATCCACATCTCCCGTCACATCCGTCGTCCGAAAATAAAACTGCGGCCGATACCCATTGAAAAATGGCGTATGTCGGCCCCCCTCTTCCTTCTTCAGGATATACGTCTCCGCCTTGCACTTCGTGTGCGGCGTGATCGTTCCCGTCGCGGCAATCACTTGCCCGCGTTCCACTTCATCCTTGTCCGTTCCCCGCAATAGTAGGCCCACGTTGTCTCCCGCTTGCCCTTCGTCCAGCAGCTTCCGGAACATCTCCACACCCGTCACCACGCGTTTGACCGTCGGGCGGATCCCCACGATCTCCATCTCCGTCCCCACCAGGATCTTCCCCCGCTCCACTCGGCCCGTCACCACCGTCCCCCGTCCACTGATCGAGAAGATATCCTCGATCGGCATCAAAAACGGCTTGTCCACATCTCGCTCCGGCAACGGAATATACGTATCCACCTGCGCCATCAGCTCCAGCACCTGCTGGGCCGCCGCTTCGTCTCCCTCCATCGCCTTGAGCGCACTGCCCGACACCACCGGAATATCCTCCCCCGGAAAATCGTACGACGACAGCAACTCCCTCACTTCCAGTTCCACCAGCTCCAGCAGCTCCTCGTCATCCACCAGGTCCGCCTTGTTCAAAAACACCACGATCGACGGCACCCCCACCTGACGGGCCAACAGAATATGCTCGCGCGTCTGCGGCATCGGGCCATCGGCCGCCGAGACCACCAGCACCGCTCCGTCCATCTGCGCCGCTCCCGTGATCATGTTCTTGATGTAGTCCGCGTGACCCGGACAGTCCACGTGCGCGTAGTGACGCCCTTCCGTCTCGTACTCCACGTGCGCCACCGCGATCGTGATCCCTCGCTCGCGTTCTTCCGGTGCATTGTCGATCGAATCAAACGACCGCACCTCCACCGCATCATTCTGCCCCGCCAGAATCTGCGTGATCGCCGCCGTCAGCGTCGTCTTACCGTGATCCACGTGTCCGATCGTTCCGATATTCACATGCGGTTTCGTTCGCTCGAATTTCGCCTTCGCCATACGATTCTCCTCGTCTCGCTCTTCTTCTCCCTATCGAAGCGGAAAGCCCACGACCAGGATTGAACTGGTGACCCCCTCCTTACCAAGGAAGTGCTCTACCACTGAGCTACGTGGGCACATCCTTCCTTCTCCTGCTACCGCGCCGGGGACTTGGACAAGATCCTCAGACATGCTAGAGATTTGGAGCGGGAGACGGGACTCGAACCCGCGACCGATAGCTTGGAAGGCTATTACTCTACCAACTGAGTTACTCCCGCTTGGAACAACCAGATCCTCTTCTCCCAAAACACCCGGTCGCTGTCGCAACTTCCTATTAGCTAATCAGGTTTGGAGGGGGCAGGATTCGAACCTGCGTAGCCCCGAAGGGCGACGGGTTTACAGCCCGTTGCCTTTGTCCACTCGACCACCCCTCCGCCGACACGATTAGCTGGCGAAGGGAATCGAACCCCCAACCTACTGATTACAAATCAGCCGCTCTACCGTTGAGCTACGCCAGCATTCCAAAAAGTTCTCGCCCGGCTCGTTTGACACACGCCTCAGCTCCCAACCAAATGCGCTGTCAAACCTAGCATGGTCGGGTGAATTACCACCACCCAAAACGGGCTGCACAGAATCTAGTAATCTAGCACGCTGGATGGGTCCTTGTAAAGCTTTTCGGACCCCTTACCGCCGGGGTCGGCCGCACCCCTTTGGTCTGGAGAATCATGGCGCTTTCGAAAAGCGTAGTCCACATCCTCAAAGGAGAGCGTCAGGGCGGAAATCCGAAACCGCCACAGGAGGCGATAGAATTCCAGGTTGCTTATCCTGCGGCCGGCCATTATGTGGCGGCGTTTCTTTAACATCTGCCCCAGCGACGCAAACCCATCTCGTTGCGATCGAAGCGCCTCAGCCAGGAGTGCAACCAAGGAGGATTCTCTTCGAAAGTTACCGGCGGAACCCCGACCAACGGCAGCAGCCAGGAGATTCCAGGCCCATCGATTCACCGTCAGAATAGGGCTCAAGAGCAAAAGCGGAAGTGGGAAGTTCTTGACGGCAAGCCAGAACCGGTTCCGCTCTACCCAGTAGATCTTTTCGCGGGAATAGGGGCCGCTGGTGGCGGAGTGGTGATGATGAACAACCGCTTCGGGTACGTAGAGGCACTTCCAACCCAACCAGCGGGCACGAATCCCAAGATCTGCATCATCTCCGTAAGCGAAAAAGCTGGCGTCGAATCCCCCCACTTCATTCAGCAGCTGACGTCGATACAGCGCGGCACATCCGTCGGGAAAGAACACTTCCTCCTGGCGATCGTATTGTCCCCGATCTTCTTCTCCGGTGCCCCGACCCCGATTCTGCCCGTCGGGATACATCAAGTGACCGACTTTGTCAATCACGTTGCTTCCCAGAAAGAGCACTTTAGAAGCACACATCCCCACCTGACTCGAGGACCGCATCGCTTCCACCAACTCTTCAATCCAGCAGGGGCCCGCAACTGCGTCATTGTTCAAGAGCGCAACCATCTCTCCCTTGGACTCACGGATTCCAATATTGCTGCCGGCGGCAAAGCCGAGGTTACGCCCCATCGACTTCAGCCCTACGCGTTCCTCGGGAAACGATGCCACCACAGCATCACTGTGATCCTCCGAACCGTTGTCCACCACCAGAATTTCGAGAGGGCGATACGACTGTCTCAGCAAAGAGGTGAGACACTCCCGGAGCAGTTCCGCACGATTATGGTTGACGACCACGACTGAAACCAGCTGGTGTTTTCTTGGGAACTCGTGACAAAACATCTTGAAACTGGATCCTCCTCAGAGCACAGCTGTGCTCAGAGTGCGCGGATCCGAACCCCTTCCAATTCCGAAATACACGAAACCCCTCTCCGTCATCTCCCTGGGGTCATACTGGTTGCGGCCATCGAAAATGACAGGCTGCTTGAGAAGACGCTTCATCCTCTCAAAATCGGGGTTGCGGAAGACATTCCACTCTGTAGCCAGAATCAGGGCATCAGCCCCTCGCAGAGATTCGTAGCTACTGCCTGCATATTGAATTCGGTCGCCGAAGTGAAGTCGTGCCTGGTCCAATGCCTCCGGGTCGAAAGCTTGAATCTGGGCTCCCCAGCCAAGCAGTTCCTCGATGATAACCAGAGCAGGCGATTCGCGCAGGTCATCGGTGCGGGGTTTGAAGGCCAGGCCCCAGATAGCAAAAGTCCTGCTCGCCAACGGACTGGCTTTCAGCCTGCTCGCCTCTGCGGCTGGAGTCTGGCTTCGGGAGCGTTCGGAATAGAACTCAAGAACCCGACGGCCAATAACACGCTTCTGCCGCTCGTTGACCTGATCCACGGCTTTGATCAACTCCGGAACGTAATCGTGTGATTGTCCTGCCTGAATCAGCGATCTGAGGTCTTTGGGAAAGCAGGAACCACCATATCCCAGACCCGGGAAGAGAAAAGAGGGACCGATTCGACGGTCCAGACCTACCCCCTGTCTCACCCAGTTCACGTCCGCACCGGTAAGCTCGCAAAGATTGGCGATTTCATTCATGAGGGAGATCCGGCTGGCCAGCATCGCATTGGCCGCGTATTTGGTCATCTCCGCACTGCGCCGACTCATGACCAGAATGGGTGCCCCAGTGAGTGTAAAAGGAGCATACAACTCCTTCAGAGTCCTGGCCACGGTTTCGTCATCGGTTCCGATAATCACGCGATCGGCTTCATGAAATCGTCGACCGCAGCCCCCTCTTTCAAGAACTCCGGATTGGATGCAACATCGAATGGGAAACGCGCTATCTTCTTCATTTCCTTGAAGATGCGGTCCCCGGTTCCCACCGGTACGGTGCTCTTGTTGACGATAATCTTGTATTCATTGAGGACGCCCGCAACCTCACTAGCCACTCCAAGAACCGCGCTCAAATCGGTTTCTCCACCCTCTCGAGTAGGAGTTCCCACCGCGATGAAAACAACCCGTGAATCCTGGACGGCCTCAGCCAGGACGGTCGTGAACCGGAGCCGGTTCTCACTTAGATTTCGCTGAATCATCTCGGACAGGCCGGGTTCGTAGAGTGGAGACCGTCCCTGATTGAGCAAAGCGACCTTCTCTCGATCCACGTCGACACATTCGACCTCGTTGCCGGTTGCGGCCAGGCAGGTACCTACCACCAGCCCAACGTACCCAGTGCCCACGACGGTAATCTTCATGCAATCTGCCTCCCGGAGCCCTGCGCTAGTCCAAGGTCGCGTACACGGTGATAGTCCCACCCCGCCCCAAGCCAGCTTCCACCAGGGCGAAGGGCTGAGTCAGAACCAAAAGGGCCAGGTACATGGCCTCCTTCAGGACAATACCAGACGACAGCCCCTTGCCGCCTCTGTTTCTTCTGTGCACCTTTTGGGACATGGGATCGAGGCTCGGAAACAAACTCGATACACAAGCTGCAGCATTGTCCCGAAGGGAGAAGTGACGGACTCGATGAATTCGGAAGCCCGCCCTGCCAAGCAAGTGCAGCAGCGAAAAACTAGTGTAGTTGTAGAGATGGCGGGGACAGTCCAATCCATACCACCTGGGGCCGAAGATCTTGGCTTGCAGACTCCTGCTATTCGGGGCCTGAATGACGAGGCCTGCTGGCCTCTTCAGGAGTTTTCGCAGGTTTTTGAGATAGGCAAAAGGACTGGGTAGGTGCTCCAGCACGTGAAAAAGGGTAATGACGTCGAACTCTTCTCCCCTGCTGATGAGCTCGTCTTCCGAACCTTCGATCACCCTATCCGGTAAATGTTTCCGAGAGATGCGTACCGCCTCTGCGGACTGCTCCAGTCCGAACGCCTCGAAGCCCACCTGGCTAGCCAGTTTCAAAAAGGTTCCACCACCGCAGCCCACGTCAGAAGACGGCAGCTACGAGGTTCGGGAACCACCGAGAGAAGAAACCTGAGCTGGTCATTCCGAACCATCCACTCCCGGTACCGCCGCTCCAGGCCCAATGCGTCACCCTCCTCTTCCCACCAATAGCCTGGCGGATAGAACTCCGGAATTCGCTCCACAACCGCCTCTTCGTCGAGAAACATCAAGCCACAACTAGAACAGCGATACAGTGAGAAGCGTTCGGTCGAGGCCCGAAAGAACCGGTCCACCATTTGATAGCGTCGAGTACAGCGAGGATACTCACAAATTGGGCACTTCATGGGGTTCCACCCGGATTCCTGGCGATCAGTCTACTACGACACCGCGATCACCACAGAGGACTGGACTGTTTCGGACTGGTTGACCTTCCTCTAAAGCGCTTCTTGAACAGGAACAGGAGATTATTCCAACCATCCCGCCAAGGCCTGAGCTTGATCTCTCCGGCCCGGTTAGAGAAGTTGATCGGGATTTCCTTGAAACCAATATTCCGGTTGAGCAACGCCTCAATCTTGATCTCCTCTGAAAAAGCCATTCCATCACTCTCCAAGTTCATTCGAGTCAGCGCATCCTTATAAAAGATCCACATACCGGACTGCGAATCTCGAACCCGTCGGAAGTACATCAAGGACATTATCAGACTGAGGCATTTGTTCCCCAACAGGTTTTTCAAGGCCATCGCGTCAGGATTCTGAATGGGAAAGCGAGAGGCCGAGACGAAGCCAACCTGAGACCTGAGCAGGGATTCGATAAGGTAGGACAGAGAGTCGACGGGATAGGAATGGTCTCCGTCGAGGGTGACGATGATGTCGCCGCGGGCATGGAGCAGACCCGTTTTGTAGGCTCTGCCGTAACCTCTCACATTCTCATGAATCACCCGAGCGCCCATTTCCCGAGCAATCCGAGCCGTCCCATCGGTGGAGTCGTTATCGACAACGATCACCTCGTCCACGAAACCTGGTATTCGGGAGAGCACCTGCTGGATACCCTCCTCTTCATTGAGACAGGGAATCACTACCGTGACTTGACGATCCTGATACATTGCTTTCAATCAGCTCGAGCATGCTCCGGATTCCCGGCGCGAGCGCTCCATTCGGCGAGAGGCGTAGCGTCTGTTTGAGGTGCCGCAGCGCCAACTCCCGTTCTCCGACTCGATGATAGAGTACTCCAAGATTGTGATGGACCTCCGCCGATCCTGGCATCTGTCGTGCTGCGCGGAGATAGATTCCAATGGCTTTTCGGTTCTCGTTCAGTGCTTCATGGCTCTTGGCAAGCAGACTCCAGTAGTCCGCCGACGGCTTGATACGACACGCCTCCTCCAGGTGGGGAATGGCTTTTCGAAACTGGCCCAGTTCAAAATAACAGAGTGCCGCGGAGTAGCGACCGGGCGGGTACGAGGGGTAGAACTTGAGAAGTCTGTTCAGGTAGTAAAGGGCCTGGTCGTGAAGACCGGCATCGATGAAGACCCCAGCCAGGGGCAGCCAGGCGGCTTGAATCTCCTTTCTCCGCTTCTCTTTTTTCAAGACCCGCAGAAAGTCCTGAATCGCTCGGCTCCGATAGGCGAAGGCCTCATCCGGCCTAGCTTCCAGGTCAGCGAGCAGGGCGAGTTCCCTGTAGCACTGAGCCAACATCAATGCGGGGGGGTGGGCCGAGGGATCCATCTCGATCGCCTTCGTCAGGACGGGAATGGCTTCGTTGTGTATTCTCAGCGCCTCCGCAGGATCGCCCATCAATCGCGCCCGCCGCCCCTGCGTAAAGTAGATCGTCCCCAGGTTGCCCCAGGGCAACGCAGCGTTCGGATCCAGCTCGATACTCCGCTTGGTATGGTAGATCGCCCGCTCGAATTTGCCCTCGTTGCTATAGAGGTTACCCAGATTGCTGTTTGCACGCGAGGAGCCGGGCGCATGCTTAACGGTGGCCTCCCAAAGAGCCCGGGCGTTCTTCCAGTCTCGATTTCGGTCCAGGGTGAGAGTTCCCCCTACAATGGTCAACAACCCGAAGAAAATCCAGCCGGGGAACCTCTTGTCTTTCACCCTCACCAGATAGTCGATCGTGCTCCCACCTACCAGAGCCAGCCCAACCAAGGGTAGATACAGAAAGTGATCTGCAGCAATCTCGTGAAACGGGAAGATGTGCAGGACCGGCAGCAGGGTGATGAGGAACCAGAACATGCCCAACGAAAGCAGTGCGTTCTTGGAATAGGTCCAGACGGCCAAGGCCACGAAGCCGACGAAAATCAAAATCGAGAGAACGGTGGCGGGTTCGAATAGCCCTTCTGAGACCGGGAAGACGTCGCCGGTATAGTCCGCAATCAACGGGTAGGGGACCAGAACCAGCTTGAGATAGTGGAAGAAGAGCTTGAAGGAGGCCCCCAGGTTGGTCTCCAGACTCCCTCCCCAAAAACTAATCTTCCGGCTGGCGGGAAGCAGATAGAGGGCATAGTAAAGCCCGACCGCGGCCAAAGCCAAGCCTGCTGCGTACAACGGCCAAGATCGTTTGATCGCCTTGACCAGCTTCGGAAAAAAGGTAGTTCTGGGCTCCGCCAGAGTCTTCTGTCCCAGGCTGCTGGCTTCACTGGGCAGGCAGAAGTCCAGGAGCAGAAGGAGAGCTGGCAAGACGATGGCGACCTCTTTAGAGAGCACCCCCAGCAGAAAACCGAGCAGGCAGAGCAACAGAAACAGCCTCCTCCCAGTGGACCTGTAGGAGCTGTACCAGTAACAACCCAAGAGTATGAAAAAGGTAGCTAACAAATCCTTCCGGCCCGAAACGTAGGCAACTGCTGCAGTTTGAACCGGATGGGAAGCGAAGATAGCGGCTCCGGCACCCGCCAACACCGGCAAGCTGCTGATCTTGTAGAGGAGTAGAAAGACCAAGACCGCATTGAGCCCGTGGAGAACCACATTGAACAGATGATAGCCAAAGGGATCTTCGCCACCCAGCGAATAGTTGATCGCATAGGTGAGGGTGCGGATGGGTCGATACTCGTGGAAGCTTAGGATCTTCAGCCACTGCAGCCCGACAACCCTTGGGTGCTGGATGATGAGAGTGACATCGTCGAAAAGAAACTCATGGTTGATCGTGCTCACATAGAGTCCAAGGGCCAGTGCAAAGACAAGGAGTGCTACCCAGAGATTCGCCGTCTTGGCGCTGGGGGCAACCTTCCTTCTTGGTTTCGCGACCCTGCGTTTACTCATAACTTCTGGATCGATCGCATCAGGAAGAGGCCTGGTTGCGCTGGACCTCCTCTACCAGACACAGGGTTGCCTCTACAACTTGATCCCAATTGAGAGCCTTCTTGAAGCGGCGGATGTTCTGTTGAAACTCGGCCTTTCGACCCTCCCGGAAATAACGGATTATAGCCTCTGCAAGGAGCCCAGGATCGTCTGGGGGAACCAGAAAGCCGGTTCGGCCCTCCAAGACAACCTCCGAGAGACCTCCCACATCGGTCGCAATCACGGGAACATCGAATTCATAGGCAAGGGGAACAACCCCGCTTTGACTAGCATCGCGGTAGGGCAAGACAACCACATCCGAATTTCGAAAGAGCGCAGGGACTTGTTCGTTGGACACGTACCGATCATGCCAACAGATCCTAGGGGCGACACCCATCTCGTCGGCCAGTTTTCGCAGGGGTCCAGGATCGACATAGAACTCTCCAGCGATCACAGCCTCGACGTCTAAGACCTCCTGGACAACTGCCAGCGCCCGCACCAGGATGTCCACCCCCTTGTACCTTCGAATGTTCCCAAAGAAGAGCAGGCTGGGTTTTCCGCTTTCCCTTGGCGGCCCGGTATCCCAGCGGCTAAAGAAGTCATAGGAGGGATGATAGATTCGCCTGACCAGCGTCTCTGGCTTGAAGCATTGTACTTGCTCGGCAAGCGACAGGGAGTGGACAAGAAAGCCGTCTACCTGACGGAAGGCTCTATGGATCAACCTGCGCTCAACGATACCTCCCAAGGGCAGAGGCAATCCTTCGTGCGGATGAACATTGTGGCAGAGAAAGAGCACTACGGCTGAGGACCTGAGCTTGACTCTGCGGATGATGTCAGCGAAGGCAAAAGCGAAAACCGGATGCCACCATTGAAAGAGTATCAATTCGGGGTCATGGCTGTTGACTAGCTGGGCGGTCCTCTTCCAAGTCCACGGAAGCAGGGAATCCAGGGGAGCTTCGTGGGAGACATCGAAGGGCCTTTCGCTCTGATCTTCCTGCGTCCTTCCCGGAAACAGAAGAGCAGGGTACTGCTTCGCAAACGAGAGTAGTAGAACCGCATGCTGTCGACTGAAAGACTCGTAAAGAGAGGTCGTGTATTGAGCGATTCCCCCACGCAGAGGATACGTGGGCCCTACCAGGACTAGTCTCATGAGCGGAGCGAAGCCATGGCCGTCGCTCTCTCCGTTTCCGACTCCAGCACCCACACATCTTCGACGGAAAAATGGTCTTCACGCCTAGAGGAGTAGGCGATCATCTCCGCAAGCAGGCCAAAGAAGATGAACTGCACTCCAATAATCACAAGGAGGATCCCCAACATGAAGGCGGGGCGATCCTCGATCCATCGCCCGAAAAACCAACCTACGGTCAGGTACCCCTCAACGAGCATACCGGCCAGAAACAGGGTCATTCCGAGGATACCGAAGATATGCAGAGGCTTGCTGTTGTAGCGCGTGAGCATGATGACGGTCAGCAGATCAAAGAAACCTCCGAGCATCCTTTCCGCGCCGTACTTGCTCTTCCCAAACCTACGTGGAGCATGGGCAACCGGAACCTCGTCCACCCGAAATCCGCGATAGCTCGCCAGCATGATTGGCGACAGTTAGAATTTCCCACGACGACAAATAGAATTCCCCACTTTTTCAGGGCTGATCCTGACCATGAGGGCATGGTTAAGGATCAGCAAGTGCGGAGGTTAGTAAAGTTGCAAAAGAACGAGAAGACGCTAACGATGGCGGCGGCCAAAGCGGGGCTGTCGCGAAAGACGGCTCGGAAGTACCTGAAGTCGGGAAAGCTGCCGAGCCAGAGTCAGCCGGAGCGATATTGGCGAACTCGATCGGATCCGTTCGAGTCGGTGTGGCCAGAGGTGGAAGAGATCCTGAAGCGATCTCCGACGGTGGAAGCGACAGCGGTGTTCGAGTATTTGTGCCGCCAGCAGGAAGGGGCCTTCCAGCAAGGTCAGTTGAGGACGCTGCAGCGCAGGATCAAGCAGTGGAAGGCACAACACGGAGAAGCGAAGGAGGTGATGTTCCCGCAGAAGTATCGGCCGGGACATCAAGCTCAATCGGACTTTACGTTTATGGGGCGTCTGGGAGTGACGATCCAGGGCCAGCCGTTTCCCCATCTGCTGTACCACTTTGTTTTGGCCTACTCGAACTGGGAAGCGACCACGCTGTGTTTCAGTGAGTCCTTTGAGAGCCTCAGCCTGGGGCTTCAGAACGCGTTGTGGGAGTTGGGGGCGCTGCCCGAGGAACACCGAACAGACCGGCTTTCGGCGGCCGTCAACAACCTGAAACGGGAAGAGTTCACCGAGCGCTATCAAGGGTTGCTGAGACACTTCGGGATGCGCTCGAGTCGCACCCAGGCAGGAAAGGCTCACGAGAACGGGGATGTGGAACAGGCCCATCACCGCTTGAAACGGGCCATCGAGCAGGAACTGCTGCTGCGGTGTAGCCGTGATTTTTCCAGCCGGGAAGAGTACGAGGGTTTTGTAGCGGTGATTGTGGACCGGCGCAATGCGACCCGGCAAAAGCGCCTGGGAGAAGAGCTGGCCGTGATGCGCCCGTTGCCGGCACGCCGTCTGGATGACTTCACCCGGCAGTGGGTGAGAGTCTCCCCCAGCAGTACGATCCGGGTTCGCCACAACACCTATTCGGTGGACAGCCGGTTGATCGGCGAGCGGGTGCAGGTGAGGGTGTGGGCGGATCAGGTGGAGGTCTACTACGGGGGTCAGCCACAGGCACGCATGCCTCGCTTGCGAGGAGAAGGCAAGCATCGCATTGACTACCGGCACGTGATCCATTCCCTGGTGCGCAAGCCGGGGGCGTTCACTCGCTATCGCTGGCGCGAGGATCTGTTTCCGGGGATCTTGTTTCGAGTCGCCTACGACGAGCTGCGCCAAGATTGTCCAGCCACGGCGGATCGCCAGTATCTGAAGATCCTCGAGTTGGCTGCCCAGGAAGGTGAGCAGCGAGTGCGAGAGGCACTTCAGGGGCTGATTGAGAGGGGACTGTCAATCACCAAGGTATATCCCCCACCCCGTCACCAAGGTAATTCCCCCATTTTGGGAGACATCATCATCTCGTCTCTCTCTGGTTTTGTTGGTTTTGGTTGGGAAAACTTTTCCCAACCAGTTTCCTCCTTGGAAGTTTGAGAGTCCTTCTGGGCCCTCGACCAGCGTTGTTCTAGCCGCCGGACTTGCCACCGATTGAACGCCCGATACGCGTCCGAAAGGGGGCTGACGGCGACCTCCTCCAGGATGGGACTGAAGTAATGGAGGCTTGCGATCGGCTGTCCTTGACCTCCATTGAGCCAAGAGACGTACTTGCGTCCGCATCCGAGGAGGATGGCTTGCTCGATATCCTCCAGCGGCACCTCCTGCTGGAACCACTGTACGGCCAGTTGGCGATCCGCGGCCGAGTACCGACAACTGACACAGGGCCGGCTCAGCAGCATCTGCTCGAGGGCCTCAACGAACAGTCTTTGAGCCGATCGATTCGAATCCAGAGCGTCCGTCTCGGAAGACCGCTCATAAGGCCAGTAGTCGCCTCGGATCTGAAGGGTCCCAGTGGCATGCTGGTTGGAGCTCAGAGAGATCTGGCAGAGCTGTTTTTCTTCGAGTTCTCTCAGATACTTGCCGATCGAGCGACGGGACTTGTTCAGAGCCTTCGCCAACTCGCCCTGACGAAAGACGAAGCGTCCCGTGCTCCGTTCGGCAGCCAGCGAGACGTAAACGAAGAGCTTGAAGGCTCCATCGGAGAGTTTGTGAGAGGCGGATTGCCAACTCCTGTCGGCAGCAAACCAACCCTCGCCCCTCTTGATTTTCAGTAGTGTGCTGGGGAAGCTCATCGGGAGCCCTCCTTGGTCTTCGAGGTTTTGCTCGGACGCTTGCGCCTGCGATAGGATTCCCCCTCCCACTCGAGTTGATGGGCATTGTGGCAGAGCCGGTCCAGCAACGAGTTGGCCTGAATGGGATCGGGAAACAGGGCCATCCATTCCTGGACGCTGCGATTGCTGGTCAGCATCAGCGACCCCTTTTGATAGCGTTCGTAGACAATGTCATACAGATCATCGGCCTGCTGATCGGTCAGGGGCTTGAGCCCAAAGTCGTCGATGATCAAAAAATCGGAGCTGCAGTAGTGTTTCATCAACCGATCGCGGGACAGATCGGCGTGAGCGGCCTGAAGCGTCCGGAACAAACGGGGCGCCTGGATAGAACGGACCTCAAAGCCGCGGCGGACCGCCTCGTGTCCCAAGGCCAGGGCGATGTGGGACTTGCCGACGCCCACCGGCCCGCACAGACAGATGTTGTCTTTGTTTTCGAGAAAGTGACAGGTCCCCAGATCATAGATGCGGCGGCGATCAATGGCCGGGTTGAACTTGAAGTCGAACTCTTCGAGCGTCTTGAGGTCGCTAAAGCAAGCTTTCTTGAGCCGGCGGGCAAACTTGCTCTGGGAGCGTCGTTCGAGTTCATCCTGAATCAGCAGACTCAGAAAGTCGAGGTAGGACAGCTGTTGTTTCTCCGCCTCCTGCAGCCGCAGCTCCAGGCTGTCCACCAGGCCTCCCAGGCGCAGCGGCTTGAGTTGCTCGATGAGATGTTGATAGTGACTCATCGGATCTCCTGGGTTGGGGAGTTGACGAAGTAGTCGTGGGGTCGGGCGAAACGACAGGCAGCGGGGGCCGGGCTCGTGGGCCGGGTCGGTGTCGAGGGTTGTCGCCACAGCCCTTTTTCCAAAATCTCCTTGAGGCTGGCCAAGCGCAGATTGTCAAAGCTCAGAGCTCGGTGACAGGCCTGGTCCAAGGCGGTGGCTCCGAAGCGTTGGCCTAGGCGCAGCACCGCCTGGGCCTTGCGCACGTTTCTCATGGCATGATCGGCCAGGATGCGTTCCATATAGCGGCCGACCTCCGGCCCCAGCTGCTCCGCTTGGGCGCGACAATAAGCCGGGGTCTGCTCCAAGTAGACTCGCTTGTCCGGAGGGTAATCCGCCTCATCGGTCTGCCAAGTTCCGGGCTCGAAGACCCGGACATGGGTCTTGATCAACTGATGCTCCCGATAGACCCGCAGCAGCTTCAGGTCGGCCCGCACCCAGAGCTTCTCTCCCCGGTACGGATAAGGGATCGAGTAGTAGCACTTGTTCAGGATCAGATGGCAGTCCGAATGCACGGTACACTGTTTCCATTCGGGGGCCTCATAGGGTTGCTCAGGCAGGGGCAGCAGCTCGGGGGCTTCCTCGGCCAGGAAGACCTCATAGGGTTTGCGATGAGTGGTTCCATGCTCTCGCAGGCCTACCTCTTGGAGGCACCACTGGAGCGCTCTCCGGTTGGCCTCGTCGATGTCCCGAAACTCGCGTCCCGCTAGGACCTGCTGACGGACGACGGGCACACATCGTTCGACCTTTCCCTTGTGACGAGCCCTGGCCACCTTGGCTGGGTCGGCCACGAAACCGTAGTGCCGCTCGAGCTCGGCGTAGGCCGGGTTGAGGGTTGGATCGTACAGATCCGGCCGCAACACGCCGTTTTTCAGATTGTCGAGCACGATCAGGGCGGGGCAACCCCCAAAGAACTTCAGGGCGCGGATATGACAGTCCAGCCAGGTCGGGTTGTCCTGCCGAAACACAAAACGCACGAAGCGATGGCGACTGTGGCTGAGGATCAGGATAAAGGCCCAGGCTCGGCGCAACTTGCCGCTCTCCGGATCCCGCATCAGTCCGGCATACCCAAAATCAACTTGAGCTTGCTCCCCAGCTGGAGGGTGCAGGCGCACGGTCACCGGCCTCTCCAGTGGCTGGATGTGGCTGCGTACGTAACGATGTACGCTCATGTAGCTGACTCCCAGCTCGTGATTCTCCTCAAGCAGCCGCTGCACTTGTCGAATCGTCATGTCCGGCTCACTCAGCCAATCTACAATCTGCTGGTGGTAGGGCCGGATCCGCTCCCGCGCGGGCTGCTCAAAGACCGCCGGGTTCACCACCGACGTGACCAACTGCGCCAGCTGGTCCTCCTCGGGCAAAGGCCGTTCCCGACTCAGTCCCTCCTCCGCCAGCCGGCGCAGGTACTTACGGATCGTCTTGCGGGACATCCTCAGAGAGTCTCGAATCTGCCGCACGCTCCGTCCTCGGTGCCACTGGTAGACCATCTCTAGATACTCATTCATGCTCAGCTTCCTTCTCGCCATCCATCCTCCTTCTGTTCGAAGAAGGATGGCCTTCGCCTCTGTCAGTCCGAGATGATCAGGTGGGGGATATACCTTGGTGACGCCCCGGGGGAATTACCCTGGTGACGGGGTGGGGGATATACCTTGGTGAATCAGCCACCTAGGTGGGGGATATACCATGGTGACCGACAGTCGTTGATCACCAGCACCGGGATGTACCGATGCATCTCGCCGTAGACCTTGATTTCTTCAATGACGCTTCGACGGTAGGCCTTCAGCCCGCAGTTGATGTCATGCAGCGGCACTCCCGTTAGCAGCGAGGTCATCCGATTGAAGACTTTTGACGCCAGAAGCTTGCTCCAGGAGTTTTTACGGCGGTGTTTCCAACCGGACACCAGATCGCAACCTTGTTCCAGACGGTCCAGCAGCTTGGGGACTTCTCCGGGAAGGTCTTGGAGGTCAGCGTCCAGGGTCACGATGACCTCACCCCTTGCCAGTCGAAACCCGGCCGACAGGGCCGCTGATTTGCCGAAGTTCCTTCGAAGGCGAATGATCTTGACCCTGCTATCAGAGGCTTGAATCGCTTGCAGCGTCTCTAACGAACCGTCGTTGCTCCCATCATCCACAAAGACGATCTCGAGGTCGGATCCCAGGGATCCCAGCTCGCCTACAATCTCTCGATAGAGCTCAGCGAGAGAACCCTTTTCATTGTAGAGGGGAATGACCAAAGATAGCGGCTTCATGAAGGAACCGTTCCTCAGATTATACCATAGGCTGGAGCGGATCTCTGATCCCCTGTCTTCGTGTGAAACGATTAGCCCTCTCGCAGATACAAGGTCGGGGAGGTCCCAGGAGCGCTGGCCCCATTCGACTAAGAAACTTTGCCTACCCACAAAGGCCAGCGTCGCCTGATCCGGCCTTCGAAATTCGCCTGTTCGATATTTTGCGGTTTAGCCTTTAGCGGTTGCCCTCTCGGGAAGCAAAAAAGCCCAAATCTCACACCGTAAAACACCGAACAATACGAACGCCGAAGTTCGGAAGCTTTCCAATGAAGTTTCAGCTTAGCCCCGCCTCCGGCTGCAGACCGCCGGATCGTATAGGAAAGAAACTTCAGTCGAGGGACGTAGCGGTGGCCTCCAGGCCGCCGTGCATCGAGCCAAAGGCTCGAAGGAAGAAGACTTCGGCCTGGAGGCCAAAGCCACGTCCGCCCAATGAAGTTTCAGGTTAGTGGCCCCCCAAGCGGAGCTGCCCCATTCGACAAAGAAACTTTGGCTACCCACAAAGACCAGCGTCGCCTGATCCGGCCTTGGAAATTCGCCTGTTCGATATTTTGCGGTTGAGTATTTTCTGCGGTTTCTTTCTCCTGAGTAGAAAGAAAGCCTAAATCTCGAACCGCTAAACATCGAACACGAAGGCTAAAGGGGTTTCCTTTGAAATTCGTGTTCGATATTCAGCGGTTTAGCCTTTAGCGGTTGCCTTCTCGGGAAACAGAAAAGCCCAAATCTCAAACCGCAAAACACCGAACAATACGAACGCCGAAGTTCGGAAGCTTTCCAATGAAGTTTCAGCTTAGTGGCCCCCCAGCGGTGCTGCCCCATTCGAGAACGAAACTTTGGGCCCGGCGTAGCGGTGGGCTCCAGGCCGCCGTCCGAGCCAAAGGCTTGGAAAAATAAGACTTCGGCCTGGAGACCAAAGCTACATTCGCCAATGAAGTTTCAGCTTAGTCCCACCCCCAGTGGAGCTGGCCCCATCCGAGAATGAAACTTCGGGTCCCGGCGTAGCGGTGGCCTCCAGGCCTGTGTATCGGGCCAAAGGCTCGAAGGAAGAAGACTTCGGCCTGGAGGCCAAAGCTACGTCCGCCCAATGAAGTTTCAGGTTAGGGTCACAAGTTCCGAAGGGTCGCTTCAAACCAAAAAGCCTAATTCCTACCACGCCTCATCACGGGAATCGTAGCCAAGACAGGAAGCTTCAGAACTTGCTCCACCTGTCCACACTGCGAAGGGAGGGATCGAAGTAATTGACAAGAAATGCATAGCTGATTCCGAGGATGAGGCTCACCAGAGCAGCCAGTCCCAGGTACAGTGACCTCACGGGCCGTGCTGGCGTCGAGGGAGCAACTGCAGGGTGAAGAATCGTCAGCTCACGGGCGCCTACTGACTCTGCCAGTCTTGCCTCCTCGTAGGCATCGTTCAATAGCTTGTAGGAGCGCTCGGCTACTTCGAGTCGTAGATTCAACTCCGAGATCCGGGTTTCGCTGTTGATCAACGATCTCAAGTCCCTGCGTTCCTGTCCGATCTTCTCACGAAGGGCGGCGGTTTTTGCCTTGAGCACTCCAATTTCGGTTTGCTGTATCGCCGCACCACCGGTTTCCTGATCCTGGCCCTGCAGACGCAACTCATCGCGCCTCTTCTCAAGCGCGACCAACTCATTCTGCATTCTTGTTAGCTCGACTTCGTATTCCGATAAGCTTCTGATCTTAGAAGATATTTTAAGATATTTGCTCGCTTAGAGAGGCGATTCGAGCTTTCTTCTTGAAACGTTCCAACTCCACCCTGGCCTCGGTGATCTCCTCCAGATTTTCCTTCAATCTGACTTCGATCTTTTCCCTTTCCTGCTGAGTCGATCGCACCTGCTCTCTCTTGAGGTGATCAATCAAAACCCGGACTACTGTGTCCACGATGGCTGCCGCCTGTCCAGGATCCTTGTCCAGAGCCTGAAGACGAAAGCTAAAGCCTTCTTGGTTGGGTTCGACCGAAAGGTGGTCTTGAAGACCTCGCACCGTCTCGCGGAAGCGATCTGGTGCGGTCGGATTGCCGGAACCCAAGACTTTTCGCAAATCGCCGAGCAGGCCAGCTCGAGAATCACCTACTCTTTTGTCAAGTCCCAGAATCCGAACCACCTGTTGCACTACGGATTCACTTCTAGCCACCGTTTCCAGCATGGCCGCGATCGATTCAGAAGGGACAGACGGCACTGTGTAGTAAGGGCTTACTTGTGCACTCAAACCCATCGGCAGCTGGACCGGGTATAGGAGAGTTGTGTAGGACTGATACTCTTCGGTAACGACGTAGGTTAAAGCCAAGGAGGTAAGCGTCGCCGCGAGACAGAAGATCAGGATGAGATGCTTGCGCCTAACAATGACTCTCATGTAACCGAAGCTCCTGAAGGGTAAAGCCAACCCTCTCGGCAGCAGGTTTAGGCCTTCGGCCTGAAACTTTGCCCACCGTCCCTAGCGAAAGCACTCGGCAATCCCGTAGAGTTCTCACGAGAGGCGTCTGGGTCTGCCCCTCCACTCCGAGTGAAGTACTCAAAAACCCAGACCCTCAATCACAAGGAATACAGCCAAGCCTAACAGGATTCCCAGTAGGATGGACGCTCCAATTTGCAGGGTTGCGGAATTCTTCCAGTTCACCTACCCAGGATTGAACCTTTCCGCCAGCCTGACTTAGTCAAATCCTGGACACTGGTATAGCTGGTCACGTAGGGATCGTAGGCCTGGCTGGTCCCCCCATCGAATTGGTTCACGACACAGCCGATGATCCTCGTAGAAGCGCCCTGTTGTAACCGTTCCTTCGCTCTTAGCACTTCCATCACACTGGTGTCTCCATACTTGAGGACCAGAACGACGCTGTCGACGTGCGAGGCGATCAGGGCAGCGTCAGCCACGGCCAGGACCGGCGGAGAATCAAGTATCACCAGATCAAAAACCCTCTCCATTTCGGCTAGAGTTCGGACGAATCGTGTCGACAGAAAAAGCTCTTGTGGGTCCCGCGGAAGCTCGCCGCTCGGCACGAGGCTGAAGCCTTCGGAGAGGGGTTGAGCCACTGTATCCAGTGAAACCGAGCCGCGCAGGAGCTCGGATAGACCTACCTCGTTGTCGACATGAAAAATCTTGTGGAGGGTAGGACGCCTGAGGTCCCCATCCACCAAGAGAACCCTCTCGCTAAGGGGTGCAAAGGAACGAGCCAGGTTCACCGAAATCGTGGTTTTCCCCTCTTGTGGCTTGGCACTGCTCACCAGGAGGCTCTTCTCCCCCTCCTGCAGCTTGAGCACCAGGTTACTGCGAAAGGTGCGGAAGGACTCCTCCAGAAGAGCTTCGAACTCTCCCCCACCCCGATAGCTCTGCATAGGGACCTATCTCAATAGCTCACGAGTCACGCCTGACGAAGATAAGTACACTGAAACATTTCTTGCTAGCCAAAGGCCAGGCACCGAGGCATCCCTCATTCTTGCGCGAACCCTCGGCCAACGCAAGGACGGCTGATCCAGTTCCCAAGGTACTCTTTCAAGGCTTCCTGCCAAGGCCTCATCTTCTCCATACCCAACAACTCAAGCTTGTAGTTGCGGATCGCCTCAGAACGTGGACGAGGAGCCGGCAGAGGAAAAACCGTCGAAGCCACCGGAACAATCCGGACCTTTTGGTTCAGCCACCGGGCAATTTCCTGAGCCACGTCGTAGCGGCTGCAAGAGCCGGTGTTGCTGAGATGGTACAACCCATAGAGGCCGGTCTCAGTGATCGACTTGACGAAATGCAAGAACTCGCGTGCGTAAGTGGGATTTCCGATCTTGTCGTCCACGATCCGGATCTCCTCTTCGTCCATGCAGAGAGATATGATTTTCCCTACGAATTTCTTGTCCTTCTTCTCGCCGCCGAACAACCAGCACGTCCGAAAAATATAGAATCTCTGGAGCAGGCCCTGGAGAATCTTCTCGCCCTCTAGTTTCGTCTTCGCGTAGACGTTCAGTGGTGACGGCTCATCAAACTCGGTATAGGGTTCGGGTTTGAGCCCGTCGAAAATACCTGCAGAGCTTACGTAGGCCAGGTCTGCACCGTGGCGTTGGCAGGCCAGGGCGACATTCATCGTACCAATGACATTGGTCCGATAGGCGTGGTCGACGTCCTCTTCACATCGGTCTAGATCGGTCTCGGCGGCGAGGTGGATCACTAGCTTGGGCTTGATCTGGCCCACCGCGTCCATGACCAGACGGGCGTCCCTAACATCAAGCGTCCGAGAGTCCATGCAATGGACCTGATTGTCACGGTACACTTCCGGAATATAGTTCCCGACCATTCCCCCTGCGCCAGTAGCCAGAATCATTACGACTTCGCGCTATCTCGGGAAGGTCTGGATTTCCCAATTGAACGGTTAATGAACACAAACTCTGACAGCAAGAGTACTTGTCAGCCTATTCTTGCTTCCGCTACGAGGGGCGTATTATGTCACGCCCCAGAACGCGAAATCAACCGACCCGACCAGGCTGCTTTCCCACCCTGAACCGTTACCCAGACGTAGACGCCTTCCCGGCCCCGGAGGCCCATCGGCTTTCTCGAAGTGTCGTGAGATACCGTCCCCTCGGTGGTAAACTGCGCCCCAAACTAACTCCCTCGACGCACCAGGACAACCTTGATCGTCTCCAGAATGATAAGCAGATCTAGGCTAAAGCTATGATTGTAGATATAGGCCAGATCGTACTTTAACTTGTTTTCGACCGCGGTGTCATAGTAACTCCGGACCTGAGCCAGGCCCGTAATCCCCGGTTTCACTTTGTGCCGCTCGTTGTAGCCCGGCAGGGCGGCCTCGAAGTCTTCTACGAATTTCGGCCGTTCGGGTCGGGGACCTACAAAGCTCATATCGCCTTTGACCACATTGACCAACTGTGGCACCTCGTCGATGCGGAAGCGCCGAAGAATCCGTCCCAGCGGAGTGACCCTGGGATCCTCGACCGTGGAGTAGGTCTCTCCGGAGGACTTTTCCGCATCCTCGATCATGCTCCTGAACTTGATCAGGCGGAATCGCTTGCCACCGAAGCCCACACGCTCCTGCAGATAGAAAACCGATCCTGGAGAAGACAGCTTGATGGCGAGGGCGATGAGCGGGAGAAGGGGAAGCGTCAGGATAAGACACACCAAGGAAAGCAACACATCCACGGTCCTCTTCAGAAACCGTTCCAATGGCTCGTTTGGGTTGCGAGTCACCTCAATCAAGGGCGCGTCGTAGACATTGACGTGATCGAGCTTGCCGATGACGATTTCATAGATCGAGGGCAGTATGGCTATTCGGAGCGGACACCCCTCCTGAATCCGGTTCAAGGAGCCCAGAACCTGGTTTTTCCAAGACTCCTTGGAAGCAAAGATTACCTGCTCTATATCGTAGCGGGCAATGATGTCACCGATCTCCTCCACGGCCCCCAGGACCGGATAACGAAAATCCTTCCCCGCCAATGTCGCCTTGTCGCGACCCACCAGGCCCACGATCCGGAGACCCATCCAAGGGCTCTTGTCAATGTGTCCGACGAGCTCCTGTGCCGGCTCCACGTCTTCACCCACGACCAGCACACGAAGAACTCTGCGTTCGGTTAGAGTCCTCACGTAGAGACGCCAACCGGTGACCAAGAGAAAATCAGTCACTCCGAATATCAGGATTACCGTCCGAGGAAAATTCGCGTCGGTAAAAAAGAACATCGATGTGATCGTCAATGTCTGCATGGTGCAGCCCGCGAAGACGAATCCCACGATCTCGCGTGGACGCATCTCTCTGAGGTCGTCGTAGAGCGCGAAAATGTAGAGGTAGAAGACCTGGGTCAAGACCAGGAGCATCCAAGGATGGGCCACCATCCCCCATCGTTCCTGCGGCAGCAGTTCCTGTGTGTAGGGAAAGGGCACGGTCATCCGGAGAACCCAAGCGCCCAGATAGGCAATCACGGCAATCGCCAGATCGACTCCGGCCAGAAATACCGGGTTGCGAAGGATGGACTGCGTAGGAGCGGCGACCTGAGGCTTCGAGACGGACCCCTCAAAAGCACTTAACCGAGCCTCTTCAGTCTTCATCACCACCTTCCCAAGCCCCAAGCTAATTGGGAATTATCAGGCATTATAGTACACCTCGCGGGCGACTTTTCGCCGCGCCCCGGTTAGGACCCCATTCAGACTCCCTGACCCGGCATCGGTCGAAGTTTATAATGGAACGCGTGAGCGAAACGGTCAGCCTGGTCCTGGTGAACTACAATGGGGAGGCCTTTTTTTGGAAGAGTGTCTCCGGTCCATCCTGGATCAATCGCGTTCCCCAGACGAGATACTCATTGTGGACAATGCATCGACCGACAGGAGCCTCTCCCTGCTCCAGACTTCGTTCCCCGACATCCCGCTGCTCACACTTCAGGAGAATCTGGGTTACGCAGGGGCCTGTAACCGGGGAATCGAAGAAACCACGGGCGAGCTGATCGCCATCTTGAACAACGACCTGGTTCTTGATTCCAGGTGGCTCGAGTCTCTGCTGGAGGAAAACTCTCCCGCTTGGGATTTCTGGGCATGCCGCATCCTCTTTGCTTCGGATCCCGGTCGCGTCGACAGTGCAGGGGACGGGATGGCAGTAGTGGGCAGCGGGTTCAAGATAGGTCATGGTGATTTGGCCAGCCAGCACGAAACGGCTCGCGAGGTTTTTGGTGCCTGTGGCGCCGCCGCCCTCTATCGACGCTCCCTCTTGGAGGCGGTCGGTGGATTCGACCCCGACTTTTTTCTGATCTACGAGGACGCCGATCTCAACGTCAGGGCTCGTCTCCTGGGTTTTCGCTGCCGCTACGTTTCCAGCGCCGTGGTGCTGCACCGTGTAAACGCAAGCATAGGAAGCCTGAGCAGAACCTATGTCTTCTTCGGCCACCGTAACTCGGAATACGTTTTCTGGAAGAACATGCCCAGCAGGCTCCTCTGGAGCTTTATGCCCGAGCGGCTACTCTTCAATCTGTTGAGCCTGCTTTTCTTTCTATTGAAGGGTAGAGGAGGGGCCTTCCTGCAGGGCAAGATCGATTTCATCAGGAAGTTCCCCGAGACCATGCAGAAACGCCAACGGATTCAGGCCAGTCGCAAGGTGAGCGCCGCCGAGTTTCGGGCCCAGCTGGATCGGAACTGGCTGAAATATCGACGCAGGGTGAAACTGTGAGCGAACTGACGATGGTCATCGTCAACTACAACGCCACCGACTATCTGGACCAATGTCTTGAGAGCATTGCTCGAGAGACTCGACGTTGCCGCTATCGGGTCGTGGTCGTCGATAATGCGTCGACTGATCAAGACACCGCAATTCTGAAGAAGAATCACCCCACTATTGATCTGCTCTGTAACCAGACAAATCTAGGATTTGCAACCGCCTGCAATCAGGGGATCCGCTTTCGCCCTGCCAACTACTACCTGCTCCTGAATCCGGATTCGCTGATCCTGGCTGCGTATTCCGGTGAAACCGGCCACCGAATCCGGAGCAAACCGGCCGGGTCGGAGCGAAGCGACGCCGGAGGTTGATAATCATCTCCGAAGTGGCCGGTTTGAGTCAATCCACAGGAGTCTCTTGGGTTGAGAACACATCATCTCGTCTCTCCTTTCCTGAGTGAGTTGCTGAGGCAAAGCTTGCTTCAGCAGAGTGTTGTTTCCATTGTTGCCTCAGAGTCTTCAGGCGACTCCTGAGATAATCCCAGTATTGATCGGAGACAGGTTGTTGTCTCACTTCCTGGATTAGAGGTTCGAAGTAGCTCAGGGAAGTGATCGGTCCACCGGTGTGGCCGTTGAGCCAGGCGACGTGCTTGCGGGCGCAGCCGAGAAGCAGGGCCTGCTCGATCTGCCGCAAGGACAGGCCCTGGCGGTAGAGGCGAGCGGCCAGCTGCCGATCGGCCGGGGAGAAGGAGCACTGAACGCCAGGGGCATCGAGCAGCAGACAGGCCACCTGATCGAGGTATTGGGATTCGGCCGCTTCGGGCTCCTGGACGAGGGATCTTTGGTAGGGCCAGAAGGCCTAGCTGATCTGGATGTGAGTGCGCTCGTGTTGATTGCGAGCGAGGCTGAGCTGAACTAGACCTCGGGACTGGAGTTCTCCCAGGTAGGTGAACAGGGAGCGGCGAGATTTGCGCAAGGCCGGAGCCAACTGGGTAGGCGAGACGGTCAGTTCGCCGGTGCAGCGATCCGCTTTCAGGCACAGATAGACAAAGAGTTTGAAGGCGCCGTCGCTGACGCTCTCCATCGCCTGTAGCAACGGAGCACCGGCGGCGGCGAACCAGCCACCTTGGACTTTCAACTGCGGTGTTGGACTCATGATTCGTCCTTTGCTTTGGTGGGAGGATGACGATGCCGGCGCATGGAAGCCCCTTCGAGCTCAATGCGGTAGGCATTATGGACCAGACGATCCAGGATGGAATCAGCGGTGGTCGGATCTCCGATCTGCTCATGCCAATGGGCGACGGGAAGCTGGGAGGTCAGGATCGTGGATCGACTGTCGTAGCGATCCTCGCAGATCTCGTAGAAGTCCCGTCGCTCGCTCTCGGCCAAGGGATTCATGGCCCAGTCATCGACGATCAGCACGTCGGTGCGGGCGATCTTACGCAGGAGCTTGTCGAGCGAGCCGTCGGCTCGAGCCAAAGCCAGATCGCGAAAGAGTCGAGCGGCACGAGTGTACAGAGCCGTCCACCCGTCGCGAGCGGCCTTCTGAGCAAAGGCACAGGCCAAGAAGGTTTTCCCGACTCCACAGGGACCGATGATCAGGAGATTGTGGTGGGTCTGGATCCAACGGCAGGTGGCGAGGCTGGCAATCAGCGAGCGATCCAGCCCCCGAGGTCGGCGATAGTTGACATCTTCCAGACAGGCCGAGAGCTTCAATCGGGCATTCTTCAGACGACGCTCCAAGGCCCGATTCTCTCGCCAGGTCCACTGCCGATCCACCAACAGGGCAAAGCGTTCTTCAAAGCTCAGTTGGGCCATCTCCGGGTCGGAGAGTTGCTCGGTGAAGGCCTCAGCCATGGCCCTGAGCCGCATGGCGTGAAGTTTTTCGACGGTGGGATTAACCAACATGAGAGGCTCCTTTCTCGCCTTCGAAGTACTCGGCCCCTCGCACGTTGGCGTGCTCGATCGGAGGACGTTCCGGCAACGGTTGCGGTTCCGCTTGACGGTCCAGACCGTTCTTCAACATGGACTGGATACTCTTGTAGGAGCAGGCCTGAAGTCGCAGGGCCCGACGGCAAGCCTGCTCCAAACGGTCTTCCCCAAAGCTGGAGCCCAGGCGCAGGATACCCAAGCAGGAGCGATAGCTTTGCTCGGGATAGCGACGGGATTGGAGGATCTTCTCGACCACCGATGCGGTATGGGGCCCGACTTTCTGAGCCCAGTGGATCAGACGCGAGGGTGACCACTCCAGATAGCGGCGATGGCATTCGGGCCGGTGCTCGTCCAAGGTCGTGGCCTTGCCCGGCTGATAGGAGCGACGGTGAGAGGTCACGCGGCGACCTTGATGGAAGATCTCCACGGTGGTGACGGTGGTGCGCAGCTCGACCTTCTGACCCACCAGGACATAAGGGACGCTGTAGCAGTGGCGGTCGAACTCGATGTGGTAATCGATGTTGACGCGGGCCTTCTTCCACTGGGCGAAGACGTAGCGTTGGGCCGGCAGGGGCCCCAGAGCCGGACGATCCAGGTCCTGGAAGCGCTGGCGGCGGTTGCCGGGGAGCTTGTGAAAGTTTCGAGTGTTGAGACGCTCCAGCAGCTCGGCAATGGCTTCGTTGAGCTCTCCCAGGGAAAAGAAGGTCCGGTGACGCAAGGCGGCCAAGATCCAGCGCTCGACGACTAACACACCCGACTCCGCCTTCGCTTTATCTCGAGGACGGCGCACTCGAGCCGGGATCACCGCGACGCCGTAGTGCGAGGCCCAATCCGAATAGCTCGCATTGAGATCCGGTTCATAGCGACAGGGGCGATGGACCGCATCTTTGGTGTTGTCTGGAACCACGACGCAGGGGCAACCCCCCAGGAACTCCAGAGCCCGAGTGTGGGCCGCGAGCCACGAGGGTAAGTCCTGCCTTAGGGAGGCTTCCGCATAGGTATAGTTGCTTGCCCCCAGCACGGCCACGAAGATCGAGGCCTCTTGGGTTTCCCCCGTATGGCGATCCACGATCGGGACCGTGTCGCCGGCATAGTCCACGAAGAGCTTCTCGCCGGCCCGGTGTTCCTGCCGCAGCACCAGATCCAGCTTGCCCCGCCAGCGATGGTACAGATCGCAGAACTGACTGTACTGATAGCCCTCCGGATACGCCTGCTTGTACTCATCCCAGAGCAGCATCAAGGTCACATGTTTGTGTCGGCAGCGCTCCTCATGGACGGTGGCGAAGTCGGGGAGGGGACGTTGCTCCGGGGGAGATTTACCCGTGGGAGGAAACACCCGGTTCTGAATCGCCCGGTCATCCCACCCCTCAGGGAGTGGCCAACTCAGACCGGCTCCTTGGGCCCGGCGCACATACTCTGCCACGGTGCTGCGCGCGAGGGCACAGCTACGGGCGATCTGCCGATCCGAAAGATGAAGCTGAAACTTCAGGCGTAGGACATTTTTGATTTTGCGCATGGACTTCCTTTGGTTCGGCACGATCGCTCCTCCGAAAAGGAGTCATGGTACCGAAGGAGTCCAACGTCGCTTCCGTCCGCTCTGGAAACCGATTCCGGGAAACCGGCCACCCTTCCGGAAACCCCGTTTCTAGTGGCCGGTTTCCCGCCGGATTGGGTGGCCGGTTTGCTCCGGAATCACCGGCCGGTTTCGTCCGGAATACGCATCTCAGTTATCAGTCGGGTACCAGCCGCTTGAGCTCTTCGAACCAGTTGAGGACGGCGTGGATTTCAGAGGTGTCCTCGGCACGACCTTCTCCCATCCTGCCTTAGCCGATTTGGCCACGAGGCGGAAATGCAAAAGCATCTGGCCGGATCCGCTCACCTTGTTCCGGTCGATTCATCTTCAGCGTTTCAGCCGTGACGCCCAATTCTGCACGATCTGGATGCGGTCCGGTTGCAGCGCGCGGAGCTCTTCCCGCCGCTCCTCGGCGTCCCGCCTTTTCGAGAACACGAACTTGCCGTCCCCCAGAATATCCCAGTTCCGTACCGGAAATCTGGAGCCATAAACATCTTTGAACAGTCGAACGGGTCGGCCCACGTCGAGGCGCCCATCGATGGATGCTACGGGAGCCGCCATGATCCACCGCTGACCTCCGCCATCTTTGCCGCGAAAGAAGAGCTCGGTCCCGTCCCTGGACCACACCGGCGAATGGCCTCCGCTGAGTGACGCCTGCACCGTCGCACCCGCGCCGGGAAACGGGCGCACGTAAACCTCAAAGGAACCCCCGGACTCGTCCGCCCCATACGCGAGCCAACGGCCGTCTGGCGAAAACGCCGGCCAGCGCTCGCGCACGTTGTCCGTCTGCGTGATGGGTTTCCATCCCTCCCCCACGGTGTATGTCCACAGGTCATGTCTGCCCGCGATGTCAACCCCCGCCAGGTGCTTGCCGTCCGGCGACCAGTCTGCCATCCAGATCGTTGGCCCTTCGGGGTACGCGATCTCTGTCTCGTCGGCTGGGCTTCCCCCGATGGGTTTCGACAGCAGCCGCCTCTCACCGTCGTCGGAGGTCCTGTCGTACGTGATCCGACCCGGTCCGGGGCCCCAGGCCGCAAACATGCCGTAGCCGTCTGCTCGCTGGCGGCGTGATACCCCACGCTCCATGTCGTGGATCCAGACGGCGCTGGTGGGTGCATAGAACACCGACAGCAAGAGCTGCCGCCTGTCCGGCGACCCCCGCAAGTTGTGGTAGCCCCTGGGCTCGACCCCGATCGCCGTCTCGTTCCCCTCGCGATCGACTGACACCACGGGCAACTTCCACTCGAGATAGACTGACCCCGGCACATAGGCCAGCGTCCCCGTCGGCGATAGCGCGAACTGCCCGACCCCGCTTTCCAGGCGCGTATTGGGTGTGTACACCCAATGCTGCACACCTTCCAGCACGATACGCGGGTCACCGGTCATCTCGAGCCTGTCCGGATCGAAGGGCGCCGCCAGCAGCGAGCCCTCGCGCACGAACACAATCTGCCCATTCGCGTAACGCGCGTCCGAGGCGTGCTCGACGACAAGCGTCCGCTCGCCCGTCTCCAGTCGCAGCGCCCACACACTCCAGGCACCGGGGGCCGTAAGTCTGTGGGCGTAACGATGCACGGTGAAGAGCACGGCGTGAGATCCGGGCAGGAAATGTGGCAGGCGGTGCGACAGCTCCCGCGCATCCGCATCGACCTCGGTGATCGTCTCGACGGGGCCACCCGAGGCAGCGACGCGTTCCAGCCCGTTGTGACGGCTTATGTAAATGTTATCGTCACCCCCTATGATAATGGTATCGTCCTCGCCCCAGGTCAGGCCGACGGGATATCAACTCTCGCACAGCTTCGTCGGCTGTCCCCCTGTGGTCGGCACCCTGTATAGACCATCGCGCGTCGCGTACGCGATCGACGCTCCGTCAGGGGAAAACGTGGACCACATCCCGAAACCCTGTGTACCGGCGATCGGCATCGCGCGCGGCTGGTCCAGGCGACGCAGCATGATCTCTCGGGGCTTGACAAAGCCGGGCTCCCCGTCCGGCTCGGGCCCGGCATGAAACGCCAATGTCTGCCCGTCCGGTGAAATCGCGAGAAAGTGCGCCAGGCGGTCACCCTCAGCCAGCACGATCTCCGCGTGCACCACGGGCAGCGGGACCGCTTCCCTGGCGGGCTTGGCCAACCACGCCACCGAAGCAGCCACGAGGGCGATCGCCACCGCGATGCCGACCATCGGCAGCGTCGCGATGCGGCGCTTTGTGGTCTCGACGGACAGGGTGGAATCCGGATCCGACAGCGCTCGCGTGAGTTCGATCCGGACGTCTCCGATGTCGCGGTACCTCAGGCTCTTGTCACGTTCGAGGCACCCGCGCAAGAGGTACCGCACGATCAGAGGCGTTTCGGCTGGTAACAGACCGAGATCGGCGTCCTTGTGCAGGATCGCTCCGATCGAGTCGCTGGCGCTCTCACCGAGAAAAGGGTTCACACCAGTCAGGCACTGATAGAGCACGACGCCGAACGACCAGACGTCCGTTCGTTTGTCCACCGGCTTTCCACGGGCCTGCTCGGGACTCATGTACGCAGCTGTTCCCAGGATCACCCCGGTAGAAGTCATTTGCTCCGTTCGTGTCGGTGAGTCGGCAATGTCGGCAGCCGGAACCTCCGCCTCCACTGCTTTGGCTAGACCAAAGTCCAGGATCTTGACCTTGCCCCCGGGAGTGATATTGACGTTGGCGGGCTTTAGATCCCGGTGGATCACACCGCTCTCGCGCGCGGTTTCCAGACCCTCGGCAATTTGGCGGCAGATTTTGAGGGCCTCCTCAACACCCAAGGTACCTTTGCTCAGCCTCTCGGCGAGGGTCTCACCCTCGACCAGCTCCAGGACCAGAAAGCGCACTCCATCGGCCTCTTCCAGGCCATGGATCGCGGCAATGTTGGGGTGATTGAGGGAGGCCAGGACCTGAGCCTCGCGTCGAAACCTGGCCAGCCTGTCGGCATCCTGGGTGAACTGTTCTGGCAGGACCTTGATGGCGACTTCGCGCTTTAGAGTAGTGTCCTCGGCTCGGTACACCGCACCCATGCCACCTTCACCGAGCTTTGAGGTGATTTTGTAGTGGGAGATGGTTTGGCCTATCAACGGGCCCTCCAGTGTCAGAGGCCACCCAAAAGCGGCCAGTGAGGGCCACTTCAAAACCGGCCATTTTCAAGAGCCATTGAGGGCCGCATCCGGCGTAGGATGCGCCGATGGCCAATACATTGAAAATGGAAAAGAAGCAAACGGTTTTGGCGCTCCTGAAGCTGGGCTGGTCGTATCGTCGGATCGAGCGAGAGGTGGGAGTCCGACGAGAGACGATTGCCCGCTATGATCCCTCCCGAGATTCAAAACCGGCCAAAGCGGCCCCCGGCTCGGAGGAGCAAAAGCGGCCAAAGCGGCCCCCGGGTCTGCGCAGCTTCTGTGAGCCCTTTCGGGAGCAGATTGAAAAGAAACTCCAGCAGGGATTGCAGGCCAAGCGGATCTGGCAGGACCTGGTCTTCGAGCAGGGATTCGGGGGAGCCTACAACTCCGTCAAGCGCTTCTGTGGAAAGCTCAAGGCGGAGAGTCCTCGCGTGTTTGCTCGGGTGGAAACTCCCCCCGGTCGGGACCTGCAGATCGACTTCGGCAAAGGAGCCCTGACTCGGACCGAATCGGGTCGTTACCGCCGTCCTCATCTGAGGCGGCGTGGAGGTGGTTCGCCTCGATAACCTCAAGGCCGGGATCACCCGGGCTTGCTTGGTGGACCCCGAGGTCAATGCCGTCTTCAGTGCGCTCGCTCGCCACTACGGCTTCGCCGTGCTGCCCATCCATCCGGGCGCTCCGAACGAGAACGGAAAAGTCGAAAGAAGCATCGGATATACCGACTCCAGCGCGCTCAAAGCTCGCCGCTTCGAGAGCCTGGATGCGCAGAATGAGCATCTGCAGAGTTGGAACGAGCGAATCGCCCGCCAGCGCATCCACGGCACCACCAAGCAGCAGGTCTGGCCCCGCTTTGTCGAAGAACAGAAGCATCTCCGACCGCTTCCGGATTCCCGCTTCAGTTTCTTCCGCGTGGGCCGTCGAACGGTCTCCACCGATGGCCACATCGAAGTCGACCGAGCGTTCTACTCGGTGCCCAATCATCTGCTCGGTTGTGAAGTCGCCGTGCACTGGGATGATCGTATCGTCCGCGTCTTCTTTCGTGAGCAACAGGTGGCCCTGCATCCGAAGCACCCGCCGGGGAGATTCCGAACCGAAACGAGCCATCTTCCGGAACGCAAACGCTACGCGCACTATCGAACCGAGCATCATCTGCTGAAGCAAGCCCGAGCCGTGGGTCCAGAGGCGCACCGCTGGGCCGAGCGAGCTCTGGAGGTCCGAGACATGCTCGCCTACCGACTCGTGCAGGGCATGATCTCGCTGACCCGCCGCTACCGCGCTTCGGTCGTCGACGAAGCCTGCGGCAAGGCGCTCGCACATGACGCCTTCCGCTACCGGACTCTGGTGGCTTTGTGTAAGCGACTGGACGTGCCGCAGCGCTCTTTGTTTACCTCCGAGCACGAGTTGATCCGACCGCTGTCCGAGTACCAGATCACCGATCCCACAGGAGAACCAGAATGATCTCATCAGAACTGGAACGAAAACTTCGTCACCTCCGGCTCTCGGGCCTGGCTCAGGTCTTTGACGTTCGCCTGCAACAAGCCGTCCAGGGAAGGCTCAGCCATCAGGAGTTCTTTGAGCTGCTGATTGATGACGAGCTGACCCGCCGTCGGGACCGGCTGTTGGAGCGACGTTTGCGCCAGGCCCAGTTTCCGGAACAAAAGCACTTGGAGGACTTTAACTTCTCCTTTAACCCCTCCATCAACCGGCAGCAGATCTTCGATCTGGCTACCGGCCGATTCATCCAACAGCGCCGCGGCTGGTTGGTCATCGGTCAGACCGGAGTCGGCAAGAGCCATCTGATCATCACCGTCGGGATCAAGGCGGTCGAAGCCGGTCACCGGGTGCAGTACAAGTCGGCTTTCGATCTGCTGGAAGACATCGCCGAAGCCACGGCCACCGGCAGACGCCGATCTTACATTACGGAGATGACCCGGATCCCGCTGCTGATCCTCGAGGATCTGGGACTCCGCAGAGTGCCGGAGTCGGCGGCAGAAGATCTGTTGGAGATCCTGCACCGCCGATACCAGAAGACCTCGACGATCCTCAGTTCGAATCGACCCCTGGAGGACTGGGGCGCGATGCTGGGAGGAGATACGGCGGCCACCTCGGCGCTGCTGGACCGCTTCCTGCACACTTCGGAAGTCACCTTCATTCGGGGCAAGAGCTATCGCCTCTACGAGCGACAGCAACGAGAGAAATCCACCCCGAAGCGAGGGAAAGAGAAATGACACCTGCGAGGCGAGTGCTGTGAGTGCGGGCTTGTCCCCTACTCGCAGACCCTGGGACTCAGCCCCAGGCTTCGTAGATTGCCCGCTCCGAGGGAGGGGTCAGGACAGGGTGGGGCAGAGCTCATTGCTTGAGGGGCCTCTGAGCGAATGTTTTTTGAAAAAAGGAAGCCAGGAAGAAGCCGTGTCGTTGAAACCAAGCAGAGACCATGGAAGCCAGGCTTCTCGAGTTTCCCCCAACACCCCCGGAAAGCCGTGGAAACTGCCGCGCTATGGAAACCGTGGGAAAACGGCTGCCTCGCGAAGACGACTCCAGGGGGCGAGTTTTTCCACCGTTCCCACAGCGCTTGGAAAACTCCTCCGGACGGAGTTTCCCACAGTTCCCACCGCTTCTACGGCTGAACACACAACAAAGCCTCCTCCCCCCGCTTCGCGGGGAGGGCTTCACAAGGGATTGAAATGACTCGAACCGGAGGATATAACTACTGAATCACTGGCCGGTTTTGACCCGGCCCCGCCTGGCCGCTTTTGAAGTGGCCCCCGACACCTCCAGAACGGCAGAGAAGTATATCTACCGAATACTAGATCTTTGAGTCTGGAAGGGCAATCTCAGGGGACGGCATATATAGAAATCGGATGGATGGGCGGAGTTCAATCCGCCTTTTCCGCTGACACTTGGAATGTTGCTGCCAAGCTGGTCGTGTGCTTGAAACTGCCGTCCTTGTCCTTGTCTCTTGAAAAGGCGACCCATTCTTTTCAGCCACAAGCTTATCGTGGTCGCATGACCGCTTGGTCTGCGCAGAATGACTGCTCTTGGCCGTTTGCGGTAGTTCGTTCGACGTTTCCCCGGGAAACTTGAATGTCCGCTTTTTAGGCGAAAGCGGTCGTTCGATTTCGATCAAATCAGGCAGTATCGGGGTGTCCCTGCGCGAGTTTCTACCGAGTTTCTCTGAGTTGTTAGCAAAATGTTAGAAAATGGCCGGTTTCGGGTCTGGAATTGATAAGAAGAAACCGACTTAACCTGTTGATTAAAATTCGCTTATCTGATTACTGTCCCAGATTTACCCTTTGGTGCTTGTGATTTGGAACTTGTTTGTATCTCGTGTACCTTGGATTCCCAATCAAATGCGAGCCTGATAGGTATACAGTTGGTAATACCGACCGTTCGCTGCGATCAGCTCCTCATGGCGTCCTCGTTCGACGATTTCACCACTCTCTACGACCAGGATTTGGTCCGCGCGCCGGATTGTGCTGAGTCTATGTGCAATGACGAAAGTGGTTCGGCCTTTCAAGAGCTGCTCCAGGCTCTCCTGGATGTAGAGCTCGCTTTCGGTATCCAGGTTCGAAGTGGCCTCGTCCAAAATCAAGATTCGAGGATCGGCTAGCAGGGCGCGGGCGATGGTCACCCGCTGCTTCTGTCCGCCCGAAAGCTTCACGCCGCGCTCACCAATGAGGGTATTCAGGCCTTCGTCGAAGCGATCGGTGAACTCACTGACATGGGCAGCAGCCACCGACTCACTCAGCTCCGCCGTGCTTGCTTCCGACCTGGCAAACAGGATGTTCTCCCGGATCGTCCCCTCGTAGAGAAAATCGTCCTGCAGGACAACGCCTAGCCCGGATCGATAAGAGTCAAGCGTCACCCTGGAGAGGTCCTGTCCGTCAATCAGGATTGTCCCGCTGTTGGGTTTCAGGAAGGAAGCCGCCAAGCCGGCAATTGTGGTCTTCCCGGAGCCGGAACTCCCCACCAGGGCCGTGACGCTGCCGGCTGGGGCTTCGAAGCTGATGCCCGTAAGGACCGGATTCCCCTCTTCGTAGGAGAAATCGACGTCTTCGAAGCGGATCTCTCCTCTCACCTCGCCCAGCGTAATAGTCCTCGTCGACTCAGCGTGCTCGGGCTTCAGACTCAGAATCTCGTCAGTGCGATCGAGGCCGGCAAAGGCCTCCGTGATCTGGCTCCCGATGTTGCCCATCTGCACGATGGGAGCGATCAGGAATCCCAGATAGAGGGTGAAGGCGAACAGGTCGCCCACACTCAAATCGCCGCTCATGATCATCGACGCTCCGAGGCCCATGATTCCGACGCTGGCAAGACCCAGCAGCAGCGTGGACGAGCTGGTGACCAAGCTGGTTACGGTCAGGGACTTCTTGACGTTGTTGAAGATCCGGTCAACTCCCTTCTCGAATACCCGGACCTCCTGTTTCTCTGCGTTGAACCCCTTGATGACTCGGATGCCGCCCAGCGACTCCGTTAGGCGCCCGGTGACGTCCGCATTGATCTTTCCCCGCTCCCGAAAAATCGGACGAATGTAGCCAAATGCCCTCAGCGAGATCAAGCCGAAAAGGCTAAGAGGCAGCAGGGTGTAAAGTGTCATCATGGCGTTGATCTTCAGCAGAAGTACCAGCGAAGCGATGGCCGTCAGAACGCCCCCGAACATTTGCACCAAACCGGTACCCACCAGGTTCCGAACCCCCTCGACGTCGGTCATGATCCGGGAAACCAGCTCCCCGGACTTGGTGTTGTCGAAGAATCGAACCGGGAGGTAGAGGATATGGCGTTGTACCTGTGCTCGGAGCAGAGAAATCAGATGCTGGGCCTCCACGCTCAACAACCGAGTCAGGAAGAACGCCGTGGAAGATTGAACCAGGATGGCCAGGGTCACACCCAACAAGAGCAGGTACAGCAGCTGTTCGTTTTTCTCGGGGATGACCTTGTCCAACAGTATCTTGCTGGAACCTGGCAAGACCAAGGCCGCTGCTCGATTGATGACGATCAAGAGCAGACCCAGAAAAAGGAGCCGGCGGCGAGGCCAGATGATATGCTTAAAGGCGTACCTGGCAGTCTGCCAGGACGGCTTCGCCTTCTTCTTCTCGGCTAGATGTTCCATTGCTCAGCCTGCGCAGGAGACTGCCACTATTCGACCGCTCAGAGAGGTATACCCCACCCTCAAGGAAACCGGCCGGGTTGCTTCCCTGCCCACGGTCTTCCCTCTTCGAAGGCGGCCGAAGCCGCTATTATCCTCTCTTCGTCCCCCAGTCGACCCACGATCTGTAGACCGATCGGCAAGCCGTCTTCGCTGAAGCCGCAGGGAATGCTGGCGGCGGGGTTGCCGGTCAGGTTGAAGAGGTGGGTAAAGGGGAAGAAGTCCCAGTTGGGATGAGGACAGGGGCGCCCGTCAATCTCCACTGGAGGCTGACCGATGGGAAAAGCGGAGACCGCTGTTGTCGGCGTCAAAAGCAAGTCGTACCGATCGAAAAAAGCCGATACATACGAGCGATAGCGACCGATCTTGTTCAGGGCTGATATGAAATCGGCGGCAGACAATGAGCGGCCGTGCTCCAGGCATTGACGAAAGTAATCCGTGAGCCGATCCCGGCTTTCCGGTTCGTCGGCCAGAGCGCCGTAGGAGACATAGCCGCGAGCGCAAAAAAAGTTGAAGAAGGTGCGGAACTGCTCTTCTGGATCGTCGGCTTTGAAGTCGAACTCCTCCACAGCCGCCCCCTGCTCCTCGAAAAACTGTGCGGCGCTCTGGACCTTCTCGACCACCTGGCGATCCACTGCCGAGCCTCCTAAGTCGACACTGAGAGCTATCTTCAGCCCTCGCACACCGTGGCCAATCGCCGCCTCGTAGTCCGGAGGCCTCTCGTCCAGGGTTCCATACTCAGCCTCGGAAGAAGGCCCTGCTAGACAACGCATTAGAGTAGCTGCGTCGCGCACGGTCCGTGTCATAGGACCTACCGAAGAATTATTGATCGGGCTCCAGGATTGGGCATCGACATGTCTTCGGGGAATACGGCCTTGGGTAGCCTTGATTCCGTAGATACCGGTGAAGGAACTGGGGATGCGCACGCTTCCTCCCCCGTCACTTCCCTGCGCCATGGCGGTCAGACCGGCAGCCACGGCAGCAGCGGAACCGCCACTGGAGCCTCCTGAAGTCCGCTCTGGGTTCCACGGATTTCGGCAGGATCCGTAAACTCGATTCTCGGTCGTGCCGGCATAACCATACTCGGGCGTGTTGGTCTTTCCGATGATGATGCCTCCAGCCGCGCGCACTCGCTCCACGCAAAGAGCGTCGGTCGTAGCAACCTCCTCGCCAGGAACGGACCCGTGGGTAAAGCGAATTCCCTTGACGCCTTCCAGATCCTTGATAGGCACGGGAATGCCGTGCAGCGGACCCAACTCCTCGCCCCGCAGCACCGCCTCCTCTGCCTCCCGAGCCTGGTCCATCGCTAGATCGTAGCAAACCGTGATGAAAGCGCCGAGAAGCTCGTTGTATCGATCGATCCGATCGAGTGTTGCCTCAACCACCATCACCGGGGAGACATCTTTCTCCACGATGTGACGCCTCAGCTGGTGGGCACTCATATAGGCCAGTTCGGTGTCCTTCATGGTTTTCTATTCTGAGTGGGCGGGCTGAGGAATTCAATCGCCTCTCGAGTAACTCCGGCAGCCTTTCCTGCAGCTTAGAACAGATAGGAGAATCTTCCTGCTTGCCCCCCTACCCGGCTCAAAACAGTTTGATATCATGAACGACGTCAGTACGGGGGGGAGGGATATCCTGTCGCAAGGTTGTCGAAATTCTACGGGATGCTCGCTGGAAAGGACCAAGAAATAGATGCCTGCCGATCAGCTCAATGAGGCCGAGGTCATCCTTTATTCGGACGGAGCCTGCGGCGGAAATCCCGGCCCTGGCGGCTGGGCTTTCATCCTGGACCACGTTCCCACGGGAACCCAGAAGGAACAAAGCGGCACCCAGGAGCAAACCACCAATAACCAGATGGAGCTGCAAGCGGTGATCCAGGGGCTCGCTTCTCTGAAGCGGCGGACCCGTGTTCACATCGTCACCGACAGCTCCTACGTCCAACAAGGAATCACCAACTGGATTCACGGCTGGAAGCAGCGAGGCTGGCGGAGGAAGACGCGTGATGGGTTGAGGCCGGTGAAAAACGTAGAACTGTGGCAGGAACTCGATGGGCTGACCGGGCAACACGATGTGTCCTTCGAGCTGGTCAAGGGGCATTCCGGTCACCCCATGAACGAACGCTGTGACGAACTCGCCGTGCAGGCCTATCTGAAACTGACCGGAAGACCGCCTCGCAAGTAACGAGCCCTTGGGATCATCTTAAGATCTCAATAGTGCTGGGAATCGTTTCCCTTTCACCCAGCCGAATGACACGGGTTGCCGCACTGCCGATGATGCCAGGACGCCGTACCAGGCGCGCCAGGAGAACCACCTTGGCATCCAGTCGCGTTATCTCACGCTCCTGATCGGCCTGATTCAAGGGGCCTAACCGCAGGGCAGTGGACCAGGCCTGGTCTCGGGCTTTCTCCATACTGAAGTTTATGATCGCGGAGTCTACCCGCCCCAAGGCCCGGTTCAAGATGCGATAGGGCGCCCAGATTCTTTCCAGTTCCTCCTGAACCCCGCCTACTAGGGAAGCCAGAACCTGATTGATCTTGTTGAAGTCCCCCTGGAGTCCCGGCAAAGAATCGGCCTTCACCGTCCTTGCCGCTGCGATTCCGAGATCCAGGTTGATGTGTGCATTCATACCCAACAAAAGGTGCTGAAGCACAATCGGCCACCATCGGCCAGAGACCTTGAAAGCAAAATCCCAGGCGCTGGTGGGATCTGCCCCATCTAGGTATTGATCGAAGGCCTTCAAGTAGCGGTTGGCAAAGATGACGTCGAGGTGCTCCATGCGATCTCCGTCATCGAAGACACCCTCTGAGATCCCCTCCTGCACCTGGAGTGTGACCTTACGGTATAGCGCCGGAAAGTAGCCCAGCCGGGATTGCCTGGCAACCGACCAATCGATGATCGCACCCAGTTGAGCCAGCACCTGGTCGATATTTTCAGCCTGGTCGACTCTAAGGGTTTCCTCAGCTACTTTCGCCACTGTTTGGTGACTCTATTTTTTCTGCAAAGCTGGCGAGAACGTCGAACTCCTTATGGCCGGGGCCTCCCGTCACGTAGCCGGACCCGCAGCGCAGCCAGGCATGAGCTTTGAGGGACTTGGCATCGTCCAGAGCGGCACCCAGGTAGAGGGTGGAGTCGATCCCACGCCAGCGCAGCAGATATTTGGCCGTGATGGCTTGAGGTAGGCAGTCACTGGTCCAGGGTGTGAAGGGGCTGGCACACCGTACTGCCCACGCCACCCGTCGGGCCTGCTCCATCTTCTCCCCTGGAATCTCTTCAATCGATTCGGTCATATGCTTCCCCAGAAAGGGGGCCAACTTCGCAAAGGGCACAGCCTGGATCGCCAAGCGCGCCATCCCCAGGCCCGTGTAAGCTTGGAAGAACAGCCATTGATCCAGCCAGGGCCGGCGCCAGAAGTTTAGCACTTGACGACTCATGGACATGGACCGGCCTTTCGCACTCCAGCTCACTGTGAAAGATGTCATTATAACCTGGGCCTTCAGGAGTGGAAGCACCCTGGAATGCTCAGCGCGAGCCTTTTTCCGCCGAACTCTCCTCGACGCGTCGAACGTAGGTGTGAAAACCGGCTGATTCCAAGCGTTTCTGCATTCCCGAGGCTGCGCGGACGCTTTCGTACCGGCCAATCCAGACGAGGTAGAGCTTATTCCTTTCCCCAGGCCCTCGCACTCTTGCTTCATAGCCCCTCTCCCTCAGTCGGGAAATGAGGCTTTGAGCTGACTGGCTGACTCCGAACGCTCCCACTTGCACTGTATAGCTGGCTAGGGTTTCTGAGCTCTGTTGAGGCACGGACTCCTCGCCCGCCGCCTCCTCAGAGCCGACTGACTCCTCTCGGAGACGGGAACCGGACCGTTCCTGCCCGCTTGCTGAACGCTCTGGAGCGGAACCAGGTTGGGCCTCTACTCCTACCTCGTGGTCGATGCGTTCTCCGCCGTACCGTGTCCATTGCCACAGAAATAGCATGGCGAGCGAGAGTAGGGTCAACGCGAACAGCCAAGCTCTCGACCAACGCTTTCCGGCGGATCCTTCGACCGGCACGGTCGATGCCTCTTCGCCTGTCCCTCCCACTACAAGCTGCTTTCTCGCTCGCAAGTCGGCGATAGAATCGTCGATCGACTCCGCTCTCAAAGGCCTATCTGCCAGAAGCGCATCGAGAATCGTTCTAACGCTTTTTGGCCGCTCGGATATCTCCTCGTCGAGACAACTGAGGACAAGCAGGTTGAGGCCGGCAGAAATGCCAGGGACAGGCAAGAACTCCTCCTCCTGGCGTGCTTCAGAGGCTAGCGATTCTCCCAGAAGCATTTCATGAAACAGCTTACCCAGGGAGTAGATGTCGATCGGGATCGAGCGCTCGACATCCCTCCCCGAAGAGGAGAGCTTCCTGCTGGCCCAGGATCGTTTCTTTCTGGTCTCCAGATGGAACTCGCTGATCACCGCATCTACCCCGAAGTCGAGGATCTTGATTCGGTTATCGGGAGTGAGCAGGACATTGTCAGAGGTCAAGTCCCGGTGGGTAACTTCACGCTGATGTGCATAGTCGATGGCGGACAGAATCTGCTCTGCAACCGTTCGAAAATACTTCTCATCGCGGAAGCGCTCACGGTTGCTCGAGAGGATCTCCCGGAGAGTCTGGCCGTTTACATACTCGCTGACGAGAAAGGCCTTACCTGGACCCCGCAGACAGCAGAACTCGTAGGATGAAGCAATCCCCTCATGATGCAGCCCCCTCAACCTTGCGGTTTCTCTCTCGAGCCTCTCCATCGTAGCCGTATCTGTGATGATCTCGGAAGGTAGGGCCCTGAGCACAACTTCGCCTCCGGAAATCTCGTCTCTGGCCAGAGACACCGGTCCAATTTTGTCTTCTCCTAGAGAGTGGAGGATTGCGTATCGCTCACCAACCAGACTTGGCTTTTCCATGCTCGAGACGGCGTTCGTTTTGATAAGACTACGCGGTTTTTAACTATCGTGGCAAGTGACAACCGAACGACGAGTGGCAAAACGAGGATGGGAAAGGCGGTCGGATTGAGGGATCCTGGTGGGAACGCTTGGTTTCACTCCGGCGTCACGTACGCAGATGTGATGCCTCCGTCAGACAGAAAAGTGCTCCCTGTGACGTAGGAGGATTCGTCGGAAGCCAGAAAAAGCGCCGCTCGAGCCATCTCGCTGGCCTCTCCGAAGCGCCCCATGGGGATGTGGACAAGCCGGCGTTGTCGTTTTTCGTCGGTGTCGAGCACCTTCATCAACATCTCCGTCCGTAGTGGGCCGGGACAGAGGGCGTTGACCCGAATACCTTCCTGGGCATGGACAACCGCCAGCTCCCGACTCAAGGCCACCACGCCCCCCTTGCTCGCCGTGTAGGCGATCTGGGGTGTAGCAGCCCCCATGACGGCAACAAAGGAGGCCGTATTGATAATGGAGCCGCCTCCGGCTCTTCGCAGGGCTGGAATCCCAAACTTGCAGCCCAGGAAGACACCCTTCAGGTTGACGGCCAGGGTTCTCTCCCAGACTTCCTCTTCCGTGCTCACTGCATCCCCATCGGCAGCATCCATGATTCCGGCATTGTTGAACAGGACATCGAGCCTACCATAGATTCTCTCGGCTTCCCCCACCATAGCCTGGCAGTCCCCAGCTCTCGCCACGTCAGCTTGAACGAAATCAGCAATACCACCCTGCCCTTGCACGGCTTCCACCGTCTCTCGTCCACCGCTCACATCCAGATCAACCACGACGATGCTGGCTCCCTCGCGAGCGAACAGCAGCGCTGACTCGCGGCCAATCCCGCTGCCGGATCCGGTGATCAAGGCGACCTTGTCCTTCAGCCTCAGGCTGCACCTCCTTCACCATTGGCGGCCCGCACCAGATGATCGAACAGAGACTGCTGTACCGGATCCTGGGCCGCCGACAGCTCGGGATGCCACTGGACGCCAATCAGCCAGGGATGAACCGGCAGCTCGACCGCTTCGATGGTGCCATCGGGGGCATGAGCGACCACTTCCAGGGAATCTGCTGGCGTCTGGATCGCCTGATGGTGCCAGGAAACCGGATTGCAGTCGGAGCACGACAACACGCCTGACAGCAGCGTGCCAGAACGCACGGTAACGGCGTGCGGTGAGGGAAGGCGGGGTGGTAAACGATGTTTGATGGTCTCACCCACAACGTCGGGAAGATGAGGGTGAAGAGATCCGCCCAGGGCCACATTCAGAACCTGGATACCGCGGCAGATGGCGAGTACCGGAAGCCGCTGGTGAATCGCCTCTAGAATCAGCGCCGTCTCGTTACGATCACGCTCCCCGTCTACCCTATAGATTGATTCGTGGGGCTGGCCACCATACAGTGTGGGATCCAGATCTCCTCCTCCCGTCAGGATCAATCCGTCGCACCGGTCGATCCAGTGCCTCGCCTCCAATCGGCCGTGTGGGATCAGTGCGGGGACGCCGTTGGCCCTCTCGATCGCCTCCACGTATTCGGCCGGGAGATGAAACTCGTTCTCCTGATTTCGAGCATAGGTAGTGACTCCTATCAGTGGTGGTGTCATATGCGCTCGAAGTATCTCTTCCTCTCCCAATCGGAAACCGAACGGTCGTACGCCTCTTGCTCGGTCCGGAAAAAATGAGTGTAGTGATCTACCACCTCATCCCCAAAGGCCTGCCGTGTAAAGGAGCTTTCCGTAAACAACTCAACAGCTTCTCGGAGACTCCCGGGCACCACTCGAAGATCCGGAGTCGCGTAGACATTCCCCTCGACAATTTCGGGGGGCTCGAGCTTTCTTGCAAGGCCATCCAACCCCGATGCCAGAGATGCCGCATAGGCAAGGTAGGGGTTGCAGTCCGCCCCCGGGACGCGACACTCGATTCGAAGACTTGGTCCCGATCCTACAACCCGAAAACCAGCGGTTCGATTGTCGTAGCTCCAAGCCAGCCTGGTAGGGGCCCACGATCCCGAGTGGTAGCGCTTGTAGGAGTTGACGTTGGGGGCGAAACACACCATAAAGATCGGTGAAGGCCACGATCACCGTATCGATCTCTTCGGCCTCTACCAGGCGTTGAAGATCCTCGAGATCCAGCATGCCTGGTGTGTTCGTTTTGGGCATCAGCGGAACGTGCGCTCCAGCCAGCGGAACCGAGATCACGGGGGACGGGTCACAGGATACGGCGACTCTCGCGGACCGTCAACAATCACGGCCGGGGACGTCTGTAGGAATGTATCAACTCAGCTGGATCAACGAAACACACGTCTCTTACCTTCGTCAAGAGGGGAGTGCGCGGCGAACGACCAAGCAGATTCCTGGACGCTTCCAGGCGGGGCGCTAGCGTGACACAAACGCTTCTTGTTTGGGCTAGAATTGCCATTATGTTTGAGACTGAATGCAAATTCTCTATCGGTCAACTCGTCCATCATCTGCGCTTCAACTATCGCGGCGTCATTGTCGATGTTGACGCAGTCTTCCAAGGAACCGACGCCTGGTATGAGCAGATGGCAAAGAGCCGTCCACCCAGGGACAGGCCCTGGTACCATGTCCTCGTAGACAAAGCAGAGCATATGACCTATGTAGCGGAGAGAAACCTCGAGCCCGATCGGCTAGACGAGCCGATTGAGCACCCCCTCTTGAACTCCTTTTTCAGCGACTTCGACAATGGCCATTACATGAGCAAGCTCCACTAAGCCGACATTCCTCATATCAACTTCGGATCCGAGTTCCGCCGACCTACCTATGATGAATGGTCGAAACTTATCAGCCCTCCAACCTCGCGTCAACGATTCCCTCGTCATCTTTCCGCTGAAAAGGGCCTCTGGCCCCTGGGGTATCCAAGCGCCTTTGCCGAAATCCGACAAGCGGAAACACCTCTCCAGGGCCTTGTTCAGAAAACACTGGACGCTAAGCCGTACTCCATCTCAATCGGTCAATCCGAGACAATATCTCGGCCCATACCTCCTTGCTGACCGCGACTTCCGCCATCTGAAACGTCACCATCCGGCTATGGTGAACCACCTTCGCTCCGATCTTGATCAGTTTGCTCAATAGGGTGCGAAGGGACCAGTGTTTGATTCTTCTGGGAAGGACCAGACGCCGCAGAAAATTGCCCAGGTTGTAGGCCAAAACAAACAGACCCAACCTCACCTGATTCGGGATAAAGCGCTGGCAGGACAACCGCGTCCAGTTCAAGGCATACTTGCCTTCCTTGATCCACTGCTCGGCCCTGCCGCGACCGTTGTAAAAGTGAACCACCCCTGGGGCTCGTGCGCTCCTATTGGTCACGATGAAACCGACTCTCGGAAAGAGTTCGCCGCGATGCCACTCGACCTTGCCAATCACCCGACGAGCCCGCTCCCAACTGGCGGCTTGATATTTGAAATCAGCAAACCAAACGACGGGTTTTCTGGGTGGGCGCCCCACCGGTCGGGTCAGCAGGTGTTCGATCTTTTCTTGAAGCACCTGGTTGGCGGGAAGCCGGATGGCATACAAAAAGCCCTTCTCTTCCAGGTATTCATAAATCTCTGGCTTGGCGAAGGCGGCATCACCCCGAAAGTACTTGCGGACTGTTTTCCTCTCGTACCGAGCCACGATTGGTTCCAGCAGCTCCTTCCAGCGGTCCGCACTGTGAACGTTGCCGGGCCGAAGCATGGACCCTTCGCAATCTCCGAACTGGTTGAAGCAAAACAGGGGATGGTAGCAGGTGCATCCGAAATGGCCGTTGTATCCAGAGGCTTCTTGCTCGCCGTGGACCGGACTGGCTGAACTGTCCATATCCAAAATGATGCGTCGATGAGTTGTTTTCTGCAGCGCTCTTTCCACCCATCGACCATTGACTTCCGAAAGGGCTTGGAGGTTGTCCTCGACGGACAGCATCTTGGTCTCGAATCGACCCATCGTGTTGGCGCTGGCGGCATTCTTATCGTCGAGCTTCTTTCCGGTGATCCTCCGCATAGTCGGATCAACCGATAAGCGATGGGCATCGTTGACATCTTCATAACCCGCCAGTCGGCTGTATACCGATTGACGCAGCAAGGCCGTGAGGTGGTGCTGGATGTTGCGCCCGGTCCGCGAATCGTGAAACACGAAGGGCACACTATCGAATAAACCCAACGCCTCATCCAGATCACGATAGGCGAGAAGTCCGGCATCCGATGTGACCTTAGCACCATGAAATTCGAGCCTCAAACTGCCATCAAAACCGACCTTCACACCTTCCCCCTTGGGGTCAGTCATTTCCTTGCCCCCTTTATGCGCTATATCTCCTTTAATTATAGTAGTTTAGACCGATTCAGGCAAGCAATCTTGGGGTCCTATATGGTGAATGTGGGCTAAGTACTCTGGTTCATAAATACGATGTTGTATGTGGCGAGCGCGACGGCGTCGAGGGCGCGAGGGCAACGAATGGGTCAGGACGCAACCCCTACAGGGTGCGATGAGCCGCAGTGGCTCGAACTAAGTCAACCATGGTAGACAAACGGTGAGGCGTTTGAAAGGAGGGAAATAGAGGGATAAGAGAAGCAAGACGCCGAAGCCTACCTGTGCGAGTCCACGCTGGTACAGAACTTCCTGCTCGAACTCCGCAACTAACCAGCGGAGGTAGGCAGCCAGGGCGCTCCCAACGGCAGGTCTGGAAGAAGGGATCGTCACGAAGGGGCCAGGCAGGAAGACTTCGGGAGACGGCACTTCGGCCTAGAGCAAAGCGCCAACGACCGCCCTTGAGCGAAGCGTCGGCGAGGTTCCCTGACCTCGTCTTCAGAGAGAACATGTGGTTATCTCTCTGGAACTGCTTTGGGTGATACCTGTCGCCGCCTGAGGAAAATGGTTCGAGTCATGACCGGTGAAGGTCCCCCACCGTCCCACGTTGGGTGAGTCCGCGCTATAAGCCCTCGGCGAAAGGCGACGGATGATGCGGTGCTGTGGAGAAGGCCTCCTGAGCCGCCTCCGCTTTAGGGATTGCCGCAGAGCCGGAGTACTCCAGTTTCGACTGGAGGAAAGGTAAAACCGAAGACGAGCTGAGGAAGGATCTGAGCTCTGGGTAGTTAGCGTCCCGGCCGTGGCCTCCAAAATGGGCCGGCCCGTGCTCTTGCCCGGGTCAAACCGAGAAAACAGACACCTAGGTGCCTGGCTAAGAAACACCCGATAGATCCCCGATCCGTCTCACCTGATGATGCAACCTAACAGGAACACCATGGTGAAGAGCAGAAAGGAGCACTCGCTGACCGGTCGCATTACGATCGAGCTCATGCGGGCCGCTTTCAAGAAAGTCAAGCGCAACCGAGGTGCCGCTGGAGTGGACAAGGTCAGCGTCGGGAGGTTCGAGGCTAACCTCGAACCAAACCTTCTCGCCCTGATGAAAGTTCTCAAATCAGGGGCGTTTCGGCCCGATCCGCTGCTCCGCGTCCGGATCTCCAAAGGCCCTCGCACGAAGAAGACCCGGCCGCTCGGGATCCCCGTGGTCCGCGATCGCGTGGCCCAGGAGGTTCTGCGGCGGCTGCTGGAACCTATCTTCGAGCCGCTCTTTCAGGACGCCTCCTTCGGGTTTCGTCCTAAACGCAACTGTCATCAGGCGATCCAGTGGCTGTTGTCCCTTCACGACGCCGGCTACCTTTGGGTACTCGACGCCGATGTGGAAGGTTTTTTTGACCACATTCCACAGAACGTCATTATGCAGTTGGTGGCCGACAAGGTTGCCGACGGCAATATCCTTCGCCTTCTCCAACGATTTCTCACTGCCGGGGTCATGGACGACGGAGTCTTCAAGCCGACCACGGTCGGCACGCCACAGGGAGGAGTCATTTCCCCACTGCTGGCTAACATCGTCCTCAACCAATTGGACTGGGCCTTGCACCGGGCGGGTTTTCAATTCGCCCGCTATGCTGACGACTTCGTCGTCTTGACCCGGTCCCAACAGCAGGCGCAAGAGGCTATGGAACTCGTCCAGCAAGTGCTGGAAACCCCACTTCAGCTACGGCTGAGTCCGGAGAAAACCCGGATCATGACGTTCGGAAAAGGCTATGAATTTCTTGGCTTTTTCCTCTCGTCCCGTTCCCGGCGCATGCGCGACAAGTCCCAGCAGAAATTCAAGGATAAGGTGCGGGAATTAACCGTCCGCTGCCATAACCTCGATGCCGAGGCAATCCTGAAATTGAACCGAGTGATCAGGGGGACAGCACAGTACTTCACCCCCGAGTTTGCGACCAATCGTTGGCTCTTCCAAAAGCTCGACTCCTGGGTCCGAATGCGACTCCGGAGCATGAAGCTTAAACGGAAGAACTACAACGACAACCGCAAACTCCGGGTGCGGTTCTTCTGCCGAAAGCTCGGCTTGCTTTCCCTGGAAAGCTTCTGTCTCTGTCGCAACACCTACGGTCAAGTATGTTACGTCGTTCCCCGAAATGGGGCAACGTCTTTGGGGTCGCCCGGTGAGTGACCCTCACGCCGGTAAATGTGGGGAACAGACCCCATCGCGACAACGGGGAGGGGCAGGCGGGAACTCCGCCTGTCTCTTACCCGCGTAGTGCTGACCGGGCACAATCGGCAACAACGCTTTCAGCGTAGCAGAGTAGGACGACTTAAACCCAGGGTAGCTCGCTTCGCATCGCCAACCCTGGGCTACCCGCAGTAACGCCTTCGGCGTAGGTGATGGGCCCCTGAGCCACGTCAAGTTTCGTTCTCGAATTGGGCCAGCACCCCTGGGGGCCTCACTAACCTGAAACTTCATTGGGCGGACGTAGCTTTGGCCTCCAGGCCGAAGTCTTATTTTTTGGGAATTATATACGGTTTTAGCCAAAAATGTCATACCTATGGGCTAAAATACTCAATAAATAAGGAGATTGAGTATGGCTCATAAGGCACCTGGAAAAAGCCACCGCAAGGGGTTGTCATTGAAGAGTTTGTTCAAGATGTTCCCCCAGTAGCGTCCCAGCGTTAGTCGAATAACATCAACTGTTTATGAATGTCACTATTCTGAGTAATGTAATGCATGTCCTGAAAGGCCTGTAAAATTGGGGTTTTCTCGAAGAGCGAGACACTCAGGACCTGGAGAATTGTGTAGAGCGGCAACTCGAGATAGAGGCGCTTGCGGATGATGGCGATGAGCAGGTAGGTACTGAGGGCGATCCAGATTTGTGTTTTCACGGCATTGGGACTGGTGCCGTAAAAGGCCTTGATGCGGAGATGCTGTTTGATCCATTTGAAGAACAGTTCGATCTGCCAGCGGAGCTTGTAGAGCCGGGCAATAGTCAGAGCGGGAGAAGCAAAGTCGTTGGTGAGGAATACTAGCCGCAGGTCGGTGGTGACGTCGAAGAACTTGATGCGACGCAAAGGTTCGGGGTAGGCCTTGGCCGGATAGAAGGTGCTCAGCAGGACAGTTTGGTCGCAGATCAGTCCCGTCGTTCTGTCCACCGGGTGGGAGTAGCGGCGGCGGAACTTGAAGTTGGCCTTGGCGCGGGTCACGAATAACGACCGGGCAGAATGGAGTCGGTACAGGCGCCCGAAATCCAGGTATCCGCGATCCATGATGTAGTAGGCACCGGGACAAGGAATCAGGTGGTCCAAGGCGTGGACATCGTGCAGTTTTCCGTCCGAGATCAGAACGAACTCGGGAATGGCGCCGTGCAGGTTGAGCAAGGTATGCAGTTTGATCGCCCCCTTGGTACGGCGGAAGCGCGCCCAGGGGAAGACCGAGAGGCACAGGTCGATGGTCGTGGAGTCCAAGGCATAGACGGTCGCGTTCAGGTCGACTCCCAGGTCCTCGTCGGTGTACAGGCGGCGCGCTTCGGCGATAAGCACTTGGGCAAACTCGGCATAGATGCGCCAGTCGCGCCTCTCGTTGGCATTGGACAGATTGTTGCGGGAGACCGTGGAGCGAATGCCCATGTGGAAGAGCTTGGATCTCATGGCCCGTAGGCAGGCTTCGATATCGCGCAAGCTCTCGCGATAGGTCAACTGTGCAAAGGCCATGACCCGGTAATGGTCGGCACAGCGGAACGACTTGACCTTGTAGTCGCCTCCGTAGTGCTGAACAATGCGATGAAAATGATGCCAGGGAAGATGCCGCATCACCTGAGAAAAAATCGTCGTGCCCGTGTACATGCTCGCCCTCCTTATGAACTGAAGGGCGTGAGCGTACACTCACTTTCAAGTCGGAAACACCCATTATCTTCTCTAACATATTACTCATTAATACTTTACAGAGATTAGAAGCCCAAACGTTGGGACACTACTGATCCGAGAGGGTAAAGGAGTAGAGTTTGGTATTGGTCATCAGCAGACGAACCTTGATGACCTCTCCCTGGAGCGAAGACAGATCTTGCTGCCCCTTCCAACTCGCGACGTGGCGAAGCGAGTCCTTCCGAAAAACATCCGAGTCGGAGGCAGCGAAACCGACCACGGGATCACCCTGAGAGTCCTGGACCTCGACACGAAATCTACCCATTGATGCGTCCGCGTTGATCAACAGCCTCTGGCCGCGCAGGGTGAAGGGCTTGGTTACCAGTACTCCCAGTGGAGAACCGCTATCCAGAGAGACCAGCCCGTCCCGACGGGAGATGGCCAGTCCCCCGAAGCCGCGGCGTCGCTCCAGCCAGCTCTGTTCGGACAAAGATTCAGGGGGCTTCTGAGCGGGGTGGGTCAGCAGTGGCAAATCCTGACGCGTCAGAGCGTGGGCTTCACTCTCCGCCGCATAGTAGACCCGGATCTCGTCCCCCACTACGAGGGGCTTCAGTCCTAACAGCATATGAGAATCGAACTGATTCGGAAGACCGTAAGTAAGCACAGGATGCCGTCGGCCCAGACGCCGCCAACCTACCCCATCACGGCTGAATGCCAATTGCACATCCATCATCAAGGAATTGGGATGGTAGACCCACACTAGACCTATATAGACACCGCGCTCCCGGAAGACTGACATTCCATAGAACTGAGTTCCGGGAGCATCGAACTCGTCAGGGACCAGTACTGGAGTAGGCAGCCTCCAATCGATGAAGTTCGAGCTCTGGGATCGACCGATGTCCCTGAACCGGCTGCTCGGCCGCATGTAGGCAACATAGCTGCCCCAATGATCGTCCCAACCCAGGATGGTGTGAGTGTCTCCGATGCCGGGATGGGTACCACCCCCGCGAGGTTGACTCAGAAGCGGGTTGTCGGGGTGCGGGGTCCAGGTAAGACCATCGGCCGAAAAGCTGATCAGGAGTCCCCCGGGCTCTCCTTCTTGCACCCGGCCGTAGCCCAGCGACTTGAAACGGCGGGACGGCTCAGTCTCTCGAGCATCCACGAACACACGACCGACAGAGTACGAAAGCAGATTGTTCTGGCGAGAACCCTGATAGCTGGTCAGTCCCAGGTTGGGCCGTTCCCAGGCGATACCGTCGCGAGAGACGGCGTAGGCGGATCGAGACTTCCGGCTGTGAGGATTCCATTGCTCCTCCAGACACGAATACCACATCTTGAAGAGGCGGTCGGACTCATCGTAGAGGACTGTGCTCGGGAGCGTGTACTGACCCTCCCAGGGGCGTTCCGGACGCAGCAGCGGGTTTCCCTCATGCTTGCGCAGGGGGTTGAGTTTCCGCTCCAGCGCCTGCGTCGACTCCAGCACGAAATCGTCCATCAGAAGCTGGGTCTGGCTACCGATCTCCACGACCTGCTCCGGTGGTTGCGGCTTGCTCTGGGAACACGACCAAAAAACAAGAATTGCGTAGCCGCTAGCAGCAGCGAGCAAGGCCAGCCGCCTTCCTCCGGGGTCGAACAACAAAGGCATTTCAAACCAGCCTACCATCTAGGCCCTGGAAGATATACGGCCCCCGGTCCGGTTGGTCCGTTCCACGAGGTCCACCAGTCGTCGAGTTCAACAGCCGGGTAGAGGGGACGCTGTTGCCAAACCCCAGCTAGAGCGATATTTTTGGGGCGTCGGGTCAGTCATATGAACCTTGCTCGTGCGGCCAAGGAACGGAGATCTCATCATGAACCCCAATCAACCCCCTCATTCCATCTACGCGGTCGTGATCACCGTATTCGTCCTCATCACTACTCTGCCCGCTCAGTCTCAAGCCGGCAAGAGTGCCACTGTGCCGGGGGGAGCGCTAGGTAGACTTAGCCAGTCCCTGGAGGAACTGGCCCAACGCGTCGGTCCCTCGGTGGTCCAGGTTTTCGCAACCAGCTTCTCGCCGATCGAGGGAGGAGAGATTCTGAGTGCTACCAGTCTATCCAAACAGCATGCCGTGGGTTCCGGGGTGATCCTGGATTCGGCTGGCTACATCGTAACCAATGCTCACGTAGTGGAAAGGGCACGATTGGTCCAAGTGCTGCTCGCCACACCTGTGGCAGAGCTCGGCCCGGGTCGATCCATCTTGAGACCCAAGGGAAGACGAATCAGAGCCGCCATCGTAGGTAGGGATGACGAAACCGATCTGGCAGTGCTCAAGATCGATAGGCAGGACCTGCCGGCACTACCGTTAGCAGACTCCGACCTACTCAGACCGGGTCAGATCGTCATCGCCCTTGGCAGTCCTCTGGGCCTGAGAAACTCGGCGTCGCTAGGGGTGATCAGCGCTACCGCCAGGCAGCTTCGTTCTGACGATCCCATGATCTATATCCAGACCGACGCATCGATCAATCCAGGAAGCAGCGGAGGCCCCCTCTTGAACGCTGCCGGCGAGGTGGTTGGCGTCAATACCTTGATCTTCTCCCAATCGGGAGGGAGTGAGGGGATCGGATTCGCCGCGCCCAGCAACATCGTGCGCCATGTCTTCGACGAGATTCGCAGCAATGGGCGGGTCAGGCGTGGCCAACTCGGTATTCAGGTGCAGACGATCACACCCGCTCTAGCAGACGGGCTGGGACTGGCTCAGGAGTGGGGTGTCATCATCTCAGATGTCCCCCCGGGAAGTCTGGCCACTCTCTCCGACCTCAGAATCGGCGATGTCATCCTCACGCTTGACGGAAAAGTCATGGAAAATGGCCGCCAGTTCGAGGTCAACATCTATCGAAGTCCCCTGGGTAACCTGGTCTCTCTGGAGTTGCTTCGCGGCTCTGAGAGGCACACCGCAAGCGTCCCGGTTACGGAACGCCAGGATCAGCAGGACCGCTTCCTGGATTTGAAGACACCTGAGGAAAACCTGATCCCGAAGCTTGGGATTTTCGCCGTGGATCTCACGGATAAGGTCCGGCAAATGCTACCTCCTCTGCGCAAGGATACTGGGGTTGTAGTTGCAGCTATCGTGCAGGATGGACCCGCCTGGGGCGACCGCTTCCTTCCGGGGGATGTAGTCTATGCGGTCAACAACCAACCAGTAGCCAACCTAGCCCGGTTGCGCACGATCGCGGAGGTCCTGGAAACCGGTTCAGCTGTGGTCTTCCAGGTACAGCGGCAAGCCAATCTGATCTTTGTCACCTTGGAGATTCGAGGCATCGCCTAAGCTCGCGCTTCCTCTCAACAATCGCTTCGTAGAAAAGCGACGACCGACGTTTGTCCTAACGGTCCCAAAGGTAATCACTTTCCCATGGAAGCCTGAAGCGCAAGCGAGGGGTTGGGGCAGCGAGTGGAATCAGCCAGCTGAGGAACAGAGTATTGGCATATCTCCTAAGCTGAAACTTCATTGGCGAATGTAGCTTTGGCCTCCAGGCCGAAGTCTTATCTTTCCGAGCCTTTGGCTCGGACGGCGGCCTGGAGGCCACCGCTACGTCCCTCGACTGAAGTTTCTTTCAGGTACGATCCGGCGCAGCCGGTGGCGGGGCTAAGCTGAAACTTGATTGTCGAGCTTCCGAACTTCGGCGTTCGTATTGTTCGGTGTTTTGCGGTTTGAGATTTGGGCTTTTCTGCTTCCCGAGAAGGCAACCGCTAAAGGCTAAACCGCTGAATATCGAACACGAATTTCAAAGGAAACCCCTTTAGCCTTCGTGTTCGATCTTTAGCGGTTCGAGATTTAGGCTTTCTTTCTACTCAGGAGAAAGAAACCGCAGAAAATACTCAACCGCAAAATATCGAACAGGCGAATTTCGAAGGCCGGATCAGGCGACGCTGGTCTTTGTGGGTAGCCAAAGTTTCTTTGTCGAATGGGGCAGCCCGGCTGGGGAGGGACTGACCTGGACCACATACAGTTCCTGGCTGCCAGGAGACAAGAGGCTGGATCCAAAAACCCGGAGAGTGGATGGCGCCAGACGCAACGGAAGAATCCCACAACCAAATGCGGATGACCGAGCGGGAGTTGGTTCTCAGTTTTCAAGAACGCCATATTGTCGAAAAGACGATCGACGAGCATTGCCGCTTTCGAGGATGGTGGCTACATGCCCGATTAAAGGAAGATCAGGCCGCGAAAGTCGAAAGGCAACAACGACGACGCAAATGGTGGACTCGAGGTGACAGCAAACGGCCTCTGTCCGACGATGAAAACCTCGAGGCGACTATTCGATACGTGCTCGAAGACCAATAGCTAGGTGAAGCCGCCGTCAGGCGAGGTTCGCCTTCAGTTGCAGGCTTCCCTGTCGAACAACTTCGATGTTCTCCAACCCGTCGCTTGCGGTTCAGGCTCCCATCGTTGAGGATAGTATCGAGTCTATGAACCACCCAACCTCCAGAATCATCGCGCTGCTCACGTTCTGCGCTGCTGGCCTTCAGAGTGGGTGCACTGGATCGGCTCCTGTTACCCGCGACGCATTTTATTTCCCCGGCCTCACGGCGCCAGTAAAGGGCGAAGCTCTGCTGCTGGCCATGGACGATCATCTCCTGCCCATCAAGAGAAATCTGTCTCTCTACTGCTCCAAGCCCAAGGTCAGGCTGAAGCCGGTCCTGACTCCCAGCCGTGACGATCCCAACAAGCCGGACTACATCGCCACCCATTTCTATGGGACAGTCCTGCACGATGAGGGCAAATTCCGGATGTGATACTACGGCGTAGGCAAGCTGGAAACGCAACAGCGCATCCTCCTGGGGCCCACCTGCTATGCCGAGAGTGAGGACGGCATCGAATGGACCAAGCCTAATCTCAACCAGGTCGAATACAAAGGCAGCCGCGATAACAACGCCTTCAATCTCCCCGGCGAGCAGATGTATGGGGGACACCTGATCAAGGACGAGGAAGACCCAGACCCCCAACGCCGTTACAAGATGATCTACAACCTGCACAACGGAACGACCTGGGTGTTCCGTTCCGCTACCAGCCCGGACGGGATCAACTGGAAGGTGAGCGAGAAGGATTCGGTCGATAAGTTCATCGAGATCTCCGGCTTCTTCAAACACGGCGGGCTGTATTACGCGCACGGACAGGCCAGTGGCCATAGCGAGGGGGGACATCCCCATGGCCGTCAGGGCTACGCCGCAGTTTCCGCTAATTTCGACGATTGGGTTTCTGGTTTTGGCGAGGCCTTCCACATTCGAGAGCCCGCCAATCCAGAAGATCGGGGCGGACGAAAGCCCTACGACCAAGTTCATCTGGGTGTCGGTCCCACCAGCTTTGGCAGCGTAGCGATCGGTCTTTTCGGCCTCTGGCACAACTTTCCCGGCGACGAAACCCGAAACATACCAGCGGCCTGGTTCGGCCACGGTAAGATCTCTGCCGACTTTGGGTTGACCATCAGCAACGACGGGCTCCACTTCCGCGAACCCGTCAAAGGACACGTCTATCTGGACCGCCGTGATTCTCCTGTCACCAACGACCCGGGAAAAAACTATCCCACCATTCTCTGCCAGTCGGGTAACGGGATCCTCAACGTGGGAGACGAGACCCGGATCTATCATGGCCGCTGGAGAAACGCCGAGTACGGGGAGGAGTACTATGCAGAGGTGGCGCTGGCCACACTGCCACGAGACCGCTGGGGAGCCCTGGGACTCTATCCCGAGGGATCCACCCGCCTGGACAAGCCCGAGGGCTGGGTCTGGTCCGCTCCTGTGGCGCTTCCAGCTGGAGGATGCCGAGTGGTTCTCAATGCCGACCATCCCGAGTTGATGTGGGTAGAGATATCCGACGCCAGCTTCAATCTGCTGCCCAAGTACTCGGATTCCAACAGCGGCACCCCACAGAACGGGAACCTGGACTGCGAGGTCGACTGGCCTTCCGACGATCTCTCAGCCCTGGCCGGAAAGCAGGTCCGGATCCGCGTCCATATGCGCAGAGAGGACGCTTCGGAACCGCGGCTTTATGCGGTCTATCTCAGGTCCGGAAACTGATCCTTCCGAACCCGTCCGAGGAAGGAAAAGCTCGAATATGATACAACGCTGCAGTCTCTCGATTCTCCTCATCGCCCTGGGCAGCTCCGGCTGCCAACCCACGCCCGACATCGCCTCACCGGAGAAACCTCAACAGGCTCAGCTGGAGGTAGGAGGCCCCATCACGCTTCCACAACCGGATGAGCCCGGTCTCTTCTCCGGGGAATACCTATTGAGTCTACCTGGTGGGAAGCTGATCCTGGCGTGTGGAGAGATTTCACTCCGCTCGCAGGACTCAGGGGCGAGCTGGCAAACCGACCTGGGCCTTCTCTACGGCAAATCCATTTCCGCAGGTACTGAGCCCTCCGGACGTGTGCTTCGACTGGCGGACGAGTCCTTCATCGCTCTCGCAGGACGGGCCCAGAAAGGAGCGGAGCCAGGTCTATTCTCAGGTAGGTGGGCACGCTTCGCTCCGCTCGAGGAACTGATCTCCGCCGGCGAGAATCCCTGGCAGGAGACCTCGCTGACGGTCGAACGCTGGAGCGCGCTCACGGCGGATGACGACACCGAGGTCAGTGAGCTTCAAGTCACCGGACCGATGCTCGAATTGGAAGATGGGACGCTGTTGGCTGCTACCTACGGAAACTTCCAAGGCGATACCGTTCCCATGGTGGGATTCGTGGCCAACCAAGGTCAAAAGTGGTTCAAGTACCGAACCTATCTCCTCGAATCCAGAGACGGCGGGGAAAACTGGCAATACCTTTCGACCGTAGCCTACGACGGGGACACCGGTCAGGAGAGCTTCTGCGAGCCTGCTATGGTCCACCTGGGGTCGGGCGAGCTACTAGCGATCATGAGAACCGGACGCTTTGCACCGCTTTATCAGGCACGCTCTCTTGATGGCGGAAAAACCTGGGGAAGGCCCGAATCCAGCCACATCCTGGGGCTGGCCCCGCAGATGGTCCTACTCGAGAATGGAGCCCTCGTCTGCAGCTTTGGTTGGAGACCAACGAAAGTCGCCTATGGTCTGGCCATGACAGATCAAGAGGGCCCCTACCCTGCCGCCGCTCGCGACTATCAGAAGCGCTACCGTGACGACGTAGGCATCGAAGACCCTTCGGCTGAGGCTGGCGACTACGTGATGGTGAGCTATGACAAAGGACAGACCTGGTCCCAGCGACGCCGCATCGCCGATCCCCTGACCATCGGATACACTCTGTTGGCGGCCACCGGTCCGGACAGCTGTCTGGTCATCTCCCGAAGAATACAGATTCCAGGAGAGTCAGCAGAGAGCGTTGCGCAGAAATGGCGAGATGAATGGCCAGAATGGCAGGACAAATCTCACGTCATTCTGGAGGCTCGCCAGATCCGCGTCGGTGCGCCGCCTACGGGTTCCTAGAAACGCTCTCTTGGCGAACTCGTCACCTGTTCCTCAGAGAACTAGCCACGAGATCGGCTCTAGCCTGATCTCATAAGAACACGGCCTCCTCTTCAGGGGCTGACTCTACAATGAGTCGCGTAGGCCCTAAGTTCGAAAGAGTCTGGGGACTCATCGAAGAGGAGGCCGAAATGAAACTAATTGGATCTGATTTTCACACAAGATTCCAGGCGATTGCAATGGTGGATACGGAGAGCGGAGAGCTGGAGGAGCGACGCTTGAATCACGAAGGAAAGGAGGTCGAGAGATTTTACGGGGGTCTGGCGGGTCCGACCGTGGTGGGGATCGAGAGCACCGGGTATTCGATCTGGTTTCACGAGGTGATGGACAAACTGGGGGTACAACTGCAAGTGGGAGATGCGGCGAAGATCCGAGCGCAGCAGGTCCGCAAGAAGAAGAATGACCGCGAGGATGCGCGCTTGATTCGGCAGTTATTGATCGAGGACCGCTTTCCCCAGATCTGGGTGATCGACCCGGAGGGACGGGATCTGCGGCAGGTGCTGAGCCAACGCCGACGTTGGGTTCGGACCCGGACGCGGATCAAGAACGGGCTCCAGTCGTTGGCGATCAATCATCGACTAACCTTGGGGGCTGGGTTGTTCACTGGGGAAGGCCAACGAGCGTTTGCGCAGTTAAAGCTGCGCCCCTACGCCCAGCAGTCGGCCGAGCAGTTGTGGCAGGGTCTGGAGTGGCTTGGACCTCGCCTCGCCGTACTGGACAAACAGATCCGAGAGGCGGCGGCCCAGCGCCCGGAGGCGGAGCGCTTGATGACGTATCCCGGAGTGGGGCCGGTGACGGCCCTGTCCTGGGTGCTGATTGTGGGACCGGTCCAACGCTTTGCCAGTGGCGGCCAGTTGTGCAGCTATGTGGGCTTGACGCCGAGCGAACGCTCCAGTGGCGGACGGCGGCGGCTGGGTCACATCAGCAAACAGGGATCGACCTTTCTGCGCTACCAGATGGTGGAGGCGGGCGTCTCCGCCGCCCGCCACGAAGCCAACTTGAGGCGCTTCTACCGCCGTTTGGTCTCTCGGCGAGGCCGACAGGTGGCCCGGACCGCCGTGGCCCGAAAGTTGTGTGAGCATCTGTACCTGATGCAGCGAGATGAAATCGACTATGCGGAGTTTTCTCGCCGCGGTCTTCTCGCGAGGCGTGCCTGTGAGAAATGCTGACTCGTTCCGAGTCGACAGCCTGATTAGGCCTAAGTTACCTCGTAGAAAAGTGATGTAACCTATTGTTAAGATTGGGGTAATGCTACAAATCAGCTGCGTCGGTACTGGGTACATTATAGACGAACGCCGAGGAGATCCAGGGCTCGCTGCTGAAGCGATGTGGGACGGGTGATTTTGTCGAAGGCTGCTGAGCCGGGCAACTGCGGCTGAATCCGGTTTTTGGAGATCGTGGCCAAATCGCTGAGCAAGGTCTGAAAGCTGTGCACGGGCCCACCCTCAACGGTGCGCTTGCGGTGAGCCTTGCGGAGGGCCTGAGGAGAGCGCTGAGAGGGTGCCACCACCGAATCGCGAAGCTGCCTCCCCGCCTCGGGATCCTCGTCGTCGAACAGGATCGGAGCTAACTTCTGTCGCATGTGCCACTCGACGTAGTAGGCAAGCATGCACAGAAAGACGTGAGCGCGGACCCGATCCTCCAGATGGTGGTAAATGGGTCGGACCTTCAGATCGACACTCTTACAGCTGCGGAAGGCCCGTTCGGCGACGGACAACCCCTTGTAGGCAGCCACCGTTTGTTCGGCATCCATTTGCTCGCGGGCCAGGTTGGTGCGAATCACATAGATCCCGTCCAGTGCCGCCTCCTGCTCGATGCGCTCCTGCCGGCGCTGGTAGGAGAAGGACTCCTCGCCGATCTCCAGGACAAAATGCTTGCCCACTTTGTAGCGGTTGAGGACTTTGCCCACCCGCAGGGCAATCCGATCCTTGCCCTTGAAGCGACGCTTCGGACGTTGCGTTGCCTGGACAATCTTCTCCAACTCCAGCTCGGTCGCCTGGAGCAGTTGCTGGCGATTGCGGGCCCGTTCCTCCGCTAAGAGGGGATTACGGCAGACAATGAGCCGTTCCCCGGGGTAGTCCGGGCTCTGGATCTCGGCCAGGTCGCGTTGATCAAACAGGGACAGCTGCAGCGGACCGGATTGAAACAGTTTGCGGATCTGAGGGCCTCGCAGGGCCGTGATCCAGCCCATGCCGGGCAGCGGCTTGAGCTCCTCCCGAATGCGGGCTTCCGTCAGCATTCCTCGATCGGCGACCACCACCACCGAGCGCAACCCGAAGCGTTGGCGCAGTTTTTGGATTTGGCTGGTCACTGTTGTGGGGTCCGCTCGGTTGCCTTCGAAGACCTCGACCGCGACGGGGCAGCCTTTCGCACAGCAGGCCGAAGACGATCTGCAGCGTACCCCCTTTGCCGTCTCGGGAATACCCCCGCTGGGCCAACGGGCAACTCCTCCCTTCGAAGTAGGTCGAGGTGACGTCGTAGATCACGAGGCAACCGTCCTGCAGGCGCTGAGCCGCCAGCTGGTTTTCAATCTTTGGTTGTCGAACGAGCAGCCAGTCCAAGGCGCCGTACAGATCATCGGCCGTCGCGGCCTCCACCTGTAAGAGCTCGCCCAAGCTGCTGGACAGGGTCTGGGGATCCCATCCGCGTGCGGTGGCCAGCTTGGAGCGGGGCTCCAGGATGCGCGCCACGATCAGGGCCACTACCAGGCGGCGCTGCAGGCTGTTGCGAGTGGCCAGTAAGCGCTCCAAACCGAGGCGGCGCAGGGTACCCAAGACGGCCGCCACATGACCATGGGGGCGAGTGCGCTGGACCTGGAAGGCTTGGCTCAAGTCGGAGATGACGGAGCCTCCCTTCAAGAGGCTGCGCAGGCCTTCGACGATCTCCGCGGGCCACTTGCTGAGGTTAGCCAGAGTGCGCTTGCGCACCTTGCCGGCTTGCCGGTAGGACTCGCGCAGGAGAATGGCCGGGGGCGAGTTGCGGTTGGGAACGGATTCGATGTACATGGGCACTATAATATCACATACTACCGACAATAAAGGACACTAAAGCAACTATTACATGGGTACAAATTGTCGAACACAAAAAGACCCTTACCTGATGATCCACAATGGCTTACAGGTTGTTTTTCAGCTAGTTTTCAGGGTCAGTAGTGTCCCAACGTTTGGGCTTCTAATCTCTGTAAAGTATTAATGAGTAATATGTTAGAGAAGATAATGGGTGTTTCCGACTTGAAAGTGAGTGTACGCTCACGCCCTTCAGTTCATAAGGAGGGCGAGCATGTACACGGGCACGACGATTTTTTCTCAGGTGATGCGGCATCTTCCCTGGCATCATTTTCATCGCATTGTTCAGCACTACGGAGGCGACTACAAGGTCAAGTCGTTCCGCTGTGCCGACCATTACCGGGTCATGGCCTTTGCACAGTTGACCTATCGCGAGAGCTTGCGCGATATCGAAGCCTGCCTACGGGCCATGAGATCCAAGCTCTTCCACATGGGCATTCGCTCCACGGTCTCCCGCAACAATCTGTCCAATGCCAACGAGAGGCGCGACTGGCGCATCTATGCCGAGTTTGCCCAAGTGCTTATCGCCGAAGCGCGCCGCCTGTACACCGACGAGGACCTGGGAGTCGACCTGAACGCGACCGTCTATGCCTTGGACTCCACGACCATCGACCTGTGCCTCTCGGTCTTCCCCTGGGCGCGCTTCCGCCGTACCAAGGGGGCGATCAAACTGCATACCTTGCTCAACCTGCACGGCGCCATTCCCGAGTTCGTTCTGATCTCGGACGGAAAACTGCACGATGTCCACGCCTTGGACCACCTGATTCCTTGTCCCGGTGCCTACTACATCATGGATCGCGGATACCTGGATTTCGGGCGCCTGTACCGACTCCATTCTGCCCGGTCGTTATTCGTGACCCGCGCCAAGGCCAACTTCAAGTTCCGCCGCCGCTACTCCCACCCGGTGGACAGAACGACGGGACTGATCTGCGACCAAACTGTCCTGCTGAGCACCTTCTATCCGGCCAAGGCCTACCCCGAACCTTTGCGTCGCATCAAGTTCTTCGACGTCACCACCGACCTGCGGCTAGTATTCCTCACCAACGACTTTGCTTCTCCCGCTCTGACTATTGCCCGGCTCTACAAGCTCCGCTGGCAGATCGAACTGTTCTTCAAATGGATCAAACAGCATCTCCGCATCAAGGCCTTTTACGGCACCAGTCCCAATGCCGTGAAAACACAAATCTGGATCGCCCTCAGTACCTACCTGCTCATCGCCATCATCCGCAAGCGCCTCTATCTCGAGTTGCCGCTCTACACAATTCTCCAGGTCCTGAGTGTCTCGCTCTTCGAGAAAACCCCAATTTTACAGGCCTTTCAGGACATGCATTACATTACTCAGAATAGTGACATTCATAAACAGTTGATGTTATTCGACTAACGCTGGGACGCTACTGTTTCAGGGTAACTTCGGATTAGGCAGCCTCGCCTCCTTCAAAGGAAGGAGTCCGGACTGTAGATGATGCGTTGGACGAACGTGGTGCAGAAAACATCAACCGCCCATTGCCTGGGGCACACAGGAGTGCCGCAGAGGCTCTCATAAAGGCAATGGGCTCCTCGACCTTTTCCCAGGCGGCGCTGGGCCTTGCCGAGGACACCACCTTCGCCCGCTGATGCGCGTATAGATGGATGGGGGAGACCGACGTCACCGACGTCAACCCGCTGGTCATAACTAAAAACTAGAGTCCCCAGACTCGACGAATCCAATGGCCTACGAACAACTTCTTATCGCGCCTGGCCGGCTACGCGGCCAGCTGCTTAATCGGCTCTCCGAGCCGATCTAGGTGAAGTGCGCCCTTGACAACGGCCATGTTCTTATAGACGCATTTCTCATCGCTTGTCGTAGCGCCTAGAGCTCGTGCCGCAGCAATGCCTACCCCACTCTGGACCAGGGACAGCACCGATGAAACCAGCAAAAACAGGGGTACCTGCCAACCACCCCGCTTCGCAATCAGCCAGCTTGCATTCAGACCGATACAGGTAAAGAAAGCCACCAGGAAAGGTCGATTCACAGGGACCGACTCACGGAGTTCCCATTCCTCCTGCACTGTGACCATCCATCCCCACCAGCGATCGCCAACCAGGGTTTCTAAGGTAACCGTGACAATGCCGCTTCCGTTCACGGCCAGCAGAAGCAGCGAGATCAGCAACCCCCCGACCACCGGAGCTGGGATGTTGAACCGGACCAGGAAGGGAACCCGGCGCACCAGCCCCTGTCCTAACAACAGAACCGGAACCGAGAGCGCCAAGACCAACCAGGGATTGATTTGCATGGAATCTACGAATATCTCCCAGACTCTGAGTGCAGACGTTCCCTTAGCACTTCTGATTCGAGAACAAGGGCGCTATGATACTCAACATTATTGGACCTTCAATGGCTCAAGAAAATTTCAGAAGCCCTGGCCCGCTGCCAGAGAGGTGAACCTATGCACTACCACATCCCCTTTAAAGTACTTCCCACATTGACAAAACTTCTATTCGTCCTATTCTGCTCAAGCTCCGTAGCTAGCGCCGAGTCAAAGACCTGGACGACCTCAACCTTCCTGGACCTGGTCGACGGAAGCTTTAGCGATGGAGGCGCCAACACCTACGTCACCGCCGCCGGCGAGGTGGTACTGATCAATCGTAGGGACATCAACCGCGACGGCAACATCGACATCGTGTTTCCCAACGATCACGATCCCAACGAAAAAGAAGACCTGTTGATCTACTGGGGCGGAGATCGCTTTGCCTCCCAGGATCGCATGCAACTCCCCACCGATGGCGGCAGCGACGGGCTAGTGGCCGATCTGAACCAGGACGGCTTCTCCGATCTGATCGTCGCCAACAATTTCAATGGCACCAAAACCGACCTGAACTCCTACATCTACTGGGGCGGCAAGGACGGACCGGACGCTTTGAAACGGAGCGAACTTCCTACTTACGGAGCTCGAGCCGCGGCAGTTGAGGATCTGAACCAGGACGGGCATCCGGACATCGTGTTCGCCAACAGTGGACTCGGCTACCACGTCACGGTGGATCGCGACAATCGCTCCTTCATCTACTGGGGTTCCTCTAACGGGTATTCGGCAGACCGTCGTCTTGTGATCAAGACCATCAATTGCCGCGATGTGACGATCGCCGACTTGAACGGGGACCGTTATCCCGACCTGGTCTTCGCCAACGAGGGCAATAGCGACGAAGAAGGCGGGGCCCTGATCTATTGGGGAACAACCGATGGAGCCTATAACCAAAAACCCAGTACCCACCTGCCGGGCGAACGCAGCTCGGCCGTCGCCGTGGCGGATCTGAACCAGGACGGCTTTCCAGAAATTGCCCTGGCAAATTCCTACCGCCTGAAGACGCGCGAGATGGGGATGTACAACATCGTCGACACAGTCTCGGTAAACTCCTACGTCTACTGGGGCTCCAAAAATGGCTATTCGGTGGAATCGAGGACCTCTCTGCCCACCGTGGGTGCCTCCGACGTGAAGACAGCCGATCTAAACCAGGACAAGCACCTGGACGTGGTCTTCGCCAACCAATCAGGCAACGTTTCCTATATCTACTGGGGCAGCTCCACCGGATTCCGGCCCTACAGGCGAACCTCGCTGCCGACCCACCATCCGACCCGCTGCACCATAGAGGATCTCGACCAGGACAGCTATCTGGATCTGGTCTTTGCCCAGCGGGAGGCTGAGCCGTACCAGAGGCCACAGGCGTATATCTACTGGGGAGGAGAGGACGGCTTCAGTGCCGACTCGCGATCAAAGTTGCCCACTTCGGAGGCAACCGGGGTGCAGACGGGAGACCTCAACGGAGACGGTGAAATCGACCTTATCTTTATCAACGCCGCTGACACCAACCGACCCAACCCCACCTACATTTATTGGGGTGACGATAACGGAGGGTTCGATGCAGGACGGCGGAAGGTCCTACCCAGCGGCGGTGGCTTTTGCTCTACCACCGACATCGATCACGACGGTGACGTAGACCTGCTCTTTGCCTCGATCGGCGATACGGAGAATGGTCCAGGAATCTATTGGGCAGAACGCCGAAGGTATTCCTCCCGCAACCGCACCATGCTATCGGGTCGGGCTTCGTTCTCCTCCCGGGTTGCGGATTTCAACCGGGACGGGTACCTGGATATCTCTCTCACCCAGTGGGCACCCGGGGAAGAGGCGACAGATCTCTACTGGGGCGGTCCTGCCGGGTTCTCCAGCAGTAACAGGTTCGTCTTCCCAATCGGCAGCATTCGTGGCCACGTCATCGGCGACCTCAACCGTGACGATTGGCTGGACATCATTTTCAGCACTACCAACAACCGGATTGTTATCTATTGGAACAGTCCCTTGGGATTCGACAAAGACCGCAAGATCGCACTTCCTGGCAGAGTCTCTGCTTCGGTAGAGGTGGCGGATCTCAATCGGGACGGCTTTCTGGAAGTCATCGTACCCAACCTCTACGACGCCGACCCCTCCCCCGACAAGCCCCAGTCCTTTGGCGGTTCCCCAGAAGGGGATACCTTCATCTATTGGGGCGGAAGCGGCGGTTATGACGTCACCCGCCGGATCATTCTACCTTCCGTGGGAAACTCCGACGTAGCGGTGGCGGACCTGAACGGCAATGGCCTGCTCGACATGGTCCTCACCAGCTACCACGCCGGCTACACCCGCAGCCATCCATCGACGATCTACTGGAACAGCAACAACGGCTTCAATGCCTCCCGCGCGACCCAGCTGCCGACCAACTCGGCCTCGGGTGTCCACATCAATGACTTCGATCGCAACGGCCACGCCGATATTCTCTTCGCCAATCATTCCAAGGAGGGAAACCATCGCAACGACTCCTTCATTTACTGGGGAAGCAAAACCGGATTCTCGACCGAGCGAAGAACCCTCCTACCAGGCCTGGGCCCCCACCATCTGACCTCCGACGCCGGTCACGTCTACGATCGGGGAAATCGCTACGACTACGTCTCCCCGCCCTTCGATGCGGGTTCGAAAGTCCGCCCGGAGAGCATCAGCTGGGAAGGAAGCACACCGTTCGAGACAGGGCTGGAGTTTCAGGTCCGCGGTGCGGATACCAGAGACGCCCTGGCGTCGGCTTCGTGGAATGGCCCCAAGGGACCCGAAAGCTACTACATCGAGTCCGGTACCAGCCTGGCGTCAGGGACGTCCGGGGCCCGCTGGATGCAGTACAAGGCATCGCTCGTCAGTCCAGGCTCGGCCAGTTCACCGGTTCTACGGTCGGTGTCGATTCGTTACCAGTCTGTCGAGTAGTTGGCGTCATTTCGAGGACCTGACCGGCCGCCGCTCAATACCGACCACGACCGGCTGCTCCCGGTTGCGGATGAACGCTCGAATCTTTTCCGGCTCTTGTCGGCTAGCCCCTCCGAGAGACTGGATGTGCACTACAAGATACGAGGAGTCCTCCTGAGGTATTGGGATCGACCTAGCTTCAACCAATCGCTGATCGGTCACCGGATTCATCCGTCCGTCCTGATTGTTGTAACTGAACCAGACATACTCATACCCTGATACCGGAGGCACTCCGGCCTCGGAGTTCAGATCAGCAAACTCCAATCTGAATTCACCAGGAGTCACTTTCACCTGGAACCGGTCGAGAGGATAGATCTGGGCTAGATAGTGTCGGGGGCCACTTCAAAAGCGGCCAGGCGGGGCCGGGTCAAAACCGGCCAGTGATTCAGTAGTTATATCCTCCGGTTCGAGTCATTTCAATCCCTTGTGAAGCCCTCCCCGCGAAGCGGGGGGAGGAGGCTTTGTTGTGTGTTCAGCCGTAGAAGCGGTGGGAACTGTGGGAAACTCCGTCCGGAGGAGTTTTCCAAGCGCTGTGGGAACGGTGGAAAAACTCGCCTCCTGGAGTCGTCTTCGCGAGGCAGCCGTTTTCCCACGGTTTCCATAGCGCGGCAGTTTCCACGGCTTTCCGGGGGTGTTGGGGGAAACTCGAGAAGCCTGGCTTCCATGGTCTCTGCTTGGTTTCAACGACACGGCTTCTTCCTGGCTTCCTTTTTTCAAAAAACATTCGCTCAGAGGCCCCTCAAGCAATGAGCTCTGCCCCACCCTGTCCTGACCCCTCCCTCGGAGCGGGCAATCTACGAAGCCTGGGGCTGAGTCCCAGGGTCTGCGAGTAGGGGACAAGCCCGCACTCACAGCACTCGCCTCGCAGGTGTCATTTCTCTTTCCCTCGCTTCGGGGTGGATTTCTCTCGTTGCTGTCGCTCGTAGAGGCGATAGCTCTTGCCCCGAATGAAGGTGACTTCCGAAGTGTGCAGGAAGCGGTCCAGCAGCGCCGAGGTGGCCGCCGTATCTCCTCCCAGCATCGCGCCCCAGTCCTCCAGGGGTCGATTCGAACTGAGGATCGTCGAGGTCTTCTGGTATCGGCGGTGCAGGATCTCCAACAGATCTTCTGCCGCCGACTCCGGCACTCTGCGGAGTCCCAGATCCTCGAGGATCAGCAGCGGGATCCGGGTCATCTCCGTAATGTAAGATCGGCGTCTGCCGGTGGCCGTGGCTTCGGCGATGTCTTCCAGCAGATCGAAAGCCGACTTGTACTGCACCCGGTGACCGGCTTCGACCGCCTTGATCCCGACGGTGATGATCAGATGGCTCTTGCCGACTCCGGTCTGACCGATGACCAACCAGCCGCGGCGCTGTTGGATGAATCGGCCGGTAGCCAGATCGAAGATCTGCTGCCGGTTGATGGAGGGGTTAAAGGAGAAGTTAAAGTCCTCCAAGTGCTTTTGTTCCGGAAACTGGGCCTGGCGCAAACGTCGCTCCAACAGCCGGTCCCGACGGCGGGTCAGCTCGTCATCAATCAGCAGCTCAAAGAACTCCTGATGGCTGAGCCTTCCCTGGACGGCTTGTTGCAGGCGAACGTCAAAGACCTGAGCCAGGCCCGAGAGCCGGAGGTGACGAAGTTTTCGTTCCAGTTCTGATGAGATCATTCTGGTTCTCCTGTGGGATCGGTGATCTGGTACTCGGACAGCGGTCGGATCAACTCGTGCTCGGAGGTAAACAAAGAGCGCTGCGGCACGTCCAGTCGCTTACACAAAGCCACCAGAGTCCGGTAGCGGAAGGCGTCATGTGCGAGCGCCTTGCCGCAGGCTTCGTCGACGACCGAAGCGCGGTAGCGGCGGGTCAGCGAGATCATGCCCTGCACGAGTCGGTAGGCGAGCATGTCTCGGACCTCCAGAGCTCGCTCGGCCCAGCGGTGCGCCTCTGGACCCACGGCTCGGGCTTGCTTCAGCAGATGATGCTCGGTTCGATAGTGCGCGTAGCGTTTGCGTTCCGGAAGATGGCTCGTTTCGGTTCGGAATCTCCCCGGCGGGTGCTTCGGATGCAGGGCCACCTGTTGCTCACGAAAGAAGACGCGGACGATACGATCATCCCAGTGCACGGCGACTTCACAACCGAGCAGATGATTGGGCACCGAGTAGAACGCTCGGTCGACTTCGATGTGGCCATCGGTGGAGACCGTTCGACGGCCCACGCGGAAGAAACTGAAGCGGGAATCCGGAAGCGGTCGGAGATGCTTCTGTTCTTCGACAAAGCGGGGCCAGACCTGCTGCTTGGTGGTGCCGTGGATGCGCTGGCGGGCGATTCGCTCGTTCCAACTCTGCAGATGCTCATTCTGCGCATCCAGGCTCTCGAAGCGGCGAGCTTTGAGCGCGCTGGAGTCGGTATATCCGATGCTTCTTTCGACTTTTCCGTTCTCGTTCGGAGCGCCCGGATGGATGGGCAGCACGGCGAAGCCGTAGTGGCGAGCGAGCGCACTGAAGACGGCATTGACCTCGGGGTCCACCAAGCAAGCCCGGGTGATCCCGGCCTTGAGGTTATCGAGGCGAACCACCTCCACGCCGCCTCCAAAAGCGTGAAAAGCCTCCTCGACACAGCGGATGAACGTCTTCAGTTCCTGCCGCCAGACGACTTCCTCATAGGAGTGGCGCGAGTGGCAGAGGACGGCCTTGAACAGATGAGGACGGCGGTAACGACCCGATTCGGTCCGAGTCAGGGCTCCTTTGCCGAAGTCGATCTGCAGGTCCCGACCGGGGGGAGTTTCCACCCGAGCAAACACGCGAGGACTCTCCGCCTTGAGCTTTCCACAGAAGCGCTTGACGGAGTTGTAGGCTCCCCCGAATCCCTGCTCGAAGACCAGGTCCTGCCAGATCCGCTTGGCCTGCAATCCCTGCTGGAGTTTCTTTTCAATCTGCTCCCGAAAGGGCTCACAGAAGCTGCGCAGACCCGGGGGCCGCTTTGGCCGCTTTTGCTCCTCCGAGCCGGGGGCCGCTTTGGCCGGTTTTGAATCTCGGGAGGGATCATAGCGGGCAATCGTCTCTCGTCGGACTCCCACCTCTCGCTCGATCCGACGATACGACCAGCCCAGCTTCAGGAGCGCCAAAACCGTTTGCTTCTTTTCCATTTTCAATGTATTGGCCATCGGCGCATCCTACGCCGGATGCGGCCCTCAATGGCTCTTGAAAATGGCCGGTTTTGAAGTGGCCCTCACTGGCCGCTTTTGGGTGGCCCCTGACACTAGATAGTGTCGGACGATCTTGTCTCGGCGCTTGATGAGTGTCTCTACCAGATAGTTTTCGGCTGAAGGATCTTCCAGCTGGCCAGTCTTCACGATCGCCCGGATCGATTGATCGTTAAAGCACATCATGATCCGGACGGCCCAGAAGGCGTCTTCCGGCTGCATTCGTTGGAAGGCGGGGTTGGGGTACTCAGGCTTCCAAGCGGCGGGTTTAAAGTACTCGGCCTCGAATCGACCGATTGAGGGATAGTTGGGATAGGAAGCCTTTCGCCAGGAGCGGTCCCAGATTCCCAGGGTAAAAGCTGACTTCAGGATCGGTCCCCACTCTGCCAGATATTCGTTGCCGGCGCGACGACTCTGGATCTTGATGGTGCCACTGCCCAAACAGGAGCCGAAATCGATCAGATGATGTTTGACGTAACCTGATTCTCCCTGACGTATATACATGTCCAGAGTGTTGATGCTGGGGGCATCGTCGTGATTCAGCCAGGCGGCAAAGAGGCGAAGCCCTCTCAGCTCACGCCGCTGTTCGTGGGCGAAGATGTCGTTGGCATCATCGCTTCGGGTCCCACGATATTGGAACGGGCCCAACGGTTCTCCAGGAAGGCGCCGGCTGGCCAGCGCCTGCACACTTCCGTCGGCCAGGCGCGGGATCTTCAAGAAAATGGCCTCTAGATCTTCGAAGCGCATTTTTCTCTTTAGCCCCTTCTCATCCGTGATTCTGGCCTTTGGGCCGATTTCGAGATCCTTCAGTCTTATTCGAGCGATATGGTTCTCTGGGACGTGGTAGCCGAAGGCATGAAAGAACTTGGTGCAGATCACCTCGGCGGAGGTGGCCAGCTGGGCGTGTCCCAGCGGATCGAACTTGACGAAATACATTTCTCCAGTGCGATCGCGAATCGTGAATCCTGGCGTGATTCCCTCGGACTTTGCGGAGATGACGGTCCACGGATGAGAGGTGTCAGGACCATCCGTCCGATTGGGGCCTCTGACTAGGTCAGAGACACTCATCGTCCTCTTGCTCATTCGATTCGTGAACCAGCTGGAATCCGGAATCTCGCCCAGCGTGTTGACGTTTTCCGCCGGGGTCATGTCTCGCGAACTTGGCCCTGGGCGCAAGGAGTTGCGCATGAAATCCGAAATTTGACTTCCTTTTTGAGGAAATGGTTTGGGAATTGGTAGGTTGTCGGCATCGACCCAGACCGGATCGTCAGGTAGAAATCTCTGTGCCTCGGAAAAGGCTGTTGCGGCCAGGATCAGGAGGCTTATCAGGAAGACTCTCATAACCCGCTCAAAAGGAGGGTCCGATCGTGACATGGGTGCGTGTGTCTTCCCGGCTCTTTGCAAAATCAAATCTCACCAGGACCCTTCGGTGATTCTTGAACCGAATCCCCCATCCGATACTCTTCTCCATTCCGGATAATCCGAAGTCAGACCGACTGTCAAACACCTTGCCGGCGTCGTAGAAAACGGCAAGCTCCAGGGCCGGAGCCGCTTCCCAGCGGTACTCGCCCGATAGGTAGATCAGACCGTTGTCGCGGAAGCGCTGGTCCTGAAAGCCTCGCAGCGTGTTTGCACCCCCCAGAGCCCGCCGTAGATAGAAGGGCACACTGCTGCCGGCTCCGGCATCGTCACGGGAGGTAAAGAACCGAAGAGCGAGCACCCTCTGTACCGAACCTAAGGAGAGATAGTGTCGTGCATCCAGCGCGACGCGATTGAACTCGAATCGCTGACCCTCCCGTTGGTCGAAACGGGCAAACGATAATCCCACGAAACCTCCCGAGTGAGGATTGCCAGGGCGATCCCGACTGTCCAAGCGCAGATCGGCTCTCAGTCGAATGAAATCGGGCTGCTGCGAAAGGCCGGGGGCGGTACTGTCGAACAGCTGCTCCACACCCGGCGTGAAGCGATCGCTGCTCGACCCCAGGTCCACGCTGACAAGGCCCATTCTCACCTCGGCCGACAGCAGGCGCGCAGGACGGAAACCGCCGACCACATCGTAGGAGATCTGCTGCAGACGAAAAGCAGAAAGGTCGGATATCGACGACTCCGGACCGGCGCCGAAGAAATGTTCCTGAGGACGGTCCCGGTAGGCCAGATCGGCGTAAAGCGTGAATCGATCCGGGTCCTTGACGGTTTCCTGGGGAGAAAGGCTAAGCGGATTGAATGCGTCCATTGCGATCTCAGGATGAGCCTGTGGCACTCTCCCTAGCTGGAGATCGTAGCTCTGGTAGCGGCGGTTGGAGTAGGCAGCGGATCCCTGGAGATCCAACCAGGTGCCCCCAATGCTGGGCTGCCAGGTGCGAACCCCCAGAGCAAACGCCGATCGTTGAGCTAGATTGCCCATTCGCAGATAGACGCCTCCGTAGTTCATTTTCTGTATCTGCTCGAGACCCCTCCTCTCAAACCAGAGAAAGCTCTTTCCGAATACGGTCGGGCCTTCAGGTGTCGCCGTCTTTCGCTTTTGCAGGCGACACTGCTTCCAGAGCTGTGTTCTGCTTGTGGAGTGCTGGGAGGACCCCGACGGCGGTGTCACGTCCTTCTTGGAGTCCTCTGCAGCTCGAAGTGAGGTGGGCAGGAAGAGATTCCAAGATACAAGATACAAGATACAAGATACAAACAGATCTCAAGCACCAAATTCTAAATCCCGAGCTCGACATGCCGAGCGACGGGTTCCAACCGTTGGGTCGGAGGTTTTCAGCTGCAGTCATAGCCAAACGAACGACTTTCTATCTTAGAATCTCGGATTGTGTGTGGGTTTCGAACCTCTCTCCATAACGCCGCAACCGAGTTGAAGATCATCGCGCTCACCTCTTCGCTATGGTATGAACAACCTAGTGAGACAACGAAGAACGGATTTTACAGGAAAGCACTCGCTAGAGTCGGGCTCGGACGGATTCACCGGCTTGGCGCAGGGAGACCCTAACACAGATGCTATTTGAACTCAGACAGTATCGGACCAAGCCTGGACAACGTGAGCGATGGGTGCGATTCATGGAGGAGGTCATCATTCCCTTCCAGGTTGCAAACGGAGTCGTGGTCGTCGGAAGTTTCGTGGCTGAGGAGGAGGACGACCTCTATGTCTGGATCCGACGATTTGACAGCGAGGCCGAACGGGAGAGAATCTACGAAGCGGTTTACGAGAGCGATCAGTGGAAACAGGTCATGCTGCCCCAGGTGGTTGAGATGCTAGATCGCGAAAAATCGGTGATCACGCGTCTCGAAGCTACGCCTAAATCGGTTATTCGGTAATCTTGCTGCTCGGTATCACCCCCGGCTGGTATCGATCACTCCGGTAGGAACCTTTGTAAGGGCCGGGGAGGATTGTGCTGTTGTCCGGCTCTCTCCTCGGAACTTGGTTCATACTGCCAATGAGTCAAGTCGTTCGCGGCTCCGTCGGATCGCCAAGGGTTGATGATAGGCGATCGGTTGAGAACTTGGAGCTTGTGATTTGGAGTTTGTTTGTATCTTGGGATTCTCAAGTTTCAGCTTAGTAGCTCCCCAGCCGGGCTGCCCCATTCGACAAAGAAACTTTGGCTACCCACAAAGACCAGCGTCGCCTGATCCGGCCTTCGAAATTCGCCTGTTCGATATTTTGCGGTTGAGTATTTTCTGCGGTTTCTTTCTCCTGAGTAGAAAGAAAGCCTAAATCTCGAACCGCTAAACATCGAACACGAAGGCTAAAGGGGTTTCCTTTGAAATTCGTGTTCGATATTCAGCGGTTTAGCCTTTAGCGGTTGCCTTCTCGGGAAACAGAAAAGCCCAAATCTCAAACCGCAAAACACCGAACAATACGAACGCCGAAGTTCGGAAGCTCGACAATCAAGTTTCAGCTTAGCCCCGCCACCAGCTGCGCCGGATCGTACCTGAAAGAAACTTCAGTCGAGGGACGTAGCGGTGGCCTCCAGGCCGCCGTGTATCGGGCCAAAGGCTCGAAGGAAGAAGACTTCGGCCTGGAGGCCAAAGCTACATTCGCCAATGAAGTTTCAGGTTAGTGGCCCCCCAGCGTTGCTGCCTGATTGGCGACAGTTAGAATTTCCCACGACGACAAATAGAATTCCCCACTTTTTCAGGGCTGATCCTGACCATGAGGGCATGGTTAAGGATCAGCAAGTGCGGAGGTTAGTAAAGTTGCAAAAGAACGAGAAGACGCTAACGATGGCGGCGGCCAAAGCGGGGCTGTCGCGAAAGACGGCTCGGAAGTACCTGAAGTCGGGAAAGCTGCCGAGCCAGAGTCAGCCGGAGCGATATTGGCGAACTCGATCGGATCCGTTCGAGTCGGTGTGGCCAGAGGTGGAAGAGATCCTGAAGCGATCTCCGACGGTGGAAGCGACAGCGGTGTTCGAGTATTTGTGCCGCCAGCAGGAAGGGGCCTTCCAGCAAGGTCAGTTGAGGACGCTGCAGCGCAGGATCAAGCAGTGGAAGGCACAACACGGAGAAGCGAAGGAGGTGATGTTCCCGCAGAAGTATCGGCCGGGACATCAAGCTCAATCGGACTTTACGTTTATGGGGCGTCTGGGAGTGACGATCCAGGGCCAGCCGTTTCCCCATCTGCTGTACCACTTTGTTTTGGCCTACTCGAACTGGGAAGCGACCACGCTGTGTTTCAGTGAGTCCTTTGAGAGCCTCAGCCTGGGGCTTCAGAACGCGTTGTGGGAGTTGGGGGCGCTGCCCGAGGAACACCGAACAGACCGGCTTTCGGCGGCCGTCAACAACCTGAAACGGGAAGAGTTCACCGAGCGCTATCAAGGGTTGCTGAGACACTTCGGGATGCGCTCGAGTCGCACCCAGGCAGGAAAGGCTCACGAGAACGGGGATGTGGAACAGGCCCATCACCGCTTGAAACGGGCCATCGAGCAGGAACTGCTGCTGCGGTGTAGCCGTGATTTTTCCAGCCGGGAAGAGTACGAGGGTTTTGTAGCGGTGATTGTGGACCGGCGCAATGCGACCCGGCAAAAGCGCCTGGGAGAAGAGCTGGCCGTGATGCGCCCGTTGCCGGCACGCCGTCTGGATGACTTCACCCGGCAGTGGGTGAGAGTCTCCCCCAGCAGTACGATCCGGGTTCGCCACAACACCTATTCGGTGGACAGCCGGTTGATCGGCGAGCGGGTGCAGGTGAGGGTGTGGGCGGATCAGGTGGAGGTCTACTACGGGGGTCAGCCACAGGCACGCATGCCTCGCTTGCGAGGAGAAGGCAAGCATCGCATTGACTACCGGCAGGTGATCCATTCCCTGGTGCGCAAGCCGGGGGCGTTCACTCGCTATCGCTGGCGCGAGGATCTGTTTCCGGGGATCTTGTTTCGAGTCGCCTACGACGAGCTGCGCCAAGATTGTCCAGCCACGGCGGATCGCCAGTATCTGAAGATCCTCGAGTTGGCTGCCCAGGAAGGTGAGCAGCGAGTGCGAGAGGCACTTCAGGGGCTGATTGAGAGGGGACAAAGAATCCGTTTCGAAGCACTACGAGAATGCCTCGTCGATCCGGTGGTGGAGCCCTGGGAAGTGGCGGTGGAGAAGATGGACGTGGGCGTCTACGACACGCTGCTGGAGAGCCGGGAGGTGAGATCATGAGTGGAGGCAACTTGACCCGGCTTCGCGAGTGCCTTGTCCAGCTGCATCTACCAGCCTTTCGGGAGCACTCCGCCGCCCAGGCGGCACTGGCTACCCAGGAAAGTCTGTCCTATCCCCGGTTTCTCTTGTCGTTATCTGAGATCGAAGTGGCGGAGCGGCACGAGCGCAAAATCCAGCGCCTGCGCCGAATCTCGAAGCTTCCCTGGGAGAAAACGCTGACGGCGTTGGACCGCTCGCGCTTGCCCCAAAGCGTGGATCGACAACTGACGGCGCTGCTGGAAGGTACGTTTTTGGATCGCGCCGAGAACGTCTTGGCTTTCGGCAACCCTGGAAGCGGCAAGACGCATCTAGTCTGTGCTCTGGGGCAGGAGTTGATTCTGCTGGGGCGCCGGGTTCTATTCTCTACCTGCGCCCTGCTGGTACAGCGATTGCTGCGGGCCAAAATCGATCTGACTCTGGAGAAGGAGCTCAAGAAACTGGATCGCTTCGAGGCTCTCATAGTCGATGACATCGGCTACGTTCAGCAAAGTCGGGAGGAAATGGAGGTTCTTTTCACACTGCTGGCCCATCGCTACGAACGCCGCAGCATCTTGCTGACCAGCAACCTGATCTTCTCGGACTGGGAGAGGATCTTCAAGGACCCCATGACGACGGTGGCGGCGATTGATCGGGTGGTGCACCACAGCGTGATTCTGGAACTCAACGTCTCGAGCTACCGAATGGAGAGCGCCAAGAAGAAACAGCAGGAAACCACGAAATGAGGAAACCGCGAGGAGTTCAAATCCGGGCAAATCGGCTGATTGGCCCCTGGGAAGTGCTTGGTGGGGACGATAGACGAGTGCCCGCCAAGGGGAGAGGTCGTACAGCGCCCTACAGAGGCCGCTCAGGAGCCTCGTGGATCTGGTCCACTCCCCTCGACGCCGGCGCGAGCGAGGGGGAGCTCCGTTCGGGCTACGCCCTCACTCCATCCCCCTCGCATTCTAAAAACAATCTCTCTTTTTTACAGAAAGGAGGACCCCGAAAAGAGTCGTCTCAGAGGACGGCTACAGCTCTTTTTTTTTATCCCTCGTGTGGGGATTTCCAATTGTCGCTGCGGGAATTCCATTTGTCGTTGATCAGAGGACTTTGCCCACCCGCAGGGCAATCCGATCCTTGCCCTTGAAGCGACGCTTCGGACGTTGCGTTGCCTGGACAATCTTCTCCAACTCCAGCTCGGTCGCCTGGAGCAGTTGCTGGCGATTGCGGGCCCGTTCCTCCGCTAAGAGGGGATTACGGCAGACAATGAGCCGTTCCCCGGGGTAGTCCGGGCTCTGGATCTCGGCCAGGTCGCGTTGATCAAACAGGGACAGCTGCAGCGGACCGGATTGAAACAGTTTGCGGATCTGAGGGCCTCGCAGGGCCGTGATCCAGCCCATGCCGGGCAGCGGCTTGAGCTCCTCCCGAATGCGGGCTTCCGTCAGCATTCCTCGATCGGCGACCACCACCACCGAGCGCAACCCGAAGCGTTGGCGCAGTTTTTGGATTTGGCTGGTCACTGTTGTGGGGTCCGCTCGGTTGCCTTCGAAGACCTCGACCGCGACAGGGCAGCCTTGACGGTCGCACAGCAGGCCGAAGACGATCTGCAGCGTACCCCCTTTGCCGTCTCGGGAATACCCCCGCTGGGCCAACGGGCAACTCCTCCCTTCGAAGTAGGTCGAGGTGACGTCGTAGATCACGAGGCAACCGTCCTGCAGGCGCTGAGCCGCCAGCTGGTTTTCAATCTTTGGTTGTCGAACGAGCAGCCAGTCCAAGGCGCCGTACAGATCATCGGCCGTCGCGGCCTCCACCTGTAAGAGCTCGCCCAAGCTGCTGGACAGGGTCTGGGGATCCCATCCGCGTGCGGTGGCCAGCTTGGAGCGGGGCTCCAGGATGCGCGCCACGATCAGGGCCACTACCAGGCGGCGCTGCAGGCTGTTGCGAGTGGCCAGTAAGCGCTCCAAACCGAGGCGGCGCAGGGTACCCAAGACGGCCGCCACATGACCATGGGGGCGAGTGCGCTGGACCTGGAAGGCTTGGCTCAAGTCGGAGATGACGGAGCCTCCCTTCAAGAGGCTGCGCAGGCCTTCGACGATCTCCGCGGGCCACTTGCTGAGGTTAGCCAGAGTGCGCTTGCGCACCTTGCCGGCTTGCCGGTAGGACTCGCGCAGGAGAATGGTCGGGGGCGAGTTGCGGTTGGGAACGGATTCGATGTACATGGGCACTATAATATCACATACTACCGACAATAAAGGACAATAAAGCAACTATTACATGGGTACAGATTGTCGAACACGAAAAGACCCTTACCTGATGATCCACAATGGCTTACAGGTTGTTTTTCAGCTAGTTTTCAGGGTAACTTCGGTCTAGCAGAGCAGGAAACATCCGTGTGGGCCATTAATTCCAAACACGAACTCCAAAAGCTATTTGAATGGCCGGCACAGAAAGAGTTCCGCGGTCCTTATCCCTCAATACGAGTGGCACGAGGGGCTGTTTGGGGTTCTAAGTCGACTTACCTTAGCCCCCTACGAAGCACTGAAGAAGACGCAGCCATTTACCAGATACCGCTATCCCTTTTACATCCGCGATCCAAGGAGATCGATAGTTCTGCTCTCTCCAGGGCCTTGTTTCTCTCGGCCCTCCTGTGGATGGCGGATTTCACTCGACATCTAATCAGCATCTAATCGCTATGATCTCATCATGAAAGGCCATCTTTGCCAGCCTAAATACCCGAAAAGAAAGGATGGGCCGTGCTGGAATCGAACCAGCGACCCTCTGCTTAAAAGGCAGATGCTCTACCTATTGAGCTAACGGCCCATAATCTTATTTTTCAACGACTTGAAAGGATTGCACAGAATCAACTTCTTCAGGTGTAGTGATTTCCGTAGTGAAATCAATCTTTCTCCGGCCAATCAGTTCAACCGCGTCCTGCTTGTGCTTTTCACTCAAGTGAGAGTATCGCTCAACCATCGCTATTGTCTTCCAGCCACCCAACTCCTGGACCGTCCGTAGCGGGGCACCGTTCATCACTAGACGCGAAGCAAAAGTGTGGCGGAGCACATGCGGCGTCACATCGGTCAGTTTAGCACGCCGACACGCTGTCTCAAAAGCGGTCCGAATTGACCTGTAGGGGTTGCTGCCATCTCGCTGAACAAAGACATACTCGCTGCGACTCCGCTCCATCTTCTTGGCATGGTTAGGAATCGTAAATAACTAAAGGTATCATGTTATGATTCGGCGGAGTTCGGTTCTATTACATAATTCCATTCGCCATGGAACGGGTTGGGCCGCATCTGGATTCGCTTCATTTCTTCATTGGAGACTTTGCGTCCAGTGGGATACTTGCGGCGATCTAGCCGGCACGTCACTTTGAGTCCTTTAGCTGTCGTTGTCTTCGCGATGAGTTGAACAATTGTTTCGTAGTCTCGTAAAGGTTCGCCGCGCCAGTTCGAAGAGATGAAAGAAAAGAGGCGGTGTTCGATCTTGTTCCATTTGCTGGTGCCGGGTGGAAAATGACAGACCGAAGCCGGGAGGCCCGTTTCGTCTGCGAACTTCTGCAACTCAAATTTCCAAAGGCGCAACCGCCAACCGTTGCTCCCGCCGGCGTCGGCGGTGATCAGTATCGTTCTTGCATTCGGATAGATCCGTCTCCCTTCCTGGCGCCACTAGCCGCGAATGGAGGCGACCGCAAACGCTCCCGTGTCGTGATCGGTGCCGACATTGACAAAGCCGGTATTGCGCCCAATGTCATAAACGCCGTAAGGATAGGCACGGGGAACGTCGGGAGTGGGAAAGTCATGACCCTGAACCTTGATCGGCTGCCCGGCGGGAAGCCATTGCTGGCCCGCGTTGTCGTAGTTGCCGATGAGTTCTTTCTTCTTGGTATCCACGGAAATGACCGGACTGCCTTCCCTCAGGCAGTGTCTGACGGTGGCGCTGATGTGCCGAAACTGGGCGTCGCGGTCCGGATGATCTTTCCCTTCCTCGGTCTTCCGATTGCTCTGCAGACTGTAGTCGAGGTCGTGAAGGATCTCGCCACCTTCGTATGACTGACCGGGTGTTTGTGCCGGGCCAGTTCTTTCGCGATGGCCCGCGTGCTCTTGCAAATCCAACGCAACGGAGACTCCGGGTCACCCCGAGTTTGGACCTCGATCATTTCTTCCAATTGCTCCACCAGCCCCGGGTCCGAAACCGTCAGGGGCTTGCGTCCGGCTCCGGGCCGCCGGATGCGGCCTTCCATGGGCACGAAACCCTCTTCGATTTCACGGATTCCTTTAGCGATTGCCTTGCGCGACAGTCCGCAGGCACGGCGTACCAAACTGACTCCGCCATGGCCCAACGCTCTCGCTTCACTGGCCGCCATAATCCGCCGCGTTCGTTCATCCAACAGGGGCCATACAGAGCGGAATTTCTCCGTCAATTCGGTCAGCGTATCCATGCATGTGCAACATAGCATTACTAACTATATATTGACACCTTTATTTATTTACTCCTCCTTAGCCCCTCTCTTGCTTTTTCCCTTTTCTTTTCCTCCGGGCACCATGGCCCCGCATCTATCGGCAGGCCAGCCTTCCTTGCGGCACGAGCCAGAAGATTTTCGCTTCTCGTGATCACCTTCCCACGCATCCCAGAGGAGATCAGGATCATGCCCTCCGTGTCGTTACGGATGCGCATTCCTTCGCCTTGCCAGATGATGGTGTCGCCGATCTCCAGGTCCAGGAGTTCGTTCCAGCGGTCCATGATGGTTCTTAACGATGGGACTGAGAATCTGCGAGCTCAGTTGCACTCTTCCCCCAGAGATTCTCATATACGTTATTCTCAGAGATTGCCCTTCGAGAGCGCGCTGTTTCGGGAATATCCAAACGAAGCAGATTCGTTTAGAATAGACGACACTGTGTGCCCCTTCCTCCGCTTGGGCAGTTGCTTTAAGGTCATCCTTTTGCTGGCGATCTTGACCCGAGGTGAATTGTGGGCATCTTCCAACACACTACTCTTACGGCTGGAGCCGATCAGCGCGTCGCCGGTTGTAGGTATCCTCGAGCCCGGAGAGCCCTTTTTTATGGTCAGTCTTCACGACAGTTGGGTTCAGGTTTCGCAGGGCCCTATCCGGGGTTGGTTGCCACTCGACAGATTCTGGTCGCTCATCATTCCGAAGGTCGCTGATCCGCTTCCGACCGAGTCGAACCACGACCCAGCAAAGCGCTTTTTCTATTTCGGCTCTGCTCCCAGCCGGGGAGAGGGGCTGCAGAGTCTACTGGACTCCGCTGCGGAAACCACAGAACGCACCCAGGAAATGTCTCATCCCTCCCACCGGGATCGAATTGGAGCCGTATCCGCTGAGTGGGGTCCCTTCTATTATCGACGGACGCACCATTATTACTATGGGGACGAGTCCTACGATCTCACCAAGGATCCACTGGAACTGGTGAACCTCATCGGCAAGAAGTCTGAGGGAACGGACAAGCTCCGGCGACTCATGGACGCCTGGCAGGACGACTGCCAACGACACTTCGAAGACCTGGGGGTGATCCCGGGGAATCGAAACTTCGAGCAGCTACCACCCAAGGAAATGGTAGGATGAGCATGAAAGACATTCCGATGTGGGGAAAGCTCCTCCCAGCTGGAAACAACAGGAAACAGAAGGGCGGGTTGAGGCTGGCCGCCGCTGTCCTTCCGCTGCTCTGCACCGGCTCGCTGGTCAGAGCGGAAGGGATCGAGGTCGGGGTGCAGAAGCAGCTCTTCGTCGACGACCTGGTGGTTGAGACCCGGACCAGTCTGACTCGGGAGCTGGGACGTGTCACCAAAGCCTATGGCGGCAAGCCCCTCGTCTTCAAGCGCCGGCTCGCCGATGGCCGCACAGCACCGATAGACGTCTGGCCGCTGTTCGCCACTGTAGCCTATGATTCCCAACGGCAGAAATTCCGCCTCTGGCACCGGGTCTCCTTCGACGATCGCTCGCGCCGCGAAGGCGAACCAACAACCGACAGGGAGATCGGCGTCGGGGTCGATTACCAGCGGGGCTACAGTGAATCGAGCGACGGGATTCATTTTGAGCTCGTCTCGCTGCTGAAGGGGCTGACGACCAGCGGCGACACGAACCTGACCGTGACCATCGACGAGCACGAGGCGGATCCCGAGCACCGCTACAAGATCGGTTACGACTGCGAGTGCGACGTCCATGCCGCGGCACTGGCCCATTCGGCAGACGGCATCCACTGGACCCCCTACAATGAAGCAAGGCCTGTCACTTACCGTGCTTCGGACTTCACCAATCAGATCTATTGGGACCCGCAGGCACAGACCTACCGACTCCTCACCCGAACGGACTTCGGCTGGGGCGGTGGGCCCCTGGCCGACAGGGTGGCCGTCAAGGTAAACGATCACCCGCTCGAGGTCCGGGGAGTACGCTCCATGACGAATCCTGACGTGAAGCGCAATCCCACGGACTGGACCCTGGAGCAGCACTGGCTCTTCGACGGTGTGGAGCAGTGGTCCAGGGATCGGCCCGCCATCGAAGAACTGCTGGGGGACTCAGAGTATCTGGAGCAGGCCCGTGCTCAGGCCCTTCGGCGTCAGGTCTACGTCATGACCCACTGGATCTACGAAGGGGTCTACTTCGGGCTCATGTCAGTACTGGAGTTTCCCACCGACGTCCGCGAAGGCACCGAAACCGATCATTTCAGGCGACACGAACGGAGCGTGGAGAACTTCTACATCGGCACCAGCCGCGATGGGATCGGCTGGAACCTCCGCTGGGTCTACGCCAACCGGCCACTGGTGCCGCGAGGACCTGACGGAGCCTGGGACAAGGACATGGTGTTCCCCACGTCACAGATCATCACACACCAGGACAAACACTGGATCTACTACGGGGGCACCAACGAGCGGCACGGGGTGGCGGAAAAGAACGTTTGGTTCGAACGCCAGGGAAGTCTTGGGCTGGCCTGGCTGCGCCTTGACGGTTTCGTGGCACTGCGGGCCGGCGACGAGGTTGGAATGGTAACGACCAAGGCCTTGCAGGTCCAGGGAAAGCATCTCGAGCTCAATGTCGATGCCGGCGGGAGTGGGATGGTTCGCGTCGAAGTGTTGGACGTGGAGGGCAAGCCAATCGATGGGTTCTCGGGCAACCACGCGGAAGAATACCGCGGCGTGGACGAGCTTCGATTCCAGCCCTTCTGGGCGGGTCGAGCGGACCTTTCAAGGCTGGAGGGCAGGAAGGTGCGGTTGAGGATTCACCTGGAACGCGCCCGTCTCTACGCCTTCCAGGTTCGTCCATGAAGGCCGTTGCTTCTGGTCCTCCACCTCGGCCGAAGACCAGAATTCTAGCAGCTACAAATCCACCCGGTTGGGGGGCGAGTTGGCCTCGTCGATCTCGTCCGGGGCCGGTCTCGAGTTCTTCTTTTCCCATCTGTTCGGAAGGACGCTAACCTGGACCAACCATACAGGTGGCCGGAGGAGACTTCAAAGAATCGGGCTCGGTCGCCGATCTCGTAGGAGGGGTGCTCATCCATCTCCAGGGTGGCGTAGGCATAGAAGGGGTACACGCTCCACTCCACGCATCCCGGCAGGTCAGGCTTCCCGTGCCCGTTGAGGTCTTCCGGCCGGGCGTTGGGTCCGGGGATGGTGAAGACAATCTCCTCGCGGTTGCAAGCGGAACTCCCTAGGCAGGTCAAAGACGGGTTCGGTCATGGACCCCACAGCATCATAGTGGTAGGCCGAGGCTGAGCTAGCTGCTGTGTCGGCTCCCAGGTCCTGCCGCCGTCGGAGCTGCGGCGCAGCAGGAGCTCGTTGTCGCCGTCGTCGATGTGACTGGTCTTGCGGCCTTCGCAGAAGGCCAGCAGCGTGCCCTGGGTGGTCACCACCAGCGCCGGAATGCTCGCCTTGCCCACGGCGACGAGCTGGAGCCCCTTGGCGTCTGGTCAGGGTCTATTTCCCCGAGGCGGAATGTCAAGAAGTGCAGTCCCGGTTGCTGTTCATGAATACCAATCGATCCGGGAGCTTCCCAAGTGGAGGCTGACGTGATGCTTCCATTCCAGCTCCGCCCTCACATTTCGCCCAGCTGCTGCATGAGGGCTCGCTCCTGCTTCTCGAAGCTCTCGAGGCTAGCCTTCGCGACGAGAACGTGGCCGCGGCGGGTCACTTGCTGACCTGGCTTGACATCTCCGAACCAGAGGAACTGATCCGTGCAGGGGGCGTTCTGATTGGCCCGCACTGCCAGGGAGTCGATCGATAAATGAGCCGTAAGCAGGTGTCCCTTGTTTGTGATGTGCCAACAGACCACCCCCGGAAAACTCACCACTGTCGGTCACCATGGTATATCCCCCACCTAGGTGGCTGATTCACCAAGGTATATCCCCCACCCCGTCACCAGGGTAATTCCCCCGGGGCGTCACCAAGGTATATCCCCCACCTGATCATCTCGGACTGACAGAGGCGAAGGCCATCCTTCTTCGAACAGAAGGAGGATGGATGGCGAGAAGGAAGCTGAGCATGAATGAGTATCTAGAGATGGTCTACCAGTGGCACCGAGGACGGAGCGTGCGGCAGATTCGAGACTCTCTGAAGATGTCCCGCAAGACGATCCGTAAGTACCTGCGCCGGCTGGCGGAGGAGGGACTGAGTCGGGAACGGCCTTTGCCCGAGGAGGACCAGCTGGCGCAGTTGGTCACGTCGGTGGTGAACCCGGCGGTCTTTGAGCAGCCCGCGCGGGAGCGGATCCGGCCCTACCACCAGCAGATTGTAGATTGGCTGAGTGAGCCGGACATGACGATTCGACAAGTGCAGCGGCTGCTTGAGGAGAATCACGAGCTGGGAGTCAGCTACATGAGCGTACATCGTTACGTACGCAGCCACATCCAGCCACTGGAGAGGCCGGTGACCGTGCGCCTGCACCCTCCAGCTGGGGAGCAAGCTCAAGTTGATTTTGGGTATGCCGGACTGATGCGGGATCCGGAGAGCGGCAAGTTGCGCCGAGCCTGGGCCTTTATCCTGATCCTCAGCCACAGTCGCCATCGCTTCGTGCGTTTTGTGTTTCGGCAGGACAACCCGACCTGGCTGGACTGTCATATCCGCGCCCTGAAGTTCTTTGGGGGTTGCCCCGCCCTGATCGTGCTCGACAATCTGAAAAACGGCGTGTTGCGGCCGGATCTGTACGATCCAACCCTCAACCCGGCCTACGCCGAGCTCGAGCGGCACTACGGTTTCGTGGCCGACCCAGCCAAGGTGGCCATGGCTCGTCACAAGGGAAAGGTCGAACGATGTGTGCCCGTCGTCCGTCAGCAGGTCCTAGCGGGACGCGAGTTTCGGGACATCGACGAGGCCAACCGGAGAGCGCTCCAGTGGTGCCTCCAAGAGGTAGGCCTGCGAGAGCATGGAACCACTCATCGCAAACCCTATGAGGTCTTCCTGGCCGAGGAAGCCCCCGAGCTGCTGCCCCTGCCTGAGCAACCCTATGAGGCCCCCGAATGGAAACAGTGTACCGTGCATTCGGACTGCCATCTGATCCTGAACAAGTGCTACTACTCGATCCCTTATCCGTACCGGGGAGAGAAGCTCTGGGTGCGGGCCGACCTGAAGCTGCTGCGGGTCTATCGGGAGCATCAGTTGATCAAGACCCATGTCCGGGTCTTCGAGCCCGGAACTTGGCAGACCGATGAGGCGGATTACCCTCCGGACAAGCGAGTCTACTTGGAGCAGACCCCGGCTTATTGTCGCGCCCAAGCGGAGCAGCTGGGGCCGGAGGTCGGCTGCTATATGGAACGCATCCTGGCCGATCATGCCATGAGAAACGTGCGCAAGGCCCAGGCGGTGCTGCGCCTAGGCCAACGCTTCGGAGCCACCGCCTTGGACCAGGCCTGTCACCGAGCTCTGAGCTTTGACAATCTGCGCTTGGCCAGCCTCAAGGAGATTTTGGAAAAAGGGCTGTGGCGACAACCCTCGACACCGACCCGGCCCACGAGCCCGGCCCCCGCTGCCTGTCGTTTCGCCCGACCCCACGACTACTTCGTCAACTCCCCAACCCAGGAGATCCGATGAGTCACTATCAACATCTCATCGAGCAACTCAAGCCGCTGCGCCTGGGAGGCCTGGTGGACAGCCTGGAGCTGCGGCTGCAGGAGGCGGAGAAACAACAGCTGTCCTACCTCGACTTTCTGAGTCTGCTGATTCAGGATGAACTCGAACGACGCTCCCAGAGCAAGTTTGCCCGCCGGCTCAAGAAAGCTTGCTTTAGCGACCTCAAGACGCTCGAAGAGTTCGACTTCAAGTTCAACCCGGCCATTGATCGCCGCCGCATCTATGATCTGGGGACCTGTCACTTTCTCGAAAACAAAGACAACATCTGTCTGTGCGGGCCGGTGGGCGTCGGCAAGTCCCACATCGCCCTGGCCTTGGGACACGAGGCGGTCCGCCGCGGCTTTGAGGTCCGTTCTATCCAGGCGCCCCGTTTGTTCCGGACGCTTCAGGCCGCTCACGCCGATCTGTCCCGCGATCGGTTGATGAAACACTACTGCAGCTCCGATTTTTTGATCATCGACGACTTTGGGCTCAAGCCCCTGACCGATCAGCAGGCCGATGATCTGTATGACATTGTCTACGAACGCTATCAAAAGGGGTCGCTGATGCTGACCAGCAATCGCAGCGTCCAGGAATGGATGGCCCTGTTTCCCGATCCCATTCAGGCCAACTCGTTGCTGGACCGGCTCTGCCACAATGCCCATCAACTCGAGTGGGAGGGGGAATCCTATCGCAGGCGCAAGCGTCCGAGCAAAACCTCGAAGACCAAGGAGGGCTCCCGATGAGCTTCCCCAGCACACTACTGAAAATCAAGAGGGGCGAGGGTTGGTTTGCTGCCGACAGGAGTTGGCAATCCGCCTCTCACAAACTCTCCGATGGAGCCTTCAAGCTCTTCGTTTACGTCTCGCTGGCTGCCGAACGGAGCACGGGACGCTTCGTCTTTCGTCAGGGCGAGTTGGCGAAGGCTCTGAACAAGTCCCGTCGCTCGATCGGCAAGTATCTGAGAGAACTCGAAGAAAAACAGCTCTGCCAGATCTCTCTGAGCTCCAACCAGCATGCCACTGGGACCCTTCAGATCCGAGGCGACTACTGGCCTTATGAGCGGTCTTCCGAGACGGACGCTCTGGATTCGAATCGATCGGCTCAAAGACTGTTCGTTGAGGCCCTCGAGCAGATGCTGCTGAGCCGGCCCTGTGTCAGTTGTCGGTACTCGGCCGCGGATCGCCAACTGGCCGTACAGTGGTTCCAGCAGGAGGTGCCGCTGGAGGATATCGAGCAAGCCATCCTCCTCGGATGCGGACGCAAGTACGTCTCTTGGCTCAATGGAGGTCAAGGACAGCCGATCGCAAGCCTCCATTACTTCAGTCCCATCCTGGAGGAGGTCGCCGTCAGCCCCCTTTCGGACGCGTATCGGGCGTTCAATCGGTGGCAAGTCCGGCGGCTAGAACAACGCTGGTCGAGGGCCCAGAAGGACTCTCAAACTTCCAAGGAGGAAACTGGTTGGGAAAAGTTTTCCCAACCAAAACCAACAAAACCAGAGAGAGACGAGATGATGATGTCTCCCAAAATGGGGGAATTACCTTGGTGACGGGGTGGGGGATATACCTTGGTGATTGACACTCACCTCACTACGGTCTCGAAAGCTGCCACCGTTACCAGCTCCTCGAAGACGGAGCCCTCGAGATGACCTTCGAATGCATTCCCCGGCAGGAATCCTTCGCCAACGGTTTCGTGGGGTTGTTCTGGGCCAGCTACATCCACCAGCCGGAGTCCCTCGACATCCACTTCAACGGGCACCCCACCGGCCAGAAGCAGGATCTCGGCTGGATTCGCGGCGTCACACCCCGGCACGGTGTTCTCTCCACGCACCTGGCGAGCGACGATGATCGCAACTTTCCACACCACCCCGATTTTCCTCTGACGCTGGTGTTCAATCGTTCGAACGACCGCTACGCTGACCCCTGGTACTTCGGCGTCAGCCACGGCATGGCGCTGGTCCTGATGTTCCGGCCTCAGGACCGGATTCGCCTCTCGCAGTCCCCTTCGGGTGCGGGTGAGGGAAACCCTGCCTGGGATTTCCAGTTTTTCGTGTCCGATTACAGAGTGAACCAGCGTTACCAGATGATCATGCGGGCCATGTACGTTCCGTACGAATCCCCCGAACAGATCGAGCGAGCCACGGCGGGACACCGAGCTGCCTTGGATTGAGGCGATGGGCCTCGGAGAGCCATGATACAAAGGACGGATCCCAGAGAGGATACTGGCTTGAAACAACCCAACTTCCTGATCTTCATCACCGACCAGTGGCATCCCAGATGTTTCAGTTACGCCGGGCATCCTGTGGTGCGGACTCCACACAGTTGTTGGTGGGAAGATATGCTGGCAGATGTCCGAGATGCCATTTCCCTACGCAAGCAGTGGCGTAACCCTGGTCCCGTAAAACACCTCCGCCAGGGTGATCTCCGATTCGGGAATTCCTCCGGGCGAATCGGGAAACAGGACGCGGCGCTTCGGACTCATCATCCCACTGCGCACCGGCAAACGTCCGGTGAGGAGTGCGGCGCGACTGGGCGTGCAAACGCTGGCTGCCGCGTAGAAGTTGGTCCACTTCTGGCCTTCCTCAGCCATGCGGTCCAGATTCGGAGTGTGGATGGTGGGATGTCCGAAGCTCCCCAGGTCTCCGTAGCCCAGGTCATCGCAGAAGATGATGATCAGGTTGGGCTGGATCGGTTCGGATGATGGCTGGCAAGCGAAAGTCGGGACCGCGAAAACCAGGATGGAGATTCGAGCAAAGCGAGAGAGATTCATGCTTCCTCCTACGGGAGATCGTCGGAAATTGATCCTGGGCCGAAATCGTCGTATCTTTGCCGTGTGAGCCGATGGTATCAAACGGCAAGCTTTGCAGCACTGCTGCTCTGCGCGAGGCTCGATGCAGATCCGCAGTTCAAACCCAGCGACATCCACCTTCAGTCGCCCGGCGCATCCCAGCGCTTTCTTGTTACCGGAGCTGTCGATTGTGTGGTTTCAAGCGATGATTCGGCCATCGTCGCCGTCGAACCAGGCCGTCTGATCGGCATGCGTCCCGGCGCGGCGACGGTGCGCGCAACTTGTGAGGGGCAGTCTGCCGAGATGCGCGTCTGGGTGGCCGCAGGCGGCTCAGAAGTCGAGATCAGCTTCGAGCGCGATTCGGTCTCGATTTTCACCACGAAGGGCTGCAACGGCTCGGCGTGCCACGGCTCACCGGTTGGGCAGAACGGCTTCAGGCTGTCGTTGTACGGTTCCGACGCAGCCGCTGATTACGAGATGGTCGTCCACAAGCACGACGGACGCCGGGTGTCGCTCGAGACACCACGGGATTCGCTGCTGCTGGCAAAGCCTTCCTTCAAGGTTGCGCACGGAGGCGGTCACTTGATGACCGAGGAGTCCGACGAATACCGCACGATCCTCAATTGGCTGCAGCAAGGTGCGGAGTTCGGCGCGGTCGGGACTCGCCTGCAGAAGCTTGAGATCCATCCCGGCGAACCGGTATTGGTAGGCACCGGCGTTTCCCAGCCGATCGTCGTGATCGGCCGACTCTCCGATGGTACTACCCGCGACATGACGGACGAGGTGCGATACGCAGTCGACGATATCGGCGTTGTTTCGAGCGTCGAGGGCGGCCTCGTCGTCTCCAAGGGCCGCGGACTGACGACCGTGATGGCGCGTGCCATGGGCAAGGTCGCCACCGCCCAATTCGTCGTGATCGACGAAGCGGCGGACGAAGTCTACCGTCAACCCGAGCCCAGCAATTTCATAGACGCGCATGTTTTCCGCAAACTGCGGGAGGTCAACATCGAGCCCTTCGGCTTGACGGATGACCGCGCCTTCGTCCGGCGAGTTTTTCTGGATGCCGTCGGCATGCTTCCCGATGCCGGTGAAACCGAGAGTTTTGTCGCCAGCTCCAACCCCGACAAGCGCAAGGCGCTCATCGATGACCTGCTCGATCGGGAAGAATATTCGACGCACTGGCTGGTTCGGTTCGAAGACTGGTTTCGCAACTCACAGTATTATTCGCAGGGCCGTACGAACGGCTCCTATAAGCGTTGGCTGCACGATCTGGTTCGTGAGGACCGGCCCTACGATGAGGCAGTGCGCGAGATGCTCACCGCCGTCGGTGATGCCACCATACGCCCGGCGGGCAATTTCTGGCATCCCGCCATCGACTTCATGCTCAAGAAGTTCGAGATCGAGAAGGCCGTTCCGACGGTGACAAGACTCTTCCTGGGCAAGCGTATCGAATGTGCCCAATGCCACAACCATCCGTTAGAGAACCTCACTCAAGACGACTTCTACGGCATGGCGGCGTTCCTGGCGCGCACCAAGGTCAAGCACGGTTACGGGCAATATCGCCGCACCTGGTACAACGAGCGGCGAGGCGAGGTGATCCATCCGCTTACCCAAGAGACGGTTGCCCCGAAATTCCTGGGTGGCAAGCGGCCCGAGATTCCGGAGGGAGCGGACCGCCGCACAGTACTCGCCGACTGGATCACACGCGATCAGCAATTGCAATTCGCCCGCGCCACCGTGAACCGTGTCTGGCACGAATACTTCGGGCGCGGCTTGGTCGAACCGTTCGACGATTTCCGTTCGACCAATCGGGCAACGCATCCCGAATTGCTTGATGATCTGGCGCGGTCGTTCGTCGACGCGGGTTTCCGATTCAAGCCGGTTCACCGGCTGATTCTCAATTCGAAGACCTATCAGATGAGGGCGCACGCAGAAGATCGACCAGGCGGGAAAGATCCTCTGGAGGACATGCTTTTCGCGCGCTATGTCCCTCAAAAGCTCCCCGCGGAGGTCCTTTTGGACGCCATCTCGCAGGTCACGGGTGTCGTGGAGGAGTTCGAAAACTACCCCAGGGGTACGTCTCCCAAAGAGCTGATCGCGAGCATCGGGACGCCGTATTTTCTGACGACCTTCGGCCATCCCCGGCGCGACATCATGGAGGCGCGCCCGAACCAGCCGTCGTTGAACCAGGCCTTGCATCTGATGAATGGCGACGTGCTGCGTGAGAAGCTTCGTGCAGACGAGAACGTCTTGTCGGGCTTCCTCGAGCGCGGTCTGGACGACCGTGCGATTGTCGACCGCCTCTACCTGCGGGCGTTCTTGCGGCGGCCCGATCTCGACAAGCGCACTGCCATCGATGAGTACCTGGCCGCCGAAACTCATGCTGGGCGTGACCGGCGCCGCTCGCTCGAAGATGTCTTGTGGGCTATCCTCAATGCCAAGGAGTTTCAGATTAACCATTGACGAGGGTTTCCGATGTTGCTATCCGAGATGCGAACGCGCTACAGCCGCCGGGATGTACTGCGTCTGGGGGGTATTGCTTTCGGGGGCATTTCGCTCGAACGAATGTTACGAGCTTCGGCAGGCCGTGACGTTTCGTGTCTGATCTTCTTCCAGCAAGGCGGGCTCTGCCAACACGACTCGTTCGACCCCAAGCCTGAAGCCCCCAGTGAAATCCGGGGGAGCTTTGGTAGGATTCCGACCTCCCGGCCGGGTGTGTATTTCAGCGAACTGTTGCCCCGTTTGGCCAAGGGTTTCGACAGATTTTCCGTTATCCGCTCGATGTATTCGCAGGAGGCCATTCACGAAAAGGCCAAGCAATACGTGTTTTCGGGGCAGCGGCCCAACAACGCTTTCAAACATCCCGTCTATGGTTCTGTCGTTGCCAGGGAGATGGGAGCAAAAAACGGGTTGCCTCCGTTCGTCGTGATCCCCAAGAAGGATATTTGTGCCGAGGCGGGTCTTCTGGGCTCGGCCTACGACCCGTTTGTCACCGGCGATCCCGCCAAAGACAACTTTTCCGTTCAGGACCTGACCTTGCCGACCGGGCTGGGGCTCGAAGAGGCGCAGGGCCGAGCCCGCCTGCTGTCGGCGCTCGACGCGAAGTTCGAGGCGATGGAAAAGTCCGGCCTCGTCGAGGGCATGGAGCATTTCTATCGGAAGGCGCTCGATCTGGTAAGTTCACCTCTGGCCAAGAAGGCGTTCGACATCGGCACCGAACCGGACAAGTTGCGCGACGCCTACGGACGCACCACCGCCGGACAGGGCGCCCTGTTGGCGCGCCGCTTGATCGAATCCGGCGTTCGTCTCGTGACCATCTTTCACGGTGGCTACGACACCCACGCCGACAACGAGAAGACGAACAAGAAGCTCTATCCGGAGTTCGACCAGGCTTTCGCGACCTTGCTCGATGACATGGGGCAACGCGGCCTGCTCGAAGATACGCTGGTGTTGGCGATCAGCGAGTTCGGCAGAACGCCGAAGATCAATCACTCCGCCGGACGCGATCACTGGCCCGGAGTATTCTCGATCGCCGCCGCCGGAGCTGGCGTTTCCGGCGGTCAAGTGATTGGCGCTTCGGACATGCAGGGAGCCGAACCCCGGGATCGTCCCATATCGGTCGAAGACCTGGGCGCCACCGTCTACAAGAAGCTCGGCATCGATTACACGCACGAGTACCTCACCCACGGACGCCCGGTGAAGATCAACGACGGTGGAGAACCGATCCGTGAGTTGTTCGCGTAGCCTTCTCTGCACGGGCCTGTTCTTCTCGCTGGGTTTTGCCGCCGAGAATCCCGATGACCCCTGGGTGGATCGCTTCGAGCCGTTCGGCGGTCAGGTCGGTGAGACCGTCCATGTCAGTCTGCTAGGCAAGAACCTGGATCTGCCGCGAACGGTTGAATTTGACTCACCCCACCTCCGTTGGGAGCCCCTCGAAGCCAGCTCGGATGCCGAGATCTCGGGTCGCATCTTCATCGGCGAGAAAGCCCCGCTGGGGCCGCACATCGCAACCTTGATCACGGTACGGGGGCGCTCCAATTCACGCCTGTTCTATGTCGATGGATTCGAGTCGACGTCGGAGATCGAGCCGAACGACCTGATCCATCAGGCTCAGGAACTCGTCCTCAAGCCGCAGACCGTTCAGGGCATGATGCTCGAAGTTGCGGACATCGACTACTTTGCATTCGAAGCGCGGGCCGGCGAACGCTGGACCTTCGAGGTGCGCTCACTCGAGTACGGCGGCTTTCTCGAAAACGATCTGACGCTGCTGGATTCCGCGGGGGAACGAGTCGCCTTCAACGACGATCGCGACGACTACCTGGAGACTCCGTTTCTGGAACACAGATTCGCTGGTAGCGGCCGCTTCTACCTCATCAATACCGTGGGCCCCAGCGCGTCGACTGTGATCGCAACTGTGGGTATATGCTGCGGGTCTCACGCCTGCCTGTGGTGGATGCCGCATTGCCGTTGGGTGGGCGCATCGGAACGACTGTCGAAGTGTCGCTTCGGGGCCGGTCGTTAAGCACGATCGAGCAGGTCTATTTGACGCCGGTCCGAGATGCCGAGTACTACCGGATGACGTTTCCCTACACCTATCCATTGCGCGTTGACGATGACTCCGATTCGCGCATCGATGCGGAGATTGTGCGTCAGGGCGAGACAGAATTGGGGATTCGGTTCGAGATTCCTCTGGACGCTCGACAAGGCCTATGGCGTATTTGGACGCGTGGACCTCACGGCGTCGATGACCGCATCAGTTTCGAGATCGCCGATCGGCCCGAAGCCGCTTCAACCGATGTGAGGTTCGACGGGGAGGCGGTCAGTCTGAACGGGTCCCTGATGTAGAAGGAGAGGAAGACTCCTTCCTGTTGGCCGTCCCTGCCTGCCGGCCGATGATGGTTACCTCCCTGGCGGCTCAAATGGGGCTGCCCTATCTGGATACCGTACTCGAACTGTTCGATATCGACGGAAACCTGGTGGCCGAGCATGATGATCTGATGAGCGGTCAAGGCACTGTGATCGGCAACCCGGATTCGCTGCTGCACTACATTCCTGGGCGCGCAGGCCGCTACAGGCTTGTGGTCCGCGACCGTATCGGCCGCGGCGGGCCGTCTTTCGTTTATCGCTTGCGGGTAGAGGAGCGATTGCCGGGCTTCTCCTTGCTGAGCGACCCGGAGAACCTCAACTTGCGAGCGGGAGCGGTCGGACGCGTCGGCGTCTTGCTGATCCGAGAGCCGGGATTTGACGAGGCGGTCGAGATCTGGGCCGAGGACTTGCCGGGGGGAATCACGGCTGCTCGAGGCAGGTTCCGGGCCGATCAGTTCTTCGGGCCCTCTGGAGATGGCGACAACATCATCATCCCAGAGGTGTTCCTGAATGTTACTGTCGACGAGGAGGTGGCTGCGGGGGATTATCCGATTCGCGTCCTGGGGCGCGCCGCGGGCCGGCAAGAGACGGTTGAAGCGATCTCGACGCTGTGGATCGGAGCCCCCGCAAAGCGCAACGATATCCGGCGTCCGCTGCCCAGCATCCTGCTTACGGTCTTGGCGTCGTCCGGCGATCCCGTCCCCGGAGTTGACCTAGAATAAAGTCGGAGAATCACTGTCACTATTCAAGTTTCTCCCTTGTCAGGCCCCCAGAGATGCTGGCCCCATTCAAGAAAGAAACTTTGTGTCCGGGTTTGGCGGCGGTCTCCAGGCCGCCGTCCGAGGCAAAGGCTCGAATCAAGAAGACTTCGGCCTGGAGGCCAAAGCTACGTCCGCCCAATCAAGTTTCAGGTTAGCCCGAAGTTACCCTGAAAACTAGCTGAAAAACAACCTGTAAGCCATTGTGGATCATCAGGTAAGGGTCTTTTTGTGTTCGATAATCTGTACCCATGTAATAGTTGGTTTAGTGTCCTTTATTGTCGGTAGTATGTGATATTATAGTGCCCATGTACATCGAATCCGTTCCCAACCGCAACTCGCCCCCGGCCATTCTCCTGCGCGAGTCCTACCGGCAAGCCGGCAAGGTGCGCAAGCGCACTCTGGCTAACCTCAGCAAGTGGCCCGCGGAGATCGTCGAAGGCCTGCGCAGCCTCTTGAAGGGAGGCTCCGTCATCTCCGACTTGAGCCAAGCCTTCCAGGTCCAGCGCACTCGCCCCCATGGTCATGTGGCGGCCGTCTTGGGTACCCTGCGCCGCCTCGGTTTGGAGCGCTTACTGGCCACTCGCAACAGCCTGCAGCGCCGCCTGGTAGTGGCCCTGATCGTGGCGCGCATCCTGGAGCCCCGCTCCAAGCTGGCCACCGCACGCGGATGGGATCCCCAGACCCTGTCCAGCAGCTTGGGCGAGCTCTATGGAGGCCGCGACGGCCGATGATCTGTACGGCGCCTTGGACTGGCTGCTCGTTCGACAACCAAAGATTGAAAACCAGCTGGCGGCTCAGCGCCTGCAGGACGGTTGCCTCGTGATCTACGACGTCACCTCGACCTACTTCGAAGGGAGGAGTTGCCCGTTGGCCCAGCGGGGGTATTCCCGAGACGGCAAAGGGGATACGCTGCAGATCGTCTTCGGCCTGCTGTGCGAAAGGCTGCCCCGTCGCGGTCGAGGTCTTCGAAGGCAACCGAGCGGACCCCACAACAGTGACCAGCCAAATCCAAAAACTGCGCCAACGCTTCGGGTTGCGCTCGGTGGTGGTGGTCGCCGATCGAGGAATGCTGACGGAAGCCCGCATTCGGGAGGAGCTCAAGCCGCTGCCCGGCATGGGCTGGATCACGGCCCTGCGAGGCCCTCAGATCCGCAAACTGTTTCAATCCGGTCCGCTGCAGCTGTCCCTGTTTGATCAACGCGACCTGGCCGAGATCCAGAGCCCGGACTACCCCGGGGAACGGCTCATTGTCTGCCGTAATCCCCTCTTAGGAGTCGTAAATAAATAAAGGTATCATGTTATGATTCGGCGGAGTTCGGTTCTATTACATAATTCCATTCGCCATGGAACGGGTTGGGCCGCATCTGGATTCGCTTCATTTCTTCATTGGAGACTTTGCGTCCAGTGGGATACTTGCGGCGATCTAGCCCCAAAATAAGCGCAAGTTCGAAAATAGACCCCTTTGTCGGCTCCGAGGAGCCATTTTGGAGACCTAAATTCTAAATTTCGGCGCGAAGTCACTCAGAACAGGCACGTCTTCAGCTGTCCTCCACGCCGATCGCTCAGGGAAAACGATTCTGCCCTCTTGGGGGGCGTTTGTAGAGACACCTCGCCCCAGCTCTGGCGACCCTCGGAGCTACTTTATCTCCTTTCAGTTTCAGGTAGCTGGCCGGTGTTTCAACCACTTACTGCCTTCCAAGAGAAGACGGCTCCAACCATTGACATCCAGCAGCCGATAGACCAACTGTCGGCCCCTGCGCAAAATCTGGCAGGGCATTTCAATGACCTCTCGCAGGAAACGGCGATACTCCATCTTCACCAGCTCTCGGGCTTGCAGTCGCGCCGGCAGCACCAACCCCATCCAGGCCTTCAGATTCCAGGCTTGAGCCGCAATCACCAGATAGGCCCAGTTGGCTACCAGCGTATCCGAGGGCATCCGCAGGGCCTCGACTCCGTTCTTGAGTTGTTCAATGACGTTCTCCTGGTTGCAGCGCCGGTTGTTTTCCCGTACGACTCCCGCCGTTCCCAACGTTCTGGCCGAGATATTGGTGACATAAAAGTGGTAGCGCGTCTGCGGCAGCAGCCGCTTCTGGCCTTTCTCGACCAGGATCGTCTTGCGCAAGATCACCATCCGATAGGTTCGCTTCGCTTTGCTCGGACGGTAGTCGATCTCCGCGATCTCTTCCCGTTCCAGCGTCAGCGTCTTGAACCCGCGTCTCTTGACAATCTCCGGCTTCACTTTGTCCCGCCGCTGGCGCCGCTTCTTCCCTTTTCCTTTCCCCTGGCTGGGGCGCCCCAGCTCTTTCCATCTCGCTTCTGGCAACGCCTCCGCCCACTTGACGAAGCTCGGATGGGCGTCGATCCCGAAGTCAAACTCCACGCCCGCCTCCGTCCAACGGTCAAAATGAGCCGTCAGCGAAAAATCCGTGTCCCCGCGCAGGCGCACCTTCCGAAAACCCGCCTCTCGAACCAGCTCGATACTCCGATCCAGCCATTCGGCCGCTCCCTCATGAGAGGGACGGTTGCCCGAGCGGTTGACCGCATAGAGCACCTCTCCCGTATTGGCCAGCGTCACGATCAGCGGCGCATAGCCCCACTGCCCGTCGTAGCTGATCTCCATCCCTTCCTTGCATTCGCCGCTCGTGGGGGCCATCGTCCCATCCACGTCGATCTCCGCCCGTTGGAAGAAACGGGCCGGTTGTTGGGCCCAGACCTTGAGGCGGCTGGCATTGACGGCTTCCATCAGATCCACCACGTCGGGCGCGTCAAAGCGGCGCACAAAGTCTCCGGCCGTGCTGGGGGCGGGGATCTTCTCGGCTCCCACCGCCTCCAGGAAACTCACACTCTGACGTCGCAGTTCAATATCCTGATAGCGGGTCCCGCCCGTGGCCACGTTGTAGATCAGGCTCAGGACGTGGTCCGATTCGTGGTACGGTTGGTGGCGTTTGAGCAGCGTCACCGCCTGGTCAATGGCTTTCCCCAGCCCACTCCACTTCACCACCTGCTGCAGCAGCCCCAGACCACCGTAACTGACCGCACCCGTTTTCTCCGAGACCTCGTAGCTGATGACCTCGGGCGAGAGCACCGGTTTCGGGTCTTGACCGTTCCAGCTGGGGCTCAATCGCTGAGCAACCTCTGCTTCCCGTTTGCGGATGATTGCGCTATCCTTTTTCTTCACCTGAAATGCCTCCTTTCGGCTTGTTCTGAAGTTTCTTTGACAACCCCAGAATACCCGTCAGGTCTGGCATTTCAGGTGTTTACATGTGGTTTAGTCCACTTTCATCTACTTCTTTTGGGACTAGAGCCCTGGGCTGGAAGGGCAATCTCGCTGAGCGTTTTTACGCGAACTAAAACAATCCAAGGGCGATCCTGCCTCAGCGTTGATCAGCAGCCGCTCCGTCTACTTCGCCGAGAGCGGTGGCTACGAGCCCGTTTCAGCGGGCTGGCGCGAAGCGCCACGCCGTCCAGCGACAAGAGACCTGCGACGTGCGACCTGCTACTTGCGACCGCTCCCTGAAGTTTCAGCTTAGTGGCCCCCCAGCGGTGCTGCCCCATTCGAGAACGAAACTTTGGGCCCGGCGTAGCGCGGGCTCCCGGCCGCCGTCCGAGCCATAGGCTCGAATCAAGAAGACTTCGGCCTGGAGGCCAAAGCTACGCTCGCAAATCAAGTTTCAGGTTAGTCGCGCCCCAGCTGGGCTGCCCCATTTCGAGAAAGAAACTTGAAGCCTCTCGCCACACTGTCCAGTGGCAAGAGACGTGCGACGTTCGGACGTTCAGACGTGCGACGATCCCAATGAAGTTTCAGCTTAGTTTCTGGTCAAGACGCGGCGGGGATTCTCCACTCGAATGGTGGAGACCTCTGACTTGCTGAGTCCAGCCTCCAGCAGCATGGGCACGAAGGTGCGCAGCAGGTGGTCATAGCCGGTCCCAGCATAGCGATGCAACCGGAACTTGCGACAAACATCCTCCGAAAGCCTTCCCGGGGCCGAGGCGGTCCTCTTCAGGGATTTTTTAGAATCGGGGCCGCGAATTAGGTTGCTCTCTCTAGACACCGGCCAGCAGAGCACCCTGATGGAAGGTGCTGTCAAGGCCCGCTACTTGCCCACAGGGCATCTGATCTACCAGCAGGGCAACTCCCTCCTGGCAGCACCTTTCGATCTGGACGCCCTGGAGCTTCAGGGATCAGGAGTACCCGTGGTTGATTGGCGACAGTTAGAATTTCCCACGACGACAAATAGAATTCCCCACTTTTTCAGGGCTGATCCTGACCATGAGGGCATGGTTAAGGATCAGCAAGTGCGGAGGTTAGTAAAGTTGCAAAAGAACGAGAAGACGCTAACGATGGCGGCGGCCAAAGCGGGGCTGTCGCGAAAGACGGCTCGGAAGTACCTGAAGTCGGGAAAGCTGCCGAGCCAGAGTCAGCCGGAGCGATAATGGCGAACTCGATCGGATCCGTTCGAGTCGGTGTGGCCAGAGGTGGAAGAGATCCTGAAGCGATCTCCGACGGTGGAAGCGACAGCGGTGTTCGAGTATTTGTGCCGCCAGCAGGAAGGGGCCTTCCAGCAAGGTCAGTTGAGGACGCTGCAGCGCAGGATCAAGCAGTGGAAGGCACAACACGGAGAAGCGAAGGAGGTGATGTTCCCGCAGAAGTATCGGCCGGGACATCAAGCTCAATCGGACTTTACGTTTATGGGGCGTCTGGGAGTGACGATCCAGGGCCAGCCGTTTCCCCATCTGCTGTACCACTTTGTTTTGGCCTACTCGAACTGGGAAGCGACCACGCTGTGTTTCAGTGAGTCCTTTGAGAGCCTCAGCCTGGGGCTTCAGAACGCGTTGTGGGAGTTGGGGGCGCTGCCCGAGGAACACCGAACAGACCGGCTTTCGGCGGCCGTCAACAACCTGAAACGGGAAGAGTTCACCGAGCGCTATCAAGGGTTGCTGAGACACTTCGGGATGCGCTCGAGTCGCACCCAGGCAGGAAAGGCTCACGAGAACGGGGATGTGGAACAGGCCCATCACCGCTTGAAACGGGCCATCGAGCAGGAACTGCTGCTGCGGTGTAGCCGTGATTTTTCCAGCCGGGAAGAGTACGAGGGTTTTGTAGCGGTGATTGTGGACCGGCGCAATGCGACCCGGCAAAAGCGCCTGGGAGAAGAGCTGGCCGTGATGCGCCCGTTGCCGGCACGCCGTCTGGATGACTTCACCCGGCAGTGGGTGAGAGTCTCCCCCAGCAGTACGATCCGGGTTCGCCACAACACCTATTCGGTGGACAGCCGGTTGATCGGCGAGCGGGTGCAGGTGAGGGTGTGGGCGGATCAGGTGGAGGTCTACTACGGGGGTCAGCCACAGGCACGCATGCCTCGCTTGCGAGGAGAAGGCAAGCATCGCATTGACTACCGGCAGGTGATCCATTCCCTGGTGCGCAAGCCGGGGGCGTTCACTCGCTATCGCTGGCGCGAGGATCTGTTTCCGGGGATCTTGTTTCGAGTCGCCTACGACGAGCTGCGCCAAGATTGTCCAGCCACGGCGGATCGCCAGTATCTGAAGATCCTCGAGTTGGCTGCCCAGGAAGGTGAGCAGCGAGTGCGAGAGGCACTTCAGGGGCTGATTGAGAGGGGACAAAGAATCCGTTTCGAAGCACTACGAGAATGCCTCGTCGATCCGGTGGTGGAGCCCTGGGAAGTGGCGGTGGAGAAGATGGACGTGGGCGTCTACGACACGCTGCTGGAGAGCCGGGAGGTGAGATCATGAGTGGAGGCAACTTGACCCGGCTTCGCGAGTGCCTTGTCCAGCTGCATCTACCAGCCTTTCGGGAGCACTCCGCCGCCCAGGCGGCACTGGCTACCCAGGAAAGTCTGTCCTATCCCCGGTTTCTCTTGTCGTTATCTGAGATCGAAGTGGCGGAGCGGCACGAGCGCAAAATCCAGCGCCTGCGCCGAATCTCGAAGCTTCCCTGGGAGAAAACGCTGACGGCGTTGGACCGCTCGCGCTTGCCCCAAAGCGTGGATCGACAACTGACGGCGCTGCTGGAAGGTACGTTTTTGGATCGCGCCGAGAACGTCTTGGCTTTCGGCAACCCTGGAAGCGGCAAGACGCATCTAGTCTGTGCTCTGGGGCAGGAGTTGATTCTGCTGGGGCGCCGGGTTCTATTCTCTACCTGCGCCCTGCTGGTACAGCGATTGCTGCGGGCCAAAATCGATCTGACTCTGGAGAAGGAGCTCAAGAAACTGGATCGCTTCGAGGCTCTCATAGTCGATGACATCGGCTACGTTCAGCAAAGTCGGGAGGAAATGGAGGTTCTTTTCACACTGCTGGCCCATCGCTACGAACGCCGCAGCATCTTGCTGACCAGCAACCTGATCTTCTCGGACTGGGAGAGGATCTTCAAGGACCCCATGACGACGGTGGCGGCGATTGATCGGGTGGTGCACCACAGCGTGATTCTGGAACTCAACGTCTCGAGCTACCGAATGGAGAGCGCCAAGAAGAAACAGCAGGAAACCACGAAATGAGGAAACCGCGAGGAGTTCAAATCCGGGCAAATCGGCTGATTGGCCCCTGGGAAGTGCTTGGTGGGGACGATAGACGAGTGCCCGCCAAGGGGAGAGGTCGTACAGCGCCCTACAGAGGCCGCTCAGGAGCCTCGTGGATCTGGTCCACTCCCCTCGACGCCGGCGCGAGCGAGGGGGAGCTCCGTTCGGGCTACGCCCTCACTCCATCCCCCTCGCATTCTAAAAACAATCTCTCTTTTTTACAGAAAGGAGGACCCCGAAAAGAGTCGTCTCAGAGGACGGCTACAGCTCTTTTTTTTTATCCCTCGTGTGGGGATTTCCAATTGTCGCTGCGGGAATTCCATTTGTCGTTGATCACGTGGTGGAGGATGTGTGGTTAGCAGGGGGTATGGTGCCAAAGTTCGAAGTCTCCCGGAGCGGATCGCTCGCGTATGTCCCCGGATCGGAGGTGGATCGGGCGGATGCCCTGGTCTGGGTAGATCGCCAGGGACGGGAGGAGCCGTTCCTTCAAACCCAGACGCAGTTGTACAATCCAAGACTCTCCCCGAATGGCAAGCGTCTGGCGGTTGTGTCAAGAAGAGACATCTGGGTCTGCGAGATCGAGCGATGCGCCCTAGCCCCATTGACCTCTGAAATCCCCCGGTCTTTTGCGCCCGCCTGGAGCCCGGATGGTTCGAGGCTCTTTTTTCTGGGTCTGCCGAAGGGGGAGCGGACATCTGGTGGAGTCCTGCCGACGGCAGTCGCAAACCTCAGCGGGTCCTCGAAAGAGACAACTGGCAGTTTCCCACTTCCGTGTCTTCCAACGGGAGGGTGTTGGTGTTCTCGGAGTGGACCAAGCGGGGTGATATGGACATTCTCACGCTCCGATTGGATGGGCAGGCAACGCCCGAACCCTTCCATGTCACCCAGTTCAACGAACGGCACCCGGGCTTTTCACCGGATGGGAACTGGATTGTCTTCACCTCCAATCGATCCGGAAGAGACGAGATCTATGCGAAACGCTATCCGGCAGAAGGGGGCCTCCTCGCGATCTCAACCAACGGTGCTCAACGTCCGCTCTGGGCACCCCATCGCGGAGAGATCTTCTATCGCGAAGGAGACAAGATGGTGACGGCTTCGGTTGAGACCGAACCGAATCTCAGCGTGGGAAGGCCGGAGGTTCTTTTCGAGGGGCTATCTGCGCTACCTCCGGGCGGGGAAGCGCAGCCTGTGGATCGGCGCGACTACGACCCCACGCCGGACGGCCAGCGGTTTCTCATGGTGAAGCGAGGAGAGGAGTCAGTGCCCAACCAGATCAACGTCGTCCTCAATTGGGCTGAGGAACTCAAACGGCTCGTGCCTACGGAGAAGTGAATCGAGGCTCCGCATCGTAGGGAATAGAATCGAGTAGGCGGGGTGCTCCCGGCGATGGACGCGGGGGAGAGGACATAGGCCGAAACCGCTGTCATCAGCGATACAAGCCGAAGGAGATCACGAGGCCCCTGCGCGGAAACGCTTTGAACGCGGCTACGAGTGTCAGGCTGTTTGCCTGCTGGCCACTCGGTCGCCCAGTGCGGTGAAGATTCTCCGCGGGCCAGTAAACCGTGATCTCCCGTGCGCCATAAGCAGGTTGTCGAGGACAATGATGTCTCCCCGTCCCAGCGCGTAGGGTGTTTCCGCTGCCACGGCGATCTCAAACCCGATCCTGCAATCTTCCGGTGGCACGGCGCTGCCGTCTTCCATGATCATTCGGTCGATGCTGTCCGGCTCATTGGCCAAGGCTGAGTCCAACCGCTCGAGGTCTGCCGTTCTGCCGTCCCTCTCTGCGGAGAGGCGCCTCGACACTGGCTGAAAAAGCAGCGCCTGGGTGCACCAGATCTCGCCGTGGATTGGGTGCGTCCTGAAAAACCGCGCCGGCTCCTGAGTGATTACGAGGAAATCGTCGTCGGTCCAGCTCAGTTCCCACCCCTTCTGCTCGGCGATGGCAACGACTCCCTCTCGGTCGTCGGTGCCGAAGGTTTCCTGCCAGCATTTCTGGGCGCGGAAAAAGCCCGTGTCCTTCCCGGTGGGCGGCAGCATACGCCGAAGGCGGGCGCGCTTACCCTTGTACCTCTTCTTGAGCTCTACGGGGAGACTATCGGTGAACCTTCTCATATCGCCGATCAGGTTGGTCTTCTGGCCGTTTTCCGGGGGATCTTCGCAGAAGAAGGAGACGTAATCCGGCACGCTATCCAAATAGGACATTTCCTGATGGATCGGGATGGTCACGTCGGCTGGAATATCGGTGGCCGTGTCTTGTCTATAGAGGCTTTCAGCCAGATGGTCACCGATCAGCGTCCGTATATGTTAACCGCAAGAATGGATGGAGCGATTCTCCCTACCATACGGTGGGTGAAATCACTTCCCCGTCGGCACCAGCCGATTGAGTTCCTCAAACGAGCGAAGGCGTTCTCTTCGGCTTGCCCTTCTAGTCCGAGCCGAATTGGAAGGAAAAGAGCTTCGCCTGCTCCAGGTAGAAGCGGAGCTTCACCGGCCGGCCCTGAAGTCCCCGAACGTTGGTAATCCCTCTCCAGCCCACCGTGTGCCGGATTGCGTCGCCTTGAAATGGGTCACTATCCTCTCTGGCATAGCCTTGGAGCGGCTCATTGGTCTCCGACTCCAGAATTTCGACCCGGACCTCTCCTGCGTCACCAGCGGTCGCCGCGTTTATTCTCAGTTTGTCCCCCTGGAAGACGAGCGATCGGGTCCTGACGTGGGCTTTTCCTCCGGTCAGGGAGATGAAGCCATCCAGCCTGAGGACGGCCAGGTTAATGGTCCCTTCTTCATTTTCCCCGCGGGCCGCGCTCCAATTTCCCTTCTCCAGCCCCACGTAATAGATCCAGATTTCCCCCAGGTCGTGTCTGACGATCGGGTGCTGGGCCACGGAGGCCATGGCGGCGTCGTAGCTACCCTCGGGTCCGTTCGGGAGAAAGGTCCTCCTCTCACCCAACCGTTGCCAGCTGCTGCCGTCCCGGCTGAAGGCCAGCTGGACGTCGATGGTGTCCATCCAGGCACTGCGAGCCGTCCCCCGAACCGGCGGTCTTCTTTTCTCCATGCCGGGATAGTTGTGGTAGACGGTGAGGAATCCGATGTACGCCCCCTCGTAGGAGAGAACTTCGAAAGTGTTGAAGCCGCGGACTGATGGGCCATCCCGCTCGTCCGGCGCAACCAGCAGATAGGGGCCATTGACCTCGGCGCTCGCGAACATACTCTCGGGGGCGTCCCACTCGAGAAAATTCTCACTGGTGGCCAGTCCTGGAACCCGCACGAAGCCCTCGTTTCTTTTCCCGAAGATAGGCCTGCCGGCGCGAAACCGGGGATCGTGGCGAAACAGGGGAGGCCAGAGTCGGATATGTGCTACGTACTGTCTCCTGGCTTTGTCCCAGAAGACCACCTGATGGGTGTCGTTGGCCAGGTAGACGGGATTGACCTGGGGAGAGCGATAATCCGTCCAGTGAAGTCCGTCTCCCGAGTAGGCGGCCCACACTCCATGGCTGGGCTCCCGACGATTGTAGAGGCGCTTGTACCTCTTCGCCGCATCCGGCTCGTGGAGATCCTTGAAGACTCCACCGCCGCCCTCGGAGACGAAATTGTGATCTCTCGTGGCTTTTCCCCGGCAGGCGCCCGAGTGGAAGTCCAACTGTCCCACTGGGGGTTTATCCCAACGAAGACCGTCCCGGGATGTGTAGTAGGCCAACAGTTTCCGTGACCAATCGTAGTTGACTACGGTGTTCCACATCTTGAAGAGGCCCTCCTCGCGGTCGTAGAGGACATTGGAGTGCTCGGTAAAGGACATGTCCGCTTCCCAACATCGGTCCATGAGGATCAGGGGATTCCCCGAGTATTTGAGGGGTTGGTTCAGCACGGGAAAGATGCCCGGTGTCAAGGACTCGATGACGATATCGTCGAGGAAGAGCTGTTTGCGGGTGCCGACCTTCAAGACTTCGGCAGCCATGAGCTGGGCCGGCAGAAGGAGGGCCCAGGTTGCTACAAGAGAGAACCTGATCACGCTGCTGGGTAGGTTGCAGGTTGTCCGCATATCGAGCTAGCTTCCCGCAGAGTGTACCATGGACCTTCTTTGGTGCCCGCTATTCCATTTTGAGCTCTTGTCGCATGTAACGGTGAGCTCGACACCGCAGCTGCGGATACACCAGGAGAGTCAACTTCTCCAGGTGTCCCACGACAAAAATCCATTCGATTAGAGAAAAGCGCAGGAGCGACCCTTAGCAAATACTAGATCGTTGGGTCTGGAAGGGCAATCTCAGGGGGATGGTTTATATATTAATCCGAAAGATAGATGGGTCTATTCTCAGCTACCATTTAGGGTGTCTCTTAGCCATCCCATGCCTCGCTCGGGGGAATTCTTGACGACAGCATCGCTTTTGTCACGCAGTCTTCCGCCACTCCGCCAAACTGAGCTGGCAGGAAGCGAGCCCATCTCTTCGGGCGACGGCTCACACGAGGTATTGATCAATGTCGAGCGCGCCGTGGAAGACGCCCAAGATATCGATGTTTCCGTCCGGTTTGATCAAGTACGCTATACGATAGTGACCGTATAGCAAAATTCGTACTTGATCTCCTGAGCCGGGGTACCTATAGCCGAGTTCCGGAAACTCACTGAGTCGCTGCGCCGACCTGTAGATGCCAGCTACTACCTTGGCAGCAGCCTGTGGATTATCGAGCGCGATATAGTCGAAGATATCTCGAAGCCACCGTTCCGCCTCACGGGTCCAGCCTATTTCTGCCATGCCCGGATTCGACGGCCCATTTCCTCGTTGGAAATCGTACGGTCAGCCGAAGAGTCCGCCAAACCCCGCTGGACCATGAGGTGGAATGCAAGCTCTCTTACAATCTCTTCCGAGGTGCTGTCCTCCGGTTGCACCTGGATCAGCCTGGTTAGCTGCTCTTTAGCAGTGGACATTCCACAAACCCCAACAATTAACCCCAATCATAACAGCTCGATCCACCACTCTGCATGTCAACGCTCGAAGAATAGGTGATTTCCCTTCCTAATCCAGCCCGTCAACAGCCCAGGTAGATGTGCGGCGCACGATAGTAGGGGATGACGTTGTTGGTATAGAGCTCCTCGTCTGGCGCGCCGGGATACTCCAACCACTCCCCTTTCGTCCAGTGGATGAAATCCTCCGAGGTGGCGGTCTTGATGTCGCGAAAGCTGCCGGGACCAGAACCGGAGGAACCATCCGACCTCCTGAAATCTCGATAGTAGGCTCGGTACAGCCCCTGCTCCGCGTCCCAGAAGGCCAGGTTGTGACTGTCGAAGGCGCCATCGGTCAAGACCGGTTCGTCACCGATGGCGGACCAATGTATGCCGTCGGGCGACTTGGCGGCCATCAGACCACCCTTGCCAATATAGAAGGCCTTGTAACGGGCATCCGGAGGACAATCGGGGTTGGTATCCTTGAAAGAGCCCCAGCCGTCCAGCTTTTCACTGGCCCACAAGATGTTGTTCTGCTTGGAGCCGTTGAACTCCAACAGCCCCAACTCCGGCCTGACCCAGCTCTTGCCGTCTCTGCTCTCGGCATAGGCGATCAGGATGTCGTGGACCGGAATACCGGAGGGCTCGAGGCCCCAGGCCTCGTAGTACATGCGGTAAATGTCCCCATCGCGGAAGATCGAGTAGTAGCTACAGGCGTTGCCCTCCCAGAGCTTGTCATGATGCATCACGATCTCTTTGGGCACGGGAGTATGCAGCTTGAGCCGCAGCCCGGACATGTCCTGGATCAGATGGGTGTCGACGAACAGCTCACGCTTCGAGCCGATGTCCAGGGTCGATACCTCCTGTCCGTAAGACGTTCCGAGCAGGGGGAAGATCAGGGCCAAACCCCTCAGTCCCTTGACCCATACGCGCCTAACCTGACTGCCTGCACTCATGTCTGTTACCCCTCTTTCCGAAGACTGGAGACCGTAAACTGCGACATCCGAAGCGCTATACTTGAACCTGGAGCCGGTGGGAACGGATGCGACCCCGACCCCTTTCGATCGCCCAGTGGGTGTGGCGAGCATCTCGCCGCCGTCCAAGTGCAGTAGGGAGGACCTGACCAAGTTTAACCCGCATTTCTCATCGCTGGTCTACTGCGACGCCGCAATCATCCGTCCTAGCTGTGTTATGCTCGGTCGGCCTCCTCGACGTACTGTACAAGTACGACTGCGGCGGCTAGCCACGAGTGGTCTCGGTCGCAAGCCTTGCCAGGACGGCCCTTGCGGCGCCTCGCTACGACAAGCGATGAGAAATCCGGGTTAAGGTTCTGCTCCATGGTCGAATAGGCGGCCACCTTCATCGACGGGGCATTGCCCAGACCTTCGTCTCCTCGATCATGCGCCACTGGTCGTCGGAAAAATCGACGACTCGCACGTACAGTCAGATGTCCTCCCCTTTACGGTGGCAGCGAGCCGTCAGCAGAATGTCGTCGGCCCAGTATATCAGGTTGGAAGCTTGCCTCCAGACGCCGGTCACCGACACGAATCGGTCTAGCTTCCCGCGGGCAAGACCGAGGCCAGTGGGGCAGCGACTCAACCGTCCGGTGCCCTGGGCACCATAGACGGCGGTAGTCTCATGGTTATAGTCGACCTTGGGGCTTTTCCGGCTCGACTCCATCGGAGCTGGTGGCGTACAACGGTACATACTGGCCCTCGAAATAGTCCGCTGAGTCAGCCAGATACCCTGCGCCACGGCTTCGCCCGCATCCACTGTCCCGGCTGTGAGCACGAGTACCTGCGCTCCCTTCTCCTGCAAGACGAGGTACTTCTGCCCAACGGATGATGGTATTACCCACGCGGCAGGTACAAAGTGGCGAGTCGGGTGATGAGGTTAACGAGAGCATCGGGATGCATCGACCGGCCAGGTGCTCATACCCTCTTTGTTCAAAACTACATATTCTCTTGCTAGATTGGCCACCGGACAGGCGTGATTGGGAATAATACGCACCTGCGACCCGATCGGGAGATCGTCCGGGCCACGTCCCAGTATGCCATGTTCCTCGGATACTTTTTCAACGATCATCGCATAGTCGGGATCCGGAAAGTGGTCTACCGGATAGGCTCTGCCGAAACCCCGTGTCCCGGTCATGCCATGCACACCCGCATCAGACGTCAGCGTCTTTGAACCGGAGTTGGTGATGAGATAGGTATCGTTTTTACTGATAACGGTGGCGAGCACGCTGAGTGAAACATCTTCCACGCGTGCAACACCCGCATTTATCGGCAACATATCGAGAAAGACGTAATTCCCTGGACGTATTTCGGTAATGCCCTCGAATGAGCCGGCTCCCAGTACGGCTGGTGTCGCTCCAACCGAGATTTCCGGTACCGGGATGCCCTGCCCCATCAATGTTTCCCGGACTCTGAGCATGACCTGCCTTTCCTGTTCGGCAATCTCGCCGACCGCTTCTCTTGATTGGGCGGCATAAGCGTGGCCGGCGTGAGAGAGAATGCCCCGAAAATCGAGATCGGAGGCTTCATGAATGCGTTTCGCAAGGGGAATGAGTTCTTTATCATCTTCCTGAAGGCCGCAGCGGTGTAAACCCACATCGACTTTTATGAAAATACCCACCGGACCAGACGCCGCGGAACATCCTGCGGAAATAACCTCATAGCCCGCCTGTGAATCTACTACGATTCGAATCTCTTCAGCAGATGAAGCTGAAGAGAACAACCGTGTGAGTGTTTTGGGTGAGATAACCGGTCTTGCGACGGTTATGGATTTGAACCCGCCCGCTAAGAAGACACAAGCCTCATCCACCGTTGCTACCGTGATGCCACTCGCGCCTCGGGCAATCTGGCGTCTTCCGATTTCCAGTGATTTATGTGTCTTTACATGAGGACGGAGTTTGACACCCTCCTGATCGGCCAGTTGCTGCATCGCATTCAGATTGGCATCTAATTTGGCCTGATCGAGGATTACGGCCGGTGTTTCGATTTGGGTGATTGAGGATTGTGACATATGATCACCGTCAGATATCCACACCGGATCGCTGCGTATAATCCCGGGTGATTTCGTTCATATCGTCTTCGCCCCAGTCACCATCATCTCGGAACCGGGTTATAATCGCTCCACTCGTCTCCCCTAATTCTACGGGGACGCCGAGTTCCCTGGCCAGGGAAACAGCCAGATTCATGTTCTTCACAGCGAGATCTGTGGTGGACCGCATGGATTCATTCTTAAGATATAATTTCATGGTTTGTCGCAAAATCATACTGTCACCAGTGCTTGGTTTTACAACATCCAGCCTACGGGTCGCCGACCGCCTGTGATATGAAACGCAGGGAATAGATGTCTGCGTCACGGATCACGAATCGCAATCGAACCGGCCTCCCTGCAAGTTTCCCGACGTCCGTGCCCTTCTCCCGCCACCGCACGGCATACTCGAGTGAGTCCCCAAATATCTCCGTGCAGTTAGCCAATGAGTAACCTTCGATGGGCTTGCGCTCGGCGTCTTGAATCTCGACGCGGACGGATCCCCCAGCGGACGTCGCGAGGTTGAGGCTGAGTGTATCCCCACTGAAAGTGAGAGGCTTGGTGACAAACTCGCCTCCCTCCAGCGGAGCGAATACGGAGGCGAAGCCATCGATGCGCAGAGTGTATCGCCGCAGCCGCGATGTCACGCCGGTAAAGTAGCTCTCCGTCGCATACAAAGAGAGTTCGCGCGGCGAATCGTCGTCGGTCGAGTCCGTCTCCACTACCTGCCAAGCGATGTAGTTGTCACCGTACGACCAGTTGTGCCGGGTTCGCAGCCCGGGGCGAATGAAGGCCTCGTTCCAACGTTTGAAACTCAATCCGTCTCGACTCGTCATGAACAACGCGTCGGTGACGACACTGCCGTAACGAGGGACCATCTTGGCGCGTTCCTCGCGAAGACTGCGAGATGGCAGAAGACCTGTCGCATGAATCCAACCGCGATCGACGTAGCGAGATGGGAAACCGATGAGAATGTGCTTGGCGCGGTAGTAGGGTTTGATCTGATTCGTGTAGAGCGCCTCCTCGGGTGACCCCGGATACTGGAGCCACTCGCGCTCGCTCCAATGGATGTAGTCATCTGACGTGGACAGCATTATGTCGCGGCGGCCTTCATCGAAATCACGGATGTAGGCACGGTACTTGCCGATGTTCGGATCCCAGAATGCTGTGTTCTGGGTATCGAACGGATGACCCGTCATGACGGGTTTCTGGTCGTTGTAGAAGGACCAGTGAATCCCGTCGGGAGACTTGAGCACGTAGAGGCCAGGTGGATTGCGACCAAACCCCAGACCCTTGTATTTCTCGCCGTCCCGAGCCTCGGGATTCGTGTCCTTGAAGACCGAAAATTCATGACATTCGCTGCCGTTCATCTCCCCGAGCACGATGTTGTTGGCCTTCGACCCTTCGTACTCCACGAGTCCCAACTCTGGTTTCTCCCAGCTGATACCGTCCTTGCTTTCGGCATAGCAGATGACGAGCGGATGGCCCTTGTTGTCACCAATGGCGGTTTGCCAGCCATGGTAATACATGCGATACTGTCCGCCGTCTTTGTAATCCGGATCATGGAACACGGTATGGTAGTTGCCCATATTCCCTTCCCAGGGCGCATCATGCACAAGAGCCAGCCCACGGCGGACAGGATGATGAAGGCGCTGCGTTGCAGCACCGGACAGCGAGTCGATCAGGTGATCATCCACCATCAACTCTCGCCGAGAGCCCATATCGATCGTCCTGGTTGCGGATGCTTCCGAGAACGCCGGAGTACCGACGATCATCAACACCACGATGAGTCCTGCGGGATTTGACATCATGATTCACCTGTCTCTCGAGTTATGGTGAAGGTAGGGCAGTTGTCGAGCCACACGATATGACTGACTATTCCGCATGGAAAGCGATCGCCCCTGCAAAGAGTTTCATTCTACCATTCTTGTCTCTTGTCGAAAGCTCTCCTGAGTTGACTCGGGTGTGTGGACAGGTGAGACTTTGTGAGAAAGGAGTCCACGACGGGGGCGCATTGCCACTTCGGGGGGCCGCTAAACACCAGACGATGAGCTGTCCAGGATGGGGCGAGCCCACCGCGACAGGGTGGGTTTTTCAAAAGGAGGATCTTCGAGTGACACGGTGTGGGTTTAAGCAAGCGGCAGCGGGACTCCGGAGCCTATTCGTGGGATTCGAGACGCTCTCAAGCAGCGGCCTTGCAGATGTTCGAGCATCGGGTCGGCTACCCAACAAGCCGCTGGAGCTACTGCTTCCTCACTGCCGCTTCTTACTAGCCCAGATGGCTCAAGCGCCACCCGTCCTCTCTCCTAGCGAGGCTGCCGTTTTGCAGTGTCCGCCATGTCAGGGACCGATGCAGACGGTGCAACGGCTCACGGCCTTAGAAATCCGACTGGCCGAAATCAGGCAGGTCTACCTTGTTGATACCTCAAGGCCCGCTTCGCATGACCCTTTCTGCATGTGTTTACCCACAAAGAGGCCTGAACTGTGCCTGGGCCTCACAAAAGTGCTGTTATCGAGAGTCAAAAACTCGGCTGATCGATCCATTTGACCATGGATTCCTTGTCTGGGAAAAAGCGATCTGCGTTCTCGCCCCCCACCCGAGCGTTGTCAAAGCCGCCATGTTCTACAATCGCCGTGTATTCCTGCAAAGGGGGCATGTACCAAGGCCACTCGAAATCCTCGAAGTACCAGTGGAAGTGGGGGAGTTCCGCCTTCTTCTAGAATTTCTCGAAGCAAGGCTTGTTCAGGTGACTCTTCTGGCTCCAGGTGCCCGCCCGGGATGCAAAGCCTCCGATCATTGACGTGGACAACGAGCACTTTGCTACCAAGAAAGCAAAAACAATTGGCTGCAGTAACGGCTTCACATGCGGTCGGGGATACGGCACCCACGTAAGCAGCACGCGACCCACAGGCCAGTCAGCCATCACCGAGCTTCTCGGTGATCTTGCAGTGGGAGATGCGTTGGCCTGTCATAGAGCCTCCAGGACCGCAAATGAGTCTGTCTAGACAATACAGATCCTTGACTGAACACCAATCTCAAGCGTCATAACCCACCGAACCCTGACTGCCTTGGATGACGTATAATGTTCCAGATCCCGCTTGAGGCGATATCCGTGATGAGAGGCGTTCGATTCGAACTCGACGAAGAAGGTAGGGAAACCGTTGCCGTAATAGACCTCAAGGAGCACGCCGAGCTCTGGGAGGACTTCTACGACCGGCTATTGGCCGAGTCGCGTCGTGACGAACCACGGGAATCGCTCTCGGCAGTGAAGAAGAAGATCGGTCGTCGTCGCCTAGCGGATGGCTGAGTATTCCATTGTTTTTGCCCGCTCCGCCCGAAAAGAACTTGAGGGGCTCGATTATTCAGCGGCAACGAGAATTCTGATCCGAGTTGAGCAGTTGGCCAATGAGCCTAGACCCCGAGGTGTTCGAAAGCTCCGTGGCGCTCAGACCCTGTGGCGACTCCGTGTAGGCGAACACCGCATCGTCTACAGAATTGACGACACTCACCGCCTGGTCGATGTAATTGCTGTTCGCCACCGGAGAGATGCATACCGGTGATCAACTTCTCAGGCCGCTGCAGTGCTGAGGCCTCCTTGCCTGGACTCTCCGTCCCGCTTCGCCTCAGGGCGAAGCCGAAACCTCATTTGCGAACGTAGCTTTGGTCTCCAGGCCGAAGTCCTATTGGTATTCCGAGCCTTTGGCTCGGGACGGCGGCCTGGAGACCACCGCTACGCCAGACCCGAAGTGTGCTCGTGAATGATCCGGCGCGCTTGGGGGTGGAGCTGAAACTTCGAGGATTCGTCGTACCCCTCTACTCTCTGAACAGCGCGGCAAATGGCACCTTTCCCGCTACCAACAGAGTGATGTGTTCTGGTGGTCGGTCATGTTGATCCCTTTGTGAGGCAGGGTCTATAGTTGGGTCGTAGGTGAGTCCGAATGAAACTCCATGTAATTCTTGAACCCATCCTGTCAAGGGATCTCATAGGGAGAAGTTAATGAAACAGCGTCACTTTTTCGGGCTTGGCCTGGCTATCGTTCTCTTGAACATCAGCCCCCTGGTTGCCGAGGAGAATGCTCCGGCATTGGTACCGATGGGGCAAGAGGCATTTCAGGTCCTGAAGCAGTTCTATGAATATGATCGGGACATACCTCTGGAAGCACGAATCGTTGACAAGAAGGACAGGCCAACGGTCAATCTCGAGAAGATCGCTTTTCGTGGTGTCCGTGATGATCGGGTGCCTGCCTTACTGGCGATTCCCAAAACCGGGACACCCCCTTATCCCTGTGTCCTCTTGATGCACGGATTGGGAGGCTCCAAATACAACCGATATGGTCCCATGGTAGAGAAACTGCCGGCGGCTGGTTTCGCCGGATTGGCCCTCGATGCCCATGGAGGGCCTCATCTCGTCGACCGGACACAGCTAGCACATGGGCTAACATGGCCAGAGAAACCGCGTGTTTCCACCCGTCAGCTCCGTGGCCCGCTGGAACTCGACGATGGCCTCTCTATACTTCCCCACTTGCACATAGGAGGCCCCCAGATAGAAATGGGCTCGTGAAAAGTGAGGATCCAACTCCAGAGTTTCCTGGTACACCTCGATAGCCCCGTTATAGTCTCCCTGGTAGTGAAGGATCGTTCCCACGTTCTTGTTGATGATCAAGGAGGTGGGGGCGAGTTCTAGAGCCAGTCTCTCTTCTCTGAGTGCGTCGTCGTGCCGCTCCATAGCCGTAAGGAACAACGCATACCAGTGATGAGACATGGGGTATTTAGGGTTCAGCTCAATGGCTAGTTGGAACTGCCGCTCGGCCTCGTCCCAATCCCAGTCATAGAAGGCTCTAACGTGGGCCAAGGTAGTTTGGGCCTCCGCCAGCCGAGGGTTCAAGTCAAGCGCCCTCTGTGCCCGCTCCTTGGCCCGGGGAAGCACGTCTCCAGGTGCACAGATACCGTACTCTGCCATACCCAGACGAATCTGTGCCCGTCTGGCGTCAGGTCATAAGAAGCGGGGCTAGCCGGGAGCCTGCCTCTGTCGTAGGACTCGTCAAAAAGGTCATGGAGACGGAAGAGCACTTCGAACTCACGCTTCACGATGAAGATGCGGAGAAGATGGTGACGGTTGGTGATCTCCACACCTTCGTCTGGAAGAAGGTCCAGGCACGGAACAGATGGACGGAGAAACAGTGCTCCGAGGAGGTGGGAGAGATCGTTGAGTGTGCCGTCGGGCTGGACGCGCGTGGCGATCCTCGCACTCGCGTATACGAGTCCGTATCATCTCGCGTATGTCAGGGTAACTAACCCACCTCATTTCGACCTCCTTTGGCCTGATTCCACCCTTGTCCTAGAATCGAACCAAGAACCACATTCCTATTAATTCCTGACCTTCGGCGGGACCGCGGCGGCGGTGAAGCTCTGGGATACGGCCGGTCAGGCACGGACGCTCTGGGAGACCGACTTCGGCGGTGTCTTCAGCCGCATGCGTGATGTCGAAGCCGGTGACATCTACGGTGACGGTACGGCCGCCATTGTGGTAGCCACACACGATCAGGGGGTCGTCGCCGTGCTGCGGCCGGTCACTTCCGCCGGCACCGGATACACCGATCTCTGAGATGCATCACCAGCTTCTTGGCAAGAGCAAAGAAAGGAAGAAACGATGAGCCATGAAGCTCTATGGAAATCTGTGCAGTCCGGACCCATTGCTATGAGACTCGAGCCGAATATACTCCTCACTTGAGCGAGCTTCAATTGCCAGGTCTCTCCTGAGTTACGACGATGAATCTGACATATACGCCATCCATTGAGATTGCCCTTCTAGACCCAACAATCTAGTATTTGTAGGATAGACTCCTCTGCGGTTCTGGAGATCCGTGTTGCTAGGCGAAAGCATTAATCATTACAAGATCACAGCGAAGCTAGGCGAAGGAGGCATGGGTGCGGTCTATCGGGCCACGGACACTCGGCTCGGCCGGGAGGTAGCGCTGAAGATCCTGCCCGAGAAGTTCGCTCGGGATCGTCAGAGAATGGGTCGCTCTCAGAGAGAGGCGGAAGTCTTGGCGTCCCTCGACCATCCCCACATCAGCACTATCCACGGCTTGGAGGTGGACGGAGATGTGCAGGCGCTGGTCCTGGAACTAGTGGAGGGCCCGACGCTGGCGGAGCGGATTGCAGAGGGGCGGATCCCGATAGAAGAGGTCCTCGGGACAGCCCTGGAAATCGCCCAAGCTCTTGAGGCGGCTCATGAGAAAGGGATCATTCACCGGGATCTGAAGCCAGCCAATGTGAAGATCACGCTCGAGGGCAAGGTGAAGGTCCTGGACTTCGGGCTGGCCAAAGCACTGGGCCCAGAGCTGACGCAGCAGGAACTGGCCAACTCTCCCACGTTGACGATGGAGGCCACACAGGAGGGGGTCGTCTTGGGCACGGCGGCCTACATGAGTCCGGAGCAGGCTCGCGGGAAGCCGGTAGACAAGCGGACCGACATCTGGGCCTTTGGCTGTGTGCTGCTGGAGTGTCTCACGGGAGAACAGGAATTTGGTGGAGAGACACTCTCCGACTCCATTGCCAAGATCCTCCAAAAGGACCCCGACTGGGAGGCTCTGCCCAAGGACACCCCCCTGGCCATTCGGAGACTTCTCCGCCGCTGTCTTGAGAAAGACCCCCAGCTGAGGCTCAGGGACATCGGCGATGCCCGGATCGAGATTGGGGAGGCTCTGAGCGAGCCCGTGGATGTGGGTTTCGAGCCAGCGTCAAGAAGACCCCCTCTCTGGCGACGGCTGGCTCCGTGGATGGCAGTGCCGCTCCTGGTAGTCTTGGCCTGGTCGCTCAAGCCTGACGCGCCGGTTCCAGAGAAGCCGATCTCGCGTTGGGAGATACCGTCGCCGGGGGATCTTAGACTCAATCATGTGCTGGAGGAGTTGCGGGACCTCTCCAAGACAAGGGATAGATTCGTAGGGTCCATCAGTTTTGCCTTCATTCACCTGGGACTGGGTGATGAGGAAGAGACTTTTGAATGTCTCTCGAACGCATTGACGGAACGCTCGTCGTGGCTGGTCTCCTTGCGTGTCGAGCCTTTGTTTAACCCAATCCGCACCGACGAGCGATTCGAAAAGCTCAGCCTACATGAATCCGGAACAGGCCCGTGGAAGATCGGTGGATAAGAGGGCCGACATCTGGGCCTTTGGGTGTGTGCTGCTGGAGTGTCTCACGGGAGAACAGGAATTTGGTGGAGAGACACTCTTCGACTCCATTGCCAAGATTCTCCAGAAGGACCCGGACTGGGAGGCTTTGCCCAAGGACACTCCCTTGGCCATCCGCAAACTTCTCCGCCGGTGTGGCGAGGATGGCACCCGCACAACCCAGCTCTTCAATCCGTCCGTCTTTACGAACCACCCGCACAGCTTTGATTCGTCTCCGGTCGGCCACCAGGGATTGCACCTTCATCCCCAGGTGGACCTTCATCCCGCGAGCAAACGACTCCAACACCGGCCGTACACCTTCTTGTAGTTGATCGAAGCTGTCGAGCACCATTCGAATGTTAGACCCCAAGGTGCCCATATATATCTCATCGGGTTCTGCACCGTTCATTCGAATGCTCATCGGGCGTATGATCCGACGGCAGAATTCAGGGCTGAAGAAGTGGCTGACCGGGCGCGCTCCACAGCGAATTCCCAGCTTGCGAAAATAGGGTGACGAGAGGTAGCCGTCCTCCTCGCGACGTTTGACGCGCAGTACACACCAGCCAAACCGCAGAGCATCTGCAGTGGTGGCGTCGCGAGCCAGATTGAGCCTGGAACGCCAGCGGCGTCTACTGTCGAATGTGACAATCCTGCCGTCCCTTACCTGGGACGAATTGACACCGAAGTACTGTACCAAGTAAGGGTCTGCGCAAGAATAACTTGGCATTTTGGCATCCCGGCTTCACACCATCTTCGGCCGCTCCTCAATCGCGAAATCCTCAACGTAGACCTGGCTACGCCTGCGGTTTCGCTCAATCGTTCGCGGCCGAATCTGATGCAAATCCGAGCGCCAATTCTACCAAGTTATTCTTGCGCAGACCCTAAGGTCGGCACGGCTTAAGATCCACGCCGATCGAGTTCTTGCGGACCACGGGCTCTCCACCCTCCCCTAGGGACACAGAAACCCTCCAGGATGAGGTGTCCGGGGCAATCCGAACCAGACTCCATCGTCCCGGATCCAGTCGCGCGCCCGAGGAGACGAGCCAATCGCCGGCATCCACGATGGCGCCTTCCAGATCCACTCCTTGAAGGTCCGCTCCCCACACTCGTGCACCCCGGAGGTCGGCTCCCCGCAGCGAAGACTCCCTGAGTCGGGCGCTCTCGAGTCGAGCCGTGCGAAGGCAAGCACCCGAGAGATTCGCCCGAAACAAGCTGGCTTCGCGCAGATCGGCCCCTTCCAGGTCCGCTCTTTGCAGATCCGCTTGGTTGAGGACGGCTCCGCGAAGATCGCTCCTCAGCAGGACGGCTTGCTCGAGCACCGCTCGACTGAGGTCGACTCGGTGCAGATCGGCTCCCGACAGATCGGCACCGTGAAGGCTTACCCCTCGGAGGACGGCGGAAAAGAGACCTTTTCCCTCCAGGTATTCCCTGCTCTGGTACACCTGGGAGAAGGTCTTTCCCTCCATACGGGAGAGGAGATCCTCGCCGGCGATGCGGGCACCTCGCAGATCGGCATGGGAGAAGTCCCCCTTGCGGATCTCTTCTGACATGTCCCCAGAGGATTCCAGAAGGAGTAGAAGCCGGCGGCCCCGCTCCAGACCCAGCTTCGCGGCCTCAGCCCCCCGGCTGAGGCCGCCGCCGGCGACAAGGGTGAGCAGGCAAGCTGCACTCAGAACAACAGCGGCTGCCCTGAATTCCAGAGACGAGGGCACTTAGACCTCCGAGAGCCGCTGGTCCGAATCTCCGAAACGCTCCAGACGCACGCCCATCTTGTCCATGAGGGAGAGGTAGAGGCTGCACATCTTACGATTGGGACTCTCCAGGTAGTCCAGAACCCGGCCCGTCTCCAGGCGGCCACCGCCGCGTCCCAGAATCATCACGGGCAGCTGGGTCGCGTCGTGGCTTCCCGTGAGCATGCTGGAGCAGAAGAGGATCGTGGAGTTGTCCAGCAGCGTCCTTTCGCCTTCCTGGATCTGGTCCAGCCGCCCGGCGATGTAGGACAGCTGGCCCACGAAAAACTGGTTCACCTTCAACCAGTCTTGAGTGTCCTTGTGGGAGAGCAGATGGTGGATCATGTAATCCACGCCCAGATGTGGAAATCGAAGAGAGGAGTGGTCGTTGTTCAGCTTCAGGGTACAGATCCGGGTCGTGTCCGTCTGGAAGGCCAGGACCAGGATGTCGGACATGAGGCGCATATGCCGATCGATGTCCTGGGGCATGCCGTCAGGAGGCCGCTTCATGTTGGGCTTCTCCAACGTGGGACGCCACCCCTCCAGCTGTCGCTCCCGGCCGGCCCGATCCAGGCGCTGCTCCACCTCCCGGACCGAGGTCAGGTACTCGTCCAGCTTTCTCCGATCCCAGCTGCTGACCCTTCGCGACAGGCTGTTGGCCTGGCCCAGAACCAGATCCAGGACGCTCTTGTCGCCCCGACTGACGTCGTCGCGGAAGAGACGATCGAAGGCCAGGGCAGGATAGGTCTCCAGGGGCGTGGGCGTGGTGGGTGAGCTCCAGGAGATGTGGGAGCTGTAGAGCATAGAGTAGTTCTTGTGGACCGAGGAGATGGATCTCTCGCAGCCCAGAACCAGACTCGGGATCCTGGTGCCACGGCCCACACGCTGGGCCAGGACCTGGTCGATGCTGGTGCCGGATTGAATCTTGCCGCCCGAGGCGAGGGGGGCACCCGAGAGAAGATTTCCAGTCTGGGAGCTGTGGATGTTCCCCTTCAGGGCCTCTTCGTTGTACAGGCCTCGAATGAAAAGGAGCTTTTCCTTCAGCGGAGCCAGCGGCTCCAGGACCTTTCCCAGCTCCATCGTCTTGCCGCTGCCCCTGGCCCACCACTCCTTGGAATGAAAGCCATTCCCTGCGGAAGAGTGCCGCGAACCGTTGCGGCGCCTGGGCGGAGGCGCTGTCGGTAGCAGACGCCAGCGACTCGAGCCAGGGAAGGGCCAGGCTAACACCGAGACCACGAAGGACTGTGCGATGGGTCATCGAGGCTTTATCTGTCCGACTCATTCTTTCCCTTCCTCCCCTTGTAAGTCGCAGGCCATCACATACCGCCGAGCAACACCGACGTCTGTTTGATTGTGCGCTGTCCAAGAGGCCGCTTCAGCGGCCTGGCGCGAAGCGCAATAGACCCGGCCTTCAGGCCGGGGTCCGTGACCGTAGCCAGCCCTCCGGAGGGCCTTTTAAGGTCCTTCTCGAACGGCGGCTTTAGCCATCGTCGCCCGGAGCCAGGCTGAAGCCATCGCTCGAGAAGCCCGCTGAAGCGGGCTCCGGCCGGCAATCGTCGCTCTACCCCGGCCTGAAGGCCGGGTCTATTGCGCTTCGCGCCAGGCTGCTGAAGCAGCCTTCTAAACCGCTGAAGTGGTCCCGCAAAAAAATACATCACGCCGAGGCAGGAAACTTTACCAGTCTGTGAACATCTCCTCCACCAAGGGTCCCTAGCGATCCTCGAGGCCACGTCGATACCGGAACTGGCGGCTGGCCACGATGGTCTGGACCAGACTCGAAAAGCGATAATTGTCCCTCTCGAGCCGAGCCAGCATCCGATCCACCAGAGGCTCATCCGAAAGTGTTACCGCCCTACCTAAAGCATACCCTAACAGCTTCTTGGAGAAGTTGCGAAGAAACTGCTCCCGGCGCGAGCCCAGAAGATAGTCGCGCAGACCCGAAAGCCCGTTGAATCGGGAGCCACTGTTCAACTCGACTCCCGTCTCCACGGGTCGGCCCGCCAGGTCCCGCTCCCGGCGTCTGCCAATGGCATCGAAGCTCTCCAGGGAGAATCCGAAGGGGTCGATCTTAGCGTGACACACGGCACAGCCGGGGACTCTCCTGTGCTTCTCGGTCAGCTGGCGGATGGTCAGTCCATCGGTGGCTGTCTCGTCATCGGGCAGCTCGGGCACGTTGGGAGGAGGTCTGGGCAGGTGCTCCCCGAGAATGGATTCCAGGATGAAGTTGCCCCGCAGGATCGGACTGGTCCTGGACGCACCGGATTGGGTGGCCAGGACACTGGCAAAGCCCAGGATTCCGCCTCGATCGAAGCTCTCCACGCCCTCGACACGCTGCCACCGGGAGCCCTCCACCCCGGGGATGCCGTAATGCCGGGCCAGCGTGTCGTTCACGAAGGTGTAATCAGCATTCAGTATCTCAAGGACGGAGCCATCTTCCTGGAAGAGATGCTGGAAGAAGCGGACGCATTCCTCCTGGATGGCCCGACGCAAGGGCTCGTCGGAATCCGGGAAGAGCCGCTCGTTCTTCTCGATGTCCCTGGCGAAGCTTCGGACATGGAGCCACTGGGCGGCGAACTCGATAGCCAGGCCCTGGACCCGGTCTTCCCGGAGCATCCGCAGGGCTTGACTCTCCAGGGTGGAAGGATCTCCCAGCCGCCCTGCCACCGCCGTCTCCAGCAGCTCCGAATCGGGCAGGGAAGACCAGAGGAAGTAGCTCAACCGTGTGGCCAGCTCCAGGTCGGAGACTGACTGGGCTTCCTCACCGGGCACGGGCTGCTCCACCTTGTAGAGAAAATGGGGCGAGACCAGGACCCCTGAGACCAGAGTCCGAAGGGCCTCGTCATGGGGGATCTCCCGGGTCCGCTGCTGGCTGTAGAGAGAACGCAGCTCCTCCTTCTCCTTCTCGCTCAGGGGACGGCGGTAGGCTCTCGAGGCAAGGTCCATGACCGCCTCTAGATGGCGCGGCTCCGATGCCAAGAGTTCCTGGCCGAAGGCCTCGGCCCGCCTGCGGATGGGCTCGCGCATGGGCTCGAACTGCTCCTCCTTTCCACCCTGGGAGGCGAACCCCAGGAACATATCGAAGGACCGGTGCACCTTGAGAGCATCCTGGCTGATGTAGTGGAGCTCGGTCCAGAGCTGGTCCAACTGCTTCCGCTCCCTGGGATCCAGAAAAAGTCGGCGGAGATGGTCATCCTCTCGAAAGAAGAGACGTATGGTGATGATCTCATCCACCGGCACGATGCGGGTGTAGGCGATGATCCGGGGAAAGACGCGGCGAAAATCCCGAGAAGACACCTCCAGACGCTCCTGAGCCGGACCCCCTGGAAGCACCACGATGGGAAGACTGGGATCGTAGGCGGGAGCTTCTGTCGGCTTGGAAGTCGACACCTCCAGCTGAACCGTCCCTTCTCCGCCAGAGCCGGAATCGAGTCTTCCCTCGGCGACGAACTCACGTCCCGACAGCAGTTGGGCAGGAAGCCGGAACTCCAGCAACGACGGTGCCTGCACCACGAGACTCTCGGGGCCAACCGGATGGCCCAGGGGATGGTGACCGAACAGGGACGGATCTGGCCCCGAGCGCTCTTCATCGGGTGCATCCCGTTCCAAGTCCTGGACCTCCTCCAGGTCCACCATGGAGGCAAGATCCACGCCCCGGTAGAGCGGCCCGTCCAAGGCCGTCATGCGGTCATGGAGCCGTCGATCTGGAGTGTCCGCTTTCGGCGGAGCCCCAGTCAGGATCGCCTGAGCCTCCTGGGCCAACCTCACCAGCGTGCCAGTACCGAGCCTTGGGGAGGCGACTCCAGCCCCGCAGGAACGCGTCTGCCGCTAGGTCCCTGGTAGAAGTGCCAGACCTGGGGATGGCCCAGTCGATCGGCGTGGGGGTTGCCCGCCAGGATGTTGTTGGCCACATCCTCATGCAGGTTCCATTCTCGTCCTTTCTCCACTTCCTCGGTAATGGTGAGAGAGACGACCGTCAGATCACATTGGTCGTCCCCGCCGCGAGAATCGATCTCCAGGACGATCAGATCCCTCTCCTCCACTTCCAGCTGCTCCACATCCTGAATCGTGGCATAGCCGGCCTGGTCGAACTTTCCTTCCGAGAGGATGGAGAGCTGGCCTCGTCGCCGGTGCTGGAGCGACCAGGCGATGCCGTTCCCACAGTTGGCCTGGGCGTCGGAGGCCCGCGTTCGGACACGCACGGTGCCAGCCAGGGGACTCTGCCAGGCCAGACCCACAAAGTGGGTGGCCGAGGGACGGCAGGCGACCCGGTGGGCGGAGATAAACCCAGGAAAGTCCACGTTCCGATCCGAGCTGTTGGACAGAAACCGGGGTCCGTAGTCCTCCCCCCAACCATTGAGGTTCGGATTGCGGCCGATGCCCTTCAGCTGGCCGGAAAGGTAGTGCTTGCCGGAGAGGGGAAGACCGCCCTCGAGCAGGTAAAGAGCCCAGTTCTCCAGTGTCCTCTCCTCCACCCCATGCTTGGACGCCAGCTCCTGGCGAGCTGTCCCCGTCCCCGGTGTCGACTGCTCGGCCACTGCAGCCAGGTATCGGGTTGTGCCACTCAGGATCGATTCCAGTCTCCGGCGGAGGAGACGGTCCAGAGAATCCACGTCCCGCAGCAGGATGGCCTGCTGGCCGGGGGCCTCGAATCGAGGACGATCCCAGAGGACGTAGTCTCCTCGGGCACCATCACCCGCATCCCGGACCCTCAGATAGATCATCGCCTCTTCCTGACCCGGACGGGTGGAGATCCTGGCCTTCAGCTCCTGATGGGCGACGAAGGGATCCACGGGCTCCTGCCATTGGCTCCGGTGGCCCACGGTGTTGAGCTTCCAGAGCCGCTCTTGCGACTCTTTGATCTTCTCTGCCAGTCCCCGCAGGTTGTTGGGAGCACTGGTCAGCCACCGGGCTCGGACCGGATCCAAAAAGAAGGAGGGATGGGGATTGGTCAAGGTTTCCCAGAGGAGTCTCAGATAGGACAGGCGAAGGCCCTCCTCCCGGGCTACCTCCTGAAGAGTGGTCTCGCCAGACACCAGGTTTCCCCTGTGTCGCAGGGTCGCCGCCAGGTAGGGCTGCGACAAAGGATGACCCTCCTCGTCGGCAAATCGGCGGTAGAAGGATCGGAGCCGATCCAGAACCTCATCGGTCCAGTTCCGCGACGTGGTTTGCGGAGAAAAGCGGATCCGGTCTGGAAGGAGCACCATGTGGGCCGAGATAATCTTGGCCGCATCCATGTATTTCTGCAGAAGCGCCGGTGACATGACCAGGGACTCTCCGGTGTTGGTGAACCCCTCCCCGGCGGCGCCATCGATGGGGAACTCTCGGGCCGGCTCCAGATCGACTCCCGTCAGGTCCCGTACTGAGTAGTTGTATTCGGCATTGCTGAGCCGGCGAAGCAGGACCCGTCCCGGATCCCCGGCACGGGCCAGAGCAACGGCATCCAGAAGACGCCGGACCCACCGGACGGCCTCGCTTCGAGCTTCCTCGCTGGGCTGGGGGGCTGCTTCGGGCGGCATCTGCTCACTGGAGAGCATCTCCAGGATTTTCCGCCAGGTGAGCAGATCGCCCCGCACTTGCTGGAGGGTGGCAAACCGCTCAAGATCCAGCTCTCCCATCCTCCTTTGGGTGGAATGGCAGCCCAGACAATTCTGCTCCAGGAGCGGACGAACCCCGGCGGCATACTCCCCCGCCAGCTGGTTGAAGGTCTCCTCCGCCCGGCTGGTTCCCATTAGTAGGCTGGCCAGGGTCGTGGCGAGGAAAATCCCACCGGCTCTCCATGCCCGGGATCTCTTTCCCAATCCGAGTCGCTCTGCCCTGGTGTTATGAAGAATCCATCCATTCTACAGCGGCATTCCCCAGTCGACAAGGCTTGTCAGGTTGGGCGCTTCCACCGTAGCGAGAGCTGACCAGCTGCACAAAGTCGGAGGTGGACACTAGCTCGTGCCCGTCCGAAAACCGGGGTTTTCAGAACTGTAATCTGTTGAATCGTAAACACTTATTATACTTGAGACTGCTGACAGACCGGCTCGACCCAGCTCGATCCAGAGCAAGGACCCTCGAGCGAGGGCACGCGGGCCAAAAAGCAGCGGTTCGGCGCAGACCTCTCCCCGAGTCGGAGCCACAAGGCAGTACGGTCAGCCACAAAAGGCTACAACAGGAGTCGGGCCAGGACGACCAGGTTATAGGTCAGGACGCTGGCATGGACGTAGCTTTGAAAGTGAGGCCAGCCTTTCCAGCTACAGCGGTGGAGACCGAAGGTGTGCTTGAGGGTCCCAATGCACCCCTCAATCCCGGCGCGGAAGCGTTTGAGTTGTTTGTAGACCCAACTGGAACGCACCATGCTCTCAACCGTCAACCCACACTTTTTGGAAAAGGCCACATCCTGTACCCCCTGCTCTTTGGCCCAGCGCAGGTTGGCAGCCGAGGCAAAACCACCATCCCAGGCGCTCTGGCGGGGGACCTTCCCGTACAGCTGTCGATGCCGCTCTAAGAAGGGTTGCACATAGTTGCTGTCGGCCGGATTCCCCCGTTCCACCACACAATCCAGGATCAGCGACGAGGCGCCCGTGCTGACAAACACCTTGTGGCCGAAGACCGTTTCCCGAGGGCTCTTCTTGATAATATCGGTGTGCTCTTCGAAGAGGGAACAGATCTTCTCCTGGGCCGCGACGGCCTCGCCCGAAAGGACCCGTCGTTGAGTCTGCTCGATGACTTTGTGCAACAGCCCCAGATAGTGGGCCAGTTGCGCCGCCACGGCCAGACTGAGGGGATCGCTCCACTGCGCGGAAGCTGCCAGCGCCTGCTCGGCATAGTGAGCCGTCTTGGACGCCACTTTGATCAGATCGCGGTAACTGTCCAGGCGCTTCTTGCCGCGGCGGTTGCGGATGTTCAGGACGCGCCGCTTGGCCCGCCGCGTATGATCGACGAAGCCGATCCCTTCCCGCTCCCGCAGCCGCCCCAGCGACTGGGTCACGACTCGAATGCCGTCGTACAACAGCTCACTGTCGAGCGGATAGTGGATGTTCGTCTCGACCGCCGTGGCATCGACCCGAATCCGTTGGCCTTTTTCCAGACCCCGAGCCTGCGCCCAGAGCACCAAGTGGTCGTTGATCGCCTTCCAAGTCCCCGGCTCAATCTTCCCCAGGTTCTCCGCCAGGGTGGCTTTGCTGATCGACGCCCCATAGGGCAAGCGACAGAACCTCTGACAGCTTTGCGAATCCACCAGATGAAACTCCAGCTTGCGATAGCTGAACTGATGCAGCTGTTTGATGACGGCGCAACGCAGCACCTGCTCGGCCGTCAAACCGGGGGCGCCAACACCGGAATCGACCCTGTCAGAGAGATCTTGTACTATCAGCTCCAGCGTCTGGGGATTGTCGTCCAGGATGCGCGAGATCACCTTCAATTCATGGGCCAGCTGGTGATCGGGCCATTGCGGGGAAAGGGGGCGTTGTTTTTCACGCTTTTTACGCATCTTCGAACTCCTGAAATCGTCGTAAGTCGTTTTAGTCTAATTGTTTGCACCAAATAGTCTAGCAAACGGCCCTGACAGTTTCGGAGCTTGAAAAAGCCCTCTTTCCCCTTCCTTATCAATTACTTACACATTTCTGGACGGGCACCAGTTGGTCTCCAGACGGCAGATACATCGCCTACACGAGTTATCGGGGGAACACCTTCGATATACGCCTACTCGATCTCCTGGAGGGGACCTCGATCCCTTTTGCCACCACAGCAGTGTACGAAAGCTGTGCAAGGTTTTCTCCCGATGGTCGTTGGATAGCGTACGTCTCGGACGGCGAAGTGATGGCGGCGGCCTTTCCTTCCCGGCCGGGTGTCAAGGTGAAGGTCTCAGAAGAAGGGGGCTCCAGACCGCGCTGGAGCCGCGAGAGTGGCGAGCTCTTCTATCTTGCCTCAGACAAGAACATGATGGTGGCTAGGATCGTCGAAAAAGATTCCAAGATCCAGATTGTCTCTCGTAGCAGGCTCTTCTACGCGAGGACCAGCTACCGGGGGTTGAGCACCTACGACGTCACCCCTGATGGTCAGCGATTTCTGATCCTCATTCCTTCTCCTCCCCCTCCGACTTCGCTGACCTTGGTCCAAAACTGGCACGCACGGCTTGCAAACTGAGGGTGAGGAGCAGCCCTGACCGAAACTCACATCAGATTTCTGAGGAGGGTCGAGCTTCTCGCGTCAAAACGAAAACCGGAAGCCGAATTGGACCTGCCGGGCGGTGGCTGCCTGGGTGACACGTCCCGCGCTGTTCTGAGCCATTCTCCCGTCGGGTGAGAAGAAGATCGTGTGGTTGAAGGCATTGAACAAGTCCGCGCGGAAGTCCAGGCTTTTCCCCTCTCCGAAAGCGAATTCCTTATGCAGCGAGATGTCCACCACCGGGACTCCGTCGGCGCGTAGGGGGCGGAAAGGCGAGTTTCCCAGCGCCTGCCGGGCCGCCTCGTGGCAAATGTTGGCCCCCTGGCACAGACTGCTGTCGTAAACGGGAGGGACAAAGGCGCTGGTATCAAACCAGCGGTCGACGCTCCTTTCGTCCTCACCCAGATACCCGTCGGCAATCCGATTCATCCTCACTCCGTTCCTGGATCCCTGGTTCCACAGATCCCGGTTGTACCAGATGAAGTAAGGGGCGCCCGTGGTCAGAGTAACGATGCTGGTGGCCTCCCACCCTCCCAACAGAGTCCGGCCCAGGCCGTCGCCGTTGCGGAAAAAGGGCAGCTGCCAGATGGCGGAGCTATAGAATGTCTGGGCTCGATCATGCTGCATGGGTGTCTTGAGGGTGTGGCGCTCGTATTCCGTCGCCCCTCCCCACTGCCCCCAGTTTCCGGAATAGTTGAGGGCCATGGCTTTGGACCAGGTGTAGCCCATGCTCAGGGCCACACCATCCTGAAAGCGCCGCTCCAGTTTGGCCTGCAGCGCGTTGTAGTACATGTTGCCATGAGGTCGCATCATGGCGTTGGACACGAAATCTGTGGATAGGGCCGCCGGGCCCGGCGGCCAGACCACACGCGATCGGCGCTTTCGCCGGGTATCCAGGAGCGAGGTCCGGCGGTGATGGGATCGCTGGTCAAAGTCGGGTTGGTGCCATCGATTAGCGGAACCACATAGCCTTCCGGCATGGCTACGTTGAAGGGACTGACCTCACGCATGTGACGCCCCTGGTTGCCTACATAGCCGACCTCCAGCTTTGTCCCCTGGAAGATCTCGTGCTGAATCGAGAGGTTGTAGGAATAGACCTGACCCTCCTCCCAGTCGAATTCTGAGTAGTAGCAGGTGAAGTACTCGTTCGTGGCCACCTGAGTGGGCAGGTTCAGACGCTGTCCCTGGAAGAGGGTGGGGGTCTCGGCCCCACGCGCTGCGATGACGCCCAGCCCGCCCAGTGCGGGATGCATCACCCGGGCCCTTAAGATGCCGAATTCCTGATCGAAAGTCAGGCCCGCTCCCATGCGCAGCACGGTGCGGTTGCCTCCGAACATCCTCCACGCCAGGCCGAAGCGGCGCGCGAAATAGTGCCAGCGGGCCTCGTAACAGCCCCGGCGAGACAGATTCTCGAAGGGCACTCCCAGACCCGTCGGCCCCTGCCACTGGGGGATATCGAATCCCTGGGGCATCGTCTGCACTGGGTCGATCCGGTTGTTGGCCCGGCTGTAGTCAAAAGCGCAGTAGTAATAGTCGGGTGGCAAAATCGCCATCGGGCGAACCCTCGTAGTAGGCCGGACGGGGCTGCTCCCATCTCAGGCCCAGATGGAGCGTCAGGTTGGGCCCCACCTTCCAGTCGTCGTTGACAAACGCGTTGTAGTGGGACTGGTTGAAGTGGCCGAAATTGCCAGCACGACCCAGGACGTTTCCCCTTGTCAAGGAGGGTAGACCCAGCATGAAATCTGCCCACGGCTCCCCGAAGCTGGAACCCGCTAGGTTTCCCTCTTCACTGCGGAGGATCTGACCCGTGTTGAAACCGTCAAACTGATCCCGACCGCCTGAGTAGGGAGCAATCCAGTGGTAGTTGACATCCAGATTGCGAGTATGCTCGACACCGAACTTTAAGTAGTGGTCGCCTCTACGCCAGGAGGCGGTGTACTTGAAGCCCAGTCCCCAGTCGCCCAGAGGTGATTCGGCGACACCGGACCAGCCGGTGTAGCCCCGCAGAGAGATGCCTGGCATCCCACCCGGCCCCCGGCTGCCATCCTCATAGAAAACGGGGTGGCGATCGGCGTCATCGTAGCCCAGTTGCTCGGCGAAGTTGGTCTGGTGCAGCGGTCTGGAGACCAGCCAGCGAAACTTCCAGATGGAAACGTTGAACTCGGTGACCAGGTTCGACCCCATCGGGTTCACCCAGCCGATGGCCGTCTGCCAGCCGCGGGTTTGCTCCGCAAGGGACCGTCTCATGCCGTGCAGCTCCGCTCCGGGAAGGCCTATCGCGTTGGAGTGGCGGGTCTCCGGTGTGTTCTGGTAGCGACTCTGGGATCGCTTCTCTGGGCGCCGATTCTTCTGGTTCATACTAAACGATTGAGCAACTGTCGTCCACTTTTCCCCTTGGGGAAGCCTGCTCGATAGAACTCTTCCCACAGCAACGATAGCAACCTTCATGCCAGAGTCCTCGAAGGGGACACAACTACCTGCCGATTCGCGCTAACTCGTTGACGCAAAGAGGGAAAACTGCGGAGTGGCTGGAAGCACACCAGATGGGACAGAGACCGGAGTTCTATCCTTTGGGATAGCGCACCTATCCGATCAGATAGTCCTGTCCACCTTGGAATCGCATTGCCCGTACACAACATTTCGTAATAACTCAGTTGCCAGACGGTTCAGTCAGGATAATCGACCTGGATACGACGCTCTTCGCTGATTGGGTCAACCTGAATCTGGATGGTAACGGCTCTTTCAACTTCAAGGATCAGCTTTTCTGCCCACTCGACGATGATCACCGTTTCCCGGGACAGGATCTCCTCCATTCCAATGGAGTAAAGATCAGAAAGGCCTTCCAGTCGATAGAGGTCCACGTGGTAGATGGTCTCGCCTTTGGCCGGATACTGGTTGACGAGCGTAAAGGAGGGACTGTGGACGATTGAAGCATCCTCCACACCGAGGCCCAGAGCCAACGCCCTGGTCAAGGTAGTCTTCCCTGCTCCCAGCTCCCCGTGGAGTAGGATGAGGCAGGGTGGGTGTAGTCGGCGCCCAATGAGCTCGCCGATCCGAAGCGTCTCGGCCTCGCTGCGAGAGCGGTGGGTTTCGGTCAACGGGATCACGCGTCCAGTTGGAGCTGTGCCGCCCCTAGATGATCAATAATGTTGCTGGCATTGAGCGCGGCTCCACCCGTTTGTTCTTCGGCGAGATCCCCGGCCAGCGAGTGCAGGTAGACGCCGGCGAGGATGGCCTGGGTTGTCTGCTGGGGCGCATTCAAGCCCTGGGCCTGGTATTGACCCAGCAAAGAGGTGATGACTCCAGTCAACACATCCCCGGTGCCTGCCGTTGCCATTCCCGGGTTACCTAGGGGACAGACGAAGACTCTCCCGTCAGGTAAGGCAATCAGGGTGCGAAACCCCTTCAGCACCAGCCACAGGTGCTGATCCTGTGCAAATTGACGCGCCAACTCGATCTTGTCGTCGAGAATCTCAGCCGTGGGCTTTCCGATGAGCCTGGAGAACTCTCCAGGATGAGGCGTGAGCACCAGAGGCTGGTGATGGCTGTTAAAGAGCTGTTGCAGCTGTTGCTGAAAGCAATTCAGCGCATCGGCGTCGACTACGAGAGGGATTTTGGCTTGCTGGACCACCTGGTGGACGAAATCTATAGTTTCCACCTCGGTGGACAGTCCTGGGCCGAGGGCAGCTGCCTGTTTGCCGTCCAGAAAATCCAGAAGGGGGCCCACAGCGCTGGAGGCGAAGGTTCCAGCCTCAGAGGAGGCCAGGCCTTCGGTCATGACCTCGGTTCTGAAAGAGCTCACCAGGGCTTGTATCTCCTCCGGGACGCAAGCGGTGACGAGTCCGGACCCGGAGCGAAGGGCCGCGCTGGTGGCCAGGGCTGCGGCTCCTGACTTGCCCCGGCTGCCTGCTACGATGACGGTGTGGCCGAAACTCCCTTTGTGGGAGCTGGCCCGGCGTCCTGGCAGACAGGCGCTTGCCAGCGGGTGAGTGATTAGCTCGAGCGGGTAGTCTGGGGTCTGCAGCAGTTCGGGCGGGGTACCGATCGGGAACAAGTGTAGAGAACCCAGCGATTCCTGATCCTCATGTAGGACGTGAGCGATTTTAGGTGCAGTAAAGGTCACGGTGGCGTCGGCACGAATCGTTGGGCCCTCTCCACGGAAGGCGTCAGAAACCATGCCTGAGGGGAAGTCGACGGACAGAACGAAGGCTCGTAGACGATTCACGTCTTCTACCACCCGGGCATGGAGCCCTGCCATCGGCTTGCTGATGCCTGTCCCGAGAATGGCGTCAACTACGAGGTCATAGCTCTCGAGCCGAGGAGCCAGGCGGGACCATTCTTCCTCTGAAAGAACGGGCTGAACCTGCCCCTCGAGGGCCCGATAGATGTCCAGGTTGATCCGGGCATCCCCCGAAACCTTCTCCGGAGAGGCCAGCAGGAACACGTCGGGAGCCGTTTCTCGTTGTCGCAGTTGTCTCGCTAGAACCAGTCCGTCGCCGCCATTGTTCCCTTTGCCACAAAGGATGGCAGTCCGCTGTCGAGAGAGTTCCTCGGCGAAGTAGTCCTTCAAGGTCAGATAGAGGCTTATTCCGGCATTCTCCATCAGAAGAAGGCTGGGGAGCCCATACTTTTCGGTGGTCAGCCGATCCACTTCCTTCATCTGATGGGCGCTCAGAACTTTCAGGGACCTGTCCGCTTTGTTACTACAGGAGAGGCCAATTCGCCCCGAGGTGAACCGCCGCTTGTTTTCTCGCATCAGATATAGACAGAAGTTAACAGAGGAGGTGCGTAAGATGGAAGTAAGACCTGGATACGCACCGCGAGGAGACTCCCTGGAAGAGGGAGCAATCAATGGGTTATACTGGTGTCATATCAGGTTTAGTCAAGATGGGAAGGTGCTATGAAGAAGAGTAAAGTCGTCACGCTTCTAACCCTCTTTGTCCTCGTTTTCACTACCAGCCCTCTGAGTTCGGGAAGGAAGCATGGAGACGTGGAAAACATCGGCAACCGAAATATCAATGGCAAGATCGGCCTGATCTTCCCTAATTTTGTGTCTCTGGAAAAAGAGATCCAGATGGGTGCCCAGTACGCCCAGATGATCGAGCAGACGGCACGGCTAGTGGAAGACCCTGTGGTGGCCGAGTACGTGGACCGTCTGGGTCAGGAGATCGTGAAGAACTCGGATGCGAAGGTACCCTTTGTCATCAAGGTGATCGATACCGATGAGGTCAATGCTTTCGCGCTGCCTGGTGGATATTTCTACGTCAACAAGGGGTTGATTCTGGAGTCGGAGAACGAGTCGGAGCTGGCCGGGGTAATGGCACACGAGATAGCCCACGTCACCGCCCGTCATGCCACCGAGCGGATGACCAAGTCGCAGTTGCTTCAGTTTGCAACGTTGCCCGCTATGTTCATCGGAGGCTACTGGACACAGTACGCTATCTATCAGGGTCTGGGCATGGGCATGTCGTTGGCGGTCTTGGGAATCACCCGGAAATCCGAAGCCGAGGCGGATCAGTTGGGAACCCAGTACCTGTGGAACACCGGTTACGATCCCCAGGGCTTTATCACCTTTTTTCAAAAGCTCCAGGAAAAGGAGAAGAAGAAACCCGGGGCCTTTGCCAGCTTCTTTCGCACGCACCCCAGCGTCGAGAGCCGGATCGAACATGTCAACGGCGAGATTGGATACCTCGAGGTCAAGGATGAATACGTGCTCAGCGGTTCCGAGTTTGACCGAGTCAAGTCGCGCCTGGCTCAGATCGACCGTCAGGAGATCAGGCCCGGAGATGCTCCAGGAAAGGGTGGGGCATCGAGACCGACCCTGAAGCGGAAGACGAATCAGCGCGACGACAAGGAAAAGCCGACTCTCAAGGGCGACAAGCCTTCGCTCAAGCGGTCCAAGCGGCCCACGCTGAAGAAGCAGGATGAGGAGGAGCAGGAGGCGATAGAAGAAGAGTCCGAGTCTGAAGAGTAGTCCGTTCGGATTTTTCAGATCTCGTCTTGCCTTTCGCCGCAGGCTATGACCAGTTAGGGCTCGCGACCCCGCTTAGGTGGGATGGCGAGCCCTTTGCTCTCTACCCGAGCTCTTCTACGCCTTTCGCCGTTGGTTGGGAATCTGACGCGCTTCTCATATCCCCGGCTGCCAATCAGGCCTCCCGCCTTTTTCGCCTTTCCCCCCTTGAAACAATCTCCCTCTAGTCTACGTACACAACACCGGACTATGATCGTGTCGAAATCGTCGATTGAATTAGGAGTTGTTATGAGAATAGTGAACTGTTTGGTGGGACTGTCCTTGCTCTTCCTCATCTTGCCGGTGGCGGCTCAAGAGGGAGAGAAGCCGGTCCAGGATGAGGTCGAGACACAGAAAATCGTCCCTCCCGAGTCCTGGACTGAGCGGATACGCCGGGAACGCACAGTGCTGGAGCTGACGCCGAAGGATGCGATGCGGCTGGCGCTGACGAACAACCTGGATATCGCTATTGAGGATTACAACGAGGATTTGAATCTGCAGGACATCGTCAGGACCGAAGGATTCTACGATCCCAGGCTTAGCTTCAGTGTGGGGATAAACTCGAATGAGAACCCTGCAAGATCGGTGCTGGATGCGGGGCAGGGCATTTCGGTTAATACCACCGACAACTTCTTCTTCAGCTCTTCCGTGGGGCAGAATTTCCCCGGCGGCAGTGATTTGACGGTGACCTTTAACAACAATCGTTTCTCCACCAACAGTGCCTTCCAGTTTATCAATCCATCCTATGGCTCGAATTTCGATCTTCTCTTCAGACAGCCGCTATGGCGGGGTTTTCGGAGGACCCAGACTGAAACCCAGCTGAGCCTCTACAACCTGGATCGTGACATCAGTGACAGTGTCTTCAAGCAGAGGGTGTCCGAGATCCTGCAGCAGGTGCAGAATCAATACTGGGAGCTGGTGTTCGCCATCGAGAATCATGAGGCCATACGCCAATCGATGAAGCTGGCTATCATCCAGCACGAAAACAACCGGAAGAGGGTACAGATCGGCGTAATGGCACCCATCGAGGTCACGGCCTCCCGAGCCGAAGTGGCCACCCGCGAGCAGGAAATGATTCAATCGGAGGTGCAGATCATCACCTCCCAGAACGCCCTCAAACAGCTCTTGGCTCCTGATCCCAAGGCCAGCATCTGGAATCTGACCCTGATCCCAACCAAGCGCCCCGAGGTCCAGGACCTGAGTCTTTCTCTGGACCAGGCGATTGAGACCGCGCTGCAAAGGCGGCCTGAACTCGAACAGAATCGCTTGGAACGCGACAAGATTGAGGTGAATCGGAAGTACTACATCAAGGAGGGTAAGCCGACGGTGAATCTCGAGGCCGGCATTATCTCAAGAGGAAACACTGGTCGAGTACTACAGGATGTGTTCGTTGACACGGACGGAGACGGCGTCCCCGACAGCAGAACGGGAAGGGCTCCCGACCCTGACAGCCCCTTTTTCGGTAATTTCGGCAATACCTGGGGACAGGTTTTTGGCTTCGACTTCATCAACTATCAGCTGGCGCTGACTGTAGAGATCCCGATCCGAAATCGCAGCAACGAAGCAGAGCGAGCTTCGCTTCTCATCGAGGAGCGGCGATTGCTGAGTCGACTCAAGAACGAGCAGCAGCTGATCATGGTAGAGGTGCGCAACGCCTACGAGAGCATCGCGACTCAGATGAAGCGTCTGGAAGCGGCCCGGGTGGCACGGGAACTGTCCGAGGAGCAGCTGGAAGGGGAGAACAAGCGCTTTCAGGCAGGGCTGTCCACGAACTTCGAAGTGCTTCGATACCAGAGAGATCTGACCGAGTCCCAGGTTCGAGAGTTGAGGGCTCTGGTGGACTATCAGCAGACCCTGACCGATCTGGAAAAGGCGATGTACACCATCATCGACTCCAACGATATCGTGATGGCGCGGAGGGAAGGTGGGAATTAGGCGTCGCACGTCGGATGAAGAGGTCGCACGTCGGAACGTCGCACGTCCCAGATCCCTCAGACGTCAGCTGGACTTGTCGGGCTGGCAGCTAACCACGGGTGCAGCACAATGGACCCCAGCTTGGGACGTGCGACGTTCAGACGTTCAGACGTGGGACCTCTTCATCCCGTGCCACCTCTTCGCTTGACGACACTCCGGTTATAATGCCCCCATGGATTGGACTGTAGTCCTGATTGGGACGGCTGGCCTGCTGGTGGGGAGCTTCCTGACGGTCTGTATTTTTCGGGTTCCCCTGGGTGGTTCTGTGGTCCGTCCCCGGTCCCGCTGTCCTCGGTGTGAGAACCGGATTCGGGCCTGGGACAACATCCCAGTCTTGAGCTATCTTCTCCTGCGGGGGAAGTGCCGTGACTGCGAAGGGCGCATTTCCTGGGTCTATCCCGTAGTAGAGCTGACTACAGCGGTGCTGTTCTTGCTTCTATGGCATCAATTCGGACTGACACCCCCCTTCTTCATCAACCTGGTCTTCTTTTCCCTGCTTCTGGTTCTGGCCTTCATCGATCTTTTCCACAGAATTCTTCCGGACGTCCTGAATCTTAGCGGTCTGCTGCTGGGACTCCTGGTGTCGCCTTTCCAGGTCCCCGGTTTCTTTCACTGGAACATCTCCGATCCTGTTACCGGACCGATCTGGACGAACTATCCGCTTTCCCTCCTGGGAATGCTGGTGGGCGGAGGGTTGCTGTGGCTGGTCTCAGCGCTGTATCACAAGGCGACCGGGGTGGAGGGAATGGGTTTCGGTGACGTCAAGATGCTGGCCATGATGGGAGCCTTCCTGGGATGGAGGTTAGCCCTGTTGGCAATCTTCCTGGGGTCGGCCTTGGGCGCCCTGGTGGGTTCCGTTTTCATCTTGATCTTGGGAAAAGGAAGGCGCTATCCGCTGCCCTTTGGGACCTTCCTGGCCCTGGGCGCGATCATGGCCGCGCTCTGGGGGAATCTTCTGCCGCGATGGTATTTGGGCGGCTTATAAAAAAACTTCGCAGATTTGCATACCCGGGCGTTAAGTCAGGTAGAAACACAACAAGGAGGACAGTCAAAATGAAGAAAGAAGTTTCTACCTGGTGGTTGGGCGTCTTGGCACTTCTGTTCTGCACCTCGGCCCTCTGGGCAGAGCCGGCGCAGGACCGCAAGATCGACCTGAACCAAGCGACGTTGGAGGATCTGAAGGAGCTCCCTGGAATCGGGACGTCGACGGCAAAACGCATTCTGGAGTTTCGCGAGAAAAACGGTCCCTTCGAGCGGATCGAAGATCTCATGAATGTGCGAGGCATCGGCGAAAGGAAGTTCTTGAAGCTGAAAGACAGGATCACGGTCGGTCCCACGGGTAAGCCCAGTGCCCGCGGTCCTTCCTCCCGTCGGTAAAGCGTTGGGGCTCCATTCCGGGGCAGGGCGATTCGGCACTCTGACGCGACTGGTTGAGACGCATGACGAGAGGGCTCGGTCGGAAGCCGCGCCCCGGTTGGATTGCCTTTGATGTCCATCCGTCACGTTCCGTCTGTCCTATTCCGGAATGGAGCGCCCCTTTGCAATCTTCCATGGCTCCCCCGTTTAGCGCATTCCCCTCGCCCGTGCCCTGGCCCTCAAACTTGCCTTCGCCTTTGCCTTCCCCTTTTCCCTTCAACAGATCCTGCCTGAAGTCGCTTGTATGCTGACCGGATTGATCAGAAACGTGGGTGCAAGGAGGGCATAAGGCAGGGTCAAAGGGGGAAGGCAAAGGCAAAGGCAAGTTTGAGGGCCAGGGCCAGGGCCAGGGCTGAGGCAAGACTGCGGCGCTGAACAGGTACCTCTTGTTCAGGGGAGTAATTGAGCGTCGAGCTCGACCTTCCCGACCGATTTGAGCCGGTGAGTCTGGCAAGTGTCGAGGAAATGAATTAGATTTCCAGTCGGTGGCGGTTAGCCCGGATTATTCATAAGTTTTCGTAGCGAGGCGGTGAAAGCGCCGTCGTGGCAAGGCTTGCGACCGAGGCCTCCGCAGTCGTACTCGTGCAGTACGTCGAGGAGGCCGACCGAGCGAAACACAGCCAGGACGGATGATTGCGCCGCCGCAGTAGAAAACTTATGAATAATCCGGGTTAGTCAGAGGTCCATTGAAAAGACTTGTTTCCGCGAATCGGCAGGGTTCTCCGGAGCGTCCCTCCCTATAACGGGAACCTTGTGGCTTGAAAGACGCGTATGCCTTTTCCAAACTCATCGTTGAGCGTCGAAGTTGAAGGTTTGGGAAGTCTATGAAGGTCGATTGTCTGGATTATCGGGGGCTTTCTGGACAGAATTCTCTCTTTCTCAAATATCTCTACCACTTCGATGAGGTGAGCAGTCTCTACGCTCCCGGAACGCCGGCTCCGATCGATCTCGAGGCGCTGGAACGTCGGGTCGAGACGGTCGCGAAGAGACCTGTGCGGTTCTCGCGGGAGCGCCTTGTCTCCCTCCTGGATCCTCTCAATCGAATGCTTGGGGCGGGCGAAGCCACCCAGCAGAACATTCAGAAACTGAAGGGGCGAGACACGGTTGCAGTCGTCACGGGACAGCAGCTGGGGCTCTTTGGCGGGCCAGCTCTGGCTGTCTACAAGGCCGCCACGGCCGTTCGGCTGAGCCAGATCCTGGAGGCCCAGGGTTACTCCGCAGTACCCGTTTTCTGGCTTCCGTCGGATGATTCCGATTTCATGGAGGTTCGTTCAACTTCCTTTTACGATCGAGCGGATCGGCTGTTAGACATCCGCTATCCCGGCTCGCAGAGTGACGGCCGAATGGTAGGGACGATCGATCTCAACCGGATTTCGGAGATCCTAGAGCAACTCCAGCATCAGGCTCAGCGGGCAGAGTTCTTGGACGCAACGTTACAGACCCTGGGAGCCAGCTATCGTCCCCACCAGGATTTTCGCCAGGCTCATGGACAATGGCTGGCCGGCCTTTTTAGAGACCATGGTCTGGTGCTGTTCGATTCCTTGCTTCCGGGTTACAAGCCTGAACTAACAGGAGTCTTCACCAGGCTGCTGAAGAAGAGGCCAGAAGCGATCCGAGCGCTGCAACAGAGGAGCCAGCAGCTCACTGCTGCTGGCTTCACCCCACAGGTTTCTCTCGAGGGCTCGGAAACCCTCCTGTTTTCCTACGAGGGGGAAAGTCGGCACAAACTGGTGTACCAAGACGGGGAGTACCAGAGCAAGAAGAGGAAGTTGGGTAGCTACTCCCTTGACGAATTGCTGCGCCGGATCGAGTCAAATCCGGAGGGTTTTGGGCCCAACGTTCTGTTGAGGCCGATCGTTCAGGACCACCTGTTCCCAACCGCGGTCTACGTCGGAGGTCCGTCGGAAGTAGCTTATTTCACTCAAGTGAGCGCGATTGGCCCGCTTTGGGGAGTAGAGCCCTCTATCTTCCCGCGAATGGGCATTACGGTAGTCGACCGAAAGGCTCAACGTCTGCTGAAGAAGTATGGCCTGGAGGCTGGCGCCCTGATGTCAGGCGATCCGACACAGGCGGTCCAAGGTCTGCTGAACCAGGGTGAGACCGGGGAGGTTCTCAAGACCTTCGACTCGGTGCAGCAGGAGTTGAGGCAACAGCTGGCCTCTCTCAAGGCGCACATCGATCGTTCCGACCCTAGCCTGGTCGAGATGATGTCGCGGGCAGAGCATCGGATCATCTACCATATCGAGAAACTGCAGCGCAGATTCGTGGCGAACTATCGTCAACGAGACGAGGCTGTGGGAAGACACCTGGACTATCTGCAGAATCGGCTGTGTCCCGAGGGCAAGCTCCAAGAAAGAGTCGTCAACTTCAACCAGTTTCTGATTCAGGAAGGTCCTGCCTTTATCAACTCACTAATGGACGGGGCCCAGCCCTTCTGTCTCAGCCACCAGGTTCTCTATGTCTGAGCAAGCCGATGTGCTCGCGATAGGAGCACATCCGGACGATATTGAGCTTGGGTGTGCTGGAGCCCTTCTGAAGCTGAGATCGCAGGGTCGGCGGATAGCGGTGATTGATCTTTCCCGTGGAGAGCTGGGCACGCGGGGGTCGGCCGAAGTGAGGGAAAAGGAGGCCGCCGCGGCGGCCAACGTGCTGGGACTGGATTTCCGCGCCAACCTGCGACTCGAGGACGGAAACATTCAGCCTACCCCGGAAAACCGGCTCAAACTGATCCGGATTCTGCGGCAGACGCGCCCCCGTCTCGTGATCACGCACTCCCGCTGGGGACACCCCGATCACAGCCAAGCCGCGCAGCTAGTCGAGGACGCAGTACACCACGCCGGGCTCGCTCGCATTGACACCGGTCAAGAGCGATTTCGTCCCGAGAAGATCGCCTCCTGGATGCAATTCAACCAACCTAGGATGCCCCAGCTCCTGGTCGACATCTCAGAATTCATGGACGTCAAGGAGAAAGCGATACTTGCCTTTAGGTCTCAGTTCTATAAGGTCGGATCCCTAGAGCTCGAGACCTACCTCAGCGGCCCCGATATTCTGGATCAAATTAGAAGCTTCCATAAGCATCTAGGCAGTTTGATCGGGTGCCACTTTGCAGAGGGTTTCCTCCTTTCCCGTCCCCCTCGAATAGAAGACCTGTCGAGTTGCTAGGGCGAATTCTACATCTCCGATCCCTTCCTCCAAGTCACTAACCCGCATTTCTCATCGCTAGTCTACTGCGTCGCCGCAACCACCCGCCCTGGCTGCGGTACGCTCGGTCGGCCTCCTCGACGTACTGTCAAAGTACGACTGCGGCGGCCTCGGTCGCAAGCCTTGCCAGGACGGCGCTTGCGACGCCTCGCTACGACGAGCGATGAGAACTGCGGGCTAACCCACTGGACTTTGAGAGCTCGGATTGGTTAGATTGCTTACTGGTGTTTGATCGTCAGTATCGGGTGTACTCCCATCTTCTTCTAGTCGCTGATGTGGCAGTGGGAGTGCCCGCGCTGTTCATTGCCTACTTCTTACGTAGTCATGCCGACGAGCTGATTCCTTCCGGCCTGGGGGGCCTCTTCAACCCGGAGCTCCTTCCTTTTCGCCAATACCTGCTCTATTTCCTGGCTCTGCTCCCCTTATGGGTGCTCCTTCTGTTGATTACTCAAAGGTACTCCGAACTGGTATATCTCCCTCTGCGACAGCAGCTTATCCGTGCCCTCCATTTTGCTCTGGCCGGTAGTGTGATCACCGGCTTCTTCACCTTCGCCCTGAAGCTGGTAGTGAGCCGCCCCATCTTATTTGGCTTTGTAGTGATCTGCAGCAGTTTTGTTGCTCTCAACCGCGTTCTCATCCAATGGGTGCTCAGAAGCAGGAATATCAACGAGCACAATCAGATCAAGATCGTCGTCGTGGGGACGGACAGCCGTTCTACGCGGGTGGGTGAGGTTTTGGAGAACTCCCAGAAGTATGGATATCACGTAGTTGGGCATGTGAGCTGTGGAGCCGAAGCGGTTGCCGATTCGAGTTTGAACGTTCTGGGTAGCCTGAAGGATCTTCCCCGGCTTCTGGTGGACGAGGTGGTAGCCGACGAAATCATCTTCGTAGAGCAGCAGGGGTGTCGCCAGGAGAGTATCGAGGAGCTGATGAGCCTGTGCGAGGATCTGGGGATCAAAACGCGGCTGGCGTTGGATGGTTTTCCCAAAGCTGGTGCCAGGCCGTCTCTAGAGTTTCTGGAGGGCTTGCCTCTGATCACCTACTCGACGGTTCCAGAGCACAGCCTGTCGCTGGTGGCGAAACGGCTGCTGGATTGCTCGGCCGCAGCATGTCTCCTGGTGCTCACTGCCCCGATCATGCTGGTGGTCATGCTGCTGATCAAGTTCACTTCACCCAGCTCCATCTTCTACCGCCAGATTCGCTGCGGCCTCTACGGTCGGCGGTTCACCTTGACCAAGTTTCGGACCATGATCGAGGGAGCCGAAGATAAACTCTGGGAGATCAAGCACCTCAATGAGATGGATGGGCCCGTCTTCAAGATGCGTAACGATCCGCGGGTGACTCCTCTAGGTCGAATTCTTCGTAAATTCAGTATCGATGAGCTGCCTCAACTCGGCAGCGTACTCAAGGGAGAGATGAGTCTGGTGGGGCCGCGCGCCCCCCTTCCCGAGGAGGTAAAGTACTACTCCCTGAAGCACAGACGTCGCCTCAGTGTAAAGCCCGGAATTACCTGTCTCTGGCAGGTTTCCGGACGCAATGAAATCGACTTCCAGGGCTGGATGGATCTGGACTTGCGTTACATAGACCAGTGGTCTCTGGGATTGGATCTAATGATCCTGTTGAAGACCATACCCGCTGTTCTGAAGGGGAGAGGGGCGAGCTGACAGACAGTGGGGTGAAACTTGAAGAAGAGGTCGCAAGTCGCACCTCGCAGGTCTCTTGTCGCTGAACGCTCGCGCTTCAGGCTTCCATGACTCGAGTAGTTTCTTTCAGGTACGATCCGGCGCAGCCGGCGGCGAGGCTAAGCTGAACGTGAGCAGTGAGTAGGTTTCGGGCTGGCACAGATCAGTGGCGACTCACTTGTATTCTGGCGTTTCGGATTCAGTACTCCCGCCCTGCTGGGCGAGGGCCAGATGGCCTAGCTGCTCCTTGTACTGAAGCTGGTAGAGCTTGTAATAGATTCCCCGGTGTTTCAACAGCTCATCGTGAGACCCTTCTTCCCTGATTTGCCCTTTCGACAGCACCACGATGCGATCGCAGTTCTGTATCGTCGAAAGGCGATGCGCAATGATCAAGGCGGTTCGGTTTCTGAGGAGCTTGTCGAGAGCGTCCTGGATCAGCAGCTCGGTATCTGTGTCGACCGAGGACGTGGCCTCGTCTAGAACCAGGATCTGGGGGTCATGTGCCACTGCACGCGCAAAGGCCAGCAATTGCCGCTGACCCACTGAGAGTGAACTGCCCCGTTCCGCCACGTGGGAATCTAGCCCTTTCGGCATTCGCTCCACGAAGCGGCTTGCATTGACGAACTTTGCTGCCGACTCTACTTGTTGCCGATCGATGTCTCGCTGCCACAGGCGGATGTTTTCTTCGATCGTTCCACTGAAGAGAAAAACATCTTGAAGAACCACTGAGGTGAGCCGTCTCAGCTCTTCCAGATCCATCTTCCTCACATCGACGCCGTCAATCAGGATCTCTCCAGCCTGGACATCGTAGAAGCGGCAGAGGAGGTTGATAAGGGTCGACTTTCCGGAGCCGGTCAGTCCCACGATCGCTACCTTCTCTCCGGCTTCGATGGTGAGACTCACCTTGCTCAGAACAGGAGTCCCTTCATTGTAGTGGAAGCTGACGTCTCTGAATTCGACTCTGCCCTGGCTGGCCGAAGAAGAAATCGGGTGGCTTGGCGGCTGGATTTCTGATTGCGTGTCCAGGAGTCTGAAAATGCGCTCTGAGCTGACCATGGCGTTCAGCAGAATATTGAACTTCTCACTCAGGTCGCTGATGGGTTTGAAGAAACGATCTGAGTATTGGATGAAGGCGACCAGGACGCCGAGAGTGAGTGTGTTCTGGATGATCTGACCGCCTCCGTACCAGAGAATCAAACCGACGGCGAGGGATCCGATGAAGGCGACGACCGGGTAGAAGAGTGCATAGTAGAAAATCGACTTCAGATTTGCGTTGAGGTGGTCGCGGTTCCGCTCTTCGAACTCGCTGAACTTTCGCTCCTCCTGGACGAAGAGTTGAACCACGGACATGCCAGTGATGTTCTCCTGCAGGAACGCGTTGATCCTGGCAATACAAGTGCGGACCCAACGGTAGGAACCGCGAACCTTCAACTTGAAGATGGCTGTAGTCAGGGCCAGCAGCGGTAGAACCGAGAAACAGACCAGGGCCAGTTTCCAATCCAGCCACAGCATGGCGCCAACGATGCCGGCCAGCAGGAAGATGTCTCCAAAGATACTCACGACCCCAGCCGTGAACAGCTCGTTCAACACATCGACGTCGGTGGTTATTCGGGTGATGATGCGCCCGACCGGATTCTTGTCGAAATAGCCCACGTGCAGGGTCTGGATATGCGAGAAAATCTGGAGTCGCAGGTCGTGCATGATCCTTTGCCCGGTCCAGTTCATGAGATAGGTCTGGGCAAAGGAGAGAAGGAACTGCACCACCAGAACGCCCAGAAAGATCAGGGCGATCCGGTTCAGTCCGCCCAAGTCACCGTTTCGAATATGTTCATCGATTGCGATTTCTGTGAGCAGCGGCCCCACCAGCTGGAGACCCGAGACCAGTAGCAGCAAGAAGACCGAGATCGCCACGATCCAGCGATAGGGGCGAAGATAGCTCAGCAGTCGTCGTGCCAGCCGGCTATCGTATGCCTTTCCTAGAACCTCTTCTTTGTGGTAGTCGCTCATTCGCTTTCCAGCTCTTCTCTCAGGAGCTGCTTCTGGTAAAGCTCGGCATAGTGACCGGCTGCCCCGAGGAGCTCCCTATGGGTGCCTCGTTCTATGATCCGGCCGTCTTCGAGCACCAGAATCAGATCAGACCTCTGGACGGTCGAAATACGGTGGGAGATCAGAATTGAAGTCCGGTCTGACAGTTCCTGCGAAAGTCTCTCCAGGATGCGCTCCTCGGTGTAGGTGTCCACGCTGGAGAGGGAATCGTCGAGGACCAGGATGTCCGGGTCCAGCAGCAGTGCTCGACTGATGGCGATGCGCTGCTTCTGACCACCGGACAGTGTGATGCCCCTCTCCCCGACAAAGGTCGACATCTGCTCAGGGAACTCCTCGATGTCATCGAGGATATTGCTGGTCCAGGCTGCCTCGCGGACCAGCTCCAGATCCGCGTCGGGCCGGCCAAAGGATATGTTTTGGCGAATCGTCTCGGAAAACAGAAAGCTGTCCTGCGGGACACAGCCGATGCGGGAGCGAAGTTTCAGCAGAGGAAGATCGTTGATGTCGATGTCGTCGATGAACATCGTCTCCCGCGGAATCGGATAGAGCCGACACAGCAGGTGCACTAAGGTCGATTTCCCGCTTCCCGTCCTCCCAACGATTGCGACCGTCTGTCCCGGATCGACCTTGAAGCTCAGGTTCTGCAGCGCATTGATCTCACCGTAGGAAAAGCTCAGGTTCCGGACCTCCAGCTTGCCTTTGAGCTTTCCAGCCGGCAATGTCTTCTCGTCCAGAATATCGGGCTTCTGAGCCAGCATGCGATTAATGCGACCCATGGAGGCCGAGCCTCTCTCCACGACGTTGATGACCCACCCGAGGGCGATCGTAGGCCAGGTAAGCCTGGTTACATAGACCATGAACGCCACTAGCTCTCCCATGGAGATTGAACCGGAGACCACCCTGCGGCCCCCATACCACAGGAGGCACATCCCAGAGAGCCCCAGTAGGAAGGTGAGGAGGGGGTAAAAGACTCCCCAGATTCTGACCAGCGCAAGACTTCTTTCGATGTACTCCCGGTTGGCTCCCTGAAAACGACGGACGGAGGCCTTCTCCTGGCCGTAGGCCTTTACGACTCGGATCCCGGACACGTTCTCCTGGGCAAGGGTCGTAATCGTGGAGAACTGTTCCTGGATTCTCTCGAATCTCTGGTGGATCTTTCTTCCGAAATAGGTGGCACTGTAGGACACCAATAGCAAAGGGACCAGGGTAAGAGCGGCCAGTTTGGCATCAATCTGAAGCAGGATTCCAATGGTCAGGATTGTCATAGAGATAGTGTTGAAGGAATACATGATGCCGGGGCCAAGAACCATCCGGACCGCGCTCAGGTCGTTGGTCGACCGTGACATGACGTCGCCGGTTGAGTGTGCCTGGTAAAAGCGCGGTGTGAGGCGCTGAAGGTGGCGGAACAGATCGTTGCGTAGGTCGTATTCGATGTATCGCGAAACCCCGATCAGAACCCTCCTCATCCAGAAGCGAAAGAAGCCCTCAACGGCGCCGACAGCCAGGATCAAGGCCGCGAAGAAAATGAGCTCAGACCGAGCAGCGCTCGAAAGGCGATCAATCGCCCTTCCCAGGACAGTCGGAAGGGTGACTACAGCGAGATTGGTGAGGAGCACCATCAGGGCACCCAACAGGATTCTGCCGCGGTACCTTCTGAGGTAGGGAAGCAGGGTGAGCAGAGACCACTTCTGGGGATTCAGCCTGCCAGTCTCACCGAACATCGAAACCCTTGACGTGAGGGACTTCGTTGCCCGTCTGGTCGAGAAAGTGGATCTCGTAGCCAAACAGGAAAGGCGAATTCTTGGAGTACCTCAGACTAAAGTTTCCTGAAGACTTGGGCTTCAAAATCTTGGGTTTGACGTCGACCGAAAGCTCGTCTAGGAGCTCCTCATCGGTTCCCCAGATCTTGACGACCGCCGTCAGTTCTCCGAGGGGTTCCTCTTCCTGATTCCAAATCTCTCCCTTCAGGGAAAAGCCCTCATGGAACCGGTCATAGTTGAGGGCGGTCACTCGTAGCGGCACGGTGCTGCGGGGATCCAAGGTTGCGAAGTTCTCCAGGAAGGGAAGCGGGATCAGGGTCAGAGTCAGGAAGCAGGCGGCGGCGAGACAGCTGGAAAGCAAAAGGGCGTGGAAGGCCATTCGTGACTCATCCTGGGAGGGGACGAAGCGCTCGCTGGTTGGAGTTGTTTGGGCTGGACCCGTCCATTTTCGCTCGTACTCGCGATCCAGATCCGCGCGGAGGTCCTGAAGCCCCTTTCTCCGCGAGCGCAGGCGCTGTCGGATCACCAGCAGGGATAGGAGAAAGACAACCAAAAAGGCCCAGAGGGAATATTGAAGGGACCTTTCGATGATTTCCAGGGTCGCTAGGTCCATTGCCAAGCTCGCTTCCTACTCACCTCAAGCAAGTTCCAAGATACAAAATACAGACTATGACGTATTTGACTAGTCCGTTTCGGTCCGGTTCGAATCGGTTGAAGGGGATCGTCCTCCCTTGATCTCGGGAAACCAACCCCAGAATCCTTTCTTCGATTTGGTCAGGGAAAAGGTTTGTCCGAAAAGAGATTGTCCAAAGCGCGTCAGAAGGCCCTCCTCCAAGCGTCCGTTGGATGGGATTGCAACCCAATCTTCCTCTCCCAGGAAGCCTCTCTTCAAAGCCCTGATATCTGTGTCTACTGTGATTAGCGTTTCCCGTCCGGAGACGAGTTGGATCGAGACTTCATAGTGATAGCTCACCCGCTGCCATTGGGCACCGGAAAGGCGAGGCCGTTCGCCAATCTTGTCCATGTGATCGTCGGTCAATGGCCCCGAAATGTATTTCCGGGAAGCGGTGCGGATTTCACCCTTGGCTCGTGTCTCTCGGCTGACCGTCCACCCTTCTTCCTTCAAGATGCGGAGCATCCCCTCCCAGGCAGCTTCGAATGGAATGTGCACACGCAGGGGAGGAACGAATCGCTTCTCCTGCTTCCCTGCATGGCTGAGGCAGAGGAGACTTCCCGCGAGGGCTGAAAGAACCGCTACGACAAGACAGCTGCGGCGAGACGGTTTGAAGGGGAGGGCAGACTTCCTCCCAGAGCTTCTTTTCAACGGCAACCGGACCTCTTCACGACAATTACTTCTAACGTAACGACTCTTAGGCATGCCGCACAAACTCCTAGTGTAAAACATTCATTCCCAGGCCGCATTTCTCGTGTCCAGCCGACGCGTGCATCTGTTCGGCGGGTTCTCCTCTCCCCCTTTGCCTTTGCCTCGGTGTGGTGTTTGTTTAAAACGCCCCTGGGAAAAGGCAAAGGCAAGAGTAAAGACGGAGGCAGGGGGATAGACAGTTGCCGAAGCCTATCTCTGGTAGCGACGAACTGCGCGTGAATGATCTCTGTAATGGGTTGAAAAAACATGACTTCCGTCGTTTCTGGAAACGAAATACAGATATCCCACAGAGGCCGGATAGAGCGCTGCGTCAATCGAGGCCAGGCCAGGATTCGCAATGGGGCCCGGCGGCAGTCCGGGATAGAGGTAGGTGTTATAGGGAGAGTCCAGCTGAAGATCGCTCCGATGAATGATTCCGTCGTATTCCTTCACCAACTGGACCGCATAGATCACTGTGGGATCACAGGCCAGCTTCACCTTCTTGTCAAGACGGTTGTGAAAAACGGCTGATACCAGAGGACGCTCTTCCGCAAGACGGGCTTCCTTTTCAATCAGCGAAGCCAAGGTGACGACCTCTCGAGTGGTCATCTGGAGTGCCTTGGCCCGCGCCCTTCGTTTGGCCGTCCACTTGCTTCGAAAGGTGCGCACCATGGCCTGGACGATCTGGTCCTCGTCCATTGCCTGGGTGACATAGTAGGTGTCGGGGAAAAGATAGCCTTCCAGGTTGGCTGCCAAGGGATCCAGATCTGACAGGAGACCGGTTCGCCGTCCTGCCTTCCGAAAAAGTTCACTCTGCCCGAAACCTCTCTGAGCGAATCGCGCCAGAACCTCCTCCATCATCTCGCCTTCAGGCACCGTGACTCTGTATTGGTGAGCCTCTCCCTGGTAAAGCCTATCGGCGACTTCAACCAGGCTCAGCGGTTGGCTGAAGAGGTACTCGCCAGCCTTCAGCGAAGTTGGATAGCGGAAGCTCACGTAGGTCCCGAAGAGTGACTGGGATCGAATGATCCCGTGCGACTGAAGCAACCTTCCGATGCTCGAACCAGTGAAGCCACGGGGAATCAAGACAAGGCACTCCGAAGTGTCGTAGCCATGGTAGGGATGGAAGAGCTGGAAGCGAACCCAGCTCAGGCTTAGGCCCAATGCAAGGCTCAAGGTGAGGCCGGAAACGACGAGCTTCAGCCTGGGACGGCGGGGCTCGGTGGTGAGGTCTTTTCCTCCAGGTACCATTTCAGAATCAAAGCTGCCGCGAACTCATTCCTCTTCCGGCGGCGTTCCGTCTGCGATAGCCCCAGCTCCTTCATCAGCTGTTCTGCTTCTTTGGTGGATAATCGCTCGTCCATCCACTCGACAAGGATTAAAGTAGTTTCTTGCACCCGTTTCACAAGCGGTTCGATTCTGTCGAGAGTCGGACTTCTGGCTCCGCTGAGGTGGAGAGGTAAGCCCACGATCAGACGCTCTACCGCGTGTCGCTGCATGAGGTCTCGAAGAGCCTCCACATCCGCCTCGAGGTCCCGTCTCTGCAGGGTGGTCAGGGGACGGGCAGTGAGTTTGAGCGGATCCGTCACGGCGACGCCAACGTTCCTGGCTCCCACATCGAGTGCCATCCATCGCTTCATGAGGAATCAGCGCCGAGATCGCTCTGGGAGTCTGGCGATAGAACGGATCGTAGCGAGAAAGCGGGAAATCGAGGCCAGATTCTCTTGGTTTCGCAATGCATTGTTGTTCGATCGCCGAAAAATCGGGGAATTATGTGCCGATTCCACCGTTTTCGCTCCGAGCCCGTACAATTTCTTCTTTCCAGCACTCTTGCCTAGGGTATAATCTTAGCGCACTTAGAACTTGAGAGTACTGGCTATGGTAGTGTTTGCCAAGGGTAAGCTGACGATCCTGTTTCTATCCGCTCTGGTGGTGGTCTACGGCCTCGTGGGTGGAATCATGGACAAAGTTTCGGCCAGAGATGGGGCCTATGAAAACCTTGCCATCTTTACCAACGTTTTGAGCAAGGTCAGCGAAGATTACGTGGAGCCACCCAGAATGGAGACCGCCATGTTGGGTGCTCTGCATGGAATGATGGAGGCGCTTGATCCCTATTCCAGTTTCGTGCCCAAGGAAGAATATGAAGAGCTGAGCTCGCGCGAGGAGGGCGGTTCGGTCGGCTTGGTCGTGTCCAAGCGCTACAGCTATGTGTACATTGTCTCCAGCCAGCCTGAGGGTCCGGCCGACCGGGTCGGCCTGCGTTCGGGGGATATGATTGAGTCGATCGATGGGCGGCTCACGACTCAGATGAGTCTGTGGGAGGCAAGACGGATGCTGCTAGGGGCACCCGGTACGGCTGTGGCACTGCGCGTCATTCGCGCCAGAAAATCGCCCGCGGCGCTCGAGTTGGTGCGCCAGGAGCGGGCGCTGAGCGAGGTTCAGGCGCGGATCCAAGAACCCGGAATCGGAGTGATCCGCGTGCCCCACTTTGAGCCGGGGGTTAGTAGCTCCGTCGAGTCAAAGCTCCGAATGCTGGTCTCATCTGGGATCAAGGGTCTTCTGATCGATGTCAGAAGTACGGCGCAGGGAGAGATAAAGGAAGCGCTTCGGATTTCGGATCTGCTAGTAGCAAAGGACAAGACCCTCACGACGCTCAGGGACCGGAAGAGTGAACCCGTCGAACATCGCTCGGTAGAGGATCCGATTGTTGCTCAGATTCCTATCGTGGTGTTGACAAACGGCGGAACCAGTGGGGCGGCGGAGGTTTTTACGGCCGCTCTGCGGGATCACGAAGTCGCAGAGGTTGTTGGCGACAAGACGGATGGGCGAGGGTCGCTGCAGGAACTGTTCAGTCTCGAGGGGGGGGCGGTGATATTCGTTTCAACGCAACTCTACTTTAGGCCGAACGGAAAGCCGATCCAGGCCCGGACGATCAGAAACTCCGGCATCGTTCCCGACGTCCAGTTACCTAGCGAGGAGTTCGTCACCAATTTCTTGTTTGAGAATGTCTCCGATGATCCGGATGCAGTGCTGGGGTCCGACTTCTATAGGCGGTTGAACCAGGCGATTCGATCCAAGCAGTTTGATTGGGGAATTGAGCAATTGCGAAGCCGCCTTCTGAAGAAAGCGGCCTAAACTACATGAACGATTTCTAATTCAGAGGAGGAGAGAAATGAACAAAGGTGACTTGATCGGTGCGATCGCCCGTGATGCTGCTATCACCAAGACTCAGGCCCAGAACGCGCTGGATTCTTTGGTGGACAACGTGCAGAGTGCGTTGAAGCAGGGGGAAAAGGTCACCGTTGTGGGTTTCGGTACATTTTCGACGAGCAAGAGAGACGCGAGGGTCGGGCGCAACCCCCAGACTGGCGCCTCTATCCAGATTGCAGCCAAGAAAGTAGTGAAGTTCGCGGCTGGCAAAGCTCTGAAAGATCGAGTGCAGTAGATCTCGAGTGTCGATGATCCGAAAAGGGCGAACCGCAGAACCGAGTCGCCGCCTTGTCTGCTTTTTTGAGACTCTGAGACGAGGAAATTGATTCTGCTATTGTTTCTCTTTGCGTAGGTGCGTAGCTCAGGGGGAGAGCACTTCCTTGACGCGGAAGGGGTCAGCGGTTCAAATCCGCTCGCACCTACCATTTTTTTGCCTCCCGGAAATACGAGTTGCGAGAGCGAAGAGAGTACGGCTACCTCGATGAATGTCCAGGAATTTAGATCACAGTGGTCCCGGTAAGAAGTCTTCGAACCGTCAGGAGAGACGGAACGATCCAAGAAGTTCCGGATCCTGACGAGGCCTTGGAAATCCTCCGCCATTCCACCTCCCACTTGATGGCTCTAGCCGTGATAGAGCTCTACCCCGAAGTCCATCTTGGGATAGGTCCTCCCACTAGTGAGGGCTTCTACTATGATTTCGAGATGCCTAATCGCCTCAGCGAGGACGATCTAGCGAAGATCGAAGAGACGATGGAGGCCTTGAGACAGGAAGACATCGCCTTCGAGCCCGAGATTGTCGAACAAGAGGAGTCGCTCGCGTTTTTCCAGGGCAAAGGTGAGCGATTAAAGGCTGAACTGGTGCAAGACCGAACGGGACAGGTCCTTTCGCACTTTCGATTGGGACAGCTGGAGGATTTTTGTACCGGTCCGCATGTGGTTTCTACTTCTCAGCTAGGGGCCTTCAAGCTGCTGTCCATTGCCGGATCCTACTGGAAGGGAGACGAACATCGGGAGCAGCTACAAAGGATCTACGGGACCTCCTTTTTCACCCAGGAGGAACTGGAAGACTATTTGAGCAGAATGGAGGAGGCGAAAAAGCGGGATCACCGGCGTCTGGGAAGGGAATTGGATCTGTACTCGATCCAGGATCAGGTGGCGCCAGGGCTCATCTTCTGGCATCCGAAAGGAGCCAAGGTTCGTACGCTGATCGAGGAGTTCTTGCGCATCGAGCACGAAGACCGTGGATACAGCTTTGTCTATACACCGCATATCGCCAAGAGTGATCTCTGGAAGACTTCGGGACACTATGACTATTTTCTAGAGAACATGTACACCCTCCCGGTGGATGAGGAGGAATACGTACTCAAGCCGATGAACTGTCCGGGTCACATCCTGATCTATCAGTCGACCAAGCGGAGCTATCGAGAGCTGCCGGTCCGACTGGCCGAGTTCGGAACCGTCTACCGTTACGAGAAATCCGGAACGCTCCACGGTATGTTGCGGGTGCGTGGTTTTACCCAGGACGACGCCCACATCTTTTGCCATCCCGATCACGTCTTCACCGAGGTAATAGAGACTTTGAATCTGGCGGAGCACATCCTCCAGAGCTTCGGCTTCGACCGACAACAGGTGATGTTGTCGGTGTGGGATCCGAACGACCCGAAACACTACGCCGGAGCTCGGGAGGACTGGGAACGGGCTGAATCGGTGTTGCTGCGGGCGTTGACTGAAAAGGGTTGGGACTACGAGCGGCATGAAGGGGAGGCTGCCTTTTACGGCCCCAAGATCGACATAAGCCTGGTCGACGCCCTGGGCCGATCCTGGCAGCTGACGACGCTTCAGTTCGACTTCAACCTGCCAGCGCGCTTCAACATTACGTACGTAGGGCCCGATTCCAAGGAACAGCGTGTGATCATGCTTCATCGGGCCCTCCTGGGATCGATGGAGCGCTTCATGGGGATTCTGGTAGAGCACTACGGAGGTGCCTTTCCACTATGGTTGGCACCCGTGCAGGCGTTGGTTCTCCCGGTGAGTGAAAAGCACCAGGCTTACGCTGAGGAGGTCCGCGATAAGCTCAGATTGGAATCTCTGCGGGTCGATGCGGATCTGAGGAATGAGAAGCTTGGCTACAAGATTCGCTCAGCTCAAGTGAGCAAGATTCCTTATATGTTGGTCGTCGGCGATCGGGAAGTGGAGTCAGGCAACGTCTCGGTAAGGAATCGACTCGAAGGAGATCAGGGGAGTATGGGACTTGACAGTTTTGCTACGATCGTTCAAGACTTGATAAAGAAAAAGGCAACCAGAGCATAGTCGGAAACCATTTGTTCACACTAGACGAAGAACACGGACACGAATACTCAGGAGGCTGACTTATCCAACAAAGGGTACGCGTTAATTTCAGAATCAGAGCACGGGAAATCCGGGTCATCGACGAAGACGGAACTCAATTGGGTGTCATGGCCCCCCCGGAGGCACGCCAGCTGGCACAAGAGAAAGGCCTGGATCTGGTGGAAGTCGCACCGACGGCTCGACCTCCAGTCTGCCGGATCATGGATTATGGGAAGTATCTGTACCAGCAGGGGAAGAAGGCCCAGGAGGCAAGAAAGCACCAGAAGATCATTCAGGTGAAGGAGGTCAAGTTTCGACCCAAGATCGACCGCCATGACTACGAGTTCAAGCGAAATCACATCATCCGCTTCTTGAAGGATGAAGCCAGAGTCAAGGCGACCGTGATTTTCCGAGGCCGCGAAATCACCCATTCCGAACTGGGACGGGAGATATTGAAGCGGCTTGAAGGCGAGCTCAGCGAGATCGCGGATGTGGAAGGACACCCGAGGCTCGAAGGACATACCATGACCATGATTCTTACCCCGAAGAAGCAGCCCGGGGCCACCGGAAGCTGACCCCCTGACTCCCTCGAACGTTTGACACCACGAGATCTGTTAGAATCATAGCTGGAGTTTGACAACATGAAACTAAAGACGAACCGAGCTGCCGCGAAGCGCTTCAAGATCACCGGGAGTGGCAAGATCGCGAAGAGAAGCAGCCACCATAGCCATATTCTTACCAAGAAGAGCCGCAAGAGAAAGCGAAATCTGAACAGTTGGTCAGAGGTGTCGTCAGCGGACACCCCGCGCGTGCGGAAGATGCTCAACCTCTAAGGAAGAAGCGAAATGCCGAGAGTAAAGAGAGGAAACCGGAGACTTCAGAGGCGCAAGAAGATCCTTCGCTTAGCAAAGGGCTACTGGGGAACCAAGAGCAAGCTCCACCGCTCTGCCAAGGAGCAGGTGATGAAGTCTCTTTCCTACGCCTACCGGGATCGGCGGCAGAGGAAACGTGATTTTCGAAGTCTCTGGATTATTCGAGTCAACGCAGCGGCGCGATCCCACGATCTTTCGTACAGCCAGTTTATCCATGGCCTGCGGAAAGCAGGGCTGGAACTGAGCCGGAAAACGCTGGCGGACTTGGCCGTGCGGGAGCCGCAAGCCTTTGCAAAGGTTGCCGAGGTCGCTCGAAACGCCCTCCAGTAGATCACCTCTTAGCACTCCGTCCCGTTGGCCCCTTCGAGAAAGAAACTTCGGGTCCGGGCGATAGGGTAGGGAAGCACGGTCACCCGGCTCCCCTCCCTCCGAACTGCACGTGCGATTCTCCCGCATACAGCTCTCCAGTCAGTAGGTTCCTATGGATTGGACGAAACGGATATGGGCGTCAGTCAGGCTCGTGAACCCATGATCCGGAAAGAAGGCGTTGGGCCAACGGTGATTTCGACAGAGGCGTTTTCTATTCTTCCGGTTGCGCTTCAGAAGCAGGCGTCGCAAACGACGACGGATCAGACCGTCGTAGTCCTTGAAGATGTTCCAATGACAGTGCCGGAAGTAGTTGAACCAGCCTTGCGTCGAGCGATTGAGCCGCTGGAGGATGACCTCCAGCGAGTCGCCCGACTTGCGCGGCGTCAGCTCGTGAATGCGCTCGACGAACTTTCGGTGGCTCTTCGCTCGTGGAAACCGAAAACGGCCTCGGAACGAATCGCCCAAGAACGAAAAGCTCTTCTCTCGCGAGTCCACGATGTGTGTCTTCTCGGGATGCAGTCTCAGCCCGTTGTCCTCCACCCAGTCCCGCCCTTCGGCCAGGGCCGCTTCAGCCTCCTCGGGTGCGCGACACAGCAGGACAAAGTCATCCGCGTAGCGCACCATCTGGAAGCCCAGATCGGCCATCCGATGGTCCAGGGGATTGAGGTAGGCATTCGACAACACCGGAGAAAGAACGGCGCCTTGGGGGACTCCGGCTTCCGGAATCCACTTACGCAGCTCTTCCAGTATCCCCTGATTCAGAAACAGCTGAACCAGGCCCAGCACGCGGCGATCCGATATCTTCTGTTGGATCAGGTCCAACAGTCGATCTTTCGGGATCGTATCGAAGTAACCCTTCAGATCCGCGTCGACGACATACACATAACCGGCTTCGAGCAGCTCTTCGACGTACCGCAGTGCGCCGTGGCACCCTCGCCCATGACGAAAGCCGTAGCTTCGATCATGGAACGTGGCCTCCAGAATCGGCTCGATCCCGTGGACCAAAGCCGTTTGCACGACTCGATCCCGCACGGTCGGAATCCCCAGCGGTCGCTTTTCCGAACTGCCTGTTTTGGGAATCCACCTCCGCAGCACCGCTGCCAGACGATAGGTCCCCTCACGCAGTTCTTCCTGCAACCATTCGAGTTCCTCCCGCTCGTGTTCGGCGAAATCCCCCCACGTTTGCCGGTCCACTCCCGCCGCTCCTTTCCTGCCCAAGACCTTCTCGGCCGAGCTGGAAAGGTTCCGGCTGCAAAACACCTTATCGATCAGCGTGTGCCATTTCCCTCCTCTCACCTTTCCTTTCAAAAGTGTCTCCAACATGCGATCCGTCCAAACCGCGCGATGAGCCCACTGTTCGATGCCAGCGGGCTCTCCAGCCGGGCTAGCCGAAAACGGCACTGTGACCGGGATGTAGTCCCGCCTTTGGGCGGAGTTACGTTTCCGCGATTTAGTCATTTCGCATCTACCTTCCTGCTCCCCTTCGCTCCACCGCGTTTTGCTGCACGGCTTCCCCGCTACTATGGGAGCTCTGACTTCTGTCGAGCCGCTTCAACCGACCTCACCGGTATCGCCAGGTTCGCTCCCCTTCGGCGGGCGATACTGCACCGCGGGCCTGGGCCATTGCTCACGCAGCGTCCCCCACTGCGAGCTCTCACGATGGGTCGTCCACGTCCCTCACCCGACAGATCTCGCTGCTTATCTCGTTTGACCTTCCGACCTCTCCATCTCCAACCACCGCATTGCCATTTCGTCACGGTCGCTTTGTCACGTTACTTCACCGCCGTGACTTGCCGCGTCTATCCCCCCGGGCAGACCGTTCAGGTCGGAGGGATGGCCGTCGCGCGGTCAAGGGTTCGGGCTTTGCCAGGACCCTCCCCGACAGGCTTGGCCGAATCGAGTTCACTTGCGTTACGGATTGGTCGTTCGTCTCAGGTTGCTCTCCACCCTTCCTCACGGAAACGCAGTTACCACTGTCGACTTCAGGCCGGTAACGTTAGCCTGGAAGGGACTTTCACCCTTCTGATCAAACGCCTTCACAGGCGCACTAGCGGTGGCCTCCAGGCCGCCGTGCATCGAGCCAAAGGTTCGAAGGAAGAAGACTTCGGCCTGGAGCCCAAAGCTACGTCCGCGCGCTACCGAACAGGGAAAGCATGAACCCAGCCACAGATCTCGTAGCTCCTCTCTGGGAGGAGTTTCAAAAGGAATTGGAAGCGGTAGGCTCCGTTACTGAGTTGACCGAGGTCAGGGACAAGTACCTGAGTCGCAAGAGCGGCCTTCTCACTCTTCAACTGCGTAAGCTGGGCTCCCTGCCAGCCGCGGAGCGTCCCCAGGTCGGAAAGAATCTGAATCTCCTCAAGATCCGGGTCGAGAAGGCGTTAGAGCGGTTTCAGGAGGAGCTCACCGAGAAGACGCGAGTGGCGGAGTTGGGCGGGGAAGGAATCGACGTCACTCTGCCCGGCTACCTTTCTCGTCAGGGGCGTCCACATCCCTTGCGGCGGGTCCAGCAGGAAATGGAAGAGATCTCCGTACGAATGGGTTTCAGCGTTCTAACGGGACCAGAACTGGAGTCGGACTATTACAACTTCGAAGCTTTGAACCTACCCAAGGGACATCCGGCCAGGGATGCCCAGGACACCCTCTACATCACTGAGAACCTGCTGTTGAGGACTCACACCTCACCGGTGCAGATACGAACCATGGAGGGACGGCAACCCCCAATCCGTATCGTGGTGCCCGGCCGGGTTTACCGAAGGGATTCGGTAGATGCCACTCACAGCCCCATGTTTCACCAGATGGAAGGATTGGTGGTGGGTGAGGGAATTACGATGGCCGACCTGAAGGGTACTCTAGAGCGGTTTCTCCGGGAACTATTTTCCCCGGATCTAGGAGTGCGCTTCAGACCCAGCTATTTCCCGTTTGTCGAACCAGGTGCCGAGGTGGACATCAGCTGCATTTTCTGTTCCGGTCAAGGCTGTAGAGTGTGCAAGAGGACCGGGTGGATTGAGATCATGGGCGCCGGCATGGTACACCCCCGTGTCTTCGGGATGGTCGGCTATGATACGGAACGATATACGGGTTTTGCCTGGGGAATGGGAATTGATCGGATCGCAATCCTGAAGTATCAGGTCAACGATCTACGCCTTTTTTTCGAGAACGACATCCGATTTCTGAGCCAGTTCTAGGGAGTACTAAGTAGTGTACTAAGGGTCAGGCTCTGGAGGATCGGTGAGTTGTCGAAGGGGATCGGACCCCGGTTGATCCCGGGCGGCCAGCGCGGGGAGGCCATTTCCGCTTATGAAGATCAGCTGCCTCTGGCTCCAGGATTTCGTCGACATTGACCTTTTCGACGTCGATCAGCTCTCCGATGCCCTCGCGATGATTGGGCTGCCGGTGGAGGGGATCGAAGGAGAGGGGGAGGAGTGTGTCCTGGAACTCGAGGTGACTGCAAACCGTCCTGATTGTCTCAACCACCTGGGTGTGGCGAGAGAAATAGCGGCTCAATTCAGTCTCAAGCTCCGCCCGCCGGATTTCTCCGAGCCGCCTGGCGCTAAGGGTTCTCAGTCTCTTGAAGCAGCGGTGGCTATCCAGAATCCGGAGCTCTGCCCTCGCTACACCGCAAGGGTTATAACGAATGTCACCATGGGTGAGTCTCCGGCTTGGATGCAGAGGCGGCTCGAGGCATTAGGGCAAAGACCTATCAACAGCATGGTGGACATCACGAACTATGTGCTCTTCGAGATGGGGCAGCCCCTTCACGCTTTCGATTACGACAAGCTCGCCGAAAACCGCATCGTCGTCCGAGCCCCGGGTGAAGAAGAGGCCCTGACGACACTCGACGGCGTCGATAGGGAGTTGGACTCGTCGATGGTGGTGATATGCGACGCGGTCAAGCCGGTGGCCCTGGGCGGGGTGATGGGCGGAAGCAACAGCGAAATCTCAGAGGGTACTCAGACGATCCTGTTGGAAAGTGCGTATTTTGCTCCGGCCTCGATTCGCAGGACCGCGAAGCAGCTTGGAATGCGAACCGAGGCTTCCTATCGCTTCGAAAGGGGAGCGGATCCGGAAGCGCCCAGGACGGCTCTCAATCGAGCTTGCAGGCTGATTGAAGAGATCACGGGGGGAGCCTGTATCGGCCCGGTCATTGACGAAAATCCGAATCCAGTGACCCGGAGGAAAATTCAGCTTCGAGCCGAACGAATCAGTCAGGTTCTGGGCATCTCCATCGACCCGAGTTTTGTGGCCGGGGTCCTGGGACGTCTCGAGTTTGAGGTCGAAGAGCAAGAGAATCATAGTTGGCAGATCGGGGCTCCCGGCTTTCGTGGGGATGTGGAGCTGGAGGAGGATCTGGTTGAAGAAGTAGCGCGGCACCATGGCTACGACCAGATCGCGAGCACCTATCCGGCTCCGCAGATGAGTGGGACCTTTCGACCCACCCAGCAGAAGGAGCAGCTGCTCTCCTCGACACTTGAAGGATTTGGCTTTTTCGAGGCCATCAACTACGCCTTCACCAGTCCAGAACGGGAGGCTCGCTTCTGGGGCGAGAATCCACCACTGCTACCGATTGCCAACCCTCTGACAGAGGAGGATTCCCACCTGCGCAGCAGTCTGGTGTCGGGACTGGTTGAGTCGATCCAGCGCAACCTCAACCAGGGTAACCCGGATGTTAGGCTCTATGAGGTGGGAAGAGTATTCCTTCCCGATGCCTCTGGCAACCCTGAGGAGGCGAAGGAGGAAGGTCGCCTCGGTTTGGCAGCGACCGGAGACTTCTATCGGCCTTTTTGGGGTACCTCCGAAGAAGAGTTCAATTTCTATCATCTGAAGGGTGTGATCGAGAGGTTGCTGGAGATTTTCGGTCCTCGGGTCGAGTTTCGAAAGACTTCAGCTTTCCCTTGCCTGCACCCCGGCTATGCTGCCGAGTTCTTTCTGGGGGACAAGGTTGTAGGCTTTCTAGGAAGGATTCATCCCCGACTCCAGGAGCACTACAAGTTCCGTCAAAATGTATTCCTGGCGGAACTAACTTCCGATCTTCTGGATGCGGCTAGCCTGGGTGATCCGACCTACGTGGAGTTGAAGAAACTGCCCTCGATCGAGCAGGATCTTTCATTTCTCATTGACAAGAACCAGGATTACGGTAAACTCGTAGATGTTGTTCAGGCGCTGGACCTTCCGCAATTGCGGAGGATCCAGCTCATCGATCTCTACCAAGGCCCGAAGGTTCCCAAAGAGAAGGTAAGTCTGACTCTGCGTCTGGTCTTTGCGGATGCGGAAAGGACCCTGACTCTGCCTGAAGTCAATCAGCAGAGCCAGCTGGTCTTTTCGGTCTTGCAGCGAGACTTTGGGGCGGAGGGACGCTAGCGGAGTGGTTTGTTGACTCTGGAGGTCACCGTTGACGGGGAGTGACCGGGTATTGGCACGACTGGAGAAGTCTGCGGTCGAAGTCGTCGAGCTCCTGGAGCGGGTCCGGATCGAGAATACTTCGCTTAAAGACCAAAACCAAGATTTGAATAAACGGTTGGAGGAGCTCACAAAAGAGACTCAGGCAAAGAATGGAGCCATTGAGCGTTTGAAAGGGGATCGCCTGACGATGCGAGCCAGGGTGGAAGAAATCCTTCAGAAGGTTGTTGCCCTGGAAGGGAGCTGAGAAAGGCGGGTTGTAGGCTTACAGTGGATATCGATTCGGAAACAATTACGTCAGTCAAGATCTACCATCGTACCTATCAGTTGCGTACGGGCGGCGACGTTGAGTACCTCGATCAGCTGGCTCGTCACCTGGACGAACAGATGTTGAGGATTTCCGAAGAGACCCCTACGGTAGACACACTTAAGATAGCGATTTTGGCAGCGCTGCACATCGCCGACGAGTATTTCTCAACCAAGAAGAGACTTGATGTTTCGGAAGACCAAGTCTGCCGTAAGAGCACCAAACTAGTCGAAATGCTGGAATCACACCTCTCTCGGGAAGGGTCCCGACAGTGATTCTGTGAAGACTTCACGGCCCCTGCGACGTTCGTGATGGTGAGTGAGATTTGAGCCAACACCTCAATAACGGGAACTCGCGTCCCCTCGTCGGCGCTCCTGGAAACAGGGCGCAGTGTGGGGGGTAGGGTACCCACCTGCTTTAAGCAGGTTCAATCTCGCGAACTTCACGGCCAAGCGGGGGTACACCACCCAGTCCCCATCCCTCTTGTTGGACTCCACAACAGCCTGGAGGAGTAGATCGTATGCCAGACGTTACCATCATTGCGCTCGCCCTGGTTGGGGTGGTGCTGCTGGGTTTGTGGTATGTCCTGAAGGTTCGGGTTCTCGATCGGAAGGCCGCTGAGGCCAGGACACGGATAGGGGAAGGACAGCGTACCGCCGAGAAGGAGGCGGAGAGGCTCAAGAAAGAAAGGCTTCTAGAGGCCAAGGACCAGATTTTCAGTTGGCGCTCAGACGCTGAGAAGGAGCTGCAGGGACGTAGACAAGAGGTCCAGGTCATGGAGCGCCGCCTGTCGCGAAAAGAGGATGACCTGGAAGGGAAGGAACGAAGGCTGCGACGAGGCGAGCAAGATCAGGAGCAGCGACTTCAACAGTTTCAGCAGCGAGAACAGAAGCTATCTGAGACAAAAACGAAAGTCGAAGAGTTGACGAAGGAAGCCCAGCGCCAATTGGAAACCGCTGCGGGCATGAGTTCACAGGAGGCCAAGCAGGCGCTGCTTCGCTCGGTCGAGCAGGAGGCGCTCAAGGAGTCTGCGCACCTGGCGCGGCGGATTGAAGAGCAGGCGCGAGAGAAAGCGGAACAAGAGGCTCGCAAAATCATCACTCAAGCCATTCAGCGGTGTGCAGGCGAACACGTAGTCTCGACGACTGTGTCCGTTGTAGATCTTCCGTCCGACGATATGAAGGGACGGATTATCGGTAGAGAAGGCCGCAACATACGGGCTCTGGAACAGGCAACGGGGGTGGAGCTGATTGTCGATGACACTCCGGAAGCGGTGATTCTCTCTGCCTTTGATCCCTTTCGACGCGAGATTGCGAAAATGGCGATCGAACGCCTTATCAACGACGGTCGAATCCATCCGGCACGCATCGAAGAGGTAGTTCGACAGGTCCAGAAGGAGATGGACAAGAGGTTGCACGAGGAGGGTGAGCACGCCGCCTTCGAGTTCGCCATACACGATTTCCCAGACGACATCCTACGTTTTCTCGGACGGCTTAGGTATCGCACAAGCTATGGCCAGAACGTCCTCAGCCATAGTCGGGAGGTGGCGTATCTGGCGGGCATCATGGCCCGTGAGGTAGGCGCCGATGTCGAGGTGTGCAAGCGGGCCGGTCTGATGCACGACATCGGAAAGGCCGTCGATCGAGACATGGAAGGCACGCATCTCCAGCTGGGTGTCGAGTTGGCGCGTAAACACCATCAGAGTGAGGAAGTCATCCATGCCATCGAAGCGCATCACTTCGATGTCGAGTTCCGGACGCTGGAGGCAGTTCTGGTTCAGGCCGCCGACGCGACCTCGGCCGCGCGGCCAGGAGCGCGGCGGGAGATGTTGGAAAGCTACATCAAGCGTTTGGAGACGCTGGAGACGATTGCCTCCTCCTTTTCTGGTGTGGCCAAGGCCTTTGCTCTACAGGCCGGCCGGGAGATCCGCATCATCGTAGAGAGTAGCGAAGTGTCTGATGAGCAGGCCTTCTGGCTTACCAAGGATATCGCCAAGAAAATCGAGAATGAGATGCAGTATCCGGGTCAGGTGAAGGTGACCCTGATTCGTGAGATGCGAGTGGTCGACTACGCGAAATGAAAGTGTTGTTCGTCGGAGATATTGTTGGGAGTGGGGGAAGAAAGGTGCTGCGAAGGTACCTGCCCGAGCTTCAGCAGGAGCACGAGATCGATTTCACCATTGCCAACGTCGAGAATGCAGCGGGAGGTTTTGGCATCACGGCCGACATCGCTCAGGACATTCTCGACTATGGTGTCGATGTCATGACCTCGGGAAATCACATCTGGGATAAGAAAGAGGTCATGCAGTACTTCTCGAAGGAGCCGCGCCTGCTTCGTCCCGGTAACTATCCTCCCGGGCTACCCGGAAAAGACTCCTTCGTTGCGACTACACGGGTAGGTGCCATGGCAGCGGTGCTCAACCTTCAGGGCCGGGTCTTCATGCCCATCATCGATTGTCCGTTTCGTCGAGCTGAGGCCCAGATCGAGAGGTTGTTGCGGCAAGCTCAGGTCATCATCGTCGATTTTCACGCCGAGGCCACCTCTGAGAAAATGGCCTTTTCTTGGTTCTTGGACGGCAAGGTTTCTGCGGTAATTGGCACCCACACCCACATTCCGACTGCTGACGAACGGATCTTGCCGAAAGGTACTGCTTACATCTCGGACGTCGGAATGACCGGATCCTATAACTCCGTCATCGGCATGAAAGTGGAGGGCTCACTGTCCCGATTCCTGACCGGAATTCCCTCCCGGTTTGAGTCTGCCAAGGAATCCCCTGTCCTTGCCTCAGTCATCCTGGACATCGATGAAGAAAGCGGAAAAGCACGGTCGATCCAGAGGGTGAGCGCGGGAGGCTAGCTGTTTCCGGTACTGATCACTGCTCACTATTCACGGCTCCTTCAGCAGCCGCACGTCCAGAGGCTCAGAGCTGTCCAGGTGGACGTCCCGCTGCGGGAACGCGATCACGATACCGGCCTCTCTGAACATTTCGTCGACTCGATAGCGGAGGTCGCTGGCAACGATGCGCCGATCCATCAGTCGTCTCATGCGAATCCAGAAGTGCACCTCGAAATCGAGCGAATTATCGCCGAAGTCTGCAAACAAGATGATGGGGTCCGGCCGTTTCAGAATTCGGGGGTGTTCGTCGACGGCCTTTCGGATCAGACGCGTCACCTCCTCTGTGGGAGATCCGTAGATGACTCCCACCGAGATCTGGGCTCGGTAGCGATTGTCCGAGAGTGTCCAGTTGATGACGTTCTTCTCCAGGAAAGAGCTGTTGGGCACGATGATGTCCACATTCTCCGAGCTGCGGACGTGGGTGCTTCGAGCGCCAATGTCTTCAACGGTCCCGTAGAGGTCCTCAACCTCGATCAGATCTCCGATCCGTATCGGACGTTCCGCCAGCAGGATGAGGCCGCTGATGAAGTTGTTGACGATGTTCTGGCTACCAAAGCCGAGTCCGATAGCCGCAGCACCACCCAGCAGCGTGAAGACCGTGAGGGGAACGTTGACCAATCGAAGGGCCAATAGAGTGAACGAAAAGAGCAGGACATAGAAGACCACCGACCGGATAGCGGCCACCGCTGCCTGGGTCAGACCCAGTCTCGGCAAGACGCGCCTGGCAAATACCCCACTGAGGAGCCGGGAAATAAGTAGGCCCAGTAGGACGAGCACGACCCCTGAGACAATCTTCTGGACAGTAATCGGCCGATCGTCGATGTTGGTGATCTCGAAGTGCCAGACGGCCGCAAAGGTGTCCGACAGATCGGACCAGGTCTGGAGCAAGCTCGAGGGTTTGGTTTCCAGCTCGGATAGGTAGATCCCGTAGAGTCCGCGCAGGGTATCGAGATCCAAGAGCGCCGATTCATACAGAACCGTCTGTCTGCGGAGCTGATCCAGCTGTTGCTGCATCCACCTCCTCAACCGTCGTTGCCCGGTGAAGCCTTCAAGACTTTGCCGGCGGGAAGCCAGATCTTTCCTGAGGGCATTCAGCTCTTCGCTCAGGCGCTGGGAGGAGGCCTGAAGCTGCCGCACTTCTGTTTGAGCCTGTTCCGTCGCATCGCCGGACATTTGCCCGGCTGAATGTTGATAGCGCTTCTCCCAGACGGACCTCTCCAACACCAGCCACTGCAGTTGTTCCAACGACAGTGATATCTGGACCTGGAGGCTCTCTCTTGCCAAGCGCAGGGACTCCACTTCTTCCAAGAGCAGGGGTGGGCGAGTCTCCGAGCCGGCCAGTCTCATCCTCGCTTTGGACAGCTTCTGGTCGGCGCCTTCCAGCTTGCCTTTGGCTTCGTCCAATGATGCTCTTGTTTTGGCGTTTCTGGCAGTGACTCGATCTAGCTGTTGCTGGAGATCTTCAGCAGTGAACAGGACTCTCTCCTGGGTCCAGGCGAGCTTTTCCTCCAGACTGGCAATGCGTAGCTGCTGTCCTTCCAATGTCAGTGATTGAGTTTCGCTTTCGGCCAAACGGAGATTCAATAGTTCGCCCGCGAGGCCATCCCGGCGTTCGGCAAGACGGAGATCGCCTTTGTTTTCATCTGTGGATTCGGTTTCTACCAGCTCTTTGACCCTACGACGTTCTCTCTGGCGCGCTTCCAGAACATCTCGGGCATTTTCAATAGTCACCTGTAAGACGCTCTGGGCGGCAGCCACCTTCGCCGCTCGAGCTTTCTCGCGCAGTAGATCGATACGAACCGATTCCAGGAAAGAGAAAGTATCCCTTTCCGGTTCAGACGGTCCGCTCTGGCGAAGTCGATCCCGTTCTTCCGCAAGGCGCGGTCTCGCAAGCTTCAACTTCTCGATTCTCTGTCGTTGCGATTCAAGCTGGGCGTAGACCAGGTCAGTCTGCTCCAGAATCTGGAGTTCTCGAGTGAGCGTTGCGACCTGCTCCTCGGAGAGGCGATCGGCCGATGCCAGAGAGCTCCGAAGCGAGTCCAGCTCCTGAGTCAGAATTTCTCTCTTCTCAGCAAGACTCTCAGGCTTGGTAGGAGATTCTTGAGCGAAGCCTTGGTTTCCAAGGCAGAGAAGGAGAAGACAGAGCCTGATGGCTTGGTTGACTTGCGGTTGAACCTTATTCATTCTTAACAGCTCTTGTACGGCGTACGCGTGTACGCCGCACCTGACGTGACCAGGTTACCGGAAGCCGTCGCTTGCCGAAAGTGGTGTTTACCCAGGAATCGCTCTAGCAGGGAAGGGGACTTGAATGGGACAAATGAACGCAGCAGTTTCCGGGGGAAAGACCTTCTTCGGCCATCCAATGGGGCTTTCCACCCTGTTCTTCACCGAAATGTGGGAACGCTTCAGCTATTACGGCATGCGGGCCTTGCTGGTGCTGTACATGACCGACACCCTGACCGGCGGGCTCGGCATGGGGACCGCTCGGGCCGGTGCCATCTACGGACTCTACACCTTCGGCGTCTATGCGCTGGCGTTGCCCGGGGGCTGGATCGCCGACCGGCTGACAGGACAGCGTCGCGCGGTGTTGGCAGGCGGGATCGTCATCGCATTGGGCCACTACGTTCTCGCCATTCCCGATGAGTGGACTTTCTACCTGGGTCTGGTCCTGGTAGCGACCGGCACCGGGCTGCTGAAACCAAACGTCAGTGCCATAGTGGCTGGCCTGTATCCCGAAAAGGATGCGCGCCGGGATGCCGGGTTTTCCATTTTCTATATGGGCATCAACGTCGGAGCCTTCATGGGGCCGAGCATCTGCTCGTTTTTGGGTGAGAAAGTCGACTGGCATCTCGGTTTCGGCGTAGCCGGCGTGGGCATGACCCTCGCCGTGATCCAGTACGTCCTGGGGGCCAAGCACCTGGGCACTGCTGGGCTCCTGAAGGCAGAGGCGCAGGAGCCTCAGGCCCTCGCTAGCGCCCGGCGACAACTGCTGATCGGGATCGGAGTGGTGGTGTTGCTTGCCGCTCTCCTGGCGGCTGTGTTTCTGAGTGGGACGGTTTCTTTCACCATCGCCAAGTTTGCCGAGGCTATCTGGTATGTGATCAGCGTGTTGGCGATCGTGTACTTTGCCTACGTCATCATTTTCGCGTGTCGGGACGGGTTGGAAAGAAGGCGGGTCGGGTTGATCTTCGTCCTCTTCGTGGGTGCCGCGTTCTTCTGGTCGGGCTTCGAGCAGGCCGGCTCGACCATGAACCTTTTTGCCAAGGATCATACCAACCTGGAGATCTTCTCCTGGGAAATCCCGGCGGGTTGGCTGCAGCAGATCAATCCCCTCTTTATCGTCCTGTTGGCTCCGCTGACGGGAATGCTGTGGGTCTGGCTGGGAAGACGAAACCCCTCTTTAGGGGTCAAGTTTGGGCTTGGACTTCTCCTCCTGGGCGTTGGCTTTCTGGTCATGGCGTGGGGATCCAACTACATCGTGGATGGTCGAGTGAGTCCCATGTGGTTAGTCAGCACCTATTTTTTCCACACGGTGGGAGAGCTCTGTCTGAGTCCGGTAGGCTTGAGCAGCATAACCAAACTGTCCCCGGACCGACTCGTGGGACAGATGATGGGGACCTGGTTTATGGGAGCCGCCCTGGGCAACCTGATCGCCGGGTTGATGGCGGGACGCCTGGAAACCATGACGCCACATGGTCTGTTCGTGACCGTCGCTACGATCTCGCTGGTCGCAGCCGTCATCTTTCTGATCTGTGCGAAGCCCATCCGGTATCTGGCCGGTGGGATCAAATGACGATAGACTGACCAGACGCGCTAGGAGTCGGGCGCGCTTCGCGAAACCGGAAGGGTTACCGTGAAGACCGAACCTTGGCCCAAGGCACTGGAAACTGTTAACTCGCCGCCATGCATCTGGATCGCGCTGTAGGCGTTCGCCAGTCCTATTCCTATGCCAACGCGTGTTCCTTTGGTTGTAAATCCGAATTCAAAGAGGTTTTTCAGCTTGTCCTCAGAAATCCCCACGCCGGTGTCAGAGATTCGGACGTTGGCCCGATTTTCCTGCTTTCTGGTCTCGACCGTGATCCGTCCGGATCCCTGAATCGCTTGCACTGCGTTGGTGAGTAGGGTCATCAAGACCTGGTTTACGATGGCCGGACTACAGGCGACGGTGAGCCCCTGAGACAGTTCCCTCGAAACGGTGATCCCGTCATGCACGCGATGGGCGATCAGGGCCAGAGTGTTTTCGACACAGTCATGAAGGTTGGCCGATTCTTCGGAAGAGTCTTCGACTGAGAAGGCCTTGAGATCCTGTACGATCTTGGCGATTCGCCCGCTAGCTTCCGAGAGGACATGGCTGTTTTCGCGAACTATTTTGACGGATGCTAAGAAACCTCTGTCCGACCGGACTTCCTCTAGCGATTGGCTGTTCTCAATCGCTTTGAGGATCCGAGTAACGCAGCGCTCGAAGTTATCTGCGCTGCTGGTTATGACGCCGATTGGAGTGTTCATCTCGTGGGCAATTCCAGCCGTCAGTTGACCCAGTGCAGCCATCTTCTCTGTCTGGATCAGTTGAGACTGTGTGGTCTTGAGACTCTCGAGAGCTTCTGAAAGCTCGATCTCCGCCGTCTTGAGGGCCGTGATGTCGGTGCCAATCGCAACGGTTGAACCGTCTTCGGTTCGCTGCTCGTTTAGCTGGTGCCCGTCCGAAAACCGGGGTTTTCAGAACTGTAATCTGTTGAATCGTAAACACTTATTATACTTGAGACTGCTGACAGACCGGCTCGACCCAGCTCGATCCAGAGCAAGGACCCTCGAGCGAGGGCACGCGGGCCAAAAAGCAGCGGTTCGGCGCAGACCTCTCCCCGAGTCGGAGCCACAAGGCAGTACGGTCAGCCACAAAAGGCTACAACAGGAGTCGGGCCAGGACGACCAGGTTATAGGTCAGGACGCTGGCATGGACGTAGCTTTGAAAGGGAGGCCAGCCTTTCCAGCTACAGCGGTGGAGACCGAAGGTGTGCTTGAGGGTCCCAATGCACCCCTCAATCCCGGCGCGGAAGCGTTTGAGTTGTTTGTAGACCCAACTGGAACGCACCATGCTCTCAACCGTCAACCCACACTTTTTGGAAAAGGCCACATCCTGTACCCCCTGCTCTTTGGCCCAGCGCAGGTTGGCAGCCGAGGCAAAACCACCATCCCAGGCGCTCTGGCGGGGGACCTTCCCGTACAGCTGTCGATGCCGCTCTAAGAAGGGTTGCACATAGTTGCTGTCGGCCGGATTCCCCCGTTCCACCACACAATCCAGGATCAGCGACGAGGCGCCCGTGCTGACAAACACCTTGTGGCCGAAGACCGTTTCCCGAGGGCTCTTCTTGATAATATCGGTGTGCTCTTCGAAGAGGGAACAGATCTTCTCCTGGGCCGCGACGGCCTCGCCCGAAAGGACCCGTCGTTGAGTCTGCTCGATGACTTTGTGCAACAGCCCCAGATAGTGGGCCAGTTGCGCCGCCACGGCCAGACTGAGGGGATCGCTCCACTGCGCGGAAGCTGCCAGCGCCTGCTCGGCATAGTGAGCCGTCTTGGACGCCACTTTGATCAGATCGCGGTAACTGTCCAGGCGCTTCTTGCCGCGGCGGTTGCGGATGTTCAGGACGCGCCGCTTGGCCCGCCGCGTATGATCGACGAAGCCGATCCCTTCCCGCTCCCGCAGCCGCCCCAGCCACTGGGTCACGACTCGAATGCCGTCGTACAACAGCTCACTGTCGAGCGGATAGTGGATGTTCGTCTCGACCGCCGTGGCATCGACCCGAATCCGTTGGCCTTTTTCCAGACCCCGAGCCTGCGCCCAGAGCACCAAGTGGTCGTTGATCGCCTTCCAAGTCCCCGGCTCAATCTTCCCCAGGTTCTCCGCCAGGGTGGCTTTGCTGATCGACGCCCCATAGGGCAAGCGACAGAACCTCTGACAGCTTTGCGAATCCACCAGATGAAACTCCAGCTTGCGATAGCTGAACTGATGCAGCTGTTTGATGACGGCGCAACGCAGCACCTGCTCGGCCGTCAAACCGGGGGCGCCAACACCGGAATCGACCCTGTCAGAGAGATCTTGTACTATCAGCTCCAGCGTCTGGGGATTGTCGTCCAGGATGCGCGAGATCACCTTCAATTCATGGGCCAGCTGGTGATCGGGCCATTGCGGGGAAAGGGGGCGTTGTTTTTCACGCTTTTTACGCATCTTCGAACTCCTGAAATCGTCGTAAGTCGTTTTAGTCTAATTGTTTGCACCAAATAGTCTAGCAAACGGCCCTGACAGTTTCGGAGCTTGAAAAAGCCCTCTTTCCCCTTCCTTATCAATTACTTACACATTTCCGGACGGGCACTAGCTGAATCCATTGTCCCTTCTTGGGCTGGTAGAAGATCTTGGGGCCGGAGGGCTGGCGATGCTCGGCTATAACTTCGGCGACCCATTCGTCGATGCGTCCATCTGCTTCGGGAACCAGACCTCGCTCAACGGCACCCCGGATGATCTCCTCGAAGCGCTTTCCGAGGATGTCTTCACTCTCACCGAGCTGGAGTAGCTCTCGATAACGGCTATTGCAGAGCACCAGCCGGTCTTCAGAATCGTAGAGACAGAAGCCCTCTGACACACTCTCGATGGCCTGAATCATGTGGGCATGGCTCGTGCGCACCGAGACTGCCGCTGCCTTCAGCCGGGCGTCGACAATCACGACGAAGGTCGCCAGAGAAAGGATGATGACTGCTGCCAGACTCACGAGGATCGCCAACAACGTCGGTTCCAGGACAGCGCCTAGGGCGGTCGGAAGAGCCGCTGGAAAGAAATAGGCAGCCCCCATGGCGGTGTAGTGCAATGCCGGCTACGGCCACTCCCATGATCAGTGCAGCAGCCGCGTGTCTGCGCGGATCATCTCCCGCATCACCGCAGCCTGCCCGGAAGTGGGCATATAGAGCCACGCTTGCGAGTACGACCGCGACCACGAGAGAGGTGACGAAGAGAACCGGGTCGTAATACATCTCGGCCCCTAGCCGCATAGCGGCCATGCCGGTGTAGTGCATTGCCCCGATACCCAGTCCCATGAGGGTTCCACACAGGACCAGTTGGAGTCGTTGGATTACGGCTTTTCCGGTCACGAAGAGTACGACGTAACTGGCAGCTACGGCGGGTGCGACGGAGGCCACCGTGATACCGATGTCGTAAGCAACGGGGATAGGCAGACGGAAGGCCAGCATTCCAATAAAGTGCATGGCCCAGATCCCGACTCCCATCGACGCCGCACCAGCCAAGAGCCAGAGGCGCTTGGCGCGTTGAGTCTCGGCTGCAACGATCCGCCCGGCGAGTCCGAAGGCCGCATAGGAGGCGAGTGAGGCCATCAGTACAGACACTGCCACGAGTACGCCATCATAGGACCCCGAAAGGGCAAGCGTGCGGTCACGTGAGGCTTCAAGGAACTGAAGTATATGCATAACGACCTGAAAGGCAGGTCCGCTCTACGGGTGTTGATAACTGGAACGGAAGCCAGTCTACACGCGAAATGTCCATTTTTCGAGCAGATCCGCCGGGGCTCCGTGGGCAATGGGACCGATGCCGCTTACTGGACTGACAAGCGTCAGCAGAGAGAGGTTGCGGGCTGCGCTGGCTGCCGAGGAGATGCTGACGACATAGTTGGGAAAATAGGCGCCACCCAGTTCACCCGCTCCTAGAATACCGAAGGCCAGGAGACGGCCGTTATGACGGTCCATCGCCGGCGTCGGCTCGATCTGAATTTCCTCTGCCGGGGGACGATTCATGAAAGTTTCTCTTTATTCCCAGCATCGCCTGCGACTCTGCCGCATGGACCATCACCCTCGAGACGGCCTACTGCTGGCCCCACTCCTGGTAGGGCCTCTCCAGATGCCAGAACACCCCAAGGATCTCGCCTCCACTCCCAACGTAGTGCCATATAGCCGAGAAGAAATGGTCTTCGGATCGTTCGACCGTAGGGCAAGAAAACGAGGTTTCCGGATCCACAACGAACTTGGTCGATTGATTCAAGAATGGCGTACCTGACTTCGTGTCGTCAACCCAAGTCGTGCCGCCATCGAGGCTGAGCCGTGCCACCTTCCGCGAATCGCGGCCGCCGGCGGCATGGGTTACGACCACCACGTTGCTCCTGGACCAGTAGATCGTGCCCCGATGGCCGTACCAGTCGGTCATGCCACCTTTGGCCAGGCCAAAGGTCCGACCGCCATCGGTCGACTCAAATAATGCTCCGTTTTTGTAGTGGGGCCTCGGGTTGCCGGTCTCTCTCATCAGCTCTTCCTGCTGCGCCTCGGTATACCACTTTTCAGAGGTCTGAATCCGCGTCATGAGCAGGAGGTGGTTGCCGTCGTGGGGGTCTATGGCCAGAGCCGATTCGTGGGGACTCAACCGTGGGTAGACTCGTGTCGGATCGCCCCAGGTCTCACCGCCATCATGACTGCGGAGAACGATGTCGCTGAAGAAGTCGTCGGGCTTGCCGGCAAACTGGTAGTTCGGCCGCTTGTAGGGTTGCCTATATGCTCCCTGCTGCTTGGCGTAATCGGGCGCGGGCACAAGGGTAGTAGTGAACATGAGTGTACCGTCGGGCTGTTCGATGAACGTACGGATTCCGTCTTCGTGAAACTGCATGTTGGGGATACCGGGAGGGATCCGACCCAAGTCCGTAGAGGAGGTTTTCCAGCTGCGACCGTCGTCGTCCGAGTAGGACACGAACAGGTCCTGACCGTAGAGTTTCTTCGGCAGGTTCGGTGGCTGATCGCCCACCGTCTGGTGGACCAGAAGCAGCCGGCCCTCATGGTTCACTCCCACCCCCTGTACCACTTGGTGCGGCTGGGCCAGCCCGACCGGTGCCCCTACCCACGTCTCGCCGTTGTCGCTGCTCTTGTATAGCTTCGGCGGCTCAGCCTGGAAATTCAGGTAGATCGTCCCTTTCGGATGCCGCACCATGCTCATCATGCCGCGCTTTGGCGTCCCAACTGGGGCGATCATTGTCTTCTTGTCGATCTTGAGCACCACCCGGTGGTCGTCGACACCCACTAAGTCAGCCCCGCTCAGGAACAAAATTGAAGTGCTCAGGAGCAGTATCAACTTCAGATTCCAAGTCATCTGGATCTCCTCTCTCTGTTGCTCAAAGATTTCTCCAACAGTGCTCCTGGCCGGTGTCGGGCGCCGCAGCCACAAATGAATCCTTGTCTTACTTCTGGTAATACTGAGGGCAAGAGTATACTTGCGAATGGGGATCAATGTGTCGTCACTGGAGGCAACCAATGGCCGGGAATCGAGGCGGCTGCCCTGGATCCGACAGATCAGAAAACACTTTCCCAAAGGGTGATTCCGGATTCCATGCCCTGATGCGTAACGTCCTGCACCACTTCGGCGTCGAGGCGAACCAGGCATGAGGGGGTTTCCGTAAACAGAGTACCGCTCCTAGCTCGGAGCTTCGAGCGTTGGATCATGTCAAAGAAAGGACCAACCGTCAGAATCGGCCTGGTGGGCGCGGGCCACATGAACAACACCTACGCCCGATGCCTGCTCCACTACAACAAGAATGCCGAGTTGGTGGCGGTAGCCGGTGGCTCCAGGACGCCCGACTTTGCCGTGGAATACGGTATCGATGCAGAGCGTGATGTGGATTCTCTGCTCTCCCGAAGCGATATCGACGCCGTTATCATCGCCACACCTCACCAGGTTCTGGCTGAGCACACCATCGCCGCCGCCAGGAAGGGAAAACACGTTCTGGTCGAAAATCCCATGGCAACAAGCGTCGCTGACTGAGACACCATGATCGGGACCTGTCGTGAAGCGGGGGTGAGGCTGAGCGTTATCAAATCCTTGCGCTACCGGGGTGTCTTTTCCCAAGCCAGGGACCTTCTCAAATCGGGCTTACTGGGCGCCGTCCAGATGGTCCACTTCATGGCTCTCTGGTCCCTTCGGGGAGTGAAAGGGCAGCCCTGGCTCCAGGAGCCGGCCGCCGGAGGTGAGTTCCTGGCCCGGGGCGCGCACATGTTCGATATGCTGCTCTGGCTGACAAAGCAAGACGCTGTTTCCGTTGCCGGGAGGGTTGGCTCAGTGTATGGACCCGAGTGGCGGGGGGAGTCAGCCATGGCCCAGATTGGATTCTCAGCTGGGGCCAGCGCCCAGATCTGGATGAGTCACGAAGTCCCCCAACCCGGTTTTCCTGACAGTCGGTACCGGGCCCGGATCTGGTGTCAAAAGGGGCTCCTCGACTGCGACGGATTCGGCAAGCTGAGAGTGGCTTCCAACGGTCACTGGGAGGATGTCTGGGAGCAGCCTCCCATCTGGAGTCATGCCCAACGCGAGCAGAACCTCTATTCACCGCTGCGAATGGTGTCCTACCATACCCAGGTACAGGACTTCATCGATGCTATTCGAGAGGATCGGGCCCCTTCGGTCACGGGGGTAGAAGGGAGGGCCGCCGTGGAACTGGTGGAAGCGGCTCAGCTCTCTTCTGCAACCGGATCTTCGGTCCGTTTGCCCCTGGGATCCAGCCGGACAGTGGTCGCACGAAGAGTAGAGCAGGGAAGAGTAGAGTCGGATTGAGCCCACCACCTATGAGAGGAAGGACTCTCTTCAGGCCCGAACGTCGCCGAGAACCGCGGCTCAGCGAGGTGAACACCACGATGTAAGAAAGAAAGTCGATCCTTCTGGAGGCCAGGAAGGTCACCAGCGCACCCATGAGGACGGTGGCGGCGTAACTGGCGACTCTCATCCTCCGGTTGGACGCCAGCGGGTTGATGGTCCGCTGGTAGATGTCTCGAACCAGGGCAGAGCTGATGAGGAGAAGGAAGCTGTCCACGGTCGACATTACCGCTGCGAACGTAGCCGCCACAACCACGGCCGCCAACACTTCGTAGGCAATTCCCTTCTCGGCGACCACCCGCGTGGCTAACAGTACCATGGCCTTGTCGGAATCTTCGCGGGAGAGATAGGGAATGAGTGTGCGCGCAGCCACGAACAGAAACACCAGGGGAAGATAGACCAGGGCATGGTAGATCGTCACGATCAAGGTGGCCCGATTCAGACTGCGGGAGTCGCGAAATGCCATCAACCGAACCATGAGACCAGGCTGGCCCATGTTGGTGATGCTCCACATGACGAAGAAGGAGAGTGCCAGTCCCAGCGGATGAAAGGGGCGACCATAGGGATGTCGACCTGGCCCCGTCAGAAACTCCTGCTCGGGAATGAATCTAGACAACGGCATGGCTGCCACCTCGCCACTGCCATCGTTGTCGAAGGCGAAGTGAACTCCTTCCAAGAGCCGTGCCGTCTCCGGGGTCTGTTCCACGATTCTTTTCACCTCGCTGGCCAGAATTCCGGTTTGTCCAGACCGGGGAGCCGGCAGCAGCACCCGAAGGATAGCGTTGGCATCGCCTACCGGCTCGATCACAGCTTCAAGACCCTGCTCGGCGGAAGATTCGCGGACCAGATACTCGACTCCCAGCAGACGCTGCTCAGCCAGCAGGGACCTGTCAAGAAGAAAAGCCAGATCGTTATTGGGTCCTGGGATCGAAGTGACCACCGAGGGAGGACTGCTGAGGAGTTTCTGGTGCACCGTCTCCAGGCCGCCGGCCCGCTCCAGGACCAGCGGTAGGAGGATGAGAACTCCAAAGACCATCACCACCCCTTGAATGACGTCGGTCCAGACCACCGCTCGAAAGCCACCATAGGCGGTGTAAAGCACCACCACGCCGGCGAATAATAGGAGCCCTGCCAGGTAGCCTCCCCTGCCCCCCAGGTTGAAGGTCTCTTCCACGATGATTCCCCCTGCCTTGAACTGAGCGACCAGGTTGGCGGTGGTGAAGAAGATGATGGTGCAGGTAGTGAATAGACCCAGGGCCGGTGATTCGTAGCGATCCCGAAGCAGGTCTGGGATGGTGATCGCTCCGGTCTTACGGGCCACCTGATTCAGTCGCTTCCCCATGATGCTCATGGAGCAGAGGGGCGAGATCATGTTGCCGGCGATCCAGAATGCCAGAATCCAGCCATAGCTGTAGATGAGGGACGGAAATCCAATGAAGGAACCGCCCGAGGCCGAGGTTGCAGCAAACGTAAAGGCCAGGGTCCAGCTCCTCAAGTCGCGGCTTCCCAGGAAGTACTCGCCCAGAAAGCTGCGCTGCTTCAACATTCGATGGGACAGAACTGCCAAGAGAAGAACGACGGCGACATAGAGGACGAAGGTGATGGAGGTGAGCGGACTGGTCTCAGTCATCGTCTTCGGTTGGGTTGTCCTGGGAAGAAATCAGATCGTCCTCGGCGAAGAAAGAACAGCAGTACCAGAAGCAAAGCAGGAGAGAGATGAGCCAGGGCAGAGCCACTCCGAAGAGAACCCAATCGGGTATTCCCAGCCCCAGCGGAGTGTCGATGGTACCGGGATCCCGGTCAAACCGTGCTGCCTGACCGAAGAGGTCCCCAATCGACGGACCGGTAGAATCGGGGAGCGGCTCGTGGCTGACGTAGCCATACAAAGAGCAGTAGCTGACCGAGTAAATCAGGCAGGCCAGCCAGAGCAGAATGATGAAGGTCGCCTCGCGCCGGGAGTGGGTTAGTACCAGGTCTTCGCACGGTTGGCTAGCAGGCACGCTCTTATTGTAGATTCCGTGTCCGCTCGACCACAGCTACCTCAAGCTCTTTCCCTTGCCTTTGCGAAGGCAACCGATGAATGCTGAACCGCAGAATATCGAGCAGGCGAATTTCGAAGGCGCTTCAGAGCGTGTAGGGAACGCGAACACCGGGGGCGTCAGCGGGAAAGTCCCTGCTGTTTCGGGTGACCAGAATCAGGCCCGTGGTCTTTGCCGTTGCCCAGATGATCGCATCCGGGAGGCGCAGGCTTCTTTGGCGCCGAAGTCGGACCGCCTCGTCGGCAACCTCCCTGTCGATAGGGATCACTCGAAATCGCAAGAGGAAGTCGCGGATCACGTCGTCCTCTTCGGCCCGGGAGCCCACCAGGACCTCCATCCAGGTCACCAGGCTGATGGAAGGTTCGTCGTAGAGGGCGACTTCCTGCGGAGCCTGCTGGATTCCATTCAGATAGTCAATCAGAATGTTGGTATCGAATAGGGCCTTCACGAATTGTCAGGGCGTACCCACTCGCTGCGAACCCGGTCTTCAAAGCTCAGTCCGTCAACAGCACGCTTCTTCCAGATTCCGAACGCATCGCCCGACCCGTGGCGAACCCGTTCTCGGGTGTAGATTCGAACAGCACGTCGAATCGCTTCGGCCCGAGAAATCGCGGTTTGGGGCTTTGTTTCGGTAGTGGTGCTCGACTACTAGTGCTGGCGTTTAAGGTCCTCGTTTTCGTTTCAGGCTTCCAGTTGTTCAGGAACTTCGTAGAGTTTAAAAAAGAAGATGAAGAGCACCCCGTCGACAGATGTCAAAGACGCAACAATCGAGTAACTGCGCTCTGCTACTGACTTTGGGCTATTCGGCGAGGTGAACCTGGCCCGAGCCTCTTTCTTCTCTGACCCAGCGATCTGCAGGGTGAGAGAGGTGAGCGGGTACGGCTAGACATGACAAGGTATGACGTGAGATTCCTTGACCCGAGGTTCGAGGGCTGATAGGTTTCGAAAATTCATCACCCCGGGCCCAGAGGCACTCGGATCTGAGGAATGTCAGATGAAGAAGGTTCTGGTACTCAGCGTACTCCTACTGATTCAGATCGGATCGCTTCGGTCTGCCATGATGCAAGGACCGAGCCGTGGGGTTACCCAGGTTTCCTACGATGGGAAGGAGTTCATAGCCGCCTTCAACGCAGCGGCAGACAGAACCAGGTTGGTCTTGATCTTCTCCCCAACCTGAGGCAACTGTCTTCGGGGGGCTTCCGAAGTCGAGACGATACTGAAGAGCCACAAGGACGCCAAAATCAAGGTCTTCACCCTGTGGTCACCAATTGCTCCACGCGATTCGCAGATGGCCGCTACCAGAGCCACCGCATACCTGCCGGACCGTAGGGCTGAGCATTTCTGGGATCTTTGGAGTTTTGGGCTTAACACCTACACCAAGCAGCTCCATTACTCCGGCAATGAAACGGCTTGGAATGTCTTTATCGTCTACAAACCTCGGTTGCGATGGCGAGACAAGGCGCCGGAACCCACCTCCTGGATGCAGGACCACGATTTGGATATCGGACTGAAATACAAACCAGGCCTGCTGGAGCAGGAGCTGGAAAACTGGATCGATTGAGAAACTTCGCTTCCTCCCAGACAGTGAGCTTGCCCGTCCTCTCGCACCTCCTCTCCTACTGCTAGCTGTTCGGGCTGGTTCGCCGGGGGAGGGAGGAGGATGAAGCGGAAGGGGAGATGCCCTGGCCTCTGACTAAAAGGCAACTCAGCGGGTTTACCCGACTCAACCTGGAGCAAGAGACCCTCGAAGGCTATTGGGACCGAGAAGTCCCCCCGGTGCACCGATTCCGGGCCTCATATCGGAAGTCCAAAGGAGGGGTCCCAAGGCGCGTTGAGTATTCGTGGTAGAACTAGACCCAAAATAAGCGCAAGTTCGAAAATAGACCCCTTTGTCGGCTCCGAGGAGCCATTTTGGAGACCTAAATTCTAAATTTCGGCGCGAAGTCACTCAGAACAGGCACGTGTTCAGCTGTCCTCCACGCCGATCGCTCAGGGAAAACGATTCTGCCCTCTTGGGGGGCGTTTGTAGAGACACCTCGCCCCAGCTCTGGCGACCCTCGGAGCTACTTTATCTCCTTTCAGTTTCAGGTAGCTGGCCGGTGTTTCAACCACTTACTGCCTTCCAAGAGAAGACGGCTCCAACCATTGACATCCAGCAGCCGATAGACCAACTGTCGGCCCCTGCGCAAAATCTGGCAGGGCATTTCAATGACCTCTCGCAGGAAACGGCGATACTCCATCTTCACCAGCTCTCGGGCTTGCAGTCGCGCCGGCAGCACCAACCCCATCCAGGCCTTCAGATTCCAGGCTTGAGCCGCAATCACCAGATAGGCCCAGTTGGCTACCAGCGTATCCGAGGGCATCCGCAGGGCCTCGACTCCGTTCTTGAGTTGTTCAATGACGTTCTCCTGGTTGCAGCGCCGGTTGTTTTCCCGTACGACTCCCGCCGTTCCCAACGTTCTGGCCGAGATATTGGTGACATAAAAGTGGTAGCGCGTCTGCGGCAGCAGCCGCTTCTGGCCTTTCTCGACCAGGATCGTCTTGCGCAAGATCACCATCCGATAGGTTCGCTTCGCTTTGCTCGGACGGTAGTCGATCTCCGCGATCTCTTCCCGTTCCAGCGTCAGCGTCTTGAACCCGCGTCTCTTGACAATCTCCGGCTTCACTTTGTCCCGCCGCTGGCGCCGCTTCTTCCCTTTTCCTTTCCCCTGGCTGGGGCGCCCCAGCTCTTTCCATCTCGCTTCTGGCAACGCCTCCGCCCACTTGACGAAGCTCGGATGGGCGTCGATCCCGAAGTCAAACTCCACGCCCGCCTCCGTCCAACGGTCAAAATGAGCCGTCAGCGAAAAATCCGTGTCCCCGCGCAGGCGCACCTTCCGAAAACCCGCCTCTCGAACCAGCTCGATACTCCGATCCAGCCATTCGGCCGCTCCCTCATGAGAGGGACGGTTGCCCGAGCGGTTGACCGCATAGAGCACCTCTCCCGTATTGGCCAGCGTCACGATCAGCGGCGCATAGCCCCACTGCCCGTCGTAGCTGATCTCCATCCCTTCCTTGCATTCGCCGCTCGTGGGGGCCATCGTCCCATCCACGTCGATCTCCGCCCGTTGGAAGAAACGGGCCGGTTGTTGGGCCCAGACCTTGAGGCGGCTGGCATTGACGGCTTCCATCAGATCCACCACGTCGGGCGCGTCAAAGCGGCGCACAAAGTCTCCGGCCGTGCTGGGGGCGGGGATCTTCTCGGCTCCCACCGCCTCCAGGAAACTCACACTCTGACGTCGCAGTTCAATATCCTGATAGCGGGTCCCGCCCGTGGCCACGTTGTAGATCAGGCTCAGGACGTGGTCCGATTCGTGGTACGGTTGGTGGCGTTTGAGCAGCGTCACCGCCTGGTCAATGGCTTTCCCCAGCCCACTCCACTTCACCACCTGCTGCAGCAGCCCCAGACCACCGTAACTGACCGCACCCGTTTTCTCCGAGACCTCGTAGCTGATGACCTCGGGCGAGAGCACCGGTTTCGGGTCTTGACCGTTCCAGCTGGGGCTCAATCGCTGAGCAACCTCTGCTTCCCGTTTGCGGATGATTGCGCTATCCTTTTTATTCACCTGAAATGCCTCCTTTCGGCTTGTTCTGAAGTTTCTTTGACAACCCCAGAATACCCGTCAGGTCTGGCATTTCAGGTGTTTACATGTGGTTTAGTCCACTTTCATCTACTTCTTTTGGGACTAGAACGATTTCGATCTCGGATGGATCTGCAATTGAAGGAAGGCCCTTCTGAACCCTTCGGCCGCCGATTGGAGAGTGAAAAATGTTTAACCAGGTTGCAGCGCCGAACCAGCCTCCCGATTCGACGGGGTATGCCATAGCAGGCTACATCGCCATTTTTGCGTTACTTTTCCTCTTTCTGGTGTTCTTGCACAGAAAACAGCGCAAGCTCCGGGAGCAGGCGAAGTCTATCTCGACTTCGATGTGACGGAGCAAGGGCTCTTTCCGCCAACTTCTATACAGCGGCCAGGAGTCTCGTATGGAACGAGCGATCATTACTCACTGGATTTGTGCTTCCCCAACGACAGGTGTTGCAACAGAAAGGCAGCCACCTCTTCGCCTGCGATTCGATTGCCGTGGGCGTTCCAATGGGTGTCACGGAGGTGGTAGGTGCGACCGTCCTTCTCAGCTTCAAGTAGGGCAGGCATGAGGTCCAGTACCGGGATACCGTTCTTGTTGCCGTAGGCCCGGACCCGTTGCTGGGGTGACTGCCGATCAAACTCTGCCAAGTCTTTGTTCCTCAATAGCAGCTTTTGGTAGAGAGCGTCGCTCACCTGGAACTCATCGGGGATCAGGATCACTATAAGCTTGTCGCCTACTAGATTGTGAATCGCCTCAAGAGAATGAAAAAAGTCCTGATACCGTTCCTCGGCAGCGTTACTTTGGGCTAATGATTCCAGATGCTCTCCCTCGATCCTAAGGAAGGTCTCTTCGGGCAAGGTGGGGCGCTCTTTGGTGGGATCATAGATATAGTCGAGTGGCAATTTCTCTATTGGGACGGCTTCACCGATCTTGCCTAGGGACGTTCTCTCATCCTGCTCCCAAAGGACGGTCAGGACTCGGCTGCCGACGATCCACACCCACCAGTTTTGTAACTTGTATCGCTTGGTCTTCCGTCTTTCGCTCCCACCAATGTCGTTTCCCACGTACACGCACAGGGCCACGCAAGAGGGATTGAGATCCAACACTTCCGTCTGGAGCAAGTAGGTGTACTCTTGCATTCCGATGGCAGGTAGACCGTAGTTGTGGATTTCCACTCGCTTGTGCCGGTCGACAAGGGCCTGCCGCAGCCGCTTCTCCGCAATGGTGGCGAAGTTGTGTTCATAGGGAACGACGCCGAGTCCAAAGGAGTCCGCCAGAATCGCCACTACGTAGTCGTCTGGTCCGGCTGCGGCGAATTCTGTGTCATGGTAGCCCCCACTGTTGAGGGAGAACCCAAAATAACGTTGGTGAGCTTGAGGTCGCGCCCTGTCCAGATTGGCCTCGATAGATGGGGTGTCCAGCAGTAGCGGCGAGGTCGAGTACCTGGAGACGGTGCTCAGCGCAGCTTCGGCAACGACAAGACCCAAGAGTAAATTGGCGAGAGCTATATCAACCACTCCAACGAACCTTCGCAGCGCACTTGGCAGTAATACAGGATCGATTTGAGCGCCCAAGGTCCACAGGCCCAAAGTCAGGAGCAGGATGGCAACGAAAGACTGTTCTAGGAGAAAGCGGCTACTCCCCAGCAGGCCGGAGCTTGCGACCAGCGAGGTTGCCACAATCGCCAAGAAAATGGAGTAAAGGAAGATCCGAACGGGCATCCATGAAGTGAAGTCAGGGATCATGCTGACGCGCTTGCGGCGGAACCGGTAGAGGCAGATACCCAGCGGAATCAATCCGAATAGGGCAATCAGGTAGCGCACGAAAAGCAGACTGATGGAGTGTGGTGACTGATGTCCGTAGTACTTCTCGCTCAGAAATACAGCCTGTCCCAAGGCCACGGCGTAAGCCACGAACACGAATCCTGTAAAGGTGACGGATCGAGGACTGATCATTCGAGTCCTGAATTCTCCAGATTTCTGGTCTATCGATGGTAACTCAATTGGTCTGGATCTCTTGCCCCCTCCATTCTCCCCGGCGGAAGGCGGCGACTGAGACCAGAGCCATGGTAATGTAAGTAATGGCAATAGTGATGAAACATCCCCCGATGCCCAGGCCGAAGTAAATGGAAAGCAGATAGGCCAAGGGAACCTGAGCCAGAACGATCTTTCGGCCCGATCAGGTTTTCGTCCACCCAGATTCTGGCCAACGGAGACGAAATGTCACCTGAGAAAACCTTTCTTGACGCCGAAGAAACGCACGGACTAGGCAGGATCGAAATTCTGCATCCACCCGGAACCTTCTCGCTCACGCCGGCGAGTATGCTCGCGCTCAGAAGCATCTGCCGGCATCAGGACCTTCTCGGCGGAGCGGGCATCGACTGGGGTTCTGGGACCGGGTGCCTTTCCATTGCTGCTGCACGAATCAGACGAGTTGACAGGGTGGTTGGGCTGGAAATCCTTGAAGCCAACGTGGAAGCCGCCCGAGAGAACGTGTCCAGGAACGGTCTGAAGGGCAAGATTGACATCCTGCTTTCGGATTCCTACGCCCCGATCCACGATGCTGACTCGGCCAAACTGGATGATTTTCAGGGCAAAGTTGATTTCATTGTTGCCAACCCACCAACAAGCGAGGGGGATGACGGCTTTGGATACCGAAGAGAGGTTCTCCGAGGAGGCCGAAAATTCTTGGCGAAGAACGGGGTAGTCTTTCTCAGCGTTTCCTATCAATACGGACTTCCGAGAGTCCATGGGCTCTGTGACGAGATCCCTGGTTTTGTCCACGAAGGCGCCCTGGAGAGCACGGAGTGGGTGCCTTTCGACCAGGATCGACCGGCCCTCCTTGGCTGTTTGCGTCTGTACGCTCAAGAAGAGTCGAGAGGTGGCCTGAACTATGTCTTCCACGATCCTGTTGCCCAGGATGAGAAGAACATGAATGCCCGCTCTGCCCTGGCACACTTTGAGCAGACCGGACAGAGCCCCCTTTCGAAGTGGCAAGCCCATCTGTTTCGGTTTAGAGGCTTGCCATCCTAGTTCAGAGTCGGGTACCCCCAAAGGAGATTCCGTCCGATTGTTGTCCCGGTTCTCGGCTATCGGCAGTCTCCTGACCCTCCGTACAGGTTTGACTAAAAGCCACTAGTCCCAAAATAAGCGCAAGTTCGAAACTAGACCCCTTTGTCGGCTCCGAGGAGCCATTTTGGAGACCTAAATTCTAAATTTCGGCGCGAAGTCACTCAGAACAGGCACGTCTTCAGCTGTCCTCCACGCCGATCGCTCAGGGAAAACGATTCTGCCCTCTTGGGGGGCGTTTGTAGAGACACCTCGCCCCAGCTCTGGCGACCCTCGGAGCTACTTTATCTCCTTTCAGTTTCAGGTAGCTGGCCGGTGTTTCAACCACTTACTGCCTTCCAAGAGAAGACGGCTCCAACCATTGACATCCAGCAGCCGATAGACCAACTGTCGGCCCCTGCGCAAAATCTGGCAGGGCATTTCAATGACCTCTCGCAGGAAACGGCGATACTCCATCTTCACCAGCTCTCGGGCTTGCAGTCGCGCCGGCAGCACCAACCCCATCCAGGCCTTCAGATTCCAGGCTTGAGCCGCAATCACCAGATAGGCCCAGTTGGCTACCAGCGTATCCGAGGGCATCCGCAGGGCCTCGACTCCGTTCTTGAGTTGTTCAATGACGTTCTCCTGGTTGCAGCGCCGGTTGTTTTCCCGTACGACTCCCGCCGTTCCCAACGTTCTGGCCGAGATATTGGTGACATAAAAGTGGTAGCGCGTCTGCGGCAGCAGCCGCTTCTGGCCTTTCTCGACCAGGATCGTCTTGCGCAAGATCACCATCCGATAGGTTCGCTTCGCTTTGCTCGGACGGTAGTCGATCTCCGCGATCTCTTCCCGTTCCAGCGTCAGCGTCTTGAACCCGCGTCTCTTGACAATCTCCGGCTTCACTTTGTCCCGCCGCTGGCGCCGCTTCTTCCCTTTTCCTTTCCCCTGGCTGGGGCGCCCCAGCTCTTTCCATCTCGCTTCTGGCAACGCCTCCGCCCACTTGACGAAGCTCGGATGGGCGTCGATCCCGAAGTCAAACTCCACGCCCGCCTCCGTCCAACGGTCAAAATGAGCCGTCAGCGAAAAATCCGTGTCCCCGCGCAGGCGCACCTTCCGAAAACCCGCCTCTCGAACCAGCTCGATACTCCGATCCAGCCATTCGGCCGCTCCCTCATGAGAGGGACGGTTGCCCGAGCGGTTGACCGCATAGAGCACCTCTCCCGTATTGGCCAGCGTCACGATCAGCGGCGCATAGCCCCACTGCCCGTCGTAGCTGATCTCCATCCCTTCCTTGCATTCGCCGCTCGTGGGGGCCATCGTCCCATCCACGTCGATCTCCGCCCGTTGGAAGAAACGGGCCGGTTGTTGGGCCCAGACCTTGAGGCGGCTGGCATTGACGGCTTCCATCAGATCCACCACGTCGGGCGCGTCAAAGCGGCGCACAAAGTCTCCGGCCGTGCTGGGGGCGGGGATCTTCTCGGCTCCCACCGCCTCCAGGAAACTCACACTCTGACGTCGCAGTTCAATATCCTGATAGCGGGTCCCGCCCGTGGCCACGTTGTAGATCAGGCTCAGGACGTGGTCCGATTCGTGGTACGGTTGGTGGCGTTTGAGCAGCGTCACCGCCTGGTCAATGGCTTTCCCCAGCCCACTCCACTTCACCACCTGCTGCAGCAGCCCCAGACCACCGTAACTGACCGCACCCGTCTTCTCCGAGACCTCGTAGCTGATGACCTCGGGCGAGAGCACCGGTTTCGGGTCTTGACCGTTCCAGCTGGGGCTCAATCGCTGAGCAACCTCTGCTTCCCGTTTGCGGATGATTGCGCTATCCTTTTTATTCACCTGAAATGCCTCCTTTCGGCTTGTTCTGAAGTTTCTTTGACAACCCCAGAATACCCGTCAGGTCTGGCATTTCAGGTGTTTACATGTGGTTTAGTCCACTTTCATCTACTTCTTTTGGGACTAGTGTGCGAATAAGTCCCATAGAGTCAGCTAATTATAGTTAGGGGTATGAGATTTCTATAAGCGACTAAGCCGAAAGTTCACCGCGAACGGTCCGCGCTGTGGCACGGCCTTCCAGGCCGTGATTGTCGAGCCTCTGGCTCACGGACAGAGAATCACGGGCAGGGATGCCCGCGCCACTGCGGGATCCCGAGATTTCGTTCTGGAATGGGCGAGCGGATGGGGGCAGCATTAAGCTGAAACATCGCTGAGCCCCGGACAAGGAAAACTAAGGAGTGGGTGACTCGTTTTGCCAGAACCCGAGGTAAACCCTCGATTCTTAAGTTGTCCGTCCGGGGCTCCTGATCAAATAGCTACCTTCGCAGAACCGGTCCAATGGAAGGCACAAGTGCTTCGACATTGGGTCTAGAATCTTCGTGGTTTCCCTCCCTTGCCCAGCTACCGAAGAATGACCACAACTTATCAACCGTCGTACCCCGCGTCAACTCCTTTTTTAATGTTTCTTTCGCTAGGAAAATCCTTCGACTCGAGATGGAGAAAGGGACGGCGTGGAGTGATCCCGGCGTTGGACCCTTGGTGTTGGATTGCTCCCTTGTCAGGCGAGCTCTCCGCGGAGCCAGCTCACCAGGGATTCTCCAAACTCAGGTCCAGCTTTTGATTCGAGCCAGAGATAGTGCCCACATGATTCGATTTCGCGATACTCGAGGTGGCGAAGATGGCGATCCAAGCTCGTGAAGATCATATGGCCGGGGGTGTGGATCGTCGGCACCATGGAGCATCAGGACAGGGCTTCTGATCGCCGAGAAGCGGGCTGGGAGAGTGCCCTCTGCCTGGAGACGAAGCATGTCTTTCCAGCTCTCCAGATGCCCGGCTGCGTCGCAGCGGATCCCGTCCAATGTTCGGACCGTTGGGGCGTGCGAGTAGACCGGCAGCAGAAGATCGACGATGCACCGAAGACGCTCGTCAGGGTCTTCAACCCCCGTCGAGATGCGCTCGAGCTTGGACTCAATGTTGCCGTACGTTCGGGCAGCGACCTGTACTTTGTACTCCGCCCGTGTCGTCTCATCGAATTAGTTAGTGCCCGTCCGAAAACCGGGGTTTTCAGAACTGTAATCTGTTGAATCGTAAACACTTATTATACTTGAGACTGCTGACAGACCGGCTCGACCCAGCTCGATCCAGAGCAAGGACCCTCGAGCGAGGGCACGCGGGCCAAAAAGCAGCGGTTCGGCGCAGACCTCTCCCCGAGTCGGAGCCACAAGGCAGTACGGTCAGCCACAAAAGGCTACAACAGGAGTCGGGCCAGGACGACCAGGTTATAGGTCAGGACGCTGGCATGGACGTAGCTTTGAAAGTGAGGCCAGCCTTTCCAGCTACAGCGGTGGAGACCGAAGGTGTGCTTGAGGGTCCCAATGCACCCCTCAATCCCGGCGCGGAAGCGTTTGAGTTGTTTGTAGACCCAACTGGAACGCACCATGCTCTCAACCGTCAACCCACACTTTTTGGAAAAGGCCACATCCTGTACCCCCTGCTCTTTGGCCCAGCGCAGGTTGGTAGCCGAGGCAAAACCACCATCCCAGGCGCTCTGGCGGGGGACCTTCCCGTACAGCTGTCGATGCCGCTCTAAGAAGGGTTGCACATAGTTGCTGTCGGCCGGATTCCCCCGTTCCACCACACAATCCAGGATCAGCGACGAGGCGCCCGTGCTGACAAACACCTTGTGGCCGAAGACCGTTTCCCGAGGGCTCTTCTTGATAATATCGGTGTGCTCTTCGAAGAGGGAACAGATCTTCTCCTGGGCCGCGACGGCCTCGCCCGAAAGGACCCGTCGTTGAGTCTGCTCGATGACTTTGTGCAACAGCCCCAGATAGTGGGCCAGTTGCGCCGCCACGGCCAGACTGAGGGGATCGCTCCACTGCGCGGAAGCTGCCAGCGCCTGCTCGGCATAGTGAGCCGTCTTGGACGCCACTTTGATCAGATCGCGGTAACTGTCCAGGCGCTTCTTGCCGCGGCGGTTGCGGATGTTCAGGACGCGCCGCTTGGCCCGCCGCGTATGATCGACGAAGCCGATCCCTTCCCGCTCCCGCAGCCGCCCCAGCGACTGGGTCACGACTCGAATGCCGTCGTACAACAGCTCACTGTCGAGCGGATAGTGGATGTTCGTCTCGACCGCCGTGGCATCGACCCGAATCCGTTGGCCTTTTTCCAGACCCCGAGCCTGCGCCCAGAGCACCAAGTGGTCGTTGATCGCCTTCCAAGTCCCCGGCTCAATCTTCCCCAGGTTCTCCGCCAGGGTGGCTTTGCTGATCGACGCCCCATAGGGCAAGCGACAGAACCTCTGACAGCTTTGCGAATCCACCAGATGAAACTCCAGCTTGCGATAGCTGAACTGATGCAGCTGTTTGATGACGGCGCAACGCAGCACCTGCTCGGCCGTCAAACCGGGGGCGCCAACACCGGAATCGACCCTGTCAGAGAGATCTTGTACTATCAGCTCCAGCGTCTGGGGATTGTCGTCCAGGATGCGCGAGATCACCTTCAATTCATGGGCCAGCTGGTGATCGGGCCATTGCGGGGAAAGGGGGCGTTGTTTTTCATGCTTTTTACGCATCTTCGAACTCCTGAAATCGTCGTAAGTCGTTTTAGTCTAATTGTTTGCACCAAATAGTCTAGCAAACGGCCCTGACAGTTTCGGAGCTTGAAAAAGCCCTCTTTCCCCTTCCTTATCAATTACTTACACATTTCCGGACGGGCACTAGATAGTATGCTGTACGCAACCCCCGATGGGGTTGGAATCAAAGGTTCGGAAACCCCGGGCTGACAGACGGAATCCCTTCAGGATTCACGTAGATCCTCAAGAGGCAGATCTGTTGACATGGATCGCCTTGACAGCCTCACCGTAGACCGCGCCCATCCACTTCGCTAGATTCAGCGTAAGGGTAAGCAGTAGGATACCTGCGCCCATTGCTACTACTATCCAAGGACCTTCGAGTTCCCAACTGCCCCTGATCCGTCTCGAACCGCGAGAAAACCTCCCACTGAGGAGTTCCAGAACCAGTGGCAGGGGGACGTCCGGTCGTTCACGGTCGGGGCTCTGTCAGGCCAACTTTATCAATTTGTTCAATCCGTCGCTGATGGCGACCGCCCTCAAATTCAGTTTCAAGCCAGACGCCGACGACCTGGAACGCTAGATTCTCGCTGAGCAGACGCTCGCCCAGGGCGAGCATATTGGCATCATTGTGCGAGCGGGCCAGGTGGGCTGACTCGACGCTCCAACAAAGGGCGCATCGGACGCCCCTATACCGGTTCGCAACCATGGCTTCGCCGTTGCCGGAGCCACCGAGAACGATGCCTCGCTCACATTTCCCGGTTGCCACCGCGCTAGCTGCGGCCCCAACGAATCTGGGATAGTCCACCGAATCACACGAATCCGTTCCGAAATCACGTACCTCGTGGCCCCGGTTCCGGAGAAGCTCTGCGATCCGCTGCTTGTAGCGGAAGCCAGCATGATCCGAGGCAATTGCGATGATCACCGATAGCTCCTCCTGATTGGGGAGTCAGATGTCCTTGAACGCCTCATGATATTCGATCGTGCCTGAGACGTCGAGAAAACCGGATTCGAGTTCGGCCAGCCTTTGCCGGGGTTTTCAGGGTTCGAATCTGGCCAGTATTAAACCACAATTAGGTTTGGATCATTTCGGAGCTGAGAACCCGCCGCTTCAATGGTATTCTCTACTCCGTCTCACGGCACACGCCGATGAATCGCAGGAGTACGATCCTCGAGGTGGGTGGCGTCCCGGCAATTCAGCTCGGACCAGGTCGACGGGACGCCCAGAAGGGATTCGGGAACATGCCTACGCTGATTGAGCAGCCCACTGTGATTGAGGGAGCAGGAAACAAGCCGAAAAGGATTGAGGAGTACGCGGGAAGGGTGGCGTCCGCCCACGGGCAGGTCAGTGTGGCGCGGATGCAGTCTCCGCCGGGCTGGCAAGAGCCTGGCCAGGCACCCGACTTCGAAGAGATCACGGTGGTGTTGAAGGGACGGGTCCGGCTGGAGCATGCCAGCGGCATGCTCGAAGTCAAAGCGGGTCAGGCGGTCGTAACCGCGCCCGGTGAGTGGGTGCGATACAGCACGCCGGAAGGAGCCGAATACATCGCGGTGTGTCTCCCGGCCTTCTCCCCGGAGACGGTCCACAGAGACGAGGACTGAGTTCAACTGCCGGATCGCCTGGAGTCCAATGTCAGGGTGAAAACGGTGGATTCATTCGATGGCTCAGAAAGCTGAAGAAACCGGACCAGTAGGAGGATCCTCCAGGGATCCCGCAGGGGTTGAGACGAGCAGTTCAACGGAAATCCTCGAAGGGCGTGATTTCTACTGGGAGAATGGCCTGGTGGTCATGACTGCTGAGTTCCTGAGGCGCCGCGGTTATTGCTGCGAGTCTGGGTGTCGGCACTGTCCGTATGCAGCGAAAGCGGGTGCCTGATCTAAGACTTCGACAAGAATAGACTGGGCGGTGTTATTGACACGCCCCATCACGCCCCATGACGAAGGTAGTTATGGGCGTAGGACGGGCATTCCTGCCCGTCGAGAACACTGACGGGCAAGAGTGCCCATCCTATCTACTCAAGCTTTCTCATGAGCTGCCATCGGTGGCTTCGTGCAGCTCGCGTCCGAGATCCACAATCACTCCGGGAAGTTCATCGACATCTGCCACGGTGGTGTTGAAGTTCACGATACAGGCCCGCAGCGCGTACTTGCCTCGGATGACTGCGTTGGATACAAACGCCGCACCGCTCTTTTCCAACCGATCCCAGAACGGCCGACGCCTCCTGACCCTTTGAGGGAAGGGACGCGTTGGCTTTCAGCTTGTCCCGAACCGTCTCTGGTCCCTGGCCCGGTGTCACTGGACGGTCGGGAAGACCCGCGAGCAGTTCGGCGATCCGGTCGACCAGTCGGTGCCCGGCTGTTCGAAACTCCTCGGCGGAAAGGGCGAGGGGGACCTCATCCGGGCTGCGGCTGTGCCGAAGCGCTGGTGGAGGGACTTCGATGTTCATTCGGATTCCTGGTTTCGTAGCCCCTCGAACAAGTCTGTCTCAGGGGTGCGTCCGCCGTTTACACTGCTGAAGACGCGATAGTAGCTCTGCAGGCCCCAGAGGCTCTCATGCTGCTCGTCTGAGACGTCAGCGAGTCCGGGATAACCTGGGAGTTGTGTCTGGTGATACCGGATGGCTCTCCACACGGTGGGCCAATACTGACGTGCATCGATTCGGGTCGTGATCGACCATTCTGGCCACTGGACCGCTTCTCGGACCTCTCCGTCCACGGTGCTCGCGAGCTTCTTGAAGGCCGCCTGGTATGCCTCCCAGGTCTCCGGTCCCCAGGCCAGGTAGTAGAGTTTGGAGACGGCATGGGGGGGTGAGCTGGTGTCGCCGAGGGATGGGTTCGCTGCAGCGAAAACTGCCGCCGTCGAGAATTGGCAGATCGCGATGTGATCCGGGTGGCCGTAGGCACTGTCGTGGGCAAAAGTCAACACGACCTGGGGACGGACCCGCTGGATAAGTGAAGCGAGTTCTGAGATGACGACAGTGGGTGCCGCTCGATCCAGGGCCGCATCCATGTAGTCAAGAACCGAGAGGGAATGGATGCCCAGTTCGCTGGCAGCGGCCTGGAGTTCGGCCTCACGGATCCTACCGAGTGATTCCGGGCCCGGGTGGGGGCCCTCGCCGCCGTGGCGTCCGGCCTGTCCACGCGTGGCTGTGACTACATGGGTTTCGACTCCCTCGGAGGAATATTTAGCCAGAGTACCCCCGAAGCCGAGGGACTCATCGTCGGGATGGGCTAGTAGTGCCATTAGTTTCAGTTTCGTCATGTTAGATCTCGCTCTTTGCTTCTTGCACCGGATTGGAGTGAAGGTTTGATTTGGTCCTGAGGAGAGGGTGCTACTGTCCGGCTCTCTCCTTGGAAACGGGGCTCCCTTTGCTGACAAGTCAAGTCGTTCGAGGCTCTGTCGGATCGGTAATGGTTGGGGCGATTGGGCTGGCTACACTCAGGCTAATGCTTTTTGGATCACGTTGCCCCGTTGGCCTGTCAGGCGTTCTTCCAGGCCGTGGTAGAAGTAGGTCAGCTTCTTGTGATCGAGGCCCATTAAGTGAAGTATCGTGGCGTGAAAGTCTGAGACGTGGTAGGGGTCTTCCACGGCCTTGAAACCTAGCTCGTCGGTGGATCCAATGGTTTGGCCGCCCTTGACACCGGCACCCGCCAGCCACATGCTGAAGCCATACCAATTGTGATCTCGACCTGGTTTGCCAACGCCTTCGCTGGTGGGTGTTCGGCCGAATTCGCCTCCCCAGACGATCAGGGTCTCGTCCCAGAGGCCGGAGCGTTTGAGATCGGTAATCAGAGCCGCCATGGGCTGATCGGTTTCTCCTCCGTGAAGCTTGTGGTTGGTGATGCAGTCGACATGGCCGTCCCAGGTTTCCGGTCCGTGACCCCCTCCGGAGTAAAGCTGGACGAAGCGGACACCCTTTCCAATCAGGCGGCGGGCGATCAGACATTTGCGACCAAAGTCACTCGTCAGATTGTTGTTCAAACCGTACATTTCCCGGGTCTTCTCGTCTTCCTTGTCGAGATCGACGACCTCGGCGGCCGAAGTCTGCATACGATAAGCCAATTCATAGGAGTAGATGCGTGCGGCCAGTTCGGATTCCTGCTCCCGGGAACTCAGATGTTCTTTATTCAAGCGATTTAGAAGGTCCAGAGAGTGGCGCTGCCGGCGCTCGCTGACGTCATCGGGAGTTGCCAGGTCCAGAAGCGGACTCCCTTTGCTGCGAAACAGCGTTCCTTGGTAGGCGGCCGGCATGAAGCCTGCCGACCAGCTGGCAGAGCCACCGATGGGCCCTCCTCTGGGGTCAGCCATCACCACGAAACTGGGCAGATCTTCGCTCTGCGTACCCAATCCGTAGCTCAGCCAGGAGCCCAGGCTGGGCTTCCCGATGATGACGCTGCCCGTGTTCATCTGCATGACCCCTGAAGCGTGGGCGGCGGTGTCGGTGTAGAGGGATCTCACCACGCAAAGGTCGTCGGCGTGCTGGGAGAGGTGTGGGTAGATGCTGCTGATCTCCAGTCCGCTCTGACCGTGCTTCTTGAAGGGGAAGGGAGATTGCATCAGATAGCCGATGGGACGATTGTTCGAGCCAACAGACAGGGCGCCCTGGTAGGGCTGCCCATCGTATTTGGTCAAGGCGGGCTTGGGATCGAAGAGGTCTATATGGCTGGGTCCCCCGTTCATGAAGAAGAAGATGACGTGCTTCGCTTTGACCGGGAAATGGGAGGGTTTGGGAGCGAGGAGTGTCGCGGCCGACTTTCCAGTGGAAGTCGCCTGAGCCGACTGAAGAAAGAATCCGTCACTGGAGAGCAGATCGATCAGGGCAAGACCGGCGAAGCCTCCCCCTACCTCCCACAAGAACTCCCTTCGGGTGCGGCCACAGGGCGTGTGATTGGGACTAAAGCGCTTACTTTCTTGTGACATTGCTTTACCTAATCAGGGTAGACAAACTCGTTGAGGTTGAACATCACCCGGCACATTTGATGCAGAGCGGCACGGCGTACCTCAGCGCGATCGTTGACTTTGGACGATTCCCACAGACTTGCCTCCATCTCCCGGCGAAGAAAGTCCAGCATCGCCTCTTGTTCCTGTCGGGTGGCAGGACGGCTCAGGGCCAGTCTGTAGGCGCGCTCGATCAGCCTATCGAAATCCAGGCCTACCTCGCCGATCAGACGCTCGGCGAAGTAGTGGGACTGGTGGGTTATGAAATCGCTGTTGAACAGTGTCAGAGCCTGGGGAGCGACACTGGTCACGGCTCGCTTGGAAGAACTGCGGGAGGTATCGCAGAAGTCCAGTACCTCCAGCATCGGGATGATCATGAGGCGTTTGATGAAGGCGTAGATGGTACGGCGCGATGCCTCAGCCTCTTCCGATGGCTTCCAGATCTCGTCGGGGTCGGGATGGCCCTCCAGCGCTGCCGGTGGGACCTGCGGCAGCATACTGGGACCGAACATCTTTCGGTTCAAGCGTCCGCTGACGGCTAGAATCGAGTCGCGGATGACCTCCACCTCCAGCCGAGTGTAGGGAAATCGCCAGAGCAACCGGTTCTCGGGGTCCTGCTCGCGATAGGCAGGGAGACCGCTCTTGCTCATGCGGTAGCTATTACTGGTCATGATCAGCTGGTGCAGCTTCTTCAGCGACCAGCCGTGATCGATGAACCAGTTCGCCAGCCAATCCAACAACTGGGGATGCGTCGGTTTCTGACCGATGGCTCCAAAATCATTGGCGCTGCGGACCAGGCCCTCGCCGAAGTGAAATTGCCAAACGCGGTTGACGATGACTCGCGCCGTCAGGGGGTTCTGGGGACTGGCGATCCAAGTTGCAAGCGTCAGTCGGCGAAGGCTGGTCGCTCCGGGGTCCGGAAAGGCGGGCTCTGGATCGGCTAGTACGGCCGGAACCCTGGGGAAAACGACTGGTCCGGGCGTGGCGGCTCTGCCCCGAAACAGAAGATGCGTCGGACCAGGAAGCTTGGGCTCGTGCATGAAGTAGGCATGTTCGAGGTCGGGAGTCGCCTTCCGCAGAATGTCGATTTTCTCCTCCAGGAGGTGGATCTCCTCCAGGGTCTTTACAGGCAGTGCGGCCGCGACTTGGGGCACCAACTTCTCGGAATGTTGCCGGACAATTTTCTTCTGCTCGTCCGTCCGCTCCTTGGGATCAGTCAGAAATGCCTGGCGGGCTTCTTCGGGAAGGCCACTCTGATCGCTCCGTAGGAAACTGAGCCGGAAGTCTGCGCGCAGGCGCTCGATCTCCTGGGCCAGGGGGTCGATCTCGGCATCCCGAGCAGCCAGTCGATCCAATTGCTCTCGCGTCCCAATCGGCAATTCCTTCTCTCGACGGCCGTTACGCGGTCGCTGGAGGCCGTCGAAGATAGCGACCATGCGGTAGTAGTCGCGCTGAGTGATCGGATCGAACTTGTGGTCGTGGCATCGGGCACAGCCCAGGGTCATGCCCAGAAAAACCTCGGAGGTCGTCCTCACGATGTCGTCAAGCTGATCGAATCGGTCCTGGTCAAAGTCAGCGGGTTCGTCGTCCCAGGGCCCGAGTCGTGCGAACCCGGTTGCAATCATGGTTTCGGCCGAGGAATCCGGCAGCTCATCCCCTGCCAGCTGCTCCAGAATGAAGCGATCGTAGGGCTTGTCCTGGTTCAGGGAACGGATGACGTAGTCACGATACTTCCAGACGCTGGGCTTGGTACCATCCCGCTCGTATCCGTTGGTTTCAGCATAGCGAACCAGGTCGAGCCAGTGTCGGCCCCATCGCTCCCCGTAACCGGGGCGTGTCAGAAGCTCTGCTATCAGCTCGTCGAAGCGTTGGGGTGTGGGAGCATCGAGAATCTGCTCTTGCTCGTCCAGCGTCGGAGGCAGCCCGATGAGATCCAGGTAGATTCGCCTGAGAAGAGCTCTGGGAGTGGCTGGATTTGACGGTTTCCAACCTCGCTTCTCCAGCTTCTCCAGGACGAAGGCGTCAATCGGATTGCGGACCCAGTCCGGATTGCTCACGCTGGGGATCGGAGGAGGGAGAACGGGCTGAAACGACCAGTGTGACGAGCGACCTGCTTGAACTTCGTCAGCTGATGTCTGCTCCGAATAGTGGGCACCCTGATCGATCCACGTCCGCAGCAGGCCGACCTGCTCTTCCGAAAGACGGTCCCCCTGGGGTGGCATCACGATCTTCGGATCTGCCCCGGACACATAACGTATCAGTCGGCTCCCACCGCTGTTACCTGGAATCAGGGCGGGCGCACCGGATTCACCCCCTTGGAGGGCTCCGGGACGATGGTCCAGACGCAGACCGTGTATCTGGACCGCTTGGCCATGGCAGCCATAACACTGATTGCTCAAGATGGGCAGGATCTGTTGTGTGAAGTCGATATTCGTGTCGGTGGGAGCTGGCAGACTCTTGCCAGCGGTCCCATGGGTAAGGATCACCCCTAGTAGGAGCGAAGCCGTCAACAACTGTCTGGGAATCGCTTTTTGAAGTCGAATAAGGACAATGCTAGTCCAAGAGATTTCGTTCAGTCAAATCAATACGTCTTGCGTCCACCGGGAGTAGGACCGCCGTGTGAAGTCGGCAACTCCTTGTCGTTGTTGTCGAGGATGCCGGCGCGTCCTTGGCTTGTACTGGAACTTTTGTCAGAATCCCTCCGGTAAACGGGGTGTGCTCGACGGTGTAACCATTCAAGGAAAGGCAAGAGAAACTATGACAAGAGGATTACTCTGGACGGCGCTTGGTATGACCTGTCTCAGCCTGGCCTGGGCTGGATCCCATGAGCGGCTGGTCGACGTGGGGATGGAAAAGCAACTTTTCGTCGATGACCATGTCATCGATTCCATGGAGGGCGCCTTTCGGATGCTGAACCAGCCCGTCAAGTACGAGGAGAATCCGATCCTCGAATTGAAGCCCGCTCAAAAGGTGGGTGGCCCGGAATTGGTGGCGACGATGGGCAGCGTTATCTACGACGCCGAGGAACAGCTCTTCAAGATGTGGTACGACGCGGCCAGCTACAATTGGTCCAGCGTCTTTCTCTGCTACGCCACCTCCAAGGATGGATACCAATGGGATTTGCCCGATCTGGGTCTGCTCGAGTATCAGGGATCCAAGCGCAACAACTTTGTATTCACGGCCGGCCGAGGTGAGGTCGCCGGCGGAGTCTTCAAGGATCCGGTAGAGACCGATCCCGATCGCCGATACAAGCTGATCTACCATCTTCACGAGACTCCGGGGCTGGGAACTTCCGGCAACGGCATCGGCGTCGCCTTTTCTCCCGACGGGATTCATTGGAAGAGGGCGACGGACAAACCCGTCATTCCCAGCGGCGACAGCCCCAACTCGGTCCTCTGGAATCCGCGTCTGGGTAAATACGTGGCTCACACGCGGCACAACGCTCTCTACCACCCCCAGGACTGGGCACGCCGTACTGATCTCCGGAAGGAGCTGCGACCGGGTGTCGAAGGAGCCTTCCTTCGGCGGGAAGTGCTTCAGAGCGAGAGCGACGACTTCCTCAAGTGGGAGTCCCGGGGGCGTCATCATGAGCGCCGATAAGGAAGATCCGCCCTGGAACCAGCAGTTCTACAATATGGAGTTTATGCCCTATGGGGACGTCTACTTCGGCTTTATCTCGGTCTACCACACGCTGCCTGGCATGGAGACCAAGATCACAGGCGGCCTCGACTGGATCGATACTGTGGATATCCAGTTGACCTTCAGCCGCGACGGGCGGACCTGGAACCGCGCCGGGGGACGGGAAGTTTTCTTGCCACTAGGCACCCGAGCGGGAGAGTTTGATCGCAGCATGCTCTACGTCATTCAGCATCCGCTAGTGGTAGAGGGAGAGATCTGGATCTACTACATCGGTTTCAGTGGCCTCCATTCGGCCACCAATCGCCACGAGGTCCAGGGCGGTGCAGTGGGGTTGGCGAAGCTTCGTCTGGATGGGTTCGTCTCCATCGATGCCGGTGACGGAACGCTTACCACCAAACCCATACGGATGTCCGGAGATCGGCTCCTACTCAATGCGGATGCCCATCAGGGATCGGTGCGAGTGGAGATTCTGGGTGCCGACGGCACCCCGCTGGAGGGATTTGGTCGAGAAGACGCGATGGATGTAGCGGGAGACAGCCTTCGCCACACCGTGCGCTGGAAGCAGGGCTCCAACCTGAGTCGCTTGAAGGGGCAACCCATCGTGCTGAAGTTCCACATCGACCGCAGCAAACTCTTTTCTTTTCGCTTCTCCAATTAGCGGCGGCCTGGAGACCGCTGCTCACGTAGCTTTGGGCTCCAGGCCGAAGTCTTCTTCCTTCGAGCCTTTGGCTTGATGCACGGCGGCCTGGAGGCCACCGCTAGTGCGCTTGTGAAGGCGTTTGATCAGAAGGGTGAAAGTCCCTTCCAGGCTAACGTTACCGGCCTGAAGTCGACAGTGGTAACTGCGTTTCCGTGAGGAAGGGTGGAGAGCAACCTGAGACGAACGACCAATCCGTAACGCAAGTGAACTCGATTCGGCCAAGCCTGTCGGGGGAGGGTCCTGGCAAAGCCCGAACCCTTGACCGCGCGACGGCCATCCCTCCGACCTGAACGGTCTGCCCGGGGGGATAGACGCGGCAAGTCACGGCGGTGAAGTAACGTGACAAAGCGACCGTGACGAAATGGCAATGCGGTGGTTGGAGATGGAGAGGTCGGAAGGTCAAACGAGATAAGCAGGGAGATCTGTCGGGTGAGGGACGTGGACGACCCATCGTGAGAGCTCGCAGTGGGGGACGCTGCGTGAGCAATGGCCCAGGCCCGCGGTGCAGTATCGCCCGCCGAAGGGGAGCGAACCTGGCGATACCGGTGAGGTCGGTTGAAGCGGCTCGACAGAAGTCAGAGCTCCCATAGTAGCGGGGAAGCCGTGCAGCAAAACGCGGTGGAGCGAAGGGGAGCAGGAAGGTAGATGCGAAATGACTAAATCGCGGAAACGTAACTCCGCCCAAAGGCGGGACTACATCCCGGTCACAGTGCCGTTTTCGGCTAGCCCGGCTGGAGAGCCCGCTGGCATCGAACAGTGGGCTCATCGCGCGGTTTGGACGGATCGCATGTTGGAGACACTTTTGAAAGGAAAGGTGAGAGGAGGGAAATGGCACACGCTGATCGATAAGGTGTTTTGCAGCCGGAACCTTTCCAGCTCGGCCGAGAAGGTCTTGGGCAGGAAAGGAGCGGCGGGAGTGGACCGGCAAACGTGGGGGGATTTCGCCGAACACGAGCGGGAGGAACTCGAATGGTTGCAGGAAGAACTGCGTGAGGGGACCTATCGTCCGGCAGCGGTGCTGCGGAGGTGGATTCCCAAAACAGGCAGTTCGGAAAAGCGACCGCTGGGGATTCCGACCGTGCGGGATCGAGTCGTGCAAACGGCTTTGGTCCACGGGATCGAGCCGATTCTGGAGGCCACGTTCCATGATCGAAGCTACGGCTTTCGTCATGGGCGAGGGTGCCACGGCGCACTACGGTACGTCGAAGAGCTGCTCGAAGCCGGTTATGTGTATGTCGTCGACGCGGATCTGAAGGGTTACTTCGATACGATCCCGAAAGATCGACTGTTGGACCTGATCCAACAGAAGATATCGGATCGCCGCGTGCTGGGCCTGGTTCAGCTGTTTCTGAATCAGGGGATACTGGAAGAGCTGCGTAAGTGGATTCCGGAAGCCGGAGTCCCCCAAGGCGCCGTTCTTTCTCCGGTGTTGTCGAATGCCTACCTCAATCCCCTGGACCATCGGATGGCCGATCTGGGCTTCCAGATGGTGCGCTACGCGGATGACTTTGTCCTGCTGTGTCGCGCACCCGAGGAGGCTGAAGCGGCCCTGGCCGAAGGGCGGGACTGGGTGGAGGACAACGGGCTGAGACTGCATCCCGAGAAGACACACATCGTGGACTCGCGAGAGAAGAGCTTTTCGTTCTTGGGCGATTCGTTCCGAGGCCGTTTTCGGTTTCCACGAGCGAAGAGCCACCGAAAGTTCGTCGAGCGCATTCACGAGCTGACGCCGCGCAAGTCGGGCGACTCGCTGGAGGTCATCCTCCAGCGGCTCAATCGCTCGACGCAAGGCTGGTTCAACTACTTCCGGCACTGTCATTGGAACATCTTCAAGGACTACGACGGTCTGATCCGTCGTCGTTTGCGACGCCTGCTTCTGAAGCGCAACCGGAAGAATAGAAAACGCCTCTGTCGAAATCACCGTTGGCCCAACGCCTTCTTTACGGATCATGGGTTCACGAGCCTGACTGACGCCCATATCCGTTTCGTCCAATCCATAGGAACCTACTGACTGGAGAGCTGTATGCGGGAGAATCGCACGTGCAGTTCGGAGGGAGGGGAGCCGGGTGACCGTGCTTCCCTACCCTATCGCAGGATCCAAAAGTTTCATTCTCGAATGGGGCCAGCACGGCTGGGGGTGGGACTAAGCTGAAACTTCATTGGGATCGTCGCACGTCTCTTGCCACTGGACAGTGTGGCGAGAGGCTTCAAGTTTCTTTCTCGAATGGGGCAGCCCGGCTGGGGCGCGACTAAGGAGGAGTAAATAAATAAAGGTGTCAATATATAGTTAGTAATGCTATGCTGCACATGCATGGATACGCTGACCGAATTGACGGAGAAATTCCGCTCTGTATGGCCCCTGTTGGATGAACGAACGCGGCGGATTATGGCGGCCAGTGAAGCGAGAGCGTTGGGCCATGGCGGAGTCAGTTTGGTACGCCGTGCCTGCGGACTGTCGCGCAAGGCAATCGCTAAAGGAATCCGTGAAATCGAAGAGGGTTTCGTGCCCATGGAAGGCCGCATCCGGCGGCCCGGAGCGGGACGCAAGCCCCTGACGGTTTCGGACCCGGGGCTGGTGGAGCAATTGGAAGAAATGAGCGAGGTCCAAACTCGGGGTGACCCGGAGTCTCCGTTGCGTTGGATTTGCAAGAGCACGCGGGCCATCGCGAAAGAACTGGCCCGGCACAAACACCCGGTCAGTCATACGAAGGTGGCGCAGATCCTTCACGACCTCGACTACAGTCTGCAGAGCAATCGGAAGACCGAGGAAGGGAAAGATCATCCGGACCGCGACGCCCAGTTTCGGCACATCAGCGCCACCGTCAGACACTGCCTGAGGGAAGGCAGTCCGGTCATTTCCGTGGATACCAAGAAGAAAGAACTCATCGGCAACTACGACAACGCGGGCCAGCAATGGCTTCCCGCCGGGCAGCCGATCAAGGTTCAGGGTCATGACTTTCCCACTCCCGACGTTCCCCGTGCCTATCCTTACGGCGTTTATGACATTGGGCGCAATACCGGCTTTGTCAATGTCGGCACCGATCACGACACGGGAGCGTTTGCGGTCGCCTCCATTCGCGGCTGGTGGCGCCAGGAAGGGAGACGGATCTATCCGAATGCAAGAACGATACTGATCACCGCCGACGCCGGCGGGAGCAACGGTTGGCGGTTGCGCCTTTGGAAATTTGAGTTGCAGAAGTTCGCAGACGAAACGGGCCTCCCGGCTTCGGTCTGTCATTTTCCACCCGGCACCAGCAAATGGAACAAGATCGAACACCGCCTCTTTTCTTTCATCTCTTCGAACTGGCGCGGCGAACCTTTACGAGACTACGAAACAATTGTTCAACTCATCGCGAAGACAACGACAGCTAAAGGACTCAAAGTGACGTGCCGGCTAGATCGCCGCAAGTATCCCACTGGACGCAAAGTCTCCAATGAAGAAATGAAGCGAATCCAGATGCGGCCCAACCCGTTCCATGGCGAATGGAATTAATGTAATAGAACCGAACTCCGCCGAATCATAACATGATACCTTTATTTATTTACGGTTCCTAAGCTGAAACTTCATCGCCAAGCTTCCGAACTTCGGCGTTGGTATTGTTCGGTGTTTTGCGGTTTGAGATTTGGGCTTTTCTGCTTCCCGAGAAGGCAACCGCTAAAGGCTAAACCGCTGAATATCGAACACGAATTTCAAAGAAAACCACTTTAGCCTTCGTGTTGGATGTTTAGCGGTTCGAGATTTAGGCTTTCTTTCTACTCAGGAGAAAGAAACCGCAGAAAATACTAAACCGCAAAATATCGAACAGGCGAATTTCGAAGGCCGGATCAGGCGACGCTGGCCTGTGGGTAGCCAAAGTTTCTTTCTCGAATGGGGCCAACACGGCTGGGGGTGGGACTAAGCTGAAACTTGATTGGGCGGACGTAGCTTTGGGCTCCAGGCCGAAGTCTTCTTCCTTCGAGCCTTTGGCCCGATACACGGCGGCCTGGAGGCCACCGCTAGTGCGCCTGTGAAGGCGTTTGATCAGAAGGGTGAAAGTCCCTTCCAGGCTAACGTTACCGGCCTGAAGTCGACAGTGGTAACTGCGTTTCCGTGAGGAAGGGTGGAGAGCAACCTGAGACGAACGACCAATCCGTAACGCAAGTGAACTCGATTCGGCCAAGCCTGTCGGGGAGGGTCCTGGCAAAGCCCGAACCCTTGACCGCGCGACGGCCATCCCTCCGACCTGAACGGTCTGCCCGGGGGGATAGACGCGGCAAGTCACGGCGGTGAAGTAACGTGACAAAGCGACCGTGACGAAATGGCAATGCGGTGGTTGGAGATGGAGAGGTCGGAAGGTCAAACGAGATAAGCAGGGAGATCTGTCGGGTGAGGGACGTGGACGACCCATCGTGAGAGCTCGCAGTGGGGGACGCTGCGTGAGCAATGGCCCAGGCCCGCGGTGCAGTATCGCCCGCCGAAGGGGAGCGAACCTGGCGATACCGGTGAGGTCGGTTGAAGCGGCTCGACAGAAGTCAGAGCTCCCATAGTAGCGGGGAAGCCGTGCAGCAAAACGCGGTGGAGCGAAGGGGAGCAGGAAGGTAGATGCGAAATGACTAAATCGCGGAAACGTAACTCCGCCCAAAGGCGGGACTACATCCCGGTCACAGTGCCGTTTTCGGCTAGCCCGGCTGGAGAGCCCGCTGGCATCGAACAGTGGGCTCATCGCGCGGTTTGGACGGATCGCATGTTGGAGACACTTTTGAAAGGAAAGGTGAGAGGAGGGAAATGGCACACGCTGATCGATAAGGTGTTTTGCAGCCGGAACCTTTCCAGCTCGGCCGAGAAGGTCTTGGGCAGGAAAGGAGCGGCGGGAGTGGACCGGCAAACGTGGGGGGATTTCGCCGAACACGAGCGGGAGGAACTCGAATGGTTGCAGGAAGAACTGCGTGAGGGGACCTATCGTCCGGCAGCGGTGCTGCGGAGGTGGATTCCCAAAACAGGCAGTTCGGAAAAGCGACCGCTGGGGATTCCGACCGTGCGGGATCGAGTCGTGCAAACGGCTTTGGTCCACGGGATCGAGCCGATTCTGGAGGCCACGTTCCATGATCGAAGCTACGGCTTTCGTCATGGGCGAGGGTGCCACGGCGCACTGCGGTACGTCGAAGAGCTGCTCGAAGCCGGTTATGTGTATGTCGTCGACGCGGATCTGAAGGGTTACTTCGATACGATCCCGAAAGATCGACTGTTGGACCTGATCCAACAGAAGATATCGGATCGCCGCGTGCTGGGCCTGGTTCAGCTGTTTCTGAATCAGGGGATACTGGAAGAGCTGCGTAAGTGGATTCCGGAAGCCGGAGTCCCCCAAGGCGCCGTTCTTTCTCCGGTGTTGTCGAATGCCTACCTCAATCCCCTGGACCATCGGATGGCCGATCTGGGCTTCCAGATGGTGCGCTACGCGGATGACTTTGTCCTGCTGTGTCGCGCACCCGAGGAGGCTGAAGCGGCCCTGGCCGAAGGGCGGGACTGGGTGGAGGACAACGGGCTGAGACTGCATCCCGAGAAGACACACATCGTGGACTCGCGAGAGAAGAGCTTTTCGTTCTTGGGCGATTCGTTCCGAGGCCGTTTTCGGTTTCCACGAGCGAAGAGCCACCGAAAGTTCGTCGAGCGCATTCACGAGCTGACGCCGCGCAAGTCGGGCGACTCGCTGGAGGTCATCCTCCAGCGGCTCAATCGCTCGACGCAAGGCTGGTTCAACTACTTCCGGCACTGTCATTGGAACATCTTCAAGGACTACGACGGTCTGATCCGTCGTCGTTTGCGACGCCTGCTTCTGAAGCGCAACCGGAAGAATAGAAAACGCCTCTGTCGAAATCACCGTTGGCCCAACGCCTTCTTTACGGATCATGGGTTCACGAGCCTGACTGACGCCCATATCCGTTTCGTCCAATCCATAGGAACCTACTGACTGGAGAGCTGTATGCGGGAGAATCGCACGTGCAGTTCGGAGGGAGGGGAGCCGGGTGACCGTGCTTCCCTACCCTATCGCCGGGACCCGGAGTTTCATTCTCGAATGGGGCCAGCTCCGCTGGGGGCCCCACTAAGCTGAAACTTCATCCAGCATTGTCCTACAACGGAATCGCTGCTGTCGATGTTCGTACCTGGAGACAGCCAAAGTTTCATTCTCGAATGGGGCCAGTATCCCTGGGGGCGGGACTGACCTGTCGAATCGGCCCCGAAGCTAGCTTTGGTCCAGGATCCAGATGGGGAAGTAGAAGGGGAAGATTCCTGAAAAAACCTCGGGGGGCAAACTGGGACGGGCTGGATGGGATCCGAAGACCCATGAGGTCAGCTCTCGACGCGTAGTCTCCAGATGGTTGGCCAGGCGATCCTCTCCGAGCTGCATCCCGCCATCCGAGAAGCGAAAACTGATCTGCTCCTGGGCGTCGGATACATAGAGGGAGAACTCTCGGCTGATTCCCCCGTTTCTGCTCTCGATCCAGGGCGCGATTTTTCGGAGGAAATCGCTGGGCTGATTGATGCGAATCATCATGGATTTCTCGTAGACGAGGCGTCGATCTGAGACTTTTCTCTGGAGCAAGGCACCCAGTCCGGTTCGGGACAGATTGTCGTAGGCCTCAATGGACTCCTCCGGCTGCAGCCCAGAGAGGGCGCGGTGGACCAGCGTCTCCAGGGCGGAGGTCTCGCCTCCCGCCTCGATCAGGCCGTGTTTGTTGCTGGCTCGACTCATCATGAGGTACCCCACGGGTGTGTCCTGGTCGAGGGCGATCAGGGTCTTCATCTTGGGCAGTCCGAAGAGTAGTTCCTGCTCTTCAAGGTTTCGGTCCACTCCGAAGATATCCTGGCGATGGATCCTTCCGATATCCTCCAAATGGAGCTTGGTTGTGGGATCGTATTGGATGATCTTCTCCCCACTATCCTGGAAAAGCGTGGCATCCTCGCGGCGGCAGGCATAGGTCCACCCTTGGTACCTGACTGCCTGGAATGCGCCGCATTCGTAGAAAGGGAAGGTCGCAACCTGCGTCCACAGGACGGACAACTCGCAGCCGATCTGGTCCATGCGCTCGATGCAGTTGTTCAAGCAGCCGAGGCCGTATCCCTTTCTGTGGTGTTCGGGGTAGGTTGCGGTAGGAGAAATAATGCCGATGCTAAACCTGCAATCATCGATCGTCACGGGACGGGGCAGAAAGGGAACCACACTGACCACTTTTCCGTCGGACTTGATGACTTGGATGTTGTCCAGGTTCGAACTCAGGTAGACGAGGGGGTAGTCGGTCAGCATTGTCTGGTCTGACCCCTCCCGCATCGCGGAGTCGACCAAAGCGATGACCTGCGGCAGATCTTCGGATGAGCAGGCGTGAGGACGCTGTATGCTAGGCATGTCGTGTCATTCTGGGTTGGCTAGCTCCGCAAGGTATTCCCCTCCGAAGTCGATCTTCAGTTCGACCCACATCGGGAGGTGGTCGGACATCTGATGAGTTCGCCGGTAGTAGCGGCTCTGCTCTTTCGGGCTTTTCACCCGACCTTTAGCAGTCGTATGGTATCGAGGACCAATGGTGTCAGCGTAGATGGCTTCGTCCTCAGCCCGATACACGGCTTTGTAGAGATCGAATACGCCAGCGCGGCCAGTGGGTTTCAAGTGATTGGCACGTACCTTGAAAGCGATCTGGTCATAGCGGCGCTTCTTCCTGCCCAAGTTGGAGGCGGGCACTGATTGCAGCTCCGGGGGCACCAAGAAGCCCGCGTCGGTAATCGCCTGCATGGTCTCGCTGGCACCGTGGAAGATGTTGAAGTCGCCCAGCAGGATGATGTTGTTGGACCAACTGCCCGCTTCGTCTGCTCTCCGAGACAGAAAGTCGGCAATCAGTTTCACCTCTGCCACCCGCTTGGGATAGTTGGGTACCGTCTTCCCGTAGACGATGTGGACCGTGCACAGCATGAACTTGAACCAACCGACCTGAAAACTGGCTAGATAGGGGGTCCGGTAGAGCTGATCGGAAGGTTGGTAGATCGTGGTCGTTTTTCCATCGGGCCCAGTCACTCGCCTGGGCACGGGTGGAATCACCGCCTCCCCGGCAACCCCTGCGAATCGCACCTTCCGTTTGTCGAACAAAAAGGCGTTGCGCTCACGATTGCCGGGTCGCCCTTCCGTGACGTCCGTGACGATATAGGCCCACCAGGGTCCCAGCATCTTCTGAAGGTGTTCCAATGCGCTTAGATCCTCGCGCACCTCCTGTACTGCGACCAGGTCGAAGCTGGAGATGATCTCGGCGATATAGGCGAAGGATTCCTCGTTGCGCGCGCCTCCTTTGGTGGAATCGAACTCGCGGATGTTCCAAGTCGCCAGCAAGAGGCTGTCCTCCAAGTTTCTGGGGGGGGACTTCCTTCGTGAGCTTTTGTCTCAGCTCGAGCAGGCGCTCACCCATGCGTTTGAGCGTGGAACCAGTGGAATCGAAATCGTAATAGTACGACATGGTATTGCTCCTAGAACCGTCAACCGGGATCTTGCGGTGCCCATCTTACTACGACGGGCCATCGAGAATCCGGGTTGGGTTGTTGCCATTGACGGGACGACTTCCCGCCTTGGACCGGATCTGCTAAAACCTCTTCAGATACTCCACAACGGCCCCCTTCTGCTCGGGTGAGAGGGAGATTCCGTAGCGATGGCCCCGGTTACTGTTGCCGGGTTCCTCCGTATCGTAGAGGAAGTATTGGCGCTCCCCTTCGGCGGCAACATCAGACAGAAATCCCACCTTCCCCTGATCGAAAACGTCATAGCCTCGGTAGAAAAGGGTCGGGCTGTTTTCTTCCGGCTCGAGCAGATCGCGCAACGTCGGGACCGAGCCGTTGTGGAGATAGGGGGAACGAGCCCAGATTCCATCCAGAGGATGGTTGGCATAGCCGTTGGTCTTGTGGAAATGTCTGAAGCGGTATTCGGAACTGGGATAGAGGTTGTACTGGTTGGCGGCAAACTCGTAGGTATAGGAGTTCAGACGATGCGGATCTGTGCCGATCTGCTCGATCGGGACTACGGTTCCGACCCTTGTACCCGCGACGATTCCCTCCCGGAAGCGATGGTCGGCATGGCAGTTCAGACAGGTTTCTCCGGATTCCGGGTCGACATATTCCCGATAGAGGGCCTCTCCCTGGGCGGCCAGCTCTTCATCGATTCGGTAGGGGTACCTGGGGACTTCCAGAGTCCAGATCCAATCCCTCACCCGCTGAAGTCGATCGTGGTCGATGGTGGTAGGGGTCACGCCGGCACCCAGTGATGCACTGAGATTTCGCTCGTCTACTGAGTTGTTGTTGCCATCCCAATGAAGGTACATTCCCTCCGGGGCGTGCGGAAGAGGTTCGGCCCGAGGTTTCTGATTCCAGAGCGAAGGGTAGTCTGACGCACCGATGAGTTCATCTGGTGGCAGCCGGTCAATCGGCCAACCAAATTGGATCGCTTTGTAGGGATTGAAAGTGTCGACTCGTCCCCGTCCCCAGTCGGGCACCTGGCCGCCCAAAAGCGGCGCGATGCTCCTTTGGAGCGATAGAACGGTCAGTTTCACCTGGGCAATGGCAAGCGTCCTGTAGAGCATCTTTTCGACGAATCCCACCTCGCCGCCCAGTTTCTCTACCGTTCCCAGAACACTATCCGAGGTGAGGCGGTCGTCCAGTACACAGTCGAGGACGAAGCGGAAGAGGCCCTGTAAGTCCAGCTGGTGGGCTGGCATGCCCAAGACGATCCGGGGTTCGCTCTCTGGAGTCTCCCGCACGGTTCCCGTATGGCATACGGCACAGTTCAAGCCGACGTTCTGGAGACCCAGGCGGCGGCGCTTGGCAAAGCCGATGGGCAGGTCTCTTCCCTCTTCGAGAATGAGGCCCAGGGAGGCATACCCCCCAGGGAGTCGATCCGGGCAAATCTCGGGAAGAGCCCTGAAGACCCAGTAGGGGGGCAGGTTACCGCCGTGGGTGCTCAGGAGCTATCCACCGGGCTCGCTGCCGATAGACCCGTACTTGAAGTGTTCCTCAATTTCAGCATAGTCCACCGGCTCATCGGCGTTGAGCTGGAAGAACAGCCAAAGACCGACGATGGCCAGGACGATCAACAGGAGCCAGCTTTTCCTTCGCTTTCTCATAGGGTTTTCAGGTACTCCACGAGAGCCTTTTTCAGCTCGGGGTCCAAGCCTGTCCCGTACTCGTGTCCCTGGTTGCTGTTACCGGGGACGGCAACGTCGTATCGGAAACCGAACCGTTCGGCGTCCTCTCCCGAGGAAACAAACCCCGCCTTTTCTTTGTCATAAACATCATAGCCGCGGTAAAAGAGCTCAGGTCGATTCTCCACGGGCTCCAACAGGTCTGTCAGTGAGGGCACTGAGCCGTTGTGGAGGTACGGTCCTCTGAGCCAGATTCCGTCCAAGAATACTGACGCGTAGCCGTCGGTCTTCTGGAAATTGGAGAAGTCCCAGTCGTACTCGTCTCCGTAGGCTTTGTAGGCATCGGTGGCCTCCTGGGTCCACATAGTGAGCAGTGGTGATGGGTTCTTGTTTGACGGTGAATCCTCAGTGGACTGGTGCTGACCGATTACTGAGATATACTGGCCCCTTGGTGCTCACTGCTTACTGCTCACTGCTTACTGTTCTAGGGAGGTGAATCCTGAAGGGATTCCGTATTTCAGCCCAGGGATTCCGAACCCTGGGTGAACGGCGGCGCCCCTGGATTTCAACCCTGAATGGGTTGGGTACAGAAGGGCAACAACTGGGTCAGGACGCAATCCTTATAGGGTTGATTATTACGGGGATGACTCTCTCACCCAGGGTTGGGAAACCCTGGGTTGGAATACGCAATCCCGTTGGGATTGACCTCGCTTGGTTTTGACAAAACCCATTTTCCAGCTGAGTAGCCAGGAGCGAAAAGAGCATGAAGGAATCGTACGATGTTGTCGTGATCGGTTCAGGGTTCGGGGGTGCAATTACTGCCTGTCGGCTTTCTCAGGCTGGGCGCTCCGTCTGTATTCTGGAACGGGGAAGACAGTGGGACAAGACTGACTTTCCCAGATCGCCGGCAGAGGTTTCCAGGTCCTTCTGGAGGAAGGGCAAGAGCCTGGGTTTTCTCGAATATAAAGCCTTCAAACGCATCGACGTGGTGCAAGGGTGTGGAGTGGGCGGGGGCTCGCTCCACTACTTCAACGTGCACCTGAGGACCCCCTCAGGGATCTTCTCCCTGCCCAACTGGCCCGACTCCATCAGCCGAGAGGTCATGGATCCCTACTATGGTGTGGCAGAAGACATGCTGGATTCCGAGAAGTTAAGCCCGCCTGCGGGTCGTGAGCTCCCGGCTCGAACCCAGGCCTTCATGCAGGCGGCGAGGGCGGCTGGCAAGAATCCGGAACTGGTCCCGATCGGCGTCTACACCGGGGCCGATCGACTCAACCCCCACAGCGGCATCCCGCAAAGCGCCTGTGACTACTCAGGTAATTGCATGCTGGGATGCGCCGTTCATTCAAAGGGCACCCTGGACCTGAACTACATCCCGGTCGCTAAGCGCAACGGTGCCGATTTATTTCCGCTCCACGAGGTTTCCGAGTGGATTCTTTGGGGGATCAGGGCTATCGGGTTCACTTCGATCGTATCGACCCGGATCAAGCGGGATCGACAGAACCTGGTTCGGTGATCGGAAAGAAGATCGTGGTAGCGGCAGGGACGCTGGGCTCGAATGAGCTTCTCCTGCGCTGTAGAGATCAGTACAAGACCCTGCCGGATCTGAGTCCGATGTTGGGAAGCCGGTTTTCGGGCAACGGAGATTTTTTGTTGGCCGCCACCCTGGGCGCAGAAGCAGAAGTGGATCCGGCACGGGGGCCCAGTATCACGGCGGGAGCCGACTTCTCGACCAGGACCAACAAGATATACATCGAGGACCTGGGCTTCCCAGATCCTTTTATCTGGATGTTGGAAGGGATGATTCCCAACCGGAATCGCCTGGGCAACCTTCTGCGAGCAGGAAAGAGCTATCTCCTGGATAGTTTGGGGATCAGTACCGGGAAGATCGATTTCGAGGCCGATCGGCTTTTTCGCGGAGGAGCTACTACTCGACTCTTGCCTTATCTCGGGATGGGCACCGATGCCGCCGATGGTCGACTGCGGCTCAAGAAGGGCGAAGTCGACATTGATTGGAGCCACCGGCGGAGCCGCCAGATGTTCCGGGAAATGGAAGAAGCCATGGAGAGCTTGAGTCGGGGGATAAAGGGAAAGTATGTTGGCAGCGTGCTCTGGAACTGGCCCTTCAGAAAGCTCATCACGGCCCATCCTTTGGGAGGCTGCTTCATGGGGGATGGTCGGGACAGCAGCGTCGTGAATGATTGCGGTGAGGTGTGGGGTTATTCTGGTTTGTACGTGGCCGACGGGGCCATTATTCCGACGGCCTTGTCAGTCAATCCGTCTCTGACCATCTCAGCGTTGGCAGAGCGAGTCGCCTTCCAGTTGATTCACGATCGCGAAATGCAAGCAGGCGATCCCGAGACACCGAAGAATCAGTAGCCATCGGCAGCGAGAGCAGAGGGACCCTCGGAGCGTTCCGTCCCGGTGGTTCTTTGAGAGAGAGGGAGCGCCCCGACAGTTTTCGTCAAGCGGAATAGAAAGGGAACTCGGTCATGGAAAAGCAGTACGAAGCGGTGATCATCGGCAGTGGCTTTGGAGGTGCAATTAACAGCTGTCGCCTCGCTAGAAAATGGGGAGACAAGGTTCTGATCCTAGAACGGGGCAAGCGGTACCCGATGGGGTCGTTTCCCCGGACGCCCCGGGATCTGGGCCGAAATTTCTGGTATCGACCCAAGGAGCGAGCGACTCAGACGATTCCGACACTCAACTGTCGCGAGCCCGAAGAATCGCACGGAATGTTTGATCTCCGTAACTACAAGGGAATGGATGCGCTGGTCTGCGCAGGTCTGGGCGGCGGTTCCCTGATCTACGCCAATATCTTTCTGGAGCCGCCCGAGGAGATATTCGACGAGCGCTGGCCTGCGACCTGTAAGAAGGACCAGCTGAAGCCCTACTACGCGGTTGCCAAGGAGGTTCTGGGCGCCCGACCCATCCCTGAAGACAGCGGCAAGGACGACCGCAGGTATATCCTCCGCACCAAGCGATTTCAGGAGACCGCCAAGAAGATGGGAAGAGAGTCCCATCTGCTGGACTTGATCGTCTTCTTCGGGAACGATTTCGAAAATCCCCTGCCCATTGGACATCAGCAGAAGAACCGGTATGGGGCCCTTCAGACCTCCTGCACCTATTGTGCCCAGTGTGACATCGGCTGCAACTATCATGCCAAGAACACGGTAGATCTCAATTATCTGTTCGTCGCCGAGAACAAGTATGGCGCCGAGATCCGGACAGAGCACCTGGCGGAATGGATTGTGCCCGTGAACGAGGAGAATATAGAGGACCCCAACGGCGACGGCAGTCATGGGTACAAGCTGTTCTATCGCGATCTGACCGATAAGGACAGCGACCTCAGCTATGTTCTTACCCCAGTAGTGTCCCAACGTTTGGGCTTCTAATCTCTGTAAAGTATTAATGAGTAATATGTTAGAGAAGATAATGGGTGTTTCCGACTTGAAAGTGAGTGTACGCTCACGCCCTTCAGTTCATAAGGAGGGCGAGCATGTACACGGGCACGACGATTTTTTCTCAGGTGATGCGGCATCTTCCCTGGCATCATTTTCATCGCATTGTTCAGCACTACGGAGGCGACTACAAGGTCAAGTCGTTCCGCTGTGCCGACCATTACCGGGTCATGGCCTTTGCACAGTTGACCTATCGCGAGAGCTTGCGCGATATCGAAGCCTGCCTACGGGCCATGAGATCCAAGCTCTTCCACATGGGCATTCGCTCCACGGTCTCCCGCAACAATCTGTCCAATGCCAACGAGAGGCGCGACTGGCGCATCTATGCCGAGTTTGCCCAAGTGCTTATCGCCGAAGCGCGCCGCCTGTACACCGACGAGGACCTGGGAGTCGACCTGAACGCGACCGTCTATGCCTTGGACTCCACGACCATCGACCTGTGCCTCTCGGTCTTCCCCTGGGCGCGCTTCCGCCGTACCAAGGGGGCGATCAAACTGCATACCTTGCTCAACCTGCACGGCGCCATTCCCGAGTTCGTTCTGATCTCGGACGGAAAACTGCACGATGTCCACGCCTTGGACCACCTGATTCCTTGTCCCGGTGCCTACTACATCATGGATCGCGGATACCTGGATTTCGGGCGCCTGTACCGACTCCATTCTGCCCGGTCGTTATTCGTGACCCGCGCCAAGGCCAACTTCAAATTCCGCCGCCGCTACTCCCACCCGGTGGACAGAACGACGGGACTGATCTGCGACCAAACTGTCCTGCTGAGCACCTTCTATCCGGCCAAGGCCTACCCCGAACCTTTGCGTCGCATCAAGTTCTTCGACGTCACCACCGACCTGCGGCTAGTATTCCTCACCAACGACTTTGCTTCTCCCGCTCTGACTATTGCCCGGCTCTACAAGCTCCGCTGGCAGATCGAACTGTTCTTCAAATGGATCAAACAGCATCTCCGCATCAAGGCCTTTTACGGCACCAGTCCCAATGCCGTGAAAACACAAATCTGGATCGCCCTCAGTACCTACCTGCTCATCGCCATCATCCGCAAGCGCCTCTATCTCGAGTTGCCGCTCTACACAATTCTCCAGGTCCTGAGTGTCTCGCTCTTCGAGAAAACCCCAATTTTACAGGCCTTTCAGGACATGCATTACATTACTCAGAATAGTGACATTCATAAACAGTTGATGTTATTCGACTAACGCTGGGACGCTACTGTTCTTACCCGTAGAGTGATCCTGAGTGCGGGGGCGATGGGATCCACCGAGATGCTGCTGCGCTGTCGGGATCATTTCAAGACCCTGCCCAACATCAGCAGCAAGCTGGGCCACTCCTTCTTCGGCAATGGAGACTTTCTGACGTTTGCTCCGGGTAGCCGTAAGTCGATTGGTCCCAACTACGGTCCGGTTATCACTCAGGCCATCGATTTCAATCTTCTCAAGGATTTCGACAAGGATCGGGCGTTCGTGGTCGAGGACGCAAGCTATCCTGCGTTTCTGGCCTGGCTTGTCGAAGGACTCAAGCCCCGATTCCTGTGGGGACTACCGATTCTAAGAACAATCGCCAGCACCGTGATGCGGCTGCTGCGGGGGAGAAGGTTTGGCTCCCTGGCCTACGCCGCCAGAAATCTTCTCTCGGATGATCTTTCCTATCGAACTGCCGTGCTGCTGTCTATGGGAGTGGATAAGTCCAATGGCGTCATGACCTTGGGTCGAGACGGCAGCTTAGACCTGGATTGGCCCTACAGGGACAGCATGCCCCTGTACCGGGCCATTCTCAAGGCGAGCAAGGAGTTTGCCCGCCGGATCGGTGCCCAAGCGAGTATCCCCGTGCCTACCTGGCTTTGGCCCTCACGCAATAACGTCACGGTGCATGCTTTGGGTAGGTGCATCCTGGGTGATGATGCCTCCAGAGGCGTAACCAGCGCCGATAGAAAAACCTTTGGCCAGGTCTTCAACTATAAAGGGCTGTATGTGGCTGACGGGGCTTTGCCTCCCTCCGCGGTGGGAGCCAATCCTATAGCCACCATATCCGCCCTGTCAGAGATGGTCGCCCAGGGGATCATGGATCCGGATCTCAAGAACATGCCGGACGCAGATTTGTAGTGCGGTCTGCCCTTGGAGTCGGTCTCTCGCGTAGCTTTGGCCTCCAGGCCGAAGTCTTTCGGTCGAGCCTAGCCGCCTAGCCCGCATTTCTCATCGCTTGTCGTAGCGAGGCGCCGCAAGGGCCGTCCTGGCAAGGCTTGCGACCGAGACCACTCGTGGCGAGCCGCCGCAGTCGTACTTGTACAGTACGTCGAGGAGGCCGACCGAGCATAGCACAGCCAGGGCGGATGATTGCGGCGTCGCAGTAGACCAGCGATGAGAAATGCGTCTATAAGAACATGGCCGTTGTCAAGGGCGCACTTCACCTAGATCGGCTCGGAGAGCCGATTAAGCAGCTGGCCGCGTAGCCGGCCAGGCGCGATAAGAAGTTGTTCGTAGGCCATTGGATTCGTCGAGTCTGGGGACTCTAGTTTTTAGTTATGACCAGCGGGTTGACGTCGGTGACGTCGGTCTCCCCCATCCATCTATACGCGCATCAGCGGGCGAAGGTGGTGTCCTCGGCAAGGCCCAGCGCCGCCTGGGAAAAGGTCGAGGAGCCCATTGCCTTTATGAGAGCCTCTGCGGCACTCCTGTGTGCCCCAGGCAATGGGCGGTTGATGTTTTCTGCACCACGTTCGTCCAACGCATCATCTACAGTCCGGACTCCTTCCTTTGAAGGAGGCGAGGCTGCCTAATCAGGCTGTCGACTCGGAACGAGTCAGCATTTCTCACAGGCACGCCTCGCGAGAAGACCGCGGCGAGAAAACTCCGCATAGTCGATTTCATCTCGCTGCATCAGGTACAGATGCTCACACAACTTTCGGGCCACGGCGGTCCGGGCCACCTGTCGGCCTCGCCGAGAGACCAAACGGCGGTAGAAGCGCCTCAAGTTGGCTTCGTGGCGGGCGGCGGAGACGCCCGCCTCCACCATCTGGTAGCGCAGAAAGGTCGATCCCTGTTTGCTGATGTGACCCAGCCGCCGCCGTCCGCCACTGGAGCGTTCGCTCGGCGTCAAGCCCACATAGCTGCACAACTGGCCGCCACTGGCAAAGCGTTGGACCGGTCCCACAATCAGCACCCAGGACAGGGCCGTCACCGGCCCCACTCCGGGATACGTCATCAAGCGCTCCGCCTCCGGGCGCTGGGCCGCCGCCTCTCGGATCTGTTTGTCCAGTACGGCGAGGCGAGGTCCAAGCCACTCCAGACCCTGCCACAACTGCTCGGCCGACTGCTGGGCGTAGGGGCGCAGCTTTAACTGCGCAAACGCTCGTTGGCCTTCCCCAGTGAACAACCCAGCCCCCAAGGTTAGTCGATGATTGATCGCCAACGACTGGAGCCCGTTCTTGATCCGCGTCCGGGTCCGAACCCAACGTCGGCGTTGGCTCAGCACCTGCCGCAGATCCCGTCCCTCCGGGTCGATCACCCAGATCTGGGGAAAGCGGTCCTCGATCAATAACTGCCGAATCAAGCGCGCATCCTCGCGGTCATTCTTCTTCTTGCGGACCTGCTGCGCTCGGATCTTCGCCGCATCTCCCACTTGCAGTTGTACCCCCAGTTTGTCCATCACCTCGTGAAACCAGATCGAATACCCGGTGCTCTCGATCCCCACCACGGTCGGACCCGCCAGACCCCCGTAAAATCTCTCGACCTCCTTTCCTTCGTGATTCAAGCGTCGCTCCTCCAGCTCTCCGCTCTCCGTATCCACCATTGCAATCGCCTGGAATCTTGTGTGAAAATCAGATCCAATTAGTTTCATTTCGGCCTCCTCTTCGATGAGTCCCCAGACTCTTTCGAACTTAGGGCCTACGCGACTCATTGTAGAGTCAGCCCCTGAAGAGGAGGCCGTGTTCTTATGAGATCAGGCTAGGCTAGCTTGGCTAGCTGGGTAGCGAGCGACCTCATACCGCCGAGTAAGAACTGAGAAGAATGTAGAGAGGGCGATCCTGGAGGATTGCCCTCTCGTCGTGTCGGCGATAACCTTCGGTGATAACCAAAACACTGGAGGTTGTCATGACCGACTATGCCAGTCTATTGCGGGATCACGTCACTCTCAAGTGCCGCTGCATCGACCGAGTGTTCTTGCAGGCTTACGTTCCCAAGCTGCAGTCGGTGGGACAAGTCTGTACCTTTCTGCGTTGGGTCAAGGGGTTCAAGATCCCCTCCTCGGCGGCCTTCGGCAAGATCGGTCAAGGCTACGTCAAAGCCATTCACCGCTTCGCCGAAGAACACAATATTCCGGTAGTGCACTTCAAGAAAGGGGAAAACAAGGAGGAGACGGCTCGTCCCTACCTGGAAGCGGCGGCGAAGGAAGGCCAAGAGCGGGTGGTGTTGATCGGCATTGCCCAGGAGAAAGCATCGGCGTGGCGGTCCTGGAAGGGCAAAGGGCAGGAAACGGCCGCGCATCCCCATATGGAGTGGGGCCGTCAGATGGTTTACATCAACCACTTCTACTTCTACCTCTGGGACTCCGAGTGGGGCGGCACGTTTTGGAAGACCAATGCCTACGCGCCTTATCCCATCTGGCTGTGGCTCAACGGCCATGAGTGGGTCAAGCGGCAACTAGAAAAAGCGGGCATCGCCTACGAGGCCCTGGACAACGGATTCCGTTCTTGCGCCGATCCCGAGGCCCTGCAGAGCATCTGTGACCGGTTGGGTTCGGGGGCCGTGCGCAGCTTCTTCTGGCGTTGGTGGTGGCGTTTACCTTCTCCCTTCAGCTCGGAGGACTTCGAGGCCGGTTACACCTACGAGTTGGCTTTCCGCCAGTTCGAGGTCTCCGACACCTGTGTCTTTGACCGACCCCAGGCCGGGCGGATGTGGTTCGAAGGGGTGATTCGAGACCATTTGGACATTGGTCGCCCCGAACAGGTGACGCTGATCTTCGATCGGCGAATCACCCGACGAACTCCCGGAAGCTTTCGCTCCCGAGTCCTCAGACGAGGGGTGGACCCGGTTCTCAGTTGTTATTACAAGTCGTCTCGTATCAAGCAATATTTCAAAGAGGGCCGCGCCTTGCGGACCGAAACCGTGATCTGCGACAGCCGCGACTTCGGAGTGGGTCGCCGCGTTTGCGCTCGCAACTGGTATGCCCTTTGGGCTGTTGGCGATTCCGCCAACCGGCGTCTGTGCGACGCCGAAGCCGCAGACGCTCGACCGGCACCCGACGTGCTCACCTTCCAAAAGGTGAGCCAACCCTCGAAAACTGCCGAGGGTCTACACAGTTCTGGCCTTCGCTTTGGCGATCCTCGGGTGATGGCGGTCTTCTCCAGCCTGGTCGCATTTAGCTGTCTCGTAGCCGGTTTTGACAACCGTCGACTGGTGGAGCAAGTCTCCGCCTTGCTCGATGCCCCCTACACTTCACGCCAGGCGAGCTACGATCTGCGCCGGTTGAGGCGAAAGGGACTCATTGACAAAGTGCCCCGCAAGCGCCGGTACCATCTAACGCCCTTGGGAAGAAAGGTGGCTGTCCTCTTCATCAAAGCCTACGGTCGAGTCCTGGCACCGGGCTTGACGGCGCTCGATCTCAAGCTGCCACAGGAAGTGGCTCAGCGCTGTCCGCTGGCGACGGCTTGGCGACGGTTCGACCGCTCGCTGAACGTCTTTGTTGAAGAGCAACTACTCGCTGCTTGACACTTCTTGATCAGTTTGTGAACTTTTTCTTGACCAAGGGGTCTCTAGCTCGACTGACGGGGGCCTGGAGCCCACCGCTACAGCTGTTCTTCCCGTCATTACAATCGATCTGCTAAACTCAGCGCGACGGCGACCGGACTACTTCCGGCCGTCCACACCAAGGGTTTTGGCAAATGGATGGAACCAGGAGCAAAGTGATGTCGAAAAAGTTGTGGACCAGCACCTTTCTGCAGTGTTTCCTATTGCTGACGATGCTCCAGGCTGCATCGACTGAGGTGACATTACAAGTCGTTCGCTTTCCAGAGCGGAGGGACGTCGAATTGGCCTTACTCCCTACCCGGCGTATCCCCCGGGCCAGCATGAAGGCCAAGGTCAAGTTTGAAGAGGGGCAGTCGCGTATTGAACTCTCCTACGACGAGATGAAGCCGGCCGTCCTCTTCGCCGGTGATGTGACCTGCTACGTTCTATGGGCAGTCAATAGAGACGGTGGTGTGGAGAATCTGGGGGAGCTGTGGGTGCGGCCCGGGCGTGACAAGGATTCCTTGAAATTCTCTACCGGGTTGAGAACCTTCGCCCTGATGGTCACGGCGGAACCCTACTATCAGGTGGGGCAGCCCTCGGAGCTGATCATCAGTTGGAACGATGTGAGCCGGGACCTCCAGGCTCCCGCTCAGGCACTCAGTTTTTCGGACTTCGCGGCAGCGCCCGAATACGGTTTGGAGAGTCTCGAGGCGGTTATCTACGACGGGAAGGCGTCTCTAGATCTTCTCCAGGCCCAGAAAGTCCACGAGATCGCCGGGCGCTTGGGGGCCGAGGAGCACGCTTCCCATCTACCGCGAAGCGACCTTGACGTTACAGCAAGCCACTTTCATGACCAGGGGACGCGGGGCCAAGAAGGGTTCGCAGGAATACGCCCGACGTTCGGTAGCCTCCAGCAACGAGGCGATCAGAGTGACCCTGCGCCAGCTGGAAGCAAAGGAGTTGGAAGCGAAAATAGCGGCTCGCCAGGCTGAGATGGCGACGATGGAGAAGCGGGCAGCTGAGGCCGAGGCCAGTGCCAAGGAGAGTGAAGCCTTCGTCGCCGATCTCCAGAACCAGAACCAGAAGGCAGACTTGGAAGCCCGGCAGGCAGAGGCTGAGAGGGCCCTACAGGCTTCCTCGCGAGAACTGGAGAAGATCCAACGGCAACGGGGGGAGATGGAGACCAGCCTGCGAGCTCTGCGTCGAGAGCAGGCTGACTTGAAGGCTTCTATGACTAGGCTCCAACAGGAGCAGCAGAAACTACAGGAGGAGAAGGGCGCTCTACAAGGACGGCTGCAACAGGCCCTTTCCCACGTGGCCGACACCCGCGAGTCGGCTCGGGGTATGATCGTCAACCTACCCGATATTCTCTTCGACGTAGGGCAGGCCGCTCTCAAGCCCGAGGCGAAACTGGTCATTGCCAAGTTGGCCGGTATTCTCCTGATCATGTCCGACCTGAATCTCCGGATCGAAGGTCACACCGACTTCACAGGTGCTGCCTCCACTAACCTGACGCTTTCGGAAAAGCGCGCCAACTCGGTGTTCGATTTTCTCGTGCCCGAGGGAATTTCGAGCACGAGGATAACGGCGGTGGGATACGGCATGGAGCGCCCGGTTGCGGATACGCGACGTCTGAGGGCCGAAAGAAGAACCGCCGGGTTGAGATCATCATCTCCCAGGGGGAGGTGCAGGAAGCGAGCGCCGAATCCCGTTCGTCACAGCTTGAGTAGAGATCTCATCTGAAGTAGCTTTGGCCTCCAGGCCGAAGTATTTCGGTCGAGCTTAGCTCGACTGACGGCGGCCTGGAGCCCACCGCTACGCCGAAGGTCTAGCACTCCCAAACATCCCTTCCACTCTGATGAAACTTCCCTGGATCCTGCTCGGTGCCCTTCTGACCATGTGTCTGATGCTGGCCTTCATCCTGGTTGGCGAGACGCACTACGGTCAGGGGATCGAGCACCCTGAATACCCCGCGATGCAGCAGAGTGGGACGATCGCCCAATCCTACCCTTCAGGACTCTGGTCCGCCTGGCTTTTGGGAAGTGTAGAGATCGTCCTTGTCATGCTCTGCTTGGGGCTTGGAATCCAAAAGCGTGAGCGACTCGGCACAATGAAGCTGCCTCTGCTGGTAGCGGGACTGATCTACCTGACGATCTACGCGGTGTTGATGGTTCTTTCCAAGGGTGGGTCAGATCAAGCTCCGCTCTTGGTGTTTTCCTTTCCCGCTCCCAGTGTGGTGATGATGTTAGGCCTGTGGCCCGTCATTCCCCTCTTCCTGTCTCTGCTCTACTTTCTGAAATTCGATTCCTGGATCCTGACGCCGGATGATCGAAAGCGATTCCAGAGGCTCCGGGAGAAACAGCGAAAACCTCCGGAAGGTACCTCTTGATGGAGGTCTCAAGAAGTAGTGTCATCCTTGGATTTGTCCTGGCCTACCTGGGGCTGTGCGTGGTCGTTGGCCTCTGGGCTCTGCGCCGAACCCATTCTACCCGCGATTTCTTCATGGCGGGTCGTGACCTTGGAATCATGGTCACGGGTCTAGCCGTTTTCTCCAGCACCATGAGTGGGTTTGGTTTCGTTGGCGGGCCGGGACTGGTCTACCGCATGGGAATGAGCTCGATTTGGATGGTGATTGCCATTCCGATCGGCTATTGTCTCACCTTTTTTCTTCTGGCCAAGCGGATTCGGCTTTTTGCCGAATTGCGAGAGCCGATCTCCCTGCCTGATGCGATATCGGCCCGCTATAGGAGCCGGTTGAGCCGGTTTCTCGCGGCCCTCGCGATCCTTCTGGGAGTCATGGGATATCTGGCGACACAGATTCTTGCAATGGCTACCGTGCTGAAGGATATCCTGGGAAGTACGGCTGTAGGCCGGATCAGCCTCGAAGCCTGCGTTGCGATTTCCTGTGCCGTGTTGGTCTTCTACTGTGTCACTGGAGGCATTATCGCCTCGGTTTACACCGACCTGGTCCAGGGCCTGGTGATGATGGTGGCCGCGGTTCTAGTCTTTCTGGCCACCGGAAGCGCGGTGGCGGGAGGCTGGGGTGGAATCGCAAGCACGCTTCTGGAGGACGATTCTGCGGCGATAGGACCGTGGGGCACGCTGGGAGTCTTTGGCTGTCTTTCCTGGTACTTTCTGTTCACTTTGGGAGTGGCTGGACAGCCCCATGTGGTGACCAAGTTGATGATGAATCGGCGGGTGGAAGATGCCAAGTATATTTTGCCCGTCTCCATCCTGGGTTACGCAGTTTCCGGCCTACTCTGGATCAGTATCGGACTGGCGATGCGTACACTGGTGCTTCAGGGAGTCCATCCGGCGCTGCCGAGGGCGGATGCGGCAGCTTCCCAGTTTCTCCAACACTACGTGGATCCGCTGCTGGCAGGGCTGGTATTCGCGGCTCTGTTCGCCGCTATCATGTCGACGGCGGATGGTTTCTTGAACATCGGCGCTGCGGCCGTGGTGAGGGACATTCCCCAGGCGCTGCGTGGAAGACCCGTGGTTCGAGAGCTCTTGTGGGCTCGCTTGGCGACGATAGTGATTGCCGTGGTGGCCTCACTTTTCGCACTCTATTCGGATGATCTGGTGGCTCTTCTGGGAGCCTTCGGCTGGGCAACGTTCGCCGCCGCCCTGGTGCCCACCGTCGCCATCGGCTTCAATTGGAAGCGGGCTACTGCGCTAGCGGCAAACGTGGCCATACTCTCCAGCCTGGTTCTCAACTTTTCCATCAAACTCCTGAACATCCAGATTCCCTACGGAATCGATGGCGGAGCGCTGTCCCTGCTGGTATCCATGACTCTGTTCGTGGGGATCTCGCTGTTGTCGCGTCCCCCCGAGCTGGATCCGGATATCGACGGGTTGATGGAGATTTGAGGGAAAGAAATCCCCTCAAGAAGAATGATTCTCTTCTAGCCCAATCTGGTCCGGAATGGATTTCACCGAATAAGGGAGGGTTTCGGGCAGTACACCAACATTGTGTGCTAGCGTTCCTCACACTGCAGTGCCTACACTGGGCTGAATGGGAGTGAGTAATGAAGATTCCTACGCGACTACGTCATGCCCTAAAGCGAGTACCCGGGCTTGGAAAGACGTGGCTCAATCTGCGTGTGCTGCTTGCTCCAACATTCCGTGAGGATGGGCTGTGGACCATACACAATTCGGACTTTAATCAGGACGAAAGATTCCTTCGAGCAGCCGATAGCTGTCGTAAGCAATTGCGGTTTGCTCCAGAGGTTAGAGACGCACGCTGGCGCTGGTACGTTGCAGCTTGGTGTGCGAATCAAGCGAAGAATGTTCCGGGCGAATTCGTCGATTGTGGTGCTGGCTTTGGTGTTACAGCTATGATGATCGTCACTTACCTTGATTTCACTAGCCTGAAGGACCGCAGTTACTACATGGTCGATTCCTTTGGAGGGCTCGACGAGAACCTGATTCGACCCAACGACAGCGCCGCACTCTGGAACCAGTACGATGATGTTTTCGACGCTGTGGCCGGCTCCTTCGAGGAGCTCGACAACGTGAGACTCGTTCGAGGTTTCATCCCCACAGTGTTGGATGCTGTCAACGTTGAGGCAGTCGCCTTCCTCCACATTGATCTAAACGGTGTGGTGGCCGAAGAAGCCGCGCTGTCCCACTTTCGGCCACTCTTGTCGCAGGGCGGAGTGGTGTTACTGGACGACTACGGCTGGCGTGGCCACGAGGCACAGAAAGCTGCACACGATGAATTCGCAGCGGCCCAGGGACTACAGGTTCTCAGCATGCCTACTGGCCAAGGTATCCTCATTAAGGCGTAGATGCGGTCGATTGCTTGAACCTGGTCCGCCTACCACCAGCGGTAGACCTCTACACAGCCATCGAACTGGAAAAGTGAGTCATCGGTAACCATCCCAGCACAATACAATGAAGTACTGAGATGAAATGAGGTAAAAACCCCTAATTTTGGGTCCAAGCATCAAAGCGTTGTGTCTCTAAGAACGGCGGCGAAGGCACAGCTGGGTAAGACAGCAGCAAGCTGCTCGTACGTAGAGATTAGATCTAGCCCAAAGTCTTTGGATTTTGTGCTTGTGATTTGGAACTTGTTTGTATCTTGTATCTTAGGACAATCTTGGGATTTGATCATCTATCCCCTCGGACGCCCCATATCCCCGTTCCGCTGGCAGCGATGTAGAGAAACAGAAAGCTGTACAGGACCGCCAGCTCACTGCCGTTCTGGATCGGCCAGAATGCTTTGGAGGCATGCGCCATGAAATAGGCGACCGCCATTTGTCCGCTGGAGATGAAAGCAGCGTACCTAGGCAGGAGTCCGATGGCGATCAGGACTCCACCGATTTACTCGATGACTCCAGCCGCACCGTACAACGAAAGCAGTGGTGCAGCGTGCCCGGAGCCCCCGGCCCCTCCTAGTACGCCAAACACTTCTTGGGCACCATGGCAGGCAAAGAGCAGGCCGGAAACGATTCTCAAAACTGCGTATATCCAGTTGGCGTGATTCTGTAGAGAGATTGGCATGTGTTTCCTCCTTTAGACTTCGGTGCTACTGCTATGGAATAGGTTGCCCGGTGAGGCTCGGACTCGGGGCTTCCGTCACGCGATGCCGTTCTTGGCGAGATCTCCTACAGCCGAGATCGCCTTCTGAATCTCGTTCATGGGGGTGTTAGATGTGCGGACACAGGCGAATCCCGGAGAACATTCGCGTCAGCCCGGCGCCTCCGATCTGATACTTGAGGAACCATTTGTGGCCGCTCCCGGCGTAGAAATCGCACCCGATCTGGTGAAGATTGACCTGTAATGAACCGAAACTCACTCCACACGGGATTTCTTCATGGCCGGTCGCGACCTGGAAATCATGGTCACGGGTCTAGCCGTGTTTTCCAGCACCATGAGTGGTTTTGGCTTCGTTGGCGGGCCGGGCCTGGTCTACCGCATGGGGATGAGCTCGGTATGGATGGTAATTGCCATTCCGATTGGCTACTGTCTCACCTTCTTTCTCCTGGCCAAGCGGATTCGGCTTTTCGCCGAATTGCGAGAGTCGATCTCCCTGCCCGATGCGATATCGGCCCGCTATAGAAGCCGGATGAGCCGGTTTCTTGCGGCCCTTGCGATCCTTCTGGGAGTCATGGGATATCTGGCGACCCAGATTCTTGCAATGGCTACCGTGCTGAAGGATATCCTGGGAGCGGCGGCAGGCCGGATCAGCCTCGAAGCCTGCGTTGCGATTTCCTGTGCTGTGTTGGTCTTCTACTGCTAGCGGCAAACGTGGCCATACTCTCCAGCCTGGTTCTCAATTTTTCCATTAAACTCCTGAACATCCAGATTCCCTACGGAATCGACGGCGGAGCGCTGTCCCTGCTCGTATCCATGACCCTGTTCGTGGGGATCTCGCTGTTGTCGCGTCCCCCCGAGCTGGATCCGGATATTGACGGGTTGATGGATATTTAAGGGAGGAAATCCCAAGATACAAGATACAAAGATATCCCAAATTCCAAGGTTTCAAGCCCCAGGGCACTCATTCCCAACACTGCGCCTCGAGTCTGAATGGACGCTTCAATCGTCAAAAGGATTCAGGACTTTGGCGCCGGTCTCTCGAAAGTCTCTGGCGTTGCGTGTGACGACGGTCAGGTCATAGATCAATGCTGTGGCCGCGAGCTGCTTGTCCAGTAGATGTTCCGGGTGCGGCACGCGCAATCTACCCCAAAGCTGAGCGATATCCCGATCGACGTCCAGAATGAAATCCTGGTACTCCTCAATCAGCTCTCCCAGCCATCTTTCCAGAATCGTCGTCTGGGCAGAGTCACCGCGGTGCCGGATCAGCTCCACTCCGCGGCGCAACTCCCCCAGGGTTATGACCGAGATGTAAACGGGAGCGCGGCGTTCCAGCGCTCGCTGGAAGAAAGCCTTGACCCCATTGTTGGCTTTGGCATGTTTCCGCGCCTCGCTGACGACGTTGGTATCAACCAAGTACATTGTCGCTTGGCTGATCATCGTCCCGACGCTCAAAGTCTTCATCTCTGCCGACATTGGGCATTGCCGCCAAGACCTCGATAAAGCTCTTGCGCTTGGCCAGGAGCGTCTCTTCGAGAATGGCTCGGTGCTCGGCCTCCGCGCTGCGACCGTGGCGCGCCGCCCGACGTTTGAGGGCGTCTACAATCCGAGGATCGAGCTTTCTCACGATCAGATTAGCCATTTCCGCTCCCCCTCTGGTTTCTAACGCTAGCAATGATAGCAGGAAGCCCTGCCGGATGCATGGTTCTGTTTCTGCAGGCCGACATGGAAGGGCCACGTGAGCGGAAGGCTTTGTTTGCTCCTCGCGGCGACGCTGCTGAGAGGAAGCCTGCCTTTGGCAACTATGGAGCAGTCCGTGGTGGGAAGCCCTGGCTCGGCTGAGCAAGAGCGGTTGCCGAGTGAAGCGAAAGAGAAGAGGAAACCGGGAGCTGTCTTCGGGGACGCTCAGGAGTCGGCAGGACTGGATTTCCAGCACTTCAACTGTCGGGGGCCACTTCAAAAGCGGCCAGGCGGGGCCGGGTCAAAACCGGCCAGTGATTCAGTAGTTATATCCTCCGGTTCGAGTCATTTCAATCCCTTGTGAAGCCCTCCCCGCGAAGCGGGGGGAGGAGGCTTTGTTGTGTGTTCAGCCGTAGAAGCGGTGGGAACTGTGGGAAACTCCGTCCGGAGGAGTTTTCCAAGCGCTGTGGGAACGGTGGAAAAACTCGCCCCCTGGAGTCGTCTTCGCGAGGCAGCCGTTTTCCCACGGTTTCCATAGCGCGGCAGTTTCCACGGCTTTCCGGGGGTGTTGGGGGAAACTCGAGAAGCCTGGCTTCCATGGTCTCTGCTTGGTTTCAACGACACGGCTTCTTCCTGGCTTCCTTTTTTCAAAAAACATTCGCTCAGAGGCCCCTCAAGCAATGAGCTCTGCCCCACCCTGTCCTGACCCCTCCCTCGGAGCGGGCAATCTACGAAGCCTGGGGCTGAGTCCCAGGGTCTGCGAGTAGGGGACAAGCCCGCACTCACAGCACTCGCCTCGCAGGTGTCATTTCTCTTTCCCTCGCTTCGGGGTGGATTTCTCTCGTTGCTGTCGCTCGTAGAGGCGATAGCTCTTGCCCCGAATGAAGGTGACTTCCGAAGTGTGCAGGAAGCGGTCCAGCAGCGCCGAGGTGGCCGCCGTATCTCCTCCCAGCATCGCGCCCCAGTCCTCCAGGGGTCGATTCGAACTGAGGATCGTCGAGGTCTTCTGGTATCGGCGGTGCAGGATCTCCAACAGATCTTCTGCCGCCGACTCCGGCACTCTGCGGAGTCCCAGATCCTCGAGGATCAGCAGCGGGATCCGGGTCATCTCCGTAATGTAAGATCGGCGTCTGCCGGTGGCCGTGGCTTCGGCGATGTCTTCCAGCAGATCGAAAGCCGACTTGTACTGCACCCGGTGACCGGCTTCGACCGCCTTGATCCCGACGGTGATGATCAGATGGCTCTTGCCGACTCCGGTCTGACCGATGACCAACCAGCCGCGGCGCTGTTGGATGAATCGGCCGGTAGCCAGATCGAAGATCTGCTGCCGGTTGATGGAGGGGTTAAAGGAGAAGTTAAAGTCCTCCAAGTGCTTTTGTTCCGGAAACTGGGCCTGGCGCAAACGTCGCTCCAACAGCCGGTCCCGACGGCGGGTCAGCTCGTCATCAATCAGCAGCTCAAAGAACTCCTGATGGCTGAGCCTTCCCTGGACGGCTTGTTGCAGGCGAACGTCAAAGACCTGAGCCAGGCCCGAGAGCCGGAGGTGACGAAGTTTTCGTTCCAGTTCTGATGAGATCATTCTGGTTCTCCTGTGGGATCGGTGATCTGGTACTCGGACAGCGGTCGGATCAACTCGTGCTCGGAGGTAAACAAAGAGCGCTGCGGCACGTCCAGTCGCTTACACAAAGCCACCAGAGTCCGGTAGCGGAAGGCGTCATGTGCGAGCGCCTTGCCGCAGGCTTCGTCGACGACCGAAGCGCGGTAGCGGCGGGTCAGCGAGATCATGCCCTGCACGAGTCGGTAGGCGAGCATGTCTCGGACCTCCAGAGCTCGCTCGGCCCAGCGGTGCGCCTCTGGACCCACGGCTCGGGCTTGCTTCAGCAGATGATGCTCGGTTCGATAGTGCGCGTAGCGTTTGCGTTCCGGAAGATGGCTCGTTTCGGTTCGGAATCTCCCCGGCGGGTGCTTCGGATGCAGGGCCACCTGTTGCTCACGAAAGAAGACGCGGACGATACGATCATCCCAGTGCACGGCGACTTCACAACCGAGCAGATGATTGGGCACCGAGTAGAACGCTCGGTCGACTTCGATGTGGCCATCGGTGGAGACCGTTCGACGGCCCACGCGGAAGAAACTGAAGCGGGAATCCGGAAGCGGTCGGAGATGCTTCTGTTCTTCGACAAAGCGGGGCCAGACCTGCTGCTTGGTGGTGCCGTGGATGCGCTGGCGGGCGATTCGCTCGTTCCAACTCTGCAGATGCTCATTCTGCGCATCCAGGCTCTCGAAGCGGCGAGCTTTGAGCGCGCTGGAGTCGGTATATCCGATGCTTCTTTCGACTTTTCCGTTCTCGTTCGGAGCGCCCGGATGGATGGGCAGCACGGCGAAGCCGTAGTGGCGAGCGAGCGCACTGAAGACGGCATTGACCTCGGGGTCCACCAAGCAAGCCCGGGTGATCCCGGCCTTGAGGTTATCGAGGCGAACCACCTCCACGCCGCCTCCAAAAGCGTGAAAAGCCTCCTCGACACAGCGGATGAACGTCTTCAGTTCCTGCCGCCAGACGACTTCCTCATAGGAGTGGCGCGAGTGGCAGAGGACGGCCTTGAACAGATGAGGACGGCGGTAACGACCCGATTCGGTCCGAGTCAGGGCTCCTTTGCCGAAGTCGATCTGCAGGTCCCGACCGGGGGGAGTTTCCACCCGAGCAAACACGCGAGGACTCTCCGCCTTGAGCTTTCCACAGAAGCGCTTGACGGAGTTGTAGGCTCCCCCGAATCCCTGCTCGAAGACCAGGTCCTGCCAGATCCGCTTGGCCTGCAATCCCTGCTGGAGTTTCTTTTCAATCTGCTCCCGAAAGGGCTCACAGAAGCTGCGCAGACCCGGGGGCCGCTTTGGCCGCTTTTGCTCCTCCGAGCCGGGGGCCACTTTGGCCGGTTTTGAATCTCGGGAGGGATCATAGCGGGCAATCCTCTCTCGTCGGACTCCCACCTCTCGCTCGATCCGACGATACGACCAGCCCAGCTTCAGGAGCGCCAAAACCGTTTGCTTCTTTTCCATTTTCAATGTATTGGCCATCGGCGCATCCTACGCAGGATGCGGCCCTCAATGGCTCTTGAAAATGGCCGGTTTTGAAGTGGCCCTCACTGGCCGCTTTTGGGTGGCCCCTGACACTTCAACGGCATGACCGGGGAATTGTATCTGCCTGAGATCACGGGCTCGGGTGCCGCACTGTTCGACTATGGCGACGATGGCGATCTGGATGTCTACCTGGTCCAGGGTACGATGATTGGAGAGGGAAAGAGTCTCAAGGATGCGATCCTACCCTGGCAGGGTTCCGACTCGCCTCGGGATCAACTCTACCGCAACGATCTGGGGCGGGATGCCAACGCTGTTCGCCGGCTCGGGTTCACAAATGTCACAAATGAAAGCAGCATTCTGGCAGAGGGCTACGGAATGGGGGTAGCCGTCGGCGACCTCAACAACGACGGTCGCCCCGACCTGTACGTCACCAACTTGGGTTCCAACCAGATGTTCCTCAATCAGGGCGATGAGACCTTCTCCGATGTCACCGCGAAATCCGGAACCGATGATCCCCGCTGGAGTACCAGCTCGGCCTTCCTCGACTACAATCGAGACCCTAGTTTTCGCTACACGGGCTTTGGGACGGGTTGGCTGGATTTCGACAACGATGGCTCGCTGGATCTGCTGGCCCTGAATGGTGCCGTGCGGATCTTGCGCGACCTGGCTCGCGAGGGGAACCCCTACCCTTTGGGTCAGTCCAATCAGCTTTTCCAAAACGCAGGCAAACTGGTGTTCAGGGACGTCACGGCTGGGGCTGGAGCGTCCTTTCAGCTGAGGGAAGGTCCTGGTCGTGAACAACAGTGGTCCGGCCCGGCTGCTCCTGAACCAGGTCGGAAGCCGCAGGCACTGGTTGGGCTTGAGGTTGCTGGGCAGGGAAGTCATTGTAGAAGGCGTTGCCCCCGATGAGGCTGTCGTTCTTGAGGCGGACTCCTCTTTCTTGGGAGCGCCCCGAAATAGATTACGGAGATGCTTCTGCACCTGGAACCGCAACCTTTTTTCCTCCAATATCCGGGATCTTGGATAGGAGACAACCACGTCTTTGAGTTCGATTCGCGGCATCTTGATGGAATCCTACAGGTATTTTATGAAGACACCTTCCTTTTGGCCCATGTAGTGGAGGGCGAAAAGCATCATTAGACCGCTGACCAGGCAAACGGCGGCCAGCCGAAAGAAAGGCGGAAACTCATTATAGAGCAGCAAGTTTCGATAGCTTTCAAAGAAGATGTAGACCGGGTTCAGCTGAAAAAAGGGTTGAATCGACTCGGGGACTCGCGAAATCGAATACATGGTTCCTGAGAAGTAAAAGAGGAGGCGAAACACGATCTCGAGCAGATTGCGGAGATCCCGGAAGAAAACGCCGAGAGTCGTGGCTAGAACAGAGGCGGCAAGTGTAAAGACCAACTGGCCCAGGAAGACTAGAGGCCACAAGAGCATCATCGGCATCAGGGGAACTCCCGTGAAGACAGCAAGGAGCAGTAAGACGATCACTCCAAAGAGATAATCGTATGCGTTGGAAAGTACAATCGAGAGCGGGAGCACAGTCTTGGGGAAATACGCTTCACTGATCAGATCTTGGTTGGAGGTGATGCTCTGGGCCGAGATGCTGATGGACCTGACCAGGAACTGCCAGGCAATGATCGCCGAAAACAGGAATAGAGCGAACTGCTCGACCCTCGACTCGAAGACCACGTTGAAGATGAAGTAGTAGATCCCGAGAGAAGCCAGGGGGTTGAGAAGACTCCACAGCTTTCCGAGCGTGTTGTCGCGGTCGGCGCTCTTCAGCCTTGCCCAGGTGAGGTACCCAATTAGCGCCCGGTATTTGTAAAGCTTTCCGATTTCTGCAAAGGCAAATGTCAGTTGCAACTACCCTCCAAGGAATCCCCGAGCCGGATCATTTACAAGGAAACTTTGGATCGGTCGTAGCGGTGGGCTCCAGGCCGCCGTCCGAGCCAAAGGCTCGGAAGAAAAAGACTTCGGCCTGGAGGCCAAAGCTACGTTCGCCAATGAAGTTTTAGGTTAGGTCAGATCCTCGTAAAGTCTGAGAAGTGTCTCCTTCTCTGTCCCCCAGTTGAGGACCGTCGCCGCCTTCCTGCATCCCTCCACAAGGCGTCAGCGAAGTTCCCCATTCGCGTGCACTCGAGCAATGCCTTCAGCAATCTCCTGTGGGACGGTCGGATCCACCAATATCCCGAAGTCGAACCTGTCGACATAGGAGCGTATCATTGGAAAATCCGCCACGATGACCGGAAGACCTGCTTGAGCGTATTCAAAAAGTTTATTGGAAAGCGTGGTCGTATGATTGAGCGAAATCGGCTGCAGGACCTGCAAACCTACGTCGGCAGAGGCGGTGAATCGCCTCAAGTATACGTGCGGCCCTCCCGGTATCACCCTGAGCCGATCAGCCGCTGGAGATTTCCTCGCTAGAGATTCGATCTTTCGGAAAATAGGGCCGTCTCCCTGGATGACGATATATATTCCATCCCCCTCGATATGAGTCGCCGCCTGGACCATCTCTTCCAGCCCTCTGTAGAGCTGAACCCCTCCTTGATACAGAGCGACGAAGGCGTTGGAAGGGAGGTGGGCAACGCCTCGAATATCCTCTCGGCCCCCGGACCATGTGGCCGGGAAGTTATGGATCACTATGGAATGGCGGATCTCCGGATAGAGCTCCCTCAGCGCAGAAGCTCTCGCTTCGGTAGTCGAGATGACAGATTGGCAGCGGCGAACCAGGAACCTTTCCAGCAACCTCCAGAGCGGCTTGAATTGCAGGCCGACCTTTTCTGTAAAGAGCTCGTGCGAGTCGTAATAAAGGGTCGCACCCGTCAGGAAGCTGATCAGCCATCCGGCCGGGAGCACGTTCAAGTCGTGATTGTGAATGATCTGGTGTCGAGCCCGCCACCCAAACCAGACACATTTGAGTAAAAAGAGGGGAAGCCGCACTGGAGCACGCGCCGGCAGGTATCGCCAGATCTGAAGAAGGATCCCGGAGATGCCCAGCAAGGCGCTCCGACCGCCGTATCGCAACTCGCGCTCTCTCACTGCCCGAGAATATGCTGCCTTGAGATCCTTGATCTGGCGGATCGTGGCGCGCTCGAGTCCTTGGGGAATTCCTGGTTCATCCGCATTCTGCAGGCAAATCAGCTCGAGGCGATAACCGTGTTGAAGCAGAGCTTCCGCAGTCCGGCACACCCTTGCGTCCCGGTTTATCTTGGTGTGGGAGAGCATGCAGACCAAGTGCCGGGCAGTTTTTCGGGGAGCAGACTTAGTGGTCATCTCCTGTTCGGTTGGCCCGGTCAAACTCGAACCCTTCCATGAGACATGTCGACCTCGAACCGATTACTTGCCCCCAAGAAGTCAGCGCCTCCGACATACGCCCCTCATCCTACAACACATACTCCCCTCGGGGAGATCAGGCGACTCTGGCCTCGTGCCGTGATCGTGGCCACAAGCACCAAAAGGGCGCAAACAACTAAAGGTTCTCTCTCAAGACTTCTTAGATACCCTAACCCGAGTTCTCAGGGTAAAGGCATGACGTGGGTGGCCCAGAATCTTCATCAGCACAAGCGCGTTGTCACAGATCACTTTCAAATTCAGCCAGCGGGGTTTCGGCCGCTTGAGGACTCTTAGAAACGCAAGGTGATGTCCCACGTTGTGGAATGACAATTCGAACGTCCCTGGAAAGATCCTCTGCCAGTTCTCACATATCCTCTGTTCTGATGAACGCACGAGATCATCCAGAATCACGATGCTCCCCCGCTTCAGGCGGTGCGCTACCTGATATAGGCAAGCCTCCCGTCCACGCCGGGTCCGATGAGGAGGCCCATCAATCAATACGGCATCCACCACGGTAGGAGAGGACGGGATTGGCGCGTAGCTGGCGTAGAGTCCAGCTCCCCATCGCTGCCAGGAAAGCGACCGCTGGATTATTGATGTGCTGTGATGTGGGACATAAGCGGCCAAGAGACGCTCGGTGCGGTGAATGACTTGGGTATCGTTCTCGATTGAAACGATCTTCACATGTGGGAACGCCATGGCCAGCCGCACCGTTGAAATCCCGCTACCGAACTCTAGAATGGCTTTAGGCTGTACGTCAGCGATTCTTACTACCAGGCTCGCAAAGGCTTCTTCACCAATCGCCCAACCTGCATCGAGGCACAATTCACTCGGGAAGCACTTGGCTCCAGTCACCTTAGGTCAACCGTATCATACCACCGAAGGATTTGACGGAATTATCACCAAGGAATCGTGGCGAAACTAGGGCTTGGGAGGTTAAGTGGATGTCACGCGAGTCATGCGCAGTGCTCCGTGCGATTGCCCCCCTGTGTGGGACCTTGGGCGCCAACAGCGGAACAGGCGACTCCAAGCAGCAGCCCAGTCTCCAAAGCCAAGCTGGGATAGGTAGAATCGAAGAGGTTCTGAACGGCGAAGGCGACGACGATTCCAAGACCGGCCAGCGCCCATGGATCCTTCTGGCTCCAAAGATGCCCCCACACGCAGAAAAGCTGAAATAGAAACGCTACCAGCCCCAGGAGACCGAAATCCGCGGCAAGCTGAAGATACAGGTTGTGGGCGTGCGCGTAGACGCACCGTTCCACGTATCTGCGGGCTTGGTCGCGGTCCCCTCCCCAATCGTAATCGTCAAAGCGCTCCAGATAGCCGGGGAGCATTTCTTGCCAGCGACCCGGACCCACTCCGATCAACCAATGGTCCTTAAAGACCTCAGTGCCGAGAAAAAAGAGGGGGATGCGTGTTCGAGCCAGCCCTTCGATGGAATCCGTAGTGCGGGAGGCCATTCCTGAAACCGAGTCCTTCAAGAAACGCCCGGCCGGGGTCAACACGATCAACAGGGCTGCTGCCGCTATAAGAAGCAGACCGCCCCTGAGTCGAGGAGAAGCGCGGACAGGCTTAGGAAACAAGGAAAGGGGAGGCGCGATGGCGCCCGCGTAGGCCTTGCGACGAGACCAGAGAAGCATGAAGGCTGCTGCGGTTAGCAGACCGAGAAGAGCGGAGCGAGAACCCGTTCCCAATTGCGATATCAGAACGAGCGAAAACAGAAGAAACGAGGGGACAACCCAGCGTTCCCTTCTCAAGAGTATCAACATTAGAAAGAAGGGGCCCAGCAACCCAAGATACCCGCCAAACTGGTTCGGATTGGAGAAGAAGGAAAAGGACCGCGTTCGAAAGATTTCCTCATAGAGCAGGAAACCGGCCAGGCTGTAGAAAACCGCCGCCGCCCCTAAGGCCCATCTAAGGGAGATCCGACTTTCGACCTCCCGATAGACATTCATGGCCAGGAACAGGCACAGGATCAGCTCGGAGGAACGAATCAGGTGGGGAATGACTTTATACCATTCGATCTGAATCGCTCCCGACAAGAGGACGGCACTCAGAAAAGGGAGGCCCCACTTCAAAGCGTCCCATCTGATTCTAGAGGGATGTGCTCTTGCGGCCCAGGCGATCAAACAGCCGGCGAGCAGCAGTTCGGAGAAGTTGACAACGATGTTCCAGAGAACAGGATTGGCGGGATCCGCCGAAACCACCACTAAGAGAAGTGAAACACCCCAAGCGGGACGGAGCCAGGTCAGACCCGAGACCAGGAGGATGACCACCGCCGCCCACGGAGAGAAGTAGATCCATGCTATCCCCACGGTTAGGGTCACGGATCTCTCACCCAGCGGAATTCCGAAACAGCTCAAACCAAAGTGCAGATGAAGGGAGCTGCTGCCGATCCCCCCAGCAACAGCGGCAGCCCTGCCAGCGAAGGAGCGAGCACTATGGGTGCCAGCCACAATGTCTTGTTGTGACTCATACGCGATCAGAGCTGGTCGGAACTATGGTACTTGTCGGGTCCCTTCGGATCTGGGAATATGATCATCCCAGCGATGCCAGCTGTCGAAACGTTCTTTCAAGATCCGTTTTCCCTCCCCAGGTGAGAGGACTCCGGCCAACTGAAGGTCCGCGTCTACCATGATGCGCACCAACTCGCTGAAACGAACTTTCGGCGTCCATCCCAGCTGTTTTGTCGCCTTTGCTGGGTTGGCTTGTAGCGACTCAACCTCGTTGGGGCGGTAGTATCGCGAGTCGATCTTCACATGATCTCTCCAGTTCAGGTCGACATATTCAAAAGCCTCTTTCAGGAACTCGCCCACAGTATGGGATTCGCCGGTGCCGATCACGAAGTCATCGGGCTGCTCCTGCTGCAGCATCATCACCATGGCTTCGACGTACTCGGGAGCGTAGCCCCAGTCACGCTTGGCATCCAGGTTGCCCAGGTAAAGGTGCTTCTGCCGGCCTCCAACGATTGCCGCCACGGCACGGGTGATCTTGCGGGTGACAAAGGTCTCCCCTCGTCGGGGCGACTCATGGTTGAACAGGATGCCGTTGCTGGCAAAGATCCGATAGGCCTGGCGATAGTTCCTTGAAGCCCAGTAACCGAAGAGCTTGGCCGTAGCGTAGGGACTCTGTGGATGGAAGGGTGTGGTCTCGTCCTGAGGAGATGGAGCTCTCCCGAACATTTCACTGGATGAAGCCTGATAAAAACGAGCCCGGACTCCACTCCGGCGAACGGCCTCCAAAATGCGGACGGTCCCGAGGCCCGTCACGTCCGTCGTGTAGTCCGGCAGGTCGAAGCTGACCCGGACGTGACTCTGACCTGCCAGATGGTAGATCTCTTGGGGCTCGATCTCATAGATGAGATTCTGGAGGCTTCCTGTACTGCCGATATCACCGTAGTGAAGGAAGAGGCGCGTTTCGTTGTGAGGGTCACCGTAGAGATGGTCAATACGACTGGTGTTGAAGGTGCTCGCACGCCGGATCAAGCCGTGTACTTCATAGCCTTTAAAGAGGAGAAGCTCGGCAAGATAAGAACCGTCTTGGCCGGTGATGCCTGTGATAAGCGCCTTTTTCATGAGATCCGATCTAAAAGTAACTGTTCGTAGTGTTATCCCTGTCGGACCGTCTGAGCGCGATGCTTCTTGAACCACTCAATCGTGTTGCATAGCCCTTCCTCGAAGGGAACGCGCGCCCGAAAACCGAAGAGTCTTTCCGCCTTACGGGTGTCGAGGCTCCTTCGGGGTTGGCCATCGGGTTTGCTCTCATCCCAACTTATGGATCCTTGGAAACCAGTGAGCTGGACGATCAGGAAAGCCAGGTCGCGGATACTGATCTCTGCTCCCACGCCAAGATTGACGGGCTCGCTCTTATTGTATCCCTTTGTGGCAAGTAAGATCCCTTCGGCGGCGTCGCTGACGTAGAGAAATTCCCGAGTGGGATTTCCCGTTCCCCAGACCAAGAGTTCCTCTTCGCCCTGTTCTTTGGCTTCGATCACTCTTCGAATCAGGGCCGGAATCACGTGAGAAGAATCCAGGGCAAAGTTATCTCCAGGCCCATAGAGGTTGGCAGGCAGAAGAAAGATGGAGTTGAAACCATACTGCTGACGATAAGCCATGGACTGGACCAGGAGCATCTTCTTGGCCAGGCCGTAGGGCGCGTTCGTCTCCTCCGGATAGCCCTTCCAGAGGTCCTCCTCCTTGAAGGGAACCGGTGTCATTCTTGGGTAGGAACATACGGTTCCTATCGTGACGAACTTCTCGACCCCCTGCTTCCAGGCAGCATGGAGAAACTCTACTCCCATACGCAGGTTGTCATAGAAGAATTCAGCAGGATGCGCTTGGTTGGCCCCGATTCCACCAACCCGGGCTGCCATGTGAATGATGATATCCGGCCGGGTATCGGCAAGAACCCTGCGTACAGATCCGGTCTCACGCAGGTCGTAATCCCGGCTACGAGGAGCAAAGATCTGGGCAGGGGAAAGCTCTTGGAGCCTCCGAACCACGAAAGAGCCGAGGAAGCCTCCTCCCCCGCTGACCAGGACCCGTTTGCCCTTCCAGTATTCTAGAGAGTCGGGGCGGTTGGAATCCATTGCCTTCTATAAGTCTTTTAAGGTCCTACGAAGAATAACTTGTCCAGATAGAGAGAAGCCTGCCTTTTCTAGTCCTTGCGAGCGACCTCATACCGCCGAGATCAGAAGAGGTCAATCCCAGAGGGATTGCGGCTTCCAGCCCAGGGTTTCCGAACCATGGGTCACTACAGACCAAGGTTCTTCAACCCCATCGGGGTTGCGGCAATCTAGCGATGAGGGTGACTTCAGCATGGGGTCAGTGTACGAAACCCTTGCAGGGTTGACTACAGACCCTCTCCCCTCTACCCAGGGTCGGAAACCCTGGGCTAAAAGACGCAACCCCGTTCGGGGTTGACTTCTCTTGATCTTCGCAGCCAAGCGGTCAGGATAGCCTCCCGCTAGCGTCCGGCGTCAACCCAGCAAGTCGATTCTTTTGTATCCCACACTTGTGTATCCCACACTTGGCCAGTTCGTGAACTTTCCATCCACCAAGGGTCTCTAGAGCGCCTACGTTTCGTGGACCGATCTTCTATCTGACAGATTCAGTAAGTGGGCAGAAGACCAGAGCGGTGGGGGAAAGTCAAGTGGATAGGGTACCTGGCGGGGCTGCCTGCCTGCAGCCGGACCATGTAGTACCTCAGTGCTTGGTGCGACCCTGGATCAAATCGATGGCGTGTGCGAGCAGTTTCATGACAGCCTCGAGAGACTCGGTTGCTCCCTTGGGACTGCCGGGTAGAGCCAGGATGAGTGTTTCCTTTCTCACGCCGGCCAGGGATCGTGAGAGGGCGGCAAAATCGGTCTTTTCGAGTCCGCGCAGGCGCATCAGCTCTGCCAACCCTTCCGCCTCCCTTTCCAGTAGCGGACGGATTGCCTCCGGCGTGACATCTCGAGGACCCAGCCCGGTCCCTCCCGTGGTCACAACCAGGTTGAGAGCCTGGTCGCTGAGCTCGACGATCTGTGCCCTGATCCTCTCTACATCGTCCGGTACGATTCGCCGAGAGTTCACCGACCAACCTTGCTGCGTCAGCAGTTCTGACAATGCCTCACCCGAGAGGTCTTCGCGTTGGCCGTGGTAGCAGCCGTCACTGATGGTCACTACGGCTGCCTTCATGCGCCGTATCCCTCGATCCAGATCTCTCCGTCTTCGTAGTGCTCCTTCTTCCAGATAGGTACGGTCGTTTTCAAGGAATCGATAGCGAAGCGACAGGCCTCGAATGCCTCTGCCCTGTGGGCGGACGAGATCGCGATGAAGACGCTGCTGTCGCCGATCTCCAGTCTGCCTGTCCGATGCGCCATCGCCATCCCCTCGAGCGACCAGCGCTTTATCGTCTCTTGTCGAATCTTTTTCATCTCCTTCTCTGCCATCTCGGGGTAGGCTTCATAGTAGAGGTGAGTCACTTTCTTGCCGCGGGCGTGGTCGCGGACGACCCCGTCAAAGGTGACGATTGCCCCTGCTTTCGATGAACTAGCTCCTTCGATCACCGCGTTCCGGTCGATTGGGCCATCCACAATCCGTATCATGACCTACCTCCGCTCACTGGAGGAAAGAACGCGATTTCGTCACCTGCGGCGACGGACTGCTCCCATCCAGTGTATTCTTGGTTGACGGCTATCAGCAGGATCGACTCGTAGCGCTTCAGCCCGGGGAACTGGCCCTCCAATCGATTGAAGACGTCACGGACCGTAGTCGTCTCGTCGGTAAGATCCAACTCGACCTCAGAGCTCCCTACCAGATCTCTCAGGGAAGCGAACAAGATGACCCTTAGCATCGCCGTTCATTATAGCTGCCGCGACCGGTCGGCACATGGTGTAACATGGAGTTCAAATGAAAAGGGCTTTCCTCCTGCTCTTGCTCACAGTGGGTCCCCTGCACGGTGAGATTCTGAAGGTCCGGATCGATGGGGTCATTGACCCCATCACCTCGGAGTTTATTACTTCGGCGGTTCGCGAGGCGGAAGACCGGAATGCCGAGTTCCTGTTGATCAGCCTCTCTACTCCAGGCGGACTCGGGATCTCGATGCAGGAGATTATCCAGACCATTCTGAATTCCGAGGTGCCTGTCGTTTGCTACGTGGAACCGCAGGGTACTCATGCCGCCTCTGCCGGCTTCTTCATCTTGTTATCGGCCGACGTCGCCGCCATGGCTCCTGGCACCAACACCGGCGCAGCACATCCGGTTTTCCCATTCGGAATGGAAAACAAGATCATGTTGGAAAAGGTGAAGAATGACGCCTTGGCGAATCTGCGGGCTATTGTTGAGGTGAGAAAGCGGAATTACGAACTAGCTGAGAAGGGCGTGATTGATAGCGCGTCGTATACCGCCCAGGAGGCCTTGGAGGGCAAGCTGATCGATCTGATCGCTTCCAGCGAGGATCAGCTGTTGGAGCAGCTCGAGGGTAAGGAAATCACTCGTTTCTCGGGTGAGACGCAGGTCCTGCGAGTCCAGGGGAGTCAGCTCCGACTGCTTGAGATGAGTTTGCGGCAGCGTATTCTCTCCAAGATTGCCGACCCCAATTTCTCCTTGGTTCTGGGTGTGATGGGTGCCCTGGGCCTCTATCTGGAGTTTTCGCACCCGGGACTGATTTTGCCCGGTGTCCTGGGAGCGATCTCTCTTCTCCTTGCTTTGTTGGGGTTCTCGCTTCTCCCCGTCAACTTGATCGGAGTCCTGCTGATTATTCTGGCATTGGGTCTTTTTGTCGCAGAGGTCAAGATTCAGGGGTTTGGCATTCTTGGAATGGGAGGAGTTGTTTCGATGATCCTGGGGATTCTCTTTCTGATTGACGCTCCCTACCCGGAATTGCGCATCAGTCTGGAACTCGCCCTGTTCGTGGCCATCCCTTTTGGTCTGATCTCCATGTTTTTGCTTCGTCTGGTGATCAAGTCCCATTTTTCGAGAGTTACCACGGGAGAGTCGGGTATGGTCGGACTCATTGGGGTGGCTCGGAGTGACATCGACCAAGACGGGGGACAGGTCTTCGTTCTGGGAGAGAGGTGGCAGGCCGTGTCCGAGGTTCCCATTTCCACAGGGAGCCGGGTCAGAGTAGCCCGATTGGCCAATCTGGTCATGGCCGTTGAGCCATACCATGGTTCGGGTGTATCGTTGACCCAGACCGAATCAGCTGCAGCGCCGGGGCCAAGCAGTGGTGGTGCCTGAAAGCTGTGCGGGTTCCTGACGGGAGGTTTTCATGATTAGTTCCTATTTGGTGCTTTTGGGGATTCTTATTCTCTATCTACTTTCGGTGGTGAATGTTTTGCGGGAATATGAGCGCGGCGTCATTTTTCGTCTCGGACGTCTGCTGCCGGAGTCCAAGGGGCCCGGACTGATTCTAGTGTTCTGGCCGATCGATCGGATGGAGCGCATCAGCCTACGCCTGGTGACGATGGATGTGCCGGCCCAGGACGTCATTACACGGGACAATGTGTCGGTCAAGGTCAACGCCATCGTCTATTTCCGGGTCATAGAACCGAATTCCGCAGTGGTCGCGGTCGAGAATTTTCTCTACGCTACCTCGCAGCTGTCTCAGACCACCCTGAGATCGGTTCTGGGACAGGTAGAATTGGACGATCTTCTAAGCAAGCGAGAAGAACTCAACGAGAGACTGCAGACGATTCTGGATCAGCACACCGACCCCTGGGGGATCAAGGTGACCATGGTCGAGATCAAGACCGTCGACCTGCCCTCTGAAATGCAGCGGGCCATGGCCCGCCAGGCGGAGGCTGAACGCGAGCGACGAGGCAAGATTATTCATGCCGAGGGCGAGTTCCAGGCTTCCGAACGACTCTTGGAGGCGGGGCAGATGTTGGCCCAGGAGCCGGTCGCCTTCCAGTTGAGGTACCTCTCTACCCTGACGGAGATTGGAGTGGAGCAAAACTCTACCATCGTCTTTCCCATACCGCTGGACTTGTTCGCTCCCTTCGTGGAGGGAATGAAAAGAGTGAAGGAACAGACGAAGAGTGAGTCTGAAACTTAGCGCGCCCCAGTCGTTTGCTCTCTACGGCATCGCGGTGGTCGTCATTTGGTTCTTCTTCGTTCTGGGCCTCTTCGTGGGTAGGACCTATTTCCTCGAGGCAGGCTCCCCCCTGCGAAATCTTTCGGAGTCACCACCGCCGGTTCCCGATGTCAAACCCGACCTGGAATTCTATGAGGAGCTTACTCTGCCCTCTCCTCAGCGAGAAGCGGTCCAGGACGCGACGCCGGAACCTGCTGCAGGGGGCGGCTCGACGGATGGGCCTGCTGCCGGAAGGAAGCAGACAGCCACTGTTGCGAGGATATCCACCTCAGCTGTGGAGAAGCCGATTCAACGGCGCTATACGATCCAACTTGGGGCCCTGAGCAAGGAAAAGGATGCCCGAAGGCTGCTAAAGCAGTTGGAAGACGCAGGCTATTCGGGCCGTCTGCAGAAGCCTGGTTCTGACAGTCCTCTTCATCGTGTCTATGCCGGCGATTTTTCAACCAGGGAAGAGGCCTCCCAGCTCAAGAGCCGATTGGATGCCGCAGGCTTCCCGAATTTCATAAACAGCATCTCCTCGGCTCCCTCCCCCTGATCCGCTAGGCACTCATGCTTTCGCTCACGATACCTCCTCTGATCTCAGGCATCGCTCTGTGGCTTGCTTTTCCCGATCACTCCCTCTTTTTCCTATCCTGGGTGGGGCTGACGCCATATCTGTACTTCCTCACCCAGGAACGATCTTGGAAGGCCATCGTTGCCGGCAATTTCGTCCTGGGATTGGCCTATCTTGGCGGCGTACTCTACTGGATTCCGAAGGTTCTAATTGGCTATGGAGGGCTCAGCTGGGGGATCTCAATCCCCATTTTCTTATTGATGCTGCTGATGCTCTCTTTTTTTCTTCTCCCTTTCTCGGTCTTGACCCACGCCGTTGCCAACCGTTCTCGCGCGGCAGCCCTCTGGTCCGCTCCTGGCTTCTGGGTACTTTCCGAGCTTCTCAGAAACTACTATGCGGTGGGTGGCTTTCCCTGGGCCCTGTTGGGTCATTCGCAGTATCCCTATGAGTGGATGCGGCAGCTCGCTGACGTCAGTGGTGTTTACCTGATCTCGTTTCTGGTCGTTCTCGGCAACTGTGCGCTGTTGGCTCTTTTTCGCTTTCGGAGCTACCGGACCTGGGCTCTGCCTTCGATCTTTACTCTTCTCTTTGCGGGAGCAAACCTCTATGGCTGGTATCGGGTCGAAGTCTGGCAAGTCCCTCCAGGAAAATCGATCAGAGTCGCTCTGGTGCAGCCCAACATTTTGCTTTCAGCGCCCCTTGAACACTACGCCAAGAAATACTTCGAGGCGTTGGCTGACTACTACCAACAGGCCGTTGCGGATGGTGCCGCCTGGGTCGTGTTTCCGGAGGCTCCCAATCCCTACTTCTACGATACAGATTTCTATTTTCGGACCTTCTGGCAGCGGCAGGTCCGAACTTCAGGTGCACCGCTACTCCTGAACAGCACCTCAGTGGAAACCGAGTCGAATACCCGTTACTACAACGGAGCACTCTTGATCGGTCCTGGCGAACAACCTGGTTACCGTTACCACAAGATGCATCTGGTACCTTTTGGGGAATATGTACCTTTGGCGGATTGGTTGAGCTTCGTTCAGCCTCTGGTGCAGGAAGTTGCGGGGTTCTCGGCAGGAACCACCGCCGTGGTGGGCGATGTCGGTGGAATTTCCTTCGGGACTTTGATCTGTTTCGAAGGAATCTTCCCAGAAGCGGCCCGGGAGTTCGTGCGACAGGGTGCCCAGCTCCTCGTTAATATCACGAATGATGCCTGGTACGGTCGCAGCGCCGCACCCAGGCAGCATCTGGAGTTCGGAGCGTTCCGGGCAGTAGAGAATCGCAAACCGATGCTGCGATGTGCGAACAGTGGCTACTCGGCCGTAATCGACCCTTTAGGTAGGATTCAGAAGGAGCTTGGATTGTTCGAGGACGGCATCGTGGTCGCCGAAGTCAGCGCTTGTTCCTATCGCTCGATTTACTCTCAGGTGGGTGAATGGCTTAATATATCTTTGGTCGTAGTGGCGCTGGTGACGGGTGTCGCGGCCTTCAGGCGAGGGAGTAAGAGTCGGAGGAAATAGGTCGTGGAAGACTTCCAGGAACGCTACAAGGAGCTGAAGGAGAAGATAGGGCATCTCTGGGGGTATCTTTGACGTCGATGCCAAGAGGACGGAGCTGGAACAAATCGAAAAAGTCCTCTCGGATCCCGATTTCTGGGGTAAGTCCGAGGAATCCCGGCAAGTTCTCCGCCGCAGAAGCCGTTTGCAGAACACCCTGACTCTGGCCGAAGAGTGCAGAAGCGCTCTCCAGGATGTGGAAGCTCTGATACAGCTTCACGATGAGGGAGAGGAGGTCCTGGACGACCTGTCAGAGGAGATTTCGACGCTAGAGACTCGCGTTGCCAAGACGGAGATCAAGACGCTTCTGTCGGGGGGAAACGACGCCAACAGTGCGATCGTGACGATTCATCCTGGAGCTGGAGGAACCGAAAGCCAGGATTGGGTGGAGATGCTTCTTCGTATGTATCTAAGGTGGTCGGAGAAGCATGGTTACAAGACTGAGATCACCGATTTTCAGGAAGGCGACGAAGCCGGCGTGAAATCAGTGACGTTCCTGGTCGAGGGCGAGTTTGGATACGGGTATCTTTCGGCCGAAATCGGTGTGCACCGCCTGGTCCGGATCTCGCCTTTCGATTCTGCGGCCAGACGGCACACCTCCTTTGCTTCGGTCTTTGTGACCCCCGAGCTGGAAGATGATGTCGATGTCGTGATTGATGAAAAGGATCTGAAGATCGATACCTACCGATCTTCGGGCGCCGGAGGACAACACGTGAACGTGACCGATTCCGCGGTGCGGATCACCCATCTACCTACCCGGATCGTGGTGCAGTGCCAGAACGAGCGCTCGCAACATCGCAACAAAGCCACCGCGCTGAAGATCCTGAGGTCGAAGCTCTATGAGTTCGAGATGGAGAAGAAGCGCAAAGAGCTCGACGCGCAGGAAGATGCCAAGCCCGAAATTGGATGGGGCAGCCAGATTCGTTCCTATACCTTACATCCCTACCGATTGGTGAAGGACCATCGAACCAAACAGGAGACAGGTGATGTAGACTCGGTACTGGGCGGTGAGATCGATGTCTTCATTGAGCCGTTTTTGAAGCAGAAAAGTCAGGAGAAGGGCAGGCTGGAAAGGCTGACGATTGGTGGGGGAGATGGACGAATCAGCAAAGAAGGATAACCAGGCTGGTACCGACGGTGTTGAGGCAGAGCAGTCGGCGACTTCGCCTGCCAATCTGAAGGCGCAAGCTCAGGTTGTTCGGGAGATCAGCAGCAGCGGAGATTCTCGCGGTGAGGCCGGGGGGGCATCCTTCCTGGCCAGGAGCTGCTATACCCTGCTGACGTTCGCCGCCCTCTTTGCCGTGATCATCTTGTTGAGCCTTTCTTCCCTCAGGCAGGGCTTGATCGCAAATGTCCATGAACAGTGGGCCGAATGGACGGCCAGTGCCTCGAGCTCCGAGATTTTTCGGCTCCCTCCGCCACCTCCAAGAGTTATCGAGAGAGAGGTTGCCGTACACACCCCACCGGTGTTGGTCCCTGCAGGGGATCAAACCTCGGGAGTACTCTACGCCGATGGAGAAGGGGGAGAGACTTCGTCGCTAGAAGGCAAGAAGCCAGAGGTCATCCTGGAGAAGACCAAGGACAGCATCGCAGCCTATGACCTCCTCTCCAAGAAATCGCGGGTCGTACGTGAGTTGAAGGAGGGCAAGCATCCCCAGTACAAGTTTGTGGAGTGGAGGGCGGTGAAGAACAGTGCCCCCGTGTTCTGGATTGATCTTCTGGCCTCCGACCCCTCCGGTGGACCACAACTCCACCTGGTCTGGTCGGTAGATCTCGAGACCGGAGACCTGAGTGCTCTCAGCCAGGCAGCTAGGGATCTGGAGTCCGAAGCGGGGAAGTAGGGTCCTCATCCGCCAGAATCGCTCAATTCGGGTCGAACATCCTAAACCCCATCGCAAACCCAAAGCCTCGCCAACCCGGATTTACTTCAACTCTTGATTGTTGTCGCAGCGTGGCTTTGGCCTCCAAGCCGAAGTCTTATTCTTCCGAGCCTTTGGTTCGGTGCCCGGCGGCTTGGAGACCCCAGCCACGTCCGGGGAATCGGACGCTCTCCCCAATCCTCAACTCGGCCTCCCGAGTTGAGGAAATCGACGGACAACTTCTGCGTAAAGAGCCTGACCCAGGACTCGATTGCCCTCTGCGGTCAGATGAGCGAAGTCGAAGTAGAGGCTACTCCCTCCCCCCTGGCCCAGAATATCGCTGCAGTTCAGGTGGGGAATCTCCCGGGACTTTGCCCACTGCAGTGTCCGTTCGACTAGTGCGCGGGCGAAGCGGGAATGCTGGGGGGCGTGCTCCTCGAAGACGAAGCGAGAAGGCAGGACCAACAGCAAGAAGGGGATATCCCGTTCTGCCAGGACCTCTTGTATGCCCTGAATCGCTCTGAAGAGACGTTGCCATCCCGCTTCGATCCGCTCCTGGTCGAGTAGATATCTTTCGAATCCGAGTATGTAGTAGGTGACACCGGGCGTGCTGTGGAAGGGCTCTGTGGGATCAATGCGGTAAAGAAGATTGAGAACCCGGCGCAGCAGAACCGTAATAGGTATAGGTCTTCTCAAATGCATAGGGCCCCAGCGAACAGGTTCCCAGCAGATTTCCGTCCCAGCCAATGACGTAGCGCCCGCCTCGCACAGCTGTGGGTAGGTTGGGTTGATCCTGCGAGGACTCCCAGTACAAGAAGGCCTCGTCGCTCACATCGTTGCAGAGTTTGATTTCGGCAATCACCAAACTGGGCTCCAAACGGAGGCCTTCACGGCGCAGGTAGACGCTGTAACCGGAGGGACTGAAGCCCTGTCCGGCGGCATTGACGACGCGAAACCGAACTTTCTCGTCCCAGCTGCCCAGTCCTCGCTCCAGGACCTTACCGTAGCGCTTTGCCGCTGGGATGCCGAGACCGAAGCCAATGGAATCTCCCAGGGATAGAATCCGGACTTCCTGGGCATCTGGTTGGTAGTCGAAGTCCTCTTCGTCCCGGAAGCCGTGTCGGTTTGTCTTGAAAGGGACACCCCACATCGTGCCCTGGTAGTTCGGTTTCAATCTGGCTGGCAGATATGAGGTCTCCTCAGCGTGGTCACGACTTTCGGTTGCCTCTCCCAGATAGCTGGACCGCAGCCAGAACTCACCATCCGTAAGCGTGATCAAGGCGAGAATCAGGAGAAGGAGGAGTAGGAGCAGACGAAGTCTCATGGCTGAGCCGATTGTATCACCGGGCCGGATTTCCAAGAGCAGTGCTCGGCGCTGTTAAGAACATCGTCGGAGGTTGCTGATGTGCCCCGTTCGCGTCGCTGTGCGGGGAGGAGAGACCTGCGACCTGCGACTTGCGACTTGCGACCTCTCTTCTTCAAGTTTCAGGTCAGAGAAGGTTGCTAAGATCGAGTGGTGAAAGTTCAGTGGACGGTTCGCCACGGGGTGCAGGCGCAGATCCAACAGCTGGTGCAGGAGCTGAGTATCTCACCCCTGGTGGCGCAACTTCTTCACCATCGAGGTTTCATAGATCCCGATACGGCTTCCCACTTCCTGAACCCCAGCCTGGAAGACCTGCATGATCCCTTTCTCATGAAGGATATGGGACGGGTGGTCGATCGTCTTCAAACGGCGATACAAGAGAACCATAAGATCCTGATCTATGGAGACTACGACGTGGACGGGATCACCGCGACAGTGAGTTTGAAGAGAGCCCTCGAAATGCTGGGTGCTTCAGTTGACTTCTATCTTCCCAAGCGTCTGGAGGAGGGCTACGGTATCCGCCAGGAAGTGTTGGAACGCTATCAGGCCCAAGGTTGCCAGCTGGCGATCAGTGTGGACAGTGGAATCCGTGCATTCGAAGCGTGTACCCGTGCTCGCGAATTGGGTTTGGACTTCATTGTTACGGATCACCATTTGCCGGATGAGAGTCTGCCGGACGCGTACGCGATTCTCAATCCGCAACAAGAGGACTGTGGATACCCGGACAAGAACCTGGCCGCTGCCGGGGTCGTCTTTAAATTGATCCAGGCCCTTTTCGATCGTGCCGGTCGATCTCAGCTCACCCCGCACTTCTTGAAGGTAACGGCGATCGGCACCGTAGCAGATATGGTCCCCCTGATGGGCGAGAACCGGATTCTGGTCAAGTTCGGTCTAGAGGGTCTGGCCCAACCTCGCAACCTCGGTCTTCAGACCCTCCTCTCGGGAGCTGGGATCAACGGTGAGGTCGACTTGACGGATGTGAGCTTCAAGATTGCGCCGCGCATCAATGCTGTCACCCGCATGGGTGGGGGACCCGAGGTGGTGGAACTCTTCTCGGTGGCCGATCCGCTTCGCGCTCATGCGATTGTCGACGAAATGAATCAGAAGAACTCGCGGCGTCGAGTCGAGGAGCAGGGAATCCTGGACCAGATCGAAGAGCGCATAGCCAGTACTCCGGAGTCGTTTCAGCACGACTTTCTGGTGATTGAAGGAAAAGACTGGCACCGGGGCGTGATCGGCATCGTGGCCTCCAGGATGGTCGAACGCTTTTATCGTCCCGTGCTGGTGCTCTCGGTCGGCGAATCTGATACACAGGGATCTGGACGTAGCATTCCCGCTTTCCACTTGCTGCAGGCCCTGGACCATTGTCGGGATCTCCTGACTCGATACGGTGGCCACGCACAAGCGGTGGGCTGCTCCCTGGACAAGGAGGCCAGTCAGGAGGAGCGATTATCCGAACTCGCTCAGCGACTGCGAACCTACGCCTCCTCGAAATTGAAACCTGAAGAGCTTGAGCCGTCGATTCAGATCGATTCGGTGCTGCCAGTCGAAGACCTGTCCCTATCGCTTCTTCGTGAGATTCAGCAGCTGGAGCCGTTCGGTCTGGGAAACCCTGTCCCCATCTTCGCATCTGAGAAAGTGGACGTTGTCGCTGGCCCAAGGGTTTTGAAGGACAAGCATTTGAAACTGAGGGTCCAGGGTGACAGGTCTGGATTGGATGCGATTTGGTGGAAGAATGGTCAGGTGGCTGACAGGATCAACCACGGATCGCGGGTTGACCTGGCTTACGTTCTTAGCCGGGACACCTATCAGGGAGCGGAGAAACTGCTCCTCACGATCCAGGACTTGCGGGTTTGTCCCACCCCTGCTCCCGCCCAGGCCTAGTACCCTGTAGCACAGATTATGACGGATTTGTGGCGAGCGCGACGGGTCGAGATCGCGAAGCGACGACGAACACCATGTCTTTCTATAGTGGAGGAGGAGCGACAAAGATATCGGCCCGTCCCGTCGCCACCCGAAGTGCAGATGGGGGTTGTGGACGATCTCTGCGTTGGTCGTCGTCGAAGATGGCCAAACATCGTCTTCCTCCTCCTGCCTTGATGTCGCCTCACAAGCCCCATCTGCAAATCCGTCATAATCTGTGTTACAGGGTACTAGTACCCTGCATAGGAAGGAGGTGAATCCTGAAGGGATTCCGTATTTCAGCCCAGGGTTTCCGAACCCTGGGTCAACGGCGTCGCCCCTGGATTTCAACCCTGAATGGGTTGCGTACAGAAGGGCAACGAATGGGTCAGAACGCAACCCTTACAGAGTTGATTCTTAAGGGATTAACTCTCTTACCCAGGGTTGGGAAACCCGGGGCTGGAAGACACAATCCCGTTGGGATTGACCTCGCTTAGTTTTGACAACACCCATTTCCTATCGCTCGGTCCCAAAGTCGATCCGATCCCACCCGAGAGGGAAGACAGCGGAAGTCTCAGCTGAAATCGATTCCAGCTTGTCTTCCTTCTAAATCAATGATTATACGCATGTTGAAGCCATATCTAAATGCGTTAACCGGACACTAGGGTTCCAGTGCACTAAGGGTCTGCGCAAGAATAATTTGGTAGAATTGGCGCTCGGATTTGCATCAGATTTGGCCGCGAACGATTGAGCGAAACCGCAGGCGTAGCCAGGTCTACGTTGAGGATTTCGCGATTGAGGAGCGGCCGAAGATGGTGTGAAGCCGGGATGCCAAAATGCCAAGTTATTCGTGCGCAGACCCTAAGGTTCGGCATCAGCAATCTTCGGTAGGAAGTAGCATCGGATGTATTCTGTCGTCCTGAAAGCTCTAAGAGTGGCTCTGGTTGCTCTACTGCTGTTGGGAATCACCGCGATTACCTGGAATTTCCTCTCCCGGAGGGAGCCTCCGACTCCTGTTCTCGAAGAGCAGTTTCTCTCCTCTGAAATCAAGCAGCGGACCACCCAGTTTGAGTACACCGAGCACAAGGAAGGTCGTCCTCTTTTCAAAGTACAGGCGCAAATGAGCACCGAGACCCTGGGTGGTCTCCACCAGCTAAGCGAGATTCGGCTGACCCACTATGACGATCAGGGGCAGCCGGCCGAGAGCGTTTCGGGAAGAGACGCCACCTACAAGATTCAAGAGCGGCAAGTCGATATCCTAGGCGACGTGAAGATCCTTCTGGTCGATGGCACCGAGATTTTTTCCAATCGGGTCCGAGCCAACCTAGCAAGGGAAACCGTCGCCATCAACGAGGGTTTTAGAATCCGACGCAAACTGGTCACTGGCAAGGGAAGATCTTTGCTGTACCAGATCCCACAAAAATCCGTGCAGATCGCAGATCAGTTCCAGCTCATCGTGCCTCAGGGCGCGGGACAGGTTGTGATGCGCTCAGAACGGGTTGACTACGATGTAGCCAAGCAGCTCATGGACTGCTCGGGAGATGCCAGCATTCGAGAGGGGCAGCGGCTGTTACTGGCTCAGAGGATCGTCATCTTTTTCACCCAGGAGCAGGGAATCGACAAAGTGCTGGCCTCGGGACGGGCATCTTTGACCGTACGTCCCGGACAGGAATTCTCCGGTGATCGGATCGACGCCTTTTTTAACCGGGAAACGGGAAGGCTGCGGCACTTCCAAGTTCTGGGTAGCCCGGTCACGGAGAGCGTCGGTGTCCGGAGGGCGACCTATAACGAGGCGTCTCATCATCTGGAAGGTGATCGGATCGAAGTTCTCCCTTCACCAGAGGAAGGGCTGCTGACGGGATCCAGCTTCGAACATTTGACCGCCTATCGAGAGGTACGCTTCAGCTCTTCGGCTCTGGGCATCGAGGAATCACGGGCTGATGTCTTCATCCTTAAGCCGCTTGGCCAGAAACAGAGGCAGCTTGATCTGACGGGAAACGTCTCACTCTTGAGACGCCCCGACGCTGAGGTGGAAGAGCGTGTAAGCTCCGAGCGACTGATCGTCGAATTTCAGGCTGAAGGAACTCTGGATCACGCGCTGGCGTCTGGAAAAACCAGGGTGGAACTAAGGGGATCGGAGGAAGAGCGTCGATTGGACGCTGAGGACTCTGTGGAAGTCTTTTACCTCAGGGGGGGATTGGACCGGATTGTTGCCAAGAAGAACGCGGTATTGAAACAGAGTAGGAAGGATGAGGAGAGTCTGCTCCAGGCAGCGGAGATGGAGGCGTGGTTCGAGCCGGGTGGTTTAAGGCAGGTAGCTGCTCATGGAAGCGTGGGTTGGAGCAGGCGTTCGGCACAGAAGGAATCGTCCAGCACCAGCGATGACCTGAAGTTGGCTTACCAGGAGGGGCGTATCGTCGAAGTCGTCCAGTCCGGTAACTTCTATTACGAGGACAAGACAGATTCGGGCAGAATGAGTCTCGAATCGGAGCAGGCGACATTTCGGGAACAAACGCAGGTGGTAGAGGTTCAGGGGCAGCAGCAGCCGATTCTGAGATACTTTGGGTCGGATCCAGAGCATGCGACCGCAGGCGATTCGACCACGAAGGCTGATCGAATCGAAATCTCCAGGGCCACCGGCGCGATAGCCGCTTTTGGTCGCGTGAGCACGATTTTCGAGAATGCCGGAGGAGAGTCGGCAGTCCTGGTTTCGGGCCGTCTCGAACTGGAACCGAAGACGGGCTGGCTTACCTATTCCGGCCATCCCCGTCTGGTCCAGAATCGCAACCTGATCAGCGGGCGCCTGATCCGGTTCAACCAGAGCGGTGGAAGACTGGAGGTGGAAGATGAGGTCGAGAGCGTTCTGGTAGACGACAGCGCTCCCCAGGAGACAACCTATGAGATCACTTCGAAGAGCCTTGTCTACGATCGCCTTGATCGGCGTGCGCGCTATCAGGGAAAGGTTCAGTTGACCACCGACGATCTATCGATGGAGTCCCCGCTCCTGGATCTTCACTTCGCGTCGTCCTCACTGGAGGTCTTGCAACGGGCAGTTGCCTCGGGAGGGGTTCGGCTGCGGGAGCGTCAGAGCCAGGGGCAGGGTGACAAAGCCGTTTACGATCTTCAGCAACAGAAGCTGGAGCTCACGGGTGACCTGGCTCAGGTCCGAGATCCCAAGGAGGGAAATTTCAGCGGGCGCAAGTTTACGTTCTATGTGGGTGCTGATAGGCTGTCCATCGAGAGTCTCACCCCTTCTTCAGTACCATGACACAGTCTGAATCCACCTTTTCCCTGGGCACTCGAAATCTGAACAAGTCCTACCGCGGTCGGAGGGTTGTCGACGACCTCAGCCTGAGTATCGCTTCCGGAGAGGTTGTGGGGCTGCTAGGGCCCAACGGTGCGGGAAAGACGACTACTTTCTACATGATCGTGGGCCTGACGGCTCCCGACAGCGGCGAAGTCCATCTCAACGGCCAGGACATAACCCACCTACCGATGTACATTCGTGCCAGAAAAGGAATCAGCTATCTATCACAAGAGCCCTCAGTTTTTCGAAAGCTTTCGGTTGAAGATAACCTCTACGCCATCGCCGAGACCCTGGATCTCGCACCGGGGATGGCGGATCAGACGGTCAGCGAGCTGCTGGAGGAGTTCGGGATTGCTTCCTTGAGAAGGAGTCCGGCCTACACCTTGTCGGGAGGCGAGCGCAGGAGGCTCGAGATTGCGCGAGCTCTTGTCATAAGACCCGCCTTCATTCTTTTGGACGAACCCTTCGCGGGAATCGACCCTCTCGCGGTACTCGATATCCAGCGGATCGTGGGCGATCTGAGGTCAAGGAATATCGGCATCCTGATCACCGATCACAACGTTCGTGAGACCTTGAAGATCACTGACCGGGCCTACATCATCAAGGAGGGAGAGGTATTCCGGGCTGGGACACCCGACCTCCTGCTAGCCGATGCGGAAGTCCGCAAGGTTTACCTGGGTGAGGATTTCCGACTATACTAGGGCCAGCTCTCGAGCCTTTCGAGACCTACCATGAACAGACGCGGTGGCCTCCGTCCCATGCTGAATGTGAACCTCAGCCAGCGTCTATCCATGACGCCGTCCCTGCTACAAAAGATCGAGCTCTTGACGCTGAATCAATTGGAGCTCTCCGATCTTCTCCAGCGGGAGCTCGAGGAGAACCCCCTGTTGGAGGAGGAAGCAGTCTCGGAAAATGCGGAGGGCGACGCGGAAGTCAAAACTCAGGAGGCAGAGGGGGACGAAAAAGATCGGTTCAAGGATCTGGACCTGGAGGACTACGAGAATTTCTTCGGAGAGTATCTTGGCGCCAATGGCCAGCCAAAGCGTGAGTTCGAGGCTCCGGACGATCGGCCCACCTTCGACCAGTTCCTTGCTTCACCTACCTCGCTGGCTGACTATCTGAACTGGCAACTGAATCTTTCGGGAAGCGATCCGGAGGTTCAAGAGATCGCCTATTTCATTATTGGCAATTTGGACGAGGACGGCTATCTCACAGTCAGTCTGGAAGAAATCGCCGATGCCTTGCAGACGCCCTTTTCAACCGTCGAGGAGGCGGTACGGGTGGTCCAGGAGCTAGATCCCGTCGGCGTCGGCAGTCAGGATTTGCAGGAGTGTCTCTTACTTCAAGTCCAAGCTCTGGACTCGGAAAGCCCGATGGTCGAGGCACTCATCCGCGACCATCTTCAGTTGATCCAAGCCAAGAAGTACAAGGAAGTTATCAAGCTGCTGCAGTGTGAATCTGAGGAGTTCTCCGAAGCGCTGAGTGTGATTAGAACGCTTTCCCCCCGACCAGGACAGAAATACAGTTCGCGTGAGCCAGTCTATGTCCGGCCCGATGTGCACTTCTACAAGGTGGGTCAGGAGTTTCAGTTTGCTCTGAACGACGATGGTCAGCCTCGGCTGAGGCTCAATCGCTCCTATCGAAATCTGCTGCAAGAGAATACCGTCACGAAGGAAACCAAGAGCTTCATCCGCGAACGCTTCCGGTCGGCGATCGAGCTTTTGCGGAGTGTGGATCAGCGGCAGAGGACCATCTATCGAGTATGTGCCGTGATCGTTGAACACCAGAGAACGTTCTTGGACCAGGGGGCGATCTATTTGAATCCCTTGTTGATTAAAGACGTCGCAGATGAGTTGGGTGTTCATCCCTCCACAATCAGCCGTGTGGTAGCGAACAAGTATGCCTACACTCCGCAAGGCGTGATCGAGCTGCGGAAGTTCTTCTCGGTAGGTGTCGAGAGCGCCGATGGGCAAAACGTGTCAAGCGTGCATGTCAAGGAGAGGATCAAACGGATTATCGAGCAGGAGAATCAAGAGAAACCTTTCTCCGATCAAAGGATATCCAAGATGCTGAATACGGAGGGTATCCAGATCACCCGCCGCACCGTTGCCAAATACCGGGATCAAATGAAGGTCCCAGGCTCCAGAGAACGAAAGGCTTCAAACCAGTTCTAGTGGGTACTAGCCTTTTGAGAGGCGGTTCTGAGTCTGGAGCCGTCTTCTTCGACTCACCCGATGGCTTCAAATTCGAGTGACAGCACTCCCAGTCTGACTGTTAAGGATTTTCACGCGTCGTTCGGAACCAGGCCGAGTCTTCGACTGCTCGCCGGTGGGGACGGGCTCGAGAACCGAATTACTTCGCCTCGGATCCAGAAGCTAGGATTGGCCTTCGCCGGTTATGCAGGGTACCTCCAGGAGGGAAGACTGCAGCTGATCGGGCGTACCGAAATCAAGTACCTGGAGGGTCTGGGCAGCGCTCGGCAACTGGAGGCAATCAAGAGCATCGGTTCCCACAAGCTCTGCTGTATCATCATCACTTCGGGGCTCGCCCCACCGAGCGCCCTTCTGGAGCGGGCCGAATCCAGCAAAGTGCCAGTCCTACAGACCGATGCGTTGAGTTCCACCATCATTGCCAAGGTCACCAGCCATCTCCAGGAACTGCTGGCACCCACCAGTACCGTCCACGGAGTGATGATGGAACTCTTCGGTGTTGGTGTGCTGTTGCTCGGTGAATCCGGGATTGGCAAGAGCGAATGTGCCCTGGACCTGATCCTTCGTGGGCATCGTCTGATCAGCGATGATCTGGTGATCCTCAAGAAGTACAGCCCCGATTCCCTGGTGGGTTCCGGCCCCAGAGACGCACAGCCCCACATGGAGCTTAGAGGTTTGGGTATCATCAACCTCACACAGCTCTTTGGAGTGTCCGTCCTCAGTCCAGAGAAGGCCATCGATCTGGTGATCCAGCTCAAGCGCTGGAGAAAAGAAGAAGAGTACGATCGACTGGGGCTTGAAGAAAAGCGCTATCGCTCACTTGACGTCGATCTTCCCTTGATTACGATGCCGGTTGCTCCGGGTCGAAATCTGGCGACCCTGGTTGAAGTCGCGGTTAGAATCCAGATGTTGAAGAAAAGGGGATACAACCCCGCGCGGGAAGCGATCGAGAGTCTAGAAGGCCGGTTGACAGAGGGATTCGTTGCCCAGGGAGACACTACGACATGAGCCAGCATCCTTTGATCGGAGGTCTGATTGTGACCCACGGCCAACTGGGACATGAGCTGGTCGCGGCTGCCGAGATGATTGTAGGAGAGATCTCTCATATCGCCTCGGTGTCAATAGGCTGGCATGACGATGTCAACCAGTCGCGGAAGGATATAGAAGAGGCTGTTCGGACGGTCGATATGGGACAGGGAGTCATTATTCTTACGGATATGTTTGGAGGAACTCCTTCCAACGTAACCCTCTCTCTGTTGAAAAAGGGCGAAGTGGAGATCGTCACTGGCGTCAATTTGCCCATGATCGTTCGTCTGGCAACTCAGACAGAGCAGGATTCGCTCTCGGAATTGGCGACGAAGGTCAAGGATCAAGGGCAAAGCCATATCTCGATGGCAAGTGAGTTTCTTGAGCGTGATTAGGCGTGATTCAACAAGTCGTCCGGATCGAAAATGACCTGGGGCTTCACGCCCGAGCGGCGGCGAAACTGGTCCGGCTGACTTCGCGGTTCGAAGCCGACATCAAGCTCTCCACCAGCAACCCGCCGCGGACGGTAGACGGCAAGAGCATCTTGGGGATCCTACTGCTGGCCGCTTCTCAGGGGACCGAGGTGGAAATCACAGTAGATGGGAAAGATGAGCAAGAGGCGATGAAAGCAATCGTAGATCTCGTCGAAGGCAGGTTTGGGGAGTAGCAAGTGAGAGACATGCCCTCGAAGGAATTGGCGGGGATCGGTCTTTCAGCCGGTGTCGCAATCGGGACAGCCTACAGGGTGGAGCAGAAGGGTCCTGCCTTCTACCGACTTCACATTCCCGCAGCGGACGTTCCAGCTGAACTCCTCCGACTGAGAAAGGCCCTGGCAAGGTCCAAGGAGCAGCTGAGCCGGATCAAGCGTCGCTTTGTAGAGCAGATCGGGCAGGAGCACGCCAATGTCATCGATGCTCATCTTCTGATTCTGGAAGACCGTCAGTTCGTCGACCGGGTGGAAGAGAAAATTGGCAGTCACCAGGAGAGCCCGGAGAGAGCGGTGCGTGAGGTGGCCGAGGATTGGCTCGCCGTTTATCGCTCCCTCCACGACCCCTTCTTTCGTGAACGCGGTTCCGACCTGGATGAGGTAGCCGACCGCGTCATAGCCAACCTGACAGAGCTGGATGAGAGACGGGAAGAAGACCTGCCTGAAGATCTAATCCTGGTAGCGACCGAGATCAGTTTATCCAATCTTTCCGACTATCCCCTTGGCAAAGTCAAAGGGCTGTTGTCTACCAGGGGTGGGCGCACTTCCCATGTCACCATTATTTCCCGCTTCTATCAGATACCGGTGGTTTCCGGGATCGAAGGGTTGGAGCAGGTGATTAGAACGGGTGATTCGGTGATCCTGGATGGAACCGAAGGTGTAGCCTATATCCATCCCTCGTCGAGTCAGAAGCGTGACTTCGAAGTTCGTCGAGAGACAGAGCGCAGACAGACCCTTGTTTTGAAGGGTGATACTTCCCCCTGCGTGACTTCCGACGGTCGCGGCGTCTCGGTCTATGCCAACACCGAGATGGATAGCGAAGTTCCCACTGCACTGCGCCTGGGTGCCGAGGGGATTGGGTTGTTTCGTTCGGAGTTTATCCATTTGATGAGTAAGGAACGTGCCGCCGATGAAGAAGAGCAGTTTCTGATTTACAAGAACCTTGCAGAAACTACCGGAGATCGGCCAGCCTTGGTCCGAACCCTCGACATGGGCAGGGAGCGTCATCGCTCGGGTTCACCGATCACAGGGGACGACTTCCTAGGTCTGCGTGGTATCCGCCTCAGTCTCAAGCGTCCCGACATTTTCAAGGTCCAGGTGCGTGCCATTCTCAGAGCTCGCGCCCACGGCAACTTGAAGATCCTTCTCCCCATGGTTTCGAGTGTCGACGAGCTCGTCGAGGGCAAGGAGCTGATCCGCGAGGTGGAGGCTGAGCTAGCCGTCGGAGTTTCGAATCCTGAAGAGCCTGTCGAGGTGGGGATCATGATCGAAGTTCCCTCGGCCCTCCTGACACTCGAAGATCTCTGTGTCCACGCCGACCTGCTCGCCGTAGGAACCAACGATCTTATTCAATACACACTGGCGGCTGACCGATCCAGCGAAGAAATGTCCTATCTGTTCAATCCCCTGCACCCGGCTATTCTCAAGAGCCTGGAGCATATCGCCCGAGTGGCCGGGGCCAACCGACGGATGACTCTCGTCTGCGGTGAAATCGCCGCCCACCCGCTCTATGCCTACCTGCTGATCGGGATGGGCTTCCAACATCTATCCATGAATCCTTTCTCGATTCCCGTACTCAAGAAGGCTGTTCGCAACGTCAGCTACGAAGAGGCCAGCCAAACGGTGGATCAGCTGTTGAAGTTGTCGACGATCAAGGAGGTCGAGGTGTTTGTGGACAGGCAGCTGAAACATCTGCAGACGCCTGCCCAAGGTGCCAATGCAACTCTGCTCCAAGGATAGAGCCGGACAGCAGCACAATCGCCCCTACCCCCGACGAAAGTTTCTTCTTGAATGATCCGGCGTCCGCAGCCGGGGGTGGGGCTAAGCTGAAACTTCATTGGCGAGTTTCCGAACTTCGGCGTTCGTATTGTTCGGTGTTTTGCGGTTTGAGATCTGGGCTTTTCTACTTCCCAAGAAGGCAACCGCTAGAGGCTAAACCGCTGATGTTTAGCGATTCGAGATTAAGGCTTTCTGTCTACTCAGGAGAAAGAAACCGTTGAAAATACTAAACCGCAAAATATCGAACAGGCGAATTTCGAAGGCCGGATCAGACGACGCTGGCCTTTGTGGGTAGCCGAAGTTGCTTTGTCGAATGGGGCAGCCCGGCTGGGGCGGGACTGAGCTGAAACTTCGTTGGACGGACGTAGCTTTGGGCTCCAGGCCGAAGTCTTATTTCTTCGAGCCTTTGGCTCGACCGACGGCGGCCTGGAGGCCACCCCTACGCCGGGACTCGAAGTTTCATTCTCGAATGGGCCCAGGATGCCTGGGGGTGGGACTGATCTGAGACTTGATAATAGGTGTTTCATTCACTTCGGAGTTCGATCCCTCGACGTTCACTGCTGAGGTGTTCTACCTTCGACATTCAGCCGGATTCCTTGTGGCGTTGGCCACTGTCGAATCACAAACCGCAGAATATCGAACAGGCGAAGGCCGAAGGAGAGTCTCTGGGGCACTCTGTTCCTTGACCTTCCCGAGCAGGTGTAGAACGATAGAAAGTGGGCATCTAGCGGCGTTGGATGAGCGTGGATTTCTGCACTCGGCCGCCGCGGGGAGCCTCAGTCGAGCTGGTCTTGACCGACTGGCACTCTCAGTCGCGTGAACTAGCGATTATCAAGCTGTTCTTCAGGTGATGAGTACTTTCAAGGATCACAGGCAAAGACATTACGACCGCTGGGCAAGAATCCGAGATCGCATGCTCTTGCCATTCATGAAAATCCTCTCTCTCCTGAGGGTCGGACCTACGATGCTGAGCCATCTAGGGGTCCTCTTCATCGTTCTGTTTGTCTTCTTTGTCCCCAGGGATTTGATTGCTGCTGCGGCATGCTTAGCGCTGGGAACCTTCGTTGATCTCATCGATGGACCTCTATCGAGGTACCAGAAGCTGAGCTCAAACGAAGGCAAACTGACCGACATCATTTGTGACAACCTCAGGTTTGCGCTTTTCATCGTCGGCATTGTCTACGCTCAGCTCACCAGTGGTGTGGTCGGCGTGATCTATGTCTATGTGGTGGCCCTCTCTTTTTGCCTTCGGACAGTCAACCGAGTAGCTGAGCTGGAGTCCTGGGAGGAGTTCAGACTGACGGGGGGCTTCCTCATTTTGCCAAACCTGATGATCGGACTTTCATACGCCACGTTCCTGGTGCTCGTGTTCTTCAATCGTAACCATCTGAGCCTTGTCTCTTCGATATTCTCCGTCATCCTATTGCTTGATTGTCTTCTCTCCTACATCAAGCTGGTGAGGAGGGCAAAGAAGAAATCACTTGGGTAAGTGTTCCGTTTCATAAGCCTTGAGAATACTCGGTGTGGTCAGGGGCACACCGGTGAGGTATAAGGTACCTGTTTGGTGCTTTTGAGAGCATAGGAGCCGAAGGGATCTCTGATGCCGGAATACCAGAACTTGCGTTTGGAGGTTGCTGAAGGAGTCGCTCTTCTGACGATCGACCGAGCGCGGGGAATGAATGTCCTGAACCTGGAGACCCTGGGTGAGCTGAGAGAAGCCTTTGGTCAGTTGCAAGAGGATCGAGAAGTCAGGGTGGTTGTCATACAAGGGGTAGGAGACCGTGCCTTTTCGGCTGGAGCCGACATTAAAGAACTGGACCAGCTTGATGCTGCTTCGGGGACGGCCTTCTCCTCCCGGGGCCAGGCGGTCTTCGATCAAATCGAGAACGGCTCCAAAGCAGTCATCGCGTCGATTCGAGGGTACTGTCTGGGAGGTGGCTGCGAGCTGGCTCTGGCTTGCCACTTGCGAGTGGCATCCGAGGATGCTCGCTTCGGGCTGCCCGAAGTCAAACTTGGCCTGATCCCGGGTTATGGCGGGACCCAGAGACTAGCACGCCTGGTGGGATCAGGAAGTGCCCTGGAGATGTTACTGTGTGGGGACCAGATCGATGCCGCCGAAGCTCATCGAATCGGCCTGGTCAACCACGTGGTCGCGTCCGATGGCCTCGCTCTATTTTGCCGGCGGTTGGCGGCCAGGATTGGTGTCAATGCCCCTCTGGCTATACGCTATGCTATTGAGGCCGTAAACAGAGGTCAGGAGATGCCTTTGCCGGCAGGGCTCTCTCTGGAATCGGCTTTGTTCGGAACAGCTTGTGCCAGCAAGGACATGAAAGAAGGCGTTCAGGCTTTTGTGGAGAAGAGGGTTGCCCGATTCGAAGGTCAGTGATGGACGCCTGCGCCGCTGAAAGCCGGACTGTGACGATGAACGTACTCGATTGTGATCGAGGGGAGAGACAACGGTGGAAAGACTGACGGGTAGACTGGACGCCGACGCATCAGAGATTGGCATCGTGGTCAGCCGTTTCAATCAGATGGTAACCGACCGGCTGCTGCAGGGAGCTCTGGACGGGCTGGCTCGATCCGGGGTGAAGGAAGACCAGATAACGGTGGTCCAGGTTCCTGGAAGTTTCGAGCTTCCCTTCGCCGCTCAGCTGTTGGCTCAAACTGGAAGATACTCGGGGATCGTATGTGTTGGTGCCCTGATCCGAGGTGAAACAGATCATTACGAGTACCTTGCCAGACACGTCACGGGGGCTATTGGGGAGGTCAGCCTGAAGTTCAATATCCCCGTGAGCTATGGTCTGATCACCGCGGAGACTGAGCAACAAGCGATCAACCGAGCCGGGTTGAAACATGGGAACAAGGGCACGGATGCTGCCTTGAGCTTGCTGGAAATGATGAGCCTGGCTACGCAGGTGAAGAAGTAAATTCCAAGATACAAGATCAGTAGCGTCCCAGCGTTAGTCGAATAACATCAACTGTTTATGAATGTCACTATTCTGAGTAATGTAATGCATGTCCTGAAAGGCCTGTAAAATTGGGGTTTTCTCGAAGAGCGAGACACTCAGGACCTGGAGAATTGTGTAGAGCGGCAACTCGAGATAGAGGCGCTTGCGGATGATGGCGATGAGCAGGTAGGTACTGAGGGCGATCCAGATTTGTGTTTTCACGGCATTGGGACTGGTGCCGTAAAAGGCCTTGATGCGACGCAAAGGTTCGGGGTAGGCCTTGGCCGGATAGAAGGTGCTCAGCAGGACAGTTTGGTCGCAGATCAGTCCCGTCGTTCTGTCCACCGGGTGGGAGTAGCGGCGGCGGAACTTGAAGTTGGCCTTGGCGCGGGTCACGAATAACGACCGGGCAGAATGGAGTCGGTACAGGCGCCCGAAATCCAGGTATCCGCGATCCATGATGTAGTAGGCACCGGGACAAGGAATCAGGTGGTCCAAGGCGTGGACATCGTGCAGTTTTCCGTCCGAGATCAGAACGAACTCGGGAATGGCGCCGTGCAGGTTGAGCAAGGTATGCAGTTTGATCGCCCCCTTGGTACGGCGGAAGCGCGCCCAGGGGAAGACCGAGAGGCACAGGTCGATGGTCGTGGAGTCCAAGGCATAGACGGTCGCGTTCAGGTCGACTCCCAGGTCCTCGTCGGTGTACAGGCGGCGCGCTTCGGCGATAAGCACTTGGGCAAACTCGGCATAGATGCGCCAGTCGCGCCTCTCGTTGGCATTGGACAGATTGTTGCGGGAGACCGTGGAGCGAATGCCCATGTGGAAGAGCTTGGATCTCATGGCCCGTAGGCAGGCTTCGATATCGCGCAAGCTCTCGCGATAGGTCAACTGTGCAAAGGCCATGACCCGGTAATGGTCGGCACAGCGGAACGACTTGACCTTGTAGTCGCCTCCGTAGTGCTGAACAATGCGATGAAAATGATGCCAGGGAAGATGCCGCATCACCTGAGAAAAAATCGTCGTGCCCGTGTACATGCTCGCCCTCCTTATGAACTGAAGGGCGTGAGCGTACACTCACTTTCAAGTCGGAAACACCCATTATCTTCTCTAACATATTACTCATTAATACTTTACAGAGATTAGAAACCCAAACGTTGGGACACTACTGATACAAGATACAAACAAATTCCAAGCACCATGAGACTTTGGCGTATCTTGTATCTTTAGATTTTCTTCATGAGTAGACGAAAAGCTCGAGAGCTGGCTCTGCAAATGTTGTTTCAGCAGGATCTGACTCAAGATTCTGCAGCGAAAGTAGAGGAGATGTTCTGGAAGTCCCACACGGCTCAGGACAAACTCCGTCAGTTTGCCGACCTTCTTTTCCTCAAGTCCTTTGAGAGTCGTTCCGTCATCGATGACCTCATCAGCCGGAACGCAGACCATTGGCGCATGGAGCGCATCGCGGCGGTGGATCGTAACGTGCTTCGCCTGGGAGTGACGGAGTTTCTGTTTCTGGAGACACCCAAGGTCGTCGTCATCAATGAGGCGGTTGAGATTGCCCGGAAATACGGCACCGAACGATCTTCGGAGTTCGTCAACGGTATCCTGGACACGATTCGGAACCAGCTCGAGAGCCAATCAGAGGAGCCACAGCACCATGAATCAGAAGGCTGATCTGACCGATCAGCGTCAAGAGAAGCTGGAGGAAATCCGCAGCCGAGGATACGATCCCTATCCTCACAAATATTCCCTCACCCAGCGGATTACTCAAGCTAGAGAAGCATTTTCTGCGAGCTCAGCAGAAGAGCTCGAATCGAGCAAGCCGGAGCTTCAAACGGCTGGGAGACTCCTCTCCGTTCGGGGCCACGGTAAGGCCAGTTTTGCCCACCTGGGAGAGGGCGGGGATCGGCTCCAGATTTATGTCCGCCAGGATCAGATAGGCAAGGAGCAATACGAGCTCTTTCGGTTGTTGGATATTGGCGACATCGTCGGAGTTCAAGGAGTGCTGTTTCGAACTCGAACCGATGAACTGACGGTTATGGTGGAACAGCTGACCCTTCTCTCGAAGTCGATGCTCTCCTTGCCCGAGAAGTGGCACGGCCTAGTGGATGTGGAAATCCGCTATCGGCAGCGCTACTTGGATCTGTTGGTGAATCCACGGGTTCGCGAGATCTTCACCAGGCGAAGCAGGATCATCTCGTGCATCCGCCGCTTCTTGGAAGAGAAAGCTTACATCGAGGTGGAGACGCCCATGATGCAGACCCTGGCCGGAGGCGCTACGGCTCGGCCCTTCGAGACTTTTCACGAGGCTCTCGGCATCCCTCTGTACCTGAGAATTGCACCTGAGCTGTATCTGAAGCGGCTGGTGGTGGGCGGGATGGATCGGGTGTTTGAGATCAACCGGAACTTCAGAAACGAAGGGATCTCGACCCGACACAATCCAGAGTTCACGATGCTGGAGTTTTATCAGGCCTACAGCGACTATCAGGACTTGATGGATCTGACGGAGGAAATGCTGGCTTGCGTGGTTGAGGAGGTGACTGGCAGCCTGCAGGTGGACTTTGGTGAGTCCACGATCGATTTCTCGCGCTTCCAGCGCTATTCCATGGTTGAGTCCGTACAGAAATTCTGGCAAGGAGAGGATCCCCCTTCGTCCGACCAACTCAGCGATCAAGAAGGCGTCCAGAAAGCGTTGCAGGAACTGGGCATAAACTTTCCGCCCGGAGCCGGCTGGGGAAAGCTATTGGGTCTGCTCTTCGAATCTGTGGCCGAAGAGCAGCTGGTGCAGCCGACCTTCATCTACGATTTCCCGGCGGAGCTCTCTCCCCTGTCGAAGACGAAGGACGAAGATCCCCGTTTTGCCGAGCGCTTCGAGATCTTTGTGGGTGGGCTGGAGATCGGGAATGCCTACAGTGAGTTGAATGATCCGGCCGAGCAAAGGCAGCGTTTCGAGGAGCAGTCGAGTGCTCGTGAGCAGGGAGACGAGGAGGCTCATTTAATGGATCACGATTACATCCAGGCCCTCCATTACGGAATGCCGCCGACAGCGGGTGAGGGAATCGGAATCGATCGGTTGGTGATGCTTCTGACCGACTCCTCCTCAATTCGAGAGGTCATCCTCTTCCCCCACCTCAAGCCTCGCGGCGTATGAGATTCGAACTTTTCGTCGCCTTTCGGTATCTCCGCGCTCACCGCAAACAGGCGGTGGTTTCCGTAGTCACCCTGGTTTCGGTCCTCGGCGTGATGGCGGGGGTGCTGGCGCTGAATATTGCTCTGGCCTTGAACACGGGGCTGCAGAGAGAATTCCAAAGCCGCATCCTGGGAGCGACGTCTCACGTCAATCTGGTTCGAATGGAGAACCGGGCGATCTCGGACTTCCGTCAGCTCCTGTCGCGGTTCGACTCCATACCTGAGGTTGTTCGGGTCACCCCCACCGTCTATGGTCAGGCGCTGCTCAGTAGCGATCTACGGCAGCACCCGGCCGTCTTGAAAGGGGTAGAAGCGGGCCAATCGGAGGGCTCTCTTGCTAGCCTCACGCCGAAACTCGTCGAGGGAAGTCTGGAGCGCTTCCATCAGCTGGAGCCGCTACCGGCAATCGTGCTTGGGAAGGATCTGGCACAGACCTTGGGATTGTCGGTAGGTGAGCGCATCCGTGTCTTCGGATTGAGTGGAGAGCTGTCCCCCTTCGGTCGTGCCCCGCGGCGGCGGGATTTTGAGGTGGTGGCGATCTTCGAGTCTGGACTTTGGGAGTACGACGCTAACTGGGGACTGGCTCCTCTGGCAGCGGCTCAATCCTTTTTCTCTCTGGGCCCGAGTGAGATCTCGGCGGTGGAATTCCGGATCAATGACATGTATGCGGCGGAAGAGGTGGCCGGAAGGATCCGAGAAGCTGCCGGGGAAGGCTTTGTCACCACCACCTGGATAGAACTGAATCGGCCCCTTTTTTCCGCACTGGAATTGGAGAAGCTGGCGTTGTTTATCGCCATCAGTTTGATCGTTCTGGTGGCATCACTGAACATTGTCAGCACACTGACCCTGATGGTCATGGAGAAAGGTCGAGACATCGCCATCATCACCGCCATGGGGGGGACTTCCCGTACGGTGACCGTGATTTTTATCCTTCAGGGACTGATCATCGGGGTGGCGGGTACGTTGCTGGGAGGTCTCCTGGCCTGCCTGGCAGTCTGGTACTTCGATTCCTACCAGGTGATCCGCTTGGCGCCCCAGGTTTACTCGATTCCCTATGTTCCTTTCGAGCTGGGGGTTTCTGACTTGATCTTGGTCTCTTGTGTGGCAGTCCTGATCAGTTTTTTGGCGACGCTCTACCCGGCGAGGGCTGCGGCTCGCCTCGATCCGGTGAAGGCTCTGCGCTATGAGTAGCGGGCGTGCACTCCAGATTCGATCCCTTTCCAAGGCGTTTCAGTCGGGTCAGGAACAACTGCACATCCTCACCGACCTGGATCTGGATGTTTACAAGGGGGCGATGACCGCTATTACCGGCGCCAGTGGTTGCGGAAAGAGCACACTTCTGCACCTGGTTGGGGGGATGGAGAAGCCCGATGCGGGCGAGATCCTGTTCGAAGGAACCGATGTGGCCCAGCTTGAAGGACGAGCTCTGGCCGCTCACAGGAATGAAGTGGTGGGATTCGTGTTCCAATTCCATTACCTTTTGCCGGAGTTTACGGCGGAAGAGAACGTCATGTTTCCACTCTTGCTGCGACGCCTCAGCTTTGGAGAAGCGGCGTCAACGGCGCGGGAACTGCTCCAGGAGGTCGGCTTGGAAGCGCGTGGACACCATCGTCCAGGAGAGTTATCGGGTGGGGAGCAGCAGCGAGTTGCGATCGCGCGAGCCTTGTCCGGTCGACCCCGTCTCCTGCTAGCGGACGAGCCCACCGGAAATCTGGATCCCCATACCTCGCAGAGAATCTACAACTTGTTGGCCGAGGTTCACCGTCGTCATCAGTTGACCTCACTTATTGCGACCCACAATGCCGAGCTATCACGCCTCTGTGATGTCCGACTGAGGATCTCAGAAGGGAAACTGGTGGAGGTGTGATCAGTTGGGGGGGATGCTCACGTCCCATTTGAGCCCTCTGCCTCTAGCTTGCCTTTGCCTTTGCCTTCGCCTCGTCTTCGTGCGGGTCGCTGCTGACCGAATCGGTCAGAGTCAGTGATGCCCCAAGAGAACTGCTCAGCAAGGAAGTAAAGGCAAAGGCAAAGGCAAAGGAAGGGGAGGTCGTAGAGAACTACCAATTTCCCAACCTGGGGGCGACGGACACGTTTTTTTTCTGGGGGTAGGGGTATAATGACTTTCCTCGCGTTTGCGCGAGAGTTCTGGGTTCTGCTTAAATAGGATTAGTTCACGGGTGCGAGTTGGCTATGTTTGAGAAATACACCGAGAAGGCCAGACGTGTGATCTTTTTCGCACGATACGAGGCCAGCCAATTAGGCTCCCGATCCATCGAGACAGAGCACGTCTTGCTGGGCCTGCTCCGCGAAGACAAAGGCCTGACCAGCCGATTCTTTCCCAGGGCCGAAGCAGTGCTGGACGGGATTCGCAAGCAGATAGAAGGGAGTGCGCTAGGACGGGAGAAGGTCTCTACCTCGGTAGAGCTACCGCTCAGCGATGAATCCAAGAAGGTCCTTACCTACGCCGCTGAAGAAGCCGACCGTCTGTTGTGTAACTACATCGGAACGGAGCACATTCTGCTGGGCTTGCTGCGAGAGGAAAAGTCGATGGCGGCGGCGATTCTTGCTGACAAGGGGCTGCGCCTTTCCCGGGTTCGAGAGGAGCTGGCAGGGACGTCGGAGCGACAGGCTCCAGCCAAGACCGAAGACACGCTGATTCTGACCGAGTTTAGCCGCGATCTGACCGAAGCTGCCCTGAGTGGTGAACTGGATCCACTCGTTGGTCGAGAAGGAGAGATTGAGCGGGTCACCCAGATCCTTTGTCGGCGGACCAAGAACAATCCGGTGCTCATTGGAGAACCCGGAGTCGGCAAGACCGCCATTGTAGAAGGTCTGGCCCAGCGGATCGTGACTGGCGAGGTTCCTTCGATGCTTCTGGACAAGCGAATCCTGGCGCTGGATATTTCCCTGATAGTCGCCGGGACCAAGTACCGTGGACAGTTCGAGGAGCGTCTCAAGGCAATCATGAAGGAGCTGGTTGAGAATCCCCAGTTCATCATCTTCATCGATGAGCTCCACACTCTGGTGGGTGCCGGTTCGGCCGAGGGCTCGCTGGATGCGGCGAACATCCTCAAACCCACGCTTTCCCGCGGTGAGATCCAGTGTGTTGGTGCCACCACCCCTTACGAATATCGGCGGTCGATTGAAAAGGATCGGGCCCTGGAGCGTCGTTTTCAGGCAGTCAAAGTGGTGCCGCCGACTGAAGAGGAAACACTCGAAATCATCTACGGAATCAAGGACCGGTATGAGACGTTTCACCAAGTCGCCTACGATGACGAGTCGATCTATACGGCCGTGACTCAGTCCAGCCGGTACATTCCCGACCGTTTTCTGCCCGACAAGGCGATCGATGTACTCGATGAGGCGGGTGCGCGAGTCAAGCTCAACTACACCTCTTTCCCCAACGAGGTCACGAATCTGCAGAAGAAGATCAAGGTCATCGTGCGCCAGATGGACGATGCCATCTCAGCCAAAGAGTTCGATCGGGCTGCGAAGTTGAAAGATAAAGAGATGCTGGAACGGGAGAACCTGCAGGTTGTCAAAGAGCGGTGGAGATTGAAAAACCGCGTGCCTCCCATGGTGACCAAGGAGCACATCGAAGAGGTGGTCTCCCGCTGGACAGGTGTTCCCGTGACCTCGCTGCGCGAGGAGGAGACTCAGAAGCTTCTGAAAATGGAAGAGGAACTCCACCAACGGGTCGTGAGCCAGGATCCCGCAATCTCTGCCTTGGCCCGGGCCATTCGGCGCAGCCGGGCCGGCATGAAGAGCCCCAACCGACCGGTTGGCTCCTTCCTCTTCCTGGGGCCCACTGGGGTCGGAAAGACAGAGCTTGGCAAGTCGTTGGCTGAGTTCCTTTTTGGGAGTGAGAAGTCGCTGATTCGTTTCGATATGTCCGAGTACATGGAAAAGCACTCCGTTTCCAAGCTGATCGGATCGCCGCCCGGGTACGTCGGGCATGAAGAGGGGGGACAGCTCACTGAGAAGGTAAAGCGCAGTCCCTACTGCGTGCTTCTCCTGGACGAGATCGAGAAGGCCCATTTCGATATCTTCAATCTACTGTTGCAGGTGTTCGAAGACGGTCATTTGACCGATTCCCACGGGAATACGATCGATTTCAAGAACACGATCGTCATCATGACGTCCAATATCGGGGCTCGATATCTGATCAAGAAGCCCCAGGTCGGTTTTACGACGGATGCGATGAAGGGGAGGGAACAAGTCGAAGAAGTGATCATGAATGAGGTGAAGCGAGTCTTCAACCCCGAATTCGTGAATCGACTGGATGAGATCATCTTGTTCGAGTCTCTGACCGAGGACGACCTACTCGAGATCGTTGACCTCCTCATCGTGAAAGGAAACGAGAACCTGTCGCAGAAGGAGATCCACATCCGACTCAGCGACGACGCCAAAGGTTGGATTATTGACAAAACCTGCGGCGACCGCTCTTACGGGGCGCGTCCTCTACGAAGGGCGATCCAGAAATACATTGAAGATCCGGTGTCTGAGCTCATCATCCAGGGGAAACTGAAGGAAAAGGAAACCTTGTCCATTTACGCCAAAGATGGCGTGCTCTACTACCGTGCCAAAGGGTCCAAGAGCGAGGTGCCTCTTTCCTACGATATGGCTTAGCGCTTCGAAAATGGCACGCTCTTTGGGTTGAGCAGGAGTACCCCCTTCAGGATCTGTAGTCTAGGATCCGTTGTCGCACCGGCAGTTGCGGTCTTGCCAGAACCCTCGTTTGCTCTCGCAGCGGCGCGCTCGGTACAATTTCTTGATCATGTGGATGTTTGCCGCCGTCAGCACCCCTCCCGTTGAACTGAACCGCTCCCTGGCGCGGTTGGGACGCTCACGGCTTGTCCTCGCCTCAGCATTCCTGCTGGGGAGCTCTGTGACCTTCTTCTCCGACTCTCTTCTGGGCCAATCCCAGGAGCCCCCTGAACGCGTGGAAGAGGTGCGGATTGTGGGCAATCGTCGTATCCCTGAGAGCACGATCCGCTACTACATCCAGAGCAAGGAGAACGACCGCTACAACGAGGAGCAGGTTCTGCGGGACTACAGGAACCTGCTGAACACCAACTTTTTCGTGGATGCCAAGGTCAAGAGAATCAAGGGAGAAACAGGGACCATCATCCTATTCGAGGTCAAGGAGCGTCCCCTGGTCCGTGCCATCGAGTACAAGAACATGAAGTCCTTCAAAGAGTCGGACGTACTCGAAAAGTTCCGCGAGATGAAGGTGGGCATGACAGTGGACTCTCCGCTGGACGAGGCGAAGCTACCCAAGGCGCGACGGGCCCTCAAGGCGCTTCTCGATAGCAACGGACGGCCTCTGGGACGGGTCGAGATCATGACCGAGCCGATTACGTCAACAGCCAGTAAGCTGATCTTCGAAATCGACGAGGGTCCGAAAGTGCGGGTCGGCAAGATCATGTTCGAGGGAAATACCTTCATTTCAGACGGCGAATTGCGTAAGGCGCTCGAACTGACCAAAGAACGAGGGCCGATCACTCTTTTCAAGGGACTCGACAAGTACATCAAGGAGAAGGTCGAGTATGACAGTCAGGTCAATATGCTCGACAAGTATCGCGAACGAGGCTACATCTTCGCCAAGGCGGGCGAGCCCAAGGTAGAGATAGTAGAAGCACCAAGAGGCATGCTGATTGGTTTTCGGAAGACCAAACAACAGTACTACATCACCATCCCCATCGAGGAGGGGGCGCAGTTTCGGTATGGGACATTCGAGTTGGATGGGGTCAAGAACTTCAAGACAGATGTCCTCAAGAGAGCCTACAACATCCGTGAAGGCGAAATTGTCAATTACACCAGTCTCAAGAAGGCAAACGAAGAGCTGAAAAAGCTCTACTCTCGATTTGGCTATCTGGATATGGAGCCCATTCCCCAGATGAATCCGGATCATGACAAGAAGACGGTCGACATCAAGATTCAGGTCGAGGAAGGCAAACAGTACCTGGTTCACCGAATCAACTTCGTTGGCAATACCAAGACCCGTGACAAGGTGCTGCGTCGAGAGTTCCTTATGGAAGAGCAGCGCATGTTCAATGGCGATCTGCTCGACATCTCCGTCCTGAGGATCAATCAGCTTGGTTTCTTCGAGAAGATCGAAGAAGAAGACTATGAGGTCATCAAGCGACCCGAAGACGCTGATGTGGATGTGGTGGTGAACGTCAAGGAACGGAGCCAACAGTCGATAGGCCTGACCGGAGGAGTCAGCGGGATTAGTGGCGGTTTCTTCGGCATCAATTATTCCAGCAACAATTTCCGCGGTCTGGGACAGCAGATCGACGTTCAGCTGTTGACCGGAACTCGAACAGCCCAGTACATGTTGTCCTTCAGGGAGCCCTACTTCCTCGACAGTAAGGTCTCGTTGGGTTTCTCGGTCTTCAAGCAGCGTTTTCGATACGATACCTTCACTGCCTTTTTCGGGTTGATCAATCCTGACGATAACCTCACTCTCTTCACTCGCAGCACCACTGGGTTCAGTCTTCAAGGGGGCTATCCGATGTGGCGCTGGACCCGGGTGGGGCTGCGCTACTCGCTGCAAAATATCAGAATCAGCGACGTGGAGGAAAGCTTTAGCGACTTTGCTTTCAACCAGTTGGTCGGATTCACTCCGGGTGGCGACGTATCGGCTGCGTCCGAAGGGATCATCCGAAGTGAGGTGACCCCGAATCTGATTTACAACACCAAGGACGCGCTCTTCGGGGCAACTCGAGGCTCTCAGCTGAGCGTACAGCTTCCCATAGCAGGTGGTCCGTTGGGCGGCACTTACAACGTTATTAGCCCTTTCGTTGAGTACCAGAGGTTCGCTCGAGATCGGTATCTGAGTCGAGGACGGCATACCCTGGCGTTTCGCGCCCAGTTCCAGCACCTGATCCCGTATGGCACCCTCCCCAACGGCGGACCCATGACGGTGCCCTTTTTCGAGCGCATCTTCCGAGGGGGCGAGTTCGATTTTCGAGGCTTCGATCTGCGGTCCGTCACTCCCTGGGCGATCTCGCGAACTCCATCGGAGGATTCACTTGACAACCCGATCGTGGACCCCTTTACCGGCCTGCCCTCCATCTCCGAGAATCTCATCCCCACGGGTGGGGATACTAGCTTGATTCTGACGGGCGAGTACCGGATGCCCATCGTAGGACCGCTGCAGTTGAATGCTTTCGTCGACTTCGGAATGGTGACCGTTCTGAAGAAGGGCAACTTGAATCTTTTCGGTCCCGATCAGCTGATTGAGCTTCAGGAACAAACCAACAATATCTGGCGCGCGTCGACGGGGGTCGAGCTGCAGTTCCTCTTGCCCGTCATCAATCAACCGTTTCGTTTGATCTTCGCGTATAATCCTCTAATCATGGATACGAATGTGGAAGTGCAGGGAATTCGGTTCCCGTTGACTGAGCCTCGGAAAAATGTAAGATTCACTGTTGGCTATACGTTCTAAAAGGAGAGTGGGGGAGATGAGCAAGAAAGCTCGATTTTCATGCGTGATGACTCTAGGCCTGTGCGTTGCTTGGACTTCTGTGGGCTTTTCCCAAGGGGTCAAGATCGGTTTTGTGGATTCTCTGGCAGTGCTGCAAGGGACGGAAGAAGGCAAGGCCGGTATTGGCGAAGTGGAAAAATACGTCCAGGCCAAGCAAAAGGAACTGCAGGCGCTGCAGAAACAGGTCGAAGACCTCAAGGGTAAGCTCAGCGAGCAGGCCCGGGTGCTGAGCGCCGCCGCTGCTGGCCAGATGCAGGAGCAGATCGCACAGAACGAAACAAAGCTGCGTCGCAATACCGAGGACAGCCAGGCTGAAGTCGGGAAAAAGCGGGATGCGCTGTTGGGTAGAATGAGCTCAAAAATCCAGGTGATCATCAGGGACTACGCCGAGAAGAACGGCTACAGCGTAATCTTTTTGCGCGAACAGAATCAGCCCTACGTAGCGCCCGGTCTGGACATCACCGAGGAGATAGTGCGGATCTATAACGAGCAGAACCCTGTTGCCTCGTCTGCTGCCTCCAGTCCTCCCGCCCAGTAATCGAAGCGGTTGCCAGTCGCAGGTCCCGGTAGTTGAAATGCGGTTGCAGCGCGAGCCGCCTCTTTCAGTCAGGAATCTGCGACCGGCAACCTGAAGACCAAGAACCTGATTCGACGCATTCGGCTGAGCACCATCCCCAGGTGCATTGTCCGGTCACCCGAATACAGTAGAATAAGCGGATGTTTGACATTCAGGAGATCCTGGACTACCTGCCTCATCGCTATCCTCTGCTCCTGATAGACCGGATCCTCGAGTACGAGGAGAATAAACGCATCGTTGCGATCAAGAATGTAACCATCAATGAACCCTTCTTTCAGGGGCATTTCCCCGGGGCTCCTATCATGCCCGGAGTCCTTATCATCGAGTCGATGGCGCAGGTGGGTGGATTCCTGGTTTTCAAGCCTCTGGCCGAGCGGGAAAAGAAGCTTGTCTTCTTCGTTGGGATCGAAAAGGCACGGTTTCGCAAACCGGTGCGACCCGGCGATCAGTTGACTATCGAGATGCTGGTTTCCCGAATTCGAGGGCCGGTTGGGAAGCTGGAAGGCAAGGCCTTTGTCGACGGGACGCTGGTTGCTGAGGCGCAGATCATGTTTTCTCTCGTCGACCGTTCGTCGGTGGCCTCTCCCAAGTAACGGTCTCATGAGTCAGAAGCATCGCTGTCAGATCCACCCGACCGCCATGGTTTCTGGCGAGGTGGAACTGGCCGATGAAGTTCAGATTGGGCCCTACGCCGTTATTGGTGAACGGGTGGTCATCGGGCAAGGAACCTGGGTGGGACCCCACGCCGTCGTAGAGGGTCCGACGGTGCTGGGGAAGAACAACCGGATCAAGGGACAAGCTGCAATCGGGACGCCTCCGCAGGATCTCAAGTACAAGGGGGAAGAGACCTTCCTGGAGATTGGTGACGAGAACGTGATCCGTGAGTTTGTCACGATCAACCGGGGGACTGCCGGGGGAGGCGGAAAGACCACGATCGGGAGTCACAATCTGATCATGACAGGCGTTCATGTCGCTCATGACTGCCACATCGGCCAGCGGACCATTCTGGCCAATTCGGCAACCTTGGCAGGTCATGTAGAGATCGGAGACTTCAGCACGGTAGGCGCCTTCACTGGAGTCCACCAGTTCTGTCGCGTGGGACTACATGCCTTTATCGGGGGCTACTCGGTCCTCACCCGGGATGGTCTCCCCTTCGTCAAGACCGTGGGGAGTCGGAATCAGGCCGGCATCTATGGCATCAACAGCCTAGGTTTGAAGCGTCGAGGTTTCTCCAAGGAACGCATCGAAGCCCTGAACCAGGCCTATAGGTGGCTTTTCAGAAAGGGTTTGAGCTTGAACGAAGCCAGGGAAAAAATCGAAGACGATGGTCCGATCACAGAGGATGTTGCCGTTCTTCTGAATTTCATCGAGACATCCGAGAGAGGCTTTGTCCGTTGATTGCGGAAGATCAGGTTTCAGAGAGAGGAATGGTGCGCACTTCTAAATGGGTAGGTTAGGACTGATCGCAGGCAACGGTTCGTTTCCGACCCTGGTTCTGGAAGAGGCGCTGCGCCAGGGAACGGAGGTTGTGGTAGCGGCAATCAGTGAGGAGGCTTCTCCCGAAATTGAGCAGATCGTCGAAGCTTCTGAGGGTGTGGCAAGTGTCCATTGGTTGGGAGTAGGGCAGCTTGGGAAGCTGATCAAGATCTTCAAGAGCTCGGGCGTCGACCGAGCCGTCATGGCAGGCCAGGTCAGGCACGTGCAGATCTTTGCTGCCGGAGGAACCACTTCGGCCGGTCGTCTGGCTGCGCTTCCAGATCTCAGAATGCTGCGGCTTCTAGCATCGCTCGAGCACAGGAACACAGAATCCCTGATCAACGGGATTATCCAGGTGCTGCAGAAGGAAGGAATCGCATTGATGGATTCGACACTTCTTCTTGGTTCTTTGGTGCCGAAACAGGGAGTGCTCACACGGCGCTCACCCAGCCGCGATGAAAGAAGGGATTTGGAGTACGGGCGGCGCGTTGCGAGGGAGCTGACCCGCCTCGATCTAGGCCAGACTGTGGTGGTGAAGGACCGTGCTGTGGTTGCCGTGGAAGCGATGGAGGGTACGGATGAGACGATTCGTCGGGCGGCACAACTGGTTACAGGACAGCCGTTGAGAGTCGTGAAAGCAAGCCGTCCGTCCCAAGACATGAGGTTCGACGTCCCGGTGATCGGCCTGAGGACGTTGAAGGTTATCGAAGAGTGCAACGTCTCAGCGATCTCGATCGACTCCGAGAAGACGCTGATTATGGATCGGCTGAGCTTCGTCCGAGGGGCGGATCGCTTGGGCATCGCAGTTGTGGCTGAGTGAGGGTGTCAATTCCTATCAGAGTAGGTGTCGTAGGAGTCGGGTCGTTGGGTCAACACCATGCCCGCGTCTACTCCAACCTGCCAGAGGCTGAGCTAGTCGCAGTCGCCGACCCCCGGGTAGATCGGGCTAAGGATGTTGCTGCCCGGTTTCACTGTGAGTCGTTTCGCAGCTACGAAGAGATGATCGATCGAGTCGACGCCGTCAGCGTCGCGGCGCCTACACCAGATCATGCCTCGATCGGGATGGACTTTCTGCGGCAGGGCAAGCACGTCCTACTGGAGAAGCCCATGACGCAGACTGTTTCTGAGGCAGACGATCTAATCGAGATCCGGCTGCGCAGCAGTTGTGTCCTGCAGGTCGGTCATTCCGAGCGCTTCAATTCGGCCCTGAGGGCGATACAGCCTCTGGTGACTCGTCCTCAGTTCTTCGAGGCACATCGATTGGGGGTCTTTACACCTCGAAGTCTGGATATCGACGTGGTCCTGGATCTGATGATTCACGACCTCGACTTGGTCCTCCACCTGGTGGGTGCGCCGGTCGGTGAAATCCGGGCCGTCGGAATCCCGGTGGTGACTCCACAGGTCGATATCGCCAACGCGCGGCTCGAGTTTGAGAATGGGTGCGTTGCCAATCTGACCGCCAGCCGGGTCTCGAGGGAGAAAGTGCGAAAACTGCGCTTCTTCCAGCCTCACGACTATGTGTCAATCGACTTCGACAAAGAGCAGGTCGAGATGTTCAGCCTTTCCCAGGAGGGTGGGGCAGGTAAGGTCGTCGATCGAAAATTCGAAGTCCACAGGGAAGAGCCCCTCAAGTTGGAGATCCAGGCTTTTCTGAGCGCTGTTTCGGGCCAGGCACTTGAACCAGACCAGCAGCGTGGTTGTTCTGCCGAGGAGGGGCGGAGGGCGCTGGTGCTGGCGTTGGAGGTCCTGGATGTCATCCGCTCGCGTTGATCCGGATTTCTCATCTCCCTTCGTAGCGAGGCGTCGCAAGCGCTGTTCTGGCAAGGCTTGCGACCGAGCAAAACACAGCCACGGCGGATGATTGCGGCGCCGCAGTGGATTGGCGGTGAGAAATGTGGGTTAGGCGCTCCGGGTCGATTGTCCTTCTTCTCTTCGCCCTGCTGCCTGGCTGCGGGCCCAAGCGTACACCTCCACCTGCTCCTCCCACGGCGTCGAAGGCTCCCGGAAGGGCTTCCGGGCGACCTGCCGACAAGCTGCCCCCGAAGCCCCCATCCGAAGAGGTTCCACCGACCCCCGGAACTGCAGCAGATCTTGGGCCCTCCTCCCTGACCAGGGTCCTCTTGCTAGAAGGATTCCGGTCCGTTGAAGTCGAAGGATCCCGCTCCGGGTCTCGAATCAAGCTGGAGGTGCAATCCAAGGCCATCCGAAGACTGATCCAGAAACAGGGGGATTGGGTCCCTCTCGACACCGGATCTGGATTTCGTCTCGAGGCTGTACCTGGAGAGTCGTTGAGCCTGAACGGTGTGCTCTACCGAGGAGAACTAGAGGCCTTCATCAATCCTCTAGGCAAGCCGGTGCTGGTAAACGAAGTAGAAGTCGAGGACTACCTCAGAGGCGTAGTCCCCCAGGAATTGGGCCCTCACAGTTATCCGCAGATCGAGGCGCTCAAGACACAGGCAGTGGCCTCGCGCACTTTTGCCCTTGCCCATCTGGGGAGTAGGGCTAGTCGTGGATTCGATCTCTATGCAGATCACCGATCTCAAATCTACGCCGGCTTGAAGGGAGAGCACTCAGCGACCGACCGGGCGATACGTGGAACTCGGGGCGTCATTGCCACCTATCAGGGGAAGGCGATCGTGGCTCTCTACTCTTCCACCTGCGGAGGAAAGACCGAGAGCTATGATGCGATCTTCAATCGACCCCCGTTACCTTATCTGAGGGGAGGGGCCCTCTGCCCCGACCAGAAGAGTCGCTATCATCGCTGGCAGGAGAAAATTACCATCGCGCGCATCTTGAAGAACTCCCAGGCTCTGGCTCGACTAGGCAAGCTGAAGAATCTGGTTAGGTCGCGAACCAGCGCTCAGGGCCGCCTGCTGGAGCTCGTCTGGAAGGGCAGCCAGGGAGAACAAGTCCTGCGAGGCAACGAGCTCCGATTTACCCTGGGCCTGAGGAGCAATTGGGTGGTCGATTTTCATCCTCTTAGGGCGAAAGGCGAGATCGTCGAAGTCGAAGTCAAAGGTCGGGGCTGGGGACACGGCGTCGGCCTTTGCCAAATGGGAGCCGTTGAGTTGGCACGCAGGGGATGGTCATTTGAACGCATTCTGAAGCACTACTATGAGGGGATCGTGTTGACCCGGGCGTACTAACCTGAAACTTGATTGGGCGGACGTAGCTTTGGCCTCCAGGCCGAAGTCTTATTTTTCCGAGCCTTTGGTTCGGACGGCGGCCTGGAGGCCACCGCTAGTGCGCCTGTGAAGGCGTTTGATCAGAAGGGTGAAAGTCCCTTCCAGGCTAACGTTACCGGCCTGAAGTCGACAGTGGTAACTGCGTTTCCGTGAGGAAGGGTGGAGAGCAACCTGAGACGAACGACCAATCCGTAACGCAAGTGAACTCGATTCGGCCAAGCCTGTCGGGGAGGGTCCTGGCAAAGCCCGAACCCTTGACCGCGCGACGGCCATCCCTCCGACCTGAACGGTCTGCCCGGGGGGATAGACGCGGCAAGTCACGGCGGTGAAGTAACGTGACAAAGCGACCGTGACGAAATGGCAATGCGGTGGTTGGAGATGGAGAGGTCGGAAGGTCAAACGAGATAAGCAGGGAGATCTGTCGGGTGAGGGACGTGGACGACCCATCGTGAGAGCTCGCAGTGGGGGACGCTGCGTGAGCAATGGCCCAGGCCCGCGGTGCAGTATCGCCCGCCGAAGGGGAGCGAACCTGGCAATACCGGTGAGGTCGGTTGAAGCGGCTCGACAGAAGTCAGAGCTCCCATAGTAGCGGGGAAGCCGTGCAGCAAAACGCGGTGGAGCGAAGGGGAGCAGGAAGGTAGATGCGAAATGACTAAATCGCGGAAACGTAACTCCGCCCAAAGGCGGGACTACATCCCGGTCACAGTGCCGTTTTCGGCTAGCCCGGCTGGAGAGCCCGCTGGCATCGAACAGTGGGCTCATCGCGCGGTTTGGACGGATCGCATGTTGGAGACACTTTTGAAAGGAAAGGTGAGAGGAGGGAAATGGCACACGCTGATCGATAAGGTGTTTTGCAGCCGGAACCTTTCCAGCTCGGCCGAGAAGGTCTTGGGCAGGAAAGGAGCGGCGGGAGTGGACCGGCAAACGTGGGGGGATTTCGCCGAACACGAGCGGGAGGAACTCGAATGGTTGCAGGAAGAACTGCGTGAGGGGACCTATCGTCCGGCAGCGGTGCTGCGGAGGTGGATTCCCAAAACAGGCAGTTCGGAAAAGCGACCGCTGGGGATTTCGACCGTGCGGGATCGAGTCGTGCAAACGGCTTTGGTCCACGGGATCGAGCCGATTCTGGAGGCCACGTTCCATGATCGAAGCTACGGCTTTCGTCATGGGCGAGGGTGCCACGGCGCACTGCGGTACGTCGAAGAGCTGCTCGAAGCCGGTTATGTGTATGTCGTCGACGCGGATCTGAAGGGTTACTTCGATACGATCCCGAAAGATCGACTGTTGGACCTGATCCAACAGAAGATATCGGATCGCCGCGTGCTGGGCCTGGTTCAGCTGTTTCTGAATCAGGGGATACTGGAAGAGCTGCGTAAGTGGATTCCGGAAGCCGGAGTCCCCCAAGGCGCCGTTCTTTCTCCGGTGTTGTCGAATGCCTACCTCAATCCCCTGGACCATCGGATGGCCGATCTGGGCTTCCAGATGGTGCGCTACGCGGATGACTTTGTCCTGCTGTGTCGCGCACCCGAGGAGGCTGAAGCGGCCCTGGCCGAAGGGCGGGACTGGGTGGAGGACAACGGGCTGAGACTGCATCCCGAGAAGACACACATCGTGGACTCGCGAGAGAAGAGCTTTTCGTTCTTGGGCGATTCGTTCCGAGGCCGTTTTCGGTTTCCACGAGCGAAGAGCCACCGAAAGTTCGTCGAGCGCATTCACGAGCTGACGCCGCGCAAGTCGGGCGACTCGCTGGAGGTCATCCTCCAGCGGCTCAATCGCTCGACGCAAGGCTGGTTCAACTACTTCCGGCACTGTCATTGGAACATCTTCAAGGACTACGACGGTCTGATCCGTCGTCGTTTGCGACGCCTGCTTCTGAAGCGCAACCGGAAGAATAGAAAACGCCTCTGTCGAAATCACCGTTGGCCCAACGCCTTCTTTACGGATCATGGGTTCACGAGCCTGACTGACGCCCATATCCGTTTCGTCCAATCCATAGGAACCTACTGACTGGAGAGCTGTATGCGGGAGAATCGCACGTGCAGTTCGGAGGGAGGGGAGCCGGGTGACCGTGCTTCCCTACCCTATCGTCCCTCGACTGAAGTTTCTTTCAGACAACCCAAGTTTCCTTTCCGACTGCGACAGCACCGCTGGGGGGACACTGAGTTGAAACTTGAACGAAGTCGTCTGAACGTCTGAACGTCGCACGTTGGGGAGGAAGACCTTTATGGATGTGAACTCCAATATTGCAAAGGCCCCGTCCGGTTAGCGTTCAGGTTTTGGATCAAACCGGTCCGTGATCATGAGCAAACAGCCCGAGATAAGTTCCGTCAAACCGGGAAATAGGTTGCTGGTGGCCGTGGTCGGTCCCACAGCCACAGGAAAGAGTGTGGTGGCCTTGCGCGCGGCCGAGATTCTGGGGGGCGAGATTGTCAACTGCGATGCCATGCAAGTGTATAGGGGGCTGGACATCGGCACCGCCAAACCTTCGCTGGAAGATCGCAAGAGGGTTCCTCACCACCTGTATGACCTGATTGACCCAGCAGACTTCTACAGCGCCGGTCGCTACATGGTGGATGCTCGGTGCGCTTGCTCGACGATTACTGGCCGGGGAGCGATTCCCTTCGTGGTCGGAGGCACGGGGCTCTATCTGCGAGTGCTGCTGGAAGGGATTTTTCAGGGTCCCGGCCGTTCTCAAGCGATTCGCGAGCGCTTGGATCGAATTGTCGAGAAGAAAGGAGTTGCCTACCTCCATCGTCTCCTGGCCCGAAAGGATCCAGCGGCCGGCCAGAGAATTCAGGCAAGGGATCAACGGCGGATTGTGAGGGCGCTGGAAATCTATTTTTCCACCGGATCCCGCATCAGTCAGCTGCAGGACCGAAAACAGCCACTCGAGGGTTTGGCGGTCCTCAAGCTGGGTCTCAACTTACCGCGGGAGGTCCTCTATGGTAGAATCAATCGCCGCGTCGCCCGCATGTTCGACGAGGGTTTGACGGAAGAGGTCAGGAGGCTTCTCGATGAGGGCTGTGGCGATGATTGTAAGGCGTTTGAGGCCCTCGGCTACCGCTATGTCCTGAGCGTGCTGCGGGGCGAGTTGAGCCAGCCCGAAGCTATCGAACTGACCTGCCGGGACACCCGAAGATACGCTAAGCGTCAGATGACCTGGTTCCGAAAGGAGCCGCAGGTTCGCTGGATCGATTCTCCGGGAGAGAGCCAGCAGGCGTTGGACCAGCTGTTGAGGTTAGTGGAGTCGACGGGGTAGCTGAGACGCCACAAGGGCGATCGGTTCTGGATGGGGAGTTCCCGGAAAGTCCCGAATCGATTCCCACGGCCTCCAACAGGAATCCAGGTGCCCGGATTCTCCACATCTGAAAGTTGCGTGGAGCCTTCCGTGGAGTGTTTGTGAATCATGAGATTTGAACCCATCATCGGACTAGAGGTGCATGCGCAGTTGCTGACCCGGAGTAAAATTTTTTGCGGCTGCAGTACCCGCTTTGGTGCCCCACCAAACTCGCATACTTGTCCTGTCTGCCTGGGCCTGCCAGGTTCGCTTCCGGTCACCAATCGCGAGGCCGTAGGAATGGCAGTGAAGGCGGGTCTAGCATTGGGTTGCAGAATCAACCGCCACTCGATATTGGCCAGAAAGAACTATTTCTATCCAGATCTTCCAAAAGGCTACCAGATCTCTCAGTACGAACATCCTCTGGCGGAGGACGGTGCCGTCAGGTTGCCTTTGGGCCAAGCGGATCAGTCCAACCAGGAAGAGACGACTCGGAAGAAGCGGGTTGGGATCATCCGTGTACATCTGGAGGAGGACGCCGGCAAATCGATTCACCTGCCAGCAGGAGATACACAGGTGAACCTGAATCGTTGTGGGGTTCCCTTGATTGAGATTGTGACCCACCCGGATATCGGTTCTTCCCAGGAGGCCAGCGATTTCCTTTCCTTCCTGAGGAGGATTCTCCTCTATCTCGCGATCTGCGATGGAAATATGGAAGAAGGGAGTCTCCGCTGTGATGCTAACGTCTCGGTCCGCGAAGTAGGTGCCAGTGGTTTGGGTACCAAAGTCGAGATCAAGAATCTGAATTCCTTTCGCTTTCTGCAAAAGGCACTGGATTTCGAGATTGGACGGCAAGTCGATGTGCTCGAACAGGGTGGATCGCTGCAGCAGGAGACACGTCTATGGGATGAGGAACTAGAGCGAACGTCGGTGATGCGGACAAAGGAGGAGGCACACGATTATCGCTACTTTCCAGATCCTGACCTGTTGCCGGTTGTAATCCCGGAGGAATGGCTCCAGCAAATCAGAGGGGAGATCCCAGAGCTGCCCGATGTCCGGGCCGAACGTTTCGCTAAGGAATACGAGTTGAGTCGAGAGGATGCGCTTCTAGTCACTCATAGCCGAGAGTTTGCCGATTACTTCGAGCGAGCAGTCGCGTCCTACGACCAGCCCAGGCCGATCTTCAATTGGATGATGGGAGAACTCACGGCCTACTTGAAGCGAGATGAAGTCGGGCTGGGAGACTGCCGGATCCAGCCGCAGAGTTTGGCCCAGCTGGTTCGTCTTGTCGATCAGGGCACGATCAGTGGCAAGATGGCCAAAGAGGTCTTCGACAGGATGTATCAGACGGGCGGGAATCCCGAGGAGATTGTAGCGGAGGAGGGGCTCACGCAGATCAGCGACGCCGATCAACTCGAGGAGATCGTGGACAGTGTCCTCGGATCCAATCCGGTGCAGGTCCAGAGGTACCGCGACGGTAAGGAAGGTCTAATCGGTTTCTTTGTGGGACAGATCATGAAAGAGACGGGCGGCCAGGCAAATCCGAAGCTGATCAATCAGATGCTGAGAAAGAAGCTGAGCCAGTGAAGAAGACACCTTCACCCCTGCGAGCAGCCCGTCAGGACCAGCATATTGCGGTGATAGAAGAAATCGCCGACGACATCTATTCTGTGAAGTTTATCCTTCAGAGTCTCGGCTACGACGTTCGTTCCTTTTCATCGACAACTTCATTCCTGCCCCTGGTTGCCGAGTTTCAGCCCGTACTCATTATTGTCGACATGATGATTCCGGACGGAGGAGGATACGAGGCGATCCGAGGCATCCGCGCGAGTGCGCTGCTGGAGGTGCCTATCCTTGCCATCACTGCGGAGGCAATGGAAGGTAAGGTCGAGGATGTCTACCAGGCTGGAGGACAGGAAGTCCTTCCTAAGCCCTACACCGTTTCCGAACTCCAGGAAAAACTGGAGACTTTGTTCGAACAGGGGGCAGCCAGCCCGAACGACTAAGGGCTCGCGCAGAAATAAGTTGGTAGAATTGGCGCTCAGATTTGCGCCAGATTTGGCCGCGAACGATTGAGCGAAACCGCAGGCGTAGCCGGATCTACGTTGAGGATTTCGCGATTGAGGAGCGGCCGAAGATGGTGTGAAGATGAGATGCCAAAATGCCAAGTTATTTCTGCGCGAGCCCTAAGTACCGCATTTCTCATTGCCCCGGTCTACTGCGGCGCCGCCTGGCTACGGTTCGCTCGCTTGGCCTCCTCGACGTAGTGTACAAATACGACTGCGGAGATGTGGAGTTATGTGGTGTGGGGGGTGTTACGAACGGCCGTCAGACAGATGAGTTAGGCCGAGAGCGATAGATTTCGGGAAGATGAGGAGTTCACCGTTGCGCTGATGACCCTGGCGACTTCCTCCAGTCTCAGGGGTTTGGCCAGAACCGCACTGAAGCCATATTCTTGGTAATTTGCCATCACCGGATCCTTGGAATAGCCGCTGGAGACGATGGCCGTCACCTCCGGGTCGAACACGAGTAGTTCCTTGATGACCTCCTTCCCGCCCATTCCACCAGGGATGGTCAAATCCATGATGATAGAGTCAAAAGGACGTCCCGAGGAGAAGGCTTTCTTGTAGCTTGCTAGCGCTTCTCTACCGTCGCTGGCAAATTCCGCCTCGTAGCCAAGCTCGCCCAGGAGCTCCCCCAGGGATTCCCGGATGATGGCTTCGTCGTCCATCACGAGGACTCGGCCGCCTCCGCTGAACAACTCCTGTTGTTTCAGTTCCTTCTCGACAATGGGCTCACTAGAAGCAGGAAGATAGAAGGTGAAGGTGGTCCCCGAATCGGGCTGGGACTCTACGGTGATCTGTCCTTGGTGCCGCTTGACGATCGAATAGGTGCTGGTAAGGCCCAGTCCACTTCCCCGTTCCTTTTTGGTGAAGTAGGGGTCAAAAATTCGCGGGAGATCGTCTGCTGCTATGCCAGAACCTCCGTCGGTTACCGAAGTTTTGACGTAGGCGCCAGCCTCAAGGCCAGCGACTCTGGCGTTCTCGAGGATATGCACGTTCTCGGCCCGAATACTGATGGTGCCTCCGTCGGGCATGGCTTCTTCTGCGTTGATAATGAGGTTGTTGATGACCTGGCCGATCTGACCCATGTCGACGTGAGCCGCCCAAAGGTCATCGGGAATGTCGAACTCGCAGATCGTCCTGGAGCCCCTCAGGGCGAAAGTTGCCGATTCTTCTACCAACTGTTTCACGGAAACGGTACTTCTGATTGGAGCGCCTCCCTTGGCGAAGGTTAGTAGTTGCTGAGTCAAACCGGTCGCCGTCTGGGTCGCGTCCTCGATACTGCCCAGGAATCTAGAGGGATCCTTTCCCTGTTTCATGGCTCTTTGCGCCAGCTGTGCCTTGAGAAGGACGCCCGAGAGAATGTTGTTGAAGTCGTGGGCGATTCCTCCCGCCAGGACACCCAGGGACTCCATCTTCTGCCCTTTCATGAGCTCCTCTTCCATTCTCAGCTGGGCAGTGATGTCGCGGAACACAAGGACAACACCCAACATCTCTCCCTTTTCGTCGAGAATGGGAGCAGCACTGTTGGAGATCCCGATCTCCGAGCCGTCGCGGGCACGGATGACGTCACCTTTGGCCTGGTGTTTGAAGGTTTTTCCAGTGCGCAGTACGACCTCGGCAGGATTCTCTCCCGATTCCCCAGTCTGGTGCCGAAAGACACAGAAGACCTCGTTTAACTGGCGTCCGCTGGCCTCGGCGTAAGTCCAACCGGTGATTTCTTCCGCGACTCTGTTCACCAGTACGACCCGGCCTTCGGTATCTGTCGTGATGACACCATCGCCAATACTGGTCAGGGTAACGGCCAGACGCTCCTCCGCCTGCTTTCGGTCATTGACTTCCACCTGCAGCAGCTGATTCGCAGTACGCAGCTCCGAGGTCCGAGCCTGCACCCGGACTTCCAGTCCGTCTTTCGCCTTCTGTAACTCCTTTTCGGCCCCCAGCTTTTCGGCCAGAATCAAGCGTACTTCGTCCAGGTAGTCCTGGGTGCGCTGAATCCGATCCTGGTTCATTTTGTAGGCGTAGTAGACAAGCGCGATGATGGGGATGGCGACGGCGATGGAGTAGAACTGAATTGTCTTAAAACAGATGAAGATCACGGCGCCCAGGCAGGCGCGGGCAAAGTGGGTAATCGAGGCCCAGATGAAGTTGACCCTCCACACCTCCCAAGAGGGTTTTCGGGTGCAGAGTGAGACCGCTTTCCCTACTAAGCCGGTGTTCAGTACAAAGTAGAGCAAGCCGCAGACGCCCGCCTCGACCAACAGTCGGGCCGGCTCTCCGACCAACTCGCGGTCCAGGGGCGGCTGGGTTCCGTGGAGCCGATAGAAGACGTGACCGACGACAAATGAGACGACGGCCAGCTGGGCCAAGTTAAAGAAACGCTTATAACCTCTAACCTTCACTCGAGCCGTGATGACCCCGGCCTCGACCAGTCCAATTACGACAGCGATGTGGGGACCGAAAAGCAGGATCGCCGTGAAGACGCAGACATCGCCCATGCTGATCGATAGCGACTGCTTCTGACCTTTCAGTAACGGGATCTTCACCGGGAAGCTGGCGACGATGGCAGTGAGGGCCGCCAGCGAGAGCCACTGAAGGTGAGTGTTCAAGAACGCCTGAAAGAGACTGTAGCAGGCAACGGAGAAACCGACAAAGATCACGGAGCAGACGTAGAGTTTGGCCGAGCCGGGAACACCCTCCCCGAAGAGTCTGGTATCGGCGGACTCGAGCCACGATGCCAGCACCTGAGGGAACGGGATCCTGACTACCAGGGCAGTCATCAAAACGACGAGACCTGGAACGAAGACCCAGTTCAGGCCGGTTCCGCCGATCATCCGATTGATGCTGAAAATAAGGATTCCGGTCGCGCCTACTACCAAAGCGGCACTATGCAAAGACAGCTTGGAAGGGAATTGCAGTTTCTGGTGCTCAAGCTGCCCTCTCATGACACCGTTTTCATCTCTCCCCGAGGCTCCGCCTGGAGCGCTCTCGGTTTCGCCGTTGAATTAGCAAGAAAGGTAGAGGCGAATGGGAGTAAGGCAGACGGATGACCCTGGGCTGGGTGGATGCCGGGCCGAGGGGCACAAGATGTCCTGAGTTCTAGACCTCCCTGCTTCCAGCGCGTTCTGCGCAAAGAATCATATCGGCAGAGTTTCCCTGAACGGATGAACAGAGACAAATTCTCCTCCCCTCTCACACCGCAGATCTGGTCTCAGTCGGCACGCTCAGCTCTTGCCTTGCTAATGCATTTTGGATGCCAGTTGTGGGACATCCTCTGACACTCGAGTCAAATTGGGCCTGATTCGGGCAGGAAGCAGAGGTCTGACCCGCTTGAGCCCTCGAATACTCGAACCAAGAACCCCTAGCCTGAAATGAGACCAAGCGTCAAGGAATTAACGCTAAGTGACAGAAATGTGGCGCCTTTGTTGATGCCTCGGACAGGCTCCTAGAGGGACTGAATCCGTTCTTTGTCGAGGTCGCTGCCCTTAATTATCATCATCATCATCATCGTCATCATCATCGCCGTCGCAGCTCTGACCCAGCACAGCGCACGCGTCGACGAAGCCGAAACCGGTTCTTTCGTCGAAGCCGAGGTCGAAGCCTGGTGTGTCAGGGTCATCCATATCAATGGCCGTATCTCTCAGCATGTTGAATACGTCGGCAGGTCTCAAGCGGCCCCCATCGTCATCGTCATCGTCGTCATCGCCGAGGGCTGCAGCTTCGATCATCATCGCTGCTACACCTGCCACGTGTGGTGCCGACGACGAGGTCCCAAAGAAGTTGGGGAAGCCGTCTGGCTCGATGTGAACCGGTGAGAAAAAAGTTGTGTTAGTACCGTCCGGCCCCACCAGTCCAGGCTTGATGCGTAGCTCGGGAGACGTCTTGCGGGTACCATTCCGGTTGAAGAGGATGGGCGTAGTGCCAGCCGAGGAGAAGAACTTGATCCTCGGAGGATCGACACCGAAGACCGGCGTGTCCTGATAGAAGGCGGCCCCAACTGCCTCCGACCCTCTAGCATTAGAGTGTCCATAGATGGTAGCGCTCATCGTGTCAAACTCGTTCACAGTGACTCCGGAACTCCCAAAGCGGACGTACTTCATTAGAGCCGCGTCGGGACCCGCGACCTTCGTGATCATGATGTTGATTTCGACATCAGTGGGGCCAGTGTAGATGACACCTGCCACCTCCACCGGATCGGCGCCGATATTGCTGTCGATTCCAGCTCCGAGAATTCCGAAAGGCGGATCACCCAGGAGGATATAGATGTCATAGTCGCTGGTGGAGCCGGGGCTGGCTGGGGAAGCGGATGCAAAGGGTTCATCCCATTGGAAAGAGAAAGCTACCGTGCGACTCTGCCCGGGCGGAACACCTGAAATTGTGACCTTCTGGAACACGTCGCCGCCACCGAAGTCATGGGCGATTCCACCCCGAAAGGGTGGAGGCGGCGGGGTATGTTCCGGGCACATAGGTAACAGTTTCTCCCAGGCACATAGGTTACAAGAGGAGTCATGCCATGGAAAGAGACGTGTGTAATGAACGAACGAGTGAAACTGCTGACCGAGTATCTGGAGGGGGAGTATGGGATTACAGAGTTATCGCAGGCCTATGAGGTGAGTCGGAAGACGATGTACAAGTGGATTGCTCGATACGAAAAAGAAGGCTGGGCGGGGCTGGAGGATCGGTCCCGTGCGCCCCACAGCCACCCCAACGCGGTAGAAGAGAAGATCGAGAGGAAGCTTTTAGAGTTGAAGGCCCGTTGGCCGTTGTGGGGAGCGCCGAAGTTGTGGGTCAAACTGAGAGAGGCGGTGGGAGCGGATCGGTGTCCGGCGGAGAGCACGGTGAGCGAGATCCTCAGACGGCACGGTTTGAGTGGACTGGTCAAACGACGACGGCGAGCGGTGCCGACGGAGCAGCCCTTTGAGGAGTGCCGGGAGGCCAATGCCGTGTGGTGTACGGATTTCAAGGGCTGGTTTCGGACCACCAACGGCCGCAAATGCACGCCCTTGACGATCAGTGATGCGCACAGCCGCTGCTTGTTGTGCTGCCAGGGGCTGGGGGAAGCGACCGGATTTATCACGGTCAAGCCGCTGTTTATTAAGACGTTCCGAGAGTGTGGGCTGCCCGATGCGATGCGCACGGACAATGGACCGCCGGCTTCGGCGATGTCTTCCAGCAGATCGAAAGCCGACTTGTACTGCACCCGGTGACCGGCTTCGACCGCCTTGATCCCGACGGTGATGATCAGATGGCTCTTGCCGACTCCGGTCTGACCGATGACCAACCAGCCGCGGCGCTGTTGGAGGGGTTAAAGGAGAAGTTAAAGTCCTCCAAGTGCTTTTGTTCCGGAAACTGGGCCTGGCGCAAACGTCGCTCCAACAGCCGGTCCCGACGGCGGGTCAGCTCGTCATCAATCAGCAGCTCAAAGAACTCCTGATGGCTGAGCCTTCCCTGGACGGCTTGTTGCAGGCGAACGTCAAAGACCTGAGCCAGGCCCGAGAGCCGGAGGTGACGAAGTTTTCGTTCCAGTTCTGATGAGATCATTCTGGTTCTCCTGTGGGATCGGTGATCTGGTACTCGGACAGCGGTCGGATCAACTCGTGCTCGGAGGTAAACAAAGAGCGCTGCGGCACGTCCAGTCGCTTACACAAAGCCACCAGAGTCCGGTAGCGGAAGGCGTCATGTGCGAGCGCCTTGCCGCAGGCTTCGTCGACGACCGAAGCGCGGTAGCGGCGGGTCAGCGAGATCATGCCCTGCACGAGTCGGTAGGCGAGCATGTCTCGGACCTCCAGAGCTCGCTCGGCCCAGCGGTGCGCCTCTGGACCCACGGCTCGGGCTTGCTTCAGCAGATGATGCTCGGTTCGATAGTGCGCGTAGCGTTTGCGTTCCGGAAGATGGCTCGTTTCGGTTCGGAATCTCCCCGGCGGGTGCTTCGGATGCAGGGCCACCTGTTGCTCACGAAAGAAGACGCGGACGATACGATCATCCCAGTGCACGGCGACTTCACAACCGAGCAGATGATTGGGCACCGAGTAGAACGCTCGGTCGACTTCGATGTGGCCATCGGTGGAGACCGTTCGACGGCCCACGCGGAAGAAACTGAAGCGGGAATCCGGAAGCGGTCGGAGATGCTTCTGTTCTTCGACAAAGCGGGGCCAGACCTGCTGCTTGGTGGTGCCGTGGATGCGCTGGCGGGCGATTCGCTCGTTCCAACTCTGCAGATGCTCATTCTGCGCATCCAGGCTCTCGAAGCGGCGAGCTTTGAGCGCGCTGGAGTCGGTATATCCGATGCTTCTTTCGACTTTTCCGTTCTCGTTCGGAGCGCCCGGATGGATGGGCAGCACGGCGAAGCCGTAGTGGCGAGCGAGCGCACTGAAGACGGCATTGACCTCGGGGTCCACCAAGCAAGCCCGGGTGATCCCGGCCTTGAGGTTATCGAGGCGAACCACCTCCACGCCGCCTCCAAAAGCGTGAAAAGCCTCCTCGACACAGCGGATGAACGTCTTCAGTTCCTGCCGCCAGACGACTTCCTCATAGGAGTGGCGCGAGTGGCAGAGGACGGCCTTGAACAGATGAGGACGGCGGTAACGACCCGATTCGGTCCGAGTCAGGGCTCCTTTGCCGAAGTCGATCTGCAGGTCCCGACCGGGGGGAGTTTCCACCCGAGCAAACACGCGAGGACTCTCCGCCTTGAGCTTTCCACAGAAGCGCTTGACGGAGTTGTAGGCTCCCCCGAATCCCTGCTCGAAGACCAGGTCCTGCCAGATCCGCTTGGCCTGCAATCCCTGCTGGAGTTTCTTTTCAATCTGCTCCCGAAAGGGCTCACAGAAGCTGCGCAGACCCGGGGGCCGCTTTGGCCGCTTTTGCTCCTCCGAGCCGGGGGCCACTTTGGCCGGTTTTGAATCTCGGGAGGGATCATAGCGGGCAATCCTCTCTCGTCGGACTCCCACCTCTCGCTCGATCCGACGATACGACCAGCCCAGCTTCAGGAGCGCCAAAACCGTTTGCTTCTTTTCCATTTTCAATGTATTGGCCATCGGCGCATCCTACGCCGGATGCGGCCCTCAATGGCTCTTGAAAATGGCCGGTTTTGAAGTGGCCCTCACTGGCCGCTTTTGGGTGGCCCCTGACATCCCCGTTGTCGCGATGGGGTCTGTTCCCCACATTTACCGGCGTGAGGGTCACTCACCGGGCGACCCCAAAGACGTTGCCCCATTTCGGGGAACGACGTAACATACTTGACCGTAGGTGTTGCGACAGAGACAGAAGCTTTCCAGGGAAAGCAAGCCGAGCTTTCGGCAGAAGAACCCCACCCGGAGTTTGCGGTTGTCGTTGTAGTTCTTCCGTTTAAGCTTCATGCTCCGGAGTCGCATTCGGACCCAGGAGTCGAGCTTTTGGAAGAGCCAACGATTGGTCGCAAACTCGGGGGTGAAGTACTGTGCTGTCCCCCTGATCACTCGGTTCAATTTCAGGATTGCCTCGGCATCGAGGTTATGGCAGCGGACGGTTAATTCCCGCACCTTATCCTTGAATTTCTGCTGGGACTTGTCGCGCATGCGCCGGGAACGGGACGAGAGGAAAAAGCCAAGAAATTCATAGCCTTTTCCGAACGTCATGATCCGGGTTTTCTCCGGACTCAGCCGTAGCTGAAGTGGGGTTTCCAGCACTTGCTGGACGAGTTCCATAGCCTCTTGCGCCTGCTGTTGGGACCGGGTCAAGACGACGAAGTCGTCAGCATAGCGGGCGAATTGAAAACCCGCCCGGTGCAAGGCCCAGTCCAATTGGTTGAGGACGATGTTAGCCAGCAGTGGGGAAATGACTCCTCCCTGTGGCGTGCCGACCGTGGTCGGCTTGAAGACTCCGTCGTCCATGACCCCGGCAGTGAGAAATCGTTGGAGAAGGCGAAGGATATTGCCGTCGGCAACCTTGTCGGCCACCAACTGCATAATGACGTTCTGTGGAATGTGGTCAAAAAAACCTTCCACATCGGCGTCGAGTACCCAAAGGTAGCCGGCGTCGTGAAGGGACAACAGCCACTGGATCGCCTGATGACAGTTGCGTTTAGGACGAAACCCGAAGGAGGCGTCCTGAAAGAGCGGCTCGAAGAGAGGTTCCAGCAGCCGCCGCAGAACCTCCTGGGCCACGCGATCGCGGACCACGGGGATCCCGAGCGGCCGGGTCTTCTTCGTGCGAGGGCCTTTGGAGATCCGGACGCGGAGCAGCGGATCGGGCCGAAACGCCCCTGATTTGAGAACTTTCATCAGGGCGAGAAGGTTTGGTTCGAGGTTAGCCTCGAACCTCCCGACGCTGACCTTGTCCACTCCAGCGGCACCTCGGTTGCGCTTGACTTTCTTGAAAGCGGCCCGCATGAGCTCGATCGTAATGCGACCGGTCAGCGAGTGCTCCTTTCTGCTCTTCACCATGGTGTTCCTGTTAGGTTGCATCATCAGGTGAGACGGATCGGGGATCTATCGGGTGTTTCTTAGCCAGGCACCTAGGTGTCTGTTTTCTCGGTTTGACCCGGGCAAGAGCACGGGCCGGCCCATTTTGGAGGCCACGGCCGGGACGCTAACTACCCAGAGCTCAGATCCTTCCTCAGCTCGTCTTCGGTTTTACCTTTCCTCCAGTCGAAACTGGAGTACTCCGGCTCTGCGGCAATCCCTAAAGCGGAGGCGGCTCAGGAGGCCTTCTCCACAGCACCGCATCATCCGTCGCCTTTCGCCGAGGGCTTATAGCGCGGACTCACCCAACGTGGGACGGTGGGGGACCTTCACCGGTCATGACTCGAACCATTTTCCTCAGGCGGCGACAGGTATCACCCAAAGCAGTTCCAGAGAGATAACCACATGTTCTCTCTGAAGACGAGGTCAGGGAACCTCGCCGACGCTTCGCTCAAGGGCGGTCGTTGGCGCTTTGCTCTAGGCCGAAGTGCCGTCTCCCGAAGTCTTCCTGCCTGGCCCCTTCGTGACGATCCCTTCTTCCGGACCTGCCGTTGGGAGCGCCCTGGCTGCCTACCTCCGCTGGTTAGTTGCGGAGTTCGAGCAGGAAGTTCTGTACCAGCGTGGACTCGCACAGGTAGGCTTCGGCGTCTTGCTTCTCTTATCCCTCTATTTCCCTCCTTTCAAACGCCTCACCGTTTGTCTACCATGGTTGACTTAGTTCGAGCCACTGCGGCTCATCGCACCCCTACAGGGTTGATTATTAAGGGGTTGACTCTCTTATCCAGGGTTGGGAAACCCTGGGCTGGAAGACACAATCCCGTTGGGATTGACCTCGCTTGGTCTGACAGGACCCATTTCCCGTCCTTTCCGATGCCAGGGTGGAACCGAACCCGAACGAGTTGGGCACCGGCGGAAGTCCCAGTTGAAGTCGTGTCCAGTCTATTATCCTTTTAACTAATTGATTATAATCATGTTGGCACGATATCTGAATAGTCCAACCGGACAGTAGTGATAGTCAGTCAGGAATAGGCTGACACGAGTCGCTGGCCTATTGACTTCAGCAATCCTCAACCTGTTTCTTACGCCGGTTCTCTATCAGCTAGTGATGCGAAAAGTGGAACATCAATCCAGGCAAGTTGCTTAATTCGCAGGGCTTTCGGCCCTGGAGAAACTGGGGACGGAAGGCGCGTGGACCCACTCCTAGCCGCGCAGGGGCGGTGGATTGGAAGAGAATCCCATCAAATAGCGCGCCAGAGGCGAGTATTCCCGGACTTTCTCGGCCGGGATGACCGTCCGGAAATCGGTAAATGGTTTGATCCAGGAACGGGAGTAGTAGGCCAGGATGGCCCGTCGCGGCCGGTCGGTGGAATTGGGTCCGTGCCGATGCCAGGTGTTGGAGAGCCAGAGAGCTAGGGACCCGGCGGCTCCGGTCAGCGCCACCTCGTCCAGATGTCGAGCGCCGTGTTTTTCCCAAGGGGGCTTCTTTCGGGTCTTGTGGCTGCCCGGAACGATCCGAGTAGCTCCGTTTTCTTCCGTAAAGTCGTCCAACATGAAGGCATTCTGCGTGGTCAGTGGGAAGTCGGGCAGCGGCTCCGGAAGCTGTCCCAGAGGAACATCCACGTGCCAGGCTCCTCCTTCCGTGTGCGGCCCCACGCTGGTAGCGCTGCAGTCGGACAAGACGCAGTCGGGTCCCAGGATCGACCTCACCAGCCGCAACACGGTTGGGTTCTCGATCAGTTCGGCAAAGACGGTGCCCTTGGCCAGGATGTTCCAGATGCGCTGCGATCGATCATGGTCAAAAAGGGTGGGCACATGCAGGAAGAGCTTGAGCACGTCTCTGATCGGTACCGGCCAAGGCGTGTTGTGGTTGATTTTCCGGTAGTGGCGGATGCGCCGAATCAGGCGGCCCAGTTCGGTCTGGCTGACCGGGTAACTCTCCGCCAGATAGGCCTCGATGTCGGCGTCTTCTTCGCTAAAATCTCTCTCGTCCGGGTCGAAGGGCCGTTCGCGCTCGGCGCTGAAAAGCGCGTCCACCGCCCCGCGCATCGCGGCCACCTGGCGGGTTGGCAACAGGGTGCTGATGACGACGTAGCCCTGATCCTGGAGCCGGGACAATACAGCTTCGTGATCGACGATGTCTGCGAAGGCTTCTCTCATTCCGTCCTCACTCGATGGTTTATAACACTATATCAGTCTCCTCCCCCCTTGCCCTTGCCTTTGCCCTGACTTAATCGATTGACATGCGTCAAGGATCTTGAACAGCCCGGGCAGCGTTCTGAAGCGCCAAGGATGTCGATGCGATGATTGGGCAAGGGCAAAGGCAAGGGAGGAGGCAAAGGTAAGATTGGAATTGTCTAGCGATAGGAGCTAGAATAACCTGACTCTTAAAGGAAAGCCGAAATGAATCGGCCCGCCAGATCCAACACTTTCGAACCAGGCCAACAACCGAATTCACATCTGTCTCTTACGTCACCCTATATCCGAGATAGGACTCCAGGGAACTCCCTTGGTAGGCTCGCCCTGTTGCTTTTTCTCTTGTTGTTTTGGGCAACCACGGCAGCGGTCCCTGCCCAGCAGAGCCTCTTCTTCGAGCGGGACGTTCTGCCCATTCTCCAGCAGAGCTGCGTGGCCTGTCACAGCGGCAACACTCCCGCCGCTGGACTGGATCTGGGGTCGGCTGACTCATTGTGGAAGGGCTCCATTAAGGGGCCGGTCGTTGTCCAGAACGCATCGCAGGACAGCGTTCTCTTCCAGAAGATCACTCGTCAAAAGATGCCGCCTCCGGGCTCCGGTCCTCCGCTTTCCGTCTCGCAGATTGAGGTCATCCGTCAGTGGATCGATTCCGGGGCTCCATCCGAGGTGGAAAAGCGGCGTTCAGCCGCGCCTCCCGACTCAGATTTGAAGTCGCTGACCTCGACAGATTCGGAATTCAGTCCGGAGGATCGCAGCTTCTGGGCGTTTCTCCCTCCCGTCAAGGCGCAGCTACCGAAGACCGGAAACGCCGCTCGGGTCCGTACCCCGCTGGATGCGTTTCTGCTGGAAAAGCTGGAAGCCGAGGGTCTGACTTTCTCGGCGTCAGCATCCAAGACCGCGCTCATTCGGAGAGCCTATTTTGACCTGCTCGGTCTGCCGCCCGGCCCGGAGGAGGTGGAGAAGTTCTTGGCAGACCGGAGGCCTGACGCCTACGAGCGGCTCATTGATCGCCTCCTCGAATCTCCTCACTATGGAGAGAGGTGGGGACGTCACTGGCTGGACGCGGTTGGCTTCACGGATGAGTACAGCATTGCGAATGACGGACCTATCTACAAGATCAGTGAGGACATCTGGCGCTACCGTGATTATGTAGTCCGCTCCTTCAATCAGGATAAGCCCTTTGATCGGTTCTTGACGGAGCAGCTTGCGGGCGATGAGCTCTACGATTGGCGGGCCGCACCCAAGTTTACTCCAGAGATACTGGACGGGCTGATTGCCACTGGATATCTACGAACCCGTCAGGACGACACCGACCAGCAGGAGCTGAATACTCGCAGGGAGCATTTCTTGATTCTGTCTCAGCTGGTGGACAACCTGGGGAGCGGGCTTCTGGGCCTGACCGTGGGCTGTGCCCGCTGCCATGATCACAAGTATGATCCCATTCGACAGGCAGACTACTATCGATTGATGGCGATTTTCGCCACCTCGTTCAACCCTGAAGCTTGGATCACGGTAAAGAAGCGAAACCTGCCCGACGTCTCCCAGACACAGTTGGAAGAGATCGAGCGTCACAATGCCGAGATCGATCGGCCCTTGGAGGCATTGCTCAAGAAGCTGGACGGAATCCGCGGACCCCATCGCAAGAGCCTCTACCAGGCGAAACTGGCGGCCGCCGTCCCGAAGCTTCTGCGTGAGGATGTCAGCCTTGCTCTGGAAACTCCCGTCGAACAGCGGAACCAGATTCAGACGTATTTCGCAACCAAGCTGGAAAAGGAGCTCGAGGTCTTACCTCAGGAGGTGGATGCGCTGCTCGACGAAAAAGAGCGGGCCGAGAGTGCCAAACTTCAAGAGCGAATCGCTACCCTCAAGAGCTGGCGTCGATCTCACGGCAGGATCGAGGCAGCCTGGGACGCGGGGAAGATCCCGGAGATTCGGCTGCTTCATCGGGGCGAGCTCACCACTCCGGGAGCGGTGGTCCAAGCCGCAGTTCCTGCGGTCCTGTCTTATCCCGGAGAGGCCCGATTGCAGCGGCCGCACGATACCAAAGGCGACTCCAGCGGACGGAGGCTGGCGCTGGCTCGCTGGTTGATCCGCCCGGATCACCCCCTCACCGCTCGAGTCATGGTCAATCGCATCTGGATGCATCACTTTGGAAAGGGCATCGTCGAAACGGCAGGGAACTTTGGACGTCAGGGGACGCCTCCGACGCATCCCGAGTTGCTGGACTGGCTAGCCGTAGACTTCATTGAGCACGATTGGAAGATCAAGCGTTTGCACAAGATGATTATGGGCTCCAGCGCTTACCGCCAGTCTTCCCGACGTGCCTCCCACGAGACCAGTTCGGCGGGAGAGGAGAAGGATCCCGGCAACCGCCTGCTCTGGAGAATGCATCTGCGGCGGTTGGAGGCCGAGGTCATCCGAGACTCGATGCTGGTGGTCAGCGGCAACCTCGACTCGGCGGTGGGTGGCAAATCGGTGATGGTGGACCTGGCTTCTGATGGACTGGTCACTGCTCAAGAACCCTCTAGGCCATCCGCCGGACAGCGGCGCAGCCTCTATTTGCTGGCAAGGCGAAATTACATGTCGAGCTTTCTCGAGACCTTCGATTTCCCCATCATTCAGTTGAATTGTAGCGGGCGCACCCAATCTGCCACACCGCTGCAGTCCCTGACTCAGCTCAACAGCGAGTTCTCCATGCAGCAGTCAGAGCGCTTGGCGGAGCGAATCGACCGCCTGACGGACCGCGAAGCGCCCCTCCAGAAGAAAGTGAAGGTCGCGTTTAGCCTGGCATTTTCGCGTCAACCCAGCCCTGACGAGTTGAAGCAGGCTGAGGAATATTTGGGGCGACAGCGACAGCGGTATCTGGATCTCGGGACTCCCGCGGAGGAGGCGTCGAGGCGCGCACTGGCGGGACTCTGCCAGATGTTGATGGCGGCAAGCGAGTTTCTCTATGTCGGGTAGAGTTTGTCTGAAAGGACGTGAACCATGAAACCGGGGTACGACGCGGCCTGGAAGCCTGAGCATCGCAGGATTTCCCGCCGCCAGCTGTTGGAACTCTCTGGCCTGGGCTTCGGCAGTCTGGCGTTGACCTATCTACTCAACCAGTCTTCCTTGCTGGCTTCTTCGGGGGGCACCAACACTCTCTACAACGACCTCAAGCCGCGCCGCCCGCATTTCGAGGGTCCTGCCAAGGCAGTCATCCAGTTGATGCAGAATGGCGGACCGAGTCAGATGGATCTGTTTGATCGCAAGCCCGAGCTCAACAAGAGGAGCGGTCAGAACTACTCAGGGGATATCGAGGTCTTCCAGCCGGGCAACTCGAATGTGCTCTTGGGCTCACCCTTTGAGTTCAAACACCATGGCCAGAGCGGAATGGAATTCTCGGAGCTGATTCCGAATCTGGGCGGTGTGGCTGACGAGATGGCTCTGGTGCGCTCGATGTACACCAACCACAACAACCATACCGAAGCCCTCATCATGATGCAGACGGGCAAGATCTTCCCGGGACGACCGGGCCTGGGCTCCTGGATCAGCTACGCTCTGGGGACCGAGAATCAGAACTTACCGGCCTACGTGGTGCTGCGCGATCCCGCCGGATACAACACCACTGGCAAGCTGGTCTGGTCCAGCGGCTTCTTGCCGGCGCTCTATCAGGGCGTGGAGTTCAGTTCCACTGGCTCACCCGTGCATCACTTGAACTCCGCCCTACCCATTCCTCCCGGGGCACAACGTGACAGCCTGGACTTCCTGTCCCAGATGAACCGATCTCATCAGCGGCTGTATCCTCGTGAATCAGAGCTGGAATCCCGGATCCAAAACTTCGAGTTGGCTGCTCGCATGCAGCTAGCTGCCGCGGAGATCCTGGATGTGGACGGCGAGTCCGAGGCCACCAAGAAGCTCTATGGCCTCGACAACCCAGTGACCGCCAGCTATGGCATGCGCTGCCTGCTGGCACGGCGGCTGGTGGAATCGGGGGTTCGATTCGTTCAGATTTTTCCCCGACCCGTTCAGCCCTGGGACCAGCACTCGAATCTGAAAAATAGTCTGGAAAGTATCTGCGCCAACACTGACCAGCCTTCGGCCGCCTTGATTCGCGATCTCAGAGAGCGGGGACTGTTGGAGAGCACCGTTGTGGTCTGGACCGGCGAGTTTGGGCGCCTACCCATTACCCAGAACTCCAATGGCCGCGATCACAATCGCAACGCCTTCAGCTTGCTTCTAGCCGGAGGCGGTTTCAAGAAGGGCCTGATCTACGGAGAAACGGACGAGCTGGGCTACAAGTCGGTGGTGGATCGAGTCAGCGTGCCGGATCTACACGCGACCATCCTGTCGCTCCTCGGCCTGGACCACGAACAAGTCACCTATCCTCATAACGGGAATACGGAGACCGCAACCGATTCCAAGGTCAACGATGCCCGCGTGGTCACAGATCTGTTGCAGGCACCTCTTCCCGCCTGAGAGACAATCGGATCCTGCTGGCAGCTCGCAGCAAGAAGGGCGATTATCGTATGCGACAAGACGCGGAGAAGCCACCAGGGTCAGAAGAGACCGGCATCTCGGAAAGCGATAAAGAGATAGAGCGGTGCTGCGATGATTCCGGCGTACTCCAGCCGTAGGAAACCCAACGTGTGGCCCTCAATTCCGACTCTCAGCGGATCAGCTCCTGGCGCTGCCCCGTTCCGAGTAGGCACCTCGAAAAATCGTCGAGAGAGGTCTCGATTCAACCAACGGCCGATAGTCCAGCACAGGATTGAACAAGCGATAAGTATCGCAAGTTTTGGCCAAACATGATGTTCAAAAGTGCCTTCACCCAGGAGCCAATCGAAAAACCACTGACCGCCGAGTAGAAAGCCCACGATGAAGATGAAACCGATCCAACCCTATCTCGTCCATATCACCACAATCGGTTTGCCCTCAGGGGTTCCTCCAGAGGAGAACATTACCACGAGTTTGAGATCTGTGCCGACCCGAGAAGTGGGTGGCGTCAACACGGCACCATCCGCTTGCTTCTACTCCTACATGATGACGCCCGAGGTCGGTCATCTGAGGCTCACGGATTTCACCCGATCAACTTCACGCTGCTGGAGCTGGCTCGTAGCGGTCGCTCTCCTTCTGACGGTCGGTTGCAGTGACGATTCGGCGCAGGAACCTCCCCCCCCCCGACGACCCCGTGTCCCGGCTACTTGAGGAGGCCATCGTCATCGACACGGCCGTGACTACCCGTTTTTTCCGCTTCGAGGGCGAGGGGGAAAAGCCCTTCGCCCCAGAGACCCTATTCGAATCGGGCTTCAACGCCGTAGTTCTGGGAGCTGGTACCTTGTCCGAAGAAGTGGACATCGATGATGTGACGAAACCCCTTTTCGAGGGTCCTCAACCAGGGAAGCCTACCTTTCGGTCGGTTTTCGAGGGACCTGCCGTGATCCAGCGAATCCTACAAGAGCTGGATGCTTTACACCAGGCAATCGACGGCCATGAAGGGGCAGAGATCGCTCTCACCGGGAGCGATATCGAACGGATCAACCGCGAGGGAAAGCTGGCCGTAGTGGCCGGACTGGACGCCGGAATCCAGATCGACGAGGATCTCGCAGTCCTGCGAATGTACTCTCACCTGGGAGTTCGCAAGTTGTCCCTGGTCCACGAGACACCCGCCTCCTGGGCCGATTCCTGCACCGGAATTCTCGACGATGGCGATCTGGGACTCTCCGACTTGGGGCGGGAGGTGGTGCGGGAATGCAACCGCCTGGGCATCATGCTGGACATCTCCCACACCTCCGACGAAACGGCCCGGGAGACGATTGAGGCTTCTAGTAAGCCCGTCCTTGCCTCCCATTCCGGAGCCCGTGCCCTCTCCGACGTCAGTCGCAACATTCCCAATCCGATCCTGAAGGCTCTGGCCGAGCGGGGAGGTGTGATCGGAGTGGGAGCCTTTCTGGATCGAAGCGTGACTGAGAAGTTCGCCGCCACTGGCTACTATCAACGGCGTCTCCTCATGGTCCGTCATCTGGTGTCCAGATACCCGGACCCGTTCGAGCTGGCATTCACTCTGCGTAGCCAGCAGCGAATGGAGGAGGTCCGAACAGAGTTGGGGCTGCCACCCGACGAGATCCCAAGACCAGAACTTCCCTTCCCCTCCGGATCAGGTGCGACCATCGACTCCACGCTGGATCACATCGACTACCTGACAAAACTCATCGGTGTCGATCATGTGGCGATCGGGGTCGACGCTGACATGCGGGACCCAGGCTATGTCGAGTTGTTTCGGGGCTTGACGCAAGGACTCATGGAGAGGGAATACAGCAACGAAGACATCATCAAGATGCTGGGGAGAAACTTCCTGCGACTCTTCCGGGAAAACTCTCCCTGAGTGCTTGAAGGAGAGAACACGGCGGCCTGGGGGCCACCGCTACGTCCCTCGACTGAAGTTTCTTTCAGGTACGATCCGGCGCAGCCGGTGGCGCTGCTAACCCGGATTTCTCATCGCTTGTCGTAGCGAGGCGCCGCAAGGGCCGTCCTGGCAAGGCTTGCGACCGAGACCACTCGTGGCGAGCCGCCGCAGTCGTACTTGTACAGTACGTCGAGGAGGCCGACCGAGCATAACACAGCCAGGGCGGATGATTGCGGCGTCGCAGTAGACCAGCGATGAGAAATGCGGGCTAAGCTGAGACTCGAACAAATCGTCTAAACCTAAGTTACCTCGTAGAAAAGTGATGTAACCTATTGTTAAGATTGGGGTAATGCTACAAATCAGCTGCGTCGGTACTGGGTACATTATAGACGAACGCCGAGGAGATCCAGGGCTCGCTGCTGAAGCGATGTGGGACGGGTGATTTTGTCGAAGGCTGCTGAGCCGGGCAACTGCGGCTGAATCCGGTTTTTGGAGATCGTGGCCAAATCGCTGAGCAAGGTCTGAAAGCTGTGCACGGGCCCACCCTCAACGGTGCGCTTGCGGTGAGCCTTGCGGAGGGCCTGAGGAGAGCGCTGAGAGGGTGCCACCACCGAATCGCGAAGCTGCCTCCCCGCCTCGGGATCCTCGTCGTCGAACAGGATCGGAGCTAACTTCTGTCGCATGTGCCACTCGACGTAGTAGGCAAGCATGCACAGAAAGACGTGAGCGCGGACCCGATCCTCCAGATGGTGGTAAATGGGTCGGACCTTCAGATCGACACTCTTACAGCTGCGGAAGGCCCGTTCGGCGACGGACAACCCCTTGTAGGCAGCCACCGTTTGTTCGGCATCCATTTGCTCGCGGGCCAGGTTGGTGCGAATCACATAGATCCCGTCCAGTGCCGCCTCCTGCTCGATGCGCTCCTGCCGGCGCTGGTAGGAGAAGGACTCCTCGCCGATCTCCAGGACAAAATGCTTGCCCACTTTGTAGCGGTTGAGGACTTTGCCCACCCGCAGGGCAATCCGATCCTTGCCCTTGAAGCGACGCTTCGGACGTTGCGTTGCCTGGACAATCTTCTCCAACTCCAGCTCGGTCGCCTGGAGCAGTTGCTGGCGATTGCGGGCCCGTTCCTCCGCTAAGAGGGGATTACGGCAGACAATGAGCCGTTCCCCGGGGTAGTCCGGGCTCTGGATCTCGGCCAGGTCGCGTTGATCAAACAGGGACAGCTGCAGCGGACCGGATTGAAACAGTTTGCGGATCTGAGGGCCTCGCAGGGCCGTGATCCAGCCCATGCCGGGCAGCGGCTTGAGCTCCTCCCGAATGCGGGCTTCCGTCAGCATTCCTCGATCGGCGACCACCACCACCGAGCGCAACCCGAAGCGTTGGCGCAGTTTTTGGATTTGGCTGGTCACTGTTGTGGGGTCCGCTCGGTTGCCTTCGAAGACCTCGACCGCGACGGGGCAGCCTTTCGCACAGCAGGCCGAAGACGATCTGCAGCGTACCCCCTTTGCCGTCTCGGGAATACCCCCGCTGGGCCAACGGGCAACTCCTCCCTTCGAAGTAGGTCGAGGTGACGTCGTAGATCACGAGGCAACCGTCCTGCAGGCGCTGAGCCGCCAGCTGGTTTTCAATCTTTGGTTGTCGAACGAGCAGCCAGTCCAAGGCGCCGTACAGATCATCGGCCGTCGCGGCCTCCACCTGTAAGAGCTCGCCCAAGCTGCTGGACAGGGTCTGGGGATCCCATCCGCGTGCGGTGGCCAGCTTGGAGCGGGGCTCCAGGATGCGCGCCACGATCAGGGCCACTACCAGGCGGCGCTGCAGGCTGTTGCGAGTGGCCAGTAAGCGCTCCAAACCGAGGCGGCGCAGGGTACCCAAGACGGCCGCCACATGACCATGGGGGCGAGTGCGCTGGACCTGGAAGGCTTGGCTCAAGTCGGAGATGACGGAGCCTCCCTTCAAGAGGCTGCGCAGGCCTTCGACGATCTCCGCGGGCCACTTGCTGAGGTTAGCCAGAGTGCGCTTGCGCACCTTGCCGGCTTGCCGGTAGGACTCGCGCAGGAGAATGGCCGGGGGCGAGTTGCGGTTGGGAACGGATTCGATGTACATGGGCACTATAATATCACATACTACCGACAATAAAGGACACTAAAGCAACTATTACATGGGTACAGATTGTCGAACACAAAAAGACCCTTACCTGATGATCCACAATGGCTTACAGGTTGTTTTTCAGCTAGTTTTCAGGGTAACTTCGGTCTAAACGTCGCACGTTGCTGAGGAAGACGTTTATGGACTGAAGAGCAAAAGGGTGCCACGCACGGGTGAACTCCAATATTGCGAAGCCCCGTCCGGCAGAACCGCTAGCGGCCTATGTGGGCAACCAGGGTCGTCACATTCGTGAGGTCAGCCCCTTCAACGTGGCACTGCCAGAGGGCTACATCCGACCTCTGGTCGGCGGCGACTCGGTGCAGGTGACGGATGATCCCATCACGGCTGGACTGCGGGCCTGGATTCCTGGAGACACGGGGACTCGGGAGTGGACCGGACAGCGCGCCCGTCGGAGCTACCCGCAGGTGTTTCCGTTCCCGATGCTGTTCAACGCCTTCAACCACGCCATCTTCAACGCCCCCAACGGCAACATGGCCCTCTCGAGTGCAGGACGTGTGACCTCGGCGGCGACGGCGCGACAGATCCAGTTCGGCTTCCGGTTTTCATTCTAGCGGCGGACCTGAACCACGCCCAGTGTGCCAGAGTGACAGCACATCTACGGTGTTGTCTCCACTATGGTGCTGGTAGTAGAGGTAATACCGAATCCTCACCAAGAGCATCCGTCTTACACCGGTGAGGCGCGAATGGGGTACCGGCTCTCCAACCGCAGCCAACGACGCAATGAGCTCTATCCCCCGCTCAAGATCATCGGCGAAAGCATCGGGAGCCTTCTCTCTGTGTTGGCACCACCACTTGGCAGCCTGGCGAATCTGGTTGGCGGCGCGCGGCGAGATTCGAACCCGGAGGCTCAACTTCCAGTGCTCTTCCTCAGCTCGGCTAACAGGTCTTGACCGTCTAGATACCTGCCATTTCGGATATCCTCCACGGCGGCGGCCAGCTCGGCTTCCTGCTCCTCCGTGAGCTGGATGGGTTCCGCGGGCTCCGAGGCCACGATCGCGACACGATCTCCTTCAGCCAAGACACCCTCTGGCACGTCGATCCTACCTCCGACGACGGTCCCTGAGATGACTTTCATGTCACAATCATACCAGTGGAAGACTGAAGAGAGACGCGGCAAATCCAGTTCGGCTTCCGGTTTTCTTTCTGAGGTGAATTCAATCTCCGGTCGGCGCCAGCCGCTCCAGTGCTTCGAACCAGTAGAGGACGACGTTGATCTGTGTGGGGAGTGACGCCGATCCTCTTTCCACCATCGAAGGTAGGGCACCGAGCGCACCCGTGTCATCTTGACACGGGTGCGCTCCATCGGGCAAGGGAGGACGCTAAGCAGGTACGGGTTTCCGAACGCCGGGGGCAGGGAATGACGCTATTCAATCTCACCCTGTCAAGGGTCATGGCGGTCCGGACCTTCATCTTGGATTCTCAGAAGAGCGGGTAGTGAAACACCCCTTCAATTAGGGGCTTTGATCCTCCAGGATCGACAATCCCTCGCGACTTGCCGCCTGGTTCAATCTTCGGTCGAAGCTGATGAACTGAATTGACCCATCCAGCTTCTGCTGAACCACCGAGGCAGATGCCAGTTGCAGAGTATCCGCGGCCCGAAGCGGGTGTCTGCGCAGAAGCCGTGAGGCCGTCGAGATTACTTCGCCAACCACCTCCACGATGTACATGGCCTCCACATCCCGGTCGAGATCGTCTGCTATCCGGTCGCGTTCAGCGCTGCTGAGGTCTCCACTCCGACACCTGCGAGAGACGGCCGAGATCACCTCGAGTGCCGTGTAGCGGCTGGTAGCAGGCAGTGAGGCCTGCAGCAGGTCCTGGACTACGCCACTCCCAGTCTCCTCAATATATTTCTTCACCAAAGCACTGGCGTCGAAATACACGATCAAAGCCTGTCCTCACGATCCTCCAGGAGCGTCTTTGAGAGCGGTTCTCCAGAAATGTGAATTCTGGGAGAACCGGGAAACTTCAAGCGGCGAGAGGGGGGTGATACGAGGCCCTGGGCAGCCAGCTGGAGAAGCTGTGATTCTCCCTGGGTCTCAGCCGGCCCCAGCGCGCGCAACTCTGCGACGGGGCGTCCGCGGTCCGTGATGATTATTCGGGCACCCTCCCGAACCTCGCGGAGGTAGGTTCCCAGCCGGTTCTTCAGTTCGCGAGCGCCGACGGTCTTGACCATGTAGCTATTGTAGCCACTTGATGATCTGACTAGCAAGCCTCTTAGGCAGGATCTTCAGCGCCACCTCTCGGCCCAGGCGAGTATCCGTGGTGTGGTCAACCACCCCTATGTTGCCTTGGCCGAGGTTGGCTATGATCTGGTAGTGCTTGATGCTCTGGCCGATCACGATCTGTTCCCCTTAATCGCCTGTCGGCACCAGCCGCTTCAGCTCTTCGGACCAGTTGAGGACGACGTTGATCTGGTTGGCGGTTAGCCCCCCTTCGCTTTTCACTCTTTTCACCATGACGAACCGACCATCCGGAGTGGCGTCGTAGTGACGTGCTGGGATCGGGTCCAGAGCGGTTCCCTCGAAGAGCACCCTGGGTTTGCGGACTCTGAGATCAGCCTGCATCGGAAACTCAGCTGCTATCAGCTTCCTCCCATTGCGATAGAAGATCTCCTTCCCTTCGGGTGACCAAAGCGGGCGAGTACCGCCCTGCGTTGTGATGGGAATCAGACCTCCCTGGCTCGGATACGGTTTCACATAGATCTCGTCACTTCCGGAACGATTGGAAGTGAAAACAATCCGATTTCCATCTGGTGAGAAGTCCGCAGCGTATTCTCTAAACCGGTTTACACTGACTGGGTCGACCTTTGCGCTACCATCCAACCGTAGTGCAAGAATATCGCCGCCACTCTGAAATATCAGCACCTTACCGTTCGGAGACAAGGAGTTGGGGTACGCTGCTCCCATGTCTCTTTCGAGAATCCGCTCAGGTTCGCCGCTGCCGTCCACAGCGATCCGCCAGATGTCACCGCCCCCGAAAAAGATCTCCGTGCTGTCCCGACTCCAGGCAGGTGCCATTCCACCTTTGGAGATCAATGGCGAAGGAACACATCGCCCGTGAGACACTCCAGCAGCACACATCCAAAGGCCCAGATGTCGGTCCTCTTGTCTACGGGCCTTCCGCGGGCCTGCTCCGGACTCATGTAGGCCGCCGTCCCCAGGACCATCCCAGCCTGTGTCGCCTCCATCTTCAGCGTGGGGGAGTTCGCGAGTTCCTGGTGTGACAGCTCCGGCTCCAATGCCTTCGCCAGGCCGAAGTCCAGAACCTTGACCTTGCCCTCGGGCGTGATCTTCACATTGGCTGGTTTCAGATCTCGGTGAATGATGCCCTTCTCGTGAGCCGCCTCCAGGGCCTGGGTGATCTCCAGGGCAATATGAAGAGTCTCTTCTACACGTATAGGACCTTCTGCGATTCGCTCGGCTAAGGTAGGCCCCTCGACCAGCTCCAGCACCAGCGCCCGAACGCCATCCGCTTCCTCCAGTCCATAGATGGTGCTGATGTGGGGATGATTGAGGGAAGCCAGAACCTCCGCCTCCCGCTGAAAGCGGCTCATTCTCTGACGATCCTCGACGAACCTCTCAGGCAGGATCTTCAGCGCGACCTCGCGGCCTAGCCTGGTGTCCGTGGCCTGGTAGACCACTCCCATGCCGCCTTGGCCGAGCTTGGCCGTGATCTTGTAGTGGTTGATGCTCTGGCGAGGATAGATGGATCCCTCCCAGGTGCTATATTGGTGCGATCCCTGATTCATAATGTTCGAGAGGGTAATCTGCAAGGAAGCGGATGACAGACCCGGAAAGAGTGGGCAAGGGCTCTGTTAGGCCAACGATGACAGGCGGTTTGCGCATTCTCTTCACATTCGTCGGTGGCCAGGGTCACTTCGATCCGCTCGTCCCGATCGCTCGCGCCACGGCGGCCGCTGGCCACACCGTCGCTTTCGGATGTGCTCCGTCGATGGTCTCGACGGTCGAGACCACAGGCTTCACCGCCTTGGCAATGGGTACCGACACCAGCAGCCCACCCCAGCGGACTCCGCTTCGTCCGCTGGACAGCGAGCGGGAGGACCGTCATCTCCGGGACCGCTTCGCCCGTTACACCGCGCAATACCGAGTGCCTCGTACCCTCGAGTTGTGCAGTGTGTGGGGACCCAATCTCCTGGTGTGCGACGAGACGGATTTCGGTGCCGTTGTTGCAGCCGAGTGCCTCGGTCTGCCCATCGCGACAGTGCTCGTCACAGCCGCCGGGTCCTTCGTGCGTACCGAGGTCGTCGGCGAGGCACTCAACGAGCTCCGCGCCAAACACAGCCTGACGCCGGACCCCGAGCTCGAGATGCTCAGCCGATACCTCGTGCTGTCGCCCTTTCCACCCAGCTTCCGCGACCCGGCCTTTCCGCCGCCTCCAACGCTGCACGCGTTTTGCCAATCGATTCTCAGGACGGCCGACGACTCTGTGCCAGCGTGGTCGACGGTGCTGCCGACCGCCCCGACTGTCTACTTCACACTCGGAACCATCTTCAACATGGAGTCCGGTGATCTTCTCTGGCGCGTACTCTCAGGGCTGAAGGAGCTCCCCATCAATCTAATAGTCACGCTAGGTCACCACATCGATCCAGCGGAGTTCGGCCCACAACCCGCCAATGTTCGTATCGAGCGGTACATTCCACAGGCATCCCTGCTGCCCCACTGCGATCTGGTCGTGTCGCATGGTGGATCGGGCAGCGTCTTCGGTGCGCTGGCTCACGGGTTGCCATCGGTACTCATCCCAATAGGGGCCGATCAACCCTTGAACACAAGACGCTGTTTAGACCTCGGGGTTGGACGAGTGCTCGACGCGGTGGAGGTCACACCCGAAAGCGTCCGTGCAGCCGCATCAATGGTGCTCGAGGACTCCGCCTATCGGCAAAATGCCCAACACGTCAGAGATGAGATCGCTGGCCTGCCTGAGCCTGCACATGCCGTCGATCTTCTCGAACGGCTTGCGACAGAGAAGCGAGCACTCTATTCGTCGTGACTAACGGCAGAGTCGGTCTGGGACGTGGCTTTGGTCTCCAGGCCGAAGTAGAGCCGTCGAGCTTAGCTCGTGCCCGTCCGAAAACCGGGGTTTTCAGAACTGTAATCTGTTGAATCGTAAACACTTATTATACTTGAGACTGCTGACAGACCGGCTCGACCCAGCTCGATCCAGAGCAAGGACCCTCGAGCGAGGGCACGCGGGCCAAAAAGCAGCGGTTCGGCGCAGACCTCTCCCCGAGTCGGAGCCACAAGGCAGTACGGTCAGCCACAAAAGGCTACAACAGGAGTCGGGCCAGGACGACCAGGTTATAGGTCAGGACGCTGGCATGGACGTAGCTTTGAAAGTGAGGCCAGCCTTTCCAGCTACAGCGGTGGAGACCGAAGGTGTGCTTGAGGGTCCCAATGCACCCCTCAATCCCGGCGCGGAAGCGTTTGAGTTGTTTGTAGACCCAACTGGAACGCACCATGCTCTCAACCGTCAACCCACACTTTTTGGAAAAGGCCACATCCTGTACCCCCTGCTCTTTGGCCCAGCGCAGGTTGGCAGCCGAGGCAAAACCACCATCCCAGGCGCTCTGGCGGGGGACCTTCCCGTACAGCTGTCGATGCCGCTCTAAGAAGGGTTGCACATAGTTGCTGTCGGCCGGATTCCCCCGTTCCACCACACAATCCAGGATCAGCGACGAGGCGCCCGTGCTGACAAACACCTTGTGGCCGAAGACCGTTTCCCGAGGGCTCTTCTTGATAATATCGGTGTGCTCTTCGAAGAGGGAACAGATCTTCTCCTGGGCCGCGACGGCCTCGCCCGAAAGGACCCGTCGTTGAGTCTGCTCGATGACTTTGTGCAACAGCCCCAGATAGTGGGCCAGTTGCGCCGCCACGGCCAGACTGAGGGGATCGCTCCACTGCGCGGAAGCTGCCAGCGCCTGCTCGGCATAGTGAGCCGTCTTGGACGCCACTTTGATCAGATCGCGGTAACTGTCCAGGCGCTTCTTGCCGCGGCGGTTGCGGATGTTCAGGACGCGCCGCTTGGCCCGCCGCGTATGATCGACGAAGCCGATCCCTTCCCGCTCCCGCAGCCGCCCCAGCGACTGGGTCACGACTCGAATGCCGTCGTACAACAGCTCACTGTCGAGCGGATAGTGGATGTTCGTCTCGACCGCCGTGGCATCGACCCGAATCCGTTGGCCTTTTTCCAGACCCCGAGCCTGCGCCCAGAGCACCAAGTGGTCGTTGATCGCCTTCCAAGTCCCCGGCTCAATCTTCCCCAGGTTCTCCGCCAGGGTGGCTTTGCTGATCGACGCCCCATAGGGCAAGCGACAGAACCTCTGACAGCTTTGCGAATCCACCAGATGAAACTCCAGCTTGCGATAGCTGAACTGATGCAGCTGTTTGATGACGGCGCAACGCAGCACCTGCTCGGCCGTCAAACCGGGGGCGCCAACACCGGAATCGACCCTGTCAGAGAGATCTTGTACTATCAGCTCCAGCGTCTGGGGATTGTCGTCCAGGATGCGCGAGATCACCTTCAATTCATGGGCCAGCTGGTGATCGGGCCATTGCGGGGAAAGGGGGCGTTGTTTTTCACGCTTTTTACGCATCTTCGAACTCCTGAAATCGTCGTAAGTCGTTTTAGTCTAATTGTTTGTACCAAATAGTCTAGCAAACGGCCCTGACAGTTTCGGAGCTTGAAAAAGCCCTCTTTCCCCTTCCTTATCAATTACTTACACATTTCCGGACGGGCACTAGTTAGACGTACGACCTGTGCCTTTTTACGCCGCTCGCCATCGTGCGGTTCCCGCCAACACGATGCAACCGAGGCCCACGACCGTGGTTAGGAAGCAGGTCAAGAATCCTATCCAGGGGAGCAGGAAGAGCAGTCTGAGAAGAATGGCTCCGATGATGAAGGCAAGAATGAGATGAGGGTTCTCTGAGGCTCGCAGCAATCGAAGGACTCTGCTGCCGAGCCAGAGAGCTACTGGAATCGGACTGAGATAGAGGAGAATCAGGTAGCAGCCGAGCAGGACCGATCCTGCCGGAAGACCTATCAGGGTCAGGAAGAGGAGGAGAGCCGCTGCTGGGGTAGCTACCAGAAACGCGAAGCCGAGCCCCAGGCTGGCAAGAGGTTGTGCGACAAGAGTGTCGGCGGTTTCGGTCGATTGCTGGGGGAAGAGCAGGAGCCAGAGGATTCCGACAGCCAGGAAGCCCAACAACAAGAGCCAACTGACGACCCGTCCAAAGGAAAGGAGCCCTTCCTTGACCTCTTCCCAGCGTTCGGCGGTTAGTTGGGGAGTCAGGTCCTCCTGCTCAGGTTGTGTCCGCTCGACTCCGCCCTCTACTTCGGCACCGGCAGCTAGCACTGCTTCCGTGTCGCTCTCGTAGTGCAAGAAGCCGCGGATCACGGCCGTTTCCTCCAGCGTGACCTTGCAAACGGTGACGTCGACGTTGCCGTTGACCTCTCCGGAGATTACCAGCTCGTCGGCCGCCCCAATAACATTGCTCCCGACCTGGCCGGACAATATCCCCTCCTGCACCGCCAGCCTTAGGTTCCTTCCGATCTTGCCGTCGCCGGCGAGGTGAAACTCTTGGCCGAAGAACAGGGTGTTGCCTCCGACTTCTCCCTGGATCTCGAGACGTTGCCCGGCGGAGCGAAGATCGCCTTTGGTGTGTCCTGCGAGCCGAAGATATTGGCCGGCCGCCCAGATGTCGCCCTGAATTTCGCCGCTGAGCATGAGATCCTGTAGACCCGCAACCAGGTCACCGGAGACAGTGCCATCGACCCGAACCGACTTTCCTGCAAAGAAAAGGTCACCCAGGACCTGTCCCTTGACGTTCGCACTTTCACCGGCGAAGAAGAGATCGTCGTCGAGTGTCTCGCCCTCGGCTATGGTCAGGGCCTTTTTGCCGCCTAGGGAAACCGAAGTGAAAAGCAGCGTAAGACCCAAGAGCGAAAAGGCGATCGCCATGGTTGAGATTAGAACCGAATTCCTGGGCTTCTTGCAAGCCGCCAACGCCCGCTGACCTACGAAGACCCGCGGGAAGAATAGTAGAGCGAATCGCCCTTGCGTCTGGAGGGACTGAGCCACTCTGTAGGGGCAGTGACGCTGACCCAGTGATTGCGGTTCCCCTGGGGCTGGTGATAGATTCAAAATGTGAGAAGACTTAGACCCAGCCCAGAGGATACCCGGGCTGCTGCGGAGGTGATTGGCCGGTATCTGCCTGCTACACCGATTTCCAGGGAAGACGCCTTTGGCAGCAAGCTAGGGGCTGCCCTGTACGTCAAGCACGAATACAGGAGTCCGGTCGGTTCCTTCAAGGTTCGAGGTGCTTTGAACCTGGTTAGCAGTGTCGTCAAGTCTGGTGTCGTAAAGCGTTTGAGGACGGCTTCAACTGGGAATCATGGAGCAGGTATGGCCTTTGCCTGTAGCCGCTTGGACGTTCCTCTGACAGTGGGTGTTCCAGTGGGTGCAGATCGGAGTAAGGTCGCTTTGGTAGAAAAATTTGGAGCCGAGCTTGAGTTCATAGGTCGCGACCTGGACGAGACGAAAGAGCTCATGCTAGTTCGGCCACAGAATCCGACGGATCTTTTTGTCGAGGACGGAGACTCCCCGGCCATCGTTGCCGGCACTTCGACCATAGGGATGGAGATTGTTCGCGACCTGTCTCAGGTGGAGGCGGTAGTCGTGCCGGTAGGTAATGGCGCGCTGATCGGCGGCATCGGGAGCGCTCTAAAGGCTAGGAACCCCGACATTCAGGTGATCGGGGTGCAGTCGGAGGCAGCGCCCTGCATGACCCTGTCCTTCCGCGACAGAACCCCCCGCGACACCGAGAGCTGTGTCGGGGGCCACTTCAAAAGCGGCCAGGCGGGGCCGGGTCAAAACCGGCCAGTGATTCAGTAGTTATATCCTCCGGTTCGAGTCATTTCAATCCCTTGTGAAGCCCTCCCCGCGAAGCGGGGGGAGGAGGCTTTGTTGTGTGTTCAGCCGTAGAAGCGGTGGGAACTGTGGGAAACTCCGTCCGGAGGAGTTTTCCAAGCGCTGTGGGAACGGTGGAAAAACTCGCCTCCTGGAGTCGTCTTCGCGAGGCAGCCGTTTTCCCACGGTTTCCATAGCGCGGCAGTTTCCACGGCTTTCCGGGGGTGTTGGGGGAAACTCGAGAAGCCTGGCTTCCATGGTCTCTGCTTGGTTTCAACGACACGGCTTCTTCCTGGCTTCCTTTTTTCAAAAAACATTCGCTCAGAGGCCCCTCAAGCAATGAGCTCTGCCCCACCCTGTCCTGACCCCTCCCTCGGAGCGGGCAATCTACGAAGCCTGGGGCTGAGTCCCAGGGTCTGCGAGTAGGGGACAAGCCCGCACTCACAGCACTCGCCTCGCAGGTGTCATTTCTCTTTCCCTCGCTTCGGGGTGGATTTCTCTCGTTGCTGTCGCTCGTAGAGGCGATAGCTCTTGCCCCGAATGAAGGTGACTTCCGAAGTGTGCAGGAAGCGGTCCAGCAGCGCCGAGGTGGCCGCCGTATCTCCTCCCAGCATCGCGCCCCAGTCCTCCAGGGGTCGATTCGAACTGAGGATCGTCGAGGTCTTCTGGTATCGGCGGTGCAGGATCTCCAACAGATCTTCTGCCGCCGACTCCGGCACTCTGCGGAGTCCCAGATCCTCGAGGATCAGCAGCGGGATCCGGGTCATCTCCGTAATGTAAGATCGGCGTCTGCCGGTGGCCGTGGCTTCGGCGATGTCTTCCAGCAGATCGAAAGCCGACTTGTACTGCACCCGGTGACCGGCTTCGACCGCCTTGATCCCGACGGTGATGATCAGATGGCTCTTGCCGACTCCGGTCTGACCGATGACCAACCAGCCGCGGCGCTGTTGGATGAATCGGCCGGTAGCCAGATCGAAGATCTGCTGCCGGTTGATGGAGGGGTTAAAGGAGAAGTTAAAGTCCTCCAAGTGCTTTTGTTCCGGAAACTGGGCCTGGCGCAAACGTCGCTCCAACAGCCGGTCCCGACGGCGGGTCAGCTCGTCATCAATCAGCAGCTCAAAGAACTCCTGATGGCTGAGCCTTCCCTGGACGGCTTGTTGCAGGCGAACGTCAAAGACCTGAGCCAGGCCCGAGAGCCGGAGGTGACGAAGTTTTCGTTCCAGTTCTGATGAGATCATTCTGGTTCTCCTGTGGGATCGGTGATCTGGTACTCGGACAGCGGTCGGATCAACTCGTGCTCGGAGGTAAACAAAGAGCGCTGCGGCACGTCCAGTCGCTTACACAAAGCCACCAGAGTCCGGTAGCGGAAGGCGTCATGTGCGAGCGCCTTGCCGCAGGCTTCGTCGACGACCGAAGCGCGGTAGCGGCGGGTCAGCGAGATCATGCCCTGCACGAGTCGGTAGGCGAGCATGTCTCGGACCTCCAGAGCTCGCTCGGCCCAGCGGTGCGCCTCTGGACCCACGGCTCGGGCTTGCTTCAGCAGATGATGCTCGGTTCGATAGTGCGCGTAGCGTTTGCGTTCCGGAAGATGGCTCGTTTCGGTTCGGAATCTCCCCGGCGGGTGCTTCGGATGCAGGGCCACCTGTTGCTCACGAAAGAAGACGCGGACGATACGATCATCCCAGTGCACGGCGACTTCACAACCGAGCAGATGATTGGGCACCGAGTAGAACGCTCGGTCGACTTCGATGTGGCCATCGGTGGAGACCGTTCGACGGCCCACGCGGAAGAAACTGAAGCGGGAATCCGGAAGCGGTCGGAGATGCTTCTGTTCTTCGACAAAGCGGGGCCAGACCTGCTGCTTGGTGGTGCCGTGGATGCGCTGGCGGGCGATTCGCTCGTTCCAACTCTGCAGATGCTCATTCTGCGCATCCAGGCTCTCGAAGCGGCGAGCTTTGAGCGCGCTGGAGTCGGTATATCCGATGCTTCTTTCGACTTTTCCGTTCTCGTTCGGAGCGCCCGGATGGATGGGCAGCACGGCGAAGCCGTAGTGGCGAGCGAGCGCACTGAAGACGGCATTGACCTCGGGGTCCACCAAGCAAGCCCGGGTGATCCCGGCCTTGAGGTTATCGAGGCGAACCACCTCCACGCCGCCTCCAAAAGCGTGAAAAGCCTCCTCGACACAGCGGATGAACGTCTTCAGTTCCTGCCGCCAGACGACTTCCTCATAGGAGTGGCGCGAGTGGCAGAGGACGGCCTTGAACAGATGAGGACGGCGGTAACGACCCGATTCGGTCCGAGTCAGGGCTCCTTTGCCGAAGTCGATCTGCAGGTCCCGACCGGGGGGAGTTTCCACCCGAGCAAACACGCGAGGACTCTCCGCCTTGAGCTTTCCACAGAAGCGCTTGACGGAGTTGTAGGCTCCCCCGAATCCCTGCTCGAAGACCAGGTCCTGCCAGATCCGCTTGGCCTGCAATCCCTGCTGGAGTTTCTTTTCAATCTGCTCCCGAAAGGGCTCACAGAAGCTGCGCAGACCCGGGGGCCGCTTTGGCCGCTTTTGCTCCTCCGAGCCGGGGGCCACTTTGGCCGGTTTTGAATCTCGGGAGGGATCATAGCGGGCAATCCTCTCTCGTCGGACTCCCACCTCTCGCTCGATCCGACGATACGACCAGCCCAGCTTCAGGAGCGCCAAAACCGTTTGCTTCTTTTCCATTTTCAATGTATTGGCCATCGGCGCATCCTACGCCGGATGCGGCCCTCAATGGCTCTTGAAAATGGCCGGTTTTGAAGTGGCCCTCACTGGCCGCTTTTGGGTGGCCCCTGACAGCATACCTGGCATTTTTGGCAGAACTTGTGGATTTCGTAGTCCACGGGCGTGTCGTAAGTCACGGGTGCATCCGTAGTGACGATTGCCAGCCGACATCTCGACCCGAAGTGCGGCGTGATTGGCGACAGTTAGAATTTCCCACGACGACAAATAGAATTCCCCACTTTTTCAGGGCTGATCCTGACCATGAGGGCATGGTTAAGGATCAGCAAGTGCGGAGGTTAGTAAAGTTGCAAAAGAACGAGAAGACGCTAACGATGGCGGCGGCCAAAGCGGGGCTGTCGCGAAAGACGGCTCGGAAGTACCTGAAGTCGGGAAAGCTGCCGAGCCAGAGTCAGCCGGAGCGATATTGGCGAACTCGATCGGATCCGTTCGAGTCGGTGTGGCCAGAGGTGGAAGAGATCCTGAAGCGATCTCCGACGGTGGAAGCGACAGCGGTGTTCGAGTATTTGTGCCGCCAGCAGGAAGGGGCCTTCCAGCAAGGTCAGTTGAGGACGCTGCAGCGCAGGATCAAGCAGTGGAAGGCACAACACGGAGAAGCGAAGGAGGTGATGTTCCCGCAGAAGTATCGGCCGGGACATCAATCTCAATCGGACTTTACGTTTATGGGGCGTCTGGGAGTGACGATCCAGGGCCAGCCGTTTCCCCATCTGCTGTACCACTTTGTTTTGGCCTACTCGAACTGGGAAGCGACCACGCTGTGTTTCAGTGAGTCCTTTGAGAGCCTCAGCCTGGGGCTTCAGAACGCGTTGTGGGAGTTGGGGGCGCTGCCCGAGGAACACCGAACAGACCGGCTTTCGGCGGCCGTCAACAACCTGAAACGGGAAGAGTTCACCGAGCGCTATCAAGGGTTGCTGAGACACTTCGGGATGCGCTCGAGTCGCACCCAGGCAGGAAAGGCTCACGAGAATGTCAAGTGACAGGAACTTTCACGACCTTAGGGGACGTATTGTTTTACGACCCTTCCCCGGTTAGTAAAAACGCAGGTTCGGGAGGAACCTGAACGTGTTCGTCTTTTGTTCGATAAAAGTTTGTTCTCCTGATTTCAAGGGCAGCCTTTGATTTCTCTTCTCGAGCGGGAGGCATCCGGTGGGAAAACCGCTTTGGGTTTTTCCACGGGAGGGCGAGCGCCGTCCCAAAGCATAGATTCATTTGGATGTAAGCAGCCGCAGAAGCTGTGGGAACTGTGGGAAACTCCGTCCGAAGGAGTTTTCCAAGCGCTGTGGGAACGGTGGACAAACCACCCGAGCCGAATCGGCAGGCACAAAGTGGACTTGGTTTTCCACGGTTTCCACAGCGCGGCAGTTTCCATAGCTTTCTTTCGCCCCAGTAGGCGAGCTTGGCTCGGGTCCCGAACTGGGGTATCTGAGGACCCGGTCTCCCGACGATCGGAGCTTGACGGGCGACTGGGGGGAAAGTTTTTTCCGGATTCTCTTGCAAACCCCTTCTCCTGGACGTCTGTTCCCGGAGAGGGACCCTAGCCCAGCCGGGAGAACGCTCTTGAGGGCATGCTGGCGGGGGCGTCTGTCGCTTCCTCATGCGGGTTCCTGGATGAAGGTCACCTTTGGTGCGCTCCCGCCGGTTTGTCATGAGGCAACGGTCTGACATCAGTTTGAATCTTGCTAAGCGAATGCGCCCCGGAGTTTTAATCGTCACTGATCACTGAGTGTCTCAGACGGAGGGAGCCCGCAGGGCGGCTGGAGTCTGAGCCGCTTCGGCGGCGGCCGCCCCCCCTGCCAGGGCCCGTTCCAAATCCCTGAGCCGATAACTCCTTCCCTTGATATTCAGCACGTGGCAATGGTGCAGCAGCCGGTCCAGTAACGCGGTCGCCATCACTTCGTCTCCGGCCAGGATCTCGGGCCAGTCCTTGACTGATTTGTTGGTGGTGATCAAGGTGGCTCCCTTTTCGTAGCGGGCACTGACGAGCCGGAACAACAGGCTGGCCTCCAGCCGGCTCATGACCTGGAACCCGACCTCGTCGATGATCAGCAGCGCCACGTTGACATACTTCTTACGGCGCAGCGCCTTGGGGGCCAACTCGGCGTCCAGCTTCATGGCGTGAAGCAGATCATCCAGTCGAAAGAAGGACAGCGAGAAACCGTTTTCGATGGCTTTGGCTCCCAGGGCCACCGCCAAATGCGTCTTTCCCACGCCCGGCGGACCCTGGAGCAAAACCGTCTCGTGCTCGCGGATCCACTCACAGGTGGCCAAGGTCTCGATGCGGCTCTTGCGGATCGCCGGCTGAAAGTTAAAATCGAAGTTCCCCAACGTCTGACCCGGCGGCAGTCCCGACAGTCTCAGCGAGGTCTTGATCCGTCGCTCCTCCCGATGGGCCAGTTCGCTCCAAAGCAGTTCGTCCAAAAAGCGATGGACCGAGAGGTTTTTCTTCACCGCCTGGCCCACCAGCTCGGACAGTTGCTCGCTGGCATGCATCAGACCCAGCTGCTCCAGTGACTGACGGGTTTGATCCAGATCCACGCGTCCCTTCGTCGCCGCGCTCATCGGGCCACCTCCGCCAGAGCTTGGTACAGGTCCAGAGGACGCTGCTCCACCGGCATCTGATAGATCTGTTCCAGCCGTTGTCCCATCTTGCCCAAGGGCGGCGGAGCGAGGACCCGCTCCGTCGCTTCTCCTTGCCAGCAGCTGGGATCGATCAGAATCCGCGCCGGCGTGTGGCGCTCATACTCCCGCAGGACCTTTCCCTCGGCTAAGATCTGAACCTTGCCCGAGCAGCCCCGCACCTCCACCTGGCGGCCTACCCATTGAAAGGGAACCGGATAGCAGTGATCTTCGAAGCGAACCATGCAGTCCCGATGGACTGGCCGCGTGACCACCACATCGAAGGGTTCGGGAAGGATCGGCAAGGGCGCCAGACGCTCCAGCTCCGCTCGCCAACTCTCCTCGACAGTGAGGCCGGTGGCCGGACACACCGCTCGACGGGACCAGCGCGAGACCTGTCCATCGGTGAAGTGCTGCAACTCCTCGAGGTCTTCCCAGTATTGGCTCTGCGGCTCCACCAGCAAACGCGAAAGTCGGACTTTGGCCTCCACCTTCCCTTTCTCTTGGGCTTGCCCCGGTCGGCAGGCATCAATGTGAAAGCCCACCGATCGGGCATAGGCCCGGTAGAGCGGATGGATCTCTCCCCAGGGGCCGCCTCCCGAGGCGATGGCCGTCTTGACGTTGTCGATCCGGTTGACGGCGGCCACTCCCTGCAGTCGGCGATAACTCTCGTTGTGGCACTGCAGCCAGGACAGCTGGTCTCGCCGCCGACTCCACACAATGGCGGGCTGCCGGCTGTGGGAGAGCACCATGATGAACGCCGAAAGGGGCTCCAACTCGTTTCCAACGGCCACCGACGGATACTCGGCCCAATCCACCTGGCTCTGGGCCCCAGGCGGCGTCTCCACTCGCCGAAACGTTCGGAGCTTCGGCTTCGGCCAGTGCCGGCGCACATAGCGCAGCACCGAACGATAGGAGCTCGAGTAATCGCATTCATAAACCAGATGTTCGTACAGCTGACGGACATTCGGGGGTCGCTGCCCATCGGGATGCCCCTGCATCCAGGCACCAATGATTCCGGCCAGAGCCTCCGCCTGGAACCCCTTCTGCCGACGTCCGTCTTGAGCGCCTTCGGCCTGTCGCCTCAAGTGATAGCGCACGGTCCCTTCGCTGACCCCAAGCGTCCGAGCAATCTCGCAGTGGTTCTTGCCTTTGTCGGCCAAAACTCCAATCGTCACGACTTCCTCCTCACTGAGGCGTACCGGCATCCCCGACCTCCTTCCTACCGGAAGAATCGGACATGACCCTGACGCCCCGATTGGGGGGAGGGGTCGTAAAACTTCGCGTCCCCTAAGGAATCAAATACCAGGTTCCGTCACACACGAGAACGGGGATGTGGAACAGGCCCATCACCGCTTGAAACGGGCCATCGAGCAGGAACTGCTGCTGCGGTGTAGCCGTGATTTTTCCAGCCGGGAAGAGTACGAGGGTTTTGTAGCGGTGATTGTGGACCGGCGCAATGCGACCCGGCAAAAGCGCCTGGGAGAAGAGCTGGCCGTGATGCGCCCGTTGCCGGCACGCCGTCTGGATGACTTCACCCGGCAGTGGGTGAGAGTCTCCCCCAGCAGTACGATCCGGGTTCGCCACAACACCTATTCGGTGGACAGCCGGTTGATCGGCGAGCGGGTGCAGGTGAGGGTGTGGGCGGATCAGGTGGAGGTCTACTACGGGGGTCAGCCACAGGCACGCATGCCTCGCTTGCGAGGAGAAGGCAAGCATCGCATTGACTACCGGCACGTGATCCATTCCCTGGTGCGCAAGCCGGGGGCGTTCACTCGCTATCGCTGGCGCGAGGATCTGTTTCCGGGGATCTTGTTTCGAGTCGCCTACGACGAGCTGCGCCAAGATTGTCCAGCCACGGCGGATCGCCAGTATCTGAAGATCCTCGAGTTGGCTGCCCAGGAAGGTGAGCAGCGAGTGCGAGAGGCACTTCAGGGGCTGATTGAGAGGGGACAAAGAATCCGTTTCGAAGCACTACGAGAATGCCTCGTCGATCCGGTGGTGGAGCCCTGGGAAGTGGCGGTGGAGAAGATGGACGTGGGCGTCTACGACACGCTGCTGGAGAGCCGGGAGGTGAGATCATGAGTGGAGGCAACTTGACCCGGCTTCGCGAGTGCCTTGTCCAGCTGCATCTACCAGCCTTTCGGGAGCACTCCGCCGCCCAGGCGGCACTGACTACCCAGGAAAGTCTGTCCTATCCCCGGTTTCTCTTGTCGTTATCTGAGATCGAAGTGGCGGAGCGGCACGAGCGCAAAATCCAGCGCCTGCGCCGAATCTCGAAGCTTCCCTGGGAGAAAACGCTGACGGCGTTGGACCGCTCGCGCTTGCCCCAAAGCGTGGATCGACAACTGACGGCGCTGCTGGAAGGTACGTTTTTGGATCGCGCCGAGAACGTCTTGGCTTTCGGCAACCCTGGAAGCGGCAAGACGCATCTAGTCTGTGCTCTGGGGCAGGAGTTGATTCTGCTGGGGCGCCGGGTTCTATTCTCTACCTGCGCCCTGCTGGTACAGCGATTGCTGCGGGCCAAAATCGATCTGACTCTGGAGAAGGAGCTCAAGAAACTGGATCGCTTCGAGGCTCTCATAGTCGATGACATCGGCTACGTTCAGCAAAGTCGGGAGGAAATGGAGGTTCTTTTCACACTGCTGGCCCATCGCTACGAACGCCGCAGCATCTTGCTGACCAGCAACCTGATCTTCTCGGACTGGGAGAGGATCTTCAAGGACCCCATGACGACGGTGGCGGCGATTGATCGGGTGGTGCACCACAGCGTGATTCTGGAACTCAACGTCTCGAGCTACCGAATGGAGAGCGCCAAGAAGAAACAGCAGGAAACCACGAAATGAGGAAACCGCGAGGAGTTCAAATCCGGGCAAATCGGCTGATTGGCCCCTGGGAAGTGCTTGGTGGGGACGATAGACGAGTGCCCGCCAAGGGGAGAGGTCGTACAGCGCCCTACAGAGGCCGCTCAGGAGCCTCGTGGATCTGGTCCACTCCCCTCGACGCCGGCGCGAGCGAGGGGGAGCTCCGTTCGGGCTACGCCCTCACTCCATCCCCCTCGCATTCTAAAAACAATCTCTCTTTTTTACAGAAAGGAGGACCCCGAAAAGAGTCGTCTCAGAGGACGGCTACAGCTCTTTTTTTTTATCCCTCGTGTGGGGATTTCCAATTGTCGCTGCGGGAATTCCATTTGTCGTTGATCAGCGGCGATAGCAGCTGCCCATTAGCTCCCAACTGGCCGAGGCCGGCGTTCACAAACAGGGGTACGTAGACCACGGACTCGTCGCTGGGACTGTGCATCTGGGCGCGGTAGCCCAGAGCGCGGATGGTGTCGACCAGCTCCAACCCGAGGGCTCCGATCTTCTCGTAGGTGCCGAAGTGAGTGTACTCGGCCTCAATACTGGCGATTTTCTGAGTCTGTTCGTAGTCTTGCTCCACCGCCAGACAAACAGCGTGCTAGTATTTCACCCAGTGCTTCTTGCTGGCGTAGACGTACCTTCGGTCCAACCTGGTAAAGCCGACTTCGCCGGCGCCCAGCCCCAATGCCTTCGTCCGTATTTCTTCCGTCAGGTCTTTTCCCGGCTCAGCCCTACCTGTTGGCTCAAGGTCGCCCGAGGACTCCGCCGCATCCACGAAAGAACGGTTTCTTTCGTGATGATTCTTGTGGAACTCGGTCAGCTCATCACTCCAGACACTCCATTCCCATTCCCGATCCGCGGACTTCTCGACGAACTGGGCCTCTAGGGGATACACTCTGCTGTAATACGAAACGTCTTTCTCGCGCACGGGTATGCCTGGGACTGTGACAAGGTCCTCGGCAACAGGAATCTCCACGTCCCCATCTCCCCAGTGCTTCCCCCGTCGCTTGATTGTGTGACTGATCGCCTTGGGCATTGGCCCCACCTAGGTAGAGTATCGAACCAATAATTAAGAACTAAATCAAAGCGGCCCCTTCGCTTCCGATCCCGGACAAACTTCTCGGGCAAATCCGTGCATTTTCACATATTTCGGGTGGTGGAGAGCCGGGCACCAATCTCATCCCGAGCCAGTCTTTCTCGGTGGGCAGCAATGTCGATACCGTACAGGCGAGCCCCATTCTCGCCCAGGATCTTTCGCTTGATCTCCAGGGAAAGCTGGACACCGTATTCTTCCGCGATCTCTTCCGGCAGGGAAAAGGCCATGAACTTCTCGATGATCCACTTGGGGTGCCAAATGGCGTAATCGCTACCGAAGAGGATCTTGTCCTCTCCCACCCAGAAAAGGAGATTGGCCACGATCTCGGCGAAATATTTGGGCCGGGGATGGATGAAGGGCATGGCCACCGACATGCCCGCGTAGACATTCTTCTCCTGGGTGGCAATCCAGCAGAAGTCCTCCAGCCGGGGCAGGCCAATGTGCTCGACGATGAAGTTCAGCCCCGGGAAATCAGTCGCCGCGTAATCCACATCGTGGACATCGAAGGCATCCCGGTTCAGGGGATAGACGGTAGGTCCCTTGTGGATGTGGAGGTTTCGGACACCCAGAGTGTCGCAGAGCTCCAGGTACTTGTAGGCCCAGGGGTCATTCAGGCGCCACCCTTTAGAGCCGTTCCTCCATTCGGCCGTGTATAGCTTGAGGCCCTGTATCGGGTACTCCTCCACCATCTGCCGCAAACTGTCCAGGCCCGCTTCCTCCTCCCGAGGATCGAAGGAGCCGCAGAGGATGAAACGATCCGGGTATCTTTCCTTCAGCACGTGGTTCTGCTGGTGGGTGTTGAACCCCTTGGTGTAGAACTCGCGGAGGTACGTCGAGTTGAAGATGCCGACGTCCACGTAACCCTTCACGAAGAGATCGTCAACAAGGGCGTCCTCCCCGTACTTGCAGAACTTCTCGAAGGGCCAGACATATTCACTTGGACTCAGGGCCGTTTGGTAGTCGTAAAAGCAGCGAATCCAGCCTTCTCCGTACTGATTGCGCCAGTTCTCCGGACTTGCATCCCAGAGATGCATGTGTCCATCGATCACGAAGATCTCCTGTCCATCTGCCCTATACATCGGGATCACCTCCCATTGCCCGCTGTCTTTTGCGGGCCTCCAATAACGCTGAGCAGAGAGACCCGTTGGCCTCCAGCGAGACTCGCACGGTCCGGGCATGAAGACGATGCTGCTCCAGCCTCTCCGCAGTGATGGCCACGCCATTCAGATCGGTCATGAGAGAGGCCGCAGGAGAACAGTCCAGGCCGATCTGGGAGCGCCGCTCCAGATACCTGCCGGTGGTCTCGGCGGCCAGCTCAACCGGTCCGTCCCCTGGACACTGTACCAGACAGGATGCTTCCCCTAGTGCCACATCCTCGATGCGTAAGTCGGCGATCTGTTGCCAGGAAAACCCGGCCTCTCTTAAGGCCCTCAAGAAAGTATCCTGCCGACTCAGGTAGCCTTTGCGCAAAAACAGGGACCGCAGCTGATCCAGATTCCCCAGCGCCTCACCGGGAAAGGCCTCAATGAAGGACCTACCCTGATTGACTCCAGTCTCGATGGCTGCCGCAGCGAAATGATCCCTCAAACGGACCGTGACTTCCCGCACACCTTCCAAACCCAGAAGCTCGCGTCGAACATCCTGAGCCATGAGGTAGGCGAAGCCGGGAGCGCAGAAGTAGGTGGGAAGGTACAGGACCACGGTGAGGCGACTCTCCTGCATCCGGAGGGATTCTACGAAGTCCAGCTTGAGGATGGACTCGTCCAGCTCGGGATCCAGCACCCGATCCAGCCGCTCCAGAGCGGCCCTTTCATCAAAGTTCTTCGGAAGATCTGTTTTCACAGGCAAATCAGGGCACAATCACGCCTCGACCTTCAATCCGGTGGTTCTTGAAGTCGGCAATGGCGGCATTGATGTTCTCCAGAGAGTACTGGCGGGCGTGCAGATTCATCCGCCCCTGGGCATTGAGCTCCATCAGCTCTGCCAACTCCGGGTAGTTGCCCACTAGGCTGCCTGCGATCACGATCTCATTGCTGATCATTGGTGAGAAGACTTGGCAAAGCCACCGTCAGTGGCGAGCCCGAAGAAAACACCTTCATCGCAGTACATGTCCTCGCCCCCCCGGCAGCACAGACCCGCTGCTCCAATCCGGACGATTACCTCGTCAGGGGCGTTGACAGTCGGCTCGTGAACCTCCTCGAGTTTGAGCCGGACATTTACCTCCTGGTCGTATTCATACAGGGCCGCAACTCTCATACGCCTTCCTTGAATCTACCACAAAGATACCAGACCCTCGGTGGCCTTTTGAAGCAGTCCTTGGAGATTTCGAAGGCGCACCGAAGCGGCAGGCCAAGCGTCTAGCCGTGGACTTGCTTGCAGGTGGGATCAATTTGGACACAAATTCGGATTCCCACCGAGTTGCCAGTTCTGGTAAACTTTTGAAAACAAAAATTGTGCGCCCGTAGCTCAGATGGATAGAGCGTCGGCCTCCGGAGCCGAAGGCCGCAGGTTCGAATCCTGCCGGGCGTACCAACGCAATCCTTTTATTTTCAGCATCTTTCGGCTACAAGAACTTACGACCTGGGGCGACAGGGAATGACAGGTGGCACCACTAGGATTGTCGCCAAGAAACTCCTGTGTCCATAGACGGTGTCTATGGTATGATTAGTGGTATGAAAACGATTGCTGCAGGTGAGTTCAAGCAAACCTGTCTGCGAGTGCTGGACGAGGTTCGGGAGACAGGAGAGACGATCGTAATCACCAAACGAGGCGATCCAGTCGCGCAGCTTGCTCCAGTTCCCCGGACCAGGGATGCGGACTGGGCTGGGGCCATGCGCGGAACTGGCTCGATTCTTGGCGATCTGGTGGAGCCGGCGATTGAAAAGGAAGACTGGGAAGCTCTTCGCTGATGAAGCTCCTCCTGGACACTCACGTATGGATCTGGAGGCTGCTCGAGCCGGAACGATTGAGCGATAACGTCTCAGAGCAGCTTACTGACCCTCACAATCAGCTCTGCCTCTCTCCCATCTCAGTTTGGGAGACCCTGGTCCTGGCTCGCAAACGAAGACTACGCCTCCTGCCAGATCCAGGGAGCTGGGTGGCGAAGGCGTTGAGGGTTTCGAACACTGTAATGCTGCCACTCACCCATGAGATCGCATTCAAGAGTGAGGATCTTCCCGGCTTCGACTCGGCTGATCCCTCCGATCGCTTCCTGGTCGCCACCGCCCTGGTCGAGGACATGGTCCTGGCCACTGCCGACCGATCCATGCACGCCTACGCCGAGCTCAAATCAGTCTGGTGACGCGCCATCCAACCACCCTGTTTGGAATTTGGTGCTTGTGATTTGTTTGTATCTTGTATCTTTGGATTTAGAATCTCCGCCCGGGCCACGGCTCTTTTTCGGGTTTTCCGGTGTTTGCTGGTAGCGCAAGATGATGAATGTCGGGGAGGCAAATCGGTTGATCATGAGTGCAACCTCTATGCAAGCTCCCAGTAGGAGCCCTGGATACTGGTGGTGCCGTCCGGTTCTTCGCCGTAGTAGATGGTAAACAGATGTCCAGGCTTGTATTCAATCGTGACGGGGTAGCCCAGGTTTCGGTTGGGCAGGTCAGCCCGAATCAGAAACTCCTTGTCGTAATCCCAGGTCTCGCCGCCATCAGGGCTCAGGCAGGCCCGAATCCCGAAAGGAGCACGGCGGTGACCGTAGGTGGTCAGCAGCCGGCCATCGGATAGAAGCAGAAGATGCCCTGGATATCCAAAGATGGGCGTCTGGTGGATCGGCGTCCAGGTCAATCCGCCATCCGAGGACTCGCTCTGGTGAAGATGGCGAGTACTGCTGCGGATCATGGCGACGATCTTGCCGCTGGGAAGTTGGACGGCCGTGGGCTCGGAGATATGGCCCTCATCGACCGTACCCAGGGCTACGGGCTTGCTCCAGTTGTGACCTCCGTCCTGGGAGCGGACCGCATAGACGGTGTGGTTCAAGGGGTGGTCGGCCGTGACCATGAGTACCGTCCCATCTTGAAGCTGCGCCACACCCCGGGGGGTGTAGCCCCCCATGTAGGGCTCGGTGGGAATCTTGACGCTCCGGTCCCAGGTCCGGCCTCCGTCCGAGCTCAATTGGACATAGCAGCCGCCGTTGGCCCGACACCAGGGGTAGAGGCTGCGGCTCCAATCGGTGTCCGACTTCGCAATTGTCCAACCCTGTTCCGTACTGGTCCTGAGCCAGATCTCCCGTCCCTGGGAGGCGAGCTTCCGACCCTGATTCAGGGGATACCAGAGGAACTGCCACTGGTTGAGCACCACCGTCTCGTCTTTGAGCTGGGCCAGCCCGGGACATTCGACTCCATACCAGTCCCAGTTGGGAGTCGCCTGGGGAGGGCTCCAGGTCTTGCCCTCGTCATCGGTCCGTGAGATGAGGTTGTGGAAGTGGGGATCTCCCGGCGGATGCGTGTAGGGCGTCCGCCGCTGACACTCGTTGAAGGCAGTGACCCACTCGCCGTTGGCCAGGCGGACGATGCTGGCGTGGGAGCAATAGGCAAAAGGGTCCCGGTAGATGACGATGTGGCGCCGGTTGGGAGCAGGCTGGGTGTGGGGGTTGGGGTCCCCTGGGTCCCCTCCTTTTTGTGGGGCCGCCGGTGCGGTCGAGAGGACGGCCGCAAAGGCCGCGCTGCGGGTCAGAAAGTCTCTCCGATCCCAAGGCTTGGTCTGATGCATGGGTCTCCTCCTGGTGTTGGCCCAGGCTAGTGCCCGACTGCGCTCCCGTCAAGGTATCCCGCATATCAACAGAGCCGCGCGCGACTGGCAGTGTCAGCAAGATGAAGCCAAGTTCCGAGGAGAAAGCGGACAACAGTAACGGCCACTTAACCAAGCCCGAGATCCGCGAGGTGACTGGAATAGTGCAACAACGCCCCTCGGCGGCATCATTGTCGTCATGAGCCAGTTGTGCCTGAGTCAATGTGAATTCAGTAGCAGCCACGATGCAGAAGGCCCAACGCCGGTGCTAGCTCAGATCTTCAGCCGGCAGACGACGCCGACGTCGTCGCAGTACCAGATAGCGCCGTTCCAGATGGTCATCCCGTGGGGCAACGGGTCGTTGTCGGCGAGCTGGATTTTCTCGACGATTTCGCCGGAGTCGGGATCGTGCTTGAAGAAGGCGTTCTTGTTGGAGTCCGTGCACCACAAGTACTTGCCTTCCCAACCGATGCCATGCGGACGGTTGCCGGATGTCGGAAACCGTTGCTCGACGATCCAGGTACTGGGGTCGATGCGATAGATCATTCGTGACGGCGGCACCGCGGCCCAGAGCTTGCCGTTTCGCCACTCGAGACCGTGAACGCCAGTTCCGGGACGGGGCTGGGCGTTCTTGCCCGCGGCTGCGGGTCGCCTGGTTGGTGGCTGCTCCGGGGCAGGAGCGAGCGGACTGTGTCGACCGGGGGGATTCGAAGGCATTCTGTAGATCACGCCCGCACCCGGTGTGTAATACTTCGCAATCGTCTTGCCACTGGACGCCTCGGAGCGGATGATCTCCCGACTGTAGGTCGACGCCAACCAGATCGCTTCCCCGTCGAAGGTGATACCGCTGGGGCGGTGGGCCTCGGTGTCGAAGTCGCGCAGAACCTTGCCGTCGCTGTAGCTGACGAGGTAGGCGCGGCTGTTACCCTGATCGATGATCCACAATCCATCTTTGGTTGCCTGCAGACCGTTGGGTTTGGGACCGGGGGTCTTGAAGATGGTCTCCACATCGCCGACTTCGCGCAAGGGGGACTTGCCGATCGCCGGGGTGGCGGCCAGGAATGCGAGGAACTGCCTGCGTTCAATCATGTGATTCGCCTCATGGTGGTAGCGCTAACATACTATAGGCGGGCGCGGTCTGGAAGTGATTCTTCGCGGCGATGGAGGCTGGACGCGAGGCTCTCTTGCGGTCATGCATGAGCTACCGGAGACTCTCAAAGGCAAGCGTGACCGAGCACTCCTGGCAGCCCTGTTGGGCTATGGGCTTCGAAGACCAAGAGAGGTCAATCCCAACGGGATTGTGTCTGTCATCTCAGGGTTTCCCAACCCTGGGTACGGGGTAGCCTTGCCCCCTGAATCAACCCGAAACGGGTTGCGTACCTAAGTGGACCCCTGGGGAGGAATAACGCCTCTCGAGAGAGAGTGTACGCAACCCCCCATGGGGCTGGAGTCCAAGGGGAAGATCGCTTACCCAGGGTTCGGAAACCCGTATGTGTTTAGCGTCCTACTTGCCTTTGCCCTTGCTCCCACCTTCAAACTTGCCTGTGCCTGTGCCTGTGCCTTTGCCTTTGCCTTTCCTCTTACTCTTTTCCTCTGTACAAGAACAGTCCTTCATCGGGTGTTTCCGCAACCGAGAGCGTTCGTAATAGACCAAAGGAAGGGTGAGGGGAAAGGGGAAGGCAAAGGCAAAGGCAAGTTTGAGGGAAAGGGAAAGGGAAAGGGCAAGGGGTTAGACGCTAAACAGGTTCAGAAACCCTTATATGTGTTATTTGTTGAAAGGAATTCGTGTCAGAACGTCTGATCCGAGCCGACCACGAGATCGTGAAACCCTAGGTTCGTCGAGACCGAAGCCCAACTTATTCGGAGCGGTTCCGTCAAATTGGGTAGCAATGGGAGCGCGGGAGCCGCAGAGATCCTGGTAGAAGGACATACCCTTCTGGATGGTCTCCAGCGACTCCCTTCTCTGGACTTCGGTGGCAAAATAGGCTTCTCCCTCCATGAAGGGAACCAGTGTGTCCTCGAGGAAATCCAGGATGTCGCAGGCACTCTCCTTCTGCTCTGTCTTTCCTCCCTGGAAGCTGACATAGACGGCTCCGGTGTGAGCCACCACAGGATGTCTGTAGCTGGGATGCGGGAAGTGGATCTCCGGATGCATCGAACCCAGACACCGGGCTGCAATCCAGGAACTTTCTTCCACGGTCGTCTGGAATTCCAGTTCGGCCCGGTGAGGGTCCGTCTCCGGCTGGACACTCTTGAGGATCCGCCCATTGGAGATGACCTCAAGCCTTTGGAAGGGAAGCTGGGAGACGACACTGGCCCGTATCCTCAGGGAGTGGGGACCCGAGAGTTTCAGCTCCGAACCTGGACCATGACCGTCGACCTGCAGCTCCAGCATGGGGCCGTTGGTGACGAAAGAGGTCCCTTTTCTCAGCCCTTCGATCCACCTGGGATAGAGGAAGGGAGGCTCCACCTGGACGTACACTCGCTGGTGGCCCACGGCCGTGGCGGGTGCCGAGCGGTCCGTTCCCGCCGTCGGTCCCAGGCGGAAACCGCAGTTGAGCAGGTCGTACCAGAGCTTCAATGCCTCCTCCAGGTGGGTGTCGGTGAGAAGATCGACCGTGTCCACCTGGCCCAGGGCGATGTCGATGGGGAACTCCGATTGGCCCTTTCTCAGGTGGGCCCAGTTGACCAGGCCCCCCTGACGGTGGACCTCCTTCATGGCTTCCAACAGGAGGGGGTGGTCAGGCCAGTCGTGGGTCCCATGTGCAGGGAGGGGGCGCTTTCTCAGGTGGAAGTCGTAGCGGACGCGGCCTTCGCCGGGAGCCGGCAGCCCGATCCTTCCAATGGAAATGGGTTCCACTAGACGCCTCAAGGCCAGAAAGCCCACATGTCCCAATCGGCCGTGGCGGTACTCCTCGCCGTAGTAGACCAGGTGCCTGGGATCGGAGACGGGGTCCAGCTCGCCCCGGAAATAGTCGCGGGCGGTAATGTCTCCCCAGTTGTCGAGGGCCAGTACATTGGCGACTCGCAGATCCTCCGCCCTCATTTCGAAGAGCGTCGTCTCAGGGTCCAGCATGTGGATGTGGGCATCGCCCGAATACCAGCCCTTTTCCTCCATGTCGATCCAGCGCGACAAGAGGAAGCTTTCGCTCCGCTCCTCACCCACTTCCAAGATCAGCTGCCGTTCGATGGGTAGGTACTCGAGTCCGCGTCGAAGCGAGACCTTCACGGCGCCAGCAGGCACCCGGACCCGGAAACTCTTCTCGGCGTAGAACCAGCGCTCGGCCTCCTGTCCGGTTTCTGGAGACTGAACCTTCAGGATCAATCCGGAAGGGGCCTCCTCGGGTGGGAAGAATCGTCCCTCTTCATCGGTGACCCGGACCCGGGCCATGGGACGGTTGGTTCCAGCCGCTTCTTCCAGTCGGCCCTCCAGAAGAGCCGTCGGTGTGACCCGCAGCTGCAGCTCAGTCTCGAGATTAGCGGTACCCGTGGAGACGGTCAGGCCCAGTTTCGTAGGACCCTGCCGCTGCGCGAGATGGGTGGCCAGAAGGTAGCGGACGGAGTCCGGATCGATCTGCAGCCGCGATCGCGAAAACTCCAGGGCAGACCCTTCCACAGCCACTGTCAGAGGCCTACCGGTGCGATTGACCAGTCGGAAGAGGACCGGCTGGCTGATCAACTGGTAGATCCGACCCTCGGACTCTCGAGAACAGTGGATTTCGTCCTCGGCAAAGCGTACCTGATAGCGGGGCCAGGACAACCGCGAAAGAACCTCTTGAAGGGCCTCCTCTAGGCGCGCCTCCTGCCTTTCCACGACCCCTGCTCCGAGGTTCTCAACCGCCGCTGGAGAAGCCAGCGTCTGGGCCAACACCTCGTAGGCGTCCAGCCCCTGCCAGATCCGCTGGTAGACCCGCCCCTCCAGCTGGAATCTATTGCCCATCTCTCGAAAGACATTCCCCTGGACGTAGGGTCGAATCTCATCTTGAAAGATCTCGTAGAAGTCCCTCAGGTCTGCTCGAGGCTGGGCTGGATGATTCGCAGCAAGCCTCCTGTTCTCTAGGGCGTAAAGAAGCAAGAGCAGCAGAGTCGAAATAAGGATTAACAGCTTACGAGCAACCGACATTTTCCGATCCACCTCCAAGGTTTCACGGTATCAAGCGGCATTGTCAAGCGTCAAGCCAATCAAGCGGCTCGATACCCCAATAAAATCAAGGATATACGAGAGTGCGATGAGAGCACAGACTGTCCGCTCACGGCCTGTCATCTAGTTTTTCGTCCAGTGACGGATGGCTGCTTTGCCGCTCCCGTAACTTGATAATCACCGGATCGGATTCTTGACGACCACGGGTCACAGCGAGCCTGGTTCATGACCGCAGTGGGCTCCCGAAATTGGACACGAGCGGGGGAAGCGTAGGTGTCGGCCAATCTTGTAGAGACCAGGGATTGGCGCGCTGGAGGTGAATCTCAGGCTCATCAGTACGAGCTGCGCGTGGGTCAACTTACTATCCCAGTCGCCGGCTCGGTCTCAGAAAATCGGCGAGCCTTTTTGAAACCGGTTTTCACATTATCCATCAAAAGAACTGGAAGCTGTCCCGGTTTGCTGACTTCCGGCCGCGAACCGACCCGGGAATCGGGGAGATCACTTGGCCCACCGAGATGCACGGGCCCAATGTTCGGGAGGCGGAGAAAAGATTGTGCAGGGAATACACACACTATCCATGCCCTACTGGGTTGGCTCGGAGAAGGATCAGCTGAACCGATGGGGTGATCGGTTGGATCGGACCGAGCCCAGCCAGAAGTTGGGGGAGCTCCCAAACGCTGTTGTCGTCGAAGACCTCAAGATGGTCTACCAGTCGGGAAAGGTTGAAGTAGCAGCTTTACGGGGTGTTGACGTCGTCATCAAGCGAGGTGACTTCGTCGCTATTATGGGGCCGAGTGGCTGTGGCAAGTCCACCCTGCTTCACCTCATAGGGGGGCTGCTGCAACCCACATCTGGTCGGATCTACTTGGAAGGAGCGGACATGAGCTCCGCCAGCGACGCCCAGCGAACCGAAATACGGCGCCAGAAGATTGGCTTTGTTTTTCAGACTTGGAACCTTCTCAGCGCACTCACCGCTGGCGAGAATGTCGAGTTAGCAAGACAGATCCGAGGAGGCGCACAGCATGAAGAAGAGGCTGCCCATGAAACCCTGAAGTTGCTCGGGTTGGAGGACAAGATGCAACACCGACCCTCTCAGTTGTCAGGAGGTGAGCAGCAGCGGGTTGCTATCGCCCGAGCCGTGATCACGCGACCGGCCATCCTACTGGCTGACGAGCCAACCGGAAGCCTGGATTCGGCCAATTCACAAAGGGTTCTGGGGATGCTGCAAGAACTGAACCTAAGACGTCAGCAGACAACCATGATGATTACTCATGACCGGGAGGCAGCCTCCGTAGCCAACCACGTCATTGAAATGCGAGATGGAAAGATCCTGCCCAAGCAGTAGCAGTGGCAATCGGCACAAGGCGGTGTTGAGAAGCCCGGCTGGAGGCGATCTTAAGACACCGATGCCGGGAGCACTCCTGGAAGTGGCTCCCAGCGAGCCTGTCTCGCATCGACGTCAGTGTTCGCAGCATGGATTCTCGTGCCACCGAGGATATGATGGGCCCCAGGATCGGTTTCAGGAACGAAGGATAGTCTCGGCTCAGGGTCAGGGATTCGCACTCGACGAGAACGCCGTCACCCCGCTGTTCGTATTTCCAGTAAGAGTTTAGCCGCCAGAGGAATCCGCGGTCTCGGTCTGGCGGCCTTTCTTGCTCGTCGGGTGTATTGACGTCCTGCAATTCGACGATTCGGGTGGCGATGCTGCGACTGGAGGCTCGCTGGCCCTCCCGTCTCCGGAGGCGAACCAGATGCTCCGTATTATAGCCGACTGTGACGATTTTCTGCCGAATCAGCTTTAGGTAGACTCTCAAGGAATCCTCGCCACGTTCTAGGACCCTGGCTTCGAGGACGTCCTCTTGAAGGGGGCCACTCTTATCGGGATTGCGAACCGATTCTAGAACGGTTTCCAGATCCGTATCGGGAATGAGGACCGTTCCGCGCCAGTGGTGGATTGCCCCGCCGGGCACGCTAATACGATGTCCGCGGGGATCTGTCGTATGAATTTTGGCCACGGTGACTTCGTTGGAAGAGAGTATCCTCCCTCCGGCCTCAGCGGTTTCAGCAGATTGGCTGTCATGGGCGAAAAGGCCGGTCTCAGATCGCAGCTCCTGGTCGATTCTTTGTTCGGTGAGCCGAACGTACTCGTCCCAGACCTGAAGCGTCTCAACCTTGGGCTTGCCTGCTTCCAGCTGCGGGCCCAGGGTCAAAGTTGTGAACACGATGAAAAAAAGAGCCTTTGCTGCTTCCAGGCTAATTGTGATTCGCGATTTCATTAGGATCCTCCTGGCTGGGAGTCGGGCAGACCGGATGCGGTTTGCGACCACCTGAAGACGAAGCAGTCGCTGAAGAAGTAGTTTAGGATCGAACAGGTGCTGATGGAGATCAGGTTGGCAAGCAGGTAGTGCAGTTCCAACTCTGCAACCAGGAGCTTCATCAGAAACAGATTCTGAAGGATCGAAACAATGCCTACGGTCAGGTTGAAACGGAGCAGACGACGCCAGACTCCGGGGCGTGGAGGCTGGCTAGCCTGAGACCATGTCCAGTGTTCGTGCCATAGAAAATTGTGCAAAATCGCGGCTTCCACCGCTAGTGCCGTCGCGGGTAGGTAATGAATTCCCAGCAAAGAGCGAAAGCCGAACAGGGTAGTGATCTGAACCGCTACGCCCATCAAACCCACGGTGTTGAAGCGCAACCAGCGGAGCAGCACAGTCGATCGCGGGCACATCTGGATCTTCTCTCTAAAGCTTGGATTTCAGCGCCGTGCGAGGGGTTCAGCCTGGTAGAGAAAGCGTGTATTCTGGATTGATGAAACGATCAAGGTCACGGCCATACCGGCGATGCTGCAGGCGCCCCCTAGATCGAACAGATTGAAGCTTCCTAGAACCCCCAGCTTGACGACCGGCTTGTACAGCAGGAAAAGGGTTCCTGTCGCCAAAAGGATGCGTAGCTCAGTGGGGCCCATCCCCATGAAGGAAAGTCTGAAGACTCCGAGCACGTGGGTGGCGAGGTAGCGCTCGGCAGATACCATGAGGAATCCGACTAGCAAGCCGAGCCCTATGAGGGGGTTCATGTACCCTGATGTTGCCAGTCCTCCCAGAAGGAAGAGTGCCCCCACGATGTCGACGACGTGATCTACGTAGAAACCGTAGCGCGGCCTTTGCTGGTCCCGGACCCTGGCCAGGGTGCCATCCAGGCTATCGCCAAACCAGTTCAGCGCCAGGCCGAAGATTGCCAGGATCAGTGCCCGCCGGTCCCAGACAGATGCCCAGTAGGACAGACCGACCCCTAGCATGGCAACGAATCCGAGCAGTGTCAGGTGATCTGAGTTGATCCATGCAGGCAATCTTTGGGCGATCCAAATTAGTATTCTCTTTTCTATAGAAGCCAGAAGACTGTGCTGCTGGCGAACATGTTGGGATTGTCGCTGTAGTTTCACATTGCCTCCTCTTGGTGCCGGGCTATGTCGATCGGTTAGGGGCATCCAATCTTTTTCCTAGAAGGTAATGCGGAAAAGTTGGAGGAAAGGGCTCACAGCGTCTGGAGAGAGATCGCTACCCATTGCCGGATGGGCTGTTGGGTTGGGGAGATGGTTGGGAAATGATCGCTCTGAACTGCGATCTCTTGGGTCAGTACTGAACAAGCGAGAAGATGTTGTAGCCGGGCAGCTTCTCTCTGCCGCTCAGATCAGACAGCTCGATCACGAGAGCCACTGATTCCACGCTAGCGCCCGTGTTTTCCAGTAGCGCGCAAGCTGCTGCGAGGGTACCTCCAGTCGCCAGAAGATCGTCGACCACGATAACCCGGTCGTCGGGTGTCACTCCATCCTTATGGATTTCAACCGCATCTGATCCGTACTCGAGGGCGTATTCCACGCGATGGGTCTCGAAGGGCAGCTTGCCCTGTTTTCTCACCGGCACAAGAGGAATACCGAGCCGATGGGCCAGGGGAGCACCGAAGAGGAATCCACGAGCTTCGACGGCGACAACCGTATTGACGTCGAGTTCCTGGCAGTGGAGGGCAAAGGCATCAACCACCGCTCCCATGGCTTCAGGGCTCTGAAGCAACGGGGTGATGTCTCGAAACAGGATGCCTGGGGAGGGAAAATCGGGAATGTCCCGAATGAACTGTTTGAGGTCGAGGTCCATTGCGGTCTCCAAGTCTGCATGTCTGAACAAGATCGAGCGAACTCGGACATTCTATCAGATTGCAAACGAGATCCAGAAAGGCCCTGTACTAGGAGGATCTGGCTGTCCACTGTTGTTGGATGAACTGCAGTCCGTTTCGAGCTAGATGCTCTTCGGAGGGAAAGGTCTTACGCCAGATACAGGTGGCGGCGGCCAACTCGGGCAACCTCTGGCCAAAGGCTTCGATCACCAACCAGTCATCGTAGCCGATCTCGTGCAAAGTCGAGAAGGTTGTGTTCCAGTCAACCTGACCCTCACCAGGTGTGGAGCGGTCATTCTCGCTGATGTGAACGTGAGCGAGACGATGGACAGCTTGTCTCAGGGCTTCTGCCGGTTCCTTCTCCTCAATGTGGGCGTGGAATGTGTCATAGAGGAGGTGGAGGGCGGAATGTCCAGCCTGGTCCACGAAGGCGGTGGTGTCGGCGATGCAGTTCAAGAAATAGGACTCAAAGCGGTTCAAGCACTCAAGCGCCAGGGTTACCCCAGCCGCTTCGGCGTGCACGGCAACCCTCCCCATTGACTCCAGGCACCACTGCCACTCTTCGTCGGTTCTCCCCCGGCCGACTAGAGCCCCAACCGGTGAGTGCAGTGGACCGCAGAGTAGGCGGCTTCCGAGGATCGTGCACATTTCGAGGACCTGCTTCAAGTTCTCTTCTGCGCGGGCTCTTCCCTGGGGCTCGGGGTCGATGGGGTTGGCGTCAGGAGGAACCACGGTCACGGCCGTCCGCTCCAGACCCAGGTCATCCAGTCGCCGAGCGAGATCCCGGTAGCGGTTGGGATCCGCCTTGAAGATCGGTACCTCCACCCCATCGAATCCCCAGTCTTTGATCTCCCGGAGTAGATCCTGGTGTTCCTCGCCCACCTCCGTTGTCCAAAGCAGCAGATTCATACCGACTTTCATATTGGCTCCCAGGTCTGGACTCCGAAGAGGTTATAGCAATCGTGAAATCGGCACAAGCAGCGTTGTCTCCCAGAAATCCGATGGCTATAATTCGATGGTTTCGCAAACTCCGATAGTAACCAAGTCCTTCCTTGCTCGGCTTGCGATAATCGCCCGATGAGGGGAGCGTAACTACGAGGAATCAGAAATGACGACAGCCTTGAACGTAGGACTCATAGGGTATGGATTCATGGGCAAGGCCCATTCCAACGCATATCGGAAGGTCAATTATTTCTTCGATCTGGCCCACAGGCCGGTGCTGAAGGCGGTGTGCGCCCGTAGCCCGAAGAAGCTGAACGATTTTGCCCAACGCTGGGGATGGGAGTCCACCGAAACGGATTGGCGGCGTTTGGTTGAGCGCAAAGACATCGATGTCATCGATATCTGCAGTCCCAACAACACTCACCATGAAATTGCCAGTGCGGCGGCCGATCAGGGCAAGATGATTCTGTGCGAGAAGCCCTTGGCCATGAATACCGAAGAGGGGCAGCAGATGCTTGATGCCGTGGAGCGCGCCGGAGTCGCGACCATGGTCTGGTACAACTATCGCCGGGTTCCGGCGATCGCGCTGGCCAAGCAGATTATTGATGAGGGCAAGCTCGGGAGGATCTTTCATTACCGAGCCACCTACCTACAGGACTGGACCATTTCTCCAGAGGTGCCCGCGGGTGGGCCGACGCTCTGGAGACTCGATGGAGATGTGGCCGGTTCCGGTGTTTCGGGCGACCTTGCGAGCCATAGCATCGATACGGCTCTCTGGCTGAATGGAGCCGTCAAGTCGGTCTGCGGAATGACGGAGATCTTCGTCAAGGAGCGTCCAGTGCAGGACCAACCGGGTGAGCGCAAGCAGATCGTTATCGACGACAACTGTACCTTTCTGGTCCAGTTTGCAAACGGGTCCAATGGCACCTTCGAAGCCACTCGCTACGCCCGCGGCAGGAAAAACCACAACTCATTCGAGATCAATGGGGAAAAGGGATCTCTGTACTTCGATCTGGAGAATATGCATCAGCTGCAGTATTTCAACCATGACGACCCTTCTCATCTCCAGGGTTGGAGGACGATCCTGGTGACCGCTTTCGAGCACCCCTACATGAATAAGTGGTGGGTTCCCGGCTGTGTCATCGGTTACGAGCATACTTTCATCAATGCTCTGGCCGATTTTCTGGGTGCTCTTGAGACCGGCGAGCCGACCCATCCCAGCTTCGGCGACGCACTCGAGACCCAGAGGGTCCACGACAGTGTGCTCCTCTCGGCGCGGGAAGGAAAATGGGTTGATGTTGGACTAAGGAATCGTAAATAAATAAAGGTATCATGTTATGATTCGGCGGAGTTCGGTTCTATTACATTAATTCCATTCGCCATGGAACGGGTTGGGCCGCATCTGGATTCGCTTCATTTCTTCATTGGAGACTTTGCGTCCAGTGGGATACTTGCGGCGATCTAGCCGGCACGTCACTTTGAGTCCTTTAGCTGTCGTTGTCTTCGCGATGAGTTGAACAATTGTTTCGTAGTCTCGTAAAGGTTCGCCGCGCCAGTTCGAAGAGATGAAAGAAAAGAGGCGGTGTTCGATCTTGTTCCATTTGCTGGTGCCGGGTGGAAAATGACAGACCGAAGCCGGGAGGCCCGTTTCGTCTGCGAACTTCTGCAACTCAAATTTCCAAAGGCGCAACCGCCAACCGTTGCTCCCGCCGGCGTCGGCGGTGATCAGTATCGTTCTTGCATTCGGATAGATCCGTCTCCCTTCCTGGCGCCACCAGCCGCGAATGGAGGCGACCGCAAACGCTCCCGTGTCGTGATCGGTGCCGACATTGACAAAGCCGGTATTGCGCCCAATGTCATAAACGCCGTAAGGATAGGCACGGGGAACGTCGGGAGTGGGAAAGTCATGACCCTGAACCTTGATCGGCTGCCCGGCGGGAAGCCATTGCTGGCCCGCGTTGTCGTAGTTGCCGATGAGTTCTTTCTTCTTGGTATCCACGGAAATGACCGGACTGCCTTCCCTCAGGCAGTGTCTGACGGTGGCGCTGATGTGCCGAAACTGGGCGTCGCGGTCCGGATGATCTTTCCCTTCCTCGGTCTTCCGATTGCTCTGCAGACTGTAGTCGAGGTCGTGAAGGATCTGCGCCACCTTCGTATGACTGACCGGGTGTTTGTGCCGGGCCAGTTCTTTCGCGATGGCCCGCGTGCTCTTGCAAATCCAACGCAACGGAGACTCCGGGTCACCCCGAGTTTGGACCTCGCTCATTTCTTCCAATTGCTCCACCAGCCCCGGGTCCGAAACCGTCAGGGGCTTGCGTCCCGCTCCGGGCCGCCGGATGCGGCCTTCCATGGGCACGAAACCCTCTTCGATTTCACGGATTCCTTTAGCGATTGCCTTGCGCGACAGTCCGCAGGCACGGCGTACCAAACTGACTCCGCCATGGCCCAACGCTCTCGCTTCACTGGCCGCCATAATCCGCCGCGTTCGTTCATCCAACAGGGGCCATACAGAGCGGAATTTCTCCGTCAATTCGGTCAGCGTATCCATGCATGTGCAGCATAGCATTACTAACTATATATTGACACCTTTATTTATTTACTCCTCCTAAGCTGAAACTTCATCGGAATCGTCTGCACGTCCGAACGTCTGAACGTCGCACGTCTCTACTCTCCGAACAGCGCGGCGAACGGGACCGGTCCTACGCCGAAGGCGTAGGTGATGTCCACTCAAGTCGGACGGAGTTTCTTTCTCGAATGGGGCAGCTCCGCTGGGGGACCACTAAGCTGAAACTTCATTTGCAGAAGTAGCTTTGGCCTCCAGGCCGAAGTCTTATTCTTCTGAGCCTTTGGCTCGGACGGCGACCTGGAGCCCACCGCTACGTCCCTCGACTGAAGTTTCTTTCAGGTACGATCCGGCGCAGCCGGAGGCGGGGCTAAGCTGAAACTTCATTGGAAAGCTTCCGAACTTCGGCGTTCGTATTGTTCGGTGTTTTGCGGTTTGAGATTTGGGCTTTTCTGCTTCCCGAGAAGGCAACCGCTAAAGGCTAAACCGCTGAATATCGAACACGAATTTCAAAGGAAACCCCTTTAGCCTTCGTGTTCGGTGTTTTGCGGTTCGAGATTTAGGCTTTCTTTCTACTCAGGAGAAAGAAACCGTAGAAAATACTCAACCGCAAAATATCGAACAGGCGAATTTCGAAGGCCGGTTCAGGCGACGCTGGCCTCTGGGTAGCCAAAGTTTCTTTCTCGAATGGGGCAGCACCGCTGGGGGGCCACTAAGCTGAAACTTGACGTACCCTCGCTACGATCCGGAGCCAAGTCTTTTCTCTGAATGATCCAAGGTGGCCGGGGACAGCATTGATATTAGGCCTGCATAGGCCGGCTCTTGCCGACGTCTTCGTCAGTAGGCGGCCTGGCTGCGCAGTCTCTCCACTTTGGCAGTGAGGTCGTGAAGCAGAGATCTGGAATCCCGGAGATCCAGGTTTAATCGATCCACCTGAACCTTCACGTCGTTTCGAACGTTGACCAGGTCTCTCAGATTTCCTTCGCTTGCCATTTCGGCTTCTCTGATCGCGCGACTCAGGTCCGCTCCAAGCTCACCGACGCGCGAGGAGTGCACGGCCACTTCTCGACTCAGCTTGTCAAGATTGGAAGTGACGTCCTGGAGGGCTCCTGTGTGCTGATCCAGGTCTCTGCGATAGACTCGGCTGGCGGAGTTCCAGGTAGCAGAGAGTTCCTCGTGTCCGTCTCTGACGTCCCCGAGTTGATCGGTCAGACTTACCAGGCTGCGCTCGAGATCCTGGAGAAGTTCGCGGTTCTTCTGGATCTCCTCGAGATGTTTCTCGAAGGTAGATCGCAGATGGAGGCTAATCTGTTGGTCCTGTTTTTCCATCTGACCCTGCAGCTTCTGGGAGTTGTCCGTCAAGCCCGAAAGTCTGGATTGAAGCTGCTGAGCCCGGTCTTGTCCGACATCCAGGGAGGATCTGATCAAGGATACCTGCTCCCTGACCTCATCGAATCGGGTCTCAACGTAGTAGATGGAGCCGGCGAAAGCCAGGATCGCGACCAGGGTGAGCAGAAGCGGCCAAACGGAAAGTCCTGCTTGTCGACCCTTGTGGTAATTCATCCCTTTCCTCCCTGCTGCGCGTTTGAGAACTCAGCTGACCCAAGAAATTGGCATGGGCGCGGGGCGAATACTGTTTCGAATTCGGTTCATGTTGGCTTGCGAGCCCGAACTGATATCCTTCGTTATACCACGTTTCGCCGGAATGATCTTGCTATTGGCCCAGTTCCTTGAGGATTCGGTCTGCTTGATAGACGGTCTCGAGTGATTCCCGAATAGCGCTGGAATGCACCGAAGTAGCGCGAGCCAGCTCAGCGGTGTATAGATAATCAGCCGTGAGGGAGTAGATATTCCCATCGAAGATCAGGCCAACCAGTTCTCCCTTGCGGTTGACGACGGGGCTGCCTGAGTTGCCTCCGATTATGTCTGCGGTGCTGACGAAGTTGAACGGAGTGGAGAGGTCGAGTTCGTCCTTTTTTTCATGCCATAGATCGGGCAGGCGCCAGGGTTTTTCCTTTCCATGTTTTGCCTCGTGTTCGAAAGCTCCACCCAGGGTGGTCCAGGCGGGGATCCGCGTCCCTCCTTCCTTGTAACCGCTGATAGTGCCAAAGGAAAGACGAAGGGTAAACGTGGCGTCGGGATAGGTGCTGGTTCCGCGCAAGGCGAACATGGCATCCGAGATTCCGGCATAGGCCTGGCGTTCCACCTCTTGCACATCCTCTTCATAGGCTTTCCGCAGGGCTCTGGACTCCGGATCGACCAAGCGGGCCAGACGAATCATGGGATCCTGCGAAGACGCTATTGCCGAGGCGCCAGCTTCTGCCAACTCCTTTCGCTTGGCCACGTTGTGCAGGTGCGAATTATCGATCAGATCGGCAGCTCTGGCCCGCGGACTTCTGCCGTCCAGGATTTTCTGAACCAATGGATAGTCACCGCCCAGCCCTTCAGTCAAGAGAGCCAGAGAATCTGCCAGCTTTACTCTTTCAAGATCCTTGTGAATCGGTGCCGCTGAAAAGAGCCGCTGCTCCAAAGAGGGACGTCCTGATTCTCGATATTCTGCGAGTCGCTCCGAATTGGGTTTCTGGTCTTCGCTCGCCATACGGACGAGGGTGCGTGCCATGGTGAAAAGATTGGAGCGGAAAGCCATGCCAATCTCCAACAGAGCCCGTTTTCGCATCAACGTGGCATAGTGCTTCTGCGCCGAAGCGATTCGATCCCAGGCATCGATATGCGAACGAAGCTGGGGATCTGCTTTGATTTGTTTTCTCAACTCACGCTCCGAGTTTTTCTTGGTCAGGATCAGCTCCGGGTTCTGCAGGCCCTGCAGCATGCCGGAGAGGGCTTTGCGACTATTTTGAATCGAGAGGAGCTCGTCCTTGGCTCGGCGTGTCTGTTCTTCCCCTTCGAAGCCATACTGCTGAAGCAGGACTTCCCAGCGGCGCAGGATGTTGAGGGTGTAGGGAAGTCGAGCGTCGCGCAGGAATGTGAGGGCATCGGTAGTGTAGAGACGGCTGGTTCGACCTGGGTGGCCCGAGACAAAAATTAGCTCTCCCTTCTTGGCGCCACTCCCTGACCACTTCAGGAAGTGCTTGATGTTGGCTGGCTTTCCGCTCTCATACACTCGGAAGAAACAGGCATCGAGGCAATAGCGAGGATACTCGAAATTGTCGGGGTCGCCTCCAAAGGCGGCGATTGCAGCCTCAGGCGCAAAGACGAGCCGTACATCTGTGTAGCGTTTGTAACGATACAGGTGGTAGGCTCCTCCGCGATACAGAGTCACGACATCGCTGCGCAGGCCGGTCTGGTCGAATGAATTCTTCTCGATCTCGGCAACGACGGCTTGGCGCGCTGCATGGGACTTGGCTGTCGACATCCCCGATTGCACGGCAGAAAGCACCTTGTCGGTGACATCTTCAATAGATACCAGCTGGTTGAGCTCCAGATCCGGCGCCTGCAGCTCCTCTTCCAGTGTCCCGGCATAGTAGCCGTCTTCGTAGTAGTCGTTTTCCGAGGTCGAGAGTTTGTGGAGCACGTCTGCCCCGACATGGTGATTCGTCAGGACTAGACCTTTGCTGGAAACGAATGAGCCCGATCCTCCGCTGTTGAAGCGAATCGCTGCCTGTGAGACTCGATCGATCCAGTCTTGAGAGGGTTCGAAAGAGTACTTCTCCTTGAGAGACGCGAGAGGAAGGTCGTTAAAGAGCCACATTCCCTCGTCTGCACGAGAGTGAATCGGGCTCAAGAGCATCACAAGGACCGTTAATGCCAGGTGTCGTTTCACGCGGGCCTCCTTTTGCTGATGCGACTGGGATGAGTCGCTGTTGGAATGGTCCTGGAACTCTAGAAGGGGCAGGAGGGAAGCTTCTTGCGTCGGGGTCCCACGGACCGCGCTCATCTTCTGCCGCGAAGGCTCCTAGCGGAACGTCTTCCTGACGAGCATCAGTTCAATGCCTAGCAGCACGCGCAGATACTCGGCCCCGGAATTCACCTTGTTCTTGAGGCGCAGGAGGCCGTAGAAGAGAGAAAACAGGACGAAATATAAATAACTGGTTGGTCCTAGCGGCAGTTGCTGGAGCTCCAGAATGTCCTTCCTCAGGCTTCTCGCGTAGCTCAAGACCAGATCGTCGTGGCCCTTCCTTTTCTGCTCGGAGAACTGCTTGTAATCGGGACTCTCCATGATCCTCAGGATGTGCAGCGCGTAGAGATTCCTCTCACGCAGTACATCCAGGTCGATCTGTTCCGGCTCGACCCGGTTGAAAAGCGTAAAGAGTGCCAGGCAAACCAGCAGTCCGCTGAAGAACAGAATAAAGATAAAAGGAATCATGTCGTTAGGCCTCGCTTTGTATTTGACAGCGTCTATTATGGCACTGTACAGATTCGAAACAAGCCCGATCGAGCCAGTGTGATCGTCCTCCGGAAACGCAAAAAGTGCAGTCGGCATTATCACACAGTTTTCAGATGATATCTATCTTGGAATCAACATTTCAATTAATTCTCACGTCCTACGTCTCTAAGACATGTAGAGGTCGTGTAACAATACGATCCAGTCTGTGGTCGAGTCGAGCATCGATCGTTCCCCACCTAGCTTGTCGGGTTCTCGGAGTTGTCCGCAGAGGCACTCCGCAGATAGACATCGCGTTTGGGGTAGGGTATCTCGATGCCGGAATCGCGGAAGGCAGTCAAGACAGCTCCATTCAGGGCGTCCTTGACCCGACCCCGCAGGACCGGTTCTTCGATCCAGCACAACAGCTCGAATAGCAGGCCGGACTCCCCAAACTCGCGAAAGCGAACCCGCGGTTCGGGATCCGTGCAGACGCGATCGTCTGTCTCGCAGACCTGCACTAGAACCTGTCGAACCTGATCGATGTCCGAATCATAGGCCACCCTCACGGGGATACGAATCCGCTCTCTCAGCCAGCGTCCGCCGCTCTCATTGAGGATTTTTGAATTGGCAATGATGGCATTGGGGATGGTGATTTCGATGTCATCGCGGGTCAGCATCCGGGTACTGCGGATACCGATGTGGGTGATTTCTCCCCGGTCTCCCGTGTCCAGGATGATGTAGTCGCCCATCTTGTAGGGAGAATCTGCCAGGATGGAGACCCCAGCAAACAGATTCGCCAAGGTATCTCGGGCCGCAAATCCTACCGCGATGCCGATGATCCCTGCGGAACCCAGCCAGGCCGTAAGATTTGCATCCCAAAAAACGAGAACGAAGTAGATGGCTCCACCGAGGATGAAGATCTTCACCCCGATCTGGAACAGGGGTAGCGTCACGGGTTGGACCATCCGAAAACGCCGCCGGCTGCCACTCATCCAGTTGAGAAGCAGAGTCGCCAGGCGAACCGCGAATATGAGCCACAACAGAACGATCAGGGTCTGGGCGACAGCAAAGCCGGGATGCTGGATGTAGGGGGGGATTTCCGCTACCGACCAGGCGATCGAGAGTCCCACCAGCAGCACCGTATTGAAGATCGGACGGTGCAACATGCTGACGATAATGTCGTCGATTTCCGTAACCGTTTTCCGTGTCAGACGCAGGATCACCCGTGTCAGTATCCAGTCGAAGATCTTGGCTGCGGCGAGGGAGAGCAGGATGATCAACAAGACCTGCAGGGTGCGATCTTCGGCAAGGAGCGAGGAAAGTTCCCTGAGTTGATCGAGCAGTGCGGCTTTATCCATCCCTAAGATCTGAATAGTTGTTGAGCCTGCACTCCTTTGATTGCTCCTGATTCCTCACGAGCTCGGGCTGGGTGCAGGAAGTTGGTTGGCGTATACTGCATCTGGTTTGCTTACGGACATCTGGACCGGGCCAGGAAGGGCACGATATCACAGCCATTTGGCATTGCCTATTGTCTCCGTCTTCTTCCAGGCCGAGGGCTTGGCTGATGTTCTTTCGAAGATTCTAGGTTCAATCTACCCGATCGGACCGAAGCCTTTGGGACTGGTTTGGGGAACCCTATGATTTTGGCCAGCGCTTACCTTCTGGGGCTTCATTGGATCGACTGGCTGGTGCTGTTGGCCTACCTGATTGGGGTGACGATCATCGGGGTCCTTTCCTATAAGAAGGTAAAGGATGCGACGGACTTTTTCATGGGAGGCCGCCGATTTGGGAAGGTCTTCATGATGTTCTTCGCCTTCGGGTCCGGCACCAGTAGCGACCAGGCGGTAAGTGTGGCCGCCGGATCCTTTCGCTATGGACTCGCCGGAATCTGGTACCAGTTTCTGTGGCTTTGGGCCACACCCTTCTACTGGATCGTTGCACCGGTCTTTCGCCGTATGCGGGCTCTCACCACCAGCGACTTCTTTCAGGCCCGATACGACTCGTCCACGGCAACCCTCTACTCACTCCTGGGGGTCCTCATGTCCGTCGTCTTCATGGCGGCCGCTCTCTATGGTAGCGGTGAGATGATCCAGGGGCTGGCAGGGGGGATAGATCCAGCCACCGGCAGAGCGTACTTTCCGATGGAGTATGCCATCGCTGGAATGACCGTGATGTTTGTTCTGTACGGAATGGCGGGGGGACTTGGAGCCGCTATCATCACCGACTTCGTTCAAGGAGTCCTGACCATCATCTTCTCCTTCCTGTTGCTTCCCTTCGCGCTGCAGGTGGCGTCCCGAGTTTCTGGGGCCCTCGGTGGCTTTGAAGCACTCCACCTGGGCGTTCCGGGAAGATCGGGAGCCGAATTGTTGAGCCTGACCCTGACCGAGGAGGTAACCAGCAAGATGGGACAGGAGCCTATCACGCTCTTCTATGTAGTGATGCTCGCGCTGACCGGACTGATTGGAATCGTTGTCCAGCCTCACATCATGGGAGTGTGCGGAGCCGGCAAGACCGAATTCGAAGGGCGCTTTGGCTTCACTGTAGGCAACTTCGTGAAGCGGTTCTGTACCATCGCTTGGACCTTCACGGGTCTGGCCTGTGTCATCATCTATCTGACGCCTGGAAACGATTATCTGGCGGCCGCCGAGATCCAGGAAATCCAGAGCGATTCCGGCGCCTTGGCAGCCTTTGCGAACCAAGTTTTCGGTCGAGCTGCTCACGACATTCTGCCTACGATTTCACACGGCCTGGTAGGCCTGCTCATGGCGTCCCTGTTGGCTGCGGTCATGAGTACCTGCGACGCCCAGATGGTGGTAGGGTCGGGACTGTTCACGGAGAATCTCTACAGACGATTTCTCAACCCTGGAAAAGCTAGCTCTCACTATCTTATGGTAGGCCGGCTCAGCGGCCTGGGATTGGTGGCACTCGCTCTACTGATGCTGACCCAGTTCGACAATGTGATTCAGGTTCTGACCCGTTATGTGCAACCCATCCCCACCTTCATGGGGCTGGCCTTCTGGTTCGGGATCACCTGGCGCCGGTATACAGCCAAGGCGGTCTGGGCTTCAACGCTGGCGACTGCTTTCGCCTGGTATCTCACCCAGGTACACAATCCGTTCCAAGCCATCGCCGCGTTGGGCAGCTCCGATTTCTGGCAGCAGAATGTCGACTATTTTCCAGGCCTGGTTCGGGAATGGCTTTATCTCCAGGCTCCCGGGATCATGCAGGCTGTTTCTTCTGGGGAGGGTGTGACCACCTATCGGACCCGGCTCCCGTACCAGATTCTTATTTATCTCTCCTCGGGAGCGATCGCAGGCATTGCCGCGAGTTTGCTCACCCGCCGGACAGCCACAGAAAAGCTGGACCACTTTTTCCGTCTGATCCGGACCCCGGTTCGCCCCGGTGAAATTGTCGAGCAGCCCTGCACTCTGCCCGAGGATCCGCTGCCCATGGAGACCGGAAAGTTGATTCCGGCTGCCGATCTGGAAATCCCAATGCCGAGCAGGATAGGGCTGGGAGGATTTATTCTGGCCTGGATCTGTGTCGGCGCTATCATCTGGTTTACGGTGATGCTGGCTGGAATTGGCATGCCCGGTTGATGTCATTTCGACAATCCATCCCGATAACCGTTCGGAGTAAGAAAGATGTATGACGCGAAACAACCTGTTGAAAGTGGGCCAGGGGGGATCTTCTCCCGATTAGCTTCGAGGCTCAAGAACTTCCTTTTATTCTCCAAGGGCTCTCAATACTCCGCGCCAACCAGGAGCCTTCTACGGAGGCTGCCGATTCGATTGCTCACGTTGAGCCTGGCTTTGGCTGGTTCGACGTCTGGTGCGGAGCGTAGTAAGCAGATGCTTCCCCACCGACAGGAATTGGCTACTGGGATTCAGGTTGCCGGTTTTTCCTATCAATACGGCAATGCCAACTGCGGCTGGATTGAGCTCGACGACCATATCCTGCTGGTGGATCTTCCACGAGGAACGCCCGTCTCGGATTTTCTGAACCAGGTTTCCAAAGGATCCGGGAAGCCCGTAAGGCGCCTGGTCCTGACCCACCTCTGGAGCGATCCGGAGTGGGGATTGAATCGTGATTACGATCCCAAAAGGAAACGCTGGCACGCCCTGGGTCACCGGCTCACTCCAGACCCGGTGATCCCCATCGTCCAAACACTATTGCGCAGCGGGGTTCAGCGAATCATTACGTCGCCCGAGATCGGCTCTCGTCTGCTGCGGGCCTCGGAGGGAATCTCCGCTGCCCAGGTGGAGACGGTCTCGACCCGGAGTTCGATCGGCGATTCCTCTCGCGCGGTCGAATTCATTCCCTTGGATCCCGTGAGGATCGAAGGTGCGGGGGCCGTCTTTCTTCCGAACGAAGAGATCCTGTTCGGTGGACCACTAGTCTTCAATGGCACCCATGCAGTGCCTGCGGGCAAGGAGATCCTTCGTTGGATCTCGGCTCTCGCCGAGCTGGAGAAATTGACCCCGAAGCAGGTAGTTCCAGGCTTCGGTTCCTGGGAGGGCAGCAACACGCTAGGCCGGCTGCGTGCCGTTCTAGGTGAACTCAGGATTCAGGTGGCTCACGACATCGCCGCTGGCTACTCGCTTGAGGAGATCCAGAGCCGAGTGCGGATCTCTTTCGATCTGTTATTTTGGACTACCCACACCAAGCCAAGGGCCGATCTCATCGAGTATGTCTTTCGTGAACTGACGGCGCCTTCGGCACCCTTCTATGGAAAGCCCCCCGACCCCGCCGACTCGCGGCCGCATGCGCTGGTAATCTACGGGGATTCACCGCATCCACCGGCCCCGATCGAAGAGGCATTGGGGAGAGTACTCGAGGCCACGGGAGTGGTTCCTCATTTTTCGGTCGATATAGAGACGCTGTCGGCTGAGAAGCTGGAGAAGGTCCAGTTGCTTCTGATTCTACGTGACGGGCGGCAAGTTCCCCGGACCGATGGGCGACGGGATAAGCTACGGGAGTTGGAGGATCCTCTCCATGGAAAGATCCAGACCTGGATGACCCTGGAGCAGGAGCAAGCGGTTGTGGCCTTCGTTGAGAAGGGTGGTGCCTTCTTGAATCTGCACAATTCGTTGGGTCTGTATCCGCCTGCTGGTCCCTATTTGCAGCTGGTAGGCGGGCGCTACATCGGGCACGGTCCGTTCGAGAGGTTTCGCATCGAAGTGGCCGATCGAAACCACCCGATCACCGAAGGGGTCACCGACTTCAGCACTGCCGACGAGCAGCACACTCCTGTCCTTTACGATGAGACTCAAGTACATCTCATTCTTCAGAGTCGGATGGACAATGGGATCGCTGTTCCAGCTGGCTGGGTCCGTGAAGTGGGAGGCGGACGGGTCTGCCATCTGGCCAGCGGACATCCGGTCGAGCCGCTCTTGCATCCCATGTACCAGCGTCTTATGAGGAACGCTGTCGAGTGGTGTCTTCGGCGTCGATGAGCACAGATCGGGGAGCGATTGAGATGTGTCGCTCAATCAAAACCCAGCCAAGCAGCGGAGTCCTGATGAGACAGGTCTGGTGGATCGGTAGAGCAGTGGAGCCGTTTTCGCGCCTTTTGCTCATATTCCTCGCCGTCGGATACGGCTGCTCCAGAGAGGGTCAAGCTCAGGAGAGGGTTCCAATGGAGGGATCGGTGCGGATTATCTACGACACCGACATGGGGAACGATATCGACGATGCTCTGGCGCTGGGCGTGATCCACGGCTTGCAGAGTAGGGAAGAGTGCACTCTCCTGGCGGTGACGGTCAGTAAAGACAATTTCTACGCCGCGGCCTTCTCCGATCTCGTCAATCACTTCTACGGACGTCCCGAAATTCCGGTGGGACTGGTGAGGGATGGAAGGACCCCAGAACCTGGAAGTTATGTGAAGCAGCTCTCCGAGGCCCGCGACGGAGGTAGGTTGCGCTACCCGCGCAAGATTATGCGTCCGGATCAGGTAAGGGAAGCCACCGATCTACTCCGCCGCACGCTCGCCGCTCAGCCGGATGCTGCTGTCACGGTGGTCGTGGTGGGGTTCGCAACCAATCTGGCTCGCCTTCTGGATTCTCCCCCGGATCGTCACTCTCCCTTGGAGGGACGCGAACTGGTTTCGCGCAAGGTGAGGCTCTTGTCCATGATGGGCGGACACTTCGGCACCCCCCGACCTGAAGGATTCAGAGAATACAACATCCGCACCGATCTGGGCGCATCGAGGCGAGTGCTCTCGCGCTGGCCGACTCCCATTGTCATGAGTGGCTACGAGATTGGCGAATCGATACAGTACCCGGCGGAGAGTATTCAGAGGGATTTTGGCTACCGGGAGTTTCACCCCTTGGAAGAGGGCTACGAACTCTACGATACGATGCCCTACGACCGATCCACTTGGGATCTGACCAGCGTCCTTTACGCAGTCCGACCAGACCGGGGCTATTTCGGGCTCTCCGAGAGGGGCGAGTTCAGGATCGGCGATAAGGGGACGGTTGAGTTGACACCCGGTGGCCAACGAGGAGACCGCTATCTCAGAGTTACGGCGGAGCAGATCATTCGGGTCAGGGAAGTCCTTGTCGCCCTGGCGAGCCAGCCGGTTAGTAGTGAGCAGTGAGCAGTAAGTCAGTGAGCAGTGAGCAGTGAGCATGAGAAGTGTGGGAATGGGCGTTGATTCTCTGCAGACTGCTCACTACTCATAGCGTCGGTCTCGAAGGGGGGCGGCGCGGAAAGGAACTTCAATGCTGTATAAGGTCATCATACTGGGCTCGGGATGTGCTGGATCGACGGCAGCAATCTATGCGGCTCGAGCCAATCTGGAACCTCTTGTCCTGGAAGGCCACGAACCCGGGGGGCAGCTGACCCTGACCACTCTGGTCGAAAACTACCCGGGGTTTCCTGAAGGGCTGGATGGTCCCGATCTGGTGCAAAAGATGAAGGAGCAGGCGGAGCGTTTTGGCGCACAGTACCAGATGGAGGTTGCGCGGGCGGTCGACCTGAAGTTGCCGTTTACTGTCAGGACGGACCAGAATACCTTCCAGGCCGAAAGCCTGATCATCGCGTCCGGCGCTTCGGCCATGTTGCTGGGTCTGGAGTCCGAGTCGAAGTTGCTTGGTCACGGCGTTTCCACCTGTGCCACTTGTGATGGGTACTTCTTTCGGGGCCTCAAGGTGGTTGTGGTAGGTGGCGGTGACACCGCTATGGAGGAGGCCCTCTTTCTGACGAAGTTCGCGGACTCGGTCACAATCGTGCACCGGCGGGATCAACTGAGGGCCTCGAAGATCATGGGCGAGCGGGCACTTAAGCATCCCAAGATCGACTTCATTTGGGATTCGGTGATTGAAGAAATCCTGGATCCGGATCAGCCACGGGTAGAGGCGGTCCGGCTCAAGAATGTCAAGACGGGGGCCGAGACCTTGCTTCCCACCGATGGTGTCTTCATCGGGATCGGGCATCAGCCCAACACGGAAATGTTCGAGGGGCAGCTGGAGATGGACCAGGACTATCTCGTTGTCCACGATGGATCGCGGACCAGCGTCGAAGGAGTGTTTGCAGCGGGAGATGTCCACGACCAGGTCTATCGTCAGGCGATAACGGCTGCGGGGGCGGGGTGCAAGGCTGCGATCGACGCGGAGAAGTACCTGGAAGAGCGTGCCCACGCCCAACCCCAGCAGAGCACCGTCGGCGTTGCCAGCGGAGAGGGCGAAGCCTCAACTGCATGATTGCGGGCGCCACAACGGATCGGTGATGATGAGGGCAGGCTAGGTCTGTTTGCCTTCAATCGCCAGATAGGGCTGGATACCCGCTGACAGTTCTAGAAACTGGTCGGGCAGAAGGGCCTGGAAGCCGTCTGATAGTGCTTCTTCCGGATGGGGATGGACCTCGACCATGAGGCCATCGGCCCCGGCAGCAATAGCAGCCTTACACATTCGAGAAATCAGCTGCCTTACCCCTGTACCGTGAGTTGGATCCACGATGACTGGCAGATGAGACCAGTCTTTCATCAGGGCGACGGCCGCCAGGTCAAGGGTGTTGCGGGTCGAATCTTCGAAAGTCCGGATGCCGCGCTCACACAGCATCACACGGGGATTGCCGCTGGTAAGGATATACTCCGCTGCCATCAAGGTTTCCTTGATGGTGCACATCATTCCTCGCTTGAGCAGGACCGCACGGTTTGCCGTGCCCAACTTCTTCAAGAGCGAGTAGTTCTGCATGTTACGAGCGCCGACCTGCAAGACGTCGGTGAACTCGGCCACCCGCTCGACATCCTCGGATGAGAGCACTTCGGTCACGATGGGGAGTCCGGTTTCCTCCCTGGCCTTGGCTTGAAGCCTCAATCCCTCGTCTTCCAGTCCCTGAAAGCTGTAGGGAGAGGTGCGGGGCTTGAAGGCGCCTCCCCGAAGCATGTTGGCACCCCTTGCCTTGACCTGTCGCGCGACGTCTAGTATCTGCTCCTCGCTCTCCGCCGAGCAGGGACCCGCAATTAGCGCAAATCCGGTGCCTCCGATCCGTACTGGGCCGACTTTGAACTCGCTCGGTTCGGACTTCAGTTCCCGCGAAGCCAGCTTGAAAGGCTTGAGGATCGGGATCACGTTCTCGACACCCTCGATTTCGATCAGACTCTCGAAAGCGCTCTTGCCACGTTCGTCACCCACGGCACCGATGACGGTTCTTTCGACCCCATGAATCGGATGGGGCTTCAGGCCGAGGGACTCGATTCGCCTCATCGCCATTTCGACTTGATCGGGCGTGGCGTCGGACTTCATGACCACAATCATTTCGCTACTCCTTGGGGATGCTTCTAAGCCGGAGTATAGCACGGCCCTGTTTAGATCAAGGACAGCCACCTGGGCTGACGCTTCAAGAATGTCGCACGTCTGAACGTCGCACGTCGCAGATCAACGATTGACTTTAACCCGCATTTCTCATCGCTAGTCCCAAAATAAGCGCAAGTTCGAAACTAGACCCCTTTGTCGGCTCCGAGGAGCCATTTTGGAGACCTAAATTCTAAATTTCGGCGCGAAGTCACTCAGAACAGGCACGTGTTCAGCTGTCCTCCACGCCGATCGCTCAGGGAAAACGATTCTGCCCTCTTGGGGGGCGTTTGTAGAGACACCTCGCCCCAGCTCTGGCGACCCTCGGAGCTACTTTATCTCCTTTCAGTTTCAGGTAGCTGGCCGGTGTTTCAACCACTTACTGCCTTCCAAGAGAAGACGGCTCCAACCATTGACATCCAGCAGCCGATAGACCAACTGTCGGCCCCTGCGCAAAATCTGGCAGGGCATTTCAATGACCTCTCGCAGGAAACGGCGATACTCCATCTTCACCAGCTCTCGGGCTTGCAGTCGCGCCGGCAGCACCAACCCCATCCAGGCCTTCAGATTCCAGGCTTGAGCCGCAATCACCAGATAGGCCCAGTTGGCTACCAGCGTATCCGAGGGCATCCGCAGGGCCTCGACTCCGTTCTTGAGTTGTTCAATGACGTTCTCCTGGTTGCAGCGCCGGTTGTTTTCCCGTACGACTCCCGCCGTTCCCAACGTTCTGGCCGAGATATTGGTGACATAAAAGTGGTAGCGCGTCTGCGGCAGCAGCCGCTTCTGGCCTTTCTCGACCAGGATCGTCTTGCGCAAGATCACCATCCGATAGGTTCGCTTCGCTTTGCTCGGACGGTAGTCGATCTCCGCGATCTCTTCCCGTTCCAGCGTCAGCGTCTTGAACCCGCGTCTCTTGACAATCTCCGGCTTCACTTTGTCCCGCCGCTGGCGCCGCTTCTTCCCTTTTCCTTTCCCCTGGCTGGGGCGCCCCAGCTCTTTCCATCTCGCTTCTGGCAACGCCTCCGCCCACTTGACGAAGCTCGGATGGGCGTCGATCCCGAAGTCAAACTCCACGCCCGCCTCCGTCCAACGGTCAAAATGAGCCGTCAGCGAAAAATCCGTGTCCCCGCGCAGGCGCACCTTCCGAAAACCCGCCTCTCGAACCAGCTCGATACTCCGATCCAGCCATTCGGCCGCTCCCTCATGAGAGGGAAGGTTGCCCGAGCGGTTGACCGCATAGAGCACCTCTCCCGTATTGGCCAGCGTCACGATCAGCGGCGCATAGCCCCACTGCCCGTCGTAGCTGATCTCCATCCCTTCCTTGCATTCGCCGCTCGTGGGGGCCATCGTCCCATCCACGTCGATCTCCGCCCGTTGGAAGAAACGGGCCGGTTGTTGGGCCCAGACCTTGAGGCGGCTGGCATTGACGGCTTCCATCAGATCCACCACGTCGGGCGCGTCAAAGCGGCGCACAAAGTCTCCGGCCGTGCTGGGGGCGGGGATCTTCTCGGCTCCCACCGCCTCCAGGAAACTCACACTCTGACGTCGCAGTTCAATATCCTGATAGCGGGTCCCGCCCGTGGCCACGTTGTAGATCAGGCTCAGGACGTGGTCCGATTCGTGGTACGGTTGGTGGCGTTTGAGCAGCGTCACCGCCTGGTCAATGGCTTTCCCCAGCCCACTCCACTTCACCACCTGCTGCAGCAGCCCCAGACCACCGTAACTGACCGCACCCGTTTTCTCCGAGACCTCGTAGCTGATGACCTCGGGCGAGAGCACCGGTTTCGGGTCTTGACCGTTCCAGCTGGGGCTCAATCGCTGAGCAACCTCTGCTTCCCGTTTGCGGATGATTGCGCTATCCTTTTTATTCACCTGAAATGCCTCCTTTCGGCTTGTTCTGAAGTTTCTTTGACAACCCCAGAATACCCGTCAGGTCTGGCATTTCAGGTGTTTACATGTGGTTTAGTCCACTTTCATCTACTTCTTTTGGGGCTAGTCTACTGCGTCGCCGCAATCACCCGCCCTGGCTGCGTTAC
>CBDCOR010000013.1:0-141850 GCA_965219855.1 Acidobacteriota bacterium
CCTGCTCCTGTTCGGGAACCGGGATCGCGTCCAATGACACCATGGGTTGCGGATAGTCCCAGGGCGAAAGGAGCTCCATTCGGTCCAAACCGATAGCGACAACGAGGTTACTCTGGTGGATGATCTTGCCTTCAAAGGTCCTCTGCCCGTAAGCACCCGTAACGACGCCTGCGAAATAGGGGTGATTCTCACTTATAACTCCTCTTGCCTTCGAGGTGACAAGCGTCGCAAGCTGCAGCTTCTCAATCAGGCCAAGCAGTGCCGACTCTGCCTTCTGACGTTGCACCACCGGACCGACCACTAGGACAGGTCGAGCCACCGCCTCAATCGTGTGGGCCACCTTGTCCAGGTCTCCTCCCTCCGGCGCCGGGTGCGCCGCACTCGATGGCAGAGAAGCTCTGGGGAACCGGTCTGCTGGTTCATGATGTGGAGGGGAAGGTCGACATGAACTGGCCCCGGCCTCTCACTGCAGGCACGTTGGATGGCCTCCTCCAACTGTCGGCCGGGCGCGCTGGACTCCAAAGTCACCGATTGCTTGGAAAAGCCACCGAACAGTTGGGAATGGTCCATCTTCTGGATCGACATGGATGGAGCCTCGGTGAAACCATAGGTCTCCGTCATCGCCAGCAGCGGATGCCTTTCCCAGTAGGCGTAGGAGGCCCCCCCGGCCAGATTGACAGCTCCCGGACCCATGATCGAAAGACAAACACCGCAACTATCGGTGAGTTGCGCGCAGACGGCCGCCATCATGGCGCTGGTGGTTTCGTGCTGAGCTAGGACAAAGGGAATGCCCTGCCGTCCACAACTCTCGATCAAATCAATGGAGCTGCCGCCGCCCGGGATTCCAAACAGGTATGGAACCCCCTTCGCCTTCAACACCGAAGCAACTACTTCAGCGACCCGAAGTTTGTGTGCAGTTGGGACAGATGAAGGATTCATGCTTGGCTCCGAATTCTTCGACTGTTTGATCCCATCGTCTTCAACCCGTACTGCATGCCTAAACCCACTGGGACATAAAGACTCATCCGCTTATGCTATGGCTCCTTTTCCATGATAGCAGCCATCGCCCCCGCCATTGCTTCGCGCTCTCGACATCCTCGGGCTCATCACATTCATCATCGCATTTATGGAGTGGAGCACTAAGCCCAAAATAAGCGCAAGTTCGAAAATAGACCCCTTTGTCGGCTCCGAGGAGCCATTTTGGAGACCTAAATTCTAAATTTCGGCGCGAAGTCACTCAGAACAGGCACGTGTTCAGCTGTCCTCCACGCCGATCGCTCAGGGAAAACGATTCTGCCCTCTTGGGGGGCGTTTGTAGAGACACCTCGCCCCAGCTCTGGCGACCCTCGGAGCTACTTTATCTCCTTTCAGTTTCAGGTAGCTGGCCGGTGTTTCAACCACTTACTGCCTTCCAAGAGAAGACGGCTCCAACCATTGACATCCAGCAGCCGATAGACCAACTGTCGGCCCCTGCGCAAAATCTGGCAGGGCATTTCAATGACCTCTCGCAGGAAACGGCGATACTCCATCTTCACCAGCTCTCGGGCTTGCAGTCGCGCCGGCAGCACCAACCCCATCCAGGCCTTCAGATTCCAGGCTTGAGCCGCAATCACCAGATAGGCCCAGTTGGCTACCAGCGTATCCGAGGGCATCCGCAGGGCCTCGACTCCGTTCTTGAGTTGTTCAATGACGTTCTCCTGGTTGCAGCGCCGGTTGTTTTCCCGTACGACTCCCGCCGTTCCCAACGTTCTGGCCGAGATATTGGTGACATAAAAGTGGTAGCGCGTCTGCGGCAGCAGCCGCTTCTGGCCTTTCTCAACCAGGATCGTCTTGCGCAAGATCACCATCCGATAGGTTCGCTTCGCTTTGCTCGGACGGTAGTCGATCTCCGCAATCTCTTCCCGTTCCAGCGTCAGCGTCTTGAACCCGCGTCTCTTGACAATCTCCGGCTTCACTTTGTCCCGCCGCTGGCGCCGCTTCTTCCCTTTTCCTTTCCCCTGGCTGGGGCGCCCCAGCTCTTTCCATCTCGCTTCTGGCAACGCCTCCGCCCACTTGACGAAGCTCGGATGGGCGTCGATCCCGAAGTCAAACTCCACGCCCGCCTCCGTCCAACGGTCAAAATGAGCCGTCAGCGAAAAATCCGTGTCCCCGCGCAGGCGCACCTTCCGAAAACCCGCCTCTCGAACCAGCTCGATACTCCGATCCAGCCATTCGGCCGCTCCCTCATGAGAGGGACGGTTGCCCGAGCGGTTGACCGCATAGAGCACCTCTCCCGTATTGGCCAGCGTCACGATCAGCGGCGCATAGCCCCACTGCCCGTCGTAGCTGATCTCCATCCCTTCCTTGCATTCGCCGCTCGTGGGGGCCATCGTCCCATCCACGTCGATCTCCGCCCGTTGGAAGAAACGGGCCGGTTGTTGGGCCCAGACCTTGAGGCGGCTGGCATTGACGGCTTCCATCAGATCCACCACGTCGGGCGCGTCAAAGCGGCGCACAAAGTCTCCGGCCGTGCTGGGGGCGGGGATCTTCTCGGCTCCCACCGCCTCCAGGAAACTCACACTCTGACGTCGCAGTTCAATATCCTGATAGCGGGTCCCGCCCGTGGCCACGTTGTAGATCAGGCTCAGGACGTGGTCCGATTCGTGGTACGGTTGGTGGCGTTTGAGCAGCGTCACCGCCTGGTCAATGGCTTTCCCCAGCCCACTCCACTTCACCACCTGCTGCAGCAGCCCCAGACCACCGTAACTGACCGCACCCGTTTTCTCCGAGACCTCGTAGCTGATGACCTCGGGCGAGAGCACCGGTTTCGGGTCTTGACCGTTCCAGCTGGGGCTCAATCGCTGAGCAACCTCTGCTTCCCGTTTGCGGATGATTGCGCTATCCTTTTTCTTCACCTGAAATGCCTCCTTTCGGCTTGTTCTGAAGTTTCTTTGACAACCCCAGAATACCCGTCAGGTCTGGCATTTCAGGTGTTTACATGTGGTTTAGTCCACTTTCATCTACTTCTTTTGGGACTAAGTACCCTGGAAACGAAGGAAGCTTGAAGCAGTATGGGTTCCTGTGGCAGCCTAGGTCGTGCGGAGCCCTCTCGGCATGTCTTCGTGGGAGTCTGGCCGGGTAGCTCGAGCTTTGGTGTTTCCCACACCTTCTTCGACGCCCCAAAGGAGACGTCACTTCATGGCTGCTACTGAGTCTGCTTCCTATCTTCGGATCCGGGGTTTAATCAGCCAAAACGAGTGCGTCTTTCTCGACGGAGGTATGGCAACTGAGCTGGAGCGGACCGGAGCGGACGGCTATCGAGTCAGCGATCAGAATCTGTGGGGGACCTGGGCCCTATACAACACCCCCAGTTCGGTCCTTGAAGTTCACAAGGGTTACCTCTCCGCTGGGTGCGACATCATTTCCACAGACACCTGGGGAATCATCGACGCTCCACAGCAGGAAGTCCGTACCCAGCTGCAACTCCGGGGAGATAGCTGGATGGACGTGGGCCGGCAAGGAGTACGATTGGCTCGCCAAGCAGTCGAGGAAGTGGGCCAGAAGGATCGCAGTGCGGTGGCGTTCAGCCTCAACGGCGACATCGTCCAGCCCCAGCACGTAGAGACACTCGAGCTACTGACCCGGGTGCTCAAGAGCGACCCCCCAGACCTCATCTTGATGGAAACCATGACTCTCATCCGGGACGATCTTACCTTCCCGGCAGTAGAAGTCCTAATGGGTACAGGGATTCCCCTTTGGCTGAGTTTCCGGCGCTGTCGGGAGGGCGTCTGTGGCCTCTACGGTCAGCACTGGGGCGGTCCCGAAGGAGATCGGTTCGGGCGCGCCGCTCGAAGATTCGAGGAGATGGGCATAAGCGCTCTCCTCGTCAACTGCCTACCAGCCAGCCATGTTACTGGGATGCTCCCCTGGTTGAGGGACTTTACCGACCTGCCGCTGGGTGTCTACCCCAATGTCGGACACTACCTGGACCCAGGCTGGAAGTTCGACGAGGGAATGGGTCCGGAGGCCTACGCCTCACTGGCTCGGACGTGGCGGGAAGAAGGGGCCCAAATCATAGGTGGCTGCTGCGGAGTGACACGCGAGCATATCGCTGCCGTCCGCAGGGAACTGACAGAAGCGGCGCCCAGTCGCGCCAGGAAGGTCTCTCAGGAACCGACTGAAGAAGCCGTCGCTGCAGCTGCGACCCAGCGGAGTGAAAGGCGCCCAGAAACGTGGCACGACACAAAAGGACGAAACCTCTATCCGCTGCCCTTCCCCCAGATCGTAGCCGACGCCGGCGTGTTCCGGCCCACCCAGGGCAGCTTTCTGACTTGGAAGCATCTCCTGGAATCAGGCGCTGGACACAACCAGCGCTGTCTGGATGTGGGTTGTGGCGCAGGAGTTCTGACGGTGCAGCTGGCACTCAACGGAGCCCAACACGTCCGTGCGATTGATATCCAGCAGGAAGCCGTAGCCAGCACCCTGGCCAACGCCTTCCGTAACGGTGTGGCAGATCGAGTCAGCGGGGAAGACCTGGATTTGTATGCCTATTTGCCGGAGGAGAAGTATGACGTCGTGGTGGCGAGCCTCTATCAGATGCCCGTCGACCCTTTCGGGGAACCGACCGGTCACCGACCCCTGGACTACTGGGGGCGCAACCTTCTGGATCACTTGATCTCTCTTTTGCCGGACCTTCTCGAGCCGCACGGAGTGGCTTACGTCATGCAAATCTCACTTTTGAGTCAAGGACGGACCGCCGAGCTCCTGCGCGACAGGGGTCTGGAATCGAAGGTCATCGATTTTGCCTTCTTACCCTTTACTCCTACCTTCGACCACCATTTGGAACAGATCCAACGCGTGGAGCAGCTCTCGGACGCATATCACCTCAGCTTCGGAGAAGAGAACGTACTTGTCATGTACCTACTGGAGATCCGACATCGGGGAGAATCATGAACAGGGTAACGGTTCTGTCCCTCGTAGCAACCTTCGTCCTGCCCAGCTGCTCTGCTCCTTCCACGCGAGAAACGGTCGAGATCACCGATCCACGGGAGGTGAAAGTCGCGGCCACGATTGCTTTCACCGAAGGGCCCACCGTCGACGCCGAGGGAAACGTCTACTTCACTGATGCCCGCAACGACCGCATCATGAAGTGGTCGACCAACCGTCAACTCTCTACTTTTCGCCAGCCCAGCAACCGGGCCTTGGGCCTCGTCTTCGATTACCACTGGCGGCTGGTTGCAACTGAAGTCAGTGACCCGGAGATGGATCAGCCGCGTGTGACCCGGACTGATATGGAGACAGGTGAGATCGAGATCATCGCCACGAGGTTCGAAGGAAAGCGGTTCCATGGTCCCAATGATCTCAGCATCGACAGCGCGGGACGAATCTACTTCACGGACCGGCCATCACCCAATCCGGCCGCCGACCAGACCGGTGTCAACGCGGTCTACCGGATCGATCCGGACGGCACGGTTTTCCGTATTCTCGTAGAACCGGAGATCGTTCAACCGAACGGGATCGTGATTTCCCACGATGACAGGACGCTCTACCTGGTCGAGGATGGTGCGGAATCCGAAACGGGACCCCGAATGATCAGGGCCTACGATCTGCTCAGCGACGGCAGCGTTGCCAACATGAGGGTGTTTCACGATTTCTTCCCGGGTCGCAGCGGAGATGGTATGTGCGTCGATACAGAAGGGAACGTGTACGTCGCGGCCGGCCGAAACCGACTTCGGGTCGACACCAAGGAAACTCTCGACACCAAGTGCGGGATCCACGTTTTCTCGCCGAGCGGCGGACTCCAACAGTTCATTCCTATTCCCGAGGACACCTTGACCAACTGCACCTTCGGCGGTCCCGATCTCAAGACACTCTATGTCACGGCGGGCAAGACGCTCTTTGAAGTCAGAACGGAGATTCGAGGGACTGGGCGCTGAGCACAGGTTCGGGAGGAAACTCTGGCTGAAATCACGGGAAATTGTGCTGGTGTCCAGCTCTCTTCTCGAAACCTTCCCTCGCTTTTGCCGACAGGTCAAGTCTTTCGCGGCTTTCGCGCCTATTGCTGCCGCATCGTTTGGAACTTGGTGCTTGTGATTTGGAATTTGTTTGTATCTTGTGCCTTGGGATTTTCTCACTGCTCACTGCTCACTGCTCACTGAGAAAATCCTAAGGCAAAGCAAACGCCACCAGGTAGTCACCTAGTGTCGTACCCCACCCGGAGTGGCCGCCGGCCGCGATGACCACGTATTGTTTCCCGTCCACCTGGTAGGTCATAGGAGTCGCCTGGCCGCCCGCCGGGAGCTCCGCCCGCCACACTTCTTTTCCGTCTTCGATGTCCAGTGCCCGCAGGACATCCTCCTGGCCAGCTCCGACGAAAACAAGCCCCCCGCCCGTAATAATGGGTCCGCCCGAATTGAGCGAACCCCACTTCTTTGCGTCGGGATGATGTTTCGCCGCAGGCATGACTCCCAGCGGGGTTTCCCACAGCACCTTCCCGTGTTCCAAGTCGATGGCTACCGTGGTTCCCCAGGGCGGTGGATTGCAGGGCAGTCCACTGGGCGAGAAGATGCGGTTGAGGGCCATGCCGTAGGGTGTGCCCTGAAAGTTGGTGGCCGCAGCTCCTTCCGGTAGCCCTCGGCTTTCCTTTTCCAGCTGGCTGTGTGGAAAGATCTTGATCCAGTCCGGGAACCGGTTGACGTTGACGACCAGGACGCCTCGTTCAGGGTCGGCCGCTGCCGACCCCCAATTGATTCCACTGGCCAGGCCGGGGTAAAGCAGGGTCTTTTCTAAACCGGGAGGTGTATAGATGCCCGAGTATCTCAGATCCTCCAAGAGCTCTCTGCAGGCGGAACGATCTTCCTCCGTGATCCCCCAGGCTTCCTCAGGAGTGAGCGAGTGGGGATGAAGAGGAGGAGGGAGCACCGGGAAAGGCTGAGTGGGCCATGCTTTCTCTCCTGGTACACCACTGGCAGGTACCGGGCGTTCTTCGATCGGAAAGAGGGGGGCTCCGGATTCCCGATCCAGGACGAAGATATGGCCCATTTTAGTGGACACAATCGTCGCCGGGACGACGCTCCCTTCGCGGGGAACGACGGTCAGGGTTGGCTGGGCGGCAACATCGTAGTCCCATAGATCATGGTGAACGGCCTGGAAGTGCCAGACGATCTCACCGTTGGAAGCCCGCAGGGCAACTACAGAGTTGGCGTGAAGGTTGCTGCCGGGGCGTTCGCCACCATAGAAGTCAGGGCTGGCACTCCCCGTCGGGATAAAGACGAGATCCCGCTCCGGATCGGCCGAGATGATCGACCAGGCATTGGCGGCCCCGGAGCGTAAGGCTCCATGGCCTTCCCATGTCTCCCAGCCGTCGGCCTCGGGACTCCGCGGAATCGGGTCCCAGCTCCATCGCAGTTCTCCGGTACGCGCGTCAAACGCCCGGACGACCCCGCTTTCGACCTCCACTCCGCGGTTATCCCCGACGAATGAGCCGACCACCACCAGGTCGTCGATGACTGCCGGAGGCGAAGTTACTCCGTAGTTGATCCTTTCGACGACTCCCACTCCCTGAGCAAGATCGACCTGCCCGTTGTTGCCGAAGGCCAAACAGGGCTTTCCATTGGTCGCATCCAGGCAGATTAATCGCGCGTCCTGGGTTGCCAGGAAGATCCTCCGCTGGCAGAGCGCCTCACTTGCGGGAGACGGGTCCTCCCAGGCAGCCACTCCCCTCGAGACAAAGGCCCAGTATCCAGCGGAGAGATCCAGTCCGGGATCATAGCTCCAAAGGAGATCGCCGGTTGTCGGATTCAGTGCAAGTACGCGGTTGAAGGGAGTGCTCAGGTAGAGGGTCCCGCAAAAGAGAATGGGTGTCGCTTCGAAACGACTCTGCGATTTCCACTTCGTCCCGTCGGAAACATCGCCCGTTCTGTGCGTCCAGGCAATCTGGAGACCAGCGACACTCTCTCGATTAATCTGGCTGAGCGAGGAATAGCGAGAGCCGCCGGGGTCTCCCCCGTAGGCAGACCATCCACCGGTATCGACCTGGGTGGAAGCAGGAGAGTAACCGGCAGGCCCCTCTGGATTCGAGCAGGCGACGGCACCCAACGCGGCTACGAGGACCCAGGAAAGGCTCCAAGTCATCTATCTTTCTCTTTCGGATTGTGCGGGTGCTCCGGCGACGTTCGCGCCTTAGTTGGATCCAGAATTGGTGCTGGCGGCTACTTGGGCTGGCGCGGCCGCGATCTCGAAATCATCAGACGCCACCACTGCTCGGTCGCTGATATGGTCCTTTACCGTGACCTGCATGCGGTACGTTCCAGGCTCGATCCCGAGGATTCTCAGTTGTTTCAGCAGCACTAACCGCTGCCCTGAATGGAAATACAAGGATCGAGCTGCCTGATCGACCAGCTGCAATACTGTCCTTCTGCCCTGGAAGATCTCGTAAATCACGGATATCGAGGGGGCCAATGTGGCCTGATCGATGCGTGCGTTGTAGACCTGTAGATAAATTCCCAGGGTCTCTTCCTCAGAGAAGGTATGATTCAGCCGAGGGCGAACTTTGACGTCGCCCAGGACGAACATTTCATCGTCCGCAGTGATGCTTTCTAGAGGTTGAACCAGATCAGCGAGGATCAGCGAGCTGGCCGCTAACTCTTCCGGATCATAGGCCGGGAAAACAATCCTCTGCTGAACCAAGCCGACATGGTTACTGTTCAGGTCTTTGAGAACCAGATCCAGCTTGTAACGCTCCTTCCTGTCGAGCAGCACGACCTGCTGGTAGACCGAGCGAGACAACAAGCCGGACTGGAGTTGCTGAGGCAGGTACGAAATGATCAGGTCCTCTTCGAATTCTTTGACGACCCGATTGGTGATGCTCGTGACGATCCCGTACATGGCGATTCTAGCGACATGGACACCGTTTTCCTCGGCGAACGTCAGGTCCTTATTTTGCAGCTCCATCGTGATCGGAACCAGCGACTGTTTTTCATTGAGTCTGAAGTAGTGTTGGCTGGTCTTGAAAGGAAGACTGTTATACGAGATGTCAAACTTGATGATCTCTTGAAGATCCTTGTACTTGATCCGGGGCGGACGTTGTACCAAGGCCCAGGTTTCATAGCGGATGAACGGATTGTCCTGCATGCGGCGCGACATGAACGGATAGTTGTCACGGTCGTAGGGCGAAAGATATGGGTGATCTTTCCTCTCCGACATCCCCATCATTTCCGCCAGTGTGGAGGTACTCACCCCACCACTGAACATGAGAGCATCCTTTTCGGCAGGATGAATTGCCAGGTGATACTTGCCGGTGTAGGTCTGATCGACAAATTCCAGCTCGACCGAACCAATCCCGTCGATGTGGCGATACCACCAGACCTCGAAAGGATAGGTGGTGACCTGGCCCCCGCCTTCGTTGGCGGGTCGATCCATGGTGCCGCCTGAGGGGTGGGATTCGATGCTGTCGGCTGGACCGTGAATGATATAGACACGTCCGCGGTCGCTTCTCCAGCCGGGGCCGCCGCTCTTGAAGCGCTCATTGGCGTAGGCGATACGCCGATAGTGCTCTGCCTTGAAATCGTTCGCCGCCGAACCCGGATCGAGATCACGTCGATACCAGAATTGCTCTATAAACTGCTCTTTTTCGTCGGCTGTCGTCAGCTTGTCGAATACTGCTTTTTCGTCGGGGGAGATGATGTAGACGACATCCGACTTGATCCACCGGTCAAAGTAATCTTCCTGTTCCTCCCCTTGGATCGCTTTCCTCTGTTTGGTCTCTTTCTTGTCGCCCTCTGAAGACCCAGCCAGAGGGGATTCGAACTGAAGCAGAAGCGCGACGGAAAGAGCGGCGCTGAGGGAGAGAATTCTTGTCATCATCATAGGAACCCCGATTCCTATAGCAAAGGAATCACAAGAGCGATAGAAGTAAATCTATAATAGCGCTCGTGTGGTGTCAAAGGGACTACCCCCCTGCGACGAGATCCAGGGGGCACTGGTACACTGCGGGAATCCTGCTTTTACAACTCCTTACGACAAACAGCTCTCTCGGAATTGCCCAGCACGATTGGTACTTCAAAGATGTCACCCAGAGCACCGGAGTGGACCTGGTCGTCAGTTCAGGAACGCCGGAAAAGGAGTTCCTGGTCGAGACAATGACGGGCGGTGTTTGCGTGCTGGACTTCGATGGAGACGGATGGCCCGATCTGTTTTTCGCAAACGGCACCGATCGTCACTCCTGGAACAGGAAGAAGGGACCCAGTGACCGACTCTACCGAAACAACCGCGACGGAACGTTCTCTGACGTGACTGGTCCAGCCGGACTCCGGGACAGCGCCTGGGGCATGGGCTGTGTCACCGCAGACTACGATAACGACGGAGACACTGATCTCTACGTGACCAACTACGGTCCCAATTTCCTCTACCGTAACCAGGGGAGCGGAACCTTCTCCGAAGTTGGAGTGACCGGGCCCGTTGCCGACCCTGGCTGGAGCACCGGTGCAGCCTTCGGCGATTACGACAAGGATGGACATTTGGATCTCTACCTGGCCAACTACCTCGAGTTCGACTTCGAAAAACCATCCAGGGATCCTCAGTCCGGTGATCCTCAGTATTGCGCCTATGCCGGCGTGGCCGTTGCCTGCGGTCCCAGAGGTTTACCTGGAGCGCAGGACCGGCTTTTCCGCAACAAAGGGGACGGAACATTCAAAGACGTCTCGGATCAAACCGGCGTTTCGGCTGGCAAAAAGTCCTATGGCTTTCAACCGGTTTGGACTGATGCTGATCAGGACGGAGACCTCGATGTGTTTGTCGCCAACGACAGCAATCCAAACTTCCTGTGGCGCAACAACGGGGACGGTACTTTTACCGAGATCTCACTCCTAATGGGCTTGGCTTACAATCAGGACGGGAGGGAACAGGCCAACATGGGTGTGGATGTGGGGGACTACGATGGGGATGGCCTGTTCGACCTCTACTCGACCAACTTCTCGAACGACTACCATGTGCTCTACCGGAACAGGAGAACCTACTTTGCCGACGCGACCTTCTCAGCGCGGGTTGCCCAGGTCACATTTCGCTATTTGGGCTTCGGGGCCCTTCTGGCCGATTTCAACAACGACTGTCGACCCGATATCTTCGTCGCAAACGGTCACATCTATCCTGAGGTCGATCGTTTCAAGCTGGGCACTGACTATAGGCAGCCCAATCAGTTGTTCGCGAACCGGGGGGACGGTACATTTGTTGACGTCGGGGAGTCGCTAGGCGAGGGGCTTGCGATCGTCAAGTCGTCTCGTGGTGCAGTCTGCCTGGACTGGGATCGCGATGGCGACCTGGATATCGTGGTCGTCAACCTGGACGATAGTGTCGACTTGCTGCGCAACGACGCTCCGAGCAGATCCAATTTTCTCCAGATCTATCTGAGAGGCCACACCTCGAATCGAGACGGCATCGGAGCAAGAGTCACCGTCACATTGGGAGAAAAAACCCACTCTCAGGAGCTACACTCAGGATCGAGTTATCTGTCCGACAGTCAGCGAATGTTTCACTTCGGGCTGGGAGATCAATCCATCGTGGACCGCCTGGAGGTTATCTGGCCCTCGGGCCAGCGTCAGGAATTCAAAAACGTAGAGGCGAACCGGCGTGTTCTTCTCGAAGAGGGAAAGGATCTTAGAGCGATTCGATAACAGAGGCTCGCGGTCTCGTGCGTCGGCTTTTTTCGATAGGGGTCCATCTACGCCGACGGCGTTATTGCGGGTAGCCCAGGGTTGGCGATGCGAAGCGAGCTACCCTGGGTCAAGATCGGTCAACAAAATGCCTTACCCCAACGGGCTTACTGCCAACCGGTATGTTCCGGGCACATAGGTAACAGTTTCTCCCAGGCACATAGGTTACAAGAGGAGTCATGCCATGGAAAGAGACGTGTGTAATGAACGAACGAGTGAAACTGCTGACCGAGTATCTGGAGGGGGAGTATGGGATTACAGAGTTATCGCAGGCCTATGAGGTGAGTCGGAAGACGATGTACAAGTGGATTGCTCGATACGAAAAAGAAGGCTGGGCGGGGCTGGAGGATCGGTCCCGTGCGCCCCACAGCCACCCCAACGCGGTAGAAGAGAAGATCGAGAGGAAGCTTTTAGAGTTGAAGGCCCGTTGGCCGTTGTGGGGAGCGCCGAAGTTGTGGGTCAAACTGAGAGAGGCGGTGGGAGCGGATCGGTGTCCGGCGGAGAGCACGGTGAGCGAGATCCTCAGACGGCACGGTTTGAGTGGGCTGGTCAAACGACGACGGCGAGCGGTGCCGACGGAGCAGCCCTTTGAGGAGTGCCGGGAGGCCAATGCCGTGTGGTGTACGGATTTCAAGGGCTGGTTTCGGACCACCAACGGCCGCAAATGCACGCCCTTGACGATCAGTGATGCGCACAGCCGCTGCTTGTTGTGCTGCCAGGGGCTGGGGGGAGCGACCGGATTTATCACGGTCAAGCCGCTGTTTATTAAGACGTTCCGGGAGTGTGGGCTGCCCGATGCGATGCGCACGGACAATGGACCGCCGTTAGCGTCGAGGGCCCTGGGAGGGCTCAGTGACCTGGCGGTGTGGTGGGTGCGTTTGGGGATTGAATTGCAACGCATCGAACCGGGTTGCCCGCAACAGAATGGAAGACATGAGCGGATGCATCGGACGCTGAAGGAAGCGACGGCCCAGCCGCCGCGAGCGAATCTCGGAGCCCAGCAGAAGGCGTTTGAAGCCTTTCGCCGGGAATACAACGAGGAGCGTCCCCATGAATCCTTGGGCCAGAGGCCCCCGGCGCTCTTCTACCAGCCGGCGGCTCGGGAGTATCCTTGCCGGTTGCCCGAGCAAAGAGGTTATCCCGATGAGTGGGAGAAGCGGAGGGTGCGCAAAGCCGGTCAAATGAAGTGGAAGGGCGAAGACATCCTAGTGAGCTCGACCTTGCGGGGGCAGGAGATTGGATTAAAGCCCGTGGGAGAAGCCCAGTGGGCCGTCTACTTCGAGACCCTGGAACTCGGCCTCTTCGATGAACGGCTGGGAAGGGTGCTGCCGGCCAAACGATTGCGACGAAAACCGCCAACCCAAGATCAGGAGCCACCCCAGAGTGGCCAATGACCCGGAAAGCCGTGGAAACTGCCGCACTATGGAAACCGTGGAAAAACGGCGACATGGAGAAGACGACTCCAGGCGTGGAGTTTTTCCACCGTTCCCACAGCGCTTGGAAAACTCCTCCGGACGGAGTTTCCCACAGTTCCCACTGCTTCTGCGGCTGGATCTATAAACGGACTGCCTCTGCCGCTTTGCGGCGAGGCTTCACGAGCGATTAAAATGAATCGAACCCAAGGAGATCCTGGTTGAATCACTGGCTGGTTTCGAGCCGGCCCCCGGCACAACAAAATGAAGTCCCCAGACTCCAAAAGTGTAACCTATGTGCCCGGGAGAAATTGTTACCTATGAATCGGGAGCTACAAACCGGCAACGTGTTGGCAATAACGCTTTCAGCGTAGAAAAGACAGGACGACTGAAACCCAGGGTAGCTCGCTTCGCATCGCCAACCCTGCGCTACCCGCAATAACACCTTCGGTGTAGGTAATGGGCCCTGAAATGAGTAGAAGTTACTTTCTGAACGATCCAGCCCGGCGGGTGGCGGTACCGGGCTGGAAGACGCAATCCCGCGGGGATTGGGTAGTACGATTCGGCACGTCGCTTCTAGCTTTCCTCCTCTCGCTCCAGATTTACGCAATCCCGCAGGACTCGACGAAAGCCATACTCGGTCATCTGGAGACAGCGAAACGGGCTTTCATGGAGGGTAGACTCTCGGTCGCCGTGTCGGAATACGAACGGGCCGTTCAATTAAAACCTGACTCCAAGGAGCTTAAATATCTTCATGCCTGGAGTCTGGTGACATGGGGGAAGTCGTTAGAGGCCCAGTCTCATCCGGAATCTGCTAGGCAGGCATGGAATCAAGCTTTGTCCAGATACCCTGGCTTTGTGCCGGCACGGGAGGCGCTGGCGGAGCAGGCCCTGAGGCAGAAAGACTTCATGACCGCCGAACAGCACCTGGCTTCTGCCGAGATGCTGGAGGCCGGGAACCCCCGCGTGATGATCTTACGCTCCCAATTAGAATCAGCACGGGGGCAGCTGGAAGAATCCTTCGAGCAGCTCACTCGCGTTCCGATCGAGCAGTTGGACGGTTCGACCGGCCTGCAGCTTCTGCGACAACTTCTTCGCCTCGATTTGGATAAACAGGCCTCGGCTTTGGTAAGGAAGCTGATTTTGAAGCCAGAGGAAAAGATGGAGGGCGTCAATCTCTTCATCAAGTTCGGCAAGTACGATGAAGCTGGGAAACTCCTCTCGTCTTTACCAGTCTCGACCTCAACTCGGCTTCTCCTGGGCCTTCTGCATACTCGTCAGTTACGCTTCGGCGAGGCTGAGAAGGCCTTCAAAGAGGTAATCGCAGGAGACCAGAGCAACTGGTCAGCCTACTATTACCTGGGGCAAGCCTACACCCAGGCGGGGAAAGCGGAGCAGGCGGTACGGGTACTCGAGAAAGCCCACCAACTGCAAACTGACGATGTGAACGTCCTGGCGGCCTTGGGGAAAGCTGCCAGACGGGCGGGGCGACATCAGCGGGCCCTCGGATGCCTACGCCAGGGACTCGAGATTGACGGGACTGCCTTTGAGCTTCTCCTTGAGTTAGGGCAGAGTTTCAAAGCGATCAATCAGTTCGAGGAAGCTGAGAAACACTTTTTAGAGGCCCTGGGCCGGCAGCCGAACCACAGTCAGGCGAACTATCTTCTCGGCCAACTCTACCAGCAGAACGGCCAGGCCGAAAAAGCCGCTGAACACCTTCGCCAATTCCAGCTGCTCAAGACCTATTCGGAAAAAGAACAGACACGGCTAAGGGCCGCAAAACGTGCCCTGAAAAGTCGAGATCCTATCGTCGCGGACAACCCCAAGTCACCCTCTCAAAGTCGATAGAGAGCCCCCTCTACATACTGCTTCCACCCGGCTTCCGGACCTGGATATCCCAGCGCTTTGCCTTCGTGCCAAATATGGTAGGAGGTCAGAATCGCCCCGTCCTCTAGCTGCTCGCTGCTCGGATAACCGATATGCATGAACCTTGAACTCAGGTCAGGGTCGGCGCGGACGACGAAGATGTTTTCCGGTTTCCAGGTGATCCCATCCTCGGAGATGCATCCCCGCACGCCGGGATTGGGATACATCCGGTAGCTGTAGGTGCACACGACTCGGCCATCCTTGAGGGTGATCAGATCGGCAGGATAGCCCCACATCTCGGTTCTCTTGGCCTGGCTGAAAGTGGCGCCTCCATCCTCGGAAACGGCCTGATAAAGATATCCGCCAGGCGGGTCCCTTCGGGGACGGTTGTGGCTTCTCATCATGGCGAGGAGCCGACCGTCCGCGAGCCGAGTGATTCCGGGTTCTTCCAGGGTGCGGATCCCGGCAGGGTCCATGCCCATGAGCCCCCAATAGTGCCAGCTATCTCCCCCGTCGATTGAGCGAAGCAGGAAGGACTTCAGTGTCTCTCTGGTAGCCGTCGAGTCATAACGGTCTTGTCTCAGTCCGCAGAGCGGAAGAAGCAGGGTTCCGTCGGGCATTTCCAAAATCGAATCTCTAACGTAGGCGATCCGAAACGGCGCGATATTCACCTTGATCTTTTTTCCCCAGGTGTGGCCACCGTCTCTGGACTTCTTGACGTAGAGACCTTCAATCTCGCTCTCTCCTGCGAGACTCAAACCGTGCCCGAGCTCTTCCCGAAGTTCCATCCCGCTTCCCCTGCCTTGAGTATGTCTTCCCTCGAAAAGGAACTGCCACTGCATGGTGCAGGCGATGAGGGTCCCGTCCGAAAGCTGGGTGAGACCAGCCAGGTTATGGCCATGGTCTTCGCTTCGAGCAAAAACGGTGACGGGGCTGTCGTGGTCCCATGTCTTGCCGTCGTCCCTGGATCGAACCAGAAGAATATTGCCCGTATCGTGACCCATGATGGTTTGTTGAAAGGTAGCCACGACATCTCGGTTGGGCAGAATTGCGAGGCTGGGCTCACAACACGAATACTGTGGATCGGCGAAAATGGTGACGTGTTCTAGATCAACTTTCTTGACGGGCTCTCTGAGGCCGGGAGGGATGGGACGCCTCAGCTGAGCCGGGGTCGCACCGGCGAAACCCAAACCCGCTACTGCTGTTACGCCGAAAGCCGATTCGACGAAACTGCGTCTTGATTGCGTCATAAGCTAGCCTCCTTGAAGCCCTCGAACACTATCAGTGTGCAAACCATTTCGGTCGTTGTGGTAGACCCCCACAGCGAGTTCCATGCATACTAACATGAGGAATGTCGTCTGAAATGCCGTGTCCGAGAATCGCGCCTCATTCATGGAGGCCAAGTCCGCTGTTTACGAGAGAACAACTGAGCAGATTACTCGCCTTCAGCGTTGCTTCACTCTGCCTGCTCCAACCAGGATCATTTGCTGGGGGGGAGGACACCGTCCGACTGACGATTGGAACCTACAACGTAGAATACTTCTGCGATCGACACGATGATCCCTACACGGACGATGAAAAATTGGGGCCGAAGTCGGAAGAAGCGATGGCTGCTGTCGCGAAGACGATCCGCTCGATCGACGTCGACTTTCTTGCCTTACAGGAAATCGAGAATCAAGGCGTGCTGGTGGACTTCAACCACCAGTTCCTCGGTAATCTGGATTACCGCCATCAGTGGGTCAATCAGCGCTCCGGCAAGAAGACTGCCATCAATCTCGCCTTCCTTTCCCGGGTGCCGGTTCGTGACGTCACGGTTTACGCTTTCGATAGGTTCACGCTCCCCGGGGCACAGCGTGACTGGACCTTCGCGCGCGATCTGGTGCGCGTGTTTCTGGAGCCCAGCCCTGGTGTCACTGTGACCGTATTCATATTACACCTCAAGGCTCAATCGAGGGCCGAATCGGGATCCCCAGATCCTCTATCAGTACAGTGGCGTCTTGCTGAGGCCCGGCAGGTTCGTGCCAAGGTCGCCGCCCTCTTGAAGAGCGATCCGGCAGCATACGTGGCAGTCATCGGAGACGTAAACGATGTACGCGAAAGTCCAACCTATGGGGTTCTGACCCGGCTTGAGGATGGAGCTGAACTGATCGATGTTCACGCGACTCTGCCTCGAGCGGACCGCAAGACCATGCTCAGGCAAACCGGTGATCAGCTCGTCGATCCGAAACATCCGGTCGACTACATCTTTGCTTCACCCGGGCTTGCGAAGACCTTGGTATCCAAGTCGGTAAACACCCCGGTGCCCCTCGACCCCAGGGCATCCGATCACATTCCCTTGATCGCTGCCTTTGATCTCGCCTCCCGAAAATGAAACAATCCTTTTAATGTTTGATGTCGAATCAGTAGTGTCCCAACGTTTGGGTTTCTAATCTCTGTAAAGTATTAATGAGTAATATGTTAGAGAAGATAATGGGTGTTTCCGACTTGAAAGTGAGTGTACGCTCACGCCCTTCAGTTCATAAGGAGGGCGAGCATGTACACGGGCACGACGATTTTTTCTCAGGTGATGCGGCATCTTCCCTGGCATCATTTTCATCGCATTGTTCAGCACTACGGAGGCGACTACAAGGTCAAGTCGTTCCGCTGTGCCGACCATTACCGGGTCATGGCCTTTGCACAGTTGACCTATCGCGAGAGCTTGCGCGATATCGAAGCCTGCCTACGGGCCATGAGATCCAAGCTCTTCCACATGGGCATTCGCTCCACGGTCTCCCGCAACAATCTGTCCAATGCCAACGAGAGGCGCGACTGGCGCATCTATGCCGAGTTTGCCCAAGTGCTTATCGCCGAAGCGCGCCGCCTGTACACCGACGAGGACCTGGGAGTCGACCTGAACGCGACCGTCTATGCCTTGGACTCCACGACCATCGACCTGTGCCTCTCGGTCTTCCCCTGGGCGCGCTTCCGCCGTACCAAGGGGGCGATCAAACTGCATACCTTGCTCAACCTGCACGGCGCCATTCCCGAGTTCGTTCTGATCTCGGACGGAAAACTGCACGATGTCCACGCCTTGGACCACCTGATTCCTTGTCCCGGTGCCTACTACATCATGGATCGCGGATACCTGGATTTCGGGCGCCTGTACCGACTCCATTCTGCCCGGTCGTTATTCGTGACCCGCGCCAAGGCCAACTTCAAGTTCCGCCGCCGCTACTCCCACCCGGTGGACAGAACGACGGGACTGATCTGCGACCAAACTGTCCTGCTGAGCACCTTCTATCCGGCCAAGGCCTACCCCGAACCTTTGCGTCGCATCAAGGCCTTTTACGGCACCAGTCCCAATGCCGTGAAAACACAAATCTGGATCGCCCTCAGTACCTACCTGCTCATCGCCATCATCCGCAAGCGCCTCTATCTCGAGTTGCCGCTCTACACAATTCTCCAGGTCCTGAGTGTCTCGCTCTTCGAGAAAACCCCAATTTTACAGGCCTTTCAGGACATGCATTACATTACTCAGAATAGTGACATTCATAAACAGTTGATGTTATTCGACTAACGCTGGGACGCTACTGATGTCGAATCCTAAAAAAATACTGGATCTTTCCGAAGATGATCGGTTTTTTGGATCGGCCTTGGATTCCTAAATAACTTGTTGAAAACACTAGCTCTTACGCTGGGTTAGCCCCAATTAGCCAATCCAACATCTTGGATCTAGAATTTACTAAACAGAGTTATAAACCATGTTAAATCAGGAGTTTAAGATACTGGTGCGTATTCCGGACGAAACCGGCCGGTGATTCCAGAGGAAACCGGCCACTGATTCCGGAGCAAACCGGCCACCCAATCCGGCGGGAAACCGCCCACTAGAAACGGGGTTTCCGGAAGGGTGGCCGGTTTCCCGGAAAGGCGGCCGGTTTCCCGGAATCGGTTTCCAGAGCGGACGGAAGCGACGTTGGACTCCTTCGGTACCATGACTCCTTTTCGGAGGAGCGATCGTGCCGAACCAAAGGAAGTCCATGCGCAAAATCAAAAATGTCCTACGCCTGAAGTTTCAGCTTCATCTTTCGGATCGGCAGATCGCCCGTAGCTGTGCCCTCGCGCGCAGCACCGTGGCAGAGTATGTGCGCCGGGCCCAAGGAGCCGGTCTGAGTTGGCCACTCCCTGAGGGGTGGGATGACCGGGCGATTCAGAACCGGGTGTTTCCTCCCACGGGTAAATCTCCCCCGGAGCAACGTCCCCTCCCCGACTTCGCCACCGTCCATGAGGAGCGCTGCCGACACAAACATGTGACCTTGATGCTGCTCTGGGATGAGTACAAGCAGGCGTATCCGGAGGGCTATCAGTACAGTCAGTTCTGCGATCTGTACCATCGCTGGCGGGGCAAGCTGGATCTGGTGCTGCGGCAGGAACACCGGGTCGGCGAGAAGCTCTTCGTGGACTATGCCGGCGACACGGTCCCGATCGTGGATCGCCATACGGGGGAAACCCAAGAGGCCTCGATCTTCGTGGCCGTGCTGGGGGCAAGCAACTATACCTATGCGGAAGCCTCCCTAAGCCGAAGTTACCCTGAAAACTAGCTGAAAAACAACCTGTAAGCCATTGTGGATCATCAGGTAAGGGTCTTTTTGTGTTCGACAATTTATACCCATGTAATAGTTGGTTCAGTGTCCTTTATTGTCGGTAGTATGTGATATTATAGTGCCCATGTACATCGAATCCGTTCCCAACCGCAACTCGCCCCCGGCCATTCTCCTGCGCGAGTCCTACCGGCAAGCCGGCAAGGTGCGCAAGCGCACTCTGGCTAACCTCAGCAAGTGGCCCGCGGAGATCGTCGAAGGCCTGCGCAGCCTCTTGAAGGGAGGCTCCGTCATCTCCGACTTGAGCCAAGCCTTCCAGGTCCAGCGCACTCGCCCCCATGGTCATGTGGCGGCCGTCTTGGGTACCCTGCGCCGCCTCGGTTTGGAGCGCTTACTGGCCACTCGCAACAGCCTGCAGCGCCGCCTGGTAGTGGCCCTGATCGTGGCGCGCATCCTGGAGCCCCGCTCCAAGCTGGCCACCGCACGCGGATGGGATCCCCAGACCCTGTCCAGCAGCTTGGGCGAGCTCTTACAGGTGGAGGCCGCGACGGCCGATGATCTGTACGGCGCCTTGGACTGGCTGCTCGTTCGACAACCAAAGATTGAAAACCAGCTGGCGGCTCAGCGCCTGCAGGACGGTTGCCTCGTGATCTACGACGTCACCTCGACCTACTTCGAAGGGAGGAGTTGCCCGTTGGCCCAGCGGGGGTATTCCCGAGACGGCAAAGGGGGTACGCTGCAGATCGTCTTCGGCCTGCTGTGCGACCGTCAAGGCTGCCCTGTCGCGGTCGAGGTCTTCGAAGGCAACCGAGCGGACCCCACAACAGTGACCAGCCAAATCCAAAAACTGCGCCAACGCTTCGGGTTGCGCTCGGTGGTGGTGGTCGCCGATCAAGGAATGCTGACGGAAGCCCGCATTCGGGAGGAGCTCAAGCCGCTGCCCGGCATGGGCTGGATCACGGCCCTGCGAGGCCCTCAGATCCGCAAACTGTTTCAATCCGGTCCGCTGCAGCTGTCCCTGTTTGATCAACGCGACCTGGCCGAGATCCAGAGCCCGGACTACCCCGGGGAACGGCTCATTGTCTGCCGTAATCCCCTCTTAGCGGAGGAACGGGCCCGCAATCGCCAGCAACTGCTCCAGGCGACCGAGCTGGAGTTGGAGAAGATTGTCCAGGCAACGCAACGTCCGAAGCGTCGCTTCAAGGGCAAGGATCGGATTGCCCTGCGGGTGGGCAAAGTCCTCAACCGCTACAAAGTGGGCAAGCATTTTGTCCTGGAGATCGGCGAGGAGTCCTTCTCCTACCAGCGCCGGCAGGAGCGCATCGAGCAGGAGGCGGCACTGGACGGGATCTATGTGATTCGCACCAACCTGGCCCGCGAGCAAATGGATGCCGAACAAACGGTGGCTGCCTACAAGGGGTTGTCCGTCGCCGAACGGGCCTTCCGCAGCTGTAAGAGTGTCGATCTGAAGGTCCGACCCATTTACCACCATCTGGAGGATCGGGTCCGCGCTCACGTCTTTCTGTGCATGCTTGCCTACTACGTCGAGTGGCACATGCGACAGAAGTTAGCTCCGATCCTGTTCGACGACGAGGATCCCGAGGCGGGGAGGCAGCTTCGCGATTCGGTGGTGGCACCCTCTCAGCGCTCTCCTCAGGCCCTCCGCAAGGCTCACCGCAAGCGCACCGTTGAGGGTGGGCCCGTGCACAGCTTTCAGACCTTGCTCAGCGATTTGGCCACGATCTCCAAAAACCGGATTCAGCCGCAGTTGCCCGGCTCAGCAGCCTTCGACAAAATCACCCGTCCCACATCGCTTCAGCAGCGAGCCCTGGATCTCCTCGGCGTTCGTCTATAATGTACCCAGTACCGACGCAGCTGATTTGTAGCATTACCCCAATCTTAACAATAGGTTACATCACTTTTCTACGAGGTAACTTAGGCCTAAGGCAGGACTTACCCTCGTGGCTCGCGGCCCACACTCGGGCTCTGGAGTTCCTGGGGGGTTGCCCCTGCGTCGTGGTTCCAGACAACACCAAAGATGCGGTCCATCGCCCCTGTCGCTATGAACCGGATCTCAATGCGAGCTATTCGGATTGGGCCTCGCACTACGGCGTCGCGGTGATCCCGGCTCGAGTGCGCCGTCCTCGAGATAAAGCGAAGGCGGAGTCGGGTGTGTTAGTCGTCGAGCGCTGGATCTTGGCCGCCTTGCGTCACCGGACCTTCTTTTCCCTGGGAGAGCTCAACGAAGCCATTGCCGAGCTGCTGGAGCGTCTCAACACTCGAAACTTTCACAAGCTCCCCGGCAACCGCCGCCAGCGCTTCCAGGACCTGGATCGTCCGGCTCTGGGGCCCCTGCCGGCCCAACGCTACGTCTTCGCCCAGTGGAAGAAGGCCCGCGTCAACATCGATTACCACATCGAGTTCGACCGCCACTACTACAGCGTCCCTTATGTCCTGGTGGGTCAGAAGGTCGAGCTGCGCACCACCGTCACCACCGTGGAGATCTTCCATCAAGGTCGCCGCGTGACCTCTCACCGTCGCTCCTATCAGCCGGGCAAGGCCACGACCTTGGACGAGCACCGGCCCGAATGCCATCGCCGCTATCTGGAGTGGTCACCCTCGCGTCTGATCCACTGGGCTCAGAAAGTCGGGCCCCATACCGCATCGGTGGTCGAGAAGATCCTCCAATCCCGTCGCTATCCCGAGCAAAGCTATCGCTCCTGCTTGGGTATCCTGCGCCTGGGCTCCAGCTTTGGGGAAGACCGTTTGGAGCAGGCTTGCCGTCGGGCCCTGCGACTTCAGGCCTGCTCCTACAAGAGTATCCAGTCCATGTTGAAGAACGGTCTGGACCGTCAAGCGGAACCGCAACCGTTGCCGGAACGTCCTCCGATCGAGCACGCCAACGTGCGAGGGGCCGAGTACTTCGAAGGCGAGAAAGGAGCCTCTCATGTTGGTTAATCCCACCGTCGAAAAACTTCACGCCATGCGGCTCAGGGCCATGGCTGAGGCCTTCACCGAGCAACTCTCCGACCCGGAGATGGCCCAACTGAGCTTTGAAGAACGCTTTGCCCTGTTGGTGGATCGGCAGTGGACCTGGCGAGAGAATCGGGCCTTGGAGCGTCGTCTGAAGAATGCCCGATTGAAGCTCTCGGCCTGTCTGGAAGATGTCAACTATCGCCGACCTCGGGGGCTGGATCGCTCGCTGATTGCCAGCCTCGCCACCTGCCGTTGGATCCAGACCCACCACAATCTCCTGATCATCGGTCCCTGTGGAGTCGGGAAAACCTTCTTGGCCTGTGCCTTTGCTCAGAAGGCCGCTCGCGACGGGTGGACGGCTCTGTACACTCGTGCCGCTCGACTCTTTCGCGATCTGGCTTTGGCTCGAGCCGACGGCTCGCTCGACAAGCTCCTGCGTAAGATCGCCCGCACCGACGTGCTGATCGTCGATGACTGGGCCATGAATCCCTTGGCCGAGAGCGAGCGACGGGACTTCTACGAGATCTGCGAGGATCGCTACGACAGTCGATCCACGATCCTGACCTCCCAGCTTCCCGTCGCCCATTGGCATGAGCAGATCGGAGATCCGACCACCGCTGATTCCATCCTGGATCGTCTGGTCCATAATGCCTACCGCATTGAGCTCGAAGGGGCTTCCATGCGCCGGCATCGTCATCCTCCCACCAAAGCAAAGGACGAATCATGAGTCCAACACCGCAGTTGAAAGTCCAAGGTGGCTGGTTCGCCGCCGCCGGTGCTCCGTTGCTACAGGCGATGGAGAGCGTCAGCGACGGCGCCTTCAAACTCTTTGTCTATCTGTGCCTGAAAGCGGATCGCTGCACCGGCGAACTGACCGTCTCGCCTACCCAGTTGGCTCCGGCCTTGCGCAAATCTCGCCGCTCCCTGTTCACCTACCTGGGAGAACTCCAGTCCCGAGGTCTAGTTCAGCTCAGCCTCGCTCGCAATCAACACGAGCGCACTCACATCCAGATCAGCTAGGCCTTCTGGCCCTACCAAAGATCCCTCGTCCAGGAGCCCGAAGCGGCCGAATCCCAATACCTCGATCAGGTGGCCTGTCTGCTGCTCGATGCCCCTGGCGTTCAGTGCTCCTTCTCCCCGGCCGATCGGCAGCTGGCCGCTCGCCTCTACCGCCAGGGCCTGTCCTTGCGGCAGATCGAGCAGGCCCTGCTTCTCGGCTGCGCCCGCAAGCACGTCGCCTGGCTCAACGGCCACACCGGTGGACCGATCACTTCCCTGAGCTACTTCGAACCTCTAATCCAGGAAGTGAGACAACAACCTGTCTCCGATCAATACTGGGATTATCTCAGGAGTCGCCTGAAGACTCTGAGGCAACAATGGAAACAACACTCTGCTGAAGCAAGCTTTGCCTCAGCAACTCACTCAGGAAAGGAGAGACGAGATGATGTGTTCTCAACCCAAGAGACTCCTGTGGATTGACTCAAACCGGCCACTTCGGAGATGATTATCAACCTCCGGCGTCGCTTCGCTCCGACCCGGCCGGTTTGCTCCGGATTCGGTGGCCGGTTTCACCGGAATACGCATACTGGAAACCTGTTTGGCTCGCCGCTTGCAGAAACTGTGCAGAAACTGAATGATTATTACAAAGGGGACCGTCCCGAATACTTCACTGTGGGTCTTTACTCGAACTGCAACGGGTACATATTCGTACATAAAGTTTATTTTTTGCTTGGCTTTTATCGGTGCGTCGTTGTAGAATACGCGAAGTTCTACGTGTAGTATGTGTAGGCTATCTTTCAGAATCGATCGGACATCACTTAGAAACGCCACCTGTACCGAGGGGCAATTTCCAAACTGGGAGAGCAATTATGAATTGCAAAAATTGTAGGTCTTGGCTGTTGGTAGCGGTATTGATTTCGCCTCTACTTTTCACGAGCTTGGGGGCCCAACTCGGCGGAGCCGCGATCTTCGGTAGCGTCACTGATGAGAGCGGGGGCGTCATCCCCGGAGCGGATGTAAACGCAACCAACGTCGGGACCAACAAGGCCAACGCCACCGTGACGGGCGATGGGGGGTTCTACGAATTTCCACTGCTGCCTCTGGGCGATTACATTGTGAGCGTGGAGATTCCGGGTTTTCGGAAGGCCGTCAGTGGAACGATCATACTAGAATCAGGCACCCGGCCTCGAATCGACTTTCAGCTGGAGGTCGGAGCGGTCACCGAGGAAGTGGAGGTGGTTGCGACCACACCGCTAATTAACCGATCCAACCCGCAGCTTGGCATTGTCGTGGACGAAAAGACTACCAAGGAGCTTCCCCTGAACGGCCGCAGTTTCTTCGATATGATCAATCTACAACCCGGGGTGATCGCTTCCAACGCGGAACCTGGAGCCGGAAGCGGAACCGGAAGCCTTTCCGGCCAGCGGGGCGGCGTCGAGTTTTACGGTGCTCCCGGATACGGAAACAACTGGCTGCTCGATGGCATTGACATGTCCTTTGGAGAAAACAACGCGGCCGGCGACCAGGCCGCTGGGACCGGTGGCAATGGAGCCGTCATCAACACCATAAGCATTGAGGCCATTTCCGAGCTCAAGACAACCGGCAGTTCCTTTTCGGCGGAATATGGTCGTGCGACCGGTGCTGTTATCAATATCAGCACCAAGTCGGGCACCAACGACTTCCACGGGACAGCCTTCTATTTCTGGCGCAGGGACAGGTTCAACGCCAATAACTTCTTCAGCAACGCTCAGGGAGTGCCTCGGCCCGACCTGAAGCACGATCAATACGGTGGAAACATCGGCGGCCCCGTCGTGAAGGATCGGGCCTTTTTCTTTTTCAACATCGAGAATGCAAAGCTGGATCGCGGCCGATCGGTTTCCGGGAATCGCTTGACAGACGAGGTGATTGCAAACAACCTTGGTATTGACAGTGCAACCGTGGTGGATCCTGAAATAGGAAGAATCAGACACGCCACTCCCAATCCCATGCTCGCGGACCTGTACCGGCAATTGAGCCCGACAGGCTGCTCGCCCACCAGCGATCCCAGAGTCTGCTTTCACGCGCGCAACGCTGCGGCCAACAACGACGAGAAGACTTATCTCTGGAGAGGCGATGTCGAGCTCACCGACACGCAGCACTTCCAGGCACGCTACAGCTTCAACAACCAGGATTTCATCACCCCGAATTTCACGGATTTTGAGGGTCATACCCGCCAGTTCCCGACTCGCTTCAGAAATCTCGCAGTTCAGCACAATTACACCCTCTCACCCAGAGTGCTCAACGAATTCCGTTTCGGCATCAACAGCAACCAGCTGACCCGTCTGCAGGGCGCTCTGCGGGGAGAGTTCCCCGCTGGAGGAGGTTCGGCTCGCAGCTCGGGATTGGGCAATATCGACGGGCAGTGCATCATCAACTTCAAGACGAAAACCTATACGCTCGCCGATAACTTCTCCTGGGTTCGGGACCGTCACCATCTGAAATTCGGCTTCGAGGCCCGAAAAATGGACTCCAAGCGGATCATCGCCGAGAACCCGATCATTCGCTACGCCAGTGTGGACGATCTGCTCTTCGAGAGAGATCCGCTGTATCTGCAGATCTGGTTCGGCTTTCCCGATGGGTTCGACGGATTCAATCACTGGCAGACGGGTTGGTACGTGAATGACGACTGGCGGGTGAGCGATCGTGTCCAGCTCAACCTGGGACTGCGCTACGAGTATTACACGGGATTCGTAGGACCCTGGAATATCGCCGGCTCTGATATATTTGGGGCTTTCATCCCGAATCGGCAGACACCCATATTCGACCCAGACAAGAACAATTTCGCCCCCCGTCTCGGTATGGTGATTGATCTGGACGACGAAGGGACGACGGTCTTGCGGCTCGGCGGAGCTGTGACTTACACGCCTCCGCAGCCTTTCTATTACTTCGACATGGCTTTCTTGCCAGACCCCACGTTTCCGTCTTTCGCACAGTTCGCTCCGGTCGATATTCCGGCCGCTTTCCAACCGATTCGGTTTCCCTTCCCCTTTGAATTTCAAGAAGCGGTCATCGACGGTTTGAAGAGTGGAGACCTGTCGCAGATCCCGTCATCGATACTGGAGCTCCCATCCACTCCTTCGCCCGCCGAGCGCGACCGGGCTGATGAATACGCCTCTCACTGGAATATGAGCCTGGAACGTCAGTTCAATCCCTGGCTGGGCTTGACGGCCTCTTATGTGGGAAGCGCCGGAAACAAGCTACTCAGCAACTTCTTCCCCAACCTGATCGATCCCGCAACGGGACAGCGTGGAAGACCCGATTTTGGCCCGATTCTGATGCGCCTCAGTGATGGCCGAACCGATTACCACTCCTTCCACCTGAGTTTGAGGGCGCGAAGAGATGACCTCACCTTCCTCACCAGCTTCGTGTTGGCAAAGGCACACACCTACCATTCCGTCGATGCGGGCTTTGGTACCGGGGACCGGTTTACACAGGATTTCAGCAACATTGCTGCCTCCTACGGTCCCAAGACCTCAGATACACGCCGTCGCTTTATGGGAAACTGGATATATACGCTTCCGGGCGGCGCATCAGACTCGCCCGCGCGCTTCCTGACGAACGGGTGGAATCTGTCGGGAATCATTGGTTGGCGGAGTGCCTATCCCATCAACGTCATCAGCGGATTCGATACCCGCGGCGATGGATTGGGCTTTGGAAAACGGCCCAACAGGACCGGAGCGAACGTTCAGTTGACTGGGCCGGACAAATTGGCGTGGCTCAACCCAGCCGCTTTCTGCTTCCCCACGCCAGGCGGGGGGTGTACCGCCAGTGGGCAGGCTGAGACGAACGGATCATTCGGTGATGTTGGACTCTTCTCCGAACGTGGGCCCAGTGCTTTCTGGCTCGACTTCGGACTGACCAAGGACTTCTACTTCAACGAGTCGCACCGTCTCCAGTTCCGTTGGGAGATGTTCAATGTGTTGAATCATGCCGTGCTGAGAAACCCTTCGGGTTTTGGTGGTGCCGCCTTGACTTCTTCTACCTTCGGGCGGATAACCGGTGCCGCCGATGGGCGCAGCATGCAGTTCGCTCTGAAGTACATCTTCTAGCCGAGGGCAGTCGAGAGAAGAAGTCCTGAATTCTGTTCATCCAAGTGGCGGGCCTAACCAGCCCGCCACTTTTTTTGTCCGCGGCCCGGATTGAATGGGGTAGCGATGACTCAATCACGCCGGAGATTTCTCAGAGCAACAGCTGTTGGCACCCTATCAGCGGCCTACGGCGGACTGGCACAGGCCAACACCCGGTTCCTTGCTTTGGAACAAGATCGAGTCACCTCCCCGGAGCAATCCGTCTTCCGAATCAGCCCAAGCGAGCAGATAGGCACAGGCTCAAATCCCATCAGAATAGACGCTGCCGGAGTCGAGGGACCCATCGAATTCTGGACTGAGGCCATCAACGTGGCGCATCCCGGATTCAAACCGCGGGGCGTCGAGATCCTTGTGGTCGACCCAAAGGATGCCGTCCGTGGGAGAACTCGGCGGCCAGAAGGATCTTCCCTGCCTCTGGTCCAGACTCGAGGGCCGGAGACGCAGCTCAAGCTGAATACCGACGACCAACTCACCGAATGGAAGCAAGATTCTGAAACAGAGTTCGAGCTAACGGTGTCCAGACCCGCTCTCTTTCGCTACCAGGTGCGTTTGAAGGCGGAGAGGGAGATGGTCACGGTCGAAGCCAGGCTGGAAAATCACAGCTCCTGGGACTGGCGGGACGCCTACCCCTATTTTCACTGGGGACTGGTCAGCTGCCCCACCTTCGCCGAGTTGACAGGGGAGCGTACGTTTGTGGTCACCGCCCAGGGCTTACGGAAGATGACCGAACTCAGACGCAGCCTCTGGAAGTCTCCCATCAAGCTCGAGCGGTACCAGGTCAAGCCGTGCCAAAGCGAAAGAAGTGACTGTTTTCTTTTTCGTCCCACCGCCCAGTACTACGAACCGGAAGGCCGACCGATGGCGAAGACCGCAGACGGATTCTCGTTCGATATGTGTGGAATCAGCCCAGACCGGGTGACGGCGGGGATCATCTTGCGACAGTCGAAGGAAGGAGATCAGGTGCTGGCAGCCACTGCACGCCGTTTTCGCGCCGTCTTCGCGGATCTGAGCGATTCACCCAAAGGCTCGCAGTGTCTTCACGTCAATCCGACTGCCGGCGATCTTCTTATCGGTGAGACTGCTGTGTTACAAGGCGCAATGTTTGTTCTGAAGGGAAGGGTTGAGGAGGTCGCCCGTGAGGTCGCCCGCCGAAGGTCGATTCCACTGTATCCGCCTGGAAACTAGAGAGCCGTATCGCAAGCAATCGAGGGGAGTCTTTAGGTGCGCGAAACACGGCGGGAATTTCTAGAAACGGCTGTTGTGGTGGCGTTTGGCGGTAGCACAACTACTGCCCTTGCAGGACCCTCAGTCGGAGGCACAGCCCATTCAAGCCTAGTGGAGTCCGGCATCCTTTTCGAAGGCTTGATCATCGAGTCGCGGCCTGGAGTCCAGGAGGCCACACTCACCCGGCTCCAGGATGGGCGTTACTGGTTGCTCTTCGGAGAGAAGAACCGCCTGGTTGGCAAACATTCGAAGGACCAGGGACGATCCTGGACGGAGACGGCGCCAGTTAGAGCGGCTGGCGGTTTAACGATTCCCACCGAGCGCGATCACGCCCACCACAGTGTGTTTAACCTTCCCTCTGGGGGGCTCGGATTGGTTTACGGAGGTCCCTACGCGAGGGCCGGCCGTGACGGAACGGTTCTGTTTCGGAGGTCCGGGGACGGAGGCCGAAGCTGGTCGACACCAGTGGCGGTGGACCCTTACTTTGCGGTCCACCGCAACGCCAGCGCCCGGGTGCTGAGTACGGGCAGAATCATCGTTCCCGTCTTTCGCTGGATCAGCCCGGACCCGGGGACCAATCTCCTTTGGTATGGGGGACAGGCGTTCCCCACATCTGAATCCGGATCAGTTAACCTCTCCTACTCCTGGGTCTACTACTCCGACGATGAAGGTCAAACCTGGCATCGTAGCCTGAGTGAGCTGTTTACTCTCTTGAATGAGATGCAAATAGGCGCTCAGCACTTCGAAGAGCCTGTCTTGGAAGAATTGAAAGACGGCAGGCTCCTGATGTACGGTCGTACCTCCTTGGGGAGGCTGTATCAGAGTCTCTCCGAGGATGGGGGAGTATCCTGGTCTACTCCCGCACCCACCGATCTCGCCTCCTCTTATTCGCCCTGCACGCTCATTCGCATCCCCTCAACGGGAGATCTCTTGTTGATTTGGAATCAGACATCCGAGGAGGAAATCAAGGCGGGGCTGGTGCGCCACCGGCTCACCTGTGCAGTTTCCCAAAATGAAGGCAGAACTTGGGGTTTTCGTCGGAACCTGGAGTCCCTTGATGAGGTTACTTCTATTGATCGCCCGAAGATCCTACACCCGTGGTCCGCAGTGGGCCCTTAAGCCAGCCCTCCGACCGCCAGCGCTACCACCGAGCTCCAGGGGCACTACGCGTGTGTTATCCCACCGTTGTTTTCAACGAAAAGGAAGTGGCAATATCCTATGACTTCGGCTATAGCGCCGGTGATCCCCAGAACCGGAAGAGTGCAACCAAGATCAAGATTGTGACACTGGACTGGTTATATCGTCGTGTCTAGCCCGCATTTCTCATCGCTCGTCGTAGCGAGGCGTCGCAAGCGCCGTCCTGGCAAGGCTTGCGACCGAGGCCGCCGCAGTCGTACTTTGACAGTACGTCGAGGAGGCCGAGCGAGCGTAACGCAGCCAGGGCGGGTGATTGCGGCGACGCAGTAGACTAGCGATGAGAAATGCGGGCTAGGGTCTCAGAAGGAGTTGTTAATGTCTGGAAGAAGCGTCTACTTCAATGCTGAGTTCGTAGAGGAGTCCGAAGCACGGGTTTCAATCTTCGACTCGTCTTCGATGTTTGGGGATATGGCTTTTGAGATGACTCGGACGTTCCAGGGGAAGCCCTTCCGGCTCCGCCATCATCTCGATCGCCTCTACGGCTCTCTACGTTTGCTGGAGATCGAATCGGGAATCTCGCAGGAGGAGATGGAGGAGCTCACCCACCAGACCTTGGAGCGGAATATCCCCACCGAGGCGGGTGATGTGGACTGGCTGATCATGCACAATGTCTCCAGAGGACCGTTGTCCCTATACCACACCGTCTTTCCTCAGGGGGTCAGACCGACGGTATCCATCAATTGCTGGCCGCTCATTACCCACATGGGTCGGTTCGCTCCCAACTACAACCCGGGAGTCGATCTGGTGATCGTCCCGCAGCAGGCAGTACCGGCCCATATAGTGGATCCGAAGGCCAAGACTCGAAGCCGCCTCCACTACCAGTTGGCCCAGCTGCAGGGAGGCCGGATAGGAGCAGACAAGTGGCCGGTTCTTCTCGACCCGGACGGTTTCCTGGCAGAAGGTCCCGGCTGGAACCTGTTCCTGGTCAAGGACGGTGTCCTGACCAGTCCCGAAGGCCGGAACATCCTGTTAGGGGTTTCCCGGGGTGCCACGCTGGATGTGGCCCGGGAGTTGGGGATTCCCACGCGGGAAGCCAACCTGGGACGCTACGAGGCGCTTCAGGCCGACGAGATCCTGTGCACTGCGACGACCTACTCTTTGGTACATGCCCGCTCCTTCGAGGGCCAGCTAGTAGGAGACGGCAGCCCGGGACCTGTGTTCCTGCAGCTGATGCAGGGATGGAAACGTCTGGCGGGAATTGACTTCGTGAACCAGGCTCACGAATATGCAGGTCGTCTATCCGACTGGGAAAAGAAAGAGCTCGAGCCGCTCCAGAACGCCCTAACCTGAAACTTCATTGGCGAATGTAGCGTTGGCCTCCAGGCCGAAGTCTCATTTTTCCGAGCCTTTGGCTCGGACGGCGGCCTGGAGGCCGAAGCTAGTGCGCCTGTGAAGGCGTTTGATCAGAAGGGTGAAAGTCCCTTCCAGGCTAACGTTACCGGCCTGAAGTCGACAGTGGTAACTGCGTTTCCGTGAGGAAGGGTGGAGAGCAACCTGAGACGAACGACCAATCCGTAACGCAAGTGAACTCGATTCGGCCAAGCCTGTCGGGGAGGGTCCTGGCAAAGCCCGAACCCTTGACCGCGCGACGGCCATCCCTCCGACCTGAACGGTCTGCCCGGGGGGATAGACGCGGCAAGTCACGGCGGTGAAGTAACGTGACAAAGCGACCGTGACGAAATGGCAATGCGGTGGTTGGAGATGGAGAGGTCGGAAGGTCAAACGAGATAAGCAGGGAGATCTGTCGGGTGAGGGACGTGGACGACCCATCGTGAGAGCTCGCAGTGGGGGACGCTGCGTGAGCAATGGCCCAGGCCCGCGGTGCAGTATCGCCCGCCGAAGGGGAGCGAACCTGGCGATACCGGTGAGGTCGGTTGAAGCGGCTCGACAGAAGTCAGAGCTCCCATAGTAGCGGGGAAGCCGTGCAGCAAAACGCGGTGGAGCGAAGGGGAGCAGGAAGGTAGATGCGAAATGACTAAATCGCGGAAACGTAACTCCGCCCAAAGGCGGGACTACATCCCGGTCACAGTGCCGTTTTCGGCTAGCCCGGCTGGAGAGCCCGCTGGCATCGAACAGTGGGCTCATCGCGCGGTTTGGACGGATCGCATGTTGGAGACACTTTTGAAAGGAAAGGTGAGAGGAGGGAAATGGCACACGCTGATCGATAAGGTGTTTTGCAGCCGGAACCTTTCCAGCTCGGCCGAGAAGGTCTTGGGCAGGAAAGGAGCGGCGGGAGTGGACCGGCAAACGTGGGGGGATTTCGCCGAACACGAGCGGGAGGAACTCGAATGGTTGCAGGAAGAACTGCGTGAGGGGACCTATCGTCCGGCAGCGGTGCTGCGGAGGTGGATTCCCAAAACAGGCAGTTCGGAAAAGCGACCGCTGGGGATTCCGACCGTGCGGGATCGAGTCGTGCAAACGGCTTTGGTCCACGGGATCGAGCCGATTCTGGAGGCCACGTTCCATGATCGAAGCTACGGCTTTCGTCATGGGCGAGGGTGCCACGGCGCACTGCGGTACGTCGAAGAGCTGCTCGAAGCCGGTTATGTGTATGTCGTCGACGCGGATCTGAAGGGTTACTTCGATACGATCCCGAAAGATCGACTGTTGGACCTGATCCAACAGAAGATATCGGATCGCCGCGTGCTGGGCCTGGTTCAGCTGTTTCTGAATCAGGGGATACTGGAAGAGCTGCGTAAGTGGATTCCGGAAGCCGGAGTCCCCCAAGGCGCCGTTCTTTCTCCGGTGTTGTCGAATGCCCTACCTCAATCTCCTGGACCATCGGATGGCCGATCTGGGCTTCCAGATGGTGCGCTACGCGGATGACTTTGTCCTGCTGTGTCGCGCACCCGAGGAGGCTGAAGCGGCCCTGGCCGAAGGGCGGGACTGGGTGGAGGACAACGGGCTGAGACTGCATCCCGAGAAGACACACATCGTGGACTCGCGAGAGAAGAGCTTTTCGTTCTTGGGCGATTCGTTCCGAGGCCGTTTTCGGTTTCCACGAGCGAAGAGCCACCGAAAGTTCGTCGAGCGCATTCACGAGCTGACGCCGCGCAAGTCGGGCGACTCGCTGGAGGTCATCCTCCAGCGGCTCAATCGCTCGACGCAAGGCTGGTTCAACTACTTCCGGCACTGTCATTGGAACATCTTCAAGGACTACGACGGTCTGATCCGTCGTCGTTTGCGACGCCTGCTTCTGAAGCGCAACCGGAAGAATAGAAAACGCCTCTGTCGAAATCACCGTTGGCCCAACGCCTTCTTTACGGATCATGGGTTCACGAGCCTGACTGACGCCCATATCCGTTTCGTCCAATCCATAGGAACCTACTGACTGGAGAGCTGTATGCGGGAGAATCGCACGTGCAGTTCGGAGGGAGGGGAGCCGGGTGACCGTGCTTCCCTACCCTATCGTCCCTCGACTGAAGTTTCTTTCAGGTACGATCCGGCGCAGCCGGTGGCGCTGCTAACCTGAAACTTCATTTGGTTTCAGGTTGGAGGTTAAAAGGGATTTCCTATCGATTCTTTCGTACCGCGTGCAGCTCCAGCGCGGTGACAGTGCGGGGGGCTGCTGACGCGGCAGCGCGTTTCACCAGCTGCATGAACACCGGGTTCGAACCCTGTCGCAGCAAGGCGGCCGAGACGGGTGCCGTCAGCCGGTCGTTCGCCTCCCGCCGCCAGCCGGTCACCAGTTGACCCGCCAGGCGCACCGCGATTTCATCGTCGGTCTGCAGATTCTGCACCTGCATCTGCAGAGTTAACTCCACACCCTCGGGAAATTGCTCGAGCGCACGGATCGTGGCCCGCAGCGGCTTGTCCAGGGGCAACGCCTCCGGCAACACGCAGTGCAACCAGTTGTGTTCATAGGACCGCTGCGGCCGGCCCCGATCGGCGGCAAACATGATGTGCCGCTGGCTGGCACGCAAGGCCGTGGGATCCCCCAGCTGCTTCATCAATCCCGTCATGTAGGGGCCGTGCTTTTCACTATTATTCTTCGGATGCGGGAACCAGTTGAACAAGTAGATGCCGTCGGCACCCTGTGCCCAGTAGTTCAGGGCCAGCCCGGTAGCCAGCTCGGCCGGGATCGGGTTGTACTTGCTGGGCCAACCGTACAGGCAGGGATAGACATGCACGCCGTGCCTCGCGGCCAACTGTTTGAACTCCTCGACCTCGATATCCATCACGCCACTGCCGAGCGCCATCATGTCGACCAGGTCCTGCTCGAGCCAGGCCCGGACATCGAAGCCGTCCTGCCGGCAGGAATGTAGGCTTTCGTTGACGCGAACTGCCAGCCGAATCGGCCGGCCGCGCTCAGTTCCCCGGTCATTCAAGTGTTTGCGGATCCGCTGGAGCAACCCGGTCAGGAGATGAGCGTTCTGGGCCTCGGTGCCCGGCATGAAGTAGGGCGAGCTGCGCAAGAAATCTACCTCAAGCCCGTCGAAGTCGTACTTCTGGAAGATCTCTTCGACAACCCTGAACTTCAGGTCGCGGACCTGGGGCACACTGAAATTCAACGCGGTCGGAAAACTGGTGACGCTCCCATAATTCTGCTCACCGAGCATCCAGTCCGGATTCTCTGCTTTGAAACTCGGCAGCTCGTCCGGCATGAAGGAATCATGGATATCGTTGATTCGGAACGAGAAAAAGACGTCCAGTCCGCGCTGGTGAGCTTCTCTCACGACAACTTTAGGTGGGTCATTTCCTTCCGCAATCCACTTGTCAATGTAGGTACGTGGTTTGCGGGCACGGGCTCCGGTGCGCTCCAGCACTTCGCTCTCGTAGTTGGCGGTGTTGCCTCCCGCACCATCACACCAGAACAGCGCTTCGACGTGGCTGTTCTCCAGTGGCCCGAATAGGTTCTCAATCCACTGCTTGAGATCTCCTTGCGCGTCCTTTGCCACCGCGTGCCCGTCAGAGTTAAAGATGACCCGATAGGGCCTAGCCGGATTGCCCTTCTCGCCGGCGGGTGTTACACCCAGCGCGACCAGCAAGATGCCCAGGCAGCAAACGACTGTCTGATTTCGACGGATTATGTTCTTCATGAGGTTAACGGAATAGACCCGCGGATTTCTCAAGTTCGCCTTCAATGTCTTCTCCTTCGTAGAACCAGACTCTCCCCTGCGCCCGGACTGTCTCTCCAGGTGGGCAATCCTCGAACACGGGATCGGCGTGCAAGCAGGGAACATCCTGGTTGCCTCCCGGGACTTGGCAGTAGTCCCAGGCGATCAGTATCCAGCGATCTCCCTTTGCCGATCTGACCGCTGATACGGGACAGCGAAAGATCTTATTTTCCTTGGTCTGAGTATTGAAGTCGGGGGCACCCTTGAGCATCAGACAGACGGCGGCCCGCAGCTCCTTGAGGGTCTTGCTGGATCCGTTCTTCAACCACAACTCCAATTTCACCTGTTCTCCATCAGGTCGAGCGGCGGATCCGAACGATACCTGATTTGGTAGAACGCGCTCGCTTTCCACACCGCCATCGGAGGTTCGGCTCCAGTCGACGTTCTCCAACCATTGGTTCTGCAGATTCCAGATCGTGGGAACGTGGGCGTGGGCAAGAAAGATGAGCTGCTCTCCCTCCGCCTCCCAGGTCTCCGGAAGATCGATCACGGCGTAGCCGGCGCCTTCCCAGGGCAGGAAGATGCTTACCTTGGTGCCTCGCATGAGATCGATGGCCGCTTCCAGGTGGCCGATTCGTGGATGTCGCCCTCCGGGGTAGGGAAGAATTCGGAGTCCCCGCGTCGGGACATCCGCAGATAGCTGTCTCAATCCGAGCTTCTCCGCCTTTTCCAGCAGTACATCCGGGCTGAGGCCGGTCACCTGTGACGCCTCCTCCCAGGTGTAGCCGTGGTCGCCGATCATGTTCTCCAGCCAGAAAGCCAGTTCTTCTCGAGTCGATTCCATTTCTTCCGGCAGCGAAAGGCGGCCCTGTTGGGGTTCCGGGTGTCGCGGGGGCAAAGTGGGATCTTGCGCCGCGGGATCCCAGCTGAAACGGTGGCCCAGATCCCGCATGGCGGCCACTGTGTATCCCTGCTCTTTCAAGTGAATCATGAACTTCTTGAACTTCTCAACGGTGATCCCTGGTGCGGCTTGATTCGTGTTTCCGACCGGACCAAAACGCAGTACTACAATCGACTCGCCATCGGCATGGTTGACCAATCGGCCGAAGCCCTCTTCGGTCCAGTCTGAATCGACGCTGCCAGAGGCGGGAATGGAAAGGGGATGATGGTCTGTCGGGTCGAAGCCGGGAGTCGAAGGCCCGGGTTCGACCCCGCGGCGTGCGAAGCGGTATCCGCGGCTGTCCAACTTTTCCAACGCTTCCGGACCGAAGCTATCATGGCAGTAGGCAAAACTGATCGGCCGAGGCACTTCTACCTTGTCCAACTCGAATTCAAGCAGGGCGAGATCGCCCAGGAGTCGGGCTGAGTTTCTGGGCACGGAAAGGTCAAGACAGCTCCATCCGCGATTTCCGATCTCGAAACCCATCTGGTCGATCTCGGCGATTTCCGGCCAGGTGAGGGAATCGGATCGGTCGTTCGAAGCGTGGTTCACGAAGAAGGTTGCACCCAGACCCAGCTCCTTGAGAAGCGGTGCCACCAAGGTCCGATGAGACTTGGAGCTCCCGTCAAAAGTCAGGACGACGATTCGCTCGTCAACCGAAGCTGTGCAGCCGAGCCCGGTGAGAAGCAACGCGACAAGGACTAGGAATACATGGCCAAGATTTGACTTCATGTGGCGACGAACGAAATAAACTACTCCACAAAGAATAGCATCGTCTTTACACAGGCGATATGGAACTTGTGAATTGGTATGATGCGGTCCGTGGGTAAAGCTCGGTTCTCCACTTAAGCCACTGCTTTTTCTACCAACGGAGTGATGCCAAGATGACAGATGGGGGAGGGATGAACATCCAGGGAATTGTTCCCGTTCTGGTGGCACCGTTTACCGCGGAGGAGGAACTGGACCTGGAATCGCTGCGCCGCCTGGTCGAGTTTTCTGCCGACAAGCAACTCTCCGCCGTTTGCCTGCCTGCCTACGCAAGCGAGTTCTACAAGCTGAGCATAGGAGAGCGGTATGCTCTGGTGGAAGCCGCAGTCGAGGCTTCAGACGGGCGACTCTGCGTCGTCGCCCAGTCCAATCATTTTTCAGCCAAGTTGGCGGCCGAGATCGCGAAAAGGAATGAGGAGTTGGGGGCCGGAGCTATCTCGGTGGCTGTACCCCGTCTCTTCGCACTCCCGGAAGCGGACATTTTTCGCTTCCTGGCAACCGTACTGGAAGCGACCTCTCTGCCTGTGCTTATTCAGGATTTCAACCCTACCGGCGCGACAGTCAGTCCGTCACTCGTTCGACGGTTACACCGGAAGTATCCACAGTTTCGTTACCTCAAACTGGAGGAGCCCCTCATGGGTCCAAAGCTGCGACGGATCCAAGAGGAAACCGAGGGAGGGGTCGAGGTGTTGGAGGGTTGGGGAGGGCTCTACCTGGTGGAGGGGATCCTGTCCGGAGCCTCCGGCTCAATGCCAGGTCTGGGGATGGTCGAACTTCTGCAAATGGTCTTCTCACTCGCCAAGGCGGGCGATCAGAAGACTGCCCTTGACGTCTTTTCGGAGGTTCTTCCGCACATTGTGTTCAGTCTCCAGAACCTGGAGCTGTATCTGTACATGGAAAAGCAGCTGCTCCTAAAGCGCGGATTGATCGCCAACGCCACGGTGCGCTCAGCCACCTTTACTCCGGATGAGGATACCCTGAAGTACGTCCAGATCCTGACTGATCGAGTCCTTGAGGCTCTAAAGAGGCACGAAGACCTGACCTGAAACTTCATTTGGCTATTCTTGAAGGAAAAGGGTGTAACTAATTGATTTATGGACTTTTCCTGCGTATCGGAGACAAACTTGCGGCGCTAACCTGAAACTTCATGGGCTAACGTGGCTTCGGTCTCCAGGCCGAAGGTCCTCTTCCTTCGAGCCTTTGGCTCGATGCACGGCGGCCTGGAGACCGCCGCCACGCCGAAGGCAGAGTTTCTTTCCTGTACGATCCGGCGGTCTGCAGCCGGGGGCGGGGCTAAGGTGACACTTCAAGAAGAGGTCGCAAGTCTCTTGTCGCTGGACAGCGTGGCACGGCCTTCTAGGCCGTGATTGTCGAGCCCCTGGGCTCGACGAATCGGCGATCACGGGCAGGGATGCCCGTGCTACTGCGAAGCCTCCCCTAAACTCGACCGTAGAGCCAATCCAAAGAAACGATCTTGATCTTGGTTGCCTGGGCATCTAAGAGCTCACCGACGCCGTATCCGTAGTCGTAGGCGAAAGTCACTTCATCTCCGGTAAAGGCAACGGTGCAATAGCTTACCCGAAGCGGGCCTGGAGCTCGATGATAGCGCTCGCGATCCGTCGGCTGAGTGTAACTTCCTGATTTGATCACGCGAAGCGGGCCCTCTGGAGGTGGAACATGGGTGGTGTCATCCAGCGACTCCAGGTTTCTGTGATGTTTCCAGGTTTTGCCCTCATCCTGCGAGACCGCGCAAGACAGCCGGTGTCGATTCAGGCCGGCCTTGATTTCCTCTTCGGAGACCTGATTCCATACCAGCAGCAGGTCGGAGGTCGCCGGGATCCGAATGAGGGTGCAGGGGGCATCAGATGTGGCATGGGGCAAGGGAGAGGGAACCGACCACGTAATCCCTCTGTCTTCGGAGACGCTCTGGTAAAGTCGTCCCATTTGAGTGCGTGCGTACATCAGGACCCGCCCATCTTTCAGCTCTTCCACGACCGGCTCATCGAAGCTCTGTGCACCCAGGTTCATTTTGTCCCAGGGAATGAACAACTCGCTCAGAGCACGATTCCATGACTCTCCTTCATTGTCGGAGTAGAAAACCAAGGTGAAGAAAAGCGTACGTCCCACGCTTTCCGACGTCGGTCCCGCGTCCGGGCTGATCCAGGACACGACCGGTGTCAAAATGCGTCCGTTGCTGAGGACTCGAACACTGCCGGTCCGGCTGAGGGAGAAGTAGGGATCCACGGTCACCGGAGCAGACCAGCTCTGCCCCTCGTCTGTAGATTTGCGGAATAGGACTGTCCCGTCCCGCCCCGATCGGGCATAGGGTCCCCCATGGATCAAGCCCAGCGCGCCCGAAGGAAGCCGGAACAGACTGTGGTGGGGCGTGACCCGCGCCGTCGCGATCGGCGATCCATCCTTGGTCTGTAGCTGCATCGTCTCCTGCCAGGAGCGGCCCCGATCGTCGGAGAACCTTCCCTTCAGAAAACCCGGATCTTTGTAGTGTGAGGCCGCACCCTTGGAACCCTCGCCAAAGAGGAGCCAGTAGCGGCCATCCTTCAACTTCGCAAGCGTTGCTTCCTGAACGCTCGGTCTGGGCTCGATGGCATATCCTTCGTGGAGGACGCCCTTCTCACCGCCAGGGGTGCCCTTCGACTCTGCGGATCTCCCGATCAGGCTGGTTCCAGCCGCCAGGGTTAGGCCGGACTTAACGAAGGTTCGTCTTGAAGACTTCATCGAAGGTTTCCTTTCTAATCGTGGTAGTGGACCAGCGGGGCCTTTTCCCGCTGGACCCTGATATTTTCTCACTATAAAGAATGATGATAGCGCCCGCAACTGCGGTGTGGGGGGTGCGCGCCGTCCCATCGTATGTCATCATGACACCATTCGTAAGATCAGGATCGTCCCCATGGACCGACGGACATTCTTGCAACGCGCCTCAGCCTTGGGGCTGACGGTCGCCACTTCGAGTTGGCGGCGCTCGCTGGCCGTTCCGGTCGGGCCGGCTGAAATCACTGGGCACGTTCTTGCTGGGACAAAGCCACTCGCCGGTGTCTGCGTTTCCGACGGGTTTGATGTCGTCAGCACCGATGGCGCGGGACAGTTTCGAATGTCCGTCGGCTCGGAGAGCGGGCCCTTCTTGTTCGTTACAACACCCCGCGGTTATTGGATCGACCGCTTCTATATTCCCACGGAGATGGCCGTCGCGAAGCCGCCGGTCTTTCGGCTCCGGAAGACTGAGGAGCAGGACGACTACCGAGCGCTGTACCTTGCCGATGTCCATCTTGGTCAGGGGCAGGACCGCCAGTCATTCCAACGGTTGCAAGCCACGATCGACGAGATCAACGAAATGGAACCCCTACCGGCTCTGTGCTGGATGGGAGGCGACATCTCGCTGCAAAACAAGACGGGGCGCCAATACGTCGAACTCACGAGTCGGTTGAAGTGCCCTGTCCGCAACGCCGTAGGTAATCACGAGATGCTGATGGAACAGTCTGACCCCCGTGACGAGTTCCAGCAGCTTTTTGGGCCGACCTATTACTCCTTCGATTGGGGCCGGGTGCATTACGTGACGCTCGATGGTTGTCGCATAAATCGAGGATCCGATGGCTACAAGAGCGTCGAAGGGCTGGTCTCACGGCGAGAACTGCACTGGCTCGCTGAGGACCTGCGCAGGGTACCTGAAGGCATGACGACGTTGGTGGCAATTCACATTCCGCTGCACACCGACTATCCCGAGCGGCGCGACACCACGGCCGCCAAAACCCCTCACTGGGTGATTCAGAACGCGGACGAAGTCGTCGACCTGCTGTCCAAACACGGCGTTGGGCTGGTATTGCAGGGACATCTGCATGAGAACAACCGACTGCTCCACAAAGGGATCGAATTCGTCGAGTCGATTAGCGTTTGCGGCACCTGGTGGAAGTCACCTGAGGGCCAGCGTGAGATCGGCGTCAGCGGCGAACCTCGCGGCTATAGGATCTTGGACGTCGAGGGCACCAAGATCACACACAGGTATCGAAGCAGTGCCGAATCGAAGGTAGGAGCGATCGGCGAAATCGTGGGCCGTCCGGAACGTTTGCCGGAAGGTAAAGCGACGACACTGGAAGTGAACCTGTTCGACGGCACCGACCAGGCTGAAGTCCTTGCCCACATCGACGATCGGCCGGTCAACCATTTAAGACCTTCGGGAAGTTCGGTGTATTTCGCCAATCTCAAGCCAGCCCATCACTGGGAATGGACGATCCCGGGCGAGACACTACCCAAAGGCCGACATCGACTGACGGTTCAGGCAAAAGAGCCGGGCCAGGCGGCAGAGACGTTCCAGCACTATGTGATCGTCTAAGTGCTTCATTTGTGGATAATCAGTCCTCCGGCCCTTCCTCGAATCCGGGGACGTGCAGCTCGAACTCCTTGCGGTGCAGATCGTAGAGGTCAACAGCCTGGTAGGGACGCTTGGCTGCCTCTTCTTCATTGAATTCGATTCCGAGGCCAGGCCGGTCGCTAATCTCCAGCCAGCCGTCCTCGATAGCAAACGAATCGGAAACAACACGTTCGCGCCAGCTCTCGGGAGGGAAGTATTCCAATACCAGAAAGTTGGGGACACAGGCGGCAATCTGGACGGTTGCGCTATGGCCCACGGCGCCGTTGGGGTTGTGGGGTGCCATGGCCACATAGTGAGTGTCGGCGATGGCAGCGATCTTGCGAGCTTCCCAGATTCCGCCGCAATGGCAGAGATCAGGCTGGACGATATCCGCTCCTTCAATCTCCAGGAGTTGCTGGAATGTAAACGTCGTGAAGAGCCGCTCGCCCGTCGCCACGGGGATATCGACCTTGCGGCGAAAGTAAGCCATCTCCGAGAGGTTCTCGTGCGGGATCGGCTCCTCAATAAAGCCGATGTTGTACTGCTCCAGCAGCTTTGCTACCTTGACCGCATTCCCGACCGTGTTGAAGACACCGTTGCAGTCGATGTAGAGATCGATGCTGGGACCTATCGCCTCTCTCACCGCTGCAACGCAATCGACGCCGGTCCAGAGGATGTCGTTGTCCAGGCGGTAGAAGTCGTAGCCCTCACGGCGTATAAAAGGGTTGAACTTGAGCCCCTTGAATCCCCGGGCTATGGTCTCTTTGGCCTGGCCTGCCATCTCTTCCGGTGAAGCCCCACCTTTGTACCAGGCATTGGCATACAGCTTGATGCGGTCCCGCACCCGGCCACCCAGGAGCTCGTAGACCGGAACACCCAGGGCCTTACCCTTAATGTCCCAAAGTGCCATGTCCACTGCGCTGATGGCACTGTTGAGGACGGCTCCACCCGTCCAGAAGGCTCGTCGGTACATTTCCTGGAAGTGGCGCTCGATCTGAAAGGGATCCTTGCCCACGAGGTAGCGCTCCAGCTCGCGGATAGCCGTTTCGACGCTCTGTTCACGACCCTCGAGTGTCCCTTCCCCGTAGCCGGACAGACCGCTGTCGGTATCCAGTCGCAGGATCGTCCAGTTGCGCCAATGTGCGTTCACCAGAAAAGTTTGCAGTCCCGTGATGCGCATCCGTTCCATTTTCTTCCTCCAGCTTCAAGCTGCCCCTTGCGCTTCACCTCGTCGCTTCCTGTCCCCGAACTCCCAAGTCAGGCTCAACAGCGCTACCACAACACTTAGAAAGGGCACGATCCAAATTGCGGTCTCCAGCCCACCGAGTCTCTCTCCCAGGAATCCCACCGAATAGGGTCCGGCCGAAGCACCCACTTGGGAGAAACCAACCAACAGTGCAAAAGCGAGGGCTCCTTCTTTCTGGAAACGAGCTCCCACAAACGAGAAAATGGCGGGAACACTTCCGGCAATGGTGGCTCCTTCCAGCGTCATGAGCACCAAACCGAGTGTATATTCCTGACTCAGAATGACGCCGATCAGAACGACGGTGGCGCTTCCGCAGCAGACGGCCAGCAGGAGACGGTCATTGTAGTTGCGCCCGCTGGAGAGCCAGGAGAGAATCAGCAGTCCGATCAAGTATCCGAGTGAATTGAACCCGAGCAGAGAACCCGCCTGGGCATCGTTGATCGAGAGTCGGTAGCGGTAGAGCTGTCCTACCCAGGAACAGATTGCCAGCTGGGCCATGGCGTAGAGAAAAAAGCACAGACCAATCAACCAGAACCCACCCTGACCCATCAGGGATTTGAGACCACCGTCCTGCGCTCCTGTTTCCTCTTCGGCCGTCGTGAACGGGTCCAGTCTGCTGCGTAACAAGAGCAACAATCCACTCCCAAGGATCGCGCTTACACCCAACCCCAAGTAAGCAGTGCGCCAACCGCCCGTGTATTCCGTCTGCTCGAACCAAGTTCCGAGCAGAGGCAGAGTCAGGAAAGACCCTGCGGACAGGGCTGCGTTGGCCCACAGGAAAAGCGACTGTCGGCGCTCCTGGAAGTGAGAGGAGATAAGGGTGCTGTAGACAATCGTCATCCAGTTCATGCCCGCACCGAACAGAAAGCACCCTACCAGCAACACCCAGAAGCGTGGCGCTCCACCGACAATCGACATGCCGAGGCCAAGTACCAAGAACGTGCCAGACGCCGCTCGCTTGAGGCCCAACCTCTTCGTAAGCCATCCACCGAGCGCAGCAATGACGATCCCACCCACGAAGAAAAGACCCCAGGTGCTCCCCTGTGCCTGGAGCCCAGCGGTAAATTCTCTCTCAAAGTGGGCGTAGGTGACCGGCAGCCAGTTGATGGTGGCGCCACTCAAAAAAGCCAGACCGATACTGAGGACCAGGACGGTAACCCTGTTAACCTCAGAGCGCTCAGTAGTCATTTCTGTTCCAGAGCCTATCCCAGAACGATTGATGTGACGGACCCAGTTTGGACCTGCTGTTACCTTAGTCCAGCCCGAGCATTCCTAACGAGTCCCTGTGGATGATCTCTTCGATTGCGTCTTCCGGCACACGAGGCAGTTTGGTGCCCTCCAGGATGTCGTTGATACTGCGAAGCCGGTCGATGGTCTCTTGAGGGGTCATGACAAAGGGGTAATCGGACCCGAAAAGGAGCTTGTCCAGAATCCCCCACTCCGTGGACAGGCGGAGGAAGTTATAGGCCATCCAAGGCCTCAGTAGGACCCCCGAGACGTCGGCGTAGACGTGGGGATGCTTTCGAACCATGACGATGCAGTCCTCGACCCAGGGGTGTCCCATATGAGCCATGATCATCTTCAGGTTGGGGAATTCCAGCGCCACCTCGTCGAACAACGCGGGACTCGCGTACTTCAAGAGAGAGCGACGGAACGGAACCGTCGCCTGATGCAGCATCATCGGCAGACCGTGCTTCTCGGCGAACGCGTAGATGGGCTTCATCCTATCGTCCAGGGGATCGAAGTTCTGATAGATGGCGCTCATCTTCACGCCCTTGAGTCCCAGTTCGAAAAACCCCTTCTTGAGATCCTCATAGGCCTCGGGCAAGTGTGGATCCACCGTGAGGAAACCGATAAACGTATCTGAGTATTTGTCGACGAATTCGGCGGCCCGTTCGTTGCTCACACGGACGCCCAGCTGGCTCCAATAAAAGGGAAGGAGGATGGCCCGGTCTACCTGGGATCGGATCGTTTCAGCCACCTCCTCATCACTGGCGTAGTGTGGCTCCTTTCCTCCCGCGATCCTTTTCTCCTCCTCCTTGATATCCGGCTTTAGATACTCCGACTTCCCCAGGTGGCAGTGGACATCAATAATCATTTCCTTCCCCTTTCGTAAACTCCGCGGCCGCAAGCATTCAGAGCGGCAACTGGATGGGTTCTCCGTCCGCCGCAGACTGATAGGCGGCCTGCATCAGTTCTACACAGCGAAGGCCGTTTTCTGCGGTCAGGATTGGCTCCGCATCTTGCCGGACCCATTCGACAAAGTGCTTCAGTTCCAAACGGTAGGCCTCATTGTAGCCGTGATCCGAAAACTTGATTTCTTGTCTTTCTTCTCCGAATTTCTGCCAGGACACGCTAATCTGCTCAGGATCGTACCAGGCGGCACCCTTCTCGCATGCTATTCGCGTGGCAAAGGAGTTCTGGAAGGAAAGCAAGGGATAGTTGAATGCGACCTGAAGACTGCCGACCGCGCCGCCGTGAAACTGCAGCGTCACCAGGATGCTATCGGGCCAATCATGCTCGCTGCTGATCCGCGGCCCCTCGACGGCAAAGACAGTTTGTACATCCCCCATGAGGAACCGCAGGAAGTCGAGATCGTGTGCACCCGCACAGTGCAATTCTCCCCCCGAGCGCCCCTTCTCCGACCACCATCCCCGATAGTAGTCCGAATAGTGAAAGCCGGTTACGGTTGCCGCAACCGGTTTTCCCAATCGTCCGCTGTGCACGATTTCCGCCAGTCGTGCATACTCGGGTCGTAGGCGCCGCTTATGGCCCACCATGAGCTTGACTCCGTGGATCTCGGCCGCCTCGATCATGACACGACATTCGTCCACCGTGCGGGCCATTGCTTTCTCGCAGAAGATGTGTTTGCCGGCTTCGGCCGCCATCACGGTCAGCCGCTCGTGGGTATCGTGCGGTGTAGCAATCAAAACCGCATCCACCGACGAGATGTCGAACATTTCCTCGACATTACCGACCACCTGGACGGTCAGCTGCTTTCCCAGACGTTGGGCCGCAGGACGGTCAACATCATAGACCGCCCGAAGTCTCAGGCCTTCAACATCGTGAAAGATCTCGGTGGCAAGATGACTGCCGAGTCCGCCGCAGCCAATCAAGCCCAACTCAACGGGTTGATTATTCGCAAGCATAGTGTGCGGCCCAAGCGTGTCCTTACTATAGGGCACCTGCAAGGAAACGCAATCCGAAAAACCTGCGCAAGAACAACAGGTTCTCGCGAATCCCAGCGTGTGCTTGATTTACCTCTCTTCAATGGTCGAGAATTACAGGTAGTTAGCTCCCATGCTTGACCAGGAGATCATTATGGCTCACGCACACCCACGGTGGCTGTCGTGGCAGCTCTATCTGCCGGCGGCGTTCTTAGTGGCGTGCACCGGCCTGGGGATCCTGACACTTGAAGCACGAGGCCAGAGTCCGGAATTTGAAACGTTGACCTTGTTTCGAGCCGGAGAAAACGGTTATGTCTGTTATCGAAACAGTTCTCTGCTCGTCTCGCCGAAGGGTACCGTTCTGGTGCTGGCTGAAGCCAGGAAGCGCAGCTGCCGGGATTGGGACGACATCGACGTCGTTCTGCGACGGAGCTTTGACTACGGCAAGACCTGGACCGACATGCAGGTGATTGCGGACGAGGGTCCTCACACGATGGGGAACACCTGCCCGGTCGTGGACCGAGAGACCGGGACGATCTGGTTGCCCTTCTGCCAAAACAACCGCCGCGTCTTTGTCATGAAGAGCACCGATGAAGGTGCGACCTGGTCCGAGCCGGTGGACATCACCGGTTTTGCGAGAGACCCGGCCTGGGGCTATGTCGGCACCGGTCCGGGCCACGGGATTCAGCTGAAGAACGGCCGCTTGCTGATCCCGAGCTGGGCGGACATTAGCCCCGCGCCAATCTCCTGGGCTGGTCAGATTGGACCCGAGTCCGAGAAGCTCCTGGACCTGATTTTCCACATTTCACTGCCCCTCATCTGGAGTTCGCATTGGCGAGGCCAGAGCGTACAGCTGTCTTACGCTCTCTTCAGCGATGATCACGGCGACACCTGGAAGCGGGGGGAGCCGCTTACAGAAAATGCCTCTGATGAGTGTGAAGTGGTCGAGACCATGGATGGGTCTCTTTACATGAACATGCGCAGCCGCCAAAGGACGTTCCGGCGTGCCTATGCCTGGAGCCGTGATGGGGGGGAAACCTGGTCCGAGGTCCGAAATGATCCCACTCTGCCCGAACCTTCCTGTCAGGGCAGCCTGGTGCGCTTCACAGATCAAGAGAGCTTCCAAAAGAATCGTGTGCTGCTGGCCCATCCTTCCAAGACGGATGCCAGGTCGCACATGACCGTGAGGGTCAGCTACGACGAGTGCCTCACCTGGCCGGTGTCGAGAGTAGTCACCACTGGACCGGGGGGCTACTCAAATCTTGCCGTTGCACCCGACATGACCGTTCTTCTTTCCTTTAACGTCCCACCGCGAAGATTCGGCAAGGCGAAGGTAGACTGGGGGACGGATACGCGAATTGATTTGGCTCGATTCAATCTTGAGTGGCTGACCGATGGGAATGACCACCTCGAAGCGAAGGCCAGATAGTTCGGCGCAACCCATGTTCAGCGTCCTTTCTTACCCTTGCCTTTGCCCGCGCCCTTGCCCTTGCCCCTCCGCGGTAGGTCGTAGCAAGATCAGAGAAGCGCGTCGCCTCAGCAGCAGTTCGGCAGTTATAAAGTATAGCCTTGATGCGATCACTAGACGACGTTGAGTCAGGGCAAGGGCAAGGGTAAGAGGTGGACGCTAAGCAGGTGCGGTCGATCGAAATCCCGCAGGAACCGACGCTATACGATGAGCCCTGGTCTGGGCGGAAGCTGAAGGCTCTACTGCGGACGTTCGGTCCCGCCGCCATCATCGCGTCGGTCAGTATCGGCGCCGGAGAGACGATAATCGTAGTGCGAGCGGGCGCCTGGGCCGACTACGATCTGCTCTGGCTGGTCCTCGTGAGTTGTCTGACCAAAGGGGTGTTCGTCACCTACCTTCTGGGAAGGTACACGGCGATCAGCGGCCAGCATGTGGGGCATTGCCTGGTCCAGCTGCCCGGTCCCAGAGGGTGGCTACTTCTGTCCATCGTGGTCCTGGAGATGCTGGGTGCTCCGATGGGTATTACCGGGGTGGCCAAGCCCTGGGGAGACCTGGCCTACTTCCTGCTAGAAGACGTTCTATCCGGCTTCGGTTCACGGCTTCTCTGGCAGAATCTGTTTACCACAGCCTTCATGCTCTCCGCGGTCCTCATTGCCTTGCGTCTCTCGTTCGCGAAGCTGGAGAAGCAGCAGATTGCCATCTGTGGCGTCCTGGTGCTGGGTACGATCGTCGGAACCCTGTTGGTGCGTCCAGACCTCACTTCGACGGTGAAGGGCAGCCTGAATTTTGGACACCTACCTGATTTTCCGTCGTGGGCTCCGTCAGACGCGGTTCGGCATCCGCTGCTGACGATGTCGACGCTTTTCGGCTACGTCGGCACCGGTGCCCTGGGTTATCTGGCCTACTCCAGCTGGGTCGGACTCCATGGCTGGGGGCTAACCGGGCGTCGGCGTTCGATTCAAGATCAGGCCTCTCAAGGGGACCGGATCGATTACTTGCCGGAAGATCGGGATCAGATCAAACGGGTTCGAAGACTCAGCTTGCCGCTGAAATGGGACATCGGCATGGGCGCTCTGGTGTTGTTTGGTGTTACCGTCGCATTCATGGTTTCCGGGGCCGCCGTACTCCACCCTCTGAAGCGCGAGTTTCAGGGCTGGAACCTGCTGACTCATCAGGTAGACGTGTGGAAGAACATTCACCCGGCTTTGATTTGGGTCTACTACGTCTCGATCACTGTGGCTCTCTGGGGAAGTCTACAGGCCACTCCAGAGATCTTCGGACGCGTAACACAGGACGTTTTCCGGTCGGTCTGGCCTGCTCGGCAGTGGCATTATCAAGGTCTGAAGAAGTTCTTTGGCCTCTACCTTTTCAGCGTGGCCACGATCCTGGTTTGGGGCGACGTGTCGTTCGATGTGCTCAGTCAGGTCTCCGGGTTTCTAAACGGTAACCTGGGAGTGACCTTGGTCATGGTGGCGGGGCTCTATTTGAACTTCAAGCTGCCTCGAGCCTATCGGACTCATCCACTGATGCTTATCGGGGCCGTGGCCACGACGGTCATCCTGATCCTCCTGGCCGCCATTAGTGCCTGGGGTCTGTACAACAAACTCCTGTGATCCAGAAGCCAGAGGATCAGCGTAGTCTAAGCGACATTGTCTCGGTCTGTCGTCGCCTGATTGGCGACAGTTAGAATTTCCCACGACGACAAATAGAATTCCCCACTTTTTCAGGGCTGATCCTGACCATGAGGGCATGGTTAAGGATCAGCAAGTGCGGAGGTTAGTAAAGTTGCAAAAGAACGAGAAGACGCTAACGATGGCGGCGGCCAAAGCGGGGCTGTCGCGAAAGACGGCTCGGAAGTACCTGAAGTCGGGAAAGCTGCCGAGCCAGAGTCAGCCGGAGCGATATTGGCGAACTCGATCGGATCCGTTCGAGTCGGTGTGGCCAGAGGTGGAAGAGATCCTGAAGCGATCTCCGACGGTGGAAGCGACAGCGGTGTTCGAGTATTTGTGCCGCCAGCAGGAAGGGGCCTTCCAGCAAGGTCAGTTGAGGACGCTGCAGCGCAGGATCAAGCAGTGGAAGGCACAACACGGAGAAGCGAAGGAGGTGATGTTCCCGCAGAAGTATCGGCCGGGACATCAATCTCAATCGGACTTTACGTTTATGGGGCGTCTGGGAGTGACGATCCAGGGCCAGCCGTTTCCCCATCTGCTGTACCACTTTGTTTTGGCCTACTCGAACTGGGAAGCGACCACGCTGTGTTTCAGTGAGTCCTTTGAGAGCCTCAGCCTGGGGCTTCAGAGCGCGTTGTGGGAGTTGGGGGCGCTGCCCGAGGAACACCGAACAGACCGGCTTTCGGCGGCCGTCAACAACCTGAAACGGGAAGAGTTCACCGAGCGCTATCAAGGGTTGCTGAGACACTTCGGGATGCGCTCGAGTCGCACCCAGGCAGGAAAGGCTCACGAGAACGGGGATGTGGAACAGGCCCATCACCGCTTGAAACGGGCCATCGAGCAGGAACTGCTGCTGCGGTGTAGCCGTGATTTTTCCAGCCGGGAAGAGTACGAGGGTTTTGTAGCGGTGATTGTGGACCGGCGCAATGCGACCCGGCAAAAGCGCCTGGGAGAAGAGCTGGCCGTGATGCGCCCGTTGCCGGCACGCCGTCTGGATGACTTCACCCGGCAGTGGGTGAGAGTCTCCCCCAGCAGTACGATCCGGGTTCGCCACAACACCTATTCGGTGGACAGCCGGTTGATCGGCGAGCGGGTGCAGGTGAGGGTGTGGGCGGATCAGGTGGAGGTCTACTACGGGGGTCAGCCACAGGCACGCATGCCTCGCTTGCGAGGAGAAGGCAAGCATCGCATTGACTACCGGCAGGTGATCCATTCCCTGGTGCGCAAGCCGGGGGCGTTCACTCGCTATCGCTGGCGCGAGGATCTGTTTCCGGGGATCTTGTTTCGAGTCGCCTACGACGAGCTGCGCCAAGATTGTCCAGCCACGGCGGATCGCCAGTATCTGAAGATCCTCGAGTTGGCTGCCCAGGAAGGTGAGCAGCGAGTGCGAGAGGCACTTCAGGGGCTGATTGAGAGGGGACAAAGAATCCGTTTCGAAGCACTACGAGAATGCCTCGTCGATCCGGTGGTGGAGCCCTGGGAAGTGGCGGTGGAGAAGATGGACGTGGGCGTCTACGACACGCTGCTGGAGAGCCGGGAGGTGAGATCATGAGTGGAGGCAACTTGACCCGGCTTCGCGAGTGCCTTGTCCAGCTGCATCTACCAGCCTTTCGGGAGCACTCCGCCGCCCAGGCGGCACTGGCTACCCAGGAAAGTCTGTCCTATCCCCGGTTTCTCTTGTCGTTATCTGAGATCGAAGTGGCGGAGCGGCACGAGCGCAAAATCCAGCGCCTGCGCCGAATCTCGAAGCTTCCCTGGGAGAAAACGCTGACGGCGTTGGACCGCTCGCGCTTGCCCCAAAGCGTGGATCGACAACTGACGGCGCTGCTGGAAGGTACGTTTTTGGATCGCGCCGAGAACGTCTTGGCTTTCGGCAACCCTGGAAGCGGCAAGACGCATCTAGTCTGTGCTCTGGGGCAGGAGTTGATTCTGCTGGGGCGCCGGGTTCTATTCTCTACCTGCGCCCTGCTGGTACAGCGATTGCTGCGGGCCAAAATCGATCTGACTCTGGAGAAGGAGCTCAAGAAACTGGATCGCTTCGAGGCTCTCATAGTCGATGACATCGGCTACGTTCAGCAAAGTCGGGAGGAAATGGAGGTTCTTTTCACACTGCTGGCCCATCGCTACGAACGCCGCAGCATCTTGCTGACCAGCAACCTGATCTTCTCGGACTGGGAGAGGATCTTCAAGGACCCCATGACGACGGTGGCGGCGATTGATCGGGTGGTGCACCACAGCGTGATTCTGGAACTCAACGTCTCGAGCTACCGAATGGAGAGCGCCAAGAAGAAACAGCAGGAAACCACGAAATGAGGAAACCGCGAGGAGTTCAAATCCGGGCAAATCGGCTGATTGGCCCCTGGGAAGTGCTTGGTGGGGACGATAGACGAGTGCCCGCCAAGGGGAGAGGTCGTACAGCGCCCTACAGAGGCCGCTCAGGAGCCTCGTGGATCTGGTCCACTCCCCTCGACGCCGGCGCGAGCGAGGGGGAGCTCCGTTCGGGCTACGCCCTCACTCCATCCCCCTCGCATTCTAAAAACAATCTCTCTTTTTTACAGAAAGGAGGACCCCGAAAAGAGTCGTCTCAGAGGACGGCTACAGCTCTTTTTTGTTGGGATTTATATACGAGAGTACCCAAAGAGGGGGGTTATCTCTTTTTGTTCGGGTTGTAGTTGATGACCGCAGCCAACAGCTTCTTGGGCGTGGTGTCGATCGTCAGATCCTCTTCCAATTCGGTATGAGTCGGGTAGTGTTTGCTGGCATCCCGCTTGACTGAACTCTGCTCGCCTTTTCCCTTGTTCTTCGGCTTCATTGATTCCTCTTTTTGGCCTTTGCCTGAAATCCCCCGCTACTTACTTATATCCTTTTGGGAGCCTTGCCTAAAAACCCGCTTCTGCCCATAAACTCGGGAGTTTGCCCAAGAACTCCTGCTACCTACTTATATCCTTTTCGGAGAGTAGCATAAACCCGTAGGGTAAATTCTAAAATAGGCCGATCCTCGTTACAACCCTAGTAAAATCCGATCCAATGACCCCCACACTCAAGACTGCCCCTGTGCGCTGGTACAATATCCTTGTCAAGACTAATGCGGGTTCTCGGGAGTGCATCAAGGTCCAAGCCGATTCCGCCACTAAATCCAAGAACGTCATGAACTTTGAACGCGAAGGTGAGCCTGTCGGGGAAGTCCGAGGAGAAATCCTGGCCTGGTGGGTTGAGGAAGTAGAACCCTCGGACTAAAACCCAGACCCGTTCAAAGCCACCGCAGGCAGGGTCACGATGAGCGCAGCGTAGGGGATTTTCGATTGACTTCTGTGTTGACTTCTGTGTTGATTTAGTGTCGAATGTGCCTATTGTTTCAATATCAGCATATACCGCTGGAGGAGGGGCCTCATGAAACTTCCACTCACTTTCCATGGTCTAATTGAACCCAAGGAGGGGGCATACATTGCACACTGCCTTGAGATGGGGTTGGTGGCAACAGCAGATACTCCCGACGACCTGCCAGCAATTATGACCAAGTTGATAATCCGCCAAGTTGAAGACGTTTGACGGTCAACATTGGAGTCATCACCTCAGACGCTTTGGTCCTCAGTTGCGATAGCATAGCAAGTGTTACAGAGCCGTTGCTCAGTCCGTTCGGATTCCTAGAGTATGACACGGACGGAGAACTAAAGCGTGACGCGGACGGGAAGTACACCGCCAAGTTCGACTACCAAGACCTACAACAACGTGTGACCAGTGCCTGGGGCGGGGTCACAAAGATGTTCCAGATTCATCCAGACCCCTCACCGGTTGTCGCTGTCACGGCTGGTACCGCTAGGCTGATAGACCGCAGTATTGCAAGTCACGCTGGAGAGTTCTTCAGGAAACACCAGAAAGCTTGGAACCCCGGCAACGAAGTTACGAAGAATAAACTGGTTAATGTTGAGCCAATCTGCCGCGCTTTCCTTCAATTTATGCGCGAGCGGTATACGTCCCACTATAAGGAGTCGCCTCTACCGAAGGAGTTGAGGCCAGGTCCCAAGTTCTTGGTTGGGGGCTTTGGACGGGACGATACATTTCCTTCGATCTACAGGGTTTCGGTTCAAGAAAATTCCATGGAGTGCGACTTTTCTGGCGGCGACTGTGGAATATCTTGGAATGGACAATCCGATGCGATTGAACGGTTCATTAATGGGTGCGACAGGAGCGTGAGGTTACACATAAGTAGGATTTTTAGGCAACACGAACAAAAAACGCAGTCCTACGTCACTGACCTTGTGAACAACATCCTAGACCGGCTGGACAAGGAGTTGCCAGACGGGATACAGATCAACGTACCGCTGATAAAGAACGACGAACTGAATTGGGAACGCCATGCACTACCGATTGGATACTCTAACTTGCCTCTTCAAGAGGCCGTCACTTTCGCCTCTGCAATGGTCATGGTTCAGGCAAGCCATTCTCGGTTCGCATCCGGGATCGCTACAGTTGGGGGTAGAACGCACATTGACATCATAACAAAGGCGAGGGGGTTTTGGGCAGTGAATGAACCCGAAATCACCCACAAGTTCACGGGACTCAGCGATGATGTATGACTACAGCAACCGAAGCGGGCGTGTTCGGGACGTTCCTGGACAGGAGAAGACAACCCCTACGACGAGTTCAGGGAAATCCCCAATGACCACCAAAAGCAGTAGTACGGAGACTATCCGGTCAGGTAATAAGATCGTGGTGAGAAAAGGCAGACTAGTGATAGTCAAAACGCGAGTTAATCCGAAAGACCCTTGAGCACGTTGGACTGTCTAAGGAGGAAACAAACTCCTAGAAGAGAATTCCCCGAAGGAAACCCCTCAGAAGTCAAAACTCCGTCACTAAGGTATATAATTCCCAATGGAAAACCCATTTCGTGGCCGTTCAGTTATGGCGCACCCCTATAAAACATTGCCAGGGCATCGATACGACATTTTCACGATCCGAGCTATTGTGAGTAAGCTTGGAAAGAAAGATTGTTTGGAGGGTATCGAAAGCGAACTCTATCCATTGGCTGCTGGGGGTGATGACATGGCGACCGATAGCACCTCAATTCATTAAAGGCACCAGAAGTCGGTAAGCAAGCCCATGATCGTGAACGCCGCCGCTGGTACCCTACTAGACCCCGAATACGCTTCTAATCGACAGGGGCCGCTGGCAGCGTCACCAGATTACCGTTGATCATCTCCAGCGCCAGCACGGTGATTTGACCGCCCGAAGGGTCCGTCTGAACGATTAAAGTGTTCGCAGATCCGCTGCTAGGGAAATACTCATCGACAAATCCAGCTATTTTCCCTTGCGCTGGAATCGTCTCGTAAAGCGCCCTTTCCCCCATCCTAAGCACGACTGTCAGGTCTTTGTCATCGGCGTTGTAGACGGCCAGTCCAGTGCGATCAACTTGATTGCTTACCGGGACCATGAAGGCGCTACCCACCGGGGCCGATTGCACTGAGGTAGCTGAACCGTCGCTGTGCCTGAAGCGCAAGAAACCAGCCAGTTTTTCAGTAGACGAAACTACCACCCCGCCCGTTTCAACCGCCTCTCCTTCGGGCAACTCCCACTCCGCCATGCCCAACTCCGACAAAGCGATCCGCTCTCCAGTGATCCGTGGCATCCCGTTCGCGCTAAACACCTCTGCAACGGCTTCCGCCTCTCTCTGCAACGGGTTCAACAACACGAGGTCCGTCCTCCACCCACCTCCAACAGCGGAGTGGGCGAAGTTCAAGTAGTAGGTGGGAAATACCCAATCTAAAAAGTAGGACGTGCGCGTGTAATTACTCATGTAGGTGACTGTTGACGGTGACGGGTCTCTTGTTCCCTGCGAGAGTACCCCCACTTGCCCCCATCCATTCGGTGTCTGGACTAACAGGGGGCCACCACTGTCTCCTTTTCCCGCTGCTCGGTTCTCCTCTCCCGCGCACAGTACCCGTTCGTGGATAGCGGGCGGTTGTGGACTCTTCCCTTGGTTGCGTAGTTCGGCCAAGACCCGCCTACAGTCTTCTTCTGTGTAAATCGGTATATCTGTTATTTTCTGAAGCGTCTCTAGGAACTCGCCGCTGCCTGACGGGTGGGTGCTACCCCAACCCACGGCCACGCCCGAGGTCGCACCACTCGGGGCATACCGGAGTTCTTCTTCCAAGGCCAGAAGGCGCACAGGCTGGATAGCGACGGCGGATTCTAGTTGGAGAATGGCAATGTCGTTCTCTTGGACAGAGTATTCCGGGTGCAGTATCTTGCGGGCGACTGGGTAGCGTGGTTCCAGAGTGCGAGTGTCTCCAAACCCTACGGACAGCCTTGTCACCCTATAGCGATCTACGCAATGTCCGGCTGTCAGCACTTTATCGGGGGAAATCAGAGAGCCGGTGCATCCTACTTGAGACCCGCTGTAGATGATCTTCGCCACGAAGGGGAATTCATTAAGGGTGGTGTTTTCTCCTCCGACAATGTGCTTGGGCGGTATCTGGCCTATTTGATCCTGCCCCATGGCAAAGGTGGACAACAGCAGAGCACACAGCAGAATGCTTCGATGAATCAACATGATTGTTAGCCCTTCCTCGGCTCCGACACATAAAGGTGTCGGGCCGTAGCATCATTGGCATCGTCCTAAGACGGCTAAGATGAAAAAGAACAAGATGATCCCTACGAGAACCCCTCCAAAAACCCGGAGCAGACTAAACGGCGCATCCTCCAAGCCAAATAGTTCTTTTAGCTCTTCCGCTGCCTTCTCTTGTTGAGCTTTGGCCTGCCTCTGCTCTTCGGTGAGCAAGATCCACTGGTGCCCGCAAGCCAAGCACGTCACATATATTTTCTGACTGCCGATAAAACCTGCCAGAAGGCCGACGCCGCCTGTGACCGCCGCTCCGACAATCGCCTTGCCAACGCCGAACCCTTTCGGGTTTGCGCTGAATTGATCGCTCCCGCACTTTGGACAGAGAGCCCGCTTTGAAGATTCCACATCTTTCCCTCCTGGCCCAGGCGTAGGTGCCGGGCCATTTGTAAGCAACACACAGGTATGTGGTGAATCCTGCCTGTTCGCCCAAGCACGAGGGAGCTACCCTGTGCCCGTTCATAGGGGTTGTTTTATTCGGCAGGTAGCCCGACAGAAGCGGGAACCTGCATATTGCTTACAGAGGAAATTCTAACAGGAATGGTGTGCAGGGTATATACTGTTGGAAACGGAAGGAGGTGAAATGGCTAAAGGCCGTCCGAGTTTTCCAGACGGATCATCTCTCGATGAATTGCTTCAGAAAGTTCAGGTTCCCACTCGCAGATCAGGGAGAAACAGATATGGGTGATAAGGGAAGTAAAGACAAAGGCAAAAGGGAACAACAGAAAAAGGCCCAGCTTACCCCAAAGGAAAAGCGAAAAATGAAAAGAGAGAAGAAGGGTAAATAGAGACACTACCCAAGGGGTGGCGGGATACTTACGAGCTTTACTCCCCCAAGCTTGGCCCTCTTTTTTCCAGAGAAACTCTTCAACCCGGGGGCTTGTCGGCTTCGGTCGAAAACCAGGCTGAGAGTATAGCCTGTCACAAACGTCACGATCGAACTGGAAGGAGCGGTCCACATCCAGTTGATGTCCTGCCCGACGGCCAGGACGATGAACTGGACAAAGTCGGTCCACACCACGGCCTTCATGCCGCCCAACACGGTGTAGAGTGTGGCCAGGAATCCCACCGTGATGATACAGCCCAGTACCGGAAACCCACTCACGGTGGCTAGGGCCAGTGAGGGCGCGTAGATGGCTGTGGCCAGCCAGGCCCCCCGCTGGCCTAGCCCGGATTATTCATAAGTTTTCGTAGCGAGGCGGTGAAAGCGCCGTCCTGGCAAGGCTTGCGACCGAGGCCTCCGCAGTCGTACTCGTGCAGTACGTCGAGGAGGCCGACCGAGCGAAACACAGCCAGGACGGATGATTGCGCCGCCGCAGTAGAAAACTTATGAATAATCCGGGCTAGAAACAGCAGCGAGGTTACGGTGCGAGCCACGTGGTGGAAACGGTGTTCCAAGTACTCATAGGTCGTGAAGACCTTGAGCCGGTGGAAGACGCGCACGAAGTAGAACAGAACAAACAATAGGATGAAGGGCAGCAGGAAAACGCCCATCGAGTACTTTAGATCTTTGGCGTAGAGCCAGGCGGGAACGCCGGTGAAGGAGATGGCGCTGAGATCCGTCGCTGCGACGGAAACACAGACCACCAGCCAGTTCATCTTCCGGCCCGCCAGGAAATACTCCGCGACCGTCGACTGCCCTTTTCCCATCCAGCTTCCTGCAGCCACCACCAGGAGCAGGTAGGACACTACGACCAAGTAGTCAACGGCTGTAAAAGGACTGCTGTTCATGTTTCGTTCTTCAAGAGTAGCGCTGGTCTCCAGGCCGCCGTCCGTCGAGCCAAGGGCTCCAGGATGAAGAATACTTCGGCCTGGAGACCAAAGCTACGTCCGGGCGGCGAAGTATTGCCTGCTGGCTGACTGCAAGCGATCCGCGTTACAATCTGGGAATGAAACCTTTTCTGGACTCGACGGGATTGTTGGCAGACGGCGCCAGGCTCAACCATCGAATTCAACGCGACGGCTATCTCTTCATCCGAAACCTGCTCCCGAAAGAGGACCTCGAGAGTCTGCGCACCGACTGGTTGCTCAAGCTCGAGGACGCAGGCTGGGTGCGAGAGGATTCCTCCCCGGACGAAGGCATCGCCGACCCGGCCGCTTTCTGCGTCGAACCCCAAGATGCCTACATGGATGTCTTGCTGGAGGTCTACCGGCTCCGTTCCTTCCACGCCCTCCAGCAGCATCCCAACCTGGTGCGGCTTCTGGAACGCATGCTGGGGGGCACGGTCATTCCCCATCCACGGCTGATCGGTCGCGTGATCTTTCCGCAGCAGGAAGCGTACACGACGCCACCCCACCAGGACTTCATCAACATCCAGGGGACGCAAGAGACCTACACGGCCTGGATCCCCTTGAGCAGCCTGTCGGCTGAGATGGGGGGTCTCCAGATCGCCGCCGGGTCTCACCGTGGGGGCGTCTATGATTTTCGGCCTGCCCTGGGGGCAGGGGGATTGGCGGTGACGGAACCGCTCGAAGAAGCGTGGGTATACAGTCCTATTGAGCAGGGCGACGTGATCATCTTTCACAGCATGGCGGTACACAAGGGACTCCCCAACCGGGGGAACCGACTCCGGCTCTCCATCGACGGCCGCTATCAGAGGGTGACCGATCCCATCACTGCTGACAGCCTCAAGCCCCACGACCGGAGGGACTCCTGGGAAGCAATCTACGCTGGCTGGCCTGCTGCCGATCCCCTGAAATACTACTGGCGCCAATGGGACTTACGGATCGAGGCCTTCGATCCCAGCTATTTCGAGCGACGAGATCAGATGGGGCTCGAGCTGGCGTCCCAGGGCGACCCGAACTCACGATCGATCCTGGAGCGGATCATCGCGCGCGATCCCGATCCTGCCAAGCGAGTGAAGGCAGCAGAGTTGGTGTCGGAGCTGGACCTGAAAGGGGTATAACCACCAGGCACAGACGGGTTTTCCAAGTTTGAGGTCAGTGGGGCCCCCAGCCGCGCTGGCCTCATTCGTGGGTGGGCAATCTATCGCGATTTTGTGCTTGCCGAACTGCGAAAGATAGGTGCCGGCTGGATCACGGACGACAGTTCCCCAGGGTTCGTGGGCAACTCCTAGGACCACGTTGTTCAACACCATGTCGACTCAAATCACATGACCCACTTCGACACTCCCCAGACCATCTGTCGCTTTGGCATCGCGCGGCGCGACATCACTCCACCGGTGGGGATGTATCACCGGATGTGGGGTGCGGCGAGGCATGATCGCTCGACTGGAATCCACCGACCGCTGACGACCACGGCGGTTGTACTCCAGGCGGTCTCGGACAAGAACTCCCGCTGCGTCCTCGTCGCGATCGATCACTGTCTCCTGATGGGCCCGGAGATGACGCGCTTGAAAGAGCGAGTTTCCGAGGCGGCGTCCATCCCGTGCCAAGATCTGGTAGTGACCTTCTCCCACACGCACGGAGCTGGCCTGATGGACCTCGATCGACATCAGCTTCCGGGAGGGGAGATGATGATTCCCTATATAGAAGAGCTGATCGAAAGGGTTACAGACGCCGTGCTGGAAGCGCTGGACTCGATGCAGTCCGCAACCATCGCCTACGCTGCGGGAACCTGCTCCCTTGCCGCACACCGGGATTTTTGGGATGAAGAGCGGCACAAGTTCGTCTGCGGCTTCAATCCCCACCGGACGGTCGATCAGACTGTCTGGCTGGCTCGCGTCAACGACGGCAGGGGCGATCTGCTGGCTACCCTGGTGAACTATGCCTGTCATCCCACAACCCTGGCTTGGAAGAACAGCGAGATCAGCCCCGATTATCCCGGAGCGATGCGCGAAGTCGTGGAGCTAGCGACCGGCGTACCTTGTGTGTTCCTGCAGGGAGCGTCGGGGGACTTGGGTCCTCGCATCGGATTCGTGGGCGACCCCGCAATCGCCGACGCAAACGGACGGCAGCTTGGTTACGCCGCACTCTCCGCGCTGGAGTCATTGCCACCTCCTGCGACACGAATGCGGTATCGCGGTCCGGTGGAATCGGGGGCCACTTTGGGCGAGTGGTGCCATGAGCCTCTGGAGGAGTCAGAGAGACTGCAGAAGAGCCGCTGGCACAGCCGTTCCTGGACGGTAGGGCTGCCCTACCGGGAGGACCTGGATAGAGGCGATGGCTCTAATTCTGGACTGGCTGGATTAGAGGAAGCGGAGAAACAGGCTAAAAGCAGCGGTGACCCGGTCAAAGAGCAAGAGCTGCGCGCTGGAGCCGAGCGGGCACGGCGACGACAGTCCCGACTCTCTCAACTTCCCGCTGGAGAGTATCCCTACCGAATGGTTTTATGGCAACTTGGAGACGCTTTCTGGCTTTCAATTGAGGGCGAACCCTACAGTCTTCTGCAGCAAGAGCTGCGCAGCCGATTCCCCCAGACCCCGATCCTGGTCACCACCCTGATCGAAGGGTGGCTACCCGGTTATCTCCCTCCCCGAGAGCTTTATGGGAAGGGGATCTACCAGGAGTCGATCGCGTTGCTCGAACCGGGCACGTTGGAACGCGTTATCGAGACCGCATCCCTAGAGATCGGACAGGCCTTGAGATAGCACGCCCAGGCCGCAAATCATCGCGGAGCTCGATGGGATCGACTGGCTCGAGCACAAGCGTTCAGCTGTGGTGTACTCTACAGAGGCCTGCCCCAGGAGTCCATCTTGGGCTCTGGCGGTCGTCGAGCCCTCGATGGCCGCTGATGTGGGGAATCTTCCAATGGTCATGATAGGCCACCAGGCCTTTTCCCTCACCCATGACCTGGTGGCTCCACTTTTGAATCCCGTCTGCCAGAGCGGTCGTCCCGACGTACTCACAACCGATCAGGAGCAGTCGCGTGTCACCTCCTCAATACGGTACGGTCAGCCCGCTAACTCTTCTCCGCTGTCTCTCTGTGCCAGGAACTCTACCAAAATGCGAGTTCTCTGTAGCCTGATGACCAGGGGCGTATTGAGATTCTATTCTGGGCCTAGCGTTGCTGCTCTATGCACGGTACTATGGACAAATCAGCTTCTGTGGAAAAAGGCCATGGATCCCCCCCCAAAAAATGGTGGTGGCTTGTCCTCGTCGTCGTTCCTATCGTAGTGGCCCTCATCAGCTTGCTCAAAGACCGGTGGCGGCGACGGTGATATCTACAATGTTGCCGGAAACCAGTATACGGGCGATGTCGCCTTCAACCCCGTAACAGTTATCATCGAGCAAGCACGGCGAATGCATGGGAAAGAGTTGGCCAAAGAGGTGGAAGAGGTTCTACAGAAGGCATCGAACTCAGTCGGCGCAGAGAAGTTTCCTGAAGCCATCTCCCTACTTGAGTCCGTCGCTGATTCGATAGCCATCCCTGCATTCTTCAATAATCTAGGCGCCGCTTATATGGCGACAGGCGCATTTGACAAAGCCAAGCTATACCTAGACAAGGCCGCCGCTGCAGGTCCAGACAAGAACGCGCAATTCAACCTTGCCCAGTTGCCCGAGTGTGGTTCACTTGTGGGTGCCAAAGAAGACATGGCTTCTGGTGGTGATTCCTTCGAAAACGCCGAAGAGATCTCTCCTGGCACAACGAGGGTTTAAGTGTAGGTGTTCACAAGTATTTCAAGGTAGGCCTAAAAGCCGGACAGACGCTCGTCAGTGCTTTCCGGACTCCGAACAGACCTTCCTACGCAGGCGCTCGTATCTACGACAAGAATGGCGCCCTGCTGACCCAACAAAACATCATAGGCGGTACCAGCAAGATAGAAACAATAAAATGGAGAGCACGAGAAAACGGAGAGCTTTTCTTCACCGTAGGTAATAGTCATGCGGGAGGCGGTAACGCCGCTAAGACAGTTTACCGAATCTGCATTTGGTAGGTCGTCGGATTACGATAGTGATACTGTTTTCCCGAGAATCTCACTCACCAAGAATGAGCATCACGGGTGTCGCTGGAGAGACACCTGCACGGCGCTGGTGATTTCAGCGACTGGGGCCGGAATAAAAGAAGGCGACCGGGACTACTAGCTCGAAGGGAGATCCGCCGCCGTGATGGTAGCGGGGGATGCGGTGTTTGTCCCGCTCCAGGAAGGCGCGGTTCTCGACGAAGCCATGGTCGGAAAAAAGAATCAGTAGAGTGCGTCGGGGAAGCTTGTCCAGAAAAGCGAGTGTCTGCGGAAGAAGCTGTTCGATGATCTCCGTATGCAGAAAATAAGGACTCTCCCGGCTGTGGTGAATTTTTTCGTCGATCCAGTCCAACTTGTAGGTCAGATTGTCTCGGCCACCGCCCTGAAATGAGAAGCCTTTCTGGATTCTGTGCTGGGGATGAAGACCACCAGCCGCCAGCCACTGCTTGACCTGCTCCAGAGTATTGGATGGCTTGTGGGCATAGGCAACCTTCGTCTCCACCAGCCGGACATGAGGAGGCATCCGCCGCTCTAATTGACGGCACAATAGCTGCCAGAGAGGCCAGCCAAGAGCGTCGATGAAGACGAACCGGACCGACTCGCCACCTAAGTTGGAAAGCAGCTGGCTGCTCTGATCTCGCACAATGCTGTCGGCTCGAGGAAGCTTTCGCTCCGACTCCTGTATCCGCAGACCATAGTCCTCGCAGAATTGATCGAGAAGTTGGCGGATTCGCTTCTCGACGGAGACCAGATCCACCCCGTCCAACCAGTCGAGCTGAGTGAGATGCACTCGAAGGCGATCCAGCATGAAGGGAATCTCGGCAGCGGTTTGGGTGAAAAGCTTTTCCAAGGAAATGAGGGATGCTGGATGTGCTGTTGCCGCGCTTCCCCGATTCGGAGCTCTGTCTGGCGGACCCACAGCAGGCTACTCAACAGCTCGCGGTAGTGCTCTTTCTCCTGAGAACTCCTCTGCGAGCGAAGCGGAATCCAACCCTCCTCCAGCACCTTACCCACCTCCCGAAGGCTTCTGGAATCAGAGTGAATCAACTTCCTGAGCAGTCTCCTGGCAGCATGATGGACCGGGCTCAGGAATGCACTTTCGCGTGCGACCAATCGGGCCAATAGGGAGACTGAATCGGTCAGCAGCCCCAGTGAGCTAAGGGTAGATTCTCCCAGGTGATCCTCGAACTCCCGCCTGAAATCGAAAAGCCAATCCTCATCTCGTTCCAGGAGTACAGCTGCCAACTCCGCATAGGAGGACAGCGCGCCACTTCGGGGGACCAGTGCCAACTGCTGGTGGGCTTGCTCCGGAGAGATGCGATAACGGACCACCAGTTCGCTAGCCAACAGCCGGAAGACGAACTCTTCGCTGGTGAGTCGATCCAGATCCTGGGCCAACTCGGGAGACGAAGCCGGAAGCAGGGACTGCAGCACGACTCGGGCTCCGGTTCCTTGCTCCTGGGGTTCATTCATCAGGCGAATGGGCTGGTTCGCATCCAAGAGGCCCTCTTCGAGCCAGCCATCGAACTCCGAAACCAGGCTCTTACGAGTCCTGGGCTGGGCCCCCATCCTCTGGCGAAAAGCGGACAGATATTTGACTTCGAAAGGCTTTCGGTTCGGTTCGAAGGAATCCAGATGGCGAATGAAATCTGCGGTCAGGTATTCCTCCATTGCCATTAGCTCATCCATCGTGGTCATCGATTTCAGACGTTGGCACGACTCCAGGGAGCAGGTTTGCACACTACTGGCCGAATCTCCCATTTTCGCAATGTAGAATTCGAAACGGTCCAACAGCTCGCCAAAGCGTGGGTGCTGAACCTGGACCACGAATTGTCTGAGCTGATTCTCGGTTTCTCCCTGGATCCTGTGCACCCGGTCTTTCTGGGGGCGCTGTCCCAGCTGGAAACCGCAGCTGCACAGGGGACGCTGCTGTAGTTCCTCCCAGATCGACCGGCTGCAGCGCTGGCCTAGGATGTTGCCAAGCTCTTCCTTGAGAACCGTCGCCGACTTCTCGGGAACAAAAGCGGAAAGCTTTTCCAGTCGACTTAGCAACCCAAGTTGGTCGCTCAGCGGGGAGCCCTGGAACCGAGGTTGATCCGACGACTCTTGAAAGGATGCGTGTTCCTTCTGGTACTCGCGGATATAGGAGTGGTGCCAGGTCTCGAACTCGCCTTGCAGTCCCTGGAAGCGGACGGGGTCCCAGCTGGGATCCCAGTCCTTGAGCCGGTCCGACAACACCCCCACTCCTTCGGAAAGCACCTCATAAGCAGCTCCTGCTTGGATCACCCCGGTGGCCTCCTCCAGGTAGTTCCCCATGAAGACAAAACCAGCAAAGACTTCGGTGAAGAAGGAGTGAGAGTAGGTGAGGGCTTGGGTCGCGGAGTTGAACTGTTCGATGTTTTCGATTCCCTCCGCCAGGGTCTTCAGTCCCTGGATCGGGGGATGGCTGCGTCGGAAGGAATCGAGAAAACCCTCAATCACTGCCAGGGTTCCCCCCAGTGGCTGGCGATCCAACAACGGGTAGACCCGGTACTCGCGATAGCGATTGAGTAGGTGCTTCAGCTCAACCAACTGTCGAGCAGTCTCTTCTTCGAAGCTTCTTAGAACTTCCCAGAGCTGCTGACACTCGCCAAACGACAAAGAGCTCTTCCGCAGATTCCTGGGTGTCGCCTGGAGACGGCTGAGCCGGGAAGCCGCAGCCGTGGAGATGGTCTCGCCAACCGCAAGTTGCTCGATTTTGAGCAACTCGCCGGGATCCAACTGATTGAGTGGGATCTTGCGTCCGCCCCGCAACCCCAGGACGAAGCCACCAAACAGAGCAGCCAGCATGGGTGTGCCCACCTATTTCTGGTTTGAGTACGGCACCGACGAGGCGTATGGATCGAAAACCGAGGTCAGATATGCAGGTCTCGAGCAGACCCCACGGACGGTTTTTGAGACTCTCACTGAATTGGGATCGGGAAGGACATACTATTACAGGACCGTAGCCGCCAACGGAAGTGGCACCGGTCGGGGAGCAGCAGCTACATTCAGCACAACAACATTATCCTCCTCCGAAGGACAATAGGACATGTGCCGTATGGTGCCGAAGTAAATCGCGCGCGCGCTTGCGTCAAGTGGGGCACGATCCCTCCAAACCCGACGCATTCAGGAACTGCCTCTACGGGATCGAACTAGGAACAAGACTAGCGGGAAGCCAGAACCTCATCCTATCTTCTGGGTCAGGGAGGGTACTTTGCCCAGAGCTCGTGTGTAGGCGGTCAGCTGGCCAATATGGTACATCTCGTGAGCAATGCCATGGTGGAACCAAGCGAGTCGTGTCCCCTGCTTTCCATCAAAGCGGGTGATGAGCTGCAGCAGCATGATCTCTCCGAAGGCGCGGAATCTCTTCTGGCTTTCCTCGAAGGAGGATCGCAGTAGTGTCAGTAGCTGCTGCTTGGTCTCGTTGTTACCGAGAGGGGTCACATAGCGCTCGGCCATTTCCGGCCACGATTCGCGGTGAAAATCCGTGTCGGGACGACAAAGCTCTCCGGTCATGACCTCCTCGAGAGCCTCGTCAAGAATTGATTCGAAGTTGCTCATGCTGTCCTCCTTCTGTGGCGAACCGGAGTTTGGGGAACTCTCTCGCTGCTCCTCAATAGACCCGTTTGACCAGAATACAATCTAATGCTGAGTGCTGCATTCTGAGAAACTGGAAGGCCGCAGACATTTTCCCGTCTCACACCCAGCGTTGGGTTACAATGTGGTGCGTGCGAAAGTGGCGGAATTGGCAGACGCGCCAGATTTAGGATCTGGTGGGTGAGAGCCCGTGGGGGTTCGAGTCCCCCCTTTCGCACCAATGAAATCAATCGCTTGGCTCAAGGCAAATCGATGGTACAACCCGAGCGCGTGACCGATGACTTCAGGCGGGAAGCGATGGCCTCGATAGAGTGAATTCATCCAGCAATTGTTGACGACCGCCGCCTAATTTGACAATGCCCATTAGACGGCTCCCACTCCCGTTGTCTCTACAATGAGAACCTCGACTTGCGACCAGACCTCGGGGTCCCGGTTCATCTTGGCGTGGTCGGTCGAGAACAATCTCTTCCACCAGGAGACGCCGGATAGATTGACCTCTCTATTGCTGTAGTCGAAACGGCAGTTGCCGATGATCTCGGTCCGAGCCGGATCTGCGGCTCGGATTTCGGACTCGCCTCGAATGAAGATCCGATTCTGTTGGAAGAAATTAGCGGCTCGAAGGACGTTTGGCGGAATTACGCTGTCGCTGCGACCCACGCTGTCTATCTGAATCGTCAGCAGAACTGGGATATACATCGCTTGCAGCTGTCTCGCCAGTTTCACCACCGCCGCACCGCCAAAACTCTGGCCATACAGGATCACGCGAGCACCGGTCCTCTCTTACGGACTCGCTTTGCCATCACCATCCCGGTCGAGGGATCTGAGAATCAGCTCGATTGCCAAATCGCGCTTCTTGTTTTCGACCGTTTCCACCGAGACACCCGGGAGGTTCATCCGGCGAAGCCGAAGTGCCAGTTTCCGAACACCAGAGTCTCGGCTGTCCCAGGGCTTCCACCCACCCAGGAACCCCAGGATCAGGAAGTGTTGCTTTGGAAGAGGAGTCGGGGTTGTGAAGTCGTAGTAGCGCTGTCCCTGGGAAAGGACACAGGCGGACGATAACAGGAGCAGAAGGAGAGCAAGCATCGTGACTCCTGATTTCAATCCGAGATCCCCTTTGCTGTGATGCAGCCACTATCTGGTGTGTCGACGAACTGTTCATCAGGACCCGGGGCCGACGTTATTATCGCTGGCGAGCAGTGGATCACGATGGAGACGTCATCGACATCCTAAAGATGCGCCTGCGAGATTGCAACGCTCCCAAGGATCGCACCCTGGCCGGGAAACTCGGGGACGAGTATCTTCAGTACTGCCGCGTCAACAACCGTCGTCCCGATTTCAAGCTTAGTAATCTGAAGAGCCAACACAACCGATGCTCGGTGGTGGTGTGGGAAATCGGCTATAATGAGCCCGGTTGTGAGTTGGCAGGCTAGTGAGATACGGATCCTCCTGTCTCGAATCTACGATCTCAAGCAAAAGCGCTCCTATCGAGAGATGGAAGAGGAGGTTCAGATCGCTCTGGATCGTTACCCTTCGAACCTTCGATTTCAAGTGTTGCTGGCAGAGGCGCGTTGGAGGCTAGGGAGATGCCTGGAAGCACAAGATCTGTTGAATCAGCTCGAAGATCAAGCTCGGGCACTGCCGGATTTCCATGCGCTAAAGGGAACCACGCAACTGGCCGGTAAGGAATACGAGGGTGCTCTGGAATCCTTTCGGGTAGCGTTTTCCCTGAAGGGCTCTCCTTTTTTCGTCAAACGCCAAGCCGATTGCCTGCTGCATCTGGGGAAATATGGGGAGGCACTGGCCCTCTTGCGGCAGCTGAACCAGAGCCGCCGCGATGTCTACCTTTTGAGCGCCATGGCGCGTGCCTACGAAGGGTTGGGCCAGTCGGCGGAAGCCATGTCTTACTATGGCGAGATTCTCCAGCTCCGACCTGGCGATTCCTTTGCCAAATCACGTCTGCTCAAGCTGAGAGCTGCTGAGAAGGATGAATGGGATGTTGGAAAGGAATTGGATCGGATGCTGCGCCTGCCATCACAGCGTCAGGACCCTGCCCTGCTCAGGGTAAAGGCCGACCAGCTCAAAGCTCAGGGCCAGTTCGCCGAGGCCGCGGAGATCTACCAGAGCTTGGTTGCCCTGGCCTCCGCGAAGGAGCGTGATTTCTTCGAACGCTCTCTCGCCTTTGCCTACTACAAGGCAAAGATGTATGACGAAGCCTATCCTCTATTTCGCCAGCAGTTTGAGCAGCACCCGCGGGATCCATATCTCCGCTCCTGCCTGTTGACGGCAGGCAAGCGGCTGGGCCGGACTCAGGAACTAGCGGACTTTCTTTTTGGCTTGGCACGCCAGACGTCGGTCAACCGCTTCCTTTTCGGTGTGGCTCGAAAGCTTTTGGCGGAAGCTGCAGGACCGAACCCCCCACCCTGTGAAAGTTGACCAGGATTTCTCAGGCCCGGTCGCCGTAGTAGACTGGGGGGGAGAAATGCGGGTTAAAGATCTCGTCACCCTTCCCTCTATCAAGACCGTTATCCAGCTTCGGGACACACTGGATCCGGAGGAGCGCTCCAGGCTGGTCGGAAACTTCGTCTTGACCCAGGAAGTCTCCTTCGGACTTCGGGTGATTCTCCAGCATATCTTGCTCGGCCAGGGATGCGGCTCCTTTCTGAAAGGTCATTTCGGCTCCGGAAAATCCCACTTCCTGGCCTATCTCAACCTCATCCTCTCGGACGTGGAGTTCTTGAAATCGTTTCTCCAGCGTTTCGCAGAAGAAGACTCTTCGTCTGCACTGTCACTGGAGCGGCTTCAGTCGAGCCGTCCCGCTGTGCTACCCGTCTCCTTGATCGAATATCGAAGCAGTCGGTATCTAGAGGACATCGTGATGGCGAGCCTACGAGATACCTTTCCGAGCTTGAGTCAATCGGATGATCGCCAGACCGAGCCGGAGGGCCTGGGAACGCGCGATCTCGACACCCGCGAGACCTTTTTTGAAAGGGTCTTCAAGCTCTTGAAGGAGGAGGGCTACGACGGGCTGATCATTCTTCTGGATGAGCTGAGTGAATTTCTGCGCTCGAAGCCTGCGTTGCGAGACTTCAACGAGGACATAAGGTATCTGCAGTTTCTGGGGGAGGCCTCGGGGCATCGGCCTCTATGGATCGTGGCTGCAGTTCAGGAGTATCTGGAAGAGACGGGCGAGATTCACCAGGAGCTTTTCAACAAGATCAAGGATCGTTACTCGATTCGCATAGTTTTGACTGCGGCCCACGTGAAATCCCTGGCCAGCAAGCTCCTGATCCAGAAAAGGCCGGGCGCCTCTGATCCACTCCAGGAGTTTTTCCTGAAACTCAGAGAGTCTTTCCCCCACTGGTCCGTCCCCGAGGAGGAGTTCTGCTCTCTTTACCCGGTGCATCCAGACTGCGTCCAGCTGTTAGAGGATCTCAAGCCACTCTTCTCGAAAACCAGAGGGATAGTCGACTTCATCCATTACCAGATCAAGGGGGATTCCGACCGAGGGATCTCGGGGTTGTTGGAGAGTCCCTATCAGACGCTTGTGTGCCCGGACCGGATCTTCGACCATTTCCTCGACCGCATCAAGAGCACTATCGAAACACTTCCCTTCGTTGAGACCGTCTACGCTCATTACGTCAGAGAAATGGAAAGCATCGTGCAGGAGCCGCAGGATCGCGCCTTCGCCTTCCGTCTCTTGAAGCTGCTGATTCTACAGGAGATCTCTCCGACTCGTCGGCCCTTCACCGTGCAGCAGCTCACCGAAATGCTGCTCGATCCAGTTACCGATCTCGACCCCGAAGTGAACTACCAGTACACCTCTGACATAGTAGATCTACTCTGTAAAAGAGGTGGTTTTGTGGCGGCCCTGGATGCTCCCGAAGTGGAGGAGGATCGGTTTCAGCAGACCTACCAGATTCAGCTCGAGGCAAACGTCCATTCGATTGTCGACAAGAAACTCGATTACAAACGGCAGATTCTTCAGGTTCTGGGTGGGTAGGCCATCCCCAGATTGTTCGCCCAGTTGGTTTCTGATCTACCCTTTTTTCGAGGGCTCAGACCGGGTTACTGCGAAGCGATGATTGTAGATTGGCAGAACACCCGGCGCACCGGCATGCTCGCTGTTCTTGCCGGCGACGGAACTCCGGCCCGAGAGTCCGAAGCAGAATCGACAAATCTCGACTTTGCATTTCTTGCATTGCTTCCGGGACAGGGTGCCGAAGCTTTGTCTGCTGTCCAGCAAGGACTCGGTCCTAACCTGGGAGTCCTTCAGCCGGCTCCAGTTACCGATCTGGACCGCTGTCTTCAGATGCTGGCGCTGGTGGAATTACGTCAGGAATATCAGGAAGACGGTTCCACTCAGGGACAGCGAATCCTGGAGCGTCTCAATACGCTGATCGAGGACGAGCTGCCGCTAGCCCAGGACATCTACCAGCGCTCCTTCGAAACCGGCCGGCTTCGCAGGAAGGCCACGAATTGGCGCTCGCTCATGCTGTCGGGGGCCACTTCAAAAGCGGCCAGGCGGGGCCGGGTCAAAACCGGCCAGTGATTCAGTAGTTATATCCTCCGGTTCGAGTCATTTCAATCCCTTGTGAAGCCCTCCCCGCGAAGCGGGGGGAGGAGGCTTTGTTGTGTGTTCAGCCGTAGAAGCGGTGGGAACTGTGGGAAACTCCGTCCGGAGGAGTTTTCCAAGCGCTGTGGGAACGGTGGAAAAACTCGCCTCCTGGAGTCGTCTTCGCGAGGCAGCCGTTTTCCCACGGTTTCCATAGCGCGGCAGTTTCCACGGCTTTCCGGGGGTGTTGGGGGAAACTCGAGAAGCCTGGCTTCCATGGTCTCTGCTTGGTTTCAACGACACGGCTTCTTCCTGGCTTCCTTTTTTCAAAAAACATTCGCTCAGAGGCCCCTCAAGCAATGAGCTCTGCCCCACCCTGTCCTGACCCCTCCCTCGGAGCGGGCAATCTACGAAGCCTGGGGCTGAGTCCCAGGGTCTGCGAGTAGGGGACAAGCCCGCACTCACAGCACTCGCCTCGCAGGTGTCATTTCTCTTTCCCTCGCTTCGGGGTGGATTTCTCTCGTTGCTGTCGCTCGTAGAGGCGATAGCTCTTGCCCCGAATGAAGGTGACTTCCGAAGTGTGCAGGAAGCGGTCCAGCAGCGCCGAGGTGGCCGCCGTATCTCCTCCCAGCATCGCGCCCCAGTCCTCCAGGGGTCGATTCGAACTGAGGATCGTCGAGGTCTTCTGGTATCGGCGGTGCAGGATCTCCAACAGATCTTCTGCCGCCGACTCCGGCACTCTGCGGAGTCCCAGATCCTCGAGGATCAGCAGCGGGATCCGGGTCATCTCCGTAATGTAAGATCGGCGTCTGCCGGTGGCCGTGGCTTCGGCGATGTCTTCCAGCAGATCGAAAGCCGACTTGTACTGCACCCGGTGACCGGCTTCGACCGCCTTGATCCCGACGGTGATGATCAGATGGCTCTTGCCGACTCCGGTCTGACCGATGACCAACCAGCCGCGGCGCTGTTGGATGAATCGGCCGGTAGCCAGATCGAAGATCTGCTGCCGGTTGATGGAGGGGTTAAAGGAGAAGTTAAAGTCCTCCAAGTGCTTTTGTTCCGGAAACTGGGCCTGGCGCAAACGTCGCTCCAACAGCCGGTCCCGACGGCGGGTCAGCTCGTCATCAATCAGCAGCTCAAAGAACTCCTGATGGCTGAGCCTTCCCTGGACGGCTTGTTGCAGGCGAACGTCAAAGACCTGAGCCAGGCCCGAGAGCCGGAGGTGACGAAGTTTTCGTTCCAGTTCTGATGAGATCATTCTGGTTCTCCTGTGGGATCGGTGATCTGGTACTCGGACAGCGGTCGGATCAACTCGTGCTCGGAGGTAAACAAAGAGCGCTGCGGCACGTCCAGTCGCTTACACAAAGCCACCAGAGTCCGGTAGCGGAAGGCGTCATGTGCGAGCGCCTTGCCGCAGGCTTCGTCGACGACCGAAGCGCGGTAGCGGCGGGTCAGCGAGATCATGCCCTGCACGAGTCGGTAGGCGAGCATGTCTCGGACCTCCAGAGCTCGCTCGGCCCAGCGGTGCGCCTCTGGACCCACGGCTCGGGCTTGCTTCAGCAGATGATGCTCGGTTCGATAGTGCGCGTAGCGTTTGCGTTCCGGAAGATGGCTCGTTTCGGTTCGGAATCTCCCCGGCGGGTGCTTCGGATGCAGGGCCACCTGTTGCTCACGAAAGAAGACGCGGACGATACGATCATCCCAGTGCACGGCGACTTCACAACCGAGCAGATGATTGGGCACCGAGTAGAACGCTCGGTCGACTTCGATGTGGCCATCGGTGGAGACCGTTCGACGGCCCACGCGGAAGAAACTGAAGCGGGAATCCGGAAGCGGTCGGAGATGCTTCTGTTCTTCGACAAAGCGGGGCCAGACCTGCTGCTTGGTGGTGCCGTGGATGCGCTGGCGGGCGATTCGCTCGTTCCAACTCTGCAGATGCTCATTCTGCGCATCCAGGCTCTCGAAGCGGCGAGCTTTGAGCGCGCTGGAGTCGGTATATCCGATGCTTCTTTCGACTTTTCCGTTCTCGTTCGGAGCGCCCGGATGGATGGGCAGCACGGCGAAGCCGTAGTGGCGAGCGAGCGCACTGAAGACGGCATTGACCTCGGGGTCCACCAAGCAAGCCCGGGTGATCCCGGCCTTGAGGTTATCGAGGCGAACCACCTCCACGCCGCCTCCAAAAGCGTGAAAAGCCTCCTCGACACAGCGGATGAACGTCTTCAGTTCCTGCCGCCAGACGACTTCCTCATAGGAGTGGCGCGAGTGGCAGAGGACGGCCTTGAACAGATGAGGACGGCGGTAACGACCCGATTCGGTCCGAGTCAGGGCTCCTTTGCCGAAGTCGATCTGCAGGTCCCGACCGGGGGGAGTTTCCACCCGAGCAAACACGCGAGGACTCTCCGCCTTGAGCTTTCCACAGAAGCGCTTGACGGAGTTGTAGGCTCCCCCGAATCCCTGCTCGAAGACCAGGTCCTGCCAGATCCGCTTGGCCTGCAATCCCTGCTGGAGTTTCTTTTCAATCTGCTCCCGAAAGGGCTCACAGAAGCTGCGCAGACCCGGGGGCCGCTTTGGCCGCTTTTGCTCCTCCGAGCCGGGGGCCACTTTGGCCGGTTTTGAATCTCGGGAGGGATCATAGCGGGCAATCCTCTCTCGTCGGACTCCCACCTCTCGCTCGATCCGACGATACGACCAGCCCAGCTTCAGGAGCGCCAAAACCGTTTGCTTCTTTTCCATTTTCAATGTATTGGCCATCGGCGCATCCTACGCCGGATGCGGCCCTCAATGGCTCTTGAAAATGGCCGGTTTTGAAGTGGCCCTCACTGGCCGCTTTTGGGTGGCCCCTGACACTCATGCCGAAGTCGGAATCGGCCAAGACCTTCTGAGCGTGCCGGGCAGAGCAGGGATCTTCCTGTCTCAGCACACCGAGGAGAAGTTTCAAGGGCTCACACTCATCGGCGTTTCTGGCGAACAGATAGTCCCCTCGCCGCCGCGCTAAAACCCGGGTCGGAACCAGGGGATTAACTCTTCCCTCGAGCCTGGCGGTCGACCCGTCTATACGACTCGATTTTCCCGTCAGGACTTGCGGTTGGTCTGACGCCGGAAGGGTGAAAGTCCGATCCTCTCCATAGCTGCTGCCGCGGCTGTTGGTTGCCACCAGCCGGTAGTGACTGGTCTCACCCGGCCTCACACCGTAGAGATCGGTATTGACATGGTAGACATCGTCATCGGGGATCATGGTAGCGCCCCTGCCGAAGACCTCGATTTCCCCCAATCCCCAGTGGTGACTCTGGTAGCCGGAAGAGAGACGAACTTTCAAATATCGTGCCTTGGTAGCAAGTCCCTGCTCCACGACAAAGGCAAAATTGGGGCCGCGAGCTCTTTTTTCCGGAAGGGATCGTTTCAGTATCGATTGATAGGAGTTGCCATCCGCCGAGACCAGAACCTCCACGTCCTTTCCCGGCGACTTGGGATTTTGGTGCAGCTGAACCGTATCGACCGTGACCTCAGATTCGAAGGAGTAGGTGAATTCCTGGGGACCGGAGGGATTCTCCTGAGTCTTCCACATCCGTTCATCGCCGTGCCGCCATCCGTCCGTCAGGGTTGCGGGATCCGCTCGTGAATCTCGGGGCCAGTCGATCAGCTTCCCTCCGTTACTGGGAAAGACCAGAGACTCATTGCGATAGGCGACTTCGAACTCATCGAAATCGATCGATCCAGTAGGAGGATTGTGCGGGTCGACAAAGGCCAGGAGATGGAAAAAATTGCAGTTGAGATGGCCCTGAGCCTGGTCAATGGGCCAATATGAATAGTACTTGCGCCCGTCCGAACCCAGGTTGCTCCCCCCATATGTCCATTGAGTGGTGTCATTGAGAAGCCGGTACTCGACCCGATTCCAATTGCCGTCCCGGAGATGGTCGGTCAGCGTAAATCCGGTATAGCCCCAATTGGCCCGTTTGAAGACGCCGCGCTGATTCCCCGCCTCGATGTTGATCTGACTCTGGGTCCACCAGATCAGCTCGGAACCGTTCGGCCTCCAGTCATTTCCGCGGACCCAGAGACTGACTCGGGCATCCCTGAAATCGGGATCGCCGCCACCCAGGTAGGCGCTCTTGTAGACCGGTCCCGAATAGAAGAACTTGGCCAGATGGAGGACTCCCGCCATCCTGTGGTTGTAGTCGTTCAGGGTGGTCGGCTCGGAAACCCTCAAGAATCCATTAGAGTGACCGCCGATCGGGTGCTGCGACTGCTCCACGCCCCACGTCGTCCACCCTCCGGGGCCCTCATCCCAGTTTTCCTGGTAGTACGCCGCCAGGCGCGGGGGAAGCTCACGGGCAGGCGTCCTCTTTCCGTAGGCGGTCGAGTTTCCATATTCGAAATAGTAGTGAGTCGCCACCGCGTGCGGATTCACGCTGCCATTGACCGTAATGGCTGCAGTGCCCAGAGCACTGGCCGACCCCGTAGCAACTGTGGGAAGCCCAGAGAAGGGGCCGCAGGCGGAAGCGAGAAGAACAACAAACATCAAGAGGACCGCCCTGAGAGAGGAGAGTGAGCAGTGAGCAGTGAGCAGTACCAGAAACAACTGAAGCCAACAGAGCCGCACGCGGCTTGACCCGTTAGCGATATGGGACCAAATCCCGAGGAGAATGCGGACAACAACAGAATCTTCAGGGTCCCCGGGCAGGGTTTCTTACTGGAGGAGAGCGTTGATCCGACTGTCATGGAGCACCATCAGTCTTTGCGAAGCGGAAGGAAAAGAGTTTGGAGTGGGACATCAGCAACCGCAGCTTGATCTTTCGGCTCTCCAGAGAGGAAAGATCTGACTTGCCGTCCCAACTGGCTAGCTGGCTGACCGAATCTCCGTGCAGCGGATCCGAGCGACCCGCTTCGAAGCCCGGCAGTGGTACGCTCATGACGTCAAGCAGCTCCACCCGTATCCGGCCCCGAGAGGCATCGGCGTTGATCAACAGCTGCTTTCCGCGACACACAAAAGGCTTCGTGATAACGACTCCCTCGGGGGCGTCGCTGTCGAGAGACACCAGGCCGTCGCGCCTGACCATCGCCAGGCCTCCGTACCCCCGTCTCTCTTTCAACCACGACTGCTGGGCCAAGGGGACGGGAGTGTCCCCGTGTGGGTGAGTTCCGAGTTGGACGTCCTGCTTCGTCAGCGCGTGGGCCTCGTTCTCAGCGGCATAGTAGACCCAGATTTCATCCTCTCTGATGACGGGCTCCAACGCGATCAGGACATGGGAATCGAAGTGATCCGGCAAACCGTAGCTGAGAATCGGATGGCGCCGATCGCTGCGGCGCCAGCCGATTCCATCCCGGCTGTGGGCCAGCTGGACATCGATCATCAGAGAGTTGGGGTGGTACACCCAGAGGAAACCGAAATAGACCTCTCGGTCGCGGAAGACAGACATTCCGTAGAGCTGTGTGCCGGGCGGATCTCCCTCATCCGGCACCAGAACGGGGTTGGGGATCTTCCAGTCGATGAAGTCGGTGCTCTCAGAGCGGCCTATGTCTCGGAAGCCGCTGCTTGGCCTCATGTAGGACACGTATTTCCCAGCCTTTTCGTCCCATCCAAAGAGGGTGTGGGTATCTCCGATGCCCCAATGAAGCGTGACCCCGCCAGCAGTCAGAAGCGGATTCCCTGGATACGGGTCCCAACGCAACCCATCCGCCGAGAAGCCAACGCAAATGCCCTCGGGCCCGTCAGGGGTGGCCCGGCCATAGCGCAAGGCCTTGAATCGGTGGGACGGGTCCTTTTCTGCAACATCCATCAAGACCCTTCCGCCTGCACCGGGAAGGAGATTGTTTCGGCGGGAGCCCCGAAAGTCTACCAACCCCAGCTCGGGCTTTTTCCAGGCAATCCCATCTTGGGAAGTGGCATAGGCCCAGCGGCTTTGCCTCTGATGAGGATTCCGGCGCTCCTCCATCGTCCCGTACCACATCTTGAAAAGCCCCTCCGAGTCATCGTAGAGCACGGTCGAGGGCATGGCGTACTGCCCCTCCCAGGGACGGTCGGGCCGCAGGATGGGGTTTGCCGGATGCTTTTGCAAGGCGTTGACTCGTCTCTCGACTGCCTCTCGGACCTCGATGGCAAAGTCATCCACCAGCAGCTGGGTGTGGGTACCGATCTCGATCGACTGTCCCTGGGGTGAGGGCTGCTCAGGGCTGCAACCCATTCCCAGAAACACGATCACCAGAACTGAATAGGTCCCTTGTCTCAATGGGTTGTGGTCCCTTGGCCAAGAGTCTTGCAGAAGCGAAAGCAGCAGCCCGCTGTCCCTATGACAGGTCAACTGTGGCGCAGCAATCAACCCACCTGTAGTCTCCCCAATGTACTGCGCCGAATCCGGGGTTGCAAATCGTTCGGAGAACGAGGATTGATCCCGCCCACAGGGTTGATGACTGCGCGGACACTGACGAGCCACTCGTAACGGCCAAAACCTACGTGCCGGGCCGCGATGCAGTGGAGCGATGTGATGTAGCTCTTTCGTCAGCCGCCCATTCGTACACGAGCTTAGCGTATGACTCTCACATCTGCAACGCCGACGGAAACGAGGCGTTCAGGGACGCCAGAGACAAGGGGTGCTCATTTCAAGACCGCTTTCTACGCAGCCTGCCGCCGTGCTAACCTAAAGGAGTTCGGGGCATGGCGCAGCCTGGTAGCGCGCCTGCTTTGGGAGCAGGAAGTCGGGGGTTCAAATCCCTCTGCCCCGACCAATCTTTTCAATAGTTTACGGCGATTCCTCAGGGCGAGCTTGTTGAAATGTGGGGATTTCAACAGCTACAGATTTGACTACATTGCCCTCTACCGGCAACCAGTTGCTCTGCCAGTCTGCACCTGAAACGCCCGACATTCCAAGCAGTTGCGCACAGCTTCACCCATCCCCAAACCTTGGGAGACCACCTGCTTCCGGGGCGGGCCGAGTTAGCCCGCAGTCGGCGACAATTGTTGTGGAGTCAGATCCAAGAAGGAAAGTTGACATCGAGCATCCCGGCACTGTCAAGTTAACGCAGGGTCGTTGGCGACAATGCCTGGATGCGATCACATTACCAGCGCCACCGATTCCCTCCTGAGATCATCAGCTACGCTGTCTGGCTGTACCATCGGTTCACTCTCAGCTTCCGCGATGTTGAGGACTTGCTCGCCGAGAGAGGAATCCAGGTTTCGTACGAGGCGATTCGCTACTGGTGTCTGAAGTTCGGTCCCCAATACACTCGAGGTATTAGAAGAAAACAAGGTAGACTCGGTGACATCTGGCATGTCGACGAACTCTTCATCAGGATCCGCGGACAACGTTTCATTGTGGAGTCTTGCGTTCTGATCCCGTTAACTTGACAGCGCCCGGCTAGTGCCTCCCAGATAGGTAGAGTAGAGTAAAGACGAGCCGGCGGAATCGATTTTGGCGATAAAGGCGTCGCGGAAGCCGGCATACGCTGGCTGAAAGGGATTAGCGGTGGGAAAATTGGTTGAGAGAGTGGCCACCGTCACAAAGCCGTTGCCGGCGCTGTCTAGGGCAATTCCGCCGCCAAACTCATCGCCACTGCCAAACCCTTCGCACTTGAGAGTTACGCTAGGCTGCCAATGGGCTTCGAAGCCAACCACGGTCAAACCGACAGCCGAGTTAAATTCCTTTCGCGGGGACAAGGGTACACCCTGTTCTTAACCCCTACCGAGACGGTGTTCTGTTTCCGCAGGCTCAGCCAAGATGATGTTCATTCCTTTTCCCCGAAACACGCCAGATTTTGGGAGGCTGAATTAAATTACAGCGCAAAGGCGAAGTGAAGCCGAGCCGATCTCCTCGACCCTCTATGCTGTTCCTCCACCTAGTCACACTCTGGGCTTTCGCTATAGCCCAGCCGCTTTATGACCTCTTGGGCCAAAATCCGGAGTTCTTTCTGGTGCGCCGAACCGATGGTTTCCAGCTCGGACTCATCGTAGCCGTCCTGAGTTGGTTGCTTCCTTCGCTGTTGGGCTTGCTCGTACTGATCCTCTTCCGGGTCAGTCGACGAATGGCTAGATTCTCCTATGGCACCGTCTTCATTCTCCTGGTTGCACTGCTTCTAATGGCTGCGCTCAAGCAGATCCAATCGGATTTCCACGTTGGGACCCTGTTGGCTATTGTCTTCTTGGGAGCTGTCTCTGTCGGCCTCTATCATCGTTTCTACCCAGTGCAGCTGTTCCTTACCTTTGCATCACCGGGAACTGTAGTAATTCCACTCTTGTTCCTGGGTTTTTCGCCGATGACAGCTTTATTCAGTAGGAGACCGCCAACTCCCTCGGCTCCTCCGCTAAGCGTGGTCGAATCCAGCCGCCCCCCGATCGTGATGCTGGTCTTCGATGAGCTTCCTCTCTTTTCGCTGTTGGACGGCAATGGAAACATCGATGCAACCAGGTTCCCTAACTTTTCCGAGCTCGCAAGGCAGGCAACCTGGTACAAGAATGCCACCACAGTCGCCGAGTCCACCCACTTCGCTCTGGCAGGTTTGCTCAGCGGCGTCTATCCCGCTTCCCAGAGTGTGGCTTCGCACCACCAATATCCCAACAACCTGTTCACACTGCTAGCCGGAACCCATGAGCTGAACGTTTTCGAATCGATCACTCAGCTTTGTCCACCCGAACTCTGCCCTCGGGATAACGGTGACAACACCTTAGTCAGACGCATGACTTCGATTCTCAAAGACCTGACCATCGTCTACGGGCACTTGACGCTTCCGGAGCAGCTTGCGCTGAAGCTTCCCGATATCCGGAATGTTTGGATGCTGGGACGCAGCCCCTTCTTGCGACATTCTCATTTTGAAGAGTTTCTTGAAAGCTTGGGTCGTGCCAAGATGCCAAGGCTTCACTTCTATCACTCACCGCTTCCCCATTATCCGTGGAATTACCTGCCTTCAGGAAAGAGATATTCATCCTACAGCCGCCGTGAGGTGTTTTTTGAAGGGCAACGGTGGAGCAAGTCGGAAGCTGTGGTGCAACATGCCTTTCAACGCTACCTGCTACAACTTGGGTACGCGGATCGTGTGCTGGGGAAACTGATGAGGCGCCTTCGGCAAACGGGACTCTTTGACCGTGTTCTGTTTGTTGTCCTCGCCGATCATGGAATGGCCTTTCGGCCGGGGGGGAGTCGTCGTCACGCTGACCAGCATAACCTTTCTGAGATCATGTCAGTCCCTTTGCTCGTGCGCTTCCCAGGACAGGTGGAAGGCAGCGTAAGCTCTGCCAACGCTGAGCTAGTCGATCTGGTGCCCACGATCGTCGACGTTGTGAACGTGCCCTTGACCTGGGAGGTGGACGGAGTCTCGCTACTCTCGGATACATCCTCCCAAGGAGAGCAAAGAAGGATCTTAAGAGAAAACGTAGTGACGCCGCTGGTGCGCTCTCAGAAAGCGACTCAATTCCGCAAGGGGGTGTGCCTCCAAGGGCGGATGCATTCGATCGGAACAGGCAACCTAGTGGGTGCGCTGCGTGGTTTTGAGAAGACGGAAAAATCAGTAGAACTTTGGGGAGCGGCCGGGGATCCGATTGCAGGCGAACCAGCCGAGGCCATCTTGGTGTTCCTCAACGGGCAGCTGGTTCAGCAATCCCCCGTTGGAGAGGGGAGGCCGTATGTTGCTGCCTACTTCAAGAATCCTAGGCTGTATGCCTCCGGCTTTCGCTTTCGTTTGAAAAGCGAGCTCATAGAGCACAGACAGACTCCCATTATCCAACTCTTTGCGTCCAAGGGAGACCACTTCGGGAAGCTGATTTATCCCCCGGACTATCCCTGGCATGAGAGTCCGCAGCCAGCCAAGGGACCCAGAACCTACGCCTCCTCCTGCGACCCTGAAGCCAGCACCTCTTACCTCGTCCAAGAAGCTGCGGGAGAAGTGCAGGCGGAACCTTCGGCTGAGGACGAAGGCTTCTTTGACAAACTGAAAGAACGAGCAGCCAAGTCCGGTTCGGAGCTGCTGATCCCACCTCTGGCCTTCTCGGGACTGCTGGGGGTGCGCGAAGACGAGTTAGAGATCCAGAAGAGCAGCTTTCAGGTTGAACTCGAAGCCCCCGAGCTTTGCAGCTCGGTCGATCCAGAAGGCACTTTTATCCCAGCTGAAGTTGCGGGCAAGATCGTGGAGAGCCGGGACATTCCCACAGGCGCACAACTTCTGGTGGTCTTGAATGGGGTTGTGTCCAATATCGTCCCCCTTTTTCAGGATGTCGACGGCCAGATGCGCTTTCTCGCCGTTCTCCCGGAGAGGTCTTTTGCCAAGGGATCCAATCGCCTAAGCTTCTACTTGATCTGGAAGATCGGAGATCAGATCCGTCTCGCTTCAACTACTGCCTGAACTCAGAAGCAGACTTCTGGGAGATGGTGGTTCTTCAGGAGCCCGCCGTTCACGTTCTCTTGACAAAGAGGGACCCATGCCGGCATAGGGAGCTAGTGGGAAGGACCTGGAAAAGGAATCTGCCGCCGACGACGGTCTCACCGACTTCGAAGGAATCACCGTGGCGTTACAGGGCGATAGTGAGATTGAGACTGGTGGCGAAGTCGGCGCCGTCTCGTTGACGTACTCTCGAGGGGCTGATAGTTTTGATCCCAGTTCGAAAGGGTCGACTGCTAATGGGGATAAGTCGATTGGCCGGATTGCGGTCTCATATGTATCTGGTTTCCCTGATTTGTCTGCTTGGACTGGAGGAGCCTTGCGCCGCGCAGAGTCGTGATGACAATGAGCCCCTGAATCTGGGGTCGCGATTGGAGCTGTTCGTCGACGACTACCTCATCGAGTCCCTGACGGGGGTCGCTTTGAAGCTCCATTCACCGGTCGCTGCCGGCAAGGTGATCACTTTCGACAAACCCTGGGAAGGCGCCACCAGCGCCCAGGCCCTGGTCTTCGAGGATGAGGGTCTTTTTCGCATGTACTATCGCGGGACCAGCCACGCCGGCTACTCAGTCCCCTCCCTGCTGAAACCTGGTGAAGCGATCGTCCCTCAGCATGTCCCTGTCGCCTGCTACGCGGAGAGCAGGGACGGCATCCACTGGAGTCGTCCCTCGCTGGGCCTCTTCGACTTTCAGGGCTCTAGCGACAACAACATTGTGTGGATGGGTGAGGGGGCCAGCAATTTTGCCCCATTCCGGGACACTCATCCGGCTGTGACTCCCACCCAGCAATACAAGGCCATCACCCGAGTCCGCCGGGAGGGCAAGCCGGTCCTGATAGCGCTGATCTCGGAGGATGGTATCCATTGGAGAAGAATGCAGGAGGACCCCATCATTACAGATGGCGCTTTCGATTCCCTGAATGTAGCCTTCTGGGACACTTGGCCTAGAAAGGATCCATCCTCCAGCGGAAGGTATTTCTGGCCGCTGGTTGAAATCTCCTCAACCGCCGGTCGAAGCACGGTCCAGTAGGGTTGATTGTCCCGGACTTCGCCTTCCCATCGGTTCATTCGTTCTTGCCAGTCTGAAGTGTGGTGTTTGAGGTCGCTTTCAATTTCCCGGATCCGCGTGAAGATCTGGGTCCGCTTCATCAGCTCCGCCGGGGTGTAAACTGTCGGGGGCCACTTCAAAAGCGGCCAGGCGGGGCCGGGTCAAAACCGGCCAGTGATTCAGTAGTTATATCCTCCGGTTCGAGTCATTTCAATCCCTTGTGAAGCCCTCCCCGCGAAGCGGGGGGAGGAGGCTTTGTTGTGTGTTCAGCCGTAGAAGCGGTGGGAACTGTGGGAAACTCCGTCCGGAGGAGTTTTCCAAGCGCTGTGGGAACGGTGGAAAAACTCGCCTCCTGGAGTCGTCTTCGCGAGGCAGCCGTTTTCCCACGGTTTCCATAGCGCGGCAGTTTCCACGGCTTTCCGGGGGTGTTGGGGGAAACTCGAGAAGCCTGGCTTCCATGGTCTCTGCTTGGTTTCAACGACACGGCTTCTTCCTGGCTTCCTTTTTTCAAAAAACATTCGCTCAGAGGCCCCTCAAGCAATGAGCTCTGCCCCACCCTGTCCTGACCCCTCCCTCGGAGCGGGCAATCTACGAAGCCTGGGGCTGAGTCCCAGGGTCTGCGAGTAGGGGACAAGCCCGCACTCACAGCACTCGCCTCGCAGGTGTCATTTCTCTTTCCCTCGCTTCGGGGTGGATTTCTCTCGTTGCTGTCGCTCGTAGAGGCGATAGCTCTTGCCCCGAATGAAGGTGACTTCCGAAGTGTGCAGGAAGCGGTCCAGCAGCGCCGAGGTGGCCGCCGTATCTCCTCCCAGCATCGCGCCCCAGTCCTCCAGGGGTCGATTCGAACTGAGGATCGTCGAGGTCTTCTGGTATCGGCGGTGCAGGATCTCCAACAGATCTTCTGCCGCCGACTCCGGCACTCTGCGGAGTCCCAGATCCTCGAGGATCAGCAGCGGGATCCGGGTCATCTCCGTAATGTAAGATCGGCGTCTGCCGGTGGCCGTGGCTTCGGCGATGTCTTCCAGCAGATCGAAAGCCGACTTGTACTGCACCCGGTGACCGGCTTCGACCGCCTTGATCCCGACGGTGATGATCAGATGGCTCTTGCCGACTCCGGTCTGACCGATGACCAACCAGCCGCGGCGCTGTTGGATGAATCGGCCGGTAGCCAGATCGAAGATCTGCTGCCGGTTGATGGAGGGGTTAAAGGAGAAGTTAAAGTCCTCCAAGTGCTTTTGTTCCGGAAACTGGGCCTGGCGCAAACGTCGCTCCAACAGCCGGTCCCGACGGCGGGTCAGCTCGTCATCAATCAGCAGCTCAAAGAACTCCTGATGGCTGAGCCTTCCCTGGACGGCTTGTTGCAGGCGAACGTCAAAGACCTGAGCCAGGCCCGAGAGCCGGAGGTGACGAAGTTTTCGTTCCAGTTCTGATGAGATCATTCTGGTTCTCCTGTGGGATCGGTGATCTGGTACTCGGACAGCGGTCGGATCAACTCGTGCTCGGAGGTAAACAAAGAGCGCTGCGGCACGTCCAGTCGCTTACACAAAGCCACCAGAGTCCGGTAGCGGAAGGCGTCATGTGCGAGCGCCTTGCCGCAGGCTTCGTCGACGACCGAAGCGCGGTAGCGGCGGGTCAGCGAGATCATGCCCTGCACGAGTCGGTAGGCGAGCATGTCTCGGACCTCCAGAGCTCGCTCGGCCCAGCGGTGCGCCTCTGGACCCACGGCTCGGGCTTGCTTCAGCAGATGATGCTCGGTTCGATAGTGCGCGTAGCGTTTGCGTTCCGGAAGATGGCTCGTTTCGGTTCGGAATCTCCCCGGCGGGTGCTTCGGATGCAGGGCCACCTGTTGCTCACGAAAGAAGACGCGGACGATACGATCATCCCAGTGCACGGCGACTTCACAACCGAGCAGATGATTGGGCACCGAGTAGAACGCTCGGTCGACTTCGATGTGGCCATCGGTGGAGACCGTTCGACGGCCCACGCGGAAGAAACTGAAGCGGGAATCCGGAAGCGGTCGGAGATGCTTCTGTTCTTCGACAAAGCGGGGCCAGACCTGCTGCTTGGTGGTGCCGTGGATGCGCTGGCGGGCGATTCGCTCGTTCCAACTCTGCAGATGCTCATTCTGCGCATCCAGGCTCTCGAAGCGGCGAGCTTTGAGCGCGCTGGAGTCGGTATATCCGATGCTTCTTTCGACTTTTCCGTTCTCGTTCGGAGCGCCCGGATGGATGGGCAGCACGGCGAAGCCGTAGTGGCGAGCGAGCGCACTGAAGACGGCATTGACCTCGGGGTCCACCAAGCAAGCCCGGGTGATCCCGGCCTTGAGGTTATCGAGGCGAACCACCTCCACGCCGCCTCCAAAAGCGTGAAAAGCCTCCTCGACACAGCGGATGAACGTCTTCAGTTCCTGCCGCCAGACGACTTCCTCATAGGAGTGGCGCGAGTGGCAGAGGACGGCCTTGAACAGATGAGGACGGCGGTAACGACCCGATTCGGTCCGAGTCAGGGCTCCTTTGCCGAAGTCGATCTGCAGGTCCCGACCGGGGGGAGTTTCCACCCGAGCAAACACGCGAGGACTCTCCGCCTTGAGCTTTCCACAGAAGCGCTTGACGGAGTTGTAGGCTCCCCCGAATCCCTGCTCGAAGACCAGGTCCTGCCAGATCCGCTTGGCCTGCAATCCCTGCTGGAGTTTCTTTTCAATCTGCTCCCGAAAGGGCTCACAGAAGCTGTGCAGACCCGGGGGCCGCTTTGGCCGCTTTTGCTCCTCCGAGCCGGGGGCCACTTTGGCCGGTTTTGAATCTCGGGAGGGATCATAGCGGGCAATCGTCTCTCGTCGGACTCCCACCTCTCGCTCGATCCGACGATACGACCAGCCCAGCTTCAGGAGCGCCAAAACCGTTTGCTTCTTTTCCATTTTCAATGTATTGGCCATCGGCGCATCCTACGCCGGATGCGGCCCTCAATGGCTCTTGAAAATGGCCGGTTTTGAAGTGGCCCTCACTGGCCGCTTTTGGGTGGCCCCTGACAGTGTAAATGGCAGCGTTGGCCTCGTGGGCATTGTTCAAGAAGGCAAAAAGGCGATAGTACTCTTCCTGTTTGAGAGGATCGTACTTGTGGTCGTGGCACTGGGCACACTGTATCGTGATCCCCAGGATGCTCTTGCCAATAGCGTCCATGCGATCGAACATGGCCTCCATCCGGAATTGCTCCGGATCGATTCCTCCCTCTTCGTTGACCATGGAATTTCTTAAGAATCCTGTAGCCACGATCTCTTCTTGCCTGGCATCGGGCAACAGGTCTCCGGCGATCTGCTGGATGATGAACTGGTTGTAGGGTAGGTCCCGGTTCAGAGCATCGATGACCCAGTCACGATAGAACCAGACTTTTCGTGGCTTGTCCTGCTCGAAGCCGTCCGAATCGGCGTACCGAGCCGCATCCAGCCAGTGGCGTCCCCAGCGCTCGCCGTAGTGGCGGGATGACAGCAGTCTATCCACTTGCTTCTGGTAGGCATCGGGTCTCTGGTCCAGAAGGAATGCGTCGACTTCTTCTATGCTGGGTGGCAGTCCGATCAGGTCCAGGCTCAGGCGTCGCAGTAAGGTGACCCGATCAGCCTGGCCGGAAGGGGAGAGTCCCTCTTGCTCCAGTCGAGCCAGGGTGAAGCGGTCGATAGCATTGATCGGCCAAGCCTTCCTCTTGACCGCCGGCAGAGGCGGCCTTTTCGGGGCAACAAAGGCCCAATGCTTGGGCTCCTCAGAAACACGCTTTCCCGCGACTTCGGGCCATTTGGCTCCCTGCTCGATCCAGGCTCGAATCAGCCGGATTTCCTCGTCGGAAAGCGTACCTCCCATGGGCATGCGCGCCAGATCGTTCAGCCCAGCCACCCGCTGATAGAGCAGACTCTCCGAAGGACTGAAAGGTACGATGACCTTTCCAGACTGTCCGCCGGGCAGAGTCGCCTCCTGGGAATCCAGACGAAGCTTTCCCAATTGCTGCTGAGAACCGTGACAGGATTGGCAGGATCTTTCGAAGATGGGGTAGACGTCCGCGGCGAAGTCGATAGTCTGCGTCGGATTGTTCGGTGCCGCCGGCTCAGCCGCCCGACCAGCGACCAGGCAGAGGAACAGGAATGACAAGAGACGGCAGACGGCTCTGCGGAGTGCTTCGTTTCGCATCTTTGATTCGCCTCTTTCCGGTCGATTATAGCTGGCGGAACGGTCAGCAGCCAGGAGCGTATTGCCGCTATTAGAGCCATCTTCTCAGATCTGACGCACGGATCATGAACTCGACTGGCCGCGGTTTCCGGTTTGCCAGAATGATAGTGCCCACAGAACCGCAGGGAGAATTGTCAGCCCCGCCATCCACCAGGTCACCTCTGACAGCCCCAACGAGGCGTCCAGTCCCGCACCCACAAGCGCCGATCCTATCGCGCCCATTAGCGCGAAAAGGGCAAACTCGGTGGCGAAGATTCGACCCTGGACCTGGTTGGGAACCGACTGCAATAGAAGCTGGGTCGAGAAGACCCAGACGATGCTTCCTCCGAAGCCGCGAAGAAAGGTGCCGAAGAGAAGTACCCCGAAACTGGCTAAGCTCGCCCCTACGGCGAGACCCAATGCGGCCGTGAGATAGCCCCAGAAGATTCCCAGCCGCAATGGTCTGTCCCGGTCGCCTGTGAAGTATCGGGCCGCGATCGGTCCGATTCCACTACCGACTCCGGTAGTTGCAAACAGAATGCCCAGACTGACCCCCCCTCCGACACCCAGCACGAAGACTTCTCGTGCGATCGCTACCTGGACGACTTGAAACCCGGTGATAAAGAGGGCCACGGCCGCTTTGTGGAAGGCGATCGTGAAGATATCGGGATTCTGTTTGAGGTAGCGTAGACCATCAATATACTGGCCCATGGCTGCCCCCGCTGCCCTGCTGGACTTCTCACGAACAGAGACACTGCCGGAGCGGATCTGCGCGATGAAAATGGCTGAGGCCAGGAAGCTCAGGCCGTCGATGACAAAGGCTGGATAGATACCCCAAGTACCAGAGACGACTCCACCAACGGCGGCTCCCAGGGACAGCATGACCGACCAGGTTGCGGCTCCCAGGGCGTTCGCGGCCCCCAGTCCAGAGGCGGACACAATCTGTGGCAGGATCGCGGTGCGTGCCGGGACGAAAAACCCGCTGATGCCCACCTGGATCCCAGTCAGCGTGTAGAAAAGCCAGATATGGCTGGGGTCCCGGACGAGAAGGAATCCGAAGACAGCTATGGCGCGGCTGATATCTGTCAAAATGAGGACGCGCTTCCGACTGTAGCGATCGGCGACGACTCCAGCGATCGGACTCACCAAAAATGGCGCCAACATTCGGATCACAAAGAGGCTTCCGACAGCCAAGCCGGACCCGGTCAAAAGCGCGATCAGAGACGCCGAAGCAATCAGGTTGAACCAATCCCCCAGGAGACTGAAGATCTGACCTAACCAGAGAAAACGGAAGCTCCGGTTGCGGCGGATCAGTTCCCAGTATCCGACTTGCATATGCGCATCTGCTCAGGGTTCGTGACTCTAACCTGAAACTTGATTGGCGAATGTAGCTTTGGCCTCCAGGCCGAAGTCTTATTCTTCTGAGCCTTTGGCCCGATACACGGCGGCCTGGAGGCCACCGCTAGTGCGCCTGTGAAGGCGTTTGATCAGAAGGGTGAAAGTCCCTTCCAGGCTAACGTTACCGGCCTGAAGTCGACAGTGGTAACTGCGTTTCCGTGAGGAAGGGTGGAGAGCAACCTGAGACGAACGACCAATCCGTAACGCAAGTGAACTCGATTCGGCCAAGCCTGTCGGGGAGGGTCCTGGCAAAGCCCGACGAGGTAAGAGGCTACTGTTCCGCAAACGCAGTCTACGTGAATGGGGCGACTGCGGGACGCAAGACTGAAAATGTTGCGATCAAACGGTTCTCGGCTCCGAACTTCCTGCGCGCTTCCCGGCAGAGCCTCACCAGAAGCTGCCCTCTCGAATACCTTTCGAGTACCTCATCGATTGCCCACAGACTCGCTCACGGCGCTCCAGGAGGCAATTGACAGAGCTCCAGAAACGACCAAAAGGTGAATAGAGCCTCGACTCTTCAGTCCTGGTTTCATCGCAACCCCCCTCTCATGTCCGGATTAAAATTGATGCGCTTCTGACAAAACTAGCACTTTTGGCGGTTCTTGCATAATTGAACTGATTCCCCGGAGAACGCATTCGTAGAGTGGGTAGAGAACCCTACTGAACAATCAAAAAGGGGAACCGCTTGATCGGGCCGTCATCGACTCGCCCCGATTACCTGGAGAGTGTGGCGGCGGGAATGACACGCTCGCGAAGGAATTGGCGCAACCGGAGAATCGTGCTCAGAGGAGTCCCGATGAATTCGACGCCGACGCCGCTGACGCTTCTGCCACGAATCAGATATTCCCCGGTGTGGATGACGTCACCGGCCAGGACGAAGTCCTGCTCTTCGTCCTCAGCACCAAAGGCAAGGCCTATACTGGTTCCAACCGGGTAGGGATTCGTGGATTCCACAAAGGCACCTACCTCCGATAGATTTAGCACCCGTCCCAGCCGTTCGATCTCATCCCAATGAAAACGGCAGACCAGATCTACATTCCACCGCTCTCTGGTATCGTCTTCCATCGGTTTCCCTATCTCCACCTCTGGCAATGAGAAGAGGTTTCTGAGATGGCCTTGTTTGGCAGGTACTGCGCGGTGAAGGGGACAGGCTCCATACTGTACAGCCGGAGCGCAGAAACCGTCTCAGCCGGGAACATTCCCGGTGTTCCTGGCTGCCTGTTCTCCCCAACTGTTTCGGCAGGGATCCTTACCGGCTTTAGCCGGACAGCTTGACCCGGCTCCCCTGAACCTTCTACAGTCGGTTGGATCAGCCCACGGACCTCGAACTCAGCAGGAGACGACATGCGCAATCACCCTGGTTTTCCGACCCTGATTCTTATCCTTGTCCTAGGTTTCTCTCCGACTGGCCTGGCTCAGGCACAGGAGATTCGAGAGGTCGGCACCGATTTACAGCTGTTTCTTGACGACTGGCTGGTGGAATCGACGCAGCGTACCCGTCGAGTCCTGCATCGTCCCCAGCCAAGGGAAATCGCGATCGAGCTGGATCGTCCCTGGGAAGGAAAATACTTATACGATCCCAGCGTCCTCAAAGACGGCAATCGATACCGGATGTGGTACCGCGGTGGCGGCCCTGAACGGCCGCACCTCTGGGGCTATGCAGAAAGCACCGATGGAATCCACTGGGTCAAACCGGAGTTGGGTCTGATCGATTATCGTGGCTCCACCAAGAACAATCTCGTGTGGCCTGTGCCCGGGGTCAACTGCTCCACGCTTTCCGTTTTCATTGATAGGAATCCCGCTGCCAAACCCGAGGAGCGCTACAAGAGCATCGCGACGGGAAAGGATCGGTTGAACACAAACGACCGCCCGGTCATCTACGGTCTGGTCTCACCCGACGGTCTGCGCTGGCGCCTGATTCGGGACAAGCAATTGATACGGCCCCCGGCTGATGATGCAGGTCTGGATTCACACAACCTCTGCCTCTGGGATGATGCCCGCCAGCAGTACGCGATCTACGCAAGGGGTTGGCACCGTCGGGGCGGACGCCCTCCGGAAGCCAAAATACTCAAGAAAGAGCTCGATCAGATCACAGTGCAGATGCCTTCGGGAGAGGTAGTACCGGTGCCCAGGATACGAGACATCCGTCGCTTCACGTCTCCCGATTTCATCAATTGGTCCGAACCTGAATACATCCAATACCAGGTGGATCCCACCAACCACCTCTACAAGAACTCGGCCATCCCCTACTTTCGGCGTCCCGATCACATCCTGATGTTCTCAAAACGATTCCTCCCGGACCGTGTCTTCGACCCCGATTGGCCCGAACTCTATTGGGACCCGTCACCTAATTGGCCGGATTGCTCGGAGGTGACGGTACCCGGCACCACCCAGATCTATGGCTGCGGAGGTCTCTCCGATATTCTCTTCATGTTCAGCCGGGACGGACTTCACTTTCGTCGCTTTCGGGAGGCCTTCATCCGCCCTGGACTCGACCGTTTGAATTGGCATGGAAGGGCTATCGAAGTCGGACCCTCGCTAGTTCCGACTGGAGAGGGAGAGATGTCTCTCTACCATGTGGAGCACTACGGCACGCCCTCCGTTCAGATCCGTCGAGTTGCTTTGCGTACCGATGGGTTCGTTTCTCTTCAGGCGGACTACGAAGGTGGAACGGTCACGACGCGCCCCTTCAACTTCTCCGGGGCCAAGCTGCGATTCAACTATTCAACTTCGGCGGCGGGAAGTATTCGGGTGGAGGTTCAAGACGTCTCTGGAAACGCGCTGCCGGGGTTCGGTCTGGAGGACTGTCCCATCATCTTTGGCGATGAATTGGAGAGAATCGTTACCTGGAAGAGCGGATCGGATCTAACACGCCTGGCTGGGCAGAGTATCAGGTTGAAGTTGGAGATCAAAGATGGAGACCTGTTCTCGATGCGATTTCAGTAGTTGACTGTCTAGCCCGCATTTCTCATCGCTGGTCTACTGCGACGCCGCAATCATCCGCCCTGGCTGTGTTATGCTCGGTCGGCCTCCTCGACGTACTGTACAAGTACGACTGCGGCGGCTAGCCACGAGTGGTCTCGGTCGCAAGCCTTGCCAGGACGGCCCTTGCGGCGCCTCGCTACGACAAGCGATGAGAAATCCGCGCTAGGATACTTTGGCGCCGGAAAAGAGGCTCCCTCGACCCGACAGAATCCGGGGCACGCCCAGGAGCCGGAGTGCTTCCCAGGAAGTGACCTGGTTGGCGCAGAGAACGGGCTTTCCCAAACCAGCCTCCATTTCATCCAGGTGAGATCCCAGCCGCTGCCCGGTGCAGCCCACGAAGACCGCATCCGCGTCGGGTTTGTCGGCAGACTCCGCCAATTGTCGAATCTCATTCGGATCTACGATCCCGTGGCCATCCTTCAATCCCAGAGCCAGACTCTTCAGCACCCGAACTCCGTGAGCCTCGATGAACTCGACGAACTTCTCTTCCACGTCGGGCATGTAAGGACTGGCAAGAACCACGCTCTTGATGCCCAGGTTTTCGAAAGCCCGGATCATGGCAGTGCTAGTTGTCACCGCAGGCTTTCCGGTCGCGGCTTCGACTCGCCGGGAGATATCCAGGTCGCCTCCGACTCCCCGAACGAAGCTGATGGTGGTGCAGTAGTAGGCGAAACAGCTGGGAGCATAGCGGAGTAGTCGGCGCGCCGACTCTTCAATATCTCCATTCTCAGCAAGCTGGATTCCGGCTTCTAGCGCTGCGTCCCAAGGGGGAATCGGGGTAGCACTCGAGATCAATTCGACGTTCTCCGGGAGATAGCTGCGAAAGTCGTCGACGACTGCCTGTGCATCGAGGTCAACCCACATGTCGTCCGGGTAGATCGCTCCCAGTCTGGGGGCACCGTTAGGGTGGTTGGTCACGATTGGTTCCTTCGGTTACAGAGTTCAGGTTCGCAGGTTCCAGGTTCCAGGTTTCGGGTTGCAAGTTAGAAAAGATGGAGGTGCTGTTGGTGCGATAGGTTGTTCTTTTGTCCGCTCTCTCCGCGGAACCTGGCTCCATCGTCCGGGTGAAGGACCATCTGCTCACTGCTCACTGCTCACTGCTCACTGCTCACAAAAAGCCTACCACTTAAGGTCCCTGGGCTGTTTCTTTTCCCCATTTTGAACGACGTCGGCGATCAAGCCGTTGCTCAGGTAGAGCACTCTGTCGGCCATGGCGGCGATGTCGGCGTTGTGGGTGATCACCACCGTGGTCGTGCCCAGTTCTCGATTGGCACGCTCCAACGCTTCCAGGACCACGATGCCGGTGGATGAGTCGAGGGCTCCGGTGGGTTCGTCACAGAGTAGAACCGAAGGATTCTTTGCAACGGCCCGGGCGATCGCCACTCGCTGCTGCTGTCCTCCGGAAAGCTGGGCTGGAAAGTTATGAAGCCGGTCCCCCAGGTCTACCAGCTCCAGTGCCTCGGACGGCTTCATTGGATTGCGGGCGATCTCGGTGACGGCGGCCACGTTCTCGATCGCGGTAAGGCTGGGAATCAGATTGTAGAACTGGAACACGAAACCGACGTGAAAACGGCGATACTCCGTCAGCTCCCTGTCGGTGGCCTTGGTGAGCTCAATGTCGTGGTAGCTCACGCTTCCGTCTGACGCCGTATCCAGCCCACCGAGGATATTAAGGAGGGTTGACTTGCCACTTCCAGAGGGTCCCAGAAGAACCACCAGCTCGCCAGAGTAGAGATCCAGATCCACACCTCGGAGCGCGTGAACTCTGACTTCGCCCATCGCATAGACCTTTGTCAGTCCTCGGGCACGGAAAACGGTTTCGGAGGCTGTGGTTGGTATCTGCATAGGCGCGTCCGCGGCTAAGGGCTCGTTCAAAAATAACTTCACATTCTAGCATGCCAGATTCACACCATCTTCGGCCGCTCCTCAATCGCGAAATCCTCAACGTAGGCTGGGCTACGCCTGCGGTTTCGCTCCATCGCTCGCGACCAAATCTGGCCCAAATCTGAGCGCCAACTCTGCGAAGTTATTCTTGAACGAACCCTAATCGAAACTCCTTCCGATCCGCTCCCACTGATAACCGAGTCCCGGCCCTCGAATAGTGTTCGTCTCTATCCGGCCGGAGGCCAGCCTGTATGCTTGAGGGTGCACCGTTCGTTCGGGCTCGCTCGCTCCAGGAAAAAACTGACGACCGTTGGCTTCAACCCCCCGGATGGTCCCGAGACGTCCTGCCAGCCCCGCAGAGTGGAGCAGAGCGATCCCCGGGTTGGTCAGGTCCTGGACGGCAAAGGGAATCCCTGAGGCGCTGGCTTTCGCCGCTATGACCAGTTCCGCCGATTGGCATTTGCAGGTCTTCAGGGCTACACCGCTGTAACCGAGCTCCAAGGCAAGCTCGAAGTCCTCCAGCGAAGTCAAAGCTTCGTCGATAATCACCGGCTTCAGGCTCGCCAGCTCCCGAACGTCCAACCGGCGGCGCCGCAGATCGCGCTCGCAGGGCTGTTCCACGTAAAGGACGGACCGGAAGGCTCCGGGATCCTGCCGCTTCAGGTTCCTGAGCAGCTCCACCATGTAGTCTGGCGACTCGCACATCTCGTTGGTGTCCGCGCTGATCCACAAGTCCTCGATTCCCAGCCGCCGATGCTCTTCTCTCGCCACCTTTATGACGTCGAGCAGCCGTCGAAGATCCCAGTCCAGATCGGTCCCCTGCAGCTTGACCTTCAGGCATTGCAGCCCGTCATAGCGGATCCAGTGGTCCAGGGAGACCGGAAGACCGTCATCTGGATCCTCCGAGCTCAGCTCGGACTCGGAGAGCTTGTCGAATCCACCAACCAGGTGGAAGGCCTCGACCGACTCCGGAAGCGGAGACAGAAAATCGCGGATGAACCGTCCCTTGAACGCGGGGCCCAGCTGGGCGGAAAGATCCTGATCCATATGCTCAGGTCCGTAGCCGTCGTAGGTGTCGATCCCCGCCGCGTGACCAAAGGCGTCATGGACGGCGGCATCGGCGGGCGAGGCACAAATGAGGGCGTTGAGCCGGGGCATCATTTCGGCTGCTCCCTGCTCGGCGCAGATACTTCGTGCCATCGGCTCGAGCTCGGACTCCAGCCGCCAGAACAGGTCGACAGGATGGGCAAACCCCTCAGACTCGGACAATTGGCGACACCAGGCCGATACCAACTGGCGCATCAGCTCCTCCCGCTGATCATGCGTTACTCGAGCTGAGGGCCAACCCCAGACGTCAGCCAGCAGGATAGCTCCCCAGCCCTCGGCAACCCGGCCGCGCAGGTTCTCTACGGTTACTCGGACATGGCAGAAGCAGGCCTGATGGAGGACCACTCCACCGAACTTCAAGGGGGTGCGGGCCTCTACATTCGTAAAGTGGGGTTGCGCCTCCAGGATGCGAACATCGGTGTCCATGGGCTTCTGGGGTCGACAGCTCAGCTCAACTGCCGAAAAGGTCCATCACTGCCGGCCTGACCTTGAGGGCCGTCATCAAGGCGATTCCCAGCAACACAGCCGCTCCCAGGAGGACGAATCCCTTGCTGGCGGTGGATAGAGGGTGTCCTGGCATCGAGCTCCCATCGAACAGAACTACTACCATGGCAATGACTCCGAAGGGCACCGCGAGTATCGAAAGCGCCTGAGCCAGTGCAATCGCTCGTATCTCGATCTGTCCTTTCTCCTTGGGTTTGGTGATTGACCGTGGAGCGTCCCCTTCCCTGACCGAGCTTGCGGAACGCTCTGCGGCGACTATCCCAGTCGAGCTGTCGGAGTGGATGATCGCCATTGCAGTTGTCATGCCGATCAGCAGCACCAGGGTGGCGAAGATCCGGGTTGGTAGGGAGTTCAACTGCCCTCCTAGACCAAGACCGTCGTTGATCAGGACGCCTCCGACGAAAGCATTGGTGATAAAGCTGGAAAAGGCCGCGGCCCAGAAACCAACACAGAAGACCAGTTTGGCGTAGGGTCCGAATACGCCTTCCAGTTGGCTGGCCATTGCGGTCGCGCTGTCGATGGGCCGGTCCGGGTAGAGCACCGTCGCTGCGGTCATCATGATAACGCAGCCAATCCCCGTATACATGACGGCGGCCAAGACTGTATCAGTGATTCCACTGTTGAGATCGGCCGTGCTCCAGCCCTTCGCCTTCACGAGATAGGCCTGGAAGAAGGCAGCAACTATGACGAAGGTGGTCGCCACCAGACCTCCCAGTGTCAACCAGTCCACGCCCCCTGGAATTGATGGCACGAAAGCGCCTCTCGCCGCATCAGCCAGGCTCGGTCCGGCCCAGCCAAGATTGAGAACGAAGGCGAGTGCCATCAAAACCAGGAAGGAGGTCATCAGCTTCTCCAGGAACCGATAGATATTCCTGAATGCGAAGAGAAAGGCCACGGAGAGTCCCGTAAAGAACAAGGGCCAGAGCAGCTTCGGCGCTCCCTCCCAGATTGTCGACGTCGCCGCGGTAACACCCAGGTTGTTGCCAAATTGGAAGGTCGCGTTCACGGAGGCCAAAGAGAGACCGCAAAGAACGGCGACCCAGCGACCCAGCTTGAGACGTACTTGTTCCAGGAAGGTGTGGGGAGAATGGATGCCGAAGTGCATGAAGAGAGCAATGAAACCGGCCATCAGCGCCCCTGACAGGAGCGCCAACCAGAGCATCGAATATCCATACAGTGCTCCGGTGCGAGACATCAGCGTCACGCTCCCGGGACCGATGATGCAGGCTCCGACGATGAAGGCTGGTCCGATCCGTTGCAGCAGGCCGTTCGTTGGCATGGGCGTCAGGGTGGCAGGTTACAGGTTGCAGGCTAGGGGTTGCAAGAAAGAAGGGTGGTTTCGTAGCTTTGGCCTCCAGGCCGAAGTCTTCTTCCTTCGCGCCCTTATCTCGAAAGGACGGCGGCCTGGAGGCCACTGCTACTTCACCGCCTCGATTGACCCTGCAACGGTGTCAAAATACAATTTGCCTGGAATGAGTGGAAGCTACTCCTTCTCGGTCCCGTTGATTGCTTCCCTGGCCCTGAGCTGGGCTTGCCGGGTGCAGCCGGAGCCGGTCGCAAATGTTGAACCCCCGAACATCTTGCTGATTCTTGCCGACGACGTCGGCCGCGAGGTGCTGGGTTCCTATGGCGGGACTTCCTATGAGACGCCCCACCTGGACGATCTCGCGACCAGCGGAATGCGTTTCGATCACTCCTACAGCATGCCGGTTTGCCATCCCTCTCGCATCAGCCTACTGACAGGACGTTATCCCTTCCAGGTCGACAACCCTGAGTGGGGCACCTTTCCTCGTACCTCAGAGACACAGACAGTAGCTCATTCCTTGAGGAATGCCGGATATGCCACCGCTATCTCGGGGAAATGGCAGCTGACCCTGCTCAAGGACGATCTTGACCATCCCCATCGGCTTGGCTTTGACGAATACTGCCTGTTTGGATGGCATGAGGGTCCCCGATACTATCGGCCCTTGATCTATCAGAACGGTCGGCGACGGGGCGACGTTGCCGATCGCTATGGACCAGAGGTCTATACCGACTTCCTGATCGACTTCATCGGGAGGAACCGCGATCGGCGATTCTTCGCCTTTTACTCGATGGCTCTTTGTCATGATGTCACCGACGATCTGGAGGCCCCGGTGCCGTTCGGTCCCAGGGGACGCTATGACAGCTACGCAGAAATGGTGGCGGCCATGGACGAGCAGATAGGACGCCTGGTCGCGGCTGTGAATGAGTTGGGGCTCCGGGAGAAGACGCTGATCCTGTTCACCACCGACAACGGGACGGCGAAGCGGTCCATCATCACCGCAGAGGGTGGAAAGCTGATTCGAGAAGACGTCGTAAGTCGTCTGGGAGAGGTTCTGGTGCCGGGCGGGAAGACGGAGCTGACCGATGGGGGTACCCGCGTTCCCACCATTGCAAGCCGGCGGGGAACCCTAGAGGAAGGCACGCTGCTGGGAGATCTGATCGATTTCAGCGACTTCTTCCCTACGCTGGCGGAGATCGGTGGAGCCGAACTTCCGTCCGGCGTCTCCCTGCCTGGCAAGAGCTTCGCCCCGGGACTCCGAGGCGAACCAGGAGCCGGCCGAGATTGGGTCTTCTCCGAGCACAAGGGGGAGAGCTGGGTTCGAAGCCACGACTGGAAGCTCTACCGCGACGGGCGGCTTTTCCACATGGCCTCCGACAGCCGGGAGCAGCGACCGGTCGAGGCAGAGGGTCCGACAGGGGCTGTCGAGGCCAGACAGGCCTTGGAGTCAGTGCTGCAGGATCTTTTCGGAAGCCAGTCCGCGGCGGCCGACTCCTCACCGATCAGTGCTTCGCATTGAGACCGATTACGTTTTCAGCGGTATCCAGAAGGAACGGCTCTGACCGCTTGGAATCTTGTCGTCCCAGGTCATGGGTAACATTGCCGACCACGGTGATTCCTCGGGGCTGGCCCACCGCCTTGATAGCCTCGTGGATGAGGCCGCTAAAGATGTTCCCGGTGATGGCCACTTCCGATGTACCTTCCAGGAGGATCCCGGTGGCATAGATGAGGGCCGGCCACTGGGCCTCGTAATTCTCCTCTCGCCGCGTGCGCTCTCCGATGTGGCTGTTGGAAAAGTTGTTCCCGGTGACCGTAATCCGTCCACTCTCGGGGCCTATTCGGAGCGCCTGTCCTGGGATGATGGTGAAGGTGTTGGCAGAAACCGCACAGCCCCAGGCATCCCTGAGATCCACACCCTTGAGGTTGTGAGCAATAACGTTGGCGCTGACGGTGATTCCGTAGCAGTCCCGGTCCAGGATGATCGCGGTCCCCCGGCATTCCTCGATCATGTTCCCGGATAGGACGGAACCGTAGGTGTTCTCGATTACCACCCCGTGTCTCAGGTGATCATCCAAGACGTTGCCCGTCAGATTGAGATTGTAGCCGTCAAGGCAGCGAACCCCATCCTGGTTCTCCTCCAGTTGATTGGCGGAGACCGCGATATCGTGCCCCTTGACGATATTGATTCCGGCCTTACCGTTGTAGGTAATGATGGAATCAGAGACTCGTGGATCTTCATAGCAGTCGATCAGATTCATCCCGTGTCCGCCGTTGTGATCGACGGAGAGGCCGTGGATATAGATCTCGTTCATTCCTTCGGCCAATAGTCCATCTCCACTCTTGGGGTTTCCGCTGATCCTGAAATCGGCGAGCTGGACTCGCCAAAGCCTTGCCTTGGGATCATTGTCCCGGTTGGGATGCCGCAGGATCAGGGCAGGAGCTCCTTCCTGGTTGCGGTTGATCAAATGCGTACTGCCTCCAGCTCCCAGAATCCGGGTGTTCTCGCGCCCCAGTCTCAACGGCTGGGTCAGTTCGAAGTCACCCGGCGGAAGCTTCACCAGTCCTCCCGCTTCCGGAACCGCGTCGAGAGCCGCCTGGAGGGTGGGAAAGTCGGCAGCGTCGACGACCCTGGCGGGTGTCGCGGCAGCCGAATGGCTGTGGCCTACCCAACCGCCCAGCAGCAGGGCAATGGTCAGAACGGCGCAGACCAAAGCTGAGGCAAAAAATCGTTCTCTCGAGGTCATTTGATATTGTCCTTCCCTTTTTCTGCGAAATCGCTTTCGGCAGTGTTTTACTAGATGAAGACAGCGAGGGCAATCGTATGCTGCTGGTCTCTGTCGCTAGTGCGCCTGTGAAGGCGTTTGATCAGAAGGGTGAAAGTCCCTTCCAGGCTAACGTTACCGGCCTGAAGTCGACAGTGGTAACTGCGTTTCCGTGAGGAAGGGTGGAGAGCAACCTGAGACGAACGACCAATCCGTAACGCAAGTGAACTCGATTCGGCCAAGCCTGTCGGGGAGGGTCCTGGCAAAGCCCGAACCCTTGACCGCGCGACGGCCATCCCTCCGACCTGAACGGTCTGCCCGGGGGGATAGACGCGGCAAGTCACGGCGGTGAAGTAACGTGACAAAGCGACCGTGACGAAATGGCAATGCGGTGGTTGGAGATGGAGAGGTCGGAAGGTCAAACGAGATAAGCAGGGAGATCTGTCGGGTGAGGGACGTGGACGACCCATCGTGAGAGCTCGCAGTGGGGGACGCTGCGTGAGCAATGGCCCAGGCCCGCGGTGCAGTATCGCCCGCCGAAGGGGAGCGAACCTGGCGATACCGGTGAGGTCGGTTGAAGCGGCTCGACAGAAGTCAGAGCTCCCATAGTAGCGGGGAAGCCGTGCAGCAAAACGCGGTGGAGCGAAGGGGAGCAGGAAGGTAGATGCGAAATGACTAAATCGCGGAAACGTAACTCCGCCCAAAGGCGGGACTACATCCCGGTCACAGTGCCGTTTTCGGCTAGCCCGGCTGGAGAGCCCGCTGGCATCGAACAGTGGGCTCATCGCGCGGTTTGGACGGATCGCATGTTGGAGACACTTTTGAAAGGAAAGGTGAGAGGAGGGAAATGGCACACGCTGATCGATAAGGTGTTTTGCAGCCGGAACCTTTCCAGCTCGGCCGAGAAGGTCTTGGGCAGGAAAGGAGCGGCGGGAGTGGACCGGCAAACGTGGGGGGATTTCGCCGAACACGAGCGGGAGGAACTCGAATGGTTGCAGGAAGAACTGCGTGAGGGGACCTATCGTCCGGCAGCGGTGCTGCGGAGGTGGATTCCCAAAACAGGCAGTTCGGAAAAGCGACCGCTGGGGATTCCGACCGTGCGGGATCGAGTCGTGCAAACGGCTTTGGTCCACGGGATCGAGCCGATTCTGGAGGCCACGTTCCATGATCGAAGCTACGGCTTTCGTCATGGGCGAGGGTGCCACGGCGCACTGCGGTACGTCGAAGAGCTGCTCGAAGCCGGTTATGTGTATGTCGTCGACGCGGATCTGAAGGGTTACTTCGATACGATCCCGAAAGATCGACTGTTGGACCTGATCCAACAGAAGATATCGGATCGCCGCGTGCTGGGCCTGGTTCAGCTGTTTCTGAATCAGGGGATACTGGAAGAGCTGCGTAAGTGGATTCCGGAAGCCGGAGTCCCCCAAGGCGCCGTTCTTTCTCCGGTGTTGTCGAATGCCTACCTCAATCCCCTGGACCATCGGATGGCCGATCTGGGCTTCCAGATGGTGCGCTACGCGGATGACTTTGTCCTGCTGTGTCGCGCACCCGAGGAGGCTGAAGCGGCCCTGGCCGAAGGGCGGGACTGGGTGGAGGACAACGGGCTGAGACTGCATCCCGAGAAGACACACATCGTGGACTCGCGAGAGAAGAGCTTTTCGTTCTTGGGCGATTCGTTCCGAGGCCGTTTTCGGTTTCCACGAGCGAAGAGCCACCGAAAGTTCGTCGAGCGCATTCACGAGCTGACGCCGCGCAAGTCGGGCGACTCGCTGGAGGTCATCCTCCAGCGGCTCAATCGCTCGACGCAAGGCTGGTTCAACTACTTCCGGCACTGTCATTGGAACATCTTCAAGGACTACGACGGTCTGATCCGTCGTCGTTTGCGACGCCTGCTTCTGAAGCGCAACCGGAAGAATAGAAAACGCCTCTGTCGAAATCACCGTTGGCCCAACGCCTTCTTTCCGGATCATGGGTTCACGAGCCTGACTGACGCCCATATCCGTTTCGTCCAATCCATAGGAACCTACTGACTGGAGAGCTGTATGCGGGAGAATCGCACGTGCAGTTCGGAGGGAGGGGAGCCGGGTGACCGTGCTTCCCTACCCTATCGCCGGGACCCAAAGTTTCATTCTCGAATGGGGCCAGCACCGCTGGGGGGCCCACTGATCTGAAGCATCCAGATCCGGGCACGCTGGTCTCTTTGAGGTCGGCCTCGAAGGCGCCGCTGATCTCCAGTGTGCCGGCTCTTCCTTCAGCAACCCGAGGGCAAAAGAGTTTGCGGACAAGGCTCTTCAATTGGACGATTCACTGGCCGAATCTCATGCCATCATGGGAGTTATCCAGATGGTCTATGGATGGGACTGGGTGGGGGCGGAACGATCCTTCAAGCGTGCCCTTGAGCTGAACCCAAGTCATTCGAACGCTCACGCTCAATGAAACATTCTGGTCTGCTTGCAGTCCCGGTGGTCGGGGGGTCATGGAAGGCAGCGGCGAACTCAAGCCGGGGGACAAGGATGTTCTGGTGATGGACATTACGATTTCGTGCTTCGACCCCGATCAACCAGATCTGATCACGGACACAGTGGAGTTCAGATTGGCCGACAAGAACATGTTGCTGGCCACCGCTGCGGCAGGGGTGTTCGTGGATCTTCCTCTTTTCCGGCTCAGCGAACGGGTGAACAAGCGCCCCTGAGGTCTCCGGAGTCAGAGGAATAATCCGTCAAGAACTCCTCCGGCGGATCCTCACCCGTCAAAAAAGACAAAAGCACTTGCTGCCGGGTGAACTAAAGCTTGAGGACGGGACAGTCGTGGTGATTCAGATGTCCCGCCACGGCAACGGGAGGAACGCTGATCACGACGCCAGGCTCTACGCCAGTGGGTAAGTGGCAAAGCTTCACCTTATCGGGACCATTGCGCGGAACGACGTAGGTGGCAGGCAGCGCCAACAGAAAAATCACGATAACGAACCAACCTATTCTCCTCATAATCAAACCCTCCACATCCCCTTGAAAGTTGTTCAAGCCTCGAAACTGTGACCGTGAGCGGACTGAATACTTCGCTTATTCCCGGGGGCAGTAGCGTCCCAGCGTTAGTCGAATAACATCAACTGTTTATGAATGTCACTATTCTGAGTAATGTAATGCATGTCCTGAAAGGCCTGTAAAATTGGGGTTTTCTCGAAGAGCGAGACACTCAGGACCTGGAGAATTGTGTAGAGCGGCAACTCGAGATAGAGGCGCTTGCGGATGATGGCGATGAGCAGGTAGGTACTGAGGGCGATCCAGATTTGTGTTTTCACGGCATTGGGACTGGTGCCGTAAAAGGCCTTGATGCGGAGATGCTGTTTGATCCATTTGAAGAACAGTTCGATCTGCCAGCGGAGCTTGTAGAGCCGGGCAATAGTCAGAGCGGGAGAAGCAAAGTCGTTGGTGAGGAATACTAGCCGCAGGTCGGTGGTGACGTCGAAGAACTTGATGCGACGCAAAGGTTCGGGGTAGGCCTTGGCCGGATAGAAGGTGCTCAGCAGGACAGTTTGGTCGCAGATCAGTCCCATCGTTCTGTCCACCGGGTGGGAGTAGCGGCGGCGGAATTTGAAGTTGGCCTTGGCGCGGGTCACGAATAACGACCGGGCAGAATGGAGTCGGTACAGGCGCCCGAAATCCAGGTATCCGCGATCCATGATGTAGTAGGCACCGGGACAAGGAATCAGGTGGTCCAAGGCGTGGACATCGTGCAGTTTTCCGTCCGAGATCAGAACGAACTCGGGAATGGCGCCGTGCAGGTTGAGCAAGGTATGCAGTTTGATCGCCCCCTTGGTACGGCGGAAGCGCGCCCAGGGGAAGACCGAGAGGCACAGGTCGATGGTCGTGGAGTCCAAGGCATAGACGGTCGCGTTCAGGTCGACTCCCAGGTCCTCGTCGGTGTACAGGCGGCGCGCTTCGGCGATAAGCACTTGGGCAAACTCGGCATAGATGCGCCAGTCGCGCCTCTCGTTGGCATTGGACAGATTGTTGCGGGAGACCGTGGAGCGAATGCCCATGTGGAAGAGCTTGGATCTCATGGCCCGTAGGCAGGCTTCGATATCGCGCAAGCTCTCGCGATAGGTCAACTGTGCAAAGGCCATGACCCGGTAATGGTCGGCACAGCGGAACGACTTGACCTTGTAGTCGCCTCCGTAGTGCTGAACAATGCGATGAAAATGATGCCAGGGAAGATGCCGCATCACCTGAGAAAAAATCGTCGTGCCCGTGTACATGCTCGCCCTCCTTATGAACTGAAGGGCGTGAGCGTACACTCACTTTCAAGTCGGAAACACCCATTATCTTCTCTAACATATTACTCATTAATACTTTACAGAGATTAGAAGCCCAAACGTTGGGACACTACTGTCCCGGGGGACTACCTAATTGGTTCACATGGTCCTAGGAAGTCTCCATGGCGCAAGCGCGCCGCCACGGCGTTAAAATCGCCCGGGCCGAGGTTTGTGGCAGACGAATGCACTTGCCGGAACCTCCCTTTGGATGATTGTGTCCTGTACTGGACTACGCCGGAGCTTAGTCTTAACTAACACCAACGGCGAGTTTCTCCTGGGTGAACCCTTCGTCAAAAAGCTGACTTGGGCCAGTGGCATCGACGACAACGGTGTGCCGCCGTCTGAAACAGTGAATAAATGAAGCTCATAGCAAGCAGAATACGGACCATCAGGCACTTACTCAAGGATCGCGTAAACCGTTGGCGTAGAAACTGGATGATGTTTCTCGGGGGACGGGGATTGGAGGAACTATCCTCCGAGACGAACAGACCCCGAAAATCCTGGGCGCTCCCCAGATTCACTTCAGCCCCTTTTTCGATCAAATTCACCAGGTCTTGAAGAAATGGTTCTTGAGGGGTACACTCTTTCCGCATATCAGTCAGCGTCGCTGTCGCTTTAAGCCGTTTTAACTAGTGCCCGTCCGAAAACCGGGGTTTTCAGAGCTGTAATCTGTTGAATCGTAAACACTTATTATACTTGAGACTGCTGACAGACCGGCTCGACCCAGCTCGATCCAGAGCAAGGACCCTCGAGCGAGGGCACGCGGGCCAAAAAGCAGCGGTTCGGCGCAGACCTCTCCCCGAGTCGGAGCCACAAGGCAGTACGGTCAGCCACAAAAGGCTACAACAGGAGTCGGGCCAGGACGACCAGGTTATAGGTCAGGACGCTGGCATGGACGTAGCTTTGAAAGTGAGGCCAGCCTTTCCAGCTACAGCGGTGGAGACCGAAGGTGTGCTTGAGGGTCCCAATGCACCCCTCAATCCCGGCGCGGAAGCGTTTGAGTTGTTTGTAGACCCAACTGGAACGCACCATGCTCTCAACCGTCAACCCACACTTTTTGGAAAAGGCCACATCCTGTACCCCCTGCTCTTTGGCCCAGCGCAGGTTGGCAGCCGAGGCAAAACCACCATCCCAGGCGCTCTGGCGGGGGACCTTCCCGTACAGCTGTCGATGCCGCTCTAAGAAGGGTTGCACATAGTTGCTGTCGGCCGGATTCCCCCGTTCCACCACACAATCCAGGATCAGCGACGAGGCGCCCGTGCTGACAAACACCTTGTGGCCGAAGACCGTTTCCCGAGGGCTCTTCTTGATAATATCGGTGTGCTCTTCGAAGAGGGAACAGATCTTCTCCTGGGCCGCGACGGCCTCGCCCGAAAGGACCCGTCGTTGAGTCTGCTCGATGACTTTGTGCAACAGCCCCAGATAGTGGGCCAGTTGCGCCGCCACGGCCAGACTGAGGGGATCGCTCCACTGCGCGGAAGCTGCCAGCGCCTGCTCGGCATAGTGAGCCGTCTTGGACGCCACTTTGATCAGATCGCGGTAACTGTCCAGGCGCTTCTTGCCGCGGCGGTTGCGGATGTTCAGGACGCGCCGCTTGGCCCGCCGCGTATGATCGACGAAGCCGATCCCTTCCCGCTCCCGCAGCCGCCCCAGCCACTGGGTCACGACTCGAATGCCGTCGTACAACAGCTCACTGTCGAGCGGATAGTGGATGTTCGTCTCGACCGCCGTGGCATCGACCCGAATCCGTTGGCCTTTTTCCAGACCCCGAGCCTGCGCCCAGAGCACCAAGTGGTCGTTGATCGCCTTCCAAGTCCCCGGCTCAATCTTCCCCAGGTTCTCCGCCAGGGTGGCTTTGCTGATCGACGCCCCATAGGGCAAGCGACAGAACCTCTGACAGCTTTGCGAATCCACCAGATGAAACTCCAGCTTGCGATAGCTGAACTGATGCAGCTGTTTGATGACGGCGCAACGCAGCACCTGCTCGGCCGTCAAACCGGGGGCGCCAACACCGGAATCGACCCTGTCAGAGAGATCTTGTACTATCAGCTCCAGCGTCTGGGGATTGTCGTCCAGGATGCGCGAGATCACCTTCAATTCATGGGCCAGCTGGTGATCGGGCCATTGCGGGGAAAGGGGGCGTTGTTTTTCACGCTTTTTACGCATCTTCGAACTCCTGAAATCGTCGTAAGTCGTTTTAGTCTAATTGTTTGCACCAAATAGTCTAGCAAACGGCCCTGACAGTTTCGGAGCTTGAAAAAGCCCTCTTTCCCCTTCCTTATCAATTACTTACACATTTCCGGACGGGCACTAACTAAGCACTTAGACCACTCGGAGCTGGTTCTTCTTCATTTCCTTTGAAAGATGAGGGCTAGCCCATGAACCGAAAGGTCGAGCTGGCCAAGCGAGGAAAAAGTTTCTTTCTCGAATGGGGCCAGCACCGCTGGGGGCCCCACTAACCTGAAACTTCATTGGCGAATGTAGCTTTGGCCTCCAGGCCGAAGTCTTATTTTTCCGAGCCTCTGGCTCGGACGGCGGCCTGGAGCCCACCGCTACGTCCCTCGACTGAAGTTTCTTTCAGGTACGATCCGGCGCAGCCGGTGGCGGGGCTAACCTGAAACTTGATTCGCAGGCTGGGAGAAAAAACAACGTAACTCATTGATTTGAAATGGATCGGGCATATCTCGGGCGAGGGTCGCCAAAGCGGGCTCCTGGATAGGGTGATCCGCAGTACGACCTGCAGCTCAGGCGAGGCGAAAAAACAGAAGAGTCCTACTCCCGCCAGAAACCAGGGCAGCCTCTGGGTCTGGCCGTAGTTCTGAACAGCAGCCAGCGAGGCAGTGGCCGCGGCCAGGAGGAAGGCCCAGAAAGTCGCCCACTCCAGATACTGATCTTCCTGAACGCTCAGATAGAAGAAGTCCGGACGAAACCATCGTAGCGCGGCCGCAAAGATCAGAACCAGAAAGACGCAGGCATTTGCGAAGATCGCCCGCTCAGTGCCGATTCGCGGGGAGGTGCCGCTGGGAGCCGCTGGTGACGCTCCTTCTCCCTGGCCCATGACCACCCAATTCTAGCATCTGTCAGTGGTGTCCCGAAACTTGATGCCCCGACCCGAGCCGAATGTCCGGTCGGTACCAGGCCCCTCGTGCCGTCGTTGACACCTGGGTCGGGAGCCAATTACCATCTTCCTGGAATCGATGCGCCCGGCGCCCAGGCCCAACTGTCTTCCGACTCTGAGAGAGCAGAGTTTGTCTTGATTCAGATCGAAGCCGAGGTCAAGTTGGTCAGTCATGGTACGGCGATCCGAGAAAGGCCTGACGGATGAAGACAGCCCGGCTGAAGTCGACCGAAAGGGCGCGCCTCATGCTCCTCGCCAGCGTGATCGTAACCGCACTCCTTTACCTGGTGCCCTACGGTCGCTACGTCGCCTATCCCTTGATGTTGCTGTCAACCCTAGCCCACGAGATGGGCCACGGCGTCTCGGCGCTCCTGGTCGGCGGCAGCTTCCACCGCTTCGTCATGTGGCCCGACGGCTCAGGGCTCGCCGTGTGGAGCGGCGAGGGCGGCGCCTTGAGCCGTGCCCTGGTGGCGGCCGGCGGCCTGGTGGGTCCGGCGGTGGCCGCGGCCGTGGGCTTCGCCCTCGGGCGTACGGCCCGCGGCGCCCGCGGTGCGCTGATCGGTCTGACCGCGATTCTCGCTCTAGCTCTGTTACTGGTGGTGCGCAACCCCTTCGGCTTCATCTTCGTCGGTGTGCTGCTCGGAGGCTGCTTCCTCACCATCCGCAAGGCCTCGGGGGAGGTCGCGCAGCTGGTGCTGATCCTCCTGGCGGTGCAGCTAGCGCTCTCGGTCTTCTCCCGGGGCGACTACCTTTTCACGCCGACCGCTGAAACAGCGAGCGGCGTCATGCCGTCCGACGTCAGCCAGATCGAAGCGGCGCTGCTCTTACCCTACTGGTTCTGGGGCCTGGTTTGCGGCGCCGTCTCGGTGGCGGTAGTGCTCTACGGGATCAGGGCCTACTGGCGGTGAGGGCATCGTTGATGGTGGCCAGTTTCGGTCTGCTTTTCTAGGGAACTCAAGGCAGCATTTACTTTCGGACGTAACTGCGGTGGATCCATGCTCCCCGCTGCGCTCGATCGCGGGTTTCGAAGAAAACGTTGTTCTCCGTCTCGCGGGTCAGCAGCTGAATTCGACCAGACAGCTCTCTTTTCGACGCTTCGCCTGATTCTGCCTCAGACAGCCAGCTTCTGACGGCCGCCACATCGGGCTCCGAGAACTGGGTCTGCTCCTCTACAGTGCTTGCCACGGCCTCCAGCGCACTTGCTTTCAGCAGCTTGGGGTAGAGCTTGCCAAATAGCTCACCCGATGCGTCAATGTCCGCGCTGTTCAGGTCGCCGTTAATGGCAAAAGCGAATCCCATCGTGTCTTTCTTCCCCTTCGCGACTCCTAGAAGGGCCTGATAGTATTCGCCGGCGGCCTCCTGGACACTTTCGTTTTCGAGACTGAGCTGCAAACTGGAAGTCTCTGCCAGCGAAACACTGGCGGTTTCGACCGCTCCCGCCAGTCTGGACTGGAGACGAGCGACCTGCTGCCACACCTGACTTTGATCCTTGGTGTACCTGGCCGCCAGCTTCAGATCCTTGCTGGCCAAATGGTTGTTTGAGGCACGGAAAAAGGCCAGCGGTTCCCCAGCCCGCCGATGCCATCGGCCTTGTTCGACACAGAAAGAGGCGATGGGCACTCTTCCGGAATTGGGTCCGAGGACGAGGTCGTTGCCCAAGACCCGATCTTGTTTTCCACCCTTTACAATATCGCCGGCCTGCACATAGACCTCCTCATTGGAGAGGTTCTCGATGAAAAGCTCGTTGACGTTGCTTGTCTCGTGGACGATGACTTTGCTTTGCTCCATGGCCTCTTGGAGGGGCAGGAGCTCATTGCCTGAGGTGCGATCCGTTCCCTCGATGAAAAAGACCGAAAGGTTCTTGTAGGAATACGGGCCGCAAATCGTGTATTCACCTCCAGACGTCAGTGATGGTCCGTCCAGTGCTTCCCTCTCCGGCTTTCCTGAGTCTGTTTGCGGGTCTTGAGGGCTGTGTCCGGCCATTGTTCCAAACTCGCAGGAGGTCAGAAAAGCCGTCGCTAGAACGAGGCAAAGTGATGCAGTCTTCATGGTTCACACTCCTATTCGGGTTATCAGATTTCCTTCAAGGAGAACGACGTTCATCCGCAGCTTTTCTTAGAGATTTTTTCAACGGGCTGGGTCAATCTGCGTATTCCGGTGAAACCGGCCACCGAATCCGGAGCAAACCGGCCGGGTCGGAGCGAAGCGACGCCGGAGGTTGATAATCATCTCCGAAGTGGCCGGTTTGAGTCAATCCACAGGAGTCTCTTGGGTTGAGAACACATCATCTCGTCTCTCCTTTCCTGAGTGAGTTGCTGAGGCAAAGCTTGCTTCAGCAGAGTGTTGTTTCCATTGTTGCCTCAGAGTCTTCAGGCGACTCCTGAGATAATCCCAGTATTGATCGGAGACAGGTTGTTGTCTCACTTCCTGGATTAGAGGTTCGAAGTAGCTCAGGGAAGTGATCGGTCCACCGGTGTGGCCGTTGAGCCAGGCGACGTGCTTGCGGGCGCAGCCGAGAAGCAGGGTCTGCTCGATCTGCCGCAAGGACAGGCCCTGGCGGTAGAGGCGAGCGGCCAGCTGCCGATCGGCCGGGGAGAAGGAGCACTGAACGCCAGGGGCATCGAGCAGCAGACAGGCCACCTGATCGAGGTATTGGGATTCGGCCGCTTCGGGCTCCTGGACGAGGGATCTTTGGTAGGGCCAGAAGGCCTAGCTGATCTGGATGTGAGTGCGCTCGTGTTGATTGCGAGCGAGGCTGAGCTGAACTAGACCTCGGGACTGGAGTTCTCCCAGGTAGGTGAACAGGGAGCGGCGAGATTTGCGCAAGGCCGGAGCCAACTGGGTAGGCGAGACGGTCAGTTCGCCGGTGCAGCGATCCGCTTTCAGGCACAGATAGACAAAGAGTTTGAAGGCGCCGTCGCTGACGCTCTCCATCGCCTGTAGCAACGGAGCACCGGCGGCGGCGAACCAGCCACCTTGGACTTTCAACTGCGGTGTTGGACTCATGATTCGTCCTTTGCTTTGGTGGGAGGATGACGATGCCGGCGCATGGAAGCCCCTTCGAGCTCAATGCGGTAGGCATTATGGACCAGACGATCCAGGATGGAATCAGCGGTGGTCGGATCTCCGATCTGCTCATGCCAATGGGCGACGGGAAGCTGGGAGGTCAGGATCGTGGATCGACTGTCGTAGCGATCCTCGCAGATCTCGTAGAAGTCCCGTCGCTCGCTCTCGGCCAAGGGATTCATGGCCCAGTCATCGACGATCAGCACGTCGGTGCGGGCGATCTTACGCAGGAGCTTGTCGAGCGAGCCGTCGGCTCGAGCCAAAGCCAGATCGCGAAAGAGTCGAGCGGCACGAGTGTACAGAGCCGTCCACCCGTCGCGAGCGGCCTTCTGAGCAAAGGCACAGGCCAAGAAGGTTTTCCCGACTCCACAGGGACCGATGATCAGGAGATTGTGGTGGGTCTGGATCCAACGGCAGGTGGCGAGGCTGGCAATCAGCGAGCGATCCAGCCCCCGAGGTCGGCGATAGTTGACATCTTCCAGACAGGCCGAGAGCTTCAATCGGGCATTCTTCAGACGACGCTCCAAGGCCCGATTCTCTCGCCAGGTCCACTGCCGATCCACCAACAGGGCAAAGCGTTCTTCAAAGCTCAGTTGGGCCATCTCCGGGTCGGAGAGTTGCTCGGTGAAGGCCTCAGCCATGGCCCTGAGCCGCATGGCGTGAAGTTTTTCGACGGTGGGATTAACCAACATGAGAGGCTCCTTTCTCGCCTTCGAAGTACTCGGCCCCTCGCACGTTGGCGTGCTCGATCGGAGGACGTTCCGGCAACGGTTGCGGTTCCGCTTGACGGTCCAGACCGTTCTTCAACATGGACTGGATACTCTTGTAGGAGCAGGCCTGAAGTCGCAGGGCCCGACGGCAAGCCTGCTCCAAACGGTCTTCCCCAAAGCTGGAGCCCAGGCGCAGGATACCCAAGCAGGAGCGATAGCTTTGCTCGGGATAGCGACGGGATTGGAGGATCTTCTCGACCACCGATGCGGTATGGGGCCCGACTTTCTGAGCCCAGTGGATCAGACGCGAGGGTGACCACTCCAGATAGCGGCGATGGCATTCGGGCCGGTGCTCGTCCAAGGTCGTGGCCTTGCCCGGCTGATAGGAGCGACGGTGAGAGGTCACGCGGCGACCTTGATGGAAGATCTCCACGGTGGTGACGGTGGTGCGCAGCTCGACCTTCTGACCCACCAGGACATAAGGGACGCTGTAGTAGTGGCGGTCGAACTCGATGTGGTAATCGATGTTGACGCGGGCCTTCTTCCACTGGGCGAAGACGTAGCGTTGGGCCGGCAGGGGCCCCAGAGCCGGACGATCCAGGTCCTGGAAGCGCTGGCGGCGGTTGCCGGGGAGCTTGTGAAAGTTTCGAGTGTTGAGACGCTCCAGCAGCTCGGCAATGGCTTCGTTGAGCTCTCCCAGGGAAAAGAAGGTCCGGTGACGCAAGGCGGCCAAGATCCAGCGCTCGACGACTAACACACCCGACTCCGCCTTCGCTTTATCTCGAGGACGGCGCACTCGAGCCGGGATCACCGCGACGCCGTAGTGCGAGGCCCAATCCGAATAGCTCGCATTGAGATCCGGTTCATAGCGACAGGGGCGATGGACCGCATCTTTGGTGTTGTCTGGAACCACGACGCAGGGGCAACCCCCCAGGAACTCCAGAGCCCGAGTGTGGGCCGCGAGCCACGAGGGTAAGTCCTGCCTTAGGGAGGCTTCCGCATAGGTATAGTTGCTTGCCCCCAGCCCGGCCACGAAGATCGAGGCCTCTTGGGTTTCCCCCGTATGGCGATCCACGATCGGGACCGTGTCGCCGGCATAGTCCACGAAGAGCTTCTCGCCGGCCCGGTGTTCCTGCCGCAGCACCAGATCCAGCTTGCCCCGCCAGCGATGGTACAGATCGCAGAACTGACTGTACTGATAGCCCTCCGGATACGCCTGCTTGTACTCATCCCAGAGCAGCATCAAGGTCACATGTTTGTGTCGGCAGCGCTCCTCATGGACGGTGGCGAAGTCGGGGAGGGGACGTTGCTCCGGGGGAGATTTACCCGTGGGAGGAAACACCCGGTTCTGAATCGTCCGGTCATCCCACCCCTCAGGGAGTGGCCAACTCAGACCGGCTCCTTGGGCCCGGCGCACATACTCTGCCACGGTGCTGCGCGCGAGGGCACAGCTACGGGCGATCTGCCGATCCGAAAGATGAAGCTGAAACTTCAGGCGTAGGACATTTTTGATTTTGCGCATGGACTTCCTTTGGTTCGGCACGATCGCTCCTCCGAAAAGGAGTCATGGTACCGAAGGAGTCCAACGTCGCTTCCGTCCGCTCTGGAAACCGATTCCGGGAAACCGGCCGCCTTTCCGGGAAACCGGCCACCCTTCCGGAAACCCCGTTTCTAGTGGCCGGTTTCCCGCCGGATTGGGTGGCCGGTTTGCTCCGGAATCAGTGGCCGGTTTGCTCTGGAATCACCGGCCGGTTTCGTCCGGAATACGCAGTCAATCCTGCACAGCAGAGTTCAATCGATTACGTCAAAGAGGAAAGCCACGTGCTCCGTGAACAGATTGGCAACAAACCGCTGCGCCTCCCCATTCCCAGAGACGGAGGCTTGCTGAAAAGGCCAAGTTCGCAAGAGATACAAGCCCTCGTCGTCCGGATGGCGAAAGGTGATCCGACCTGGGGTTACATCCGAATCAGAGGGACTTTGCATAATCAGGCGCTGAAGAAGAGCTTTGGGTTCAGGGCATCCCGGAGTGTGTTTCCGCGGTCGGGATTCCGTTTCTTGAAGAGATGGGACTACAATAGCGATTACCTGAGGTTACCGAACGAGCCACTCTGGAAGGAGCACTGATTATCACGAATCCGGGATCAAGCATGCCAGGGTCCGATCAGGGGCGGCGACGCAGCATCAACTTCAACGATCTCAACTTTGAGCGGCCTGTTCCTAAGTCGCTGGTCCACAAGCGGCGCGAGACAAATGTCCTGGTGACAGACGTCCGCCAGTTTGGCCCGGATACGTTCCTTTGTGGCGGAGTTGTTCCAAGGGGCCACACTTTCCTCGATGAGGAGGGGCGCGAGCCTACACGGGACATCCTGTTCTATACCGAAATGGGACGTCAGGCCAGCATTGCAGTTTCACATCGCTTCTTCAGCGTGCCTATGGACCATTGTTTCATCATGGGAGGCTCGGCGATTGAACTGCTGGGGCAGTGTCGAGGGGAGGAAAATGAGGTCGCGGCCGATAGGATTGCGATCGAGATCAGGATTCGGCAGAAGCAGCTCCGAAAAGGCACTTTGACCACCGCTCAGGCAGAATACGCTCTCTTCAGTGAACGATCTCAGGTCATCCGTGGCACGGGCTCCTGGAATCTCCAGGCAAGGTCACTGTTCGAACGTGTTCGCCGTTCTGCCCTTGCTAACCTGCCCGCTGGGGAAGAGCTGATGACGTTTCCAAGAGTTGAGCCAGCAGCACTTGGAAGGCGGGACGCGGGCAATGTGGTGATCTCTTACCCCGAGAGACTCCGAGGCGAACACTTCTCTGCTCGCTTGCAGGTCGATCTCAAGCATCCGTTTTTCTTCGATCATCCACTCGATCACGTCCCCGGCATCCTCGTGTTCGAAGGCTGTTCGCAACTGGCAATGCTCTCGATTGCCAGGGCGACCCGGTCTCGCGTCAAGGATCTCGTTCTCGATGCCTGTGAAATCCGGTTTGATCAGTTCGCAGAGTTGAGCCTTGAGACGGAGTTGGAGGCCCACATCGAAGGCTTATCAACGGAGAAAGATCAGCGCGGAACCGCGACGGTGGTCGTAAAGGTTGCTCAGTCTGGCACTTCGCGGGGGCACGCCCTGCTGCATGCAAGCTTCTACAGCTAGGTGGCTCAGTAGGCAACGGCAGATCACCGCTCCCCAGTCCGAGCAGACTTGCTCTGGCTCAACTTCTCGATGTAATGCTCCAGGGAGGTCGTGGTCTTGTCGAATTCAGACCGATGGTTGGTAGTTGGATGTGGTGCTTCCGGCATCGCTGCCACGCACTTCCTCAAGCAGAGCGGAGCTGACGTCGAGATCCTCGAGAAGAGTACCCTCCCCGGTGGTCGGATGGGATGGGCCATGTTGGGTGATCGAGTGGTTGACCTAGGTGGAAAGAATATCGGGAGGAAGTACACTCTGTTTCGCGAGTTCACCGATTCGATGGGGGGTCATCCCTACGAATACTTCGGCGTCAATTCGTCCCAGGTAAGAGAAGGCAAGATTGTCACATTCGACAGTAAACGCCGATGGCGTTCGCTGCTCAATCTGGCTCGCGACGCCACTGGTACGGATGCTCTGCGGTTTGGTCGATTTGTGCTGCGCGTCAAACGTCGTGAGGAGGACGGCTACCTCTCTTCACCCTATTTTCGCAAGCTGGGAATTCGCTGTGGAGCGCGCCCAGTCAACCGCTTCTTCAGCCCGGAGTTCTGCCGTCGGATCATACGCCCGATGAGTATTCGAATGAACGGCGCAGAACCCGATGAGATTTACATGGGTACTTTGGGATCCAACATCCGAATGGTACTCGACAGCTTCGATCAACTGCAGAAAGGAGTGCGGCCGCTATTGGAGTCATTCGCGGGTAAGGTGAAGGTCCACCTGGGTAGGCCGGTGCAATCCATCGTGGCCGAGCGGGGCCGAATCAGGGCTGTGCGAGTGGTTCGAAGTGACGGACGGATTGAAGAACTGGGTTGTGCGGGCGTCATCCTCGCGACACCGGCACCGATTACCGCCCACCTTCTGCAGGACATCGCTCCGGCCCTGGCTCAAGAGCTGAAAACGGTGGCCTACTATCCCGTGATGTTGGTTGTGGCAGAGTATGACCGGGAGATCTTCTCGTCTCAGGTGAGAGCACTGGTATTTGACGAAGGCGAACCCATTAGTAACGCGGGCGCCTATGGGATCAACGACCTCAATCTTGTCCGTTACACGTTTAGCGGCCGGACTGCCCGGCTACTTTTGAAGGACTCGGCCGGGATCGAGCAACTGCTCCAGCGCGGAGAAGAGGTGCTGAATCGACATGTTCCGGTGAACAAGAGCTGGCGCAAGACCTACATCGCTCGGCACTTTGAGCTGGGCCTGTGCGCTTATACTCCGATTCAGGCCGCCTTTCTCGACCGATTAAGAGACTCGTTGAGAGGAATCAAAGGGCTGGGACTGACGGGGGACTACATCGAGGGAGCGTCTATCGAGGCCTGCTTCCGCGCCGCCCGTTCCTGTGCCGAGCGAGCGATCCACGAGGAGGCATAGCACCGGGCGATTCAGCTCGACATATCACACCAGACACGATCTTCAATTCACATTCAGTCCCGCCGGTCGAAAGATGCATCAGCTTCGGGCAGCTTGATGCTCAGCGGCAGTTCCGCGCGATCGACACCATATCTTCGCCGTCGCAAGCGCGCATAGTCCGATGCGCCATCCAGAAACACGCGGCCGATACCTCCAGACATCGGATGCATCGACTTCTGGGCACAGATTCTGTTGAAGAGACTCATGCCGACGCCTCCCAGGTAATCCTCCAATGGTTCGCCCTGTCGAGCGGCAAAGTGCCGGGTTCGCCGAATCAAGTGCCCAAGGGAAAAGAACGATGTGTAGCAATGATACAGCAGTCTCGTGAGCTCAGCTCCAGATATGCTCGGATGTCTCCAGGTGGGGCAAGTCGTGTCGAAGCGATCGAGATTCTGCTCGATGATCGAGCCGTCTCTGTCAGGGGCCACCCAAAAGCGGCCAGTGAGGGCCACTTCAAAACCGGCCATTTTCAAGAGCCATTGAGGGCCGCATCCGGCGTAGGATGCGCCGATGGCCAATACATTGAAAATGGAAAAGAAGCAAACGGTTTTGGCGCTCCTGAAGCTGGGCTGGTCGTATCGTCGGATCGAGCGAGAGGTGGGAGTCCGACGAGAGAGGATTGCCCGCTATGATCCCTCCCGAGATTCAAAACCGGCCAAAGTGGCCCCCGGCTCGGAGGAGCAAAAGCGGCCAAAGCGGCCCCCGGGTCTGCGCAGCTTCTGTGAGCCCTTTCGGGAGCAGATTGAAAAGAAACTCCAGCAGGGATTGCAGGCCAAGCGGATCTGGCAGGACCTGGTCTTCGAGCAGGGATTCGGGGGAGCCTACAACTCCGTCAAGCGCTTCTGTGGAAAGCTCAAGGCGGAGAGTCCTCGCGTGTTTGCTCGGGTGGAAACTCCCCCCGGTCGGGACCTGCAGATCGACTTCGGCAAAGGAGCCCTGACTCGGACCGAATCGGGTCGTTACCGCCGTCCTCATCTGAGGCGGCGTGGAGGTGGTTCGCCTCGATAACCTCAAGGCCGGGATCACCCGGGCTTGCTTGGTGGACCCCGAGGTCAATGCCGTCTTCAGTGCGCTCGCTCGCCACTACGGCTTCGCCGTGCTGCCCATCCATCCGGGCGCTCCGAACGAGAACGGAAAAGTCGAAAGAAGCATCGGATATACCGACTCCAGCGCGCTCAAAGCTCGCCGCTTCGAGAGCCTGGATGCGCAGAATGAGCATCTGCAGAGTTGGAACGAGCGAATCGCCCGCCAGCGCATCCACGGCACCACCAAGCAGCAGGTCTGGCCCCGCTTTGTCGAAGAACAGAAGCATCTCCGACCGCTTCCGGATTCCCGCTTCAGTTTCTTCCGCGTGGGCCGTCGAACGGTCTCCACCGATGGCCACATCGAAGTCGACCGAGCGTTCTACTCGGTGCCCAATCATCTGCTCGGTTGTGAAGTCGCCGTGCACTGGGATGATCGTATCGTCCGCGTCTTCTTTCGTGAGCAACAGGTGGCCCTGCATCCGAAGCACCCGCCGGGGAGATTCCGAACCGAAACGAGCCATCTTCCGGAACGCAAACGCTACGCGCACTATCGAACCGAGCATCATCTGCTGAAGCAAGCCCGAGCCGTGGGTCCAGAGGCGCACCGCTGGGCCGAGCGAGCTCTGGAGGTCCGAGACATGCTCGCCTACCGACTCGTGCAGGGCATGATCTCGCTGACCCGCCGCTACCGCGCTTCGGTCGTCGACGAAGCCTGCGGCAAGGCGCTCGCACATGACGCCTTCCGCTACCGGACTCTGGTGGCTTTGTGTAAGCGACTGGACGTGCCGCAGCGCTCTTTGTTTACCTCCGAGCACGAGTTGATCCGACCGCTGTCCGAGTACCAGATCACCGATCCCACAGGAGAACCAGAATGATCTCATCAGAACTGGAACGAAAACTTCGTCACCTCCGGCTCTCGGGCCTGGCTCAGGTCTTTGACGTTCGCCTGCAACAAGCCGTCCAGGGAAGGCTCAGCCATCAGGAGTTCTTTGAGCTGCTGATTGATGACGAGCTGACCCGCCGTCGGGACCGGCTGTTGGAGCGACGTTTGCGCCAGGCCCAGTTTCCGGAACAAAAGCACTTGGAGGACTTTAACTTCTCCTTTAACCCCTCCATCAACCGGCAGCAGATCTTCGATCTGGCTACCGGCCGATTCATCCAACAGCGCCGCGGCTGGTTGGTCATCGGTCAGACCGGAGTCGGCAAGAGCCATCTGATCATCACCGTCGGGATCAAGGCGGTCGAAGCCGGTCACCGGGTGCAGTACAAGTCGGCTTTCGATCTGCTGGAAGACATCGCCGAAGCCACGGCCACCGGCAGACGCCGATCTTACATTACGGAGATGACCCGGATCCCGCTGCTGATCCTCGAGGATCTGGGACTCCGCAGAGTGCCGGAGTCGGCGGCAGAAGATCTGTTGGAGATCCTGCACCGCCGATACCAGAAGACCTCGACGATCCTCAGTTCGAATCGACCCCTGGAGGACTGGGGCGCGATGCTGGGAGGAGATACGGCGGCCACCTCGGCGCTGCTGGACCGCTTCCTGCACACTTCGGAAGTCACCTTCATTCGGGGCAAGAGCTATCGCCTCTACGAGCGACAGCAACGAGAGAAATCCACCCCGAAGCGAGGGAAAGAGAAATGACACCTGCGAGGCGAGTGCTGTGAGTGCGGGCTTGTCCCCTACTCGCAGACCCTGGGACTCAGCCCCAGGCTTCGTAGATTGCCCGCTCCGAGGGAGGGGTCAGGACAGGGTGGGGCAGAGCTCATTGCTTGAGGGGCCTCTGAGCGAATGTTTTTTGAAAAAAGGAAGCCAGGAAGAAGCCGTGTCGTTGAAACCAAGCAGAGACCATGGAAGCCAGGCTTCTCGAGTTTCCCCCAACACCCCCGGAAAGCCGTGGAAACTGCCGCGCTATGGAAACCGTGGGAAAACGGCTGCCTCGCGAAGACGACTCCAGGAGGCGAGTTTTTCCACCGTTCCCACAGCGCTTGGAAAACTCCTCCGGACGGAGTTTCCCACAGTTCCCACCGCTTCTACGGCTGAACACACAACAAAGCCTCCTCCCCCCGCTTCGCGGGGAGGGCTTCACAAGGGATTGAAATGACTCGAACCGGAGGATATAACTACTGAATCACTGGCCGCTTTTGAAGTGGCCCCCGACAGCCGTCTCTCAGAAATTCGTCATACTGCTGTGTCCCGGGAATCGGGCAAAGAATATAGAAGGAGGCCCAGTTTGGCTCCAGTGCCTTTACCGTTTCCAGCTGATGCAAGATATCGTCCTGGTTGTCCTCCGGAAAACCGATAATGTTTGAAAGATGAGCACTGACACCATACTCCGCGCATAGCCTGACTATCTCGCCATACACTTCAGGACGATTCTGGTACTTGTGAACCGAAATCAGAGTGCGGCGGCTGAAGGACTCTACTCCAACAAACATCTGGAAGCAGCCAGCCTGGCCAAGCAGATCGACTAGCTCGGGCTGCCTGAGAATCTGGGTATCGCATTGGACGAAGAGCTTGAACTTCAGATTGTCGTCAATCATCGCTTCGAGAAGGTCCTTTGCTCGGGAATACTTGTTGAAATTGTCGGAAGTGAACATGATCATCTTTACACCGGCTTCCTTGGCCGCCCTGAGACTCTCAAGGGTCGTCGTCACACTTTGTGCCCGGATGCGATGGCCGGAAATCTTGATCACGGAACAGAATGTGCACGAGAAAGGACAACCGCGGGCTGGATATAGCCCCAGCATGGGTAGAACGTAGCGTCGAAGCTCCTCTGGGTTGGGCGGCGCGACGACGGGCGGATCCAAATCATGGTCCCACCTTTGATCCTGACCATACACCGGCTGAAGCTCACCTCGGATTGCGTCACTGAGAATACGCGACCAGACAAGCTCTCCCTCAGCAAGCGCAAAGCTTGTGCCGCTGTGCCAAAACTCCGACGTGTCGCACGTCATCGCGTGGGGCCCACCAATAACGGCTAGGCAGTCGTTCTGGAGGGCGTAGGCAGCCAGATCCAAAGCACGATGGAACTGATGGCTCTGCACTCCGACAAGTGCCACCAGTGTCTTTCCTCTCGATCCACTTTGGAGAAGCGAAAAGTACTTGAGGTCGGTGTAGACGTACTCGTCGATGGTGTGCACTTCGATGGGTGTTCCATCGAGCCAGGCTGGCGTTAGGCTTCTCAGATGAGGCAACGTGCTGTTGGGCATGAAGCCCTTCCTGAATCGTTCGACATACCCGTTCCGTAGGTACTTGCTAGGCTTAAGGATGACAAGTCTCAACGGTCCCCGCATAGGCTCGCTCCTTAGAGGTAGGGATCAAAGCTGTTTGTCACGGGCGACTACGTCGAGAGAGCTTCTGGTAACGACCTGCTTCAGAGCTGCCCGTCCGTGTGTCGAAAAGGCGATCCGTAAAAGGATCGCCCCAAGCACCGTGAGCCCCAGGAGCGTCACCGTACTGCAGCCAGAGCCGGGGATGTCACCTCAATAAGAAATCCTCGTCACCGAAGCCAGGGTTGAGCCTCACGTTCGTGTAAGAATACGATTCATAAAGCTCATCGGACCAATCAAAGGCCTGGATCCTCAGGGGTAGCCTTGACTCCTTGTCGACCGCGGCCTCCACCCGGTAAGCGTAGTATTTAGGTATTCGCAGCCTCTTTCCTTCTTCGAGGTCGAAGAAATCACGGACGTTGTCATTGTTATGAACGATGACATACGGATGGATCTCGAATCTCTCAGCTATCGACCAGATCGTATCTCCCTCTTCGACTGTATAGCTACGAGGCCGTTGATTGGGGAAGGTTCCTTCAATGACCCAGACCGGCCTCCCCTCTATGACACTATCTTCTTTCGTCCAGAGACGAAATTCGGGATCCTGCTTCCCTTTGCTCAATTCCTTCAGCATGAAATCGATGAGGTTGCCGATCCCAATGTTGCTGATCGTTTGGTGCTGATTCTTCAAGGCTCGTGGGGAGCGTATCTCAAATTTCTCTGGGGCAAAGATGCGCTTGAGCCAGGACTCCGCGCGGAAGTAGAATTCCGTCGGATTTCGATCCTTCAGGTACACTACTTGTCGCCCGGCGAAGGGACCCACGATCCACTCCAGATACACGTCGAAGGGCTTGCGAAAGCGAAGCAGAGTGATTCCTTCCTGGCTCAGTCGAGAATCGATGCGCTCGATTGTCTTGAGTACCGCTTGGTAGTCGTTAACCTGTTGGTAATGACCCTTCATTGACGATAGCATGCGCTCGATATCGAGTCCCTCCAGCCAGGGCCACCCACTCGTGACAAGCACGGCTCCCAGTATTGCCTTTTTCAACTTCAGTCTAGTCATTCTCATCGGGGAATCTGGGTGACAGATAGGTCTCCTGTCGTGCATCCTTTCCGGACGCCTTGGTTAGAGATCCATCTAATCCCCATTGAACAATGAGATAACCGGATGCAACCGGATGAAACAAGCACCCCAAGCAATGCGACACTCACTAGCACCAGGTTCCGATCAGTCCTCCCCACAACAATCGCAAACCCAATTCTCAGAGTCAATAAGTTGTCCCCTCTATCTGGTTTCTAATCGGCGTGCACTTCGGAAGGAGTAGAGTCCAGGGACGTGGTGTACAGCTGAGAAGTACCGGCGCGCAGCGAGGCACCTCTGGCTGATGGCGCTGACGGCACTTACCTGTTCAACTTCTTCACCTCATGTGAAAGACGTCATATCTAACGGAAACATGTTGCATAAAGGGAAAGAAAAGCTGAAACCGACTAAGATTATGGAAGATGAGCCGGCGTGCAGGTAAACATTGGTCTCAGCGAGAGTTGGGATCGCTTCGGGCCCAGGCCGACTCTGGACTTCCTGGCAACCAGATTACTATTCCAGGCAGGACTCCAGACGCTGTGAAGCAGAAATTATTCGAGCTGCAGATACATTCACCTTACCGGTGGAGCAGAGAAGCGAAGGCACTATTAAGAAAGCAAGTTAGAGAGGGGCTGCTGCCTGGCACTATCAGTGTTCCCGGTAGAACAGCTGTTGCGGTCGCTTCTCAATTGAGGTACATGAGAATTTTTTTCCACCGCTGGTCAAAAACCCAGGACAGGTCTTTGCGGAGCCAATTTAGAAACGGCAAGCCGGTCGAGCAAATCACCATTTTGGGCAAGACGAGCAAAGCCATATCGAAACGGCTGCATGCTCTCGGCTTGATCAAGACTACCAGATGGACCGAAGACGAGATACAGCAGTTGACGCAGCAGGCGTCTAGAGGAAAGGCAGCACCTGATATACGTATTCAGGGAAGAAGTAAATCAGGCATAAGCAGCAAAGCCAAGGCCATAGGCCTTGCGCTAGAACCCTCTGACAAGAGATGGGCTAAACAAGAGTTGTTCTCGCTTAGGAAACAGTCTCTCAGAGCGAGTTCTCCTGATGAGGTTCATATACCAGGTCGCACTGCCAATGCAGTGAGGATCAAGATGAAAAGATTGCAGCTTTATCAGCCCAGAAAGTGGACCCCGAAACCTTGGAAGATCACCGAGGTTAGAGAGTTGAGGAGGCTTGTGGTAATGCACAATTTTACAGCCCCTCAAGTTGCTCAGGAAGAACGATTTCGTGACCGAAGCATTGACTCGATAGCGCAACAGATGCGCCGAAACAGACTTGTCTCGAAACGAGCGGAGCGGCAGAAGTAAACCAATTGTGAGACCCACGGGGCTAGCTAGTGCCCGTCCGGAAATGTGTAAGTAATTGATAAGGAAGGGGAAAGAGGGCTTTTTCAAGCTCCGAAACTGTCAGGGCCGTTTGCTAGACTATTTGGTGCAAACAATTAGACTAAAACGACTTACGACGATTTCAGGAGTTCGAAGATGCGTAAAAAGCGTGAAAAACAACGCCCCCTTTCCCCGCAATGGCCCGATCACCAGCTGGCCCATGAATTGAAGGTGATCTCGCGCATCCTGGACGACAATCCCCAGACGCTGGAGCTGATAGTACAAGATCTCTCTGACAGGGTCGATTCCGGTGTTGGCGCCCCCGGTTTGACGGCCGAGCAGGTGCTGCGTTGCGCCGTCATCAAACAGCTGCATCAGTTCAGCTATCGCAAGCTGGAGTTTCATCTGGTGGATTCGCAAAGCTGTCAGAGGTTCTGTCGCTTGCCCTATGGGGCGTCGATCAGCAAAGCCACCCTGGCGGAGAACCTGGGGAAGATTGAGCCGGGGACTTGGAAGGCGACCAACGACCACTTGGTGCTCTGGGCGCAGGCTCGGGGTCTGGAAAAAGGCCAATGGATTCGGGTCGATGCCACGGCGGTCGAGACGAACATCCACTATCCGCTCGACAGTGAGCTGTTGTACGACGGCATTCGAGTCGTGACCCAGTCGCTGGGGCGGCTGCGGGAGCGGGAAGGGATCGGCTTCGTCGATCATACGCGGCGGGCCAAGCGGCGCGTCCTGAACATCCGCAACCGCCGCGGCAAGAAGCGCCTGGACAGTTACCGCGATCTGATCAAAGTGGCGTCCAAGACGGCTCACTATGCCGAGCAGGCGCTGGCAGCTTCCGCGCAGTGGAGCGATCCCCTCAGTCTGGCCGTGGCGGCGCAACTGGCCCACTATCTGGGGCTGTTGCACAAAGTCATCGAGCAGACTCAACGACGGGTCCTTTCGGGCGAGGCCGTCGCGGCCCAGGAGAAGATCTGTTCCCTCTTCGAAGAGCACACCGATATTATCAAGAAGAGCCCTCGGGAAACGGTCTTCGGCCACAAGGTGTTTGTCAGCACGGGCGCCTCGTCGCTGATCCTGGATTGTGTGGTGGAACGGGGGAATCCGGCCGACAGCAACTATGTGCAACCCTTCTTAGAGCGGCATCGACAGCTGTACGGGAAGGTCCCCCGCCAGAGCGCCTGGGATGGTGGTTTTGCCTCGGCTGCCAACCTGCGCTGGGCCAAAGAGCAGGGGGTACAGGATGTGGCCTTTTCCAAAAAGTGTGGGTTGACGGTTGAGAGCATGGTGCGTTCCAGTTGGGTCTACAAACAACTCAAACGCTTCCGCGCCGGGATTGAGGGGTGCATTGGGACCCTCAAGCACACCTTCGGTCTCCACCGCTGTAGCTGGAAAGGCTGGCCTCACTTTCAAAGCTACGTCCATGCCAGCGTCCTGACCTATAACCTGGTCGTCCTGGCCCGACTCCTGTTGTAGCCTTTTGTGGCTGACCGTACTGCCTTGTGGCTCCGACTCGGGGAGAGGTCTGCGCCGAACCGCTGCTTTTTGGCCCGCGTGCCCTCGCTCGAGGGTCCTTGCTCTGGATCGAGCTGGGTCGAGCCGGTCTGTCAGCAGTCTCAAGTATAATAAGTGTTTACGATTCAACAGATTACAGTTCTGAAAACCCCGGTTTTCGGACGGGCACTAGCTAAGCTAAGTCTAGTCTATGAAACACGGACGTGTAAAGGGTCTCGCTCTAGCCTTGATTTCAGAGGAAAGCGACGAAATCAGTGTCACTCTTTGTCTTGTTCTTTCTCCGAGCCGTGACCTGAAAATCCGTGTGTTGGCAGTTCAATTCTGCCCCCGGCATCCCTTTAAAGATGTTGCTTGCTGAGTAGAAAGAAAGCCTAAATCTCGGTTTAGCCTTTAGCGGTTGCTTTCTCGGGAAGCAGAAAAGCCCAAATCTCAAACCGCAAAACACCGAACAATACGAACGCCGAAGTTCGGAAGCTCGACAATGAAGTTTCAGCTTAGTGGCCCCCCAGCGGTGCTGCCCCATTCGAGAACGAAACTTTGGGCCCGGCGTAGCGGTGGGCTCCAGGCCGCCGTCCGAGCCAAAGGCTCGAATCAAGAAGACTTCGGCCTGGAGGCCAAAGCTACGCTCGCAAATGAAGTTTCAGCTTAGTCGCGCCCCAGCCGGGCTGCCCCATTCGAGAAAGAAACTTGAAGCCTCTCGCCACACTGTCCAGTGGCAAGAGACGTGCGACGATCCCAATGAAGTTTCAGCTTAGGCCTTCTAGGGCTTCCATAAGAACTCCTCCGAAGACTCGCATCTCCTTTCATCCTTGGTGGTCACTACGACCACAACTCTCGCCGATAGGAACTCCTCGCCCTTCACCCTTTCCTCCCCTTCTTCGGACAACGTGATGAATCCGTACATCCCATCCTCGCTCACAAACGCCGCCCACTCACTAGTCAAGGGGTTGTCGCTGCCCAAGGGAGACCTTATGGGGGGGGGTGTTATGAGATTTGTTGATGCTTCGATGAATCACTCAATGTTTCTTATCTCTTCGGGCTCCTCGCTGGTCTTGATATGAAGATCAAAAACACCCAACCCCCCTGAGGCAAGATGGGTGCCTTGATTCGAGATCCGGTCCACGACCCAGGGTTCGGAAACCCTGGGCTGGAAGACGCAATCCCGTTGGGATTGACCTCTCTTGGTTTTCGACGCTCAAGGCCTCAACACCTTGGGCCAAGGCAGGTGAAAGCCACAGCCTGAGGGCCGAGCTTTTTGTATCCTTGCGTTCCGAACCTGACTCAAAAGTCACGAAGAAGCTCAGACAAACCTTCTTAGCTCCCTAGAACATCTCTGGCGTCATCTCTTGAACCTCAAGAATCTTCGAAAACGGAATCTGGGCACGGTCGTTTGCCTCCTTCACAGCGTCGGCAGTCTCCGCTTGGAAGTAACAGTGGGTTTGCTGGCTCTCTGGCAGAAAGTAGCTCCGAATCCAGTTGACGGACTGCCCCTCATCTGTCATCTCGGCGCAGCATGTCTTAGCCCGCAAACCCGCAGCAGTCAGCTGATCTGGCGTGATTCCAGGTAGATCTCGTTGGACGACGTAGGTAGGCATGGTTTTTTCTCCTTTCATCTTTCGATCTTTCAGTCTGGACTAAATGGCTCCAGGAGCTTCAATAAGTCCTCTCTCTTGATCCGCAGTGCCCGCTCTCCCGCCAGCCTAAAGGCAGGAAGCTGGCCTCGACGAATATATCCACGGATCGTCTGGTAATGAACCCCAAGTAGCTGGGCGGCCTCATCGGGACTAAGGAGGGCTTTTTCCTCCAACGTCTGCGTGTCTACTTCTGGGGATGTCGTCGCGCCATTGCTTCGAGCACCGACGGGTTGCCACCGAGGCAGTTCTGAGCGCCATTCCGCCGAAGATAAGCTAAAGTCCTGCCGCAACTTCTTCATGAGACCCTGGGTTTCGTTGGCGAAGGCCACAAGTAGATGGACGATAGCGACCCTTTTGTCACCATCTCGCCTAGCGGTGGCAGCAGCCCGGTTGAAGATCTCGACCGCAGCAACGCTGTACTTGACCTTCACTCCATTAGGTGCTGATTCCTCCGAAACCTCCCCAGGCTCTTCGAGATCGATAGTCCAGGGTCCGATCTGAGCGACGTTGAAGCGAGCTATGGTCTGCAGGAGGCCCACAAGAAGGTCATCTGGACTGATCTCCTCACGATTCGCTCGCTTGGCTCTGTTCATGGCCCGTTTCATGGCGACGAGAACGGTGCTGTTAGCTGCATCCTTTTCAGGAAATGGAAATATCATTTATTATCTCTTAGTCAGTAGCGTCCCAGCGTTAGTCGAATAACATCAACTGTTTATGAATGTCACTATTCTGAGTAATGTAATGCATGTCCTGAAAGGCCTGTAAAATTGGGGTTTTCTCGAAGAGCGAGACACTCAGGACCTGGAGAATTGTGTAGAGCGGCAACTCGAGATAGAGGCGCTTGCGGATGATGGCGATGAGCAGGTAGGTACTGAGGGCGATCCAGATTTGTGTTTTCACGGCATTGGGACTGGTGCCGTAAAAGGCCTTGATGCGGAGATGCTGTTTGATCCATTTGAAGAACAGTTCGATCTGCCAGCGGAGCTTGTAGAGCCGGGCAATAGTCAGAGCGGGAGAAGCAAAGTCGTTGGTGAGGAATACTAGCCGCAGGTCGGTGGTGACGTCGAAGAACTTGATGCGACGCAAAGGTTCGGGGTAGGCCTTGGCCGGATAGAAGGTGCTCAGCAGGACAGTTTGGTCGCAGATCAGTCCCGTCGTTCTGTCCACCGGGTGGGAGTAGCGGCGGCGGAACTTGAAGTTGGCCTTGGCGCGGGTCACGAATAACGACCGGGCAGAATGGAGTCGGTACAGGCGCCCGAAATCCAGGTATCCGCGATCCATGATGTAGTAGGCACCGGGACAAGGAATCAGGTGGTCCAAGGCGTGGACATCGTGCAGTTTTCCGTCCGAGATCAGAACGAACTCGGGAATGGCGCCGTGCAGGTTGAGCAAGGTATGCAGTTTGATCGCCCCCTTGGTACGGCGGAAGCGCGCCCAGGGGAAGACCGAGAGGCACAGGTCGATGGTCGTGGAGTCCAAGGCATAGACGGTCGCGTTCAGGTCGACTCCCAGGTCCTCGTCGGTGTACAGGCGGCGCGCTTCGGCGATAAGCACTTGGGCAAACTCGGCATAGATGCGCCAGTCGCGCCTCTCGTTGGCATTGGACAGATTGTTGCGGGAGACCGTGGAGCGAATGCCCATGTGGAAGAGCTTGGATCTCATGGCCCGTAGGCAGGCTTCGATATCGCGCAAGCTCTCGCGATAGGTCAACTGTGCAAAGGCCATGACCCGGTAATGGTCGGCACAGCGGAACGACTTGACCTTGTAGTCGCCTCCGTAGTGCTGAACAATGCGATGAAAATGATGCCAGGGAAGATGCCGCATCACCTGAGAAAAAATCGTCGTGCCCGTGTACATGCTCGCCCTCCTTATGAACTGAAGGGCGTGAGCGTACACTCACTTTCAAGTCGGAAACACCCATTATCTTCTCTAACATATTACTCATTAATACTTTACAGAGATTAGAAGCCCAAACGTTGGGACACTACTGGTCTTCTATATGTATATGTTTCCCCTTAGCACGAACTCTTGGGGGGCAATGTTTCCCCTTAGCACGTGGGAAAATCCCTCGATTCACGGCCAGATGTGGAAAACTTCGCGGGGAGTGCCACCGAACCGTGCTCTAGGATGCCCCAGGAGCGGCTTTGATCGGTAGAGGCACCACCCTTACCCGCAAGACGGGCAACAAACCAGGAGAGCGCCACGACGGGCGTTCAGTCGCGTCTTTAGGGTGAGATCAAGGCCGGTCTCGGCCCAGGGGTCGGGGGAATGTGCGGGGGAGATGGATAGAGGATCAGGAGGCCCCGCGCCGTTCCATAATTCAGGTCCGGCCAGGCCAGCTTGATCTTCTTCAACTCCCGGAGCACCTTGATGCGGAAGTTTTGAACGGTTTGGTTATCGCTGGCTTTGGCCGGGGTCGTTCCGAACTGACGGTACACCTGCTTCCAGGTGATCCGTTGCGGATCGCGGAGTGGAAAGGTTCGGTAGACCAACCACAGGTAGAGATCGAGGCCCAACGGAGAGCGTTTGAGCGCCTTGAGGGTGGTGAGATCGAGTGGCACCGGATGGCTCACAATCTCATTGAAGAATGACTCGCTCAGTCTCACCTTGCTCTCCCACAGTCCCGCTTGATCGGGATGTTTGGGATTCCACCAGAAGTCGGTGAGATCCGCGAGCACGGCGTTGGCGCGGGCTCGCCGGTTGGCATCTTTGTAGATCATCGAGACGCTGCAACTAAACAGCCGCTCCATTTGATTGCGGAGGCGGGCTTGCCCGCGCCCATCGGTACTAGAGATACCGAGCTTCCGCATGAACTCGGAAAGCGAACGACCTAGAACGATATCGCGGCTTTGGGTGCGTACCACTTCGGTACAGAGCCAGGCCAGGATCAAACGTGGGTTGGTTCCGAAGGGGAGCTTGCTGTTAAGGCCAGCGGTCATCCCCAACGTGAAGGGGCCGTTGACACGCTCGTATTGAAGCTGGTTGCCGGGGTTGGAACGGGGGAGGCTGCACAGCGCCATCGTGCGCCCCAGGAAACCTCTATCCGGCGTTGCTTCGCTGGCCCCGACAAGTCGGTTTACTTGATCGGCAAGGGTGAAGGCACGGCGGGGAGCGGACAGGCGGCGCACCTGGATGGGGCCGGGCAGATCGGCCAAGGCTTCGGCAACAGGAACCAACTCGCCACGTTGACGCTGCATGGGTTTATTCTCCCATGCACCTCAGACAAGACAGGGACACCACCACCGTCTATTCCTGAGACATCCTCCTGCATCGCAACGACGACTTCGACGGGCTCGCGCGCCCATACGGACCTGAAAATCGCCCCAGGACCACGGGCGTTCCCGAGACGGAACACCATCAAAATAGCAAGTAGCTCCCAGCTCATGTTTCCTCTCAATCCGTTCTGTCCATTCTGTCACGCCCCCTAATTCCAGGTCGGTATTCCCAGCGTCTCCGCCAACCCTGCAAGGTTCACAGGCGGCTATGGAATCGTGCGGGGTATGGCCCGCGAAATGGCATGGGTCCAGTTGTTTTGCCGAGGGTCGGGTTGCGGGACGATGTTCACCATCTGCGGAAGCTGCTACCGGGGGCAGGTCTACTGCGGAGAGAGGTGCCGACGCCGGATGAGACGCCAACAGATGCGGCTTGCCAACCGGCGACACCAGGACAGCCCGGAAGGACGGCTCGATCACCGGGACCGGCAACGGGTCTACCGGGCAAAGCGCCGTCTCCGGCGCGTGACGGATCATACTTCCGCCCACCGCATTCGGTCAGGCAATATCAAAAAACCATGGACAAAACCGCGAAGGAGGCCGCCCTTTGGGGAGGAATTTCAGCCTCGGCGGCGATTGAAGCGGCCCCAAGCCGCCATTCGGGCCGTTTGCATCGTGTGTGGGCGCATGCGGCGGTAATCGGCCCAGAGAGGGAGAAACGATGTTTGGGAAAAAGAAGAAGGCCAAGGCGAAGGTTGAATTGGTTTCAGTCGAGACGGAGGCGGAATTTCACGCGGCGCTCGATAGGGGCGCGGACGTGGAACTTACGCATGAACTCGCTGAAAAGGTTGGCTTGATGGTTGAGGATGTGGGAACCCTCGAAGAAATCAAGGCCGCAAGATTCGATCCCTACAACTGAGACAACCGGAGGGACACGGCATGGCAAAACGGCCACCGAAGCAAACCCACTATGAGCGGAGCGAGGCATACGCCAAGCAGGTGAGCGGTGAAATCATCGAGCAGATCAAAAAAGGCACCGCGCCCTGGCAAAAGCCCTGGAAGCCGGGCGAACAAATCGGAGCGACGAATGTAGCCACCGGAAAAGCCTACACCGGAGGGAACAGCCTGTATCTCATGAGCCGTCAGATCAGCGAAGGCCGGGGAGACAACAGGTGGGGAACCTACCGGCAGATCGAGGCAGCGGGCGGGCAGGTGCGGCGGGGAGAGAAGGGAACACAAGTCCTGTTCTATCAGAACCGGACGGAGCGACCGGCGAAGGACGCGGAAGGGAAGATCCGCAAGGACAAGGACGGCAAAACGATCTATGAGGAAACGGAGAACGCGCGGCCTGTGATGCGTCAATACACCGTTTTCAACGTGGAGCAGACCGATGGATTGAAGTTGCCGCCCAGGGAATCTCCCACCACCCCGGAATGGGACACGCACCGGGAGGCTGACAAGGTGCTACGCGCCAGCGGCGCGAAGGTGCAGCACGTCCCCGGTGGAGATCGGGCCTACTACTCGCCCACCGAGGACAAGATTGTGCTACCGGACCCGTCGCAATTCGCCACGCGTAATGGCTACTACCAGACGGCGCTGCACGAGGCGGGCCATTCGACCGGCCATCACGACCGGATGAACCGCGACACTCTCAAAGAAGGCATGGCGGCGGGCTTTGGGAGCCCGGAGTATGCCCGCGAGGAATTGCGGGCGGAGATCAGCGCCATGATGACCGGAGAGCAGGTGGGCGTGGGCCACGACCCGCAGCGCGGCGCGGCCTATGTTGCGAATTGGGTGGCGGTGCTGGAAAAAGACCCGCATGAGATCCGCCGGGCGGCGGGCGAGGCGCAGCAGATGACAAATTACCTTATGGAACGGGCGATCACCCAGGAGCGGGAGCACCCGACCAAGACCAGGGCCGAGCTTACGCAAGAGTTTTCCCACGCCAGGGGTCCGCAGATCGGCCAGACACCGAAGCAGCCAGCGGCGGCGCGGACACAGACGCAAGAGCGCGATAGGGGGCCGAGCCGGTAAGGAGGCGCTGTGTTTGATCCACGAGATATAAGCAGTGATCCGCGAACACTGACCCCGGAGCGGCCCAAGCGCGATCCCCTGAAAGAGCGCCAGGACCGGACGCGCACCGGAAGCCGGGCCGAGTTTGATCCGCGATCCGAACGCGACGGTTTCACGGCCCGCAGCGAGCGGGCTGTGGCGGAGATCGGCATGTATCGGACGGTAGCCTACAAGGATCTATCGGAGGCGCATTTTGATGGACACCCCTACGCCACGCGCCGGGCGGTGGACCGGATGATTCAACAGGGCGACGTGCGGGAGCATACCGCCAAGGGTCCGCAGGGAGGCACCTACAAGGTGCTGACGCTCACCGGGAAGGGAGTCCACCGGGCCGAAGTCGCGGCCCAGGCCCAAGGGCTTGACAGCGGACAGAAGGCGTGGGGCGGCAGGGTCAAACCGGCAGAGCTACAGCATGACACGGCGGTATTCCGGGCGGCGCGGATCGAGCAGGGCAAGTTGATCGAAAAGGGAGCCGTGTTGCGGCGGGTTCGCATCGACGCCGAGTTGAAACGCGAGGTTGCCAGGGCGTCAGAGACGGCCAGGATGAAGGGCGGCAAGGCGGCGGCGGACACGGCGCGGGTGGGAAAAGCGGCGGAGCTGGGCCTACCCGTCAAGGCCGGGAAAGTCGAGTACCCGGACGCGCAGCTTGAGTATGACCTTGATGGACGAAGCGGCAGGGTGAATGTGGAGATTGCGACTGAGCACTACAGCGCCAAGAGCATCGGCGCGAAAGCGGCGGCGGGCTTCGCCGTGCATGGAAGCAATGGCCGGGCGAAGGCGCGAGTGGCGCGGGCGCTTGGCCGGGACGATGGCAACAGCGGCGGCGGAGGCAAAGACCGCGATCCCGCCTCATTTGAACTCTAAGGAAGACTCATGCAGCCCTGGAAAATAAGCGTGGGATTGACGGCCATCATCTGCGCCGGGGGCTTGATGCTCGCCGGCGAGGGATTTTCATGGCTACGGCCCTACTTTTGGATGGCCCTCACCGATCACTGGATGCCGGTCGCATGGTACGCAGGGCTGGCCCTGGCCGCGCTGATGTTTTCGCTCTACTCCGGGGCCCGTCTCCTGGGGCTTGCCGACATGGGCCGGAAAGTGGATCTGATGGAGCGGTCCATCCGGCGCGGCGAAGGAGGGCAAGCGGAGCTTGCCGAGAAGATGGAGCAAGAGGAACGAGGGGAGTATCCGGGAGCCTAACGGATCAAGCTTTCAAACCACAAAGGAGATTGAAACATGACCTTACCTTACACCGGCGCTCGAAAGCGCGGAGTCCTCATCGTGGCGCTCATCGTGGCGTCATCTACGGAACTGCTCGCCCAGGGTACAAGCCCCTGGCTCCAAGCCATCGACGTACTGCAACAGGCGTTCACCGGCCCGATAGCGCGAGGCTTGAGTCTGATTGCCATCGTGGTAGGGGGCTTGATGTTTGCCTTTGGTGAAGGCGGCAGCAAGAAGGCCCTGGCCGGGATCATCTTCGGGCTTGGCATGGCCATGGGAGCGGCCAACTTCCTGGCTTGGCTGTTCTGATGAAGCGCGGCAAGGCGTGGCGCGGATACCCGGCGCTCAGTAAGCCGCTCACCATTATGGGAGTCGAGCGCCGGTGGTTCCTCTTGAGTGCCACCTTGGGACTCGCCATGTGGAACGCGATCAACTCTATTGTGACCGGAGGGTTGATCTTCGCGGTGTTGTACGCCGTGGGATTTTGGGCCTGGAAGCAAGACCCCAACATGCTCGAAATCTTGCGGGCGTCGGCCAAGTTTCGCGCCCGCTACGATCCGGGCAAGTGGGCGGCAGCGCCCTGGACCCTCTTGATTCGGAGATAAGCCGGTGAACGTGAATGACGAACTCACGGACTTTGAGGCGGCGGCGCTGGACAAGGTGCATTGCGGAGACTGCTTGACGCTCATGGGAAAGATGCCTGCTTCGTCCATCGGCCTGATCGTAACGAGTCCCCCCTACAACTTGAGGAACAGCACCGGCAACGGATTGAAAGATGGACGCGGCGGCAAGTGGCCGAGAGCCGGATTGATCCACGGCTACCAGGGCCACGCGGATGACCTGCCCGCTGACGTATATATTCAATGGCAGCGACATTGCCTTGCGGCCATGATGCGCGTCTTACGCCACGACGGGGCGATATTCTACAACCACAAGTGGCGGGTCCAAGCTGGGCTACTCCAAGACCGGAGTGAGATCGTCGAGGGGTTTCCGGTCCGGCAAATTATCATCTGGAAACGCGCTGGTGGGATCAATTTCAACCCCGGTTATTTCCTTCCCACTTACGAGGTTATCTACCTGATCGCCCAGCCCGCGTTTCGTCTTCGACCGAAGGCGAACGCCATAGGCGATGTTTGGCGCATTCCCCAGGAGAGCCGGAACCCTCACCCCGCCGCCTTCCCGGTGGAACTGGCTCAAAGGTGCATCCAGGCTACCAATGTCGAGACCGTGCTCGATCCCTTTCTAGGATCGGGCACCACGGCCATTGCCGCGAAAGCCTGTGATCGAAGGTGGATCGGGATTGACGCTTCCCCGAACTACTGTGAAATGGCGCGTCACCGGATTGCAGAGAGTCGATAGCGAATGAATGTGAACAACGAACTCCTGGACTACGAAGCGGCGGGATCGCTGGCCGAGGAATTGCCTTATTGGGGCTGGCTCGATGACGAGCGGACCTGTCTCACGCGGGCCGGGGAGTTGATGAGCTTGGCCCGCGTTTCGCCTAGCGTCCTGGACGGCCAGACCCCGGAGCAGCGGGATCGGGTGATTGACCGATGGCAACGAATGTTGAGCGGCCTGGACGCCCGGACCCGGTTTTACTTCTATTTGTTGCGGCGACCCGTTCGCTTCCCGGAAGTGCCGCCTAGCGGCGCTTCCAAGGTGGTGACACTCGGCCAGCGGAAGCGCCGGGAATTTCTCACCAAGCGGGTGCAGGACGTGTCGGCTTATGTTGCATGGGCTTACGATCCGGGTCTATCCACCGTGGCATCCGGGAGGACCGGGGGGCCGTGGTGGATGGCCTACGCGAAGAACTGGATGGCCCGGCGCAAGAACGCGCAGAGGTCCGTTTACCTCCATTCCTCGATAGAAGCGGCGGCGGCTGGCTTTCGGCAAACGGTCGATGCCAGCCGGGCGCTTGTGGATGACCTTACGCCCTTGCGTCTGCTCCACGCGCACGAGGCCAGCGTGATTTTGAGCGAACTCACCAACCGGCCCGAAACGCCGTGGGACGGCGCGACGGGCAGCGGCATGAATTGGCGGCTGGCCGTTTCCGAACTCGAAGCGGAGCGGCGCAACCTTCGCCTGGACGGGGAGCCCGTTGTGCTGTACTCGCTGCTCTCTCCCCCAGGCTCGGCCCGCAGCAATCTCTTGGCCGATCTTTACCGGCTCGATGCGACCTTGACGGTCACGCTCGAATGGCGTCCCCAGCGCCTCGATTCTGCCCGGCGAAAAATCCGGGGAGCGCAGCGCCATTACTTCTCGAAGCGGTATTCGATGAGCGCCCACGTTCAAGAGACGGAGGGGAGCGCGGCGGCGATGGTGGACACGGCAGCAGCGGCGGAGAGTGACCGCTTAGGGGATGCTCTCGTGGAGCTTGAGACGGACGGTGTTGCTTACGGCGACCTTGCCCTGACGATTGCGATCCACGGCCCGTTAGAGCACACCGAGAGCCTGGACGGGGATATTCGGAGGATCTTCGCCAGCCACGATGCCAAGGTGATCCGGGAAGGGTACGGGCAGCTTCCCGCCTGGTTCTCGAGGATGCCAGGACAACCCCGGAGGCGGCAGGTCCGATCCGTGTTTGTCTCAGCAGGTGTGACCGCTTGCATGGCTCCGATCTTCGGTCCACCCGTGGGAACTCCCCAGAGCGGCCACTTGCGGAAAGCGGCCCTGGCAATCCTTGAGACCGGGTGGCGGACCCCTTACCACTACGATCTATTTCAGGGCGACGTAGGCCATACGCTGGTGCTTGGAGCCACCGGCGCGGGCAAGAGTTTTTCCCTCAACTTCCTTTTGGTTCAGGCCCTTCAATACGATCCGCGCATCCTGATCCTCGATCTAGGAGGCTCCTATCGCTGGCTCACCCAATTCCTGGGCGGAGGATACATGGAGCTATCACCGGCGACGGCAGACGGCGAAGGCTTCCAGCTACGCCCCTTTTCTTTACCGGCAGGAGAGCGGACCTACCAATTCCTGACCGGTTGGATTTCCCGGTTGCTTCGCATCGGCGGATGGAACTTGAGCGGGTCCGATCCGAGCGAGATCCGCGCCCGCGTGGAAGACCTCTACGCTTTCGCGCCAGCGGAGCGGACCCTTGGGACGCTGGTCCACTCCTTGCCCTCCAAGATGTGGCCCGCGCTTGGCCGCTGGCACGGTGACGGCGCGTGGGGCCGCTACTTCGATAACCCGGCGGATGGCGAAGACCTGCAATTTCAGGACTGGCAGGTGATCGACATGGCCGGTGCCGCAGAGCATGACGACTTGTGCGAGGCGGCGCTGTTCTACCTTTTGGAGCGGTTGCGGCTGGCCCTGGAAAATCCCGCCGAAACCGCCCGCGTCAAGCTCATGGTGGTGGATGAAGCGTGGCGCTACCTTCAAGATCCCGCCGTCCTTTCCTATCTCGCAGAGGCGGCGAAGACATGGCGCAAGAAGAACGCGGCGCTGATCGTTGCCACTCAAAGCGCCGTGGACGTGACGGGAACGGCGGGAGCGGAGGCGTTGCTTGAATCCATGCCGACCAAGCTGTTCCTTGCCAACCCGGACCTGCCTGAGAAGGCCGCCGAAACCTTCCGGTTGAACCCATCGGAAATGAACACCATTCGAGGGTTGATTCCCAAACGCGAGCTTTACTTGAGGCGCACCGACGCGGCAGGGATCTTACGCCTTGAAGTCGATCCGGCCAGCTATTGGCTTTACACGTCTTCGCCGGTTGACGCGGCAAAACGGGCCGCAGCCGTTGAAGAACACGGCCTGGAACAGGCCCTTGAACACTTATCAAAACGGAGGTAAGTCGATGTTGAAATTCTTTCCACTTTTAGCGGCGGCGGTCCTGGCCTTGCCGGTGCCGCTGCTGGCTCAGGACGCCGGAGCGGTGTTGCGGATCATCGAGGCCGAGGATCAGATTGTGAGGATTCAGGCCAAGACGAGGCACACCACTGTAATCGTGCTGCCCGCAGCGGAGGACATTCTTGATTTCGTGGTGGGAGATTCCGAGTATTGGCACCTGACCGGAGCGGCCAATCTCGCGTTCCTCAAACCGATTGCGGAGGACGTGACTACGAACGTCGCCTTGGTCTGTGAATCCGGGCGCATCTATTCGTTCCTGGTGACGGAGGAAAGCGCCGGGGAGCCGCATCTAATCGTCCGGGTGGAGCATCCGCAGATTGACGATCCCCGCATCTCGCCGGGAGTCAACACCCCGGCCTTTGTCCGGCGCTCCCAGGTCACGGCCTATCAGGAAATGGCGGAAACCGCCATGCAGACCGTCGCCACGGTGCAGGAGGAAGCCGAGGCCCGCGTGGCGGCGGCGGCGGCCCAGGCCGAGGGTGAGACTGAGGCTTTCCGGTCAGACTATCCCACGCGGTTGAATTTCCCTTACCGCTTGGAGGACAAGGCGATCAAATGGCCGTTTCTGGTCGAGGGAATGTGGAATGACGGACAGTTTACCTACCTTCGCTCGAACGCCCAGGAGACGCCCGCGCTGTACGAAGAAAAGGACGGCAAACCGGCCTTGGTTGCCTACGATCTTGAAGAAGATGGCCTGTATATCGCCCGCCATGTTTTAGGCAACGGCTGGTTGCAGATCGGCAAAGAAAAAGCCAAGTGGCGCTTCACCCCGCCGAAGGTGGCGCCGTGATTGAATGGAAACGCCTTTACCCCAAGCCAGCGGGCAGCTTGCCGGGAGGCATTGTCACTCAATGGGGTGTGGCGCTGATTACGGTTCTGATCCTGATCTTCGCCGCGTTGTGGCTGGCAAGCGGAGGCACGGAGCAAGCGGAAATCGACTCCATAGGCGGAGAAGTCACCGGCCCGGCGCGGAACTTCGCCGGGCAGATGGCCGCGCAGGTCGAGGCCGAGGCGCTACGGGCCGAGACGCGGAGGGCGGCGGCGGAGCGAACCCTACAGGCGGAGCAACGCCAGGAGGCGCGGGGCGTCGCAACGGGCACGATCGGCGGCGGGCAGGTGACGATGGACGAGGCGTTGCTACTGGCCGGGCCGAGTCCTGAAACCGGCAGAGCATACACGGAGCAGGAATTTGAACTCCGGGAACGCTTGCGCCTGGAAGCCTTGGAACGCCGCCGCCGGTCCCTTCGCAGTTCGCCGGTGGCTCAGACCTACCGGCAATTCGACCGCGCCAGATCACCGGCGCAGGCGGGCGCGGAGCCCGGCCCGGTCGAAGAAATCCGCGCCGAGGGAGTGGAGGCGCTCTCTCAGGCCCTTGGGACGTTCGAGGGTGTGACCGCAGGGCTTGAGGATGAAATAGCGGCGGAGGCCGAGTCCGATCAAGCCTTTCTCCGGGCCTTGACCGGCGCACAGCAGAGCGGGGGTGAGGCCCTGGCCCAGGCCGAGCCCGCTAGACCGCAAGCGCCCGCCGGACCCCCGCCTAATTCGCTAGGGTTTCCCGGTGCGGCGGCGCGACCCGCCCGCGACTATGCCAACCCTTCGCGGCTTGAGAGCGGCGAAGATCCGGCAGGATGGGAACGGATCTATGAGGGATCGTTCCTTGAGGCCGTGCTTGTCACCCAACTATCCGGTGACTTTCCCGGCCCGGTGCTGGCTCAGGTTGCCGTGCCGTTTTACTCCGCCGGCCGCCAGCGGGTTTTAGTCCCGCGTGGAGCGCGGGTTATCGGAACCGCGTCGGCAGTTCTAGGCCGGGATCAAGAGCGCCTGGCCGTGTCTTTCCATCGGTTGATCTACCCGGACGGGCGATGGGTGACACTGGACTTTCACGGCCTCAACCAAGTGGGAGAAGGCGCTTTGAAAGATCAGGTCAACCGCCACTATTTCTCGATGTTTGCCGCCGTGGGTGCGGTCGGCATCATTAGCGGCCTCACCTTGCAGAACTCGAACCCTTACGGCGGAGGGGCTCAAGCGTTCCGGGCCGGTGCGGGTCAGGGCTTAGGCCAAGCCGCCGAACGGATTTTACAGCGGTTCCTCAATCGTTTACCCACCATCACCATCCGGGCCGGGCATCGTCTCCGTATCTGGTTTACGTCCGATGTACTGGTCCCCCGAAACCTAAAAGGAGAATGAAAATGAAACACCGAATCGTGAGCGGCCTTCTCTTGGTTCCCCTCATGATCGTACTGAGCACCACGCCCGCCTACGCCATCTTTGGCTCGATCATTGCGGCGATCCAGCGGGCGCAGATGATCGTCAATCAGGGGGTCCAAATCTACAACGATGCAATGGAGAAGATCACGATGAACGGCCAGCTAACGGAACTGACCGGTCAGTTCTCGCACCTGAAAGAGCAAGCCCTTGGCACGGTCGGGGCGCTGACCCAGCCCTTCACCGATCTTAGCTCGGTCCCCACCGAATTTATCGGAGCGGGCCTTTCCTGGAAGAACGACTTTACCGGCGTCGCCGGGGAGTTGGCCGGAGCGGTGGAGCAGCTAGGAGAATCGGGAACCAGTTTCACCGACGCATGGAGGGACCGCTTGACGGCCAGTAACACCATATCGGAGAGCGATTTTCTGAGCCTCTACGCGGGCCAGAGCCCGGAGGTCGGAGCGGCGGCTTCACAGGTCTACCTAGCGGCGGCAGAGGCCGGGGATAAGAAGCTCGTCATGGCTCACGCCCAAAGCGACGCGGCCAAGAATCTGATGGTGGCCGCGAAGGACGCCGTTTCGTCCTATGAAGGACTGCGAAACAACACGAACACGAGCAACACCGCGCTACAGCAAGCGATGGTTGCCGGGACCGTGACCCAGGGCAACCTTACCGCTGCCATGGCGCAGTTGATGGTTTATCAGGCGTCCCAGGAGTCCGCGAGAGAGTACGAACAGGAGATAGCGCGGCGCGAAGAACTGGCCCGTTTCGTCCAGGCCGAGCGCCAAGCTCAGATTACGTTTGACGCGCAGCAAGCAGGGATTGCGGCCCGCGTCGATTCGATGCGCGAAGGGTTGCTTTTCAGAGTCCCGGCGCTCTACGGCGGAACCGGCCAGTAATCCGCGCCGATGCAGATTCAGATTGACCCGAATATCCCCTCCAATGTCCCCGACGAGGAATTGCGGGATTTTCAATCCTTCATTCAAACCGCCCTTGACGGTCTTACGGATGCGGCGGGCGGCGAGGTGCTGGCCCTTGGGACGGGCATGTTTACCGGGCTTGCGTTGATTGTGGTGGTGATTGCCGGGGTCAAGATCGCGTTTAGCGGGAATATCCAACCGTGGGAAGTGGTGCGCCTTGTCGTCGGGATATGGATTCCGTGGGTGATGATGCAGTTCTACACGACCACGATTCCCGGCATGAGCCAAACCTTTCCGGGGATGATTGCCGAGGGCGGGAACTGGCTACACGAACTGTTGCTAGGCGACATCATTAGCTCGATGCAAACCGAACTCGGAGACATGGTGCGGGACATCGCCGCGAACCATCAGACGCAAGCGGCCCAGGGGAACCTGATCGGGGCCATGACGGGCGGCGCTCATGCCTTCATTACCGCCGTCGCCGGGACCATCATCATGGCGTTTTTGATTCTCATGCTCATCGTCTTATTCGCTGTCACCTACGCTCAGGTGATCTGGGCTCAGATCGCCCTGGCAATCCTCATCATTCTAGGGCCGATCTTTATCCCGTTCCTGGTGTTTGAACCCTTGGCTTTTCTCTTTTGGGGCTGGTTCAAAGGGATGCTCACCTATTCGCTCTATGCCGTGATCGCCGGGTGTGTGTTGCGGGTGTTCAGCGCCGTGGGAATTGCGTATATCACGACGCTGGGCGGCGCGAACCTGGACACCCAATCCATGACGCAAGTGGGCCTATGGACGCTGGCCGTCATTCCGCTTTTCATTGCCGGGATTCTCTCATCGCTCAAATGCGGGGAACTGGCCTCGATGCTCGTTACCGGAGGCGCAGCGGGAGGGAGCGGACTCATGGGACTGGCGACAACGGCAGGGATGGCAGCGGCCAGCGGCGGCGCGGCAGCGGCCAAGACAGCAGCATCAGGAGGGATTAAGTGAGCCAAGATAAGACGCCCCCGGCGAAGGACGCGGGCGCGGAGTACGCCGAGATATGGGGTGAGGCGGTCCACACCAACCGCCACCTTCGGACGATCACGGTGGGGCTCGGCCTTGCGGTAATTCTTCTTATCGTGGTGGTGATCCGCATTGCCTCAGTCGATCCCCCCCGGCCCATCGTGGTACGGGTGGATGAAATAGGCCGGGCCGAAGCCGTCGCCTATGACGTGATGGAGGCCCAGGCCGACCCGCTGGACCCGACGACCAAATACTTTCTCAATCGTTTCGTCTATGACTTCTATTCCCGCCGCCGGGCGACGGTCGAGGAAAACTGGTCCCGCAGTCTCCGGTTTCTCACGACCGATCTAGCCAACGCATCCTTCCGGGCCGAGAGCCAGAATATCGCCCTCCTAGCGGCGGGCGCGGCCAGCGATGAGTTGCAGGTGGATCGTGTCGTTTTGAGGATTCAGGCCAACCCCCAGGAGCCCTACAGCGCGTCGGCCGATTTTGACCTCGTGCGCCTTGTCGCCGAGGGCGAAGTGGACCGGGAACACTGGAGCTTATCGCTGCAATTCCTGTTCCTCGATGAGATCCCCCCCGATCTAATTGTTCACAATCCTATGGGTATCGTTATCACCTACCTGCAAGGAGACCGGGCGGTGGTGACTGGCGGACGATGATCGAGCACTTGAAGGGCCGGGAGCGGGCGCTTGCGGCGCTCGGATGGACCGGACGGGAAGCGGAATGGATCGCGCTTGTCTGTCTCCACAGCGGCGTTTTCACCCGGCCTCAGTTTTGCCGCTACTTCGATACCCAACGAATGACGGCTTCACGATTTGTCAAGGCATTGGTGGCGAAACGCGCCGGTGTCGAAAGCGATCATGTGACCGTGAACGGCGGCGGGCGGACGTGCCGGATTTCCGGGAAGGCGATCTATCGGGCGCTCGGAGTCGAGAACATCCGCCACCGGCGAAACGCTGGAACGCCGGTTATCATGCGGCGGCTTCTCTCGCTTGATTTTGTCCTGGAACATCCGGGGATGAACTGGCTTCCGACCGAGGGAGAAAAGGTCGAATTTATTGAAGGGCTAGGGGTCCATTCCAACCTCATTCCCCGGCGGATTTACTACGGCGCGGTTCGCGCTCAGAAACGCTATTTCGCGCTCAAGCTGCCGGTTGCCGGTGGCGATGATACCGTCACCTTTGCCTATGTCGATCCGGGCCATGCGACCGCTGTGGAATTGCACTCATGGGGGGCGGCGCATGGACCGCTTTGGGATGCGATCCGCGCCAAGAGGCGGCGGGTGGAAGTAATCGCCATCGGCGCGGAACTGGATGCGGTTTTGCGGGCGGATCGGGTGCTACAGCTTTGGGCGGCGGCGGAGCCGGGGAAGGTGGCAACGGGGTTGATGGTAAAGCAGGAGATCAGGGCGATTAGTGATGCAATCGACAATCGAGACATGAAATTTTTGGCACAGTACGGCGGGATGGCCGAGGCCGGGAAGCGGTACATGGCGCTCCGACAACTTCCCGAAGCGGAGCTTGCGGAAGGGGTCTCGATTGACGGCTATTCGACGTACCGCGCCACCCGATTTTCGGAGCCGGTTTGAGCGGGCCGATTTGGGGCGTTTTTCATGTTCCAGAGAACCGCATGCTTTTTGTTACAGGGACAAAGGGGGGGGTGGAACATAAAAAAGCGTGGGGGTGGAACATCCCCACTTTCCTTGAAGTCTTTTGTTATCAGTGGGTTGCCCCCTACTATTCGGCTTCCAGATTGCCGATAGAGCAAAATCCGGGAAGACGATAGCGACCCCCCCCGAAACGGGGGTTCCTACCGGCCCCGATAGCGGCAAGGTGGAACATGCCTCTATCCGGCCCCAGGGGGTCGCTATCGTCGGTATTTATCCCTGCGGGAAGGCTCGGAAAAGATGCCTCACGGCGGCGCGGATCAAGCGGAGAATGGGCCTATGGAATTGCGAAAAAACTATCGGAAACTGACCACGGCCTTGAGCCGGTTTTGGCACCGGGAGGCCGGGCCGATGAACTGGAAAAACCCCGTCCGTGTGGTGGCCTATATCGGCTGGGAAAGTTTCAATGGGCTTGCTTTTTTGGTGGGTGAATGGGTCCGGTACGGCGTCCGGGCCAGTCAAATTGTCATGACAATTCCCCCCACCGTGATCCTCTTTGTCGGGGGGGTGTGGTTCGCTGTTTGGAGCTTTGTACGGCGTCCTTTTCCGGCGCTTGAGACGGTCCCATTGCTTGATCTTTTGGAGTATCACAACCCCAATTTCTACAGCGCCGTTGTGGTTTGGTACTACCTTTCGCCGCTGGTTGCGGTGATGCTCACCGGGTCTATTGCCCTGTCCGTTTGGAAGGTTTGGCTTGAAGCGCGGAAGCGCGATCTTTTGCCCTTCGGGGCGCTCCCCGCTTGGCCGCTTTTCCCGGAGCAACACGGGCCGGAAATCGTCATCGGAGAAGTGCATCATCCGGTCGAACCCAGGGAGATTTTCAACCCCGAATGGCTGACCATCCCGGAGCGCGGACTGTACACCGGCGTTGCCATTTTTGGAGCGGTGGGGTCCGGCAAGACTTCGGCCTGTATGCACCCCTTCGCCAAGCAGCTACTCGGCTGGCAAGCGGACGATCCGAAGATGCGGGCGGCGGCGCTCATGCTCGAAGTGAAGGGAGATTTTTGCCATGACATTCGCTCGATTCTGGATGGCGCGGGCCGGGGAGACGACTACCTAGAAATCGGAATGGGAGGCGTCTGGAAATGGAACCCCCTCTCCGCATGGTGGCTCGATTCGTACTCGCTGGCCTACACCGTTGCCAGCCTTCTCAATCAGCTTTTCGGGAAGGGCAAGGAGCCTTTTTGGCAGCAAGCCTATACCAATCTGGTGCGTTGGATCATCGAGCTTCACCGGGTGCTACCGGAGCAATGGGTGACATTGCAGCAGGTCTATCAATGCGCGATTGACCCGGATCTTTTCGCGGCCAAGATCAAACAGGCCGAGAAGTGGAGCGCGGAGCTAAACACCGGGGAGGTTTTCATTCCGTCCGAAGTCTGGAAACCCAAAATGTTCGATCTAGCCGAGTGGGACATGAAGTCCACACCGGACGGGAAGGAAATGCGGGCGGAATGGAGCCCGGAATTGGAGCATAAGCTAGAGGAATTGACGATCCAATCCCGGATTGTTTGGGAGCCCGGAGCCGGTGACGATGTGAGAGAGCGCGTGGCCGCTGTGAAGCGGTGGTTTAAGAATGACTGGCAAAAGCTGGACAACAAAATCAAATCCTCGATTGTCGAAGGCGTTTCCGTATTCCTGTCGATGTTCGATATGCCGGACGTGGCGGCGGTCTTCTGTCCCCCGCCCCCGGAAGTGTCCGACGATCCCAAGCGCATCGGAGCGAAGGCCAGGGCCGCGATGCTGGGCGAGGCGAAGGCCCAGGCCAAGGGCCAGGGGGAGGACAGCGCCGAGGACGACACCGAGGTGGACCCCCAGGAGGCCCGGCGCTGGCCCGCCGATACCATTGCCGGAAGGCCGCGCCACCTGCCCCCGCTCTATGAATTGATCGAGGGCGGTAAGGTGCTGGCTTTGAACATGCCAGCCGGGAGCAACCCGGCGCTGGCCCGCGCCATCGGCGTGATGCTCAAAAACGCATGGCTCCAAGCCTTGCTCATGCGGCCCAAGAAGATGAAGGAATCCCCAAGCACTTACTTCCGGCCCGCTGTCTTTATTTGCGACGAGTACCAAGCGTTCGCGTCGGTGGGCGAGGACGATCCGACCGGCGATGAGAAATCCTTTGCTTTAACGCGGCAATGCCGGTGCATCCCGATTGTTGCGACCCAATCCATATCCTCATTGCGGGCCGTCTTAGGATCGTCGGAGGCGTGGCGGGCGCTCTTGCAGACGCTCCGCACCCGGATCTTTCTCTCCTTGAGCGACGACGCATCCGCCAAGATTGCATCGGAATTGTGCGGGCAGGTTGCCAAGATCAAAGGATCGTACACGATCAGCGAGACCTCGAAGCGGGCGGACGTGTCCCCGCTCTCAGGCAGGGCCGGTGGATCGGGCGGAAGCATCGGCGCAACCAAGTCTTTTCAGGAGCGCCGGGAGGCCGTCTTTCACCCGCGAGACTTCACCTTGCTTGGAAACTGTCAGGCCATTTGCTTGCCTTATGACGGAGCGCAATCGCTGGAACCCCGGAGGGTCTATCTCAAACCTCACTACCTTCCCCTGGAACATTCTTATTGGAGAGCGAAGGAGGCCGGGCAGATATGAGCGGCGCGGCCAGTGGGTTAGCACACCTAAAGCCATTCCTTCCAGGGCTTGAACTCCTGTTAGAAGATCCCGAAGTGAGCGAGATCATGATTAACGGGCCGTTCAATGTCTGGATCGAGGCCAGGGGCCTACTGACGGCCCATGAAGCCCCGAACTTGGACGAATCGGCGCTTGTTGCGGGCGGCTATTCACATCGCCCGTCCTTTGGGCCTGGACCCGGCCACCACGCCCATCATCGACGCCCGGCTCGATGATGGTTCCCGCGTGGCGATCTGTGTTCCCCCGGCCAGTCCCCACGTTGCAATCACCATCCGGCGATTCGGCAAGCGGACGTTCAGCGCGGCGGATCTAGTCGAGCAGAAAGCCCTACCGGAAAACGTCTTGGAAGCGGCGGAGCAGATGCCTTGATGACCCGAGCGCAACATATCTTGGTTTCCGGTGGGACCGGATCAGGCAAGACCACCTTGCTCAATGCCCTCATAGAACTGCTACCGAGC
>CBDCOR010000014.1:0-521191 GCA_965219855.1 Acidobacteriota bacterium
CCGGAAATGTGTAAGTAATTGATAAGGAAGGGGAAAGAGGGCTTTTGCAAGCTCCGAAACTGTCAGGGCCGTTTGCTAGACTATTTGGTGCAAACAATTAGACTAAAACGACTTACGACGATTTCAGGAGTTCGAAGATGCGTAAAAAGCGTGAAAAACAACGCCCCCTTTCCCCGCAATGGCCCGATCACCAGCTGGCCCATGAATTGAAGGTGATCTCGCGCATCCTGGACGACAATCCCCAGACGCTGGAGCTGATAGTACAAGATCTCTCTGACAGGGTCGATTCCGGTGTTGGCGCCCCCGGTTTGACGGCCGAGCAGGTGCTGCGTTGCGCCGTCATCAAACAGCTGCATCAGTTCAGCTATCGCAAGCTGGAGTTTCATCTGGTGGATTCGCAAAGCTGTCAGAGGTTCTGTCGCTTGCCCTATGGGGCGTCGATCAGCAAAGCCACCCTGGCGGAGAACCTGGGGAAGATTGAGCCGGGGACTTGGAAGGCGATCAACGACCACTTGGTGCTCTGGGCGCAGGCTCGGGGTCTGGAAAAAGGCCAACGGATTCGGGTCGATGCCACGGCGGTCGAGACGAACATCCACTATCCGCTCGACAGTGAGCTGTTGTACGACGGCATTCGAGTCGTGACCCAGTCGCTGGGGCGGCTGCGGGAGCGGGAAGGGATCGGCTTCGTCGATCATACGCGGCGGGCCAAGCGGCGCGTCCTGAACATCCGCAACCGCCGCGGCAAGAAGCGCCTGGACAGTTACCGCGATCTGATCAAAGTGGCGTCCAAGACGGCTCACTATGCCGAGCAGGCGCTGGCAGCTTCCGCGCAGTGGAGCGATCCCCTCAGTCTGGCCGTGGCGGCGCAACTGGCCCACTATCTGGGGCTGTTGCACAAAGTCATCGAGCAGACTCAACGACGGGTCCTTTCGGGCGAGGCCGTCGCGGCCCAGGAGAAGATCTGTTCCCTCTTCGAAGAGCACACCGATATTATCAAGAAGAGCCCTCGGGAAACGGTCTTCGGCCACAAGGTGTTTGTCAGCACGGGCGCCTCGTCGCTGATCCTGGATTGTGTGGTGGAACGGGGGAATCCGGCCGACAGCAACTATGTGCAACCCTTCTTAGAGCGGCATCGACAGCTGTACGGGAAGGTCCCCCGCCAGAGCGCCTGGGATGGTGGTTTTGCCTCGGCTGCCAACCTGCGCTGGGCCAAAGAGCAGGGGGTACAGGATGTGGCCTTTTCCAAAAAGTGTGGGTTGACGGTTGAGAGCATGGTGCGTTCCAGTTGGGTCTACAAACAACTCAAACGCTTCCGCGCCGGGATTGAGGGGTGTATTGGGACCCTCAAGCACACCTTCGGTCTCCACCGCTGTAGCTGGAAAGGCTGGCCTCACTTTCAAAGCTACGTCCATGCCAGCGTCCTGACCTATAACCTGGTCGTCCTGGCCCGACTCCTGTTGTAGCCTTTTGTGGCTGACCGTACTGCCTTGTGGCTCCGACTCGGGGAGAGGTCTGCGCCGAACCGCTGCTTTTTGGCCCGCGTGCCCTCGCTCGAGGGTCCTTGCTCTGGATCGAGCTGGGTCGAGCCGGTCTGTCAGCAGTCTCAAATATAATAAGTGTTTACGATTCAACAGATTACAGTTCTGAAAACCCCGGTTTTCGGACGGGCACTAACTAGCCGCCGAATCATAGCCATTGTGCCAGAAGAACACAACGACGCTCACCGGCGATGGTGGGGACTATTGAAAGCGAACTGAATACAGATCGGCATCCTTCATGACGAAGCGTAGGCGGATGGCTCGGCCGGCCAACCTCTTCAATGGTTCGTCAGAGGTCGCTGCAGAATGGGCCCGTTCCCACCTCACGGCTGAATCGATCTTGTCTCCCCAGATTACAGGGGACTCCTCCAATCCAAACCCCGGCATGGGATTTCCTTCCGAGTCCTGAATCTCTACCCGGATGCTTCCTGCCGCGGAGGTGGCATAGTTCAAGACCAGGTTCACCCCTTCGAAAATCAGCGGCTTGGTCAACAACTCGCCACCAGCATAATCGGCATGGACGGAGACGAACCCATCCGTGCGCAGGACCATTCTCTCCAGGTGGCAACTAGGGAAATTGTAATTGCGAACCACGTAGAGCGAGATCTCATCTGAGGCTGTAGGATGAACTCCCACGGCCACCAGGTTGTTCCGATGAGTCCGGTTCTTCTTGTCTCGTCCGGGACGGATGAATCCTTCCATGAACCGGCGATCCCAATGAAGTCCATCTCGGGTGGTGAGAAAAACGGCCTCGGAGGCACCCGGAAAAGGGGTGTCGTGGAAACGCTGCCGCCAAGGCTGAAAGCGCTTGGGGAAGGCCATATAGATGTGGGGCGCCCGAAAATAGGGCGTGGTTCCGTTGGTGTAGAGGTGCTCGGTGGGCGCGTCGCCGAAATCGGCCCACTGGGGGCTGCTCTAGGTGACGAAGTCATCGGAGGTGGCAAACTTGAAGCTACGGTTGCCGTAGTTCTGCGCTGAGCTCCCCTGCGGGCGATAGGCCGGGCCCTTCGCCTTGGGATGAGGACCTCTATCAGAGTCGCGGAAGACGATGCTGTATCGGTTCCGGAAGGAATCCCAGAAGACGACGTTCAGGGCGTCGAAGGCGTTCCCGTGAAGCCCTTCTTCAATCAGCGATTTCTGTCCTTGCAGTTCGGTCCAATGGAGCCCATCGGGAGAGACAAGGGCTACCAACGGATAGGCTGCTCCCACCCACAGCCTTGTAGCGCTGTGAGGCAGGGGAGGCAGGATTGCCATCCTTGAAAACGTACATGCAGGCCGTGATCTCCTGGTCGCCCGGCTTATCCATCCAGACGATGCTGTTGGCTTTGGATCCCTCAAACTCGTAGATACCAAGATCGGGCCGTTCCCAGTGGATTCCATCCTTGCTTTCGGCGTAGGAGATGGTGAAGGGATGGTGGGCAGCCACCGTCTCTCCCGGCTCGAGCAACGACTTCTGGACATAGTCAGGCGAGTTACTTCCCCGATAATACATGCGGTATCGATCGTCGTCCTTAAGAATGTTGACGTAGAAACTGGTGTTACCCTCCCAGGGTTTGTCGAAGTTCAGTATGTTCCGGGCACATAGGTAACAGTTTCTCCCAGGCACATAGGTTACAAGAGGAGTCATGCCATGGAAAGAGACGTGTGTAATGAACGAACGAGTGAAACTGCTGACCGAGTATCTGGAGGGGGAGTATGGGATTACAGAGTTATCGCAGGCCTATGAGGTGAGTCGGAAGACGATGTACAAGTGGATTGCTCGATACGAAAAAGAAGGCTGGGCGGGGCTGGAGGATCGGTCCCGTGCGCCCCACAGCCACCCCAACGCGGTAGAAGAGAAGATCGAGAGGAAGCTTTTAGAGTTGAAGGCCCGTTGGCCGTTGTGGGGAGCGCCGAAGTTGTGGGTCAAACTGAGAGAGGCGGTGGGAGCGGATCGGTGTCCGGCGGAGAGCACGGTGAGCGAGATCCTCAGACGGCACGGTTTGAGTGGGCTGGTCAAACGACGACGGCGAGCGGTGCCGACGGAGCAGCCCTTTGAGGAGTGCCGGGAGGCCAATGCCGTGTGGTGTACGGATTTCAAGGGCTGGTTTCGGACCACCAACGGCCGCAAATGCACGCCCTTGACGATCAGTGATGCGCACAGCCGCTGCTTGTTGTGCTGCCAGGGGCTGGGGGGAGCGACCGGATTTATCACGGTCAAGCCGCTGTTTATTAAGACGTTCCGGGAGTGTGGGCTGCCCGATGCGATGCGCACGGACAATGGACCGCCGTTAGCGTCGAGGGCCCTGGGAGGGCTCAGTGACCTGGCGGTGTGGTGGGTGCGTTTGGGGATTGAATTGCAACGCATCGAACCGGGTTGCCCGCAACAGAATGGAAGACATGAGCGGATGCATCGGACGCTGAAGGAAGCGACGGCCCAGCCGCCGCGAGCGAATCTCGGAGCCCAGCAGAAGGCGTTTGAAGCCTTTCGCCGGGAATACAACGAGGAGCGTCCCCATGAATCCTTGGGCCAGAGGCCCCCGGCGCTCTTCTACCAGCCGGCGGCTCGGGAGTATCCTTGCCGGTTGCCCGAGCAAAGAGGTTATCCCGATGAGTGGGAGAAGCGGAGGGTGCGCAAAGCCGGTCAAATGAAGTGGAAGGGCGAAGACATCCTAGTGAGCTCGACCTTGCGGGGGCAGGAGATTGGATTAAAGCCCGTGGGAGAAGCCCAGTGGGCCGTCTACTTCGAGACCCTGGAACTCGGCCTCTTCGATGAACGGCTGGGAAGGGTGCTGCCGGCCAAACGATTGCGACGAAAACCGCCAACCCAAGATCAGGAGCCACCCCAGAGTGGCCAATGACCCGGAAAGCCGTGGAAACTGCCGCACTATGGAAACCGTGGAAAAACGGCGACATGGAGAAGACGACTCCAGGCGTGGAGTTTTTCCACCGTTCCCACAGCGCTTGGGAAACTCCTCCGGACGGAGTTTCCCACAGTTCCCACTGCTTCTGCGGCTGGATCTATAAACGGACTGCCTCTGCCGCTTTGCGGCGAGGCTTCACGAGCGATTAAAATGAATCGAACCCAAGGAGATCCTGGTTGAATCACTGGCTGGTTTCGAGCCGGCCCCCGGCACAACAAAATGAAGTCCCCAGACTCCAAAAGTGTAACCTATGTGCCCGGGAGAAATTGTTACCTATGAATCGGGAGCTACAGTTCAGAACCTTTCCTGCCGACTCGGGGGTGTGAAACCTCAACTCAACGCCCGACATCTCCTCGACCAGGAAGTCATCCACAAACAGCTCCAGCCGTGACCCTATGTCGATCGCCTCCTCGTGGTGTTCTGCCACAACTGCCGTTTGACCGAAACTCAAACTCAAGACAACCAGGGCAAGGATCCCCTTGGACATTCGCTCCTCCTACCTTTCTCAGGGAACTCGATAACACCCCCTGTTGAAGCCTCAACGGCGACTACTCGCCGCAGCTCGCCAAACTATACAAGAGCCCTCGCTCACGATCCACCTAACGTCTCAAGCGCACAATCGGTCCTGCGTCCTAGCGTCCGGCTGGTGTGGGCGAAACGCTTGGCATATTCTGTAGTCCATGAGCGGAGTTCTTCGCGTTCTCGAATTGTTCTGTGGCATCGGCGGGTGTGCCGCCGCGCTGGGCGATGCTGCTTCCGTAGTGGCTGCGGTGGACATCAATCGCAACGCTCTCAAGGCGTACGATCATAACTTCGCTCACACCTCGCTGGCCTGCTCCGTGGAGTCTATTCCGATCCAGACACTTCGAGAGTGGAAGGCCGGTCTGTGGTGGCTTTCCCCGCCTTGCCAACCCTACACGCAGCGAGGTCGCAAGCGAGACCTGGAAGATCCTCGGGCCGCATCTCTGCTGGCCCTGATCCCCAGGATCGGAGAGGTCCGGCCGGCTTATCTCGCCCTGGAAAACGTCCCTGGCTTTCGCCATTCGAGAGTCTACGAAAGGTTAAGGGTTCAGCTCCACCGTGAAAGCTACACCGTTCGGGAACGTGTCCTCTGTCCCACCGGGCTGGGGTTGCCCAATCGCCGACGTCGGTTTTATCTGGTGGCATCTCGCAGGGGACTATGCTCTTGGCCAAGTCCGACAGTCGGTCGTTTTTCGATCCGCAGCATCCTCCAGGAGCAGGCGGATCCTCGTCTGCTGGCACCTGCAATTCTTCTGCAGAAGTATCGGCAGGCCATTCACGTGGTTACTAAAGACAAGGATCAAATCACCAATTGCTTTACGTCTGCCTACGGCCGCTCCTACGTTAGAAGTGGGTCCTACTTTTCCGAAGACGGCCAGATTCGCCGCTTCTCGCCACCAGAGATATTGAGGATTCTGGGGTTCCCTTCCGGATATCACCTTCCGTCCAACCTTTCTTTGCGCCAGGCGTGGCCATTGGTGGGCAATAGCCTCTGCGTTCCGGCGGTTCGACACATCCTGTCCTGCATTCCGGAGCTGCGAGCCTTGGGGATGGCCCGGGAGCACGACCATCGACTCCGCACGCTACTCGAACCGGAGAGTCTACGCTACGGAGTGTAGAATCCCGCCGCTGAAAGTGGTACAGGGGGGGTTTTGGGAGCGACCACCAATAGTTCGATTGAGGAGGAAAACATGAAGTTGGGAGATGTGCTCAAGAAGGAACGTGAAAAGAAGGGGATCGGTCTGGAAGAGATCGCGGAGCGACTGGAGCTCTCGGTAGACGAGTATGCCAAGATCGAGGCGGGGGAATCGCCCCTGGAGAAATACGGAGGCCTGATTCTCAAGTTCGCCCAGACTCTGGAGCAGCCGGTGTCGAGTCTCTACTATCCTTGCGGCCTACCTTTTCGAGAGGTCGACGATTACAGCGTTGAGATCCGACGAAAGGGCTGACGAAGTATTCTAAGCCGGCACTACCATTCAAATGCGCGAGGGCGCACTGCTTCTCGTATAATGTCGAGTTGCGATGATTGCTCAATTGACCGGGACCCTCGTCGAGAAGGAGGCGGACCGGGTCGTGGTGGACATCCACGGCGTCGGCTACGAGGTCTCGATCCCTTTTTCCACCTACTACGAGTTGGGCGAGCCGGGCGATGCTGTCACACTCCAGATCCATACTCACGTAAAGGAGGACGCGCTTAGCCTCTATGGATTCTCGGCGGTCAAGGAAAAGCGGCTCTTCACACGCCTTATCCAGGTCTCCGGAATCGGTCCCAAACTGGGTATTACGATTCTTTCGGGTCTGCCCGCGGACGAGTTGATTCAGGCAGTCATGGGCGCCGACGTGGTGCGACTCAACGGTATCCCGGGAGTGGGGAAGAAGACTGCCGAGCGAATCGTCCTGGAGATGCGCGACAAGGTTGTGGGCCTTGCGTCCGCTGAGGACGAAGCTGCGGTAGCCGGGGCTTCGGGGTCGCTGCAGCGAGACGTCGTCTCAGCCTTGGTAAACCTGGGCTATTCCAAACCGGTAGCGGAAAAGGCCGTTACTCAAGTGCTCAACGACGATCCAACAGATCAATTCGAGACCCTGCTGCGTAAGACGCTGAGGAAGACCTCCACTTAGTAACTCAGCCCCGAGTGACCGGCGGTCGGCGTGAGCAGTGAGCAGTGAGCAGTGAGCAGTGAGCAGTTGAGCAGTTGAGCAGTGAAGATGATAAAGCGCCGAACAGATCAGTGTGCAGCTTCGAGTGATATTTGTTGTCGGTAAGTCTGGTCCGTCGACTTCCTTCCAATAGACTGTTCACTGCTTTTCAGTGATCACTGCTCACTGATGACTGTTCACTGTCTAATGGGATTCAGAATGGAAGAGGAACGCATCCTGGATCCGTCCCACCGAGAGGACGAGGGCAACTACGAAAACGACCTGCGTCCACGGCTCTTGAAGGATTTCGTCGGACAGGAGAAGGTCAAGGAATCGATGGCGATTGGGATCGAGGCCGCTCGGCATCGGCGAGAGGCCCTCGATCATGTCCTGCTGTTCGGTCCTCCGGGCCTGGGGAAGACTACGCTTGCCCAGATTATCGCCAACGAGCTGAATGTCAACTTTCGCTCTACTTCAGGACCCGCAATCGAGAAGCGCGGAGACCTCGCGGCTATCCTCACCAACCTCGAAGAGAGCGATGTTCTCTTCATAGACGAGATACACCGTCTGCATCCGGCCGTTGAAGAGATCCTCTACCCCGCTATGGAGGATTTCCAGATCGACATCATAATCGGCGAGGGGCCAGGGGCCCGCTCGATCAAGATCGATATCCCCCGGTTCACTCTGGTGGGGGCGACCACTCGAACCGGACTGTTGACTTCTCCCTTGAGAGGTCGGTTCGGAATCATTCAACGCCTCGATTTCTACGACCGGGGCAGCTTGACCACCATCGCCCGGCGTTCGGCCGCGCTCTTATCCATCGAGATCGATGCGGAAGGAGCGGTTGAAGTCGCGCGTCGCAGTCGAGGCACGCCCAGAATCGCCAATCGCCTATTGAGGCGGGTCCGCGACTATGCCCAGGTGCGCGCCGATGGAAAGATCAATCACGAAATCGCGTGTCAGGGGCTGGAACTGATGAATGTAGACCGCTTCGGCTTCGATGAAATCGATCGAAAACTACTGCTTACCATCATCGAAAAGTTCGACGGGGGTCCGGTGGGCGTCAACACACTTTCAGCGGCAATCAGCGAGGAAAAGGACGCCATCGAGGACATCTACGAGCCCTACTTGATTCAAAACGGGTTCCTGACCCGAACTCCCCGCGGACGTGTGGTCACCCGACTCGCCTATTCTCACCTGGGTATCGAACCCAGGACCGCTCAAAGAGGTCTCTTCGCCTCCCCCGAGAACCCCACCGACTAGCACGGATTCCTACCCGACTGACCTGAAGCTTGATGTGTGTTGCATTCACTTCGGCGTTCGCATGTTCGGTGTTCTGCGGTTCGTGATTCAGGCTTTTCTTCCTTGATCTGGAGAAGGCAACCGATGAAGGCTAAACCGCAGAATATCGAACATGCGAATTTCGAAGGCCGGAAAAAGACGAAGGAGAGCGCCTTTGACGTTCGTGCACAAGTTTCCTTCTCGAATGGGGTCGGCGTTCCTGGCCCCACCAACCTCTATCCCCGTTGATCTAAGGTTTCCCCTCCAGGTATCATAGCCGGCGTGACAATCAGCGCCCATGAGCCCGGCTTGGAGCAGAAGATCAGGACACTTCAGGACTCCGTCGAGAGAGTCATCAAGGGGAAATCCGAAGCAGTAGAACTCGCCCTGGTCACTTTGCTAGCCCAAGGACATCTGCTCATCGAAGACGTCCCGGGCACCGGAAAGACGACACTCGCCCACGCCCTGGCCCGTTCTTTCGACTGCTCCTTTCAGCGTATCCAGTTCACCAGTGATCTTCTTCCCTCCGATCTGACCGGGGTTTCACTTTTCAATCAGATCGAGCAACAGTTCGAGTTCCGAAGTGGCCCTCTCTTCGCAAATGTGATTCTCGCTGATGAGGTGAATCGGACAACCCCGAAGACGCAGAGTGCTCTCCTGGAGGCCATGAGCGAGAGCCGGATTACCGTCGACAGTCATACCTACGCCCTACCCCGACCCTTTATGGTGATCGCCACCCAGAATCCGGTGGAGTATCACGGAACCTATCCTCTGCCCGAATCGCAACTGGATCGCTTTCTGATGCGCATCCCGATGGGCTATCCCAACCAGTCCGATGAGGAGGAGATTCTACGGTCCCAGATCACCTACCACACTGCGGAGCTCCTGGAGCCAGTTCTGACGACACCGGAAATAGTCCAGGGTCAGCAGGAAGTCGAGCAGGTAACTGTCCATCAGGTCCTCCTGAAGTACCTGATGGCCTTGGTAGCGGCTACCCGAGAGAGTGAGTTCCTGGCCCTGGGAGTGAGCACCCGCGGCGCAATGGCTCTTTATCGTGCAAGTCAGGCCATTGCCTTCCTGCGGGGACGAGATTACGTCACGCCGGACGATGTAAAGCGTCTGGCCATTCCCATTTTCGCTCACCGGGTTCTGGTCAGTCCCAAGTACTCTTCTCCCCTAGGAAAAAGCCAGGAGGTCGAGGGCATCATCCAGGATCTGGTGGGCCAGGTCCAGGTGCCCTTCTGATGATCGGGCGGGCGCTCTGGTCCTTCCGGGCCCGCGAGTTTCTCGGGTCGCTTCTCCTCCTGCTTTTTGCTCTGGTTCTGGCCACTATGAGCGCCTATGCGAGGCGGAGTGGTGAGTTCCACGCCGCGGCCTTCCTCGGACTCGTCGCCCTGATCTTTGCCTCGCTCCTTTGTTTCACTTTGATTCCCCAGTTGCTGGCCCGACTCAGATTGGGTTTTCGCAATCGGATTCACGTCTTGTCGTTGACCCGCCGAGGAGCGCTGTTTCTTTTTCTGGTGATCGGGCTGGTTTTCTCCACCATGAACACCGGCAACAATCTCTTGATCCTGGTGCTCTCATTCCTCTTCGCCGCGCTGCTGGTCTCAGGATTGGTTTCAGATCTGATCCTGCAGAAACTCGCAATCTCTCTCAGTATTCCCGAGAGGATTCACGCCTTGCAGGACGTCGTCTGCCTGGTGACGCTGCACAATCTGAAGCGGTACTTCCCGGCTTTCGCTCTCGAACTGAAGAGTCGGCAGAAACAGCCTCTTGCGCACTCCGACCAGAGTGATTTTTTCGTGCAGGAGAAAAACTTTCCCTACATTCGGGCGGGAGAGAATCTGACCTTGAAACTGCGCTGCAGCTTTCGCCGCAGGGGTCTGTATCCAGTCGAAGGATTTGATATCAGAACCAGCTTCCCCTTTGGATTCTTTTCCCGTAGGAGAAAGCTGGAGACTCAGGGCCGCATTCTGGTTTATCCAGCCCTTTCCGATTTGAAATCGGTATTCTTCCTCTACCCTCATCTGCGGGGTATGGACGAACTGAATCAGTGCGGCCTTGGCAGCAGCCTCTACAACATTCGTCAGTATCAAGATGGGGACAGCGCCCGTCACGTCGACTGGAAATCGACGGCGAAGTTGAACCATCTCATGGTGAAGGACTTTGCCAGGGAAGAACAGAGCGTGATGAATCTGTTCTTCTCATCTTATCTGCCGGAGCGAGCGGCCCCCGCCCTGGACCAGTTCGAAAAGGCTCTTTCCTATCTGACGTCTCTCGGAGACTACTATTGGAAACAGGGGAAATCGTTCCGGTTCGTTTCAGAGAGCTGCGAGATCGGAGTGAGCGAGCGGAAGAGTGATTTCGAGGAACTGATGAAGTACCTGGCGTGCGTCCAGCCCTCGAAAGAGGACAAGGTTTCCCAGCTGCCGTTGGCCCTTCCGTGTGTCCTCTTTGTGGCCGGGGAGGCCTCGGTGCCCGCGGGGATTCCCACTATCGACTATCTGCAGTTGAGATGAGAAGAATCAGCACAGACTCCCCAGAATCGACTCTCTGGTCTGCACGGAGACGGACGTCGCGACCCATTGGGGGACTCTCAACCGGAGGACCGGAGGCAGGATGAGCTTCGAGAAAAGCTTCAGGCTAGCAAGCTACGCTCTACTCTTATCCGGTTTTCTGACACTTCTGGGAGCAGAAGGCACTAGCACGCTTTCTTCGGTCCTCTATCTGGGCGCCATCGCTTTGAGCTGGTCCTGGCCCGAGCGGGACCTGTCCGGCGCCCGCCAGACCATTGTGTTTGTCCTTTCGCTGGCCATCTTCGCACTGGATGCATGGTTCTACTCAGGGTTTGTCTCGGCCACAGTCCACCTCCTGATGCTGATCAGCCTGGTAAAGCTCTTCGCCCGGAAACGCGATCGGGACTACCTGTTGCTCTATTTCATTTCTTTTGCCTACGTGCTCGTCGCTTCCACTTTCACCATGTCCGTGGTTTTTTTGATCTGCGCGTTGGTCTATCTTTTCTTCGCCATCCTCACCCTGACTCTCTTCGAGAGCAAGAGGGCCTTCGACGAAAACCGTACTGTGAGCTTCCTGTTGCGTGGATACCTAGGCACGGCGGCGCTCATCACAATCCTGATCGTTCTGGTTTCGATTCCGATCTTCGTGGTGATTCCTCGGGGAACGCTGGGCGTCCTTCGGGCACCCAATCAGACCGCGCTCCAGCTCAGCGGGTTCTCCAAGAACATCAGCCTAGGAGACATGGGCGAGATTCTCATCAACACCAGCGTAGTCATGCGGATCAAGGTCGATACGGCGCCGGAAAACCTGCCATTTGATCTCAAGTGGAGGGGAATCGCCTTCGATCGCTACGATGGAAAGGGCTGGTCCCGCACCAGAGCAGTCCGTCGAATCCGCCGCAACGACCAGTATCATGGCTTCCTCGTCGCTCACGATAGCCGCCGGCAGGAGGAGTTCCTGGTGCGGCAAACCATTTACCAGGAACCGTTTACCAACGTGATCTTCGGTGTAGGGGAGATCATTTTGATCTCGGGAGGTACCGGTCGCTCCTTTGTCTTGCAGGATGGCAACGATTCTTTTAGCACCGGCAGCAGTCAGCCGGTCAAATACACTGTCTTTTCGGACCTGATCACCCGCAGGGAGCGCCTGGCTCGACCCCTTCAGGGTGAGTACCCGGAAGATGTCAAGAAGTACTACCTCCAACTTCCCACCCTGCCTCCGGAGATTGATCGACTGGCGTTCGAGATAACAAAGAGTGAGACAAATCCGATCGCCAAGGCCTTCGCCCTGGAACAGTTTTTGAGAGAAGGGTATGCGTATTCCCTGGAGAATCGATCCTCGCGGGCGAAAGATCCTCTTTACGATTTTCTATTCTCCACCAGGGCAGGCCATTGTGAGTACTTTGCAACGGCTCAGGCGGTGATGATGCGGACTCTCGGGATCCCCTCTCGCGTGATCAATGGCTTTCGGCGGGGAAACTTCAACCAATGGAGCGAATATTTCATCGTGCGACAGTCCGATGCCCACAGCTGGGTAGAGGGCTATTTTCCGGGCATGGGCTGGGTGGAATTCGATTCCACCCCGGTGTCCCCGAGCAGCGATCCTTTTCTCCTCACCTGGACCGCCGGCCAGGTCCTGGATGCGATTGAGGTCTTCTGGACTGATGTAGTTACCTTCGATCACCTCAAACAGTACGGCTTCTTTCAGGCTCTCGGAGAGGAATTCCGCGAGGCCTGGTCTAGGAATTGGGAGGAGAAATTCAAGCTGGGGCAGGTGGTCGGTTACTGGCGGGGCCAACTCTCCTCAGGAAGCTTCCTGCTTCTTCTTTCATTGTTGGCAGCGGCGCTGGCGGCCACTTGGCTGGCTCGCCGCTATCGTAGCTACCTGGGCTTGATCTGGAAGCAGCGCGTTCTGCAAAATGAGGACTGGGAACTGGCACCTCACTACTATCTGGAACTGCTCAAGATTCTCAGCCGCCGCGGCTTCACCAAGGGTGGCTCTGAAACCCCTGGTGAGTTCGCCGATCGCATTCGTGAGGAGGTTGGGAATTCCATACCCGATCGTCTCACCGAACTCTACTACCGCAACCGTTTCGGCAACCATCCACTGGAATCCAACGAAATCTCGAAGATCTACTCCTCCCTGCGACGACTGCGAGCGGGAACAGGCTAAGGGCCCTGTCAAAAATAACTTCACATTCTGGGGCCCATCTTTACCCTATCTTCAGCCGCTCCTCAATCGCGAAATCCTCAGCGTCGACCTGGCTACTCTTGCGGTTTCGCTCAATCGTTCGCGGCCAAATCTGGCGCAAATCTGAGCCCCAACTCTGCGAAGTTATTCTTGACAGAGCCCTAACTAACCCGCATTTCTCATCGCTGGTCTACTGCGAAGCCGCAATCATCCGCCCTGGCTGTGTTATGCTCGGTCGGCCTCCTCGACGTACTCTACAAGTACGACTGCGGCGGCTCGCCACGAGTGGTCTCGGTCGCAAGCCTTGCCAGGACGGCCCTTGCGGCGCCTCGCTACGACAAGCGATGAGAAATGCGGGCTAAGTACACTAAGTGTTCCCTTCCATAAGCGGGCCCTTTTCGGTAGGAAGAGAAGCCAAGGGAGGTCTCCGCTGCTATAATGGGCAGCTTATCGAACAGACTTTCTCGTCGGCAGTTCTCGGGTCGACTGGCGACGTACGGTAAATGATGGCATCAGGTTGCGGCCAAGATAAATGAGTCGTTCAAAGAGGCATTTACCCCGGTGTCTCATCTGTGGAAGCAGGATTGACCACAATCTGAGTTTGTCGCTTTTTTGCAGCGAGGGCTGCAGATTGGTAGACCTGGGGCATTGGCTCGGGGGAGAGTATCGATTCTCTGCAGCAACCTCACAAAGAGATAACGACAAATCGGAGTGAGCCCAACCGGCTGGCATACTGGGTGGCCAGCGTTCTAGGCTTGGGACACTCACCGCTGGTTCCCGGAACTGTCGCATCGCTGGTCACGGTTTGCGCCGTCGGCTTGGTGCATCAGCATATCCCCTATGGCAGGGTCGGATTGGCGTGCCTCCTCGTCTTGCTGGTGCCCCTAAGCATCGTCAGTTCCGGACACGTGGCCCGACGCGCAGGCAGTCAAGACCCATCCAACATTGTCATCGATGAGGTTGTCGGTCAGATTCTCAGCCTGCTCTGGGTTCCGATCTCACTCACGTCGTTGATCATCGGATTCATCGCCTTTCGTGTTTTCGATATTCTCAAACCCTTCCCTATTGGTCGGAGCGAAGGTTTGCCGGGTGGTCTGGGGATCGTCTGTGACGACCTGCTAGCGGGTGTATATGCGGGTCTCGTAACCGTGGTAATCACTCAATACCTCATCGGCGGCTGACGATCATAGGCGCCCCCTGGCCAAAGTTCCCCCTGAATGATCCAGCGTAGCTGGTTGCGACTCCGTTGGTATCGTCAGGAATCTTCGTAGTTTGAAACTCTCTCATGGGCCGAGTACATTGAAGCAGTCAATCATGACCAAGGATCAGGATAGGAGCCTGGCTAGCGTTGTTGGAGATCTACTCAGAATCAGGGGTTTGACTCTGGCCACAGCGGAATCCTGTACCGGTGGCACGATCGGTGCGTTACTGACCAGCATCCCCGGAAGTTCCGATTACTATCTAGGCGGGGTCATCTGCTACCACAACGACTTGAAGGTGGGGCTCGTCGGTATCGAAGAAGAAACTCTGCTCCGGCACGGAGCAGTGAGCGAGCCGGTTGCCTATCAGATGGCGGCGGGCGTGAGGAAGGCAACTTCGTCGGACCTGGGGCTTTCGGCAACCGGAATTGCCGGTCCGGGAGGAGCTGTGGCGGGAAAGCCTGTTGGGCTTGTCTTTCTGGGGCTTTCTTCTGCGTTGGAGACACGGGTTGAGCGACTCGATCTGAGCGGCGATCGCGAAACGATCCAGCTGGAGGCGGCAAGAATGGGTCTGGATTGGCTTCGAAGGTATTTGCAGTGATCCGCGCCTTCGTCGCCATCGAGCTTTCACAGGACCTGCTGCTGCACCTGAGAGGGTTAACCGACCAGCTCAGATCGCTTCACCTTGACGGAAGGATCCCGAGGCCCGAATCCATTCATCTGACACTCAAGTTTCTGGGCCAGGTTGATCGGGACCAGGTCACTTCGATTCAACGGGCGTTGCAGGAGAGTGCGCGACAGGTTGCACCGTTCGATCTGCCGATCGGAGGCTTGGGTACTTTTCCTGATCTCCGAAGGCCTCGCGTTCTTTGGGTTGGAGTGGGCGAATGCCAGAGCCTCTGGAAGTTGAAAAGTTCGCTGGAGGCCAGACTGGGGGGGCTGGGGTTCCCCGGGGACAAACGTAGCTTTCGACCCCATCTGACACTCATGAGATTTAAATCCGTACCGAGTCGGGAGCGACTGGTAGGTTTTCTCCGTTCCGAGACTCAGGTTGGAGAATTGGGCGTGCTTGAGGTTACGGAGATTCACCTTTACCAGAGCGTTCTCAAGCCGCAGGGGGCCGAGTACCAGAAGCTGGTCACGGTCAGGCTAAACCAACCGTCTCGTCGGGTTGATTGACCCTCCGGGTCGGAAGCCTGTAGATTGGACGGGTAAAGTACGAGGGGCAAGTCCATCCCGACGGGATGGCGTCTGTGGTCCAGGGTTGTCGAGTGCCGGTGAAGGCGAGGACGATCCATTTTGGGAAAGGATAGAGGGAGCGTGATGGCCATCAATCAAGAACTGTTAGAAATTCTGGTTTGTCCAGCATGCAAATCAAAAGTGGAGCTGACCACAGACGAGAAGGGGCTCAAGTGCGTAGCTTGTTATCGCGTTTATCCGATTCGGGATGATATCCCGGTGATGCTGGTCGACGAGGCAACCATCGAAGTATCGGAAGAGGGTACGCCGGCTGAGGAGAGCCCCGGAGAAGAGACCTAGTGTTCCATTTCACCACGGTCGGGTTAAAGGTCGAATGATATCAAGAGTCTGGGCAAGAGAAAAAGTCGAAGTCTCAGTTGAAGTCGATCCCAGCCTATAATCCTTGTAACTGATTGATTATAAATACTGTGTGACAATATCTGGGTAGTTCAACCGGACAGTTAGCGCACTGGCTTTGGGTAAACGGTGGGCATGTCTACATCTAGCGATCAGTGGCCCCATCCCGGGTCGGCCACGGTAGAGATGTCCCGATTGTTGTTCGTGCGCCTGCGCTCGCTGGGCGACACCGTACTGATGACCCCCGCTCTGGCGGTCGCGAAACGGCGCCGAGGACTTGAAGTCGGCGTTGTTGTGGAGGAGCCCTTCCATGAGGTTCTTGTCGATAATCCACACGTCGACCGGCTTTTCGTCATTCGGCGGAGCCGGAACAAGCTGTTTGCCCGCTTGCGAGTTCTAAGGGCGATTCGCTCTTTCAGACCAGATAGTGTCATCGACCTTCACGGCGGCAGCACCAGTGCGCTTCTCTCGAGGCTCTCTTCAGCCGCGAGACGGGTTGGATACGCTCAGAATCGTCACTCCAGGCTCTACACCGATGAGGTTCCACACTCATCGGGAATCTGGGGCAAGGACAAGGTCCACACGGTAGAGCACCAACTATCGCCGCTCAGATATCTGGGTTTCCCAGTGGAGCCACTCCCACCCCTTCACGCACCCTTGAGTTCCGATGACGTAACCGAAGTCAGGGGATTGCTGGAAAAGCAGGGGGTAAGAGACAAGTTCATCTTGATTCATCCGGGAGCGGCGTTCGCCACCAAACAGTGGGAACCCCAGAAGTACGCCCAGCTAGCAAATCAACTGGCCGCAGAGGGCTATCCGGTGGTCTTCACCATAGGACCGGGCGAGACTTCCGTCTTGGAGGCCGTGGGCCGAGATTGCGCACCGGCGGTTCGATTTCTGGATCCCCTGTCCCTCCGAAAGTTCTCTGCCTTGGCTTCTCTGTGCCGGCTCTATATTGGGAATGATACCGGTACGACCCACATCGCAGCCGCCCTTGGTAAGAGGATTGTGGTGATTTTCGGGTCCTCTGATTCCAATGTCTGGCATCCTTGGGGAGTGCCATATCGGATGCTCCGATCTGATCTTCCCTGCATCCCCTGTCCCGGATACTACTGTCTTCACTACGATGAGCCGCGCTGCATCCGATCGATTGAGGTATCGACGGTATTAGAGGCTGTGCTCACCCTTGTCTGAGTTGATAGGTGTCACGTGATCTCGAAGGAACTGGACGATGTCGTCAGTGTGGGTTCCCGGCTGGAAGATCTCTTTGACTCCAGCAGCTTTGAGTTCCGGAATGTCCTGGTCGGGGATGATCCCTCCTCCAAAGATCAAGATGTCCTCCGCTCCCTCGTTGGCTAACAGCTCCAGGATGCGGGAAAAGAGATGCATGTGTGCTCCTGAGAGAATCGAGATTCCGATTGCATCTACATCCTCTTGGATCGAAGCCTTGACGATCTGCTCCGGCGTCTGTCGTAGGCCGGAGTAGATGACTTCCATGCCCGCGTCGCGAAGCGAGCGGGCAACGATCTTGGCCCCACGATCGTGACCATCCAGGCCCGGCTTGGCGATCAACACCCGAATCCTACGTCCTTCTATTGTCAAGACAGTGGCTCCTGATAGATCCCAAACACATCCTTCAGAGCGTCACAGATCTCTCCAACCGTTGATTCAGACTGTACCGCCTCAATCAGGGGGGGCATCAGGTTCTGGTTCGAGGAGGCGACACGCTTCAGATTCGAAAGCACGCTTTGAACGCGGGAGGCGCTACGCTTCTTTTTTAAGCGAGCCAGGGTCCGAGTTTGACCGTCTTCCACTTCATGTCCGATCTGTAGCGTTTCGATGGGGAGTTCCGGTTCTTCCGTGAACTGGTTGACGCCAACGACAAGGCTCTCCTGCTTCTCGACCCGTCTCTGCTGCTGGTAGGAAGCCTCTTGTATCTCCCTTTGAGGGTAGCCTTGCTCGATGGCGGCGACCATACCACCCATAGCATCAATCCTGTCAATGTAGTCACAGGCGGCGGTTTCAACTCGGTTGGTCAGAGCTTCGACATAGTAGGAACCACCGATGGGATCGACGGTCTCGGTGATACCACTTTCGTGAGCCAGGATCTGCTGGGTTCGAAGAGCGAGTGCGGCCGAGCTCTCAGTGGGCAGGGCCCAGGCCTCGTCGAGGGCGTTGGTATGGAGAGAGTTGGTCCCGCCGATGACGGCGGCAACGGCCTGAAGAGCTGTGCGAACAATATTGTTTTCTGGTTGTTGCATTGTCAGGCTGCAGCCGGCTGTCTGGGTATGGAAGCGGCACATCCAGGAGCGCTCGCTTTCCGCGCCGAGGCGGTCCCTCATGACGCGAGCCCAGAGCCTTCGCGCACTGCGAAACTTGGCAATCTCTTCGAAGAAATCGTTGTGCGAGTTGAAGAAGAAGGAAAGACGAGGGGCGAAATCATCGACCGACATCCCTCGAAGTAGGCACGCCTCCACGTACTCGATCCCATCCCGGAGGGTGAACGCCAGTTCCTGTACCGCAGTCGATCCCGCCTCCCGGATGTGATACCCACTGATCGAGATGCTGTTGTACTCGGGAAGGTGGCGACTACAGAATTCTATGGTATCGACAATCAGTCGCATCGAGGGTCCCGGAGGATAGATCCACTCCTTCTGTGCGATATACTCCTTGAGAATATCGTTTTGTAGAGTTCCTCGAATGCGGTCGAGCGACACTCCCTGCTTTTCAGCAACCACCACGTACATGGCTAGAAGCACAGCAGCGGGCGCGTTGATTGTCATAGAGGTGCTGACCCGACCCAGGTCGATCCCCTCGAAGAGGGTTTCCATGTCATGTAGCGAGTCGATAGCAACTCCGCACTTGCCGACCTCACCCGTGGAAAGGGGGTTGTCGGAGTCCAAGCCCATCAGAGTAGGTAGATCGAACGCGACCGAAAGCCCTGTCTGTCCTTGGTCCAGGAGAAACCGAAAACGGCGGTTGGTTTCTTCCGGGGTGCCATGGCCCGAGAACTGCCGCATTGTCCACAGGCGCCCCCGGTACATGGTGGGATAGATTCCGCGCGTGTAGGGGAATTCCCCGGGCTCGCCCAGATCACGCTGGTAGTCCAGGGAGGCTATATCTTCAGGAAGGTAGGCTTGGGAAGAGGAGGGCTTGGCTGTTTTCGAGGGATTCATTTCTCCCCGGAAGCTCCCGCATCCTCATCTGGGGACGAAGGAGACTGGCCCAACTTAACCGCCTCCTCAAAAAAATTGAGGGCTTCCTGGTCTTTTCCCTCGACCTTTGAAATGTAGCCCTTTTCCTTGTAGAGAGTGGCCTTGGAGGGTTTGAATCGAACTGCCCTCAAGGCAGCGTCTAGCACTTTTCGGGCAAGCCCAAGCTGTTCTTGACGGACGAGCGAGTCGGCGAAAACAGTGACGGACTTGACCAGTAAGTGTTCTCGGTCCCGGGGAAAGCTGAGGGAAAAAATCTTCTTGCAGCCATCGAGGACCTTGTCGAATGCCTTATCCCGAATCAGCAACAAAACGACTTCATGCTGGGCTTCGGCAATTCGACGGGTTTGATTCCATTCACCCTCTTCGGCAAGGATCAGGCTACCGCCCAAGAGCAACGCCGCTAGAATTCGAACCATGCAAAACTACTCCGACGCAAATGGGTTCCTCGTCCGGTCGCGCTGCGGCTCGGCAAAAGGATTCGGATACAGAGGGGTGTCGATAAAGTCTTCTCGCTCCTTTTCGAATGAGACTGTGCGAACACGATCCAGACGCTGCCTCTCCTGAAGGAAGGAATTCAGGAGTCGTTCGGCATCGGTATTGGGGCGCTCATCGGCAGGAAGGAAGAAGGAAAGACCCAGAAGGAGTGCTCCCAGACCAGCCGCCGCCATGGCCGGACTCCAGCGGCCAAAGAGAAGTGAATGGAGGTGCTGCAAAGACCAGTCGTTGCGTCCGATTTCGCAGCTGATAGCCTGCCAAAGATCAGGGTCAGGATCGATCTGCGGGAGCCGATCTACCAAACGTGACGCATAAAGAGAGGATCTATACTCTTCATTGCACTGAGGACAGGCGTCGAGGTGCTGTTGGATCAGCTCTCGCTCGGCGGGCTCGAGCTCCCCGTCCAGTAAAGCCGTCAGTCCTTCAGAACAGCTTAGACACTCCATAGTTATCGCCTAGGTAGCCCCTGATCTTTTCGCTGACCTCCACTCGAGCACGGTGGATGTCCGACTTGACCGATGCAAGAGAACGAGACATCACCTCACTGATCTCTCGATAGCTTAACTTGTGAATGGCCGAAAGCACAAATACCTCTCGGTACTTGTCCGGAAGGTCATCTATGGCAGTCTGGATGATCCGTTCCAGCTCTTGAGAAAGGAAGGCTTGTTCGGGGGTTCTGAGGGGTTCGGTTGGGCCTTCGCGATCCGCGAATTCCCGCGTCTCTTCCCTCTCGACCGATTCGGTCTCAGGCGGGCGGTTTCGATACCTCTGATATATGTTGTTTTGGGCGATGCGAAACAACCAGCTCTGGAACCTGGCGTTTTCCTTTAGAGATTTGAGATTGCGATAGGCGAGAACGAAGGTGTCTTGCATCAGATCCTCCGCCTCATCCCGCGAACCGGTCATGCGATACACATAGTTCAGAATCTTTTTTCCGTACGCCCGATAAAGCTCCTGAAATGCCTCGGCATTCCCGTCCTTGGCCTGACGGACCAGTTGATCTAAACGGTCGGCAGCGGGGCTGGATTCGCCAGAGTCTCGCCTCCCCGTGATACTCGGGCCCTTGTAGTTGCTCACTAGGAGTGATTGGAAGCTAGCGGAAAAGTTGCAAACTTCTCATTCCCAAATGGTCGCCTGAAAAGGAAACGTGCGCGGCGGCTATCGCACGATCCGTCAGGGACGATTGATCTCCGTCAACTGCGATCGTCGATTTTAGCACCCGAATAGCGAACAGGCCATCCAGCTGAGCGTGTGAACTCTTTAAGAAGGAGTGTACAGAACGATGAGTAAGGAACACGCTACTTTCTTGCTAGCCCTGGTCTTCTCGCTTGTCCCGATCGTCACCGACTTGCGGGCAGAAAAGATGGGCGGCGACATCCGGATCTTTCTTCCTGAAGCGGGGTACCTCGGAGTCCAAATCCGCGACGTTGGTCAAGCAGATGTCAAGAAACTCAGGCTACCCCAGGAGACAGGAGTCTATCTCGAATCGGTGCAGCCACAGACTCCGGCAGCACAGGCGGAGCTGAGGGAACAGGACGTTCTCGTGGGATACGCCGGTGTTCCGGTTCTCAGCGTCCGCCAGTTCCAGCGGCTGGTCTCAGAGACACCCCCTAGGAGAGAGGTGCCGCTGACACTTATTCGGGATGGCCAGCGGATTCAAAAGGCAATTCGAGTGGGAAATCGACGAGGGTCCCGGATCCGGGCGCGTCTCCCTGACGATTCCTGGCAGGACACAATGGAATCTTTGGAACTCCTGATGGAGCCGGAGCGCCTGTCTCACTTCTTCTCAGGGCGGATGCGTCTCGGCATCGTGGGCGGTAACTTGACCGAGCAGTTGGGGGATTTCCTTGGTGTGCCCGGCAAGCGAGGCATCTTGATCATGGAGGTCAGGCCCAATAGTGCTGCCGACGATTCTGGCCTCAAGGCAGGCGACGTAATCAAATCCGTCGACGGCCGGGCCGTTGTTGACTTGCACGATCTGAGCCAACGACTGACCAACAGCACCCACGAGCTCGAGATCGTGCGGGAAAAGCAGGTCCAGCAGGTGAGAGTGGAATTCGGCTCAGTCTCCCGCGATCGCAAACGCTCACTGCGTATGTGAAGCTATTCTCGCGCGTCTAAGAGGCTGCTTCAGCCTAGGTTCCCAGACCTCGACTCTCTATGCTCGTTGAGGGCGAAGCAGCAGCCGGCCAGCGGCTGCGACTGGAGGGGAAGGGAGGTCTATTGCGCTTTCCCGCTCTCGCTTCAACCGCTCGCCGCAGCAAGGCCTTGACATCTTTACCTTCTAGAATTCTTCCCGCCACTGTAATCCGGTAGGGCATGTTTTCCTCCATTACGGCTCAAGCTCGCGCGGCCGCGATCGAGCCCTCGATTCATCCAAACAATCAATACTTCCGCATGATACCTACAACGACACCCTGAATTGTCAGTCGATCCCCGCTTACAAGGATCGGCTCCAGGTTGGCGTTGGCCGGCTGCAGCCTCACTTGCTCTCCTTCGCGGAAGAACTTCTTCAGAGTCACGTTCGCGCCGTCGATCAAGGCGACGACAACCTCGCCATTGAAAGCCTGCTTCCTCTCCTCAACGACGACGTAGTCTCCGTCCTGGATATGTTCCTCGATCATCGAGCTACCCTGAACTCGAAGAACGTAGTTTCGGTTTCTCGTGAGGAAGCTTTCGGGGACGGACAACTCTTCTGGACCCTCCACTGCCTCGATGGGTTGACCGGCTGCGACATACCCAAGCAGGGGCAGTGTACATCTTCCAGAAGAGCCGCTCCCCAACAGCTGAATCGAGCGGGCTTGTCTGGAAAGCCTCCGAATGAAGCCACGTTCCTGCAGAGCCCTCAGGTGCTTGTGCACGCCGTTGAGCGAGGCCATTCCGAAGTGCTTGGCAATCTCCTCGAGTGTAGGTCCGTATCCGTATTCGTCCAGATACTCCTGGAGAAAGGTCAAGATCTCTTTTTGCCGCTTCGTCATCGACATGGGAGTAATTCTGGTGAAGAAAAGGTGTATTGTCAAGGAGAAAGGTGAAGAAAGGGTGTAATTCTCCAAGCGCCAAGGTACAAGATACAAACAGATTCCAAATCTCAACCACCAAATGTTGGGGCTTCTGGATTCAGCGCGCTCCCACTCCGGTACCAGCCCCAGCCGGCTTTCTCAGGGGCTCACAGCGCTGGATACGTGGAATTTGCTGGTATCTTGTGTCTTGTGTCCTGGAACTTCCTTCTTAGCTCCGCCCCCGGCTGTTCAGTCGAGGGACGATAGGGTAGGGAAGCACGGTCACCCGGCTCCCCTCCCTCCGAACTGCACGTGCGATTCTCCCGCATACAGCTCTCCAGTCAGTAGGTTCCTATGGATTGGACGAAACGGATATGGGCGTCAGTCAGGCTCGTGAACCCATGATCCGTAAAGAAGGCGTTGGGCCAACGGTGATTTCGACAGAGGCGTTTTCTATTCTTCCGGTTGCGCTTCAGAAGCAGGCGTCGCAAACGACGACGGATCAGACCGTCGTAGTCCTTGAAGATGTTCCAATGACAGTGCCGGAAGTAGTTGAATCAGCCTTGCGTCGAGCGATTGAGCCGCTGGAGGATGACCTCCAGCGAGTCGCCCGACTTGCGCGGCGTCAGCTCGTGAATGCGCTCGACGAACTTTCGGTGGCTCTTCGCTCGTGGAAACCGAAAACGGCCTCGGAACGAATCGCCCAAGAACGAAAAGCTCTTCTCTCGCGAGTCCACGATGTGTGTCTTCTCGGGATGCAGTCTCAGCCCGTTGTCCTCCACCCAGTCCCGCCCTTCGGCCAGGGCCGCTTCAGCCTCCTCGGGTGCGCGACACAGCAGGACAAAGTCATCCGCGTAGCGCACCATCTGGAAGCCCAGATCGGCCATCCGATGGTCCAGGAGATTGAGGTAGGCATTCGACAACACCGGAGAAAGAACGGCGCCTTGGGGGACTCCGGCTTCCGGAATCCACTTACGCAGCTCTTCCAGTATCCCCTGATTCAGAAACAGCTGAACCAGGCCCAGCACGCGGCGATCCGATATCTTCTGTTGGATCAGGTCCAACAGTCGATCTTTCGGGATCGTATCGAAGTAACCCTTCAGATCCGCGTCGACGACATACACATAACCGGCTTCGAGCAGCTCTTCGACGTACCGCAGTGCGCCGTGGCACCCTCGCCCATGACGAAAGCCGTAGCTTCGATCATGGAACGTGGCCTCCAGAATCGGCTCGATCCCGTGGACCAAAGCCGTTTGCACGACTCGATCCCGCACGGTCGAAATCCCCAGCGGTCGCTTTTCCGAACTGCCTGTTTTGGGAATCCACCTCCGCAGCACCGCTGCCGGACGATAGGTCCCCTCACGCAGTTCTTCCTGCAACCATTCGAGTTCCTCCCGCTCGTGTTCGGCGAAATCCCCCCACGTTTGCCGGTCCACTCCCGCCGCTCCTTTCCTGCCCAAGACCTTCTCGGCCGAGCTGGAAAGGTTCCGGCTGCAAAACACCTTATCGATCAGCGTGTGCCATTTCCCTCCTCTCACCTTTCCTTTCAAAAGTGTCTCCAACATGCGATCCGTCCAAACCGCGCGATGAGCCCACTGTTCGATGCCAGCGGGCTCTCCAGCCGGGCTAGCCGAAAACGGCACTGTGACCGGGATGTAGTCCCGCCTTTGGGCGGAGTTACGTTTCCGCGATTTAGTCATTTCGCATCTACCTTCCTGCTCCCCTTCGCTCCACCGCGTTTTGCTGCACGGCTTCCCCGCTACTATGGGAGCTCTGACTTCTGTCGAGCCGCTTCAACCGACCTCACCGGTATCGCCAGGTTCGCTCCCCTTCGGCGGGCGATACTGCACCGCGGGCCTGGGCCATTGCTCACGCAGCGTCCCCCACTGCGAGCTCTCACGATGGGTCGTCCACGTCCCTCACCCGACAGATCTCCCTGCTTATCTCGTTTGACCTTCCGACCTCTCCATCTCCAACCACCGCATTGCCATTTCGTCACGGTCGCTTTGTCACGTTACTTCACCGCCGTGACTTGCCGCGTCTATCCCCCCGGGCAGACCGTTCAGGTCGGAGGGATGGCCGTCGCGCGGTCAAGGGTTCGGGCTTTGCCAGGACCCTCCCCGACAGGCTTGGCCGAATCGAGTTCACTTGCGTTACGGATTGGTCGTTCGTCTCAGGTTGCTCTCCACCCTTCCTCACGGAAACGCAGTTACCACTGTCGACTTCAGGCCGGTAACGTTAGCCTGGAAGGGACTTTCACCCTTCTGATCAAACGCCTTCACAGGCGCACTAGCTTCGGCCTCCAGGCCGCCGTCCGAGCCAAAGGCTCGAAGGAAGAAGACTTCGGCCTGGAGGCCAAAGCTACATTCGCCAATCAAGTTTCAGCTTAGGTGGTAGATTAGGTCAATGATTTCAGAGGAGAGGGAGAGATTGATTCAGGAAGAGAACAAGCGCATTCGCCGTCTTAGATTTCTGGTAGACCTCACGGTCAGCGTCCTGTACCAGGACACCTCCCTCACTCTAATGGAGGGACGCAAGATGGTGCGTAACACCGAGAAGGCTATTCTCAGAATGTTTCCGGACAAGCAGCTGACCTTCGATATCGTGCTACTACCCCGATTCGAACGGGTCTTGCGAGAACGCTGGGGTCAAGGCATGGATTATACGGTCCACTAGCGGAAGACGATGCGAGCGGTAATCCAGCGTGTGGAGCGAGCCCAGGTGACGACAGACGGTACTGTCGTGGGCAAGATCGGTCGTGGACTGGCGGTCCTGCCGGGGGTAGGCGGTGACGACACCGGCGACGACGTCGAGTATCTCAAAAAGAAACTGCTACAGCTTCGAATCTTCCCTGATCGCGAGGGAAAGATGAACCTTTCGATAGGAGAGGTCAAAGGCGAGATTCTCCTGGTGTCGCAATTCACGCTTTATGGGGACTGCCGCAAGGGAGCCCGCCCCAGCTTCTCCCGCTCTGCTCCTGCGGCAATGGCTCGGGCTCTCTACCAGAAGCTGATCGACAGTCTGAGCAGCGAAGGAATCTCCGTCCAATCCGGACGCTTTCAGGCCATGATGGAAGTCTCTCTGGTCAACGATGGACCTGTGACCCTGATTCTAGATTCGAAGACAGTAGTGTCCCAACGTTTGGGCTTCTAATCTCTGTAAAGTATTAATGAGTAATATGTTAGAGAAGATAATGGGTGTTTCCGACTTGAAAGTGAGTGTACGCTCACGCCCTTCAGTTCATAAGGAGGGCGAGCATGTACACGGGCACGACGATTTTTTCTCAGGTGATGCGGCATCTTCCCTGGCATCATTTTCATCGCATTGTTCAGCACTACGGAGGCGACTACAAGGTCAAGTCGTTCCGCTGTGCCGACCATTACCGGGTCATGGCCTTTGCACAGTTGACCTATCGCGAGAGCTTGCGCGATATCGAAGCCTGCCTACGGGCCATGAGATCCAAGCTCTTCCACATGGGCATTCGCTCCACGGTCTCCCGCAACAATCTGTCCAATGCCAACGAGAGGCGCGACTGGCGCATCTATGCCGAGTTTGCCCAAGTGCTTATCGCCGAAGCGCGCCGCCTGTACACCGACGAGGACCTGGGAGTCGACCTGAACGCGACCGTCTATGCCTTGGACTCCACGACCATCGACCTGTGCCTCTCGGTCTTCCCCTGGGCGCGCTTCCGCCGTACCAAGGGGGCGATCAAACTGCATACCTTGCTCAACCTGCACGGCGCCATTCCCGAGTTCGTTCTGATCTCGGACGGAAAACTGCACGATGTCCACGCCTTGGACCACCTGATTCCTTGTCCCGGTGCCTACTACATCATGGATCGCGGATACCTGGATTTCGGGCGCCTGTACCGACTCCATTCTGCCCGGTCGTTATTCGTGACCCGCGCCAAGGCCAACTTCAAGTTCCGCCGCCGCTACTCCCACCCGGTGGACAGAACGACGGGACTGATCTGCGACCAAACTGTCCTGCTGAGCACCTTCTATCCGGCCAAGGCCTACCCCGAACCTTTGCGTCGCATCAAGGCCTTTTACGGCACCAGTCCCAATGCCGTGAAAACACAAATCTGGATCGCCCTCAGTACCTACCTGCTCATCGCCATCATCCGCAAGCGCCTCTATCTCGAGTTGCCGCTCTACACAATTCTCCAGGTCCTGAGTGTCTCGCTCTTCGAGAAAACCCCAATTTTACAGGCCTTTCAGGACATGCATTACATTACTCAGAATAGTGACATTCATAAACAGTTGATGTTATTCGACTAACGCTGGGACGCTACTGATTCGAAGAAGCAGTTCTACTGACCCTCTCTGAGCGGAACCGCCTCCAACGACTGAGATCCCCGCAATCCAGGGGGCAGGTTGGGGGCACGGGACGGTTCTCGAAACAAGAGGATCTCGACTCGCGCCTTCGACCGGGTCGCACGCAACCACCTCTCCATTTCCAGGTTTGCCCTTCTGAGCGTCAGGATCTCCCGAATCTGCTCTTCGACTAGCGGAAGCGATGGAAGAGGTAACCCTTGTTGCTTGAGCCGCGGCACGAACTCCGCTTCGTAATAGCGGCCAATCTGGTCAGGCAACACCACGACGAAGGGCTCAAAGCGCAGCTTGACGAATTTGAGAACTGCCAGCTGACGTCTCACCAGATCGGTCAGGTCATCCAGGCCCATCTCCATCTGTTCCAGCCTCTCCTGGAATTCGCGATCCGACGAGAATCGATTGCGGTAGGCCTGAAGCTGGGCCTGGACTTTCCGGTCGCTAGCCCGGATGATCAGAGTTTGCTTGACCGCCTGTGCGACCAGCTTCTGGTCGATGAGCTGATCGAGCAGTCTTAGGAGAAAGTCTTTCCGGCCTTCCTCATCCTCGGGAAATTCCATGTTCCTGTAGCGCACCAGCGACAGGAGCTCGGAGAGAGTGATCACTTCGGCTTCAACGACGGCTGCGACCTGGTCCACGGTGTGTGCGCGTACTCGAGCCGAAGCCAACCCAGCTGAGAAGCCAATAGAGAAAGATCCAGAGGGCTCCAGATGTGAGCCTTGGAGCGGACTGAAGGGTACCTGATGCGCTCAAAACGGATGCCCCAAAGTCAGGTGGAAATTCCATCTCTCGAAGCCCCTTGCACCTGGAGGGTCGGGGTTGTATCCGACATCGAACCGTAGCGGTCCAACCGGAGTGGCAACTCCGAGTCCAAGGCCGTGATCTCGTACCTGTTGTTCTCCAGCGAAAGTGTCCCTTCGTCCAAAGTAATCGTGCCCAGAATCACCGGCCTTTGAGCGGTCCCACGGATGGTGAAATCACCGCTTCCGGTCACAGGAACTACCAATGAAAAGCCCAGTCGAAACGAAGGATCTCGAAACTCCGCTTCTTCGAGCCGGACCAGATCGGGGGCTATGCCTACCTTCCCCGAGAACGTTCCGAGACCGGCTCCAGGGGGGTGGGGGCAAGCATGTTGGATAGGTTGAGTCTGCCGTTTCGATCCTGTACGACCCGTAGACGAGGTGACTCTAGAGAAATACGATCGACCAACAGGGTGGGGGAAAAGTAGCGGCTAATCGAAAAACCCAGATGGACGAGACCGACTTCAATAGCCGGTTCCGATTCGGGATCCTGCGAATTCGAAACTTCGAGCCCCTCCAGCTCCAAGATCCCTTCCCAGAGCTTCAAGCGTAGGGCTCCTAGGTCGACATGAACGGGGAAACGCTTTTCCAGTGCGGCAATGACTTGGTTTTTGGCCCATTCATCGAGGAAGCCGCTATTGAGGAGGACAACCAGGAGAAGGCCCAGGACCAGAGAGGAGAGAAGAAGAACCGCCGTCGCGATCTTGAGGAGCCGTCGCATCGATCTCTTAGATGGCTGCAAAGGCCAAATGTTAGCAGAAATCAGCCAAGGCCCCTGAGTTAGATCTTCGCCGCCTGGTTTCGCACACCGTCGAGCCGGGTTAGAATATGTTTCAGGCTACGAAGGTCGAAGCTTCGGCCTGGATGATCAAGCGTGAGCTGGCATCCCAGCTGATGCCTGAAGCCTTCGTCCATCATTTGAGGCTCAACAAATAAAGGGAGCAAGGAAATGACTCAGTGGTTTTTAAGTTATGGCGGTAATCAAAGTGGACCCTTCGATCTGAGCGAGGCGCAGAGACAGGGTCGAGCCAATCCTAACGGGCATGCCTGGCGAGAAGGCTTGTCGGACTGGCAGCCGATCACTCAGATATCCGAGTTGGGAGGCTCTGTTCCAACTCCGTCGCCTCCGCCGGGCGCGGTTGGAGGCGCCGATGTGATCGACTACAAGATCATCGGACAAGAGATGCAGTTCGTTGAGGTAGAGCTCGACCCGGGCGAGAGTGCCGTCGCCGAAGCCGGTGCCATGATGTACAAAGATGCGGTCAGTCAAATGGAGACCGTCTTCGGAGATGCGTCAGCCTCTAGTGGCGGAGGCTTCATGGATAAACTGGTGGGAGCAGGAAAGCGACTGCTCACCGGCGAGAGCCTCTTCATGACGATCTTTTCACATACCGGATCCTCGGGCAAGGCCCACGTCTCCTTCGGGGCGCCTTATCCTGGAAATATTCTCCCCGTGCACCTACCCGACGTAGGGGGGCGCCTGATTTGTCAGAAAGACAGTTTTCTCTGTGCCGCAAAAAGGGGTCGCCATCGGGATCTACTTTCAGCGCAAGATCCTGACCGGACTCTTCGGCGGGGAGGGCTTCATCATGCAGAAGCTCGAAGGTGACGGCCTTTGCTTCGTCCACGCCGGCGGCACCGTAGTAGAGCGTATGCTGGAGGCGGGAGAAACACTCCATGTCGACACCGGCTGTGTGGTCGCCTTCCAAGACAGCGTGAACTTCGACATTCAGCAGGTCGGCGGAATCAAGTCAGCTCTTTTCGGGGGTGAGGGGTTGTTCTACGCGGTTCTGCAGGGGCCCGGCAAGGTCTGGATGCAGTCCCTTCCCTTCTCCCGCCTGGCGGGAAGGATGCTGGCGGCGGCTCCGCAGAAGGGCGGGAGCCAGGGCGAAGGCTCGATCCTGGGAGGACTGGGCAACCTTCTCGATGGAGACTAGTCAGAGTGTCCCCGTTTCCCCGGTGTTCGGATCTTGATTCGGGTAGGATGGGCACTCTTGGCCGTCAGAAACAGCGACGGGCAGGAATGCCCATCCTACTACTCCCGACCTTGGGCTGACCGAGCCGTGATCTATCAAGCCACCAGTGGACGAATCAGGACACAGCCGTTCTCTGCGAATCGCTCCCTCAACCTCGTGAATTGTGCTTCAGTCGGACAGATACCGACGATAGAGCCCCCCGATCCGGCATACTTGGCACACAATCCCAGCGAACGCGCAGTCTGAACCATTTCGACTCCCCGCGGGTCCAGCTGCGACAACCGCTGCCGAGTATCGAAGTTCTGATCGAAGAGCTCAGCCAGTCTGAGTGGGTCCGCCTCCTGCAAGGCCTGCTTTCCTTGTTCGGCCAGATCTGCGAAGGTTCTCATAGCCGCGTGAACCTCGGGGTCGCCCTGTTCCCACCTACCGCGTAAACCGCTGTGGTAGAGTCCCGAGACCTGGCTCAGGTCGTTTCGGTAGGCTAGATAGAGGGGCGGCAGCATCTCAGCATCCAGAGCCTCGTAAATCCCGTGTCCGTGCCGATCCATGAAGTCGCGATCGAAGTCCATATAAACCAGGCCCTCGTACACCTGGCAAACTCGATCCTGGAGGCCGGCGTCGATCCCCAGTTCCTGGGTTTCCGTCAGTAGGATTAGCTTGGCCTGAATCTCCCTGGAAATAGACACGGAGTAGAACTCCGACAGCGCCCGCATCACTGCGGTGATGATGGCGCTCGATCCCGCCAAACCAACCTGTCTTGGGATATCGGTTTCATAGCGCAGTGAAAAATTCTCTCGCGGCAGGAGGATGTCGCTCTCGTGGCAATAGTCGGCAAAAACCTTGATTGTGGCCTTCACCAACCGAAGGCCACCGTAAAGCCCGTTCAACCGGACGTCCTCCGCCAGGTCCTCGATTCGCTCGAACTGGCAACGATCCTGGCGGCTCAGAACGATCTCCAATTCGGGCCACTCGTAGAGCACCACTCGGGCGGCAAAGTTTTTCAACGTTACGGAAAGAGTCTTTCCGAAGAACCCATCTGAGGGATTCCCCAGGAGTCCGGCTCTGGCGTAGGCGGTTGTTTTAATGATCCTCACTTAGTCGCTCGACTAATCGTTGTCTGAGTTCTGGGCCCAATTCTTCGTCGGCAAGGGCGAAGTCCAGGAAGGCTTCGAAGTAGCTCTGGAAATTTCCGATGTCATACCGTTTTTCCTTCTCCGACAGGCGCACGCCAATCACTGATCCCCCAAGTTCCAGCAGCCGTTGGATCCCATGTGTGAGCTGAACTTCTCCGCTACTGTCGGGCGAGGTCTCTGTAAGTGCGTCGTAGATTGAAGGCGACAAGACGTATCGGCCTGCGATTGCCAGATTGCTGGGAGCGTTCTCCGGGGATGGTTTTTCGATCAAGGCCCGAATCGGAAAGACCTCTCCCTCACCACCCGGATGAACGATTCCGTACCGCGACACCCGACTGGGGGAAATCTCCTCGACCGCAATCACACTCGAACCTGGATTCTCTCGATAGACGGCAAGCATCTGGCTGACGACTCGAGACGGCTGCTCTAGTCCCATGATGCTATCGCCCAAAGCCACTACGAAGGGATGGTCGGCGGTGAAGTATTGAGCACAACCAATCGCATCCCCGAGTCCACGCTGTCGTCGCTGGCGGGTGAAGAAAAACCGAACTCCCATGCGTTCGAAGTCAAGCTCGGCTAGAAGCTCCTCCTTGCCACCTTCCCGAAGGCCCCTGATCAACTCGTGGTCGAAATCGAAGTGGTTCTCGATGGATGTCTTGCTCTTTCCGGTAATGAAAAGAATCTGTTCGATGCCATTGGCTTCGAGCTCTTCGGTCACATACTGAACCACCGGCTTCTTGGCTACCGGAAGCATCTCTTTCGGTTGAGACTTCGTGGCCGGAAGCAATCGAGTACCCAATCCAGCCACGGGGACGACGGCGATCTTCACCTCCGCACCTGGACGGATATTGCTGCGTTCAGTTTCGTCTGATCCCAAAGCGTCTGTTCCTCCAACTCGGATTCATTGAATTTTCGGATCCCAGTATAGCTCCACTTGTGGTCGTCTCACTGCAAACCGTATGGGAGCGGCTGGGTTGGAGTGTTAGACTGAGCCCTGTCCCCCGCTCCGTCCCCTCCCTCTGGCTGTAGGTTGCAGGTCAAACCTACGGCCTGCAGCCTTCTTTCGTTCCCCCCCATGCTATACTCCCCAGGGTCAGGCACATCAGCAGTAGATCTTCTATTGCCTACTCATGAGCAGGAGATTAGGCATGGCATCGAATCCTTTCGCAACTCATGGATCTCTCGTTGCCGGCCTCATCCTGGTGGCGGTAACAACCGTTCCGATCACGTCCGCTGCGGGGAGTGAATCAGGATCGCAAGCGGCGGCACTGGATTCGGAAACCGCCTCAGCCTACCCGATTCTCCCCCGACGCGAGGGTCTCCCTCCCAAGGTGACCTTGAACATTCCCAATAGGCAGATCGACGTGGAGCCCGTTCCGGAGGTGAATAAGAAGCTTTTCCGTCGGGCCTTTGCGCTGCCAGGTGTGGAAAACCGACCCACAATCCTATCTGTGCCAGGCGTGAGAGGCCTCTGGTTGAACGACAAGATAAGCCTGGTTCACCCTGAAATAATCCGTCGTGGACGCGAATTTGCTCACATTCATGTAGATGGAAGCTTGCACATCGCCTTGCCCGCCGAGCGAGCCCGGGAAGCAGTAAGGGCACGCTGGGCTTTCCCCCACCCCATGTCGAACCAGGAGGGTTGGGAAGGATTCGTTCTTCTCTATACGCCGCAATCGATGGAAGAGCTCGACTGGACTTTCCAGCTGATCGTCGACGCTTACAATTACATCACGGGGTGGACTGTCCGCGCCCAAGACTTCAGACAGAAGTGAGTACAGGTGGTGACCAGAGTTTCGAAAAGAAACTCATAGAGGATTCCCGATTTCGAGTGGTGGAGGCAGCCAGGGGCCCGGCTGACTTGGCATCTAGAATCCAACACTCTGGGCTGCCTTGAGGCGAATGTTGTCTCGCATCACTGTCCGACTTGTGCATTTGACGCTCCCCTGCCTGCTGCTTCTTTTGATCTCGTATGCACGGGGAAGCGGCTCCTCCCCCGAACCTCTGGTAATCCCACGCATCACTAAGCCCCCTACCCTGGAAGATTTCCTGGAAATGAAGCCGAGCCCAAAGATGGAGGGTAGGCTGGTGCGGATCGAAGGCTTCCTGCAGCGTCGTCCCCGCGACGGCGTTCCCTCCACCCAGCGAACTGAGGTCTATTCGGGCTATGACGATGAGAACCTTTACGTGATCTTCGTGTGCTTCGACTCGGAGGCGGAGAAGGTCCGGGCTCGCATGACCAGGCGCGAGAAGTTCGAAGGGGACGACTGGGTCTTGGTCTCATTGGACACGTTCTGGGACAAACTACGATCTTACGAGTTGTCTGCCAACCCTTTTGGCATTCAGCAAGATGGGCGCTATGTTGAAGGCGTCGGGTACGATACTGCTTTCGACACCCTCTGGGAATCCCAGGGGAGGCGCACCGAGGAAGGCTATGTAGTCTGGATGTCCATACCCTTCCGGAGCCTCCGCTTTCCCTCCACCGAAAGTCAGGTCTGGGGGATCGGTTTCTGGCGTTACACCCCCAGAACCAACGAAATGAGCACCTGGCCCCTTGTCTCCTCCAGCGTGGAGGGGGACCTGAATCAGTATGCGGCCCTCGAAGGGCTGGAGAAGGTCTCTCCTGGACGAAACGTCCAGCTCATCCCCTACGGTTTCTTCCGATCCTTCCGAAATCTGGATCCGAGTCAGCCGGCTCAGCGACAATTCGTTTCGGACCGGGGGGAAATCGATGGGGGACTGGATGCCAAGCTGGTCTTTCAGGATAGCCTTGCCCTCGACATAGCTGTGAATCCTGACTTCAGCCAGGTGGAGTCAGATCTGCCACAGGTGACCGTCAACCGACGCTTCGAGGTTTTCTTTCCCGAAAGAAGACCCTTTTTTCAGGAAAACTCTAGCTTCTTCCAGACCCCTATCAATCTCTTCTTCAGCCGCAGAATTCAAGATCCGCGTCTCGGCGTCCGCTTGACCGGTAAGAAGGGTCCCTGGGCCGTCGGAGCGTTGTTGGCCGACGACGAGTCGTCGGCCAAGAGCGTCCCCGAAACAGATCCCTTGTTCGGTTCTCGTGCTCGTTTTGGCGTGCTTCGGGTGAATCGGGACATTTTGAGCGAATCTACGCTGGGGATGATCTACACGGAGCGCGCCCTCGATTTGGGTTTGAACCGTGTGGGTGGTGTCGACACCCGATTGAAGCTGAATCGGAACTGGGTCTTCAGTGGACAGGCGGTAGCCAGCCGAACGCGCGCTACCGATGGATCCGAGCAAGCAGGTCCGGCCTACGATGCTCGCTTGTTGCGTCGGGGACGACACCTGCTTTACACCTTGGACTACAGCGACCGAAGTCCTGGATTTCTGACCGAGACCGGGTTTCTCCCCGGGCGACGGGTGAGACGCCTCCTCTTCTCCGGCCGCCGTATTCGGCCCCCCTCTCTACGTCCGGACGTGCGGAGCTTCAAGCAACACGCGGACTACCGTTTCCGCCGCGAGGGCAAGTACCTGATCTCCTGGGGTCCAACCCTGATGACCAACGGCATCTGGGACCACCAGCACAACCGCCTGCACCGCTTCTATGACCTTGGGGTTGGCTGGGAACTGAGTGGGGAGACCCACCTGGAGCTGTTTCAGATCGGAGATCGGGAGCTACTGCGGCCGGGCGACATCCCGGCTCAGGTCAGTACACGGGACTTTTCCCATCATAGAACCGGAATGTTTGTGTCAACCAACTATCTCTCCTGGGTATCGTTGGAAGCTGAATACTCAGAGGGAACGGAGATCAATCTAATTCCGCCGGTAGGACAGGAGCCTGATCTGGTGGACCTGACGCGGGCAAACCTAGCGGTCACTCTTCGTCCTTCTACCTCCGTGCGCAACGAGAATGCGTATCTTCTGGAACGGCTCCTGGATCGATCCTCTGTCGCCAGCGTTTTCAACAACCACATCCTTCGCTCCCGCTGGGATTGGCAGTTCAATCGAAGGCTCTCCCTGCGCTTCATCCTCCAGTATGAAACGGTCCCATCCAACCCGGACCTGACCTCACTCGAAAGCTCCAAGAACCTGAACGGTGACTTTCTTCTGACCTACCTGGTCAATCCTTGGACCGCTCTCTATGTGGGTTATAACGACAACCGCCAGAATCTGGATTTACTGGAGCAGGAAACGGGTCTTACGGGCCGCCGCTCCCGAGGCTTCCTGAACGACTCCAGACAGTTCTTCGTCAAGTTCTCTTACCTCCTCAGTCTCTAGAGTCTTTCGCCTCTGATAAGAGCCGGCTACAATTCAGATTACTGGAGGTGCTGTCCTATGTCTGGAAGAACGGTTTACTTCAACGGGGAGTTCGTGCCCGAATCCGAGGCGTGTGTCTCCATCTTCGACTCGGCACTGATGTTCGGTGATATGGCTTTTGAGGTGACCCGTACCTTTCAGGGGAAACCTTTCCGACTTCGCCACCATTTGGACCGACTCTACGGCTCTTTGCGGCTATTGGAGATCGACTCGGGTCTTACTCTGGAGGAGATGGAGGAGCTGACCGCTCAAACTCTGGAACGCAACCTATCCACGGAGCCATCGCATATGGACTGGCAAATCATGCACGATGTCTCCCGAGGGCCGCTGCCCCTTTACCAAAGCGCATTCCCGGAAGGCGTGAGGTCCACGGTTTCCATCAACTGCTGGCCCCTCATCACCCATATGGGACACTTCGCCGCCAACTACGACCGTGGAGTCGATCTGGTGATCGTACCCCAGCAGGCGGTGCCGGCCCACCTGGTCGATCCAAAGGCCAAGACTCGTAGCCGTTTGCACTATCAGCTGGCCCAGTTGCAGGGAGCCCGCATGGGCGAAAACAAATGGCCGATCCTATTGGATCCAGACGGCTTTCTGGCCGAAGGTCCCGGCTGGAACCTGTTCCTGGTCAAGGACGGAGAACTCCTCACACCCGAAGGACGGAACATCCTTCGAGGCGTCTCCCGCGGAGCTACGTTGGATGTGGCCCAGGAAATCGGAATCCCCACGCGCGAGGCCAACCTGGGCCGCTACGAGGCTCTCCAGGCGGATGAGCTGCTGTGTACTTCCACCACCTACTGTGTGGTCCACGCCCGCAGCTTCGAAGGACAGCCAGTGGGCGATGGGCAACCTGGCCCCATCTTCCGAAAGCTCATCGAGGGATGGAAGCGCATGGCCGGTGTGGACTTCGTAGCCCAGGCCCACGAGTATGCAGATCAGCTGCCTGCATGGGAGAAGCAAGAAGTCGAGCAGCTCCAGAAAGCCTAGACTGAAACTTCATTTTGGAAGTCCGCAGGGGAATAGAACGTAACCCATTGATTTAGCAGTGCATTAGATGAATTCAAGACACGTCTCTACGCCGAAGGCGTAGATGATGGGCCCCTGAGCCACATCAAGTTTCGTTCTCGAATGGGGCCAGCTCCGCTGGGGACCCCACTAAGGGTTGGCGGACGCAGAACACCCCTTTTCCGCTCTTGATCATCGCCACCAGCTTCCGATAACATGCTCCCCCAGGTTCGATCAGGAGGCAGCAACCCTATGCGCTGTCCCCCGATCTCGCAAGATGAAACCAATCACACTGGACGTGTTCGGGCGAGAGGTTCTGGTCATCCGGTCGGAGGATAAGTGGTCCGTGTTCTATGTAGGCGACGAAGGAAAGAGGCGGCTGGCAACCGACATTTTCGTCCCCGCGTCGGTCACGGCGTGCCAACTCGAGCAGTTCGTTGCGGATCTCTGTCATGAGTGGGCGTCGGAGCTGCATCCCAATGTAGAACGACTAGACTGATGCTTTTCGTAGAAAGGCCGGAGGCGCTTGAAACATCTTGTCGTGGCGGACATCGAGCCCCGGCGCCAACCGAATGTCGAGTGGCATTCGGAGGGCGATCCAGGTACAATTCTGACAGATGGTTCTCATCTTCGGTCGCCGGTGAGAATTGATGAGAACGTGATGCGAGGAGGAAACGACTATGTATGATCCTGGATTCATCCAACCCATGCGCGATGAAATGACCGAGGCCGGCTTCGAGGAAGTCCGGACAGCCGACGATGTAGACAGTGCTCTAGCCGACAAAGATCAAAGCACTCTGCTCTTTGTCAATTCGGTCTGTGGCTGTGCCGCCGGCATCGCCCGACCTGCCGTAATCGAGTCGCTGAAGAACGAACTCCGCCCGGCCAATCTGGTGACTGCCTTCGCCGGTAACGATGTAGAGGGTGTCAATCGCGCACGGGAGCTCTTTCTCCCCTATCCGCCGTCCTCTCCCTGCGCAGGACTTTTCCGGGATGGCAAACTGGTTCACATGGTCGAGCGCCACCAGATCGAAGGCCAAACAGCGGAGGCCCTGGCCAAAATCTTCAGCAGTGTCTACGATCGGTTTTGTGGCGAAACGATCGATGAATCGGTGAAGATCTACGATCCGCTAGCCGACCTGGAAGTCTCGGTTGACGAAGTGCGGGAGAAGATCGCTGGCAACCCCGACCTTGCGTTGTTGGACGTTCGCGAGGCCTGGGAAGCCGAGAAGGGAAAAATCGAAGGGTCTCAGTTGGCAAACAATGCCCTGGGTCAGGAGATCGTAAGGTCCTGGCCGCGTGAGCGAGAGATCATCGTCTATTGCGAGCACGGCAGCCGCAGCATGCAAGCCGTCCAGTTTCTACGCCAACAGGGCTTTGAGAATACCCGAAGCCTGAGTGGTGGCTTCGCGGCCTGGGCAGCCAATTTGTCCTTAGGGCTGGTTCAAGAATAACTTCTTGAACGAGCCCTAAGAAGCTCCATTTCCCATCTGCGACATCCGGCGTATCTCGGGAGTGCGGGGCGTGGGCAGAGGGTCTTTCCGTCTGGCGGCAGCTCCGAAAGCAAGCCCACTTGATCAGGTTGATCCCAGGGAGACTTTCTGTGCAGCTCTGTCGCTAGCCCGGATTATTCATAAGTTTTCGTAGCGAGGCGGTGAAAGCGCCGTCGTGGCAAGGCTTGCGACCGAGACCACTCGTGGCGAGCCTCCGCAGTCGTACTCGTGCAGTACGTCGAGGAGGCCGACCGAGCGAAACACAGCCAGGACGGATGATTGCGCCGCCGCAGTAGAAAACTTATGAATAATCCGGGCTAGCAGTGGTTCCGCCCAGCACTTCACGAACCATGCCAATTGGCAGCAAGGAAGCAGAAGAATCGTTTCGTGATTTCGAGCATGGTCGCTGGGAGAATGCGGTTGACGCTTACCACCAGTGCTGGGAGACCCTGACACACCAGTCTGTTGAAGCTCTGCTGGGTGAGCTGAAAACGTTTCCGGGAAGCCGTTTACTCGACCTTGCCACCGGCACCGGGACTGTTGCGGGTTCTGCGTTCAGCCGCGGCCTCGAGGTGATTGGGGTCGACTTCTCACGGATCATGCTAGAGCAGGCGAGAACGCTTCACCCCCAGGTGGAATTCGCAGAGGCCGATGCCTCCGATCTACCCTTCCCCGATCGCGATTTCGATGCCGTCGCTATCAACTTCGGTATGCTGCATTTCGAGGACCCCGACGCGGTCCTCAGCGAGGCCCATCGGGTCCTGCGACCAGGGGGCCGGCTTTGCTTCACTGTATGGGCGCCACCGCGGCAATCGTTGGGTTTCGGAGTGGTGTACGGCGCCATCGAATCTTACGGCACACTGGACGTTCCTCTCCCTTCAGGTCCTCCCTTTTTTCGTTTCAGTGACTCAGAAGAGGCTGCCCGGGTTCTGGTCGAGGCGGGATTCGTGACTCCCAGAACGATCTCGCTTTCCCTGACCTGGAATCTGCCCTCACCCGAGGACTTTTTTCGTGCATTCTGCGAGGGAACGGCCCGAACCGGACCGACCTTGGGCGCCCAGACATCAGACGCCTTCGACGCGATCCGGACATCGATTCTCAAGGCGGCTGCAAGTTATTCGATTAAGGGCAAAGTGAAAATACCAATGTCGGCTCTGCTGCATTGCGGTCTCAGGCCGTGACGACCAGCAGGATCCGGACGAGTCATGGCCGTCACGGAGGCAATCGTTGGGCTATAATCCCCGTACACCAGATGAGCTGACTGAAATCCAGAGGCAGCAACCAATGGCCTACGATGAAACTGTCGCCGAGCGTTTGCGGGAAGCGTTCGGGAGCTACTCCGGCGTCACCGAGCGCCGCATGTTCGGGGGGCTGACCTTCCTTCTCAACGACCACATGTGTTGTGGCGTAGTCCAGGACAAACTGATGGTGAGAGTGGGGCCAGATGCCTACCAGGAGGCACTTGGAGAGCCATGCGCCAAAGAGATGGATTTCACGGGTCGGCCGCTGAAGGGCCTGGTCTACGTGGCTCCCGAGGGTTTCGAATCCGACCAGAGTCTTCGGGCTTGGGTTGATCGTGGCACTCGTTATGCCCTATCACTCCCCACAAAATAGCCCGATCAGGAGAGGAAACCCATCTCCAGACATCCGATAAGTGGCAACGTCCAGGGGATCCAGGCATCTCAACGCCGGGCTCTGGAACGGACCTACCGACGGCGCGTTCGTCCCCACCAGGTAATTTCCCCCGAGCTGGCCGGGCATCTGACCGGCATCTCGGCAGAACTCGGGCGCCAGGTGGGAGTGTTGATCGGGCGAGATGGCACCGTACGAAACGTCATAGTCGGGGACGCCTCAGGCTTGCAGCTTCCCGAGATCGGCCGCCTGCGAGGTGGCACCGGCAGATTCCGTGGTCTACGGCTAGTTCACACACATCTGAAAGGCGAGCCTCTTAGCCACGACGATCTCAACGACCTCATCCTACTTCGCCTTGACCTGGTAGCCATGGTGGAGGTGGTGAACAGCGGAGGGCCCGGCCGCTGCGAGGCCGCCTACCTGGACCCGGCAGCGCTGGCCACTTCTAAAGAGGGGCAGTCAACCGACGAGCCGCTGCTTAGGGTTGACGCACGCACGGTTCACGACCTCGATCTTGACTTCAACGCAACCATCCAGGCGCTGGAGGAAGAGTTTGCACGGGTGGCGGAACGGGCGTCCGGACCCAAAGGGGTCGAGCGGGCACTGGTGGTCGGACTCCGGCCCGAGGACAGTCATTTTGACGAGACGCTCGAGCTGGTGCAATCCGCCGGCGTCCTCATTGCAGCAACCATCCGCCAGCCCCGCTTCAGAGTCCATCCCAAGACGGTTGTGGGAAAGGGCAAGCTGGAGGAGCTGGTACTTGAAGCAATGCGCCGAAACGCCAGTGTCGCGATCTTTGACATCAATTTGAAACCAGCACAGGCTCGCGCCTTCGAGGACACCACCGGATTGAAGGCGATGGATCGCACTCAGCTAATCCTCGACATCTTCGCCCAGAGAGCACGCAGCGCCGATGGCAAGCTCCAAGTAGAGCTGGCTCAGCTCCGCTACTCCCTGCCGCGGTTGACTGAGAAGGACGAAGGGCTCTCCCGGCTCACCGGCGGCATCGGTGGACGCGGACCTGGGGAGACGGTAATGGAGGTGGGACGCAGGCGGATTCGCGATCGTATCCGAGCGCTCGAGAAACGCGTCGAAAAGCTTTCCAAACAGCGTGACGTTCGACGTCGGAGACGGTGCCGGGAAGGGATCCCCGTACTTTCTATCGTCGGCTATACCAATGCCGGTAAAAGCACGCTTTTGAATGCTCTCACCGAAAGTAGAGTGGATGCCGAAGACAAGCTATTCATGACCCTTGACCCTACTAGCCGTCGACTCCGTTTTCCTCGCGAAGGAGAGGTCATCATCACCGACACAGTGGGATTCATCGCCGACCTTCCTCAGGAGTTGGTGGCCGCTTTCCGCGCCACGCTGGAGGAGTTGGCCGATGTGGATCTGCTGTTGCACGTCATCGATTCTGCCGACGTGGACCTAGACGCAAAGATCGAAGCGGTCCAGAAGGTCCTCGAGGAACTTGGCCTACGGGATGTACCGGTACTCAAAGTGCTCAACAAGGCTGACTTGCTGACTGTGGAAGAGCTCGCTGCCCAGAGACGCCGCATCGGTGGTATCACGGTCAGCGCCACGCGTCGGACGGGTTTGGTGGAATTGATCGAATCGGCCGAAGCCAGATTGTCAGGCCGCATGTCAACCTGATGGAGTCGATCGGTCCAGCGGGAGCAAGGTTTTCAGGTCACAGGCTGGAGAGGACGGAGCGGGGGCTGCTGGGCATGGGAGCAGCGTTCCCGCAGCCGTCCCCTGTTTAAACCAGGTGGAAGCTACTGAATCGGGACCTGTCCTTCGATGGCGGACAGGAATTGGGAGTCGAAGTCCCCAAACAGGGCAAAGACCAGGACCGGCTCATCACTGACGATCCTGAGATGGCCCTTGACCTGCTCAAAGCCAAGACCGAAGAGCGAGGGGCCGTCGAGGACATCCACCAATCGATGCCCGGGCTCCAGGACCACCGTACGCTCGGCCGTCGCCTCTCCGTTCTCCGAGAAGGCCTGGACATGCACTTCGGTGGCCCGCTCCTCACAGTTGAGGATGGCAATGCCGGTAAACATCCGCTGCGCCGCCGACTGCGCCACCTGCAGCAGCAGGGTCTCCTTCTGACCCGCTTGAATCATTGGCAGGGTCGAGCGAAAGCTTCCGCTGTTTCCGATAAAGGAGGTCACACCCACCAGGGTTGCCGCTCGTTGAAACGGTCCCAGTTTGCCAGCAGTCGTGGCCAGCTTCAGATGGCCCGTGATCGCCTGCTGATCGATCAATCCTGTCGGATCCAATCCCAGCAGCTCCCGGGCTCCGCCCACGAACAACTCCTTGGGAGCAATCGTCACCTGCGCCGTCCCCAGTTCCCGCGAACGATCGTCCCGGGCCTGAATTTCGACCAAGGTTTCCGTCTCTCCCACGTTCAGCAATCGGATCTCCGTATCCCCTCCGTGGTTGTCCACGAACAAGTGCGGCACTACCAACTGGCGGGTCTGGATCCCTACTTGGGCCGTCATCGAGGAGAGATCCTCCGATCCGGCCAAGAACTCAAAGCCTCGTAGCGGCAGCGTACTCTGGACCTGCACATAGCCTTCGTCAATCGCGACCGCCGATCCAAACAGATCCGAGAGCGTGCCCACGATCGAGCCCTGGGCTGCTATCGCGACCGAAGTCTCTTGCAGCAGCGTGCCGTCGGTATCGCACAAGCGCAACAGGACGGCCGGATCCAGCTCGTCGCCGTCGTTGAACAAAAACAACAGTGTCGTCTCCTCATCACCCCGATGTCGGGCCAGCGGAAAGTACAGCGTCGTCGCAGCCACCAAGGTGCCGCCGACGCCGTCCAGACGCCTGCGATTGTAGTCGCCCAGCATGAAGAACCCTTGAATCGGTCCCTCGTTGCCTTGCGCCACCAGGGAGCTCATCTCCCCATTGGCCCCCACCACTTCGTCCGTGAGAAAGGCATTCTGTCCCTGCCCGGACAGCGGCCGCTGCAGCGGTTGATTCAACCGCTCGTTGCCCTCCGAATCTCGACCCAAGACCGTGACCTGGTTGTCGTCTGGACTGAGGTTGACGATCGCCACTCCGACGTAGGTATCTTCGAACTGCTTGTGCCGGGTATTGGCTCCGGTCGGCAGCACGATGCTGTTACGCAGCCGCGGCTTGACCTGGATCAGAGCGCGGCGGCTGACCGTACTGAGTCCGTCGCTGACGCTGAGCGTCAGAACCAAATCCGTCTTCTCCTCGACCGTCGGAGCCTTTACGCTCAGCTGAAACTCATCGCTGGGCTCCAGGGGTACCCTCGGACCCGAGTCCTGTTTCCAGGCATAGGTCAACTCATCGCCGTCCGGATCGTAGGCTGTTGCCTCGAGCTTGACTGTCTCGCCCGAGACCACTTCCTGATCCGCGAGCCGTTCCACTACCGGGGGCTCGTTGCCTTCGACCGTGACCTGGACTTCGCCGTCGTCCTGACCTTCGTAGGTGTCGGTGACGATGACCTCAAAGACCAGCTCGGCGTCCTCTCCGTCCTCGGGGGCGGTAAAGGACACGCGGGGGCCTCGGGTATTCGAGAGCGCGACTCGAGGACCGAGCCGTTGGCTCCAGGCATAGGTCAGCGCATCCCCTTCCGGATCGGACGCGGAGGCGACCAACGTCACCGTCTCGCCCGAGCCCACCGTCTGGGGGAGAAGTCGATCCAGCTCGGGGGGACGATTGTCCTTGACTGTGATCTGGACCTCATCGCTGTCCTCGCCTCCGTTTCCGTCGTCCACCAGCAGGCTGAACTGCAGTGGGGTCGGCTCACCGACCCGGGGGGCGACGAAGTGATTCTGACCGCCGGCGCCTTGCAGTAGCTCGACGGAAGGACCGGAGCGTTGGGACCAGTGGTAGGTCAGCCGATCCCCGTCCGGATCCGAGCCGCTTCCGTAGAGCGTGACCTGCTCGGTTTCCATGACTTCTTGATCGCGACCGGCGTTGGCTTCCGGTTTGTTATTGGAGGCCCGGACAAAGACCCGCACCTGATCGTGGGAGCCACAGCCGAGCGGATCGAAGGCGGAAAAGCGCAACACCAGGGTCTGGTCCTTGTTGACCGTCGGTGCCGTAAAACTGGCCGTCGAGCCCCCCTCCCTGTGGCTGATCGACAGACTCGGGGTCGTCAACACGCCTCCGCCCTCGAGGACCGTCCAGGAGAAGCTCACGCCGGTAAATCCTTGGCCACTGGTGGAGCGATCCGGATCGTATCCACTTCCGGTCAAGTGCACTCGATCGCCTCCTTCCACGGTCCGATCCGACGGGCCTTGGACGACGGCCGGTTGGTTGCCTGCTTGATCACACACTATCTCGGGTTCAGAGTTGTCATCGGGGGGAGGACCCTCCGGATCGACCTCGCGCACGTAGACCGTTGTTCGAGCACAGACGGGCGGGGCTTTTCGATCGCTGGCACAGCACTGAAAATTCAGCGTCTCCCTTTGGTTGGGGGCCACGAAGGAGGCCCGTAAGGCCACGGTCTGATTGTCGGAGACACTGATCTGCGGTGGTTGGTTCTCGACCACACCACCGCGCTTGAACCAGATCTCGATCAAAATGGAGTTGGAGTCGCTGAAGATGGTTCCCGGATCGGTGGCATCAACGCCCAGGCTAACGTGCGCCACCAGCGGCATACGCAGGCTTCGCGGCAGCAGCTTCCAGTGCAGGACCGACATCGAGGGCTTGGGACCGTTACAGCCCACGCAGAAGACCCCCAGGGCCTGCGGCACTCGCGGAAAGGTCGTCTGGGGATTGAGCCCATTGACTCCACTGGAGCCGGGCAGAAAGTTGGGGATTGACCCGGTCCCCGATCCGAAACGAGACCGCGTCGACTTCTTCCAGCACGATCGCCTTGTCGTAACTGCCGGACTTCCCTGCCGGGATTCCCCACCGTCCTGCGGTGCGGCCCGGAACCACTGAGAGCACCCCATCCGGGGTGACCACGTTAACGATCAGCCGCGGTTGATCCGCATACACCACCGTCCCCAGTAACATCGCGACCCACACCATCACTCCACTTCGCTTGTCTCTTGACACTGTGTTTCTCCCTTTTCACCCACTTCTGCAGTGGGCTCATCGAAGTTATCGGTTCCGGAGAGGGCGACTGCCCACACTTGGCGGCAGAAGAAAGGAATGACCCGAGGGTTCGGATGTCACGTACGCTCCTCCAGAATCGGTTCTCAAACAGGGGAAACGTCTTCTCCCGAGCCTTACCACCCGGGCAAAGAGGCGAGGGGGCCTTGGCGAAACTCCAACGGAGATCATCGGACCCTCTCTATCCCTCTGTTTTGGACCTGATCCTGGCAAGACCGTCCAAAAACGGAGCTCAGTCTAGCACGCGTACGCAGCCGCTCCCGGTGAGACCGCTCACAGTTTGCATTTCGGCCCGATTTGGATACGTCCGGGCAATACAGATATAGGGGAAATTAGAACAGGGACCTGGTCTCTACTGGAGCAGAAGGCTCCAAACAATCCGGTTGGTCATTGCTTACGCTGTTGACCAATCGGCTAACGGGAAAGGAGACCATCTGGCTGGGGGGATAGGGCAGAAGAAGTGACCTGAGACCCGGTGTCGAGGTCGATGGGCTAAGCCAAATCGAATAGGCGGCGGAGGGCAGAATCACGGGCATGCGGTCGTGAATCTTCGCTACCATGTCGTTTGGTGTCGTAGTCAGGATGCAGCAGGAATTGAGGGTCAAGTCTGCTGTCGACTGCCACCGCTCCCACAACCCCGCGAAGGCGAAGATTTCTCCGCCCTGGAGTCGAAAATAGAAAGGATGTTTGCCGCCGCGAAGTTTCTTCCATTCAAAGAAGCCATCGGCGGGAATCAAACACCTCTGGGACCTGAAGGCCTCGCGAAAAGAGGGCTTCTGCTCCACCGTTTCCGATCTGGCATTGATCATTCTCGAGCCCGAGGAAGGATCCTTGGACCAGCTGGGAATCAGACCCCAGTTGATCAACGACAAATGGAATTCCCGCAGCGACAATTGGAAATCCCCACACGAGGGATAAAAAAAAAGAGCTGTAGCCGTCCTCTGAGACGACTCTTTTCGGGGTCCTCCTTTCTGTAAAAAAGAGAGATTGTTTTTAGAATGCGAGGGGGATGGAGTGAGGGCGTAGCCCGAACGGAGCTCCCCCTCGCTCGCGCCGGCGTCGAGGGGAGTGGACCAGATCCACGAGGCTCCTGAGCGGCCTCTGTAGGGCGCTGTACGACCTCTCCCCTTGGCGGGCACTCGTCTATCGTCCCCACCAAGCACTTCCCAGGGGCCAATCAGCCGATTTGCCCGGATTTGAACTCCTCGCGGTTTCCTCATTTCGTGGTTTCCTGCTGTTTCTTCTTGGCGCTCTCCATTCGGTAGCTCGAGACGTTGAGTTCCAGAATCACGCTGTGGTGCACCACCCGATCAATCGCCGCCACCGTCGTCATGGGGTCCTTGAAGATCCTCTCCCAGTCCGAGAAGATCAGGTTGCTGGTCAGCAAGATGCTGCGGCGTTCGTAGCGATGGGCCAGCAGTGTGAAAAGAACCTCCATTTCCTCCCGACTTTGCTGAACGTAGCCGATGTCATCGACTATGAGAGCCTCGAAGCGATCCAGTTTCTTGAGCTCCTTCTCCAGAGTCAGATCGATTTTGGCCCGCAGCAATCGCTGTACCAGCAGGGCGCAGGTAGAGAATAGAACCCGGCGCCCCAGCAGAATCAACTCCTGCCCCAGAGCACAGACTAGATGCGTCTTGCCGCTTCCAGGGTTGCCGAAAGCCAAGACGTTCTCGGCGCGATCCAAAAACGTACCTTCCAGCAGCGCCGTCAGTTGTCGATCCACGCTTTGGGGCAAGCGCGAGCGGTCCAACGCCGTCAGCGTTTTCTCCCAGGGAAGCTTCGAGATTCGGCGCAGGCGCTGGATTTTGCGCTCGTGCCGCTCCGCCACTTCGATCTCAGATAACGACAAGAGAAACCGGGGATAGGACAGACTTTCCTGGGTAGCCAGTGCCGCCTGGGCGGCGGAGTGCTCCCGAAAGGCTGGTAGATGCAGCTGGACAAGGCACTCGCGAAGCCGGGTCAAGTTGCCTCCACTCATGATCTCACCTCCCGGCTCTCCAGCAGCGTGTCGTAGACGCCCACGTCCATCTTCTCCACCGCCACTTCCCAGGGCTCCACCACCGGATCGACGAGGCATTCTCGTAGTGCTTCGAAACGGATTCTTTGTCCCCTCTCAATCAGCCCCTGAAGTGCCTCTCGCACTCGCTGCTCACCTTCCTGGGCAGCCAACTCGAGGATCTTCAGATACTGGCGATCCGCCGTGGCTGGACAATCTTGGCGCAGCTCGTCGTAGGCGACTCGAAACAAGATCCCCGGAAACAGATCCTCGCGCCAGCGATAGCGAGTGAACGCCCCCGGCTTGCGCACCAGGGAATGGATCACCTGCCGGTAGTCAATGCGATGCTTGCCTTCTCCTCGCAAGCGAGGCATGCGTGCCTGTGGCTGACCCCCGTAGTAGACCTCCACCTGATCCGCCCACACCCTCACCTGCACCCGCTCGCCGATCAACCGGCTGTCCACCGAATAGGTGTTGTGGCGAACCCGGATCGTACTGCTGGGGGAGACTCTCACCCACTGCCGGGTGAAGTCATCCAGACGGCGTGCCGGCAACGGGCGCATCACGGCCAGCTCTTCTCCCAGGCGCTTTTGCCGGGTCGCATTGCGCCGGTCCACAATCACCGCTACAAAACCCTCGTACTCTTCCCGGCTGGAAAAATCACGGCTACACCGCAGCAGCAGTTCCTGCTCGATGGCCCGTTTCAAGCGGTGATGGGCCTGTTCCACATCCCCGTTCTCGTGAGCCTTTCCTGCCTGGGTGCGACTCGAGCGCATCCCGAAGTGTCTCAGCAACCCTTGATAGCGCTCGGTGAACTCTTCCCGTTTCAGGTTGTTGACGGCCGCCGAAAGCCGGTCTGTTCGGTGTTCCTCGGGCAGCGCCCCCAACTCCCACAACGCGTTCTGAAGCCCCAGGCTGAGGCTCTCAAAGGACTCACTGAAACACAGCGTGGTCGCTTCCCAGTTCGAGTAGGCCAAAACAAAGTGGTACAGCAGATGGGGAAACGGCTGGCCCTGGATCGTCACTCCCAGACGCCCCATAAACGTAAAGTCCGATTGAGATTGATGTCCCGGCCGATACTTCTGCGGGAACATCACCTCCTTCGCTTCTCCGTGTTGTGCCTTCCACTGCTTGATCCTGCGCTGCAGCGTCCTCAACTGACCTTGCTGGAAGGCCCCTTCCTGCTGGCGGCACAAATACTCGAACACCGCTGTCGCTTCCACCGTCGGAGATCGCTTCAGGATCTCTTCCACCTCTGGCCACACCGACTCGAACGGATCCGATCGAGTTCGCCAATATCGCTCCGGCTGACTCTGGCTCGGCAGCTTTCCCGACTTCAGGTACTTCCGAGCCGTCTTTCGCGACAGCCCCGCTTTGGCCGCCGCCATCGTTAGCGTCTTCTCGTTCTTTTGCAACTTTACTAACCTCCGCACTTGCTGATCCTTAACCATGCCCTCATGGTCAGGATCAGCCCTGAAAAAGTGGGGAATTCTATTTGTCGTCGTGGGAAATTCTAACTGTCGCCAATCACCCAGTGCATGAGATCGAGCCGATTCTTCTGAAGTTGAGGGTCCTTGCGAACCACCGCAACATCCTGGGTAGGAGCAATGTTGTAACGAGGCCCGATTCGAGTTTCGCTGATCTCGAACCGGTCCATCAAAGCTTCAGGATCGGTGAGGGTAAACCTTCCGCACATTACAGCTCCGCTGGTCCTTTAAACTGGACAAGTATGGCACCCGATTCCTCGGAACTTCAATCTGGGATTGGACAGAAGAGGTCCGCTTTCAGGATAGTAAGGGCTCTGTCAAGAATAACTTCGCAGAGTTGGGGCTCAGATTTGCGCCAGATTTGGCCGCGAACGATTGAGCGAAACCGCAAGAGTAGCCAGGTCTACGCTGAGGATTTCGCGATTGAGGAGCTGCTGAAGATGGGGTAAAGATGGGCCCCAGAACGTGAAGCTATTTTTGACAGGGCCCTTAGGTTCATCCGAAGAGCCCTCGGTCCGCAGAAAGTCTGTAGCGGTGATTCCGAGCCAACCCATAAGGAGGAAAAGGTAAATGAAGTGTTCTTCTAGGATGCTAGGCATCCTGCTTGCTACCTCAATGCAGTTGGCGGCTGCGGCCGACGGACCGAATGTCGTCTTTATCCTGGCCGACGATATGGGTTATGTAGATCTGGGGGCTTACGGGGCCACTGATCTGGCGACGCCACACCTCGACCGCCTGGCTCGTGAAGGCGTCAAACTCACGGACAACTACGCGGCAGCGCCGGTGTGCACGCCAACCCGGATCGCCTTCGTCACGGGACGCTACCAGCAGCGCGTGGGGATGGAATGGGCAAGAGGGGGCCTCGGCACTTCGGGTTTGCACACATCCGAGGTATCCATTGCCAGAATGCTCAAAAATAACGGGTACGCTACCGCGATCATTGGAAAATGGCACATGGGAGGCAGACCCGAGACCGGACCCAACGCCCACGGGTTCGACGAGTTCTTCGGGCATCTGGGTGCCAACGTCGATTTTTATAAGCATCGGCAAGTGGTCCCAAAGTCAGGCGTCCCTGATCTCTTTGAGAATACCGAGCCGGTGGAGCGAAAAGGTTACATGACCGATCTCATCACCGAGCGTTCGGTCCGCTTCATTGAACGCCATGCGGGGGAACCGTTTTTCCTGTTTGTTTCCTACAATGCCCCTCACTGGCCGTTCCAGCCTCCCGATCCCCCCAGCCGGCGCTGGGAGGCGAGCCCGGAGAATCGCCTGGAGGGGACGCGCAAGGACTACAACCGTATGGTCGAGCGCCTGGACGAGGGCATTGGCCAGATTCTCGAGACGCTCGATCAGCGGGGGCTAGCGGAGGGCACCCTGGTCATTTTTACCAGCGACAACGGCGGCGAGCGGCTCTCGCGCAACCTACCTTTCTTCAATCACAAGGCCACCCTCTGGGAAGGTGGAATTCGGGTTCCCTGTCTGATCCGCTGGCCGGGACAGCTGCCAGCCGGGAAAACGTCCGAACAGATGGCCATTACAATGGATCTTTCGGTCAGCATTCTGGTAGCGACCGGGACCGTGCCGCCTGCAGGCCGGACTCTGGATGGCATCGACCTTCTGCCCATCCTCCGGGGAAAGAAACCCCTGCAGGAGCGGACCTTTTTCTGGCGCATCCCCTTCCTGGGGGAATGCACACCGCCCCCTCCCTACTGGCAGTGCTCCAGACAGAAAGCAGTGCGCAAAGGACGCTGGAAGTACGTGCAGGACGGGATCGAGAATCTGGATATGCTGTTTGATCTGGAGACCGATCCGGCCGAGCGGCAAACGCTTGCCTACCAGAAACCTGAGATCGTTCGCGAGCTGAAAAGCCTCCTGGAAAGCTGGGAGCAGGATCTTCTTCCCGTCGAATCCGCGGGGATTTCAAGAAACTCCTTCTACGCATTCCTGGTTTCTGGCGTTCCCCCGAGCAATCCTGGCCTGTAGGGCTGGAACCCAGGGTGGAGGCAGCCAGATGTTGCAATCGAATCGTTCGGGTAGGGCGTGGTCCGCCGCTGAGGGAGAAGACTTCACCGGAACTGGAAAGAGTAGAGCTTTGCATTCTGGAAGAGGTTCGGGCTCTCCGGCAACGGGCTACTTCTGATTCAGTTGAACTCGGAGCTCCTCTAGTCCCTGTCTGAGTGCTTCGATTTCCTCTTCTTTTTCCCGAAGGCGTTGATAGAGTCCTTGAATCGCGGCCAGAGCCACGCCGTCCGCGTCCACTGTCTGGATACGACGATCGTCGGAGCCCAGTCCGAAGGCAGCGTGGAAATCCTGCGCTACTGGTCCCATGTGGCGAATCGTCTTGTCTTGAGATTTGTAGTTCCAGGTCGTGAAGGGGATTGCGGCGAGTCGTGCCAACACGATGGCTCCCTCGACCGGTTCGAGATTCTCCTTGGAGTTTCGGCTGCTCACCACTCCCCAGGAAGATCCGCCGGAGGGCAGCATCGCACCACTGCTCAGGTCTGAATTGGTGAATAGGGACACGCCCCCTGACGCACGAACGCCGAACGTGTTGTCTCCAAGGGGACCGAAGGCTTCATTCGTAGAATCCGCCCAAGCGAACGAACCCTTGCCGGCCCTGGCCGAATGGCCGGCGGCGAAGCTGTAGTCGCCAGCGGCCCAATTATCTTCACCGCCGGCCACAGTCGCGTAATCTCCTTCAGCGAAGTTTTCTGTGCCACCGCTCACGGTCGCGAACGAGCCCCAGGCGCGATTGTTCTGACCCCCGCCCACACTGGATACCGGTGCCCTCGCGGTGTTGACTTCGCCACCGCTCACCGTCGAGGAGGCTCCCTGCGCGGCGTTTCGGAAGCCACCGCTCACGGTGGCCCAATCACCTTGTGCCAGATTCTCGTTGCCTCCGCCGACCGTAGCGTAGTTCGCGGTTTCCATCACGATGACGCCCTCAGATTGGCGACAGCGGTCACGATACCACCAGGACTGCCGCCAGCCGTGTTGCCCGTCCCACCACTGACCGTGGCCCCGGTCCCGGCGGCCTCATTGTCTACTCCTCCCGCCACTGTCCCGTAAACGTCCGTCACACGGTTTGCGCAGTCCAAACAGAGAGACAGAGAGTCCCCGTTTCGGTCGATGAGTCCTCCCGCGACTCCACCTCCACCGATCGTAGCGCCCACCACTCCAGGTCCCACTCCATTGGCTTCGTGTCCCCCGATGATGTTGGGACTGTTCTCGTTCAGCTCGGCGCGGATTGGCAGATTGGGCAGAATGACCGGGACTCCCGAGAGCAAGGTCTGGTTACCGGTATCCAGTCGGAGCGCCGTCGCCACCAGCGGTTCGGTTGCACTCAACTCGACGCGTCCTGCGTCCGGAGCCGAGAAGGGAGCCTCGTTGAAAAACCGTGCGAGGTGGTTGCGCGCTCCGACCTCTACCATGCCCTCCGACTGCAGTTGGCCTGCCGTATCAAAGATCCGGTAATTGAGTTGGCTGCTCTTGTTGGGATCGGGATTGGCAGCAGCGAATCCAGTGGTTGCTCCATTGCCCTGGAAGTTGAAGACCTTGAAGGCCTGGGCCATGTTGGCCGGCAGGACTCCTACGTTGCCCACCCCTGGAAGTCTGAAGAACACGCTGGCAACGAATCTTCCGGCTGAGCTCACCCTCATCCAGCCATTCGTCGTCGCAAGGTCGGGCCGCTCGAAGGTCTCCGTCCGGCTCTCTCCGGGAGCTAGTTGCACCTGTCTATGTTCCAGGTTCGACCCATCGGACAGCGTCAACTCTGCGTCAACCTGGATGGCCTGGCCCGCGGTGTTATTGATCGTCAGGAGCGTCTGAGCGGTGCCTCCCACTGCGAATTGAGGGAAAAGCTGGACCAGGCGGCCAAAACCGGTTTGCCCTTGCACGATTGTGCTGGAGACTGTCGTCAGAACAACAATTGGAGCAATCTGTCTGAGTTTCATATTTCCCTCCCGGAAATCGTCGATTGGAGTGAGCGCGACTCGGCAAGGTCGAGTCCAGATGAGAGTGTGGAACCGAAGCCCCGTCCCGTCAAGACCGGACAGGCATTATCGGTTCCCGCTGAGTTTTCGAGCGTGCCCCGGACTCATGTAGGCCGCTGTTCGCAGGACGACTCCTTCCCGCGTTGCCTCCATAAGGACTCGGTGACGTAATTGGAATTCAGCTTGACAATCCCCTTCTTCGCGTCTACAAATGAGGCTTTCCAGATATTGAAACCCAAGTGGAGGAAGTCCCCATGTCGAAAGTCGGCGCTATGCGTGAATGTGTGTTGAGTTTTGTCGTCCTGGCGTCCTTTTCAGCAGCTCTCGACGCAGGCCAATTCGTGAGCGGGACAGAGCAATCGGCCACACAAGTGGTGGTGGGTGAGTTCCAGGGCTGCGCGTACAAGACGCGTTTTGACATACTGAACAACGCGAATAGGGTGTGCCAGGTGTGGGGTACCGTTCATCGGGGGGGTAATCGGGGTCTGGGCTTCCCACTTCGTGCCAACGGACAACCACTGGTAAATGATGGCTTCTTTTTCAACGTGGCCGGTTTCGGATCGCAGTCAGTCGAGCTTGATCTGCCTGAACGCGTCGCCGGCCTCTTTGTGGGAGGCACCGTGATGTGGACCGAGAAGGACTGCGCCGCGCATGTAAAAATCGGCGGGGGATACTCCATCCGGGGATGTTCCAACGGTGTCAACGACAACTTTTCCTTTCCATTGCGACACCCTCTGGCCGAGGGCAGTTGTGCTGGCGTTTCCGATTAACGCTCAAGAGACGCCCGCAATCGCCACCATAGGTCCGCCGGGCGAGGATGACGACTGGATATTCAACTTTGCTTTGTTGGATACAGAGGGCAACGTGATTGAGGAGGTCTCGCGGAATTCCAACGGAAGTCAAGATGCCAAGCTTATCAAGGAGATCTTTGAGACAGAGCCGGGAAATGGCAGCGTGGAGTTCTGCGCCAGACCGGCGGGTGCTAGAAAGGGAGCCAGGGTGACGATGAATGCCTTCGGCCTCGATTCGGAGAACTTACTCCGAAACCTCGGGGACAAGCGTCGGCCCATAAGGATCCGGTGCGCGAGCAACCAAAATACGGGTTGCTTCTTAGATCGGTTCAGGGCAACCGTGGAGTGGAACACAGGAGATAACTCGGGACAGGCAAAGGTCGTAGAGCTCGGTAATTCCTTCATCGACACGGGTGTATTCTATTTTTTCAACCCCGACAACCAGGACCTTCTGGTTCAGCTTGTGAATGCGTGCAGCTTCAACGATCACTTCTGGGTGTTCGCCAATGCGGCCACCAATGTGGAGTACGACCTCACGGTGACCGACACCGCCACCGGTGCCTCAAGGGTGTCCGAAAACGAGCTGGGCCAGGCGGCCCAGGCGATTACGGACACCTCGGCCTTCGCCACCTGTCCCTAGGCCTCGCGCGATGTGGGCGTCTCTCCATCCAAGGAGTTCTATCTTGCTTCCGTGCCCTTCCAGGATACCAATACGATCGGCCCTGGCACTGGTCAACGGGGATGACACCACGCACATCCCCGCTCACCAGCAAGTCGTCCCGGTTTGCTACCATGGTGGGTGATGGCCCTTCAATGCTCGGTTTGCCAACACGTTAGCCGCCCGGCGATCGAATTGTCGCTCATTCACGGCGAGCCGATGCGGGACGTGGCGGGACGGTACTCCATCTCAAAGTCGGCGCTGCACCGTCACAGAAATGCTCATCTTCCGAAGGCCCTGGTAAAGGCGCAGGAGGCCGAGGAGATGGTCCGAGCCAGGAATTGGAAGCGGTCTCGAACGGACAGCTGAAGACAGGATGATTGACGCGAGCTGGGAGGACCTGGTAGTTCTGGTATATTCATCAGGCGAAGTCCTGGAAACTCGGACCTGAAGGTGATATCAAGAATCTCGGCTCGAATGATACATCGTCGTGAAGCCCTTCTTCTACTGGTGGGCAGCGGAATCGGGTCGGCCTTCGCTCGACCGTCCCTTGCCGGACAGAGCGTTGACTCGCGCAGCAAAACAGGAATCATTCGTGTCACCCGGGGACCAGCCGACCTGGTGGGATCGGCAAGGGGACGTGACCTCCGCTACGGGCTCGGGTGCCCCTTTCAGGTCTCGCCCAGACAGGCGGGCCTGATCGCCAATCTGCGCACGCAGGGTTTCCCGGTGGGTGACTTCGAAGCCGGCATCGACATGCTCCTGTTCGACCGGATTGACGCCATCTCAGCTAAGAAGGCCAGACCGGTGACCCGCACCTCAAAGTACGCCGATCGACACACTGGCGAGTGGCGGGTCGCCATCAAGTATTGGGCATCGGGAGGATTCGTACCATGGGGTGCGAGACTTCCCAAGGGAGCTCCCCATCCTCATGCCGGGACCGGATTCCTGCTGTGCGAGGTGACCGATGTCGCTATGAAGGGCAGCGGCTATTACGGCTATTACGAGAAGGCCGAAAAGGACAAGATCCGGACGACCGAGATCTGCCAGCTGGCCTATGATGGCCGGGATTTTCGCGTGGTGGAGACCGAGGCGAGAACGGCAGCCAATCCGTTGCGAGCAGACGGCTCGGACTGGACGATCAGCTCTCCGGGGCTACAGATGGCGGTCCCCGACGGGGCTGACCTGCTGTACGCTTGCCATGGCGCTGGAGCTAAGCGGGGTGTCTCCGGTGTGTCACGCTGGCGACGCATTGACAGGCGTTGGCAGCTGATCTCCTTCGTTCCCATAGCATTCATCCGAATGCCGGAAGAACCGAGAATGCGTTACGGCGAACCCATCGCTCTCAACGCCTTCGAACCCTCGCTGATCCGGGACACCGATGGCTCACTGCTCTTCACGCTGCGGGCCAGCGGCTCCGAGCTTGAGGATCACATCATTCGAGTCTGGCGTTCCACCGACACCCACACCTGGGAGCTGGCGATCGAGGTTCCTCAGGGCCGAGGTCAGGCACCGGTGACCCTGAACCAGGCGGCAGATGGGACTCCGTACCTGGCCGGCAATCGCCTGGGACACGAACGGGATTGGCTGGTCCTGTGGCCCCTGAACCGAGAGCGCAGCGGGCTGGAAGAGCCGATCACGGTCCGCAATGCACTGGAGCAGTTTGGGCCGCCGCCCAGTGGCAGGGTCTGGTTCATGGATCATCCCATGGCGCAAACCGTCCGACTGGCCGACGGAGGCTGGCACAACCTTCTGCTCTATCGGATCATGGACCGGGGCGAGCATTCCGGGCTCCCGCCTGCGCCGCAAAGCGGCCTCTACGTCGAGGAGGTCGTTTCCGCTGGCCCGCCAATTCCACTCTGGAACTTCGAGTGAAAAGGCGTTCCAGCTACCGTTGCACACCGCGTTCCAATTGAAGTCTGGTAACCTTCTGGCATCAACCCTTGGGTGCCTCGGTTATCGTCGGCGGCCTGTGCCACGCAGCTGATTGCAGTGTTCGTTAGGCGAATCAGCCGTGCATAAGGAGCGGAAGGAAATGGAAGCTGCAGGATCGTATGATAAGCACGCATCCCACCGTGACGTTACTGCTGAAATCCAGCGTTTGGCTGCGCAGGCACGCCTAGGTTGGTACAAGGAATCACGCACTTTGTCGGGGTTTGGGTTAGAGGATGGGATGTCAGTGCTTGAACTGGGAAGTGGGCCAGGTTTTGTCACTGCGCAACTCTTGGACTTGGTACCGAGCAGCCCAGTCACGTGTCTCGAAGTCGACCCCGCCTTGCTCAAGCAGGCCGAGGACTACTTACACGACAAAGCCAACCATCGTGCCAGATTTGTCGAAGGTTCCGTCATGGATACCCAGCTAGAAGCGAACCAGTTTGAGTTTGCGTATGCGCGTCTTCTGTTTCAGCATCTACCCGACCCTATCGGTGGGGCGAAAGAGATATGGCGGGTGCTCAAACCGGGCGGCAAGCTGGTCATTAACGATATTGATGATGAGCTCTTCGGTCTTTTCCAGCCGCCTATCCCGGAACTTTCACTCGTGGTCGAGAAATTCGGCCAGGCGCAAGCAGCACGCGGCGGCAATCGACGGGTTGGGCGGAGTTTGTGGCGTATGCTTGAGGCTGCCGATTTCTGCAATCTGGATTTGGAAGTCGTAGCAAGTCACAGCGACAAAGTCGGCGTCGAACCGTTCTTGCAACAGCTAGACCCCGATCGATTGCTGCCACTCGTAAAAGCGGGTCTGCTATCAGAACAGGAGTTGGAACGATTTCGTATCTCACCGGCGAAGTTCTTGGAATCCCCGGAACCATACATCCTCTGGCTGAGCTTGATGATTTGCGGCGAAAAGCCGCAGTGAACTTGTTGCGAAAGAGCGGCTTTCGAAGTGCCTGAAATGGAACGTCGGCTCTTGGCCGTTTGCGGTCGTTGATTCGACGTTTCCGCGGGAAACTTGAACGTCCGCTTCTAGGCGTCCCACGCTCGAAGGAAAAATAGCGAAAGAACTCAAAAGGGCGCGACCCGATGTAGCGACCAGCAATCGCGTCTTTTTCGCGATCTTTTCCTTGCAACCTTTCCCTTCCCCAGCATCCGGGAAAACCGGACGTTTCAGTTACGAGACACAATGTTCGGCGGGTCGATCGACGCTGAATCCCACTGACCAAGCACGGCTCTTGCGTTACCCCGAAGTTACCCCAGAACGAAAAGACTCGCCCATCAAACGGTAAAAGTCCCCCTAAAGTGCTGAAAAGATTGGTGGAGGTAATCGGACTTGAACCGACGACCCCCTGCTTGCAAAGCAGAACTCACGAGCTTCACAACCTCTTCAATTTCAATAAGTTGGTGCAATAATGGGGGTTACGATTTAGCACGTTTTGGTTGATTTTCCCTATTTTGGCAGATTTCGGACGGATTTTCACACACAGATTCACACACACGGAACTGACCCACCCACCGAGTCTACACTCTATGTTAGGCCTGAAGCCCCATCAGGCGCATCAAACGACTGACCCGGCTACGGCCGATGCGCACACCCTCAAGGCGCAGATGACGAACCATCTGGCGGGCTCCGTAGAACGGATGCTTCAGGAACAACTCATTGATGCGCCACACCAGCGCAAGGCTCTCCGCGCTTTCGCCCTTGGGCGTGTCATGGAGCCAGGATCGCCCGATCGATCGCAAACGACATTGACGGCTCAAGCTCAGCCCCGGGGGAGGGCGCATCACCATCACCCGACGCTCGGCCCGCCTCATCGATCGGGCCCTCTGGAGAAAAAATCCCGTTCAACCGTCAATTTGCCGATCTTGGTGTAAAGCTCACGGACCTCGCTTTCATGATCTCGCCGGCGGCGATCCACACCGTTCGAGAACACCTCGCCAAGCCCTTCGATCGCTTGGCGCTTCCAATGCCACCTTCGCTTTCAAATCACCAGAAAACCTGCGTCTCCTCCTCATCGCATATCCCTCCTCAGTCGGTGGAATACACCTTCAACGTCTGTCCGATTTTCCGGGGCACCTCAATCAACCAGCGAGCGGCAAGGCCGATTCTTATATTCAGCCAACACACTTTGGCAAGACCTCGAAGCCTTTTTGATTCGCAGGCCGTGTTGATGACCGTGATTCCCCGGGCGCGGGGCGGCGATGACCCAGTTATTTCATGCTGAATAAAATCATACATTTGAAATAGCATAGTATCTCTGTTAAGCTTCGACTTATGATGATCGATCGTGATCTTGCGCCGAACTTGGTGAGGGCAGCGGCGCAATTACCGGTCGTTACGCTCACCGGGCCTCGGCAAAGCGGCAAGACTACGTTATGCCGAGCTGTGTTTCCGCAGCATCCGTACGTGACGCTTGAGGCTCCGGATGTCCGCGCGTTCGCGACGGAAGATCCGCGGGGATTCCTGGCTCAATTCCCAAAAGGTGCTGTCATCGACGAGGTGCAACGCGTTCCCGATCTCCTCTCCTATCTGCAAGGCATCATCGACGACGATCCGGCGCCCGGACGCTGGGTTCTCACCGGTTCACAAAACCTGTCCTTGTTGGAGTCGGTCAGCCAATCGTTAGCCGGACGGACAGCGATGCATCACTTGCTTCCGCTGACCCGCGGCGAGGTCGCTCACTTCGCCCGACATCCCAAGAGCCTCGAAGAGACCCTTTTCGCTGGCGGGTACCCTCGCATCTTCGATCGCAACCTCGATCCGGTTGATTGGCTCCGGTCATATGTTGCCACCTATCTCGAACGGGATGTGCGAACGATCAGCAATATCGGCGACCTCGCGACATTCCAACGGTTCGTCGAGTTGTGCGCTGGCCGTACCGCACAGTTGCTCAACTACTCGTCGCTAGCCAGCGACTGCGCCATTTCACAGCCGAGCGCAAAGGCCTGGATCAGCATTCTGGAGGCCAGCTTTATCGTCTTCCGCCTGCCGGCGTTTCACGCAAACCTGCGCAAGCGGCTCGTGAAGATGCCGAAACTGTTCTTTTACGACACCGGCCTGGTCTGTTGGCTTCTGGGTATCCGTACGCCGCAGCAGCTTCGATCGCATCCGCTTCGCGGCCCGATCTTTGAGACCTGGGTCGTCTCGGAGATCGTCAAACACCGAACTAACCGAGGCGAGACGGGCGGTCTGTCATTCTATCGCGACAGCAACGGCACCGAAATCGACCTCGTCATCGATCAACCGGCTCGCATCACGCTTGTCGAAGCGAAGTCCGCCGCGACCGCATCGTCAAGCTTTTTTGATGGCGCAAAGCGTGTTCGGCGGCATTTTAGTGAGCTACCCCGTCCCTGCGACGTTGCAGTCGCCTACGGTGGCAATCAATTTCAAGAGCGTGCAGACGGTCGGCTGATACCCTGGCGCATGCTGCGCGCTGCCAGTTCGCCGGACTCTGATCACGCTATATCCGTCTTCACCGCAGGCCGACCGATTACCGATGCCAGCGTCCTTGCACTATTTCCGAACAAGACCTGGAAACACGCAACCACCAGAGAGAACGGCGAGACCACACTCGACCTGCATTCCGTTCACCTGCCAATGACCGTATTCGTGGCCGCCGAAGGGTTTGCGGCGCATTTGGAGCATGACTGGACCCCTGCCGAACATGCGCTCTATATCGAACTGAGCGCGCTCCCCGACGGCGGCGCTGTTATCTTCCCCGAGGCGACTGGTTACGTACCGGGGTTGACCGGGAGACTGAATCCCAAACGCGATACCCTGGACCGGACCTACCTCTACGCTTCCAATATCGCGATCAACAAAGACGGGCAACAGCCGGTCCATTTCGTTCTCGGAGAAGATCTTCGCCTGTCCGACGCCGATGGCAAGGAGATGCTGATCCGCATCGTCGATATCGTGGGTCGGTCGGCGCTTGTGGAATATCGTTCATACCCCGAGGAGAGAAAATGACCGCTTTTCTTCAGCGCGTGAATCAGTGTTCATATACGGGCGAGCACCTGCTCGAACCACAGGATGGCCGCCTTCATCGATAAAGAAGAGACCGCATGATGCAGCAGTACGAAAAGCTGAAGACCCTGCTGAAGGAGCTGTTCGAGCTCGACCAGCCCGATCTAGACTTCGGCCTTTTCAACACCCAGGCAAAGACTACTTCGTGGGTCGCCACATCCAGCAGTCGTCGGGTTCGGGAGATGGTGGAGTGATCGGGCGGCGACTCGCTCACTTTCAATCCCAGAAACTCCCGCAATGCCAGAGAATCAGCTGCCCGCCAGGCCATTTCTCGTTTTCGAAATAGCCCACCAGCAGCAGCCGAAAGTACACTCCCGGAGCCTGGCTCGGTCGTCCCATCTCGTCGGCATAGAACTCCCCACACAGTCCCTCCATAAAGTCGTCAAAGCCGTGTTCTTCGAAGAGGCGATTCAGTCCTTCGTAAAGAGGTGGTGAGCCCGGGTAGCTTGCCCCGGGGCTTGTCGCTTGTCGGTCACCATGGTATATCCCCCACCTAGGTGGCTGATTCACCAAGGTATATCCCCCACCCCGTCACCAGGGTAATTCCCCCGGGGCGTCACCAAGGTATATCCCCCACCTGATCATCTCGGACTGACAGAGGCGAAGGCCATCCTTCTTCGAACAGAAGGAGGATGGATGGCGAGAAGGAAGCTGAGCATGAATGAGTATCTAGAGATGGTCTACCAGTGGCACCGAGGACGGAGCGTGCGGCAGATTCGAGACTCTCTGAGGATGTCCCGCAAGACGATCCGTAAGTACCTGCGCCGGCTGGCGGAGGAGGGACTGAGTCGGGAACGGCCTTTGCCCGAGGAGGACCAGCTGGCGCAGTTGGTCACGTCGGTGGTGAACCCGGCGGTCTTTGAGCAGCCCGCGCGGGAGCGGATCCGGCCCTACCACCAGCAGATTGTAGATTGGCTGAGTGAGCCGGACATGACGATTCGACAAGTGCAGCGGCTGCTTGAGGAGAATCACGAGCTGGGAGTCAGCTACATGAGCGTACATCGTTACGTACGCAGCCACATCCAGCCACTGGAGAGGCCGGTGACCGTGCGCCTGCACCCTCCAGCTGGGGAGCAAGCTCAAGTTGATTTTGGGTATGCCGGACTGATGCGGGATCCGGAGAGCGGCAAGTTGCGCCGAGCCTGGGCCTTTATCCTGATCCTCAGCCACAGTCGCCATCGCTTCGTGCGTTTTGTGTTTCGGCAGGACAACCCGACCTGGCTGGACTGTCATATCCGCGCCCTGAAGTTCTTTGGGGGTTGCCCCGCCCTGATCGTGCTCGACAATCTGAAAAACGGCGTGTTGCGGCCGGATCTGTACGATCCAACCCTCAACCCGGCCTACGCCGAGCTCGAGCGGCACTACGGTTTCGTGGCCGACCCAGCCAAGGTGGCCAGGGCTCGTCACAAGGGAAAGGTCGAACGATGTGTGCCCGTCGTCCGTCAGCAGGTCCTAGCGGGACGCGAGTTTCGGGACATCGACGAGGCCAACCGGAGAGCGCTCCAGTGGTGCCTCCAAGAGGTAGGCCTGCGAGAGCATGGAACCACTCATCGCAAACCCTATGAGGTCTTCCTGGCCGAGGAAGCCCCCGAGCTGCTGCCCCTGCCTGAGCAACCCTATGAGGCCCCCGAATGGAAACAGTGTACCGTGCATTCGGACTGCCATCTGATCCTGAACAAGTGCTACTACTCGATCCCTTATCCGTACCGGGGAGAGAAGCTCTGGGTGCGGGCCGACCTGAAGCTGCTGCGGGTCTATCGGGAGCATCAGTTGATCAAGACCCATGTCCGGGTCTTCGAGCCCGGAACTTGGCAGACCGATGAGGCGGATTACCCTCCGGACAAGCGAGTCTACTTGGAGCAGACCCCGGCTTATTGTCGCGCCCAAGCGGAGCAGCTGGGGCCGGAGGTCGGCCGCTATATGGAACGCATCCTGGCCGATCATGCCATGAGAAACGTGCGCAAGGCCCAGGCGGTGCTGCGCCTAGGCCAACGCTTCGGAGCCACCGCCTTGGACCAGGCCTGTCACCGAGCTCTGAGCTTTGACAATCTGCGCTTGGCCAGCCTCAAGGAGATTTTGGAAAAAGGGCTGTGGCGACAACCCTCGACACCGACCCGGCCCACGAGCCCGGCCCCCGCTGCCTGTCGTTTCGCCCGACCCCACGACTACTTCGTCAACTCCCCAACCCAGGAGATCCGATGAGTCACTATCAACATCTCATCGAGCAACTCAAGCCGCTGCGCCTGGGAGGCCTGGTGGACAGCCTGGAGCTGCGGCTGCAGGAGGCGGAGAAACAACAGCTGTCCTACCTCGACTTTCTGAGTCTGCTGATTCAGGATGAACTCGAACGACGCTCCCAGAGCAAGTTTGCCCGCCGGCTCAAGAAAGCTTGCTTTAGCGACCTCAAGACGCTCGAAGAGTTCGACTTCAAGTTCAACCCGGCCATTGATCGCCGCCGCATCTATGATCTGGGGACCTGTCACTTTCTCGAAAACAAAGACAACATCTGTCTGTGCGGGCCGGTGGGCGTCGGCAAGTCCCACATCGCCCTGGCCTTGGGACACGAGGCGGTCCGCCGCGGCTTTGAGGTCCGTTCTATCCAGGCGCCCCGTTTGTTCCGGACGCTTCAGGCCGCTCACGCCGATCTGTCCCGCGATCGGTTGATGAAACACTACTGCAGCTCCGATTTTTTGATCATCGACGACTTTGGGCTCAAGCCCCTGACCGATCAGCAGGCCGATGATCTGTATGACATTGTCTACGAACGCTATCAAAAGGGGTCGCTGATGCTGACCAGCAATCGCAGCGTCCAGGAATGGATGGCCCTGTTTCCCGATCCCATTCAGGCCAACTCGTTGCTGGACCGGCTCTGCCACAATGCCCATCAACTCGAGTGGGAGGGGGAATCCTATCGCAGGCGCAAGCGTCCGAGCAAAACCTCGAAGACCAAGGAGGGCTCCCGATGAGCTTCCCCAGCACACTACTGAAAATCAAGAGGGGCGAGGGTTGGTTTGCTGCCGACAGGAGTTGGCAATCCGCCTCTCACAAACTCTCCGATGGAGCCTTCAAGCTCTTCGTTTACGTCTCGCTGGCTGCCGAACGGAGCACGGGACGCTTCGTCTTTCGCCAGGGCGAGTTGGCGAAGGCTCTGAACAAGTCCCGTCGCTCGATCGGCAAGTATCTGAGAGAACTCGAAGAAAAACAGCTCTGCCAGATCTCTCTGAGCTCCAACCAGCATGCCACTGGGACCCTTCAGATCCGAGGCGACTACTGGCCTTATGAGCGGTCTTCCGAGACGGACGCTCTGGATTCGAATCGATCGGCTCAAAGACTGTTCGTTGAGGCCCTCGAGCAGATGCTGCTGAGCCGGCCCTGTGTCAGTTGTCGGTACTCGGCCGCGGATCGCCAACTGGCCGTACAGTGGTTCCAGCAGGAGGTGCCGCTGGAGGATATCGAGCAAGCCATCCTCCTCGGATGCGGACGCAAGTACGTCTCTTGGCTCAATGGAGGTCAAGGACAGCCGATCGCAAGCCTCCATTACTTCAGTCCCATCCTGGAGGAGGTCGCCGTCAGCCCCCTTTCGGACGCGTATCGGGCGTTCAATCGGTGGCAAGTCCGGCGGCTAGAACAACGCTGGTCGAGGGCCCAGAAGGACTCTCAAACTTCCAAGGAGGAAACTGGTTGGGAAAAGTTTTCCCAACCAAAACCAACAAAACCAGAGAGAGACGAGATGATGATGTCTCCCAAAATGGGGGAATTACCTTGGTGACGGGGTGGGGGATATACCTTGGTGATTGACACCCGTAAACTCCTCCCATAGTTCGAAACCACTGTGTCCAGCAATAAAATTCGTTTCCGGGAAGGCCCGTGCCAAGTCCAGAAAGGCCACCGGCTGGGAATTGCGATCATTGAGAACATCGACGGTTCGTCCTACATGGACCAAGACCGGAAGCTCACGGTTTGCAGCCAATTCCACAACGCAGTGTGTACGCTCGTCTCGGAGGCTCCAATCGGAAGTCGGATGGAGCTTCAATCCTTGTGCGCCGAGATCGTCGAACGCCCACCGCATCAGCTCAGGAGCGTAGGCCCGACGCGGGTCAATGCCGGCAAAGCCAACCAAGCGATCGCCGAATCTTTGGCAAATGCCTAGAATCTCCTGGTGAATCTGCCATGGATCGCTAGCCGGCTCGCATAGCGCCATCCCCCAGTCGAGAATGAGAATGACTCGCTTATCAATACCCAGTTGGTCCATGAGCCGTACAGTCACCTCCCCGGTGTCGTCACTGAGCAGCCTGGTAAGTTGTAGCTCGCCCTTCGACGAGTCGACATTACGACCCAGACGCAGCTGCCGCCGCACGAAATCGCTCACTATGTCGCAGAAAAAATCCCGAGGATACCATCTTGGATGGAACAGATGTGCGTGTGCGTCAATGATCATTTGGATAAGTCCGGCTAGCGGAGCGTCTTGGAACCTATCTCCGTCTTTTCTATGGTAGGAACCTGAACTATCTTCGTCGGTACAAACATATGCTGTAGTTGGTTCCGTAAGCGTTGTCGAAGGTTCCGGATACAGGAATCGCTGCCCGAGCAGACAACATCCAAATGGACAGATGGGGCCCCATCCTCCCCAGCGAGTCTCGCTCTAGCATCCTTGATCTGTGGAATTTGCATCGCAATGGTTTCAATCTCAATCGGATGAATTTTGGCACCCATTAGATTGATCATGTGATCACGACGACCGACAAGGATGATCTCCTTATTGCTGTCGTAATATGCGAGATCGCCAGTGTCGACGCGATCGCATTGATCGAACATGATGCGCTCATCATCGACCCCGCGGAAGTAACCCTTCATTACATGGGGTCCTCTAATCACGATTTCACCGGGCTGGTCAGGGGAGCCATCCAACTCAATCTCGACGCTCGGAGCAGGGCGGCCGATTGAGCCGCTGAAGGTGTCCAGAGCAGCTATCTTCCTGTAACGAGCCCGCCCTGCTTCGGTGAGCCCGTAGATATTGAAAACCGTGAGCTCCGAATTGTGGCGGAAAATACCTTCCAGAATGTCTTCTGTGAGGAAGTCACTGGAACTTGTGATACAGCTAAGATTCTCGATTGAGTACCGAGGGCCTTGGTCCAGCATCCTGAGTATCCTGCGAAGGGTGTGGGGAACCAAGACAAGATCTGTGACATTCTCAGTATTGATCGTGTTGAAGAATCTATCAGGGAACAGGGGATTGCCACCGAAGATAAACCCGGACCCACTGAGAATATGACTGAATATCTGAATACAGTAGTGTCCCAACGTTTGGGCTTCTAATCTCTGTAAAGTATTAATGAGTAATATGTTAGAGAAGATAATGGGTGTTTCCGACTTGAAAGTGAGTGTACGCTCACGCCCTTCAGTTCATAAGGAGGGCGAGCATGTACACGGGCACGACGATTTTTTCTCAGGTGATGCGGCATCTTCCCTGGCATCATTTTCATCGCATTGTTCAGCACTACGGAGGCGACTACAAGGTCAAGTCGTTCCGCTGTGCCGACCATTACCGGGTCATGGCCTTTGCACAGTTGACCTATCGCGAGAGCTTGCGCGATATCGAAGCCTGCCTACGGGCCATGAGATCCAAGCTCTTCCACATGGGCATTCGCTCCACGGTCTCCCGCAACAATCTGTCCAATGCCAACGAGAGGCGCGACTGGCGCATCTATGCCGAGTTTGCCCAAGTGCTTATCGCCGAAGCGCGCCGCCTGTACACCGACGAGGACCTGGGAGTCGACCTGAACGCGACCGTCTATGCCTTGGACTCCACGACCATCGACCTGTGCCTCTCGGTCTTCCCCTGGGCGCGCTTCCGCCGTACCAAGGGGGCGATCAAACTGCATACCTTGCTCAACCTGCACGGCGCCATTCCCGAGTTCGTTCTGATCTCGGACGGAAAACTGCACGATGTCCACGCCTTGGACCACCTGATTCCTTGTCCCGGTGCCTACTACATCATGGATCGCGGATACCTGGATTTCGGGCGCCTGTACCGACTCCATTCTGCCCGGTCGTTATTCGTGACCCGCGCCAAGGCCAACTTCAAGTTCCGCCGCCGCTACTCCCACCCGGTGGACAGAACGACGGGACTGATCTGCGACCAAACTGTCCTGCTGAGCACCTTCTATCCGGCCAAGGCCTACCCCGAACCTTTGCGTCGCATCAAGTTCTTCGACGTCACCACCGACCTGCGGCTAGTATTCCTCACCAACGACTTTGCTTCTCCCGCTCTGACTATTGCCCGGCTCTACAAGCTCCGCTGGCAGATCGAACTGTTCTTCAAATGGATCAAACAGCATCTCCGCATCAAGGCCTTTTACGGCACCAGTCCCAATGCCGTGAAAACACAAATCTGGATCGCCCTCAGTACCTACCTGCTCATCGCCATCATCCGCAAGCGCCTCTATCTCGAGTTGCCGCTCTACACAATTCTCCAGGTCCTGAGTGTCTCGCTCTTCGAGAAAACCCCAATTTTACAGGCCTTTCAGGACATGCATTACATTACTCAGAATAGTGACATTCATAAACAGTTGATGTTATTCGACTAACGCTGGGACGCTACTGATCTGAATATAGCTGTCAGGGGCCACCCAAAAGCGGCCAGTGAGGGCCACTTCAAAACCGGCCATTTTCAAGAGCCATTGAGGGCCGCATCCGGCGTAGGATGCGCCGATGGCCAATACATTGAAAATGGAAAAGAAGCAAACGGTTTTGGCGCTCCTGAAGCTGGGCTGGTCGTATCGTCGGATCGAGCGAGAGGTGGGAGTCCGACGAGAGACGATTGCCCGCTATGATCCCTCCCGAGATTCAAAACCGGCCAAAGCGGCCCCCGGGTCTGCGCAGCTTCTGTGAGCCCTTTCGGGAGTAGATTGAAAAGAAACTCCAGCAGGGATTGCAGGCCAAGCGGATCTGGCAGGACCTGGTCTTCGAGCAGGGATTCGGGGGAGCCTACAACTCCGTCAAGCGCTTCTGTGGAAAGCTCAAGGCGGAGAGTCCTCGCGTGTTTGCTCGGGTGGAAACTCCCCCCGGTCGGGACCTGCAGATCGACTTCGGCAAAGGAGCCCTGACTCGGACCGAATCGGGTCGTTACCGCCGTCCTCATCTGTTCAAGGCCGTCCTCTGCCACTCGCGCCACTCCTATGAGGAAGTCGTCTGGCGGCAGGAACTGAAGACGTTCATCCGCTGTGTCGAGGAGGCTTTTCACGCTTTTGGAGGCGGCGTGGAGGTGGTTCGCCTCGATAACCTCAAGGCCGGGATCACCCGGGCTTGCTTGGTGGACCCCGAGGTCAATGCCGTCTTCAGTGCGCTCGCTCGCCACTACGGCTTCGCCGTGCTGCCCATCCATCCGGGCGCTCCGAACGAGAACGGAAAAGTCGAAAGAAGCATCGGATATACCGACTCCAGCGCGCTCAAAGCTCGCCGCTTCGAGAGCCTGGATGCGCAGAATGAGCATCTGCAGAGTTGGAACGAGCGAATCGCCCGCCAGCGCATCCACGGCACCACCAAGCAGCAGGTCTGGCCCCGCTTTGTCGAAGAACAGAAGCATCTCCGACCGCTTCCGGATTCCCGCTTCAGTTTCTTCCGCGTGGGCCGTCGAACGGTCTCCACCGATGGCCACATCGAAGTCGACCGAGCGTTCTACTCGGTGCCCAATCATCTGCTCGGTTGTGAAGTCGCCGTGCACTGGGATGATCGTATCGTCCGCGTCTTCTTTCGTGAGCAACAGGTGGCCCTGCATCCGAAGCACCCGCCGGGGAGATTCCGAACCGAAACGAGCCATCTTCCGGAACGCAAACGCTACGCGCACTATCGAACCGAGCATCATCTGCTGAAGCAAGCCCGAGCCGTGGGTCCAGAGGCGCACCGCTGGGCCGAGCGAGCTCTGGAGGTCCGAGACATGCTCGCCTACCGACTCGTGCAGGGCATGATCTCGCTGACCCGCCGCTACCGCGCTTCGGTCGTCGACGAAGCCTGCGGCAAGGCGCTCGCACATGACGCCTTCCGCTACCGGACTCTGGTGGCTTTGTGTAAGCGACTGGACGTGCCGCAGCGCTCTTTGTTTACCTCCGAGCACGAGTTGATCCGACCGCTGTCCGAGTACCAGATCACCGATCCCACAGGAGAACCAGAATGATCTCATCAGAACTGGAACGAAAACTTCGTCACCTCCGGCTCTCGGGCCTGGCAGCGCCTGCTCGGCATAGTGAGCCGTCTTGGACGCCACTTTGATCAGATCGCGGTAACTGTCCAGGCGCTTCTTGCCGCGGCGGTTGCGGATGTTCAGGACGCGCCGCTTGGCCCGCCGCGTATGATCGACGAAGCCGATCCCTTCCCGCTCCCGCAGCCGCCCCAGCCACTGGGTCACGACTCGAATGCCGTCGTACAACAGCTCACTGTCGAGCGGATAGTGGATGTTCGTCTCGACCGCCGTGGCATCGACCCGAATCCGTTGGCCTTTTTCCAGACCCCGAGCCTGCGCCCAGAGCACCAAGTGGTCGTTGATCGCCTTCCAAGTCCCCGGCTCAATCTTCCCCAGGTTCTCCGCCAGGGTGGCTTTGCTGATCGACGCCCCATAGGGCAAGCGACAGAACCTCTGACAGCTTTGCGAATCCACCAGATGAAACTCCAGCTTGCGATAGCTGAACTGATGCAGCTGTTTGATGACGGCGCAACGCAGCACCTGCTCGACCGTCAAACCGGGGGCGCCAACACCGGAATCGACCCTGTCAGAGAGATCTTGTACTATCAGCTCCAGCGTCTGGGGATTGTCGTCCAGGATGCGCGAGATCACCTTCAATTCATGGGCCAGCTGGTGATCGGGCCATTGCGGGGAAAGGGGGCGTTGTTTTTCACGCTTTTTACGCATCTTCGAACTCCTGAAATCGTCGTAAGTCGTTTTAGTCTAATTGCTTGCACCAAATAGTCTAGCAAACGGCCCTGACAGTTTCGGAGCTTGAAAAAGCCCTCTTTCCCCTTCCTTATCAATTACTTACACATTTCCGGACGGGCACTAGCTAGCCTGCTGGTCTCCAAACTGAACGGCCAAATGGTTCCCCAGGTTCCGGACGACCGTTGCGAACTTTCGAGTAAGATCAAACATGGGAAGGCTTTCTGGTTCAAGCTCGCGAGTTGGGAGCGCCGCAGGTTGGGCAGGATAGGATCGCCATGGACGCTTATCAGGATCGACTTATCAAACGGAAAGAGAGCAAGGTCATTTCTCGATACCTATAACCTCCACCAACTCTCCATTTTGCCCCTTTGCAAAAAAAATGTGTAATGGTTTGTCATCGGGTTGGAAGGTTTCAATTTGAGTTGTGCAGATTCCCTTCTTTTCGAACAATGCCTTTTCTTTTCTTGCTGAGTTGCTGACAAACGCCGTACAAGGAAATCCAAGATCATCGAGCATTGGATTCTGGTTGAATTCTGAAGTCTCATACAAGTGGAGCACATAGGTAGCTCGAGTGAGAAAGGACTTAAACTCGAGAGTGGCAGAGGTTTCAAAAGTCCGCGTTCTTCTGAAGCCGAGGGTGTCCCAGAAGGAAATACTTTCCTCCAAATGTCCTGTGAGATAAAGCAGCTTGTTGAACAAGAAACGGCCGTTCGTATTCACGGAAAGGACCTCGGCGTTAAAGGGCGCTATCGGCACTCTTTTGAAGGTAGTGGCATCTATGGTGAGCGTCTCTTGACTGACCGGGTCAATCAAGTCGGGGGGGAGGTTCTCAAGAATGGGACGGCTATTGGAGAAGCCGGTTCCAATGTGCTCATGGTCTACTATTTCAATGCTGATGCTTCCGGGAGCAGCAAAAAGGGCGAGATGCTGATTCTCAGAGAATCTTTCGAGCAGGCATGATTTGATATTCATGTTCTTCGCGCCCCTTACGACGAACCTGTTTTCATAGCCCAGTGATTCCAAGAAACGCAGACAGGCACCGAAGTCGGGTGGTGAAAGAGCAACGTGATCGAGGTGCAGAATCATTCTTTTCGGTAACCCTGGAGTCCTTTCTTACATCCCTGAGACTTTATACTTTTTCTTCCTCTCTGAGGCGGGAAAAATGGAGGCAAAAATGATCTTGGTTCCAATAGCAGCTCTACTGGTCCTTTTTTTGACGGGAGGATCCCTTCCAGCCCAGAATTTGAAATTTGAGGAGCATCTGATCTCTAACGACTACACCTATGGCTACGCTATCGACGCTGCCGATCTGGACGGGGATGGAGATCTGGACATGAGCAGCTCGGACTGTACCACCGGTGGCTCTCGCCGGCACAATGATATCTACTGGTTCGAAAACGACGGCAGCGGTAGGTTCCAGCGACACTGGATTGCCAAGACCGACTGGCACGGCCGTTTCGAGCGCCACCAGTTGACGGACATGAATAGAGATGGACGTCCCGACCTGGTGGGGATCGACAACTTCTTCGGGGATGTCTTCTGGATCGAAAATCAGGGCGATCCCAAGAAGCTGGAGTCGTGGAAGCGATACCCCATCAGCAACAGTGGCCTGCTCGGCGCCTACGATGTCGCCGTGGTGGACCTGGATAGGGATGGCCACCTGGACGTGGCAGCGTCCAGCTGGCGGCTCGGGAACAGCTTCATCTGGTACCGCCATCCCGGCTCCCCGACAGACCAAGAATGGCCCTCTTACGTGGTAGACGAGGGACTGGACGAGACCCGGGCCATCCTAGCCGGCGACTTCAACGGCGACGGCCACCCCGATCTGTTGGGCACCGCACGAGTGGCAGGCCTGGTCCTCTGGTACGAGAACAGCGGAAATCCTACTGCAGGGCCCTGGAGACGACACATCATCGATTCGGGGGGCCGACCCATGCACGGTTCCCTGGCCGATATGGACCAGGACGCGGACATCGACGTCCTCATGACGGGGGGACTGGGTGCGGCAGAGCATCCCCGCAACCACCAGGTCGTCTGGTACGAGAACGTCGGCAGTCCCGGGCAGGGACAACGCTGGCTCAAGCACATCATCGACGAAGGATTCTGGGAGGGGTTTGAGGTGGTCTCCGCCGATCTCGATCGGGATGGCGACCTCGAGGTCATCGCTACCGGATTCGGGGATCGGGGACAGATCGCCTGGTACGAAAATCTAGGCGACCGTTGGCAAAAACACCCCTTGAAGAATCGTTGGATCAAGGCAGTGCAGGTGATCACCCCAGACCTGAACGGCGACGGATGGCCCGACATCGCTGCCGTCAATGAACGGGGCCTCGAGTTCCGCTGGTGGAAAAACCTGGGAGTCCAGACGAAGTAGCCCGCCCGCCTTCTTCATCTGACTTGCGGCTTGAGAACGTAGCTTTGGCCTCCAGGCCGAAGTCTTCCTCTTTTGAGCCTTTAGTTGGCTCGACGGACGGCGGCCTGGAGACCACCGCTACGCCTGCGGGATCGGCGCTTATTTTGGCTCGAGTACTTCTTTTTCTTTTCCCGCTACTTCATGAATCTGATCTGGTCTCGCCAGTGTAAACCTCGGTTCCGCAGGGGACAACCGACAGGCAACTGAAGTATCCTCAAGGTTATGGGAGAAGAACGGGACCGCAACGCCGGTAATGGAACGAGTGGAGGGAACGCAGGTAGCAATGCTCACCGAATTCTCCTGGTCTGTCTAGGCTTGATGCTTCCCCCCGGTGTCGGGAGTCTTGGCGCTGAATCGATTCCCAGCCAGGAAGGGTATTTGGAGGGCAGCTTGATCTATACCCTCGAAGCGCGTCCTACACCTCAGTGTCATGCCTCGACCCTCGCTGAGACCACTGAGGGTCTAATAGCCGCCTGGTTTGGCGGTACGCATGAAAAGCATCCCGACGTCGGCATCTGGCTGTCGCGCCGGATCGGGGATCGTTGGACGACACCAATCGAGGTTGCCAACGGCATCCAGAACAAATCAAACGGCGATTCCTCGCTGCGCCATCCCTGCTGGAATCCGGTCCTGTTTCAGCCCAGGACCGGCCCCCTGATGCTTTTCTTCAAAGTGGGCCCAAACCCCCAAGAGTGGTGGGGTGAGATGATGATCTCTGAAGACAAGGGAAAGACTTGGAAGAATCGCGTCAGGCTACCGTCGGCCGGCATCGGCCCGGTCAAGAACAAACCCATCCAGCACGCGGATGGCACCATCCTCTGTGGATCCAGTACCGAACACGAGGGATGGCGAGTCCACTTTGAGATGACCTCGGATCTGGGTAGCAGCTGGTCGCGCACCCAGCCGATCAACGACGGAGTCGCAATCAGCGCCATCCAACCGAGCGTCCTCACGCATCCCGGCGGAAGGCTACAGGCGTTGGGCCGGAGCCGTCAGGGTCGGATCTGGGAGGCATGGTCGAGTGACGAGGGTAATACCTGGGGTGAAATGACGTTGACGGACTTGCCGAACCCCAGCGCTGGAACCGACGCTGTCACCCTGAGGGATAAGCGACAGCTGCTGGTCTACAACCCCACCACCGAGGGTAGATCACCGCTAGATGTTGCCATATCGAAGGATGGCAAGAAGTGGACCAGGGTCCTCACCCTGGAGGATGATCCGGGGGAATATTCCTACCCGGCAGTAATCCAGACGGGGGACGGCCTGGTTCACTTCAGCTACACCTGGAAGCGCCGAAGCGTCAAGCATGTTGTGGTCGATCCGCAGAAGCTCGGCCAGGGGAGTGAATGAATACGAACATCGATAGCAGCCCGGAAGTTTCAGCTTAGTGGTCCCCCAGCGGAGCTGCCCCATTCGAGAACGAAACTTCGGGTCCGGCGTAGCGGTGGCCTCCAGGCCGCCGTCCGAGCCAAAGGCTCGAAGGAAAAAGACTTCGGCCTGGAGGCCAAAGCTACGTCCGTCCAATCAAGTTTCAGCTTAGGAGCTGCGAAAGGCAAAGGAGAAAAGCTGAGCGTTCTGCAGCTGAAAACGGAGGCTGATCGGCTTCCCTTGGAGTTCTGCAACCTTGGTCTGTCGAGGCCACTCAACCTTAGCCCGTAGATCGTCGCCGCTCCACGCCTTCGAAGGCTCCCAACCCTCGATCGGTGTTCCCGCCGCGTCCAGAACTTCGACGCTGATGCGGCCTTCTTCTCCGGTCTTGGCATTGATTTCCAGGCGGTCGCCAGAAAAGAGAATGGGAATTGTGGTGAGTGTGCCACCCTCCGCCGGTCCGTCGACCGAAACGAAGCGATCCAGCTTCCAGCGGGCGAGGCCGATGCTGCCGGTGTGGGTTGTGCCCCTGCCGGTGCCTTCGGAACGGTAGAGACAGGGCGTTCCGTGGGTATAGGTAGAGCCACCGTAGTACAGCCATACCTCGTCTCCCACTCGAAGCGCCCGCGACTGTGTCACGAAGAAGCCGCGGTCCCAGTCTGCCAACCCTCCCCGAGGCACGCAGGGCTCTCGAAAGGGTCTCTCCCAGTGGAGCAAGTCTCGAGAAACGGCGAGCTGCAGCTCCCCAGGACCTTCGTGGTTCCCATACCGAGCGTTGTTGTTGATCGTAAACAGCCAGGGAAACGCCAGGGTGCAGCTCTCCGCCAGGTAGAATCCCATGCCATAGAACTCCGTGCGCATGAGGGAAGGATCGTCAGGTACATCCAGGAGGGAGCGCACTTCTTCTATCCGCCCAAATGAGCCTGCGTCGTCCGCCAGGTCAGGCCAAAGGACCAGCTCAGGCTGGCTCCAATTCATGAAGTCTTCGCTGGTGGTGACGTAGAAGACACGACGCCTGTGTCCTCGGACCCGGGTCCCTATCTTGGGGTAGGCAACGTACAGGCGTCGGCCCTCGTCGTAGTACCCGGTGACGACGTCCGAAGCCGGAGCGAGGGGCTCGCGGCTGAAGTGTTTCCAGTTCAGGCCGTCGGGAGACACCAGGGTGTGATAACCTCGCCGACTGCGGGGAGTGTCGACAAAAGTGATCATCTTGTAGCGTCGCTCGGGGTGGGTGTCGCCCCGGTCCTTCATCACACCGGCCAGGTGGAGCTGCCCTACGGCGTTGTGTTTGAAAGGGTCTCCCTTCACCGCCCGGAGAGTCCCTACCTCGGGCTTCTCCCATTCGATCCCGTCGGCGCTGACCGCGTACAGCGTGGGATACTCAAAGGAGAAATGGTCGCCCCCTTCTCCCAGGTACCACATCTTGAAGATCTTCTCTTCGTCGTCGTAGATGACGTTGCCATAGATCTCCAAACGCCATCCTTCCCAGGGTCGGTCTGCCCGGACCACCGGATTGGATGGGTGCTTTTCGGCAGGGTGGAGCGTGAAGCCCACTCCCTGAGATTCTCTGACAAGGACTTTATCCACGAAAAGCTGGGACTTGGCACCCACGTTGAACGGGCTTACCGGCCGAGGCTCGAGGCTACGGAGTGTCGATACGGTATCTTCCCGACCGGGACCCCCGCCAGCCGCCAAGGGGACAGCACTCACAGCGGATGCGCTACCGGCAACCTTTAGGAACTCTCTTCTCTTCATGTTAACCCCTACCAAGAAAGTGTCTCATGTTAATTCCCAGCGGCTGGGGTCGATGCCTTCAGCCTCACTGGGCATATCAGGATGGACGTTCCCTGCATCGGGTAGCCAGATGCGGCGGTTGCGGTCCGTCATGACGGCCCTTACCGCCCCCGAAACCCCCGAAAGCTCCTGCTCCGACCAGGTGGTCACAGGTTCGAATGGACCAGACCAGGGGGGCCTATAGGCTAGACCGAGCATCTCACGAGCCTGCCCACTCCGATTTGGAAAGTTTCCGTGGAAGACGTTCTGGTTGATCAAACAGGCAGCACCTGCCGAGCAGGTCACCATCACCTCTTCCGGATGCTCGCGGTAGCGCAGGTAGGGATTGCCGTGATTGTGAAAACTGAGATGAGAGCGCGGCACCACCCTGAAAGGAGCCCGCTCGGGCGTCAGATCCTGAAGATAGTACAAGACCCGTACCAAACGCGGACAGCTCTGTTCGGCTCCGAAGATCTTGGATCCCCAAGGCTGCCCGTCAGCATGCAGGTTGATCGCCGGACATCCGGCCTCGGAGCGAGCGTAATCGTAGGTCATGAGTACTGGCAAGTCACCGAAGAGACGTTCCAGCCACGCGATCATCGGGGGGTTGGCGATGAGTTCGGTGATTGCTCCACCGGTCCACTGGATGTCGTTGTGGGCCTTTTTCTTGTCGGTGTAGTCCGGGCTTTCCGTTGGGATTGGCTCTAACTCGGCGTGCAGTTGTGTTACCTGGTCCGGGGTCAGCATTCCGGGCAGGACGACGTATCCCTCGACTTCCAGGTGGTGGACCTGCTGTCCGAACGAAAGGCCGCTCCAGTCCGTATTCACAATGCTGGGTTTCCTTGTCACCGTGTCTTCCTTTCTCTGCGACCGATTGTCAGTCGCTAGTTGAGACACAATTTAGCGGCAGCCAGAGATCTAATCAAGGTCGAGTGCCTGGCTAAAGTCTTTGATGAGGTCCTCTGTAGCCTCGATACCGATAGAAACACGGATCAGGGAATCGGAAATCCCCAGCCGCAGGCGTTCCTCCCGTGCTATCCCTGCATGAGAAGTGGTTGCCGGAAGGGTGACCAGAGTTTCGACGCCTCCCAGGCTGGGAGCGATCAGGGGCAATTCCAGCTTCTGTACAAACGCATTCGAGGCCTCCAGGCCCCCTCTGGGCTCGAAGCTCAGCATTCCACCAAACCCAGAGAACAGACTCTGGGCTCGCTCATGCTGAGGGTGACTCTCCAGCCCCGGATGGTTGACCCGGGCTACGGCCTCATGATCTTCGAGAAAGCGGGCGACTTCCAGCGCACTCCGGTTCTGATGGTTGAGCCGCAGGACCAGCGTCTTCAGCCCTCGGTGGAGTAGAAAGCAGGCGTGGGGATCGAGCGTCCCTCCAAGATGTCCGAGTCGACGTTTGACTTTTTCGATTAGCTCCGCATTCCCTATCACCGCTCCCGCCGCAACGTCAGAGTGACCGTTCAGGTATTTGGTGCCGCTGTGAAGGCAGAGATCGAAGCCCACTTCCAGAGGACGGAAGTTGACCGGTGTACAAAAGGTGTTGTCGACAATCGAGATCAGCCCCTTGCGTTGGGAAAAATCCACGATAGCACGGTGGTCAGGTACCTGAATCAAAGGATTGGTGATCGACTCAGCGTAGACCACTCGGGTGGTTGGCCTCAACTTGGATTCCCAGGAAGGGGCTCGATCACCGTCGATGAAGTCATGGCTGATACCCAAGCGCTCGAGGTCTTCGGTGATGAAGCTGTGGCTTCCCCCGTACAGTCCTTCCTGCAGAAGCAGGTGATCTCCGCTGGACAGGACCGTGAGCAAGACCGTCGTAATAGCGGCCATTCCGCTAGAGGTGACCAGCGCGGCGTCACCGCTTTCGAGGTTTGCAAGCTTACGGTGCAGGACCAGGTGATTAGGGGTGTTGTTCAGTCGAACGTAGCGCACATCCTCATACGCCTCCTCGCCCCCGTATTCGAAGGTTGCCGACTGGAAGATCGGCATATTTACTGCGCCTTCGATGCGCGGCTTCAGTTCCCCTGAATGGATCACCCTCGTCTCGAGCTTCTGGGAGTTTCTGCCCACTTCTTCCTCCTTGCGAAACTGTAACCTACTGCCGACCCAGGAGCCAATTCGACTCAACACACCGAGATGATGATGCTACTGTAGCTGAAGTGATGAAAGGCCCGCTATAATTCCCCCTGGCCCCTCGACGACGAGCAAACGCAAAAGGTGAGGAACCCAAATGAAGATCACGGGCGTAGAAACCTACTTCCTCAAGCACAGGCTGCCGAGGGCGATTGGGCCTTCCACTCTTCTCTACCCCTTCAGGGAAGCGATATTGGTCAAAATCAGCTCCGACGAGGGGATTGTTGGCTGGGGCGAGACAGGTGCGCGGGCAGGTGTTCGGGCTCTGATCGAAGAGCAGCTCGGGCCCCTGGTGATTGGGAGGGATCCGCTCCGGCACAGGGAAATCTGGCAGCAACTCTGGGGGCACAACTTTGGAGATGGCTGGGCTGTCGGAGCGATCGATATCGCCCTCAACGACCTGCGGGGCAAGGCTCTGAACCTTCCCATCGCCGAACTCTACGGAGGACGCTTGCGGGAAAAGGTCCCCGCCTACGGTTCGGCATTGAACTATACCGAAGGGCTCGACAATGTTGAGCACTACCCGGAAGACGCCCTCAAATGGGTCGAACGAGGTCTACGCGCCCTCAAGATGCGGATCGGTGGCAATCCGATGGCTAAAGATCTGGCCGCGGCAACAGCGGTGCGCGATGCTGTGGGGCCCGACATCAAGCTGATGGCCGATGGGAACGGAGCCTATACCCTCTCCGCTGCACTCCAGGTGGGCAAGGAACTCGAGAGGCTGGGCTTCCACTGGTTTGAAGAACCGCTCCCCCAGCCTGGGTATATTGGCTATGACACGTTGACCACCAAACTGGATATCGCCATTGCCGCAGGAGAGGTCCTCGATTCACGGATAGCCTTCCAGGAAGCGCTGCAGCGGCGGGCAATGAACATCGTTCAACCCGATATCTGCCTCTGCGGTGGTTTTGCGGAATGTCTGTTCGTGGCGGAACTGGCCCGGCTGTCGGGCGTTCTCTGTGCCCCTCACTGTTGGGCAGGGGCCATTGTAGACACCGCCACGATTCATCTGCTTTCCCTACTACCTGATAGCTCCTGGTCACGTACTACCGAGACGCCCATGCTGGAACTAGATGTCACCGAGAACCCTTTCCGCGATGAAGTGGTGAGTGAACCGATTCAGGTGAGCGAAGGCTTCGTGAAGGTTCCCAAGGGACCCGGTCTGGGCATTGAGATCCTGGAAGACGTCGTCCGTCACTACGCCGTGTAGCTGCGGTTCCCGATGGATAGATCCGTGGCACACCGGGGTTGGTTGCGATAACAAGATCCTGGTACAAGTCCGGAAACCCCCTGGCTCAGTCCCCAGCGTAGTCTATAATCGGAAGCGTGGAATCCGTACTTCGCAATAGAAAGAGAGAAACGCAACGGCTCAGAATCGCGGCTCTAAGCCCCGGAGAACGACTCCGAATGGCCATTGAGCTTTCTGAATTCTGCCTCCGACTCAGGGCGTCTACGTCCGGGGAGACGCGTTGGAGACGACGTTCCAAGGTGCCCTAACTCGCGTCCAATACCTGGTAGACGAGTTCAGCCGAAACAGGACCGACCCAGTTGCGATGGCACTCATTGGTGGACTTGCGCTGGGTGCCTGGGGAGTCGTGCGAGCAACACAAGATATAGACATTCTTCTGAAAGTGCAGGGCCGGCCTCACTTGAACGCATTTCTCAGTTTCCTGTCCGATCAACAGGTCCAGTTTCGATTGAGATCCGGACCCGCCGATGACCCGATACCTCTCCTGGTAGAGATTGATGCCCAGGAAACACTTCCCATCTTCATTCATCTCTTGGCCACGACCCGTGGATGGGAGGCTCAGATGGTCGACGAAGCGATAGGAGTCGAATTGGAGCCGGGGTGCTCGATTCGTGTTGTCAAGGCCCCCCATTTGCTCTTACTGAAAGTTCGTGCGGGTGGTCCCCAGGATCTATTGGACGCTGCCAATTTGAAGAAGGAGCTGGAGGCTGACCGGCCACTTGACGTGCCGGAACTGGAAACCATGGCACAGCAAATGGGTGTGTTAAGAGAACTCCGTTCCTTCCTTAAACGTGAGGGCCAGAGCACTTCCTGAATCTCCCTTGTTTTTCTCCTGTCACGGACGTCAACGATCGCGCACTCCGGCGACGAATTTGGCGACGAGCCCCATGTCTACCTTGCTCTTGACAGTTCGACGATCCAGCTCAAGGCGGCGAGCGGTCTCGACGTAGCTACCCGTTTCCGCAAAAATCAGCGTGCAGTAGTTCCGAAGCAGTTCGTCGGCGGTCAGGTTACCTCGGTTGACATCCTGAAGGAATCGCTCGCGATCCCCCTCTGGCTTTGGCCTCACAGGGCGGTACTGATGTCGTACCACCAGGTTGCGCACACACTGCTCCAGTTCACGGTAGTTTCCAGGCCAGCGGTAATCCGGGCCTAGATTTGTGCGAATCCAGGTCTCCGCCTCCACCGCGAGACCCTCCGCTTCAGAGCCAGCGATCCGCTTTGCCATGAACAGTACCAGCTCGGCCAGGACGTCGGGAGATTCTCGGAGCTGTTCGTGGAGGGAAGGCATCACGATCAGATCCGAGCAGAGACGATAGTAGAGATCCTCGCGAAATCCGCCCTCCTGAATGGCATCAGATAGATCCCGATTGGTTGCCGCGATCAGCTTTCCCTGGAATTCGCGATCATCTGTCCCACCCACGGGCTGAAAGGTCCGGGTCTCGATCACCCTTAGAAGTTTGACCTGCACGGAGGGGTCCAGGTCTCCGATCTCGTCCAGGAAGACCGAACCCAGCGGCGGGCAGAGCTCCAACCAGCCTCGTCTGTCCTGCAGGGCACCGGTGAAGGCTCCCCGGCGATGGCCAAAGAGTTCCGACTCGATCAGAGTGGGCGACAAAGCCGCCAGGTTGATGGGATGAAAGGAGTCCGGTCGATCATCTCCAAAAGTTCGATTTTCTTCGTCGAAAGGGAGGTAGCGTGAAAGGGCGATAGCACGGGCCACCAATTCTTTTCCGGTGCCCGAAGGACCCGTTATCAAGGTGGCAAAATCTCCCATGCGATCATAGAAAAAGCGGCGATAGCGCCGCATGTCATGGGTGAAGATGGATTGCCACACAGCCGCCCGCAGTCGGGCAGCAGAGAGCGAGCTCCCGATGATCTGTTCGAAAATATGGTAGAAGGCGCGATGAATCTGGAAGAAACCGGCGAACGTGTAACTCGCCTCTCTCGTACCCGGAGAGGGGACACCCGGAAGCTTGAGATAATGATTCCAGTCGCGCAGGACTGGCGCAGCCGGTCGACCAGTGACTCGACGTGCTCGTGAACCCTCCAGGAGTTCGCCCGTGGCTTCTTCGGATCATCGACCTGCATGCTCCAGATCGGCTCGCTTTCTAGAAACTCCGGCCCAAGTACCTTTCGTTCCAGATCAATACGCTCCGGGAGGAACGGATTGCAGTGGGCCAGATCCGAAACCGCAGCAAGAAACGATCGTTCCCTCTTGTTCAGAAAAGCCATCTTGATCCTCCCTGGACAAAAACTGTACATATCTCAGCATTAGATGTCCAGCGTCGACATGATCCCATCCTGCCTTCAGATCACTCCAGTCGTTTTAAGTGGTTCAAAATGAATCAGATGAGTCGTCTCTCTCGGCCACGGCACAGGAACTGCAAACCAACCCGAGCAAATGAATAACTACAAGGGTTTCGTCGTACTGCTCGCATCGGGCGTCTTCGCCCTTTTCTTGTGCGTTGATCTCCTTCGACCGGCGGCTTCGGAGGCCGTCGACCGCGAGGAGCTGCTCAGGACCTTCTCAACCGACACCACCAATCTGGTTTATCGCTGGAGCCCGGAGGATCCTCGGTCCGAAGAAGAGCGCCGCTTGGCACTGTTCGATTTCATGTATGAGACCTATGGCAACACGACCTGGCTACCTCAGTCGCTGTTTGATCGGAATCGGATGACACAGGCGGTGACTGGATACACGGATGAGATTGTCAGGGACAGAATTGGGATGACTCTGTGGCCGGAGAATCGCCTTGTGAAAACCTATGGGATGGCTCCTCAGCCCCACCCAGACAAGCCACTCGGCTGGACGGTCAACTGTCTGGTGTGCCACTCGGCCGAGATCGATGGCGTCGTCTACCTGGGGGCAGGGAGCAAGGTGTTCGACGAAAAGGCCATTACTGATGCGCTCAGGATGCTCACCTCGCGGACCGGTCGATTTGGGCTCTCCCGAAGCTCTTTCGACTACGAGATGGCGGTCTCGGCCAACGAGATCATGCGCCGACAGCATCTCGGCGTGATCGCACCACCGACCCGGGCCCGTTCCACTGCCTTCGCCGCTTCCCACGTGGAATTGGGGCTGCGTGGTCGTAACGGAGCCGTTCCGGCTGACGACGAGGTCGGTGGGCGCGACATCGCCAAGATTCCACCTCTCTGGCATACCGCGGCCAAGTTGCCGTTCGGTCGGTGGTATCTGGATGGGAGCTTTCGGGGCCAGTACGCTCTCATGTCAACCACGATGGAACTGAAGAAGGGGCGCTCCTTCGATGAGATCGAACGCCACGTGCTCCCTCGCATCAAGAAGCAGTTCAACGAAGTTGTCCAACATCTGAGACCGCCGAGATATCCCTACTCCATCGACCGAGCCCTCGCCGCCAAAGGGAAGGGACTCTTCTATTCGGCCCAGATGGGCTGCCACACCTGTCATGGCAGGTATGACGAAGACGGAAACGTTGAGTGGACTGGGATTCATGTGGATGTGGGTACGGATAGGGTCCGACTCGAGGTCGTTACAAAGGGATTCACGGACGCATTCCAGGAGAGCCCGCTCGCCGATCACGGGGCGCTGCGAAAGAGTGAAGGCTACGCTGCGCCTCCCCTCACAGGGGTCTGGGCCAACTTTCCGTATCTCCACAATGGCAGCGTCCCCACCCTCCACCATCTATTGGGGTCCGAAGCAGAACGGCCCAGGATTTTCAGTGTGGTGGCGGCACGGAATTTTGACCGTGAGCGTGTCGGACAGAAGCTCTCCCCGGAGAGCTTCATCCACCTGGGTGAAGCGGAACTTCTTCGGAAGTTCCGAGATGATCGGAATTGGTTTAGGAGAAGTAAATAAATAAAGGTGTCAATATATAGTTAGTAATGCTATGTTGCACATGCATGGATACGCTGACCGAATTGACGGAGAAATTCCGCTCTGTATGGCCCCTGTTGGATGAACGAACGCGGCGGATTATGGCGGCCAGTGAAGCGAGAGCGTTGGGCCATGGCGGAGTCAGTTTGGTACGCCGTGCCTGCGGACTGTCGCGCAAGGCAATCGCTAAAGGAATCCGTGAAATCGAAGAGGGTTTCGGGCCCATGGAAGGCCGCATCCGGCGGCCCGGAGCCGGACGCAAGCCCCTGACGGTTTCGGACCCGGGGCTGGTGGAGCAATTGGAAGAAATGAGCGAGGTCCAAACTCGGGGTGACCCGGAGTCTCCGTTGCGTTGGATTTGCAAGAGCACGCGGGCCATCGCGAAAGAACTGGCCCGGCACAAACACCCGGTCAGTCATACGAAGGTGGCGCAGATCCTTCACGACCTCGACTACAGTCTGCAGAGCAATCGGAAGACCGAGGAAGGGAAAGATCATCCGGACCGCGACGCCCAGTTTCGGCACATCAGCGCCACCGTCAGACACTGCCTGAGGGAAGGCAGTCCGGTCATTTCCGTGGATACCAAGAAGAAAGAACTCATCGGCAACTACGACAACGCGGGCCAGCAATGGCTTCCCGCCGGGCAGCCGATCAAGGTTCAGGGTCATGACTTTCCCACTCCCGACGTTCCCCGTGCCTATCCTTACGGCGTTTATGACATTGGGCGCAATACCGGCTTTGTCAATGTCGGCACCGATCACGACACGGGAGCGTTTGCGGTCGCCTCCATTCGCGGCTGGTGGCGCCAGGAAGGGAGACGGATCTATCCGAATGCAAGAACGATACTGATCACCGCCGACGCCGGCGGGAGCAACGGTTGGCGGTTGCGCCTTTGGAAATTTGAGTTGCAGAAGTTCGCAGACGAAACGGGCCTCCCGGCTTCGGTCTGTCATTTTCCACCCGGCACCAGCAAATGGAACAAGATCGAACACCGCCTCTTTTCTTTCATCTCTTCGAACTGGCGCGGCGAACCTTTACGAGACTACGAAACAATTGTTCAACTCATCGCGAAGACAACGACAGCTAAAGGACTCAAAGTGACGTGCCGGCTAGATCGCCGCAAGTATCCCACTGGACGCAAAGTCTCCAATGAAGAAATGAAGCGAATCCAGATGCGGCCCAACCCGTTCCATGGCGAATGGAATTAATGTAATAGAACCGAACTCCGCCGAATCATAACATGATACCTTTATTTATTTACGATTCCTTAACACCGACCGGACCGGCCACGGAAATCAAGGTCACGATGTCTGGTCGAAGATCAAAACCGACGAAAACCGTAGGGCATTGATTGAGTACCTGAAGACGCTTTGAGTGACTCTTGACGGAGTCGTGAAACGTTCGACCGAACGAAAGGAGCCAAAATGTCTACGCTGATATCCAACCCCGATTCGAAGACGAAGCCGATGTTCGACCCCTTTTCCTTGGCGAAGCCGATGTTCTGGTTGAGCGTCGCGCTCTACCTGGTCGCGTTCGCTCTCCCAGTCGGCAGCGGGCGCTACGGAGAATCCGGCCTGGTAGCGTTCGGTTACGGACCATTCCTCTGCCTTAGGGCTCCCTGGCTGTGGGTTGGCTGGCTGGCCAATGGCGTCTACTGGCTTGCCGTCATTGCCGTTTCGAGGCGGCGTTGGCAGCTGGCGGCACGTTTTAGCGGGGCCGCTTCTTGCATGGCCCTCAGCGTCTTGCTGTGCGACGGATTCTCACGCTTGAACCTGGGTGCCTGGGGTCCCGGCTATTGGTCTTGGTCAGGCAGTATGCTGCTGACTTGTGCCGCCGTTCTGCTCGCTGCCAGAGCCGTGAAGAAAGGTCGTCAGAATAGCGCAGCCTAGGCCCGGGTACCAATGCTCATGTACCGGAAAACTCCGCTTCCAAAGGGTTAGGGCTACTACGCCAGGATCTCCCGAAGGACCCTGCCGCCCACGTCGGTCAAACGAAAGTCACGACCACTGTGCCGGTAGGTCAGGCGCTTGTGGTCGAGCCCCAGGAGGTGCAGGACAGTGGCGTGCAGATCGTTGGGATGGACCGGGTTCTCGGTTGCCTTGAAACCGAAGTCGTCGGTGGAGCCATAGGCCAGTCCACCCTTGACCCCTCCTCCTGCCAACAGCGTGGTGTAGCCGTGGACGTTGTGATCGCGGCCCTTTCCAATCTTCTCTAAGCCGCTGTTCTGAATCATCGGTGTGCGACCGAACTCACTGCCCACAATGATCAGCGTCTCGTCGAAAAGGCCTCTCATTTTCAAGTCCTCGACGAGGGAAGCGATGGGCCCATCGGCCCGGCGAGCCAGCCTGCCGTGGTCCATGATGTCGTCGTGGCTGTCCCAGGGTTGAAAATCCCCATAGAACACCTGCACCATGCGCACCCCGTGTTCCACCAGCCGCAAGGCCATCAGACAACCTCGACCAAAGTCGCTCTCACCGTAACGGGATCGGACGGACTCTTTCTCCTTGGTAATGTCGAAAACGCGAGGCGCTTCCGTCTGCATCCGGAAGGCGACCTCCATAGCCTCGATGCTGGATTCCAGAGCCGGCTGATATCCCAGCCGCCCCAGCTAGGAGCGGTTCAAGCGATCGAGCAAGGTCAACTGCCTCTTCTGATCATCGGGTCCGAGAGTAGCGTTGCGAATGTTCCGAACCAGCTTTTCCGGTTCCGTCTCGTTGTTGCGGATGTGTGCTCCCTGAAGGGAATTGGGCAGGAAACCCGAAGACCAGAGGGGCGGCCCAACCGTCGGGTTGCCGGGGCAAAGCACCACGAAACCCGGCAGACTCTCGTTTTCCGATCCCAGTCCGTAGGTGATCCAGGAGCCCATGGAAGGGTGGCCCGGAAGCTGATGTCCACAGCTCATCAGCAGGAGGGAGGGCTCGTGATTACCATTGTCCGAGTACATGGAGCGGATGACACAGAAATCATCAATCGCTTCGCCGACCCGCGGGAAGATCTCTGAAACCTGGAGACCGCTCTGGCCGCACCGGCGAAACCGGAACGGCGATCTCATCAAGTTCCCCGAAGCCCGGTCGGGCTTGATCTTGGGGCCGGGCAGCGGACCGCCGTCGTGCCGGTCGAGCATCGGCTTGGGGTCGAACGTATCCACCTGGGAAAGGCCGCCGTTGAGAAACAGAAAGATCACGTGCTTGGCCCGGGCGGGGAAATGGGGTGGGCGCACCGAAAGGGACGTGCTGCGAGAGGTGGCCGCCAGAAGACTTGAGAGTCCCACCGAGCCGAAGCCAGCGCCTACCAGAGACAGAAGTTCGCATCGATTCATCGGAAAATCCTATGCCTAACGAATTCCTCTGATCCTACACGATTCTTCGAAACCTGTCACCATGCCTGTCCGGATTGTAGCGGTGGGCTCCAGGCCGCCGTCCGTCGAGTCAAGGGCTCGAAAGAAGAAAACGGAAAACTTCGGCCTGGAGGCCAAAGCTACGTCCTCAAACCGCAAGCGAAAAGAAGCTTCAGGTCAATGGGGCCATGCTACCCCATTCGACAAAGAAACTTTGGCTACCCACAAAGGCCAGCGTCGCCTGATCCGGCCTTGGAAATTCGCCTGTTCGATATTTTGCGGTTTAGTATTTTCTGCGGTTTCTTTCTCCTGAGTAGAAAGAAAGCCTAAATCTCGAACCGCTAAAGATCGAACACAAAGGCTAAAGGGGTTTCCTTTGAAATTCGTGTTCGATATTCAGCGGTTTAGCCTTTAGCGGTTGCCTTCTCGGGAAGCAGAAAAGCCCAAATCTCAAACCGCAAAACACCGAACACCAGGGCTGAGAGTTGAAGACTGGGAAGCTTCTCCGTGAGAGCCGCACCCGGTTCACGGCACCGAGCTGAATTCACTGGAGGCGAGGAGGACCTGGGCGTATTTGGGCCAGGCTTCTTCTCCCTCCTGAAGATAGTCCAGTCCCAGCTGGACCTCGGCTGCTGTTGGCGGCCGGCCGTAGAGCAGGCTGTAGGCGCGCTGGATTCGTGGCTGGGTCCCGCCAGGGGCCTCCTCCTTCAGACGTTCCGCCAACGCCGCTGCCTGATCCATCACGAAACTGCTGTTGAGGAAATAGAGCCTCTGCATGGGACCCACCGTGGTGCTGCGGCTGGCGCTGTGACTGTTGGGGTCGGGGAAATCAAACATCGCCAGGGTCGGGTCGGGCTTGGTGCGACTCACGACTCCGTAAAGAGTGCGACGGCGATGGTCGTCGTCCAAGGGAGCTGAGGGACCTCCCTGGGTTCGATCCAGCTTTCCGGAAACGGCAAGAAGGGTGTCGCGCAAGGCCTCGGCGTCGAGCCTTTGGATCAGGTTCGCCCGCCACAACAGACGGTTGTCCGGATCCTTCTCGGCGTTCTCTTCGCGGTGCTGAGAACTCAAAGCGTAGGTCGCGGAAAGCATGATCTCTCGGTGAAGGGCCTTGATCGACCAGCCGCTCTGAATGAATCGTCCCGCCAGATAATCCAGCAGCCTGGGATGGCTTGCCTTTGTTCCCAGCCGACCTAGATTGCTGGGAGTGCGGACGATTCCCTGCCCGAAGTGATGCTGCCAGATGCGATTGACCAAGACCCGAACGGTCAACGGATTCTCCGGGCTGGCGATGGCCTGGGCCAGCTCCAGACGCCCGCTGCCCTGATTGAAGGTTTCCGGCACCCCTTCGCTGAGGACGTGTAGAAATCGCCTGGGGGCTACTTTGCCGAGGTTGTCCTGGTCACCGCGGATGGCGATGCGGAGGTCCTTGGGCTTCTCTAAATCCCGGTAGCCGTGCAAGAAGGGATAGGGTTCAGGCACCGCCTCTTCCAGTCGCGTTAGCTCCTTCCGCATCCGGTCCAGGTGCTTTTTCCACTCCCCGGTCAGAAAGCGGTCGATCTCCAGATTCTCCTCGGAGCCGTAGTACACCACTCCGCCCTCGAACCTGAAGCTTCCCCTGGGATGCGGCTCTGCGGCTAGATCTCTCCACAGATACCACTTCTGGAGATCGAGAAACTCAAGATTGGCGTACTGGCGGGTACCCATGTCGGCGGCACCCTTGGCGCCCCCCAGCTTGACGTAATTACGATCTTCGAGCTCCTTCTTCTCCAGGTTTACAGTGAGGACGATCTCCTGAAACCGATCCGCCAGATCTCTGGCTTCTTTCAGAGACCCTCCTCGCTGCCCCATCGCTTCCCAGTCTTTCAGATACGGATGTTCCTTCTCGGCCTGCTCCAGGTATTTGATCCAGCGGTTAACGACCTCCAAGTCGAGCTGGGCGTCTTCAGCAGCAGCCTGGGCGGAGGGTTGCTGCCCGCTAGTCACCTTCCAGGCAGCGACCATACAGGAAGAGGTCTGCTCCAGGAGAATGTCCGCGAGCTGTTCCGACTGAAGCTTGATGAATTTCTGGATGGAGTCCTTCTTATCGGAGACCTTCTCCTCGGCCTTCTTGTAGATTTCAACGACCCGCTCCCCAACCAGCGGATATTCCCAAACCTCGCTGCTGGCGAAGATGCCTTTTAGAGAGTAGAAGTCCTGGGTAGGTATGGGATCGTACTTGTGATCGTGACACCGGGCGCAGCCCACGGTAAGTCCCATGAAACTCCTCGCCGTGACGTCGACCAGATCGTCCTGGCTGGGAGCGAGCACCAGAAACCCCAAACCGGCAAGTAGCTCCTCGCGCTCTTCCGATGGCAGCAGGTCAGCCGCCAACTGAGCCCTAATGAAGCGATCGTATGGCAGATCCTGGTTGAAGGCCTGGACGACCCAGTCCCGATACCGGTGTGCGTTGGGATAGGGCGTATCCTCTCTCGCTCCAATCATGCCGTCCGAATAGCGGGCCAGGTCTAGCCAATAACGTCCCCACCGCTCTCCGTAGTGGGGCGAGGAGAGGAGGCGGTCGACCACCCTACCGAAGGCCTCTAGTGAGTCATCGTCGTCGAGAAATGCTTCCACCTCTTCGGGAGTGGGGGGCAGACCGATCAGATCGAAGCTAGCCCTGCGGATCAGGGTCCTCTTGCTGGCCGCGCGTACTGGTTCGAGGCCCTCCTGTTCGAGCTTTGCCAGAATGAAATGATCGACCGGAGCCCTGGGCCAACTACGATCTCTTACGACCGGGGGCGAAGATTCCTGGAGGGGTTGGAAAGACCAGAAAGCACGCTGTTCGGGCGGAACGACGTGGCTAGCGGTTTCGGCGGCGGGGAGAAAGTCCTCCTCGTTCTCTGGCCAGACGGCACCGGCATCAATCGAGGCCTTCAGATCTTCGATCTGGTTGTCATCCAGTTTTCCCTGAGGAGGCATGCTCAGCCGGTCGTGAGTCTGGGAAACAGCTCGGATCAGCAGACTCCCGGCCGAATTCCCGGGCAACAGAGCAGGTCCCGAGTTCCCACCGCGGCGTAGACCCTCGCCTGAATCCGCTTGAAGGTCCCCTTTTCTAGCACTGGTGTGGCAGGCGTAGCAGTTCTCGGCCAGCAGAGGCCGGATCCGCATTTCGAAGAATTCGGCTGTTGCAGCATCAGAGCCGAATGAGGCCAAGGACGTTGACACCAGCACGGCGCAGGCTGCCAGGCAAGCACGGCAATCCATAGCTTGAAGCTGTAAGTTAACAGCGACCCCAAATGCTGTCAATCGAAGGCGGCTGAGCTCAGACGGTACTTTAGTTTGGCTACAGGAATATGCTGATACTCAAACTGGACGGCCTTCGGTTTCGCCTTCAGGGACTACTGGGACGGACGCATTCATCCCGAGCGCCGCGATTCCGCCAATCAGGAACGCCGCCGCGCAGGTTAGAAAGGCGAGATTCCAGTTCCGGTTGATCCCTTCACCGACCATCCACGCTAAGATTGTCGGCAGCTCCCATTCTGCGCTTCTGGAGACGATCCAGATCAAGAGCGGTGGGGTCACGGCGGCACCCAGATTCCCCCACATGTTGCCCCAGCCGAGCACAGATCCGACATAGCGTCCACCGACATCTTGCATGAAAGCCCAGACCGAGCCTGTTCCCATATCGGTGGCAAACGCGACCACCGAGAAGGCGGCAACGGCCATCCACGGCGAAGGCTCAAAAAGACAAACGACATATGCCGACATCGCCAGAAATCGCGACAGGGATATGGGTAGGGCCCTTCCCCAACGAAGCCCCAGCGGCTTGACCATGAAATCGGTGAGCCTCCCTCCCAGGAGCATCCCCGCCCAGCCGATGACCAGCGGAATGAAGGCCATCAAGCCCCGTTGCTCCACCGGTATCTGGTGAACGGTCGCCAAATAGCGGGGCAGCCAGGTGACGAGAAAGACCCAGCCAACGTTGGTACACCACTGCATCAAGCAGTTGAGCCACATACTCCCGCTGGTCAGCAATCGAGTGATAGGCACTCGACCGACGGCGCCTCCAGGACTGCTGGCACCAACCGGCCGGCCGCTCTGGATCAACGCGATCTCACTGGGATTGCACGATCCGTGATGGGCAGGCGAATCACGAACAACCCACCAGAAGAAGAAGGCGATGAAGAAACCGATTACTCCATAGCAGAGCATGACGTACCGCCATCCGCTTCCGTAGACCTTCTTGATCGATTCCGGATAGATCGCCTCCAGGATCAGACGATTCAGTCGTTGGATCTGAGAATCCCCAAGCTGCTGCTGGTCGGCCTGCAGTAGCGATTGGGCTTCTCGAGATAGAGGAAGTCCCCTGGCGTCCTCGACTGTGAACAGATCGTATCGCTTTATCTGTTCGCTTAGCGCAGCGGCAATTGCGGAGGCATCGATATCAGCAGTAGACGCGCCTTCAGGTGATCCCTGTCCAGCAGCGGGTGGTGCCGTCCTTTTGAGCAACCGCTCATAGCCAATCGCACCTTTTTCCACCAATCCGGCTGCTTTTTGCGAGAACTGGGCAAGCATCTCTTCACCTGTTCGAGCCGCAAGATCCCGTGCGCCGATCTGCTCGGGTGAATCGGAAGCGTCCTTTCCGTATCGCATCTCGTAGCAGAGTCGTGGAACGTTCAACAGATCGGTTGTCTGGATGAGGGAGGACGTCGATTGGGGAACAAATTGAACGATGAGCAACGCGGTGAGCAGCGGCGCCAGCGCCCCACCCATTCTTCCGCCGAACGCGATGATGCTGCTCGCCGATCCGCGACCCGAGAAAGGGATCCATTTGCTGACCAGATTGGCGCTGGTTGGATACGCTCCTGCCTGGCCTAATCCGAATCCAAATCGGATTGCCAGAAGTGCGCTGAAAACGCCGGCCGCCCCTGTCAACCCCGTGAACAGGGACCACAGCAGAATGTAGATTGTCAGCATCAATCGAGCACCGAACCGATCGGCTAACCACCCGCAGGGAACCTGACCCAGGGCATAGGTCCAGAAAAAGGCGCTCAACATCCACCCCACCTGGGTATCCGTTAGACCCAGGTCTTCCTGGATAAAGACTTCAGCAAAGGAAATGCAGAAGCGGTCGAGGTAGAGCAGAACCGACATCAGGGTGGTCACGGCAACCACTCTGTAACGAATATTGCGAGCAGGCATGTCGGCCAATTCTGGGGCAGTCTGTGCCGGGCGTAGAGAGCTTTAGCGTTCTGCTTGCTTTGTCTCGTTGGAGCCGAGGCAAGGGATGACCGGCCTTTTCTAGTCAGCGACCATTCTTTTTCCGCTGAAAGAGACGGAGGGTCTGATAGTCGTCGAAGCAGAACTGCTTCAGGAGTTGATAGCTCCGACCTGCCGATCTCAACTCGGCAGATGCCTCGAGGGGCCAGGCCGGCGTGTGAAGCAGAACCAGGTCTGGACGTTCATGCATCCACCAGTCTAGTTTCCCGTCACCGAGCGGCTCGATCTGCTGGTGAAGCAACCCGCCCATATCGACCATCGTGCGCTGCGAATGGTAGCCCAGGGTCCCAACCTCGGCCGCCGCCACAGTCCAGTGGTCAGGAGTTTCGCTGACGATCCAATCGGCCACGCTGCGATAGGCTGCAACGCGAGGCTCCAGCGGATCCAGAATCGAGAAGTGATAGAGGTTCCAGCCGATTCCCAAGAGAGCCACGAGACCCACTACAGGGCTGAGAACTCGCCTGGCCAGAACGGAACTGTCCAGGCTCCACTGAAGTGTTCCACCCAAACAGAAGATGATCGAGAGCACAACCGGTAGCGCGTACCAGTGGTACGCCGGCACGCCCAAACTCGAGTAGGCGACCAGATGCAGGCCGCCCCAGAGAGGAATCACGAGGGCCAGCCGGTATCCTTGAGCATCTGGCCATCTTCCTGAATCCCCAAGACCTCGACCAGGTTGGGCGCGAGCGGCCATCAGGAAGAATCCGGCCAGCGCAAGCGGTAGACCGAGTCCCAGGAAAATTGGGTGGTATACATCTGAAAGGAGCTGCATCACTCCTCTGACGAAAAGGGGCAGCGGCGAAAAGGCTCCAGGTAATGTTGTCTCCCAGCCACCGGAGCTACCCTGGGCCATCTTGGCGGACAGAGTGTTCGGCACCAGGGAGCCAAAGTAGAGAGCAGAGAAGATCAGCCAAGGGCTGAAGAGGATCAGGGCCGTGAGTGTTGCTCGCCAGGGAAAGACCCGGTTCTTGAGCCCGTGATGGAGCAGGAGCACTCCGCTCAGTAGGACCCCATCCGGACGAGTCAACCCTATGAGCCCCATCGCAACGCCCAGCAATATCGTCTGGTTCCTAGTCTCCGCCCGGAACGCCAACAGGACCCAGAAGATCAAAAGATGTAGCTCCAGCCCCGTGGAGAGTCCGAAAACCGGATCGGACACGAACAGCAGCGTGGTCAGAAAGGCTACGCCAGAGGACATCCATTGACGGACTAGCTCATACAGCAGCACTCCGCATCCCAGCCAGGCCGCTGTATCGACAAGGTGCGCTGCTGCTGGCGCCTTACCAAACACCCAACTACCAGCCGCCAGGAGCAGCGTCCAAAGGGCCGATGTCGAGGCGTTGGTTGTTTCGCCCGGGTTATAGACCCAGCCCCGGCCCTCAGCCAGGTTTTCCGCAATCCGGAAGACGATGGTGGCGTCATCGAAGTCGAAGTGCCAGAGCCGCAGCGACAGCAACGCGATCACGGCCATCAAGACTGCGACCAGCGGAGCGTCCCAGCGCGACGAGTGACGCCCTGAGATCAGCTCAACTAGACTGAATCCCAACAGCGGAAAACGATTTACCTTCATGGTGTCCTCGTGCAGCCTTCGGTTTGGTCCTCAATCTTACGGTACTTCTTGTGGGAGTTTCGATGGGACCTGAGTGCATTCGGTAGGTTCTGCTGAATCCCTTGGTTCTGGTAGACTTGGCGTCAGCTGGAGGATCCATGATCGGGAAGGAATTCATGAAGGCCGTCGCCAATAGGAAAACAGATTTGTTGCAGATCCTTCTAAGGATTCTGACCGAGACTTCTTCCGACTACTGTGTAATCGGTGGGCTGGCCGTGAACGCCTACGTGGAACCGGTTGTCAGTCTTGATTTGGATATCGTGGTCGTTGCGGAAGGTATCCACAAAGTATGTGCGGCAGCCCAGTTGAGCGGCCTTCAAGTTCAGGAATTCGAACACAGCATCAACCTTTCAGCTACCGAGTCCGATCTCCGCATTCAATTGCAAACAGATCCAAGGTACGAAGCTTTCGTAGCTCGAGCGACACCGCGTGAAGTATTAGGATATCGGATGTTCATCGCCAGCCTCCAGGATGTCCTTCAAGGGAAGATTTGGGCATGGTCCGACGACAAGAGGCGTCAGAGCAAGCGGCAAAAGGACTTAGCTGACATCATGCGTTTGGTTGAGGCGAATCCCTCCCTCAAGACCGATCTGCCTGCGGAGATTCTCTCCCGAATCGAGTAGAGGGCAAAGCTGGCAATCCGCCCGCCGCTTCCCCACAACCCTCATACGATCTGTAGAAACTTTATACCAACGCTATTTCTGGGGTACCCTGTTCGGCTGAGAGATCCGTTTCCCAATTCTTTGAGGAGAAGGTGCCATGAAACTCGGATACTTCACCATGCCGCTGCACCCGCCAGGGTCGGACTTTACCTGGACTTTGGAAAGCGACCTGGAGCAGATCGTTACTTTGGACGAACTGGGTTTTCAGGAGGCCTGGCTGGGAGAGCATTTTACCAGCGTCTGGGAGAACATACCCGCTCCCGATCTGGTGCTCGCCAGCGCCATCCATCAAACTCAGAATATCATCCTGGGCATTGGCGTTAACTGTATGCCCAACCACAATCCTTTCGTCCTGGCCTGCCGCATCGCTCAATTGGACCACATGTGTCACGGGCGATTCCATTGGGGCATCGGATCGGGAGGTTTTCCGGGAGATTTCGAGGTCTTCGGTTTCGATCCCAAGGAGGGTGAGCAGCGGGGAATGACCCGAGACGCGGTCGACCTGATCCTCGAGTTGTGGAGGGATCCCCGTCCCGGACTATACAAGCACAAATACTGGGAGTTCACCGTCCCCGAACTGGATTCAGAAATCGGCGTGCGCTTTCATCTCGCGCCCTATCAGAAACCTCACCCTCCCATCGGGGTAGCCGGGGTTTCGGTCAAATCAGGGACGCTGGTGCGGGCAGGGGAACGCGGCTGGATTCCTATGAGCATCAACATTGTCCCGACGCGAGTTCTCAAATCCCATTGGGAGGCTGTAGAGGAAGGGGCCAAGAAGACCGGCAGGATTGCGGACCGATCTCAATGGCGAATTGCCCGAAACGTATTCGTAGCAGATTCTACCGAAGAGGCCAGAAGATACGCGCTCGAAGGGACCCTGGGGCGAGATTTTCGCGACTACTTTCTGCACCTGCTGCCCAGGTGCAAAATGCTCGACCTGATGAAAACCGATCCTGACATGCCGGACTCTGACGTGACGCTCGAATACTTGATGGACAACGTCTGGGTGGTCGGTGGTCCGGACGATGTGGTTGAGCAGTTGGAGCAGCTCTACGACGACCTCGGTGGTTTCGGAGTGCTGTTGGCGATGGGACATGAGTGGGAGCCAAAGCAGCAGTGGCTGAGCTCCATGAAGCTGCTGAAGGAAGAGGTCCTGCCCAGACTGTCCTTTAACTCAAGCAACTCGAGCAGTTGAATCAGGAGCGGGTACACCCTTTCAACCCCGAGCAGTCGATATGATCAAAGCAAAATCCGAGGAGCTAAAGCAGCTCGTCTCCGCCATTTTTACATCCACAGGCTCCAGCCCCGAAGAAGCCCACAGCCTGGGCGACCACCTGGTAGAGGCGAATCTGGCTGGACACGATTCTCATGGAGTCATCCGAACTCCGATCTACGTCGAGTGGCAGCGCGATGGGAAAGTCGTCCCCAATCGCAAGATCGAGGTCTACTTCGAAACCGAAACCATGGCCTTCGCGGATGGTGGACAGGGCTTTGGACAGGCGTTGGGCAAACAGGTGGTGGAGTTGGGAATCGAGAAATGCCGCAAACACGGTGTAGCCATGATTGGTGTGCGCAACTGCGGTCATCTCGGACGCATCGGCCACTGGGCGGAGATGTCGGTGAAAGCCGGACTGATCTCCCTGCACTTCGTCACCACAAGCGGTCTCGGGATGCATGTGGTGCCGGCTGGTGGAATCGATCGGCGGCTTTCCGTGAACCCCGTAGTAGTGGGTATTCCAGTCCAAGGTGGCAGCCCAATTCTCTTCGACATCGCCGCCGCTGCCTCGGCAGAGGGGAAACTGAAGGTCGCACGCAACAAGGGCGTCCCCGTACCCGACAACACCATCATTGACGCAAAGGGCCAACCCACTAACGACCCAAACGATTTCTACGGCCCCCCTTCGGGAGCGATCCTTCCTTTCGGAGGGCACAAAGGCTACGGGTTGTGCCTGGTAGCCGAACTCCTGGCCGGAGCCGTCACGGGTAATGGCTGCAGTCGAGAAGGAGTCAAGCGACTGGAACAGGGCATGCTATCGATTTTCCTGAATCCTACAGCTGCCCAATCCGGCGACTCGTTCGCTCAAGAGGTACAACGCTACGTGGAGTTCGTCAAGACCTCCCGACCAACAGATCCAGAGGGCGAAGTCCTGGTTCCGGGAGACGTGGAAGCACGCACCCGAGAGAGGCGAAGGTCGGAAGGCATTGATCTGGACGACAACACCTGGGCCCAGTTGGTGGATACGGCACGCGCCTGCGGGGTTTCGCAAGGCTTGATAGAGGCTGTGGGTAAGTGAGTAGAGGTGCGCTCCATCCATTGGCTCCCCCTCGGCGTCAGCTTCAGCCTGTATCTGTTTAGTTAGTGCCCGTCCGAAAACCGGGGTTTTCAGAACTGTAATCTGTTGAATCGTAAACACTTATTATACTTGAGACTGCTGACAGACCGGCTCGACCCAGCTCGATCCAGAGCAAGGACCCTCGAGCGAGGGCACGCGGGCCAAAAAGCAGCGGTTCGGCGCAGACCTCTCCCCGAGTCGGAGCCACAAGGCAGTACGGTCAGCCACAAAAGGCTACAACAGGAGTCGGGCCAGGACGACCAGGTTATAGGTCAGGACGCTGGCATGGACGTAGCTTTGAAAGTGAGGCCAGCCTTTCCAGCTACAGCGGTGGAGACCGAAGGTGTGCTTGAGGGTCCCAATGCACCCCTCAATCCCGGCGCGGAAGCGTTTGAGTTGTTTGTAGACCCAACTGGAACGCACCATGCTCTCAACCGTCAACCCACACTTTTTGGAAAAGGCCACATCCTGTACCCCCTGCTCTTTGGCCCAGCGCAGGTTGGCAGCCGAGGCAAAACCACCATCCCAGGCGCTCTGGCGGGGGACCTTCCCGTACAGCTGTCGATGCCGCTCTAAGAAGGGTTGCACATAGTTGCTGTCGGCCGGATTCCCCCGTTCCACCACACAATCCAGGATCAGCGACGAGGCGCCCGTGCTGACAAACACCTTGTGGCCGAAGACCGTTTCCCGAGGGCTCTTCTTGATAATATCGGTGTGCTCTTCGAAGAGGGAACAGATCTTCTCCTGGGCCGCGACGGCCTCGCCCGAAAGGACCCGTCGTTGAGTCTGCTCGATGACTTTGTGCAACAGCCCCAGATAGTGGGCCAGTTGCGCCGCCACGGCCAGACTGAGGGGATCGCTCCACTGCGCGGAAGCTGCCAGCGCCTGCTCGGCATAGTGAGCCGTCTTGGACGCCACTTTGATCAGATCGCGGTAACTGTCCAGGCGCTTCTTGCCGCGGCGGTTGCGGATGTTCAGGACGCGCCGCTTGGCCCGCCGCGTATGATCGACGAAGCCGATCCCTTCCCGCTCCCGCAGCCGCCCCAGCGACTGGGTCACGACTCGAATGCCGTCGTACAACAGCTCACTGTCGAGCGGATAGTGGATGTTCGTCTCGACCGCCGTGGCATCGACCCGAATCCGTTGGCCTTTTTCCAGACCCCGAGCCTGCGCCCAGAGCACCAAGTGGTCGTTGATCGCCTTCCAAGTCCCCGGCTCAATCTTCCCCAGGTTCTCCGCCAGGGTGGCTTTGCTGATCGACGCCCCATAGGGCAAGCGACAGAACCTCTGACAGCTTTGCGAATCCACCAGATGAAACTCCAGCTTGCGATAGCTGAACTGATGCAGCTGTTTGATGACGGCGCAACGCAGCACCTGCTCGGCCGTCAAACCGGGGGCGCCAACACCGGAATCGACCCTGTCAGAGAGATCTTGTACTATCAGCTCCAGCGTCTGGGGATTGTCGTCCAGGATGCGCGAGATCACCTTCAATTCATGGGCCAGCTGGTGATCGGGCCATTGCGGGGAAAGGGGGCGTTGTTTTTCACGCTTTTTACGCATCTTCGAACTCCTGAAATCGTCGTAAGTCGTTTTAGTCTAATTGTTTGCACCAAATAGTCTAGCAAACGGCCCTGACAGTTTCGGAGCTTGCAAAAGCCCTCTTTCCCCTTCCTTATCAATTACTTACACATTTCCGGACGGGCACTAGTTAGCGCCTCAACCCTTGCCCGTGCCCTCGCCCGTGCCCTCAAACTTGCCTGTGCCTGTGCCTTCCCCTTTCCCCTCACCCTTCCCTTTTTTCCCTCCAGGCTCGTGATCACCCCTGTCCGATCGATTTCAAGCAGAGTCTGTTTTCCGGACCCGAATCCCTAGCCGCACACTGCACACTGGTGGAAGGATATTGGCGTGTGGCTGCATCTTACCCAGGGTCTATTACGAACGGTCTCGGTTTCGGACGCGCCCGATGAGGGATGTTTTTGGACAGACGGGAAGGAAAGAGCAAGGGGGAAGGCAAAGCAGAGGCAAAGGCAGGTTTGAAGGCGAGGGCAAGGGCAAGCAAGGGGACGCTACACACATACTTCAGCCTGCTGAAGCAAGCTCCCGGAAAGGCCCCAGAGGTCCCGATCAAGCCGCTGGGGGGAGCCGGATCATTCGACAAAGAGAATGGGCACTCGAAGCTACTCGACGACGCCGCCCTGGACGCTTCGCCGCCAGTTGAAGTAAACTCCGCAAAAAAGGGATTGCCATCTAGACCGTGCCGAAGAACTTCGCTCTCCTCTGTGCCTTGGTTGTGGCGGGGGTGCTCCCCGCTTCAATCATTTGGCCAAGACGTCGTCACCCGAGAAAGCTCCACCAGCACTCAAATCGATTTTCCCACTGGGAGGTACCCAGGGTTCTCACTTCACTGCCACTGTGCGCGGTGACAATCTTGATGCTGCGTCTCACGTCTGGTTCGATTGTCAGGACCTGGCAGCAGAGATCGAGGCTATCAAGGAAATCAAGCTGGACGGGGACGAGGAAGAGCCCTACCCACAGTCGGCACCTGACACCGAAAAGCTTGAAAAGAAGCTTTTTGAGCTGCAACTTCGAGTCACTGTCGCTGCCGCTGCCGATCTAGGAGCACACGAGATGCGGCTGGTGACACCACTGGGAGTAACCGCTGCGCTCTCATTGCTGGTCAGTTCGGTACCGGTTGTTCTGGAAACGGATCGGTCCCATGCGATTCCGACTCAGGCCCAGAATCTAGAACTGCCTGCGGTAGTCAATGCCAGGCTGGCAAAGTCGGGGGAAGTCGACTACTACTCCTTCGATGTCGAGGCAGGCCAAGGGCTCCAACTGGAAGTACGAACCACCTATTTTCCGGATCTAACCGAATTTGGCGATCCTCAGCTGGTTCTCTTCAAGCCGGAGGGAAGTTGGTTCGACCCCAATCGGGGCGTTCGTCTTGAAGTGACTGACCTCTGGCGCCCGCCACCCGGAGACCTCGATCAAATCACGTATCATCGACTGCCCCGAGTGCACCGCGTGTTCAATGAGTCGGGTCGTTTCCGTGTCTACCTGGGTCGGCGTCTGGACTGTGCCCAGTGTCACAACCATCCCTCGGATCGCTGGACGCAGAACCAGTACTGGGGACTCGCCGCCTTCTTCGGCCGCATGACCAACACCGGATGGAACCACGACAACGTGGTCTTCGATGATGTCAATGGGCACGAGGTGGACTACGTCGAAGACGACCCCGAGCTGAGGTTTCGCGAAGTGATTCACCCGCGGAACAAGGGATTGGTTTCGCCGGCTTTCCTGGATGGAACACTCTTGGCCGGCGATCGCCGTGAAGATCCGCGGATGGAACTGGCCCGATGGATGACATCGCATCCCTATTTCGCCGAGGCCGCGGCGAACCGAATCTGGAGCTACTTCTTTGGGCGCGGCCTGGTCGACCCGGTCGACGATTTTCGCCTGGGCAACCCGCCGACTCATCCCCAACTCCTAGAGGCGTTGGCCAGCAGGCTTCGAGAGCAGGACTATGACCTGAAACATTTGATGCGTCTGATCGTGACCTCCAGGACCTACCAACTATCCAGCCGGACGAACCCAGGCAACCGCCATGACCGGATCAACTATTCCCATGCACTACCCCGTCCCCTGGAGCCGGCCGTCCTGCTGGACGCCATCTCCCAGGTAACCGGGGTACCCGAGGTCTTCGGCAAGATGCCGGTGGGCACCAAGGCCATCGAGCTACGCTTCCCCAGCGAGTCCTCTTTCTTGGACATCTTCGGAACGCCCCAGCGAGACGTGGTTCCGGAGCCGGGTGGCAAGCCCAGTCTGGGTCAAGCGCTCCACATGTTCGCCGGTACGACCTTCAACCAGAAGCTCTCAAAGGAGGGTGGTTTTCTTGCGCGGCTAGTAGAGCGTAATGTCAGCAATGGCGAGATCATCGAACAACTGCACCTGGCGACCCTGGCGCGCTTTCCGACTCTTGAAGAACTGGCCGGACATGAGACAATGTTCCGTAGTCGGCCTCGTAAGGAGGTGGCCGAGGACCTGCTCTGGGCCCTCCTGACCGCCCGGGAATTCTCTGAGAATCACTAAGAGAATGACAGCGAATCTAAGTGGCTTGAATCAGACTGCACCCTTCTGGACCCGGCGTACCCTCTTGAGGGTCGGTTCACTGGGGTTTCTGGGTCTGTCGCTGAGCAGGTATCTTCGCCTCCAGCACGCCTTGGCCAGGTCTTCCAAAGGAGCCGCACCCAAGGCTCAGTCGGTGATCCTGCTGTGGCTGAACGGCGGTCCCAGCCAAGTCGACACCTGGGATCCAAAGAGCAACAGCTCCTTCAAGCCTATCTCGACCAACGTGCCCGGCATCCAGATTTCCGAGTTGCTGCCACGCATGTCCCGACACATGGACAAATTGGCCATCATTCGGAGCATGAAGACCGAGGAAAACAACCACGGACTCGCACACCACTATTTCCTCACCGGCCATCGTCCCAGCCCGGCGATGAACTTCCCTTCTCTGGGTTCGATGATCTCCAATGAGCTGGCCCAGCGGAACGGGATCCCGCCCCACGTCATGGTGCCCAGCATCGGACCGAGTTTCATACGCTACTTTCGGGCGCATATGCTGGGGGCCCGCTACGACCCGATGGAGCTGCCAGACCCCAGCCAGAAAGATTTCAAGGTGCCTGATCTGAGTCTGCCCGAGTCGGTCAGCGTTGAGCGGCTCGGGAATCGCCGTGACGCCGCTAGACTGGTCGATTCTTTGTATCGCGAACAGGTGCGTAGCGCCGAGCACTCCGACCTGGATGAATTCCAGAGGCAAGCGCTGGAGATGATACTCTCTCCCGCCGTACACGAGGCGTTCGATTTGTCCCGTGAACCCGAGACGCTGAAAGATGCCTACGGCCGGGACAAGGTGGGACAGAGCGCGCTGATCGCTAGGCGGCTTATCGAGGCCGGCATCCGCTTCGTCACAATCGTCGACTACAAACGGGAGGAAACCGGGAGGGACTGGGATACCCACGGGGACAACGACGAGCAGCATCGCGACGTCCTGGTTCCAGGAACGGACCGGGTCCTCTCCACGCTGCTGGAAGACCTGGACTCCCGGGGCTTACTCTCCTCCACGATCGTGATCGCAACCGGGGAGTTTGGTCGAACACCCGACATCAATCCGGCGGGTGGGCGGGACCACTGGAACCATTGTTGGTCACTGGTATTGGGTGGAGGCGGAATCCCGGGAGGGTTGGTGGTAGGAGAAAGCGACGAGCGCGGAGCCTACGTGAAGGATAGAATGGTCACAATCGGGGACCTTTTCGCCACTCTTTACAAAGCTTTGGGAATCGATTGGACCAAGGAAATCATGCACCCCATCGGCCGTCCTCTGAAAATCGCCAACTCGATCGACGACACCACAGGCGTGCCGATCAAAGAGCTGGTCTGAACGTAGCTTTGGCCTCCAGGCCGAAGTCTTCTTTTTTCGAGCCGTCGGCTCGAGGGACGGCGGCCTGGAGACCACCGCTACGAATCGGCTGCAGAAGCGAAAAAAATCTCTACCATCAAGAGACCTGAAAGGACAAACTTACCATGACATCCACATCAAGCGTAACGGCTGCCGAGACCACTCCGCGAAACCAGGAGGAATGGGACCTTCGAGTCCAGCTTGCGGCCGCCTACCGAATCGTCGACTATCTGGGCTGGTGCGAACTGATCTACGGACACCTCTCCCTGCGTGTCCCGGGTCCCGAGCACCATTTTCTGATCAATCCCTATGGGCTGCGTTACGATGAGGTCACGGCCTCGAGCCTGGTCAAGATCGACCTGGACGGTGAGGTGGCTGAGCCAACTCAGCACACCTTCAACCCGGCCGGTTTCGTCATCCACAGCGCCGTCCATGAACACCGCGAAAATGCACACTGCGTCATGCACACTCACACCCGTGCCGGGATGGCCGTAGCTGCTCTGGAATGTGGACTACTGCCCGTCAGCATGAATGCGACCAGCTTCTATCAGCAGATCGCCTACCATGAATACGAGGGCTCGACACTGTTGCTGGAGGAACGGAAGAAGCTGGCTCAAGATATCGGTTCCGCCAACGCGGTAATCTTACGCAATCATGGGTTGCTCACGGTAGGGCAAAGCGTAGCGGAGGCCTTCCTTCACATGTATCGCCTGGAAAGTGCGTGCCAGGTGCAGCTGGACGCCATGGCCTGCGGGCGGCCTCTGGTCACTCCGCCCGAGGCAGTGGTGGAGCGTTCAGCAAGGCAGATGCATGAGTTTGCCCAGTGTGCTGCCGAGGTAGGTCAGCTCGAATTCGACGCCTTGGTCCGGTTGATGGATCAGAAGGACTCGTCTTTTCGAAATTAGAGCTGAAACCTCAACCGCGAGCTGGCGGATTTGCGGCATCTAGCACGGGTGAGTGGTATTGTGATTCTCGATCCACCAGCAAGAGAAGTCGGAAAGGGTTCATTGCCGGGGCTACTATTGTCGCTGCTGTTGACCGGCGCTCTAGCGTGTTTCGGATCTCAGTTGTTTGGGTCTGGAATCTCACTGCAAGAGGTCGGGTTCTTCGAAACCCGGATCAGGCCAGTTCTAGCCCAGAACTGCTATGTCTGCCACGGGGAACAGGCCGAGACCACGGGAGCTGGCCTGCGGCTTGATCGGCGAGAAGGGCTCCTCAAGGGGGGGACTCGAGGTCCCGCAATCCTGCCGGGAAGGCCGGACGACAGCCTGCTCATCAAGGCGATCAAATACCAGGACCCGGACCTGCAGATGCCCCCCACGGGGAAGCTGTCGGACGCACAGATTGCGGACTTTGAACGATGGGTCCTGATGGGTGCACCAGATGTGCGCCAATCGGATTCGCCAGAGGGGCCAGAGAAGGGTCAGGAAATCGACCTGGAACAGGCCCTCGCTTTCTGGTCCTTGCAGCCTATCCAGGAATCTCCCCTTCCCAAAGTGCGAGACCAGGAATGGGGTCAATCCCCCATCGATCGCTTTGTATTGGCCCGACTGGAACAGCAGAATCTCACTCCGGCGGCGGCGGCAGCAAAACGTGTCCTACTGCGTCGTGTTACCTTCAGCCTCATCGGTTTGCCCCCCACGCCCAGAGAGGTTGAAGACTTCCTGTCCGACGAATCCCCCCAGGCCTATGCGAAGGCTGTGGAGCGCTTGCTGGCTTCTCCCCACTACGGAGAGCGCTGGGCCAGGCACTGGCTGGACCTGGTCCGATTCGCCGAAACCAATGGTCACGAGTACGACAACCGCAAACTGGACGCCTGGCGCTACCGGGATTACGTGATTCGTGCTTTCAATTCCGATCTCCCCTACAACCGGTTCCTGGTAGAGCAGATCGCCGGCGACCTGATCCCTGACAAACGCCTCAGCCCCGAAGGTGACTACTGGGAATCCCCAATAGGTACGACTCATCTCTGGTTCGGAGAGGTTCTCAACAGTCCCACCGACCCGATCAAATCCCGGGCGGATGAGGTCGACAATCAGCTCGACGTTCTAGGTAAATCGGTGCTGGGCCTGACTCTGGCTTGCGCCCGCTGCCACGATCACAAGTTCGACCCCATTCCCACCGCCGACTATTACTCAATTGCCGGGATTCTGCACAGCACTGAATACGCCGAGGAGGTTCTGGATTCCCCGAGCCGGATTCAACAGATCTCCTCCGCTCAAACCAGAATCGAGGCGCTGAACTCAAGGTTACAGCTCCTGCTGAACCCGCTTGGAACTGTGTTGGCCGATCGGCTGGGCGATGACCTCATGACTGCGGCCGAGGATATCTTGTCCCGGAAGGGCGAACCATCTTCCCCCGTCTCGACCCAGTCCAAATTGATTCGCGCCTGGGTTGAGTATCTGGAGGAGGCAGCGTCCGAGCCAGATCACGTGTTCTATCCGATGGCGGCGGTATTGACGTCGCTCGGAGAGGGCGAGAGTTTCGAGCAGACGTTGGCGAAGGTCCGGGAGAAACTGGCTGAGGTGGTTGCTGGCCTCCCGCTAGACTCGACGAGGGAAGAGAGCAGCGGCGAGGAGGTCTTCGAGGATTTCGAAGAGCCCTCCTATGCGGGCTAGAGAACATCCGGGCAGGCCTTCGGCTTGGTCCCCAGGCACGACGCCCCTCCCAACCAGCGCTTGAGGATAACTCGAGGTCTTGGTCAGGCCAGTTCTTTTGGAGGTGGAACCAACCGGCTGAGTGGAAGTTTGACCTCCAACTATTTCGAGCCCACCAAACGCTGGCTTCACGTGAGGATCGCCGGGACCAAGAAGGAGGGGACGAAGGAAGATGCGAAGCTGCGCCTTAGCCTGGTCAACAGTAGATACAAGAGCGTGCACTTCAGGCCCTCCGGCAGTGGCCATTTCGAATGGAAGTCCCATCGCCTATCGGTCGACCTCAATAGAAGCTGCCATTTCGAAATTGTCGACCGGGACCCGGCCGGACATATCGTTGTCGACAAGATCGTGTTTTCCGATTCGGGAGAGCTGCCAAAGATCTCGTCGTCTCCCAATCGCCACGTCCTCGAACTGCTGAACCGAGCAGACTTGAAATCACTGCGAGCTTTGAGCGAGGCCTATCAAGAGATGTTCCGGTTGTCGCAGGTATCCGGTTCTAACGATAGAGATACCCGCTGGCTGATCCGCTCGATACCCCCCTTCAAGCGCATGGAAGATGCGGCGTACCTCTTGGATTCGACCCGGCTTCGCGAGGTGCAGCTTTTGGCTGCGACCCGGTCCGGCGCGGAGAAGGAAATCCCGGAGTCGGTTTTCGCCATCGTGGCACGGGACCAGGTCCCTCACAACGTCAGGATCCATACGCGCGGCGACCACAAGAATCTGGGAGACGAGGTGCCGCGGCGCAATCTCCGAGCGCTGGCAAGAGGAGATCGGCAAGACGTCACTCAAGGCAGCGGTCGCCTCGAGTTGGCACAGTGGGTGACCGACCCCGCTAACCCCCTTACGGCCCGGGTCCTCGTCAACCGGGTCTGGAAACACCACTTCGGCCGAGGCATTGTAGATTCTTCAGACAACCTCGGAGAAGCTGGTGACCGGCCAACTCACCCCCAACTCCTGGATTATCTGGCTGGCCGCTTCATCAACAGTGGCTGGTCGATCAAGTCTCTACATCGAGTACTTCTGTTGAGCAGTACCTATCAAATGTCGAGCCGCCTCAGTGAAACCGCCAGGAAAGTCGATCCCGGCAACAACTTACTCCATCATATGCCCATACGGCGGCTTGAAGCCGAGGCTATCAGAGACTCCGTCCTGGTGGTTTCGGGGCAGTTGGATCGTCGGCTCTTTGGGCCCAGCGTGACGCCTCATGTCACCGAACACCAGCAAGGAAGAGGCCGGCCCAAATCCGGACCCTTGTTGGGTGAGGGACGTCGGAGTATCTACATTGAGGTCCGCAGGAATTTCCTGACCCCCATGTTCCTGGCGTTCGACTATCCAGTACCCACCTCCACCCTGGGGGGAAGAGGAACCTCCACCGTCCCCTCGCAAGCGCTGATCATGATGAACAATGCCTTTGTTCGGGCCTACGCGAAGTCCTGGGGAATCGGGTGGTCGTCCTCACGCCAGGCGACCTCCGAGAGAATCGCAGGCATGTTTCTCTCGGCTCTGGGCCGGCCTCCCACTACCCAGGAGGTCGTGGATGCTCAGTCTTTCCTGAAGGATCAGAGGGCCCTGCATCAGCAGGTTGCGAGTCCCCACGAAGCCAAGCTGGCAGCTTGGAGCGACCTTGGGCATGTCCTCTTGAATTCGACCGAGTTCATTTTTGTTCGATAATGGTAGGGCAATCGGAATGATGCTGCGAAACCAAATCGATGCTGTGGCCGGAGCAATGAGCAGGAGGGACTGGCTCGTCCGCAGTGCCAATGGCTTTGGAGGCCTGGCCCTGTTTGCGATGCTTTCCGACTCAGCGCTTGGGTCGACTGCGCCCTCGTCCCGCTCGGCAGATCCACTGGGGGTACGAGCACCGCACCATCCGGCGCAGGTCAAGTCGGTCATCTTCCTGTTCATGGATGGTGGGCCCTCGCAGATGGACACCTTTGATCCCAAGCCCCGGCTGACCCGAGAACACCTGAAACCGATCTCGATGAAGACGCCCACCACTGTCTTCAACATCAGCAACCAGGTCCTGGCATCCCCTTTCGAATTCAAACAGTATGGTGAGTGTGGGGCGCCGGTGAGCGAGTTGTTCCCTCACGTGGCTACCTGTGTAGACGATCTCACCATCGTGCGTTCCATGGTCGCCGACCATTCAGAGCACACGGCGGCCAACTACTTCATGCACACCGGCTCGGGTTTTCAGGGACGTCCCAGCGTGGGTTCCTGGGTGACCTACGGTTTGGGCAGCGAATCCAGAAACCTGCCCGGTTTCATCGTCCTGGAAAACGGGCTGATTCCTCCCGGCGGCGCCGATGTGTTCGGAAATGGTTTCCTACCTGCGTCCTACCAGGGGACAGTGTTCCGAGCCGGCGAACACCCCGTAGCCGATCTCGAACCCGCGGAACCCTCCCCTCGGCTGCAGCGGCGCAAACTGGATCTACTTGGGAAGCTGAACCGTGGCACCATCGATCGCCTGGGTCCGAACACACAGGTGGAAGCTACCATTGCCAACTACGAACTGGCCTTCCGGATGCAAATGGCGGTACCGGGCCTGCTGGATCTTTCGGATGAATCGGAAATGACCCGGAAGCTTTACGGACTGGACCAACCCGAAACCGAAGAATTAGGACGGTCCTGTCTGTTAGCCCGGAGAATGGTACAGCGCGGAGTCCGATTCATCGAGCTGCTGACGCCCAGGAGGAAGGGACAGGATCGCTGGGATCAACATAGGGATCTGGAAAAGGGCCATCGTATCAATGCCCAGGCCACCGACAAGCCGATTGCGGGATTGATCAAGGATCTGAAAGCTCTGGGTATGCTGGACGAAACCCTGGTCCTGTGGGGAGGAGAGTTTGGTCGAACTCCGACCGCACAGATCGGGGGAATGATGGAAGAGATCGGTAGGGACCACAACCCCTACGGCTTTACCATGTGGTTGGCGGGAGGCGGCTTCAAGGGCGGACTCACCTACGGGGCCACCGATGAATACGGCTACTTCGCGATCCAGGACAAGGTCCACGTTCACGATCTGCACGCGACCATCCTCCACCAACTGGGCCTCGATCATGAAAGGCTCACCTTCCCCTACGGCGGACGAGACATGCGCCTCACCGATGTCCACGGGAATGTGATCCAGGATCTGCTCGCCTGAAGTCGGACGTAGCTTTGGGCTCCAGGCCGGAGTCTCCTTCTTTCGGCTCGAACACGGCGGCCTGGAGCCCAAAGCTACCATCCGGACCCACGTAGTAGAATAAGCTTCTCCCAATGGATGGAAAGAAATTTGCGATTGGACACACTGTAACGGTGCCCGGGTCAGGAACTATGAAGCGCGATGTGAGAGCTCCCGAATCCAAGATCCTCGACCGTCCGCGGATGGAGACCGAATGTCAACAACTACGCGGAGCAAACCAAACGATAGTCTTTACCAACGGAACCTTCGACATTCTACATGCCGGCCACACCACCTACCTTGACCAGGCCCGGCGTCTGGGAGACGTCCTCGTCGTAGGGCTCAATTCCGACAAATCGATACGTTCTATCAAGGGAGAGAATCGTCCCATCATCACCGAGACTTACCGCTCCAGGATGTTGGCGGCCCTGGAGTGTGTCGACTACGTGGTCCTGTTCGACGAAGACGAGCCCCGCGACCTGATATCAGCCCTAATCCCAGACGTCCTGGTAAAGGCGGAGGATTGGTCTCATTACGTCAGCGGACGCGATGTGGTCGAGGCCAACGGAGGCCGGGTCGTGTTGGCTCCCCTGGTAAAAGGCCTATCTACCAGCGGCATCATCAAAAAGATTCTGGCCGTATTTGCAGAGGACAAGGGGTGATCCCGCTGGATCCCCATAGGTGAACTGATATGTCCGTCCGATTCATCGTCACAGGAGGCGCTGGCTTCATTGGCAGGAACGTGGTGGCAGCGCTCAACCAACGTGGCATCGAAGACATCCTGATCGTCGATAGCCTGGGATCAGGAGAGAAGTGGAAGAACCTGGTGGGACTGGCATTCGAAGATGTCATGGGCATAGAAGATTTTCGAGATCTGATCGGCGAATACGCGTTTGATGAGCTGGAAACCGTGTTCCACCTGGGGGCCTGCAGTTCCACCACCGAAGAGGATGCAGACTATCTCCTCGACAACAACTACAGATATACGCGAGAGCTTTGCGAATGGTGTCTTGGCAACGACGTCCGCCTGATCTACGCCTCCAGCGCCGCCACTTATGGGGACGGTGCTCTAGGATACTCGGACGAAGATGAACAAACCCCCGGATACAAGCCCTTGAATATGTACGGCTTCTCGAAGCAGCTTTTCGATCTATGGGCTCTGCGGAATGGGCTCTTCGATCGAATCGTGGGACTCAAGTACTTCAATGTGTTCGGCCCCTTCGAGGATCACAAAGGAGACATGCGTTCGGTAATCCACAAGGCCTACGGCCAGATCCTTTCCACTGGAACCGTGGAGCTATTCAAGTCGTACAAAGACGACTACGCGGACGGAGAGCAGCAGCGGGATTTCGTCTATGTGAAAGATGCCGTGGAGGTGTCGCTCTTCTTTCACGACCATCAGGACGTCTCAGGTCTATTCAACTGCGGAACTGGAGAAGCCCGAACCTGGAAGGATCTGGCAACTGCCCTCTTTGCCGCCATGGGTCGCGAGCCCAACATCGAGTTCATCGACATGCCTGGGATTCTGCGGAGCCGGTACCAGTACTTCACCCAGGCCGATGACCGCAAGCTCAGGTCCGCCGGCTATGACCGCCCCTTCACACTCCTCGAGGAAGCGGTGAAGGATTACGTACAGATCCATCTCAAGCCTCTTCTGGGCGCCTGACGGATCTGGACCCAGTACGGCGAAAGGTTGGAACCATAGGCCATCTTTCCTGCTTTAGCTTCTATGTGACCAAGAATGTGGCCACGGGTGAAGGTGGAATGGTGACCACGCAAGATGGGGAGTTTGCAGCGAAAATCAAGACCTACGCCCTACACGGCATGAGCAAGGATGCCTGGAGGCGCTTCTCCGACGAAGGGTACCAGCATTATCAGGCGACACTCCCTGGATTCAAGTACAATATGATGGATCTCCAGGCAGCCATCGGCATACACCAGTTGGAGAGGGTAGGGGCGGGTCTGAAACGGCGCAACGAGATCTGGCAGTCTTACAACCAGGCCTTCTCCGATCTACCAGTGGGCTTGCCAGCATCGGATGAGCCCGAGACCGTTCACGCGCGCGACTGACTCGTTGGCTGGTTACCTGGAGGAACCTTTCGATCTGCCCAATGCACAGGGAGGTGAGTCGTTCGGGTCGAGCCCCATAGTCGAGAAACGTGAGAAACTCCCGGACAGTTCGTTGGTGAGAGTTGAGGGTAGAGGCCCCGAAACCCCGGACCTCGGTCAAGTACTCGAGGTAGGCGTGCAGCAGGCGGTCTATCCGACTGGGTCTCGGCGACTGAGTCGGCCGGAGGAGGCCACGCGTTTGAAGAAAGCGTCCCAACACTCGCACGGTGCCGGCTTCGGTAGGTCGGCAACGATGGAAGGCCTTCCAGCAACCGTCCAGATCCTGCTGGCTCAGTTCGTCTACCGTGTGGAGTTCCCGTAGCGAGAAATAGCGGTCCACGCGACTCAGGGTCCAGAACATCAGTCGGCGGGTGTTCCAGGTGTAACCCTGCCCTTCGAGCCACGTTGCCCACTCCTCCGCCACGGGTCAAAACAAGGGGAGTGACAGAAACTTCTTGAAAGCTTTCGGAAAAAGTTGACTCAGCATCGGAACCTCCAGGTTGGGAGTACCGGAAATGGCACCAACTCCGATGCTATTGGAAAAATGTGCAGCCGAGAGCAGCAAAACGCTTTGAATACAGCGCCTTACTCCAACCGCTCCACATTACTGATGTCTTAACATGATTTGAGAAAGGGCAGTGGGTCATGAATCTGCGGGAGAATCCCGAGGTTGAGTTCCGGGTGGACGACGAGAGGTTCAGGGGATCGGCCCGAATCCTGGATCCGGGGATCGACGAAGAGACGTGCAGATCCGTCCAGAGCCTGTCAGATCAGAAATACGGCTGGAGTGACGGGCTCGTGGTGGAACTGGATCCGTCAACGCCGGGGTAGACGATCCGGTCATGCCCCCCTCGCTCGTACTGGCAAACTCTGCTTTCAGGCGCAAGGCTGCCTGTGAGAAAATGGCCGCGCACTTCGATGGAGGAGTGGCCGAGTGGCTTAAGGCGGCGGTCTTGAAAACCGCTGTGTCCGGAAGGGCACCGTGGGTTCGAATCCTACCTCCTCCGATTCCAATCTCAATAGTATCAATGAGTTTGCCCGATTGGTTGTCACTTAGCCTTGGCAACCGAGAGCGGCGGCGTCCTGCCATGTTTCCGTTTTGTTTCCGGTTGAGATTGCCTTGATCCTCGTTTACTCCTGCCACCTTCAAAGACCTTCAGGATCTTCTTGGCTGAGTGCCTAGGCGAGAATTGGGCATAATACCTTTCGGTTGTGGCCACACTCGTATGCCCCGGGACCTGCTGGATATCGTGCATATCGGCACCATTCTCAGCAAGTTCAATGGCGTAATGGCGACGCAGGTCCTTCACCTGCAGGCCTGGTAGGTTGACTGCCTCCCTTGCCTTCTCCCAGGCATCCCGGCACTCCCTCCATCGAGTTCGCGTTTCCCGGTAGTAGAAAACATAAGGGCAGTCTTCCAAAGGAGGAAGAGCCTTTACCGCTCCGAGGCCAGCCTCGGTCAGTGGCACATACCTATACTTCCTGGACTTTGTGTCCTCGCTGAACACAACCAACCTTGATTCCTCTTGAACTTGCCAGTGCTGGAGTGACAGAGCCTCTGCGCGGCGGCAACCAGTCTCCTTGATGAACATGAAGATCGGTCGACAATCAGGCCGCACAGCATCAATCACGCGCCGAACCTGATCTTCGGTGAAACCTCGACGCTCCTTTCGCGATTCCTTTAGGTTCCTAAACTTCTTCACAGGATTAACTTGAATGACACCGCACTCTTCGGCACGACGCCCCCTTTTCGCGACGGGCCCTCCATCAGCGAATAGCAGCCGTGATCTCCGAGGCTCTGAAACCCTCCGCACGTCGCCCGGAGCGGAGCGAGCGAGGACCCAGTGCAAGTGTGCCTGCCCCTTTTTCATTAACCTGTACCAGTAGCGTCCCAGCGTTAGTCGAATAACATCAACTGTTTATGAATGTCACTATTCTGAGTAATGTAATGCATGTCCTGAAAGGCCTGTAAAATTGGGGTTTTCTCGAAGAGCGAGACACTCAGGACCTGGAGAATTGTGTAGAGCGGCAACTCGAGATAGAGGCGCTTGCGGATGATGGCGATGAGCAGGTAGGTACTGAGGGCGATCCAGATTTGTGTTTTCACGGCATTGGGACTGGTGCCGTAAAAGGCCTTGATGCGGAGATGCTGTTTGATCCATTTGAAGAACAGTTCGATCTGCCAGCGGAGCTTGTAGAGCCGGGCAATAGTCAGAGCGGGAGAAGCAAAGTCGTTGGTGAGGAATACTAGCCGCAGGTCGGTGGTGACGTCGAAGAACTTGATGCGACGCAAAGGTTCGGGGTAGGCCTTGGCCGGATAGAAGGTGCTCAGCAGGACAGTTTGGTCGCAGATCAGTCCCGTCGTTCTGTCCACCGGGTGGGAGTAGCGGCGGCGGAACTTGAAGTTGGCCTTGGCGCGGGTCACGAATAACGACCGGGCAGAATGGAGTCGGTACAGGCGCCCGAAATCCAGGTATCCGCGATCCATGATGTAGTAGGCACCGGGACAAGGAATCAGGTGGTCCAAGGAACCTGTACCGGAAAAAGTCCTCCCTTCAACGTGCTTTTCGACCCACTCTCCGTCTGGGTTCTCGATCCAGCGCACCGCCACGGGCTGGGAGGCCAACCCCAATCCCAACCCGGGGCGCTCACCGCTCTTTCGTACCACCGAGGCGGCCCTCTTCTTCCCTCAGTACGCCACAGGACAGAGTAACGGTTTCACCAACCGCACCCGGGTGATCCTACGCGCCAAAGAGGAAGCCGAACGCGGCAATCTAAGCCAGCTGGTAACCGACGAGCATCCAGGTTTGCGAGGGCCGTTCGGCTCGCGAACACCTTGACCTAAGATCGCGGCTGCTCTCGCTCCAAGCCTGGAGTGCTGACACCAACCCCTTGGTCGAAGACCGACGCTTCAGCTTGGAAAGGAGACTCGACGCGCTCAGTGGGGAGAGCCGACAGGAACGAACCCGGTGCTGGCAGGACACAGCACGGCTCACCAAAGAGTTCCACACGTGGTTCAAGCATACCCAGACCTCCGTGCAACGATCCCGCATCCTCAAGCCACAGCCCAAGGACTGAAAACGCTTTTACTCTCCGCCCAGGACACTCATGGAAGCAAGGGTGACCTCCGATCAAACACAAAGGGAATGACCAGCGACAAGAACTCCTCCGTGTAAGGGAGAAGAATTCCGATCGGCTACGCGCTCGGACCATGTGCGTTACTGGTTGGGTCGATTTGGCGAAGCCTGGAAGTTAATGGCTTAGCCTCTGACAGATAATGTCCTTAAACCTTTTTAGATCCAGTTAGATACAGCGTTTTGTGGTAGGTTGGATGGATCCATTCTTCGGATAAATATATACGGCGTGCCTTGGCGACGGCGAGCGCCTCGCTCAAGGTCTTCCCAGCCTCGACCCGTTCCGCAATGATATCCCGCTCCAGCTCGGCGACCGGGCAAGCGGCCCTAGGCTCAGGGCAGCTTTGTGGACAATACAACCGGCAACACGGGAGCTTTCATCGTCGGTCTCGGGGCGGACGGAACGCTTGGGGGTGTCTCCTCGGATCAACGAGCTCCGTTTCGGCTCTATACCGGTCCGCGGGCGCCAGACGGGACGACCACCCCTTGTTCGGACGCGCCCGAGCCGACGCTCAGATGCGGCTCGGTGCTTCACGGCATCAACTTTGATTGCAACTCGGCTGCCATTCGACCCGATTCCGGACGGGTACTCCAGGCGCTTCTTGAGGGTCTCGAGGCCGATATCTCCGCCAAAGTGGTCATTGAAGGTCACACCTCCAGCGAGGGATCGGATCAGTACAACCAGGACCTGTCGGAACGGCGAGCCCAAGCAATGGTCTACGATCTGGTGAGACGAGGCATCGACCCAAATCGGATCACCGCCGTAGGCAGGGGGGGGAGGCCGAGCCCATTGCCGGCAACGACACCGAATCGATGCCCCACAAGCCCCTATCACGTCTCAACCCCCACCTGACCAGCCTCCCAATTGACGGATTCTGTGGATTTGCTACGCTCGATCCTGCTTCGCAGTCCGGGTTTGGCGAAGCAATGTCGAAGGCACTTCTGCCTACCGGCAGCGCGCAAAGAGCTTCTCTCCAACAGCCGATAACGCTCAGGTGCATTCCACTTCGACGCGGCGATTCAGCGAACACCCCGCAAGAGCCAGGGGAGCCTTTCGGCTCCTCGCGGCTTGGAGAGTGCTTTCAGCGCTGTTTCCGGTGGGTGTGAGGGGCAATAAAAACGACGGCAGAAACATTGAGCTTCTCCTGGGGGGGGGCCCAATCGCCGGCCGTCCCGTTGAGGGCCCCGACTCCGCGTGTAGCCCCCCTGTCCGTAGTGCCGATCCCTTACCGGCGGCCCCCGGAGCGTGACTGATGCCAAGGGCGTTTGTGGGCCTTTTTCGGAAGGCTCGGGGGAGTACATGGTCTCTATTCCCCTAGAGAGCGGAATAGGCTCAGGGGGATCTGGTTGGCTGATTCGTACTCATAGATTGATTCGTATGTGGTGGTGGTGGTGTCCGATAGGGTGAATCTCAGCCGGACCCGGGATGTGCCGCCGGGGCCCTTGGGCACCACATTCAGGATGAACTTGTCTTCACCCGGGGGTTCGAATTGGTATAGGTCGTGACCTCCGGTCGCAAACCCGGGCTCCCTCTGGACCGAGATCGCTGACCCGCCGGTAATGGAAACCTTCTTGAGCACGCCTCTAGCAACAAAACCGACCTACTGCCCGTCCGGTGAGAAAAAGGGGCCACTCGCTTCCTCGGTGCCTGGGAGGGGCGTGGCCTCCAGTTTGTCGATGGGGCGCAAATAAAGCTGAGGGGTACCGCCGCGGGAGGCGGCAACGTACACGAGGTTCTGGCCGTCGGGTGAGATGGACACCGCGCCGTAGTCGCCTACAAATTCATCGCCTGGCGGCAGCTCGATGGCCAATCGTTTGACGGGGAGCCTGCTCCGGACTCATGTAACCCGCCGTTCCTATGATCACCCCGACATTCGTCATCTGTTCCGTTCGTGTCGGTGAATGCGTTAGATCAGCATCAGGGACCTCGTCTTCGAGTGCCTTGGCCAGACCAAAGTCCAGCACCTTGACCTTCCCCTCGGGCGTGATCTTCACATTGGCGGGTTTCAGGTCGCGATGGATGATGCCCTTCTCATGCGCTGCTTCCAGTGCCTCGGCGATGTGAAGGGCAATGCCAGGGTACGGCATATATAGAAATCGGAAGGATAGGCGGAATTCAATCCGCCTTTTCCGCTGACACTCGGAATCTCGTTCGCTACGAAGCTGGTCGTGTGCTTGAAACTGCCATCCTTGTCCTTGTTTCTCGAAAAGGCAACCCATTCTTTTCAGCCCCAAGCTTTTCGTGGTCGCATGACCGCTTGGTCTGCGCGGAATGACTGCTCTTGGCCGTTTGCGGTAGTTCATTCGACGTTGCCTGGGAAAATTTGAATGTCCGTTTTTAGGCGAAAGCGGTCATTCAAACAACCCGAAATGCGCTGCCGCGAAGGGCGTAAAACGACCAGGAGCCAACGTTCTATTTCGGGCGCTTCTATCAGTTTCCAGGTAGAGCGTCATACCTTCAAGTGACCTGCCACACCCGACCAGGATAGTTCGGTCGCACTTCCGCTGAAAGTCTTGGTAGATGATTGGTGCAGGCCGCACGGACCGGCGCGAGCTTCAGCGCAATCCGATCTGGACGGGAAGCATTGCGGTAGGCAGCAAGGCCTTCATCTCGACCGTCTCGAAGCAGCTGTTGAATCGCACTGGCACCATTCTGCAACTGTGTCTCTAAACAGCTCCTATTCAACCGAGAAACCCTGAAGCTCGACGGGAACCAGCCCGGTCCCGACGAACGCGTCGCCCAAATTTATCGTAAATGCGCCGGGGGCGTCACACTGGACGTGGAGGCGTGCTGATACGGCGCCTGCTGTTGTGGTTATCGAATGGAGAGTGGTTTGGGCGAAGGCGGCGCCGGGTGTGAACGTCCGTACGACTTGCACGGCTGCCCCCCACACACAGTTCGCGGCGTTTCGCTGAGAGACATTGACTACACAGCCGTCTGTGGGGACCGCTCCCGACACGAGTTGGTGATCGATGCCGAAGTTGTAGGTTGTGGAAGGGGCGACGGCGGGGATACATTGGGTGCTTTGTGCCTCGGGGCCTGTTCCCGGTGTGGTCGCCGCTATCTGCATCGCGCCGGGAGCGTTCGATCCATTGACAGCGTCGTACGAAAAGGTTCCTATGTCCTGACTCCACATATTGATGTTGGCCGCGAAATTGCAGTTACTAATCAGGTTGTTCGGCTCCGTGGCGCAGTCCCCCAGAGCGACCGCTGTAGAACGAGAATCCAATGACCCCGACACCTCTCTTCTTCATGACCCTTGACTCTCCTTTTCCTCCTCAATGGCCGGTTGGCGAAGGATGAGCGATTATAAGCCGTTCTTTTTCATGGCGCATACCGGGTTGCAAAGATTCTGGGCACTCAGAGTGGGCTGACTTCTAAGGAAGAGCAAGAATTTTCCACGTGTTTGCAAATCGTACCCACATTCCAATGTGTGAGAGGAGAGACAATCGAGAGCTCTGCCAAGCGATCACGGATCTACATCTTGAAGGAGTACGCCGAAGACGCCCGCCTTCTGTTTGTGTCTCATCTGAGCAAGCTCCATATCATGTCGCGGGACTTTCAAAGAGACCACCCCCTTGATCTGCTACTGGTTTTCGACGAGTTGCCTTCCTTTTTTACCAAGGAGACCTTGCAACGCTTCGTAGATATTGGAGAGCAGTAGTGTCCCAACGTTTGGGCTTCTAATCTCTGTAAAGTATTAATGAGTAATATGTTAGAGAAGATAATGGGTGTTTCCGACTTGAAAGTGAGTGTACGCTCACGCCCTTCAGTTCATAAGGAGGGCGAGCATGTACACGGGCACGACGATTTTTTCTCAGGTGATGCGGCATCTTCCCTGGCATCATTTTCATCGCATTGTTCAGCACTACGGAGGCGACTACAAGGTCAAGTCGTTCCGCTGTGCCGACCATTACCGGGTCATGGCCTTTGCACAGTTGACCTATCGCGAGAGCTTGCGCGATATCGAAGCCTGCCTACGGGCCATGAGATCCAAGCTCTTCCACATGGGCATTCGCTCCACGGTCTCCCGCAACAATCTGTCCAATGCCAACGAGAGGCGCGACTGGCGCATCTATGCCGAGTTTGCCCAAGTGCTTATCGCCGAAGCGCGCCGCCTGTACACCGACGAGGACCTGGGAGTCGACCTGAACGCGACCGTCTATGCCTTGGACTCCACGACCATCGACCTGTGCCTCTCGGTCTTCCCCTGGGCGCGCTTCCACCGTACCAAGGGGGGCGATCAAACTGCATACCTTGCTCAACCTGCACGGCGCCATTCCCGAGTTCGTTCTGATCTCGGACGGAAAACTGCACGATGTCCACGCCTTGGACCACCTGATTCCTTGTCCCGGTGCCTACTACATCATGGATCGCGGATACCTGGATTTCGGGCGCCTGTACCGACTCCATTCTGCCCGGTCGTTATTCGTGACCCGCGCCAAGGCGAACTTCAAGTTCCGCCGCCGCTACTCCCACCCGGTGGACAGAACGACGGGACTGATCTGCGACCAAACTGTCCTGCTGAGCACCTTCTATCCGGCCAAGGCCTACCCCGAACCTTTGCGTCGCATCAAGGCCTTTTACGGCACCAGTCCCAATGCCGTGAAAACACAAATCTGGATCGCCCTCAGTACCTACCTGCTCATCGCCATCATCCGCAAGCGCCTCTATCTCGAGTTGCCGCTCTACACAATTCTCCAGGTCCTGAGTGTCTCGCTCTTCGAGAAAACCCAATTTTACAGGCCTTTCAGGACATGCATTACATTACTCAGAATAGTGACATTCATAAACAGTTGATGTTATTCGACTAACGCTGGGACGCTACTGATTGGAGAGAGCTTCTACCTTGAGCTCCTCCGGACCGATAGGAAGATGGGTATAGGAGCTATCCTCGCTGACCAGACCTACAGCCAGATTCACGATGTCCCTCGAGATAATTGCCAGACCAAGATTCTGCTAGACATCCGGAGCGGGAGGTCACGACATGAAGCCGCCTGGGACCTAGGTGTCAGGGGCCACCCAAAAGCGGCCAGTGAGGGCCACTTCAAAACCGGCCATTTTCAAGAGCCATTGAGGGCCGCATCCGGCGTAGGATGCGCCGATGGCCAATACATTGAAAATGGAAAAGAAGCAAACGGTTTTGGCGCTCCTGAAGCTGGGCTGGTCGTATCGTCGGATCGAGCGAGAGGTGGGAGTCCGACGAGAGAGGATTGCCCGCTATGATCCCTCCCGAGATTCAAAACCGGCCAAAGTGGCCCCCGGCTCGGAGGAGCAAAAGCGGCCAAAGCGGCCCCCGGGTCTGCGCAGCTTCTGTGAGCCCTTTCGGGAGCAGATTGAAAAGAAACTCCAGCAGGGATTGCAGGCCAAGCGGATCTGGCAGGACCTGGTCTTCGAGCAGGGATTCGGGGGAGCCTACAACTCCGTCAAGCGCTTCTGTGGAAAGCTCAAGGCGGAGAGTCCTCGCGTGTTTGCTCGGGTGGAAACTCCCCCCGGTCGGGACCTGCAGATCGACTTCGGCAAAGGAGCCCTGACTCGGACCGAATCGGGTCGTTACCGCCGTCCTCATCTGAGGCGGCGTGGAGGTGGTTCGCCTCGATAACCTCAAGGCCGGGATCACCCGGGCTTGCTTGGTGGACCCCGAGGTCAATGCCGTCTTCAGTGCGCTCGCTCGCCACTACGGCTTCGCCGTGCTGCCCATCCATCCGGGCGCTCCGAACGAGAACGGAAAAGTCGAAAGAAGCATCGGATATACCGACTCCAGCGCGCTCAAAGCTCGCCGCTTCGAGAGCCTGGATGCGCAGAATGAGCATCTGCAGAGTTGGAACGAGCGAATCGCCCGCCAGCGCATCCACGGCACCACCAAGCAGCAGGTCTGGCCCCGCTTTGTCGAAGAACAGAAGCATCTCCGACCGCTTCCGGGATTCCCGCTTCAGTTTCTTCCGCGTGGGCCGTCGAACGGTCTCCACCGATGGCCACATCGAAGTCGACCGAGCGTTCTACTCGGTGCCCAATCATCTGCTCGGTTGTGAAGTCGCCGTGCACTGGGATGATCGTATCGTCCGCGTCTTCTTTCGTGAGCAACAGGTGGCCCTGCATCCGAAGCACCCGCCGGGGAGATTCCGAACCGAAACGAGCCATCTTCCGGAACGCAAACGCTACGCGCACTATCGAACCGAGCATCATCTGCTGAAGCAAGCCCGAGCCGTGGGTCCAGAGGCGCACCGCTGGGCCGAGCGAGCTCTGGAGGTCCGAGACATGCTCGCCTACCGACTCGTGCAGGGCATGATCTCGCTGACCCGCCGCTACCGCGCTTCGGTCGTCGACGAAGCCTGCGGCAAGGCGCTCGCACATGACGCCTTCCGCTACCGGACTCTGGTGGCTTTGTGTAAGCGACTGGACGTGCCGCAGCGCTCTTTGTTTACCTCCGAGCACGAGTTGATCCGACCGCTGTCCGAGTACCAGATCACCGATCCCACAGGAGAACCAGAATGATCTCATCAGAACTGGAACGAAAACTTCGTCACCTCCGGCTCTCGGGCCTGGCTCAGGTCTTTGACGTTCGCCTGCAACAAGCCGTCCAGGGAAGGCTCAGCCATCAGGAGTTCTTTGAGCTGCTGATTGATGACGAGCTGACCCGCCGTCGGGACCGGCTGTTGGAGCGACGTTTGCGCCAGGCCCAGTTTCCGGAACAAAAGCACTTGGAGGACTTTAACTTCTCCTTTAACCCCTCCATCAACCGGCAGCAGATCTTCGATCTGGCTACCGGCCGATTCATCCAACAGCGCCGCGGCTGGTTGGTCATCGGTCAGACCGGAGTCGGCAAGAGCCATCTGATCATCACCGTCGGGATCAAGGCGGTCGAAGCCGGTCACCGGGTGCAGTACAAGTCGGCTTTCGATCTGCTGGAAGACATCGCCGAAGCCACGGCCACCGGCAGACGCCGATCTTACATTACGGAGATGACCCGGATCCCGCTGCTGATCCTCGAGGATCTGGGACTCCGCAGAGTGCCGGAGTCGGCGGCAGAAGATCTGTTGGAGATCCTGCACCGCCGATACCAGAAGACCTCGACGATCCTCAGTTCGAATCGACCCCTGGAGGACTGGGGCGCGATGCTGGGAGGAGATACGGCGGCCACCTCGGCGCTGCTGGACCGCTTCCTGCACACTTCGGAAGTCACCTTCATTCGGGGCAAGAGCTATCGCCTCTACGAGCGACAGCAACGAGAGAAATCCACCCCGAAGCGAGGGAAAGAGAAATGACACCTGCGAGGCGAGTGCTGTGAGTGCGGGCTTGTCCCCTACTCGCAGACCCTGGGACTCAGCCCCAGGCTTCGTAGATTGCCCGCTCCGAGGGAGGGGTCAGGACAGGGTGGGGCAGAGCTCATTGCTTGAGGGGCCTCTGAGCGAATGTTTTTTGAAAAAAGGAAGCCAGGAAGAAGCCGTGTCGTTGAAACCAAGCAGAGACCATGGAAGCCAGGCTTCTCGAGTTTCCCCCAACACCCCCGGAAAGCCGTGGAAACTGCCGCGCTATGGAAACCGTGGGAAAACGGCTGCCTCGCGAAGACGACTCCAGGAGGCGAGTTTTTCCACCGTTCCCACAGCGCTTGGAAAACTCCTCCGGACGGAGTTTCCCACAGTTCCCACCGCTTCTACGGCTGAACACACAACAAAGCCTCCTCCCCCCGCTTCGCGGGGAGGGCTTCACAAGGGATTGAAATGACTCGAACCGGAGGATATAACTACTGAATCACTGGCCGGTTTTGACCCGGCCCCGCCTGGCCGCTTTTGAAGTGGCCCCCGACAACCTAGGGCTGAGCAAAGACCAGGAGAAGTTCCTGGCAGAGCTTTCTTACAGGCCAAGAGCAGAGAAGAGCGGTCATACAGCAACATGGCTATCCTTCTCCATTCATTCTCAGAATCCCCAGCTTTGAAAAGCCACAGCCCCTCACTCCAAATCAAATGCAGCAACGTTGCCAACAGGCCATTGAGAAGATGGAAAAAGCTGCAAGATACTCTGGATCAGTAGCGTCCCAGCGTTAGTCGAATAACATCAACTGTTTATGAATGTCACTATTCTGAGTAATGTAATGCATGTCCTGAAAGGCCTGTAAAATTGGGGTTTTCTCGAAGAGCGAGACACTCAGGACCTGGAGAATTGTGTAGAGCGGCAACTCGAGATAGAGGCGCTTGCGGATGATGGCGATGAGCAGGTAGGTACTGAGGGCGATCCAGATTTGTGTTTTCACGGCATTGGGACTGGTGCCGTAAAAGGCCTTGATGCGGAGATGCTGTTTGATCCATTTGAAGAACAGTTCGATCTGCCAGCGGAGCTTGTAGAGCCGGGCAATAGTCAGAGCGGGAGAAGCAAAGTCGTTGGTGAGGAATACTAGCCGCAGGTCGGTGGTGACGTCGAAGAACTTGATGCGACGCAAAGGTTCGGGGTAGGCCTTGGCCGGATAGAAGGTGCTCAGCAGGACAGTTTGGTCGCAGATCAGTCCCGTCGTTCTGTCCACCGGGTGGGAGTAGCGGCGGCGGAACTTGAAGTTGGCCTTGGCGCGGGTCACGAATAACGACCGGGCAGAATGGAGTCGGTACAGGCGCCCGAAATCCAGGTATCCGCGATCCATGATGTAGTAGGCACCGGGACAAGGAATCAGGTGGTCCAAGGCGTGGACATCGTGCAGTTTTCCGTCCGAGATCAGAACGAACTCGGGAATGGCGCCGTGCAGGTTGAGCAAGGTATGCAGTTTGATCGCCCCCTGGTACGGCGGAAGCGCGCCCAGGGGAAGACCGAGAGGCACAGGTCGATGGTCGTGGAGTCCAAGGCATAGACGGTCGCGTTCAGGTCGACTCCCAGGTCCTCGTCGGTGTACAGGCGGCGCGCTTCGGCGATAAGCACTTGGGCAAACTCGGCATAGATGCGCAGTCGCGCCTCTCGTTGGCATTGGACAGATTGTTGCGGGAGACCGTGGAGCGAATGCCCATGTGGAAGAGCTTGGATCTCATGGCCCGTAGGCAGGCTTCGATATCGCGCAAGCTCTCGCGATAGGTCAACTGTGCAAAGGCCATGACCCGGTAATGGTCGGCACAGCGGAACGACTTGACCTTGTAGTCGCCTCCGTAGTGCTGAACAATGCGATGAAAATGATGCCAGGGAAGATGCCGCATCACCTGAGAAAAAATCGTCGTGCCCGTGTACATGCTCGCCCTCCTTATGAACTGAAGGGCGTGAGCGTACACTCACTTTCAAGTCGGAAACACCCATTATCTTCTCTAACATATTACTCATTAATACTTTACAGAGATTAGAAACCCAAACGTTGGGACACTACTGACTCTGGATCACAGAGAAGGGATACGCCTACCTAGATGCTGTCGGCATCAAGTATAAGAAGCCCAGAGGAAAGGGAAGTATTCAGCACAGGTACTGGCAGCACTATATTTGGTCGAAGATCAAGAAGGACTCAGACCTTGGAGGTGTCGAGTTCTCTCTCAAGGAGAATGGTAAGTGTGTTGACGTCGGCTTTGTCAGACGCGATAAAGCTTCTGGGCGGGACATCAAGTTGGCTTACGAAGTGGTCATGAGCAATCCCAAAAAGGAAATCGACAACCTGAAAAAAGACCTTGTTGACGGCTGGGACAAGGTGATCTTTTGGGTCAAAGATCCGGAGATGAAATCAGATCTGATCAAAGAGCTACGCAAGCACGTAGGGAATTCTCTATACCAAATTGCCGAGATCAAGCTCTTGAGAGATTCCATCCAAGCTGGGAAACATGTTCTCTAAAGACAAGTGTCTCCAGCACGATGGTGGGGATGCCGCTGGCGTTCACGACCAACAGAAGAAGCGAGATCAGCAAACCTCCCACCACGGGAGCTGGGATGTTGAACCTGAATAGAAAAGAAATCCGGCGTACTAGGGCGTGTCCCAGTAAAAACAGCGGGATGGAAAGGGCCAGCACAAGCCAGGGATTGATTCGCATAAGGTCAACCCACTCTCTTAGGAGAGCAACCCTTTCGCTGCTGGTTCGGTGACAAGGGCGCTATGATGCTCAACATTGGATCTTCAACCAGCAAGAAATCAACCAAGCCGCGGCCCTGTGGCAGAGAGGTAACACCCATGCATCATCGGATCTTGTCCAGAATCGCAGCGACCGCAACAACATTCTTGCTCCTGTCTCTCGTCCCAAATCTGGCGGAGGCTGCAGAGGCAAAGACCTGGACTACTTCAACCTTCCTGGATCTGGTTGACGGAAGTTTCAGCGATGTGGGTGCCAATACCTATGTCACGGCCACCGGGGAGGTGCTTCTGATCAATCGCAGGGACCTGAACGGCGACGGCAGCATCGATCTGGTGTTCCCCAACGATCACGATCCCAACGAAAAGCAGGACCTCCTCATCTACTGGGGAGGAGACCGATTCTCGTCCCAGCGCCGCATGCAGCTTCCGACGAATGGTGGAAGCGACGGGCTGGTGGCCGATCTGAACCGGGACGGCTTTCCCGATCTGACCGTCGCCAACAATTTCAACGGGACCAAGACCGACCTGGACTCCTACATCTATTGGGGCAGTGAAAACGGCTTGGACGCCTCCAGACGAAGCGGCCTTCCCACCAGGGGAGCCCGAGCCGTGGCAGTGGAGGACCTGAACCAGGATGGCCATCCAGACATCGTCTTCGCTAACAGTGGGCTGGGCTATCACGTCGAAGTGGATCGCGACAACCGGTCCTTCATCTACTGGGGCTCCGCTGAAGGGTATTCGGCCGAACGTTGTCTCGTGCTCAAAACCATCAACAGTCGTGATGTGACGATCGCCGACTTGAACGGAGACAGCCATCCCGACCTGGTCTTCGCAAACGAAGGCAACACCGACGCAGAAGGCGGGGCTTTGATCTATTGGTGCAGCCGCGACGGAGACTATACCCAACGCCCCAGCATCCACCTGCCGGGAGAGCGCAGTTCGGCCGTCACCGTGGCCGATCTGAACCGGGACGGCTTCCCGGAGATTGCCCTGGCCAATTCCTATCGCTTGAAAACGCGAGAAATGGGGATGTATAACATCGTCGACACAGTCTCCGTAAACTCGTACGTCTACTGGGGTTCCAAAGAAGGCTACTCGGTGGAATCGAGGATCTCGCTGCCCACCGTAGGAGCCTCCGACGTGGAAGCGTCTGATCTGAACCAGGACGGGCACATGGACTTGGTCTTTGCCAACAAATAGGGGAACGTCTCGTACATCTATTGGGGCGGTGATGGAGGATTCCGTCCCTACAAGCGTACCGCCCTGCCTACGCACCATCCGAGCCGCTGCACCGCGGAGGACCTGGATCAAGACGGCCATCCCGACCTGGTCTTCGCCCAGCGGCAGGCCGATCTCTACCAGAGGCCAAAGGCCTATATCTACTGGGGAGGAGAGAACGGTTTCAGTACGGACTGGCGCTCGGAACTACCCACCTCGGAGGCAACCGGTGTCCAGACCGGAGATCTCAATGGAGACGGCGTTACGGACCTGGTATTCATCAACGCCGCCGACACCAACTGGCCCAACCCCAGCTACATCTACTGGGGTGATCGAGACGGGAAGTTCGATGCCGCAAGACGCAAGGTCCTGCCCAGCGGCGGCGGCTTCTGCTCCAGCACCGATATCAATCAGGACGGTCGGGTCGACCTGTTGTTCGCGTCGATCGCTGACGAGGAAACCGGTTCCGGCATCTACTGGGGGAGCTATCGAGGGTATTATTCCCGCGACCGCACCATGGTGGCGGAGCAGGGAGCGTTTTCCTCCCGGGTCGCGGACTTCAACCGGGACGGCTATCTGGACGTCTCTCTGACCCAGTGGACACTGGGCCGAAAAGCGACCGATCTCTATTGGGGCGGTCCCTCGGGGTTCTCGAGCGAGAACCGGTTCGTGTTTCCAATCGGCCGCCTCCGCGGCCACGTTATCGGAGACCTCAACCGTGACGATTGGCTGGACATCATCTTCAGCACTCTCAACGAGCAGGTCGCCATCTACTGGAACAGCCCTTTGGGCTTCGCCAAAGACCGCAAGAGCGCGCCAGAGCCTCAGTTTCCGCCGAGGTGGCAGATCTCAATCGGGACGGCTTTCTGGACGTCATCGTCTCCAATCTCTACGACGCCGATCCCGCCTCCGACAAGCCCCAATCCTTTGGCGGTTCACCGGAAGGGGACACCTTTATCTATTGGGGTGGAAGCGGCGGGTATGATGTCTCCCGCCGAATTATTCTTCCTTCCGTGGGAAACTCCGACGTAGCCGTGGCGGACCTGAACGGCAACGGCCTGCTCGACATGGTCCTCAGCAGCTACCACGCCGGCTATACCCGCAGCCATCCCTCGACGATCTACTGGAACAGTAGCTCCGGCTTCGATGCCTCCCGGGCTACCCAATTGCCCACCAACTCGGCCTCAGGCGTTCACGTCAACGACTTCGATCGGAACGGGTACGCTGACATTCTCTTTGCCTGCCACTCCAAGGAGGGAAACCACCGCAACGATTCCTTCCTCTACTGGGGAAGCGAGGCCGGATTCTCGACCGACCGCAGGACCTTCTTACCGGGTCTGGGCCCCCACCATCTGACCTCCGACGCGGGCCACATCTACGACAGGGGGAATCGCTACGACTACGTCTCCCCGCCCTTCAATGCGGGTTCGAAGGCCCACCTGGAAAGCATCAGCTGGGAGGGAGACACACCCTTCGAGACGGGACTGGAGTTTCAGGTCCGATCGGCCGGCACCAGCCAGGCCCTGAAATCGGCCCCGTGGAGAGGACCCAAGGGGCCGGCGAGTTTCTATACCGAATCCGGAGCCAGCTTGGCAGGCGCGGCCGAGGGACGCTGGATTCAATACAAGGCATCCCTCGTCAGTCCAGGCTCGGCCAGTTCGCCGGTTCTTGGATCGGTGTCGATTCGCTACCGCTCTGTCGAGTAGTTGAGCGTTCCAGGGCTCTTTCCTGGAGACCCCCTCAGTAGACCTCACTCCCCTTCGAGTTCGCCTCCTCGAAAGGACCACACTGCAGAGGACGCTTCCAGCGTTTCCCTCAGAGACTTCGGGCGCCTTTCCGTCGCCATGAAGGCGAGAGGTTCAACTCTCCCCAATGGCGACCGCTTCTCGACGCTTCTGGGGAAAATCCGAATGACCGCTTTTAGGCGAAAGCGGCCGTTCAAACAACCCGAAATGCGCTGCCGCGAAGGGAAGTTTGAGTCCCGCTTGGCGGAAGTAAAAAGGAAAATCTCCGGTCCCGCACGCAAGGTCCAGCAGCCTTTCCGGCGTTTCGGTGGCAAGGAGCAGTTTTACCGCACGATTTTTCCAGCGCGGCTCCTGTCCGAAAGAGAGAACCTTAGTCATGAAGTCGTATCTGGTGGCGATGGCGGAGAAGATGGGGTACACATCTAGGGTGGAGATTGCACAAACCGTAGCCAACCTGACCGAATCTTCCACCAATCTATACGAACTCATCAAGGGAAAAAACCTACGGGTTTATCCCGATGTGGACCTGCGCTTGGCGGTGAGTCGAGCGGGGGCACGAAAAACCTTCCTCATGCCGGACTATCGGGATTGCCACCGAAGGTACTGAGCAGTCGATTGAAGTCTGAGAGTCTATTGATGGCCGGATCCTCCGCAACTTGTCCGAAGACGAGTCGTATCGAGAGTTCAGGAATGCCTGTCTCCTTTGCGATCGCGGGAATCTGATCGTCAACTGCGCATCCGGTTCGAAAGTCAAAGATAGTCCGTATACCGACCCTTCTGAGCTTGAGAATATCTTGCTTGAAGTCAGTAGTGTCCCAACGTTTGGGTTTCTAATCTCTGTAAAGTATTAATGAGTAATATGTTAGAGAAGATAATGGGTGTTTCCGACTTGAAAGTGAGTGTACGCTCACGCCCTTCAGTTCATAAGGAGGGCGAGCATGTACACGGGCACGACGATTTTTTCTCAGGTGATGCGGCATCTTCCCTGGCATCATTTTCATCGCATTGTTCAGCACTACGGAGGCGACTACAAGGTCAAGTCGTTCCGCTGTGCCGACCATTACCGGGTCATGGCCTTTGCACAGTTGACCTATCGCGAGAGCTTGCGCGATATCGAAGCCTGCCTACGGGCCATGAGATCCAAGCTCTTCCACATGGGCATTCGCTCCACGGTCTCCCGCAACAATCTGTCCAATGCCAACGAGAGGCGCGACTGGCGCATCTATGCCGAGTTTGCCCAAGTGCTTATCGCCGAAGCGCGCCGCCTGTACACCGACGAGGACCTGGGAGTCGACCTGAACGCGACCGTCTATGCCTTGGACTCCACGACCATCGACCTGTGCCTCTCGGTCTTCCCCTGGGCGCGCTTCCGCCGTACCAAGGGGGCGATCAAACTGCATACCTTGCTCAACCTGCACGGCGCCATTCCCGAGTTCGTTCTGATCTCGGACGGAAAACTGCACGATGTCCACGCCTTGGACCACCTGATTCCTTGTCCCGGTGCCTACTACATCATGGATCGCGGATACCTGGATTTCGGGCGCCTGTACCGACTCCATTCTGCCCGGTCGTTATTCGTGACCCGCGCCAAGGCCAACTTCAAGTTCCGCCGCCGCTACTCCCACCCGGTGGACAGAACGACGGGACTGATCTGCGACCAAACTGTCCTGCTGAGCACCTTCTATCCGGCCAAGGCCTACCCCGAACCTTTGCGTCGCATCAAGTTCTTCGACGTCACCACCGACCTGCGGCTAGTATTCCTCACCAACGACTTTGCTTCTCCCGCTCTGACTATTGCCCGGCTCTACAAGCTCCGCTGGCAGATCGAACTGTTCTTCAAATGGATCAAACAGCATCTCCGCATCAAGGCCTTTTACGGCACCAGTCCCAATGCCGTGAAAACACAAATCTGGATCGCCCTCAGTACCTACCTGCTCATCGCCATCATCCGCAAGCGCCTCTATCTCGAGTTGCCGCTCTACACAATTCTCCAGGTCCTGAGTGTCTCGCTCTTCGAGAAAACCCCAATTTTACAGGCCTTTCAGGACATGCATTACATTACTCAGAATAGTGACATTCATAAACAGTTGATGTTATTCGACTAACGCTGGGACGCTACTGGCTTGAAGTAGAGAAGGAGCTTTGCCTGAGCGATCCAGTCCACGAGCTTCTCAGCGTTAAAGGGAGTCTTTAGAAGAAGGTCAATCAAGTTCGCCTCAGCCAGATTCTGACTGTTGTCGACCTCGACTTCCCCGAGTCGCACTTTGTTGAATGCATTAATCCCTTCGATCATATCCAGCGGCAACTCATCAGCGGTTTCTTCCCTGCTTCGGGAGAAAATCCCGACTTTATCCCGAATGTAGACGAGAGCCTGTTCGGGCACCATTCCGGCCAGGAAGGCGACCACCGGAAGAAGCTCCCCCGTGTAGGCTCGGGATGGGAGGGAATTGAGAACGAACGACAGCATCAATGCCACAAGCGAAGCAAATATCACTCGTATACTGGAGCTGTAGTAGGTACTCGGGGTCAGATCACCATTGATTAGCCGGCGCACAATGTTACGGGCTGACCAGATGAAGGCTCCTAAGTAAGCCATCGTCAGAGCCAGCATTCCCTGGGATCTCATTGCCTGGACTTCCTCGGGTGTCAGTCCAGTCACCATCGCCCCTGTCAGAATAAGGTTCGGAGAACCAGGATTTATCGAAACCAGTTCTCTGCCGAAGAGCAGCGCCGTAAAACCGGCGAGACAAACAAAGGTCGCGAACGCGGTTGGGAGGAGATAGTCTCTCGCTGCATATTCGTCCTTTATAGAAGAGGTAAAGTGAAGTACCTCCTCATCTCTGATCCCCAGAACCCGAAGGACATTCTTGAATTCCCTTTCCTTTTTCTGCAGTCGGATCCTGAGAAAGGTCAGCACTGTAGCCACCATGAAGGAACTCAGGGCGATTACAATGACAATCTTTAGTGCTGAAAGAAGCAACTGGGAAGACATACTTACCTAACGTCGAAAAATCTTGGTCACTCCCACCTCAGACCTTGAACTCTTAGCTGGGAGGCTCCAGCCGGATTGGGCTTCGCCCTTGGTTTATCACGGGATCTCGGTTATCGTACCCGCCCCTACTGTGCGCCCGCCCTCTCGAATGGCAAAACGCAATCCCTTTTCCATGGCAATCGGAGAGATCAGCTCGAGGTGAATCGATACGATGTCGCCCGGCATCACCATCTCGGTTCCCTCAGGCAAGCTCACCACTCCCGTCACGTCCGTGGTTCGGAAGTAGAACTGCGGTCGGTAGCCCGCGAAGAAGGGCGTGTTCCGTCCCCCCTCGTCCTTGGTGAGAATGTAGGCCTCAGCCGAAAAGCGCGTGTGGGGCCTGATCGAGCCCGGCTTGGCCACCACCTGCCCCCGCTCCACTTCCTTCTTGTCCAGTCCTCTCACCAGCAATCCTACGTTGTCTCCGGCCTGCCCCTCGTCCAGCAGCTTGCGGAACATCTCGATTCCCGCGATCACCCTCTTTTGCGTCTCCCGGATCCCCACGATCTCCACCTCGTCTCCCACGCGCACCTTGCCACGCTCGATCCTCCCCGTGACCACCGTCCCACGGCCCGAGATCGAGAAAATGTCTTCGATCGGCATCAAGAACGGCTTGTCCACGTCTCGCTCAGGTACGGGAATCCAATCTTCCATTGCCTCGAGCAGGTCGTAAACACACTTCGTCTTCCCAGCATCGTCCGGGTTCCGAAGAGCTTGTAATGCAGAACCTCTAATGAACGGAGTTCGGGCGCCCTCAAATTGGTGGACGGAAAGAAGTTCTCGAACCTGGAGTTCTACGGAATCAATCAGTCGGGGATCCTCAACGATGTCTATCTTGTTCAAGAAAACGACCAACCTGGATATTCCGATCTTTTGCGCTAGACGGACTTGCTCGCGCGTCTGAAGCATCGGCCCGTCGGGTACCGAGACTACCAGAATCGCTCCGTCCATCTGTGCCGCACCTGTGAGCAGATTCTTAAGGTAATCCCCATGGCTGGGACAGTCTATGTGAGCATAGTGTCGATTCTCTGTCTCGTACTCAACGTGCGCCGTTGCGATCCGGATCCCTCGCGCCCTTTCTTCCGGCGCCCTGTCGATCGAGTCATAGGTTTGTTCCTTAACGTCTGGGTTCTGCCTTGCCAGGATCTTCGTAAGCGCCGCCGTCAACGTCGTTTTTCCGTGCCCGACTTGCCCCAAAGTTCCAACATTGACGTGCGGCTTAGTCGGCCCGAACTTTTCCCCTTGGGGAAAAGCGGAGCAAGAGAACAAAAACCAAGCCGAAAGAAAACCACTAAACACGATCTGAAACTTGGATGATTTCATCTTTCGACCCCCACTTCGGGATAATCTCACAGGAACCCGGCTATCAGGGAACGATCGAACCGCCATCCCTCTGCTTCTTTCAGCATGCGTACAAGATAGAGCACTTCCACTCCTCCTTCGGTCCTTTCTCCCTGGAGCTCAAGGATTGCGATATCACCGCGCTCCTCGCCCCCAAGGACTTTCGTCTTTCCCTTTGGAAGGAGAAAGGCGATCTCGTCAACAACAGTTTCGAAGTTCTCTTCATCGGAAGCGTCAGGGTCTACGAGCTCCCGGAGTGTTTTGGATTCCACGCCCATTCGAACTACCTTCCAGTCCTTCGTCTTGATTGCATTCAGGTGAAACAACCCGGCGATGCGTCGGCGGAACTTTCTGTCAACCATCAACTAATGTTGAACTCAGATTTACACCATTTCTTTTGCCAGGTTGTCAACAGTTGCAGCACAGTGGAATCAAACCGGACTGCAAACGGGGATAGGACCGTCGTTGTTAACGTCATTGATCTGGAAGTTTGGAAACAGAAAGGAAAGTTCATAAACTTCCTTAAGGAACAATGGAAGGTAACTTCATCAATATTTGTTGAAGAGAACTGGAAGAAACTCACTCCACATTGACAACCAACATGGTGTCAGGGGCCACTGAGGGCCACTTCAAAACCGGCCAAAGCGGCCCCCGGGTCTGCGCAGCCAGTGTGAGCCCTTTCGCCAGGAGATTGAAAAGAAGCTCCCTCCATCGATGTAACGCTTGCCGGCCGTATCGTAAACGTAGATTCCCTCGCGCCGCTCCAATAGGAGAAACTGGTAGGCTGCATCCCTCTGAAAGAGATGGTCCGGTGGATCCCCGCTGTGCATATCATCACCTTTCTTCCCTGAAAGCACGGTAGTACCCCGTGCTCGTTGACGGCCTTTGGGGGCTGTCGTATGCTTCCTGCGCCTTGAGTGGATCTGGTGTTCGCTCCGGGTGCTGGTTGTCTAGAATGGCCAACAAGCGCTGCCCGACGATCGACGACATTTGCAGCTTCCGTCAGGTGAGCGATGCTCAATTGTCCCCTGATGGGAAGGTCATCGCCTTCGTCGTTGGTGACTCGTATCTTAGCGACGACAAGCTTCCGAAGGCAAACATCTGGATGGTTTCTGCTGAGGGCGGAGAGGCTTGGGCACTCACCTCGGGTCCTCGCTCGGACGCCGCTCCCCGCTGGTCGCCCGATGGGCAAACGCTGGGATTCCTGTCCGACCGGGAGAAGGACGGCCTCTACCAGCTCTACCTCCTCCAAAGGAACGGAGGAGAAGCGCAACGCCTTGGCCACGTCGATGGTGCCATCCCAACAACCCGATCTCTGAAGTGCCTGGAGTGGTCCTCCGACGGCCAGGCTCTTTTCTTCCTGATGACGGATCCCCAGACCGAGGAGGAAGTGTGCCGTCGAGAGGAGAAGGACGACGCCATCGAGTTCGAGAAGAATCCCAAGTACACACGTCTTTACCGAATAGACATCCCCTCTGGCAAGACCACCTGCCTCTCTTCCGAGTGCCTTCAGATCTGGGAGTTCGCCGCAGCCCCCTCGGGTGATGAGTTTGCCGCCGTCTGTTCTCCCCTTCCTTTTGAGCAGTCTTGGTACACCTGCCGTCTTGCCACATTCTCCGATCCTGAATCGGAGCCCGTGGTGCTCTATGGGGGACCGCGCCAGGTCTCCAGCCCAGCTTGGTCTCCCGATGGCAAGCGAATCGCGTTTCTGTCCTCGAACTGGAGCGACCGGGGAGTCGTCGGAGGCGGCATTTTCGTCGCTTCCGTCGGGGGCGGCGCTGTCCATGAACTGGCTTCCGATCAGGAGGCCAGCTTTAGCTGGTTGGAGTGGCTCGAGGACGGCGAAGGATTAATCGCAGCTTCCCACGAATGGGGCGAGATGGCTCTCTCCGAAGTACGCTTGGACTCTGGTACTCAGCGTCGCCTCTGGCGTGGCCCGACCATGTTGACAGAGCCCAACTGGCCCCGCTTTAGTCGGGATCCTGCCGGTTCGATCGCCGTCGTGCGCGAGGATGGCAAGCACTCCAGACAAGTATGGTTGGGGAGGCCTTCGGGGGACCGGCTGGAATGGAGCCGGCTGACGGATTTCAATGAGCAGGCCGAGGAGTTGGTACTGGGATCGGTCGAGTCGGTTCGCTGGGAGGGCGCGGACGGATGGGAGATGCAGGGCTTTCTCATACTCCCGCCCCACGCCGATTCCAAGGTCCCGTGTCCCCTTGTTACCAACGTTCACGGGGGACCCACGTTTACCTACGGCCATCAGTATTACGCCGACAGCCGCTGCTTTCAACAGCTGGCGGCCCAGGGAATTGCCGTCTTCCTTCCCAATCCACGAGGCAGCACCGGACGAGGGCTGGCCTTCGCCGAGAGCAACATCGGGGACATGGGAGGTAAGGACTGGGAAGACATCCAGACGGGCATCGATGCGCTGATCGATCGGGGAGTTGCCGATCCAGAGCGGCTCGGGATCACCGGCGGCAGCTACGGCGGATACATGACAGCCTGGGCCGTGACCCGGACCGATCGGTTCAAGGCAGCCGTGATGCTTGCCGGGATCTCGGACTGGCGCAGTTTTCATGGGAGATCCTACCTCTGTGACTGGGATGCGATTCACTACGGGGGAGCCGATCCTTGGGATCCGGATGGAGTCTTTCGTCCTCGCTCACCCATTACCCATGTGAAGAACGTGGTGACGCCCACCCTTATCCTGCACGGGGAAGAAGACCTGGACGTCCCCGTCGAACAGGGGTATCTCTTCTACCGGGCCTTGAAGGATCTAGGCGTAGAAACAGAGCTCGTGGTCTATCCGCGGGAGCCACACAGCATCCGAGAAAAGGCCCACGTCTTGGATTCGAACCGCCGAACCGTCGAGTGGTTCACTCGGCATCTGCTGGGCTGAAACCTTCAGGTAGAGAGAATCTGGCAACTGAAATTGCAACTCTCACTGGCGAAAGCAAAACGGAGGCGATCCGGAGAGCTCTGGAGGAACGCAAGGAACGGCTCTCGTTTCAGGTGGTGGCCCACGCCCGAGAAGCAGAAGTTCTCGAATTCTTGGAACGCGGAGTGTGGCCGCGTGTGCCTCCGGAATTGCTGGGGAAGGGAATCCCGCCGAAGGAGCATGATGCGCTCCTGGGATACGGTCCGGAGGGTGTATGATTGTCGGCACTTCGGCAATTGTCGCCATCGTTCTAAAGGAGCCAGGTTTGGAGATTCTGCTCGGAGAATTCAAGCCTTAACAACGGCCGGAAAGGGGTACGCGCTCGCGACCTTAGTAGGGCCTCCGGCTGGGAGCCGGTTCATTCAAGAAAGAAACTCCGAGTCCGGATCGTGGCGGTGATCTCCGGGCCGCCGTTCGTCGAGCGAAAGGCTCGGGACAGGAGTAATCTTCGGCCTGGAGACCGAAGCCACGTGAAGTGTCAGTTTAGTCCGACCCCCAGAAGCCCTGGCCCCGTTTGAAAAAGAAACTTCGGGCCCGACGTAGCGGTGGGCTCCAGGCCGCCGTCCGAGCCGAAGGCTCGGAAGAAAAGGACTTCGGCCTGGAGGCCAAAGCTACGTTCGCCGATGAAGTTTCAGGTTAGTCCCCTGCCGCATAGTCATAGACGGCCCGTCCCGTCTCATCGTAAAACACGAATTCCATTCGGGCCCGGCCCCTGACCGGTTCGCTCACCTTTACCAACAAGAATCCGCCGCTCGGTTTCTCGTCATGAAATGGCTGCTTAATCTTCCCTTCAGGATCCGATGAACGGGGTTCGCCCGGGAAGTGGCCACGGGTCGAGTTGGCGTCTACCAGGGCTCCACAGGAGAACTCCTGGAAGCCCGAAGGGTGGATGGCCCGGTACTGCCAGTGTCGATCTCCGCAGACTATGAAGAAGCGCTGGGTCGAGAAACCGCTGCTTTGGAGCCACTCAAAGAACTCATCCCCTTCGTGCCGGAAGCCTCTGGGATTGACGTGATTGTCTCTCTTGGAAGTGCTGTCAGGTCCCACCATTGGAGTCGCCGAGATCAGAAGCTTGAAGGTAGCGTCACTTTCCAGGAGCGTCCGCTTGAGCCACTTTCTCTGTTCCTTTCCCCAGACCGTCTTTTCGGGTCCGTCGGACATGTCATTGGGACTTCGATAGTCCCGCCCTTCGACAATCCAGATCTGTAAATCTCTGGACACCCGATGGGTGCGATAGGTAACCGCTTTTGGATCCTTGGGATCGACTACGGGCAACTGCTCGCGGAAGATTCGAAGGCCGAGCTCGTGAGAGGGACCTGACCCTGAACCCGAGAGCCTCGGGTAGAGATTGGTCTTGGCATAGGTGTCGGCGCCGGTCCGCTCGTAGACCAGGGTGGGGTTGAACGGGTCGGAGTCGTTGAAGCGATGGTCGTGATCATCCTTCATCCAGTAGGTAGCCACGCTGCGAAAGAGATCGATGAACCTGGACTGGGAATACTGCTCCTGATGCTTCATCCGCATCTGATGCTGAGTCTCGGCCCTCCCCCGCTGCAGATGACCAAAACCGCCTCCTGGGAAGTCATAGTAGACGTTGTCACCCGTCCCCACGAAGAAGTCCGGCTTCAGTGCCAGGATCGATGCGAGTGCTGGGTAACCGAGTTCCTTGTCGGGACCGCGGTAGGGGAGCATTTGGGTGTTGCCGGTGTGGTGGAAGGCGGTGTAATTCATTCCCGTGACGACCGCGAGGCTGAAGGCACTCGTGCCATTTTTCCCCGCCAGGGTCCTGAAGGAAGCAGCAGGAGACTGGCGCAGTTGGTCCTGCTTGGGTCCGTAGGAGAGGCGATAGTGGTAGCGGGTATCTGGCTGAAGATCCTCGACCTTCAGCTTGACGATGTAATCATTCTCAGGCAAAGCCTTTAGCCACTCGGTTTGAATCGAGCCACTGAAATCGGGATGCGTCGAAATCTCGAAGCGGGCGCTGCCTTCGACCCCAATAATACCGGACCAGCGGCGATCGACCAGGGTGCTGGTGGAGGTCAGTCGGGCCTGCAGAATAGCGCTGTCTACTCCCACCTCGCCAGACATCACCCCCTGGGCCAGCCCGATCGGGAAGTCTTGCTCAGCCGCCCGGAGAAGCGAGGCGAAGGGCAGTCCAAGCAGGAGAAACCAGGCCGCGAACCGCCAATCAAAGTGTTTATCTTCGGTACGATTCATCACTGTAGGATGGGAATCATTGGGTGGCGAGAGGCGCATTGTGACCTCCATTGATGTAGGGTTTCAGTGCCGCGTACATGGCGAAGTTGAGCGGCGTAGGCACACCATGTTTTTCGCCCCTGCGGACGATCGTGCCGGCCAGTTCCTCTAGCTCCAAACGTCGGCCCGCCTCCAGGTCATAGTACATTGAGGCCCGCACCGTGGGGGCGAGATCTACATTCATCTCTCGCAGTTCCCCTACGAAGTCCTCTGGCATGTCCGGGCCAGTTGCCGTTGCCACCGCGATACCTTCCTCCACAAAGCGGTAGTAGAGCTCGGTCGTCTCGGGACAGGCGAGCATCTCGCCGGCGGGCAGTCTGGTCACACAGGAAACCGACGCGAAGGCACCGACGTCAACCAGTTTGCACCACATCGCAACACCGATGTGCGGAGGGATCTGGGCTCCGACCTCGGCCTGCCGGAACGCCTCCAGCAGCCGCTCCGATCGGTGCCTTGGTTGCCCGTCCAGCTCGCCCATGTACATCATCTCGACCCAGGTTTGATTGATGACCCCAGGCGATTCGAGTTTCGAAGCGACCTGAGTCGTACCGCCGACGACATGCTCATGTCCCACCACTCGAGCAATCCGATCTTCGTTTTCTACGCCATTCTGCAAGGACAGGACTACGGTCTCGGAACCCATGAGAGGGGTGATCAGGGCCGCGGCCGTGTCGGTATCGCAGCCCTTGACGCAGAAGAGAACGAGATCCACCGTCCCGATGTCAGCGGGGTCGCTCGTAGCCCGTACCGGGAGGGTGAAGTCGCCGACGTGAGTCGTCTTGACGGTCAAACCCCGGTCCTGCATCGTCTCCAGATGGGCACCTCGGGCGATGAACGTCACTTCCTCCCCGCCGCGGGCCAACATCCCTCCGTAGTATCCTCCGACACCGCCGGTGCCCATTACTGCCACTCGCATAGTGTTGAAGCTCCTCCCTGAGTTTCCTTATATCCAACCATGGATCGTGGCGGTGGTCTCCAGGCCGCCGTATCTCGAGCCAGCGGCTCGACAGAAGAATACTTCGGCCTGGAGGCCAAAGCTAGTGCGCCTGTGAAGGCGTTTGATCAGAAGGGTGAAAGTCCCTTCCAGGCTAACGTTACCGGCCTGAAGTCGACAGTGGTAACTGCGTTTCCGTGAGGAAGGGTGGAGAGCAACCTGAGACGAACGACCAATCCGTAACGCAAGTGAACTCGATTTGGCCAAGCCTGTCGGGGAGGGTCCTGGCAAAGCCCGAACCCTTGACCGCGCGACGGCCATCCCTCCGACCTGAACGGTCTGCCCGGGGGGATAGACGCGGCAAGTCACGGCGGTGAAGTAACGTGACAAAGCGACCGTGACGAAATGGCAATGCGGTGGTTGGAGATGGAGAGGTCGGAAGGTCAAACGAGATAAGCAGGGAGATCTGTCGGGTGAGGGACGTGGACGACCCATCGTGAGAGCTCGCAGTGGGGGACGCTGCGTGAGCAATGGCCCAGGCCCGCGGTGCAGTATCGCCCGCCGAAGGGGAGCGAACCTGGCGATACCGGTGAGGTCGGTTGAAGCGGCTCGACAGAAGTCAGAGCTCCCATAGTAGCGGGGAAGCCGTGCAGCAAAACGCGGTGGAGCGAAGGGGAGCAGGAAGGTAGATGCTAAATGACTAAATCGCGGAAACGTAACTCCGCCCAAAGGCGGGACTACATCCCGGTCACAGTGCCGTTTTCGGCTAGCCCGGCTGGAGAGCCCGCTGGCATCGAACAGTGGGCTCATCGCGCGGTTTGGACGGATCGCATGTTGGAGACACTTTTGAAAGGAAAGGTGAGAGGAGGGAAATGGCACACGCTGATCGATAAGGTGTTTTGCAGCCGGAACCTTTCCAGCTCGGCCGAGAAGGTCTTGGGCAGGAAAGGAGCGGCGGGAGTGGACCGGCAAACGTGGGGGGATTTCGCCGAACACGAGCGGGAGGAACTCGAATGGTTGCAGGAAGAACTGCGTGAGGGGACCTATCGTCCGGCAGCGGTGCTGCGGAGGTGGATTCCCAAAACAGGCAGTTCGGAAAAGCGACCGCTGGGGATTCCGACCGTGCGGGATCGAGTCGTGCAAACGGCTTTGGTCCACGGGATCGAGCCGATTCTGGAGGCCACGTTCCATGATCGAAGCTACGGCTTTCGTCATGGGCGAGGGTGCCACGGCGCACTGCGGTACGTCGAAGAGCTGCTCGAAGCCGGTTATGTGTATGTCGTCGACGCGGATCTGAAGGGTTACTTCGATACGATCCCGAAAGATCGACTGTTGGACCTGATCCAACAGAAGATATCGGATCGCCGCGTGCTGGGCCTGGTTCAGCTGTTTCTGAATCAGGGGATACTGGAAGAGCTGCGTAAGTGGATTCCGGAAGCCGGAGTCCCCCAAGGCGCCGTTCTTTCTCCGGTGTTGTCGAATGCCTACCTCAATCCCCTGGACCATCGGATGGCCGATCTGGGCTTCCAGATGGTGCGCTACGCGGATGACTTTGTCCTGCTGTGTCGCGCACCCGAGGAGGCTGAAGCGACCCTGGCCGAAGGGCGGGACTGGGTGGAGGACAACGGGCTGAGACTGCATCCCGAGAAGACACACATCGTGGACTCGCGAGAGAAGAGCTTTTCGTTCTTGGGCGATTCGTTCCGAGGCCGTTTTCGGTTTCCACGAGCGAAGAGCCACCGAAAGTTCGTCGAGCGCATTCACGAGCTGACGCCGCGCAAGTCGGGCGACTCGCTGGAGGTCATCCTCCAGCGGCTCAATCGCTCGACGCAAGGCTGGTTCAACTACTTCCGGCACTGTCATTGGAACATCTTCAAGGACTACGACGGTCTGATCCGTCGTCGTTTGCGACGCCTGCTTCTGAAGCGCAACCGGAAGAATAGAAAACGCCTCTGTCGAAATCACCGTTGGCCCAACGCCTTCTTTACGGATCATGGGTTCACGAGCCTGACTGACGCCCATATCCGTTTCGTCCAATCCATAGGAACCTACTGACTGGAGAGCTGTATGCGGGAGAATCGCACGTGCAGTTCGGAGGGAGGGGAGCCGGGTGACCGTGCTTCCCTACCCTATCTCACACTCCAGGGAAACCTCTTTCAAGATTGCCGAGACCGGAAGGGTGCCAAACTGACATGCCGAATGATCGCTTCAACGGCCTTACTCGCATTAATCGCCCGGATTACAACTTCAGGGTGTTTCGAGGTAAATACTCGGAAGACCTCGTCGGCAAAACCCTGTCCGACCTGTTCGACATCGCGCATGTCCAACTCGACCTCAGAAAACCGGTCGAGGTTGAGCATCAAGCGTTTGGCTTCGGATCGAGAGACGTAATCACTCTGCAGCAGCTTGACCAAAACGCGGGTTTTCTCGAATCTATAGTCGTAATCCGCAGGCGCAAATTCTGCGAAAACATCTTCAAGTCGGGTTCGGGAATCACTGAATATCTCGAACCGGACCAGTGTACCTTTCATGAATCGTGGTGTAGATACAAAAACATCATCACGCTTCCGATCCCACTCGAGTTGTAAACCATGAGATCGAAGTACGAAACGATCCGCCGATCGAGAGACGAAGAAGATCCCTTCACCCGAATGCGCCTCGGGCATCGTCGTCGTCTTGCCCTTGATGAGTTCGATCATCGCGGCTGGCTCGTCCGGAAGGCCCAGTTTCTCGGCGATCGATCGAAATACGCCAATGCCGGTGTCCTTCACCTTGAAACTGACTCTGGCGACGTCGAGACCAACTTCGATCTGGCATCGATCCGACATGGAGTGATCTATTGCGTTATTAAGCATCTCGGTAAAGGCATAGTTGACGATTGATTCAACATTCCCCGGGAGTTGAAAAAGGTTGAGCATGAGCACGACACGATCGTAGACATCGGACTCCTGGAGGTCGGCCAACTCCAAGTCGCGTGAGACGCGTCGTGCCTCCGGGGCGGCGTTGGAAGGAAAATACTGTGCCGCACGCGTCGATCCTGTCTTGAATACCTTTCCCGAGCTGATGAGTTGGCGCAGGTGCAGGCTGACCGCCTGGCGCGTGATTCCGAGGTGGGCCGCGACCTCCGGCCCGGTTGCAGAGCCATTCTCCTCAATCAGGCGGCAAATGGCCTCGCGCGTTGACTCCGTCCGGGGCATGGGGTGAATTGTAAATATATTCGCAACTAAAGTAAAAGATAATTGTAAAGTACTCTTCTCGCAGGAAACCGCAATTATCAACAAATACGCAAGGTAGCGAAGAATCGATAGTCAAGGTCAGTAACGGTGGCTGAGCTGAAACTTGACCGAAACTCGTCTGAACGTCTGAACGTCTGAACGTCTGAACGTCGCACGTCTCTTGTCGCTGGACGGCGTGGCGAAGAATGGGACCAGTAATGCGAAAATTTGGGACACCGAAGCCAATGAAGTTTCTTTCCCGAATGGGGCCAGCGCTCCTGGGGGTTCACCTAAGCTGAAACTTGATTGGCGAATGTAGCTTTGGCCTCCAGGCCGAAGTCTTCCTCTTTACGGGCCTTTGGCTCGATGCACGGCGGCCTGGAGGCCACCGCTAGTGCGCCTGTGAAGGCGTTTGATCAGAAGGGTGAAAGTCCCTTCCAGGCTAACGTTACCGGCCTGAAGTCGACAGTGGTAACTGCGTTTCCGTGAGGAAGGGTGGAGAGCAACCTGAGACGAACGACCAAGCCGTAACGCAAGTGAACTCGATTCGGCCAAGCCTGTCGGGGAGGGTCCTGGCAAAGCCCGAACCCTTGACCGCGCGACGGCCATCCCTCCGACCTGAACGGTCTGCCCGGGGGGATAGACGCGGCAAGTCACGGCGGTGAAGTAACGTGACAAAGCGACCGTGACGAAATGGCAATGCGGTGGTTGGAGATGGAGAGGTCGGAAGGTCAAACGAGATAAGCAGGGAGATCTGTCGGGTGAGGGACGTGGACGACCCATCGTGAGAGCTCGCAGTGGGGGACGCTGCGTGAGCAATGGCCCAGGCCCGCGGTGCAGTATCGCCCGCCGAAGGGGAGCGAACCTGGCGATACCGGTGAGGTCGGTTGAAGCGGCTCGACAGAAGTCAGAGCTCCCATAGTAGCGGGGAAGCCGTGCAGCAAAACGCGGTGGAGCGAAGGGGAGCAGGAAGGTAGATGCGAAATGACTAAATCGCGGAAACGTAACTCCGCCCAAAGGCGGGACTACATCCCGGTCACAGTGCCGTTTTCGGCTAGCCCGGCTGGAGAGCCCGCTGGCATCGAACAGTGGGCTCATCGCGCGGTTTGGACGGATCGCATGTTGGAGACACTTTTGAAAGGAAAGGTGAGAGGAGGGAAATGGCACACGCTGATCGATAAGGTGTTTTGCAGCCGGAACCTTTCCAGCTCGGCCGAGAAGGTCTTGGGCAGGAAAGGAGCGGCGGGAGTGGACCGGCAAACGTGGGGGGATTTCGCCGAACACGAGCGGGAGGAACTCGAATGGTTGCAGGAAGAACTGCGTGAGGGGACCTATCGTCCGGCAGCGGTGCTGCGGAGGTGGATTCCCAAAACAGGCAGTTCGGAAAAGCGACCGCTGGGGATTCCGACCGTGCGGGATCGAGTCGTGCAAACGGCTTTGGTCCACGGGATCGAGCCGATTCTGGAGGCCACGTTCCATGATCGAAGCTACGGCTTTCGTCATGGGCGAGGGTGCCACGGCGCACTGCGGTACGTCGAAGAGCTGCTCGAAGCCGGTTATGTGTATGTCGTCGACGCGGATCTGAAGGGTTACTTCGATACGATCCCGAAAGATCGACTGTTGGACCTGATCCAACAGAAGATATCGGATCGCCGCGTGCTGGGCCTGGTTCAGCTGTTTCTGAATCAGGGGATACTGGAAGAGCTGCGTAAGTGGATTCCGGAAGCCGGAGTCCCCCAAGGCGCCGTTCTTTCTCCGGTGTTGTCGAATGCCTACCTCAATCCCCTGGACCATCGGATGGCCGATCTGGGCTTCCAGATGGTGCGCTACGCGGATGACTTTGTCCTGCTGTGTCGCGCACCCGAGGAGGCTGAAGCGGCCCTGGCCGAAGGGCGGGACTGGGTGGAGGACAACGGGCTGAGACTGCATCCCGAGAAGACACACATCGTGGACTCGCGAGAGAAGAGCTTTTCGTTCTTGGGCGATTCGTTCCGAGGCCGTTTTCGGTTTCCACGAGCGAAGAGCCACCGAAAGTTCGTCGAGCGCATTCACGAGCTGACGCCGCGCAAGTCGGGCGACTCGCTGGAGGTCATCCTCCAGCGGCTCAATCGCTCGACGCAAGGCTGGTTCAACTACTTCCGGCACTGTCATTGGAACATCTTCAAGGACTACGACGGTCTGATCCGTCGTCGTTTGCGACGCCTGCTTCTGAAGCGCAACCGGAAGAATAGAAAACGCCTCTGTCGAAATCACCGTTGGCCCAACGCCTTCTTTACGGATCATGGGTTCACGAGCCTGACTGACGCCCATATCCGTTTCGTCCAATCCATAGGAACCTACTAACTGGAGAGCTGTATGCGGGAGAATCGCACGTGCAGTTCGGAGGGAGGGGAGCCGCGTGACCGTGCTTCCCTACCCTATCGCCGGGAGTCGAAGTTTCATTCTCGAATGCGGCCAGCACGGCGCTGGGGGTGGGACTGAGCTGAAACTTCAAGAAGAGGTCGCATGTCGCAAGTCTCTTGTCGCTGGACAGCGTGGCGAAGAATGGGACTAGAGTGGGACGCCGAAGCCAATGAAGTTTCTTTCTCGAATGGGGCCAGCCCAGGGCTAATCAGCCCCAGGGCCCTAAGTGCTTGACCGGAAATTGGAAACCTGTAAGCTCAACCAGGTGAAATCTTTGGTCAGACTCCGTGTTTTATTGGGACTTCTCATCGGCCTGCGCTGGCGGGATCTGGAGTCGGCCATCCGCTTCATGAATGTGCGGTTCCCCCTGGATTCTCGGGTAGTGCGCCTGCTCAAGTTCATGAACTGGTCCTTTGACGTGATGTGGCGCCGGATTCCGGACTCGGAAGCCTGGGTGGAACTACCTGAAAGGATCTCCAAGACGCCATACTGGCTGACGGCTGAGAACCCGATCGCCGATCATCCTTGGGCGACCAATCCGCGGACTGCCCTCCCCGAGCAAGCAGAAGTCGTCGTGGTCGGGGCGGGATTCGGTGGGGCTGCTGTGGCCTACCATTGGTCCAAACACGGTTCTGCTCCCCTCGTGATCCTCGAGCGTAATCAGGCGGCCAGTGGGTCGGCCGGAGGCAATGGAGGAATCGTAGTGATGGCTGGTGGGGCGCTTCACGGCTACTACGTCTACGCACCCGTGAACAAATACCTGGGGCTCACCCAGCCTCGACTCACGGATGCCGAGCGGGAAGAGCGAGCAGCCTGCTTCGTGATGCTTACGTCAAGGCGCTTCAGGCCAGCCATGAGTCGATCAAAGAGACGATGGAATCCGAGGGAATCGAGTGCGACTACGCCCGAAAGGGCTGGTTGTTCTATACCGACCCGGTTGCCAGGGAAGGTCTCGAGTCCTCGCTGGCTTTGGGCAGTCGACGGCGCTATTCCGACTGGGTGCGCCGAACGCCGGAGCAGCTCTTGGATCGAGGCGGGTTGAGAACCTCCCTGGACGGAGCCGAATCTCTCGAGAGCGCCACCTGGCATCCAGCCAAATGGGTCTGGGGAATTCTGGGAGCGGCGCTACGCAGCCCTCAGGTTGAGCTTTTCACGCGCACCGGTGTCCAGCGGGTCGAGCGGGAAGGCGAGGAATACGCTGTCCATACCGATCGCGGCATCATCCGCTCACGCTATGTGGTGAACGCCACCGAGGCCCACACACCGACGGTATTCAAGAACTTCCTCGACCCCTTTCCCAACCTGATCACACCCTACAAGGAGCAGGGGCTCCATCTGGAAGGTGGACCCTCCAGCATCGAGCCTCGGGTTGGTGTCAACGGACCGCTTGCCTGGTTTACCCGAATCGCCTCCGGCGGAATGGTACTGGGCTCCGACAAGACGGCCGTGTCCCCACGGCGAGCGGGCAGGAGTGAGCCTTCCCGCTTCATTACCCGCTATTGCTGTGCCTCAGTGGGCACCAACTGGGAAGACGCGCCCATGCGAGTCACCCATGAATGGACGGGCACGACCTCGACGACTCCTGATAAGTTTCCCGTGATCGGAAGCATGGATGGACGGGGTCTCTACATTATCGACGGTTTTGCCGGCGCCGGCTCGGCCGCTTCATTCAACGGCGGACGGGCGATCGTTTTCCGAATCCTCGGAAGGCGGCCTGACCCTGACTACCATCCCGATCACTTCTTTTCACCGTCTCGATTTACCGACCCTGCTCGCTACGGAATCCAGACCCCTGAGTAGCCGTTTTTGGTTTGCCAGGATTTGGCCTCCAAAAATGCTGTTGTAGAATGAGCAAAATGCCTTTCCCAGCTGAAACGGGGAACATCTATGAAAAGCTTAATCCTGAATACAATTTGCGTGCTTCTTCTCAACTGTACGGGGGGCCTCGCGGGCCAGGGACCGGTGCGGTTTCAGAAGCGGCTGCTGATGGTGAGTCCCAACGAAGGATGTGCCGTGGCCGACGTGGACCGCGACGGTCGGTTGGACGTCATCGCCGGGACCCATTGGTTTGCGGCCCCCGAGTTCGCGCCGCGTCCGCTGCGTGAAATCGAGGAGTTTCGGGACGACTTCGCGCTCAACAATGGAGACCACGCCTGGGACGTCAACGGCGATGGCTGGATCGACGTCATCTCTGGGGACTGGATCAACCCCGAGATCCATTGGTACGAGAACCCGGGGCCAGCGACTCTCGCCAAAGGCCTGAGGTGGAAACAGCATCTGCTGGCTACCGGGAGGAGCCAGAACGAGGCCTACTTCTTCAAAGACATGGATGGGGACGGGGTACCCGAGCTGGTGGTCGATTCCTGGGCCGATGACGCCCCCATGGTGGTATGGAAACTCTCGAAGAATGCATCGGGAAAGCCGGCACTGTTGCGGATGCAGCTCGGCCCTAAGGGGAACGGACACGGCATGGCGTTCGGCGACATCAATGGGGATGGGAGAGAAGACATCCTGTGTAGAACGGGATGGTACGAGGGTCCCACCGGCAACAGCTTTGACCAGGAGTGGACACTTCACCGGGACTGGGATCTACCGGCTGGTTCTTGTCCTTCTCTGGTGGTGGACTTGAACGACGACGGCCGCAACGACTTGATCTGGGGCTCCGGTCACGACTTCGGCCTGTTCTGGTACGAACAGCTTCCGCCGTCTGGAGGACAGACTCGATGGAAGCAACATCTCATCGACCGTTCCTACTCGCAGACCCACAGCCTTCACTGGGCCGACCTTGACGGCGACGGTCGGGACGAGTTGATCACCGGGAAGAGGGTCCGGGGACACTCGGGGAAAGATCCTGGAGGACTCGATCCAGAGTGCCTTTACTATTACACCTGGCACCCAGGATCGGGGACGTTCAGCCGCCATACGATCAGTGAAAACGAAGGGATCGGGACCGGAATGCAAATCCGGACTGCCGATCTGGACGAGGACGGACGATTGGACCTGGTCGTGGCCGGAAAGACCGGAACCTGGGTGCTGCTCAACCTGGGACACTGAGTGGCATGCTTTCGGCTCAGCCTGTCTCTTCCTGATTCACCTTTCTGCGAGCCGCATTTCCTTTTCCAGTTGAGTCAACAGACTCGCGATCCCCGGGTTTCCCGGCAAGAGTTCTTGAAGCTTTCGGGCATACTGCAGTGCCAGCTTCAGCTGTCCCTCTTGCCGCATCAAGGTGACCAGTGCCAGCAGTAGGTCGGGATCTCCAGGGTGTCGAGAATAGGCTGTCTTCAACACTTGCAAGGCCTGCTGGGGCTGGCCCAGAGACTGGAGCGCCACTCCATAAACGTAGCTGTACCGAGCTTGATCCGGCTGGTTCTCGACCGCCTTCTGGAGCCAGTCCAGCGCCTCGGACCGCCGCTGCATCCTGACCAGCAACAGGCCCAGTGAATGCTGGAGTGGAGCGCTCTCGGGGTCGATCTTCAAGCCACTGCGCAGCAGCTTCTCGCCCTCCGCGTCCCTACCCTGGGTACGGTACAGATCGGCCAGGTTCACGTAGGCCAACATCGAGTAGGGCGCGATTTCCAGAGCCTTCTGGTAAGCCGCTTCCGCCTCCTGGGAGTCGCCAAGCCGTTGATGAAGTAGGCCCAGATTGTAGTGGGACTCAGCTCGATCGGACTGAGTTTCGAAGGCCTCGCGGTATTCGGCCAGGACGAGATCGCGCTTGGCCAGGCGCCCGGGTCCCCACGAATCTGGAGGCACATCTGCCAGGGCCCTGACTGCTTCGAGGCGTACGGCGAGAACCGGGTCGGTCAAGCTAGAGAATAGTAGCTCCAAGCGGACGCTGGGTTCGACCATCTCGGCTGCGGCCGCAGCGGCGATCCGAATCAGGGGATCGTTGCTGGCGAGCGTGGCTCGAAGGACACGGGTCGACTCAGGAGAGACATGTCTGGCCAGGAGTGACAACGCCGAGGCGCGAGCGATTCCGGGAGCGCTCTCATCCTGAGCCAGCGTCAGGAGCTTCGCCTCCGCTCCGGGAAGACCCCTCCGACCGGCGAACAATGTCTCTCCAAAGTGGGGCTCGTCCTTGGCGTCGCGACCATACCAGCGCTCCACAGCATCGACAGCCCATTGGACCGAACGGTCCTGATGACACTCGTTGCACGCATTTGGTGTCCCCAACTTCAGGGAAAGATGAGGACTCGGTACCCGAAAGCTATGATCGCGTCTGGCGTCCAGCACCATGTATTTCTTCGCCGGCATATGGCACTCGACGCAGCTGGCTCCGGAGGAACCCGGGGGGTGGAAGTGGTGCGAGACGCTCTCGTAGTTTTCTTCCAGATGGCAGGTCCGACAAACTGCCTTGACTCCACCCTGTACGCTCAGACTGTGGGGCTGATGGCAGTCGCTGCAGCTGACTCCTTTCCGGTGCATCTTACTTTGCAGAAAAGAACCATAGACATACACCTCGTCCTGGATCTGGCCGTCGGGATAATAGAGCTCCTCTTCCAGGAGCGTCACCCGATGAGTGTCGAGAAGAGGTTTCCCGTAGACATACTTTTCTGACAGCTGGGAGCGACGCGAATGGCATCGCCCACAGGTCTCTATTTCTAACTGCGAACTCCTGGGACGGTTTCTTCGAGCGATAGACTTACCCGGATCGAAAACCCAGGAGACATCGTCAGGCTCCTTCAGACGCACTACCAAACCCATTGAGTCGTCTTCCCTCGGCACATCCCTCGTCGGGTTGTCCTCAGCCCAGGTCACGTGATCGGAGCCGGGCCCATGGCAGGCCTCGCAGGAAACGTTGATCTCGGACCAGGTGGTCTGATAGGAACCGTCCTTCGCCGAGTATTTCTTCTTCAAATCGGTGGAGTGGCATTCAGCGCACTGGTGGTTCCAGGTCTGATACACCCCCGTCCAGTGGAGCGGATCGAGCGGACCAATCTTTTCGTCTCCATAGAGGTGGAACCAGCGCTGGCCCCCCTCCGTCGCAGGGCGTGTATCCCAGCAGATACTCAGAGCCTGTAAACGCCCTCGAGGAAACCGGACCAGGTATTGCTGCAGCGGCTCCACCCCGAAGGTGTGAGTGACCTCAAACTCCTGGAGCTCGCCGCCTTCACCCTCGGTCCGGACCAGGAACTGCCCTTCGCGCTTGTAGAAAGTGGAGGTGACGCCGAAATGGGTAAACTCAGAGTCCCCGAAGTCGGCCAGAACGGTCTCGTCGCTGGCGATCTGCATGGCCAGATCATGGTGGGAAGCCGCCCAGAGATCTAGCTCCTTCTGATGGCAGGAAGCACAGGCTCCACGGCCTACGAAGCTGGCTGAAACGGGTCCCTGCTGGTCTGATTGCTCAGTTTTGTCCGGCTCACCACAACCTGCGAGACCCAAACCCAGAATGAGCCCAAAGACAAGTCCACTAAGCCCGCTTCGCATGGTTCGCCCATTCTAGCCTGCCTGGTGAAGAAATCCTTCCGGAACTTCGATCTCGCCGGCTAGGATGGCTAGGAAGCTTCACCCCTGGTTGTGGTCGGTGAGGAGTATCTAGTACCCTGTCAACCTTGAGATTGTAGGTTCTGAACGGCCCTGGTGTCCGATCTCTGCGTTGCACGGCCTCGACGTAGGCCAAACTATGACTGCGGCCGCGCGCCTTGACCTCGACCACCATGACTCGTCCATAACCCACAATCTCAAGGTTGACAGGGCACTAGGCTCTCTAAGCGTTCCTTTTCCAATCTCGAAAGGCCTCGAGCAGGGCGCCCCTGGTATCGCGAGGAATTCCCCCTCCTTCGAGACTACCCAGACTCTTGATGGTCAGGCGCATCTGTGCCAGATACTCCTGGCAGCCTGGGCAGACAGCGAGGTGCTTCTCGAAACGGACTCGGTCGCCCTGTGGAAGAGTCCCTTCCAGGTACTCAGTAATCACTTCCACAAGTTCATCACAATCCATGCTTTTGGGCCTCGGATCTAATCTACCCGAAGGTAGCTTTCCATTGCGCTTCGGATTTTCGAGCGGGCGCGATGCAGGAGTACCCTTTGATTCGCTTCACTGATCTCCATGAGCTCGCAAACTTCCCCTGCTGTCCAGCCACTAACGTCTCTGAGGGTGACAACCGACTTTTGAGCCGTCGGCAGCTCGCCGATAGCCTGCTGCAATTGGTCCATGCACTCTTGAGACAGCAGCCTTCGTTCCGGATCGTCCCCCCAACTCGTCGGCGGAACCGCCCAGTGTCCCTGGGATGGGTTTCCCGGCTCGAAAAAGCGGTCAGGCGCTACGGCCAACTCCTTCGCCTCGGCTTCGTCTTTGGCAAGCGCGGAAAACGGAATCAGTCTTCCATCGCGCTGACGGCGCCGGAGGGCAGAATTGATCAGAATCCGAAAAATCCAGGTCTTCAAAGAGGATCGGCCCTCAAACCGCCTTATCCCCTTCAACACTCCCAGCCAGGTCTCCTGGAGTACCTCATCGGCAGCCGCAGGTGTGGATACGTGCATGCGCGCCACACATTTGAGTTTGGAATGGTAGCGCTCCACCAATTCCAGGAAAGCGGATTCATCACCCAAGCGCAGCCTCGCCAAGAGCTGGTTCTCACTCGTTGGTCCCCCTTCGCCGCCAAGAGTCATTGAGTCTCTAGAGTTCGTCAAATCCACACCCGATAGCACCCTCGCCCACTCGGCGATCACACCGCTCAAGGGCGAGAAAAGAATTGATTCGGGCATAGTAGCCTGATTCTCGGAAACCTGTCCATAATGCGGCACGCCACACTCTCCGCTTCCTCTGTGTCGGCACGGCGTGAAACGTTACAGAAGAAGTCTAAGGAAGCGGTCAGGAACGTAGCTTTGGTCTCCAGGCCGAAGTCCTGTCTTGCTTTCGAGCCTTCGGCTCGATACGGCGGCCTGGACAGCGTCCACATCCTGGTCTCGATGTTGACTCCGATGCGCCTCGAAGAGTTCACATCCTGGCTGCGTCAGCGACCCGAGGTCCGGCACGTCTACAGCTACTCGGACGTGATCAAGAGGTTGAATAAGAACCTTCACGGCGACGACCCAGCCTGGTATCGGATCCCGCAAGACTGCCAGGCAGCGGCCCAGTATCTGCTCCTCTATGAGCTCTCCTTGCCCTTCGGGTTGGACCTCAACGACCGGGTCAACATCGACAAATCCGCGACACGCGTAACCGCCTCGCTGGACGAAATCTCTACTGCAGGGGTTCGAGACTTCCTCGACCAATCCCAGGATGAGCCTGATCCCCAATGCCTTACCGATCCTGATGACGTTTGGAGTGTGGGCGTTGATGGTTGGAGAGCTGGGCATGGCGGCCGTGGAGTTGAACAAGTACGAGTATAAGTATCTTCGGTCCGAGCCCTGTGGGGGAGCTTCAGTGTGACGTCATTGAACAGTATCCGCGCTACCAGCCCTCGGGTTATACCAAGCAGATCTCTTGGATCGATCAGGAGGCATTTCAGGTGCGCAGAATCGAGTTCTATGACCGTAAGGGTCAACTGCTCAAGGCTCTATCCCTGCAGGACTATCGGCAGTACGAAGGGGCTTACTGGCGACCTTTGCAGACCCTTTATCAGGTCTTCAATGGCGCAGCCGACCTGGGCTTGCTATTCGAGTACCTCTACGATGGCCGCGGCGACGAGGCTCCCATCACGGTCCTCGACCACGACCTCTTCTTCGGCGCCCGCCTGGCCCTCAACGACACGCAGGACACCCAGCTGTTGGCGGGAACTATCATCGACCATAGCCATGGTTCAACGGCAGTGTCGGTCGAGTTTGAAAGGAGGATCGCCGAGCATTTGAAACTGGGAGTGGAAAGTCGGCACTTTCTCAATACCTCGAGGCAGGACAGCTTGGAGGCGTTCAGAGCCGACGACTTCACCGCGCTGAGGCTTTCCTGGTACTTCTAGGGTGAAACCTCATCGCCAAGCTTCCGAACTTCGGCGTTGGTAATGTTCGGTGTTTTGCGGTTTGAGATTTAGGCTTTTCTGCTTCCCGAGAAGGCAACCGCTAAAGCCCCACTAAACTGGAACTTCATCTGCAGAAGTAGCTTTGGCCTCCAGGCCGAAGTCTTATTCTTCTGAGCCTTTGGCTCGGACGGCGGCCTGGAGGCCGAAGCTAGTGCGCCTGTGAAGGCGTTTGATCAGAAGGGTGAAAGTCCCTTCCAGGCTAACGTTACCGGCCTGAAGTCGACAGTGGTAACTGCGTTTCCGTGAGGAAGGGTGGAGAGCAACCTGAGACGAACGACCAATCCGTAACGCAAGTGAACTCGATTCGGCCAAGCCTGTCGGGGAGGGTCCTGGCAAAGCCCGAACCCTTGACCGCGCGACGGCCATCCCTCCGACCTGAACGGTCTGCCCGGGGGGATAGACGCGGCAAGTCACGGCGGTGAAGTAACGTGACAAAGCGACCGTGACGAAATGGCAATGCGGTGGTTGGAGATGGAGAGGTCGGAAGGTCAAACGAGATAAGCAGGGAGATCTGTCGGGTGAGGGACGTGGACGACCCATCGTGAGAGCTCGCAGTGGGGGACGCTGCGTGAGCAATGGCCCAGGCCCGCGGTGCAGTATCGCCCGCCGAAGGGGAGCGAACCTGGCGATACCGGTGAGGTCGGTTGAAGCGGCTCGACAGAAGTCAGAGCTCCCATAGTAGCGGGGAAGCCGTGCAGCAAAACGCGGTGGAGCGAAGGGGAGCAGGAAGGTAGATGCGAAATGACTAAATCGCGGAAACGTAACTCCGCCCAAAGGCGGGACTACATCCCGGTCACAGTGCCGTTTTCGGCTAGCCCGGCTGGAGAGCCCGCTGGCATCGAACAGTGGGCTCATCGCGCGGTTTGGACGGATCGCATGTTGGAGACACTTTTGAAAGGAAAGGTGAGAGGAGGGAAATGGCACACGCTGATCGATAAGGTGTTTTGCAGCCGGAACCTTTCCAGCTCGGCCGAGAAGGTCTTGGGCAGGAAAGGAGCGGCGGGAGTGGACCGGCAAACGTGGGGGGATTTCGCCGAACACGAGCGGGAGGAACTCGAATGGTTGCAGGAAGAACTGCGTGAGGGGACCTATCGTCCGGCAGCGGTGCTGCGGAGGTGGATTCCCAAAACAGGCAGTTCGGAAAAGCGACCGCTGAGGATTCCGACCGTGCGGGATCGAGTCGTGCAAACGGCTTTGGTCCACGGGATCGAGCCGATTCTGGAGGCCACGTTCCATGATCGAAGCTACGGCTTTCGTCATGGGCGAGGGTGCCACGGCGCACTGCGGTACGTCGAAGAGCTGCTCGAAGCCGGTTATGTGTATGTCGTCGACGCGGATCTGAAGGGTTACTTCGATACGATCCCGAAAGATCGACTGTTGGACCTGATCCAACAGAAGATATCGGATCGCCGCGTGCTGGGCCTGGTTCAGCTGTTTCTGAATCAGGGGATACTGGAAGAGCTGCGTAAGTGGATTCCGGAAGCCGGAGTCCCCCAAGGCGCCGTTCTTTCTCCGGTGTTGTCGAATGCCTACCTCAATCCCCTGGACCATCGGATGGCCGATCTGGGCTTCCAGATGGTGCGCTACGCGGATGACTTTGTCCTGCTGTGTCGCGCACCCGAGGAGGCTGAAGCGGCCCTGGCCGAAGGGCGGGACTGGGTGGAGGACAACGGGCTGAGACTGCATCCCGAGAAGACACACATCGTGGACTCGCGAGAGAAGAGCTTTTCGTTCTTGGGCGATTCGTTCCGAGGCCGTTTTCGGTTTCCACGAGCGAAGAGCCACCGAAAGTTCGTCGAGCGCATTCACGAGCTGACGCCGCGCAAGTCGGGCGACTCGCTGGAGGTCATCCTCCAGCGGCTCAATCGCTCGACGCAAGGCTGGTTCAACTACTTCCGGCACTGTCATTGGAACATCTTCAAGGACTACGACGGTCTGATCCGTCATCGTTTGCGACGCCTGCTTCTGAAGCGCAACCGGAAGAATAGAAAACGCCTCTGTCGAAATCACCGTTGGCCCAACGCCTTCTTTACGGATCATGGGTTCACGAGCCTGACTGACGCCCATATCCGTTTCGTCCAATCCATAGGAACCTACTGACTGGAGAGCTGTATGCGGGAGAATCGCACGTGCAGTTCGGAGGGAGGGGAGCCGGGTGACCGTGCTTCCCTACCCTATCGCCGGACTCGAAGTTTCGTTCTCCAAACTGAAACTTCAGCGCACCGCTATTGAGGTCCGCCGTTCGAGCTCCAGCAACATCTTTTTCGCTGGCAACCCCCCTCCGAAGCCGGTGAGTGAGCCCGACTTCCCGATCACTCGGTGGCAGGGTACGACGATAGGAAGCGGATTGGAGCCGACGGCCGCACCCACCGCGCGGCTGGCCTTGGGATTCCCGATCCGCGCCGCCAATTCTCCATAAGAGATCGTTTCGCCATACGGTATTCGCTGCAGTGCTCCCCAGACTTGGAGCCGAAATGCGGTTCCACTCGGACTCAGCGGAAACTGGAACTTGAAGCGTTCTCCCGCAAAGTAGGCCACGAGCTGCGCCGCGACACTCCGGAACGGCTGAGGATCTTCAATCCAATCGGCCTCTACGTCGCGGTGACCGAAACCCTCTGGAAATCCGATGACATGAAGGCCTTCCGCAGTCCCGGCTAGCAACAGTGCACCCAGCGGACTATCGGTGTAGCAGTATTTCATAGAGACCTCGTAAGTTTGGTCAGCTCCCCGGAGGGAAGCGCGACGGATGGGTAATCAAGGCGCCCGGGAGTATCCTGGCATCAAGTCCATTAAATACGTACTCATGACGCCCCCGTGCGGAACTCTTCCGCGCTACAGCTCTCATGGTCTCTTAAAAAAGCTCCCTTTGGGGTAAAGTTGTAAGGCGTAGCCAAGGATCGTCCGTCTTCTGCCGGAAGCTTGTGACTTTGCGTCTTAGCTCTCGCAACACGGCACCAAAGGATGGATCGGCGGCCAGGTTTAGAACCTCATCGGGATCCTGGTCCAGATCGTAGAGTTCCTCCATGGGTCGCCGTATGTAGGATTCCAAGAGACGCCGACCCATTCGGCCTTGCTTCTGAATGCTCTTCCAGGTGGGCGACGCAAAAAGGTCGCTGGCATGAGGGAACCCCAACTCCGGAAACAGGTTCAGCAAATACTTATAGCGGCGCGTCCGAACCCCACGGATTGGATAGTACATGGTGATCTCATGGAAGGTGGGGGATAGGTAGGCCTCATCCCACCCGGGGGGATTCTCCTCCTCCAAAATAGGTAGAAAGGAGCGCCCGGGGAGTTCCTCCTTCGGGGGAGGCGTCCCCGTCCAATCCAGGATCGTGGGCAGCAAGTCGCCATAGCTGACAATGGCGTTGTTGACGAGCCCTTTCCGGGTTTGTTTGGGGGACCGGACGAGCAGCGGGAGATGGACACCGGAATCGTAGAGGTTGGTTTTGGCGCCGGGGAAGGGAATTCCGTTGTCGCTTAGATAGATGACCAGGGTATCCTTTTCGCGACCCGCTCCCTCCAACTCTCGCAGTACCAGTCCGATACCTTGATCCAGCCGACTCACCGCCTGATAGTGCTCAGCCAGCTCCTTTCGGACCGCGAGTTGATCGGGTAGGAAGCGGGGAACCTTCACTTGAAGTGGATCGTATCTGACCTCTTCCACCCCGGAGTAGGATACTTCGTTCCCGAAGCCCCGCCGGGACCGGTGCGGATCGCTGTAACCCACCAAGAGGAAGAACGCTCGGCCCGATTGCTCTTTGAAAAACTCGCCGGCCTTCCGCGCCATCGCAGCGACATCCCGGTTCCCTCCGGTTTCTCTCCCCGAGACACTGTAGTCGTAAGGATAGACAGATGCCGGTTTGACATGAAGCTTCCCCACCACACCGGTGGTGTAACCATTGTCCTTCAGCAAACGCGGCAATGACTGAATAGCCTCGAGGGCATGGAAGTTGTGGTCCCTGTGGGTGTGTCCGTACTGTCCGGTGCTGTGGTTGAATCGTCCGGTCAGAATCACCGACCGACTTGCGCTGCAAGAAGCCACCGTTGCGAAAGCATGAGTAAAGCGGACACCCTCACGGGCGAGGCGATCCTGGTTGGGCGTCTGAATCACAGGATTCCCATAGCATCCTGCATCCAGACCCTGATCGTCGGAGATCAAGAGAAGAACACTTTGAGCCGGAGCGGTCCCTGAAGCAACCAGCAGTCCCAACCCAAAACACCAGACACGGAACGCGAACCCGGTCATCCTTTTCTTCCCAAGAACACTCCGTCGATTCTAGCAGGTGGCCGGAGAACACGCGATGCAACAAAAATGCGATCCGAAGATCTGATTCAGCTTCTTGTGAAATCGGGCCAGATCAACAATAATGTGCCCATGAAGGGCATGAACCGAAGGGAATTCCAGCAGAGAATGGGCTTGGCTCTGGTGGCTGCTCCTGTTGTCGGCGGAGCCTCTTGTGGCCCCCAGGAATCGTCTCCGCGGATCGAGAAGCCCTCGCCGGGAATAGATTCCTTTGAATCCTTGAAGATGACCTTGGGCGAGGCCGATGTGAAAATTCCCCCAAAAGCTCCTGAGGGTGAGAACTGGCGTTACGGCATCGGTCTCCCGTTTCAACTGGCCTCCGGCAAAGCAGCACTTTTCTGCAACATCAAGGGGAAGCGAGGCCAGGACTTCGAGGCGGGGAACGATTTGATCGTCTTCGATTCGATCGCCGACGGAGTGCGCGAGATCTTTCCCATCGTCCGCAACGAGGTCCGAGACGATCCCCACACCGGGAAGCCCGCCGACGTGGTCAAGTATCCGACTCGCGGCGGATTCGTACCATTCGGCGCCAAGCGGCCGGACGGCTCCCCCTATCCCAATGCCGGAACCGGATTCGGTTTGAACCAGGCCATCGGCTGGCCGCTGGGGGGCTCCAGCGCAACCGAGGATTCGACGCGCTACTGGTACTGGGACGTTCAGCAGTACCGGTACGACGGCCAGGTCTTCAGTGTGGAGTCGAGCGAAGCCGTCGATGTTGGGGATCTGCTTCCGGAGTGGATCATCAGCGATGGGGGCCTCACCAATGCGGTCCCTGACGGGGATGATTTTCTGGTCGGCATGACCGGCGCCGAAGGAAGTGCAGAATCGTGGAACCAAGCGGGTCGGCCGGCGGGAGCAGGTGTCATGCGCTGGCAGCGCAAGTCGGAGCGCTGGGTGGCGACTTCGTTTGTACGGATCACCGATCTGGATGGATCCTTCGAGCCGAGCCTGATCCGCGATACCGATGGCAGCCTCCTTTTTTGTGCCCGAGCCGGGAGCGAGCGTGGGCGCCGTCGACTCGAATCCCGGGTCTGGCGCTCCGGCGACGGAGGTGAAAGTTGGGAACAGACCATCTTCGTGTTGGGAGCGATCGGCGGAAGTCCAATTACCCTTAACCAGGCGGCTGATGGGAGCCCCTACATCGCAGCAAACCTCTTCGAAGTATTGCTCCATCCGATTGCGGAGCGCTTTCGTCCCAAGAAGGATGATCGGGGCATCGAGTACGCTGCTCCTGCCGGTCGTGAGAAGCTCTGCCTCTGGCCCCTGAACCAAGCCCGCGACGGACTCGAGACTCCGATCCTGGTACGGGACTCGGTCGCGGAGTTCGGACTGGCCCCTTCGGGCGACACCTGGAATATCGACCACCCCTCGGCGATGACGGTCCAGCTGGCCGATGGAGGCTGGCACAATGTCATCGCCATGCGCATCTGCGACCATGCCGAGGTCAGGGAAGGCGTCGACCCGGCCCCTCAGACGGGATGCTACGTAGAGGAGATTCTGTCCCCAGGTGAAGCAATCCCGCGCTGGAACCTTTAGCGAAAGAAACTCTTGCGTCCGGTCGCAGGGGTGTTCTCCAGGCCGCCGTGGGTCGAGCTAAGCTGAAACTTCATTGGCGAATGTAGCTTTGGCCTCCAGGCCGAAGTCTTATTTTTCCGAGCCTTTGGCTCGGACGGCGGCCTGGAGCCCACCGCTACGCCGGACCCAAAGTTTCCTTCTGAATGATCCGGCTCGCAGCCGGTGGCGGGACTTCGGGAGCCTTCCTGCATTATCCATCAGGAGCGGGTCACACCGGCGGTAGCTTCTCCGGGGGAACTCGACCCGATCAACCTTGCCAGTGAACATGCTGGACTCTTGGATCGACTTCGACAAATTCGAACGAGTCTGCTAGTTGGACGCGTTGACTGACTGGCCCCGCCGGGGAGGGTGTAAGAAGTCGGAACCGAGTTCACCGCGCTAGCTCGCTGAGGTTCAGCGCGACCTTGGAATCTGAGCGACGAAACACCCCGGACGCCGGATGCGATTCCATGGTTTCCCAGCGGGGTCTCCACCAGAGGTCCACCCGCGACCCGGTGAGAGCGTCCACATCGCGAACCGCTAGATTCAGGCGGAGGGTTTCCCAGGGGACTCCTCGGGTTTGGTCCAGGGAGGCGTGGGGAATAGCCCATTCGAGGGTGTACCCTTCTGTGCTCGGAGCCCCCAGTATCCGGACACCTTCCCTGTGGTTCTGCGCTGGATCCACGGTGGCGTTGCCGATGGTTGAAGGTGGTATTACACGGGCAGCCGGAGCAACCTTTTCGATCGCGGATCCAGCTTCTCTGACAGCGTTCTTACTCTCCGGATGCCGGGGATCAAGATGGAGGACAACGGAATCCTGGTACGAAGTCGTCCCCACCCTATGGACCCACTGATCGTCCAGTACCTGGACACCGACGTAGAGGAACTCCTCATCCTGCGCCAACCCAAACCGTACCATGAGATCCTGGAGACCCTTCCAGGCAGAGACATCCCCTGTTATTTGCTGGGGTCGCGCCATGGAAAAAGGCAGTGAGGACCAATCGTCAAGGCGTCCGTCCAAGGTCATGGATCCTTTGGCAACACGTTCTATGACCGGCGTCCGCTCCGGGGCTGCGTAGAAGGTCCGCTGCCAGGACACGGGTTGAGGCAGATCTTTGGGCTCGTAGGTAGTGATCACCTCCATCGGCAGGGCGTCTTGACTGGTGATCCCCTGTCCCTGGGGCCACTCTACCAACACTCTCACCACCTCGGTCGAACCGGCAGCTACCGTCTTGGACAGGGCGTACGGTGTCGGTCTAAGGCGATCGTGAAACTCCCAACGAAGGCGAACCTGCAGCGGGATTTCCGCTCGGTTTTCGATATGAATCAGGGTTTGGCCTTGAGTGGCGGATTGCGCACTGATGGGTTCGATACTAATGTCATAGGCGTCTCCCAGTCGATCTGTTAGCTTGGTCATCGTATGCGTTGGAAGGTCCCCATCTAGAATTCCGTCCAGTTTCAGGTGGGCCACCACGGGGCCTTCTCGGCTCAGCGTAACCCAGGTAACATGATCGAACCGGCCATGAAGGGGGCCAGCGAGGCTACTCACTCCCCCGGTTGTCGCCAACTGGTAGTACTTGTTCTGAGCGCGTTGGTAGCTGATATATCGGTGGCGGTGGCCGGCAAATACCGTGTGCGGACGTCCCCCCAGGGCCTCTTCCACCTCAGCCCAGCCTGACGTCTCTTCGTAATCCCACAGAGGCTTGTGCAGGAAAACGAGGGTCCAACGGACTCCAGGATTGGCTTCCAGGGTCCGCTTTACGAAGTTCACCTGGTCCGGTCCAATCTGCGAGGGCGCTCCGTCTTCGGTGTTCAGGCAGAGGAAAAGAACGTCCTTGTAGAGAAAGTGATAATAGGTGGGCCCGAACCGCTTTTCCCATTGCCTGCGGGCCTCGGGGTCCCAGATATCATGGTTGCCGGGCACATAGAAGAAACGCATCCGCAGAGTGTCTACCAGGTGTCTGAACTCCTTCCACTCCCTCCCCACTTGCTCGAGATCCTCTGTACCCCCTTCAATGAGGTCCCCTACGCTCACGACGAACTCCGGCCTGATATGGTTGATCTTTCGAAGAGCCTGGACGAAGACTCCCTCCCGGTGTCCACCCGTCCGATCGGAAACCACGACGAATTGGAACTCATCCGAATCGTTGACAAATCCTTTGTCGGTCCAAGGTGCCGGGCCCTGGAAATCCGGTAGGAGGATTTGGCTCTGGTCCTGGGAGGTCCAGGCGACGACGAGTCCCAAACTGAAGAGCGTTCCCAGCAACAGTCGTGTGCGGATCGGGGCAGCAGGGCGCGGGAAAGTGTGTTTCGCCATGGTCATATCCTATTCGTCCTTATTCGCGTGCTCGTTTAGAACACTTCGGGAGACTTCTTGCAGCGCGTCGTGCGTATCGGACTTCAACTAAGGACACCCTTGATCGCGGCTGTTTGGATGGTAGCGCACCCATCGACAGCAGCGCAATCAGGCCGCAGTGGATCGTTTCGATAAAAGATTCTTCCGGTCCACAGAGGGTGCAGTCTCTTCCGAGTGATTTCTCGACTTTACCTTCATGAAATGGAACACTAAGCCGAGTCATCAAGATGAAAACCTCTGGGCAAATTGGGCGATTATCATAAACAGGGAAAAGACATGATCACATCTGTGCGAAGCTGGATAAGGAATGGCTCTGTCACGACCTGCCTAACTCTCGTTTTTTTGACCGGATCCTCGACCCTTGCACAGCCGGCGATTGAGGTCGAGACGCCGATGGCGCCTCCAGCGTGGGCGCTGGCCCAGTGGGCACTGCTCGATTCAAACCGCGAAGCGGTCTTCCTGGCAGCCGACAAGTACGTCGACGATCGCGGCTGGATGCGGATTACGCCGAACTGGGGCGCTATGGATGGGGCGGATGACGTTACGGAGACCTACCGAGACCTGCCTATCATCTACATGCTCGGAGGGCCGCCGGAAATCCTGACGCTTCACAAGAAGATCTGGGAGGGACATCTCGACCAGTACACCGAAGCTCGCGAGCCGGTGGTCGCGGCCGCGAAGGAAGGCATGCTTTACAAGGAGTTTTGCCCGCAGCTTGACTGGGAACACACCGGCGAGGCAATGGCTCCCTGGTATTGGTACGGACTCGCCCGTCCGGACGACACTCAGTATCAGATCCGGGCACGCCGCTTTGCCGGGTTCTACCTGAACGAGGATCCCGGAGCTCCGAACTACGATCCAGAAAAAAAGATCATTCGTAGTCTCTTTAACGGCAGCCGGGGACCGCTGTTGACGCCGGCATCGGAATATGACTGGGGTGGTAACCCGCGTCCCCGTCACGACCCGCGACCGGGTCAGCTCCCGCGCACCGAACGCTGGACGCGCATGGGCTACACTGTCAACCTGAGCGGCGACCATCCACAAAACATGCTGACCACGAACCTGGCGATGACAGCCTACATGCTGACGGGGGAGAAGAAGTATCGCGATTGGGTCTTGGAGTACGTCGGTGCCTGGGTCGAGAGGGCGGCGAGCAATGGCGGTAACCTCCCCAGCAACATCGGTCTCGACGGTTCTATTGGTGGCACTTGGGATGGGAAGTGGTGGGGTGGGGTTTATGGCTGGAACTTCCGGCCGAAGTCAGAGGATGGTTCGGAAAATGCCGGCAACAACTACGTGATGCGGGGGGCGCGGGTTGGTTTTGGAATCGCATTTCTTCTAACGGGCGACCATCAGTACGTTGACACGCTGAGGAATCAGATCGACAACATGTACGCCCAACAAAAGGTCGTTGGCGGCAAGCTGATGGTCCCGCACAAGTACGGTGACAACGGTTGGTATGCCTATATCGACAACAGCCTTCGAGGCGGTGGCAACGTCAATTTCTGGTCCCTGCCGGAGCTGATGGACATCTACACCTGGACGCTGAAACCTTCCGACCTGCCACGCGTCGCCGAGGAACCCTGGCTACGCTACCTGCAGGGTGAAGCTCCCGCCTTTCCCATGAAGGCGATTGCGAACGATTTCAACGTGATTCGAAGGCAGGTTGAGAAGGTACGGACGGATTCCCAGACGGCGGACACTCGAGCGTCATCTGGCATGCCTGTAGTGACCTCGGTGAGTAGTCTCATCAACCTCATGCTAGGGGCCAACGATCCGGGTAGCGGTGGCAACGTTCTTCACGCGCAAGTACGTTATTTCGATTTCGAAAAGAGGCGGCCGGGGTTGCCTCGGGGTGTCGGCGCCCTTGTGGAGCAGGTCCGTCCCGAGGGCATCACGCTGCTGTTGGTCAATACGAACCCGGTGGCGAGCCGCAAGCTGGTCGTTCAAACGGGCGCCTACGCCGAGCACGATGCGGTGACCGTCGCAGTTGGCGACCAGCAGGTCGAGGTGGGCGACTCGCAGTTCAAGGTGCACTTGAGCGCCGGATCGGGAGCGCGTTTGTCGATTCGGATGAAGCGTTACGTGAACCAGCCGACGTTTACGTTTCCCTGGAATCGATGAGAAGGGCGCAGGCGAGAGCTGGAAACCTCATGCATGCTCGTCGCGATACAGAGCTGGTCCAGCTGTTGTAGTATCCGGCGCAGAAGCCGACGGAAAGGTGTCCAATGAGACGATCACGCGGAAATCAGACTGCACTGTTAACATTCCTGGTATCCCTTGGTATGACTCTGGCGGCGGAGCCCGACGTCTACTTCCGGAGCGATGGAGGGGTTCCGACGAGCGACCAAGTACCCCTTCCCGGAGATCTGACTGATGCACAGACCCTGGTCTGGAGGACCGACCTCGCCCCCGGACACTCTACCCCCTGTGTTACGGCCGATCGGATCTTCGTTAGCGTAATCGAGAAGCAGCAGCTTGCAACCATGGCCCTGGACCGGAAGACGGGAGGCAGGCTCTGGAAGAGGGTGATCCAGGTTGAAGGCATCGAATCCACCCACAGTACGGGAAGCCCCGCCTCTTCCAGTCCGGCCAGCGATGGAGAGCGTGTCTACGTCTTTTTCGGGAGTTATGGGCTTCTTTGCTACGACCTGGAAGGGCGGCTGATATGGGATAAACGCATGGGACCTTTTGAGGACGATTTCGGCGCAGCCAGCTCCCCGGTCCTCATAGGTGACAAGGTGATCCTCAACGAGGATCATGACAGCGGCAGCTTCCTGATCGCCGTCAACAAGTTGAGTGGCAAGACATTGTGGGAGACCCCCCGGTCCGGTCACACTCGAAGCTATTCCACTCCAGTTGTTTGGAAGTCGGAAGGGCGGGAGACCGTCCTCGTGGCGGGAGCCCTGCAGCTGGCAGCCTACGACGCCCATAGCGGAAAGCGGATCTGGTGGATCAATGGCCTCGCTCGTATCGTTAATCCCACCCCCGTTCTGGGTCGGGATCGGGTCTTTGTGGCCTCCTGGTCCCCAGGTGGTGATACCAACTCCAGGATTTCAATGCAGGATTGGTCCACGGCAAACCGCCAATGGGACAAGGATGGCGACAAGATCCTGGCCGGGGAGGAGCTACCCGAGGGAGAGGTGAAGGGGAGACTCTCCATCATCGACCTGGACCTGGACGGGGGAATCAATCAGTTCGAATGGGAGAAGTACGCCCGGGTCTTCGAGCTCGCCCGAAACTCCATTCTGGCGATCCGGCCAGGGGGCCAGGGGGATCTGACCGGCAGCAACACGCTATGGCGCTATCTCCGGGGCATTCCCTATGTCACCAGCCCCGTGCTCTACCGCCAGATGGTCTACATGGTCAAGAACGGGGGGATCGTGACCAGTCTGGACGCTGAGTCGGGCAAGCTCTTGAAGCAGGGCCGCGTCACTGGACTAGGAAACTATTTCGCCTCGCCCGTGGCCGGTGACGGTAAGGTTTACCTGGCCAGTGAACGTGGAGTGATCACGGTTCTGAAAGCGGGCTCCGACTGGGAGGTTCTGTCGTCCCACGATCTGGGGGAGCGCATCATGGCTAGTCCAGTCATAGCCGATGGCCGGATCTACGTTCGGACCGAGGTGGCCCTGTACAGCTTCGAAGAGCATTAGGGTTCGTGCACCTCGCTACGACAGGCGATGAGAAACGCGGGTTAAGTCAACTCGTCGCAGAAATATCGGACCCGTTGCAATCACGATCAAGGTCTGGATCAGGAGATCCATTGGCACCGAGCTGACTCGGTATTGAAAGCGGTAGTTCCCTCCAGGTAGGCATTTCTGTACTTAGATAGCCCAGCCCGGGGTTGTGGCTGTTGTCTTCGATCGTGGTCTGTGCTGGACCCGACTCGGCGGGGAACCGGCTACCTGCTCTATGGTTCATCGGGACTACCTCACTCCAAGAATAGCTAGTGCCCGTCCGGAAATGTGTAAGTAATTGATAAGGAAGGGGAAAGAGGGCTTTTTCAAGCTCCGAAACTGTCAGGGCCGTTTGCTAGACTATTTGGTGCAAACAATTAGACTAAAACGACTTACGACGATTTCAGGAGTTCGAAGATGCGTAAAAAGCATGAAAAACAACGCCCCCTTTCCCCGCAATGGCCCGATCACCAGCTGGCCCATGAATTGAAGGTGATCTCGCGCATCCTGGACGACAATCCCCAGACGCTGGAGCTGATAGTACAAGATCTCTCTGACAGGGTCGATTCCGGTGTTGGCGCCCCCGGTTTGACGGCCGAGCAGGTGCTGCGTTGCGCCGTCATCAAACAGCTGCATCAGTTCAGCTATCGCAAGCTGGAGTTTCATCTGGTGGATTCGCAAAGCTGTCAGAGGTTCTGTCGCTTGCCCTATGGGGCGTCGATCAGCAAAGCCACCCTGGCGGAGAACCTGGGGAAGATTGAGCCGGGGACTTGGAAGGCGATCAACGACCACTTGGTGCTCTGGGCGCAGGCTCGGGGTCTGGAAAAAGGCCAACGGATTCGGGTCGATGCCACGGCGGTCGAGACGAACATCCACTATCCGCTCGACAGTGAGCTGTTGTACGACGGCATTCGAGTCGTGACCCAGTGGCTGGGGCGGCTGCGGGAGCGGGAAGGGATCGGCTTCGTCGATCATACGCGGCGGGCCAAGCGGCGCGTCCTGAACATCCGCAACCGCCGCGGCAAGAAGCGCCTGGACAGTTACCGCGATCTGATCAAAGTGGCGTCCAAGACGGCTCACTATGCCGAGCAGGCGCTGGCAGCTTCCGCGCAGTGGAGCGATCCCCTCAGTCTGGCCGTGGCGGCGCAACTGGCCCACTATCTGGGGCTGTTGCACAAAGTCATCGAGCAGACTCAACGACGGGTCCTTTCGGGCGAGGCCGTCGCGGCCCAGGAGAAGATCTGTTCCCTCTTCGAAGAGCACACCGATATTATCAAGAAGAGCCCTCGGGAAACGGTCTTCGGCCACAAGGTGTTTGTCAGCACGGGCGCCTCGTCGCTGATCCTGGATTGTGTGGTGGAACGGGGGAATCCGGCCGACAGCAACTATGTGCAACCCTTCTTAGAGCGGCATCGACAGCTGTACGGGAAGGTCCCCCGCCAGAGCGCCTGGGATGGTGGTTTTGCCTCGGCTGCCAACCTGCGCTGGGCCAAAGAGCAGGGGGTACAGGATGTGGCCTTTTCCAAAAAGTGTGGGTTGACGGTTGAGAGCATGGTGCGTTCCAGTTGGGTCTACAAACAACTCAAACGCTTCCGCGCCGGGATTGAGGGGTGCATTGGGACCCTCAAGCACACCTTCGGTCTCCACCGCTGTAGCTGGAAAGGCTGGCCTCACTTTCAAAGCTACGTCCATGCCAGCGTCCTGACCTATAACCTGGTCGTCCTGGCCCGACTCCTGTTGTAGCCTTTTGTGGCTGACCGTACTGCCTTGTGGCTCCGACTCGGGGAGAGGTCTGCGCCGAACCGCTGCTTTTTGGCCCGCGTGCCCTCGCTCGAGGGTCCTTGCTCTGGATCGAGCTGGGTCGAGCCGGTCTGTCAGCAGTCTCAAGTATAATAAGTGTTTACGATTCAACAGATTACAGTTCTGAAAACCCCGGTTTTCGGACGGGCACTAGCTAGTCCCGTTATCGGTCGGAAGGCCTCGGATCTTTAGCCCAGACTGGAGGCTAGGACCGAGCCAAGACATCGTCCGCAAAGCGGCAAACCGCGTCAATCGTTGAATCCGTGTCGCTGGCGGCTACCGAAAGAACCAGATAGTCCAGACTGGCATCTTCGTACCTGCGGATATCGTCACGGATATCACCAGTGCTTCCCGTCAACAAGGCTCTGTCACCCTTCTCAGTCTTCTGAGCCTGGTCCAGAACCATCGTGGCCCTGAGCGTGACCTCCACCGTCTTCGGATCCCTCCCGTAGGTCTCACATAAGGAGCTGAGCCGCTCTCGACCTTGCTGCACCTCCTCAGGACTGAGCCTGATCCCGTGCCAGGCGTCACCCAACCTGGCCGTCCTGCGAATCGCCAGTCGTGAGTTTCCTCCCACCCAGATCGGTGGATGGGGTCGCTGGACTGGCTTCGGGAAAAAGACCATACCGGAGGTCTGGAGATGCTTACCCTGGTACTCGGCCACATCCTCGACGCAGAGAGCCTTGAACACCTCTATATGCTCGTCGGTCAACGCACCACGGTGCTCATAGGAGGCCCTCATGGACGCAAACTCCTCGGGCATCCAGCCAACCCCTATCCCCAAAATGAGACGCCCACCCGAAAGCACATCGAGGGTCGTGATCATTTTGGCATTGAGTATCGGATTGCGGAAGGGCAGCACAAGCACACTCACCCCGAGGCGAGCCTTCTTCGTCAGGCCCCCAACGAAGCTCAGCGTACTCAGCGCCTCCAACACGTTCTGAGCCTCGGGGTCAGCCTTGCCGGGACCAAATATATCGGGATAGCGGGCCGGCAGATCGGCTGGGAACACAGTCCGATCACTAACCCACATGGAGTCGAAACCCGCCTCATCTATAGTGCGGGCCATCCTCCTGACGTAGTCGGCCTGGGCCAGCGGCGTCACCGCCGGGTTGACTGAAGTGGTAACAGCAACTCCGAATCTCATCTATTATTCCTCTCCCAGAAATCATAGCATTCTGTTTTGCGGGAAGCCCGAGAAAGAGATCGACTCTCGGAGAACTTGACCTGAGGGTCGAACGATGGAACTCTGACCGGACCGCAAAGGAGTGTGGGGCCGGAGCAGCCCCGGGACCAGATATGTTGGGAACCGCTGCCCTCTTTTTTTGTGCTCTACTGGCCTCGCCGCCGGAGGCAAAGAAGGAAGAAGAGCAGGAGGGACCGCCTCCAGGACCAAGTCAAACTGTCGTTGTCACCGCTGCCAGGCAGAAGCAGCCGCTGTCGGAAACCGTCTCCCTGGTAAGCGTCGTGTCAGACGAGGACCTGGCTCGTTCACCCTCGCCAGTACTGGACGATACCCTGCGACGGATACCCGGCTTCAGCCTCTTTCGTCGCTCCAGCAGCCTATATTCCCATCCGACGGCCCAAGGGGTTTCCCTTCGAGGCATCGGTCCTAGCGGGACCAGTCGCAGTCTGGTCCTATTCGACGAGCTTCCGTGGAACGACCCTTTTGGAGGTTGGATCTACTGGAATCGGATACCTACTTCGGCTATGAAGTCGGTCGAGGTCGTTCGAGGAGCCACGAGCTCGCTCTATGGAAGCTCCGCACTGGGTGGCACGATTCAATTGATTCCCCGGGTTCCCGAGCCCGATACGCTCGAACTACGAGGTCGATTCGCCCACCCTCAGTCCTACGATCTGGATCTACTGGCGGCCGACGACTTCGGTGACTGGAAATACCTGGTCTCCGGACGACTCTTTGACACCGAGGGCTTCTTCATTGTCCAAGAGGAGCTCCGGGGAGCAGTCGATAGGCATGCCAGCTCCAATTTCCAGACCTTCTTCGGACGCGCCTACTACAAAAATTTCCACGCAGGGGTCAACGTCTTTCGAGAGGGACGAGGCAACGGGACTCAGCTCCAGAACAACAACTCGAGGCTGGTCCTGTTCGAGACGGGCTACGAGGGATCGTCCTGGGAGGGCAGTTTCTACACCCAGAGCGGAGTTTTCGAGAACACCTTCTCCCGAATTCTTCCCGACCGATCGGCGGAGTTTATCACTGCGGAACAGGAGTTCCGCTCTCTGGGATCGGGCGCCGCCTTCAGCTGGAGACCCCGAAGTAATCTGCTGGTGGGCACCGATTGGAGGCGTGTGAAGTGGAGCGAGAATAGTCAGAATCTAGCCGGTGTCTTCGTGCAGCAGCTCCTTCCCCTTCATCACCGGGTCGACTTCCTGGCGGGACTTCGCTTCGATTGGTGGCAGGGACAAGAATCCCAGACCAGCGTCAACCCCAGAGCCGGAGTCCTCTTGCGAGCGTCCGACTGGCTCACGCTGCGGACGTCCGCTTATCGAGGCTTTCGAGTACCGACCCTCAACGAGCTCCATCGTCCATTTCGCGTGGGCAACGTCATTACGGAGGCCAATCCCGAACTCCAGGAGGAGTACCTGTGGGGCGGTGAAATGGGGGCCGATTTTCATTCTTTTGCGCCTGTTCTATTACGTTTGAACGTGTTTTGGAACTCGCTCCGGGATGCAGTGAGCAACGCCACCATCTCAGTCACTCCGCAGCTCATCTTTCGCCAACGTCAGAACCTGGGTCAGGCAACAGTAAAGGGGATGGAAGCAGAAGTGACGGTTCCGTTGGGACCGCTCTGGAACGTCTGGGCTGGCTATCTGTACTCGGACGCAGCGGTAGAGGACACGGGGCTGAGATTGCCTCAAGTGCCACGCCACCAGGGCTCGGCAGGACTGGAGTACGCGGGACCGGTCAAGCTGGCGGCCTACGGGCGCTGGGCCGGACAACAGTTCGAGGACGATCGGAACCAGCTGGAACTGGAGCGCTATTTCTTGCTGGGCTTGAGCTTCAGCCGTCCCCTCTCGGAGAGGGTCGAGCTCTTCTTTGCCGCGGACAATCTTCTGGACCGCGAGTATTCCATCGGACGTACTCCCATCCCCAGATTGGGAAGTCCCCGGATCCTTCAGGGCGGGGTCCAATTCAGGCTGCGCTAGATGAAACTTGAAGAACGAGTCGCAGGTCGCACGCCTCCTGAGGCTGGACAGCGTGGCGAGAGGTCCTGGGGGCGCGGCTAGCCCGCATTTCTCATCGCTGGTCTACTGCGACGCCGCAATCATCCGCCCTGGCTGTGTTATGCTCGGTCGGCCTCCTCGACGTACTGTACAAGTACGACTGCGGCGGCCTCGGTCGCAAGCCTTGCCAGGACGGCCCTTGCGGCGCCTCGCTACGACAAGCGATGAGAAATCCGGGCTAAGGTGACACTTCCTCGCGAACGGCCCGCACTCTGGCACGGCCTTCCAGGCCGTGATTACCGAGCCCCTGGCTCGACGGACAGAGAATCACGGGCAGGGATGCCCGTGCCAGTGCGCCTGTGAAGGCGTTTGATCAGAAGGGTGAAAGTCCCTTCCAGGCTAACGTTACCGGCCTGAAGTCGACAGTGGTAACTGCGTTTCCGTGAGGAAGGGTGGAGAGCAACCTGAGACGAACGACCAATCCGTAACGCAAGTGAACTCGATTCGGCCAAGCCTGTCGGGGAGGGTCCTGGCAAAGCCCGAACCCTTGACCGCGCGACGGCCATCCCTCCGACCTGAACGGTCTGCCCGGGGGGATAGACGCGGCAAGTCACGGCGGTGAAGTAACGTGACAAAGCGACCGTGACGAAATGGCAATGCGGTGGTTGGAGATGGAGAGGTCGGAAGGTCAAACGAGATAAGCAGGGAGATCTGTCGGGTGAGGGACGTGGACGACCCATCGTGAGAGCTCGCAGTGGGGGACGCTGCGTGAGCAATGGCCCAGGCCCGCGGTGCAGTATCGCCCGCCGAAGGGGAGCGAACCTGGCGATACCGGTGAGGTCGGTTGAAGCGGCTCGACAGAAGTCAGAGCTCCCATAGTAGCGGGGAAGCCGTGCAGCAAAACGCGGTGGAGCGAAGGGGAGCAGGAAGGTAGATGCGAAATGACTAAATCGCGGAAACGTAACTCCGCCCAAAGGCGGGACTACATCCCGGTCACAGTGCCGTTTTCGGCTAGCCCGGCTGGAGAGCCCGCTGGCATCGAACAGTGGGCTCATCGCGCGGTTTGGACGGATCGCATGTTGGAGACACTTTTGAAAGGAAAGGTGAGAGGAGGGAAATGGCACACGCTGATCGATAAGGTGTTTTGCAGCCGGAACCTTTCCAGCTCGGCCGAGAAGGTCTTGGGCAGGAAAGGAGCGGCGGGAGTGGACCGGCAAACGTGGGGGGATTTCGCCGAACACGAGCGGGAGGAACTCGAATGGTTGCAGGAAGAACTGCGTGAGGGGACCTATCGTCCGGCAGCGGTGCTGCGGAGGTGGATTCCCAAAACAGGCAGTTCGGAAAAGCGACCGCTGGGGATTCCGACCGTGCGGGATCGAGTCGTGCAAACGGCTTTGGTCCACGGGATCGAGCCGATTCTGGAGGCCACGTTCCATGATCGAAGCTACGGCTTTCGTCATGGGCGAGGGTGCCACGGCGCACTGCGGTACGTCGAAGAGCTGCTCGAAGCCGGTTATGTGTATGTCGTCGACGCGGATCTGAAGGGTTACTTCGATACGATCCCGAAAGATCGACTGTTGGACCTGATCCAACAGAAGATATCGGATCGCCGCGTGCTGGGCCTGGTTCAGCTGTTTCTGAATCAGGGGATACTGGAAGAGCTGCGTAAGTGGATTCCGGAAGCCGGAGTCCCCCAAGGCGCCGTTCTTTCTCCGGTGTTGTCGAATGCCTACCTCAATCCCCTGGACCATCGGATGGCCGATCTGGGCTTCCAGATGGTGCGCTACGCGGATGACTTTGTCCTGCTGTGTCGCGCACCCGAGGAGGCTGAAGCGGCCCTGGCCGAAGGGCGGGACTGGGTGGAGGACAACGGGCTGAGACTGCATCCCGAGAAGACACACATCGTGGACTCGCGAGAGAAGAGCTTTTCGTTCTTGGGCGATTCGTTCCGAGGCCGTTTTCGGTTTCCACGAGCGAAGAGCCACCGAAAGTTCGTCGAGCGCATTCACGAGCTGACGCCGCGCAAGTCGGGCGACTCGCTGGAGGTCATCCTCCAGCGGCTCAATCGCTCGACGCAAGGCTGGTTCAACTACTTCCGGCACTGTCATTGGAACATCTTCAAGGACTACGACGGTCTGATCCGTCGTCGTTTGCGACGCCTGCTTCTGAAGCGCAACCGGAAGAATAGAAAACGCCTCTGTCGAAATCACCGTTGGCCCAACGCCTTCTTTACGGATCATGGGTTCACGAGCCTGACTGACGCCCATATCCGTTTCGTCCAATCCATAGGAACCTACTGACTGGAGAGCTGTATGCGGGAGAATCGCACGTGCAGTTCGGAGGGAGGGGAGCCGGGTGACCGTGCTTCCCTACCCTATCCGCGGGATCCCAAAGTTTGTTTCTCGAATGGGGTCGACAAGTTCGAGCAAACACTTTGAGAGTATCGAAGCAGAATATCCTCTTTGGGCTCGTGACGCCGGCGCTGATCATCCTCTTCGCGCTTCTGTTTCAGGACAAGGTCCAGCACAAGATGCGCGACTTCGAGGTCTACTGGCAGGCTGGGACGAGGGCGATCGCAGCAGAGTCCCTTTATCGACCCGAGGATGAGCACTACCAGCTGAAGTATCTGCCTGCATTCGCGCTGGCGGTTTCCCCTCTGTCAAGACTCTCGCTGCCAACTGCCAAGGCACTCTGGTATTCACTCTCGGTCGCCCTCGTTTTCCTGATCCTATTCTGCAGCTGGCGACTGCTCCCGAGGCATCATCAACCCGCTTGGATCTTGCTGCTGTTGACCTTGACCGCGATGGCCAAGTTTTACGGACACGAGCTGGTCCTGGGCCAGAGCAATCTCCTGATGATGTCGTTGGTCCTTCTGGCATTGGGCCAGATGAGGTCAGGGAAAGAGACTTGGGCAGGGTTGCTCCTGGGCCTCGCCGTCGTGGCCAAGCCCTACGCGGTCATCTTTCTACCCTACCTGGCTCTCAGGCGGCGTGCCGACTCGTTTTTCACCCTCTGCGTGGTCTTGCTGCTGCTGCTCTTTCTGCCGAGTCTTCTCTACGGCCAAGAGGGAAACTTCCGTCTCCTGCTGGGATGGGTCGAAGCCACGTTTGGCACGACAATTCCGAATCTGACCTCTCAGGACAGCGTGTCCATTCTCGGCATGTACTCGAAATGGCTGGGGATAGGTCCTACCGCGTTTGCCTTGTCGCTGATTACGATCGGTGTCCTTGTCGCCGTCTTCGTCCTGGTCTTTTGCAAGCGTGCGGATCGGATCTTTCCAGAGTATCTCGAGATGTCTCTCCTGCTGACTCTGATTCCGCTGTTCTCACCCTCTGGTTGGGACTATACCTTGCTGCTTTCGACACCTGCCATCATGTGTCTTGTCAACTATTTTGGAGACCTCTCGCTGGGGTCGAAGATTGTAACGGGAATTGCCCTCGTCACCATAGGCTTCAGCCTCTACGATGTTTTGGGGCGAAGCTCCTACGCCTTGTTCATGTCGTATTCGCCGATAACGCTCTGCTACTTTGTAGTGATTGCTTCACTCTACCAACTGCGGACATCGGGAGGCCGTAGCGGTGGTCTCCAGGCCGCCGTGGTCGAGCCTTGAGGCTCGAAGACAGAATAACTTCGGCCTGGAGACCAAAGCCACGTCCGCCGCAGACGGAACAAACGTCTACTAGCCTTGTAGGTTGACCACTACCATCTTCAACTCGGTCATTTCCTCGACGGCATACTTAGGACCCTCTTTGCCCATACCGCTGTCCTTTAGACCTCCGTAGGGCATGAAATCGGCACGCCACTGGGGTCCCCAGTTGATGTGGATGTTGCCACTGTCGACTTCGCGGGCAAAGCGCAGGGCGCGATCGATATCCTGGGTGAAGATTGCCGCAGAGAGCCCGTAACGGGTGTCGTTGGCACTTGCAATGGCTTCGTCGGCATCGCTGAAGTGGCTGACCGCCACCGCAGGGCCGAAAACCTCTTCCCGGCTGATCCGCATGTCCTGGTCGACGTCGGCCAGGACGGCAGGCTGCAGTACCGCTCCGTTACGATCACCGCCGGTTATCAACCGGGCGCCGCCTCCCACTGCCTCCTGAATCCAATCGCCTACTCGGATGGCGTCGCTTTCCCGGACCATGGGGCCCATAGTGATCTCTTCGTCCAATTGGTCTCCCACATTCAAAGCCTCGACATTGGATTTGAGGCGACCCAGAAAATCGTCGTAGACCTTACGATCTGCCAGCACCCGCTGAGCGGAAATACAGACCTGACCAGCATTGGAGAAGCCAGTTGTGACCGTGGCAGCAGCCACCTTGTCCAGATCGGCGTCGTCCATGACGACTAGAGGCGCGTTCGAGCCCAGCTCCATCGTGACCTTTTTCATGCCCGCAACCTTGCAGATGTGCTCACCCACTTCGAAGCTGCCGGTGAAAGTGATCTTGCGAACACGCTTGTCGCCGGAAAGAGCATCGCCCACCTCGCCCCCGGGGCCAGTGACACAAGCCACAGCCTGAGGTGGGAGACCCGCTTCCAACAAGAGCTCCACCAGCTTCAGTGCGGAGAGTGGAGTATCGGTGGCAGGCTTGATAACCACTGAATTACCTGCTGCCAAGGCTGGTCCCACCTTGTGACAAACCAGGTGCAGCGGAAAATTGAAAGGACTGATGGCTGCGACTACACCGCAGGGAACCCGAAGTGTAAATCCGAAGCGACCCGCTCCCCCAGGGGCGGCGTCCAGAGGGAGCACCTCGCCTGTCAGACGCTTGGCCTCTTCCGCCGAGAGCTGGATGATCTCGGCGGCACGACTGGCCTCGAATCGACCCTCCGCCAGGATCTTCCCCTCTTCGGAACTGATGGTACGGGCCAGGTCTTCGGAGCGCTCGACCATCAGGGCGGCTGTGGTGAAGAGGATCTGAGCCCGGTCGTAGGCAGGCATCTCTCGCATGATCCTGGCACCTTCAACAGCCCCGGCGATGGCCGCGTCGACATCGGATGCTCTCCCCCTGGGAACCGTATCTACCACGGAATCATCGTAGGGATTCTTGACCTGAATCTGGTTGGCGGCATCCGTCCACTCACCCTGGATAAACATCTTCATGGAAAACCTCCTTAGACGTAAAAAAAGAAACGGGCGGCCGCTTACGACCGCCCGTAAAGATATACCCGATTTCCGTCGATTGCTAAAGAGCTTAGGTCGGAAAGCAACCGGCCACTAGTTCCTGACCAAGTCCCCGACCTTCACACCCGATCCAGAAATGACCGTCGCCATCGAGGAGCCTTCATTCACGTCGTCGATCCTGGCCTCTCCCAGAGAGGTAGTGATCTCGCGAAGGACCTTTCCGGTGGCGGGATCTTTGACGGTGCGCTTCACCCGCAGGATCTTCAGGGTGTCTCCAGCTTTGACTCCCGCGCCACTTCCCACATTCAAGATGAGGCTCGACCCATCGACATCGGCAACCATGCCCCGGATCACGTACTCGACATCAGGCAGCTTTCCGTAGTCCTCAATCAGCTGCGCTGCCAGGTCCTTCACTGCAGCTTCCGTGGCTTCGCCGATAATGGTCTCGCGGAAGTCGCTGCTGGTCATGCTGATACCGCCTGCGCCGAAGCCGCCCCCTCCGCCACCTCCGCCTCCGAGCATGAGACCCTTCCGTTTAGACTTTCCTTCCCCGGTCTTGGAAGCCAGAATCTCACCCGTGTTGATGTCGACAATGCGAGCGGTAAGCTTGACGTTCGCAATGCCCTTCTGGGTCCCGACCTTGCCCGCCCCGAATTTGCCCAATCTCCCTCCGATGCCGCCGACACTGAAGCCCTTCTTTTCGGTGCCGAACTGGGTGATGGACCCCACGACCATCCCGTTCACGCTCAGAAGCTTGCCGATCTTGGCGGCGGTGCTAGCATCCGCCGCGGTCGCTGTTGGAGAAATTCTGCTCGGCCATTACCAGGTCCATCTTCTTTCGCTCGATCACGGAATAGGTGCCGTCGTTCACCAGCTCGTTGACGACCATATCCGCGATTCCTTTGCCGATGTCCCAACTACCGCCCCACCATTGTTGAACCGTCCCGAAATCAAAATCGACGACGGCGACGCGCTTCTTCTGTGCGACCAGATTGAGACTCGTAAAAGCAACCAGAAAAATCGAGTACAAGAGAAACTTTCTCATTACCACAATCCCCTTTTTTCTAGACCTCTTATTGATGACTTGACCTCAGGGAGAAAACCCTCAGGACCCATGCCTGCGATTCCCTTTGCCTGGCTACCGGATCTGCTTCAGCGCGCCTTGCTCGAACACGAGGGAATAGCTCGAGTACTTCCATGTCTCGCGATTTCCCAGCCGAAATCTCTCTGCCGGAGACCCTACAGCCTGGACCACTTCTTCTTCGCTCATCCCTTCTTGAAGAAGTGCTGACTGGGAGAAGCCGGAGCTCGCCCTGTTCTCGAACGGGTCTTGATCTTTCCAACTCTCCACAAAATGGTCGGTGTCTGTTGGCTGGTCTGTGTAGTTCCAGGGCCAGATGAGAAAGCTACTCCCGTGAACTCCGTAACCATCCCGACCGAGGTCACCCAGTTGGTGGGTGAACAATGAACGACGACCGTGATGGAACATGGACCGAGGTCGGTGTCGGGAAAAACCGAGACCGAGCCCACCGGACCCACGAGAGCGGGGAAAGATACCGATCTGATTGCTGAGGAAGTGACCAAAGAAGGCCGATCCCCCAGCATTGCCACTAGAACGACTGCCCCTTTCCCGAGACTGCTCCATCCCCAGCGAGATGAGCATGACCACGAAGATCGCAGTGATAAGTTTGTTTCTCATCGATGCCCCCCAGTATGATATTGAGATCGAACTGGATCGTCAATTGTTCAAAATGGCGGCGCGATCATTCATCAGGGTGCCTAATACACTAGGTCAAACGTCTGAAACCGGTGTGTTTGACAGGTCCTCCAATCCGCTGCTCCACGTTTCCGTCCCTGATTCCAGCTGCCAATTCGGCAAAGACGGGATCGCAAGCTTCTAAGAACTGTTCCACATGCTCGTCCTGATGGGCATAGGTTGGGTAGAAACCGCCGGCTGCCAGAAATCCTTTCTCCAGCATCCGGACCGTCCATAACGTCTGGATCGCTGCCGCCTGGGGATGGTCGAAGGCGAAGAATGTCAAGGCTGGATGTCCGCTGCAGCTGAAGGGAACACGGTGGGCTGCTGCGATCTGCTCGAGTCCAGCACGGGCCTTTATCCCGATTTGGCTCACGTGGCCAGGCACATCGTGGCTCATGAATTTCTTGATCGTGGCTACGCCTGCAGCCGGCCCGACGGCTTCGGTCCAGAGAGCGCTCGAAATAAAAGTATTCTGAGCTGCCTGCATAGTGTCAGCATTGCCTATCACTGCCGCAATGGGATGTCCGTTTCCCGTGGTCTTGGCGAACACGGCTAGATCCGGTTCGATGCCATATCGCAGGTGAGCTCCTCCCAGGCCCAGCCTCCAGCCGATCGTGATCTCGTCCATGATGAGGCGCGCTCCGCAGCTGTTGGCCAACTCTCGAATGCTCTCCAGAAAGCCCGGGTCAGGATCGAAGTTGCGGGTTGGCTCCATGACGATGGCGGCTAGACCGTTACCATGCTCATCAACAATGGCCTTGAGTTCGTCGATCTTGTTGTAAGTGAAAGGCATCGCCGTCCCGGCCAGACCCGACGCTACGCCAGCCGGTTCGAGTCCCGGCATCAGGTGACCGCCACCCAGGCGATCCGAGTCGGCCTCACTCTCGACCTGTAGATTTGCCGCCAGATACCAGTCGTGCCATCCGTGATAACCGCAAAAGGCGATCTTGTCCCGGCCAGTTCGAGCCCTTGCAATGCGCACAGCGATCATCATGGTTTCCCCACCGAGGCGTCCAAGCCGAACCATCTCAGCCCAGGGGTGAATCTCGAGCAGCAGCTCACCGAGCTCCACTTCGTCAGGGGGATTTAGACTAGACATGCACCCTTTCTGTACTCGTTGAACGACAGCCTCCGTGACGTCCGGATCTGCATATCCCAACAAGGTAGCTCCGATGCCGGCCATGGACATGTCGACATAGCGATTACCATCCAGATCCACCGTTTCGCACCCCCGGGCCTCTGAAAAATAGGGGGGCCATTGTTGAGGCGCAGACATCTCCTGGCGTTTCCCGAACAGCTGTGTTCCACCCGGGAATATGGCCTTGGCTCGATCGTACCTCTCCTGTCCTTGCCTGATACTGATAGGAACTCTAGTGGTCTGTGACACTGATCCCTCCCGGATAGCTGTTGAGGTGTCTGTTTTGGATTTCTCTCTTTTTCAGGACGATACCGGAGCGCCCAATCACGGTCAAGCTTAGGGCTCTGTCAAGAATAACTTCGCAGAGTTGGGGCTCAGATTTGCGCCAGATTTGGCCGCGAACGATTGAGCGAAACCGCGAGAGTAGCCAGGTCTACGCTGAGGATTTCGCGATTGAGGAGTGGCTGAAGATGGGGTAAAGATGGGCCCCAGAATGTGAAGTTATTTTTGACAGGGCCCTTAGTACACTGGAACACTACTGTCCGGTTAAAAGTCGAATGATATCAAGCGGTTAGCGATGTGACCTACTTGACCTTGCAAGTCCCAATGCCTAAGTGGTTGCAGAATCAGGATTTGCTCGAACGGGGTAATTCTTGAAAATTGGCGTCAACTTCTGGAGTGATGGCGCCCTGAGTGCCTAGGGGCGAGGTGAATCCTGAAAGGATTCCGTATTTCAGCCCAGGGTTTCCGAACCCTGGGTCAACGGCGTCGCCCCGGATTTCAACCCTGAATGGGTTGTGTACAGAAGGGCAACCAATGGGTCAGGACGCACGCGGGTAAGAGGCAGGCGGAGTTCCCGCCTGCCCCTCCCCGTTGTCGCGATGGGGTCTGTTCCCCACATTTACCGGCGTGAGGGTCACTCACCGGGCGACCCCAAAGACGTTGCCCCATTTCGGGGAACGACGTAACATACTTGACCGTAGGTGTTGCGACAGAGACAGAAGCTTTCCAGGGAAAGCAAGCCGAGCTTTCGGCAGAAGAACCCCACCCGGAGTTTGCGGTTGTCGTTGTAGTTCTTCCGTTTAAGCTTCATGCTCCGGAGTCGCATTCGGACCCAGGAGTCGAGCTTTTGGAAGAGCCAACGATTGGTCGCAAACTCGGGGGTGAAGTACTGTGCTGTCCCCCTGATCACTCGGTTCAATTTCAGGATTGCCTCGGCATTGAGGTTATGGCAGCGGACGGTTAATTCCCGCACCTTATCCTTGAATTTCTGCTGGGACTTGTCGCGCATGCGCCGGGAACGGGACGAGAGGAAAAAGCCAAGAAATTCATAGCCTTTTCCGAACGTCATGATCCGGGTTTTCTCCGGACTCAGCCGTAGCTGAAGTGGGGTTTCCAGCACTTGCTGGACGAGTTCCATAGCCTCTTGCGCCTGCTGTTGGGACCGGGTCAAGACGACGAAGTCGTCAGCATAGCGGGCGAATTGAAAACCCGCCCGGTGCAAGGCCCAGTCCAATTGGTTGAGGACGATGTTAGCCAGCAGTGGGGAAATGACTCCTCCCTGTGGCGTGCCGACCGTGGTCGGCTTGAAGACTCCGTCGTCCATGACCCCGGCAGTGAGAAATCGTTGGAGAAGGCGAAGGATATTGCCGTCGGCAACCTTGTCGGCCACCAACTGCATAATGACGTTCTGTGGAATGTGGTCAAAAAAACCTTCCACATCGGCGTCGAGTACCCAAAGGTAGCCGGCGTCGTGAAGGGACAACAGCCACTGGATCGCCTGATGACAGTTGCGTTTAGGACGAAACCCGAAGGAGGCGTCCTGAAAGAGCGGCTCGAAGATAGGTTCCAGCAGCCGCCGCAGAACCTCCTGGGCCACGCGATCGCGGACCACGGGGATCCCGAGCGGCCGGGTCTTCTTCGTGCGAGGGCCTTTGGAGATCCGGACGCGGAGCAGCGGATCGGGCCGAAACGCCCCTGATTTGAGAACTTTCATCAGGGCGAGAAGGTTTGGTTCGAGGTTAGCCTCGAACCTCCCGACGCTGACCTTGTCCACTCCAGCGGCACCTCGGTTGCGCTTGACTTTCTTGAAAGCGGCCCGCATGAGCTCGATCGTAATGCGACCGGTCAGCGAGTGCTCCTTTCTGCTCTTCACCATGGTGTTCCTGTTAGGTTGCATCATCAGGTGAGACGGATCGGGGATCTATCGGGTGTTTCTTAGCCAGGCACCTAGGTGTCTGTTTTCTCGGTTTGACCCGGGCAAGAGCACGGGCCGGCCCATTTTGGAGGCCACGGCCGGGACGCTAACTACCCAGAGCTCAGATCCTTCCTCAGCTCGTCTTCGGTTTTACCTTTCCTCCAGTCGAAACTGGAGTACTCCGGCTCTGCGGCAATCCCTAAAGCGGAGGCGGCTCAGGAGGCCTTCTCCACAGCACCGCATCATCCGTCGCCTTTCGCCGAGGGCTTATAGCGCGGACTCACCCAACGTGGGACGGTGGGGGACCTTCACCGGTCATGACTCGAACCATTTTCCTCAGGCGGCGACAGGTATCACCCAAAGCAGTTCCAGAGAGATAACCACATGTTCTCTCTGAAGACGAGGTCAGGGAACCTCGCCGACGCTTCGCTCAAGGGCGGTCGTTGGCGCTTTGCTCTAGGCCGAAGTGCCGTCTCCCGAAGTCTTCCTGCCTGGCCCCTTCGTGACGATCCCTTCTTCCGGACCTGCCGTTGGGAGCGCCCTGGCTGCCTACCTCCGCTGGTTAGTTGCGGAGTTCGAGCAGGAAGTTCTGTACCAGCGTGGACTCGCACAGGTAGGCTTCGGCGTCTTGCTTCTCTTATCCCTCTATTTCCCTCCTTTCAAACGCCTCACCGTTTGTCTACCATGGTTGACTTAGTTCGAGCCACTGCGGCTCATCGCACCCCTACAGGGTTGATTCTTAAGGGGTTGACTCTCTTACCCAGGGTTGGGAAACCCTGGGCTGTAAGACGCAATCCCGTTGGGATTGACCTCGCTTGGTTTTGACAACACCCATTTCCCATCCCTCGATCCCAAAGTCGATCCGATCCCACACGAGAGGGAAGACAGCGGAAGTCTCAGCTGAAATCGATTCCAGCTTGTCTTCCTTCTACATCAATGATTATACGCCAGTGTACTTAGTGTACTTAGTCCCAAAAGAAGTGGATGAAAGTGGACTAAACCACATGTAAACACCTGAAATGCCAGACCTGACGGGTATTCTGGGGTTGTCAAAGAAACTTCAGAACAAGCCGAAAGGAGGCATTTCAGGTGAAGAAAAAGGATAGCGCAATCATCCGCAAACGGGAAGCAGAGGTTGCTCAGCGATTGAGCCCCAGCTGGAACGGTCAAGACCCGAAACCGGTGCTCTCGCCCGAGGTCATCAGCTACGAGGTCTCGGAGAAAACGGGTGCGGTCAGTTACGGTGGTCTGGGGCTGCTGCAGCAGGTGGTGAAGTGGAGTGGGCTGGGGAAAGCCATTGACCAGGCGGTGACGCTGCTCAAACGCCACCAACCGTACCACGAATCGGACCACGTCCTGAGCCTGATCTACAACGTGGCCACGGGCGGGACCCGCTATCAGGATATTGAACTGCGACGTCAGAGTGTGAGTTTCCTGGAGGCGGTGGGAGCCGAGAAGATCCCCGCCCCCAGCACGGCCGGAGACTTTGTGCGCCGCTTTGACGCGCCCGACGTGGTGGATCTGATGGAAGCCGTCAATGCCAGCCGCCTCAAGGTCTGGGCCCAACAACCGGCCCGTTTCTTCCAACGGGCGGAGATCGACGTGGATGGGACGATGGCCCCCACGAGCGGCGAATGCAAGGAAGGGATGGAGATCAGCTACGACGGGCAGTGGGGCTATGCGCCGCTGATCGTGACGCTGGCCAATACGGGAGAGGTGCTCTATGCGGTCAACCGCTCGGGCAACCGTCCCTCTCATGAGGGAGCGGCCGAATGGCTGGATCGGAGTATCGAGCTGGTTCGAGAGGCGGGTTTTCGGAAGGTGCGCCTGCGCGGGGACACGGATTTTTCGCTGACGGCTCATTTTGACCGTTGGACGGAGGCGGGCGTGGAGTTTGACTTCGGGATCGACGCCCATCCGAGCTTCGTCAAGTGGGCGGAGGCGTTGCCAGAAGCGAGATGGAAAGAGCTGGGGCGCCCCAGCCAGGGGAAAGGAAAAGGGAAGAAGCGGCGCCAGCGGCGGGACAAAGTGAAGCCGGAGATTGTCAAGAGACGCGGGTTCAAGACGCTGACGCTGGAACGGGAAGAGATCGCGGAGATCGACTACCGTCCGAGCAAAGCGAAGCGAACCTATCGGATGGTGATCTTGCGCAAGACGATCCTGGTCGAGAAAGGCCAGAAGCGGCTGCTGCCGCAGACGCGCTACCACTTTTATGTCACCAATATCTCGGCCAGAACGTTGGGAACGGCGGGAGTCGTACGGGAAAACAACCGGCGCTGCAACCAGGAGAACGTCATTGAACAACTCAAGAACGGAGTCGAGGCCCTGCGGATGCCCTCGGATACGCTGGTAGCCAACTGGGCCTATCTGGTGATTGCGGCTCAAGCCTGGAATCTGAAGGCCTGGATGGGGTTGGTGCTGCCGGCGCGACTGCAAGCCCGAGAGCTGGTGAAGATGGAGTATCGCCGTTTCCTGCGAGAGGTCATTGAAATGCCCTGCCAGATTTTGCGCAGGGGCCGACAGTTGGTCTATCGGCTGCTGGATGTCAATGGTTGGAGCCGTCTTCTCTTGGAAGGCAGTAAGTGGTTGAAACACCGGCCAGCTACCTGAAACTGAAAGGAGATAAAGTAGCTCCGAGGGTCGCCAGAGCTGGGGCGAGGTGTCTCTACAAACGCCCCCCAAGAGGGCAGAATCGTTTTCCCTGAGCGATCGGCGTGGAGGACAGCTGAACACGTGCCTGTTCTGAGTGACTTCGCGCCGAAATTTAGAATTTAGGTCTCCAAAATGGCTCCTCGGAGCCGACAAAGGGGTCTATTTTCGAACTTGCGCTTATTTTGGGCTTAGTCCGGCCCCGGCTGCGAGCCGGATCGTGCGAGAAAGAAATCTCGGGATCCTGCAGTGGCACGGGCATCCCTGCCCGTGATGCTCTGTCCGTCGAGCCAGACGCTCGACAATCACGGCCTGGAAGGCCGTGCCACCATACGAACCGTTCGCGGAGACGTTTCAGCTGAGATTTCAATGGTCTTGACCAGCAGTAGTCGATCCAATAAAGTTGGGTACCTGAAACGCCAAGCGGTACGCTGTCAATTCCTGTCAGACTCCAGTAGTGTCCCAACGTTTGGGCTTCTAATCTCTGTAAAGTATTAATGAGTAATATGTTAGAGAAGATAATGGGTGTTTCCGACTTGAAAGTGAGTGTACGCTCACGCCCTTCAGTTCATAAGGAGGGCGAGCATGTACACGGGCACGACGATTTTTTCTCAGGTGATGCGGCATCTTCCCTGGCATCATTTTCATCGCATTGTTCAGCACTACGGAGGCGACTACAAGGTCAAGTCGTTCCGCTGTGCCGACCATTACCGGGTCATGGCCTTTGCACAGTTGACCTATCGCGAGAGCTTGCGCGATATCGAAGCCTGCCTACGGGCCATGAGATCCAAGCTCTTCCACATGGGCATTCGCTCCACGGTCTCCCGCAACAATCTGTCCAATGCCAACGAGAGGCGCGACTGGCGCATCTATGCCGAGTTTGCCCAAGTGCTTATCGCCGAAGCGCGCCGCCTGTACACCGACGAGGACCTGGGAGTCGACCTGAACGCGACCGTCTATGCCTTGGACTCCACGACCATCGACCTGTGCCTCTCGGTCTTCCCCTGGGCGCGCTTCCGCCGTACCAAGGGGGCGATCAAACTGCATACCTTGCTCAACCTGCACGGCGCCATTCCCGAGTTCGTTCTGATCTCGGACGGAAAACTGCACGATGTCCACGCCTTGGACCACCTGATTCCTTGTCCCGGTGCCTACTACATCATGGATCGCGGATACCTGGATTTCGGGCGCCTGTACCGACTCCATTCTGCCCGGTCGTTATTCGTGACCCGCGCCAAGGCCAACTTCAAGTTCCGCCGCCGCTACTCCCACCCGGTGGACAGAACGACGGGACTGATCTGCGACCAAACTGTCCTGCTGAGCACCTTCTATCCGGCCAAGGCCTACCCCGAACCTTTGCGTCGCATCAAGTTCTTCGACGTCACCACCGACCTGCGGCTAGTATTCCTCACCAACGACTTTGCTTCTCCCGCTCTGACTATTGCCCGGCTCTACAAGCTCCGCTGGCAGATCGAACTGTTCTTCAAATGGATCAAACAGCATCTCCGCATCAAGGCCTTTTACGGCACCAGTCCCAATGCCGTGAAAACACAAATCTGGATCGCCCTCAGTACCTACCTGCTCATCGCCATCATCCGCAAGCGCCTCTATCTCGAGTTGCCGCTCTACACAATTCTCCAGGTCCTGAGTGTCTCGCTCTTCGAGAAAACCCCAATTTTACAGGCCTTTCAGGACATGCATTACATTACTCAGAATAGTGACATTCATAAACAGTTGATGTTATTCGACTAACGCTGGGACGCTACTGGTCAGACTCCTCTTTTCAACCAACGCCCCACCATTCCCCTTGAGCGAAATAATATTGCCTTCTTTGGACGAGCTGCGCGGTTCGAGTCAATCCCTTCAAGAAACCCGGATGACCGGCACGCCCACGCCTGGGAAACTCCCAATGACGGAGGAGATGCTGCTTAAAGAACCTAGCGGCAATCTCTTCGGAATGACTCAGAACGTAGGTATGGGATGGAGGCCTGAGGAAGCTGGCCGAGACCCCTATCTTATTCTGAGCACTTTGGGAGGTCTTCGGGGAGATGACGGTGAACCGGTTGCTCTGGGATACCACACCGGACACTGGGAGGTTGGCCTACTGGTGCGGGAGGCCGCCGAAACTCTGCGAGAGAGAGGAGCTCTGCCCTTCGCCGCCTACTGCAGCGATCCCTGCGACGGACGCAGTCAGGGAACTGAGGGAATGATGGACAGCCTCCCCTATCGGAATGATGCCGCCATTGTGCTGCGTCGGCTGATTCGTTCGCTCCCTACTCGAAAGGGGATCATGGGCGTCGGCACCTGCGACAAAGGGTTGCCGGCGGTGATGCAGGCTTTGGCTGGCTGCACCGATTTGCCTGGAATACTGGTTCCGGGAGGGGTGACGCTGCCGGCGGCAAACGCCGAGGATGCCGGCACCGTACAGACAATTGGAGCCCGGTTTTCACATGGCCTCATCAACCTGGACTACGCGGCGACGATGGGCTGCCGGGCTTGTGGCTCGGCGGGCGGAGGGTGCCAGTTCCTGGGCACAGCGGCCACGGCTCAGGTGGTCGCAGAAGCGCTGGGGATTGCACTTCCACACAGTGCTCTGAGTCCCTCCGGCCAACCGGTTTGGACCGACATGGCACGGCGCTCAGCTCTCGCCCTTCTGCATCTTTGCGCCGAGGGGATTCCGCTGTCGAAAATATTGACGCGGGGCGCATTGGAGAACGCCATGATGGTGCACGCGGCATTCGGCGGCTCAACCAACCTACTGCTTCATCTTCCAGCCGTCGCTCATGCTGCCGGTCTTTCGCTGCCCACCGTGGAGGACTGGAGTCGCGTCAATCGGAGTACTACACGATTGGTCGACGTGCTGCCCAATGGCCCGCGCAACCATCCTACGGTTCAGGTGTTCATGGCCGGTGGAGTCCCCGAAGTCATGCTTCACCTCCGGGAGCTTGGCTTGTTGGACATGCAGGTGATAACCGCTACCGGAGAGAAACTCTCAGAGGTGCTCAACTGGTGGGAGGAAAGTGATCGACGCCGGGAGGCTCGCACCACGTTGGCAAGCGCCGGAGAAGTCGATCCCGATCTGGTGATCATGGATCCCGATCGGGCCCGGAAGAACGGATTGTCCAGCACGCTGGTCTTCCCATCCGGGAACATCGCTCCTGAAGGTGCGGTAATCAAGGCCACCGCAATCGACCCTACGCTGATCGACGAAGAGAACGGGTATCGTCACCAGGGCCCAGCTCGAATCTTTACCTCGGAGCGGGCGGCGGTGGAGGCAATCAAGGGGCTGAGCGATCGTCCCCTGGAGCCTGGAAATGTCCTGGTTCTGATTGGTGGTGGACCTTCAGGTTCGGGCATGGAGGAAATCTACCAGGTGACGTCTGCTCTCAAATTCATCCCCTGGGGGAAGACCGTCGCAGTCATCACGGACGCCCGCTTCTCAGGAGTCTCGACCGGAGCCTGTGTGGGACACGTGGGGCCAGAAGCGTTGGCAGGAGGACCCATTGGCCGTTTGCGTGACGGGGATATGCTCGAAATCGTGATTGACCGCGAGAGACTAGAGGGAAGCATCAACCTGGTCGGAAGCGGAGGGGCCAGGTACTCCGCGGCAGAAAGCGACGAGCTCCTGAAATCGCGCGCTCCCTATCCTGAACTGCAGGCCCACCCTCATTTACCCGAAGACACGAGATTGTGGGCCGCTCTACAGTCCGTTAGCGGGGGCACCTGGAATGGATGCGTGTACGATGTAGATCACATCATCCGAGTACTCGAAGCGGGTACCGAAGCCCTTCGGGGTAAGGAGGACGAAGAAGCCAAATGAAGCTTGACCCCACCAGACTCAAGGATTGGGAAATCGCTCAGGCGGCCGAGCGAGACATGAAGTCTCCGGCTCAGCTGGCCCAGGATCTGGGACTGCAGGATGACGAGCTCATTCCCATGGGAAGGTACCTGGCCAAAGTCGACCATGCTCTGGTGATGGAGCGTCTCGAGCGGGCGCCGATGGGTCACTACATCAACGTCTCTGGAATCACCCCAACTCCTTTGGGTGAAGGAAAAACGACGACCTGTATGGGTCTCCTGCAGGGACTGGGCTATATCGGCAAGCGGGCCGCCGCAACCATACGACAGCCCAGCGGTGGTCCCACCTTCAACATCAAGGGTTCCGGTGCCGGTGGTGGGCTGGCACAGTGTATTCCGCTTGCTCCACTTTCAGTGCGACTCAATGGAGATATCGATTCGGTCACCAACGCCCACAACCTAGCGCTGGTGGCGCTGACTGCGCGTATGCAGCACGAGCGAAATTACGACGACGAACGGTTAAGACGACTCCAGCTGAAGCGACTGAACATCGATCCCACAAGGGTCGCGATGAATTGGGCCATCGACTATTGTGCTCAGGCACTGAGACACATAACAATCGGCAAGGGCAGCAAGACCGACGGGGTCGAGATCGAATCGGGCTTCCTGATCACCGCGGCTAGCGAGATCATGGCGATCCTTTCGATCGCGAGAAACCTGTCAGATCTTCGAACGAGGATGGCAAAGATCGTCGTCGCTTATGACAGAAGCGGCAGCGAGATTACGACCGCAGATCTGGAAGTCGACGGTGCCATGTGCGCCTGGATGGCAGAAGCGATCAATCCCAATCTGCTGCAGACGATAGAGGGACAGCCGGTTTTTGTCCACGCTGGTCCCTTCGCCAATATCGCCCTGGGTCAAAGCTCGATCATCGCGGACCTGATCGGCACTCGTCTGGTCGACTATCTGGTGACAGAGAGCGGGTTCGGTGCGGAGATCGGGTACGAGAAGTTCTGGAATCTGAAGTGCCGCGTCTCCGGACTCAAGCCCAGCGCGGTCGTCATCGTGGCCACTATTCGGGCGCTCAAGACCCACGGAGGTGGACCTAGAGTCCGTCCCGGGGTGCCATTGGATGAGGTCTATTCAAGGGAGCATCTGGGCTTGCTGGAGGAGGGATGCGCCAACCTCGTCGCCCATATCGAGGTCGTCAAAAAAAGTGGAATCCGACCCATTGTGGGCGTGAACTCCTTCCTGACCGATACCAAAGATGAAATCGCCCTGGTCCGGCGGGCGGCTGAGTCTGCCGGGGCCTCTTTCGCGGTATCCGACCATTGGCTCAAGGGGGGAGTGGGATCAGTTGAGCTTGCCGAGGCAGTGGTCTCGTCTTGCTCGCAGCAGAATGACTTCAGCTTTCTCTATGGGCTCGAGACCTCGCTCAGCGAGCGAGTTGCAATGGTCGCCCGCGAACTCTATGGTGCTCGGGGAGTCAGCTATTCCCCAAAGGCACTGGAGATCATGGAAAGGCTCGAGTCCGAACCCGAGTCTCGACACCTGGGAGTCTGTATCGCCAAGACACACCTCAGTCTCTCGCACGACCCCGACTTGAAAGGCCGCCCAACCGGATGGGAGTTGCCTATCGGGGACGTCCGCATCTACAAAGGTGCGGGTCTGGTGGTCCCAGTGGCGGGCGAGATTAAGCTATTACCGGGTACGGGTTCGCGTCCTACGTTCCGAGGAATCGACGTCGACACCAAGACGGGGGCGATCACGGGTCTATCTTGATTGCTGGTCAGTCACGCCACCAGATCATTCAGAGGGAACTTCGCCACCGGCCACTGTGGATGATTCAGCTGAAAACACCAGTCCCACTTACTCCTCAGAACCTGGGAAAGTTATCGCTAACATTCGGCCCCGCGCGCGGCTTTGATGCCTTCCTCAGCAACCTGCGACGTGCAGACGTGCGACAGATTTTTCTAGTTTCGGCTCAGCAGTGCAGACAGCGGAATTGGGTAAAAACCTGCTCCTCGTCTGCCTCAACCTTGGCGTAGTCCAGGAGAACCCTCAGGGCCTTGTGCTCATCAGGAAGGCTGTGCTTTTCCGCCATCTCCTTTAGCCAGTCTACTTGATCCGGGTTGAGCTCGAAGCTGTGATCGGTCTTGGTTCCGCCCATGCTTGTTATGTCTCCTCATACAACGCTTGCCGCGTCTGTCCCTATAGAGTCGCTGCCATTGCTACCGACTCCTGTTCCACAACAGCTCCTGGAAGGTCGCCGGTATCCTCTCTGATGTACTGCCTTTGATTGGGTCTTATAGATTCCAACAGTTCGGCTCGGGTTTTGAGCTTCAAAGGCTTTCCCGGGTAGAGTTTGCCCATTCGGTGCATCAGCTTCTGAGGAAGCGCGCTGGCGAAATCGAACATCGGCCACTTGAAATTAGGGCCATTGGTCTTGCGTAGGCGCACGGCCCACACCGCAAGAGCACCTAGTCTGAAGGCGCTGGGCCCCCACCAACTGTACAACCCGGGCCGGAGATTCAGTTTCCAGCACCTCATCATCAGCTGCCATTGAAGCCTTGAAAGGTCGCGAGTCTTGGCCACTCCCTTACCCTTTTCCATCTTGGTCCCGGCCAGAGGTGTGAATACAGAAGGTATCAGGAACCCGAAAAGTCCTCGCCGCTCCATTTCGTAGGTCAGGTCCAGCGTTGCTTCGACATCCTCGTCCGTCTCACCCGGATTCCCTACCATCAGCGTCAACATGGGGAACCAGTTGTTCTTGTTGAGGATCTCCAACCCTTTCAGGACTACACTCGGCCAGTCGTCGATGTGGAACGGCACTCCTTTACTGGGCATCACTGCCTTAGCCATGCGCACCGAGCCGGTTTCGAGCCCGATCAAGGGGACCAGAGCTCTCTTTTCCGGGTGTGAGCTAAGATTGGGAAGCCGAATGGGACTCTTGTCCAGAAGGATTTCTGACAATCCTCGGATCAGTTCCGGGTCCACCACGGCAGGAGCCATCGTCGAGTGGCTGAGCACGAATTCCTCTACTCCCGGGTAGTTGGATACGTCGCGATATAGATCGAACAATGCCTCCCTATTGGGAAAGAAAAACGGCGTCTTGCTGCCCACCTGCCCCCAGATGAACATGTCTTCGGTGGCCAATGAGATCTGCTTGTTGCCGTTGGCCACGTTCGCCTGGACCGCCTCCATCATCTTGTCTCTCGGCAAGGCGATCTGAGGGTTGAGATCGGGCACGCAGAACTGGCAACGACGACCGCAGCCAGTGGTCATTTCAACTACCCCGAAAGTGGTTGCTTTTTCCGGGAATAGAATCGCATTCGGATCGGTCGGGTGGGAAACCTCCACTTGCGCTTCCAACGACTCGCCCCGAACGGCCTTTCGAAAGAGCTCCATCGTATCATCGGATTCACTGCGTCCCTCAACCACGCAATCCACACCCAAACTGCCAGCAGAACCGGTCTGGTTGATCTGCCAGCCGCCAGACCCGCCCACGATGACCTTGTAGTTTGACCGATGAGAATTGTTCTTGATTTTCTCGAACATGAGGTCCGAATAGAAGGAGTTGATGGGCTGCTTGGAGCTCCCGAAGATGGACGTATAGACTCCAGCAGCGAAGGTCACCCCATGGGGATTGTGCGTAGAAACGGCTACGATTCTGGTGTTCGCTCCGATGAAGTTATCGAGATCCTCGGGGTAGCAAACGATCACATTCTCGGTGCCGAACTCCTTCCCCATCACCCTCTCGAGAATCCGGAGTCCCGCCGGAGCGGCCTGGGCAGTTCCGTCGCTGGCTCGCTTGGCTTGCTTCCACTCCGGGTACTTCCGGTTCAGCACTCCTTCCATCCATACCGGCAAAGAAGCCATCGCCATCTGGATGAAGTATCCGGCATGGTCAATCATCTCGGTTAAAGGTGCTGTCAATACGATCAGTTTTCCGTCCTTCATATCTAGCTCCGTCTCACCTGGCATCTCATTCTCTCGTCAAGAAGGCGCTAAGTATAGCAAGTCGCGCACGAATTGGGGAGACATTCTCGGCAGCCGCGATCGGTGGCCCAGACTGACACTTGGCCAGCCGCTAGAGGCAGGATTAGTCGGCTGTGAACGACGTCGACACCCTGAGGGTACCCCAGCTCATGGAAAACTCGCCCCCGGGCAGCAGCTCAATAGTGAAGTGTTCCACGCTCTCCGTTCCATCCCCTACTGTGAGAGGGATTGACCCAAGGTCCTTGCTGACATCACGCTGGGTCCCCCACTGGCCGGTCTGCGTGTTGATGATCAAATCCCACGCTTCGACACCGGTCTTCTTGGCGAAAAGGCTATAGGAACCTTGGGGTACATCCAGGGTGCCAAACTTGAGATCCCCTTCGGTTGTGAGCGTCGTGGCCTGGTTCATTCCCAGCCGCCAGACGTGACCCACTCCGATCAGCTGATTGGGGTCCCTGCCCCGGAGAGTGGGCCGGCCATAATCGATCGAAACTGACTTGCCTTCCAGGGTGATCTCGGTCGTGCCACGGTCTTCAGCAAAGATCGACGACCCGCCCAAGAGTGGGAGCGTTGCAACCAACAACCCTAGGGGCTTGAATAAATCCCGCATTCTAGATCCTCCGAAGCCAAACGATCCTGCGGCGAAACCAATGTAACCTTCAAGAATTCGTTTGGAATTTGGTGTTTGAGATTTGTTTGTATCTTGTAGCTTGGGATTTGGGACTTACTTCCTAACCTCCCGGTCCGTCGGCCAAGAAGTAGGATTCCAGTGAATTCAGTTGGTCCGCCAGCTCCTCCACATGATACTGCAGCAAATTCCGAATGGAGATGAGGCCGGTCAAGCCTCCCTGACTGTCCAGAATGGGAAGATGGCGCACGTGGTTGGAAACCATGAGTTCGAGGGCATCTCCGGCATCCTGCTCCTCGATGACCGACTTGACGGGAGAGGTCATGACCTGTTGGACCTGAGTCGCTGAGGCATCTCGCTGAGCTGCCACCACCCGCAACATGACATCCCGCTCCGAGAACATGCCCACGAGCTGCTCGCCTTCAAGGACCGCCGTCGCACCGGTGCGGGCGTTCTGCATGCTCCACACCGCTTCGAGAACGGTCGCGTCCATCCTCACGGTGGGTGGAGGCACCTGGGCTATTCTGATCACTTTCATAAGACCGAGCTCCTAAACTGAGAGGTGGGTGAGGGGTAGTATAGCACAGGCGTCGGTGGAATGCTCTGAGCGGTTTCTCTCTTCTCCTCTTGGTGGGCAAAGCCTTGGCAAAGATACTAGACCGTCTGGAGCTTGGTACTTGTGATTTGGAACCTGTTTGTATCTTGTGTTTCTTGTACCTTGAGATTTCCAAGTTTCAGCCTAGTGAGGCTTCGCAGCATATCGCCCAGGGCACTGATCCCTTCAAGAAGGAGACTTCTGTAGCGACAAAGGGCACGAGTCTGCCCTCGGCATTCACCTCGTTGACAGCGAACTCAAGCACTCAGGGAGCCCCTGAATCCTGAAGGGATTCCGTCTATCAGCCCAGGGTTTCTGAACCCTGGGTAAGCGATCTCCCCCTTGGACTTCAACCCCATCGGGGGTTGCGTACACTCGCTCTCGAGAGGCGTTATTCCTCCCCAGGAGGCCACTTAGCCCGCATTTCTCATCGCTGGTCTACTGCGACGCCGCAATCATCCGCCCTGGCTGTGTTATGCTCGGTCGGCCTCCTCGACGTACTGTACAAGTACGACTCCGGCGGCTCGCCACGAGTGGTCTCGGTCGCAAGCCTTGCCAGGACGGCCCTTGCGGCGCCTCGCTACGACAAGCGATGAGAAATCCGGGCTAGTTAAGTTAGGTACGCAACCCGTTCCGGGTTGATTCAAGGGGGGAGGCTCCCCCGTACCCAGGGTTGGGAAACCCTGGGCTGACAGACACAAACCCGTTGGGATTGACCTCTCTTGGTTTTCGAAGCCCAAGTCCTCAACATCTTGGGCCAAAGCACAAGAGACCTACGAGCCAAAGGTTCGAAAGAAGACTTTGGCCTGGCGTAGGTCGAGGTTATCGTCTCGCGCCTTCTGAACTTGACTCAAAAGTCACGAAGAACTTCAGACAGACCTTAACAGACCTTCTTAGTTTCCCCCCCCAGAAGCGCTGGCCCCATTCGAGAAAGAAACTTGAAGCCTCTCGCCACACTGTCCAGTGGCAAGAGACGTGCGACGTTCGGACGTTCAGACGTGCGACGATCCCAATGAAGTTTCAGCTTAGCGCGTACTCACGTGATTACGGCCGGCAGTCCAGCGTCACGAACCAGCTCGTTGAAAGCCGCTACATCTTGCTCTCTGAGCTCGTGAAGGCGATGAAATTGAGGATCGAGGCTTGCACAAAGATGATCGAATACATCGTATGCCTGTTGGGGCGGGGCGGCGTCAGCGCTCGAAACAACACTGATCAGGGCCGCCAGCTTATAGTTCAGCCGTGCGGGCAAGCGCAGCCAGTCCGCTTCGGTCTCCGCATCAACCTGGATCAGCTCCTGTTCTACGGCCGCGAGCTTCTTTCTCAGATCCCTGGCAGCTTGACCCACCGACTGAGAGGACTCGGAGTTGGAGGAACCCTCGAGACGGTCCTCCCATTCCTTCAACTGGGCGGTGATCTTCCTGAGCTGGTTGATGTGTCTGTGTGTCTCGGAGAGCTTGTCGCGGATGCGGCTCCAGAGAGCGAACTGCGCGTCAAGTTCCTCCTGGGTGGCTGATACCCTGGGGTCCTTGAGAATCTCGAAGGAGCGAATCGAGGTGTGATCGCCAACCCGAATCTGCACCTGGTAGGTTCCGGGTGCAGCCAGCGGGCCGGTCTTCATCTTCTCGGTGATGAGGTCTTCCGGCACCTTCTCAGCATTGGGGTAGCGCATATCCCAGACGAAACGGTTTAAGCCCGACTCAGTCGACAGGAAGCATTTGCCATTCTCTGTGCCCGCCGGCTGCGATTTGGGCTGTGCCTCCGATCCCGCATCCTGGCTGCTTATGGACTTGATCAAAGCTCCCTGGGCATCCAGAAAAGAGAGGGTAATGGGTTCGGCAGGCAGGTCGCCGAGAGAGTAATAGACAATGACTCCCTGCGGTGGGTTCTCACCCACGTCAAGCCCTGTCAGACCAGACTCGCCTTCCTGTGATTTTTTCTCATAGAATGTGCCCGCAGCTCCCAGAGCCAGCATGTAGCATTTCCCCGGACCCCGATGAATCCCGACCCCCCACTGCAGGCAGCGCCTATAGGAGGGGCAAGGGTCAAATAGGTGAGCCGAAGCGTCCGCCACCTGCTGCGTGAGCTGGCGAAGGGGAGTCAGGTCGTCCAGGATCCAAAATGAACGACCATGAGTCGCCGCCACCAGATCGTTCTCCTTGATTTTCAGGTCGTAGACCGGCACTACCGGTAAGTTGGATCCGAGCCAGAACCAACTGAAGCCTTCGTCGAGAGAGGTACAGATCCCGGTTTCGGTTCCCACGAACAACAATCCTTGTCGTACCGGATCCTGGCGTATTACCCGACTGATTTCACCCTTGGGGAACCCCTCACTGAGAGGTTGCCAGGTCTCCCCGTAGTCGGCTGTCCGGTAAACATAGGCCTCGTAGTCGTCCAACTTGTAACGGGTAGCGGCGACGAAGGCGGTCCCGGGAGCATGGGGCGAAGCTTCAATCGAGCCCACCCAGGACCATTCAGGTAGGTCGGGTGGGGTTACGTTGCGCCAGTCGCGGCCTCCGTCTCGGGAAACCTGGACTAGGCCGTCATCGGTTCCGGCCCACAGTAGACCTTGTTCCAGGGGCGATTCAGCGAACGCGACAAGGGTGGCATATTGCTCGGCACCGCTGGAGTCGCTGGTAACGGGTCCACCGGATATTCCGAGCTTCGAGGCATCGTTCCGGGTCAGATCCGGGCTGATCGCCTCCCAACTCGTTCCCTCATTCAGAGTTCGGAACAGGCAATTCCCCGCAGCGTAAACGATCTTCGGGTCGTGGGGAGAAAAAGCGATGGGGAAGGTCCAGTTAAAGCGGTATTTGTGATCCTTCGAGGCCCAGCCCTGATCTGTCTCAGGCCACACCGTTACCAGTCGGATCTGTCGAGTTCGGCGATCGTAGCGCTGCAATGCCCCGCCTCCCCCGGGTGAGCTCCCCACAGCGCCAATGTAAGCAATGTCTGGATCGGATGGGTGAACCGCAATGTGCCCACTTTCACCCGTACCGACGGCATAGCACTCGGTCCAGGGAATCCCTCCATATTCGGTCGCACTGGGGACGCTGATGCTGGAGTTGTCCTGCTGAGTTGCGTAGACGCGGTAGGGGAAGCGACCATCGACGTCGACGCGGTAGAACTGAGCGGTGAGCTGGTTATAGATGCTGGACCAGGTTTCCCCTCCGTTGAATGAGACGCAGGCCCCCCCGTCATTTCCTTCGATCATCCGACGTGGGTTGTGAGGGTCGATCCAGAGGTCATGGTTGTCCCCATGGGGCGTCGTGATCTGGGTGTAGTTCCGTCCTCCATCGGTAGACTTCCACAGGTTCAGGTTGGTGACATAGACTGTGTCAGCGTGCTGAGGATCGGCGAACATGTGACAGTAGTACCAGGGACGGTTGAGCAGATCCCGTTTCCTCGACATCAGCTTCCAGCTATCGCCCCCATCGTCGGATCGATAGACGCCTGCTTCTTTTGCTTCGATGATCGCCCAGATACGTCCGGTCTGAGCCGCAGAAACGGTGATTCCCATCTTTCCCTTGGCCCCCCCCGGGAGACCGGGCTGGTTCGTGATCTCTGACCAAGTGTCGCCTCCATCTGTCGATCGATAAAGGCTGCTGTCCGGCCCACCGCTGGAGAGCGTCCAGAAGCTCCGATAGGCCTCCCAGATAGCGGCGTAGAGAATGTCAGGATTGTTCGGATCCATTGCCAGGTCCACGGCTCCCGCCTTCTCACTGCGGAAAAGGATCTTTTCCCAACTCTCTCCGCCGTCTCGAGATCGAAAGACGCCGCGATCCTGGTTGGGTCCGAAGGCGTGGCCCAGTGCTGCCACGTACACCAGATTGGGGTTCCGAGGATGGATGCGAATCTCGCCAATATGGCGGGTATCGGCCAAACCCACATGTCGCCAGGCCTGGCCTCCATCCGTGGACCTGTAGATGCCATCGCCGTATGAGACGTCGGTTCGAATCGTGCTCTCGCCGGATCCCGCGTAGACCACATTGGGATCCGACTCGGCCACGGCCAGTGCCCCGATGGCAGACGAATTGAAAAACCCATCGGAGACATTTTCCCAGTAGGTTCCTCCGTCCGTGGTTTTCCAGACACCTCCTGCGCAGGCTCCGAAGTAGAAGACCATTGGATCGGACGGATGGCCGGCTACTGCGACGACGCGGCCTCCCCGGGGCGGTCCGATGCAGCGCCACCTCAGACCCTTCAACATGCTCGAATTCACACTTGAGCTGTGCATTCTGATTCCCTCGCTGGTTTCTGGCTCCTCTGGTTCGGTCAACGATACAGGTCTTGATCCCGTCTGCTCGGGAGCATAGAATTCTATGCGAAACTGGGTCGGATTGGATAATCGATTGTCTATATGAATAAGGCCTTTCGCTTGCTGGCAAGGGGGACATGATGAGGAAGCTTTCCTTCATAGCGCTGCTGGTCTTGACCACAGAGCTGGCGCTGGCGCAGATCACTCTCAGCGTTCCGGACGTCAATGCGGCTCCCGGGTCCAAGGTGATCGTGCCGGTATCGATCAGCGACGGAGAGGGTGTCACCGCGATCCAGTTTGCGCTGACCTTCAATACCACTCTCCTATCCATCCCCGCAGACGGTTCGGTGCTGGCAGGCAGTTCCCTGACCGATCACAGTGTGGGGTCCAACCTGGAGGACGGAAAACTCACGGTTGTGATCTTTTCGGGCTCTCTCGCATCGATGGCGCCGGGACCGGGCTCGGTAGCCAGCATCGTTTTTGAGGTTGCGGCAGATGCTTCCCTCAGCTCCTCGACGGAGCTACAGCCTTCCGAGATTCAGGCCTCAGATACGAATGGGGACGCCGTCCCGATGGTCTCCAGCGAGGGAGTCCTGACCATCAGCGATTCGGGAAACACTCCCTCCGAGGGGGAGAATCGGTTGATCTTTTCGCAGGTGGCCAATGGCACCTTCGAAGACGGCAGCGGCAGCTTCGTGGTCACTCTCATTTTCGTCAATCGCACCGCAGCGCCCTCAAACGGGAGAGTAAGTCTCTTCAAGTCCGACGGCACGCCGTTCGTGGTGACTCTGACTGATGGTACTAGCGATTCCAGTTTCGAGTTTACGGTGCCGGCTGGTGGATCGGCTTTCCTGAGGACAGATGGAAGCGGAGACATTTCGCCCGGGTACGGGGTGCTGGATGCCACTGGTCCGCTGGGTGGCACTCGGATCTTTACGCAGCTGGACGGGGCCGGGAACGTCACGAGTGAGGCCGGTGTTGGGGCCTCACCCGTTGACACTCGATTCTCCATCCCGGTCTTGTTCAACCAGGAGGGAACCAACACCGGAATCGCCTTCGCCAACACTTCGTCTCAGACGGTGCAGATCACACTCATCCGCAGGGACCAGGCGGGAATGGAGCTGGAACAGGAGATGATCACCCTGGAGTCCGGACAGCATTCGCCCAAGTTTGCCAACGAGCTCTTCGATCAGCTCGCTGGAGTGGCCGAATTTCAAGGCTCAATTGAGATCACGTCGTCTGCTCCCATCTCAGCTGTAGCGTTGAAGGTGCAGGGTGTGTTGTTGACAACTTTCCCCGTCATCGTCCTCACCTGATTGGACCGCCCTTAGGGGGATTCCGATGAGCAGACACGTCGTTTCAACAATCCAGGAGATTCCTCCTGGATCCCGGAGGATCGTCGAGATTGAGGGGCGCTCGATCGGAGTGTTCAACATTGACGGGGAGTTCTTCGCCCTGCGCAACCGCTGCCCCCATCAGGGGGGGCCCTTGTGTTCCGGTCGACTCTCGGGTTTTCCGACTGCGAGAGTACCTGGGGAGTATCGCTACACTCGAAAGGGCGAGATTTTGCGCTGTCCCTGGCATGGATGGGAGTTCGAGGTCAAGACGGGAAGGTCGTGGGTCGATCCGAAACGCGTCCGTACCCGCAGCTACCCCGCGAGCGCCGAGGTGGGAACTGCTATCCAGGAGAGCCCGTCAGGTAGCGCCCCAAATGAAAAACTGGGGGACGTGCTCGCGACATCTTACACTGCCGAATCCTACCCTGTGTCCCTGGAACGGCAGTATGTGGTGGTCGAGGTTCCTTGAGATTCGTCACCCTGACGCTCGCAGCTACCCCGAGTGTTGCGGGGAGTAGATTTCGACGTGCAAGCCCTGCTCTATCGGAACGGCGATGAAAGTCCCTGAGAGCCGACGCCGTAACTTTTCCTCATTCCTGATCCTGATGCTCAGTGCGATTGCGCTCTTGTGTCTACCTAAACTACTCAGGGAGCCGGTGGCTCCGCCAGGTTCAGTTGCCTCAGCGTCTTCAACTCTCTGCAGCGGAGACGCCAACTTGGATGGCCTTAGGGACGTCCGCGACCAGGTCCTGATCCAGGCCCACATTCTACAGACGAAGCCCCTTGGGGGAGAGGCTCTGGCCAACGCGGACGTCAACCAGGATGGCAATGTAGATGTTCTCGACATAGTCGAGCTGCTGCGAAACAACCTTGGAGTTTCCCCGCTGGCTGAATGCGAACCGGTGTTACCCGAGGGGACCCCCGAGATTCGATTCATCGTTCCCGGCAGGGCCCCTCGAGGCAGCCTCTTGACTCTCGTCGGCGAGCATTTCAGCCAGGTGCTGGCGCGAAACCTGGTTTTGTTTTCCCGTTTGGACCAGACGAAAGTGGGCGAGATTGTCAGTGCCACCACCAACTCACTTGTGGTGAGGGTTCCGGAAGATCTGGGCTCCCAGGTCTATCGCGTGACGGTTGGAGTTCTGGGTTTGATGAGCAACGGCGTCGGCTTCCAAGTGAGGAATTTCGCGCCCGGTCTGGTGCCGGTCCTGGAACTCTTTCCCTCGGGGTCCACCCTCTTGCTGCCTCCGGGTAGTGGCAAGGAAACGCTGGTCATTGGAGCAGGGACACCCCCCTACAAGTTGAAGCCGCTGGCCGAGGAGGACCAGGGAATTCTTCAGGCCAGCCTGGAAGGTACCGTGATCGATCTGACCGGCCTGGCACCAGGAGCCGCCACAGTGGAAGTCGAAGATAGTAGCGTTCCACCCACCACCAAGAGCTCCGTTATCTTGGTCATAGAACCGCGCTTCCGGCCCAGCTTCAATGTCCTGCCTCACAATCTTCTGGCCGGCTCCAAGCCGGGCTTCACCATTGTCGTGCACCACACTGTCAACGACATGCGCCTCGTGAGGACCGAGGTGCGAATGAACAAGATCGAACTCGACTTTGCCCAACTATCGGAGGGCCAGCTGATGGGTGTAGGAAGGTCGATCGCTGGCAACAAAGCCAGAGATTTTCAATCGCTGAGCATCACGGAGGTCCTCTCACCCACCAAGGTTGCGTTCGAAGGACAGAGCACCCGGGACGTCGCCATCCCGGGCCAGCACGACGCTGTCGGCAGTATCCTCCAGGCGAGGGGCACGCTGGAGACAGGCTCCACCGTGCTGGCGCTGGAGGACTTCCCGCAGCCGCCCCAGGAGGCGGTGGTTGAGACTACCTTCGATCAGGAGATCATTCTGGGCGACGGAGCACTCCAGCTTCCGGTTGCGGTGGGCGAGTCCTTCGATTTGGTGGCGATATCCACCTCGGTGACGGTCCTGAAGGATTCTGACCTGCCCCTGAGCAAGGAGGAGACTCGGAGTTTCACAACAGTGGCACCTCCAGCAGGAGCTCCCCGGCTGGAGCGGATCCTTCCCGTGCGGGGAGCGGTGGGAAAACTAATAGAGCTCAGGGGGTCCGGCTTCGATCCCGATCCCGAGGCCAACCTGGTCACCTTCCAGAATGTCGAGAGAGGCCGGGTCGAAGGCCAGGTCGAGAGTGCAAGTTCCAGCGAGCTGATGGTAAGGGTTCCAGAGGACGCAGTCACAGGGCCGGTGAGAGTGGAAAGCGGAGGGCCCGCCAGCAATGATCATCACTTCTTCGTTCTCTTCAGACCGGAGGCCGGGATCTTCTTTCCCGAGTTCTCGGCGGGCCAGGCGGTGGCCCCCTTGATCCTGCTCAAACAGAGTCGGGGCGATCCTGTCCTGCGAGTCCCCCTTGATGTTGCATTGACTTCCCTGAAAGTGACACTGGACCAGGGCGAGATCCGGACCGATCAGCTGAGCATAAACCAAGCGGCCGGGACCGCCTTTCTGGTGGTCAATGCGAACGGTTTCTTAACGAAATACCTTTTGGTCTACGGAGGGCAAGAGGAGGAAGGGGCGAAGCGTCATATCTTCGATTACAAGAGGACACTGGAAAATCCTTCGGAAGCCACCCTTTTTCTCTCCCAGAACGGCGATGGAGAGATCGTTTTCGAACTGCCCTCCGCCCGCTTCTCGCTGTTGGATCGCACCCTCTCGACCGAGTTCGAGATACAGGTATACGTACCTCCCGCAGTCTCTGGAACCATGGTCAACACAACGTCTGAGGTTCGTTCTGCTCAGTGGAGCTCGTTCCGTGACTCGGAGATCGTAGTCCAGTTTCCATCCCAGGTGGAGACACAATGAAGGCAGTTCGGGCAGCGGGATTCCAGAGGAACTGGCGATTCATTCTCACATTGTGTTGGATCACAATCGCCGCGGGTGCTGCCAACTGCGACAAGAAGCAAGATGAGGATGGGGCCAGCGATCCCACGGTTGCCACGATCGTCGCGGAGGTCGTGAAACCCGTCCCGGATATCCTCGAGCCTGGCGACTCCAGGATGGTCAGTGTTACTGCTGTTGTGACCGAAGGGGAGTTGACTGCTATGAGACTTGCCGAAATCATCGATCAAACCGGGTGGGAAAGAGAAGTCGTCAACAAGTCGATCGGGGCCAGCTTGGATGGGGACACCATAGATGAGATTCAGACAACCCTTACCATCAACGCCCATAGCGCCGAGAGCCTCGCGGCCAGTCGCAACTCCATCCACATCGTGGCAGGTGGTCTGACGAAGGCAGGGGTCCTGGTAGGCCTGGACAGTGATAGTGAGTTGCCCGACGGAATCACTTTCGAAAAGGGCTACGTGGAGGTGAAGGTCGTTCTGAAGCCCGAGCAACTCGGCCAGTTTCCGGAGGTGAGGCCGAGCAAGAATCCACGGCTTGCCATCTCGGCTCCAAGTGTCAACCTCGGCAACGTCACTGTCGGTTCGCCAGTGGTGGCGCAGCCTGTCGTCCTGACCAACCGGGGAAAGGCCACGCTCAATGCGAACCTTGTTGTGGAGAACTTCATGGCCGCACCCGTAGGTGGGGTGAGCATACCCTCCAGTGGTGCGGTGACCGTTGTGGTCAGTTTCGATCCCAAGGAGGTCGGACTGAGATTCGGCGACCTGACAATCTCAAGCAACGATCCTTTGTTCCCCGATGTGAGCGTAAGTCTGAAAATCAATGTGACTGAGGCGCCATGAGAATCAGAGTTAGAAAAGAATCCGAACCACCTGGAGTCAGGATCATGCGTATCATGGCAGGGGCGATGCTGCTGTGTACCGTGGGGATCGGCGTTGCAGAGACCGGCAGTCAGCGGGTGGCGGTCAGCGTCCTGGCCCGGCCTACGATCGGAAACTCCTTGCTCAAACTGCAGTTCCGAACGGCCCCCGAAACAGCGCCGCCGTATGGCCTCAGCATCCTGGCAAAAAACCAGAGTCTGATCCCTCCGGCCTTCTCACACAATGGCATTCTGGGCCGGATCAAAGTCGAGACAGCAGAGCATGGGACACTGCTCCTCGTGATGCATTCCCTGGTTCACTCGGGGACCGATTGCTGGAACTTCGAGGTTTCCTTGGAGGATAGGATAGGTTCTCTGCCCTTTGCCCAGGGAGAGCTCAAGAATATCGGTACGGGGTTCCTCCTGGAGATGGCTGCCACCCAATGGCTGGCCGATCTGAGCCAGAAGTTTGCGCTCCCAGCCGTTGTCGACGCTGAGTTTGAGTTCGCAGTACCCTTCGTACCCGGTCCAGGCGGCGACTTATCCTACTCGGTGTCCACCTCAGACTCCATGCGGTCAAACCGCGCGCCGACAGCACGTTGAGCTTGGACATCGAGGACACTGCCGCCCCCAGTTGCGCTAGATGATTGAGTGAGCTTAGATCGAGGGCGGCGGGCTCCCGGGAAGCGGACTCCCCATGATCACAAAATTCTGCCGTTTCAGGAGTGGGTCTATCGACAGATAGCGGAAAGGAGTCAGCTATGTTTCGGATGGCGATCATCGGTATCGGGAAAATCTCGACCAAGGCTATGATCCCTGCGATCAGGAGAGCTGAGACCGCCGAACTCTATGCGTTGGGAACCAGCTCGCCTGACAAGGCAGTCCGGCTCCGGAAGGCTGCCCAGCGAGCCTACCCAAGCTACCAGCAAGTCCTCGATGATCCGGCCGTCGAGGGCGTCTATATTGGCCTCCCCAACCATCTCCACAAGGAGTGGACACTGAAGGCCCTAGCTTGCGGAAAGCACGTCCTCTGCGACAAACCGCTGGCCATGAATCTCACTGAGACAGAAGAGATGAATGCCGCGGCCCAATCGGCGGGACGGATGCTGATGGAGGGCTTTATGTACCGCTTCCATCCCCAACACACGCGGGTCAAGGAGCTGATGGCGTCCGGCACGATCGGAAGAGTGCGCTTGTTCGAGGTCCACTTCCACTACTATCTGGAAGATCTAAGCAACATCCGGATGCAGCCTGAGACCGGAGGTGGCGGCCTCTACGACGTCGGCTGCTACGGAATCGATAGCGCTCGCTACCTCTTGTCGGGAGAGCCAATTTCTTGCAGTGGATGCTGGAGCCTCGATTCGGCAAGTGGCACGGACGAATTCTGCCACTTCACCCTCAATTTCTCCGACGACCGAGTCGCCGCCATCACCTGCGGAACCCACTTACAGCGTGAGCAAACCTACTCAGTCTATGGGGATCTTGGTGTCATTCGCGTGCCGATGTCCTATGTCCCCAAGCGCAGCAGGAGAAATAGGGTTTTGGTCTCGACCGAGGAAGGGGAAAAGCAGCACACCGTGTCTCCGGCCGACCAATATGCCGTAGAAGTAGATGCTTTCGTGGCGGCCTGTCGGGGCCATCGCGACCCCAGGATCGAAAGCGGTCTGGAGAACATGTCCGTAATGGATACAGTCCGTCGGGCCTGCAACAGCGGACGGGTCGAAACGATATAGATGTGTATCTTGTATCTTGTTACTTCTAAAATGGAGGAACCGTGGCAAGACTCCACTATCTTCCCGATGGCAAAGACATAGAGGTCCGCGAGGGGAAGACGATTCTGCAGGCCTCACTTCAGGCTGGGATTCCCCACGCCCACGTCTGCTTCGGACGCACGCGTTGTACCACTTGTCGCGTACTGATCCTCGAAGGTCTCGAGCACTGCAATCAGAGAAATCCCAAAGAGGACACGGTGGCGCATCAGTTTCACTACCAACCAGAGACCCGACTGGCTTGCCAGACCACGGTCAGCGGGGATGTGAAGCTGCGCCGCCTGGTTACCGACGAGCACGACCTCGCCTTGACCGGCCAGCTCATCGTGGAGCGAGTGCGGGCCGAGGTCCAGGGAATGCGTCGTCCGGAAGACCTTCTCAAGGTTGCTGGAGTCATGTGGGAGGGCCTTCACGATGTAGGACTGTCCGCAGATTACTGTGCTATCGAGATCTTCGACCGGGACCGAACCCAGTGTGAAACCTATGCCGTCACAACGGGATGGATGGAGGAGCAATACGGAGTGGCACCCTCTATTCGTGACCTCCTTCCCGGCGTGAACGTCTACTCTACCCAGTGCCGGATGGACGAGTCGACTGAAGTAAGCCCAGAAGCCCGAATCTTGACGGCAGAAGGCTCGGCGAAGGAATGGGATCAACATCAGGAGTTCCTGAAACGATCCTGGGATTTGAGCGAAATCGAAGATGTCAGGGTGCCGACCTCGTGGGCCGTGGTCCCCTTTTCCTATGGGTGCCTGAGCCTGCAGAGCTTCGGCAAGAAAGAACTGCCGCCGCAAGCTCTAAGGACCCTCGAGGTCTATGCCGACGCCATGTCACTGGCCTATGCCCGCTTTCTGGACATCCGTAATCTAGAAGGACGCAACCACGAACTGCAGGACGCCTACAAGAAACTTCAGGAAACCCAGGCACAATTGGTGCATTCCGCGAACATGGCGGCAATGGGACAACTCGTTGCCGGTGTTGCCCACGAGCTGAATACGCCCCTGGGAGCGCTCAAGAGCAATGTCGACGTGTTTCAGCGAGCTCTTATCAAGTTAGCAGATTTCCTGGGAGAGCAAGCCGGAACCGGCGAGAACGAATCCACCCGAATCCTCCAGCACCTTCAAAAGCTGGCTGGTGTCAGCGTCGAGGCTGTGGAACGAGCGGGGACGATCGTGACCGATCTCCGCAGATTCGCCCGTCTGGACGAGGCAGAGTTTGCCCGCGTCGATCTACATGAGTGCCTCGACAGGACGCAGTCTCTGCTCCAGCGGCAATTGAGTAATACCATTCGCACCCATAAGGAATACGGCGACCTGCCACTCGTCGATTGCTATCCCAAGCAACTGAACCAGGCCTTCATGAACCTTCTGATCAATGCGGCACAGGCGATAGAAGAAGAAGGCGATATCTCGATCAAGACCACTCGCCGCAACGATGAAATCCAAGTGGAGATACGGGATACAGGAAAGGGAATATCCGAAGAGTATCTAGGGAAGATCTTCGACCCCGGATTCACAACCAAAGGCGTAGGCGTGGGCACCGGCCTGGGTCTGTCCATCGTGCACCAGATCGTCGAAAGGCACCAGGGGCGTATCGAGGTGGAAAGTCAGGTCGGGCACGGAACCAGCTTCAAAGTCTGGTTGCCGGTTGCACCAAAGCCAACCGGGAACTAGACAAGAAATCACCAGCAGCACATACAAATCAGGTCCCGACGGTCGGATGAATGCGCTTGACACGGGGGCTTTACCTGAAATCCGGTACTTGGGAACTGTTTGGGAATTGGGTCCTTGAGACTTGGTGCTCTATCAATAGGAGATGGTGTATCCATGAGTCCTCTATTAACTTCGGTACTCGGGATGGTCTTCGTCATCGTGGCCGCCGTCCAGGTCTGGCTGATGCTCGAAGTAGTCGGGCGGGAAAAGCCCAGATTCAACCCTGACCTCCTGAGCCGTATTCACCGAATCAACGGCTACTTGTTCGCCGCACTCTACCTGATGTTTCTCTACATCATGATCAAGAAGGTAGCCGGTGCAAACGCCCCCTTGGACACCAAGACAATCATTCACATGACGCTGGCCATATCGATCATTCCCATCTTGGTGATCAAGATTCTGATTGTCCGATTCTACCCCAATCTCTTCGATACGATCGTGCCTTTGTTGGGGATCGGTGTTCTAACGCTGGCAACCTCGCTCGTCGCCATTTCGGGTGGCTACTACCTCGTAAAGAGTGCCACCACAAAGTACGTAAGCACCTTCGACCCCTCCCTGACCCATCTGGATCTGGACTTTGGTCGCCAGATGCTCATCGACAAATGCAACCGCTGTCACGATCTGACCCGGGTCTTCACCATGGTCAAAACGCCCGATGAATGGAAATCCACCGTGAACCGAATGGCGGAGAGGGATCCCACCTGGATCGGGCCGGGGCAGATCGATCAGATCGTCTACTTCTTGAGCGAGCGCCAGAACATCAATCAGACCGAGCAGATCCTTACCGTCCAGATCGAGACGCTCATGGACACCAAGTGTTCCCGATGCCATAACATTGAGCGGGTCTTTGCACAGCGCCGGTCACGCCAGGAATGGCGGAGGCTGGTCGCCAGAATGAGCAACCGGCATCGCAGCTGGATTACGGACACCGAGGCGAACCTGATTGGTGACTACCTGATCGAGGTTTACGGCGTCAAAGAGGAGACCGAGATCCGGAAGGCAGCTCTGTTGGCACCGTCTGTCAAGCCTGAGATCGACTTCGCTCCCCTTTTCAAGAAGCTGGGGTGTGTGTTCTGCCACGGTGAACAGGGATACGGCGAGGGACCTGAGACACCCGATTGGACCAGCTCGCAATGGCAGAATGAGCGAAGCGATGCGGACCTGACCGAGTCCATTCGGAAGGGAAAAGGGCAGATGCCGAAGTTTGAGGGTAAACTGACTACTGATGAGATAGAAGCCGCAGTGAGGTACGTTCGAAGTTTCAGAGATAACAAGTAGGGCAGGACAGAGCACCAAGACACAAGAAACAAGATACAAACAGATTCCAAATCTCAAGTGGCAAGGACCTGGCAGGAAGCGGACAAGATCGGCTTCAGGTACGGGGTGCTGAGGGCGTCCGGACCGGTGCCGCGTACAGCAATAATCACGACCACCTTTGGCGAAACCCAAATATGACCAACTCTAGGACCACATCCATTCGTAACATCGCCCTGATCGCACACGTGGATCATGGCAAGACCACCCTCGTGGACGGCATGCTGCGGCAAAGCGGCCTGTTCCGCAGCAACCAGATCGTCCAGGACTGCATCATGGATTCCGAGGATTTGGAGCGGGAACGCGGTATCACGATCCTGGCCAAGAATTGCGCGTTGATCTACGGCGACACCAAGATCAACATCATCGACACGCCCGGACACGCGGATTTCGGCGGTGAAGTCGAACGGGTGCTCAGCATGGCCGATGGCGTCCTATTGCTGGTGGACGCGTTCGAAGGCCCCATGCCACAGACACGGTTTGTCCTGCGTAAGGCGCTGGAACACAGGCTGATTCCGATTGTGGTGATCAATAAGATCGACCGGTCGGACCAACGCGCCACGGCCGTGCTGGATGAAATCCTGGACCTCTTCATTGACCTGGATGCGAACGAGAGCCAGCTGGATTTTCCTGTGCTCTATGCCTCCGGCCGAGGCGGATACGCGTCCCCTGAACCCAGGGCGGATGGGGGAACGCTGGTGCCGCTCTTCGAAGCCATCGTTCAAACCATTCCCGCTCCCAGCGGCGACAACCAAGCCGTCTTGCAGATGCAGGTAGCCAACATCGCGTACAACGAATTCGTGGGCCGCATGGGGATCGGCCGGATCTACAACGGGCAACTTAGAAGTGGACAGACCGTCTGGTTGGACAAGGGTACTTCGGAGAGCCGTACGGGAAGAATCGGCAAGTTGGAAGTGTTCGACGGACTTGGTAAATCGGCGCGAGACCGGGTGGAAGCCGGCGACATCGCCGTGGTGACGGGACTGGAAGACATTGCTATTGGCGATACGTTGACAGATCCGGATCAGCCGAAAGCGATGCACCGAATCGCCATTGAAGAGCCAACCATCACCATGAATTTCCTCGTCAATACCTCGCCCTTTGCGGGCAAGGAGGGCAAGTACGTCACCAGCCGCCAACTGGGTGAACGCCTGCAGCGAGAGTTACGGTCGAACATAGCACTGTCGGTCGAGGACACCGCACAGGCCGACACCTGGAAAGTGTCCGGTCGCGGTCTGTTGCATCTGAGCATCCTGATCGAAACCATGCGCCGGGAGGGCTACGAGCTGGCGGTCTCCAAGCCCAACGTGATCATGAAGAAGGTTGACGGTAAGACCTGCGAACCGGTGGAGGAGGTGGTAGTCGACTGCCAAGAAGAGTACGCAGGCCGCGTCATCGAACTGTTGGGTCAAAGACGGGGCATCATTGAAAGCATCGCCACCCGCGGAAAGGCTGCTCATCTGGAATTCAAGTGCCCGTCACGGGGCCTGATAGGGCTGCGCAACCAGCTACTCAACAGTACCAAGGGGACGGCGACTTTCGCCCACGTGTACGATGGGTATGAACCGTTTCGCGGCGACATTCGGCACCGCAACCGGGGGGTCTGTGTCGCTTCCGATCCGGGCAGGGTCACCGAATACGCGCTGTTCAACCTGCAGGACCGGGGCAGGTTTGTGGTCACGCCCGGCGAAAGCATCTACCCCGGCCAGATCGTCGGCGAGCACTGCCATGAAAGTGACATCGACGTCAACGCTTCCAAGGCCAAGCACCTGACGAACATGCGGGCGTCGAACAAGGATTCCGCGGTTCGGCTGCTCGGCATCCGGACCTTCTCACTCGAAGAGGCACTGGAGTACATCGACGACGACGAGTTGGTCGAAGTCACGCCAGTCGCGGTCCGCCTACGCAAGATCGAACTAGACCCAAAGGCACGCAAGCGCCAGAAGCGCGACCGCAGAAAAGAGATGGTACCGGTGTAATCCGCGAACAGTCGCTCAGGGTATGTGCTGCACCGCTGAGACCAGTGGGGTCTGGACAATCGTAGGCGGAGTTGCCGACAACAAGCTCAGATCAGAGGTGCCGAACAACTGCTGAGCGATCAGTGGTTGGCTGGAAATGATCCGAATGAAACCTCGGGCCTGACCTGCAGTAGCCGGATCAAATTCCGGGACCAGTTTTGAGATCCGTTTTCCAGGTCCTAGCAACACCGTCGCATCCCCGGATTGGACTCCGTCCGCAGAGAAAACCTGAATCCTGATTGCGGCTGTCTCCATCCCCGTATTGAAAAAGGCCATCCCGGTAAAGAAGCCAGGCATATTCGCCACCTGGCTAAAACCAGCCTCGCTGAAAGGCGTCTTCTGCAGCGGCAGCGCGGCAGCGTATCCAAGGTTCACGGGATCGCCAAAGATCACGTCTCCGACTACTCCGCCGCCGCTGACCTGGACCCGCATGGAGCCGACCACCGTTGTTCCTTGGGTCGTCCCACCTGCCGTGGAACTTCCGATGCCAGGCAACGCCAGGGCGCCATTGATCTCTTCGAAGCCAAACAACCGCGCCACATCTTGTTCAAAGGACTGGCTCGGCCCCAGCTTCACCGTGGAAGGGTCTGCCAGAGTGGCGCCATCCTCAGCTACGGCAGTAATCGTCAATTCTCGATCCTCGCTGCTCGTGTTCACGAACTTGACGTTTGTGTACACCTCGGGTCCACTGGCCAATTGAGCGGAGAAGAGTTCGGGGCCACTGGACGCGAACGAGGCATTCAGGCCCAGAACCGTATCCTGGTCGTCGAGACGCACCAGCTCAAAGGCGACCACCCCTTGTCCTTCCTTCACTCCCACCTCGATGTAACCACCGGAAACAGACAAAGCCTGGTCGAGAATGTCAGGGAGTGAGCCGAAGATGAATCCCTTGCCCGGGATCTCCAGGGTCCGTCGAAGGAGAGCTTCGGACTGGGAAGAGACTCCGCTCAGGGCAGGTTGGCCGTGGTCTGAGGGGACGTAGGTCACCTCTAGGGTGACAGGCGTGACGTTAGGATTGGCGACGCTCAGGAGCGTCGTGGCCGACCTTCCCCGGAAAGTATTGGGGCCTTGGAAGACCCGAGTCAGGATGAGTCTTCTAGCCTGGTCGGTGAAGCCCACGGAGCCATCAAGACGGCTCAAATCGACGGATCCAAATTGGGTGAACGTACCGAGAACAGGACCCAGAGTATTGACTGCACCTATGGGCGTCGCCTGCAGCTCGATCCAACCGGCCTGTTGGCTCGAAGCCGGCACACCGAAAAGCTCGTGTCCCAGGAGGGCCAACTGGCGGCCCTTGTCAAGTTCTGTTTTCCGCGGGTTGTTGGGGGAGGGCGTCTCGCTCCCGGTCGTGTTGAAGGCACGGAATTCGAGGCTCATCAGGGACTCGATCAAGCTACTGATGGCGATGCCAGTGAAAGCTTCGGCTGTCTCCCTGATAAAACGGAAAGTAGTAGCGGAAAACCCTGGGAGTGAAGACCTCGAGTGAGAGTTGGTCACCCGCCACATCGGCAGGGTAGATTTGCATCGGATGGTATTGATTCGTCAACCAGCGGGTCAGCTGGTTCGAAAAGAAGGGCGCATCAGGCACACCACTTTGTCCACCAGGAATGATCTGAAAAGCTTTGATTCCGCTGAGGGACAGTTCGGCCACAAAGCGCCGCGCAGGAGCAACGATGTACATGAAATCATTGGGGCTAACCGCTCGTACATCGTGAGCTGCGGTGTCAACCGTCTCGTACCCGCCGGAACGGGCCAAACCCGGCAGCTCAGGCGACAGATGGGAGAATCCACCGGCTTCCGGAATATTGAAAGGATCACCCAGGAGGTGGTCGATCAGGATGCGGTGCAGCCTGCCCCAACGATAATCCTCCTGGTTGGTTGACCCTCCATAGGCGGGAGCGAAGGAATCACTGGCGAGGAGATCCAAGGCGTCATCCAGGCTCTTCAAGATCAGGAAATCCCGGGCGTTTTCTGGTGAGCCGATCCCCTCCACTTGGAAGAAGTTCACTCCAGAGGCTCCGACACCCCGATTCGTGGGAAAATGATCGAGCAGATTCCTCAGCGCCGACAGTGAGCGCGCACTGTCCGGATGGAACTCCGCGAGTCCCAAGCGTTCTAAAGTGGCATCCAGTACGTTCTGTACGATCTGCCCTCTCCAGACACTGTAGATAGCTGCTGCAACGCTGTTGCCAATTTCCTCGGGACTAGGCTCGGGCAGCTCGTCCGGTTCATCTCCAGGGTCGAAGCCCTCCTGAATGCCCGTGGGAGTCGTAAAATCCCAGCTGGCAAATCGTCCCATCGCCTCGGACACTCCCGCATCCGCCGCCAATGCTGCCAGAAGAGGAGGAGCTCCTTCGTCCTGGGCGTTGCTGAAGGCGTTCAAGAAATGGGGCATGAAAACCTCTGCATCGAGCAGCTGGTTGTCGCTCTGGAGGCGGATCATATCGTCCAGAGAGAACTTCCCCCCATCCGCTAGCTGTTGTTCAATCAAGCGCCTGATTCTCCCGGCACGAAGGCTCGCGTAGCCCGGATTCAGGTAGTAGATGCCGCCACCTTTTCGCATTTGATTCAAGGGATCGTTGTCCAGAGTCGCTCCCGCCGGGTCGTTGTTTGCGTTAAGCAGGTAGCCCTGGTCCGGATTGATAAGCTGAGGCATCTCTTCCAGAGGCAGCAGCTCGAAGTTCAGAACCTGATGCGGCTGTGGGTTTTCCAGTGGCAGCCACTCGTTCTTGAACTGGTGGTTTCCGCTGCGGATGAGAAACGGGGGCAATCCATCCACCTGGCCCGACTGCAGGTCCTCCCTCAGCGGTATCTCGCTGTCCGTGAAATAGGCGATATTCCCCTCAACATCAGCGTAAGCCAAGTTCTGGGAAGTGACGTCGAGGTAGGGGAGTGCCTCCTTGAAATCCTCGAGATTGCGTGCACGTGACAAACGAAAGAATGCTTCCGCCTCTCGGGTTGCGGAGAAACCTGCGTACTGAACGCTCAGTGCCGTGACCTTGGGAAACTTGGAAAGGTCTACCGAGACAATCGGTCCCATATTGCGCCGGGGCACCAGGAAGGTCAGCCCGCCGCGGAGGTTGCCCACATCGGCCGTCTCAAGATCATCCGGGGTCCCGTTTCCAACCTGGTTGACTCGGTAGCTTTGGGGAATCACGACGAGGGGCTCTCTCTCGTCCTCGAACACGGTGTGGGTGGGAATCTGCTGGAACAGATCGACGACCAAGTCTTCCTCGAAGGTGTCGGTCACATCCAGCGGATTCGTGGTGCTTCCCCAACAGATCCGCTGGTTACAGCCCTGGACGATGAAGGGTGCTCCGGCAAGAGACACTCCAGTGACATTCATGGGACCGAAATTGGGGTCGTCGGAGACAACAAAATGGGTCTCGTAGAAGCCACTCCCAATCCCCAAGCTCAGGTGGGGATCGTTTGCCAGCATCGCGTTGCCTGATTCCGTATGATCTCCGCCGATAACCCACCAGTTGCTGCCGGTGCCGGACCGGTCCCGGCTGAAGAGTCGATCCAACCAGGGGACTCTACCTACCGCTTCCCGGTAGCGTCGAGCTAGCTCCAATGTTTCGGGTTTGATCGCATCACGAAGTCTCAGGCTTGACCTGGGAAAGAGCCTGGATCCCGATTGAGAGGAACTCTCGTCAACGTCGGTAGAGGCACTGGGGATCGATAGGGTGGTGTCAAAGGGAGCAACTCGAAAAAGATCTTGGTAAAACAGTGTGGTCCCATCGAATCCCAACTCTTCACCCGCAGCCTCATGGGCCTCGAGGGCAAGCGTCAGGGGAATGTCCGACGTAAAGGAACGTCCAAACACTAGACCCTGGGCCAGCGTCAGGGTGTCGATGGGCGTCCAGGGAGAGATACCCGTCAGCTCCAGGACGGCATATTCGGGAGGCAAAGGGTGACTCGGATCGTCCAGGTAACTATTGATCCCATCTGAATAAGCCTGTATTAGATCCTTCAGGACAGGTGAGGAAGCTTCCCACGATGCCTCGCCCGATCGTCTCAGACCAAGAGTACGCATCTGGATGTCTCCCTCCAGTGCGGACTCCCCCACTAGCTCGGCTAAGGTCCCGCTGAAAAATCGGCGAAACCGGTCCATTGAGAACAAGCGGTCCTGGGCATGAATATATCCCACCATGAATGCGGCATCGTGATCATTCTCGGCGAAGATGTGGGGCACCCCGTCAGAATCCCGCACCACCCGAACGCTGGCCACCAGCCCATCGAGCTTCCCGTAAACAGCGGAGGACGCCTGCCTGGGCTCTTGGGATCGAACCGGAGAAAAGAAGACAACGAAGGCAAGAACGGCGGCGAACGCGAAAAGAATCCTATAGCTCATCCTGCCCTCGTCTCAAAAAACGGGAGGACTACTCCGGTGACAGAATGTGCTTTTCACCGGCACATGCCAGTGGGCTGGCTTACCAAAGCGGGCCTCCCGACTACAGGGGAACCTTTGTACCGAATATTAGATCTTTGGGTCTGGAAGGGCAATCTCAACGGCGCTGACGCAGTTGCAAACCCGTAGGGCGCTGTTCCCAGGACCACGCGGGAACGAAACCAAGCAGATCAGCTCGATTCTGGTTGACGGTAGCTGGGCGGCTTGATAGGTTTTGATCATTCATTCATTGTGCAAACCAGCACTTATTACACTGTTCGAGTTTAGTAAGGTGGACTGAAAACGCCCGCGATGCCGCTTCAACTCAGCCTCGAAAGAGCACTCGCGCGACATCCGCTCATCCTTTCTTTGCTCCTGAACGGACTCTTCTTCGCTCTGACCTACACCCTCTGCGTTCCCCGCTATCAGTCTAATGACGACGTCGCGATGACGCTTATGGCGGCGGGGGTCACGATGGCGGTCGAGCCCACACCGCACATACTCTTTTCGAACATCCTCCTCGGGAAGTTCCTCAACTTACTCTACGGCCTGAACCTTTATATCCCGTGGTATGCGCTTCTTCAGATTCTGGTGTTGTTCGCATCTCATGCGAGCTTTCTGTATATCGCGCTAAAGGGCTCCCCTAGAGTGCTTATTCTGGGCCTGTACTCCGTCTTTCTCGTGCTCGTCTCGGTGGATCTCTTGATCCAGCTCCAGTTCACGGTAGTGGCCTCCATGGCCTCTATGGCGGGCCTCTCCCCTTGGTGCTCCTCTTCAAGGATCCCACCCGACACCCGTCGTCGGACAACCAGGCTGCATGGACAAGCTCCGATTCGTGGCGCTTTGTGATCGCGGGTCTTCTCGTCATTGTCTCAAGCGTCATTCGATGGAACGCCATGGCTCTCATGGCGCTCTTTATTGCCCCCCTCTTCGCCCTCGAGTGTTTCGAACAGCCACGGTTCGTTCTCTTCACTCGTGGACTCTTCTTGAGAGTGGTCCTTTCGCTTTGCTTTGGCCTGGGTCAGTACGACGAGCACTACCACCAGAGTCGCGCCGAATGGGCAGGCTCGCGCCAGCAGAGGTCTATGCGCCAGCAGTTCATCGATTTCAAGGTCCTCGAGCTCATGCCTCCTGACCAGCAGTCGGAGATGCTCGCGAAAGTGGGATGGTCGCGAAACGACTATGACATGCTGCTTCAATGGTTTTTTATGGAAGACGATCTCTACCGAGCAGATTCGCTGAACTCGGTCATTTCCAAGGCCCCAAAATACCGACGCGCAAAGTCCCCGGTACAAGCTTTGGGCATGTTCAAACGGATCTTGACATCTCCCTTCGCGCAGCACTGTTGGGTAGTCGTTTTGGCCTGCCTGGTTTTTCTTCGTTTCCGCGTCGTCACGCTGTTTAAGATTGGACTCTGCATGGGGGTCGCTACCACTCTTCTCTTTCTCGTTTTCTACGCATTCAAGCCTCCTCCTCCCCGCGTTTATATGCCAATGTTTGCTTCTCTAGGCCTGGTCGCACTCCTTGTACTCAGGGATCGACATGCGATTTCGCTTCGCCCATTGCATCGCGTCCGCCTCCTCGGTGTCATGGTCGTCGGTTTTCTAGTCCTCGCCGATGCATCGAGAGTAATCCTGGCCCAGTACACAAATGCATCTTCCCATCGACGACACAGCGAGGGACTCAAGTCGGCGATGTCACGGTTGGATCCCCATCGGGATCAACTCTATGTCTCCTGGGGTGCCAGCTACCCGTGGGAGTTCATCTCTCCCTTCGACGACCTCCGCTTTCTCCAGGGCTTCACCACATTCCAGTTGGGGACCGCGCAAAGAACCCCAGTCGCAAGGAAAATCCTTGAGCAGTACGCTATCGAGAACGTCTACACCGCCCTCGTGGAAAGGGAGAACGTCTTCTTGGTCCTGGGGCCGAAGCGTGCAGAACGATTACGCATTTACAAGCTGTACATGATCGAACACTACGGCAAAAAGGTCACAGCTTCAGAGGTCTTTGAGGGCTACGGATTTTTCATATATCGCCTCGATTCAACGACTTGACCTTAACCCAGATTTCTCACCGCCAGTCTACTACGGCGCCGCAATCAGCCGTCCTGGCTGCGTTACGCTCAATCGGCCTCCTCGACGTACTGCACGAATACGACTACGGCGGCCTCAATCGCAAGCCTTGCCAGGACGGCACTTGCGGCTCCTCGCTACGACTAGCGATGAGAAATCCGGGCTAACAGTGATGCCGTGCTCGATCAGCAGGTCTTTCTTCTACACACCGAAGGTTGCTAGGAGTCGGATTCAGAAAGATGTGTTTGAAACGCCTTCGAGAAGGATATGCTCTTCCAAAAGTCGTCTCGAAGCATGAGGGAATGCGTCATAAAGGCCCCCTCCCGGCGGATTCACACCTGGTGTTTCAGAGCGACTCCAGAAACGCCAGCAAGTCCAGCCTCTCTTCTTCGGTAAGGTCCTCATAGAGCAGCCGACTGCTCTCTGCTTCTCTGGAATGGAACTCGATCGCCTGCTCGATGTTGGCGGCTCTCCCATCGTGGAGAAAAGGGGCTCTGGCGCCTAGACCCCACAGGGGCATGGTCCGGATTTCCTGTGGGGAAGCATCGCCATCCTGAATGCCGTCACCTGTACCTATGTCGTGAAGAAGGAAGTCGCCGTAAGGCAGGAAGCGTTTACTGCTGAGGGCCGAGATGGGGCTGGTCCCAGTAGTCAGAGAGGGAACGTGACAGGCGGTGCAGCGCATTTCCGTGAACAGCCCTTCACCTCTTTGGGTCTGGGCATTCTGCTCACCCCGAGGAGGAGGGCCTAGAAGGCGCAGGAAGTTGGCAAAGTTGTCGATGCCTCTCAAACCGGTAGACCGCTCCGGACCGTCTTCGGGATCGGGGACTGGATCCACAAGCTCGATGATCTCGCAGTCTCCGCCAGGGCACATTTCGTTGGGGAAGAGTTCACTCGTAATCCCCATCTCGTTGCGGTAGGCCTCGGCGCCGAAAGTGAAGAGCGACGATTGCATCGCCTTCCAGCCAAATCTACCCGCCCGACGCTGTCCGGTCTCTTTGTCCGTCACCCAATGGACTCGTCCACTGATACCATCCTCATCTAGATCTTCCGGATCTTCCAAGGCCACCAGGATCTGGTCGGGAACCGCCTCCACCAAACCGTCCCCAAACAGGGGCAGAGGTCTCCTCTTCGCCACCACGTTGACCCCTGGAGGAATGACCGCCTGGGTCTCATGAGGGGGAATCGAGAAGAGATGGATCAGGGTTCCGCCTTTGGGCTCTTCAAAAGAGCCATCCGGGTTGAGGGTACCGGCACGGAACTCGCTGATGGTGCTGATGCCACCAATCCGTGGACTGGCGTGGCACTCGGCACAGGAACGGCCATTGAAGATCGGGCCCAGACCTTCCTCGGCATCTTCCACCTCTAGGAAATCCTCCAGGCCCAGCCGGAACATCTCGAACTCTCTTCCCCGGATGCCCTGGATGGGTTCGCCGTAATCGGTGCCCGATACTGTTGGTTCCTTCTGGGTTCGCGGACGCTTCAGCGGGCTCAGACCCAAGACCAGCGCAGCCGCTGTAAGCAGGCAAATGGATTGCAAAACCGCTCGCATAATCTCTCCTCAAAACGATGTCAAATCGCCTTAGGACTCGCTACTCGACAATGATCACGCCTCGCATCAGGGTGTGGCCAGCGCCACAAGGCCGTGAACACTCGAAAGGGTATTTCCCGGGCTTTCGGGCATCAAAGAGGACCTTGATGCTGTCCCGTCGTCGGGCCGGAATAGTAACGTTGATGTTGGCTTTGGGCAGTCGAAAGCCGTGAAAAGTATCGTCGCTGCTGAGCTCGAGCTCAAGCAGGGTCCCCTGTGCTACTCGGATGGTGGAGGGAGTGAAGGAGAAGCGCTCTGCAACGATCTTGATCTTCTTCTTTTCCGCCGACTTCCCAGCCGCCTGGGACGGACCCCCACCAGACACTACAACCGAGAAAAGAAGAGCTGCCAGCGCGGTTCGTCTGAATCTCATCTATTACTCCTTATCTCTATCTTCTATCTCTTGAATATCAGAACCACCAGCCGATTCCAAAGTTCCAGCGGTTGAGGGCCTCGATCAAGTCGCTGGCATTCCCCATCACGTTGTAGTCGACCTTCAAAGCAATATCAGGATGAGGAAAGTAGGTGAGCCCCAGGACATGTGCCGCCCGGTCGAACTGCTCCAGAGAAAAGAACCCCTGGGGCATACGATATTGAGTATCGAAGCTCTCGTAGCGGTAGAAGGCAACCAGATCGTGGGGAAAAGTGGAGGGTACCAGGCTCGACGCTCCTTCGAGATAAAAGCCCCTCATTTTGCGCGCGATGTTGGGGTTGATTCCGACCTGGCGACGAATGGCCTGATTGATCTCTGCAGCCTCTCCCAGATGAGTCGTGACAAACTGCCCCCGACCTTCGAATCTCCCGACTCGGTAGCGGGCGTCGAATTCGAACATCTTCAGGCGACCATTCAGGTCCCGAAAACTGAACCCAGTCTCACCCGTCCAGAAACTGGTTCCCAGGTTGAGCCCAGGCCGGGGGCGATATTCGAGACGGCCGGTCCAGGCCAGGTTTCGCCCGTTTTCCAGAAAACCCTTTTGTCGGCCGTCCCGAAAGCCTTCCTCAGCCGAGAAAAAGGAGCTGTCAAGGGATCCCATGACATAAGTCTTGTAGTGCAGACCGTTGCCCAGATCCCCCACGAAGCCGGCCCCGGTCCCAAACCAGGTAGAGGGAATGATGACCGTGTCCACGAAGGGACGCTCCACGCCGTGGAAGGCCGGGGGCTCATGCCGCTCGTTGATGATCCCAATCGGTGTCAGCACCATTCCTGCTCGGAAGTTGAATTTGGGATCGATTAAAAAATCCAGATAGGCCTGCTCCAGCTCCAACTCACCACTTGCCTCCCCTCCCTCGACGAAGGCGTGCTCCAGTTCCAGCTCCGACCAGAAACGAATCCGTTCTCCGAAACCGTGTCCGAACAGGAGAACGAATCGATGAAAGTCCATGGTGGTCGGGTTGACCTGGTCGTGGTTGATATGCATCTCCATGTAGCCCGAGTAGGGCACATTGATGATTTCGTCGGCTGGATTATCAGGTACGGGGTCTACCGTAGGTGGTTCCAACGCCGCCACGGCAACCTCTTTTGGCTCATCCGCAACCTCGGTCTTGACCTCGGTTTTTATTGCCTGGACATCTTTGGAAAGCGAGCGGAGCTGGGAGCGAGCCTCTTGCGAAGACTCGTCCTCGGATTGAGAAACGAGCACATCGATCAGTCGCTCTAAATTGGATTCTAGTCGAGTCAGTCTGTCCTCAAGCCGCTTGAGCCTGTCCTCGTCCTCGTGTTCTTCGGCCCACAGCGGTTGCACTTGGCTGGCTAGCAAGCAACAGGAAAGAACCCAGGGAATCATTTTATATCTACAGCACATCGTTCGGCTTCCCCTTGATAATTTCTCTCGACAAAATAAATATTTAGCCGAAACTAAATTTCAAGTCAAGGGGAGCGCTCTCAGAGGAGCCGGATCATTCAGGGGAAATCAGGCATGTCGATATTCTGCTGCTGCGAACGCAGCAGTGTTTTGCGGGCAGGTTTGCGACGTTTAAGGACTTGCAAAGGGAGAAGAGACGTTCAGACGAACTGTTCAAGTTCTGGCCCTGCTTCAAAGCTCGAGCTCTCCGCGGTAGACTATGTCCTTTAGGAGGAGTAAATAAATAAGGGTGTCAATATATAGTTAGTAATGCTATGTTGCACATGCATGGATACGCTGACCGAATTGACGGAGAAATTCCGCTCTGTATGGCCCCTGTTGGATGAACGAACGCGGCGGATTATGGCGGCCAGTGAAGCGAGAGCGTTGGGCCATGGCGGAGTCAGTTTGGTACGCCGTGCCTGCGGACTGTCGCGCAAGGCAATCGCTAAAGGAATCCGTGAAATCGAAGAGGGTTTCGGGCCCATGGAAGGCCGCATCCGGCGGCCCGGAGCCGGAGGCAAGCCCCTGACGGTTTCGGACCCGGGGCTGGTGGAGCAATTGGAAGAAATGATCGAGGTCCAAACTCGGGGTGACCCGGAGTCTCCGTTGCGTTGGATTTGCAAGAGCACGCGGGCCATCGCGAAAGAACTGGCCCGGCACAAACACCCGGTCAGTCATACGAAGGTGGCGCAGATCCTTCACGACCTCGACTACAGTCTGCAGAGCAATCGGAAGACCGAGGAAGGGAAAGATCATCCGGACCGCGACGCCCAGTTTCGGCACATCAGCGCCACCGTCAGACACTGCCTGAGGGAAGGCAGTCCGGTCATTTCCGTGGATACCAAGAAGAAAGAACTCATCGGCAACTACGACAACGCGGGCCAGCAATGGCTTCCCGCCGGGCAGCCGATCAAGGTTCAGGGTCATGACTTTCCCACTCCCGACGTTCCCCGTGCCTATCCTTACGGCGTTTATGACATTGGGCGCAATACCGGCTTTGTCAATGTCGGCACCGATCACGACACGGGAGCGTTTGCGGTCGCCTCCATTCGCGGCTGGTGGCGCCAGGAAGGGAGACGGATCTATCCGAATGCAAGAACGATACTGATCACCGCCGACGCCGGCGGGAGCAACGGTTGGCGGTTGCGCCTTTGGAAATTTGAGTTGCAGAAGTTCGCAGACGAAACGGGCCTCCCGGCTTCGGTCTGTCATTTTCCACCCGGCACCAGCAAATGGAACAAGATCGAACACCGCCTCTTTTCTTTCATCTCTTCGAACTGGCGCGGCGAACCTTTACGAGACTACGAAACAATTGTTCAACTCATCGCGAAGACAACGACAGCTAAAGGACTCAAAGTGACGTGCCGGCTATGATTGGCGACAGTTAGAATTTCCCACGACGACAAATAGAATTCCCCACTTTTTCAGGGCTGATCCTGACCATGAGGGCATGGTTAAGGATCAGCAAGTGCGGAGGTTAGTAAAGTTGCAAAAGAACGAGAAGACGCTAACGATGGCGGCGGCCAAAGCGGGGCTGTCGCGAAAGACGGCTCGGAAGTACCTGAAGTCGGGAAAGCTGCCGAGCCAGAGTCAGCCGGAGCGATATTGGCGAACTCGATCGGATCCGTTCGAGTCGGTGTGGCCAGAGGTGGAAGAGATCCTGAAGCGATCTCCGACGGTGGAAGCGACAGCGGTGTTCGAGTATTTGTGCCGCCAGCAGGAAGGGGCCTTCCAGCAAGGTCAGTTGAGGACGCTGCAGCGCAGGATCAAGCAGTGGAAGGCACAACACGGAGAAGCGAAGGAGGTGATGTTCCCGCAGAAGTATCGGCCGGGACATCAATCTCAATCGGACTTTACGTTTATGGGGCGTCTGGGAGTGACGATCCAGGGCCAGCCGTTTCCCCATCTGCTGTACCACTTTGTTTTGGCCTACTCGAACTGGGAAGCGACCACGCTGTGTTTCAGTGAGTCCTTTGAGAGCCTCAGCCTGGGGCTTCAGAACGCGTTGTGGGAGTTGGGGGCGCTGCCCGAGGAACACCGAACAGACCGGCTTTCGGCGGCCGTCAACAACCTGAAACGGGAAGAGTTCACCGAGCGCTATCAAGGGTTGCTGAGACACTTCGGGATGCGCTCGAGTCGCACCCAGGCAGGAAAGGCTCACGAGAACGGGGATGTGGAACAGGCCCATCACCGCTTGAAACGGGCCATCGAGCAGGAACTGCTGCTGCGGTGTAGCCGTGATTTTTCCAGCCGGGAAGAGTACGAGGGTTTTGTAGCGGTGATTGTGGACCGGCGCAATGCGACCCGGCAAAAGCGCCTGGGAGAAGAGCTGGCCGTGATGCGCCCGTTGCCGGCACGCCGTCTGGATGACTTCACCCGGCAGTGGGTGAGAGTCTCCCCCAGCAGTACGATCCGGGTTCGCCACAACACCTATTCGGTGGACAGCCGGTTGATCGGCGAGCGGGTGCAGGTGTCAGGGGCCACCCAAAAGCGGCCAGTGAGGGCCACTTCAAAACCGGCCATTTTCAAGAGCCATTGAGGGCCGCATCCGGCGTAGGATGCGCCGATGGCCAATACATTGAAAATGGAAAAGAAGCAAACGGTTTTGGCGCTCCTGAAGCTGGGCTGGTCGTATCGTCGGATCGAGCGAGAGGTGGGAGTCCGACGAGAGACGATTGCCCGCTATGATCCCTCCCGAGATTCAAAACCGGCCAAAGCGGCCCCCGGCTCGGAGGAGCAAAAGCGGCCAAAGCGGCCCCCGGGTCTGCGCAGCTTCTGTGAGCCCTTTCGGGAGCAGATTGAAAAGAAACTCCAGCAGGGATTGCAGGCCAAGCGGATCTGGCAGGACCTGGTCTTCGAGCAGGGATTCGGGGGAGCCTACAACTCCGTCAAGCGCTTCTGTGGAAAGCTCAAGGCGGAGAGTCCTCGCGTGTTTGCTCGGGTGGAAACTCCCCCCGGTCGGGACCTGCAGATCGACTTCGGCAAAGGAGCCCTGACTCGGACCGAATCGGGTCGTTACCGCCGTCCTCATCTGAGGCGGCGTGGAGGTGGTTCGCCTCGATAACCTCAAGGCCGGGATCACCCGGGCTTGCTTGGTGGACCCCGAGGTCAATGCCGTCTTCAGTGCGCTCGCTCGCCACTACGGCTTCGCCGTGCTGCCCATCCATCCGGGCGCTCCGAACGAGAACGGAAAAGTCGAAAGAAGCATCGGATATACCGACTCCAGCGCGCTCAAAGCTCGCCGCTTCGAGAGCCTGGATGCGCAGAATGAGCATCTGCAGAGTTGGAACGAGCGAATCGCCCGCCAGCGCATCCACGGCACCACCAAGCAGCAGGTCTGGCCCCGCTTTGTCGAAGAACAGAAGCATCTCCGACCGCTTCCGGATTCCCGCTTCAGTTTCTTCCGCGTGGGCCGTCGAACGGTCTCCACCGATGGCCACATCGAAGTCGACCGAGCGTTCTACTCGGTGCCCAATCATCTGCTCGGTTGTGAAGTCGCCGTGCACTGGGATGATCGTATCGTCCGCGTCTTCTTTCGTGAGCAACAGGTGGCCCTGCATCCGAAGCACCCGCCGGGGAGATTCCGAACCGAAACGAGCCATCTTCCGGAACGCAAACGCTACGCGCACTATCGAACCGAGCATCATCTGCTGAAGCAAGCCCGAGCCGTGGGTCCAGAGGCACACCGCTGGGCCGAGCGAGCTCTGGAGGTCCGAGACATGCTCGCCTACCGACTCGTGCAGGGCATGATCTCGCTGACCCGCCGCTACCGCGCTTCGGTCGTCGACGAAGCCTGCGGCAAGGCGCTCGCACATGACGCCTTCCGCTACCGGACTCTGGTGGCTTTGTGTAAGCGACTGGACGTGCCGCAGCGCTCTTTGTTTACCTCCGAGCACGAGTTGATCCGACCGCTGTCCGAGTACCAGATCACCGATCCCACAGGAGAACCAGAATGATCTCATCAGAACTGGAACGAAAACTTCGTCACCTCCGGCTCTCGGGCCTGGCTCAGGTCTTTGACGTTCGCCTGCAACAAGCCGTCCAGGGAAGGCTCAGCCATCAGGAGTTCTTTGAGCTGCTGATTGATGACGAGCTGACCCGCCGTCGGGACCGGCTGTTGGAGCGACGTTTGCGCCAGGCCCAGTTTCCGGAACAAAAGCACTTGGAGGACTTTAACTTCTCCTTTAACCCCTCCATCAACCGGCAGCAGATCTTCGATCTGGCTACCGGCCGATTCATCCAACAGCGCCGCGGCTGGTTGGTCATCGGTCAGACCGGAGTCGGCAAGAGCCATCTGATCATCACCGTCGGGATCAAGGCGGTCGAAGCCGGTCACCGGGTGCAGTACAAGTCGGCTTTCGATCTGCTGGAAGACATCGCCGAAGCCACGGCCACCGGCAGACGCCGATCTTACATTACGGAGATGACCCGGATCCCGCTGCTGATCCTCGAGGATCTGGGACTCCGCAGAGTGCCGGAGTCGGCGGCAGAAGATCTGTTGGAGATCCTGCACCGCCGATACCAGAAGACCTCGACGATCCTCAGTTCGAATCGACCCCTGGAGGACTGGGGCGCGATGCTGGGAGGAGATACGGCGGCCACCTCGGCGCTGCTGGACCGCTTCCTGCACACTTCGGAAGTCACCTTCATTCGGGGCAAGAGCTATCGCCTCTACGAGCGACAGCAACGAGAGAAATCCACCCCGAAGCGAGGGAAAGAGAAATGACACCTGCGAGGCGAGTGCTGTGAGTGCGGGCTTGTCCCCTACTCGCAGACCCTGGGACTCAGCCCCAGGCTTCGTAGATTGCCCGCTCCGAGGGAGGGGTCAGGACAGGGTGGGGCATGAGATCATTGCTTGAGGGGCCTCTGAGCGAATGTTTTTTGAAAAAAGGAAGCCAGGAAGAAGCCGTGTCGTTGAAACCAAGCAGAGACCATGGAAGCCAGGCTTCTCGAGTTTCCCCCAACACCCCCGGAAAGCCGTGGAAACTGCCGCGCTATGGAAACCGTGGGAAAACGGCTGCCTCGCGAAGACGACTCCAGGAGGCGAGTTTTTCCACCGTTCCCACAGCGCTTGGAAAACTCCTCCGGACGGAGTTTCCCACAGTTCCCACCGCTTCTACGGCTGAACACACAACAAAGCCTCCTCCCCCCGCTTCGCGGGGAGGGCTTCACAAGGGATTGAAATGACTCGAACCGGAGGATATAACTACTGAATCACTGGCCGGTTTTGACCCGGCCCCGCCTGGCCGCTTTTGAAGTGGCCCCCGACAGGTGCAGGTGAGGGTGTGGGCGGATCAGGTGGAGGTCTACTACGGGGGTCAGCCACAGGCACGCATGCCTCGCTTGCGAGGAGAAGGCAAGCATCGCATTGACTACCGGCAGGTGATCCATTCCCTGGTGCGCAAGCCGGGGGCGTTCACTCGCTATCGCTGGCGCGAGGATCTGTTTCCGGGGATCTTGTTTCGAGTCGCCTACGACGAGCTGCGCCAAGATTGTCCAGCCACGGCGGATCGCCAGTATCTGAAGATCCTCGAGTTGGCTGCCCAGGAAGGTGAGCAGCGAGTGCGAGAGGCACTTCAGGGGCTGATTGAGAGGGGACAAAGAATCCGTTTCGAAGCACTACGAGAATGCCTCGTCGATCCGGTGGTGGAGCCCTGGGAAGTGGCGGTGGAGAAGATGGACGTGGGCGTCTACGACACGCTGCTGGAGAGCCGGGAGGTGAGATCATGAGTGGAGGCAACTTGACCCGGCTTCGCGAGTGCCTTGTCCAGCTGCATCTACCAGCCTTTCGGGAGCACTCCGCCGCCCAGGCGGCACTGGCTACCCAGGAAAGTCTGTCCTATCCCCGGTTTCTCTTGTCGTTATCTGAGATCGAAGTGGCGGAGCGGCACGAGCGCAAAATCCAGCGCCTGCGCCGAATCTCGAAGCTTCCCTGGGAGAAAACGCTGACGGCGTTGGACCGCTCGCGCTTGCCCCAAAGCGTGGATCGACAACTGACGGCGCTGCTGGAAGGTACGTTTTTGGATCGCGCCGAGAACGTCTTGGCTTTCGGCAACCCTGGAAGCGGCAAGACGCATCTAGTCTGTGCTCTGGGGCAGGAGTTGATTCTGCTGGGGCGCCGGGTTCTATTCTCTACCTGCGCCCTGCTGGTACAGCGATTGCTGCGGGCCAAAATCGATCTGACTCTGGAGAAGGAGCTCAAGAAACTGGATCGCTTCGAGGCTCTCATAGTCGATGACATCGGCTACGTTCAGCAAAGTCGGGAGGAAATGGAGGTTCTTTTCACACTGCTGGCCCATCGCTACGAACGCCGCAGCATCTTGCTGACCAGCAACCTGATCTTCTCGGACTGGGAGAGGATCTTCAAGGACCCCATGACGACGGTGGCGGCGATTGATCGGGTGGTGCACCACAGCGTGATTCTGGAACTCAACGTCTCGAGCTACCGAATGGAGAGCGCCAAGAAGAAACAGCAGGAAACCACGAAATGAGGAAACCGCGAGGAGTTCAAATCCGGGCAAATCGGCTGATTGGCCCCTGGGAAGTGCTTGGTGGGGACGATAGACGAGTGCCCGCCAAGGGGAGAGGTCGTACAGCGCCCTACAGAGGCCGCTCAGGAGCCTCGTGGATCTGGTCCACTCCCCTCGACGCCGGCGCGAGCGAGGGGGAGCTCCGTTCGGGCTACGCCCTCACTCCATCCCCCTCGCATTCTAAAAACAATCTCTCTTTTTTACAGAAAGGAGGACCCCGAAAAGAGTCGTCTCAGAGGACGGCTACAGCTCTTTTTTTTTATCCCTCGTGTGGGGATTTCCAATTGTCGCTGCGGGAATTCCATTTGTCGTTGATCACCAGGTATTGGAAAAAGTGCGTTGGCTGCGCAAAGACTCTCCGATTTCAAACATTCCCAAAGAACCCAACCTGCCGACATCACACCAAATCGCTAGCTTCTGATGTAAACCTTGTTGTGCTGCAGATCAGGTTACGGCTAGAAGTTCCTCGCCCGATATATCGGTCAAATCGATAAAAAAACAATTGTGAAGCAGGAGACAGAGATCGCAAGAAGAGTCCTTTTCAAGTGGGTGTGGAAGAAACTGTGGATAAACTGTGCCAGCGATTCACGAACAAATTATTTCGCTGATAGATAACCTGAGTACCTCCATTTGCACAAAGAAGGTGCACGAGATTTTTCGACTTTTTTCCTTGTTCGAGCTCACCAGCGGGATAGAATATTCACTGTCCCAAGGGGTAGACACGGTGGACATCCCGAGGCGACACCGGATGCTTGTTAGAAGCTGCCGAGGGGTTTCGGCCATGAGGCAGCGGACGATGAGCATGGGGCGGGTTCAAGCGCTAGCGCGAGCTGGTGCTGGCTCCTTTACGGGAAACAGACAGAGTAGAAGGCGCCTTCGGGTGTGGCTATTAGGTTTGTCACCCGGTTGCTTCGGGACAAGCGGTTGTCGGTTGGGCGAGATTTTCTGACTGGGTGAGACGGTTATCCGAGGAGCCTGGGATGGAACGAGCTTGATCGGGAAGGAATCTCAGGCTTTGGGAGAAGCAAGTCCTCTTAGGAGGGTAAGCTGGTTCTGGGGCAAACTGGGGTTCATCCCCATGAGCGAAGAAACTGGTCCGATTCGGATTGGAAGAGATCGCTCTTGAGGGTGCGCGGGAAGCTGTGAATATCACTTGGGACACTTTTTTTTGCTTCCGCCTCTAGCTCGCATTTCTCATCGCTCGTCGTAGCGAGGCGTCGCAAGCGCCGTCCGGGCAAGGCTTGCGACCGAGACCACACTTGGCGAGCCTCCGCAGTCGACCAGCCAGGGCGGATGATTGCGGCGACGCCGTAGACTAGCGATGAGAAATGCGGGCTAGGTCGAGAGCGCAAACGCCGATTTCTCTCTCCCGCACATCCTCAGTTGCAACCGGCGTAGATCTCATAGATCTCGACTGCCTTCCATAAGCGGCGCCTCCGATGTTATAGTCGCGTGTTCCAAAAGGGGGGTGGTCGATCTTACCTGCTTCCCTTCCGGTGTCAGGAGCTCGCATAAATGGGTGAGCTCTTGGGCAACAGACTCAGCCAAGAGGAGACTTGTGAGCAAGATACCGGTAGGCGTTTTGGGAGCTACGGGAGCAGTAGGTCAGAAGTTCGTACTGCTGCTTGCCGACCATCCCTGGTTCGAGCTTCGGGAGCTAGCAGCGTCCGAGCGGTCGGCGGGTCATCGCTACGGGGATATCGTTTCGTGGAAACAGGGAGCTCCCATGCCTGAGGCGACCTCGGCACTCGAGGTGAGGAAGTGTGAAGCCAACCTGGACTGCCCCATCGTTTTTTCCGGCTTGGATTCTTCGGTAGCCGGAGAAGTTGAAACCGAGTTTGCAACCAAAGGATACTGGGTTTTCTCGAATGCAGGGAATCACCGGATGGATCCCGATGTTCCCCTCCTCATCCCGGAGCTCAATGCGAATCACCTGGACATCATTCCCAGGCAGCGTAAGAACCGCGACTGGAGCGGTGCCCTTATCACCAACGCCAACTGTTCGTCCATCGTACTCGCCCTGAGTCTCGGTCCGTTGCACCGGCGGTTCGGACTTGAGCTGGTCCAGGTGGTCACTTTTCAAGCAATCTCCGGCGCTGGCTACCCTGGTGTTCCGGCACTCGACATCCTGGGGAACGTACTCCCTTTTATCTCGGGCGAGGAAGACAAAATCGAGACGGAAACCCAGAAGATGCTAGGGGACTTGGAGAACGACTCCTTTCGCCCCGCTCAGTTTAAAGTAAGTGCCCAGGCCAATCGGGTGTCCGTTGAAGAAGGCCATCTGGAGTGCGTTTCCCTACGCCTCAAAACCAAGGCTTCGGTAGAGGATGTCATTGCGGCCTGGGAGGAGTTCCGAGGCCCTCCACAGGAGCTCAATCTGCCTTCAGCTCCTCGGGATCCGGTAGTCGTATTTCGGGACGAGAACCGTCCCCAGCCCCGGCTGGACGTCTGGAAGTACGCAGGTATGAGCTCCCTAGTAGGGCGCACCCGTCCCTGCTCGGTTCTGGACATCAAGTACGTTGTCCTGGGACACAATACGATCCGGGGGGCGGCTGGAGCCTCCATTCTCAACGCTGAGTTCGTGCGCGAGAAAGGTCTGCTCAACTAGCCCGGATTTCTCATCGCTTGTCGTAGCGAGGCGCCGCAAGGGCCGTCCTGGCAAGGCTTGCGACCGAGGACACCGCAGTCGTACTTGTACAGTACGTCGAGGGGCCGACCGAGCATAACACGGCCAGGGCGGATGATTGCGGCGTCGCAGTAGACCAGCGATGAGAAATGCGGGCTAGGTCTCCTGGAACCTGATCCCCCGGGAACCTGGGATTCCAATCCGAAACTGCTTCGGTTCATCATGATTGTAATGAAGTTCGGTGGCACGTCCTTGCAGGACGCCGTCGCCATCCAGCGCTGTATTGAAGCCGTCTCACTTCAGGGCCGCGAGCCGACCGTGGTCGTTCTCTCCGCAATGGGAAAGTCGACCAACCGGCTTCTGGAGATAGCCCAACTGGCCTCCTCCCGAGAACTCGAGCGTGCAGAGCGAGTCAGACAGGAGCTCCACGACTACCACCTGGGCGTCTCTGGAGAGCTGATTTCAGGCCCCCGTCTGGAGCAGGTCAGCATAAGACTCGGGGTTCTTTTCCAAGAGCTGTCGGACCTTGTCAAAGCGACGGCAGAGATGGGGGAGTGCCCACCTCGAATCCTGGACTCGATTGCCTCTTTAGGGGAGCGCATGAGCACCCTGGTTTTCGCAGCGACGCTGGGTGAGTCGGGAAGCCAGGACGCTCTCCTGGACTCCAGAGACTTCGTGCGAACCGATGATCAGTTCACTCAGGCCAGGGTCCTCCCTGAGATCACGGAAGAATCCATACGCAGCCAGTTGGAACCCGTGCTGGCTGAGGGCAAGACGGCCGTCGCCCAGGGATTCATCGGATCCACTCTTGACGGCGTCACTACTACCATCGGGCGGGGGGGGTCCGATCATACCGCATCTCTTCTGGGAGCTGCGCTGGCAGCGACGGACATCCAGATCTGGACAGACGTTCCGGGAGTGCTCACGGCCGATCCACGTATCGTCTCGAGGGCGTTCAAGATCAAGGCCATTTCCTTCGCCGAAGCCGCAGAGCTGGCTTACTTTGGAGCCAAGGTGCTTCACCCCAGCACTCTGCTGCCGGCCATCGCCAAAAACATCCCGGTCCACGTCTGCAGCTCTCGTCAGATCGATCAGCCAGGGACCCTGATATCTTCCACTTCGATCCCATCCGAAACGGCCGTGAAATCAATTGCTTGCAAGAAGGGAATCGCCATCGTCAACATCCAGTCGTACCGAATGCTGCTGGCCCATGGCTTTCTGAGGCGGATCTTCGAAGTCTTCGACAGGCACGAGACGGTGGTAGACGCTGTTGCCACAACCGAGGTCAGCGTCTCGCTCACAGTAGACTCAACCGAAGAGCTGGACGCCATTCTGGAGGAGCTGAAGCCGTTTGGAGAAGTCCGGGTGGAGCCAAACACCTCGATCATTTGTGCCGTGGGGGACAATCTCAAATATACTTCGGGAATCGCTTCCAGAATTTTCCGTTCGTTGGGCGACATCAACATCGAGATGATCTCCCAGGGAGCGTCTAGAATTAACGTGACTTTCCTGGTTCAGGAAGACAAAATGGAAGAAGCTGTCCACCGTCTTCACGACGAATTTTTCGTTGATCCTGATCCCGAGCTGTTCGAACCTGTGGTCCAATTGGATTAGGTAGTTGTAATCGAGTCCGATCCAGCGAAGCGACATGAGAATCTCACTCCTCGGATATGGAAAGATGGGCAGGACGGTAGAGCGCATTGCGCTGGAACAAGGCCACCAGATCACCGAGGCCATGGACATCGGTGAAAACCCAATGGCGGAAGGGTTCTCAGGCTCCTGGATGGAGCGGACAGATGTTCTGATTGACTTCTCTGTGGCGGAAGCCGTACCGACGAATGTACAAAACGCCGTTCGATCGGGCCTACCGATAGTGGTCGGCACCACCGGATGGTATGACGAGATTCCCCGAGTTCGCACGCTGGTGGAGGAAGGTCGGGGCGCTTGTATCTATTCTGGCAACTTCAGTCTGGGAGTGCAGATCTTCTTTCGGCTGACCCGGGAGGCAGGGCAAATCTTTTCTCGGTTCCAGGATTTCGACCCGTTTCTAGTGGAGAGTCATCACGTCCAGAAGGTGGATGCTCCCTCCGGAACCGCGGTCACGATGCAGAATATTCTGGAGGAATCGTACGGTAAGCGCCTACCGGTAACAAGCATACGGGCCGGCTACAATCCAGGAGTACACACGGCGGGATTCGATTCCCCCGTAGATACGATAACCTTGGAGCACAAGGCTCGAAGTCGTGACGGCTTCGCCCGTGGCGCTGTCCTGGCGGGACAGTGGATCCAAGGGAAGAAGGGCTTCCATCAATTCGATGACGTTATCTTTGGAGACGACCATGACTGAGATCAAAGGCTGTGGTACGGCACTGGTGACTCCGTTTACAACCCAGAACAAAGTCGACTTCAAGGCGTATCAGCGACTAGTTGAGTGGCAAATCGAATCCGGGATCGACTTCCTGGTTCCCTGCGGCACAACTGGAGAAAGTGTCACGCTCTTGGAAGACGAGTATCTGCAGGTGATCCGTACCTGCGTCGAGACTGCCTCCAAGGCGGTTCCGGTTGTGGCGGGGGCGGGGACGAACAATACCGATCACGCGATTCATCTGGCTCGAGCCGCCCAGGAGGCGGGAGCGGACGCGATTCTCTCCGTTACCCCGTACTACAACAAGCCGACCCAGGAAGGCATCTTCCAGCACTTTCGAGCGATCGCCCAGGCGCTTTCGATCCCTGTGGTGTTCTACAACGTTCCCGGACGCACCGGCACCAACATCGCCCCCGAAACCCAGCATCGACTGGCAGGGGAAGACGGCATCCTGGGAGTCAAGGAGGCAAGTGGAAGCCTGGACCAGATCATGGAGGTTCTGTCGGGCCGGCCATCGGGCTTTCTGGTTCTTTCGGGGGACGATAGCATTGCTTTTGCAGTGGCCAGTCTGGGAGGCGAAGGGGTGATCTCGGTCGCCAGCAATTTGATCCCGGCAGAAATGTCTCGAATCATGTCTCTCGTGTCCCAGGGCGAACTCGAGGAAGCTCGGGCGTTGCACTTTCGCTACCTCAACCTGATGAACCTGAACTTCATCGAATCGAATCCGATACCGGTCAAGTATGCCCTTTCCCAAATGGGCAGGATGGAGGAGATCTACCGGCTACCTCTGTGTCCAATGGCAGAAGGCAGCAAAGAAAAGATGAATCGGGAACTGGAAAGACTGGACCTCGTCGGGACTCATGTCTGAAGTAATAGAAGACCTCTTCGAAAAGGCCGAGTTCGCTGCCGAGGATCGCTGGGTTCTGGAATCCTTTCTGGACGATCTGGACTCGGGTAGCGTTCGGGCCGCCGTCAAGGTCGAGGGTCAATGGCAGGTCAACAGCTGGGTGAAGAAAGGCATCCTAGCAGGCTTCCGAATGGGAGTCCTCAGCGACCAGTCCATCGATCGGTCATTCCGCTACTTCGACAAGGACACCTATCCCCTCAAACACCTGAATCTAGACTCGGGGGTTCGAGTTGTCCCCGGTGGTTCCTCTATCCGGAGGGGATCGTATGTAGGCAGTGGGGTCACCTGTATGCCCCCCATGTACATCAACACGGGGGCCTATGTTGATGAAGACACCATGGTGGATTCCCACGCTCTCGTGGGATCCTGTGCACAGATCGGCAAACGGGTTCATCTCAGCGCTGCGTCCCAGATTGGGGGGGTTCTGGAGCCGGTTGGAGCACTTCCGGTGATCATCGAGGACGATGTCCTGGTGGGAGGGAACTGCGGCGTCTACGAGGGCACCATTGTCCGTTCTTCCGCGGTGCTGGCAGCAGGCGTAGTGCTGACGCGATCCACACCAGTTTACGATCTGGTTCGAGAGACCGTTTATCGGGGAAGCGCCGAGGCTCCCTTGGAGATCCCCGAAGCAGCGGTGGTGGTGTCGGGTAGCCGCCCCATCCAAGCCGGCTACGGCAAGAAGCTCGACCTCTCTGTCTACACTCCTATCATCGTCAAGTATCGTGACTCGAAGACCGAGCAGTCGATCCAGCTGGAAGATCTTCTCCGTTGAAATACTCCCCACGGATGGACGGCATCGAGATCTCGATGATCCGTCAGATCATGTCCCGGGCCCAGGGATGCGTAAATCTGGGGCTGGGAGAACCTGGCTTTCCATTTCCCGAGGTCGTCCTTGACGAGGCTCATCAGGTCCTCGAAGAAGGCAAAATCGGCTACACACCCAACGCGGGACTTCCCGAACTATGTCGCCAGATTCATCGCTATCATGGGGCGCGAGAAACCCACAAGATCTGCGTCACTAGTGGAAGCCAGGAAGCGCTTTTCGACGTCCTTTTCACCCTGGTCGGACCCGGAGACGAGGTCCTGGTTCCGAATCCCGGCTACGTCTCCTACCCCACCGTCACCCGCCTGGCTGGCGGTGTCCCCATCTCCTACCCCTTGAAGGGCAGCGACGATTTTGCCTTCTCTCCTCCCGCCCTGGAGGAGCAGATCAGCCCGCGTACCAGAGTCATTATTCTGAGCACTCCATCGAATCCGACGGGCCGTTGTTTGACACTGGAACAGCTTGAAGAGGTTAGCCGGATCGCACGGGAGAGAAGCCTGATCGTGGTCAGCGATGAGATCTACCGGGAGATTCACTACACGAAGGAGCCCCCACCGTCCATAACTGAGGCCAGCGACGACGCGGTTGTCCTCTCTGGCGTGTCCAAGATGGCCAGCATGACCGGTTGGCGTGTGGGTTGGGTCCTTGGTCCAGCTGAATTGGTAGACCAGGTATCGGTGATGCACCAGTGCAACTCGATTTGCGCCTCTACGCTTTCCCAGAGAGCCACCCTGAAACTGTTTACCCCAAAAGGAAGACAAGAAGTAGAGCTCCAGAGAAGGCGACATTCAACCAACTTTAGATTCGTAACCGAGTGGCTTGACCAACATCTCGAGCAGCCCTACATCCGGCCTGAAGGCACTTTCTATTTGATGCTTTCGTTGAACTCAGTCGCCCTCGAGAGCCTCGAGGTGAGTCTTGAGCTTCTGAACGACGGCGTGGCAACGATTCCGGGTTCGGCCTTCGGTTCCGAAGGGGAAGGCTATTTGCGAGTCTCGTTTGCAGGCGAGCTCTCCAGTGTCGAGGAGGGCCTCTCACGGCTAAAGAAAGGTCTGGGCAGACTAATTCAGCGAGAGAGTGTCTCTGTCACGGCCAGACCTGATGACCTTGGACGGACTTCCTAACTGTCCCTGGATTTCATCGCTCCAGGCGCCCTGACCGAAGAATGAGCACAGATCCGATTATCACCTTCACCAGCGATTTTGGTCGCCGCGAGCACTACGTGGGTGCTGTCCACGGCGCGATTCTGTGCATTTGCCCTAGAGCTCGAATCGTGGATATCAGCCACGAGCTCACCCCTCACGGAATCCTGGAGGGCGCTTTTGCTTTGCTTGGTGCCTACAGCTACTATCCAGCCAACACGGTACACCTTGCAGTGATAGATCCGGGTGTGGGTTCAATGCGGCGGGGCATCATCGTCTGTACCGATCGCTACCGTCTGGTCGGACCCGATAATGGGATATTCTCGTTGATCTACCAGCGAGAAAAGGTTCGGAAGGTAGTTTCAATCGAGTCGGAGGCCTATTTCCGGAAGCCGGTCTCGCCGACCTTTCACGGCCGAGACATTTTCGGTCCGGTTGCCGCTTGGCTAGCCTGCGGAACTGACGTCAGCGAGTTCGGACCCGAGCTGCAGGATTATCGGCGGATCGCCCTCCCTTCACCTCGCAAACTCGGAGAAACCAGGTTGGAGGGAGCAATCCTGGAGATCGACCGCTTCGGCAATGCCATTACCAACGTCTCGCCCGAGGACATCCGGAGTGCGCTTCCCGGTGGGGCACAACCTCGCAGTTTCTTTGTCGGAGGCCAGGAGATTACGGCCCACTACCGCTATTACGCCGAGGCTGAAGGAGATGAGGTCTTCTTCTTGTTGGGGAGTAGCGGGTACTACGAGATAGCTACCCGGGGAAAATCAGCTGCTCGCCTCTTGAATCTCGCAAGAGGAGCGAAGGTCGAAGTCGAGATGACCTGACTCCCTGGAACCTGGAACTTGCAACCTGAAACCTATAACTCTTTCTTCCCATCAAGCTCTCAGCGCCTTCTCTAGAGCCTCGGCGGCAAGGTCGGCTCCGTGGAGTTTGTGTCTGGGAAGACCTTCCAAGAATTCCAGGATCGATTGCGATGTGATCTGACGGCAGGCTTCCAAAGATTTCCCCTCGCAAAGCAGAGTCACCGCAGCTGATGCGGCAATCGCGGCTGGACAGCCATAGGTTTGAAAGCGACAGGCAACCACAGCATCGTTCTCTACTTTGAGATAAAGATGGGTAATGTCTCCACAAACGGGATTCTCCGACCGGGCCGTGTGGGTGGCATCCTGGAGTTTCCCTCGGTTGGGGAGCTCCACAATGAGCCGCTGCGCCGTTTCGCTATACACCCCTAACCTTCCCGGTAAAGGGGCGAGAGTTCCCTCATCCGCTCAACCGTCTCTGGAAGGACCTTGAGGACGTAATCGATATCTTCCTCTGAGGTCATACGACTCAAGCTGAATCGGATCGCACTGTCGACGCGGCCCGAACTGATCTTCATGGCCCTCAATACATGTGAGGGTTCCAGAGAGCCGGATGCACAGGCAGCGCCTGTTGAAACCGCAATTCCCTGGAGGTCGAGGGAGATCAACAGGGCTTCGCCTTCGATCCCCTGAAAGCTGATGTTTGAAACGTGAGGCATTCGGCGACTGATCGAACCGTTGACGATGGTATCCGGTACGGTTCCCACGATTCCGGCCTCCAGCTTATCCCGTAGCCTCCGCACTCTCAGGTCAAAGTCCTCCAAACCGTCCCGGGCCAACTCGCAGGCCTTTCCTAGACCTACAGCGCCGGGGACATTCTCGGTGCCGCCACGTCGGTTTCGTTCATGGGAGCCGCCGTGAAGAAGGGCGGCCATGGCGACGCCCTGCCGGACGTAGAGCGCACCCACTCCCTTGGGAGCGTGGAGTTTGTGTCCCGAAAGCGAAAGCAGGTCTACCCCCAGCCGATCAACCTCAAGCGGGATCTTGCCGACTGACTGAACCGCATCGGTGTGAAAGATAGTGCTGCTTGCCCGAGCGATGGTGCTGATCTCCTCGACCGGCTGAATCGTTCCGACCTCGTTATTGGCATGCATCACCGAGATCAGAATGGTCTCGTTCCCAACCGCCTCCCGAAGCTGCTCCATTTGAACCAGGCCATCGCGGTCCACGGGGACGTACGTGACACGAAACCCTTCGCTCTCCAACAGCTCACAACTTCGCAAGATTGCCGGGTGCTCCACGGTAGTCGTGACGATATGGTTGCCTCGCGAACGGTGAGAGCCACAAACACCTCGTATCGCAGTGTTGTCAGACTCAGTACCGCCGCTGGTAAGAACGACTTCTTTAGGCTCGGCGCCGATCAAGCGGGCGACTTGCCGTCGCGCTTCTTCTATAGAAGCACGAGCCTTCTGCCCATACTCGTGAATGGAAGAAGCATTGCCGAAATCTTCGAGGAAGTGGGGCAGGACAGCCTCAAGAACCTGAGGGTCCACTCTTGTCGTTGCGTTGTTGTCGAGATAGACGCGCCGCACCCTGAAGGATGGTACCACCCAGGCTCGAGCGAGAGCAACCAAGCTGAACTTCATCGCCAAGCTTCCGAACTTCGGCGTTCGTATTGTTCGGTGTTTAGCGGTTCGAGATTTAGGCTTTCTTTCTACTCAGGAGAAAGAAACCGCAGAAAATACTCAACCGCAAAATATCGAACAGGCGAATTTCCAAGGCCGGATCAGGCGACGCTCGCCTGTGGGTAGCCGGGAAGTTTCTTTCTCGAATGGGGCCAGTGCTCCTGGGCGCGGGACCGGACTTGACAGCACCCAGGACCAGTCTTATCTAAACCTCGTGCGCACAATGAAACGAGAGTTGAAAATTTGAAAACTGAAGGTTAGGAGGTAACCACAACCATGAATATCGTAAGAGTACATCCTTTTGGGGGAATTGAGAGAGCCTACAGAGCCATGGACCGATTCTTCGACGAGCCGCTGCTTCGAGTCTTCGGAGATTCAGACAGGGAAGCTCCGGTAAGCCGTTGGGCACCCGTAGTCGACATCTATCAGACCGACGAGGAGCTGGTTTTCAAGGCCGAGCTTCCCGGTTTCGATAAAAAGGACATCGAGATTTCGGTCAAGGACGGCTACCTGGTGGTCAAGGGTGAGCGAAAGTTCGAGGAGAAAGAGGGACAGACCTATCATCAAGTGCGCAGGCACTACGGAGAGTTCTACCGCAGCTTCCGTCTGCCCACAAAGGTGGACAGCGAGAAGATCTCGGCCGGTCTGGAAAAGGGTCTGTTGACCATCACCCTTCCGGTGAAGCAGGAAGCCAAGCCTAAACTGATCGAAGTCAAGGTCCACTAAACTCTGCTCCTTGATCCCGCAGGGGGTCTATTCCCTGGGCCTGGCGGCGCAGAAAGCGCCGCCGGGCCGCCTTCCCTCCACCGAAACCTCCCTCAACCGGTCTGCCAAGAATCCGGTCCATCCAATTCCCCCGGGGAATTGTCTCGCGGGCGCAGCCGCCGTAGTCCTCACTCTGCGGAGTCCGAGACTGACTCCACCTTTTTGGCGAAGCGCGCGATATACTAGTACCCTAGGTCGGACCGTCAAGATGCAGGAAGAAATCGCAGCTCGGATTCAGCAACTGGGCGTCATTCCCGTGATCGTAATCGACCAGGCGGAATCTGCCTCGGCTCTGGGTGAGGCCCTGATAGAGGGTGGACTGCCCTGTGCCGAGATCACGTTCCGCACAGATGCTGCTGCCGAAGCCATCCAGCGCTTGAGTCGGGAGCGGCCTGAGATCCTTCTGGGGGCTGGTACGGTTCTCAGTAAGGAGCAAGCTCGAAAGGGACACGACTCGGGTGCCCAGTTTATAGTCTCTCCTGGTCTCAACATGCAGATAGTCGACTTCTGCAGGGATCGGGGAATTGATATCTTCCCGGGCGTCTGCACCCCGACGGAGATCGATGCTGCCCGGAATAGGGGGTTGGAGGTTGTCAAATTTTTCCCTGCTGAGCCCATTGGAGGCCTGACTTACCTCAAGGCAATTGCGGCACCCTACGCCGATGTTTCTTACATCCCCACCGGTGGCATCGGTTTGAGTCAACTTCAAGAATACCTTGGGTTTTCCAAGGTGCTCGCCTGTGGAGGTTCGTGGCTGGTCCGCAAGGATTGGTTGGCGTCGGGCCAGTTCGATCGGGTCATCCAGGCAGCCGCGGAGGCAGTCCGCCTGGTCAAGGAAACACGGGAAGCCTTGAATTAGATGCGGCCACGAGTCATCACCTTTGGCGAAATCATGCTCCGCTTGAAGCCTCCTGGGAAGGAGCGGCTGCTCCAGTCCCCTATGCTGGAGGCAACCTTTGGTCGGGGCGAGGCCAACGTGGCGCTAGCCCTGGCGCAATTCGGCATCGACGTTTGTCTGGTGACCGCTTTGCCCAACGATAGCCTCGGCGAGGCCTGTGTAGGTGAGCTGCAGCGTTGGGGAGTCGACACTTCAAAAATCCTCCGGGGCGGCCCCCGCATGGGGATCTACTTCTTGGAGGAAGGGGCAAACCAGCGTTCGTCGCGCGCGTGATCTATGACCGTGAAAACTCGTCCTTGGCCTCACTGACATCGGACGACCTGAACTGGGACTCGATTCTGGACGAAGCCAGCTGGCTTCATATCACCGGCATCACACCCGCGCTGAGCCAGCATCTGGCAGATCTCTGTTCGAGCGCCTTCAAGAAGGCGAAAGCGAAGGGGGTCCGGGTCTCCTGCGACTACAACTACCGAAAAAAACTGTGGAACTACGGGCGTCCCGCCCCCGAAGTGATGAGAGGGCTGGTCGAGCACGTGGACATCGGCATCGCCAACGAGGAAGATTGCCAGAAGTCCCTCGGGATTGACGTCGACGTAGATGTCGAAAAGGGCCATCTCGCGACCGATCGATATGGCGCCATAGCAGAACGGGTTCTGAAGACGTTTCCCAACCTGGAAAAACAGACGATCACGCTGAGAGAAAGTCACAGCGCCAGCCACAACAGCTGGTCCGCGGTCCTGCATGACGGCAATCAACTTCTAGAGAGCAGAAAGTACGAGATAACCGACATCGTGGATCGGGTAGGCGGTGGCGATGCGTTCGCGGCGGGCTTGATCTACGGCCTCTTGACGTACGCCGATGACGCCCGCGCCCTGGAGTTTGCGACCGCCTGCTCCTGTCTCAAGCACTCGGTTGCCGGGGACTACAGCCGCACCACCGTTCAGGAGGTGGAAGCCCTGATGAAAGGCAGCGGGAGTGGCAGGGTCCAGCGTTGATTGCTCACCCTCCCACCGAGCCTTGCGAGCCACCTCATTTCTGGTAGAATACGATCTTTCTGACCTGGGCCGGGGTAGCTCAGTCGGTAGAGCAGCGGACTGAAAATCCGCGTGTCGGCAGTTCGATTCTGCCCCCCGGCATCCTTGTTTCCAACCACTTACGAGCCGGAACGCGGTTCCATTTCCTCCAGGCGATAGGGCTTGTGACGTTTTTGTGACGTTTTTCACTTTCACCACCTGGGGAATTTCAGCCCTTGGCCCCTCTCTCCTACGTCGTCGAGCACATCCACGCCCCGACGCCCACTGGCCCGCCTCCCCTCATTGATCCACTTCGCGTAGTGATTGAACGTCGTCGATACCCGGGCATGGCCCAGTTGCGCCATGACGTAGAGCGGATTCTCGCCCGCCATGAGCAGTTGCGAGGCGAAGGTGTGGCGCAGGTTGTGCCAATTTCGGGGCGCGATCCCGGCTTTTTCAAGCGCCGGATACCAGACCCTCCGAAGAAAGTTCGTGGCGCACACCGGATACCCTTCAGGAGAGAGAAACACCCATTCCGGTATCTCAGGGCTCCCCTTGCGCATCCACTTCTCCTTGCGGCGAGTCCTCATCAATATGAGAGCCCTGTGCAATGCCGGTGTCATCTCAATCTTCCGAATCCGAGCTCGAGTCTTCGGCGTGGTCATGGGGCGGCCTTTGCTCCAGCTTTTCCTAACATGGATCAGACTCTCGCCAAAATCAATATTCTCCCACTTGAGCGCCCTCTGCTCCCCGAACGCCATCCCGGTCCTGAAGCCACACAGCACCCACTCGTACCAATGAGGATAGTGCTCACCAATCATTGTCAAGATCGCCTGTTGTTCGGCTCTCGTGAACGGCATTTTCTCAGCACGCCCCTCAGTCTTCGTCCCAAAGAATTGGCCCAGCTCGGTCGCCGGGTTGTTCGGGATCAGGCTCTCGCGGACCGCCTCTTTCAGAATGAGCCGAAGGGCCGCCACCATCAGCCGGATCCCGTCCTTGCTGTTCTTCGGCTGCTTCTCGATGCAAAACTGCTTGGCGAGGGCATAGTCGATCTCAGAGAGTTCGAGAGGACCGAAATAGGGCATCAGGTGGGTCTTGATGCTGGAGGTGTAGCGTTGCAGCGTCGAGTACTTCAAATCGCGCTGGCGGGCCTCCCGCAACCACTTCTGGGCGTAGGATGCGAAGGTGTAGACTCGGGGCCGCTTCGGTTTGTGAAACAGTTTCAGGCCCTCGTCTCCGAGGATCCTGAGGTGGGCTTTCAGGTCTTCCGCGAAGGCTCGGGCCGCGGCCTCATCGTCGCACTTTTTGGCGTAGCGCTGGGCCTTGTAGTGGCACACGACCACCCAGCCTCTGTCTTCCCAGTAGCGGACTTTGACGCTCATCGGCTTTTCATTTTGAGATTCTGGCGCCATGGCCAGAGCCTATCCGCCGCCCTCATTTCCAGGCGCAACCTTCTAAAATCGTTTTCTATATATAACCAGTAGCGTCCCAGCGTTAGTCGAATAACATCAACTGTTTATGAATGTCACTATTCTGAGTAATGTAATGCATGTCCTGAAAGGCCTGTAAAATTAGGGTTTTCTCGAAGAGCGAGACACTCAGGACCTGGAGAATTGTGTAGAGCGGCAACTCGAGATAGAGGCGCTTGCGGATGATGGCGATGAGCAGGTAGGTACTGAGGGCGATCCAGATTTGTGTTTTCACGGCATTGGGACTGGTGCCGTAAAAGGCCTTGATGCGGAGATGCTGTTTGATCCATTTGAAGAACAGTTCGATCTGCCAGCGGAGCTTGTAGAGCCGGGCAATAGTCAGAGCGGGAGAAGCAAAGTCGTTGGTGAGGAATACTAGCCGCAGGTCGGTGGTGACGTCGAAGAACTTGATGCGACGCAAAGGTTCGGGGTAGGCCTTGGCCGGATAGAAGGTGCTCAGCAGGACAGTTTGGTCGCAGATCAGTCCCGTCGTTCTGTCCACCGGGTGGGAGTAGCGGCGGCGGAACTTGAAGTTGGCCTTGGCGCGGGTCACGAATAACGACCGGGCAGAATGGAGTCGGTACAGGCGCCCGAAATCCAGGTATCCGCGATCCATGATGTAGTAGGCACCGGGACAAGGAATCAGGTGGTCCAAGGCGTGGACATCGTGCAGTTTTCCGTCCGAGATCAGAACGAACTCGGGAATGGCGCCGTGCAGGTTGAGCAAGGTATGCAGTTTGATCGCCCCCTTGGTACGGCGGAAGCGCGCCCAGGGGAAGACCGAGAGGCACAGGTCGATGGTCGTGGAGTCCAAGGCATAGACGGTCGCGTTCAGGTCGACTCCCAGGTCCTCGTCGGTGTACAGGCGGCGCGCTTCGGCGATAAGCACTTGGGCAAACTCGGCATAGATGCGCCAGTCGCGCCTCTCGTTGGCATTGGACAGATTGTTGCGGGAGACCGTGGAGCGAATGCCCATGTGGAAGAGCTTGGATCTCATGGCCCGTAGGCAGGCTTCGATATCGCGCAAGCTCTCGCGATAGGTCAACTGTGCAAAGGCCATGACCCGGTAATGGTCGGCACAGCGGAACGACTTGACCTTGTAGTCGCCTCCGTAGTGCTGAACAATGCGATGAAAATGATGCCAGGGAAGATGCCGCATCACCTGAGAAAAAATCGTCGTGCCCGTGTACATGCTCGCCCTCCTTATGAACTGAAGGGCGTGAGCGTACACTCACTTTCAAGTCGGAAACACCCATTATCTTCTCTAACATATTACTCATTAATACTTTACAGAGATTAGAAGCCCAAACGTTGGGACACTACTGCTTTCTGGTAATCACGCAGCTCCAATGGCGGGTTCCTTTCTCCTTTACAGGTCCACGCTCTTTCCACTTCGGATGGCGACGTAGGGCCACTTCCCGGGAAACAATGTCTGCTCCCCCGAGGCGCACACGATGGTGCCGACGCCTTTCTCTCCGGCCAGCCAGTCGCACAGGAGGATGAAGCGGCTCATCTCGTTATGGCCGAAGGCGTCCACGAGCACATCGGCCCCATCCACGATCACTAAGGAATTCTCCAGAGACAAGGCGACGGCGATCTGAAGCGCGATCTGGGCCCGCCACTGCTCGGAGGTCGCACTGAGGACCGCCGGGCGGTCATTGATCGTCACCGCATAGGTGGTGTAGAGCTTCACCGAAGGCCAGCCAGTCGTTCTTTGAATTTGAGTCAAGTGCTCCTCGATCCGTTCCATGCCCACAGCCATGGCGCGCGCGCGCGGACCCCGCGAGGCCCGAACACGTCTGCGATCTCGGTGTACTCCAGGACATTCTGGTGGGCTTGGGACGCCTTGACCCGAATCTTGACCAGCTCCAGGTCCTTCTTCCGGTCCTCGATTTGCTGCTCGGCGATGGCAACGCGCCGACGGCCATCCCTCCGACCTGAACGGTCTGCCCGGGGGGATAGACGCGGCAAGTCACGGCGGTGAAGTAACGTGACAAAGCGACCGTGACGAAATGGCAATGCGGTGGTTGGAGATGGAGAGGTCGGAAGGTCAAACGAGATAAGCAGGGAGATCTGTCGGGTGAGGGACGTGGACGACCCATCGTGAGAGCTCGCAGTGGGGGACGCTGCGTGAGCAATGGCCCAGGCCCGCGGTGCAGTATCGCCCGCCGAAGGGGAGCGAACCTGCGATACCGGTGAGGTCGGTTGAAGCGGCTCGACAGAAGTCAGAGCTCCCATAGTAGCGGGGAAGCCGTGCAGCAAAACGCGGTGGAGCGAAGGGGAGCAGGAAGGTAGATGCGAAATGACTAAATCGCGGAAACGTAACTCCGCCCAAAGGCGGGACTACATCCCGGTCACAGTGCCGTTTTCGGCTAGCCCGGCTGGAGAGCCCGCTGGCATCGAACAGTGGGCTCATCGCGCGGTTTGGACGGATCGCATGTTGGAGACACTTTTGAAAGGAAAGGTGAGAGGAGGGAAATGGCACACGCTGATCGATAAGGTGTTTTGCAGCCGGAACCTTTCCAGCTCGGCCGAGAAGGTCTTGGGCAGGAAAGGAGCGGCGGGAGTGGACCGGCAAACGTGGGGGGATTTCGCCGAACACGAGCGGGAGGAACTCGAATGGTTGCAGGAAGAACTGCGTGAGGGGACCTATCGTCCGGCAGCGGTGCTGCGGAGGTGGATTCCCAAAACAGGCAGTTCGGAAAAGCGACCGCTGGGGATTCCGACCGTGCGGGATCGAGTCGTGCAAACGGCTTTGGTCCACGGGATCGAGCCGATTCTGGAGGCCACGTTCCATGATCGAAGCTACGGCTTTCGTCATGGGCGAGGGTGCCACGGCGCACTGCGGTACGTCGAAGAGCTGCTCGAAGCCGGTTATGTGTATGTCGTCGACGCGGATCTGAAGGGTTACTTCGATACGATCCCGAAAGATCTTCTGTTGGACCTGATCCAACAGAAGATATCGGATCGCCGCGTGCTGGGCCTGGTTCAGCTGTTTCTGAATCAGGGGATACTGGAAGAGCTGCGTAAGTGGATTCCGGAAGCCGGAGTCCCCCAAGGCGCCGTTCTTTCTCCGGTGTTGTCGAATGCCTACCTCAATCCCCTGGACCATCGGATGGCCGATCTGGGCTTCCAGATGGTGCGCTACGCGGATGACTTTATCCTGCTGTGTCGCGCACCCGAGGAGGCTGAAGCGGCCCTGGCCGAAGGGCGGGACTGGGTGGAGGACAACGGGCTGAGACTGCATCCCGAGAAGACACACATCGTGGACTCGCGAGAGAAGAGCTTTTCGTTCTTGGGCGATTCGTTCCGAGGCCGTTTTCGGTTTCCACGAGCGAAGAGCCACCGAAAGTTCGTCGAGCGCATTCACGAGCTGACGCCGCGCAAGTCGGGCGACTCGCTGGAGGTCATCCTCCAGCGGCTCAATCGCTCGACGCAAGGCTGGTTCAACTACTTCCGGCACTGTCATTGGAACATCTTCAAGGACTACGACGGTCTGATCCGTCGTCGTTTGCGACGCCTGCTTCTGAAGCGCAACCGGAAGAATAGAAAACGCCTCTGTCGAAATCACCGTTGGCCCAACGCCTTCTTTACGGATCATGGGTTCACGAGCCTGACTGACGCCCATATCCGTTTCGTCCAATCCATAGGAACCTACTGACTGGAGAGCTGTATGCGGGAGAATCGCACGTGCAGTTCGGAGGGAGGGGAGCCGGGTGACCGTGCTTCCCTACCCTATCGTCGGTCAATACTGGCCCAGGTAGGTATCGACCTCCCATTGGGAGACCGAGTCGTGGTAGGCCTTCCATTCGTCCCGCTTGACCTGCACGTAGTACTCGCCGTAGGGAGATCCGAGTGCCTCCATCAGGACGGAATCCTGCTCCAGAGCGTCGACTGCCTCGCTCAGGTTGGTGGGCAGAAGATCGATACCGTCGGCTTTGATTTCTTCTATCGGGACCTCGTAGAGGTTGCGGTCGTTGCGGTCGCCCGCTGGGAGCTCGTTTTCGATTCCATCTAGTCCGGCGGCTAGGATGGCTGTGGCTGCCAGGTAGGGATTCACAGACCCGTCCACTGTGCGAACCTCAACCCTGCCGGGACCAGGGATGCGGAGCATCTGGGTTCGGTTACTTGCTCCAAAGGTGACGAAGACCGGTGCCCAGGTGGCTCCCGATCGAGGGGCTCCTCGGATGAGGCGCTTGTAGGAATTCACCGTTGGCGAGGTGACCGCGGCCAGGGCCCTGGCGTGCTTCTTCAACCCACCGATGAAGTGGTAGGCTTGCTTGGAGAGCCCGTTTTCGTCAGCCTCATCCAGGAAGAGATTGGTATCCGAGTCGGCATCCCAGAGACTGGTATGGAAGTGGGCACCGTTCCCGGTCAGGTGGGCGAAAGGCTTCGGCATGAAAGTAGCCGCCAGTCCTCTCTCTTCGGCACAAGCCTTGACCATCCAGCGGTAGAAGGTATGGCGGTCTGCGGTGCGGAGTGCGGTGGAATAAGTCCAGTTGATCTCGAACTGGCAGTTGGCGTCTTCGTGGTCGTTGGCATAGGGTTCCCAGCCCAGCTCGTCCAAATAGGCAAGCAGCGTCGTCATCAGGTCCAGACTGCGATTCAGGGCGCTCAGGTCGTAGCAGGGTTTGCCTAAAGTGTCGAGGGAATCGTACGGTTGATACCTCCCCGCCTCGTCTCTTCGAAGCAGGAAGAACTCAGGCTCAACGCCCGTCTTGAGGACGTAGCCGTTCTCTCGAGCACTGGCCAGTTGGCGCTCGAGGATGGTCCGCGGACAATAGGGCCAAGGCGCTTCTTCGACCTGGATGTTGGAAGCGACCCAGGCCACATTCTTGCGCCAGGGGACCGGCGTTAGGCTGTCGAAATCGGGGATGGCAGCCATGTCGGTGTCATGCGGACCTTGTCCCATATTGCCCGCTGCGAAGCCGGCAAAGCCGGCGCTTCCCTCCGCCATATCCCTCAAGAACTTCGCAGGGACCAACTTGGCCTTGGGCATGCCTCCCATTTCCACGAATGAGCAGAGGAAGAACTCGATACCGTTGTCCTCGACCAACTTTGCTACCTGATCAATTTCAGTCATCTTCAACTCCTAATGAGAAACAGCGGCCGAAGCCTTCTCCCCTACAAGCTGGTTCTCGTAGAAACGGCTCAGGGTAAAGGGCCGGATCAGCTGAGGCCGTTTTCGGGTTGCAATCAGTTCGGCAAGACACTTGCCTGCTGCGGGTCCGGCTTTGAATCCGTAGGTGCCCCAACCGACGTCGAGATAGAAGCCTTCCAAATCGGGCACTTCACTGATGATGGGACTGTAGTCCGGCGTCATGTCGCAGATACCAGCCCACTGACGTAGCACATTCACATCTCTGAGACAAGGAAAGAGTTGTAGCGTGTGCGAGGCCATCGACTCTAATGTCGGCAGGGTCGAACGCAAGTTGTAAGACGGATACGAATCGATCTCAGCTCCCAGGACGAACTCGCCACGGGGTGTCTGGTTGACGTAGACATGGAGGTTGGCCGAGACGATCACCTTGTCCAGGAGAGGCTGCATCGGCTCCGTTACACAGGCCTGGAGCGGATGACTGACGATGGGCAGCTCCAGTCCGACCATTCGGGCGATCAGTGAACACCATCCTGAGGTGGCGTTGACGACGGCCTCCGTCTTAATGGTGCCCCGATTGGTTTGAACGGAAGTGATGCGTCCGTCTGTCTGACCTATCCCCACCACCTCGGTGTGGGGGTGTATCTCTACTCCCATCTTGCCAGCTTCGCGGGCGTAACCCCAAACCACGGCATCGTGTCGGATGATACCTCCGGGAGGGTGATGGAGTGCTGCCTGAATCGGATAGCGAGGTGCCGAAGAGATGTCGATGGCGGGAACCATTCGCTTGATCTCTTCCGGGCCGATCATGCGACTGTCGACGCCCATCACCTTGTTGGCTTCGGCACGAACCTGGAGGCCGTTTATCGCGGAATCACTGTGGGCCAGTGTGAGATGGCCCTGCTGAGAAAAGAGGAGATTGTATTCGAGGTCGGAGGAGAGCTCTTCATAAAGGCGAAGACTCTCGGCATAAAAGGGGATGGCTTCGGGGGTGCGATAGCTGGCTCTCAGGATGGCGGTGTTGCGCCCGCTGTTGCCTGACCCTAAGTAGCCCTTTTCCAGAAGGGCCACGTTGGTGACTCCCTGCTTGGCCAGATAGTAGGCGGTCGCCAATCCGTGAATGCCGGCACCAACGATGACGACATCATAGGTCTCTTTCAGGGACTCCCGCTTCCACATGCGGTCGAAACGGAACAGCCGTAGCAAGCTTCAATCCTCCAGGAGTCTTATTGCGTCGCGTCCGTAGGGCCGAATCTGGAATTCCTTTCCGGCCTCCATAATCGCGTCCCACAGGTAGGATCCGTATTCGCTGGCGAACAGGACCTCATACCCGGGCAGTCCATGCTGATCGCGGCGTACCAGAAACGTCTGGATCCCGGCCATCGGCCCACAAATGCAGCGGAGATCTGGGAAGCCGGACTCTCTCAGGTCAAAAGCCCCCAGCTTGGACAGCACCGAGGCCGCTCTGGGGCCGCTCAGCCATAGGTTGGTGAGACCGTCAGTGCGATCGAGCAGGTGGAGACAGTTTTCAGCACTGCACTGTTGTTCGATCTGGGAAAGGAGGGTCGGACTGTCCTGATCCGATACCAGCAAGGCGTGCTTGTAACTGATCCGGCACAACCAACCGAAATCGGCGACGACCACCTGGCCAGGAGCGGGATAGTCTGATGAAGAGCCGATGAATGATCCGAGGTCGGCGCCCTTGATCTCCCATTTCCTGGTGGCACTGGAGTCAGTCAATCCAACCGCTGAGCGCACCGCCTCTGATTCTTGTGCGGCATCGCCGAAGTGAAGCGGGAGCTGCCATCCCTCGGACTCAGCCATCACAGCACCCCACTCCAGCAGCTGGTGGTGGACGGATGTTCGGCGGATCGGACTCCCTGAAATAGTTGCGTTCATTCTCTGAGCCTGGCTCCCGATGGATCGTAGAAGGGAGCTTGATGAACCTGGGCAGACACCAGACTGTCATGGTGGGAGATATCGAAGCTGGTTCCGTCCTCGGCCAGTGCTTCGGGTACCCAGGCCATCCCCACGCAGCGGTTCAGGATGGGGCTCATCCGCGCGCTGGTCACCCGCCCGACCGGCGTCTGGGAAGCGACCACCGCGCTCCCCTCTTTCACCAGCTCTTCGGTGACAAAGCCAACCAGCCGGTTGCGGCGACCTTCGTTCTGAACCAGATTCAAGAAGTGTCTCCCTATAAAGTCTTCTTTCTGAAACTTCACTACCCACTGCATGTCGGCCTCCAGCGGATTGCTGAGGGCATCGGTGTCCTGACCGACGATCAGGTGTTTCTTCTCCAGGCGGAGGATCCTCTGGGTTTCCACGCCGAAGGGAAGGATTCCGAACTTTTTTCCGGCCTCCATCAGGGTGTCCCAGAGGTACTCCCCGTAACTGGAAGGAACGTGGATCTCCCAGCCGGTCTCACCCACGAATCCGATCCGCAGCAGGCGGGAGGGGATGCCGGCCACCTCCCCCTGTTCGAAGCGCATGTACTTGAAGGTCTCCGAGGAAATATCGATGTCGGTCAGCTTGCTCAGTACATCTCGCGCTTTGGGCCCGGCCAGATTGACGGCTGCAAAATCGCCGGTCACGTTGGTGACATGGGCACAGTAGCCGTAGACGACTGCCCACCACTCCATCCAGCTCTCAATGAAGGAAATGTTGCCGGTGGTGGTGGTGATGTAATAGTGATCCTCGGAGATACGGCTCACGGTGCCGTCGTCGACGATGATCCCATCCTCGCCACAGATGACGCCGTAACGAATCCTGCCCTCCTTCAACGTCGAGAAGATGTGGGTGTAGATCAGGTCAAGCAGCTGCGGCGCGTCCCGACCCTGGACCTCGAGCTTACCCAAGGTGGTGACGTCGATGATTCCCACCCTTTTCCGAACCGCTTCCCATTCGGTTTCGGGGCTAGTGTAGGTGTGGGGACGCTTCCATTCTCCCAGGTCCATCTGGCTGGCTCCGGCCTCCAGGTGCTTGTAATGCATCGGGGTCAGCTTGACCGGATGATGATGCGGACCGGCAAGGACCCCCAGGGGAACAGGGTGAACCGGAGGACGGGAGGTGGTGGTGCCGGGAGTCGTCAGATCCCGATCGTTCGCCTGGGCGCAGCTTCCAGCGACCAGCATCGAGCACATCCGTCCCTGGCAGGGGCCCATGGAAGAGGTCGTGTAGCGCTTGAGAAGCTCCATCTCGTCGAAGCCTTCGGCGACGGCATTGTCGATATCTTTCCGAGTGACGTCTTCGCACAGGCAGACCAGCTGTTTTTCTTCTCTTGAAGTGGTAAACAGAATGGAGGGAACAGCGGACTCTTGCTGGTCCGATCTTGCTTGATTCAGGCTATCCTTCAGTTGCCGAAGTTCTCCCTTCAAATCATCCGGCAGCGAGCGTATTGATTCGGCCGCGTCCAGTCCGGCTATTCGCCCCTGCTGGAGGATCAGGGCCGGGTCCCGGAGACCGTCGATGTGCCCGGCGGGAATGAAGTCGGTGGGGATGCTGTCGAGGACATTCTGTTTCAAGTCGGGATCGAAGCGAACCTTCCCGCCATTTTGCCGGAGGAGCTCCACCGAAGGAGACCGCCCGGTAGAGATGCAGACCAGATCACAAGGAAAGCTTTTCGATTTGTCCAGGTCCAGGCCGCCATCAACATCTACGGGAGCCACCTCCAAGGCGCGTACCTGGGCTCTGCCCCTGGCTGCCACCGGAGCGTAGGCAGTCAAATGGGGAATCTTGAGCTGCTGCAACTGCTGGAGAACGGCTGAGTCGAATGACTCGAGGCGCTGGTCGACAGCTGCTGCCACCGAGATTCCAGCCTCATGGAGTTCTGCCGCCAGTGCCAGATCCTCGTCATTGGAGGCCACCACGACGGCATTTTCCCCCGGTTTGAGTCGGTACAGGTTGAGCAATTTGCGAACGCCGCTGCCCAACATGATGCCGGGGAGATCGTTGTTCTTGAATAGTCCCGGAAACTCGAAACTTCCGGTTGCGACAATCAGTCGATCTGCGCGAAGGTGCACCGATCGATCGGCGAGGGCTATACCGATGAGGTTTCCCTCATAGCCGCCGAAGGCTCGGGCCGGACTCAGCACTCGGATGCGGTCATTGTTCTTCACCTGCTCGGCCCTCGACCGAACGATTTCAAAGCCATCACCCGTCCGTCCACTGGAGGGATCTTCTAACTTCGCCCGTTGAAATCGAAGATGCCCACCCAGTTCCGGCTGCTCGTCAACCAACACGACCTCGGCCCCGGCGTCAGCCGCAGCCTCTGCTGCTGCTAGACCGGCCGGACCACCGCCGATGACGGCTACCTCGGCAAAGAGATGCTCCCGTTCGTAGTGGCCGGCGGGGGATCGCGAGGAGTCCACTCTACCCAGGCCGGCGACTCGGCGGATGACTGGCTCGGCCAGCTTCCAAAGCCAGCGCGCCCGGTAAAGGGTCTTGTAATAGAATCCCACCGGCAGCAGAAAATCCACCTTCTCGATCAGGGACAGGGCGTCCCAGCGCAGCGATGGCCAACAGTGCTGCGACCCTACCTGATCTCCTTCCTGAGCCGGCCTGGTGCAGACCCGCACGTTGGGGACCCCGTTGACATTCATGAGGCAGTTGGGGCAGTTCCCAGAGACGCAGAGCAGACCCCTGGGCCGATGGTATTTGAAGCTGCGCGAAAAGATTCGTAACCCGGAGGCTAGAAGGGCGGAACCCACGGTATCCCCGGGATGAGCCTGAAGGGTTTTCCCGTCGAACCGGAAGGAAACGCGTCGACTGCGATCGATGACTTCAACCGGGTGAGAATCCAGCCTGTCCATGTTCTTGCGCTACTCTGAAGGATCGGCGTCCAGGGAAGGGCCCCTCTTCTTCAGCTCCTCGGGCCAGAAGGTCTCGGTTACCCGGTTGGTAGATGTTTCTCGACAGGCCAGAAACCAGAGCCGGCAGCCGCTGGAATGGTACCACCACTCGATCTGCTCTCCAGCCGAGTTTTTCCGGAAGTACAAATACCCGGCCCATTCCCTGTCTGGCGCATCTCCGCCGGGGCGCCTCTGGTACTCGCCGCCGGATTGAAATTCGTAAGCGGATCTGGGACCGCAGTTGGGGCAAGCGATCAAGAATGACAAGATCTAGTCCTCGGGTCCGGCGTAGCGGTGGGCTCCAGGCCGCCGTTCGTCGAGCCAAAGGCTCGAAGGAACAAGACTTCGGCCTGGAGGCCAAAGCTACGTCGTCCAGCCGCATCCAAATGAAGTTCCAGCTTAGTCTCGCCCTCAGTATCTTGTCGCCAACCGATAGCCATTGCAGTTTTCACGTTAGGGGGAACGCTCGTGAGACTCCTTCCATCCTGGACCTCCACCGAAGACGTGACGAGTACCCACCAGAGGAACCCCGGCAATCATGGAGGACTCCAACGTGAGGGCCCTCAGATCTTCGGGCTCCAGATCATGTACATCGGACTTACCGCAAGAGCGAGCCAGCATCTGTATCTCGGACGTCATGGCGTGAAAGAAATTGTTGACTCTGTCCGCGGCTTCTTCGATGGGCAGTCTGGCCATCAGTTCCGGATCCTGTGTGGTAATTCCAACAGGACACCGCCCTGTGTGGCAATGGTGACAAGAGTAGGGCTCGGTCTCCAGCTTGTGATAATCCTCGATATAGATGGGCTTGTTGCAGTTGAGCGCGATCAGGGCAGCCGTCCCCAGATACACGGCATCGGCACCGAGGGCGAGGGCTTTGGCGGCGTCGGCTCCGTTCCGAATTCCTCCGGCCATGATCAACTGGACCTCGCCATAGAGACCCACGTCCTCGAGGGCGGCACGTGCCTCGCCAACAGCGGGCAGGGTGGGAATCCCAGTGTGGTCGAGAAGAACATCGGGCGATGCACCGGTCCCGCCCTCCATCCCGTCGACTACCACCACATCGGCTCCTGCCTTGGCGGCTAGCTTGACGTCGTCGTAGACTCGCGTAGCTCCCATCTTGACGAAGATGGGCACCTGCCAGTCCGTCGCTTCCCTCAGCTCTTCGATCTTGATGATCATGTCATCGGGACCCAGAAAGTCCGGATGGCGACAGGGGCTTCGTTGGTCGACTCCTGCGGGGAGATCTCTGGAGCCGGCAACCTCTTCCGAGACTTTCGATCCCAGCAGAAGGCCTCCGGTTCCCGGCTTGGCGCCCTGTCCGATGGTGAGCTCGATAGCATCAACCATCTTCATGTGCTGGATGTTGATTCCATAGCGGCTGGGGAGGACCTCGTAGATCAGAGTCTCGGAATGCTCGCGCTCGGCCATGAGCATTCCCCCGTCGCCGGTGGTAGTCGACGTCCCCGCTCGCGTCGCTCCCTGGGCGAGCGCAACCTTGGCGTTATAGGAGAGCGCTCCGTAGCTCATGCCCGTGACCATGATAGGCATGGCCAGCTCGATCGGCTTCTTGGCGTATCGCGTGCCCAGGACGGTCGTGGTACTGCACTTTTCGCGGTACCCTTCCAAGGGAATACGGGTAAGGGTGCAAGGGATGAAGACGAGATCATCGAAAGAGGGAAGAGGACGGCTCCGCAGGGCGCTGAAACCGCGGATCCGGTAGCGCCCCAAATCTGCCTTTGCCTGGATGTCCTGGATGGTCTCAGGGCGCCACACAGGGCTCTGACGGAGAACCGGCTTCTCCTTTACAACGCTTCCTTCCATATCCCGATCTCCTGTTTATCGAAGTTCCACAATCGGCGTCCAGAAACTACCTTTCGGAAGGAAAGGTCAGCGCTTATCCCCCAGCTCGTCAGGTTATCGTTCAAGAACTTACCTTCCTCTTCGTCTGGATCCGAGACCACCGTGTCATTGCCCAGTTCCTCGATCTCTCCACCGACATAGACGTGGCCCTCGTACATGGAATCAGCTAAGGCGGCACCGGCATTGCCACAGACGATAATGGTGCCCTTCTGCATCATGAACCCGGTCATATAGCCACAGTCGCCCGCAATGATGAGCAGGCCTCCCTTCATGCTGACTCCTGCCCGGGCACCGGCATTTCCATGGATGACCAATGTGCCCCCGCGGATGGAGGCGGCACAGCTGTTCCCGACGTTTTCGTGGACCTGGATGGTCCCCGAATTCATCGACTCGCCCAGACCCCAGCCGGCGCTGCCCTGGATCTCCAACTCCGGTCCGTCAATCAGACCACCGCAGTAGTATCCAACGCTTCCATCGAAGTGGATCCACACCGGCTCGACAATGCCCACACCAAGATTGTGCTGGGCGGCGGCCCCGGTTACCCGAATGCGGGTCTCGCCTGCCCTGATGAGCTCCTTGATCTCCCTGTTTATTTCTCTCGCTGGCCTGCCATGCGCGTCGACGATCGTATCCTGCACCTGATCGCTCATCAACCCGTCTCCACGGCAAGGCTGGGTACGGACCAGAGTTCAACTTCTCGAGCGCCTGGTTCGTACACGTCAAAGTCTCCAGGAAGGGAGGCGCGAAGGGCAATCTCTTCGGTCGCGATAGCAACCCAGTCTGTCGATTCGGCAACCATTAAGGGCTTTAGAGCGAAACGATCTTTGACGTAGGCTAGTGAGTCGCGAGTGGCGGCGAGATAGCAAAAGGAGCCATCGAAATCGTCGAGAGAATTCGAAAGCGCTTTCTCCAGGGTGAGTCCGTGAGACAGCTGATCGCGCAGGTAGATGCCGATGATCTCCGAGTCGTTTTCCGTAAAGAATCGCACCCCCCTCTGCTCATATTGCCGTCGCAGCTTATGGTAGTTGGTGATGTGACCGTTGTGTACGGTCGCCAGATCCGGCACACCTTGTGCCCAAAAAGGCTGGGAATGGCTCAAATCGACTCGGCTTTCAGTGGAAAGGCGTGTGTGTCCCAGGCCGTGAGTCCCTTTGAGGGAGGTCACGGAGTAGCTGCGATCCAGATTCGTAGGGGAACCGACCTGCTTGATGATTTCCAACTGCCTGCCGGCGCTCACCAGCTCGAGGTCATGGGACAGGCTCAGGATTTGATCGATCGCTCCTTCTACGTCGGTTACCGGTCCCAGCACCAGGCGAAGATACTCGGAACGGACGTCCTGCTCGACCACCGGCACCACTCCACCGATTCGATCTGCCAGCTCCGCTCCTTCCTCTCGGAAGTCTCCTTGTTCGCCCAGCTTGATTCGCAGCAGCAGGTTGGGCTCCTGTGACTGACCGTAGATCGCCACGCCGGCAGAGTCAGGACCACGGCAGGAAAGGGTCGTCAACATCTGGACCAGGATGTCTCCGATGGGAGCCTGATCGCTTCCGCTTCGATCCAGGTAGCCGACAATCCCACACATGGTGCGTAGTCTACCCAAAATGCGAACTGAAGTCTGCCGTGGATTTGCCTACGGGTTGGCGTCTGCTCTAATCCGGTTCAGGACCGCTCTACCCACTACCTCGTAGCCCGCTTCGCTATAGTGGCCATACAACCCGAACGGAAACAACGATAGTGGCTCGGGATGACGGTCAAATGCCTCGGATACGTCGATTACTGGGATGTTCAGATCCCGAACAAGTTTCTTGACTGTGGTTCGTATCCTGGTCGGGAACAAGCGGGAGCTGTATCGCGAGTATTGAGGAAGGTAGACGAAAAACAGTCTCCCACCATAGGCGTGGACCCGTCTCCTCGCGGTGTCGAGAATCTCTGAAAAGGTGGCCAGATCGAGAGAAGGAGCCTTGTTTGCCAGCAGCTTCGTCCGAATGTTGTAGAGCTTGAGAATCGCCTTAAACAACCGCAGTCTCGGGGATCCGGACCCGTCGGCTGACTCGCTGGTCGCGTTTGATGTCGCTTGCAACAACTCAGATTCGATGACCCTATTGAGCTCTTCGTCAACCGCATCCTGTCGCAGCCGCAAGTCAGCGCTGTAGTTCTCTTCAAGGTACCTTCGCAGAAGGGGATAAGCCATCTCCGTAGGTACGTTTCTCAAGTCGTTCTCCTCAGCGTGGAACCACAGCACGATTCTGGGCCTGAGCGGTTCAACGAATTCTCTTAGTGTCGCAAGGATGAACAATGGCCCATTACTGCTCATGCCGAAGTTAATGCTTCGCGGATAGGCATTTCTGATGACTGCCATTGCATTATCGTCACTCGCGACACAGGCGCCGTGGGTGAAGGAGTCTCCCAATGCAGCAATATCTACCTGGCCCACCTGGTATAAACCCTTCGGGTTGTTGAAGCCGTGTTCGTCACTCTCGTAAGCCAGGAATTGGCCGCCTTCATTACAATAGATCGTCAAAGCGTCGGAAACGCCGGCCATTGGAACTACCTGGCGACCATCAATCGTGACAAAAGGCTCCTTGACCCCTTGGCGACTCCTTTATAGGTAAAAGTGGCTGGCGACACGACTGGAACGGCTCTCTTTCCTTGGGCCCGCAGTGCTAGAATCACCTCAAGAGTGGAACGGGTATCGTAGGGCAAGCCACGATCTAACGCGGCCTCTACTCGGGCCGGCTCAACGCTCGAACCCCTTTTCGGTAGAGACGCATCTGCGAGAAACAACACAAACATTGCGACTGTAGCCGATAGGGCAAGTTTTGCCCGCAGGATTGGCCTCGATTTGAAGGATAACAAGAGCAGTAGAAGGATCGACGCCGGCGCGACAAAGTGCACCAGGATTGTGGTTTCGCACCAGAGCAATCTTTCCCGATGATAGAGAGCGTAAGCCAAGAAACAAGACCAGTATCCCGTTGGGAGCGCAAGCACTCCGTTCACGATCCACAGCTTGCGGACCGAATGTATGGTTGATCTCCAGTTTGAGAAAAGCTCAGGCCTCTGGGCCTGGTACCCTGTAACAGGGTACCAGGCTTCTGGCAGGGCATCGGAGCCTGCAACTTTGACACCCTGATTCTCTATCTTCTCCACCGCTTCGATCGACGTCTCCCGGATTCAAATTATCTCCACCTGACCGCGGACTCAATCCTGCTGATTGGGATCGCTTCCCCGCAAGAACTCATCCCCGTTGCTGCGACCATCCCCGTCCGGATCCTCGTTGTGATCATCCAGGATCGGATCGAGGCCGTGCGCAAACTCCCAGGAGGTGGGCATGCCGTCCTGGTCGAGGTCGCCGTGGCCGTCGACTGTGGCAGTGACCTGACGGCTGAGTTCGGCGACCGTGGAGATGGCCTCGGATTTTCGCTCCTGAGTGAGCATCAACCTGGCCCTCTGCATCGTCATAACCACTTCCTTCCGGAAGGCGACAACCTCTTCATCGGTCTCCATCCGTAGGGTGTGCACTACCATCGTAAACCGTTCCATCAATCGGTCGGAGATCTGTTTCGGGGATTGGTCCTTGTCAGATCGAATCGAAGCGATTTCTTCCATGAGCTGACGATTCCATTTATCCAGCTTGGCGAGCGTCGAAACGACGCGGGTACCGAGGGCAAACATATCCCAACCATGCAGCACTTTCTTGATACGATCGCGAATCCGTGCGTCATTTGTCTGGTCAAGCTCTGTCAACAGGGCCAGGGCTACTTCATCCCTCCCCCGTGCGATCAACTCCTCTGCTGCCCTTTCCCGGGTTCTCCAGTGTGGGCTTCTCAACACCCCGATCAGCTCCTCCACCGATCGACTCCCAACCTTATCCGTCTCGCCGCAGGAAGCCGACAAAAGCAATAGAACGATGGCGCAGCCCGTCCGAACTCCAGACATAGTCTTCCTCACTCTCGAGCTCAAGCTTCGGCGGGCGGACCGATCTTATTGAACCCGTCCAGCCCGGCTACCTTGTAGCATTCGGCAAACGTCGGATAGTTGAACACAGTGCCAACAAAGTAGTCGATCGAGCCACCCAGGCCAAAGACAGCCTGGCCGATGTGGATGAGCTCGGTGGCACCGGTTCCGATGATGTGAACTCCCAGGATCTTGCGGGTCTCGCGATGAAAAAGCAGCTTGAGCAGACCGGAGTCGTCTCCTAGCATGACACCACGAGCGATCTCCCGATAACGAGCGACTCCTACTTCGTAGGGAACCGACGCCTCGGTCAGCTCTTCCTCTGTCTTTCCCACCATCGAAATCTCGGGGATCGCATAGATGCCGTAGGGAAAGAGATCCGGGACCGATTCGGCCTTGATTCCAAAAGCATGACAGGCTGCCATCCGGCCCTGCTCCATCGAGGTGGATGCCAAAGCGGGAAACCCAATGACGTCGCCTGCAGCGTAAATATGAGGTTGGGCCGTCTGGCAGTGCGAGTTGACTTTGAGACGGCCTCGTCCATCGGCCTCGAGCCCTGCAGCCTCGAGGTTGAGGGAGGCAGTGGCACCGATCCTTCCGATGGAATAGAAGATCACGTCGGAGACGACTTTCTTTCCCGACTTCAGCGATGCTTCGGCATGTCCGGGCCCCCCGATGCGGATCGCACTTACCTCTTCACCCATTCGAAAAGTGCAGTCCCTGCTGCGCATCTGGTACATCAGGTCGTCGACGATTTCCGAGTCGACAAACTCCAGTGGACGGGGCCGCTTGTCGATAATGGTGACCTCGGTGTCCAGCGCGGCGAACATGGAGGCATATTCCACACCGATGACGCCGGCCCCCACCACGGTCATGGTATCGGGAATGGATTCCATCTTGAGGATTTCATCGGCGGTAACCACGGTCTTCCCGTCCACCTCCACATCCTTGGGAACGGCTGGCTCGGTTCCGGTGGCGACGAGGATGTGGGAAGCTCTGACCTCAATAATTCCTTTGGGTCCCTCGACCTGGAGAGTATGAGGGTCCACAAAGCTGGCGGCGCCTCCAACCAGCGGCACATCATTGCGCCGCATCTGCTGGCGGATGACGTGCGCCTCCCGCTCGATCACGTGCTGGCAGCGGAAGATCAGGTCTTCCATTGTGAGGTCTTCTTTGACGGTATAGGAGGATCCGTAGAGCTTTCTCTGCCTCAGCCCGGTCAGATAGAGAACCGCCTCCCGAAAAGTCTTGGAGGGGATGGTGCCGGTGTTGACACAGACACCGCCCAACACCGACCGCCGGTCACAGATGCCGACCGTTCGTCCCAGCTTGGCTGCCTGAATCGCAGCCCTCTGGCCCGCCGGTCCGGTACCAATCACGAATAGATCAAACTCAATCATGTTCCTATTGTGCCACGGTCACGCGGTCATTGGCAGATTCAAGGGGAGGCGCCGCAATTATCCGCCGTGGCTGTGTTATGCTCGGGCTCAAGCCTTACCGAGCCAGAGGCGAAGGTCATCTTGAAGCTCAAGCGGCCGATCGTGGGGATGGGCCTTCAGGTATGAAAGGTCAGTGGTATCGCAGCTATGGGAAGCGAATCCTTGACCTGGGCGTAGCTATTTCGGGACTGCTTCTGTTCTTGCCGCTGCTGGCGCTGGTAGCGATCCTGGTGCGTTTGAAGCTGGGTTCTCCCGTCGTTTTTCGGCACCAGCGGGCCGGACTTCGGGGCCGGCCCTTCACCCTGTACAAGTTCCGCAGCATGACCAATGAGCGGGATGGCGAGGGCAGGTTGCTGCCCGATGCCCAGCGTCTTTCCCCTTTCGGCAGGTTTCTCCGCAGTAGTAGCTTGGATGAGCTCCCTGAGTTGATCAATGTTCTATCAGGAGACATGAGCATGGTGGGTCCGCGCCCACTTCTGCAGGAGTACCTCGATCGATACACAGCAGAACAGGCGCGTCGACACGAGACCAGGTCGGGAATCACTGGATGGGCACAGGTCAATGGGCGCAACACTACGACCTGGGAACGCAGGTTCGCTCTGGATGTGCACTACGTAGACCACATCTCGCTAGCGTTTGATCTGAAGATCATGATCCTGACAGTCTGGAAGATTCTCAGGCGGGAAGGGATCAACCAGCCTGGGCAGGCGACGATGAAGAATTTCGGGAGCGGGTCGCAGGGTGACGTGCCCGAATGAGTCCTGTCAAGGAATGCAGCGAAGTGAATACTGACGAGAATGAACGGCGTGTGATAAGCTCAGGGATTGGCCAAGAAGGCTGGAGCGGGAAACGGGATTCGAACCCGCGACTTCGACCTTGGCAAGGTCGCACTCTACCACTGAGTTATTCCCGCACCAGAGAGTTTTTATCTTAAGAACTGCCTACCCTGCCTGTCAAGAGAAGCTAACCAGCGGCTAAAGGCTGACAGAATCAGAACTCGCGGGTTCAGTTTGGCTGGTCTCTAGCCGGAATTCACCGTTTTCTTTAACAGGAGAAGCGAATGCTTGAACGGCTGCCCGATGATGCCGGGTGGATGCGAACCGACAGGGTGGGGCGGGGGTGGCGTTGGCTCTGGGGAGTGAGCCACGGTCGCTCCACCCAAGCGCTTGGAGAGTGGGGCGAGTGGATTGCGTTGAGACACCTTCTGCGGCTGGGCTGGGACGTGGTGGCGAGAAACTGGAAGGGTCGGAGGGGTGAGGTCGACCTTATTGCCTACGACGGCCCTTGGTTGGTCCTGGTCGAGGTCAAGACCCGCCGTCTTCCCTCCCGCCTGCCTCCGGAGGTAAACGTCGACGTCAGGAAGGAAAGGAAGTTGGAACGACTAGCCTACGAATTCACGAGCCGCCATGAGCTTACAGAGGTTGCGATACGATTCGATGTGATCGGGGTGGAGACTCGAGACCAGCTGCACTACTGTCTGCGCCATTACACCTGCTGATTCTGAGGTACTGCTGATGTTTGGCTGCTGATGTCCCAGAAGGGCTGGCCCCATTCGAGAAAGAAACTTCATTCGGGGGTCGTGGGGGTGGTCTCCAGCCTATGTCAGGTCAAGTTTCAGCTTAGTGGGGCCCCCAGTGGAGCTGGCCCCATTCGAGAATGAAACTCCGGGTCCCGGCGTAGCGGTGGCCTCCAGGCCGCCGTGTATCGGGCCAAATGCTCGAAGGAAGAAGACTTCGGCCTGGAGCCCAAAGCTACGTCCGCCCAATCAAGTTTCAGCTTAGTCGCTCCCCAGCCGGGCTGCCCCATTCGAGAAAGAAACTTTGGCTACCCACAAAGACCAGCGTCGCCTGACCCGGCCTTCGAAATTCGCCTGTTCGATATTTTGCGGTTGAGTATTTTCTGCGGTTTCTTTCTCCTGAGTAGAAAGAAAGCCTAAATCTCGAACCGCTAATATTCAGCGGTTTAGCCTTTAGCGGTTGCCTTCTCGGGAAGCAGAAAAGCCCAAATCTCAAACCGCAAAACACCGAACCATACGAACGCCGAAGTTCGGAAGCTCGACAATGAAGTTTCAGCTTAGGAATCGGGGGCGACCTGGCGAAAAATTTCGATTCCTTTCGCGGCATCCTCGATGGGCATATCTAGAAAGGGCCGAAAGCGGAGCGAGACTTCTCCTGAGGGGAGGATGACCAGTTTCTTGTCGAAGAGCTTCTGACGGAAGGAGTCGCGAGCGTGGGTGTCGGGTAGATCTATGGCGCAGAAGGGGCCGATCCCGCGGGGATTGGAGAAGACAGCTGGGAACTCCTCCTCTAGCTCTTCAAGACCTCTCAGGAGAAAGGTGCCGAGGCTCCGGGCCTGTGAGAGGAGGTCTTCGCTCTGGTAGAGCTCCAGATAGATTCGGCAGCGGACCATGTCGACCAGATTCCCACCCCAGGTAGAGTTGAGACGTCCCGATAACCGAAAGACGTGATCTTCTACATCGTCGATGCGGTCGCTGACCATGATTCCACAGACCTGGGACTTCTTTCCGAACGCCAGTATGTCGGGCCTGGCGAAGTGTTCGGAAGCCCACATCAATCCGGTGGCACCCATACCCGTCTGAACCTCGTCGTAGATCAAGAGCAGATCGTGTTCATCGCAAATCTCCCTCAGAGCCCGATGAAATTCGACCCGGAAATGATTATCGCCTCCCTCCCCCTGAATCGGCTCCAGGATCAGACAAGCCACCTCCTCCGGAGATTGCTCCAGGACCGAGCGGATCTGCCCAAGGGCCCCGGCCTCAGCCTGGATGACTTGCTCGAGATTCCCACCCTCGAGGGGAAAGTGGCACTTGGGATTGAGAATCCGAGGCCACTCGAATTTGGGGAAGTAATCCGTCTTGTGCGGGTCGAAGGTGTTCGTCAGGGATAGCGTATAACCCGAACGACCGTGGAATGCTTCCCGGAAGTGGATGACCCGGTGCCCTCTCGTTTTAAGCCCTCGGGTTAGATTCTTGCGGGTCTTCCAATCAAACGCCGTCTTGAGGGCATTCTCCACCGCCAGCGCGCCCCCTTCGACGAAAAACAAGTACTTCATGAAATCGGGCTTCGCGATCCTAGCGAAGGTGTCGACGAAGTCCGCCATCTCCCTCGACCATATATCCGAGTTGGAAGGCTTATGGACGGCGGCGCGCCCCAACTCTGTCAGAGTCTCGGGGTTGACCAGTCGTGGATGGTTGTATCCCACCGGAGCAGTCGCGTAGAAGGCGAGGAAGTCCAGGAAGTAGTCGTCACGTTTCGTGTCGTAGAGGTAGGCCTCCCGACTCTTGTCGAAGTCTATGACCAGGTCGAGACCATCCTGAAGCATGTAGGAGGAGATCAGCTCCTGGACGCCGAGGTTCAGGTGGCTCTCTTCCATCGGGTTCCTTCCTTTGTATCTTCCAGAACGATACCCTTCTGCGCCAGGAGATCACGAATCTCATCCCCTCGTGCGTAGTCCCGGTTCCGGCGGGCTTCTTCTCTCTCCTGGATCAGACCAGCCACCTGCTCGTCGTCCAGCTGGTCCTCTTCCAGCTGGAAGACATCGAAAACGCGGTTGACGTCTTTGAGAAAATCGAGGATGGCTTCTCGGTTGGCCTTGCCTACCTGACCCTGCTCCAAGAGAACGTTGGTTTCTCTAGCCAGCTGGAAGACTGCCCCCAAGGACCCAGCGGAATTCAGGTCATCGTCGAGACTGGACTCGAAATCGGTTCGCGCCTTCGCGATTCGCTTCGTCAACTCTGGATTCTCGCTACTCTGATCCGAAACCTCGCGCACTCGCCGCACGAAGTCGTTTACCCGATCCAGTGCAGCCGCTCCCTGGTTGACCCCTTCGAGAGTGAAGTTGAGCTGTTTCCTGTAGTGGACACTCAATAGGAGGTAACGGAGCGCGATGGGGTTGCAGCCACGCTGGATGAGGTCCCGGAGGGTGTAGAAGTTGCCACGCGACTTGGACATCTTTTCCCCGTCGACGATCAGGTGGGCGTTGTGAACCCAGTGTCGAACGAAGGGGCTGTTAGTGGCTCCCTCACTCTGGGCGATCTCGTTCTCGTGGTGGGGGAAGACGAGATCGATTCCACCTCCGTGAAGATCAAAACTCTCTCCCAGGTACTTCATGCTCATCGCCGAGCATTCGATGTGCCAACCCGGCCGACCCGGACCCAGAGGAGAATCCCAGTAGGCCTCTCCTGGCTTTCGTGCCTTCCAGAGCACGAAATCCCGAGGATTCTCCTTGCTGTACTCATCGGCGTCGGTCGCTTCTCCAGGCTCGAGCTCTGAAAGCTGCACCCCCGAGAGTTTTCCGTAGGCAGGCAGCTTATCGATACGAAAGTAGGTAGAGCCCTCGCTTTCATAGGTATAGCCCTGGTCCCGCAATTTGAGGATCAGGCTGAGCATCTCCTCGATATGCTGGGTTGCGTAGGGCATGATCTCAGGCCTTTGCAGCCTAAGGGTCTGCATGTCCTCCAGGAAAGCCTCAGCGAAGGGCGCGGTGAATTCTTTGATCGATCCTCCCGCTGCCTTGGCACCCGCGATGATCTTGTCGTCGACATCGGTGATGTTCATGACGTGGGTCAGATCGAAGCCCTTGTAGATCAGATAGCGGCGCAGCAGGTCCTGAAAGGTGAAGGTGCGAAAATTTCCGATGTGGACGAAGTCGTATACCGTGGGCCCGCAGGTATACATGCGGAGTTGATTGCCCTCCAGCGAGACCACTTCCTCTCGCTTTTGGGTCAACGTGTTATGGAGTCGCAAAGCCATGGAAGGACGATGTTAGCGGAAACAGTAGGCGCGATCAAAGCAGTGAAGAGGTCGTCAAGGATGAAGTGGGCTGGGAACAAGTCGCAAGACGTGAGACCTGGGACTTGAACCTTCCTACTCCTCCACCCCAGGTAGTTCCACCAGCGTGAGGTTTCCCTGGTGGTGGATCTGGCGCACGCCCGGCAGAGATTTCAAATCCTTCCAGCCTGTTTTTTGGGTCAGCACGTAGTAGTGAGCCTGGGGGTGCTCGGAGGCGTATTTCTCGAACGCGTCGAGATCGGGGATCGCCTCCCCGGTCGTCTGGTAGCCGGTATAGTACTGAGCCGTATGGTGAAAGTAACGGTAGAGCACGAGCGGCTCTGCTTTTGAGATCTCCGAGCTCGCCATCAGAGAGACTTCTCGGGCAGAGTGAAAATCATCCAGAATCGGGAGCATCTTCCAGTAGGCGAGACCTGCGAAGAGAAGCATTCCTCCTGCCAGCGAGACGAAGGCGGCCTGGGGTTGGCGTCGTCGGAACTGGCGCATTCCCCAGAACACACCGACTCCCACGGGCAGCGCCAAGACAATCCCCATATAGGAGCCATAGGCCAGGTGAAAACCGACCACCAGGCCCAGGGTCAGAACCAGGCTGGTGGCGGCGAGGGCCGGCCACTGGAATCTCATCATCCGGTAGGTAGTGAGGTCTCCATCCAGATGACGATCCCATTCCATTGCCACCAGTAGCGCCAGGCTGGGCAGGAGCGGCAAGATGTAACCAGGCAGTTTGCTTCCACTCAAGGAAAAGAAGACACCGGGCACGAGTACCCAGAGCCAGAGGAAGAGTTCGGGGCGCTGCTCGGGCTGAGAGAAGAGGCCGCGCTTTCGCCAGATCCGAGTTATTGAAGACCCCAGAAAGAACACCCAGGGAAAGAACCCGATCAAGGCGACCACCAGATAGTACCAGAAGGGTTGCGAGTGGTGATGAACCGAAGTCAGAAACCGCGCCAGGTGATGATTTACCCAAAAGGTGATGACGAAGTCGTAACCGTTCTGCTTCCACACCTCCCAATACCAGGGAACGCTGGAGGCGAGGAAGGTCAGAAACCCGAGTGCGATCTGCTGCCAGGACCACTTCAGTTTTCCGATCCAAAGAAAGTAGATGGCGAAGACTGCGCAGAAGAGGACAAGAGCGATGGGCCCCTTGGCGAGGGTAGCCAGGCCCAGGGTCAATCCGGCCCCGGCTGCCCAGAAGGGACTCTCCCGACGGCTCGCCTGCAGTCCGCAGGCCATGGCGGCCGTGAAGCATGCGGCCAGGGGCATATCCGTGCTTGCGGCCCGTGCATAGACGAAGAAGAGTCCGGAGGCGCAGAGGATAAAAAACGTGAGCACGCCTGTGCGCTGGCCAGCCAGGGAGTACCCCAGTCCGCAGGCGCAGAGCACCCCTAGCAGGGCGAAGACGGCAACCGACAAGCGGGCCGACCCTTCACTCACACCGAAGAAGTGGAAGCTAAGTGCCTCCAACCAGAAGAGGAGTGGCGGCTTCTCCAACCAGGGGAGAAAATTCAGGGTTGGGGTAACGTACTCGCCGCGCAAAAGCATCTCCTCCCCGATGCGCGCATACCGCGCCTCATCGGCGCCCAGGAAGGCAAAGTTTCCAAGTTGGTAGAAAAAGGCCAGGTAGGCTGCCGCTGCGGCAAAGAGCAGCAGCGTGCTGGGACGCTTCACGAACTGTATTCTAAAGGTTGCAGCTCACAGGTTACAGGTTATGGGTTGCAGATTGTGCTTCTCTGAACATGACCCCAAGCCAAGAACTTGCAACCTGCAAACCTGCAACAAAAAAGGGCCCCGTTTGAGGGGCCCTTTTTCTAATCCACACTGACGACAGTACCGATCTAGTACATGCCGCCCATACCGCCCATGTCCCCGTGAGGAGCCGGTGGGGTCTCCTTCTTATCTTCAGGGACCTCGGTGATGAGAGCTTCGGTGGTCAGCAGAAGACTGGAAATCGAGGCTGCGTTCTGCAGTGCAGTACGGGTCACCATCGTAGGATCGATGACGCCTGCCTTTACCAGATCCTCGAATACTTCGGTATCCGCATTGAAGCCGTAGTTGGTGTCCTGCGAGTCGCAGATCTTGCCGACGATGATGGCGCCTTCGTGGCCGGCGTTCTGTGCGATCTGGCGCACCGGTTCTTCGAGCGCGCGCTTGACGATGTTGACACCAATCTGCTCGTCTTCATCGTCCAGCTTCAGACCTTCCAAAGCACCCAGGGCCCGAACAAAGGCAACTCCACCACCCGGAACGATGCCTTCCTCGGCAGCGGCCTTGGTCGCGTGCATGGCATCCTCGACGCGGGCCTTCTTTTCCTTGAGCTCGGTCTCGGTAGCGGCGCCAACCTTGATGACAGCCACTCCTCCGACCAGTTTCGCCAGCCGCTCCTGCAGCTTTTCGCGATCGTAATCGGAAGTCGTCTCTTCGACCTGGGTTCGGATCTGCTTGACCCGTCCAGCGATATCCTCGCCTTTTCCCGCACCTTCGACGAGGGTGGTGTTGTCCTTGTCGATGCTCACCTTCTTGGCTTGGCCCAGATCCTCCAGGCGAACGTTCTCGAGCTTGATGCCGAGGTCCTCGGAGATGACCTTGCCACCGGTCAAGATGGCGATGTCCTCGAGCATGGCCTTGCGTCGGTCGCCAAAACCCGGAGCCTTGATGGCACAGCCCTGCAGCGTTCCCCGCAGCTTGTTGACCACCAATGTCGCCAGGGCTTCACCTTCCACATCCTCTGCCACGATCACGAGAGGCTTTCCGCCCTTTGCCACCTGTTCCAGGAGGGGAAGAAGGTCTTTCATGGAGCTGATCTTCTTTTCGTGCAGGAGAATGTAGGCGTCCTCCAAGATGGACTCCATCCGCTCCGGATCGGTGACGAAGTAGGGGGAAAGGTATCCGCGGTCGAACTGCATGCCCTCGACTACCTCGAGCGAGGTATCGATCGACTTGGCCTCTTCAACCGTGATGACTCCATCCTTGCCCACCTTCTTCATGGCCTCAGCAATGATGTCACCAATGGTCTTGTCATTGTTAGCAGAGATCGCACCCACCTGGGCGATCATTTCGCCGCTGATCTCGTTGGACATCTTCTTGATCTCATCGACTGTAGCCTCTACCGCCGTATTGATGCCCCGCTTGAGTGCCATTGGGTTAGCACCGGCCGCCACCGTCTTGATTCCCTCACGCACGATCGCCTGGGCCAAGACCGTCGCTGTGGTAGTACCGTCTCCAGCCACGTCACTGGTCTTGCTGGCGACTTCTCTGAGCATCGCGGCCCCAACCTTCTCCAGGCCATCGAGCTCGACTTCCTTGGCTACCGTAACTCCGTCCTTGGTGATGACGGGTGAGCCAAACTTCTTCTCCAAAACAACATTGCGGCCCTTGGGGCCCAGCGTAATCTTGACCGCATTGGCCAGAATGTTCACGCCGGAAATCAGGGCTCGGCGTGCTTCCTCGCCGTGGGTCACATCCTTTGCTGGCATAATCCTTGTTCTCCTTTTTCTAGAACCTTCGATCCGAAAGATACACTTGTAGGCGTGCCGCTCTTAGGCACTCACGGATTGGCCTTCGAGAATCCCGAGCACCTCGTCTTCGCGCATGATGAGAAGTTCCTCATCATCGACCTTCACCTCGGTGCCCGAGTACTTGCCGAAGAGGATCCGATCACCCACCTTTACGGTCATCTCTTGTCTTTGGCCACTGTCGAGAACCTTGCCATCGCCAACCGCAACCACCTCACCCTCCTGGGGCTTCTCTTTGGCGGTATCTGGGATGACGATTCCTCCGCGCATCTCCTCTTCGGAGTCGAGGCGGCGGATCAAGATTCGATCTTGCAACGGTTTGATCTTCATACGATTTCTCCTACTGTTTTCTGACTGCTTGGGTTTAAAGTGGTTGGGTCGAATTCTTAGCACTCACACCGAACGAGTGCCAGATGATAGCAAAGCCTCTCGCGTGCGTCAACTGTAACATGCAAGATCGGGAGGCTGGGTAGAATCTCCGCTTTCTTTCGCACTTTTTTGAAGGGCTCTTTGACCGTCGGAGGGGATCAGATAGAATGAGCAACTCTGGGTAGGATTTGGTGCTCCATTCCCTCGCAGGCTGACGGGACATTACGAATCATGAATAGGCAGTTTGGGCTGCTGTAGAACCGGGCGGTGGGCACGTTGCCCGTTGGGAAGAACAGACTATGAAGACTTTGGATTTAGAGGGTATTCGAAAGGTCAACCAGGGTAAGGTGCGCGATATATTCGAGTGGGAGGAGCAACTCTTGATGGTTGCGACCGACCGCATCTCCGCCTTCGACGTGGTGCTGCCAACCGTCATTCCCAACAAAGGGAAGGTGCTCACTCAGTTGTCGGAGTTCTGGTTCGACCGGCTTGAGGAGACGGTTGACAATCACCTGATAGCAGCCAGCTGGAAAGGCTTTCCCAAGCAGCTGCAACCCTATCGGGAACAGTTGGAAGGCCGATCCATGCTGGTTCGAAAGTGCCAGCCTCTGCCTATCGAATGTGTGGTACGCGGTTATCTGGCAGGTTCGGGTTGGAAGGAGTACCAGGAGAGCGAGACCATCTGTGGGATCAAGCTTCCCTCCGGCCTGGGCCAATCCGACAAACTGGAGAAGCCAATATTCACGCCCGCAACCAAGGCAACCACTGGACACGATGAGAACATCCCGTTCGAGCGGGCAGCGGAGATGGTGGGCGAGGAGCTGGCAAACCGGGTCAGAGACTTGAGCATCCAGATCTACAGCCATGCGCGCGACTACGCCTCGGAGCGAGGCATCATCATCTGCGACACCAAGTTCGAATTCGGTCTCGACGGCTCCGAGCTGCTGTTGATCGATGAAGTGCTGACGCCCGATTCTTCTCGCTTCTGGCCGGCTGAGTCCTATGAAGCGGGGAAGCCTCAACCTTCATTCGATAAACAGTTCGTGCGAGACTACCTGGAGACCCTGGTTTGGGACAAGAACCCTCCGGGGCCGGAACTGCCCCAGGACATCGTGGATGCCACCGCCGATCGCTATCTGGAAGCCTATCGTCGACTCACGGGACGGGAACTGAATCATGGTTAAGGCTTACGGCTTCCAGCCCGGTGGGGCCACAAACCGTTCTGGCCCTATTCGAGAAAGAAACTTGATGGGGATCAAGGGGCGATCACCTACGCCTTCGGCGTAGGGACCTGTCTTGAATACGCCGCAAGGATTGCTATATCAATGAGTTACAAACTTGTCCCCCAGAAACAGCCAAATGAAGTTTCAGCTTAGCCCCGCCACCGGCTGCGCCGGATCGTACCTGAAAGAAGCTTCTGTCGAGGGACGTAGCGGTGGGCTCCAGGCCGCCGTGCATCGAGCCAAAGGCTCGAAGGAAGAAGACTTCGGCCTGGAGGCCAAAGCTACATTCGCCAATGAAGTTTCAGGTTACCCCCGCCCCCGGCTGCAGACCGCCGGATCGTACAGGAAAGAAACTTTGGATCGAGTCCCTGGAAATCGTGCTGTTGTCCGGCTCTCTCCTGCCTTCGTCGTCCTCGACGGCCGGAACTCGGGTTCATACTGCTAACGAGTCAAGTCGTGCGCGGCTCTGTCGGATCGCCAAGGGTTGATGATAGGCGATCGTTTGGAACTTGTTTCTTGTGATTTGGAGCTTGTTTGTATCTTGTTTCTTGTATCTTGGGATTTTCAAGCTCCAGGTAGGGTTTCTGAACGCCTAGGTACGGTAGGGATACCCAATTGATCCCCGAGAATCTGAATCTCCTTGACATCCTGGCTTTGATCATATTGTCGCTGTCGACCGTCGCGGCATTACTTCGAGGTCTCAGTCACGAGATCTTCTCCCTGCTCAGTGCCATCTTGGCCTTCTTTCTGGCAGTCTTCTTCTACGGCGATGTGGCTCGACTCTACGTCCGGCTGGGGACCACATCGCCGCTTTCCGATTTCTTGGGATTCCTAACCGTTTTCCTGTCCATTATGATAGCCGGATCGTTCCTGGTTGTGATCCTGGATCGGGCGCTTCGGACGATTCACCTGAAGTGGCTTGATCGTCTCCTGGGAGGGATCTTCGGATTGGTTCGTGGATGGCTGGTCGCGGCGGTGGTCTTCCTCGCCCTGGCGACCTTTCCTATTCAGAAGGATCTGCTGGAGCAGTCGCAGTTGGCAGACTTCTTCTTGAGCAGCGTTCGAACAGTTGTCCGCATGGCTCCGGATGATTTTCGAGACAAGTTTGATTCAGGATATGAGAAGGTCTACGAGCTCTGGTTTGGGCAAACACAACGATAAGGACTCCTGAAGTGGATGAAAAAGGCGCGGCGACGAGCGGAATACCTTCCCAGCAACCTCGAATCAAGGATGCGTTCGACTGGGCCATCGACGAGATGGTGAGCAAGGGGATCCTCTGGCCCGAGGCTCTGGCGCAGTTTGAAAAGCTCTTTATCCTACGAGCCTTGCAAGAGGCCGGAGGAAAATTGAACCTGGCAGCCGAGATCATGGGCGTCCACCGCAACACGCTCTCCCAGAAGATTCGGCTCTACGGCATCAATGCAGGCCGTGGCAAGCGACGGTGAGCTTGGGGCTGACGCTTTGTGGCTGGTAGTGGGCGGTCGGGAAGCGGAGCTGGGGCTCTATGAAGGGCGACCGGATCCATGCCAGGATTCTAGGACAGAGAAACGGGCGCCTGGTACTCTCTCCGCTCGCGCTCCTCGCGTGGTCCGAGGAGGCGCAGGAGTTAGAGGCGGAGGCTCCTTTCTGGGTTGAGCACTCCCTGAACGAACAGCGGTTCTTCAACCCCCTCTGTTGGGTCTACGGACAAGATCCCGGACGGTTCCAGAACCTCGTTCAGGAGGGGCACCTCCCCGGGGCTCGAGCCGATCGCTGCCCGCGCGAGTGGGAGCAGATCGACAAGAGCTGGACTGCTCTACCCGAGCCCCACCTCGCGGAAGAGTGATCGAGGAGCCCTTGGTCCGTCCGTCCGATCTCCGCCGTGCGCCCGGTGTCGCCGCGTTCGTCGGTGGGGCCCAGCTGCTCCCGCCCGGACCCGGCTCTTACTCCACCCCAAGAACCAGGGTGGCTAAGAAACGGGGCCGGAGTAGCAATGGAACGAAATCCTGGTGTTTTAGCCCGAAATCCGGGCTAAAAGAAGCGCACGGCTGACGATCACCCATCATCATCATCGTCATCATCACCACCACCATTCTTATCCAGGTGTAGGAAGATCTCATTTTTGAGGAATCGGTCAGGGTTCGACTGGTAGATCTCCGTGTCAAGTCCGACGTCAAAGAGGTCGCGAGCGCCGTGGGCAGGGCCGGAGTCGAAAACCATGTTGATGTGTCCCGAACCGGTAGCACTTGCAAACTTTCCAGTTCCACCGGCGATGTCGAATCCGATAAACCACTCGTTTATCGATCCATCACCACCAGTTCCAGGTACTGCCACCTCATAAACGCTGCCACTGACGATGGCTCCATTTATGACATCACCCTTCTTTGTCGTGATGGTGACCGTAGCGTCGGCCCTGAATCCATTAGGATGACCTCTCCTGATCTTGCCATTTGCATAGTCATTCGTCAGTGGTGCCGGAATTACTCCCTGGGTGAGGTCTGGGGTTAGACCAACATCCAAAGGGGGCGCGCAGATCTTTCCTGTCCGGCAACCTTCGAAGTCCTTCGTTACCGTATCGACCAGCGCAGCAGGGTGGTCTCCGTTATAGAACGACCAGTTCCAGGACGCCTTAGTTAGTGCCCGTCCGGAAATGTGTAAGTAATTGATAAGGAAGGGGAAAGAGGGCTTTTTCAAGCTCCGAAACTGTCAGGGCCGTTTGCTAGACTATTTGGTGCAAACAATTAGACTAAAACGACTTACGACGATTTCAGGAGTTCGAAGATGCGTAAAAAGCGTGAAAAACAACGCCCCCTTTCCCCGCAATGGCCCGATCACCAGCTGGCCCATGAATTGAAGGTGATCTCGCGCATCCTGGACGACAATCCCCAGACGCTGGAGCTGATAGTACAAGATCTCTCTGACAGGGTCGATTCCGGTGTTGGCGCCCCCGGTTTGACGGCCGAGCAGGTGCTGCGTTGCGCCGTCATCAAACAGCTGCATCAGTTCAGCTATCGCAAGCTGGAGTTTCATCTGGTGGATTCGCAAAGCTGTCAGAGGTTCTGTCGCTTGCCCTATGGGGCGTCGATCAGCAAAGCCACCCTGGCGGAGAACCTGGGGAAGATTGAGCCGGGGACTTGGAAGGCGATCAACGACCACTTGGTGCTCTGGGCGCAGGCTCGGGGTCTGGAAAAAGGCCAACGGATTCGGGTCGATGCCACGGCGGTCGAGACGAACATCCACTATCCGCTCGACAGTGAGCTGTTGTACGACGGCATTCGAGTCGTGACCCAGTGGCTGGGGCGGCTGCGGGAGCGGGAAGGGATCGGCTTCGTCGATCATACGCGGCGGGCCAAGCGGCGCGTCCTGAACATCCGCAACCGCCGCGGCAAGAAGCGCCTGGACAGTTACCGCGATCTGATCAAAGTGGCGTCCAAGACGGCTCACTATGCCGAGCAGGCGCTGGCAGCTTCCGCGCAGTGGAGCGATCCCCTCAGTCTGGCCGTGGCGGCGCAACTGGCCCACTATCTGGGGCTGTTGCACAAAGTCATCGAGCAGACTCAACGACGGGTCCTTTCGGGTGAGGCCGTCGCGGCCCAGGAGAAGATCTGTTCCCTCTTCGAAGAGCACACCGATATTATCAAGAAGAGCCCTCGGGAAACGGTCTTCGGCCACAAGGTGTTTGTCAGCACGGGCGCCTCGTCGCTGATCCTGGATTGTGTGGTGGAACGGGGGAATCCGGCCGACAGCAACTATGTGCAACCCTTCTTAGAGCGGCATCGACAGCTGTACGGGAAGGTCCCCCGCCAGAGCGCCTGGGATGGTGGTTTTGCCTCGGCTGCCAACCTGCGCTGGGCCAAAGAGCAGGGGGTACAGGATGTGGCCTTTTCCAAAAAGTGTGGGTTGACGGTTGAGAGCATGGTGCGTTCCAGTTGGGTCTACAAACAACTCAAACGCTTCCGCGCCGGGATTGAGGGGTGCATTGGGACCCTCAAGCACACCTTCGGTCTCCACCGCTGTAGCTGGAAAGGCTGGCCTCACTTTCAAAGCTACGTCCATGCCAGCGTCCTGACCTATAACCTGGTCGTCCTGGCCCGACTCCTGTTGTAGCCTTTTGTGGCTGACCGTACTGCCTTGTGGCTCCGACTCGGGGAGAGGTCTGCGCCGAACCGCTGCTTTTTGGCCCGCGTGCCCTCGCTCGAGGGTCCTTGCTCTGGATCGAGCTGGGTCGAGCCGGTCTGTCAGCAGTCTCAAGTATAATAAGTGTTTACGATTCAACAGATTACAGTTCTGAAAACCCCGGTTTTCGGACGGGCACTAACTAAGACATCTACCTTCCCGAGGCCCTCGACGCGGCCCTCCGCGGACCAGATGCGGCCGGAATTGCCGCCCTCGCCTGAGGTGCTTGCATAGGCCAGGAGCGTTTCATTCTCCAGCACGCCTCGCCTGGGCTTTTGGGCACCACCCACCACCAGCATGGTGGATGAGGCCGTCATGATCACTAACGTAATTACAATACTCAGTCGTTTCATCTGTCTCCCCTCCCCTAGACTATAAAAACCCAACGTTTTACCCACAATGGTATTAGGCGAAGGAGTCTACCCGAGAGAATCCTGCTTTGTAAGTTAAACGTGGAAAACCTACCCTTGATGTCAGGGGCCACCCAAAAGCGGCCAGTGAGGGCCACTTCAAAACCGGCCATTTTCAAGAGCCATTGAGGGCCGCATCCGGCGTAGGATGCGCCGATGGCCAATACATTGAAAATGGAAAAGAAGCAAACGGTTTTGGCGCTCCTGAAGCTGGGCTGGTCGTATCGTCGGATCGGGCGAGAGGTGGGAGTCCGACGAGAGAGGATTGCCCGCTATGATCCCTCCCGAGATTCAAAACCGGCCAAAGTGGCCCCCGGCTCGGAGGAGCAAAAGCGGCCAAAGCGGCCCCCGGGTCTGCGCAGCTTCTGTGAGCCCTTTCGGGAGCAGATTGAAAAGAAACTCCAGCAGGGATTGCAGGCCAAGCGGATCTGGCAGGACCTGGTCTTCGAGCAGGGATTCGGGGGAGCCTACAACTCCGTCAAGCGCTTCTGTGGAAAGCTCAAGGCGGAGAGTCCTCGCGTGTTTGCTCGGGTGGAAACTCCCCCCGGTCGGGACCTGCAGATCGACTTCGGCAAAGGAGCCCTGACTCGGACCGAATCGGGTCGTTACCGCCGTCCTCATCTGTTCAAGGCCGTCCTCTGCCACTCGCGCCACTCCTATGAGGAAGTCGTCTGGCGGCAGGAACTGAAGACGTTCATCCGCTGTGTCGAGGAGGCTTTTCACGCTTTTGGAGGCGGCGTGGAGGTGGTTCGCCTCGATAACCTCAAGGCCGGGATCACCCGGGCTTGCTTGGTGGACCCCGAGGTCAATGCCGTCTTCAGTGCGCTCGCTCGCCACTACGGCTTCGCCGTGCTGCCCATCCATCCGGGCGCTCCGAACGAGAACGGAAAAGTCGAAAGAAGCATCGGATATACCGACTCCAGCGCGCTCAAAGCTCGCCGCTTCGAGAGCCTGGATGCGCAGAATGAGCATCTGCAGAGTTGGAACGAGCGAATCGCCCGCCAGCGCATCCACGGCACCACCAAGCAGCAGGTCTGGCCCCGCTTTGTCGAAGAACAGAAGCATCTCCGACCGCTTCCGGATTCCCGCTTCAGTTTCTTCCGCGTGGGCCGTCGAACGGTCTCCACCGATGGCCACATCGAAGTCGACCGAGCGTTCTACTCGGTGCCCAATCATCTGCTCGGTTGTGAAGTCGCCGTGCACTGGGATGATCGTATCGTCCGCGTCTTCTTTCGTGAGCAACAGGTGGCCCTGCATCCGAAGCACCCGCCGGGGAGATTCCGAACCGAAACGAGCCATCTTCCGGAACGCAAACGCTACGCGCACTATCGAACCGAGCATCATCTGCTGAAGCAAGCCCGAGCCGTGGGTCCAGAGGCGCACCGCTGGGCCGAGCGAGCTCTGGAGGTCCGAGACATGCTCGCCTACCGACTCGTGCAAGGCATGATCTCGCTGACCCGCCGCTACCGCGCTTCGGTCGTCGACGAAGCCTGCGGCAAGGCGCTCGCACATGACGCCTTCCGCTACCGGATTCTGGTGGCTTTGTGTAAGCGACTGGACGTGCCGCAGCGCTCTTTGTTTACCTCCGAGCACGAGTTGATCCGACCGCTGTCCGAGTACCAGATCACCGATCCCACAGGAGAACCAGAATGATCTCATCAGAACTGGAACGAAAACTTCGTCACCTCCGGCTCTCGGGCCTGGCTCAGGTCTTTGACGTTCGCCTGCAACAAGCCGTCCAGGGAAGGCTCAGCCATCAGGAGTTCTTTGAGCTGCTGATTGATGACGAGCTGACCCGCCGTCGGGACCGGCTGTTGGAGCGACGTTTGCGCCAGGCCCAGTTTCCGGAACAAAAGCACTTGGAGGACTTTAACTTCTCCTTTAACCCCTCCATCAACCGGCAGCAGATCTTCGATCTGGCTACCGGCCGATTCATCCAACAGCGCCGCGGCTGGTTGGTCATCGGTCAGACCGGAGTCGGCAAGAGCCATCTGATCATCACCGTCGGGATCAAGGCGGTCGAAGCCGGTCACCGGGTGCAGTACAAGTCGGCTTTCGATCTGCTGGAAGACATCGCCGAAGCCACGGCCACCGGCAGACGCCGATCTTACATTACGGAGATGACCCGGATCCCGCTGCTGATCCTCGAGGATCTGGGACTCCGCAGAGTGCCGGAGTCGGCGGCAGAAGATCTGTTGGAGATCCTGCACCGCCGATACCAGAAGACCTCGACGATCCTCAGTTCGAATCGACCCCTGGAGGACTGGGGCGCGATGCTGGGAGGAGATACGGCGGCCACCTCGGCGCTGCTGGACCGCTTCCTGCACACTTCGGAAGTCACCTTCATTCGGGGCAAGAGCTATCGCCTCTACGAGCGACAGCAACGAGAGAAATCCACCCCGAAGCGAGGGAAAGAGAAATGACACCTGCGAGGCGAGTGCTGTGAGTGCGGGCTTGTCCCCTACTCGCAGACCCTGGGACTCAGCCCCAGGCTTCGTAGATTGCCCGCTCCGAGGGAGGGGTCAGGACAGGGTGGGGCAGAGCTCATTGCTTGAGGGGCCTCTGAGCGAATGTTTTTTGAAAAAAGGAAGCCAGGAAGAAGCCGTGTCGTTGAAACCAAGCAGAGACCATGGAAGCCAGGCTTCTCGAGTTTCCCCCAACACCCCCGGAAAGCCGTGGAAACTGCCGCGCTATGGAAACCGTGGGAAAACGGCTGCCTCGCGAAGACGACTCCAGGAGGCGAGTTTTTCCACCGTTCCCACAGCGCTTGGAAAACTCCTCCGGACGGAGTTTCCCACAGTTCCCACCGCTTCTACGGCTGAACACACAACAAAGCCTCCTCCCCCCGCTTCGCGGGGAGGGCTTCACAAGGGATTGAAATGACTCGAACCGGAGGATATAACTACTGAATCACTGGCCGGTTTTGACCCGGCCCCGCCTGGCCGCTTTTGAAGTGGCCCCCGACACCCTTGACGCGGCATCCACTTAATGGGAAGGATGTTACTCTGCATTAGCAGAGTTATCTCCGTCCGACCGAAATCCCTATTTTAGCTTTGTCAGATCCCGTGGCTCAGAAAGATCTCCAATCCGCTTCGACAAGGTTGTGCTCCCGCGAAGACCTCCTGTCACAACCTTTTCCAATGGCTGCCAGGATCGGCTACCGCCTCTCAACTCCGAGACCGGATCTCAGGCGGCACGATAGCGAAGAATAAGCGAGGCACACCTGGGAGCGTGCGTTAGGGTTGGGAAGTGATTTTAGCTTCGCCTAACTACTGATCACCCGCAGACTGGTCTTCCAGACTCACGGATAGCACCTGAGAAACCCCCGGCTCCTCCATCGTGACACCGTAGAGCGCTTCCGCCGTTCCGATCGTCTTTTTGTTGTGAGTGATCAGAATGAACTGCGTCTCGTCGCTCATGCCGTGAATTAGATTGGTGAAGCGTTGCACGTTGGCTTCGTCGAGTGCCGCATCCACCTCATCCAGGACGCAGAATTTGCTGGGCCGAAACATGAAGAGGGCTACCAGGAGAGCAATTGAGGTGAGGGCTTTTTCGCCTCCCGAAAGCAGGTTGACGTTCTGCAGCTTTTTCCCTGAGGGCTGAGCGAAGACGTCGATGCCGCTTTCGAGCACGTCTTCCTCGTCGATCAACCGCATCCCGCACTCGCCACCGTCGAACAACTTCTGGAACACTTCTCCGAAGTAGAGGTTGATCTTGTCGAAAGCGGCCTGAAACTGCTCCCGACTCCTGCGGTTGATTTCCTGAATGGCCCGAGTCGTATCGTCAATCGATTGTTCGATGTCGCTGCGTTGGCTCGTCAAGAAGCTGTAGCGTTCTTCGTTCTCCTGGTATTCCTCGAGGGCAGTCATGTTGACCGGACCGAAACGCTCTAAACGATCTTTGAGTTCCGGGTATCTGCTCTGAACATCCGCGGGTTCCGAGCCGGGTTCATCGCCAGAATCTTCCGTGGTGGCAATGACCTCTTCCAAGGAGATCTGAAGCTGTTCGCTGCACTGTTCGGAAAGGTTCTGCAGCTGGGTTTCGAGACGAGCCTGCTGGACCTCGACCTGGGAGCGGCTTTCGTAAAGTTCCGTCCGCTTGTCACGGAGCTCTGTCAGCCGCTCCTCGGCCAACGCACAGGTCTTTCTCGATTTCTCGTATTCCTGCTGCTGAGCCTCCAGGGATCCTTTGATTTGCCCCGACTCTTCCTGGAGGGTCTGTAGATTAGCCTCGAACTCCTTCGATTCCTGAGCTAGAAAGGTCAGTCGCTCTTCCGTCTCGTCCAGGACAGCCGCTCCGTTGACCTTTCGAGCGTCCAGCCCCCGTCGCTGTAGCTCTGCCCGCTCAATCGTCTGACCCAGGGCCCGGGTCCGCGCTTCCAGGACTCTAGACTCCGTTGAGCCGAGGTGAAGGCGCTCCTGGGCTTCGGCCAGCGCTTCCCGGAGTTTGCCCAGTGACTCCTGGGCTTCGGCCAGCGTTTGCTCGGCCTCGACCTGGACCGAGTTCTTGTGCGTCAGAGATTCCTCGATTCCTGCGAGCTTGTCACCGTCCCGAGTTCGCTCTTCGAGCAGGCTGTCCTTGACTTCGGCTACAGCCGTCAGGGCCTCTCCCTGCTGTCTCAGGTCACGCTCCCACTGTCCCTCCTCGTGGACCAGACGAATGATATCCTTCTCCAGCCCGTGTAGCGCTTCCTGGAGTTTCAGGCAATCATCGGTCTGCTTCTCGAGATGACCAGCGAGATCCTGCTCCTGTTTCAGCAGCGTACTGAGCCGGGACTGATCCCGAGCCAACTTTTCCTCCAGGCCCTTCGCTTCTCTCTTTAGCGCGAGCAGACCCCCCGAACCCGGGGCCGAGGCACTCACGGATAGAAGTCCTCGGGGGGTCAGTGCTTCTCCCTGCATTGTGAGGTAGGTTCGATCGGGGTGGCGGTGGGCTACCTCGAAGGCGCTCTCGAGGTCTGAAACAACAACCGCGGCTGCCTGGTCCGGTAGAGCCCTGGCGAAGGCCTGCTCGATCTCGGGCCTCATGCCGAGCAGCTCAGAGAGGGTACCCAGAACGCCCTTCTCGTTGCGGAGCAGATCCTGCTGCTGGGTAGGTCCCCGATCGAATCCGTTGGCGCTGAGGCTGAGAAAGGTACACCTGCCGCCTTCCAGCGTCTTCAACTCGGAGACACCATGAAGGGCCTCGTCAAGAGAATCCACCAGGACGTATTCCAGTTCCTGGTTCAAGAACTGTTCAACCAGACGTTCGAACTCGGGACTGGCCTCGACAAAATCGGCGAGAGTTCCGTTCACGCGGATGCTGCCGCTCTTCTTCAGGTGCCGCAGGAAGTTCCGTACACCTTCGCTGTATTGGGAGTGGCTCAATTCCAACTCTTGCAGGGATTGGAGCCGCTCCTGCCGTTTGATGACCCGGTTCTGGGCTTCGACCGTCTCGAACTTCAGGAGCTCCAGACGATGCTCCAATTCCGCCTTTTCGGCCTCCGCTTCTTCCAGCTGCGTTCGTTGTTGCTCGATCGCCGCACGAGCGCTGTGAGTTGCCTTTCGATGTTCCGTCAGTTTGGCCAGACTCCCATCCCGCTTTTTGTGGTGGGAGAGCTCTTCCGCGGACAGCCGCTTCAGCCGCTCCTCGCTGGCCTCAAGTCGCTGCGAGATCTGCTCTTGAAGGTTCGCTTGATTGGCAAGTTCGGCTGAGAGCTGAAGCTGTTGTGCCCGGAGAGTCTCGGTCCGGGTCTCGGCCGCCTGGACTTCCGTCTTGTAGCGTTCCGCCAGTGCCTGCTGATCGCGCATTGTGGCTTCGGCCCGCTCTGAATCCTCCTCCAGGAGACTCCTCTGAGCTCGAAACTGATCCAGATCGGTATCGATCTTGACGACTTCCTGATCGATCTCCTGCTGCTCTTTGATCTGATTTTGCCGATAGTTCTCTGTCGATTCGGACTGCCACTGGTTGTAGCGGATGGAATCCTGAATGCGCTCCAGTTCGAGCCGTAGTTCCGTGCGTCGCTCCCGCTGCCGGGAGAAGACAGACTCAATTCGATCGCGGCTTCCCTTGCTCTGCCGATAGGCCCCTTCGCAGGCGGTCAGCTTGTTACCCAGATCTTCTCCAGTCGTCACCAACCCGCCCAACTCCTGCCGGAGAAGCTCCAGCCTGGAGGACACTTCCCTTCCCTCCAGGGCAAAGCGGGCGCGCTGGATCTGGCGAAACTCCTCCTTGAGGTTGCGATAGCGGCGGGCCTTCGCCGCCTGACGCTTGAGCGAACGCAGCTGGCGCTCCACTTCTGTCAGGATGTCGTTGACGCGAAGCAGGTTCTGACGCGCCGACTCGAGCTTCAGCTCGGCGCTTCGGCGTCTGGACTTGTAGCCGCTGATGGAGGCGGCCGATTCGATAATGGCGCGCCTTTCCAGAGAGTTGGCATTAAGGAAATAGTCCATGCGGCCCTGGGCGATCAGAGCATAGGAGGCGAATCCCAATCCTGATTGCTCCAAGAGGTCCTGGATGTCCCGAAGCCGACAGCGTCTCTGATTTATTCGGTAGACGCTCTCACCGGAGCGGTAGAGTTTTCGTCCAATCTCGAGGTTCTCACCCTCCAGTTCGAGTCCCTGGACCGAAATCGGTCCTTCACCACTGCGGGACAGGCTGAGCACGACCTCAACGAAGCCCGAGGGCTTTCGTTTCCGGGTGCCACCGAAGATCACGTCGTCCATTCTCTGGCCGCGCAGGCTTCGAGCACCCTGGACGCCCAAAGCCCACCCGATGGCGTCCGCCAGGTTGGACTTTCCGCAGCCGTTGGGACCGATGACGACGGTCGTCCCCTTGTCGAAGACGACCCGTGTCTTCTCAGCGAATGACTTGAATCCGAGAAGCTCGAGGGACTCTAAATGCAGCATGTTCTTCGGTCACTTCTCCCGCAAAAAATGTGTGTTATGATGACATTCGGCACTGACACATCCTCAACGTCTCGCTCGGCACGAAATTCAGTCCAAACACCAGCGGGACAAGAGCCGCTCTGGGTGCCGTGGACAAGGCTCCCTGGGGGCGGAGACACTGGACAACAAGACTCCATTTTAGAATGAATCAAAGACAAGTTCGAACCGTCCCTGGCCACACCACGTCGCGCTTCAGAAGTCGCCTGGCCTCTTTTGCTTTAAAGCTAGGGCTGGGCGCGGCCTTCACTGCGATCCTGACGGGACAGACTCCTGGATTCTATCCCCTGGAGGAGTTGAAGCCTGGCCAAAAGGGCTACGGTCGGACCATCTTTGAGGGCACCAAGGTCGAGAACTTCGACTTCGAAGTCCTGGGCGTACTCGAGAACTGGGGACCCAAGCAGAATCTGATCTTGATCCGGGTATCCGGAGAGCAGCTGAAACGAACCGGCATCTTTGCCGGTATGAGCGGCAGTCCCATCTATATTGGAGAGAAACTAGTGGGAGCCGTAGCCTATGCGTTCCCCTGGGCTCGAGAAGCGATCGCCGGCGTCACACCCATTCGCGAAATGGTCGACGTCTTCAAGGAGGCTCCTCCCTTTGCGGTGAAACCTACAGGCAGCAGGAACGCTCAGGATCTTCTTAGACCGGCCCACACTCAACTCTCAGCGCTTCTGCCCCGCTCACCCAGGGGTCAAAGCGGCCTCACAATGTCTGCCGCGTCGACACCTGTCGCGGGACAACTCAAGCCGATTGGCACTCCTTTGAACGTTTCGGGCTTCGCTCCCGGAGCAATTCGGTACTTTCAGGAGGCTTTTCAGAACATGGGATTGGTGCCGGTGCGTGGAATCGGTACGCCCCACTCCAACCACTACGACGCTACTCCGCTGGAACCAGGGTCTACGATAAGCGTTCAGCTGGTGCGGGGGGACGTCAACCTTAGCGCCAGTGGCACCGTGACCCACGTGAGCGGCAAGAAGATCTACGCCTTCGGGCACCCGTTCATGGGTATGGGATACACGGATATGCCGCTCAACAGCGCGGCGGTCCTGACCATCATCCCTCATCTGGACACCAGCCAGAAGGTCTCGGCGACAACCGGTTTCGTGGGAAGTATCCGGCAAGATCGGGCCACCGGTATCATGGGTATCAGTGGGGAGGAACCCGAGCTGGTGCCGATCCGCTTGAAGCTGCGCACCAGTCGTAACGAAGATAGGGAATTCAGGTACGAGGCGATGATGAACACCTTCCTGACACCCTTTCTTTTGACCCTGACGGTGTACAACAGCATCCTGGCCTCCGAAAGGGCGATTGGAGATCAAACTCTGCAGGTCAAATGTACCATTTCTGTCAAAGGACAACCCGACGTCGAGTTTGAGAACAGCGTTTCGGATGTCACCAGCACCTCCGTGCTGGCCGCGGTAACGGCGGCCGCCCCCGTCAATTTCCTGCTGAATAGTGGATTCGATAATCTGAAACTGCAGGGCATTGATATAGAAGTTATAGCACAGGAGAAGGCGAAGAAGGCGCGTCTGGAGAAGGTCTGGCAGGACAAGCTGGAAGCCCGTCCCGGCGAGGAACTCAACCTGACTGTCTTCCTGCGCAAGCCGAACGGCGAGACCATGTCAGAGAAGTACCCGGTGAAGATACCTGAAGATATCATGCCGGGTCCCTTGAAGATTGTGGTCGGAGATGGCGTCTCCTTGACCAAGGCGGACGTCGAGGCAGACAGGCAACGATACGTCCCTGAAAATCTAAGTCAACTTATCAAGGCGATCAACAACCTGAAGAAGAACGACCGGCTGTACATCCGGATCTTCCGTGATCGGCTGGGGACGATCGTCGGTGGTGAAGCGATGCCGGATCTGCCTCCCTCTCTGATTGCCCTTTATACCTCGAAAAAAACCTCGGGCGACGTCCATTCCGTCGGCGTGGCCGTCTACGTGGAGCACGAGTTGCCCGCCACAGAATATGTTCTCGAGGGTCACAAGGTCATCGAGGTGAGGGTGAAGAGTTAGAACGTCTGCAGTGAAACTCCCGCTGACCGGACCCATTTCCTACTCATTCCCATGAAAAAAGTGACGCTTAGTACACTGGGCCTGATCCCTGTTCTCTTCTGTGTCGTGGTGACCTCGCTCTTCGCAACTCATCCACGGAGGTGGGTTGCGGCAACGCGCGCCGAGTTCCTGGAGGGGAAACTTCGGGGGGTGTCGGTCACAAGCGATGGAAAGTTGATCCTAGCACCCGCCTTTGAGGTTGTTGCGGACACTAAAGAGGCATTCGTCTATGCATCGGTTCTGGACCGCGGAGGCAATCTCTACCTGGGAACTGGAAACGGTGGAAAGATCTTCCGTGTGAATTCCGCTGGCGAAAGTAACCAGTGGGCCAAGGTAGAGGAGCCTGGTGCCTTTGCCTTGGCGGTTGACTCCAGCAATCGCCTGTATGTTGGCACCGGGCCCGATGGCAAGGTCTACCGCATCAGCCAAGGAGGCGATCCCGAGACCTTTTTCGATCCCGAGGAGAAGTACATCTGGGCTCTGGCCATCGACGCTCAGGACAATGTCTTCGTCGCCACGGGACCAAGAGGCGTCATCTACAAGGTCACACCCGAGGGCAAGGGCGACGTCTTCTACGACAGCGCCACGACGCACATTGTGAGCTTGGCCTGGGATCTGGATGGCAACCTGCTAGCTGGAACGGCTTCCCGAGCCTTGCTGTTGAGAATTTCTCCTCAGGGTTCTCCCTTCGTTCTCTACGACTCTCCCTTGGAAGAGATCAAGTCGATCACCGTTGATCGCTACGGCAACATCTATGCGGCTGCGCTGGGAGGCTTGGGAACACACCCCATGCAGGCCACTCCTGCCTCCACTGAAGAGAAGAGTCCGAAGTCCTCCACTCAGAAGGAGGGCCAAAGGAGCTCACGTCGAACGGTCAAGGTTTCCGGGACGGAAAAGGGCGGGAAGTTGGCAGTCTACCGCATCGATAAGGAGAATCTGGTCGAGACGTTGTATAGCTCGAACGATGAGCTGGGGTTCGATCTCCTGGTCCGGAGCGACGGCACGCTTCTGGTAGCGACCGGCAACAAGGGTCGTATTCTATCCGTCAGCCCCCGCCGCTTCGCCACCCTTCTGGTCGAGTGTGATGAGGAACAGATCACTCGCCTGCTGGAGCATCGGGGTCGACTCTACGCTGCTACCAGTAATCTGGGCAAAGTCTTCGAGCTTAAGACCAGGTCGGCCACCAAAGGCGTCTACGAATCCAAGGTGTTGGATGCCTCGATGCTGGCTTCCTGGGGCATGATTGCTTGGGAGCTGCGCGAGCCTGCAGAAACGGGGGTCCGTCTCTTCAGCCGGTCGGGGAATACAGATACGGCAGATCAGACCTGGACCGAGTGGGAGGGACCCTACGAGGAACCCAAAGGCAGCTATATCAAGAGTCCGCACGCCCGCTATCTACAGTGGAAGATCGAGTTTCCCGAGCAAGGCCGCTCAGCCGCAGTCATCTCCGCTGTGAATGCCGTAGATCTGGTAAGCGTGAGCTACATCCAGCGAAACATGGCGCCCCAGGTGACCTCTATTACGCTGCATCCGCCAGGGGCAGCCTTTGTTCACTATCCCTCCTCCGGCAACCCTGGGAGCGTGACGCCTGGAGGCCCCGAGGGAGCCCACATTCGCTCCATACCCAGAGAGATCAGGTCGCTGGGCAAAGCCTCGACTACCACTCCACCCCGGCGAGTCTACGTTCCTGGAGCACAGAGCATTTCCTGGTCGGCTGGCGACGCGAATCGCGATGACCTGGTCTTTGCCCTTTATTACCGAGGTCCCGGCGAAACCAAGTGGAAACAACTGGAGAAGGATCTGGAACAAACCTACTATACCCTGGATGGCGTCAGTTTCCCCGATGGGACCTACGTCGTCAGGGTCGTTGCCTCAGATCGTCCGAGCAACCCGGCCGATCAGGTGCTCGAGAACGAGCTGATCAGCAAGCCCTTCGTCATCGCCAACTCTTCTCCCACGGTAGAATGGCAGTCCACTTCGGGACAGGGCTCTGGCCCCGTCAGATTCGAAGCCAGCACGCGGTCAAGTACCATACACCAGGTGGAGTACTCTGTGAATGGCGACGAGTGGAGGATCCTCTTCCCCGAGGATGGTATCGCCGACGGCACGTTGGAGCGCTTCGAGCTCAAGCTTCAGGATCTGAGTGCGGGTGAGCACGTCCTAACGGTCCGCGTAGTGGACTCCGTTGGGAACATTGGAACCGGTAAGCTGAACGTCTCAGTGCCTTAGCCCGGATTATTCATAAGTTTTCTACTGCGGCGGCGCAATCATCCGTCCTGGCTGTGTTTCGCTCGGTCGGCCTCCTCGACGTACTGCACGAGTGCGACTGCGGGGGCCTCGGTCGCAAGCCTTGCCAGGACGGCGCTTTCAACGCCTCGCTACGAAAACTTATGAATAATCCGGGTTAGAGGTCGCAGGTTACCAGGTTACAAGTTTCAGTGTGGCCGCCAGCTGCGCCGAATCATTCACTGTTGCATCCAGAGCAAGCATTGCCGATTCATGATTTCCCGGGCAACGGATTCAAAAGAAGCGCTGCTTGAAATGGGTGGTTGCTTGAATGAGGACCGAGCTCTCACCGACAGAATCAGCGCTTAGAATCAGGAAACAGGCGGCTATCTCCCGAAATTCAGCCCAATCGAGACCTGCTTTGGGACCCATTACATAGAGTGTCGTGGAGAGAATGTCCGCGGCTAACGCGGTAGGATGCCACACCGTCACCGACCCAGGAAAGGAGACGGGCAGACCATTTCTTGGGTCGAGTATGTGTCCGATTCGCTTGTTGTCGACGATCAGGTCTCTTTCCGAGCCTCCGCTGGTTGCAAGCGAGCCAGAGCTGAGCTTCAAGTTCAAGAAGGGCCGGGAGCGGTCGAGAGGGTGGGCCAGGTCGACCCTCCAGTCACTCTGTTCCGGGGGAGAACCCAGAACCAGCAGCTGCCCTCCGAAGTCGATCAGCCAGGGTCCGTGACCCTCGCTGCGGGCGTGCCGGAGGACCCGATCCAGGGCCTCGCCCTTTCCGAAGGCGCCTGGGTCCAACCGCACCTCCCGCAGCCGCATCACCTGGCACCGCGATGGGTCGAACTGCAGATGCTTCATTCCTGAAGCCTCCTGAGCCGCCCGGAAGATCTCGCCGCTGGAATCCCTGTCGGTCGACAGCCTTCTGAGCTCCATCAAGGAGCCAACCGCAGGATCGAAGGCTGACCCCGTTTTTCGGTTCCAGTCGACCACCTGACGAAAAAGGGGGCACAGAGATTTGCTCAGTTGAAAAAGGGTATTTAGAGGATGGCGATTCAGGCGACTTAGAACACTGTCAGCGATCCAGGTACTCAATTCCTGCTCCGCCTGCTCCAGGATCCGCACATATTCCTCGACCTGCCCGATTCCAGCTTGCCGCTCCTCGGTGAAGGTGGTGAAGGTGCAGACCGTTCCCATCAGGTAGACCTGACGAGTCACCGGCGTCTGGGCAACCCGGATCTCAGCATGGGCCGTCCAGCTGGAGAGAAGAACCAGCAAGAGCAGCAGAGGGATCCAGCCGGATTGAGGTTGGTCCGCCGGTAAAGTGGGGAAAAATCGAAATGCGAAAACGAGGCTCACTCTAAGTACATTTTATGAAAGGGAGCACTAAGCTGCCAGACGGGTCACCTGTCTTCTCCGACTCTGAGCCCGCCACAGTTGCACGCTCTTCCACAGGTGGAATGCGTAGGTGCCTGCAAACGCCAACCCACTGACTACGTGGACAGCCAGGATCAGCTTTGAAAGGAAAGCGTTGGTGATTACCTGGAGGAGATAGCCGGAAAGAATCATGGGGAGGAGACTCAGGAGCATGGCAATCCCGCTGCGGCGGTTCGCCTTTTGGCCAGTCCCGAGTTTTTCGCTGATATGTGAGGAGAACATGATTCCCAGCACCAGGATGAGGAAGGGAGCCGCCAGGATGTGGATGTCGAGCATGGCCGGCTGCAGGGGATGGCTGATCAAAGCGAAGGGGTCGTCAGTCGCCATCATGTACTTCATGACGAAGAAAACGATCCCTGTGACCGAGACCACACCTGTCAGGATATGAAGGGACCAAGATTCCCAGCGGCTCACGGGATTGCCTCCAGAGCTCGATCGATTGCCAGGACTCTGCGCACGGCTTCATTTGTCGCCCGACCTGTCAGGGTCGCTCCGGCAATCGGACGGATAGCACGCTGGAGTGCGAGATCATTGTCCAGCTTTCGCCCCTGGTATTGGGCATACCAGACCGGAGGAGCGAGATACTCCGTGGGTTCGAGGAAGGCAGTGACTTCGATCCGTCGCAGGTCGCCCCGCTCATCCAGACAGATCAGTAAGCTTTCTTTCTTTGTTCGGACCAGGTGGGTGTCGACGTAGGCACGACCCACGACTCCTCCATCCTTTCGAGCGATGTAGCGAGCGATCAAAGCGCTTGGAACTTTTCCTTCCGACAGGTCTGCCACTTTGGATTGCTGCTCCTGGGTCAAGAAGATCAGCTCAGACTTGAACTGGGCTCCCGGAAAAACCGCGGCAAGAGCTTCCTCTCGCGTCAGAAGGGGAGCCAGAAGAGTTCCGAACAAGTAGATCCATATCACCCCGAAGACCCGCAAGGTCCTGAACCTCGTCGTCCCTGGCACCGGAACTCGCAAGCTGCGCTAACTCCAATCTCACGGGAACTACCTTCTGACTCTGATTTCCCCGCCTCACCTATGGCTTTAATGAAATTGAAATTCAATTTCATTAAAAACCAACGGCCTTGTCAAGGAGAAAACGTACAATGGGATAGAATTTGAGGGTACTCTGGGTACTCTGTGGAAATCAGCCCGAGTTGGGCTGCCGCATTAACTCTTCTCAAAGATGATCTGTCCGCTGGTCTTGAGGCGAATCGTGAATGTTACCTCGTCCGGATCATCCTTGTTGATGTCAATTCTTTGCTTGAACCCGAACTTGGGGAGACTGAGGGTGTAGTTGCCGGGAGTGATCGTGGCGCTGCTGCTCCCTACTTTACGCCGGAATCGAATACGCGAGGAGCGGGACTTCTCACCCGTCTTCGAGTTGGTCAGCTGAAAGCTGAGGTTGGCCATCTTATAGATATCGAAATTGTAGTTCGCGTCTTTGCTAACCCGTATCTCGATGTTCCGCGGACCCTGCTCCGCCTTCATCCGCACGGTGTGACGCTCTTCTATCTGGGCCAGACGCTCCCCGACATGTTCCGCCGTCCATTGCGTGTAGAGGCCCTCACTCTGGACCTTCGCAATCGAGTCATTGACAATTTTCAGGAGCTCTTGATCTCCCTTACGCACGGCCACGGCGCATTCCACCTTACCTACGTCGCCCGGCACCAGCTCGAGCCCCTGCGAAGCTGGGACGGTATCCAGGGAATAGGCCAGCATGTAGCGGTCATCGATAATCGCGTCGACTTCGCCTCTACGCAGGGCGAGCACGCTATCATCCACTGCTTTGAAAAGTGCGGTCTTGACGCTGGGAAACTTCTGCTTGACGACTTCCTCAACCACCGTTGCCTCGCGTACGCCTATGGTGACGTTTTTGAGGAGCTCAGGCCGAAGGTCATTCAGCACCGGATTGATAGCCAGACTTAGTTGAGAAGTATAGTAGGGCGTAGAGAACGAGACCCGTTCCTTACGGCTTTCGCTGATACCAAAGACTCCGAGAACGAAATGGGCTTCCTCATTCTCCAACGCCGGGATCAGAGTGGCGTAGCTGCGGGTGATGTAGCGCAGGGTGATCTCACGGTCGTTGCCGGGCTCGGAAAGAGCGGACCTGATGCCCGCAACGATGCGAGTTGCGAGTTCGGCATCAGGGCCAACCATTTCGGTGCCCTTCTGATAAAACAAGGGTGCCTCAAAGGGAACGGTTCCGATGTAGGCTGCCTTATCCCCCTTGATGGAGATCAGGGCGCTAGCCCCTCCACCACAGCTTCCCAACCAGATAAGCAAGGCCGTCGAGCAGGCCATCAGCAGAATGTTTCTCTTCATTCTCTCAGTCCCTCAGCGAAGCCCAAAAGTATATATCAGAACTCGACCGGAGAAGGCAACCTTCCGATGAACTTAGCTTCTTGTAGACAGGGGGAAGCTTCAGGTCCGGGACAGGGAGAATCATGCCGCCGTCCGCTCTGTCGTGCCGCGGCTCTCTTGGACTTAGCCCTGCGACGTGCGACGTTCGGACGTTCAGACGTGCGACAAATTTGGAGCTATCTGCCAAAGCCCTCTAGGGTGCGTCAAGAGGCGTAGTAGGGATTCTCCCCCTCGGCATGATCGGTGGTATCGACCACTTCTTCGATCTCGGGAATCACTTCCTTGATCCGCGCCTCGATGCCCTGTTTTAGCGTGACGTCGACCATTCCGCAACCGTGGCAACCCCCTCCAAAGCTGAGAAAAGCTTTCCCATCCTTCATGCCCGTGAAGTGCACTACCCCACCGTGTGCCGCTACCGAGGGATTGATCTCGGAATCGATGAGGCGCTGAACTCGCTCGGCCACAGAACCCGAGAGGTCAGGTCGCGATCCATCGCCAAAGGCCGGGAGCTCAGGCGTGTTCGGATTTTGGAATTTGAAGCCACTGCGCAGGACCTTATCTTCGTAGTCTACGCTCGCACCCCCAAGATTCTCGGCACTCTTGGGGTCTACGATTACGTCGAAGCCACCCCCGTCGAAGAGGACGTCCTCTGCCGTCTTCTCGTCCGGAGTGACCAGCTTCATACTGTAGGCGAACTCCACGGTCCCGTTTGTCTTTGCCTCCAGACGCAGCGAGGTCTTCTCGCCGTCACTCTTCTGTAAAGCTTTGAAAATGTGCTCCTTAGCGGCCTCGGTGAAAGTGACCATGACTTGCCCTCCAAGCTTTCTCTAGGTGACTGAGAAAGATTCCAGTCACACCTTACTCGATTTTAGCACCTTTTGGCGTCGGCATCGGCGCCAGAATCACTTCTGGCGAAAAGAGCGAACCTTGCCACCTGGGTGGTTCACCTTGGGTTGACCAGCCTGGGCTTAAGACGAATACTAGCCTCTTTGAGAGAGCTTTGTAGGTTGATGTAGATAGGCCTGACCTGGTCTGGATCAACCCAAGGCAGCGTCAGGTAAGCGGGTTGTTCACAGATCCGCCTTTTGGAAAGGATATATCTCAATGCCAAACATGACTGCAACAAAGGCAGCCTGGAAGTGTCTTGACTCGGCAGTATCGTTCGGAGCCGGAGTTGGCTTCAACGTGATTCAGTTTTTCAATAATTATAGACCCAGCCCAACTTTTACGCCCAAGTGGTCAGACAAGCCCTTACTGAAATCCTGGGAGAAGACCAAGCCTACATTAGGGTGGCCCCGTCAGACCGATTCGCTTTGCCCCAAGTGTGTGGTGGAAAGCCGAGAGCGGATTCTTAACGGCGAAGAGGATCATACGATTCTGATCAATGAGAAGGTCGGCGAGATCAAGGCGTCCATCGTGGAACGCGATGGGGAGATCTGGATGATCAAGGAATGTCCTCAGCACGGCAAGTTCGAGGACCTCATGGCCATCGACTCCAAGTTCTTGAGCTGGATCGAAGCCAATTTTCCGGGACGCGACATTCGGTCGCACAATGACTCTACCCTCCACAACCATGGCTCCAGCACCATTCAGCATGGACGGGGTTCGGTGCTAACAGTCGATCTCACCAACCGCTGCAACATGATGTGCGATCCCTGTTTTATGGACGCCAACCAGGTCGGTTACGTCCACGAGCTGGAATGGGAAGAGATCAAGGAGATTCTCGACAACGCTCTGCAGATCAAGCCGCGGCGTCAGATGTCGGTGCAGTTCTCGGGTGGGGAACCCACTCTGTCTCCCCATTTCTTCCGCGCCATCAAGTACTGCCGCAAAATCGGATACAACAGCGTACAGTGCGCCAGCAACGGAATCGAGTTCGCCAAGAGCCTTGAGTTCTCAAAGAAGGCAGCGGAGTCCGGGCTTCGTTACTGCTATTTTCAGTTCGACGGGATCGGCAATGACGCCAACAGCCACCGGCACATAGGGAATCTATTCGACGTCAAGCTGCGGGCGATCGAAAACATGCACAGCGCGGGAATCGAGATCGTGTTGGTGACCACCCTGGTCAACGATGTCAACAACGATCAAGTGGGTCCCATCATCCGCTTCGCCTTGGACAATCCGAAAAAGATCGCCTTCATCGCGTTTCAGCCGGTGTCCTTCACCGGAAGAGATGAGGCCATCACGGAGGAGCGTCGTCTGCGGCAACGCTACACCTTGTCTCATCTGGCCAGGGATGTGAAGGTTCAGACCGGCATGACCGAGCCTACTCGAGACTGGTTTCCGCTTTCCCTGATGGGTTCGTTTGCCGACTTTGCCGATCTGGCCCACGGGCCCAACGCTGAGTGGGGACAGGTCAGCTGCGGCTGCCATCCCAATTGTGGCGTGGGAACCGCGCTGATGATCGACAAGGAGACCAAGGAGTGGGCACCGGTTCCCCAGTTCCTCAATATCCCTGGTCTCGTAAACGATATGAGGAAAGTCACCGACTCCGGCCGGGGATCGCTTTTCTCCAACCTCATGGTGGGCCTCGCCCTTCTCAAGAACTACAGCCCCTTCAAGGCTCCCTCTCGTCTGACCCTGTTCGACGTCCTGAAGAAGTTCGACAAGAGTTTCGGTCTGTCGGGAAAGGACTACGGCGACGGTAAGAAGCGACGGGAAGACCCCTGGAATTTCCTCTTCGTTGCAGGAATGTGGTTCCAGGACCTGTTCAACTATGATTTCCGGCGCACCGAGATGTGCATCATTCCTTACGCCACTCAGCAAGGGGAGATCTCCTTCTGCGCCTACAACACCGGGCATGGCTGGCGCCAGATCCTCGAGCACATGCACATGAATGCCACCGTGGCTGATTGGTATAAGGAGCACGGCCGCCACGAGATCTTCGCCGGTGGCAACAATGCCGAGCTGGAAACCTATGATCACTCCTTGGAGATCCGCAGCGAGGACGCTGATCGCGTCAAGGAACGCACCACGCTGCCCCAGACCACTCGAGATGAGAAGATGATGAAGCGGAAGGCAGCGAAGGAAGCCGCCGCGGTAAGAGAATACTACGAGGAGATGGTCCTCAAGAAAGAGCACAAGAACGACCTGGTCGATCTCACTATTGGCTAGTTGAAGCTGTTCGAGATTGGTTCTAGTCCAATGTCGCAGTTAGCTGACAAAAGGTGTATCCCCTGCAGGGGTGGGATTCCGCCCCTGACGGCCGAAGAAATCAAACCCCTTCTGGACCAGCTGGAAGGGTGGTCGGTAGTCGACAACCACCACCTTCAAAAGCTGGTCCAATTCCCCGACTTCAAGACCGCCCTCGATTTCACCAACCAGGTGGGAACGCTAGCGGAAGAAGAAGATCACCATCCCGACATCTACCTGGCCTGGGGAAAGGTAGAACTCACCCTCTGGACCCATAAGATCGACGGACTCACCGAGAGTGACTTCGTCATGGCCGCCAAGGTCGATCAAATCCGTTAGCAGGAGTTCCAGTGGTAAGATGGGCACTCTTGCCCGCCTGTGTTCTCGACGGGTAGGAATGCCCATCCTGCCCCCAGCAGACGCCTTGGTTTTTCTGGTACATTCCCCTGCAGGCTTCCCATGTTGAAACGACAGTCCACCGGATCCGTTGTTTGCCGCTCTTGCGGTCGCCTGGTCGGCGTCAATGATGCCGAGTGTTACGAGTGCGGCACCAGGAATCCGGGGCTCTGGGGATTCGCCCCTTTGCTACGGATTCTAGGTGGCGACCTCGGATTCCTTGGTCTGGTTACCTGGGGATGCGTGTTTCTGTATCTGGCGGCCTTGGCCGTGGATCCCTCCGGCATCGGAATGGGCAGCATCTTCTCTATGTTGTCTCCAAGCCGGAAAGGTCTCTTCCTCTTCGGCTCTAGCGGAGCAATCCCTGTCTTCGAGTTCGGTCGCTGGTGGACCGTCCTGAGTGCTGCCTGGTTGCATGGAGGGCTTCTGCATATTGGATTCAACCTGATGTGGGTGCGCCAATTGGCTCCCACCACGGCCATGATCTACGGTCCTGCCAGAATGGTCATCATCTACACGGTCTCCTCGATCGTCGGCTTCTCACTGAGCAGCTGGGCAGGAGGCTTCCTGGGCTTCCTTCCAGGACCCCTCCGCGGCGCCGGCTTCACCGTTGGCGCCTCGGCTCCCATATTTGGTCTGCTGGGTGCTTTGATCTATGCGGGTCGGCGAGGCGTCGGCAGCGCCATCGGTAGGCAGGCCCAGACCTATGCCATCATTCTCTTCGTCTTCGGACTGATCATGCCCAGTATCGACAATTGGGCCCATCTAGGGGGATTTCTGGGAGGGTATCTGACGTCCCGATGGCTTGACCCGATGCAGCCCGAACGACTCAATCATCTGGTGGCAGGGTTGGTCTGTATCGTCCTGACCCTATTCTCCATTGTTGCCTCTGTCGTTAACGGCCTCCAGTACGTGTAAAAGAGTCGAGGTCGCACGTCTGAACGTCGCACGTCTGGGAGCGCGTCGCAGGTCTGAACGTCTGAACGTCGCACGTCCCAGGTCGACACCAACTGGTAGCTCGATTCCGCCAGCCCGGTGCCCAGTAAGACGCTAATCTTGCCAATCGTGGGACGTTCGGATGCGTGGCCACCCCTTACTCCACCAAATGACAGGCGACCTGGTGTCCCGGAGAAACCTCCCTCAGCTCCGGTTCCACCTCGTGACAGTGCTCAACAGCCACAGGGCAGCGGGTGCAGAAGTTACATCCCTTCGGCGGGTCTGAGGGGCTGGGCAAGCTGCCTTCGAGGATCGTTCGCTGCCGCTGGGATTCGACTCTTGGATCGGGAATGGGGACTGCGGAGAGCAGTGCCTGGGTGTAGGGGTGGAGAGGGTTCGCGTAGAGTGCTGCCTGATCCGTCAGCTCAACGATTTTCCCGAGATACATGACGGCGACGCGATCGCTGATATGGCGCACCATGGCTAGATCATGGGCGATGAACAGGTAGGTTAGGCCGAAGCGCTGCTGCAGCTCCTCCAGTAGATTGACCACCTGAGCCTGGATCGACACATCCAGTGCCGAGATCGGTTCGTCACAGACGATGAAATCAGGCTGCAGGGCCAGGGCACGGGCGATTCCAACTCGCTGCCGCTGCCCCCCCGAGAACTCATGGGGATAGCGGTCTGCAAACTGAGGGTTCAAACCGACCAGTTCCATCAACTCCTGAACCCTTCCCTTCCTCTCCTTTCTAGAGACCAGGTTGAAGATTTGAAGGGGTTCGCCGATGATCCTGCCAATGGTCATTCGGGGGTTCAGAGAAGCGTACGGATCCTGAAAGATCATCTGCATTCGGCGGCGTATTGCCCGAAGCTTTTTCCCTTTCAGGTTTTCCAGATCGATGTCATCCAGATAGACTTTGCCCTCGGTCGGCCGGTTGAGCTTGAGAATGGCCCGGCCGGTTGTAGACTTGCCGCAACCGCTCTCGCCTACCATCCCCAGGGTCTCTCCGCGGTAGATTTCGAAACTGACGCCATCGACCGCTTTGACGGCTCCCACCTGACGTCTCAAGATCCCGCGAGTGATGGGAAAGTGCTGCTTCAGTCCTTCGACTCGGACTAGCGGCTTTTCTGAGGTCTCAGGTGGCACCTAGCCAGTCTCCTTTCACCCTATCTTTTTCCCAACAGGCGACTTGGTGACCTGCCCCAATGACCTCCAGGGGAGGGTTTTCTTGTTGGCACTTCTCGATGGCATAGCTGCAGCGAACGGCAAATGGACAACCCGGACCCAGGGCCGCAGGGTTGGGGGGTTGACCGGGTATCGAGGTCAATTGAGCGTCCCTTTCCTGATTCAACTGAGGCATGGATCTCAGCAGCCCTATGGTGTACGGATGAGAAGGATTGGCGTACAAATCTTCGACGCCCGCCTCCTCGATCACATGACCTGCATACATGACGATGACTCTCTTGGCCAGACCGGCGATGACGCCCAGGTCGTGGCTAATCCAGATTACTGCCATTCCCAGCTTCTGCTGCAGACGTTTTACCAGATCGATCGTCTGAGCCTGGATGGTGACGTCGAGGGCCGTCGTGGGCTCATCCGCGATCAGCAGCCGCGGATTACAGGATAGGGCCATCGCGATCATGACGCGCTGGCGCATTCCACCTGAAAACTGGTGAGGATAGTCATCCAGTCTGGCTCGCGCATTCGGTATACCCACCAGGTCTAGGAGTTCGGCGGCGCGATCCTTGGCTTGCCGGGTACTCATCCGCTGGTGGAGTTTCAAGGGCTCGACGATCTGGAAGCCCACCGTCAGCACCGGATTCAGAGCCGTCAGCGGGTCTTGGAAAATCATCGCGATTTCCGCCCATCTGACTCGCCGCATTTCCTCATTGGAGAGCGTGAGCAGATCCCGGCCCCGGAAGAGGATCTCGCCGCCCACGATCTTGCCCGGCGGATCCGGAATCAGCCGCAGCAGACAGAGCACGCTCACGCTCTTGCCACAACCGCTTTCCCCCACGATTCCCAGGGTGTCTCCCTCATCCAACTCGTAGGAGATCGAATTGACGGCCTTAACCACACCGCTCTGAGTGTAGAAATGTGCGGCTAGATTCCGTACTTCCAACAAGTGAGTCAAGAGGGTGTCCCTAGTAGCAGTGGCCTCCAGGCCGCCGCATCGAGCCAAAGGCTCGAAGGAAGAAGACTTCGGCCTGGAGCCCAAAGCTACGTCCGCCCAATGAAGTTTCAGCTCAGAGAATACACTTTCTCCCCAATTCAGACCACTACGAACTCGGCCGACAATAGGCTACACTCCTTCCTCGAATGGGGAACCAACGACTCAGAGCTCGTCCCAGCATCCGACACTTCGGGATTGCGCTGGCGGTTACGCTTGTCTGTGCTTGCTCTCCGACGGATCCACACCTGCTCCTGGAATCGCACGGGAAGACTCTAATCATGGGAACCTCACAGGAGCCGGACTCTCTGATCCGGATCGTCGGCAACCTGGCGATTTCCGGTGACGTGATGTCCTTCATGTGGCGAAGGATGATTGAGCTGGGTCCCGATGGTCGCGGCCGTTGCGCCCTCTGCACAGAGCTGCCTACGCTCGAGAACGGTCTCTGGAAGATTGATCGGGAGCAGGAAACATCGGAGGCCACATTTCATCTGAGGCGAGGAAGGAAGTGGGCAGACGGGGTTGAGATTACGGCGAAGGACGCCGCTTTTGCCTGGGAGCTCAAGACCGATCCTCAGTACGAGTATGGGCCCACTCAGCTGGTGCCCATCGCCGGGGTCGACGTAGTCGACGACTATACCGTCAGGGTTCGCTACTCCACACTCTGGCCCTTCGCCGACTCAGACATAAGAGTGATATTCCTGCCCGATCACTACTACCGACCGATCTGGATCCATTACAAGAGCCAGGGTGGTGCTTATTGGGAAAGGTTCATCGCCGATGAACGGGTCAGTGTAAAGCCCCTGGTCAATGGACCTTTCCAGGTAGAAGAGTGGGTCTCGGGCAGCCACATTCTGCTGACAAGGAATTCCAACTACAACCTATCCAAGCCACCAAAGATCGATCGGGTACTGGTTCGTATCATCCCCGATCTGAACACCTTGGCCATCAACGTCAGAACGCGCCAGCTACACTTGACCGACGGCTGGCTTACACTGGATCAGACCAGGAACCTGGCCGAAACCGCAGGGCTTGAGTTGTCCTACCTGAACCCAATGTGGCTCGAGCATGTCACCCTCCAGATCAACAAGCCTCCCCTGCACCAGCGGAAGGTTCGGCAGGCTCTGCTGTACGCCATCGACCGGGAGGGCATGAACGAAGCCATTTTCCGGGGTCGGCAGCCGACGGCAGATTCTTGGCTGGCGCCCTATCACCCCGCCTACAGTCGCGATGTGAGGAGCTACGAATACGATTCGGCGGAGGCGCTTCGGCTGCTAGGGGAGTCCGGCTGGAAACGCGCATCTGATGGGACCTTGCGCAATCAGCGGGGCGAGCCTCTGAGTCTGACTCTGGTGACAATCGCCGGTGATAAGCTCAGAGCTCAGGTCGCTGAAGTAATCCAAGCGCAGTGGTCGGAGCTGGGAATCGAAGTTACGATCTCGCCCCAATCGGCTCGACTGCTGTTTTCTGACACCTTGGCCAAGTCGAATCTTCCTCCCGGAGGGGTTGCGATCTGGCGCTGGGTCGTAGGGTCCGAGGATGCTCATTATGCCAACACCCTGTGGAAGCCCAAGGACGAGCATAACCTGGATCATCTGCTGAAGAAGTCTCCCTGGGGAAGGGTGCGGCGCAATATCGAGCTGATTGAGCAGGGCGTCAAGACGGTTGATCCCGAGGAGAGATACGCCTTGTTGAGGGAGCAGCAGGAAATCTGGGCAGAAGAGCTTCCCACCCTTCCTCTCTATTGGCATGTCCGGGTCGTCACCGTCGAACAGAGCCTCCAGGGATACGATCCACATCCTTTCGCCGAGATCGGCTGGAATGTGGAACAGTGGAACATCCTGCCCGACAATCAGACAGGGGGCTAGTGCCCCCTTCCACAAATACGATGATGTTTGCAGATGGGGCTTGTGAGGCGAGATCAAGGCAGGAGGAGGAAGTCGATGCTTGGCCATCTTCGACGACGACCAACGCAGAGATCGTCCACAACCCCGGGTGGCGACGGGACGGGCCGATGGAGTCGCTCCTCCTCTACGATACCAAACATCGCCTCGTCGTCGCTTCGCGCCCTCGACACCGTCCCGGTCGCCACAAACGTCATCGTATTAATGGAAGGGAGCACTAAGTGCTGCGCTACACCCTCCACCGGGTCCTTCAGATCATCCCGGTCCTTGTAGTCATCACCATCATTGTCTTCGGCTTGATGCAGCTGGCACCTGGCGACCCTTTCGATCAGCTGATCCTGGCCAATCCCAACATCACCGGCGAGGAGATCCAGCACATGAAGGCCGTCTATGGCCTGGACAAACCCATCCACATTCAATACCTTCGCTGGGTTGGCCAAGTACTGCAGGGCAATCTCGGCTATTCTCGCCTCTACCGCCGATCCGTGGTTAGCCTTCTTCCGGACAGGCTAGCCAATACTCTGGTGCTCACCAGTCTGAGCCTTCTTGTGAGCGTGTTGATCGCCATACCGATTGGCGTCTACAGCGGGCTGAAACAATATTCCTGGACCGACTATTCCCTGTCGATCTTTTCCTTTGTGGGTATTTCGCTGCCCGTGTTCTGGTCGGGCCTGCTGCTGATCCTTCTTTTTTCCGTGATTCTGGAATGGCTTCCTCCAGGGGGACATTATTCCCTGGAGCCCGGAGCAACCCTGCTGGAAAAAGCCCGTTATCTGGTGCTACCGGTCATCGTTCTGAGCCTCTTCAGCACCGCCAGTTGGATGCGCTACATGCGCTCCAGCATTCTCGAGATCATCCATCAGGGGTACATCGTGACCGCTCGGGCGAAGGGCCTGAAGCAGAGGATGGTGGTCCTGCGACACGCTCTCCGAAATGCGCTGATCCCGGTGGTGACGCTGATGACATTGAGCGTGCCCCATCTGGTCAGTGGAGCCGTTATCACCGAGAACATCTTCTCCTGGCCGGGCATGGGGAGGCTGATCTTCGATTCCCTGATGAACAACGACTACTCTCTGGCCATGGCGATTTTTCTCATATTCGCGACCGGGGTGGCTCTGTTCAACCTGATAGCCGACCTTCTCTACGCGGTCATAGATCCGAGGATTACCTATGATGGCTAGGCAGGTAGGCTCGGAACCGGGCCAGTGGAACATGGTCTGGCTGCGACTGCGCCGCCACCGTCTTGCGATCTGTGCCCTCTTCGTTCTTGCCGTGATCGTCCTTCTGGTCCTGCTCGGTCCTATCCTGTCCCCTCACCCCTACGACAAAGTGCGACTTCGTGAGCGACTTCAGGAACCTTCCGCAGTCCATTGGTTGGGAACCGACGAGCTGGGGCGCGACGCCCTGGCCCGCCTCTTGCACGGTGGGCGTGTCTCGCTTTTTGTTGGTGTCGTAGCCGCTCTCCTCAGCTCTTTCCTGGGAATTTTCATCGGGGCGGTGGCCGGATACTATGGGAAACTGACGGATACCCTTTTGATGCGTTGGACCGACATCATGCTGTCGATTCCCAGCATCCCACTCTTGCTGATCCTGTCCCGCTTTGTGGGAGGATCCGTTTGGGGCATCGTTACAATCCTGATGATGTTCGGATGGATGAGCCTGGCGCGAATCGTCAGAGGCTCCATCCTTTCGCTTCGTGAGATCGAGTTTGTCGACGCGGCACGCGTTGTCGGTGCCCGACCCTGGCGTATCCTCTTTCTGCATATCGTCCCCAATACCCTGGCCCCCATCCTTGTCTACACCACTCTGAATATCGGTTACGCCATCCTCGCAGAGTCGAGCCTCAGCTACCTGGGTCTGGGCATCCAGCCCCCGGTCCCCAGCTGGGGCAACATGCTCTTGACTTCACAACAGCACCTGGAAGAGGCGCCCTGGCTGGCACTCTTCCCCGGGCTGATGATCTTTCTGAGTCTATTGAGTATCAACTTTCTGGGCGATGGACTTCGAGATGCCCTGGATCCACGTCATGCGGATCAGAGCGGGATGGCTGGACGAGAGAGTTGAATTGCGCTAAACAGATACATTTCCAGATGAAGCACCCGCAGGAGTACGGGAGCAAACGATGCCAGCAGGAGGAAGTGGGAACTTGAACGATCTGACGCAGAACATCGCAGTACTTTTTAGCCCCAACTCCAGGCAGCGATACATAGAAGAAGCGCTCGAACATGGGGCCGTCTATGAATTCGTAGATGCCTGGGGAAAGAAGAAGCGATGGTTGAAGGACGAGTTTGCCTATCTGGCCCCTACAACTGCCTCAGCCGTGTTGAACCGCTGCAGCTTGAAACACGATCTTCTGACCGAAACCCAGTTGCGCCCGGCTATTGATTCCTACCACACCCTTTTCGTTCCCAACGCCGCCGAGCTCGAGAACGAGACCATCGAGGTGCTGGAGAAGGCAGTGCAGAACGAGACCCTCCATCTGGTAGTAACGGGCAAGACGAATCTCCCCGATGATCTACTCGGTCTAGACAGCTCTGAGGCAATCGTTCCGGCTGGATACACGGGCTGGCGCTGGAGCGAAGGATCCCGATTCTCCGACCGGAAGGTATGGGCTGACTACTATCTCTCTGGTGGAAAAGGTCAGACGGCGAGGAAGCTAGCGGCGAAGTCGAACTCAGGGGTCCTGGCCCGGCTCTGGCAGCTAGGCGGGGATCTCTCCAGTTCGGACAGCGCCAGCAAGCGGGAAATCGGTGACGCCATCATTGTCACCGATCGGACCCTCTGTGTCGCCAACTCGATTTTCGAGTTTCTGGGGGGCGTGCTCCAGGCTCATCTGAACGTCGAGGATATTCGGAACTGGCAGAATCCGGTTCATTGGGGCGACACCCTGGTCTTCTTCCTATGGGAAATCCTGAGCCAATGGCATTCGGAGCTCCAGGCAAACCGACTGAAGCCGTTTGGCAGTCATAAGGGAGCCTTTTCCTTGCGCCACGACGTGGATCAGTCCGCTGATCTGTCCATGGTAGAGTATCAAGCCGCGAACCTGGTGCCAGCCACCCACGACGTCCTCGATCCGGTTATCGCGGCGGACTCGACCACGGACGAGCAGGCAGAGCTCTGGGTTCGGGAGGTGAGCAAGTACCCTTTCCTGGAACTCGGGCTGCACAACGACAGCCTGGCTGGGGACCCGCCCCGCTATCTGGTAGGCACCGGCTTTCATGACCATGTCAGGGAGACGGAAGAGAGATTGGGCTTTACCGTCTACACCTGCGGCAGGCACGGCGGTGGACATGTCCATCCTGAGACCCTTGACGCCATGGACTACCTTCTGGAGCAGGCTCCCGAGGTATTGGGCACTTGTACCTTCTGCTTCTACGACATGGTCGAGTATGGTGAGCGCACCTACCAGACCGACGGGAGCATGACCGTCAGCAGTTCCGGGTTCTGGTTTCCTTATCATCCTGTGATCACTTCGGTGGAGAAACACGAAGCTCTTCGGGGCTGGGACCGAACCCACGAATACGACTGTGACTATGATCTGGTTGACGTTATTCTAGGCGCGCATCACAGCCGGATTCCAGTGATTCCCAGGCAGGCTACGCCCAGAAAGCCTCCCTGGATCTTCGACGCCCAGAGGGCTTCTCAGGATCAGGATTACTCCGATCAGCTCGAGAACGGCGTCTACACTCTCCAGTATCATCCCCTGTTCGCAGCAGATCCCTCCGTGAACCAGGGAAAGGGAACTTTGGACTACCTCATATATGCCGTGAGTCAGGCAGAGCGACTCAACCTCTGGATCGCGAGCCAGAAGATGCTGTACGAAAGAATGCGGGACTACGAGGATGTATTGTTTCGGGTGGAGTCTCCCACTCAGGTGACCCTGTTCAATCCCACCGACCGACTCATAGAGGGACTGATGGTCGAAAGTGCCGAGTCCGTGGGAAACGTGGTGGCGAACGGTTTGAGCTATATTCACATCGTTGGCGGGCGTTACTTCGGGGTCCCGCCGCTGAAACCGCGCCAGAGTATCACCATGCAGGCCATGGCGGACCGAGCCCCTTGCCCCCAGATCCTCAATACCAATAGCCGGGGCCTTCGGATCCTGGAGGCGAGTTACGACCCGAAAATCGACCGAGTAACCCTGCAGCTGGAAATCATTCGGAAGCAATCGCTGTGCCTCTGGAATCTAGAGCCGGAAAGCCAGTTCCAAGTCCAGGTTGAAGGCGATGCCTCGGCAGTACAAACCTTGAAGGCCCGTGAAGAGGGGATTCTGACCTTTCCCCTGCAGGGTCCACAGAACAACTTTCGCAGGCTGAGTGTCGAGATTGCACCACTTGAAAGGGTTGGATGATGGAGCTTTCCGACGTTCGCCGACTCACTCCGGCGGTACAAAATATCGCCTACTTCTGCACCAGTGGCTTTTCTCCCAAACCCGACCTGGTGGTGGACGAGGTAGCCCGCTGGATCAAGTTTCAGAACCAGGGTCCGGCGCTGCCCCATGTCGCTGCAAAGATGAACCAGTTGTTTGAGGAGACACGCGCTAAAGTCGCCGCGGCTTTCAGGGCGGACTCCAGCGAGATCGTGCTCAGTGAAAATACAACGGTGGGGATCAATGTGGTTGCCAACGGCTTCGATTGGGAAGCCGGCGACAACATCATTCTGAGCAACGAGGAACACCCCGGCAACCTCATTCCCTGGTACAACATCGCTCGCCGTCATGGTGTCGAGCTGCGCTTCACCCACACAACCGAGGACTACTCGCAGTTTCTGGAGGAGTTCGGGTCGATGCTGGATGCGAGGACTCGAGTGGTGAGTATCAGTCACATATCGAGGTACACCGGACTCCGCTTTCCCGTCCGGGGGATTATCGACCTCGCCCATGGACAAGACATTCCTGTTCTGTTGGACGGGGCTCAGGCCTTTGGCTCAATCCCGGTGGATGTCAAAGACCTCGATTGCGACTTCTACGCTTTCAGCGGGCACAAATACATCATGGCCCCCCAGGGGACCGGAGGACTCTACGTCCGCAAGGATCGTGTGGATTGGCTGAAACCCAGTTGGATCGGCTCGCACTCGGAGCGGGAGTGGGACATGCAAGGGAACTACGAACTGTGGGACGAGGCCAAGCGTTTCGAGTTCGGAACCAGGAATCTGGCGGATCAAGCCGGACTCACAAAGGCCCTCGAGATGTGGGAGAGCATCGGCTGGGACCAGATCTTCAACTATATACAGGAGTACTCAGGCCGGCTTAAGGCAGCTCTGCAAACCGTGCCCGGAATAGTTCTCGCTACCCCACATGAGTTTCAAAAGTCCTCAGGAATCGTAACCTTTGAGATTCCGGGTCAAAAAGCGGCGACTATCTCGAGTGGCTTGCTGGAGGTGGAGAAGATCCTGGTCTCGCCTGTCGACTACACCAGCGAGCGCATTCGGGTCTCGACCCATGTGTTCAACATCGACGAGGAGATCGAGCGACTGGTTGCAGGGCTGAACCGGATCTGCCATCAATCGGATTGATTCCGAGCCACCGAACTACCGGAGCCAGAAGATGAAGAAAGCGATCGTCAACGCAACCGTCTACCCGGTGACCTCTCCACCCGTTCCTGACGGGGTCGTGGTCGTCGAAGGGAAGAAGATCATCGCCGTAGGGAGTAGGGAAGTTCTACCCCCACAAGCCGAAATCATCGAGGCTCGACGACAACTTTACGGAGATCCGCGAGTCGGGGGTCTCCGCGCAGCAAATCCTTGAGATGCTGACGATCAACGCCGCCAGAATCCTAGGGGTCGACGATCGCGTAGGTAGCATAGAGCCCGGCAAAGAGCCGACCTGGTAATCCTGGACGGAGATCCCATGGAGCCGGGTACGCGGACTGAGGTGGTCCTGGTTGAAGGAGAGATGTTTCGTCCTTCTGAGATGCTGGGGTGAAACTTGAACGAAGTCGTCTGAACGTCTGAGTGGTATAGATCAAGGAGCCCCAACGCCATGAATACGGAAATTCGACCCATAACCCAGCAGGAATATGACGCCTGGATCAAGGCAAAAACACTGGGATTTGGAGCAGCCTTCAGCGAGGAGCACATGCGGAGGGTGCCCTTCGAGTCTGAGCGAAGCCTCGCCGCCTTCCACGGAGGAAAGATCGTCGGGACGGCCTACATTCACCGCTTCGAGATGCGCATCCCAGGAGGCTGGCTGCCCCTTGCGGGTGTCGCAGGCGTAACCGTTCAGCCAACTCACCGGCGCAGGGGAATCCTGACTCGAATGATGGAGGCACAACTGCGGGATGTCTACGAGGAGGGAGAGCCTCTGGCAGGCTTATACGCCTCTGAGTCCATTATCTATGGACGCTATGGATACGGGATGGCCACCTTCCATCAACGATGGAACCTTGCCCGCCATCGTTCGGGGATGGAATTCCCGCATGACTGCGAAGGGGAAGTCGAACTCGTAGAAGCAAGCGAGGCGAAAGAACTTTTCCCGGATGTCTACGAGCGGGCCAGACCACTTCGACCCGGTATGATTCGACGCGATCCCATTCGTTGGGATCTCGCCCTTACCGATCCGGAGTACAACCGGCAGGGCTCCTCGCCCTATTTTCATGCTGTTTATCGCTGCAGCGACGGTATCGATGGCTATGTTCTCTACCGCCTCAACCACTCTACCCACACTCTGAGCGTCCGCGAATTGATCTCGACCACCGACGAGGCAGAGTCAGCCCTCTGGGAATACTGCTTCGGGGTCGATCTGATGACGTCCACGGAGGCTCTCCTGCGACCGGTCGATGAGCCGCTGCTCTGGAAGTTGGCCGATCCTCGCCACCTGAAGCGCTCCTCGAGCGACGATCTCTGGGTGCGCCTGGTGAATCTACCCGAGGCACTCAGTGGAAGAAGCTATGCGGGAGAGGGCAGCTTGGTTGTTGAGGTAACGGATTCCTATTGTCCCTGGAATCAAGGTCGTTTTGAGCTGCTTGCTGCACCTGGCGAGGCCGAGTGCCGATCCACCGCGGCCGCGGCCGATCTGGCGCTGTCGGTAGCCGACCTGGCTGCTGTCTATCTGGGCGGAGTCAGTTTTCGGACGCTCTGGCACGCGGGCCGGGTGATAGCCGACAAACCCGAGACGATTCAACGAGCCGACGCCCTCTTCGCCACCGAGTACCAACCCTGGTGCACGGTCGAGTTCTAAGCTGAAACTTCATTGGCGAATGTAGCTTTGGCCTCCAGGCCGAAGTCTTATTTTTCCGAGCCTTTGGCTCGGACGGCGGCCTGGAAGCCACCGCTACGTCCCTCGACTGAAGTTTCTTTCAGGTACGATCCGGCGCAGCCGGGGCGGGACGAAGCCGAGAGAATTCGTCTGAACGTCGCACGTGGCTGGGGAAGGCATCTATTGATGTAGGGGCAGAAGCTCCACTACCCAAGCAGATCTGATTCCTCCGGCCCCCAACTTCCAGCAGGATAGACGCGGATAGGTAACGATCTGTCCAAGAGGGGAGCGTAGAGGCGCCAGGCGGCTTCCACCTCGTCTCCTCGGACGAACAACGTCTGATCGGCGGTCAGGACATCCAACAACAGGGTCTCGTAGGCTTCTGGCAGCGAGCCCAGACTCTCCGCATATCGGAACTTGAGGCTATGCCGGTCCAGCGAGATCTCTGGACCTGGGGATTTGACGTCGAGGTCCAGCTCAAAGCCCTCATCCGGCTGAAGGGTTATCACGAGGGCACCAGGGACCTGACTCGCACCAGAACCCCGAAAGAGCGTCACCGGTGGAGAACGAAACCGCATCTTGATCTGAGTGACACGGTCTGCCATCCGCTTGCCGGTTCGCAGAATGAAGGGAATGCCCTGCCAACGCCAGTTTGCCACTTCCATTCGTATGGAAACGAAGGTTTCAGTCTGGGATTCTTGGTCCACACCCGGTTCCTGTAGATAACCAGGCACTGCCTCTCCGTCCACGGTTCCACCAGAGTACAGGGCGAAGGTAACATCCTCGGGCTCCAGCGGGGCGAGCGATCTGAGCACCTTCACCTTCTCGTCCCGAATCGAGTCAGCCTCGAAGGCTGCCGGCACCTCCATCGCCGTCAAGGTCAGAAGCTGTGTCAAATGATTCTGGACCATATCCCGCAGGGCACCTGTCTTGTCGTAGTAGCCGGCGCGTTCCCCCACGCCCAGCTGCTCCGCAACGGTAATCTCGACGCTCTCCACCCGGTCACGGTTCCACACCGACTCAAACAGCGGGTTGGCGAACCGAAACACCAAGAGGTTCTGAACGGTTTCTTTACCCAGATAGTGGTCGATCCGGTAAATCTGGGACTCTTCGAAGTACCTATGGAGCAGCCGGTTCAGGTCTCGGGCTGAAGCCAGATCACGACCAAAGGGCTTTTCAATAACCAGTCTGGTCCATCCTGAGCTCTGGTTCAGACCAGTGCCCCCCAGGCCCTCTATCGAGGGAGCGAAACCCGATGGAGGCATGGCAAGATAGAAGACCCGGTTACGTGACCGGTCTTCCTTTCCTTCCAGCTTTTCAAGTCGGTGCTTCAGGCCTCGATAGTCACTTTCTCCGCCTTGTCCAATCGACTGAAAGTGCAGGCACTGATCGCACCATCGGCTTCTCTCGGGTCCACTGGAAATGCCTGCTTCTGCCAATGCCGCTCGGGCCCACTCTCGAAAGCCTCCGTCATCCATGGCCCTGCGAGACACTCCTAGGATCTTGAAGTCCTCCCCCAGGAGCCCGAGGTCGTTGAGCCGTGCCAGAGCAGGGAGTAAGCTTCCGCCGCATGAGGTCTCCGGTTCCACCAAAGACTACGAAGAGATGAGGCTCAACCTTTGCTTCGAGCGCCACAGTGTCTCCAGTGTGCCACAGATTGTTAGAAACCCTCAACGAACCGGCCGTAAGGGGCAATGGCTGCACGATTCGTCACTTCGGCTTTGTTTTGGGCTCCGACTTCGTATATTTTCTTCCAGGCTTCCTAAACGCAGAACAAAGGCGCGAGGTGAGATCAAGTTGGAACATTTTATTCCGCAAGAGTGGTTCTTGGGGTTGCCCCAGTGGCAGCTGCTGGTTCTGGTGGCGATCGCCATCGCAGCCCTGGGCAAGGCCTCAGATGTAGTCGTCGAGGGAGCATCCGGGATCGCGTCCGGTCTAGGTGTTTCCAAGATCGTCATCGGTGCAACAATCGTCTCTCTGGGAACGACCAGTCCAGAGTGCGCCGTTTCGGTTCTGGCGGCTTGGTCGGGTGAACCGGGGCTCGCATTGGGCAACGCCGTCGGTTCTATAATTGTAGATTCGGGACTGATCTTCGGACTCGGCTGTCTGCTTACGGTGCTTCCTGCCGACAGGTTCGTCTTGTCTCGCCAAGGCTGGGTTCAGTTCGGCTCGGGCGCGTTTCTGGCCCTACTGTGTTACGGCTACTACCTACGAGCGGGCGACCAGGCGGAGTTGGGGAGACCGGTCGGGCTCATCATGCTAGTGGCGCTAGCTGCGTACATGCTTATTTCCGTGAGATGGAGCCGCAGCCATCCCGGCTCAGATCACTCCGGATCAGGGGCCAACGGTGCGCGGCCCCTAGAGGGTGCTACCAGCACTGGCCGACTCTTGATTCTGATAACGGTGGGACTGATCTTCGTCCTCTTGACCAGTCGTGTACTTATTTGTTCCGTGATTGAACTAGCCGAGAATCACTGGAGCATCCCGAAGGTGGTTATTGCTGCTACTTTGGTCGCGTTTGGGACCTCGCTACCGGAGTTGGTGATAGGTATGGCCGCCATCAAGAGGGGGCACAACGAGCTACTGGTAGGAAACATCATTGGGGCCGACATTCTCAACGTTCTATTCGTGGTCGGTGCTGCGGCGACCGCGGCACCCCTGCCGATCGTCGAGCGGAGCGCTAAGATACCGGAAATAATGTTGTACATCCATCTCCCGACGATGCTGCTCATTCTGACCATTTTCCGGGTCTACATCTACTCGGCTTCGAGCAGAGGTTCCTTTCATAAATGGTATGGACTCCCGCTACTGGCCATCTACGTGTCTTACGTCGTGCTGCAGCTCTCGCTCAAACCCTGAATGTCGCGGCGACTGGCTTGGGAGATCCTAGGAGGAAGTATCGATGAGTGACTTACGAATCGCCTTGTTGGGTTCAGGTTACATGGGTAGGACTTATGCTGAGGGAATGACGAAATACAACACGCGGGTCCGCTTGATGGCCGTCGCCGGTGGGAGACGCGCAGCCGGACTCGCCAGCGACTACGGAGTGGACTGCGAGCCCAACTACGAGTCTTTGCTGGCGCGCGGCGACGTAGACGCGGTTCTGATCGCCACCCCTCACGCAGCCCACCTCTCTCAGGTGATCCAGGCGGCCGAAGCGGGTAAGCAGGTTCTGGTCGAGAAACCCATGGCGACGTCGGCGATCGATTGTACCGCCATGATCGACGCCTGCGAGCGGGCAGGGGTCCATCTGGAAGTCATCCAAACCCTGCGTTTTCGCGGTGCGGTCTCGCGGGCTCGAGAGATCCTGGATCAAGGTCTCTTGGGCGAGATCTGGATGCTCCGGGGGCATTCCGTATTCAGCGGATACTTCACCGACGATAAGCCCTGGACCGGACTTCCCGAACACGGAGGCGCCTTTCTCGACATGGGGGTCCACAATTTCGACGCGATGCGTTTTCTCTCCGGAGCCGAGGCAAAGAGCATCTTCAGCCAGGGAAAGACATTCGGCACTCAGCAGCACGAGCGCCTCAGCGTCATGACACAGATCGCTTTTGATAGCGGTGCCATGGCTCAGCAATGGATGTCCTACGAGATGCCTTCTCCCAACCTGGCCAATCAGCAGCATCGATACGTGGTTGTTGGCGAAGAGGGCACCCTGGACATCGACGGATACGGCAAGCTGATGCTGGGGAGAGGGGATAACTGGGAGCTGATTTGGGAGCAGCCTCCGATAGACTATATTGGGCGACCCATGGACCCAGCCCGACTAGAGGCTTTCTACGCCCAGACCCAACTCTTCGCAGATAACGTCCTGGATGGAAATCCACCGACGGTCTCCGGCTACGATGGTTGCGCAGCGGTGAGGATCGTAGAAGCCGCGAGACAGTCCATTGATTCAGGCGAGGCCGTCGCGCTCGACCAGGCTTGATGCCCTGCGTAGCGGTGGGCTCCAGGCCGCTGTTTTTCGAGCCAAGGGCTCGAAACAAGAAGACTTCGGCCTGGAGGCCAAAGCTACGTCAGGCTCGAGGCCGCTGATTGAATCTGGCAGGGAAGAGAGATCTCGATCAGGAGACCACCCGTAGGCTGGTTGGAGGCGGCGATCGTGCCCCCATGAAGGCGCACGATGCGCTCCGCGATCGACAAGCCTAGCCCAATTCCTCCGGATTCGCGATCGCGGGCATCTCCCACCCGGTAAAAGGGACGAAACAGTTGCGGGAGGGCTTCCTCTGGGACACCAGGACCTTGATCTCTCACCAGAATCGAGACCCGAGAGCCCTCCTTCAGGCGCTGCGTTACCTCCACTTCGGTCTTCTCAGTGGTGTAGCGGACCGCGTTCCGGATCACATTCTCGACGGCGCTACGCAGGAGCTCCGAAGAGCCGGTGACGACGCAGGGCTCGTTATGGGAGACGAGCACCCGGCGGTGGCGATTCCTGGCTTCGAAATCAGCATCCGAACAGACTTCGTTCAGAAGAGCTTCAAGGTCCACTGGCTCCCTCACGATGAGCTCCGCATCGCCTTCCAGACGGGTCAGACTCAACAGCTGCCCAATCAGCTGGTTCATCCTCTCCGCTTCCCGCTCGATCCGCTCAAGGGAGCTGCCGGCGTCCGGCCCACTCTGTTTGCGTGCTAGTTCGAGCGAGACGTTCAGGCGAGCCAGAGGCGAGCGCAGCTCGTGGGAAATATCCTGCAGCAGGCGCCGCTGCGATTGGACCAGCGCTTCGATTCGCTCTGCCATGAGATCGAAGTCCCGGGCCAGATCGGAGAACTCGTCAGCTCGCTTTTCCAGAACCGGACCCACGCGCGCACTCAAGTCCCCGCCTGCTAACTCACGTGAAGCTTTTTGAAGACGCATCAGTGGAGTGGTCAGATACCGAGAGAGCCAAAAACACACAGCACCACCAGTCAACAGGACGGCCAGGAACCTGAGGATCAGGTCTGCTGGTTCCATGAATGGGTTGCTTCGAAACGCCGGAACCTGACCTACAATGGTGACGCCTCCTCCCCGAGGGGGACGGAAGCTCTGGGCAATTAGCAGCGCTCCATCGCCATCTCTGAACTCAGCTTGGCCGCTCTCCTGGGCCTGTCGCGCTAATTCCTGCGCGCCTTCAGGAATTGGGCGCCCCGAGACTTCAACCCCATCGGCATCGAAGACGGTAGCCTTGATCCCCGTATTCCGCTCCAGTTGGTCCAGGTGACGTCTCAACTGAGGGCGACGGCCACGTCGGAGGAGCCGGGCACTGATACGTGCATTGCGGCGCAAGGTACCTGCCGTAAACTCCGGGCGGCGAGGCCCGCCAGGTCCGAAGGGACGGCCGGAAAAAGGGCCGCGGGGATGGTCAGGACGGGTCAGAATGACCGAGACGACCAGGACTCCGCCGACCAGAAACATGGCCAGCCAGAACCACAGAAAGATCTTGACCCAAAGGCTCCGCATGGCCCCTAACTGGAATGAGATTCGCCGGATTGAGTGTAGATATAGCCGACGCTCCGGATGGATTTGATGCGTTCAGACCCGTCTCCATGGGACCCCAGCTTTTTCCGCAGATTGCTCACATGCATGTCGATACTGCGGTCGAAGGGATTGAAGGCTCGGTCGAGAACCGTTTCGACAAGGTCTTCCCGCTTGATGACGGTTCCCGCTCGGCGGAGTAGGCATTCGAGCAGGTCAAACTCAACGGCAGTGAGTTGGAGCGGCTGCCCGTCCCGTAGGACGGTCCTGGCACCCGGATCCAGCTCGATGTCTCCCAGGGCCATCTTTTTCTGTTTCGGGGGACGCGGCTCAGATTCGTCTGGTTGGCTGCGACGCAAGATGGCTCGGATTCGCGCATGCGAGACATCAAACGCCAGCTCCAGACTTTCAAGGAGGATTTCGTGGCCTCATTCGAAGCGATTCTGACTCCAGATCAACTGGTCCTATTGGAAGAGTGGAAGCAGAATCAGCGGCCTCCCTTCCTGAGAGCGACCCGGCAGCGTTGATCCCGTTTCAAGCCGCTCTGTACTAGTGATTGAAAAGGCTGCTGAGCCGGGGCCCAGCAGCCTTTTCTTTTTCTCGGGTGCACAGATCTCATACCCCAAGAGGGCTACTACAACCTCCCAGCCCTTCAGTCCTGCCCCTTTGACTTTGTATTCTGTCATTCAATACCTTAGGTGGGTAAGCTTGTAAATTGGCGTCAACTTCTGGAGCGATGGCGCCCTGAGTGCATGGGAAGGAGGTGAAATCCTGAAGGGATTCCGTATTTCAGCCCAGGGTTTCCGAACCCTGGGTGAACGGCGACGCCACTGGATTTCAACCCTGAAGGGGTTGCGTACAGAAGGGCAACAACTGGGTCAGGACGCAACCTTTACAAGGTTGATTATTAAAGGGTTAACTCTCTTACCCAGGGTTGGGAAACCCTGGGCTGGAAGACGCAATCCCGTTGGGATTGACCTCTCTTGGTTTGATAAAACCCATTTCCCATCCTTCGATCCCAAAGTCGATTTGATCCCACACGAGATGGAAGTCTTCACCCAATATGTCGGAATCAAAACTCGCTGAAACCAACCCGAAGCCGGTGGATCCTGTTTGCGGGATGGAGGTAGACCCCCAACAGCCTGCTGCTACCGTCGAGCACGGACCTCATACCTACTACTTTTGCTGTGAGGGTTGCGCAAGTCGGTTCCAGGCGGACCCCGAGAGGTTCCTGCATAAGTCTGATGCTGCTTCCCCGTCTCCGACTGGTCCTTCGGCTAGCTATTTCTGCCCGATGTGCCCGGATGTGAGGGCAGCACACTCTGGCTCCTGCCCTTCCTGCGGCATGTCTCTGGAACCCTATCTCGAATCGCTTCCGCCTGCTGAGATTCAATATACCTGTCCCATGCATCCCGAGGTGACTCAGAGCGCTCCGGGATCCTGCCCTATATGTGGAATGGCGTTAGAGGCGCGGTCGGTCTCCTCGGTTGAAGAGGACAACCCAGAGTTGGAAAACATGTTTCGCAGGTTCTGGGTCAGCACGGCTCTCACCATTCCGGTGTTCCTCCTGGCGATGTCCGAAATGGTTCCGGTACGACCGATCCACGCCCTCATTCCGATTGGCACGCTTCAGTGGATCCAGTTCGTTCTGGCTACTCCCGTCGTGCTCTGGGGCGGTTGGCCTTTTTTTCAGCGAGGTTGGCAGTCCATCGTCCATCGAAGTCCCAACATGTTCACTCTGATCGCCATGGGGACCGGGGCTTCCTATGTCTACAGCCTGGTGGCGATAACGCTCCCCGAAGTCTTTCCTTCGGCCTACCGCGGGCGGGGTGGAGAGGTGGGCGTCTACTTTGAGGCTGCCGCAGTAATCACCGTGTTGGTACTGCTGGGGCAAGTCCTGGAACTGCGAGCGCGCAGTCGAACTGGTGGCACCATCCGAGGCCTTCTCAACCTTGCTCCGGCGACGGCTAGACGCCTGGACAAGGAAGGGGAGGCTCAAGACATCCCATTGGCGGAAGTGCAACCCGGGGACAGGCTCCTTCTGCGACCGGGGGAAAGAGTGCCGGTGGACGCCGTGGTCCTTGAAGGCGAGAGCTCCATCAATGAATCGGCCGTTACCGGAGAGGCGATACCCTCCGAGAAGCGCCAGGGTGAGGATCTGATCGGCGGAACCGTCAACGGAACCGGCTCTCTTGTGATCCAGGCCAGGCGGGTTGGACGCGATACGGTTCTGGCTCGGATCGTTCAAATGGTCTCCGCGGCCCAGAGGTCTCGTGCACCGATCCAGCGTCTGGCAGATCGTACCGCGGCCTACTTCGTGCCTGCGGTCGTCGTCGCCGCTCTGGCAACAGCCCTGGTCTGGGGGCTTATCGGGCCTGAGCCTCGTTGGACCTATGCCCTGGTCAACGCAGCAGCGGTTCTTCTCATTGCCTGCCCCTGCGCCTTGGGACTTGCTTCCCCTATGGCGGTGATGGTTGGAGTGGGGCGAGGGGCTCAGCAGGGGGTGCTTATCAAGGATGCCGAGTCGCTGGAGACGCTAGCCAGAGTCGATACGCTTGTTGTCGATAAGACCGGCACTCTGACCGAAGGGAAACCGAGATTGGCCGAGGTCGTGGGCACAGATGGGTTTACGGATTCCGATGTGCTGCGGGTGGCTTCCAGCCTGGAACAGCGGAGCGAGCATCCCCTGGCTGCGGCGATCGTTGAAGGGGCTCGCGACAGGTGGATTCCCCTTGCGCAAGTTTCTGGGTTCAAGGCCCTGGCTGGACAAGGCGTAACCGGGCAGGTAACGGGAGAGAAGGTGATTCTTGGCAACCGAAGCCTGCTGGAAGAATCCGGTGTCCCGCTGGGAGAACTCGAGGAGCAGGCGGGGTCACTTCATCGGGAGGGGCAGACCGTCATGTTCCTCGCCGTGGAGGATCGGCTGGCCGGCCTTCTTTCGGTGGCCGACACGATCAGGGCATCGACGCCGAAGGCAATTTCGGAGCTCAAGGACGAGGGTGTTCGGATATTGATGTTGACTGGTGACAACCCCACTACGGCGGCCGCGGTCGCGCGAAACCTCGACATCGACGAGCTGCACGCAGAGATCCTCCCCAACCAAAAAGCGGAGACGGTGAAGGCCCTGCAGCGGCAGGGGTTTACCGTTGCCATGGCGGGTGACGGAATCAACGATGCTCCGGCACTCGCCCAGGCAGACGTGGGGATCGCCATGGGTACCGGAACCGACGTGGCGATCGAGAGTGCGGGTGTGACCTTGATCGCGGGTGACTTAGGCGGCATTGTCCGCGCCCGTCGCTTGAGCCGGGCGACGCTCCGAAATATTCGGCAGAACCTTTTCTTTGCATTCGTCTACAACACACTCGGTATTCCACTTGCCGCTGGCGTCCTCTACCCATTCTTCGGTCTGCTGTTAAGTCCCATGCTGGCAGCGGCGGCCATGAGTTTCAGCTCGGTCTCAGTGATTGCCAACGCGCTCCGGCTGCGTCGGCTTTCGCTGTGAAGCTACGTGCGCCAATAAAGCTTCACCTTAGCTCCGCCCCCGACTGCGCCGGATCGTAAGCAAAGAAACTTCTCGAGTCATATGGTTTTCATTCATCGTCCTCACCGCTCACCGCTCACCGCTCACTGCTCACGATCCCCCTCAGTCGGGCCCGATGCCATCCTCGCTTGGTTGGACCGCGGTCTCCTCAACTTCGACCCTGCGTGCGGAGATGAGGAAACCCGTGTGTCCTACCATTCGGTGAGCAGGACGAATGGAGTTCTCGCTGACCTGCCAGGATCGCAGCAGCGATTCGGTGGTTTCTACCAGAGTCCAGTTCGGATCCTCCTGAAGCATTCTTACCAGACTGTAGACCTGGAGGGTTGTTGGCAGCCAACTCATCAGGGCGCCTCCGGGCCTCAGGGCTGCTGCCACGTGGTCGACTGCACGTTCGGGCTCGGGTAGATCCAGCAGCACCGCGTCCAGATCCCGTTCATCAATGCCCTCGAATATATCGCGTATTACAACCGAGTGCTGGGCTCCCGAGTCACCATACAGGTCCTGAACCTCGCGGATTGACTTGGCGCCGAGCTGAGCAAACTCTTCACGGCTTTCGTAGGAGGTCAACTGCCCCTCTGGACCCAGGAACCGCAGCAGGAAGATGGCGGTTGCGCCCGAACCAAGTCCCGCCTCGAGCACACGAGCTCCGGGATAGATGTCGCCGCGAAGTAGGAGGTTTCCAAGATCCTTGGGATAGATGACCTGGGTATGCCGACGAAGTTTCCGGAGAAGGTACTTCTCCAGAGGGGCTCTCAGGCAGACTACCTCCACGCCAGCGTCAGTGCAGAAACGTACTCCGGGAGTCCGGCCGATGATCGAATCATGGCGTAGGTGCCCCGTGTGTGGATGGTGGAACAACCCGTCCTGACGCAGCCAGATGAGGTAGCGACGGCCTTTTGGACCGATCATAAGGACCAGTTCATCCCTGCGTAGCGGAGCTCTTTGGATCTCTCTCATTGAGGCTCCTGAAACATCCCTTACCCACCTGAACGCGACTCGCAGGTGACCAGACGTTGCCCTGCTCGCAGCCCGTCCCACGGACGTGACACCGCAATCCCCTGCGACAACCCACAGATTGTAGGTTGAACTCTGCTCCGTGGCCACACTATTGTTACCGGATGCAGGACCTCTCCTTGTTCCGGCGAAGACTTGGCCTCGTTGTCTGTCTAGGAATTGCCATGCTCCAGACAGGGACGGACTCCGGATTCCTCTCTGCCTCACTACCTTTGTCTGGTGCGTCGAAGCGCAACACCGACTCCCGGGGTGGGAAGGAGCCTCTGCTATCGAACACTCGGCAAATGACCTTTGCCGGTCGCCGTTCGGGAGAGGGATACTTCAGCCAGGACGGGTCTCAGTTCGTGTTTCAGAGCGAGCGAGAGGAGGGCAATCCTTTTTTCCAGATCTATCTGATGGATCTCGAGAAAGGGCAGGTTCGTCGCGTCTCGCCGCGGCACGGTAAGACGACCTGTGCCTGGATCCATCCCGACGGGCGACGGCTGCTCTTTTCCTCCTCGCACGAGGACCCTGAGGCCCGAGACAAACAGAAACAAGAACTGGACCGACGGGCATCGGGTGCAGCCAGGCGGTATACCTGGGACTTCGACAAACACCACGACATCTACATCGGCGATCTGCGAGGAGCCGATCTCAGGAATATCACCCAGACGCTGGGATACGATGCCGAAGCCTCGTGGTCTTCCGATGGTAGCCAGATCGTCTTCGCTTCGAATCGGCTCGCCTATGGGGGAGATCTGAGTCGGACGGAGTTAGAAGCCCGGGAAAAGGATCCCTCAACCTTTGTTGATCTTTACCTGATGAAGGGAGACGGCTCCGAAGTACGTCGCCTCACCACCTCGCGGGGCTACGATGGTGGCCCCTTTTTCAGCTGGGACGGGAAGCTGATCTGCTGGAGAAGGTTCTCCGAAGATGGCTCTACCGCGGAGATTTTCGTGCGGGATGTGGAAGGGACTTGGGAGCGTCAGTTGACCCATCTCCAGACTATGTCCTGGGCTCCCTTCTTTCACCCCTCGGGCGACTACCTGATTTTCACGACCAACCTTCACGGTTTTGACAACTTTGAGCTCTACATCGTCGGCGCGGCTGGGGGATCGGAACCGATCAGGGTGACCGAAACCAAGGGGTTCGATGGTCTGCCCGTTTTTTCACCGGATGGGAAACTACTTTCCTGGACCAGCAACCGTACCCCGGGGAAGACCTCTCAGATCTTCGTTGCCGACTGGGACGATGCTGAGGCCCGGAGGCTATTGGACCTGGCTCCGGCGGCCGGGGGGAGCTCCGACAGTCCAACGCCGTCCAACCAGGCTCAGAGGGCTTCGGGGGAAATCCGGACCCTGGACCTGCGTCGCCACATCGAGTATCTGGCGTCTGAAAAACTGGAAGGTCGGATGACAGGGAGCGCCGGCGAACGGCTGGCGACGGATTATGCGGCATCTGTTTTTGAGACCCTGAAGCTGGAGCCTGCCGGTGCGGGAAAGAGCTTCTTCCAGACCTTCCCCTTTACGGCAGGAGTCTCCCTGGGGCCTCAGAATCGCTTGGAGCTGATCCGCTCGAGTGGCCAAGAACCCTTCGAGGCAGACCGGGATTGGCGACCTCTGGCCTATTCCAAAGTGGGCTCCTTCGGGCCAGCGGGAGTTACGGTGGCGGGCTACGGCATCGTGGCTCCCGAAGGCGAGGACGGTTCGGTTTACGATTCCTTCGCCCATCTGGAAGTGAAGGGAAAGTGGGTTCTGGTCTTTCGATACCTCCCCGAGAACGCGCCCGATGAACTGCGAAGCTGGCTCACCCGATATGCCAGTCTACGTTACAAGGCAATCGTAGCCGCCGACAGGGGAGCACATGGTTTGATCGTCGTAAGCGGTCCCAACGCGGGCGTCAGGAAGGAGTTGGTAGGGTTGAGCCTGGCCGGCTCTCTCTCGGCTGGAAGCATCCCTGTGATCTCAATTACCAATCAGCTGGCCTCCATCCTGTTGGAGAGTTCTGGTAGGAACCTGAAAGAGCTTCAGGACTCCCTGGACACCGGGGAGCTTCAATCCGGATTCGCGCTTCGGAACCTGGATCTGAAAGTTTCGATCGATCTCGAAACAGAAAGCCGCAACGGTAGGAACGTACTCGGCCTTCTCAGAGCAGGCCAGGGTTCCTCAACAGGGACCGTTGTGGTTGGGGCGCATATCGATCACCTTGGATCGGGATTCACGTCCTCCTCCCTGGCCCGTGCCGAAGAGAAGGGGGGCATTCACTACGGGGCCGACGACAACGCCTCAGGCGTAGCGGCCGTGCTCGAGATCGCTGAGCGGCTGGTTTCACTGAGACGCCAGAAACGGTTGGACCAGACCCGGGACATCCTCTTTGCACTCTGGTCGGGGGAGGAGCTGGGGCTTCTTGGCTCCGGTTTCTACACACGTAACTTGAACGGCCCTGGAGCCGAATCGGAAGTGCTCAGCCCACGTCTGGCCGCCTATCTCAATCTGGACATGGTAGGACGTCTGAAGGAATCGCTTTTCATCCAGGGTGTGGGCTCGAGCTCCATCTGGCCACAGACGATCGAGTCGTCCAATATCGGTGTCGACCTGTCCATTGTCACCCAGCAGGAAAGTCATCTTCCCACCGATGCCACCTCTTTCTACGTCAAGGGGGTTCCCATTCTGAGCGCGTTCACCGGAGGGCATGAAGACTACCATACTCCTCGGGATCAGCCCTCTGGGATCAACTACTCTGGCTGCGCCAAGGTAACTCGCCTCATCGCTTCGATCGCGCAGTCCTTGCTGGCCAGCAAAGAGGCTCCCGACTACCTTGAACTGGAGAGCCCCAAGAACAGGCCCGGGCGAAGCAGCCTCAGGGCCTACTTGGGAACCATACCCGACTACGGCAAGACGGACGAAGTGGGAGTCAGTCTGTCGGGAGTGGTTAAAGAAGGGCCGGCCCAGCGAGCGGGCCTCGCGGGCGGAGATCTAGTGATCGAGCTAGGTGGGAGAAAGATCGAGAACATCTACGATTACACCTACGCGATCGACTTTCTTAAACCGGGGGTTGAGGTGAAGATCGTTGTGCTGAGAGAGGGTAAACGCATTAGCCTGCAGGTCACTCCTGAATCCCGCGACTAGTGCCCTGTCAACTTAGAGATTGGCGTGGGGTCCCCGATAAACCAGAGTAGCCGTGCGCTGTCGGGCCGAGAACTTCTTCGCCAGCGACTCCATGATCGAATAGGGATCGATCCGCTCACTACAGGTAAAAACGTCAACTGCGGCATAGCCATGCTCGGGCCAGGTATGAATGGCGACGTGGCTCTCCGAGATCACTACTACTCCGCTGACGCCGTAGGGGCTGAACCGATGGAAAACGGTTTGGACGACAGTGGCATTGGCCTCTCTGACGGCTTCGACCAGGCAACGCTCCACCAGCGAGATACTGTCTAGCATCCCGCCATGGCAGCCAGAGAGTTCTACCAACAGTTGTTTTCCCAGGGTCCTGCGCCGGGCTGGGAATGGGTCTTGATCCACGAAAACCTTCTCCCCTGACAAGAGGGCCTACAAGAGGGCCTAATTGACGCGCAAAGGCACGCTGAAAGTCAAGCGACCCATTTCCACGTTTAGAAAGAATGCCGTCCCGAAAGCCCTCTCGAGGGGTGTGAATGGGGGCAAAGGAGCTCGAGGTTTCAGCCCCTCGAAGGGCTCTCTGGAAATTGAGAGTTCGCCGAATCCAAGGAGATAAAAGGGAATTGAATTTCTCATGAACTTTTCTGCTGAGAATCGAGATAAGTGTGCTATGATGCCGCTGTGCGGATGCGGGGAACAGTCCACGATTATTTCGAGCCCAAGGAAAAGCTAGATTTCCGGTCCGAAAGGAACTTGGCAGTTGCCATCCTGCGACAGGCTTGGCATGAGGCAGTAATCGACCTTCGAGTCGTCAAGGAAAACTCGCGCAAGGACTATCGGCTTCTCAAGAAGAAGGCAATCGAGTGGATCTGCAGCGACGAGGAAGGCTTTCCTTACTGGTGTAAGCTAGCAAACGCAGATCACTCAGCTATTCGCCAAAGGCTTCAGTATAAGCTGACCCAGCAGCTCCGCGCCCGCTGATCCTGAGCACTCATCTCCTAAGAAGCACAGCAACGTTCCTGTCAGTCCCACCCCCAGTGGAGCTGGCCCCATTCGAGAATGAAACTCCGGGTGCCGGCGTAGCGGTGGCCTCCAGGCCGCCGTGTATCGGGCCAAAGGCTCGAAGGAAGAAGACTTCGGCCTGGAGCCCAAAGCTACGTCTGCCCAATCAAGTTTCAGCCTAGTGCTGCGGTACCCGCGATATTCAGAAGCCCGCGTTTACTTCGATCGAAAGTTAGGCGCTCTCGATCAACTGCCGAAGTTCCTTCGGCTCCGGGAAGCGGCCCTCGCTGAGCTTAGAGAACACCAACTTTCCGTTCACACTCACTTCGAAGCGTCCACCACCCGAGGGGACGAGCTTAAGCTCGGATAGGTCCTGACGGTAGTGGCCCAGCAATTCCAGCGCCATCCAGGCGGCTCGAGGAGTGTAGTTTCAATCGTCACAGTAGATGATCTCTAGTTGGAATTTTTCTTCCATACTTCCTCCTTACTCATTCGGGCTACCATAGCTTCTATCGATACATAAAGACAATACCCATAATACCCATCTATACCCATCTGCAGAACCAATCGCAGGAAGTCAGATTCTTTGCCGTCAGGACCGGTGTGCTGATGGATAGAATTTGCTCAGTCAGCGGCGATGGGTCTATAATGGGCGCTCATCAGGCGGGGCCGTAGTTCAGCTTGGTTAGAACGCCGGCCTGTCACGCCGGAGGTCGCGAGTTCGAGTCTCGTCGGTCCCGCCAATCTAACCTCTAGCACGTCAGCCACTTGCCCACCAAGGCTGTTTTCCCTTTTCAACTGACCGGTTTCCCAAATGAAAGTGAACAACGGCCTACAGTCAGGCCGGACAGCATCAATGACCCTTTGGATGATTGTGTCGTGGAATCGCGGCCTTTCGCTACACTCTTCCCTCATTTTCTTGAACTTTTCAATCGGGTTGAAATCAATTACTCGGCATTCCGCTAGAAGGTGCTTGAGCGTGGTCAGTTCTCTGTTGATAGTAGCGTCAGAGACTCCTTGGCCTTTCCGGTGGTGAACGTACTTGTGCACCCGCGAGACACTAATCGCCTGTAGTTCGAGCCGACCTAACATCGGTTCAATGGAATTCAGCGAAGTCACCTTGCGCTTCCAAGATTTCTTCTTGTTGCGAGCTTTCGCATAGTCTTCGATGTAGATCGTGGAGAATTCGGTTAGGGTCAGGCTGCCTCTGTCCCTGAGGATGAGCTTCTCCTTCAACTCAGGCCACGTGCCGTCAGCAATGGAAACATTGATCCGGTCCAGTAGCTCTTTGGCCTTGGTACGGTTCTCACACACACGAGTTGTACGACTTCCATCTGGCCACCGTTTGTCGCACACGATCTGTCCTCGATACTTTCTTACACCCATTCTATTTTCCTCCTTCCTGGTCGAGGACAGGTCGGATTACCGAAGCGAATTATACTGTGCCCGTCGCTCAACTGCATCGGGCAGTCGGGTTATGAACTCATCCAGCCATTCGCGGCTGTATATGCGATCGCCACTGGGGAGAACCTTCGCTTGGATAAGGCCCTAATCGGTGTATTTCCGAAGAGTGTTCGGGCAAAGGCCAACATACTCAGAGACCTTCGAAACCTTAAGGTAGCGGCGATCCGATGCCGTCATATCTTGTATCCGCAGCCCCTGTGGTCCGATTCGATTTTCTCCGTCAGTCATTTGTCCCGACCAGGCCCTTTCCCTTTGTAGTCAACGCTTCGTCGCGTGATGAGGCCCTCTGTCTCTGCCAGTCCTGCAGCATCACGCCCCCCGTTGAATGGTTCGTCACTCCTTCAGAGCGAGGTTTAGTCAGCATTCAGGGAATGCTCTTGGCGATTCCCAAGGAAGCCACTGATACCCACTGCTTCCTGTATTCCTCCCATGACATTGCTCCAGTTTTCATCAGCTCGAGCGAGACATCATTGCAGAACGGGTGAAAGCTAGATTGAGACGGGCCAGAGCGAATGGCGCAAAGATTGGCAGACCCACAGCCAAGGTTGATAGATCCATGCTCTTAGAACTGCATCAGAATGGTCTGAGCCTCAGGCAGATTGCCCAGAGGCTGAATGTATGTCGGGGGCCACTTCAAAAGCGGCCAGTGATTCAGTAGTTATATCCTCCGGTTCGAGTCATTTCAATCCCTTGTGAAGCCCTCCCCGCGAAGCGGGGGGAGGAGGCTTTGTTGTGTGTTCAGCCGTAGAAGCGGTGGGAACTGTGGGAAACTCCGTCCGGAGGAGTTTTCCAAGCGCTGTGGGAACGGTGGAAAAACTCGCCTCCTGGAGTCGTCTTCGCGAGGCAGCCGTTTTCCCACGGTTTCCATAGCGCGGCAGTTTCCACGGCTTTCCGGGGGTGTTGGGGGAAACTCGAGAAGCCTGGCTTCCATGGTCTCTGCTTGGTTTCAACGACACGGCTTCTTCCTGGCTTCCTTTTTTCAAAAAACATTCGCTCAGAGGCCCCTCAAGCAATGAGCTCTGCCCCACCCTGCCCTGACCCCTCCCTCGGAGCGGGCAATCTACGAAGCCTGGGGCTGAGTCCCAGGGTCTGCGAGTAGGGGACAAGCCCGCACTCACAGCACTCGCCTCGCAGGTGTCATTTCTCTTTCCCTCGCTTCGGGGTGGATTTCTCTCGTTGCTGTCGCTCGTAGAGGCGATAGCTCTTGCCCCGAATGAAGGTGACTTCCGAAGTGTGCAGGAAGCGGTCCAGCAGCGCCGAGGTGGCCGCCGTATCTCCTCCCAGCATCGCGCCCCAGTCCTCCAGGGGTCGATTCGAACTGAGGATCGTCGAGGTCTTCTGGTATCGGCGGTGCAGGATCTCCAACAGATCTTCTGCCGCCGACTCCGGCACTCTGCGGAGTCCCAGATCCTCGAGGATCAGCAGCGGGATCCGGGTCATCTCCGTAATGTAAGATCGGCGTCTGCCGGTGGCCGTGGCTTCGGCGATGTCTTCCAGCAGATCGAAAGCCGACTTGTACTGCACCCGGTGACCGGCTTCGACCGCCTTGATCCCGACGGTGATGATCAGATGGCTCTTGCCGACTCCGGTCTGACCGATGACCAACCAGCCGCGGCGCTGTTGGATGAATCGGCCGGTAGCCAGATCGAAGATCTGCTGCCGGTTGATGGAGGGGTTAAAGGAGAAGTTAAAGTCCTCCAAGTGCTTTTGTTCCGGAAACTGGGCCTGGCGCAAACGTCGCTCCAACAGCCGGTCCCGACGGCGGGTCAGCTCGTCATCAATCAGCAGCTCAAAGAACTCCTGATGGCTGAGCCTTCCCTGGACGGCTTGTTGCAGGCGAACGTCAAAGACCTGAGCCAGGCCCGAGAGCCGGAGGTGACGAAGTTTTCGTTCCAGTTCTGATGAGATCATTCTGGTTCTCCTGTGGGATCGGTGATCTGGTACTCGGACAGCGGTCGGATCAACTCGTGCTCGGAGGTAAACAAAGAGCGCTGCGGCACGTCCAGTCGCTTACACAAAGCCACCAGAGTCCGGTAGCGGAAGGCGTCATGTGCGAGCGCCTTGCCGCAGGCTTCGTCGACGACCGAAGCGCGGTAGCGGCGGGTCAGCGAGATCATGCCTTGCACGAGTCGGTAGGCGAGCATGTCTCGGACCTCCAGAGCTCGCTCGGCCCAGCGGTGCGCCTCTGGACCCACGGCTCGGGCTTGCTTCAGCAGATGATGCTCGGTTCGATAGTGCGCGTAGCGTTTGCGTTCCGGAAGATGGCTCGTTTCGGTTCGGAATCTCCCCGGCGGGTGCTTCGGATGCAGGGCCACCTGTTGCTCACGAAAGAAGACGCGGACGATACGATCATCCCAGTGCACGGCGACTTCACAACCGAGCAGATGATTGGGCACCGAGTAGAACGCTCGGTCGACTTCGATGTGGCCATCGGTGGAGACCGTTCGACGGCCCACGCGGAAGAAACTGAAGCGGGAATCCGGAAGCGGTCGGAGATGCTTCTGTTCTTCGACAAAGCGGGGCCAGACCTGCTGCTTGGTGGTGCCGTGGATGCGCTGGCGGGCGATTCGCTCGTTCCAACTCTGCAGATGCTCATTCTGCGCATCCAGGCTCTCGAAGCGGCGAGCTTTGAGCGCGCTGGAGTCGGTATATCCGATGCTTCTTTCGACTTTTCCGTTCTCGTTCGGAGCGCCCGGATGGATGGGCAGCACGGCGAAGCCGTAGTGGCGAGCGAGCGCACTGAAGACGGCATTGACCTCGGGGTCCACCAAGCAAGCCCGGGTGATCCCGGCCTTGAGGTTATCGAGGCGAACCACCTCCACGCCGCCTCCAAAAGCGTGAAAAGCCTCCTCGACACAGCGGATGAACGTCTTCAGTTCCTGCCGCCAGACGACTTCCTCATAGGAGTGGCGCGAGTGGCAGAGGACGGCCTTGAACAGATGAGGACGGCGGTAACGACCCGATTCGGTCCGAGTCAGGGCTCCTTTGCCGAAGTCGATCTGCAGGTCCCGACCGGGGGGAGTTTCCACCCGAGCAAACACGCGAGGACTCTCCGCCTTGAGCTTTCCACAGAAGCGCTTGACGGAGTTGTAGGCTCCCCCGAATCCCTGCTCGAAGACCAGGTCCTGCCAGATCCGCTTGGCCTGCAATCCCTGCTGGAGTTTCTTTTCAATCTGCTCCCGAAAGGGCTCACAGAAGCTGCGCAGACCCGGGGGCCGCTTTGGCCGCTTTTGCTCCTCCGAGCCGGGGGCCACTTTGGCCGGTTTTGAATCTCGGGAGGGATCATAGCGGGCAATCCTCTCTCGTCGGACTCCCACCTCTCGCTCGATCCGACGATACGACCAGCCCAGCTTCAGGAGCGCCAAAACCGTTTGCTTCTTTTCCATTTTCAATGTATTGGCCATCGGCGCATCCTACGCCGGATGCGGCCCTCAATGGCTCTTGAAAATGGCCGGTTTTGAAGTGGCCCTCACTGGCCGCTTTTGGGTGGCCCCTGACATGAATGTATCCAAAAGTACAGTGGCGAGAGAGATCTCAGAGCTTTGGACCTAGGTCAACCACGTTAGAATCTAGAACATCGCCATCTTGATCGACTGCTCGCAACGATAACTACTGGTTGGCGGCGAAGCGACCTGTCTTGGCGAAACGGAGCGTGGTGAAGGCGTCACACGTGGGGCTCCCGTCCGAATCGGTGAATTTCACCATAACCTTGACTGATTTTTCGAAGTCCTCGTCACCCTTTTGGATCTCGATCCCTTTTCTGGCATCCATGTGAATTGTGACGAGGTTGCTCTTATGTCGCGTCACCTCAAATCCCAAGTCGTGGGAACTCTTATCGATCTCCCACTCGAAGGTACCGTCTTGACCCATTACGCCTTGCCCATCACGTACGGACGAACCGTTACCTGTGCCATTCTCGGCCCGGTCCACGATAGCACCTAATACGGCGTCATCAGTCACGCCGGATACTTGGTCGTCTAGTCCCAAAATAAGCGCAAGTTCGAAAATAGACCCCTTTGTCGGCTCCGAGGAGCCATTTTGGAGACCTAAATTCTAAATTTCGGCGCGAAGTCACTCAGAACAGGCACGTCTTCAGCTGTCCTCCACGCCGATCGCTCAGGGAAAACGATTCTGCCCTCTTGGGGGGCGTTTGTAGAGACACCTCGCCCCAGCTCTGGCGACCCTCGGAGCTACTTTATCTCCTTTCAGTTTCAGGTAGCTGGCCGGTGTTTCAACCACTTACTGCCTTCCAAGAGAAGACGGCTCCAACCATTGACATCCAGCAGCCGATAGACCAACTGTCGGCCCCTGCGCAAAATCTGGCAGGGCATTTCAATGACCTCTCGCAGGAAACGGCGATACTCCATCTTCACCAGCTCTCGGGCTTGCAGTCGCGCCGGCAGCACCAACCCCATCCAGGCCTTCAGATTCCAGGCTTGAGCCGCAATCACCAGATAGGCCCAGTTGGCTACCAGCGTATCCGAGGGCATCCGCAGGGCCTCGACTCCGTTCTTGAGTTGTTCAATGACGTTCTCCTGGTTGCAGCGCCGGTTGTTTTCCCGTACGACTCCCGCCGTTCCCAACGTTCTGGCCGAGATATTGGTGACATAAAAGTGGTAGCGCGTCTGCGGCAGCAGCCGCTTCTGGCCTTTCTCGACCAGGATCGTCTTGCGCAAGATCACCATCCGATAGGTTCGCTTCGCTTTGCTCGGACGGTAGTCGATCTCCGCGATCTCTTCCCGTTCCAGCGTCAGCGTCTTGAACCCGCGTCTCTTGACAATCTCCGGCTTCACTTTGTCCCGCCGCTGGCGCCGCTTCTTCCCTTTTCCTTTCCCCTGGCTGGGGCGCCCCAGCTCTTTCCATCTCGCTTCTGGCAACGCCTCCGCCCACTTGACGAAGCTCGGATGGGCGTCGATCCCGAAGTCAAACTCCACGCCCGCCTCCGTCCAACGGTCAAAATGAGCCGTCAGCGAAAAATCCGTGTCCCCGCGCAGGCGCACCTTCCGAAAACCCGCCTCTCGAACCAGCTCGATACTCCGATCCAGCCATTCGGCCGCTCCCTCATGAGAGGGACGGTTGCCCGAGCGGTTGACCGCATAGAGCACCTCTCCCGTATTGGCCAGCGTCACGATCAGCGGCGCATAGCCCCACTGCCCGTCGTAGCTGATCTCCATCCCTTCCTTGCATTCGCCGCTCGTGGGGGCCATCGTCCCATCCACGTCGATCTCCGCCCGTTGGAAGAAACGGGCCGGTTGTTGGGCCCAGACCTTGAGGCGGCTGGCATTGACGGCTTCCATCAGATCCACCACGTCGGGCGCGTCAAAGCGGCGCACAAAGTCTCCGGCCGTGCTGGGGGCGGGGATCTTCTCGGCTCCCACCGCCTCCAGGAAACTCACACTCTGACGTCGCAGTTCAATATCCTGATAGCGGGTCCCGCCCGTGGCCACGTTGTAGATCAGGCTCAGGACGTGGTCCGATTCGTGGTACGGTTGGTGGCGTTTGAGCAGCGTCACCGCCTGGTCAATGGCTTTCCCCAGCCCACTCCACTTCACCACCTGCTGCAGCAGCCCCAGACCACCGTAACTGACCGCACCCGTTTTCTCCGAGACCTCGTAGCTGATGACCTCGGGCGAGAGCACCGGTTTCGGGTCTTGACCGTTCCAGCTGGGGCTCAATCGCTGAGCAACCTCTGCTTCCCGTTTGCGGATGATTGCGCTATCCTTTTTATTCACCTGAAATGCCTCCTTTCGGCTTGTTCTGAAGTTTCTTTGACAACCCCAGAATACCCGTCAGGTCTGGCATTTCAGGTGTTTACATGTGGTTTAGTCCACTTTCATCTACTTCTTTTGGGTCTAGTAGTCCTGGGAATGCTTCGAGGAGGGTGCAGGTGTCGGTGTCGGAGTCGACATTCACTAAAACACTTACAAATGGTTCCAGACCCTTAGTCTTATCGGATCTCAGAACCTCATCCATTTGGTCCCACCAGATAATCTTGTCGTCGGGTAGCCGAAGGGCGGTGGATGTGAGCAGCTCGTCTATTAGCTTCGCTGTCTCCCGGACCGCTTCATTTTGACGCTCCACACCAGCGTCTTTCTGGATCTGGGTGCCATTCTCCGGCTCGAGGATATTGGCGTACGCCTCGAGCGCATCCAGGGCTATGCTAAGAAGATCCGTTTCTTGAGAGGACAGTTCCAGCCTGTCGAGCCGGTCCCGCAGAAACAGGACATCCCCCAGCAGGGAGGCTCGGATTTCGGGAACGAAGATCAGGCTTAGCACAATCGCTACCCAGCAAATTCTTCGCATTGTATATTCCCCCTTAGAACAACGCTGTGACCACGGGTAGGGTACCGATGACCAGTCCGGTCTGCTGCAAGGTGATCAGCAGAAACTGTTCCGATCCTTCAATCAGGATCGAACCCCGAAAGGTACCCAGATCTGGAAACATCTCGCTGACGAATTGAGCCGTGTGCTGTTGGGCTCCCAGGATGATCTCGAAGGTTTCCACCTCCTCACCCGCCTCGTTTCTCAACTTGAGCACGATCCGATGGGTGGTGAACTGGGTAGGGTTGGCCAGCGCGATTCCAGTACGAGAGCCCCCTTCCTCTTTTACGAAGAGAGTCCCCCGGACCATCGACGGAAGGGGTGCCACCGCTGCCTGTGTCACCAGCTTCCCATCGACAACGATCTCGAAAAGCGCCTGAGTGATTGGCGACAGTTAGAATTTCCCACGACGACAAATAGAATTCCCCACTTTTTCAGGGCTGATCCTGACCATGAGGGCATGGTTAAGGATCAGCAAGTGCGGAGGTTAGTAAAGTTGCAAAAGAACGAGAAGACGCTAACGATGGCGGCGGCCAAAGCGGGGCTGTCGCGAAAGACGGCTCGGAAGTACCTGAAGTCGGGAAAGCTGCCGAGCCAGAGTCAGCCGGAGCGATATTGGCGAACTCGATCGGATCCGTTCGAGTCGGTGTGGCCAGAGGTGGAAGAGATCCTGAAGCGATCTCCGACGGTGGAAGCGACAGCGGTGTTCGAGTATTTGTGCCGCCAGCAGGAAGGGGCCTTCCAGCAAGGTCAGTTGAGGACGCTGCAGCGCAGGATCAAGCAGTGGAAGGCACAACACGGAGAAGCGAAGGAGGTGATGTTCCCGCAGAAGTATCGGCCGGGACATCAAGCTCAATCGGACTTTACGTTTATGGGGCGTCTGGGAGTGACGATCCAGGGCCAGCCGTTTCCCCATCTGCTGTACCACTTTGTTTTGGCCTACTCGAACTGGGAAGCGACCACGCTGTGTTTCAGTGAGTCCTTTGAGAGCCTCAGCCTGGGGCTTCAGAGCGCGTTGTGGGAGTTGGGGGCGCTGCCCGAGGAACACCGAACAGACCGGCTTTCGGCGGCCGTCAACAACCTGAAACGGGAAGAGTTCACCGAGCGCTATCAAGGGTTGCTGAGACACTTCGGGATGCGCTCGAGTCGCACCCAGGCAGGAAAGGCTCACGAGAACGGGGATGTGGAACAGGCCCATCACCGCTTGAAACGGGCCATCGAGCAGGAACTGCTGCTGCGGTGTAGCCGTGATTTTTCCAGCCGGGAAGAGTACGAGGGTTTTGTAGCGGTGATTGTGGACCGGCGCAATGCGACCCGGCAAAAGCGCCTGGGAGAAGAGCTGGCCGTGATGCGCCCGTTGCCGGCACGCCGTCTGGATGACTTCACCCGGCAGTGGGTGAGAGTCTCCCCCAGCAGTACGATCCGGGTTCGCCACAACACCTATTCGGTGGACAGCCGGTTGATCGGCGAGCGGGTGCAGGTGAGGGTGTGGGCGGATCAGGTGGAGGTCTACTACGGGGGTCAGCCACAGGCACGCATGCCTCGCTTGCGAGGAGAAGGCAAGCATCGCATTGACTACCGGCAGGTGATCCATTCCCTGGTGCGCAAGCCGGGGGCGTTCACTCGCTATCGCTGGCGCGAGGATCTGTTTCCGGGGATCTTGTTTCGAGTCGCCTACGACGAGCTGCGCCAAGATTGTCCAGCCACGGCGGATCGCCAGTATCTGAAGATCCTCGAGTTGGCTGCCCAGGAAGGTGAGCAGCGAGTGCGAGAGGCACTTCAGGGGCTGATTGAGAGGGGACGAAGAATCCGTTTCGAAGCACTACGAGAATGCCTCGTCGATCCGGTGGTGGAGCCCTGGGAAGTGGCGGTGGAGAAGATGGACGTGGGCGTCTACGACACGCTGCTGGAGAGCCGGGAGGTGAGATCATGAGTGGAGGCAACTTGACCCGGCTTCGCGAGTGCCTTGTCCAGCTGCATCTACCAGCCTTTCGGGAGCACTCCGCCGCCCAGGCGGCACTGGCTACCCAGGAAAGTCTGTCCTATCCCCGGTTTCTCTTGTCGTTATCTGAGATCGAAGTGGCGGAGCGGCACGAGCGCAAAATCCAGCGCCTGCGCCGAATCTCGAAGCTTCCCTGGGAGAAAACGCTGACGGCGTTGGACCGCTCGCGCTTGCCCCAAAGCGTGGATCGACAACTGACGGCGCTGCTGGAAGGTACGTTTTTGGATCGCGCCGAGAACGTCTTGGCTTTCGGCAACCCTGGAAGCGGCAAGACGCATCTAGTCTGTGCTCTGGGGCAGGAGTTGATTCTGCTGGGGCGCCGGGTTCTATTCTCTACCTGCGCCCTGCTGGTACAGCGATTGCTGCGGGCCAAAATCGATCTGACTCTGGAGAAGGAGCTCAAGAAACTGGATCGCTTCGAGGCTCTCATAGTCGATGACATCGGCTACGTTCAGCAAAGTCGGGAGGAAATGGAGGTTCTTTTCACACTGCTGGCCCATCGCTACGAACGCCGCAGCATCTTGCTGACCAGCAACCTGATCTTCTCGGACTGGGAGAGGATCTTCAAGGACCCCATGACGACGGTGGCGGCGATTGATCGGGTGGTGCACCACAGCGTGATTCTGGAACTCAACGTCTCGAGCTACCGAATGGAGAGCGCCAAGAAGAAACAGCAGGAAACCACGAAATGAGGAAACCGCGAGGAGTTCAAATCCGGGCAAATCGGCTGATTGGCCCCTGGGAAGTGCTTGGTGGGGACGATAGACGAGTGCCCGCCAAGGGGAGAGGTCGTACAGCGCCCTACAGAGGCCGCTCAGGAGCCTCGTGGATCTGGTCCACTCCCCTCGACGCCGGCGCGAGCGAGGGGGAGCTCCGTTCGGGCTACGCCCTCACTCCATCCCCCTCGCATTCTAAAAACAATCTCTCTTTTTTACAGAAAGGAGGACCCCGAAAAGAGTCGTCTCAGAGGACGGCTACAGCTCTTTTTTTTTATCCCTCGTGTGGGGATTTCCAATTGTCGCTGCGGGAATTCCATTTGTCGTTGATCACCTGCGGATGCCCTCGGATACGCTGGTAGCCAACTGGGCCTATCTGGTGATTGCGGCTCAAGCCTGGAATCTGAAGGCCTGGATGGGGTTGGTGCTGCCGGCGCGACTGCAAGCCCGAGAGCTGGTGAAGATGGAGTATCGCCGTTTCCTGCGAGAGGTCATTGAAATGCCCTGCCAGATTTTGCGCAGGGGCCGACAGTTGGTCTATCGGCTGCTGGATGTCAATGGTTGGAGCCGTCTTCTCTTGGAAGGCAGTAAGTGGTTGAAACACCGGCCAGCTACCTGAAACTGAAAGGAGATAAAGTAGCTCCGAGGGTCGCCAGAGCTGGGGCGAGGTGTCTCTACAAACGCCCCCCAAGAGGGCAGAATCGTTTTCCCTGAGCGATCGGCGTGGAGGACAGCTGAACACGTGCCTGTTCTGAGTGACTTCGCGCCGAAATTTAGAATTTAGGTCTCCAAAATGGCTCCTCGGAGCCGACAAAGGGGTCTAGTTTCGACCTTGCGCTTATTTTGGGCCTAGTACACCTAGGCCTATAGTTGAATCGTCTTGGTCTTACCCAGGAAGCTCAATCGCAGCTCATGGAGGAGCCCTTCCAGAAGTTGAGCCTCTTCGGCAGACAGATTACCCTCTGTCTTTTCCTTGAGCAGGGAAAGGATTTCAATCAATTGCTTGGCAGCAGCGAGATTCTCCTGCTTCTGTCCCACGGCGGGATCTACGATTTCACCTAGATGAACCATTCCCGTTGTCGCGAGCGACAGCACGAAGGAGGAAAAATCCATCGGGGGGGCTCCTCCTTGGCTGCTACCGGCCGGGTCAGGTGCTCCCGTAGGAGGCGAGCTGGGCTCCGCTACTTCTGGTTCCACTACTGCGAACTCCGGCTTCGGCCCATCTCCCTCATTCGGATCCCCCGATTTCAGCTCCCCTTCTTCGGTGAAGAGCCGCCGATCCTTGATTGTGAATCCACCTGGTTCGTTCTCGTCGTTCATCTGACTTCCTCCCTACTCGGCCCTGGTGATTGTTCTTGAGTCTTTCGTTCGGCCTCCTTCTGCCGCTGCCATTGCTTCTCCATTTCTTCAAGTCCCACCGTCCGGAGTGGCCGTCCCGCCTGGGCAAAAGTTTCTTCCATGGCCCGGAAGCGATTCCTGAACTTTGTATTGGTGTGGCTAAGGGCCGTCTCCGGATCTACCTGGACGTAGCGAGCAATGTTCAGGACCACGAAGAGTAGATCGCCTACTTCCTCTCTTACCTTGAGGCTGTCGTTTTCCCGAACGGCCTCCTCAAGCTCCTCAAACTCCTCCAGGAATTTGTCACGAATCCTCTCCAGTGTAGGCCAGTCGAAACCCACCCGAGCAGCTTTAGCGGACACCTGATAGGCGGCATAGACCGCAGGCAGCCGTTCCGGTTTCGCCGAAAGGGCGGAGCGGCGCTCATTAGATGCGCCCTTTTCCTGTGATTCCTGAGCCTTGATCTCTTCCCACTGACTCAGCAGTTCTTTGGTGTTCTCGAAGGACGCGTCGCCGAAAACATGCGGGTGCCGGCGAACCATTTTCTCATAGACAGATTGGCAGACGTCATAGACATCGAACTGGCTTTTCTCCTCGGCGATGCGCCCCTGAAAGATAATCTGGAAAAGCAGATCTCCCAATTCGTCGCAGAGCTCCTGGGGGACGTCGCCATCAAGTGCCTCGAGCACTTCGTAGGCTTCCTCGATAAGCATGGGCTTGAGAGTTTCGCGCGTCTGTTCCTTATCCCAGGGGCAACCCTCGGGGCTGCGCAGCAAAGCCATCAACTCGACAAGCTTGTGGAAGTATTCTCGGTTTTCTGAATCCATTCGGAAAAGGTTCTGTCCAAGGATACGATGGGTTTCAGCAGTGTACTAAGGACCGGATCGAAGAGCATCAGGCTTCGGCCAACTCGAACCACTCGATATGCATCAAGGGGTTCGTCTTGACCTTGACCTGCTTGCCTGTCATCGCTCCGATCTGGGTCAGGACATCTCGCTCCCCGTTCCTCAACGCCTTTCCCACGTCCGGATGACAGCGGATAATGAGTTCCTTACCCTTACCGAAGGCGGAGGTCATTCTCTGAGCTTCCTGGTGAATCGTATGGCAAATGGTTGGCACCGATCGAGTCATACCCCGCCCACCACAGAAGGTACATTTCTGGAGAAGCGTGCGCTCCAATGACTGTTTGACTCGCTTCCGGGTAACGGCTACCAGACCGAACTCGTTGAAGCCCAGAATTTTCGAAGGGGCCTTGTCCTTCTTCATCTCGGCCTGTAGCTCATCGAGCACTTTCTGCCGATTCGAGGAATCGGCCATGTCGATGAAATCAATGACGATGATCCCCCCCAGATCTCGCAGTCGGATCTGACGCACGAGTTCTTTGACTGCCTCGAGGTTGGTCTTGGTAATCGTATCTTCCAGAGAGTTGGTGCTGCCAACATACTTGCCCGTATTGACGTCTATGGCCACCAGCGCTTCTGTCTGGTTGATTTCAATGGAACCACCCTTTTTCAGCCAGACTTTAGGACGCAGCGCCTGATCTATCTCGGCGGAGATGCCGTAATCGTCGAAGATGTTCGTGGACTTCCGGTAGAGGCGGACCTTACGAGCGAGGTTGGGACTGAACTGCCGGACCATCTGGAGTATCTGTTTGTGCACCTGCGGATCGTCGACGTAGAGGGTCTTGAAATCCTGCGAGAAGAAATCTCGGACGATCCTCTGGACCAGGCCTGGCTCGGCATAGACCATTGAGGGGGCCGAAAGCTTTTCTGCTTTGATGCGGATTTCTTCCCAAAGCTGTGTCAAGTACTGCATGTCCTGCTGGAACTCGTTTTCTGACTGGCCCCCTCCAGCAGTTCGTATGATGAAGCCCCCGCGACCAACCTTCCGGCGCAGTTCCAGAACAATTTTCCTCAGTCTCTGGCGTTCCTCATCTGCAGTAATTCGATGGGAGACCCCAACGTGGTCGACGCTGGGCATGTAGACCACGAAGCGGCCTGGAAATGCTACGTGGGAAGTAATCCGTGCACCTTTCCTGCCGATCGACTCCTTTGCAATCTGAACCAGAATCTCCTGTCCCTCACTCAACAGATCGCCTATCCCAACTCGTTCGCCGGTTCGGTTGTTAGCCGTTTTGCGCCTCCGGGACGAGGATTCGGGACGCTTGATCCGAGGGCTGGGCGGCGGCGATTGAACTGGAACTGGGACCTCGGCGGTACCCGGGGAGGAGGCGGTGAAGGCCCCCAGATCTATCTCGAAGCGATCTGGGAGTATGAGGGGCGCTGAGGTGTCCTGCCCTTCTCCTTGAGGAACACTCTTGGGCTCGCGGATTTGACTAGTCTCGGGACTGGACAGGCTAGAGGGAAGGACATGTTCATTTCCCAGAAACACCTCCAACTGAGGCATCAGTACCATGATGGAGGCATCTCGTTTACCTGCTCGATCAGGACTCTCCGAAGTTCGTTTCCGATCGCGCCGATTACCATTTCGCTGGGGCCGTTGGCTCTTCGCCTCGGCGTCGCTCTTCGCCGGGCCCAGGCCAGCCTCCCAGGCCGGCTCGCTCTGATCCTCTCCTGTCGGCACAAACAATTCTTCATACTCTTCGTAGTCTTGAACGAAATCGGCGACGTACAGGAATGCGTTGCGATCCAGACCGATGTCGACAAACGCCGCTTGCATACCGGGGAGAACCTTGGTCACACGGCCTTTGTACAGATTCCCAAGAATCCCCTTGTTCTTTCGTCGCTCAATGAAGACCTCGTTGACCTGGCCGTCCTCTAGCAGGGCGATCTTGGTCTCGAGTTGGCTAGAAGCTATGATGAGCTCCTTCTTGGTCACGTCACTTCTCCCTTGGAGCTCCTGGTTCGGGCGGTCTGGTCTCGACTTGTGTGGATGAAGAAGATGGAAGGAAAGGGAGGCGGCGCTTGCACTGGGGCACAGCAACCCCAGGATCGTACAGTCCTGAGCCCCCTTTTGGCCAAACCTACCCAGAATAGATCGGAGGTGCCCTCCGAAGAATAACCCAAAGCCGACCGAGTCTTATCTATGACAATATTCGAATTGGCCCACGGCCAATCGCGTTTCTTCTATAGCAAACAAACTAACTTCCGTATTATAGCGCTTGGCGAGAGTTTAGGGAAGCCTGAAGCGCGAGCGAGGGTTGGGGCCGCAGCTTCCTACATCGACAAGCAGGCTGTGAACCGAAGGCAGCCGGACGAAATTGGGGGCTAGTGTTGCTCACCAACCCCTCGCTCGCGCTTCAGGCTTCCATGATCCGGAAATGCCTGCTCCGATGTGAAGTTTCCACCTGAATGGTCCAGCGCGGCCGGGTGCGGGCACCGACCTCAGTGAACGAATCGACGACTGTAGGTGCTCAGTGCAATCCCTATTGCAGTGAAAATGACCAGCGTGAAGGAACCGCCGTAGCTGAGCAGCGGGAGCGGAATACCAATCGGTGGTAAGAGTCCCAGAGTCATTCCTATATTCACGACTACGTGCGAAAAGATGAGGGCGACGAGTCCGGCGACGATAAAAATTCCGGTGCGATCGCGTGAGACTTCTGCGATGTGTACCATGCGCATCAAAACCAGGAGGTACAAGAGCAGGATGACGCTTGCCCCTATCAGTCCCGCCTCCTCCGCAATCAGGGAGAAGATGAAATCGGAGTGGATCTCAGGCACAAAGCCTAACTGACTCTGGTCTCCCTGCCCGATACCCTTGCCGAACAGACCTCCCGAACCGATTGCAATGAGAGACTGGCGAGTCTGGTATCCAACCCCCTGGGGATCCAATTCCGGATCGAGCGTGGCCAGAATCCTCTGCCTCTGGTAGTTCTTCATCACCAGCCAGCCAGCTGGCGCCGCACAAAGCATAAGAGCCAGGAGACCGATGAGAAATCGTACCCGTAGTCCTGCAACCAGAGTGACCGCCAAGAGGATTGGCAAATACATCGTCGCGGTTCCCAGGTCCCCCTGAAGGATTACCAGCCCCATCGGCACAACGGTGAGCAGTGTGACCGCCAGAAAGTGCCGGCGGGGCACAAACGACCCCTCGATCCCGGCTAGATATCGCGCCAAGGTTAGAATCAGAACGAGCTTCCCGAGTTCGGAAGGTTGAAAGCGGATAGGCCCAAGCGCCAACCAACTTTTACTGCCATGGATCTCCACCCCGAAGAGGAGCACCCCTAGCAACATCAGGATGGCACATATATACAGAAGGAACGCGTAGTCGGTGAGCAAGTGGTAGTCGACTGCGGCCACGACCAGACAGACACAGAGACCCAGGCCAATCCAAACGAGCTGGCGCACAAACGTGTTGCCTTGACCACCCGGAGTTTCGGCACTGTAGGCACCGAGGGCCCCGATCAGTGAAAGCACCAACACCAGGAGAAGTAAGAGGTAGTCGATGCGCAGGAGAAGACGCTGAGAGAGCATGCTCTTGGTAACCAGGGTCCCGGAGCACCCCAGTTTCTACTGGCTGCTGTCCGGAACCGGATCGGCTGTCCCAGGAAACCCCACCTGGTTTTTGTGAGCCAGTTTCAAGACATTCGGTGTGAAGGGTTGGCTGGCTTTGTACTTCTCGTAAAAAGCCTGCATGAGCTTCCCGGCTAGAGGGGCTGCCGCGGAACCACCTGCTCCCCCCTTTTCCACCAGCACAGCAACAGCGATCTCGGGAAGGTCACGCGGAGCAAAGCCGACAAACCAGGCATGCGATGTGAACTGGGCGGCCTTCTCCTTGGACAGCTTCTCCCGGGAGGCACGGCCGATGATTTGGGCAGTTCCAGTCTTGCCACAGACATCGAAGCCTGCGACTCGAGCGGCTCTACCAGTTCCGTACTGGTTCACAACCGACCACATCGCTTCTCTCATGAACCGTTGGTGCTCGGGCGACAGTCTGATCTCGGTACCGACCTTCCGGTTTCGCACCGACAGGGGCTCGCTTACCAAGTGGATCGGTGGAGCTTCACCGGATGCGATGATGCTGACCGCACGAGCCAGCTGAATTGGCGTCACATGAACTGGGCCTTGACCGATCGAAACCGAGATGGTCTCCCCAGGGTACCAGGTGGTGCCGAAGATCTTCCGCTTCCACTGAGTCGACGGGACTAGGCCTAGAACCTCTCCTCCTAGATCGATCCCCGTGCGCTGACCCAGTCCAAAGCGAGAACTGACCTCTGAAATGTCGTCGATTCCCAGCTTCTGCCCCAAGAGATAGAAATAGATGTTACACGACTGGCGAAGAGACTCCCGCAGAGTGACTCGTCCGTGACCATTCTTGTTCCAGCAGCGAAACGAATGCCCGTACAGGTTGATCTGTCCACTACAGTAGACTGAGGTCTCGAGTCCGACCACACCCTTTTCCAGACCTCCCAGAGCCATCACCAGCTTGAAGATGGATCCGGGAGAGAAACTGCTTTGGATGGCACGGTTCTGCAGCGGGTGGTCGGGATCGCGGACGAGACTATCCCACTCCTCCTGGCTGATCCGCGCCGTGAATCGGTTGGGATCGAAGGCGGGCCGACTCGCCATCGCCAGAACTTCGCCGGTCTGAGGCTGGACAGCTACGATCGTTCCCAGCCGATCGGCCAACTCCCTCTCTGCCACCTCTTGGAGGTCCAGGTCCAAAGTAAGCTTCAGTTCCTCGCCAGCCTGTGCAGGAATGTGTCCCAACTCCTCAAGCTTCTGCCCGACGCTGTTGACCAAAACCTTCTTGTACCCATCCTTGCCGGAGAGGTGACTGTTATAGGCCCTCTCGATCGCATATTTTCCGGCCACGTCTCCGGCGCTGTTATCGGAGAACTCGGAGAGCTGGAGCTGTGCGCGCGACACTTCACCCACGTAGCCGAGTACATGAGCCGCAAGCTTGCCGTAGCGGTAGGTGCGTCGCGGCTGACTGACAATGGCTAGTTCGGGGTGCTCGGTCTGGCGGGCAAGGAGGAAGGTGATTTCATCGATCGAAAGGTGCTTCTTGATGACAAGCGGTTGATATATGGAGTAATGCCTCGCCCCTCTCAGCCGTTCGTCCAGCCCCTTCCTTTGGAGTTTGAAGCCCTCGACCAGGAAGGATAGGGTACTTTCAAGGTCCTGGACTTCATTGCGGTACAGCACCAGATTGAAAGCGTAAGCGTTGTCAACGAGAACCCGCCCTTCTCGATCGGAGATGACGCCGCGGGGGGCGTCCATTGGCACGGTGAGCACATGATTGCGTTCGGCAAGCGCCTGATAGTGCTCGAACTTCACAACGGCCAGCTGCCATACCCTCAGGAGCAGCCCCAGTAGGACTACTACAAGAAGCGCTCTGACCCATCGCAACCGAATGAGACAGTGAGTCTTGTCCTGATAGATAGCCATCGGTCAAATGCCCACAACTGAGGGAGATGCTTACTGCGACTCCAAAAGATCCGTCGCGGAAGGGCGCGGCTGCAGAAACAACTGCCCGGTTGGGTTCAGACCCGAAACTCTCTTCGTGGCAGCTTCAGCCAATCGTAGACTTGGAAAATAACCACGCCCGCCAAGCCAGTTACGGCCCCGCGAATCAGCGCATGGTACCCAAAGTCCTCCCTCACTGGTTGACTCAGTAGCTCTAACATACAGAAAACTATGAAATTGTCAAGAAGAGTGAGGGTGCCGATCACAAACAATCGCGGAAGGAACCCCCCGATCATGACCCATCGGTTGACGTAGGCGGTCACGAAGCCGATGGTCGTCTTACTGACTCCGTTCAGACCCAGAAGGATGCGGAGGAAGGCGTCGGCAAGCAGCCCGAAAGCGCTGCCGCATATGGCTGCTTTTACCGGTCGGGAATACCAGCCGATGTAGATAACCAGAACCAGGGGCAGATCCAGATAGAGAGCTAGCCAGGGGAAGTATTTGGCCAGGCCAATCTCGGTCCCTCCTGCAATCACCAGAAGCAGGAGAACTTCGGTCTTGCCAATGACTACTTCCAATTTTTCCTTACTCTCGAAAGCCCATCGGTTTGGTTAGGACCATGACTTCTTCTAGTCTGGAATAGTCAACAAAAGGTCTGACGTGGATGTCCCGGTAAACCATCTCCCCTCTTTCCGACTTGACTATCAGACCAATGGGAAGTCCTTTGGGATAGATCCTGTCCGTTCCTGAGGTATAGACCACTTCACCGATTTCCACTTTTTCGTGGTTGGGGATCAGTTTCCATTCCAGGAGGTCGCTGCCATTTCCCTGGAGCACTCCCTGGAGTCGGGTGCGACTCAAGCATCCGCCGACTGCGGACCCACTGCCCGTGATCGGTTCCACCTCGGCACCAAAGGGCTCAGTAGTCACTACCCTTCCAACGACTCCTTCCGGACTAAGGACGGCGGCATCCTTTCGAATCCCCTCTCGGGTTCCGGCATTGATCCCGAAGTGATCCGAATGAAAGGAGGAGGATTTCCAGATGATCCCAGCCAGAAGGGTTCCAAACGAATACTGTTGGCGGATCAGCGAGTAATGCGCTGACCGTTCGGCCATGGACTGCATAGCGCGCAGCTGCTCAACCTCAACCTTGAGTGATGAGTTTTCGGATCGCAGCTGTTGGTTTTCTTGTTGCGCTCCACGCAGGAGCACGTAGCGGCGCAGGGCCTTCTCACTCTTGTCGGTAACGAAGTGCATCGCTGACGCCACAGGCGTCACGAAAAAGAGGCTCCACTTTCGCAGGAGGGCACGCCCTTGCTCGCTGCGGACCTGAATGGATAGGAGAACTAGATTCAGTACCAGGATTGTGATGAAGAGAACGAGAGGTCTTCTTTCGAACGCGTGGATCATTGAACGCTGATTCGCCTTAGCAGCCCCATCTCCTCCAGCATCATGCCGGTGCCAATAGCTACTGAAGAAAGAGGACCTTCTGCTACAAAAACTGGCAAGTCAGTGTCGTCTTTGATGCGATGGTCCAGTCCCTTGAGAAGCGCGCCGCCTCCGGTCAAGACGATTCCCTTGTCTGCGATGTCTGCTGAGAGTTCTGGAGGCGTCCGCTCCAGGGCGACGCGAACGGCATTGACAATCGTCGAAATCGAATCTGACAACGCCTCCCTCACCTCCTCGTCGGTAATCGCCAACGTCTTCGGAATGCCCTCAATCAGGTTACGTCCCTTGATCTCCATCGTCAGGACCTGATCTAGAGTTGCCGCAGAGCCGATCTCGATCTTTATCTGCTCTGCCGTCCTCTCGCCAATGAGTAGATTGTGTTTGCGCTTGATGTATTGAATGATCGACTCATCCATTTCGTTGCCTGCGACACGAACGGAGCGGCTGTAGACGATCCCCGAAAGACTGATCACCGCAATATCCGTGGTTCCTCCGCCGATATCGACGATCATGTTTCCGCTAGGTTCGGTGATGGGTAGTCCCGCGCCTATGGCGGCGGCCATGGCTTCTTCGACCAGATAGACTTCACTAGCCTTGGCCCGCAGGGCCGACTCTCGCACTGCCCGCTTCTCGACTTGTGTAATCTCAGAGGGAATACAGATCACGATACGGGGACTCAGGAGGTGGTTGCGGTTGTGGGCCTTCTTGATGAAGTACTTGAGCATTTCCTCGGTCACATCAAAATCGGCAATGACACCGTCCTTCATGGGCTTGATGGCGACGATGTTACCGGGCGTACGCCCCAGCATCTCCTTGGCCTCACGCCCTACCGCTTCAACCTTATTGTTGAGTTTGTTGATTGCCACAATCGACGGTTCGTCGACGACTATGCCGCGACCTCGAGCAAAGACCAGGGTATTAGCAGTACCCAGATCGATAGCCAAATCGTTGGAGAAAAAACTGAACAAGGAACGTAGGCTCATAGGTCTCCGCTACCTGCCGGCGAATAACTGCAGTTGGTCGGCAACTCTTCCCAGAAACATCGGCACCCTCGTGAAATTCATCCCGTCGCTGGGGCAACGCCATGACCCAAGCCCGAGATCTCTCTACCGGTGTCCTTTCCGGTTCTCCGCTGTCCACCACCCAATCTCGCGGACCGGCATTCTGGGGGAATGATTCCCCCGATTTCGAGACTACCATCTCGGTTTGAGAGGGGAGATGTGACAGCATGCGACTCAAGGGTCGGACAGACCATCTCCACAATCCCAAGCCGAGTATTATCCCCGAAACACGCGGGTCTTGCAAGGTCGGCAGCCCGGGTGGAGGACCTTCCAGTGAGGGAGTCGAACCAGGAAAGCGTGCTATAATAGCGGCTTTTGGGGCCGGGGTTTTTCCCAGTTCGATATTTACTAGATCACGGAGGGTTCGATGTTAGCTCTGTTTCGGAGGAAACAAAGCGGTCTGAAGTGGGTTCTTTGGCTGGTTATATTCGCCCTTGGCTTCGGAATGGTGCTCTTTTTCGTAGATGCTCCGGCCACCTCGTCAACAGGGCTTTCTTCCCAGGAGGCGGCGGTGGTCGCAGGCACGACTATCACCGCTTCAGAGTTCAGGACACGATACATTCAGGTCGTCGAGACCTATCGTAAACTCTACCGCCTGGACCAGCAGGACCCGAAGGTAGTCCAGCAGCTTCGGTTGGGGGAAACGGCCTTGAATGGGCTCATCGCCGAATATGCTGCAGTGTACGGTGCCGAGCAGCTGGGGCTCCACGTAACTGACGCCGAAACCGCAGATTTCATCACTCGACAGCCGGTCTTCCGCGAGAGTGAGAGATTCATTGGGAAGGATCGTTACGAGAGAATTCTACAGGCCAACAACCTGACGATTCGGCAGTTCGAGAAGGGTATTCAGCGCCGCATCGCGCACGACAAACTCGAGCGCATTCTCACCGATGGCATTTTCAGTTCGCCCGACGAGGTCGAGCAGGAGTTTCGAAACCGCAACCAGGAGGTCAGAGTCCAGTACGTGGCGATCGACCCAGCGGAAATCGCACCCTCTGAAATCGAAGAGGAGAAGCTTCAGGGATACTATAAGGACAATCAGGAGAAGTACCGCATTGGCGAAAAGAGGACGGTCCGATATGTGAGCGTACGAGTCGATCCACAGACGGTCACGATCTCCGAAGAACAGCTCCAGGCCCGGCTGGCGGAGGTGACGGACACCCAACAGGTTCGAGTAAGTCACATCCTGATTTCGGCAGAAGAGGGCGAGGCGGATGGGCTGGCGCGTAAGAAGGCCGAAGACCTCTTGAAGCAGATCCGGGGAGGCGGCAACTTCGCGGTGCTTGCAGAGGAGCACTCCAACGACATTGGGTCGTCCCAGCGGGGAGGAGACCTGGGATTCTTTGGAAGGGGAAAGATGGTCCCTGAGTTCGAAGAAGTTGCCTTTTCGCTCAAGCCAGGGCAAATCAGCGATTTGGTTCGAACTCCGTTCGGGTATCACATCATCAAGGGTTGGGAAGTCGCCGCGAAGATGGCTGATTCGCGCCGCCCCATTGCCGAATTTGAGCTGCGTCAAAACGAAGCCCACAAGCAGGCGGGAGAACTGGCGACCAAGATCGCGAACCAGCTGAAACAGAATCCAGACTTTGAGGCGGTGGCGAAGGAACACAACTTTACCGTCAAGGAAAGTCTCCCCTTTACCCTGGGTGACCCCGTCTCGGGCCTGGTAGTTCAGAGTGACTTCAATCAGAAGGTCTTTGCCCTCGATCAGGGAGAATTCCTGGATCCCTACGAATCGGCCGGCAGTTACCTGGTGGCACAGCTAGCCGATATCCAGGCGACCAATATTCCAAAATTCGACCAGGTGCACGCTCAGGTCCTGCAGGATCTTCGTGAGGAAAGCGGCGATGAGCTAGCCCGCGAACAGGCTTTCGCCTTTTACCAGAAGGCCAAGAATGAAGGAGGCTTGGAGCAGCCTGCCGCAGCACAGAAGCTATCGGTCAAGGCCACGGGGTTCTTCAAGAAGGGTGCTACGATCGACGAGACCCTCAAATTCTCCCCTAAGATTCACGACCGCTCATTCCGTTTCGAGAAAGGCGAAATTAGCTCGCCGGTGACCGTCGCCGGGAAGTACATCGTCTTTCAGCTGCTGGAAAAGACCGAGATCGACAGGGCCAAGTTCGAGAAGGAAAAGGGCGCGATCAGTAAAACCCTGACAGAGCAGAAGCGGACCAGTTTCTTTAGCAGCTATATCGGAAACCTGGTGGATCGACTCCGCAACGAAGACGAGATCAGTGTCAATCAGGAGCTGATAGACGCTGCTAGCAGCTAACTGATAAGGTTTCCCGGCGTGGGGCTGTAGCTCAGTTGGAAGAGTACCTGAATGGCATTCAGGGGGTCGGGGGTTCGAGCCCCCCCAGCTCCACCAATCCTTTTCAATACACCTAACCGATGGCCTTGGATGCTGTAGCCACTATCCAGGCCGTCCGCTCCGCCACAACACCGAGAGCTTGCCAGCGAGGCAACGCCCTAACATCGCTTCGCTACCACGATTTCAGAGGGAATTCCGAATGCCGACACCTTCGAGTGGTGCTGCACCTGCCATTCCGACTCCGGTAGAAACGGCAAGAGATCAAGGGGACGACAACCGCCTACCATAGAAGGACGAAGGGACTGAATCCAGCTTATGGCAGCGGCCACGATCCGCGAGCTTAGGCCAATCCCGCTGGTCAGACCCGACAAGCAAAGCAAACCGTTCGGCCGAAGTATCCGATGAGCTTCTCGAAGTACCGCGTGGATGTCGCCATGGGAAAGCAGGTCGAAGACGTAGTTTGAAACGAAGCGATCGTAGGAAGCGGCCGATTCCTCGATGGGTGGCGCGCCCTGGGAGAGCTTAACCTCCGCTCGTCGCGAGTGTGACGCAAGCCGGGATCTGGCCACTCGGACCATCTCTGGGCTGAGGTCTACTCCGCGGTAGCAAGCCGTGCCGGACAGATATTCTTCGAACAGGCGCAGCGCAAAGCGGCCGGTCCCGGACCCGAACTCGAAGACGGACTCCACAGAGGTAAAGTTTCCGTGCTGCAAGACCAGTGCGATGGCGCATTCTTCGTAGAGCCCATGAGAGTCTTGCGCAGCACCGACCCGATCATACGTTCGCCTCGCCTCTTGGTAGGAAAGCGTACCCAAATTCAACCCCAGGCCTTGCGGCTTGGAGGCCACCGCTCCGACCCTCCCAGCTCAGTATCCATAGTCTGCCTTGAGCACTGATTCGTCACGCCACCTTGGGCTTTTCTTCTCGGCTTCCTTGGTCTTCCTCGCCAATCCTGAGCAGGTCAGAGCCAATACCTCAAAGATGCGGTCGGCGACAATATCCAGGGCGGCAGGCGTGCCACTCTTCTCGTACGAGGGGCTCTGGGTGGAGATAACGTTGGCCCCTATACCGGCGTTGAAAAGTTCCATAGGCGTCGCCTGGACGTCGTTGATGAGACGCGCCAAGTTCGGAGCCCAGAAGCAGGCTTGTCCATTTCCAGTTGACGAGCGGCCTTTTCCTGCAGAGATCGGGCCATGATGGCTGCCTCCCAGTTCAGGTTCATTGGTGCGTCCCCTTCGTATACACGTGGGAGATGGATTGTTATCTCGTGGCTACTACTACTAGGCGCTCGGCATCCTGGTCGTATGGAATGCCCGCCAGGCTGCCATAAAGCTGCACTGCCGAGAAGCCCGCCTCGAAGAGCAGTCCCCTCAATTCGGCTCCAGAGTAGATTCGAATCGTCCAGGCGAACTCCTTCTGCTCTGAACCTCGTATCCAGATCCAGTGATTCTCGAGGGTGCTCCATCCATCGTGAACGATACGTTCTTCGAGCAGGAACTCGTCGCGCTCGGCATGCCGATGCCAGGCACGAGGCTCGAATCCCTGGGCCAGGATTTCTTTTCCCGCCATCTCCATCAGCGCAATCCCACCGGGTGTCAGCGAGGCATGTAGGTTCCGCAAGACCTGGAGGTCCTCCGCCGCATCCGCGAAGTAGCCAAATGAGGTAAACAGATTCAGCGCCAGGTCAAAGGATGCCGGCCGCTGGAAGTCCCTCATGTTCGCCTGGACCAGCTCCACCGCCAATCCCTCGGAGCGAGCCGCGGCTCCTGCCGCTTCGATGTATCTCTTGGTCCGGTCCACACCCGTAACCCGAAACCCACGGCGAGCAAACTCCAAGACGTGCCGGCCGGGTCCGCAGCAGAGATCGAGTACGACTGCACCCGGAGCAGCACTCGTGAGTACCTGAATCTGATCGGCTTCGCGCGCGCGCGTAGTAAGGTCACTAGACCCAAAAGAAGTAGATGAAAGTGGACTAAACCACATGTAAACACCTGAAATGCCAGACCTGACGGGTATTCTGGGGTTGTCAAAGAAACTTCAGAACAAGCCGAAAGGAGGCATTTCAGGTGAAGAAAAAGGATAGCGCAATCATCCGCAAACGGGAAGCAGAGGTTGCTCAGCGATTGAGCCCCAGCTGGAACGGTCAAGACCCGAAACCGGTGCTCTCGCCCGAGGTCATCAGCTACGAGGTCTCGGAGAAAACGGGTGCGGTCAGTTACGGTGGTCTGGGGCTGCTGCAGCAGGTGGTGAAGTGGAGTGGGCTGGGGAAAGCCATTGACCAGGCGGTGACGCTGCTCAAACGCCACCAACCGTACCACGAATCGGACCACGTCCTGAGCCTGATCTACAACGTGGCCACGGGCGGGACCCGCTATCAGGATATTGAACTGCGACGTCAGAGTGTGAGTTTCCTGGAGGCGGTGGGAGCCGAGAAGATCCCCGCCCCCAGCACGGCCGGAGACTTTGTGCGCCGCTTTGACGCGCCCGACGTGGTGGATCTGATGGAAGCCGTCAATGCCAGCCGCCTCAAGGTCTGGGCCCAACAACCGGCCCGTTTCTTCCAACGGGCGGAGATCGACGTGGATGGGACGATGGCCCCCACGAGCGGCGAATGCAAGGAAGGGATGGAGATCAGCTACGACGGGCAGTGGGGCTATGCGCCGCTGATCGTGACGCTGGCCAATACGGGAGAGGTGCTCTATGCGGTCAACCGCTCGGGCAACCGTCCCTCTCATGAGGGAGCGGCCGAATGGCTGGATCGGAGTATCGAGCTGGTTCGAGAGGCGGGTTTTCGGAAGGTGCGCCTGCGCGGGGACACGGATTTTTCGCTGACGGCTCATTTTGACCGTTGGACGGAGGCGGGCGTGGAGTTTGACTTCGGGATCGACGCCCATCCGAGCTTCGTCAAGTGGGCGGAGGCGTTGCCAGAAGCGAGATGGAAAGAGCTGGGGCGCCCCAGCCAGGGGAAAGGAAAAGGGAAGAAGCGGCGCCAGCGGCGGGACAAAGTGAAGCCGGAGATTGTCAAGAGACGCGGGTTCAAGACGCTGACGCTGGAACGGGAAGAGATCGCGGAGATCGACTACCGTCCGAGCAAAGCGAAGCGAACCTATCGGATGGTGATCTTGCGCAAGACGATCCTGGTCGAGAAAGGCCAGAAGCGGCTGCTGCCGCAGACGCGCTACCACTTTTATGTCACCAATATCTCGGCCAGAACGTTGGGAACGGCGGGAGTCGTACGGGAAAACAACCGGCGCTGCAACCAGGAGAACGTCATTGAACAACTCAGGAACGGAGTCGAGGCCCTGCGGATGCCCTCGGATACGCTGGTAGCCAACTGGGCCTATCTGGTGATTGCGGCTCAAGCCTGGAATCTGAAGGCCTGGATGGGGTTGGTGCTGCCGGCGCGACTGCAAGCCCGACAGCTGGTGAAGATGGAGTATCGCCGTTTCCTGCGAGAGGTCATTGAAATGCCCTGCCAGATTTTGCGCAGGGGCCGACAGTTGGTCTATCGGCTGCTGGATGTCAATGGTTGGAGCCGTCTTCTCTTGGAAGGCAGTAAGTGGTTGAAACACCGGCCAGCTACCTGAAACTGAAAGGAGATAAAGTAGCTCCGAGGGTCGCCAGAGCTGGGGCGAGGTGTCTCTACAAACGCCCCCCAAGAGGGCAGAATCGTTTTCCCTGAGCGATCGGCGTGGAGGACAGCTGAAGACGTGCCTGTTCTGAGTGACTTCGCGCCGAAATTTAGAATTTAGGTCTCCAAAATGGCTCCTCGGAGCCGACAAAGGGGTCTATTTTCGAACTTGCGCTTATTTTGGGACTAGAGCGAAACTGGGAGAAGAGGAAACCCTCCAGCGTCTCCCAGAATGCCTCGTCATCAAACCAGTTCGATGGGCTCATATCTGTGCCAAGGATACCTGAGGTTTAGCCTTCGGGGTGCTGCTGTCGTCGTCAGGGACTCCACGCCTTCGACTATGGGGCCATTGCCGTCTACTTTCTGGCTGTGCTGTGCCTTGGCTACTATTGCAGCCGACGCCAAACGAGTAAGCCGCCGCCGAGACTGGGGCAGATGGAGTCGTCCTGTGGGAGTCCACTTCCATTGAAAGCTGGCCGGGTTGGGACAAGTACCTGCCCTCGGGGCTCTGGGCCACGGTGACAAAACTATCAGGTATGAAACGATCCGCTTGATCGTCAGTTGTTGATAGTTACGGTCTCTTCGGGTAAGCTACCTAAATCAAATCTTCAATCGCCCTCGGGACGGCTTTGGATCGTCGTCCTGCAAGAATAACACCTCAAGGAGGACCAAGATGAACAAATCCTCAATCAGCCGGCGTTCTTTTCTCACCCGGTCAACCGGAATGGGAGCGGGATTCGCCCTGGCCGGGTTTCCCGCCCCGATCAGCAGTCGAGACGTCAACAACCGGATCAGTGTCGGAATCGTGGGACCCGGAGGTCGTGGCACCGGTCTCATGAAGGATTTTTTCCAACACAACCAACCGTTCAATGCCGATCTGGTGGCGATCTGCGATCTCTGGAACCACCGTCGCGACAAAGCGACCGCCTTTGTGACAGAGAAGTCGGGAAAGGCTCCCAAAGTCTACCGTCACCACAAAGAGATTCTGGCAGACAATGAACTCGATGCCTTGATCATCTCCACTCCCGACCATGCCCATGCCCAGATTCTCAAGTTGGCGGCAGAAGCAGGAAAGCACGCCTACTGCGAGAAGCCCATGGGTAATGTCTTGGAGGAAACCACCGCTGCCTTGGACGCGGTCAAGAAGGCCGGCACCATCGTCCAGATTGGAACCCAGAGGCGCGCCTGGCCCAAGTATCGTCAGGCCGCCAAGATGATCGCGGACGGAATCATCGGCGATGTGGTCAAGCTGGAAATCCAGTGGAATGCCTACAGCCCCTATCGCTGGGCAAGAAGAGGCAAGGATCTGTCTTGGATCAAAGAGACTGATCTAGACTGGAACACTTGGCTGATGGGGAAACCCCATCGTCCCTTCGATCCGCGAATCCTACGCTGTTTTCGCCTATTCAAGGACTTCTCCAGCGGCATAGTCGACCAATGGATGACGCACGGCATCGACGTAGCCCACATGCTGGGTGGATTGTCTACTCCCGTCAGCGCCGTGGCCCATGGCGGAATCTATCAGTGGAAGGACTGGAGAGAAAACCCGGACACCTTCGAGACGGCCCTCGAGTACGAAAAGGATGGCAAGAAGGCCTTGGCCGTATATTCCACCAACCTCATCAATAGCTACGGCAGAAATACGCGAGCCCACGGGACTCTAGGTAGTTTCCAAGCCGGTGGCGGTGGGAACTGGATGGACGGCTCCCAGGAAGTCAACGCCGACCCCGATAAGGACTGGCACTTCACCGGCAAGGGTGTGGATGCTAAAGGCAAATTGGGAGACATGGTTGACATCCCAGCCGCCCCAGGCACCACCAACCACATGAACAACTGGCTGGACGCCCTGAGGCATCAAGACTCCAAGCGCCTCTACTGCTCGGTGGATGCCGGGTACAGCCATTCCATCGCCTGCATCATGTCTACCGACTCCTACTGGAGCGGCAGACGCATGACCTTTGACAAGGTCAACAGAACGATCCAGGCAGGCTGATTCGTCACGGTTAATGGCCGCCCCCGTCAGAACGGCCGGGGCGGCCAATCTTGCTTCGTAGGAACCCAAGTTCCAGGCGAGAGCGAACAACAGCGCGGCCTCCTTATCCCCCTGACTCTGCCCCATCTTCATCTCTTACATCTTTAACGGGAATCTGGGAAAGCGACTCTCGTTCGACAAGCGCAGCCGGCCAGTCTCCTGGCGCATCGAGGATCTGGTTCCCCGATCCGGATGACGTGCTACTCACCATAGCGGCCTTTGCGATACTCCTCGCGCACCTTCCGAGCGAACCGTTTGAGGTCCAGCTTCGCTTCGTCGATCTTGGGCTGGGCGTCCCGCCAGGCCTTCTTGGCGCGGGGCTTGACGTCGTCCTCCAACACCTGGGCGGCCTTGGCTTGGACTTCCGGATTGTCGCGCAGTTCGTGTGCGACTCGAACCACCAGTCGGCGAAGAAAACTCATTTCAGGATAGGTCTAGTATAGGCGATTCCCAGGCTTCATCATAGGGGACTAGGCGCCAGGCTCAGATGGGCCATCATCCGGGCACCCAGCCAGAGAACAAGAACGAGAAGAAAACAGCACGCACTTACCCAGATGAACCCTCAATAATACCAATCCAGTCCCGGTTCCCGAATAAGTTCGAGCGAGCTATTCCTTCCCCGCACTTTGTAGGACGCATAGGATTGATAGAGTTGCTCCAGAGCTTCTTCGTTGAGATCCTCCGGGCGCTCGACCCGGTGCTCTCCCATGGCCGGCAAATGAATCCCAACCGCACTCAGTTTGGCTTCCTGACCGATGGGAGTGTTCATGACGCAATAGAAACGGTTCAAAAGGGTTCGCGACTCCTCCTGGGTGAGACGGCTTACCAGAAAGCAGGTCAACGCACAGGCCAGCGTGGGGATGAAGGTCCGGAACGCGAATGCATGGTCGGCCCAGACCCCAGCCAGAAAGGGAAGAGCTTCCAATTGAAACCGTGCGCCGGCCGGGGTGTCCAGGAAGCGGCAAGCGAGATAGAGCAGTGCCCCGGATGCCAGACCGGCCCAGGTTCCCTGTCGGTTCGCTTTGCGCCAGACAACGCCGAAGAACAAGGGAACACTCATCAACAGCACCAGGGGTCCCAGGAACTCGATGAACTCCTTGATGGAGTCAAACTGGCGCGCGATCAAGTAAGAGAAGAAGACAACGAAGAAGCCCCAGATTCGGGCGCACCTCATATAGAACCTGGGGCTTCGGGAAGGCAGGATCCTAGCCTTGAGGATGTGGTCGACTACCAGGGCTGAGCTGGACGCTGCCAAGGTGTCGACTGTCGACATCAGGGCGCCGAAGAAGCTGGCGATGAGGAGGCCCAGCAGTCCCGCTGGCAGGATCTCCTTCATGACGAGACCCCAGGCCTGCTCCGGATCGCTAAGACCCGGTTTGTAGAGCGCGAAGAGAATACCGTACATGGCAAACAGAATCGTAATGGTGCGCTTCCAGAGGTGTCCCCAGGCACACTGGGTAGCCGCTCGTTCGTCCTTGCCCACTACCAGCAGGCTGAACAGAAAAGGCGATGCGATCGCGCCGAAAGTGCCCGAGAAGATGAGTGCAGTCACATAGCTCAGTGGGAGTTCCGCCGAATGAAGCGACCATGCCTCTGGGGGGAGCTGGCGCAGCGCGTCGAACCCGCCAGCTGCTTCCCAGAGAAAAGGAAGCAGCAGAAAACAGAAGGCGGTGAGCGCCAGAATCCCTTGGAAGATATCAGTGAGAAGCGAGGACATCAGTCCACCAGATCCCAGATACAAGGCCACCACCAGGCTGGCCACCAACACCGATTGATCCACAGAAAGTCCGGAGAGTCCGGAAATGCTCTTTCCTCCACCCAAAGCGAATACACCTACCTGGAAGAGCAGCAGAAGGGTCCCATAGACGGCGTAGAAGGTGGCTACGTTACGTCCGAAGCGCATCCCGAAGAAGTCTGCCAGGTTGAAAACGCGCGCGAACGTTTGTAGATGGTGGAGAAGAGGTAGTAGACAATGACACCAAAGATGCCTGCCAACCAGTACCAGACTCCCGAGAGGCCGCTTCTGTAGGCACCCCCGGCGACCACCACCGCCTCGGCTCCACCCACCGCAGAAGCGAAGACGAAAACGAAGGCCACCATCGGTCCCCAGCGGCCCCCCGCGATGAAGAAGTCAGCCAGGGTGTTGGTCTTCTTTCGACCCACCACGACACCCAGAAAGGTCACCACAACGAAATACACCGCAAGAATGGCCAGATCCAGGGGTTGGAGAGTGGAGCTCATTAAGGCGTCTCGGCGAAGACCATCAGGGTTCTCTGGCCATTGAGTCCAGCAGCGACAGGAAAGCTGTGTCCGCGACCACCATCCACCTCTTCTCCGATGTGGGTCGGTGGGTTTGCGCGGGGAACGTAACGGACATCTGGCGAGAAATAGGCATACAACGCAGTGCTCCTCGGTTGAGGGGAAAGATTTGCTCCCGAGCCGCGGCGAGCTCCTGGGGCAACAGCAGGTCCTCGAGAATCAGATAGCCCTCTTTGGCGAAGAAGACTTTCTCTCTTAGTAGCGTCACTCAAACTCCACCGTGATGACGGTGTGGACCGAGTTGGCGATAAAGCAGTTTTGGTGGGCGAGCGAGTGGAGCTTCCTCAACTCTTCGCTCGCAGGGAAACGGAGAGCGAATACGATCCTGGGGTTGAGGGTCACGCGAGCAACCGCCAGTTTCCCGTTCTGGTTCTTCTCCACGAAACCCACCGCCGCATCGCGATAATGATCTACCACAAGCCTCTTCCGGGCCGCGATCGCCAGGAAGGTCAGCATATGGCAGCTTGCGAGCGAAGCCACATAGGCTTCCTCTGGGTCGACCAGACTGGGGCTGCCGAGATAGGCCGGAGCCGCCGATGCGGTTACTTGTACTCCCCCCTCGAAGCTCCAGACGTGATCTCGAGAATAGGAATCGTACGTGAATTCTGCAGAATCTCTTTCCCAATCGATAGTGGCCTTATGCTCCGACACTCTTGGTTCTCCTTGCTTCCAGGGAAATGCCCAGGCGCGTCATTGCGCCTTGATGAAAGTCCCCCGCGCGGAGCTATGTGTATGCCGTCTGCAGCTCCTCGTCGGTATTCATCACGATGGGGCCGCGCCAGGCCACCGGTTCCTCGAGCGGCTTACCCGAGACCAATAGGAATCTGATTCCGGCTCCCCCAGCCTGCACCGTCAACTCATCACCGGAGTCGAAGAGCACCAGCGACCGATTGCCCGTTTCGTCGCGGGTGCCCTCGTCGCGTCCCCCCACCTGGTCGGTTTGGACAGCAAGAGGCTGGGAGGCGTCGCGGAAAGTCCCCGCCCCGTCGAAAATATAGGCGAAGGCGTGACGCGACGCCTCTACCGCCAAGGTCTTGCGTTGGCCGGGTGGGACCCAGACGTCGAGGGGGGATCCGAAGCGATGCCATCCACCGGCCCCTTCTTGCCCCAGAACTCGCCACAGACGACGCGAACCGTGGTGCCATCATCATCGACTACTTCTGGAATATCAGGGGCCAAAACGTCCTGATACCGAGGAGACGACATCTTGAGTGAGGAGGGTAGGTTCGCCCACAGTTGAAATCCATGCATCCTTCCCTGGGTATCGCCCCGAGGCATCTCTTGATGGAGAATCCCACTTCCCGCAGTCATCCATTGGACGTCCCCTGCGCCCAACTGGCCGCTGTTGCCCAGGCTATCACCGTGACTCACTTCACCGGCGAGGACGTAGGTGATCGTTTCGATGCCCCGATGGGGGTGCCAGGGAAAGCCGGCAAGATAGTCATCGGGGTTGTCATTCCGAAAATCGTCCAGCAGCAGAAACGGATCGAAGTCGCTAGTCTTCCCAAAACCGAAGGCGCGGCGTAGCCGCACGCCCGCCCCCTCGATCGTAGGCTGAGCCTGAACAACTCTCTTGATGGGTCTTATAGACACTTGCTCCTCCTTCCCCCGAAATGGGTCCAGCGCTACTCGGGTGGGACTAGGTTGAAACTTGATAGGTCTTGCATTCACTTCGGAGTACGTTTGTTCGGTGTTCTGCGGTTCATCATTCTGGCCTTCCTTTCCCCGAAGGCGTGAACCGCTGAACAAGGAACTGCCGAATATCGAACAAGCGAATGTCGAAGGATAAGAGGCGTTGCCTTTGGTTCGTGGCATCGTTTCTCCCTGAATGATCGAGGCCGGAGGCGAATCTCTCTCTCATCATCTTCGCCCTTTTCTGTGGCCTATTCGGCTAGGCGCCAACGGACCACCTGGGCGATCCATTTTCCGCTCAAGTTACGTCCCTTCTCATTCAACGGTGAATTGCCAACCGCGGTGACAATGGTGTCATCCTCCAGCACGACACTGGCTCCATAGCCGTGACCGGAGCTGAGCCGGTAGACTTCAGAAAGCCAGGTCCGACCTTCGTCCCGGCTGATGCGTGCTCGGATGTCGCCGAGTTCGTAGGGGTAGCGCCGTTCGTGGACCAGGACGACGGTCCCGCTGACAGAGATGCCCGTGTGCCTCTCCGAAGGCGATGTCCATGGGGCCTCCCTCTTTCCGCCAAAGGGGGCGAAAATCCGTCCAGGTCCTGCCCTGGTCGGCGGAGTCCGCGAGCAGCACTCGCTTGCCTACAGTACTCTGGTTTCCCTTTCCCGGCCGGAACCCGGGAGGATTCGGGATACTGGCGTCGCGATCGGCGTCGCGAAGATAGTCAGGCTCGTTGGCAGGGGCGGGTGCCACCTGGGGGATCTGGTAACGAATCGCGGCCAGCAGCCGCCCTGAGCTCAGTTGGAAAACATGGGTCTCGGTACCCCATTCCTGAAGTAGGCTCTTGTCCCCCCCAGGTACGGCCTCCGTCCTGGGAGCGGTAAACATATGTGGTCCAGGAGGGGGGACCGGTCCAGGAGCCACCCTCTTCGACCCGCTTCCTTCTCTCTTCCAGATACTCTCGCCGCGGGCCCACCCGGGTGGGCCAAAGGAGGCTTCCATCCTGGAGCTCCAGCATGCAATTCTGGTTGCCTCCGACGGATTCGTAAGGAGCCATCTCCTCGATCCGGCTCCAGGGCTCCCAGGTCCTTCCTCCATCGGTGCTGCGGATCAGGTGATCGGTTTGGTCAGATCCTTGATAGGCCCAGAGCAAGGTCCCATCTCTCAGAACCAGAAAGGAATCGTAGTTGCGCACATGAGGTCCGCTGGAACGGTTCGCAGGATCGATCATCTCTGCTGGGATGAGATGAAAGTCCCAGCTCCGGCCCCCGTCGCTGGAGTAGAAGATCCTGCGGTAGAGGGCCACATAGAGGGTCCCATCCTGACTGGCACCGATACCCGGATCCCCTCTCCAAGGCATATCAGGATAGTCAAGAGGAACGAAGTCGGCCGGAAGGGTTCCGACTATCTCCCCCTCACGAAGAACCTGGATTTCGCCGTTGGGAGACAGTCCTGGTGCCACCTCTCCCGAGGCGGCTCCCGGGACCGCCCGCTCCTGAGCCGACCCACAGGCGCTTAATAGCAAAAGAAACAGACCCCACAACATCGAACAATCTCTCAGCCTCCGATTCATCCTTCCTCCTACCCGAAGAGTTGGTTACTTTCAGAAGTTCCAGGCCGCAATGGGCTCTCCGGCGGACAGCACTTCTTCCAGGTAGGCCCCACTGTGGCTGGTCGGCATCTGCATATGGGTAAGCTCTCCATATTCCAGAATCCGCATGGCGACCACATTGTGCCACCGGCCGTCTGCCAGGCGCAGAATCATGGAACAGGGATGATCCACCCTCCATGCGGTCTCACCCGGAGGCGGCCCGAATTCCTTCCTCAGATCTCGCGCCACGATGGGCGCCTCGAGCCCGGTTCTCTCCTGGTTCAGCGGCCAGATGGCGAGAGTATGGCGAGAGCGACCTCCCAGCTCGGGCCTCCCCTGGGAGTCCTTGGGGATCTTGAGACGGTCAAGACCTTCCAGAAACACCTGATAAAGATTGGCAGCGATGAAGGGGGTGCCGTCAGCGGCCCGGTTGATCGTGATGGGCGCGGCAGAGATCAGTCCCCGAACATGGATGGTCTTCTGCCAGCTCTCACCATTATCCTGTGAGCGCCAGACCCTAATGTCATTGCCGGCAGTGGCAGACTCAGAGGCCTCGACCGTGTCCGGGCCCCGGGTGCCGCGACAGGCAAAGAGCAGCGACCCGTCCAGGTCTCGGATCAGACTGGATTCTGAAGAACCGTCGGCACCGGTGACCGGAACGAAGGAAACCACCTTCCATTGCCCATCCACTCTTCTCCACCGAGCCATGCCAGATCCACCTAACTGACCCTCCCGGCTGCCGCCCATGGCCAGAATGAGGTCATCTTCGTCAGGGATTGCATTCATCAGCCCGGTATTCAGCTTCCAGCCGGAGAGTAGGCCTTCAGAGGCTACACGTTCGGTCTTGACGACCTGAAACGAGTCCCCGTCGTAAGAGAGCTGGTGGACCTCTTTATAGCTATGCATCTGGCTCAGATCATCAAACTCGTTGCTGCGGGGATTACGTCCGAACATGTTGACGCCGTAGGGCGGGGGGCCGGGAAACTCGGTCCGCCAGGCGATCGCCTGATTGATACCGAAGCCGGTTCCCGCATGGGGATGGAGAGAACCATCGGGCCGCTTCGAACCTCGGGGAACGAAGCCACCCATGACCGGATACTTGACCATGATGGCTTCTTGATTGGGCGGCTTTGAGTTGGGGTTGGGTTCGCGATGGTTTCGGGTAATCGGGACTGCGCCCTCGCTATTGACGTCGGTGATGTCATCAAAAAGGACGACATCGGAGCCGTTTTCGAAGTCAGTGCCTTTGACCCCGGCCACGCGGATGTTACAGAAGTAGCCTCCCGTGTCCTGATCTGCCTGGAAGGGCAATCCCAGTTGATAGATCCAGGTTTCCCCTTCGGGCGCATTGGGAGGAACCTGAAGGTCGGGTCCACCCTGGGTCATGCCGGTAATGCCCTCGGTTGGAGCTGGGGATGTGGGCGTCTCAGCCTCCGGAGGCAGAGACGTGCACGCTCCGGCCATCCACATCAGAAGCACCCACCCCGCAGACAATCGCAACCACACTGGTCGGTCTGAATCAACGCCACACATACTCATTTCTCCTTTATGCCGAAAAGGGAGGAGAGCATAGGGCTCGCGCGCGCGCGCCAACCGCTTGAACCCTTTGGTAATCTGCTACCCCTTCACAAAGACCTCGAGTTCATCGATCACAATATCCCCTGAGGCGCCTGGGGCAGACGCCACCAAGGTAACTTCCAGTTGATTGTCGCCAAATACCGCAGGCGGCTCGGTAAGATCCATCCAGTGGGTGAGGAAAGAGTCGGGAATTGCTGGGACAGGCGGCAATCCTGAGGTCGCGCTAGAGTCTGGATCCACACTCGCTTTAAGATCCATACGCTCCTCGTCGGTCCTGATCCTCAAGATCTGGTCGGAGATGGACTCGCCGTTGATTTTGACGTTCAGACGGTCCTGTGCCTGCGCTCCAAAGGCACGAAAGAGAAGCGTGGCACCCCGTGCCCGCGAAAGGTTCTCGCAAACGCGGAAACGATAGCCAGCCGACGATCCGGGAGTCCGTCTGAGAACCAACCGATCAGCCTTGACTGCCCCGGTGGAAGCCCGGTCTTTTCCAAACCCCAGACAGCCTGCCCAACCTGGCTCGAAGACGTAGTGACGGTCCCCCTGCAACAATGCCTTGGGATCCCGCATCTCGGCGAGCTGAAGCAGCTGCTGAGGGTAGAACGGAGCCCAGGACAAGGGGTTGAAATGATTGTAGAAGCCAATCCCGTCGGCCCCTGCTGCGTACATGTTGGCAGCGGCAGCCCGCTGCTGCTCTAGCGGCATCAGCTGGCCCCCTTGCCTTCGGCGCATGCGCTGACTGGTCCAGGGGAGCATGCCGGGGTAGAGAAGACAATTTCCCTGGCGGGTGAGCCGGCTGAATTCTTCATAACGAGCATTGGGCTCAGTGTGCATGGTGTCGTTGGGGGCAACATAGTCAATCAGATCTTCCGAGATCCAGGTCTCTAGATCTAGTCCGAGTTGGCGGCATTCCTCCAGGGTCTGGAAGACCCTGGCTCCCAAGCGCAGCCTCTCTCCCCTCTTCTGGCCAACCTCATCGAGCCGACGCCTCACCCGCCGAACCAGGTCCGTCATGAGGGTCTTGCGTTCAGGTCCCCGCCCCGGCGGAAAGTAACGATGGTCCCGAAAGCACAGTTCCAGGCCGTCGACGGGGAATCGATCGACCAATTGCGAAGCCGCAGCAAAGGCATAGTCCCGCACCTGAGAGAAGCTGAAATCCAGAGGAGTGCTGAGCGCGTAGTAGGTACCTGGCGGAGCCTCCTTGAGCTGCCATTGGGTATTCTTGACGAGAAAACTGGAACCCGCTCCTACTCCCTGTTGGACGGAGATGTGTCCGTGGTTGTCATTGATTCGGATTCCCGCCAGGCACTCCATCCCTCGCTTGTGGCACTGCTCCAGGAGGACTCCCAGGGGCTGGAAGCGCCGGTGCTGAGGTCTGGCATCGTACTCGAGGTCGTCTACCCTCCAGTAGGTGGTCCATCCCTGTGTGTAGGCCTCCTGAACAAAAGTGTCCACGCGGGCAGCCGACAGTCGGTCCACCCATTCCTGGAGGGCCTCGACGGTGGCCGGGTCCGGAAGGTACCGACTGGCAATACTGGAAGGGTCGCTCACATAGAGGATCCGCCTCGGGCTCCGTGAGGAGAACCGGCCCAACTCCCCGGACTTCGACTCGGTCACTTTACCAGGGGCGCTCGCGGTGATTCGGGTGGCCGCAACACCTGCCGCTGCCGCTACGAAATGTCGCCGATTCAGGATTCCCCGTTCTTGATCTTCCTGCCTCCCCCGTCGTGGTGCCATGATTCCCCCTTGCAGTGAACACTCTTCACATGCGGCCTTCATCGCTACCGCATGCGGGCTTGACCCTGTAAGACCTGTCTAAGTACACTGGAACGCAAATACGGCAGCGTTTGTGGCGAGCGCGACGGGTCGAGTTCGCGAAGCGACGACGAGCTCGATGCTTGGTATCCTGGAGGAGGAGCGACAAAGAAATCGGCGTGTCGTGTCGCCACCCGGAGGGCAGATGGGGGTTGCGGACGATCTCTGCGTTCGCCGTCGTCGAAGATGGCCAAACATCAACTTCCTCCTCCTGCCTTGATCTCGCCTCGCAAGCCCCATCTGCAAACCTTGCCGTATTTGCGTTCCAGTGTACTAAGCATACTGAGGCTTCGTGTTCCGTTCCAGGAATACGTCGATGTTTCTGGAAAGAGCGAATTAACAGAGGAGCGCAATCATGAGAAAGGCAGTGTTCGTTGGACTGGCCCTGCTATCAACGGCGGGCTTGATAGGACATCCTCACTTCAACAAGCGGGTGATCGCCATCCTTCCTGGTGGAATCGAGGCGATCATGGCCTACCGTACCATCCCGGTGAACGACGCACATCTGGAGAAGGTGAAGACAGGTGATATCGTCAGTCCCCGGGGGCCCCGTCTGACGCTGACCGGCGAAGTAATGGCGGGATCGGTCAAGGTCACCTCAGGCACCTACACGGTGGGAATGCTCAGAAAGGCTGATGACGACTGGAGTCTGGTGCTCAGCCCTGGGCGTCTCTTGAAGACTGTTGAGCCCGATCGCAGCAAGCTCATCCATCTCGAGTCGAGCTACTCGATGGTCAAGGAGCATGCGGCCCATATAGAGATCGATATTACCCCGGCGCCAGGAAAGTCACGGAACGCCGTGATCTCCTTTCACTTCGGCCAGATGCTACTCGAAGGAGTTTTGACCTACCCCGAAGCACCGGTAGCTCCACCCGATCGCACGGAGGACTCCTTCCGCGGCCATCCTTGATGAGCGCCTGGGGGTCCTGGCTTATCGGACTTGGATCTGATCGTAGTGAATCCGGTCGCTGCTGACTCCCTTCGTCTTCAAGACCTTCACCACCTCTCGCAACATGATCGGAGGTCCTGCGAGATATGCCTCAGCCGTAGAGGGAGCTGCGAGCTGCTTGCTGAGGGCGATCTGGACATATCCAGTCTCGCCCTTCCATTCATCCGTTTGCTGAGGGTGAGAAAGAGAGGGAAAGTAGGAAATATTCTGGCGCTCCGATGCCCATCGCGTAAATTGGTCGTGGAGAAACAGGTCCTTCTTGCTCCGGACTCCGAAGAAGAAAGAAATCGCGCTGGTCTGGTCGACGCCGCTTTCGATCCAATACTCCAACAGACCCACAAACGGCGCCGCCCCCGAACCGCCCGCGATCACAATAATGGGGCGACCCTTTTCGATCCCGAGGTAGAGACTTCCTAGAGGGGGGCTGATCCGGACGAGATCGCCGATTCCAAGCCGGGTGTGAACGTAGGTTGAGGCCAGGCCGGGCGGAACATCCTTGCCACGGGGAGACGCGGCTAACTTGATAATGAAGTCGAACCGAGGTAACCGACGAGGTGAGGAAGCAAAAGAGTAAGGACGGAATACATTCTCGTGGGAAGTCTGGTGCTTCCCGTTCCATTCTCGAACATAGTCATCGGGTACCTTCAGGAACACAAATTGTCCAGGCTCGAAGGAAAAGCCTTCCAGATTCACAAGTCTCATCCGGACCCGCTTGACGTTGTGGTTGAGATCCTCCAGCTTCGTCACCTGGGCCTCATAGGGGAAATCGATCCCCAACAGAGTAGAGTTCAGAAGGCAGAGCAGAACAACCCAAGGTCGTACAGGGCTGTTCGATATCAGGGAGTGCAACCAGGTATTCGTCATTTCCCCAGCAAGGTCAGGATTCGGATTATTGTCGGGGAATCATCTTGACGCACACAGGAGCGGGGACATCAACCACTGTCCCGGTGGACTGAAGGCGGCCGGCGGTCGGGTCAATTCGGAAGACAACCAACCTGTCGGAGTCCTGGTTAGCTGCTATCAGATAGCGGCCGCTAGGATCAATACCGAAGTTGCGCGGAGTCCTGCCGCCGGTGGGTTCGTGCCCTATCGAGGTAAGCTTTCCAGTCGCGTCGTCGACCTTGAACATTGCTATGCTGTCGTGGCCCCGATTGGATCCGTACACAAACTTTCCCGAAGGATGCACTTGAACCTCAGCCGTGTGCGTGACTCCTTTGAATCCCGCGGGAAGAGTGGAGAGAGTCTGGATTGATTCAAGGACACCCAATTCCGGTTCATAGGTAAAAGTGGTAAGAGTGGAATCGAGCTCGTTGATGACGTAGGCGTTGGGCTTGGTCGGGTGAAAGGCGAAATGCCGCGGTCCTGCTCCTGCCATGAGCGATACCGACGGTGGATCGTTTGGAGTTAGCTTTCCCTTCGCCCCCTCGAACCGGTATACCAGAACCTCGTCGATCCCCAAGTCCGCAGCGACTGCAAACCGATTGGCCCGGTCTAGATTGATACTGTGGGCGTGGGGACCCGTCTGGCGAGAGGGATTTACACTAGAACCCTCATGCTGCATGACACTGGTGCCCTTTCCCAACTTGCCTCCATCCAGGATGGGCAGCACCGACACGCTGCCACCAATGTAGTTGGCCAACAAGACGTTCTTGCCTGCAGCGTCCACTACCAGATGACAGGGAAGCGCACCCGATGAGCTCTGCCGATTCAGAAAATTCAGATTTCCCGTTGTTGGATCGAGAGAGAAGGCGGTAATCGAGCCCGTCTTCTCTCCCTCGTACTCAGCGACCTCGTTGACGGCGTAGAGGAACCGGTGGTTTGGATGAATTGCGAGAAAAGAGGGATTGGGACCGGCGTTGGTGACGCCAACTGGGGTGAGAGCCCCGGAACTCACATCCATCCTGTAGACATAGATCCCTTTACTCTCGCCCCTGGTGTAGGTGCCAATATAAACCAGGAGCTCTGCTACGTTCTCTGTGCTCGCCATCCCTATCGCCGTCCCGCCGGTAAGGCACAAGAGCATCGCTGCCAGCAATCCTCGAACCTTCCCAGCCACCTGAAAATATCTCATTGTCATTCCTCTAGAGGAGAACTATGTCAGCTTACCCTCAGCCTCGATGATTCACAAGCATCGGTTGGTTGAGAGCCTAAGCTGAAACTTGATTTGGAATCTCCCACGTCCAGGTCGCCCATCTATGGCTCGGCAAGTTCCCTCTCCGAATGCGGCCAGCGCTCCTGGGGGCGGGACTGGGAACGTCTGTCTGAAATCGTCGCGAGGTGATTCGCCGAAGGGGAGGGGCAAAGGCAAAGACAAGGGCAACACGGAGCAACAGGGTTTCTGGCCGCTAAGACTAGCAGGCGGCTCTGGCCCCAGGGAAGGTACGCGGTTGGCGCTGGTAGCGACGAATCAGGGGAACGGCCAATTGGGTCAGGACAAGAGCCCCAACAGCCAGTTTGACAACTCGGCCGAGTTCTTCGGTCGGCACATCGTTGGTTTGCTGTGGGAGGTAGGGAAGGGGTGCATCAAGACTGGTGCCCTCCTCGGATGAGGTTTGGTAGGAGGCGACGGCTGGTCCGATCGGTTCACTTGCTAGGACCGGAAACTCCGCTACCGGAAAGAGACAACCGAGGCCTGCTGAATCCCAACTCTCTCCGGAGTGCGCCAGCGCCGAAAGGTTCGTCTCTTCTCCAAGGGCAGGTGCCTCCAGGGCAAGGGAGGTACGCCTTCCTGACGGCGGCCGCTGCGGCAGAGTACGCCTGCGACGACCCGCAGGCACCGCGGCGCAGCTCAAGAGAAGCATCATCAGCGCTAGATTCCGGAGATCGGCTTCGCCCGGGAGGATACTCGAGGGATCAAAGAGCGCTGCCGTTCGGGTAATATCCCGCTCGAGGCCGAGCATATCGTCAGGAAAACCGATCAGTCCATTCAGCCCTAGCCGCGTCAAGCGATCGAACTGCCTTTTACCTCCGGGGGGGGCCTGCGGGCTCAGTCGGCTCTTCCAGGAAATTGGCGGGGTTGGTCAGGAGATTCGTCAGGAGATTTGGTCTCGAGACAACTGCGCGCCTAACTGATTTTGGCCGATCGTTAGCCAATACTGCCTCCAGATCGGCGAGAACAACCGGGATGAGAAGTACATTCCCGGAGTCTGTGGTTACGTCGACTTCGTCATCAGCCCAGTGCGAGGGCTCGACGCGCCGCGCGCGCGTCGATAAGCACGGATCTCCCACTCTCTAGCGGATTTGGTGTCGACTCCTGGAGGAATTTCCTGAGCGCGGGTGGAAGAGAATATGGCAGCGTGGGCTCAGGTAGACTTGTGGGGTGGTCTAGGAGGTGGTCCGGTTCGGGCGCTGCCGATTGCTTGATCGTGTGAGAAGGCAAGGGGACGATTGGGGCTGTGACTGCCGGCTTGGCGCTCCACTGCTTGGGCCGAGCATTTCCCTTCGCTATGGCAGCACCTGAGACGTGCTTGCTGGGTCTGCTAGGGGTCTGGGCAACGGCTTCTCTCTCCGCTGGCGGATTGGGCGCTTCTCCGAGAAGTCGTCGGGCCAAGGCCAGCTCGGGATTGATTTGCAGAGCGAGCTCCAAGTTCTTTCGAGCTTGACCCTGATTGCCCAGCATCAGGTGGGCCTGGCCAAGCCAGGCCAAGAGCGATGGATTCTCTGGCTTGCTTGTGAGCGCCTGGAGAAACACCGCCTTGGCCCGAGCTGGGTCGTTGCGGTGTAGATGAATTCTTCCCAGGAGCCCTAACCCCTCCACTGAATCGGGATCGAGCTCCAGTGCTCGTTCTGCTCGTCGTCGCGCCAGGGAATAGTCACCCCACACGGTCCAGATTCGAGCAATAGCCAGGTCGACCTTCGGATCTCTGGGTGCTTGCGCCTTGATCTCCTGATAGAGCTGGAAGGCAGGATAGTAAAGCTCTTCAGCCGTATAGGCCTTTGCTAATCTCCAGCGCGAAGCCAGGTCCTGCGGATTCGCTCTTGCGAGACGTGCCAACTCACCTAGTTCTGGGTTGCTCTCGTGCAATCGAACCAGGGATTGATCTATGGCGCTGCTGTTTTCGGCCGAAACCTTGATGGTGGTCCGGATATGATCCGACAGGGTTGCCGGCGAGACAGAACGATAGGGGCTCTTTCCGGATCTTCCCCAACCGAAACCGGCTACCTGACTTCGCACACAACCCAAGGGACCCAGGGCCAGGGCCAGCACGAGGCATGGAACAACCAAGCGGTACCACATCACTATCGCTCCTCCACTGCCTTGAGTTCCAGTCGATCACCCACGGCCGTCCGAGTTTCGGAGACCGTACCGGCTGGCAATTCGATGACACTTCGGGCCCTTAGTTTGAGTGAAGCCAGGCGAGAGGGCTTCAGATTCCGGCAGGCGTAGACCACCTGGTAGTCGGAGTCCAGATAAAGGGCATCAATTGGAAAGGACATGCCGAAGGTGTGAATCCACTGACAGGGCTTCAACCACAGACCTTTGCCAGGTTGAAAGTCCTCGGGAGTGTGTCCGAGTAGGCCCCTCATGCGATCCCAGACCGACGCTGCCTGCGCAACGTCAGTGGCCAGGACAGCGAGTTTTGTTCGATTCCGTAGTGCGTACTTGTTCACTGGATTGCTTCCCTCCCAGCTGTATCTCTCTCAGACATTGGGTTCGTGAAGGGAGATCCGTGTCGTTTCCGACCTTCAGCCCCAAGGGCAGGAGAGTGGTTCTCTTTTTCACCGAGGACCGCGGCCGACAAGGTCTCCCAAATCGCAGGATCACCCTCTATGATTAAAGGTGGACGGCGTTTCCCCATCCTTTCCCCATATCGGCGTTTCTGACGCTGGGGTTAGGGCAAGCATTTGGAGCTGCCGATCGGGGCGTCCACGTCGCCGCGACTATCGGCAGGAATTGGGCTCCTGGAAGTACCAGAAAGGGCGACTGTCTTGCTGCACGAGCTTCTTTCCATAAAGGCCTCCATACAACACGATAGACCGGCCGTGAGGTGTCGAACGAAGGAGATCGGCTATGGGGAGCTGGATGACATTTCTAGCCGGCTTGCAGGTTTTCTGATCGGCGCCGGAATTCGAAGAGGGGATAGAGTAGGAATCCTGCTCGAGAAGTCGATCGAGTCGGTGGTTTCGGTCTTTGGGATCCTGAAGGCAGGAGCCGCCTATGTCCCGCTTGATCGGTTTTCGCCAGCAAGACGAATTCTGGCGATCATGCGTGACTGCGAGATCAGTGCACTGATCAGCAGCAGCAGTCAACCGGGGCGCTGTGGTTCCGATCTGGTAGACCTCGAGTCGCTCAGGACAGTTATTCTTGCGTCGGATCCAAACGGCAGCAAACCTCCCCACGCTGAAGCGGCACCTCCCCTTCCCCGGCGAACTGGCCTCCTGAGATGGCCTGACCTCTCGACGTTCGACAGAACCCCATCAACCATCGTTGCTGGGCAGGATCTGGCCTACATACTGTATACGTCAGGCTCCACGGGTGTGCCCAAGGGTGTCGCCATCAGCCACGGAGCCTCCCTGGCTTTTGTCAGGTGGGCCGGGAAGCGCTTCCGGGTCTCAGACAGGGATCGACTCTCCAGCCATGCTCCCTTGCATTTTGATCTCTCAACATTTGATCTTTTCGCGGCAATTCACGCAGGGGCGATCACAATAATAGTTCCGAGAGAGCTCTCGGCTTTTCCGAACGAGCTGTGCGATTTTATCGAGCGAGAAAGGATCACGGTATGGTATTCCGTACCCTCGGTGCTCACAGCTATGGTCACAAGCGGAGCTTTAGCGGGTGGGGGACGACTTCCCTCGCTTCGCACCATTCTGTTTGCGGGCGAGGTGTTTCCCATGAAGCATCTACGGAGTCTTCAGCGACTGCTTCCAGAAGCGGCTCTCTTCAATCTCTTTGGTCCCACCGAGACCAACGTGTGTACCTATTACCAGGTCACGGACCTGCCGCAGAGCGACTCCTGCCGGCTGCCTATTGGAAAGGCCTGCGAGGGCACTGAGGTGTGGGTTAGGAAGGACGATGGCAGCAAGGCGGGCCCCGGAGAGTCCGGAGAACTCATGGTCCGCGGACCCTGTCTCATGAACGGCTACTGGAAAAGGCCTGCGCAAACGGCCGAGGTGCTGTTGCCGGCCGACTCCGGTTGCGCCGGAGAGAGGACGTGCCGTACCGGAGACTGGGTAGAAATGGATGAAGACGGCATCCTGTCCTTTCTGGGACGCCGAGATGAAATGGTCAAGAGGCGCGGTTATCGAATCGAACTCGGTGAGATCGAGGCTACCCTTAGCGCCCACCCAGATGTGGTCGAGGTGGCGGTGATCGCTATCGGTGAGGATGATGTAGTGGATTCGATCAGAGCTATCGTCGTCAAGCGTCCGGACTGTTCGCTGGAAACCAACGAACTGGAGGAAATCTGCCGTACTCATCTTCCTCCCTTCATGATCCCGAATCGCCTTGAGGTCCGAAGCCGCCTTCCCTACACCACCACCGGTAAGGTCGACAAAGCCAGGCTGCGACGGGAATGCAGCTCGAAAGAAGGATACTTCGGCCTGGAGACCAAAGCTACTTCCGAGCGTTAGCGTTAGCGCCCCCCGAGGCTGGCCCGCCTGAAGGCGTTTGCGGTCAAGTCTCCCAGCAGCGAGTGCCAAGGATGGCCTTCCTTGGCTTCCACCGCTGTTACCAAATCTCGCATCTGCCTCAAGACTTCTGGCTGTTCTTCATCGTAGACGTCCCCTTGCAGCAGCTTGAGTATCTGTAACCGGTAACGGGGATCCATCAAGAAAGCCGTGTACAAGACGTTCAGTCGATAGTAGAGACTAATGAACTCATACCAGTTTCGGATGCCACGCCCTACCGTGGTGGTGAACTTTTGAAAGCTCCCGCTCGAAAAGTCGCCCACTTCCGCCGCTGCGAGGATGTCGAGGCTTGCCAGGCGCGCACTGTTGAGGGCAATGCTCACACCGCTGGAGAAGATGGGATCGACAAAGCGCGCCGCGTCGCCGACCAGGACAAACCGGTCCCCGCAGATCCGCTGCATTGCGTAACTGTAATCGCCCTCTTCCTTAAGAGGCCGAATCTGCTCGGCCTTTCGGAGGCTTTCCGCCAGATCAGGACGGCTTTCGATGCACTTCCAGAAGAAGCGCTCCCGCGATTGGCGCGACTTGGCGAAATGTTTCTTCTGGGTTACCACACCGATGCTGGTAACGGAGTCGGTGATTGGGATCTGCCAGATCCAGCTGTTGCTCACCGGAAGGAAGTGAACGAAGATGTAGTCTTCCATTCCTTCGCTCTGGGACAGGAGTCGCCGATCGTACCCTTCGAACCAGGTGTGCAGAGCATATTGGTCGAAGACGGGGTCGCGCACCTTGAGGCGCAGCTGGTTGCCAAGCAGCGTCCTGCGTCCACTGGCGTCGACGACCATTCTGGCTCGGATCCACGTCTTTTTTCGGGCGATCGAGAAATGGACCTTGGGAAACACGTCATCCGAGAAATCCACGCGGCTGGCGCGAACACCCTCGTAGACACGCGCTCCTAACCGATGTGCATGCTGGAGGAGGATCAGGTCGAACTTTCCCCGATCGACGTGGTAGGTATAGTTTCCTTCCACCCCTGGCTGCTGCCGTTCGTCAAAGCGCACGGCAACCTGGGAGTCCAGGTCCAGCCCTTCCCAGTCGTGAGAATAGACGGGAGAGTCGCTGGACGACGTCCGGGCCGCCCCGTATTTGCGGGGAAAGCCAACCCCATCGAGGTGCTCCAGCAGTTCTAGCTCACGGAAAATCCTGGTGGCAGCCGGCACCAAGGACTCGCCGACGTGAGGCCGGGGAAAGAGCTCGCGCTCCAGGAGAACGCAATCGAGACCTGCTCGTGACAAGTAGGCCGCAGCCGCGGCACCGGCCGGGCCTCCTCCGATCACGACGACGTCGCAATCCGGTCTACGAATCACCATTTCAGCCGCCGATCATTCTACGGTGACCGATTTGGCCAGGTTTCGCGGCTGATCGATTTCGCAGCCGTTTGCACTGGCGACGTAGTAGGCCAGCAGCTGCATCGGAATCACAGTCAGGAACGGAGTGAAGATCTCGTCGGTGGGGGGAACTCCTATGAAATCATCGGCCAGATCTTGGAGTTCTGTGTCTCCCTCAGTCCCAACGGCAATGACTGGGCCACCGCGGCTCTTGATCTCCTGAATGTTGCTGGCCATCTTGTGGTAGACACTGTCGCGAGGTGCCACGCAAACACACGGGAACTCCTCGTCGATCAAGGCGATGGGCCCGTGTTTCATCTCGCCGGCCGCATATCCTTCGGCGTGTCGGTAGGAAATCTCCTTCAGCTTAAGTGCTCCTTCCAGGGCAACCGGGTAGCTGAACTTTCGACCCGTGTAGAGGAAGTTGCGGCAGTTCGCATACTTGCTTCCGATTCGTTCAATTTCTGCCACTCCATCCAAGACAGATTGGATCTTGTCGGGAAGCTCTCGAAGCTCTCGAACGAAGTTCTGGCCTTCACTCAACGACATCTGCTGATGCCGACCTAGCAAAAGGGCGATCAGGTAGAGGATCGTAACCTGAGATAGGAAAGCCTTTGTCGAAGCAACTCCGATCTCCGGGCCAGCATGATTGTAAATGCCTGCATCCGTCTCGCGAGCGATCGAGCTTCCGACCACATTGACGAGACCCAGGGCCAGGGCCCCTCGCCGTCTTACCTCCCTAATCACGGCAAGCGTGTCTAAGGTCTCGCCCGACTGGCTGATCGCCAACACGGTGGATCCTGCCTCCAGATTCAGCTTGCGATAGTGGAACTCCGAAGCCAAATCCACTTCCACCGGAAAGCTGGTACAGGTCTCGACGATGTAGCGTCCAAGAAGGCCGGCATAGAAGGACGTCCCACAAGCCAGTACGATCAGCCGTCTCATCTGGAAAAGCCGATCACTCACGGATTCGAGACCGCCGAGCTTTGATATTCCCTCTTCGTCGATCAGCCGACCTCGTATTGCGTCAGTCAAGACCTGCGGTTGCTCAAAGATTTCCTTGAGCATGAAATGACCATATCCACGCTTGTCCGCCGCCTGCTCATCCCATTCGAGAATCTGGACGTCCCGGGAGGTCGCCCTTCCATGAAGATTGTTGACCTGGAAACCGCCGTGATCCAGGACGGCTACGTCTCCATCCTTGAGATAGATGGCTTCGCGCGTGTGGCTGAGTAGCGCCGAGGCGTCTGAGGCGGCGAAGACCTCATCGTTGCCGATACCGAGAATCAGAGGACTCCCAAGACGGGCCACTACGATCTGGCGCGGCTGATCGGCGCAGATCACACCTATTCCATAGGTGCCCTCGACTTCGTTCAGCGCGTTCCGCACGGCTTTTTCGAGGTCTCCGTGATAGTGATCCTCGATCAGATGAGCCAGCACCTCCGTGTCGGTTTCCGACCTGAGGGTGTGCCCCTTCCTAATCAGCTCTGTTCGTAAGCTCCGGTAGTTTTCGACGATTCCGTTGTGAACGACGAAAATGCGCTGCCCGCAGTCGCTGTGTGGATGAGCGTTTTCCAGCGAAGGCTTTCCGTGTGTTGCCCAACGAGTGTGTGCAATACCAGCCTTGCCCTTCAGTTGCTTCCCTTCGAGCTGTTTGCTCAGGGCATCGATCTTTCCAACCGCTCTTTCGCAGCGGATCCCACCATTGCCAAGGACGGCGACGCCGCTGGAGTCATAGCCGCGGTATTCCAGCCTTCTCAGGCCGCTGACCAGGATCGGTGAAGCAGCGCGGTTACCGAGGTAGCAGATGATTCCACACATAGCAGCTTTGTAGTCTAACATGTACCGTCGGCACTACTCGCCGTCAGTGGGCTGCCGTGGACGCCCTGGATTGAGATCAGGAAGCGATCGATTGAAGGGGAGCGTTCGGTTGGAGGTTAAAGTAGACCGAGCTGCAGCTTGGCAGCTTCGGACATGTTGTCCATGGTCCAGGGGGGATCCCAAACCACTTCAACGTTCACTTTCTCGACACCCGGGAGTCCTCGAAGCTTGGACTCCACCTCCAACGGCAGTGACTCCGCCACGGGACAACTGGGGGAGGTCAGAGTCATCTTGACCTCTAGGGAGTCGGGCGATTCCGCGTTGATCTCGTAGACCAGCCCCAGCTCGTAGATATCGACGGGGATCTCGGGATCGTAGCAGCTGCGGAGGATTTCAATGGCCTGCTGCTCCATTGATTCTTCTCCATTCGAGCCAGCGCCAGTCGACTGGTTCTCTTCTTTGCTTGGCGCGGGCTGGGTCATGGCCTTGGTTTCCTCGTCCATATCAGAGTCCTCCGGGAACTGGGAGCAAACTATTCGTTGGAGACCGCCTCCTTCGCTTTCTGCAGGGCCGCCCTCAGGGTATGCCAGGTCAAGGTCGCACACTTCACTCGGACGGGATACTTGCTGACACCACCGAAAACGGCCAACTTTCCCACATCGGTTTGCCCTGACAATTCGTCCGACTCACCGGTCACAAGATCGTGAAAAGTCGTCCAGAGACGCTCTACTTCGACCAGAGACTTGCCTTTGAGCGACTCGGTCATGATGGAAGAGGAGGCCATCGAAATTGCGCAGCCTGAGCCCTGAAACGCCACATCTTTCACGACGTCGTCGTCGATTTCCAGATAGATCGTCATGCGGTCACCACAAAGGGGATTGAAGCCTTCAGCCTTCCGGTTTGCATTCTCGAGCACCTTGAAATTTCTGGGGCTCCGATTATGATCCAGAATGACTTCCTGATAGAGCGCCTCCAACTCAGACATCAGTTGAACACCTCAATTACCTTCAAGAGTCCCTTGGCCAGTCGGTCTACCTCGTCGCGAGTATTGTAGAAAGAGAAGGAAGCGCGAGCAGTGGCAGGAACACGGAAACGGTCCATCAGCGGCTGGGCACAGTGGTGGCCAGTCCGGATGGCAATTCCTTCCCCGTCGAGAATCGTTCCAATATCGTGAGGATGGATCTCCTCGAGCACGAAGGAGAGGACGCATGCCTTTTCCTTTGCCAGGCCCAGGATTCTCAATCCGGGAACCTCCAGTAGGCGTTCCGTGGTATAGGCAAGAAGATCGTCTTCATAGGCTTTGACGCAATCCAGATCCAGCGCGTTGAGATAATCGAGCGCGGGGCCCAGAGCGATGCCGCCTACTATGTGGGGAGTTCCAGCCTCGAACTTCTCGGGTAAGCTGGCATACGTAGTCTTTTCGAAGCTTACCGACTCGATCATGCTTCCACCCGTCTGATAGGGCGGCATGGATTCAAGCAGATCTTGTTTTCCATACAGGACCCCTATGCCGGTCGGGCCCAGAACCTTGTGCCCGGAAAAAGCATAGAACTCACAATCGAGCTCACGCACATCCACCTGGAAGTGAGGTATGGCCTGGGCGCCGTCAAGCAGAACGGGGACATCCCAGGCTTTCGCCATCTCGATCATTCTTCGGACTGGGTTGATCGTACCCAGGACGCTGGAGACGTGGACAATCGATACCAGCCGTGTCTTGGAACTCAGAAGCTTTTCATATTCGTCCAGAAGCAGCTCCCCATTGTCCGCAACCGGTACCACCCGCAGACGAGCTCGTTTTTCTTCACAGAGGATCTGCCATGGAACGATGTTGGAGTGGTGCTCCATGGCTGAAATGATGATCTCGTCACCCTCGCTGACATGCCGGCCCGCATAGCTATGGGCCACCAGATTAATCGCCTCCGTCGTACCTCGGACAAAGATGATCTCACGCGAGTGCGCTGCGTTGATGGCCCGCTGAACGGTGCGGCGGGACGCCTCGAAGGCTTCCGTCGCGCGCACACTCAACTCATGGACCCCACGATGGATATTTGCATTATCCCAAGCGTAAGCCCTTTGGATCGCGTTAAGTACGACCTGGGGCTTCTGGCTAGTAGCCGCATTATCCAGATACGCCAGTGGTTGCCCCTGGATCTTCTGTTGGAGGGCCGGGAAATCCGCCCGGATCTTCTGGACATCGAGCCAGAGATCCTCTCTCTGGTGACTATCTGTTGCTACGGCTCTATGGGTGGCGCTCATGGAACCATGGCCTCCTTCAAGAGCTGCCCCTGGGGCAACCACTCAAACAGGAGATTGCTGAGCTGCTGGCGCAACGGTTCGAGTTGCACTTGCCCGATCATGTCTTTGGCGAAACCGTGAACCAGCATGCTGCGGGCTGCCTCCTTCGAGATACCACGCGAGCGCAAGTAGAAAATCGCCTCCTCATCCAGCTGCCCGATCGTGGCTCCGTGGGTGCACTTGACATCGTCTGCGTAGATTTCCAACTGCGGCTTGGTGTTGACCAGGGCCTCGTCGGAAAGCAGGAGATTGCTATTCGTCTGCTTCGAGTCGGTCTTCTGGGCTCCCGGCTGGACCACAATTCGGCCGTGAAAGACTGCTCTCGATTGGTCTCGAAGGATCCCTTTGTAGAGCTCACGGCTGTTGCAGTGTGGGGCAGCATGTTCTAGCCGAGTGTGGTTGTCGACGAGGCGACGTGAGGAGACCAGAAAGAGACCATTTAGAGTGGTGTCCGCGCCTTCTCCTCCGAGGACGGCGCTGAGACCGTTTCGCACCAGAGCTCCACCCACATCAATAAAATGTGACCTGACCGTGCTGTTCCTGGCCTGCTGAATTTGAACGGTTGAAACGTGAAAAGCTTCCGGCGACTCCTGCTGGAGACGATAGTAGTCGATAACCGAATTCTCTCCGGCGGACAGCTCCACCACAGGATTCGTCAGGTAAACCGAGCTTTCGATACCGAGGTGGGTCTCGAACACGACCAACTGACTATTCGGCTCAACCACTATCAGGTTCCGGGGGTGGGTGACGAACGGTTCCTGCGCCTGGGATCCAAAAGAAATGTAGAACAACTGGATCGGATCCTCTACCACGGTCCCGTGGGGAACATGGATGAAGGCGCCGTCGCCCATGAAGGAAGTATTGAGCGCGCTGAAGGCGTTATCCTGACCTCCTGTATAGCGAGCGAGGTGCGGCTCTACCTCTTCAGGCGACTCCGCCAGGGCTTCAGAGAGGCTGCTCACGCGAAGCGTCGGCGACAGCGCCTGCAAAGAACTCAGCTCGGGCGAATAAGTCCCGTTGACAAAAACCATCTTGGGGGAATCCAGATCCACCAGTGGAGTCCGATTGAGTCTTTCCGCTACCGCTCGAGGATCAACCTGTGCTGGCGCCTGGAAGGTGGTCCTGGCGATTGGCGCAACGTTGGTGTAACGCCAGTCCTCGTCCCGGATTGTGGGGAAGCCCAGCTCAGAGAAGCGCGCCAGTGCGCTCCGGCGCAGGTCCCGCAACCAAGGGGGCTCACCCGGGAAGGCAGTTTCCAGCCCTTCGAAGTTTGCTAGATAGGTTTCTGCTTCCGCCTTAACCGCCTCTGCCATTGATTCAATACCTTCTCTTCCGGGAAACGATCAAGTCAGCGCCGTTTCGCCTTCCACCCGCAGATCCGCATAACCCTTTTCCTCAAGTTCCAGCGCCAGCTCCTTGCCTCCTGACTTCACAATGCGTCCCTCATAGAGAACGTGAACAAAGTCGGGAACGATGTAATCGAGTAGCCGCTGATAATGAGTGACGACGATCATGGATCGATCCTTGCTACGCATCGTGTTGACGCCTTCGGCTACGATCTTCAGCGCGTCGATGTCCAGACCCGAATCTGTCTCGTCCAAGACAGCCAGTCTGGGTTCCAAGACCGCCATATGGAAAATCTCGTTGCGCTTCTTCTCACCCCCAGAGAAACCCTCGTTGACCGGCCGGTTCATCAGGCTTTCATCGACCTTCAGGAGCTTGATCTTCTCCCGTACCAACGAAAGAAAGTCCATGGCGTCGATTTCCTCCAGGCCTCGATGAGTACGAACTGCATTGAGGGCCGCTCTCAGAAAATAGGTGTTGCTAACCCCAGGGATTTCCACCGGGTACTGAAAGGCCATGAAGATGCCTTCTCGGGCCCTCTCTTCTGGTGACATTTCCAGTAGGTCCTTTCCTTCGAACAAGACCTCTCCCCGTGTTACTTCATAGGACTCTCGGCCGGCCAGCACCTGGGCTAGCGTGCTCTTTCCGGAACCGTTGGGACCCATGATCGAGTGGATCTCTCCCGGCCCCACCTTCAGATCGATCCCTCGCAAGATCTCCTGTTCTGCCTTTACATGTAGATCTCTGATTTCCAGCATGGCTTATCCGCTGCTCTCCTTATCCTTGATTCGATCTCGGGGACGGCCTTTTCAGGTAGCTGCACAACCCTCGCAATCACTCATTCCGGCTCGGCATTCTCGAACCTCATCGGAAAAAAGCAATGGGATATCCAGGCGGTCGGGTAAAGCAGGTGAGGAAAGGCTAGCCCACACTTCCTTCCAGGCTGATACTGAGCAACTTCTGGGCCTCCACGGCGAACTCCATGGGAAGCTCCTTGATCACCTTCTTGCAGAAACCGTTGACGATCATGGAAACCGCATCCTCAGCCGAGAGGCCCCGCTGCTGACAGTAGAAAATCTGGTCCTCGCCGATCTTCGAGGTGGACGCCTCGTGCTCCATGTGAGCCGTACTGTTGTTAACCTCAATATAGGGAAATGTGTGGGCTCCACACTTGTCTCCCATTAACATGGAGTCGCACTGGGTATAGTTCCTGGCACCCTTGGCTTTGCTGCCAATCCGCACCAACCCTCGATAGGTGTTCTGTCCAAAACCCGCTGAGATGCCTTTCGAGACAATGGTGCTGCGGGTGTTCTCGCCAATATGGATCATCTTCGTCCCGGTGTCCGCTTGCTGGCGATTGTTTGTCAGAGCGACGGAATAGAACTCGCCCACCGAATTGTCTCCAATCAGAATGCAGCTTGGGTATTTCCAGGTAATTGCCGACCCCGTCTCGACCTGGGTCCAGGAGATCTTCGAATTCACTCCCAGGCATTTGCCTCGCTTGGTGACGAAGTTGTAGATTCCGCCCTTCCCATCCTTGTCACCCGGGTACCAGTTCTGGATGGTCGAATATTTGATCTCCGCGTCGTCCAGCGCGACCAACTCCACTACGGCGGCGTGAAGTTGATTCTCATCCCTCATCGGAGCCGTGCATCCCTCCAGGTAGCTGACGTAGGCTCCCTCGTCGGCCACAATGAGCGTGCGTTCGAACTGGCCGGTCTTGGCGGCATTGATCCGGAAGTAGGTCGACAGCTCCATGGGACAGCGAACGCCCTTAGGCACGTAAACGAAAGATCCATCTGTGAAGACGGCCGAGTTGAGGGCTGCGAAGAAATTGTCAGTGGTGGGCACGACCGAACCTAGATACTGCTTGACCAGGTCCGGGTGTTCCCGAACCGCCTCGCTAAAGGAACAAAAGATAATCCCCAGCTCCGAGAGCTTTTCCTTGAAAGTGGTTGCCACCGAAACACTATCGAAAACCGCATCGACGGCTACACCGGCCAGAAGCTCCTGCTCTTTGAGAGGGATCCCAAGCTTCTCATAGGTTGCGCGGATTTCCGGGTCGATATCGTCGAGGCTCTTGGGCCCGTCCTCACTGGTCTTGGGGGCCGAGTAGTAGATGATGTCCTGATAGTCAATCGGAGGGTATTGAACTTTCGGCCACTCGGGCTCAACCATGGTCAACCAGTGACGGTAGGCCTTCAAGCGCCACTCGAGCAACCAGGAGGGCTCCTCCTTTTTCCGAGAAATGTGGGCGACAATTTCCTCACTGAGTCCTGGTGGAACCGAGTCGGCATCGACATCGGTAAAGAACCCGTATTTGTATTCCTGACTGGTGAACTCTTCTATCTGCTGTGTCTCACTCGACATATCAATCCTTTCAGCCTCTTTCTCTATCCTTCAAGAAACGAGGGGTCTCGATCCTCTTCAGAAGGCGATCGGTCGAACCCAGTAGGAACCGGGTCCAGGGCAACTAGATGATCCGGAAATGGCGCGGCCATATCGGAGAGAGTGACCTTTTCCAGGGCTTTCCGGACGGTGCGATTGATCACCTTCCAATTGTGACGAGTGCGGCATACCGACTCCTGCCTACAATCACCGGGGGCTTCCACACATTCTGTGATGGCGATCGGCCCTTCGATCCCCTTGATGATTTCGGCTACCGAAATCATGTCCGGTCGTTGGGTAAGAGTGTATCCGCCCTTTGCGCCTCTCTGGGAAACCAACCAGCCCTGACGTGCCAACACTTTGAGGATCTTACTGACCATGGGCAGTGGAATCTGTGTTTCGGCCGCCAGAGCGCGGGCACTATAGGTGGAGCCCACTCCTTCGCCTGCGAAGTGGGATAGAAGGACGATGCCGTAATCAGTCTCTTTGCTCAGCCGAATCATCTCAAGCCCCCGCTCAACCAGGAAATAGTACCGATCCAGTCCTGATTTGTCAAGAGCAATCTCTGGGTGCTGATTTCGGGCTGGTTTCTTTCAGGTGTCGCTTACTCTGTGGGAGCGTAGTAGCCGGGCCGAGTGCCCACTACCGTTGCCGGGTTGATGACCCGAAGAGTGATATTTCTCCAACTCCCATCCTTGAGGCGATTGGATGGTACGTATGAGATATAGTACTGATTCTTTAGCTCTTCGGCCACCTGCGCGTAGACTTCAGAAAGGCTGGAGAAGGCCTGACTGTTCAAGACCCTGCCTCCGGTTTGATCGGCCAGCTTTTGCAGAAACCGACGCACTTCCAGGATGAAGTCGTCGGTCAGTTGCCTCGGAACAATCTGGGAGCGCACAGCAAACTCCATCCTGGCGGCAATCGCCATCCCCCAGTATTCGTCGAGCTTGGAGGCAACGTAGACGATCGCTTCCGAGCGGATCCCCAGATCCACTACCTCCTGGTAGTTCACCATGCTTCCGGTGTCGACACCGTCGGTCAAGAGAATGATCGCCTTCTTGCCCGCCACGTCCTTGAGCAGATCATCGCAGGTAACGTACAGCGCATCGTTCAAAACAGTTTGTCCTTTGGCGTACACACTGAGGAGCGCGTTTTCAATTTTCTCGAGGTCGTTAGTCCAGTTGAGAATCAGTCGAGGAGCATCATTGAAGGTAATGACGGCAATGCGGTCCTCTTGTCCTAGACTCTTGGCGAAACGCAAGGCAGCTCGTCGAATCGTGGGAAGACTGTGGCGGGTGCTCCCGCTGATATCAACCAGCAGAACTACTTGCACGGGCACCGCTTCACTGGAGAAGTTGACGATCCGTTGTTTCACTCCGTCCTCATAGACCTGGAACTGATCTTGCCTCAGTCCTCGAACGAAGCCACCCTCCAGGGACCGCGCGTTCACCGATAGAAACACTTGATCGACGGCAACTCCGATCCGAAATCCTTCATCAGCAGGATCCTCGGCAGGAGTTTCGGTAGCCGTGGGAGCCTCTTCGTCCTGCTTCTCCTGAGCCAAGCTCAGGGATCCAAGAAAGAGGCTGAAAAGCAAAAATAGATTAAGCCGATACACGCGCTTCATTATAACGGAACCTGGGGGTTGTCGGCCCAGTCATTCGGGTGCAGTGTATCGTGGAGCGGACCTTCGGAAATCTGTCAAAGAGCTAACTTCCTGCCACCCGGGACTCCGGTTCTGCTGCCCCGAGCGATCATCTTTCCCTAGCAGGCACAAGGGCGTATGATCTGCTCACCCGATGACTCGCAAAGGCTGCTTCGTCAAACTTGAGATTGAGGGCGAGGTTGTCGAAGAGTTCTTTGGTCCCTCCTTCCTCTGGCAGAGACAACAGATTCACTTTCACCACCTATTGAACTTGATTGAAGCCGCACGGCACCGCCGCAGTGTTCAGGCACTGATCCTGATTATCAAGCCTACCGCCATCGGATGGGGACAAATCGAAGAGATCCATCGACTGCTAGCCCGTTTCCACGCAGACGGGAAGCGCTCCTATGCCTACCTTGAGCATGCCGACAACAAGTCATACTACCTGGCTGCCGGAGCCCAGAAAATCTATCTTTCGCCGGCCACGACCCTTGAATTAGTCGGCTTACGGTTAGAGGTGCTGTTCTTCAAGAAGCTCTTGGATTACCTGGGAATCGACCCTGAAGTCGTGCAAATCGGAGCCTACAAGTCGGCGGCCGAGCCCTTCGATCGAGAAGGCATGTCCGAGAACAGCCGGGAAATGGGTGACGCGATTCTGACCGATCTGCAGGAACGCATGAAGGAGCTCATTGCATCAAATCGATCGGTCAGCGCAGCCCAGGTCCAGGATTGGATCGACCAAGGACCCCACAGAAACTGGTCGAGAACGAAGGCCCCGAGCTAGTCGATCTTCCCTGCTCGAAGCTGAGCACCGAGGAGTCGTTCCTGCGCAGAACGCTTACCTTCTACCGTCCCCAGATCGCCTACATCGTGGCAGATGGAGTTATCGCCCCGGGGATGTCCCGGTCGAGCCGGGGTGGCCGCTCAATTCTAGGCGCAGATACTCTGAAGCACTTGCTTCGGGAAGCCGCGAAGCAGAAGCGTGTCAAAGCCATCGTGCTGCGCGTAAACAGCCCCGGTGGGTCAGCTCTCTCCTCCGATTTGATCTGGCGCGAGATCAAGCGCGCCAGCCAGAGCAAACCGGTCATCATCTCCTTCGGCGACCTGGCAGCAAGTGGGGGCTACTACATCGCTACCGCTGCCCGGAAGGTTCTAGCCGCCCCCTCCACACTCACTGGGTCGATCGGGGTGATCGGCGGCAAACTGAACCTCGAGGGACTGTTCGCGAAAGTCGGCATCAACGTGGATGTCGTCGAAAAAGGAAGACGCACAGGCTACACCTCCCCCGCACGTCCCTTCTCCGCGGAGGAGGTGGAGGTCGTCAGGGAGCAGATGCGACAGTTTTATGAGGAGCTCTTCCTCGAAAAGGTAGCGGAGGGGCGGCAGAAAAGTCGGGACAGTGTGCGAAAGGCAGCAGAAGGGCAAGTGTGGACGGGGGCCCAAGCCCTGGAGCTCGAACTCCTGGACCAGATTGGAGGCCTCCTGGAAGCTTTCGAGGCGGCCCAGGAGGAGGCCGGATTACCGGAAACCAAGAAGGCCAGGATCGTCACCTACACCAAGAAGTGGAGGTGGCGTGATCTGTTTTTCCTGCCCTTTGCCAATCCTCTTAGCCAAGAGCGCGTTTTCGCTCTGCTCTCCGGCATGTGGTCCATACGCTAGCCTAGGAACCCTGCAGGCCAACCCGTCAACTGCCCAGATGCGCTTTCGGGAAAGAACGAAAGGAAAACTCCTTTAGATCCCTTTTATCCGGTCATAGGCACCTCAAAAATCCTAATCGCGTCTGATCATGGGAAAACCAAGGGAATGTGGACCTAACCCGCATTTCTCATCGCTGGTCTACTGCGACGCCGCAATCATCCGCCCTGGCTGGTCGGTCGCAAGCCTTGCCAGGACGGCCCTTGCGGCGCCTCGCTACGACAAGCGATGAGAAATGCGGGCCTGCAGGAAGACCGATCTCGCCCTGGGGACGGTTCCGGAGGATGGCGGACAGTCGAGAGACCCCCAGAGGGCTTTGCCCAACAATTCCCCTAAGAATGGCCATTTTTGTGCAACTGGTCATTCTGCCCAAAAATCGGGAGGTTCATTTCATGCTGAGTCTGAATGACACAGCAGATGTTATGGCACAGAATCTTAGCCAGGACTTCGTTCTTCATGGCGGTATCGGTCTTGCTTCTGACCGAGTCTCCAAACTTCGCCTTGATCATGGAAAACGTGCTTTCGACGTTCGAGCGAAGGTGATACCGCTCCAGAAACGCCTCTCGATGGTAGTGGTAGCTGTAGAACATCTGCGCCCACAAACCACCTCTGGCGTGAGTCGCATTGCTCTTGAAGGGGATCAAGGGGCTGGCCCCTATAGCATCAATCGCTTTCAGGTTGTCCTCAGAGGAATATCCAAGATCAGCAGATACTTCAGAGACATTGAAGTGGGCAGCTGTGTGATTGAGAAGGGTTGGGAGCATGGGGCAATCATAGGGTCGGAGAAAGGAGGCGAAGGATGAGACCTTTTTTGGGCAGAAACCTCAATTATTGGGCAGGGGCGTATTTATGGGCAAAGCCCCCCCAGAGACCTTATCCCTTTAAATCCTGAAAAGGGAGAAGAATCTCCTTTCTAGACTCGACAAAAGGAAAACAGGCGACTTGTACTCTTTTACAGGCTAAAAAGCGGGAACTCTGGGAAGTCCTGGACCTATTTTCCTTGAACCGGAATCTAATCGTTGGATTCAGTCAATTCTTCCTTGAGCTTCTCGATCAAGCGAATCTCACCCAACACCATTTCGGGATCCACTGCCTTACACATATCGTAGAGGGTCAATCCGGCCACGGCGGCGGCGGTCAGGGCTTCCATTTCAACGCCCGTTGCCCAACGGCAACTGACCGTACTCCGGATCTGGAAGGCTGACTCCTGAAGTTCGATCTCGACGTCCACAAAGTCCAGGTTGAGATTATGACAAAGAGGAATCAAGTGGCTAGTCTGTTTCGCAGCCTGGATCCCTGCCAGCCGGGCAACTTCGAAAGGGTTTCCCTTGGGCAGGCCTGCCTCCAGGATCTTTTCGCGGGCGGCTCTTGAGACCTCAAGTCGCCCCTCGGCACGGGCCGTCCTCCGAAGGAGGCGCTTTTCGCCAATGTCTACCATACGGGCACGCCCGGAGGCATCGATGTGTGTCAGGTCAACCATATTACGTGCCTTCTAGTGTCTATCCCATCCCGCCCTCGAGCAACAAGACGGGGACACTGGAGCCCTGCGCCAGGAAAGTGCAATCCGCCTCGATGACGAGCAAGGCATTGGCCTTGCAGAATCCTGCCAGGTCGGCAGACCCTCTGGTGTCCACCGGCTCAACTTCAAAACAGCCCTGCCGCCAGAGTGCGCGAGCCGGCTTGAAGAAGGTTCTTCCCGGCTTCTGCTTCACGTCCTGCGACAGGGTGGCCTCAATCCGAGGCAGAGAGCCCGAATCGTATCCCATCCATCGGCGCACAGAGGGTCGCACGAACAGCTGGAAGGTCACAAACGCAGACACCGGATTCCCGGGCAGGCCGAAAACCAGGGAGGTGCCTTTCTTGCCTACGTAAATTGGCTTTCCGGGTTTCACAGCGACCTTATGAAAGATTCGTTCTACGCCCCTTTCGCCCAGGACTCGATAGACGTAATCATACTCACCCATCGAGACCCCCCCGGAGAGCAGTACGATATCGCTTTCCAGCGCCCTGTCAATCGCTTCGGCGATCTCTCCACGGTCGTCGCGCACCGCCGGAAAAACCTCAGACTCCACACCCAGTTCCTGACAAAGAGCCCAAAGCATGGGACCATTAGAGTTTCGGATCTGTCCAAAGGAAGGGCACTGATCGACGCCAACCAACTCATCTCCGGTTGACACGATCACAGCCTTGGGCGCTCCGAGGACGTCTACTTCCGTTTTTCCAAAGGTTGCCAACACACCAATGTCAGCGGCTCCGACGGATCGACCCCCTGGCAGCACCACATCGCCACACTTCACCTCGGTTCCGCGGAAGGAAACATTCTGCCCCGGACAAACCGCCTCCGTTAGTTCCACAAGCGCCTCATTCGCGGCTCGCGTCTTCTCCACCATCTGCACTGCGTCCGCCCCTGGAGGCATAGGAGCTCCTGTCATGATCTGGGCCGCTTCACCCGCACCCACAGTCGGGAGGGAAGAGCTTCCCGCAGCCACGATCCCTACAACTTTCAGCTGTACTGGTGCCGAAACGGCATCCTGGCTGCGAACCGCGTAGCCGTCCATGAAGGACTTGTCGAAGGGTGGAAGATCGCGGTCGGCGCTGACCGAATTGGCTAGGACTTTTCCCAAGCTGCTCAACAGTGGAGTTCGAACAGAAACTGGCGACGGAACTTGGGGTAGAAGCGCTTCGAGCGCCTCCTGGTAGGACATCAGGGGCTGCGGAACACCTTCCTTTTTCAGTCCGGCTCGAACGTGGTTATGCTCCACAGGCTCTCCCGGGATTGCCCCACCAAAGGGGCCTTCAACTTTACAGTGTAACGTTTTCCACGTGTCTGCCAAAAACGTCGCCTAGTGAATCCGAGATCTCTCCGACCGTTGCCCCAGCTTCGACGGCCGAGACAATCGCCGCAATAAGATTCTCGTCGGATTCAGCAGTCAGCCGAATGCTCTCCAGGGAACGGTCGATCAAGGAACCGTTTCTGACGGCGCGGAATTGGACCAGTCCCTCGATCTGGCGTCGTTCGCTTTCTGGATCGATCTGGTGTATCTCCAGGGAGTAGGGCTCTTCGTCCCGAAGGTGGTTGACGCCCACAACCGTCTGCTTACCGGATTCGAGTCGCTTTTGATACTGATAAGCCGACTCTTGAATCTGTTGGCTGACGAAACCGCTTTCAATCGCCTTCAGCATTCCACCCATGGATCGAATCCGTGTCAGGTAATTCTCCGCTTCCTCCTCCAGGTCACCGGTGAGTCTCTCGACGTACCAGCTCCCTCCTAGCGGATCCGGTGCTTCGGTGACGCCACTCTCATGAGCCAGTAACTGCTGCGTGCGCAGGGCCAACCGGGCCGTCCGTTCGGTTGGGAGTGCCAGCGCCTCGTCCTTGGCGTTGGTATGAAGCGATTGAGTCCCACCCAGCACCGCAGCGAGTGCTTGAACCGCGACACGCACCACATTGTTGTCGGGCTGTTGTGCGGTCAGAGAGCTTCCCGCCGTCTGTGTATGGAAGCGTAGCATGGCCGATCTTGGATCTTTCGCCTTCCACCTCTCCTTCATCAGGCGCGCCCAGAGGCGACGGGCTGCTCGGAACTTGGCCACTTCCTGGAAGAGATCATTGTGCGCACCGAAGAAGAAGGAGAGACGCGGCGCAAACTGATCTATTTCTAATCCTGTTGAGAGGGCCGCTTCTACGTAAGTCTCGGCGTTGGCAAGCGTGAATCCGATCTCCTGGGCTGCTGTCGCACCGGCCTCGCGAATGTGATAGCCGCTGATGGAGATGGGGTTCCAGCGTGGAACCTCCTGATACCCAAACGCCAGAAGATCGGTAGCCAGCCTCACCGAAGCTGAGGGTGGAAAGATGTAGGTTCCTCGGGCCAGGTACTCTTTGAGAATATCGTTCTGAACTGTCCCACGCAGCGAGGTCCAGCGCACTCCCTGCCTTCTAGCTGCAACCAGGTAGAGCGCAAAGAGGATTGCCGCCGTGGCGTTGATAGTCATAGAGGTCGAGACGGATTCGAGCGGAATGCCTTCGAAGAGGCGGGACATGTCCTCGATGCTGTCGATGGCGACGCCCGCTCGGCCAACTTCAGCTTGAGCTAAAGGGTGATCCGAGTCGAGTCCGAGCTGGGTGGGAAGATCGAACGCGACCGATAATCCGGTGGTTCCCTGAGACAGGAGATAGCGGTAGCGTCGATTCGATTCCTCTGCCGTGGCATAGCCCGCATACTGCCGCATGGTCCACAGTCGATCGCGGTACATGGCGGGATAGATCCCACGGGTAAAGGGAAAGTCACCTGGGTTTCCCAGATCCTTCTCGTACCCCAAGGAATCCATATCCTGGGGTCGATAGACGAGCTTTTTGGGACGGTTGGAACCCTGCTTCGGACCCAGTTTCTTGCCTCCTATTCCCACTTTACAAAGGGCCCGAGTTTGGTATCATTGGTACCCAAAAGACTCTTCTCTGGCCACTAGATTTGATCAGTTTCCTGTGAGGTTGGCAAGGGGAAAGGGACTGGGTTTGAATGCGGGACGAGCAGCTCAAGAAGTATAAGAAGAAGCTCGAGGCTGCGATTAATGAGGCCCTCCTGGAATCGCCTCAGATCAATGCTGCGATCCAGGGCATTCGGCAAACGGGCTACGAGGTATTTCTAATTATTGAGGCAACCATCGGATTCAACCAGCGCGAGGGTGGCGAATCGGTCTCGAAGAAGCTCCCTCCGGTGCGTCTGGAGCTGACCACCCAGGATGAGAAGTTTCTGAGATCTCTCAAGATCAGCCCCGATTAGACACGAACTTCCAACAGGGTTGCCCTGCTTTTCTCTTTCCTCGACCAGACTTCAGAAAGACCAGGCAAACCCTGGCAAATCTATCCGCTATAATGGCTTTTCATGTCCACGACAAGCTACGACGTTGTCGTCATCGGAGGCGGTCACGCGGGCTCCGAGGCGGCGGCGGCGGCGGCACGCATGGGTGCCAAGACGGCTCTCCTGACGATCAATCTCGATATGATCGGCCAAATGTCTTGCAACCCATCGATCGGAGGCATCGCCAAGGGACATCTGGTTCGAGAACTGGACGCTCTGGGTGGTCTGATGGGGCAGGTCGCGGACCAGTCTGGGATTCAGTTTCGGCTGCTCAATCGGAGTCGTGGCCCCGCGGTTCGTGCCCCCAGAGCCCAGAACGACAAGAGGCTTTACCGGCGGAAGGTTCAGGGCCTGCTGGCAGAGATACCCAACTTGTTCCTGATCCAGACGGAAGTCACGGCGATCGTCAGGCGCAAAAAACGGGTGGTGGCCGTAGAGACTGCGAACGGGGACATCCTCCCTTGCGCAACCGTCATCCTGACCACCGGGACTTTTCTGAATGGACTTTGCCACCTGGGAGAAAAGAAGTTTCGAGCCGGGCGGTCGGGTGAGAAGGCCGCCGTTGCTTTGGCAGATTCAATCCGCAGCATCGGCTTCCAAATGGGACGGCTAAAGACGGGAACTCCGCCCCGTCTGGACAGGGAAAGCATCGATTTCAGTGCTTTCGAAGAGCAGCCTGGGGATGACGAGCCCACCTTGTTCTCGTTTCTCAGCTCCGGAGTGGCGCTGCCTCAGGTACCTTGCTGGATCTCCTCCACCAACGAGCAAGCCCACGCCGTCATACGAGAAAATCTGGACCGCAGTCCGCTTTATGGCGGGGACATCGTCGGAGTCGGGCCTCGGTACTGTCCCTCGATCGAGGACAAGGTCGTCAAGTTCCCAGATCGGGACCGCCATCAGATCTTCCTGGAGCCCGAAGGCTTGGATACCAACCTTATCTATGTCAACGGCCTCTCGACCAGCATGCCGGTGGACGTGCAGCAAGGGCTTCTTGCCAATATTCCAGGCCTTCAGAATGCCACCATGATCCGCCCAGGCTACGCAGTAGAGTATGACTACGTCCTGCCCACCGAGCTTCATCCTACGCTGGAGACAAAGGTAGTAAGCGGCCTCTTCCATGCTGGGCAGATCAATGGCACCACTGGTTACGAAGAGGCTGCTGCACAAGGGCTGATGGCCGGTATCAACGCCGCTTCGATGGCCCAGGGCACGGCCCCCCTGGTCCTGAGCCGAGCCCAGAGCTACTTGGGAATCTTGATTGATGATCTGGTAACCCAGGGAGTGGATGAGCCGTATCGGATGTTTACTTCACGGGCAGAATACCGTCTCCTGCTGCGGATCGACAACGCTGATCGTCGCCTGATGCCCCAGGGCCATGCGCTGAGCCTCATCCCCTCCGCGGCCTACCGGCAGTTCGAAGCCAAGTGGGCCCGGATCGATCGAGCCGTCGAGCTGCTGCGCTCTACCTATCTAAACCAGGAATCCCCTCTACTGAAACAACTCGGTCAGCGACTATCCCTAGAACCCGGATCCAACCTGGGTCAGATCCTGAGACGCCCCGAATGCCACATTCAAGACTTCAAGGAGTGGCTTCAAGATCAGGGTGTTCCTTTACACGACGAAGAGGCAGGGGTGGTCGAGACTCACATCAAGTACGAAGGATATATTCGGTCCCAATTGCGCGAAGTCGAACGGTTGCAGCGCCTGGAGCACAGAAGAATTCCCTCCGACCTCAACTACAGTCAGGTCAGCGGTCTCTCGAATGAGGTCGTGGAACGCCTCAATCGTATCAAACCTACCAACCTGGGCCAGGCCGCACGAGTTCCGGGAATCACGCCCGCCGCTCTCTCCGTCCTGAACATCCACCTGGAGGTTCGCCGGCGAACCAACCCCGAGCCCGCTTTGGTCGGCGACGCCGTTTAGGCAAGCTGTAGGAGTAGAACATTTCGATAGAGACCGATTGGTTCCGTTGTTAGGTCACAACAATCCCAATCGGCGGCTTTGCCCATAAATACGCCCCTGCCCAATAATTGAGGTTTCTGCCCAAAAAAGGTCTCATCCTTCGCCTCCTTTCTCCGACCCTATGATTGCCCCATGCTCCCAACCCTTCTCAATCACACAGCTGCCCACTTCAATGTCTCTGAAGTATCTGCTGATCTTGGATATTCCTCTGAGGACAACCTGAAAGCGATTGATGCTATAGGGGCCAGCCCCTTGATCCCCTTCAAGAGCAATGCGACTCACGCCAGAGGTGGTTTGTGGGCGCAGATGTTCTACAGCTACCACTACCATCGAGAGGCGTTTCTGGAGCGGTATCACCTTCGCTCGAACGTCGAAAGCACGTTTTCCATGATCAAGGCGAAGTTTGGAGACTCGGTCAGAAGCAAGACCGATACCGCCATGAAGAACGAAGTCCTGGCTAAGATTCTGTGCCATAACATCTGCTGTGTCATTCAGACTCAGCATGAAATGAACCTCCCGATTTTTGGGCAGAATGACCAGTTGCACAAAAATGGCCATTCTTAGGGGAATTGTTGGGCAAAGCCCCAATCGGCAGCGGGAATCCGACCAAAAAGGTTAATACGCCTCTTTTCAGATCATACATCTCATGACAGTTTCCGAACTCCAAGTCATGGAGGAAACGTTTGGGGTACAGCTCTCAGGGGAGCAAAAAGCTCAGATTCGGAACTATCTGGATTTGCTGAAGCGCTGGAACCGCACGATCAACCTCACCCGGGTCCAGAGTGTGGCGGACCAACTTCGATTCCACTTCTTTGAATCCTTCTGGGCAGCCGATCGTTTCCTGGACCCCAATCAGGTGATAGCGGATGTCGGTACCGGTGCCGGCTTCCCTGGTTTGGCACTGAAACTGTTCTTGCCCACGCTGCGCCTCACGCTGATCGAGAAGAGCGCGAAGAAAACCGTTTTCCTGAAGGAGGCTTGCAGGACCCTCTCGCTGCCTACCGAGTTCTTTCAGGGGAGAGCCGAAGACTACCCGGGCTGGGATATGATCGACGTGGCCACCATCCGCGCGCTGACGCCCTCGCCAAGACTCAGGAACCTGCTTAGGGCTCATGGGGTGAAGCTCTTGTGGTTTCACGGTTCCCTGCTTGGCGACTCGATGAATGGCTTGACACTTGTTCGCCAGCACCAGGTGCCCGCTTCGAGCTCGCGTTTTGCTAGCCTCTTCCGCTGCGACTGAAGCGAGCCAGGTTCAGAGCGTTGGGAACCACATACGAGGTTGGGAAATGACCTATTCGCGACCCGGCCCCCAAACCCGGAGCCACCTCCTATGTTTCACGTGAAACGTCGCCCGATCATGGTAAGGTGGCCTTCATGAGCAACGCTAAGATCATCGCCGTGACCAACCAGAAGGGAGGAGTAGGGAAAACCACTACCGCCATCAATCTGGGAGCCTCACTGGCCACTGCCGACCTCCGCGTCCTCGTCGTAGATCTGGACCCCCAGGGCAACTCAACCTCGGGCCTGGGGCTCGACAAAGACAGCATTCAACCCTCTGCGTATGAGGTGCTTATGGAGGGGCAGGATCCCTCTTCTGCCATTTATCCAACCGAGATGGAAACACTCGACCTGCTGCCCGCCAACCGCGCACTGATCGCGGCTACGGTGCAGCTTCTGGACCTCTCTACGCGCGAATTCCGGCTGCGGAAGGCCTTGGATCAGCTCCGGCCTCGCTACGATTTCATTCTGGTCGATTGCCCTCCTTCCCTCGGGATTCTGACTGTGAATGCGCTGACCGCTTCAGATTCCGTCTTGATCCCGATTCAGTGTGAGTACTTTGCGCTGGAGGGACTGTCGGACCTCATGGCTACGGTGCAGCGGATACGCGAAACACTGAATTCGACTCTGAGGATCGAGGGGGTGCTCCTCACCATGTATGACGACCGCCTCAATCTCTCCACCCAAATCCGGCAGAACGTCTCGGCCCACCTGGGGTCGCGGCTCCTTGAGACACACATACCACGCAACGTGCGACTTGCCGAGTCGCCAAGTTTCGGCAAACCCATTGTTCTCTACGATGCCCGCTCCAAAGGCGCCAATTCCTACCTCAAGCTGGCTCAAGAGATCCTCGGGAAGAACTCGCTCGATCCACTTCGATGGTCAGGACCAGAATCTATGCGGCGGGTAACATCATGAAAAGACGGGCGCTGGGCAGGGGCCTGGATGCACTGCTACCAAAATCAGCATCTGTTTCTCCCCTGGTTGAACTCGACCTGGAACAAATCCATCCCAATCCCTTTCAACCGCGGCTGCGGCTCGACTCGGCAACTCTCGATGAGCTGGCCGCTTCCATTGCTCAGAATGGATTGCTTCAGCCGATCATTGTTCGCTCTCGGGCCGAGGGCTACGAGATCATCGCCGGCGAGCGACGTTGGCGGGCTGCCCAGAAGGCCGGACTGCAACGCATCCCTTCCATCGTTCAGGATATCTCAAACCAGAAGATGGTCGAGATGGCCCTGGTTGAAAACATCCAACGTGCCGATCTCACGGCCATCGAAGAGGCTCAGGCCTATTCAGTCTTGATTGAGGAATTCGGTCTCACCCAGGAAGAAGTCGCCCGCCAGGTCGGAAAAAGCCGGACCGCAGTCACCAACACCCTCAGACTTCTTCAGCTACCTCGCTCTCTTCAGCAGGCCTTGCTGGCCGGTGAACTCTCGATGGGACATGCCAGGGCACTACTCCCTCTTCCCCATACCCAGCAATTGGAGTTAGCCGCACAGATTGCGTCCAGGGGTCTCTCGGTTCGAGAAGTCGAGCGCCGGGTCCAGCAGTCGGTCGCCTCACCGACGCCACACCGATCCCGCAAAGACCCCCACCTGGAGGCGGCAGAACAACGTCTGGAGCAGCGTTGGAAGACTAGGGTCGAAATCCGGCGGCGTCACTCGCGGGGCCAGATCCTCTTCCACTTCCACTCCGAGGACGAACTGGATCGGCTCTACTCCGAACTCGTTACCTAGCCGCCCTCTCTGCTCTCGGAGCAGCCGGCATACCGCTCTCTCAGAAGGCCCCTCGTCGGCGACCTGAAGCTGCCCCTGCAACGCTCCTACTTGCCAATGCAAAATGTTGAGAAGATCTCACCGAGAATATCCTCCACGCTGGTTTCTCCCGTGATCTTCCCAGTCTCTTCCAGGGCCTTCCTCAAGTCGTACAGCGGGAATTCCTCGCTGAGACCCTCCTCGCAAGCGACAAGCGCCCGGCTGAGATATTCTCGTGCCCGTTCAAGACAGTGTTTGTGCCTTGCGTTGGTGATCAAGACCCGCTCCCTCTCTCCTCCCTTCGCGGGAGCCAGCACGCGGCTCATGACCTCACGCAACTCCTTCACGCAGGTGCCATGTCGCGCCGAGACGGCTACCACAGACTTAAACTGCTGACCTATATCCGGAGGCACCTCCACTACCTGCGGAAGGTCTAGCTTGTTGAGAACGAGGATGCAGGGATGTTCCTTGACGGCGGCCCAGACCCGCGCGTCTTCGCCGCCAAACCGCGCCGAACCATCCACCACGAACAGGATCACGTCGGCGCGCTCAATGTATTCGAGAGATTTCCGCACCCCCAAGGACTCGACTCGATCTCGCGCCTCGCGGATACCTGCCGTATCGACGATCTGTGTGGGAATACCCTCCAGATCAACCGTCTCGGCAACCGCATCTCTGGTGGTGCCTGGTACATCCGTGACAATGACCCGCTCCTGCTGGACCAGCGCGTTGAACAGGCTCGACTTACCAGCATTTGGCCTGCCCACGATCGATACACAGAATCCATCCCGAACTATCCGTCCCAACTCGAAGCTGTCCAACAGCCGCCGAAGCCCCCGATCAACGCTGCCCATCTGCTCGACCAGTTGGGCTCTCCCCTCGGGTGCGACCTCGTCCTCCACAAACTCGAGCGCCGTCTCCATATGCGATATGATGCGTACCAGGTCGTCCTTATAGGGCCTCAGTTCCGCCGACAGTCGGCCTTCGACCTGGTCGCGCGCCACTCGTGCCTGGAATGCTGTCTGGCTCTCGATCAGGTCTCGCACCCCCTCGGCCTGAGCCAGATCCATCTTTTGGTTCAGAAAGGCTCGGAGCGTGAACTCTCCGGGCTCTGCGAGGCGTGCGCCGGCGTGCAACAAGGTGCCCAGTATCTCCTGCACCACGGGCGGACTCCCGTGACATGAGATCTCGACCACATCTTCCCCAGTGTAAGAAGCGGGAGCCGGAAACCAGGTCACGAGAACCTGATCGAGGGGCCGCCTCCCCGAATCTACAAAGGTGGCCAAACAAGGCCTCCGGGGCTGACATTCGGTTCCCCGGCCTAGCCCGATCTGTCCTCGCACCAGAGTTGCACTGTCCGGACCACTGAGACGAATCAGGGAGATTGCCCCTCGGCCCGGAGGAGTCGCAACAGCGATGATGGTTCCATCCCGGAATCGAGACACAGGTCCGTGTCTCTTAATAGGAGGGCAAAACAACGACACAGCGATGGGCGCCGCTTCCTTCGCTCTGAGTCCTCACCCCTGGTTCACCCGCCAGCGCCAGATGAATAATACGTCGCTCGCTCGCCGGAAGGGACTGAAAGGAGAACTCCTTCCCCGACAGCCGTACTTGTTCGGCCGCCTTTTTCGACAACAGGGCCAGCTCTTGCTCGCGTTCGCTCCGGTAGCCTTCGCAATCAACCCAGAAATTGCATCCGTCTTCCGATCTTCGAAAGAAGATCTGATTCAGAAGATGGTTGATCGCATAGAGCAGGCGCGCGCTATCGGCCAGGACCAAGCCGTCGTCGGATCCCTCCAGGCGGACACGGATCCCGTCCTCTTCTATCTCACAGCTGAACTGTAGATCGAGGCCAAGCTGCTGCATAAGGTCTCCCAGAAATTCCTTCATCGATTGAAGGAGCTCCGGCCTCGCCAGTCTCTCCCTGCCGTCTTCCAACTTTTCTATCACCCTTTCTTGGAACCTTTCCGCTTCGTTGGAGCAGCGTCGTCCGTTTTCAGCCGCTGCATCAAAACCTGGAACATCATAGCAAACAGGTTACTAAACAAGAAATAAACCACCAGGCCACTCGATAAGTTCAGGAAAAAGAAGGTAAAAACGACGGGTAGGAGCATCATCATCCGTCTCTGCGTCGGATCGCCAGTCGCCGGGGTCATCTTCTGCTGGACCACCATGCTGACGCCCATCACAACAGGTGTGATGTAGTAGGGATCATGCTGAGACAGGTCCTGGATCCAGCCCATGAAGGGGGCTCCACGAAGCTCGATCGATGAAGCCAGCATGCGGTAGAAGGCAATCAAGAACGGCATCTGGATCACCAAGGGCAGACAGCCTCCCAGCGGATTGACGCCATGTTCTTTATAAAGCGCCATGACCTCCGAGTTCATCTGCTGCTTGCGAGGGTCGTCGCGCTTCATGCGTTTATATCGGTCCTGTATGGACTTCAGCTTCGGCTGCAGCGCCGACATCTTTTTCATGGAAGCCATCTGCTTGTAGCGCACGGGAAAGAGAGCGAGATTGATCACGAAGGTCAGAATAATGATGGACCAACCATAATTCCCCGCGAATCCGTAGGTGAACTTGAGACCAAACACCAAAGGCTTCACCAGGATCGCGAGCACTCCGTAATCGATCAACTCCTTGAGCGTGGGGTCCGTTTGCGTCAGGATGACCTGGTCCTTGGGCCCGGCGAAGAGGCTGTAGCTGGCCTTGCCAACGAAGCCAACCTCGCAGACCAGGAGGGGAACGGTGTCCTCGGCTGGCTCTGCGCGCTTCCACTCAACCCGGGAAAGCCGAAGCGATCGAATCGCATCAGAATCGAGAACCACGTATGCGAAGTACTGGCTGTCGAGTCCAACCCAGCGGGCTCCTGAAGTCAGTTCACGCGTCCCATCTTCCAGACTAATCTCCGACGAGAACCACGACGGCGCACCGGCGACATAGGACTCCACCGTGTTATCTATATACCGCTTGATTCTCGGGTAGCTGAAATCCCCGGTTAGTGCAGCCTCAGGCTCGACCTTCCCAATACCGGGACCCAGGACAATGGAGAAAGGAATCCCTCTCCCCTCCGCCAGTACCTCCGTCTCCATTCTTATCTCATAACCCCACTCAGGTATCTCGAATCTCCTTCTCACCTGAACCTTGGAGCCGCCGTAGAAAAGCTCGAACTCCGCCGGCGCGTCTAGCTGATCCAGTTTGCCCCCGACCACCTCATACACGGCGCTTTCGAGTTCCCGGTTGATGCTTTCGTCGTCGACGCGAATGGTGAGAGGGAGCGGCAAAGTCGCGGGCAGTCCCTGGGGGATAATATCCAACAACCTGGGCTCAGAGGTGGAGTCATAATCGTCTGTCGAATCATCCGGTGCCGCCGGATAGTGTTTCAGAAGAGCGCTCTGGAGCCCACCTCCCACAGTGGTCCAGCGCAGCGTCAGATCTTCATTCTCCACAGTGATTTCGCGGGCGGCGGCCTCGGTTCGCTCCCACCCCTTCACCATCTCCGACTGCGCCGGAGGAGTCTGGGCAATTGCTTCCGGAGCTGCCGGCGGAGCTGCTGCCGGCTCCCTTTCCTCCAGGGGCTCCTCGGGGGCGGCCGGGGGCGGGAAATAAGTTTGATACAAGTGGGGAGTAATCAGCAGAACACCCATCGACAGGAGCATCGCGAGCAGCAGTCGCTTCTCCAAGTCCATCTTGTTGGGATCATGGCCGTTAGTCATGGCTGTAGAAGTGCTATCAGTGCTACCTCACCGGGTCAAAGCCACCCGGGTTCCAAGGATGACAGCGCAGAATCCTCTTGAATCCCAGATAGAGGCCTTGCCCGATCCCCTTTTTCTGGATGGCTTGGAGCATGTACTCCGAGCAGGAAGGAGAGAATCGGCAGGATGGGGGCAGAAACAGAGAAACCGATCTCTGATAGAGTCGGATTGAGACCGAAAGAAGTCCTCTCACACGCCTCCTTTCCCGCTACTCCACTTCTCGACGGTCGTCACGAATTCCTGGTGGAGCTTCGCGGAAGACGCGTTCGCAGCCGATCTTTTCACGTTGACAACCACATCACAGGGTCGCTCTACAAGATTCTTGTTGTGCCGAAATATTTCGCGTAGCGAGCGCTTTATCCGGTTCCGGACAACCGGGGGACCCACCTTTCGAGATATGGTCACTCCCAGGCGGCTAAGGGGCAATCCATTCAGCATCAAGTAGAGAACGAAGTGAGGCCTGTGGATTCTATCTCCAGACCGGTAGACCTCCAGATATTCCCTGGAGTTGTGAAGTCTCTCTGCGCGCGAAAAACCAAACCGCTTCAACCACTTGCCGATAGAGACCTGCGTCCCTTTGTCCTCCTGCGCCGGATCACGATGCGGCCCCCACGCGTTCCCATGCGTGTCCTGAACCCGTGCGTTTTCCGGCGCCGACGATTGTTCGGTTGAAATGTCCGCTTCATGCTTTCTTACTACGCCTCGATCGAAAGGCGTCTGATACTATCAATTTAACCCCGCCGGATCAACTGACCATAGCAGCCGAATCGACCTTCTGCTTCAAGATCTCTCCCCGTCCCCCTAGGAAGACGCGCTTGGGTAACATCCCAGAACCTCCATGAACTCCGCGATCCCTTCCAAATGGCTCAGAGCGTCCCGGGTTCTATTCTCACTCACGTTGCCCTGAAAATCGAGGTAGAAGAGATACTCCCAGGGGCGACCATGGATGGGGCGAGACTCGATCTTCGCCAGATCGATGCCGCGGCGCGCAAAGACGCTGAGACATTTGAAAAGGGCCCCGGGCGAGTTCTCGAAGCTGAATACGATCGATACCTTGTTGGCGCCTTCCGTGGTCTCTAGATCCCGCGAAAGAAGGAAGAAGCGGGTGAAATTCTCTTCGTTGTCCTCGATTCCCTTCATCAAGATCTGGCCCTTGTAGAACTCGGCCGCGCGCGCGCCTGCTATGGCCGCACAATCGCGCAGATTCTTTGACACTATCCGTTTCACGCTGCCGGAGGTGTCATAGGCTGTCCGCTTGACTAGATTGGGAAATCGCACAAAAAACCGTTCGCACTGATCCAAGGCTACCGGGTGCGACATCACGGTTCGAATCTCATCGAAAGTCGCGCCCTCTACACCGATCAGATGGTGCTGAATAGGCAAATTGGTCTCTTGTACGATCTTCAGCTTGTAACGAAGCAGAAGATCATAGTTTTTGTGAATCGACCCGGCCAGAGAGTTTTCAATGGGAACGACGCAGTAGCGGGTCGCGCCCTGGGAGGTCGCTCGAAACACCTCCTCGAAGGCCTCGCAGCTATGAAACTCTATGTCGTTGCCCAACAACAACAGGGTGGCTTCCTCGCTGAATGAACCTCTTTCGCCCTGGATCGATACCGCTGTCACTTCTCGCGTATTCCCTGCTTGGATTCAGTGACTACCATTTGCCCATTCCGACCGGAAGGCTACCTTCCGGATCTTCCTGCCGAAGACGCGGCTCCCACAGCCGAAGTCGAGGCTGGAGGCGGCGCCCCGAGTTTCTGCGCCTGGCTTCTGAGGTTTCCCATCATTACAGAAAAAAGGAGTCGTGCCGTGAAGGCGACGCCTAAAGGCGCGGTCACTATTCGAATTGCCCCTCGCTTGACGGCATCAACCACCGAGGCCGTTTCTTTCTCGGCATAAACCAGACTATACGTACAACCCAACTGCTCCAGAAAGTGAACGTCTGAGTTTCCAATGAGAGGAATCCTACGCTGTCTGGCAGCCCTCTGGGCACGAAGATTGAAGTTGATCCGCTTGGTGTAGAAATGATTGTATTCCACCGCATCGAACAACTCGCGCCACTCCAGGAACCGGCGGCCCAGGGCACTTCGAATGGGAAAGAAGGGATGAGCTGCTACTACCAGCTGGGCGTGCCCTTTTCTAGCCATGACCTGAGACGGTGTGGTCCAATCAGGGTCATAGTCCAGGAAATTGTAAAGCAAGGCGTGGCTTCCTTCGAGCGTTGCCTCTACCCCCGGCAGAAGCAATATCCCCTTCTCCTGTGCGTATTCACTCAGGCCCTCTTCGTACAAGAGTTGGTTGTGGTTCGTGATGGAAAGAAGCTCGAAGCCCTGAGCCGCTGCCTTATCGATCAGCTCCTCGGGGCTATGCAGTACGATCCTCTGCCCATCAGACGGATCTTCCCTGGTATGCGTGTGGAGCTCCGCCTTTAACCATCTCTTCATGTTCTGCCGCCAGCTCTCTGTGGTTCGCTCAGTCGATCTTTGCAAATCCGTATGAGAACAACGGAGGCACATGGGAATCGAACCCACCGGCCACGACTCTCGCCGCAGCCCGACTGGTTTTGAAGACCAGGCCCGTCACCAGACGAGAGGTGCCTCCGAACCGACATTCTACCACCGGTTCTCTGCTTCGCCGCTCGTGGGTAGACCTCACACGCCCTGGCTGCTACGATTCCCTCGTGTCCGACCCTTTTCTTCCAGACGGGAAGCGGTCTATAGCCTCGCTGTGTGATCGGGCGAGCGCCCTTCGCAGCCATGCCAAGGGCAGTACGATCAGCTTCTCTCCCAAGGTCTTCATTCCTCTCACCCGTCTCTGTCGTGATTCTTGCGGTTATTGTGTTTTCCGCCAGCAACCCAAACCCAATAGGAACAGCTTCATGCGGCCAGAGGAGGTCCTCGCGGTGGCGCGTTCTGGTCAGCGGGAGGGCTGTAGAGAGGCCCTCTTCGTGCTGGGAGAAAGACCGGAGACACGATACCTCGAGGCCCGAAGCTGGCTTAAGAAAGAAGGCTACGATAGCACGGTGGACTACCTCTTCCAGATGTGCCAAATGGTGCTGAGGGAAACTAGTCTCTACCCTCACACCAATGCTGGAATACTCACCCGTTTGGAACTCGAGGCCCTCCAACAGGTGAACCCTTCGCTCGGTCTAATGCTGGAAGCGACTAGTCTTCGTCTATCCGAACCAGGAGGACCTCACGCTTCAGCTCCCAGCAAACACCCACGCGTTCGCGTGAACACCCTGCGTCTGGCGGGCGAACTCGGCATTCCCTTCACGACTGGAATCCTAGTGGGCATCGGTGAGACTCCGGAAGAACGAGTGGAGGCCCTGGAACTGATTCGTGATCTGCACGAACGCTATGGACACATTCAGGAAGTGATCATTCAAAACTTCAAAGCCAAGCCTGGCACCTCCATGGCGGACGCTGCCGAACCGAGCTTTTCCGAGATGCTCGAGACAATCGCTATGGCCCGGCTGGCTCTGGGCCCCCAGATGAATATTCAAGCACCTCCCAATCTTTCGGCGGCCGACCAGCGCTATCTTGAGTACCTGGGCGCAGGACTAAACGACTGGGGCGGCATCTCGCCCATTACCATCGACTTTGTCAACCCGGAAGCTCCCTGGCCCCATCTGCGGGAGCTTGCAGACGGTACCGCGGAACAGGGCTTTCAACTCAGAGCCCGATTCCCCGTTTATCCCGAGTATATCCACGAAAAGGGTCATTTCATCCCTCGCGGCCTTCGCAGTCGATTGAAAAAGGAGGCTGACTCTGAAGGCTACATCCCGTCAGAGCTCAGTCCCCAGGCTGGAAGCGAATCAGAGAGGACGGAGCCGTGCCGAATCACCTAACAGGCCTGTTGACAACAATCCCCTCGCCCATTGCACGCATTTTCGACGTTTGCCTGGAAGGGCGCGATCTGAAGGAGAAGGACATCGCTTCCCTCTTCACTTTGAACGGCGCTGACTTCCTGGTCCTTCTTCTGGTAGCAGACCACCTTCGTCACCAAACGGTCGGCGGCGTGGTCGCTTACGTCGTCAACCGCAACATCAACTTTACGAATGTGTGCATCAAACGCTGTGGCTTCTGCGCCTTCAGTCGCACCCACCGCGCCGACGAGACCTACTACCTGCCCATTGAAGAAATCGTCCGGCGAGCATCGGAGGCCCAACGCCTTGGGGCAACCGAGGTCTGCATACAGGCGGGCCTCCCACCTGATATGCCCGGGGATCTCTATATCCAGATCTGTCGTGCCCTCAAAGAGGCCCTGCCTCAATTACACATCCATGCATTCTCGCCGGAGGAGGTTCTGTACGGTGCCCGCCGCTCTGGAATCACCGTCAACGAGTATCTGCGCGAGCTGCGCGACGCAGGAATAGGAAGCCTTCCCGGCACGTCAGCCGAGATCCTGGACGATAGCCTCAGGGAGCGCATCTCACCGGGACGGATCAGTACAGCGCAGTGGAAGGATGTGATCGCCACTGCACACTCCCTGGGCATCCCAACGACGTCCACGATGATGTACGGCCACCTGGAAACGCCAGAGCAGTGCGCCAGACACCTTCTCTTGCTTCGCGACTTGCAACGCCAGACCGGTGGCTTCAGCGAGTTCGTGCCGCTTGGATTCATTCATTCCCAAGCTCCGATGTACCTCCAGGATCGAATTCCGACGCTGCAACCTGGGCCAACCGGAATCACAACCCTGCGGGTTCACGCTATTTCCCGTCTTGTCCTGAATCGGGACATCCCCAATCTTCAAGTTTCCTGGGTGAAGGAAGGTCTAAAGCTCGCCCAGGCCTGCCTTGCCGCTGGGGCCAACGATCTGGGAGGCACCCTGATCAACGAGAGCATTTCGACTGCGGCGGGTGCTGAACACGGCCAAATGCTTCGTCCGGCGGCGCTTCGTCAGTGCATCCAGGATGCGGGGCGAGTGGCCGCCGAAAGATCTACCCTTTACCAGATCCTGCGCCGCTTCGACGCCGGCGAAAACGCCGAGCCTGGCCCCCTAGACCTGCTCTCCGAGGTAGACCTTGCTGGCTTGGGGTCCTACTCGGAGCTAATTCGAAACGAGGAGTTTTCCTATTCCGGGCGCCTCCGACCAACCCCACTCGCCAAGACCCCCATCCCATCAGGTGGACCTGATCCGGGTTAAAACATTCTATTTATGTGGATTCTAGACCTAAACATGGCATTACATCGGCTTTGCCCAACAATTCCCCTAAGAATGGCCATTTTTGTGCAACTGGTCATTCTGCCCAAAAATCGGGAGGTTCATTTCATGCTGAGTCTGAATGACACAGCAGATGTTATGGCACAGAATCTTAGCCAGGACTTCGTTCTTCATGGCGGTATCGGTCTTGCTTCTGACCGAGTCTCCAAACTTCGCCTTGATCATGGAAAACGTGCTTTCGACGTTCGAGCGAAGGTGATACCGCTCCAGAAACGCCTCTCGATGGTAGTGGTAGCTGTAGAACATCTGCGCCCACAAACCACCTCTGGCGTGAGTCGCATTGCTCTTGAAGGGGATCAAGGGGCTGGCCCCTATAGCATCAATCGCTTTCAGGTTGTCCTCAGAGGAATATCCAAGATCAGCAGATACTTCAGAGACATTGAAGTGGGCAGCTGTGTGATTGAGAAGGGTTGGGAGCATGGGGCAATCATAGGGTCGGAGAAAGGAGGCGAAGGATGAGACCTTTTTTGGGCAGAAACCTCAATTATTGGGCAGGGGCGTATTTATGGGCAAAGCCGGATATTGGGCGCTCCTGGTCCTATTCTAAGAAGTGCCTCGCTTCAACCCGTGTCCTCTGGGTCGCCCTTCCGGCTCTCAACGAAACAGGTCCCGTTCTGCCGAACGCAGCAACCCCTCTGCAGTTTCGTCCTCAGAAGGGCGATTGATTCCACGAATCTGGACCACTGGTATCCGGTTTGTCTTTCCCATCACGAGTCCCGCCGCCGCCGCCAGTTCATCCGCCAGCGCCATCACGGTTAGTCTGACTTGTTTGCCGAACGAGTCCCTCTCCCCGCGATAATCCACACAAGCGCGCACGCCGGATACGCCCAGAGCAACATTCACTAATCCCTCCCTCCAGGGACGGCCAAACGTATCCGTCACGATGACTCCTACGGGGATTTCGAAGGCCTTCTCTAAATCTAGTCGGATCTCCTCTGCAGAGAGATCGGGGTCCTGGGGCAGCAGTGTGACACTCCCCTCTGGTGCGTTGGACGCGTCGACGCCGGCGTTCGCACACACGAATCCGTGGTGAGTTTCGGCAATCAGGACTCCCCGCTTCATCCTTACGATGCGCCGGCTTTGGCGCAGTACGACCTCGACCACCCGCGGATCCTTGTGCCAGGTTCGAGCCCACGATTTGGCGCGTGTCGACGGAACCACCGCAGCCAACCGGACCAGGTCACCCTCGGCCTTCGACACGACTTTCTGCGCTACCACAAAAATGTCGTTCGCTTCCACCTCTACGTCGGCCGATTCCCGCTTCAAGGTTTCTGCGATCAGCGTTCCCAGTCGGGTTCCCGGGTCAACTTCGGGTAGTCCTGCGACGCCCTTGATGGCTATCTCGGGGTTTACCATTGATCACCTGGTGTGCCTACTGCGTTAGGAGCCCCGTAGCCGCGAGATAGCGGCCGGTCGCTGTGTCCCGGCCTAGAGACCAGAAATCCCTGAGGTCCACCATCTCATCCAGGTCTAGCGCAACACGAACATTCTCAACGATGGTCAAGGGAACCCCAGCCAGCGCCGCTTCTCTGCAATGATGGGCCAGGCTTCCAGGACCAAAGCGGGAAGGGAAGGCGTCCGGAGGACGACGCAGCAGGGCGTTGGTGCCCCGTCCGTCCCGGGAGGGCACCAGCAAGGCACTCGGGGACCCCACCTCGGCCCCCATTAGTTGATCCACGTCCTGGGAACGAATGAGCGGCACATCGAGGGGAATTCGGAGCACGACTCCGACCCCGGCTTCCTTCAGGATCGTCGACGCATAATCAACGGACTGGCTTTCGGAGACCTGGACCTCCTCTTCTATCGCTTCCCATCCATGGACACGGGCCTGACCAAGGAGCTCGGGGTCCGAGCTGATCAGCATGATCCGGTCAGGGGCGACAGCTCCGTTCACCGCTGCCGCCACATCCCCCAGCATTGCCCAGACCAGCTCGGCGCGTTGTTGAGGCGACAACGACGACGCCAGACGTTGCTTGGCGCTGCTGACTCTCTTGGCCGGGATAAGAACTGCTTTCAAGGTATTTCTAGAATCCGACGGGCCAGGTCTTGCTTGTCCTGGAGAGATCGCATCATTGTGTCCAGGACCACCGCCTTCATGCCCAAAGCCTCGATTTCGCTGAGGCAGTTCTCATCCTGTTGATCCAGCACAAATACATCCGCAAGACCTTCATAAAGCCCTGCGACCCCGACAGCCGAAACGGGCAAGCCAAGATCTGCCAACATCTGGCCGGCCGGCCCCTTGGCCGCTCTTCCTCCAACGATCGGGCTGACGGCAACCACGGGGGCGGTGGTGGTGACGAGGGCCTTTTTCATTCCTGGTACCGCCAGCATCGGTCCTATACTGATGAACGGGTTGGAAGGACACATTACCACCATCTGTGCTTGAAGAATCGCCTCGGAGACCCCTGGGGCCGTCGTGGAGTCTTCGATGTTGGAATACCTGAAGCCACAAACGTGCGCCGTGGCCCCGTCCCGCACCAGATACTCTTGCAGATGCAGCTCTCCTGCTGTGGTCTGGACATAGGTCGGAACGTAGTCATCGCACATGGGCAGAACTCCCGTCTTCACCTCAAGAGCCTCGCAGACGCGTTCTACGACTTTGGTCAAGCTCAATCCCTGCCGCAGCAGATGAGTCCGCCACAGATGAGTTGCCAGATCCCGATCGCCAATCCTGAACCAGGCCTCGGCGCCGTAGACACCAAGCCTATCCAGGCAATGAAAGGAATCTCCTGCGACTCCCCATCCTGTCTCAGGGTTGGCATTGCCCGAAAGTGTGTAGATGACCGTGTCCAGATCAGGGCAGATTCTCAAGCCGTGCAGCTCGAGGTCGTCTCCGGTGTTTACGATGGCCGTCAAGGGCAGCGAGCCGACGGCCCGGCTCAAACCCAGGACCAGCTTCGCCCCTCCTACACCGCCACTGAGTGCGACAATCACGCGTTTATAGCCCCATGAGCCGAAAGTGAGCGGACTTCACTCCGTGGCCTCGATTGATTCCGATCAGGAGAGCCGTCATCGCCTCCAGCGTGCGTGCGCAGCTCAGCGGTCCCACATCCAGGGCACGAAGCCCTCTAATGCGGGAGATCACGTCGATAACCCGTGTCTTGTTTTCGGTCGAGTCCCCGCAGACGAAGACGTCACAGTCCAGGGGGTTTACCAGGTCGGCCAAACTAGACGCGGGTACCGTCTTGAACGCCGCCACGAGACTCTTTGGGTGGGGCAGCAACAACGCCAGCTCCTCGCTCGCCGAGCCTTTGTCAGAAAGGCTAACAGTCACTCTGCCCCCCCTAAAGCCCAACGGCACCGTCACATCCACCCAGAGAGCCGCGGCAGGAGCCGATGACACCGTCTCGGCGATCGTCTCCCGGGCCGCCGCAAAAGGCACGGCAAGAATCAAGGCATCCGACTGGCTGGAAACTTCTCGGTTGCCCGCACCGATGATCGCTGGCTCGGGCCGGAGAGCTCTTGCCCTTTCCCGAAGGCGGCTGGCCTCGGCCTGAGCGCGCTCGGGAACACGCGAACCCAAGGCCACAGAAAATCCAGCAATCGCCAGGCGTAGAGCCAGTCCTCTGCCTTGGGGCCCGGTTCCGCCGAGAATCCCGATTCTCATCTGCTTAGTCCCAAAAGAAGTAGATGAAAGTGGACTAAACCACATGTAAACACCTGAAATGCCAGACCTGACGGGTATTCTGGGGTTGTCAAAGAAACTTCAGAACAAGCCGAAAGGAGGCATTTCAGGTGAATAAAAAGGATAGCGCAATCATCCGCAAACGGGAAGCAGAGGTTGCTCAGCGATTGAGCCCCAGCTGGAACGGTCAAGACCCGAAACCGGTGCTCTCGCCCGAGGTCATCAGCTACGAGGTCTCGGAGAAAACGGGTGCGGTCAGTTACGGTGGTCTGGGGCTGCTGCAGCAGGTGGTGAAGTGGAGTGGGCTGGGGAAAGCCATTGACCAGGCGGTGACGCTGCTCAAACGCCACCAACCGTACCACGAATCGGACCACGTCCTGAGCCTGATCTACAACGTGGCCACGGGCGGGACCCGCTATCAGGATATTGAACTGCGACGTCAGAGTGTGAGTTTCCTGGAGGCGGTGGGAGCCGAGAAGATCCCCGCCCCCAGCACGGCCGGAGACTTTGTGCGCCGCTTTGACGCGCCCGACGTGGTGGATCTGATGGAAGCCGTCAATGCCAGCCGCCTCAAGGTCTGGGCCCAACAACCGGCCCGTTTCTTCCAACGGGCGGAGATCGACGTGGATGGGACGATGGCCCCCACGAGCGGCGAATGCAAGGAAGGGATGGAGATCAGCTACGACGGGCAGTGGGGCTATGCGCCGCTGATCGTGACGCTGGCCAATACGGGAGAGGTGCTCTATGCGGTCAACCGCTCGGGCAACCGTCCCTCTCATGAGGGAGCGGCCGAATGGCTGGATCGGAGTATCGAGCTGGTTCGAGAGGCGGGTTTTCGGAAGGTGCGCCTGCGCGGGGACACGGATTTTTCGCTGACGGCTCATTTTGACCGTTGGACGGAGGCGGGCGTGGAGTTTGACTTCGGGATCGACGCCCATCCGAGCTTCGTCAAGTGGGCGGAGGCGTTGCCAGAAGCGAGATGGAAAGAGCTGGGGCGCCCCAGCCAGGGGAAAGGAAAAGGGAAGAAGCGGCGCCAGCGGCGGGACAAAGTGAAGCCGGAGATTGTCAAGAGACGCGGGTTCAAGACGCTGACGCTGGAACGGGAAGAGATCGCGGAGATCGACTACCGTCCGAGCAAAGCGAAGCGAACCTATCGGATGGTGATCTTGCGCAAGACGATCCTGGTCGAGAAAGGCCAGAAGCGGCTGCTGCCGCAGACGCGCTACCACTTTTATGTCACCAATATCTCGGCCAGAACGTTGGGAACGGCGGGAGTCGTACGGGAAAACAACCGGCGCTGCAACCAGGAGAACGTCATTGAACAACTCAAGAACGGAGTCGAGGCCCTGCGGATGCCCTCGGATACGCTGGTAGCCAACTGGGCCTATCTGGTGATTGCGGCTCAAGCCTGGAATCTGAAGGCCTGGATGGGGTTGGTGCTGCCGGCGCGACTGCAAGCCCGAGAGCTGGTGAAGATGGAGTATCGCCGTTTCCTGCGAGAGGTCATTGAAATGCCCTGCCAGATTTTGCGCAGGGGCCGACAGTTGGTCTATCGGCTGCTGGATGTCAATGGTTGGAGCCGTCTTCTCTTGGAAGGCAGTAAGTGGTTGAAACACCGGCCAGCTACCTGAAACTGAAAGGAGATAAAGTAGCTCCGAGGGTCGCCAGAGCTGGGGCGAGGTGTCTCTACAAACGCCCCCCAAGAGGGCAGAATCGTTTTCCCTGAGCGATCGGCGTGGAGGACAGCTGAACACGTGCCTGTTCTGAGTGACTTCGCGCCGAAATTTAGAATTTAGGTCTCCAAAATGGCTCCTCGGAGCCGACAAAGGGGTCTATTTTCGAACTTGCGCTTATTTTGGGCTTAGTGCTCCCTTTCATAAATACGATGCTGGTGGTGGCGAGCAAGACGGCGTCGAGGGCTGAGTGTCTACCAAGAGCCGCCCGGGGCGTGCCCATCTGGGCTTCTGAGCATTTCGATTACAGCAGAAGGGCTTGGCCTGTACAAGTTGGAAACCACAACACTTTTTTCTGGCCGAAGGGCCCGGCATCTGGCTATACTGCATAGTTCGCATGAGAATTATCGCCAATCCCCGGGCGGGAAGAGGGAGAGGTGCGAAAGAGCTAAGACAACTCAAAGACCTGCTGAGGAGGGAAAACGTCCCCTATTCCCTGGTCGAAACGCAATATCCCGGTCACGCAACTGAGCTCGCCAGCCAATTCGCTGCTACGGAAGGGCATCCCCTGGTCGTGATGGGGGGTGACGGAACTATTTCGGAGGTCCTGAACGGGATCCTCCCCTCTCCGGTTGAGCTGGGGCTCATCTCGATTGGCACCGGTAACGATACGGCTCGCAGCCTGGGACTGCCCTACAACAATACTGCTGCGGCTCTCGAAGTAATCTTATCGGGTGCGCCGCGCTCGATTGACGTTGGCTGGGCAGAAGATCGCTTCTTCATTTCGACTCTGGGAGTCGGTTTTCCGGCAGCCGTTGCCGCTGCAGCCAATCAATTGACCTGGTTGAAGGGACGCGCAGCTTTCTTCGGATCTTTCTGCAAGGCGCTCTCTCGCTTGAAGGCGGTACCCCTGGTTCTCACTATGGATGGTCGCTCCCTGGAGTTGCGCTGTACTTGCGTCCTGATTCTGAACACTCCTTATTGTGGAGGCGGAATGCTTCTGGCGCCCGGGGCAAAGGTGGACGATGGATTCTTCGACGTGGTCGTCGTGTCTGATATCGGACGATGGGATCTCATGCTCCACTTCCCTCTGGCCTATTGGGGACGACACTTGAAACACCGACATTTCTCCGTCTGTAAATGCCGACAAATTGAGGTACAGTCCTCGTTTCCAATTCGCAAGATGTTCGACGGAGACCTCCACGGCCAAGCACCCGTACACGCCAGGGTCTTGCCCCGGGCCACCAAGGTAATCACCCCAACCGGTCAGGAATTCGGCACCTATCATCCTGTCGAAGCATCTGAGGGCCAACAAGTCCGATGAGAACAGTCTCAGAATTCATCCGGGACAAGACCCTATTCGTGACTGGTGCCACCGGTTTCCTGGGCCAGTCAGTGGTCGAGAAGATTCTCTGGTCGGTGCCCGAGGTAAGACGCATCTACGTCTTGATCCGGGCGCAACCCCGGCTCGGCGGCAGAGTTCGCCAGGCCCAGGAGCGACTTGAAAGGGAGCTCTTTCAGTCCAGCTGCTTCGATCGGCTTCGAAGCGCTCACGGCGACGGCCTCGTAGAGTTTCTCTCGCAAAAGCTCGTTGCGGTTCCCGGCGACCTTACCAACGAGGACCTGGGGCTCGAACCGGAGCTCCGATCGAGACTCCAGGAAGAGATCGACGTGCTCATCAACAGTGCCGCCGTCGTCTCCTTCGATGCCCCTTTGGATGAGGCCTTGGAGCTTAACGTCCTTGGTGCCGGCAGAATCGCTCGATTCGCACGGTCTTGCCCAAAGTGCGTCCTGATTCACGTCTCCACTGCTTACGTCTGTGGCGCCGCTACCGGCTCGATTCCTGAATCCCTGTATCACGCTGCCGACCAAGACAAGGAGGAGCCCTTTCCAACCCGAAAATTCACCGATCCCGATCGAGATATCGATCGTATGCGAGAGATGATCGCGAAGGTGCGGGAGCAGTCCCAAGACCCGCAGCAGGATCGTCGCTTCAAAGAAGCCTTGATCAGACGCTTCCGAAAGTCGCGGCGTGCGAAGAACGCACGCCGCCGGGAGAAGATCGAAAATTTGCGAAGCAGATGGATCAAGGACCAGCTTACCAAAGAAGGCATGAACTGGGCGCGAAAGCGCGGCTGGAACGACACCTACACCTACACTAAGGCTCTTGGCGAGCAGCAGGTCGCACGATTCCGGGGAGACCTTCCTACTGCGATCATCCGCCCCTCGGTAATCGAAAGCAGTTTCTCAGAGCCCTCTCCGGGGTGGCTGGATGGGCTGCGCATGGCCGATCCTCTGATCGCCGCAATCGGCAAGGGGCGTCTTCGATCCCTGCCCCTCAACCGCGATGTCGTGATCGATCTGGTTCCCGTGGACATGGTGGTGAACGCGCTCCTTTCCTCCATACCCCGGATCTCAGGGGAGAGGGGCCTGGAGATCTACCAGGTGGCAACCGGTTCTCGTAACCCGATTACCCTGGGCACCCTCTACGACTTGATCTATCGCTACTTCGACAAGAACCCCATGCTGGACAAGGCCGGGACGCCCATCCAAGTCAAGCGGATTCGTTTTCCCAACCCTTCGGCGTTTCGACTCCAGCACCGGCTCAAGAGCGTCCCACTCGACACCGCCGAGCGCACCTTGGAAAAGCTCACAGTCTTCGACGTGTTCGACGCCACCCATAGGTTCAAACGCCGCATCTCTGCAACCAAGGCTGCCCATGAAAAGCTCTACTACTATGGCGAAATCTACGAACCCTACCTCAATCTGCAGTGCTCATTCAGCGTGGACAACACACTCCGCCTGATGAACTCTTTCCCACAAGAAGAGCAGGACCGTTTCTACTTTGACGTCACCCGCCTCAACTGGCGGCATTACATCCAGAATGTCCACATTCCCGGAGTCAAGAAGTTCATCCTCAAGATCGAAGGCGCCGGCACCCTGGAGGTCGACCACGGACTTCCCGCGGAGGCCGCCTCTATTTCCAGTATCTACGAGTTGTTGAGGCGCACTGCCGCTAGAATTCCCGACAAAGTGGCTCTCCAAATTCGTCGGGGCAAGCAATGGCAGCGTTACACCTACGCCGAAGTCCTGGAAGCCGCCAATCAGATTGGCCAAAGCCTGTATGAATTAGGGTTCCGCAAGGGTGACCGGATCGTTCTCTACTCTGAGAATCAGCCCGAATGGGGAATTGCCTATCTAGGAGCCGTTTCTATCGGCCTGGTCGTGGTCCCCCTGGACTCCCAAACCTGGTATCGAGAGGTTTGGTCGGTTGCTCATTTTACCGAGGCTCGAGGGATCCTCGCTTCCGAAAACTGCCTTGCTCGATTCTCCCCCGGGAGCCTTGAGAAAAACGAGGAAGGCGACGATCCGATCCTGCTGCTCGACGTGGACAACACCTGCTCTCCTTTTGGGATTGCTGCTTACCCCAGGAGCACCGGCGTGGACCAACCCGCCGCCACGCCTGTGCCTGACTCGCTGCCCACACCTGGCCCGGACGACCTCGCCTCTATCATCTTTACCACGGGTACCACTGTTGACCCCAAAGGGGCCATGCACACCCATCGCAGCTTTCTTAACAATCTTCTAGGCGTGAGCCGTTACCTGCCGATTTACGAAACGGACCAGCTTCTTTCAGTGCTCCCTTTGTATCACGCCTTGGAGTTCAGCTGTGGCTTCCTGATGCCCATCTACGGCGGATCCACTATCACCTACCTTCGCTCCCTCAAACCAAGGATCATTCTGGAAACGATGCGAGAAACCGGAACCACTTGCATGTTGGGAGTTCCCACGCTCTACTCGTTGATTCGCGACGACATTGACCGACGGATCCTGGGGAGTTCGAAGTCGACTCTGAAATCGAACCTGCTGGCTACCTCCAAACAACTAAGCAAATCTATTGAACGGACGTTCGGCAGGAACATTGGGAAAAAGCTTTTCGCGCGAGTTCATCAGGAATTCGGTGGGCAGATCCGAATATTCGTCACCGGTGGCTCTTCCCTAGGAGAAGAGCTCTACGAGGACTTCAAGGCGCTAGGGATGCCCTTATCCGAGGGCTACGGCCTCACTGAGACGGCACCCGTTCTAACCGTGAATCCCCTGAATCGCAGCCGTAAGGGATCCGCCGGTAAACCGCTGCCTGGCATAGAACTGAGGATCTCCCAACCGGATGAGGAGGGCATCGGCGAAATCATCGTGCAGACTCCCAGCCTCATGAAGGGATACTACAAGAACCCCGAAGCCACGGCCGCAGCCATTCAGGCTGGTTGGTTTCACACCGGGGATCTCGGCTGGGTGGACGAGGACGGATACCTCTACATTACCGGCCGCAAGAAGGACGTCATCGTGACGGGCGCAGGCAAGAACGTCTACCCATCCGATCTCGAGGCTCTTTACCAAGAGGTCTCTGGAATTACAGAGATCTGCGTACTGGGTCTGCGGAATGGCCTCACTGAAGATGTCCATGCCGTGATTGTTCCCGAACGCGCAGATCCGGGACAACCTGATTCTGTCGAGAGAACCTCGGCAATCCAGAAAGACATCCGCTCCCTGGCGAGAGAACTACCCAGCTACCAACGATTTCAGCGCGTGCACTTCCAACACACGCCTCTGCCTCGTCAGGATTCGGGGTCTGTCTCGCGGGCCGTGGTGCGGCGGGAGCTGGTTCAACATCTGGGGCTCCAGGGTGACGAGGCTCGCGGCCCCACGGCTGATGCAGAAGGCAGAAGCCAAGAGGAGCTTGATCTCATCGCCGAGCTGAGTCGTCTTAGCGGTCTTCCCGCTGCCGAGGTCAGGGAACGCAGCCACCTGGACCTGGACCTGGGCCTGGATTCACTGATGGCGATCGAGTTGCTGCTCTTTATCGAGCATCGATTCGCCTTGACCATTCCGGACGAGAAAGCAACCTCTCTTGAGCTAGTGGAGCATCTATTCGAGTTAGTACGAGCGTGCGATTCCGCCTCGGGCACCGTCAAGGACAATGCTTCGTCACCCCAACCACGCTCACTGCTTCCCTTCTCAGAGCGCCCAGTTTTCGACCGGGTCTGCCAGAGACTTTCTTTCGCAGGCCTCAAGGCTTTTTATCGACTCTACTTCCGCCTGAAGCCTGACTGCCTCGACTCCTTACCAGGGGGCAGCTTCATCATTGCCGCCAATCATTCCAGCCACCTCGACACCGGCGCCGTCATATCCGCGCTGAGTCAGGCAGCGGGAGGGGCTCAGGCCCAGAAACTCCGAGTGTTGGGGGCGCGCGACTATTTTTTCGACTCACCCCTGAAAAGTTGGATCTTCAGCACGCTCCTCAACGTAGTTCCGATCGAGCGGGAGGAAACCTCTCTCGCAGGACTTCGGACAGCGCGGACTCTCTTGGAAAGGGGTGAACCTGTCCTGATCTTTCCCGAGGGAACTCGGTCTAGAACCGGTGAGCTGCAGGACTTCAAGGCGGGTCTTGGTTTGATGGCCTGGGAACTGAAGGTCCCGATCGTCCCTACTTACATAAGCGGAGCCTACCGGGCCCTTCCTGCCGGCAGATTCCTGCCCCGGCCGCACCGCCTAAGGGTCACCTTTGGCTCGCCAATCAGCATGACCGGGTACTCTGCCAAAGATCCCGATCGCCCACGGCCGGATTTATACCACCAAATCGCCGAGAAAGTTCGCAGCAGAATCCAAGAGATGGCAAACACAGCCGGCTCGATCTAATCACCTGGATGGGATATGTCCAAATCGCCGGATTGACCGCTGCCCCGACTTTCTTCTAGAATTGGCGGCCCGTCCTACGAGCCAGGGGGAGAGGTGCTGGAGTGGCTGAACAGGGCTGCCTGCTAAGCAGTTACTCGGGGTGACCTGGGTCGGGGGTTCGAATCCCCCCCTCTCCGCCAAGCCGCTACGCTTGTCTCAAGCCAAGGAGCCTCCAGGGGCCTGGGTTCGTCTGGCCACTTGGGCAGCACCTGGATAAGTGTTCCATTCCATGAAGTTCGACGTTTGTTATATCATCTCTCAAGCCTTCTCCTCCCGAATGATTCTGCACTCCGGACTGCTGCCAGTGCTAAGGAATGAAGGCCTTCGGGTTGCCCTTGTGACACCCAACGCCAAAGAAAAATCCATCCGCGCACTGGCCGATCGCGACGGCGTTGCCTTATTCCAATCGCCTTCCTTGAACGCGCACTTTCAAAGCGAGTACGAACGGCTTCGTCGTTACGCTCTTGATGACATCAAAAGGACGCCGGCTTTGTGGGCAAAGCACCTTCGCGACCTAAACGCTCCTGCCAATCGCGTTTGGCGGCGGGCCCAAGCCCGAGTCTATTTCTATCTGAACCAACAATGCCAAAAGCGCCCCCCCCCCCTGAAAGCTGCGTTTCGGAGGCTCGAGGGCCTTATCTATTCCAGTCGAAAAGCGGCGACTCTCCTTGCAGATATCCAGCCCACGCTCTTACTAGCGACTTACCCCGTAGCACCCATCGAGGCCATATTTCTTCGCGAGGCCAAACGCAAAGGCATCACCACCATTGGGCAGTTGCTCAGCTGGGACAACATCACCTGTAAGGGCCATTTCTCAGTCATTCCAGACCACTTCCTGGCGTGGGGCCCTATTATGGTTGGCGAACTCCGAGAGCAGTACGGCGTTTCTCCGGATCGGATTTCTGAATGCGGAGTGGCCCATTTTGGCAAACATGTCGCCAAAACTGATCCGGGGCTTGGGCGGGCTGTCCTCGAGAAACTTGGCTTGGACGCTTTAAAGCCCTACCTGTTTTTCGGGATGAGCTCTCCCTATTTTTCCCCCCGTGAAATCAATATAGTCGAATGGCTGGCGGGTGCGGTCAACGCGGACACCTTCGGTAGGGACATGCAGCTTATCGTTCGCCCTCACCCCCAGAATGTTCAGGGTAATATGGCAGATCCTTCCTGGCTTCCTCGCCTTGAAGCCCTGAACGACGAACGGGTTGTTATTGATTTCCCGCTCCTCGAAGCCAGTGGTCTGATGTGGAACATGAGCCCCCGGGACTTGCCACGCTTGGTCGCTCTCTTGGCCGGAAGCTCGGTCACCCTAAACTCGGGTTCCACCTTTACTCTGGATGCGTTGCTGCATGACAAACCTGTCGTCCTCACAGCCTTTGACGCTGAGGATGCACTGCCTTGGTGGCTCTCCGCTCGACGCCTTATGGAATATCCTCATCTGGCCACACTGATCGCCTTGGGCGGAGTGAGTGCAGTCACGTCGTTTCAGGGGTTGGAGAAGGCCATTCTTGCTTACTTGGCTGCGCCAGAGCTGCATCGTCCTGCTCGCGCAGAAACTCGAGAGAAGGAATGCGGTCCTTGGGACGGCCGGGCGTCTGAGAGAGCGGCGGCCGCTATCAGCCATCTTGCGCGGGTGGCTACCGTCAACTGACTCCAGATGGGATGTAAGCCCAACTCGCCTTGCAGTCTGAGGGGCTTTCGCAAGAGTGCCGAGATTCCCGAGGAGTTTCCTGGTAGTTGATCGCTATGTTGATCGCGGTCAATTATCACTATATCCGGGAATCGTTTGAAGCCCCTTACCCCGCGATCTTCGGAAAGACCCCTGCGGAATTGCGTAGTCAGCTAGAACAACTCGGCAAAGCTGGCTCCTTCGTGAGCGCAGATCAGGAGTGTGGCTTCGCTTATGCTTTCACAATGGAGAGGGCCGGCAATCCTTCACTCACTAGTCCTCTAAAGTCCTCTTGTGTTGGCACGATTTGACAACAACGACATGCCCGGTGGCAAGGCGCCCCTCGGGACAACTCGCGACCTCTTCGTTCGGGTGCCGACCCGAACGTGGAAGGACGACTGAGAAATTCCATGAAGAGTACGCTGAAAAGCCTCCTGTTGACAGGTGATGGCCTCCGCCATACATACGCCGCCGCGTCTTTCTCGGTTGGGTCTGATCTGGTCGGTGCCCTTATTGAAACCAAGCGTTCCTCCGTGCCGCCTCGGCCGGATATATCGGGCGAAGATCAGGGCGTGATTGATCACCATATCAATGGCTTGAAGGAACAGGAAAAGGCTTTTTTGCGGAGGCTTTTTCCCTCAGACGGAAATCCGCAAGGTCCCCTAAGGAAGGCTAGCTCAATGCACCAGAGGATCCTTTTTCCAGCCGTACTTTCCCAGCAGTGGTACAAACGTGCAGCGCTCTCCTTGATGCTTTCGGAAACCTTCAGAGGTGCGTTCTATGACACTCAAGATCTGGGAAGGACCGTCGTCGAGCGGGATTATCAGACGGCCCCCTTCGGCCAACTGCCCTAATAGGGGATCCGGAATCTTTGGGGCGGCGGCCGCAACAATGATCGCATCGAAAGGCGCTTGCTCCTCCCATCCAAGCGTCCCGTCCGACAAGCGTATATTGATCTTGCCGTATCCCAAGTGCTCCAGGCGAGTTTCGGCTTGCTCCGCAAGCTCGGGAATCCTCTCGAGTGTATACACCTCGGATCCCATCTCCGCCAGAATCGCCGCCTGGTATCCGCTGCCGGTCCCCACCTCCAGAACGCGCTCACCCGGACCGGCGGCCGCTTGCTGCACCATAACCGCCACCATATACGGCTGGCTGATTGTCTGATTGTGACCAATGGGCAGGGGCCCATCCTGATAGGCCTGATCCAGTAACTCCCCAGGCACGAATTTGTGTCGCGGCACCTTCAAGAAGGCGGACAGCACTCCTGGGTCTTGGATTCCGCGGCTCTTCAGCTGGGTTTTCACCATGCGCTTGCGTTCGAGGCGATATGGACTATCCGATTCCATCTCGACCCCTGTACTGCTGCGACCGACGGCCTAGCAGAATTCTCAGCTTTCGGGTTTCGTGACTCTTGAAGCTCGCGCGGCAGGAGAGGAGCTTCTTCTCAAGATTCCGGAGGCCGTCCTCTGACTCAACCCCACCCAATTCTGTTTTCAGCTGGTAAAACAACGGGGAATACTCGCCCCGGACCTCTTGCAGGAAAAGGAACGATTTTCGGTGCGTCGGCAGGAGTCCGTATTGCCGGATTGCCTTTTGGTGCTCGGGGGTTCCATACCCCTTGTGCCGACCAAATCCGTACTCGGGGTGCCTCTGGTCGAGCTTGCGCATCAGAGCGTCTCGGTGGGTCTTCGCCACGATCGAGGCTGCCGCAATGGAAAAGCTCGCTTGATCGCCCTTCTTGAGCGCACTCTGTGGGATATCGAGCCCAGGAATAGATCGAGCATCAACGAGAATGTGTTCCGGGAGCAGGGGAAGATTTTCAATCGCGCGCCGCATGGAAAGCAGGGCCGCTTGATACACGTTTAGCTCATCGATCTCGTCCACATCTGCCAGCCCGATTCCTACCCCCAGTGCCCGCTCGGAAATAACAGGCGCCAATCGCTCTCGCTCCTTTTCTCTCAGACGCTTCGAGTCATCGACACCTTGGATGTCGGCTCCTGGCGGAAATACCACAGCGGCCGCAACCACCGGCCCCGCCAGCGGCCCTACTCCTACCTCGTCCACTCCCGCGATAGATCTGACCCCCGAGGCACTCAGCCTGCGCTCCACTCTCAACAGTGACCGCAAGCGAGACCTCTCAATTCGACTCGTTTCGTTTCTTCTCCTGATCAGCCCACGGAGCTTCCGGATGCTAGCCCGGGGGTCCTTTTCCATCCTCCGTAGCATCCGCGGCGATATCGGTCTTCCGCCATCGATAAAGCGCCGCCGGATCTCGGCTACTGTCCATCCTATCTCTACATCTTCTGAATCCATAAACAGCGTGTTCTCGGGGCTTTGGCTTTCCATTATAATGTTCCTCTGTGCGAATCGAAACCATAGGGTTGGTCGGTCTTGGGCGCTTTGGGAAGATGGTCTACCGCTATCTGCCCCAAGGAAACCACTTGCGAGTTTACGACTCTGATCCGACCAAACTAGAAGGAATCGCTGAGGCTTCGAGCTTCCAGGACGTCATTGGGTCACAGCTGTTGATTCTCTGTGTTCCCATCTCGGCGATCGAGCCTACCTGTCGTGAAATAGCGCCCCGTCTCAGGTCCGGCCAGGTGGTCCTCGATACCTGCAGCGTCAAGGAAGCACCGCTGCGCTCTCTGCTGACGCTCCTGCCTCCCCACGTCGAAGTCCTGGGAACGCACCCTCTTTTTGGTCCGGACAGCGGCAGGAAGGGTATCGAGGGATTGAAAATCGCCCTTTGCCCGGCGCGTATTCGCACAGAAACATACCAAACCATCCGCGGTTATCTTGAAGCGCGGCGATTGGTAGTGATCGAAACGACTCCCGAAGACCATGATCGGTGCATCGCACAAAGTCAGGCGATCTTCCATTTGATCGCTCGGGCCATCAAACAGCTTGGGTGGGGAGGACACCCCATCTCGACACCTGGGCCCACGACCTTTTATCACTTGGTGGAGAGTGTCCAGCACGACACGGATCAACTGTTCCAGGATCTGGAGCGTGAAAACCCCTACGCAGAAGAGTGTCGGCGGCAATTCATCGAGCAGCTTGGCCTTGTCCACGAAGAGCTCGGCGGGGCGGCTGAGAACGATGGCTGACGACTCTTTCTCTAATCAAGTTAGGCTCTTTCTTTTCAGCCGCTGTGGTTGGGTTCTCGTCTGGTTGATCGGGTCACTCTTACGCTACCGGGTCGAGGGCTGGGAACACGTCGAGCAGCTGAAAGAGACCGACACCCCGGCCATTCTCAGCTTTTGGCACAATCAGATCTTCTACGCCACTCATTTCTGGCGTTTTCGGAACATTTCCGTCATCACCAGCCCTCATGGCGACGGCGACTACATCGCTCATATCATTGAAATGTTTGGCTACGTTGCAGCCAGGGGCTCCAGTACTCGAGGAAGTACCAGAGCGCTGCTCGAGCTCAAACGTCATTTGCGGAAGGGTGGAGACGTCGCATTCACGATCGATGGCCCGACGGGTCCCGTCTACCAGGTCAAGCCTGGTCCAGTCTGGCTATCTCAGAAGACAGGCCATCCCATTGTCCCCTTCCACATCCAGCCGAAGAGCTTCTGGCAGACCCGGAGCTGGGACGGATTTCGGATACCAAAGCCCTTTTCTCCTGCCCTGGTCAAGATAGGCCCCCCGTTCACGGTGCCTCCTGGTGATAGTGGCGAGGATTGGGTCCGCGCCTATCAGCAAAGCATGGACGCCTTGAAGGAATACTGCGAAGCCTACGACTGGGAAGGATTTGAAACAGGATCCGGGCATTCTCTCTAACGACCTGGATTGTTCCAGTTTGGCGCGTTGGCTACCTGGAGGTGATCCGGACTTGATTCTCAAAGACGACGATTCTCCAGGAAGGAATCTCGAGCAGTGCCATTCTGAGATGGTATTCCCCCGGGGGTGCGAAGAGTTTATTGCTGTAGATGATTCCCCGCCCGGCTTGGATCTCTTTCGCCGAGAGTGAGGCACGAAAGAACTCACGTAGACGCACTACTTCGTTCCCGGCAGAATCGACCAGGTGGCCAATGATCCCCAGTTGTGTCCGAACGCCCCCCCTTCTCCCCCTCGCGAGGGTGAAGGGGCTGATTTTGATTCTGAACGGGAGCCCAATGGCGGCAGCGCCTTCCCGCTTGGGTTTCAGGATGTCAATTTCCGCGCCTATCTCATTGAAATCGCTGTCCGTGTAGCCTGGCATTTCCATTTCGGCCCGGCTGTCGAACAGGGCCGCGATGAACTTTCTCTTGGCCTGGAGTAAGTCGGGAATCTGCTTAAAGGGGTGCGACGCCTGCATTCCCGGTACACCCACATCGATCCTTATTTGCCCCAACTCCCTTTCCTGAAGGACGCGATCGCTGTAATACCCTACCGTATAGAGATTCCCAAAGATGTCGTCATTGATCTGCGCCAGCGTGGAGTCGAAGTCGAGAATGGTTTCGAGTCCGCTGAAGTGCTTTCCTCCGGTCGCCTGAGAAAGCCTGCCGAACGCAAGCTTCTTCTCGTCCGCATCTTCGGCAACAGCATTGACGATTGAGGGAGAGGGTCCGATGTACAGGGTCGCAGCGGAGGGAACTAGTATTGTGTAGATGGTGATCTTGCCGCTGCGGGCCAGAGCTGCGGTTCGTGCAGACCTGGCGAAGTTGTCGTCCATACCGTCTGAAACAATGATGAGTACCCTGCCATCCTCGGCAGCAGCCTTCTTGCCGAGACTCGCGATCAACGTCTCTGCGGAGTCGTAGATTGCGGTTCGGCCCAGGTGCTGCCGTGCTGCCTGGAAGGCCTGCCCCGCGATGTCCCGCTGGGCGGTGAAATCCTGGAACGGAATCAGCTTGTCGGTGAAACCAAAGACTCCGACCTGTGTGAAGGTGTGCACATTGTCCAAGAATGTCTGCGCGGCGATGATCTCCTCGGCCCTGGTCGCGAAGGTGCTCCCGCTGACGTCCAGCAAGAATGCCAGCCACAATCGGGTTGGCTTGAGGCCGGAACTCCTGGGGGCCTCAAACAATACGACCTCGCGTGAAGCTCCCTCCTCCAGAACTCGAAAATCCTTTTCCTCCAGAGTATTTATAAACCGCTGCTGGCCGTCCTTTACCGTAAAACGAAGCATGACCAGGTTGACGTCCACCCGGATCGGGTCCTCCTGCACCTGGGCATCTTCCTGCTGCGTCTGGGTATCTCCCTGGGCGAGGGCAAGCAACCCCAGATAAAAGCTGAGCAGAAGGGCCCCTGTAAGGTGCCTGGGAACATTGCTTGAGGTTCCGCTGGGTCGGATCTGCGGTAGTCTCATTCCCCGTTGCTCCTCACCAGGTTCAAGAACTCTAGACGCGATCGCTGATCCTCGCGGAATTTGCCCAGCATTGCTGAGGTCGTTACCCGGGTTCCCTGCTTCTCCACTCCACGCATCATCATGCAGAGATGTTGCGCCTCTATGACGACGGCCACTCCCTTGGGCTTGATCTTGCCTTCCAGCGTTTGTGCAATCTCCTGGGTCAGGCGTTCTTGAACCTGGAGCCGGCGTGCGAACATCTCCACGATCCTGGGAATCTTGCTTAGGCCGATCACTTTATCCGAGGGCAGGTAGCCAACGTGACACTTGCCGAAAAAGGGCAGCAGATGATGTTCGCAGAGGCTGTAGACTTCGATGTTCTTGACGATAACCATCTCGTCGCAGGCCACTTTGAAGAAAGCTCCATTGAGCAAACTGTCGACATCGTCCTGATAACCCTTCGTCAAAAACCGAAACGCCTTGGACACTCGCTCTGGAGTGTGCGCCAATCCCTCCCTTTGCGGGTCCTCGCCTAGGCGGACCAGCATTTCCTTGATTAGGTCGTCCACTTGGGTGGGCCTCCGTTGCCGTTCGATGCGGCCAGCCTTCCTTCTATCGAGAACCAGTATATCAAGCGCGTTCGGGTTGGCTAAACAGCGCTCTGAATGGCGGCGTAGGGGGGTCGCTGCCTGGCAGAGAATGGATAACCCCCAGAAAAACTATCCAGGGGGCCAGGTGAGGGGCCGGGCGGCCAGCAGGTGGATGTGAAGGTGAAACACACTTTGGCCGGCGCTCGCTCCATTGTTGATCACGATTCTATAGGCGGAAGCCACGTCCTGTTCGCGGGCGATCCCTTGCGCGACTAGGAGTAGATGTCCCAGTAGCTCCTGGTCGTCGTGGACCGCCTCGTCGAGTGTGGCGACATGTTTCTTTGGGATCACGAGAATGTGGCAAGGCGCTTGCGGACTAATGTCTCGGAAGGACAGCGCCGATTCCGTCTCAGCTACGATATCCGCCGGCAACTGTCGCGTGGCAATCTGGCAAAACAGGCAATCCCTCATGAGCTTGAGTCAACTCCTATCCAAAGCCAAACACGGCGCAGCGATCGATCCCGGCAAGATCTTTTCGTGTGTCGAAATGGCTCCACCCCAGTCTGGCCGCCATATCACAAACTATTTGCTTCTGGCCGTGGCCGAGTTCGAGGACGAGTCTCCCCCCTTCCCGCAAGGCCCCCTTTCCTCCCGAAAGAAGGAGCTCGTAAACTTCCATCCCGGTAGGACCTGAGAAAACCGCTTCCTGGGGCTCGTACTCTAGAACCGACTTCTCCACCCGTTTCCTCTCGGAGAACCCTACGTAGGGCGGATTCGAGACGATTAAATGGTAACGAGCCCTTCCTGGTGCCAAGGGATTCTCCGCGTTTACCTGTTGGAACCGGATACGACTCGCACATCCATGCAGCTCTGCGTTGCGCGTCGCCACTTTTAGCGCCGCTGGTGACACATCGTTCGCGGTAATGACCGCCAGGGGCAACTCGCAGGCAATACTCACGGCAATGCAGCCCGATCCCGTCCCAATATCCAGCAACTCGCAGGCTTCGACCCTCATTTCGGCCAGCAACTCCAGGCTAACCTCAACCAGGGTCTCTGTCTCTGGGCGCGGAATCAAGACACCGGGTTCGACCTTGAACTCCCGCCCGAAGAATTCCTGCTTTCCCCGCAAGTATTGGGTTGGGTAATGATGTCCTCGCCTGAGCAACCATTGGTGGATACGTCTTTGATGATTCGGCGACAGCTGCTCTTCAAGATGGGCAAACAGAAAGGCGCGATCGCAACCCAGGATCGATCGGACGATCAGCTCAGCATCCCAGCGGGGCAGAGGGAGGTGGTGTTCACGGAGGTATTCGGTCCCGTAGGTGATCGCGCTACCTATGGTGTGACACTCGCTCAGGCTCAACCGATGCTCGGGTTCCACCAATATTAAGCTATCTGCTGATTTTCCATCGCGCCAGCTTGCTCGGATGTCCTCAAGGCGTCGATGATCTGGTCCAAGCCACCCTGCAGAACGCCTTCCAGGTGGTGAAGCGTCAGGCCGATCCGATGGTCCGTGACCCGGTTTTGGGGAAAATTGTAAGTCCGGATCTTCTCGCTGCGATCCCCACTCCCGACCATCGTGCGGCGCGTCTCCGCGATCTCATCCTGCTGCTCTCGCAAGGCAACCTCATACAGCCTCGAGCGCAGCACTTTCATGGCTTGGCTCTTGTTCTTGATCTGTGACTTTTCATCTTGGCAGGTGGCAACTTCGCCGGTGGGGAGATGCGTGATTCGGACTGCGGAATAGGTCGTGTTCACCGATTGGCCCCCGGGTCCAGAAGAACAGTAGGTGTCTATTCTCAGGTCCTTGGAGTCTATTCCGACCTCGACTTCATCCGCCTCCGGAAGGACGGCGGTGGTGACAGCCGAGGTGTGCACACGTCCCTGGGTCTCGGTTTCTGGGACCCGTTGTACCCGGTGGACTCCGCTCTCGTACTTCAGCCGGCTGTACACGTTCTTTCCTTCCACCGACGCAATGATCTCTTTGATTCCGCCGACCGGCGACGGGTGCACCGAAAGAACGCCGACTTTCCAGCCCTTTGAATCGGCATATCGGGAATACATGCGGAATAAGTCCTGAGTGAAAAGAGTAGCCTCGTCACCCCCGGTGCCCGCCCGGATCTCCAATATGGCATTCTTCTGATCGTTTGGATCTGTGGGAATCAAGAAGGTTTTCAGCTCTTGCTCGCACTCCTCCCGTCGCGCCTCGAGGACGCCAACCTCATCCCGCGCAAGTTCCAGTAGCTCTTCGTCCGATTCCACCTCGATAATCTGCCGCGCCTCCATTAGTTGCTGCAGTATCTGCTTGTATTGTTGGTACTTCTCAACGACTTCGCGGAGATCTGCGTGCGCCTTGGCCGTATCACGAAGCTTATCAGGACTGGCGACCAGCAATGGGTCTCCTAGCTCACAAGACAGCTCCTCGTACCTTGCCTCCAAGGTCTCCAATTTCTCAAGCATGGGTAGGAAGGGTTATGAGGTTAGGCCGTACTTCTTCTGGAAGCGCTCGACTCTTCCTGCGGTGTCCACGAGTTTTTGTTTCCCAGTGAAGAACGGATGGCAGCTTGAGCAGATTTCAAGGCGGATCTCGCCACCTTTGGTGGAGCGGGTTTCCCACTCTTCTCCGCAGGCACAATGGACCTTTACGACCTCGTATTGTGGATGAATTCCAGCTTTCATTTCCGGATCCTTCGCCTAAATCCAAACATCCAATTCGTCTCTTACCACCAAGAAACGCAGTGTACCAGATCCGGGACCAGGAAGTCGAGTCGCGAACCGCCCCACCCGCCCCGGCTTTCGAACCGTGGGTTTGGGGATCCGATGGGGCGAATCCTACCCCTAGAGGCTAATCACTCGACAGGTGCCTCATTCTGAGCGTTGCTGCGTCTGATCCAGCCCCGGTAGTGCAAACTCCATCCTGGCTCTTTGGTGTGTTCCCCGAGTGGGAATGCTTGACAAGCGGTTAGTAGGCAGGATATAAGGTCCCCTTTACGTACATAGGGGTGTGGGCGCCGATTAGACACGCTATTTTAAGCTTCCAACGTCAGTCTAGTCAGGCTTTGAACTCTCCGTTTCAATTGCGCTACGTTCTTGTGTCTACAGTCTCATTTCCACTCATTTCCGTGCTCTAATGTGCCACCCTCGGAGGACTTTGCTAGATGTCCACTACCACTGAAGACAAGAAGGCCGCCCCATCTCCGAACACGCCAAAGGCAGAGAGGGCAGCGCTACCCAGCGCACCGATTATCGACGACTCGGACGATCTCGACTACAAGTCAATGCTCGAGGCTTATGACACGAGTTTCAAGAACTTGTCGGAGGGGGAGGTGGTTTCCGGAACGGTTCTCAAGCTCACTCCGTCGCATGTGGTTATTGACGTCGGCTTCAAATCTGAAGGGCTGGTCGCCTTGACGGAGTTCCGTGAGAAAGATGGAAGCATCCAAATCAAACCAGGTGACTCAGTGGATGTTCTTCTTGAGAGTACAGAAACCTCAGAGGGAGGGGTTGTTCTCTCCCGAGAAAAAGCAGAGCAGATGAAAATCTGGGACAGCATCGAACGCGCCTATCAGGAAGAGTCTGTGATCACTGGCCGAGTCATCGAGCGTATAAAGGGTGGCTTCGCCGTCGACATCGGGGTCCGTGGCTTCCTCCCGGGATCCCAAGTTGATCTTCACCCGGTTAGACACCCCCAGAACCTGAGGGATGAGGTGCTTCGGCTTCGTGTTATCAAGGTCAATAAACGTCGAGGAAACATTGTTCTGTCTCGCAAGGCCGTCCTTGAGGAGGAGTACTTCAAGCAGAAAGAAGAGACGCTTCGTGGGCTCGAGGAAGGGTCCATCACCAAAGGTATCGTCAAGAACATAACTGACTACGGTGCGTTTGTGGATTTGGGTGGGATTGACGGTTTACTGCATATTACCGATATGTCCTGGGGTAGGGTCAACCACCCCTCCGACCTTTTTAAGGTGGCGGATGAGCTTGAGGTCAAGGTGCTTAAGTTTGATCGCCTCGAGGAAAAGGTCTCTTTGGGATACAAGCAATTGACCGATGATCCCTGGTTGTCTGTTTCTTCTCGCTACCCCCGGAACACTCGGGTGCAAACAGCGGTGGTGAGTCTTACCGACTATGGCGCCTTCGTCGAGCTGGAGAATGGTGTCGAAGGATTAATCCACATTTCCGAGATGACTTGGAACCGGCGTGTTAAGCACCCCTCGAAACTTCTGTCGGTTGGTGACGAGATCGAGGCTGTGGTGCTCGATGTCGATCCCCAGGCACGCAGAATTTCTTTGGGTATAAAGCAGACCGAGCCCAACCCCTGGGACCTGGTCGGAGAAAGATACGCCATCAACTCGATTGTGACAGGGAAAGTCCGCAATCTCACAGATTTTGGCGCCTTTATCGAGGTTGAGGAAGGAGTCGAAGGGCTGGTCCACATCTCTGACCTGAGCTGGACCAAGAAGGTGAAACACCCTTCGGAAGTTCTTAAGAAGGGAGATGAAGTATCGGCAATTGTCCTCAGTGTTGACGCCGAGAACCAGCGCCTCTCCCTGGGTATCAAACAGCTGGAGCCCGACAAGTGGGAGGAGTTCTTCTCCCAACACCAAGTGGGTGATGTGATCTCTGGTAAGATCGTCCGCCTGACCACTTTTGGCGCCTTTGTTGAACTTGCTGAAGGGGTCGAGGGTTTGTGCCACGTCTCCGAGTTCGACAGTAAACGAATTGAGAATCCAGAGAGCCACTTCGAAGCAGGCCAGGAGCTTGACTTCAAGGTTATTAAGCTCAACCTCCTGGATCGCAAGATAGGATTGTCAGTCAAGGCACTCAAGGAAGACACAGTGGACAAGGAACCCTCCTGGTCGTACAAACCGGAGGTTGCAACAACTTCGATCGGTGAAATCGCCGGGAAAGAACTCGATGAACTAAAGAAGATGGGTGAGCAAACCGAGGAATCCACGGAAGTGGGAGGGGGCGAAGATCAGGAAGGGGCCGAAGATGACGAAAGCTGAATTGGTAGAGGAGGTCGCGAGAAACTCAGATCTGAGCAAGAAGGATGCTGGGGTCATCGTTCAAACTGTTTTGGACAGCATTATTGAGTCGCTTCAGGCCGGCACCAAGGTGGAGTTGCGTGGCTTCGGGAGCTTTCGCCTACGTTCCCGATCCGAGCGTAAGGGACGTAACCCCAAAACCGGGGATCAGGTTCATGTGCCCGCAAAAGAAGTTCCCTATTTCAAGCCAGGGAAGGAGTTGAAGGAGCTGATCAACTCCTAGCTTCCCGCCCCGCCATCTTCATTGAGGCGACAATGGATCCCCCGGGGGGTTGTGTGTCGACCGGCCTGCTCTGGCCTTCTGACCCAGAACACAGGATGGACCACCTTTGGGCCCCTTGGCGTTTCCCTTACATCACATCGACCAAGAACCCCTCCGATTGTGTTTTTTGTGCGATTCTGGCGGCTGACCAAGATAGTGAAAACCATGTTTTGGTCCGGTGGCACCACAACTTTATTGTTCTCAATCGCTTTCCCTACACGACGGGCCACCTACTCATGGTTACCCACCGCCATGTGGCATCCTTGTCTGAGGCAACCCCAGACGAAGTTGAAGAGATGGCCCATCTCTCGCGGGATTGCGAAATCTTCCTGCGGCAGGCCTATAACCCCGATGGCTTCAATGTAGGTCTTAACATTGGACACAGTGCTGGAGCGGGCATCGCTGGGCATCTCCACTTACACATTGTCCCCCGCTGGATTGCTGACGCGAACTACATGAGTGTTCTGGGTCAAACTCGGGTCATTCCTGAGAATCTACAGACCACCTTCGAGAAACTGCTCCCATTCTTCGAGCCATCCTCCCCGCCCACTGGAAATCACCCAAAACGTTAAAAACACCAAAACGCCCCTCTTGGTTTTTTCCCCTTGTTTGACCCCAAAAGGGTCGTCCCTTCGGAAACTCCTGCCTGCACAGAGGAACCAGCGTTCTTATTTACAGACCCTCGTGTATTTTGTTATGGTCTCGCCTGAAAATTGGCTCTTGGGCTTCTCTTTCTGCCTGTTTAGCTGGTTCGCTGGATCATGCATTTTCGCATCACTTGGTAAAAAGCCCTTCCTTCCGCAGCGCGGTGCGTGGTACTTTTCACATCGCTTTTGGGAGGCTGGGTGCTCTAACAAAAAAAGGCCGTTTGTAGGTTTTCACAGGGTGTGGAAAAACTGTGGAAATTTCAAAGGTCTTCCTGTCGTTGGAGCCAGTGGTTCCTCTTTTTTGTCACCGCGTTTTGTGCCTGGTTGGGGTCTCGGATATGCATGCTTGGGATCGTATTCTTTCATCTATCGAGAAGCGGGTCTCGCCTCAGAACTTCGATTTGTGGTTCCGCCCCACGTCTCTTGCTGAGCACGACTCTGCTCTCAAGAAGCTTCTTGTTCGTGTTCCCAATAATCACTTTAGGTACTGGCTCGCTCAGAATTACAGTGCGATTATTCGTGATTCGCTAGAAGAGGTCGCCCTTGATCACCTTCAGGTTCTTTTTGTTGTTGGTGAGAAGGGTGAGGACTCTCTGCCCCTGGGTCAGACGGCTTCGGATGCCCCGCGCTTCACTACGCCTTCAAAGGACGCCCCGGCCTATAACTTCAACTCCCGGTATACTTTTCCCACCTTTGTGGTCGGTTTGAGCAACCAACTAGCCCATGCCGCCTCCATCGCGGTGGCTGAACAACCTTCGAAGGCCTACAACCCGCTTTTCCTTTATGGTGGGGTGGGCCTCGGTAAGACCCACCTGATGCACGCGATTGGTCACTCGGTGAAGACCGCGTATTCCCAAACCCGCCTCACCTATATCTCCTCTGAGCACTTTATGAATGAGCTCATCAATGCCATCCGCTACGATAGAACTCCTTCCTTTCGGGAGAAGTACCGCAACATCGATGTGCTGCTGATGGATGATATTCAATTCCTGGCAGGAAAAGAGCGAACCCAGGAAGAATTCTTTCACACGTTCAACTCTCTATACGATGCCCAGAAACAGATCGTCATCTCAAGTGATTCGCCGCCCCGTGATATCCCTACCCTGGAAGAACGACTCCATAGCCGCTTCGAGTGGGGCCTTTTAGCAGATATCCAACCGCCCGATCTGGAGACGAAGGTGGCTATCCTCCGTAAGAAGGCTGAGTTGCACCTTATTCCGCTCCCGGATGATGTGGCCTTCTTTATCTGCAGCAACACCAAATCAAATATTCGGGAACTCGAGGGGGCTCTCATTCGCTTAACCGCGTATAGCAGCCTTACTGGTGAGAACGTTTCTTTGGAACTTGCTAAGTCAGCACTCAAGAACCTCACCGAATCAAGCTCTCGTATTATTACATCGGAGCTCATTCAGCGGGTGGTTGCTCGCCACTTTGCTCTCAAGCCCTCTGATTTCAAACTCAAGAACAATTCCCAGCGGGTGGCCCAACCTCGTCAGATCGCGATGTTTCTCAGCAAGGAACTAACCGGCAACTCGCTGCCTCAGATCGGCAGGGATTTCGGCGGTAGGCACCATACCACCGTTCTCCATGCCGTCCGTAAGATCCAGGACCTGCGCTTGCGAGACCCACAGCTCAACAAAACCATTAACAAGCTAATCGATTCAATTACATGACTCTTCGGTGGTTTTCCACGGGCTCTTCATCTCATTCCTCTGGACAAGTGTTTACCAACTCCCGGCGGGGGGATTTAAACAGCTACGGCACCCTCGATCCACAGGGTCTTAGTTCCCGTAAAATACTGAAACTATTAACTTTACAGTCAAAACACCAGAATCCACAACCCCTACTACGGAAACTAGAATACATAGTTCTATTTTTGGCTAATAGGAGTATCCCCAATGGATGTCAATCTTTCCCGGCCCAAGCTCTTCAAAGAGCTTCAGTACATAAACGGGATCGTCGAACGAAAAACGACAGTTCCTATTCTGGCTAACGTTTTACTAGAAACGGTAGGGAATACCTTACGGGTGACCGTAACCGATTTGGATGTCACTTTAAGATGCGGCTGCGAGGCCTCGGTTAAGGTTAGTGGGACACTAACCGTTTCAGCCAGGAAACTATTCGATATCGTTCGCTTCGCCCCGGAAGACGCGGAAATCCATCTAAAAGCAACCGAAGATAATTGGTTGGAAATCAGTTACGAACGATCGCGCTTCAAACTGGCGACGCTTGCCAAGAGTAACTTTCCAGACATCGGCGAGGTGAGTGGGAAAACGGTTATGCTGGAGCCAGCTGTGGTTCGCAATATGATCAGCAGATCTGTTTTCGCCATTACACAGGAGGAAAGCCGCTATACCCTAAATGGGGCGTTGGTAGTAATAAATCGTGGAGGAATGACGCTGGTTACCACAGATGGGCATCGACTCGTTCTCGTTAGGCGGGAATTCGATTTATCGTCACTGGTGGACGAGGTGAGGGTTCTCATTCCCAAGAAGGCCCTGGTTGAGGTGTTGAAGCTAGCCAGCGAGCCGGTATCAAGTCTGGAGTTCGGCATTGGTGAAAAACAGTTGTTTTTCAAAATCGGTGAGCGTCTATTGATCTCCCGGATTCTAAGTGGTGAATTCCCTAATTATGAGATGGTGATCCCGAAGGAGAACAATCGACGGATTGTGGCAAAAACAGCCGACTTGGTGGACAGTCTCAGGAGGGTCTCGGTTCTAGCGGACGAACTAACACATGCGGTGAAACTCTCGGTTACCGAGGGTCAAGTGGAGCTGTCGTCAGCCAACTTGGAGGTTGGCCAGGCGAAGGAAACGATTGCCGTTGAATATGAGGATGAGTCTGTGGATATGGGTTTTAATGCTCAATATCTGCTCGACTTTCTCCTTGTCTTGGAAAGTGAACAGGTGGTCCTTGATTTACGAGATTCGGAGACCCAAGGCCTTCTTCACCCCCAGGAGGACGGGGAATACCTCCACCAGTATGTCATCATGCCGATGAGTATCTAGGTCAGGACACCAGGATTCCTCCATCACCCCGGCCTTTTTTGTTCGTGGCTGATTCAACCGGGAATATCCCTTCCCAGTTGCAACCAGCCGACAACCAGCACGGATCTCTTTCTTCTGCTCAATACTTGCCCATCAAGGGGATCCGGAGAGCCGATCACCCCCGGAAGATTTCCTGAGTTGATGAAGGCGAGAAGCGCCCCGGAGCCCCCAACAAGGAGCCGAAACTTATGTGGCAGTGGTGGCTGGTATAATGAAGAGAAAGAAGAACTTCGTGGTAAAATAGGGACACTTGCGAACAGAAGGAGCTGGCGAAGAAAGTATGGCCCAAGAGGGAAGCATTCTCAAGACAACCGAGGGAGTTGTTACGCAGGATACGAATACCTACACCGCCGACAAAATCCGTGTGTTGGAGGGGTTGGAGGCGGTACGCAAGCGCCCAGCGATGTACATTGGTTCGACCGGTGCAGCGGGACTCCATCACCTGATCTACGAAGTCGTCGACAATTCGGTGGACGAAGCCCTGGGCGGCTACTGCGACACCATTAATCTGACGATTCATGTAGACAATTCGGTGACAGTGGTCGACAACGGGCGCGGCATCCCAGTAGATACTCACCCAGAGAAAGGAATCCCCGCCGCCGAGGTGGTTTTAACCACACTACATGCCGGCGGCAAGTTTGATCACGACAGCTATAAGGTATCCGGTGGTTTGCACGGCGTGGGTGTGTCAGTGGTGAACGCCCTGTCGCAGCGCCTCGAGCTGGAGGTGTGGCGCGATGGACACGTCTATGAGCAGAGCTACGAGCGTGGGATCGCGACTACAACGTTCCGCAAGGCAGGCACAACCAGCCGCCGGGGGACGAAGATCACCTTTAAACCCGACCCCGAGATCTTTGAAACCCCCGAGTTTACCTATGAAACCATAGCCCAGCGCATGCGGGAGTTGGCCTTCCTCAACCCCGGGCTCGCTGTCAAGACCGAGGACTTGCGATCGGACAAGCACCAGACCTTCCTTTACAAAGGAGGCATTTCCGACTTTGTCACCTATCTCAACAAGAACAGGAACACACTACACCCAAAACCCGTCTACATATCGGACAAGAAGGACGAGACAGAAGTCGAGGTCGCCCTTCAGTACAACGATGCCTACAACGAGACGCTTTTCTCCTTTGTAAATACGATCAACACAATCGAAGGTGGCACCCACCTGGCTGGGTTCAAGGCGTCGCTCACGAGAACCCTGAATAGCTATGCAGCAAGCGCGAACCTCCTTCGGGATTTAAAGCAGAACTTGACGGGGGATGATGTCCGTGAGGGCCTGACGGCAGTCATCAGCATCAAGGTTTCAAATCCACAGTTCGAGGGGCAAACCAAAGCCAAGCTGGGCAACAGTGAGGTAAAGGGGTTGGTTGAAGCCGCCTGCAACGAAAAGCTCAGCGTCTATCTCGAGCAGAACCCGACAGTGGGGCGCCGAATCGTCGAAAAGGCCATTGAGGCGGCGCGGGCTCGGGAAGCGGCGCGCAAGGCACGCGATCTAACTCGGCGCAAGAGCGCCCTCGACAACCTTTCCCTTCCGGGCAAACTAGCTGATTGCCAGGAGAGGGACCCCGAGTTCGCTGAGATCTTTATCGTTGAGGGGGACTCGGCCGGAGGGTCTGCCAAACAGGGCCGAGACCGTAAATTCCAGGCAATTCTCCCCATCAAGGGAAAGATCCTGAACGTGGAAAAGGCCCGCTTTGACAAGGTGCTGGGCAATCAGGAAATCATCACCATGATTTCAGCGATCGGCACCGGTGTAGGGGCCGAAGACTTCGACATTACAAAGCTTCGATATCACAAAATTATCATCATGACCGATGCGGATGTCGACGGCAGCCATATCCGCACACTGCTACTCACTTTCTTCTATCGCCAGATGTCTGAACTGGTCCGCAAGAGTCACATATTCATAGCCCAGCCCCCCCTCTATCGTCTCCAGAAGGGTAAGAAGGAGCAATACCTCCACAACGAGCGTGAGCTTACAGAGCACCTAATGGCACGAGCGGCGGAAGACCTCCGGGTGTTTCTTCCGAAGACAGGCAAGGAGTACGAGGGGCGTGACCTGATCGAAAAGCTGGACGACTTAATGGAGTTCCGCCGAACCCACGAGAAACTCCAGCGACAACTAGCGGACAACAGGCTACTCGATATCTTACTCATCTATCTCTCTGAGGTGCTTCAGGAGGAAGCGCACGATGCATCAACGAGGCGACTCTTCGAGGAGCGCTCAAAGATCGCCGAGCTGGCACCCCCACTGGAGAAACTCGGCTACGATGTAACAACCGAGTATGACGAGGAGCATAGTCTCTATGAGCTGCAGATCAGCAACAGCGCGCCGATTGCCCGACTCAACCACTCCTTCGTGGCCTCTGGAGAATGCCAGCAATTAGTGAGCCTCTATCGGAAAGCGATGGAGTTTCGCCAGCCACCCTTTGTCATCCGGCAGACCGGGAAAGAGACGGAGATCCAGCTGGAGGAGGAGTCTGACCTGGCGGGGCACATCCTCGAAGCCGGGAAAAAGAGTCTCAGCATCCAGCGTTACAAGGGTCTCGGAGAGATGAACCCGCAACAGTTGTGGGAGACGACAATGGATCCCGACACCCGGACGCTGCTCCGGGTCGACATCGAAGACCTGTTCGAGGCCAACGAGATCTTCACTATTCTGATGGGCGGACAGGTCGAGCCGCGCCGCAAGTTCATTGAAGACAATGCTTTGAACGTCAAAAATCTCGACGTCTAGCGCAGTAACCCCACCCCATTCCACACAAAGGTGATCCCATGAGAGAGTACCGCGGTAAGGAAATATCGGTCGACATCGAAGAAGAGATGAAGGCCTCTTATCTAGATTACGCGATGTCTGTGATTGTTGGGCGGGCTCTCCCCGATGCACGAGATGGACTCAAGCCCGTTCATCGCAGAATTCTCTATGCGATGAGTGAGCTGAACAACCGCCACGACCGAGCTCACAAGAAGTCCGCCCGCATCGTGGGCGAGGTCATCGGAAAGTATCATCCCCATGGGGACACGGCTGTCTATGACACGTTGGTCCGGATGGCCCAAGATTTCTCGATGCGGGAGCTGCTTATCGACGGGCAGGGGAATTTTGGTTCGGTGGATGGAGACTCACCCGCGGCCATGCGGTACACCGAAGTCAGGATGTCCCGCATCTCGAGTGAGCTCTTGGCAGATATCGACAAGGAGACGGTCGATTTCCAGCCCAACTACGACGAGTCCTTGGTTGAGCCAACCGTGTTACCAGCGAAGGTCCCCAACCTGCTCGTCAACGGGGCCTCTGGAATCGCAGTGGGTATGGCCACGAACATTCCACCTCACAACCTTGGTGAGATCATCAATGCCCTTCTTTTGCTGATCGATCGACCCACGGCTTCGCTGGATGAGCTTATTGAGTTGGTCCCAGGGCCCGACTTCCCGACGGCTGCCTTTATCACCGGCCGCCGAGCTATTCGGACCGCCTACGAAACTGGCCGAGCCGTGCTCCACTTGCGCGCCCGAGCCTCTATCGAAAAAGTAAGCAAAGACCGAGACGCGATCATTATCCACGAGCTACCCTATCAGGTGAACAAGGCGCGCCTGGTTGAGAATATTGCAACACTGGTACGGGCCAAGAAGATCGAGGGAATAAGCGACCTGCGGGATGAATCCGATCGGGACGGTATGCGTGCAGTTATCGAGTTGAAACGAGGCGAGCACCCCCAAGTAGTGTTGAATCAACTCTACAAGCAGACGGCTATGCAAACCTCCTTCGGGGTGATCCTTCTTGCCCTGGTCGAGGGCCAGCCCCGCGTCCTGAGTCTTGTCGAACTACTGAATCAGTTTATCGGCCACCGGAAGGGTGTGGTCCGGCGGCGAACCCAGTTCGAGCTACGAAAAGCGGAGGAGAGGGCCCATATTCTTGAGGGTCTAAAGAAGGCACTCGACCATCTGGACGCAGTGATTACCCTCATCCGGAGCTCGAGAACGCCCACTGAGGCGAAGAGTGACTTGGTGTCTCAATTTGATTTCACCGCGCCGCAGGCGCAGGCAATCCTGGAAATGAGACTACAGAGGCTGACGGGCCTCGAGAGGGATAAGATCATCGAGGAGTACGAGGATCTGCTAAAGCGGATAGCCGGGCTGAAGGCGATTTTGACCAGCGAGACCACTCTCAAGGGCGTGATCAAAGAGGAACTGCTCGAAATCCAAAAGACCTACCAGTCCCCGCGCCGGACCGTGATCATGGATGAGGAGATCGAGTTGGGCGTCGAGGATCTGATTGCCGAGGAGCAGGTGGTGATAACTGCCACCCACAGCGGCTATATCAAGCGAACAGCGCTTCATATCTACAGAAGCCAGCGCCGTGGAGGGAAAGGACGCATCGGGATGTCGACGCGGACCGAGGATGATGTGCTCGACTATTTGTTTGTCGCTTCTACCCACAGCTACATCCTCATTTTCACGGACAAAGGTCGGGTCTACTGGCTCAAGGTTTATAAGATTCCGGACGTGGGGGCGGCGGGTAAGGGAAAACCGATCGTCAACCTGGCGAATCTGGAGCGAGGAGAGAAGATCGCCGACATGATTGCGGTCCAGGATTTCTCAGAACCGACCTTCGTCGTCATGGCATCGAGACAGGGGCACGTGAAGAAGACCAGCCTGGCAGCCTACTCTCACCCCCGAACAACAGGTATCATTGCCTGTGGTGTAGATGAGGGAGATGAGGTAATAGCAGTGAGCCAGACGGCTGGGAATGACGACGTGCTTCTCTGCAGCTCACAAGGGAAGGCGATCCGCTTCTCTGAGCAACAGGTACGCGAGATGGGCCGAGTTGCCAGAGGCGTAAAGGGTATTTCCCTGAAACGCGGTGATTCAGTGGTCAGCATGGGCGTTATACGGGACGATTCAGGGAACATCCTGGCGGTGACCGAGAACGGTTTTGGCAAACGAACCCCCGCGGCCGGCTACCCTAAACAGGGTCGGGGAGGGCAAGGGGTCATCAATATCAAGACAGCAGGTAGGAACGGTCCTGTCGTGAAGGCCTTTCCTGTTGACCAGGAAGCTGAGGTTATTGCCATTACCGTCAAAGGCAAGATCATTCGACTGGAGACAGATCTAATTCGAGAAACCGCTGGACGAAGTGCGCTAGGTGTAAAGTTGATAAACCTGGAGGCCGGTGATCAAGTAGCCGATGTCACACTGGTTCCCTTCGAGGAGGCTGCTGAGCTGGATCCGGATGATGAATAGGCAAGGCTGGGTACTCCTATTGCCCCTGGTCCTCTTTGGGCTGGGAGTCGGAATAACGGAGCGAGGGGAGAACCAGGCAGAGTCCGGTTTCAAGCGGGCACAAGGAGCCTGGCGCAGCGAGGACTACGAGGGTGCCATCGAACAGTACCAGTCGCTCCACCGCGAGTATCCCAAGAGCCGCTACGCCCCAGCCGCGCTGTGGGAGGCTGCCGGTATCTACTATAGTCACCACTACGACCTGGAACGGGCAACCCACTATTTGGGCAAACTGATCGCAAAGTATCCCAAGAGCCCTCAATCAAAGGATGCCCTTCTGCGATTGGCCGAGATTCACGAGGCCGAAGATCGCGACCTCGATCTTGCAGTGGAATACCGGAAGAGAGCACTGGAGAGGAATCTATCACCGAAGGAACGCCGACATGTCGCCTTCAAGCTAGGAGATACACATCTGAAGCAGGGTAGGCTCGAAGAGGCTAGGCACCACCTACAGGAAGCCGTGGCCGAAAAGGCCGACGACCGGGTGGCTCAGCAGGCCCACATCCGCCTCGGGACGATTGCACAAATAGAAAACGATCACAATCGATTTTTTCGAAGCAGTAATGGCGCACAATGAATGCCAGGAATGCCGCGCCCAAGCACAGCTGGGGTTGGTAGAAAGCTACGAGTTTATAGGGAATCTAGCCGAGGCGATCGCCATCGCCGAGGCGATCCCCAGAGAGCAGCACCCGGAGGCAGCATTTCTTCTAGACCGCGGCGGATTGGAGCGGGATCAATGACCCCGGTGTGCCCAGCTGGCGTTATCCAGCCTGGAACTTTCCCAAACCAGCCGGCTTGACAGAAGGCGCAAGAAGGGCTTATATTGAGTCGCTCGGGGAACGGCAACAGAGATTCGGATAGAAGGAGGCGAGCTTTTGGCCTTTGTGAGCATACAAGAGGGTGAACCACTGGAGAGTGCTCTTCGCAGGTTCAAGCGAAAGGTTCAACAGGAAGAGATCATCAAGGAAGCCAAACGGCATGCCTTTTATCTCAAGCCTGGCGAGAAACGTAGGCTGAAGCAGGCGCTGGCAAGAAAGAGAGCCCGCAAGAAGTTTCTCAAGCAGCGATACCACCCGTCGTAGCCACTTTCCGAAATAAACAACACCAGCCCGGACGACGACCCATCGCGTCCGGGTTTTTTTGTGTCTTGAAAGAGGGTCCCTTCCGCTGGAGCCCCAGCAGCACGCCCAAGGGAACCATGATTGGTCTGCTCGGCATTCTGTTCTTTCTCGGAGTGGCGTACCTCCTCTCCTCGAATCGAGCCGCAATCCGCTGGAGAACGGTGATTTGGGGGCTCCTGCTTCAGCTGATATTCTCGCTGCTCGTTCTCAGGCTGGGTTTCGGGAAGCGCCTCTGGGCCGCGGGAGGAGAAGCGGTGACGCAACTCATCGCTGCGGCAGACGCGGGAGGCCGTTTCGTCTTTGGATGGCTGGCCACGGATGCGAATCCTGACCATTTCGTATTTGCTGTCAAGGTCCTCCCTATCATCATTTTCGTTTCAAGTCTGTTCTCCTGCCTCTACTATCTGGGGATCATGCAGATCGTCGTGGGCGGAATGGCGCGGCTCATGACCCGGACCATGGGTGTCAGCGGATCCGAATCGGTAGCCGTGGCCGCGAACGTATTTGTGGGGCAGACGGAGGCACCCCTAATTGTGGCTCCCTATGTGCCCAAGATGACAGAGTCCGAGCTGATGGCGCTAATGACAGCCGGAATGGCCACCGTCTCAGGGGCTGTACTAGGGGGCTACATCGCCCTGGGTATTCGACCCGACCATCTTCTAGCGGCGAGCTTCATGGCGGCGCCCGCCTCGTTTGCGTATTCCGGACGAAACCGGCCGGTGATTCCGGACGAAACCGGCCGGTGATTCCAGAGGAAACCGGCCACTGATTCCGGAGCAAACCGGCCACTAGAAACGGGGTTTCCGGAAGGGTGGCCGATTTCCCGGAAGGGTGGCCGATTTCCCGGAAAGGCGGCCGGTTTCCCGGAATCGGTTTCCAGAGCGGACGGAAGCGACGTTGGACTCCTTCGGTACCATGACTCCTTTTCGGAGGAGCGATCGTGCCGAACCAAAGGAAGTCCATGCGCAAAATCAAAAATGTCCTACGCCTGAAGTTTCAGCTTCATCTTTCGGATCGGCAGATCGCCCGTAGCTGTGCCCTCGCGCGCAGCACCGTGGCAGAGTATGTGCGCCGGGCCCAAGGAGCCGGTCTGAGTTGGCCACTCCCTGAGGGGTGGGATGACCGGGCGATTCAGAACCGGGTGTTTCCTCCCACGGGTAAATCTCCCCCGGAGCAACGTCCCCTCCCCGACTTCGCCACCGTCCATGAGGAGCGCTGCCGACACAAACATGTGACCTTGATGCTGCTCTGGGATGAGTACAAGCAGGCGTATCCGGAGGGCTATCAGTACAGTCAGTTCTGCGATCTGTACCATCGCTGGCGGGGCAAGCTGGATCTGGTGCTGCGGCAGGAACACCGGGCCGGCGAGAAGCTCTTCGTGGACTATGCCGGCGACACGGTCCCGATCGTGGATCGCCATACGGGGGAAACCCAAGAGGCCTCGATCTTCGTGGCCGCGCTGGGGGTGTCGGGGGCCACTTCAAAAGCGGCCAGGCGGGGCCGGGTCAAAACCGGCCAGTGATTCAGTAGTTATATCCTCCGGTTCGAGTCATTTCAATCCCTTGTGAAGCCCTCCCCGCGAAGCGGGGGGAGGAGGCTTTGTTGTGTGTTCAGCCGTAGAAGCGGTGGGAACTGTGGGAAACTCCGTCCGGAGGAGTTTTCCAAGCGCTGTGGGAACGGTGGAAAAACTCGCCTCCTGGAGTCGTCTTCGCGAGGCAGCCGTTTTCCCACGGTTTCCATAGCGCGGCAGTTTCCACGGCTTTCCGGGGGTGTTGGGGGAAACTCGAGAAGCCTGGCTTCCATGGTCTCTGCTTGGTTTCAACGACACGGCTTCTTCCTGGCTTCCTTTTTTCAAAAAACATTCGCTCAGAGGCCCCTCAAGCAATGAGCTCTGCCCCACCCTGTCCTGACCCCTCCCTCGGAGCGGGCAATCTACGAAGCCTGGGGCTGAGTCCCAGGGTCTGCGAGTAGGGGACAAGCCCGCACTCACAGCACTCGCCTCGCAGGTGTCATTTCTCTTTCCCTCGCTTCGGGGTGGATTTCTCTCGTTGCTGTCGCTCGTAGAGGCGATAGCTCTTGCCCCGAATGAAGGTGACTTCCGAAGTGTGCAGGAAGCGGTCCAGCAGCGCCGAGGTGGCCGCCGTATCTCCTCCCAGCATCGCGCCCCAGTCCTCCAGGGGTCGATTCGAACTGAGGATCGTCGAGGTCTTCTGGTATCGGCGGTGCAGGATCTCCAACAGATCTTCTGCCGCCGACTCCGGCACTCTGCGGAGTCCCAGATCCTCGAGGATCAGCAGCGGGATCCGGGTCATCTCCGTAATGTAAGATCGGCGTCTGCCGGTGGCCGTGGCTTCGGCGATGTCTTCCAGCAGATCGAAAGCCGACTTGTACTGCACCCGGTGACCGGCTTCGACCGCCTTGATCCCGACGGTGATGATCAGATGGCTCTTGCCGACTCCGGTCTGACCGATGACCAACCAGCCGCGGCGCTGTTGGATGAATCGGCCGGTAGCCAGATCGAAGATCTGCTGCCGGTTGATGGAGGGGTTAAAGGAGAAGTTAAAGTCCTCCAAGTGCTTTTGTTCCGGAAACTGGGCCTGGCGCAAACGTCGCTCCAACAGCCGGTCCCGACGGCGGGTCAGCTCGTCATCAATCAGCAGCTCAAAGAACTCCTGATGGCTGAGCCTTCCCTGGACGGCTTGTTGCAGGCGAACGTCAAAGACCTGAGCCAGGCCCGAGAGCCGGAGGTGACGAAGTTTTCGTTCCAGTTCTGATGAGATCATTCTGGTTCTCCTGTGGGATCGGTGATCTGGTACTCGGACAGCGGTCGGATCAACTCGTGCTCGGAGGTAAACAAAGAGCGCTGCGGCACGTCCAGTCGCTTACACAAAGCCACCAGAGTCCGGTAGCGGAAGGCGTCATGTGCGAGCGCCTTGCCGCAGGCTTCGTCGACGACCGAAGCGCGGTAGCGGCGGGTCAGCGAGATCATGCCCTGCACGAGTCGGTAGGCGAGCATGTCTCGGACCTCCAGAGCTCGCTCGGCCCAGCGGTGCGCCTCTGGACCCACGGCTCGGGCTTGCTTCAGCAGATGATGCTCGGTTCGATAGTGCGCGTAGCGTTTGCGTTCCGGAAGATGGCTCGTTTCGGTTCGGAATCTCCCCGGCGGGTGCTTCGGATGCAGGGCCACCTGTTGCTCACGAAAGAAGACGCGGACGATACGATCATCCCAGTGCACGGCGACTTCACAACCGAGCAGATGATTGGGCACCGAGTAGAACGCTCGGTCGACTTCGATGTGGCCATCGGTGGAGACCGTTCGACGGCCCACGCGGAAGAAACTGAAGCGGGAATCCGGAAGCGGTCGGAGATGCTTCTGTTCTTCGACAAAGCGGGGCCAGACCTGCTGCTTGGTGGTGCCGTGGATGCGCTGGCGGGCGATTCGCTCGTTCCAACTCTGCAGATGCTCATTCTGCGCATCCAGGCTCTCGAAGCGGCGAGCTTTGAGCGCGCTGGAGTCGGTATATCCGATGCTTCTTTCGACTTTTCCGTTCTCGTTCGGAGCGCCCGGATGGATGGGCAGCACGGCGAAGCCGTAGTGGCGAGCGAGCGCACTGAAGACGGCATTGACCTCGGGGTCCACCAAGCAAGCCCGGGTGATCCCGGCCTTGAGGTTATCGAGGCGAACCACCTCCACGCCGCCTCCAAAAGCGTGAAAAGCCTCCTCGACACAGCGGATGAACGTCTTCAGTTCCTGCCGCCAGACGACTTCCTCATAGGAGTGGCGCGAGTGGCAGAGGACGGCCTTGAACAGATGAGGACGGCGGTAACGACCCGATTCGGTCCGAGTCAGGGCTCCTTTGCCGAAGTCGATCTGCAGGTCCCGACCGGGGGGAGTTTCCACCCGAGCAAACACGCGAGGACTCTCCGCCTTGAGCTTTCCACAGAAGCGCTTGACGGAGTTGTAGGCTCCCCCGAATCCCTGCTCGAAGACCAGGTCCTGCCAGATCCGCTTGGCCTGCAATCCCTGCTGGAGTTTCTTTTCAATCTGCTCCCGAAAGGGCTCACAGAAGCTGCGCAGACCCGGGGGCCGCTTTGGCCGCTTTTGCTCCTCCGAGCCGGGGGCCACTTTGGCCGGTTTTGAATCTCGGGAGGGATCATAGCGGGCAATCCTCTCTCGTCGGACTCCCACCTCTCGCTCGATCCGACGATACGACCAGCCCAGCTTCAGGAGCGCCAAAACCGTTTGCTTCTTTTCCATTTTCAATGTATTGGCCATCGGCGCATCCTACGCCGGATGCGGCCCTCAATGGCTCTTGAAAATGGCCGGTTTTGAAGTGGCCCTCACTGGCCGCTTTTGGGTGGCCCCTGACACCTGAACGTGGCAGGCAACGACGAGGATCTGAAAGTACAAATTCGATTTTTCCGGTATCTGCATCTGTCGAAACTGTCGCCTTCGAGATGACTCCCGCCTTGCCTTTGAGCCGGCCGTTGAGGAGGCCACCCGGGGCAAGCCGACCCCCAACCATCTGGCCGGTCACGATCTCCCATTCAATACCGCCGACCTCAAGGTACATGCCACCACTGCCACGTGCGTAAGACATAAACCGTGGTGGTTGCGTGAGTCGCGCCTCTAGCGTAATCCCGGACATGATCAGCAGAATCTCAAAGTCGCTTCGACCGCTTTCTCTTTTTAGCTTCTTCGCAATCTGGTCGTAATGTCCCGAACGGTTGAACAGGTCATTAAGACGGGTGGCAGGTAAGCGGAAATTCCCGGCCTGCCAGTAGGCCGCCAGCATCTGATTAATGGCATTGATATTCAGGGCGCCGTTTAAGTCCGTACTCGGCGTACCATAGATCGTATTGAAATCGGGTGCCGCCAGAGGTTTCGCTGTTACCGAGGGCTGGGGAAGGCGACCCTGATCCAGGAGCAAGCCCAACTTCGCCTCTTCTGTGACGTTGCGTGACCGGATGAAGGGGCTGACAATCGCGTTGGTTACGCCGCCTTCATTACCAAGGTAATCAAACAGGGAAAGAACATCTGCACGCCAGGAGCCCTCATTGAGCGGTGCGATGTAATCGCGCTCAATCTCTGTGTAAAGGCTTTCTTCCTTGTTCAGGTAAATGCCAAGCTCCAGCAACTCTTTCGGTTTTGCCGGGACGGTTTTAACGTAAACGAAATCCTCTTCAGGCGTACATTCACTCACACCGGATCTGCGGCAGCCCGCCGCCTTCTGCAGCGCTTTGCGGATTTGACGATCAAACTGCTTGTGAATTTCCTTGGCGACATTCTCACTGAGGCCTCGAGCTTGGTCTTCATCAAAGAAACCGATGGCGGCGCCATTGGTGACCACAAAATTGTGGTTAAAAGTGAGATCGGACCAGTTGAAGTAGGCAATCAGTCCGTCTTCCGCCTTGAGCTTGAGCGAGGCACCGATGCTGAACGTACCAGCGGCATCAAAATTTACCACACCGTCAAAACCCTCCAGCCCGATAAAGCAAGCCAGTTCGTCGAGCGAAAGGGTTATTGAATCCGCAATGCCTGAATCCGTTTCCTGGCATTCTGCCGATATGCTCAGATCAAAGGGTATACGGATCGATGCGTCGAAGTTTCTGAAAATCTGAAATACCGGTTCTCCGAGGTTGCCTTCAATGTCAGTATCGATGTCTGGAAGTAGGAGCAGGATGAGGGATTCTGCCTCAACCTCAAACCCCGTAAAAAAACTCCAGAAGGCCCCAAGGCTGGGATCTGTTTCAACGACCTGTGTTCCGATGTTCAGGCGGTCCTTAAGAAGCGGACCAGCCAGGCCACCGGTCTGGTGGATTACTTCATTGAGACTGTCCACGCCGGGCTCTTCATTGTTGACCGTGCCCGACCCGAGGCGCAGGCGGACTTCTCCGCCCGGTTGCAGCTTATAGAGTAAAGGGTTGTTTTTTAAAGATTTCAGGCGCTGTTGTAAATCTTCCTGCCCTCTGACGGAATCGGGTCCAGCCTGGCGAGCCAGTGGCATAAAACTTTGTCCGATTACGTACGCTCCTGCATCCCTGGCTCTCCGCCCTGATCGGTCAGATGCAGTTACCGTCACCAGATGCAGGCCGGGCCGGTACGGCAATTCCGCAACAAACCTTTTTTTGCTCGATCTACCGGACACGGAATAAAGACGCGCCTTTACAGTGTCATCTCCATTGTTGACTATTACTCTCGCAATACCTGAGCCGGTGTCGGCCACAGTACCCTCAATGCGCAAGTTACTGGCCGAATCAGTGAAACGGATCTGCGTTTCCGCTGGCCGTACGATCCTTATCTCGGGCGGCTTCGCGTCTTTCACGACATCCAAGATGCGTGAGGCGCATTTCAGAACCCCTGACTGACCATCACTGTAACGCACGAAGGCGGTATAGTTTCCGAGGGTGTTACCGGACCACTTCTGGATGGAGCTGGCGTCAATACCCTCCGCTTTAGCTTCAGTCGACGACTTTCCGCGCCCCTTCCGAAATATACCCTGCGCAGGTCTCACCACTGTGTCGCAGGAATACCTGCCACTCGCAAAAGTAACATCAACCGTCTGAGGTGTGATCAAAGTCAGCCGGGCTTCATCAAAGAATGCCCGAATGAGGATATTGAACGGTTCCCCGATCTCGAAACGATCCCGAGGCTGAAGGTTTGAATCAAGGAAAGCAATCTCCATATCTTCAACAGTTTGTGGAACGGCCCGAATGACAAGCGTGGACGTTTCGAAGCGCATACGCCGAACAGGCCGTCTGACTTCACAACGGAATGCCTTGTCGCCTTCGCGGCTGAATCGGACAGTCGTGGAGGATGAACCGAAATTCGCATCAGGCCCAAGATCCTCATCTCGGCGCGTGAGTGGCACAAGGCGCAGACGAAGGCGAGACAATGAGGTTACTTCCTCACCGTTGGCGTTGAGAACAGCACAGCGAATCGTCAAATCTGTATTGAGCGGCACGCGCGCGCTGCGTCAGGATAGCCCTCTACAACGGGTACGATCGTCTTTACTCGCCTCACCTGTGCCTGAGCGGGCAAAATAAGATTCACAGCCAGCAAAGTGATTGCCAGTCCCAGAGATTTGAGAATACCGGATTTCTGAAAACCGTCGTGTGGTGCGATGCAGCTCAGCATTTGCTCCCCCATTTTCTCCTAGAAGGATAGATTTTGCACCTGGTCTGAGTGTTCTGGGTGTGCAGAGTAGCATTTGATCTCTAAGAAGTTACCCACTGACACGTTGCAAAGGAACACAACGCCTCAAATCTGTTGCTTTCATTTCCAGCGGCGTATTGCGCAATCTCTGAGCCGGACTCGGAAGAAAAATCGCAACTCTAGCTAGTGCCCGTCCAAAAACCGGGGTTTTCAGAACTGTAATCTGTTGAATTGTAAACACTTATTATACTTGAGACTGCTGACAGACCGGCTCGACCCAGCTCGATCCAGAGCAAGGACCCTCGAGCGAGGGCACGCGGGCCAAAAAGCAGCGGTTCGGCGCAGACCTCTCCCCGAGTCGGAGCCACAAGGCAGTACGGTCAGCCACAAAAGGCTACAACAGGAGTCGGGCCAGGACGACCAGGTTATAGGTCAGGACGCTGGCATGGACGTAGCTTTGAAAGTGAGGCCAGCCTTTCCAGCTACAGCGGTGGAGACCGAAGGTGTGCTTGAGGGTCCCAATGCACCCCTCAATCCCGGCGCGGAAGCGTTTGAGTTGTTTGTAGACCCAACTGGAACGCACCATGCTCTCAACCGTCAACCCACACTTTTTGGAAAAGGCCACATCCTGTACCCCCTGCTCTTTGGCCCAGCGCAGGTTGGCAGCCGAGGCAAAACCACCATCCCAGGCGCTCTGGCGGGGGACCTTCCCGTACAGCTGTCGATGCCGCTCTAAGAAGGGTTGCACATAGTTGCTGTCGGCCGGATTCCCCCGTTCCACCACACAATCCAGGATCAGCGACGAGGCGCCCGTGCTGACAAACACCTTGTGGCCGAAGACCGTTTCCCGAGGGCTCTTCTTGATAATATCGGTGTGCTCTTCGAAGAGGGAACAGATCTTCTCCTGGGCCGCGACGGCCTCGCCCGAAAGGACCCGTCGTTGAGTCTGCTCGATGACTTTGTGCAACAGCCCCAGATAGTGGGCCAGTTGCGCCGCCACGGCCAGACTGAGGGGATCGCTCCACTGCGCGGAAGCTGCCAGCGCCTGCTCGGCATAGTGAGCCGTCTTGGACGCCACTTTGATCAGATCGCGGTAACTGTCCAGGCGCTTCTTGCCGCGGCGGTTGCGGATGTTCAGGACGCGCCGCTTGGCCCGCCGCGTATGATCGACGAAGCCGATCCCTTCCCGCTCCCGCAGCCGCCCCAGCGACTGGGTCACGACTCGAATGCCGTCGTACAACAGCTCACTGTCGAGCGGATAGTGGATGTTCGTCTCGACCGCCGTGGCATCGACCCGAATCCATTGGCCTTTTTCCAGACCCCGAGCCTGCGCCCAGAGCACCAAGTGGTCGTTGGTCGCCTTCCAAGTCCCCGGCTCAATCTTCCCCAGGTTCTCCGCCAGGGTGGCTTTGCTGATCGACGCCCCATAGGGCAAGCGACAGAACCTCTGACAGCTTTGCGAATCCACCAGATGAAACTCCAGCTTGCGATAGCTGAACTGATGCAGCTGTTTGATGACGGCGCAACGCAGCACCTGCTCGGCCGTCAAACCGGGGGCGCCAACACCGGAATCGACCCTGTCAGAGAGATCTTGTACTATCAGCTCCAGCGTCTGGGGATTGTCGTCCAGGATGCGCGAGATCACCTTCAATTCATGGGCCAGCTGGTGATCGGGCCATTGCGGGGAAAGGGGGCGTTGTTTTTCACGCTTTTTACGCATCTTCGAACTCCTGAAATCGTCGTAAGTCGTTTTAGTCTAATTGTTTGCACCAAATAGTCTAGCAAACGGCCCTGACAGTTTCGGAGCTTGAAAAAGCCCTCTTTCCCCTTCCTTATCAATTACTTACACATTTCCGGACGGGCACTAGCTACGCTATGAAAGGGGGCTGCAGATGAAAAGCCGAAGTTTCCTCAGGGCAATTACCTCGCTCGTCCTACTCACAAGTTCCGGTCAGGCAGGAACGATTCCTGGGAGGTGGGAAAAAGTAGGAATGCTCCCTCCAGGATCAGAAATCATCGTCACTCTGAAAGCGGGAGACCGTGTTGAGTCTGTTTTCAGGAGCCTTAGCCCGGACGAGCTGACGTTGACTGATCCAGGCGGAAGAGACCGAAGGATTGCGAAGTCTGAAGTTCACAGAATCGTCCGCAGAAAGCACCATGACAACCCACTCGACGGAACCCTGATTGGGGCTGGAGCGGGTTCAGCCGGTGGACTCGTTCTCAGTATTATGTGCTTTGCCACTAACTACCCACGACAGTAAATGCTTCCTATGGACTTCCCTCGGCGCGGGAGTAGGAGCAGCGGCGGGAGTAGTCGCAGACAGCTTGCACAAGGGAGAAGGGTTGCTTTACCAAGCTCCCTGACGCGGGAGGATCTCGCAGAAGACCGGGGAGCCTCATAGATGCCCTTCGAGGTCTGTGTAGCCCCGTGGAAGTGCTGCTGTCCGGTTAACAGTCGAATGATATCAAGTGGTTGGCGATGCGACCTCGCGAACAGGCAAGTCCTAATATCTAAGTGGTTGAAGAATCAGGATTTGCTCGAACAGAGTATTTCTGACAGTTAGCGTCAGCTTCTGGCGTGACCGGAGCCACTAAGTGTGTAGGAGCGAGGTGAATCCTTAAGGGATTCCGTATTTCAGCCCAGGGTTTCCGAACTCTGGGTCGGTCGCGACGCCGTCCGGGTCCAACCCTATAGGGTTGTGGAGAGTGGGGCAACAACCGAGTCAGGACGCAACCCTTACAGGGTAGATTATTAAGGGGTTAACTCTCTTACCCAGGGTTCGGAAACCCCGGGCTGGAAGCCGCAATCCCGTTGGGATTGACCTCGCTTGGTCTGACGGGACCCATTTCCCATCCTTTTCCGATGCCAGCGTGGAACCGAGCCCGCACGAGTTGGGCAACGGAGGTATGGACAGCGACAACTGCGGAATCTTCCTTATCCCCGAACAAATCTCAAGATCCACAGCTGACCTTCAGCGGTACCCATTCGGAGATCACCGGAAAACCAATCACCTCGACCATGTACTTGGTGTTGGTCGATTCCGAGACCTTGAAAGTCTTCTTATAGCGAGCCCGCCAGCGCCCGGCCCTGAGCCGCTTGTCGGCGATGACGGAAAAACGCGCCTTACCGCCGCCGGCTTTTCGGACCCAGAATTCGACCTTACCTTTCCTGGTTGTGATGAAGTCGGCACGCAGAACAGGAGTCTGGGGACAGCCCTTTGAGGCTCCCTTGACAATAGTGAGATCGGCGTCGAGGACTCTAAGCGGAGCTGCCCGCTCGGGTGGAGCCTTTGCCCGTTCGGGAACGTTCTTTGCGCGCGGCGGCTGGGTCTTTGATCGCTTGGGTGCATTATCTTCCTTGCCACCCCCTCCCTTGTTACCGCCGGCTCGCGGTGGGGGAGGCGGCTCCCAACAGAGATACTCCTTACGGTCCCCCTCGCTCCCATAGTGATCGACGTATTCGGAACGACTCTGTGAAACGTTGTCCCTGGAAGCGCTGGCCACAATTTTGATACTTCTGATCGACACACGATTCGTGCTCGTTTTCCCGAAGCCTGAAATCTTACCAGCAGCGGCGTAACCGCAGCCGATCTTTGCTAGCCATTCCGTCGACTGAAACTGGGAGCTTTCTACCTCCCCTCCATACACGACCCAACCCTTACCCGTCCCAGCATGAGACCCCATGCGGTAGCTCTCTACAGCCGTGCCGCACGCCTTTTCTTTCGCTTTCCGTCTCCTCTTGTCAGTGCCAACAGCAACTACGTATTGGTCGGACTTCTTGATATTGATTTTCTTCAGAGTCATTCTCGTCGCTCCGGACTTATCCTTAGCTTGGAAGCGGAACACCGCAGCCCCGGTGGCCGTGCAGGAGCGACGAAAGGTTTTCGCCTCGACCCAGGTTGGCATTGCCAGTATTGCCAGGCAGATAAAATATCGCATACATTCCTCCCTAATCGGCACAGCCAATCGTCCGATTGATCGGGTTTGACTGCAGCTGTGCCGATGGCTTCGCAAGGGCATGGACAGAGTCTGATTGTACCGCAAGGCACCGGGAAATTATTTACTGGCCGATCCCCTTCGAAAACTACTTACAGACTTTGAAGCTCTTTCGAATGAGCGGTCCAAAGGCACGATAGACGCTGCGTTTCGATCCCGCCTTCTTCAGGAAATACCTCCCGGTCAGTGCGGCCTTCAGTGGGCTGTTGGCAAACAGGCCAAGCGACAACGACAACAAGAGCAATCGAAGAAGGCTTTGTTTCACGATCTGTCTCCTTTCTCGATGTCTTAACGTTCTCAATGATGCTGGACACTCAGCCTCAGACCAACGACGATGGCGCTGCTGACGATGGCGCTGCTAATGAAGTGAGGAATCGGCGAATCTTCTTCCCGGTAAGGTGACACTGCAAAGGGGAGAAGTCAACCAGCACCGGATCTGGAACTTCAAGAAGACGTTACAGAGCCTGCGTCCCAGGTTGGCTGGCCACCAGCCGTAAGTATCCAATCATCGCCAATCCAAGAGTGCCGCAAGCAGTAGGGACTACACTCCCTCTGCTGTCTGGTACACTTGGGAAAAGGCGCAAGCAGCCCGATTAGAGCGGAAGACGGTCCGCGAGCATGAGCACCGCTCCTACGCCGCCTTCATGCCCCTGTCAGGAAATAGAGCTTGTCTACTCAGGGAGGAGTCAGAATGGGTAAGAGAGTCCTGGCCACAATGGCAGTCGTTTACGCCCTGACCCCGCTCAGCTTGAATGCAGCAGAGCGGGGATTCTTTGGTGGTCGCTTCGCGCTCGAACTTGATGGCAGTGTGTCTGGATTCGTCGCCTCCGTATCGGGCTCATCTGAAAAACTTCGAAGGGCCAACGGGAAGGAACCCCTCACGATTGTGACCGGAATGCGCACTGGTAGCCGGTTATTCAGTTGGGTTCAGTCATCTCTTCAGGGGAGAGGAGTAAAGAAAAGCGGAGTGATCCACCAGTACAACCGAGACTACGTGGTGACCCACAGCTGGGAATTTTTCGGTGCCCTCATCACTGAAACCAAGATGCCCCACTCGATGGATCAAGCAAGGATCCGGTGAAGTTTACGATCAAGATTCAGCCCACGAACATTCTGTACAAGGTAGGGGATCGCCGTAAGCTCAAGGGGAACTCGATGAGGGAAGCACAGAGGCTCTGGCAGGCTGCCAATTTCCGTGTTGAGATGGGGGGGCTTCCCTGTAAAATGGTCACCAAGGTCGGCGCCTTTACCTGGACGATGGGTGCCGCAAAGGATAGGGCCAGGTCGCGCCGAGGCGTCGCCAAAACACCAGGAGGACTGGAGTTTCCCAATCTGACGTTCTACCTGCCCGAGGACGACGTGAGGCCCTGGCAAGACTGGCATAATGAGTTTGTCATCGACGGGAAATGCGCGGAGTCAAGAGAGTTGAGCGGCTCAATCACGTTCATGAGCCCGGACTTCAAGAAGGAGCTAGGCACGATTGCGCTCGAGAACGTTTGTCCTAGCTCCCCGCGCGTTCAGCGTTGGAGGAACAAGAGGACACCTCGCCGCTTCACCGTGGGATTGTCCGTCCAGAAGGTGCGCTTCGCGCGGCCCGAGCAGGGCCGAACTCGCCGACGATAGGCTATCGCCGAGCAGCTGAGGTGGCGCTCAGGATTCGCCATTGACGCTCTGCATCACAGGCTTCATAGAAAAGGTGGTAGCGGCCGTCGTCCAGATCGATGACGCACGGCTCCGAGGCATGGGTCTGATCCCAGGGCCCACCGATGTCCAGGCAGGGTTGGGGATCCTTGGTCCAGTTGAGACCGTCGGGGGAAACGGCGGTGAAGAGACGCCCGTGCATGGGCTCATAGGTCCAGGCAGCGTAGTACATCCTGTAGGTTCCGTTCCCAAGTCGGATGACCTCGGGGGCATAGACGGCGTAGTCCTCGAGCCTGTTTTCCTGTGGTATCCGGACACCTGACTCCGGCCGGAAGTCGAGACCATCCTCGGAGATAGCGCTCACGATGTGGTTCTGGGACCCCAGACCCGGCTCCATCGGATGGGAGTAGTGGTGGCAGTAGAGCCGGTAGCGGAGAGCTCCTTCCTTCCCACCCTCAATGTAGAGACACCGGGGACTGCCGTAGGACCACGTGTCGTCTCCGAACCGAATCCCTGGTTCGGGCTGCCAGTCGAGGCCATCTTTTGACACAGCACTCAGCACGGTCGTGGGGCCCTCGGCGGTCCGCGCTTCGTAGTACATTCGGTAGGCCCCATCCACTAAAGGGATGACGTCGGGACATAGAACCCGCCGGGTCGCCTGGGGAGAGTGCACATCCAGTCGGATTCCTGGGTCCTTCCTCCAAGTTGCTGCGTCCTCGGAGTAGGCGCTGAGGATGTAGCCTTGCGCATCGGCTACGGGCCGGCCTGGCCCCAGACCGGTGTAGTACATGCGATATCCGCCCTCTGGAAGGCGGATGACATTGGGGGTGAGAATCTTGGTGGAGTCTAAAGGTGTATCCTGATCCAGAGCGATTCGAGAATCCTTGACCCAGTCTCTTCCCGGATCGAGTTCGGCGTAGTGCACCGAGCGGATGCCTGAGAAAGCCTGCCTCATCTCGGTATCTTCCGACTCCCCGGTTGCTTCTGGAGATTCGCTCCCCGGCCCTGCTGGCGAGGTACAGCCTGCAGCCAGTAGGGAGCTTCCTGCCAACAAGAGTCTGCGACGCGTGAGAGCCACCTCTTCATGCTTCTTCGCTCCGTCCGTCAAGCTGCTTCATCCTGTTTGAGTCTGTCACTTTGGCTAAACACGGGGGAGATTGTGCTGTTGACCGGTCGCTCCTCAGAACTTGGGTTCATATTGCAGACAAGTCACGTCGCTCGCGGCTCTGTTGGTGGGCAATGCTTTGGCAAAATACTCGACCGATTGGAGCTTCGCGCTTGTGATTTGGAGCTTGTTTGTATCTTGTTTCTTGTACCTTGGGAGTTTCAATTTCAGCTCAGTACCGCCCCAGCTGCGCTGGCCCCATTCGAGAACGAAACTTCGGGTCCGGGTCGTAGCGGTGGGCTCCAGGCCGCCGTCCGTCGAGCCAAAGGCTCGAAAAGAATAAGACTTCGGCCTGGAGGCCAAAGCTACGTCTTGCAGCCTGAGCCAATTCAAGTTTCAGCTTAGTCCTCGAACCTCCAGGCCGGGACCGGTTTGCCCGCCGCGTGGACTTCCTCGACGTATGTTCCCGACTGCGGGGCGGGGCCCAATTGCCGCACGATCTCGCCATACTCCAGCACTCGCATCACCAGGGTATTGTGCCAGCGGCCGTCCCGCAGTCTAAGGTTGGTTGCGACCGGATGGTCTGCATTCCAGTTGGAGCCTCCGGGTGGAAAGCCGAATCCGGAGCGGCAGTCCCGGGCAATCATGGGCGTCTGCAGACCCTTGCGATCCTGGTTCAGAGGCCACAGCGCCGGGATCTCACGGAGCCAGCCTCCTCCCCTGGGATTGCCGTGCCGGTCTCGGGGCAGCGTGTAGGTGTGGGGTCTGGGGTGGAGCAGCACCTGATACATGTTGGAGGCCACGTAAAGGGATCCGTCGGTAGCCTGATTCAGACAGATGGGAGTGCTTCCCACGATCCCCCGGACATGAATAATCTTCTCCCAGCTGACGCCGGCGTCCGGCGAACGCCAGATGCGGACATCATTGTAGTCGGGCTCACGTCCTCCCCTCACACAGAAAAGCAAGGACCCATCACGGTCCCGCACCACACTGGGCTCGAAAGAGCTGTCGACGCCAGAGACAGGTGTGATATCGATTGCAGACCAGCGCCCATTCTGACGCCGCCATCGGACCAGAACCGCTCCAGAAACCGACTCTCCTTCAAGCCTTCTCTCATCGAAGCTGCCTGCCGTTGATGATTTTCCCGCCACCATTCCCAGATCAAGTCTTCGCTGTCGGGAATGGCCGGGCCCAAGCCCCGGTTTCGAACCTGCCACCCCGAGAGTAGATCCGTCTCAGCAACCTTGAGGGTTTCGGTGACCTTGAACTCGTTCCCATCGTATTGATATTGCTGTACTTCGAAGTAGCTGTGGTTTTCATCTCCCGTAAATGGCTTGACCCCGCGCGGGTCGGTGGACCACCACACGTCTCCCCGAATCTGATCTCCGACGGCCGCAGGCCAGGACAATGCGCTGGCCACTCCAAAGCCGGTGCCTGCGTGCGGGTGAGGGGAGCCGTCTTCCCCTATCGCGCCCAGAGGCACGAAGCCTGGCTGGACTGGATACTTGACCATGATCGATGGCTTCCCCGGCGGTTTCGAGTTCGGATTGGGCTCCTGGTGATTTCGGGAGACGATCACGGCTCTCTCGGCGCGGATGTCGGAAAGGTCATCGAAGAGGATCACGTCCGTGCCGATCTCGAAGTCGACTCCAGGCCCGTACTCCCGGCGGATGTTACAGAATAGTCCTGCCTCAGTCGGTGCTATCTGAAGGGCAAACCCGAGACCGTATCTCCAGGTTCGATCCTCCGGCTGGCTCGGAGGAACCCTGAGATCGGCGCTACCCCGGGTAATCCCGATGATCCCCACACGTCCTTCAGACGACCCGGTTTCCGCATGTCCGATTCCGGCCGACACCATCAGTCCCGCGCTGCACGATAGGATCCTTCTCAGCTTCTGCATCTCCGTACCCTTTTGGCTTGCAATCTCATCCTTGTGGTCAACCAGACAGGCAATCTGGCCGAAGCTTTGTTCTGGAGCAAGATCAGAGAAGATCTGCTTCTCACCTCAAGAGGAACTTGGAGACGCGCCAGTTGTGGATCTCCGAGACGTAGAGTTCCTCCCCGGTTCCCAGAGCGATATGGTGTGCATAGCGGAACTCACCCGCTGCCCTTCCGGAGCGACCGAAGGTGGCCAGCACTCGTCCTTCGAGATCCAACTTGGAGAGACGCTCGTTGTAGCCATCTGACATGTAGAAGTGCCCCTCCTTGCTCAGAGCAAGGCCCCAGGGAGAGCCTGCTCCCGCCCACTGGGTGAGAAACTTCCCTTCCCCATCGAAGATCTGGATCCGGTAGTTCTCGCGATCGCCTACAATGAGGCGCTCCTGGTCGTCCACCAGCACGGTGTGAGGTGTGTCGAACTGCCCGGGTCCTGTGCCCTTGGTTCCCCAGGCCTTCAGATAACGTCCCTCCTTGGAAAACTTGACAATGCGGGAGTTCCCATAGCCGTCGGCCACGTAGATCTCCCCACCGGAACCGAAGGCCACGTGGGTCGGCCGGTTGAACTGTGTCTCGGTCTCACCCGGCGCATCCTTCTGCCCCAGGACCATCAAGACCCTACCCTTGGGGTTGAACTTGATCACCACCTGGGCGCCCATGTCGGTGACCCAGACATTGTCCTCCGCATCCACCGCCAGGCCATGGGACGTCTTGATGATCCCGTCTCCCCAGGAGCGCACAAATTTACCGTCGGCCTCGAAACACATGATGGGATGGGGTCCCCGGTGGAAGATGTAGACCCGGTTCTGCGAGTCCACATCCACGCCCGAAATCTGACCAAAATTCCATCCCTCAGGCAGATGCGGCCAGTTGGCCACGTGTCGAAGCTTCAACTGGGAAGGATCGGTAGGTGCGCTCAGGCCCAGGACCAGGAGTCCGGCCAACGTCACTAGACCCAAAAGAAGTAGATGAAAGTGGACTAAACCACATGTAAACACCTGAAATGCCAGACCTGACGGGTATTCTGGGGTTGTCAAAGAAACTTCAGAACAAGCCGAAAGGAGGCATTTCAGGTGAAGAAAAAGGATAGCGCAATCATCCGCAAACGGGAAGCAGAGGTTGCTCAGCGATTGAGCCCCAGCTGGAACGGTCAAGACCCGAAACCGGTGCTCTCGCCCGAGGTCATCAGCTACGAGGTCTCGGAGAAAACGGGTGCGGTCAGTTACGGTGGTCTGGGGCTGCTGCAGCAGGTGGTGAAGTGGAGTGGGCTGGGGAAAGCCATTGACCAGGCGGTGACGCTGCTCAAACGCCACCAACCGTACCACGAATCGGACCACGTCCTGAGCCTGATCTACAACGTGGCCACGGGCGGGACCCGCTATCAGGATATTGAACTGCGACGTCAGAGTGTGAGTTTCCTGGAGGCGGTGGGAGCCGAGAAGATCCCCGCCCCCAGCACGGCCGGAGACTTTGTGCGCCGCTTTGACGCGCCCGACGTGGTGGATCTGATGGAAGCCGTCAATGCCAGCCGCCTCAAGGTCTGGGCCCAACAACCGGCCCGTTTCTTCCAACGGGCGGAGATCGACGTGGATGGGACCGGATCCTTTCTCACCCGACCTATCCTGGTCGAGGGAGAAGATCTATTTGTCAACGCCGACGTCTCCGACGAGCTGGTGGTCGAGGTGGTACCCACCCGCATCCCCCTGACCCTGAAAACGCTTCGAGATAAGGAGGGCAGCGTCCGCTACCATGAGTACGAGGGAGAGGCCGGCTCCTTCCCTGGTTTCTCCTACGATGACTGCCAGCCCGTCGCAGGGGACAGCAACCAGCACAAGATCACCTGGAAGGGCGGTTCATTGAGCAGCTTCAAGGGGCAGTCCGTCCGCCTCCGCCTCCGTGCCCGGCAGGCAAGCATCTTTGCTTTTCAGATCCGATGATTGCGGGCCGAATCCTTTCACTCACCTCGGGCCAGGTCTTTCCCGGACTAGTGACGCCAATTTCTCACTTGGAGCACAGTATTCTCGCGCTCTCGCGGCAGGGCCTCGGCACCGGGGTTAAGCACTTTATTCTTGTGCGCTCAGTGAGCACCCAAGTAAACTTCTCTCAACAACTCACTGTCCGCGTTAATTTTAGGAGGTCGCCATGGGCGCAACCACCATGCACTGCATCGCATGTACCCTGCTTTTCTCTTGCCTCTTGCTGCCAATCCAAGCCTTCACCTACCCACAACTGGCTTTGGGCGGTGGCTTTCAGGTAGTTGTCATCATCAGCAACAACACTGGCCAGCAGTGGCAGGGCACCGCCCGGCTACGGGAGGGAAACAACCAGAATTGGTCTACCCAGTGGGCAGTCAACGGAGCAGATTCAACTGCGACCAACGGATTCGACATTACCGTTGCAGCCGGATCAGCTGAGAAATTCGTCCTAACCAGCAACGCTGATCTCAAGCCTGGCTACCTGCAGATCTTTCCCGACACAGGTTTTACCAGTGAGGGAATCACACTTTCCTTTTTCTACAACTTCTTGCAAGAAGGTCAGCTGGTCGACTCCACTGGCGTCGCCGCTGCCAACTCTAACACCAAGTTCATCTTCAACGTGGAGAAGACGGCTACCGTGAACACTGGGTTTGCCTGGGCTCCCTTTTCCATGACGCACCCGTTCAAGGTTACGGCCACTCTTTTGGACCAGGACGGCGGCCAGATCGGGAGCGAGGAAATTACTTTCGCAGGACACCTTGCCCAGTTCTTCACTGAGACCTTCACGGGCGTTCAGAATGGCTTTCTCGGATGGGTCCGTATCAGCTCAGAGGAGAACATTCACTTGACCGTTCTGAGACTAGAGATCACCTCGACAGGATTCCAGCTCACGAGCGTTCCGCCTCGACCCGAGCTCCTGCTCCACAGCCCGGCCTTTGCCGAAGGGGACTCTATTCCGCCCATCTACACTTGTAGCGGTCAGAACGACTCTCCTCCATTGACCTGGCACGGAACGCCGGAGGGGATAGCCAGCTGGGCCTTGATTGTGGAGGATCCGGATGCACCCTTCGGCACTTTCGATCACTAGATCGCCTTCAACATTCCAGCTGGAACTCGCCAATTGGGTGAAGGTGATTCACCCGACGGGACCCTGCCCAACGGAACACTGCAGGGAAGGAACGATCTCGGCACCAACAACTACCGCGGACCCTGTCCCCCAGCGGGTGCCCCTCACCGCTACTTCGCGAAGCTGTTCGGTTTAGACATCCAGTTGAATCTCGCAGCGGGAGTTACCAAGCAGCAGGTGGAACAGGCCATGAATGGACACATCGTCTGCTCCACTCAGCTGATGGGCACCTTTGCTCGGTAGTTCAGTTCCAGTGTACTTAGGCGCTACACGGAATTGAAAGGCGTAGAGGTCGCAGTCCCGCATCACGAACCGGAGTCGAACCGGTTTCCCCGTCAGTGTGCTCACATGATCATTTCCTTGCCACGTCACCACTCGGTTAATCTGATTCGTGGTATGAATCCTGTCACAATCCTGGAGACCGTATCCCTCAACAGGTACATGGTTCTCATCCAGGATCTCGACTCGAGCGATTCCGGCCGCCGAGGTGTCCAGGTTCAACACCAGCTCCTGCCCCTCGAAGGTAATCACAGGGGTCGTAAACTCAGCTCCTGCATAGTTCGCTCTGACCGAGATGAATCCGTCCCGCCGAAGAACGACGCGGCTGACTGCACTCACACCCTTGGCAGGAGCCATGCCGGCTTTCCGGATAAGGCGGTTGGCTTTTTCGGTCCAACCCCAACCGTGGAGCTGGTCCTTACCGCTGTAGTAGAGGTAGATCTCTCTCCCGTTGGGCACCGGGACCATTCCATAGAACATGTACAGGTCCTTGGTGTCGAACTCTCCCTGCATTCCCAGGCCTACGAAGGGCCGCCGATGGTAGCGTTGCCAGCTTATGCCGTCGCGGCTGGCGGCAAAGCGGATGTCGTTGCTGCCCGTGTTATGAGGGGTCTCGTCCTTGAACTTCCTCAGAAAGGCTCCATCGAAGTGATAGTAGCAAGAGGGAAAAGCGTAATAGGCGTCCTGAGCCCAGGGATAGTGAACGACGTTGCTGGTGTAGAAGTCCACTACCGGCATTTCCCGTCCTGAGACAGGGTCTGGGTGGTGGAGGTCCAACCGATCCGTCCCCAGGACTATCGGCGAGTCCTCCACTTGGGGAAATCGGTCCAGCCGGGCAGAGACACTGCGAGCATTGACTCGGTGCTGGCCGGAGTGCCAGTGGTTCCTGCGCACGTAGGCTACATACCTGGAAATCCGCGGGTCCCAGAAGATGATGTTCTGGGTATCCAGTTGGTGGCCCTCGCTCCGATAGGTGAGGACGCCCTGATAAGTAGGTTTGAAGTGGATTCCATCGGGGGAGGAGTAGATGTTGATCTGGGGACGGCTGTCCTCGCTCCACTTCATGACCAGGCGAAGCCGCTGCTCCGGGAGAGCGGTGGGGTCCAGAAAAACCATGCCATAGGCCTGTTTGTTGATGCCTCCAGCCCCATGGCCAGCGACGATGTTGTTCTGGCGGCTGCCCAGGTGCTCGGCCACCCCCAGCATCGGTTTTTCCCAGTGGACCCCGTCGGAAGAGCGGGCGTAACAGAGGTAGCGGCGCCAATCGCTCTTGTTCCTGGCAGCCTTGAGGTACTGATGACCCTGTTCGTCCCGATCAAAATTGGAGAGGGCCTCGTACCACATGTGGTAGATGCCATCCAATTTCATGACCGTGCCGTAAGGCCCGACCCGCCTGCTCTCCCAGGGGTGTTCCTGGCCCACTGAGATCTCCCCGGTCTTGCGGGGAGCATGTACCTGGAGTGTCACCCCCTGTGAGGACTCCAGAAAACGCCCGTCGATGAAGACCTGTCGCTCACCGCCCAGATCGAGGGGTGGTCCGGCCAGCCCCGTCCAACAGAAGTAGAAGACAATCCATCCAAGGATGGCCAATTGTTGCCTCACGTTACGCCTCCCGAGTGAGAATCAAAAGTCAGTTCACCTGGCCCTGCGCGCCAAATAGACGAAAATCCATTACCCAGATCCGTAGATCCCGGATCGGGCTCAGGTGCCGGCAGTCGAAGTGGAGGATGAATGGTGCGCCGCAGGTTCTCATGACCTTGGATGAGATGGTGATCTACAAACAGAGCGGTCCCCCAGTCGCGAAATCAGGTCAACCGGCTGGGCAAGATGTCCGAAGAAGAGTGGCAGCAAGAGCAGCCAGGAAAGATCCATCGTGTTTTTCTCCCATCAGGGATTCACGCTCAGAGGATCCACAGTCGTCACAGTTTCGCCTCTGTCATCATCATACCTCGGACGTCCACTCTGCAATAGCTACAAACCCGGTCTCGCCGGTGCTAAACTGGCGACACTACTGACAACATGATGCAACTTTCCCCTGCGAGAATCGCTCCGGGACCCGGCTCGACAAGGCGGACTTTCTGTCGGCGGACGACCCTGGGGTTCGCCAGTCTCGGGGGCAGCTTGATCGGCTTGGCGTCTGCCTTCAACCCTCTTCACGGCCAACCGGCCTCAGAGGGCTTCCCAGCCGCAGAGGCTCCATCAGGTAAGCTCAAAGTTGTCTCGGTCAAGGCCTACCCGGTCAAGCTTTGGAAGCAGACCACACAAGGTGCGCTCCCGAGGTTCGAGTCCGATTTCGATCCTCGTCGCTGGCGCTACAGTGGTCCCTTTGCACAGCTCGTCAGCGCCATCATTGTCGTCATCAGAACTGATCAAGGCATCACCGGTTTTGGCCTGGGAGCCGGCGGCCAAGTCGCCGCCGAGATCATTCAGGGTCACCTACGGCACCTCTTGCTGGGAACAAATCCTCTCAACGTCGAGTTGCTGTGGGACCAGATGTACACGTCCAGTATTGCCTATGGGCGCCGGGGCGCTTTCGTGATGGCTTTGAGCGGTGTCGACAATGCGCTCTGGGACATACTGGGCAAGTATTCGCAGCAGCCCATCTATCGCATGCTCGGAGGAACCACCAAGGAGAAGGCACCCTCCTATTTCACCAGTGCCAACCCAGGGGCGGGCCTCGACCTCGGATTCGAGCACTTCAAGCTGCCGGTTCTCGACGGGCTCTCCGAAGGCCGCGAGGGCATGGCACGCACCGTCAAGATGTTGAACGAAGTCCGCCAGGCGATCGGTCCCGCACGCTCCCTCATGATCGACTGTAGCTCGCGCTGGGATGACGTGCACTACTGCATCGAGATGGCGCGTCGGCTCGCGCATCTGGACCTGTACTTCATCGAAGAGCCCCTCTCGCCTGACAACGTTCTCGGCTACCAGCAGCTCGTCAGCCAGATCGACAGCACCCGCATCGCGAGTGGCGAGCATGAATACACCCAATACGGATTCACCCTGCTCTTTGAGCACAATGCTGTCGAGGTGGTCCAGCCCGATGTGAGTTGGTCCGGAGGCGTCACCGCGCTGCGGCGGATTGCGGCGATGGCGGGTGAGCGCGACCTGCCGTTCATCCCGCACCGGGGCGGAAGTCTCTTTAGACTGCCCCTGGTGCTCGCCACGCCGCATTCTCCCTTGGCCGAAAGTTTCGGTACCGGCGACGACGGCACCGACTTGATGGTGGCCATGACGCCGCGATTCGAAAAAGGCTACTACTATCCTTCGGAAAAGCCGGGGTTCGGCACCGAAATCGATGAGGAACTGGTTCGAAGGCACTGCCGCTGAAGGCGATCTTCACAGGCCGGGTCGAGAGCGGCGGCACCGGCTACTATCCGTCGCTCTTCCCATCTACCTAGACATTCAGGCTATGAGACTCACTCTGCTAGCCCGGATTATTCATAAGTTTTCGTAGCGAGGCGGCGAAAGCGCCGTCCTGGCAAGGCTTGCGACCGAGGCCACCGCAGTCGTACTCGTGCAGTCCGTCGAGGAGGCCGACCGAGCGTAACACAGCCAGGGCGGATGATTGCGCCACCGCAGTAGAAAACTTATGAATAATCCGGGCTAGTTTGATGTTCAGAACTCCATTGTTCTCATCAGTAATGACGGATGAGCTAGGCACAATGAGACCCGGCTGGAAGTTTTCTTGGTGCTGTTACCGTGGAGAACGGTAGAGCCTCGAAACCGGGCTACTGAAACCGAAGTGAGTACAGATCGGCATCCTTCAGCTCGAACTTGAGCCGTACCTCCTGTCCCGATAACTGCTTCAGATCAGACTCTCCCTCCCAAGTCACGACTCGCTCGACTTCATCCCCGTAGATGGCACCACAGTCTTCGAGGCTGTAGCCGGATAGCGGCTTCCCGTTTCCATCCTGGATCTCGACCCGGATGCTGCCGGCTGCCGAGGTCGCGTAGTTGAGGACGAGGTGATTGCCTGAAAACTCAAGGGTACGGTTTACCATGCTGCCACCCTCGTAAGGCGCCTTCAGAGAGACGAATCCGTCCAATCTGAGGACTCCCCGGCGGATGACCAGCTTGGGCGTCTTGGCGTGCTCGATGAAGTAGAGCGACATCTCCTTTTCACCTGTCGGAACCAGGCCAGTACCTACCTGAATAGAGCGTTCGTGCCAGGCCTCGATGTGCCTGCCCGGACGCATGAAGGCCTCCATGAATCGCCGATCGAAGCTCAGGCCGTCGCGGCTGAACAGGAAAACAATGTCGGAAAGGCCGATGTCCTTCCAGTCAGGATCGAATTTCCGCGTAGGAAGGAAGCGTTTCGGAAACATGAAGATCGTGCTGGAATCGCGGAAATAGGGAGTCGCCGAGTTTTTGTAGAGGTGTTCAAGTGGTCCCGATCCAAGGCCGATGTATTCCTGGGCGGACCAATTTCGGTAGTCGGTGGATGTGTAGCGTCGAATATCGCGGATATGAGTGAACTTGCGCTGCTCTCCTGAGGGCAACTTCATGATGATGTTGTCCGCGTCCCGGTCGACCCGCTTGGACCCTGCTGGAGGGATGCCCCGGCGAAACCAGCCGCGTGCATAGATCGTGTAGTGCTGCCGTGCCGCGTCCCAGAGCGCGATATTGTGGGAGTCATACTGCGGGTCTTCCGGCACTGCCCTCAGCATCGCTTCCTTCTGAAGATAACGCCAGCGCAGCCCATCCGGAGAAGCCAGGCCAAAGATGACCCCCTGACGCACACCGGAAGCGGTCTCCTCGTAGAGGTTGGTAATGGCCTTGTAGCGGGACTCCGGGTCGGCCGATGGATTCTCGTCCCTGAACACCGAAAAGGATCTACCATCAGCTCCAGGAATCGGCCAGACGATATTGTTGTCCTTGGAACCCTCAAACTCGATCAACCCTAGCTTGGGCTTGACCCAGTGGATACCGTCCAGGCTCTCTGCGTAAGCCGTGTAGTAGCTCCACGTACTTGGCGCGATACCACATCCGATAACGGTGGCCGTCCTTGATAACCACCGGGTTGTAGAGGTAAATGTCCTCCCAGGGCTGGTCCTTTCGAATTGCCGCCTCCCGCCGATCGGGACTATGCAGGATCGGCCGAACGTTTTCCAGAGACTGGATCAACCAGTCGTCCAGGAACAGCTGCAGCTTGCTTCCCACCGCACGGACATCGGCTGCGAAGGTCTCCGGGAGGACAGCCGTGAGAAGCACCACGGCCACTAGCACCTTGGGCAAGAGTCGTTGAGTCGTTCTGCTCTCCCTTTGGCCTGGTCAGGAGTCATACCAAGTGGGTGAAAACCCGATTCTTAGCCGTCTTACTGAAGGGTTGCGAGTAATGAAAGACCTGACAATTCTCGGGATCTTTCTTGAGAGGAGTCGGCTGTTCCACCACGAAATCGGCGAATTCAGGCGCATTGAAGACGATAAAGGCCAGACTCAAGGCACCAATCTCGGGGTCGTGGCGGCGGGAAAGATCGGGATAGGCAACCGGTCCTGTGTCCACCTGGTAGACCTTTTTCGTCTGGCTGATGTTCATGGTCTTGGTGGGGCACTCGATGATCGCTCGCAACCCCTGCTCTGAGCTCCAGAGCTCCGTCTGCGTCACGATGGGGGTGGCTGCTGCAGTAGCCTGATGAATCTGATCGTAGCCGACCAACTCCTTCACCCGATCAGCCTCCTTGAGCACCAACCTCGGAGGTCCCCAAAGAATGTCTTCTGAAGAAGTAATGCCGCGGTAGCGCTGACCTACAAAGGCGTGACGACGGAAGATCAGTATCTGGCCGTCGCCGAAGATCGGAAGAAAATCGTAGTTCTCTTCTTTGAGCAGATTCTTCTCGGCGAATGTATCTTCGCTCTTGCAAGAACCGCACTGGTAGTAGTCGGTAGAACTGCCTCTCTTCTCATCAAGAATGCGGGTGCGGCTCTCGATCCAGAAGCGCACTGAGTTTTCCGGCGCCTTGTGACAGATAAAGGAGCGACCGTAGTCCAGTGGGATCATCTGAAGATCGGACGCTCCTCCGGGTTGGGTCTCCCCGGCATCACAGCCGGCAACCGACAAGGTAGAAAGCGCCAGGGCCGATCCTGCGCCGCTCTTGAGCCACTCACGCCGCGTTTCTTTCATGAGAAAAGACTCCAAAATCGCTCCATCTTTCAGTGGTCCAACACCCTGTAGGTCATGCCCGACCAACTCGTCGAATGTACCTCTTCCCCGCTCCAATCACAATTCAATTCCTGTGGCGAGATACGCTCACTAATTCCAGCCTGTGGTTCTCAGTTGAAACTTCATCGAGCAGTAACCGGCGTGGGATGGGCACTCTTGCCCGTCGGTGGCCTCGACGGGCAGGAATGCCCGTCCTACAACGGACTCTCTGCTATTGATGTGCGTGGCTAAAGACAAACTCAAGTTTCTTTCCTGTACGATCCGGCGGTCTGTAGCCGGAGGCGGGGCTAAGCTGGAACTCATTTGCCAACGCGGCTTCGGTCTCCAGGACGATGTTTTCTTGATTCGAGCCATTGACTCGGTACGGCGGCCTGGAGCCCACCGCTACGCCGAGAATTGTGACGGAGGGGCGAAGGTGTAGTACCGTAAGACTGTGCAGAATCTCACGGCGAACGAAAGGATGTTGATTCAATGAGGAACCGTATCGCTCTGGTCACGGGAGCAGGTCGAGGCATCGGAAGGGCAATCGCCCTGGCATTTGCCCACCAGGGAGCTCGTCTAGCCATCACCGCCCGCAGTCAGGACCAACTGAGCAACCTGTCCCAGGAGATTCAGAGCATGGGCGGAGAGACCATGGTCATCGCTGACGACTTATCCGACGATTCGGCTCCGGCTCGCATCGTCGATCAGGTGACTCAGGGTTGGGGCCCCGTCGAGATCCTTGTCAACAATGCGGGTATCGGCAGCAGCCAGAACCCGAAGCCGTTGGTGGACTTCAGTGACGACTTCTGGAACTTGACTCTCCGAGTCAATCTGACTGCACCCTACCTCCTTACCAAATTGGTACTTCCGGCGATGATCGAGCAGCACTGGGGCAGGATCCTCAACGTAGCATCCATTGCGGCTAAAACAGCCGGTTTCCACAGCGCCGCCTACTCGGCTAGCAAACATGCCCTCATCGGTCTGACCAAGTCGACTGCCACAGAGATGGCATCAGAAGGCATCACAGTAAATGCCATCTGTCCCGGAGTCACACGCTCGGAGATGAACGATCAGCGCCTGGAATACGACTCTGTCCGACTTGGGGTAAGCTTCGAAAAACTCGAAGAACAGTCGACGCCGCTTGGACGCCGACTCGAACCCGAGGAAGTTGCAACCCTCGCAGTCTATCTTGCACAAGACGATGCCCGAGGAGTGAACGGCCAGTCCATCAACGTCTGCGGCGGAGCCGTCCTGTTCTGATGTCGACCATGATCACCTTGCACTTGGGGTGTGTCAGAAACTGCTTACTGCTCCTGATCCAAGCGGGACTCCTGAACGCCTTGGCTGCAAAGCCGATCGGGCAAGCCGAAGAATCGGCTAGCTCCCCCGTGGATTACCTGAGTCAGGTCGCGCCGATTCTAAAAAAGAACTGCTATCCCTGCCACAGTTCCCAGGTCCAGACCAATGGCCTGCGGCTAGACTCGAGGCAGCATGCCTTGCGCGGCGGAGATTCGGGAAAGCCCCTGATCGTACCGGGTAAGAGCAGCGAAAGCCTCTTGTTACAGGTGCTATCCGCCACAGAATCGGACAGCTTCAAGCGGATGCCTCCCTCCCCTACCCCACTCGAAGATAGAGATATAGCGCTGATCCGTCGATGGATTGATCAAGGCGCCCAGTGGACTGAGGATGCCCAATCCTCGAGGCATTGGGCTTTTGTAAAGCCCGAGCGACCGAGCCGGCCCAGGCTCGAGGACCAGGACTGGGTTCGCAATCCGATTGACACCTTCGTTCTCGCGCGTCTCAAGGCCGAGGGTCTGAATCCTTCAGCCGAAGCTCCCAAGGAGGTCCTCGTCCGCCGTCTCTATCTAGACCTGATTGGACTTCCGCCCACGCTTCAGGAGTTGAACGCCTTTCTCCAAGACCGTGCCCCCGAGGCCTACGTCAGGCTGGTAGATCGACTCTTGTCCTCTCCCCACTACGGTGAGCGATGGGCCAGACCTTGGCTGGACGCCGCTCGCTACGCGGATACCAATGGCTATGAGAAGGATCGCGCGCGGTCCATTTGGCCCTACCGCGACTGGGTCATAAACGCCCTCAACCAAAACCTGCCCTTCGACCAATTCACGGTCGAGCAGCTGGCGGGCGATATGCTGCCGCGAGCCAGCCGAGATCAGATGGTTGCGACCGGCTTCCATCGGAACACCATGCTCAATGAGGAGGGCGGAGTCGACGTCGAGGAATTCCGCTTCGCTTCGATCGTCGATCGTGTCAATACGACTGCGACGGTCTTTCTGGGTCTGACGCTCAGCTGCGCCCAGTGTCACGACCACAAATACGATCCCCTGTCACAACGGGAGTACTATCAGTTCTTCGCTTTCCTCAACAATGCGGACGAGCCCGAGCTGGAGGTACCTGATCCAGACATAAAGGCAAAGCAAGACATCACCATCGACGAAATCTTGAAGCTTGAATCGGAACTGGCATTCAGGTTTCCTCCTCATGGAACAAAGACGCTGTGGTCCGTCATCAAGCCAGTAAAGCTTTTTTCTGCCCAGAAGGCATTGTTTACTCAGCGGGACGACGGATCAATCTTCGTGACCGGACCCAATGCTGCAAGTGATACCTACGAGGTCACGTTTCAACCAGAGACCCAGGCGTTCGATCGGCTCCGAGTCGAGCTCCTTCAGGACCCTGATCTCCCGGGTCGGGGACCGGGAAGGCATCAGGATGGAGATGCGATTCTCTCAGAACTCCAGCTTGAACTTCGGGATCCCATGGATGGAGCTCGGAGCAGCCTATCCTTGCTCGATCCCACGGCTAGCCTGTCCAATAAGGACTTCGGAATCGAAAAGGCACTGGATGGAGATACTGAAACGGGATGGGGCGTCTTCAAGACCTACGGAGACCATCACGCGGTGTTCGACCTTGGTGACTCTAGCCAGAACACCCCGGTGAAGTCCCTGGTGCTGATCCTGAAGCAACGATCAGGGGTTGGGAAGAATATCGGTCGGTTCCGTATTTCAACAGGGATCGAGCAGCGGACCCACTACCGGCCCGACATTCCTGAAGCACTCCAGCGTCAAAGACATCTAGAGGATAAGTACCAGTCCTGGAAGGACGCAAAGAGGCAAAACGCGCGTCGTTGGACCCTTCAACGGCCCCAGCAGCTGGCATCGGAGAACCACGCCACGCTGTCGCTGCTGGAAGACGGTTCCGTTCTCGCCAGCGGCGACCGGCCCGACCGGGACACCTACTTTTTTGAGCTCCATCCGAGCCTGAAACAGATTACTGGACTCCGCCTTGAGTTCTTCGAGCATGCAAGTCTGCCCGGGAATGGACCGGGAAGAGGGACGGTCCTGGAAGAAGGCAACTTCATGCTCAGCGAGATCGTGGTGCAGTCAATTTCCTCGACCGACGCTGGGTTATCGGCACCGTATCCCGTGGCAGGGGCCAGCGCAGATTCCTTCCATCAGCATCTACATCCCGGCCTGGCCGCTGACGGAGATGGTGAAACCGGTTGGTCGATCCGGCTGGACAAGGGAGCTCCGCAGAACGCCGTCTTCGAATTCCAGGATCCAATTACTTTAGACGAGGGAGAAGGGCTCAAAGTCACGCTGGTTCAGAATCATATCCATACACACACCATAGGACGTGTTCGAGTCTCACTGACGGCGGACAACGGTCCTCTCAGCGTCTCTGGTCTCACTACACAGCTTGAAAACATACTGCTTAAGTCCAAGGCCGACCAGGATGCCGAAGAGGAAGAGCTACTCAAGCAGTTTTTCCTATTCCAGGCTCCGGATCTGGAAGAACAGCACCTAAGAATCGCAGATCTTCGTGCCAACCTACCCGTACACCCGACCACCCTGGTGATGGAGGAGCGCAAAGTTCCTCGCGTGACCCAAATTCATCATCGCGGAGAGTTCTTGAACCCGACCGAGAGGGTATCCCCTGCCGTACCCCGGCTGCTACACCCCTGGCCCGATGGTCAGCCCCGAAATCGCTTGTCGTTTGCCCGGTGGCTGGTAAGCAGGGACAACCCACTAATGGCTCGGGTAACGATCAATCGCCTCTGGTCCCGGTACTTTGGTCGTGGAATCGTGTCCAGTCCGGGCGATTTTGGCATGCGCAGCGACCCACCCACACATCCCAACCTCCTGGATTGGTTGGCGGTCGAATTCATGGATCGCGGCTGGGATCTGAAATTCATGCACAAGCTGATCGTGATGTCGGCCACCTACCGTCAGACCTCACGGGTCGCCCCTGGCTTGCTGGAGCGAGATCCCGATAACTCGCTCTATGCCCGAGGCCCCCGCTTTCGCGTGGACGCCGAAACGATCCGAGACATCGCCTTGACTGTCAGCGGGCTCCTGAACCGCAGGATCGGAGGTCCCAGTGTCTTCCCGCCACAGCCTCCGGAGTTTACCAAGCTCGCCTTTGGTACCGTAGATTGGCAAGTCAGCGAAGACCAGGACCGCTACCGGCGTGGACTCTACACCTTCTGGAAGAGAACCACGCCTTATCCGTCCTTCACAACGTTCGACGCCCCTCCTGCCGACACCACCTGTGTGCGCAGAAACCGTTCCAATACGCCACTGCAGGCGCTGACTCTGTTGAACGATCCAGTCTTTGTCGAAGCGGCACGAGCCTTTGCGCTTAGCATCCTGCAAGAGGCTCCAGACTCAACGCTCGATCGCATCCGCTACGCATTCCAGCGTTGCGTCGCACGGTATCCCGACCCAGCCGAAGCGGAGGCGGTTGGTTTGTACTACCATAATCAGATGGCAAGAATTCGAGCGGGAGAGGTCGATCTGGGGAAGGTCGTCTCTGCGTCGACTTCCCTGCCCACTGGAGTCGATCGCCACCAGCTGATGGCCTGGACCACAGTCGCCCGGGTTCTCCTCAATCTCGACAGGACGATTTCCAAGGACTAGGAGCCTGTCCGAGGAGAATTGCTGTGGATGAGCGATGGCTGAGGGAAACAACCCGGAGGCATTTCTTTCAGGACTGCGGTGTGGGTTTAGGGAAGATTGCTCTGGCCTCGCTTTTTGCCGGTCCCAGGGTTTTCTCCGCGCTCCCGGAAAGGTCGAACTCTCTTCGTTCCCGGCAACCGCATTACCCACCCCAGGTCGATCGCGTCATCTTCCTGTTCATGGCCGGCGCTCCCAGTCAGCTCGACCTGTTTGACCACAAACCAGTCCTTCGCAAGTACGACGGAAAGCCGGTCCCTTCCGAGGTCGTGAAGGACCAACGCTACGCATTCATCGAGCGGGACGCCAATCTGATGGCTTCGCGCTTCTCTTTCCAGAGGTGGGGTCAATCCGGCACCGAACTCTCGGAGATCATCCCTCATCTGAGAGAGATCGTCGACGACATCGTCATCATCAAATCGATGACGACCGACGTCTTCAACCACGCTCCGGCCCAGATCTTCATGAATAGCGGTTCGGCGCAGTTAGGCCGCCCCAGCATGGGCTCCTGGGTCACCTACGGTCTGGGAAGTGAGTCTGAAGACCTACCGGGCTTCGTCGTTCTGAGCTCAGGATCGGGGACCAGTGGAGGCCAGGCAAACTGGGGATGTGGTTTCCTCCCCACCGTCTATCAGGGTGTGCCCTTCCGCTCTCAGGGAGAACCCGTTCTCAACGTCAGCAACCCTCCCGGGTTCGATGATCGCCTGCAGCGAGATTCGCTGGACTTGCTGCGGAAGCTCAATCAGTACCACGCTCACACGGTTGGAGATCCAGAGATCTCGACCCGCATCAGCGCCTACGAAATGGCCTACCGTATGCAAAGTAGCGCTCCAGACCTTTTGGATCTTTCGGGCGAGGACCCCAGAACGCTCCAGATGTACGGCGTCGAACCGGGGAAGGCCTCCTTCGCTACCAACTGCATGCTGGCACGGCGGCTGATCGAACGCGGTGTCCGCTTTGTGAACGTCTATCATAGCGGCTGGGATCACCACAGCGACGTCTACGGCGGACTTCAGAAGCAGTGTGGCATTACGGATCGAGCGACCGCAGCGCTGGTCAAAGACTTGAAGCAGCGAGGTCTACTGGACCGGACCCTGGTCGTCTGGGGAGGGGAGTTCGGGCGCACTCCCATGGTCGAGAGCAATCCTTCGCTGGGAAGGAAAATGGGACGGGACCATCATCCTCAGGCCTTCACGATGTGGTTGACCGGGGGTGGTCTCAAGCGGGGTCAGACCATCGGCCGAACCGACGAACTCGGTTTCCACGTGGTTGAAAACCCAATACATGTGCACGATCTCCAGGCCACCATCCTTCACCTGCTGGGACTCGATCACACCCGACTGACCTTCCGTCATAAAGGGCGAGATTTTCGTTTGACCGACGTCTCCGGCAAATTGATTCAGGAAATCCTGGCCTAGCGCGATCAGCATGCTTGACTGCCTGAGTGTGACTAGAGTTGGATAGGGAATTTTCCAAGCAAACCTGAAGCTTCATCGAGCAGTGACCGGCGCAAGGAGGGGCACTCTTGTCCGTCAGTGTCCTCGACAGGCAGGAATGCCCATCCTATCGCCACAACGGACTCACTGCTATTGATGTGCGTGGCTAGCCCATGAACGTATCTAAACCAGAAACCAGCTCAAGAGGAGCAGGATGCAGAACCAGTGAAAGAGTAAGGCGGCGACGATGCTTTCCGAACGTTCGCGTGCCATTGCACAACTGAGGCCGAAGATCAGTGTCCCCGCTAGCTCAAAACCGATGGCAGCCGCTCCTTGGGGCAACCACCACTGCCGCCACAGGAGCGAGAACACGTCCAGACGTGGGACCAGACCGGTCATCGATGCAGCAGAGTAGAGTGCGGCTGAGCCCAAAGCCGGCCAGGACAGAAACCATCGTCCACCGCTGCGCTGGGGGCGTAGCTCGTCGGTAAGCACCCCATGTGCGACCGAGCGGAAAAGAATCTCGGCTGCCCCCGCAAATAACAACGGCCACAGCAGCAGCTCCCAACCGAGGCCTGTATTTCCGCGCCCCCCAAGCAGACCGGCAGGAAACCATACTCCACCCAGAAGACCACCCACAAGGGCGACCGGCAAGAGCATCAGCCAATCTCGACTCAGGGGAAGACGAAGTCCATAGAGCCGTGGGTACGGCCGGGCGAAAAAGAAGAGCAGCAGCACGCTGATCACGGTCAGGGCCGCTGCAAAGGCGGCGGGGTTGTCCCAAAAGTGGGTGGCCACCCAGCTTGTCAGCAGACCGACAAGGGTCACTACTAAGGCCATGACCGCTGCTGACAGGACCTCCATAGGAGTTGGCTTGTGGAAGGCCCGAAGCAGCGCGTCGCGGATCTGCCGGACCGTGAGCCGGGTCCCTCCGTCTCGAGGAGAGCCACCAATATCGTCAGAACCGCCCCATCGATTGTCGCCCTTAGCACCAGGATCGATCAGGTTCAGCTGGGAATAGACTCGCTGCAGGTTCACGGGCAAAAACAAGTTACCCTGTCGGAGCGTGTATTGGCCTGCGTCCTTCTGCAGGACGATGATCCCGAGTCGATCCTGATGGACTTCCATCAGCTGCTGCTCCACTTCGTAGATTCCGGCTTGCGAGTGACAGATTACGGCGATGTAGGCTTCGGTGATCTCCACCCGTGCAATTTCGTCAATTATCTTGAAAGCACCGAAGTGGAAGGGGGAGTACACCATGGCGTCGATCTGGCGAAGTCGCTCCACTGTGTAGTCAGAAAAACTGATCTCGGCCCACTCTCCACTCCTTTTCAGCGCTATCTCTTGTTCCATCAACTGCGCAATCTGAGCGCTCGCCTCGGCTTGCTTCTCAGGGGCAAGACAGGCAAGCTCCTGCATCTCCAGGCCGTGGACATCGATGACTCCTTCGAGTCGAACCAGGGGAAGAATCTTGCTGCGGATTTCTCCCGCTTCATCGTTGAGTCGGGAATGGTTGAGTATAATCCAGATCGCCAGGACGGTGTCCAGATCGGGCTCGTTGGCGTGAACTCGCCAGTCGCGCTCACGCAGCTGAATCCCCTTTCTTACCATGATGTACGCCTGCTCGCAGCTCGACAGCGTAAAGGATCGGACACAGCCCTCGTGGTGATCGAAATTGTAGATATGTTTTTCGGTGTCCAGCAAAGGCGGGCCTTGAGCGGCGCCATCCAGGAAGATCGATCCCTGATCCATCTTCCGAGCGTTCGCCGCCGAAACGGTCAGCCCTCGTTCAACCTGTACCATGATGTTAGGAGTTTCTCGGCAGCTGAGAACCTCTTGACCCGATTCCGTGGTCTGGGCTACGTAGCGATCTGGCAGAGGTGGCAACTGCTCGTCTTCGGCTGAAACCTCGGTGTGGGGACCCTGAGACTCCTGCTGTCCGGCAGGCTGGGACGACAGAGAAGCGTCCTCGGAGACGGGGTCGGTCTCGAGGGTTTCGTCGTCCGACGCAGCAGGAACCAGCGTCATCCGGGGCGACTCGTCCCCCGCCCTGTTCTCTGCCATCGGTCGATCATAGCAGGAAACAGCTACAGGTAGAATTGACTCACACTACCAGTCTCGCGTAGCGCTGGTGGGTGACGTGGTCCATCTGAGTAGCGTAAAAGGTCACCAGGATGGAACCGTCATCCAGTAGGATGGGATCCGGTACCCCGAAGTCCCAGGTGAACATCTCAGCCATGCAACTTCCGTCCCAGGCCCTGGGTTGCTCGGCCTGGGCCAATGCCCCACTGATCCGGCGTTCCTCCTGATCCCAAAGCACCCGCGCCTGGCGTGGATCAGTTCTCCTCCTCCCAGATTCTCGGTGTGTCCATGCCAAGCACAGATCGACCGCACTGAGGGATGAGGGTTCTTCCAGACAACCCCTTGATCCAGGAGTTGGAATTCTGCTGTCATATTTTCTCCGCAGTCCGGTTGTGGTAAGACAAGGGCTGGAATAGCCGGAACAGGAAGGCACTGTCATCATGGATTCGTTACGTCTCCGCCAAATGACGCCTGATGATCAATCAGAGGTCTCGGAACTGATCTACGCCTCGATCAACGCTTGGTACGGCCTGCGCGGGATGGGTCAGCCTTTTCAAGGCTCTCCACAAGTAACCGAGGTATTCTACCAGGTCTACAGCGGCATCGGGACTAGTCGATGTGTGGTCGCCGAAAATCCCCATACCTCTCGCCTGATGGGTTCCTGCTTCTACCATCCACGCCAGTCCCACGTAGGTCTGGGGATCATGACTGTTCATCCGAACTACTTCGGTTTTGGCGCAGGGCGAGAGATGCTCAAGTACATCTGCGAGTTCACCGATCGGGAGGGCTACAGGGCGTTGCGCCTTACCCAGAGTGCTCTCAATCTGGACTCGTTTTCACTTTACAATCGGGCCGGATTCGTGCCCCGCCAGGCCTACCAGGACATGATGCTGCGAGTGCCTGAAGGGGGCCTCCAACAAACGCCACCCGGCTTGAAACAGGTGCGCGAGGCAACACTGGAAGATGTCCCCGCGATGGCGGCACTGGAGCTGGAGGTGAGCGGTGTTACCCGAGAGGAGGACTATCGCTTTTGTATCGAGAACTCTCTCGGATTCTGGCACCTTTCGGTTTACGAAAGCTCTCCCGGAAACATCGAAGGTTTCCTTGCTTCCTCTGCCCACCCCGCCTTCAATATGCTTGGACCCGGAGTCATGAAGACCGAGGCCCAGGCCGCACCCCTCATTTTGAGTGAACTGAACCTGCACCCGGGACAATCTCCTATCTTGATTCTACCCGTCGACCAGTCGGAACTGGTCCAGCTGATGTACGGCTGGGGTGCCCGCAACTGCGAGCTTCACTTCGGCCAGGTGCGAGGAGAATTTCAGCCCTATCAGGGCATCAACATGCCAACTTTTCTCCTGGAAACGGCGTAGTTTCTAACTCGAGACTTCAAGAAGAGTCGCAAGTCTCAGGTCGCACGTGGCAGGTCACTTGTTGCTCGACAGCGTGGCGAAGAATGGGACCAGTACTGCGAAAATTTGGGAAGCCTGAAGCGCGAGCGAGGGGTTGGGCGACAGCCAAATGGGTGGACGAAGGGGCCTGAGGCGCGGCAAGCAGCCGAGAGGATTCGGGCTTTTCCCCCAACCCCTCGTTTGCGCTTCAGGCTTCTATGGCTCGGGAAGTTTCCTTTACGAATGGGGCCAACGCTCCTGGCGGTGCTTGAGACAGCCACAGCTCAAGCTCCGCGGAGAAAGCTGGACAACAGCACCATCTCCCCTATCCTCGCCCTGAAGTTTCCCGCTGAATAGTCAGACCGAGCAGCGAGCCAACTTGATGTAGCGACCGCCGATGAGCCACTCGGAGACGTAGAGGTTCCCCTCGCGGTCCACTCCCAGACCATGAGGACTGTTGAACTTCCCCGGTTCTAGACGATCACTGGGAACGATTTGGCCCTCGTCATCCAAGGTATTGGGCCAGCCATCCAGATAGGAAACCGCCTCATTGTCACCCAGGTAACCCAATAGCCGATCCTCGACGTCCAGCAGGGTGAGCCGTGCCCGCAGCTCGGCTACGACCATCACATCGTCGTACGTCACCATGGCGCTAGGTGTCGTCAAGAACCCGGTTCCAAAAACCCTCTTGAAACGCCCCTCCAGGTCGTAGACCTGAAAGCGGCCGTTGCTGCGGTCGGCTACGTAGAGTTCCGGCTCCGTTTTCCTGCGGTCGATGAAGATCCCGTGTGGGCAATCGAAGCGGCCCGCACCCTCCTCGCCGCTGAGAGAAGAGAGATAGTCCCCCTCCCGATCGAATCGGTGAACCAGATAGGCTCCATAACCGTCCGCTACCCAAACATCGCCGTTGCCTCCCTGGACTTCCTCATTGACCGCAACCGCCGTCGGTGAAAACCGAGTCCCCTCGTAAACGGGCAAAGGCGGCCTCTGTAGCTGCGACCGGGCTCGCCCTTCCAGGGAAAACTTAACGACACGGCCGGAAATCTGATCGCTTCCTGGCGGATTATCATATCCGTAGCGCTTGAGCTTCTTGCTTCCATTGTCCACTACCCAGAGACCTTCTGCCCCGTCTTCGTGACAGAGAACCAGCCCATGTCCCTCCGCCAGATCTATGGGCCAACTCCTTAGCAGGTCCCCTTCCTGATTGAAAACTAGAACGGAGGATTCCCCTGGGTGAAAACCGATCAGAGTATTCTCGGCGGTGGAGACCAACCCGTTGTGAGCCCAGCCCTCTCTGCGGGCAGCATCCTCTGGAATGCGCGCCCAATCCTCAATCCATTCGTAGCTGTGCGCACCGAAGCCGATTCTCATAGGCCTACTCCTCCCCTCCCTGCCATCCGGTCCTCAAGGTTAAACTCTCACCGTGGCAGCGTCACCCGAACCTACTAGATAGTCGACTTGGATCGGGAAAGAAACGCCGAAACGGTTGGGAATCAGGCCAGAATTTCCTCTATAACCCTGGCCGGATACTGATCGGTGAGCCGCTCCTCCAAGCCGTGACGATGGTAAACCAGCTTGCGGTGGTCCAAGCCCATTTGATGCAAGAAAGTAGCGTGAAAATCGTGCACGCTGACTCGGTCCTGAGCAGCTTTGTGTCCGATATCGTCGGTAGCACCGTGGATATGTCCTGCCTTGACGCCCCCACCGGCCATCCACATACTGAAGCCATCCGGTCCATGGTCCCGGCCTACATCGGCACCCGCCCGAACCTGGGAGATCGGCATGCGGCCAAATTCGCCTCCCCAGATCACGAGGGTGTTCTCCAGTAACCCTCTCTGCTTCAGGTCCTGGACCAGAGCCGCCGAAGGTTGGTCCGTCTTGCTGCAGCAGTATTCCAGGTTTTTCTTCAGGTCGCTGTGGTTGTCCCAGATCTGATACTCGATGAAGATCTGAACGAAGCGCACGCCTCGCTCGATCAGCCGACGCGCCATCAGACAACGCCGGCCATAGGAGGCGGTCACCTTGTTGTTGAGGCCATACATCTCCTTGGTGGCCTCGCTTTCCTGAGACAGATCCAGGGCATCGCTAGCAGCTAGCTGCATCCGAGCGGCCAGTTCGTAGGAGGAGATACGGGCATCCAGATCCGGCTGCCAGGGACGGTCCCTGCGGTGCGTTTGGTCCAGGCTGCGAAGCAGCGAACGCTCTGCCTCGACCAGAGGACTGGGCAGTTCCTGCTTGGGGGTGAGGTTCAGCACTGCCGGATGCTTTTCGCGGAAACGAGTGCCCTGAAAGACCGGAGGCAGCCAACCGGACTGCCAGTTCTGGATTCCATTGACTGGAAGATTCTTGTCATCAAGGACCACGTACCCTGGAAGGTTTTGATTTTCGGTACCCAAAGCGTACGTCACCCAAGCACCCAGCGTAGGACGACCCGTGATGAGGCGGCCGGTATGAAAGAGATTGATGGAGGGCTCGTGGTTGAAATGCTCCCCGTACATGGAACGAATCAACGTAATGTCGTCCACGACTTTGGCGGTGTGGGGGAGGAGTTCGGAGAGCTCCATGCCGCACTTTCCGTGCCGGGAGAAACCATAGGGCGAAGGCATGAGGGTCCCCGCCTGATCCATGTTCTCGATCTGGTTCAGGAGGTCCCTGGGCGCGGCGGCTCCCGCCATGCGATCCAGCGTTGGCTTGGGGTCGAAGAGGTCGACCTGACTGGGGCCACCGTTCATGAACAGATGAATCACCGACTGAGCCTTGGGCTCGAAGTGCGGAGGACGCGGCTTCAGGTCGAACCGAGGAGCAGCCTCGTCAAATTTTGTCGAGCCAAAGAGATCCTGCTGCAGGAGGTAGGCCAGCGCCGCTCCATGGAGACCATCCCCAATTCGGGAGAAGAAGTCGCGTCTTGTACCCAGAACTCCTGGTCGACGGGCAGTCATTTGGCACCTCGCTCAGTCAATATACAGGAACTCAGCCGAGTTGAGCAGGGCCAAAGCCACCGAACTCAGTGCCGACCACTGTGCCGTTGGGCCTCGGGGTCCGGCCTCGTTTTTCTTCTCCAGATGGGCTTTCCATTCTCCACCCAAGGTACCCAGGGACGCCAGCACACGCTGTTTCTCGTCCGCCCTGGGATAACGGGTCAGTACCCGCAAGTAGAGGTCTTCAACCTGCTTCTCAGGATCTGCCGGAGCTTCGTCCATGAGGCGACCCGCCGATAGCTCGCGTGGTTCCGCATCAGCTCGCTGTTCATCAGCTGGAGTGCCTGGACGACGACAGTGGAGTGCCGACGCTCGTCACAATTGGGCATCATCACCGGATAGTCGAAGGCCTCCAGCGCGGAGACCGGCATTCGGCGCCTCTTGAGTAGGTAGACAGCCCGTCTCCAGCCCTTCTCCGTCGATTCGGCGACCACCTCACCCGAGGGCTTCTCTTCCACGGTGACCGGGATTCCGAAAGGAGTCGTGTCCAGGCGACCCGTGACCCGAAGCACGGAATCGTGAATGGCCTCGGCGTCTAGCCGTCGCAGGGGCATTCGCGACAAAAGCAGGTTTTCGGGATCGCCTTCTCGCGACTCCGGACTCACCCGAGAACTCTGCCGATAGGCTGTGGATGTCATGATCACGCGGTGCATTGCCTTCTGGCTCCAACCCCGAGCCACGAATTCAGTAGCCAGCCAGTCCAGAAGCTGGGGATGAGATGGCTTCGAACCGGTTCGACCAAAATTTCCGGGCGAAGCCACCAGCGCGCGGCCGAAGTGATGGGACCAGATCCGGTTGACCTTCACGCGTGAGGTCAGTGGATGATTGGGTTGCGTCAACCAACGAGCCAATCCCAGACGATTCCCGCTGGTATCCCTTCCCGGGACCTTTACGGGACGATAGGGCTCGAGTTCACTTCGATTGAGGGCTGTCGGCACTCTCGGGTACACACGTTCACCGACCGATTGGGCCTGACCCCGCTTCAACAGATAAGCGGGAGAAGGCTCGCCTCCCATATCGTACAGGGCTCGGATGCCAGGCTTGAGCAGGAACTTCGTCTTATCCTTGAAATTGGTCTCAGAGCCGTATTTCACATTCTTGATGTGTTCGATCGACTTTTGCGGTTCGGCGGCGTACTGCTTGAACTCTGGGAATCGGTCCCCCAGGGCGGCGTAGGAAGGGTCCACCGCATCCTTGAACTTACGCGCCAGATATCGCTGGAGACCAGTCCGCTTTTCCTTTGGCGTCGCCGTCACTGCCTTGAGATCTTCCTGAACATCATCGGGCAGGGCAGCCAGGGCCTCTTTCAGAAACTTCTCCTTGAAAGGACGGGCCTTTTCTTCGAGCTCGGCCTCCAGTTTCTGGAGCTGCGTCTTGAGGGGAGCGTTGTGTGACTCAACCGCCTTCAGCTCCGACTCCAAGGCTGTAGGGAGCACCCGTTCTGTGGGAGGACGCCAGTCATAGGGGTCCAGAGCGGTCTGGAAGATAGCGCTGAGACTGTAGTACTCGCGCTGTGTCAAGGGATCGTATTTGTGGTCGTGACAACGGGCGCAGCCCACCGTGAGGCCCAAAACCGATGAACCCAGAACCTGCACTTCATCGGCGATGACGTCCATCTTATCCTGCAGCGACCGGTTGGGCTGGGCATAGGTCCCGTCGGTCGTGAGTCGCAGGAAACCTGTTGCCGCCAGCGTGTCTATCAAGTCCTGAGTGACCTTCTCTTCCTTCTTGTAGTCAACCAGCTCGTCACCCGCCAGCTGCTCGGTGAGAAATCGATCGTAGGGAGTGTCTCGGTTGAGGGCTCGGATCACGTAGTCGCGATAGCGCCAAGCATGAGCACGGACCTTGTCTTCATCGACAATCCCCTCGGAGTCGGTGTAACCGGCGAGGTCCAGCCAATACTGAGCCCAGCGCTCACCATAGTGGCGAGAATCCAGCAGCTGATCGATCAGATTTTCATAGGCGGACTCTCCCTGATCCTCAAGATAGGCCTGGGTTTCAGCGGGTGTGGGAGGCATACCTGTCAGGTCCAGGTAGGCCCGGCGCAGCAGGACGAGAGGCTCGGCTTCCGGCGAAAAGTTCAGCTCCTTGGACTCCAACTGCCGCAGTAGGAAGGCATCAATGGGATTTTGCGAACCAGTTCCTGGTGGCGCACGCTGGGAACGTCCGGGCGCTGAGGAGGACGGAAGGACCAGAAATCTCGGTCGTCCTGGCTGAGAGCGGGCTCCTCGACCTCAGCAGTGGAGGGTGAGTCGGCAGGAGCGCCGGCCTCGATCCACTGGCGCAGGGTTTCCACCTCCGCTGTAGTCGGCGGGCGAATCTCATCCAGTGGTGGCATCTCGCGTGCGAGAACCCGAGCGTAGAGCAGGCTCTTACCGGGCTCCCCAGGGATGAGGGCTGATCCCGAATCGCCGCCCTTGAGGCGGCCGACTTGAGTCCTCAGATCGAGTCCTCCCTCCTGCTTACTCTTTCCGTGGCAGTTGACGCAGTGCATCTGAAAGATGGGTAGCACATCCTTCTCAGTGACGCTCGCCAGCTTGGCCGGTTTTCCCTGGCGATCGATCCAGAGCCGAATCAAGGAGATCTCCTCGTCGGACAGACGGGCCTCTCCAGGAGGCATGGAACCGGAGGTCACCTTACTTACGAGAAGGCTCTCGCTGGAGGCGCCGGGAACCAGGGCGGAGCCTGATTTGCCTCCGGCCAGAAGGGTCTCAGACGTGCGCAGATCCAGCTGAGCTTGGGGAGCGGATTCGCCGTGGCATTGCAGGCAGTTCTTTTCCAGGATAGGCCGGACATCCTTCTCGAAGTCCGGAGACGCCAGCTCGGTGGCGAAGAGAGTGGTCCGAAGTGCGGAGAAGAAAAAAAATTTCAAACAGAATCTAGACCACATAGCACTGCTTCTTCCAAGTGCCCCGAATTATACTTTCGGATGGTCGCCAGATCAAAGCGTCCGGGCACCAGACACAAGGCCCCGCCCCCGGCTGCACCAGATCGTACATGAAAGAAACTGCTCGAGTCATAAAAGCCTGAAGCGCGAGCGAGGGGTTGGAGATCTGCGAGATGCGTCGCCAAAAGGGCATTTGAGGGGAGACAAGAAAAGCGCTATGCACAATCCTGATTCTCTGCAAAGGGGGCCAGCAAGAGAGCGAAGCACAGCTAGATCTCGCAGGTCCCCAACCCCTCGCTTGCGCTTCAGGCTTCCTCAATCTTTGCATTAATCGGTTTCAGGTTAGTGGGGCCCCCAGCGGTGCTGACCCCATTCGAGAATGAAACTCCGGGTCCCGGCGTAGCGGTGGCCTCCAGGCCGCCGTGTATCGGGCCAAAGGCTCGAAGGAAGAAGACTTCGGCCTAGAGCCCAAAGCTACGTCCGCCCAATCAAGTTTCAGCTTAGTGGACCCCCCAGCAGAGCTGCCCCATTCGAGAACAAAACTTCGGAATCCTGCAGTGGTGCGGGCAGTCGCGGAGAAGTGTTTCACCTTAGAGTGAGCCAATAAGGAAACAGCCCTAGCCATAGCGTCGAGAATCCCTTCAACGCTTTCGTTTCAGCGGTAGGTAACCCAGATTGGCGAGGACCAGGCGACCTGTCCGTCTGCCTGCTGGATTCGGGCGTAGTAGAAGTGGGTACCGGAACTCGGGTCCGTTTCCAGAAAGGAGAAATCGACCCGACGCTGCTTCGGAGTCTGGGAGTAGACGACCTGGTTGTCCCGAATCAGGACCACCTCGGCGATGGGATTGGTTCCTTCGGCGTGCAGCCGTAGTGTAGGGGCGGAAACGGCATCGAAGGCATCTCCCATGATGTAGGTGCGATCTCTCTCCTCTGCCCTGAAATCGAGAATGATGTTGTCGGTGGCTGCGTAGGCGTGGCGCCGCCGCATGGCGTCCATCAAGCCCTCAGCGTCGAAGCGCTCTACCAGTAGACAGGCGTATGAATAGTGGGTCGACCAGTGGTCGGAGCTGGCCTGGACACCCAACCGATACCCCTTCTCCCAGGCCTTCCAGACAAACCCCTCTTCCAGATAGCCACCCCGATGAGTCGACGCATCCTCTCGAACTGCCGCCAGTGGGGCTCCTGGATATTCGTAAGAGGTCCGGTCGCCCTGGAAAATCTCTACTAGCGGCTCCACATCTCCAGCACGATCCCGCCAATCCGTTCCCATGGTAGGAGTTCCCGAGGTGTGGGGCATGGAGAGCCCCCGGTACTTCCTGAGATACTCGTAGAGGACCGCGCCGGTACCTACGATCCCTGAACGCTCCTCGGGCCCAGCCTCCAGGACCGGTGCGCCCCTGCCGGCAAAAACCAGGTTTCGATGACCATTGGGATAGCCCAGGTTTCGTTCGTATCCCAACAACGGGACAAAGGTGCCAGGAATATGGAAACGCTCCACCGACTTCTGCGTCTCCCACCAGACATATTCTCCAGGGTAGTGGTCCGTAATGGCTAGAAAGTCCAGTGAAGCGGCGTCCAGGGCATAGCGGTAGGTTTCATGCAGTGAGCTGTCCAATGCCCCGTCGCGGGAGTAATCGGTATGCCGGTGCATGTCTCCCCGGACAATTCGGTAGGTCTTCTCTTCTACGCCGAGGCGATAGGACCGAATTCGGGATAGATCACCGGGTTCGTCGGTATGGTAGGACTTGATCGGCTCGTCTATTCCCTGGTAGGCCTCCAACTGTGCGGCCGTCACCTGGCCAGAAAGATCCAACTTTCCCACCACCACATCCTCCTGCAGAGTTCCAGGTCCAGGAGTGGCTTGGTGAAGAGAGCGATGGTCGGTAAGCCAGGCCATCCAGAGGGTCCCTTCGGCAGAGCCATCCAGTGCCAACGGCATGTTCAGTCTCCCTGCACTGTGGGGCAGCACGAATGGAGTAGCCCAAGAGGAGCCCTGGTAGAAGGTTGCGTACACCTCCCAGGCGGGGCGGTAGTTGGACCCGTCGCCAGCAGTCGACTGCTGGTGGCGAAAAAAGAGCCACATGCGACCCTGAGTGTCCCAAACCAGACGAGGCAGATCGTTGTCGTTTCGGAATCGAATCTGCTCTGCGTCGGGGGGACGGTACAGCCGCAATCCGCTGCGTGACAACTTGGAAAAGTGCGATTCAAGACCCTCGGACAGATCTCCGACCGGACGACTCCAGCGGTCTCCCTCGTAGACCGCGACACGGATACTACGTTCGTCTTCAAAGGTCTGTCTCGTGCGGTCGACCCAGAAGCCTGAGTCCTTTCCCCAGTGGGGACCTGTCTCGTTCCAGGCAACCCAGACCCGGTCCTGGTCGTCACAAGCCAGGTCGGCGTAGGCCTCGAAGTTCCTGGAGCGAGCCACCGGCACGATCTCTCCCATGCTTCCCCTCCCCAACCGTCTCAGGAGAAGATCGTAGTCACCTCGCTCATAGCTGTCCCAGACAACGTAGACACGACCCTTGGAATCCACGGTGAGAGCCGGCTTCCAGTCGTTGGCGGACGAGCTGCTGACCTTCTTCTCTGCGCCCCAGACACCAGCTTTCAGGGATTTGACGAAGATGTCCGACTGACCTGCACGAAATCCTTGCCAGACCAGGTGGACCTCACCCTCTGGACCTGGAGCGGTTCTGGGATAGAGGTCGGGGAAAGAAGACTCGGTGAGACGCTTAACCGGCTCCAGGACACCCTCCCGCTGCGATCTACCGTAGAGATCCCAGTTCCCGTCGATCTGCTGTGACCAGATCCACCAGATACTCCCTTCCCCACCCCGAACCATCTGGAGACCGGAGAGATCCTGGCCCCTCTGGACCTCCAGCAGGGAGGACCAGCCTCGACCTTCCAAGCGACGGCTCAGGATCCGCTGTTCTCCGTCTCGGTACTCGATCCAGCCGATCCTACACTTCCCTTCCTCGACCAACAGGGCAGGAAAGTCGTCGTAGGTCTCCTCTCCCGTCAATATCTCCGACAGAGGAACCTGGCTAGCCACCACCCGACCCTCCAGATAGGATCGTCTCAGGCCCGGCTCCAACTGCTGAGTATCGATCGTGAGGGACCCTTTGGGAGTCTTCAGAGCCAGCTCCTGTGGACCCTCTGTCACCACCAGCAGACCCGGCCACATCAACTGAGAGTAGGCGCTGGTGCTCCTGAGGACGTCTTTTCGGACAAACATCTGGTTCTCAGTGGGTTCTTCCCAGTAAACAGCGGTACGAGGATCGTACTTACGGGTCCTGGCATTCCAGGAAAGGCCCGGTCCCAGCGAGTCCTCCTGGGAGAAATGCCAACTTGCCAAGCCGACCCTGCCCTGGGGTGTCTCCAACTGTCCGCTCCAATCGGAGCCCCTGGGATCCTCGGGTCCCAGCTCGATCAAGAAGCACCGGTGCGACGAAGTCAGATCCGACGGCAAAGCAGGTGTCTCTTCGAGCTCATTTCGACAGGCGGAGGCCATTAGTAGGAACAGAACGAGGAGAACGATCCCGCGCTTCACCTGCATCGAGTGACGAAACTTCAGTGACGAGAATAGGTTCATACTGGCATCCCTCCCATCATCGGTTTGCGAATCTCAGCGAGTACAGATCGGCGTCCTTCATGGCGAAGCGAAGGCGCACCGGTTTCCCCACCAGGCGTTTCAGTGGCTTTGCCGCAGCTGCTTGTGCGTGGCTGCGCGCCCACCGGGCTGTGTACTCGATTTCGTCTCCCCAGATCAGGGGTGACTCTTCCAGAGCGAAGCCGGGAAGTGGCTGTCCCTCCGTATCCTGAAGTTCGAGCCGGATGCTTCCGGCTGCCGAGGTGGAGAAGTTGAGAATCAGGTTGTCTCCCTCAAAAATCAGTGGCTTCGTAACAAGTTCTCCGCCCGAGTACCCCCCGTTCACCGAGACGAATCCATCCGTTCGGAGTACCATCCGCTGCACGTGGACACTGGGAAAGGTGTAGTGGCGTTGAAGGTAGAGCGAGATCTCGTCCGCTGCCGTAGCCACGACTCCAGAGGCAGGAGTATTGGCTCGATGAATCCAGTTCCGGGGGTGTCTACCCGGCCGGATGAAGGCCTCCATGAAGGTACGCTGCCAATGAAAGCCGTCCCGGCTGCTGAGAAGGACTGCGTCCGAAATACCGGACCTCGGGTTTACCCGGAACGGTTCGAAGGTGCGCCAGGGCACAAAACGGCGGGGGAAGGCCAGGTAGATGTGGGGAGCCCGGAAGTAGGGAGTCGCAGCATTGGTATAGAAATGCTCCAGTGGCGTCTTCCCCAGGTCGATGTATTCCGGTGTGCTCCAGTGGAGAAAATCAGGAGAGGTAGTGCGAACGACTTCTCGGATTCGCCCTCCGCGCAGACCACAGAGATAGGCGACATACTGCTGCTGCTCGGAATCCCAGAAGGCCAGATCGCCTCCCCAATCCACTTCCTGCGTAATGAGAGGGTCCTTGTGTATCAGCTTCCAGTGAATACCGTCGCTAGAGACCGCCCCCATCACATGCTTCAGGCCGGGGGTGTGATAGCTGGCCAGCGCCTTGTACCGTTGATCCGCAGAAGACGCCCGTCAAGCAACAGACAGCGTTGATGTGGGCGCTGTCAGAGAAGCACCTTGATGTCGTTCAGACACTGATCGCGCAGGGAGCAAATATATCAGCCCGCTCGGCGGGTGGCTTCACACCGCTGCTGTTTGCCGCGCGCCAGGGCGATCTCGACGGAGCCCGAATCTTGCTGGACGCCGGGGCGAATGTGAATGAGACTTCGTCGGAGGGAAACGCGCTGCTGGTGGCAACCCTCCGCGGCCACGTGCCACTAGCAATTTTTCTCCTGGACCAGGGGGCGGACCCCAACGCCGCCGAAACGGGCTATACGGCTCTCCACTGGGCCGCCGGCTCCTGGGAGACCGAGATGACTGGACCCAACGGGATTGTGGCACCGGTCAATCGCGAATGGAGAATGATGGTTGGCCTTCAAGAGGGCAAGCTGGAACTGCTGAGGGCGCTCCTGAAGCGAGGTGCAGATCCCAATACACGACTGGAGAAGCAGCCTCCTCGGGTCGGCTATAGCAAGGAGAATGAAAAGCCGATCGGCGCCACGCCGTTCTTGCTGGCGGCCATGGACGGAGATGCCAGCGTCATGCGTGTCCTTGTGGACGGCGGTGCTTCTCCCCTGATGGTGTCCGAGGACAAGACAACGCCACTGATGGTGGCCGCCGGAGTCCGCCGCGACCTATCTGAGAGCCGGGTGAGCGAGAGCAGTTCGTTGCAAGCCGTCAAACTGGCTCTGGAACTAGGAGCCGACGTGAATGCGAGCAATGATGAGAGAGACACTGCGCTGCACGGCGCTGCCCGTATCAAATCCGACGCAATCGTTCAGTTACTCGTGCACCACGGCGCCAGAGTAAATGTCCAGAACAAGCAGGGGCAGACTCCGCTTTTCATCGCAGAGCGCTACTTCCATCCCGGCTCGCCCCCGCTGCTCGTTCAAACCAGTACCGCCACTCTGTTACGTCGGTTGGCCGGGCGCGAAGTGGTCTCGGAAAGGGTCCAGGAATAACGGGCCTCCGGTCTCGCCCAAGGAGCAAAATAGATGGGACTTCTGGTTGGGTCTGTGTTCAGCTTGGTTGTTCTGGTTTCGTCCAGCTTTCCGGCCTTGGCGGAAAACGGACATCAGTGGACCATAAAGGGCTCTTATGCGATCGTTCCGACGACGCCACTCGAGATCGGAAATCAACGTCAGCTCTTGATGGACAACTACGTTGTCGAAGACCTCCGCGCCTGTCGCAGAAAGGTCCAGCAGCCCACAAAACACCCCTCGAATCCACTGTTCTCAACCGGACCGGATGGGCTCAACCCGGACTGGACCGCACCCTATATCAGCGTTATCCGCGACCTCGATAGCGGCCTATACCGGCTTTGGGCTGCCAGCAACATCCTCGTCGAGCAACCGATCCCGCCCGGATTTTACTGGCTGAGTAGGGGGCGATATTTTGAGTCCTCCGACGGCCTGCAGTGGCGGGCGCCCAACCTCGGTTTGGTCGAATCGAACGGGAGCAAGGCCAACAATATTTTTCTGGGAGGCCCGAAATTCACCTACGACAGCCTCGGTGTCAGTCCATCCCCTCAAAAATGGCGGCAGCGCGGGCGCTACTTGATGCTCTACAACCGAGGGCCCGCCGGCCGCGATCCACACCCTGAGTTGATTGCCGGCGGCCAGGAGCTTCGGCTGGCCTTCAGCGAAGACGGCATACACTGGACCGACCAGAAAGAGAACCCGATTTTCAGAGGCCAAAGCGATACCTCAAACAACGTTACCTACAACCTCGAGCGGAGCGTTTTGATGTCCTATCGGCGTCCGCCGATCAATGCCGGTGAGATCCGTCGCATCGCCTATTCCGAGAGCGTTGATCTGGTTCACTGGAGCCAGCCCGAACAGGCTGTAGTTCCGGATGAGTTGGACCCCTATTCACTCTACTGCATGCCGGTCTCGCGCTATCACGGTGTTTACTTCGGCTTTCTGCACATGTTCTACCACCGAGCGCCCTTCGACCGGAAAGCTCCTCGTCCAAAAGATATGAAGATCGATGTTCAGCTCACCTGGAGCCGGGACGGTAGGCATTGGGAACGCCATCCACAGCGACCGATATTCTTGGAAACCGGGCCCCAGGGCTCCTACGACGAGGGCCGGGTCTATGTCGGCAAGGGACTGATCGAGCGTGACGACCGCGTCGATATCTACTACACCGGACACCAGAGCCGGCATATCTCGAAAGAGGTCCAACCCGGTGACAACCACCTTTGCCTGGCCAGCCTGCGTCGGGATGGCTTTGTGTCACTAGACCCAAAATAAGCGCAAGTTCGAAAATAGACCCCTTTGTCGGCTCCGAGGAGCCATTTTGGAGACCTAAATTCTAAATTTCGGCGCGAAGTCACTCAGAACAGGCACGTGTTCAGCTGTCCTCCACGCCGATCGCTCAGGGAAAACGATTCTGCCCTCTTGGGGGGCGTTTGTAGAGACACCTCGCCCCAGCTCTGGCGACCCTCGGAGCTACTTTATCTCCTTTCAGTTTCAGGTAGCTGGCCGGTGTTTCAACCACTTACTGCCTTCCAAGAGAAGACGGCTCCAACCATTGACATCCAGCAGCCGATAGACCAACTGTCGGCCCCTGCGCAAAATCTGGCAGGGCATTTCAATGACCTCTCGCAGGAAACGGCGATACTCCATCTTCACCAGCTCTCGGGCTTGCAGTCGCGCCGGCAGCACCAACCCCATCCAGGCCTTCAGATTCCAGGCTTGAGCCGCAATCACCAGATAGGCCCAGTTGGCTACCAGCGTATCCGAGGGCATCCGCAGGGCCTCGACTCCGTTCTTGAGTTGTTCAATGACGTTCTCCTGGTTGCAGCGCCGGTTGTTTTCCCGTACGACTCCCGCCGTTCCCAACGTTCTGGCCGAGATATTGGTGACATAAAAGTGGTAGCGCGTCTGCGGCAGCAGCCGCTTCTGGCCTTTCTCGACCAGGATCGTCTTGCGCAAGATCACCATCCGATAGGTTCGCTTCGCTTTGCTCGGACGGTAGTCGATCTCCGCGATCTCTTCCCGTTCCAGCGTCAGCGTCTTGAACCCGCGTCTCTTGACAATCTCCGGCTTCACTTTGTCCCGCCGCTGGCGCCGCTTCTTCCCTTTTCCTTTCCCCTGGCTGGGGCGCCCCAGCTCTTTCCATCTCGCTTCTGGCAACGCCTCCGCCCACTTGACGAAGCTCGGATGGGCGTCGATCCCGAAGTCAAACTCCACGCCCGCCTCCGTCCAACGGTCAAAATGAGCCGTCAGCGAAAAATCCGTGTCCCCGCACAGGCGCACCTTCCGAAAACCCGCCTCTCGAACCAGCTCGATACTCCGATCCAGCCATTCGGCCGCTCCCTCATGAGAGGGACGGTTGCCCGAGCGGTTGACCGCATAGAGCACCTCTCCCGTATTGGCCAGCGTCACGATCAGCGGCGCATAGCCCCACTGCCCGTCGTAGCTGATCTCCATCCCTTCCTTGCATTCGCCGCTCGTGGGGGCCATCGTCCCATCCACGTCGATCTCCGCCCGTTGGAAGAAACGGGCCGGTTGTTGGGCCCAGACCTTGAGGCGGCTGGCATTGACGGCTTCCATCAGATCCACCACGTCGGGCGCGTCAAAGCGGCGCACAAAGTCTCCGGCCGTGCTGGGGGCGGGGATCTTCTCGGCTCCCACCGCCTCCAGGAAACTCACACTCTGACGTCGCAGTTCAATATCCTGATAGCGGGTCCCGCCCGTGGCCACGTTGTAGATCAGGCTCAGGACGTGGTCCGATTCGTGGTACGGTTGGTGGCGTTTGAGCAGCGTCACCGCCTGGTCAATGGCTTTCCCCAGCCCACTCCACTTCACCACCTGCTGCAGCAGCCCCAGACCACCGTAACTGACCGCACCCGTTTTCTCCGAGACCTCGTAGCTGATGACCTCGGGCGAGAGCACCGGTTTCGGGTCTTGACCGTTCCAGCTGGGGCTCAATCGCTGAGCAACCTCTGCTTCCCGTTTGCGGATGATTGCGCTATCCTTTTTATTCACCTGAACTGCCTCCTTTCGGCTTGTTCTGAAGTTTCTTTGACAACCCCAGAATACCCGTCAGGTCTGGCATTTCAGGTGTTTACATGTGGTTTAGTCCACTTTCATCTACTTCTTTTGGGACTAGAGTCACCTGATGAAGGAAATATGCTGACCAAACCCATCTCGTATCCCGGAGGAAGTCTCCACATCAACGCCAGGACGTCCCCAGGTGGTTCCGTGCGTGTCGCCATCCGCCGAGGCGATGGCGAGTTCGACGGCTTGCCACTGGCGCAGTGGAGCTACGAGCGATGCAATGTCTTCAGCGCTGATTCGATCGATCACACGATCGAGTGGAAGCAGCAGGAGAATCTGAGCAGTCTAAAGGGAAAGGCCATCCGCCTGGAGTTCAGCCTCAAGCAGGCGGAGCTGTTTTCCTTCTGGTTCGAATAGGGTTCGGTGGTCTGCTTCGGTAATACTATCGAAACGCTGCTTAGTGCTCCCTTTCATAAATACGATGATGTTTGCAGATGGGGCTTGCGAGGCGAGATCAAGGCAGGAGGAGGAAGGCGATGCTTGGCCATCTTCGACGACGACCAACACAGAGATCGTCCGCAACCCCCATCATTCATCGTGGGTACAGTCCAAGTCGCCAGTCACCCACAGGGCGCCTACTCTCACCAGCAGGCCCACCCCAAAAGGGATCCACAGCACGGAAACTCAGCTCTTTCTCGGTATAGAACTCAGCCGCTCATCATAGAATAATCGTCGCCTAAGGATACAGGAAGGTAAAGGCCATGTTAAGGGATGTCAGCCGTCCAACGTGTCCGCCAGAGCCGACTTCTATTTCTGACAGCAGCCGTTTATCCAGACTGGTTAGAAGCAGATAGAGTAGAGAATACTTTAGCTCTGCAGCTCTTCCCACAACAGCGGCTTGCTGAAGTCATCGGTGCTCTTGTAGGGCTCATAGACGCCCGACACGGCTCGCTGTGACGTGCGTCTCAGAATACTTGCGACTTCTTCTTTGCCAAGCGGCTTGAAAGCTTGGGCTGCCTTGACATTCTTTTGCAGCACTTCCAGTGAGTCGGACCCGGTGCAGATCGTGGACACGGGTAGATTCAAGACATAGTGGATACACTCCTCAGGACTGACCGCCCGGGTCAGTAGGATATGGCCGAAACCCATGGTCTTCATGGCGATGATCCCAATCTGCCGTTTCGAGAGAAGCGGCAGGACATTTCGCTCGAAGCTGCGGTAGTGGAAATCGAAAGGATTCAAAGGCATCTGCACGGTGTCGAAGTCAAAATCCTTGGAGAGCATTTTCAGATGAATGTCGGGATCCTTGTGACCGGTGAAGCCGACATAGCGAACCTTGCCGGCCTTTCTAGCCTCGATCGCCGCTTCCACGGCGCCCCCGGGTGAGAAGATCATGTCGGGCACTTCTGGCCATACCACCTCGTGAAATTGCCACAGGTCGATGTGATCGGTGCGAAGCCTCTTAAGGCTGTCTTCGAGGTGCTTCAAAGCAGTTGCCTTCTTCCGCCCGTGATGCTTGGTCATTATGAAGGCTTTCTCCCGACGGCTGCCTTGGAGTGCCCTCCCCAAGAGCTCTTCGCTGCGACCCCCGTGGTAGTCCCAAGCGTTGTCGAAGAAATTGATGCCCATATCTTGAGCGGCGTGGACTAGTTTGATAGCGTCGTTGTCCTGGTTGAGTCCCAGGTGATAACCACCGAGGCAGAGTGCGGATACCTTCTCGCCGGTCTTTCCCAGGGAGCGGTATGGCATCTCCCCGGCTGCCGCCACTACGGTAGGGCGGGCCAGAGCCGTTCCTGCCATCGCCGCCACACCGGTCTGAATAAACTGTCTTCGGTTCCGAGCAGGATCACCCATGATGTATATCCTCCGTGGAGACTATTGCCAGGCCGGGTCCGTCCGATCTAATGGCCTGGCTTCGACCAAGGCTAGCACCGCTCAGATTCTGTTGTCCAACTTCCCCAACTCTGTTCGAGTGGGCTAGGAGCCTGTCCAAGTAATGGTCCGAGTTGCGTTACAGGCGCCGTTTGTCCAGATGCGAGGCAGGGCAACGCAGGCGATGCTCGGTCATCTTCAAGGAGCCCGAACAAAGCAGATGGGCTGACGCCGCCTGTAACCCGAAGGGAGAATGGGGGTTGCGGCCGATCTCCGCGTTCGTCGTCGTCGAAGATGACCAAGCATCGACTTCCTCCTCCTGCCTTGATCTCGCCTCGCAAGCCCCATTCTCGCAACCCGGACCATTACTCGGACAGGCTCCTAGAAGGCCTAATTACTCGACTCGGCGACCTGAAGCCGCTGTCCTACACGGGTAGTTTCCGCCAAGCTCACCAACAGGTCCAGATCGAAAGCTGGAAGGAGGCCAAGACAGAACAGCTCCGGCCCCTGATCATAGCGGACCGGTTGCTCCAGCAGGTCATGCAGACTTTTCATCCCGTCTTCCACCTTAGCTTTGGTCTCCAGGCCGAAGTCCTATTCTTTCGCGCCTTTGGCTTGAGGACGGCGGCCTGGAGACCACCGCTACGACCCCGGTATCATCTCATCCAAACGCTGCCTCAGTGCGCTTTCCTGCTGCTGAAACGACGTCAAATCGGTCTCGGCTATGAAGATGTGACCGCCACGAGTGACTTGCTGACCGGGCTCCAAATCCCCAAACCAGACGAGCAGGTCGGTACAGGGCGCGTTCTGATTGGCCAGCACCGCCAACCCGTCGTTCGATAGATGAGCCGTGAGGAAGTGTCCCTTGTTGGTGATGTTCCAGCAGACTACACCAGGGAAGCTCACCGAAGGACCCGTCATCGACCCTGGCCGAACCCTGGCATACTCCTCTTCCCTTCCCTCTATTGGTAGAAAAGTACCCGGGCCGACGTTCGGGATCATCTGGTACTCCGTCCAGGAAGATCCGGCCTTGAGGTAGGGCCGATATCCGGTAACCGGCGTGTGGAAGTGGTCCAGGCAGATCCAGGTGTACACATCTGTCCAAGTCTCATCCGAGCGATTGGTGACCCCGACACTGTAGTGGGCTCCCATGGAATCGGCGTAGATGCTGGCGGCCTGCCGACCCAGGACAGGCTTCTGCTCTGCAGCCGGATCGAGATAGAATCCCTCCTTTGGATCACTCTTCCAAAGACCGTTCAGATCCTTCACGGGACTGCCGACGTAGGACCATCGCGTCCCTTCCAACTTCCACTCCATCCCCACCTGGTAGTGGAGCTTTTTCCCATTGATATAGATCTGTTCCGGCAGCCTCACAATCCAGGAAGCCTTGGCGGGCCGATTCTCCCAGCCGATTCGTTCCAAGCCATCTACCGTTATGACCACGACCTGCGGGGCCAAGGCGTCATGATAGCGACGGTAGGTGGGATAGGAGGAATGAACCTGGGGCTCCACCTTCAGCCGGTGGAAATTCAGCTCCACCGGACCGGGCGTCCCCATCTGCTGGTCGCCCTCCGAAGAAGAGCAAGCCTGAAGCATGAGCAGTGCCAGAAGCAGCGCCCGTGTGTAGCTCGAAGATCGCTCCTTCATTCACCCTCTCGCTCTCGTTTCTAACCTTGAGGAGACCGGGTTTCCGGAGAGCCTGGGTGGACGGCGGCACGATCTAGCCGTCCCCAACCCCTGGCTTGCGCTTCAGGCTCCCATGTCCCGACAATGCTTGCTCCGATATGAAGTCAATTCCTGAATGATCTAGGCTGAACTGTAGCCTGGACTCCCCAGCTTCAAGCAAGAGTATTACCGAAACCGTAGCGAGTAAAGATCTGCGTCCTTCATGACGAAGCGCAGTCGTACTGGCTTTCCTGCCAACGGGCCTAATTGGGCTCCACTCTTCCATTCCACGCGCCGGTCCAGCTGATCCCCGAAGATTTCGAAGGAATCTTCCAGGGCAAAGCCTTCCAGCGCGCGCCCGGCGGAATCCTGCACTTCGATCCGGAGGCTCCCGGCGGCCGAACTGGCAAAGTTGATCTCCAGAGTGTCCCCGTCAAAGATCAGGGGACGTGTCAGCAGCTCGCCTCCCTGCATGGGTGCGGCCACTGAGACGAAGCCATCTACCCTCAAGGTGTAGCGCCGGAGCCGATCGCTCTTCCCGGTCCAGTAGCTCTCGGTGGCATAGAGGGAAATCTCTTTGGGAGCGCCTGGAATGGCAGAAGCAGTCTCCACCGCATGCCAGGCCATATAGTGGTCCCCATAGGCCCAATTGTTCGGGTGTTGCGGACCGGGACGCAGGAACGACTCCCCCCAGCGCTTGAAGCTGTGGCCATCGCGGCTGGACATGAAAAGCGTGTCGGTGATCGCGCTGCCATAGCGAACGTGGCCCTGCGTACGCCCTTTTCGATGCTCGTATTGGGGCAGGTTCTTGTAGTGATCGTCCCAGACTCTCGCCTGGTAACGCACGGGAAAACCGATGAAGATGTGAGGCGCCCGATAGTAGGGCGCAACCTGATTCGTGTAAAGGGGCTCATCGGGAACGTCGGGAAAGCGGACCATCACCGGATCGGTCCAGTGAATGAAGTTCTTGGAAGTGGATGTCCTGACATCACGGATGTTCTCTCCGCTCGACGCATGCGGGTGGAAATCGCGGATGTAGGCCCGGTATTCCTGGCGGAGCGTGTCCCAGAAGGCGATATTCTGGGTGTCGAACGCGCCCTTCGTCATGACCGCTTTGCCGTCATCCATGAAGGACCATCGGATGGCGTCCGGGGATTGAAAGGCCCGCAGGCCCTTGGAGCTCTCCCAGGCCCAGGCCAAGGCCTTGTATTTTTGCTCTCGGGTCGCGGCAGGGTTGGCATCGATGAAAGGCGTCAGATCGTGCCCTTCGTACCCAGCTCCATCCCAAACGATATTGTTCTTCTTCGAACCCTCGAACTCGATCAGCCCCAATTCCGGCTTTACCCAATGGATTCCGTCCAGGCTCTCGGCGTAACAGGCCAGGGGAATGTGTGGACGGATCAACTCCTTGCCCTCGACCTGGATCTGCCAACCGCGATAGTAGAGCCGGTAGCGACCCTCGTCCTGAAAGATGTGATGGTAGCCACAGCCACTTCCCTCCCAGGGTTGATCGTGCACCAGGACCACTTCTCGGGGAATAGGGTGGTGCAGCTCAAGCCGGGCATGGGTCATGCTATCAATGAGGAAGTCATCGACGAACAACTCCCGGCGCGAGGCTATGTTGACGGCATCAGGCTGTCCGGCCCAACCAATCGCCGGGATCGGAAATAGTAAAATGACTACGCACAAGCTGCGGGTAAGCGACATTTTTCCTCTGTAGCCGCCCATTCTAGAGCAATACCCTACGAGGAACAGCTTTATATCGACTCCTGTTGCCACTTGAACGAGAGAGGCGATGGGATGATCGCCGAAGCAATTGGCAAGGTTCTCTACGAAGAGTTACGCTAAGGGTTCGCCTAAGAATAACTTGGCAGAGTTGGCACTCAGATTTGCACCAGATTTGGTCGTGAACGATTGAGCAAAACCGCAGGCGTAGTCAGGCCCACGTCGAGAATTTCGTGATTGAGGAGCGCCCGAAGATGGTGTGATGAAATGCCAGAATGTGAAGTTATGCTTGAGCGAGCCCTGATAGCTGGGTTGGTCCTTTCATCCGTGAACCAGATGGACTTGGACTCAGTCTTACTAGAGACGTGGAACTGAATCAACGATCCTCACTGAGTCGCCCCTCCAGTGGATGCCCGCTTCGCCTCGCCCGGTGGATTGGCCCCGGCTGTCTAGGATTGTTTCTATTCTCAGCAACACTGGGCCAGGAAGCAGCCTCACCAGACTCTCCTTTTCCCACAATCGAAGACCTGCTGGAGAAGGTCCGGGAAAACCTCCACAGCGACCGCTTTCTGCTACGGCGATACACATACAACGATAGCCAGAAAGTCATTGAGCTGAACAAGAAGGGAGAACCCCAGAAGACGAAAGTCAGGAGCTACGAGGTCTTCCCTTCCACCGTCGAAGAATTGATCTATCGTCGTCTGGTCTCCAAGGATGGAAAACCGGTGAAGGAAAAGGAGCTCAGAAAGCAGGACAAGAAGTACAACAAGAGAGTGCAGAAGTTCGTCAAGAAGGCCAGAAAGAGGGGCCTTCAGGCGGACTCCGAGTACGAGGCTGGAGAGGCAGAGGCGCTGAGAGAGGAGCAGGCGGTAATAGACGAGGTGCTTCGCCTCTACCAATTTGAAATCCAGGGGCGGAAGCTGCTAGAGGAGCACCCTACGCTGGTTGTCAGTTTTACTCCGCGCCCAGGGTTCAAGAGCAAGATCAAGGACACCAAGATACTCCAGAAAATTCAGGGTCGAGTCTGGGTCAGCGAGCAGGACTATCATCCCGTCAAAGTGGAGGCCGAGACTCTCAAGAGCCTCAAGTTCGGATGGGGTATCGTCGCCAAGCTCAACACGGGAGCACACATGGTCTTCCAGCGGCGTAAGGTCAACGACGAAGTCTGGCTACCCGCCAGGGCCTCTTTTCAAGGATCGGGCCGCTTGCTACTCTTCAAAGGGTTTCGGTTCCAGGCCACCAGCCTATATTCGGACTACAAGAAGTTCACGGTTGCCAGCAAGATCTCCTTTACACCGGCCGGTCAACCGGCACCAGCTGCTGTCCAATAGCCATCTAGACCCAAAATAAGCGCAAGTTCGAAAATAGACCCCTTTGTCGGCTCCGAGGAGCCATTTTGGAGACCTAAATTCTAAATTTCGGCGCGAAGTCACTCAGAACAGGCACGTCTTCAGCTGTCCTCCACGCCGATCGCTCAGGGAAAACGATTCTGCCCTCTTGGGGGGCGTTTGTAGAGACACCTCGCCCCAGCTCTGGCGACCCTCGGAGCTACTTTATCTCCTTTCAGTTTCAGGTAGCTGGCCGGTGTTTCAACCACTTACTGCCTTCCAAGAGAAGACGGCTCCAACCATTGACATCCAGCAGCCGATAGACCAACTGTCGGCCCCTGCGCAAAATCTGGCAGGGCATTTCAATGACCTCTCGCAGGAAACGGCGATACTCCATCTTCACCAGCTCTCGGGCTTGCAGTCGCGCCGGCAGCACCAACCCCATCCAGGCCTTCAGATTCCAGGCTTGAGCCGCAATCACCAGATAGGCCCAGTTGGCTACCAGCGTATCCGAGGGCATCCGCAGGGCCTCGACTCCGTTCTTGAGTTGTTCAATGACGTTCTCCTGGTTGCAGCGCCGGTTGTTTTCCCGTACGACTCCCGCCGTTCCCAACGTTCTGGCCGAGATATTGGTGACATAAAAGTGGTAGCGCGTCTGCGGCAGCAGCCGCTTCTGGCCTTTCTCGACCAGGATCGTCTTGCGCAAGATCACCATCCGATAGGTTCGCTTCGCTTTGCTCGGACGGTAGTCGATCTCCGCGATCTCTTCCCGTTCCAGCGTCAGCGTCTTGAACCCGCGTCTCTTGACAATCTCCGGCTTCACTTTGTCCCGCCGCTGGCGCCGCTTCTTCCCTTTTCCTTTCCCCTGGCTGGGGCGCCCCAGCTCTTTCCATCTCGCTTCTGGCAACGCCTCCGCCCACTTGACGAAGCTCGGATGGGCGTCGATCCCGAAGTCAAACTCCACGCCCGCCTCCGTCCAACGGTCAAAATGAGCCGTCAGCGAAAAATCCGTGTCCCCGCGCAGGCGCACCTTCCGAAAACCCGCCTCTCGAACCAGCTCGATACTCCGATCCAGCCATTCGGCCGCTCCCTCATGAGAGGGACGGTTGCCCGAGCGGTTGACCGCATAGAGCACCTCTCCCGTATTGGCCAGCGTCACGATCAGCGGCGCATAGCCCCACTGCCCGTCGTAGCTGATCTCCATCCCTTCCTTGCATTCGCCGCTCGTGGGGGCCATCGTCCCATCCACGTCGATCTCCGCCCGTTGGAAGAAACGGGCCGGTTGTTGGGCCCAGACCTTGAGGCGGCTGGCATTGACGGCTTCCATCAGATCCACCACGTCGGGCGCGTCAAAGCGGCGCACAAAGTCTCCGGCCGTGCTGGGGGCGGGGATCTTCTCGGCTCCCACCGCCTCCAGGAAACTCACACTCTGACGTCGCAGTTCAATATCCTGATAGCGGGTCCCGCCCGTGGCCACGTTGTAGATCAGGCTCAGGACGTGGTCCGATTCGTGGTACGGTTGGTGGCGTTTGAGCAGCGTCACCGCCTGGTCAATGGCTTTCCCCAGCCCACTCCACTTCACCACCTGCTGCAGCAGCCCCAGACCACCGTAACTGACCGCACCCGTTTTCTCCGAGACCTCGTAGCTGATGACCTCGGGCGAGAGCACCGGTTTCGGGTCTTGACCGTTCCAGCTGGGGCTCAATCGCTGAGCAACCTCTGCTTCCCGTTTGCGGATGATTGCGCTATCCTTTTTCTTCACCTGAAATGCCTCCTTTCGGCTTGTTCTGAAGTTTCTTTGACAACCCCAGAATACCCGTCAGGTCTGGCATTTCAGGTGTTTACATGTGGTTTAGTCCACTTTCATCTACTTCTTTTGGGTCTAGAAGGGCACTTCGGCGTTCGCTTGTTCGGTGTTTTGCGGTTCTTCATTGACGCCTTGACCTTACTGTTGAAGAAGTTCTAAGCTGAAACTTCACCGCGAACGGCCACTGTGGCATAGCCTTCTAGGCCGTGATTGTCGAGCCCCTGGCTCGACGGACAGAGAATGACGGGCAGCGATGCCCGTGCCACCGCAGGATCCCAAAGTTTCGTTCTCGAATGGGGCCAGCACCGCTGGGGACCCCACTAAGCTGAAACTTCAATTGGCGAATGTAGCTTTGGCCTCCAGGCCGAAGTCTTATTTTTCCGAGCCTTTGGCTCGGACGGCGGCCTGGAGCCCACCGCTACGTCCCTCGACTGAAGTTTCTTTCAGGTACGATCCGGCGCAGCCGGTGGCGGGGCTAAGCTGAAACTTCATTTGGCTGTTTCTGAGGGACAAGTTTGTAGCTCATTGATATAGCAATCCTTGCGGCGTATTCAAGACACGTCCCTACGCCGAAGGCGTGACTGCGGGTAGCCCAGGGTTGCAATGCGAAGCGAGCTACCCTGGGTTCAAGTCGTCTTGTTCTTCTACGCTGAAAGCGTTGTTGCCAAAACCTTCCCGGTCGGCAATAACCCCTTCAGGGTATCGTGTTGTTGGGTATGTTCCGGGCACATAGGTAACAGTTTCTCCCAGGCACATAGGTTACAAGAGGAGTCATGCCATGGAAAGAGACGTGTGTAATGAACGAACGAGTGAAACTGCTGACCGAGTATCTGGAGGGGGAGTATGGGATTACAGAGTTATCGCAGGCCTATGAGGTGAGTCGGAAGACGATGTACAAGTGGATTGCTCGATACGAAAAAGAAGGCTGGGCGGGGCTGGAGGATCGGTCCCGTGCGCCCCACAGCCACCCCAACGCGGTAGAAGAGAAGATCGAGAGGAAGCTTTTAGAGTTGAAGGCCCGTTGGCCGTTGTGGGGAGCGCCGAAGTTGTGGGTCAAACTGAGAGAGGCGGTGGGAGCGGATCGGTGTCCGGCGGAGAGCACGGTGAGCGAGATCCTCAGACGGCACGGTTTGAGTGGGCTGGTCAAACGACGACGGCGAGCGGTGCCGACGGAGCAGCCCTTTGAGGAGTGCCGGGAGGCCAATGCCGTGTGGTGTACGGATTTCAAGGGCTGGTTTCGGACCACCAACGGCCGCAAATGCACGCCCTTGACGATCAGTGATGCGCACAGCCGCTGCTTGTTGTGCTGCCAGGGGCTGGGGGGAGCGACCGGATTTATCACGGTCAAGCCGCTGTTTATTAAGACGTTCCGGGAGTGTGGGCTGCCCGATGCGATGCGCACGGACAATGGACCGCCGTTAGCGTCGAGGGCCCTGGGAGGGCTCAGTGACCTGGCGGTGTGGTGGGTGCGTTTGGGGATTGAATTGCAACGCATCGAACCGGGTTGCCCGCAACAGAATGGAAGACATGAGCGGATGCATCGGACGCTGAAGGAAGCGACGGCCCAGCCGCCGCGAGCGAATCTCGGAGCCCAGCAGAAGGCGTTTGAAGCCTTTCGCCGGGAATACAACGAGGAGCGTCCCCATGAATCCTTGGGCCAGAGGCCCCCGGCGCTCTTCTACCAGCCGGCGGCTCGGGAGTATCCTTGCCGGTTGCCCGAGCAAAGAGGTTATCCCGATGAGTGGGAGAAGCGGAGGGTGCGCAAAGCCGGTCAAATGAAGTGGAAGGGCGAAGACATCCTAGTGAGCTCGACCTTGCGGGGGCAGGAGATTGGATTAAAGCCCGTGGGAGAAGCCCAGTGGGCCGTCTACTTCGAGACCCTGGAACTCGGCCTCTTCGATGAACGGCTGGGAAGGGTGCTGCCGGCCAAACGATTGCGACGAAAACCGCCAACCCAAGATCAGGAGCCACCCCAGAGTGGCCAATGACCCGGAAAGCCGTGGAAACTGCCGCACTATGGAAACCGTGGAAAAACGGCGACATGGAGAAGACGACTCCAGGCGTGGAGTTTTTCCACCGTTCCCACAGCGCTTGGAAAACTCCTCCGGACGGAGTTTCCCACAGTTCCCACTGCTTCTGCGGCTGGATCTATAAACGGACTGCCTCTGCCGCTTTGCGGCGAGGCTTCACGAGCGATTAAAATGAATCGAACCCAAGGAGATCCTGGTTGAATCACTGGCTGGTTTCGAGCCGGCCCCCGGCACAACAAAATGAAGTCCCCAGACTCCAAAAGTGTAACCTATGTGCCCGGGAGAAATTGTTACCTATGAATCGGGAGCTACAGACCCCGGCCTTACCCTCGGGCTTCCGCCTCGTTTCACACTCGCTTCGGGACTAGACGCCTGGGTCCACCTGCTGGAGGCCTACCTGAGTCGACAAAGGGACTCGCGACTGGATTCCTTGATTGAAACCACCACCCGCATCGTCTACAAGAATCTCACTCAGGCGCTTGCGCAGCCTTAAAATCTGAAGGCTAGAAGTCATATGGCCGAGGCCGCGACGATCGCGGGAAGGGTGATCTCTCAAGTGAGGACCGGCCTGGTCCACACACTCTCCGTAGCTCTGGCTCCATTCTCCGACCTTCCCCATGGCCTTCTCAACGCGACAATTACCCCCCATGTCCTGGACTTCAACTCGGGAGCGAATGAGCGCAGGCTCTGCGACCTGGTCGAGGCAATGACCGATGCGCCCGTAACCAACGACCCAGAAGCAACTGAGATGCTCCGAAACTGGCTGGAGGGTTTGGGCGTTGCCACTCACCTCTCCCTGAAAACCGCCGATCGGGACGTCTGCAAGATGATCCAAAGAGTCCGCCAGGACGCGGGCCTGCCGTCCGTCAACCCAAGACCCTTTTCGGATCATGACCTTGAAACTCTACTGCAGGAAATTCTCGAGAAGGAATAGCGATCTCATGAACAGCGTTCCGTTGAGGCTGGACGACCGGGGCAGAAGCGTCAATCCCTTCATCTGCTCCAGCTCCGAGCTGGCATCGGCTCTGCAAGAAACGTGCGACTGGTTCACGGGTGTTCCTGACAGCATGTTCCGAAAGGTCCAGCCACTTCTGGCCCCCTACTTGACCGCCCCTCGCGAGAACCACGCAATCGCTTCGGCCTTCGGGGCTCGCCTGGGGGGAAAGAGACCCTGTGTGATGATGCAGAACAGCGGCCTAGGCCTGTGTGGAGATGCCTTCTATGGCCTCTTCCATCTCTACAAGCTGGGCGTCCTATTGCTCATCACCTGGAGAGGAGAGCTCGAGTGGGAGGAGCCACAGCACCAGCACTGGGGACAGCGAACCCTCGAATACCTTGCGGTACTCGACGTTCCAGTATTCGATGTCCAGACGCATGGCCTGGGGGCGATCGCCGAGGCATCCAGGCAAGCCTTCGTGGAAAACCGTGCCGCGGCCGTGCTCCTGCATCGGGGAAATATCGATGAATAGAGCAGATGCCATCCGTCAAATTGTCAACCGGCACCCCGCCGCCGCCATCATCTTCTGCAACGGACTGACATCTCGAGAGGCCAGCTTCGTAGCAGCTCGCCCCGGGAATTTCTACCTTCTGCACGGTATGGGAGAGGCGCTGTCCGTGGGGATCGGACTGCTCTCGGCCCGTCCCGACCTGTCCGTGGTGGTCGTCGACGGTGACGGCAATGCGGCGATGGGTCTCTCAGCCTGGAACCTCCTGCCCGTTGACGGTCTCCACTACTACGTCCTGGACAACGGAAGCTACGAGACCACAGGTTCCCAACTCGCACCTCCTCTCAGCGTGCAACATCCTGCAGTCCAGAGGGTGAAGATCGATCCTGGAGCCCTGGGTGCTCCCCTACCTCCTCCACCGGAGCAGACCTGCGCAGCTTTCCAGGGATGGTTGAGTACCCAGAGCAGTCTCCAGAAAGGAAATGTGACCCATGCCGAAGCAACAGATTAGATTGAAGAACACCGAAGTGGGTGACGGCCATCCTTGCAGCCTGGTAGCCGAGATTGGACTTAATCACAACGGGGACGCCAGCACGGCACACGAGCTCGTCGAGGCCGCTGCCAAGGCGGGAGCCAACCTGGTCAAATTCCAGAAGCGCTCGCCGGCCGATCTGGCGACCGAAGCTTTTCTGGATGCCCCCTTTCCAAAGTGTCCGCAACTGGGACAAACTCAGCGCGAGGTTCGGACTCGACTGGAACTCTCATTGGAAGAGTTCAAGGAGCTTCGAAGTCACTCCGAGGAGCTCGGTCTGACCTTCTCCATATCCGTATTTGATCTGCCGAGTCTGGAGACTGCGCTGAAGCTTGAGGTAGAGATACTCAAATTGGCCAGCCACAGCATCACCAACTCCAGGCTGCTCCGGGAAGCCGCCTCTACCGCCATCCCCTTGGTAGTCAGTATGGGAGCCGCAAGCTGGGAAGAGAGGGACAAGGCATTCGAGATCCTCGAGAAAAGCCCCCTGGTGCTTCTGCACTGTATCAGCTCCTACCCCTGCCCCGACGAGGCCATCAAACTAGATACCATGACCGAGCTACGCCGACGATACGGCCAATTGGTCGGATACAGTGGCCACGAGACGGGGACAGACGTTTCGCTGGGAGCCTCCGTGTTGGGTGCCTGCATGGTCGAGCGGCACTTCACTCTGGACCGATCCATGGTCGGCCTGGATCACGCGCTGAGCCTGGAACCGGATGAGTTCGCGGACCTGGAAGGGCGGATTCGCAGACTCGAGAAGTCGCACGGCATCACGGCCGGTATTGCCGAAGAAGAGATGGCGGCCCGCCAGAACTACCATGTGGCAGTCTGTGCCTCTCGCCTAATCCAACCGGGCGAGGTCATCCTGGCTTCAGACCTGGTGTGTAAGCAGCCACTGGGCCAGCCCGGTCTCTCCTTCTCCGGCCTGGAATTGGATCACGTCATCGGAAAGCGGCCCCTCGCGCCGCTCGGCCCTGATCAGCCCATACCCAGAAACGCAATCCACTGATTACACCGTGGATTGTCGCCGAGTAGATCGTCGGCTATGATCGGCCGCGGGAGACTCGAATGGTATTTGCGCTGTGGCCCTGCCGGATCCAATCTCGCCCGTCCCTATCGATAGACTCACCGAATTTCAAAACCTTCCTGCTCTTCTTGACCGTATTCTCCTGTCTCTCCCTTGAATCCTTGCACGGGGAGGATTGGCCCAGATGGAGGGGTCCCCGGGGAGATGGAACCTGGAGAGGGCCCAAACTGGCTCACTCCTGGCCCCAGGGCGGGCTGGAGCGGCAGTGGGTCCAAACAGTCGGAAGCGGCTATTCCGGAGTATCGGTGGCCGGCAACCACGTCATAACCATGGATCGCCTGGCGAAGCCAGAGGAGGTCGAGAGGGTCTTGTGCTTCGACGCCACAAGCGGAGATCCCACTTGGACGTACCAATACCCAGTGAAATACGGCGACCTCCAATACGGCAGCGGACCTCGGTCGGCTCCAACCATCTTCCAGGATCGCGTCTATTCACTGGGCGCTATGGGCAATCTTTCCTGCCTTAGTTCAGAGGACGGAAACTTGATCTGGTCCCTCGATCTACACCAGCAGTACCAGGGACGCCTCCCCACCTGGGGCTACGCCGCATCTCCCCTGATCCAGGGGGATACCCTGATCGTTCAGCCGGGTGGGGCCGAGGGAAACAGCGTTGTCGCTTTCGACCGTCGGAGTGGGCGCGAAATCTGGAAGAATCTGGAAGATCAGGCTGGCTATGCGACCCCCATCATCGTCCGACACAATGGCCGCCAACAGCTGATCTGCTGGTCTCCCTCCCACATTCGAGGTTTGGACCCTCAGAGCGGCAGGCTGCTCTGGGAGATCCCCTACGAAGTGCGTCTGGGTGTCTCTATCGCGACTCCAATCTTCATCGAAGGCCTGGTCTTCGTCAGCGGCTATTGGAAAGGATCCAAGGCGATCCGCCTGGATGCCGACAGTGGCGCGGCTGAGTTGCTTTGGGAAGAGGATCACTTCCTGCGGGCACTCATGTCCCAGCCCCTGCACCGTGGCGGCCACGGCTATCTACTGGACAAGAAACACGGCCTGACGTGCTTCCAGCTCACTACGGGAAAGAAGATCTGGGATGACTCCAATCAGATGACTCCATCTGGCCAGAACCCTCACGCCAGCCTGGTGTGGCTCGACGATCAGGATCGAACCATGATTCTCAATTCTGACGGCCACCTGATCCTGGCGCGTCTCAACCCGGCTGGCTATCAGGAGCTTGCACGAGCCAACATAATCGGTGAAACCTGGGCCCATCCAGCGTTCGCCGGAAGCCACGTATATGCACGAAGCAACACGCAACTGGTCTCGGTTCAACTGCCTCTGGTAGGACCCGAGAAATAGTCTGGAATGTGAGGAGCCAGTACTGATGCCTTTAACTTTCGACATGCCCCGGGAGCAACTCGAGTCCTATGCGGGTACCAATCCCTGCCCCTCCGACTTTACCGAATTCTGGGAACGCGGTCTGTCGGAGATGAGGGGCCTGGATCCTGCTATTGAGCTCGTCCCAGCCCGATTTCAGACGCCTTTCGCCGAATGCCTTCATCTCTACTATCAAGGCGTCGGAGGAGCAAGAGTCCATGCCCAACTGCTGCGGCCCCGGAACTCGACTGGTCCCCACCCGGCAGTCCTCATGTTTCACGGTTATGCTGGCAATGTCGGCGACTGGTTCAGCAAGCTCCCTTATGTATCCCTGGGATATACGGTAGCCGCCATGGACTGCCGTGGTCAGGGAGGACTCTCCGAGGACCGGGGAGGTGTCCCGGGTACGACCTTGAGAGGGCATATCGTCCGCGGACTCGACGGACCCGCCGAACAGCTTTTGTTTCGTCAGATCTTTCTGGATACCGCTCAACTGGCCAGGATAGTCATGGATATGCCCTCGGTTGATCCCGCCCGGGTGGGCGCCACCGGTCGAAGCCAGGGAGGCGGACTCACCTTGGCCTGTGCCGCGTTGGAGCCTCGCGTGCGGCTCGCTGCTCCCGTGTTCCCGTTCCTGTGTGACTACCAGCGGGTCTGGGAACTGGACCTGGCTCGCGATGCCTACGCTGAGCTGCAGAAGTACTTTCGCGATTTTGATCCTGTCCACAAGCGAGAATCCGAGGTCTTTACCCAGCTCGGATATATCGACATCCAGTACCTGTGCCCACGTATCGAGGCCGAGGTGTTGCTGGGAGTGGGACTCATGGATCAGATCTGCCCACCTTCAACCCAGTTTGCTGCCTACAACAAGATCGCAAGCAAGAAGTCCCTCTCCATCTATCCCGATTTCGGCCACGAAGACTTCCCTGGACATCCTGACCGGATCTTCGAGTTCATGGAGGAGCTCTAGCCCACCTAAGCTGAAACTTGATTGGGCGGACGTAGCTTTGGGCTCCGGGCCGAAGTCTTCTTCCTTCGAGCCTTTGGCTTGATACACGGCGGCCTGGAGGCCGAAGCTAGTGCGCCTGTGAAGGCGTTTGATCAGAAGGGTGAAAGTCCCTTCCAGGCTAACGTTACCGGCCTGAAGTCGACAGTGGTAACTGCGTTTCCGTGAGGAAGGGTGGAGAGCAACCTGAGACGAACGACCAATCCGTAACGCAAGTGAACTCGATTCGGCCAAGCCTGTCGGGGAGGGTCCTGGCAAAGCCCGAACCCTTGACCGCGCGACGGCCATCCCTCCGACCTGAACGGTCTGCCCGGGGGGATAGACGCGGCAGGTCACGGCGGTGAAGTAACGTGACAAAGCGACCGTGACGAAATGGCAATGCGGTGGTTGGAGATGGAGAGGTCGGAAGGTCAAACGAGATAAGCAGGGAGATCTGTCGGGTGAGGGACGTGGACGACCCATCGTGAGAGCTCGCAGTGGGGGACGCTGCGTGAGCAATGGCCCAGGCCCGCGGTGCAGTATCGCCCGCCGAAGGGGAGCGAACCTGGCGATACCGGTGAGGTCGGTTGAAGCGGCTCGACAGAAGTCAGAGCTCCCATAGTAGCGGGGAAGCCGTGCAGCAAAACGCGGTGGAGCGAAGGGGAGCAGGAAGGTAGATGCGAAATGACTAAATCGCGGAAACGTAACTCCGCCCAAAGGCGGGACTACATCCCGGTCACAGTGCCGTTTTCGGCTAGCCCGGCTGGAGAGCCCGCTGGCATCGAACAGTGGGCTCATCGCGCGGTTTGGACGGATCGCATGTTGGAGACACTTTTGAAAGGAAAGGTGAGAGGAGGGAAATGGCACACGCTGATCGATAAGGTGTTTTGCAGCCGGAACCTTTCCAGCTCGGCCGAGAAGGTCTTGGGCAGGAAAGGAGCGGCGGGAGTGGACCGGCAAACGTGGGGGGATTTCGCCGAACACGAGCGGGAGGAACTCGAATGGTTGCAGGAAGAACTGCGTGAGGGGACCTATCGTCCGGCAGCGGTGCTGCGGAGGTGGATTCCCAAAACAGGCAGTTCGGAAAAGCGACCGCTGGGGATTCCGACCGTGCGGGATCGAGTCGTGCAAACGGCTTTGGTCCACGGGATCGAGCCGATTCTGGAGGCCACGTTCCATGATCGAAGCTACGGCTTTCGTCATGGGCGAGGGTGCCACGGCGCACTGCGGTACGTCGAAGAGCTGCTCGAAGCCGGTTATGTGTATGTCGTCGACGCGGATCTGAAGGGTTACTTCGATACGATCCCGAAAGATCGACTGTTGGACCTGATCCAACAGAAGATATCGGATCGCCGCGTGCTGGGCCTGGTTCAGCTGTTTCTGAATCAGGGGATACTGGAAGAGCTGCGTAAGTGGATTCCGGAAGCCGGAGTCCCCCAAGGCGCCGTTCTTTCTCCGGTGTTGTCGAATGCCTACCTCAATCCCCTGGACCATCGGATGGCCGATCTGGGCTTCCAGATGGTGCGCTACGCGGATGACTTTGTCCTGCTGTGTCGCGCACCCGAGGAGGCTGAAGCGGCCCTGGCCGAAGGGCGGGACTGGGTGGAGGACAACGGGCTGAGACTGCATCCCGAGAAGACACACATCGTGGACTCGCGAGAGAAGAGCTTTTCGTTCTTGGGCGATTCGTTCCGAGGCCGTTTTCGGTTTCCACGAGCGAAGAGCCACCGAAAGTTCGTCGAGCGCATTCACGAGCTGACGCCGCGCAAGTCGGGCGACTCGCTGGAGGTCATCCTCCAGCGGCTCAATCGCTCGACGCAAGGCTGGTTCAACTACTTCCGGCACTGTCATTGGAACATCTTCAAGGACTACGACGGTCTGATCCGTCGTCGTTTGCGACGCCTGCTTCTGAAGCGCAACCGGAAGAATAGAAAACGCCTCTGTCGAAATCACCGTTGGCCCAACGCCTTCTTTACGGATCATGGGTTCACGAGCCTGACTGACGCCCATATCCGTTTCGTCCAATCCATAGGAACCTACTGACTGGAGAGCTGTATGCGGGAGAATCGCACGTGCAGTTCGGAGGGAGGGGAGCCGGGTGACCGTGCTTCCCTACCCTATCGCAGGATCGCCGAAGTTTCATTCTCGAATGGGGTAGCGCAGCGGGGGCGGGACTAAGCTGAAACTTGATTGGGCTCTTTCTGAGGGACAAGTTTGTAACTCATTGATATAGCAATCCTTGCGGCGTATTCAAGACACGTCCCTACGCCGAAGGCGTAGGTGATCGCCCCTTGATCCCTATCAAGTTTCTTTCTCGAATGGGGCAGCACCGCTGGGGGGCCACTGAGCTGAAATTTCACGGCGACAGGCCGTGACTGTCCAGCGTCTGGCTCGACGGACCCGGCAATCACGGGCAGGGATGCCAGTGCCACGCATGATCCGGAAACGCCCGCTCTGATATGAAGTGTTCGCCTAAGTAAACCAGCCCAGCGATTTCAAACCGTCATCCATTCGCCCGCTTTGAATCGCTATCGAAGCGCCGGGTGCACGACAGGAAAGTGATTTGGGAGCCTATCGAAAGCTCCTTGTCGGTTCTCAAACCGTTTAACCTCTGATTTTGGTGGCGCCCTGCAAGCATTGAGATAGCTATGAACAGACATGATTTCTTACGGCTAGATTAGCCGAAAGAACTCACGCTAGCACCACTCTTACTCTTCCTACCCCCCGCTAGCCCAGCTCGCTTCCGAGAGTTCTGGAGTTTGATCTTTCCAGGAGGGCACTTTAGCGTCCTGGCGCGAAGCGTAATAGACCGGTCCTTCGGCGACCACTGCCTGGAAATCCCTCAGCCAGACTGGAGTTTAACGGTGCCTCAGCTCAGGAGAAACTCTTGAGCGCTCAGCTTGTCACTTTCATGTCGTGCACCCCGAAGCGCCAGTCCCATTGACTTTTCTAGCGGCTTTCGTCTAATTAGTGCCCGTCCGGAAATGTGTAAGTAATTGATAAGGAAGGGGAAAGAGGGCTTTTTCAAGCTCCGAAACTGTCAGGGCCGTTTGCTAGACTATTTGGTGCAAACAATTAGACTAAAACGACTTACGACGATTTCAGGAGTTCGAAGATGCGTAAAAAGCGTGAAAAACAACGCCCCCTTTCCCCGCAATGGCCCGATCACCAGCTGGCCCATGAATTGAAGGTGATCTCGCGCATCCTGGACGACAATCCCCAGACGCTGGAGCTGATAGTACAAGATCTCTCTGACAGGGTCGATTCCGGTGTTGGCGCCCCCGGTTTGACGGCCGAGCAGGTGCTGCGTTGCGCCGTCATCAAACAGCTGCATCAGTTCAGCTATCGCAAGCTGGAGTTTCATCTGGTGGATTCGCAAAGCTGTCAGAGGTTCTGTCGCTTGCCCTATGGGGCGTCGATCAGCAAAGCCACCCTGGCGGAGAACCTGGGGAAGATTGAGCCGGGGACTTGGAAGGCGATCAACGACCACTTGGTGCTCTGGGCGCAGGCTCGGGGTCTGGAAAAAGGCCAACGGATTCGGGTCGATGCCACGGCGGTCGAGACGAACATCCACTATCCGCTCGACAGTGAGCTGTTGTACGACGGCATTCGAGTCGTGACCCAGTGGCTGGGGCGGCTGCGGGAGCGGGAAGGGATCGGCTTCGTCGATCATACGCGGCGGGCCAAGCGGCGCGTCCTGAACATCCGCAACCGCCGCGGCAAGAAGCGCCTGGACAGTTACCGCGATCTGATCAAAGTGGCGTCCAAGACGGCTCACTATGCCGAGCAGGCGCTGGCAGCTTCCGCGCAGTGGAGCGATCCCCTCAGTCTGGCCGTGGCGGCGCAACTGGCCCACTATCTGGGGCTGTTGCACAAAGTCATCGAGCAGACTCAACGACGGGTCCTTTCGGGCGAGGCCGTCGCGGCCCAGGAGAAGATCTGTTCCCTCTTCGAAGAGCACACCGATATTATCAAGAAGAGCCCTCGGGAAACGGTCTTCGGCCACAAGGTGTTTGTCAGCACGGGCGCCTCGTCGCTGATCCTGGATTGTGTGGTGGAACGGGGGAATCCGGCCGACAGCAACTATGTGCAACCCTTCTTAGAGCGGCATCGACAGCTGTACGGGAAGGTCCCCCGCCAGAGCGCCTGGGATGGTGGTTTTGCCTCGGCTGCCAACCTGCGCTGGGCCAAAGAGCAGGGGGTACAGGATGTGGCCTTTTCCAAAAAGTGTGGGTTGACGGTTGAGAGCATGGTGCGTTCCAGTTGGGTCTACAAACAACTCAAACGCTTCCGCGCCGGGATTGAGGGGTGCATTGGGACCCTCAAGCACACCTTCGGTCTCCACCGCTGTAGCTGGAAAGGCTGGCCTCACTTTCAAAGCTACGTCCATGCCAGCGTCCTGACCTATAACCTGGTCGTCCTGGCCCGACTCCTGTTGTAGCCTTTTGTGGCTGACCGTACTGCCTTGTGGCTCCGACTCGGGGAGAGGTCTGCGCCGAACCGCTGCTTTTTGGCCCGCGTGCCCTCGCTCGAGGGTCCTTGCTCTGGATCGAGCTGGGTCGAGCCGGTCTGTCAGCAGTCTCAAGTATAATAAGTGTTTACGATTCAACAGATTACAGTTCTGAAAACCCCGGTTTTCGGACGGGCACTAATTAGTAGAGTGTGTACGGATTGAGTGGAAGGTGCGTTTCTCAGCCTCGTATTGCTTTCCATTCTGCTCAGCGGGGTGGCAGTAGCTCAGTCCCACCCGCTGCCTCCGGCAGCCGAGCGACAGGTCGACTTCTCTAAAGACATCGAACCGATTCTTGGCAGCCGCTGTATCCTCTGCCACGGTGCCGGACAGCAGATGAAGGGTCTGCGGCTGGACAATCGCCAGGATGCCCTTCGTGGGGGCGAATCCGGAAAGGTCATCCTGCCTGGCAACAGCGCTGGCAGCAAACTCATTCATCTGGTCGGTGCCATCAAGGCCGATAGCGTCATGCCTCCCGCCGGCGACCGGCTGACCGCCACAGAGGTGGGCACGCTGCGAGCCTGGATCGATCAGGGGGCCGAATGGGCCTCCGGTGGAGGCGCAGCCACGAATCAAACTACTCTGGTTGCGGAATCGGGTCACTGGTCTTTCCGCCCCTTGCGCCAGCCCCCAGAACCGGACGTCAGCAAGAACGACTGGGCGAAGAATGCCATTGATGACTTCGTCCTGGCCCGATTGGAGAAAGAGGGCATTGAACCCTCTCCCGAAGCAGATAAATCAACCTTGATCAGGCGGCTCAGCCTGGACCTTATCGGGCTTCCCCCATCTACCCGTGAGGTCTCCAGCTTTCTGGCGGACGACACACCGAAGGCCTATGAACACCTGGTAGATCGACTTCTCAACTCTCACCATTTTGGGGAGAGATGGGCTCGATACTGGCTGAATCTGGCCCGCTATTCGGATAGTGATGGTTATCGGCAGGATGATTTCAGACCCCATGCCTGGCGCTATCGGCACTGGGTCATCGAGGCCTTCAATAGGGACATGCCCTTCGACCAGTTCACGATCGAGCAGGTTGCAGGAGATGTGCTCCCCGGCTCCACCACCGAACAGAAGGTTGCCACCGGATTTCACCGCAACACCCCCAGCAACCGTGAAGGTGGCACCGACATGAACCAGTTCCGCTTCGAACAGGTCATCAATCGGACCAACGCGGTAGGAACCGTATGGCTGGGGCTGACGGTGGGATGTGCTCAGTGCCACGATCACAAGTACGATCCGCTCAGTCAAAAGGAATACTACCAGCTGTTCGCCTTCTTCAACGACGCCGAGGAAAGGAACATCGACGCGCCCCTCCCGGGCGAGCTGGGACCGTACCTGGAAGAAGTTGATTCCTATCGCCGGAAACGGCGTGCTTTGCTAGAGAAGTACAGGGTTCCGGATCGGCAGCCTTTCTGGGAAAAGAAGATGCTGGAGGCCATGGCCAACCCTGGAAAGTGGCAGAACTGGGACAAGGCCGTGGGGACTCTGAGGGTCGGAGACATGCATCCGGTCTACGGTATGGGCGAGAAGATACTCCGAAGTCCCCCGGCTCAGCGCAGCGAAAAGGAAGCAAAGATCCTCACCGATCACTACGTTCGCTACAGCTCTCAAGTGGTTCCGAAAAAGATCTATGAGGAGCAACTGAATTTCGACCAACTGCTGAAGGAGCTGAAGGAACTGGATGCTGACTTCCCTGCCCTGAGCCAAGCCCAGACGATTGTCACCGAGAGGAAACCACGCCAGACCCACCTCTACGTGAGAGGCAATTTCAAACAACTCGGCGCACCTGTGGAACCAGGTATGCCCGGCTTCCTGCAGCCATCGCCCGATCACGCACAGCCCTCCAGGGTAAGGCTTGCGAAATGGATTGTCAGTAAAGACAACCCTCTGACATCCCGTGTGATGAGCAACCGATTCTGGCAGGAGCTCTTCGGCCGTGGCATCGTCTCCACTTCGGAAGACTTCGGCACCCAGGGGAGCAAGCCGAGCCACCCCGAGCTTCTGGACTGGCTTGCCTGTCAGTTCCGCGACGATGGCTGGAGCATGAAGCATCTGATCAAGACCATCGTGTTATCGGCCACCTATCGCCAGATCTCAAAACCGCGACCGGATCTACAGATAGAGGATCCCAACAATGTTCTCTTGGCACGCCAATCAAGGACACGTCTGTCGGCCGAACTGATCTGGGACTCGGCGCTGTCGGTCAGCGGGCTCCTCAATCCTGTCGTGGGAGGAAAGAGCGTGCGTCCCCCTCGACCAAAAGCCGCACAGAAGCGGGGCAGCTGGCTCGAGAGCAAGGGCCCTGATCGCTATCGGCGCGGCCTCTACATTCAGTATCAGCGCATGTCGCCTTATCCGTTCATGACGAACTTCGATATGCCACCCGGTTACAGTCCAGCTTGTCATCGGGGACGATCCAACACCCCTCTCCAGGCCTTGAACCTGCTGAACGATCCGGTCTTCTATGAGGCCGCCCGTGCCCTTGCAGTGAGGATCTTGACCGAGTTCCCTGACGACTTCCAGGATCGTCTGAACCATGCTTTTCAACTCTGCCTGGCTCGGGCTCCTGATCGTGATGAAAAACGATGGCTAAGTGAGGCGATCCAACATCAGAAGGAAATCCTGAAAAAGACGCCGGATCTGGCTCACGCTGCGCTGCCCCTCGAACTCGCAGGCATCGAACCAATTGATGCAGCCGCCTGGGTTGGAGCTTCCCGAATACTCTTGAATCTGGATGAGTTCATCACCAGGGAGTAGACCATGACCTTCGAAGATTTTCGATCCATCCAGAACCGGCGAGAGTTTCTGCAGAGATGTGCCGGTGGCTTTGGTTCAATCGCACTGGCCCAGCTGATGGCATCCGAAGGCCTGCTGGCAACCGGCGCAAAAGCAGATCCCTCGGTCAACCCTCTAGCTCCTCGGGCACCCCATTTCGCTGCCACCGCCAAACGCGTCATCTTCCTGTACATGTCCGGCGGTCCCAGCCAGATAGACCTCTTCGACCCCAAACCCGATCTTCAAAAACGGCACGGTGAGGGGCTTCCGGATTCCCTGAGAAAAGACTTGAAGCAGGCGTTCCTGAAGCCGACTGCGACCCTGATGGCGAGTCCTCGCAAGTTCACCCGGCACGGCGAGTGCGGAACCGAATTCTCCGACCTGCTTCCTCACACCGCCTCTTGCGCAGACGATATCTGTCTGTTGAGGGCCATGCACACCGACGCCGTCAACCATGATCCGGGAGAATTGCTGTTGACGACGGGCACGACTTTTCTCGGTCACCCCACGATTGGATCCTGGGTCACCTATGGCCTCGGCAGTGAATCCCAGAATCTACCCGGTTACGTCGTCCTCAGTACCGGAGCATTCCCCAGCGCCGGGGCCAACAACTGGTCCAATGGCTTCATGCCCTCTGCCTACCAGGGGACCCCGTTTCGCAGCAGCGGCGACCCCATTCTCTATCTGTCGAACCCTCCCGGAGTCAATCAGGAAGTCCAGCGGGTCCATCTCGATGCCATTCGTCATTTGAATCAGAAACGCTACGGCAGCAGCGGCGACATGGAAATCGCATCGCGGATTGCCTCTTACGAATTGGCATTTCGGATGCAGGGGGGCGGCACCGGAGTTGTTGGATTTCTCTCAGGAATCAGCTGAGCTTCTCGAGTCCTATGGAGTCAATCGGGAGGGAGAGCGTGCCCAATCCTTCGCGGTCAACTGTCTGCTGGCGAGACGACTGGTCGAGCGCGGTGTGCGCTTCGTGATGTTGAATCATGCCAATTGGGACTTCCATCACGGCTTGGAGAAGCGCCTGAAGGAGTACTGCCACGACACCGACCAGCCCACGGCAGCCTTGCTCAAAGATTTGAAACAGAGGGGGCTCCTGGAAGATACGCTAGTGCTTTGGGGAGGAGAGTTCGGGCGCACTCCCATGGGAGAGCCCGAGATCCACGGTGGAGAACCGGGTCGTGAGCACCATGTGAGCTGCTACAGCATGTGGCTGGCCGGCGGCGGAATCCAGGGAGGACAGGTCGTAGGCAAGACCGACGACCTGGGCCTCTACGGCGTCGAGGACAAGATCCACGTTCACGATCTACAGGCCACCATCCTGCATTGTCTGGGTCTGGACCAGACCAAGCTCACCTACCGCCACATGGGCCGTGACTTTCGTCTCACCGACGTGGCTGGAAAGGTGGCGAAGAAGCTGCTTCGCTCCGCTTGATTTCCCTAGTAGCTTTGGCCTCCAGGCCGCCGTCTGGTCGAGCCAGAGGCTCGACAGAAGAAGACTTCGGCCTGGAGTCTGACGGAACCTGGTATTTGATTCCTTAGGGGACGCGAAGTTTTACGACCCCTCCCCCCAATCGGGGCGTCAGGGTCATGTCCGATTCTTCCGGTAGGAAGGAGGTCGGGGATGCCGGTACGCCTCAGTGAGGAGGAAGTCGTGACGATTGGAGTTTTGGCCGACAAAGGCAAGAACCACTGCGAGATTGCTCGGACGCTTGGGGTCAGCGAAGGGACCGTGCGCTATCACTTGAGGCGACAGGCCGAAGGCGCTCAAGACGGACGTCGGCAGAAGGGGTTCCAGGCGGAGGCTCTGGCCGGAATCATTGGTGCCTGGATGCAGGGGCATCCCGATGGGCAGCGACCCCCGAATGTCCGTCAGCTGTACGAACATCTGGTTTATGAATGCGATTACTCGAGCTCCTATCGTTCGGTGCTGCGCTATGTGCGCCGGCACTGGCCGAAGCCGAAGCTCCGAACGTTTCGGCGAGTGGAGACGCCGCCTGGGGCCCAGAGCCAGGTGGATTGGGCCGAGTATCCGTCGGTGGCCGTTGGAAACGAGTTGGAGCCCCTTTCGGCGTTCATCATGGTGCTCTCCCACAGCCCGGCAGCCCGCCATTGTGTGGAGTCGGCGGCGAGACCAGCTGTCCTGGCTGCAGTGCCACAACGAGAGTTATCGCCGACTGCAGGGAGTGGCCGCCGTCAACCGGATCGACAACGTCAAGACGGCCATCGCCTCGGGAGGCGGCCCCTGGGGAGAGATCCATCCGCTCTACCGGGCCTATGCCCGATCGGTGGGCTTTCACATTGATGCCTGCCGACCGGGGCAAGCCCAAGAGAAAGGGAAGGTGGAGGCCAAAGTCCGACTTTCGCGTTTGCTGGTGGAGCCGCAGAGCCAATACTGGGAAGACCTCGAGGAGTTGCAGCACTTCACCGATGGACAGGTCTCGCGCTGGTCCCGTCGAGCGGTGTGTCCGGCCACCGGCCTCACTGTCGAGGAGAGTTGGCGAGCGGAGCTGGAGCGTCTGGCGCCCTTGCCGATCCTTCCCGAACCCTTCGATGTGGTGGTCACGCGGCCAGTCCATCGGGACTGCATGGTTCGCTTCGAAGATCACTGCTATCCGGTTCCCTTTCAATGGGTAGGCCGCCAGGTGGAGGTGCGGGGCTGCTCGGGCAAGGTTCAGATCTTAGCCGAGGGAAAGGTCCTGCGGGAGTATGAGCGCCACACGCCGGCGCGGATTCTGATCGATCCCAGCTGCTGGCAAGGAGAAGCGACGGAGCGGGTCCTCGCTCCGCCGCCCTTGGGCAAGATGGGACAACGGCTGGAACAGATCTATCAGATGCCGGTGGAGCAGCGTCCTCTGGACCTGTACCAAGCTCTGGCGGAGGTGGCCCGATGAGCGCGGCGACGAAGGGACGCGTGGATCTGGATCAAACCCGTCAGTCACTGGAGCAGCTGGGTCTGATGCATGCCAGCGAGCAACTGTCCGAGCTGGTGGGCCAGGCGGTGAAGAAAAACCTCTCGGTCCATCGCTTTTTGGACGAACTGCTTTGGAGCGAACTGGCCCATCGGGAGGAGCGACGGATCAAGACCTCGCTGAGACTGTCGGGACTGCCGCCGGGTCAGACGTTGGGGAACTTCGATTTTAACTTTCAGCCGGCGATCCGCAAGAGCCGCATCGAGACCTTGGCCACCTGTGAGTGGATCCGCGAGCACGAGACGGTTTTGCTCCAGGGTCCGCCGGGCGTGGGAAAGACGCATTTGGCGGTGGCCCTGGGAGCCAAAGCCATCGAAAACGGTTTCTCGCTGTCCTTCTTTCGACTGGATGATCTGCTTCACGCCATGAAGCTGGACGCCGAGTTGGCCCCCAAGGCGCTGCGCCGTAAGAAGTATGTCAACGTGGCGCTGCTGATCATCGACGAGGTCGGGTTCCAGGTCATGAGCCGGCTGGAGGCCAGCCTGTTGTTCCGGCTCGTCAGTGCCCGCTACGAAAGGGAGCCACCTTGATCACCACCAACAAATCAGTCAAGGACTGGCCCGAGATCCTGGCCGGAGACGAAGTGATGGCGACCGCGTTACTGGACCGGCTGCTGCACCATTGCCACGTGCTGAATATCAAGGGAAGGAGTTATCGGCTCAGGGATTTGGAACGGGCCCTGGCAGGGGGGGCGGCCGCCGCCGAAGCGGCTCAGACTCCAGCCGCCCTGCGGGCTCCCTCCGTCTGAGACACTCAGTGATCAGTGACGATTAAAACTCCGGGGCGCATTCGCTTAGCAAGATTCAAACTGATGTCAGACCGTTGCCTCATGACAAACCGGCGGGAGCGCACCAAAGGTGACCTTCATCCAGGAACCCGCATGAGGAAGCGACAGACGCCCCCGCCAGCATGCCCTCAAGAGCGTTCTCCCGGCTGGGCTAGGGTCCCTCTCCGGGAACAGACGTCCAGGAGAAGGGGTTTGCAAGAGAATCCGGAAAAAACTTTCCCCCCAGTCGCCCGTCAAGCTCCGATCGTCGGGAGACCGGGTCCTCAGATACCCCAGTTCGGGACCCGGGCCAAGCTCGCCTACTGGGGCGAAAGAAAGCTATGGAAACTGCCGCGCTGTGGAAACCGTGGAAAACCAAGTCCACTTTGTGCCTGCCGATTCGGCTCGGGTGGTTTGTCCACCGTTCCCACAGCGCTTGGAAAACTCCTTCGGACGGAGCTTCCCACAGTTCCCACAGCTTCTGCGGCTGCTCACATCCAAATGAATCTATGCTTTGGGACGGCGCTCGCCCTCCCGTGGAAAAGCCCAAAGCGGTTTTCCCACCGGATGCCTCCCGCTCGAGAAGAGAAATCAAAGGCTGCCCTTGAAATCAGGAGAACAAACTTTTATCGAACAAAAGACGAACACGTTCAGGTTCCTCCCGAACCTGCGTTTTTACTAACCGGGGAAGGGTCGTAAAACAATACGTCCCCTAAGGTCGTGAAAGTTCCTGTCACTTGACATGGAGGCCAAAGCTACGCACCGAGAGGCAACACCTTGGTTCGTCGTGCGTTCTTACTACTTCTAGCGGCGGTTACCCTCCTGCTCCTCCCAGAGACAGCTTGGGCCTCTGAGGCGTCGCTTCGCATCCAATCCCGCTCGGTCGTTTTCTCCTACCCTCAGAAGGATCCCTACGACAGGAGCAACCGCTACGGCTTCAACCATGCCCCCAGCGTGGCTCGCCTCGATGATGGCCGTCTGCTCTGCGTCTGGTTCTCCGGTCCCTTCGAGGCCTCAGTCCATCAGGTGATCCTGGCTTCCTACTCCTTCGATGGCGGCAGGAACTGGGGAAAGCCCTTCGTCCTTCAGGACCAGCCACGAACTTCGGATTTCGACCCCGCCCTGATCGTAAGCGGACGTCGGGTTTGGTTCTTCTACATCTACGGCCGCTGGAATCGGTATCCGTTCATGAAGAGTCGAGAGGGCGAGGATAAGTACATCGGTCTTGAGTCCTACCATCTATACTCCCGTTGGAGTGATGACTTCGGCGAGTCCTGGTCAGACGAGCGTCTGCAGCACCAAAGCGCGGGGAGTCGCTCCAACGGAATCCGATTGACGACGGGTGAGCTGTTGCTGCCCACCCACGACTTCAGAAACCGCCAGGAATCGGGGGTTCTGAAGTCAAGCGACCAGGGCCAGACCTGGCGCCGGGTCGGTGGGGTCCGCAATTCGGCAGGGGTCGATGAGCCTACGATTGCGGAGCTGAAGAACGAGCATATCTTGATGGCTCTGCGAACCCGAGATGGCCACCTCTGGACCGCTCTTTCAAAAGACAAGGGGGAGACCTGGTCAAAACCGAAGCGCCACCAGCTCCTGGCCGCGGCGGCGTCCCACAATCTCTTCCGCATCAGCGACGGGAGAGTCCTGCTCACCCATGACGAGTGGAAGGCAGGATTAAGAAGTCCCTTGACCATGCGGCTAACGGAAGATGGTGATCATTGGGCCGACCCCCTCGTTCTGGCCGAGAGCGCCGTCCCAGGTGAAGGCAACGACTACTGGGGCTGCCAGGTGACCTACCCTTCGGTCTGCGAGCTCCCAGGGAAGGTTCTGCTGGTGGTCTGGGCTCATATAAACATGTCCAACACCGAGCAATTCGGGGACATTTCCTCCGCCAGGGTTGAGATACTGGACCAATAGTCTGATGTTTCAGCCTGAGCCTTGCCCCACGACCTCCAGGATCAATTGGTTGACTTTGGCGGGCGATTCCATCTGGACCATGTGTCCGGCAGCGGGGATGATCTCGGTTCTGATATTTTGAGGCAGATCGTCTGCATGAGAGGCCGGGACGATCTGGTCCTCCTGCCCCCACACAACCAGGACCGGCATCGACAACTCGCCCAATCTTCCTCTTAGAACGGTGTTCTGAACATCTCCAACACGGAACTGATCGGCAAGGGTCTTCAGAGCTTGCTGGACTCCGTCGATACGCTTGAACATCAACACGTCGTTGACCATCTGCCGCGTCACCTGGGAGGGATCGTGGAACAGCTTCTCAACCTCCACCCTGGTGTCCTTGCGTCGCCGCGACTCGATAAAGCCGTCGATGTAGGCGCCATTGATCTCCGTCCCCAGGGCGGCACTGCCGATCAAGCTGACAGAGGAAACCAGCTCAGGATGAGCCAGGGCCAGGATCAGGGCTACTGCGCCACCCATCGAATGCCCTACGAGGTGGGATGGACCCAGCTGAGACGCCTCGATGAAGCCTTTTACCGCTTGAGCCAAACCCTCCAGACTTCCATCGCCCACGTCCTTGCTGGAGGCGCCATGACCGGGAAGGTCCAGGGCGTAGACCAGGTGATCGCCAGCAAGGGTTTCGAGATTGAAGAGCCAGTTGTTGAGGCCACCGCCGAAACCATGGACCAGAACCAAAGGATCGCCACTGCCACCGCGTTTCAGAAAACGCAGGCGACGACCCTCCACCTCGACGGTTTGAGGACCTTGATCTTCCGCTTCCTCGTCCTCGGCTTCGGGCACAAAGTTGGCCTGAAAATCCGTGATGTAGCTTTCGATCTCTCCATCGGGCGTGGCTTCATCGGCCACCACTGCCAGTAGCGCTCCCACCGGCAAGACCTCACCTGGCTTAGCTACCTGTCGTCGGAGAACACCACCGTCCCTGACCTCTACGACTGCCAGGATCTTCTCAGTTTCGACCTCGGCCACTTCGTCGCCGGGAGCAACCTCACTCCCCTCTGTAGTCAGCCACTGCACGAGGGCTCCCTCCTTCATGGAGAGGCCCCATTTCGGCATGGTCAACGGCCGGATGCTGTCGCTCATCGCGCATACTCCATCACTTCTCGAACAGCCGTCTCAACCTGACTGGCGTCGGGAATGTAGAGATCTTCCAGAGTGTCGCTGAACGGTACAGGCACGTGGGGAGGGGTGACCATGTTGATCGGCGCCTTGAGCGCGCCGAAGGCCTTCTGTGAAACCAGGGCCGAGACATCGGTAGCAATGTTGCAGCGAGGACTTGCCTCGTCCACGATGACCAACCGTCCGGTCTCCTCCACGCTCTCCAGAACCGTCTCCTCGTCCAGCGGTGAGGTGGAGCGCAGATCGATGAGCTCACAGCCGATCCCGTCCCGGGCCAAGGCTTCGGCCGCCTGGGAAGCAATGTGCACCATCCGTCCCAGGGCAACCAGCGTGACATCATCACCGTCGCGGACGATATTGGCCTCGCCCAGAGGAATGGTGTAGGACTCCTCGGGCACATCCCCCTCAGTGGAGTACAGCAGTTTGTGTTCGCAGAAGATCACAGGATCATCATCTCGTATCGCCTCGATCAGCATTCCCTTGGCATCGTACGGCGTCGACGGCACCACGCACTTCAAACCCGGAATGTGGGTAAAGATCGGATAGAGGCACTGAGAGTGCTGGGCCGCCGCCCTCAGACCCGCTCCGATCATGGTTCGGATCACAACAGGAGTCTTTGCCTTACCACCGAACATATAGCGAAACTTGGCGGCCTGATTGAAGATCTGATCGAAGCAAACACCCAGAAAATCGATGAACATCAGCTCGACCACCGGTCGCAGCCCCGAGGTAGCCGCTCCGATTGCAGCTCCAATGAAGGCGGATTCACTGATCGGGGTATCCATCACCCGATTACCGAATCGACCCCAGAGTCCCTTGGTCACGCCCAGAGGACCTCCCCAGGCATCCATCTCCCCGGGCGACCCGGATCCGCCTGCGATGTCTTCCCCCATGACCACCACCCGCTCGTCTCGTTCCATTTCCTGCAGCAGAGCTTGGTTCAGTGCCTGCTGGTAGGTTGCTTTTCCCATCTCTTTCCTCCTTAGGGCTCGCGCAAAAATAACTTCCCATTTTGGCATCTCATCTTCACACCATCTTCGGCCGCTCCTCAATCGCGAAATCCTCAACGTCGACCTGGCTACGCCTGCGGTTTCGCTCAATCGTTCGCGACCAAATCTGGCGCAAATCTGAGCGCCAAATCTGTGAAGCTATTCTTGCGCGAACCCTTAGACTTCGCATAAGCAGCTCGCCCAGGACTTAGTAGGACACATAAACATCCGTCAACAGCGCCTCTGGTCCCGGCTTTGGAGATGCCTTGGCTTCCATAACTGCCTGGTCAATCAAGTTCGCGACTTCGGCATCGATCGTGGCTAACTCCACTTCCTGGACCAGTCCTGCGGCCGTCACGCTCTTGCTGAAGTTCTTGATGCAGTCCCTATCTTGGCGCAGCCGGGCCACTTCGTCCTCGGCCCGGTAGGTCTGCGCATCGCCCTCGAAGTGACCGAAATAGCGATTTACCTTGCACTCGATCAGCGTCGGCCCGCCTCCCTCGCGGGCACGGCTGATTGCCTCTCCCGCCGTCTCGTAGACGCTGAAGAAGTCGTGGCCGTCAACAACGACGCCCGGCATGTTGAATCCGTTGGCTCGATCCGCGACATCATCACAGGCGGTTGAGTACTTGACTGAAGTGGCCTCGGCGTAACCGTTATTCTCTACCACGAAGATACAAGGGAGCTGCCAGATCGACGCCAGGTTGAGGCTCTCGAATGTGGTTCCCTGGTTTGAGCCACCGTCTCCGACGAAGACCACGGCTACCGCCTTCTTGTCCAAGGTCTTGGCCGCCAGGCCGGCACCACAGATCAGAGGTGGGCTCCCCCCTACGATGCCATTCGCTCCCATCATTCCCTTGTCCAGATCGGCGATGTGCATCGAGCCTCCCTTGCCCGCGCACAGCCCATTGCGCCTGCCGTAGAGCTCAGCCATCATGCCATTGAGATCGCATCCCTTGGCGATGCAGTGGCCATGCCCTCGATGGGTGCTGGCGATCCTGTCGTCGTCCTGCAGATGCAAACAGACCCCAGTCGCAATTGCCTCCTCCCCAGCATAGAGGTGGACGAACCCAGAAATATCACCGGTTTCAAACTCCACATGGATACGCTCCTCGAACTCCCGGATTGTCTTCATCGTTCGATAAGCACGCAAGGCTAGTTCACGGTTGAGTTGCATGTTCGCTCCTTTCGATTGCTTCCGAAACCCGAACTGGACCCTCTCGAAGTAGGCCCTGCCGAGCCGCCAACTCCATCACACGCTTCACCCGAATGGTCCTGGGCCCTTTCTGGTCGAGCCTAACGGTGACGCGATCGTCGCCCGAAAACTCCATCTCCCGCTCACCGTCGAGTGCGATCACACCCTGACGGGCCCTTACTTCCTGCACTTCATCGGCAACGAGCCGCCGCACAGCAGCAATCCCAACCGGCAAGATCAGTCCCGGTGCAATCGGAGCCGTGACGACAGTAACCGCCTGCTCAACAGGGGAAAGATCAACCCTGAGTCCGTGAGCGTCGAGCCTTGACACCGGGTGGAGTAAGGCCGCGATCGTGGAGAGTCCGATGGAGTCAGCCTCGGCAAAGGTGACAAAGATCTGGTCCAGTTCTTCGGGCCTCCAGAGTGCCTTCGACCCTGTCCACAAGGCCGTGCTGACACAGGCGTCGACCAGGGCAACGTCCTCTCGCTCGTTCACCCCCACCCGCAGGATCTTGTTGCGGATCGTTGCTTCATCGGGGGCGAAGTGGCCTGCCACGGCCAAGCCGGTGGCGAGTCCTGCTGTAGTCGCCTCTCTCAAGGATGGAAAAACATTGTTGGTCCCAGTCGACAGGGCGGTAATCGGAACCTCACCCGAGACTCGGGCGACCAGACGGTGAGTCCCGTCCCCTCCCAGCACCAGAAGAGCCCTCACCCCGGCGTCGACCATCTCCCTCGCCGCCATCAGGGTCGCCTGCGGGCCATCTTCTGGTGGTATTTCCAGGAAAACCACTTCGGGCCATTTGGGACGAGATTGCGCCGACGTCGCCAGCACTCGACGAAGCCTTCCAGCGATGCCGCCGGAATCGGTCATCATGTAGGCACGATCGACTCCAGCGACACCGAGACCGGAGAGGATCCGACCAATCATGTTGCTCTTTTCTGCGATCGGGAATACCGAAGCCTGGGCCACCAATCGCCGGATGTCGCGGCCCGCCGCCGGGTTGGCCAGAATACCCACGCTACGTCGATTCCGAAAAGTCCTCATCTGGCGAACATTATCGCTCCCTGGGTTCAGACTCGCAACGCCGGCCACCATGATGCCCCGCCTCTTACCCTTGCCCTTGCCTTTCCCCTGCCCTGTTTTCATTCATCAGTTTTCCTCAAGACTCTCGTTTAACCACGTGAGCATTGAACCTTCAGAAGAACTCGAGATCGTTAGCAGAGGAGGGCAAAGAAAAGGGCAAGGGCAGAGGTAAGGGTAAGAAAGAGATATCCCTAAACAGGTACCGGCTCTCGTCGGGGGAGTCGGCGAGCCAGGACCAGCGTCGCGGCGGCGATCCCGGCACCGAGATAGAACACAGCGGAATAGCCGAGGAAGGACCAGAGAAAACCTCCGACCAGCGGCATAATGACCGCGGCGATATGGTTCATAGTGATCCCCATCGACAGAGACGCCCGCAGCTCTTCCGGTTCGGCTATCCGCCCGATGTAGGTAGACAGTGCCAGGGTGAAGAGCATAAACAGGTTATCCACGACGTAGAGGACGAAGAGCACGTTCACGTTCTTGATCGCACCGTAGCCAACGAAAATCAGGGTCAGAGCGGCGAAGTTGAACGTGAGGACCGATCTCTCCCCGAAGCGATCGATCAGTTTGCCCACAAAGGGAGCCATACAGATGTTGGCAGAGCTGTTGATCAAGGAAAGAGTAATAATCGTGGTCACATCGACCCCAAAGGTCTTGACCAGCGCAAACAAGGCAAAGGTAACGAAGATTTGACGGCGACAGCCAGCCAAGAACTCGAGCCCATAGAAAAGCGCGTACTTTCGCTTTAGCACCAGGCGCGCGGGGGAACGATGGCCCAGATGCGGGTCCATAAAAAAAAGAGGAATTGCACCCAGGACCGCGGCTAGGCCAATCATCTGGTAGATCCCGGAAAAGGAAAAGACGTCGGAAACCCAGTAGACACATAAGATGCCGATCACACCGGCGAAGGCAGCAAGGCTCTGCATTCTCCCCAGGACCCTCCCCTGCGCACCGGGCGCCGCCAAACCCAGAGCCATACTGGCAGCAGTTGGCATCCAGACATGAAATCCGATGCTCCACAGAAAAGAGAAAGCGATGAGCGCAGGAACGGTTTCGGCATAGCCATACGCAAGGTAGCCCGCACCGAAGATCACTAGGCTAAGGGCCCCCATTCGGGGCTCGGCCAGGCCTACCAGTAGACCGACGATAGGCGCGGCTAAGAACCCGGGGATCTCCCGGATCGATTCGAGTATCCCCAACTCTTGCGGGGCGAGACCGATCTTCTCTACCGCGAAGTTGTTGAAGATGGCGAAGTGCACCTGAATCGCGATGCCCTGGGCGCAAATGGCAACCACGAAGAGAAGGATATTGCGACGTAGTGAAGGGTCTCGCTTGAAAACCATTAGGAGTCTCGATTCTCCCTGTTCCTCGCGGCCTCCAGCAGTCGCTTGAGGCTTTCTTACCACAGTAGTCCGACGGAGATCCAGGAATCGGATTTCGATCGTGCCCGGTGACTGGCTCAGGCGTCCTCCCACCGTTCATGGCGTGATCGGGATATAGTAGATGTGCTTGTCTTTCGCCGAGGCCGCCATCTTTGAGATTGTGAGGGCGATCGTAGTGAACATCGTGCTCGTCCATCCGCTTATCCCACAGAACACGGGGAACATCGCCCGGCTCACAGCTGCTACCGGAACCGATTTACACCTGATTGAGCCACTCGGCTTCGATCTCTCCGATCGTCATCTGAAGCGAGCCGGCCTTGACTACTGGCCTGAGGTGCGGCTCTTCCTTCACCAGACGTGGGGGGCATTCTTGGAGGAGGAGGCGCCCGAACGGCTGTGGCTCTTCAGCACCAGAGCATCGAAGATGTTTACCGAGGTCTGCTATCGACCCCAAGATTATCTTGTGTTTGGTAATGAATCGGAAGGACTACCCACGCATATGCACCAGCGCTACGTCGATCTCCGACTGCGTATTCCCTTTGAGAATGAACGGGTTCGAAGCCTAAATCTCTCCAACTCAGTGGCAGTGGCACTCTACGAGGCGCGACGGCAGTTGGGGATTCCGTGAAGTCTCAGGTCAAGAGCACCCCCAGCCGCGCTGGATCATTGAGGGGGAAACTTCAGGTCGGGAATAGGGGAGATTGTGCTGTTGTCCAGCTCTCTCCTCGGCACTTGCCCCCATGTTACCGACTATTCAAGTCGTTCGCGGCTTGTCGGCTGTTTCCGGTACTGCTCACTCCTCACTCCTCACTCTTCACTCGAATGACTCGATGAACCGTCGAATATCCGGCCGGACGCTGGATCCTTCAAAATCAGCTTTATTCGCCCGTCAGGCATTCGCTCCCTCTTGATCACAATGCTTCCTTCGAACTTTTGCGCCGCCTGACTGGGTGTTGGGGTACTCGTGCTTCCCCGCCACGGATCGAGTATGACCGACTCCCATTGCTTGCTTTGGGCGGAGCGGTAACAGGCATCAATGACGGCATTGACAACGTAACCGTCGTAGAAGGTTTCGGCAGGGGACTGATTGCGCTGCAGGGAGTCGAACATATCCGCGAACATCTCGGTGTACCCCAGCTCGGCAAGCTCGTCGCCGACTGGAAAAAGCCAGCCCTTTTCCTCTTCCGTCTTCTCCGAAACGTATCCCGAACTACCACCCGTCGAATACATCTCAAACCCAGTCCGCAGGAAGTGATTGAGCCAGATCGTCCCTCCTGTCCCCTGCACCTCGTCTCTCAGATCCATTCCCCCGCGAAAGGTCCAGCTCACCTCGAACTGCCCCAGGACGGCTTTGCCCATAAATACGCCCCTGCCCAATAATTGAGGTTTCTGCCCAAAAAAGGTCTCATCCTTCGCCTCCTTTCTCCGACCCTATGATTGCCCCATGCTCCCAACCCTTCTCAATCACACAGCTGCCCACTTCAATGTCTCTGAAGTATCTGCTGATCTTGGATATTCCTCTGAGGACAACCTGAAAGCGATTGATGCTATAGGGGCCAGCCCCTTGATCCCCTTCAAGAGCAATGCGACTCACGCCAGAGGTGGTTTGTGGGCGCAGATGTTCTACAGCTACCACTACCATCGAGAGGCGTTTCTGGAGCGGTATCACCTTCGCTCGAACGTCGAAAGCACGTTTTCCATGATCAAGGCGAAGTTTGGAGACTCGGTCAGAAGCAAGACCGATACCGCCATGAAGAACGAAGTCCTGGCTAAGATTCTGTGCCATAACATCTGCTGTGTCATTCAGACTCAGCATGAAATGAACCTCCCGATTTTTGGGCAGAATGACCAGTTGCACAAAAATGGCCATTCTTAGGGGAATTGTTGGGCAAAGCCCCCCAGGACCCCATTCTCAAACCTTATCAGGGCGATGCCGTTGTCTTCCGCCTCAATCGGGTGCACCAGGGTTTCGGCCCAGCACGTTACCTCAACAGGTCGGATACTCTTTCCTACGAAGTTGCGGATGATCTCGATGCAGTGGCACCCCAGATCGACAATGGCGCCTCCTCCTGCCTGCTCTCGGTCCCAGAACCAACCGCTGTGAGGACCCGAGTGGGCTTCCCGGGATCGGACCCAGGTTACTTGTCCAATGGCACCGGAACGGACCGACCCCAACGCTTTCAGGGTCTTCGGTGTGTACACCAGGTCCTCCAGATAGCCGGCGAAGACTCCCGCCTGCTCTGCTACTTCCAGTATTTCCCGAGCCTCCTGGGCGGTACGGGCCAGAGGCTTCGTACAAAGGACAGCCTTGCCGGCCGCGGCAGCCAGCTCGACAGCCTCCCGGTGAATCTGGTTCGGCAGTCCTATGACTACCACGCCGGTTTCGGGGTCAGCGATGGCTTGATCTAGATCGCCACTACTGCGGGGTATATCCCACTGACGCGCAAAGGCTCTGGCCCTTTCTTCATCGCGTGAGTAGACCATCCCGATCTGCTTCCCTGCCCCCAGAAGGGCACGGGTGTAGAACTCGCCGATGAGACCGGTGCCCAACATGCTGACTTGCTTGGATCCGAGGTCGTTTTTCACCATTCCTCCTGAGGGCTGAAATTCATCGATGTGTCTCCCTGAAGCAAGCTTGTCCCTTCTCAGAAACTGCTTTCCGGAAATTCTGCCAGCCGCACTAGGCCCAAAATAAGCGCAAGTTCGAAAATAGACCCCTTTGTCGGCTCCGAGGAGCCATTTTGGAGACCTAAATTCTAAATTTCGGCGCGAAGTCACTCAGAACAGGCACGTGTTCAGCTGTCCTCCACGCCGATCGCTCAGGGAAAACGATTCTGCCCTCTTGGGGGGCGTTTGTAGAGACACCTCGCCCCAGCTCTGGCGACCCTCGGAGCTACTTTATCTCCTTTCAGTTTCAGGTAGCTGGCCGGTGTTTCAACCACTTACTGCCTTCCAAGAGAAGACGGCTCCAACCATTGACATCCAGCAGCCGATAGACCAACTGTCGGCCCCTGCGCAAAATCTGGCAGGGCATTTCAATGACCTCTCGCAGGAAACGGCGATACTCCATCTTCACCAGCTCTCGGGCTTGCAGTCGCGCCGGCAGCACCAACCCCATCCAGGCCTTCAGATTCCAGGCTTGAGCCGCAATCACCAGATAGGCCCAGTTGGCTACCAGCGTATCCGAGGGCATCCGCAGGGCCTCGACTCCGTTCTTGAGTTGTTCAATGACGTTCTCCTGGTTGCAGCGCCGGTTGTTTTCCCGTACGACTCCCGCCGTTCCCAACGTTCTGGCCGAGATATTGGTGACATAAAAGTGGTAGCGCGTCTGCGGCAGCAGCCGCTTCTGGCCTTTCTCAACCAGGATCGTCTTGCGCAAGATCACCATCCGATAGGTTCGCTTCGCTTTGCTCGGACGGTAGTCGATCTCCGCAATCTCTTCCCGTTCCAGCGTCAGCGTCTTGAACCCGCGTCTCTTGACAATCTCCGGCTTCACTTTGTCCCGCCGCTGGCGCCGCTTCTTCCCTTTTCCTTTCCCCTGGCTGGGGCGCCCCAGCTCTTTCCATCTCGCTTCTGGCAACGCCTCCGCCCACTTGACGAAGCTCGGATGGGCGTCGATCCCGAAGTCAAACTCCACGCCCGCCTCCGTCCAACGGTCAAAATGAGCCGTCAGCGAAAAATCCGTGTCCCCGCGCAGGCGCACCTTCCGAAAACCCGCCTCTCGAACCAGCTCGATACTCCGATCCAGCCATTCGGCCGCTCCCTCATGAGAGGGACGGTTGCCCGAGCGGTTGACCGCATAGAGCACCTCTCCCGTATTGGCCAGCGTCACGATCAGCGGCGCATAGCCCCACTGCCCGTCGTAGCTGATCTCCATCCCTTCCTTGCATTCGCCGCTCGTGGGGGCCATCGTCCCATCCACGTCGATCTCCGCCCGTTGGAAGAAACGGGCCGGTTGTTGGGCCCAGACCTTGAGGCGGCTGGCATTGACGGCTTCCATCAGATCCACCACGTCGGGCGCGTCAAAGCGGCGCACAAAGTCTCCGGCCGTGCTGGGGGCGGGGATCTTCTCGGCTCCCACCGCCTCCAGGAAACTCACACTCTGACGTCGCAGTTCAATATCCTGATAGCGGGTCCCGCCCGTGGCCACGTTGTAGATCAGGCTCAGGACGTGGTCCGATTCGTGGTACGGTTGGTGGCGTTTGAGCAGCGTCACCGCCTGGTCAATGGCTTTCCCCAGCCCACTCCACTTCACCACCTGCTGCAGCAGCCCCAGACCACCGTAACTGACCGCACCCGTTTTCTCCGAGACCTCGTAGCTGATGACCTCGGGCGAGAGCACCGGTTTCGGGTCTTGACCGTTCCAGCTGGGGCTCAATCGCTGAGCAACCTCTGCTTCCCGTTTGCGGATGATTGCGCTATCCTTTTTATTCACCTGAAATGCCTCCTTTCGGCTTGTTCTGAAGTTTCTTTGACAACCCCAGAATACCCGTCAGGTCTGGCATTTCAGGTGTTTACATGTGGTTTAGTCCACTTTCATCTACTTCTTTTGGGTCTAGTTCGAGGGTTTGGCTCAGACCCACATCCGCGGTCGGCGCATCCGAGACCAGAGTCATTGGCTCACTCCAGGTCTGCCCTTCATCTTTGCTGACCAGCACAGCTACGCCAAAGGGTGGGTGACGCACGGTGTACGTCATGACTACGGCTCCGTTCGAGGATTCGATGGGATATCCCTGCAGTTCTGAAGGGTCCGTAACGCTCCGAGGTGAAGACCAGCTTGGGGGCATGCCCTTTGGGGCACACGACAACCCTTCGCTCAACCTCTAATCGGGCGTCGGAAACGCTCACCTCGAAAACGCTTGAGGAAAGAAGGATACCGATGACAGTGAGTATGCCGGTGAACATTCAGACCTGGCCGGGATCTTCAAGCCTACACCGAAACAATTGTTGATCTGGACTGCAGCCACAACGCCTCGAGCGCGCTGACGATCTTGCGCAGAGCAACTGGAGGGTTGACAGGACCCTCTCCCACGAGCGATTCAGGGAAGGAGAGCCGGTAGCGGCGTCCCTGACTTCTACGAACCTCCCCGGCAAGCTTGACGGTAGTCACCCCGAAGCGCAAACGCAGCTCGACAGCAGAACCGAATGCCAACTGCGGCACCTTGCCCGAATCGAACCCGAGCAGCATCCCACAGAAGCCAATGTCGAGCGGACGTGGCGTCCAGACCATCTTGTCTACTGTGACCAGCTTGACACCAAGTCCGGTATCTTCAAGGTCGCGCAGCGGAACACAGAGGAGCCCTTGATCTGCTTCGCCCGAGACAGGTTTCGGCTTCGCGCGCTTTTTTCGTCTTACTACCATCAGGGCGCCTACACATTGTTCATCGTACACGAGGCCCCTGAACAGGATTTGTTGTCCCGGGCTACAACCCCCAAGATTCAATGGGTTAGAGCGGCAGCCCTCGAGGTCTTCAAAGCCCGCCACTTTGGACCTGTCCGGTGGGGTCGCCTTTGCCCTTGCCCTCATCTATTTAGCTTGTATCAAGGCTCTTGACAAATTCGGTCAGCGTGAGTCGCCAGGAAAACGCGAGATGATTGACCAGACAAGGCAAGACGAGGCAAGGCAAAGGCACGGGCACGGGCACGGCAAGGGAAAGAAAGGGGAATTTGGCAAGACTGGTAATGGTTACGGATAGATCAGCCGCGACTCGGGGCCACTGGAGGCGATTTCTGGATGATTCCGACGGATGAAAGTGAGGTACGTCTCTGCGTCCGATTTCTTCTCGAGATGATAGCGGACATCTGAATCCAGGACTTCCAGGCAATCTAGGATATCAGCGGTCCTGAGCCCCATTGCGCTCCATTCGGGATCCAGGCGCATCCGCTCCAGTTCCTCGTGAAGGGACCGCGACAGCGACTGCACGATCGGATTCGAGGATTCGTGTTGATAGATGATCCCCTTGCGCTCCGTCTCATAGGTCTCCCTCAGGAGGGCTACAGCCTCAAATACGTGCTGGTCTTGAAATGAAGTGAGATCTTCGCCGTAGGTGATGATCTGCTTCTCCAATTCTTCGATGAGCGGCTTGAATCGCTGCAGACTTTCGTACAGCCTCCTCTGGCGGACGGGATCATCCTGGTGCTGCAGCTGATTGATGTATTTCTTCACAGACTGATAGGTTTGTCCAGACGTCAGGTAGGTACAGTCTGAGGGGCAGGCCACTTCTACGACTCGCTTCTCGCCGCAGCATTGAGCACAGATTTCTCTCTGTTTCGCAGGGCAGAATCGCTTCCCTTTTCTCTTACCACAGAGAATACACTTCATCGGCCTTCTTCCATTCTCGAACTCAATAGACGATTCAATTTCGGCTTCCTCACCCTTGCCGGATGAGTATAACCGATGAGGCCTCGGCGCTCTTTCGGAGACACCCCATCTATATCCATCCGGTTCGTAGGCGGATATAATCTTGGACGACATGGAAAAACGGTTCTTTACGCTGGACGAGGCACGGGAGCTTCTTCCCTCGGTCAACGATTGGATGGGAAAAGCGAGGTCCCTTGCCGGTTGTCTGGACCGCTATCGCGAGGCAGTTGCAAAGCTTGCCGACAACGCTCAGATGAACCAGGGCGGACCTGAGGGAACCGCCTACTTCACAGACCTGATCCGGCTTCAAAACTACCTGGTCCAGATCCAGGAAAGTGGATGTGTGGTGAAGAGCATCGAGGAGGGTCTGGTGGACTTTCCTCATCTCAAGAACGGTCGTGAAGTCTATTTGTGCTGGAAGTACGGCGAAGACGACATCCGCTTCTGGCATGAGGTTGACGCAGGATTCGAGGGACGGATTCCTATCTCTGAATCGGAGTCTGGCTTAGAGAGGCAAAAGAAATCAATAACGGCCACGCCAAAGGCTATTCCCTGCTCGCAGTCTTGATTCTGAGTTGGGCAATCGCTTGCTCCAAGGGGACAGAGGAGCCCCAGCAGGAGCCCCAGCAAGAGATTCCCTCACCCAGTTCGGACGCCCGGGCCAGTCTCGGAAATCTCACCTTTGCAGCTCCTCCGGAGTGGATAGAGGAGTCACCATCGTCGCCCATGCGTAGGGCTCAGTACCGCCTACCCCGTGCAGCAGGAGATGCCGAAGACGCTGAATTGGTTATCTTCCACTTTCCTGGTCAGGGAGGCTCAGTGCAAGCCAACATGGACCGCTGGGTAGGTCAATTCAGCAAGGAGGATGGTTCGGCCGCCGCTGATAGTGCCAAGATCTCCAAGAGGGAATCCGGCAGCGTTGCCCTGACCATACTGGACGTAGGGGGCACCTATAGCCTCTCCGGCGGTCCCATGATGCAGCGCGGGAGTCCCAAACCCAACCACCGCATGTTGGCGGCTATTGCGGAAACCTCATCTGGTCCCTGGTTCTTCAAGCTTACCGGGCAGAAGAGCACCACAGAGAAGTGGGAAGAGAGTTTCCTCGGCTTTCTCGATTCGATTCAGCCCGATTAGTTATTAGTTCCTGCGGGCCAGAAGGCGCACTTGGGGAAGGCGCTCCTCGATAAGTTTTTTTACCTTTGCGTCCTGGCTGTTTTGAACGAAGACTTCGAGATCATCAAGGGCTCCTGAATACTGTTCCAGGTCCAGCCTCACCAAACCTCTTTCCAGAATCTCGGGCAGCGCCTCCTCCAGCAAGGGGAGCCGTCGATCTAGAATCTGCAGAAGTAATGGATTGTTGCCCCACCGGCGATAGGCTTGTTTGAGGTTCATCAGCATCCTCAATACGACAGCCCGGTTCGAGGTTTCGTTCAGATAGTCCCGTTCGAACTCTACTTGTCCCCCGTGAACCTCGTGGAATCGCTGCTCGCACTCTTGTTCCAGGAGAATCTCCCCTCGATGGAAGGGATCAATAAACAGTTGATGGAAAGGCGCTGAGTACTTCAGCAGAAAATGGCCGGGCATCGCTACACATTGAAGACTCAACCCGAAATGCACAGCGACTCTTCGATAGAGGATGGCCAGCGAGATTGGGATGCCCTTCTTCCGATCCAAGACGAACGTCAAGTAACTGTTGTTAGCGTTGTAATAGTCGTGAGTGTTCCCTTGAAACCCTTCCTCTTGAAAGAGAACATCATGATCTCGAAGGCTTCTCTCTTTCCAGCCAGTCGATCCTCGACCCGATGGCACAGCTCTGAGACTCGCTCTGTGTAGGCGGCCGAGTTGAAATTCGAGCTCTTGACTCGACAGAGCTGGAGAGCGATCTCGAAAAGGTCCCATTTATCTTCTGGTCCCTTTACGATCCCCAGATAGTCGTTAAGTGCCTGCTCCATACCGCTTCCCGCTGCTTGGAAGAGCCGACCGAACCCAGGTCGGCGAGATGGCGGCAATCGTAGTTCTCCCACGGCCGAAAGTCAAAAGGGATGAGGGGTCTAAATCCGTGTGGTTTTCCCAACCCTCGTCCCCATGCTACTCTGAGAAGCGAACCCGATTATGCGTGTCATCGCAAACGTATTGCTTCATAAAGATCCCCACACGACACGTTCGCCGGCTCTCCTAGCTCTTCAGATCATCTTTACCCTAAGCTTACTAGGAACACCACTCCAAGCCCGGGCTGAAGTGCCGAAGGATTCAACAAGTCAGGAAGAGCTTCAGGTTTCTCATCGTGCCCGCTCCCTGCAGCCCGGTGAGGTCGTGCTGGTTGAGGTCCAGTCAAGCGAGCGTGTCGATCGGATGATCGGAACAATCTTCGATCGAGAGGTGCCATTCGAAGTCGGCAAGGGTCTACCTCCAGGTCACTGGTGGGGCTTGGTCGGTCTCGACCTGGAAGTCAGTCCGGGTGAGTATGTCCTTCTGTTGGAAGCCTTTCAGCAAGGTCGTCCTGTCGGAAAAGCGAAGTATCTTCTACAGGTTGAGAAGAAGGACTTCCCAACCCGTCGCTTGACTCTGCCGAAGCGGTTCGTCAACCCTCCTAAAGAGGCGCTAGGAAGGATTCGGAAGGAATCGCGCAAAATCTCGGCGCTGTTCGGCGGCTTCGCGCCGGAGCGGCAGTGGGAGGGACCGTTCGACCGACCCACCGAGGGGACTCCAACGAGCAGCTTCGGCAAGCGCAGCATTCTCAATGGACAACCTCGAAGTCCCCATACGGGAACTGACTTTCAGGCTGCGAAGGGCACCCCCGTCAAGGCACCAAACTTCGGTAAGGTGGTCCTGGCGGCTAATCTCTACTACTCCGGCAACACGATCATCCTCGATCATGGCCAGGGTCTTTACTCCTACTTCGGTCACCTACAAGATTTCAAGGTCAGCCAGGACGCCCAGGTTTCGAAAGGGACGGTGATCGGCAGCGTTGGGGCCACTGGACGGGTCACTGGTCCACACCTGCATTGGTCGGTTCGCTTGCGGAGGGCTCGAGTCGACCCTCTATCTTTAATAGCAGTGCTGTCCGCCTCCCGATTTTCCGAGTAGCCGTTCCCGGCCCGATTATCATCGGGAGTAGGGGACACGAACACGGGAGGAAGTGGGTGAAAAGAAGACGCGAGATGTCTTCGGTTTACCCTCGGCTGGCGAGTCGGGGCAGACCTGGAGCAAGTAGATTCTGAATGAGCTGCCTTCGCCGATCCGGCTCTGGACGGTGATTCGGCCGCCACTGCGCCTGACGATGCCGTAGGCGAGGGACAGGCCCAATCCACTCCCTTTTCCCTTACCTTTGGTCGTAAAAAGAGGTTCGAACACGCGCTCGAGAGTCTCCTCGTCCATCCCACAGCCGTTGTCACTGACGGTCAATTGGACTTGCCGGGGCTCTGTGTCAGCAGCTGCAATCGCCCTGGTCTCGTCGGCTATCCCCGTTTCAACCAGGAGTCGGCCTCCTTGGAGCATGGCTTCACGAGCGTTCAAGGCCAGGATCATCAGAACTTGTTCGAAGTCTCCAGGATCTATCGGTACCTGTCCAACCTGGGGAGCCAGCTCCGTTTCCAATTGGATGCCGATCCCAAGAAGATCTCGAAGTGCCCCTTCGCTACTGGCGATCAGGGAATTCAGGTCGACGCTCTTTGGCGGCGGCCCGCCGCTGGTGTTTATAAGCGCAAGACGCCCAGTGAGCCGGCTCGCCTCATCCCCAGCCTTCTTGATTTTCTCCACATCCTTGCGCAGCGGATCGAGCTCTCCGATGCGCTTGAGCAAGAGCTGACTGTGGATTGAGCTGACGGTCAGAAAGTTGTTCAAATCATGAACCATCGACCTGGCGAACCTGCCCAGAGACTCCATCCTCTGCTCCAAGCCCTCTTGCTCCACCCTTTTGCCGGATCTGCTGATGTCGCGGGCTACGACCAGTGCCTCGACGGCTGTTGGTGCTTCTCCAATGAGGCCGAGGCGGAACGACCAGCTCTTGACACCTCCACCAGGGATGCTACTCCGGAGCTCGCAACCCCTGGGGCCACTGATCTCAAAGACTCGCTCAAGGCAAGTCGAGAGAATCTGGTGATCGTCGGGTAAGAGAAAATCGTAGAGATTCGAGCCCACCTTGGCCGCCGGAATCCAATCCGTCTTGTCAGAGTAGACAGACTGGATAATACCGTCCGGAGCGAGGCTAAATGCGCTGTCGGGAGTGGTTTCCAACAGAGTATTCCAGCGTTTCTCCGATCTCTCGATTGCTTCCTCCAGCGCGGTTAGACGGAAAAGGTCCATTCTCTCCTCTTGCGGCCTGTTCAGATCCTGGTCCCAGCTGTTTCAGTCTCCCTACTGCATATCGGTCAGTAGCTTTCTCAGGCTTAGTACACTGGAACGTAAATACGGTCACGTTTGTGGCGAGCGCGACGGCGTCGAGGTGCGAGGTGACGACGGGCGGTCCAGCTTGAGGTATATTGGCGAAATATGAAGGCTAGGATATGGGCGCTTGTGACTCTCTTCCTGACCCTGACATCGACCGGCATCTCCCAGCGGTTCGACCGCGATTTCACCGGTGCGACGATGCGTTTGGACTTCTACCACACAGGCAACGCATCCCAGGAATACATCAGCTTGGATCGGACGTTGATAGTGTCGGGGGCCACTTCAAAAGCGGCCAGGCGGGGCCGGGTCAAAACCGGCCAGTGATTCAGTAGTGAAGCCCTCCCCGCGAAGCGGGGGGAGGAGGCTTTGTTGTGTGTTCAGCCGTAGAAGCGGTGGGAACTGTGGGAAACTCCGTCCGGAGGAGTTTTTCCAAGCGCTGTGGGAACGGTGGAAAAACTCGCCTCCTGGAGTCGTCTTCGCGAGGCAGCCGTTTTCCCACGGTTTCCATAGCGCGGCAGTTTCCACGGCTTTCCGGGGGTGTTGGGGGAAACTCGAGAAGCCTGGCTTCCATGGTCTCTGCTTGGTTTCAACGACACGGCTTCTTCCTGGCTTCCTTTTTTCAAAAAACATTCGCTCAGAGGCCCCTCAAGCAATGAGCTCTGCCCCACCCTGTCCTGACCCCTCCCTCGGAGCGGGCAATCTACGAAGCCTGGGGCTGAGTCCCAGGGTCTGCGAGTAGGGGACAAGCCCGCACTCACAGCACTCGCCTCGCAGGTGTCATTTCTCTTTCCCCTCGCTTCGGGGTGGATTTCTCTCGTTGCTGTCGCTCGTAGAGGCGATAGCTCTTGCCCCGAATGAAGGTGACTTCCGAAGTGTGCAGGAAGCGGTCCAGCAGCGCCGAGGTGGCCGCCGTATCTCCTCCCAGCATCGCGCCCCAGTCCTCCAGGGGTCGATTCGAACTGAGGATCGTCGAGGTCTTCTGGTATCGGCGGTGCAGGATCTCCAACAGATCTTCTGCCGCCGACTCCGGCACTCTGCGGAGTCCCAGATCCTCGAGGATCAGCAGCGGGATCCGGGTCATCTCCGTAATGTAAGATCGGCGTCTGCCGGTGGCCGTGGCTTCGGCGATGTCTTCCAGCAGATCGAAAGCCGACTTGTACTGCACCCGGTGACCGGCTTCGACCGCCTTGATCCCGACGGTGATGATCAGATGGCTCTTGCCGACTCCGGTCTGACCGATGACCAACCAGCCGCGGCGCTGTTGGATGAATCGGCCGGTAGCCAGATCGAAGATCTGCTGCCGGTTGATGGAGGGGTTAAAGGAGAAGTTAAAGTCCTCCAAGTGCTTTTGTTCCGGAAACTGGGCCTGGCGCAAACGTCCGCTCCAACAGCCGGTCCCGACGGCGGGTCAGCTCGTCATCAATCAGCAGCTCAAAGAACTCCTGATGGCTGAGCCTTCCCTGGACGGCTTGTTGCAGGCGAACGTCAAAGACCTGAGCCAGGCCCGAGAGCCGGAGGTGACGAAGTTTTCGTTCCAGTTCTGATGAGATCATTCTGGTTCTCCTGTGGGATCGGTGATCTGGTACTCGGACAGCGGTCGGATCAACTCGTGCTCGGAGGTAAACAAAGAGCGCTGCGGCACGTCCAGTCGCTTACACAAAGCCACCAGAGTCCGGTAGCGGAAGGCGTCATGTGCGAGCGCCTTGCCGCAGGCTTCGTCGACGACCGAAGCGCGGTAGCGGCGGGTCAGCGAGATCATGCCCTGCACGAGTCGGTAGGCGAGCATGTCTCGGACCTCCAGAGCTCGCTCGGCCCAGCGGTGCGCCTCTGGACCCACGGCTCGGGCTTGCTTCAGCAGATGATGCTCGGTTCGATAGTGCGCGTAGCGTTTGCGTTCCGGAAGATGGCTCGTTTCGGTTCGGAATCTCCCCGGCGGGTGCTTCGGATGCAGGGCCACCTGTTGCTCACGAAAGAAGACGCGGACGATACGATCATCCCAGTGCACGGCGACTTCACAACCGAGCAGATGATTGGGCACCGAGTAGAACGCTCGGTCGACTTCGATGTGGCCATCGGTGGAGACCGTTCGACGGCCCACGCGGAAGAAACTGAAGCGGGAATCCGGAAGCGGTCGGAGATGCTTCTGTTCTTCGACAAAGCGGGGCCCAGACCTGCTGCTTGGTGGTGCCGTGGATGCGCTGGCGGGCGATTCGCTCGTTTCCAACTCTGCAGATGCTCATTCTGCGCATCCAGGCTCTCGAAGCGGCGAGCTTTGAGCGCGCTGGAGTCGGTATATCCGATGCTTCTTTCGACTTTTCCGTTCTCGTTCGGAGCGCCCGGATGGATGGGCAGCACGGCGAAGCCGTAGTGGCGAGCGAGCGCACTGAAGACGGCATTGACCTCGGGGTCCACCAAGCAAGCCCGGGTGATCCCGGCCTTGAGGTTATCGAGGCGAACCACCTCCACGCCGCCTCCAAAAGCGTGAAAAGCCTCCTCGACACAGCGGATGAACGTCTTCAGTTCCTGCCGCCAGACGACTTCCTCATAGGAGTGGCGCGAGTGGCAGAGGACGGCCTTGAACAGATGAGGACGGCGGTAACGACCCGATTCGGTCCGAGTCAGGGCTCCTTTGCCGAAGTCGATCTGCAGGTCCCGACCGGGGGGAGTTTCCACCCGAGCAAACACGCGAGGACTCTCCGCCTTGAGCTTTCCACAGAAGCGCTTGACGGAGTTGTAGGCTCCCCCGAATCCCTGCTCGAAGACCAGGTCCTGCCAGATCCGCTTGGCCTGCAATCCCTGCTGGAGTTTCTTTTCAATCTGCTCCCGAAAGGGCTCACAGAAGCTGCGCAGACCCGGGGGCCTGCCTCTTGGCCGGTTTTGAATCTCGGGAGGGATCATAGCGGGCAATCCTCTCTCGTCGGACTCCCACCTCTCGCTCGATCCGACGATACGACCAGCCCAGCTTCAGGAGCGCCAAAACCGTTTGCTTCTTTTCCATTTTCAATGTATTGGCCATCGGCGCATCCTACGCCGGATGCGGCCCTCAATGGCTCTTGAAAATGGCCGGTTTTGAAGTGGCCCTCACTGGCCGCTTTTGGGTGGCCCCTGACAGATCCCGGCTCGAGTGCGCCGTCCTCGAGATAAAGCGAAGGCGGAGTCGGGTGTGTTAGTCGTCGAGCGCTGGATCTTGGCCGCCTTGCGTCACCGGACCTTCTTTTCCCTGGGAGAGCTCAACGAAGCCATTGCCGAGCTGCTGGAGCGTCTCAACACTCGAAACTTTCACAAGCTCCCCGGCAACCGCCGCCAGCGCTTCCAGGACCTGGATCGTCCGGCTCTGGGGCCCCTGCCGGCCCAACGCTACGTCTTCGCCCAGTGGAAGAAGGCCCGCGTCAACATCGATTACCACATCGAGTTCGACCGCCACTACTACAGCGTCCCTTATGTCCTGGTGGGTCAGAAGGTCGAGCTGCGCACCACCGTCACCACCGTGGAGATCTTCCATCAAGGTCGCCGCGTGACCTCTCACCGTCGCTCCTATCAGCCGGGCAAGGCCACGACCTTGGACGAGCACCGGCCCGAATGCCATCGCCGCTATCTGGAGTGGTCACCCTCGCGTCTGATCCACTGGGCTCAGAAAGTCGGGCCCCATACCGCATCGGTGGTCGAGAAGATCCTCCAATCCCGTCGCTATCCCGAGCAAAGCTATCGCTCCTGCTTGGGTATCCTGCGCCTGGGCTCCAGCTTTGGGGAAGACCGTTTGGAGCAGGCTTGCCGTCGGGCCCTGCGACTTCAGGCCTGCTCCTACAAGAGTATCCAGTCCATGTTGAAGAACGGTCTGGACCGTCAAGCGGAACCGCAACCGTTGCCGGAACGTCCTCCGATCGAGCACGCCAACGTGCGAGGGGCCGAGTACTTCGAAGGCGAGAAAGGAGCCTCTCATGTTGGTTAATCCCACCGTCGAAAAACTTCACGCCATGCGGCTCAGGGCCATGGCTGAGGCCTTCACCGAGCAACTCTCCGACCCGGAGATGGCCCAACTGAGCTTTGAAGAACGCTTTGCCCTGTTGGTGGATCGGCAGTGGACCTGGCGAGAGAATCGGGGCCTTGGAGCGTCGTCTGAAGAATGCCCGATTGAAGCTCTCGGCCTGTCTGGAAGATGTCAACTATCGCCGACCTCGGGGGCTGGATCGCTCGCTGATTGCCAGCCTCGCCACCTGCCGTTGGATCCAGACCCACCACAATCTCCTGATCATCGGTCCCTGTGGAGTCGGGAAAACCTTCTTGGCCTGTGCCTTTGCTCAGAAGGCCGCTCGCGACGGGGTGGACGGCTCTGTACACTCGTGCCGCTCGACTCTTTCGCGATCTGGCTTTGGCTCGAGCCGACGGCTCGCTCGACAAGCTCCTGCGTAAGATCGCCCGCACCGACGTGCTGATCGTCGATGACTGGGCCATGAATCCCTTGGCCGAGAGCGAGCGACGGGACTTCTACGAGATCTGCGAGGATCGCTACGACAGTCGATCCACGATCCTGACCTCCCAGCTTCCCGTCGCCCATTGGCATGAGCAGATCGGAGATCCGACCACCGCTGATTCCATCCTGGATCGTCTGGTCCATAATGCCTACCGCATTGAGCTCGAAGGGGCTTCCATGCGCCGGCATCGTCATCCTCCCACCAAAGCAAAGGACGAATCATGAGTCCAACACCGCAGTTGAAAGTCCAAGGTGGCTGGTTCGCCGCCGCCGGTGCTCCGTTGCTACAGGCGATGGAGAGCGTCAGCGACGGCGCCTTCAAACTCTTTGTCTATCTGTGCCTGAAAGCGGATCGCTGCACCGGCGAACTGACCGTCTCGCCTACCCAGTTGGCTCCGGCCTTGCGCAAATCTCGCCGCTCCCTGTTCACCTACCTGGGAGAACTCCAGTCCCGAGGTCTAGTTCAGCTCAGCCTCGCTCGCAATCAACACGAGCGCACTCACATCCAGATCAGCGAGGCCTTCTGGCCCTACCAAAGATCCCTCGTCCAGGAGCCCGAAGCGGCCGAATCCCAATACCTCGATCAGGTGGCCTGTCTGCTGCTCGATGCCCCTGGCGTTCAGTGCTCCTTCTCCCCGGCCGATCGGCAGCTGGCCGCTCGCCTCTACCGCCAGGGCCTGTCCTTGCGGCAGATCGAGCAGGCCCTGCTTCTCGGCTGCGCCCGCAAGCACGTCGCCTGGCTCAACGGCCACACCGGTGGACCGATCACTTCCCTGAGCTACTTCGAACCTCTAATCCAGGAAGTGAGACAACAACCTGTCTCCGATCAATACTGGGATTATCTCAGGAGTCGCCCTGAAGACTCTGAGGCAACAATGGAAACAACACTCTGCTGAAGCAAGCTTTGCCTCAGCAACTCACTCAGGAAAGGAGAGACGAGATGATGTGTTCTCAACCCAAGAGACTCCTGTGGATTGACTCAAACCGGCCACTTCGGAGATGATTATCAACCTCCGGCGT
>CBDCOR010000015.1:0-439168 GCA_965219855.1 Acidobacteriota bacterium
TACGAACATCTGGTTTATGAATGCGATTACTCGAGCTCCTATCGTTCGGTGCTGCGCTATGTGCGCCGGCACTGGCCGAAGCCGAAGCTCCGAACGTTTCGGCGAGTGGAGACGCCGCCTGGGGCCCAGAGCCAGGTGGATTGGGCCGAGTATCCGTCGGTGGCCGTTGGAAACGAGTTGGAGCCCCTTTCGGCGTTCATCATGGTGCTCTCCCACAGCCCGGCAGCCCGCCATTGTGTGGAGTCGGCGGCGAGACCAGCTGTCCTGGCTGCAGTGCCACAACGAGAGTTATCGCCGACTGCAGGGAGTGGCCGCCGTCAACCGGATCGACAACGTCAAGACGGCCATCGCCTCGGGAGGCGGCCCCTGGGGAGAGATCCATCCGCTCTACCGGGCCTATGCCCGATCGGTGGGCTTTCACATTGATGCCTGCCGACCGGGGCAAGCCCAAGAGAAAGGGAAGGTGGAGGCCAAAGTCCGACTTTCGCGTTTGCTGGTGGAGCCGCAGAGCCAATACTGGGAAGACCTCGAGGAGTTGCAGCACTTCACCGATGGACAGGTCTCGCGCTGGTCCCGTCGAGCGGTGTGTCCGGCCACCGGCCTCACTGTCGAGGAGAGTTGGCGAGCGGAGCTGGAGCGTCTGGCGCCCTTGCCGATCCTTCCCGAACCCTTCGATGTGGTGGTCACGCGGCCAGTCCATCGGGACTGCATGGTTCGCTTCGAAGATCACTGCTATCCGGTTCCCTTTCAATGGGTAGGCCGCCAGGTGGAGGTGCGGGGCTGCTCGGGCAAGGTTCAGATCTTAGCCGAGGGAAAGGTCCTGCGGGAGTATGAGCGCCACACGCCGGCGCGGATTCTGATCGATCCCAGCTGCTGGCAAGGAGAAGCGACGGAGCGGGTCCTCGCTCCGCCGCCCTTGGGCAAGATGGGACAACGGCTGGAACAGATCTATCAGATGCCGGTGGAGCAGCGTCCTCTGGACCTGTACCAAGCTCTGGCGGAGGTGGCCCGATGAGCGCGGCGACGAAGGGACGCGTGGATCTGGATCAAACCCGTCAGTCACTGGAGCAGCTGGGTCTGATGCATGCCAGCGAGCAACTGTCCGAGCTGGTGGGCCAGGCGGTGAAGAAAAACCTCTCGGTCCATCGCTTTTTGGACGAACTGCTTTGGAGCGAACTGGCCCATCGGGAGGAGCGACGGATCAAGACCTCGCTGAGACTGTCGGGACTGCCGCCGGGTCAGACGTTGGGGAACTTCGATTTTAACTTTCAGCCGGCGATCCGCAAGAGCCGCATCGAGACCTTGGCCACCTGTGAGTGGATCCGCGAGCACGAGACGGTTTTGCTCCAGGGTCCGCCGGGCGTGGGAAAGACGCATTTGGCGGTGGCCCTGGGAGCCAAAGCCATCGAAAACGGTTTCTCGCTGTCCTTCTTTCGACTGGATGATCTGCTTCACGCCATGAAGCTGGACGCCGAGTTGGCCCCCAAGGCGCTGCGCCGTAAGAAGTATGTCAACGTGGCGCTGCTGATCATCGACGAGGTCGGGTTCCAGGTCATGAGCCGGCTGGAGGCCAGCCTGTTGTTCCGGCTCGTCAGTGCCCGCTACGAAAAGGGAGCCACCTTGATCACCACCAACAAATCAGTCAAGGACTGGCCCGAGATCCTGGCCGGAGACGAAGTGATGGCGACCGCGTTACTGGACCGGCTGCTGCACCATTGCCACGTGCTGAATATCAAGGGAAGGAGTTATCGGCTCAGGGATTTGGAACGGGCCCTGGCAGGGGGGGCGGCCGCCGCCGAAGCGGCTCAGACTCCAGCCGCCCTGCGGGCTCCCTCCGTCTGAGACACTCAGTGATCAGTGACGATTAAAACTCCGGGGCGCATTCGCTTAGCAAGATTCAAACTGATGTCAGACCGTTGCCTCATGACAAACCGGCGGGAGCGCACCAAAGGTGACCTTCATCCAGGAACCCGCATGAGGAAGCGACAGACGCCCCCGCCAGCATGCCCTCAAGAGCGTTCTCCCGGCTGGGCTAGGGTCCCTCTCCGGGAACAGACGTCCAGGAGAAGGGGTTTGCAAGAGAATCCGGAAAAAACTTTCCCCCCAGTCGCCCGTCAAGCTCCGATCGTCGGGAGACCGGGTCCTCAAGATACCCCAGTTCGGGACCCGAGCCAAGCTCGCCTACTGGGGCGAAAGAAAGCTATGGAAACTGCCGCGCTGTGGAAACCGTGGAAAACTAAGTCCACTTTGTGCCTGCCGATTCGGCTCGGGTGGTTTCTCCACCGTTCCCACAGCGCTTGGAAAACTCCTTCGGACGGAGTTTCCCACAGTTCCCACAGCTTCTGCGGCTGCTCACATCCAAATGAATCTATGCTTTGGGACGGCGCTCGCCCTCCCGTGGAAAAACCCAAAGCGGTTTTCCCACCGGATGCCTCCCGCTCGAGAAGAGAAATCAAAGGCTGCCCTTGAAATCAGGAGAACAAACTTTTATCGAACAAAAGACGAACACGTTCAGGTTCCTCCCGAACCTGCGTTTTTACTAACCGGGGAAGGGTCGTAAAACAATACGTCCCCTAAGGTCGTGAAAGTTCCTGTCACTTGACAGCAGAGCCAATTCGGGAGCGACTTGCGCAGCTTGACCAACTGGTCAAGACACGCTCGGCACGACTCTAATGCACAATTCAAGGCCGTCCAACTCCCTGATTATCGTCCCCACCTATAACGAGAGGCAAAATATCAAGCCTCTCTGTGAGTCCATCTTCAGATTCGCACCCGAGACTGAGGTCTTGATCATTGACGACGCCTCGCCTGATGGGACCGGCTCGATGGCCGAAGAGATGAAGGCCCAAGATCGGCGGATCCATGTGCTTCACCGAGCGGAAAAGGGGGGCCTCGGTGGCGCCTGTGTGTCTGGTTTTTCCTGGGGACTTGGCCGGGGATTCGATCCCCTGATCCAGATGGATGCAGATCTATCCCACAACCCGCGGTACCTGCCCGTCATGCTCGGTCTGCTGAGTCACTACGATGGGGTCATCGGCTCGCGCTACGTCACCCAGGGGGGCACTCTCAACTGGGACCTCGGACGGCGCGCCCTGAGTTGGGGCGCCAATCTGTACGCCCGCTTGGTTCTGGGTACTCGAATCAAGGACCTCACCGGCGGCTTCAACGGCTGGAGGAAACGAGCACTGCTGGCTGTCGAACTCCGTAGCTTGCGGTCAAAAGAGTATGCCTTCGAAATAGAGTTGAAACATTCAGTGCTTTCAGAAGGACTGAAGATGATCGAGTTCCCGATCATCTTCGAAGAACGAAGACTTGGGGAATCGAAGCTAGGTGGCGGGATTGCACTCGAAGCGGCTGTGAGAGTGTGGCTTCTTCGCTTCCGTAGAAGAAAAACACGGGAAAAGGAATGGGTGGGCGATGGGATTCGAACCCACGGCCACAGGGGCCACAACCCTGTGCTCTAACCTGGCTGAGCTACGCCCACCACAGTAACCTGACGGCTCGATAACCGAGGAGCGGACATTCTATTACCAAACACTCACTGGCGGCAAACTCCATTCCGAATCGGCCCGCTACGGCTACAGCTCTGTAAGGACGGCTTGTGGCACTCCAGATGGAGAGTGGTTCAGGTTTCGTCCTGAGCGATCCAGTGCCTGGGAAAGCGCTTGGGCCTTGATCAGGGTTTCCTGGTATTCCGACTCAGGGTCGCTGTCTGCCACAATCGCGCTTCCGCTGTGCAGAGACGCCACGCCACCTTGGGTGCAGATGGTCCGGATGAGGATATTCAAGTCCACTTCGCCTGAGAAGCTCAGATAGCCCAGCGCGCCGGTGTAGGCGCCCCTACGGACCGTTTCAACCTGTTCGATGATTTCCATGGATCTGATCTTGGGCGCCCCAGTTACCGACCCTCCCGGGAATGCGACCTTCAGAAGGTCCACAGCATCCTTTTCGGGACTGAGGAGAGCCTCTACCGTGGAGGTGAGGTGGAAAACCGCCGGAAAGGTTTCAACGACAGCGAACTCAGGGACCCGGACCGAACCGATCTCGGCAACCCTCCCCAGGTCGTTCCTCTCCAGATCGACGATCATGACGTGCTCGGCATGATCCTTTTCACTGCCCGCCAACTCCCGGGCCAGGGACCGATCCAGGGAGGGAGTCGCTCCGCGCGGACGGGTACCCTTGATGGGGCGGGTGCTGACAAGCCGGCTGGCTGGATCGAAGTGAAGGAAACGTTCCGGTGAGGCGCTCACGATGGAGAAGTCTCGAGCATCCAGGTAGGCCGAGAAGGGAGCCGGAGTCCGTGCCCGCAAATCGAGAAACAAGTCGAAGGAATCTCCTTCGAAAGGCCTCTTGAAACGCTGTGACAAGTTGGCCTGGTAGATGTCTCCGGCAGCGATGTGTTCCTTGATGCGGTGGATCGCCCGAAGATACTCTTCACGGCTGAAGTTGGAACCAGTCTGGATGCCGATCTCTCGCTGATAGAGCGGCGAATGAGCTGCTTCCAAACCCTTCTCGAGTCCATCCGCTCGAATCCCAGGATCGAACAGTTGGGCCCTCAGGTCTTCCGCTCGACGAACCGCACGCTCTCTTGCTGCCGCGCCTCGCTGGGGTAGTCCAGTTGAAGTGATATGAAGTTGGTCTTCTTCCAGATCCAGAGTGACGGCTGTGTCGAAGAACCCCAACCAAAGGTCCGGCATGTCGAGATCAGCGGGAAGGGAGCTTGGAACCGCCTCCAGGGTAGACTTCAATTCATAACCGAAGTAACCCATGGCGCCGGCCGGAAAGGGCGTAGGTGAGTCCTGACCTGGAAGCTCGAAGTCCGCTAATAGGCGACGCAGAAGGGAGAAGGTCTCGCCCTGCTCCTGCCGACCCCCTTCCCATGCCAGAACGGCATGGCTCCCCCGTGCCCTCAGTATTGCGAAGGGATTCTGGGCAAGGATGCATCGTCGTGACAGGGGCCGGGAAGAATCTGGGCGAGGCTCCCAGCTGCTGTCCAGAATCAGCGTCGGGCCAGCCCTGGAGCGGAGACGCGTGTAGACACTTGCCCGGTCACACGGCAACGGCATCGACAGGCAATGCATCGGGTAGTAGTCCCTAAGGGAAACGGAATTTCTCCGGTTTAGGGTGTGGAGCCATGAACACCAGGCACACCAACCGATGACCGGAGTGGTTCTTCACCCCATGGAGTTCACCGGAGGGCGCCCAAGTAGCGTCCCCCTCTTCCAGCGGCCGGGTCTCCTCTCCTACCGTAAAGAGGCCACTCCCTTGAAGAACGTAATATAACTTGTCATTTCCCTCATGGTCGTGCAGCGCCTGCTCCTGGCCCGGCTCAAAACAGTAGAGGTCACAAAACATCCGTTCGCTCTCGAAAAGATTGGCCTTCAGCATCTTCCCAGAGTGAAAAGAAATAAGATCCAGAATCCGCTTCACCTCCATTACAGACCCTCCTGCCCTCCTCGAATGACTGCGAGTCTACTACAAAGCAGGGGGACGACAAAGACGTTCTCGGCGCTGGCTCAGCTTGAGTCTCAACCGTCCGATCTGATATAAACGGACGCTTCGCCGAGAACTGATTCGTAGGAATAAGGAGGCCCGGCTTGGGCCCGGCCTCAGACTTGAATTTCTTCTGAGAGGACAGCATGAGAACAATCAAGGTTGGTGATTTTGAAGAAGAGGTCGTCGAGCGTAGCGATTATCCTCCCGACAGGGTCAAAGAGATCCTGGGAAAGGAGCGAATCGGCGTCATCGGCTACGGGCCCCAGGGGCACGGTCAATCTTTGAACTGCCGCGACAACGGCATCGAAGTGACTATCGGCCAGAGGCGCGGAGGCAACGGCTGGGAGAATGCCATACGAGACGGTTGGGAACCCGGAAAGAATCTGTTTGACGACATCGAAATGGTGGCCGAGCAGTCCACCTTCCTGATGTACCTGCTGAGCGACGCTGGACAGGGTGAGCAGTGGTCACGGATCAAGCCGCACCTCAAGCCTGGAGATGCGCTCTGCTTCTCCCACGGCTTTGCGATTACCTATCAGGATCAGACCGGAGTGGTTCCTCCGGAACATGTTGACGTCATCCTGGTGGCTCCGAAGGGCTCGGGGACCACCGTGAGGCGACTCTTCGTCGAGGGGAGAGGAATCAACGCCAGTTTCGCCATCGAGCAGGACTATACCGGTCGCGCTCGGGAGCGGTGCCTTGCGTTGGGTATCGCGATCGGATCCGGTTATCTCTTCGAAACCAACTTCAAGAAGGAGGTCTACAGCGATCTTACCGGCGAGAGAGGCGTCCTGATGGGAGCGATCTACGGGTTGTGGTTGGCCCAGTACGAAGTTCTCCGGGCACGAGGGCACAGTCCCTCAGAAGCGTTCAACGAGACAGTCGAGGAGGCGACACAGAGCCTCTATCCCTTGATCGCAGAGAACGGAATGGATTGGATGTACGCCAACTGCTCGACGACTGCCCAGAGAGGTGCCTTGGACTGGTTTCAGCGCTTTCGGGACGCAAACCTCCCTCTCTTCGAAGAGCTCTACGACAAGGTGGCAGCGGGCGACGAGACACGGCGTGTATTGGAGGCCAACCGTAACCCCGATTATCGACAGGGTCTCGAAAAGGAGTTGGCTGAGGTTGAGAGCTCCGAAATGTGGGCAGTCGGGAAGTTGGTCCGCGAGCTTCGGCCGGAGCGGGCGGCTGACGACGGAGACGACAGCTAAGCTGAAACTTGATTGGCCGGACGTAGCTTTGGGCTCCAGGCCGAAGTCTTCTTGATTCGAGCCTTTGGCTCGGACGGCGGCCTGGAGCCCACCGCTACGCCGGGCCCAAAGTTTCGTTCTCGAATGGGGCAGCACCGCTGGGGGTCCCTAAGCTGAAACTTCATCGCTCAGCTATTGATGTTCGTGACTAGAGATAAACGAAGTTTCTTTCTTCGAATGATCCGGCTCGCAGCCGGGTGCTGGACTTGACCGCACATGACCCGAATGACCGGTGGACAGATGGTGCTGGACCGGTTGGAGGTCCACGGCGTCGACCTTGTTTTCGGCGTCATATCCATTCACACCCTGAATCTCTTCGACGCTCTCTACGATCGCCAGGACAGCATGTGTCACCTGGGGGGCAGGACTGAGCTAGCCTGCGGCTTCATGGCGGATGGCTATGCTCGGTCCAGCGGCAAACCCGGGGTAGTCTTCACCAGCAGCGGACCGGGTGCAGCCAATTCCATTCACTCGATGGGGGAAGCCTATCATTCCAGTTCTCCAGTGCTTCAGATCACGACCAATGTGGAGCGTGAATACCTGGACCGAAACCTGGGGATCACTCATGAGCCCAAAGAACAGCTCCAGATGTTCCGTTCGGTCACGGATTGGAACTCCCTGGTAGAAGATCTGCACTCGATCCCTGGGCAAATCGACGAGGCGTTCGTCCGCTTCAAGACCAGGCGTCCCCGCCCAATCGAGCTGGAGATTCCCACTGACCTACTGGGTGAGACGGCTGAGGCAACCGTCCTTCAGCCGGCCGAAGCGGCACTTCCGGCGGCCCCAGACGCTCAGATCGAAGAAGTAGTTCAGGAAATAGGACGGTCGCAGCGCCCCCTCATCTGGGCAGGTGAAGAGATCAGTTCCAGCGGCGGGACAGAGGAGCTGATCAGGCTGGTGGAAACCCTGGGGGTGCCGGTAGTGACGGCGGACGGAGCCAAGGATGCGTTTCCCGAGGATCATCCCCTTTCGCTGGGAACCGCTCTAGGGGAGCGAATCTGGGGTAGGAACCCGGTGCACGAGTTTATCGGGAGCTGCGACCTGGTAATCGCTCTTGGAACCGCTCTTCCCTATCGCACCACACTGGGCATCGGCATAGAGATTCGTGGCCAGGTCGTGCAGGTTGTGCTGGACCCACGCTACCTGGAAAGGAACTATCCCGTCTCGGTGGGGATCACCGCCAGTGCCAAGGTCGTCGTAAACCAGCTCCTGGAGGCACTCGGTGACAAGGAGCACACGAAAGCTGATGCCTACCTGGCTGAAGTGCGCCACCTCAAGAGGCACATCGAGCAGGACCTGAGGGAGCAGTGGCCCAATGAAGTGAGAGCCATGGAGGCCATCCGCTCTGTCTTACCGCGGGAGACCATCACCTGCTGGGATACCACCGTTCCAACCAGCCGCGCCAGCCGGGCCTTTCGCGTCTATCACCCCCGGACCTTCATGAACCCATACGGTTGGGTGGGAATCGGCTTCTCCTTCCCCGCCGCCCTGGGAGCCAAGGCCGCCAATCCGACGGTCCCGGTCGTCTGTTTTTCAGGCGACGGAGGCTTCCAATACTGCCTCTCCGAACTGGCGACCGCTGCTCAGTACAACCTGAACATCACCGTGGTCATGTTCAATGATGATGCCTGGGGAGTCCTGAGAGGATTTCAGAAGCGGTCCTTTCAGGGGAGATTCATCGGAACCAAGTTGGTCAATCCCGACTTCATCAAGCTGGTAGAAGCCTACGGATTCTCGGGAAAGCGAGTGGACACGGTGAAGGAACTGGTACCGGCGCTTGAGGAGGCAGTTAACGCGACGGAGCTGACCTTTCTCGAGGTTCGTATTCCCCGGGGACTGGGCAAGCTGACCTAACCGGGCCCGCTTTATTTTTCGGGGCTGGCCTATTAAGATCTCGGCATGACCTCGCCACCTTCAACGAAGTCTTCCAACGTTGAGGCCCTCCGCTTCATCGCTCTCTTTGGCGCTCTGGTCGTAGGCCTGACTCTTCTGGTTCAGTACCCTTGGATCAATCAGCGGCTTATTCTCCCCTATACGGAATCCATCGCCTGGGTGAGCAGTGGAGTACTGGGGCTCTTCGACTCCGGCCGTCTCGGTTTCGAGTACGATCATTCAGAGCGGACAGCTGGCCGTGGATATTCGCAAGGGCTGCGATGGTGTGGTCGCCACTTTGATTCTCATCTCGGCCTGTCTGGCCTATCCGTTGAGCTGGCATCAGCGCTTCTGGGGAACGGTCTGGGGATACCTATTGATCCAGGTTTTGAACCTGATTCGAATTGTGGGGCTGTTCCTATTGATTCAGAGAGGGTCACATCAAATCTTCGATTTCTTCCATACCTATGTCTCTCAATTCATCGTCATTGCTGCGGCAATGGTTTTTTGGATCTACTGGGTCGGACGACAAAGGGCTGCCGCCAGGTAAAAGGTTGGCGCTGTATCTGTTGTTTGTGCTCGTCCTGTTGGGAGCAGGGTGGCTGTTCCTCCCCTTGCTGGACTCAATATACATTCGGCTGCTGGCAGTGGGTGGGGAGGTCTACTACTCCTTCGGAGGCAAGAGCTTCGATTTTTCTGTCCAGGGTGCAGAAATCTTCTTTCGGTCTCGGTCGCGGCCTCGATTCGAAGCCAGCCTTTCGCCCGAAGCCATCTATTCCAACATCGTTATTCTGATGGCGCTGGTCTTGCCAACCCCAGAAATGTGCTTGAAGAAACGTGCAACGGTAGTGGCTTCCGCGATCGGGCTTCTCTACCTCTCTCACGTTGCATTTCTTGTCACCAAGGTGGAAGTTACCTTGGTCACAGTGGATCACCCCATAGCTGGCGCCGCCTGGCTGTGGGAAACCTTGGACAATGGGTTTGAGATAATCGGAAAGGCTTTCTTCCCGATCTTCATCTGGCTGGCATTGACCCTCCCCTACATGATGGGCCTCGTGGACCCGCTGCCGAAGACCGTCGAGGACCGGCCCACGGGCAGGAACGATCCGTGTCCCTGTGGCAGTGGCAAGAAGTTCAAGTACTGTTGTGGGTCCTGAGCCGAAACCTGGAGAATTCGTCGCACGTGTGAACGTCGCACGTCGCTGACGCCAAGAGCTTCACTCCAAACCGATGTCTCTGGTTTTCAAGCCTTTCTCTACATTCTCCCTACACTTTGGCGAGCTTCTGGCGGGTCCCAGGGGGGATACGCCATTTGATTCTCATCCTGGCGGGTCTGTTACTGGGCTGGTGGATCTATGTGCCACTGCACGAGTTTCTCCACGTTGCAGGATGTCTCCTGGGAGGAGGACAGGTCGCGACTTTACACCTTGACCCACTCTACGGAGGCCACGTTTTCGCTTCTCTTTTTTCCTTCGTCAGCGCCGGAGGAGATTATGCGGGAAGGCTTACCGACTTCGACACCGGTGGATCCGACTGGGTCTACGCTCTGGCTGTCTACGCACCCTTCTTTCTGACGTTTCCAGGGTTTCAGCTGATGAAGTTGTCTGGAAACTCCTACAGGAGTCTCCCCTTTGGTCTTGCTGTCCCCTTCGCCTTTGCTCCCGTGATCTCTTTAACCGGAGACTTCCTTGAGCTCGGTTCTCTGACTCTCTTCCAGACCTGGCAGGGAACCGAATCGAGGCATCGGGCGCTGATCAGTGATGACCTTTTTCGCCTCATTGAAGAGCTCGGTTTGGATGCCAGCACACTCTCACTGGATCAGCCCGCGGTGGTCTTCTTTATCACCCTATCCGTAATGCTGGGAATCGGAATGGCCTGGTTAACCCTGTTAGCATCTGAGACCCTAACGGTCGACTGGGGTAGGAGGAACGATTGACACGTTTTGCAAAGCTGCTGGTCTTGCTGCTGCTGCTGGCATCCGGCTGGCTCTTCTGGACCTGGGATTCCTCGCCGCCGACGGTGACATGGGTCAACCCGCCTCCAGCCCTGGGCAAGGCCACGAAGTTGACGATCGACCTGGCAGAGGAAGGAAGAGGGATTGAGGCGTTCAAGATCCAAGTGTTTCAGTCGGGACGGTCTCACTCGCTGCTCGAGCAGCAAGTCGATGGGAGCGGTTCCTTCTTCTCGACAGGCTCCCAGCAGAGAACCTTGGAGTTGAGTCTAGAACCGCTCGTGGAGGCGGGTAGCCTTTCGGAAGGAGAGGTCACACTGGAAGTGCAGGTGTCCGACAGCGGCAGGATCGGACTCTGGTCCCGGGAAATTTCGGATCGACGTTCTTTCGTTCTAGATCTGACGCCTCCACGCATTGAGGTGATGAGTCGTCAGCACTACCTGAGGCAGGGAGGATCGCAGGCGGTGCTGTATCGGGTATCCGAGTCCAGTCCCGCGTCGGGGGTATTGGTGGGCAACCGCGTCTTCGCCGGCTATCCTGCCCCCTGGAAAGGAGACGATGTCCACGTCTGTCTGTTTGCCCTCTCTCACGACGAAAAGGCTGAGATGTCGCTGTTCGTCTGGGCTGAGGATCAAAACGGAAACCGCGCTCGAACCAGGTTTCAGACGGAGATACTGCCCGGACGATTTCGGAAGAGGAAGATCAACCTTTCTGACGGCTTCTTCCAATCCGTTCTACCCGAGATCCTGGACCGAGTCCCCGAGGTGAAGGAGGGGGCCACTCCCCTTGAGACCTTTCTCGAGGTCAACGACAGGCTGCGCCGGATCAACCATCAGCAAATCGAGGAGATCGCCCGGAAGAGTGCTGCCCGCCCGTTGTGGGATCGCACCTTCATTCAACTGAGTAATTCCAAGGTAGAGTCGGTTTTTTCCGATGAACGTTCCTATTACTATGACGGGAACAAGGTAGACGACCAGACCCATCTCGGCTTCGATCTGGCCTCCGTGGCCAGGACGCCGATCGAATGCTCGAATGACGGTGTCGTGGCTTTTGCAGACTATCTGGGTATCTACGGAAACTGTGTCATCGTGGATCACGGTCTGGGATTGCACTCCCTTTACGCTCACCTGAGCGCGATCCAGGTTGAGCCTGGAGACAGAGTCTCGAGGGGGCAGTCGGTGGGACTCTCAGGGCAGACCGGCCTGGCTGCTGGGGACCATCTCCACTTCAGCATGATCGTCCAGGGCGTACACGTCAATCCTCTGGAGTGGTGGGATCCGAAGTGGTTGAAACGACACATGCTTTCCAAGATCAAAGCCGAGTCAGACGAGTAGATCATGCGAATCGCAACCTGGAATGTAAATGGACTCAGGGCACGCTTCGAATTCGTGCTCCATTGGCTGCGTGCGCGCCAGCCCGACGTCGTAGGACTACAGGAGCTGAAAGTCGCCGAAGACAAGTTCCCCTATGCCGAGTTGGAGGCCGAGGGCTATCATGCCCTCATCCACTCAGCCAAGGCCTGGAACGGAGTCGCAATTCTCAGCCGCGAACCCGGACTGATAGAGCAACGAGGACTGCCGGGCCAGGAAGAGATGGGTCCGCGCCTGATCAGCGCCACTCTGGGTGGGCTCGTTTTTATAACCATCTACTGTCCCAACGGGAAGCATCTCGCTCACGAGGACTTTGGGCGCAAGTTGGAGTGGCTGGACGCGCTCGGAGACTATCTCGAGGGCCAACACACACCCGGTGAGGCCATCGTCCTGTGCGGCGATTTCAACATCTGCCCAACTGATCTCGACAGCTGGCACCAAGACAAGCTTGGGGACCAGATCTTCCACACGGAGGCGGAACGAAGTCGCTTCCAGCGTCTACTGGATTGGGGGCTAGTCGACAGCTATCGAGAGCTCTTTCCGGAGCGCCAGATGTTCTCCTGGTGGGATTATCGTGCAGGCGCCTTTCACAAGAACCAAGGGCTCCGAATCGACTTCGCCCTGGCCACTCAGAGCGTGATGAAACGCGTCCGGAGCGCCGAGATCGACCGCGATTACCGGAAGAAGAAAGAGGGACTCACAGCCTCAGATCACGCTCCCGTAATCGTGGATCTTGGTGTATAGTCGGGTCACAACTTCTTTTTGATTACGAAAGGATCGTGGTGACAACCGACGCGGCAGCTGCAGCCCTATTGTCGTTGGCCTTGGGGGCAGGAAGTCGAGGCCCCTTCGTACCAGCTCACGGCTCCCGTCCGAACCTGTCTTGAAGAGGTCGAGGTCTCGGACACTCGTCAGATCGCGGCTCCCTCGGGCCTACTGGCGTGCTCGACTCTGGTGGCTTATCTCCGGAGAGAGGGCCACCTTACCGGGCTGCGGCCGTCGGGAGCGGGCCATCTATGCGGGCTTCGGCCTGCTTTCGTTCGTCTACACCGTTGTTCTGAGGACGATCATCGTCGTCCTGGTTGGAGGCTACCTTATGAGCTCCCTTCAACTTCTAGGGCTCCTGCTCACGATGATGCTCCTCTGTCTCTATTTGCACAGCTGCTGGGACGGTTGCTTCGGGCTATCCAGAGGTTCGGAGCTGAGACCGCGGCTCAGATTGGTTCCAGGATGAAAGGCCGCTCCAAGGCGGCGCTACAGAGGTTAGAGATCATGAAGACCCTACAGAAGGACTCACGGGAAAAGGAAACGGCGGAGCACTCCCGCGGAACCGACCGGGAGGCCGCATTGACAACGGCGCCGAGGCGTTGGCGTCGAGTTGTAGTGCCATTGGCTCTCTGTATGCCCTTCGTCGCCCTGCTGCTCATGCCCTGGAAGGCGTCGGTGGGCAACTACGGCAGCTTGGTCACCGTTCCAGGTCAAGAAGCGATCATCCGTGCGCCGGAGGACGCGAGGTTGATCGAGCTGAAAGCCAATCCCGGAGGCCGTGTCGGGGCCGGAGCGGTACTGGGACGGATGAGGAGCATTCAGTTGGACGAGCAGATGGTGCAGGTGCGGACGGAGCTGGCGCGGCTGAGCCTTGAACACGACCGTCTCCTGGGCGAGCTGCGGGCAAAGGGAGAAGCCGAGGAGCGGGCCCAGCTACAGCTTTCCCAGCGCCGGCAGGAGTGGAGGGAGAGCGAAGCCGAGCAGGACCAAATCCGAGCTCGGCGGCTGGTGGAGGCGAAGGGAGAAACCGGGAGATTTGTGCTGGCCTCATTCGATGGCAAAAAGGCGGCGGCTGTGGCGGTGTACCCGGCAGCGATAGCGGCACTTCAGTCGGATGCGGATTCTCGTCGAACACGGCTTGAGGAAGCCGAAAGGCAGCTTCTTCGGTCCCGGCAGCTCTTCGAAGAAGGACTGCTGCCTCGCAGCGAGGCGGAGGCCTCCGAGACCCGAGTCGCCTCACTTGCCGCCGAGCTGGCCGGAGCAGAAGAACGCCTCGAAGCGGCGCTGATCGGGCATCGGCGCCGGCACCTGCGAACGTCTACCGAGATGCGCGTGGCTCACACCAACGCCACAGCCGAGCGGCTCCAGATCGGAAAACTCGAGGCCCAACTACAGGCGATTCGCCGTCTGATAGACACCCTGGAGGAGCAGCGCAGCCTGCTGGAGCGAAGACGCGAGCAGTCTGAGCTCCTCACCAGGCAGGGAGGAACGGTCTTTGGAGAGGATCTGCCCCGCCGGATCGGCCACTTCTTCAAGAAGGGCGAGGAAATATGCCGCATCGCAGACACCCGTCTGCTGCTGCTTCGGGTCCAGGTGCCAGAGCGGGAAATCGGCGATGTCCGGGTTGGGAATCCGGTTCGGCTCAAGGTGCCCGCCTTTCCCGACCGCATCTTCCGAGGTGTGGTTTCGAAGATCGGGGTAGAAGGCGAGCTCAATCAGTACCAGCAGGCGACATACCGCGTGGAACTGAGAATCGAAAATGAAGATGAATCTCTACGGCCCGGAATGGCGGCCTTTGCCCGTGTTGACTTTGACCGTTGGCTGGTCGCCAGCATCCTGCTATACAAAGTCAAGCAAGCCCTCCGGCCAGAGTTATGGATGCTCTAGGCCCAAAATAAGCGCAAGTTCGAAAATAGACCCCTTTGTCGGCTCCGAGGAGCCATTTTGGAGACCTAAATTCTAAATTTCGGCGCGAAGTCACTCAGAACAGGCACGTGTTCAGCTGTCCTCCACGCCGATCGCTCAGGGAAAACGATTCTGCCCTCTTGGGGGGCGTTTGTAGAGACACCTCGCCCCAGCTCTGGCGACCCTCGGAGCTACTTTATCTCCTTTCAGTTTCAGGTAGCTGGCCGGTGTTTCAACCACTTACTGCCTTCCAAGAGAAGACGGCTCCAACCATTGACATCCAGCAGCCGATAGACCAACTGTCGGCCCCTGCGCAAAATCTGGCAGGGCATTTCAATGACCTCTCGCAGGAAACGGCGATACTCCATCTTCACCAGCTCTCGGGCTTGCAGTCGCGCCGGCAGCACCAACCCCATCCAGGCCTTCAGATTCCAGGCTTGAGCCGCAATCACCAGATAGGCCCAGTTGGCTACCAGCGTATCCGAGGGCATCCGCAGGGCCTCGACTCCGTTCTTGAGTTGTTCAATGACGTTCTCCTGGTTGCAGCGCCGGTTGTTTTCCCGTACGACTCCCGCCGTTCCCAACGTTCTGGCCGAGATATTGGTGACATAAAAGTGGTAGCGCGTCTGCGGCAGCAGCCGCTTCTGGCCTTTCTCGACCAGGATCGTCTTGCGCAAGATCACCATCCGATAGGTTCGCTTCGCTTTGCTCGGACGGTAGTCGATCTCCGCGATCTCTTCCCGTTCCAGCGTCAGCGTCTTGAACCCGCGTCTCTTGACAATCTCCGGCTTCACTTTGTCCCGCCGCTGGCGCCGCTTCTTCCCTTTTCCTTTCCCCTGGCTGGGGCGCCCCAGCTCTTTCCATCTCGCTTCTGGCAACGCCTCCGCCCACTTGACGAAGCTCGGATGGGCGTCGATCCCGAAGTCAAACTCCACGCCCGCCTCCGTCCAACGGTCAAAATGAGCCGTCAGCGAAAAATCCGTGTCCCCGCGCAGGCGCACCTTCCGAAAACCCGCCTCTCGAACCAGCTCGATACTCCGATCCAGCCATTCGGCCGCTCCCTCATGAGAGGGACGGTTGCCCGAGCGGTTGACCGCATAGAGCACCTCTCCCGTATTGGCCAGCGTCACGATCAGCGGCGCATAGCCCCACTGCCCGTCGTAGCTGATCTCCATCCCTTCCTTGCATTCGCCGCTCGTGGGGGCCATCGTCCCATCCACGTCGATCTCCGCCCGTTGGAAGAAACGGGCCGGTTGTTGGGCCCAGACCTTGAGGCGGCTGGCATTGACGGCTTCCATCAGATCCACCACGTCGGGCGCGTCAAAGCGGCGCACAAAGTCTCCGGCCGTGCTGGGGGCGGGGATCTTCTCGGCTCCCACCGCCTCCAGGAAACTCACACTCTGACGTCGCAGTTCAATATCCTGATAGCGGGTCCCGCCCGTGGCCACGTTGTAGATCAGGCTCAGGACGTGGTCCGATTCGTGGTACGGTTGGTGGCGTTTGAGCAGCGTCACCGCCTGGTCAATGGCTTTCCCCAGCCCACTCCACTTCACCACCTGCTGCAGCAGCCCCAGACCACCGTAACTGACCGCACCCGTTTTCTCCGAGACCTCGTAGCTGATGACCTCGGGCGAGAGCACCGGTTTCGGGTCTTGACCGTTCCAGCTGGGGCTCAATCGCTGAGCAACCTCTGCTTCCCGTTTGCGGATGATTGCGCTATCCTTTTTCTTCACCTGAAATGCCTCCTTTCGGCTTGTTCTGAAGTTTCTTTGACAACCCCAGAATACCCGTCAGGTCTGGCATTTCAGCTGTTTACATGTGGTTTAGTCCACTTTCATCTACTTCTTTTGGGGCTAGGAAGGCTCAGGCCTGGTCGCGAAGGGTCACGCTCTAGCTTCACCTTTAGAATCCCGCACCTGCTGCGGAGTGAGTTGCTGCGTGAACGGGTTCTCCGTTTACCAGAGCGCCCTCACTTACAATAATATTGGCCGAATTACCCAGAAATCGGAAACGGTTTCGGGCTTTGAAGGGAGTCAGTTCAACCTGTTTGCATATCTTGGCAGCGACCCGATAGCACAGCGGGACCGCATGGGCCGATGAAGAACTGGACACCGACGACGTAACGAACGAGGACGAGCTGTCCGACCCCGACGACCTGTCCGAGGAGGTGCCCACCAGGAAAATCCCTATCCAGGCCGCCGTAAGTCGAGCCGCTCGGCTCGACAGAAGGACTTCGGCCTGGAGGCCAAAGCTACGCAAGAGAGGCGCTACTAAGAACACTCCTGCAGGAGAATCCGAATGGAGCCTGAGCGTTGCCAACTGATCGAGCGGTTGTTTCACCCAGCTTTGGAGCGTGAGGAGAGCCAGCGGGCGGGTTATCTGGAGGGAGCTTGTAGAGGGGATGAGCCACTGCACCACGAAATTGAACACCTACTCGCCCGGGAGACGAAAGCGAAGGACTTCCTGGAAGTTCCGGCGCTGGAGCGTGAGGCCAACACCCTGCCTCAGGATCGGGTTCAGTCCAAGGTGGGACGAGTGCTGCCCTTTGCCGTGTTTTGGCCGGGAGGTAGATTGCCGATAGCGTTGTTGATACATCGATTCGATGTGGATAAACTATCTACATGAAGGCTATACAGATCACATTCGATGAAGAGCTGCTTCGCCAGCTGGACTCCACCGAGGAAGTGAGGCAAAAGGGTCGGTCATGGGTCTTGCGCCAGGCGGTCGCCGAGTATCTCCATCGTCGTCGTAAGAAGAACATTGCCGAACGCTACTCCACGGCTTATGGACAAGAGGCTGCCCTGGGTGACGAGTTCTCTGGCTGGGAGGAGCAGGGTGAATGGCCTCAGAGCTGAATCGAGGAGAGATATGGCTCTACACCTTTCGCCCTCCTGACAAGAGACGTCCAGTCCTCATCCTGACGCGGCAGGAAGTAATCGGTCTTCTCCATACGGTCATGGTGGCCCCTATTACATCGACTATCCACGGAGCGCCGAGCGAGGTACTCCTGGGAACAAACGAGGGTTTAAAAGGCGTATCGGCGGCGAACCTGGACCACGTTCAGACAGTTGAGAAAACCCGTCTGAGACGCTTTGTGGGAACCGTTTCGCCGGCTAAGATGGCTCAAGTCTGTCGAGCCCTGGCGATAGCAGCTGGATGTGACTGACCCTCAAGTCTTGCCAAGCTGAAACTTTCTTAGGAACCGCGCACCTCCAGGTCGCCGTGGACGAAGGGGCCTGAGGCGCGGCAAGCAGCCAAGCCGAGAGGATTCGGGGTGCTCCCCAACCCCTCGCTTGCGCTTCAGGCTTCCATGAATCGCCAGTACCTGCTCTGGAGGAAACAGTTTCTACCTGTGATCGAGTAGTTTCTTTCATGAGCGAGCCGTCCCGACGAAGTCTCCGTTTTCGTCGGGAGCATGAGGGTCACTCCCTGGCTTCACCTTTAGAATCCCAGACCTGCGGCAGCAGCAACACACTCCGCAGTTGGAAAGCTTCCGAACTTCGGCGTTCGTATTGTTCAGTGTTTTGCGGTTTGAGATTTGGGCTTTTCTGCTTCCCGAGAAGGCAACCGCTAAAGGCTAAACCGCTGAATATCGAACACGAATTTCAAAGGGAACCCCTTTAGCCTTCGTGTTCGACGTTTAGCGGTTCGAGATTTAGGCTTTCTTTCTACTCAGGAGAAAGAAACCGCAGAAAAGACTCAACCGCAAAATATCGAACAGGCGAATTTCGAAGGCCGGATCGGGCGACGCTGGCCTCTGGGTAGCCAAAGTTTCTTTCTCGAATGGGGCAGCACCGCTGGGGGGCCACTAAGCTGAAACTTCATCGAGCAGTGACCGGCGTAGGATGGGCATTCTTGCCCGTCGGTGTCCTCGACGGGCAGGAATGCCCGTCCTACAACGGACTCGCTGCTATCGATGTTCGTGTCTAGAGACAACCCAAGTTTCCTTTCCGAATGGGGCCAGCGCTCCTGGGGGCATCACGAGGCTGAAACTTCATCCCAGGACGGTCACGAAACCGTGACAGCGATCTTGTCTACTCCGTGCCACTCACCAGTGGATGCCACCATCTGTCGGTTGAGCCCGGCCCAGTTGTACGCAACCCATTCAGGGTTAAAATCCAGGGGCGATGCCGTTGACCCAGGGTTCGGAAACCCTGGGCTGAAATACGGAATCCCTTCAGGATTCACCTCCTTACTATGTACTCAGAGCGCCATTACTCCGGAAGTTGACGCCAATTTTTAGAATAAGCCGTTCGAGCAAATCCTGATTCTTCAACCACTTAGGCATTGGGACTTTCAAGGCCAAGTAGGTCACATCGTTAATCACTTGATATCATTCGACTTGTAACCGGACAGTAGTGATCACAATCAACTATTCCGCGCACAACCCTGCCGGGTGCGAGACCAAGCTTGCATTTTCTCGTGAGCGCTGTAACCTGAGGATTCGGCCGGAAGGCCTGTATTGCTTTTCACCCGGTAAAACACCATGTCGAAGGTCTTGTTGCTGATCTCGTTCCTTCTCTTAGGCTCGTGGTCCGTCCTGGCGGCGGACTGGCCCCAGTTTCGCGGGCCTGACGGACAGGGCCATTCCTCGGAGAAAGACCTCCCCCTGGAATGGGGCGAGGACAAGAACATAGTTTGGAAGGTACCAATCCCGGGGCTGGGTTGGTCCTCACCAGTGATTCAGGAAGACCAAATCTGGCTGACCACTGCCCTGGGTGAAGGACGCTCCCTTCGGGCTCTATCTCTCCACCGCAAGGACGGCCGAATCCTCAGCGAAGTCGAGGTCTTTCTGAAAGATGATCCCCGTCGAATCCACTCCAAGAACAGCCACGCGTCGCCCACACCTATCCTGGAAGACGACCGCGTCTACGTTCACTTCGGAGCTGAGGGAACCGCCTGCCTTTCCAGCGACGGGCAGGTTCTGTGGCGTACCCAGCTCGAGTACAACTACGTTCATGGATCAGGAGGGTCGCCCACCCTCTTCGGCGACCTGTTGATCGTGAGCTGTGATGGCACCGACGTGCAATACGTCGTTGCGTTGGACAAGCAGACGGGTCAGATTCGCTGGAAACAGAGCCGCGGAAAAGCACAAATGGCCTTCTCCACCCCGCTGGTGATTCAGGAGCAGGGGATCGATCAGCTTGTCAGCACCGGTGGAGATCGGGTGGTCTCCTACGATCCACTGACCGGGAAGGAACTTTGGTGGTTCCCCTACGATGGCTTCTCACTGGTTCCACGTCCGGTACATGGGTTGGGTCTGGTCTATGTTTGCTCGGGATTTAACTCGCCCGTTCTCTATGCCCTTCGGCTAGATGGCAGAGGGGATCTCAACGGCAGCCACCTGGCCTGGAGTCTAAGTAAAGGAGTGCCGTTCATTCCCTCCCCGGTGCTGGTGGGCCAGGAACTGTATATCGTCAGCGACAACGGTGTCGCCTCCTGCCTCGATGCCCGGACGGGAAAGGTACTCTGGAAAGAACGTCTAAAAGGGAATTTTTCGGCCTCGCCGCTGGCGGCGCCGGAGCGGATCTATCTCCTGAACGAGAAGGGAGAAACGACGGTTCTGGCGCCTGGGAAAGAGTTCAAGAAGCTTGCTGCCAACTCCATCGACGGGCGCACGCAGGCCTCATTGGCCGTCACCAACAACGCGATCTATTTGAGAAGCGCCCGGTTCCTCTACCGAATCGAGGAAGCGGAGGAACAACCGAGATAGCCTCAGAAGGAGGCCGCACCGACCAGACCCGTTGTCATCTCCTCAAATCGCTAATGAAACACCCGATGGCAGCAGTTCTTGGATTGGCTACGAGCCGGCCCTGCAGGGTCGCCTCAACTGCCTCTTCGAGGTCATGTCGGGTTGGCGCTGCGCGAAACTCTCCGAAATCGACGTACTGGTCATCAATCCGGCCGCGATAGGCCATGTCCCCAGCGGCATTGAAAACTGCCACTTCTGGAGTGACCTGGACGCCGGTCAAGCGCACCAATTCGTGCTCTCGATCTAGCAGAACCTCCCCAGGGTATTCGTACTCCCTGATATGTTCCTGGATCGCCTCGACGCTTTCATCGGGATCAGAGTAGACCAGCCAGAAGGCCACTTTCCTGGGTGTAAACCGGGCATGCAGGCCTCGCACCCTGGGGGCGTAGCGATTCGAAATAGGACAGTCAGAACGAGTGAAGAGAAAGAGGTTGACGACGGCTTCACTAGCTTCGAAGGGATCGATCTTTTCTCCCTTCAAGTTCTGCACGGCGACAGACATGGCTCGATTCTGATGCCCGCACCCGAGAGCCAGAGCAAACCCGACTCCCGCGGCCATCAGGACTCGCAAGGATTTCCATCTCAGTGCCTGCATCGGCTGAATCTCTCTATTACTGTATCAGAACGCTGAGCACAGCCAAGCGACGGGCTAGAGTAGAATCAATGAGATGAGAGCTCCCGGTATTCCATCATGTTGAGCGGCGCGGCCTTCGCCATTCTGCTGCTAGGGGTTCACTTCGTAGATGTAGCGGAGCAGTCCGGACTCTCCTTCCAACATATCAGCGGCAGCGCAGAGAAGAATCACATCCTGGAAACCATCGGCAGCGGAGTCGCCTGGATCGACTACGATCGGGATGGGTGGCCCGATCTTTTTGCGGTCAATGGAGGGAGTTGGGAGGACCTTGTCAGGGGCATCCCCTCGGCCGGTAATGCTCTCTTTCGCAACAATCGAGATGGAACTTTTCGTGATGTGACTCAAGCCGCCGGCGTAGTCGGATCTCATTGGGGTATGGGAGCCACAGTCGCCGATTACGACAACGACGGGTGGCCGGATCTATACGTCTGCAACTATGGTCCAAACACGCTCTACCGGAACAATGGCGATGGCAGCTTCAGCGACACTACCCAAAAGGCTGGAGTGGGAGATCCTTCTTGGAGCTCGAGCGCCGCATTTGGCGACGCCGATGGGGACGATTGGCTGGATCTGTACGTTGTCAACTACGTCGAATTCGACCATCTGAATCCACCGTCCCCATCCCCGGACTGCGAGTATCGCGGCATTCAGGTTCACTGCGGCCCGAGTGGTTTAGCGGCGCTGGCAGACACTTTCTACCACAACAACGGAGACGGCACCTTCAGTCCATCCACGAAGAAATCCGGCATGGATGCTTCTGCCTCCTACGGTATGGGCGCCGTGTGGTGCGACTACGATAACGACGGCGACACCGATCTCTTCGTTGCGAATGATTCCCAGGCGAACTTTCTTTTCCAGAATCAGGGCAAGGGCAAGTTCAAGGAGATCGCTCTCACCTCAGGAGTTGCCGTCAATGAGGATGGTCAGGCCCAAGCTGGCATGGGTGTGAGTTTCGGCGACTACGACCACGACGGCCATTTTGATCTCTACGTCACCAACTTCTCCGATGACTACAACACCCTCTACCAAAACCTTGGAAATGGGCTTTTCCGAGATGTCACCCGGAGGGCGGCTCTTACAATTCCCAGTCTGACTTTCCTGGGTTGGAGCACCAAATGTTTTGATTATGACAATGATGGATGGGAAGACCTGTTAGTGGCCAATGGACACATCTACCCCCAGGTCGACTCGCGGCCGATCCTGATCCGATTCCGACAGCGCAAGCTCCTGTTCAAGAACCTGGGTAACGGGAAATTCAGTGAAGTTGGTGGCGCTCGAGAGATGGGTTTGACAGCGCAATGGTCCAGTCGGGGAGGCTGCTTCGCCGATTTTGACAATGACGGGGACGTCGACCTTGCCGTCAACAACCTGGACACTCGCCTCTCGCTCCTCCGCAATGAGGGTGGCCACAACTCCGGACATTGGCTCCGCCTCAGCCTGGAGGGCAGACAGAACCGAAGCGCCATCGGGTCCCGAGTCGTCGTAGAAACGGACGGTCGACAGATGCGCGAGATCCGGTCCGGCTCTGGTTATCAGTCGAGCCACGACCTTCGTCTGCACTTCGGTCTGGGAGCCGCTCAGAAAGTTCGGAATCTAACAATTCGGTGGACGGACGGGGAGGAACAGAGCTTTCAGGGCGTCACTGGGGATCAAGGCTACTTTCTGAAGCAGGGAGACGCCCTGGCCAGCGAGAAACAGAAGTAATCCTACCCACCCATCTGGGCAGCGTAAACGGTACCCAGAAGACGGAGGCGAATTTGACAGGGTCGAAGAGAGGTCATTATTCTGTCATCGAAATGCTTAATGATAAGGCAGCTTTGGGAATCTCGAGACGGCGTTGGCTTTCTCGTCTTCTAGGACTATTGCCTGGCGCCAGCTTTCTGCACGGCTGGAGGCAGGGCTTGGCAGCCCCTCTGCTTCAGCTGAGCTCAAGCCAGGCTGAGCCTGCCCACCTGCAGAACGATCGTGTGATTCTCAGCCCCCTCAGGGAGGTTCAGGGAACGATCACTCCGACCGCCAGATTCTTCATGCGCAACCACCACAATCGGCCGGAGCTCTCCCTGAAATCCTGGAAGTTAAGTATAGAGGGCGCTGTCTCGAATCCGATCGAGTTGAGTCTCAGCGATCTGATTGAGTCGCCTTCGGCGGAAATGGAAGCAGTCCTGGAGTGCGCCGGAAACCGAACAGGACTGGTCAGCAATGGAGCATGGGAAGGAGTCCCCATGTCCTATCTATTGAAGGCCGCTGCGCCCACCTCAGATGCGACGCGCGCGTGTTGCTGGAAGGTGCGGATTCCGGATCCTTGATGAAGGATCTACCTTCTTTCCCCTTTGCCCGGATCGTGCCCTTGGAAAAGTGTCTCGCCCCCGAGACCATGGTGGCTCTGAAGCTCAATGGACAGTTTCTGCCGCAGCGCAACGGATTTCCGGCCAGGGCGCTGCTCCCTGGGTGGTACGGGATGGACTCGGTGAAATGGCTGCGACGAATCGTCCTATTGCGGGGTATTGACTGGCCTGACTCCTATTACGGAAGCGGCATGGACCTGATGTATCAACGATGGGTCAAGCAAGACGGGCGTGAACAGGTTACCTCCCGAGTCGCCGCTCTCCTGGTGAACTCGGGAATCGCCATCCCTTCCCCAGGGGCGAATCTTGGAGCAGGTCAGCACTCTGTCTGGGGGTTCGCCTGGGCGGGACCCAGACCCATCCGTGCCACCGAGGTAAGTCTGGACAAGGGGAAGACCTGGAGGGCAGCCACACTGGAGACCGCTTCAAGACCATTCACCTGGGTCAAGTGGAGCTATCAGTGGAGCGCGGAACCTAGCCAGTACACCTTGATGAGCCGGGCTCAGGATAGTACGGGGAGATGGCAGCCCAGTCGAAGGCCTCCGGAGCGTACGGACGGCTACGAGCTGAACTGGTACGCGGCGGTAAACTGCGTGGTAGCCTGACAGGGGAACGATGCCATGCGGCTTTGGTTTCGTCCGGTAAGCTTTGTTTTTCTGGGCGCGACCCTCGTTTTCGGGGCGCCGAGACAACAGATTTCGGCCGTAGCGGATCCAACTAGACTCGAGCTTTCGTCGCTCTTGGGCCAGCTTGGCGAGGAACCCTCAGCTGCCCAGCTGGGAAGAGTCAGCGACTGGCTGGCTGCCCGCCAGAGTAGCGAGTGGGAAACAGCCTTCGGAGACATCCTGAAGCTGACGGACTCCCGATTGATTCATGACCTTATCATTCAAGAGTCCCATCGACGGAATCGTCACGCGTCGGCACGAAAGCGCTTGAGAACGCTCAGCGATAATAATCCCTCCAAGGCGACCTATCTCGCTGATCTGGTCCGGTTGGAGACTCTGGCTGGTGATATCGAGAGGGCGCGAGAGCACCTTCGGAGTGCCGCCGAGCGTTTCCCCAAGCTTACCCAGATCCATTCAGATCTGGGTCAATGGCTCTTTTATCACAAGCATCGCGATCTGGCCTTCGCCGAGTTGCTGCGGGCACAGAGTGCAGGGGTCCTTCCTCCCAGAGCCGCGCTACTGCTTGCCAGCATGGAGGGGACAGCGGGGGCCCACCAGGACGGAATCGACACCGCCTTGGTAATCGAAAAGAGATCCGACCTGCCCGCCCCTGTTCGAGCTGAGGCAGCTGCACTGATCGGCAAGACCTACGCCCTGGCCAGGCAGGAGAAGAACGCGGCAAGATATCTGGAACGGGCTATCAAGCTGGCTTCGGGGGTCGAGGATTATTATCTCTCGCTGGCGCAGGTGCACCAACAGTCTGAGAACCAAGGCGACGCTTTGGCCGTCCTGAGAGAGGGACATGGGAAACTCCCTGAAGCCCCGGGACTGGGCGTAGCCTTGGCGCGCAGGCTCATGACGGCGGGGGACTTCGGCAACGCGATCGGGATACTGTCCGGAATCGCCAACCGGTCGCCCAGTCAGCTTGAAGCGCTGAGTCTGTTGGCCCAGGCCCACCGTGCCTCGGGGGATCCGAAACTCGCCACCCAAACCTGGCGCCGCCTTGCCAAAAACCAGCCCCGCTATCCCATGGTCCACGTCTTCCTGGCCCAATCACTGAGTGAAGAAGGCGCTTCCAACTCCGAGGTGCTGGAGGCCCTGAAGACGGCCGAGGCGACCTCTCCGAGTGACGCTGATATCTACTATCTCCGGGGCAGGGTGTACAACGAGATGGGCCGACACGAAGAAGCGGTGAAGGAGCTGACACGCGCCATCAGAATGCAACCCAACATACCCAGCCCCTACTACCAACTCGGCTTAGCCTACCAACATCTAGGTCAAGAAGAGCTCGCCCAGGAGCAGTTCGAAAAGAAAGAGCGCCTGGAGCAGGCAACGAGCGGCCAGTGAATGGTCGCTCCGGAGGTAGCGGTGGGCTCCAGGCCGCCGTCTGCCGAGCCCAAGGCTCGGAAGAACAAGACTTCGGCCTGGAGGCCAAAGCTACGTCACTACTCAAGTTTCAGGTCAGATCGGTCACCAATACTTGGGAACGTCTTCTTCTTCCTTGGTGATCATCTCGAGGACGGATGGCCGCCCGCTCTGGGACTCTGCGAGCGCTTTTCTTATGGCTGGTCTTATCTGGTCCGGCGTCTCCACACGCTCGGCATGGGCACCCAGTCCTTCCGCTACTCGAGCGTAGTTGCCCGTGAACTTGTTGCTTCCCCAATGCTTGGTGGCGTAGGGCATGTGGGCGTGGTAATGGGTCATGACTCCGTTGTTCAGAATGATGGTCACGGTACCGATCTCGGCTCTCACCGCGGTTTCGATGTCGAGACCGGCCATGCCAAAGGCGGCATCCCCCATGATGTTGATGACCTGTTTGTCCGGGCTTGCCAGCTTTGCTCCGATGGCTAGTCCAAGGCCATATCCCAACTGCGTTGACTTGCCCCATCCGAGATATCCTCTGGGAGTCACAGGCTGCCAGAAGGGAACCAGCTGGTCGCGTGGATAGCCGGAGTCGTGAGTCACGATCGAGTTCGCTATGTCGACTTCCGACGCCAAGTCCCTGAAGACCCGATAGGGGCTGATCGGCACCTCGTCCGAGGCAAGCCTTGGACCCCACTCTGCCATGAAGGCCTTTCGGATCTCCCTGATCTCATCAGCCACTCCGCTATTGTCGGGACGCCCTTGGGATCCGATCTGACGTTTCACTTCTTCGATCATCTGGCGCAAGACCAGTTTGGCATCGCCAACGGCTCCATAGTCGATGGGATGATCCTTGTTGATATCCTCGGCACAGTTGGTTGACTGGGCCACGGGGATTCCCTTCGGCACTGGCGGATTGAAGGCAAAATTGGTCAAACTAGTGCCCACTCCTAGGAAGAAGTCCGTCTTTTCCAAGAAGTGGGCCGCCATCTGGGTGTGGGTGTGGGACCCGGTTCCGAGCGCCAGTGGATGGTTCTCGGGGAAAGCGCTCTTCCCAGCTAGCGAGGTGAGCACTGGCAGGTTGATCAGTTCCGCCAACTCGACCAGCTCCGCCGTGGCTTCTGCGTAGAGGACTCCCTGACCGGCGGTGAGGACAGGACAAGATGCCCGAAGGAGCGCGCCCACCAGGTCTGCGATCTGGTTGGGGTCGGCGCCGCTTCGATATTTCTGAACCGGCTGGTAGTCGAGTGAATCATGTGGATACTCGGTGGTGCCCACGTCATCTGGAATCTCGAGAAGGGCGGGTCCCAGGCGCCCGTGCTTGAGCTGGGTGAAGGCGTGCCGCATGAGGGCGGGGATCCGCTCGACTTGATTGAGGTGCGCGTTGACTTTGGTGATACCCCCATAGTGGTCCACCGAATCGAAGCCGGGATGGACTCGGACACGATCCGCCGGCGCACCGCCGGGCAGTAGGATTATGGGAACGGAGTCGGCAAAAGCCTGAGCCACTCCGCCGAACGCGTTCTCGGCTCCGGGTCCTCTCTGCATCGTGAAAACGCCAATCTTGTTGCCGTTGTGAACTCGGCTATAACCGTCTGCCATGTTGACTCCGGCCCGCTCCTGACGCGTGATGATGGGGCGGATGCCTTCCATGGCAACCTTATCGATGAGTTTTTGTTCCGGGTAGGCGGTGATCCATTCGACCCCCTCCGCCTTCAATATCTTGGCGATGACTGTGTTCCCGTTCATGCGGACTACCTCCCTGCAAATACCTGATCTGTTCTGGATTGAGTGGAACTACGAAGTTATTCCTGCGCTGAGCTTAGTGCTCCCTTTCATAAAATATATGATTCATAAAATATATGAAAGGGAGCACTTAGCGACTCTTGCCCCGAGCCTTGATCTCCCACTCTCCTACGACTTCCTGGCCCCGACAAGTCACAAGAGAATCCTGCAGATTGACCGCCACACAGATGTGGTTGGGAATGATTCGAAGCTGCTCGCCGACGTCAAACTTGAGCCCCTCCGGAAGCTTGAGGAAACCGTGCTCCTCGTTCATTTTCTCGAAGACAATTTCTGGGTGCCCCTTGACCAATCCGTGTCCAGCTTTGGTCCCAGGGGCAAGAAGATCGGAGGTAAAAGCCTTTGCTCCCCCGTCGATTATGACCTGGCCAGGGACTGCATTGCTGGCCACGGTTACCAGAAGGGTGGCTGCACAATCCGATTCTCGGCAGGCTTTCCACTCCAGCGTGTTGCGGTCATTGAAGATATAGGTACCGGGTCTTATCTCGGTGAGGTTCTCTATCTCGTGCGAAAACGGGGCCGAGGGCGTGCTACCCCCACTGACTCGAGGCACCGGTATCTGTTCGCGCTCGAAACAGTCGAGCTGGTACTGAAGATCTCGGTTGAGTTGCTGCAGTGTATGTGTGTTCCCGTCAAACTCGGGATGAATGTGTCCTGGATAGAACATCAAGCCCCCGAAATGGACGCCTGTAGTTGACTCGATGAGTCTAGCCAGTTTGACCGCCTCCGGGCCTGGAGCAACTCCGCAACGCCCTGCACCCAGGTCGATCTCCACCAGCACTTCCACCGATTTCCCGTCTGCGGCCTGTGCGACCCAACTCACGGATTCTGCTGAGTCCAGCGAAACCGCGACCCGAGCCTTTTCCAGAACGGCTCTCAGGCGCTTTGACTTACTGGCACCAAGCAGAGGATAGGCCAGTAGGAGATCATCGAGACCTGCGTCGCTCATCACTTCTGCCTCACCTAGCTTGGCCACGGTGATGCCGCGGGCTCCCAACTCGACCTGCATTTTTGCAAGCTCTGGAATCCTGTGGGTCTTGATGTGTGGTCTGAAATCCAGGCCCTGTTGACGAGAGTAATCCGACATCCGCTGCAGGTTGGCCTCCATGATGTCTAGATCAATGAGAAGTGCGGGGGTTTCCAGTTCGTCGATTCTCATCGGATTTTGATCCAGAGGGGCTACTCCCCTTCCGGAAGAAGTGCCCTACGGTTCACAATTCGAACCTTGTCTTCGCAGACCCACTTGAGAGCCCTTTTATAGATGTCGTGTTCGTAGACCAGAATCCGCGCTGAGAGGCTTTCCTCAGTGTCGTCGTTCAAGATTGGAACCGGGTGTTGAAGAATGATGAGTCCGTGGTCGACTTCCTCATCCACGAAGTGAACCGTACAGCCGGTAACCTTGGCACCCCAATCCAGGGCCTGCTTCTGGGCGTTCAGACCAGGGAACGAAGGCAACAAGGAAGGATGAATGTTGAGGATTCGGTTGGGGAACTCACGGACCAGAGTCGGACCCAGAACGCGCATGAACCCGGCCAGACAGACTATGTCGGCACCGGCCTTCCTGAGCTCTGGAACCAGCAGCCGATCATAGGATTCACGATCGATTCCCTTGGATGGCAGGTAGACCGTCTCGTAACCTCGGTTACGAGCGTGCTCGAGTCCAGGGGCTTCTTTGCGGTTGGAGACAACCAGTGCAATTCGTGCCGGGACTTCTCCCGCCTCAACCGCATCCGAGAGGGCGAGAAAGTTGGATCCGCGGCCACTGAGCAGTACGGCGACGTTCTTCACTGGTATTGAACCTCTCCGCTGCCTTTGACGATCTCTCCAATGGTGTAGTAAGTCTCACCTCTGGACTTCAGATGGTCAACGACGCGATCGTACCTTTCCTTGGCCGTGACCAGAATCATACCTAGGCCCAGGTTGAAGGTTCGGCGCATCTCCTCCGTCTCGACCCTTCCTCTCTCCTGGATGAAGCGAAACACCGGAAGCACCTCCCAGCTTTCGTCCTGAATCCTCGCACCGAGCCCGGGAGGCAGCACGCGAGCCAGGTTCTCGGTAATCCCACCGCCAGTGATATGGGCGATGGCATGAAGATCGTCCGCTTGGAGCAGTTCCCTGAGCACGGAAAGATAGTTCCGATGCGGGGTCAGTAGTTCCTCTCCCACTGTCTTTCCCCATTCCGCCACCGGCGTATCGACGGTGAGTTTCTCCTGCTCGAAGATCAGCCGTCGTACCAGCGAATAGCCGTTGGTGTGGAGTCCGGAAGAGGGCAAGCCGATCAGCCTGTCTCCTTCGGAGACGTCTCTGGCATCAAGAACCTTGAACTCGTCCACCAGCCCTACCATGAAGCCAGCCAAATCATACTCACCTTCCTGGTAGAAGTCGGGCATCTCTGCAGTCTCTCCGCCAAGCAGGACACAGCCTGCTTCCTTGCAGCCTTCGACCAGTCCCTGCACAATCTGCTCTACGACCGAGGGTTCCAGGGTTCCCGTCGCAATGTAGTCGAGAAAGAAGAGGGGCAGCGATCCGTGGGTAAGGATGTCGTTGGAACAATGGGCGACGAGGTCAACTCCAACGGTGTGATGGATGCCAGTGAGGAAGGCGATCTTGAGTTTGGTGCCCACTCCGTCAGCGCTGGAAACCAGAATCGGCTTCTGGAAATGGAGCAGGTCGGGACGATACAGTCCGGCAAAGGAACCGAAGTCTCGGACTACGCCAGAATCGAAGGTTGAGCGAACCAGATCCTGGATCCGCTGTTTGGCCTGGTTTCCCTTATCGATATCGACGCCGGCATCACGATACTTCATCTCGATCACCGACACTCGGGGTCTCCAGATCAAACAGCTCTTTTTGGACTACCTCTCGACTCACCGTGATGGGATAGTTCTCGTCGAAACAGGCGGAACAGAAATTTCCCTCGGCTGAAACGGCCGCCTTCATTCCTTTAAGCGAAAGGTAATAGAGGCTGTCGGCGCCGACGAACGCTTCGATCTCTCCCAAAGTCTTATTGGCACCGATGAGCTCGCCATGAGTCGGGGTATCGATGCCGTAGTAGCAGGGCGAAACCGTTGGCGGCGAACTGATCCTGATGTGGACTTCGCGTGCTCCCGCCGACCGAACCATCTCGACGATCTTCCGACTGGTAGTGCCTCGCACGATCGAGTCGTCCACCAACACGACTCTCTTCCCATCCAGTAACTCTCTCACCGGATTCAGTTTGATCTTGACCCCAAAATGGCGAATCGACTGTCTGGGCTCGATAAAGGTCCTCCCCACATAGTGATTGCGAATGAGGCCAACCTGGAAGGGCACGCCCGACTCCTCTGCAAAACCGAGAGCAGCGGTCACCCCCGAGTCGGGAACAGGAACCACTAGATCTACTTCCGCGGGAGACTCCTGCGCCAATTTCCGACCCATCATGTAGCGACTGTGGTGGACGCTCCTCTCGAAGACTCGACTGTCGGGCCGGCTGAAGTACACATGTTCGAAGATACAGAAGGCATGTCGAGCGGAAGGAGCCTGGAAGGTTGGCTGCAGCTGCCCATCTTCGATGCATAGAATCTCCCCTGGAGCTACGTCCCTCAGGTATTCTGCCCCAATGAGATCAAAGGCACAGGTCTCGGAAGCGACTACATAGGCACCATCGAGTTGGCCCAGGCAAAGCGGGCGAACCCCAAACGGATCGCGGATGGCATAGATTCTTCGGGGTGTTTGGAGCAGCATGGAGTAAGCACCGCGCACCGCCCCCAACATTTCCACTAGAGCCTGTCCCAGATCCTCCTCGCTGGAATGCGCCAGCAAGTGAAGCATGACTTCGGTGTCGGTCGTAGACTGGAAGATGGCGCCATCGTCCTCGAGCCTTTGCCGGAGCTGTTGGCTGTTGACGATGTTACCGTTGTGCGCCAGGGCGATCGGACCTCGCCAGGACTCACTCACGATAGGCTGTGCATTTGCCAGCATGCTCTGGCCGGTAGTGGAGTAGCGAACATGACCGATTGCTGATCCGCCCACCAAGTGGTCCAACTGGCCGTCGCTGAAGACCTCGGCAACATAGCCCATCCCCCTTTCCTGGTGCAGCTGGCTCCCATCCGAGGTGACGATCCCGGCCGACTCCTGCCCGCGGTGCTGGAGCGCGTAGAGACCCAAATAGGTGTGGCGCGCTGCCTCTGAGTGAGAGTGAATACCGAAAACCCCGCACTCGTCGCGAAACTTATCGGGTTGGATCGAGAAAGCAGGTGAAATCAAGGAGAGACAACCTCGTTCTTCAGCCCGGGTTCAGAGTTGAGTCTGGCAGTATAGCTGGGATATGACATCGAGGTGAAGTCTTATCTGTGGGGGCGACCAGACCTGGCCCAGATAGAGAATCTTCTCTCGTCAACACCAGAGTCACTCCCACCGGACATTATAGCATCGGGAACTGTCCTCGAAAGGCTGATTGCGGTCTCGCAGCCCATCGAATATGCTTCATGCCGCCGGGGGTAAATGAAAGAGGCCTACAGGAACTATCACGGCGTGGGATGAGCTACAAAGGGAAGCGAATTCTAGCGATCGTGCCGGCAAGAGGTGGGGTTCAGAGAATCCCACGAAAGAACCTGGCTCCTCTCAAGGGGAAACCTCTCATTTACTATTCGCTTCGGAATGGCCAGCAATACCCCTACGTCACCACCACGGTTGTCTCGACCGAGGATAGCGAGATTGCAAGGGTCGCGGAAGAGTTGGGGAGCCTTGTGATTCCGAGGCCGGCCCGGCTCTCTCAGCCTGAGACCAAAACCGAACCGGTGTTGGCTTACACTGTCAGCGTGTTGAAGCAACAGGGGAAAGAGTACGATGCGGTCCTGCTGCTGGCAGCCTACGACGCCATTCAGAAAGACTGGTACCCTTTCAGAGGCGATCGAACTCTTTTTCGAGAAGGATGCTGACTCTGTTGTCACTGTTTCTCCCGTCCCAGCCAAGTTCAACCCCTACAAGGGAGGCACGATCGAGAACGGCCTGTTGAAGCCCTTTTCGTCCCAAACCGGGATGATTAGAAGGGACCAGGACACACCGACTCTCTACATGAGGAACGGTCAGGTTTACCTGACCAGGACCAGCCTGATTGAAAAGGGTCGGCTCTTCGGAGAGAGATGCGTACCCTACGTTCTGGACGACGAATTCATCGTCAATATAGACGACCATTCAGATTTGGCGCTAGCTGAGTATTTAGTTGACAAGGACTGATCAACGACAAATGGAATTCCCGCAGCGACAATTGGAAATCCCCACACGAGGGATAAAAAAAAGAGCTGTAGCCGTCCTCTGAGACGACTCTTTTCGGGGTCCTCCTTTCTGTAAAAAAGAGAGATTGTTTTTAGAATGCGAGGGGGATGGAGTGAGGGCGTAGCCCGAACGGAGCTCCCCCTCGCTCGCGCCGGCGTCGAGGGGAGTGGACCAGATCCACGAGGCTCCTGAGCGGCCTCTGTAGGGCGCTGTACGACCTCTCCCCTTAGCGGGCACTCGTCTATCGTCCCCACCAAGCACTTCCCAGGGGCCAATCAGCCGATTTGCCCGGATTTGAACTCCTCGCGGTTTCCTCATTTCGTGGTTTCCTGCTGTTTCTTCTTGGCGCTCTCCATTCGGTAGCTCGAGACGTTGAGTTCCAGAATCACGCTGTGGTGCACCACCCGATCAATCGCCGCCACCGTCGTCATGGGGTCCTTGAAGATCCTCTCCCAGTCCGAGAAGATCAGGTTGCTGGTCAGCAAGATGCTGCGGCGTTCGTAGCGATGGGCCAGCAGTGTGAAAAGAACCTCCATTTCCTCCCGACTTTGCTGAACGTAGCCGATGTCATCGACTATGAGAGCCTCGAAGCGATCCAGTTTCTTGAGCTCCTTCTCCAGAGTCAGATCGATTTTGGCCCGCAGCAATCGCTGTACCAGCAGGGCGCAGGTAGAGAATAGAACCCGGCGCCCCAGCAGAATCAACTCCTGCCCCAGAGCACAGACTAGATGCGTCTTGCCGCTTCCAGGGTTGCCGAAAGCCAAGACGTTCTCGGCGCGATCCAAAAACGTACCTTCCAGCAGCGCCGTCAGTTGTCGATCCACGCTTTGGGGCAAGCGCGAGCGGTCCAACGCCGTCAGCGTTTTCTCCCAGGGAAGCTTCGAGATTCGGCGCAGGCGCTGGATTTTGCGCTCGTGCCGCTCCGCCACTTCGATCTCAGATAACGACAAGAGAAACCGGGGATAGGACAGACTTTCCTGGGTAGCCAGTGCCGCCTGGGCGGCGGAGTGCTCCCGAAAGGCTGGTAGATGCAGCTGGACAAGGCACTCGCGAAGCCGGGTCAAGTTGCCTCCACTCATGATCTCACCTCCCGGCTCTCCAGCAGCGTGTCGTAGACGCCCACGTCCATCTTCTCCACCGCCACTTCCCAGGGCTCCACCACCGGATCGACGAGGCATTCTCGTAGTGCTTCGAAACGGATTCTTTGTCCCCTCTCAATCAGCCCCTGAAGTGCCTCTCGCACTCGCTGCTCACCTTCCTGGGCAGCCAACTCGAGGATCTTCAGATACTGGCGATCCGCCGTGGCTGGACAATCTTGGCGCAGCTCGTCGTAGGCGACTCGAAACAAGATCCCCGGAAACAGATCCTCGCGCCAGCGATAGCGAGTGAACGCCCCCGGCTTGCGCACCAGGGAATGGATCACCTGCCGGTAGTCAATGCGATGCTTGCCTTCTCCTCGCAAGCGAGGCATGCGTGCCTGTGGCTGACCCCCGTAGTAGACCTCCACCTGATCCGCCCACACCCTCACCTGCACCCGCTCGCCGATCAACCGGCTGTCCACCGAATAGGTGTTGTGGCGAACCCGGATCGTACTGCTGGGGGAGACTCTCACCCACTGCCGGGTGAAGTCATCCAGACGGCGTGCCGGCAACGGGCGCATCACGGCCAGCTCTTCTCCCAGGCGCTTTTGCCGGGTCGCATTGCGCCGGTCCACAATCACCGCTACAAAACCCTCGTACTCTTCCCGGCTGGAAAAATCACGGCTACACCGCAGCAGCAGTTCCTGCTCGATGGCCCGTTTCAAGCGGTGATGGGCCTGTTCCACATCCCCGTTCTCGTGAGCCTTTCCTGCCTGGGTGCGACTCGAGCGCATCCCGAAGTGTCTCAGCAACCCTTGATAGCGCTCGGTGAACTCTTCCCGTTTCAGGTTGTTGACGGCCGCCGAAAGCCGGTCTGTTCGGTGTTCCTCGGGCAGCGCCCCCAACTCCCACAACGCGCTCTGAAGCCCCAGGCTGAGGCTCTCAAAGGACTCACTGAAACACAGCGTGGTCGCTTCCCAGTTCGAGTAGGCCAAAACAAAGTGGTACAGCAGATGGGGAAACGGCTGGCCCTGGATCGTCACTCCCAGACGCCCCATAAACGTAAAGTCCGATTGAGCTTGATGTCCCGGCCGATACTTCTGCGGGAACATCACCTCCTTCGCTTCTCCGTGTTGTGCCTTCCACTGCTTGATCCTGCGCTGCAGCGTCCTCAACTGACCTTGCTGGAAGGCCCCTTCCTGCTGGCGGCACAAATACTCGAACACCGCTGTCGCTTCCACCGTCGGAGATCGCTTCAGGATCTCTTCCACCTCTGGCCACACCGACTCGAACGGATCCGATCGAGTTCGCCAATATCGCTCCGGCTGACTCTGGCTCGGCAGCTTTCCCGACTTCAGGTACTTCCGAGCCGTCTTTCGCGACAGCCCCGCTTTGGCCGCCGCCATCGTTAGCGTCTTCTCGTTCTTTTGCAACTTTACTAACCTCCGCACTTGCTGATCCTTAACCATGCCCTCATGGTCAGGATCAGCCCTGAAAAAGTGGGGAATTCTATTTGTCGTCGTGGGAAATTCTAACTGTCGCCAATCAAAGGACTTCTTGCAGCTTGAGGAATAGGAGTGCTGGCCCCATTCGAGAACGAAACTTCGGGTCCGGCGTAGCGGTGGCCTCCAGGCCGTCCGAGCCAAAGGCTCAGAAGAATAAGACTTCGGCCTGGAGGCCAAAGCTACTTCTGCAAATGAAGTTTCAGCTTAGGACTGCCTAAGAATGGACGATTCCCAGAGGAGGAAAAACCTTCCAGGACCCGCGCGTGAAGTCTGGGAACTCGACGGGACGGCTCTTGTGCGAGACCGATTGCTCCGTCAGCTCTGTGACCACGCTCAGAGCAGCAGCGTCGTAGACATCCATGTCTGTGGGGGACCCTTCCCGCAGGCATTGGATCAGCCTATAGTCCTCTATGTAATCCATCCCCCCATGGCCCGCTCCTTCGGAGACCTTTCCCAGCGTCCTCCAAAGCGGATGTTCGAATTCCTCGAGGTACTCGCTTGCCGCTTCCCATTGATGTTCGGGGCTTCTCCCCTCGATGTGCACCCGATCCGGGTAGCCATGAACGATGCCCTCGGTACCCTGGACTAGATTGATACGGCTGTACGGTCGAGGCAGGTTGCAGTCGTGACTCAAGAAGATGGTCCGGCCCTTGACGGTGCGAATCAGGCTCACGTTCACATCTCCCAAAGCGTACTCCTCCTGCCTTTCCGGAGCTTCTGGAGGGAAGTGTTCTTGGGCGTATTGGTACAGTCCCCTGGAGTTACTGCTCATCGAGACCAGGTAGTCGAATCGATCCCCCCGGTTGATGTCCATGCACTGGGCCACGGGTCCCAATCCGTGGGTGGGATAGAGGTTACCGTTTCGCTTGATGGAGTGGTCACGACGCCACAGACCCTCACTCTCTGAGGCGAATTTTTCGGCACGGAGATCGTGAAGATACCCACACTCCGCATGCATGATCTCTCCCAAGACACCCTTTCGCAGCATGTTCAGGATCATCATCTCGCGGTGCCCGTAGTTGCAGTTTTCCATCATGACACAGTGTTTCTTGTATTTTTCCGCCGCCTCCACAAGCTGCCAACACTCATCGATCGTGAGGGCGGCAGGTACTTCGGTCGCTGCATGTTTTCCAGCTTCCATAGCAGCAAGGCAAACTGGGACGTGCCACCTCCACGGCGTCGCAGTGTAAACCAGATCCAGATCTTCCTGCTGGCACATGCGTTTGAAGTCGGTCTCTCCGCGCCAGAAACCCTTGGGTTCGGGCTGTCCAGCTTTCTTCGCCCAGGACTGGATACGCTCTACCTTTCCTCGGTCGAGATCGCAGACCGCTCCGAGCTCGGCACCCCTGATACGAAGCAGATTCTTGACATGGTTGGACCCCATGCCCTCCTACTCCAACAAATCCAATCCGAACACGATCCAGTGGCGACGCGGCCGAAAGGCTTATTGGGAGGAGGTCCCAGATCATGTGCTGCGCGGCGTGAGCTGATGCCGGACCTCGCGGACCCAGTCGTCGACAGGCCCAGTCCACCGACCGCGCTCAGCTTCACCCATTGGCGGCGGTCAAGCCAGTTCTTTCGACTCGAATTTCCCTTATCCATGGTTTTACGACCTCCTCCGGGTGGTGGATTCAAAACTCGGTGGCTACAGTCACAGCCCTGGGATTGCTTGGTGTAGGATTCTATGCAAGGGTGGAGAAGGGATCAAGGCCTTGACCCACAGCGGCTAACGCGCCGTTTTCGCATTAGATCAATTTCCGCCGGCGCGCGCTCCTAGACAACTCCATTCTTGGCGACAACACCTTCGAGAAAATCGGCGAAACGATTGGAGAGCCTTTCCAAGGAGAATTCACTTCTCGCCAGCTGGCGAGCACGTTCTCCCATTCTCCGAGCGAGAATCGGGTCATACTTGAGCCTAATAACGGCCTCGACGAAGGCAGCCGGTTCCTCAGGAGGTACGGCCAGACCTATACTTTGCTCCGTAACCAACTCCGCAAGCCAGCCCGGGTAGTTCACGATGACCGGAAGCCCTGCCGAGATATAGTCAAAGAACTTGTTCGGTGAGGTGCCATACTGGAACCCCTCTACATTGGCCAGAATCATAAGCCCCACATCCGTGCTGGCGAGTTTGCGCGCAAGCTCCTCGCGAGGCACTGGATCGAGAAAGATACAGTTTGCCAATCCGGCTTCGTCGGCTCGTCGAATCAGTTCCGGCTTCTTCTTACCGTCACCGACGAAAACAAACTTGACGTTGTGGTTGCCGTCTTGATGGAGTAGCTTGGCTGCGGCCAGGACGGCATCCAGTCCGTTCGCAATGCCGTGGGCGCCGGTAAACACACAGACAAAATCGTCATCGGCGGTTCCGGGGAATCGGCTTGCCTCTTTTCCAGGCCTGAATAGTTCCAGATCCGAAACGTTCGGAATCATTGAGATAGGAAGATCGGGACGACTGCGTCTTCGGATTCCTGCTTCGATTCCGGGGGACAGGGCAACACAGGCGTCAGCGGTTCGGTAGGCAAGCCACTCTAGCCCCAACAGCGACCAGAAAGCTATGGGGTTCCTGATCGCTCCCATCTGGCGGGGGACTTCGGGCCACAGGTCGCGCACTTCAAAGACGAACTTCTTTCGACGAAAGAGCTTGGCACAGATCCCAGGAATGGCAGCTGTCAGGGGAGTCGAGGTTGCGAAGAAGAGATCGTAGTCCCCGCGCAGGGCGAACACGAGCGTCTTGAGAGCAACTCGTAGAAAGACCCATGCACGTCGGGGAACGCTCAGATAGTTCGAATAGGGCATGGCCACCTCTTTTACACAGATGCCATCCACTGTGCCGCTGCGCCAGCCGCGACGCACAGGCCCGGATATACCAGGATCGCTTAGCCTATTTACGCCACAGACTACGGTCAGGGAGTGCCCTCGTTCTACCAGCTTTCGCGCCATTTCATACGAGCGCACCGACCATGCGCCCTGGGGGATAGAAAAGTATTGATGAAAGTACACAACGCGCATGGGGCGGACTTCTGGGTTTGATTGTCAGGTTAGACGCTCGACCATATCAACTGCCTTTTGAGCCGTTCGACGTGCTGTCTGGATACAGTCAGGAATACCGACACCACCCACGAAGGCACCGGTGAGAAAGAGTCCGGGGTTTCGTTCAAGAGCCTTCTGTACCTTTTCCAGCAGCCCACGGTGTCCCACCACCAATTGCGGCATGACCCGAGTATGGTCAAATACCTGCTGCAAGACGGGAGCGCAAGAAACATTCAGGATTCGCCTCACTTCACCGTGAACTATTGCAGCGGCTTCCTCTTTCGAGACTGGTGCTCGAGTCATTCTCCCATCGTGCGCAACACAGCGTAGAAGGACCGCCTGCTCCGGACAGCGCCCATCGAACTTGCTGCTGACCCAGGTGCAAGCATCGAGCGCTTCGGCCTCTCCCTCTGGTACGACAAAGCCGAAACCGTCAAGAGGATGGGAAAACTCGGAGCGCTTGTACGCAAGATAGATGATCTTGCTAGAAGTGTAGGGGATCTCTCGCAGAAGTCCGCTGGCCTCGGGGTTGATATCGCTCAGGATCTCTGCGCTGGATCCAGCTGGGGTAGACAGAATCAAGAGATCGAAGGAATCGTCGAAACCCGTCGCCCTCAATCGATAGGGTCTGGACCCTCGCTCCAGCCTGAGTTCGGCAAGATTGAGGTGGACCTCGACCCCCTCCAGGGCCCTCACCAGAGGATCGATCAGCTGTTCTATGCCACCACGGAGGGTCTGAAAGAGTGATGGCGAGGCGGCTGACGACGTGGACCTGGTCCGACGAAAACCTTTCCAAAGACTGCCGAAGCTCTGCTCCAGCTGATGGAGAAGGGGGAGCGCGCTAGGGGTACTCAATCGTCTTATATCTCCGCCGTATATAGCCGAAACCAAGGGCTCAGCTATGCTGTCGGTGAACTCCTTGCCTAGCCTCCGCCCAAGGAAAGAGCTGACGCTGAGATCTCCCTGGCTGCGGCCTACGAAGGGTTCCATCAGCGCTCGTAGCTTTCCAGAACGACTCAGAGATGATGTGGACCAGAAGGTTCTCAATCTGATAGGAGCTAGGAACGCCATCCCTTCCGGCAGGGGCCGAAGCCCTTCCTGTCCCAGGACGTAGGTTCTCCGCAAATGATCGTTGGATCCGATCAACTGGCCGGAAAGACCGACTGTGTGTACCAGCTCACGAGCAGCAGGCTTATAGCTCACAAAGGCCTCTGGACCCCACTCTAGAAGAAAGCCTCTGTTGTTCTCTGAGCGGATGACACCACCCAAACGACCTGATCGCTCCAAGAGACTGATTTCGATCTCCCGGGACTTATCCCGACTCTCCTGGAGAAGAAAGAAGGCGGTGGCTAGACCCGAGATCCCTCCACCCAGTATCCCAATCCTGACACTGTTCGCCACGGAAACTCCTAGTTCTCAGCTCAGGTGAAAAAGGCCGAGGGTACGTCTGCAAATACCCGCCTACGACGAAGGCTCCGGCCGGAATCGGCCCTCTTCAATTCCCTTCAGTTGCCGCGCTCTGGTTCCTGGCTGGTCGACAACGGAAAGCGCCAATCCCAGCGACACACCAAACCCAGGGAGCAGAACCGAGTTTCAACCGCGAAGCACTTGGTGCCATAACGAACGCACCCCAAGCAACTCCTCGGCCATCCTTGTATGATACACGGGTTGTGGTGTGCAGGCTGACCCTGGTGATTTGAATAACTCCTTGTTGCTGACGGGTTGTCGAATTCTGTGAAGGTGCCAATCAAACTGAAGCGGGTCCTGATCGTTGGGGCAGGTGGCCATGGGCAAGTGGTTGCGGACATCTTGAACCGCCTCCAGGAATCTGATGGGTCGATCACGCCAATCGGCTATGTGGACGACGAGAAGGAGCTTCAATCTAGGGTGGTTTTGGGGCTGCCGGTTCTGGGAGACTTGGGAGACATAGCATCAATCCCCCACGAGCGTCTGGTTATTGCTATTGGCGAGAATGAGGTCCGGCGTGAGGTCTTTCTAAGACTGGCGTCTCGAGAAGAGTGCCTCCAACCGGCTGTCCACCCCGGGGCTACCTTAGCGGCTGGTGTTGCCCTTGGGGCAGGAACTGTCGCGGCTGCAGGTGTCGTTGTGAATCCTGGTTCTACCATCGGTACGAGTTGTATTTTGAATACCGCTTGCACCATCGATCACCATAACCACCTTGCTGACTATGTCCATGTTGCCCCTGGGGCGCATCTGGGAGGCGACGTTTGCATAGGCGAAGGCTCCCTGGGTCAGTTTGGTGCTTTCTCTTTCAACGGCAACAAGATCGTCACCACATCCCAGGGTGGCATGTTGGTCTCCAACGATTCCAGGCGCATTGAGGCAGCGAGTTTTCTGGCGTCGCAGGCCAAGGATCCGGCCGCTCACTACCAACACTCTACTGCTGGATACAACTACACCATGAGCAACGTTCTTGCGGCGGTTGGCAGGGCTCAGCTCAAAGTGCTGCCTGAACGCATTGAATCCCGCAGAAACAATTTCATCCGCTACCAAAAGCAATTGGGCCAGCTGCCGGGAATTGGCTTCATGCCCGAAGCTTCCTATGGTCGATGCACGCGATGGTTAACATGTATTACCGTGGATCCACAGCTGTCCGGGACCACCAGAGAAGAGATCCGGAAGGCGCTTGATCTTGCCGGCATTGAGTCCCGGCCGATCTGGAAACCCCTTCACCTTCAACCCGTCTTCGAGCACTGCCCTCGTAGGGGGGGCGGATTTCTGAAGACATCTTCGAGCGCGGTCTGTGTCTCCCAAGCGGGTCCAATTTGACACCTCAAGACATCGATTGGGTGTGCCAGAGGATCTGTGAGGTGTGGGAAGGAGCCGTGATCTGACTACGAATCCTTAGTACTCTTCTCGCGATCTTTCTGAGATGAGTCGGTTTCGGCCTCGCTGTCGGACGGCTCTTCCCGGACCGGCTCGGGGGATGCCTCGATCACGGGCCGAAGGGGCACCTCGATCACTGACATGGGAGGCACTTTCAGGGTCTTGAACCAGAGGAATCCACCCTTGTTCAAGACTCGCCGCCCATCAGGGTAGATGATGGTCGCGCCTTGACTATCTGCGTCTCGGCTGTACCCACCAGCATGATCGATATAGTACTCGGCACCCTTATCCTCGACATGGGCCATGACCGTCTCGAACTGAACAGCACCTCGGACTTCGACCACGTTCTCGAAGCGGGGGATTGTGAGCTGGTCACCGTCGTCCAGGACCAGGTCTTGGGAGGATCCAGGATTGCCAAGAGCGACTTCAAGATTGAAAGCGATTCGCTTATGTTCAAGGGATTCGGACTCCCTCACAGAAAGGGGAGTCGCGGGACCCTTCTTACTCAGTCCCCTCTCGGTCTGTCGCACTTCCTTCTGGACTAGTCGCAGCTTGTTCTCCAGGGAAAGCAAAGCCGGCTCGATCCGACGCATCAGCCTTGCAGCCTGTGGCGCGGCTTGCTCTTTCAAGCCCCCTGCCCATTGGACCAAATCCGAAACGTGGTTTATGCCCTCGCGCAGCACATAGCGGCCCGGCACTCGTACTTCGCCCCTGATCTCAACCACATCCTGGAGATCAAAATCGGGATGCTTTCGGACCGAGATCCTGTCGTTGCTCTTGAGTGGAATTCCCGTCGGCCCATCATTGTTGAAATATCGGTCGCTGATTTCAACCGGAATGATTTCTCGCTTGACGGAGGGATTGCCCTGCACATCGAGCCTCGATATCTCGGCCCGAGCATAGGCACCCTCCAAGAGACCTCCCGCTTGCAACAGGAGATCGGCGAGGGTCATGCTGCTGATGAACTCATACACTCCAGGTTTCTTGACGAAACCATCGATCGCGACCATTCGTCTGAGAGCAAGATCCTTCGCGGCATAGACAATCACCTCATCATCTGCCTGGAGAGGCTGGTCTTCGGAGTCATCCCCGAGCAGCAAGGCTCCGAGGTTGAAAGCTATCAGAGTACGCTCCAATTCCGAACCTCGGCGAACCCAGCGAATCAGATCTCCTTTTTCCAGAAACGCCGCCTGACGGAACTGCCTGTCCTGAAACCCCCCGGCAACGTCCAGAAGGTCGTAAATCGTCATTCCCTGAAAAAGCCTGTGATCGCCCGGCCGCTTAACATGACCGGAGAGAGTCACTTTGTGTTCAACGGCCGAGATCTCGTCGGACGAATAGATCACGATCTCGTCGAGATCTTGCAAATCATGGTTCTCTTCGGGGAGGCCTTGCATCAGGTGCTCAAGGTTGAACTTGATAAAGTGTCGAGAGCCATCGTTTGATCGACGGCGAATATCGCCGCGCGATCTGTATGTCTTTCTCCATTAGTTTGGATCCTGGAAGCCCCCCTTGGCAAAGAGGAGGTCGTAGAGTCGCATTCCATGATATAGGTCGTACCGGCCCGGAAGCTTGACGTGCCCGGAGAGGTCGACCGCGCCCTCCGATCCCTCAATCTCCGAAACGGTGTAGATCACCAGCCGATCCAAGGGCTGCAACGCCAGGTCGTGGTCAGGTTCCCCCTTGATGACACGACCCAGATCAACCTTCAGGTAGGAGTGTTTTTGCTCTGGGGAAGTGCGAACGAGTTCAGCTCGCTCCAAATATGCCTGTCTGGTCAGACCTCCTGCTTCTCTAATCAGTGCTGAGATCCTCATTGCCGCATGCAACTGGTACTCACCGGGCAAGGACACCCCCCCACCCTCGACGCTCACAAAGTCGTCGCGAACCTGGCGGGTCGAGTAGATATTGACGACATCCTGATCCTGCAATTCTTGATCGCGACCACTGTCTAGCAATTCCTTGAGAGGGAAATCGAGGGTTATCAGGCCCTGGTTCATTTCTGTCCTGAGAACAAGAGCTTTCTCGAGACTGGCTCCTGGGCGAAGGTCACCAGCCATCTTAAGGAGGCCTATCAACCCCTCCTTGTCCTTCAGTTCGTACCGCCCGGGCCTTCGGACCTCCCCTTGAATGGAGACTTCCTTGACCATGAGGGGAACAAATATCACGTCGCCGTTCTGGACCTGGATGTGGCTCTGTTCCAGATCCCCGGTCAGAAGGAACCTGTAGAAGTCCACCGATAATGACCGACCTGCCCTTCGGATTTTCACACGGCGAATCGAGGCACCCTCCTTGACTCCCTTCGCCTTAGCTAGTGCCCGTCCGAAAACCGGGGTTTTCAGAACTGTAATCTGTTGAATCGTAAACACTTATTATACTTGAGACTGCTGACAGACCGGCTCGACCCAGCTCGATCCAGAGCAAGGACCCTCGAGCGAGGGCACGCGGGCCAAAAAGCAGCGGTTCGGCGCAGACCTCTCCCCGAGTCGGAGCCACAAGGCAGTACGGTCAGCCACAAAAGGCTACAACAGGAGTCGGGCCAGGACGACCAGGTTATAGGTCAGGACGCTGGCATGGACGTAGCTTTGAAAGTGAGGCCAGCCTTTCCAGCTACAGCGGTGGAGACCGAAGGTGTGCTTGAGGGTCCCAATGCACCCCTCAATCCCGGCGCGGAAGCGTTTGAGTTGTTTGTAGACCCAACTGGAACGCACCATGCTCTCAACCGTCAACCCACACTTTTTGGAAAAGGCCACATCCTGTACCCCCTGCTCTTTGGCCCAGCGCAGGTTGGCAGCCGAGGCAAAACCACCATCCCAGGCGCTCTGGCGGGGGACCTTCCCGTACAGCTGTCGATGCCGCTCTAAGAAGGGTTGCACATAGTTGCTGTCGGCCGGATTCCCCCGTTCCACCACACAATCCAGGATCAGCGACGAGGCGCCCGTGCTGACAAACACCTTGTGGCCGAAGACCGTTTCCCGAGGGCTCTTCTTGATAATATCGGTGTGCTCTTCGAAGAGGGAACAGATCTTCTCCTGGGCCGCGACGGCCTCGCCCGAAAGGACCCGTCGTTGAGTCTGCTCGATGACTTTGTGCAACAGCCCCAGATAGTGGGCCAGTTGCGCCGCCACGGCCAGACTGAGGGGATCGCTCCACTGCGCGGAAGCTGCCAGCGCCTGCTCGGCATAGTGAGCCGTCTTGGACGCCACTTTGATCAGATCGCGGTAACTGTCCAGGCGCTTCTTGCCGCGGCGGTTGCGGATGTTCAGGACGCGCCGCTTGGCCCGCCGCGTATGATCGACGAAGCCGATCCCTTCCCGCTCCCGCAGCCGCCCCAGCGACTGGGTCACGACTCGAATGCCGTCGTACAACAGCTCACTGTCGAGCGGATAGTGGATGTTCGTCTCGACCGCCGTGGCATCGACCCGAATCCGTTGGCCTTTTTCCAGACCCCGAGCCTGCGCCCAGAGCACCAAGTGGTCGTTGATCGCCTTCCAAGTCCCCGGCTCAGTCTTCCCCAGGTTCTCCGCCAGGGTGGCTTTGCTGATCGACGCCCCATAGGGCAAGCGACAGAACCTCTGACAGCTTTGCGAATCCACCAGATGAAACTCCAGCTTGCGATAGCTGAACTGATGCAGCTGTTTGATGACGGCGCAACGCAGCACCTGCTCGGCCGTCAAACCGGGGGCGCCAACACCGGAATCGACCCTGTCAGAGAGATCTTGTACTAATGGGCCAGCTGGTGATCGGGCCATTGCGGGGAAAGGGGGCGTTGTTTTTCACGCTTTTTACGCATCTTCGAACTCCTGAAATCGTCGTAAGTCGTTTTAGTCTAATTATTTGCACCAAATAGTCTAGCAAACGGCCCTGACAGTTTCGGAGCTTGAATGTCAGGGGCCACCCAAAAGCGGCCAGTGAGGGCCACTTCAAAACCGGCCATTTTCAAGAGCCATTGAGGGCCGCATCCGGCGTAGGATGCGCCGATGGCCAATACATTGAAAATGGAAAAGAAGCAAACGGTTTTGGCGCTCCTGAAGCTGGGCTGGTCGTATCGTCGGATCGAGCGAGAGGTGGGAGTCCGACGAGAGAGGATTGCCCGCTATGATCCCTCCCGAGATTCAAAACCGGCCAAAGTGGCCCCCGGCTCGGAGGAGCAAAAGCGGCCAAAGCGGCCCCCGGGTCTGCGCAGCTTCTGTGAGCCCTTTCGGGAGCAGATTGAAAAGAAACTCCAGCAGGGATTGCAGGCCAAGCGGATCTGGCAGGACCTGGTCTTCGAGCAGGGATTCGGGGGAGCCTACAACTCCGTCAAGCGCTTCTGTGGAAAGCTCAAGGCGGAGAGTCCTCGCGTGTTTGCTCGGGTGGAAACTCCCCCCGGTCGGGACCTGCAGATCGACTTCGGCAAAGGAGCCCTGACTCGGACCGAATCGGGTCGTTACCGCCGTCCTCATCTGAGGCGGCGTGGAGGTGGTTCGCCTCGATAACCTCAAGGCCGGGATCACCCGGGCTTGCTTGGTGGACCCCGAGGTCAATGCCGTCTTCAGTGCGCTCGCTCGCCACTACGGCTTCGCCGTGCTGCCCATCCATCCGGGCGCTCCGAACGAGAACGGAAAAGTCGAAAGAAGCATCGGATATACCGACTCCAGCGCGCTCAAAGCTCGCCGCTTCGAGAGCCTGGATGCGCAGAATGAGCATCTGCAGAGTTGGAACGAGCGAATCGCCCGCCAGCGCATCCACGGCACCACCAAGCAGCAGGTCTGGCCCCGCTTTGTCGAAGAACAGAAGCATCTCCGACCGCTTCCGGATTCCCGCTTCAGTTTCTTCCGCGTGGGCCGTCGAACGGTCTCCACCGATGGCCACATCGAAGTCGACCGAGCGTTCTACTCGGTGCCCAATCATCTGCTCGGTTGTGAAGTCGCCGTGCACTGGGATGATCGTATCGTCCGCGTCTTCTTTCGTGAGCAACAGGTGGCCCTGCATCCGAAGCACCCGCCGGGGAGATTCCGAACCGAAACGAGCCATCTTCCGGAACGCAAACGCTACGCGCACTATCGAACCGAGCATCATCTGCTGAAGCAAGCCCGAGCCGTGGGTCCAGAGGCGCACCGCTGGGCCGAGCGAGCTCTGGAGGTCCGAGACATGCTCGCCTACCGACTCGTGCAGGGCATGATCTCGCTGACCCGCCGCTACCGCGCTTCGGTCGTCGACGAAGCCTGCGGCAAGGCGCTCGCACATGACGCCTTCCGCTACCGGACTCTGGTGGCTTTGTGTAAGCGACTGGACGTGCCGCAGCGCTCTTTGTTTACCTCCGAGCACGAGTTGATCCGACCGCTGTCCGAGTACCAGATCACCGATCCCACAGGAGAACCAGAATGATCTCATCAGAACTGGAACGAAAACTTCGTCACCTCCGGCTCTCGGGCCTGGCTCAGGTCTTTGACGTTCGCCTGCAACAAGCCGTCCAGGGAAGGCTCAGCCATCAGGAGTTCTTTGAGCTGCTGATTGATGACGAGCTGACCCGCCGTCGGGACCGGCTGTTGGAGCGACGTTTGCGCCAGGCCCAGTTTCCGGAACAAAAGCACTTGGAGGACTTTAACTTCTCCTTTAACCCCTCCATCAACCGGCAGCAGATCTTCGATCTGGCTACCGGCCGATTCATCCAACAGCGCCGCGGCTGGTTGGTCATCGGTCAGACCGGAGTCGGCAAGAGCCATCTGATCATCACCGTCGGGATCAAGGCGGTCGAAGCCGGTCACCGGGTGCAGTACAAGTCGGCTTTCGATCTGCTGGAAGACATCGCCGAAGCCACGGCCACCGGCAGACGCCGATCTTACATTACGGAGATGACCCGGATCCCGCTGCTGATCCTCGAGGATCTGGGACTCCGCAGAGTGCCGGAGTCGGCGGCAGAAGATCTGTTGGAGATCCTGCACCGCCGATACCAGAAGACCTCGACGATCCTCAGTTCGAATCGACCCCTGGAGGACTGGGGCGCGATGCTGGGAGGAGATACGGCGGCCACCTCGGCGCTGCTGGACCGCTTCCTGCACACTTCGGAAGTCACCTTCATTCGGGGCAAGAGCTATCGCCTCTACGAGCGACAGCAACGAGAGAAATCCACCCCGAAGCGAGGGAAAGAGAAATGACACCTGCGAGGCGAGTGCTGTGAGTGCGGGCTTGTCCCCTACTCGCAGACCCTGGGACTCAGCCCCAGGCTTCGTAGATTGCCCGCTCCGAGGGAGGGGTCAGGGCAGGGTGGGGCAGAGCTCATTGCTTGAGGGGCCTCTGAGCGAATGTTTTTTGAAAAAAGGAAGCCAGGAAGAAGCCGTGTCGTTGAAACCAAGCAGAGACCATGGAAGCCAGGCTTCTCGAGTTTCCCCCAACACCCCCGGAAAGCCGTGGAAACTGCCGCGCTATGGAAACCGTGGGAAAACGGCTGCCTCGCGAAGACGACTCCAGGAGGCGAGTTTTTCCACCGTTCCCACAGCGCTTGGAAAACTCCTCCGGACGGAGTTTCCCACAGTTCCCACCGCTTCTACGGCTGAACACACAACAAAGCCTCCTCCCCCCGCTTCGCGGGGAGGGCTTCACAAGGGATTGAAATGACTCGAACCGGAGGATATAACTACTGAATCACTGGCCGGTTTTGACCCGGCCCCGCCTGGCCGCTTTTGAAGTGGCCCCCGACATGGGTATATGCCCCCCTTTCGGCTAGCGACATCAAGCGAACATCGGTCGATCCCATGTAGTCCGAGACGAAAAATGGCATGTACGGGAGCCGGTCTTTCATGTGTAGTTCCGCACTCCTTCGGGGTGTCGAGGTCGCCAAGACCGCAAGCAAACCGCAAGTTCATGCAAGCGGGACGAAAAAATTGAGCAGAAAGTCTGGACGGATAGGCTTATAAACTGATTGGAATCAACAGGATAGAGTGGTGAGCCGCCGGGGAATCGAACCCCGAACCTACTGATTAAGAGTCAGTTGCTCTGCCAATTGAGCTAGCGGCCCACACTCAGAGAAGCCGCGCTTCTTGCGGCTCGAAGCGGGTAGTTTAGCATGCCAGAAGATCGTTTCGGAAGGCCGTAGTCGGTGCGGGAGCCTATACTCTGACGCATGAGGCCGGGCATTTTCCCTTCAGCCCGAAAGGCTTGGATTGCGGTGGTGCTGTACACCCTCTTCCTCTACAGCACTCTGACCATTGCCTTTGATCTCTACGTAGGTCTGTTCGACCGAATGGGCCGCGAATTCATGGACAGTCTGATGAGCTGGATCTATCTTCCGTTGGGACTCATCCTCGTCGCTGTCATATTCCTGTTCTTTCCGCGCCGGATCGCCGCCTATGTGGCTTTCTTGCTGATTGCCCTGGCCTTCATATGTGCCCTCGAGTTTCTCACCGTTCCCGCAAAGCGCTTTCATTTTCTGCAATACGGTCCCCTGACCGTTCTGGTCTTCGATGCCCTTCGGTTCCATTGCCGCGACCGCTATCACTACGTCTGGACCCTCTTGATTGTGGCGCTCGTGGGTTTGGGGGATGAAACCGTTCAGGGTATCCTCCCCGATCGTCACTTCGGCATCCCGGACGTCGTGCTCAACTCCGTGGCTGGACTTCTCACCCTGGCCTTCCTTGGTTTCGTCGTTGGAGACGAGAACTATCCCTGGGGCAGACGCAGCGGAAAGCGGTCGCCGAACGTCGAAGCGAGCGTTGAATCGGCCGGGGGAAAACACCTATAATGTCGTAGGTTTAGCGAATGAATAGGGTCTTCTGGGTTGTTTGCTTCGTTATCTTGATGGCTGTGCCTGCCGTGGCTGGCCATTTCTTTCTACCTTCTCGCAGTTTCTTCTACTACCGGCCCGAGAACTTTCTTTACCGTCAGTATGGGGCCTCCTGCGGCTATTCCCACTTCTCCTATCGTGAGCCGAGTGTAGCTGTCACTCCTCTGCTTCGGCCACGCTATACGGTCCGGCGACCTCTGGCTCGGGCGGTTGTGGGTTCCACGGGTGTGCGGATCATACCGACTACCTCTCAGCTGGTCTTTGATGTTGTTCCGCCCTCGGCCCTGGTCTATTTGGATGGCCGCTTGATGGGCAGCGCTCGAAGCTTTGGTAGTGAAGAGACTTCCTGTCCCTTGAACGAAGGAATCCACGTTCTGCGTGTGGAGGCATCCGGCTACCAGAGTTATGAGGCTGATATCGAGACGATCCCGGGTCGCACGATTCGTCTCGATATTACTTTGGAGAGGGAGCAGTCCGGGAAGCTAATCCGACCGAAGACTCACTAGAGACCCCTTGGTCAAGAAAAAGTTCACAAACTGATCAAGAAGTGTCAAGCAGCGAGTAGTTGCTCTTCAACAAAGACGTTCAGCGAGCGGTCGAACCGTCGCCAAGCCGTCGCCAGCGGACAGCGCTGAGCCACTTCCTGTGGCAGCTTGAGATCGAGCGCCGTCAAGCCCGGTGCCAGGACTCGACCGTAGGCTTTGATGAAGAGGACAGCCACCTTTCTTCCCAAGGGCGTTAGATGGTACCGGCGCTTGCGGGGCACTTTGTCAATGAGTCCCTTTCGCCTCAACCGGCGCAGATCGTAGCTCGCCTGGCGTGAAGTGTAGGGGGCATCGAGCAAGGCGGAGACTTGCTCCACCAGTCGACGGTTGTCAAAACCGGCTACGAGACAGCTAAATGCGACCAGGCTGGAGAAGACCGCCATCACCCGAGGATCGCCAAAGCGAAGGCCAGAACTGTGTAGACCCTCGGCAGTTTTCGAGGGTTGGCTCACCTTTTGGAAGGTGAGCACGTCGGGTGCCGGTCGAGCGTCTGCAGCTTCGGCGTCGCACAGACGCCGGTTGGCGGAATCGCCAACAGCCCAAAGGGCATACCAGTTGCGAGCGCAAACGCGGCGACCCACTCCGAAGTCGCGGCTGTCGCAGATCACGGTTTCGGTCCGCAAGGCGCGGCCCTCTTTGAAATATTGCTTGATACGAGACGACTTGTAATAACAACTGAGGACCGGGTCCACCCCTCGTCTGAGGACTCGGGAGCGAAAGCTTCCGGGAGTTCGTCGGGTGATTCGCCGATCGAAGATCAGCGTCACCTGTTCGGGGCGACCAATGTCCAAATGGTCTCGAATCACCCCTTCGAACCACATCCGCCCGGCCTGGGGTCGGTCAAAGACACAGGTGTCGGAGACCTCGAACTGGCGGAAAGCCAACTCGTAGGTGTAACCGGCCTCGAAGTCCTCCGAGCTGAAGGGAGAAGGTAAACGCCACCACCAACGCCAGAAGAAGCTGCGCACGGCCCCCGAACCCAACCGGTCACAGATGCTCTGCAGGGCCTCGGGATCGGCGCAAGAACGGAATCCGTTGTCCAGGGCCTCGTAGGCGATGCCCGCTTTTTCTAGTTGCCGCTTGACCCACTCATGGCCGTTGAGCCACAGCCAGATGGGATAAGGCGCGTAGGCATTGGTCTTCCAAAACGTGCCGCCCCACTCGGAGTCCCAGAGGTAGAAGTAGAAGTGGTTGATGTAAACCATCTGACGGCCCCACTCCATATGGGGATGCGCGGCCGTTTCCTGCCCTTTGCCCTTCCAGGACCGCCACGCCGATGCTTTCTCCTGGGCAATGCCGATCAACACCACCCGCTCTTGGCCTTCCTTCGCCGCCGCTTCCAGGTAGGGACGAGCCGTCTCCTCCTTGTTTTCCCCTTTCTTGAAGTGCACTACCGGAATATTGTGTTCTTCGGCGAAGCGGTGAATGGCTTTGACGTAGCCTTGACCGATCTTGCCGAAGGCCGCCGAGGAGGGGATCTTGAACCCCTTGACCCAACGCAGAAAGGTACAGACTTGTCCCACCGACTGCAGCTTGGGAACGTAAGCCTGCAAGAACACTCGGTCGATGCAGCGGCACTTGAGAGTGACGTGATCCCGCAATAGACTGGCATAGTCGGTCATGACAACCTCCAGTGTTTTGGTTATCACCGAAGGTTATCGCCGACACGACGAGAGGGCAATCCTCCAGGATCGCCCTCTCTACATTCTTCTCAGTTCTTACTCGGCGGTATGAGGTCGCTCGCTACCTCTTGTTCTGCTGAAGCGCGGCCCGAACCATTGCAAGACACTCAAGCATTTTCGGAATGGGGTTTTCCTTGTCTCCCTCGAACTCAAGAGAGAGCGGGCCGTCGAACCCAATTTTAACGAGAGTAGCCAGAGTCTGTCGCACGTCCAGCTGGCCCTGACCCAGGACCACGTCGTTGCCCTGCTCGTCAAAGTCCTTGAGGTGGACACCTAGGACACGAGGACCCAACATCTCCAACGCCTCGATCGGATCGACATCGGCACGGATGAAGTGCCCCAGGTCGGCGCACGCTCCGATCCTGGGATCGAGATCCGTCACCGCCTCGAGAATCCATTCCGGCCGACGCCAGCGCTCGTCCTCGGGGCCGTGGTTGTGGATCGCGATCTGGACGTCATACTGCTTGACCAGCTTTTCCAAGCTGACGAAGGCATCCTTTGTTGGATCAGTCAAGCCTCTCACCCCTAGCGCCTTCCCGAACTTGAAGAGAGCCTCGTTGACCTCGTGATCCTCGCTGAAGTGTTCCACCCCAAAGGCGTTGACGGTGAGTCCCGCCGACGCCAGGCGCTTTCTTACTTGCTCCAACTCCGGCAGGGGAGTCGAAGTGGGCAGGTGACCCCGGTAGAGCTCTACATGGTGGAGACCCAAGCGGCCGGCTTGTTCCAGAAACCCTTCCAGCTCGCCGAAGTGCCGGAGGGAATAGCTCTGGAATCCCATGTCGAAGGGATCGTAGTAGTTCATCTCGGTGCTGGAGACCTCGGGTTCGGGATCCGCTGCCGGCGAGCAGCGGCTCAGCAAGGCCGCCGAAAGGGTTGTACTCAGGGCCAAAGCGCCGATTTTTCCAGAGCTCTCACGGAGGAAATGTCTTCGATTGATTGGTCTCATAACTTCGCTCCTTGGGACGAGTGGGAGAAGGCAGAGTATAGGCCTGGGCTGAATCCAGATACAAGCACCGCTGACCGCTCATTCAAGGGGAGTCTTCTCAGCTCAGCCAGCCCCGGCTGCGCCGGATCGTTCATGAAAGAAGCCTGTCAAGCTTCAGGTTGGTGGCGCGCCCAGGGTGCTGGCCCCATTCGCGAAGGAAACTTCTGTTGTCTCTAACCACGAACATCGATAGCAGCGTCTCCTACCAACGGTCACTCTTCGATGAGGTTTCAGGTTAGTAGTCCCTTAGCGGTGCTGCCCCATTCGAGAACGAAACTTCGGGTCCGGCGATAGGGTAGGGAAGCACGGTCACCCGGCTCCCCTCCCTCCGAACTGCACGTGCGATTCTCCCGCATACAGCTCTCCAGTCAGTAGGTTCCTATGGATTGGACGAAACGGATATGGGCGTCAGTCAGGCTCGTGAACCCATGATCCGTAAAGAAGGCGTTGGGCCAACGGTGATTTCGACAGAGGCGTTTTCTATTCTTCCGGTTGCGCTTCAGAAGCAGGCGTCGCAAACGACGACGGATCAGACCGTCGTAGTCCTTGAAGATGTTCCAATGACAGTGCCGGAAGTAGTTGAACCAGCCTTGCGTCGAGCGATTGAGCCGCTGGAGGATGACCTCCAGCGAGTCGCCCGACTTGCGCGGCGTCAGCTCGTGAATGCGCTCGACGAACTTTCGGTGGCTCTTCGCTCGTGGAAACCGAAAACGGCCTCGGAACGAATCGCCCAAGAACGAAAAGCTCTTCTCTCGCGAGTCCACGATGTGTGTCTTCTCGGGATGCAGTCTCAGCCCGTTGTCCTCCACCCAGCCCCGCCCTTCGGCCAGGGCCGCTTCAGCCTCCTCGGGTGCGCGACACAGCAGGACAAAGTCATCCGCGTAGCGCACCATCTGGAAGCCCAGATCGGCCATCCGATGGTCCAGGGGATTGAGGTAGGCATTCGACAACACCGGAGAAAGAACGGCGCCTTGGGGGACTCCGGCTTCCGGAATCCACTTACGCAGCTCTTCCAGTATCCCCTGATTCAGAAACAGCTGAACCAGGCCCAGCACGCGACGATCCGATATCTTCTGTTGGATCAGGTCCAACAGTCGATCTTTCGGGATCGTATCGAAGTAACCCTTCAGATCCGCGTCGACGACATACACATAACCGGCTTCGAGCAGCTCTTCGACGTACCGCAGTGCGCCGTGGCACCCTCGCCCATGACGAAAGCCGTAGCTTCGATCATGGAACGTGGCCTCCAGAATCGGCTCGATCCCGTGGACCAAAGCCGTTTGCACGACTCGATCCCGCACGGTCGGAATCCCCAGCGGTCGCTTTTCCGAACTGCCTGTTTTGGGAATCCACCTCCGCAGCACCGCTGCCGGACGATAGGTCCCCTCACGCAGTTCTTCCTGCAACCATTCGAGTTCCTCCCGCTCGTGTTCGGCGAAATCCCCCCACGTTTGCCGGTCCACTCCCGCCGCTCCTTTCCTGCCCAAGACCTTCTCGGCCGAGCTGGAAAGGTTCCGGCTGCAAAACACCTTATCGATCAGCGTGTGCCATTTCCCTCCTCTCACCTTTCCTTTCAAAAGTGTCTCCAACATGCGATCCGTCCAAACCGCGCGATGGGCCCACTGTTCGATGCCAGCGGGCTCTCCAGCCGGGCTAGCCGAAAACGGCACTGTGACCGGGATGTAGTCCCGCCTTTGGGCGGAGTTACGTTTCCGCGATTTAGTCATTTCGCATCTACCTTCCTGCTCCCCTTCGCTCCACCGCGTTTTGCTGCACGGCTTCCCCGCTACTATGGGAGCTCTGACTTCTGTCGAGCCGCTTCAACCGACCTCACCGGTATCGCCAGGTTCGCTCCCCTTCGGCGGGCGATACTGCACCGCGGGCCTGGGCCATTGCTCACGCAGCGTCCCCCACTGCGAGCTCTCACGATGGGTCGTCCACGTCCCTCACCCGACAGATCTCCCTGCTTATCTCGTTTGACCTTCCGACCTCTCCATCTCCAACCACCGCATTGCCATTTCGTCACGGTCGCTTTGTCACGTTACTTCACCGCCGTGACTTGCCGCGTCTATCCCCCCGGGCAGACCGTTCAGGTCGGAGGGATAGCCGTCGCGCGGTCAAGGGTTCGGGCTTTGCCAGGACCCTCCCCGACAGGCTTGGCCGAATCGAGTTCACTTGCGTTACGGATTGGTCGTTCGTCTCAGGTTGCTCTCCACCCTTCCTCACGGAAACGCAGTTACCACTGTCGACTTCAGGCCGGTAACGTTAGCCTGGAAGGGACTTTCACCCTTCTGATCAAACGCCTTCACAGGCGCACTAGCGGTGGCCTCCAGGCCGCCGTCCGAGCCAAAGGCTCAGAAGAATAAGACTTCGGCCTGGAGGCCAAAGCTACGTCCGCCCAATGAAGTTTCAGGTTAGCAGCAAACGTCTTGTAAATCGGGACTACAGTTTTCCTGGCTTCGCGACGATAAGGCCACTTAGACACGAAGGGTTGCCGGTACCCAGGAACCGGTGAGGGGCAAGGATGCCCCCTAAGAAGCTTTTCAAGGAGGAAAGTCAATGAGCAGTACTTTCAGTGTCATCACCAACCTCCCAAGTTTGGTGGCACAGCACCACTCCACCCAGAACCAGATGAGCCTGCAGAGAACGCTCTTCCGGCTCTCGACCGGTCAGCGGTTGTTCCGGGGCGGCGAGGATCCTGCCGGCCTGGCTCTGGCGGACGGCTTGAATGGGCAGATTCGTACTCTGGAGCAGTCCATCAGAAACGCCAATGACGGTGTTGGGTTTGCCCAGGTGGCAGACAGTGGTCTGGGTCAGATTCAGAATCTGCTGGGCCGGGCGGCTTCACTGCTGTCGGAAGCAGAGTCGGACACCAACAGTTCAGGGGAGGTCGCCATTGAAACCGAGTTGCAGGAGATCTACCGGGAAATCGACCGGATCGGATCGGCCACCTCTTTCAATGGTACCGCGGTCTTCTCCGACACCACCCGAAACATCTTCGTTGGGGACACGCAGAACCTGACTGCGGCCAACGCGGAAATTGGGGTCAGCGGCAGCGCGCTCAGCGCGAGTGCACTGACGCTTACGGTTGGTATAGGCGGCAGCGGTGGATCTTCCATCACCGTCAACATCGCCGCTAGTTCGACGGCCACTTCGATGTTGACCCAGGTGGAAGCAGCAATCGACACGGTTGCGTCCAGGCGGGGTGTGTTGGGAGCTTCCATGAACCGACTCGAAAACGCGGTGTCGGTAATGCAGTCCCAGGTTCAGAATCTAACCGCCGCCGAATCACAGATTCGGGATGCGGACTTCGCCTCGGAGATCGCAAATCTGACGAAGTACCAGATCCTGTCCCAGGTCGGTGTAGCGGCAATGGCTCAAGCCAACGCCGTACCCCAGAGCGTTCTGGCCCTCTTCCAATAATAGGACGAGGCATCGAATTCGAGTAAGGGGTGAGGTCGGGGCGCAAGCCCGGACCCCGCCCCGCTCTTTCCCCGGCTCAGGTTGAGAGATTCAGCATTCCACAAGAGAGGGAAGGAAACTACTCCGGATTCCTACACCGAGCCGTCGCGAAGCGGCAACAGAGTTGTCTTGCAAGGCCCCCTCCACGGTGCATTTGCAGCAGGCTACCTTCCTCACAAAGCGCCTGCTGCAGAAACGTAACCTCCGCTTATGGCGGTGGTCCGTTTTAAACCCCTCGACGCAATGTCAAACCTGCGCCGTTGGGAGGCCAACAGCATTTCGGTTCGTAGAGACAACCCTTGAGCCGCTTCGCGACGGCTCGGATTCTCAAACCCTCCCGAGCCCTTCTCTTCTTCCATCCGCCACGTTTGATCTGGCGGCTCCGTTGAAGATAACCTAAGTCCGCTCCCGGATTGGGTTGTTTCCGCGCACCGATAAAAGGAGAGATGGTTCTTGTCTAGTAGCCTTACCAGCAGAAGAGGGTTCCTGCGTCCCCAATCGGTCGCTTCGGTGATTGGAGCCGGGTTTGCCGATGTTCTGCCTCCCCTGCAGAACCATGACTCGGACTATCTCTTGCGCGCCGGACGCGCAGCCATGGCTTGTCGATTCGAGATTCTTTTCGGATCTGGAGACCGTCTGAAGGTAATGGCGGCCCACCAGGCCCTTGACGAGGTGGCTAGGCTAGAGCGGCAGATGACCGTTTTCAGCGAAGAGAGTGAAATTTCCTTCATCAATCGGAGCGCTTACCAGACACCGGTGACGGTGGAGCCGCGATTGCTCCAACTACTACGTCTTGGCTGTGATCTTTGTCGAAAGACAGATGGAGCCTTTGATATGACCGCCGGTCCCCTCTGGCGCTGCTGGGGTTTTGCCCAACGTCGGGGCGAGATCCCCAGCCAAGAGGCTCTGACTCGCGCCCTCGACTCGGTCGGTTCCCAACTGCTCGAGCTCGAGGAAGAGTCTCAATCGGTCCGATTCCATCACCCCGACCTGGAACTGAATCTAGGGGGCATGGGCAAGGGTTACACTCTGGACCGGGCCGCAGCGTTGCTGCGCGACGAAGACCTTTCGAATACCCTTCTCCATGCCGGTCACAGCAGCATCCTTGCCCTGGGCAATGCGCCCGGGCCCCAGGGAATAGAAGGTTGGCAGCTCAGCCTGCGTCACCCACTGCAACGGACACAGAGCCTGGCCCGAATACAGCTTCGCGATCGTGCGATGGCGACTTCCGGTGTGGGCGAGCAGTCTTTTCGGGTCAAAGGGAAGCGCTACGGCCATGTCCTCGATCCCAGAACCGGGTACCCTACAGAGAAAAATTTGAGTGCGACTGCTTTTGCCAGGACGGCAGCGGAGGCCGACGCGCTGTCGACTGCCTTCCTGGTGATGGATCTGGAAGAAGTCCGCGATTACTGCCACAATGATCCCGGCGTGGGAGCCCTTCTGGTGCCGGCATCCGGCAGCGGTGAGATCGAAGTACATCGTTTCGGTCTGGATCCCACCGATGTGGAGATAGTCTCTTGAATCAGTCGACGGGGGCGACCAGCATTCAGCAGTTACTGCTGGTATTGCTACGGTTCTCGATCGGGTGGCACCTTTTCTACCAGGGTCTGGGAAAACTTCGGGCCGTGGAGTGGACGGCCCGAGGTTATCTGGAAGCGTCCACCGGTCCGTTTGCCTCCCTCTTCCAGGGCATTGCTGAAGGCCCCAAGCTGATGGCATGGGCAGATTTCTTGACCGTCTGGGGGCTCATGGTCCTGGGGATCCTGCTGATGGTAGGATTGTTCACTCGCTTATCTGCCTTGGGAGGTATCGCGCTCCTGATGCTCTTCTACCTGGCGGCTCCTCCCCTTGCCTCCGAGGGTTTCACGGTCATGTCTTCAGAGGGAGCAGAACTCTACGTCAACAAGACGCTTCTCGAAGCCCTTGCACTACTGCTGGTCCTCTCCTTTCCTACGGGCCAGATGGTAGGGCTCGACATCCTGCTTCGACATAGGAGGGAGGGCAAGCGGGCCGCTTCGTCTGGGGCGTAAGAGGCCGAAGTTATTTCCTTGTCTTCTCTAGAATCGAAACCATAAGAAGGACACGGTGGCTATGACTGAAGAACAAAGAAAGCTAGGTCGACGAAACTTCATCAAGGCAGTGGCCGCAATTCCACCGGCAGGCGTCCTGGTTTGGAAGGCATCCTCCATGACACCCGTCAGGGCGGGGATTATCGGTACCGGGAGCCAGGGGCGGGTGTTGATGGAGAACGCTCCCCCCAGCCACATCCGGATTTCAGCCGTCTGCGACATTTACCCCGGGAACCTGGAGAAGGGTCTCAAGATCGCTCGCGAACGGTTCGACCCCCAAGCGGAATCCTATGCGGACTATCGCAAGCTGTTGGAGAGAAAAGACCTCGAAGCGGTCTTGATCGCGACCCCCATGTGGCAGCACGAGCCGATGGCAGTGGATGCCCTACAAGCTGGAAAGCATACCTTCAGCGAGAAGGCGATGGCCCATAGCATTGAGGGGTGCCGCAGAATGATCGATGCGGCTCATTCAGCGCGCCGCACCCTCCAGGTCGGGCATCATCGAAACTACAACCCCCTATACCAGGAAGCCTACCAGCTGATAAACGGCGGAGTGATTGGTGACGTTTACCATGTCCGCGCCCTCTGGCATCGGAACAAGAGTTGGAGAAGAAAGCTGCCCAAGGGCGACTTCGATCCCACTCCCTGGGGCTACGCCAACTTGGACCAGTACAAGAACTGGAGGCTCTACCGGAAGTTCGGCCACGGACTCATGGGCGAGCTGGGGAGTCACCAGATCCAGGTGGTCAACTGGTTCAGCGGGAGCCTACCCCAAGTCGTGTACGGCTCGGGAGGAACCTATCACTATAAAGATGACCGGGAAGTCGAAGACCACGTCTATCTGATTTATGAGTACCCAGATGGGCTGACGTTTACCTACTCCTCCATTCAAACCAATTCCTACGACCACTACTACGAACAGTTCATGGGAACCAAGGGGACGATTCTGCTGAGTGGTGAGCGGGAAGCCATGCTCTTCTCAGAGGGGGGCGAGGCAGCCGCTACCGAACTGGCGGCGGCTCCGATGGGTGAGGGACCTGTGATGGAGGCCTCGGAAAGTCGGGCCAACGATGCCGCAGGCTCCAGTGTTGGAGGCACGTCCAGCAAGGCCATAGCGCTGCGTGGCTACCAGAATGAGCTGGCAGGTTTCGGCCGAATCATCCGGCATGGCGCCGATAATCTGAGTGACGGCCCCATGGCCATGAACGTGGTCATTCCGATGATCAAGGGCAACGAGTCGATCGCCAAGGGTGAGAAGGTCGAGATTCCGCCGGAGCTGTACTGGACTTAGGCGCAGGGCGCAAGAAAAAAGTCACAGGTCGCAGGTCGCAGGTCGCAGGTTGCATTTCAATTGGACCGGCAACACCTTTCTCTCCGGGAGTCATGGAGTCTTGGTCACTTCGGTCAGGTGCAAGTCAAACTGTCTAAGACCCGAATTCTCAAGCCAGGGAAAACTTCGTCTCCAGCAAAACGGGACCTGAGACCTGCGACTTGTGACCTGCGACCTCTTTTCTTCAAGCCTCCAACTCCGGAATGTCGACCCAGGCCCGCTGTTTCCAGGACTCGAGTCCCTTCTCTGCCAATTGCACTCCTTTGGCGCCTTCCAGCAGGTTCCAGGGAAAGGGCTCGTCCGCAACAACATGTCGCAGAAACAGCTCCCATTGAGCCCTGAAGGCATTGCCAAAAACCTGGTCTTCGAAAACGGGTGACCAGGAGTCCTGGTGTTCGATGGGACTCTCGATATCTGGATTCCAGGTCACGTAAGGTGCATCACCGTGGGCTTGAACCAGGCAATCGCGCAGGCCGCAGACCGCCGACCCACGGGTGCCGTCGACCTGGATGCTGAGGAGGTCGTCGCGTTTGACACGGACCGCCCAGGACGAGTTGAAGTGAGCAATGATGTCTCCCTCGAGTTGGAAGGTCGAGTAGGCCGCGTCTTCGGCGGTACAGACGTACTTCTGTCCCTGCTCATCCCAGCGCTGCTTGATGTGGGTGGTGCCCAGGCAGGAGACCCCTTTCACCTTGCCGAAAAGATTCTCCAGGACGTATCGCCAGTGGGGGAACATGTCGAGGATGATGCCTCCCCCGTCTTCCTTGCGATAGTTCCAGGACGGACGCTGCAGGGCTCTATTCTCGCCTTCGAACACCCAGTAGCCAAACTCCCCCCGGACCGAGAGAATGCGACCGAAAAAGCCGCTTTCCTTCAGTCGCTTGAGTTTGATGATGCCGGGCACCCACAGCTTGTCCTGGACCACCCCGTGGTTGACGCAGGCCCTGGTGGCAAGTCGATAGAGTTGGTAGGCCTCCTGCGCCGTCATGGCCGTCGGCTTTTCGCAGTAGATGTGTTTACCTGCTTCGACCGCCTTCGTCACTGCGGGCACCCGCTGCTGGGTCGACTGCGAGTCGAAATAAATGAGGTTTGACGAGTCGTCCAGAGCCCGGTCCAATTCCGTGGTCCACCTTTCGACTCCGGTACGGAGGGCGAGCTGCTCGAGTTTGGCTGGGTTACGACCCACCAGGGTGGGTACGGGAAGAACCCGTCTGCCCTCATCGATGGGGAGGCCTCCCTCTTCGATGATGGCGAGCACCGAGCGCATCAGGTGTTGGTTGGTTCCCATGCGGCCGGTAACCCCGTTCATGATGATCCCGATCTGCTGGGTCTTCAGAGCTGACATCTCGTTTTTTCCTCTCAGAATTTGTCGAGGAGGCCGATTGCGATCACAGTACAAGGAAGTCTTTACGCTGATTCTCGCCGTACCGCAACCTTCTCCCCAAGGACGAGAGTTGATCGGTTGCGATAGAGGGGAATAGAATTGATTTCATAGACCTGATCAGTAGCGTCCCAGCGTTAGTCGAATAACATCAACTGTTTATGAATGTCACTATTCTGAGTAATGTAATGCATGTCCTGAAAGGCCTGTAAAATTGGGGTTTTCTCGAAGAGCGAGACACTCAGGACCTGGAGAATTGTGTAGAGCGGCAACTCGAGATAGAGGCGCTTGCGGATGATGGCGATGAGCAGGTAGGTACTGAGGGCGATCCAGATTTGTGTTTTCACGGCATTGGGACTGGTGCCGTAAAAGGCCTTGATGCGGAGATGCTGTTTGATCCATTTGAAGAACAGTTCGATCTGCCAGCGGAGCTTGTAGAGCCGGGCAATAGTCAGAGCGGGAGAAGCAAAGTCGTTGGTGAGGAATACTAGCCGCAGGTCGGTGGTGACGTCGAAGAACTTGATGCGACGCAAAGGTTCGGGGTAGGCCTTGGCCGGATAGAAGGTGCTCAGCAGGACAGTTTGGTCGCAGATCAGTCCCGTCGTTCTGTCCACCGGGTGGGAGTAGCGGCGGCGGAACTTGAAGTTGGCCTTTGGCGCGGGTCACGAATAACGACCGGGCAGAATGGAGTCGGTACAGGCGCCCGAAATCCAGGTATCCGCGATCCATGATGTAGTAGGCACCGGGACAAGGAATCAGGTGGTCCAAGGCGTGGACATCGTGCAGTTTTCCGTCCGAGATCAGAACGAACTCGGGAATGGCGCCGTGCAGGTTGAGCAAGGTATGCAGTTTGATCGCCCCCTTGGTACGGCGGAAGCGCGCCCAGGGGAAGACCGAGAGGCACAGGTCGATGGTCGTGGAGTCCAAGGCATAGACGGTCGCGTTCAGGTCGACTCCCAGGTCCTCGTCGGTGTACAGGCGGCGCGCTTCGGCGATAAGCACTTGGGCAAACTCGGCATAGATGCGCCAGTCGCGCTTCTCGTTGGCATTGGACAGATTGTTGCGGGAGACCGTGGAGCGAATGCCCATGTGGAAGAGCTTGGATCTCATGGCCCGTAGGCAGGCTTCGATATCGCGCAAGCTCTCGCGATAGGTCAACTGTGCAAAGGCCATGACCCGGTAATGGTCGGCACAGCGGAACGACTTGACCTTGTAGTCGCCTCCGTAGTGCTGAACAATGCGATGAAAATGATGCCAGGGAAGATGCCGCATCACCTGAGAAAAAATCGTCGTGCCCGTGTACATGCTCGCCCTCCTTATGAACTGAAGGGCGTGAGCGTACACTCACTTTCAAGTCGGAAACACCCATTATCTTCTCTAACATATTACTCATTAATACTTTACAGAGATTAGAAGCCCAAACGTTGGGACACTACTGAGACCTGATACCAGCAAGGAGCAAAACCCATGCCTCAGAAAAAACCTTGGGACCGAAGAGAATTCTTGGCGAGTAGCCCAGCCCTGGCCGCCGGCATGTCGATGACATCCGCGGTGGCTCAACGCAAGAGGGATCCAGCTCCTGCCAATCCTCACACCCAGCCGGTTCGCAATCGGCGAGACATCATCATCTACCGCGATCCTTTCGCCTATTGCTCGCATGCTAGCATCGTCCGACTGGCTAACGGCGAGTGGGTGGCAGCCTTCAATGAAAGTCAGAGAATAGAGCCCTTCACCATCATCAGAGCCGATTACCACCACCCACCTGACGACCCTCATTATCACAACCTGATCACCCGCTCCGACGACGAGGGGCGGACCTGGAGTCCTCCCCAGGCTGCCCCTAATTGGGACTGGTACGGAGTCGAGTGTCCGGGTCTGGCCCAGCTGAAGGACGGGACCGTAGTTCTCAATCAGTGGCAGTTCCTCTGGTATCCCCTGGAGGAGGGCCGGAAGCGCTTCTCCCAGGGAGAAGATATCTGGGTGAGGGTCGGCGGGCCCCCATGGAAGCGGGCCCAGCCGGACACGGACTGGAGCGGCAGCGATATGCCCTGGTGCCGGGCCCAGGGTGGTTGCTATGTGCATTTGAGTCCCGATGGCGGCCGCACCTGGGGGCGGACTGTCAAGATCTCCACCGCACCCTACATGGGAGGCTTCACCCCCCGGGGAGTTGTCCAGCTAGAGGACGGGAGCGTGCTCATGGTCACGGCTGACCATACGCTGAATCAGACTGCTTATGTGGTGCGCTCCCAGGATGGCGGCCTGAGCTGGAGCCAGCCCCTGAAGTTAGCGAGTGTTCAGGAAGGGAGTCTCTCGGAGCCCACAGCCGCGGTCCTGCCAGGGAACAGGGTGGTCGCCATGATGCGCAGCAGGACCGGCTACCTTCACCAGAGTGAGTCCCCGGATGGGGGACTGACGTGGACACCGGTGCGCCGTACACCGATTAGGGGATCCCCGGGGCATCTACTGCTTCTGTCCGATGGCCGGTTGCTGGTGACCTACGGGCACCGTGGAGCTCCATGCGGCATCCGGGCCTGCCTGAGTCAGGACGGCGGGCGCACCTGGGACTACGAGAGGGAGCTAGTGATCCGGGACGATATGCCCAACAAAAACCTGGGTTACCCGGTATCGATCGAATACGAACCTGGGCGTCTGTTCACCATCTACTATGGCGAACAAGAAGGAGATGGTGCCCGGGAGGTTGCAGGCTATGGTGTCAGCAGTATCCGGGGCAGCTACTGGGAAGTGTCTTGAAATCGGCGTCCTGACAAATCGAGTCTCTAGGGTTGGGGAGTAGCCGGCGGGATGTGGCGCGCCAGAAACTCGCGAATTGCGGCGAACGCCTGCTGGTTCTCCTCGAGACTGAAGCCTCCGTGTCCTCCTCCCGCCACGGTATGCAATGAATTGGGAACGCCCACCGCGTCCAGCGCCAGATGCAGGCGCTGGGCGTGGTCGTAAGGCACGATCAGATCGGCATCGCCGTGAATGGTGAGAATCGGGGGCAGGTCCTTCCTCACCCAGGTCAGGGGCGAGACCCGTTTGGCGATCTCAAAGCGATCCGGCATGGACCCCATCCAGGCCACAGCGTAGGTCTTCGCGTTCTCGCCGGCCAGGAGGTCGCCTACGTCGGTGATGCCATACCAGTTGACGATGGCGGCAACCCTCAATCTCCTGATCCAGCGGCGCCGCCCGGTCGGGCTCATCTGGATTCCTGACGGGACAGCGTCGGTCCAGACCGGCGGACACTGGCAGCATGCCAGTAATGAGGGAGAGATGTCCACCGGCAGAGCCTCCCGTCAAAACGATCCGATCCGGGTCGAATCCATATTCCCCGGCGTTCTGAAACACCCAGCTAAGGGCACAGCGGCAATCCTCTACCGCAGCTGGAGCCAGAGCGTTTCGAGCCAGGCGATACTCGACGTTGACGACAGACCAGCCCATCTCCAGATACGGCAGCGTCCACAGGACGCTGCCTTCCTTGGTACCGCCAACCCATCCGCCTCCGTGAATGTAGACAAGGGTCGGAAGCGGCTGCTCGACGACCCGGGGAGCCATGACATCCAACTTCGATTCATAACCGTCGGCGGTGAGATAGGTAATGTTGGGGAAGACCCGATAGCGTGTCGACACCTCCACGGCCCGGGAGGCCGCGTCCGAGCTCTGTCCCCAGGTGCACGGAGCGACAAGGCAAATCACGACGAAGAATATCGAAAGCCAGATTTTCATGCCAACTCCTTTCGGCGGCGGGCTTCCCCAGTCTATATCAGCACAGTCCATTTCGACAGACCTGCCACCAGGAGTGGGACGCCAAAGCCAATGAAGTTTCTTTGTCGAATGGGGCAGCCCGGCTGGGGAGCTACTAACCTGAAACTTGATTGGCGAATGTAGCTTTGGCCTCTAGGCCGAAGTCTTCTTCCTTCGAGCCTTTGGCTCGGACGGCGGCCTGGAGGCCACCGCTAGTGCGCCTGTGAAGGCGTTTGATCAGAAGGGTGAAAGTCCCTTCCAGGCTAACGTTACCGGCCTGAAGTCGACAGTGGTAACTGCGTTTCCGTGAGGAAGGGTGGAGAGCAACCTGAGACGAACGACCAATCCGTAACGCAAGTGAACTCGATTCGGCCAAGCCTGTCGGGGAGGGTCCTGGCAAAGCCCGAACCCTTGACCGCGCGACGGCTATCCCTCCGACCTGAACGGTCTGCCCGGGGGGATAGACGCGGCAAGTCACGGCGGTGAAGTAACGTGACAAAGCGACCGTGACGAAATGGCAATGCGGTGGTTGGAGATGGAGAGGTCGGAAGGTCAAACGAGATAAGCAGGGAGATCTGTCGGGTGAGGGACGTGGACGACCCATCGTGAGAGCTCGCAGTGGGGGACGCTGCGTGAGCAATGGCCCAGGCCCGCGGTGCAGTATCGCCCGCCGAAGGGGAGCGAACCTGGCGATACCGGTGAGGTCGGTTGAAGCGGCTCGACAGAAGTCAGAGCTCCCATAGTAGCGGGGAAGCCGTGCAGCAAAACGCGGTGGAGCGAAGGGGAGCAGGAAGGTAGATGCGAAATGACTAAATCGCGGAAACGTAACTCCGCCCAAAGGCGGGACTACATCCCGGTCACAGTGCCGTTTTCGGCTAGCCCGGCTGGAGAGCCCGCTGGCATCGAACAGTGGGCTCATCGCGCGGTTTGGACGGATCGCATGTTGGAGACACTTTTGAAAGGAAAGGTGAGAGGAGGGAAATGGCACACGCTGATCGATAAGGTGTTTTGCAGCCGGAACCTTTCCAGCTCGGCCGAGAAGGTCTTGGGCAGGAAAGGAGCGGCGGGAGTGGACCGGCAAACGTGGGGGGATTTCGCCGAACACGAGCGGGAGGAACTCGAATGGTTGCAGGAAGAACTGCGTGAGGGGACCTATCGTCCGGCAGCGGTGCTGCGGAGGTGGATTCCCAAAACAGGCAGTTCGGAAAAGCGACCGCTGGGGATTCCGACCGTGCGGGGATCGAGTCGTGCAAACGGCTTTGGTCCACGGGATCGAGCCGATTCTGGAGGCCACGTTCCATGATCGAAGCTACGGCTTTCGTCATGGGCGAGGGTGCCACGGCGCACTGCGGTACGTCGAAGAGCTGCTCGAAGCCGGTTATGTGTATGTCGTCGACGCGGATCTGAAGGGTTACTTCGATACGATCCCGAAAGATCGACTGTTGGACCTGATCCAACAGAAGATATCGGATCGCCGCGTGCTGGGCCTGGTTCAGCTGTTTCTGAATCAGGGGATACTGGAAGAGCTGCGTAAGTGGATTCCGGAAGCCGGAGTCCCCCAAGGCGCCGTTCTTTCTCCGGTGTTGTCGAATGCCTACCTCAATCCCCTGGACCATCGGATGGCCGATCTGGGCTTCCAGATGGTGCGCTACGCGGATGACTTTGTCCTGCTGTGTCGCGCACCCGAGGAGGCTGAAGCGGCCCTGGCCGAAGGGCGGGACTGGGTGGAGGACAACGGGCTGAGACTGCATCCCGAGAAGACACACATCGTGGACTCGCGAGAGAAGAGCTTTTCGTTCTTGGGCGATTCGTTCCGAGGCCGTTTTCGGTTTCCACGAGCGAAGAGCCACCGAAAGTTCGTCGAGCGCATTCACGAGCTGACGCCGCGCAAGTCGGGCGACTCGCTGGAGGTCATCCTCCAGCGGCTCAATCGCTCGACGCAAGGCTGGTTCAACTACTTCCGGCACTGTCATTGGAACATCTTCAAGGACTACGACGGTCTGATCCGTCGTCGTTTGCGACGCCTGCTTCTGAAGCGCAACCGGAAGAATAGAAAACGCCTCTGTCGAAATCACCGTTGGCCCAACGCCTTCTTTACGGATCATGGGTTCACGAGCCTGACTGACGCCCATATCCGTTTCGTCCAATCCATAGGAACCTACTGACTGGAGAGCTGTATGCGGGAGAATCGCACGTGCAGTTCGGAGGGAGGGGAGCCGGGTGACCGTGCTTCCCTACCCTATCGTCCCTCGACTGAAGTTTCTTTCAGGTACGATCCGGCTCCCAGCCGGGGGCGGGGTTAAGCTGAAACTTCATAGGTGTTGCATTCACTTTGACGTTCGCATGTTCGGTGTTCTGCGGTTTCTGATTTAGCCTTTTCCTTGCTCTTGAGACGGCAACCGGTGAAAACGCTGAACCGCAGAATATCGAACAAGCGAATTTCGAAGCCCGGAGGAAGACGAAGGAGAAAGCCTTTGACGTTCCCTGTTCGTGCAGAAGTTTCTTTCTCGAATGGGGTCAGCGCGCCTGGGGGCCCCACTAACCTGAAACTTGAAAATCTCAAGGGACAAGAAACAGGATACAAAGAAGCTCCAAGTCACAAGCACGAAGGCTGGCGCGAAGCGTAATAGACCGGTCCTTCTAGCTTGCTTTCCAGAAGTTGCGGTCGAGTGAGCGGTACTGAATCGCCTCGGCGACATCCTCGGAACGAAGGTTGTCCGAGCCGTCCATGTCGGCGATCGTACGGGCGACTTTCAAGATTCTATCGTAGGCGCGAGCAGAGAAGGCCAGTTTCTGGATTGCCTTCTCGAGCAGCTGTTTGGTGGCACCGTTCAGGCTGCAGTATTGCTGGATCTGGGAGGATCCCATCTGGGCGTTGCAGAAGATATTCTTGCCCTTGAAACGCCGAAGCTGTCGGGCTCTTGATGACCCCACTCGTTCGGCGATCTGTTGGGAGGGCTCTCCATCGGGATCCCGCGTTAGTTCGTCATACTTGACCTCGGGGACGTCGACATGAGGGTCGATTCTGTCCAGCAGCGGACCCGAGATCTTGGCGAGATAGCGCTGAATCTGGGGAGGCGTGCACACGCAGTCCCTTACCAGACTGTTCCAGTACCCACAGGGGCAAGGATTCATCGCAGTAGCCAGGGTGAAGCGGGCGGGGAAGGTCAGGGTTCGAGCTGCCCGGCTGATCGTCACCTCGGCCTCCTCCGACGGTTGACGAAGCATTTCCAGTACCCGCCGCTCGAATTCCGGCAGTTCGTCGAGAAAGAGGACCCCGTTGTGTGCCAGGGAGACTTCTCCGGGCCGGGGTTGAGATCCCCCTCCGACCAGGCCAGCTCCGCTGATGGTGTGATGAGGTGCCCGGAAAGGCCGGCGGCTCAAGAACGAGCAATCTGATTTCAAGAGACCGCAGACACTGTGGATCGCCGTGGTTTCAAGCGCTTCGGGAAAGCTCATGGGCGGCAGGATAGATGGAATGCGTTTCACCAACATGGTCTTCCCAGCACCCGGCGGACCGATCATCAGGATGTTGTGACCTCCGGCGCAGGCTACCTCAAGGGCTCGCTTTGCCGCCCCTTGCCCTTTGACCTCCGCGAAGTCGGGAAGGGACGACTCCTGTTGTTTTACCAACTCTCCTAGGTCGACTCTCAAGGGCGGGTAGCGAGACAGATCACCGTTGAGCAGACGCAGGACTTGGGGCAGGCTGAAAGCCGCGTAGACATCCACGCCCTTTACACCGGCAGCCTCGCGAGCATTGTCGTTAGGGAGCAGCAGTTGGTGGAACTTGTGTCGTTTGGCGTTGAGGGCTATCGGCAACGCACCTCGTATGGGCCGGACACGTCCGTCTAGGGAAAGTTCTCCGAGGATGATCCAGCGCTGGACCTGCTCCGGCTGCAGTTCACCGCTGAGGCCCAGGATAGCCAGAGCGATCGGGAGATCGTAGCAGCTGCCTTCCTTCTTGAAGTCAGCCGGTGCCAGGTTGATGGTGATGTTGCCCTGACTGGGAAAGGAGTAGCCACAGTTGCGGATGGCGGCCCGCACCCTTTCGCCGCTCTCCTTGATGGCAGTATCAGGAAGCCCGACTACGTGGTAGCTGGGCTTGCTGGCGACAGACAGATCGACTTCGATATCGATGAGTTCGGCTTGGATGCCCAGTACAGAGGCGCTGTGAACCTTGAGTAGCATTTCGATTCGTGAAACGCCCTGAACGATGCGGCGTGCACTCTTTTCTAACGTGGTTACTCTCGAAAATGTGATGGAAAAGTAGGTCGGGGGGGAACTTTGGTCGGGGACCGGGAAGATTGTGCTGTTGTCCGGCTCTCTCCTGCCTTCGTCGTCCTCGACGGCCGGAACTTGAGTTGATCTTGCTGACAAGTCAAGTCTTTCGCGGCTTCCATCTCTGCCGGACGGGGCTTTGCAATATTGCAGTTCACATCAATAAGGGTCTTCCTCCACAACCTGCGACGTTCAGAGGCGCGACGAATCCTTTCAAGTTTCACCTTAGAGGGCATCCACGCTAAGATGTTCAGGAGACGGATACATGGAGAGCACAGCTCGAGACGAGAGTCGGTTTCTGAAGGCGTGCCGAATGGAGCCGGTTGACTGTACCCCGGTCTGGTTCATGCGCCAGGCGGGACGCTACTTGCCTGAGTACAGAGAGCTGCGGAAGTCGCACACGCTCTTGGAGCTGTGCCGGAATCCTGAGCTGGCCGCTGAGGTTACGCTTCAACCGATCCGACGCTTCGATCTCGATGCCGCCATTATCTTCGCCGATATCTTGCTCCCTTTGGAAGGAATGGGTGTGGCCTTTGAGTTTGCCAAGGGGGAGGGCCCGGTAATCCACCGGCCCCTGCGCACTCCGGACGACGTCAAGACCCTGCGTCTCATGGAACCGGTTGAAGAGCTCTTTTTTGTCTTGGACGCGATCCGCCTGGTGCGGCGAGAGCTCTCCCCCTCCGTCGCCCTGATTGGATTTGCAGGAGCCCCGTTTACGCTGGCCAGCTACATGATTGAAGGTGGGCGATCGCGAGCCTTTCAAGAGGCCAAGCTTTTCATGTACTCAGAGCCGGATGCCTGGCATGAACTGATGCTCAAGCTGGCCACGATAACGGTGGCCTACCTTGCCGCCCAGATCGAGGCTGGTGCCCAGGCGGTCCAGCTCTTCGACAGTTGGGTGGGATGCCTGGGTCCTGAAGACTATGAGCAGTACGTGTTCCCGTACTCCCAGAGCATCTTTGAGCGCCTCGATCGCTATGAAGTACCGCTGATTCATTTTGGGACCGGCACTGCCACCCTCCTCGATCTCATGAAGAAAGCCGGTGGGACCGTGATAGGACTCGACTGGCGCGTTCGGCTCGGCGAGGCCTGGCAGAATCTGGGTCAAAATGTGGCCGTACAGGGGAATCTGGATCCGATAGCTATGTTGGGAGAGCAGAACCTGCTGAGAGGGAAGGTTCAGGACGTATTGAGTGAAGCGGCATCGCAGCCGGGGCATATCTTCAATCTGGGCCACGGGATCCTTCCTCAGACTCCAGTCGAGAATGTCTCGGCGGTAGTCAGCTGGGTGCACCAGGAGACCCGAAGTACGCCCGACGCATATAAACGTTTGGTTTAGAGGCCTATCCGCGGTCATTTAAACCATTTGTTAAACTTTTCCATCAAAATAGGAGTGGATAACAGCCGTGGCTAACCAACTCTGCAGCTCTTTGCTTACTTTCGTGGTCTTCATGGTGGTCTTTCCTGGCGGCGAAACCTCCCACGCGAGAGCTGCCGAGGAGCAGTGTTCCTCGATCGCTCGAGAGCTGAAGCTGCCAGCCAAGTTGAAGACTCGCGGCAAACTCCATCGGGCCCGCTGGGAGAAGGTGGATCAGGTGATCAGCAACCTGCGGAAGAAGATCCAGGGAACATCCTGCTCTTGGACCCTCAATCAGCTTTTTCGGCCCACCAAGAAGGAGTTGATGTTCCCGCTGACAAACAATCTGCTTCGGACAACCCCAGATGCGTCCCTCGAGGGTGTCGAGGTGTTCAACCAACGAGGAGAGCGACTCGGCCTGTACGCCAATAGGGTGATGTACCAGCGCAGCGGTGGGCTTTATCGGAAGAGGGAATACACGTTGTACTATTTCCAGTACAAGAACTCACAAGGAAAGTTGCAGTCGGCCGGGAAGCAGCTCCTCCTCGACTCCTACCTGGTGAGATGGGAAGACATCAAGGACAGGGTTGTCATTGCGGCCGAATCGGGAAGGGATTCGGTCAATTAGGAGGTCAGCCGTGCGAAGAAGTAGCGTGAGAGAATCAATCCTGTCATTTCTTCGTGGTCTCATTCCGCTATCTGCGGGTATGTTGGTTCTACTTCTTCCCAGTGTCGCGGCCGAGTCCGACAGTCACCAGATCGCCTACGAGTCAGGCTATTCGGACGGCGTAGAGTCAGGACAACAGGATCGTTCTGCCGGCCTCTATTTCGATTTCGCCAACAAGAAGCCGTATCAGCAGGCAGATCATGGTCTCGATCCGCTGAAGCACGATCCGCAAGCTTGTCGACTTTCGTATCGTCACGGCTTCGAGGACGGATATGAGAAGGGCTACGATCTGGACTCCGACGATGGGCTGGAGGCGGTAGCGTCGTCACCCCAGCCAGACAAGTCTGAGCGAACTCTAGCGGCGGCTCGATCGGGTCCGTCAGGAGGGGATCTTCGAGTTCCTGCAGGCACCGAATTTCGAATCAAGGTACTCGGGACTCTGAGTACTCGCAGCAGCAAGGTAGGGGACCGTTTCGATGCCGAGGTAGTCGAAGACGTGCTGGCCGGACAGAATCCAGCGATTCCTGAAGGCACTGAAGTGCGAGGCTCGGTGACCCACGTGAAGCGAGCCGGTAGGATCGCCGGTCGAGCTCAAATGACCATTGCTTTGAAGGAGCTCCTGTTCGAGGATGGCTCTACGTTGCCGATCGACGCTCGTCTGGTGTCCATCGAAGAGCACAACGGCGGAAAGGTCAAGGATGACGGAAGCACGGTAGAAGCCGGAGGATCCAAGAAAGAGGACCTGAAGAATGTCGGCACCGCGGCCGCAATCGGGACAATAATCGGGATCCTGGGAGGCGGGAGAAGGGGGGCCAAGGTCGGTGCCGGTGCCGGGACAGCGGGAGGTGTCGCTGGAGTCCTCATTACTCGCGGCCGCGATGTCCTCATCCTTTCCGAGACCGAGCTGGTAGTCCGACTCAAACGTCCGCTGGTGATTAGTGAGTAGTGAATACTAACTGTTCCCTGCTGACTGCCGACTGCTCACTGCTCCCTGCTCACTGTTCCCTGCTCACTGTTCACGGCTCACGGCTCACTGCTCACTATTGCGCCCTCGCCTCAGATGCAGTTCAGTCATTGAAGGATAGCAAGACACTAATAAGGTCGTGTCTTGTGTCACCCTTACCCCATAGACACTGAAAGGACGACCTTCATCCTGCCGAAATCAAAGCTGATCTAGTCCCAAAATAAGCGCAAGTTCGAAAATAGACCCCTTTGTCGGCTCCGAGGAGCCATTTTGGAGACCTAAATTCTAAATTTCGGCGCGAAGTCACTCAGAACAGGCACGTGTTCAGCTGTCCTCCACGCCGATCGCTCAGGGAAAACGATTCTGCCCTCTTGGGGGGCGTTTGTAGAGACACCTCGCCCCAGCTCTGGCGACCCTCGGAACTACTTTATCTCCTTTCAGTTTCAGGTAGCTGGCCGGTGTTTCAACCACTTACTGCCTTCCAAGAGAAGACGGCTCCAACCATTGACATCCAGCAGCCGATAGACCAACTGTCGGCCCCTGCGCAAAATCTGGCAGGGCATTTCAATGACCTCTCGCAGGAAACGGCGATACTCCATCTTCACCAGCTCTCGGGCTTGCAGTCGCGCCGGCAGCACCAACCCCATCCAGGCCTTCAGATTCCAGGCTTGAGCCGCAATCACCAGATAGGCCCAGTTGGCTACCAGCGTATCCGAGGGCATCCGCAGGGCCTCGACTCCGTTCTTGAGTTGTTCAATGACGTTCTCCTGGTTGCAGCGCCGGTTGTTTTCCCGTACGACTCCCGCCGTTCCCAACGTTCTGGCCGAGATATTGGTGACATAAAAGTGGTAGCGCGTCTGCGGCAGCAGCCGCTTCTGGCCTTTCTCGACCAGGATCGTCTTGCGCAAGATCACCATCCGATAGGTTCGCTTCGCTTTGCTCGGACGGTAGTCGATCTCCGCGATCTCTTCCCGTTCCAGCGTCAGCGTCTTGAACCCGCGTCTCTTGACAATCTCCGGCTTCACTTTGTCCCGCCGCTGGCGCCGCTTCTTCCCTTTTCCTTTCCCCTGGCTGGGGCGCCCCAGCTCTTTCCATCTCGCTTCTGGCAACGCCTCCGCCCACTTGACGAAGCTCGGATGGGCGTCGATCCCGAAGTCAAACTCCACGCCCGCCTCCGTCCAACGGTCAAAATGAGCCGTCAGCGAAAAATCCGTGTCCCCGCGCAGGCGCACCTTCCGAAAACCCGCCTCTCGAACCAGCTCGATACTCCGATCCAGCCATTCGGCCGCTCCCTCATGAGAGGGACGGTTGCCCGAGCGGTTGACCGCATAGAGCACCTCTCCCGTATTGGCCAGCGTCACGATCAGCGGCGCATAGCCCCACTGCCCGTCGTAGCTGATCTCCATCCCTTCCTTGCATTCGCCGCTCGTGGGGGCCATCGTCCCATCCACGTCGATCTCCGCCCGTTGGAAGAAACGGGCCGGTTGTTGGGCCCAGACCTTGAGGCGGCTGGCATTGACGGCTTCCATCAGATCCACCACGTCGGGCGCGTCAAAGCGGCGCACAAAGTCTCCGGCCGTGCTGGGGGCGGGGATCTTCTCGGCTCCCACCGCCTCCAGGAAACTCACACTCTGACGTCGCAGTTCAATATCCTGATAGCGGGTCCCGCCCGTGGCCACGTTGTAGATCAGGCTCAGGACGTGGTCCGATTCGTGGTACGGTTGGTGGCGTTTGAGCAGCGTCACCGCCTGGTCAATGGCTTTCCCCAGCCCACTCCACTTCACCACCTGCTGCAGCAGCCCCAGACCACCGTAACTGACCGCACCCGTTTTCTCCGAGACCTCGTAGCTGATGACCTCGGGCGAGAGCACCGGTTTCGGGTCTTGACCGTTCCAGCTGGGGCTCAATCGCTGAGCAACCTCTGCTTCCCGTTTGCGGATGATTGCGCTATCCTTTTTCTTCACCTGAAATGCCTCCTTTCGGCTTGTTCTGAAGTTTCTTTGACAACCCCAGAATACCCGTCAGGTCTGGCATTTCAGGTGTTTACATGTGGTTTAGTCCACTTTCATCTACTTCTTTTGGGGCTAGTACCCTGTCAACCTTAATTTGTGGGGCAAAGTAGCTTCACTGTCGGTCTTAAGAACCTTACTTTAGTTTAGAGTCTGAATTGATCCAGGCTTAAGAAAGCGTATAATACCCGGTGCCTGGGGAGATTAATATGAAATCTGGTGGGACCGGAGGGGGCCTTTCCTTTTCTTCCGGTGTCGACAAGTTGGAGGGGAAGAATGAGCAAGATGAAGAAGAGAAGGCGGAGAAGCCGGAGGGAGATTCAAAAGGTCCGGGACCATTTTCTGGGAGCTGTCCTCGAGGAAGGGAAGATTTCGCTCACTGAATTGGTTGCCAAGTACGGTTCTGAGATCAACGTGCAGAACACCGCAAGTGACAAGAATCTGGTCAAGCGGCAGCTGGATCAACTGGCTCGAGAGGGTGCGCTCGAATTGCGGCGCGACGGGCGGGATCTGGTGGCTTGGGTGTCGAAAGACGGCTACACTACGCCGCAGGTCACACCCGCAGCTGAGACCCGCCATACATCGGACGATCTGGATGTTATCCGGGCCTATGCCCGGCAGCTGGAAGAGTTTTCGAGGACGCTCCAAGATCAGATCAGCACCCTGGTCCGTATGGTTGAAAAAGCGGCCCGTTAGCACGCTGATTCGTTTCAGCCAGAGTGACAGGGACACTGCTTGCCCCATCACTGATCCCGATGCCTATCCGACCGCCCGAGAGTGTGCTGATCGAGATCTACTCTGCGCTTGAGCGTGAGTATCGCTTCTCTCAGAAGTGGCCTGACGGGAACTGGCCGGCCAGCGGGAGGTTCCTGCCGCGCCGATTCGAGATCGTGTTGGGGGCGGTCCTGACTCAAAATACAAGCTGGACGAACGTAGAGAAGGCGTTGGAGGGACTGGTCGGCGCCTCTCTGACAAGTGCCGAGGCGATCGCCGCTTGTTCCCCGGGAGATCTGGAGAAAGCGATCCGACCTTCGGGTTTCTACCGTCAGAAGACCATACGGCTCACAAGGTTGGCCCGCAAGATCATCGGTTTCCCCGGAGAGTTCTACGCCGATGTAAGCCGTGAACAGCTGCTTTCTGTCTCAGGAATCGGCCCTGAAACGGCAGATTCCATTCTTCTCTACGCCTGCGGCCGTCCCCACTTTGTGGTCGACGCCTACACCCGCCGGATCGGCAGTCGCTATGGCATTCTTGCCGAGGATCTGAGTTACGACGAGGTGCAGATCTTCTTCGAGCGACATCTTCCGAAGAACTTGACAAGGTATAGAAGATTCCATGCTTTTCTGGTCGAGCATGCGAAGGAAGTCTGTCAGAAGCGCCCCAGGTGTTCTTCCTGTGTCCTGAAGCTGAACTGCGAGGAAGCGGATACGGCTTTGGGCAGACCGGTGTACTAAGTTTCGACCACGTAGGTGTTGAGAAACGACTCGAGTGATCGGTAGTAGGCTGCAATCGTCTGTGCCTGCCGCCACCCGTGGCCCTCGCCTGGGTACCGTTCATAAAGCAGAGGGATTCCCCTGCTTGAAAGTGACTTTGCGATCTGATCTGACTGGCTGGGTGGCACCACCTGATCCTCTTCCCCCTGAAACAAGGCCAGCGGATCCCGGATTCGGTCGGCAGCGGAGACCGGGGACCGCTCCCGATAGCGGTCGGCATGTTCTGGCAGGATGCCCACCAGGGAATCAAGGTAGTGCGCCTCGAACTTGTGGGTCTGTTGAGCGAGTGCCAGAAGGTCAGAAACGCCGTAGAGGCAGATACCCGCTTTGAAAAATCCCGGGTAGCGAATCAGACAGAGCAGCACCGTATAGCCTCCGGCACTTCCGCCCATGACAACCAACCGGCCAGGATCGGCTAGCTGGCTCTCGACCAGATAGTCGGCGGCGAAGCGCGCGTCTTCCACATCGGCGATACCCCAACGAAATTTCAGGGCTTCTGCGTACGATTTTCCGTAGCCTGAGCTCCCCCGGTAGTTCAGTTCGAGCACGGCGTACCCGCGGCTTGTCAGAAACTGGGTGTCGTAGCTGAACTCGGCAAGAAACTGAGAAGTTGGTCCGCCGTGAACCTTGATGACGGCAGGGGGCAGGCCCGATCCGTGAAAATCGAGGTTCGCCGGGGCGTAGTAGAGCCCGTGGCAGTCGTCTGGGCTCGGCGAAGAACCACCCCCGGTTCCGGAATCACCCCGCAATGGTGCCGGGGCGGTCGCCCAGGAGAGAGGTCTGGGAGCGCTCAAATAACCGCGGTCGTAGCTCCTGGGAGCACTCTCCTTGACGCCCATGACCTTCCCTTTATCAGGAGAAACACGAATCACACTCTCAGGCTGGGCCGAGGAAGACGCGATCAGGGCGATCTCATCCCCGCCTGGTGAGATGGCGATCTGCCGCAACGCCGTATATTGCTCGAGGTCTCCCCTGATGGTCGTCAGTTTTCGATCGCTGAGATCGAAACGCTCCAGCGACGCAAAACCGTCCTTATGGCAGATGAGGTAGAGCGACTTTGAGTCGGGTGTCCAGGCATAGGTTCGAAGACCTTGAACCCAGGCGGGTATCCCGTACTCGGCCTTCCTCTGGATGGCAGGTTCGCTGCTCTGTGAAGTCAGGTCGAAAAAATACAGGTTGGACCAACCCGTCTGATTGGAGATATAGCTGAGATAGCGGCCGTCCGGAGAGAAAGCGGGCTGAAAGATAGCTGTTTTCCCGGAGGGACTTCCGGCAACTACAGCAGCCCTCGCGAGAGCTGGTTCTGCACCCTCAAGGGCCAGGTCGGCCAGGTACAGAGCCGTGCCATCCCAGGGCATGTTGGGGTGGTCCCAACAGGTCCAAGCGATTCGAGTCCCACTCGGATGCCAGGTGGGCTGCATGTAGAAGTCACAGCCGGTGGCCACTTTCTGGGGCCAGTTCTTGCCTTCGGTATCCGCCAGCGCGATGAGATCTTCTCCATCGGCGGAATGGACATAGATCACCTGGCTGCCATCAGGCGAGACAGCGGGGCTGGAAGGCTGTCCCCAGGCCGGGGTGAAAGCTACGGGGTCCCCCCGCTCGAGATGGCAACGATAGAGGCGACCCTCCGCGACGAAGAAAGCGAATCCGCCGGAAAGGGTAAAGTCGCCTCCCCCATAGCCCACTCTCGCCCGAACTTCGGGCTCGGCGACGAGATCCTGTGGACCCTCCTGGGACGATGGCTGCCAAGCGAGAGCTCCCTTCCCAGATCGGCCTTCCCACCAGACGAGCGAGTTGTCTCTGGTGTCCCAGAAGACGTTGCTCAAGCGGAGGGCGTTGGCGCCGTGCTCGGGTGTAAGTGGACTTGTCCAGTGCCCGAAGGGTGCTTCTTGAGGTCCTCGTCTCATTGATTCACGGACCAGCCTGTCTGGGGTATGAAAGCAGTAGGGAACTCTTGAAAAGGCAGAGTATATCGTGTTTGATAAGGCCGATGAAAATCCATGAGTTCCAGAGTAAGGAGATCCTGAAGCGCTTTGGAGTGCCAGTTCCCACCGGGCAGATCACGCAGAGCGCCGAAGAGGCCTATGAAATTGCCAGGCGTCTAGGGGGCGTCGTTGCGGTTAAGGCTCAGATCCATGCCGGTGGACGCGGTAAGGGCGGAGGCATCAAGATCGCCCGTTCACCCCAGGAGGCAGAAGATCATGCCCGCCGGATACTCGGCAGCCGTCTGGTCACTCCGCAGACCGGGCCGGCGGGCAGCCTTGTCCGCCAAGTCCTGGTTGAAGAAGGGCTGAACCTGGCCAACGAATTCTATCTGGGCATCATTCTCGATCGCGCTGCGAACAAGCCCGTAGTGATGGTCAGCACCGAAGGGGGCGTGGAGATCGAAGAGGTGGCGAGCAGGACCCCCGAGTTGATATTGAAGGAGCATGTCGACCCGGCAGTGGGTCTTCAACCCTTCCAGGGCCGAAATCTCTCCTACGGTTTGGGTTTGGAATCAACCGTAACACCCAAGATGGGCAAGGTCATGGAGGCCCTGTATGAGGCGTTTTTCCAGACGGATGCGTCCCTGGTTGAGATCAACCCTCTGGTTTTGACCGAGGAAGGAGACCTTTACGCGCTCGATGCCAAGATGAACTTCGACGACAACGCCCTCTATCGCCACCCTGAGATTCAGGCCTATCGAGACTTTCAGGAAGAGGAGCCTCTAGAGATCCAGGCCTCGCGCTCGAGCCTCAACTACATCAAGTTAGACGGCAACGTGGGATGCATGGTCAACGGAGCAGGTCTGGCCATGGCCACCATGGATATCATCAAACTGTCGGGAGGCAGCCCCGCCAACTTTCTCGACGTGGGTGGGGGCGCCAGCGTAGACCAGGTCCGAAACGCCTTTAAGATCCTGGTCTCGGACGAGAACGTCAAAGCGGTGCTAATTAATATTTTTGGGGGTATCATGCGCTGCGATATCGTGGCGGAGGGTGTGGTTCAGGCCGCCAAAGACCTGGGAGTCTCAATCCCGGTCGTGGTTCGCCTGGAAGGAACGAATGTAGAACAGGGAAGAGAGATTCTCCAGAACTCAGATCTTGAGTTTGAGGTTGCGCTGGGAATGGCAGATGCAGCGGAAAAGGTGTGTCGGTCGGCACGGCCATAAGGTGAAACTCAAAGCAAGCGGAATGCGCAGATGTTGTTACACAATCTGCGTCGAAGGCTTTGATGTGGGTAGGACGGACATTCCTGCCCGTCGGTGTTCTCGACGGGCAAGAATGCCCATCCTACTCCCCCGCTACGCGTTTGTTCGGCGCAGTAACGACTTCGGCCTAGGGGATGAGCGCTGATGGGAGGTATAAGTGGCGATCTGGGTAGACGCTGAGACCAGGGTTTTGGTTCAAGGCATTACGGGTAGGGAAGGAAGTTTCCATACGGCTCAATGCCGGGAGTATGGCACCAAGATCGTCGCCGGTGTCACACCTGGAAAAGGTGGAACTACGCACGAGGGTATTCCCGTCTACGACGGAGTCGCCCAAGCGGTAGCCCAGGAGGGTGCGAATGCCTCTATGATCTTTGTGCCGCCACCCTTCGCGGCGGACGCCGTCATGGAAGCGGTTGACGCCGGGATAGGGTTGGTCGTCTGCATCACGGAGGGTATACCGATCCTCGATATGCTCAAGGTCACACAGTTCATGAGCGGGGGCAAGAGCCGGCTGATTGGGCCCAACTGCCCCGGAATCATTTCGCCTGGTAGTTGCAAGATTGGGATCATGCCCGGCCCCATCCATATGCCGGGATCTGTTGGCTGTATTTCGCGCAGCGGAACCTTGACCTATGAGGCTGTAGGCCAGCTTACGTCCCGCGGGATTGGCCAGAGTACCTGTATCGGTATCGGCGGAGACCCCATCGTGGGAACCGGCTTCGTCGGTGCATTGGCTGCCTTCAACCAGGATGCTGACACCGAAGCTGTGGTGATTATCGGCGAGATTGGAGGCTCGGCCGAGGAAGAGGCTGCCGAATACATAAAACAACATTTTCAGAAACCAGTGGTCGGTTTCATAGCCGGACAGACGGCGCCTCCAGGCCGCCGCATGGGACACGCCGGCGCGATCATTTCGCAGGGAACCGGGACGGCGGCTGAAAAAATGGAAAAGATGACGGAGTGCGGCATTCACGTGCTGAGCAGTCCTGCCGAGATCGGCGCCGCCGTGGAATCCGTCTTGAAGTGAGAAACCGGGTTTGTGAAAGAGCGAATACACAGGCAAATAGGAGATCTAGATGGAGCAAGTGACCCTGGGAATTGTCAAACCAGATGCCGTAGGCAAACAACACCTCGGAAGTATTATCCAGAAGGCTGAGAAAGGGGGACTCTCGGTCGTGGGCCTGAGGATGCTACACATGAGCCGGTGCCAAGCCGAGGGTTTTTACTACGTCCATCAGGATAAGCCCTTCTTCGGTAGTTTGACCGACTTCATGTCGGAGGGCCCCAGTGCAGTCATGGCGCTGCGTGGGGAGAATGCTATAGTGCGGTGGCGGGAAATCATGGGAGCCACCAATCCTGCCCAGGCAGAGGAGGGAACCCTCCGAAAACTCTTCGGAGAGAGTATCGAGAGAAACGCGGTTCACGGAAGCGACAGCCCCGAATCCGCGAGTTTCGAAATTGGATACTTCTTCGCTGCTTTGGAACTGAGCTGAAACTGCATTGGTGAATGTAGCTTTGGCCTCCCGGCCGAAGTCTTATTTTTCCGAGCCTTTGGCTCGGACGGCGGCCTGGAGCCCACCGCGCCGGACCCAAAGTTTCCTTCTGAATGATCCGGCTCGCAGCCGGTGGCGGGGCTAAGGTGAAACTTCATTGGAAACTCGCACGGCCAGGTCACCGATTAATGCGAAAACTCGGGAAGCCTGAAGCGCGAGCGAGGGGTTGGGGATCTGCGAGTTGTGTCGCAAAAAGGACATTTGACCGGAGGCAAGAAAAGAGCCACGAACGATCTGGAGTCTCTGCAAAAGGGGCCAGGTCCCGGCGAGAGAGCGGACAACAGCAAGATCTTACAGATCCCCAACCCCTCGCTTGCGCTTCAGGCTTCCATGAATCGGCAATGCCTCAACTGGTTTCGTCGGTAGTCTGTGCTTCCATGGGGTGATGAAAAAGTCAGCTTCAAGCGCTTCATGGAGTACTGTCTCTACGATCCCCTCCGCGGCTACTACACCTCCAAGTCGAGGGTCTTCGGTCCGGAGGGTGACTTCTACACCTCGCCGTACACCCATCCGTTGTTCGCCGAAGTACTGGGAGATGCTCTTGGCAGCTATCTGGCTGCCGTGGACGGAGGGGCTGAGCTTCACCTGGTAGAGCTGGGTTCCGGGGAGGGAATCTTGGGTGGAGGTGTTCTGAGTCGTCTCCAGAATCATCATCCGGAGATCTTTGAGCGACTCAAGTATCTGCCGGTTGAGATAGGGCGTTCCCAGCTTCCACAGGAGTTCCGAGGAGTGGTGTTTTCCAATGAATTCTTCGACGCGCTCCCGGTGCACCGCGTTCGCGTCACGGGTGGCGAACTCCGGGAACTCTATGTGCGCTTCGAATCGGAGGTTGAGGAGGTGGAGGGAGAGCTGTCCGATCCGCGGATCGTCGAATACATGCGTGCAGGTTTCGACCAGTGGAACGAGGGATATGACTACGAGGTCAATCTGCGCATGGTGGAAACCCTCGAGGACCTGGATCGGCACTTCGAGAGTGGGTTTCTAGTGACGATTGACTACGGCTATCAATGGGAAGACTACGCTGCTGCGGAGAGGAGGGAGGGCACCCTGATGTGTTACCACCGGCACCGTGCCCACCCAGACCCGTATATCAATATCGGACAGCAAGACATCACGGCCCATGTCAACTTCGAAGTTCTGGGAAAGACGGGTGAGAGGCTGGGCTGGCGCGGCTCCGCCTTGAAGAGCCAACGGCAGTTCCTCCGCGAATGGGGGCTGGAGAAAAGACTGATGGAGAAGGAAAATCGTGAGGTCTTGAAGGCTGCCCAGCTGGAAGAGCTCATGGGCCTCAAGAGGCTGCTTCTCCCTGGCGGCGTCTCTGACATCATGAAGGTTCTGGTGCAGTCGGTCCGTACTGACTCAGGCCGTCCTGGATTCTGATAAACTGGGCGCCTATCGGAGCGGATGTGAGGTTGCGGCGGCATCCGCGCCGGTATCTTCAAAGTTAGACCTTTTTGGAGTAGGCCGCGAAATGGTGGGCGATACTGGATTCGAACCAGTGACCTCCGCCGTGTGAAGACGGCGCTCTAACCAGCTGAGCTAATCGCCCAAAAAAGAGCACCAATTGTAGAGAAGCCAAAGAGTCCGTGTCAATGAAGGAACATCTGGATCTTATTGTTGTGGGTGCTGGGCCTTCGGGCCTGGCCTGTGCCATCGAAGCGAAGAAAAGGAAGCTCACATTCTGGGTCCTGGAAAAGGGTTGTGTGGTTCACTCGATCTATCGCTATCCCACCAACATGACCTTTTTCACCACGGCGGATCTGCTGGAGGTCGGGGACATTCCCATGATCGTATCCGCGGACAAGCCGAGCCGCCTGGACGGGCTCAAGTACTACCGGCGGGTGGTGGAGCACTACGATCTCCCCATCAGGGACTACGAGCGCGTGCTTTCGGTGACAGGAAGGGACGGCGAGTTTCGGGTGCTCAGCCGGGACCGGCTCGAGCAGGAGCGTGAGTATTTCTGCAGCAAGGTGATTGTGTCCACAGGATATTACGACAATCCGAATCTCCTGGGTGTTCCCGGGGAAGACCTGGAAAAGGTGAGTCACTACTATTCCGAGGCGCATCCCTATTTCGGCAAGAAGGTTGCGGTCGTAGGCGGGAACAACTCTGCTGCCGAGTCGGCCCTCGAGCTCTATCGCAGCGGGGCCGAGGTGACCGTGATCCATCGCGGCGAGGCGATGGGAAAGGCGATCAAGTATTGGGTGCTTCCCGATATCAACAATCGGATCCAGAGGGGAGAGATTCAGGCTCTTTTTTCGAGCCGCATCGTCGAGATCCGACCTCGGGACATTGAAGTGGAAACGCTGGAAGGCATCAAGACAATTGCGAATGACTTCGTCCTGGCGATGACGGGATATCACCCGGATTCAGACTTCCTTCAAAAAATGGGGATTCAGACCGATCCGGAGAACTTTATTCCCCAGCACAATCCCGAGACGCTGGAGACGAACGTAGAAGGTATCTACCTGGCCGGATCGATCGTTGCGGGAAGAATGACCAATCGCATCTTCATTGAGAATGGCCGTTTCCACGGATCGCAGATCTTTCAGCATTGGAACCTCTAGCCGGGCGCAATGTTTCGAGTCGCAATCGTAGGAAGACCGAACGTAGGAAAGTCAACCCTGTTCAATCGGTTGACGCGAACCCGTAAGGCGTTGGTTGGCAGCAAACCTGGACTCACTCGAGACCGTCTCTCCGAGATAGCCACCTGGGATGGGAAGCGGTTCGAGGTGATTGATACCGGGGGGATCATTCCAGATGAGAAGCAGGAGATTCCGGAAAAAGTCCTGCAGCAGGCGGAAATTGCGATTGAGGAAGCGAACCTCATCCTTTTCGTCGTCGATGCCCGCCAGGGGGTGACCCCCTTGGACCAGGAGCTGAGCACCCTTCTACGAACTCGGGGGAGAGATCCCCTCTTAGTGGTCAACAAGGTCGATGTCCCCCGTCTCGAAGGAGATGCTCTCCTGTTTCACGCTCTGGGTCTGGAGCATCTCTATCTGATTTCCGCCGATCATAATCTGGGGCTGGAGCCTCTCTTGGATCACATTCTGCCGCAGGTGCCTGCATCCCAGGAGAGCTCTGAAGTCGAGGCGATTCGGGTCGCCATCATCGGTCGTCCGAACGTCGGAAAATCGTCACTTCTGAATCGCATTAGCGGCCAGGAGCGGGTCATTGTGACCGCTACGCCGGGCACCACCAGGGATGCGGTCGACACCGATGTGACGATCGACGGCTCTCCCTATCGCTTGATCGATACGGCCGGAATCAGGCGCAAAGCCAAGACGGTTGAGATGGAGGAGAAGCTAAGCGTTGTCATGGCCCGCAAGGCCCTGGAGCGCTCGGATGTTGTGCTGTTGGTGGTGGAAGCATCCGAAGGGCCCCAGAAACTGGATGCTACCATCGGAGGCTATGCCGAGGAGGCCGGCGCTTCCATCATCCTGGTGGCAAACAAGTGCGATCTTGTTCCCTCGGATACGGCCAACAGATCTGCAATGGAGCGGGCCTTCAGGGCACGGTTTCGTTACCTGGGCTATGCTCCGATGGTCTTTGTGTCGGCCAAGACCAACGAGAGGATCCCGCAGATATTTCAGCTGGTCCAGAAGGCGTACCAGGGCAGAATGACCCGAGTCCCTACCTCGGAGTTGAATCAGTACCTGGAGCGGGAGGTCCGATCTGAGTTACTGCCGGAAGGCAGCTCCAGGCGGCATCCGCTCAAATACGCCTGCCAGGTGTCGATGGCGCCTCCCACCTTCGTTCTCTTTACTCGCACTCGTAAACTCCATTTCTCCGCCCGGCGGTTTCTAAAGAACCGGCTGCGCCGGGCCTATGGCTTCTACGCAACCCCGATTCGAATTCTCCTGCGTGAGCCAGGGAAGGGCCGAGGATCGTCGTCTTAGAAACGCGATGTCGTCGCGGTGGCCTCCAGGCCGCCGTCCGTCGAGCCAAAGGCTCGAAAGAAGAAGAACTTCGGCCTGGAGGCCAAAGCTACGTCCGCCGAGGTGGTGATTCAAGTCGACAGCGAAGTGGTTGGGCGAAACTCGTTTTCTAGTTCTCGGCGAAGCCGGGCAACGGAGCTGTCGGCGGGTAGTCTTACATCGGCATAGGTCAGGAGCTGATCTTTGGCTATCGCGTGGACGATGGTCGCCTCCGAGGCCAGTCCCATGGGAAGGAGTCCTGCGGACAGGCTCTCAGGAGCCGCCACCAGCCGGCCGAAGACAGTGTAACCGCCCTCGCCATCCAGTATCTCACCGGCCTTCAGATCGCGTTTGGCGCAGGCTGCCACGTCTGCCAGAAAGGTTTTGGCTGACCCAGTGGGCTCCTGGCGCAGGCCAGCCCAAGCCACACTGATTCCCAGTTCCAGGCCGATCAGGTGATGGGAGCGATAGAGAGTCGCATAATGGCCAGTTTGGTCCTGGAGCAGGCCGTACTGTCCAAAGCAGGATCTTACATAGTCGCTGGGAGCCTTGAAGGTCACGTAGACTCCCCACCTTAGATCCTGTCCCAGAGAGGATCCGTCACGATTGGTAGAAGCCACCACCTCGACGGTGCCACTGTGAGTCAGGATGCCACCGTCCGATTTGGGCTTGAGCACGTCGGCCAGACGATCTATGGACACGGGTGGGAAGCACAGTCCGCCTCTTTGGGGTTTCAGTCCAGTGCCGTTGGCGACGGCCGCCATCTCGATTGCCGACTTGGTTCCGTCCAGGAAGGAATTGTACATTTTGGCGTTGAAGCCCCCGGTTCTCACCTGCTCCGCCGTGAAGCCATAGTCTTGGAAGACCGTATCCGGAGTCGAATAGGGGTACCGCTCCAGGTACTTGGTTCCCTTGCCTGCGGCAGCCACCTCGAATCCGCAGGTGCGGGCCCAGTCAACCAGCTCGCAGATCAGTGCCGGCTGATCTCCGTAAGCCATGCTGTAGACCACACCCGCCTGCCGGGCTCGTTTGCTCAGGAGCGGTCCAACCAGGACATCCGCCTCGACTGTAACCAGCACCAGATGTCGACCCGATTCGATTGCCCACAGGGCATGTTGTGTGGCTGCTCCCGGACTTCCCGTAGATTCGACGACCACATCTACTTCGGCTCGAATGAGCTCCTCGGCCGACTCAGTAAGCACAACCCTGCCGCTCGAGGAGAGGTCGTTGATCTCTTGGCTAGTCCCGGCCGGCTGCATCTGCTCTGAGGGCCAACCAACTCGAAGTAGGGCGTTGCGGGCGTGTTCGATTTGCAGGTCCGCTACCCCCACCAGCTGGATGCCTTCGGTGAAACGAGCCTGTGCCAGGTACATCGAGCCGAACTTTCCCGCTCCAATCAAGGCCACCCGCAACGGGTTCCCAGTCTCTGCTCGCTGTTTCAGCTCCGTACTCAGATTCACGGCGTCCTCCCTGGAGAATCGGGCAGCCATAAAGGCACAGCCGCCGAGATGGTGAGGTGGGCATTCTACCACGAGGAGGGGGCTCGCTTCGCGGGAGGGATCGGACACTCGACGCGTCGATCCTCTACCTTTTGAAGACTGATTCGAATATTCTTTGGCCGGAGGCGAAAACGTGAGTGAGATGCCAATCATTCGATGGGGAATTATCGGTGCTGGAGATATCGCTGAACGGGTAACTGCTCCGGCAATGACGGCGGCCGCCCACAGTCAGTTGGTTGCTGTGATGCGTCGCAATCGAACGGCGGCGGAGGAATTCGCCAGGCGTCACGGGGCATCCCGTGCCTACGATCGTGTCGAGGGACTGCTCGGAGACCCCGAAATAGACGCCGTTTATGTGGCCACGCCGGTGGAGCGTCACTGTCCGGACGTGTTGGCAGCTGCAGCCAGTGGAAAACACATTCTGTGTGAAAAGCCTCTAGCACTCAGTGTCCTCGAGGGTGAGAGGATGCGTGAGGCTTGCGAGCAGGCAGATCTGTTGTTCATGACCTGCTACTATCAGCGCTTCAACGCGCGCCACCGCCGAATCAAGGAGATCCTGGCGGCGGAAGAGATTGGCCAGGTAACTTCGGTCCGGATGAATTTCTCGGGTCGTTCGCCCCAGCGCCCGGGCGCCTGGCGTCAGGACCGAGCGCAGTCGGGAGGTGGGGTCTACATCGATAACGGAAGCCATTGCATCGACCTGCTGCGGTTTTTCTTCGGCGAGATCACAGCAGTCGCGGCATTTGTCGACACCCTGGTGGAAAGCTATTCTGTGGAGGATACGGTGTCCTCGATACTGAGACTTTCCAATGGTGCGCAGGCGATTGTCACCTGTCACTGGAGTACAGGCGACCCGGACGATGACCGAAACGCGATCATGGAGATTCTGGGTACCGACGGGGCTATTCTGTCCTCACCCCAGCATGAGAAATTTTCTCGGGGACGCTTGGTCGTCGCGACGGGATCGGGGGAGCAGACCTACAATTTTGAGAAAAGCACCCACGTAAATCTGCTGGAGGAGTTTGCCGCTGCTGTGGGCGAAGGCCGACCTCCGGCAGTCGGCATTGAGGACGGCATCGCGGCTCAGCGAGTGGTAGAGGCGGTCTATGAGAGCTCTCGCAGCGGGAGGGTCGTATCTCTTCAGTAGAAGTCAGGGTGGAGATCTGATCCCCGCGAACTTCGTTGGGGACGTTTGAGAACCTAGAAACACGAATGTGAGGTGAAACGGATATGTTGCTGACTGCGGATTGGCTTGCTGAATTTCAATCACGTGTAGGTAGTGCTGTCTTTGCCCAGGCGAGAAGCTCGTTGGCAGAGGAAGCTGCTGGTTACCGTGCCTTTCTTCCCGACCTCCCGGAGAGGCAGGCAGGCTACTATCACGAATTCTTCTGTCCTGATCACGCCGTCGAACTGATCTTCAATCCGCTCAAGCCTTCACACCACGTTTGTCCCGAGGACGGTGTTGTTTTTTCAGGAGAGCCCTTCGATAGCGCCTGGCGCTGGTCGGTCAATGACAGGTTGAGTGATGCGGCCTTGAGATTGGCTGTCCACTCGATTCTACCCAGGTTCGATGAGGCAGGGGCGCCTGAGAAGGTCTCCAGCGACCGCAGCCTCGTTCGGGACATCCTGGAGGGCTATGCAGACCGCTACCGGACAATGCCCCCCGCAGCCGAAGAGCATGGAAACCATCCGGGAGTGGTGACCTGGTCAGGACTCGATGAGTCAGTCTGGATTATCCGTTTGGCCTGGGCTCACGCGATCGTTGAGGATTCGCTTTCTGCCGATCTCAATCAGCACATTCGGGAGAACCTGTTGCGGCCGGCCTCGGATCACCTTTTCCGTGTCCTCTACGCGGGAATTCACAATGCGACGAACTGGAACAATGCCGCCATCATCACGCTGTCCTTGGCGCTGGAGGATGCGGAGCGACTCCAGCAGGTGCTGGAGGGTCCTGACGGTCTGCATGCCCAGCTGAGAGAAGGTGTGGGATCGGACGGATTCTGGTGGGAGGGATCGCTCAGTTACCACTACTACACCCTTGCCGCCTTGGTCTGGACGGTGCGCGCTCTGCGCTCGAGTGGCCACGGTTTCGAAGATAACGGGACTTTAGTGAACATGCTTCGAGCCCCGATTTTTCAAGCTTTTCCAGATCTGACTCTACCCGCGATCAACGATTGCTGGAGCTTCATAAAACTGACCGGGCGGGTTGGACACGGCATCCCTTCATCACCCGAGTTCTACGAAACTGCCTGGGCCTGGTACCGTGAACCCGAGTTTGCTTGGGTTCTGAACCAGAACGCCCCGCTGCGAGCACGCTCAGGGTTGGAGGTGCTGTTTGATGGTGTCGAGGAGATACCCGAAGCGGCCGAGCCCGTTTTTGAAGGATCTCATATGGTGGACTCGGGAGTGGCGATTTTCCGCAGCAGCGGACCACGGGAGCAGCAGAGCTATCTCCTTCTGAAGGCCGGGCCCGACGGAGGTGTTCATGGCCATCCCGATCAACTGGGCATCCAGCTTTTCGTCCAGGGGGAACGTCTGACGTCCGATTTGGGAACTCCCGGATATGGCATCGACCTCAACGAGTCCTGGTATCGTCAGACCGCGAGTCACAGCACCGTCACCCTTGATGGACGCTCCCAGCCTCCGGCGGTGGGTCAGGTCCGCACTTTTCGGATGGGTCCGGAGTTTGGAGTCGCGGATGGGACGGTGGCCTGGGACGAAGGCGACTACGCCGGAGTCCGTTTGCGCCGCGTCCTCTTGTGGCGAGAGCCCTACTTTGTCGATGTCTTTGACGTCGAGTGTGGCGACTCGCGCTGCGCTGACTGGATCTATCACAATCGCGGCAGTCTGGTGGAGCTGCCAGCGGACCGGTCCCGACAAGAGGGGCTGAGTGGTGAGGGTGGTTTTGCTCACTTCAACCAGGTCGTTCGTCTGGAACAGAATGGGGACAACCGTCTGGTGTGGGAAAAGGGAGAGGCCCGACTCGAGTTCTACTGGCCTCAGCAGCAAGATGTCGAGGTGATGGTGGGTACGGCGCCATCGAATCCCGCTTCAGAGACACTCTCGGTTTTGATTCGTCGGCTCACGTCCTCAAGGTCAAGATTTCTGGGACTGTTTGTCCCAGGGCAGGCAGGAGGTGCCTCGCCGATCCTCGGTTCGCCTCGCTGGGAGATGGACGGAGAAATCTGCAGACTGACGGTGAATACCTCGCAGGGGAACGATCTCTGGCTAATTGGCGCCGACCCTGCGGCCGCGCAGCTCAAGACCAGCTAGCGGGCTGTTGATAGCGACTGGCCTCAGTGCTCGATGACGATACCGCCATCGATGTTGATGGACTGGCCGTGGATCCAGGATCCCGCCTCGGTACACAGAAAGGTGATGAACTTTGCTACTTCCTCCGGAGTCCCCGTCCTGCCAATGGGTGAGGCTGCTCCCATTTCTTCCCATTGTTTTCCCCGGCCGAACATATCCATACGCGCGCGGTGTCGACGGCAGCCGGACAGATGCAGTTGACGTTGATTCCATGGGGGCCCAGTTCCATCGCCAATGATTGGGTCATTCCCACCTGCGCGAAGTTGGCGGCGTTGTAGGCAAGGGCATTGGCTGCCCCTCGCTTGCCTGCGGAGGAGGCTATGTTGACGATCTTTCCTCCCTGCTTTTGTGCCACCAGAGTCCTCGCCACTACCTTGCTGCAGAGGTAGGTGCCTCGAACCTTGACGTCGACCACACGCTGAAAGACTTCGGATTCGAGCTCAGTGGTCGGGACCCTGTCCTTGCCGATCGGCATGGCAGCGTTGTTGACCAGGATGTCGACCCTGCCGAACTCCTCCAGTGTCCGGCTCATCATCTGTTCTACCTGCTGCTCGTCGGTGACGTCGGCAACCAGAGCCAGGGCTCCAGGACCGAGCTTGTGAACATGTTCAGCAGTGCTCTGGACGTCCTTCCAACCCGCTGCCTTTTCGTCGGGTGGAAAGGTGCTGGGATCGCGGCCAGTTCCGGTCACGACGACGCTCGCACCCAAACCTGCCAAGGACATGGCGGTGGAGTATCCAATGCTGCCGAGCCGCCCGGCCCCAGTGATAATCGCTACTTTTCCCTCGAGTTCGCTCATGTTCGTTCCTTATGTTGTGAGTGAATCCACGGTGCTCCCAACCCCATCGCTTGCGCTTCAGGCTTCCATGAATCCGCAAGGCGTGCTCTGGATACCAAAGTTTCGCGCTGAATGATTCCGTCCCAGCTTGTGGCCCCATTGCACGGGCTATTTGAAACGTTCGTAGTTGACCGCCATCAAGAAAAGCGCAATTCCGCCGACCAGATACCCACCCAGGACGTCACTGGGCCAATGAGCCCCCAGGTAGACGCGTGACATTCCGACCAGTGTGATTGGCCAGCCTACCAGAAACATGGCCATAGAACGCTGCCAACCCGGTCTTGTCTGTCGCGCCACCAGGTAGAGGAGAAAGCCGAAGAACTGGACGTAGAAGACCACGTGTCCAGAGGGAAAGCTCAGGTTCGGATACTCGATCAAGACCTCGATCAATTCATCTGTTGGTCTCGGTCGTCCAATCGCGGCCTTCAGGATCCGGTTGGCTAGGGCCCCAGCTCCGACCCCCACCAAGAAGGTGACGCCGGCGGGCACTCGCTTGGAGACCAGCAGGCCTAGTCCCACGATGAGGGTAATCCACCAGGCCGTCCCTCCCGTCCCCATCCACGATGTTGCAAGCATCAGCTCGCGGAATCCGGGAAAGATGATGGCCTGAATCCATTGGGCTAGAGGAATGTCCCAGTGAAAGTAGCTGTAATGGTGGGCGAATGAGCCCAGAAGAACGAAGATACCTCCGGCAATACCGAGCACAAGACCTGGATTGGGTCGCTTCATCTATTGTTTGTCGGAGCAACCCAGCTCCAAGAGCTGACGAGCGATGCTCTCCCATTCCTGATCTAATGAGTCTGCCGATTCAGAGCGGCCGGCACGACGATACCAATAACGGGCGTTGCTAATGTCGCCTTCCTTGCGGTGCAAGTAGGCGTGGACCCATGCCGCATCCGAACTTTCCTCGGACTGGGCCGTCTGATGAGCCTTCTCCCAGTCTCCCTTTCTCTCATGCCAAAGGGCGCGAAGCGGTGATGAGAGCGCCTCGGGGGGATTCTGTTCTGTTTCAACCGAGTCCAGGAACTCCATCCAGTTCATGATCAAGATACCTCTAGGTTCGCGAGGCAATGACAGGGTGATTTCTATCCTTCCAGGGCATGCCCGTCAAGCCCAGGCCAGAGCGAATTCGAAACAGTTGAGTTAGTCCCACCCCCAGTGGAGCTGACCCCATTCGAGAATGAAACTCCGGGTCCCGGCGTAGCGGTGGCCTCCAGGCCGCCGTGTATCGGGCCAAAGCCTCGAAGGAAGAAGACTTCGGCCTGGAGCCCAAAGCTACGTCCGCAATCAAGTTTCAGGTTAGGTTATACTCTATGCTTCCAATGAAACCAGGATTGTGGTTTGGGTTCGTGATGTACTGCCTGTACCGCTTTTTCGCTCTTTGCACACCGATTGAGGCAAGCACATGACGCTGAGTTGCCCACCTTACAAGGTAGCTGCCGCGCATATAGCACCTGCGTTCCTGGATCTCGGCAGAAGTGTCGAAAAGGCCTGCAGCATCATCGAAGAAGCGGCTCGCAACGGGGCCCGGCTGGTCGCGTTTCCAGAAGCATTCATACCCGCCTTCCCGGTCTGGTGCGCCCTGCGGGCGCCGATCCACAACCATGATCTGTTCTGCCTTCTGGCGGAAGGTTCGATTCTGGTGGATGGTTCTGAGATGGCGCAGATTTGTAGTGCGGCCCGCAAGCATGGTGTTTTCGTGTCCCTCGGATTCAATGAACGCAGCGAGGCCAGCGTGGGTTCGATCTGGAACTCCAATGCGTTGATCGGAGACGATGGGACGATCCTGAACCATCATCGAAAGATCGTTCCCACGTTTTACGAAAAGCTGGTTTGGGCTAACGGGGACGGAGCGGGGCTGCGGGTTTGTGAGACGTCCCTGGGGCGACTGGGCGTGCTTATTTGCGGCGAGAACACCAACCCGCTGGCCCGTTACACCCTCATGGCTCAGGGAGAGCAGGTTCATGTTGCCACCTATCCCCCGGTCTGGCCTACCCGCGATCCCAAGGAAGGCGGTAATTACGATCTTGCGGAAGCGATTCGAATTCGAGCTGGAGCGCATTCCTTTGAAGCCAAGGCTTTTACACTGGTGGTTTCGGCCTTCATGGACGCCCCAATGCGCGACCGTCTGGCATCGCTGGGTGCAGATGCGCTGCGAATTCTGGAGGGCAGCCCCAGGGCCGTCTCTATGCTGGTAGGACCCGACGGAAGAGCGGTAGGCGAGAGCAAGTGTGAAGATGAGGGCATTCTCTACGGTGAGATCGACCTGTCGAAATGTGTTGTCCAGAAGCAGTTTCACGATGTCGTGGGACATTACAATCGATTCGACATCTTCAACCTGCAGGTAGATCGCTCCGCCAACCGGCCGGTGTTCTTCGAGGATAGGAATGGAGAAGGAGGCGAAAGTGCCTCGGCTCAGCCGCCAGCAGGGGAAGATGCTGGTTCGGAATAGATGTCTTGCCCGTTCGTACCTGTTTAGCGCCTCACCGTTGCCCTTGCCTTCAAACTTGCCTGCGCCTTTGCCTGTGCCTCTCCCTTCCCCTTCTCCTTTCAACAGATCGTGCCTGAAATCGTTTCTATGCTGACCGGATTGATCAAAAAGGTGGATGCAGGGAGGGACAGGGCAAGGTCAAAGGGGAAGGCAAAGGCACAGGCAAAGGCAAGTTTGAGGGTCAGGGCAAGGGTGAGGGGAGGAGGCTAGCCCGGATTATTCATAAGTTTTCGTAGCGAGGCGTTGAAAGCGCCGTCCTGCCAAGGCTTCCGACCGAGACCACTCGTGGCGAGCCTCCGCTGTCGTACTCGTGCAGTACGTCGAGGAGGCCGACCGAGCGAAACACAGCCAGGACGGATGATTGCGCCGCCGCAGTAGAAAACTTATGAATAATCCGGGCTAGGAACCTCTACCCCCCACGGAGCTGTTCCAAGGCTTGACTGAGCTCGTCGCGGGTGTGCTGATCTCCCTGTTCCTGGGCGGTAGTGATCCCTTGAGTGAAGACTGCCTCTGCGCCAGAACTCTCTCCCATTTGTAGAAGCAGCGTGCCGTAGTGGAAGTAGGTAGGGAGGTAGTCAGGGCGCTCCTGCATCAGCTTGGCGAAGGCTTTGATCGCCTCCTGGTTCCGATCTTGCCGCCTGTATTCCATGGCTAGGCCATAGTTCGCAAAGGGATCCCCGGGATTCTTGAGGGCCAGTTCTGAAAGTCGCTCAAGTCGTGTCTGGGTCATATTCCGCGCTCTCTTGCTTTCCTCTCTCCGCCCATTTCAACTTTTCACGCAGCACGTCAAAAAAGCTCTTGTCGCTGGGTTGGATCAGCTCGATCTGACGCCCTGAGCGGGTGCAGACGATTTCGTCTTCTTCCTGGAGTGCCACACCGATCTGTCCGTCGACCGTCAGGGTGACGTCTTCGCCGACCTTGAGAGAGATGCGTATCTTGCTGTCGGCGGGGATGACCACCGGTCTATTGGTCAAAGTGTGGGGGCAGATAGGGGTCAAGACCGTCGATTCCAGAGAAGGATAGAGGACCGGTCCACCCGCAGCGAGCGAGTAGGCGGTCGAACCAGTTGGAGTCGCCACAATCATCCCGTCTGCCAGGAAGGTGGCCATGAAGTCTTCGTCGATGAATGCATCCAGTCGGATGATGCGTGCAAGCGCTCCCTTGTTGATGACGACGTCGTTCAGGGCGTGATGAGTCGCGACCTCGCCCGAGACGTGGTGCACCTCTGCTCTTAGCAAGTGGCGGCGATCGATGCGATATCGGCCCTCGATCAAGCATACCAGGGCGCCCTGAAGTTCATCTAGGGTGACCTCGGTCAAGAAGCCCAGCGAACCCAGGTTGACGCCAAGAATGGGAGCCCTGTTCTGGCCGATGGTGCGTGCGACCGAGAGAATGGTTCCGTCCCCCCCGAATACCACAAGCGCGTCTGCCAGCGGAGGGATCTGCTCTCTCGGGATTCCCTGGTAGCCAGATATTCGGAAGGTCCGCAGGAGGCTTTCTTCGATCAGCAGGGAGCAGCCCCGGGACTTCAGCCAGTCGAGCGTATCCTGGAGAGCCGGTGAAAACTCGGTGCGATGAGGCTTTACGATGATCCCGATTTTCAAGGGAATGTGCCTGGGTTGCTTGGGATTATGGAAGGGAGCACTTAGGATTTGGTTGCCTGAAGGAACTTGTCTCGGCATTCCTCGGAGCAGAAGTGCAGAGTCTCATCCTTGCTCCTCGCAATAATGGCAAGGTCGGTGGCGACGTAGATACCGCACTGGGGGTCCTTCACCATATGTCCCTCGATTGTGCGCTTCGTCCTGGTCGTGCGTTTGGAAGGGCGGGACCGGCGCTGGGTGCTTTTGGGGCTGAAAAGCCTGGCGACCAGACTTCTCACCAGGGTCAATACGATCAAAAAAAGGGCGAGTCGAATGAGCCAACCCATGATTCAGGAACGTTCCTCTTGTAGGTGCTTTCTAGCGTTCTCAAGCTGCTTCCTGATCTCCTCCCTGTGCGGGTACTCAGGGTGGTCGCTCAACAATTTTCCCCAGGTATCGATCGCGGAAGCAAAGTTCCCGGTAGAGAAATAGGCTATTCCAAGGTTCTGCAGGGTCTGGGGATGGTGGGGGTCGAGCTTCAGGCAGTGCTGGTAGGTCTCGATTGCCTCGGAGACCTTTCCCTGGTACAGCTGGGCAGTTCCCAGGTCGGTCCTGACGTTGAGGTTTTCAGGGTCCAGCTTCAAGGCTTGCTGGTACCAGGAAACGGCGGCATCGAACCTTCCCATGTCGTAATATGAATTCCCCAGGACGATCCGGACCTGCTTGTCCTCAGGGTGCTCTTCAGCCCGCTTCTGGAGTTTTCCCAACTCTTCCAGGACTTCAGCGGGGGGATGATCCTGGGGGAGTCCAGATTGAGAGCTCTGAGGAACTCCGGTTTGCTGGATGGGAGCCCCCACCGGTTCTTGTTTCTGGAATTGAGCGGTAAAGAAACCAAGGATGAAACCGACGACGATCCCGACGGCCCCCGCAGCGTATAGCCTGTTCTTCATTGGAGGGGGTATGTTATCATAAACCTCGGTTTTTCTAGGCGCCAGGAGTCTGCGCGGTAGAAATGATCGCAGCGGGAAATTCAGTCGAATCAGGCAGCGCAGCGAAAGGCGGTCGAGTTTGCCCCAGACCTTGTATCGCGGAAAGGATATCGGAAGCCGGGAACGGCTGATCCAGAGCTGTCTGCGGGTGGTGGAGACGGGGACCGAAGAGGAACGCAACCGCATCCTTCCTCACATGAGTGTCATTCGCTCCGGACGCTACCTGGCCCCCCTTCTGAATCTTTTGCAGTCGGCCGAAGTCGCGGAGAAGGAGTTTGCCGCGTTGGCACTCGCCAGTCTCGGCGATCCTCAAGCGATCGAGCCACTCGCGAGTCTCTTCGACGATCTCAAAACCTTCCAGGATCCCAGCTCCGAGTCGCTGGAGACTGCGATAATCTTCGCTCTGGGGGAAATCGGGGACGAGCGGGCTGTAGAGCCGCTCTTGAGGATTTATCAGATCCGGTTGCGTCCGAATGAATCGCGTCTGGAGCGACGGTGCTGTGTACTGTCGTCGTTGGGCAGCCTGGCTCAGCAGGGCAGTGAGCTGGCCCAGGTCGAGCTGAACGGTTTCACGAAGGAAGGTAATGTGGCCATTCGAGTGCTGGCTGTCACCGAGATTGCGGCCGCCTATTGGCACCGTGCCACAGAGGTTCCCAGTACAGTGCTGGATCAGATGGTCTCGCTAGCCCAGGCCCAGCCAGAAGAAGTCCGAAGGGCGGCACTTTCTTCACTTTCAACGTTGGCCAATCTCGGTTGTCGGGAAGCCGAAGAATTCTTTTCCGACAACTAGCTCGGATGATTGCGGCGCCGTAGTACATCGACAGCGTCGCCCTGCCTTGCAGCTGGACCAACGGCGCCTGTAACGCAACCCACACCATTACTCGGACAGGCTCCTAGCCACATCAGCCAGCGCGCTGGCTACTTCTGACTAAGCTGCTCTACCAGGGAGGCTGCAACTTCGGCATTCGGACCTCGCGGCGCCAGCTTTCCGTATTCTTCCAGGTGTTTCACTGCGTCATCGATCAAGTTCATTCCGAGCAGGATAATGCCCAGTTGATAGTGCGCCTCTTCATGGGCCGGGTTGGCTTCAACCGCCTTCTCAAGCGCGGCTCTCGCGGCCTTACTGTTCCCGGAATTGATGTTGACGACAGCTGCGTTGTAGTGGTTGGCAGCAGCGATCTTGGGATCTGTCGCGAAGCTCGCTGACTTCTCATACATCTCCTGGGCCTTGGCGGTGTCACCCTTGTCGGTGTAGATGCCGCCCAGATTCTGATAGAAGCCCCCATTCTCGGGATCCAACTTGATAGCCTTCTCATAGTTCTTGATGGCAAGATCGTACTTCTTGAGTTCCAGGTGAGTGTTGCCTAGCCTGGCCCATAGAATCGCTCGTTCAGGATCCTTTTCCAGGGCCCTCTTGTAAGCCGCGGCAGCGTCTTCAAACTGTCCCAGATTGAAGGCCATGGTGCCTTCCTGGGCGGCCTTTTGGACATCCTTCTGCACCGTCTGCTGCTTGAGGATCTTTTCTCGCTCCTCAGGGCTCATTTCAAAATCGAGTTTCCCTGACTTGCCTTCTTTCAAGACGAAATCGACCTCTTCTCGAAGCCCCTGGTGTCGATCACCAAAGTTGTCCCCGGAGCCGAAGCCGGCCTTTACGTGCTGGAAGAACTCGGTTCGGTATCCTTCCTTTTCGGCAACAACCCGGTACGTGTACTGTAGGCTCACCGATCCATAGTAGTAATCGCCCTTCTTGTTGGTTTTCGTCTTATAGTTGCGGTTGCCTTGCTGCGCCTGGATTCTGATCTCAACATCTTTGATCGGGTTCCCCTTTTCATCTTTCACCACACCCCGAATCGGGCCGACACTTTGAGCCGAGACCCACTGCAGAGATGTGCCCACCAAGAAAACGGCGATGCAAGTCAGAACAATTTTTCTTCTCATCGCTTTACCTCTTCCAATTTGATAGCCGCCATTCAGGCCGGACCCTCAGTATCCGGGCCCTCGGCGGCGTTGCTGAGAAACTGTTTGATCAAGTTCATATTATCGGTGACAGGGCAGTTTGGCAAGCTTTGAAGGAACAGCGGGCCATAGCTCCGGGTGCGCAGGCGACTGTCGAAAATAGCCAGGACCCCACGGTCCTGGCGAGAGCGGATCAGTCTTCCGAGCCCTTGCCTCAATGTGATAATGGCTTCCGGTACTGAGTAGCGGAGGAAGGAATTCACCCCCTGATTTTCTAGTCTCTCTATTCGGGCTGCCACCACCGGCTCTGTGGGTACCTGGAAGGGAAGCTTGTCGATGAGAACGGCTCGCAAGGCGTCCCCCTGGACGTCGACGCCCTGCCAGAAGCTGGCGGTGGCCAGAAGCACGGCGTGGGGGGTCTCTTTGAAGACTTGAAGCAACTGACTCTTGGGCCTATCACCCTGTAGCAGCAAGGGGTAGGAAGTGGTTTCCGAGAGGGCTTCGTAGACACGGTTCATCTGCTGGAAGCTGGTAAAGAGCAGGAAGGCGTGGCCCTCGGTGAGAGAGAGTATCTGACAGACTTCCTCGAGGAGTCGGTCGAGATAGTGAGGAGCTCGGGGTTCCGGAAAACCTCGAGGAAGGTAGAGGATCGCCTGCTGGCTATAGTCAAACTCACTGGGCACCATCAGCTCAGTGGGCTCAGGCACTCCGAGCCGCTCTTTCAGATACTCGAAATTGGCGTTGGTGGTCAAGGTCGCTGAGGTCAGAATCGTGGTATCGGTTCGGGCAAATAGAGTTTCCTGCAGAATGGCCGACACATCGATGGGCCTGAGATTCAGGAAGACTCCGCGACCTCGTCTTTCCAGCCAATAGACGCTGTTGGGATCGTGGTGGTCGAAGACCTCCTCGAGGCAGGTGATCAGCTGTTCCAGGCGACGAATCAGGGCATCTGCTTCGGGAGGACGATGGCCCTGGCGCTGGAGCGCGTAGTAAAGCTTCTGGAGGCTCGCCTTGAGTCGCTGGTAGGCAGAGGATGCCCCCTCTCTTAGATCTATGGTTTCTCCGGCGTCACGGTCGAAGAAGGTCAGCGGGTATCTTCCCTCCTGAGGTGGAAAGGCGTCGCAGAAAACCCGAGCTCGGTTCTCGAGTTCCCCCACATCGCGGTCGTAGAGACCATCCTGGAACGTCTTCAGGAAGTCGCGGCACAGTTCTTCGATCTGGTAGCTGCTGGCCTGCTTCCCGAAGTAAGTGCAGGCGGCATCTTCGACTTCGTGGGCCTCGTCCAGGACCAGGATGGAAAAGTCTGGGAGAATCCGACCAATCTCGTCGCTTTCGAGTGCGAGATTGGCGAAGAGTAAGGCGTGGTTCACTACGATGACGTCGGATTCCAGTGCCTTCTGGCGCATCCGCGTGATGTGACACTGTTCGAAGAAGTCACACTTCTGCCCCGTACAGGTTTCGCTGCGTGCGTCCAATTGCTGCCATAGGGGATCCCGATCACTGATCCAATCCAGTTCAGCACGGTCACCAGTCTCTGTTGTTGAGATCCAATCCGAGAGTGCTTTCTGTCGCTCGGCAAGCTCGCCGGAAAGAGCCTTTTGCCGAGTCGCTTCCTCGAACTTTTTGAGACAAAGGTAGTTTTGTCGGCCCTTCATATAGGTGACTTCCACTTCGGGGAACAGATGTTTCTGGAGGAACGGAATGTCACGAAGAAAGAGCTGCTCCTGAAGGTTCTTGGTCGCGGTCGAGATGATGACGCGCCGGTCGCTGGCCAGGGCGGGGATCAAGTACGCCAGTGTCTTACCGGTTCCAGTTCCTGCCTCCAGACACAGATGATGACGCTCTCCAATGGCGTGGGCAATAGCCTCCGCCATTACCTGTTGAGAAGGTCGGAACTCGTAGTGGGATAGATGCTGATGAAGCAGACCATCAGGTCCGAAGATCTCGTCCAGGTTGGCTGTCTGGGGGTTTGAGTGTTTCAAGGGACGCCGGACGCGGGCTCAGCGAGACGGTGGCCGTAGTACTGAAACTGGTCGGTCAGAGACCGCACTTCCTGTCCCACCTGGTGCAGGAGAGGTGTGTCGTCTATGTGCTTCAGAACGTGACCGATCCATCCACCAATCCGATTCATCTCCGCTTCCTTCATCCCACTGGTCGTAACCGCAGGCGTTCCGATTCGGATGCCGCTGGTGACCAGAGGAGGATGGGGATCGAAGGGAATAGTGTTCTTGTTGACAGTGATCGATGCCTCTCCCAGGGCGGCTTCCGCCTGTTTTCCGGTTAGGCCTTGGGAGAACACGTCCACCAGAAAGAGATGGTTGTCGGTTCCGCCCGACACGATTCGGAGTCCCTCGCTGGCGACAGCCTGGGCGAGTGTTTCGGCGTTCCTGAGGACCTGTTTCTGGTAGAGCTTGAACTCGTCCCCCATGGCTTCTTTAAGACAGACAGCCTTGCTGGCGATGACGTGAATCAGAGGTCCTCCCTGGATGCCGGGAAACAGGGTTCGATTGAGAGCCTTCTTGTGCTCTTCCTTACAGAGAACGATTCCGCCTCGAGGTCCACGAAGCGTCTTATGGGTCGTAGTGGTTACGAAGTCCGCCCAAGGAACCGGACTGGGATGCAGCCCGGCGACCACCGCTCCTGCAATATGGGCAATATCGGCCAGGAGGAAGGCCCCAACCTTCTTGGCAATCTGAGCCAGCCAATCGAAATGGATGGTGCGGCTGTAGGCACTGGCCCCGGCGACGATCATCTTGGGCTTCTCTCTTTCGGCCAGACTCTCCAGGGCATCGTAGTCGATCTCCTCGGTTTCCCGGTTGACGCCGTAGGAAGCCACTTCGAAATACTTGCCCGAAAAGTTCAGAGGGTGGCCATGACTCAAATGGCCGCCATCGGAGAGGTTCATTCCCAGGATCTTGTCACCCGGCTCCAGAACGGTGAGGTAGACGCCGATGTTTGCCTGGGTGCCCGAGTGAGGTTGGACGTTGGCGTGATCGGTGCCAAATAGCATCTTTGCCCGTTCGATGGCGAGGCTCTCCACCACGTCAGCATTCTCGCAACCGCCATAGTAGCGGCGTCCAGGATAGCCCTCCGCATATTTGTTGGTGAAGACCGAACCCTGTGCCTCGAGGACCGCCTCGCTCACGAAGTTCTCGGAAGCGATCAGCTCCAGGGTCTGGGTCTGCCTCTGGGTTTCCAGCTGTATGGCCTCGGCCACCTCTGGGTCTGTCTCAGCCAATGACCGATGCATCTTTGGCATTTTCTCCTGCTGAGCCGTTCTCAATCCCTTTCGAAAGGGAGTCAGACGTCCCCTTCCAAAGCCGTGATTTTCTCGAGGCGACGAGAGTGTCGGCCCCCCTCGAAAGTTGTGTCCATCCACTCCTGGACGATCGTCAGGGCCAGCTCCGGATCCAGGACTCGGGAGCCGATGGCCAGCACGTTGGCATTGTTGTGCTGGCGGCTTAGGCGTGCGGTTTCCACGTCGTGGCACAAGGCGGCGCGTACATTGGCGAACTTGTTGGCAGTGATCGACATACCGATGCCGGTTCCACAGACCAGGACGCCCCGGTCGGCCTCACCGGACGAAACCGCTTGAGCGACGGCCGCCGCATAGTCCGGGTAATCGACGCTTTCACCGCTCGAGGTCCCCATGTCGGCCACCCGGTACTGGCGCTCCTCCAGCAGTGTCTTGACCCGCTCCTTGAGCTCAAAGCCGGCGTGGTCGCCGCCGATCGAGATGCGCATTTCTCAGGGCCCTTACCTTGTTGTGGTGAGTGACTTTGATCGTAGCTCACTTGACTTGACCCGGTCAAACAGATAAAACGAGCGTCCCGATGCGCTGGTCTCGATTCTTCATTCCCACCCTTCGCGACGTTCCCTCCGAAGCCGAGGTCGCCTCCCATAAGCTGCTTCTCAGGGCCGGACTGATTCGTCAGCTGAGTGCGGGTATTTATTCGCATCTACCGCTGGCCCGACGCACGCTGCTGAAGATCGAAGAAATCGTCCGTCAGGAGATGAATCAGATCGGAGCTCAGGAGTTCCATTTGCCAGCCCTTCATCCGTCCGAGCTGTGGAAGGAATCGGGTCGATGGGAAGTGATGGGAGAGACCATGTTTCGACTTCGAGATCGGGGTGGTCGTGACATGTGCCTGGGCATGACCCATGAGGAAGTGTTTACCTCCCTATCCCGCGACGAGGTTCGCTCCTATCGGCAGCTTCCCCAGATCTGGTACCAGATACAAACCAAGTTCCGGGACGAGCCCCGGCCCAAGTCTGGACTCTTGAGAGTGCGCCAGTTTCTGATGAAGGACTCCTATAGCTTTGACCTGGACCAGGAGGGTCTCGACGCCAGTTATAAGCTTCACGAGGAAGCCTACCGGACCATCTTCGATCGTTGCGCACTCGAGTATCTGGTGGTCGAGGCCGAATCAGGAGCCATGGGAGGCAGCGAGTCTCATGAGTTCATGGTGCGCACTGATGCCGGAGAAGACTATGTCGTCACCTGCGCTTGCGGCTACGCGGCCAACCGGGAGAGGGCTCGGTCCCGTGTCGAGTCCGCGCAAGATCCGGAGTCTGAGGACTCACCCCAGGAGGTGAACACGCCCGGGCGCAAGACCATCCAGGAGGTCAGTGAATTCCTGGACATCCCTGAATCGCGGCAGATCAAGTCGCTAGTCTATATGGTGGAAGGCCAGGCTCACCTGGTCCTGCTTCGAGGGGATCACCAGCTGAACGAAGCCAAACTGGGCGCGCAGGTTGAGACCGATGCCTTCCGGCCGGCCCAGCCGGAGGAGATTCTCGCAGCCTTTGGCGCGGATCCGGGTAGTCTAGGGCCGGTAGGGGTTCGGGACATGCCCATCTGGGCCGATCAGGCGCTCGACGGACGTCGGGATCTGGCATGTGGAGCCAACAAGGACGACTACCACCTTCTTCATGTAACTCCCGGAAGAGATTTTGAGGCTCCCTATGTCGAACTGCGAGAGGTAGAGCCTGGAGAAGCATGCGTGTTGTGTGGACAGCCCCTGGAAGTCGCCAAAGCCCTGGAGGTCGGCCACATTTTCAAGCTGGGCCGTAAGTACAGCGAATCCATGGGAGCAAGTGTCCTCGACCAAAACGGACGCGAAGTTCCAGTCACCATGGGCAGCTACGGCATCGGAGTGGAACGAATCATGGCAGCGGCCATCGAACTCTACCACGACGACAAAGGAATCGTGTGGCCCCGCAGCATCGCACCCTTTCAGGCTGTCGTCACCCTCCTTCGCCCCAGCGACGACGACCAGATGAAGGCGGCCGAAGGCTTCTGCAACGCCCTGGAGACAAATGGAGTCGATTGCCTGCTGGACGATCGAGATGAGCGTCCGGGAGTCAAATTCAAGGACGCAGAGCTCATCGGGATTCCGGTCCGAATCACAGTGGGCAACAAGCTCCGCGATGGGATCGTCGAAGTCTTCTCTCGTAAAGACGCCGCGGTTGTAGAAGTTACCGCCGAAGAGGCGGTGGAACGGGCTTTGGAGATCCTCCAGACTTATCCCATCTAAAATTACCCCACCCACAACCTGTAACCTGCGCTGGTCAGATCCTGTTGACATCCGGTCCTAAGGACCGACCTGGATGCGGGGATCCGGATCATTCGAGAAAGAAGCTTGAGTTTGTCTCTAGCCACGCACATCAATAGCAGAGAGTCCTACGCCGCTCAATGCTCAATGAAGTTTCAGCTTAGTAGCTCCCCAGCCGGGCTGCCCCATTCGACAAAGAAACTTTGGCTACCCACAAAGACCAGCGTCGCCTGATCCGGCCTTCGAAATTCGCCTGTTCGATATTTTGCGGTTGAGTATGTTCTGCGGTTTCTTTCTCCTGAGTAGAAAGAAAGCCTAAATCTCGAACCGCTAAACATCGAACACGAAGACTAAAGGGGTTTCCTTTGAAATTCGTGTTCGATATTCAGCGGTTTAGCCTTTAGCGGTTGCCTTCTCGGGAAGCAGAAAAGCCCAAATCTCAAACCGCAAAACACCGAACAATACGAACGCCGAAGTTCGGAAGCTTTCCAATGAAGTTTCAGCTTAGTGGCCCCCCAGCGGTGCTGCCCCATTCGAGAAAGAAACTTGAAGCCTCTCGCCACACTGTCCAGTGGCAAGAGACGTGCGACGTTCGGACGTTCAGACGTGCGACGATCCCAATGAAGTTTCAGCTTAGTCCCACCCCCAGTGGAGCTGGCGCCATTCGAGAATGAAACTTCGGGTCCCGGCGTAGCGGTGGCCTCCAGGCCGCCGTGTATCGGGCCAAAGGCTCGAAGGAAGAAGACTTCGGCCTGGAGCCCAAAGCTACGTCCGCCCAATCAAGTTTCAGCTTAGTCCCGCCCTCAGAAGCGCTGGCCTCATTCGAGAAAAAACTTCGGTCGGGGATGAGGCAGATCCTGCTGTTGTCCAGCTCCCTCCTCGGGACGGGGGCTCATACTGCCGACAAGTCAAACGGTTTCTCCGCCGGACGGGGCTTTGCAATTTTGCAGTTCACCTGTGCGTGGCACGGTTTTGCTCTTGCATCCCTCATTGTTGCTGAGCGTTCAGAAGTCCAGTTAGCACGCCTGTCTGACATTTTTTTGGACGCATTTAGCAACGGAGGCCTTTTTTTGTTGACAGATGGAGAATTGTGGACTATTTTGGCGCAACTTAGTTAATTTAGGGTCTTCTAGGATTAGATGAGGCATGTGACGCATCGTGTTCCGAGGCAACTTTCCCACCAAAGTCGATACTCAGGGGCGGATCAAGATTCCCGTCTCTTATCGAAGGCTCATCGACGAGGAGTACGGAGTGGATCTCTATGTAACCAGCACGACTGGGGAGAACGTCCTCGTGTATCCCCTCAGCGAGTGGGAACAGATCGAAGCGAAACTCCTGGAGCCCCCGAAAATGCGTCCTGAGAAGCTGAAGTTTCTTCGCAACACGAACTATTACGGACAAGTGGTCTCGATGGACAAGCAGGGACGGGTCGTGGTTCCTCCTCACTTGCGCAAGGAGGCGTCGATCAGCGGAGAGGTAGCCGTCATGGGTTACCTCAATTATCTGCAGGTTTGGAATAGGGAGCGATTCACGCGCCTGTTGGAATCGGATCCCTATACGGAGAGCGATGCCAGAGTGCTGGCGGAGTTGGGACTATGACGGCGCCGGCGGTTGCTGGGGATACCTCGAAAAGGCATCGCCCTGGCATCCCTGGTTGTCCACGACGAAGGGTGGCTTGTTTTGGTGGACGCCGTCGCGGTGGACGGGAACGGACTGCCGTCTCTCTCGACGAAAGCCCGCCGGCTCAAGCCGGCATGAGGGGCGCCTTGGAAATGGGGGCTAGATTGCGGCACGATCCGGTTCTGTACCAAGAGGTTCTTGAATTCCTCGGGGTCAGGCCCGGAGGGGTCTACGTCGATTGCACCACCGGACTGGGCGGACACTCCGAAGGCATCCTCAAGGGTCTCCAGTGGTCGGGTCGACTGGTCGCTTTGGACCGGGACTCGGGATCTCTAGAACGAGCCAGAACTCGCCTTGGTGAGCAGTTCGGGAATTTCAGTGTTCATCATGAGAACTTCAAGAACCTGCCGTCGGTTTTGGCCACTCTGGAAATTCAATCAATCGATGGTTGTCTGCTCGACCTCGGCATGTCGTCCTTCCAGCTTGACTCGGGGGAACGTGGCTTCAGCTTTCAGCTGGAAGGCCCTCTGGACATGCGGATGGACCGGGATCAAGAGCTGACGGCAGATCAGTTGGTGAACGAGCTTCCTGAAGAGCGCCTGGCGGAGATTCTATGGCGCTATGGCGAAGAGAAGGCGGCGCGAAAGCTTGCGGCAGCCATCGTTGCACTGCGGCGCCGGGCGAAGCTGCGTACCACCACGGAGCTGGCGGATTTGGTGGAGCGGGTCAAGGGTCGGCCCCGGGGATCCCGTCTCCACCCCGCCACCCAGGTGTTTCAAGCACTCCGCATTGCAGTCAATCAGGAGCTCACAGGTCTGGGGCAGATCCTGACCGAGGTTATCCAGTTTCTGAAGCCGGGGGGGTGTCTGGTGGTCATCGCTTTTCACAGTCTCGAGGACAGAATTGTAAAGCAGACGTTCCAACGGGAGGCCGGGAGATGTATCTGTCGCCGCCCCCCGGATCTCTGCGACTGTCCTCGACTCGAGCGGGTCTTGATTCTGACCAAGAAGCCCGTGACTCCGTCGTCATCGGAAGTGCAGCGCAACCCTCGAGCCCGAAGTGCGAAGCTGAGAGCAGTTCAGAGGCTGCCCGAGTCAGCGTGTTAGTCGCCAAAGGAGGACCGATAACATGGTAGATCTTGGCATGCAGAGGTTTCAAAACCAGTCGTTCAGGGGCAAGAGCGAGCCGTCCTATCTGTGGATGCCGCGTTGCATCGCTCTGGCTGGGCTGATGACCGGTCTGGTCCTGGGCTATGTCTGGTCGCAGGATGCTATTACCGGCAGCTCCTATCGAATCGAGGCGTTCAGACAGGAGAACGCCCAATTGGTCGACGCCATCGGTGCCCTTCGTGCCGAGGAATCGTCCCTCGTCAACCCGAAGAAGATTGATCGACTCGCCGCAGAGTTGGGCCTGGTCCGCTCTAACCACTCCGAAGTGCGGATCGTGGAGGGGGTTCCCCACTCGGAATCGGCCCAGAATCTGCTGGCAGAATCCATTCCTGTGCGCAAGGCCGCGAATGAATGAGGGTACGAGCCGGGGAACTGCAGTACCCAGGACCAGCCGGCTTCTGATCTTCTATCTGTCAGTCGTGCTTTGGTTCGTGGCGGTGTCGATGCGACTGGTCCAGCTCCAGGTAGTTGAGAGCGACGACTATCAGGAGAAGGCTCTGCGGCAGCGGAAGGGTTACGTCGATTTCCGCTCACGCCGGGGCGAGATCCTGGATTGCCATCTGGAGGAATTCGCGATCAGCGTTGAAGCAGGTGTTGTGCAAGCTCATCCGCCCGAGGTCGCCGACCCGGCGGGAGCCGCACGGCAGCTGGCGTCTATTCTGGGGCTGACGGAGCAGGAGATTTACGACAAGCTCATTTCAGAAACGCGGTTTCGGTACCTTGGCAGAGAAATTTCTCCACGTCAGATGGCCCAGGTCAGGCAGCTAGGGCTAGCAGGTATCGACGTGGCGGAGGACAGCAAGCGGGTCTATCCCAACCGTGAATTGGCCGCACACGTTCTCGGGTTTGTCGGTGTCGACGGCAAAGGGCTGAGTGGCCTCGAGTTTGTCTACGATGACCAGATCAAGGGGCGTGCGGGTCGCGTCAACCTCCGCTTCGATGCCAAGCGCCGCCGCTATGGTCGAGAGTCCGATGAGCTGCCCACTCGCGGTAACGTCATGGTGCTCTACCTGGATCAGTCCATTCAGCATGCTGTAGAGCAGGTCTTGAACCGTACGGTAGAGTCCTACCGGGCCAAAAGCGGATCCGCCATTGTCATGAATGTCCAAAGCGGCGAAGTCCTGGCCATGGCTTCCTATCCTGGATTCAATCCCAATAGCTACAGCAAGTCCAAGCTGGAGAACTTTCGGAACCGAGCCATTCTGGACATCTACGAACCTGGATCGACCTTCAAGATCGTCACTTTGGCGGCCGTTCTCAATGAGGGACTGTCGAATCCCGACGAGGCGATTGACTGTCGCGTCGGCACGGTGAGCCTGGGGGGGAAGGTCTACCGGGAGGCCACGAGGAGTTATCAGACCCTCACTTTCAAGGAGGTATTGGCCAAATCAAGCAACGTGGGTGCCATCAAGCTTGGACTTCGTCTGGGAGATGAGCGCCTGTATTCCTACATTCGAAAGTTCGGCTTTGGCGCCAAGACAGGAATCGAACTACCAGGAGAGCAGGTGGGGCTAGTTGCCCCACCCTCCCGCTGGTCCAAGGTTTCCATAGGGGCATTGTCAATTGGGCAGGAGATTGGCGTCACGCCGCTGCAGGTATTGCGAGCCTTAGCGGTTCTCGCCAACGACGGGTATCTGGTGAAGCCTCGAATCGTGAACAAGATTCTCTCGGCTCGGGGAGAAGTGCTTGACGAGTCCAAACCGGAACGGGAGGCGATTCTATCTCCTGTCACTGCCCGCGAGATGAGGGAGGCTTTGGCTCTCGCAGTAGAAGCGGGAACGGGAGGGAGGGCTCGCTTGAGTGGCTATTTCTCCGGCGGTAAGACGGGAACAGCGCAGAAGTTCGTCGATGGAGAATACTCTCGAACCAAGTACGTGGCTTCCTTCGCGGGTTTTGCCCCCGTGGACGATCCGGTATTGGCATCTATCGTAGTCATCGACGAACCGAAGGGAGCCTCATACGGAGGCGTCGTGGCCGCACCGGCCTTCAAACAGATCATGGAGCGATCCCTGATCCACCTGAAAGTCCCGCGCGATCGGCCTGATCGAGCTGATCCGTCGGCCAAGCAATTCAGCGAGGGATCTGCTCCGGATGAAGAGCGTGCGGAGTCTCAGGTAGGCCGTGACGATTCCCGAGAGAAAGAAGGACTACCGGCTGAAAAGCTGGAGCAGACGGTCCTGGGCCTGATGGGTGAGAATCCTGTTCTTCATTCCAATCGAACGGTTACGGTGGCAACCGATTCCTTTCGAATGCCCGATTTCACGGGTCTCAGCCTACGAGAGGTCGCTCGAAAATGCTCTCGTCTGGGCCTGCGACTGCAGGTACACGGAAGTGGTGACGCTGTAGGACAGCGTCCACCATCCGGATCCCGAGTCTTCAAGGAGACGGTCAGCGAGGTGTTCTTCGGCAATAGGGGATCGTCCATTCATGCGACTAAGCAGATTGCTTTCCAGAGCACAGGTCGGGGCGTTGCTTCAGAACGGCAATGACCAAAGCGATCCTGAGATCGGAGCTCTGGAATATGATTCACGTCGGGTCGTCAAGGACAGCCTGTTCTTTGCCATCAAAGGACTGGTCACGGACGGTCATATGCACCTCGACCAGGTTCTGCAGAAAGGGGCCGTAGCCGTTGCATCGGAGCGGGAAAAACCAAAGGGCTTTCCTCTGGCTTGGATTCGAGTCTCCTTCATCCGACCCTTCATGGCCTGCGTTGCCAACGCCTTCAACGGTCAGCCTTCCGAGCACCTTCAACTAGTCGGGATCACGGGCACCAATGGGAAGACTACGACTGCCTTCCTGATCTACGCCATGATGGAGCAGGAGGCCCCAGGTCTTCTGCTCGGCACCGTTCACGCCTCCCTTCATGGGAGGAGTCGGGAAACTGAGCGAACCACGCCCGAGGCGATTGATGTCCAGCGGATCCTGTCCGAAGCCGTTCAGGAGGGTTGTCGTTGGGGTGCCGTGGAGGTTTCTTCTCACGCGCTCGCATTTCACCGGGTCTACAAGTGCTGCTTCCCGGTAGGGGTCTTTACGAATCTGAGTCAAGATCATCTGGACTTCCATCAGACTCTGGAGGAATATTTTCAGGCCAAGCACCTGCTCTTCCGCCATTCCTACAACCCGGGACTCCGCTCTGTCGTTCTCAATCAGGATGACTGTTACGCCCGAAGAATCGAGCCGCCCCCGGGCACGCGCGTTGTCACCTTCGGCCTCGATCGGAATGCCGATGTCTTTCCGTTGGCCCAACAAACCTCGGTGGATGCGACCGAAGTGGACCTCAGCTTCTTCGATCGCAGACTCTCTCTCCGCAGTTCGCTTCTGGGTGAACACAATCTCTACAATCTCATGTCCGCCGCCGCTGCCTGCCACCTGATCGGTGTCTCCGACGACCATATTCGTCGAGGCGTGGCGAGCTTGAAGCGAGTGCCAGGAAGGTTCGAGAGGGTTGCCGTGAACCGCGATTATGCTGTTCTGGTCGATTTTGCCCACACTCCCATCGCCTTGAAGAAGGTCCTCGATTTCTGTCGCCAACTGACTCAGAGGCGCGTTCTCTGTGTCTTCGGCTGTGGAGGGGATCGGGACCGTGGCAAGCGTCCCCAGATGGGCGCCATCGCGGTAGAGGGAGCCGATTGGGCTTTCATTACTTCGGACAACCCGCGAAGCGAGGATCCGGCCGAGATCATCCGAGAAATCTGTTCCGGCATTCCCGAAGGCGCTACCAATTACGAAACCATTGCGGATCGGAGGGGCGCGATCGACCGGGCCCTGGAGGTTGCCAACCCGGGGGACATCGTTCTGGTGGCGGGGAAGGGACACGAGGCCTACCAGGAAATCCAGGGTGAGAAGATCCCTTTCGACGACCGAAAAGTCGTGCGGGAATTGGCATGATTGAACTGACACTGGAGGAAGCGATAGAGGCCATGGAGGCTTCCTGGGCAGATCAAGAGAGCTCGCACCGGGTCAGCCATGGCCCGTTTCCAGCAGTGACTATCGATACCCGCAGCGTTGAGCCCGGGGTGTGCTTCATTGCACTTGAGGGGAAGCGTCATAACGGGCACAAGTTCATCCCCGAGGCACTCCAAGGGGGCGCTGCGATCATTGTCTCTTCAGCGCCGCTAGCGGAACGTTCCAACTGGGAGGACCGGATTTTTCTCCAGGTTCCGGATACCACTCAGGCCCTCCAGAGGCTTGCCCGCTGTGTTCGGAAGAAGTGGTCCCGCTCGATCATCGGAGTCACGGGAAGCATCGGCAAGACCACCACGCGGGTCTTTACCACGGAACTACTGGGCCAAAGATTCCTTACGTTTCAGTCGCCCGCAAATTTCAATAATGAGATCGGAGTCCCTCTGTCCCTGCTTCGGTTGACGCAGGAACACGAGCTGGCAGTCCTGGAACTGGGGATGAATCACCCCGGTGAGATTCGGTCTCTGGCAGAAATCTGCAGTCCCGATGCGGCTGTGATTACCAATGTGGCAGCGGTGCACCTCGAGTTTTTCCCCGGTCTCGACGCGATTGCAGCAGCGAAAGGAGAGATTCTAGAATCGCTTCCGCAGGAGGGGATCCTGTTTTTCAATGCGGACGATTTCCGTGTCTCCACTCTGGCCACACGCTATTCAGGCAGGAAGGTCTCTTTCGCACTGCACAACCCTGCTGATGTCCGGATCTTGAATGCACGCTCCGAGGCTCTATCCAAGACAGCGTTCGAGTTTGAGATCGCTGGATGTCAACATGCCACATCGGTGCCCTTTGTTGGCCGTCACTTCCTTTATGACCTGGCGGCAGCCATCGCTGTAGCATCGGCTTTCGACTTGACGCCGGAGCAAGTTTGCGAGGGAGTCTCCCGGCTTACCCCACCGTCGATGCGCGGGAAGATCCTACAGCTCGATCGACGCAATGGTGAACCGCTCACAATCTGGGATGACTCCTACAACTCCAGTCCCAGCGCGGTTGAAATCGTGCTGGAGACGGTTGCCGATCTTCGGGAGTTTCGGCGCAAGATCCTGGTCCTCGGTGAGATGCTCGAATTGGGACCCGACTCACCCCAGTTACACCGTGGGGTGGGCCGGGCTGCGGCAAAAACCAGGCCCGACCTGCTGATTGCCGTAGGAGGGAACGGCAGTCACATTGCCGAGGGAGCGATCCGGGAAGGGTTGTCAGCCCGGAATGTGGTGCAGTTTGAGAGTTCGGAAGAGGCAGCAGGGTATCTTGCCAGTGTGGTCCACGGTGGAGATTTTCTGCTGGTCAAGGGCTCTCGAGGCGTCCGAATGGATCGGGTTGTTCGATTTTTGGAGGGGGAAGCACGTTGATCTACCACATCCTGTATGCGTTCCACGATGAGTTCTCGGTGTTGAACGTGGTGAGATATATCACCTTCCGAACGGCTTATGCCTCCCTCACTGCCCTGCTCATCAGCATGCTGCTGGGGCCATGGTTGATTAGAAAGCTGAAGGCATTTCAGATCGGTCAATACATCAGGCAAGACGGTCCGGCTAGCCACCACGAAAAGGCGGGTACTCCCACCATGGGTGGCCTTCTGATCGTGATAAGCATCCTCCTCCCCACCCTTCTTTGGGCTGATCTGACCAATTTCTACATCTGGATTGCCGTGTCATCCCTCCTGCTCTTCGCTGCTGTGGGGCTGATCGATGACTATCTGAAAATAGCCAACAAGAGATCTATGGGTCTGCGTGGCCGCTCGAAGGTTCTAATGCAGGTGCTCATCGCAGGCGGTGTAGGTCTTACTCTAATTGCCTTGCACGACTGGGGGCTCTACAGCACCCAGCTGAGTGTGCCTGTCTTCAAGCGTTTTACTCCCGAAATGGACTGGATCATTCTAGGTGTCTCAACCTTTATACCCCTGATCATCTTCACCTCCCTTGTCATCGTTGGAAGCTCCAACGCGGTGAACCTGACTGACGGGTTGGATGGTCTTGCCTCGGGCCTGGTCGTGATCGCAGCCTCGGCCCTCACGGTGCTCACGTACGTCACTGGGCATGCGACGTTCGCGACGTATCTGGGCCTCATCAAGAACACCTATGCTAGTGAGTTGACAATTTTCTGCGGAGCCATGGTAGGCGCCAGCCTGGGGTTCCTCTGGTACAACACGCATCCGGCACAAATCTTCATGGGTGATGTGGGCTCGATGTCCCTGGGCGGCGCAATTGGGACCGTCGCCGTCCTGATCAAACAAGAGTTGTTGCTCTTCTCGATCGGTGGAATCTTCGTGCTAGAGGCGCTCTCGGTCATTCTGCAGGTCGCCTTCTTCAAGCTAAGCGGCAAGCGTTTGCTGCGAATGGCTCCCTTGCACCATCACTTCGAGCTGCTGGGTTGGGAGGAGCCGAAGGTGGTGGTGCGCTTCTGGCTGGTGGGCCTGATTTTCGCTCTATTCAGCCTGACGACGTTGAAGTTGAGGTAAGGAAAGGCAGTTGGGGGAGCGTGTTCCGGAATTGCAGGGGAAAAGCGTTCTGGTGGTCGGATTTGCCCGCAGCGGGCTAGCGGCAACCAATCTTCTCCTTCGAAAAGGGGCAAAAGTCACCGTCACCGATCTGAGGGCACAGGAAACATTGCAAGAGCAGATCGAAAGACTTGCCAGGCCCGTCCAAATGGTCTTCGGCCGGCACCAACAGCAAGATTTTATGGAGGCTGATCTCATAGTCCCGAGCCCCGGTGTTCCAACCCATCAAGGCCTGCTTCAGCAAGCCGCAGAGGCCGGGATTCCGATCTGGAGTGAGGTGGAACTTGCCTATCGCTTCCTCAAGGGCTCCTTCATCGGAGTTACCGGAACCAATGGCAAGACAACGACAACCGCGCTCACGGGGGCTCTGTTCGAGCGGGCTGGAATTCCCCACGCAGTTGCCGGCAACATCGGAAAGCCCCTCACCGAGTTGGTGGACCAGAGGAGCGAAGACCGGGTCTTCATCGTCGAGCTTTCTTCCTTCCAGCTGGAGACGATCCAGAGCTTCGGATGCAGGATCGCTCTGGTATTGAACTTGACACCGGATCACCTGGACCGACACCAGAGCTTCGAGGAATACGCCCAGGCCAAGCGACGCATCCTTCTCAATCAGACTGCCGAAGACTTCGCCGTGCTGAATGCAGACGATCCCAATTCGAGGGCGATGGGTGAGAATTGCGCGGCTCGAGTCTTTCTCTTCAGCGAACGGCAGCCGCTGGACGAGGGAATTTCGGTAGAGGCGGGACAGATCTGGATCCGCTGGGAAGGAAACGAATATCTGGTCATGTCCGTGGAGGAGATCCGGATGCCGGGACGCCACAACCTCCAGAACGTCCTGGCCGCTGTTGCCTCGGGCTTTCTGAAAGGATTGGACCCCAGTCTGATGGCACAGGTCTCCCGTAATTTCGCGGGCGTGGAACATCGACTGGAGCAAATCGGTAGCCGAGCAGGAGTTCAATTCTACAACGACTCCAAGGCTACCAACGTGGAAGCTGCAGCCCGGGCTCTGGAAGCTCTCGAAGGACCCTTGATTGTCATCATGGGGGGAAGGGACAAGGGGGCAGATTTCGGAGAGTTAAGGCACCTGATGCAAGACAAGGTCAAGCTGCTGATCTTGCTGGGAGAAGCTCGTAGCAGGATTCGCAGTGCCCTACAGGGCCGCGTCGAGGCCAGGCATGCTGGCGACATGGTAGAGGCGGTTGCGCTGGCGATTGATAGGGCCAAACCGGGGGACACGGTGCTGCTGGCGCCGGCCTGTGCCAGCTTCGACATGTTTGATGACTTTGAGCATAGAGGCCGCGCCTTCAAGGAAGCCGTGGCACAGATCGACCTCGAGAAATGAGGTACTAAGCGTGAGTCAGAGAATGCCCTACGATGAGGGCGTCTTGTTAATTGTCCTGGTCCTGGTCGGATTCGGGCTCGTAATGGTAGGGAGCGCCTCCGGCCACATCTCCCAGGAACTTTACGGATCGAATACCGATATTTTCGCAAGGCAGCTGATCGCGGTCCTGATTGGACTCGTGATTCTCCACCTGGGCATGACTACCGATTACCGTCGTTATGAGCATCCAGCCGTTATCTGCAGTCTATTTGTTGGGGCCATCCTCCTCCTCATAATTCCCCTGCTTGGACCCGCTGGCACCGGGGTCCGCCGCTGGATCTCTCTGGGACCGGTGAGCTTTCAGCCATCAGAAATGGCAAAGCTTGTACTGGTGCTGTTCTCCGCCTTCTACCTGGTGCGCTACCGCGAGTCAATTCCATCGATCAAGGGTCTGCTTCCCTATCTCGGACTCGTGGCTCTGCCGCTGGTGCTGATTCTCATGGGGCGAGATCTGGGTACCGCGGCTGCGATTGCTTTCACCGCGTGTTTGCTGCTCTATCTGGGAGGAGGGCCTCTCAAGTACCTGTTGGGTCTCTTGTTGGCGGCCATTCCCATTCTCTACTTTCTGGTGTTCGACGTCGAATACCGACGAAACCGGCTTCTTGCATTCTGGGATCCCTCCGCGGACCCCTATGGAATCGGCTATCAAGTGCGACAGAGTCTGATTGCGGTTGGTTCTGGGGGATGGACGGGTCAGGGATTCGCCAACGGGAAACAGAAACTTTCTTTTCTGCCAGAGTCCCATACTGACTTCATTTTTGCCGTCGTTGGCGAGGAGCTGGGATTGCTCGGCTGTGTTTGTCTGCTGGTCCTTTTTGCGCTTCTCTTCTGGAGAGGCGTACGCATCGCGCTTCGAGCGGACACGTCTTTTGGTTCCTATTTGGCCCTGGGTATCGTCTGCATGATCGTGCTCCAGGGACTCATCAACATGAGCGTCGCTGTGAGCCTTGTTCCTACCAAGGGAATTCCGCTTCCCTTCATATCGGTCGGAGGCTCCTCCATGTTGGTAATGATGGCAGGCGTCGGAATTCTGTTGAACATCTCTAGACGCTGTCGTCAGGGCTAGTGGTGGGTAAGAAAACGGGGAAACGCATAATCTTCGCGGGAGGTGGAACCGGCGGACACGTCTTCATGGCCGTGGCGATCACTCAATACCTGAGAGATCAGGACCCCGGGGTTGGCATCCGCTTCGTGGGTACTCCTGGAGGACTGGAGAATCGGATCCTGCCCTCCCTGTGTATCGATCTGGACATCCTTGAGGTCGGAAAGCTGAAGAGGGTGGGCGCCTTGAAGGGAGTTTCGACGCTACTCCAGCTGCCAGGATCCCTGCTGAAAGCCCGCCGGATCTTGAAGTCTTTCTCGCCTTCAGTAGTGGTCGGACTGGGTGGATACTCCTCTGGCCCGGTTGTACTGGTGGCGGCCTGGATGGGGATTCCCTGTCTTCTGATCGAGCCCAACTCACAGCCGGGATTGACCAATCGGCTGCTTTCCCGCTGGGTGGATCGGGCGGCGGTCGCATTCGAGGAAAGTGTCCGATGGTTCGGCTCGAAGGCACGCCTGACAGGGATTCCCGTCCGAAAGGAGTTCTACCAGGTGCCTGAGATCGGCTCGACCTCGGGACCATTGCAGGTGCTCGTGTTCGGAGGAAGTCAGGGTAGTCAGGCAATCAATACCCTGGTCTGCGCGGCGCTGCCCTTCCTTTCGGCCACTTCGGTGAAGCTCGCCCATCAGACCGGACCAGCTGATTATTCTCGAGTGAAGCAATGTTACGATTCCCGCGGTTTTTCCGCCGAAGTGGTGCCCTTTATCAATGCCATGCCGGGCTATTTCAGCCGTGCGGATCTGATCGTTTCTCGGTCTGGTGCCTCCACGGTCGCCGAGATCGCGGCGGCGGGGCGACCCTCGATCTTGATCCCGTTTCCCTACGCGTCTGATGATCACCAGAGAAAGAATGCCCGCGCTCTGGAAAGACAGAATGCAGCTCTGGTTATCGAACAAGACAAGGCGACAGGGCGGGATCTGGCCACGATGCTGAGCTCGCTGGCCAAAGACAGAGAGCGCCTGCGCGCGATGGCGGCTGCCAGTAGGCGTGTCTCTCGACCCGATAGCGTCAATCGAATCGCCCAGATGATGGACGAACTGGTAATAGTAGGATCCAAGGTTGCGGGAACTGGCGAAGGGCAATCTCCGGGAAGTAATGGCGATGCTGGATGAGGTTCGCAGGGTCCACTTTGTGGGAATTGGGGGAGCGGGCATGAGCGCGATCGCCCAGGTTTTGCTGCAGTCGAACTATGTGGTGTCCGGTTCCGACCTGCTCGAGAGTCCTACCCTTCAACATCTCCGCTCTCTGGGGGGGGAAGTGTTCGTGGGGCATCGTTCCTCGAATGTTGGCAATGCCGAAGCTGTAGTGTTCAGCAGCGCAGTGTCTGCAGGAAATCCGGAGCTGGAAGCGGCGCGCCGAAGAAAACTTCCGATCCTGCACCGGGCCGACATGCTAGCCCATCTGATGCGGTCGAAGGAAGCGATCTCGATTGCGGGCACTCATGGCAAGACAACCACGACTGCCATGACCGCGGCTCTACTGCTGGAAGGGGGACTCGACCCGACTGTCCTGGTGGGGGCACACGTGAAGCAGCTGGGAGGTAACGCTCGGGTAGGCCAGGGTCGCTATTTGGTGGCCGAGGCGGACGAAAGCGACGGCACCTTCCTGAAACTGTCACCGCAGCGTGTGGTGGTAACCAACATCGACACCGATCACCTCGACTATTACGGTGACCTGGCACAGATCCAGGAAGCGTTTTTGGAGCATATCAGCCGAGTCCCTCTGGAGGGAAGCGTGATCGCCTGTCGCGATGATCCCAACCTTCGGCAGATCCTGAAAAAAGTTCACCGGCCCGTGATAGGTTACGGTTTGGAACCAGGGGCTAGTGTGTCAGCCCAGGATGTGGTCGGGAGTGCCCGCGGATCGGAGTATAACTGTCTGCACGAGGGCCAGTCTCTGGGGCGGATCCAGTTGGGAGTTCCCGGGCGGCACAATGTGGTTAATTCCCTGGCCGCGGTCGCTGTTGGCCTTCTGCTTGATGTCCCTTTCTCGGCCTGCCAGCGAGGGTTGAACGCCTTTTCTGGCGTCGAGCGGAGATTGGAATGGAAAGGGGAGAAGTCGAGTGTGCGTGTTCTAGACGACTACGGCCATCACCCTTCCGAAATCAAAGCGACTCTTCGGGCCTGTGCAGGAATGGAAAGGAGGCTGCTAGTCGTCTTTCAGCCCCATCGTTTTTCTCGAACTCATCACTTGATGTCAGATTTGGCAAAGTGCTTCGGAGGCGCAGATCAGCTCTTCGTGACGGACATTTATGCGGCCGGGGAAGAGCCGATTCCCGGCGTGTCCAGTAGACATTTGGTGGAGGAGATCAAGCGCTACCGTCAGGTGACCTATGCAGACGATCCCCAGAAGCTTGTCGAGGAATTGAAGCGTGCGACAAGGCCTGGAGATCTGCTCCTTACCCTGGGTGCAGGGGACGTGTGGCAGATTGGAGAAGCCTATCTTGAAGATTAGTGGATTCAAACGAATCCTACTGGTGTCGGTGGGTTTCCTGGGTCGGTTCCTGGCGCTGCTACTTGTTTTCGGTGGCTTCTCCTGGGCTGTGTACTACGCCTGGGACTCGCCCCAGGCCCTGAAGTATTTCCAGCTTCGAGAAATCCACTTCGAAGGAGTCACCCATGTCTCGCAGGAGAGTCTCCGGCTGTTGATACAAAAATCCTCCCCACCAAATCTTCTCCAGATCGACCTTGAACACGTCCGCGGTATCGTCGAGACCGAGGCCTGGGTCAAGTCCGCGGTGGTTCGGCGTAAGCTTCCTGACGAGCTCTATATTTATGTCGACGAGAGGAAACCGGCTGCAGTCGCAGCTATCGATCGGGGGCTCTACGTTGTCGACGAAGAGGGAATCATCCTCGATCGTCAGAAATCCGACGATCTCCTGGATCGCCCTGTCGTCAAGGGTCTCAGAAACCTGACTCCCGAGGATGCCCAAACCCACAACAGCTCAAGAATGCGGGCCTATACGAGACTGCTCGCCGAGCTATCTTCGGGAGAGCAGGACTATGCAGCTTCGGTCTCGGAAGTGGACGTGGAGAATCCGGAGCGGATCGGGATCGTTCTGGACCGTGATCCAGTGCCGATCTACCTGGGTGGGAATAGGTTTCTGGAACGCTATCAGCGCTTCCTTTCGCAGCAGAGCCTGTACCGTGAGCTCAAGCAGGAGCACGGGCTGATCGAATATATCGATCTGTCCTACGACAACAAGATCATATTTCACACCCCCGATGAGCAGACAGAGCGCATCACGGGTGGAGCCGACGACCACCCTCTATAGCGATCGTCATGGCGAGGAAAAGGCACCTTCTAGCAGGAATCGACGTCGGTACGACGAAGATCTGCAGCGTGATCGCAGCGATCGATGAGGGGAAGGTTCGAATCCCTGGAATCGGGTGGAGTGACTCCAAGGGCCTGAAGAAGGGAATCGTAGTCAACTTGACGGAGACCATAGACAGCATCAGGCAATCTCTAGACCAGGCGGAGACCGAGGCCCGTGCCGTCGTGGATTCAGCCTTTGTCAGCGTGGGTGGGATCCATATTCAGGGGTTGAACGCATCGGGCCGGACCGAACTGCGAGATCAGAACAGTGAAATCACGGAGGAAGACATCGCTCGAGTCATTGACGAGGCGAAGTCGTTGGAGCTACCCGAACACTACGAGGTGATCCACGCCCTGACCCAGGATTTCACGGTGGACGGACAAGGAGACATCCTTAATCCTCTTGGTCTGATCGGACAGAGCCTCTCCGTCAACCTCCATTTGGTCCTGAACGCAGCGGCTGCAGTCCAGAACATTGTGAACGCGGTCAACAAAGCGGGGGTTGTTGTAAACGGTGTCGTCATGCAGCAGTTGGCTTCTGCAGAAGCCGTCCTGACCGCCGACGAGAAGGAGTTGGGAGTCATCGTTGTCGACATCGGTGGAGGAACTACTGATGTGGCTTTCTACCGTCGTTCCAGCATCTGGCACTCGGCGGTGCTGCCGATCGGTGGTGACCTCATTACCAAAGATATTGCGATCGGATTGAAGGTCCCGCTCCAGGAAGCCGAGCAGCTGAAGAGGGACATGGGAAACATGTTTCCTGAGAGCATCGCGACCGAGGAATTGCTGGAGATCAGCGAGGTCGGCACCGGTCGGCGAAGCACCATCTCGCGCCGCTTGCTGTGCAAGATCATCCAGGCTCGCTGTGAAGAGATCCTCAACGCAGTCGGGGAGATCGTAGAGGAAGTGAGGATGAGGAAAGACCTCATGACCGGCGTGGTTATCACCGGAGGTGGCTCTCAGCTCGATGGCCTGCTGGATCGGGCCGAGCAGATGCTGGCGATGCCAGTGCGGATGGGCTACCCCATCAATCCGGACTCGGCTGAAGAGCGACCGTTCGATCCTGCCTATGCCACGGCACTAGGTTTGTTGAGGTACGGCAAGGAGATTCAGAATGGAATGGGATCCAACGGCTCCAGGAGCGTCTTGGCTCGCCGACCCAAGACGACGACCGAGCGCTTGAAGGATTGGGTGCTGGGAAGGATCGGCTAATTGTGTCTCTCCGAAACGGGAATGGAACACCAAGTTACAGTGGGGGCCTTAGATGAGCCAGCTGATTTTTGAAGAAGAGCAAAGGACTAGTTGGGCGTTGGAAGAGGGGACGAGAGAGGGCGCCCGAATCAAAGTAGTAGGCATTGGCGGAGGGGGTTGTAACGCGATCAACCGGATGATTGAGGCCGGGATCGAGGGCGTCGATTTCATCGCTGGCAATACAGATCTGCAAGCGCTGCGGCATTCACACGCATCCGTCAAGCTGCAGCTTGGCACCCAGCTGACGAAAGGCCTGGGTGCGGGTTCAGATCCCGAGGTCGGCCGCAAGGCAGCCCTGGAAGACACCGAGAGGATCATCGAGCTGCTAGAAGGGGCCGACATGGTCTTCGTGACCGGCGGCCTGGGAGGCGGTACCGGCACCGGAGGTGCCCCCATCGCTGCCAGTCTGGCCGCAGAGCTGGGTGCTCTGACCGTCGCCGTGGTGACCAAGCCCTTCAATTTTGAGGGCAAGAGGCGGATGCACCAGGCCGAACAGGGATTGTCGGAGCTCAAGGATAGCGCCGACACGGTCATTACGATCCCGAATGAGAAGCTTCTTAGCGCACTGCCTCCTGGGACCTCTCTCATGAATGCCTTCAAGTTTGCTGATGATGTTCTATGTCAGGCAGTCCAGGGCATTAGTGATTTGATCAATGTCCCCGGGGTGATCAATCTCGATTTTGCTGATATCAAGACCATCATGTCGGGTATGGGAATGGCATTGATGGGTACCGGTACGGCAGAAGGGGAGGATAGGGCAGTGTCGGCAGCGCGCAAAGCAGTTCACAGCCCGCTCCTGGAAGACGCGACCGTCAAAGGAGCTCAGGGTGTCTTGATCAACGTCACTGGCAGCCACAATCTAACGCTTCACGAGGTGAGTGAGGCAAACTATGTGATTCAGGATTCAGCTGACCCGCATGCCAATATCATCTTCGGATCGGTTTTCGATGAGACCATGGGCGAAAAGGTCAAGATCACCGTCATAGCGACCGGATTTGGCGATCCGCCACAATCTCGTCTCGATGGTCAGGGAAGCACTTCCGAGAGCCAGGAGACACCACGTCCCAGGGCGCTCCCAGGCCGCGAAGCAGCAGCAACGGTAGCCTACGCCTCCAAGATCGAACGCGAGGCGGAAATTCCTGCTTTTCTCCGGCGCGGGCAGGATAGCTGAACGTCGCACATCGCACCTCCAGGTCAACGATTAATGCGAAGATTGGGGAAGCCTGAAGCGCGAGCGAGATAGGGCTTTGCTAGCTTCCTCACGGCGGTCACCTCGCGGCCACTTACCGGGCCGGCCCGGGGGCCAACTTCACAGGAAGTGTGGAAAGGGTGTGGACGGGCCTGAGGAGGGATAGAGAGTAGGGGGTCTTCAGCACTTTGCACAACCCGAGTGCGTCGGCTGAAGCGTTACCTCGCATATGTCACCCAGGTTATCTTGAGGTCGGATCCGTACTTGTCGATGCGGAACTTGCAGTAGCGCCGATCGCTCGTAACCGCCGCCACTACGGTCCCGGTTGGTAGACGGTTGCGGCGCGAATTGCTGCCCTCAATCCTGTCTCCAGAATAGGACATCCGTCGCAGATCATCGAGGGAAACGGAGTCGAAGTTCTCCCGGCCCAAGACCCGGAATCTGGCGTTGTTGTAGGGGACTAGAAGGCGCTGTTTGGTTCGATCCTGCCAGAAGAAGTCCGAGCCCTCTCGGCTTCTTCGGCCCTTGCCCGAATCGAGGTCGCAGAGCCAGTTCCCCTGGATGACCGTTTGACCTCTGGTATGGATGCGAGAGCTGGACGTCTGCTTGACCGTAACCGTGACGCTTTTCTCTGCAGTGCTGCCCTGGCTGTTCCGCGCGATCAGAGTATAGCGGGTGCTTCTTAGAGGTTTGATCTCCTGAGAACCGGACAGAGCAACCTTACCACCAGGGCGCAGTTCCACACTGGTAGCGCCTGAGGTGCGCCAACCCAGCAGAGTGCGCTCACCTTCCTCAATCTGGTTAGGTTTCGCTACCAAAACCGAGATGGTGGGTGCGGATGCCTCCGTTATATCCTTACTGACTTGGACAGTGAGCCGTGCCGTTTTGGTCCCACCCGCCCCGTCGCTCGCGGTCAACTCATAGGTCGTCGTCCGGCGAGGACTGACCCCAGTTGAACCTGTTTCCGCCACCTCACCGATACCCTCGATGGTAACCTCGCTCGCATTTCGAGTTTCCCAGTTGAGAGTTGACTGTTCTCCGCTCCGGATCCTCAGAGGATCTGCGCTGAAGCGTGCGATGGAAAGCTTGATCGTGGGCAGCTTCTCAGGTTCCTCGTCGTCGCCCCCTTTTTTTTGTCCTCCCAGGTGCATGGCCAGACCGATCCCAAGAAAGACGAGTCCCGCGATCCCCGAAAGAACTCTGCCCCAGGTTCCCGGTTCGATCTTCCCTTTGATTTTGCCGACTATGCCGATCGCCAGAAAGGCCAGACCGGCCAAGATGAGGATGGTCCCCAAGGGGGCATTTAGAATCTCTTTGGCCAAGTCAGACATCGGGGTTCACCCCATCAGTGGTGACGCATGGACTCGGGAGAACTCCAGCTTCTCGCCCCAGAGAGATTGCGTCAGCAGGTTGTTGAACTACTGTCATAATCTGTGTTACAGGGTACTAGATCAAGACCGGACACGTGTCAAGCCAACACCGTCCGACCTTCCCGTTGGCCACTTGGGAGAGCACTATTTCTCCAGATTGCGCCACTCCAGCTGAAGGAATTTGAAGGGCGAGTCACCCAGAACCTTGTATCCATGTTTTACATTTCTGGGGCAGAAGATCACGTCGCCGGGGCCCACCTCTCGTTCGAATTCTCCCACCTCCCAGATTGCCCTTCCTGCCAGGACGACCTCGGCTTGTTCCATCTGAGGATGATAGTGGACAGGAGTGAATCCTCCGGGCTCGTACTCCACCAGGGCTATTATGGCCGCCTCCGAATTGATAGTCGGACTGGCAAACACCACCTGGGAGATGCCAAAGTGCCCGCCGGCGGCTCGCGTATCCAACTTGATCGGAGGCGTCTCCTTCTCGGAGCGAACGAAGCCTACTGGATGGGCCAGTGCCAAGTCTTTGGCAGCGGCTCCGTCCAGTTCAATACCTCCTCTGGGGACGGCTCTCCAGGAAGTAAAGCCGTCCAGAACAAATTCGTAACGCAGAATCCCGTAGAGCCCCTGCTCCCGGTTGGCCACGAACAATTGCCCGTCCATGCTGAACACCAGTCTGCCGGGCGAGGCCAGGTGTTCGCCGGTCAATGATCCGTTTGTCTCCAGACGCCCTTTGCTCATCCTGAGGCGACGGATGGAATTGGTCGCCGCATCAGAAAGAAACACCTCTGTCCAGGGACTCACGGCAGCGGCAGTGAGGTCGCTGCCTTCCAAGGTGAGGGCCTCTTCCGCGGCGACATCGACCTGAGAACCCTTTCCAGTGTGGAGACGATCGACGCGGTCTCCTGTGATTCCAAAGATCTGATCCTCCAGCACGAAGATATCCTGGTACTTTCCAGCGGCGGCCTCCCTGAAGCTGTCGAGAAGTCGGCGCTTGGGATAGCTGTCCCGGACTGTCTCCGAGTAGAGCGAGCTCCCTTGCCGAAAGGGCTCTTCCAGATCGGGCGTGTCCAGGAGCCTACCAGCGAAGCTGGCTGGGTCTCCGTGTAATCCCGTGTAGGGCTCCAGACTGTCGCCTGCCGGCTGGTAGAGGAAGCGAGCCGATTCTTTTCGTTCCGGGGCATAGGTTACGAGAACATTGCCCTCCTTCATCTCGAGAGCTCGAATCTGGGTGACACCAGCCAAGTTTTTACTGCCATAGGTTCTGACCAGCTTTGCAATGCCTTGATCGCCTAGATGGAAGAGCCGAATCTGCTGATCTCCCGTTAGAACGAAAAGGCGATGGTTAGCGGGAGCACCCAGAGAACACGGAAGGGATGCGGCCAGGTAAGCAAACAGAATCTTACAGTGAAACGTCTTCATTTTTTTGCCTCCTTCTGGGACTCGTGCCAAACCGGCTTCCGGTAATGCGACTCCACGTCTCTGGAGGGTCGGGAAGGGGTGAGCACGGGTAGAAAGTCTAAGCCCGTCGCGATCTGGGAATCAAGTAGCGGTTACGGGGCGACTGGAAGGAGTCTTCCATTTTCCCCGGTATTCCCAAAATCGGTCGTATTTGTGTGATACGCTAGAGCTTACGTTCGGGTTCTCGTTTGTTCTTGAACAGGTTTGGGGGTATGTTTCCTCGTAGAGCTATCCTGAGTCCAGGCGAGTTCCGGTGGCGTGGGCTGGAAGGACGTGCGCCCATCGATCCCGCTTCGGGAATGCATAGACAGCCATGCCTCGTGCACTCTTAGTAGTTAAGGAGCTGATCGGCAGCGCGATCCTGATCTACGCTTCCCTGATCGCCGCGCTTACGGTCAGGTTTCTCTGGACCGATTTCCAGGGGATTATTCGGTCTCAAGAAAGTTACTGGGACTTTGTCGCCTATTCCATTCTTGCCCTCCGCAACGCTCTAATCCCTAGTCTTCTCGCGGGTCTCGCAATTTTCTTCTTGTATTACCGCCGTCGAGAGCCCGCGACCCTGAAAGCAGAGTTTTTCCGCGGAAGCATCGCTCTGATGGCTTTCTTCACTAGCATGGGGATCCTGAGCCTGGTCTTGGCCCCGGCTTACACCTTTCCCAGGGAGACCTGGGTCGCGGCCTGGGTTTTTCGGTGATGTGTCTCTGGGTAACGGTCCTCACCAGACACCTGTCTCCATCAGTCGCTCACAGACTGCTCTATAGCCGGTCCACTCAGCTCTTCATCGATAGTGGGGTGGTAGTCCTCGCTTTGGTCTTGGCCTATATTTTACGTTTTGATATTGCCATTCCCGGCAGATACCAACAGCAACTCACGATTCTGCTTCCCTATGTGATTATCCTTTCGGTGGGTGTGAACTACCTATGGGGCGTCTACGCCTTTATTTGGCGTTTTACGGGCCTTCGGGAAGCCCTGGTAATCGCCCAATCGGTGGCAACTACAACCTTGGTTCTCACGGTCCTGCGCATCGTCGCCTTTTATGAATACCCCCTCCTGCGAATACCGCTTGGGATCTTGTTTACCCAAGTCCTGCTGAATTATGTGGGTTTCCTTGGCGTGCGCGTCTTGCGCCGAGTACAACATCGGCATCGGCTTCGGGAGGGCAAGAAGACCTCTGCTGCCAGCAAGAGGGTGCTGCTGATCGGAGCGGGCCAGGCTGGCCAGCTACTGCTTCGTGAACTGGAACACGATCCGACTTTTGATGTGATGGGATTCCTGGATGACGATCCCCGGAAAATCAAGCGCGTCATTAACGGTGTCCGCGTGATGGGGAGTACCGAAGATCTTGCTTCCGTGGTCCGAGAATACAGTATGGACGAAGTGATCCTTTGCATGTAGTTTGGGCGGGCGCGGGGCCGCTAGCGCGAGCCTTTTTTAATTGCCCGGCCACTGCGGGCCCACGGCTTCGCGATCGCTGCTGACAAGAATCGTGAAGCGCTGTGAAAGGATGCAGATCAAGACCTCATCGGTTCCCAGCATGTCGGAGATTGTCCGAGGGAATGTTGCGCTCACTCAGCTCCGACCGGTCCAGATGGAGGACCTCCTTGGACGGGCGAGCGTTGACTATGATTCTGAGGACCAGGAGTTGATCGATACTTATCGAGAGCGAGCCATTCTGGTCACGGGAGCGGCCGGTTCCATCGGTTCGGAGCTGGTGCGCCAGCTAAAGGCATTCTCTCCTGCAGAGCTCGTTTTGTTGGACAAAGACGAAAACGGACTCTACGAGATCGGTATGGAGATTCGTGAAGATTACGGCAATCGCATTGTCGAGATCGTAGGCGATATCCGGGATCCACATCGTGTGCGCAGCGTGTTTGAGCAGTGGAAGCCCAAGGTGGTTTTCCATGCGGCTGCCTACAAGCACGTACCGCTGATGGAGGAGTATCCGTCCGAGGCGATCCTCAACAACGTTGTAGGGTCGAGAAATCTGATAAGGCTGTCCAGTGAGTTCGGGGTTGCTTGTTTCGTTCTGATCTCCACTGACAAAGCGGTCAACCCCCGGAGCGTGATGGGAGCCTCCAAGCGGGTTGCCGAGGCAATCCTGCAGCGGGAAGCCACCCAGGGCGGGATTACCCGTTTCTGCGGTGTCCGATTCGGTAATGTGTTAGGGAGCCGGGCGAGCGTGGTGCCAGTGTTCCAGAGACAGATTGCAAGGGGCCAGGAAGTCACCGTGACCCATCCCGAAGTGCGGCGTTATTTCATGACCATCCCGGAAGCGGTTCAACTCGTGATTCAGGCCGGCTCCCTGGGTCGGAAGGGCGAGCTATTCCTATTGGATATGGGCGATCCTGTGAAGATCGTCGATCTGGCCCGAGATTTGATTGAGCTATCCGGGTTGGTGCTGGACCAGGACATCAGGATCGAATTTACCGGTTTGCGGCCTGGCGAAAAGCTTTGCGAGGAGCTGTTGATCGGCAGTGAGGATGGAATCCGAAGCACGAATTATCCCAAGATCTTCATCGCGAAGTCATCCAACGCCGATTGGGAAGGATTGAATGAAGCGGTGGAATTGCTGGAAAGGGCTGCCCGCGACGAAGATGCACAGACGATTTGCAAGATTCTTCGTGCCATGGGCATCGGCTACCATGAGACCCTTTCCGAGCGGGTCGCCGCTGCGGACTGATTGGGAGAAGTCGGGCTACGATGGTCTCTTGGCTGCAGACCAAGTCTCCGCGCTCGGGCGTCTTCAGAAGAGACGAAAGGCCTCTCGTCTCGGTTGTCCTAGGGAAAGCCATGCTCCTCGAAATCGAGAAAATCTGGCCTCGATTCCCCGTTTTCTCGCTACGATCATTTCAACCGCGAAGACTCCTAATACCCTACAGGGTACTAGCTGTTGTGGCTCTTCTGGGTCCCCTGATGGGCCAGGCCGGGGACAGCGAGTCTCAGTTGATCGACGCAGCTAATCGTGGCGACGCTGCGACGGTCCTGCAGCTGGTTGGAGTGGGTGTCAACGTGAATGCCAAGGATCCCACTGGTGTCACCGCTCTGACCCAGGCTGCCTGGGGAGGACACAGCGAGATCGTCAGAATCTTGTTGGTGAGTGGTGCCGATCCCGATGCTAAAGATGATCGCGCCGACATGACCGCACTCATGTGGGCGGTATGGAAGGGGTACTCCGAAACCGTCGAGACTCTACTCAAGAACGGCGCTAGCGTGATGGTTGCTGACAAGAATGCTAGGACCGCGTTGATGGGTGCAGCCTGGGAGGGTCATACCGACATCGCAAGAGTCCTTCTGGAGCGGGGAGCGGAGGTCGATGCCGCAGATTATACCGGTGCGACACCCTTGATGTGGGCAGCTTGGAAGGGTCGCACCGATACCGCTCAACTGTTCCTCGAGAACGGGGCAAAGGTGGATGCGCGGGAGAACGACGATGAGCGGACTGCACTAATCGGTGCCGCCCTTGAGGGTCAGGTCGAAACGGTTCAGGTGCTCCTGCGGTACGGGGCAGACGTGAACCTATTGGACCGTTCGGGAACGACGGCCCTGATGGCGGCGGCCGAAGGAGGCCACGAGGAAGTGATTGATCTTCTCAGGGAAGCTGGGGCCGAGAAGTGATACCAGAATGCTTAGATTTCGAGCAACGGGTCGCGAATAAGCTCAAGGCAAAACGGCAGTCACCTGAATTCCAGGCCCCACCTGGGACTTCAGATTCTTCTATTGGGGGGGCAAGAGATGTCGAAACGACTTATGTTCTCGTTTTGTATGGTGCTGACGGCTGCCTTCGGTGCGGCTAGCTCCGATGAAGAGACGCAGCCCCTCGACATCGGCTCGAGGCTAGAGCTCTTCGTGGATGACTTTCTCATTGATCAATTTCGGGGACTCGAATTGCAGCTCCATCCGCCCCAGTCGGCGGGAAAGGTTTTCTTGTTCGACCGGCCCTGGGAGGGTAACACCAGCTTCTACGCTACTATCTTCCAGGATGGAGATCGGCATCGGATGTACTACCGGGGCAGCAGCGACCCCAGTGCAACGCCCCCGTGGGCGCTCGAAGGCGATGTGAAGGTGGTTCCCAAACATCCCGAATTTGCCTGCTACGCCGAGACCAGCGATGGGATCAATTGGGAGAGGCCCTCCCTGGGTATCTTCGAGTTTGAGGGTTCCAAAGGAAACAATATTGTGTGGACGGGCAAAGGTTCACACAACTTTGCCCCTTTCAAGGACGCCAATCCGGCTGCGCCCTCATCAGAACGCTACAAGGCTCTGGCCGGTGGACCTCTGATCGCGCTAAGGTCTTCCGATGCCTTGCACTGGGAGAAAATGCAGGAAGAGCCCGTCATTAGCGACGGGGCCTTCGACTCCCTGAACCTTCCTCTCTGGGATGCGGCCCGGAGCCGATACGTAGCCTTCTACCGAGACTTTACCAATGGTGTACGTCACGTCAAGTTTGCTACCTCCCAGGATTTTCTGACCTGGACACCAGGACAGTGGTTCGAATTTGGCGATACCCCGGCCGAGCACCTCTACACCAACGGCACCATCGCTTACCCCCGTGCTCCTCATCTGTTCCTGGGTTTCCCGAAGCGTTTTCATCCCTGGCGCAACCTCTTGAAAGACGCTCCTCGACCAGGGCTCTCGGATGGGGTTTTCATGAGCAGTCGCGACGGTCTCCACTGGGATCGGCGCTTTCTGGAGGCCTTCATACGACCGGGACGAGACCCTCGGAATTGGCTCAATCGCAACAACTACCCGGTCCCCGGACTAGTGGCCACGGCTTCCGATGAGCTCTCGCTCTATGTGATCCGAAACTACAAGTTCCCCACTGTTCACATTGAGCGGATGGTGCTGCGGACAGATGGCTTTACCTCGGTCCACGCCGGTTACGCAGGCGGCGAATTTTTAACCAGGCCCCTGATATTCCAGGGTGGAAACCTGATTCTCAACTTCTCTACCTCGGCCGCAGGCAGCATCCGTCTGGAGATTCAGGACGCCCAGGGCAATCCTCTACCTGGTTTCTCTCTGGAGGAATCCCCTCTTGTCTGGGGAGATGAGATCGAACACACCGTGCACTGGGTTCGAAACCACTCGAAGGCCAATTCCGACAGCCCCCTGGCGCGTCTGGCCGGGAAACCGGTGCGTCTCCGCTTCGTAATGAGCGACGCCGACTTGTACTCGCTGCGATTCAAATGACCAGGTTGTAGGTTGCAACCTGCAACCACGATTTGCCAATCAAAGGAGATTTAGATCGATGCCGAACATGATTGTTGCGCCCCAACCGATAGCTGCTGAGGAAGGTGCCAAGGTTCTGATGAAGGGTGGCAATGCGATTGATGCTGCGGTGACGGCTGGCTTCGTCCAGGGTTTGATCAGTCCTCATATGTGCGGAATCGGCGGCTACGTTCTACTCAACCTGCACCTGGCGGATCGTCCAGGCATTCTCTCGATCGTGCTGGATGCCCCCGCTTTGGCAGGCTCGAAGGTTTCAGAGGCTATGTGGGAAGACCTCGTCATCGGCCCCAATCCCGACGGCTGGGGATTTTTCCTCAAGGACAAGGTCAACGATCTCGGTTACCAGTCTATCTGTATTCCCGGCGCGGTTCGGGGCTACCAGGCAATGTTGGAGCGATGGGGGACGTATTCCTGGGAGCAGGCGATCCTACCGGCCGTGCAAATTGCCGAGGAAGGTTTTGTGGTGGACACCAACATGGCAGACGGTTGGAGCCGCGAGGCGCCTTATCCTGAGGCCTGCTCTTTGCTCGATTATGTAAAGGGCAACCCGGTCGCAAGCCGCATCTACCTCAAGGAGGGCGGAGTTCCCTACCGGGCTGGAGAGCTGCTTCGAAATCCCGATCTGGGTCAGACCCTGGGCCAGCTCGCCCAGGATGGTCCCGACGACTTCTACCTCGGGAGTCTCTCCCGCCGAATCAGCGACGATCTGGCAGCCAACGGGAGTTTCGTGACAGCAGCAGACCTCGCGCGCTATCGGCTGCGCGATCCCGAGCCGGTGGTGGGGAGCTACCGGGGCTACACCATCGCTTCTTCCCAATCACCTCACGGCGGGCCCACTCTGATCGAGATTCTCAACATTCTGGAGAACTTCGACTTGAGCGCGCTCGAGCACAATTCGGCAGAATACATCTACACGGTTGCGATGGCGATGAAGGCCTCTTTCGCCGACCGCAATCAACATCTAGCAGATCCGGATTTCGTGGAGGTCCCTGTGGAGTGGATGATCTCCAAGGAGCGGGCCAGAGAGTGGTGGGAGCAGATCGACGGTGGCCAACCGATCACGGTTTCCTTTACGCCGCCGGAGCACCCGGATACGACCCAGGTGACGGTGGTCGATGCCCAGGGAAACTGCGTTTCGCTGACCCACTCACTGGGTGCTTCTTCAGGGACGATCACTCCTGGGCTCGGTTTCATGTACAACAACTCGATGGTGAACTTCCACCCCCATGCGGGCCATCCCAACTCCATTGCTCCCGGCAAGGGCCGGACCACGGGAATGACTCCGACAATTGTCTACAAGGACGGCGATCCCGTCATGGTCATTGGAGCACCGGGTGCCACCCGCATCATCACCTCGATACTGCAGGTGGTCCTGAATGTCCTCGACTTCGGCATGAGCATCAGTGATGCCGTACACGCACCCCGAGTCGACTGTCAGGGTGACCTCATCCATTGCCACGCTCGAATCCCTGAATATGTGTGTGCCGAAGTCAGGCGAAAACACCCTATCCAGCGTCTACCCCAAAGTCACGGTGGATTCGCCCTGGTTCACGCCATTACCTTGGATCCCAAGAGTGGGCGGCTTGAAGGTGGGGCCGACACGGGTAGCAGCGGAATGGCGCTGCGGGTGTGAGAGAAAACCCCTGAGTCGGGCAAGCCCGGGTCTCTGCAAGGAACAGCACAACGGACAGCTGACTACATGGCGAATGGCATGCCGTGCTGATTTGTGCGCCAGAGTAACCTTTTCTACGGGAGACTCAGGCTAGATTCCACTATAATATTTGACGGGTTCCACTTAAACAGTATCCCAGCGCTACCAACGGAGGCGATGAGAGTGACCTTCGTGCCGGCCCGTGACGTGAGTTCAATCCCCAGATCGCGAACGCAGGTGTGCTCCAGATACAAACAAATCTCAAGCATCAGATTCCAAATAGTGCTTTACGACTCCCACTGTTCTGGATCGACGCCGAAGTGCAGCATCTCGTCTTTGATCCTGGACCAGGTGGTTTCGTCGACCTCAATGCCCTCGCGTTCCCGACTTTGAGCGCTTCGGAACTCCGGTTCTCCGGGAAGGAGAATCTCCTTGAAGCCGGAAGCCAGGCGACTCGATTTCACGTAGTCGATCATCGTTTCCACTTCGTCATAGTAGGTGTCGAGATCGCTGAAGTGCGGGATCGAGTACACGGTGAGCAGCACTCCATTGCTCACCATGCTGTGTTCTCCTGCGGCACAGCCTTGCCCGCTCAGTGCTCCGCCCAGAAGTTCTACCATGATACTCAGCCCGTAGCCCTTGTGGCTGACGGGCCCCCCCAGGGGAAGAATCGCCCCAGGAGGGTCTCTTCTGAAGTCGTTGGGGTCGGTGCTGGGATTGCCCTGGGCATCGATCATCCACCCTTCGGGGACCGTGTCACCGCGGTTGATGGCGACGCGGATCTTTCCTTCCGCCACCACTGAAGTGGTCATGTCCAAGAGGATGGGAGGGTCCTGGCGCCGGGGAGCGGCGAAGGCCAGAGGGTTGGTGGAAAGACGGCCATCGAGGCCTCCGAAAGGGGCGATTTGATAGCCGAGACGGCCAGCGTTCACCAGGATTTGTGCCATCATGCCGCTGCGAGCCGCCAGCAGTGGGTAGGCGCCTGCGCGGCCGATGTGGCTGGTATTGCGCAGAGCTACTGTGGCCACCCCTTGCTGCTTGGCCTTCTGAATGGCGAGATTGGTGGCAAAAGTTGCCCCCACCTGGCCCAGGGCTCCGTTACCATCAACGACGGCGGTACAAGCTCGCTCCTGGACGATTTCGGGTTGTGCCTGGGTCTGGAACCGTCCCTCTCGGATCGCCAGTGTGTACTCATAATAGCGTAGGACGCCATGGGAATCGTGGCCGAAGAGGTTGGACTCCACCAGGTGGTCTACTACGGCGCGTGCATTCTTAACGGTGCAGCCGGCCGCCTGAAAGAGCTGGTAGCCGATTTGTCTCAGGTCCTCAGCGCCGAAGCGTGGCAAGAATCTTTCCTTCCAGACTGCTTCTTCGAGTTCATTATTCCGATTCCCAACGCCCCGAATCGATGTCGAAACTTTGGAGTTCCTCGCGAATCATTGACCAGGTCTTGGCGTCGACCTCAATTCCCGCCGACTGGCGTTGCTGAGCGCTTCGGAATTCGGGCTCACCGGGGGCCAGAATTTCTTCGAAGCCGGGCGCCAGCCGGCTTGATCTGACGTGTTCGAGCAGGGCCTCGACCTGGTCGTAGTAAGTCTCCAGATCGGTGAAGCTTTCGATGTGATAGACGGTCAGGAGAACGCCGTTGCTGGCTACTACTGGGGCTCCACGGGTGCACCCTTGCCCACTCAATGATCCCCCTAACAGCTCCACCATGAAGGCCATGCCGTAGCCCTTGTGACTGGCGACACCCCCCAGGGGAAGTATTGATCCCGGTGGGTCTGCTCTGAAGGTCCTGGGATCGCGGGTTGGACGCCCCTCCGAATCGATGAGCCAGCCCTGGGGTACTTCCTCCCCTCGATAGCTGGCGACCCTCACCTTTCCCTCGGCCACGACCGAAGTGGTCATATCCAGGAGGATGGGATCGGCCTTTCGGCGAGGTGCCGCGAAAGCCAGAGGATCGGTGCACAGACGTCCTTCGATTCCTCCGAAGGGAGCGACCTGGCCGCCGAAATGTCCGCCGTTGGCGAAGACCTGTGCCATTGTCCCGGCTCGTGCCGCCATCAGCGGATAGGCACCGACGCGGCCAATATGGCAGGTGTTACGGAGGGACACAGTGGCGATCCCCTGCTGCCGAGCCTTCTCAACCGCCAGCTCTGTGGCGAAGCGGGCTCCTATCTGTCCGAGCGCCCCATGAGCGTCCACTACGGCGGTGCAGGGAGTATCGTGGAGCACCTCGGGTTCCGCCCGCGCCTGGTAGCGACCCTCGCGAATCGCTTTCATGTATTCGAGATAACGGATGACACCGTGAGAATCGTGTCCGAAGAGATTCGACTCTACCAAATGATCGACGACGGTACGCGCGTCGGAGGAAGTACAGCCCGCCGCTACGAAGAGTTCGTAGCCGATTTCGCGCAACACTTCAGGGCGGAATCTAGGCAAAGGAACTCCCTTCTAGAACGAACAATCCGACCTGCCGATCCGCTTTGCTTGCGACGTCATGGATAGAAGAGCCAGGGCACGGATTGTATCCCAGCACGACGAACTCGGTCAAAAGCGTCAGGGAACGGAGTGTAAGTGAACGAGTTGGACGAGCTGACCTGAATTCTGTTAGTGAGCAGTGAGCAGTGAGGCAGTTAATCGGTTATCTATGGCGGTACTGGGCTAGAATACAGAAAAAGGGAAGCCGGGATTCCTGATCTCCAACAGGTTGTGGAGGCATCTGCGGTGACCAGATGGGAGAGAAGATGGAAGAGTCTAAAGATCTGCGCGAGTCCGTTATCAAGTCGCTTCCAGAGTTGCAGGACATCCAGGACCAGTCCCTCAGGGAAAAAGTCATCGACGCCTGGGTCTACAGCCTGGGTAGTAGCTCGTTCCGTTCCATTGAGGGTATCCGTCCTTCTGGCAACCCGGACACCGCCAGCTTGAAGAGGGGCACACAGACCGACCACATCCGAGGGGTAACTCAGCTGGCTGTGGCCCTGGGGGACAGCCTGGCGGCGCAGTTTGCGGAACTTCCGATCGATCGAGATCTACTGATAGCCTGCGGTCTTTGCCATGACGTAGGCAAACCCTATGAGTTTGACCCGTTGAATCAGAAGCGCTGGAGCAGCGATCCCGGCACCACAGGCTTTCCCGCAATAAGACACACTCAGTTTGGTACTCATGTCTGCCTGACCGTGGGTCTTCCCGAGGAAGTATGCCACGCCGCGGGCTGCCACTCGGGGGAGGGGGAGCTGGTGCAAAGATCGCTTCACGTGACGATCGTCCACCATGCCGACTATGCCTTCTGGCAGGCACTCCGGGTGGGTGGACAGCTCCAAGACTAGCGGCTGCTCACTATGAACCCTGCCTCCCCGCTCTCTCACCGGCAGATCTTTCGGGCCTGGTGGCCGCTGGCGATCAGTTGGGGATTGATGGCGGTTGAGCTCCCTGTCATCAGTGCGGTGATCGCTCGCATGGCCGACCCTGAGGTTCACCTGGCGGCACTCGGAGGCGTCGTCTTCCCGGTCGCTTTGGTGGTGGAGTCCCCGATAATCATGCTGTTGGTGGCATCCACCGCCCTCAGTAGAGATTGGGACTCGTATCTCCGCCTGCGTCGTTTCATGATGTGGGCCGGCGCGGCGCTGACCGGAGTTCATTTACTGATTGCGCTCACGCCTTTGTATTTCGTCCTGGTGGAGACCTTGATCCGGGTGCCCACAGCCGTGGTCGGGCCCGCCCGTGTCGGCCTGATCATCATGCTTCCCTGGTCCTGGGCGATCGCTTACCGACGTTTCAATCAGGGTGTTCTTATTCGTTTCGGCTGCTCCCGTTCGGTCGGTAAGGGTACCGCGATTCGATTGGTTGCAGATGGTGTAGTGCTGGCGGTCGGCAGCCTGGTGGGATCCTTCGGCGCGATCGTGGTCGCCGCCAGCGCCATCTCGGTAGGTGTTCTCACCGAGGCTCTGTATGTTCGGTACCGAGTCCGACCGGTTCTTACCGACCACTTAAAGAAGGAAACGGGGCTGCGGAGTCCGCTGACATTCTCCTCTTTTGCGCGGTTCTACATTCCTTTGGCTCTGACTCCCTTCCTCACACTGCTGGGCCAGCCGGTCGGGGCAGCTGCTTTGAGTCGGATGGCCCAACCTCTGGAGTCACTGGCCGTGTGGCCAATGGTTTTCGGGTTGCTCTTTCTGGTCCGCAGCGTAGGCTTTGCCTATCAAGAAGTAGTGGTCGCAATGCTCGACGAGCCGGAAGCACGGACGAGGCTGAAGCAGTTCACCCTGTTCTTGACTTCGGGGGCGACCCTTTTGCTGCTGCTGGTATCCGCGACGCCATTGGCCGGGTGGTGGTTCGAAACGGTCTCGGGTCTTCGGCCATCACTCAGCCAGATGGCCAGCTACGGATTGATTTTCGGTCTGTTGATTCCAGGCCTCGGCGTTTTGCACAACTGGTACCAAGGCTTACTGGTTCATGCCCGACGAACGCGTCCTATTACCGAATCGGTGGCGATCTTTCTGCTGTCTTGCTCGGCGGTTCTCTGGCTGGGAGTTCAGCACGGCCTGCTCACGGGTCTCCACATCGGCCTGACAGCTTTCACCATCGGCGGGGTCGTTCAGGCGGTTTGGCTTTTCGGACATTGTCGCAGGGGGACAGCGAGCGTCTAGGTGTAGCGAGCGGCCTCATACCGCCGAGCAACACCGGCGTCTGCTTGAGTGTACACTTTCCAGGAGGCCGCTTCAGCGGCCTAGCGCGAAGCGCAATAGACCCGGTGTTTACGCCGGGGTAACCCGGTCTCCTACCCCTCCTGAGGGCCGTTCACGGTCCTTCTCGAACGGCGGCTTTTGCCATCGTCGACCCGGAGTCTGGCTGAAGCCCGCGTTCGAGAAGCCCGCTAAAGCGGGCTCCGCTATCTGCCGTTCCGCCCACCCGGCCCTGAAGGACCGGGCTATTGCGCTTCGCGCTAGACCGCTGAAGCGGTCTCTTAGCAACCACATCACGCCGAAGCAGGAAACTTGACCAGTCTGTGAACTTCTTCTCCACCAAGGGGCCCTAGGGTCACAGGTCGCAAGTTTCAGGTCGCAGGTTTCTCAGCCCACAAGTCTTAGCCGAAGGCCACTACTATGAACCGCCGCCTGCAGCTTGGTCGACTTGGGCCTTCAGTCTTGCAGCAATAAGTCGACGGCTAGGGGACGTGCGACCTGCGACCTTAGGGCCCTGTCAAAAATAACTTCACATTCTGGGGCCCATCTTTACCCCATCTTCAGCAGCTCCCCAATCGCGAAATCCTCAGCGTAGACCTGGCTACTCTTGCGGTTTCGCTCAATCGTTCGCGGCCAGATCTGGCGCAAATCTGAGCCCCAACTCTGCGAAGTTATTCTTGACAGAGCCCTTAATCTGTCCCTTACCGATCAGATTGAAGCGCCGCGGCCGTATAGCTCAGCAGGTCTCCTTGCTGACGCGAGAGAATGCCGAGTTTCTCGTAAGCGCCGGCTTGCTGGCAGAGCTGGGGTAGAGAGGGACAGACGAGCTCACCGGGCGCGACGTCAGCGAGGTATTTAGCAGAAACCTCGATTGCCTCGGGGTAGCGCTCGAGTCGAGCCAGCAGCCCCACCAGGACCTGAGCCGGAACGCTCTCCTCTCCATCGGGAGGACTCTCCTCGACCTTTTTCCTGAAATGTCCCACGGCGCCGTCTTGATCCTCGCCCAACAGGGCCCGCAGATAGACTGCATGGTCTTGGTAGATGTTCTGGAAAGGAGGATCTCCCTTGTATTGGAAGAGTGACGAGAGACGCTTTCCGTAGTCCGCCAGTTCGAGAGCCAGTTTCAGCACCTGGGGATCCTCTAGTTCAAGGCTCAGCTGGACCACTGATGCAACGTGGGAGCTGTCAATGTAGTAGCCATTGTTCTCAAACAACCAATCTCGGCCGCTGATCAGTTCGCTAATACTGTTCGTCTCCGGTGCGGATCCCTCCTGGTCCGCGATGACTCGCTTCAGAGTTCCCATGAGCTCTCCGTGCAGGGTGCCGAGCAGCAGGCGGGCACAGTCGTCACGACCTTCAGTGCCGGGATACTGGCCGTAAGTGGTAATCGCTCGGCAGATGCCATAGTTGGCCAGCATCAACTCGAATCCCTTGCTGGGATTAGCCCCTTCGTAAAAGGCAATCTCGATGACTGCATCGATTCCTTCCTGGGGTTCGATCCGCTCAATCGCTTCGGCGACCGGCCCCGACTCGCCGATGGCACGGAAGTACGGCCATGCGCTGGGGATATGTCCATCCGCCAGAAAGAGTGAACCGACTTCCCTGGCGGCATCAACTGTGGCTTGTTGGTAGGCGCTCTGGGTTTTCTCTGGTAGGTCGGGTGCGGATTCGACCTGAATCAAGGGGAGGCCCAACTCATTGCGCTTTTGCATCAGCCTCGCCTCGAAAACCAGTGGATAGTTCTTTTCGGAACGCAGCTTTTCCAGCACCACGTCGAAAGCTGCCTCCGAACCTCCGGACTCAAGGGCCTGTTCAACCAATTCGAACACGTCTTTCATAACTCTTGGTCTTCCTTCTCAAGTGGAATCGACTCGATTTCCTACCAGATACTATAGCATTTGAATTCCTCAAGAAACGACTGCGAAGAGGCCAGCTTCAGAACATGACACCCAGGTGTTTGAGACATCTCAGCGGGCCGACTCCCATTCCTCGATGGTTCGGGGCCAATCCTTTCTCAACAATCTCGATAGAGCACGATCGGCCAACACTTTGCCTTCTGTTTGGCAGCGAGGACAGTAGTTGGTCTGATGTTCGGCATAGACGATTCGCTGAACCGCAGTGGCGCACACAGGACAGGGTTCTTTGTACCTTCCATGTACAGCCATCCCCTCTCGAAAGGCCGTCACTTTCCTGGGAAAGCTGTCTCCGGCTTCATCGCGTAGACGTTGAATCCATTTCTGGAGTGTGGACTGGGTGGCCTCGAAGAGCCTGACGATCTCCTGGGGAGTGATTGGCGACAGTTAGAATTTCCCACGACGACAAATAGAATTCCCCACTTTTTCAGGGCTGATCCTGACCATGAGGGCATGGTTAAGGATCAGCAAGTGCGGAGGTTAGTAAAGTTGCAAAAGAACGAGAAGACGCTAACGATGGCGGCGGCCAAAGCGGGGCTGTCGCGAAAGACGGCTCGGAAGTACCTGAAGTCGGGAAAGCTGCCGAGCCAGAGTCAGCCGGAGCGATATTGGCGAACTCGATCGGATCCGTTCGAGTCGGTGTGGCCAGAGGTGGAAGAGATCCTGAAGCGATCTCCGACGGTGGAAGCGACAGCGGTGTTCGAGTATTTGTGCCGCCAGCAGGAAGGGGCCTTCCAGCAAGGTCAGTTGAGGACGCTGCAGCGCAGGATCAAGCAGTGGAAGGCACAACACGGAGAAGCGAAGGAGGTGATGTTCCCGCAGAAGTATCGGCCGGGACATCAAGCTCAATCGGACTTTACGTTTATGGGGCGTCTGGGAGTGACGATCCAGGGCCAGCCGTTTCCCCATCTGCTGTACCACTTTGTTTTGGCCTACTCGAACTGGGAAGCGACCACGCTGTGTTTCAGTGAGTCCTTTGAGAGCCTCAGCCTGGGGCTTCAGAGCGCGTTGTGGGAGTTGGGGGCGCTGCCCGAGGAACACCGAACAGACCGGCTTTCGGCGGCCGTCAACAACCTGAAACGGGAAGAGTTCACCGAGCGCTATCAAGGGTTGCTGAGACACTTCGGGATGCGCTCGAGTCGCACCCAGGCAGGAAAGGCTCACGAGAACGGGGATGTGGAACAGGCCCATCACCGCTTGAAACGGGCCATCGAGCAGGAACTGCTGCTGCGGTGTAGCCGTGATTTTTCCAGCCGGGAAGAGTACGAGGGTTTTGTAGCGGTGATTGTGGACCGGCGCAATGCGACCCGGCAAAAGCGCCTGGGAGAAGAGCTGGCCGTGATGCGCCCGTTGCCGGCACGCCGTCTGGATGACTTCACCCGGCAGTGGGTGAGAGTCTCCCCCAGCAGTACGATCCGGGTTCGCCACAACACCTATTCGGTGGACAGCCGGTTGATCGGCGAGCGGGTGCAGGTGAGGGTGTGGGCGGATCAGGTGGAGGTCTACTACGGGGGTCAGCCACAGGCACGCATGCCTCGCTTGCGAGGAGAAGGCAAGCATCGCATTGACTACCGGCAGGTGATCCATTCCCTGGTGCGCAAGCCGGGGGCGTTCACTCGCTATCGCTGGCGCGAGGATCTGTTTCCGGGGATCTTGTTTCGAGTCGCCTACGACGAGCTGCGCCAAGATTGTCCAGCCACGGCGGATCGCCAGTATCTGAAGATCCTCGAGTTGGCTGCCCAGGAAGGTGAGCAGCGAGTGCGAGAGGCACTTCAGGGGCTGATTGAGAGGGGACAAAGAATCCGTTTCGAAGCACTACGAGAATGCCTCGTCGATCCGGTGGTGGAGCCCTGGGAAGTGGCGGTGGAGAAGATGGACGTGGGCGTCTACGACACGCTGCTGGAGAGCCGGGAGGTGAGATCATGAGTGGAGGCAACTTGACCCGGCTTCGCGAGTGCCTTGTCCAGCTGCATCTACCAGCCTTTCGGGAGCACTCCGCCGCCCAGGCGGCACTGGCTACCCAGGAAAGTCTGTCCTATCCCCGGTTTCTCTTGTCGTTATCTGAGATCGAAGTGGCGGAGCGGCACGAGCGCAAAATCCAGCGCCTGCGCCGAATCTCGAAGCTTCCCTGGGAGAAAACGCTGACGGCGTTGGACCGCTCGCGCTTGCCCCAAAGCGTGGATCGACAACTGACGGCGCTGCTGGAAGGTACGTTTTTGGATCGCGCCGAGAACGTCTTGGCTTTCGGCAACCCTGGAAGCGGCAAGACGCATCTAGTCTGTGCTCTGGGGCAGGAGTTGATTCTGCTGGGGCGCCGGGTTCTATTCTCTACCTGCGCCCTGCTGGTACAGCGATTGCTGCGGGCCAAAATCGATCTGACTCTGGAGAAGGAGCTCAAGAAACTGGATCGCTTCGAGGCTCTCATAGTCGATGACATCGGCTACGTTCAGCAAAGTCGGGAGGAAATGGAGGTTCTTTTCACACTGCTGGCCCATCGCTACGAACGCCGCAGCATCTTGCTGACCAGCAACCTGATCTTCTCGGACTGGGAGAGGATCTTCAAGGACCCCATGACGACGGTGGCGGCGATTGATCGGGTGGTGCACCACAGCGTGATTCTGGAACTCAACGTCTCGAGCTACCGAATGGAGAGCGCCAAGAAGAAACAGCAGGAAACCACGAAATGAGGAAACCGCGAGGAGTTCAAATCCGGGCAAATCGGCTGATTGGCCCCTGGGAAGTGCTTGGTGGGGACGATAGACGAGTGCCCGCCAAGGGGAGAGGTCGTACAGCGCCCTACAGAGGCCGCTCAGGAGCCTCGTGGGTCTGGTCCACTCCCCTCGACGCCGGCGCGAGCGAGGGGGAGCTCCGTTCGGGCTACGCCCTCACTCCATCCCCCTCGCATTCTAAAAACAATCTCTCTTTTTTACAGAAAGGAGGACCCCGAAAAGAGTCGTCTCAGAGGACGGCTACAGCTCTTTTTTTTTATCCCTCGTGTGGGGATTTCCAATTGTCGCTGCGGGAATTCCATTTGTCGTTGATCAGGGAAGTCAGGTGAGCGGTCCAACGCAGTGGCGAGAGCCTTGCCGCGTGTAGGATTTCGTCCGAGTAAGCATTGCCGATGCCACTGAATAGGCGGGGATCGGTCAGTGCTCGCTTCAGTGTGTGGTTTTCCCTCGTCAATGTTTCGGCGAAGGTCCCTTGGTTGCATTCCAGAACCTCGATACCTCCTCGGTCGTGGGTGGAGAGCTCGGCCTCGCTTCGAACCACGTGCAAGGCAGCTCGTTTCTTGGGACTGTGCTCGGTCAACATCACCGTGCCGTGGGGAAAGTGAAACGCTGCCAGATCCGCCTTGCTCCGAGGTTCTGTCCCCGGCTTTCTCCAATGGAAGCGACCGGCAATCATGAGATGAAACACCAGATAGGTGTCGTTCTCGAGGCTCCAGACGATTCTCTTGCCCAGTCGGAGCAGGTTGGAAACGGTCCTGCCCGAAAGAGACCCTAGATCAGAGTCTACCGAGCGAAGCAGGAAGGGGCTCCGGAGTTGGATCTTCTCCATCCTGTGGTTGAGGATGTGTCTTTCGAAGGCATTCAGATACAGGAGGATATCGGGTAGTTCAGGCATCTAGAGTCGAGAACGGATCCCAGCCTATGTGTTTAGCACATTCTCGAAGTGCAAGAATAACTTAGCAGGCCGCTTGGTGTAGAATCGGACTCTATCTGGGGGTATCGAGGTGATGTTCAGCAACACTATTCGAGGCTTGTCGCTCCTGTCTGCGAGCCTGTTACCCGAGTTCCGTAAGCTCGGCCGAAGAGTTCCTTTGATTGTAATGGTGTCGTTTTCCCTCCTGGCTTCCGTCGCCTCTGCTCAGGACCTGGGTGCGGAGCTGATCGAAGCAGCCAGGACGGGAAGGATCGTGAGGATGAGAGCGCTTCTGGGCATTGGCACCGATCCCAATCTCACCGACAAGGACGGCTGGACAGCGTTGATGCGCGCGGCCGAATCGGGAAGGGTGGAGTGCGTGGAGGCCTTGCTCGAGGCCAAGGCAGATGTGAACCTGAAAAATCATGGGGGCGCGAGCGCGCTGCTGGCGGCGTCTTATATGGGACACTCCCGGACCATTTCGGTTTTGCTCAAGAGGGGAGCCGACATCAACACAAGGACCGCCGATGGAATTACTCCTTTGATGGCAACGGCCTATCGAGGTTACAAGGAAGCGTTGCAGGTACTGTTGGACAAGGGCGCTAAGCTGAACCTGAAGACCAAACGAGGAATAACCGCCCTGATAGGGGCGACCTACAAAGGGCAGGTCGAAGCGGTTCGTCTCCTGCTCAAGGCAGGGGCTGATGCAAGTGTGAAGGATAACGAAGGCCATACTGCTCTTTCCCGGGCCCAGGCCCAGAACCACACACAGCTCATACGCTTGCTTCAGAGATAGGCGAGGGCGCTGCTTTCCCTATTCGCTGAATCCACTCATAGTGCTAGAAACACCCGAGGATTCGTCAAGCAGGGGAGTCCGATGAAAACCGAAATCCACAGCCGTGTAACCGATCTGATCGGAAGTACGCCGATGGTGCGACTGGATCGACTCTCCCCACTTGAGGGTGCTTCCATTCTGGCGAAGTTGGAATTCTTCAATCCCGGGGGAAGCGTCAAGGATCGAATTGCCCTCGCTATGATCGAAGCAGCCGAGGGATCGGGGCTACTCCAAGACGGAATGACGATTGTTGAGGCTACCAGCGGCAACACCGGGATCGGCTTGGCCATGCTCTGCGCCCAGTCCGGCTATCGTCTGATTTTGACCATGCCTGTCGGGGGCCACTTCAAAAGCGGCCAGTGATTCAGTAGTTATATCCTCCGGTTCGAGTCATTTCAATCCCTTGTGAAGCCCTCCCCGCGAAGCGGGGGGAGGAGGCTTTGTTGTGTGTTCAGCCGTAGAAGCGGTGGGAACTGTGGGAAACTCCGTCCGGAGGAGTTTTCCAAGCGCTGTGGGAACGGTGGAAAAACTCGCCTCCTGGAGTCGTCTTCGCGAGGCAGCCGTTTTCCCACGGTTTCCATAGCGCGGCAGTTTCCACGGCTTTCCGGGGGTGTTGGGGGAAACTCGAGAAGCCTGGCTTCCATGGTCTCTGCTTGGTTTCAACGACACGGCTTCTTCCTGGCTTCCTTTTTTCAAAAAACATTCGCTCAGAGGCCCCTCAAGCAATGAGCTCTGCCCCACCCTGCCCTGACCCCTCCCTCGGAGCGGGCAATCTACGAAGCCTGGGGCTGAGTCCCAGGGTCTGCGAGTAGGGGACAAGCCCGCACTCACAGCACTCGCCTCGCAGGTGTCATTTCTCTTTCCCTCGCTTCGGGGTGGATTTCTCTCGTTGCTGTCGCTCGTAGAGGCGATAGCTCTTGCCCCGAATGAAGGTGACTTCCGAAGTGTGCAGGAAGCGGTCCAGCAGCGCCGAGGTGGCCGCCGTATCTCCTCCCAGCATCGCGCCCCAGTCCTCCAGGGGTCGATTCGAACTGAGGATCGTCGAGGTCTTCTGGTATCGGCGGTGCAGGATCTCCAACAGATCTTCTGCCGCCGACTCCGGCACTCTGCGGAGTCCCAGATCCTCGAGGATCAGCAGCGGGATCCGGGTCATCTCCGTAATGTAAGATCGGCGTCTGCCGGTGGCCGTGGCTTCGGCGATGTCTTCCAGCAGATCGAAAGCCGACTTGTACTGCACCCGGTGACCGGCTTCGACCGCCTTGATCCCGACGGTGATGATCAGATGGCTCTTGCCGACTCCGGTCTGACCGATGACCAACCAGCCGCGGCGCTGTTGGATGAATCGGCCGGTAGCCAGATCGAAGATCTGCTGCCGGTTGATGGAGGGGTTAAAGGAGAAGTTAAAGTCCTCCAAGTGCTTTTGTTCCGGAAACTGGGCCTGGCGCAAACGTCGCTCCAACAGCCGGTCCCGACGGCGGGTCAGCTCGTCATCAATCAGCAGCTCAAAGAACTCCTGATGGCTGAGCCTTCCCTGGACGGCTTGTTGCAGGCGAACGTCAAAGACCTGAGCCAGGCCCGAGAGCCGGAGGTGACGAAGTTTTCGTTCCAGTTCTGATGAGATCATTCTGGTTCTCCTGTGGGATCGGTGATCTGGTACTCGGACAGCGGTCGGATCAACTCGTGCTCGGAGGTAAACAAAGAGCGCTGCGGCACGTCCAGTCGCTTACACAAAGCCACCAGAGTCCGGTAGCGGAAGGCGTCATGTGCGAGCGCCTTGCCGCAGGCTTCGTCGACGACCGAAGCGCGGTAGCGGCGGGTCAGCGAGATCATGCCCTGCACGAGTCGGTAGGCGAGCATGTCTCGGACCTCCAGAGCTCGCTCGGCCCAGCGGTGCGCCTCTGGACCCACGGCTCGGGCTTGCTTCAGCAGATGATGCTCGGTTCGATAGTGCGCGTAGCGTTTGCGTTCCGGAAGATGGCTCGTTTCGGTTCGGAATCTCCCCGGCGGGTGCTTCGGATGCAGGGCCACCTGTTGCTCACGAAAGAAGACGCGGACGATACGATCATCCCAGTGCACGGCGACTTCACAACCGAGCAGATGATTGGGCACCGAGTAGAACGCTCGGTCGACTTCGATGTGGCCATCGGTGGAGACCGTTCGACGGCCCACGCGGAAGAAACTGAAGCGGGAATCCGGAAGCGGTCGGAGATGCTTCTGTTCTTCGACAAAGCGGGGCCAGACCTGCTGCTTGGTGGTGCCGTGGATGCGCTGGCGGGCGATTCGCTCGTTCCAACTCTGCAGATGCTCATTCTGCGCATCCAGGCTCTCGAAGCGGCGAGCTTTGAGCGCGCTGGAGTCGGTATATCCGATGCTTCTTTCGACTTTTCCGTTCTCGTTCGGAGCGCCCGGATGGATGGGCAGCACGGCGAAGCCGTAGTGGCGAGCGAGCGCACTGAAGACGGCATTGACCTCGGGGTCCACCAAGCAAGCCCGGGTGATCCCGGCCTTGAGGTTATCGAGGCGAACCACCTCCACGCCGCCTCAGATGAGGACGGCGGTAACGACCCGATTCGGTCCGAGTCAGGGCTCCTTTGCCGAAGTCGATCTGCAGGTCCCGACCGGGGGGAGTTTCCACCCGAGCAAACACGCGAGGACTCTCCGCCTTGAGCTTTCCACAGAAGCGCTTGACGGAGTTGTAGGCTCCCCCGAATCCCTGCTCGAAGACCAGGTCCTGCCAGATCCGCTTGGCCTGCAATCCCTGCTGGAGTTTCTTTTCAATCTGCTCCCGAAAGGGCTCACAGAAGCTGCGCAGACCCGGGGGCCGCTTTGGCCGCTTTTGCTCCTCCGAGCCGGGGGCCACTTTGGCCGGTTTTGAATCTCGGGAGGGATCATAGCGGGCAATCCTCTCTCGTCGGACTCCCACCTCTCGCTCGATCCGACGATACGACCAGCCCAGCTTCAGGAGCGCCAAAACCGTTTGCTTCTTTTCCATTTTCAATGTATTGGCCATCGGCGCATCCTACGCCGGATGCGGCCCTCAATGGCTCTTGAAAATGGCCGGTTTTGAAGTGGCTCTCACTGGCCGCTTTTGGGTGGCCCCTGACACATGCCGGAGACGATGAGCTTTGAGCGACGGTCCCTGGTAGCCCGGTATGGTGCAGAGGTAGTGCTGACTCCGGGGCCAGAGGACATGGATGGGGCGGTCCAGAGAGCGGCGCAGATCGTGCAGCAGAACCCCCGCTGCATCTCTCTTCGCCAGTTTGACAATCCAGCGAATCCCGAAGTGCATCGGCAGACGACGGGACCTGAGATCCTTAGGGCCACGCAGGGGCGGATCTCAGCCCTGGTAGTCGGGGTGATTTAGCCTTTCTTCCTTGTTCTGGAGCAGGCAACCGAAGAATGATGAACCGCAGAATATCGAACAAGCGAATTTCGAAGGCCGGAAGAAGAGGAGAGATTCTTTGAACTTCACTGTCCGTGCACAAGTCCAGCGCTTCTGGGAGCAGCACCAAGCTGAAACCGCACACAGCGTTACTCTATTCGGTATCTGAAGTGATGGTCATCTCAACACAGGGAAGCAGTGCCGGTAGATTGGGGGGATATCCGGAATAGAAGTCTCTGACCCTGCCGGACCAGTAGTCTGCGCGACTCTTCTTCTGCTGGCACTGGTCCTTGATGGAGTGATAGAGAAAAGCCATATAGACCATGAAATTTTCTGAACGTTGTCGATCTCATCGAATTGAGCGAATGGGTACTGGAGTTCGATGAAGTGCTCAGCGTCCCTGACCGAGAAATAGTTGTCGAGCATGTCTTCCAGCGTCGACGCGTAATCCACCGAGGGAAACGGGGCTGCCGTGAAGACCATGGGTTTGGATCTTCTGAAGGTATCGGAAAGGAGTCCGCGGTGCTGTTGCCAGAGCCGCTTGAAGGCAATGCGTTCAGGGCGTCCCCATACCCGGAATCCCACTGAAAAGAGGCAACTCATGCAGGGGAGAATTGAGAACTGCATGTGGATGCCGGCAGCATCGGAGTCGTCCTCATAGGGGTTGGGCTCAACCCTTCTCCTGAAATAGGATGGACCAGGGAAGAACTCCAGCGTGACCCCGTTGTCGATGCTGTATCGGAACTGATTCTGATTGCGAAAATCAGTGTCGAAGATCTCTCCGGGTTCAATTACGGCCGTTTCGAACAGGTCCCAGACGACGTCGTAGAGTTCGTCTTCCGGATTGTTGACTGCTTGGTAGAATGCCTCCTGAGACGCTCGTCTAAAGACTTCGTAGTAGTGATTATCCATAACTCGATAACGCGAAAGAGCATCGAGTATATCGGAAAAGGAACGCCGGGAAAAGCAGGCCTGAACAAAACACAGGGTGCCGAAGTGTGCCGCTTCCATTTCGTTCTTAGCGGGCATTGTTTGAGGTTCCTTTCCCCTTCGTTTCGGCCTCCCCGAATAGGCGATCTACCTGGGTTTGTATGCTATAAGTCTGCTCTGGTAGCTCTCCTTGAACTGGCTCCTATCGGTCCCGTAGATCCTCGGATCCCGGGGCCGATTCAGAGGCGGCAGAGGCTCCTTCGGTTTGGGAGGCATATTTACCGGGGAGGATCGCCCGATGAAGATCGTCGAAGCTGTTGTGAACGTCAGCGAAGGCCAAGATTCAGAGTCTCTGCGAACGCTCGAAGAAGCCATCAAGGACGTTCTTCAGGCGCACCTTCTCGGTTGCGATGGAGATTACGACCACAACCGGACTGTGTTCACTCTCGCAGGGACTCCTAGCGCCCTTCTAGAGGCAGTCTGGGTTTTGTTTCAAAGGGCGATCCAGCTCATCGACATCAGGGCTCATCAGGGCGTGCATCCACGCCTGGGGGCAGTCGATGTGGTCCCCTTCGTCCCATTCCAAGAAGTGTCGATGGCAGATTGCCAGGTCCTGGCTAGCCGATTGGGTGATCGGATCGGAAGAGAATGCTCAGTGCCGGTCTTTCTGTACGAAGCAGCGGCAACTCAGAACCTGCGGCGAAGTCTGGGAGCGCTGCGAAAGGGAGGCCTGGAGGGGTTGGAGAGGCGGATGAGCAGGGACCCGCAATGGAAGCCGGATTTCGGGCCCTGTATCAGCCATCCCACAGCCGGTGTAGTGGCCATAGGAGCGCGCGACGTCTTGATTGCCTTCAATGTTTTTCTGAATAGCCCGGACCTGGAGGCTGCTCGAGGTATCGCCCGCCGGATTCGTGAAAGCAGCGGCGGGCTGATTGGGGTCAAGGCACTGGGATTTTTTCTAGCACAACGAAATCAGACTCAGGTCTCGATCAACCTTACCGATTACAAACGAACTTCGATGCGAGATGTCTTCGAAGCGGTACAACTCGAAGCACGGAGAGTCGGTCTTGAGGCGGTTTCCAGCGAGATTATTGGTCTGGCCCCCCGTGACGCCCTGGACGAGACTGTTGCCGACGAGATCCGCCTGGAAGGCTTCGGACCGCAAAAGATCCTCGAAGACCGGATCGCGCGAGTCATGGCGGATTCCAATCCGTAGCGCTGCACGGCTGCGGGTTGAAGGCTGCCGTGTGCCTCCATCCCGGTCCCCCTCACACGAAGTTTTGTCTTTTCTTGGAATAAATCCTCCGTTTCCTGGCATTCGGTTAGTAAAACGGAGGAGTAAATGAGTGTTCTTCATGTCCAGCCTCAGGAGCTGAAGAGTGCCGACAAGTTGTGGCACCTGAAGCAATCACCGCTGATGCAAGGCCTGTCGTTTCGAATGCTGGCCACAACGGCGAGTCTCTGTTCGGACCGAATCTATGCGAAGGCGGAAGTCATCTTCGAACGGGCGATCCCAGCGACGCCCTGTATATTCTGAACCGAGGTAGTGTGAGGCTTTCATTGAGCAATCCGAACGGCAAGGAAAAGATCGTCGCTCTGCTTCGAAACGGTGATGTGTTTGGAGAAGAAGTCCTGGGTCCGCACCAGCATCGCCTGGTGGGGGCCGAAGCCCACCAGGATTCCTGGGTCTCATGCATTTCTTCGGACCATCTTCACCAGCTGATCCAACAGCAGCCTGCGCTTTCACTCAATTTTGCGCGCATCCTCAGCGAAAGGCTCTACGAGAGTCGAGACGATATCGAGGCCCTCGCCTTTCTGACTACCGAACAGCGCGTGGCTCGAGCTCTTCTGAGGCTGGCTCGAAACTATGGCCGATCCATCCTCTCGAATAAGAGATTGACGAAGATCGTGATCCCCCTCTCCCACGAGAGACTGGCCCAGCTTATCGGCGGCAACCGTCCTCAGATCTCGACAATCATGTCCAAGTTCAAGAAACTGGGATGGTTACAATATAGAAGACGCAAACTGCTGGTTGATGTCGAAGCGGTCCGGACCGTCGTGGACGGCCTTGAAGTAGCGGGATAGGATAGCCAGGTGCTGATTCGTCGAAGCCGAATACAGAGGAACAACTTCCTCAAGGAAGCCCTTCCACACATGCAGTCCCTCTACTGGATCTCGTTGAGTCTAGCGAAGAATCACGCCCTTGCTGAGGATCTGGTGCAGGACACGTATCGCGAAGCCTGGATGTCCTTTGCACGCTACGAGCCCGGGTCGAACTGTAAGGCCTGGCTCTTCAGGATCCTTTTCCGCCAGTGGGGCAAGCAGCGTCGACAGTCCCAACCGTTTCGAGAGATTGACGTGGCCGAAGTACCCGAGTCTCGGGTAGCCGCTGAGCCAGGCTTCGACAAGGCCCTGGAAGGCAAAGAGATCCTGGAGATCGCAGGCACGCTTCCCAAGGACTACCAGGCCATTCTCGTCTTGGCCGACGTCGAAGGCTTCAGCTACCGAGAAATCTCTGAGCTGCTGGAGATTCCGATCGGAACAGTGATGTCCCGACTGAATCGAGCCCGAAGCCTTTTGCGGAGAAAATTGTCGCGGGGATACGAAGAACGAAACACCGCGTGACCAAAGGAACCGTATCATGACTGTGTTTGCCGCCAAAGATTGCAAACGTGTCCGAACCTTGATGGACGATTTTCTGTCGGGAGAGCTGATTGTCGAGACGAATCAGGAGATCCTGACGCATCTGGGACTGTGTGTTGGTTGTTCAGAAGAGAAGAGCTTTCGCGAGCAGATCCGCAAAGACTTGATTGACAGCTGGCGATCGCAGCCAGTTCCCGACGACCTCGAGAACAGGTTGAGCGATGTCGTGGCGACACGCCAGCCAATCTATCTGGCGTCGATGAGGTGGGCGGCGAGCCTGTTGATCTTCGCTGGAGTCTCTTTGGCCTCGCTCCTCCTGTTGCCCTTGAAGGACTCGGGACTCCAGGCCTTCCAGTTGGTCAACCACTATTCGGAAGTCCTAGAGGATCATTTTGGTTGTTCTGGAGAGCTTCCAACAGATGGGGAATCGGTCCCTCTGGATCTACATCGGGTGGCGCTGGAACGCGTTCTGGGAGAGAGTTCGGGAGCGTATCGTTTAGTGGACGTCCGGATCTGCAGCTTCAAGGAGGTTGACTTTTTTCACTATGCGTTCGAGGGACGGGAGCGCAAGTTGTCCCTGATTTTCGAGGCGAGAAAGTCCTCCGAGCAGCTTCCCGAACTTCGAGGTCAACTCGAGAAGAGGCTGAAGGGCGTCGATATCCACCTGGTGGGTCGGGCCTCAGCCTCCATCGTTTCCATGGAGAGTCCCGGCTATTTCGTCTATCTGGTGACTGAGGAGACCAGGCCTGACGGTGTTCTCTTACTGGCTGAGGAAGTGGTCCCCCTCTTGAAACAATCTCTGTTCGATCACGGATAGGTGGCAGGGGCATCCCTGCCCGTGATGTCAGCAGTCAGCCGTCCTGGCTGCTAACTGCTATACTTCGAACCCTGTCTAGTTTAAGGCCGTGATTCTCCGGCCCCGAGGTACCAAAGAGAAGCCGTTTACTGGAGCCCCCCCGGAAAGGGCGAAGATCGTGGAGGTAGATTGATGTCGTTTTTCAATCTGAGGTCCTACTGTACCGCCGCTCTGTTGCTGTTGGGGCTGGGTGTTTTTCTTCAAAGCCCGGTCCGGGCTGAGTCAAGTTGGAAGGCAGGCGTCGCCAAGGTCAAGATTACTCCCACCGAGCCGATTTGGCTGGCCGGATACGGTTCCCGAGACAGACCCACCGGAAAAGTGCTCCAGGACATCTTTACCAAGGCATTGGCGCTTCAGGATGAGTCGGGGACGGTCTCGGTCCTGGTCAGCACGGACCTGCTGGGGTTCAATCGAGCCATGTCCGAGGAGGTCTTCGATAGAGTTCGTCGTCGGTTTGACCTGACCAGAGACCGTTTGGTCATCAACGCATCCCACACCCACAGCAGTCCGGTGGCAGGAGAGGTACTGCATTCAGCCTACAGTATGAGTCAGGAGAACGAAGCCGTGGTGGGCAGATATACGGAGGATCTCCTGGATAAGACGGTCTCCGTCATTGCCAGATCGATACAGAATCTGGAGCCGGCTGATCTGGAGTTTGAGCAGGGACTGGCAGGGTTCGCCGTAAACCGTCGCAGGGCGCGCAAGGGCAAGCGCCACCTCCCAGCTCCCGTGGACCATGACGTTCCAGTGCTCGCAGTTCGTTCTAACAGGGGAGTGCTGAAGGCGATTGTCTTCGGCTACGCTTGCCACGCCACGGTTCTCAGCGGTTATGAGGTCAGCGGTGATTGGCCCGGCTTTGCCCAGGAGTTCCTGGAAAGGACCCATGTGGGCGCTACGGCCCTCTTCTTGACCGGTTGTGGCGCCGATGCCAACCCTCTGCCTCGGCGCTCGGTGGATCTGGCAAGAATGTATGGGGAGATTCTGGCGATTGCGGTCAACCAGGTGTTGGACAAGGAGATGAGCCCCGTCCTGGGTCCTCTGAAGACGGCTTTCCAGCGGGTAGATGTCCCATTTCATACACCTCCAACCCGAAGCGAGCTCGAGAGGCGTATTACAAACGAAGAGGGTTCGCTGAGGCGCCACGCCGAGCATCTACTCGAGATCCTGGATCGAGAAGGAAGGATCCAGGACTCCTACCCTTATCCCGTCCAGGTCTGGAGCTTTGGAAAGGGTCTTACCTTCATCCATCTGGCGGGTGAAGTTGTGGTGGACTATGCGCTTCGGTTTAAGGCGGCATATGGCTGGGACGATGTCTGGGTGACGGGTTACTCAAACGAAGTCTTCGCCTACATACCGTCGCTGCGGGTGCTCAAGGAAGGCGGCTACGAGGGTGGTGGAGCCATGATCCCTTACGGACAGCCGGGACCCTTTCGTGCTGCCGTGGAGGAGATCATTGCAGAAAAGGTAGACGAACTGGTGAGTCTGACGAAGTGATCGCCAGGGGAAAGACGACCTGAAACCTGAAACCTGCAACCTCCTTTTCACGATCCGCCTCGAACAAAGAGATTGCGAGTGCCGCAGCTGGGGCAGACGTAGATCTTCCAGAGCAGGGATCTCTTGAGATTGTTCACCAGCGTTGGCAGCGGGTGACCAGCTCCACAGGAGAAGCACACGTTGAGATCCTCGGGCATTGAAGCCAGACTCTTCAGGTCGCTGAGCTGGCTGCTGTCCTGCTGCTTAGCACAGCCGAAAACCACTCCCCATCCATAGTGACTCCACTGGGTCCCAAAAAGGCGGTCGCAAATCCGAACCAGGTAGTTCAACCAGCGGAGGCTTGCTCTGAGCAGCCGGACAGGAATCCTGCCCAGAATCTGGGCCCGATCGGGATAGTATTGGATCTTGAGTGGATCTGGAGGATTGAGGTAGACGAAACCCGTATGAAGCTTCTTGTAGCGCTGGGCCTTCAGAGCCGTCTGAGATTCGATGGTAGAGATAAAGGAGTGAAGGCTGAAGCGATTGATATGACCACCTCCCTCGAACATATAGCGGTAGAACCTATCATCCAGGCTGAACCCGTCCGGGACGGCTGCCCAGAGGAAGCCACCCGGTTTAAGCACCCGATCGATCTCCCTGATAGAGGCTTCATAGTCCTCGAAATGTTCCAGGGTATGATTGCAAACAACCACGTCCACCACCTCTTCCTTGAGAGGAAGGGAGCCTGAGTCCGCAAGAGTCCTGGCCCAGCTTTCCTGCGGGTTGGGAGGGAAAGCAACATCGAGAGCCACGACCCGGGCGGGCGTCCTCGCGTAAGAGAAGCTGCCGCCGCTGGCACCCAGATCCAAGACCAGGGCCGAAGCGGGAAGATCACGCACCAGATCATCCATGATGTGTCAGGAGCACCATTGTACAGGAGCAGCAAGACCCGTTTTCTCAAGGGCAGTCCAGGGCGTTGCCCTCTTGAGACTGGACCAGGGAGAGGGTACCCTCTGCGGGACATTGAGACATGAAACCGGGTCGAGCGTCGATCGACGAGGAGATGATGGAGCATATCAGTGAGGAGTAGGATTCTATGACGGAAACCCTTTTCATTCAGGCGGATCTGCTGAGGACTTTTTCATCCGAAGTGTTCCAACGTCTAGGTATTCCTCGAGACCAGGCTGACGATGCAGCCGATGTACTGGTCTGGGCCAATCTCAATGGGATCGATACCCACGGAGTGAGAAACCTGAAACAGTACTATGTGGCTCAATTGGAGGAGGGCCTGATCAAGCCAGATGCCAAGATTGAGATAGAGCACGAGACCCCGATCTCAGCCCGTGTGAATGCGGGTGGGGGACTGGGTCTGGCTGCCGCTTGCTGGGGGATGAGGCGTGCCATCGCCAAGGCCCAGGAATCTGGATCGGGTTTCGTCAGCATGAACACTTCCAATCATTTGGGAGCTTCTGGATACTTTGCCAGGAGGGCAGTCGAGCACGACATGATCGGCGTGAGCATGACCGGTTACTTCCTTCCACAGACTGCCGAGAAGGGGCTCTTGCCAACCTTCGGCCGTACCCCAATGCTTTCCACGAATCCGCTGAGCGTGTCGTTTCCGACCGAAGAGGAGCCCCCATTTCTTCTGGATATGGCTACTTCGATCGTCCCCTACAATCGGATTAAGCTGATGAAAGAGGCAGGAAAGCCCATTCCAATTGGTTGGGCGCTGGACCAGGACCATAAGCCGACTACAGATCCCGATGCGGTTTACTATCTTCTGCCGCTGGGAGGTCCGCGGGAGCTTGGAGGGCACAAAGGTTACGGTCTTGCCTTGATGGTCGGGATCTTTTGTGCCGTACTCTCAGGGGGCTGGTTCGATCCGGCGGCCATGATGAACGAGGAGTCATCACCCGAGGCACACGGACACTTCTTCAAATCTGATGACCCTTCCGAGACGGATGCCGGGTACTCCCAGAAGGCCGATGCTCACTTCTTCGGGGCCATCCGCCTCGACCTGTTTCGCTCTGCAGAGGATTTCAAGAGAGGGCTCGATGCGATGATCCGCACGATTCATTCTTTTCCTGCCGAGCCTGACAAGGAGCAAGTCCTTTACCCTGGCGAAATCGAGTACGAGACCAGTCAGCGGCGTCAGCGTGAGGGAATTCCGATTCCAAGACCAATCGTAGCGGACCTCCGTGCTCTATCAAAAAAGTACGAATTGCCACTGGCTCTGGAAGGCCGGAGTTGACCAGCAGAGGAAATACCGTCGTCGGTGATTAGGTCCCATCCGTTTAATAGTGGGTGGGAGTTGTTCGCATCCTACTGCAAGCTTGCCAAGCTCTTCTCTTCCCACAGAGCTGTGTCCTCTGCGAGAAGTGGGTTTTGAACGACGATGCCAGTCCGCTGTGTGTCGACTGTCTGGCGGCCGTACCTCGCTTTTCGGTGGGAGATCCACACGATCTACATGTCCCATTACCGCTGAGAGTTGGGAGGTTCGAACTCGGTCCACCCTGCCACTACTGTGGGATTCCGCTGCCGGGCAGCCTGACAAGGGAGGCGAACGTGTACTCGAGCTGTAGATTTCAGCCTCCTCCTTTCGATTTCGCCCGGGCTCACGGACCCTACCAGGGAAGCCTCCGGACGTTGATCCGGAGTTTTAAATTCGATGGATTTCGGCGGCTAGTGTCTCCCCTAGCGCAACTTCTGGAGAAGTGCTACCTAGGGAGTGGACTGAATCTTCAGCCTGGCTGGATCGTTCCGGTTCCACTGCATCGAAAGCGCAAGTTGGAACGAGGCTTCGATCAGACACTCCTTCTGAGCCGTGCTTTGGGGCACCGAATTGGCATTCGAGTTTTCAAAGGGCTGCGCCGTCTCAGGCATACGGCACCGCAGCTGGGATTGGACATCCGATCCAGGAAAAGCAACCTACGTGGAGCGTTTGGCCTCAAGAGGGCGGAGCATCTCGCAGGCCAGGATGTGCTGCTTATCGATGACGTCTTTACGACAGGCACGACAGTCGGCGAGATTGGCGCCCTCCTGAAGTCGGAATCTCGAGTAAGGCGAGTCCTGGTACTCACCCTGGCTCGAGTCCCCCTTCTTTACCGCTAACCCGGATTATTCATAAGTTTTCTACTGCGGCGGCGCAATCATCCGTCCTGGCTGTGTTTCGCTCGGTCGGCCTCCTCGACGTACTGCACGAGTACGACTGCGGAGGCTCGCCACGAGTGGTCTCGGTCGCAAGCCTTGCCACGACGGCGCTTTCACCGCCTCGCTACGAAAACTTATGAATAATCCGGGCTAAGCTGAAACTTGATTGGCGAATGTAGCTTTGGCCTCCAGGCCGAAGTCTTATTTTTCCGAGCCTTTGGCTCGGACGGCGGCCTGGAGGCCGAAGCTAGTGCGCCTGTGAAGGCGTTTGATCAGAAGGGTGAAAGTCCCTTCCAGGCTAACGTTACCGGCCTGAAGTCGACAGTGGTAACTGCGTTTCCGTGAGGAAGGGTGGAGAGCAACCTGAGACGAACGACCAATCCGTAACGCAAGTGAACTCGATTCGGCCAAGCCTGTCGGGGAGGGTCCTGGCAAAGCCCGAACCCTTGACCGCGCGACGGCCATCCCTCCGACCTGAACGGTCTGCCCGGGGGGATAGACGCGGCAGGTCACGGCGGTGAAGTAACGTGACAAAGCGACCGTGACGAAATGGCAATGCGGTGGTTGGAGATGGAGAGGTCGGAAGGTCAAACGAGATAAGCAGGGAGATCTGTCGGGTGAGGGACGTGGACGACCCATCGTGAGAGCTCGCAGTGGGGGACGCTGCGTGAGCAATGGCCCAGGCCCGCGGTGCAGTATCGCCCGCCGAAGGGGAGCGAACCTGGCGATACCGGTGAGGTCGGTTGAAGCGGCTCGACAGAAGTCAGAGCTCCCATAGTAGCGGGGAAGCCGTGCAGCAAAACGCGGTGGAGCGAAGGGGAGCAGGAAGGTAGATGCTAAACGACTAAATCGCGGAAACGTAACTCCGCCCAAAGGCGGGACTACATCCCGGTCACAGTGCCGTTTTCGGCTAGCCCGGCTGGAGAGCCCGCTGGCATCGAACAGTGGGCTCATCGCGCGGTTTGGACGGATCGCATGTTGGAGACACTTTTGAAAGGAAAGGTGAGAGGAGGGAAATGGCACACGCTGATCGATAAGGTGTTTTGCAGCCGGAACCTTTCCAGCTCGGCCGAGAAGGTCTTGGGCAGGAAAGGAGCGGCGGGAGTGGACCGGCAAACGTGGGGGGATTTCGCCGAACACGAGCGGGAGGAACTCGAATGGTTGCAGGAAGAACTGCGTGAGGGGACCTATCGTCCGGCAGCGGTGCTGCGGAGGTGGATTCCCAAAACAGGCAGTTCGGAAAAGCGACCGCTGGGGATTCCGACCGTGCGGGATCGAGTCGTGCAAACGGCTTTGGTCCACGGGATCGAGCCGATTCTGGAGGCCACGTTCCATGATCGAAGCTACGGCTTTCGTCATGGGCGAGGGTGCCACGGCGCACTGCGGTACGTCGAAGAGCTGCTCGAAGCCGGTTATGTGTATGTCGTCGACGCGGATCTGAAGGGTTACTTCGATACGATCCCGAAAGATCGACTGTTGGACCTGATCCAACAGAAGATATCGGATCGCCGCGTGCTGGGCCTGGTTCAGCTGTTTCTGAATCAGGGGATACTGGAAGAGCTGCGTAAGTGGATTCCGGAAGCCGGAGTCCCCCAAGGCGCCGTTCTTTCTCCGGTGTTGTCGAATGCCTACCTCAATCCCCTGGACCATCGGATGGCCGATCTGGGCTTCCAGATGGTGCGCTACGCGGATGACTTTGTCCTGCTGTGTCGCGCACCCGAGGAGGCTGAAGCGGCCCTGGCCGAAGGGCGGGACTGGGTGGAGGACAACGGGCTGAGACTGCATCCCGAGAAGACACACATCGTGGACTCGCGAGAGAAGAGCTTTTCGTTCTTGGGCGATTCGTTCCGAGGCCGTTTTCGGTTTCCACGAGCGAAGAGCCACCGAAAGTTCGTCGAGCGCATTCACGAGCTGACGCCGCGCAAGTCGGGCGACTCGCTGGAGGTCATCCTCCAGCGGCTCAATCGCTCGACGCAAGGCTGGTTCAACTACTTCCGGCACTGTCATTGGAACATCTTCAAGGACTACGACGGTCTGATCCGTCGTCGTTTGCGACGCCTGCTTCTGAAGCGCAACCGGAAGAATAGAAAACGCCTCTGTCGAAATCACCGTTGGCCCAACGCCTTCTTTACGGATCATGGGTTCACGAGCCTGACTGACGCCCATATCCGTTTCGTCCAATCCATAGGAACCTACTGACTGGAGAGCTGTATGCGGGAGAATCGCACGTGCAGTTCGGAGGGAGGGGAGCCGCGTGACCGTGCTTCCCTACCCTATCGTTCCTCGACTGAAGTTTCTTTCAGGTACGATCCGGCGCAGCCGGAGGCGGGGCTAAGCTGAAACTTCAAGAAGAGGTCGCAAGTCGCGGGTTGCACGTCTCTTGTGCTGCTCCTCTGCCTACCCTTCGATGGCTTCCATCATCTTAGCGAAGGTGGTGTCGTCCAATTGGCGACGGTGGAACGCGCTCACTGCCTCCCAGGCTTTTGGAGACGTGATGGCGATGTACGATTCGTACTTGCCACCGTAAGCGGAGAGAAGGTCTTTCCCGTAGTGGGCTTTCCACTGAAATGTGATGCGGGCCATTCGCGTCTAGGCGGAGGGTTCGAGTTCGCTTTTCAGTTGCGCGAGGCCCTCGTCGACGATATCAATTACCTCGTCGACCTGCTCCCGGGTGATGATCAACGGTGGGTGTAGACGTAGGTCATCCCCGCTTTTCCAGTCTGCTGTTCCACCACTGGCTCCGGCGGACAGGCCCTTCTCCAGTAGGATACTGCGAATACGCTTGTGAACTCCGAGGGATGCTTCAAAGGGCTCCTTGGTGTCCCGGTCCCGTACCAACTCCATTCCCAACATCAGTCCCTTGCCCCTGACGTCCCCAACCATCGGGTACTTCCGCAGCTCGAGGGCCCGTTCTAGAAGGTAGTCCCCGACCTCCCTCACATGCTCGAGGATCCCCTCCTCCTCGATGATATCCAGGACCGTTGATCCCACCCTCATGGCAACGGGATTGTTCACGGAAGTGAACACGTGCGGCAGCCCCGTATCGGCTGAGTCCAGCAACTGTCGAATCTCATCCTGGAAGAGCACGCCACCCAGAGGAATGTAGCCGCTGCTGACGCCTTTTGCGAAAACGATCATGTCCGGGACGGTATTCCAGTGTTCGATCGCAAACAGTTTGCCGGTGCGACCAAAGCCCGTGACGACTTCGTCGGCAATGAAGAGCACATCGTACTTGTCACAGATCTCCCGGATGCGGGGGAAGTAGTCGGGGGGAGGCACTCCGATAGCCATGCCACCCAGAACTACCGGCTCGGCGACGAAGGCGGCCACGTTCTGGGGTCCTGTCTGTAGGATGGCCTTCTCCAGTTCGTTGGCACAGGTCAGATTGCACTTTCCCTCACAGCCCACGAAGGAACAGCGGTAGGGATAACAGGGGGCTATGTGGGGGAAGGAGAGCAGCCAATTGGCGAATGGGTTTCGAGCCGTTGTTCCGGTGACGGCTAGAGCGCCCAGTGTCGCGCCGTGATAGCCGCGCCAACGGGAGATTACGAGCTGTTTCTGCCCGTTGCCACGCTGCAGATGATAGAGGAACGCCAGCTTCAGGGCGGTCTCGATGCCTTCTGAGCCTCCCGAAACGAAATAGGCGTGGTTGAGAGCCCCGGGGGCGAGGCGAGCTAGTCGCTCGGCAAATTCGATAGCTACTCTATTGGAAAAGTGTGCGGAGAAGCAGTAGCCAAGGGCTTCGGCCTGCTCCGCCATGGCAGCGGCGATCCGCCGTCGCCCATGTCCCAGTGTAACGTTGCCTGCGCCGGCCGCTCCGTCGATATAGCATTTACCTCCTTCATCATAGAGGTAAATCCCCTCGCCTCGCTCCAAAACGGGGAAGGCGTAGTTGGGATCCTGATGCAGAAGGGCACTGCTTGAACTCGTCGTTGCCATGGAGACCTCCCCTGAAGATGTGCCCCCAAATGGTATCAGAAAGGGACAGGGCCGAAAACGGATAGGACGCCGCTGCTGGCTCTGTTTCGAAGACCTCTGTTGAGTAGATCCTGTCTTCTTCGCCTGGAGGCAGCTCCATCCTGAAAGGTGTGGACACTAAAGTAGGCGCCGTTTTGTCCGATACGTAGCGTGGGAGCGTTAGAAGTGAAAAAAAGAGATGTTGCCTTTGTGAGACTGAGATGACCTCGAGAGATGAGATCGTCGAAACACGACCAACGGGAGCCTATGGGGGGACCCAAGATTGGCACTACTGTTTCGAATGCTGGATCAGCATGGAACAGCTTCGCCAGTGGGATTTGGACCTGGAGCTCCTATACAAGACGGTTTTTACGGGCCTGGAAGAAAAAGAAACGGCACTTCCGTGGCTCGGAAACAGTCCCGTAACAGAGGTTCGTCCAACAGTCCAGTGACTCCAGTCGGGGTTGTGAACTCCGACTCCCAGACCGACAGCTTACGTATGCCAAGGGGTGAAACAATGGCACAGCTAAGCACGCGACCAATCCTCCGGAGATTGGGACTGCTCTGTGATCCGATGCAGATCGATACTTGTTACGACCGTTCTCACTCTTTCGGTCGTTTTCTCGCTATTTCCTGAGCCAAGAGCTGCCGCGGGGTCGAAGGGTCTCTTTACCGAGTCCAGATCGACGATCCAGTTCCGCGCCCAGAGCAACTCTCGCAGTCTCCGCAGTCGGCATGTCAAGATCGACTTCGATCTGCTGGGAGACGCTAGAGGTTTTCGAAGGGCACCCCAAAAGGGAAGACAGTCCCTTGAGCTGAACCTCTTCCCTGACACCTCATTCACCGCAGTTGTCGACAAGATCGAGCCTCATCCCAAGGGGTATTCGTGGATCGGACAGGTCCAGGGGGTCCAAGACAGTATTGTTATCCTGACGGTTCTGGACAACGTCGTGGCCGGGAACGTAACCGTGTCCGGCACTTCTTACCAAATCCGCCACATTGAGGCAGGTGTACACGCAATTCGGGAGGTCGATCCGGAAGCAGCTCGCCCGGAAGGGGAGCCGATCCACATCGGATCTGAAGCGGAAATTCCTTCCCCTCGTACGCCCGCCATTGCGCGTGATGAAGGGGGGAAGTTCGACGGTTCTCCTGATCGGACCCCTTTTCTTTGGCCACGGGCTGTAGCTGGACGGCGTCGAGCAGCGACAGCTGGATCACGATTACATCTGGGGGTAGCGGTAGTGGAGATGGGAGCATCTCCTACACGGTGGCCTCCAACCCGACGATTCAGACTCGATCGGGCACGATCACGGCTGCCGGTCAAACGCTGACGATCACCCAGAGCGGAATCGATTGCACCTACTCATTTTCCTCGAGTAATGCTTCTTTCGACTCGGATGGGGGAAGTGGCAGCGTAGGCATGACGTCGCCGACAGGGTGCAGCTGGACAGCATCAACCAGCGACAGCTGGATCACGATTACATCTGGGGGTAGCGGTAGTGGAGATGGGAGCATCTTCTACACGGTGGCCTCCAACCCGACGATTCAGACTCGGTCGGGTACGATCACGGCTGCCGGTCAGACGCTGACGATCACCCAGACAGGAATTGACTGTACCTACTCATTTTCCTCGAGTAGCGCCTCCTTTGACTCGAATGCAGGAAGTGGCAGCGTCGGCATGACCTTGCCCACGGGCTGCAGCTGGACGGCGTCAAGCAGCGACAGCTGGATTACGGTTACATCTGGGGGTAGCGGCAGTGGAGATGGGAGCATCTCCTACACGGTGGCCTCCAACCCAACGATTCAGACTCGATCGGGCACGATCACGGCTGCCGGTCAGACGCTGACGATCACCCAGACAGGAATTGACTGCAGCTACTCATTTTCCTCGAGTAGCGCCTCCTTTGACTCGAATGCAGGAAGTGGCAACGTCGGCATGACCTCGCCCACGGGCTGCAGCTGGACGGCGTCAAGCAGCGACAGCTGGATTACGGTTACATCTGGGGGTAGCGGCAGTGGAGATGGGAGCATCTCCTACACGGTGGCGCCTCCAACCCGACGATTCAGACTCGGTCGGGAACGATCACGGCTGCCAGTCAGACGCTGACGATCACCCAGAGCGGAATCGATTGCACCTACTCATTTTCCTCGAGTAGCGCCTCCTTTGACTCGGATGGGGGAAGTGGAAGCGTCGGTATGACTTCGCCCACGGGCTGCAGCTGGACGGCGTCAAGCAGCGACAGCTGGATCACGATTACATCTGGGGGTAGCGGTAGTGGAGATGGGAGCATCTCCTACACGGTGGCATCGAACCCGACGATTCAGACTCGATCGGGTACGATCGCGGCTGCCGGTCAGACGCTGACGATTACCCAGAGCGGAATCGATTGCACCTACTCATTTTCCTCGAGTAATGCGTCTTTCGACTCGGATGGGGGCGGTGGCAGCGTCGGCATGACGTCGCCGACAGGGTGCAGCTGGACGGCGTCAAGCAGCGACAGCTGGATTACGATTACATCTGGGGGTAGCGGTAGTGGAGATGGGAGCACCTCCTACACGGTGGCATCGAACCCGACGATTCAGACTCGATCGGGTACGATCGCGGCTGCCGGTCAGACGCTGACGATTACCCAGACAGGAATTGACTGTACCTACTCATTTTCCTCGAGTAGCGCCTCCTTTGACTCGAATGCGGGAAGTGGCAGCGTCAGCCTGACCTCGCCCACGGGGTGCAGCTGGACGGCATCAAGCAGCGACAGCTGGATCACGATTACATCTGGGGGTAGCGGTAGTGGAGATGGGAGTATCTCCTACACGGTGGCATCGAACCCGACGATTCAGACTCGGTCGGGCACGATCGCGGCTGCCGGTCAAACGCTCACGATCACCCAAACTGGAATTGACTGCACCTACTCATTTTCCTCGAGTAGCGCGTCTTTCGACTCGAATGGGGGAAGTGGAAGCGTCAGTATGACCTCGCCCACGGGCTGCAGCTGGACGGCGTCAAGCAACGAGAGCTGGATCACGATCACGGCAGGAGCCAGCGGCAGTGGAAACGACACGATCACCTATACGGTGGACGGGAACTCCACGATTCAAACACGTTCAGGAACCATTACGGCTGCGGGTCAGACTCTGACAATTACCCAGAGTGGGATCGATTGCAGCTTCGATCTGTCGTCCAACACCGCGTCTTTTGATTCAGATGGGGGAGCTAGTAGTGTCGGCATGACTTCACCCCCAGGCTGTAACTGGACGGCCTCGAGCAACGAGAGCTGGATCACGATCACGGAGGGAGCCAGTGGCAGTGGAGACGGCACGATCACCTGTTTGGTAGACGCGAACTCCACAATTCAAACACGCACGGGAACGATCACGACCGCGGGACAGACCCTGACAATTACCCAGAGCGGGATCGATTGCAGCTTCGATCTGTCCTCCAGCACCGCGTCCTTTGACTCCGATGGGGGAAGTGGCAGCGTCGGCATGACGTCGCCGACAGGTTGCAGCTGGACGGCGTCAAGCAGCGACAGCTGGATCACGGTTACATCTGGGGCCAGCGGTAGTGGAGATGGGAGCATCTCCTACACGGTGGCCTCCAACCCGACGATTCAGACTCAGTCGGGTACGATCACGGCTGCTGGTCAGACGCTGACGATTACCCAGAGCGGAATCGATTGCACCTACTCATTTTCCTCGAGTAATGCTTCTTTCGACTCGGATGGGGGAAGTGGCAGCGTAGGCATGACGTCGCCGACAGGGTGCAGCTGGACGGCCTCAAGCAGCGACAGCTGGATCACGATTACATCTGGGGCCAGCGGCAGTGGAGACGGCACGATCACCTATACGGTGGACGGGAACTCCACGATTCAAACGCGTTCAGGAACCATTACGGCTGCGGGTCAGACGTTGACGATCACGCAGAGTGGGATCGATTGCAGCTTCGATCTGTCCTCGAACACCGCGTCTTTCGACTCCGATGGCGGAAGCGGCAGTGTCAGCGTGACTTCTCCCAGCGGCTGTGCCTGGACAGCGACCAGCAGTGATGCCTGGATCTCAATCAGCGCGGGTGGTTCGGGCAGCGGCAACGCTCTATTTCCTACACCGTAGCCGCAAATCCGACACTCCAGTCCCGATCGGGTACCCTCACGGTTGAAGATCAGATTCTGACCATTAGCCAGGAGGGGATCTCTTGTACCTACTCTCTGTCTCCCACCAGTGCCTCCTTTGAGTCCGATGGCGGAAGCAGCACTGGCAGCATCACGGCTCCCGATGTTTGTAGCTGGTCAGCGTCCAGCAGCGAGGCTTGGATCACTATCACGGCTGGAACGAGTGGCAGCGGCAATGGCGCCCTCTCGTTCACGGTGGTTCCTAACACCACGATCGAGTCCCGGTCCGGCACCATTGTTGTCGAGGACCAGGTCCTGACAATTACCCAGAGTAGGATCGATTGCAGCTATTCCCTGTCTTCTACGAGCGTCTCGTTCGACTCGGACGGCGGCAGTGGCACTGTCAGCATGACGTCTCCTGAGGGCTGCAGTTGGTCGGCTTCCAGCACCGCCAGCTGGATTGATATCTCCTCCGGGGGGAATGGCAGTGGCAGCAGTACTCTCTCCTTCACCGTGGACGCCAATCCAGCGGTCGAGTCGCGGGTAGGCAGCCTGATAATCGGGGGTGAAGTGTTCGCCATCACCCAGGATGGCATCATCTGTACCTATTCTCTGTCCTCCAGCAGTGTCTCCTTTGACTCTGGCAGTGACAGTGGCACTGTTGGCATGACCGCGCCGAACGGCTGCGCCTGGACGGCGTCGAGCAGCGAGAGCTGGATTACCCTGGCGGTTGTGAGTGGTAATGGAGACGGTTGGATCTCCTACAGCGTTGCTGCCAATCCTTCGATCCAGTCCCGATCGGGCACGATCACAGTGGAGGGTCAGGTACTGACGATTGCCCAGGAAGGAATTGAATGCACCTATTCTCTGTCTTCAGGTAGCGCGTCCTTCGACTCCGGCGGTGGCAGCGGCAGTATCGACTTGACCTCTCCCACCGGCTGTGGCTGGACGGCGTCGAGCAGCGAGAGCTGGATTACGATTAGCTCCGGGGCCAACGGTAGTGGCGACGGCTCGGTTTCCTTCGCGGTGGCCGCCAATAGCACGATCCAGTCCCGAGCAGGCGTGGTCACGGTCGGAGGTCAGCTGCTGACGATTACGCAGGGAGGGATTGACTGCACCTATTCTCTGTCTCTTCAGAGTGCTTCCTTTGATTCTGGTGGCGGCAGCAGCAGTGTGAGCGTCACCTCTCCCGATGGTTGCGAGTGGTCAGCATCCAGCAACGACAGCTGGATCACGATCACTGTCGGAGCCGGTGGCAGCGGTGATGGACCGGTCTCTTTCGCTGTGGCCGCCAATACCTCCATCCAGTCGAGATCGGGTTCCGTCATGGTTGGTGGGCAAGCGTTCACTATTGCCCAGGAGGGTATCCCTTGCACCTATTCTCTGAGTTCCGATAGTGTCTCACTCGATGCCGAGGGTGGCAGCGGTAGCGTAGGCCTGAATTCTCCGGATGGCTGTGAGTGGTCCGCCTCCAACGGCGAGAGTTGGATCACGATCAACGACGGGTCCAGTGGCAGCGGCGACGGCTCGATCTCTTTTACGGCGGCTGACAATACTACGATCTTCCCTCGAAGCGGTACGATCACGGTTGAGGGACAGGTGTTCACGATTACCCAGGGCGGGATCGATTGTTCCTATTCTCTTTCCTCAAGCGCAGCCTCATTTGGGGCTGACGGGGGTAGCAGCAGTGTGAGCGTTAGCTTGCCGGATGGCTGTGAGTGGTCCGCTTCCAGTAGTGAGAGCTGGATCACAATCGGCAGCGGCGCCAGTGGCAGTGGAGACGGCGTGCTCTCCTTCAGTGCCTCACCAAATTCCACCATTCAATCTCGCAGTGGCACGATCACGGTTGAGGGACATGTACTGACCATCACCCAGGGTGGGATTGACTGCACCTATTCTCTCTCCCCGACCAGTGCCTCTTTGGGTTCCGAAGGGGGAGCCAGCAGTGTGGGAGTGACTTCCCCGGACGGCTGTGAGTGGTCCGCGTCCAGCAGCGAGAACTGGATCACGATCGGCGCAGGGGCCAGTGGTAGTGGTGACGGCAGCGTCTCGGTCTCGGTGGCTGCCAATCCAACCATTCAATCTCGATCTGGTTCCATCATGGTCGGTGGTCAAGCCTTCGCGATCACACAGGATGGCGTCACATGTAGCTTCTCACTATCTTCTAGTAGCGCCTCCTTTGATGCCGACAGCGGGACCAGCAGTGTGAGCATCAGTTCTCCGGACGGCTGCGAGTGGTCAGCATCGCCCAGCGATAGCTGGATCGCGATCAATGCCGGCGCCAATGGCAGTGGGGACAGCTCGGTCTCTTTCACGGTGACCGCCAATAGCACCATCGAATCTCGGTCGGGCACGATCACGGTCGAGGGTGAGGTGCTGACGATTACCCAGGGCGGTATCGACTGTACCTATTCTCTGTCCCCCGGTACTGTCTCCCTTGGCTCTGAGGGTGGTAGTAGCAGCTTCGGCGTTAGTTCCCCTGAGGGCTGTGAGTGGTCGGCGTCGAGCAGTGAAAGCTGGATCACGATCAGTAGCGGGGGCAGTGGGAGTGGCAGCGGCTCGGTCTCATTCACTGTGGATGGCAATGCCACTATTCAGTCTCGATCCGGCAGCATCGTGGCAGGAGGTCAGGTATTCACGGTAACCCAGGATGGCATCTCCTGTACGTACACCCTCTCCTCTAGCAACCTGTCCCTGGGCTCTGAGGGCGGCCTCAGCAGCATCGGCGTCAGCTCTCCGGACGACTGCGAATGGTCCGCGTCCAGTAGCGATAGCTGGATCATCATGGGCGCTGGCTCCAGTGGTAGTGGCAGCGGCACCGGCACCGCCTCTTTCAACGTGGCTGTCAATGACACGATCCAGTCTCGATCCGGGACCGTTGTGGTCGAGGGCCAGGTGCTAACGCTGACCCAGGAGGGGATTGACTGTACCTATTCTCTAACTCCCATTAGTGCTTCCTTTGATCCCGAAGGTGGCAGCAGTGCTGCCATCGTTACTTCACCTGAGGGCTGCGAGTGGTCCGCGTCCGCTAGCGCCAGCTGGATCGGAATCGGCGGTGGTAGCGGCAGTGGTACAGGTTCCATCTCCTTCTCGGCGGCTTCCAATGAAAGCACTCAGTCTCGAACCGCAGCGATCACAGTTGCCGAACAGGAGCTCACCATTACTCAGGGTGGAATTGACTGTAGCTACTCGCTATCTCCCGGCAGTGCGTCCTTTGGCTCCGACGGCGGCAACGCGAGCGTAAACGTTACCTCTCCTGAGGGGTGTGAGTGGTCTGCGTCCGCCAGCGAGAGCTGGATCATAATCAGCCCCGTGTCCAATGGCAGTGGTAACGGCTCGGTTTCTTTCACCGTGGATGCCAATCCCACCATTCAGTCTCGATCGGGCACTATTGTGGTCGGTGGTCAGGTGTTCGCAATTACGCAGGATGGCATATCTTGTACCTATGCGATGTCCCTAAGCAGCTGGTCCTTTGATTCCGAGGGCGGCAGCAGCAGCGTGAGCGTTACCTCTCCTGAGGGTTGTGAGTGGTCCGCGTCCAGCAGTGATGGTTGGATCATCATCGGTGCTGGCGCCAGTGGCAGCGGTAGCAATGATGTCTCCTTCACGGTGGGCGCGAATGGCACCATCGAGCCCCGGTCCGGCACGATTGAGGTCGAAGGCCAGGTGCTGACGGTCACGCAGGACGGAATCGACTGTACCCATTCTCTGTCTCCCACTAGTGTGTCCTTTGATCCCGAGGGTGGCAGCAGTACTGCCAACGTCACTTCTCCTGAGGGCTGTGAGTGGTCCGCGTCCAGCAGCGACAGCTGGATCACGATCGGTACCGGGTCCAATGGCAGTGGCGAAGGCTCTCTGTCCTTCACGGTGGGAGCCAATACCGCGACCGAGCCCCGATCGGGGACCATTACCGTCGAAGACCGAGTCCTGACGATCACCCAGAGTCGGATCGACTGCAGCCTTTCTCTATCTTCTATCAGCGTCGCCTTTGACTCCGACGGTGGTGAGGGCAGCGTCGACGTGACCTCTCCGGATGGCTGCAACTGGTCCGCGTTCAGTGGCGATAGCTGGATCGCGGTTGCTAACGGAGCCAGTGCAAACGGCAACGGTTCCGTCTTCTTCTTAGTGGACGCCAATAGTACGATCGAGTCCCGATCAGGCACGATCACGGTTGAGGATGAGGTGCTAACGATCACTCAGAGCGGTGCGGATTGTAGCTTCTCGCTATCCTCGGACAGTGTCGCCTTTGACTCCGACGGTGGAGAGGGCAGCATCGGCGTTCTCTCTCCCAGCGGATGCGGCTGGTCTGCGTCCACAAGCGAAAGCTGGATCACCCTGGTTTCCGAGAGTCACGGGGATGGCGATGGCTTTGTAAAGTTTTGTAGTGGACGCAAGTAGTGCGACCCAATCTCGATCGGGGACAATCACGATCGAGGATCAGGTGCTGACGATCACCCAGGGCGGAATTAGCTGTTCCTATTCGTTGTCTTCGGGGTATCTACCGCTGCCCTCCGATGAGAGCAGTGGAAACTTGGTTGTGACGTCGCCCCAGGGATGTGATTGGTCGGCGTCCAGCGGCGACAGCTGGATCTCTATCTTGGCTGGAACCGAGGGCACTGGAAGCGGTTCGGTCTCTTTCACCGTGGCGGCCAATCCCAACCCCGAGTTCCGATCCGGCAGCATTACGGTTGAAGACCAGGTGATGACGATCCAACAGAGTGGAATTGACTGTTCCTACAGCCTCTCTTCCAACAGCACCTCGATAGATGGCGCCGGCGGAAGTGACGTGATTTATGTCTCGGCTCCAGATGGCTGCCCCTGGGCAGTGTCAAGCAATGCTGAATGGATTGTGGTTACCCAAGGCGACCGTGGAACGGGCAGTGGCAGCTTCCGGTGCGTCGTTGAGGCCAATTCTACCATCCAGTCGCGCAGAGGCACCCTAGAGGTTGAGGGTCAGACAATCATGGTGACCCAGGGGGGCGCCGAATGTACCTACACAGCATCTGCAACCAATACACTCTTCGAGGGAGACGGAGGCAGCGGCAGTGTAACGATTACTACCCTTGACGGCTGTAGTTGGTCTGCTGCCACGAGCGCAGAGTGGATCACCCTGGGTTCCGCGACCCCATCCAGTGGAAACGGTACTCTGGAGTTCGCGGTTTCGCACAATCCCAGTGGCGAGACCAGAACCGGCACTATAGCGATCGAAGACACAGTCGTGACCCTTACCCAGGCATGGGACTCAGGCCCAACTTTGGAAATCGAGTTGAGTGGTGAAAGCTATGCCGCGGGTTCCTTCGTTGAGGCTACATCGCTTCGGTTATCGAACACAGGGCCGGAGGCGGTCGAAACGGAACTCTGGATGGTGCTCGCAATGCCAGGGGATGTCCATGTCTCCTTCTTCCATATGGGCGCAGACGGATCAGTCCTCCTCCCATCACAGTTCAGCGAAGACTTCGGTCCGGTCGCACTCTTCGAGATAACCCCGGATCTGCCGGCGGGGAACTACACTCTGACCGGTCTGGTACGGAATGCCACCACAGCAGACCTACTGAGCCAGGATATCAAGACCTTCGTTGTGCTCGGTGAAGGAGGCGAGGCGGGCGACCCGAGGAACTTGAGTACTGATCCGAGAATCCAATCCGGGACTCCGCGGCTTCCCAAAACCACTGAAGGATGATTGCGCTCATTGGAGCGCCTGGCCAAGCCCCGAGGAGAACAGAGGAAATCACTCCCGGTGCCCAACGGGCATCCGCGGTGAGGATGTAGAGTGTGTTGCTTGATTCAGGCGGATTTCCAATCGAATACGGCGGCAATCAGATCCTTGGAGTGTTCTTTCGCCAGCTCGTAGGCCTCTTTCATACGGTCAGCGGGTAGGCGGTGGGTAATGAGAGACTCGAGCCGGAGCTGGTTCCCAGCCATCAAGTCGACGATGTACTGAAGGTTTCTGCGCAGATTGAACCTGAGCTCGTCAGGCGGACAGTCTGAACCTGGTGCAAGACCGGCACCCAGGAGGGTCAACTGTTTGCCGTAGAACCAGGAGGGATCCAGCGGATTGAAATCAGGGGCGGATTCGAAGCGCCCGGGGAAGCCCAAGATACTTACCCTTCCACCCTGGCGGGCAATATCTACAGATAGCCGGTAGGCCGGCCACGGATTTGCGGTCAGAATTACGATATCCGCTCCGACCTTGCCAAACACCTCATCGAGGCGCTCACCCAAGTTCGAGTCGCTAGATTCGAAGGCTGCATCGGCGCCGACCTGCAGCGCCGCCTCACAGCGAATCGGCGAGGTGGCGATGCCGACGACCTTGGCTCCCATCGCTCGCGCCAGACCCGCGGTAGCGAGTCCGATCACCCCAAGTCCCACCACAGCAACGTTCTCCCCGGTTTCGTAGCGGGCCTGGCGCAGGGCTGCCAAGCCCAGGTGCGTCAAGTAGGCGAGTGTTGCCACCTCCGAGGACAGAGCGTCAGGTAAGGGAGTGAGGACTTCGGACTCTCGAGCAATAAAGGCGGACTGATGGGGATAACGAGAAAAGATGCGCTGCCCTGGTTTGATCTCCTTGACTGTCGAGCCAATCCGCTTGACGGTTCCCACGTTCGAGTACCCCACCGGTCTTGGATAGTCGGGTGCATCCGGTACGTAGGTGGAGTCGCCCAGGTAGTTCCCGAGATCTGTCCCGGTGGAGAGTGCCGTCACTTCGGTCTCGACATAAAGCTGATCGGCTTCCAGGTTGTTGCTGTTGAGCGGGAGCTCTTCCATCCGGAGGTCGCCCACACCATAAAGAGTTGCTTGTTTCATATTCAGTTTCCTATCCGAACTCGAGGAGCACGCCGATGATAGCGCAAGCCCCAACAGCCGACAAGGAAGTCGGAACGTCCAAAAGTCGCTGAGGAAAGACATTTATCGATGTAAGGGCACGCGGCAGCTGGCGCCGCTGATCCTCGGACGTAGCTTTGGTCTCCAGGCCGAAGTCTTCTTGTGTTTGAGACTCAGGGCACAGGCGAGGGCAAGGGCAAAGATAGGGACGGCGGCCTGGAGACCACCGCTACGCCGGAGCCAAGGTTTCTTTCTCCAATGATCGAAAGTCGTGGCACAATGGCGAGGTGAGACTCTACTTGCTACGGCACGGGAAATCAGATTGGAACCTGAGCTACGGAGGGGAGCACGAACGCCCCCTGGCCAAGCGCGGACGCAAGTCAGCCGAGATGATTGGACGTTATCTTTCGGGGCTCGAGCCGTTTCCCCAGAAAGTGATCTGCTCCTCAGCTCAAAGGGCCGAGGAGACGGTTCGCCTGGCAGCGGAGGCGGGTAACTGGTCCTGTCCCATCCACATCACAGATCGGCTCTATGCCAGTAGTTCCGATGACCTCCTCGATTTCCTGCGCGGCTGCAGCGACGATGACCAGAGCTTGCTTCTGGCGGGGCACATGCCTTCTTTGCCGGACCTGATCGGCGATCTGGTGGGCGGTGCAAGGGTCAAGTTTCCTACCGCGGCATTGGCTGCGATCGATCTGTCGGTGCGAAGCTGGAGCGAGGTCGAGCCGGGATGCGGCATCCTTCTCTGGCTGGTGACGCCGAAGATCCTAGCCTGAATATAAGACGGGGTCTCAGTGCTTCATATCTAGAGACCCCTTGGTCAAGAAAAAGTTCACAAACTGATCAAGAAGTGTCAAGCAGCGAGTAGTTGCTCTTCAACAAAGACGTTCAGCGAGCGGTCGAACCGTCGCCAAGCCGTCGCCAGCGGACAGCGCTGAGCCACTTCCTGTGGCAGCTTGAGATCGAGCGCCGTCAAGCCCGGTGCCAGGACTCGACCGTAGGCTTTGATGAAGAGGACAGCCACCTTTCTTCCCAAGGGCGTTAGATGGTACCGGCGCTTGCGGGGCACTTTGTCAATGAGTCCCTTTCGCCTCAACCGGCGCAGATCGTAGCTCGCCTGGCGTGAAGTGTAGGGGGCATCGAGCAAGGCGGAGACTTGCTCCACCAGTCGACGGTTGTCAAAACCGGCTACGAGACAGCTAAATGCGACCAGGCTGGAGAAGACCGCCATCACCCGAGGATCGCCAAAGCGAAGGCCAGAACTGTGTAGACCCTCGGCAGTTTTCGAGGGTTGGCTCACCTTTTGGAAGGTGAGCACGTCGGGTGCCGGTCGAGCGTCTGCAGCTTCGGCGTCGCACAGACGCCGGTTGGCGGAATCGCCAACAGCCCAAAGGGCATACCAGTTGCGAGCGCAAACGCGGCGACCCACTCCGAAGTCGCGGCTGTCGCAGATCACGGTTTCGGTCCACAAGGCGCGGCCCTCTTTGAAATATTGCTTGATACGAGACGACTTGTAATAACAACTGAGGACCGGGTCCACCCCTCGTCTGAGGACTCGGGAGCGAAAGCTTCCGGGAGTTCGTCGGGTGATTCGCCGATCGAAGATCAGCGTCACCTGTTCGGGGCGACCAATGTCCAAATGGTCTCGAATCACCCCTTCGAACCACATCCGCCCGGCCTGGGGTCGGTCAAAGACACAGGTGTCGGAGACCTCGAACTGGCGGAAAGCCAACTCGTAGGTGTAACCGGCCTCGAAGTCCTCCGAGCTGAAGGGAGAAGGTAAACGCCACCACCAACGCCAGAAGAAGCTGCGCACGGCCCCCGAACCCAACCGGTCACAGATGCTCTGCAGGGCCTCGGGATCGGCGCAAGAACGGAATCCGTTGTCCAGGGCCTCGTAGGCGATGCCCGCTTTTTCTAGTTGCCGCTTGACCCACTCATGGCCGTTGAGCCACAGCCAGATGGGATAAGGCGCGTAGGCATTGGTCTTCCAAAACGTGCCGCCCCACTCGGAGTCCCAGAGGTAGAAGTAGAAGTGGTTGATGTAAACCATCTGACGGCCCCACTCCATATGGGGATGCGCGGCCGTTTCCTGCCCTTTGCCCTTCCAGGACCGCCACGCCGATGCTTTCTCCTGGGCAATGCCGATCAACACCACCCGCTCTTGGCCTTCCTTCGCCGCCGCTTCCAGGTAGGGACGAGCCGTCTCCTCCTTGTTTTCCCCTTTCTTGAAGTGCACTACCGGAATATTGTGTTCTTCGGCGAAGCGGTGAATGGCTTTGACGTAGCCTTGACCGATCTTGCCGAAGGCCGCCGAGGAGGGGATCTTGAACCCCTTGACCCAACGCAGAAAGGTACAGACTTGTCCCACCGACTGCAGCTTGGGAACGTAAGCCTGCAAGAACACTCGGTCGATGCAGCGGCACTTGAGAGTGACGTGATCCCGCAATAGACTGGCATAGTCGGTCATGACAACCTCCAGTGTTTTGGTTATCACCGAAGGTTATCGCCGACACGACGAGAGGGCAATCCTCCAGGATCGCCCTCTCTACATTCTTCTCAGTTCTTACTCGGCGGTATGAGGTCGCTCGCTACATATAGCGCGAATACTTGGGCTCCCTTTCCCTCCAACTCTCCTCGGATTCTGAATTTCGCTCCCCGTGGCAAGAGATGACCTGCGGGCCACTCGACCGGCGTCATGAGTCCGGACGGGAGACTTTCGAGGCCATCCTTGCGTCCATACCCGGGTAGCTCTGTGAGACCGTCTTCGTCAGTCAGCGCGATCCTCAGGGACGCTCCGGAAGGCACACGGGCATTGAGATAGAGTCGGGTCTCGCCCTCTACCTCCAGGGGACAGGTCAAGAATTGTTCCGGTCCTGAGGGGTTGATAAGCGAGAGATACCCAAAGCGGTCGCGGGGCAGGGTGGCCAGACCAATGTTCATTCGAACCCCGGCTACGTTCCCACCGGGCGTGGAGGCGCAATAGTAGATGTGGGTTTTCTCGAATGTATTGATCATCGAGCCCTGCCAGAGAAGAAAATTGTCTTGATCCTTGTTGTCCTTGAAGTCGCGATCCCAGCTCAGCTCCTGATCGCGGAGCAGGAATGTGAAACCGGGAGCGGGATCCCGGAAATGGAGTCCATCATTGCTGATGATCAGGCCCAGGTCCACGGACACATCCTCTCCCCGGTATTGGGGGGCGCCTTCACCGATGGGATGATGCCACTGACCGTAGACCCCCAGGCAGACGTTGGGGTAGGTCGTGACCATCGCTCCCACGTGAACCTCCTCACGGTCCCAGCCTGGGCGATAGGGAGAGGAAGAGCGCATCGGTTTGTAGAAAGCCTTTGTGTTCTCCAGGGGCCAGCGCTGCAGATCGGGTGAGCGCCACACGGAAAAGGTCCGCGGGGCCCAAAAATCCTTCCCCAGGTCCGGCGGCTGTAAGGGATGGGAAACCAGCGGATAGATCTGATAGCCCCCCAGATGGAAGTAGTCATTGAATCGGTAGATCGTCATGATCTTGTGCTGCTGGGCCACGATCCCTGGCCCATCCCTCAGGGATTTCCAGTCCAGACCATCCGAGCTAACCTCTATCCGCGTCATGGAGGGGACGTCCATCTTCCAGTCCTGCCACCAACTTCGGTCCGCTGCCGCCATCACGTATCGGTGTTCTGCTGGCCCTTCGGGGTTCAGCAGGACCGACCTCACCTCGACGCCGGCCTCGGTTCGGAGCAGATTGTTGTTGCGGCTGCCGTTGAATTCGGTCAGTCCAAGCTGGGGTTTTCGCCAGCTGATCCCGTCTTCGCTCTCGGCATAGGCGGCGTGGGTCTCCTTACCTGCTTGTGCCTGATACCAGAGCCGCCACCGGTCCTCTTCGCGGACCACACTTACTCCCTGTGCCCGATCTTCGTCCGGTTCTCCGGCAAGGCCCCGCGAAATAATGGGATTCCCTGAGTACTTCTCAGGCTGAAGCATCTGAATCTTGAGTCCTCGGGTGGAGGGGACGGAGTAGTCATCAAAGGCGAAGAGGACGACCCGGTCCTCACTACGGATCGGCTTGCCGGCATGGACGGTGACGGCTGGTCCCGCTTTCGTCCCAGGTGGCTCAACTCTCCCACAGCTGGTAAGCACTGTGCTGCACAGACAAGCAAGGACCGTGAGATGTCGAGCTCTGATCCTCATGGCTTCCTCCAATCTTCTTCTTACCACAAGCTGCCAGTGAGCGTTGGATGCTTGGGGTCGGGGATAGAAGAGATTGTGCTGCTGATCGGGCGCACCTTTGAACTTGGCCTCATATTACCGACAAGTCAAGTCGCTCGGGGCTCTGTTGGTATCTGTTGCTTCAGCAAGATGCGAGCCGTTTGGAACTTGGTGCTTGTGATTTGCAGCTATATGTTTTTGGAGGTTGCTTCATGGCGCCTTCCTGCAAGATTTTCGCGACCGCAAGCGGCTAGTAGGTGAAGACTGTCAGACCCGAAATCCTGTCGAAATGCCGGCCGTTCCGAGTCACAAGAGGCACGCCATGGCGGATGGCGGTACAACCGATCCAGAGATCGTTACTACCGATCAGTTGTCCTGATTCGCGGAGACGGCGGGCATTCTGCCCGTAGAGCAGACTGACTTGGGCATCCACATCCAGCACCTCCAAGGCGCTCATTATGTGGATCAAGGCGGCTTGCCTTGAAGCGTCGAAGCCTTCGGCGAACTCTCCCAGCACGATGGCGCTCACGAGCATGATCTGCTCCTGGTTGTGGCGGAGAAAAGCATGGGCCCGTCCCTGGAGTCCCGCCTTCCTCTCCTTCTGGATATCGATGAGGAAGGAGGTATCGAAGCTCAGTCTGCCTGCCATGGGTCCTGGGGCGGATGGTCCTCAAGTTGGGCCTTTTCCAGTTGCTCGATAGCGGCCTCTGGCAAGGGTGCGATGCTATTGATCATCTCTAGGAACGCACTGCAGGTCCGGCCCTGTTCGGACCATTCGGCCCGATGCAGGACCTGGGAGAAGGATTCGGTTGGATGTCGGCGCGCCCTGACGAGGCGATCATAGGCCTGGAGATCGATGGAAATAGTCTTCGTAGCCATACATGTACTCTACATGCATGGCTCCGTCGAGGTCAAATCTACCGTACCCTGTCAACCTTGAGATTGTAGGTTCTGAACGGCCCTGGTGTCCGATCTCAGCGTTGCACGGCCTCGACGTAGGCCAAACTATGACTGCGGCCGCGCGCCTTGACCTCGACGACCACGACTCGTCCATAACCCACAATCTCAAGGTTGACAGGGCACTAGTCCCAAAATAAGCGCAAGTTCGAAAATAGACCCCTTTGTCGGCTCCGAGGAGCCATTTTGGAGACCTAAATTCTAAATTTCGGCGCGAAGTCACTCAGAACAGGCACGTGTTCAGCTGTCCTCCACGCCGATCGCTCAGGGAAAACGATTCTGCCCTCTTGGGGGGCGTTTGTAGAGACACCTCGCCCCAGCTCTGGCGACCCTCGGAGCTACTTTATCTCCTTTCAGTTTCAGGTAGCTGGCCGGTGTTTCAACCACTTACTGCCTTCCAAGAGAAGACGGCTCCAACCATTGACATCCAGCAGCCGATAGACCAACTGTCGGCCCCTGCGCAAAATCTGGCAGGGCATTTCAATGACCTCTCGCAGGAAACGGCGATACTCCATCTTCACCAGCTCTCGGGCTTGCAGTCGCGCCGGCAGCACCAACCCCATCCAGGCCTTCAGATTCCAGGCTTGAGCCGCAATCACCAGATAGGCCCAGTTGGCTACCAGCGTATCCGAGGGCATCCGCAGGGCCTCGACTCCGTTCTTGAGTTGTTCAATGACGTTCTCCTGGTTGCAGCGCCGGTTGTTTTCCCGTACGACTCCCGCCGTTCCCAACGTTCTGGCCGAGATATTGGTGACATAAAAGTGGTAGCGCGTCTGCGGCAGCAGCCGCTTCTGGCCTTTCTCGACCAGGATCGTCTTGCGCAAGATCACCATCCGATAGGTTCGCTTCGCTTTGCTCGGACGGTAGTCGATCTCCGCGATCTCTTCCCGTTCCAGCGTCAGCGTCTTGAACCCGCGTCTCTTGACAATCTCCGGCTTCACTTTGTCCCGCCGCTGGCGCCGCTTCTTCCCTTTTCCTTTCCCCTGGCTGGGGCGCCCCAGCTCTTTCCATCTCGCTTCTGGCAACGCCTCCGCCCACTTGACGAAGCTCGGATGGGCGTCGATCCCGAAGTCAAACTCCACGCCCGCCTCCGTCCAACGGTCAAAATGAGCCGTCAGCGAAAAATCCGTGTCCCCGCGCAGGCGCACCTTCCGAAAACCCGCCTCTCGAACCAGCTCGATACTCCGATCCAGCCATTCGGCCGCTCCCTCATGAGAGGGACGGTTGCCCGAGCGGTTGACCGCATAGAGCACCTCTCCCGTATTGGCCAGCGTCACGATCAGCGGCGCATAGCCCCACTGCCCGTCGTAGCTGATCTCCATCCCTTCCTTGCATTCGCCGCTCGTGGGGGCCATCGTCCCATCCACGTCGATCTCCGCCCGTTGGAAGAAACGGGCCGGTTGTTGGGCCCAGACCTTGAGGCGGCTGGCATTGACGGCTTCCATCAGATCCACCACGTCGGGCGCGTCAAAGCGGCGCACAAAGTCTCCGGCCGTGCTGGGGGCGGGGATCTTCTCGGCTCCCACCGCCTCCAGGAAACTCACACTCTGACGTCGCAGTTCAATATCCTGATAGCGGGTCCCGCCCGTGGCCACGTTGTAGATCAGGCTCAGGACGTGGTCCGATTCGTGGTACGGTTGGTGGCGTTTGAGCAGCGTCACCGCCTGGTCAATGGCTTTCCCCAGCCCACTCCACTTCACCACCTGCTGCAGCAGCCCCAGACCACCGTAACTGACCGCACCCGTTTTCTCCGAGACCTCGTAGCTGATGACCTCGGGCGAGAGCACCGGTTTCGGGTCTTGACCGTTCCAGCTGGGGCTCAATCGCTGAGCAACCTCTGCTTCCCGTTTGCGGATGATTGCGCTATCCTTTTTATTCACCTGAAATGCCTCCTTTCGGCTTGTTCTGAAGTTTCTTTGACAACCCCAGAATACCCGTCAGGTCTGGCATTTCAGGTGTTTACATGTGGTTTAGTCCACTTTCATCCACTTCTTTTGGGACTAGTACCCATCTCCAGGTTGACAGGGCACTAGTGGACGAACTCGATCTTTACGCTGTCGAACATGACCAGCCCTTTTGGGAGTTGCTCCCGATCCACCGGGTAGTCTGCCCCCGCCCTGGGTCCGTGCAGATCGGGGACGTCGCCACAGAGAGGGACTACCTTCAGCGGAAACCAGACGAAGATGATGTCGATGTTGACGTCTGAAAGCACCTTGCTGATGTCGTCACAACCGTACTGGTCCGTCAAGTCGTGCCGAGATCCCAGGCAGGTCCACTGGCTCGGGTCTGGGGTCAGCGTTACGGTTTGTTCTTTCCACTCGTGAGAGACCTCGAAGGGCTGTCCGGTAAGCACGAAGTTGGGGGTCGTCTTATCCGTCTGGGCTTGGACCAAAAGGAGTAACTCGGCACCCTTGGTGTCTACCTCTCCCCTGAGGCGTACGGTCATACGGGCATCGGTAAAGTTCCTTCCGAAGCCCTGCTCTACGAAAGAGTTATTGGTATAGGGCAGGAGCCCCGGTTCCACCTTCTGGTACCACTCGCCGTTGGTGTACAGCCACATGACCAGGTGGAGGTATCCTGCTCCTGGCGGGGCATGGTTGGCATCGAGGAACCAGGGACTGTGACAGTAGGCAACCCCATCCCATACCGGCAGGACGTAGCGGCGATCCGCATACCACCCTCCATTACCGCTGTCGAATGTCTCAATGTAGACTTTGCCACCCTTCTGCGGAAGGGACGATTCTTCTTGTCGTGCCTCTTTCCCTTCGGAGCAGTGAACTACGAACAGCAACAGAGCCCCACAGGCGACAACCTTTAGATGGTTGGTCATGCTTCTCCTCCAAACTGAAATCACTGAATGATTTTTCCTAATTGTCAGCCACGGCCAAGCCGATTCTACCGTTGTATAACATAGGATCATATGGGGCCCAATCCTCGACGTCGATTGTTCAGGAGGTCTTCGTGTTTGAATGCAGTCACCGGTCAGTGGGACAATTACCTGTGGGGGATTCTTCGAGCGAGACTCCTCTATTCAAGGCAAGGCTTGTTGTAGGCCAGCCACGCGGTTCACGGTAAAATCAGGTTCCCGATCTTCCGCTTTGCAATTGTCATGACTCCATTGACCGCGCAGTTGGCTCGATCCTTTTCCTTCGCCGTTCGGACTCGTGGGCAGGGCTATTTCCACCAAGGCGCGGTGGAGATCGTCGATGTCGGCGCCAGATCGATCAGGGCCCTTGTTCAGGGCTCGTCCCTGTATGTCGTGACCGTGTCCTGGAGCTCAGTGGATCTCTCGGTGGAGGTCGAGTGCTCTTGTCCCTATTTCAATGATCGTGGGCTTTGCAAGCACATCTGGGCAACTCTGCTCCAGGCGGACTCCGATGATTCGATTCAGGAGCCCGAGTTGAGCCCCGATAAGAGCGGCCTCGAAGGTCGCAGTCAGCACGAGGAAAATGGCTGGCCGGTCTCTGGGAAAAGCCCGGCAAAGACGCTCTGGAGGCGGCAGCTGGACAAGATACAGGCCTCCACTGTGACTCCAGGGGCTTCGGTTGTGGAATCACGAGACGAGGTGGTCTACATCATCGACGTGGAGAAAACACTGAAGGCCGGCATGCTCTGCATTGAAGTCGCAGAGCGACGTCTGCGCAAGGACGGGAAATGGGGTAAACCGAGAGCCAGAAGAATCCCTTCTAACCGGATCGGCCAGCTTCCCAATCCGGTCGATCGGCAGATCCTCTCCCTGCTTGACGGTGCTCGAGACGATACCGGACCCGGTTCCTACTCGTACGATTATCCGTCCTACACGTCTCTACGAAGGCGTTACCGGTTGCCAGAAGCGATCCAGGAAACCCTGGCTTTGCTGATGTGCCAAAGTGGGCATTGCTTTTTACGGAGTGAGCAGGAAGCTGATCCGGTACCCATGCGGTGGGACGACCAGGGGAAGTGGGAGTTTGAGCTGGAGATCTCAACCGATTCTGTTCCAGCCCACTTCACGGTGACCGGGCGGCTGCGTCGCGGGGAGCAGAGTATGCCGCTCTCGGAGCCGGTCTTGTTGACGTCCGGCGGTCTGATGTTCACCACCGCAAGCGTCGCGCGACTCGAGCACCATGGGGCCTTCGCGTGGATTGCCATGCTTCGTCGGGATGCGCGTATCGTCGTTCCTGCCGGCCAGAGAGGGGAGCTGTTCGAAGCGCTCATGCTGGTTCCAAATCCCGCTCTTCTCAATCTACCGGTAGCCCTCAAGTACGAGGAAGTTCCGGTCACGCCGGTGCCGAACCTGAAGTTGAGCCGTTCCCGCTTCCCAGGGGAGCGATTGCACGCTGAGCTCTCCTTCGATTATGAGGGCCGGCTGGTCGAGCCGGATGATCCCAGACACCGCTTTCTTGGGGCCGACGGGGACCGAGTTATCGTGCGCGACCTGGAATTGGAGTCGGGAGCTCGGTCGCTCCTGGGCGCAGTCGGTTTTCAGCAGGTCTACGATTCCTGGCGGGGCACGACAAGTTTGCAGCTGGCGCCATCGAGATTGGATCGGGCGGTGTCTACCCTGACCCGGGAAGGTTGGCGGGTGGAGGCCGAGGGTCGCCTCTACCGAAGTTCCAGCTCTTTCAGCGTCCAGGTCAAGTCGAATATCGACTGGTTCGAAGTCCAAGGCAGTCTGAAGTTTGGGGACCAGAAGGTTGCCTTACCCGAGCTGCTTCACGCACTGAAGCGGGGCCAAGACTTCATTCCTCTGGGCGATGGAAGCCTCGGTATCCTCCCCAAGGAATGGTTGGATCGCTACGGAATACTGGGTGATCTGGGTGTTTCCCAGAAGGATAGCTTGCGTTTCTCTCGCAGCCAGGTGGTGCTGATTGACGCGTTGCTTGCGTCCCAGCCAGAAGCCTCCTTCGATAGAGTCTTCGAGCAGGCCAGAGATCAACTGCGCCACTTCGAGGGGATCCGAGTAGTAGCCGAGCCCGCCAGTTTTTCCGGCCGGCTCAGAAGCTACCAGCGTGAGGGGCTGGGGTGGATGGAATTCTTGCAAGAGTTTGGCTTTGGAGGCTGTCTTGCCGACGATATGGGCTTGGGTAAGACGGTACAGGTTCTGGCCCTGCTCGAAGGCCGCCGTCTGCGCGTCGGCCACGCAACCAACGGTAAGAAGGCCACAGGAAGAGGACGACCCGCTGTTTCCCTGGTGGTCGTTCCCCGATCCATTGTCTACAACTGGCAGCAAGAAGCGGCTCGCTTTACACCGAAACTCCGTGTCCTCGACCACACGGGGTTGGGACGAAGCAAGGACGCAGCCGCCTTCGATGACTACGATCTGGTGATTACCACCTACGGCACCCTACGCCGCGACGCGGCTTTTCTGGCCAAGGCACAGTTTGACTACGTGATACTGGACGAAGCCCAAGCCATCAAGAATCCTAAAACCGCCTCTGCCAAAGCTGCCCGACTGCTCCAGGGAAATCATCGGCTCGCACTGAGTGGGACACCAATCGAGAACCACCTGGGCGAGCTACTTAGCCTTTTCGAGTTTCTAAATCCAGGCATGTTGGGACAGGGTTCCAATTCTCTGGGAAGATTGACTGGCACCCGAGCCCCCGACCCGGAAACCCTCGATCTCATGGCGCAGGCTCTTCGCCCCTTCATTCTGCGCCGTACCAAGGACGAGGTAGCCCGGGACCTACCTCCCCGGACCGAGCAGACGATCTTTTGTGAATTACGAGGAAAACAGAGGGTCCTCTATGATCAGCTGCGCGATTTCTACCGGCAGTCCTTGCTCAAAAAGATCGAAGAGCAGGGGCTGAACCGGTCCAAGATAATGGTGCTGGAAGCTTTGCTGCGGCTCCGCCAGGTCGCCTGCCACCCAGGTCTGGTCGATCCCCAGAGGGTTTCCGATCCGAGCGCAAAGCTTGACCTGCTAAGGGAACAGCTCACTCAGGTGATGGACGAAGGGCACAAGGCCCTGGTGTTTTCGCAGTTCACCAGCCTTCTTTCCCTGGTGCGCAAGCACCTGGATGATGAAGGGATCTCCTATGAATATTTGGATGGCCGGACCCGTAAACGGGCTCCACGCATAGAGCATTTCCAGTCCGACCCCAGTTGCCAGCTGTTTCTGATCAGTCTCAAGGCCGGCGGGCTGGGCCTGAACCTGACCGCGGCGGATTATGTGTTTCTGCTCGATCCCTGGTGGAACCCTGCGGTAGAGGCGCAGGCCATCGATCGGGCACATCGCATCGGGCAAACCCGCCAGGTCTTCGCCTATCGGCTGATTGCCAGCGACACCGTCGAGGAGAAGATCCTGGAGCTGCAGAAATCCAAACGCGATCTGGCAGACGCCATCATCACCCGAGATAACAGCCTCATTCGCAACCTACGTCCCGAAGATCTGGCCTTGCTGCTGTCCTAACTCGCTTTCGAGAAAGAAACTTCATTGGCTTCGGCAGGCTTCCTCAGTCTTCGTACTAATAGGCGACCTGGAGGTGCGAGTTCCCAAAGAAGTTTCAGGTTAGTGAGGCCCCAGCGGAGCTGGCCCTATTCGAGAAAGAAACTTTGGGTCCCGGCGTAGCGGTGGCCTCCAGGCCGCCGTGTATCGGGCCAAAGGCTCGAAGGAAGAAGACTTCGGCCTGGAGCCCAAAGCTACGTCCGCCCAATCAAGTTTCAGCTTAGTCTGCCGTGCAACGGCGCCGACCCTGGGAATCTCTCCCCCGGGGTCCTACAATGGCGATATGGATCAAAAAATCTGTCTTGATTACTGGAATGAGCGGGCTGATCGGGGAGGTCTGCCGAGAGGCATTGGAGGGTGATTACAATTTGAGCGCCCTGAACCGGAGTGCGGTCGAGGGTGTTCCCTGTCATCGAGCGGACATCTCCGACCTGGAGTCGATTCAGCCAGCATTCGAGGGCGTGGATACGGTCGTGCACCTGGCCGCCATGGCCCAGGGGAATCCCACCTGGGAGGATGTGCTCCCACACAACGTTGTGGGTACCTATAACGTGTTCGAAGCCGCGCGGCGGGCGGGAGTCCGGCGTGTCATTTTCGCCAGCAGTGGAGCCGCCGTCAGCAGGTCCACCGGGTCTCTCACGTAAGGCTCGGCGGCGAAGATCTCCACCCGTAGATCTTCGGGTAATCTGAAGGTTGCCAAGGAGGCCTCGGGTTAGAGGGCCTTCGAGCCGGTTTCGGGAGACTGTTGACAGCTCGAGAACAGGAGCAGGCTAACCAGGAGGAAAGCCAAGCCGACCAGGAACTTCAATTGGGTTGCGGCTTGAGGACGTAGCTTTGGCCTCCAGGCCGAAGTCTTGTTCTTTCGAGCCTGTGGTTCGACGAAGGGCGGCCTGGAGACCACCCCTACGCCTCCGACAGTGCCGCGAACGGGGGCACATGTCGGCGAATGGAACCCCCGTTCCGAGGAGAGAGCGGTCAACAGTGCAATCTCCCGTTGCTTTCTACTCTTCATACTCAACCGAGACCGATTCCAGTACCGGTGAGTTGGCCGACTGGGGACTCACCAGCGTGGCCTTGTACTGCATCCATCGGGCGTCACCAGATAGGCTGACCAGCGGCATCCCCGACTCTTTGTAATACGATCCCGGACCCGACGGACCCTGCCATGGAACCGCCTGTAGCTCCTCCCGAGTCGGTGCCACGCGCAGCTGGAACTCAAGTGCCGTTCGATGGGGTGTTTGACCGTTCCAGCGAAGCTTTCGCAGTCGTACCGTCCGACCCGCATCAAAGACTGGGGAAAGGTAATCGTAGCGATCGCTCCGATCGTAAACCTGCCCGATATCGACTCCACTGAAACCATGGGGACCCCGAGAAGGAAGATCGGTCCTGCGTTCCGTCGAATAGCCATCGGGTCCACCCCAGTAGAGGAAGGAGTCGGTGCGGTGGTTTCCGTCCTTCGAATGACACTGGAGGAACAGGTCCATATGACCATCACGGTCAAAGTCCGTCGCCAGAATCCCGGAGGCAGAGTCGGAAGGGATGCGGGTCACTCTGTCGGGGGAAAAGCCGCCGGCAGCGTTCCAGTAGATGTAGGAGGGATTGCTGCGGGTGTCCCCGCCGTGATAGCTGGCGAGTATCAGATCGAGGTGCCCATCCCGGTTCAGATCCGCAGCCGCCGGCTTCTTCGGTCCCAACGCCGGAAGGATCAACCGATGTCGCTCCGAGTAGGGTTCCTCCGGATCCTTTCCGCCCCAGTAGATGAAGGCGTCACCACGCGGGGATCCTCCATAGATCAAAGGCAGGCCGCGCTTCGTATGCACCGCTTCCTGGGGTGCATCCAGGTCGAAAAGGTTGGTCGCGATCAGGTCCAGATGACCGTTCTTGTCCAGGTCGGCCACCTCTACCGAAATCGCGGCTCTGACTGGCAGGCGGGTGCTTTTCTGGGGATCGAAACCCTGGGCGCCGTTCCAGAAGATGCGAATCTGCTTGCTGAGGGCAGCGAAGACCAGATCGACCCAGCCGTTGCGGTCCAGATCAGCCAGGGTAAGGTCTCTAAGATCGGTCGCCGGAAGGGCCGACCGATTCGAATTGGTGAATCCGCCGGGCCCTCCCCAGTACACATGGGTGTTTTGGCTGCCAGGGCTCCACTCGGCCAAAGCCAAGTCCAGATAGCCGTCCCGGTTGAGGTCTGCTGCCCGTGCCGCCCTGCCATTGGCTGAGAGAATGGTCTCATTCCGGGTGGAATAACCCTGAGGTCCACCCCAGTAGAGGACCGCCGGCAAGAACAGATCCACGTGACCGTCCTGGTCGAGGTCCGAAGCCGTGTACGATCCTCCCCCTCTGGGTAGCTCCTTCCGCCGCTGAGGATCGAAGTGGCCGCTCTCGTCTCCCCAATAGATGTAGGCGGGGGTAGGAGCCACTCCGTCCCGCTTGTTGAAGAAGACGACGTCTTTCTCTCCGTCCCGGTTCAGGTCTGCGGCGAGCACTCCAGTGGCTCCCCAGGTAGGAAGCTCGCTTCGACGCTGGGTGTCCAGTCCTTTTGGCCCCCCCCAGTAGACATAGGACTCGGTGACGTGAGTGATGCCCCGTTCGGGAGATTTGCGGACGAGACCGTCGGTGTAGTGGGCAATGGCTAGATCAGGATGGCCATCGCCGTTCAGATCGTCAATGGCGCAGTCGGAGGCCCAGCGGGTAGGGACAGCGGTCCTCCAGTTGGGGCGGAATTCTCCGGAGCGGCCCCAATAGATGTAGGAGGCTCCCCCCTGTGCGTTGGCAAAAACCACATCCGGCTGGCCATCTTGGTTGAGATCGCCCAACGCCGCGGCCTGGGCGTTCACCGTGGGTAGCCCAACCCGCCTAGCCGGACTGTATCCTCGGGCCGAGCCTCGGTAGACGAACGAGTCGATCGCTACTGTTTCCACGATCTCGTATTGATCGAACTCGCGAGCTCCCACACGGCGGGAATTGGCCAGCACGATCTCGGGGATTGCATCGCCGTCCAGGTCTCCCACCGCAAGTCCCGAGCTGCGTTCCCCGGGCAGGAAGGTGCTGGCGCTGGAGGGGTAGTCCGCCTGGATGCTTCCCCAGTAGATAAGAGCTCCTCCTTCGCCCTCTTTGTTTCCTTCCATGGCGAAGACCAACTCTGCGAACCCATCCTGGTTCAGGTCCGCAACCTCAACGTCGCGGGCATGAATCGTCCTCAGAGAGCTTCTTCTCGTGGCTTCGTAACCCTCGGCTGAACCCCAATAGATATAGGATTTCTGAAAACGGTCCACCCCCATATGGAAGCTCAGCCCGCTGTTGGCAAAGATCAGTTCGGGATGCCCATCCCGGTTCAGGTCCGCTGCCGCCACCGCTTCGCCACCCTGGGTAGGAAGGCCGCTGCGGCGAGAGGGATCAAAGCCACTATCTGCTCCCCAGTAGATGTAGGAGTCCAGGTCGGTCCGGGTGTAGTTGGAGCGGTTGACCACAACCAGGTCCGTGAATCCGTCCCCATTGAGGTCTGCAGCGGTACCCGATTTGGCCCCATCAGTCGGTAGACGAAGACGTCGACTCGGCTCGAATCCGTCCTTCCCCCAGTAGATGAACAGATCGACCTTGTCACTCCGGTCATGGTCGCTGGGAAAGACCACGTCCAGATTTCCGTCATCGTTGAGATCCCAGACGTTGATCAGCCGCACGGTGCCGTCCGCGGCGACGTAGGTGTTTACACCGCCGTCGGCGAAGCTGCCGTCGACCAGGTCCAGAAAGCTGGATGTCGTCCAGGTCTTCGAGTCTGCCGCCCGTATTTCGAGCGAATAGACGGCTAGACCGAAAAGAAATAAAAGTGTAAGCGGCAGGTTTTTTTTCATTTCGTCTCTTCCTTTATGGGTGACGTTCAGACGTTCAGACGTTCAGACGACCAGTTCAATTTCTGCGGAGCTCGGCCATCAGCTCCCTGACCCCGCCCCTGTCTGGGCTCGTCCCTCGTGCAATCATTTCGACGACCAGTGTCTCATGCATCTCGGGATTCACCCCTTCTTGGGTGGCGGCGTTTAGCACGTCTACTCTGAACTGCCGCTGCTCCAATACGGTCGTCTGCACCTGCGGTGATCTCGGTGACGAGGCTGGTTGGACTCGGACATCGACGGAGAGTCGGATTTTGTCCGAACGGTTGGGTGTCCCCCAGTGGAGCAGGTGGGGATGGAATACCAGGATGTCGCCGGGACGGTAGGTGGCCGTCAGCCAGGGCTCGGCTATCGCGTCCAGCGCCACCCCCTTTTGCTTCCGCCCTTTGAGGACATAGGAATACACGTCCTGTTCGACGTGCTCGCGTAATCCGAATTTGTGAGAGCTCTCGGCGATGGCCAGGCCACCCATGTTCCTGTCGATTTCCATCAAGGGTATCCAGAAGGTCCGGAAGGCGGTGGTGTGCCGGATGTAGACATGGTCCTGGTGAGGAGGGGAGCCGTGAGTCTCGTCATTCGGAACCGTGTATCTGAGGGTGCACGAACGAAAGGTATAGACAGGCTCTCCGAATAGTCTCTCGAAGAGCTTCTGGGTGACCTCGGTGTCGAGTAGTTTGGCGTAATAGTCGAGTGCGTAGAGCCGGCCGTCATCTAGCTCTGCCAGGTCCTTTCCTGTCCAGATAGGGTCGGAGCAGCCCGGTTTCGCGAAGCCTTGTCTCTGCAACTCCTGGACGAAGTCGCTTTTCACCGCCCGGACCTCAGAAGTATCCAGGACATCGCGAAAGTAGAGATAGCCCTGCTGATCGAAGACGGAGTTCAGGGTATCGTTGTCGTCGAGGTATTGGTTTGCGGTCTGAAACTCGCCGTACGTTTTCGGCTTCATGTGGGTTTCCCCTTAATCCCACACCCAGGATCGCTGGCCCCATTCGAGAAAGAAACTTTGGTTGTCTTTAGCCACAACATCGATAGCAGCATGTCCGTTGTAGGACACTGCTCGATGAAGTTTCAGCTTAGCAGCGCCACCGGCTGCGCCGGATCGTACCTGAAAGAAACTTCAGTCGAGGGACGTAGCGGTGGCCTCCAGGCCGCCGTCCGAGCCAAAGGCTCGGGAAAATAAGACTTTGGCCTGGAGGCCAAAGCTAGTGCGCCTGTGAAGGCGTTTGATCAGAAGGGTGAAAGTCCCTTCCAGGCTAACGTTACCGGCCTGAAGTCGACAGTGGTAACTGCGTTTCCGTGAGGAAGGGTGGAGAGCAACCTGAGACGAACGACCAATCCGTAACGCAAGTGAACTCGATTCGGCCAAGCCTGTCGGGGAGGGTCCTGGCAAAGCCCGAACCCTTGACCGCGCGACGGCTATCCCTCCGACCTGAACGGTCTGCCCGGGGGGATAGACGCGGCAAGTCACGGCGGTGAAGTAACGTGACAAAGCGACCGTGACGAAATGGCAATGCGGTGGTTGGAGATGGAGAGGTCGGAAGGTCAAACGAGATAAGCAGGGAGATCTGTCGGGTGAGGGACGTGGACGACCCATCGTGAGAGCTCGCAGTGGGGGACGCTGCGTGAGCAATGGCCCAGGCCCGCGGTGCAGTATCGCCCGCCGAAGGGGAGCGAACCTGGCGATACCGGTGAGGTCGGTTGAAGCGGCTCGACAGAAGTCAGAGCTCCCATAGTAGCGGGGAAGCCGTGCAGCAAAACGCGGTGGAGCGAAGGGGAGCAGGAAGGTAGATGCGAAATGACTAAATCGCGGAAACGTAACTCCGCCCAAAGGCGGGACTACATCCCGGTCACAGTGCCGTTTTCGGCTAGCCCGGCTGGAGAGCCCGCTGGCATCGAACAGTGGGCTCATCGCGCGGTTTGGACGGATCGCATGTTGGAGACACTTTTGAAAGGAAAGGTGAGAGGAGGGAAATGGCACACGCTGATCGATAAGGTGTTTTGCAGCCGGAACCTTTCCAGCTCGGCCGAGAAGGTCTTGGGCAGGAAAGGAGCGGCGGGAGTGGACCGGCAAACGTGGGGGGATTTCGCCGAACACGAGCGGGAGGAACTCGAATGGTTGCAGGAAGAACTGCGTGAGGGGACCTATCGTCCGGCAGCGGTGCTGCGGAGGTGGATTCCCAAAACAGGCAGTTCGGAAAAGCGACCGCTGGGGATTCCGACCGTGCGGGATCGAGTCGTGCAAACGGCTTTGGTCCACGGGATCGAGCCGATTCTGGAGGCCACGTTCCATGATCGAAGCTACGGCTTTCGTCATGGGCGAGGGTGCCACGGCGCACTGCGGTACGTCGAAGAGCTGCTCGAAGCCGGTTATGTGTATGTCGTCGACGCGGATCTGAAGGGTTACTTCGATACGATCCCGAAAGATCGACTGTTGGACCTGATCCAACAGAAGATATCGGATCGCCGCGTGCTGGGCCTGGTTCAGCTGTTTCTGAATCAGGGGATACTGGAAGAGCTGCGTAAGTGGATTCCGGAAGCCGGAGTCCCCCAAGGCGCCGTTCTTTCTCCGGTGTTGTCGAATGCCTACCTCAATCCCCTGGACCATCGGATGGCCGATCTGGGCTTCCAGATGGTGCGCTACGCGGATGACTTTGTCCTGCTGTGTCGCGCACCCGAGGAGGCTGAAGCGGCCCTGGCCGAAGGGCGGGACTGGGTGGAGGACAACGGGCTGAGACTGCATCCCGAGAAGACACACATCGTGGACTCGCGAGAGAAGAGCTTTTTGTTCTTGGGCGATTCGTTCCGAGGCCGTTTTCGGTTTCCACGAGCGAAGAGCCACCGAAAGTTCGTCGAGCGCATTCACGAGCTGACGCCGCGCAAGTCGGGCGACTCGCTGGAGGTCATCCTCCAGCGGCTCAATCGCTCGACGCAAGGCTGGTTCAACTACTTCCGGCACTGTCATTGGAACATCTTCAAGGACTACGACGGTCTGATCCGTCGTCGTTTGCGACGCCTGCTTCTGAAGCGCAACCGGAAGAATAGAAAACGCCTCTGTCGAAATCACCGTTGGCCCAACGCCTTCTTTACGGATCATGGGTTCACGAGCCTGACTGACGCCCATATCCGTTTCGTCCAATCCATAGGAACCTACTGACTGGAGAGCTGTATGCGGGAGAATCGCACGTGCAGTTCGGAGGGAGGGGAGCCGGGTGACCGTGCTTCCCTACCCTATCATTCGCCAATCAAGTTTCAGGTTAGGCGACTTCCTGGGAATAACTCAACGGCGGTCCCGAGTGCCCTAGACCTTTACCAGTTTGCGAAAACTCCGTACTGGACGGCTCTTACCGAGGATCGTCCAGGAAACTTCCCCTACATAGATATCGCCACGGGAATCGACGGTCAAACCGTGTGGGGCGATGAATTGGCCCGGTCCCTCGCCTGGGCGGATGTCGCCCAACCGAGCCAAGCGCCGCCCGCTCAGGTCGTGAATGGTGACACAAGCCCCAAGGTTGGGGTAATCCCTATTGACGGTTTGCTCTGTTTTCAATTGGCCAACGTAGACCAGGTCGCCTCTAATGTGCAGCCCACAGGGGCGATGCAGGTTGTTCCACTGGTCCAGGTAGTTGCCCTGATCGTCGAAGATTTGGATTCGGTGATTTTCCCGGTCGGCGATGTAGACCCGGCCCTGAGGATCAGTACAGACGCTGTGAGGAAGGTTGAATTGGCCGGGATCGGTTCCATAATCTCCCCACGAGAATAGATGTTCGCCCTCCGTGTTGTATTTGTGGACTCGGGCATTTCCGTACCCATCGGAAATGTATAGATCGTCAGTCTTGGGATCGAAGGCGACTTTGGTGGGGCGGTTGAATGGCTTCCCACTCTGAGCCGGCGCCGGCCCGTCGCGGCGACCGATCGACGCCAACAGTTCGCCATCCAGTGTGAACTTCCCGATCCAATGCCCATCGTCATCGACGCAGTAGATGACTTCCCCGTGACCGGGCTCAGTACGTAGAGTCACTCCGTGGGGGCGGGTAAAGCTCCCTTTACCCCAGGACGTTACCAGGGTGCCGTCTGCCTCGAACACGGTCAGTGGATGATCTCCGCGATCAAAGGCATAGACCCGGTCCTGGGCGTCGACCACCACGTCAACCACCTCTTTAGAGCCCCACCCGTCGGGGAATCTGGCCCAATCGCTCAACTCTTCATACACAAAATCACCACTGCCAAGTATTGTCATGACTTGATCTCCTTATTCCTCTCTGCGCTATGAATCGCTCGATGCAGCGTGGTTGGCCTCAGGGACCTGTTCAACTGCTGGCGCGGTATCTTGACCTGGGATCCGACACCGCAAGAGTCTCAAGGAGTCTCTAATTGTAACTCCTGTAGCAACTGAGCGTAGGTTTTGATGAGCCCGCCTCGCTGGCGCGAGAATTCTACGGCCTGAGCCCGGTTCTTGAAGGCAACCAGACTCGGTAGACACCGATCCCAGGCCAGGGTGTATTGCGTGCCCGAGCGATCTTCTTGTATCTGGTCGGTCGGGCAGCAGAGATGGACCGAGCTGTTTTCCACATAGTGGGCCTCATCGGCTGGAAAGCGTTCGCCGGTAGAGAAGTCCGCCACAGGCCACAGCGGGGACAGCATACTTCGACGGACCTCTCATCCTCCAGAAAGATGCTATAGAAGGTAGCTTTGTGCACCGGGCGTCGGCAGATCGAGCAATCCGGCTCCAGCTGAATGTAGACGTAGTAGCCGGCTCCTATCAGCACGGCGATGATCGCAAGGCTCGCGACGGTCCTGATACCCATGACTGTTGCAGTCCTTTTCGGTATACTTGATTGTAATGTTCCTGAGACCTCCCGTCGAGAAGGCTTATATGCGTGACCGAGGAATCCACAGCCTGATGTCCGTTCTGATTGCGGTCGCAATTCTGTCCGTACAATTCGGAATTGGGTACACGGCATGTCGGGATTCCATGACGCCCGTGATCAACGGCAGCTGCACAACACTGGATGGTCCGACTTCCGGTTGCCACGCGAGCGATTGCGCTCGTCTGTGCCAGCTCGCTCCCGAGGAAATAGCCTACAACCTGCCCAAGGGCAATTCTAAATCCCTTCTTTGCAGTCTTGTAACCGAGGTTGCGCCCGAAATTCCAAGTCTGGGGAGCCCCTCTTCCAAGGGTCTGTTTCTCCCCGCTGGGCCAACCGCAGCGAAGAGCCAGATCAAGGCCAAAGTGTATCTATTGAACGCCTCCTTCCTGATCTAGTCCCCTCTTTTTTTCCTGACTTGTAGCTTTAGAGGTAATGGGCGGGTGTCGGCAGATTTCGGCTGCAGCCCTCTTTCGAACCTGATTCTCTCTTCTGAAGAAGACAATGCGACTTGCCGACGGTCTGCGTCGGCGTGATCCTTCGTGATTCGCGATGACTGTTGGGAGGAGCCGATGCTATTCCTACTTTGCTTGATCTTTCTGTTTCCGGCGTTCGTGTTAGCGCAGCCATACACAGTCAACGGCGACACGCGCCTCGAGGGGCTCATCACAGAAGCGCTCGAGCGAAGCCCAGACGTGCGGCAATCCTTCGCGCATTACCAGGCGGGGCTTCAGCGCATCCCTCAAGTGACCGCGCTGCCGGACCCGATGCTGGGTCTCACGCAGCACGTCCGTAGTCCGGAGACGCGCGTGGGTCCCCAGACGACCGTCGTATCGCTGTCCCAGAGGTTCCCCTGGTTTGGCAAGCTCTCCGACCAGGGCAAGGTTGCTGCCAAAGAAGCCGCTGCTCTCGCAGAGCTCCACAAGGCAAGCAAGTTGGAAGTGGTTCGACAGGTGAAGCTTGCCTACTACGATCTCTCGTACATTGACCGGGCCATCACCATTACGCGAGAAGATGAGTTGCTGCTGAGGCACTACGAGCAGCTAGCGCAGGCGCGCTATTCCCAGGGTGTCGGTCTGCAACAAGGCATCGTGAAGCTGCAGGCCGAAATCACCCGTGATCTCAACCGTCTGACGATTTTGAAACGACAGCGCGTCGACGCTGAGGCCGTTCTCAACACACTTCGGGATCATCCAGCAGAAAGCCCCGTTGCCTTGGTTGAATTCCCACAGCGCCCAAGGGTCCAGCTCAACCTCAGCCGACTCTATGCGAGCGGCAGAAGTGCGAGACCAGAGGTCAAGGCGGCGTTTCTAGATATCGAGCTCAACGAAAAGCGTATTCACCTTGCTAAGCGCCAGTATTGGCCGGACTTCACGCTGGGCGCTTCCTGGGGAAATGTCCTCAGCAGAAACGACGAGTTTGGGTTCCTGAGCCCGCCTGAGAATAACGGTAAAGATGTTTACAGCTTAACCGTTGGGGTCAACATTCCCCTCTTCCGCGACAAGTACGACGCAGGTGTGCGTGAGGCCGCCGAGGGCTTCTCGGCAGCCCGTCAGGCCTACCGCAACACGGTCAATAAGGTGGAACTGTCGATTCGTTCCCTTGGTTTTCGTATCCAGACCATCCAAGAGCAGATAGATCTGTTCGAGAGGGCGCTGATCCCCCAGGCTGAGCAAGCCCTTCGCTCCACCGAAGCGGCCTACTCCACGGGCACCGTAGGAGTGATTGACCTGTTGGACGGCGAGCGGGTGCTGCTCGAGGTCCGTGTCGGGCTTGCCCGCCTTGCCACCGACTACATGAAGGCCCTGGCCCAGATGGAACGTGCGATCGGGTCGCCCTTCCCGGAGGTAAAGCCATGACCGCAAAACCTAGAGCCGTTCTACTTGTGGCCACTGGGGTCGTGTTCGGATTTCTTGTGTGCTCGGTGGTGGTCTGGAATCCTGCGGGGTGGTCTTGGATTGAGCACTTGCTGGGTCGCCCCTCGGTTCGCTCTGAAGTCGACAGCGAGATGGAGCAAGATCCGTCGGAGCATTCCACCCATCCGGACGAGCCCAGGCAGGCACGCACCGAGCGAAAGATCCTCTATTGGCGCGCCCCGATGGACCGCAGCTACATACGCAATCAGCCCGGAAAGTCACCCATGGGAATGGACCTCGTCCCGGTCTACGAGGAGGAGACTCCTGCTGAGGGTGGGGTGCGCGTCAGCCCCAGCTTTCTTCAGAACTTCGCGGTTCGCACCACCGAGGCCAAGCGCGGCTCATTGGCCATCGACATTCGCACTGTTGGCACTTTGGCGCACAACGAGGAGCGGGTCTATTCGGTCAACACCAAGTTTGAGGGTTGGATCGAGAAGGCGCGCTTCAACAATGTCGGAGAGCAAGTAAAGAAGGGAGAGGTCTTGTTTGAGATCTACAGCCCGCAGCTGGTTACCACTCAACAGGAGTATCTGGCTGCCATGGATTACGTCCGACGGCTCACCGACAATGAAGCCTACCCCGATGCTATCGAGCGCGCAAAGTCGCTTCTGGAATCTGCTCGCGAGCGCCTTCGCCACTGGGACATCTCCGAGGACCAGATCCAAGCCCTGGAGCGGAGCAAGCAGGTAGGCCGCACCGTCGCGTTCGTCTCGCCGAACTCCGGTTTCGTCGTGGACAAGATGGGCGACTCGTTGGAGGGCATGAGGCTCAGTCCCGGCATGACCGTCCTCAAGCTTGCCGATCACTCAACCCTGTGGGCTGAAGTCCAGTTTTTCGAACATCACCTTCGACATCTTCGAGAGGGTCAGGATGTCACGGTCGAGATCGATGCATTTCCGGGTCGACGCTGGAACGGAAAGATTCTCTTCTTCCGTCCAGCGGTCAACCCTCAGACGCGAACCCTGACGGCCTTCGTCGAAGTCGCAAACCGCGATCTCCGGCTGCGTCCGCAGATGTATGCCAACATCTTGGTCCGGGTACCAGGGGCTTCGAATGCCGTCATGGTGCCCGATGAAGCGATTCTCCACAGTGGAGCGCGGGCCGTGGTCGTCGTTGCCACGAGGGGCAACCGCTTTGAACCGCGGGAAGTACGCCTGGGCGTGGCCAGCGGTGGGATGCAGGAGATCCTCAGTGGTCTTTCGGCCGGCGAACAGGTGGTAACGTCCTCGCAGTTCCTCATCGATTCCGAGAGCAACCTCAAAGCCGCTATCAGCCAACTTCTGGGCGACCACGGCGAAGAACACGGCGGTGCTCCAATGCCCATGACCGAACAGCACTGAGGACGAAGCCATGTTCGCACACATCATCGAAGGTGCTATTCGGCAAAGATTTCTGGTGGTTTTGGGAGCGCTGTTTCTCTCCGCAGCCGGGATCTATTCGCTCTCGCGCACGCCCCTCGATGCTATCCCGGATCTTTCCGACGTCCAGGTTATCGTCTACACCGGATATCCTGGCCAGGCACCTCGGATCGTCGAAGACCAGGTGACCTATCCGCTCACCACCCAGATGCTCGCGGTACCCCATGCCAAAGTGGTTCGCGGTTACTCGTTCTTTGGATTCTCGTTCGTCTACATCATCTTCGAAGAGGGTACCGACCTGTATTGGGCCAGAAGTCGTGTGCTGGAATACCTCAACTACGTCTCTGGAAAGCTTCCGCCGGGCGTTACTCCGACGCTAGGCCCCGATGCTACTGGTGTGGGATGGGCGTTCATGTATGCGCTCAAGTCGGACCGCCACGACCTGAGCGAGCTGCGTTCAATCCAGGATTGGTTCCTCAAGTATGAGCTCACCAGCGTTGAGGGCGTCTCCGAAGTCGCCAGTATCGGAGGCTTCGTTCGCCAGTATCAGATCACCGTCGATCCCAACAAGCTTCGCGTCTACGGAATTCCGATTTCGAAGATTCGGATGGCTGTCCAAAACAGTAACAGCGACGTGGGGGGGCGTCTGCTCGAGGTTGCGGAAAAGGAATTCATGATTCGAGGACTCGGCTACATCGAGTCGGTCGAGGACATCCGCAAAGTCGTGCTCGGAGTCGATCCGGCGGGCACGCCCATCTTGCTTCGAGACGTTGCGCGTGTGAGCGTCGGACCCGATATCCGTCGAGGGCTTGCAGACTGGAATGGCGAGGGCGAGATAGTGGGTGGGATCGTCGTAGTTCGCCACGGAGCAGACACGCTGGAGGTCATCCAGGACGTCAAGGCCAAAATCGAAGAGATCGATCCGGGCTTGCCCGAAGGGGTCGAAATCGAGGTGGCTTACGACCGTTCGACACTGATTGAGCGTTCAGTCGAAAGCCTCGAGTCGAGCCTCACCCAGCAGTTCATGATCGTGGGACTCGTCTGCCTGGTCTTCCTCTTTCATGTCCGGAGTGGCCTGGTGGCCATCATCACACTTCCGGTGGGTATTTTGATGGCGTTTATCGCCATCTATTTCCAAGGTCTGAACCTCAACATCATGTCGCTCGGCGGCATTGCCGTAGCCATTGGAACGATGGTCGATGCTGGCATCGTCATGGTCGAGAACGCCCACAAGCAACTGGCACGGGACGGCGGCAAGAAACCTCACTGGGAGATCATCGCGGCTTCGTGCAAGGAGGTAGGCCCATCGCTGTTCTTTTCGCTGCTCGTAATCACCGTGTCTTTCATGCCCGTATTCACGCTCGAAGCCCAGGAGGGACGGCTCTTCAAGCCGCTAGCGTTTACCAAGACCTATGCTATGGCTGCAGCGGCGCTGCTTTCGGTAACGCTGGTTCCGGTTCTGGTCGGCTACTGGGTGCGGGGTCGTATCAGGCCCGAGGAGAAAAACCCTATCAGTCGGATACTTATCTTCCTCTACAAGCCGGTCCTGGCGTTGGTGCTTCGCTTCAAGCTCGTGGTCGTTACCCTGGTTCTGCTCGCGCTTGCGCTCACAACAGTGCCCTTCTCGCGCCTGGGTTCAGAGTTCATGCCGCCCTTGTGGGAAGGGGACCTGCTCTACATGCCGACAACCTTTCCCGGGATCTCGATCACCAAGGCACGCGAGATTCTTCAGCAGACGGATAAGATCATCAAGACCTTTCCCGAGGTGCACCACGTCTTCGGGAAAGTCGGCCGAGCCGAGACGGCGACCGACCCTGCGCCACTGTCGATGATTGAGACTACCATCATGCTCAAGCCCGAGAGCGAGTGGCGGTCGGGCATGACCCCGAAGAAGCTGACCGAGGAGATGGATGCAGCTCTCCAGATCCCGGGTCTCACCAACGTTTGGACCATGCCAATCAAGACCCGCATCGACATGCTCTCGACCGGCATCAAGACCCCGGTCGGTATCAAGATCGGCGGTTCTGATCTCAAGGTGCTGGAGCAGTTGGGAAAAAGGGTCGAGCAGGTCCTGCGCGGCGTTCCCGGTACGCTCAGTGTCTACTCCGAGCGTGTCATGGGCGGAAACTACCTCGACTTCAAGATCAACCGGGACTCGATTGCTCGCTATGGCCTGGAGGTCGGAGACGTCCAAGACATCATTCAGACGGCGATCGGCGGGATGAACATCACCACTACGATTGAGGGCCTGGAACGCTATCCGGTCAATCTTCGTTATAGCCGGGAGCTCAGGGACGATCTGCCAGCCCTCCGTTCCGTGCTTGTCCCAACAGCCAAAGGCCAACATATTCCACTGGGCCAGCTTGCCGATGTCAGTTACGTCCTCGGGCCGCCGGCGATCAAGAGCGAGAACGCCAGGCCCAACGCCTGGGTCTATGTCGACATTCGCGACATCGACGTCGGAACCTATGTCCAGAACGCGAGGAGAGCTGTCGCTGAAGCCGTCGAGGTGCCCCCCGGCTACACCATCTCCTGGAGCGGCCAGTACGAGTACATGCAGCGTGCCCAGCAGCGTCTGCTCTACGTGATTCCGCTGACGCTCCTTCTCATCTTTGTCATCATCTACTTGAACACCAACTCCGTTATCGAGACAGTCCTTGTTCTTTTGGGCGTGCCGTTTGCGCTTAGCGGATCGGTCTGGCTGCTGTATGTCCTCGATTACAACCTCAGCATCGCAGTCTGGGTGGGCGCTATCGCCCTGGCGGGCCTCTATGCCGAGACCGCCATTGTCCTTCTTCTCTACCTTGACATCTCCTACCGGGATTTCGAGGAACGCGGTCTCTTGACCGACAGAAACGCGCTCATTCAGAGCATCCATGAGGGTTCCGTCAAGCGCGTGCGCCCGATTCTGATGACCATCGCCACCGACGTGATCGGGCTTCTTCCCATCATGTGGAGCACCGGCGCCGGGGCGGATGTGATGAAACGTATCGCGACTCCCTTGGTCGGAGGCGTGGTCACCTCGGGCGTTGTAGTGTTGGTTGTCTACCCCCTCATCTATTACTTGTGGAAGTCGCGCGGCCTGCCAAAGGGCGAGCCCTTTCAAGGCTTTCGAAAACTCGAGGAGATCCAATCATGAAGATGCTTCTTCTGCTTCTCAGCACTGGGATCGGCCTGGCCGACACGAGTCTCGATGTGGTTCACAAGAAGCGCCTTTGGTTCGACCAGGAAGGCAGTATTCGAATCGACGCTTCGGGGATTTCGTTCCGGCCGACCGGCAAAGACGAGGAAGCCCGCAGCTGGGCCTATGCGGACATCCAGTTCCTCGACCGGATGAGCCTCACCGAGTTTCGCTTGCTCACCTACGAAGATGTGGCTTGGCGGCTGGGCCAGGACCGGCGCTACCACTTCGAGATCACATCAGGTGAGTTCTCGAATGAGCTCTTCGCTGAGGTCGAGGCACGAATGGGACAGCCTCTGACCGATCGTGTGGTCACCCGACCCAAGACGGCGGAACAGGAACTCGCCGTCAAGCACTTGACAAGGTTTGGTGGTTCAGAAGGCACACTCTTTTTCACGCCAGAGCGAATCGTCTACGCGACCGACGCCAAGAAGGGCTCCCGCCAGTGGCTATTGACCCGCGACGTTCAGTCAATCTGGTCGGTTGATCGTTATCGGCTCGAGATTCATGTCTACGAAGACAACCCCGGCGAGTTCCGACGGGCCAGGGTCTACAAGTTTGCCCTCAAGCAGCAGCTCAATCAGCAGTTCTACAGCCGGCTCAAGCTCAAGTTGTACGGCCTGGAGAGGGCCCGCGGAGTGCCTTGATTGCTACTCTCCTCAAACAGGACTCTACCGTTCTTGCGGTAGGTGAGTGCTCCCCTTCAAGGCTCCAGGCCCATGCGGCGCAGCAGGGCCGTGAAGCGGGGGTCGGACCGCAAGCCGTCCCACACGGCCCACACTTTGACGACAGACAGCAATGCATCGTGCTCCTCATACGCTGTTTCCAGCCAGGCAAAAGCCTGCTCCTTCTCACCCAGGACCGCATAGAGGCGAGCTATCCGGCTCGGGGATACGTACCTTGCTCCCGAACGCTGGATCAATAGTTCCTCGATTAGGGCCCGTAACTCGGTTGGATCTCCCTGCATTGCGTGCACTTGTGCGATTCCCGCTTTTCCTTGTGGGGAGCCAAGCCTGCTCGCGCTTTGAAATGCAGCAATGGCTTCCTGGTACATGCCCTTGTAGAAGTACGCCCACCCTAGATTCAGAGGTCCCTGGTTAAAGTTCGGAAACAGGTCGACTGTCTTGAGGCCCTGTTCGATCGCCCGATCGTAATGGCGAGCTGAGACGAAGGCTGATGCAAGATCAGCGCTTCGAAGGGGTGAAAGCGGATCAAGCCTCAGGGCAAGAGTCGTTTCAGCGATGCCCTCCTCTGATCGCCCCGTTAACAATAACAGCTCGCCATACACGGAGTGAGCTTCCGCAGAGCCGGGATTCAGCTCAAGGGCACGCTTGAGCTCTCTCTCGGCCGCCGACCAGTCCCATTCATCGATCAGCCGGAGCATTCCCATTGAGGTATGGGCTTCGGCGAGTGAATCGTCCAATTCGAGGGCCTTGGCCACCGCTGCTCTTGCGCTTGCACGAAGCTCCTTTTCGAAAGCGCTAAGGATGAGATAGGAGTCTGCCAAGCCGGCATAGGCCGGAGCGGAATCCGGATCCTTTTCAAGCGCCTGTTTGAAGTGCTCATTCGCTCTCCTGGTTGAGGCAATCGTGCGCTGATCCAAAAAGTAGCGCCCCTTGAGGTAGGACACGTAAGCCTCGTCCTTGATCAGGCCAGCGTTGACGAGACGTTTCTCCTCCTGCGGCGTCACCTCGATTTTGATCTCCTGGGCAATGGCCCGTGCGACTTCACCTTGCAAGGACAAGACATCACTCAGATCCCGCTCGTAGCTTTCCGCCCACAGATGCCTATCCGTTGTGCCATGGATGAGCTGAGCCGTGATTCGCACCCGATTCCCTGCACGGAGTACTGAACCCTCAATCATAGCGTCCACTCCGAGCTCGTCGGCAATCTCTGGGATCGACGGCTTCCTTTCTTTGTAGCGAATCACGGAGGTACGTGAGATGACCTTCAAAGCCCCGATCTTCGATAAATTCGTAATCAGGGCCTCGTGCATCCCCTCCACGAAATACTCCTGCTCCGAGTCACCCATGAGATTATCAAGGGGCAACACCGCGATCGAAGTAATCTGCTCTGGTGCCACCACGGTTGTTTCTCCTCTAAACAACCACCAGCCAATGAACACCATGACAAACACAACCAGCATTGCCACGGCACGCCAAAGCACTCTATCGCCTCGGCCCAGGCTGGGTTCACCCCTTTGACTCGGGGCTGTTTGGGATAGCACCTGCTCCAGGTTGGTCCGCACGTCGTGTATGAGCTGGTAGCGTCGATCTGCTTCCTTGGCCAACATCTTTTTGACCGTGTGCTGAAGCACCTCGGGGACGTTGTCCACGTAGCGGGTCAAGGGAGCGGGATCCTGGCTCAGGATGGCTTGAGCCGTCTCCACCGGGGAATCCTTCTGAAACGGATGAACGCCTGTGATCATTTCATAGAGCAAAACTCCAAAGGAGAAGATGTCCGATCGGGTATCCACCTCCCCCCCACGCGACTGCTCCGGAGACATATAGGGCACAGTGCCAAGCGTGTCACCCGTTTGGGTCAGGTTGGCGGTGAGGGTCGTTTCCTGACTGTCTCCTCCCTCGACTGGAGTCAGCTGTTTGGCCAACCCAAAATCCAGGACCTTGACGCGCCCGCCGGGGGTGATCATGATGTTCGACGGTTTTAGGTCCGATGGACGATGTTCTGCCTGTGAGCCGCTTCTAGTGCCTCAGCAATCTCCCTGGCCTTTTCGAGGGTATCCTTTAGAGGAAGCGGGCCTTTTTCTAGCTGGTCCTTGAGCGTCTCGCCTTGGACATATTCCATCGAGATGAAGGACTTGCCTTCCGCTTCCCCAACCTCATGGATGTGGCAAATAAAGGCGTGATCCAGCGCAGCCGCCGATTTGGCTTCCCTCAGGAAGCGTTTTAGGGCGGTTTCGTCTCGCTGCATCTCCTCCGGCAGGAATTTCAGCGCGACTTTGCGATCCAGAGTCCTGTCCTCGGCCAGGTAGACCTCTCCCATCCCCCCGCTACCCAGCAGGGAGAGAATCTTGTAGCTGCCGATCTCCTTCCCCCACATCGAGTGAACTTGAGACTCGCCATAGGCCTGGGCGGCTACCTCCAGGGCCGGTGCTTCCAGAAAGTCCTCGGCTTCCGTCTCCTGCTCGAGTAGGAACTCCACCTCTCGGCGCAAAGACTCATCCCCCCCACAGGCTTCTTCCAGAAACGCCGCTCGCTGGTTTCCGTCCCGCTCCAGCGCCGCCTCATCTCCTTGCTGCCAGGCCAACAGCAGCTGGGTGACCTCGTGAGTCGCAGCGGTCCTCATGGGAAGCCCTCCCTAAAAGTGGCGTGATTTACCTGTCTGATCGCGATTATAGCACCTCCATCCCGCCCGCTCTCTCCTCCCCCCGACCAGAAATTTCTCCGGTGTTTGTAGTTCCTGGACTCCCTTTCCGTTTTTCCACCCAAAACCAGGAGGTCAAACGCCATGAGAAGCTTTTCCCAATCCTTACGGGTCGCAACTTTCACTCCTTTTCTTTTCAGCGCACCCCTAGCCGCAGATCCTTCCAACCAAACCATCCCTTTCAAGCTGCAAGAAACGCACTTGATTGTGGTGGAAGGCTCGATCGGAGCATTGAACCCGCTCAAGTTCCTGATCGATACCGGCGCCAACTACAGTGTGGTGGCTGAGCGCGTGGTCCAGAGACTGCGCTTAAGGCGCCTTGCCCAGAACCAGAAACTCGCTGCCTTTGGGCAGACCCGCCCGATGGAACGGGTGGTGCTGTCCGGTTTGCGCCTGGGGCCCATCCTGACGAGCCTTCCCTGCATCGTGGCCGATCTCTCCGACTGGAACGTGGACGTCATCATCGGCATGGATCTGCTGCGGCGGAACAACTTCACGATTGACTACCGATCCCAGACCCTCCGGTTCGGAGCCCGGGATCACCTGGAATCTGCGACGAGCTTTGAGATCGACCGCTCGCGCCTCGTGGTCTCGGTACAACTGGCCGGCCAGCCGCTGCGTTTGTGTGTGGATACGGGAGCCCGCACCTTGACCCTTCACCGGTCCCGGGTCAAGAGCTGGAAGAGGAAAATGCCAGACGGACGACGGATCCGGTTTGACCATGTGGCGGGCACCTCCCACGGGACGAAGGTGCGGCTCGAGAAAGTTCAAATCGGTCCCTCCACCTGGGGGGGAGTGAATGTCTTCGTGTTGGACACTCCCCAGGGCCCCGATTCCAAGGCGGACGGAGTCCTAGGCCCCGTCGCGCTTGGGCTCGAGCGGATCTACTTCGATTTCGAGGCCAATACCCTGAGTTGGGAGAAGTGAGAAGGGCCCTTCGGACTTAGAAGTGGAACCTCAAACCAAACTGGATGACTCGTCCAGGAAGGGCGCTGGCAATGACCCCGAAACTGGGGAGCTCCAAAGCTCTGCTGGGTTTGTTGAAGTTCACATTATTGAAAAAATTGAAAGAGTCAAACCGAAATTGGATTTTGGCATCCTCGCTTATCCGGGGAAGGTAGAAGTTCTTGGCCAGCGAGAAATCAAAATTCACATAGCCATCGGTATCCAGGAAGTGGACGCCTGAGTCTCCGAAGGTCCCAAAAGCCTGATGCTCGAAGCAGCCCGTGTCAAACCACCGATCGGTCGTCTGAGAAGACTGATTCCCGTCGCACATTCGGTTGGGTCGTCCTCGAAAAAACACTTCAGTATTTGAGGGATCGAAAATGGTAACGGGATGAAAGCCAAACCCGGTTTGAAAGCTGACAATCCCCGAGATCTGCCATCCCCCGGCCAAGTGACGAACGGCAGGGTTCCGGCCTTGTAAACTGGGCGTCTCATGAATGAAGCTGGTGACGAAACGCTGTCGCACGTCAAACGTGCTGCGACCCTTATCTGGGTTACCGGGAATGTAGGCACGCGCGCCCTTGTTGTCAAAAGAATCCCAGTCGAGGGACTTCGAATAGGTGTAAGCGCTCACGAAGCTCACTCCTTGACTCAACCGCTTGCGTAGCGTCAGCTCCAGGCCTTGATAATACGATTGGCCTTCGGCCTGATCGGCCAGAATCAAGCCAAATTCCGGAAAGGGTCTCTGGGCAATTCGACAAGCACTATCGCATTGGGGCGGCTGAGGAGTGCGCAGTTGGTTGATGTGTCGACGCTTGGACATGTGAATGCCATGAGAACCGATGTAGGCGGCCTCCGTGAAGAGGTCATTCCCCCAGGTCTTTTGAATACTCAACGTCCATACCTGCTGATAGGGATCGCGGCGGTGTATCTCCGTGTTCATGATAAGGACCACGTTGGGACCCCGAACTGAAGTGGGGTCGATCTGCGGAGGATCGGGAAACTGTCCCGACGTGCTCAGCGTGGGCGTCAGCAGATCGCTGAAAAAACCCTGAGCCAAACCGATGCTGGGGCCAACGGAATCCCAGGCTCGATCGTTGCCGGGCACTTCATCGTAGAAGATACCGAAGCTGCTGCGAATGGCGAAATCGTCTCGGCCACCCGGAGTCCAGGCGAAGCCGACCCGGGGCGCCCAGTCGTTCCAGTCGATGTCAACCAACCGGGGTTTTTCCGGTGTTGCTTGAATAAGCCGCCCCGCACCCTCCGGGACAAACAGCATGATCAGATGGTCTTCATCGGTCTCCCAGGGATACACCTGATAACGCAAGCCCAGAGACAAACTGAAATCCCTGCTGAGCTTGATGTCATCTTGAATAAAGAAGTTGTACCAGAAGGCTTTCTTCTTGACCGGGCGCTTGGTGTTCGCTCCGGAAATCCTAGAAGGGTGACCCAAGAGGAAGTCGGTGAAGTTGTTTCCGCTAAAGACGTTGTTATAGGCGAAAGATGGGGAACCCAACGCGATAGCCAAGTCCTGGCGTTTCCTTCGGACCTCTCCACCCAACAGGATGGCGTGTTTTCCCTTTGATCCAGTTCACATTGCCGATGTAGTGCTGGTCTTTTTGAATGGGGTCCTCACAGCCGGGATTCCAGGTACCAAAACCAGGAAATCCACCTCCACTCAATCCACCCATTCTCAACGACGGAACCCTGTTGCAGATAGGAACTTCAGTTATATTCTTCACTCCAAACACCTGGCCCCAATTGGTTTCGAGGTCCTGAGATCTGCCCGCAGCCGAGAAATCCACGCGGTTAAGCCCCCCTTTGACGTTGAGGGCGAGAGCGGCACTGAAGACGTGCGTCCAGTCGACAACCAGGTTGTCCGCGTTCAGCGGCCGAGTCGAATCCTCCTGGATGATTCTGTCTTCCTGCAAATCCGATCGACTGTAGGAATAGCGGCCAAAAAACTTGTCACGCTCAGACGGAGCGTAGTCGAACCGTACTAAAACCCTATTGTCGTCCAGTATCCTCCGCTCTTCCCCGATGAAATTGAAGATTTCGCCGGGATGGGTCGGCCCCGGAATAAATCCCTGCTGAAGCCACACTTGGGAAAAGGGATCCATTCGGGAGGAGGGAATCTGGTTGTTGGGAAAGGCCTTTCCGGATAACGGATCGACCAGCTGGGTGGCGGGGAGAAGGTCGGAAAAATCTCCGTTCAACCACCCGGCCTCGGGGACCACGGCACGCCCGGTACTGGAGATGCGTTGGCGGATCCCTTCGTAGCTTCCATACCAGAAAAGCTTGTCGCCTATGATTGGGCCACCCGCCTCAAAGCCAAACTGGTTGCGTAGACTTTCAAGCTTCCCTACATCAAAGAAACTGCGCGCGTTCAAGTTGTCGTTTTGATGAAATGCCCACACCGTCCCATGGACTTTGTTGGTGCCGGATTTAGTCACCACGTTGATCACAGCGGCATTGTCATAGTTGCCGGCATAGTAGCCTTTCTGTACCTTGAACTCCCGTAGAGTTTCCACAGCCGGAACCGTAGCCACCAAACCAATATAGAATTCCTTGCTGGGGATTCCGTCAAACAGAACATTGGTCGATAAATGCCTTTGTCCCGAAATGGTCACTTGTAGATTCTTCCGTCCCGAGAAACCGGAACCGAATTCCCCAGTCGGCAATTCGGGCGTCACCCCCGCCGCGGTACTGGCCAGGGTCATGAAATTCCTCTCGCCTGTGGGAAGCTCCAGGATCTCTCTTTCCTCAATCACCTCTCCCAGAGAGGGCTCTTCTGACTCCACAATATTCCTGCTGGCTCGCACCGTCACCTGCTCTGCAATCCCACCCACCTCCAGGACGACGTCTCGCCTGACGACGGCATCCACTCGAACTTCAATCCCATTGATCAAGCCGGTCTTGAAGCCCGGCAGCGATACTTGCAAATTGTAGGTTCCGGGAGGCAGGTTGGGGATTCGATAGAGTCCTTCGTCGTTCACGACGGTAATGGAGTTCACTCCAGTCGCCGTATTTCTGGCGGTCACGTCAGCTCCTGGAACGACGGCTCCGGAGGAATCCTGGACGCTCCCGGTGATAGTGCCTGAGATCTGCTGGGCCCTGAGAACGGGTGAAGCCGCCAGCAGGATGATCAGGGTAGTGAACCTGACGTGAAAACTTCCCGTCATAATGATCCCCTACGGTTCCACCCCCACACGGCGGACCAAGTCGAGAAGGCGGGGGTCGGAGCGCAAGCCATCCCACGATTCGTGTAGCCCTACGGGTCTGATCGCGATTATATCACCGCCATCCCGCCCGCTCTACTCGTCCCCCAGACCAGAAATTGCTCCGGCGTTTGTAGTTCCTGGACCCCCTTTCCGTTTTCCCACCCAAAACCGATTCCAGGAGGTCAAACGCCATGAAAAAACTGATTTCACTTTCGGGTGCGTGAGATGACCCTGCGTGACGCTAGCCCGCATTTCTCATCGCTAGTCTACTGCGTCGCCGCAATCATCCGCCCTGGCTGCGTTACGCTCGGTCGGCCTCCTCGACGTACTGCACGAGTACGACTGCGGAGGCCTCGGTCGCAAGCCTTGCCAGGACGGCGCTTGCGACGCCTCGCTACGACAGTCGATGAGAAATGCGTCTATAAGAACATGGCCGTTGTCAAGGGCGCACTTCACCTAGATCGGCTCGGAGAGCCGATTAAGCAGCTGGCCGCGTAGCCGGCCAGGCGCGATAAGAAGTTGTTCGTAGGCCATTGGATTCGTCGAGTCTGGGGACTCTAGTTTTTAGTTATGACCAGCGGGTTGACGTCGGTGACGTCGGTCTCCCCCATCCATCTATACGCGCATCAGCGGGCGAAGGTGGTGTCCTCGGCAAGGCCCAGCGCCGCCTGGGAAAAGGTCGAGGAGCCCATTGCCTTTATGAGAGCCTCTGCGGCACTCCTGTGTGCCCCAGGCAATGGGCGGTTGATGTTTTCTGCACCACGTTCGTCCAACGCATCATCTACAGTCCGGACTCCTTCCTTTGAAGGAGGCGAGGCTGCCTAATCAGGCTGTCGACTCGGAACGAGTCAGCATTTCTCACAGGCACGCCTCGCGAGAAGACCGCGGCGAGAAAACTCCGCATAGTCGATTTCATCTCGCTGCATCAGGTACAGATGCTCACACAACTTTCGGGCCACGGCGGTCCGGGCCACCTGTCGGCCTCGCCGAGAGACCAAACGGCGGTAGAAGCGCCTCAAGTTGGCTTCGTGGCGGGCGGCGGAGACGCCCGCCTCCACCATCTGGTAGCGCAGAAAGGTCGATCCCTGTTTGCTGATGTGACCCAGCCGCCGCCGTCCGCCACTGGAGCGTTCGCTCGGCGTCAAGCCCACATAGCTGCACAACTGGCCGCCACTGGCAAAGCGTTGGACCGGTCCCACAATCAGCACCCAGGACAGGGCCGTCACCGGCCCCACTCCGGGATACGTCATCAAGCGCTCCGCCTCCGGGCGCTGGGCCGCCGCCTCTCGGATCTGTTTGTCCAGTACGGCGAGGCGAGGTCCAAGCCACTCCAGACCCTGCCACAACTGCTCGGCCGACTGCTGGGCGTAGGGGCGCAGCTTTAACTGCGCAAACGCTCGTTGGCCTTCCCCAGTGAACAACCCAGCCCCCAAGGTTAGTCGATGATTGATCGCCAACGACTGGAGCCCGTTCTTGATCCGCGTCCGGGTCCGAACCCAACGTCGGCGTTGGCTCAGCACCTGCCGCAGATCCCGTCCCTCCGGGTCGATCACCCAGATCTGGGGAAAGCGGTCCTCGATCAATAACTGCCGAATCAAGCGCGCATCCTCGCGGTCATTCTTCTTCTTGCGGACCTGCTGCGCTCGGATCTTCGCCGCATCTCCCACTTGCAGTTGTACCCCCAGTTTGTCCATCACCTCGTGAAACCAGATCGAATACCCGGTGCTCTCGATCCCCACCACGGTCGGACCCGCCAGACCCCCGTAAAATCTCTCGACCTCCTTTCCTTCGTGATTCAAGCGTCGCTCCTCCAGCTCTCCGCTCTCCGTATCCACCATTGCAATCGCCTGGAATCTTGTGTGAAAATCAGATCCAATTAGTTTCATTTCGGCCTCCTCTTCGATGAGTCCCCAGACTCTTTCGAACTTAGGGCCTACGCGACTCATTGTAGAGTCAGCCCCTGAAGAGGAGGCCGTGTTCTTATGAGATCAGGCTAGGCTGGGGCACGACCCAATGGGAGGAACTTAGGGCCTACCTCCCACTCCGGTCGAGCACCGCATATTTGGATGGCGTTCTGGGATTGGCACCGTTGAAACTAAAGCGACTCAATCTGGATTTTCAGCGCAATATCTTGGGCTGGCAGCGCTAGTCAGTCTTCAGTTGGCTCAAGACGAACACCGCCGCCGACGTGGCCCAGCTATCACCAGACGGCGCCGCTGCCAGCCATTCTGATAGTTGGGTTGGCGAAGTGAAATCACCCAGTCGCCCGAGCGCGTAGGCGGCGTACCAGCCTGGCCAATGCTCATCCCGCACGCCCGCCAGGATGTTGGTCTCGTAGTCGTGATGGGCCTTGCCTGCGGCAGCCAACGCCTGTTCCAGCATTTCTCTTGTGGGCTTAGTGGACATCGTAGTTCCTTTCTCGCTAATCACAACCGATCCGACTTCAGGACCATGAGCTTTTCGATTTGCATGTCTCTCATGGTGTAGGGAATGCCCCCCACCGCCAGGCCCGATTCTCCCAGCCCGGCAAACGGCATCCAGTCGACGCGAAAGGCGCTGTGATCGTTGATCATGACCGCGGAGGCCCTTAGCTGCGAATAAGCGTGCATCGCCGTATCGATATCCTTTGTGAATACCGAGGCCTGAAAGGCCAGGGGAAGGGAGTTGGCTTGCCGGATGGCCTGGTCGATGTCGGTGTAGGAGTAGAGGCAGATTACGGGGCCGAAGATCTCCAGCTGGCTGACCTTGGCATCCGTCGGAGGATCCAGGAGTACCGTGCACTCATAGCAGGAATCGGAGATTCGTTTGCCGCCCGTTAGAAGCCTTGCTCCCGCCTCGATCGCTTCCTCTACCCAGGCCTCCACTCGATTCGTTTCGGAAGGCCTGATAAGCGGGCCTACGTCCGTTTCGGCATCGGTGGGATCTCCCACCTTGAGCTGTTTCGCATGATCGGCAAGCCGGCTGCCAAGCTCACCAATCAGGGACTCGTGGGCTAAGACTCTTTGAACCGACACACATACCTGCCCCGCGTGATACAGACCTCCCTTGGCGAGTAAAGGCACTGCGTAGTCCAAATCCGCGTCGGGGGCGACGATCACCGGGGCGGCTCCTCCATGCTCGAGTGCGCATCGTGTTCCTGGGGAGAGCTTGGAGCGCAGCATCCAGCCCACCCTTGCGCTTCCGATAAACGAAAGGAAGCTGACTCGCGGATCGACGACCAGGGCCTCGGCTGCCTCCCTGTCCTTCGTGATCAATGCCTGACACCAGTCCTCGGGTAAGCCCGCCTCACGAAGAATCTGAACAAAGCGAAAACAGGATAGCGGTGTATCCTCCGCCGGTTTGACGATGACGGGACAGCCGACCGCGACGGCTGGTCCAACCTGATGAACGATCAGGTTCAGGGGATGGTTGAAGGCGCTAATCGCCACCACCACCCCGATCGGCTCCCGGCGGGTAAAGGCAACGCGCCCTTCCGAGGCGGCGTTCAAGTTCATCGGAATCTCGTCGCCACCTTCGGTACGCAGGAATTCGATACAGCTCTTGACCCCATCGATGGCCCGGGCCACCTCTACCTTGGAGTCGGTCAGAGGCTTGCCCCCCTCTCGAGCGGCCTCGATTGCTAACTCCGCGGCCCGCTGGCTCATGATGGCGGCGGTTCTGGACAGAATCGCAATCCGCTGACTGGGCTTCAGCCAGCGTCTCCGGTCGCCGAAAAGACCGAAGGCGTTTGCATGAGCCTTCTCGATGGTCTCTCTGTCGGCGGCCGTGACAGTGGCGATGACCGAGCCATCGTAGGGTGCCTTGACTTCAAGCGTGCCGCCGCCCGACGTCGCACCCGGTATCAGCATGGGAAAATGATCTACCATGGAGCTTCCTTCGCTCAGGTTTAATCGGGAATCAGATGGAAACGCCGATGTTTCCCAACCTCTCGGTCAGGAGTTCGTTCTCGCGATAATCGATGGGGATCACCACCAGGGAAGGACCTTCGGCTTCAAAGGAAGCTTCCAGGGTTGCCCTGAGGTTTCGGCTCTCATTGCACCTAAAGCCGTTCCAGCCGAAAGACTGGGCCAGCTGCATCCAGTCGGGATTCGTGAAACTCAGGTCGGTGTGACGGCCAAAGTGGGTCAGCTGCTTCCAAGCGATGAGGCCGTAGGCTTTGTCTTCCCAGACCACAACTACAATATTGGAGTTCAACCTCTTGGCGGTTTCCATCTCCTGCACATTCATCAGGAACCCTGCATCACCACACACAGCCAGGACGCGACGGTCTGGGTGAACCAGGTTCGCTGCGATGGCACCGGGAAGGGCGAACCCCATCGAACAGAATCCGTTTGGGATCAGACAGGTATTCGGCTCATGGCATTGATAGTAGCGAGCGATCCACATCTTGTGTGCGCCCACGTCCGAGAGAAGCACATCGTGTGGGCCCATCACCTGACGTATATCCCAGAGGGCTTTTTGCGGCCGGATAGACCCTTCCGTGTCGTCGTCCCTGTGTGTCTCAAAATCCTGGTTCATGCTGGCCCGTGCCCGGCGGGTATGCCGATGATCGAATGCCAGATTCCCAGCGCCGTCGGCGTCGAAGCGCTCATTCAGCATCCACAAGGTATGCGCCAGGTCGCCGATGACTTCGGCATCGATGGGATAGTTCTCGTCGATCTCCGAGGGTATGAAATCGATGTGGACGATCTTTCGTGTGCCTTCTGAGTTCCACAGGCGTGGGTGATACTCCACCATGTCGTATCCCAGCGAGATCACGACGTCGGACTCTTCGATAGCGGCTTTGGGATAATCTCTGGACTGCAGGCCCACCGTATAGGCACAGGCTTCGTCGTCCATGTCCACGCAGCCCTTCGCCATGAAGGTGCTGACGACACCGATCCCGGTCTTCTCGACGAATCTACGGAGCTGCTTGGTGGCGCGTCTGCGGATGGTCCCATTGCCCGCCAGAATGATGGGATGCTCGGCTTGCCGGATGATGTCCCATGCCTGGTTGACGATCTTGTCGGCGGGAACGGCGCGTCGAAATCTTCGCGACTCAATGGGCTCACTGGTCGCCTCCGACTGGGCGATATCCTCGGGCAGCTCGATGTGACAAGCCCCCGGCTTTTCGGTGCGGGCCAGACGGACCGCTTTCCTGACGATCTCAGGAATATTATTCGGATGAAGCACCGACTGGGCCCATTTGGTTACCGGACTGAACATGGCGACCACATCCATGACCTGATGCGATTCCTTGTGGAGCCTCTGCGAATCCCCCTGGCCGGTAAGCACCAGCATTGGGGCCCTGTCCATGTTGGCGTCGGCAACGCCTGTGATCAGGTTAGTCGCTCCCGGCCCCAGGGTGCCAAGGGCTCCGGCGGGATTGCCGGTGAGTCGCCCGTAAATCTCCGCCATGAACGAGGCCCCTTGCTCGTGTCGACAAAGGACGAAGCGGATCTGCTGCGATTGCTCCAAAGACATCATGAAGTCCGCATTCTCTTCTCCAGGAACTCCGAAGATGTACTCGATACCTTCTGTTTCAAGGCACTTGACGAACAAGTCCGACGCTTTCATCTAACCTCCTCTTTTCTCAGCCCTAGCGAATAGCACAACGATGCACCTCGCAAACTAGCGTCGCAGCGCCATGAGGTGGTCGAAGATACTTCTGACCGTTGGTGTTAGGCGCGCCCGGTTGTAGGCATCGCCACACTGCCGAATTGCCTCGGCCACAGTGGGATAGGGATGGATGACGCTGGCCAGCTTGCTTAATCCCATCCCACTCTGCATGGCCACCGTGATTTCGCTGATCATGTCGCCGGCGTGACTGCTGACAATGGTTGCGCCCACAATCTCGTCCGTGCCTTTCTTGACATGGATCTTGACAAAGCCGTCGCCCTCGCCATCCACAATCGCGCGATCCACGTCGGAAAATTCTCGGGTGAAGGTGGCGTACGCTATGTTGCGATCCTCCAGGTCTTTTTCATATAGCCCGACATGGGCCACTTCGGGTTCAGTATAGGTGGCCCAGGGAATAAGCAAATTGGAGACTTTGTCGCGGCCGAAAAACAGTGCATTGCGGATTGACCAGTCGCGCCATGAAATCGGCCATATGAGTAAACTGATACTTGCTCGCCACGTCGCCCACGGCATACACATTCGGGTTGGTGGTTTGGAGCCGGTCGTTGACCTCTATGCCCATAGGATTGTCATAGGCCACCCCCGCGGCATCGAGGCTTCCACCAGTTGGGCCGCATCTGGATCTTCTCGGGGAAGAATTTTGGTGTCGCGGACGAGGACCGTGACCTGCGATCCAAGACGCTGGAACGCCTGGGCCATTTCCAATCCAATCGGTCCGGCACCGATGACGCCAAGACGGGGCGGTAGCTCCGTCAGGTTAAAGAGCGTGGAATTGGTCAGGTAGGGTGCTTCGGCGAGGCCCGGAATGGGAGGAATCGCAGCTGTGCCGCCCGTCGCGATAACGGCTTTGGCAAATCTGAGAGTCTGCCCGTTCACCTCAATCGTGTCGGACCCCGTGAAGGTCCCTTTGCCCAGAAACACATCCACGCCGACTTCCTCAGTGAACCGCTTGGCCGAGTCATGGTGAGAAATCTCCGCCCGCAGACGGCGCAAGCGTGCCATGACGGAGCCAAAGTCAACCGAGACGGCGCCATCGATTCTAATGCCGACTTCGGCAGCATTGCGCACTGCTGCAGCAGCTTTTGCACATCTCAGCAGGGCCTTGGAGGGTACGCAGCCGACGTTGCTGCAATCGCCACCGAGCAAGTGTGCCTCGATCAGAGCGACCTTGGCTCCGACACCGGCTGACCCGGCCGCGGATACCAACCCGCCCGGTCCTGCCCCGATCACCACCAGGTTGTAGGCAGATTTGGGAGCCGGACTGACCCACGATTTCGGACGTACGTTATCGAGTAGCTCGATATTGTGTTCATCCAGGGGGGACACCCCGGATGCCCCAAGATCAACTTGAGGAAATTGAGCCAGGGAAGGGTCACGTTCCGGTAGGTCAGGTTGCAACGAGGTGGTGTCGCTGGCATCCGTGGTGAGCGGCGAGATGAAGTCTGACCAGCTCACGCGGCTGCCATCGGGCTTGAGCTCCGTGGTGCCGTGATCTTCGTCCGACGCGAAGCGGTAGAATAGATACTCACTCTTGAAGGGGTGGGCATGCTGCACATGATGAAACACCCCGGCGCTCAGAAGCAGGTTGCCGATGCGTACGGCATCTGCTTCATCGCCGGCGATGTTCTCGTCGACAAGGGTCTTCACCGCCTCGCTTCCCACAAAGCATTTCGCATACCTTCGCGCTGGAAATCCATGCCGGCGGTCTTGGATATCCAGAACCCCCTTAACCTGGGCAGACAGCGTTTCGAGATCCTTGGGTTCTAACGATGCCTCAAGCTCGGTCTGTTCTTTCGCCAGGATGACTCTCCCCTACCCCCCAAAGGCGCCCTGGCACGATGTGCCTGCTCCTTGGGTACATCAGCCTCTGTTCTTAAATCGTTCCCCACGGCCCAAGACCGGATTCAAATCGAGAGAGACAAAGACCGCAACCGCTAGACTTGCTCCCAGTATAAGACTCTTTCCGTATCGCCGTTTTTCTTTCATTACCGACCTCACCGACCTCATCACATTATGTGGAGCTCCACATAACTGGATTCATGTTAAGACATCAGAAATGTGGAGCGGACCTCGCAAAGACAGGTTTCGCCAGGGTTGAACCGGGCCGACTCCACATTACTTTCGCCGAACTCAGAGGGCTTCCAGCCAGTCCAGAATCGATTTGTCTTTACGCCAAGGAAGCGGGCTGTCACGACCGAGGGGTCGAGCGCGAGCCAGGGCCTGGCGCTTCATTTCCAAGTCGACGGTGGCGTACTTGTTGGTGGTGTTGACACTGGCATGACCCAGCCATTGAGCAATGGTCGAGAGATCGACACCGGCTTTCAGCAGATGAACCGCGGTGCTGTGTCTCAGACTGTGAGGGTGCAACCTCTTGCGAACCAGAGTGGGAGCCTGAGCCTGGGCTCGGGTGAGGTATTTGTTGAGGATATAGCGGACGCCGAAACGGGTTAGCGGCTCCCCACGGTAGTTGAGAAAGACCGGCCTCTCCGAGGCAGGATCGAGAAGTTGTTCCCTGCACAGGGACCGAAGGATCTGGGCGGTTTGCGGCCAGATGGGACAAAAGCGCTCCTTTCTTCCCTTGCCGAATAAGCGCACTTGGAAAGGTTTCGTCAGCTGCAGGTCGCGAGCCCGAAGATCGAGGATTTCCTGGACACGGGCACCGGTATTGAACAGGGTTGCCAACAGAGCGTAGTCTCTCTGGCCTTGAGCTGACGAACGGTCGACCGTCGAGAGCACAGCCTGGAGTTCCTCGTATTCCAGGTACTCGATCCTGGGCGTTGAGGTGCGCTTGAACGGAATCCCCAGAATCCTCTGCGCCTGCTCGAGACGATCGGGGTGATGAGCGCCCACGTAACGGAAGAACGTGTGAATAGCCGAAAGCCGGACATTGCGGGTAGCCACGCTGTTGCCACGCTCTTGTTCAAGATGGCTCAGGAAGGCCATCACCACGGCTGGATCGATCCAATCGAGCTCCAAAGAGACGACCGGAACCTGCCGAGAAGCGCTGACGAAACGCAGGAGCAAGAGCAAGCTGTCCCGGTAGCTGGCAATGGAGTGAGAACTCATCCCTCGGAGGCGGGTCAGATAATCGGCGAAAAACCCATGCAGCGCCACAGCGAGCTGGTTCGGTAGGCGTTTTTTCATGAGGGAATCCTTTCCACTGAGGGGGTGATGAGCTGGCCACAACTTTGGGCGAATCGGTCACTGGCGAGGGTCCGAAGCGGTTCGATCAGAGGCAGATAATATTGCGTGGAAGCGATCGAGACGTGGCCCATGTAGGCGGCCAGTCCGGGCAACCGGGTTCCCACGTCGATACCGGCGCGATACCAGCGCAGCAGGGCGTTAACGGCGAAACTGTGACGAAAATCGTGCACCCGCGGCAAGCGGCCATCGGGTTTGCGGATCTGCGCCAGTCGGAGCAGTGTTCCGATCCCGTCGCTCAGACCCGTACCGGTGTAATGGCGCCAGCCTTGCCGGCTGCGATTGCAAAGTAGGGGGGACAGATTGACTGGGGACACGGAGCAGCTTCGGAGCTTCAAGTACTCCTCGATCTCCGCCGCCACGTCCTGGGGCAGGGGAAGAAGGCGCGACTTGTGGAACTTGGAAGCACGAATGCTCAAGACATCCTGTTCGCCGTCGTAGTCGTCCAGTGTCAGCCGTAGGAGTTCCCCTCGACGCAAGCCGGTCGTGTACAGCAGCACGATAGCTAGGCGAAAGATTCGAGGGCGCAGGGGAGAGTTGGCAGAAGGCCTCAGCAGGGAGGTTTTGCTCAATAACCGTGCAATCTCCGCCTCGGAAAAGATGTAAGGCCGTACCCTTTGGTGGTTGCTCGGAAAGAGCAGCGGGTCTGGTATGAAGCAATCCGGTTGCTCCCGACGCTGGTACAAGCAGCAGTTGCGTACGATCCGCATTCGGCTTCTGAGAACTCCCGAACAGAGATGCTGCTGGGAGTGGCACCAGGCCGCGAAACTGCCCGCATCGAGATCGGCTGCACCCGAGGTGTTGAGGAATCGGTCCAGGGAGTGCAAGACATGTGTTTCCACATCATAGCGCCGTCCCAATGCCTGCTTGAGCTCAAGATAGCGAAGAATGACGGGTCCCAAGGGAGAGGAAAAAGAAAGGCTTGCCATCATGATCGGACCTCCCCCTGCGCAAAGCGCGGCAGCGCCAGAGCTACCTGCCGTAGATCTTCCGTGGCCAGACGTAGGTAGACGTCGGTGCTTTCGGCGTTTCGGTGACCGAGCAGGTCCCCGATGCTTTTCAAGGAAGTGCCGCGCTGAAGTAGATGGATCGCGTAGGAATGCCGCAGACAGTGGTCACCTTGAAAAGGAATGGAAAGTCCGCTGAGGCGAGCGCAACGTTGAAAAGCCTCTACGACCGCTGTGGGCTTGAGAGGACCTGCTGGAGCCCGCACCCGAAGGAAGAGTTGGCGGTGAGAGGAGACTGGACGGGCCCGCTTCAGATAGCGAAAGAGCACACTGGCGGCGCCATCGGTCAAGGGTAGAGTCAGAGCGGCTGAGGTCTTGAGCTGCCGGACTCGCAGAATCTGGCCTCGCCAGTCGATGTCGTCCAAAGTTAAGGCCACGATCTCGCTGTTTCTCAGACCATACGTCGCCATTAAGAAAAAGATGGCGTAGTCTCTCAAGCCCATTGGGCTGGTTTGATCAACGGACTGAAGAAGGCCTTGAACGGTCTCCCAGGGTAGGAATCGGGGAAGGCTTTCCAAGCGATAGCAACGTGGCGTGTCGATCTGCTCCTCCAGCCCCGGCGGCAGGGTTCCCTGAACGACGAGAAACCGGAGCCAACCTCGAAGCGCTGCCACCACGTGTTGCAGTGTCGCGCGACTGACTCGTTGGCTGGTTACCTGGAGGAACCTTTCGATCTGCCCAATGCACAGGGAGGTGAGTCGTTCGGGTCGAGCCCCATAGTCGAGAAACGTGAGAAACTCCCGGACAGTTCGTTGGTGAGAGTTGAGGGTAGAGGCCCCGAAACCCCGGACCTCGGTCAAGTACTCGAGGTAGGCGTGCAGCAGGCGGTCTATCCGACTGGGTCTCGGCGACTGAGTCGGCCGGAGGAGGCCACGCGTTTGAAGAAAGCGTCCCAACACTCGCACGGTGCCGGCTTCGGTAGGTCGGCAACGATGGAAGGCCTTCCAGCAACCGTCCAGATCCTGCTGGCTCAGTTCGTCTACCGTGTGGAGTTCCCGTAGCGAGAAATAGCGGTCCACGCGACTCAGGGTCCAGAACATCAGTCGGCGGGTGTTCCAGGTGTAACCCTGCCCTTCGAGCCACGTTGCCCACTCCTCCGCCACGGGTCAAAACAAGGGGAGTGACAGAAACTTCTTGAAAGCTTTCGGAAAAAGTTGACTCAGCATCGGAACCTCCAGGTTGGGAGTACCGGAAATGGCACCAACTCCGATGCTATTGGAAAAATGTGCAGCCGAGAGCAGCAAAACGCTTTGAATACAGCGCCTTACTCCAACCGCTCCACATTACTGATGTCTTAACATGAATTAAGTAGTAGAAGGTCCGATTCTTCTTCGGATCAGTCTTGTCGAGAGAATGGTGCCACGAGAGGTCGATCTGTTACAGGCGCCGCCGAAAAAGGGGGGCGAAGTCTTTTGAAAGCGAGAAATGAGCATTGTTCAAGAATACCAACGAGGTCAATCTCCAACGGGATTGCGTCTGCCAGCCCAGTGGGGCCACCAGCCGATGCTGGATCATTCCAGGAAAAAACGGTTTCCTCCAGGGCAGGTACGACCGATTCATGGAAGCCTGAAGCGCAAGCGAGGGGTTGGGGAGCATCGCAGATCTTCCCGACTCGGGTGCTTGCCAGCACTTCAGGCCCCGTCGTCCACGCATCTTGCTGCACCCCAACCCCTCGCTCGCGCTTCAGGTTTTCTGTCCCCTTACTGGGGTGGAGAACTGTCCAGCCAGCCGGTTGAGTTTCAGTCTTAGCCCAGCCTCCGGCTGCGCCGGATCGTACAGGAAAGAAGCTTCAGTCGAGGGACGTAGCGGTGGCCTCCAGGCCGCCGTGTATCGGGCCAAAGGCTCGAAGGAAGAAGACTTCGGCCTGGAGCCCAAAGCTACGTCCGCCCAATGAAGTTTCAGCTTAGTGGCCCCCCAGCGGTCCTGCCCCATTCGAGAAAGAAACTTTGGCTACCCAGAGGCCAGCGTCGCCCGATCCGGCCTTCGAAATTCGCCTGTTCGATATTCTGCGGTTGAGTATTTTCTGCGGTTTCTTTCTCCTGAGTAGAAAGAAAGCCTAAATCTCGAACCGCTAAACATCGAACACGCAGGCGAAAGGGGTTTTCTTTAGAATGCGTGTTCGATATTCAGCGGTTTAGCCTTTAGCGGTTGCCTTCTCGGGAAGCAGAAAAGCCCAAATCTCAAACCGCAAGACACCGAACAATACGAACGCCGAAGTTCGGAAGCTTGGCGATGAAGTTTCAGCTTAGTCTTAGTGGCCCCCCAGCGGTGCTGCCCCATTCGAGAACGAAACTTTGGGCCCGGCGTAGCGGTGGGCTCCAGGCCGCCGTCCGAGCCAAAGGCTCGAATCAAGAAGACTTCGGCCTGGAGGCCAAAGCTACGCTCGCAAATGAAGTTTCAGCTTAGTCGCGCCCCGGCCGGGCTGCCCCATTCGAGAAAGAAACTTGAAGCCTCTCGCCACACTGTCCAGTGGCAAGAGACGTGCGACGTTCGGACGTTCAGACGTGCGACGATCCCAATGAAGTTTCAGCTTAGTGGCCCCCCAGCGGTCCTGCCCCATTCGAGAAAGAAACTTTGCCTCCGGGCGTGGCGGCGGTCTCCAGGCCGCCGGGCGTTGAGCCAACGGCCCACAAGAATAAGACTTCGGCCTCGAGACCGAAGCCACGTTTGCAAATGAAGTTTCAGCTTAGTGGGGTCCCCAGCGGAGCTGGCCCCATTCGAGAGAGAAACTTTTTCCTACTTCTGGATCGATCGCCTGAATAGAAGGTTCTGCTTCAGGTAACCCTATCCAGAAGCCCGCTTCAGCGGGCTTCTCGAGCAATGGCTTTAGCCCAGATCCGGTCCGTCGCGTGAGTCTCCAGAAACGGACGCTTTCAGCTGGGGGCCATCGTCTTACGGTCGATCGGCTCGCAAGCGATGGGACCATTCGTCTCGGCGGATGGAAAATGGGTCGGGTTTTTCGACGATGCCGACGACACGCTCAAACTGGAGACCGGTAAACAGAAGGGCATTCTTTCAGATTGAGATAGTGTAGGCGATAATTGGAGAATGCATAGTTTACTGTGGCTCCTGCTGCTGGCTGTTGTGGCAATGGCACCTGTTGTTGCGGTTGGCCAGACCCCGAACCGTCGTCCCAATATCGTGTTTCTGCTGACGGATGACCAGTGTGCTACGGCATTGGGTTGTTACGGAAATCCGATTATCCAGACGCCACACATCGACGCACTGGCTGAAAGCGGGGTGGCCTTCGACAGGGCTTTCGTCACCACTGCTATCTGTATGACGAGCCGTGCCAGCATTCTGACTGGACAGTATGCCCGGCGTCATGGAGTCCATCGCTTTGATCAAACACTTACCGCCGAACAGTTTCGCTATACCTATCCGGCAGTGCTGAGAAGAGCCGGTTATCGAGTCGGTCACGTCGGGAAGTCGCACCTCCTCGATCCACCGGCAGACGGCTTCGATTTTCTGCGATCGTTTCCGTCGACCGGTTGGTTCTACGAGAATGGTGACCGCAGCAGTCGCCATCTGACCGGTCGCTTGGGAGATGATGCACTCGAGTTCCTGAACCAGCAGGACGGGAAGCAGCCCTTCTGTCTGACGGTGGCCTTCAAGGCGCCCCACGTTCAAGACCAATGGACCGATCAGTTTCCCTTTGACCGAGCCGATGAGGCACTGGTTGTTCTCTACCAGGACGTGACGATCCCGCCGCGAAAGCTGAGCGATCCGGCCTTCTTTGAGGCGCAGCCGGAATTCCTCAAGAACAGCGTGAGTCGAGATCGTTGGGGTCGTCGGTTTGTCATTCCGGCCAGATACCAGGCATCGGTGAAGAATTACTACCGCTTGATCAGCGGAGTCGACCGGGAAGTGGGCCGAATCGTTGCCCGACTGAAGGAGCGAGGACTGGTGGACAATACGATCATCATCTTCACATCCGATCACGGATTCTATCTAGGCGAGAGAGGCTTTGCGGGCAAGTGGTACGCGCACGAGGTGTCGATCCGAGTGCCACTGGTCGTTTATGACCCGCGGCTCGAGCAAAGTCAGCGCGGAACGCGGCGCGATCAGATCGTCCTGAACCTGGATATCGGCCCTACGATTATCGATCTCGCCGGTCCAGCCCAGCCGGACCAGATGCAGGGGCGCAGCTTTTGGCCGCTGTTGAACGGATCGGTTCCGGACTGGCGAACCGAGTTCTTCTATGAGCATCGTCTCGACGACCGAAGGAGTGGGGGGCGCAAAGGGTCGGCGATTCCGCAAAGCGAGGGCGTCCGTACATCAGAATGGAAATACATTCGGTGGTTCGGAGCCAGCACCCTGCTCAATGCCAATCCGACTCCGCTGTCCGAAGAGCTATATGATCTGAGTCAGGATCCGGATGAGGCTCTGAATCTGGCGCATTCGCCTGACCATGCGGAACGGTTGAACTCGATGCGGGAGAAGTGGCTGCATTGGCGGGAGCGGGCAAAGTGATCGGCAATCCCTCAACAACCTCGGAGGTCTCGTGAAACGACTCAGTCGACTCTGGCTCTGCTGCGGAATCATCCTGTTGACGGGAGTCAGCGGCGACCCGGGCTTGCGATCGCTGGCGGGGATGGCAAGCGCCGGGGGATCAGCATCGCAGATGGCAATTCCGAGTATGGCCGGCAGGATCCTCACCGTGAAGGGTCCCATTGAACCAGACACCTTGGGACCCACTATCATGCACGAGCACATCTTCCTGGATTGGAGGGTGCCGTCCCAGAAGAATGCTACCGATGCAGGGTTGTATGCCGAGCCGGTATCGCTCCAGAACCTCAGCGTCCTCCGAGTTCGGGCGACGTCCAGTCGGGACAATCTGTTGCTGACCGACATGAACCTGGCCATCGAGGAGCTGCTCCATTTCAAGCGCTGGGGAGGTCAGGCCGTTGTAGACACGACTCCTGGCCATGGGTTTGGTAGAGACCCCCGCGCGCGCTGCTGCAAGTGTCAAACGCGACCGGCCTGGATATCGTGATGGGTGCTGGCTTCTACGTCGGTGGATTCCATCCCCCCGACATGGACAGTCGGACCGTAGAGGACCTGACCGAAGAGTTGATCCGAGATGTCGTCTTTGGAGTCGAGGACACCGGAATCCGCTCGGGCATCATCGGAGAGGTGGGCACGTCAAGAATTCTGACGGCCAACGAAATGAAAAGCGTCCGCGCCTCAGCCCGTGCGAGCAAAGCGACCGGGGTGGCGATTTCTTTCCACCACGGCGGATACTGGGAAGACAAGTTCAGGGTCCTGGATGCGATAGCTTCAGAAGGAGGCGATCTGAATCGGGTGATTATCGGACACGCTAATCACGTGGCTGCCGACGTTCCCTTCATGAAGAGACTCCTGGGGCGGGGTGTCTACATCCAGTTTGACTTGTTGGGTGAGGTGATCCCCCGCCTGGGCCGGGTACATGACGCCGAGGTGGTAGCCGCTATTCGGAGGCTCGTTCAGGCGGGTTACTCGAACCGCCTGCTCCTGTCTCAAGATGTTTGTAGCAAGACGATGCTGAAGGCGTATGGAGGGATGGGTTACTCCTACGTCCTGGAATTCGTTGTACCGGAACTGAAGAGATTGGGCGTCACCGAGGATCAGATCGAAAAGATCATGGTGAAAAACCCAAGACGCGTCTTGACTTTTGCGGAACCCCGTCCGCCTCAATAGAACAGAACGATTGGCTGGTGTAGAGGCTACCTCTCTTCGACTTGAGCCGGAGACAGCCCCGCGCGCAACGCTCTTGTCTTCTATTCTTTATACTTCTTTTCCGTCAGAAAGATCCCCCACGCGTGCAACAGGTTCAGGGAAACGAAGATGGCCACTACCGTGCTCGGGGCAAGGATCATCGGGAATTCAAAAATGAAGGAGAACCCCGGTTCGTTCATCCAGTGGCTCGAAGGAATGAACGTGGGTAGGACGATCAGCCCGAAGCCCACAAGATTCCAGACTATCAAAAATCGGGGGCCGATAGCCTTTCGCAAGAACAGCCACCCTACGATGAGGGCAGAGACGCCAAAGAGGAAGTCCGGTATGCCGATCCAGAAAACGAATTTGGAAGTGACTTCGCCTCGGATCCCTTTGATGATTCCGCCCAGCGCTCCGATGCGGAGAGCCTGAACGAAAACCAACCAATGTCCCGGAGTGCTCGTGGCGATCCCGCGCAGGCCGCTTCGGAGCGTGCTGGAGAAGGTGAAAGCAGTACTCCACAGCGTGACCACGACTAGCGCCTGCCACAGCAACGGTACGTGTTGCATAAGCTCGATGTGCGTCCCCCTGATTCCCAGCACAACAGCGATCAGTGTCCATGCAAAGAAAGTCAGGAGCAGCGCGTAAACGCTTCGCGCTTCTGCGGTTGCTATCGATCCATTCGACCTTGCCTTACGTGTGATCGCTACGCAGAAGATAAAGACGAAGGCAATCAGTAGGGGAAGGATTGATAACTTCATCGTTGTTTCCTTTCGTAGCTGTGCTGACCCCTGCCGAGCATCGCCTTGAGTCGCTGAGCCCGGTTGAGCCCTATCAGTATCGGCGTAACAGAGCCCGTGAGTACAACACTCAGTCGAGCGTCTGCTATTCGTTGTTCGTAGGTTATCCTCATTGTGGGACTCTGGATAGGCTCAATGTGCCAGCGGGAGAGGCCGGAAAACTCTAGGAGAAACGCGAGTCGCATTCAATTCTCATACGTGCTTCTGAGATTTGCCCTTCCAGAGTCAAGGATCTAGTATTGTGGGATAGGTCCCCCTTTCAGTCTGGCAGCCTGTTTCTGGCAGGCCAGACGGTAGATTTTCAGGAGAGATCATGAAGACCCTGACCCGAAGAGAGTTTCAGCGGAGAGCGGGAGTGGCGCTGGCACTCTCCCCAGTGTTGAGTGGCATCACCTGTGGCCCCGGAGAATCGTCCGTTCCCGGCGGAGCAGCCCCGCCGGTGACAACGGCGACGGGCGCCTTGAAGATGACTCTTGGACCTGCCGATGTTTCCATTCCCGCGAGTCAGCCAGAGGGAGAAACCTGGCGTTACGGAATCGGATTGATCGTTCAAGTAGCTCCTAAGAAAGCTGCCGTCTTGTGTAACATCAAGGGGAAGCGGGGTCGCGATTTCGAGGCGGGAAGCGACGCGTTTCTCTTCGGCGATCTGTCGAAGATCCAGGCCAGCCAGGCCATCCCTGTCTCCCGCAACCATGATGAGGACAATCCCAACTCCAGTCCCGCCGGCAAGCCTGCGATCATGGTGAAGTATCCGGTCCGGGGGGGCTTCGTTCCGTTGGGTGCCAAGCTCCAGGACGGTTCTCCCCACCCCCACGCCGGAACCGGCTTCGGTTTCAGCCAGGCTATCGCCTGGACCGCGGACCAGCAGAGCACCTATCCTGAGGACGAGGGATACGCGTACGCGGAGGTCTATCAGCTAGCCTATGACGGCGACAGCTTCCTCGTCACCGAGACGCAGCGGATTCCCTTCGATCGCCTCTTGGACGGAGCGGTGCTCAGCAACCCTGGTTTGACTATTGCCATACCGGATGGAGAAGACCTCCTGTTTGCCATGGGCGGTGGAATCCAGGATGGATTCGGATCTGGGCTGACCCGCTGGAGCCGAAAGGACGGTACCTGGAATCCCATCTCTTGGGTGCCGATCACCGGCCCCGACGGTTCCTTTGAGGCCAGCATTATTCAGGATCTGGACGGGAGCTTCCTCTTCTCCGCTCGAGCAGGGCGGGACCAGGCCGGCCGGCGACGTCTCGAATCCAGGGTTTGGCGCTCCCAGGATGGTGGAGAGAGCTGGACCAAGACCCTCCACGTGATCGGAGCCGTTGGGGGCTGTCCCATCACCCTCAACCAGGCAGCCGACGGCACTCCCTACCTCGCCGCGAATCTCAACGAAGTGAACCTGCATCCCCGGCCCGAGCGCTTCCGCCCTCAGAAGAACGACCAGGGCATCGTCTACGCTTTGTCGGCCGGCCGGGAGAAGCTCTGTTTCTGGCCCTTGAACCAGTCCAGGGATGGCCTCGAAACCCCAATCCTGGTCCGGGACTCGGTGGCCGAATTCGGATTGGCACCTTCAGGGGATTACTGGGCCGTTGACCACCCCTCGGCGACGACCGTGCAGTTGGCCGACGGGAACTGGCACAATCTCATCGGCATGAGGATCTGTGATACCGCTGAAGTGAGGGAGGGAGCGGCTCCTGCTCCACAGACAGGTTGCTATGTCGAGGAGGTTCTATCCACGGGTACCCCTATTCCAATGTGGAACTTCTAGATACCGCGACGTTCAAGAGACCGCGGGGGAGAACAATTCGATCAGAAGACCGATTGCTATTTCCGCCGTGTGTCGAGCCAAAGGCTCGAAAAGGGAACTTCGTCCTGGAGACCAAAGCTAGCCCGGATTTCTCATCGCCCGTCGTCGCGAGGCGTCGCAAGCGCCGTCCTGGCAAGGCTTGCGACCGAGGCCTCCGCAGTCGTACTCGTGCAGTACGTCGAGGAGGCCGACCGAGCGAAACACAGCCAGGGCGGATGATTGCGGCGACGCAGCAGACTGGCGATGAGAAATCCGGGCTAGGTGAATCCAGCCCCCAGCCGGAGCTGGATCATTCAGGGGGAGACTTCAGGCTGGGGATAAGGAAGATCGTGCTGTTGACCGGTCGCTCCTGTCTTCGTCGTCCTCGACGGCCGGAACCTGGCCTCATGTTGCTGACAATTCAAGGGACTCCGCTGAGGACTTCCATGTAGGTCTCGCGGCTCTCCCCCTATCCCCTGCGGTTCCTGTAAGTCCAGGCTTGGGAAGTGCCTACAGAAAGGCCACATCGATCCAGGGCCAGAGAATAATGGTTGCCACCAGAAACGGCAGTGGAATTAGGGCAACGACCATCTTCCACAACACGGTTCCCCGACCGGACTGGAGGAGTCGACTCGCCACAATCCCTGCTGCCAGATTGACTATCAAGGCCAGCGGTCCGATCCACTGGAAGCTGATGGGCGTGGTTTGGATGGTAGAGATGCCGAAAAAGGATGCTCCTTGAGAGCCTCATAGATGCTTCCCGAAAAGGCAATCAGAGCGGCTGTACCTACTCCGTAGATCGTTCCCACTACAACCCCCAGAGGACGGGCAAAGGGAACAAAAAGGGCGAAGAAAAAGAGGGCGAACAGAGGGCTCACCAGAAGGTTGTCCGCTCGCTGGGTCATGCCGATGAAGTTGCCGGGCACATGTCCTATGAAGCTGCTTCCCACGACGACCAGGCCTCCCACGCTGAAGGCCAACAGTCGGGCCAGTCGAACCTGGCCTTTGGCGGTGCTGGGCGTTTGACCGAAGCGACCCAGGAAATCGGTCATGATCACGGCCGTAATTGAGTTGACACCCGAGTCGATACTGGACATCGCAGCCGCAAACATGGCGGAGACCACCAGGGCCCGAGACCCCGGCGGGAAGGTGGAAGGCTACGAAGCGCGGGAAGATCTTGTCTCCGTCTGCGGCCAGGCTTATTCCGGTTGGCAGCTCGCCCGGTTTCAGTGTGAAGTAACCCAGCAGGGAAAAGCCCACCAGGGTCAGGAGAATACTGACACAGGCCCCAAGCAGGGTCCGAGTCAGGTAGGCTTGCCGAGCGGAGCGGGCATTCCCGGTAGCCATGAATCTCTGGACACTCACCTGGTCCCCACCTGCCGTGCAGACTTGCCAGACCAGAACCGTCAGGATAGACCCCACTACCGTCACCCGAATTCGAGGATCGAAGCTGAAAAAAGGTTGGGTATCCCAGGTGGGTTGCCAAGTGGTGGGGAACCAACTGAAACCGTCCAGGGAGATGGTGATGAGCACTACCACCAGGAGGGCTCCTCCCAGGAGAAGCAGGGTTTGCAGAAAGTCGGTAACGACCACCGCTCCAAACCCTCCGAGAGAGGTGTAGATGACCGAAACGAAACCGGTTGCAAGGACGATAAACGGGATCCACTCTTCGCCCACGCCCAGCATGACCGCCATCGCCGAGGCAGCGATATACACCAGTAAGGACATCCAGATGAGCCGCAGGGCCAGGAACATGAGGGCCCCTAGGATGCGAATCCCAAGCCCCAATCGTTCCTCCAGAAGTTCATAGGCGCTGGTCACCCTCTGGCGCATGTAGACACCCAGAAGGAAGCGGGAAACGACCAGGTAGACCACCGGTAGTGCGACAACGCCTATCAGGATGCTGACGGGACCCCTATTAATAGTTTCACCAGGAACGGCCATGTAGGAGATGGTGCTCAGGAGGGTGGCAAACAGGGAGACTCCCACCAGCAGCGGGTTCATTCTCCCGCTTCCGACGAAGTATTCCCCTTCTGCTTTCTGCTGTAGTAGTAACCGAGGCCAATGGTGGTGGCGGCGTAGACCAGGATGATGGCCCAGTCCACCGCTCCCAGGCCGCTCTGGCTGACCGTTGGGTTGTCCATGATCCTTGCCTCGGACGCCAGAATACGTCCGCTGCCATTCCGGCACAATGCAAAAGGTTGGAGCGCCTGAGGTGGCCGACAGCGGGTGTCTCCGTGATGTCGCTTGCCGAACTGATTTCGCCGGTGCTATCGTGCTCATCAAGCAGCACGCACAGCAGGCGTCGTGCCCCCGGGATTCCGGGGAGTTGTTTCGGAAGAGGAGCCAGCGATGATGTCGAGTCCCCGAGTGACGGTAGTTTTGTTTCTGGTCTGTTTCGCTCTCTGCCAGGAGGTGCAGCCGAAGAGCCCGAACCCTCCGGTCGATCTGAAGCCGTACTTGCTGAGGCAGGAGGGCCACGGGGTAGTCCCGGCTAACTTCCAGCTGGGTTTAGTCGGAGACGCCAGTCACCGGTTCCAGTTCCAGTTCGGCGCGAGGGAAGCCGTGGAGTTGGAGGTCTCGTTGGGATTTCCCCAAGGGGGGGCACGGAAGCTCAGACGGCGACTGGAGCCTGGACCGAAAGACAACCGGGTCAGCTTCGATCTGGGTCCACTTCTGGCTCACGGTCCCTACCGGCCCCTTCCCGCCAGCGCCAGAAAGGGTCCACCCAAGCGAGGCTATCTTCCCACCGGTTGGTGGATGGATACCCAGGATCCTGGGAACTACCTGTTGAGCGTCAAGGGAAGACGCGTCCAGGACGGGCAGATCCTCTTTACTACCGACCTACGACTCCCACTCCAGACCTGGGTAGGGGCGGACCTGGATCGCCTGGCCTATATTGACGACGACTCAGCTGAGGTAGAGCTCTGGCTCCAAAAGGGTGCGCCGCTCCAGCAGCTGCCCGTAGAGGTGGATCTGGTGGAGGCCAAAACCGGGCGTACCCGATCGTCACTCAGCCGGCGCACACTCACCCAGGAGAAGACGCGGGTTCCTTTTGATCTGCAGGGTCTAGAGCAAGCCACCTACCATGTGCGGGTTCGGCCTCGGATCGACGGCCGTCTCTGGGAGGATGGAGTTCGCCGGGCCCTCTACCTGTATCGCAACGGCCCGCCTCCGAAACCAGAGCCGCCCATCCAGATCCCAGTGGCTCCCCAACTCTTCGTGGACGACTTTCTGATCGAGGACCAGAGTCATCTCCAGAGGATCTTCCATCCGGCCCGCAAGCTCGGCAACTAGGCCATGTTTCGACCCGACCGGCCCTGGGAGGGGCACTCCGCCATGCTGCCACAGGGCTCTTCCTACGCCTTCAACCGGGAGAAGGGACGCTACGAGCTGGAGTACAGGAGCCAGACGGCCTACCGCATGCTGGCCGTCTCCACCGATCTGATCCACTGGTCCAAGCCCGACCTGGGCCTGGTGGAGTTTGAGGGCTCCAAGGCCAACAACATCCTGGAAAAGCTTCCCCCCAGGGGCGGCGTGGAAGAGGGAGGAGTCTTCGGGGGCACATGGGACTATCGAACCCGGGGAGTGCCCGACCTGCGGACGGCCACCCTGGTGGACAGTCCCAAGGCCCGGGATATGCAGTTTGAGCGGGGCACCTATCTGATGGTTCGGGACCCCCAGGGCACCCGCTATCTCACCTCCGAGCGCCCCTTCATGCGGCTTCACCTGCAGCTGGAGACCCTGGACAGCCCCACTGACAACCTGGGTCCTTACTTCTACGACGAGCGAAGCGGTGAGCTGGTCCTGTACTTCGCCGCCCATCCCCCCGCCATGGGGAAGTTCCTGGTGCGCTATGACAACAAGTGGGCCGCCTCCCGCAACCTGGGGCGATTGACGACCCGGGACGGCGTGAACTGGAACCGGAGCTACCTCTGGGCTCCACCGCGGGAGCACCCCAAGCACCAGAGCTACGGGATGCAGAGGATCAAGCGGATCGGAGATCTCTACATCGGCTTCTTTCCCCTTTACGACTGTGGTGCCCAACAGACTCAACAAAACGAGGAGTTGGTTAATGGCTGATCGCAAAGATGAAGTCTGGAAGGCCCCAGCTCTGGCAGCAAGCTACCTTCACGGTGTCAGGGCTGCCGTTCCGCTGGCGACCGAGCAAATAGAGGCAATGATGAGACTGGTAGTAGCACGAAAAGAACCTGTAGCATCATTCCTCGATCTGGGATGCGGTGACGGAATCTTGGCCGCAGCCCTTCTCGAAAAATACCCGGACTCAAAAGGTGTTCTATTGGACTTCTCGGAGCCAATGATCCGGAGTGCGAAAACTAACCTGCAGCAGTACGGGGAAAACCTGGTCTTTGAAATTGTCGACTATGCAGAAAGTAGCTGGATTCAGGCTGTAGCTTCAGCGCTACCTTTTGACGTAGTTGTCTCAGGATTTTCGATTCATCATCAGCCAGATGAGCGGAAGCGACAACTGTACTCTGAGATTCATGATTTATTGAGGCCTGGTGGATTGTTTGTAAACATTGAGCACGTCTCCTCACCGACGAAATGGATTGAACGGGTGTGGGATAATTGTTTCATTGACTCTATGTATGCCCTGACCTTGAAAGAGGGCTGTGCCGAGACCCGCGACGAGGTCGCACGAGAATTTTATTATCGTCCGGACAAGCACGCGAATATCCTGGCCCCTGTTGAGTTGCAATGCGACTGGCTTCGGGAAATCGGCTATGTAGACGTGGATTGCTATTTCAAGGTCTTTGAACTCGCTGTCTTTGGGGGAAGACGGATCCCTTGAATTTGCTCGTTACCCGCCACATGACTATAGTCAACATTCCCTAAAGCTAACGTTTTCGAGAAAGAAACTTGAGTTTGTCACTAGCCACGCACATCAATAGCAGAAAATCCTACAACGGTCGCTGCTCGATAAAGTTTCAGCTTAGTGGTCCCCCAGCGGAGCTGCCCCATTCGAGAACGAAACTTCGGGTCCGGCGTAGCGGTGGCCTCCAGGCCGCCGTCCGAGCCAAAGGCTCGAAGGAAAAAGACTTCGGCCTGGAGGCCAAAGCTACGTCCGTCCAATCAAGTTTCAGCTTAGTAGCCTGCCCCATTCGACAAAGAAACTTTGGCTACCCACAAAGACCAGCGTCGCCTGATCCGGCCTTCGAAATTCGCCTGTTCGATATTTTGCGGTTGAGTATGTTCTGCGGTTTCTTTCTCCTGAGTAGAAAGAAAGCCTAAATCTCGAACCGCTAAACATCGAACACGAAGGCTAAAGGGGTTTTCCTTTGAAATTCGTGTTCGATATTCAGCGGTTTAGCCTTTAGCGGTTGCCTTCTCGGGAAGCAGAAAAGCCCAAATCTCAAACCGCAAAACACCGAACAATACGAACGCCGAAGTTCGGAAGCTCGACAATGAAGTTTCAGGTCAGTCCTCCCCCAGTGGAGCTGGCCCCATTCGAGAATGAAACTCCGGGTCCCGGCGTAGCGGTGGCCTCCAGGCCGCCGTGTATCGGGCCAAAGGCTCGAAAAGAATAAGACTTCGGCCTGGAGGCCAAAGCTACGTCCGCCCAATGAAGTTTCAGCTTAGCCCCGCCTCCGGCTGCAGACCGCCGGATCGTACAGGAAAGAAACTTTTTCCTACTTCTGGATCCATCGCCTGACTAGACCTAAGTTACCTCGTAGAAAAGTGATGTAACCTATTGTTAAGATTGGGGTAATGCTACAAATCAGCTGCGTCGGTACTGGGTACATTATAGACGAACGCCGAGGAGATCCAGGGCTCGCTGCTGAAGCGATGTGGGACGGGTGATTTTGTCGAAGGCTGCTGAGCCGGGCAACTGCGGCTGAATCCGGTTTTTGGAGATCGTGGCCAAATCGCTGAGCAAGGTCTGAAAGCTGTGCACGGGCCCACCCTCAACGGTGCGCTTGCGGTGAGCCTTGCGGAGGGCCTGAGGAGAGCGCTGAGAGGGTGCCACCACCGAATCGCGAAGCTGCCTCCCCGCCTCGGGATCCTCGTCGTCGAACAGGATCGGAGCTAACCCGGATTTCTCAAAGACAAGAAAAAGCAGTCAGCTCTATGTGATATAAAGTCTTTGTTATCAGATACTTAATAATCACAAGGAGCTGACTACTATGACCACAGAGTGTATCGCTTCCAAGCTGGAGTTTCAAGAGCTAGAAGGGCGCCGAGTCGAGGCAGAATTCAATGGGGGGCAGATCACCTCAGACTCCGGGGGGTTGCTGTTACGGGAGGTGGAGAGCCGCTATGGGTTCATTAGCGGCTTGGCCGCCTGCTTTGGGGACCGGCGCGATCCTCGCTTCACCGAGTTCAGTGTGGAGGAACTGGTGGGGCAGCGGATTTACGGACTGGCCCTAGGCTATGAGGATGTCAACGATCATGAGGAGCTCCGGGCAGATCCGCTGATGGCGGTGTTGGTCGGCAAGGAAGATCCCTTGGGGAGGGATCGGCGAGCGGAAGCGGATCGAGGCAAGGCGTGTGCGGGCAAGAGCACCCTCAATCGTTTGGAGTTGTCCTCGGTGACGCAGGATAAATATCGCAAGACGCCGGTGGATGAAGCCGCGGTCGAAGCGTTTTTGGTGGAGCAGTTCATTCGGGTGCGAGGCGGGAAACCGAAGGAGTTGGTCTTGGACCTGGATGCGACGGATGATCCGCTGCACGGAGAACAGGAGGGTCGTTTCTACCATGGCTACTACCGGTGTTACTGCTACCTGCCGCTGTATGTGTTTTGCGAGGGGTATGTGCTGGGGGCCAAGCTGCGGGTGTCGAACCTGGATGGCTCCGAAGGAGCGGTCCAGGAGATGGAGCGGATGGTGGGACAACTGCGGGCGAAGTGGCCGAAGGTCCGCATTACTCTGCGGGCGGACAGCAGCTTTGCCCGCGAGGCGTTGATGAAATGGTGTGAGGAGCATCGAGTGGATTACGTCTTCGGTCTGGCCCGCAATCAGCGCTTAGAGGGGGCCCTGGAGTCCGAGTTGGAACAGGCCCAGGCACTGCAACAAGCCAACGGCAGCAGCGCCCGAGTCTACAAGGACTTTCGTTACCAGACGCGCAAAAGCTGGAGTCAAGAGCGGCGAGTGGTGGGCAAGGCCGAGTACACGGGTAAGGGATCCAATCCCCGCTTTGTCGTCACCTCGCTGGGAGCGAAGCGGTGGCCCGCCCAAAAGCTGTACGAGGAGCTGTACTGCGCGCGAGGGGAAGCGGAGAATCGGATTAAGGAGCAGCAGCTAGAGCTGTTTGCCGATCGGACCTCGACGCACCGCATGAAGAGCAATCAGCTGCGCCTGTGGTTTTCCTCGGTGGCTTACAATCTGCTGCACACGCTCAGGTGTGTCGCTTTGAAGGGGACCCAGTGGGCGAAGGCGCAATGCCAGACGATTCGCCTCAAACTGTTGAAGATAGGAGGCCAGATTCGGGTCAGTGTCCGACGGGTGAGCTTGTCGCTGAGCGAGGGTTATCCTTACCAAACACTCTACGCCCAAACCTTGGCCCAGCTTCAACAGCTCGGCTGAGCGGAGGCAAACCGGAAATCCCAACCATCTGCAACTGAGGCGGCTGAGGTGTGTCTGAAAAACCGGTTTTCCGCCTTCAACATAGGTGTCACCAAGCTCTCGCACTCTACAGTGCCCTCAACTGAGACTTCGGCTCAAACCAGAGTCGAAAAATCGACTAAAAATCAGCCTTTCTGCTTTCACTATGAGAAATCCGGGCTAACTTCTGTCGCATGTGCCACTCGACGTAGTAGGCAAGCATGCACAGAAAGACGTGAGCGCGGACCCGATCCTCCAGATGGTGGTAAATGGGTCGGACCTTCAGATCGACACTCTTACAGCTGCGGAAGGCCCGTTCGGCGACGGACAACCCCTTGTAGGCAGCCACCGTTTGTTCGGCATCCATTTGCTCGCGGGCCAGGTTGGTGCGAATCACATAGATCCCGTCCAGTGCCGCCTCCTGCTCGATGCGCTCCTGCCGGCGCTGGTAGGAGAAGGACTCCTCGCCGATCTCCAGGACAAAATGCTTGCCCACTTTGTAGCGGTTGAGGACTTTGCCCACCCGCAGGGCAATCCGATCCTTGCCCTTGAAGCGACGCTTCGGACGTTGCGTTGCCTGGACAATCTTCTCCAACTCCAGCTCGGTCGCCTGGAGCAGTTGCTGGCGATTGCGGGCCCGTTCCTCCGCTAAGAGGGGATTACGGCAGACAATGAGCCGTTCCCCGGGGTAGTCCGGGCTCTGGATCTCGGCCAGGTCGCGTTGATCAAACAGGGACAGCTGCAGCGGACCGGATTGAAACAGTTTGCGGATCTGAGGGCCTCGCAGGGCCGTGATCCAGCCCATGCCGGGCAGCGGCTTGAGCTCCTCCCGAATGCGGGCTTCCGTCAGCATTCCTCGATCGGCGACCACCACCACCGAGCGCAACCCGAAGCGTTGGCGCAGTTTTTGGATTTGGCTGGTCACTGTTGTGGGGTCCGCTCGGTTGCCTTCGAAGACCTCGACCGCGACAGGGCAGCCTTGACGGTCGCACAGCAGGCCGAAGACGATCTGCAGCGTACCCCCTTTGCCGTCTCGGGAATACCCCCGCTGGGCCAACGGGCAACTCCTCCCTTCGAAGTAGGTCGAGGTGACGTCGTAGATCACGAGGCAACCGTCCTGCAGGCGCTGAGCCGCCAGCTGGTTTTCAATCTTTGGTTGTCGAACGAGCAGCCAGTCCAAGGCGCCGTACAGATCATCGGCCGTCGCGGCCTCCACCTGTAAGAGCTCGCCCAAGCTGCTGGACAGGGTCTGGGGATCCCATCCGCGTGCGGTGGCCAGCTTGGAGCGGGGCTCCAGGATGCGCGCCACGATCAGGGCCACTACCAGGCGGCGCTGCAGGCTGTTGCGAGTGGCCAGTAAGCGCTCCAAACCGAGGCGGCGCAGGGTACCCAAGACGGCCGCCACATGACCATGGGGGCGAGTGCGCTGGACCTGGAAGGCTTGGCTCAAGTCGGAGATGACGGAGCCTCCCTTCAAGAGGCTGCGCAGGCCTTCGACGATCTCCGCGGGCCACTTGCTGAGGTTAGCCAGAGTGCGCTTGCGCACCTTGCCGGCTTGCCGGTAGGACTCGCGCAGGAGAATGGCCGGGGGCGAGTTGCGGTTGGGAACGGATTCGATGTACATGGGCACTATAATATCACATACTACCGACAATAAAGGACACTAAACCAACTATTACATGGGTACAACTTGTCGAACACAAAAAGACCCTTACCTGATGATCCACAATGGCTTACAGGTTGTTTTTCAGCTAGTTTTCAGGGTAACTTCGGACTAGAAGGTTCTGCTGCAGGTAACCCTATCCGGGAGCCCGCTTCAGCGGGCTTCTCGAGCAATGGCTTTAGCCCAGATCCGGTCCGTGGCGTGAGTCTCCAGAAACGGACGCTTGCATTGTGCTCCGGATCGGCGCACTCTCAGCATCGCGATCGACCCCTGCGAGCCGGAGCATTCGGGAAAGAAACCTCATGCAGATCGGTAGTGTTGGACAGGAAGGATGGTCTCGGTTCGACTCTGTAATCGAGGTCAATCCCAACGGGATTGTGGCATCCAGCCCAGGGTTTCCGGACCCTGGGTCAACGGCGTCACTCCGGGATTTCAACCCTGAAGGGGGTTGCAGGGATCACCTTCAGATCGATGGCCTCGGTGTAGATCCAACGATCTCCAACCTTGGCCTCGGCCGAGATCTCGAAAGTGCCCAGTGGGGTCTCGGAACCTGCCTTGAGGATCAGCGCGATCTGGTTGTTCTCCTGGGATCTGGAATCGACGGCTACGCCTGAGGGAAGGTCCTTGATGGTGATGGGAATCTCGCCGGGGATGTTCTCGGCCTGCAGCGAGAGTGTCGTGGTGCTTCCCGGGGCGAGGCTTAGCGACGGCCCCATGCGGCCTCCTCCATGTTGCTGGGAGACCGAGAGGTAGCCTGCCAGCGGCTCAACTATGGTGAGAGAGGTCTCCGGAAGGGGACGCCGGGTATAGTTCCACGCATCCAGCAGGGGACCCATGATGAGTGTCGTCTCAGCCTTTACCATCCGACCATCCTGACGCGTTTCTTCACCTGTGGGAGAGCCTCGGACCTCGAAGGTGTGGGTGCCAAGAGGATGGGATTCGGGCACGTGGATGCGGAAGGAAATCTCGGGAATGATCATATCTGCCCCGTCCGCGTTGGGTTCGAAAAGTTGATCGGCTCGGAACTTTGCCCTGGCGGGTTCGACCGAGCCCGGCGGGCCCTCGAACCAGATCGAAACTTCCCCCTGGAAGCCGGCCTCGCGCACCAGGTGTACCTTGATCTGCGCCGAGCCCCCCCGAGCCACATTCACGTTCTCTGGTGTCGTGAAGAGTTGAAAACCCGGCTTCTCGCTCTTTACTTTCAGGCGATAGACATATCCGGGCCCACCCCGGCTCAGACGATCCTTGACGGTCAGAAACAGGCGCCCATCCTGCTCAGGCCTGTAGAACAGGCTGGAATCTGGGTTACCGATCAAGGTTCCCTGTCCTGCAACCACGTCGTCGCTTTCTGCCAACTTCTTTCCAGAACCGTCCTTCAGGACCAGGACCGTATCCAGGTCGGGAACACCCAGCTGGGCCGCCAGGGTCCACAGATGAAGGGGTTGTCCTGTCTTCGCCTCAATCTCGTAGGTATCCTGCTCACCCGGTCTTTCCAGTTGGCCATGGACTCCGTAGGGACCCTGCCGCCAGTTGGCCGAGTCTGTTTTCCCCTCGGCGTACTCTGCCCAGTCGCTCACCTCCAGAGGCGGACCATCGACCACTCCGCCCGGGCTCTCGACCCAGATTCGCCAGAGGCCCGTGCGCGCCTCAGCTGGAACCGAGAACTCAATTTCCACTGACTCGGGACGCGTCCGCAGCACAATTCCCTCAATTCGATCGATGTCTCTGGCGATGGAAGGATCGTTTTCGAACCGGATGGGCACCGTGAAGGGGTAGGTCATGCGCGCGTGTTCGGCGCCTCGCAGCCGGGTCAGGTAGACTTGCCCCGTGCCTTCCAGGGCCGAGCCGGCTAGTGTCATGCGACTCGTCCTACCGGCCGCAAGGGCAAGAGGGGCCAGGTGATGTACGGTCGGCAGCGCTGTCATTCTCAGCAGGTAGGAACAGTTCTTTCCGAAATTGAAGCCCCGAGCTCCTCGATATTGGTCTAGCTTGACGTAGTAGGTCCCATCCGTCTCGAAGGTCTTTTCGAGAAAGGGGGTCTCGTCGTAGAAGCTCCGATCGTCATTGAAGGCCACCTCAGCGCCGGATTGGTCCAGAAGGGACATCTTGGACTCAACGGCCGAGCCAAACTCGATGGACCGGAAGTCAAAGGTCCAGCGCTGACCGGCCTTCACCTGGATTGCAAAAAAATCTGCGTCGGCAGCTCCATCCAGCCGTCCTTGAACCGTCCGCGGTAAATCTGTCGCCGGCTGAGCTTGCTCCCAGGTGTCGTTGGGTTCCACTTCGAGAAGGTCGGAAAACTGGCCCACGTTGAAGAGGGCCGACGTGGAGTACCCTTCCCGGGTCAAGACCCTGAGCAGGTGAGGACCCAAGGCCGCCCCCGGAGCAATCTCGACGGTTCCCAACAACCTTCCGCGGCTTGCCTCGAGGGTTTGTTTCCAGACCAGGTCCTGGCAGTCGAATTCGACCCGGACCGGATTGGACAGGCCTCCGGCAGCACGGGTGCTGTATCTGACTTTCTTCTGGCTCAGGATTTCCAGGGAGAGGGAGCTTCCCCGCTGTCCTCCCAGAGGGTAGATGCGAGCGATTTCCAGCTCTTGGTCAGCCGCCTCAACTGAACCGCAAAGGGCCAGCCAAAGAAGCAGGAGGAGGGGATACCTCCTCAAGTCCAAATCTCCTTCACTGGCTGTCCCTCTTTGTTGATGGCGACAGGCCTTCCCTCAACCAGATACGTCTTGTGGGCATCGATGCCCAGTAGCTTGTAGACGGTGGCCCCCAGATCCTCGATGGTGACGGGCCGGTCGACGGGCCCGAAGGCACGAGGGTCGGTTTTTCCGATGACCTGTCCGCCGTTGACACCGGCACCCGCAAGAGCTACGGAAAAGGCGCCGGGCCAGTGATCGCGGCCTCCCGAGAAGTTGATTTTGGGAGTGCGGCCGAAGTCTCCGATCACCAGGACCAACGTCGTCTCCAACATTCCGCGCAGATCCAGGTCTTCCAGGAGCGCTGAGAAAGCCTGATCGAACTCCGGAACGATCCTGCGGTGGCTCTCGTCGTTGTTGGTGTGGGTATCGTAGCCATTGTGGAAGACACTCACCAGCCGCACACCAGCTTGAACCAGGCGCCTGGCCATTAGTGCTCCCTGGCCCACGTCGGTACGGCCATAGGTGTCACGGAGTCCGTCCGGCTCCTGACCGATGTCGAAAGCCTTCTTGGCGGCAGGCGAGGCAATGAGATCGAAGGCTTTTTGGTAGAACTGGTCCAACCCATCCAGTAGGGTGGAGCCCTCCACTTTCTTGAACTCCCTGTCCAGGGCCGACATCAGCTGGAATCTGGATTGAGCCTCTTCCCATCCCAGTCCCAGGGGAAGGGTGAGATCTTTCACGGAATAGTTCTTCTGGTTGGGATCGCCTGCGATGAAAGGATCGTAGGTAGGACCGAGAAACCCCGCCTTGGCCCAGAGCTGCTCCTTGGGAATCAGCACGAAGGGGGGGAGACCTCCCCGGGAGCCACGCTCCCTGGCGATAACGGAACCATAGCTGGGGTGGATCAGTTCGTTCCGCGGGCGAATCCCGCTGAAGACGTATTGCCGAGCCCGCTCGTGGATCGCTTCCTCCGAGTGCATGGAACGAATCAGGGCGAATTTCTTCATCATCCGGGCGGTGTGGGGCATCAACTCCGAGAGATGGACTCCTGGCAGGCTGCTGCGGACAGTGCCGAAACTCCCCCGGATGTCGCGGGGCGCTTCCGGTTTGGGGTCGAAGGTGTCCAACTGGCTGGCGCCACCACGCTGGAAAAGAACGATGCAGGAGATCTCGCTTCGCTGTCCCGATGCCAGCAGCCGGTGCAGGTCAATCCCCGCAAAAGCAGCGGCACCCACCTTGAGAAAGGCTCTACGGCTGACTCCCAGAGGTCGTGTCATTTCCAAACGCATTGGCTCTCTCCAATTGACAGGGAACTGCTAACTGCTCACTGCTAACTGCTCACTGCTCACTACTCACTATTCCCTTCAGTGGTTCAGCTGGAACTCGTTGGAGTTCAGTATGGCCCAGACGACATTCTCCAGGCCCCTTCTCCGGGTTCGACCAGAGGCCTCTTCCGCCGTCATGAAACGGCTCAAGATGGCTCCTTCCTGGGACGTGGGCAGTCGTGCGTAGGCCCGTTCGAAAAGCTCGCTCGCGATCTCCTTGTCACTGAAATCAGACCCTATCAAACGGGACAGAACGTTGCTTGCGCTCTCTACTTTCTCCCGGATGGTGTTTCCGTTCATCAAATGCAGGGCCTGGCTCAGCGTGGCTGTTTCTGTCCGTCTTGCCAGAATGTCGCGACGCGTCAGACCGAAGGTCACCAGGAAATAATCGGGGCTGTCGGGTTGATAAACATCGGTGGCCGATGTTCCCACAGGATGATTGGGGAATTGATGGGGAACCTCGGTCACCTGACTAATGGCATCCAGCAGCACCTCGGCAGGCAGAGGGCGAGGTAGATATCGGGCTGCCAGGACCCTTTCCAGTTGGGTTGAGGGTTCCTTTTTCGAAGCCGCCTGGTAGGTTCTGGAGTTGAGTATGAGCCGATGTAAGGCGCTCAGGCGAAAACCGCTGTCCACAAAGAATCGGGCCAGCCGGTCCAGGAGCTTCTGATTGATGGGCCGATTGGTCGAGCGGAAATCATCGAAGGGCTCGACGATTCCGACCCCAAAGTATTCGGCCCAAATGCGGTTTACCGTTGCCCGGGCGAAGTAGGGGTTTTCCGGCGACAGGAGCCAGTCGGCCAGGACTTGACGGCGGTCCACTCCCTCTGGAATCTGCTGGGCTTTACCTCCCAGGACCCTGGGGAGGACCGGCTTCTTGGTCAGGGGATGCTCGACTTCTCCGCGGTTTTCCAGGAACCAGGTGCGTCGATACTCGCCGTAGCCGTGCTTGACCTGCAGCCGCGCTAGAAAGGCGGCGAATCCGTAGAAGTCGTCCTGTGTCAGGTTTTCCAGTGGGTGATTGTGGCACTCAGCGCATTCCAGCCGCACCCCCAGAAAGAGGCGAGAGATGGTGGGGGTCATCTTCGTCAGGCTGAACTCTTTCAGCATGAAGTCCGTGGCCGGATGCCAGAAGTTGGCCGCTGGACTGACCATGGTGTCACCGGTGCTGGTCAGAAGGGCTCGTACGACCTCATCGTAGGGGCGATCCTGCGACAGCCATCTCTTGATCCAGTCTTTGAACACCCCCATCGAGCGGCCCTGGGAGTTGAGCTGGCTGTTCCGGAACCAGTCTTCGAACTTAACCCTCCAGTGAGAGGCATACTCGGGTCTTGTCAACAGACGATCGATCAGCTGCGATCTTTTGTCTTGGCTGGAGTCGTCCAGGAACTCGGCTAGCTCCTGTCTGGCGGGCAGTCGACCGATGGCGTCCAGGAAGACCCGTCGAGCGAAAGCTCTATCCGAGGTCAGCTCAGCCGGCGGCACGTTCATCTGCCGGAGCTTGGCGTAGACCAACTCGTCAATGAAGTTATTTCCTTCAGGGACACGGTAGTCCGCTCCTGCCAGACTCTCGACCACTCCGATCTGGGAGGTGGCCACTTTTCCCATGGCACGCGCAGAAACGCTGGTGAGTCCCGGCCCCCGGGTAGCCAGGGCTCCCCCAGAAGAGACCTCCACCACACCGGAGTCACTGACCTGGTAACGGACATCTTCGGTCATGTCCCGCGTGGTTCCGTCGGATAAGCGTCCCACCGCCACCAGGCGCTGAGTGCTGCTAATGCCGACCAGCACCTGCTCTTCTGGATACAGTTCCAGCGCTGTAAGGCGCACGCCCTCGGTGTTGGCGCGGCCGCCCTGCTGGAGCCAACGCAGCAGCATGCCATACTCCTCAGAGTCCGTGTCCAGGACCTGTCCGCCCCCGTGGGGGATGGCGAAGGTGGGCTTTTTCAGGATGAGACTCTCGCGAGGTTCCTGAAGGTCGACCCTTCGTCCGTCATCGGAGCCAACCATAGCCTCGTGATCGGCCGCCAGATCGTAGCCAAACAAGGACAGCTTGAAGCCATTCTGCCCTGCCGGGGAACCATGGCAGTCCGAACCGTTGCAGCCTTTGGTGGTGAGGATTGAGACAACATCAGGGGCAAAGCGTACGGCAACCTCGCTAATTCTCTCTCCAACCCGGACCGCTACCTCCTGTGATACGTGGTCCAGACGTACCTCGATCGTGGTTACCCCAGGAGACTCAGCAGACAGGCGATATGACTTCGAGTCCACGCGGACTACTTCCGGGTCTGTGGAAGTGATCTGGCACAGATGGGTGACATCTGCCTGGTTCCCCTGCCCGTCGGTCGCCGTGACCAGGAACGACTGGTGCATTCCCGGATTCGATAGGAAGAGACCCTTGGGTACGAACTGGATACTTACCCAGGCAGGGGCAGAGAGGAGTCCCGGCCCGCCAACGATCAGGGCAACGGCAACCAGGCCCGCCAGGGGCAGACTCACGGCGGAAGCGGTGCTTCGGACCCTCGATGCCGTCGCGCTTGCGGAAAACATCATCGTGTCTCTGGAAGGGACCCTCCCTCCGACTATTGCTTTCTGATTATAGCCTCATACCTGTCCCACTTGAAATCGGGCTTCGATAGTCATCTGGGAGCCTAGCGGGGGAGGAGTTTCCGCACATGGTCCTGGAGCCATTGATCCCCTTCGCAAATGGTTATTTCAACTCGATTGATGGCCTCGGAGCCGAGGACTTTTTCTTCAAAGGAGAGGGTGAAGAGGACAATCCTTTCGTGGACTCCCTCGGAACCAACGATCCCCGAATCGCTGACTTCAAGTTTACCGCCCAGGCCTACCTGGATCTTGCGGCCCACAATATCCCGATCTTCAATGTAGAGTATCTCAGCAACGAGAATACGGTTGGGCTCCAGCAGTACTGCGGTGTGCTCTCCGATCAGTTCAGTTTCAGCAACCCGGGGATCACGACCGAGGACGAAGCACCAGGTTTGACGAACTCAGAGCTGCAAGGCATCACTTTTATTCCCTTCCAGGCACCTTCGCGGGATTTGAACCAGCTGTCCGCTCTAAAGTGTGGGCCGGGGCCGAAGCTCTACTTTCCGCAATTCGGAAACGGTGGAGGCTTCATCTCCGATCTTGTGTTGATCAATCCCTCGGCCACTTTGATGACTTCAGGACAAGTTGATATCTTGGACGATGACGGTCAGCCCTTGCAAGTCGGTATCGCGGGTGAGAGTGGCGATGAAGCAAGACCGGCCATCGCCGATGCTTCTTCGCAAGTAAGCAGTGTCCAATTTTCCGTCCCAGCAAGGGGTGCTGTGACGGTTTCGACCGACGGGCAAGGAGATGTGGTAGTCGGGTCTGCGGTGGTAACTCCCGACAGCACGCTGGGAGGGGTGGTTCGGTTTGAGCTCCCAGGGATCGGAATCGCGGGTGTTGGAGCCAGCCCGAGCTTGAGCCGTTTCATAGTGCCGGTTCGGAGAGAGTCGGGAGGAATCAATACCGGGATTGCACTCTACAATACGGAAAGTATCGCCGTTACGTTGGACCTGACACTGCGAGACCAACAAGGCCAGACGCTTTCCAACGGTACCAGGACCATTGTGGACTTTCCGGCGGGGGGACACCTGGCTCGGTTCATCAATGAGGCGGAGCTTTTTCCAGGTGCCGATACCGATGGCTTCGAAGGGACGTTGGTAGTTGAAGTGACGGGAGGCAAGATTGCTGCAACCGCCCTGGAGCTTGGTCCCGAGCCAGGTCAGTTCACCACACTACCCGTGACACCACTGCAGTAGCTTTGGCCTCCAGGCCGAAGTCTCTGAGGATGGCGGCCTGGAGGCCACCACTACCTGAGACAGGTTAGCTAGTGCCCGTCCGGAAATGTGTAAGTAATTGATAAGGAAGGGGAAAGAGGGCTTTTTCAAGCTCCGAAACTGTCAGGGCCGTTTGCTAGACTATTTGGTGCAAACAATTAGACTAAAATGACTTACGACGATTTCAGGAGTTCGAAGATGCGTAAAAAGCGTGAAAAACAACGCCCCCTTTCCCCGCAATGGCCCGATCACCAGCTGGCCCATGAATTGAAGGTGATCTCGCGCATCCTGGACGACAATCCCCAGACGCTGGAGCTGATAGTACAAGATCTCTCTGACAGGGTCGATTCCGGTGTTGGCGCCCCCGGTTTGACGGCCGAGCAGGTGCTGCGTTGCGCCGTCATCAAACAGCTGCATCAGTTCAGCTATCGCAAGCTGGAGTTTCATCTGGTGGATTCGCAAAGCTGTCAGAGGTTCTGTCGCTTGCCCTATGGGGCGTCGATCAGCAAAGCCACCCTGGCGGAGAACCTGGGGAAGATTGAGCCGGGGACTTGGAAGGCGATCAACGACCACTTGGTGCTCTGGGCGCAGGCTCGGGGTCTGGAAAAAGGCCAACGGATTCGGGTCGATGCCACGGCGGTCGAGACGAACATCCACTATCCGCTCGACAGTGAGCTGTTGTACGACGGCATTCGAGTCGTGACCCAGTCGCTGGGGCGGCTGCGGGAGCGGGAAGGGATCGGCTTCGTCGATCATACGCGGCGGGCCAAGCGGCGCGTCCTGAACATCCGCAACCGCCGCGGCAAGAAGCGCCTGGACAGTTACCGCGATCTGATCAAAGTGGCGTCCAAGACGGCTCACTATGCCGAGCAGGCGCTGGCAGCTTCCGCGCAGTGGAGCGATCCCCTCAGTCTGGCCGTGGCGGCGCAACTGGCCCACTATCTGGGGCTGTTGCACAAAGTCATCGAGCAGACTCAACGACGGGTCCTTTCGGGCGAGGCCGTCGCGGCCCAGGAGAAGATCTGTTCCCTCTTCGAAGAGCACACCGATATTATCAAGAAGAGCCCTCGGGAAACGGTCTTCGGCCACAAGGTGTTTGTCAGCACGGGCGCCTCGTCGCTGATCCTGGATTGTGTGGTGGAACGGGGGAATCCGGCCGACAGCAACTATGTGCAACCCTTCTTAGAGCGGCATCGACAGCTGTACGGGAAGGTCCCCCGCCAGAGCGCCTGGGATGGTGGTTTTGCCTCGGCTGCCAACCTGCGCTGGGCCAAAGAGCAGGGGGTACAGGATGTGGCCTTTTCCAAAAAGTGTGGGTTGACGGTTGAGAGCATGGTGCGTTCCAGTTGGGTCTACAAACAACTCAAACGCTTCCGCGCCGGGATTGAGGGGTGCATTGGGACCCTCAAGCACACCTTCGGTCTCCACCGCTGTAGCTGGAAAGGCTGGCCTCACTTTCAAAGCTACGTCCATGCCAGCGTCCGGACCTATAACCTGGTCGTCCTGGCCCGACTCCTGTTGTAGCCTTTTGTGGCTGACCGTACTGCCTTGTGGCTCCGACTCGGGGAGAGGTCTGCGCCGAACCGCTGCTTTTTGGCCCGCGTGCCCTCGCTCGAGGGTCCTTGCTCTGGATCGAGCTGGGTCGAGCCGGTCTGTCAGCAGTCTCAAGTATAATAAGTGTTTACGATTCAACAGATTACAGTTCTGAAAACCCCGGTTTTCGGACGGGCACTAGCTATCCTTGATGTCGTAGCAGAACAGCAGCTCTTGATTGCGAAGGTAGAGTCGGCCGCCGGCGATCACGGGGTGTGTCCAGATAAGCCACCTGGGCTTGCGAAGCTCGGAGTCGACGGGCAGCTGAAACCGTCCGAATTCCTTCCACCCCTTGGGTGAAGCATCGATCAAGGCAACCGTTCCTTCCTCCCTACCCAGACAATAGAGACGTCCGTCGGCGTAGGCTATCGATCCTTTTTCCAGCTTCTCCTCTTCCCGCCAGACCTCCTCACCGGTTTCGAAATTCTGGCAGGTCCAACCCCGGTCGTCGGAGTAACCATAGAGATAGTCGCCAAGCAGGATGACGCCTCCATGCCGATTCTTCATCACCTTATTCGAATAGACGTCGCTGACCTGGTTGTTGTCACCAAGGCGGATCTGCTTACAGCCCACACCGTATCCGGACGTGATATAGATATGCCCGTCGCGATAGATCGGGGTGGTAATTACGGCGGTTCTACCGGGCCAATCGGACTTCCACAGCAGGCTGCCATCGTCGGTTCCAATACCCACCAGAGACTCCATCGTCAGTTGGACATACTGCCGAATCCCGTTCCAGCTGAAGGCGAAGGGTGAGGCATACTGAGCGGGGTCCTGGAACTCCTTCGTTTGCCAGATCACGTTCCCGGTCATCGCATCCAATGCCGCCACGGTCCCCTGGGGGCCTCCCGGCGTGCAAATGATCTTCTGTCCATCGACAAGAACGCTCTCGCTGTAGCCCCATTTAGGAGGGCTCCCACCCAGGTCGGACATCGATACCTTCCAGATGAGCTCGCCATTGCTGGTGTTGGCGCACACCAGGTTTCCCGCCGCCCCCAGGGCATAGACGCGGCCATTGGCTACGGTTGGGGTGCTGCGAGGACCGTTACCACGGGCGATCTCGAAAACCTCTCCGACGTCGAGCGACCAGATCTCTTTGCCCTCGGCCCTGTCGATTGCCAGAAGTTGCTCGACGCCTCCGCGCGCCCCCATGGTGAAGAGCGTCCTGCCTACCATCGAGGGCCCCGAGAAGCCGATCCCGCAGTCTTTGAATGTCCACACCAGCCTGGGCCCTTCGGGAGGCCAGGCGGAGAGGAGTCCGGTCTCGGTGGAAATATCCGTGCGGTCCGGTCCTCGCCACTGGGGCCAATCCTGCGCGATCCCCGTGGACGCAAGTAGAGACCAGACCAGAAGTGGCGATAGGCCTAAACTGAAATTCTTCATATCAACTGTTGCCTCCGAGGCTCCGGTTCGAAAATGATGGAACCAAGTTTACTTTAACCCCTTTGACACCTGCAAAGAGTGTTGAGGGCACGAGCAGCAGCCGCGCGACGCCCGTTCCGACCGTACCCAATCCAATGATTGCGACTTTTGCCTTTTACACAGCGTGTCCGTGATCCTGTGCCGGTTCAAACGTTGAGATCAATGAAACCCCATCGTAAACGATTTCCGCCCAGGTGAGTACGCGGCTAAGTACCGCATCTAACCGCATTTCATAATTACGGTGGCGTGCCCCAATCTCTGCGTTGGTCGTTGTCGAAGATGGCCAAGCATCGTCTTCCTCCTCCCGCCTTGATCTCGCCTCGCAAGCCCCATCTGCAAACGTGACCGTAATTATGAAGTACGGTACTAAGGAGGAGTAAATAAATAAAGGTGTCAATATATAGTTAGTAATGCTATGCTGCACATGCATGGATACGCTGACCGAATTGACGGAGAAATTCCGCTCTGTATGGCCCCTGTTGGATGAACGAACGCGGCGGATTATGGCGGCCAGTGAAGCGAGAGCGTTGGGCCATGGCGGAGTCAGTTTGGTACGCCGTGCCTGCGGACTGTCGCGCAAGGCAATCGCTAAAGGAATCCGTGAAATCGAAGAGGGTTTCGGGCCCATGGAAGGCCGCATCCGGCGGCCCGGAGCCGGAGGCAAGCCCCTGACGGTTTCGGACCCGGGGCTGGTGGAGCAATTGGAAGAAATGATCGAGGTCCAAACTCGGGGTGACCCGGAGTCTCCGTTGCGTTGGATTTGCAAGAGCACGCGGGCCATCGCGAAAGAACTGGCCCGGCACAAACACCCGGTCAGTCATACGAAGGTGGCGCAGATCCTTCACGACCTCGACTACAGTCTGCAGAGCAATCGGAAGACCGAGGAAGGGAAAGATCATCCGGACCGCGACGCCCAGTTTCGGCACATCAGCGCCACCGTCAGACACTGCCTGAGGGAAGGCAGTCCGGTCATTTCCGTGGATACCAAGAAGAAAGAACTCATCGGCAACTACGACAACGCGGGCCAGCAATGGCTTCCCGCCGGGAAGCCGATCAAGGTTCAGGGTCATGACTTTCCCACTCCCGACGTTCCCCGTGCCTATCCTTACGGCGTTTATGACATTGGGCGCAATACCGGCTTTGTCAATGTCGGCACCGATCACGACACGGGAGCGTTTGCGGTCGCCTCCATTCGCGGCTGGTGGCGCCAGGAAGGGAGACGGATCTATCCGAATGCAAGAACGATACTGATCACCGCCGACGCCGGCGGGAGCAACGGTTGGCGGTTGCGCCTTTGGAAATTTGAGTTGCAGAAGTTCGCAGACGAAACGGGCCTCCCGGCTTCGGTCTGTCATTTTCCACCCGGCACCAGCAAATGGAACAAGATCGAACACCGCCTCTTTTCTTTCATCTCTTCGAACTGGCGCGGCGAACCTTTACGAGACTACGAAACAATTGTTCAACTCATCGCGAAGACAACGACAGCTAAAGGACTCAAAGTGACGTGCCGGCTAGATCGCCGCAAGTATCCCACTGGACGCAAAGTCTCCAATGAAGAAATGAAGCGAATCCAGATGCGGCCCAACCCGTTCCATGGCGAATGGAATTAATGTAATAGAACCGAACTCCGCCGAATCATAACATGATACCTTTATTTATTTACGATGCCTAAGGCCGCGGAACCCTGGAGCCGTGCCAGGGAAAAGCCAGTGTCGGTGTATTGGCGTAGCGGCGATGGTGGATCACCAGCTCACCCCCAGCGCCCGGGCCGAGGCGCACCCGGAAGAAGCGTCGGTTGATGTTGTGGGTCTGGCCCTCGGCTTCGACACGGACACAGAAGTGCTCACCGTATCCCCCCGTCTGGACAATGACCTCCCGGCTCTCCACTTGATTGACGTTCACCAGAATCACCCGTGTTTTGTCCCCATCGATCCGGGTCACCAGGAAAGCCACATCCTGGGGTATGCCGGCTCGCCGGCGCACCGGGTCGAAATAGCGAAGACGGGCGTGAAGGGTCCAGATCAGACCACCGTGATAGCCTCCCATCATCAGCTTCAGAAGGTTCTCAGTCGTCGCCGGATTGTAGCCGTAGGTCGAGTCCGCCAGCCAGCTGTCCGGGGGTGTCTTGTTCTCCCTCATTCGTCTCAGGGTGCGCTGGATCCGGGCGAAATCCATCTCCAGGGCACGCACCGGATACCCGGGATCCTTCCCCTCAAGGAAAGCGACCCAGCCCTCGATTGGAATCCGCTCCAGATCCCTCCGGTCCATGGACCAGAGGTAGATCTCCGTCACTCGAGGAACGAACCAGCGGGGAGACCAGTTGAACCACCCCGGCTCTCCAGACTTCAGACCCAGAATCTCTCCACGGACCAGATCCCTCCCCGGCGGTCCCGTCTTCTCGACGTAGACACGGTAGTTCCGGGGAAGGTGAATCTCCCCATCGACGACCTTCTTCTGGGCGAAGAGATTGTCCATTTGCCGGCGCAGCACGTCCACATAGCCCATGTCTCCGGTGAGGAGCAGGGCGTTGCCGAATCCGGGCCAGGTCCCCTTGTCGAACAGGTTCCGGAAATGCTGCTCTCCGTGCTCCGGAGACCAGGGGTGGAAGTTCCAACCGTAGGTTCCACCCCACCAACGACCGCCGAACACGCCTCCGATGCTTCCATCCAGACCGATGTTGGTTGGGACGTTTCCACCGTTGGCTGCGATTCGGGATTTCCAGGCGTCTACATATTCCAGAGCCCATTCCCTGTATCCGCCCTCGTGGCCCAGCATGTGGGCATTGAGAGCCAGTACGGTGGCTGACAGGTTCAGGGGATGGTCTCCCTCCACCGTCAGATACTCGTCGAAGTGCGCCAGCTTGAGGGGATAGTGCTCCATGTAGTCCAGTGGTCCCCCGAGGTTGTCCAGGATGAACCGGCCTTGGAGAGGGTCTCCGCACCAGTCCGGGCGTGTGGCCATTCGGAGCATCGGCCCTCGGCTCCCATTCAAGAGACTCCGGATGATCTTCTGTTCCGGATCGTAATTTGGCGCTTCTAGATCCTGATTCATGTAGAAGCCTGCGAAACGGCGCATACGCTTTTGGAATCTAGCATCCATGGGGTCACACAGGCCCTCATAGAGGAAGGACCTGAGTCCTTCCCCTATGTGATGCCAGTCCATCATGGGTGGGAACTCCTTGTAGTAGGCGCCATCGCGAGCGATCCCGGTGGTGGCGGTCTTGACGGCCTTGTACTGTCGCAGGTGCGCTTCCTGACCCTTGCGAAACATCTCCAGAATTTCAGGGGATGCTCCCAGGGCGTACAGAAGCGTCCAGTTGTAGAAGGACTCGTAGGCGTCATCTGGTCCTTCGAGAGCCCCCCAGGTGGGTGTGTGAATCAGATTGCCTGCCCGGTCGAAATGAGTGAGAAAGAACTCGCGAGAGGCCTCAACGTTGGCTGCCAACAGCGCCCTCTCCAGTAGTGCCCAGGTCGGTGGGAACATCGGCGTTTGGAGTGGGATGGTGCTCTCGCCCCAGGCATTCAAGCCAGAGCATGCTGTCAGGAGAATAAGAAGAACCAGGGACCTGCTCGATAGGCTCATGTCCTGACTTATCCTGTTGCCGACCAATGGGGACGTACTCCAAGAGCCTAGCGCTCCGGGCCGTCGACCGGAATTGCGGCCCTCAGTCCTCTGGGTCGGGAGCCGTCAGCGATCCCAGGGAAACGCAAGCGTGGGTACGTCGGCATAACGCTCCAGGGCAAGAGTCAGACGCCCACCACACCCTGGTTCCAGCCGGACCCGGAAGTGTGAAGCTCCCACCTTGTCCACCTCGCCATCCTTCTCCACTGAGGTACACCGGTGCTCGGCGTAGCCCCCGGTCTGGACCACAACGTCCCGGCGATGCACGGGGCTGGTATTGACCAGTGTGAGCGTAACGGATCCCGGGCTGATCTGTTCCACCAACGCCCCCACATCCTGGGGTAGACCAGCTCTGCGGTGATCCGGATCGAAGTATCGAACCTGCGCGTGGAGGACGTTCCCCGATCCGCCCGGGTAGTTGGCCCCCATCATCAGATGGAGCAGCGAGGTCACGGAAACCGGTCGAGGATAACCGGTAGAGGACCGGGTATCCTGGGAGGCTACATCTTCTCGTAGCTCCTTCATCTGTTCTCCGATCGCCGCAAAGTCCTGATCCAACGCCTCGAGAGGGTAGCCGTCGTGGTCCCCTGCCAGATAGCGGATCCAGGGGTGGCTCGAGACCCGCTTCCTCTGCGCCGAATCGAAGGACCAGAGGTACACATCGATCTGCTCCTCCGGGTAGAGGTACTCGCTGTATCCATACCAGCCCTTGTCCCCATACTTGTGGGGGATGAGAAAGCGATCCCCCTCTTTCCTGCCGGCAGCGTACAGGTTGTCGAGCTGTCGGCGCAGAATGGCGGGATATGCGGGATCCCCCGTCAGCAGCAGAGCGATACCCAAAGCGATGCGTGGACCCCGGATGAACATGTTGTTCCCCGGGTTGGGCTTACCCTGGAGATGGGGTGTAAACTCATCGTCGCGGAGACGAAAGTTCCAGCCATAGACCCCTCCGTACCACTTCCCTCCCCACTGGCCGCCGATGGATCCGTCGAGGCCAATATTGGTGGGAATGTTGCCGTCGTTCTCCCGAATCCTCTCCTTCCAGGCATCCACGTATTCCAGGATCCAGTCTCTGTATTGCTCCTCATGGCTGAGCATGTAGGCCGTCATGGCCAGGTTTGTGGCCATGAGATTCAGGGGGTGGTCTCCGCTCAGGTCCACGGTGTAACCCTGGCGGGCAAACCGGAGTGTCCGTCGGGGCCGGCCTGGCCTAGGATCATGCCGCGGCCGGGGCGGCCCGGCCCAGTGGGCCTCGGTGGGAGTGCCCAGAAGGGGCCCGCGGCTGCCGTTGAAGAGACTGCGTACGATTCGGTGCCTGGGATCGTAGTTGGGAGCAGACGGGTCACCGCCCGTATACAAGGAGCTGAACCGTCGCGCGCGGATCAGGTACTGGGGGTCGCGGGGGCGGGCCATGCCGTACCAGTACCAGCCTGCCATGCCCTCACCGATATGCTCCCAGTCGAAGGAAGGGCAGAATTCCCGGTAGTACATTCCCTCCTTAGCCACTTCCACCAGGGGTTCCCGAGCCTCGGTGAACTGCTGCAGGTGCCCCTCCCAGATTTTCTTGTAGTCGGAAAGGATCGACTCGGGCCCACCCAGAATGTAGAGCAGGGGCCAGTTCCGAAAGCTCTCCATGACATCGTCGGGTCCATCCATCCCCCCCCAGTTGGGCGTGATTCGCAACCAGCCCCGCGCGTCCACGTACCTTCCGGCGACCTGAAGGGCAGCTTCGGCGTTGGCCTTGATAAGGGCCCTTTGGGCCAGGGCCCACCTCGGCGGTGACATGGGGTCGTCTATCGAGACCAGGGGTTCGGCCCCGAGGTGGGACGGAAGGGCCAGAAAGAAGATAATGGCAAGTCCCCGCAACAGCATCAGCTATTCATGAGCCTCCCCGACCAGGGCCAGGACCCTACTGCCCTCCATGTGCGGATTGGTGGCCGCCAAGGGCGTGCCCGTCCCCGGATCGATCCTCGCCACCATCGTGTTGTCTCCCGTCGGCATTGTCAAATCAGGCGGTGGTCGTCAACAATTGACGAATTCAGGGTAGGGGATCGCTTAGAATGCCAAAACTCCGCCGAGCGGGAGGTCGCCGGGCCGGCGAATGAGATACCCGACTTGCCTTAATCATCCAGACAGACAATCTCCCCGTCGAAGATGGCGTTTTCGACCTCTAGGTTTTGACCGATCCATTCACACAACTCGGAAAAGCTCTTGTAGATATGCTTTGCGGCTAACGAGTCGGCATCTGCCTTCATCGATATACGCTAAGGCTCGGAAGCCGTCGTATTTGATCTCGTAGATCCAATCGGAGTGGTTGAATGCCTCCGAGCGTTCGACCAGTGGCATGGGCTTTACCTTGGGGAGTTCGTTGGTCTCTGCGCAGAGTCTAGATCCTTTCTGGACGGGCCCTCTGGAACACGATCTGCTTTGGAGGTTTCTCCGGGTCACTTGGCTCCACCCACCCAACTCCCACCTCGTCGTCCGCCAGACTGGGCAACACAACCGCCACGGATCGCAGACACCCTCCAGCCAAGGTGGGAGTGGCAACATTTCCTCCCTTGTCGAAGAAGTGATAGATTCCGATCACCTCGATCAAGAAGAGATCAGGTAGATTCACAAGTCCACAATAGTAAACTCGGTGCAAAGGAGACAACGCCAATGTATATCGTTGACTATGGCTTTAAGAAGTGGGCAAAGATCACCTGCCGAAGCTGGCCGGGTTCTAGCGATTGTTCTGATTGGGCAGGTGATTCATTCTCCCGTCCTGGGCCAGTTTGGGAGCACTGTCCAGAATTTCCCACAAGTGGTCCTGAACGGTGGTTCCACAACCTCCTTTACGATCCACAACCCGGACGCCGGGAAGACCATTGACGTCAATGTACAGCTGTATTCCCCATCCGGCGGAGCGTTGACGGACGGACAGGTGGAACTCGGACCGGGGGAGACCGAGACCGTGTCGTTCGGAGATGCAAGTGCGCCGTTGACGAGAGGATGGGCCGAGCTGAAGTCCGATGATGAGTTCATCGCCACCGAGTTTTTCCAGCTCTTTCTGGCGGGACTAAAGCCTCGGGTGGGGGTCTTACCCAGCCCTGCCGCCGAAGAGATCAAATTCCTGGGATTCGTCAATGATCAGTTCAAGTCGGGTCTGGCGGTTCACAACCCGAGTCCGACGGAGGCGACGGAAATCACCCTGCGTCTCAAGGACAATGCAGGTCAAGAGCCCGTCGCTGAAAAGAAGCTGACGTTGGCCCCGCTTCAGTCCGAAGCCGCCTTCTTGAACGAAGCCCTGCTTTTCGGACCCTCGCTGAGCAGCTTCGAGGGAGTGGTGGAAATCAGTGTCAACTCGCCTCCCGTAGCGGTGCTCTCCTTGATCCAGGAAGCCAGTGGGGACGTGGCGACAGTAGCCGTCGAGACTCAAAGTTTCGTCGTGACCGGAGCCAGCAACACGTCCCTTGGGCGAGGCGCACTCAGCTCCAACACTACCGGCATTAACAACACCGCCACGGGAGCCGGTGCTCTAATGAGCAACACTACGGGCTTCGGGAACACAGCGAGTGGGCATAATGCGCTCGTCTCCAACACCGAAGGCATCGGGAACACGGCGAACGGGAACTCTGCACTCGCGTCCAACTCCACCGGCAGCTCCAACACGGCAAGTGGGGCTGGTGCCCTCTTCCGCAACACCAGCGGCAACGGCAACACAGCGAGTGGGCACGATGCGCTCTTCTCCAACACCACGGGCGGCTCCAACACAGCGAGTGGGGACCGAGCGCTCCGGTCCAACACCGAAGGGAAGGAAAACACGGCGGTTGGGGTCGCCGCGCTCGAAGCCAACTCTGTTGGGAGATCCAACGTGTGGCAACTGGAATCGATGCGCTCCGTCGTAACACAGCCGGGAGCTTCAATACGGCGAGTGGGGCTGGTGCCCTCTTTTCCAACACCGAAGGCAGTAACAACTCGGCGACTGGGAACCAGGCGCTTACCTCCAACACCACCGGGATCTTCAACACGGCAAGCGGGAACGAAGCGCTCAGATCCAACATCACCGGTTCTTTCAACATTGGCATCGGGAATAGTGCGGGTTCTGATCTGGTCAGCGGTGACAACAATATCTATGTTGGAAGCATAGGTGCAGAAGAATCCAACACGATTCGCATTGGCAACTCAGACCACACGAACGCCTTCATAGCCGGTGTCCAAATCGTTCCTCCCTCCTCAAGACGGTTCAAGGAGGATATCCATGACATGGACGGGGCGAGCAGCGACCTGATGCGGCTACGACCGATCACCTTTCGCTACAAGAAAGACTACGACGCGGGTGACCCTCGGCTCCAATACGGGCTCATTGCCGAGGAAGTAGCCGAGGTCTACCCCGAGCTGGTCGTCAATGACGGAACAGGTCAACCCCGGACGGTGGAGTATCAGAAGTTGAATGTGATGCTGCTTAATGAACTCCAGAAACAGAGCGAGCAGATTCGCATTCTCACAAAGCGCCTGGCACGGCTGGAGGAAAAGTAAACAGCCGAACTGTTGCACGTTCTGCACTAATACAGAACTTCTGACACTTCGGCCTTTTCCTCTTGCTCCAGCCGTACCAGTCGCTCTGTGAGGGCCCGAATCTGCTCGCTCTGTTTCTGGAGTTCATTAAGCAGCATCACATTCAATTTCTGATACTCCACCGTCCGGGGTTGACCTGTTCCGTCATTGACGACCAGCTCGGGGTAGACCTCGGCTACTTCCTCGGCAATGAGCCCGTATTGGAGCCGAGGGTCACCCGCGTCGTAGTCTTTCTTGTAGCGAAAGGTGCCCGGTCGCAGACTCATCAGATCGCTGCTCGCACCGCCCATCTCGTGGATGTCTTGCTTGAACCTCTTCGAGGAGGCTGGAACCAATTGGACACCGGCGATGAAGGCTCGAAAGTGGGCCGCCGAGCCAACCCGAATCGTGTTCGATTCATCAAGGCCATTGTTACCAATATGGATGTTGTTGTCGCCTGTTTCATTGTCTCGACCAGCTCCGAAGCCGATGGCAATGTTGAAAGAGCCGGTGGTGTTCTCCCTGAGCGCGCTAGCACCACTCGCCGTGTTATGGCTGCCGGTAGTGTTGGATCTGAGAGCACTCCCACCACTCGCTGTGTTGTCGCTGCCGGTGGTGTTTTCGAAGAGCGCACCGGACCCGGTCGCCGTGTTCCTGTCGCCTTCGGTGTTGTTGGGCAGCGCACTGGCCCCGGTCGCCGTATTGCTGATACCTTCAATGTTGTCTTGGAGCGAGTTGGCTCCCGTTGCGGTGTTTCCGTCGCCTGTGGTGTTCGAACGAAGAGCTTGCCATCCACTCGCGGTGTTCCTTCCACTGGTGGTGTTGGAGCTCAGGGCCTCGAACCCATTCGCGGTGTTGGAGGAGCCTTCAGTGTTGGAGAAGAGCGCATTGACTCCACTCGCGGTGTTCCTCGAACCCGTGGTGTTGGAGGTGAGTGCATCTCGTCCGATGGCCGTGTTGGTAGGGTCAGTGATGAGGAAGTTCGCAGTTTCCACGGCCACGGTCGCCACGTCCCCGGTGGCTTCCTGAATCAAGGAGAGTACCGCAACGGGAGGCGAGTTGGCACTGATTTCCACCACTCCTTCGAAGCTGCTCAGCGACGGTCCGAAAAGCAGGGCTTCGTTCAAGAAAGCGGCTTCGGACTGAAGCGGGGACAACGTCATTTTCTTTTCAGAGATGGGTTCTTGACCTGCCTTGTCCTTGAGACGCAGGGTGATTTCCGTCGCTTCCGTTCGACTGGGGTTGTGGACGGCCAGACCCGACTTGAATTGCTCATTAACGAATCCCAGGAATTTGATCTCTTCGGCGGTAAGGCTGGGTAAGACCCCCACCCGAGGCTTTAGTCCGCCCAGAAAGAGCTGGAAGAACTCGGTAGCGATGAACTCATCGTCGGACCTCAGCTCGGCCCATCCTCTCGTCAGTGGCTCACTTGCATCTCCGAACATCACCGTCTTGGTCTCTCCCGGCCCAAGTTGTACTTGCTGATCCTGTAGTGCATCACCCCTTCGGGGCATAGACTTGCACCGCGACATCGATCGTAGCTTCGCTGTCCGGATTGTGGATGGTAAAAGAAGTGGTGGAACCGCCGTTGAGAACCGCCTGTGGAAACTGCTGCACAGTGCTCCCGAACTGGCCCATGACGGGAGAATGAGTCACCTGCCAGATCAGAACAATCGCTAGAACCTGTCCAACTCGGCAGGTGATCTTTGCCCACTTCTTAAAGCCCTGGTCAAGAATGTACATTGGCATTGGCGTTGCCTCCTTTGAACCGAAATTACTCCCGTGGACTTCGGATGTGAGTCCACCTGATCTCTTCTTGATTGAGTTGATCGGAATCTATCACTCCTTCGACGATGGAGAAAGTGTTGCCACTCCCACACAAGCCGCTTCGCAGCGAACGACATTCCGAGTGTCAGCGGAATAGGCGGATTGGATTCCTCCTGTCCTTCCGATTTCTATACATGCCGTCCCCTGACATTGCCCTTCCGGATCCCGCCAGCTAGTATTTGGTAGCGAGCGGCCTCATACCGCCGAGCAACACCGGCGTCTGCTTGAGTGTACACTTTCCAGGAGGCCGCTTCAGCGGCTTGGCGCGAAGCGCAATAGACCCGGTGTTTACGCCGGGGTAACCCGGTCTCCTACCCCTCCTGAGGGCCGTTCACGGTCCTTCTCGAACGGCGGCTTTAGCCATCGTCGACCCGGAGTCTGGCTGAAGCCCGCGTTCGAGAAGCCCGCTAAAGCGGGCTCCGCTATCTGCCGTTCCGCCCACCCGGCCCTGAAGGACCGGGCTATTGCGCTTCGCGCTAGACCGCTGAAGCGGTCTCTTAGCAACCACATCACGCCGAAGCAGGAAACTTGACCAGTCTGTGAACTTCTTCTCCAGCAAGGGGCCCTAGACCCAAAAGAAGTAGATGAAAGTGGACTAAACCACATGTAAACACCTGAAATGCCAGACCTGATGGGTATTCTGGAGTTAATGAAAGAAACCTCAGAACGACCCGAAAGGAGGCATTTCAGGTGAAGAAAAAGGATAGCGCAATCATCCGCAAACGGGAAGCAGAGGTTGCTCAGCGATTGAGCCCCAGCTGGAACGGTCAAGACCCGAAACCGGTGCTCTCGCCCGAGGTCATCAGCTACGAGGTCTCGGAGAAAACGGGTGCGGTCAGTTACGGTGGTCTGGGGCTGCTGCAGCAGGTGGTGAAGTGGAGTGGGCTGGGGAAAGCCATTGACCAGGCGGTGACGCTGCTCAAACGCCACCAACCGTACCACGAATCGGACCACGTCCTGAGCCTGATCTACAACGTGGCCACGGGCGGGACCCGCTATCAGGATATTGAACTGCGACGTCAGAGTGTGAGTTTCCTGGAGGCGGTGGGAGCCGAGAAGATCCCCGCCCCCAGCACGGCCGGAGACTTTGTGCGCCGCTTTGACGCGCCCGACGTGGTGGATCTGATGGAAGCCGTCAATGCCAGCCGCCTCAAGGTCTGGGCCCAACAACCGGCCCGTTTCTTCCAACGGGCGGAGATCGACGTGGATGGGACGATGGCCCCCACGAGCGGCGAATGCAAGGAAGGGATGGAGATCAGCTACGACGGGCAGTGGGGCTATGCGCCGCTGATCGTGACGCTGGCCAATACGGGAGAGGTGCTCTATGCGGTCAACCGCTCGGGCAACCGTCCCTCTCATGAGGGAGCGGCCGAATGGCTGGATCGGAGTATCGAGCTGGTTCGAGAGGCGGGTTTTCGGAAGGTGCGCCTGCGCGGGGACACGGATTTTTCGCTGACGGCTCATTTTGACCGTTGGACGGAGGCGGGCGTGGAGTTTGACTTCGGGATCGACGCCCATCCGAGCTTCGTCAAGTGGGCGGAGGCGTTGCCAGAAGCGAGATGGAAAGAGCTGGGGCGCCCCAGCCAGGGGAAAGGAAAAGGGAAGAAGCGGCGCCAGCGGCGGGACAAAGTGAAGCCGGAGATTGTCAAGAGACGCGGGTTCAAGACGCTGACGCTGGAACGGGAAGAGATCGCGGAGATCGACTACCGTCCGAGCAAAGCGAAGCGAACCTATCGGATGGTGATCTTGCGCAAGACGATCCTGGTCGAGAAAGGCCAGAAGCGGCTGCTGCCGCAGACGCGCTACCACTTTTATGTCACCAATATCTCGGCCAGAACGTTGGGAACGGCGGGAGTCGTACGGGAAAACAACCGGCGCTGCAACCAGGAGAACGTCATTGAACAACTCAAGAACGGAGTCGAGGCCCTGCGGATGCCCTCGGATACGCTGGTAGCCAACTGGGCCTATCTGGTGATTGCGGCTCAAGCCTGGAATCTGAAGGCCTGGATGGGGTTGGTGCTGCCGGCGCGACTGCAAGCCCGAGAGCTGGTGAAGATGGAGTATCGCCGTTTCCTGCGAGAGGTCATTGAAATGCCCTGCCAGATTTTGCGCAGGGGCCGACAGTTGGTCTATCGGCTGCTGGATGTCAATGGTTGGAGCCGTCTTCTCTTGGAAGGCAGTAAGTGGTTGAAACACCGGCCAGCTACCTGAAACTGAAAGGAGATAAAGTAGCTCCGAGGGTCGCCAGAGCTGGGGCGAGGTGTCTCTACAAACGCCCCCCAAGAGGGCAGAATCGTTTTCCCTGAGCGATCGGCGTGGAGGACAGCTGAAGACGTGCCTGTTCTGAGTGACTTCGCGCCGAAATTTAGAATTTAGGTCTCCAAAATGGCTCCTCGGAGCCGACAAAGGGGTCTATTTTCGAACTTGCGCTTATTTTGGGCCTAGATAGTGCCCGTCCGGAAATGTGTAAGTAATTGATAAGGAAGGGGAAAGAGGGCTTTTTCAAGCTCCGAAACTGTCAGGGCCGTTTGCTAGACTATTTGGTACAAACAATTAGACTAAAACGACTTACGACGATTTCAGGAGTTCGAAGATGCGTAAAAAGCATGAAAAACAACGCCCCCTTTCCCCGCAATGGCCCGATCACCAGCTGGCCCATGAATTGAAGGTGATCTCGCGCATCCTGGACGACAATCCCCAGACGCTGGAGCTGATAGTACAAGATCTCTCTGACAGGGTCGATTCCGGTGTTGGCGCCCCCGGTTTGACGGCCGAGCAGGTGCTGCGTTGCGCCGTCATCAAACAGCTGCATCAGTTCAGCTATCGCAAGCTGGAGTTTCATCTGGTGGATTCGCAAAGCTGTCAGAGGTTCTGTCGCTTGCCCTATGGGGCGTCGATCAGCAAAGCCACCCTGGCGGAGAACCTGGGGAAGATTGAGCCGGGGACTTGGAAGGCGATCAACGACCACTTGGTGCTCTGGGCGCAGGCTCGGGGTCTGGAAAAAGGCCAACGGATTCGGGTCGATGCCACGGCGGTCGAGACGAACATCCACTATCCGCTCGACAGTGAGCTGTTGTACGACGGCATTCGAGTCGTGACCCAGTCGCTGGGGCGGCTGCGGGAGCGGGAAGGGATCGGCTTCGTCGATCATACGCGGCGGGCCAAGCGGCGCGTCCTGAACATCCGCAACCGCCGCGGCAAGAAGCGCCTGGACAGTTACCGCGATCTGATCAAAGTGGCGTCCAAGACGGCTCACTATGCCGAGCAGGCGCTGGCAGCTTCCGCGCAGTGGAGCGATCCCCTCAGTCTGGCCGTGGCGGCGCAACTGGCCCACTATCTGGGGCTGTTGCACAAAGTCATCGAGCAGACTCAACGACGGGTCCTTTCGGGCGAGGCCGTCGCGGCCCAGGAGAAGATCTGTTCCCTCTTCGAAGAGCACACCGATATTATCAAGAAGAGCCCTCGGGAAACGGTCTTCGGCCACAAGGTGTTTGTCAGCACGGGCGCCTCGTCGCTGATCCTGGATTGTGTGGTGGAACGGGGGAATCCAGCCGACAGCAACTATGTGCAACCCTTCTTAGAGCGGCATCGACAGCTGTACGGGAAGGTCCCCCGCCAGAGCGCCTGGGATGGTGGTTTTGCCTCGGCTGCCAACCTGCGCTGGGCCAAAGAGCAGGGGGTACAGGATGTGGCCTTTTCCAAAAAGTGTGGGTTGACGGTTGAGAGCATGGTGCGTTCCAGTTGGGTCTACAAACAACTCAAACGCTTCCGCGCCGGGATTGAGGGGTGCATTGGGACCCTCAAGCACACCTTCGGTCTCCACCGCTGTAGCTGGAAAGGCTGGCCTCACTTTCAAAGCTACGTCCATGCCAGCGTCCTGACCTATAACCTGGTCGTCCTGGCCCGACTCCTGTTGTAGCCTTTTGTGGCTGACCGTACTGCCTTGTGGCTCCGACTCGGGGAGAGGTCTGCGCCGAACCGCTGCTTTTTGGCCCGCGTGCCCTCGCTCGAGGGTCCTTGCTCTGGATCGAGCTGGGTCGAGCCGGTCTGTCAGCAGTCTCAAGTATAATAAGTGTTTACGATTCAACAGATTACAGTTCTGAAAACCCCGGTTTTCGGACGGGCACTAGATAGACTCCTCTGCGGTTCTGCAGGTCCGGGTTGCTAGGCCAAAGCATTAATCATTACAAGATCACGTCGAAGCTGGGCGAGGGAGGCATGGGCGTGGTCTACCAGGCCACGGATACCCGGCTAGGCCGACAGGTTGCCCTCAAGATTCTGCCTGAGAAGTTCGTCGAGGATCGTCAGCGAATGAGCCGCTTTCAGCGGGAAGCGGAAGTCCTGGCTTCGCTCAATCATCCGCAGATCAGCGCCATCTATGGACTGGAGGAAGCGGATGGCCCCCTGGGCGGCGGTGCCGTTGTTGGTCGCCATGGCCTGGTCCGCCAGGCCGTCGCCGGCCCTCCCTGACAAGCCCGTGGTGCGCTTCGAAAACCGAGTGGAGCAGGGTCAGGTCCTGAATCACTGGTTTCGCTACGGGATTGCCCTCTCGCCGGACGGCAGCCAACTAGCCTTCGTTTCCTCGGCGGAGTCAGAGTGGGACACCGACCGCGTGATACAGGTCCGCTCATTGGATCGATGGTAGCCTGAGCTTCTTCTCCAGAAGGATGGGACTGCTTTCACCCAGCCTTTCTTTTCTCCTGACGGCAAGTGGCTGGGATTCAACGAATTCCCGGCTCGCCAGCTGAAGAAGACCCCCCTCGGAGGGGGGGCAGCCGTCACTCTATATGAGCCAGCAGCAAACTGCGGAGCAAGCTGGGGCTCGGACGATCGGATCATTTTTGCTCGAATAGGAGGAGGGCTTTGGCGCGTCCTGGCAGCCGGAGGAGAAGCGGAGCAGATCACGGAGCCGGATCGGGAGAGGGCCGAGTTCAGTCACCGGTTGCCTCACGTGCTGCCCGGTGCGAAGGCGGTCCTGTTTACCGTGGTGCGTTATTGGGGCTCGACAAGAGAAATATTCGTCCTGTCGCTCGAGACCGGAGAGAAGAAGCTGCTGATCGAAGGAGGCACCGACGCCCGCTACCTCCCAACCGGCCATCTGGTCTACGCCCGGCAAGGGAGGCTGATGGCTGTCCCCTTCGACCTGGAGACGCTCAGCCTCGAGGGCACCCCGGTCCCCGTTCTGGAGAGCATCAATCATTCCATCGACATTCCCAACGGGGCTGCCAATACCGGTGCTGCCCAGTTCACTTTCTCCGAATCGGGGTCTCTGGCCTACATCAGTGGCCCAATGTGGGACGAGATTGTGGAGTCGCACGATCCGGTGTGGGTGAACCGCGACGGAACGGTCGACCCCATAGGCGTCGAGCCAGGCTTCTGGACTTACGCCAGTCTCTCCCCGGATGGATCCACGATCGCCTTGGTCAAGAATCAGGAGAGTCTGTGGACTTATGATCTCGCTCGGGGCAACCTGAGCATCCAGGTCTCGGGCGGGTACATCAGCAGTCCAGTCTGGTCTCCCGACGGGACCAGGATCGCCTTCAGCTGGGGTCGCGACGGGCCCCAGAATCTGTTTTCCAAGCTTGTCGACCGTCCCGTGGAACCCCTGCCCCTGAACCCCAGCGAGGGATGGCAGCGACCGACCTCCTGGTCCCCGGATGGGACGGAACTGGCCTTTCTGGATGGAACTAGGGAGACAGGCCACGACATCTGGATCCTATCGGTGGATGGGTCGTCCTCTCCCGAGCCTTTCTTGAACAGGCCGTTTGATCAAATGTATCCGGCTTTCTCACCAAACGGTAAGTGGATCGCCTATGTCTCCAATGAGTCCGGTCGACTGGAGGTATACGTTCAGTCCTATCCTGAAAAAGGCAAAAGGGAAACGATCTCGACGGAAGGAGGGTCCTGGCCGGCCTGGTCAAGGAGCGGCAAGGAGCTCTTCTACCGTAGCGCTAACACCAGTCAAGGCAGCAAGAAAATGCTGGCGGTCGATATCAGAGTGGACGGGGGAGAGTTGAAAGCTGGCAAACCAGCCGTCCTTTTCGAGGGTCGTTATGCTTTCGCAAACCCCGTTCGCACCTACGATGTAAGCACCGATGGACAGCGTTTTCTGATGATCCGGTTCCCGGAGAAGGATCCCTGGAGCGGCGGACTCGAGGGTTATTACGGCAACAAGGTCAGCGTCGTCCTCAACTGGTTTGAAGAGCTGAAGCGCATGGTTCCCACGAACTGACCATCCAAGGCTGGTTGCCTTTCGCTCACACTTCCTGATAGTGATGGCCCTGGCAGGAAGTGTAATCAAAACGAAAACCGGAAGCCGACTCCCGAGGCCCATTCCCCTATGTAGTTGAGCGCCATCGCCCTGGACCAGGTGTATCCCATGGATGTAGCCAGACCGTCCCGGAGACGTCGCTCCAGCTTGATCTGCAGCGAGCTGTAGTACGTGTTTCCATCTGGATGTGAGGACTGCTGTGGCGGCACCTGGGGATAGGGTCTGCGCGCCTGTTGTCCAGACCAGCCCCTCTCTTCGGTGTCTCCCGGGACCCAAGAGCGAGGAGGTGCAGTGAGGGGGTCGCTGGTGGTCGCCGTCCCTCCTCCCGCGAGGGGAACGACGTAGCCCTCCGGCATGGCCCCGTTGTAGCCCCGATAATTCCGGATGTGGCGGCCCTGGTTGCCCACGTATCCGACCTTCAGCTTGGTGCCGGGAAAGAGCTCGCGCTGAATCGAGAGATTGTAGGAGTAGACCTGACCCTCCTCCCAATCCAGCTCCGAAAAGAGATTGGTCCGGTACTCGTTCAGCCGCTGAGCGGGCAGCTCCAGCCTTTTGCCCAGGGTCAGAGACGGAGCCGTCTGTCCCGCCTGGAAGCCCCGGAGGCCGCCCCGAAGCGGGGGCATGGGCCGGCAGTAAGTCCACCCGAAGTCCTGGTCGTAGGTGAGTCCGGCTCCGAAACGCAGGACCGTCCGGTTGCTCCCACCTCAGGCCCAGGTTCATGGTCAGATTGGGCCCCAGCTTCCAGTCGTCGTTGACGAACCAGTTGTAGAAGGACTGGTTGTAGTAGGCAGACTCACTGGCCAGACCCAGAGAGTTGCCTTCGGAGTCTGAAGGCAGACCCAACATCAAGTCTGCCCAGGGCTCGCCAGAATCGGCACCGGTGGCCCGTCCCTCGGCGTCACGGTGGATCTGGCCAGTCAGGAAACCTCGGAAGCGGTCGACCCCGGGCCGATCGGTCCAAAGCCAGGTGCCTGGAGTGCTCGAAGCCGAACTTGAGGTAATGGCTGCCCCTGCGCCAGGAAGCGGTGTACTTGAACCCCAGATTCCAGCCGCCCCCCCTGTTGTGCTGTGCTTGGTTCCACCTTTCATATCCATCAACTCTGATCCCGGGATGTCCACCCGCACCGCGGCTTCCATCTGGGTAGAACACGGGAAAGAGCTCCGCGTCGTCGTAGCCGAGCTCCCGGGCCCAGTTGACCTCATCCAGCAGCCGCCTCCCGATCCGGAAATCCTTGATGATCGTGACATAGAGCTCGGTCACGAGGTTCGGGCCCATGGATTTTAGCCAGCCGATGGCCGACTGCGACCCGGGGTACCAGTTCTGGAATTGCCGTCCGATTCCGTGCAGCTCGGCTCCGGGAACTCCAAGCCGACCCGTGTGTGTCGCCGGTGTGTCCTGCCAACTGATGCGGCCGAACAGGGTGTCGCCGCCGGAGAAGTGATGATCCCCCCGGATCGAGTACTTGCTGATCCGGCTGTTGCGAGTCCACGGATAGCTGTAGTTGCGTGCCGTCTGCCCCGGCACATTCGGCTCCGGCGGAGACATCACATCCATCAGCTTCCGGTAGACCGGGTTCCAGCGGCTCTGCGTTGGTAAGTATATTTGCACGGGAGGTCAGGGCAGTTGGGGGAAGGAAGCAATCGCTTCGTTCTCTATCAATCCAATGACGGCATCGAATGGCAAAGCGGCATTATCGTCAGTGGAGACACGCTACACCCCGACGGATACAGTCACAACTGCATCATCAACCAGTACAATGACGATATTCCAAACGAATTAATGGTCCAATACAGCATCATCTACGATGGAGCACACGTCGAAGAAATCATGGCGTGGGAAGAGAGCGCCCGAGGGAGCCCCGGGCACCAGATGGACACGAACGAATACGTGTTCTTCATCAAGCCGCAACCGGAAAAGTGATCTTGTCTACACGTCTCTCGGCAGAAGTTTCTTTCTCGAATGGGGCCAGCTCCGCTGGGCCCCCAGTGATCAGGCGTCTTTTCTACAGAGACTTCCCGCCGTCCTCCAAGATTGCCCTCGCAGGCCCAAAGACCTAGTATTCGGTAGAACGGCTCCCCTTCTCGTGTCGGGATCAGGGATGGTGGAAACCCTCGCTCCTGGTAAATCGGTTTCCCCAACAGAGCCCTACCATTTTCGTGTGTCTCAATTGGAGAAGAGCGGAATGTCAACTAGACCCAAAAGAAGTAGATGAAAGTGGACTAAACCACATGTAAACACCTGAAATGCCAGACCTGACGGGTATTCTGGGGTTGTCAAAGAAACTTCAGAACAAGCCGAAAGGAGGCATTTCAGGTGAAGAAAAAGGATAGCGCAATCATCCGCAAACGGGAAGCAGAGGTTGCTCAGCGATTGAGCCCCAGCTGGAACGGTCAAGACCCGAAACCGGTGCTCTCGCCCGAGGTCATCAGCTACGAGGTCTCGGAGAAAACGGGTGCGGTCAGTTACGGTGGTCTGGGGCTGCTGCAGCAGGTGGTGAAGTGGAGTGGGCTGGGGAAAGCCATTGACCAGGCGGTGACGCTGCTCAAACGCCACCAACCGTACCACGAATCGGACCACGTCCTGAGCCTGATCTACAACGTGGCCACGGGCGGGACCCGCTATCAGGATATTGAACTGCGACGTCAGAGTGTGAGTTTCCTGGAGGCGGTGGGAGCCGAGAAGATCCCCGCCCCCAGCACGGCCGGAGACTTTGTGCGCCGCTTTGACGCGCCCGACGTGGTGGATCTGATGGAAGCCGTCAATGCCAGCCGCCTCAAGGTCTGGGCCCAACAACCGGCCCGTTTCTTCCAACGGGCGGAGATCGACGTGGATGGGACGATGGCCCCCACGAGCGGCGAATGCAAGGAAGGGATGGAGATCAGCTACGACGGGCAGTGGGGCTATGCGCCGCTGATCGTGACGCTGGCCAATACGGGAGAGGTGCTCTATGCGGTCAACCGCTCGGGCAACCGTCCCTCTCATGAGGGAGCGGCCGAATGGCTGGATCGGAGTATCGAGCTGGTTCGAGAGGCGGGTTTTCGGAAGGTGCGCCTGCGCGGGGACACGGATTTTTCGCTGACGGCTCATTTTGACCGTTGGACGGAGGCGGGCGTGGAGTTTGACTTCGGGATCGACGCCCATCCGAGCTTCGTCAAGTGGGCGGAGGCGTTGCCAGAAGCGAGATGGAAAGAGCTGGGGCGCCCCAGCCAGGGGAAAGGAAAAGGGAAGAAGCGGCGCCAGCGGCGGGACAAAGTGAAGCCGGAGATTGTCAAGAGACGCGGGTTCAAGACGCTGACGCTGGAACGGGAAGAGATCGCGGAGATCGACTACCGTCCGAGCAAAGCGAAGCGAACCTATCGGATGGTGATCTTGCGCAAGACGATCCTGGTCGAGAAAGGCCAGAAGCGGCTGCTGCCGCAGACGCGCTACCACTTTTATGTCACCAATATCTCGGCCAGAACGTTGGGAACGGCGGGAGTCGTACGGGAAAACAACCGGCGCTGCAACCAGGAGAACGTCATTGAACAACTCAAGAACGGAGTCGAGGCCCTGCGGATGCCCTCGGATACGCTGGTAGCCAACTGGGCCTATCTGGTGATTGCGGCTCAAGCCTGGAATCTGAAGGCCTGGATGGGGTTGGTGCTGCCGGCGCGACTGCAAGCCCGAGAGCTGGTGAAGATGGAGTATCGCCGTTTCCTGCGAGAGGTCATTGAAATGCCCTGCCAGATTTTGCGCAGGGGCCGACAGTTGGTCTATCGGCTGCTGGATGTCAATGGTTGGAGCCGTCTTCTCTTGGAAGGCAGTAAGTGGTTGAAACACCGGCCAGCTACCTGAAACTGAAAGGAGATAAAGTAGCTCCGAGGGTCGCCAGAGCTGGGGCGAGGTGTCTCTACAAACGCCCCCCAAGAGGGCAGAATCGTTTTCCCTGAGCGATCGGCGTGGAGGACAGCTGAACACGTGCCTGTTCTGAGTGACTTCGCGCCGAAATTTAGAATTTAGGTCTCCAAAATGGCTCCTCGGAGCCGACAAAGGGGTCTATTTTCGAACTTGCGCTTATTTTGGGACTAGAAAACTCCATAGTGCGGCCCTGTTTCTGGCCCTCCTGCTGGGCATCGTTATAGGTGGATACCTGCAGAAAGCAGGCTTGCAGCCGCTTCTGGGCCTGGGTGGTTCAGCCCAGAAAGGTTCTCAGTCTGCCACCGGCATTTCGGGGCAGACTGCTGCCCCACAAGTCGTGGAGGAAGCTACGCTATTCGCCTTCGATGACGTTTCGATTCCCTTTCACTGGAACCTATACCTTTCCATGCACCAGGGACGGAAGCATCCCCGGAACCCCATTGTCAGACGGGAAGAGGGGCGGCCGGACGAAGCGCGCGCTCAGTATCTGGGTACCGTTCTTCGCCATGCCGGGAAATTCAAGATGTGGTAGGTGGCCGCCGACAAGGCCAGCTTTCGAGACTTCAGCTCTGTAGCTCCCGATTCATAGGTAACAATTTCTCCCGGGCACATAGGTTACACTTTTGGAGTCTGGGGACTTCATTTTGTTGTGCCGGGGGCCGGCTCGAAACCAGCCAGTGATTCAACCAGGATCTCCTTGGGTTCGATTCATTTTAATCGCTCGTGAAGCCTCGCCGCAAAGCGGCAGAGGCAGTCCGTTTATAGATCCAGCCGCAGAAGCAGTGGGAACTGTGGGAAACTCCGTCCGGAGGAGTTTTCCAAGCGCTGTGGGAACGGTGGAAAAACTCCACGCCTGGAGTCGTCTTCTCCATGTCGCCGTTTTTCCACGGTTTCCATAGTGCGGCAGTTTCCACGGCTTTCCGGGTCATTGGCCACTCTGGGGTGGCTCCTGATCTTGGGTTGGCGGTTTTCGTCGCAATCGTTTGGCCGGCAGCACCCTTCCCAGCCGTTCATCGAAGAGGCCGAGTTCCAGGGTCTCGAAGTAGACGGCCCACTGGGCTTCTCCCACGGGCTTTAATCCAATCTCCTGCCCCCGCAAGGTCGAGCTCACTAGGATGTCTTCGCCCTTCCACTTCATTTGACCGGCTTTGCGCACCCTCCGCTTCTCCCACTCATCGGGATAACCTCTTTGCTCGGGCAACCGGCAAGGATACTCCCGAGCCGCCGGCTGGTAGAAGAGCGCCGGGGGCCTCTGGCCCAAGGATTCATGGGGACGCTCCTCGTTGTATTCCCGGCGAAAGGCTTCAAACGCCTTCTGCTGGGCTCCGAGATTCGCTCGCGGCGGCTGGGCCGTCGCTTCCTTCAGCGTCCGATGCATCCGCTCATGTCTTCCATTCTGTTGCGGGCAACCCGGTTCGATGCGTTGCAATTCAATCCCCAAACGCACCCACCACACCGCCAGGTCACTGAGCCCTCCCAGGGCCCTCGACGCTAACGGCGGTCCATTGTCCGTGCGCATCGCATCGGGCAGCCCACACTCCCGGAACGTCTTAATAAACAGCGGCTTGACCGTGATAAATCCGGTCGCTCCCCCCAGCCCCTGGCAGCACAACAAGCAGCGGCTGTGCGCATCACTGATCGTCAAGGGCGTGCATTTGCGGCCGTTGGTGGTCCGAAACCAGCCCTTGAAATCCGTACACCACACGGCATTGGCCTCCCGGCACTCCTCAAAGGGCTGCTCCGTCGGCACCGCTCGCCGTCGTCGTTTGACCAGCCCACTCAAACCGTGCCGTCTGAGGATCTCGCTCACCGTGCTCTCCGCCGGACACCGATCCGCTCCCACCGCCTCTCTCAGTTTGACCCACAACTTCGGCGCTCCCCACAACGGCCAACGGGCCTTCAACTCTAAAAGCTTCCTCTCGATCTTCTCTTCTACCGCGTTGGGGTGGCTGTGGGGCGCACGGGACCGATCCTCCAGCCCCGCCCAGCCTTCTTTTTCGTATCGAGCAATCCACTTGTACATCGTCTTCCGACTCACCTCATAGGCCTGCGATAACTCTGTAATCCCATACTCCCCCTCCAGATACTCGGTCAGCAGTTTCACTCGTTCGTTCATTACACACGTCTCTTTCCATGGCATGACTCCTCTTGTAACCTATGTGCCTGGGAGAAACTGTTACCTATGTGCCCGGAACATACCAGCTCCAAAGGGACCATCTCGGGGTGGAGAGTAGCGTACGCGGAGAGCGAGGATGGTATCCAATGGAGAAAGCCCAATCTGGGTCTGGTGGAATATGCCGGAAATCGCGACAACAACCTGGTCGTGATGGACCCTCCGGAGTTGAGCGTGATCGCGGGGCTTTCGATCCTCCATGAGCCAGAGGACCCCGATCCCTCGCGCAGATTCAAGATGATGGCTGCAGCCCCCGCCGAAGGGACGGGGACTACCGCCGTTCCTCTGTACAGCGGTGATGGACTGCGCTGGCGTCCGGCGAGGGAGACAAAACTTGTACTGAAGCGCCAGGGCCGCTGGTTGGCCCATCGGGTGGCCGAAGAGAATCTGGCGATACCCGAGTTCATCGAGCACGCCGGACTCTACAAGTGGCGCGGGATGTACTACCTGGCCGGACAACAGATCAGCCCCTGGGTGTGGCTGCGGGACGGGCAGCCTTGCGGTCGCGTGATGTCCATTTTCCGCTCCCACGATTTTGCTCATTGGTCGGATACCAAGTCCCTTTCGTTCGTACGCTACGGCTACCGCTCGACGGCAACCAACGAGGGCGAGGAGTCGCATGAGCCGGCCAGCGTCTGGAACCGCGGCAACGTGCTACTGGGCACCTATGGGCAATTCCACGGCGTTCCGGGATCCGCGGCGCATCCCATGGACCTGGGTCTTCTAATCAGCAATGACGGCATCCACTTCCGGAGCCGCTTCCCGATTTCGCCTTTCTGCCTCGCGGAGAACCCGCTAGTTGGGAGGGAGGAGGACTGCTCCAGGGGCAGGGGTTCGAGAACGTGGGAGAGCAGACCTACATCTGGTATGGAGGCTGGGATAATGACGTAACCCGGCCGGATACCTACGGCGAGATCGGCTTGGCACGTTGGCGGAGGGATGGCTTTGGCTCCTTGTCTCCCAAGAATCCTGAGGCTCCAGCGGCACTTATCACCAGTCCCATCCAGGCCGACGGGTCCGCCAGGATCTGGGTCAACGCCGAAGGCCTTTCGGAGAGGGCCTGGCTGCGGGTAGAGCTGCTCGATGAGAGAGAGAGACCTCTGGCAGGCTACTCCGGCAACGACTCTGCGTCCGTCCGCCAATCGGGTTTGAGAGAGCCGGTCTCCTGGAAGGCGAAGAACACGATCCAAGAGCTCTCCAGTACAGTCAAGATCCGGGTCAGCTTCGAAGGGGAAAGAGAAGGCATCAAGCTTTACGCACTCTATGTAGGTTTCGTGCAAGAATAACTTCGCAGAACCCTGACCTGAAACCTGATGGGTGTTGCATTCACTTCGGCGTTCGCATGTTCGGTGTTCTGCGGTTTGTCATTTAGCCTTTCTTGCTTGTTTTGGAGAAGGCAACCGATGAAGGCTAAACCACAGAATATCGAACAGGTGAATTTCGAAGGCCGGAAGAAGACGAGAGAGATCCTTTGATGTTCGCTGCTCGCGCAGAAGTTTCCTTCCCGAATGGCGCAGCCGATGGTGGGACTTAGCCCGCATTTCTCATCGCTTGTCGTAGCGAGGCGCCGCAAGGGCCGTCCTGGCAAGGCTTGCGACCGAGACCACTCGTGGCGAGCCGCCGCAGTCGTACTTGTACAGTACGTCGAGGAGGCCGACCGAGCATAACACAGCCAGGGCGGATGATTGCGGCGTCGCAGTAGACCAGCGATGAGAAATGCGGGTTAGGTGGGTGAAGGCGGCGGGGTCCGCCACAATGGGCCTGGATTGAGTATTGTCCAGAGTCGAAATCTCGAAAGGGGAGCCAGTGATGGTGTCTAGTATCCGAGTGATGGTGGTCTTGGTTCTGATCTTTCTTTCCTTCCAGCAGGAGGCCCAGCCGAAGAGCTCGAACCCTCCAATCGATCTGAAGCCCTATTTACTCAGGCAGGAAGGCCGGGAAGCGGCCCCGGACCGCTTCCAGCTGGGTTTTGTGGGGGAGGCCGGTCATCGGCTCAAGTTTCAGTTCGGCGCCCCGGGAGCCGTCGAACTGGAGGTCTCTTTGGGATTTCCCGAAGGGGGTGCGCGGACTCACAGACGATTGCTGGAGCCGGGCCCGAAAGACACGCCGGTCAGCTTCGATCTGGGTCCCCTCCTGGGTAACGGTCCCTATCGACCCCTACCCGCCGAAAGCAGAAAGGGCCCCCAACCCAAGACTTGGCGTCCTCTTCCCACCGGTTGGTGGTTCGACACTCACGATCTGGGTAACTACCTTTTGACCGTCAAGGGAAGAGGGGTCGAGGACGGGGAGGTCCTCTTCCTCGTCGACTTACGACTACCGGTCCAGACCTGGGTAGGGTTGGAGCTGGATCGACTGGCATATATCGACGACGACGAGGCCGAGGTGGAGCTCTGGCTCCAAGAGGGCGCATCCGTCCAGGAGCTACCTGTGGAGGTAGATCTGGTAGAAGCGAAAACAGGGATCACTCGATCGTCGCTCGGCCCTCGTAGGCTCACTCGAAACAAGACGCGCGTTCCCTTCGATCTTAGTGGTCTGGAGCCGGCCACCTACCACGTACGGGTCCGGCCGCGGATCGAGGGCCGTCTCTGGGATGATGGGGTCCGACGGGCTCTCTACCTGTATCGCAACGGACCCGCTCCGAAACCGGATCCACCCATCGAGATTCCGGTGGCTCCCCAGCTTTTCGTCGACGACTTTCTGATCGAGGATCAGATTCATCTGGAGCGAGTCTTCCATCCGGCTCGCAAGCTCAGCAACCAGCCCCTGCTCCGACCTGACCGTCCCTGGGAGGGTTTCGCCGTCTTTGTGCCTAAGGGTTCGTCCGTCGTTTTCAACCAGGAGGAACGACGTTACGAGCTGGAGTACGTCAGCCTGAATTCCAACCGCTTGCTGGCAGTTTCCAGCGATGGGGTTCACTGGACCAAGCCCGACCTGGGCCTGGTGGACTTTGAGGGTTCCCGGGCCAACAACATCCTGGAGAAGATGCCCAAAGGGGGAAGCTTCCTGGAAGAGAGTGGAGAGTTCGGCGGACTCTGGGACTATCGAACCCGGGGGGCGCCCGATCTTCGGACGGCCACTCTGGAGCACCGACCCAGGGGTCGAGATATGCACTTTCAGTTGGGGGTCTATCTGATGGTCCGGGACCCCCAGGGAATCCGTTACCTCACTTCCGAGCGTCCCTTCATGAGTCGGCACCTGCAACTGGAGACGCTTGACAGCCCCACCGACAACCTGGGCCCTCTCTTCTACGATGAGCGGACGGGTGAGCTGGTCATGTACTTCGCCCCCCACCCCCCCGCCCATGGAAAGTTTTTGGTTCGCTACGACAACAAGTGGGCTGTCTCCCGAAATCTGGGGAGAATGACGACTCGAGACGGAGTGAACTGGAGCCGGAGCTACATCTGGGCGCCCCCGCGCGAGCACCCCAAACACCAGAGCTATGGGATGCAGCGGGTGAAACAGATCGGAGATCTCTACATCGCCTTCTTTCCCCTCTACGACTGCGGTACCCAAAAGATGGATATTCATCTGTGGGTGAGCCGCAACGGGATCCACTGGGAGGATCTGGGGGGAGACGAGGCCTGGATTCCCAATGGACCCGAGGGCAGTCATGACCACGGGATCGTCTACAGTCTTGTTGGCGAGAGGGCCGAGGGTGACCGCACCCGAGCCTTCTACCATGGCACCAATCACTTGCACTTCAATGCCTGGATCCGGGACAAAATGCTCGGTGGGCCTGAAGGCGATCGCATCCCCGAATCCCAGATCTTCGACGGCGAGACCTACAATGGCCGGCCCTACCTGTCTCCTCCGGCACCTACTCAGCCCGGCTGGGCTCAAGACGACTGCATCTGGAGCTGGCGGCGTCCCAGCTGCAGCCAGACTCTGGAGGAGGTGCGGGAAGCCTTCTGGGCGGAGCTGGAAGCCAGCACGGGTCAGACCCGAGCCGACCACATCCCAAAGAGTCACGATTACCAGATCTCCCCCGCCCAGGTCGAGTTCCGCACCAACGGATTCGCTTCGCGGCGAGCCGGAGAGCAAGAGGGGGTCCTCACCACTCATCCCCTGGTTTTCCAGGGGAGCCGGTTGACGATCAACGCGGCCGCCAATAAGGGCCGGCTGGCGGTTGAAGTGCTGGATGAAGCGGGACGGCCCGTGCCCGGCTACAGCCGGGAGGGGTGTCTCCTCGAGACCTTCGACAGCAGCCAACAAGAGGTGAACTGGAAGAGTCGCACCGATCTCGCTGCCTTAAGGGGCAAACCGGTACGTCTTCGCTTTTATCTGCAGAACGCCGACTTATATGGCTTCCAGATTCGGTAAGCGACAGCCAAATGCCAGCCAGTCGTGTTTTTGGGAAAGATTACACGGGGCGGGCTCGTACGATAGGGTAGGGAAGCACGGTCACCCGGCTCCCCTCCCTCCGAACTGCACGTGCGATTCTCCCGCATACAGCTCTCCAGTCAGTAGGTTCCTATGGATTGGACGAAACGGATATGGGCGTCAGTCAGGCTCGTGAACCCATGATCCGTAAAGAAGGCGTTGGGCCAACGGTGATTTCGACAGAGGCGTTTTCTATTCTTCCGGTTGCGCTTCAGAAGCAGGCGTCGCAAACGACGACGGATCAGACCGTCGTAGTCCTTGAAGATGTTCCAATGACAGTGCCGGAAGTAGTTGAACCAGCCTTGCGTCGAGCGATTGAGCCGCTGGAGGATGACCTCCAGCGAGTCGCCCGACTTGCGCGGCGTCAGCTCGTGAATGCGCTCGACGAACTTTCGGTGGCTCTTCGCTCGTGGAAACCGAAAACGGCCTCGGAACGAATCGCCCAAGAACGAAAAGCTCTTCTCTCGCGAGTCCACGATGTGTGTCTTCTCGGGATGCAGTCTCAGCCCGTTGTCCTCCACCCAGTCCCGCCCTTCGGCCAGGGCCGCTTCAGCCTCCTCGGGTGCGCGACACAGCAGGACAAAGTCATCCGCGTAGCGCACCATCTGGAAGCCCAGATCGGCCATCCGATGGTCCAGGGGATTGAGGTAGGCATTCGACAACACCGGAGAAAGAACGGCGCCTTGGGGGACTCCGGCTTCCGGAATCCACTTACGCAGCTCTTCCAGTATCCCCTGATTCAGAAACAGCTGAACCAGGCCCAGCACGCGGCGATCCGATATCTTCTGTTGGATCAGGTCCAACAGTCGATCTTTCGGGATCGTATCGAAGTAACCCTTCAGATCCGCGTCGACGACATACACATAACCGGCTTCGAGCAGCTCTTCGACGTACCGAAGTGCGCCGTGGCACCCTCGCCCATGACGAAAGCCGTAGCTTCGATCATGGAACGTGGCCTCCAGAATCGGCTCGATCCCGTGGACCAAAGCCGTTTGCACGACTCGATCCCGCACGGTCGGAATCCCCAGCGGTCGCTTTTCCGAACTGCCTGTTTTGGGAATCCACCTCCGCAGCACCGCTGCCGGACGATAGGTCCCCTCACGCAGTTCTTCCTGCAACCATTCGAGTTCCTCCCGCTCGTGTTCGGCGAAATCCCCCCACGTTTGCCGGTCCACTCCCGCCGCTCCTTTCCTGCCCAAGACCTTCTCGGCCGAGCTGGAAAGGTTCCGGCTGCAAAACACCTTATCGATCAGCGTGTGCCATTTCCCTCCTCTCACCTTTCCTTTCAAAAGTGTCTCCAACATGCGATCCGTCCAAACCGCGCGATGAGCCCACTGTTCGATGCCAGCGGGCTCTCCAGCCGGGCTAGCCGAAAACGGCACTGTGACCGGGATGTAGTCCCGCCTTTGGGCGGAGTTACGTTTCCGCGATTTAGTCATTTCGCATCTACCTTCCTGCTCCCCTTCGCTCCACCGCGTTTTGCTGCACGGCTTCCCCGCTACTATGGGAGCTCTGACTTCTGTCGAGCCGCTTCAACCGACCTCACCGGTATCGCCAGGTTCGCTCCCCTTCGGCGGGCGATACTGCACCGCGGGCCTGGGCCATTGCTCACGCAGCGTCCCCCACTGCGAGCTCTCACGATGGGTCGTCCACGTCCCTCACCCGACAGATCTCCCTGCTTATCTCGTTTGACCTTCCGACCTCTCCATCTCCAACCACCGCATTGCCATTTCGTCACGGTCGCTTTGTCACGTTACTTCACCGCCGTGACTTGCCGCGTCTATCCCCCCGGGCAGACCGTTCAGGTCGGAGGGATGGCCGTCGCGCGGTCAAGGGTTCGGGCTTTGCCAGGACCCTCCCCGACAGGCTTGGCCGAATCGAGTTCACTTGCGTTACGGATTGGTCGTTCGTCTCAGGTTGCTCTCCACCCTTCCTCACGGAAACGCAGTTACCACTGTCGACTTCAGGCCGGTAACGTTAGCCTGGAAGGGACTTTCACCCTTCTGATCAAACGCCTTCACAGGCGCACTGGCTTTGGCCTCCAGGCCGAAGTATTTCGGTCGAGCCTGATGGCTCGACTTACGGCGGTCTGGACACCACGGCCACGAAGTTTGTCGCTGAAAGTCCGATGATTCTTCTTCTCCTGATCCTTGTCGTCACCGTCTCGAGCAATGAAAGAGTTGTAGCCCAGAGCCAGGTAGCCATCTTGGAGGGTGCAGTCCACGACCTGGACGGCCGCCCCCTGGACAAGGTCAGAATCAACGCCCGACGGATAGAGACCAACGAGACCTTCTCCCTTGAGACCGACTCCTCCGGCACCTACGACTGGGACAATCTCCCGGTGGGAGACTACGAGGTGTTGGCAGCCAAGGACCGCTTCAATTCCCAGCTCAGACACCCGGTCCGGCTCCAGGTAGGGCAACGGGTTCGTCTCGATTTTCGTCTCCGGACGGCCCCTCCGGATCAGCCACCGAAGCTGGAGGACGATCTCTCTGAGCTCTCCGTCGAAAGGGATGACTTGGGCCAGATTATTGATCGGCAGCAGCTGGGGAGCCTACCTTCCAAGGAGCGTGACTTCAGGGATCTGATCGCTCTGGCGCCGGGGGCCTCCTCACAAGATGGCCGAAACATTCGGGTGCTGGGGATGAGCCGGCGGGACAACCTTAACTACGTGGATGGGACCTTGATCACTAGCGGTGATGGGTCTAGCAGCATCACTCCGGCGTCTGAAGCCATCCGCGAATTCGATGTCAAGACCGGCCTCTATTCAGCCGAATACGGAATTCGCTCGGGCGCCCAGATGGTGTTGGTCACCCGACACGGTGGCAACCAGTTCCATGGCGGCCTCTTCTGGTTTCATCGCAATGATAATCTGGATGCCCGGAATTTCTTCGAACATCGAAAGGAAGAGTTCAAGAGGAACCAGATCGGAGGCACGCTGGGGGGGCCGCTCATGCTACCGGGTCTGGGCTCGGGACGGGACAAGGCCTGGTTCTTCCTCTCTTATCAGCACTACAGCATCCGCGAGACGCTTCCTCTGACGGCCGTAGTACCCACCCAGGATCAGCGCGAAGGTCGGTTCAGCGGCACCATCCTGGATCCCCTGAGCGGCGAACCCTTTTCCGGCGGTCAGATCCCGGCGGGTCGGATCAATCCGGTGGCTCAGCAACTGATGAGTTTCTTTCCCCTTCCCAACACGGCTGGTTCCCTCAACTACACCAGCCCTGATTCCAAAAGGCCTTTGGACAATCGCCAGATCATCGCTCGGGTCGACCTGAAGACCTCTCCCGAGAGCAGTTGGTCAGGACGCTTCATCTTGGATTCCAAGCCTTTTCATAGGGCAGATGTCTTTGATGTCTTCTCTACCAGGCTGCCCATGAGCAGTTTCAGTCAGGCGATTGCCAACACCCGGACGCTTCCCGGAGGCCTTACCAATTTCTTCGGCCTCCATTGGTTTCGACGACCCTATTCGGCTGAAGTTTCCCGTCCGAAACCCGGGGTTCCAAAGCAGCTCGGGATACCCCAGCTGTTGGAGACCGAGATAGACCGCAGCGGGGTGCCCACTGTCCTGATCCAGGGCTATACCCGTCTGGGAGACCAAAGGCGGATAGGACCCGTCAACGTTCGGAATTGGCAGGTGAAGGACGATCTGTCCTTCCAGCGGGGCCGACACTCCTATCAACTGGGTGTGGAGTTCCGGCAGGGCTACAACTTCTTCGCGCTGCAGGGAAGATCCAGCTTCGAGTTCTTCGATCGCTATACCGGGGACTCTTTCGCCGACTTCCTCTTGGGCCATCCGGCCAGGACGTCCCTGGGGGGTGAAGAGCGTCGGGGAAGCTTCCACCAGAACAGCATCTACAGCTACGTCCAGGACCGCTGGCGAATCTTGCCGACGCTGACCCTGACGCTGGGACTCCGCTACGAGCTGAGGTTCCCCTGGCGGGACAAGCGTGGGTTCATGGCGAACTTCGATCCTGCTGATGGCAATCTGTTCCCTGCACTTCTGGATCTGAAACTGGGCCCGGGGGAGAGTGGTCGATTCGAGCCCGGATTCCCGCTGATCGAGTGGCGTCCTTGGGATGGACTCCTCCCTCGAATGGGTCTGGCTCTCAGGCTTGGTAGCTCCTCGGTGCTGCATCTGGGCTACGGGATCTATGCCAACGAGACGGATCTCACCATGATTCAGGGTATGGGCAAGAATCCCAGGCCCGGTGCCGAGCTGCTGACCTTCAATGCGCCGTTGGAGAGTTCCGAGCTTTCCCTTTCCCGTCCTTTTCCTGTCGAGCTGGCGGATTCGGCTATTCCTACCCTGGTGGGAAATGACACTCCGACGCCGTTGACCCGAACCCGTTCCTGGGGTCTGTCGCTCCAGCATCGGTGGAGACAGGAGCTGATTCTCGATCTTGGCACCAGAGCTCGCGGACTGACAATCGTTTGGAGACCGTATCCTTCAACGACGCTATTCCAGGTGTGGGCGACCGTCAGTCTCGGCGGCCCTATCCTGATCTGCAGTCGGTGATGTTTACTGCCGCCCTTGCCGATGCCTGGTACCACGGGGCCTTTCTGCAGTTGGAAAAACAACCGGGCAAAGGCGGGTTGCGTTTGCTGGGATCGCTTTCCTGGTCGAACCTGATCGACACCGGTGGTGGAGACCAGGGCAGCCAGAGCAGTCGTTTGCTTCGATCCATCAACATGCCGTCGGAATTGAATCGTAGCGGAGCGGATACCCAGATACGAAAGCGTTTCCTGCTTTCAGGGGGTTACCAGCTGCCCTTCGGTTCAGGAAAGAGGTTCTCTCGAAGCGGGTTGGCGGCTCGAATCCTGCAGGGATGGTCGCTCCAGGGCATCTCGACGTTTCAGGACGGACCCGCCTTTACGGTTTTTCTTCCAGGCGACCCGTTGGACACGGGATCCAGCTATTCGCAGTGGCCCGATCGGGTCCGTGACGCCAATCTCCCGTCTTCCCAGAGGACCCCTCAGCGCTGGTTCGACACCGCGGCCTTCGTGCATCCCGGGGAGACTCGCTATGGAAACGCAGGGCGGAGTACGGTGAAGGGGCCGGGACTCATCAATCTCGATATCTCCCTGCGCCGGACTATGCAGGTACAGGACCAAAGCACGCTGGAGGTTCGGCTGGAGTCCTTCAATAGTCTCAACCGTGCCAACTTCAGCCTCCGATCCCAGGACGGAATCACTCAGTTTGGGACCCCGGAGTTTGGAGTCCTGGGCCGAGCCCTTCCAGGACGGCAGCTCCAGTTGGGACTCAAGTACTCGTTCTAACGGGGGCTGCTCAGACGTTGCAACGGTCAGACCTTCCGAGGTGTAGACGTTCCGAGGGATTCGTCAAGTTTCAAGTGAGGAATGCCGGCGAAATCTCGCGAATTACGAGAGAGAAGCATGGCTCCCAGGGAGGAGGCTGTGACGCCGATCGCGACGTCTGCGGCTCTCTGTGTTTGGGCTCCCCTCGCCGGCGTGTCTATCTGCACGCATCGTTCATGGTGAGCATGGTCAACATGATGATCATTGCTTTCATCGGTAGGGTCGGTTTTTGAAGTGCTCGCGGATGGCGCGGAAGCCCAACTGCCTGAATCCGAGGTAGAAACGTCAAACCTTGAGGGCGCCCTTGGGCAGCAAAACCAACCTGAATAATTGCAGTCCAACTAGCAGAATCAAGGGTGAGAAATCGAGCTCTCCAACGGGTGACGTAGCCGCACGAATCGGAGCAAGCAAGGGCGCTGTCACAAAGTCGCAAAACCCAACCACTGGATGAGAAGGAGCCACGCCGAACAAGGGAAGGATGAAGATCACCGCGAGTACCAGCGAGTAGAGGTTGATTAACCTGGCTAGCAACATGTGTAATCCTGGTTCAGTTGTCACCGGCCGCTTGAGGCCACTTCGAAGCTTATCATCTATTATGGCACCCTACCCGTCAGTAAAGGGTGATGAAGAACACGGCTGCTTCTTCTGTCAGGGTCGCTCTCGTTCCACGACCCAGATGTTGCGATAGCGCACCGGGTTGCCATGGTCCTGCAGGAAGATGGGGCCACGCTCACGCTCTCGGCTTTCCGATTCCTCACGGCCGGGCGGAACCGGTGGCAGCACAAACCTGTCGTGGATCAAAACCCCATTGTGTCGAACAGTCATCGTCGCCGGTGAAGTCTTCTTTCCCGAGGCGTCAAATTTGGCCATCGTAAACTCGATGTCGTAGGTCTGCCAGGAAAGAGGCGGCAAGGACATGTTGATCCGGGGGCCGATCATTTCGTGAATCCCTCCGCTGCATCCGAATTTTGAGAGTCGCTCAAATTTGTGGCTCTCGTGGTGCCAGCCGAAGGAATCGACAATCTGGACTTCCCATTCCCGCTTGATGTAGATGCCGCTGTTGCCCCGATGCATGCCGCGCGCGGTTGGCATGAAGGGGCAGACGAACTCCAGGTGAATCAGGAGGCTGCCGAAGTTCCTCCTGGAAGTCGTCCCGACGTCCAGGAGCCGGTCGTCGACCAGCCTGCCTTGCAGCCATTCATCGACATGGGTGCCGGCGAAGAGGACGATCGCACCTGCGGGCGGCTCGGCGCCGAGCGTGGGTGACTTCCGCTGCACCTTCCTCAGCCAAAATTCCAAGTCCTTCACGCGGCCGTGGAACATCTGGGCTTCACCGCTGAAAGCTCCCTCTCGAGCCGCGCCACGAAAATTGGAATTGGGGAACATCAGCCGTTCACCGTGAACGCCGTGAAAGACAGTACGGCCATCGTTGGTGGTTTTGCCTTTGATGTGAGCGACCGTGCCTTCGTCCCAGCCGCACCGAGAACTTGGCCGTGTACTGGGCGTCCAACAGTAGCCCGTCGTGGAACAGGCTGATGCTATCGGCATGGCAGCGACAAGCGTAGCTGAACTCTGCAAATTCGGTAGTGTTCCCGAGTGCCATAGTTTGTTCGTACGTCGGAAGCCCTAGCACCCTAGCCAGTTGATCCAAAAATTGCCGCGACCATTGCATCGTCTGTCGCGTGGTCTCGCACTCCTCCACCCCGTAGGCCTCTTGGAGACCCTGCAGAATCAGGGCGTTTCCAGTGTAGCGCAGATCTGCCAAGACCCACTTCGCCTTTTGATAGCGCAGGGGGTGAAGCAGAAGGGTGATGAAGGCCAGGTTGTCGTAGATCGAGCGGAGCGTTTCCCAGGCTCCCTTCGCGATCTGAGGGTCCTCGATCAGCTCGTTGAGGGTGCTCAACAGCACGATCAGGCGTTGCTGGACATCCTCGTTGTCGGGCAGCCGCTGAATCGATTCTTGTTTGAACGTCTAGCCCACTCCGGCCGGGTCGTAGAGCACCAACCCGAGTCCTATGCGAGAGGACTCGCGCAGCCCTTTCACATCCGCTGGGGACTGGGAGACGAGTTCAAGAGCCTCCCCCTCAGGTATCCAATCTCGGTCGAGGATGACGTTGCCAATCTGGCGCGAATCGATTCGGCGGGGACCGTTCGAGTCATCGACGATGATTGCAAGGTCCAGATCGGAGTCGTCCGAGCAGCGATTGCGGGCAATCGATCCAGTCGCAATCACACACCTGACGCCCTGATCCTGTGAGATCACCTGCGCTTCTTCGTAGGCGAGATCCAGGCGCTCGAGGGTCGCTGCCGCTGCCGCCGGTGCAGGAGTCTCAGCCAAGGCACCGTCCGCGAGAATCGCGCGCGTCTGGTTGATGCTGAGTCCGGCTGTCAGCTCAACCAGGACCCAGCGCTGTCCTAGATAGTCGATGTAGGGGTGTGTCTCCAGGTCGCGAGGATCGATTTCGGTTTCTGCAAGCAATTCGCGTCCGAGCAGGGTGTCCTCGAGATGGATCCCAAACCAGATCCATAGGTCTCGAGCCGCTTGCAGAGCACTGCCGCTCATCCTGTGAGGGCCGTCCCAGACCTTCTCCAGTTCCCCTTGCAGATTCCTTTGTGAAAGTACATTGGGAGCGGCGGGTTTGAGGTGTAGGGCACACAGCGACGAGCCCGGAGCCTCGTGGGAGTCCAGAATTGAGTAGATGTGGGGGTTCAGTAGGAAGATTGGAGCCGAATCGGATCGCGCGAAGACTGCTGCCAACTTACAGTCTCCCACCGTGTTGATCCCGTCGATGGCACCAGAGTCGAGGGGGTAAGCCTCGAGCAGCAGCTGGCACCAGCCTTTGATGGTGCCGATGGGGACGTCGGTTTGGTCCAAAAACTGTCCCACTGGCTGGATCTCGAGCTCCTGAGGTCTGGCGCCATATAGCTGCAAGAACTCGGGGGAATCATAAACTTGGAGTAGGCGGAGCCGCTCACTGGCGGAGAGTCCACCGAGGGACGCGGCATCCTTGTAGGGCTGAAACAGGCGGTGGGCAAGTCGAAGCTCGCGTATGCGCTCACCCGAAAGGTTCCTGGTCTGGACTACTGTGTAACCGGCCTGGGAACAAAGGTCTTCCAAGCTCCGAAGAGCAGCCCGGTCGATCGGCTGGGCTGGCCCCAAGACCAACACCCCTTCCTCGGGAGTGTTCTGCAAGGCAGAGCGCCTAGAGCTTACCCTTGGTCGTATTTAAACCTTTGACTCTATTCAGCTTGAGTTTTCGAGTTGCTCTTCTGGCCAGGCCAGGAAGCTTGTCCATCTGCACGCTCCGGCGCCGCCTTGCTACGGTAATCTTCATCTCATAGTTTTCGATCAGGCCCTTGTGTCCCCCTCGGCGCAAAGCGGACGGATTGGATACCTGGGCCATCTGGTTCTTGAAAGCTGCCTCCGCCCTCAGAAGCTGTTCTGGCTTCAAGCCGAGCTTCAAGGTACGGTTCAAGCTTTCATATGCATCGAATAACTCACCCATGAAACACCTCCGGAGGAAGGATCCGAGCATTAAAGATGGCAGCACCGCCGGATCAGACGAACAGCGGGCCGCAGCAACTCAAGCGTTGAGAGCAAGGATAGACCTCTGTATTTCCTTCGTCAAGTCGGTGTTCTTCTCGATCGGCTTCGGCTGGTGGTGGAGTGGTCTGAAGCTCGGACGTAGCTTTGGCCTCCAGGCCGAAGTCTTCTCTTTTTTCGAGCCGTTGGCTCGACGGACGGCGGCCAGGAGACCACCGCTACGACCCCAACCTGAGGGCTCCCTCGGAATGATCCAGCGAGGCTGGTGGCTGCACTGACCAGAAGTTACAATTGTAGAATCCAGTTCTCAGTGGCGAGGGTTGGAGGCGTGTTTCGAAGTACGATGAGGTAGGAGTGATTTCAAACGCCTTCTGTATACGTGGGGTATTGATTGCCGGAGTATTGCTCTTCGCAGGAGAAAGCGGTTGGGCGGTCATTTCAGAGTGCGAAGCCTCCGAGTCAGATCTTCGGGTGGTCATCGATTCAGAAGGGATTACCGCAGATGGACCCTCGTGCCTGAAATTGCCGTTCAACCGAATGACCGCCCTTTCGCTCCAGATTGCCAACCACACAGAAAGTCCGGCAACACTGCGGATTAGTGGGACGACTCGGGTATTCGGCCTGGTGCCGTTCAAAGTGGCGGTCGAGGCTCAATCGCTGGTTCGTGCAGGGCTTGAGGCAGTACCCCTGTTGACCGGAGAGATCGAGGTGGATCTTCTCCTCAAGACGGAAGCCCAGCAGCGCACCCTGAAACAGCGATTCTGTGTGTTGCCGACGGGTCGTCTGCTGATCAGGATTCATGACGGCGACGATCGTGTGGTTTCGGCTCGTCTCCGGGTGACTGGATCTGATGGCCGCAGCTACGCTCCTGATGGGGTTGTCGAGAGTCCCTTTGAAACCGATGGGCTACTTGAGTTGCAGCTCCCTGCAGGCAAGGCAGTACTGAAGTGTGCGCCCTCCGGCGAGAGGATCCCATCCTCGCGGAAAGAGAAGGTGGTTGCCGTCGAGATCCCAGTCGACAGAACCAAAGCCTTGAACGTTATGCTGCCGTGAGCGTAGCCGGAAATTTCAGGTTAGTGTCCCCCCAGCGGTGCTGGATCCAATCGAGAACGAAACTTGGCACCCATAGATTGTGCTGTTGTCCGGCTCTCTCTTTCGGAACTTGGGTTCATGTTGCTAACGAGTCAAGTCGTTCGCGGCTCTGTTGATTGGCTAGCATGTTTGATACTGGCGTGGAGTCCCGAACCTGGAGACGTGCGACGTTCAGACGTGCGACGAATCCTTCCAAGTTTCAGCTTAGTTCTCCTCTTCACCAGAGTCTGTGTCTTCGGCGTCCTCTATGGCTTCGCCTTCCTCGTCCTCCTCACTGTCAGCGTCGGTGTCTTCATCTTCGGCGGGAGGGCCGTACTTGATCGAGGTGCCGACCTCGAATTTCTTGAATTTCTGGTAGGTGATCAGCTCTCGGACACGGACGTCTCCAGTGCGGAACTCCAAGACGTCGTCGGCCTCCGTCCAGGTTGGAAACCAGTACTCGCCATCGATCTGCTCGCGAAGCGTTTCGAACTCGGGAAACTTGTTGTTGCGATAATCCGGAACCGCCTTGCCGACAGTTCTGACGATTTGCAGATCCTGAGCGTCCACCCAGATCCGCCCCTTGAAATAGCGTTTCCCCTTCCGTTTCTTCCTCGGTTTGACTTCGAACACATAGGTGTCCAACTCATCCACCCGTTCTTCTCCCTTGTACTTGATCTTGTATTTCGGCAGATCCTCGCTAGTCAGGGCAAAGGGCTGGACATTGAGGGCGTCGTCGATGTCTTCCTGGCTGACTCTCACCGACTTGAGCCGTCCTCGATCCCGGAGTATTTCTTCTTCACGGTCGCCGTCTTTGGTGAAGTAGATTTCGACGACCATCTCCCTCTGCTCTCGGACCCGTCCGGCGCGACTCAGCACTTGAAACAGAATATGCTGGGTATAGGTGTATTGGGCGAAGGTTTTCTTGAACTCAGACTCCTTCTCGGAGAATCGCTTTATGATTTCCTGGGGGGGCAGTTTGGTTTTCGCTTCGACCGTTACGCCGGAAAGGAAAACCCCTGCTATTAGTGTCAGACGGAGTGCTTCTCTCATGGTTTATTGGATGCAATCAGGTTGAAAAAGGATCCATTTCCCGGTGTCCTCCCCGGGCTTCGTTCACAATCGACGTCCCCTATTCTACACTTTCTCCCCTACCGAAACTCCTTCGCTCCGGCTTTAACGGCCCTACTGGTCCTCAGCCAACTCCACCAGAACCTCCTCAAGGGGCGGAATCCCACTTCGCGCTCCCAGGCGCCTGCAAGCCAGGCCGGCGGTGGTGCTGGCAAAACGGAGGCAGCGTGCCACACTCCAGTTCTGGAAGAGGCTGTACGCAAACGCTCCATGAAAGACGTCTCCGGCGCCCGTGGTGTCTACGGCTTCGACAGAGAGAGCTGGGACCTCGATGATCTCCCCTTCCCACGCCACGGCAGCTCCTTTACTGCCCCGTGTTGTGTCGACAAAGCCATCGGTCAGGCTAGTCAACTCCAGTAGTCCGCGTCTCCAGTCCTCTCTTCCCGTGAACTTCCGAACGAATTCCAGGCTTGGGATCAAGAAAGACGTCAAGCGGAGTAGCTCCTCTGCGCCCGGCTGTGGGACGTCTATGTCTAGGGAGACCTGCATGCCTGCTTCCCGGGCCCAGCGGGCTGCCTGGATAGAAGCTGCCTGATCTTGCCCGTCCAGATGGAGCAATTGTCCTGCCACAATGCATTCGCGCTTGAGCTCACCCTTCTCGTAGATGAGCCTCGGATCGCGCTTCCAGAGCACTGTCCGTTCCCCGGTGGCGGCGTCGACCAGAATGATTCCCAATTGTGTTTCGGCTCCCCTGACGATCTGCAGGCAGGATAGATCCATCGCCTCCTTTTCTAGATCTGCCAGAGAAAAACGACCGGAGTCATCATCTCCCAATCGCCCAATAAAGCGCACCTTGAGGCCGTAGCGGGCACACAGTGCTGTGGCGGTGGCGCAGGGTCCCCCTCCTAGCTTGTGGATCTCCGCGATTTCGACCCTGGACGCGTACTTGGGGTAGTCGGGAAGGACACAGATCCAGTCCACCGCATCCATTCCCTGGCCGATCACCTGGAAAGGGCGATCCTCGGGCCAGTGGACATCGAAATAGACGGAGCTCAGGTCGTTGATTTCCATACGCCGCTCTTGACCCGCTAGGATACCGCAAATATCCGAGAGATCACGAGTGTTGATACCCTGGGCTTTCGGGATTCCCGGTCAGAGCAGGCTCTGGTCGGCAAAGCTGAAGTAGCTGTCAGACGCTATGATGATGTGGTCCAAGACGCGGATTCCGACTACCTTGCCCGTCTCTACCAGTCTTGTCGTGATTCGTCTGTCCTCATCGCTTGGAGCCGGATCCCCGCTGGGGTGGTTGTGAACCAGCAGCACACCCGAGGTGGCCTCTTCTATCGCGGGACGGAAGACTTCGCGAGGGTGAACCAGGGAGGACATCAACGTCCCTTCTGAGATGCGGACGAGTTTGAGAATGCGGTTCTTGCCGTCGAGGAGAACGGCCCAGAAGCATTCCTTCCTGAGATCCTGGAACTGGATTTGAAAGTGTTCAAAGACCTGCCTGCTGCAGCGGAATGACTGGCCCGGGTGTAGAGGTTTACGACGTATCCGCTGGAACAGGTGTGCCGCCGCCAGCAGGGAAAGGACGCTGGTTCGGTCCAGGCCCGTGCGGAGGAGCTCCTGGTATTTGGCGGAACGGAGTCCCCGACTCGAGCCGAGCGAGTCAAGTATCCGTTGTGCCTGGGCCAGGGCGGCTGTGCCTGAGCTCCCCGGCGTCAGGATCAGCGCCAGAAGTTCCAGCTCCGAGAGCGCGGTCCACTCCACCTCAAAGAGTCGCCGGCTCGGTAGGTATTCGGGAGAGGGGTTGTTCACCGATTCTATGAACGTCCGAATCCCTGAATCAGCGAAGGAGATTCTTCTTGGTCCCACGCCCATGGGCGCTGCACCCCAACCCCTCGCTTGCGCTTCAGGCTTCCCGAATTTTCGCATTAATCGTTGGCCGGGTCGTGAGATTCCAATGAAGTTTCAGACTAGTCCCACCCCCAGGCATGCTGGCTCCTTTCGAGAATGAAACTTCGGGTCCCGGCGTAGCGGTGGTCTCCAGGCCGCCGTGCATCAAGCCAAAGGCTCGAAGGAAGAAGACTTCGGCCTGGAGCCCAAAGCTACGTCCGCCCAATGAAGTTTCAGCTTAGTGGCCCCCCAGCCGGGCTGCCCCATTCGAGAAAGAAACTTGAAGCCTCTCGCCACACTGTCCAGTGGCAAGAGACGTGCGACGTTCGGACGTTTAGACGTGCGACGAATAGCCTAGCCCGACTTCACACTAACGGAAATACCGTCCCGAATCGGGATGATGCTCGAGAAGAAGTCTGGGCTGTTGAAGATGAGGCGGGTGTATTCCAGGATTCCCTGGACGTTCTCCTCGTCCGAGGGTTCGAGTACCTCGCCCCGGATGAGGACATTGTCCGAGATGAGGAGGCCTCCGGGGCGGAGTCTTTGAGAGGCCTTTTCGAAAACCAGAGGATAGGCATGTTTGTCGACATCGTTGAAAACGATGTCGAAGCTACCCGGCAGCGCGTCCATTGTTTCCAAAGCGTCTCCGCTCCGGCACTCCAGCTGACAGCTTATGCCTCCCCGCTGAAAATGGTCCTTCGCTGACGCCAGGTTTTGATCCGACCCGTCGGTCAAGATGATCTGACCGTCGTCCCCCAGGGCCGAGGCGAACCAATACCCGGAGTATCCAAAGCCGGACCCCAGTTCCAGGATCCGAGTGGCGTGGCTGATTAGTGCCAGTTGGTGGAGGATGCGACCGACTAGCGGACCTACGATGGGGAAGTGATCGCGACGGGCGCGTTCCTCCATCTCGAGCAGGATGGGATCCTGGGAGGGCTCCGTTCGCTGAAGATAGCCCTCGATTGCTTCTGAAACGATGGTCGTGCCCACGGTTGTGTCCTCATTTGGTCGTGTGTCCCGATCGATCAGGAATTCGAGATCAATTGCCGGATCGGCTTGAGTCGCCCTGTCGATAGAGAGCGGTCGGGATCAAGATCTCGGCCGGAACCTGCTCTCCCCGAAAGTGTCTGATGATGGTCTGGACCGTTTCCACGCCGATTCGATCTGGGAACTGGACTGGATCTGCGTAGATGTGCCCTTTATCGATGGCCTTCTTGCCCTCTGGTTGGCCGTCGAAGCCGACGATCCTGACCTGATCGTGTTTTCCCGCCTTCTCCAGCGCGGCTCGAGCCCCCAGTGCGGAGGGATCGTTTATGGCAAAGATTCCAGCCAGGTCAGGATGGGCCTGTAAGGCGTCCTCGGCCGCCTTGTATCCCCTGTCCTTCACACCACCTCCGGGAAGCTCGGCAACGATTCGGAGGTTTCCGCTCTTTCGAGTGCGGTTGTGTGTTTCGACCACTTCCTTGAAGCCTTTGACTCGGAGTATGCAGGACTCGACTTCCTTGTAGTCGAGAACCACCACCTTGCCACCTTCTTCACCCAGAGCCTCGATCATCGCCTCGGCAGCAAGTTTGCCTCCCCCGTAGTTGTCGGTTGCGATATGGCTCACCACCTCGACACCCGGAGCCAGACAGGCGATGTCTGCGGTAAATACGGGAATCCCCGCCCTGGTCGCCTCTTCGATAGCAGGCCCAATGGCTTTCGAATCGCAGGGGCAGAGGATAATGGCGCTGACTTTCTTGACGATGAAGTCCTTGACCTGATTCTGCTGCTTGGCGACGTCGAATTCACCGCTGGTGACCAGAACCTCGTAACCGAACTTTGCCGCTTCGCTGGACACGCTGTCGGCGATTACCTTGAAGAAGGGATTGGTCAACGTCATCACCGAGAGGGCGATAGTGCCCCTCGAGGTTGAGGTCGCGCCGCGCCCCCCGACCCTGCCCTCCTTCTGGGACGCCGCTTGATCTCCAGGTGTACAGCCGCCGAGCAGGATCAGTACGGGGACTATTTTGGCGCAAAGTCTGAGAATTCTTGTCACCTATACGACTCCTTTTCAGGGGATCGTAGTCTTCGGCACGCTGGAGCGCAAGAAGATCTCTGCTTTGTTCCAAGTTTGCTATATTAGCTGTCCAAGGACTGAGGTATGGGTTTTCGATACGCGATCTGCAGTGAGATTTTCAAGGACTGGAGTCTCCAAGATGCCTGTCGCTTGGCGCAGTCCTTGGGATATTCCGGTTTCGAAGTGGCCCCATTCATGTGGGCCGAGTCTATTGACAGCCTTTCTCCTGGGGAGCGTGCGGAGTTTCGGCGCACCATAGAGGGAGAGGGGCTGGTCTGTTCCGGACTCCATTGGCTGCTGCTGACACCCAAGGGACTGCACTTGACGACCGAGGATTCGGTCCTCCGTGAAAAAAGCTGGTCCTATCTGGGAAGGCTCATAGACTTCTGCGGAGACCTGGGTGGCCCGGTCATGATTCTGGGCTCTCCCTATCAGCGCAATGCACTCGATGGGCAAAGCGTCGAAGAGGCCTTGAGTCGGTTGGCCGAGGGCCTGGCTCGACTGGCCCCTCGCGCGGCGGAGCGAGACGTGACGCTGCTCATGGAGGCCGTTTCAAGTCAGGAGACCAACGTGGTCACCACTCTCGAGGAGGCCGTCAGCGTCGTCGACAGGGTAGGTCATCCCAGTGTCCAGACCATGTTCGATTTTCACAATGCCGCCGACCAGGGTGGCGATTTCCTCTCACTGCCGGAACGGTATTTCGAGAAGATTCGACACGTCCATGTCAACGAGGTGGATGGTCGGCACCCGAGTACCGGAGAGATCGATTTTGCCCGTGTCCTTCAACTGATGAGGGATCGGGATTACAAAGGCTGGTTTTCATTGGAGGTCTTCGACTTCGAAGCCGGCCCCGAGCGAATCGCGCGCGAGAGTATCGACTACCTCAAATCGGTAGAAGCTGGCCTGGCATAGCCCCTCTTGGGCCAGGCCTGGATTTCTCGGAGAGCGTCGTCCTCGCCACCACGCAAGCGAGGTCTCCATTGTTTGTCGAGCAGAAGCTAAACGGGTGGGGCAGGTATTCCTCCAGTTGGGGGCGTGTCTACTGCCCGGAGAAACTTGCTCTGGCTGCCTCCATAATCAAATCTCAAGAACAGCTTTCCTTTGTTGGGCGGGGTCAAGGGCGCAGCTATGGGGATGCAGCCCTGAATCTCGACCAGGGTCTGGTGCTGACACAGCGGCTGAACCGCTTCTTGTCGTTCGATCCGGCGACGGGTTGCCTGGAGTGTGAGGCGGGTGTCACCTTGGAGGAGATACTGACGGTCTTTGTCCCCAGAGGTTGGTTCCTTCCAGTGACACCTGGAACCAAATTCGCATCGATTGGCGGTTGCGTCGCCTGTGACGTTCACGGTAAGAACCATCACAAGGACGGATCGTTGGGGAACTCGATTGAAGCAATTGAGGTCCTACAGGGCCAGGGTGAATTCGTGCGATGTAGCCCGGTTGAGCAGCCCGAGCTCTTCTGGGCCACGGTCGGCGGCATGGGGTTGACGGGGCTCATCGTGGCCGTCAAGTTGCGTCTTCGGCCAATTGAGACGGCCTACATCAAAGTGGACTACGAGGGAGCTGGCAACCTCGAAGAGGCGGTGGGGCTCATGGAGGAAGGGGATGCTGGCTATGACTACTCGGTTGCCTGGATGGACTGCGTGGCGGGCGGCAAATCCCTGGGGAGAAGCGTCCTCATCAGGGGTAACCATGCTGGCAGAAGTGAGCTTCGAGCGGAGCTGGCCACAGCTCCCCTGAATGCTCCACCTCGATCGAGCTGGAACCTCCCAGTCGACTTGCCGGCCTTCACCCTCAATCCGCTCTCCCTAAGTGTCTTCAACAGCCTCTATTTTGGTCGCTCTAGCAGAGTCAAGAGCAGCGTTGTGTTGGATTACGATCGTTTTTTTTACCCCCTCGATACCGTCAGACAGTGGAATCGGATGTATGGGAGTCGAGGTTTTCTCCAATACCAGTGTGTCATTCCAGCCGAGAATAGCCTGGAGGCTTTGACCGCGGTTCTGAAGAAACTGCGGAGCAGCCGCTGTACTTCCTTCTTGGGTGTCCTCAAGCGCTTCGGACCTGGGAACGGCTACCTCTCCTTTCCCCTGAATGGGTTTGCACTGAGTCTGGATTTTCCCATGAGAGGAGATCGCCTATTAACCTGTCTGGAGCAGGTAGACGATCTGGTTATTCGCCACGGGGGGCGGGTCTACCTGGCAAAGGACGCGCGACTGTCTCCCCAGTCGTTTCGCCAGATGTATCCCGATTTCCCTAGATGGCAGCAAATCAAGCGCGAGGTTGATCCGTCCAATCGGTTCTCTTCTGACTTGTCGCGGAGACTGGAGTTGACGGCCTGAGAAAAGATGATGGACTCCGAAGAGATGATCGAGGCAGCGAATCATCATGAGTCGGATTCTGATCTTGGGAGCCACCTCGCCTATTGCCAGGGCCCTGGCGTGGGAGTTTGCGAGTCGAGGTGATGAGCTCTACCTGGCGGGACGTGATCGAGGGGAGATCCAACGCCTGGCAGCCGACATCACGATCCGATTCGGAACGGCCTGTCAGACCGGCTACCTGAATGCCCTGGACTTCGAGTCTCATCCCGCCTTTATCGCGTCGGTCCTGGCGCAGCTCGAGCAGTTGGATGGTGTGGTCTTTGCGATTGGACATACGGGAGATCAACCCGACGAGAGTATGGACCCAGCGCTGGCTCTCAAGATCGTGGAGATTAACTACACTTCTGCCGTATCGCTTCTGGCTCCACTAGCCAACTATTTCGAAGAGCAAGGTAGCGGCTTTGTAATGGGTATCTCCTCGGTGGCGGGAGATCGTGGGCGTAGAAGCAACTACGCCTACGGTGCTTCTAAAGGAGCGTTGAGTCTCTATCTCGAGGGATTGGGGCATCGACTGGACCGACATGGGGTGGCTGTTCAAACTCTGAAGGTCGGCTTTGTGGACACCTCGATGACCTATGGCAAAAAGGGCCTGTTCCTGGTGGCCTCTCCCGAGAAGGTGGCGCGTTTGGCCTATGCGACCAGGGGTAGGTCTGGGGTCTATTATCTTCCCAGGTTTTGGCGTTTCATCATGCTGATGATTAGACTCATCCCGGAAAGGCTATTCAATCGGATGGATCTCTGAGCAGGGTGGCATGGAAGAATTAGCAGCAGTTGCTTCTCAGCCGAGAAAAAGCCAATGAAGGAGTTCTTGCGCTTACTGCGTCCCTACCAGTGGGTCAAGAACGGATTTGTCTTTGTAGGTTTCTTATTCGCTAAAGCCTGGCATGATCCCAATCTGACACTGTCTGTGGTTCTGGCGGCTCTGGCATTCTCCCTGGTTTCCAGCAGCGTCTACATCCTCAACGATCTGGTCGATCGGGACCGAGACCGTGCCCACCCGAGGAAGCGAAATAGACCACTGGCTGCCGGAACCATTCAACCCGGTTTAGCCGTTGCGGTCATGATCGCAGTCGGCATCGCTGGACTCGTCCTAGGTGCCTGGGTCTCCTCTAGCATTTTGGGTCTGCTTTTAGTCTACGCCGTCCAGAATGTCCTCTATACCTACCGACTCCGGCAGGTAGCCATTCTGGATGTTTTCGCCATCGCGTCCGGCTTCATGCTGCGAGTTCTGGTCGGCACCTTAGGGGTGGGCATACCTCCCTCGAAGTGGTTGTTGCTGTGTGCCATCATGTTGGCGCTGTTCTTGGGCTTCGCCAAGAGACGAGCGGAGCGCTTGAGGCCGGGCGATGCCGCGGATCTCCCTCGGCGGTCGCTGCAACACTACAGGGCCGAAACACTCGATGCCTTCATCAGCGTCACCGCTGCCGCCACCCTGGTCACGTATGCCATGTATACGGTTGACGCCAAGACTGTTCAATCTCATCAGACAGAGGCCTTGATCTATACCGTACCTATAGTCACTTACGGTTTGTTCCGTTACCTTTTCCTCCTACATCATCAAGATGTCGGCGAAGACACTGCAGCAGACCTACCTCGGGATCCTCATATTCTAGTTGCGATTCTGGTCTGGTTGGTTTCCGTCCTGCTGATACTCGGTTAGAGTTAGAGGTTCTTCTCACTCGCCCTTGCCTTTGCCCGAGCACAGATCCTAACTGACAGAGGGTCAGGGCAAGAGTGTTTAGGCCTCATTCAGGAATTTTCAGGTCCGGGTTCTGCTGGACATAATTCGCCTGGCGTACCCCGAAATCCTCTTGAAGCTGGATCGACAGACCCCCATCGATGACCAGAGAGTGTCCTGTGATGAAAGAGGCCTCCTCAGAGCAGAGAAAGACGGCTCCGTTAGCGATGTCGACCATGGTGCCTACCCTCCTCAAGGGGTACTGGTCCGCGAAGAAACGGAGGCCCGAGGGGTTCTCCTCCCACCTGGGCCGCAGCCGTTCTGTGACCATGTGGCCAGGCAGGATTGCGTTTACGCGAATACCATCCGGTCCGAACTCGGTTGCCATCTGCCGGGTGATGCCGATGGCCGCCGCCTTAGCGGTCTCGTAGACCATCAGCCCCGGAGCGGCGAGCAACCCATGGACCGAGGAGATATTGACGATACTGCCTCCACCTACCTTCTTCATCTCCGGGATGGCGTATTTCGCTCCCAGGTAGAGGGCCTTGACCAAAATATCCATGCCCTCTTGCCAGACTGCTTCCGATACCTCCAAGGCTCCCCCACTTCCCGAGGAACTCACTTCGAAGGCGTTGTTGACAAGGATGTCCAACCGGTCCCACTGCTCGACTGCTCCCTCGACTGCCTGGCGGATGTCCGTACCCTGGGATACATCGGTGCGCAGCGCCAGGGCGACACCACCGGCTTCACGGATTCCAGCGGCGTTGGCTTCGGCCGTGTCCAGGTCGATGTCTGCTATCAGGACTCTGGCGCCCTCCTCAGCTAGCCGTCTGGAGATCGCTCCACCCAGACCCTGTGCACCTCCGGTCACAATCGCGACTTGATCTTTCAGTCTCTGCATTCCCTTTGCCTCGCTTGTGCGTAGCGGTGGCTTCCAAGCCGCCGAAAGAATAAGACTTCGGCTTGGAGACCAAAGCTACGTCCAAATCATCAGGTCAGTCCCGCCCACTCTTGCCCGCTCCTTGCCTGGGCTTCCCGGAAGGCCTGGCGGATTTGTCCGGTAACCTCGTCCGAAAGCGGGCCTTCCTCCACCGCAGCCAGGTTCGCCTTTGCATTTTCTAGCTTCGTGGTGCCGGCGATGGCAGTGTGGACGCCCGGTTGTGAGACGGTGAAGCGAAGCGCGATTCGAGGCCACAGCTGCAGCGGGTCTCCTTCGAATCCCAGTCGAGCGGGGGTGAGACCGCTGGCAAGGAGTCTCTCACGGTAGGTTCGGGCGTAGTTTTGGTAGATTCCTTTTTGCTCGGATAGCTCCTTCCAGGCGGCGTTTGCGATCGGCCGCTTTGCCAGGACACCCATATCGTTCTCTCGCGCCTTGGGAAGCACCTTGTCGATATTGATTTGGTCGCAGATATTAACGGAGGTCTGGACGACCGAAACCTCGCTCAGGCCTGCGGCGTAGGCAGCTGCCTCGTTGTCGCCGGAGTAACCCAGAAAGCGAATCCTGCCGGCGTTCCGAGCCTTCACCAGGGCGTCGATAACGTCGCCCTGCTGCAGCGCTGCCAGACTGCAGGAGTGGAGGAGCATGACGTCGATGCGGTCGGTTCGGAGCCGTTTCAGTGCTCGCTCCACCGTCTGGGCGATGAGATCCGCCGACCATTCCCGGGCTGAGGTGCCATCGACTTCGTGGCCGCACTTCGTGACCAGGACGTAATCATCTCGCCGATGACTTATTGCTCTGCCTACCAGCGGTTCCGAGCCTGGATAGCAGGCGGCGGTATCGATCAGATTTAGCCCCGAGTCGAGCAAACTGTTCAGAAGATGGGTAACGCTGCTGATGTCCTCGTCCAAATAACCGATCGGTGCAGCGCCGAAACCCAGTGGTGAGACTTGCAAGTTGGTTTTGCCGAAGCGTCTTCGTTCCATGGTTTTTCATTCTAGCAAGGACCGCTGTAAAGGCAGAACAACATAGATTCATTTGGGCATCGACAAGTCGTAGTCAAGTGGTATTCTCGAAGAGTCTGGCGCTGTTTTGGAAGCGACAGAATGAGGGTGAGTATTGCAGCAGTATCTTGACCTGCTAGAGCACATTCTGGACCACGGTTACCTGAAGGCCGATCGCACTGGCACCGGGACCCGGAGCGTCTTCGGATACCAGATGCGATTCGATCTGTCCCGAGAGTTCCCGCTGTTGACCACCAAGTCACTGCATCTGCGCTCGGTGATCCATGAGCTGCTCTGGTTCCTTGCGGGAGACACCAACATCCGCTACCTGAACCAGAACGGGGTCAAGATCTGGGACGCCTGGGCGGATTCAGAGGGTGAACTGGGTCCGATCTACGGCTATCAGTGGCGATCCTGGCCGGCCTCGGATGGCAGACACATCGATCAAATCTCAAAGGTCGTGGAGCAGATCGAGAAGGATCCCGATTCCCGTCGTCACATTGTCTGCGCCTGGAATGTGGCCGACGTCGAAAAGATGAGGCTTCCACCCTGCCACACACTGTTTCAGTTCTATGTGGTCGAGGGGGCTCTTTCCTGCCAGCTTTACCAGCGCAGTGCGGACGTCTTTCTTGGCGTTCCCTTCAACATCTCGAGCTATGCTCTTTTGACTTTGATGGTGGCGCAGGTGTGTGGTCTCCGACCAGCCGAGTTCGTCCATACCTTCGGGGACGTGCACCTCTATCTCAACCACCACGATCAAGCCCGAGTCCAGCTCTCACGCACGCCTCGGACGCCTCCACTCATGAGGATCAATCCCGACGTCACATCGATCTTCGATTTCAGCTACCAGGACTTTGTCTTGGAGGGATACGATCCCCATCCCCATATCAAGGCCCCGATCGCGGTATGAAGTGCTCGATCATTGTGGCGATGTCGGAGAACCGGGTCATCGGGCGCGACAATCAACTCCCCTGGAAACTGCCCGCCGATCACAAACGCTTCAAGAGCTTGACCCTGGGACACCACCTGATTCTGGGTCGCAGGACCTTTGAGTCGATTGGGCGTCCGCTACCCGGACGCAAGATAGTGGTGATTACCCGTCAGAGAGACTTCTCTCCGCCGGGCGTCCTGGTGGCGCACTCACTCGGCGGCGCTTTGGACCTGGCCCAGGAGGATGACGAGGTATTTATAGGTGGAGGAGCCGGGATCTATCAAGAAGCGCTGACGCTAGCCGACAGGATCTATCTAACTATCTTGCACCAGGAGTTTAGCGGTGACACCCTGTTCCCGACATACGACAGCTCCGACTGGCTCGTTACCGAGAAAGAAGATCACGTCCCGGACCCGAAGAATCTCTATCGCTACACCTTTCTGACATTGGAAAGACAGTAGTCCCAACTAGCAAGCATTGCCGATCCATGACCTAAAGATCACTGAATCAATGGGTTACACCCTTACACCTCAGGAATGGCCAAATCAAGTTTCAGCTTAGTCCCACCCCCAGTGGAGCTGGCGCCACTCGAGCATGAAACTCCGGGTCCTGGCGTAGCGGTGGCCTCCAGGCCGCCGTCCGAGCCAAAGGTTCGAAGGAAGAAGACTTCGGCCTGGAGCCCAAAGCTACGTCCGCCCAATCAAGTTTCAGCTTGGGTCCACCCGGAGATACGCTCCAAAAACTCCGGGTCGTCGACCTTCTGGCAGAGGGACTCGAGCTCGGGCCGGTTGGCACCTCTCCATTCCAGATCTTCCAGATTCTCGGATAGGGGCACGTCGGTTCTAAGCGTTGCCAGCCGCCGATAGAAGAGGGCTTTCTCCCAGGACTCGCGAAGGTTGCTGCTCAGGCTCTTCGCTCCGCGCACCTGGACTTCCCAATCCAGTTCTGAGCGCGGGATGTCTTCCAGGTGAGGATAGCGAGAAAGTACCTTCGAGGTGGACCGGGCTCCCCAGCGTGGGACACCCGGAATTCCGTCGGCGCTGTCTCCAACCAGCGCCAGCCAGTCAGGAATAGAGCTAGGGATGACCCCGAACTTCAACTGCACGCCCGCTTCATCCAGGACCCGCTCCCGTCTCCGATCCAGGCACACGACCCGGCTCCCAGTGACACACTGGGCGAGGTCTTTGTCAGGAGAGCAGAGCACCACTTGATCAACGCCGGGACGATCCGCCCACAGTGCTGCGCCTGTAGCCATCGCATCGTCGGCTTCAAATTCGACCATAGGCCAGACTGCTATACCCAGAGCCCGAGCTGCCTCTTCTGCCAGGGGGAACTGGTCCAGGATCTCGGGCTCGACGCTTTCACTGTTCTTATAGCCATCGAAAAGGTCATTGCGAAATGACTCGATGACGTGATCGAAGGCGCAAGCTACGTGTGTTACCGTTTCGTCTCGCAGCAGTAGTAACAGCGATCTCAAGAGCCCACTGATGGCTCCCACCTCCGTCCCGCTTTGATTGCGTCTTGTTGGGGCGCCGAAGTAGGCCCGGAATAGCTCGTAGGTTCCGTCAACCAGGTGGATCTTCATGCTTCGACCGGGATTGCCTCGCAGAGGGAAAGATCAGAAAATGGATGTCTCATTCTGTTACGGTGAGAGACTGATGGAACGCCAACCGGAAACCGAACTGATGTTGGGAAAGGAGCAGGCCCAAGCCTATGCACAAGCAGACTTCGAAGAGGCCCACAGCAGGTTCACGGACCTTTTGCAGGAGACGTTTTCTGAGGAGGTGCTGGGTACCTGGGTATTGGATCTGGGCTGCGGGCCTGCTGACATCAGTCTGCGCGTGGCCCGTGCCTACCCGGGCTGCCGGGTGCACGGCGTCGACGGCTCGGAAGGGATGTTGAGCCAGGGGTTGGAAGCCGTCGGTCGCGAGGGTCTCGAGCATCGTATTCGGCTGATTCAGGGTTACCTACCGGGCGCAGTCCTGCCCCGGGACAGCTACGACGCAGTTGTCAGCAACAGCCTGCTCCATCATCTCAGGGACGCCAAGGTACTATGGGAGACCGCAGCCGAGGTTACCAGCCCCGGCGCACCCATATTCGTAATGGATCTGATGAGACCCTCCAGTACGCAGGCGGCCCGCGAAATGGTGGAGCTCTACTGTCCCAACGAACCGGAGCACCTGAAGCGAGACTTCTTTCTGTCCCTTCTTGCTGCCTATCGCCCGGACGAGGTGCGGGAACAGCTCAGGCGGGCGGGTCTGTCGAGTCTTGAGGTGAATGTCGTCAGCGACCGACATCTCCTGGTTCGAGGCCCTCGAGACGGCACCGGATTCTCAGGAAACACTTAAGGGAAACGTCTTCGAGTGCCACGATTCCTCGAAGGAAGGTTCAAAGCGGCCGGCCCGCAACTGTCCCAGATCCTGGACCAGCGTATCGAACACCCTGGTCTGAGGCTGGATCTGGCCTGAATCGACGATGTCGTAGAAACTGAGGTGATCGACCGACTGAACGTTACCTCCCGCATCGGCAAAGAAGATCAGGTTTCCCTTCGGTGCTCCCAGTCCCATCGAGTCCTGGAGCGACTTCAGATTTCGGACCATCGAATCGATGGAGCATCCCGAGACTCCGTCGGTGGACTCCGCTGCGATGATGACGAAACGGTTGAGTGCGATCTTGAAGGTTGCCCTGACCGGTACCTTATGAGAATTCCAGGTGGCAGCGAACTGGGTAAGCCCTTCTTCGAGTCTCTGCGTTTCAGCATCGGTCAAGGAGCGCTCGAGGCCAAAGATCCAAACTCGGGCCTGGTCGGTAAGCCCTTTAAACTCTGAGAAATCCATGTTTCACTCCGTCTAGTCTATATCTCGTTACCAAGTGACTTCGGCGGTCGACAACTCCCCGATTATACAACAGAGGATCCTGGTGGGATCAAACTCGCCAGCAGGTCCAACGCGCTTCGCCTTTTCACGGTTCCAGCTGACTGTTAGAGTGTCAATCAACCAGAGTAATAGAGGGAGATCCATTATGAAATTCAATCGTCGCAACTTCATGGTATCCACTGCGTCCGGGCTGGCAGCTCCAGCCTTGAGCATCGGAAAGGGGGGAGCGCTCGGAGCCAACGATCGAGTCGTCTGCGCCTTCGTTGGCGTGGGCGGAATGGGTCGTGGAAATATGCGCGACTTCATGCGGATGGATGACGTCACGGTAGCCGCCGTATGTGATGTCTGGAAGCACAATCGTGATGAAGCGGTGGCGAAGACCGAAGAACAGGAGAGCGGAAAGGCCGAGGCCTACGACGACTTCCGAAGGGTTCTGGAGTTGAAGCACGTCGATGTCGTCGTGGTCGCCACTCCCGACCATTGGCACGCCTTGCCGACCGTCGGGGCTTGCGAGGCGGGCAAGGATGTCTATGTGGAAAAGCCCCTCTCACTCACCATCTACGAAGGTCGGAAGATGGTCGAGGCGGCACGGAACAACCAGCGCGTGGTCCAGATGGGGACCCAGCAGCGATCGGGTAAGCACTACCAGGAGGCGGTTCGTCTGATTCAGGAGGGTGGGATTGGAAAGATCAGCCGAGTCACCTGCTGGAACCATACAAATGAGTCACCCCTAGGCATCGGGAATCCCTCCGATTCCGAACCTCCGGAAGGATTGGACTGGGATCGATATCTGGGTCCTGCCCCCAAAGTCCCCTTCAACCCCAACCGCTTCATCCACACTTTTCGCTGGTTTTGGGATTACTCCGGAGGCATGCTCACCGATTGGGGCACCCACCATCTGGATATCGTGCAGTGGGCAATGAACGTCCAGGCGCCGCTTTCTGCTTTTGCCGGGGGTTCCAAATTCCACATCCAGGACAATCGCGAGACCCCCGATACACTCGAGGTGCTGTACGAGTACCCGGGTTTCCTGGTGAGCTTTTCCAATCGATTCCTGAACTCCTCGAGCCGACCGGGTTGGGATTATGGGATTGAGTTTTTTGGCACCGACGGCACACTCTCTCTGAACCGCAGTGGCTATCGTGTCGTGCCGGAGACTCGGATCGAGGACGAGGAACCCATGCCCCGCCATCTAAAGGCGATTGAGCGATCCCAGCGCACAACCGAGCCCTGGGAGTTGGAACGGGAACCAGGAATCGGTCGAACCCAGTTTCGTCAGGGTCAGAGGTCGGACCAGCACTACTCCCACGTCCGCAACTTTCTCGATTGTGTAAAGAGTCGGGAGAAACCCGCTTCCGACGTGGAAACGGGTCATCGTTCGACATCCGTGGCTCACCTGGGAAATATTTCTCTCCACACCGGTAGGAAGATCCACTGGGATGCGGATGAGGAAAAGATCGTCGAAGACGCCGAGGCAAACGCCTTGCTGCGGAGAGAGTACCGAGCACCTTGGAAATTATGATGTGCAGGCGACGGGCCAACCGGTGGGGATGTGGGGTGCTGGCGTATCCTCGAAGATGCTGGGGATCCGGTTGTATCTTGGTACTTTTCTTCTAGCGCAGATCGTAGCAGGCCATCTCGGTGGTGTTGCGGACCAGCAGCCGACCATCCGTTATCGCCGGGTAGTTCCAGGTCTTCCCCGGGATCGCCGAGAATCTGGCGAGTTCACGGTGTTCTTCGGGGGTGGCCTCTACCAACGCCAGGTCACCCTTCTCGGTGAGGACGATGAGGTGCCCGCTGGCTAGAAGGATCTGGCCGTAGCCGTAGCGGCCCCCTTTCCACTTGCGTTCTCCTGTTTCTACGTTCAGGCACGCCAGAATTCCCTCATCTAAGCCGTAGAGATGCCCCTTCTCCAGCACCGAGCCGTTGAACTTGTTCTTCATGCGTTTGTTTTCCCAGACGGGGCTTACTTTGAATGTTCCGTTGGTCCGAGAGACTTTCAAGAGCACAGACCCGTGTCCGTATCCCGAGGAAACGAAGATCCGATCTTGGTCGACCAAAAGGGGTTCGGCGGCGTTGACATCGTACTGAGTCTTCCACGCGTACTCCCATAAGAGAGCGCCATCGTCGATCTGGAGGCCGGCGACACGGACCGCGCTGATGATGACTATCTGCTTCAGACCAGCCAACTCGGCCTGTATGGGAGCAGTGTACGCTTGCTTGTCACTCAAGGATTTCCAGATCGGCTTGCCGGTTAGCTTGTGATAGGCGACGACCGATTTTCCGGAGCCGCCGCCCGGCAGTACAATCAGCTTTTCGTCGAGCACAAGGGGGGCAGCGGACATCCCCCAATCCAAATTCTTCGCGCCATTGTCGGTGAGAATATTCAGGTTCCAGTTGGTGTGGCCGCTTGCTGCATCGAAACAGTACAGCTCCCCAGTAGCTCCTAGAACGTAGAGCCGACCTTCATCCCAGGTGGGCGTGGCACGAGGGCCATCTCCTCCCAAGCTTTCGCGGAATTCTGCATCCCAGCTTTGGGTCCAGACTTCGCGACCTGTTTCCAGATTGTAGGCTACGGCGACCTCCTGCTGCCGTCGCTGCTCGATGGTGAAAACGAGACCGTCGGCGGCGACAAAGGAGGCATAACCGCCGCCGCAAGGTTGGCGCCAGAGCAGCGGCAAACCGGCCGCTGGCCAACGGGTCCGGATGCTTCCGGTGTCGTACCGACTATCCCGATGGGGTCCGCGAAAGTCCGCCCAGTCCGGACTCGGATGATGCGTAGTGGTGGGGTTGGCAGTCGCAGAGGTGGAGCTTTCCGGCATCTCTGCAGGCTGTGCCTTGAGAGTACCGGCGGCAGCTTCGGGTACCGCTGATAGAGAACCGGTCTGCTGAGGACCTTCTTCTTGCCCAGACCGGTGCTTCTCCAGGTTGGAGTAGTGCGTACTGGGAGAATGAAAAGAAAGAATCGGACGCATTCCAGTGCCATCCAATTCGAGCCGCAAACCAAAGAAAAAGTGCAAATGGACGATCGATAGCACTGCCAGGAAAACGGAGGCGAGCAGTTTCTTGAAGACTCCGAAACCAGGACGCATCCAGAGCAGGATCAGACCCAGCGGTGGGAGCAGCAGTGAAGACAGTAACAGAGCGGTCAGAGAGCGATACCAGGGTTGGGTTCCCATACAGAGCTCCTGACGCCAGTCGTCTACGGTGCAGGATTACTTGAAGCGATAGGTGAGACGTCCCCGTGTCAGATCATAGGGTGAGAGTTCTACCGTGACCTTGTCTCCTCTCAGAATCCTGATGAAGTGGCGACGCATCTTGCCTGAAATGTGGGCCAGCACCACGTGTCCGTTTTCGAGCTCTACCCGGAACATTGCGTTTGGAAGCGGCTCGACGACTGTTCCCGTGACCTCTATCGCATCGGACTTCTTCTCTTTGATCTCTGCAGCTAAGGCCTGAGGATTCTTTTTTTTCTTCCTCCTGCGCCAGAACCGCCCCCGCTGAGGTCGTCTTCGAGCCATACTTCTCCCCGGACAAGCGTCCGTTGCAATGTGTCAGTTGCGGCTTCGTGGGCGTGCTCTGCTTCCAATCGGTGTAGCTACCCAGCGTGTGAAGCTAGCACAGACGCTGACCGGAATCAACCAGGTGACCCGCTTGGATTTGACGAAGGAGAATCAGGCGGGGACTAGAAGAAAGGCCTCGAAAGGCAGGAAACGAAGCCGGGGACTCAGGACCCGGTGCCCGCTTCCCTGATCACCTCTTCGATAACCTCAAAAACCCAATCTACCTGTTCATCAGTGATGACGTATGGAGGCAGGAAATAGAGCACATTCCCCAGGGGCCGCAGCAGCAGCCCTCTGGCCAAGAACCTCTCGGCCAGCCTCGGTCCCCGTTCGTCCAGGTAACCAGCCTCTTTCTCCGGCACCAGTTCTATCACCGCCACCGCCCCCACCCCACGAACGTTCCCTACTTCGGGGAGGCCTCTGAGGCGCTGCAATCTTTCCCGAAAGAGACATTCCAGCTCCCCGACTCGCTGCAGCCGGTTCTCGTCCTCGAAGAGGGCCAGACTCTCCAGGGCTACCGCACAGGCCAGAGCGTTACCGGTGTAGGAGTGGCCGTGAAAGAAAGTTCTATCGCGTTTCGGGCTGAGAAAAGTCCGATAGATCTCGTCTGAGGTAATCGTCGCAGCAAGCGGTAGGTATCCACCCGTCAGTGCCTTGGAGAGGCAGAGGATATCGGGCTCAATCGGTCCGTGCTCGCAGGCAAACATCTTGCCCGTCCTGCCGAATCCGGTAAAGATTTCATCGGCAATAAGGGGAATGGAATGGCGTCGAGTGGCCTCCCTTACTCGCCGCAGGAACTCGGTTGGCCAGACGATCATCCCCCCTGCTCCCTGCAGCATGGGCTCCACTATAACGGCAGCCACGCGGGTGCCTTCTTCTTCGAGAATCTGCTCCAGCTGCTGGGCGCACTCAATATTGCAGCGGCTGCGTACTTGTCCCACCGGGCAGGAGAAGCAGTAGGGTGCGTGAGCGCGTCTGACGTCGAAAAGCAGGCGGTCATAGTTGGAGTGGAAGGCCTTTACGCCTCCTACCGACATCGCGCCGAAGGTATCCCCGTGATAGGCGTGCTCCAGCGCCAGGAAGAGGTCGCGTTCGGGTTCGCCGCGGTTTTTCCAGTAGTGGAAGGCCATCTTCAGGGCAATCTCAATCGCGGTGGAGCCATTGTCTGAGAAGAAGACGCGGGCAAGATTGGAGGGAGTCCGGTCTATCAGCTCGGCAGCTAACCGCACTGCCGGCCGATGAGTGAATCCTCCGAACATGACATGAGAGAACTGCGAGGCCTGTTCCTGAATCGCCTTATTGAGTCGGGGGTGGTTGTGCCCATGGACGTTGACCCACCAGGAGGAAATCCCATCGAGGATCCGCTTGCCGTCCGCGGTATAGAGGTATACGCCCTCGGCTCTCTCCACCGGAATGGGAGGAGGGGCGGTGAGCATCTGGGTGTACGGGTGCCAGATGCAGCGGAGATCTTCCGCTACCAGATCCGAGGGGGACTTATTTGACTCCTTCTTGCTCACGATGATTTTCTCGCCGAGTTTTCGGGTCAGTAGCGCCCCCAGCGGAGCTGGCCCCATTCGTCCACCCATTTCGCTGCGCCCCAACCCCTCGCTGGCGCTTCAGGCTTCCCAAATTTTCGCATTACTGGTCCCATTCTTCGCCACGCCGTCCAGCGACAAGAGACCTGCGACCTCTTCTTGAAGTTTCAGCTTAGCAGCGCCACCGGCTGCGCCGGATCGTACCTGAAAGAAACTTCAGTCGAGGGACGTAGCGGTGGCCTCCAGGCCGCCGTGTTCTCTTCCTTCAAGCCTTTGGCTTGAAAAACGGCGGCCTGGAGGCCACCGCTACTGGAGGAGGCTCTCTCCAATTCTAAACCGAAGTTACCCTGAAAACTAGCTGAAAAACAACCTGTAAGCCATTGTGGATCATCAGGTAAGGGTCTTTTTGTGTTCGACAATCTGTACCCATGTAATAGTTGGTTTAGTGTCCTTTATTGTCGGTAGTATGTGATATTATAGTGCCCATGTACATCGAATCCGTTCCCAACCGCAACTCGCCCCCGGCCATTCTCCTGCGCGAGTCCTACCGGCAAGCCGGCAAGGTGCGCAAGCGCACTCTGGCTAACCTCAGCAAGTGGCCCGCGGAGATCGTCGAAGGCCTGCGCAGCCTCTTGAAGGGAGGCTCCGTCATCTCCGACTTGAGCCAAGCCTTCCAGGTCCAGCGCACTCGCCCCCATGGTCATGTGGCGGCCGTCTTGGGTACCCTGCGCCGCCTCGGTTTGGAGCGCTTACTGGCCACTCGCAACAGCCTGCAGCGCCGCCTGGTAGTGGCCCTGATCGTGGCGCGCATCCTGGAGCCCCGCTCCAAGCTGGCCACCGCACGCGGATGGGATCCCCAGACCCTGTCCAGCAGCTTGGGCGAGCTCTTACAGGTGGAGGCCGCGACGGCCGATGATCTGTACGGCGCCTTGGACTGGCTGCTCGTTCGACAACCAAAGATTGAAAACCAGCTGGCGGCTCAGCGCCTGCAGGACGGTTGCCTGTGATCTACGACGTCACCTCGACCTACTTCGAAGGGAGGAGTTGCCCGTTGGCCCAGCGGGGGTATTCCCGAGACGGCAAAGGGGGTACGCTGCAGATCGTCTTCGGCCTGCTGTGCGAAAGGCTGCCCCGTCGCGGTCGAGGTCTTCGAAGGCAACCGAGCGGACCCCACAACAGTGACCAGCCAAATCCAAAAACTGCGCCAACGCTTCGGGTTGCGCTCGGTGGTGGTGGTCGCCGATCGAGGAATGCTGACGGAAGCCCGCATTCGGGAGGAGCTCAAGCCGCTGCCCGGCATGGGCTGGATCACGGCCCTGCGAGGCCCTCAGATCCGCAAACTGTTTCAATCCGGTCCGCTGCAGCTGTCCCTGTTTGATCAACGCGACCTGGCCGAGATCCAGAGCCCGGACTACCCCGGGGAACGGCTCATTGTCTGCCGTAATCCCCTCTTAGCGGAGGAACGGGCCCGCAATCGCCAGCAACTGCTCCAGGCGACCGAGCTGGAGTTGGAGAAGATTGTCCAGGCAACGCAACGTCCGAAGCGTCGCTTCAAGGGCAAGGATCGGATTGCCCTGCGGGTGGGCAAAGTCCTCAACCGCTACAAAGTGGGCAAGCATTTTGTCCTGGAGATCGGCGAGGAGTCCTTCTCCTACCAGCGCCGGCAGGAGCGCATCGAGCAGGAGGCGGCACTGGACGGGATCTATGTGATTCGCACCAACCTGGCCCGCGAGCAAATGGATGCCGAACAAACGGTGGCTGCCTACAAGGGGTTGTCCGTCGCCGAACGGGCCTTCCGCAGCTGTAAGAGTGTCGATCTGAAGGTCCGACCCATTTACCACCATCTGGAGGATCGGGTCCGCGCTCACGTCTTTCTGTGCATGCTTGCCTACTACGTCGAGTGGCACATGCGACAGAAGTTAGCTCCGATCCTGTTCGACGACGAGGATCCCGAGGCGGGGAGGCAGCTTCGCGATTCGGTGGTGGCACCCTCTCAGCGCTCTCCTCAGGCCCTCCGCAAGGCTCACCGCAAGCGCACCGTTGAGGGTGGGCCCGTGCACAGCTTTCAGACCTTGCTCAGCGATTTGGCCACGATCTCCAAAAACCGGATTCAGCCGCAGTTGCCCGGCTCAGCAGCCTTCGACAAAATCACCCGTCCCACATCGCTTCAGCAGCGAGCCCTGGATCTCCTCGGCGTTCGTCTATAATGTACCCAGTACCGACGCAGCTGATTTGTAGCATTACCCCAATCTTAACAATAGGTTACATCACTTTTCTACGAGGTAACTTAGGTCTAAATCAATGGGTTACGTCCTTTCTCCATCCCAATCTAAAAATGAAGTTTCAGGTTAGTCCCGCCCCAGCCGGGCTGCCCCATTCGAGAAAGAAACTTGAAGCCTCTCGCCACACTGTTCAGTGGCAAGAGACCTGCGACGTTCAGACGTTCAGACGATTCCAATGAAGTTTCAGCTTAGACAGCCAGGAATCCTTGCAGGACGCCCTCCTGGTCAAACCGCGTCGACGCCTTGGTCACTCGCTCCGGTGTGGGTATTCCCATCGGCTCTATCTCCGAAACCACCGCTATCTCACCGAACTTCTCGATCGCCCTGCGATTTTCCTGGTTGGGGACCCCGTTCAAGACGACACCTGCCAAGGTCAGCCGACGCAGACGCAGCGCTTCCAGGGTCAAGAGGGTGTGGTTGATTGTCCCTAGAGTGCTGGAGGCTACCAGCAGGCAGGGTAGTCCCATTTCCTGGAGAACGTCGGCGAGGAGGTAGCCCTCATCGGTGAGAGGAACCAATAGTCCCCCGATACCCTCGATCACCAGAGGTCGCTCTTGAAGCGCCCGGCTGTGGTTCTGCAGAGATTCGAGTATCTCCTGAGGCTGGATTATCTCCTGAGCCTGTCGGGCGGCCAAGTGAGGCGACACGGGTGGAGTAAAGAGATATCGCTCCTTGAGCACTTCCACCGAGTCCCCACAGAGTTTCCGGATCACGTCCGTATCCCTTCCCTCTGCGGATCCGGTTGCGATGGGCTTCCAGTAGGCTGGGTTGCGGTGGACGCTATAGCGAGTGAGCAGGACCGCACAAGTGATGGTTTTCCCTATCTCGGTACCGGTTCCAATGACGACCAGAGACACTCATCCCTCCGAAACACCGCGAGTGGGAACTCGTTATCTGCTCTCTGCAAGCATAGGGCACACTGTCTTGACTACGGCTGCCGCCAGTCGATCAACGTCTTCGTCCCTGTGGTTGGCATGCACCGAGATTCGCAGTCGGGCAGTGCCGGGAGCCACGGTTGGAGGACGGATGGCACGTACGTCGAGGCCCTGATCTTGTAGTCTCCGGGCAGCGGCAACCGCCTCTTGGTTCTGCCCCACAATGACGGGGACGATCGGTCCCGCGCTGTTGAGCGTATCGAGTCCGCCTCCCCGTAGCTGCTCTCGGAGGCGGTCGGCAAGCGAGAGGACACGTTGTCGTCGCTGGGGCTCGTGCTCCAGGATGTCAAGAGCTGCTTGGATGGCCGACAGCATCAGTGGAGGGACCGCGGTCGTGAAGATGAAGGACCGACAGGCATTCACGAGGTACTCGATGATGGGCTTGGGAGCCGCTACGAAAGCGCCGTAGAGCCCCAGGGCTTTCCCGAAGGTCGAGACGATGGCGGCAGTGCGTCCTTCGATGCCAAACCGTTCGGTCAGGCCCGAGCCCTGCTCTTTCCCGAAGACACCCAGGGCATGTGAATCGTCGACGATGAGATGAACTCCCCAGCGCTCGGCCATCTGTGCGTACACATCAAGTGGAGCGATATCGCCGTCCATGCTAAAGAGCGATTCGGTAACCAGGAAGGTCTGCCCGCACGGATGTGGGACCGCAAGTGCCTCGGAGATCGCCTCGGTGTCCAGATGAGGGAAGATCACTTTCTGGCAGCGGCTCAACCGCAGCCCGTCAATGATACTGGCGTGGTTCTGCCTATCCGACAGGACTCGATCTGCCGACCTTATCAGGGTGCTCAGCAATCCCACGTTCGCCTGGTATCCACTGGGGAAGACCAACGCAGCCTCGCTTCCCTTGAGCCGACTCAGCCTTTCTTCAAGCTCCAGGTGGGACGGAGTATTGCCGGCCAAGAGACGCGAGGAAGGTGAAGTCAAAGGTGTGGAGCGACTCACCCTCTCCAGGATGGCTGCTCTGAAAGAAGGGTCTTGGGACAGCCCTAGATAGTCGTTGGATGAAAAATCCAGGCCGGATACTACTGGGAGCTGGCGGTACTGGTCCTGGAGGCGGAGCTCTTCCAAACGGCGGTCCACTTCCTGGAGGAGGGAGCTCATGACATTGCGACCGGAGAGAGACCAAGTTTTCCCAACAGGACCTGGTCCTGATCCTGATGCGGATTAGGCGTGGTCAGGAGCTTCTCGCCGCAGAAGATGGAATTCGCTCCCGCAATGAAGCAGAGGGCCTGGGTCTCGATCGACATCTCGGTGCGGCCGGCGCTGAGGCGGACCCGGCTCCGTGGCAGGACGATGCGGGTGGTGGCGATCATTCTGACGAGGTCCAGCGAATCGACTGGCGCCTCGTCTTCCAGTGGTGTCCCCTTGACCCGTACCAGGGTATTGACGGGAACGCTTTCCGGGTGGGGTTCGAAGCCTGCCAGGACGCGTACCAGCGCCATCCGGTCCGCTAGACTTTCCCCCATACCGAGGATCCCTCCACAGCAAACGCTGAGACCTGCCTTACGAACGCTCTCAATCGTCCGCAGCCGATTATCGAAGCTGCGGGTCGTGATGATGTCGGAATAGTAGTCTGGACCGGTGTCCAGATTGTGGTTGTAGGCGGTCAGTCCGGCTTCGGCAAGGCGCTCGGCCTGCTCTGGCTTGAGCATCCCAAGCGTGCAGCACACTTCCAGACCCAGGTCGCTCACCTGGCGGACCATCTCGAGTATCTGCTCAAACTCGGAGCCGTTTCGAATCTCCCGCCAGGCGGCGCCCATGCAGAACCGAGTCGATCCATTCTCTCGTGCCTTCCGAGCCATTCCCACGACATGCTCCACGTCGAGCAGCCGTTCCGAGGCGACAGAGGTATCGTAGTGGGCGCTTTGGGGACAGTAGGCGCAGTCCTCTGGACAGCCTCCCGTTTTGATGCTGAGCAGCGTGCAAAGCTGTACCTTCTGGGGGTCGTGGAACCGCCGGTGAACCTGTTGGGCCCGAAAGAGCTGATCCGGCAAAGGCAGATCGTAGATTGAACGAATCTCTTCGTCCGTCCAGTCGTGACGGATCAGGTTGTCAGAAGAAGATTCACCTGGCATGGGTTCCGGGGTTCGCGCCCGTAACTAATAAAGGCCCGTAACCAAAAAAGCTAGAGAAAAAGCCGGCTTGGGTCAAGACGTCGATCTGAGGACTCCAGCTCAGGGCGTAGAGATGGTCACCTTCCCGATCTTCACGGGCGGATCTTCCTCCTCTTCGATGACCACTCCAGTAGGCATCTCGGCCTCACGCTTGACGAAGGTGATTTTCGGTTTCTGCCCGTCCTTCCACTCTCCTGAGGCTCTCAGCTTCTTGATGTTCTCTCCGATGTCGAAGGCATGAATCGGCTTGTGATGCTCCTTGGTGAGAACCGAAACCGAAGAAGCTGAGATTGCCCACGTAATAGGGGGTCTTGTAATTCGCCTTGGCTCCCTCGGGCAGATTGATATAGACCTCGTAGTAGCCGACCGGCGCCTTCTCGAAATCCAGGTCCTCGATGGTCAGGACTGGGGCCGCTTCCTCCTCCCCTTCTTCGGAAATCCAGGCCGGCAGCTCCAGGGTCTCGGTATCACCCCGCAAAGTCAGGCCTCCCTCTTGTGCTAGCACCCGCGCCTCCGATTCTTCGCTAACCGTGGACCCGGCGACGGGTGTCTCAGATGACGTCGTCCCGCCAACCGTGCCTATTCCCTCGTAACGATAGCCCAGGCTCACGGTGTTCAGGAAGTCCCCCACCCGGCCGGTCACGGAACTGCCGGTCTCGTTGAAAAACGTGTACTGCTGATCGACGAAGGCCGAGGTGCTGGGGTTGGCACGGCCACCCCCCTCGGCGAGCCAAGCCTCCCACAGCCGGTCGATGTTGCAATGGTGGGCCCAGAAAATGGGATCTTGAGCCGCGAATCGAGGGTCCCCCATGAAGTTGCCGATGCTGCTGTGGACTACGTTGTGGGGAGTGGATTCCAATCTGCCGGTTCCGGGGTTGCCTCCTCCGAAGCTGTTGAAGGGACTTTGTCCGGCTGGCGGAAGGAAATTGAGTCTTGCAAACGCGGTAGAGGTGTCCACTGCAGACGTCGCCAGGCGAGCCCCCTGGTTCCAACCCGGACCGCGATTCGCCTCGAAAAGGGCATTGCCTGCGTTTGCGGGGGTGCGGTAGGGCTCCGGGATCGCGCGGTTGTCGGGTGTGCTGGTATCTGAGTAGTTCCAGTAGGGCAGGGTCAAATCCGGGTCGTTGGCGGCCGCCTTCAGAATCCGCTCGAAGTAATAGAGGTACATGCGGTGCCAGGCCAGGAACCGAAATACCCCGTGTTCGCATTGGTTCCACCCTGGTTGGGATGTCCCTTGGGTGGTCCCGTGGATGTTCGCCTGGTAGAGCCAACTGGTGGGGTCAGATTGCGGTCTTGCCTTCATGGCCGCAATGCCGTTTCGCAGGGAAGTGATCTGAGTAGTGCTAAGCGAGTTGACGTTTTGACGAACCAGCACTCCGGGTATTCCAGGGTCGCCTGTCCCGCCGCCTCCACTTGCCCCGCCGCCGCCGCTGGTTCCACCGCCCGGGCCTCCACCCGAACCGCCATTCGGGCATCCGTACTGGGTCAAGACCAGGACCACCCCTAGTAGGGCCAGCCAACTGATCCGTGCACACCATCGCTTGCTAGTGAGCTTCATCTCAGGCCTCCTTCACTGGGACTCTCGTGATGCTTGGTCGACTGAATGTTATAAGAACTTTCACGGTATCGTACTAGGGCGAGGCCGGCCAGGTCAAGCTGGCGCAGCAGCCAGAGTTTCCAGAGACGGGAGTGCGATCATGGCCCTGTACAACGGCAACTACAAACGGAACGTCAATCGGAATCGCCGCTACTCAGTCATTCGAGAGTGTAAGGCGGTACAGGTCGGCGTAGGCTCTCTGTCCTCCGTCGGGGCTCACTCGATGGGCATAGGACGGAAGTGGGTGGAGGGCAAGCCGACCGACACCCTTTGCATCCGTTACTATGTCACCACCAAGCGGCCGTCCTCGAAACTGACCTCCGACGAAGTCATTCCCGACCGAATCAGTTTTCTTTCTCACAAGACTGCCAAGAACGCTCACATCGAAACCGACATCATTGAATTACCGCAGCCGGAGTTTGAAATATCCAATCCGGAAACGGCACTCCGACCTGTCCCAGGGGGCAGCAGTGCCGGCGCCAACGGTCACGCAGGCACCATCGGAGGCTGGGTGTGGGATGCCACCGACGACACCATCGTCATGCTTTCAAATGACCATGTCTTCGACCACCGGCCCGGCGATGATATCGTTCAGCCGTCCACCAGTGACGGGGGAATGCTGCCTGCCGACAAGATTGGAGAAGTCAAGCGCGGAATCTCTCGCAGCGACGCGGCCATCAACAAGGTCGACTGCTCGATCGGAGACCCAGATGACAGGAGTCTATGCGATCCGCACGTGCTCGACATCGGTCCCGCCGTCTTTGCCATCGACCATGCCGAAGTCGATATGCTGGTTGAAAAGTATGGCCAGACCTCCCGCCACACCTCGGGCGAGATCAGTGATGCCGACTGGGAAGGAAACGTCAGCGGGCGGTCCTTTGCCGAGTGCTTTCTAGTCCCAAAAGAAGTAGATGAAAGTGGACTAAACCACATGTAAACACCTGAAATGCCAGACCTGACGGGTATTCTGGGGTTGTCAAAGAAACTTCAGAACAAGCCGAAAGGAGGCATTTCAGGTGAAGAAAAAGGATAGCGCAATCATCCGCAAACGGGAAGCAGAGGTTGCTCAGCGATTGAGCCCCAGCTGGAACGGTCAAGACCCGAAACCGGTGCTCTCGCCCGAGGTCATCAGCTACGAGGTCTCGGAGAAAACGGGTGCGGTCAGTTACGGTGGTCTGGGGCTGCTGCAGCAGGTGGTGAAGTGGAGTGGGCTGGGGAAAGCCATTGACCAGGCGGTGACGCTGCTCAAACGCCACCAACCGTACCACGAATCGGACCACGTCCTGAGCCTGATCTACAACGTGGCCACGGGCGGGACCCGCTATCAGGATATTGAACTGCGACGTCAGAGTGTGAGTTTCCTGGAGGCGGTGGGAGCCGAGAAGATCCCCGCCCCCAGCACGGCCGGAGACTTTGTGCGCCGCTTTGACGCGCCCGACGTGGTGGATCTGATGGAAGCCGTCAATGCCAGCCGCCTCAAGGTCTGGGCCCAACAACCGGCCCGTTTCTTCCAACGGGCGGAGATCGACGTGGATGGGACGATGGCCCCCACGAGCGGCGAATGCAAGGAAGGGATGGAGATCAGCTACGACGGGCAGTGGGGCTATGCGCCGCTGATCGTGACGCTGGCCAATACGGGAGAGGTGCTCTATGCGGTCAACCGCTCGGGCAACCGTCCCTCTCATGAGGGAGCGGCCGAATGGCTGGATCGGAGTATCGAGCTGGTTCGAGAGGCGGGTTTTCGGAAGGTGCGCCTGCGCGGGGACACGGATTTTTCGCTGACGGCTCATTTTGACCGTTGGACGGAGGCGGGCGTGGAGTTTGACTTCGGGATCGACGCCCATCCGAGCTTCGTCAAGTGGGCGGAGGCGTTGCCAGAAGCGAGATGGAAAGAGCTGGGGCGCCCCAGCCAGGGGAAAGGAAAAGGGAAGAAGCGGCGCCAGCGGCGGGACAAAGTGAAGCCGGAGATTGTCAAGAGACGCGGGTTCAAGACGCTGACGCTGGAACGGGAAGAGATCGCGGAGATCGACTACCGTCCGAGCAAAGCGAAGCGAACCTATCGGATGGTGATCTTGCGCAAGACGATCCTGGTCGAGAAAGGTCAGAAGCGGCTGCTGCCGCAGACGCGCTACCACTTTTATGTCACCAATATCTCGGCCAGAACGTTGGGAACGGCGGGAGTCGTACGGGAAAACAACCGGCGCTGCAACCAGGAGAACGTCATTGAACAACTCAAGAACGGAGTCGAGGCCCTGCGGATGCCCTCGGATACGCTGGTAGCCAACTGGGCCTATCTGGTGATTGCGGCTCAAGCCTGGAATCTGAAGGCCTGGATGGGGTTGGTGCTGCCGGCGCGACTGCAAGCCCGAGAGCTGGTGAAGATGGAGTATCGCCGTTTCCTGCGAGAGGTCATTGAAATGCCCTGCCAGATTTTGCGCAGGGGCCGACAGTTGGTCTATCGGCTGCTGGATGTCAATGGTTGGAGCCGTCTTCTCTTGGAAGGCAGTAAGTGGTTGAAACACCGGCCAGCTACCTGAAACTGAAAGGAGATAAAGTAGCTCCGAGGGTCGCCAGAGCTGGGGCGAGGTGTCTCTACAAACGCCCCCCAAGAGGGCAGAATCGTTTTCCCTGAGCGATCGGCGTGGAGGACAGCTGAACACGTGCCTGTTCTGAGTGACTTCGCGCCGAAATTTAGAATTTAGGTCTCCAAAATGGCTCCTCGGAGCCGACAAAGGGGTCTATTTTCGAACTTGCGCTTATTTTGGGTCTAGTGGACCCGGTAGCACCCACTACGGACTGGTCCGGACGCGGCGATTCCGGCTCTCTTGTCTTTTCCCAGGAAGTATTGGATGAGGATTCCGGCATCAAGCCGGCCGTGGGGCTGCACTTTGCGGGGGCTGGTGATTTCGGGATTGCCTGCAAGATCCAGAACGTCTTTTCGGCACTGGATTTGACGACCCTTTCAGCCGGGGCGTTTGCGGCCTTTTTCGACGGCATGTTCGAAGCCGAGTCGACCGGTGCAGTCAGCGAGGAGAGTGAGGGACGGCTGCGTGCGATTTCGGCGCTTGCAGCCGGTCAGCCTACGAGTTTTGTCCCGCACCGTTTCGTGCGGAGGGAGCACAACCGGCCCGGCTCTCTGTTTAGTGGAATGTCCAGCGAGCTGTTTGATCGCGTCGGCCTCTCGCATCGGGGCCAGTCCCTGCGTGGGGTTTTGGGCAAGCACCAGGCGGAATTGTTGCTGTTGCTGCTTCGCAGCGGGGACGTTCGCAGAGCCACGGTAGCCGCCTTCAGGCCTCTGATGGCAGGAGCTACGACCACCACCGACGTCCTGGAACGCATATTGACAGCGGAGGATCTGAAGGTTTTCGACAAGCTGGCGGCGGAGGTGAGCCGAGGAGGTAGCGACAAGCTGAGTGCCGGTATGAAGGTGGTCCAGAGCCTGTGGGACAAGGCCGAAGGCAAGAGTTTGGCAGAGATCCTAAATCTTGAGCTTTGAGGGGCAAGACCGATGTCGCTTAAGGAGCACCACCTCTACCAACATTTGAAAGCTTTCAAGAAGCTACACCAGGGCGAATTGATGCGTCGATACGGGGCTCATAGTATCGGCATCGGCTGGAAGCGTCGCGCCGGCAATAAAACGGCTGAGCCCTGTCTGACCTTCTATGTATCTCATAAGCACGAAAGGGCCGAAAACCCCGTGCCGAGGTCGTTCTCTTTCTTGCCCGAGGGGAAGTCCAGGCGGGTCACACTACCTACCGATGTTGTGGAAATCCCCAAGCCCCTAGCCGAAAAACCGCACGAGTGACGCGGGTCCGGACCGACTACCTCTAAGCTGAAACTTCATTGGGATCGTCGCACGTCTGAACGTCCGAACGTCGCACGTCTCTTGCCACTGGACAGTGTGGCGAGAGGCTTCAAGTTTCTTTCTCGAATGGGGCAGCCCGGCTGGGGAGCGACTAAGCTGAAACTTCATTTGTAGATTCGGATGTAGCTTTGGCCTCCAGGCCGAAGTCCCGTTTTTCCGGGCCTTTGGCTCGCAGCCGGGGGCGCTGCTAAACTGGAACTCGACTAGTGAGCAGTACCCGGAAACAGCAGCAATCCAATCGAATCCAGGCGGGAGAAGTCCGTGTCTGGAATATCAGACGACCCTAGCCCCAAAATAAGCGCAAGTTCGAAAATAGACCCCTTTGTCGGCTCCGAGGAGCCATTTTGGAGACCTAAATTCTAAATTTCGGCGCGAAGTCACTCAGAACAGGCACGTCTTCAGCTGTCCTCCACGCCGATCGCTCAGGGAAAACGATTCTGCCCTCTTGGGGGGCGTTTGTAGAGACACCTCGCCCCAGCTCTGGCGACCCTCGGAGCTACTTTATCTCCTTTCAGTTTCAGGTAGCTGGCCGGTGTTTCAACCACTTACTGCCTTCCAAGAGAAGACGGCTCCAACCATTGACATCCAGCAGCCGATAGACCAACTGTCGGCCCCTGCGCAAAATCTGGCAGGGCATTTCAATGACCTCTCGCAGGAAACGGCGATACTCCATCTTCACCAGCTCTCGGGCTTGCAGTCGCGCCGGCAGCACCAACCCCATCCAGGCCTTCAGATTCCAGGCTTGAGCCGCAATCACCAGATAGGCCCAGTTGGCTACCAGCGTATCCGAGGGCATCCGCAGGGCCTCGACTCCGTTCTTGAGTTGTTCAATGACGTTCTCCTGGTTGCAGCGCCGGTTGTTTTCCCGTACGACTCCCGCCGTTCCCAACGTTCTGGCCGAGATATTGGTGACATAAAAGTGGTAGCGCGTCTGCGGCAGCAGCCGCTTCTGGCCTTTCTCGACCAGGATCGTCTTGCGCAAGATCACCATCCGATAGGTTCGCTTCGCTTTGCTCGGACGGTAGTCGATCTCCGCGATCTCTTCCCGTTCCAGCGTCAGCGTCTTGAACCCGCGTCTCTTGACAATCTCCGGCTTCACTTTGTCCCGCCGCTGGCGCCGCTTCTTCCCTTTTCCTTTCCCCTGGCTGGGGCGCCCCAGCTCTTTCCATCTCGCTTCTGGCAACGCCTCCGCCCACTTGACGAAGCTCGGATGGGCGTCGATCCCGAAGTCAAACTCCACGCCCGCCTCCGTCCAACGGTCAAAATGAGCCGTCAGCGAAAAATCCGTGTCCCCGCGCAGGCGCACCTTCCGAAAACCCGCCTCTCGAACCAGCTCGATACTCCGATCCAGCCATTCGGCCGCTCCCTCATGAGAGGGACGGTTGCCCGAGCGGTTGACCGCATAGAGCACCTCTCCCGTATTGGCCAGCGTCACGATCAGCGGCGCATAGCCCCCACTGCCCGTCGTAGCTGATCTCCATCCCTTCCTTGCATTCGCCGCTCGTGGGGGCCATCGTCCCATCCACGTCGATCTCCGCCCGTTGGAAGAAACGGGCCGGTTGTTGGGCCCAGACCTTGAGGCGGCTGGCATTGACGGCTTCCATCAGATCCACCACGTCGGGCGCGTCAAAGCGGCGCACAAAGTCTCCGGCCGTGCTGGGGGCGGGGATCTTCTCGGCTCCCACCGCCTCCAGGAAACTCACACTCTGACGTCGCAGTTCAATATCCTGATAGCGGGTCCCGCCCGTGGCCACGTTGTAGATCAGGCTCAGGACGTGGTCCGATTCGTGGTACGGTTGGTGGCGTTTGAGCAGCGTCACCGCCTGGTCAATGGCTTTCCCCAGCCCACTCCACTTCACCACCTGCTGCAGCAGCCCCAGACCACCGTAACTGACCGCACCCGTTTTCTCCGAGACCTCGTAGCTGATGACCTCGGGCGAGAGCACCGGTTTCGGGTCTTGACCGTTCCAGCTGGGGCTCAATCGCTGAGCAACCTCTGCTTCCCGTTTGCGGATGATTGCGCTATCCTTTTTCTTCACCTGAAATGCCTCCTTTCGGCTTGTTCTGAAGTTTCTTTGACAACCCCAGAATACCCGTCAGGTCTGGCATTTCAGCTGTTTACATGTGGTTTAGTCCACTTTCATCTACTTCTTTTGGGCCTAGAAGAGAGTGTAGATGAACGGTGCTGCGGCGCTACCTCCCAGCAGGATCAGGACTCCCATCAAAAGCAATACGAGGATGATGGGGGCAAGCCACCACTTCTTGTTTTCCATCAGAAAGTCGAGGAATTCTCTCATGATTCCAGGTGAGGCTTCCTCCGCCTGTTGGCTGAAACTATCTCGCTCGGCGTCGTGGCTCTCGGTGTCACTCATCGTGTTTCCTTCCAAAAATGAGGCCGCCTTAGAACTGCCGAAAATAGCGGCTGGCATCGGTCTTGGTTGGGTGCTCCACCCAGTAGGAAGAACGCCCGGAATCAATTTCTTTCTCGACGGGATCCTTCCCACACAGTCGCAGCACCAGACCGATCGGAGTCAGGAGTCCATAATAAATCACTGCCATCAGAAGATGTGAGATTGTCCATCCAATGGGAAAGGTAGCATAGGTCCACCCCAGGAAGAGAGGTCGGCGCAGTGGTGGAAGAGCGAGGTACAGGGCAGTCAAGCCCCCTCCCACCATCCAGATTATCCGCGCAGCCCCTGGGGCCTGCCACTGGAAGCGTGCCAGCAGCCCTAACAGGATCGTAAACAGGCCCAGCAGAAATCCGAAAACTGCTATGTCTTTTCGGCTCGGGTTCTTATTGATTTCGATGATGGCCATTGTCCGAGATCCAATCAGTCCATTTCGAATTGGGAGATGTAGCTCTCTGTCGGAACGCACTCCGACTTCGGCTGCTCTTTCTTGTGGAGCAAGAAGTTGCCGACAACCAGAACGTCCATGTGGGTTCCCATGAAACAGTGGTAGGCCTCGGCCGGAGTGCAGACGATCGGCTCGCCTCGGACGTTGAAGCTGGTATTGATGATGACCGGACAACCCGTCTTCTGCTCGAAGGCCCGAATCAGCTTGTGATAGCGTGGATTTCTGGCCTCGTCCACAGTCTGGACTCGGGCAGAGTAGTCTACGTGGGTAATCGCGGGAAGCTGCGAGCGCCTGCCCTTCAACTTCTGTAGCCCCTTGAGCCGCTTGGCATCGTTCGCTGGTCGCAGCCGCTGGGAGGACTGGACAGGGGCTACCTGCAGCATGTAGGGGCTTGACTGCTCCGTCTCCATTTCAAAATGTGTGGCGGCCTTCTCTTCCAGCACCGAGGGAGCGAAGGGTCGAAAAGACTCGCGAAACTTGATCTTGACGTTCATCACGGTCTGCATTTCCTGGTCTCGAGCGTCTCCGATGATGCTGCGGGAGCCAAGGGCGCGAGGGCCAAACTCCATTCGTCCTTGCATCCAGCCGACGACCTGCTGCGAGTCCAGCAAGTCGGCTACCTGGCTACAGAGCTCGTCTTCGTTGGAGAAGTAATGGTAGACGGCGCCTGCCTGCGATAGGGTCTGATGGATCTGCTCGTCTCCGAAGCAGGGACCCAGGAGGGAACCCATCTGGCTGTCCGGATGGTCCACTTCACGTGGGTGATCCAGTAACTGATGCCAGATAAGCAGGGCGACACCCAGGGCCCCGCCCGCATCGCCGGCAGCCGGCTGGATCCAGACGTTGTCGAAGGGGCCTTCCCGCTGGATTCTTCCATTGCCGACGCAATTGAGTGCCACCCCTCCGGCCAGGCAGAGATTCTTGAGGCCCGTCAGCTCATGTAGATGCGAAGCCGAGCGAAGCATGATCTCCTCGGTCACCTTCTGGATCGAGGCGGCCAGATCCATATCGCTCTCGGTTAAAGGAGTCTCGGGTCGACGAGGCGGCCTGCCAAACAGCCGATCGAACTTCCTGGAGGTCATGGTCAGACCTTGGCAATAGTTGAAGTAGGAGAGATCCATCCGAAAGGAACCGTCTTCTTTGAGGTCGACCAGTTTTTCGAGGATCAGGTCCACGTACCTGGGTTCGCCGTAGGGAGCGAGACCCATGAGCTTGTACTCACCGCTGTTTACCCTGAAGCCCGTAAAGTAGGTGAAGGCCGAGTAAAGCAGACCCAGGGAGTGGGGAAAACGCAGTTCATGGCTCAGTTCGATTCGGTTGCCGCGTCCGTTGCCCAAGGTGGTTGTGGCCCATTCCCCAACTCCGTCCAGTGTGAGGATGGCTGCCTTCTCGAAGGGGGAAGGGAAGAAGGCGCTGGCGGCGTGGGATTCGTGGTGTTCGCAGAAGATATAGCGCTTTCGATAGCCCTGCTTGAGCCCCCGATTCATCTCCCGAGGGAGCCACAGTTTCTGTCTGAGCCAGAGCGGCATGGCCAAGGTGAAGGAGCGGAAGCCCGAGGGAGCGAAGCTCAGATACGTCTCCAGCAGGCGCTCAAATTTGAGGAATGGTTTGTCGTAGAACCCGACGTAATCGATCGCCTCTGGAGAGAGGCCCGCCTCCTCCAGGCAGTAGTCGATGGCGTGGATAGGAAAGTCCGGATCGTGCTTCTCGCGGGTGAAGCGTTCCTTCTGAGCGGCAGCGGCAATTTTCCCGTCCACCACCAGGGCCGCAGCCGAGTCATGGTAGAAAGCAGAAATCCCAAGAATCGCAGTCACGGAACCGCGATTTTACTGACAGGCTGTCTGAGAGTCAAAGGTTCTGGGCACCCCAGGCACTCCAGAGGCCCAGTTCCAGTTAGATCTTGCCGGCGTCACTGATCGGCGTAGTGACCGGAAACTTCATTTGCCAGGAAATCATGCAACAGCCGCCGGTTGCTAGAACCGTGACCGAGCTTTTTCCGCTGGGTAATGCCTATAAATAAAAGTGATATTTACGATATCTGAAAAGGGGAAAGTATCGGTTCCGCCTATCCCTTACGGAGAGGCGTGCCTGGAGTCGATGAAAGCAGCGCCTGCGCTGGCAAGGCCGCATCCCAACGCTTCTGAAGGCCGAGACACCCAGATCCAGCGGATCACAACAGGTGTTTGAGTTTAAGAGCGGGACTTATCTATAATGGCTCGCAATGGCGGCGTACCCAAGTGGCTAAGGGAGAGGTCTGCAAAACCTCCATTCACCGGTTCGAGTCCGGTCGCCGCCTCCACTTTCCTTTTCGAATCTCTTGAATTCCATATACTTATCTACAACCAGGTACAAATAGGGCGTTATCCTTTTTGTACTTGGTTGGTTCTAGATTCGAGAAATTTTCGAGAAATGGATTCACTGGGGTTGGTCGGTCATCTTTTTCTTCGGGAATCTCCAGTGAGTCGAATCTCTTTGTGCGTGTGGGAATAGAAGCATCGACACGCGGATTTTCTGGTCACAGCACTTCACAGCACGGAAAAAGAAGAAATGCTGAGTGAAGTGAGCCTAATGGTCTCGTCCATTCTCAGTACGTTGTGCCGCCTGGTGAGGTACACCGTTGCCGGTTGCTCCAGTGACCCTTTACTAGAGCCAGAGCTTCTTGGCGACTTGAGAGACGAGCCAGACAACGGTAAACGCCTATCACTAGCGCGCCAGACGGGTGTGTTGGGCCTACAGGGGGAAAGTATTGACGTGCTGCTGTTCTTAGGTAGATGTCTGCCTTCACAGGTTCTCTATCTAGCGAAGCTACTAGTCCGAGAGCTGCGAGGGCATTACCACGGCCAAGCCGATCTTGCAGTCCGATGTATCGTCGTAGTTCCCATCGGAAGAAGTCCCGATGCAATCCCAGTTGACCAATGCCTAGCTCAGCCTCTACTTCGTGAAGTCGGTGAAGCCAGTAGTGATTCTCAACCTTGTGAAGTTGGTGGACAGCTCGATGGTAGAACAAAAGTGTCAGGCGTAATATGAAGGGCCGTAGCCAGCGGAATCCTAGCAGAAGAGCTGCATGCGCGTGAAAGTGAAAAAGATCCCCTGTGTAAAACAGAGCTGTCAGAAGCAGCACTCTGCTCTCTCGCCTCATGGATCCTGATGCCGATCGCAGCAGGCGAGTCGAGTGCCAGCTAACTTCAAGTACCTTGCCAACCCCTCGTAACAAACCCAGTAGCGAACCGCGACGTTTCCACTGTTGCCAGTAACCATGTGCCAGCTCTACCAGGGCCTCCAAAGAAATCAACCTTTGGGTCTCCTCAATTCCCCCGCTTCTTGAGGCCTTGGAGAAGGCTTTTAGTGATTGATCTACTGCACCTTGGGCTCGAAAAGCTTGAGCAATGCGCAGGTGGATGAAGTCGGTAAGAGTAGGCGAAAATGCCACTTTCTGATTCTTCAACAGGAATTGGAAGAACCTGATAGCAAGATCCCATTCACTGCTTTTCTCCAAGAGGTCAGCAACTGAAATTGCTGAGAGGTGAGGGGACATTGTGAGTGCACCAAGATCTAGTTCCTGTCTGTCGCCCAGGGCTTGGGATCTGGGTGCCTTCTGCTTCGTCGATGGGATTAGCAGTCGAAGTAGGGATGCCGTGAAGTCTTCTGAGCTCCCCAGATAGACTGTCGTACAATCTCTTGGACCAATGCGTCGAGGCGCCTTGAAATCTTCCGAAATAGTTTCCTCCCCGTCCTTCTTATAGACGAGCCAGTGAAGGGCTGTAGCTCCTGCTGAGATTACGCTGGGTGTCACGTCTAGGTCGTCGTCACTGTAGCCAAGAACAACAAGCTGGCGCCCGTGGACGATTGACTGCATCTGATCTTTGAGTGCATCTGCATTTCTACTAAGCGCCTGCAACGTAAAGCGGATGGTGCTGTCATCCACACCACCATCGTCTCGCCGGGCAAGTGTCCCGTGAGGTTTGAATACCGTGACAGCCGCCGAATCCTCCCACGATTCGTCGTCTGGCGTTAGAACAAGATGTTCACACCCAATGTTGTCTTCAATCAGGGTGTCAAAGTTCAAACTGATAATTCGCGGCAGGTATCCGTGCGACGCCAGGACTCCGATCGCAAGATGGTTACTGTTGGAGTCGGCGAATGCCCAGTTGTGAATGATCGATAGAAAGTTATAGTCCGGCTTGTCGATGTCAGGGGCCACCCAAAAGCGGCCAGTGAGGGCCACTTCAAAACCGGCCATTTTCAAGAGCCATTGAGGGCCGCATCCGGCGTAGGATGCGCCGATGGCCAATACATTGAAAATGGAAAAGAAGCAAACGGTTTTGGCGCTCCTGAAGCTGGGCTGGTCGTATCGTCGGATCGAGCGAGAGGTGGGAGTCCGACGAGAGACGATTGCCCGCTATGATCCCTCCCGAGATTCAAAACCGGCCAAAGTGGCCCCCGGCTCGGAGGAGCAAAAGCGGCCAAAGCGGCCCCCGGGTCTGCGCAGCTTCTGTGAGCCCTTTCGGGAGCAGATTGAAAAGAAACTCCAGCAGGGATTGCAGGCCAAGCGGATCTGGCAGGACCTGGTCTTCGAGCAGGGATTCGGGGGAGCCTACAACTCCGTCAAGCGCTTCTGTGGAAAGCTCAAGGCGGAGAGTCCTCGCGTGTTTGCTCGGGTGGAAACTCCCCCCGGTCGGGACTGATCAACGACAAATGGAATTCCCGCAGCGACAATTGGAAATCCCCACACGAGGGATAAAAAAAAAGAGCTGTAGCCGTCCTCTGAGACGACTCTTTTCGGGGTCCTCCTTTCTGTAAAAAAGAGAGATTGTTTTTAGAATGCGAGGGGGATGGAGTGAGGGCGTAGCCCGAACGGAGCTCCCCCTCGCTCGCGCCGGCGTCGAGGGGAGTGGACCAGATCCACGAGGCTCCTGAGCGGCCTCTGTAGGGCGCTGTACGACCTCTCCCCTTGGCGGGCACTCGTCTATCGTCCCCACCAAGCACTTCCCAGGGGCCAATCAGCCGATTTGCCCGGATTTGAACTCCTCGCGGTTTCCTCATTTCGTGGTTTCCTGCTGTTTCTTCTTGGCGCTCTCCATTCGGTAGCTCGAGACGTTGAGTTCCAGAATCACGCTGTGGTGCACCACCCGATCAATCGCCGCCACCGTCGTCATGGGGTCCTTGAAGATCCTCTCCCAGTCCGAGAAGATCAGGTTGCTGGTCAGCAAGATGCTGCGGCGTTCGTAGCGATGGGCCAGCAGTGTGAAAAGAACCTCCATTTCCTCCCGACTTTGCTGAACGTAGCCGATGTCATCGACTATGAGAGCCTCGAAGCGATCCAGTTTCTTGAGCTCCTTCTCCAGAGTCAGATCGATTTTGGCCCGCAGCAATCGCTGTACCAGCAGGGCGCAGGTAGAGAATAGAACCCGGCGCCCCAGCAGAATCAACTCCTGCCCCAGAGCACAGACTAGATGCGTCTTGCCGCTTCCAGGGTTGCCGAAAGCCAAGACGTTCTCGGCGCGATCCAAAAACGTACCTTCCAGCAGCGCCGTCAGTTGTCGATCCACGCTTTGGGGCAAGCGCGAGCGGTCCAACGCCGTCAGCGTTTTCTCCCAGGGAAGCTTCGAGATTCGGCGCAGGCGCTGGATTTTGCGCTCGTGCCGCTCCGCCACTTCGATCTCAGATAACGACAAGAGAAACCGGGGATAGGACAGACTTTCCTGGGTAGCCAGTGCCGCCTGGGCGGCGGAGTGCTCCCGAAAGGCTGGTAGATGCAGCTGGACAAGGCACTCGCGAAGCCGGGTCAAGTTGCCTCCACTCATGATCTCACCTCCCGGCTCTCCAGCAGCGTGTCGTAGACGCCCACGTCCATCTTCTCCACCGCCACTTCCCAGGGCTCCACCACCGGATCGACGAGGCATTCTCGTAGTGCTTCGAAACGGATTCTTTGTCCCCTCTCAATCAGCCCCTGAAGTGCCTCTCGCACTCGCTGCTCACCTTCCTGGGCAGCCAACTCGAGGATCTTCAGATACTGGCGATCCGCCGTGGCTGGACAATCTTGGCGCAGCTCGTCGTAGGCGACTCGAAACAAGATCCCCGGAAACAGATCCTCGCGCCAGCGATAGCGAGTGAACGCCCCCGGCTTGCGCACCAGGGAATGGATCACCTGCCGGTAGTCAATGCGATGCTTGCCTTCTCCTCGCAAGCGAGGCATGCGTGCCTGTGGCTGACCCCCGTAGTAGACCTCCACCTGATCCGCCCACACCCTCACCTGCACCCGCTCGCCGATCAACCGGCTGTCCACCGAATAGGTGTTGTGGCGAACCCGGATCGTACTGCTGGGGGAGACTCTCACCCACTGCCGGGTGAAGTCATCCAGACGGCGTGCCGGCAACGGGCGCATCACGGCCAGCTCTTCTCCCAGGCGCTTTTGCCGGGTCGCATTGCGCCGGTCCACAATCACCGCTACAAAACCCTCGTACTCTTCCCGGCTGGAAAAATCACGGCTACACCGCAGCAGCAGTTCCTGCTCGATGGCCCGTTTCAAGCGGTGATGGGCCTGTTCCACATCCCCGTTCTCGTGAGCCTTTCCTGCCTGGGTGCGACTCGAGCGCATCCCGAAGTGTCTCAGCAACCCTTGATAGCGCTCGGTGAACTCTTCCCGTTTCAGGTTGTTGACGGCCGCCGAAAGCCGGTCTGTTCGGTGTTCCTCGGGCAGCGCCCCCAACTCCCACAACGCGTTCTGAAGCCCCAGGCTGAGGCTCTCAAAGGACTCACTGAAACACAGCGTGGTCGCTTCCCAGTTCGAGTAGGCCAAAACAAAGTGGTACAGCAGATGGGGAAACGGCTGGCCCTGGATCGTCACTCCCAGACGCCCCATAAACGTAAAGTCCGATTGAGCTTGATGTCCCGGCCGATACTTCTGCGGGAACATCACCTCCTTCGCTTCTCCGTGTTGTGCCTTCCACTGCTTGATCCTGCGCTGCAGCGTCCTCAACTGACCTTGCTGGAAGGCCCCTTCCTGCTGGCGGCACAAATACTCGAACACCGCTGTCGCTTCCACCGTCGGAGATCGCTTCAGGATCTCTTCCACCTCTGGCCACACCGACTCGAACGGATCCGATCGAGTTCGCCAATATCGCTCCGGCTGACTCTGGCTCGGCAGCTTTCCCGACTTCAGGTACTTCCGAGCCGTCTTTCGCGACAGCCCCGCTTTGGCCGCCGCCATCGTTAGCGTCTTCTCGTTCTTTTGCAACTTTACTAACCTCCGCACTTGCTGATCCTTAACCATGCCCTCATGGTCAGGATCAGCCCTGAAAAAGTGGGGAATTCTATTTGTCGTCGTGGGAAATTCTAACTGTCGCCAATCACTCGCCTACCCAGTTGGCTCCGGCCTTGCGCAAATCTCGCCGCTCCCTGTTCACCTACCTGGGAGAACTCCAGTCCCGAGGTCTAGTTCAGCTCAGCCTCGCTCGCAATCAACACGAGCGCACTCACATCCAGATCAGCGAGGCCTTCTGGCCCTACCAAAGATCCCTCGTCCAGGAGCCCGAAGCGGCCGAATCCCAATACCTCGATCAGGTGGCCTGTCTGCTGCTCGATGCCCCTGGCGTTCAGTGCTCCTTCTCCCCGGCCGATCGGCAGCTGGCCGCTCGCCTCTACCGCCAGGGCCTGTCCTTGCGGCAGATCGAGCAGACCCTGCTTCTCGGCTGCGCCCGCAAGCACGTCGCCTGGCTCAACGGCCACACCGGTGGACCGATCACTTCCCTGAGCTACTTCGAACCTCTAATCCAGGAAGTGAGACAACAACCTGTCTCCGATCAATACTGGGATTATCTCAGGAGTCGCCTGAAGACTCTGAGGCAACAATGGAAACAACACTCTGCTGAAGCAAGCTTTGCCTCAGCAACTCACTCAGGAAAGGAGAGACGAGATGATGTGTTCTCAACCCAAGAGACTCCTGTGGATTGACTCAAACCGGCCACTTCGGAGATGATTATCAACCTCCGGCGTCGCTTCGCTCCGACCCGGCCGGTTTGCTCCGGATTCGGTGGCCGGTTTCACCGGAATACGCAGCCTGGAGCCCAAAGCTACGTCCGCCCAAATAAGTCTCAGCTTAGGGTTCGTTTTCCTCTACCACCTGGAAGTAGATGCTTTCGATCCGCTCCCGGTCGACGTCCTGGCTGGAGGCATCGAACACGATCGATCCACGGTGTTGAATGAGAACCCGATCGCAGAGCTCCAACCCCTCGCCCAAGTTGTGGGTGATCAGTAGAACGGTTCGAGCCTGTTCCTTGAGTCGCCGCAAGACATCAGTCAGGAGCCGGCAGCCCTGCCGATCGAGTCCCACATAGGGTTCATCGAGCAGAAGCAGGTAGGGATCATGGAAGAGGGCTCTTGCCAGAGTCAGACGCTGTTTCATTCCGCGTGAGTATCCTCGCACCAGATGGTCTCCTGACTGACTCAGCCCCATCAGCTTCAGCGACTCAGTCGCCTTATGGTCGATTTGGAGGAGACCGTACAGACGTCCATAGAAGGCGAGATTCTCGCGCCCGGTCATCTCGTTATAGAGCAGACTCTGATGGGATACATAACCCACCCGATGCCGGCTCGGGTCACTGACATCGGGCAAGAAGGAGATCTTCCCTTTTGTGGGGCTGGTCAAGGAGGCGAGGACTCTCAGCAGCGTGGTCTTTCCGGCGCCGTTGGGGCCGAAGATGGTCACGAATTCGCCTGTCGCAATCTCGAGATCTATGTTCGAAAGGGCGGATAGGGTGCCGAACTTCTTGCTGAGGTTTTCGAGGACGAGAAGCGGTTTCGAGGCGGGGCGGGACGACGTCACTTCTTCTTCATCTTGGAGCGCTTTTGGGGGCCAAGTTGTTCCAACCGCTCGAAGACCCCCATGGCACGCAGCTCGAAATCCGACTTGAGCTGTTCGTAGTCTTCCTCGGACAGCTTGCCCATCCGGTAGTCCATCTCGATGTCCTTCAGATTGGCTACCAGGTTTTCCTTTTCCTCCAGGACCTGCTCCCGATCCAGGTTGCGCGGGTCCTCTCGGACGTCTGGCTCGGGTTCCGAAAACAGAGGATAAGCCACATAGAGCACTACCCCAATAAACAAGATGGGTGCGATTAGCAGTTCCATGATTTCTCTTCGGCGCCGGAAACAGCCCGGTCAAGGGCCAGGACTACCAGTCCTTGAGTTCCTGGTCGAGCAGTTTTCGATACTTCTCGCTGATCTCTTTTGGCTTCCCGGTGGTCTCTCGAGACTCATCCTGAATAGGCTTCAGTTTCTTTGCCACAGCTGCCACGATGATAGTCCCGAGGCCCGCGAAAACAAAGGGTAGGATCCAGGCTAGGATGTTGAAGCCTTCCGGCTTGGGTGAGCCGAGTACTTGAGGTCCGTATTTCTCCTCATACTGGGCGAAGATTTCCTCCTCAGAGAAGCCCTCTGCGACCAGCTTCCGAACCTCCTGGGTGACTCCGATAGCAGTCCCGCAGGCACAGGTTCGAACCATGAGGCTGGCGCAGCCGCACTGACAAGCAAGATTTCCGGTAATCCGGGCTACCTTTTCCTCGTCCGATAGCTCCGTCTCCTGCGCCCACAGAGAAGAGCAGACGCACCAGACAAGCAGTACACTCAGTCTACTAAGCCGCTTCATCTCGGACTACTTTCTTGCTTCGGCGAGCAGCGACCTGGGTGGCGGACTTCTTGTCGGGAAAGAAGAGGAAGATTCCCCCGCAGGCCATGATTCCGATGCCGATCCAGATCAGCTGGACCAAGGGATTGATGAAGATGTGAAAAGTGGCTTGGGTCAGTTTCTCGTCAAAGCTCGACAAGACAACGTAGAGGTCGTCTCTCACCGTAGAGCGAATCGCTACCTCAGTCATGGGCTGTTCGCTCTTGTGGTGAAAGTGTTTCTGGGGAAAGAGCTTCCCTACTTCCTCACCGTTTTGGTAAACCTGCATACGGGCAAAGACGACATCCTTTTCCGGATCGGATCTCTGAACCAGCTCCAGAAACGTGAGGCTGTAGTGGCGCAGCTCTAACTGCTCTCCCTTCTTGATCGTGACGAGTTTCTCGACATTGAAAAAAGAGCTGGTGATGATGCCCACGAAGGCGATCGCGACCCCAAGATGAATGATGAAACCACCGTAGCGACGCTTGTTCATCAGCGTCAGATCTTTTAGGGCCACCAGGAAGTTGGTGGGTCTGATCACCTGTCGCGCTCGAGCACCCTTATAGAACTCAAAGAAGATGCTCAGGACCACGAAGCCAGCAGCCGAGTAGAAGAGCAACGGCGACAAGGTTCGGATGCCCAGGCCAAGCGCTATCAGTCCAGCTAGAAAGCCGCCGCCCAATGGAAAAAGAAAGTTTCTGCGGAAATTCTTGGCTGTGGCTTTGCGCCACGCAATCAAAGGGCAGATGCCCGTGAGTGTCAGAAGGGTCAATGCCAGAGGCAAGGTAACTTTGTTGAAGAACGGAGGCCCTACGGTAATCTTCTCGCCCCGAACCCACTCGGAAATAATCGGAAAAACGGTTCCCCAGAAAATGGCAAAGCAGATGGAGACGAAAAGGAGATTGTTGAGCAAGAAGGTCGCCTCGCGGGATAAGAAGGAGGTCATCCGTTGCTCGCTTCGCAGCTGATCGGAGCGGTAAAAGATCCAGAAGAGACCGAAGGAGGTACTGGAGGCGAGAAAAACCACGAAAAGAGGCCCCAGGTTCGAAAGCGCAAAGGAATGAACCGAAGAGATCACACCGCTGCGGGTCACGAAAGTGCCGAAGATCGACAACTCGAAGGCCACCAGGATGAGGATGAAGTTCCACATCTTCAGCATGCCCTTCTTTTCGGTGATCATGACCGAGTGAAGGAATGCCGTGGAGAAGAGCCAGGGCATGAACGACGCATTCTCGACCGGATCCCAGGCCCAGTATCCGCCCCAACCGAGTTCTTCGTAGGCCCAGGTTCCTCCCAAGGTGAAGCCGACTGTGAGGAAAACCCAGCTGACCAGTGTCCAGCGGCGGGTACTCCTGATCCACGAAGTGTCCAGGCGACCACTCATCAAAGCCCCCAGGGCGAAGGCGAAAGGAACGGTCATTCCCACATAGCCCAGATAGAGCATCGGGGGATGGATGATCATGTAGAAATTCTGCAGCAGCGGGTTCAAACCCTGTCCGTCTGCAGGAGCCACCGGAAGCGTATCGAAGGGATTGGTGGCGAAGGTCAGAAGAATCATGAAAAAAGTCAGGATGCCCGCCAGCACCGCGCTGACGTAGGGCATCAAATGGCGGTTCTTGTGACGGTTTTGAAGTACCGCGATCAGGGCAAAGAATGAGAGCACCAGCGCCCAGAGCAACAGGCTGCCTGACTGTCCCCCCCAGAAAGCGGTGAGTTTGTAAACCCAGGGAATATCTCTGGCACTGTAGCCGGCTACATACTCAACTCGGTACTGATCGGTCAGGAAGAGCCAACACAGGCAGACCGAGGCAACCAACACCGTCACGAAATTTCCGACGATGCTGTTCTCACCACTGCGCACCAGTGGGAGGTTACCGCGGTAGCCGCCCAGCGAGGCGGCCACCGTCCCGTAGACGCAGAGGAGTAAACAAGAGATCAGGCAATAGTGACCCAGTTCAATCATCTGGTGTCAGTTTACTCGTTGGGCTATGGGGATCTTTTCCGGATGCTCTTCGCCCATGCTCTCATACTTGGAAGGACATTTGGCGAGCAGGGTGGTAGCGTGAAACCGCTTCTGGCTAGGATGGTAGGCACCCTCCACGACGACCTCGGCGTGATCCTTGAAGGTGTCCGGAATAAGGCCCTGGTAGACTACGGGCAGACTCCCTTCGCTGTTCTTCTCAAAGACCACGAACTTGACCTGAGACAGCTCCTGATCATGTTGGATCGTACCGGGTGACACATACCCACTAACACGGATTCCCTCACCAGACAGTTCCGACTCTCTCTGCAGCAATTCGGAGACGCTGTAGTAGTAGACCATCGAGTCGTTGATACCACTGAACATGAGGTAGCAGATTGCTCCTATGATCAGACTGCCAGCGATGAGGAACTTTGGGGTGGGCATTTCCTTATTGTAGCAAGTTCTCCGGGTTTATAGAAAGAGCTTCCCTGAATGGCTCCGCTGACATTCCAGATACTGGAAAGAATCTTCCCTTCGAAATTCGCTTGTTCGATATTCTGCGGTTCATCATTTCCGACCGGTTGCCTTCTCCAGAGCAAGGAAGAAAGGCTAAATCAAAAACCGCTGAACATCGAACGGGCGAACGCCGAACTGTCTTCCTAGCCTTCGAAATTCGCCAGTTCGATATTCTACGGTTCTAGCATTTCCAGCGGTTGCCTTTTCCACAGCAAGGGAAAAGGCTAAATCACAAACGGCAGAACGCCGAACATGCGAACGCCGAAGTGTTTTCCCGAAGTCCGGGTCCTGGTCTCACACCCGATAAGACCCGATCTGCTTCAGCGATTCCTCGATCAGCGCCTCGTCATCTTCCTTCGAGAGGTTTCTGCCGATCAGTTTGGAGGCGACCAGGTGAGAAAGGTCGGCCACGTCGCTGTGAATCTGCGAGATCGCCTTCTCCGTTTCCAACTGGATCTGTTTCTCAGCGTTGCTCAGGATTGAATCAGCCTCGGCCTTCGCCTTCTCCCTTATCTCTGCCTTGAGCCGTTCCGCCTCGGTTCTACTCTTGGCAACGATAGACTGCGCCTCTGCCCGAGCTTCGGAAAGAATCTCCTTCGATTTCTGCTGAAGTTGCTCCAATTCCTGCTTCGCCTTCTCGGCGTCGTCCAGGGATTGCCTGATCATCTCCTGGCGCTGGTCGAGCACCCCCAGAAGAGGTTTCCAGGCAAATTTCGCCAACAACGCCAGGAGGACGAGGAAGGTCAGGATGGTCCAGAGAAACAATCCCGGATCCGGCTGGACCAGGGGGTTATCCATAACGCACTCCGCTCAAAGTCTTTTCGAATGAGTAAAGGAGAGTTCCGATGCCAACCTTCATTTCATCAGTACCACGAGAAGCACGAAGACCTCTGCCAGAATAGCCACGCCTTCCAGGAGGAAGAGAGGCAGGTTTACGGCAGCGGTGATTTTGTCGGCCGCTGCAGGTTGGCGAGCGATGCTTTCAGCCGCGGCTGCGGTGAATCGCCCGATTCCCATTCCTGCGCCGATAACAATCAATCCAAGGCCTATAGCAGCTCCAAAATAATGCAAGACTTCCATTTAGGGTAACCTCCGTTTTCGGTCAGTGATGAACGTTGACCGCCATTCCAATAAACACTGCTGTCAGCAAGGTAAATACATACGCTTGAACCAGCACAACGATGATCTCCAGAGCAGAGATTCCTACAGCCAGGGGTACAGAAACCGCGAGGCCGACACCCACGCCGGCAGCCGCGCTTTCGAACAGGCCACTGAAAATGAACACGAAGGAGAGGATCGACAGGATCGCGATGTGTCCCCCCGTCATGTTCGCCGCCAACCGCATGGTCAGGGCAAAAGGCTTTACCAGCATTCCCATGATTTCGATGGGAATCAAGAGAATATAGACCGGCCAGGCCAATCCCGAAGGCACCAGATTCTTCCAGTGTTGGATGAACCCGTGAGCCTTTGTCCCGGCCGCAATGATCGACAAGAAGGTGATCGACGCCAAAGCTGCGGTCACGTTGAAGTTCGCAGTAGCGGTCGTTCCTCCGTGAAGCATATGGTTGAGGAAGGAGTCATGATCCGTGTGCAGGACGAAGCGGTCCAGGACACCGATCAGGTCGAATATCGGGATCAACCCCAGCATATTCGCGGTGAGAATGAAAAAGAAGAAGGTCAGGACCAAAGGGGTCCAGGTGTTGGCGAATTTCTTGCCTACATTGGGGAGCACGATGGAGTCACGTATGAACTGGACGATGGCTTCGAGGGCGTTCATGAAGCCGGTGGGTACGGGCCGCTCCTGCTTGAGATATTTACGAGTGGACCAGGTGATGAGCACGAACAGGAGGGTCGCGACAATCCAGAGCATCAAGACATGCTTGGTGACGGAAAAGTTGATTCCGAAGAGGGTGGGAAGTTCGATGATGGGATGGTGCACCGAGGTATTGGACACGTGGCCAATGATGACCTCTCCGGCATCGAATTCCCCGGATTGTGTGGCTGTTTCAGCTATTATTCCCATTCTCTGTTTGTTTCGCTCTTACCTCTATAGATGCCTTCCTCAGCAACGTGCGACGTGCAGACCTTCAGACGTGCGACGAATTCCTCAATTAGACACCCCTGAAAATCGAACGCAAATGCAGAGCTTCGGCCAAATGAAGCCCAATAAAATAGGCCGTAAAGCTGATCGCAAAGGGGATCGCATCGAACGAAAACCACCCTACGACCAGACCAACATAGACACCGTAAAGCACCATCTTCCCCAAAAGCGCCTTGGTCATGAACGCCGTCAAATGAGTCGGATCTTTCTGGTAGATCCTTCTCACCATCAGGACGGTTCCAATCGCCAACAGCAAAGGCGCGATCATTCCCAGGAAGATTTCCACTCCCACCTGAGGGGCAAAGATCCATGAGACCAGAGCCCAGGAAGCCACGCAAAGCACGATAATATACCAGAAGAAATTCATGGCTTAAAGACCGTTTTTGCCAATTCGTAGAATCCGACGACAAGGCCCAGGAGCAATCCTCCCAGTAAGAACCAGGGGGAGGTGTCTTGCCACCGATCGATCAGGTATCCGATCCCGCCCAGAAGGAGAATCGAGCCGATCAGGGTGTAACCTGCCACCATGGCCGGTCCCGATCGGCGAAGGTTCTCTTGAAGATACTGAAACGATTTTGCCAGGAAACGATCGTCTGGGTCGGTGTCACCTCGGGACATCAGATAAGAGGTAGGCTCGCCGCTCGAGCCAGATTGATGAAGGGCTCAGGGTAGACTCCGATCAGGACCGTGAACACACCCGTGACGACCAAAGTGACGATCACGCCGACCGAAAGACTCAGGGGGACGGGCAGGTAGTCCTCCTTGAAGAACATCGGCACTACGATTCTCAAGTAATAATAGAGAGACACGACGGCGTTGACCGCGCCGGCTACGGCCACCCAGACCAGCAGAGTCGCGTGGGCCTGCTGGGGCTGCATGGCAGCTTCAATTACGGCTGCAAAAACCAGGTACTTGGCGACGAATCCTGCCAGCGGAGGGATGCCCGCCAGAGAAAGGAGAAAAATGAGTGTCAGGACGGCAAGCGAAGGATGTCGGGAGAAGAGACCTTCGAAGTCTTCGATTGACTCGCCTAGGACGTCCTGCCTTCGCAGAGAAATCAGCACCGCCCAGAGCCCCAGATTGAAGAACGCATAGGCCAGGAGATAGACCGCCGCCGCGGTGACTCCGCTCTGGGTACCCGCCACCAGACCCATCAGCACGAAGCCGGCATGGGAGATACTCGAGTAGGCCAACAGCCTTTTCACGTTCTGCTGGGTCATCGCTGCCACGTTTCCCCAGGTCATCGTGACGATGGAGATCAAGGCCAGGACCGGAATATAGAGGTGCTGAAAATCGCCGAAGCCCACCAGGAAGACCCTGAAGAAAACTGCGAAAGCGGCTGCCTTGACTCCGACTGACATGAAAGCGGTGATGGCAGTCGGCGCCCCTTCGTAGGCATCGGGAGCCCACATGTGAAAGGGTACCGCCGCGATCTTGAAGCAGAGCCCGGCCATGATCATGAACAAGGACAGCACCAACAGAGTCTCGTCTTCCACCCCTGACACCCGATGAGCGATCTCCACGAGATTGGTGGATCCGCTGATTCCATAGAGCAGAGACATGCCGTAGAGAATGATGGCCGTCGAAAATGCGCCCATCAGAAAGTATTTGATAGAGGCTTCGTTGGATCGCCGCCGATGTCTCAGGAAGCCGACCAGGATGTAGGTGGAGATCGACATCAATTCCAGCCCCACGAAGATGGTCACCAGGTCGATGGCGCCAGCCATGAACGTCATCCCCGCCGTGGCGAAGAGAATCAGGGCGTAGTATTCGGTGTGCTGCTCATTTTCCACACTCAGATATTGATAGGAGAGGATAACCGTGATGAAGGCACTGAGGAGGAACAGCGCGCTGAAGAAAAGAGTGAAGGAATCCTGGGTGACCATGTCGTAGAAAGCGGGTCCGCTGCCGGCTCCCCACAGGCTCCAGAGATGGTAGGAGGCCATGGTCAAGCCTCCCAGTGCAAAGACCACACTCAGAGATTTTCCGTGCAAACCAAAAGAGCGGAAGCGGATCTTGCGTTCCGGGAGAAGAAAGTCCACGAACAACAGCCCCAGACCCCAGACAATCAGGTGCAGTTGGGGAGCGATTGCCGCCGAGTTGGTTCGGAAGAACTCGAACAGATTATCGACTGGTGGCAGTTCGGCCATCGATTTCTCCCCTGCTTTCGGCACTGGTTGGTAGGGCTTCAAACTCTCCGGGTCTTACCCTTTCCACAATCTGATTCACCGGTTCGTGCAGGTAGTCAAGAAAGGCCTTGGGATAGAGCCCTATCCAGAAAGCAAGAACAATCAGCGGTGCGAAGCTGGCCAGTTCGCGCAGGTTCAGATCAGGAATGAGCTTGTTTTCTTCCTGCTCTATGTCGCCGAACATGACGCGCTGGTAGAGCCACAGCATGTAAGCCGCGCCCAGGACGATACCGGTGGCTCCGAAGACCGCCCAGAGTCTGTATTCAGAGTCGGCGAAGACTCCTTGCAGGACCATAAACTCCCCAATAAAGCCGTTGAGCGTGGGCATTCCGATCGAAGAAAGGGTCATGATCAGAAAGACGATGGCGTACACCGGCATGATGTGTGACAGACCGCTGTAGTCGGCAATCAGGCGCGTGTGGCGCCGCTCGTAGATGATGCCGACAATCATGAAGAGGGCTCCGGTCGAGATCCCGTGGTTGATCATCTGCAGGATCCCGCCTTCAAGGGCAACGGGAGTGGCAACGAACACTCCCAACATGCAAAAGCCCAGATGGCTTACAGAAGAGTAGGCCACCAGCTTCTTCATATCCTTCTGCATCATGGCCACCAGGGCGCCGTAGATGATCCCGATCACCGAGATGAGCATGAGCCAGGGCAGAAACTCTTTGCTGGCTGTGGGCAGAATGGGAAGGCTGAGGCGGACGAAACCATAGGTTCCCATCTTCAGCAACACCCCCGCCAGAATCACCGATCCCGCTGTGGGTGCCTCGACGTGAGCGTCTGGCAGCCAGGTATGAAAGGGAAAGAGGGGGACTTTGATGGCGAATCCGACGAAGAAGGCCAGGAAGATCCAATACTGGAGATCTCCCGGAATTCCCAGGTCCTGGAACCCGAGGATGTCGAAAGACCATATGCCCTTGACGTTGTATTGGTGGAAATAGAGCGCCAGTATGCCAAGCAGAAGCAGCACCGAGCCGGCCAGGGTGTAGAGGAAAAACTTGATCGCCGCGTAGAGTTTCCTGGGGCCGCCCCAGACTCCGATGATGAAGTACATGGGAACCAGCATCACTTCCCAGAAGACGTAGAAGAGGAAGAAGTCGAGGGCCATGAAGACCCCCAGCATCCCCACCTGAAGGATCAGAAGGTAGCAGTAGTACTCGCGCACGCGATGGCTGATCGCAGACCAGGAAGAGAGCACGGCGATAAAGCCGAGAAGCGTCGTGAGAAGGATCAACAGCAGACTGATGCCATCGATCCCGAAGTAGAATTGAACTCCCAGGGCTTCGATCCAACTCGCCTTCACCACGAAGCGCATTCCCGTCCCATCTATGTGCTCGGGACGGTTGAAGTCGGTAATGAGCGGTATTGAGATCAGGAAGCCCAACAGCGTGACGATGTTGGCAATCCATTTGACTGCTGTTTCATTTTCCTTCCCCTTGGGCCAGAGAATGATCAAGACGACGCCCAGCAGCGGGAAAAAACAGACCAAGGTCAGAATGTTCTTCATGAAGAAGTCCATGAACTATGCTCCCAAGTAGAGATAGAATCCGATGACGACAACGACGCCCAGGACGAAAACCAAGAGATAGCGCTGTACCAGTCCCGTCTGGATTCTGCCAAACACTTTTGAACTGAAGAACTCTACGATCTCCGCTACCAGATTGACCAGGCGATCGACGATATGGATATCGACTAGTCCCGAGGCCGACGCCGTCAGTCGGGTGGCGAGGGCACTCCCGTTGACGATTCCGTCGACGATGTACTGATCGAAGACGGTCAAGGCATTGCCCAGATTCTTGCAGCGATTGACGACCAGGGCGTCGTAAAGCTCGTCGACGTAGTACTTGTTGTAGGCCCAGCGGTAGACGGTCTGGAATCGCTCTTTCAACTGGTCTGCACGGCCGGGGTGGGCGAGGAAGAAGAAATAGGCCAGAAAGATGCCCAGAGCGGCAACGGCTATCGAGACCACGGTCAGAAGGATCTCCAGACTGTGCGAGTGATGGCCTTCGTCGAGGGGACGATAGGCTGTGTGCAGGGCCGGCTCCAGGAACTCCTCGAAGAGATTCGGTCCCAACCAGGCCGGGAGCCCCAAGTAGCCCACCAGAATGGAGCCCACGGCGAGGATCATCAAGGGCACGACCATGACCCGAGGTGATTCGTGGGGGTGATGTCCCGGGTCCGAAGCATGTTGCTCCTTCCCATGGAAGGTCAGGAACATCATGCGGAACATGTAGAAGGCGGTCATGCCGGCGATCAGGACTCCCAACAGCCAGATGACGAGATGCCCCTGGGGAAGGCTGAAGGCGCGCCACAGAATCTCATCCTTGGAAAAGAATCCGGCCAGCCCAGGCACGCCAGCGATTGCCAGGGTCCCGACCCACATGGTCCAACAGGTGGTGGGCAGATATTTCTTCAGCCCGCCCATCTTCATCATGTCCTGCTCGTGATGCAGAGCCAGGATCACGCTTCCAGAACCCAGGAACAGCAGGGCTTTGAAAAAGGCGTGGGTGGCCAGGTGAAACACTCCCGCGGTGACGGCTCCGACGCCCATCGCCGTCACCATGTACCCCAGCTGGCTCACCGTCGAGTAGGCCAACACTTTCTTGATATCGCTCTGAAACAGAGCAATCGAAGCGGCGAACAGAGCGGTGAAAATGCCCACGGCGGCCACGATCAGCATCACCTCGGGAGCCCGGCTGTAGATGGCGCTGGAACGGGCAATCATGTAGACGCCGGCGGTCACCATGGTGGCGGCATGGATCAGGGCGCTGACCGGAGTCGGGCCTTCCATGGCGTCGGGCAGCCAGACGTAGAGAGGGGCCTGGGCGCTCTTTCCGGTGGCGCCGATGAAGAGAAGCAGGGCGATCCAACTCAGCGGACCCCAGAGGGCTTCGGGCTGCGGGTAGAGTGAGGCGACCTTCTCGAAAACCTCGGTGAAATCCAGACTGCCGAAGTAGGTGAAGATCATGAGCATGCCGAGGACGAAACCGAAATCACCGATCCGGTTGACGACGAAGGCTTTCTTAGCGGCGTCGCCGGCGCTCTTTTTCTGAATGTAGTATCCGATCAGGAGATAGGAACAGAGTCCTACCCCCTCCCAGCCCACGAACATCAACAGGAAGTTGTTGGCGAGGACAAGGGTGAGCATCATGAACATGAAGAGGTTGAGGTAGGCGAAATAGCGGTAGAATCCATCTTCTTCCCACATATAGCCGATGGAGTAGAGATGAATCAGGAAGCCCACCCCGGTGACAACCAGAATCATCACGGCCGAGAGTGGGTCCAACTGCAGCCCCCACTCGACCAGAAAAGTAGTCGATTCTCCGTCGGCTGTATTGATGGCGCCGCCGGGAATCCAGGTGAACAGGTTGGTCTCGTAAATACGATTTTCGGGCGCTTCCTGGATCAAATCCAGAAAGCAGCCCAGGGACAGCAGGAAGGCGAGCAGTATGGTCCCGCAGGCGATGGTCGCCACCACATTCTTGGGCGGGAACTGACCGGTTCGGCGGCGGGTCCAGACGCCGAGCAGTCCATTGATGATGAAGCCCAGGACAGGGCAAAGTGGGATCAGCCAAAGGTAATCTAGCATCTACCCTCTCATCAGGTCTATTTCGTCCACGTTCACGGTCTCTTTGTTCCGGAAGAGGCAGATCACGATACCCAGCCCCACGGCGGCCTCGGCCGCAGCCACGGTAATCACGAACACCGCGAACACGTGACCCGCGAGATCCTGCAGTCGATCAGCAAAGGCGATCAGGTTCAGGTTGACCGCGTTGAGCATGAGCTCGATCGACATGAAGATGATGATCACGTTGCGACGAGTCAGCACACCGATCACACCAATTGAGAAGACCAAGGTGCTCAGGATGAGGTAGTGGCTAGCTCCAACCATGGAGTCAAATCTCCTTCTTGGCCAGGACTACGGCTCCGATGATTGCGACCAGGAGCAGTATGGATGCAATTTCGAACGGCAGCAGATAGGTGCTGTAGAGCAAGGCGCCCACCGATTCAGTGTTGCGTGTGTCCAACTCTTGAATGACTGCGGGTTTGGCCATGGCCTTTTCGAAAACCTGGCTTCCCTTGACGGCAAAGATGCAAAGCAGTGTCGAGAGCACCACGCCCAGGACGACTCCTGTTTTCCACTGAGGCACGGTCTTGGCCTGGCTCGTCGCCTCTCGAACACTCACCAGCATGATGACGAAGAGAAACAGCACCATGATGCCGCCCACATACACCAGGATCTGCACGGCTCCTACGAACTCTGCTTCCATGAGGAAGAAGAGTCCGGCCATCGAGATCAGGGCAGAAATCAAATAGAGGGCGCTACGCACCGGGTTGCTGGCGGTCACCGTCAGGATCGAGAACGTGACCAGGATTACTGCCAATGTATAAAAGAGATATGGCTCCACGTTTTCCTATTGCCGCTGGGTCATTCAGATCAGGAGATTGGGTAGATCTTTGCCTAGTGGTCCTTTCCGAGAGGCCGCTTCAGCGGCCTGGCGTGAAGCGTAATAGACTGGTCCTTTAGGGCCGGGTCTGCGGCGTAGCGGTGGCCTCCAGGCCGCCGTGCTCGAGCCAGAGGGTCGAAGGAAGAAGACTTCGGCCTGGAGCCCAAAGCTACGTCCGCCCAATCAAGTTTCAGCTTAGCCGAATGCTAATTGTACGTCTTCCCATAGTCGATCCGGTCCCAACCTTTCTCCAATCGGTCTCGGTCCCATACCATCTGGCGGCGGTCATAAGCCGCCAGTTCGAAGTCTTGAGTGAGCTCGACCGCGTTGGTGGGACACACTTCCTGACAGAGACCGCAAAACAGGCAGCGTGAAGTATCGAAGGTGTAAGTCGTGAGAACCTTCTTGCGCGATTCGGGATCCCTCTGGGAGCCCACGACGATCAGATCTTCAGGACAGATCTGGGCGCACAGATCACACGCGATGCAGAGTGTCTCGCCGGTCTCAGGATCGTTGTTCAACCGGGGAGCGCCTCGGTATCGCTCAGCCAACCTGGGTCTCTCTGTTGGATACTGCTCGGTATACACCTTCTTGTAGGTATAGCGAAAGGTCAAAGCCAGACCCTTCAAGATGTCGATCAGAAACACTCGTTTGAGAAGCTCTATCATTTCTCAGATCCAATTCTTATTAGGTCAGTAGCCGCGCGCCCGCTACGTAGAGCGCTCCAATCTGCTGACGTAGGCTCTCTGCTTGTCAGTAAAAGGTCAACCCCAACGGGGTTGCGTAACGATCCAACGAGAACCACCATCTCCCCTTGGGCTTCGACAAATGACACAACCCCTACAGGGTTGACCTGCAATCTATCTTCCCCGGGTTCGGAAACCCTGGGCTTGAAGCCGCAATCCCGTTGGGATTGACCTTTCATTTATAACCTCGTAGAACCTCGCAAACGCGCTAGACACATACATCCAGTTTGCCATCATGACATGAATCCCAGCAGGACTCCCGCCGACACCAGGACGTTGGCCATAGCCAGCGGCAGGAACACCTTCCAGCCATAGTGCATCAATTGGTCGAAGCGGTAACGAGGAATAGTTCCTCGGACCCAGATAAAGAGGTAGAGGAGCACGAAAACCTTCAGCAGGAACCACAGCACTGGTGGAATGAAATCCAGAAAAGACAGCCACTCGACGCTGGGAAAAGGCCGCAGCCAGCCACCCCAGAAGAGGGTGACTCCTACTGCCGACACCGTGATCATATTGGCGTACTCGGCCAGGAAGAAGAGCGAAAAGCGAAACCCGCTGTACTCGGTATGGAATCCTCCCACCAACTCCGTCTCTGCTTCTGGGAGATCGAAAGGGAGGCGGTTGGTTTCGGCCATGCCACAGATGACGAAGAGCACGAAGGCAACCGGCTGCACGAAGACGTACCAGATCTGACTCTCCTGCTGGTTCTGAACGATCTCCACCAGACTCAGGGAACCGGCGAAGAGCAGCACCCCGATAATCGAAAAGCCCAGTGCGACCTCGTAGCTGATCATCTGGGCGCTGGATCGCAGCGCGCCCAGTAGAGGGTATTTGCTGTTGGACGCCCAACCTCCCAGGATGATGCCGAGGATCCCCACCGAAGAGAGGGATAGGACGAAGAGCACGCCGATGTTGATATCGGTGACGAACCCCCCTGATGCGATGGCACTCGTCACGACCGACTCCACTGCCGCCGGTTCCAGAACCAGGCTCAGCACCGAACGCAGAGGACCTTCAAGCATGTCCGGTGGACCAAAGGGAACGACCGCGAAAACCACGAAGGCGGGTATCAGGGTCATGATCGGAGCCAGCGTGAAGATCAAGGCATCGGAACGCGAGGGAACGATGTCCTCTTTCAAGATGAATTTCAGTCCGTCGGCGATCGGCTGAAGCAACCCATGCCAGCCAACTCTCATGGGTCCTAATCGGACCTGGATGTGGGCAATGACCTTTCGCTCCAGCAGTGTCAGGTAGGCGATGGCCCCTGAGAGAAAGAGCACGATCACCGTGATCTTGATGAGCGGGATGATTGCGTATATCAGCAGTATCTCAAGCATCAGCGGTCGATCTCTCCCAGGACGATATCCAGCGTGCCGATGATAGCGACCACGTCCGCCACCAGATGTCCCTTGACGAGCCGGCGCAGCGCTTGAAGATTGATGAACGTCGGCGGTCGGATCCTCACCCGGAAGGGCTTCGCGGAGCCATCGCTTACGATGTAATAACCCAACTCCCCTCGGGGCCCTTCGATGCCGGAGTAGAATTCTCCGACCGGTGGTTTCAGGATCTTCGGCGCCTTTCCTCGAAACGCCCCGCCGGGCAGACCATCGAGTACCTGTTGAATAATCCTCAGACTCTGACGCATCTCTTCGAGGCGAATCAGGTAGCGGTCGTAGGTGTCGCCGTGTTCGCCCAGAGGGACATCAAACTCGAATTCTTCGTAGCCTCCGTAAGGCCGAATCTTACGCAGATCGTAGTCGACCCCGGAGCCGCGTAGGGGAGGTCCGCTGATCCCCCAGTCAATCGCCTCTTCGCCCGAGATGACGCCGACATCCTTGGTGCGCTGGAGCCAGATACGATTGTGGGTCAAGAGCTGTTCATACTCGTCGATATGCCCTGGGAACTCGTCCACGAATTTCTGCGCCGCTTCCTCGAAGCCGATGGGGAGGTCCATCCAGAGGCCTCCTACTCGAAAGGCATGGGTGGTCAAACGGGCACCGAAAAGTGCCTCGAAGAGCTTGAGAATCTCTTCTCGTTCCCGGAAACAGTAGAGGAACACCGTCATGGCACCGATGTCGATGGCGTGGGTGGCCAACCAGAGCAGGTGGCTGGCGATGCGGTTGAACTCGGTCATCATGATCCGGACGTATCGAGCTCGATCGGGGACTTCGATCCCCATCAGCTTCTCGACACCCAGCAGATAGCCGTAGACGTTCGACACGGCGGCAATGTAGTCGGTCCGGTCAAAGTAGGGGACCAGATTGATATAGGAGCGGTTCTCGCTGATCTTCTCGATGCCTCGGTGCAGATATCCTATGACGCACTCGGCATCCAGGACGCGCTCTCCATCCAGCTTCAACTTGACCCTCAGGACCCCATGTGTCGACGGGTGCTGGGGCCCCATGTTGATCTCGAGTTCTTTGGTGTCGAGGATCGTCTGTTCCGCCATCGCGCTAGTCCGGTTGCTTCCTTATTCGAAGATGCTTCTTGATCCAGGTTTGATCCTGGAGTTTGATGTCATAATCTTTCCGCAGCGGATATCCCCGCCAGTCGTCGGGAAGCAGGATGCGGCGCAGTTCGGGATGCCCCGAAAACTCGATGCCGAACATGTCGTAGACCTCCCGCTCCAACCAGTTTGCAGTCCTCCAGATGGAGGTCACGGAGGGAGCGGTCTGATCCTGAGGCAGCCGTGTCTTCACCCGAATCAGACGCGAGGTGTGATAGGAGTAGAGCTGATAGACGAGGACGAAGCGCTCCTCATCCCCCAGGTAGTCCAGGGCGGTCAAATCGACCAGGTAATCGAACGAAAATTCGCTGTGGTCCCGGAGATACAGCATGACGTCATAGAGTCGATCTAACGTCACGTTGTAGATGGACTGCTCCAGAAACACCTGACCCGACACGATCCCCTGCGGGAACTGCTCCTTCAGGCTGTCCAGGAGGACATCCTCTTCCATGTCTTCGTAGGCTGGCTTCTTGGGCCTAGGCTTGGGCTTGGGCTTCTCCGCAGCAGGGGACGCCTTCTTTTCGGCGCCTTCCTTGGAGTCCGGAGTCGGCGAGGCTGCCTCCTTTTTGGGGGCTTCCGGCTCCCTGTTCTCCTTGGCTGGCGGATTATCCTGTGGCGGACCGTTCTCTTGATTCATTCCTGTGGCTGGTTGGAAGGGGGAAGCAGGTTCCCCGAAGGTGTCCCCTCAACTTGCCTTTGGCTGGACATCCTTTTGGGTGATGCTCATGAGATCGATTTTGTCCTGCAGGCGCATCAGGCCATAGAGCAGCGCTTCCGGCCTGGGGGGACAGCCAGGGATGTAGACATCCACCGGAATGACTCGGTCCACTCCCTGCAGTGTTGCATAGGTGTCGAAAGGTCCACCCACACTGGAGCAGGCACCCATCGAAATCACCCACTTCGGATCGGGCATCTGATCGTATAGTCTCTGGATGACTTCAGCCATCTTCAGGGTTACCGTTCCCGCAATGATGATCAGGTCCGATTGTCGGGGTGAGGGCCTGAAGATCCCTGCACCAAAACGATCGATGTCGAAGCGAGAGGCTCCGGCAGCCATCATTTCGATGGCGCAGCAGGCAAGGCCGAACGTCATAGGCCAGAGGGACGATTTCCGAGCCCAGTTGAAGAGGGAATCTGCAGTTGTGGTAACGATGTTTCTTTCGATTTCGTTGCCCATTACATCTGTCCTATGCCCATTCTAGCGCGCCCTTCTTCCACACGTAGAAGTAACCCACAATCAGGATACCCAGAAAGATCAACATTTCAATGAACCCGAACAAAGCCAGCTCGTCGTAGATGATTGCCCAGGGAAAGAGAAAAACTGTTTCTACATCAAAGATGACGAAGAGGATGGCGATAATGTAGAAGCGCACTGAAAAGCGCTCCCGAGCATCGCCCTCGGGGTCGACTCCACATTCGTAGGGAGATAACTTGGAGGCATGGGGCAGATTCGGTCGCAGAAATCTTCCCACCGTCAAGCCCACCACCGGCAGCGAAATCGCCACCAAGATAAAGAGAAGAACCGGAATGTAGGAACCCAGCAAAGCCCTCTCCCCCTGAAAAGCGCCCTATTCTAGCAGATCCACACCAGGTGCGCCCCCCCTTTTTTCGGCGCCCCAATTTCAATCTTATCATACGGCTCCCCGGGCGGGGCAGACGGCTGCTACGGTACCCGATGGGGTCGGAAAAGGGAAACAGGATCGTTTCTTTTCAGGGACGACCGAGGCGTTTCCCAACCTTCTTAACCTATTGTAATCGAACGCCTATTCGCATATAATTCGTGCCTGGCTGGGCTCAACACAACTACGTATCGGAAAGATCCTGGACGGCCGTAGGGTGTCTGGGGTCTGGTTCCGCTCATCTCGGCTGGCAACGAGTATGGGTCTGCGGTGGCTTTCCCCGGATTATCCCTTCGTTCGGGGTCAGTGGGTGCAGTGTCCAAACATGCCAACTGGATGCTGGTATCTGCTGAATGATGAATGCCACACTTCTCGAACCCGTTTCCGGTTTCCCGCGGAGTGAAGTTAGGTCGGGCGGAGTATGACAGGCCTCACGCCACTGGCAAGTTTTTGTACACGGGTGACCAGAAATTCTATCTGCGAGGGGTCACCTACGGTCCGTTCCGTCCTGACGAGGCAGGTTGCGAATACCCTACCTCGCCAACGGTAGACCGCGACTTTGCGCTGATGGCGGAAAACGGCATCAACTCCGTCCGGACCTATACCATTCCGCCGCAGTGGCTGCTCGATGAAGCTTGCCGCCATGGCTTGCGGGTCATGGTGGGAATCCCGTGGGAGCAGCACGTCACCTTCCTCGACGATCGACGCCGGGTCCGCTCCATTCGGGAGAGGGTCCGTGAGTCGGTGAGGGCCTGTGCCAATCATCCGGCGGTATTCTGCTACACGATCGGTAACGAGATTCCGGCTCCCATTGTTAGATGGCAGGGACGACGAAGGGTCGAGCGATTCATCCACAGACTCTACCAGACCGCCAAGAACGAAGATTCAGAGGCACTTGTCACCTACGTCAACTATCCCACCACCGAATACCTGGAACTCCCATTTCTCGATTTTGTCTGCTTCAACGTCTACCTCGAGTCGCGAGATAGTCTGGCGCGCTATCTGGCCCGGCTCCAGAATCTGGCGGGAAATCGGCCGCTGGTCATGGCCGAGATGGGTTTGGATAGTCGCCGTAACGGCGAAAAGGAGCAAGCGCATTCCCTGCAATGGCAGCTGGAGACTGCTTCGGAGGCGGGTTGCGCCGGCGCCTTCGTCTTTTCCTGGACCGACGAGTGGCATCGAGGTGGATACGACATCGAGGACTGGGACTTCGGGCTCACGACCCGGGATCGGCGGCCCAAGCTGGCGCTGGAGTCGGCGCGGCAAGCCTTCTCTTGGATTCCGGCTCGGCCCCAGGGGGAGTGGCCCCGTATCTCGGTTGTTGTCTGTGCCCAGGGAAGTCATCCCATCTACCGAGATGGTAAGACGATCCATACCCGCCGAGATCAGCGAGAGACTGTTTCTCCGGTTTAGAATCGTGCCATTCGATGTCATGCTGATGACACATCCCTGGTCCTTGGCGGCACGGATCATGTAGTAGATTTCCCGATGGAGCATCGGTTCGCCCCATCCTGTGAAGTCAACCGTGTGGGCGTAGCCCATCGCCTGATGGATTCGCGCGTAGGTGTCCATCGACATGTCGAGATGAGGGTCCTCGCTGGAAAAGCGAGGGCACATCTCACAACCCAGGTTGCAGCGGAAAGTAGGTTCGAGATTGAAGGAAAGCGTATTGTCCTGCACTTAGATCATCCAGTACAGGTCAATGATAACAGAAGCGACCGGCCCGGCTGTCGGCCGGGTATCTTCGGGAAAAACCGATGACCCTGAAGATGTGGAGAGGGGACTCGGAGAAGTCGCCCCAGCCCCCGGGCTAGAACCAGACCCCGGCTACGTTGGACTCGCTCTTTCCGAACTGGTTGAAGGCCCGCACCTTATAGGTGAAGGTACCCGTGATGTACTTCCCGATCTCGTCTGTGTAGCGGGTCGTATTGGCCCCCACCATACCGACAACCCGAAACTCTTCAGCATTGTCGGACCGGAGGATCTCGAATCCCAGCTCGTTTCCAGAACCATCCAGCCAGGCAAGAAGGGCCCTCGCAACAGCCCCTTTGTATTCGCTCTTCGCTTTCAAGTCACTGGGGTTGTCGGGTGCGATATTCTCTTCCGCACCAAAAACTGCCATGCAAGACCAGGTCATGCCAACCATCAACACCGTCCGAAAGAATCGTTTCGCTACCATCAGGTATCCAGATGGCGAAAAGGGAAAGGAGTTGCATTTACTTTGGGCATGTGACCTCCAACCTGCCGCTGGCAACCCCGCTTTACATAGGCGCTGGTCGTACGCTATTCTCTACCTAATTGATCGGAATTCTATGATGCCCGAAATGAGCTACTTTCCGGTTTTTCTAGATCTGAAGGGACGTTCCTGCCTTGTGGTCGGTGACGGGGAGCTTGCGGATCAGAAAGCGAGGGCCTTGGATCGGGCAGGCGGCTGTGTTCGGCGCTCAAGCGCATTCGTGCCCGCTGAAGCCCGGGATGCCTTCTTGATTGTTGCCGTTGTTGAGGACTCGGGGCTTGCCAAACAGATCAAGGCATTCGCCGAAGCGCATCGGATCCTGGTCAACGTCGTGGATCAGGCCGAGAACTGTAACTTTATCGCCCCGGCTCTGGTTCACCGGGGAGACCTGGTGATCGCCATCTCTACCTCAGGTAGGAGTCCCGCTCTCGCCAAACGGATCCGGAGGGAACTGGAGTCTCAGTTTGGACCCGAGTACGGAGAACTGCTCCGAGCCCTGGGGGAGATTCGCCCTCGGGTGAGGGAGCGCTACTCTTCCTTTGACGACCGAAAGAACTTCTTCTCCCACTTGGTGGAGGATCTCGATCTCCTTGAAACGACCCGTCGCCAAGGTCCATCCGAAGTGCGCGTGCGCATCGAGAGGGCTCTGGAGAAGAGATGAAGTGAGAGTCCTTTCCTCCCGAGTAGGCAAGGTTTTTCTGGTGGGCGCCGGACCCGGTGATCCGGAACTGCTCACGCTCAGAGGACTACGTTGCCTCGGTCAGGCCGACGTCGTGGTCTACGACCGGTTGGTCGACTCGCGACTGCTGAGCTTGTCGCCCCCTTCAGCCGAGCGGATTCTCGTCGGCAAGAAGGGCGGACACTATCGTTTCCCCCAAGGGAAAATAAACGAGTTGCTGGCCCTCAAGGCTCAGGAGGGGAATCAGGTCGTGCGTCTCAAGGGAGGAGATCCCTTCCTCTTCGGCAGGGGAGGAGAGGAGGCCATTTTCCTGGCCGAACGCGGAATCCCTTTTGAGATCGTTCCCGGCCTGAGCTCCGCCCTGGCCGTTCCAGCGGCCGCCGGTATTCCCGTCACCCATCGGGACGTGTCCTCCTCGGTGACCATCATCACTGGGCATCAGGTCACCGGTTCGGAACAGTCCGTTGACTGGGAAAAAGTAGCAACCGCCACGGATACCCTGATCGTACTCATGCCTCTGCTCAACCTGCGCGGCATCGTTGCCAAACTCGCGCTTCACGGACGCCCACTCGATACACCGGCTGCTGTAGTCGAGGCCGGGACCTTGGAAGGCCAGCGAGAGGCTGTGGGAACCCTTCGCACAATCGTTCGTAAGACCGAGTGGCTCGGGATCCAGTCGCCGGCTCTACTTGTGGTCGGGAGAGTGGTGGCATTCCAGTCCCTCATCGGACAGTGGCTGCAGAAGCAGGAATCCGTTGCCTCCATTTCAACCGATCCAGGCAGCTCCAGGGGTAGCCAAAGGGCACAGGCACGCCGGAAGGGATGATGCTGAAGCCCAGGGCGGGATGCGGGAGCCATCCCTACTCTACCTTCTATTCTAGCAATCGCTTCCGAATCATAGGAGCCTGAAGCGCGAGCGAGGGGTTGGGGAGCAACACAATTGCTCCCAACTCGTCTGTTCGCCCTCGGTTCAAGGCCCGGAGCTGCGGCCCAACCCCTCGCTTGCGCTTCAGGCTTCCTAGCCCGCATTTCTCATCGCTGGTCTACTGCGACGCCGCAATCATCCGCCCTGGCTGTGTTATGCTCGGTCGGCCTCCTCGACGTACTGTACAAGTACGACTGCGGCGGCTAGCCACGAGTGGTCTCGCGGTCGCAAGCCTTGCCGGGACGGCCCTTGCGGCGCCTCGCTACGACAAGCGATGAGAAATGCGGGCTAGCCTGGGCAAACTGGGCTACACTTTGCTCTCGAAACGCCGGCAGCTTACCTAGTCGAAGGAGACCCGTGAGTAAAGAGATTGCCAAGTCTTATGAGCCGCAAGAAGTAGAGCGGAAGTGGTACACCCTCTGGGAGGAGCGCGGCTATTTCCGCGCCGACGAGGAGTCCACGAATCCCCCTTTTTCGATCGCTATGCCTCCCCCCAACGTCACCGGATCTCTCCACATGGGACATGCCCTGAACATGACCTTGCAGGACATTCTCACTCGCTGGGAGCGTATGAAGGGGTCCAACGTGCTCTGGCTTCCCGGGACCGATCATGCGGGAATCGCCACCCAGAACGTGGTCGAACGCCAGCTGGCTGAGCAGGGAAAGAAGCGGACAGACTTGGGAAGAGAAGAGTTTGAACGGGTCGTCTGGGAGTGGAAGGAAGAGGCCGAATCCAACATTCTCTCCCAGCTTCGAAAACTCGGCTGTTCCTGCGATTGGAGTCGCCAGCGCTTCACCTTGGACGAGGGTCTTTCCCGCGCAGTACGAGAGGTTTTCGTCCAGCTCTACGACGATGGCCTGATCTATCGCGGTGAGTACCTGGTCAACTGGTGTCCTCGCTGCCGTACGGCGATATCCGACCTCGAAGTGGAGTTCGAACCCACCCAGGGGAAACTATGGCATATCAGATATCCCATCAAAGGATCGGGAGAAACCCTGGTTGTTGCCACGACACGCCCCGAGACCATGCTGGGCGATACGGCGGTAGCGGTCCACCCAGAGGATGAGCGCTACATTCACCTGCACGGGCAAACCGTGATCCTGCCCTTGATGGACCGCGAGATCCCCATCATCACCGACAGCTTCGTCGAAATGGAGTTCGGAACCGGGGCAGTCAAGGTCACTCCAGGACATGACCCCAACGACTTCGAAATGGGCCGGAGACACTCGCTTCCCATCGTCAAGGTCATTGGGGAAGAAGGACAGATGACCGGGGAAGCCGGGGTGTTTTCAGGTCTGGATCGTTATCAGGCTCGAAAACAGGTCGTCGTCGCCCTGGAGCGCCAGGACCTGTTGGCCAAGGTGGAACCCCATCCTCACAACGTCGGCGGATGCCAGAGATGCGGGACAGTCGTCGAACCGCTGGTCTCGACTCAGTGGTTCGTGAAGGTGAAGCCTCTGGCCGAAGTTGCCATCCGGGCGGTTGAGAGGAAGGAAACTGTATTCGTACCCGAGAACTACGAAAAAATCTTCTTCGAGTGGATGTCCAACATCCACGACTGGTGCATCAGCAGACAACTGTGGTGGGGACATCGCATTCCTGCCTGGTACTGCGAGAGCTGCGGGGAGTTGACGGTGTCTCGTGAAGATGTCGAGGTCTGCGGTCACTGCCAGAATCGAGACCTGGTGCAGGAATCGGACGTTCTCGACACTTGGTTCAGCTCGGCCCTATGGCCCTTCTCCACCCTGGGCTGGCCGGACGAAACCAAAGCACTTAGCACCTACTATCCCACCAGCACCCTTGTTACCGGTTTCGACATCATTTTCTTCTGGGTCGCCCGGATGATGATGATGGGCCTCCGCTTCAGGGGAGCAGTCCCTTTTCGGCGAGTCTACATCAATGGTCTGGTCCGCGACGAAAAGGGCCACAAGATGTCCAAGTCCCGAGGCAACATCATCGACCCGCTGGAATTGATCGATCAATATGGCAGTGATGCCGTGAGATTCACGGTAGCGGTCTCGGCGGTACCCGGCACGGATATCCCGTTTTCGATCAGTCGGATGGCCGGTTACCGCGCCTTTTGCAACAAGATCTGGAATGCCGGTCGCTTTCTTCTTCTGAATATCGAGACGCGCTCTCCCATAAGCGAGAAGGATGTAGAGTCGCTCCGGACGGAGTCTGGTCTCGAGTTGGAGCACCGCTGGATCCTGGCACGATTGCAGCAAGTCGTCGCTGCCACCGACCACAACCTGGAGAGATTTCTTGTGCACGAGGCCAGCCACGACCTCTACCATTTTTTCTGGCACGAACTTTGCGACTGGTATATCGAGCTGATCAAAGCAGACCTGGGCGGCTCTTCGGCCAAAGCTGAAGGGTCTGCGATTATCGCCACCTTCGTCCTGGAGAACTCGTTACGGCTGCTCCATCCCTTTATTCCCTTCCTGACCGAGGAGTTGTGGCAGCGCCTTCCCCATGAAGGGGAATCGATCATGTTCGCCCCCTATCCCAGGAGTCGCCTTGATTGGATCGACGAAGAGGCGATCAGTCGGATGGAGCAGCTTCAGGAATTGATCACCTCCATCAGGACGGCTCGAGCTGAGAACGACATCGCACCGAGCAAGAAGCTTCCGGCTCAACTCTTCCCTCGAGGCGAAGCCAAAGTCTTCCTCCAATCGCAGCAGCATCAGCTCCAGAACCTATGCCGGCTCGACCCGATAGAATTCTCTCCCACTCAAAAGGACAAGGGCCTTCGCGTCGGTGGAGTATCTCGACTGGCAGAGTTTTCTTTGGCACTGGACGAAGCCGTGGATCTGGAGGCAGAGCGGGAGCGGATTGGTCGGCAGCTGCAAAAGCTGACCCAGGACCTGGAGCGCCTCGAAACCAAGCTCGGAAATTCCGCCTTCGTTCAGAAGGCGCCGGCTCATGTCGTTGAAGAAACCCGCCTGCGTCAGCAGGAAGCCGAGGAGCAGCTGAAGAAACTTCAGGAAACTCTCGATGAACTCTCTAAACCTTGACCCCCTGATCCGATTGGCGCTGCAGGAGGATATCGGAAGCGGGGACATCACCAGCGAGGCCGTGCTCGAGCAGAGCAGTCTCGCCGATTCGATCCTCGAGGCCAGCGTGGTGGCAAAGGAGACCTTCACCCTCGCCGGGTGGCCAGTTTTCTTGCAGGTCTTCCAACTGTTGGGCCCGGTGGAGGGCGAGTCCCAGATCGCGGAGGGAGACTTGGTCCAGCCCGGACTCCTGGGATCGATCCGTGCCCGGCCCTCGGTGTTGCTGCAAGGAGAAAGACTTGCCCTGAACTTCCTGCAGCGGATGTGTGGAGTGGCAACGCTGACCCGAAAATGTGTGGACCTCGTGGCTCCGATTAAGGTCAGGATTCTGGACACACGCAAGACGACGCCTCTTTGGCGAACCCTCGAAAAGTATGCGGTCCGAATGGGGGGCGGCAAGAATCATCGTCTTGGACTCTATGACGGCGTCCTGATCAAGGAAAACCACATCGTCTTGGCGGGAGGCATTACGCAGGCTCTCGAAGCCTGCCGCAGACGCCTGAATCACCTCCAGAAGATCGAGATCGAAGTCACCTCGCTCGCCGAGCTAGAGGAGGCGCTCGAGGCCGGGGCAGAAGCGGTTCTACTGGACAACATGGAACCGAAGACAGTCGCTGAAGCAGTGGGGCTGGCTAGGGGCCGCTGTCAACTAGAGGTCTCGGGAGGCGTTCACCAGGGAAACCTGCTCCAGTATGCTCAAACCGACGTAGACTTCATCTCCCTGGGGGCTCTGACCCACTCCCCGAGAGCCGTAGATATCAGCCTTCAGCTGGGGGATTGAGATTGTCGTAGCGAAGTCTCACACCAGAAACTGGAGTTTGCTTGGCTCTCCTGCTTCCAGTTTGGCACAGTGCTCGTCAAAGTTGAGCATCTGGAAAAGACTTCTCCCCTGGCGGATTCCTTCCAGGATCCTACTCTCCTTCTCCTGAATCTGCTCGGCGAGAGGAATCGTTTCAGCAAAATCCCGTTCGGTGCCCACCACCAGTCCATCATCGTCCCCGAAAAGAATGTCGCCCGGACGGACTGCAATTCCGCCACACTCGATCGTCACCTGAGTTTCGAAGAGACGGGTGGTTGTCCCTGCCGCGCAGTTGACACCGCGTGCATAGTAGGGAACGTCGAGCTGCCTGATCGCTGCCGTGTCTCGGCAAACCCCATCGATAACGATCCCGGCCAGCCCCTTGCGCCTGGCCTCGCTGGGGAAGAGCTCCCCTGTGAGAGCCCGTCTACTGTTCTGTGAGTCGATCACAATAACCTCTCCCGCTTCGGCATCCCGCAGAGCCTTGATGACCGTCAAGAAGTCCTCATGGCAGCGCACGGTGTAGGCTCGACCCACCAACTTTAGTCCAGGACGGATCGATCCAATGGCGGGGTCCACGACCCCGAGCCTTCCCTCCTCCTTATCCGCATCGCAGATGCAGGCCGTGTCGAGCTGCAGTAAGCGCTGCTTCATCTCGGAAAAAACCATGATTCCAGTCCCCCTTTTCCTACCTTGTCAAACCGGCCTCTGATTCCTGGCCTAGGAGCCTGTCCGAGTAATGGTGTGGGTTGCGTTACAGGCGCCGTTGGTCCGGCTGCAAGGCAGGGCGACGCTGTCGATGTTTTCGGCCATCGTCGAGGAGCCCGAACACAGCAGATGGGCTGACGCCGCCTGTAACCCGAAGGGAGAATGTGGTTGCGGCCAATCTCTGCGTTGGTCGTCGTCGTAGATGGCAGAACATCGACTTCCTCCTCCCGCCTTGATCTCGCCTCGCAAGCCTCATTCTCGCAACCCACACCATTACTCGGACAGGCTCCTATGGAGCCCTCTTCTCACTCCAGTCGGATTGAGCTACCCTAATCATTCTATGTCGATTCCCTCCCGTGCAACCCGCTGCACTTCACTACTCCTGATGTACTCGATGTTCCTGCTGTCCTGCAGCTCAGGGAACAGCGCGTCCGAAGACGAGAAGCAAGATCCGATCACTGTCGACGTGAATCTCTATGGGCAGAGCGGAAACCAGCTCGACAGGGACTTGCTGGAGCACTCGCTGGAGCTGGGAACTTCCTTCCTGCTCCAAAACCAGAAAGCGGAGGGAAACTTTCAGTACGAATACAACTTCGTGAAGCGTCGGTACAACCCTCGCGACAGTCAGGTGCGCCAGGCTGGTGCTCTCTGGGGGCTTTCCCTGATTCATCAGAACAAACCCAGAGAAGCTACTTCGGACGCTCTCGTGAAGGGTTTCGAGTTCTTCTTCGAGCACTCCAGGGAAACCAGTAAAGGGGCCCTTTATATCGTCTACCCAGGAGACAGAACGGGCAGAACCGGCACAGTCGCGTTGATGGCGTTGGCTCTGAATCGATTTCCTGCGCTCGGACGACTCCATCGCAGAGCACCCAGAATACAAAGCAGCACTCGTGAAATATCTCGATTTTCTGATTTCCCTACGGCTAGACAACGGCCATTTTTCCAAAAGCTACGACTACGAGACGGGCTGGGGAGAAGCTGGCCCCTCACCCTACTTCGACGGAGAGATTCTGCTGGCCCTTGCGAAAGCACGAAACTACCTGGATTTCCGGCAGTGGGACGAGCTACTGCTGGAATCGGCTGAGGAGATGTACCTGTCTCACGTTGATCTGGCCCGCTCGAGGGATCCCGACAGCAATACTACCAAGGGCTTCTACCAATGGGGGTCCATGGCGTACTTTGAGATCTACCACAGTGACCTACCGGCAGATAAAGACAAATACGCCGAGTGGTTCATCGATCTTGCCTATTGGATGATCGATGTGCACCACACCCTCAAGCGCCGCCGCAACACCGCATACGCCTACGAAGGAATGATCTGCGCCTGGGAGCTCGCACGTCTGACCGGAAACGCAGTGGCGCTCCGGAGGATTGGCGACGTCATCAACGATGGTCTCTACAAACTGACAAGCTGGCAGGTTGGTAGCCCCAACCAGAACGCCTTCTTGATCAGAAACCGAACCAATGATCCCAGGGCCATCGGCGGAGTCATGAATCACCGCAGGGAAGCGCCTCTACGAATAGACGTTTGCCAACACCAGATGCATGCCGTCATCCTGGCTACTCGATACGTCTATAAATAAGGTCCCAAATCCCAAGGGCCCAAGCTCCAAGTTTCAGTACCGGTTTAGCGCCGCAGTCTTACCTTGGCCCTTGCCCTGGCCCTCAAACTTGCCTGTGCCTTTGCCTTCCCCCTTTGACCTTGCCTTGTCCCTTCCCTGCTTCCACATTTTTGATCAATCCGGTCAGCATAGAAAGGATTTCAGGCAGGATCTGTTGAAAGGACAAGGGGAGGGGAAAGGCACAGGCAAAGGCACAGGCAAGTTTGAGGGCAAGAGCAAGGGCAAGGGTGAGGCGCTAAACAGCTTCAAGCTCCAAAGGAAACCGAAGCGAAACTGTCGTTCGTTGGGGATTCGGCCTCTGGGGCTTGGGATCTTGCTTCCAGCTAACCCAGCTCCCGGTGATAGATTCTGAGATCCAATTGTTCTTCGCCGACGCGGAAGTGAGCGGTCACGGTCGCAAGGGAACGTAGGCCGACTTGGTCTGCCAATTCCATCTTCTCCTGGTCGCAGGAGGCAAAGTAGGCCAGGACGGTAGTTATCCCTCCTTGAGCCGCCTCGTCCATCACGGTTTGAAGGAGTTCCCTTCCCTGCCCCAAATGGTTCGGGCGGATCAGGAAATCGAGCCGACCGAGATGGCCCTGACATTCACCCTCCTGGGGAAGCAGGGCGGCCGCACCCACTAGACGGTGGCCGGGGCACTCCAATACGTAGAGTGCTCCACCCGGGCGATCCGCTCGTAGCATCAGAGAAGGGAAAATCGAGAAGTAGCGCTTTGTTACCAAGGTCGGGTGAGAGAAGAGGCCCTCCTGATGATCCTGGATGAGCCAGGGATGAGGCGCGGCATACAGGGCCGCGACCCGAGACGCGTCTCCCCAGTCTGCCCGACGGACCACCGATATGCCAGAGTCGGCAAAAAGATATTCGTCGAATTCCTTCGCGTCCCTGCTTCCACTCAGGCGACGCATCACGTGGCCGTTGTAGTCGCGAAAGCCATACTTTTCGTAGACATGATGAGCGATGGGGTTCGCCGTCCCCAGTTGCATGCAAAGACCGCCGCTCTGTTCAAACCACTCGACCGCAAACTCGGTCAGACAACTACTGATTCCCTTGCCTCGCTGCTCGGGTTTGGTGAAGACCCAGCCCAGGCTCCCAAGCTCCGCCTGGTCTCGAGCCAACTGGCAACCAACATCGCCCACGATCTCACCCTCGATCCTGCCCAGGAAAAGCGGGTCCAGACTGGTTCCGGTAAAGTCACCCCGCATACACCGTTTCAAGTACAAGGATTCAGCTACGGAAGTCCAAGAGTCCAGGTCCTCTACCTGAATGACGAAGTTGGTAATCTCCTCAACCACTCCCGGCGCTACCTGTTCTCCGGGCTCGAAAAATTCGACCAAGAGCCTCTCCCCGCCTGGCAAGGTGCGCTCGCCTAGCTTCTTCATGGTGTACACATCGCTACCTCAGGGCCAATATAATGTCGGACGGACCAGGGACACTCGTCTCTAAATACTAGTCAGATACCCGACATGAGTAAACGCGGAGGTGCAATGAGCTTCAAAAAGGTGGGGCTGATCAGCCCGGGAGATATGGGACACAGAGTGGCCATGATCCTCAAGGATCACGGACTTCAGGTCCTGACCTGCCTGGAGGGACGCAGTCCCCGGACTCGTGGACTGGCCCAGATAGCGGGAGTGCGTGCGGTCGACAGCCAAGAGCAATTGGTAAGAGAGGTCGATCTGATCCTATCCATCCTGGTTCCTTCCGAGGCCGAGGGCGCTGCCGCATCCATTTGCCAGGCCCTCCAGACCACGGGTGCCCGTACTCTCTATGTAGACTGCAATGCCATTGCCCCTTCCAGCGCCCGCAGAATCGCACGGCTGCTGCAGGAGGCCGGCAGCCGTTTCGTGGATGGGGGGATCATCGGTCCCCCACCACTCCGGCGCGGTACTACCCGCTTTTATATCTCAGGTCCGGATGCCACCGAAGTGGAGAGACTATCGTCCTATGGTCTGGAAGTTCGCGTCCTGGGGACCGAGGTTGGGCAAGCCTCCGGATTGAAGATGACCTACGCAGCCCTCAGCAAGGGATTTGCGGCTCTGGCGATCGGAGTCCTGGTCGCGGCCCGGCGACTCAATCTCTATGAGCCCCTGATAGAGGAACTCCGCTTAAGTCAGCCAAAGAGGCTCGCCCGAATGGAGAAATCTCTACCCAAAGTTCCCCCCAAAGCCCATCGCTGGGTAGGCGAAATGGAAGAGATCGCGCAGACTTTTCAGGAGCAGGGTCTAACTCCCTTTATCCACCAGGGTGCAGCCGAGATGTACCGCTTCCTGAGCAAGAGCCCATTGGCGGACGAGACTCCAGAAACATTGGACTCTGACCGCACACTGGAACAAGTCATTGAGATTCTGGGCAGTCCCGAGGGTGAAGCTTGAAGAGTGAGCAGTGAGCAGTGGGCAGTGAGCAGTGAACAGTGGTCTCCAAAACGCCGTTCATCTGAGGATAGGGGAAATTCTGCGGTTGTCCAGCTCTCTCCTCTGAATTTGGCCTCATATTGCAGAAACGTCCAGTCGCTCGCGGCTTCGTTGGCTGCGGCTGTTTCCGTTACTCCTCACTCTTCACTCTTCACTGCTCACTGCACTGTTCACTGCTCACTATCTTACTGGTAGCGGATGTTTCCATCCGGTTCAATCACCAGAGGGCGTCGCCAGGACTTGAGGGGGTTTCCGCCAAATGCCTTCTCGTTCAGCTCGATGCCAAGTCCGGGCTCCTCGGGGAGCTGAAGGTAGCCGTCTACCAGCTTCAACGGCTCCAGAATCAAGTCCCGATTAGGACCCTCGCTGTCAACACGGTATTCCAGAACAATGAAGTTGGGGGTGGAGGCCGCGAAGTGGGTCGAGACGGCCGTTGAGACTGGCCCTAGCGGACTGTGGGGAGCGATCGTCAGATAGTGGGCCTCGGCCATGGCGGCAATCTTCTTGGTTTCCATCAATCCTCCGCAGAGCAGAAGATCTGGCTGCAGGATGTCGGCCGCTCCAGCAGCAATCACATCACGAAACTCGTATTTGGTGTAGAGCATCTCGCCGGTGGCTATAGGGATACCAATCTTCTGGCGCAGCTCTCCCATCGCCTCGATATTCTCGGGTCTCAGGGGCTCCTCGAAGAAAAAGGGCTGGAAGGGCTCGACCGCTGCAGCCATCTGCAGGGCTCGTACCGGCTCGAAGATACGCGCATGGGGATCAAGGCCGATATCCACGTCCTCACCGACAGCCTTGCGCACGGCTTCCATCCGCTTGGCGGTTTCGCGAAGAACGCGGTTCCAGGGAAGCTTCTCGGCGCCCGGTGGCTGAGGAGCCATCTTGACAGCCGTGAATCCTTCGCTCTGAGCTGCCCGCTTGGCATCGTCGGCGACCTCCTGAGGAGTCGCGCCACTGATGCCTCGATAGACTCGCACCTTATCGCGACATCGTCCTCCGATCAGCTCGTAGACCGGCACACCCAACTTCTTGCCTTTGACGTCCCAACAGGCGATCTCGATGGCGCTGATGGCGGCGTTTACAATCGATCCACCCGGGAACCGGGAACCGTTGTACATGAGGCCCCAGAGGTGTTCGATTCGAGTGGGATCTTGGCCGATCAACCATTCCTTGAAGTAAAGAACCGCTTCCTCGACCGCCTTGTCAGGGCCCACACGATAGGCCTCGCCGATACCGTGCAGGTGCTCGTCGGTCAGCAGCTTGACGAAAATGTGGTTGCCCCCACCCAGATTCACACCAAAGGTCTGTATGTCGATAATCTTCATGATTCGATAATCCCTCTCAAAAACATCGAACTAAGTACCCGTCGATTCAACTGTGCTGTAACTCTTCGTCATGTTCAAGCGACTTGGTGCAATCGATGAACAGCCACATCACAGCGCTAATGAGATACATACCCGCCACGGTGAGAAACAATGGATTATAGTTGGTGACCGAGCGTGTTACCCCATCGATGACCTGCTCCGCAGTATTGTAGTCCAAGATCATCCCAAACATAACCGGCGCTAGAATTCCACCGATGCTGCCGGTCGTATTGATAATTCCGAAGACGGTGGCGGAATACCTCCCCCCCAGGTCGGTACAGGTACCCCACACGGTTGGCTGGCTCCAATCGGTGAAGAATTTGACCACGAACAGAGCAAGCCCTGCTGCCACGGCACTCTCTTGCTGGATCGTCACCAGCATCAGAATGCAAGCCAGAAATTTGCCCAGGAAACCGATGGTACTGCGTCCCAATCGGCGACTTCCCGTACGCTGGATCATCCAGTCGTTACAGTAGCCCCCCACCATTCCGCCGACGGCACCACCCCAGAGCGGTAGGCTGACCAGGAGCCCGGCCTTGACCATTTCAACGCCCTTGGCGTTGAGAAAGTAGTCTCCCATGAACGAGCCGTAGATCCCATCCGCGCCCCCACTCATGATCTGATGAAGAACAAAGAAGCGCATCACGCGGCTCTTCAATACCCGGCGCCAGGGTAGAATCGAAGCCGCATCCTGAGCAGCGGGAGCGGCACCCGAATTGATAAGCTCGCGCTCGGCCTGATTCGTCCTTGGATCAAGATCGGGTGAGTTTCTAAAGAGCAGAAGAAAGGCGATTCCGAAGCCGATTCCCAGTGAACCCAACACCATCAGGGTAGCCTGCCAGGAAAGCCCGAAGTACCCGATCAGAATCGATCCGAAGAGGATCGGCGAGAGAGCTCCACCACCACGCCCGAAAAAAGTTGCCACCCATCCCTGGACGATGGTGCGACTCGATCGTGGAAACCAGACTTGAGTCACCTTGGCCAGGTTGGGATAACATCCGGCCTGGGCAGCTCCGAAGAGCAGGCGGACGGCGGCCAATGAATAGAACCCAACCGCCGCTGCCTGGCCGGGGAGGGCGACGGACCACAAGAGAATGATGGTGCCTAGAAAAAGATGGGGACCGACCAAATCGGCAAGGATACCGCTGGGAATCTGCAGCAACCCGTAGCTGGGGTTGAACAACGAAAACAGCGTCCCCAGCTCGGTCTTGCTGAAACCGTGCGTCTTCTCCAGCTCGGGCCCAATGAAGTTCCAGGTGTAGCGGTGAAGGTACAAGATCCAGGATGAGCCACAGGCTAAAGAAAATACCAACCAGCGGACTCGGGTCGGACGCTGTTGCGACTCTGGTCCAGAACCTGAAGAATTCACTTGCGTCCTTGGAGTCATGAGTCAGAAGTGCGGGGGATGTCGTACAGTATGCGCATGTTCAGACATTTCGACCACCTGGAGAGCGTAACCTCTACCAACGAGCACCTCAAGGCTTTCGTGGCCGAGGGGGTACCGCGGGTTACAATGGCAGACGAACAGACTGCCGGCAAGGGCAGGTACGGACGCAGTTGGCATTCGGAGAAAGGACAGGGTCTGTACGTCTCCTTTCTGGCTTATCCAACCTGGAGTGCAGCCAGAGCTCCTTTCTTGACCATGATCGCAGCTTTGGCCGTGATCCAGACCATCGAGGGACACGGTGGAAAAGGGCTCACACCGACAATCAAGTCCCCCAACGACATTCTGATCGGTCAGCGGAAAGTGGCCGGCATCCTCACCGAATTGAGCACCCAGAGCGAGCGTATCCGCTGGAGCATCATTGGGATTGGGGTGAACCTCTTTCAGAAGGATTTCCCCGAAGGGCTGACGTCAAAGGCCACCTCTCTGCTGATGGAGGGTGTAAGGATTACCCATCCCCTGGCCCTGTGCCAGGACCTATCAAAACGCTTGGAAAGCGCCTTTCAGCTCCTGGAGGAAGGTCAGTGGAAGACGGTTCGCCAGCAGTTTCAGACCTACCTTCAAGAGACGCCGACGGGGCAGCCTATCGAAGAGCTCCTGGAGAGAGAGAATGAATCTGTTTAGAAGCAAGGAATCTCCCGGCTATCTCGGACTACTGAAGCAAGCGCTGCAGGCAACCCGAGAAGGGCTCACCCAAAAACTTGATCGTCTGCTCGGTGCTGGGGAGTCCCCGATTACCGAGGAACAGCTCGAGGAAATGGAACACGCCCTGATTGCCGCCGACATCGGGGTCGAGACGGCGATGGAACTGATCGAGAGAGTCCGAGAGAGTACACGCGGCAGCGAATCGGTTTCGGCGTTCGACATCAAGAACCTGATCACGTCAGAACTCAGGGCGCTCTTCGCAGCGAGTCCATCCTGGGAGGAACGGTTTTCGTCCCAGCGACCTCACGTGACCTTCGTGGTCGGGGTCAATGGAGTCGGCAAGACCACAACCATCGGAAAACTGGTCCACCGCTACAATCAGTTGGAGAAGGATGTCCTCATCTGCGCCTCGGACACTTTTCGTGCGGCAGCAATCGAGCAGCTGACCATCTGGTCCAAGCGAACTCAATCAGAGATGGTGATGCAGAAACCGGGCACGGATCCGGCGGCGGTCCTGTTCGACGCCATTGCTGCCGGGAAGGCCAGAGGCAAGGACCTAGTGATTGTCGACACCGCGGGCCGGATGCACACCAAGCAAAATCTGATGGAAGAGCTCAAGAAGATGGTCAGAATAGCGGAACGAGAATTGTCAGGAGCGCCGCACGATGTCTACCTGGTCCTGGATGCAACCACGGGACAAAATGCCCTGAGTCAGGCGCGCCAGTTTGTAGAGACCGTGGGAGTGACCGGAATCATTATTACGAAGCTGGACGGCACGGCAAAAGGAGGAATCGTCGCAGGAGTCGTCAAGCAGCTCAAAGTCCCCATCTGCTACCTCGGCACGGGTGAACAACTCGAAGATCTGATCCCCTTCGAGCCGGAGGCTTTTGTCGAGTCCCTGTTTGGGGAATGAGGGCCTTCGGAATCTCAGATAGTGAGTTTCCTAGAAATCGCGTTGTCAGCGTTTCGGCTCTCAGAAAAGGAGCTGGAAAATTGGAGATCACAGCTCGTGATTTCCAATCTATCTTTCAGAAATGCGTCTGCGGCGCCGACCCTACGCTCGGTCAGGAACTGACTGCGGGCTCTGCGGGCTCCGTGCAGAGATCAAAGCCCTCAGCTCCTAGGAGGTCCACCCTTCCCGCAGTCCCTGCAGGCCCGGCGCCGACGAGTTGAGGATCAGGGGGAAGCACAGAGGAACAGGAGACGCGGGAACCGTCTTCTGAGGAACTTGACCCACACAACTGGCCCTTGGTAGGATCCCTCGAACTACAGGCTTCCCTATCTTATGGAGATTCAGTCATGTTGCAGAACGTCACTCTAGCCAGCCTACTTGCTATCGCTCAGTTGTTCGGTCTCGCCGGTGTCGCTGTGGCGCAAGATATGTCCACGATCGCCAACACGACGAACACGTGCATCAACTCTACTTACAAATTCTTCTCTCCGAGCATGGCGGCCCCGACGGTCATCATCATCGACCGTAGGGTTACGTTCAATCCCATGACCCTTTGCACGACCTTTATGTCGAATAATGCCATATGCGTTCGCGATCCGGCCCCTATACGGCTGCAAGCCTCGGCTACAGGTGCCGCGACGAATCCTTATTGTATATGGAACTGTGGTGGCTGCGGGCAAATCGTCACCAACTCAAGCGACGGCCTGCCGGTGGAGCTGTTGAACTTCTCGGTCGACGATGCCGAGGAGGGAGACGAAGATCCGCGGCCGGATGGGCCGGCCAACGGACCGAGCGCAGACGCTGATGGATCCACTGCCGACTGAACTAGCGTGAGACCCTGCATACTCTTCGTCGCAGCGGTTCCCTAGGTTCACGCGAAGAACCGCTCTGGTGCCCTTTCACTCCCAGTAATAGCGCCTCTCCGGAGCCTTGGCCAGCATCAGTATCAGGACGACACCGGAGAGAAAGCCTCCTATGTGGGCCCACCAGGCGATGCCCCCTACAGTCTCGGTCGCCACTACCACCGATGCGGTTCCGTTCAACAGCTGAACCAGAAACCAGAACCCCAGAACCAGGACCGCCGGCAGCTCAACCACCGGCCATGTCAGGAAGAGCGGCACCAGCGTTAGGACTCGGGCGAAGGGATAGCTGATCAGGTAGGCTCCCAGCACCCCTGCCACCGCTCCGCTCGCTCCCACGCTGGGAATGGAGCTATCCAGGTTGAACAAGATGTGGGTCAGAGAGGCCAAGGCACCACAGAGTAGATAGAAGATCAGGAAGCGAAGATGCCCGATGCGGTCTTCGACGTTGTCGCCGAAGATCCAGAGGTACCACATATTTCCAATCAGGTGGAACCAACCTCCGTGAAGAAACATTCCGGATAGGGACGAGGCGAAGAACACACCTACGTTCTCGACCGGGCCCTGTCCCGCTAGGCTCAGACGAGCGGGAGTGACTCCGGAAGTATCAATCAGCGCACTCAGGTTTTCGGGCGAAAGGGACACCTCGTAGAGAAACACAGCCGCATTGGCCAGAATCAGGCCCACGGTGATGAAGGGATATCGACGAGAAGGGATGTTGTCTCTAAAAGGGATCATCGCATTCAGGAAGCCGGGGGACAGAGCACCCGCCAGGGTCGTGCTCGTTGGACAGCACCTGCCAAACCCTCCGGGCCGAGCGAGACAGGAGCCCTCCGATCAGCTTACTGCGGGCTTGGGTGTCCGAGCTATTCTCCTCATCGCAGCGCCAATGCCAGCGCCTAGCTCGATCTTGGATCCCAACTCCGATAGACAAATCTCGAGAGCGGACAAGACGGAAAGCACATCGATGAGATCAAAATAGCCTAGATGGCCGATGCGTAGGATCTTCCCCTTGAGATCTCCCTGACCTCCGGCTACGATAATGCCGAACCGCTCCTGAAGCATCTGGATGATGGTAGTCGCTGAGATACCGGACGGTGGATAGAAGGCCGTCAGGGCAGGAGCAGGAACTGAAGACACCAGCGAAAAACCCATCGCTAAGACACCCTCGCGGGTACACTGCGCCATGAGTTCTACCTCGTTCAGCACTCGATCCAGTCCTTGATTCAAAATCTCGCGCAGGGCCTCGCTAAGGGCTATCACCAGGGAGACAGCCGGGGTCAAGGCCGTCTGCCCTTCCCGCTGTTTCTCGACCTCTTTCAGCAAATCGAAATAGTAGCGCGGCGTAGAGTTGTTCCTGATGGCAGCAATGGCCCTTTCGCTGAGTGAAAGAAAAGCCAGACCTGGAGGTATGGAGAAGGCCTTCTGGGATCCGCCGATCACCACGTCCAATCCCCAAGCATCTGTCTCGAGGGGCTGGCTTCCGACACACGTGATTGCGTCGACCACAATCAGAACCTTGGGAAACGAGGTCCGGATCATCTCACCGATGCCCTCCAGATCATGTACCGTTCCTGTAGAGGTCTCACAGCCCTGGATGAGAAGCGCCCTGGTATCCGGATTCTGCTCGATGGCCTGGCGAATCTCCTCCACCGAGGCCGCTTCTCCGTAGTCCTTGGTGACCACGCGACAGGGGACGCCAAAGGCCGAACAGATCTCGAGCCAGCGCTCCCCGAACTTTCCCGCTGACACAGCCAGGGCAGGGATGTCTGGGGAGAGGAGATTGCCAACCGCAGCCTCCATCGCTCCGGTACCGGATGCCGTCAGAATGACGATGTCATTATTCGTCTTGAAGACCTTCTTGAGACTCTCTCGCGTCTCCAACAGAACCGTCCGGAATTCCGCTTTGCGATGATGGAGCATGGGGCGGACCATCGCCAGCTGCGCCTCCGGCATCACTGGCGTCGGTCCGGGTGTAAAGATGCGTGTCCGGCGCATCCGGGAATCATATCACGGGCAAGTCGGTCGTCCGCCGTGCCCAGTCCCGCACTGGATCGCTCAGGCGGAAACTTCAGGTCGGGGCAGGCGTTTTCGGATCATGGGAGCGTGGTCCTCCGCTATGACCGCAAATCCAGCAGCTAGCGTTCTAATACCACTTTTCCCCAACTAGCCCCAAAAGAAGTAGATGAAAGTGGACTAAACCACATGTAAACACCTGAAATGCCAGACCTGACGGGTATTCTGGGGTTGTCAAAGAAACTTCAGAACAAGCCGAAAGGAGGCATTTCAGGTGAAGAAAAAGGATAGCGCAATCATCCGCAAACGGGAAGCAGAGGTTGCTCAGCGATTGAGCCCCAGCTGGAACGGTCAAGACCCGAAACCGGTGCTCTCGCCCGAGGTCATCAGCTACGAGGTCTCGGAGAAAACGGGTGCGGTCAGTTACGGTGGTCTGGGGCTGCTGCAGCAGGTGGTGAAGTGGAGTGGGCTGGGGAAAGCCATTGACCAGGCGGTGACGCTGCTCAAACGCCACCAACCGTACCACGAATCGGACCACGTCCTGAGCCTGATCTACAACGTGGCCACGGGCGGGACCCGCTATCAGGATATTGAACTGCGACGTCAGAGTGTGAGTTTCCTGGAGGCGGTGGGAGCCGAGAAGATCCCCGCCCCCAGCACGGCCGGAGACTTTGTGCGCCGCTTTGACGCGCCCGACGTGGTGGATCTGATGGAAGCCGTCAATGCCAGCCGCCTCAAGGTCTGGGCCCAACAACCGGCCCGTTTCTTCCAACGGGCGGAGATCGACGTGGATGGGACGATGGCCCCCACGAGCGGCGAATGCAAGGAAGGGATGGAGATCAGCTACGACGGGCAGTGGGGCTATGCGCCGCTGATCGTGACGCTGGCCAATACGGGAGAGGTGCTCTATGCGGTCAACCGCTCGGGCAACCGTCCCTCTCATGAGGGAGCGGCCGAATGGCTGGATCGGAGTATCGAGCTGGTTCGAGAGGCGGGTTTTCGGAAGGTGCGCCTGCGCGGGGACACGGATTTTTCGCTGACGGCTCATTTTGACCGTTGGACGGAGGCGGGCGTGGAGTTTGACTTCGGGATCGACGCCCATCCGAGCTTCGTCAAGTGGGCGGAGGCGTTGCCAGAAGCGAGATGGAAAGAGCTGGGGCGCCCCAGCCAGGGGAAAGGAAAAGGGAAGAAGCGGCGCCAGCGGCGGGACAAAGTGAAGCCGGAGATTGTCAAGAGACGCGGGTTCAAGACGCTGACGCTGGAACGGGAAGAGATCGCGGAGATCGACTACCGTCCGAGCAAAGCGAAGCGAACCTATCGGATGGTGATCTTGCGCAAGACGATCCTGGTCGAGAAAGGCCAGAAGCGGCTGCTGCCGCAGACGCGCTACCACTTTTATGTCACCAATATCTCGGCCAGAACGTTGGGAACGGCGGGAGTCGTACGGGAAAACAACCGGCGCTGCAACCAGGAGAACGTCATTGAACAACTCAAGAACGGAGTCGAGGCCCTGCGGATGCCCTCGGATACGCTGGTAGCCAACTGGGCCTATCTGGTGATTGCGGCTCAAGCCTGGAATCTGAAGGCCTGGATGGGGTTGGTGCTGCCGGCGCGACTGCAAGCCCGAGAGCTGGTGAAGATGGAGTATCGCCGTTTCCTGCGAGAGGTCATTGAAATGCCCTGCCAGATTTTGCGCAGGGGCCGACAGTTGGTCTATCGGCTGCTGGATGTCAATGGTTGGAGCCGTCTTCTCTTGGAAGGCAGTAAGTGGTTGAAACACCGGCCAGCTACCTGAAACTGAAAGGTGATAAAGTAGCTCCGAGGGTCGCCAGAGCTGGGGTGAGGTGTCTCTACAAACGCCCCCCAAGAGGGCAGAATCGTTTTCCCTGAGCGATCGGCGTGGAGGACAGCTGAACACGTGCCTGTTCTGAGTGACTTCGCGCCGAAATTTAGAATTTAGGTCTCCAAAATGGCTCCTCGGAGCCGACAAAGGGGTCTATTTTCGAACTTGCGCTTATTTTGGGACTAGCCGGCACTGTAGTCGGAATCTTCGGTGCTGCAGATCGGTCGACTCCGGATACATGCTCGAGGCCCTCTGAACCAGATCCAGGGCCTTGGCCAGGTCTCGCTTCTGATGCTCGAGAATCTTGGCCGCCTCTTCGAAGGTCTGCAATGGAGGGCGCTCCTGGATCCGGAGCAATTCTTCGAACAGTGCGAGGGCCTCGTCAGACGCTCCCAGTTTCTTCTTCAGACCGGCGAGAAGGAGCATCAAATCGGGTCGCTCTGCCTCCCATTGCACCTCCTGGGAAACGCTCTCCAGAAGCTGGAGCGCCTCTTGATTCTCGCCGCGAAGAAGCAGCAGCTGAGCGGACGAGATAGGACTCACGAAGAATCGTCGGTCTGGCTTCTTTAGCAGTTGAGCAGCCACCGCCAGCAGCCCCACCAGTGTAAGCACGTCGATTCGATTGTGCTCGAAGACGCTGCGAAAGGGTTGATGATAGCCAGACCGGAGATAAGTGAAATAGGTCTGCGGAATCAGGGCCGAAGGAATATCAGGTGGACGGCGAAGTCCAAGGATCAGTTTCTCCACCGTCTGGAGCGCACAGTTTTGCAGTCGGCGCTTCCAGAGCATTCGAGTCGGATAGAGGAGATCCAGATGGGAAAGCGAATCAAAAGGAGGCTCGATACCCTGAATCAGGAAGCGATACTCGAGCAGATTCAGGTCATATCCCTTCCCATTGAAAGTGACCAGGTATCGAAATTCCTTGCCATCCGAATTGCCTCGGACCCGATCGCATAGTTGCTTCAAAAAAGGGGACTCTGAGTTCAGATCAGGAAGGAACAGCTGCTCTGTGCGGAAGAAGTCCCCTTGAAAATAGCCCAGCCCAACCAGAAAAACATAGGTGCCACTTCCTCCGGCCAGACCGGTCGTCTCGGTGTCTAAGAAAAGTGTCGCTTCCGGATCAAAGGCTGAGAAAACGGGGTCGCCTGAGAGCAGTTCCAGCCAGCGGACATCCGTGCGGTAGACCTCGTCAAGCTTCAGTCGACCGTGCACCTGGTCACGCGGCAAGGACCTCTCGACCGAAAAGGTCCTTCCGCTCTCGTCCTGCCGCCACGCACCGCCAAGAAACTGCGCCAGCTCAGTCTGGAGTGCGCCGGTGTCAGATCTGTCTGTATTCGCAGCGAGCGCATTGCCAGCAGGTTTCTTTCCATAAATCCGATTCAACCGCTGCCTTAGTTCCATAGCCTAAGCTAAAACTTGATTTGCGAACGTAGCTTTGGCCTCCAGGCCGAAGTCTTTTTCTTCCGCCTTTGGCTCGGACGGCGGCCTGGAGTCCACCGCTACGTCCTTCGACTGAAGTTTCTTTCTAGAATGATCCGGCCCGCAGTATGGCTTCCGGAAGGTCCTGACCACCTGGACGACGTCACCCCCTAGTGCACCAACTGGTGCCCAGCCCCTACGAGCCCCTCAAGAACGGCAAGGCTGAGCTGTTTGGTCTGCTTGCCCAGTTCGTCGACCGGACCCACACAAGATGGGCAGCCATGCTTACAGGAGCATTCGACGATTCGGTCGAGGGTCTTCTGAGTCAGGAAATCGTGACATTCGAACAGCTTCTCGGAGAAGCCGACCCCACCTGGATAGTTGTCGTAGAGGAACACGGTCGGCTGGAAGGAGGGGAACGACTCGACCGAAAGATCCCTTTCCTCCCCCCCAGAGGAGTAGAAGCCGAGAGCCTCGGTGCTCGCCTGGACAAACCAGCTGGCAGAGCGGTCCCCCACGCTGCGTCCCAGGTCGCGAATGTCGCACATCAAGATGAAGGTAGCCATATGGTGCAAAGCATAGGCAAGACCGAGAAAGCCACGAATGATCTCATCCCGCGACAAGTCGGTATCCAGTTGGTCTTCGTCGGCCCGCAGCCAATAGGCAGTGGTGTGGAGCTCATTTACGGGCAGCTCGACCTTCCCATAGCCCAGATTCTCGGAGGTGTAGAACCGGATCTTCTTGAAACCCGGCACCTTCTTGACCAGGTGGACCTCCCCATGCTCGGATACCCCCGTTCCCGAATCAGCAGCAGTCTCTACACGCAGCACCCGCAGGCCGGCATAGGTGATGGCCTCTGTGTAGTAGTCGACCTGGACCGGCCGGACATAGGCCTTCCGTCCCGAGTAGTCGAGGCGATCGACATGGAACTGACGTCCCTCACATAGATACAAGGCCTCCTCGTGGAGCAGCTCGGGTGCGCTGTCGAAGTCCACCTCGGCGATGGCCTTGGAGCCAGCCTCGACATCGAAAACAACGAAGTTCTCTTCCGGTATGTTGCGCAGGTTGACGGAACTAGCGGGGTAGGATTCTTCGGTCCAGTGCCATCGGTCTCCGGTCCTGAGCAAACCTCCATCTTCGGTCAGGAAGTCGAGGATTTCCTCTAGGTTCTCGCCCCCGAACCCTTCTCCCTTCTCGAAAGGTAGCTCGAAGGCAGCACATTGAATATGACTCACCAGGATCTGAAGGTTGTCTGGATGAATACGGCCGTGCTCGGGCGCACCTTCCAGGAAGTATTCCGGGTGATGAGCGACGAACTGATCCAGGGGAAGGTTTCGCGCCACCAGCACAGCGGCAGAATGCGCGCCGCGCCGTCCTACTCGCCCGATCTGCTGCCAGGCGCTGGCGATTGACCCTGGATATCCGGCCAGAACACAGACTTCGAGGCTGCCGATGTCGATCCCTAGCTCCAGAGCGTTGGTGCTGACGATGCCGAGGATCTCCTTCTGGCGCATCTGACGCTCGATTTCGCGCCGCGTCTGCGGCAGATACCCTCCCCGATATCCCCTGATCTTGGGTCCCAGCTCTGGCTGCTGTTCGATCGCCTTCTGCAGGTAGCTCAGAAGCACCTCGACCTTGACCCGGCTGGTGGCAAAGACCAGACACTGGAGACCCTGTTTCAGGAAGATCTCAGCAAAACGACGAGCTGACGCCAGGGCACTTCGGCGCAGTCCCAGTTCGGGGTTCACCAGGGGTGGGTTGTAGAGGATCAGCTCCTTGCTCGCGGCCGGAGAGCCGTTGCGCTGGACGACCTGCACCTCTTCACCCACCAGCTTCTGCGCCAATTCCTCCGGGTTCGCGATGGTGGCCGAGGTACAGATGAACTGAGGAGAGGTCCTGTAGAAGCGAGTCAACCTCTTGAGTCGGCGAAACAGGTTGGCGACGTGGCTGCCGAAGATTCCCCGGTAGGTGTGCAGGTCGTCCAGAACGACATATCGAAGGTTCTGAAACAGATGAATCCATTTCGGATGGTGAGGCAAGATCGCCGAGTGCAGCATGTCGGGATTGGTCAGGATGATCCGCGCTTCCAGCCGAATCTTCCGACGCTGATCGGCAGGGGTATCTCCATCGTAGGTCTGAACTCCGATCGGGGCTCCTATGGCCGCGATCAGCTCTCGGAGCTCGGCCAGCTGGTCCTGTGCCAGAGCCTTGGTCGGGAACAGGTATAGAGCCCCGTGCTGGGGATTGCGCAACAGGTCTTCCAGAACCGGCAGGTTGTAGCAGAGCGTCTTGCCCGAGGCGGTAGGTGTAACGACCACCGTATTCTGATTCCGCTGCGACAGATCGAATGCCTCGGCCTGGTGAGAGTAGAGCCGCCGGATTCCCTTTTGTTTGAGGGCGGCACTCAGAGGAGAAGAGAGGTCTTCAGGAAGATCTGTGAAGCTGCCTGGTTTCGCCGGTATTTTGACCCAGGCCGTGATTTCGCCTCTTGCCTGGAGGCCCTTGAAGCTCTGGAGCGCCTTCTCAACCGACATCATGCCCACCCGTGGAGCCCAGCAGGATACCACAGGGGCGTGACGATTCCGGTCTGCCTTCTCCCCTGCACCCTGGGGTTCAGATGGACGTTCTTTTCGAGCTTTGACAAGGCTGGACGGAGGTCTCGATCGGGGCACTACTACTGCAAACCTACACAAGCAGCAGAGGCTTACCGGATCGGAGCCTGGCCCTCGATGGCAGAGAGAAAGCGGGAATCCAAATCGCCGAAGAGAGCGAAGACGACTACCGGTTGATCGCTGAGGATCTTGAGGTGGCCCTTCATCTGCTCGAAACCAGAACCAAAGAAGGTAGCCCCGTCGAGAACGTCCACTACACGATGATCCGGTTCCAACGCGAACGTCCGTTCCGCGGTCTTGTCCCGCAGCTCCGAGAAGGCCTGGACGGTGACCTGAGCCGCAATGGCTTCAGCGTTGAGAATTGAGATTCCAGTGAACATTCTCAGGGCCGCGGATTGGGCGACGTGAAGCAGGAGCGTCTCTTTTCGACCCTCTTGAATCATAGGCAGTGAAGCAAGGAACCGGCCGCCGTTGCCGCTGAAGCTGACCATGCCCACTAGGTTCCCTGCCTGCTGGATCCAATAGCGATTCAGCTTTCCTGCACTTGCCTTAAACTTGAGATGACCCGTGATGACCCGGTCCTGGTCAAGTCCATTCGGGGCCAGATTTAGAAGACTTCGTGCTTCCGCCACCAACAACTCTTTGGGCTGAATCGGGACCTGTGCGTAGCCCAGTTCGTTGGAGTCGTCATCGTAAGCCCAGATCTCAGAGTCTGGAGTGTTCCCACGTTCAGGAGCCGAATCTCGGTTTCACCTCCGTGGTTGTCGACGAAAAGATGAGGCACCAGAAAGTAACGGGTTTCCACTCCGGGCTGAGCGGCCATGGCGGAGAAACTCTCCTCTCGCGCCAGGAACTCAACTCCGCTTAGGAGAATGCTGCTTTCGACTTCCACGTAGCCTTCGCTGATCTCCAGGGTTTCGTCAAAAATCTCGTCCAGTGTCCCGACCACCGATCCAAAACCGGCTATGGGAACCGAGGTCTCGCGATCCAGGGTCCCGTCGGTTCGATAGAGGCGAAGTGCCACCGCCGGATCACCTAGCTCTCGCGAGTTGAAAAGAAAGATCAGCGTGGTATCGTCCCCGTCAAGCTGCCGGGCGATGGGGAAGTACAGCAGTTTCGATTCGCTGAGCGTTCCACCGATACCGTCCAATCTCCTGGAATCGTAGTCCCCAACCATGAATGAGCTTTGAATGGGTCCGCCGTTCCCGCGCGCCACAATGGCAACCGTCTCTGCTTCCGAACCCACTATTTCTCCAGTCAGGAAAGCCTTCTGTCCCTGGGCTGGCAGGGGCTCGTTGAAGGGAATATCGAACTGCTCGCTCCCGCTCAAGCCTCGTCCGGAGAGGGTGATCTGATTCGAAGACGGGTTGAGATTCGCGATGGTTACGCCGACGAAAGTGTTCTGAAATCGCGGGTGGGACGTGCTCACACCGGCGGGAAGGACAATCGAGTTCAAGCGAAGGGGCTTGACGTGAAGATGTACGGGTACAACGACCGGCGCGGCCCCATCGCTAACCGACAGCTCCAACAGCAGTTCTGCTTCGACTTCGACCATTGGTGCGATCAGGCTCGCAGAAAGCTGACTGTCCTGCTGGATCTCGGTCGGGGGCCCCGAGATCTGAGACCACTGGTAGGTCAGCGAGTCTCCGTCCGGATCATGAGCTGAAGCCGTCAGCTCCACAACCTCTCGGGAGTTTACGGTCTGATCGGCTATTGGACTGACCACCGGAGGCCGGTTGTTCTCGACCGTGACCTGAACCTGATCCGTTGCCGCGCCCCCTTTCCCATCTTCGACTGCCAATTCAAATACCAGGTAAGTAGTCCCGAAAACTCGCGGTGCGACAAAACTCCCTCCAGACTCGTCAGTGTGGAGGAGATCCACGCTTCGCCCCGAGATTTGTGACCAGGCGAAAGTCAACTCATCACCGTCGGGATCAGAGGCCGCTCCCGCGAGAGTGACGGTTTGTTTCTCCTTGACTATCTGATCGGGTCCTGCCTCCACCACTGGGCTTTGATTTCCCGCTGGGCTTTAATTTTCGGTCACTCCTCTCCGGATGAACCAGACTTCCACCATGATGGAATTGGAATCGTTGAAAACTACCCCTGGGTCGGTGGCGTCTACACCCAGGCTGACCCGAGCCACCATTGGGATCCTACGGTTGATCGGCAGGCTGTTCCGGCCGAGAATCGTAATCGAGGGTCGAGGTCCGTTGCACCCAACGCAGAAGACCCCCAATGCCCTGGGGGAAGTAACGGGGAAGGTTGTCTGGGGATTGGCACCGTTGACGGAGGTGGACCCCACTCCCCATTGTGGGTTGATTCGGTCCCCGATTTTCAGGCTTACGGCATTTACTGCTTCTAGGACGATGGGGTTGTCCTTACTGCCGCTGGTTCCGACCGGCACCGACCATCGTCCGCTGCTAGCGCTCTTCACGTCCATCGCGCCGTCGGGTGTGACGACCTTGACGATGGGTCGTGGCGCCCCCGAAACGAAGACCGGAGAACCTGCCAGTGTCAGGGCTAGAAAGGCTCGATAACAAAACATAGAGGTTACCTGCTCCTTCCAGCTGTTCCAGTGATCGGACTCGGATCCACCATCAGCAGGCCCGTCAGTCAACCACGACTAGACTTGACCCACTCCTGCACCGGAGCCCGGATCATCCTTTGGAGGCTGCTGCCCGCGCCCGCGGTCTCCCTCTCCTGCCACTTAGCGGCAATGGGGGCCTCCATCCGAGAATCGAGTGGAGGGTAGCCGGAAACTGCTCTGGATCCTTTATCAAGGAGCCCCGCCGCTAGCGGGGTGGTTTCCCAGATTGCCCTACCCGAGGTCTCCTCCTGCTTCTCGGGGCCCGGTTGGGCCAGAATCAAAAGGCGGAGCCTCCAGAGCGATCTATCCCCTCCCTTGCGGAGCGGATCCTGGCAGTGTTCGTCTGAAGAACAGAGAGAGTCTACTACCGACCAGGACACCCAAAAGGTGACGCTGCTCACACTGGTCGTTTTTGGCGACTTTCCCAGCTAGTGGCGAGGCGTCCACACTCACCGCCCCTGCCACAGAGCCCAGCCGGGCTTCTTGATCATGTCCAACAGCACGGCGGACAGGATGATCAGCCCGAGGACGACCTTCTGAGTGTAGCTTTCCACCCCAGTGAGGTTCATCCCATTCTGAATGACGGCGATGATGAAGGCCCCGATCAGCGTGCCCAGGATCTTGCCCTGACCTCCCGAAAGGCTGGCGCCTCCCACCACCACGGCTGCGATAACATACAGCTCGTACATCTGTCCGTAGGTGGGGGATCCACTCTTCAACTGGGAAGCCATGACCACACCTCCCAGGCCTGCCAGCGCGCCGCAAACGCCGTATACGAAGATGAGTACGGCCCTCACTCTTACGCCGCTAAGTCGGGCGACTTCAGGGTTCCCTCCCACGGCGTAGATGTAGCGGCCCAAGGTAGTTCGGGTCATGATCACGTGAGCAACTGCATAGAGGACTGCCATCAGGATCACGGCGTTGGGGACCCCCAGATCCGCCCCCGTCCCAACCAGACGAAAGAATCGGGCACCTCATAGACCGATTGGCCCTGGGCCAGGATATAGGCCAGACCGCTGGCTACCAGCATCATGGACAAGGTCGCAATGAAAGGGGGAATGGAAAAGAGCGTGACCATCAGGCCCGATACCGTACCCGCCAGTCCACAAGCGGCAATCCCTCCCAGGCAACAGCAGAACATCGCCCAGGCGGACGCCTCCTCGGCGCCGGCAACATCTCGAATCAGCAGGGTCGAAATCACGGCAGAAAGGGCAATCAGGCTGCCCACGGACAGATCGATCCCGGCACTGATAATGACCAGGGTCATGCCTACGGCTATCAGGGCGATCACGACAATCTGGTTGGCTACGTTCAGAAGATTCGCGGATTTTAGAAAGTTGGGCCACGAGTAGGTGCTGGGAGTCATGATCTTCAGACCTGCGAGCGAAGGGAATTGTTCCTCCAAGCGGTCGAACACGGCCCAGGTGCTGGTGATCCGGTTGGTGACGATGGCATCCAGACCTGCTCCGGATTCGACGATGGACTGCAGGGCCTTCCGGGCATCCATAGGCGATCCATTGACGGTTGAGACGGGTTTCAATCCAGCCTGCGCCAAACGAGCTTCCAAGGTCTTGGTGAAGTCCAGGTCTTCGGCACTGCTTCGGGCAACAATCAAGAGGCGCGGCGAACCCTCCAGTTCTTGCTGGACCCGCTGCGCCAGCTCCTCTGCCCCCTCGACGCCATTGGGGTGCTGTTCGTCCCAGGTCACCAGGCTGTAGTAGCCGCAGATCAGGATCAGGACGAATGCCATTCCGTAGTCGGATATGAAGCGGGAGAGTGGAGTCCTTAGCATCGTTCTTGATGGAAGCGCTGGTTAAGTGTTGCAGGTTACAGGTTGCAGGTTGCAGGTTGCAGGTTAAAGGCTTCAGTTTTGCTTTCCTGATCCGGATTTGGGAAACCGCTGCCTACGCCCCCCTTGACCTCGGCATAGCAGATGGGCTAGGAAAGGGACTGTGACCCGCATGAGACTATCAATTTTTCTGGTCTGTCCGCTCGCTACGTTACTCACCTGGCAGGCATCAGGAGTGGCGTCCTCAGCTTCGGACTGGTCCCAGTTCAGGGGCCCTTCAGGTCTGGGGGTTGCACCAACCAACAACCTGCCCGAAAAGTTTGGCCTCCAGGAGAACCTGATCTGGAAAGTTTCCCTGCCGCCCGGACATTCTTCGCCGGTTCTCTCCCAGGATCGCATTTTCCTGACGGCCTACGAGGACAAGAAGCTGCTGACCATCGGCCTGGATAGAGAAACGGGAAAAGTGCTGTGGCGCCGGCAAGCACCCCGGCCGCGGGAGGAACCCTTCAACGGGACCCATGGCCCAGCCAGCCCCACACCGGTCACCGATGGAAGGAACGTCTACGTCTTCTTCGGCGATTTTGGGATCCTCTGCTACGGCCCCGACGGAAGCGAACGCTGGAGGCGGCCTCTGGGTCCCTTCTACAACCTGAACGGCCATGGCTCGTCGCCCATCCTGGCCGGCGGTATGGTGCTACTCATCTGCGACCAGGACACCGATTCCTTCCTGATCGCCATCGATCAGAACGACGGCAGCGTCCGCTGGAGGACAGACCGACCCGAGGTCACGCGCGGCTTTGCCACACCCGGCATCTACCGTCCCGATGAGGGCCCAGCTCAGGTAATTGTTCCCGGCTCCTATCAGGCGGCTTCGTATCGACTGGATACCGGCGAGAAGTTATGGTGGGTTCGACGCATGGCCTGGCAGGTCAAGTGCGTCCCCATCATTTCCGAAGGCACCATCTACATCAACGCCTGGGAGTCGGGCTCGCGGCGTTCCCTCCCCCCTTTCGACCAGGCATTGTCCCAACACGATGTGGACCGGGACGGCAAGCTTTCCGCCCAGGAATCCCCCGAACCTCAGATCCGGGAACGAGGCTCATGGCTGGAGGTGGACCTGGACCAGGACGGCGTAATGGGAAGGCGGGACTGGGAATTCTATCGAGCGCGATTCTCACCGGAAAACAGTCTGGTGGCGATTCGTCCTGGTAACGGTCGCGGTGATCTTACCGACTCACATGTGCTGTGGCGCCACCAGAAGGCGTTGCCCAATACCCCCTCGCCGCTGCTGATCAATAATGTGATCTTTCTGGTCAAGGATGGCGGAATCGTGACCAGCCTGGATCCGGCCAGCGGCCGAGTACTGAAGCAGAGTCGACTGAAGAAGGCCATCGGCAAGTATTGGGCCTCCCCGGTCGGAGCTGGAGACAGGGTCTATCTGGTCAGCGAAGACGGCGACCTCACCACCTTGAAGGCATCAGGAGACTGGGAGGTGCTGGCGACCACCCGCCTCCAGGAAGACTGCCTCGCCACTCCTGCCCTCGCCGATGATCGGATCTATATCCGTACGCTGGGCACCCTCTACTGCTTCGGGAAGGGATAGGACCATCGGACCGACTCGAGAAGCTCGGTGAAGGCATAGGGAGTAGCCCGTCGCAGGGCGCTATGATACCGGTGCAATGGCCAGATCCATGATCTGCTCCTGATTGGCCTGCTCAACATCGGTGATTTCACCGCTGATCTGGCCGCGGTACATCACCAGGATACGGTCGCACATTCCGAGAACTTCCGGGAGCTCCGAGCTGATCAGGAGAATCGCCTTCCCTTGTCGAACCAGCTCGTTGATCAAGACATATATTTCGTACTTGGCTCCGACGTCGATCCCCCTTGTCGGCTCGTCGAAAATAATCACTTCGGAGTTCGCCTCCAGCCACTTGGCCAGGACAACCTTTTGCTGATTCCCGCCTGAGAGGTTTCGGCTGGGTTGGTCCGGGTCAGCCATGGTGATGCGCAGGCTCTTCGCGTAACGCCCAAATACAGATCGCTCCCTCTTACCACTAACGAAACCCAGCCGGGAAAAACGAGATAAATTCGGGAGGCCGAAGTTGACCAGGGGCGAGTGCTTCAAAATCAATCCCTCCGCCTTCCGGTCTTCCGACAGCAGACAGATGCCCTTTGCAATGGCCTGACGCGGACTCCGAACCCTGAGGGGCTGTCCATCGAGCCGCATGGAGCCGGAGTCGGGCTGCCTTGCGCCGAAGATCAGCTGGGCAGTCTCGGTGCGCCCAGCGCCCACCAGTCCCGTCATTCCCACGACCTCTCCTTTGCGAAGACAGAAGGAAACTTCCTTAACCTGCTGTCCTCGACTCAGCTTCTCGACCTCGAGACACCTGACGCCAATTTCAACCTCCCGTTCTGGAAACTCACTCTCCAGTTTCCGCCCCACCATCATCTCGATCAGTTCCTCACGGACGACCTTGGAGGGCTCGCAAACGGCTACCTGAAAGCCATCGCGAAGCACGGTCACACGATCAGCAATCTCGGAAATCTCCTGCAGCCGGTGGCTCACATAGATGATCCCAATCCCGTGAGCCTTCAGCTCCCGAATGATCGAGAAAAGCCTGCTTACTTCTCCTCCAGTCAGGGTCGCTGTAGGCTCATCCATCACGATGATCCTGGCCTCCAAGGACAGCGCCTTGGCGATTTCGACGATCTGCTGTTGTGCGACGGTCAGCTCGCCACAGGGCGAGTCAGGGTCAATCGAGACTTCAAGGCGCCGGAACAATTCAGCGGCTGCATCGCGTTCCTCCCGATGCCGAATGAAGCCGGCGACCGCTCGTTCCTGACCCAGGAAGATGTTCTCTCGGGCCGTCAGGGACGGGATCAAGTTGAATTCCTGGTAGATCACAGCCACCCCGGCCCGTTGCGCATCCAGAGGATTGGCAATCGCTTGAAGCTCTCCCCTAATTCGGATTGAGCCAACGTCCGGCAGGTGAGCGCCGCTCAGGACCTTGATCAGGGTACTCTTGCCTGCCCCGTTCTCTCCGACGAGTGCCATCACCTCACCTGAATTCACCTCCAGATCGACCCCGCTCAGCGCCTGGACGCCGGGAAAAGACTTGGTGACACCCTCCATCAGGAGCAAGGGAACGGACACTGCTTCGGTCATATTGTTCTTATCGCAGGTTCGAGATCGGCAGCAAAGCCTCCCGCTTGCACCTCGACCCGAAGTCTCAGAGGTCAACCATTTTACGATCTTTCACGACCAGAGTAAGTACAGTGCTCATCCCCGCCAGCGTCCCGTCAAGTACCTGGGAGGCAACCACATCATCATGGGTTTCACTCGTGCCACCACGGTCAACGGAGGAGACACGTACGAGGATCCAAATGACATACGACACGGCTTCTATAAACAAGGATACAAGAGCCGCGGCAAGGTCCTGATGCGGCCGTCCCTCTACCCTGGCGCGAGCTGGCTCGACGAGAACGAATCGGTGGTCTACGACAGCAGCATGCCGCGAGGAGTTCGACATGTTTCGGCCCGAATCGCTGTTCCATTTCGGCCGCGCCATTCTGGAGGCCGAAAAGGAAACCAGTCTGGGACAGATGGGCGTCGTCGCGGTCCCGGAGTCTTCGCATCAACCGACCAAGGCCTAACCTGAAACTTCATTGGCGAATGTAGCTTTGGCCTCCAGGCCGAAGTCTTCTTCCTTCGAGCCTTTGGCTCGGACGGCGGCCTGGAGGCCACCGCTACGCCAGGACCCGGAGTTTCATTCTCGAATGGGGCCAGCTCCACTGGGGGCGGCACTGAGCTGAAACTTCATTGGAAAGCTTCCGAACTTCGGCGTTCGTATTGTTCGGTGTTTTGCGGTTTGAGATTTGGGCTTTTCTGCTTCCCGAGAAGGCAACCGCTAAAGGCTAAACCGCTGAATATCGAACACGAATTTCAAAGGAAACCCCTTTAGCCTTCGTGTTCGATGTTTAGCGGTTCGAGATTTAGGCTTTCTTTCTACTCAGGAGAAAGAAACCGCAGAAAATACTCAACCGCAAAATAGCGAACAGGCGAATTTCGAAGGCCGGATCGGGCGACGCTGGCCTCTGGGTAGCCAAAGTTTCTTTCTCGAATGGGGCAGCACCGCTGGGGGCCCCACTAAGCTGAAACTTCATCGAGCAGTGACCGGCGTAGGACTCGTTTGCTAGCGAAGTTCGCTTACTCGGTGTTCTGCGGTTTCTGATTTGGCGTTGCTTCCTTTTTCTGGAGTAGCTAACCGCTAAATGACAGAACAGCAGGTTATCGAACAGGCGAACCTCGAAGGATAGGAAAGCGCCTGGGAGCTACACCTCTCTGCGAGAACGCCTCACCAACAGACTCACCCCGAGACCCACACCCACCAGGGCAAGATTCGCCAGAATCCCGATCACAACCGGAACCCAGGTGTAGTTATAGGAGCCCAGGTTGAGAAAAGGTTCCTCCATGTCGGGCAGCCGGATCCGTGTCAGCGTCGCCCAACCTGTCAAGAGAACGCAAGCGGCGATCCCGGCATAGGCACCGGTCGCGGTAGCGCGTCGAAACAGGACACCCAGGCCAAATAGACCCACCATCCCACCCGAGAAGACCGAGGCCAGACCCACGCCGAACTCCACGAAGGACTCGATGCCGATCCACTGTTGGGCCATCAGGATGGCAGCAAGACCAACCACTACCACGGATGAGCGCCCTACGGCGAGCTGCTGTCGATCGGTCGACCTCGGCCGCAACCTTCGGTAGAAATTTTGAACCACTACGGCTGCGACGCTGTTCAAATCTGAATCCAGACTGGACATGGCGGCCGCCACCAAAACTGCCAGCATCAACCCGATGATGCCGTGGGGTAATTGGGTCTTGATGAAGTAGGGCAGGATATTGTCTTTGACGGCGATCACCTCTGGCGGCACCGCTTCGGCTCCCAGCTGGTAGAAGGCCCAAAGACAGGCGCCCAGGAACATGAATAGAAGCCACACGGGAATGCAAGAGAGAACCCCGGCAATGGCACTGCGTTTGGCTTCCCGATCTGTACGAGCCAACAGATATCGCTGCACCGCGCTCTGACTGATGGCGAAGGACTGAAAAGCCTGAAACACACCCGCCGCCACAAAGATCCACACATTGTTCTCGATCAGGCTGAATCGAAAGCTCCCCAAGCCAAACTTGCCTCCTTGCCAGGCAGTGGAGATCACCTTTTGGGGTCCAAAATCGGAGGTGAAGAGCACGATTCCGAGACAGAGTAATCCTCCACCCACGAGCAGCACCGCCTGGATGACATCGGTCCACACCACGGCCGCGATACCCCCCCAAAACGGTATAGACCAGCGTGAATAGGCCAAGGATCAAGATGACCCACCAGATGTCAAAACCGGAAAGAAAAGCGACCGCGATGGCCAGAAAGTAGAAGGTCATGCTCATATCCAGGATGCGACTCATGACGAAGGCGAACGAGCCGTAGGCCTGGGCCGGGTAGCCGAAACGATCTCCCAGGTATTCGTACACACTCATCTTGATGCTGTGACGATAGAAAACCAGAATGCGAACGATCTGGGTCATGACCAGGGGTGTTGCAAGATAGCGGGACAGCATCCAGAAGTCGTTCTTGAAAGTGTTCCCCGGATGCCCAACGAAGGTGGCGCTGCTGATCACCGTTCCCATCAAGGAGAAGCCGACCACCCAGCCAGGCATATTTCGGCCCGCCAGAAAGTAGTCTTCCGTCGACTTCTGCCGGCGGGAGAAGTACAGTCCCAGACCGATTATCACGGTCAGGTAGAGGACCAGGATTACTACGTCGATTGTTTCCATGGCTTGTCTGGCTCAGTGAGTAGTTGTGAGCAGTGAGCAGTGAGCAGTATATCGGCCTCAATCCACTTTTTCAGAACTGTCTTAGAGTACCCAAACGCGTGGGTTGCAAGGAAAGTGGGTCTTGTCTAACCCACGTCTGGGATACAACCCGTCACCGTTCAATACTAACTGCTCACTTCTAACTGCTCACTGCTCACTGCTCACTATTCCTACGGATTGACGGGTGCTGCGTAGTCGAAGGGGTGATCCCAAGAGATGAGGTGGCCGCAGCACGAGCAGAGGCCGAGGCCGCGACTACAGCGAAGGGAGTCAGTCGAACCTATCAGGGCCTTCACAGTGCTCGAGGCGTCCTCGACTCGGTCACCTCCTTCTTGCCCTATCTGCCCGATCAGAGAGTTTTGGGCGTCGCCGAGAGGTGGTTCGGGCCGCACGTGCGAATCTCCTTCCCGAATACTCTCGTCAACTCTCCCGGCAACGAACGCGGCGGCTGGCATGCAGACTGGCCTTATAACCAGGAAAAGGCTGCCCACATTCCCGCGCCCTATTCCGATTTTCCGGCTCAATTGTCGACCTTGTGGATGCTCTCGGACTTTACTGTCGACAACGGAGCCACCTGGATCGTACCCGGAAGCCACCGTACGACCGATAATCCCCCTGGTGCCATGGCCGTCGACCGCTTCGAATCCTATCCGACTGAGAGACAGGCCACCGGCCGGGCCGGCAGCGTCTTACTCTTTGACAGCCGCCTCTGGCACGCAAGCGCAAGCAACAACAGTGACGGCCTGCGGGTGGGAATGGTTGTGCGATACGCCCCCTGGTGGCTCGATCTAGAAGTGCTCATGCCGGGCTCCGACACGCGCCAGTGTATGGTGGAAGAGCCGGGTCTGTCGGAGAACGAGGTTCCGGCAGTTTCGCTCGAAGTCTACGAGTCCCTACCGGAGAAGGTGAGGCCTCTCTATCGTCATTGGGTACGATAGTCTACCCCGGCTGCCAGCCGGATCATTCGAGACTAGAGACCCCTTGGTCAAGAAAAAGTTCACAAACTGATCAAGAAGTGTCAAGCAGCGAGTAGTTGCTCTTCAACAAAGACGTTCAGCGAGCGGTCGAACCGTCGCCAAGCCGTCGCCAGCGGACAGCGCTGAGCCACTTCCTGTGGCAGCTTGAGATCGAGCGCCGTCAAGCCCGGTGCCAGGACTCGACCGTAGGCTTTGATGAAGAGGACAGCCACCTTTCTTCCCAAGGGCGTTAGATGGTACCGGCGCTTGCGGGGCACTTTGTCAATGAGTCCCTTTCGCCTCAACCGGCGCAGATCGTAGCTCGCCTGGCGTGAAGTGTAGGGGGCATCGAGCAAGGCGGAGACTTGCTCCACCAGTCGACGGTTGTCAAAACCGGCTACGAGACAGCTAAATGCGACCAGGCTGGAGAAGACCGCCATCACCCGAGGATCGCCAAAGCGAAGGCCAGAACTGTGTAGACCCTCGGCAGTTTTCGAGGGTTGGCTCACCTTTTGGAAGGTGAGCACGTCGGGTGCCGGTCGAGCGTCTGCAGCTTCGGCGTCGCACAGACGCCGGTTGGCGGAATCGCCAACAGCCCAAAGGGCATACCAGTTGCGAGCGCAAACGCGGCGACCCACTCCGAAGTCGCGGCTGTCGCAGATCACGGTTTCGGTCCGCAAGGCGCGGCCCTCTTTGAAATATTGCTTGATACGAGACGACTTGTAATAACAACTGAGGACCGGGTCCACCCCTCGTCTGAGGACTCGGGAGCGAAAGCTTCCGGGAGTTCGTCGGGTGATTCGCCGATCGAAGATCAGCGTCACCTGTTCGGGGCGACCAATGTCCAAATGGTCTCGAATCACCCCTTCGAACCACATCCGCCCGGCCTGGGGTCGGTCAAAGACACAGGTGTCGGAGACCTCGAACTGGCGGAAAGCCAACTCGTAGGTGTAACCGGCCTCGAAGTCCTCCGAGCTGAAGGGAGAAGGTAAACGCCACCACCAACGCCAGAAGAAGCTGCGCACGGCCCCCGAACCCAACCGGTCACAGATGCTCTGCAGGGCCTCGGGATCGGCGCAAGAACGGAATCCGTTGTCCAGGGCCTCGTAGGCGATGCCCGCTTTTTCTAGTTGCCGCTTGACCCACTCATGGCCGTTGAGCCACAGCCAGATGGGATAAGGCGCGTAGGCATTGGTCTTCCAAAACGTGCCGCCCCACTCGGAGTCCCAGAGGTAGAAGTAGAAGTGGTTGATGTAAACCATCTGACGGCCCCACTCCATATGGGGATGCGCGGCCGTTTCCTGCCCTTTGCCCTTCCAGGACCGCCACGCCGATGCTTTCTCCTGGGCAATGCCGATCAACACCACCCGCTCTTGGCCTTCCTTCGCCGCCGCTTCCAGGTAGGGACGAGCCGTCTCCTCCTTGTTTTCCCCTTTCTTGAAGTGCACTACCGGAATATTGTGTTCTTCGGCGAAGCGGTGAATGGCTTTGACGTAGCCTTGACCGATCTTGCCGAAGGCCGCCGAGGAGGGGATCTTGAACCCCTTGACCCAACGCAGAAAGGTACAGACTTGTCCCACCGACTGCAGCTTGGGAACGTAAGCCTGCAAGAACACTCGGTCGATGCAGCGGCACTTGAGAGTGACGTGATCCCGCAATAGACTGGCATAGTCGGTCATGACAACCTCCAGTGTTTTGGTTATCACCGAAGGTTATCGCCGACACGACGAGAGGGCAATCCTCCAGGATCGCCCTCTCTACATTCTTCTCAGTTCTTACTCGGCGGTATGAGGTCGCTCGCTACCGTTAGAGCCTCCAATGGACTCTGGAAAGGGTCTCTCCCAGAAGAATCGAGGCGATCAGTAGCCCATCATCCGCAAAAGAGGCAGGTAACCGTGCTCTGCCAGCCGATCGGAGGCTACCTCCATATAGTCAGTGTCGTGACCGATTCCGAGCCCCTCAACCAGGCGATTCATGAGGTTGAACAGCGCCGTGGTCAGTACGACGTGCAGCACCGCCTCGTCGTCTAGGCCGGCCGCGTGGAGCTCATCGACATCCTGGCGGTTGACACCTTCTACTTGCTTGGTCAGCTTTCTGGCGAAGACCAACATGGCCTCCATGGACTCACCTAGACCCTCGAGCTCCTTCTGATCGATGGCTTTGTCCAGAAACCCCTCACCAACACCCAGCTTCTCCGCCGTACGAACATGGACACCGCGGCAATAGCCACAGTCGTTGAGTCCCGAGACGTAGGCGGCCAGAGCCTCACGCTGAGCCTCAGTCAGGGGTGAAGAACCTCTAAGCAGGATTTCATGAAACTCCAGGAGAGGCTTGAACAACTCAGGCCACCGTTGGAAGACCTGCAGAAGACTTCCTTGAGGCAAGGACTTCAAGTGTGTCACGCCGGCTCCTCCTGTTCCTTCGGTTCAGCTTCGGGCCGCAGAAGGCTGGCGGCGTATCCCACAAGGAACGTGACTGCTGAGCTGGAAGGGGCTGTCCACATCCAGTTGACTTCCTGGCTTATGGGCGTCCAAGCCACCAGTATCGAGGTGGTGAGCCCACAAAAGGAGCCCACAAGCAGCCCGAAGGTATTGGCGCGACGGGTGAGAACACCCAGGAAAAACATACCGCTGATGGGACCTATGAAGGTCGAAGCCAGCTTTCCTACCGTCTCTATAACCGTGGACTGCATTCTGCTCACGAACACGGCACCTAGAGTGGCCAGGACCCCAGCCACAAGGGTGAAGAGACGCCCCATCCGGAGCAGATGATTCTCGCTCAAATCCCTGGCCCAGCGGCGGTATAGATCCATGATGCCCACGGTTGCGAACGAGTTCAGGGCAGAATCCACGCTGGACATGGTGGCGGCCAGGAGAGCCGCCAGGATCATGCCTCTGACCCCCACCGGAAGAACGTACGCCACGAAATGCGGCACGATCATATCGGGTCGCGTGATGCCCGCAGCCAGCTGCGGGTGCTTGTCGTAGAAAACTACCAGCAGTAAACCCAGCGAAGCCAAGGCTAGCACCAGAATGATGGTAATAATTCCCCCACTCATAACCGCCTTGGCCTTACCACGAAAGGTGTCGACCGTCAGATAACGCTGTACGATCACCTGATCGGTACCCAGAGTGCCTACGTTGTAGAAAAAGAGGAAAAAGAGTATTGACCACACAGTGGCTTCTGCTCCCAGGTCGAACGACCAGTCCACCAGGGTGGTGTGGGGCGTACCACTAGCCGACCCCGTCAGCTCTCCTGCCCGCTGCCAGACGCCGGAGGCGTCCCACTGGAGGGAGGACATGAGAAAAATGATCATGAAGACGAGTCCGCCTGCAAGGACGATAAATTGGACGAAATCGGTCCAGATCACCGCCTTCATTCCGCCGAGCACGGTGTAGAGGGTAGCCAGGGCTCCCAGGGTCAAGATGCAGCCCAACATGGAGAAACCGCTGACCGTAGAGAGGGCCAAGGAGGGCGCATAGATGGCGGTGGCCAGCCAGACACCCCTCTGCCCCAAAAACAGCACCGACGTCACGATTCTCGCCACCGGATGAAATCGGTGCTCCAGGTATTCGTAGGTGGTGAAGACCTGGAGGCGATGAAAGATCGAAATAAAGGTAACCAGGATGAAGAGCAGGACGAGGGGAAGCAGGAAAATCCCCATCGTATATTTCAGGTCCTTGGCCCAGATCCAGGCGGGTACACCGGTGTAGGAGATGGCACTCAGATCGGTGGACACAATCGATAGCGAGACCACTATCCAGGGCATGCTCCGGCCCGCCAGGAAGTACTCGCCCACCGATTTCTGGCCTCTACCTACCCAGCTGCCGGCGCCCACAACAATCAGTAGGTAGACCACGACCACGAGGTAATCAGTGGTTGTGAAGAGACTTGCAGATTCAGTTGTCATACGAAAACCTCAAGTTGAATTGGCCGGAGGTGCTCGGGCGTTGAACCTCGAACATCAAGAGAAGTCAATCCCAACGGGATTGGAGTACATTCTCCGGGTTCGGACGGAATGTGATCGCCACTACCTATAAGCAGCGACGACAGCTGCGGAGTCCATGAACTCTCGGAAGCCGACTACCAGGTTCTCTCTGATCGTGAATACATGGACGAAGTTCGTTTCGAAGGTTTTACCGGTGGATCTGACCCTGAATCGGTAGGAACCAATCGCAACCACCTGGTCGCCCTCACAAACGTACTCCCGTGGGTCGAACTCCAGGGACTCTTGTGCCTCTCCGACCATTCTGAAGAAATCCGCCGCCTGATCTCGGCCCTTGCGATGACCAAGAGAAAGGCACGCCATCCATCTCGGGAAGCTCCCACTCGATCTGAGGCGCGAACAGGCTCAGTAGACCCTCCATGTCTCCGGTCTTGAAGTATTGATAACCTTGCTGTACTAGATTCCTGTTCTCTTGTTCTCCCATGTCTTCTCCTTTCGAAAGAGATGCGAGGGCCGCACCCGATCAGGCCGTGGCTCTGTTTCGGACTCTACCGCGATCGCTCCATGAAGCTCCTGGCTGAACCAACGAGCATCTCTTTTACGTGGATGCTCGCCATCACCTCCCGACCGACGCGCCGGTCTGCCTGCTTGACCCGGGTGTAGACGGCCTCCATTGCCTCAACCACTGCCTCTTGCCCTGCCCCACCCGGATGGCCCAGACCTTGAGCGAAGTCATTAGGTCCGATGCTGAAGTAGTCAATTCCAGGAACGGTGAGGATCTCGTCCAGGTTCTGGACCACGTCCTGGTCTTCCAATAAGGCCCCCACCAACATGTTCTGGTTGCACTGCTCGTAGTAGGCGACCATGTCTGGAATCTGGTAGCCATAGTCTGTGCCTCGATTCCCACCGTAGGAGCGCTCCCCCAGGGGGCCGAAGTAGCAGGCACGAACCAGCTGCTCGGCGTTCGCCTTGGAATTGATGTGCGGGCCCAGGATCCCCCGGATGCCTCGATCCAGGTATTGAAGGATCGTCGAGGAGCGGATGTCGGGTACCCGGACGATTGGCGTGACTCGCACCAGCTCGGCGGCACGGCAGATCTCCTCAATCTGCTCCAGGCTAAAGGGTCCGTGCTCGCCATCGATCCAGACAAAATCGAAATCCAAAGGGCCGAGAATCTCGATGATGTGGGTAGAGGGGAAATGCAGATCGTATCCGAGAGCGACGCGGTTCTCTCGGATGGCGGTCTTCACACGATTCAGCGTTTTCATAAATGTATCTCCAAGCCTGCGAGTGGAGCGATCCTAGCAGGTTTGACTCGGGGCAGAAAGGGCTCGGGGCCTCTGTGGGTCAAGGCGATTCTTGAAGTTTCAGGGCAGGAACAGGTATCCTCCCGCTGCTACAAGGAGTCTCCATTTCGGGACACGCTAATTCTCGGGGAAGATGGAAGATGAAGCCAAAACCTGACCATCGCGGTGCTGTGCCACTTTTGTGTTCGCTATATTGTTGCTGCCAGCGGCACTTCAGTGCCGGGAGCCCACACCAGACGCTGGTGGCCACGACTGGCCGGTCTATGGTGGTGATCAAGGGGCTACTCGTTACTCGCCGATCGACCAGATCAATACCACTAACGTCGCTCGGCTGGAGCCGGCCTGGGTACACCATACCGAGGACGCGTCTCAGCGCCCGGCGACGTTGATTGAGTGCACCCCAATTGTGGTCAATGGCGTGATGTACCTCACTACCGCACGCCTCAAGCTGCAGGCACTCGATGCCTCCAACGGACAGTTGATCTGGAGCTTCGACCCCTTTGCCGGGAAGGAACTGAGAAGTTCCCCTGGCGCCAACCGTGCCGTCACCTACTGGCAAGACCCAACGCAGCCAGAGCACAAGAGGATCTTCTTTCCGGTCAAGGACTTGCTCTATTGTATCGATGCGGCCAATGGGAAACCGGTCTCCAGCTTCGGTGAAGATGGGCTGATCGACCTCAAGCAGAACTTCGATCACGACATGAAAGGGCTTTCCTTCAGGCACTCCAGCCCGGTCGTGGTCTACCAGGATGTGGTGATCGTTGGTGGCGGTGGGGGCGAGGGTCCTTACCCGGAGGCCCCCGGACACATTCGGGGTTACGATGCCCGCAGCGGTGAACGGAAATGGATCTTTCACACCGTCCCCAAGCCAGGGGAGTTTGGAAATGAGACTTGGGAAGGAGAATCCTGGAAGACGGCCGGGGGGACCAACAACTGGGCCGGGATGAGTCTCGACACCAGGCGGGGCTGGGTCTTCGCATCAATCGGCTCACCTTCCTTTGACTACTACGGCGGAAACCGGAAGGGAGCCAATCTCTTCGGCAACAGCGTCCTAGCCCTGGATGCACTCACGGGAAAGAGAATCTGGCATTTCCAGACGGTCCACCACGACGTCTGGGACTATGACCTTCCTGCCCAGCCTGCGCTGGTGAAGATCGTTCGTGACGGCCGTCCCATCGACGCCGTTGCCCAGGTCACCAAGACGGCCATGGTCTTCCTCTTTGACCGGGAGTCGGGCGAGCCCCTCTTCCCCATCGAAGAGAGACCGATCCCCGCATCCGATGTCCCGGGCGAGGAGCTATGGCCGACTCAACCCTTTCCGGTCAAGCCTCCACCTCTCAGCCGCCAGGCCTTCACCGAGGACCAGATCACCGACATCTCACCCGAGGCCCACGCTTCCGTCAAAGAGCTTTTCGACAAGAACAGGACGGGCGCGATGTACGAGCCTCCCAGCCTACAGGGAACCTTCGTCCACCCTGGATTCCGCGGGGGAGCCTTGTGGGGAGGCTGCAGCTTCGATCCCTCCAACAACCGCCTCTTCGTCCCTACCAGCGAGTGGACGAACAACATCACCCTGGCACCGGCAAGGGAGGATCAACCCTTCGACTACCACCTACCGGTGCGGCGCCTGGCCCGTGATTTCGAGGGCTATCCCGGGATCAAGCCTCCCTGGGGATATCTCACCGCAATCAATCTCGGCGAAGGAGATTTCGTCTGGCGTGAGGTCGTCGGAGAATACCCCGAATTGGCCGCCCGAGGTATTGCCCAGACGGGATCGTTGATCACCGGAGGCGCCATCGCAACCGGAGGCGGAATCATTTTTCTTGGGGGTACTTTCGACAACAAATTCCGAGCCTTCGATTCCGAAACAGGGAAAGTGCTGTGGGAGCACCAGCTCAACGCCGGGGGATTTGCTACACCCTGCACTTACCAGGTCAAGGGACGCCAATATGTCGTCATTGCCGCGGGCGGCGGGCACGGGACATCCAAATCTGGCGATGAGTTCGTAGCGTTTGCGCTACCTTGAAAAATGTGGATCCTGGGATTCCTCCTACTGTTTTGTTCCCTGCTGTCAAGTGACAGGAACTTTCACGACCTTAGGGGACGTATTGTTTTACGACCCTTCCCCGGTTAGTAAAAACGCAGGTTCGGGAGGAACCTGAACGTGTTCGTCTTTTGTTCGATAAAAGTTTGTTCTCCTGATTTCAAGGGCAGCCTTTGATTTCTCTTCTCGAGCGGGAGGCATCCGGTGGGAAAACCGCTTTGGGTTTTTCCACGGGAGGGCGAGCGCCGTCCCAAAGCATAGATTCATTTGGATGTGAGCAGCCGCAGAAGCTGTGGGAACTGTGGGAAACTCCGTCCGAAGGAGTTTTCCAAGCGCTGTGGGAACGGTGGACAAACCACCCGAGCCGAATCGGCAGGCACAAAGTGGACTTGGTTTTCCACGGTTTCCACAGCGCGGCAGTTTTCATAGCTTTCTTTCGCCCCAGTAGGCGAGCTTGGCCCGGGTCCCGAACTGGGGTATCTGAGGACCCGGTCTCCCGACGATCGGAGCTTGACGGGCGACTGGGGGGAAAGTTTTTTCCGGATTCTCTTGCAAACCCCTTCTCCTGGACGTCTGTTCCCGGAGAGGGACCCTAGCCCAGCCGGGAGAACGCTCTTGAGGGCATGCTGGCGGGGGCGTCTGTCGCTTCCTCATGCGGGTTCCTGGATGAAGGTCACCTTTGGTGCGCTCCCGCCGGTTTGTCATGAGGCAACGGTCTGACATCAGTTTGAATCTTGCTAAGCGAATGCGCCCCGGAGTTTTAATCGTCACTGATCACTGAGTGTCTCAGACGGAGGGAGCCCGCAGGGCGGCTGGAGTCTGAGCCGCTTCGGCGGCGGCCGCCCCCCCTGCCAGGGCCCGTTCCAAATCCCTGAGCCGATAACTCCTTCCCTTGATATTCAGCACGTGGCAATGGTGCAGCAGCCGGTCCAGTAACGCGGTCGCCATCACTTCGTCTCCGGCCAGGATCTCGGGCCAGTCCTTGACTGATTTGTTGGTGGTGATCAAGGTGGCTCCCTTTTCGTAGCGGGCACTGACGAGCCGGAACAACAGGCTGGCCTCCAGCCGGCTCATGACCTGGAACCCGACCTCGTCGATGATCAGCAGCGCCACGTTGACATACTTCTTACGGCGCAGCGCCTTGGGGGCCAACTCGGCGTCCAGCTTCATGGCGTGAAGCAGATCATCCAGTCGAAAGAAGGACAGCGAGAAACCGTTTTCGATGGCTTTGGCTCCCAGGGCCACCGCCAAATGCGTCTTTCCCACGCCCGGCGGACCCTGGAGCAAAACCGTCTCGTGCTCGCGGATCCACTCACAGGTGGCCAAGGTCTCGATGCGGCTCTTGCGGATCGCCGGCTGAAAGTTAAAATCGAAGTTCCCCAACGTCTGACCCGGCGGCAGTCCCGACAGTCTCAGCGAGGTCTTGATCCGTCGCTCCTCCCGATGGGCCAGTTCGCTCCAAAGCAGTTCGTCCAAAAAGCGATGGACCGAGAGGTTTTTCTTCACCGCCTGGCCCACCAGCTCGGACAGTTGCTCGCTGGCATGCATCAGACCCAGCTGCTCCAGTGACTGACGGGTTTGATCCAGATCCACGCGTCCCTTCGTCGCCGCGCTCATCGGGCCACCTCCGCCAGAGCTTGGTACAGGTCCAGAGGACGCTGCTCCACCGGCATCTGATAGATCTGTTCCAGCCGTTGTCCCATCTTGCCCAAGGGCGGCGGAGCGAGGACCCGCTCCGTCGCTTCTCCTTGCCAGCAGCTGGGATCGATCAGAATCCGCGCCGGCGTGTGGCGCTCATACTCCCGCAGGACCTTTCCCTCGGCTAAGATCTGAACCTTGCCCGAGCAGCCCCGCACCTCCACCTGGCGGCCTACCCATTGAAAGGGAACCGGATAGCAGTGATCTTCGAAGCGAACCATGCAGTCCCGATGGACTGGCCGCGTGACCACCACATCGAAGGGTTCGGGAAGGATCGGCAAGGGCGCCAGACGCTCCAGCTCCGCTCGCCAACTCTCCTCGACAGTGAGGCCGGTGGCCGGACACACCGCTCGACGGGACCAGCGCGAGACCTGTCCATCGGTGAAGTGCTGCAACTCCTCGAGGTCTTCCCAGTATTGGCTCTGCGGCTCCACCAGCAAACGCGAAAGTCGGACTTTGGCCTCCACCTTCCCTTTCTCTTGGGCTTGCCCCGGTCGGCAGGCATCAATGTGAAAGCCCACCGATCGGGCATAGGCCCGGTAGAGCGGATGGATCTCTCCCCAGGGGCCGCCTCCCGAGGCGATGGCCGTCTTGACGTTGTCGATCCGGTTGACGGCGGCCACTCCCTGCAGTCGGCGATAACTCTCGTTGTGGCACTGCAGCCAGGACAGCTGGTCTCGCCGCCGACTCCACACAATGGCGGGCTGCCGGCTGTGGGAGAGCACCATGATGAACGCCGAAAGGGGCTCCAACTCGTTTCCAACGGCCACCGACGGATACTCGGCCCAATCCACCTGGCTCTGGGCCCCAGGCGGCGTCTCCACTCGCCGAAACGTTCGGAGCTTCGGCTTCGGCCAGTGCCGGCGCACATAGCGCAGCACCGAACGATAGGAGCTCGAGTAATCGCATTCATAAACCAGATGTTCGTACAGCTGACGGACATTCGGGGGTCGCTGCCCATCGGGATGCCCCTGCATCCAGGCACCAATGATTCCGGCCAGAGCCTCCGCCTGGAACCCCTTCTGCCGACGTCCGTCTTGAGCGCCTTCGGCCTGTCGCCTCAAGTGATAGCGCACGGTCCCTTCGCTGACCCCAAGCGTCCGAGCAATCTCGCAGTGGTTCTTGCCTTTGTCGGCCAAAACTCCAATCGTCACGACTTCCTCCTCACTGAGGCGTACCGGCATCCCCGACCTCCTTCCTACCGGAAGAATCGGACATGACCCTGACGCCCCGATTGGGGGGAGGGGTCGTAAAACTTCGCGTCCCCTAAGGAATCAAATACCAGGTTCCGTCACACCTGCCCAGCCTGGAAGCCCAGGGTACCCCTTCAAACTCGGCTGAAACCCTTGAGCCGCCCCCTGCGCAGCCAATCCCTTTCAGCCACAAGGTTCACCTCGGGCTCGGGCTCAATTGTCTCAGCTGCCACCCCATTGCGGCCCCCGGGTTTGAAGCCGGTCTACCCCCCGAGGACCAGTGCATGCTCTGCCACGCCAGCGTCAAGAAGGAGAGTCCGGCGATCCAGAAGCTGGCGGCACATGAAGCCTCCGGGAAGCCCCTGAAGTGGGCCAGGATCTATACCATTCCCAAATTCGTCTGGTTTTCGCACCAGTCCCACTATCAAGATGCCGGCCTGGCCTGTGAGCAGTGCCACGGACCGGTCTCGGAACGCGACCAGATCGTCAAGGAAAAGCCGACTTCGATGGAATTCTGTATGGACTGCCACGCCCAGCGGGCAGCGCCTAACGGCTGCGACTTCTGCCACAACGTTCAGTAAGAAGAGGATACAGAAGTCAGGACCGCTGTGGTAAACGATCCCAGACTTCCGTAACTGGTACCACTCCCATTGATGGCCACCACACGGTAGTTGTAGAAAGTCGCGCTCTCCAAGTCCTGGAGAGAGGCGGAAACAGTCCTCGGCGTAACCTCGAGTCCAGCATAGCGAGGAGCCGTCTTGGACCCCAGGGTCTCGTCCTTTCCGTATTCGAAAAAGTAATAGCTGGGCAGTCCCAGAGGATTGACTCTTCCCTGGACCTTGGCGTTTGACGTCTGGATGCGACTCGCCGCTCCCGTCAGCACATAGGGTTGATTCGTAGCCGGCACGGTCAATAGCTGATCCTTGCCGTAGAAGGTGCCGTTTTCGTTGACGGCGACCAGGCGGTAGCGATAGGTCACGCCCGCCTCCAAACCGTAGATGTCAGCGTTGACATGGTAGAGATCGTCATCGGGACGCAGGGTGGCGCCGCTGCCGAAGACCTCAATCTCCCCCAGTCCCCAATGGCGGCTCTGGTAGCCGGATACAAGTCGAATCTTGAGATGACTCGCCCTCGCCGCCAGCCCCTGATCCACGGCGAAAGCGAAGTTCGCGCTGGGGTGGCCGGTCTCCGGTAGGACCTGCCTCAGGATGGATCGGTAAGAGGAGCCGTCCTCCGACACCAGTACTTCGACGTCCTTGCCGGGCCACTCTGGGTTCTGGTGTATCTGAACGGTGTCGATCGTTACCGGTACTTCGAAAGAAAATGTAAACTCCTGTGGCTCGACCGGATTCTCGACGCTGTGCCACATCCTACCCTTGCCGTGGCGCCATCCGTCGGTCAGCTTTCTCGGATCCTGCTCGGAATTTCGAGGCCAGTCGATCAGGTTCCCTCCATTGCTGGGAATGGCCAAAGACTCGTTGCGGTAGGCGATTTCAATCTCGTCGAAATCAACCGATCCGGTGGGTGGGCGATGGGGGTCGACTCCGGCGACCAGGTGGAAGAAATTGCAGTTGACGTGGGCCTGGACCTGATCGATCGTCCAGTAGGGCCACTTCTTCCTCCCGTGCAGTCCGTGATTGCTGCCTCCGTAGGTCCACCGGGAGGTGTCGTTGAGCAGTCTGTACTCGACCCTGTTCCAACCGCCGTCCAGAAGATAGTCGTTGAGGCTGAACCCGGTGTAGCCCCAATTAGCGCGCATGAAGCCCGTCTGCTCCCCCAACTCGATATTGCTCTGGCTCTGGGTCCACCAGATCAGCTCGGACCCGTTGGGCTTCCACTCGTTCCCGCGCACCCAGAGCGTGACCCGAGCGTCCCGGAAATCGGCATCCCCACCTCCCAGGACGGCGCTGCGTGAGTTCGAGGACGGACCTCCATAGAAGAAGCTCATGAGATGCAGAACGTCGGCCATGGTGTGATTGAAATCATTGTTGAGGATCGGCTCCGACATCCTCAGAAACCCATTGGAGTGCCCTCCAGTCGGATGGTGCGTCTTCTCCATCCCCCAGGTATCCCAGCCTCCGGAGCCCTCGTCCCAACTCTCGTGGTAGTAGGCGGACAAACTGGGTGGGAGCTCACGCAGGTCGCTCCGGTGTCCGTAGGACGGAGAGGTGCCGTACTCGAAGTAGTATCGAGTCGCGACCGCGTGTGGGTTGATGCTGCCGTTGACCGTCATCGCCGACAGCCCCATGGGAGCCGCTGCACCGGTCGTGACCGTCGCGCTGGAACGGTTGCAGGAAGCTGCCAGGAACAGAAGACAGAGCGAGACACCCGAACCAAAGTGGGACGATAGACCGTTCAAGGGTTCTTCATCACCTCGCTATAGCTGTACAGAATCCCCTTCACTCCAGAGTCCTTTTCGAACGCCTGGATGAGCCTCTCTGTCTCCTTGGGATCCTGTGTTCCCCTCCCATAACTAGGATGTTCAAAGCTGAGATTGAAGCTGCGCGGCTCGAGGTAGAGTCCGACTCCATGCTGCCGGCAGAGAGGTCCGTAGTCATCTCGCACGGCCTCCTCGATGGGTGGAAGTCCCACTCCCTCTTCCTGGTTGTGGATATACCCCATTGCCCTTTGGGTCCGATTCGGATAGCGGGCTCTTTCGTTGGTGATGTGACCGATGGCCAGCCCGTCGACGATTCCCTCGGAGACCCACCGCCGCCACTGCAGCTTCATATTTCCAAAAGGAGGACCGACATAGTCTCCCGGCCACCCCGATAGAAAGGGTCTGTCCCTTATTCTGGACGTGCTTCTTGACCTCGCTCAGGAAGGTAGTGAAGTACTCTCCCCTGAGATCTCTCCACTTCTCCAGATCGAAGCTGGTCTGGAGGATGTTCTTGCCATATCTCCGCTGAAACTCCTTCACCACGGGTTCGTTGAAACCGAACTGATCGGCATGCTCGGCAGGAGGTGCATGGGAACGCACGCTCAGGAAGACGCCATTAAAATCAAAAGGGTCGGAGAAGGCACGAATCACGCCCAACATGTAGCTCCTGGCCTCGGGATAGGCCCACTCCAGTTCACCCCAGTGGTGCTTCCGCTGGTTGGGAGTGATAGACCGATCACAGGCAAGGTATTGAGGGTTTTCCTTCGTAAAACGGGACTGCCAGGAGAAAAAAGAGGAGTCGGAATAAAGGACATCAGGAGGGCACCCCTCGTCGAAGATCGTGACCCACATGTCGACTTTCATACCCTCTTGGTGGATGGACTCGACGGCAACCTTCAAGAGTCCTTCATCCCAGGCCCTCTTGGAGACCTTGGCCCACTCCTGGATGTAGGGATTGTTGGAAGCGACCTTGATCTCGTGGAAGAGGATGATTCGGAAGTCATCGACCCGGAACAGGACCTTCGTGACTCCCCGGGCCTTCCATATCCGGGCAGCTTCGCGAACCTTCTCAGGCGTGTCCAGCTGCGCAGTGCCCTCTCCACGGTGCTCCCAGATGACATCCCCCCAGCTCAGGATCATGACCTTCTCCTTGGCCTGGATCGGAAGCATCAGGAAGACACAGATGGAGGCTATGAACAGGCTCTTGTAAGTCATTTTCGCACTCTACCGAGTGGCTGATCGAGCGTCAACCTCGGCGTGCGATAGGGTAGGGAAGCACGGTCACCCGGCTCCCCTCCCTCCGAACTGCACGTGCGATTCTCCCGCATACAGCTCTCCAGTCAGTAGGTTCCTATGGATTGGACGAAACGGATATGGGCGTCAGTCAGGCTCGTGAACCCATGATCCGTAAAGAAGGCGTTGGGCCAACGGTGATTTCGACAGAGGCGTTTTCTATTCTTCCGGTTGCGCTTCAGAAGCAGGCGTCGCAAACGACGACGGATCAGACCGTCGTAGTCCTTGAAGATGTTCCAATGACAGTGCCGGAAGTAGTTGAACCAGCCTTGCGTCGAGCGATTGAGCCGCTGGAGGATGACCTCCAGCGAGTCGCCCGACTTGCGCGGCGTCAGCTCGTGAATGCGCTCGACGAACTTTCGGTGGCTCTTCGCTCGTGGAAACCGAAAACGGCCTCGGAACGAATCGCCCAAGAACGAAAAGCTCTTCTCTCGCGAGTCCACGATGTGTGTCTTCTCGGGATGCAGTCTCAGCCCGTTGTCCTCCACCCAGTCCCGCCCTTCGGCCAGGGCCGCTTCAGCCTCCTCGGGTGCGCGACACAGCAGGACAAAGTCATCCGCGTAGCGCACCATCTGGAAGCCCAGATCGGCCATCCGATGGTCCAGGGGATTGAGGTAGGCATTCGACAACACCGGAGAAAGAACGGCGCCTTGGGGGACTCCGGCTTCCGGAATCCACTTACGCAGCTCTTCCAGTATCCCCTGATTCAGAAACAGCTGAACCAGGCCCAGCACGCGGCGATCCGATATCTTCTGTTGGATCAGGTCCAACAGTCGATCTTTCGGGATCGTATCGAAGTAACCCTTCAGATCCGCGTCGACGACATACACATAACCGGCTTCGAGCAGCTCTTCGACGTACCGCAGTGCGCCGTGGCACCCTCGCCCATGACGAAAGCCGTAGCTTCGATCATGGAACGTGGCCTCCAGAATCGGCTCGATCCCGTGGACCAAAGCCGTTTGCACGACTCGATCCCGCACGGTCGGAATCCCCAGCGGTCGCTTTTCCGAACTGCCTGTTTTGGGAATCCACCTCCGCAGCACCGCTGCCGGACGATAGGTCCCCTCACGCAGTTCTTCCTGCAACCATTCGAGTTCCTCCCGCTCGTGTTCGGCGAAATCCCCCCACGTTTGCCGGTCCACTCCCGCCGCTCCTTTCCTGCCCAAGACCTTCTCGGCCGAGCTGGAAAGGTTCCGGCTGCAAAACACCTTATCGATCAGCGTGTGCCATTTCCCTCCTCTCACCTTTCCTTTCAAAAGTGTCTCCAACATGCGATCCGTCCAAACCGCGCGATGAGCCCACTGTTCGATGCCAGCGGGCTCTCCAGCCGGGCTAGCCGAAAACGGCACTGTGACCGGGATGTAGTCCCGCCTTTGGGCGGAGTTACGTTTCCGCGATTTAGTCATTTAGCATCTACCTTCCTGCTCCCCTTCGCTCCACCGCGTTTTGCTGCACGGCTTCCCCGCTACTATGGGAGCTCTGACTTCTGTCGAGCCGCTTCAACCGACCTCACCGGTATCGCCAGGTTCGCTCCCCTTCGGCGGGCGATACTGCACCGCGGGCCTGGGCCATTGCTCACGCAGCGTCCCCCACTGCGAGCTCTCACGATGGGTCGTCCACGTCCCTCACCCGACAGATCTCCCTGCTTATCTCGTTTGACCTTCCGACCTCTCCATCTCCAACCACCGCATTGCCATTTCGTCACGGTCGCTTTGTCACGTTACTTCACCGCCGTGACTTGCCGCGTCTATCCCCCCGGGCAGACCGTTCAGGTCGGAGGGATGGCCGTCGCGCGGTCAAGGGTTCGGGCTTTGCCAGGACCCTCCCCGACAGGCTTGGCCAAATCGAGTTCACTTGCGTTACGGATTGGTCGTTCGTCTCAGGTTGCTCTCCACCCTTCCTCACGGAAACGCAGTTACCACTGTCGACTTCAGGCCGGTAACGTTAGCCTGGAAGGGACTTTCACCCTTCTGATCAAACGCCTTCACAGGCGCACTAGCGGTGGCCTCCAGGCCGCCGTACATCGAGCCAAAGGCTCGAAGGAAGAAGACTTCGGCCTGGAGGCCAAAGCTACTGAAGCGCGAGCGAGGGGTTGGGGACTGGAACAAATGTTCCCGACTGCCGCGGCCCAACCCCTCGCTTGCGCTTCAGGCTTCCCTGACCTAAAGATCACTGAATCAATGGGGCAACTCCCCGACCCCGTCCAGCGCGATTCGAAGACTAGCATTGTCCTCTTCAGCCGGCAAACGGCTCAATCTCGCTCTGGTTTTGTGCCCAGTTCGAGTACAATCGCCGCTGAGAGAGCCATTAATCCAACAGCGGAAGAGCGAACGGGAGGAAAGATAAATGACAGACACCCCTTACAAAGCAGCCATCGTCGGCCTCGGTTACATCGGCGGTGCCGACCAGGTCTCCGGCGATGCTTTGGGTCAGCTGGTAGAAGATCTGGACGGAACCCACATCGAGGCACTAGCCAAGCATCCCAAGGTAGAGGTAGTTGCTGGCAGCAGCCGTGATCTTGGCCGGCGCGAGCGTTTCACCCAACGGACCGGAATCCCAACCTATGCCGATTGGCGAGAGATGATAGAACAGGAAAATCTGGACATCGTCGCCGTCGCCACCTACACCCCGGTGCACGAGGAGATCACCGTCGCCTGCGCCCAGCGGGGGATCCGCGCCATCCTCTGCGAAAAGCCCATCTCACCTACGGTGGCGGCAGGAGAACACATGGTCACCGCCTGTGAGGAAGCAGGATCGCTCCTGGCGATCAATCACAACCGTCGCTTCAACCCCAACTACCGGCGCCTGCGGGACCTCATCGCCGGTGGGGGACTGGGTGAGCTGACCTCGGTTACCGCACAGTGGCCCAGCGGGCGACTGGGAAACGTCGGCACCCACGTCTTCGACGCTATCTACTTGATCACCGGACATCGAGTCGAAGCCGTCTCAGGAACTCTCGACCTGGCGGGAAAGCCCGACTGCCGAGGATCCGACTTCGAGGACCCGGGAGGGTGGGGTCTGATGCGCCTGGAGGGCGGTCTGACCACCACGGTGGATGCGTCAGACTACGCCAGGGTTCCCATGCTCATCGCACTCAACGCCACTGAGGGCAGGGCCTCTACCGGAGGGGACGAGGTGAAGATCGAGTACTGGGACGGACGCCAGGACCACTGGCCCAGCCCCCGAGCCCAGGCGACTTCCATGGATGTGGCCGTCGAAGAAATCGTCCAGTGGCTCGACGATGGGACAACTTTCCCCTATCCAGCCATTGAGGCAGTCCAGACGCTGGAGGCGATCGCTGGCTTCCACGTCTCCCATGCCCGCTCGGGTGCCTGGGTAAGCCTTCCCTTGGAGGGTGAAGATCGGGAGCTGGTGGTCCGCACCGGCTGAGTCTTCCGGGCCAACTACTTTCCGCGGTGATCAATGCCGATCCGGATCAAACGCGTGTACGAGGAACCTGAAGCGGATGATGGCGTTCGCATCCTGGTCGACCGCCTCTGGCCCAGGGGATTGACGAAAGAGGTCGCGAGTATCGATCTATGGCCAAAGAAACTCTCGCCCTCGACAGAATTGAGGCGTTGGTATAACCATGATCCCGCCAAGTGGCGGGAGTTTAAGCGTCGTTATTTCGCGGAACTTTCCTCCAATCCGCAGGCGGTATCGATGCTGCTGGAGCACATGGGAACGAACCCAGCTACTTTCCTCTTCAGTTCCAAAGAAACAAAACTGAACAACGCCGTGGCTTTGAAAGAGTATGTGCTCAACCTTCAGGGAGCTTCTATAAGAAAGAGGTCACTATGAAAATCTCGCTACTGGCCTTCCTGCTCGTCACACCCGTGCTGGCCAGGGAGCCACTCGTCAAGCGTGTCCAACACACCAGTGCGGCAAGCTATCGTCACGCCAAAGCGGTCCACGGTGGAGCGGGCGAGATGAGCTACATGGGACTAGTGGACCGTTTTGCCCTCAACACCAATCTGCTCTTTGTCCATCGCGGGGTCCTCCAACCCAAGGGGGGAATCGGCCATCATTTCCACAACAAGATAGAGGAAATGTACGTCATCCTGGATAATGCGGCCGAATTCACCATCGACGGACGGACATCGCTGGTGCAAGGTCCGGCAGGGGCGCCCTGTCTGATGGGCCACTCCCACGGAATCTACAATCCAACCGATCGGCCAACCGAGTGGATGAATATCGCCGTGTCCAGCGTGAAGGGTAGGTATGACGCCTTCAATCTAGACGACGATCGTGTGGGGGTTGCCAAAGACCCAATCCCGGTCTTCATCACCATCCGCCTCAAGCAGGATTTACTCAAGCCGTTTCAGGGACTCCACGGAGGAACAGGAACCGTCCGTTATCGACGGGTACTCCAACCCGAGGTCTTCTCGACCAACTGGGCCTACATTGATCACCTGCTCCTTCCTCCTGGCACTTCGGTTGGCCGGCACCGGCACGAAGGGGTCGAAGAGGTCTTTTACGTCATGAAGGGAACCGGTAGTTTCCAGTTAGGGGGAGCTGAAAATGAAGAAGCCGTCCGCCTCTCCGGGGGAGACGCTGTTCCCGTTCTCCTCAACGAGGTGCACTCACTCACCAGCTCCAACAGCCAGGCTCTCGAGTTGATGATCATCGGCGTGGCGCGAGAGAAGGGGAAACTGGATACTGTAACCGTGGATTGATCTGGGTCCGGCGTAGCGGTGGTCTCCAGGCCGCCGTCCCGAGCCAAAGCTCGTCAGAAGAAGACTTCGGCCTGGAGACCAAAGCTACGTTCCTGGCCCTTCCGGGAGTTCAAGGCCTCCCTACTTCGGCGGTGGGCAGCCGCACCCGATACTGGGGTACCCCGTCCGGAGACCGTAGTTCGAAGACACCTCCCAGATTCGGCCGGTCAGACTGTCCTCCCAGGAAGGTAACGGATCTCTCGCTGACAGGACCTTCCTTGATCCCTCCCCCCTGACTCCAACGGTAGCGACCCCGCTCTAGCCTGGTGGGAACACCAATGCGAAAACGCATCTCCATCTCCAAGCTGTCGGAGCCAGCAACCAGGAGGACCCGGGCCTCTAGCTTGTCACCGTCCCTGACGCCCGAGACCGACTCCACACGGTATCCCATCAGCACCTCTCCCTGAGGCAGCCTCTCGATCTTCAGCTCACCCGGCCCACATCCTGACCAGTAGACCATTAGAAGCGTCACAAGGGCTCTGGTTCTGAGACCGTGTGAGTGCTGTACCGCTAGGTGCCTCCGGAAATGCATTTGGTCCTCTGCGCAACGATAATGACTTTCGGAGTCAATAGCGGGGCGTTATTCTAGGTTCCCTATGTCGAACCCCAACTCTGTATCCCCACCAGATCCGAAGAAAAATCTTCTCGAGAGGTTTTTCTCTCTGTTCAGCAAGGTCCAAGCGGGCGAAGGGGGAACGGTTCTGTTGTTGTTCTTGAACGCTTTCATCATGATGGGCCTCTACTACATCCTCAAGCCAGTCCGAGAAGCACTGATTCTCTCTCAGGCGGGAGCCATTATAAAGAGCTACTCCAGCGCCGCTCAGGCTCTACTATTCGTCTTCGTAGTACCCGCCTACGGAGCTTTCGCAGCCAGGGTCAACCGGGTCTGGCTGCTTTCCGGGATGGCACTCTTCTTCATCTCCAACCTGGCGATTTTCATCCTTGCCGGCAACGCAGGCATGGAGGTTGGGATAGCCTACTACATCTGGCTCGGGGTGTTCAGTTTCATGGTAGTGAGTCAGTTCTGGGCCTTTGCCAACGACATCTACACCGAGGAACAGGGCAAGCGGCTGTTTCCGATCATCGGTATCGGAGGAACCCTCGGTGCCTGGGTAGGAGCCAGAGTGGCCGCTAATCTGTTCGAGGTAACGGGGCCCTACTGGTTGATGACGCTGGCCTCGGCTCTGTTGGGACTGTTCATTCTGCTTACGCTGGTAGTCAATCGACAAGAGATTAATCGAGGATCCACGGAAGCAAAGAAGGCGCAGGAGCATCTGAGCAAAGAGGGCAGCTTCAAGCTTGTGATGAAGAACAGGTACCTGATGCTGATCGCCTTCCACGTGCTACTCCTGAATCTGGTGAACACAGTGGGTGAGTTTGTCCTCGGTAACCTGGTTGAGCAGGCTGCGGTGGCCGAGATTGGTCCGGGAGATGCATTGCAGGAACAGCGGGGAAACTACATCGGTGCCTTCTACGGCTCCTTCTTCAGCTGGGCAAACCTTCTGACCTTCCTAATCCAGAGCTTCCTGGTCTCCCGTTTCTTCAAGTATCTAGGGGTGCGTGGATCCCTCTTCGTAGGGCCGATCATGTCGCTCTGTACCTACGGAGTCACTGCTGCTCAGCCGATCCTGAACATCATAAGGCCAATGAAGGTGGGTGAGAATAGCATCGACTATTCACTGAACAACACCGTCCGCCAGGCTCTGTTTCTACCCACCTCTCGCGAGGTGAAATACAAGGCCAAGGCAGCCATCGACACCTTCTTCGGGCGCACCGGTGATGCCTTGCAAGCGGCTGTCGTCTTCATCGGTACCAGCCTCGCCTTCGGGATAGGGGCCTTCGCACTGGTGAACATGGGGTTCGTCGTTGTCTGGCTGGGAGTCTGTGTCGGCATCTTTCGGAAGCACAGGGAATTGACAAAAGAGGCATAGGGCTGCAGGGAGTACCAAATCCCAAGACACAAGATGAGGTTACCCCGCTTGCATCTTGTCTCTTGGAATGTCCTAGCGCTCGGCTTCTTTGACGATCTTTCGATAGACATCCTGCCCCTTGTGGAACAGGTCCACGACCTCCTGCTTCTGGGCGGGGTCCTCGAACAATCCGTTGCGCTCAAGGTTCCCGAGGAGGACATCGATTTTCTCGATGAAATACTCGGCGTCTTCGCGGAAGTGGATGGGTCGGTCGGCTCGGTAGCAATAAACCGGGCTGGTATGAGCGTAGAGTGTCTTGTCGTTGGGCACCATACGATGGGCATCTCCGCGGACTCGAACGGCGATCCAAGAGCTGTCCTTCAACTCAACCTCCTGAGAGAGCTGGGCCGTCGTCCCGTCCGCGCTGGCTTTCTGCGTGAAGACAGGGCGACCATTGACCACAACCTCGAGGCTCTTCATGGGCACATGCGAAACGGCGCGAGCCTCCACCCGGACCTTGCGAGAGCCTGAGCTCCACCGGATATCCTCACCCGCCCCTTTCCCGTCGACGCTGAACTCCAGCAGGGGCGCGTTGGACGCGAAGCTCTTTCCCTGGCGGTAGGAATCGATCCAGCCCTGGTAGGTCAGCTTGGGACCGGTCTGCACGTACACACGACCGGCTCCAGCCAAGAGGTGGTAGGGTACGTTCAGGAAGCAGTCGGTTCCGGCCGAGATGCCACAGCGGAAGCCACAGTTGAGTAGCCGGTACCAGTCGGCTGTGTTTCGCTCCTCGTCTCCCTGGCACATGACATCGATGGTCTCGGCCACGCCCAGAGCTATGTCCACCGGGTACTCTTGGGTTGCACCAGGATGCACGTAGGTAACGGCAGCCCCCTGTTTCTTGGCCGCCAGGGCCAGCTCGTAGTTGGGCGGATAGTCATAGGGCTGCTCGGTCCTTGGCCAGCCGGTGTAGGAAGGGCGGACGAACTCCTTGAGATTCAAGAAGGCCATGTGTCCATAGACTCTGAGGTTTCTCATCTCCTGGTTGACGTAGATGATGTAGTTCTCTTCCGATAACCGGTGGGGCTTGCCCTCGAAGTATTTCAGATCCGTGATGGGTCCATCGGTGTCGTTGCAGGCCAGGAGATGGGGAACGTTCAGATCCTCGGCCTTGGTAATCCGCATCACGTCATCGGGCCGTACCAGGGTGTCGGCGAACAGGTTCGCGTGGATGTGAATGTCGCCGGAGAACCAGCCCTTGGCGCCCATGTTGTAGGGACGTTTGAGTTGGATCACCACTTCCTTCTCGCCGGATTCCGGCATCTGGAAACGTTTCTCCAGCGGAGCGTACTCCAGCCCCTTGACGACCTCTAACAGTGTCTCTCCACTGGGAAGGGGCAGGTTGAAACGGCCCTCCGTGTAGAAGTAGTACTCGCCTCCGTAGGATTGGCCATAGTCGGCATTGGTGATCCGAGGCAGAGCCTCCAAGGGCGTATGACGTCTGGCATCCGACCCGGTCAGGTAGATACGAGCCGGGGTCTCACTTCCCTTTTCGTCCAGGACTCGGACCCTGAGTCGACTCATCTTTCGAACCCTCGCCGGCACGGAGACCTCGGTGTTCTCTGTTACCTGGAAGCGAATCAAGTCAGCTTGATACCCAGTCGCGGAAACGATCAGAAAGCGTCCTGCGCTCTCCCCTGCGTTCAAGCGCACCGTCATCGGCTCGATCTCCACATCGTCCGAGGTGGAGCGAAGCTGAACTTTGACGCTCTCAGATCCCGCGTTCTGTATCACGATCGGGACGCTCGTACTTCCAAGTCCCATCAGCTCCACGGGCTTTGGAGACTTCAAGAGCTGGATCATCCCATTTCCAACCTCGAGCTTGATGAGTTGGGGACACTGAAGAGCCGAATAATTTTCGCGGGTGAACTTGAAAATCTCCTCCAGGGTCGGGGCCTCGTCCTTCAGTCCCGCCCAGCGTTGGTAGTAGGTCCCAACCTGCCTCTTGATCCTGCCCTGCATCAAGGCAGGATCCCGGTCGGTACCCGTCCACTGAAGCAGCCGGACCGAGAACTCGCCCAGGTCGGAAAGCTGGTGGACCACGGCTTGATCCCCCACAAAGTCCCGGGACGTGAAGGGCGCGATCGTGTTCCAGATCTCGTGGTGGCTCCTCAGGGAAACCACCGAGACTAGAGAGAAGACTACCGCCACCAATACCTTGTTGAAGCTCATCTTCATGATTGGATCCTCACCGGGTCAGATTCATTATTGAAGCTCTGCGGAGGTTAGTCCCTTGTGTCTCCACCGTCAAGAAGTCATCCTCCATTGGGGGTGCAGCAATGACTTGAAGCCTGAAGGATCCGTCCCACGTTTGAACCTCTACACGTCGCACGTCCCTCGACCACGCAGAGACCTCTCGGACCCGGGAATGACTGCGTTGGCGATCTCCGTTGCCTTTGAGACCACCAAGCCCTAAGATCCAAGGAAAACGGCACCCCCGTTTGCAACCGAGGACACGCTTGATCGGAAAGACCATCTCCCACTACAGGATCCTCGAGAAGCTTGGTGAAGGGGGAATGGGTGAAGTCTATCTGGCCCAGGACACCTCACTCGACCGCAAGGTCGCCCTCAAGTTCCTACCCCAGGGAATGCAGCAAGATGAAGTGGCACGAGAACGCTTCCTGCGAGAAGCCAAAGCATCTGCCGCCTTGGATCACCCCTATATCTGCCGAATCCACGAGGTGGGGGAGACTGAGGGCAGAGACTTCATCGCGATGGAGTACGTCCAGGGAGCGACCCTCGAGGAGCAGCTTGGAAAAGGCGCCCTTCCTCTAGAAGAAGCCCTTCAGATAGCAGCAAGGGTTGCCGAGGGAGTTGAAGCGGCACACAAACAGGGGATTGTCCATCGGGACCTGAAACCCTCGAACATCATGATCACGACTGGAGGGTACCCAAAGGTCATGGATTTTGGCGTTGCCAAGAGATTGACTCCCCCAGAAGAAAGAGACAACCGGGGAAATCTCAAGCTGACCGAGACGGGTGTCAGATTGGGCACGCTGCCTTACATGTCCCCCGAACAATCGCGAGGTGAAGAAGTCGATACGCGATCGGACATCTTTTCCTTCGGTGTGGTGCTCTACGAGATGCTGACGGGAGTCCAACCCTTCCAGAGGGATTCCGCTGCGGAGACTGCCAGCGCCATCCTCAACGAAACGCCAGACCCCGTCACCAATTATCTAGAGGGCACACCGATCGTGCTTCCGCACACAGTCCGAAAGATGCTGGCCAAGGATCCTAACCGACGCTATCAGCACGTTTCGGATGTCCGGATCGATCTGGAAGAACTTGCCAGCAATCCAACAGACTCCTCGTTTGGGGTCCGGCTTGCAGGGGCCGAGGCAACAACGAGACCGGGTTGGTGGCAACATCCCATCCCGTCAGCCGCAATTGGTCTGCTGATTCTCCTGATGGGTGTATTCCTGGGTTTTCTCCTCTGGAATCTCGACTCCGAGGGCGAACGGGCACGACCTGTCACTCGGTTCTCTATTGCACTTCCTGACGATGAAACCACTTCCTGGGAGCCTTTCCTGGCGATATCCCCAGATGGCACCCAGTTGGTTTACTCTGCCGCCCGAAATGACATCCGGCATCTTTACCGGCGTGCTACGGATCAACTCGAGGCACAACCGATTCCCGGCACTGACGGTGGATTGGATCCGTTTTTCTCCCCCGACGGGAATTGGGTAGGCTTCTTTACGGATCCTAGAGCTGCCATGGGTGAATTGAAGAAGGTGTCTCTGTTGGGTGGGGACCCCGTGACCATTTGTGAGGTGGGGTCGGGTCGGGGTGGAAGCTGGGGAGAAAATGGCACGATCGTATTCGGAAAGTGGGACGGCCTCTGGCGAGTTTCATCAAACGGCGGTACTCCGGAGCCACTGATCGCAGAAGGAAGGATCAGATACCCCCAGATCCTTCCCCGAGGCAAAGGAGTGCTCTTCCAGGTCGATCGCGAAACGCCGAGTATTGGGGTGCTCTCCTTGGACACTGGCCAGCACCATATTCTCGTGGAGAGGTGCACCAGAGGCCGCTACGTATCGACCGGGCATCTGCTTTGTGCTCAGGGTGGCTCTCTGCTGGCGGCACCCTTCGATCTGGATTCTCTGGAGGTTCGGGGTCCTGCCGTCCCGGTGCTGGATGATATCTGGATGGCAGCTACGGGGGGAAATCTTGCGAAGTTCGAAGTCACAGAGGGCGGATCGCTCGCATACGTATCCGGACAGCACGCGGACCCAGAGGACGCGTTGGTCTGGGTCGATCGCCAGGGGGTTGAGGAGTCCTTTGTCGAAATCCAGATGCAGCTGTTTCAGCCCAGGCTTTCCCCTGACGGGAGGCGTCTAGCGATCACAGGGATCAAGGAAGATGACGTGGCCATCTGGACCTGCGAGATCGAGCGATGCCTCCTGACCCCCTTGGCGACCCCGAAGGCGAACGCCCCGGTTTGGAGCCGCCCTGAAGGGACCAGGCTCTTCTTTTCGCGGAAGACTGTAGGGGGACGCGACATATGGTGGATAGCTACTGGCGGCGGGGGCCAGGCTGAACAGCTGTTCGAAAAAGAGTACGTACAGTTTCCCTACTCCTACTCTGGTGACCAGAAAGTACTGGCCTTTATGGACCGGAATGAAGGGGGAGATTTTGATCTTTTTACGCTTCAGTTGGATGGGGGTGTAAAGTCTGAACCCTTCCATGTGACCCAGTTTCACGAACTTCGACCCGTCGTTTCTCCAGACGGACACTGGATCGCCTTCACCTCCAACCGCTCAGGCAGCTTCAATGTGTACGTGAAACGCTACCCGGCCGAAGGACTGCCCATTCCGATTTCAACGGAGGGTGGGAATTTTCCGCTTTGGGCACCAGATGGCGAAGAGATCTTCTACCGTGATGGTGAGCGAATAATGGCGGTTCCCGTGCAAACGCAGCCGAGTTTAATAGCAGGTAAGCCCAGGGTCTTTGCCTCCGGGTCTTATCGTGGCGACTACGACATAACGCCGGACGGGCTCCGGTTTGTGATGATAAAGAGAAGGAAACAGCAGTCCGCACCAACACAAATACGCGTCGTCCTCAACTGGCTCGAGGAACTCGAGCGGCTGGTGCCAACGGATCGGTGAAGCAAGACTCGATCTGGGAGAAAGGCGATGCCCCGTTGGCCAGCTCTTCGGCCCTCGGCAGCGTACAGGAAGCCTGAAGCGCGAGCGAGGGGTTGGGGTGCAGCGAGAAGCCCAGGCAAGCACCAGTCGGGAAGATTTGTGGCACTCCCCAACCCCTCGCTTGTGCTTCAGGCTTCCATGAATCGGCAGTACATGCCCTGGAGGAGCCTCAGCACTTCGCTACGGCGTCCTGGAGCAAATCCTGGATCGGAGAAATTCGGCATGAGCCTGTAACCTTCTGGCAATTGTTCTTTAGTAAGCAGAACGCCATGAGAGGTAGCTGCTTCATTCTCACCGCATCGCTTGGTTTCGGACTTGCCACCACTGGATGTACCCCTGTCCAGCCCGAGCCGATTCCGGTGTATGAAGCCAGAACACTCTTCGATACCGTCTCGACACGCGGAGCCTCGTTTTCCCATGACGAGACACGGCTGCTCATCTCGGCCGATGCCAGCGGCGTCTTCAACGCCTACAGCCAGCCCGTAGCTGGAGGCGACTGGCAGCAACTCACGACCTCCAGCGAGGACGCCGTCTTCAGCGTCAGCTGGTTCCCCAACGACGACCGATTTCTTTACACCGCAGACCAAGGCGGCAACGAGCTCAATCATGTTTTCGTCCACGAGACGGACGGTTCGGTCAAAGATCTGACCCCCGGTGAGAAACTCAAGGCCCAGTTCCTCGGATGGAGCGGAGATAGAAAGTCCTTCTGGGTAGTTAGCAACGAACGAGATGCCCGCCGTTTGGACCTGTACCGCTATGCTACCGGCGATTACGAGCGAGAACTTGTTTTCAAGAATGATCAGGGTTTCAGCCTCGCAGCAATCAGCCGCGACCAACGTTGGATCGCCCTGAACAAGTCCCGCAACAACGCCGATAGCGACATCTATCTCTGGGATATGCAGGATCGGGACAGTCCTCCGCAGCACATCACCCCGCACGAGGGCGACATTCAACACTCTTCCCGCACCTTCAGCCCGCACGGGCACCTCCTGTATTACCTGACCAACGGCCCGGCCGAATTCACACAGGCCTGGTCCTACGATCTCCGCAGCAAAGAGCACAAGGCTGTTGTGGTGGCCGACTGGGACGTCAACTTCATCGTCTTCTCTGAGGGGGGCCGCTATCGCGTCACCGGGATCAATCAGGACGCCCGCACGGCAATCACAATCCTCGATACCGCTTCAGGCCAGGAACTGGTGTTCCCGGATCTGCCTGTTGGCAACGTGAGTGGGGTTTCGATCTCACGTTCTGAATCGCGAATGGCCTTCTACCTCAGCAGCGACACTGCCCCACCCAACCTCTACGTTCTCGATCTCAACGAACTTGAGCACGAGCAGCTCACCGATAACCTGAATCCGGAGATAGATCAAGAGCATCTCGTCGAATCCGAAGTGGTACGCTATACGAGCTTCGACGGGCTCGAAATCCCCTCGCTACTCTATCGTCCACACGGCGCACAGCCCTCCAACAGAGTTCCGGCGCTCGTCTGGGTACACGGCGGACCCGGTGGACAGAGCCGGCAGGGGTATCGGGCCGCCCTCCAGCATCTGGTCAATCATGGTTACGCCGTCCTGGCCGTGAACAACCGAGGCTCGGCTGGCTATGGCAAGACCTTCCATCACCTGGACGACAAAAGGCACGGAGAGGTCGATTTGCGTGACTGTGTTGAGGCACGGAAATACCTGGAGGGACTGGATTGGGTCGATGGTTCTCGGATCGGCATCATTGGTGCCAGCTACGGCGGGTACATGGTGGCTGCCGCCCTGGCGTTTGAACCCGACGTCTTCGATATCGGAATCGACATCTGCGGAGTGACCAACTGGGTGCGAACCATCAACAGCCTGCCGCCCTGGTATGACGCCCTCCGCGCGTCCGTGTACGCAGAGATGGGTGATCCCGCTACGGACCAGGAAAGACTCCACCGCATCTCTCCACTCTTTCATGCTGACAACATCACAAAACCCATCTTGGTGATCCAGGGAGCCAACGATCCACGTGTACCCCGGGCCGAGAGTGACGAATTGGTGGAAGCGGTAAAGGGCAACGGAGTTCCGGTGGAATACGTTCTCTTCCCCGATGAGGGCCACGGACTCCGAAAACGGACCAACCGCATCGCGGCCTCCGACAAGTTCGTCCAGTTTCTCGAGCTGCACCTGGATGCTAGGTCGGCTTCACCTCGAGATTGAAAAACACTTCGCCTCCCTCTTTCCCTAGGCAAAGAGACAGAGTCAAGAAAAACTCGCTGGACGTTACCCGGGGAATCCGGCCCTGAAAAAGTTACCGAGCTTTTCTCTAGCTGCTTGATGTGCACTTCCGACCTTAGCCCCTTGCCTTTGCCCGTGCCCTTGCCCGTTCGTGTACCTACGATCGTCTCGCCTCGCTCTAACCTGAAACTGGGCGGACGTAGCTTTGGGCTCCAGGCCGAAGTCCTCTTCCTTCGAGCCCTTGGCCCGATACACGGCGGCCTGGAGGCCACCGCTACGCCGGGACCCGGAGTTTCATTCTCGAATGGGGCCAGCTCCACTAAACACGTACGGTGCTCTGCGAGATGCTCATCGGTGTCCAACCCACACAAGTGGTTGATTCGTTTCATTATAGCGCCTCAGAGCATATCAATAACCTGATGAGTTGACACTTCAATACACACAGAATAACATCATTGTTATGCGAACTACCCTCGACCTCCCCCTGGACCTCCTTGAAGAGGCCCGCACTCGCCTGGGCTACAAGTCTAAGACCGACACGGTCATCTTCTCCCTTCGGGAATTGGTGCGCCGGCAACGGATCGAGGAGCTGAAGAGCTTGATGGGTAAGGTGAGATTGGACGTCGATCTCCCTGAATCTCGTCGTCGCCCACTCTCGGAAAGATCGTCGGGAAAAACGTGATCTTCCCCGACACTTCTGTCTGGATCGAGTTCTTCAGGGGGAGCGATGGTGTTCTGGCTGACCGGCTGGTCCGGCGTCTGGATCGAGATCAGTTGGCTCTGGCGGCGCCCGTCTATTTCGAGCTGCTCTCGGGAGCTTCCGGTGGCGACCTCGCTAGATTGGAAAAGCTCCTACCGGCCTTACCCATCTTTTACCCCACTCCGGAAACCTGGGGCCGGATGGAAGACTGGATCCGGATTGCCGTCTCGGCTGGTCAGCGGTTCGGCTTCGGAGACCTCCTCATCGGAGCCATTGCAGCTGGGGAAGGTGGCCAGCTGTGGTCTCTGGACAGCGATTTCAATCGGATGGAATCTCTCGGCTTTCTGGTTTGTGTCGGGCTAGAACCGTGAAGGAGAAGTTGTTCATCTCGAATGGGGCCAGCTCGACCGTAGCCTGGACCGTGACGCTGGGGAAGCGGTTGTCGCCGTCAGTGTGAGGGCATTCAGCCCCCAGAGGAGACCAACGCTCGGCGGAATCAGACGGAACAGGGAGGATTCAAGAGGAAAGAAGGCCCAGCAGGTACCCAATCTCCTCGTCGACTTCCTCTGGGTCGACGACGGTCTCGACGATCTGGTTGCGTAGGATTTGACCGAATCTCTTTCGCATCCGGTGCACCCTGACCTTGACAGCCTCCTCACTGATGCCCAATTCCTGGCCCACCTCACGATAGCGAATCCCCACGTTCTCCCCAGTGAGGAATCCCTTCAGCCGGTCGAACTCCTCTCCACTGCCTCTCTGGACTTCCCGCCGAAGTCCCTTCAATGCGACTTCAAGCACCGTGGCGGCCCAGCGGCGTTCGAAAACCGTCTCGGGCGTCACTTTCTCGCTGGGCTCAGAGTACCGGGCAGCCGCATCGTCGAGTGCCAGCTGGCGAAACGACCCGCCCCCCCGCCTCTGTGCCTGCTCGCGATCCCATTCGTTGGCAAGATAGTGTTTGACCGAACCCAACAGAAACGAGCGGAACTTCCCCCTCTCGGGATTCGCAGACTTGAGGTTCTTCTTCTCGAGCAGCCGGGTGAAGAACCCCTGCGTGAGATCCTCCGCCTTGGCTTCGTCAAATCCTCGGTAGCGAATGAAGGCGTATACCGGAGGCCAGTACTTCTGGCACAACTCCTCCAAGGCCTCCTGGGAGTTCGGATTCTGGGTATCGGCGGCAGCCAGAATAAGGCTCCAATTGGTGGTAGCAAACCGCTTCCCTCTGCCGACTGACGTCAAGTTGTACTCCCCTTGGGTCTAGCTTAAATCAAGTCCTCTGCGAGGAAACCGGTAGTAGCAGTATAGCAAATACGGACAACGACACTATCACCCTCTCTCCGACTCCCGTAACCTTCTCGGTCCAATCCTTTAGTAGTGCAGGAGCCTGATCTCCAACCTGTCCGCTGGCACCTGGAGCCGCTGGGACGCCCCACGGCCGAGCATCCGGTTGCGGTGAAGAAGCCCATCGTCCTGTACATCGCCAAGGCCACTCCCCCAAAATACCGGCCGCTCATCAGGGAAGGAGCCTCGTGGTGGAATCAAGCCTTTGAGAAGATCGGTCTCAGCGGTGTGGTCGAGGTCCGCGATCAGCCGAGTGATCCCTCATGGCATCCGACCGAGATCGGACACAACATGATCCATTGGAGTGTGGGTGACCAGCTGAGCTTCTCGGCGATGGCTGGCTTCGGTCTGATCCACCCGGAGACGGGAGAAGCCTTGCGGGGCTCCATCTGGCTCAATGCCCTGTTCCCCAGCTTCGTGCGCAATCGCTTCCTGGTCTATAGCTGGGGCCGCGCTCCCCGCCAGAGCCGGCGAGTTGAAAGCTGCGAATATCAGCGGTCCCTATCCAACCAGATCGCTTTCGCCAGGCTCGTCCTGAGGCAGCGCGGCCGGCTGCAGAACGAGGCCGATCTGGACGAGCTGTTCCGCCAATCATTTCTAATGGTGGTGGCGCCAGGGGCGGCACTAAGCTGAAACTTCATTGGTCGGACGTAGCTTTGGGCTCCAGGCCGAAGTCTTTTTCCTTCGAGCCTTTGGCTCGACCGACGGCGGCCTGGAGGCCACCGCTACGCCGGGACTCGAAGTTTCTTTCTCGAATGGGGCAGCACCGCTGGGGGGCCACTAGGCTGAAACTTACCGGATGGCTGTCTAGTTCTTCGCCCCTCGTTTGCTAGAATGATCTGAACCCGGGCTGGAAGGTGGCGAGTCCAATAAGGGATGAAGGTCCGAGCAAAGGCACGGGAGGGCGATGGCGCTGCCATGGCATCCGGTAAGAGCTCTGCCAAGCGAGACGAGATCGTAGTCTTTTCGATCGTGAAGGCTTCGTCCTGTTCGGAGTGTGGCGACGAACTCTGCAAGGGCAGCTTCCTTCGTATGGAGGAGAACCGCCCCCTCTGCATGGCCTGCGCCGATCTCGACCACCTGGTCTTCCTCCCCAGGGGGGATACGGCGCTCACTCGGCGGTCCAGCAAACACTCCACCCTCCGCGCAGTGGTAGTCCGCTTCAGCCGGGCACGCAGACGGTATGAGCGGCAGGGCATCCTGGTCGAGGAAGCTGCACTTGAGAGGGCAGAGCAGGAGTGTCTCGCCGACGAAGAGGCTCGGGCGTTGGCACGAGAGCGGGCCGCGGCACGCCGGGCCGAAGAGGATGCCGAATACGTGGCTGCTTTCGCCCGATCTGTCGGTGAGCTGTTCCCGGGCTGCCCCCTGACAGAGCGGATGACAATCGCTCGCCACGCCTGCGCCAAGTACTCGGGACGGATCGGCCGATCCGCGTCCGCCAAGGAACTTGACGCTTCCTCTATCGAGTTGGCCGTGCGAGCGCATGCGCGCCACGTGCACACCTCCTACGACGAGCTGTTGGCTCGAGGTCGAGGTCGCCTCGACTCGCGAGCTGAGGTGGCATCCCGCGTAGAGAAGGTCTTGCACGCTTGGCGCCGGAACCATCCTGGCGGCCCAACTCAGCGCTCCTGCTGACCGCCAACATGTGGTTTCCATTCTGACAGCTTCGCCAGGGATCGTCCGGGATTCCAGGCAGACACCGATGTAATTTCGAAGAAGGTCCTCTTCAACCAGCCCGCGGCGACTTTAGATCGGAGGTTCCCCCGAGACATGGTCGCGGTAGCTGGCAAGTTCGTACCTGGGTCTCGAAACCCTCACCCAAGCCAGGAGTGCCGCGTACGAAAGTGCGACATTGAGTGGCTGAGACAATCCCGACGTCGAAGAAGTTGTACTTCGAAATGACAAGTGTATCGTCATATGTCACCAGTAGCGTCCCAGCGTTAGTCGAATAACATCAACTGTTTATGAATGTCACTATTCTGAGTAATGTAATGCATGTCCTGAAAGGCCTGTAAAATTGGGGTTTTCTCGAAGAGCGAGACACTCAGGACCTGGAGAATTGTGTAGAGCGGCAACTCGAGATAGAGGCGCTTGCGGATGATGGCGATGAGCAGGTAGGTACTGAGGGCGATCCAGATTTGTGTTTTCACGGCATTGGGACTGGTGCCGTAAAAGGCCTTGATGCGACGCAAAGGTTCGGGGTAGGCCTTGGCCGGATAGAAGGTGCTCAGCAGGACAGTTTGGTCGCAGATCAGTCCCGTCGTTCTGTCCACCGGGTGGGAGTAGCGGCGGCGGAACTTGAAGTTGGCCTTGGCGCGGGTCACGAATAACGACCGGGCAGAATGGAGTCGGTACAGGCGCCCGAAATCCAGGTATCCGCGATCCATGATGTAGTAGGCACCGGGACAAGGAATCAGGTGGTCCAAGGCGTGGACATCGTGCAGTTTTCCGTCCGAGATCAGAACGAACTCGGGAATGGCGCCGTGCAGGTTGAGCAAGGTATGCAGTTTGATCGCCCCCTTGGTACGGCGGAAGCGCGCCCAGGGGAAGACCGAGAGGCACAGGTCGATGGTCGTGGAGTCCAAGGCATAGACGGTCGCGTTCAGGTCGACTCCCAGGTCCTCGTCGGTGTACAGGCGGCGCGCTTCGGCGATAAGCACTTGGGCAAACTCGGCATAGATGCGCCAGTCGCGCCTCTCGTTGGCATTGGACAGATTGTTGCGGGAGACCGTGGAGCGAATGCCCATGTGGAAGAGCTTGGATCTCATGGCCCGTAGGCAGGCTTCGATATCGCGCAAGCTCTCGCGATAGGTCAACTGTGCAAAGGCCATGACCCGGTAATGGTCGGCACAGCGGAACGACTTGACCTTGTAGTCGCCTCCGTAGTGCTGAACAATGCGATGAAAATGATGCCAGGGAAGATGCCGCATCACCTGAGAAAAAATCGTCGTGCCCGTGTACATGCTCGCCCTCCTTATGAACTGAAGGGCGTGAGCGTACACTCACTTTCAAGTCGGAAACACCCATTATCTTCTCTAACATATTACTCATTAATACTTTACAGAGATTAGAAACCCAAACGTTGGGACACTACTGATATGTCACGTTAAATGACAGAGTCCATACCAGAAGTTGGAACTGTCTTGTTACGGTAGCGAGCTACCTCATACCGCCGAGAGAGGTTGCGCTGTTGCTTCGCAGGAGGCCGCTTCAGCGGTCTGGCGCGTATTAGACCCAAAATAAGCGCAAGTTCGAAAATAGACCCCTTTGTCGGCTCCGAGGAGCCATTTTGGAGACCTAAATTCTAAATTTCGGCGCGAAGTCACTCAGAACAGGCACGTGTTCAGCTGTCCTCCACGCCGATCGCTCAGGGAAAACGATTCTGCCCTCTTGGGGGGCGTTTGTAGAGACACCTCGCCCCAGCTCTGGCGACCCTCGGAGCTACTTTATCTCCTTTCAGTTTCAGGTAGCTGGCCGGTGTTTCAACCACTTACTGCCTTCCAAGAGAAGACGGCTCCAACCATTGACATCCAGCAGCCGATAGACCAACTGTCGGCCCCTGCGCAAAATCTGGCAGGGCATTTCAATGACCTCTCGCAGGAAACGGCGATACTCCATCTTCACCAGCTCTCGGGCTTGCAGTCGCGCCGGCAGCACCAACCCCATCCAGGCCTTCAGATTCCAGGCTTGAGCCGCAATCACCAGATAGGCCCAGTTGGCTACCAGCGTATCCGAGGGCATCCGCAGGGCCTCGACTCCGTTCTTGAGTTGTTCAATGACGTTCTCCTGGTTGCAGCGCCGGTTGTTTTCCCGTACGACTCCCGCCGTTCCCAACGTTCTGGCCGAGATATTGGTGACATAAAAGTGGTAGCGCGTCTGCGGCAGCCGCCGCTTCTGGCCTTTCTCGACCAGGATCGTCTTGCGCAAGATCACCATCCGATAGGTTCGCTTCGCTTTGCTCGGACGGTAGTCGATCTCCGCGATCTCTTCCCGTTCCAGCGTCAGCGTCTTGAACCCGCGTCTCTTGACAATCTCCGGCTTCACTTTGTCCCGCCGCTGGCGCCGCTTCTTCCCTTTTCCTTTCCCCTGGCTGGGGCGCCCCAGCTCTTTCCATCTCGCTTCTGGCAACGCCTCCGCCCACTTGACGAAGCTCGGATGGGCGTCGATCCCGAAGTCAAACTCCACGCCCGCCTCCGTCCAACGGTCAAAATGAGCCGTCAGCGAAAAATCCGTGTCCCCGCGCAGGCGCACCTTCCGAAAACCCGCCTCTCGAACCAGCTCGATACTCCGATCCAGCCATTCGGCCGCTCCCTCATGAGAGGGACGGTTGCCCGAGCGGTTGACCGCATAGAGCACCTCTCCCGTATTGGCCAGCGTCACGATCAGCGGCGCATAGCCCCACTGCCCGTCGTAGCTGATCTCCATCCCTTCCTTGCATTCGCCGCTCGTGGGGGCCATCGTCCCATCCACGTCGATCTCCGCCCGTTGGAAGAAACGGGCCGGTTGTTGGGCCCAGACCTTGAGGCGGCTGGCATTGACGGCTTCCATCAGATCCACCACGTCGGGCGCGTCAAAGCGGCGCACAAAGTCTCCGGCCGTGCTGGGGGCGGGGATCTTCTCGGCTCCCACCGCCTCCAGGAAACTCACACTCTGACGTCGCAGTTCAATATCCTGATAGCGGGTCCCGCCCGTGGCCACGTTGTAGATCAGGCTCAGGACGTGGTCCGATTCGTGGTACGGTTGGTGGCGTTTGAGCAGCGTCACCGCCTGGTCAATGGCTTTCCCCAGCCCACTCCACTTCACCACCTGCTGCAGCAGCCCCAGACCACCGTAACTGACCGCACCCGTTTTCTCCGAGACCTCGTAGCTGATGACCTCGGGCGAGAGCACCGGTTTCGGGTCTTGACCGTTCCAGCTGGGGCTCAATCGCTGAGCAACCTCTGCTTCCCGTTTGCGGATGATTGCGCTATCCTTTTTATTCACCTGAACTGCCTCCTTTCCGCTTGTTCTGAAGTTTCTTTGACAACCCCAGAATACCCGTCAGGTCTGGCATTTCAGGTGTTTACATGTGGTTTAGTCCACTTTCATCCACTTCTTTTGGGATTAGACCCCGTCTTCAGGCCGGGTTCATCCGGGCAAGCGGATGCCGGAGCCTGCTTCAACGGGCTTCTCTAAAGCAGGCTTCAGCCAGATTCCGCGTCCACAATGGCTAAAGCCGTCGTTCGAGAAGGACCTTGAAAGGCCCTCCGGAGGGGTAGGGTGCCGGTAACCCCGGCGTAAACGCCGAGTCTAATACGCTTCGCGCCACACCGCTACCGCTGAAGCGGCCTCCTGGTAAGCGACATCTCGGCCAACCCCTAGGTGGCCCTGTTGGGCAGCGTTTGGAGCAGAAACAGTGGCGCTGTGTCGACCAGGGGCCCTCATTGATCGCTCCGACTGCGACGCAGGACTTCATCCTCGGTGGCTACGCCCCAGACAAGGACGCTTTCTGCGTCCGAGGTGACCAGGCTTCCGCCGTCCGGTGAGAACGCCACCAGGCCGAACCCGCCGGTTTGCGTCCCCAGGGTGATTAGCTCTTCTCCTGTGACGGCGTTCCAGAGCTTGGTGGTTCCATCGTTGTCTGCACTGGCCAGCCTCTGTCCGTCAGGAGAGAAGTCGATTGAACTTATGGATGCCGAATGGCCCTCCAGCTCTCGGATCACCTTGTAGCCGTCTGTGTTCCGCAATGTCACAGCTCCATAGCCGCCTGACGCCAACCGCTTTCCGTTAGGCGAATAGGCCAGTGAGAAGATCTCAACGCCGCCTTTCTCCTCGAGCGTAGAGATCTCCTCTCCGGTCGCCACATCCCATATCTTGACCATGCCGTCGGCACTTCCTGAAGCCATGCGTGTGCCATCCGGCGAGAAGGTGACGGAGTAGACCTGGCCGGGGTAGCCCTCCAGCGTAAACAGCTCCTCACCGGTGGCTGTGTCCCAGAGCTTGACCGTCCTATCCAGACTGCCCGAAGCGATCCGGGAGCCGTCGGGCGAGTAGGCGATCACCTCGACTTCCCACAAATGTCCATCCAGGGTCATCAGCTCGTCGCCAGTGGACACGTCCCAGATCTTGACCTGGTGTTGATCTGAAGAAGCAATCCGCTTCCCGTCGGGAGAAAACCTGACACTACGAAAGACGATCCGATCGCCCTTGATGGCGAAGATCTCTTGCCAGGTGGCGGTGTCCCAGAGGCGGACGGTGCTGTTGCTGCGACCATCCCGGTTGGTGGAAATAAGCCTGGATCCGTCGGGCGAGAAATCGAGGGATGTCGCTTCCTTGATCCGTAGCTTGACTGGAACTGGTCCCCCTTCCAGATCCCAGACCTTGACCATCCCATCGGCATCTCCCGAGACCAGCTTCTTGCCATCCGGGGAGTAACTCACCAGGCCAACACGGTTTCCATGGCCTTTGAGCTCGGCGACTTCGTCTCCGCTGGTCGCATCCCAGATCCTCACGGTACGGTCTCTGCCGCCACCGGCAAAATATTTGCCGTCAGGCGAGAACATCACTGTGCCGTAACCAGCTCCTTCAACCATCAAGGAGAGTCTCCCTGTGTTGAGATCCCAGAACTTTGCAACGCCGCCGCGATCCGTTCCGTGTGCTGAAACCAGCCGGTTACCGTCGGGGGAAAAGGAGAGGGAGGTCACATTGTCGAGGCCATCGAACTGGCCCCCGTGTAATTCCAGAAGCCGTTCCCGAGTCGCCAGATCCCATAGGATCACTTGAGGAACTTCTCGATTGTGGCCGAAGAAGTTGCCGAAGGCCATTTTCTTTCCGTCCTTTGAGAACGCAAAAGGGCTGACCGCAAAAGGTTCAGCTACTCGAAGCGTGGCCACCACCTGAGCTGTAGCGAGATCCAGGAGCTTGATCGTCTCCCGGTCCGGTGTGGTGATAAGGATTCTGAAGTCGGGAGAGATCCCACACAGGCCTTTTACCTCGAAAGCTCGGACTTGTCTTCCCGTTGCCACTTCGGCGATTTGCAGGGTTCCGTCTTCATCGCACCTGTAAGCGTGGAAGTCGGGTCGACGGTTGCGAACAAACGAGGCCATCCGTTTTCGATCGGGATCGAACCAGACTTGGCCATCCCCCTGATGCCGTACCAACGTTCGCAGAAATTGCCCGCTGTTCGCATCCCACAGCTTCACTGCAGCGAGCGCCTCGGATTCGGTGAAGTCTCGCAGCTCGACGCGCCGTCCGATGTTGAACGGCGTCGTCCGGGTGTCCTGGATCAGATCTGCGGGGCTGGCAACGCCCAGCAGACAGAAGGTCAGCCGCTCCAGCTCAGGGTCCTCGCTGCGGTAGTTGTAGAATTCACGGATCCCGGCGAAGAACTCGTCGGTGGAAAAGGGCAGGCTGCGAACCGAGTCGATCTCATCGATGAAGACCACCACCGGACCTGGGTAGCGGGCTAGCACCACCTGGCGGACAGCCTGCATCCAGCGCTGCAGCGGACCCAGGTTGAGGTGCTCGTCCCAGAAGTCCTCGAGCTCCTCTTCGCACTCCAGCTGCGGTCCCATCTGGTTGATGAGGCCGCCGTACCACTGTTCGGGATCCAGATTCTGACCGATGGCGGTGAGGTCCAGGATGGCAACGCCGCTGCCCTCTTCGCGCAGCCGGGCGGCGGCACGGACCATCAGCGAGGACTTGCCCATCTGGCGGGCGGTCAGGACATAACAGAACTCTCCCCGCTTGAGGCCGTCGTAGAGTTCCTCGTCGGAGGCACGCACGACGTAGCAGGCGGCGTCCCCGCGAAGAGTCCCGCCGGTGACGTAGAAACTCTGTTCCAGCTTCAGGTCGGGGACGGTCACGGTGTGCTCCTCAGTGCCTGCCCTAATCGATCAGTTAATAAGGCGTCAAACTCCTCCTAAACCTGCCACTGGGACTTGCTAGATTCGGCGCAGGGGCAATCGAATCCTGGGAGCCGTGAGACTACTCGTCTTGCTCCGCTAGAATCTCCTCGATCTGAGCCTTGAGTGCGGGGACCTTGTTCCTGACCACATCCCAGACAAGGTCGTAGTCCACGCCGAAATAGCCGTGGATGAGTCGATCGCGCATCCCAGCCATCGCCCGCCACTCTAGTTGGGGATACTCTTTACGAGTGTCTTCCGAGACCTTTTTGGCGGCTTCGCCAATGATCTCTAGACTTCTGACGAAGGCACGAAGCAGATTCTCGCTACCGAGAAACTCGTCCTGGTCCAAACTCTTGCTGGTTTCAAGTAAGTAATTGGCTTCGACAAGGATATGTCGGAGGTACTCAAGCGGGTCCAACGACATCTTCAGCCTCGGCAAGAATATGGGGCCCGATGTAAGGACTTAGAGATTCCCTGGTGATCACCTCGACTCGTCGCTGAAGCAATCGCTCTAGCAAATCGGAGAGTTCCAGAAATCTATCGTACGTCTTCAGTCGGGGCTCAAACTCGACCAGCACGTCGACGTCGCTGTCCGGACCGGCCTCATCTCGAATCCAGGAACCGAAGAGGGCCAGCCGACGAATTCCCAGGGCCTGGATCTCAGCTTCGGCCGAAATGAGTCGACTGATCACTTCCTCCCGACTCTTGGCAACTTCTTTCATCCTGAATCAAGCTCCCAACAGAGCTACCGATCGATGGCCGACAGTGTGTCACTAGAACCGACTTTTCTTCCCGGCGCGTTCAGTCAACCCGCAGGACCCATTGTACGATCGCTCTTGCCTGAGAACCAACAGCGCCGACTAGAACGAGAACCGGAAGCCGAACTGGATCGTGCGTGGATCGGCTGCGTCCTTCACGAAACCGGCCACAGGGGATGCGATGTTCCCGATTGGATCTGCGAAAACAGCATGGTTGAAGGCGTTGAAAAAATTCACTCGAAAGTCGAGCGTCTTCCCCTCACCGGTGGGAAACTCTTTGTGCAGCGAAATATCCACGATGGCGATGCCGTCTCCGCGCAGCGGTGTCCGGGCGGAGTTACCAAGAGCCCTCCGGGCTCGTTCCAGAGGTGGCAGAGCGGGATCCATCCGGGGGGCCGCAAAGGCGTCGACATCGAACCATCGAGCCGGGTCGCGCTCGCTCTCGGAGAGATATCCGTCACCAACCCTATCCGGTAGAACGCCGCGCCCCAGGTCCCAAAGATCTTGACCATAAAAGACCTGATAGGGCTTTCCCGTGGCTAGCGTCACAATGCCCGCAGCCCGCCAACCACCGAAGAGCGCGCGGCTAAGCCCAGTGGAACTGCTGAAGAACGGCAGCTGCCAGATGGTCGAGCTATAGAAAGTGTGCAGCCGGTCGTGGGTCATGGGAGTCTTGAGGGCGTGGCGCTCGTATCCTCGTACGAACTCTGCTCCTGCCCACTCGGTGCCGCTGTAGTTCAGCGCCATGGCCTTGGACCAGGTCCAACCCAGCGAGACGGCTATCCCATCACGAAAACGGCGCTCCAACTTGCTCTGCAGCGAACTGTAGTACATGTTCCCATCCGATCGTCGGATTCCCCCAAAAGGAACGATCTGTGGATACGGGCGTCGGGCCCGCTGGCCTGACCAGACCCGATCTTGGGTATCACCTGGGATCCAGGAGCGAGGTCCTGCGCTGATAGGATCACTGGTCAGGGTCACGGTACCCCCACCCACGAGCGGCGCCACATATCCTTCCGGCAGAGGATTGTTGAAACCATCGTTGTTGCGGATGTGCCTCCCCTGATTGCCCACATAGCTCACCTCGAGTTTGGTCCCCGAGAAGATCTCGTGCTGGATCAATAGGTTATACGAATACACTTGACCTTCCTCTCTATCCAGCTCTGCCAAGCCATCGCCCCTGATTTCGCCCAGCTCGACCGAGGTGGGTAGCTCCGAACGCTGTCCCAAGAACAGGTCCGGTGTCTCGGTCCCCCGGCTGCGAATGCTGCTGATTCGCCCCCGGGCGGGCCGCAGAAATCGGCCTGCCCGAATACCCATCTGCTGATCGTAGGTAAGACCGGCACCGATGTCAAATCCACTGGGCATCAGCTGAACAGGGTCGATACGTCCCCCGCTGAAGTCGTAGGCACAGTACCCATAGTCTCGGTCGTAGGCTCCGTCGGGCGTGCCCTCCCAGTTGGGAGGCCGTGGCTGCTCCCACCTCAACCCCAGGTTGAGGGTTAGATTTGGTCCAACCTTCCAGTCATCGTTGACGAACCAATTGTAGTGGGACTGGTTGAGACGTCCGAAGAGAAAGGCTTCGCCGGTCTTGTCTCCGGTGGTCGATTGAGGAAGGCCCAGCATGAGATCAGCCCAGATTTCTCCGAAGGTGGAGCCGGCAATGTTGTCCTCCGCGTCGCGCACGATCTGGCCGGTGGCGAAACCGTCGAATCTATCCTGACCAGCCGAGTAGGAAAACACGCCGCCGACTGTCGCGTCGAGATTGCGCCGGTGTTCGAAACTCAGCTTCAGGTAGTGATCGTTCTTCCGCCACGAGGTCGTGTACTTGAAACCCAGACCCCAGTCGCTGAATGTCGTGCTCCTGGCTCCCTGCCAATGTGCGTACGGGCCCACCGCGACGTGAGGCAAGCCACCTGGACCCGGCTTCCGTCAGGATAGAAGAGTACGTGCCTATCAGCGTCATCGTAGCCTAGCTCTGCAGCCCAAGTCCATCGGATTTACCCAGCCGGCGGCCGCCTGCCACCCACGCGATAAGTCATAGAATTGTCGGTAGACCCCGTGCAAATCTGCCCCGGGCACGCCAATATTGAATCCATTGTGAGCAGTCTCCGGGGTGTTCTGCCAGCTGAAGCGGCCAAAGAGCCTCGCGCTGTTGTCGAAATGGTGGTCTGCTCGGATCGAATACTTGTTGGTGCGGCCGTTCTTGGTAAACGGAAAGGTGTAGTTCTGAGCTGTGGCCCCTGGCACGTTGGCAACCGGTGGCGGCATCAGTTCCATGAGCCTTCGGTACACCGGGTTCCAACGATGCTGGGGGATCTGGTTTCCGGCAAAGGCGGCTCGCTGACCGTCGACGACGTTGAAGGGATCGTACAGCTGGGGGATCGGTCCAAAAAACCCCGATCCCGAAAGGTCCCCGGCGCGCATCTCCAAGGTCGGAACCGTCATCTGAAGTGGATAAGCAAAATCGTCGATGAAGCGTTCGTAGTGGGCGTGGAAGAAGGTCCGGTCTCGAAAGATAGGTCCGCCCACAGACCCGGCGAAGTTGTGATAGTTCAGCTCTTGTTTCTCTTGGCCAAAAAAATTGGCCAGGAAGTGAGAGGCATCAAAGCGCTCATCTCGGAGATAGTACCAAGCATGCCCGTGGTACTCGTTGGTTCCACTCTTGCTGAGCATACTGATCACGGCACCCCCAACGCGACCATACTCGGCCGAGTAGTTGTTGGTGATGATCTTGAATTCCTGTACCGTCTCCGGTGTGGGCTGGACCGCCGAACGCTGCAGCATGTAGCCCATGTTGTCGGCTCCGTCCAGCGTGAGCTGGTTGCTGTGAGAGTAGAGGCCGTTGAAGGCCGGATAGCCACCCCCTTCGAAGGTGAAAGGACCGTAGCGGTCTCCAATGAACTCGCGTTCCTGGCTGCCCCCCGTCGTTAGATAAGCCAGCTTGAGCGTGCTTCGTCCGTGGAGTGGAAGGTCCAGGATCTCCTTCTCTTCGATCACGACACCCGCCTCCGCCGATTCGGTGTCGAGGATGGGTGCGTGTCCCGAGACCTCGACCGAAAAGTCGGCGATGTCCCCCGGCCTCAGCGTGAAGTCCACGCGAGCCACCTGGGTCACCTCCAGGCGAACGTCCAGGTAGATCTGTGCCCGGAACCCGGGCGTCGCCGCCTTGACGTCATAGAGTCCTGGGATCAGTTTGTCGATCAGGTAGTCGCCCCGGGGATTCGCTACCCCGGTTCTGGGGACGTTGGTGGCCTTCGCCGTCGCCGTGATTTCAGCGCCGGGGACCACAGCACCGGTCAAGTCTTTCACGGTTCCCACCAGCCGAGCATAGGTGGTGGCTTGACCGTGGGCGACTGGTGCTGCTAGCACTAGAGCGGTAATGAAAATTGCAGCAGGAAAAGGGGGCGGCTTGCTGACGCCGCAGTTCGGCGTCCGGCATGTTCGTCTTGACCCATTCTCTGTCGAAGACACTTTAGTAGATACGGTTCCGCACCGTGAGACGGCCAGCTTCCACGCTCGTGATCCCAGCCAGCCTGAGGATTGTCACCAGCGGATTCCTCTCATCGTCGGACACCCGTTTTCGCCACCGAACCTGCTCATAGAGGGTCAGCAGTCCCCCCAGATCGACTTCGCTGCGCAGCATCCTTTCCCGGACGAAGAGCAGGTTGTCGTCCTGCTCCCGGGCTCGGCGGGAGAAGAAGATTCCCCTATAGATCCGGTCCACGTCCCGGGAGCTCTGCGCCGTCTCATCTTCCGCCACCGTCAGGCAGAGACGCTGGGTGAGATAGGGATGCCCTCCGGTCCAGTGCAGGACTCGGCCCAGAAGGGCCCTGCCAGTTTCCTCCTCCCGGTTCAGACCCCGAGCCAGCTGGAGGGCTTCGGACTCGGTGAAGTCGCGCAGTTCGATGCGGCGTCCGATATTGAAGGGGGTGGTGCGGGTATCCTGGATCAGATCCGCCGGGCTGGCGACACCCAGCAAACAGAAGCTGAGCCGCTCCAGTTCGGGATCCTCGGTGCGGTAGTTGTAGAACTCTCGGATGCCGGCGAAAAACTCATCAGTAGAGAACGGCAGGCTGCGAACCGAGTCGATTTCATCGATAAAGACCACCACCGAACCCGGGTATCGAGACAGGACCACCTGACGCACCGCCTGCCTCCAGCGCTGCAGCGGACCCAGGTTCAGATGCTCGTCCCAGAAATCCTCGAGTTCGTCCTCGCACTCCAGCTGCAGTCCCATCTGGTTGATCAGACCGCCGTACCACTGTTCGGGGTCAGGGTTCTGGCCGATGGCCGTGAGGTCGAGTATGGCGACACCGCTTCCCTCTTCACGAAGGCGGGCCGCCGTGCGGACCATCAGGGAGGATTTGCCCATCTGGCGGGCGGTCAGGACGTAGCAGAATTCTCCCCGCTTCAGCCCCCCGTAGAGCTCTTCATCGGAAGAGCGAACGACGTAGCATGCGGCGTCCCCTCGAAGCGTTCCGCCAGTGACGTAGAAGCTTTCTTGGAGCTTGAGACTGACGGAGTTCACGATGGGTGTCTCCTTGGAAGCTGTCCCGACTTCAAACCACCTCAGGTAGTAAGGCGCCAATCTTGTTCAGAAGCTGCCACCGAATACGCAAGGGCATGCCCGACCCCAAGTCGGCCGGTCACAGCATGTGGCGCTCCAGGAAGCGGGCGTAGAGCTGGCAGCGGGGCTTGACAGACATGGCGGACTCACCTGCCATCACACCGGCACTCCTGAGGCGGTAGAAGCTTTCGGTGGTGGAGCAGGGCTGTCCCTGGAGGACTCCGCGGACCACGTCGCGTAGCGAGTCGTCCTGGTTCAAGGAAACCAGCAAGCGCCGCAGATGATCCCCGAAAGGACCTTCCTCCTGTTCCGCCAGGGACTCCAGTCCTGCCAGATCCAGCCCATGACCTACCATCTCGTTCAGGCCACAACGCACCAGATAGGGATTGCCTCCGACGAGGCGATAGTAGCGAGCCAATTCGGCGTTGTTGCGAAGGGGTGAACCGTATCTGCGATTGAGTTCTTCCACCTGCTCGTGGGTAAAGTCTTCCAGGGTTAGACGGGTGCCCACGTTGAAGGGTGACTGATTCAGATCGCTGATGAAGAGGTGAGCCTCGGTGGCGTAGGCGATCGCCAGGGTCAGACGCTGCCAGGAACCACTGGGGTCGAGGGCCCTCTTGTTGTGCCAGGAGCGGAAGAGCCCGAACACTTCACTGCTGAAGCTGGTGGTGAAGAGCCAGTCTACTTCATCGAGTCCCCAGACAATGGGGGAGCTCACTTTGGCAAAAACCTGCCGCCGCAGAAACCGCTCGAAATTGATACCCGGGCTCAGGCGCGGGTTCCAGTTGTCGGCCGGAATGACGTCCAGGTCCAGTTCGTCGACGATAAGGTCAGCCATCGTCTGAAAGAGCTCTTCACTGGAACCAAGCGACGCCGAAGCGAGGTTCTGGAAATCACAAAGCACCACCTGGGACCCGGCCTCCCTGGCCTTCTGTAGTCCCCGTGCCAACAGAGAGGTCTTCCCGACCTGCCGAGGCCCTTTGACCAGGACGATACTGTCCTGGCGGGCAATAGCGTTGTGGAATTCCAAATCGGTGGGTCGGGCGATGTAGTATTCCGAATCGAGTGCCATCGCCCCTCCGACCGGTTCCAGCTCACTCGAGACAGGTGTGGGCTGGGGCTGGCTGGGTGAAGGCGGGTCGGCTGCCGGGGCCGCGGCGGGCCTTTCTCCCGAGATAGAGACCTTGGCCCTCCACTCTCCGACCTGCTTGAGCTTGGCTTCCAGTTCCAGCTCTGACCTCAGATTCTTCAGGTCGATGAATAGATCGTTCACCAGCTGATAGCGTTGGTCTCGCTTCTTGGCCAGGGCCTTGGCAACGATGCGATCGAGCTCTCTTGGCACCTCTGGCCGGGAGAGACCCGGCGGCGGAACATCCAGGTTCAGGATGGCGGAGAAGATCTCACCGTCGGACCCGGCTTCGAAGGGACCGCGTCCCGCCAGCATTTCGTAAAGCACGACCGCCAAACTGAAGATGTCGCTGCGGCCATCCACCTCGTATCCCAGCACCTGCTCCGGAGACATGGAGCGCGTTGTCCCCATCACGCGTCCCGGATCGGTCTTGGTGATTCGCGCCGACGTATCATTGGCAGAAACATCGCCTTCCGCACCCTCGTGTTGTGGTTCCGTCAGCTTGGCCAAGCCGAAGTCCAGCCCCTTGACGTAACCGTCGGTGCGAATCATCACGTTCTCCGCCTTGATGTCTCGATGGACGATCCCCGCTTCGTGAGCCGCTACCAGAGCACCGGCGACTTGAGAACCGATGTCCAGAGCCTCGCCTATCTTGAGCATCGAAGCCAGCATTCGCTGCCGCAGGGTCTGGCCGTCGATGAACTCGGTGACAATGAAATGAGACCCTTCGGACTCCGAGATCTCGAAAATGGTGATGATATTGGGATGGTTCAGGGAGGAGGCGGCTCGAGCCTCCTGTCCGAATCGCGCCACCCGCTCCCGATCCTGAGTAAACTCCTGGGGCAGCAGCTTGAGCGCGATCTGGCGGCCAAGGCGCCGATCTTTGGCTAGGTAGACTTCGCCCATCCCGCCCATCCCGAGCAGCGACATGACCTGGTAGTGTCCAATCTCCTTGCCGATCACGGAGCCTCCATGTCCCTCAGCGATCCGTTTGGCCACGACCTCGATAGCGGGGGAGTCTAGAAAATCGCCGGCGTTGTCGTTTGCGGCCAGCAGTGCCTCCGCATCCCGTTGCAGCTCTTCATCTCCTCGGCTGGCTTCGGCGATAAAGGCTCCTCTGTCGTCCTGTTTCCGTTTCAGAGCAGAGTTGTAGAGGTCATTGATGACTTGCCATCGCTTCTGATCCATCCTAGGTCTTGTCATTAAAGCGCGGATTCTCTGCTAGAACTGACACCAATGTGCGCCTCCCAAAAAACTTCCTGCGAGCCTATTCGATTCAGGTACCTCCCAATTCTCGATAGAGCCAGGCCCGGGCGAAGCTCCATTCTCGCATCACAGTTCGACTGGACAGCTTCAGGGCCTTCGCTGTTTCTTCCACACTGAACCCACCGAAGAAGCGAAGCTCAATGATCTCGCTCTTCCGCGGGTCTGTCTCTGCCAGCCTGTCCAGGGCCTCGTTGAGGGCCACCAGGTCCGGCCCTTGACAGCCCACTTCCGGCACTTCCGCGTCTAGCGAAACGCGCACAAAACCACCGCTGCGTCCTGCCCGATTACGCTTTCGGGCGAAGTCGACGAGCACCCTTCGCATCAACTTTGCTGCCATTCCATAGAAGTGGGCACGGTTCTGCCACTGCACCTCTTTCCAATCGATCAGCCGGAGGAACACTTCGTTGACCAAAGCCGAGGCTTGCAGTGGATGACCGGGGCGCTCCCCCTGCATATACTGGCCAGCCAGTCGGTGGAGTTCCCTGTAGACAAGTGGAGTTAGCTTTTCAAGGGCCTGGTGGCTGCCGTCGCTCCACTCCTGGAGCAACCTGGTGATCTGGTGGCCCGATGACATGTATTTCGCGATTCCCAGTCGGCCGCTGAAAAAGACTGCTTGCTACATACTCTAAGTCAAATAGCTCGATTCCTACAAGGACGAGAGAGACTACCTTTGTGGACGGGGACCTGATCCCACAAGCACGGGCCTCCTTCTTAGCTCTCCACCACCACTGGGCTTCACCCGGAGATTGCCCCATAGTCCCATGCCCGATGGGGGACACTAGTGCCCCGGCAGACTGCAGAGCACGAACATCTCGCCTCGCTCGGCGATCTGCTGGTCGAAGTAGGACATGATCTTGTCTCGCCGGGCCATGAGACCCTCGATCTCTGGCTCGACCAACAGGTCGCCCAGACGCTGCTCCACCAGGGCCCGATCCAGAGCCCGCATCCCGGTGTAGAACCTCTTGTCCAGTTTGAAGGTCTCGAGGTTCTTGGGGTTCAGCAGGTGCTTGTGCCGCCGAAAGCCCCGGGAGAAGTCGATCATCACCAGCCTCCAGTCCTTGGTAATCAGAAGATTCCCGAGGTTCGGATCCGTGTTGCAGACCAACTCGTTGAAGACGCGGACCTGGAACTTCTCATCGTTCCATCTCGCCCGGTTGGGGGGTGCGATCTTCTTCTGGTAGCGCTTCTTGTCCATCATCGCAACATCATCGACCCACCAGGTGACCGAAGCTGTCTTGCCCTTGATCTTGCGCTCCACCGAGACGGGAACCATCTGGAGGTTCAGGAGCCGGTCCAAACGATAGGCAGCAATGTTGTACTTGTAGCAATCCCGAAAATTGAGCTCCGTGCCTTTGGGAGTCTCGTAGGTCGCCTTCTGCACGTTGATCGACTGGACACTGGCATCGTGAGTGTACTGTCCGTCGGAGAGGGTAGCCTGCAGGGTTCCGGTCACGCCGGTCGAGACCCTCTTGGTCTTGACCACCCTGGCCGTCATTAGAAACGCCTCCTTCTGGGCATCAGACCAGGAAGGGAAATCCGTCTCTTCCTGGGCCCACAGGGGAGGAAAAGAGATCAAGAGAGCCAAGGCCAACGACAGTGTAATAGTTCTGGGTCTCATCGCTTTCCTCCAAATTAGCTGGTAGGAACTGGTGTCACCAAGTATATCCAGTCCTTCTGCCGCTGTAATGAAGAAAAACGGCGGAAAGGTTACAGAGCGAAAGGGCCGGGTAGCCGAGCAGGTGGATATCGGAGCCTGCTTTGGCGGGCTTCTCGAACAAAGGCTTCAGCCAGCCCGAAGGGCAACCGTGGCTAAAGCCGCATTTCTCATCGCTCGGCGTAGCGAGGCGTCGCAAGCGCCGTCCTGGCAAGGCTTGCGACCGAGGCCGCCGCAGTCGTACTTTGACAGTACGTCGAGGAGGCCGACCGAGCGTAACGCAGCCAGGGCGGATGATTGCGGCGACGCAGTAGACTAGCGATGAGATCAGGCTAAAGCCGCTATTCGAGAAGGACCTTGAAAGGCCCTCGGCAAAGCTGGTGGCGGCTGACCCCGGCCTGAAGGCCGGGTCTATTACGCCTCGCGCCAGGCTGCTGGATCAGCCTCCTTGCATGGCTGCACACCACTTGGTCAAAACCGACGGCTTGCCAGCTTGAGTTATCATGCAAGGGTGGATCGCGATGAATTGCTCCGCGTTCTCAAGGCCTTCGAATCGGAAGACCTGCATTACGTCCTCATCGGCGCAACCGCCATGGGCTTCCAGGGCCTGGTCCGAGCGACAGAGGATGTCGACCTTCTGATCCGCGCTACCGGCTCGAATGTGGAGCGGCTTCGAAGAGCCTTGCGATCGGTCTATGGGGATGATCCGAGCATCGAGGAGATCCGAGCAAACGACCTGATGGGAGATTATCCTGCTGTCCGTTACTATCCGCCTAGTGGAGACCTTTTTTTCGACCTGATGACCCGTCTCGGAGAGGCTGCTGATTTCCACAGTGTTGAGTCCGAGATCAAGGAAGTAGAAGGCATCCGGGTGCAGGTCGCGACCCCGGAAGCGCTCTACCGACTGAAGAAAGGGACTGTCCGCCCCCTCGATCGGCAGGATGCGGCGGCGTTGCGCGAACGATTCAAACTGGAGGAGAATGACTAGGATGCCGGTCGAGAAATTCCGTTCAGCGGAAGAGATGAATGCGGCGCCGATGCGGATCTTTCCCTCGGAGGCATTCGAGCGGTTTGTGCGTCACTGCCGCCGCTATCGCCTGATCTCACAGCCGTCCTACCCCCGCGGCGTTTTCAAATATCGGACACTTGAAGAAGCACAAGCCGCTCGAGCAGACGAATGTCGTTAGCAGTTCTGACAGAGCCACAACTAGGGCTACCGTGGCTAAAGCCGCTATTCGAGAAGGACCTTGAAAGGCCCTCGGCAAAGCTGGTGGCGGCTGACCCCGGCCTGAAGGCCGGGTCTATTACGCTTCGCGCCAGGCTGCTGAAGCAGCCTCCTTGCATGGCTGAACGGAGACGTGGGTTCAGCGTCCTCGACGCGTGGAGGTCGCTCGCTAGAAATGGAACTTGAGACCGAACTGGAGGTCCCGGGCTTCCAGCGCGTAGCCGACCACGCCGAAGAATGGATGCAGATATTGATTGAACGGCAATCCGAAGTTGGTGTGATTGGTGAGATTGAAGGCGTCGAAGCGAAACTCGAGGCGGCTGTTCTCAGAAGTGCGGAAGCTCCGAATGACCGACAGATCGAGGTTGAAGATACCAGGACCCTCCAGGGTACCCCGGCCGCCGTTTCCATATTGGAATTCCGGAGGAAGGGAAAAGGCGTCGCTGTTGAACCAGCTTTCCGGTCTCCGCTGATCGGGCGGTAGATTTGGATCTCCGGAGTACTGTGGACGCTGTGAGTATGAGCTACCGGCACCGGCGAAGTCACCCGACATGTCCGGCTCAATCCACTGCCCTTTCTGCAGCGTGAGGATTCCGTAGACGCTCCATCCTCCTATGATGTGCTCCAGCATGCTGCCCGACCCGATCGCTCCGAACGGAAGATCGTAGCCGACCATGCCGGCGAAGCGACCCGGAATGTTGGCCTCTCCTCTCCCCCGGTTGTCTCGGTTGGTGACGTTACGGGAGATAAACCCTTCGTCCCCCGGAACGAACAGCCGACCCCCAACCGTGTCCAGACTCTTGGCCCAGGTGTAGGCCAGGAGCGTGGAAAGACCCCTTGGACCAGGCCTCTTCTCGAATTTCACTTCCAGGGCGTGATAGTTCCTATCCCCATTGCCCATCAGGAAGCGATACTCCTGGAGTGTGGGAAAGGGCCGCCGCTGCTGCACAGGGCCTGGACCCAGCGTGGCGTCGTTCACGCTCACGACCTGGACTTCGTGAACCGACCTAGCCCCAAAAGAAGTAGATGAAAGTGGACTAAACCACATGTAAACACCTGAAATGCCAGACCTGACGGGTATTCTGGGGTTGTCAAAGAAACTTCAGAACAAGCCGAAAGGAGGCATTTCAGGTGAAGAAAAAGGATAGCGCAATCATCCGCAAACGGGAAGCAGAGGTTGCTCAGCGATTGAGCCCCAGCTGGAACGGTCAAGACCCGAAACCGGTGCTCTCGCCCGAGGTCATCAGCTACGAGGTCTCGGAGAAAACGGGTGCGGTCAGTTACGGTGGTCTGGGGCTGCTGCAGCAGGTGGTGAAGTGGAGTGGGCTGGGGAAAGCCATTGACCAGGCGGTGACGCTGCTCAAACGCCACCAACCGTACCACGAATCGGACCACGTCCTGAGCCTGATCTACAACGTGGCCACGGGCGGGACCCGCTATCAGGATATTGAACTGCGACGTCAGAGTGTGAGTTTCCTGGAGGCGGTGGGAGCCGAGAAGATCCCCGCCCCCAGCACGGCCGGAGACTTTGTGCGCCGCTTTGACGCGCCCGACGTGGTGGATCTGATGGAAGCCGTCAATGCCAGCCGCCTCAAGGTCTGGGCCCAACAACCGGCCCGTTTCTTCCAACGGGCGGAGATCGACGTGGATGGGACGATGGCCCCCACGAGCGGCGAATGCAAGGAAGGGATGGAGATCAGCTACGACGGGCAGTGGGGCTATGCGCCGCTGATCGTGACGCTGGCCAATACGGGAGAGGTGCTCTATGCGGTCAACCGCTCGGGCAACCGTCCCTCTCATGAGGGAGCGGCCGAATGGCTGGATCGGAGTATCGAGCTGGTTCGAGAGGCGGGTTTTCGGAAGGTGCGCCTGCGCGGGGACACGGATTTTTCGCTGACGGCTCATTTTGACCGTTGGACGGAGGCGGGCGTGGAGTTTGACTTCGGGATCGACGCCCATCCGAGCTTCGTCAAGTGGGCGGAGGCGTTGCCAGAAGCGAGATGGAAAGAGCTGGGGCGCCCCAGCCAGGGGAAAGGAAAAGGGAAGAAGCGGCGCCAGCGGCGGGACAAAGTGAAGCCGGAGATTGTCAAGAGACGCGGGTTCAAGACGCTGACGCTGGAACGGGAAGAGATTGCGGAGATCGACTACCGTCCGAGCAAAGCGAAGCGAACCTATCGGATGGTGATCTTGCGCAAGACGATCCTGGTCGAGAAAGGCCAGAAGCGGCTGCTGCCGCAGACGCGCTACCACTTTTATGTCACCAATATCTCGGCCAGAACGTTGGGAACGGCGGGAGTCGTACGGGAAAACAACCGGCGCTGCAACCAGGAGAACGTCATTGAACAACTCAAGAACGGAGTCGAGGCCCTGCGGATGCCCTCGGATACGCTGGTAGCCAACTGGGCCTATCTGGTGATTGCGGCTCAAGCCTGGAATCTGAAGGCCTGGATGGGGTTGGTGCTGCCGGCGCGACTGCAAGCCCGAGAGCTGGTGAAGATGGAGTATCGCCGTTTCCTGCGAGAGGTCATTGAAATGCCCTGCCAGATTTTGCGCAGGGGCCGACAGTTGGTCTATCGGCTGCTGGATGTCAATGGTTGGAGCCGTCTTCTCTTGGAAGGCAGTAAGTGGTTGAAACACCGGCCAGCTACCTGAAACTGAAAGGAGATAAAGTAGCTCCGAGGGTCGCCAGAGCTGGGGCGAGGTGTCTCTACAAACGCCCCCCAAGAGGGCAGAATCGTTTTCCCTGAGCGATCGGCGTGGAGGACAGCTGAACACGTGCCTGTTCTGAGTGACTTCGCGCCGAAATTTAGAATTTAGGTCTCCAAAATGGCTCCTCGGAGCCGACAAAGGGGTCTATTTTCGAACTTGCGCTTATTTTGGGCCTAGACCCCTGGTAGCCTACCTCGAACAGGGTGTTCTGTCCCAGACGGTGCTGGACGGACATTCCCCAGTTGGGGACATACCATTGGGGCATTGGATCTTGAATTCCCTGCACTCTGCCGATAGGAAGACTGAACAGGGCAGTGGAATCAAAGGGATTCGAGAGAGAAAGATCGGGCTCCGAGCGACTGGCCAGAAAGAAGCGTCGATTCGCGTTGGCCCGGGGGTTGTTGGCCTGAGTATAGATCATGCCGCCTGGCAGCTCATTCCCGTAGATTCCACCGCCCGCACGGATCACGGTATTCGGCGTCAGTCGAAAGGAAAGACCCAGGCGAGGCTGCCAACCGTTCTTGCTCCAGCGAAACAGCGGCTGGCTGGCTGCGAAGCGCCCGGTCGCTGGGAAGACAGGATCCGCGATGGCAACCCCTGGATCGAAGCAGTCGGGAACCGGCGAGGTCGACTGGCTCACACAATCAAACTTCAGGTTCGTCAGGAAGCCCCGTTTGTCCCGCCAGGGTAGGCGCAATTCGTAGCGAAGGCCTAGGTTCACGGTCAGCTTGGGACTGACTTTCCAGTTGTCCTGGAAGTAGAAGTGATGACCTGCCTGGCCCTGATTGGTCCGGAACTCGCCGGCTTCCCTTGCCTGAGTTGCATGACCCAGGAGAAAATTCGCGAAGGCATTGCGGGTATAGCGATCGTTGCTGAAAAAAAACCCGGAACGAAAGTTCTGTCCAAAGAGCAAGTATTGGTAGCGATAATGGTAGCCGAACTTGATGAAATGAGATCCTCGGATCAAGCTGACGTTATCCTTGAGCTCCCAATTGCCCTCCGGGATGGGACCAAATTCCCCATCTCCTATGCCATGCATCCCTACAATGGAAGTCCGCGGCACGCCGTCGAAATCGATCCCCGCTCTGGGCCAGTTGCGAATGCCCAGCGTCTGACCAAAGCCAGAACGAGCTGGAATCCAAGGGGTCCCCGGGGCAAAGGTCCGCCGGTAGAAGTGAAAGCCAAACTCGTTGACGATGTTGTCCTGGATGGTGCGGGTGTTGGTGATGTTCTGCAACCAGTTAGTGAAGGGGTCTTCACGGCTGAAGGTGCCTATCGGACTTGCCCTCTCGGCCAACCATTCGTCGTAAATAAAGCGGCCGGACCAGCGGCTGTCCTCGCTGGTTTTGAAGTCCATCCTGGCCAGTAACTGGTTACGGTCCTCTTTTCGTGAGGACGAGCTGGTGTGGTTGAAGCCACGGGAAGGGTCTGTGTTCGGATCCGGATAGAAGCCCAGGAGCTTGAGGGCAACCGGATTGTGACGCTCTGCAGGAATCGTGTTGTTGGGGAAATCCTCGCCGGTCAACGGATCCAGAATCGTCTGCAAAAACCGTCCTGCCCGTTCTTCGGCGGTGGGTACGTTGCCGGTAATCGACAGGAACCGCCGGATCCGCTCCCCGTTGTAGGAAACGAACCACCAGGCCTTGTCCTTGCCCTGAAACAGGCCCGGCAGATAAAGGGGTCCCCCTGCTAAGGCTCCAAACTGGTTGCGTTTGAACTCGGGACGCGGCCCTGGATCGAAGAAATTACGCGCATCCAGATTGTCGTTGCGATGAAACCAGAAAAGGGTGCCGTGCAGATCGTTGGTCCCGCTCTTGGTGACCAAGCTGAACTGGCCTCCCGGTTTGACGCCATACTCGGCCCCGTAGAGCCCCGTCTTGACCTCAAACTCCTGGACCGACTCCGGGTTGATAAGGAACTGGAGGAGGCTATTGGTCTCGCTCACCAGGGTGCCATCGATCATGGCGACGTTGTCGGATAGCCGCTGGCCTTTGACGTTGAAAGCCAACCTGCCGCCGAGGCTATCCCGGGTGGGCTGGACACCAGGTACCAGAGCGCCAAAAGCCCCGAAAACATCCCGATCGTTCAAGGGTAAGCCATTGATCTTTTCATTGTGGATGACCTGGCTCAGCTCGGGCGCTTCGGTCTTCAATATGGGTGTGGCGGCCGTGACCTGGACGATCTCGGACACCTCGCCCACATTGAGTTGGGCGTCCATCCGATAGGTCTGGCCCACATCCAGCTTTTGATCAAGACGCTGGTGGGTCTTGAAGCCGAGTAGTGAAACCCGAAGGTCGTAGACACCGGGGACCAGCGCGGTGATGACAAAGTCTCCGGTGTCACCGGTCAGTACGGCAACCACCTCGTTCGTCGCCTTCCGAGTCAATGTCACGCCGGCACCGGGGATCACGGCGCCGGTTTCATCGGTGACGGTACCGACGACGGTGAGTCTGGGGCCGAAACCCAAAGCAGTGCTGAGCAACAAGGGAACCAGAGTCAAGAGTGCTTTCCGCATCTTCCACCTTCCTGCGTTCTTCATCACCCAGGTTCATCCAAAACCAAATCGCTGACTCCCTTCATGCAGCTTCAATTAACGATAGCACGAGCCTCACTGAGCAACATCTGCTCGCGGATACGCCAAGCCCACTGCTCCTGTATTCGCCACCAATCCAGGAAGGAGCGTTTCGTCAGGGGCGGCGTGGCTTCGGCCTTGGAGAGGAGGCTTGGCAGCTTCGACAGCAGCCTTGAAATTCCCAGCTCGATAGTTGGCCAGAGCCAGATACTCCCAACCTTCAATGGACTCGGTGCCCCACGACTCGGACAGGGATTCGGCCTGGGCGACCGCAGCCTTCTCGAATCCTGCAAACGCCTCTCGATCGACACAGTTAAGTGCGAGTTGGGAGGCACGATATGGATTCCGCGAGGACACGAAACGCTCGACCAGATCGCGACAAAGATCGCGGTAGGTCTGCTTGTCGCCAATCTGAAAGTGAAGGAGTGCCACACGCCCTAATATCCTCACACTTTCAGGGCGGCGGCGACTCGCCTCCTGATAGTCCCTCAACGCCTCCTGCCAGTGCTCTGACACGGCGGCATGGAGATCCGCGCGTGCCTCGAAGTCTCGAGATCTGGCAAAGGGGGTCGTAAGCAGGGCGTCTAGGTTCTGTATGGCCTTTTCCAGGTTGCGTGGTAACACTTGTTTCCCGTAATTGCCCGAAGGCAACGGGAGGTAGTGGTAGGATGCCTCATTCCGCAGCTGTATCGCTGCCTCTTCCGGGTCAAGCCTGTGTCGGTCGGGCTCCTTCATTGAAAACCGGGCCCACGCTTCGCTTAGCCTCTGGGGTGGGGCTGTGACGAGTCCATCGGTTTTGGTGGTTTGCCCCGACAGAACAACCACTTCCAGAGCCAGATCCTCCACCGGCTGACTATCCTCCCGGATGCGTCTGCGGTAGACACCTCGACCTGCCGGAACCACGAATTCCTGGCTGTCGGCGGGAGAGGCCTCGACGTCCCAAAGGACGTTCTGGGGGAAGAATAGGGGCGGTGAGACTTGACGGCCCCGTCGCTGTCTCCCAAATCCGGATGCCGCTGTGTGCTGACGACAAGAGCCACCTTCCGTTTCGACTGTACCTCACCGAACGGACAGTGTCCGGATGCTTGAGTCTTCTGATGAAAGGTGGAACCAGATTCAGGTTCAAGATGCTGACCTCGCTCACTCCGGTTGTAAGTGCCAGGTTGCGCCCGTCTGGGTGAAAAGAGATCCCAGGACAGTAGTGTCCCAACGTTTGGGTTTCTAATCTCTGTAAAGTATTAATGAGTAATATGTTAGAGAAGATAATGGGTGTTTCCGACTTGAAAGTGAGTGTACGCTCACGCCCTTCAGTTCATAAGGAGGGCGAGCATGTACACGGGCACGACGATTTTTTCTCAGGTGATGCGGCATCTTCCCTGGCATCATTTTCATCGCATTGTTCAGCACTACGGAGGCGACTACAAGGTCAAGTCGTTCCGCTGTGCCGACCATTACCGGGTCATGGCCTTTGCACAGTTGACCTATCGCGAGAGCTTGCGCGATATCGAAGCCTGCCTACGGGCCATGAGATCCAAGCTCTTCCACATGGGCATTCGCTCCACGGTCTCCCGCAACAATCTGTCCAATGCCAACGAGAGGCGCGACTGGCGCATCTATGCCGAGTTTGCCCAAGTGCTTATCGCCGAAGCGCGCCGCCTGTACACCGACGAGGACCTGGGAGTCGACCTGAACGCGACCGTCTATGCCTTGGACTCCACGACCATCGACCTGTGCCTCTCGGTCTTCCCCTGGGCGCGCTTCCGCCGTACCAAGGGGGCGATCAAACTGCATACCTTGCTCAACCTGCACGGCGCCATTCCCGAGTTCGTTCTGATCTCGGACGGAAAACTGCACGATGTCCACGCCTTGGACCACCTGATTCCTTGTCCCGGTGCCTACTACATCATGGATCGCGGATACCTGGATTTCGGGCGCCTGTACCGACTCCATTCTGCCCGGTCGTTATTCGTGACCCACGCCAAGGCCAACTTCAAGTTCCGCCGCCGCTACTCCCACCCGGTGGACAGAACGACGGGACTGATCTGCGACCAAACTGTCCTGCTGAGCACCTTCTATCCGGCCAAGGCCTACCCCGAACCTTTGCGTCGCATCAAGTTCTTCGACGTCACCACCGACCTGCGGCTAGTATTCCTCACCAACGACTTTGCTTCTCCCGCTCTGACTATTGCCCGGCTCTACAAGCTCCGCTGGCAGATCGAACTGTTCTTCAAATGGATCAAACAGCATCTCCGCATCAAGGCCTTTTACGGCACCAGTCCCAATGCCGTGAAAACACAAATCTGGATCGCCCTCAGTACCTACCTGCTCATCGCCATCATCCGCAAGCGCCTCTATCTCGAGTTGCCGCTCTACACAATTCTCCAGGTCCTGAGTGTCTCGCTCTTCGAGAAAACCCCAATTTTACAGGCCTTTCAGGACATGCATTACATTACTCAGAATAGTGACATTCATAAACAGTTGATGTTATTCGACTAACGCTGGGACGCTACTGATCCCAGGATATAGAGAAAAGGGCCCATCGTAGGAGACTTCACGACGCGTCACGGCCAAGGCGGTGGGCTCTCGTGATTCAGATCCTGTCTCCATGGACCAGAAACGGAGGTTCTGGTCCAATCCATGGGTCATGATTGCACCTCCGCCGGGACTAGTAAGGAGAGACACGATCTGGGATCCGTGGGGCATGGGAGGCAACACGCGTTCGGCTCTCTCGAGGTCCCATTTCTCGAGGTGGCCGTCCTCGCGAGCAATCAGCACGTGCTGACTATCAGACGTGAACAGCAGCTCGGTCAGTAGGTCATCATCGCCCATGGCGGGACGTCCTGCCCCGGCGTCGTCGAGATCCCAAATCCGCCACCGAGTATCGGTTGCATCGAGACCTTCCAAAGCGGCCACCCAACGACCACTGCCACTCAGAGCTACTTGCCCGTCGAGTGGACCGGTTAACGGTTCACCAGTCTCCACATCCCAAACGCGAGTAGTTGATCCTTGCGTGAGAGCACGGGAGCCATCGTCACTGAGCTGAACCCACCTGAGCCGGCGGTCAGGCAGGGAGAGGCGAGGGCTGATGGGCTCGTCTCCCCCCACATCCCAAACCTGAGCGTACGCTCTGAATTGGCGTCCACCCTGCCCCTCCACGATGAGTCACTGACCATCGGCGCTGTACGCAGCGTCACGGCAGGACCCGGAAGGCCGAAGTGGATAGTTGGGGTAGTATCCAGTCGGGAGAGCCCAGATCCGGACCGAATAATCGACGCCGCCGGTAGCTAAAAACCGACCGTCGGCGCTAAGACTGGAACTGGTTGGAGCAGAACCTGAGTGAAGAATCTGGGGAGTCACAGGATCGAGCGCATTTGGGCGCCATACGTCGAAAACCTGAGCACGGTCTGAGAGGAGCAACAGTCGATCGGAGCGCCTAGAGGCCACTTCCAGCCTCTTTGTTAAGTCGCCCACCTGCGGAGGAATTGTGAACAGCGGCCTCCTGGACTCTACATGCCAAATCTGGATCTGGCCACTCTCGTTGCCAGTGAACAACCGAGGTGTCCCAATGATGGCGAAGCAGAGAGCAGTGACGGGCCCAAACTCGTTTCTGCCCTGGGTTAGCGGCTCCCCTGACTCCTTACCTGTAGTTGTATCCCAGAATCGCGTAAGCCCATACTCCCCCGTAGCGAGGAGCTGGCCGTCCGGGCTGAAAGCCATACTGAAGACGATATTGAAACGCAGAGAAGGCTCGTCGGACTCGTAAGGTCTATCTATAGGAGGGAACCAATCTCTTCCGGTGGCCAATTCGACAGCACGAATACCAGCAGGGCCAACGCTGACCGCTACAAACCGTGAGACTGGGTCCATGGCCATGGCCCTGGAAGCGGTGTCGAAGCTCCGACGCCGAAGCGATCCCTTCGAGGCAAGGTTGTATATAAGCAGTTGCTTGTCCTGGCCATTCGAGACCACGAAGCGCTCATCCGGGCTGATCTCGAGATGTTCGACCTTTCCCGCATGCTCGATCGGTCCCGCGATGAGCTTGCCGCTGCGGCTATTCCAGACCCGTACCGCATTATCCTCGCTGGCAGTCGCGAAGATCCGACCGCTCTTGGAGAAGCGTGCGAGTTGGACTGCATCCGGATGATCAAGCTGTAGAATCTGGGTGCCCGTTTTCGCATCCCAGAGCCGAGCCGTCCCGTCTTGACTGGCAGAGAGGACCTGATTCCCATCAGGACTGAACTCCACCCAGGTGACCACACCGTCGTGAAATCCCACTTGGACCAATTTCGGCAGATCGTCCAGCACCGAGGCCAGCCGGACCCGGTGAACATATTCTCGCTCCTCGCCCCCCTCCTCCAGGTCCAACGCCTGCATCAGCCAAGGTAAGGCATTGAGGTGCCCGCCCTCTTCGGTCAGCTTCATGCCGGTCGTCACGCTCGCATCCACCAGCTGAGCAGTGCGCTGCTCGCGTTCCTGCTCGGTCCGCTCTGCCTGGATCAGGACAGCTACAACTCCCAGGACCGCTACCAGGACAACCATTGTGGCGGCAGACACCCATAGCCGGTTGCGACGGATGAACTTTCGCAGCCGATATCGGATGTCTGGTGGGCTGGCGACCACCGGCTCGTAATTCAGATAACGCTCCAGGTCTGCGGCCAGCTCGGTTGCTGCCTGGTACCTCCGGGTCCGGTCCTTCTCCAGGGCCTTGAGCGTGACCCAGTCCAGATCGCCCCGCAGCCAGCGCTCCAGGACCGCCGGTGTCGCGTTCCGATGCTCGCCCACTTCGGTTGCGGTGGCCCCCAGACTGCTGATCTTGGTACTAGGCTTGGCAGGATCCTCTTCCCGGATGATCCGCTGCATCTCCACATACCCGGCCTGGCGTAGACGCTCCGCCTCGAACGGCAGTGCGCCCGTCAGCAGCTCGTAGAGCAAGACGCCCAACGAGTAGACGTCGGTCGTGGTGTCCACGTCCAGGCCAGTCAGATCCGCCTGCTCCGGGCTCATGTACTCGGGTGTGCCGATCAAGAGTCCTTGTTGGGTAAAGAGCGTCTTCTCCGTCAGACGCTGGTGGACCGCCTTGGCCACCCCGAAGTCGATCACCTTGGGGACGGCTTTGCCGTCCTGAACCGTGACCAATACGTTGCTGGGCTTCACATCCCGGTGGATGATCCCGCGCTGGTGGGCATGATGAATTGCGCGACAAACTGGGATGAACAGATCCAGGCGCTCCTTGGGCGTGAGGCGCTGATCATCGCAGTAACGGGTGATCGGAATCCCCTGCACCAGCTCCATCACGAAGTAGGGACGTCCCTGCTCGGTGGTGCCGGCGTCATACACCTTGGCGATGTGGGGGTGATCCATCAAGGCAAGTGCCTGGCGCTCGGACTCGAAGCGGGCAATCACCTCCTTGGAGTCCATCCCCACCTTGATCAGCTTCAACGCCACCCGGCGCCGGATGGGAGCCTTCTGCTCGGCCTGGTAGACGATGCCCATTCCGCCTTCGCCCAAAGGCTGCAGGATCTTGTAGGGTCCGATCTGCTCCGGAGGGGTGAAGTCCGATCCTCCTGTCAAGGTGGTGGGGTCGACCGTCTCCGGTGCCTGCAGCCCCATCTTCATCAGACAAGCGGGACAAAGACCTTCGGGGCTGCCAGAAGGCAGTTCCGTCCCACATTCTGGACACTCGCGCTTATCGGCCATGCCTGGCTCCTGACAGACGGTCTCCGCCATCTGCAGCGTCTGGCCCGAGGGACCGCCCATGCATACTGCAACTCTTTCTGATTTCCACTACCCGTCGAATAAAGGGAATATCGGAAAAGGTTACACCTTCGCCTTTGATAAGACCAGTGCGATCCGGGAAGATTAATCGAGAACAGGAAGAACTTTGCTGAGTCGCCTCCTTACTCGCGGACCCTTCTAGGAGGCCGCTTCAGCGGCCTGGCGCGAAGCGTATTAGACCGGTCCTTCAGGGCCGGGTTGGCGAACGGGTGGATGCCGGAGCCTGCTTTAGCGGGTTTCTCGAACACAGGCTTCAGCCAGCCCGAAGGGCAACCGTGGCTAAAGCCGTTCGAGAAGGACCTTGAAAGGCCCTCGTCAACGGTGGTGGTGGCGGCTAACCCCGGCGTAAACGCCGGGTCTATTACGCTTCGCGCCAGGCTGCCGAAGCAGCCTCCTTGGAGGGCTGCACGCCGGCGGGGTTGAGCGTCCTCGACGAGATGAAGTCGCTCGCTAAGAATGGAACTTGAGGCCAAACTGGAGGTCCCGGGCTTCCAGTGCATCGAGGACCACGCCGAAGAGTTGATGAGGAAACACATTCACCGGTAATCCGAAGTTCGTTTCCAGGCCGTTGCGTTGCACTATGTTTACGTACTTATGTACACTTTTGTTCGGAGGCAATGATGACAACTGAGACCATTTCACTTACGGAAATGAGGCCACGTTTATCCGAGCTCCTGGCAAGAGCCCACGAACGATTCGACCGGTTCGTTATTACGCGTCGAGGACGTGCCGAGGCCGTGCTGCTCTCATCAGACGAGTTCGATGGCCTATTGGAGACTTTGGAGATCCTGTCTGACAAGGCCCTGGTAGAGAGGCTTATCGAGGCAGATGATGAATTCTCGGCGGGTGGCGGACACACTTTAGAGGAACTGCGGCAGGAGCTGCTCGATGACGGCGGTTAGGCTCTCGACCCATGCGAGAAAGAACTACCTGAAACTCGCTCGAAGCGACCGTCGACTATTCACACGCGTCGACCGTGTATTGGGTCAGTTGCGCGCCAATCCCGATTCAGGCAAGCCGCTCACGGGCACGCTGGCAGGACACCGTTCAATACGGGTCGGATCCCTGCGCATCGTCTACCGCTTCGATCACGCAGACGAGGTTGTCCTGGTGCTAGACGTTGCCCAGCGTGGAGATGTCTATCGCTGAGCTCCTGAAGCCGCTCCGTTCGGTGCTTCATCACGGAACTGTTGCGGCCGTACCGGTGCAAAGAATGCGGTCGGCAGGACTGTCCAATTATAAGCCGAATAGATTCAACTGGTTACATGAACCTCCTTCGTAGCCTCTGTTGTGCAGCTCGTAAACTCGTAAGTGTTTGAATCAATGAGGTCTCCTCGAAAGCAGTCGGCTGAGAATCTGTAGGATTGGGCAAAGACTCTGCCGATCGAAGTACCCCGTAGGGAGTGTGGCTGTCAGGGGAAACGGCAGCAGTTTACCACGGGCTTCACCCTATGAAGTGGCTCAAGAGGCCGCTTCAGCGGCCTGGCGCGAAGCGCATTAGACCGGTCCTTCCAGGGCCGGGTTGGCGAACGGGTTGATGCCGGAGCCTGCTTCAGCGGGCTTGAAAGGCCCTCCGGAGGGCTTCGGAGGGCACCCGACCCCGGCCTGAAGGCCGGGTCTATTACGCTTCGCGCCAGGCTGCTGAAGCAGCCTCCTCGACCTGGGCCGCCGAAGCGAACTCGTAGGTTTCCACTCCATTCTAGGTGAGGTGTCCTCGGGGGTACGAGATCGTTCGCTAGAAATAGAACTTGAGGCCGAACTGGAGATCTCGGGCTTCCAGCGCGTCGCAGTAGCGGGTGATCGGAATCCCCTGCACCAGCTCCATCACGAAGTAGGGACGTCCCTGCTCGGTGGTGCCGGCGTCATAGACCTTGGCGATGTAGGGGTGATCCATCAAGGCCAGCGCCTGCCGCTCGGACTCAAAGCGGGCAATCACCTCCTTGGAGTCCATGCCCACCTTGATCAGCTTCAGCGCCACCCGGCGTCGGATGGGAGCCTCCTGATCGGCCTGGTAGACGATCCCCATGCCGCCTTCGCCCAGCGGCTGGAGGATCTTGTAGGGTCCGATCTGCTCTGGGGGGGGTGAAATCGGATCCCCCGACCAAGGTAGTGGAATCGACCGTATCCGGTGGCTGCAGCCCCATCTTCATCAAGCAGGCGGGGCACAGACCTTCGGGGGTGCCGGCGGGCAGTTCAGTCCCGCATTCAGGACATTTGGACTTAGCGGCCATGTGTATCCCCTGATAGGAGGTCTCCACCATCCACAGAGTCGGGCCTGAGGGACCACCCATGCATAGTGCGACTCTCTCTGATTGCCACTAACGGTCTAATAAAGGAAATGTGGAAGAAGGTTACACCGTGATCCCTGAAAGGACCAACTCGATTCAAGTGGCGCAAGGTCCGGGTCGCACGTGTTTCCCCTGCCTGCAGTCAGGGAACACGGGAGTGGAAGAGTACAATCCCCCTCGTCCCCAACCCCTCGCTTACGCTTCAGGCTTCCAGGAACCGGACGCAATCTACCTAGAAATCCCAGACTGGAACCGGACTGCCTGACGAAATCACCTCTTCCAGATAGGCACCCGTCTGGGCTGGCATGGCTGTATCGTGATCTTCGACGTCTTCGTGGATTCGGTAGCCCAGGACGTTGTGCCAATTACCGTCTGCCAGCTGAATGATGGCACTCGAAGGGTGATCCACCCTCCACATCGAGCCTCCCGGAGAGAGACCGAAGTCGGCCCTGGGATCTCTCGCCAGGATCGGTGCCTCCAGGCCCTTGCGGTCCTTCGCCAGAGGCCAGAGGTAGAGCTTCTGACGGGTCCACCCCCCGCCTTTGATCCTCCCCTCGTGGTCGTGGAAGAGCTTGAAGCTCTTGTCGATCGGATCGGTAGGCACCAGGTAGATGTTGGAGGCGATGTAGGGAGTGCCATCCAAAGCCCGATTCACCGTGACCGGGGCGATCGAGATGAGACCCCGAACATCGATGATCTTCTCCCAGGACTCGCCCTCATCCTGAGAGCGCCAGACCTGGACGGCGTGGAAATCGTCCGGGCCCGGTCGGACTGCAAAGAGCAATGATCCGTCCAGATCCCTGACCAGACTGGACTCGGAGGAGTTGTCGGGAGGCGTTACGGGTACGAAGGAGACTGGCAGCCACTTGTCCCCACCGCGGCTCCAACGCATCACTCCCGAGGCCGGTGAAGTAGGGTCCTGGGATGGATCGGTAGCCTTGTACCTATAGCCGGTCATCCCCAGAATCAGATCTTCTCCGGAGGGAATCGCGTTGGAGAGACCACTGTTGGAGATCCACCATCCAGGCACCATCTGGTCGGGGCGCACCTTTGCCGAGTCGGTCATCTCCAAACGGCTCCCGTCATAGGAAAGCTGGAAGATCTCGAAGTACTGGTAGTTTTCGGCTTCCGAGAACGAGGCTCCGTTGGGGTGGTCGTCGGCAGCCTTGCGCCGAGCCAGGGCAAGGGACACCCCAAACCCAGAGCCCGCGTGGGCATAGACGGATCCATCCGGGCCCTTGGCCTGCGCGGGGATAAAGCCTCCACGCATGGGGTACTTGACCATGATCGAAAGCTGGTTCGGAGGGATTGAGTTAGGGTTGGGCTCGTCCTGGTTTCGCGTCAACACCAGGGCAGGCTCAGCGGAAACCTTACTGACGTCCTGGAACAGCACCACATCGTTGCCCACCTCATAGTCCCCGTGTCCCCACTTGTGCCCCATGACCCCGTTTCGGATGCGCGCGTTGAGGAAGGCGGCCCCGGTTCGCGGAGCCACTTGAAAGGGCAGGATCAATCCATAGCGCCAGTGCTCTCCCTCGGGAACATCTCCCGGCACCCTGAAATCGGGGCCTTCCGCGCTGGCGCCGGTAATCCCGTGTCCACTGGCAGGGACCGTCTCGGCAGGAGTTTTTCGGCCAGACGTCTGCTCTGCTCCAGGCCCGCATGCGGCCAAAGGCATCAGGAAAGCTGCAAGCAGTAGAGCCGTGAGCCTTTTAGGGCCCGCAGGTAGGCTGAAATGATAAGACACTCTGCTCCTCTCAATCTGAAGCTTCGAGGTGATTCCTTGATGTCGGGATGGCATCTCCAATCCGCAACGATCTTAACGGCTCACGACCTGGATGTCACACTACCCGGCGTGTATCAGGCGGTCTAAGCTGAAACTTCATTGGGATCGTCGCACGTCTGAACGTCCGAACGTCGCACGTCTCTTGCCACTGGACAGTGTGGCGAGAGGCTTCAAGTTTCTTTCTCGAATGGGGCAGCCCGGCTGGGGAGCTACTAAGCTGAAACTTCGAGAAGAGGTAGCAAGTCACAGGTCGCATGTCGCAGGTCTCTCGTCGGCGTGGCAAAGAATGAGACCAGTTGATGCGAAAACCATGTTTTCTTTCAGGTACGATCCTTGGTCTCCAGGCCAAAGTCTCGTTCTTTCGAGCTTTTGACTCGACGGACGGCGGCCTGGAGGCCACCGCTACGACCAGAAGCCACGTTCTTCAATGCACTTCGTTGTGGGGAGGTTCAGATGCCGGAGGTCCCTTAAACTTCGGGTCCATGCTGGGGCGGGTCGAGCCGATCCGTGAGAGTGGGAGAGGCTTCGGCTTCGCATCCAGGCGGGCGAGAGCACGTTCCAGCCGATCTAGTGTGAGTTGAGGCGCTTCTCCCTCGAATCTACACGTCGCTAGCACAGCGTCAATCAAGGACTTGGGGTGAAAGGCTGCTGGCGTGATGTCCGTCCTAGCGTAGAACTCTTCCAAGCAGGGCATGAAGCCTTCGCAGGGCTCTAGACTGTTGACTCGGCAGATCCTTCTGAAGATGACTTCATACGCTTCCAAGGAAGGATAGTCGACCTCCAACTTGTAGTCGACCCGCCGCATCATTGCTTCATCCATGAGCTCGGTGGGTGGAATGTTGCTGGAAAACACGACGATCTCATCGAAGAGGATCTGGAACTTCTTACCGGTGTGCATCGTCAAGTAGTCAATCTTCTTTTCGAGTGGGACCAGCCACCGGTTCAGCAAATCACCGGGGCGGACCATTTGCCGGCCAAAATCATCGATGATGAAGAGTCCTCCCATGGCCTTCAACTGCAGGGGTGCCTCGTAGTACTTGGAGACGGAATCGAAATCCAGATCAAGCATTCCGAGAGTCAGCTCACCTCCCGACTGCACCAAAGGTCTCTGGCACCTCACCCACCGTGGATCGCTCCTGGCGGAGGGATCGTCTGGATTGATGGTCGATTCCATCGGACTCTCCTGGTGGATCGAAGGATCGAAAACCTTGATGACCTGCTCGTCCACGATTAGTGCGTGGGGGATGTGGATTTGCTGCTGGAAGACTCTGCCAAGGGAACGAGCGACTGAGGACTTTCCATTTCCGGGCCCGCCATAGAGCAGGATCGCCCTCCCCGAATTCAGTGCGGAGCCCAGCTGCCTTCGGAGCTCTCGAGGCAGCACTAGATGTGAAAGAGCACTCTCTAGAGCATCGGCGTCGATCTGTTCGTGGGTGATAGACTGCTTCTCGACCTGGTCACGAAAAGCGCCCAGGGACACGGGCGCTGGGCCCACATAAGCCGATTGGGCCCAAGCCTCACTTGCCCTCTGCTTGCCCTCCGAGGTCAGGCCGAGTGCACGGAGGTTTTCACCGTCAAGCCCCCCTACGAGTTCCTGACGACGTCTCGCCAGCTGAGCCTGTTCCTGCGTTATCTCGTTTCGGGAGAGAAGAGCATCCATCAGGTTCATGGCTTGCTCCCGAGACTCAGTGTACTTGGGCGCTCCAAGGAGGCGAAAATGGCGAGATAGGACGCCGTCCAGGAGGCGCTCGATCTACTTTTCGCCGTGGAAGCTCTGGACCTGGTGCCAGCCGCCCGGATCGTCGATCTCGTGATCGTCGACGCTCTGCTGCGGCTCCCAACCCAGGACTTCGTAGGCATGGCTGGTATTTCTCCACTTATACCGGTTGTTGGAGATGGCGTCGAAAGTGTCATAGCGAATCGACATCGATGCTCCTAAACACTTATCGACCATTGACACATAATCCTTTTGCCCCAACCAACCGCAATAGTGACGCCGCAGAACTGGCGCGTCGGGCACCAGCACGGCACCCAGCCGGATAACCAGAACCGAGATGTCAAACTTGTCGGAGTAATAGCGACCCAGGGCCTCGCAAAAGACCTTGCAAGAACCATAAACGCTATTCGGACGCACCGGCCAGGTATGGTCCACCATGGACCAGCCCCACTTCGCTCTGTCGTATTTACCAGCCGCAAGATAGCCATAGGGCGCCTCGGACTCCCAACCAGTCATGGTATCGCCGGTGCTGCCAAAGACGATCCTCTTGACGCCATTCAACCTGGCCGCCTCATAGACATTGCGGGTGCCTATGATTCCGGCATTGAGATGCCCATCCCAGCTCTCGACATCCGCTGTGTAGTTGGCCATATGTACCACCATATCGATGCCCTCAAAGGCAGGTCGCATGGCCTCAAAGTCGCTGATGTCGGCCTGGGTCCAGGGGATACTGTCGTCCAGGTCAGGACTCTTGGTATGAGCGGAGTCAGCCGTTCTGCTCCGGTTGAGCGCGCTGAACTCATACTTGTGTTTGAGGTGCTCAACGGCAAGACCGCCCAGCAGACCGCTCGCTCCAGTAACCAATACCTTGGGCTTTGGTAAAGACATATTCAGACCTCCTGTTTTGTTAAAAGAAAAAACTAGCGTAGGTTCGGGGACGGCACAAATCAAGCAAAGGGATCGCATGTCGGAGGTCTGATATCCTTCTGCACTCTAGATTGCTACCGCGTGGGTGACTACACGGACTTCCTGATCGTCCGGAAAGAAGGCGAGCTGGTGGGAGGATCGATGATGTTTCACATCAATGATGTGGCCATGAACCTTCAGACGGTTACTCTTGATGCCTATAGGCGGCTCTGCGCCAATTACCTTCTCTACTGGAGGATGATCGAAACGGCGACCCGATACAGATGCCGCAAATTCGACATGGGGCGCTCCCTGGTGGATGGGAGAGTCTTCAGATTCAAGAAGAATTGGAGCCCTCAGATCGCTCCCCTGCACTACAACTTCTACTTGAGAAAGCGGCAAGCCATCCCCTTCATGGACCCCAACAATCCAAGATTCAACCTAGCCATCAATATCTGGAAACGTCTTCCACTCGCCCTGACGAAGCGTCTAGGCCCCAAGATTGTTCGGGGGTTGCCTTAGGAAGGAAACGTCTGAACGTCTGAACGTCGCACGTTGCTGAGGAAGACCTTCTATTGATGAAAGAGCAAAGCACAGCCGCTCACGGCAGGACCAACCTGAAACTTCATCGAGCACTGTCCTACAACGGACTCTCTGCTATTGATGTGCG
>CBDCOR010000016.1:0-22589 GCA_965219855.1 Acidobacteriota bacterium
GCTCAGGAGAAGGCTAGATTCAGTCAGGAGGTCTCGGAGCCACGTCCTTTATTCAGCCTTCCTGATGGAAGCTTTCCAAGGATAACGGTTGAGGTTGAGTCGGAGGACCCGGTTATCGATATCACAGAGGAGCCAGAGGCATAAGACAGAAGGACCTCCCCTCTTCTTTGGAGTTGCTTCGGATCACTACGCACCGCTCCAAATTGCGTATTTGCGGCCCCAGCAAGCGAACCTTATCCGTGTGACCCCCACTCTCCTATTATCTTAGTATATTGGGCTAACGCATTGACATTACTAAAGTTATGGGATTATTTGCGCGGCAGTGGTGTGTGACAGCGCCGAGTCACGGACTAATCAGTTACATAATGTGCGATATGCGACGCTAGAACGAATAACCTATTGCCAACACAAGACTTACGTTCTTCTTCCTCTTCGAGCATCTGGCACCTATTGTAACAGCAGGGCCGAGCCACTCCGCCTGGCGGACCATTCACCTGGAGCACGTTGAATCAGATATAAAGATATGTATATCAATGACTTATAAGAGACTCCCCCTACCCCCCTCGAAGGGGGTAGGGGAGGAAGTGAAGGGGGCGGGCCCCTAGCAACACGAACATCTCCAGTTTCCCGCGATTGTTCCGTTTCCGGTCAAGGATGATCGCCCTCGGCCAATGACCACTCCGCACGGGCTCCGAGACCGCGACGGCTCGAACCCAGCAGGCGAGATTAACGGAACGTAGCGGAACAAGTCTGTGTTTCGAAAACGGGATGGAAGTAAGTATCCTCGCTGCCGCTGAAGCGTCGCTTCCACCTGCTAAAATCTAGGTATGGCCCGCAGATGCTCTATCTGCCAGCACGATAGGCGCGACAGTATCGACTCGTCTTTGGTTCGAGGTGAGCCTTTGAGAAACCTAGCGGGACGGCACGGGCTCTCGGCGACGGCGCTGCACCGCCACAAAGAAGCCCATCTGCCAAAGGCCCTTGCCAAGGCGCAGGAAGCCGAAGAGATTGTCCGAGGTGGAAGTCTGCTGGAGGAGATGGAAGTGTTGGTCGAGCACGGGCACGAGATACTCGCAGAGGCGAGGGCAGCAGGTGAGCATCGCACCGCCCTGAATGCCATGAGCGAGATCCGGGGCTGCCTGGAGCTACTCGGCAAAGTGACGGGAGAGATTCACGGCCCCGAGCATGCTGCCGACCCACGCCCGATGTTCGCCCTGCCCGACGGAAGCTACCCCAGGATCACCGTCGAGGTTGAGCGGGACAACCACGCCATAGATATCACACCAGAATTGCCCGACGGCGACTGAGGCCCCCACCCCCCCCGAAACGGGGTATGCCTTTCTGGGAGGCTACCGGTCCTGGTACCACGCGCAGATCACGACTTTTCTTGATTGTCCCGGTTTCCCGTGGCCCTTCGCAGATGCCCGGTCCACAGGGCCGCAACCGAACACGTCTGGCGACCTGAGCGGGACATAGCGGGACGGATTTGGAGTGCTCACGGTTGGCCTGACACCCCCGCCACCCCCCTGAACGGGGTAGTGCCTTATATGGGAGGGACCGGGTTCGTGACACCACGCACATCTCAGTAGTTTTCTCGGAGGTGTGCATCCGAAAGCTCTAAGGGTGTAGTGGTAGTGTATTGAGAGTGCACCATCCCACCACCTTGCCTGCATGCTTTCTCAACATAGGCCTCTTCCACCCTAGTCAAACTGCTCGGAGGCCAGTTACTGCTGTACCACCGGGCTCTCGGAAGACGGGTTGGTAGGGTCAGAGAGACACACCCGGGCTGCTATAATCTTTACCTAGATGGCTTGGATAGGGACTGGTAGGCCGCCAGTCTCGATAAGGCGGGATGTCTTCCTGCTCCCGCCTTCCACGTCCCTTCAAAAGCAGGAGAGAGTCACTCAGGAAGGTGGCCCAGCTTCATGCCCCACGAAGAACCGCAGTATAAGTCGGAGGAATGGGAACATCTCGACCACGAGCAGGCCGCACGAACGACCCAAAAACTACGGCAGTCGCTTGACCGAGAGTTGGATCGAAAGCTCCGCAAACTTCAAAGGCGACGTGAAAGCGGGGAAAAGCAGCGCCACGTATATGAGGACCTGTTCGAAGTCGTTTCTGACAGCGTGATGTGCTACCTGAACCAACTCTCGCAGGACTATGTAGCGGAGGCCAGGAAGTTCGACTCGCCGCCTAGCCGAACCTTCTTTAAGGATCTGCACGCACACCTGTTCTGGGAGTTGAGCAAACTGATGCCGGATGTGGGGACGCAGATAACGCATCACTTTTGGTTCGGAAGAGCTACCAAGCCAAAGCTCAAGGAACTCAAAGACTCATTAAAAGACCGCTTCGAGGATGAAATCCCTCTCGACCATGATATCGCCAGGCATGAGGCGCAAGAAGGCCACAAGCAAATTGACGAAGAGAGTAGAAATGTGTCCAAACCTGGAGGCACTGAGGGTGTTAGTGAAGATCCACTCCAAGCTGCACTTGAAGCGGGCAACCAGAAGGAGGCTGTGAAAGATCTATCAGAGCAGATCTCGAATGCCAGCGAGTTCAATCCTACAGAATGGGGTAAAGAACTATGCATTGTCGTCTCGTACTCTAAGGCGGGAAAGCGCAACCTAGAAACCTTGGCCAAGATGCTCACAAACAAGGCGCGCATCAAATATCCTGGTGGGAAAAGGTATCCATATCCGGAGCCTGTTTCTTGGCATAGAGAGGCATATAAGGGATTCAAGGACCACCTCTCTTACCTGCGGCGACAAGCAAGGAAAGACGGAATGTGGGATTCGATCCCGGCCAACTACTATCTTTCTTACATCTCTCATCCTCCAAAGGTCTGAGAAAGGTCGTCCTTAAAGCCTTCCAAAGGTCTGAATCTAGCCTGATTGATAAAGAAATATTTCCTTATAATCCCCTTTCTCCCAGCACGTTAGACCCTTCCTCTAATTTTTTTCTACGCCGGAATTGACTCCCCCACTACGCCTCGTAGCCTGGGAGTCATGGCACGGAAAACGAATCTCAGATTAAGGGCTACTCGGGTCTTGCGTGGGTTCCGACAGGAAGATCTCGCCCGCAAGATTGGGCGGAGCCAAAGCTGGCTTTGTCAGCTCGAAAGGGGGCGCATCAAACCCACGGACATTGACGTGGCGTTGATCTGTCGCGCACTCAACGTTCACCCGGAGGCCATTCTTGCGGACGACCATAGTAAGTCGGCACGGCTGAATATGAACGAACCGGAGGAGAGTATCGAGGTTATCGATGCCTATTAGGTCGCGCTTGGACGAAGCGATGAGTCTAACTCAGAGTGGCCTGTCTGTGATTCCGATTCGGTGTGACGGCTCAAAGGCAGCAGCGGTTGCTTGGAAGGATTACCAAGAACGGATTGCGACTCCCGACGAATTGGCAGTGTGGTTTCGAAACGAGACCGGCCTGGCGATCGTCACCGGAGCGGTCAGCGGTGGTCTGGAGGTCGTAGATGTAGAGGCTGCCGCCGACTACGGCTCATTTCTCGCAGCTTTGGAGGCCATGGGGGATGAATCCCTCCCAAAGAAGCTCTTGATAGTCCGGACACCCTCCGGAGGTCTCCATCTCATATATCGATGCCCCGGAGGTATCGAAGGCAATCAGGCCCTTGCGGTTCGGCCTTCAGAGGATGGGCGCAAGGTACTGATCGAGACTAGAGGTGAGGGGGGATATTTTGTGGCTCCCGGATCCCACCCGGATTGCCATCCCACAGGGAAAGAGTACATCGTCGAGCAAGGGTCTTTTGACTCTATTCCCACCATCTCCACCAAGGAACGGCAAGTCCTCCTTGAGACTGCTCGGAGCTTCGACGAGTGCGTGAGACCGAAGCGCACTGTGACCGGTCCCTCCAAGCAAGGGGCTGGCAATCGTCCCGGCGATGATTTCAACCGAAGAGCCTCCTGGGCTGAGATTCTTGAGGGCTGGACTACGGTCCAGCAGCGAGGAGAAGTCGAGTTCTGGCGCCGTCCAGGGCGGCGATACGGGTATTCCGCAACAGTGAACTACGGTGGGACCGATCGGCTATATGTTTTCTCAACCAGCACGCCCTTCGAGGCGAACACATCCTACACAAAATTTGCCGCATACGCCGTCGTCCACCATGATGGCTATTTCTCTGCTGCCGCCGCTGATCTAGCCAAGCAAGGGTACGAGGTCCGAGCGGTCGATGACGAGTCAGCCGACGGTGAGTCGGAGCATTCGAAGCCTTCCCAAGCCGACAAGCTGCTGAACCTCGTCCTCGGCGAAGATATTGAGCTTTTTCACGACCAACTTCGCGACGGGTACGTCCGGATTCGGATCAAGGACCATTACGAGACCTGCTCCTGTCGCAGCAAACAAGTCCGTCAGCATCTTGCCCGGCTGTCATGGGAGAAGTGGGCGAAAGCCCCCGGGGCAGAAACAATCAAGACCGCACTCAATACTCTGGAAGCCAAAGCCTGCTTCGATGGTCCCCAGCACGAACTGCACAACCGTGTGGCTTGGCACCAGGGAAGTATCTACTACGATCTGGGCGACTGGAGGGCCATTCGCGTCACGGCAAACGGTTGGGGGGTCGATGACTCCTCTCCCACTCTATTCCGCCGATACAGTCATCAGCAAGCTCAGGGAGATCCCCTGCCGGGAGGGAACCTCGATGACCTGTTCCGATTTGTCAATCTCAAAGGCCCTGACCGGATTCTGCTCAAGATTATACTGGTTACCTCCCTGGTGCCTGGTATTGCCCATCCTATCCCTGTAGGCTATGGGCCCCAGGGCTCAGCCAAAACGACGTTCTTCAGGATCCTGCGACGGATAATCGATCCGTCGGTCATGGAGACGCTTTCCTTTCCGCGCAATCCAACCGAACTGGTTCAGCAACTCGATCATCATTGGATGGCCGCCTACGACAACATCAGCAAACTCCCGGATTGGGCCGCCGATGCCCTCTGCCGTGCAGTAACCGGGGAGGGTTTCTCGAAAAGGGAGTTGTACAGCGACGATGAGGACATCATCTACCACTTCCGGAGATGCATCGGGTTAAACGGGATCAACATCGTTGCCCAGAAAGCCGATCTACTCGACCGAAGCATTCTCTTGCGCCTTGACCCGATCCCAGACGAGTCCCGGATACCTGAGGCGCAGCTCTGGGAAGAATTCGAAGAATTGAGACCTTCCATACTGGGGGCTGCCCTCGACGCACTGTCTAGGGCAATGGTACTCAAGGATTCGATTGATCTGAAGCAGGTGCCGCGTATGGCCGACTTCGTGATATGGGGGTGCGCCATCGCATGGGCTCTGGGGTTGCCTGAAGAGGACTTCCTCTCGGCCTACGGACAGAACATCCGGGCCCGGAATGAAGAAATAGTGGCGAGCAGCCCCGTGGCGCTGGCGGTGTCAGCCCTCGTGGAGTCCCGAAGTGATGAGTGGGAGGGGACGGCAACGGAGCTCCTCCACTCCTTGAACGAGATGGCAGAGGATCGTTCCATTGACACCAAGGCAAGAGAGTGGCCCAAAGCTCCCAACGCCCTGGTACGCCGGTTGAACGAGGTCCAACCCAATCTCGCGGCCGAGGGCATCGAGATTGAGACGAAAGACTACAGAAAACGCCAGAAGCTCATCCACATCAGAAGAGCTCCCGGAAATACCGTTGATACCGTTGAAACCGCTGAAAACAGTTCAGTTGGGGACATCGATACTGGCATCGCTACTTCGGAGCCCCCGTCGATATCGTTGCAACGCAGCCCCAGCACTGACGGGGGTTCCAACGATAGCAACGGTCGCAACGATATTTCCGGGAACCGGAAGGTTGTTCGACTATGACCGCGACTAGTCCGTCCGCCCATGAACTAGTTGGTCCAGAGATTTCTATTTCAGCCGACGGGTCACGGTTGCGGGTGGAAGGTCCCGAGGATTTGCTCACGGATAAGCTTTTGGAGGAGCTTGCCGCAAAAAAGCCACTGATCCTTCGATTGCGATCTTTGGGAAAACCGCACTCAGCAGCTTGGACGGATTGTGGCCGTGAGTCCAGGCAGCGCCGCACAGGTGTTGGGACTAGGGCGCCGCCCAACGATGCTGGCGACCAAGAGAAGGGGCAGGGACAACTTGGCTCTGCTCATTCCTCTCAGAAGGGCCTCTTCGAAGCTTCGTAAAAGGCCCCCTGAGAGAATCGTCAACCGGTGCCACGGCGGGAAAATTATTGAAACAACGACCCCGAACATGGCACCGAGATCTGGAGATAAGTGTATGACCTCAAAACCATACCTGACAAGTGTCAGGGAACTATACCAACGAGCCAAGGGGCGACAATCTTCCGGGAAAATCTTTCGACCGGAACCCGGGAGGAATCTCGTCCGACTGATCCCACCCAAGGACGGAAGGGACCTCTTTAGGGAAATCGCGATTCACTACGGTCTAGGGACTGGCGGTAAACAGCGAGCATTTTGCCCCGTAGCCGAGAAAAAGCCTTGCCCCGTTTGTGATTTTTTAGGGCGAAACGAAGACACCCAGCTAGGTCGTAAATTGGCGGTCAAGACTCAGTATTTCTTCAACGCCATCGTGAGGGGGCAGGAAGAATCTGGACCTCGCATAATTCAGGTCGCTACCACCGTGTGGATGGCTACCTGCGAACTGCTGCTGGATGAGCAGGACCCAGTGCCCCTGCTTGATCCAGCAAACGGCTACGACCTGATGATTATCCGGGATGGGGAAGGCCTGCAAACCAGACACACAGTGCGCCCCAATACTAAGCCATCTCGACTAGCTGACGAAGCCAAAATCAGTGAGTGGATGCAACAGCAGGCGGATCTGGATCAGGTCGTAACCCAGTCCTTGATGGGCCATGAGGAACTCCAGGCGTTGGTTCCCGACGACTATGGCTTCCAAAATATCAGGGATGAAGACATTCCTTTCAATTGAAGGAGGACCGCGCGGATGGGCAAGGGGCGACAGGCGCACCCTGGCCCGTTCCGCCCTAGCTTCGCATGATAGGAAAGCCTGTAGCCCTGATCCAGATTCCAAATCAGGCCATGTTCGGTCCTAAGGCGGCAGCACGCTACCTCGGGATCAACGTCAAAACGCTGAAGGACCTGACAGATTTGGGCCAGATTGCCGCACGCCGGTTCAAGAATAGAAGGGCTTATCTCCTGGAGGACCTGGAAGGGTTCAGAAAGGGTCTGCCCAACTGGTATGATTCGGGCCACAGTGGCAACAATCCGGGTCGAGAAAGGAGCAACGATGGGAATTCGTAAATGGAGCCATCGTGGGCGCGAGAAGCTTGTGCTCTCGAAGATCTGGCCGGATGGGACCCGGTTCCGGCGATTCATGCCCAACCCTACGGTGGCCAAACAGTTAGAGACCAGGATCGATTTTGCGGTAATCACGGGGACTTGGCCCGAGGTGAAAACCCAGTTGATGGGCAGGTCGTCCACCAGAGACGACCGCTCCAATCCGACGATCCGGGGGTTTGTGGAGGAGTACCTGGAGTACTGCAAAGCAAACAACCGTCGTCCAGATTTCAAGGAGCAGGCCCTCACCTCCATTGTCCGGATCCTGGGGGATGTTCGGCTGAAAGAACTCCGCCGTGGCGATGCAGATCGATTCAAAGCGGCCCGACTGGGGGAAGGCGTCAGCGCAGCAACCGTCAATCGGGGGCTTGCCGTTCTTCGCCACCTGTTCTCTCTGGCGGTAGAAAGGGAGTACGTGAAGGCGAACCCCCTGCTCGGCTACCGGATGCTCAAGGAGGTGCAAGAGCCGCTTCGGATCATGAACTACGGGCAGTACCGGGAGTTGATCCAGGCGGTAGCCGAGGAAGATCTAGCGATAGGTGCCTATTCGGTCATCCTGGGAGAGACGGGCATGCGCAAATCAGAAGGTCTGAGGGGGTGCACGACACGAAAGTGATGTTGGTGGTGAAGACCAGAGAACGTCGGGGATTGGGACTAGACTGTCTGACAGTTATAATAACTGTCAGACAGGAGGGTCCTCATGTCTCAAGACGCTTCCCCCCAAGTCCAACTGGAACAACGGCGCCAGCAGTTGAAGCAAGCCTTGCTCGAACTGGGCGATCTGCGTCCCGGATCCCTGGTGGCACGTTACCGCCGCTGTGGCAAGGCCAACTGTCACTGTGCCCAGCCCGGGGCTCCCGGCCACGGGCCCAGCTTCTCCTTGACCCGTCGCGTGGACGACAAAACCGTGACCAGGATCATTCCGCCGGGGCCGGCGGTCGAACAAACTCGGGAGCAGATCGCGGAGTATCACCGATTGCGGAGCTTGCTGCAGGAGCTGGTGGAGGTCAGCGAACAGATCTGTCAGGCCAAACTGGAGGCCGCCCCGGCCCGCACGGGCGAAAAAAAGGGCTCCAAAAGACGCTCGCGCAGGAGGTCCAGCGAGAAGTCCAGATCCTGATAGGGCCCGCTGCGGCGGAGGCCCTGGACTTTGAAGCCCTGGAGACCGCGGTCCGACGCCAAGTCTTGGAGGTGGCTGCCCGGACGGTGGAAGCTCATCTCAACCAGGATCATTCGGACACCGTCCCCGGGCTCAGCTGCCCCTGTGGAGGACGAGCGCGGTACGCGGGTCGGCGGGAGAAGCAGTTTACCACCGTGCTGGGGCCGATGCGATTGCAGCGTGCTTACTATCACTGTCCGGATTGCGGCGCAGGCTTTTGTCCCCGAGACCGAGAGCTGGGACTGGAGGACCGCTCCTTGTCGCCGGCCCTGGTACGGATGGTCGGGGCGGCCGCCTCGATCCTCAGCTTTCAAGAAAGCAGTCAGCTGCTGGACGAATTGGCCGGGGTTGAAGTGGGAGCCAAACAAGTGGAACGGTGCGCGGAGTCCCTGGGAGAAAAAGTCGCTCGCTATGAGCACCAGAGCCGGGAGCCCGAGTCGTTGTTGCCCCTGCCCCCCACGCTCTATCTGGGAGTAGACGGCACGGGCGTGCCCATGCGAGCGCCCGAGCTACAAGGGCGAGCGGGCAAACAACCCGATGGTTCGGCCCGGACCCGGGAAGCCAAGCTCTGCACGGTTTGGAGTGCGGAGAAACGAGACAACCAGGGACGCCCCCTGAGAGATCCTGGCTCGGTTACCTACACCGCCGCTATCGAAAGCGCCGCCACCTTGGATACCGATCGCCAGCTTTCCGAGTTCGCCCAGCGGGTCGAGCGCGAAGCCCAGCGGCGCCGCTTTGGACAAGCGCCACAGCAAGTCGTCTTAGGCGACGGAGCGAAGTGGATCTGGAACCTGGCGGGGAAACTGTTCCCTGAGGCCGTACAGATTGTCGATCGTTTCCACGCCAAAGAGCGACTTCATGAGCTGTCCAAGAGCTTGTATGGCGATCGCCACTTGAGCCAAGACTGGGCCGAACAACGTTGCCAGGAACTTGATGCCGGTGAGATCGAGATCCTCCTTTCGGTCCTTGAGACCGAGGGGCTGAACAACCAGGAGGCTAAAGCCGCCTATGGCTACTTTCAAGAGAATCGCCAGCGGATGTGCGCTACGCCCAGTTCGAGACGAAAGGGCTCTGCACCTCCACTGGAGTAGTGGAAGCCGGATGCAAGAACGCCATCGGGGCTCGACTCAAACGATCCGGGATGCACTGGAGCGTCCGGGGAGCCAATTCCATCATGGCCCTTCGTTGTGCTCGACTCAGTGGACGCTTTGAGGATTTTTGGGAATGGAGGGCCGATCATCGAGCCGCGGCATGATCCAGTCGTCACTTTTTTGTCGTGCACCCGGTCTGAGGTTAGAGTGGGATCACATTCGGAAGGCTGGACCCCGAGAGTCGGTCGTTGTCATCGGAAGGGCGAAAAGCGGCAAGGTCCGCTCGGTGACCCTATCCGATCTGGCACTGGAATGGTTGCAGAAGTTGGTTCGCTTCATCGACATCCCAGAGGTCTTCGTGGATCCTGTGCGGCGGCAACCTTGGAAGGACCCTCGTGGTCCCTTTGAAACAGCAAGGGAGAAATTGGGTCTGGACTGGCTGGGATTTCATGGGCTTCGCCACTTCCGGGCGACCCAGTGGCTCATGAACGGCGTGGATGTCAACACGGTCAAGGAACTCCTGGGGCACTCCGATATCCACACCACGATGCGCTACGTCCACTACGTCCAAAGCCACGCCAGCAAATCCGTGGTCTCGGCCCAGAAAAAGGAGGTCCACGAATGGGAACAGGCCCATTCGTCAGTGGAGACAAAGTGGAGACACTCGAAGTGAGGGAGATAGCCCGATCACTTCTTCTCCACGTAAACCATTGATTCAATTGGTGCGAAAGGGGGGACTCGAACCCCCACGGGCTCTCACCCACCAGATCCTAAATCTGGCGCGTCTGCCAATTCCGCCACTTTCGCACATGCCACATTGTAACCCAACGCCGGCGGTGAGTAGGGGAAATTTCCTAGGTCCTCTTGTTTCTTAGGATACAGGGCCGCCCGTTGTGCCCGCCATTCGGAACGCCGGGCCCGCTCCTTCACAGTCACGGCTCTGTCAGGGTTGCTAGCGAGAATCATCGGAGAGGGAACCAAAGGGTGCGGTTGTGCTGAATTTACCTGCGTCTCCGTGTCCGGTGCCGCTTCCGTTCACCGCTACGGTTCGGTAGTAGTATGTCGTTCCCGATCCTAATTCAGTGAGGGTCTCGAAGACTGTCCTTGGGGTTTGCTCGAGACCCGCATATCGGACCTCGGTTTTCGATCCGTACGCCTCGTCGGTGCCGTACTCAAACCAGAAATAGGTGGGCACACCCATTGGATTCACTCTTCCCTCGACCCTGGCGCTCGAGCCGTCTATACGGCTCGATTTCCCCGTCAGGACCTGCGGTTGGTCTGACTCCGGAAGCGCAAAAGTACGATCCTTTCCATAGCTGCTGCCGCGACTGCTGGTCGCCACCAGCCGGTAGTGACAGGTCTCACCCGGCCTTACACCGTAGAGATCGGTATTCACATGATAAACATCGTCATCGGGGATCATGGTAGCGCCCCTACCGAAAACCTCGATTTCCCCCAATCCCCAGTGGCGACTCTGGTAGCCGGAAGAGAGACGAACCTTCAGATATCGCGCCTGAGTGGAGAGGCCCTGCTTCACGAGAAAGGTAAAATTAGGACCGCGACTTCTCTTTTCAGGAAGAGGCTGCTTCAGTATCGATTGGTAGGAGTCGCCATCCGTCGAGACCAGGACCTCCACGGCCTTTCCCGGCCACTCGGGGTTCTGGTGTAGTTGAACCGTATCGACCCTGACCTCAGATTCGAAGGAGTAGGTGAATTCCTGGGGACCGGAGGGGTTCTCCCGGCTCTTCCACATTCGTCCCTCACCGTGCCGCCATCCGTCCGTCAGGGTTGCGGGATCTGCTTCTGGATCTCGGGGCCAGTCGATCAGCTTGCCTCCGTTGCTGGGAAAGACCAGAGACTCGTTGCGATAGGCGACTTCGAACTCATCGAAATCGATCGATCCAGTGGGAGGATTATGCGGGTCGACGAAGGCCAGGACATGGAAGAAATTGCAGTTGAGATGGCCCTGAGCCTGGTCGATGGGCCAATATGAATAGTACTTACGCCCATCCCTACCCAAGTTGCTCCCCCCATACGTCCACCGGGTGGTGTCGTTGAGGAGCCGGTACTCGACCCGATTCCATTTGCCGTCGCGAAGATGGTCAGTCAGCGTAAATCCGGTATAGGCCCAATTGGCCCGTCTGAAGACACCGCGCCGATTCCCCACCTCGATATTGCTCTGACTCTGGGTCCACCAGATCAGCTCAGACCCGTTCGGTCTCCAGTCATTTCCGCGAACCCAGAGACGGACCCGAGCATCCCTGAAATCGGCATCGCCTCCACCCAGGTACGCGCTCTTGTAGACGGGTCCCGAGTAGAAGAACTTGGCCAGGTGGAGGACTCCGGCCATCCTGTGGTTGTAGTCGTTCAGGGTGGTGGGCTCGGAAACCCTCAAGAATCCATTGGAGTGTCCGCCATCCCGATGCATAGACTGCGCCACCCCCCACGTTGTCCACCCTCCGGGGCCTTCATCCCAGCTTTCGTGGTAGTACGCAGCCAGGCGCGGGGGAAGCTCACGTGCAGGCGTCCTCTTTCCATATTCGGTCGAGTTGCCATGCTCGAAATAGTAGTGGGTCGCCAGGGCGTGCGGATTCACGCTGCCGTTGACCGTGACGGCTTCGGTCCCCAGAGCGCTGGCCGGCCCCGTAGCAACCGTGGGAAGCCCAGAGGAGGAGGTGCAGGCGGAAGCAAGGGCAAGGACGACCATCAGGAGACCGGAGGTGAAACGTGAAGAAAAGAGGTCGCACGTCTCTCTTGCCTGGCCATTGCGCCGAGATGGGCCAGCCTCGGCAGCATCAATTGACGCAAAAGCGAAACAGAGCCGCGCACGACTTGAGTCGTCTGCAATGTTAGCCCAAGTCCCGGCCGTCGAGGACGACGAAAACGGGAGCGAGCGGACAGCAGCAGAGTTTCCCAGGTCCCCGACCGCAGTTCTCATGGAGCACCCTCGGTCTTGGCGAAGCGGAAGGAGAAGAGTTTGGAGTGGGCCATCAGCAGGCGCAGCTTGATCTTTCGACCCTTCAGGGAGGAAAGATCTGACTCCCCGTCCCAGCTGACCAGCTGGCTGACCGAATCTCCGTGGAGGGGATCCGAGCGAGCTGCCCCGAAACCCGGTAGCGCAAGGCCTGTCTCGTCAAGCAGCTCCACCCGTATCCGGCCTCGAGAGGCATCGGCGTTGATCAGCAGACGCTCCCCCCGACACACGAAAGGCTTGGTGATGACCACTCCCTCAGGGGCGTCGCTGTCGAGCGACACCAGCCCGTCGCGCCGGATCATCGCCAGGCCTCCATATCCTTGTCTCTCTTGCAACCACGACTGCTCGGCCAGGGGAACGGGAGTGTCTCCGAGTACGTGAGTTCTGAGTAGAACGTCCTGTTTCGTCAGCGCGTGGGCCTCGTTCTCGGCGCCGTAGTAGACCCAGATTTCATCGCCTTTGATGACCGGCCTCAGCGCCATCAGGACATGCGAATCGAAATGATCCGGCAGACCGTAGCTGAGGATCGGATGGCGTTGATCGGTACGACGCCAACCGATTCCATCCCGGCTGTGCGCCAACTGGACATCGATCATCAGTGAGTTGGGGTGATACACCCAGAGGAATCCGAAATAGACTTCTCGGTCGCGGAAGACAGACATTCCGTAGAACTGTGTGGCGGGCGGATCGCCTTCATCCCGCACCAGGACCGGGTTGGGGATCTTCCAGTCGATGAAATCGTTGCTCTCAGAGCGGCCGATGTCTCGAAAGCCGCTGCTTGGAATCATGTAGGAGACGTATTTTCCGACCTGTTCGTCCCATCCGAAGAGGGTGTGGGTATCTCCGATGCCCCAATGCAGCGTTACCCCGCTAGCGGTCAGAAGCGGATTTCCGGGATAGGGGTCCCAGCGCAACCCATCCGCCGAGAAAGCAACACAAATGCCCTCGGGTCCGCCAGGTTTGGCCCGGCCATAGCGCAAGGCCTTGAAGCGGCGGGACGGGTCCTTTTCTGCAAGATCCATCACGACCCTTCCCTCTGCACCGGGCAGGAGATTGTTGCGGCGGGAGCCCCGAAAATCCACCAGTCCGAGCTCGGGCTTTTCCCAGGAAACTCCATCCCGGGAAGTCGCGTAGGCCCAGCGCTCCTCCATGGTCCCGTACCACATCTTGAAAAGCTGCTCGGAGTCGTCGTAGAGCACGGTCGAAGGGATTGCGTAGCGCCCCTCCCAGGGACGGTCCGGTCGCATTATTGGGTTGGCCGGGTGCTTTCGCAGGCCATTGACCCGTCTCCCGACCGCCTCCCGGACCTCAATCGCGAAGTCATCTACCAGCAGCTGGGTGTGAGTACCGATCTCGACAGACTGTCCCTCGGGTGGGGGAGGCTCGGGGCTGCATCCCATCCCCAGGAGCAGGATTACAAGCACTGAAAGGGTCGCTTGCCTCATGGTTTGGTGTCTCCAATGTACTGCGCCGAATCCAGGGTTGCAAACCGTGTGAAGAACGAGTATTGATCACCCTCATAGGGTTGATCGTTTCGTGGACACTGACGACATAGACCATCTATTTCTTGCCGGGGAGCTTGGGATATGACTCTCACACTTGCGGGAACGGGGCGCTTCAGGGACGCCAGAGACAAAGGCTGTTCATTTCTCCTCGGCAAGATACGACCTGACGGCGGCTACGGAAACCCAGAGCGCGGCCTGGCCGATTACTACAAGGTTTCCGCTGCCCTGGCCGCCTGCGGTGAAAGCGCCAGCGCCAACCGGCTCTGCAGTTGGATTCGCAAGCATGGCTTCCTGCCCAATGGGGATTTCGGGCCGAGGCCGGAGTCCATTAGGGGAGACGGATACACCTACTACAACACATGGGTGATCAAGGGTGCTCACCGGTTGGGCCATTTCGATCTGTCACAACGGGGCATGGACTTCCTGATGAGCTTTTGGGACAGCGAGAACAAAGGATTCTACACCGGTCCCAGAGGACACGATCGAGAGAGGCAGCAAGACCTCTGGGTGGTTGCAGGATGTGGCTGGTGCGCGGTCTACACGGGCAGAATCGAGGTTGCCAGAGGGGCAGGCCGCTGGATGAAGAACCTGATGGAGGCGCAACCCAACTACCCCAGACAGTTGTATGGGGTCTACAGCGCGAAGACCGGGCTGCACACGGAATTTCCTCCCGGCCAGGAATTCCGGTACCTGCTGAATCAGGACGCGACAAGCGATCAACCCTTCTACAATCCCGGAATCGCAGGCGGGTTCCTCGCGCAACTCTACCAGGCAACCGGAGCGCAGGAGTGGCTAACACTGGCCCAGGAGTACATGCGCATCGCGGAAGACGCTAGTGAATACCTCTTTGATCTGGTCCGCGCAGGTAAGGTCGGATGGGCTGCCTCCCTGCTGTACACCCTTACCGGCGAGCCCAAGTACAGGGAAATGGCCATTCGCGTCGGCGACGGCCTGATCGCGTCCCAATCGCCGGAGGGCTGGTGGGGCAACGTCGGAGAGACATCGGCCAACAACGACATCACAGCCGAGATGGTCTTCTGGCTGGACCAGATCTACCAGGCCGTGTGAGAATCCTGGGCTTCATGTAGAGGGCAGAACCGGTTAGGCCCACCAGGTCAGATCCCCAACCCCTCGCTCTCGCTTCAGGCTTCCCGGATTTCCGCATTAATCGGTGTCCTGTGGGTGCGAGGTTCCAATGAAGCTCCAGCAGAGAGAAGACGGCACTTGCTCCTTAAAGGACATCAAGACGGCTTCCTACACAGCCTTCCGCCGTGCTAACCTAAAGGCTGTTCGGGGCATGGCGCAGCCTGGTAGCGCGCCTGCTTTGGGAGCAGGAAGTCGGGGGTTCAAATCCCTCTGCCCCGACCATTTGTTTTCAATGAGTTACGCTGAGCTCCTGCTCTCCAGGGTTTTCATTGTGTGTGACTCTGTGTGTGACTTTTCTTCTGGCATCCTCGAAAACCACCATCGCATGTCGCTCAGCCTGACCAATGCTGTGCAGGTAGATCTCGGTGGTGGATCTATTCTCATGCCCTAGCAGCCTGTCGGACTTTCGAGGTCACACCGAACGGGCATCATTAGTGTATGGCGAATCGATTTAGAACAGTAGATCGAGAGACTCCTTATCTGTTTCCTCCTTCGGTGCAGGAATGGCTGCCGGAGACGCATCTGGCTCGCTTCGTGGTGGAGGTGGTGAGCAAGCTGGAGTTGAGGAAGTTGGAGGATTCCTACACGAAACGGGGATCGGAAGGATACCATCCGGCGGTGATGCTGGCGTTGTTGTTTTACGGGTATGCGACGGGGGTGTTTTCGAGTCGGAAGTTGGAGCAAGCCACCTACGATTCGGTGGCGTTTCGCTACCTCGCCGGCAACACGCATCCGGATCACGACACCATAGCCCATTTCCGAAAGCGGTTTTTGGAAGAGCTGAAGCCGCTGTTTGTGGAGATCTTGCTGCTGGCCCAGGCGATGGGATTTCTGAAGTTGGGCCGAGTGAGTTTGGATGGCACGAAGGTCAAAGCCAATGCCTCCAAGCACAGTGCGTTGAGCTGGGGGCACATCCAGAAACTGGAAGCGCGGCTGCGAGAAGAAGTGGACGAGTTGATGCAGCTGGCCGAGGAAGCGGATGGACGAGAAGAAACGGAAGGGATGGACATCCCGGCCGAGCTGGCGCGGCGGGAAGCACGGTTGAAAGCGATCGATCAAGCGAAGCAGAAGCTGGTCGAGCGGGCGGCCGAGCGGCAGGCGGCCGAGCACGCCGAATATGAAGGGAAGGTGGCCAAGCGGCAAGCCCAGAGGAAAAGGGGAAACAAACCGAAGGGTCGCGAACCCAAACCGCCCCGAGGAGGAATCCGAGACCAGGATCAGATCAATCTGACGGATGAAGATTCTCGGATCATGCCGGTCTCGGGCGGGGGATTTGAGCAATGCTACAACGCTCAGGCCCTGGTGGATAACGACAGTCTGTTGATTGTGGCCGTTCATGTCACGCCAAACGCCAATGACAAGAAAGAACTGAAACCGGCCCTGGCGGCGCTGCACGCATTGCCGGAGTCGTTGGGTCGGCCCCAGGAGCTGCTGGCCGACAACGGCTACTTCAGTGGTGCCAACGTGGAGCTTTGTAGCGAGCATGCGGTCCTTCCCTATATTGCGGTCGAGCGGGAAGCCCACCACTTGCCGCCGAACGAACGCTGGAAAGAACCGGAGCCACCCGGGGAAGACGCCGATGCGGTGGAGCAGATGAGCTACCGGTTGAAGACCCCGGCGGGTCGAGCCATCTACGGGCAACGCAAAGCTGTCCCCGAGCCCGTCTTTGGGATCATCAAATCGGTGATGGGCTTTGCGCAGTTCTCTCTCCGAGGAGCGGAGGCGGCAGACGGGGAGTGGACTCTGGCCAGCATCGCCTGGAATCTGAAAAGAATGTACAACCTCGCCTGCCGCCAGCCGAAGCTGGCCCGTGCCACCCTCTGAAGAGGTGGGCCAGGTCGTTTCAGCGGCCAAATCACCGCCGCAGATCAGACGATTCATCGATTTCGTGCTTGGTCGTGCAAGACTTTGGATCAAACGTCAAATTTCAGAAGTGCCTGTGAGTCAAGTCCGACAGGCTGCTAGAATCCGTTGGATGCTTCCGAGAGGAACATTGGCGCTTTCCATCACTGAAGCCCCGGAATGGCGTAGGGCATGAAAGCAGAAATACCGCACGCCTGCTTTCCGACACAGAGTTCTCATTTTCTTCCTTCGACTTTTGTATGGCCCTGTTTGCTTCTCACCTGTCTTGTTGCTCCAGTAGGTATGCCAGAATAGCCACAGCTGAGTCTTGTCCCGGTCCATGTAACGTCTGCACAAGACGGCATAGAGCTTTTCGGTCATGGGCACTTTGCGCGGAGTTAGACTTCCCCCCTTCTTCTTGCGCGTGTAAAGGATCAGGTATTTTTCTGCCAGATTGACATCGTCCCAGGCCAGGCGGTTGATCTCGCTTACTCGGGCTAGGGTTTCGCGGATCATCCACAGATAGTCCCGCATGTCCTGATCTGCTTCGTCAATGACCAAGTCGATTTCTTGCTGCGCGGGCACATACTTGACCTTCTTTTCAACTGGCAGAAACTGAAGATCATCAGCAGGGTTCTCCTCGACTAGCTTCTTTCTCTTTCCAAAGTTGAAGAGAGAACGAAGGCTCCTGAGCTCCTTGTTGGCTGTGAGCGGAGACACCCCGATTTCTCTCAAGCAGGTAGTCTTCAATCATTTCAGAAGTGATTTCGCCCAATCCCTTCGAGTTCCTCGATGGTCGGCAGCCGCCAGTCGGATGGTTAACAACACCGTTTATCTGGAGCTCAGACAAATATCTCAAGGATTCTGCCTGGCTCTTCAATTTCTGGTACGGCGGGCGCTACACCGACCGCCTCGGCGACTCCACCCACGTCCGAGCGCTGTGCGTGCGTCGTTCCGGAGATTGATGTGGGTCATTTGGTGCTTTGATTGTTCGGCTATTTCTTGAGACCGGGAAGCACTTCACGACTGCGAGGCGGTTAGTTTATACTCCGCCGGTCTAGTTCTTGCTCCACGCTATCGGCCCCTTCATCACAGAGCCGATCGAACAGCTCGCAGAGGGTCTCGTTGTCCCTGTGCCAGGGGAAGAGCAGGTTCTTGGCCTGCACCGTCTCCTTGCCAACCTCCCAAGCCAACATTCCCAGAGCCTGGAAATCCTCACGGAAAGCCGTTTCGAGTTCCCTTCGGAATTCAGGTCCCCGGTCACCTCGATGAACCGGACCTCACCCCGGGGAGGAAGCCAGTACCAGCCGCATGAACTCTAAGGGTGTGGCCGCCGCTGCGGATCTGACAATCTGAATCAGCTCCTCGAAGCCATGCGGTGTCGCTTCATCCTCTGGAGAGGTTGAATCGGCTGGGCCGGGAACTGTCCTGTAAGAGAGTTCCCCTGGGTATCCTAGCTCCTTCAGACAGGCAGAGATCTCCTCGTCGATCAGCACCCTATCGGGCCCATCCAAAGCAGCCTGGTCAAGCCACGAGGAGCAGTCCGTGCCGTCTAGCGTCTCCTTGCAAGCGAGACGGAAGCGGGCCTTACCCTGACCATGCATAATCATGGGAACCAGGGAGAGGTGGTTGGCAGTGCGCTCCAGGATGTACTCCTCGAATCGCGCTCTGAAGGGGACGTGTTCGGGGACCCATGAAAGTGTAATAGCCCGGATCTGACCGTACGAACAATGCCAGACCTGACCGACCGCTTCCGGAAGCGGTCCTTCGATTGCGATCAAATCGGGTGATCAGGATCACATACATCTCTTCACGTCGCTGGTACAATCGATTCACCTTACCTTTTACTGAATCATCTTAGAAACCGGGGTGGTGACCGCCCTCGCTACCCCGGAGACCACTAGAAGATTCTCGCTTCTCGTGATCACCTTGCCTCTCATCCCAGGGGAGACCAGGACCATGCCCTCCGCACTTAACGTTTAGCCAAATCTGCCGCCGCTCAAGCTACTCTTCTGTGATCGTTGGGTTTCACTTGGAATCAAAGGTCCTTGCTGTCAAATTCGAGCTTAGGTAGAGTTGTCCAGCCTTGGTAGGAGGACCATGAGTGAAGCCGCCATCTTTCGCAACAGAGAATCGTTGTCCTGGATATGGGTGCTGCTACTCGGGATAGCTTCTCTCCTTGCCCTTGGTTTTCTGATCGTGTTCGCCCTTCCGTACTTGCTGCTTGATTCGGGTGTACTCGCTCGCTTCGAGGGACGCCAGGGCTGGATTTTCACACACGTGCTCTGCGGCGCTGTGGCTCTGATGGTGGGGCCTGTTCAACTCTGGCTTGGTGCGAGACGACAACGTCTTGCGCTCCACCGGAAGCTCGGAATCTTGTACTTGGCGACTGTGCTGTTGGGAAGCCTTGCGGCCTTTTATCTCGCTGCGACGACCCAGGTAAGTTGGGTCTTCGGGCTGGGGCTGGGAGGTCTCGGGTTAGCTTGGGTCCTGACTACCGGCATCGCGTATATTGCGATCCGACGCCGCATGATCCTTCAACACCAGGAATGGATGATTCGGAGCTACGTGGTGACATTTGGTTTTGTCATGTTCCGACTCTTCTTTGCAGTTTCAGAGGCGGTAGAGGTAGGGACAGTGGTGGAGAGACTTAATGCCGCGAGCTGGTTCTGCTGGGCGGTGCCTTTGTTGATTGTGGAGGCCATCATTCAGGGTCGAAAGGTCTTCGGTTCTCAGGCACCAGCCGGACTCCAGTGAAGTCAGACCGATACACGTAGTTGAAATCATCCGCTCCGATCTTCGCGGCGGTAGCGGTTCTCTACTGCCTACGCCTGATCAACGACTGGCCCTTTATACTCGGGCTTGGTCCGTCCCCAGATGGGCTTATGGGTTGGCACGGTGATTCCGGCCTGCTTGTCTGCCTGGGTACTTCGCCTGGCAATGAGAAAGGTAGGCTCCGCACTGCGACAAGAGGAGGAGCCCCCGGACGAGTTGGCGACTCTGCGCCTATCTGAACCTCAGGGAGTATAGATCCGCATCCTTCATCACGAAGCGCAGGTGGACGGGCTTTCCTGCAATCCTGGCCAGGGGCTTATCTGAAGTCGCCTTGGTATGTCTCCGCTCCCACCGCACCGTATGCTCGATCTCGTCTCCCCAGATCAGCGGTGATTCCTCCAGCGCAAAGCCTGGAAGTGGGTTCCCGTTGATATCCTGGATCTCCACACGGATGCTCCCGGCTGCGGAGGTGGCAAAATTGACGACCAGGTTGCCTCCCTGGAAGATCAGGGGCTTGGTGATCAGCTCGCCACCCTGGTAGCTGGCATGAACTGAAACAAAGCCGTCGAGTCTCAAGGTCATTCGCTCCAGATGGGAGCTGGGGTAGGTGTTGTGGCGACCCACGTAGAGGGACAATTCGTCCTTGGCAGTGGGCACGAGCCCGGAAGTGGGCATGTTGCAGCGGTGAACCCAGTTGCGCGGGTCTCGACCCGGTCGGATAAATGCTTCCATGAAGCGCCGGTCCCAGTGCACCCCGTCTCGGCTGGTCATGAAGACGCCCTCGGAAACGCCTGGGTGCGGGTTGGTGGGATGGAAGGTCTTCCAGGGAACGAATCTCTTGGGAAGCGAGATGTAGATGTGGGGCGCTCGGAAGTAGGGAGTAGTGGCGTTGGTATAGAGTTCTTCGCGGGCCGTGTTCCCGTACTCTGCCCACTGCCCCGGGGTCCAATTGAGAAAATCCTCCGAGGTGGCATACTTCAGGCTTCGGACACCGTCGAAATCCCGATAGACTGCGGCGTAACGCTGCCTTACCGGATCCCAGAAGGGCACGTTGAGGGAATCGAACTTACCGTCGCTGATGGCGGGCTTCTCGCTGGCCAGACGCCAGCTCTTTCCGTCTGCCGAGATGAACGCCTTGAGGACGTTGTGAGGCCATTCCCCGACGCTGCTCAGAGCCTTGTAACGCTCTTTCGTCGGCGCATCTGGGTTGCCGTCTTTGAAGGGGGCAAAGCAGCAGGAGGCCTCCCCCCTCCAGACGATATTGTTGTCCTTGGATCCCTCGAACTCGATCAGACCTAGCGAAGGACGAGACCATTGGATCCCGTCTTTGCTCTCGATCAGACAGGTGACGGATTTGTGTTTGGGGAGGAGCTTCTCGTCCGGCGACAGTTGGCCTTGGTCAGCATAATCCGGGTGGCTGGTACCTGCATAGTACATCCGGTAGCCGTTTCCGTCCTGGAATACAGTGTGATAGTCGCTGGTATTGCCCTCCCAGGGTTTGTCGAAGGCTAGGACCTTGCCCGCAGATCGGGGCTTGTGTAGCTTCAGGCTTACTCCCTCCATGGAATCGATCAGATGGTCGTCCACAAACAGCTCCAGCCGGGAGCCGATATCCAGGGACTCCTGAGAGCTAGGCTGTCGTGCCAAGGCACTTTCTGCTGCCACGGGCAGGGCCATAGAAACCAGGCAGGCGAAGACCAGTGCTCTCCTCATTCTCCATCCTCCTCGTCGGGGTGTCTTGCCGAGAGCCAGGTTATCTCGGTGGACCGGAAGGATCAATGGGGTCAGGGTCTTGAAAGGACAGCCAGATTCTGTTCACTCATCAAGGACCTTCTCCCGCTTCATCTCCATATCCAGTGGCCAGATGACCATTCTCGAACTCCACCAAAGCCCAGGGTAGGACTGCGGTGTCTCGGCCATCCAGGATATAGGGTGCCAGACCGTCACTGAGCTTGATCACCTTTCCCTTCATGCCAGGGAAGGCTTACTCCCCAACCTCCAACTCCCAGCACGATAGAATCTCATGATCGAGCTTGAGCATTGGCTAGGGCCGGTGATCGCCATCCTCCTTCTCGCGTCGCAGTAACTCGCGAACGGAGACCCCACTGCGTCGGTCTTCTTCCAACTCCCCAAGACAAACCACAATCGCATGGTCCAACTGGAGCATTCCGCGTCCACCCCACAGGCTGGCGTCGTCAAACCAGGGCGAGAAGTTGCTGTGATTGAGGGTGTCCTTGCAGACGAGGCGAAAGCTGGCTTTGCCCTGCTCCTCGATGATCATGGGAACCACGGAGGGGTAGTCTGCGGTGCGCTCTAGGATGTAATTTTCGAATCGCTCCCGGAAGGGGCCGTATTCGCGGACCATGGGGTGATTTCTATAACTTCCAGACCCAAAGATCTAGTATTTGCTAGATGAGTTTCGCTTTAGCCTGGAGGCCCGTTTTGATGGGCCAGACTATCTCCCATTACAAGATCACTGAGAAGATCGGTGAGGGCGGGATGGGAGAATTGATCAAAGGAGAACAACGATGAAGACCCTCAGAAATCCGACCATCTTCCTACTTTCCTTCAGCCTTCTGGGTGCTCTGGCAATCGCCGAATACAACTTCACGGGACGTATGACCAAGAAGTGTGGTGAAGGATCAAACATTCTCGACTTCACACAGCTACGAGACAAAGACCGAGACATGTGCGTGAAATTTGAGAACAACGGGCAGTGCGACATCACCATGCAAGTCCACTTTCGAGAGCGCGGTCGCGCAGACATTGCAGAAGTGAAACTCAAGCCTGGCGACTCCAGGATCA
>CBDCOR010000017.1:0-26724 GCA_965219855.1 Acidobacteriota bacterium
GAATCGTGAGCTGCTACAGTGCTACCAGCCTGATTCCTTCTTAGTCACCTGGAGAGCTTCTTGGGTCGCTCACTCGAAGCATGCGATTCCCACCCCGCTGGAACTCATAGGGCACTTCGACCACGCCCTGGCCGAAGCGTTGAGGGACTTGGAGTGATGGGAGTCCTGGGCCGGCTTGTGCACATGCGGTTCAAGCGGGACACGCCATCTGAAGGCATGACACGCACTGGAGATCGCGGAAACCGAGAGCTGCCACCTGCAGGTTGATCCAATCTGACATGTTTGCCCGGTCCGCTGGAGCGCCACCGGTGATGCCGCAAGACGATTCGCGATGCTCCAAGCCCTCGAACCGGACAAGCCAACACAAAATCAACGTCGTCCTCAACTGGTTCGAAGAACTCAAGCGGCTGGTGCCGACAGAGGACTGAATCCAGGCTCCATATGGTGGGTACAGAATAGATCCAATACGCTGTTAAGTTATGCTATAAGCTTGAAGAGGAAGACCTTTCCTGAGCGTACGAGCCTATCTTATTGCGGAAACAAACGTTATAGATTCTTCCATAACCCCCGTTCAGGATTGCTTGGGGCCAGTGGCTCGACCAACTCCGAGGGCGACAAGAAGAGGATTCGCGTCCATCGGCCTTTCCCACCCCCTGCCGTGATTCTTACTTATTCACTGGATCGATGCCCCCGAGACCCGTCGATTGTTTGCGAAGGTACCTTTGTGTCCAATACCCCTGGTGTGGAGGGACATCCTGACCCGTACAGGTGAGGAACACGGCACAGGTCCGACAATCCTCCTACTCCGGAGACTGCCTGTCCAAGACAAGATCAATCAGCGGGACCAGCTGGGCGTTTGCAAATGCGGCCTCATACTGATCCCCCAATCCATCGATTCTGCTGGAGCTATCCTCGTCCTTTCTGCTTCCTAATGGTGCCTGAATCCTCTTGTAATGCCCTTCTATTCTCGCCTCGAGAATACTTGCAAGTACCTCATGAACCGTTAATTATCGACTCCACGCCACTCATCTGTTGGAGTACAGATTCTAGGGGTCTACGAGAGCGTCTTACCACTTTCAGGTCGAACGCCAGCTGACTGATCCCAACCGTGGCGCGAGCCGGCATATTGCTGACGTCATCAAGTGTCGCCCCGGCTTCAGCCAGGATCTCCTTGATGTACTCCATGGTCTGGACCATCTGGGGGCCCACGCCTCCCGGGATCTCTTTGTCATTTGCGTCCATCTGCCCGGAAACGAATACCAAGTTTCCGTTTCGGGTCCCGCGACTGTAGGGTTTTCCAGCAGTTTCGCTGAGGATTTCTCGCGGCATGAATCTCTCCTTGTTCTTCGGTTAGTTGACCTGACGATCATGATGACGTAGGTCTATGATAGGAACAGGTCACTGCACTACCTTCTCATACTTCCTGAGCCGAGGGCAGTCCTTCGGCACCATCCCGAGATTGCCGCCACCAGCCCAGGTAACCTCACCAATATAGATGCTGCCACGCGAATCGAGCCAGACGTCGTGCGGAACGAAAAAGTCTGTAGGTGCGCAGGGATCGTCACCGCCACCCCAGCGTGCCAGCAAGCTGCCCTCTTCGCTGAAGATGCTGACCCGACCGCCGGTCGCAGCCAGATCTGGCTCCATCCAAGGGAACAGGCCCGCCCGCATTCCTTCCTCGGCTACGAAGACGTTGTCCTCCGCATCGATGAAGATATTGGTGGGACGTGCCACATCGGTCCACTGCTCCAGAAACACGCCGTCGGTTGAGAAAATCTGCAGCCGGCTATTCTCCCGGTCGGCCACGAACACACGCTCGTTACTGTCGAGACACACACCATGGGGTAGGTGGAACTGTCCCGGACCGTCTCCGGGGACACCCCAGGATTGGATGAGCTTCCCGTCGGGGCCGAAACGATGCACCCGCGCGTTGCCGTAGCCGTCCGACACGAACATCTGGCCATCGCGGGCCATCGCAAGGTTGGTTGGGAAGTGGAAGGGTGGTGCGGCCTGTTTCATGGTGCGGTAGTCGAAGTCGACAACGCCGGTGTCGCTAGCCTGACCGCTTGGACCGACGGTCTGCAGTAGGTCCCCTTCCAGAGTATACTTGCGGACCGAATGCCCCTTGTCATCGATCAGGTACATCAGGTCGTCGGGCCCGATCCATATCCCATGTGGACGAACGAACTTCCCCGCCCCCCACTCTCGTAGGAAATTGCCATGGACGTCGAAGACGACGAGGGGATGCTCTCCCCGATTGAAGACGTAGGCGCGGTCCTGCGAGTCGGTGGCGACTCCCACCACGTCTACATAGTCCCAATCGGTGGGCAGCTTGTCCCATCCCTCGACCGCTCTGTATCGAAAACGTCCAGCGCCGACGATCAGCGCGTCAGGATCACTGTCGTGCAGCATGAGACTCATTATGCCCGGACTCGCGTTCGAGACCAATGCCTGTTTCTAAGTGTTCCATTCATAAAGATGATGTTTTGTGGCGAGCGCGAGGGCCTCAGAGCGGTTGCAAGCACCTTCCGCCAAGACGCAAAACGCGAACCGACACCCCCCCCCGGGTTAACCCCACACTAGACTCAGGAATACACGAACGGCGAAGAAAGCGTAGAAGGCTACGCAGGCCAGCAGGCCAGCCTGTCTCCACAGGGGCGGCTGGAGGCGATCCGGCAGGAATTTTCGATTCACGATGAAGATCTGAATCCCCCCCAGTACCATCACGAGACCGCCCATGTTTGCAACAATCTTGAACAGTGTCAGAGGCGTTGCCAGGCCGGCGGCGTAAATTGCCAAGAAGGTATAGACGACCAACAACACGTAGTACACCATCTTGATTCTTCCGCCCCCCCATTTCCGCACCCGCTCGTCGCCTAGCCAGACCACATCGGTCATGGTGCGGATCAGGACGTCCGTATCTCCCAGTTGAGTGGAGAAGAGCACCCAGAACCCATTGAGCAGGGTAAGCCCCCAGAACCCGTACCAGAGAGTCTCGGCCATGTATTGTGCCTGGTAGACACCGATAGCCATACCGGACATCTCGGTGCCGTGGGGAATAACTCCAACCGCCAGATTCACGTTGAGAAACATCCCCAGGGCGGCTCCCCCGGCCCACAACCAGACCTGATCGAAGTGGACGAACCTGGTCCAGTCTTTCCATTTCTTGAGATTGTCCGTCGTGATGGGGAAGATCTTGCCGAAGTGGGAGACTTGTCCCTCGCGCCCCCCGAAGGCCGATGGGATTGCGCCCGTATGGGCTCCCATGCCGTAACCTTTGTCGCGCATCCAGTTGGTGATGGTGAGATTGCTCAGCCCACCCGCCGCGGCCGTGGCCGCCAAAGCTCCAATCAAGGTCCAGTCCAGGTTCCCGCCGCCGAAGCCGTCGAGGCGGAAGAAGCCAAGGAAGGTCTCGGCCCAGGTGCTGAACGGGACGAACAGGAGGTTGGCTATCAGCAGGAAGGAGAAGACTACGAGAAGCATCGTCACCGAGACGATTTCCAGCATCCGTTCGACAGTCCCCCCGAAGGAAAGGAGCAGAAGAACCACGAGCATGAGTAGGGCAGCGATCCAATGGACCGTTGTCGCGTCGGCATCGGTGGGAAGGCGACCCGTTGCACTGGCGAGCACAGTCGAGGCCGCCGCGGCGGCCAGAGCCGGCCAACCCAGGTGCACGAGTGACAGTAGGAAATAAAACGGTGTCCAGAAGCGTGGCCCGGGCTTCAGCCTGAGGAAACCACCATAAATCGGCTCACCCGTATAAAGCGTGTAGCGAATCGCTTCCAGGTTGAAGACGAGCTGCAAGGCGATGGCAATGGTGACGACGCCCAGGATTGCGGTCCCATACTGAACCGTTGCAGCGGGTCCCACTAACCATTCTCCGCCGCCAATGCTGGCGGCCAGCAGGATGGCTCCGGGTCCTGCCATGCGCAGCTTGTTGCGGAAGTTCAGAGCAGGTGGAGCCGGTAGGTCGGCTTCTTCCCACTTTGGCAGCTGCCCGGCAAGGGTCGATTCGTTCATATTTTTCCCTTGGGTCTAAAGTGTTGTTTCCCTACCAATTGAGCTGATATTCGGGTCGACGCAGCCGAAAAACGGCCCCGATCAAGCCAGCAGTTTGGGCACGACGTTGCCGGCGACGTCGGTCAGACGGAAATCACGACCCTGATGCCGGAAAGTCAGTTCCTCGTGATCAAAGCCCAGGCAATGAAGGATGGTGGCGTGTAGATCATGGACGTGAACGGGATCCTCAATGACGTTGAATGCAAAGTCATCGGTTTTCCCGATCACTTGTCCGCCCTTGATTCCTCCACCCGCCATCCACATGGTGAAAGCGTGACGGTGATGGTCTCGCCCCCAACTTTCTTTTCCAGCACCGGCCTTTCGGTCTTCCACAACCGGCGTGCGGCCAAACTCTCCGCCCCAGATCACCAGAGTGCTGTCCAGCAGTCCTCTTTCTTTGAGATCCCTTATCAAGGCCGCCGCTGGTTTGTCCGTAATGCCGCAGTTCTTCTTCAAGTTCTTGTCTAGGTCTTGGTGGGCATCCCAGCTGGCGTGGAAAAGCTGAACGAATCGGACCCCCCGCTCAATCATTCGCCGTGCCAGGAGGCAGTTTGTCGCGAATGGCTTGGTCGGTTCCTTGTTGACGCCGTACATTTCGAGAGTCTTGGCCGACTCGTCGGAAAAGTCGAGAAGGCCGGGAGCTGCTGCCTGCATTCGAAAAGCGAGCTCATAGGAAGCGATCCGCGAAGCTATTTCGTAGTCTCCGGTCTTCTGAAACTGCTGCTCGTTGAGATAACGAATGGCGTCCAGCCGTGACCGTTGAGCTTCCTTCGTCACCCCGGGCGGATTGGACAGGTATAGGACGGGGTCCCCGGTGCGCCTGAAGGGAACTCCTTGATGAACGGAAGGGAGAAAACCGCTGCTCCAGTTCTGAGTGCCGGCGCTGGTGCCACTCCCCGTGCTGAGCACAACGTAACCCGGTAGATTCTGTGAGTCGCTTCCCAGACCGTACGTGACCCAAGCCCCCATCGAGGGGCGACCTGGTAGGGGAGACCCGCAGTTCATCATCAACTGACCGGGATGGTGGTTGACGGTGTTGGTCTGCATCGAACGGATCAGGCAGATGTCGTCCGCCTGCTTGCCCAGGTGGGGCAATAGATCGCAAAGGTCCATCCCGCTTTGGCCGTAGCGTTTGAATTTGCGAGGACTGGCCCATACCTTGGCCGTCGGTCGAATGAAGGCCAGGTTGCCAAATTGCTTTCGCAGCGAATCGGGCAGGCTCTGCCCTTCCCAGCGCTTCATCTGTGGTTTGGGATCGAACAAATCGATGTGGCTGGGAGCTCCGGCCATGTATAGGAAGATCACGTTCTTGGCTTTGGGGGCGAAATGAGGCGCTTTGGGCGCCAGAGGATTCACCTCGGGCAGTTCCCGGCCGGGCGCCGCAATCAGTCCCTCCTGGGCCAGAAGATGGTAAAGAGCAACCATCCCGAAGCCGCCGGCGCATTGCTGCAGAAAATTGCGCCTGTCTTGTATCTTGATGAAGTCCGCTAATTCCATAATCTATCCCCGGGTAAAAAACTCGTCGAGATTGAGCAGGACACTGCTCAGACCGACCCAGACTGCTGCCTCCGCAGGATCTATTCCCTCCACACCTTCGGCGGAAAACAACGCCTCGACGGATTCCGGATTTTGCCTCAGCATTTCCTCTCGCTCCCGGTAGTGCTTGATCAAGTACTCCTTCTCGTGGGGAAGAGGCTTGCGCGCCAGGCAGAGGCGGAAGGCGTAATCGAGACGGTCGCCCACGCTCCCCTGTTTCTCTCTCAGTATGCGAGCCGCCAAGCCACGAGCGGCCTCGAAGAATACAGGATCGTTCAAGAGATTCAGCGCCTGGAGCGGAGTCGTGGAGCGCACTCTGCGGCTGCAGGCACCCAGTGAATCCGGAGCGTCAAAGGTTGCAAGCTGTGGGTACGGTATGGTCCGCTGATAGAAAATGTAGAGGCCCCTTCGATAGCGGTCGGCACCCTTGCTTTCCTTCCATTGGACCCAGTCGTTCATCCCGAACGCCAGCTCGACCACGCTCTTCGGCATCGGAGGACGTACGCTTTCGCCACCGATAGTCCGGTTGAGCAGGCCGCTGGCAGCCAACGCCGTGTCGCGGATGGACTCTGCGGTGAGTCGAATTCGCGATTGACGGGCTAATAGAGTGCTATCGGGGTCCTTCTCCTGAAGGTCGTCGCGGATATTCGAAGATTGGCGGTAGGTGGCAGAGGTGACGATCAATTTCTGAATCGCCTTCACGTTCCAGCCGTTGTCCATGAACTCGACGGCCAGCCAGTCGAGCAACCTGGGATGGGTCGGGGTCGAGCCTCTTTTACCGAAGTCCTCGGAACTCGCCAACAGTCCACGGCCAAAGAACTCCTGCCATATGCGGTTGACTGTAACCCGCGCCGTGAGGGGGTTTTGTCTTGACACCAGCCACTTGGCCAGGCTCAATCGTGGCGGTTCTCCATTTACAGCCCGAAGCGGGGGAAGGACTGCTGGAGGCAACGCTTGAACCTCGACCCCAGGGCTATTCCAACCACCCCGAATCAGAAGATGAGTTGTTGGTGGATTTGGGTTTTGCCTGAGCGTCTGCGCCTCGCTGAGGGCAGGATATTCCGCCTTTAGCCCGTCCAGTTTCTTCCGCAACTCCTTGAACTTGATTTCCTTGAACCTCTTCTCACTGGTCACCAGATTAGACCACTGGACCATGTGGTCAACCAGAAGGTCGTGCACCTTCTGGCTCCGCTGGGCAGGCGGCATGCGGATCAGATCCTGAGCGCCGTCGGCCGCGTGGTCCGGGTCGATGCCGAGAGTGTCCCAGGCGACTTTCCACTCGAGTTCCGCGGCCTCGAGATTGTCTACGGTTTCGAGGATCTTCTTTTCCCATTGATCGTAGAGCGAGGCCACCTTGTATTCGTCCAGCAGTTCCTTTCTTTGCCGGTTGTACTCCTGCTTGGAGTGGAGGTAGGGGCCCAACTCTCCCGGCAGGGGAGCCTCGATGTTGGCCTCCTGGGCGGTATCGAAGAAGGCGTAGAGTCGGTAGTAATCCTTTTGTGTGATCGGATCGTATTTGTGGTCGTGGCACTGAGCGCAGCCCACGGTTAATCCCAGCCAGACGGTGCCCAGCGTGTTGGTGCGATCGATCACCTGCTCGTTGCGCCTCTGCTCCAGAGGCATGCCCCCTTCTCGGTTGGTGAGCGTATTGCGAAAGAAGCCCGTCGCTACCTTCTGCTCGGTACTTGCATTCGGAAGGAGGTCCCCGGCGATCTGCTCTATGCTGAACTGGTCGAAGGGCATGTTGCGGTTCAACGCCTCGATCACCCAATGGCGCCAGCGCCAGGCGTGGGGTCTGCCGCGGTCGTTTTCGTAGCCGTCGCTGTCGCCGTAATGGGCCAGGTCGAGCCATTGACGAGCCCACTTCTCGCCGTAATGGGGTGAGTCGAGAAGTCGGTCGACCAGACCTCCGTAGGCATCTGGATCGGTGTCGGCCAGGAATTCGTCCACCTGCCGGGGAGTGGGAGGCAGCCCCAGCAGATCGAGACTGAGCCGCCGGACGAGCGTGGCCGGATCGGCTTCAGGTGAAGGTTCGACGCCTTCCTCCTCCAGCCGCTCCAGCAGGAACGCGTCGATCGGGTTCTCGACCCATTGCCGGTTCCCGACTCTCGGAATGGGGGACTTTGCCGGTGCTATGAATGCCCAGTGAGTCTTGCCTGAATCCCTCGGCTGCGGATCGTTCTTCTCAGCTCGAGACGCCCCTGCGGTCCATTCGGCTCCCTGGTCGATCCAGGCTCTGAACAGCCCTACCTCCTCGGTCGTCAATCGATCTCCGACCATGGGCATGACGGGATCTTCATCACTCTCTTCCAGGCCCGCTATAAGATGGATCAGGCGACTCTCTTTACTGTTCCCGGGGACTATTACGGCACCCGTGTAACCTCCCGCAAGAGCCGCCTCCCGGCCGTCCAGTCGCAAGCCTCCCAACTGCTGCTGTGCTCCGTGGCAGGACTGACACCTGTCTTTCAGAATGGGCTCGATCTGCCCTTGGAAATCCACCTGGGTGTCGGCGGCAGGTGGCAACTCGAGGTTCGTCCGCTCGATGGCCAAGAGGCTCGTCCAGCCCACCAGAACGGCGACCGAGGCGACGTAAGCCAGAAGGGTTTTCTTACCAGAGAAGCTCGTGAGGATGTTGGTCATGACAAAGAAACGCCTATAGATTCTAATCTTCCGTCCCCAACCCGTACGGGATCTCCACAGAGTGGAATTTGCTTTCTGCCGGGCGGTCAGTTCCTGACTCGAATCCATCTTCAAAAGACCCTCAACACTATTTATGCGAGCAACTTGGGCACTACATTGCCCGCAACATCGGTGAGACGGAAATCGCGACCCTGGTGGCGGAAGGTCAGTTCTTTATGTTTCAGGCCAAGGCAGTGAAGCATAGTGGCATGCAGATCATGCATGTCAATCTTATCCTCGACGATGTTCAATCCAAAATCGTCAGTCTTGCCGATCACCTGCCCGCCCCGGATTCCTCCTCCGGCCATCCATAGGCTAAATGCAAACGGATGGTGATCCCGGCCCCGCCGGTCTGCTCCGGAGCTGGTCTCCACCATCGGCGTGCGCCCAAATTCGCCTCCCCAGAGGACCAACGTACTATCCAGCAGGCCTCGCTGTTTGAGGTCCTTCAACAGGGCTGCGGTGGGCTGGTCGGTCATTTCGCAGTTCTTCTTCAACTTTTTGGTCAGGTCGCTGTGGTGATCCCAGCCTCCGTGAATCAATTGCACGAATCTCACGCCTCGCTCTACCATCCGCCGGGCCAACAAACAGTTGGTGCCAAAGGGTCGTGTCGCCTCGTTGTTGACTCCGTACCCTTCGAGAGTGCTTTCGGACTCGTCGGAGAGGTTCAGGAGCGCAGGAGCCGCTGCCTGCATCCGAAAAGCCAGCTCGTAGGAAGCGATACGCGAGGCAACCTCCAGGTCTCCGGTTTTCACAAAATGTTTCTGGTTGAGCTTACCGATGGCATCTAGCCTGGCCCGTTGACCTTCGCGGTCGATCCCGGGAGGATTGGTAAGGTACAGAACCGGGTCACCCTTGCTGCGGAAAGGTACGCCCTGAAAGGTAGAAGGCAGGAATCCGCTGGTCCAGTTCCCACTGGCTGCGCGGGCGGGTTCTCCCGAGCTCAGCACGACATAACCCGGCAGGTCGTTGGATTCACTCCCCAACCCATAGGTGACCCAAGCCCCCATCGAAGGCCTCCCTGCCAAGGGGGTTCCGCAGTTCAGTACCAATTGGCCCGGATGGTGGTTGAACTGCTCGGTAAACATCGAGCGGATCATGCAGATGTCGTCCGCGCAGGTTGCCGTGTGCGGCATCCAATCGGAAAATTCGATTCCCGATTGGCCGTGGCGCGTAAACACCCGGTCGCTCGGCCAGATCTTCGCCGTCGGCTTGATGAAAGCCAGCTTCAGGTGTTTGGTCATCGAGTCGGGCAGCGACTGATCTGCCCACTTCTTCATTTCGGGTTTCGGATCGAACAAGTCGATATGACTGGGAGCTCCCCCCATGAACAGGATGATCACGTTCTTGGCCTTGGGGGCAAAGTGGGGAGTCTTCGGCGCCAACGGGTTCACATCGGGCAAGGCCCCAGCCGCCGCACTCGCCGCCCGGCCTTCGAGTTCCAACAGGTGCCACAAGGCGATCATGCCTACCCCTCCGGCACACTCCTGTAGAAAATTACGGCGTGTTTGGATTGCTTGGAAATCTCTGAAGTCCATGGGTCACTCTCTGGTTATGAATTCATCCAGATTCAACAGGACGCTGCTGACACCTACCCAGGCGGAGGCCACCGAAGGATCAGCACCTTCCACAGACTGGGGCGGGAATAACTTTTCTACCGATTCAGGATTCTTCGCCAGGATCTGTTTCTTCTGCCGGTAGTAGGTAAGCAGATCCTCCCTCTCTGCGGGGCTGGGGGACCGAGCCAGACACAACCGGAAGGCGTAATCGATCCGGTCGCTGAAACTGCCGGGGTTCTCACGCAGGACCCGCGCCGCCAATCCCCGGGCGGCTTCAAAAAACACCGGATCGTTGAGAAGGTTCAAAGCCTGCAGAGGAGTCGTGGAACGCTCTCGTCGGCTGCAAGAAGCAAAAGAGTCCGGTGCATCGAAGGTGGCTAATTGGGGATAAGGCGTGGTTCGCCGAAAGAGTATGTAAAGCCCTCGGCGATAGCGTTCAGATCCCTGGCTCACTTCCCAATCACGTCCTTCACCTCCCAACCCGAGCTCATCCATTCCGGGCGGCTGAGGAGGACGGACACTCCGGCCTCCGATGGTCGGGTCCAGCAAGCCGCTGGCAGCCAGCGTCACATCCCGAACCAGTTCTGCCGGGAGACGAAAACGCGTTTGACGCGCCCACAACCGGTTATCCGCATCGCGTTCTTGGAGGTCCTTCCGGATGTCCGACGACTGGCGATAGGTGGCCGAGGTCAACATCAGTTTTTGCAAATTCTTGACGTCCCAACCACTGTCCATGAATTCCATTGCCAGCCAGTCGATCAGCTTGGGATGGGTCGGCGGCTCACCCCGGGTTCCGAAGTCCTCGGACGTCTCTACCAGACCCCGCCCGAATAACTCTTGCCAGATCCGGTTGGCTGTCACACGCGCCGTCAATGGGTTTTCGCGGGACACCACCCAGCGCGCCAACCGAAGCCGCAACGGCTCGGACCCCTCCGGCAACCGTGGCAGCACCGCCGGAACGTCCGGGCCAACCTCGATCCCAGGGTTCTTGTAATCCCCACGAACGAGAATGTAGCTCATGGGCGGATCCGGATTCTCTTCCAGAGTCGGCGCCTCGCTGAGTGCGGGAATTTCCTTCTTTAGCTCCGCCAGCTTCTCTCGAAGTTCCTTCAGCTTTAATTCTTTGCCCCGTTCCTCGCTAACCCCAACCCCATGGCGCAAAATATAGTCCGTCAGTCTCTCCTGCTCTTTTTGAGACCGCTCGGACGGGTCTTTCATCAGGGTTTCATGTGCGTAGTCCAACTCTATACCTAGTACGTTCCACTTTTGCCTCCAGACAGGGTCTGCTGCCTCCAGATCTGCGCCGGCCGCGCGCGTCTTCTGTTCCCAGTCGGCCACATGGGGCAGCACTTTGTAATCTTCCAACAGCGCTTGTCTTCTTCGATCGTATTCCGCCTTTCGAGCTATAAAGGGTCCCATCTCACCTGCCAGGGCGGCCTCCACGTTGATTTCCCTGGCGGTGTTGAAGAAGGCATAAAGTTGATAATAATCCTTCTGGGTAATGGGGTCGTATTTGTGATCATGGCACCGCGCACAGCCCACAGTGAGACCCAACCATACAGCTCCGAGGTTCTCCGCGCGGTCCATCACCTGTTCCACACGGTCCATCTCCTTCTCGAATCCGCCTTCACGGTCGGTGAGCGTGTTTCGGTTGTATCCAGAGGCCACTAGCTGGTTCAGGGTCGCGTTGGGCAGCAGGTCCCCCGCCAGTTGCTCGATCGTAAAGCGGTCGAAAGGCATGTTCTGGTTCAGTGTATCTATCAGCCAGTGACGCCACCTCCAGGCGTGAGGTCTAAGGAAATCACTCTCATAGCCGTCGCTATCAGCGTAGCGCGCCAGGTCCATCCAGTGTCGCGCCCACTTCTCGCCGTAGTGAGGCGAGGCCAGGAGCCGGTCCAGCAGACGCTCGTAGGCCCCGGGAGCCTGATCTGCCAAGAACCGATCCACCTCGCCGGGTGTCGGCGGCAGTCCGATCAAATCCAGGCTGACACGGCGAATCAGGGTGATAGGGTCGGCCTCGGGCGACGGCGCAATGCCTTCGGATTCGAGCCTTGCCAATACAAAGGCGTCAATGGGATTTCGCACCCAGCCTGCAATCCGCACCTCCGGTACAGGAGCGCGCTCGGGCGGATTAAAGGCCCAGTGCGGGTGCTCGCGCCGTTCTGTCCCTTCTTTATCGGAAGAGGCGATCTGTTCGGTCCAACGGGCTCCCTGGTCAATCCAGGCTCGCAGCAAACCGATCTGCTTCCCCGTCAATCGCTCGCCTCCCATGGGCATGAGCGCGCCTTCTTTCAGGCCGGCGACCAGGTGAATCAGCTTGCTCTCGGCGCTCCTGCCTGGGAGGATGACGGGGCCGGAGTAACCCCCAGCCATGGCGCCGTCCTGCCTGTCCAGTCGCAAGCCTCCCAACTGCTGCTCTGCTCCGTGGCAGGACTGACACCTGTCCTTGAAAATGGGCTCGATCTGCTGTTGGAAATCCACCTGGATGTCGGCCGCAGGTGGCAACTCGACATTCGTCTCCTCGCTGGCAAAGAGACTCGCCCAGCCCATAAGAATAACGAACGCGGTGACGAAAACCAGAAAAGTTCTCTTACCCGCGAAACTCGTATCGGTTTTCGACATAGCGAAGGACCCTTCAACAGGGTTACCGCCCACTCAAAACAGACGTCGATCTTTCGATGTAACGAAGATATAACATACCACAGGCGATGAGGAAAACGTTCGTGGTCACTGGTTAACAGCCTGGACGACCCAGCTCTAAACCAGTAGACTGGCCCTTCTCGGCATGAAGATGCTCACCAACGCGCTACACAGGTGCTGGGCTCTAGCCTACGGAACGAGACCATTCCCTGCGAGTCGAAATGAAGATCCAAAAGATTGAGACCTATCACATCACTCGGTCCCGGTGGGCAGAGCTCTATGAACGGGAAAAAGATCTCCCCCTGACGACGGTGCTGGACCACCATCCGGAGTACAAGAAAAGCCTTTCCTGGTACACCAGCCCCGGATTCTGTCTGGTCGTCCTGACGGCGGACGACGGCCAGGAGGGCATAGGATGGACAGACGACGGATGCCAGGCAGTCAAGGCGATCATCGATAACCACCTCAGCCGCTTCTTGATCGGAAAATCTCCGTTCGAGGTGGAAAGGCTGGGGGACGTGATGTTCCGAGCCTCGATTCCCTATGGGCGCAAAGGGGCGGCCATCGAAGCTATCAGCGCGCTGGATATCGCGATGTGGGATTTGATGGGCAAGGCTACGGGGCGGCCGGTGTACGAGCTCCTGGGGGGAGCCTGTCGAGACCGGGTGTCGCTGTACGCCTCTGCTCTTCACTCGATAGGGAAGCAGAAAGTTGCCGACGAGGCGCGAGCCTATGTCGAGGACGGGTTCACGGCGATGAAGGGTCGTTTCATCGCCGGCCCGGCCGATGGGCCCGGGGGAATGCTGGCCAACCTCGAGCATCTCCAGAACATCCGCGACGCGATCGGACCCGACATCAAGCTGGCGGCCGACGCCTACATGGGTTGGGATGTTCCCTATGCCGTGCAGATGTGCCGGATGCTCGAGCCTTTGAATCTCTCCTGGATAGAGGAGCCGGTCATCCCCGATGATTACGGGGGTTACGCCGCCATCCGACGGAGTACCACTATCCCCATCTCGGGCGGAGAGCACGAGTACTCGCGTTGGGGATTCCAACAGATGCTGGACGCCGGAGCCGTTGATATTCTGCAGCCGGATGTTCACATGTGTGGAGGCTTCACCGAAGCACGCAAGATTGCGGCTATGGCTTCTACTCGGGGCCTAAAGGTCATCAACCACACCTATTCCGTCCCGCATGTTCATTTCTCCATGGCCACGCTCAACTGCCCCCTGCTCGAGTACTTCCCGAGTCCCTGCTGGGCTCCACCAATCGATACCAGTGAAACCCTCTTCCTCGGCGAGCCCGAGGTGGAACGAGCTTCGGTCCGTCCCACGGATGCCCCCGGGCTGGGGTTGGAGCTGAACCGGGAGCGGTTGGATGAACTAGTCGCCGAGTAAGAGCGCCGGAGGCAGCAATCATGAAACAACAGTTACCGTCGAGTGTTCTCAGAGTGAAGACTTCGCCAACTTCCCTTCAACCTTCCCGTAGAGGATTTCTCGGGATGGCCGCTGTCGCTCTTACCTCGTTTGCCTGCTCAGATTCGCGCGAACCCTCGGCCCCCTCTTCTACTGAACTCCCTCCGACGCCCCGCATCAATGACAATAGCAACAATCCGCCCCGGCTGATGCTCATGCAAAACGGCTGGGGGTTGAGCGAGCTGCCCCGCGGACCCGAACAGTGGACTTTCGAGGAGAAGCTGAAACGTGTCAAAGACGCCGGCTTCGAAGGTGTCCAGCTCGGAACAAGACTGGCCGACGAGCCTGAGAATCAGGAACTACTGGCCAAATACGATTTGACCTACAGTATGGCCTCAGTTCCCAAGACCGCGCAGGAGGTGCGGAAAGGTCTGGAGGCAGTTAAAAGGTCCGAGGCACGATTCCTGGTGGTGATTGCCGGCCACTCCTACATGAGCGATGACTTGATACTTCCCCTCATCACTGATTCGATCCGGGCGGCCGCCGAACTGGGAGTGCATTTATCCTGGGAGACCCATCGTGCCGCCCTGACCGAAAGTCCTTATCGGACACTGAAGCTGGTCGAGAAGTTTCCCCAGATGCAGTTCTGCGCCGACCTTTCCCATTGGGCGCTTGTCCAGGAGATCGAGGACTTCAACAAGCAGGCAACGTTCTGGCAGTACCCCAAGCCCGACATGTTTCAAATGTGGGGACCGGTTCTGGATCGGACGTCGGTCATCCAGTGCCGCATCTCCGACGGAGATTCGGTACAAGTCGACGTGGGAGATGGAACTTCGGAGATCGCCCAGCAATGGATGGAACTGTGGTCCGAGATCATGCGAAGATGGCTGAAGAACGCCCAGCCGGGAGACATCCTGCCGGTAGCCCCTGAACTGGGTCCGGCGCCCTACTCGATTTATGATCTCGAGGGCGTGGAGCTCTCCGACCGCTGGGAACAGGCCCTGGTGATGAAGAAACTGACGGAGCAGGCTTGGCAGAAAGCGCAGGCATCGTGAATGGGGGTTGACTAAATAGGCTCCCGTTTTTTCAGATTCGACGAAAGGCTCGGGAAAATGCCGCAAACCAAATCAGGAATCGAAGATTGTGTTCAAACCTATGAGGATCAGAATCCCCAGTCGCGGGAACTGTTCGAACGAGCGCTCAAGATCCTCCCTGCCGGGAACACCCGGGCCAGCGTTTTTTTCGAGCCGTTTCCTACCTACATGGTACGGGGGGAAGGGTGTCGCGCTTGGGACGCCGACGGCAATGAAAGGATCGATTTCCTCAACAACTACACTTCGCTCATGCACGGTCACCGTGCTCCGCAAGTGGTGGCGGCCGTGGAGCAACAGCTGGGACGAGGGACCTCGTTTGCCTCACCGACGGAACATGAGCTTCAGCTGGCGGAGTTGATCCAGCAGCGCGTCCCTTCGCTGGAACGTCTGCGGTTCACCAGCTCGGGCACAGAAGCGACTCTGATGGCTGTACGGACGGCTCGCGCTTTCACCGGCCGGGACAAGATTGCCAAGATCGAGGGTGGCTTTCACGGCGCGCACGAGCATGTCCAGATCAGCATCTCGCCTCGTCTCGATCAGGCTGGCCCCGACGATCATCCGGTCGGGCTGGCGGAGGGCCCGGGCATACCTCAGAACGTGCTCGACAATGTGGTCGTGATTCCCTTCAACAATCCGGCCGCAATCGAGAGGATTCTGGATCCAATCGCCGGCTCCGTCGCGGCCATCATGGTGGAACCGGTGATGGGAGCGGGCGGGATCATTACGCCGGCCGAGGGCTTCCTGGACTTTCTCAGGGAATATACCCGTCGCCACCAGATGCTGCTCATATTCGACGAGGTGATCGCATTTCGCCTGTCTTTCAATGGGGCCCAAGGCTATTTCGGCGTCACTCCGGATTTGACTTCTCTGGGAAAGATCATCGGCGGTGGACTTCCCGTCGGAGCTTTCGGAGGCGGGGCCGACATCATGTCTGTCTTCGAATCGCCGGGGGGCGGCGGCGTCACCCATCCGGGGACGTTCAATGGTTATCCGCCGGCCATGGTCGCCGGGATTGCCACTCTGGAGGCGTTGTCTCCAGACAGCTTCACCCAGCTGGAACAGTCGGCCTCACAAATGGCTGCCACCCTGGAAAACCTGTTCTCCAAGCACCAGTTTCCAGCGCAGGTGACCCAGATTGGCTCTCTGTTCAACATCCACACCAGCACCCACCCGATTTCCGACTATCGCACTTCGGCCGATCACGACATTCCGCTCAAGCAGGCTCTGCATCTGGGGCTGCTCAATCATGGATTCGTACTGGCTCCGCGAGGCATGGGCTGCCTTTCCACGGTCCTCGGCCAGAGTGAGATCGATTCCTTCGTGGAAGCGGTGGAGTCGGTCGTAGGAATTATCGGCTGACTGCGTCAGTGACGACACTGTAGGTGTACGGTTACCGCTCCCATTCCGCACGGTTAGTGAGTTAGCACTAGCTGCGTCCTACGGGACTGGACTGGCTGGATTCTTCTTCTCCAGAAGCTCTCCAAACCTTTCCCTAACCCCCTAAACTTTTCCCTCTTCTGTTTCATTCCAGCCATTCCCATCCGCGAAGGTCATAATACTTTCGTCGCGGTGTGGCGCGAATCGGATGGATTCCCTTCTTTCGGCACCACCAGAGATGGAACGAAAACCCACCTACCGCCGAGATGAGAATCACCAGTAGCGCCCAGTGGCCCGCCAGACGGTAGACTAGATAGGTCAACCCCGCCAGAACCAACCATTTGCGAGTGAGCCGCCACCAGGAGGTCTCCACCTCAAAGCGAGTAAAGATTGAAGTTCCCAGTACGTTGGCCATGAAGAGGCAAAACCATTCAAGTTCGATTCCCATGGTTAACTCCGTCGCTGAACTCCTTCCCGCGAGCCTTTTGTTTCGTGGAGACTGGCTGCTTAGTACCCAGCGGCTAACGACGACCCAGGACGCGGGCTGGAGTTGGGCAGCCCACGAACTGCTGATCGAGTGATGGTGTGGAGGCCGTCTTTCACCGATCGGCTGAGTTTATCAGCTCCCCCAACCCCAACCAAGCTGCGAGCCAGCTCGTATTGATTGATCTGCTCGACTCTATCGACGAAGAGGTAGATACGAGGAGCCTGACTTGAACCAACACGGTTATTTCAACATCCGTATGAGTAACGCTCGGCTCCGCCAAGCGGCGGCCGGCAACTCGACGGTAAAGATTCGCCTCGCCTAAGTGCTTGGGTCGACCTGAAAGCGCTCGAGAAACTCCTTCACCTCCGGTCCACCCCGCAGGGAGAGCCGAATCGGGCCTCCCTGTGGTTCGAACTTGAGTTCAAAAAGAAAGAAGGGGCAGCATTGACGCTCGGCGCTGACAAAGTCGAAGAGCTTCCGCCCCCAAGCCGTGCTGCCCGGGAAGGTCATTTCGTATCCATCGTCCAGTTCCCGGGTGCTCACCACACCTTCATAGAGTTCACGGACAATACTCATTCGCTCGCCCAACTTCGTCTCGGAAAGCCGACAGCGAGGTGATGTCTGGGTCGATTTCGCGCTCCCCGGTCCTTCGGCCTGTGGGACCGCGTCGGAGCGCTCCAGAGCGGCCGAAGCCTCGGGCTCTTCGCTGTTGTGGTTACCGCCCAGCCGTTTGCAGAACTCGCCGCAAATACTGAAGCCCTCTCGAGTAGCGGTGGTTCTGACGGCGACAGCGACCAAAACGATCGCGACAGTGACAAGGGCGGCCAAAAGGTATCCTTTGCTGGCTGGATTCTTCATTCTTTCAGGCTCCTTTCCCGTCCCTCGAGGACGGCGCTGGGTCAATGTATTCCCTGATTCAGACCGGGTGTCAGTCGAACTCTCCCAACAGTGCCCTCCAGGCGGGACACTCGGCAGCATTGCCTCCTCGCGAGCAGGTTTCGGCTAGTTCCCTCAGGGCATCCTTGACCCGGCTGAGCCGGCGGATATCCTCTTCCAGCTGGGAGATCTTCGAAGCGGCGGCGCGACTGGCGCTTTGGCAGAAAGCCTCCAAGTCGGGAAAGTGCGAGAGCAGTCCCTTGATTTCGCGCAAGGTAAAACCGAAATCTTGCATCACCTTGATGAAGCGAATCGTCATCAGCGCTTCCCGGCCGTAATAACGCCATTGGCCGTGCAACCGCTCTGGCAGCGCCAGCAATCCTCTCCGCTGGTAGTAGCGGATCGTCTCGACGTTGACGCCGGCCTCACTGGCCAGCCCACCGATGGTTCGTCCACTCATTTTGACTCTCCTATGGAGGCTGTCGCCTCGCTCGTCTGAAACCCGAAAAGTAGCCTACAGTCCGTACCATAGTACGGTGTCAAGCCCTTTCTTTAAAAAATTGATTCCTTTGCTACCCAAATATCTCCTCACTAGGACACAACCGGGGCGTTACACTCGGCTAGTTCTGATCACGACCCCGTAACGTGAAAATATTCGGTCGTGTGACCTAATTCCCCTTTTGGAGACGTGATATGTAACACCGCGTAGACCAGCACGAAGGTGCCGATAATCTCGGAAATCAGATTCGACACATAATTGCGAATCTCCGGACCCGTGCAGAATACGGCCAACTTCGCGTTGCCATCTTCGGTCAATTTGAAATTGTCTCGATACACCAACCAGACCAGACCTGCTCCCACTGCCCCGCCAGCAAATTGAGACGCGAGGTAACCGGGAATCTTGTTGAGGCCGAATTCTCCTGCGCATGCCAAGCCCAACGTCACGGCTGGGTTGATGTGAGCACCGCTGATTTCGGCAACGCAGAAAACCGCCACAAACACAGCCATCCCCCACCCAAACGTGATCACAATCCAACCGGATTTTTCGCCCTTTGTATCCTTCAACACCACGTTGGCGACAACACCATCGCCCAGCAACACAAGCAACATTGTCCCAATAAATTCCGCGATATAGGGCGACATCTTGAAAAATCCTCTTGGTTACAAATCAAGTTGATAGGGCCAGTTTCTTTTCGCCCGAGCGGATAACAAGCGCAAGAATGGAGACGATCCAATCAGGATTCTACCCACCCCTTGGAACGTTCCAGCGCTCTTTGCCAGCCATGCTTGAGGGCCTCCGCCTGTTCTGTGGGCATAGTGGGAGTGAATTCTTTGTCAACTTGCCGCTGATCGGCAATGTCGCCGCGGTTTCGCCAGTACCCCACCGCTAACCCGGCGAGGTAGGCCGCGCCCAGTGCGGTTGTCTCCAGCACACGCGGTCGCACGACGGCAACATCCAGAAGATCTGCCTGAAACTGCATCAATAGGTTATTGGCAGAGGCACCGCCGTCCACGCGCAACTCGTTCAGTTGGATGTCTGCATCGGATTGCATCGCATCGAGCACATCCGAAACCTGATAGGCGATCCCTTCGAGCGCTGCACGAGCCAAGTGAGCTTTGGTGGTTCCCCGCGTGAGTCCCAGAATCAGGCCGCGTGCGTACGGATCCCAATGCGGAGCCCCTAAACCTGTAAATGCAGGGACAAAATAAATGCCTCCATTATCCGGCACACTTGCGGCCAACGCTTCAATTTCCGAAGAAGACTCAAATAACTCCAATCCGTCACGCAGCCACTGCACCACTGAACCCGCAACGAAGATGCTACCTTCCAAGGCGTATTCCGTACGATCGCCAATCTTCCAAGCAACCGTGGTCAGAAGGTTGTTTTTTGATTCAACAGCTTCAGCGCCCGTATTCATGAGCATGAAACAGCCGGTGCCGAATGTGTTCTTCACCATACCCTGCCGAGTACACATCTGACCGAATAAGGCCTCGTGTTGATCTCCAGCAATGCCGGCAATCGGCACGCCTGCCGGTGTGAGACCATCGGCGGTGTGAGCATAAACTTCGCTTGAAGTGCAGACTTGGGGAAGCATATTGCGCGGGACGTCCAACAGTCTGAGCAGTTCGTCGTCCCACTCGCCCGTATGAATATTGAATAGCAGGGTTCGCGAGGCGTTCGAAACATCGGTGACGTGAACCCTTCCGGCTGTCAGGTTCCAAACAAGCCAGCTATCGATCGTACCGAATGCCAGCTCTCCAGCTTGGGCACGTTCACGTGCCCCCTCTACATGATCGAGAATCCACCGGACTTTCGTGCCTGAAAAGTAGGCGTCGAGCTGGAGACCGGTTTTGCTGCGAAAAGTCCCCGCATGTCCCGCGGATTTGAGTTCATCGCAGCTTGGGGCGGTTCATCGATCTTGCCAAACGATGGTATTGCAAATGGGTTGGCCGCTACTCCGATCCCAAACGACCGTTGTCTCACGCTGGTTCGTAATGCCAATCGCGGCGATATCTGTGGAAGTGAGCTTCACTTGATTGAGGACATCAGCCATCACTTGGAGTTGTGTCTGCCAGATTTCCCGGGCGTCATGCTCGACCCAGCCGGGCTGAGGAAAGATTTGTTCAAATTCCTGTTGGGCGACGCCATGGATGCCGCCGTGTTTATCAAACGCAATGGCGCGAGAACTTGTTGTACCTTGATCTAATACGAGTATGTATGACATGGGCCTTCTAATAGACTGTCCCCTATGACTGTCCCCCTTTTCTACACCAGAGACGACAGACGGGAGGACGACGGCTCCTTGTCGGTGGACAAGAAGCTGAGTATACTTCTAACTATAGATAGCTAGGGGTTTTCAAGCTCGAATTCTCACTTGGGGAACACGAATTTCCTCAGGCAAAGTAGCAAGAACGTGGGGAAATCGATGCCTGGCAGTTCGCTGAGAAGAGTACTGTTCTGGTGCTTGGTCGGTCTTTTGGGATTGGGAGCGTTGCCTTCCGAGCCGGCGGAGCTCCCCTCGCCTGCAGCGGTCAAGATCGATTTTACGCTGCACATCCGGCCAATCTTACGGGACCGCTGCCAGCAGTGCCATGGGCTGGAGCAGCAGCTGGGCGGCCTGCGGCTGGACACTCCCGAGGCTGCCCTGGAAGGCGGCAATTCGGGTCCTGTCATCCTGCCCGGAAAGAGCGCCCAGAGCCGGCTGATTCGCTTGGTGGCCGGACTGGAGGAGAGCCTGGTGATGCCGATGGGCAGCGAGAGGCTCACGGAGGAGGAAATCGGCTTGCTGCGTGCCTGGATCGATCAGGGTGCACCCGGGCCCGAGACGGCGGTTGCGTCTGTTTCCGAAGCTGTGGACCAGGATTCGGCCACCGATAGCCCCAGGCCCGCAAGCAGCCACTGGGCCTTCATTTCGTCGGAGCGAGCCTCTGAGCCCCGGGTTCGCGAGCAGGCCTGGGTCAGGAATCCCGTCGACGCCTTCGTACTGGCCAAGCTGGAGGCGAATGGCATCTCCCCTTCACCCCAGGTGCAGCGTACCACGCTGATCCGCCGCCTCAGTCTGGACTTGATCGGTTTGCCTCCCACTCCCAGCCAGGTGGACCAGTTTCTGAGGGACAATCGTCCGGATGCCTACGAGCGACTGGTAGATCGTCTGCTCGCCTCTCCTCATTACGGGGAAAAGTGGGCCCGTCACTGGCTCGACCTGGGCCGCTATGGGGATTCGGATGGCTACGAGAATGATGGGCCGCGGCCCCATGCCTGGCGTTGGCGTCACTGGGTCATCGAAGCCCTGAATCGGAATCTGCCCTTTGACCAGTTCACGATCGAGCAGCTCGCCGGGGATCTGCTGCCGGGCGCCACCGTGGAGCAAAGAGTGGCCACCGGATTCAACCGCAACACGCTCACCAACCGCGAAGGGGGCATGAATTTGGAGCTGAGGCGCACCGAGCAGGTGATGGACCGCACCGAGACCCTGGGCACCGTGTGGCTGGGACTCACGGTGGGCTGCGCCCGCTGTCACGACCACAAATACGATCCGATCAGCCACAAGGACTACTACCAACTTTACGCTTTCTTCAACACCACCCGGGAAGTCAAGATCGAGGCCCCGCTGCCGGGGGAGATGGGTCCCTACCTGCTCCGCAAGCCGGAGTACGATCAGAAGCGTCAGGAACTCCTCAAAGAGCACAAGATGTTCGAACTGTACAGCGAGTGGGAGCGGAAGATGCTCGAAGTCGACTCCGCGCTGCAGTCCGGCCAGGAAGAGCTTGCCGACAAGGTCCCCGACGAATGGAAACTGGGCTACGACCACATTGGGTTTGACGTGGACAACGATCGCGAGGGGGGCTATCCCTATCTCAGGACACCTCCTGCTGAGCGGACGCAAAAGTTGCAGGATCTTTTGGTGGACCACTTCGCGAAGTGGGGAATGCTGCCCTACAAGGACAAGAAGGAGCAGCTCGCCGAAGTCCGAAAAAAGCTGGGAGAGCTCAGGAGAGAGTATCCCCCGTTGAGCGAAGCCCAAACCATCACCCAGAATCCCGATCCTCCCAAGACACACCTCCTCCTCCGCGGCGATTACCGTCGGCTTGGTATCGAGGTTCAGCCCAACGTTTTGTCTGTCTTGCCACCCCTGCCCGAAGCTGGGGGCCAGCCTTCTCGGCTCGCTCTGGCCCACTGGCTGGTCTCCCGCGACAACCCGCTGACGGCTCGAGTCGCGGTCAACCGGATGTGGCAGGCGTTTTTTGGGCGGGGCTTGGTGAAAACCTCCGAAGACTTCGGGACCCGGGGGGAAGCACCCACTCATCCAAGCTTACTGGATTGGTTGGCGGTTGAATTCATGGACAATGGCTGGAACGTCAAGAAAATGCACAAGCTGATCGTCACCTCGGCGACCTACCGGCAATCGTCAAGTATTCGTGAAGACTTGCAGCAACTTGACCCGGACAACAAGCTGGTGGCACACCAGCAACGCCTTCGTCTGCCGGCGGAGCTGATCCGGGATGCGACCTTGGCGACCAGCGGCCTTCTGAGTCCGAACATCGGGGGCAAAAGCGTCTACCCGCCGCAGCATCCGGCCATCCAGCAGCGGGACGCTTGGAACACGTGGGAAGAAAGCCAGGGAGCCGATCGTTACCGGCGGGGGCTCTACACCTTCTTCCAGCGCACCGATCCTTATCCGCAGCTGGTGAATTTTGATGCACCCGATTCTCTCAGTGCCTGCAGCCAGCGAGATCGTTCCACCACACCTCTACAGGCGCTGAATTTACTCAACGATCCCGTGTTCTTCGAGGCCGCTCGGGGATTGGCTGCTCGGGTGCTGCGCGAGCAGCCGGGTAGAAGTCCAAGCGATCGGATTGACTATGCCTTCCGGCTCTGTATGACTCGAGGTCCACACCCGGCGGAGAAAGAGCGCCTACTTCAGTACTACCGTGTGGAAAAGGAGGCCTCCGCAGACAACGATGAGCAAGTCCTCTCCTATTTCCCGGCCCGTGGAGTGGAGGGAGTGGAGCCGTCTGAAGCAGCTGTCTGGGTGGGTCTGAGTCGGGCCCTGCTCAACCTGGACGAGTTCATTACCAGGGAATAGATCATGGACTACGGAAAATTCGCACACCTCAAGAGTCGCCGTCGCTTCCTGAGTGAGTCCGCCGGCGGCATTGGCATGATCGCCCTCTCGCACCTACTGGGGCTCGAGGGCCGGGCCGGCCTCCTTCCCGAGGCAACACTCGGTGTCAATCCCCTCGCACCCAAGGCACCACACTTCGCTCCCAAAGCCAAGAATGTCATCTTCCTCTTCATGGCCGGAGGGCCCAGCCAGATGGACCTTTTCGATCCCAAGCCAGAAATGGTCAAGTGGCAGGGACAGACCCTCCCCGAGTCCATGAGGGAAAAGGTAACTCTGGCTTTCGTCAAGCCTACGGCTAAGATCTGGGCCAGCCCGCGCGTCTTCAAACGCCATGGGCAATGCGGAATGGAGTTTTGCGATCTTATGCCTCAGACGGCCAACTGGGCCGACGAGATTTGCATGATCCGCTCCATGCAGACCGATCAGATCAACCACCATCCCGGTCAGCTGATGATGAATTGCGGCTCACCCCTCCCCGGACGTCCCACCATGGGGTCCTGGGTGGCCTACGGTCTGGGAAGCGAATCCCAGGATCTGCCGGGTTATGTCGTGCTTCGCTCATCGGGAGATGCCAGTGCGGGAAGCCAGAACTGGACCAGCGGCTTTTTACCCTCCGTTTATCAGGGCGTACCCTTTCGAAGTGGCGAGGAGCCGGTCCTCTTCCTGAGCAATCCGCCGGGCGTCAGCCGAAAAGCCCAACGCACTCAGCTCGACCTGATCCGGGATCTCAACCAGCAGCACCAGCTTGAAACCGGGGACGTGGAGATCGCCTCTCGCATGGCTTCCTATGAGCTGGCTTTCAGAATGCAGATGGCCGCGCCCGGGCTACTCGACTTGTCGGGTGAATCCAAGAGCACTCTCGAGATGTACGGGGTCAACCAGGAGCCCACCGAAAAGTACGGTTTGAGCTGCCTGTTGGCCCGCCGGATGGTGGAACGAGGTGTCCGCTTCGTGCAGCTCATCCATAGCGGCTGGGACCACCACGGGGAGCTGACCAAGGGCATCAAAAAGTCGTGCGAAACAACGGACTCACCCACGGCTGCCCTCCTCAAAGACCTGAAGCAGCGTGGCTTGCTGGACAGCACACTCGTGATCTGGGGTGGAGAGTTTGGAAGAACTCCGATCGTCGAGGAAAGAAGCGGCACAGGAGAGGACGGATGGGGCCGAGACCACCATGGGCTGGCCTTCAGCCTCTGGATGGCCGGAGGAGGCATTAAAGGAGGACAGGTGATTGGCAAGACCGATGAACTTGCCTTCAACATTGTCGAGGAGCCCGTCCATGTTCATGACCTCCACGCCACCATCCTCCATTGCCTGGGGCTGGAGCACGAGCGACTCACCTATCGCCACCAGGGCCGAGATTTCCGGTTGACCGACGTGGCCGGCAATGTCGTAGAAAGAATGGTCGTCTAGAAGGTCATCGGGTTTCCCCCTGCTAGTCTTCGAGAGTCTCACTTCAGGATCAAGCCAGACTCTCGGATCCACTAGTGTCTAGCGTATTTTAGAAAACGGTGCTCGCCCCCTGAAGTAACCGAAAAGAGGATTCGTGCAAGCCTATTATCTACACGGCCCCCGTGACCTGCGCCTGACCGATATCGACCCACCGCAACCCGACCCCGACGAAGTGCTGGTGCGCGTCCGTGCCACCGGGATCTGCGGCTCGGACCTGCACTACTACCTGCACGGCAAAAACGGCGACTTTGTGCCCGAGCGCCCCTTCGTCCTAGGCCACGAGTCGGCCGGGGAGATCGTCGATTCCGGCGCTTTCGCCGACGCGCTCCCCGTCGGCAGCCGCGTGGCCATCGACCCCTCCCATCCCTGCCGCGCCTGCGCCGATTGCCGCAAGGGCGACTACAACCTCTGCCCGAACATGCGCTATTTCGGGTCCGCCGCCTGCAGCCCGCCCCAGGATGGCTCGTTTCGCGAATACGTCCAGATTCGCGCCGAGAACTGCCACCCCATCCCCGAAGCCATGGACTTCCGCACGGCCGCCCTGCTCGAACCCCTCTCCATCGCCGTCCACGGCATCGGTCGGGCCGGCGCGATCGCCGGCAAGACCGCGCTGATAACCGGCGCCGGCCCCATCGGCCAGCTCATCGGCCTGGTGGCCCGGCGCTACGGCGCCGCCCACCTGGCTGTCAGCGACATCCGCCAGGACGCCCTCGATCTGGCAGCTTCGCTGTGGGCCGACCAACCCCTGCGCGCCGACCAACCGACCGCAGTCTCCGAGGCGGCGGGAGAGGGATTCGACGTGGTCATCGAGGCATCCGGCGCTCCGGCCGCGCTCGAGACCGCCTACGAGCACTGCAAAGCCGGCGGCATCATCGTCCAGTTGGGCGTCCAAGGCGGTCGCATCGAACTGCCGGTCAACCTGGTCATGCAGAAGGAATTGACCGTTCGGGGCTCCTTCCGCTTCGCCCACGTCTTCGCCGCGGCCCTCGACCTTTTGGCGCGGCGACAGCTGAATATCGCTCCCCTTATCTCAGGGTGCTACGATTTTCCCGACCTCGTCGCCGGTTTCGAGGCGGCCCTACAACCCCAGACCATCAAGGTCGTAATAGACTACTGAGCAGAGCACATGACGGAAAACAACGAAGACCCTTTCAGCCTCGCGGGCCAAGTCGGCCTGATCACCGGCGCATGATGAAACGCGGTCGGGGCAGCATCCTCTTTATCGCCTCGATGGCCTCGCTCTTCGGCATCCCCAATCTCTCCGCCTACGCGGCGGCCAAAACCGCACTCCCCGTCGACGGCGGTGCCTCGATCGGCTTCTAATGATTCAAGAAAAAACACTACTGGCTGCCACTTTGCTCCTGCTGATGATTGGCGGCTGCTCGCAGCAAAACAGCGTTGAATTGCTCCCAATACCGGATCGGCTCGTGGTCATGACGATCGACGACGGTAACAAATCGGATATCACCTACGTCGCTCCCCTACTGAAACAATATGGTTTCGGGGCAACCTTTTATATCACCGAGGCCGGCACTAGAGGCTGGGGTTTCGGAAGGGAAAAAAGCGGCGTTGCTGCCGTGCAGGCTGAGAACTTCGTGAGCTGGGAAGATGTGCGCAGGCTCCACGACGAGGGTTTCGAAATGGCAATCATACGGAGCTGCACTTCAACCTGAAGGAACTCTCGAAGGACCAGATTCGAACGGAACTCGAACATATCGAACTGCGCTGCAAAGAGTACGGTATTCCCGTCCCTACGCGGTGCTGAACTTCCACGGCGTCCCGGGATCTCATCATCCGTGGGTCTCTGTCGAACCGGCCGATTTCGAAAGGTACATGCAGTACCTGAAAGATCAGAACTGCACGGTGATTGCAATGCGCGACGACCAGATATGTGGATCCTTCGCAGGGTCCAGATGATCCCTA
>CBDCOR010000018.1:0-224085 GCA_965219855.1 Acidobacteriota bacterium
AAGCGAGCTGGGCTAGCGGGGGGTAGGAAGGGCCAGGGTGGTGCTAGCGTGAGCTCTCACGACTACTCTAGCCGTCAGATATGACGCCTGTTCACAGCTATCTCAATGCCTGCAGGGCACTACCAAAATCCGAGGTTAAACGATTTGACAACCGACAAGGAGCTTTCGATAGGCTCCCAAATCACTTTCCTGTCGTGCACCCCTTTGTTGGATCGGGAACATGCTAGACTAAGCGCGAAGGGACCATTCGCACTTAGAGGGGTCTTCCTTCTCAAATGTAACTCGAGGGCATTTCTTACGCCTCGGGTCCAAAGCCCGGTGGGGGTATAGCTCAGCTGGAAGAGCACCTGCTTTGCAAGCAGGGGGTCGGCGGTTCGAGTCCGCCTACCTCCACCAATGTTTTCAATGGGTTACCCCAATCCTCGATCGCCCATGGGGCGCTTTGTGTGTGGATTCGTGTGAGAATCCTCCGCTGGCCTGCTCAAAAGCGGCCATCGCTTCCCGCTCGGATTCACCGATGCTCTGCAGGTAGGTCTCCGTGGTCTTCCGGTTCTGGTGACCGAGGATCCGCTGGATGCTTCCAATGGGTACCCCGATGCGATCCATGACGGAAGCCCCGGAGTGGCGCAAAGCGTGGTAGGTGAAATAGGGAACCCCCGCCTTCCGGCACAGTCCCTGCAGCAGCCGTTTTCGTCGTCCGTAGGGACCTTGGCAGGTCTCCCCGGTCCTTCGGCTTCGATAGGTGTGCCAGAACACCCAGGGCATTCGCTGGTCTCGCTGCGGATGTCTTCGTGAGAGGATCCGGTAAAGCCGCTCCGTCATGGGCACCTTTCGCGGTGTGAGGTCTCCGCCTTTTCTCTTTCGCGTGTAGAGGATCACGTAGCGATCTTTCAGATTCACGTCCTTCCAGGTCAGTTGGTTCACTTCCCCGACCCGGGCCATGGTTTCGCGAATGGCCCACAGATAATCCTGGGTGTCCGGGTCGGCTATCCCGATCACCGTGAAGATATCCTCCAAAGGGGGAATGTACTTGAGTCTTTTCTCGATCGGCAGAGGTTTCATGTCCTCAGTAGGATTGACGTGGACCCATTGGTTCTTTCGCCCGAAGTTGAATAGAGAACGCAAGCTGACCAACTCCCGGTTGGCGGTACAGGCCGAAACCTTGCTTCTCTTCAACACGAAGGCTTGGACCCTCTCTCGGGTAACCTCACTGCATTTCAAGTGGCCCCACAGCCTCGTCCAGACTCGGCATCGGTAACGGTAGTCCTGATAATGGGCCTTCGAGTTGTAAGCCTTGAGGTGGTCAAGCCTCCGATTCACCAGGTCCAAGAAGTCCATGTCGGTTGGAGTCGGGATCTCCGTCTTGGGTTCTAATACCTCCTTTCTTTGGTCTGCTTCGGCCCGCTTGGCCGCGGTTTTGGTTTTGTACCAGGCGTGGGTGTAGCGGACTCCGTTCAGAGTGAAGTCGTATCGCCAGCCCTTGCCCTTGATCGAATAAACGCTCATAGAGGTTCTCCTTTCGTGGGAAAAACAGAGAACCCCCGAGCTTCACGCCACCGAGTTCCTGCCGGTGCTTATAAACCCAACTGGGGCTTTTGCGCAGAAACCGGGCGACCTCCTCAGGGGTCATTATGTCCGAGTGAACCTCCGTGTCAATCATCTCGGTGGTTTTGTTCTCCCCAGCCATCGGGTCGGGACTCCCCTGTCTCAGTGAGGCCCTCAACGTCTCGTTGAAGTGCCTCGGTGAGCTCATGGTCACCCTCCCCGTGCCGAATCGAACGTTCCACGAGATCCCCGCGATGGTGGTGCTCAGGCCGACGCTGACTTTCCAGGGTTGCATCGTCTCTCACAGTTCGAAGGCGGCCGGGTCCCTCTCGGCGGGACCCCGGGTGCCGTCATTACCCTCGCCCCGGCCATCGCCGAGTGCTCGGAGCGCACGTGCCTTGGCCGCGCCCTCTCGCTCCGTTGAGCGACGGCGCTCTTGAGTTCCGCGTCGATACGAATGCACCGGAGAGTAACTCCCTCCTCAAGCAAGCGGCGACGCTTCCAGTTACACGTCCGGTACACCTCCGTGTCGTGGTTGAGTTCGGAGCGCTTGACCAACCCGGACCAGGTCCGTTGTTGAGGGTCCAGACCCCGCTCAATGGCCGCGCGGCTGGCTTTTTGGCCCCCCCGTCGAATGAGGGTCAGCACCTGGAATGACTCACCCTTCGGTCCTCTGACCGCGTGCTCGCGCATCAATCCCTGGCGGCCAGGTTGCGAAACGAGACGCTACGGTAGATCCCCACCTCCGCCAGGGCACGCTCGGAGTGTTCGCGAAAGGACAACAACTCTCGATCCTCTCGTGGGTCGTACTCCTGGGCGATCCATGCCGGGACTTCCAGCGTCTCATCCCCGTCCCGGGCGAGTTCCCGGTCGAAGTCCTCGAGGGTCTTCACCCGTATGATTTTTTCTTCATCCGTCATCGTGTTCCCTCCAGATCGATTCATGACTGTTGCACTGGCCCGACCGCCCCAACGGGCCGATCCCGAGAGCCGACCGGCCTGATCGGCTTGACGCACCAGCGGTTTTCCGTCCCTTCATAACTTTCCACAAGCAGCGCTTCTTCGACGAATCGCTTTCCTTCGCGCCGGGTCATGTGAATGACCATGGCGATGCCATCGACCACGCTGCGGCAGGTCACCTCCCAGGGAAGTGCTCCGCCGGCCTGCATGGCGCAACTGGCCAAGCGCGAGAGGGCCGACTCGGCCGTATTGGAATGAACGGTCGTGAGCGAGCCGCCGTGTCCGGTGTTCAGAGCTTGCAACAGATCGGCGGCTTCCCCGCCTCGGACTTCGCCCACCACGATGTGATCCGGGCGGTGGCGCAGCGCGTGGCGCACCAGATCCCGGATCGTTACCGCGCCTTCCTGCAACCCGCGAGCCTCGAAACGAACGCAATTCGAGCGCTCGATCCGAAGTTCTAGAGTGTCCTCGATGGCAACAATGCGCTCATCCTCGGGTAGCAGTTCAATGAGCGCATTGAGCAGTGTGGTCTTGCCCGATCCGGTTCCGCCGGAAACCAGGATGTTGCGGCGCGTGTGCAACACCCGTTCGGCTTCCGCCCGCACACCTTCAGGGAGTGCCCCTTGCGTCACCAAATCATCGGCCGTAAACGACCGCTTACCGAAGCGCCGCACGGTGATGGCGACTGTGGGGCTTGCGGGCGGGACACAGATGGCGACCCGCGAGCCGTCCTCGAGGCGCGCATCCATAATGGCCGAGCTTGCGGGGTCGAGGCCGAGAGGCCGGGCGATATGGATCGCCGCTCTCTCCAGCGCCGCCCCGTCCAGCCTTGGCGCGGCATGAGAAGTCAGACGGCCCGCCCGCTCCACCCAGACATTGAAGGGCCCGTTAATCATGATCTCGCTCACTTCGGGATCTTCCAGGGCGCTCTCCAAGCCCGGCAGAAACGGTTTGAGGTGTTCCAGACCACTGGCCACACTCATAGCTGCCCCGCCTCTTTGGCTCTCCAATAACTGCGCTCTCGGGGGAGGTAGTGCGGCTTGAGATAGACCCGGACAGCCTCGAGGGATTGCGCCCCGTCATAGGGCAGGCAAATGGCCTGACAGTTCGAGAGCAAGGCAAAGTCTCGCGGGTGAAAGATCGCCTCCCGCTGCTCCCGGAAAGACTTGGTCGCGCCGATACTTCCCCTGCCCCCTCCGGCCCGTCCCGAGAGCGGGGAAACCTCGGCCCGCTTCGAGGATTCGCTGAGGGTGTAGGACCCCTTGATCTTTGCCACCTGCCCGCACAACTCCGACGCGATCCGGGCGGAGGCGTCGTCGCTCAGCGACAGGAAGATCCGTGTGCGGAGCGTCTGCAACAGCGACCGCCACGCTTCCGAGCTCCCCAGGACGGAGCGCAGCGAGGAAATAGACTGCGTGGCGACAATCGGAATGACGCGGCATTGCCGGGTGAGCGCAAAGGATTTCTCATCGCCCGAGGGATCGTCCTCGCCGACGGACGCGAACGCCTGGTACTCGTCGCAAATAAAAACAGCAGGCCGATGGTAGACCCTCGGCGACCGCTTCATTTCAGCGGGACGCCGGAGGAGCGATTGGAGCCAGGCGTTTTTGAGCATCACGCCGATGGCGCGGGAGAGCGCCGGATTCGCCCCGGCTGGCATGTTTAAGGCCAGCACCCGTCCCGCCGCGATCAGTTCATCGAGCGGAGGCAAGTAACGCCGGACTGCGGTGCTGTCTGCTGCGTTGTCCGGCTCCGCATCGGTCGCTACCTTGCCCGCGCCGCCCGGCTGCGTGTCCGGGGCCGGAGGCTTCTTGTCCTCGCCCTGGGGCTTCGCCGCGGGCGGGCGGCGCTCCATCCGGTCTGGCGGGCAGGGGGGACAAAAGACCCGCGCCACGTCCGGTAGATCGAACATGGACAAGAACACCGAAATCCCCTCGACAATCGAGGATTTGATTTTGTTGTCCAGCTTTTGCCAGTCGTTCGCATACCAGCGCCCCACCGCTTCTACACGGTGCCGCACGTCATCGCCGGGTCCTGGCTTCCACACCACCCGGTAGGTCATCTTGAGTTCGTCCAGTCTGTTGCGTAGCGGGACGCCGTACACGGCTTGCTGTTCGTTCGGGTCCGGGGCCTGGACCCATGACCATTCAGCAAGTTTCATTCTTTGCTCAAAGACCGGCGCAGCGGGAGCGAAAATCGTCCCGGTGTTCAACTCACCGCTGAATCGTTCCGCCCGCTTGATCTGCTCCGCGAAAAACGCCGGATCGATGGCGCAGCGGTAGACCTGCTGCAACGTCACCCATTTCTCGGGGAACACCCGGTAAAGCTCGATGATCCATCGCACGAGGTTGGTATAAGCTTGCTGCCAAAAGGGTTCCTTGCCCTTGCCAAACAACTGATTGAGCAGGCTCGACACGGTGTAGGCCAGTGAGTATGAATCGAGCCAGTCCGCCGAGAGGGGATTCCAGCACCAGCCGCCTTCCATACTCAATTCGATGTAGTCCTCCTCTCGGTCCGCCTCGGCCAGGATGCGGCGAATGTCATGGCAGAAGTCTCCCTTGACTTCGAGCACCAAAGCCGCCGTCCGCTTCTGTGGATTCCCGGCTTGCCAGCCGAGTAGCTGCTTAGCGAACGGGTGCATGCAAGCCGAAGTCTTGCCCGATCCCACGGCCCCGAAGATGGCCACGCCGGTATAGAGTCCCCGCTCGGGAATGATGAGCCAGGAGGGGTTGTGAATCTCACGGGCCTCGACCGGGTGATGAACCTCGCCCACCACGATTCCGGGCCCGTTCTGCTCGGGATCGAGGGGCCAAACCGGGAGCTTGCCAAGCGTCATCAAATCCCGTCCCCGCGACTCGAACCAGACCCTCCACACCGATACGGCAACCGACCCCGTCAGTACGACCGCCACACCGGGAGAAAGATAGTACCAGAGCATCATCCACTCGTAGAATCGAGGAGTGTGATACTCCACGAGATCCAGCAAGGGATCGGCCTCGAGCACAGGGAAGGGACGGTAAAGGAAGGTCCATACAGACGCCCCGGACCCGACCAAAAACAGGATCATCGAAGCCGGAAGCCCGGCGAAGAATCGAATCGTCCGCAAGCCGACCCAACTCAAGAGCGCCGCCATCTTGAGTCCTTGCCAAAGAGCCCACGTCACCACCAGAATCACCGGCCAGCCCAAGAGCCCTATCACCCGGATTGGGTTTCGCCAGTTCATAGAGCCTGTCTCCGGCGCTTCAGCGCCGCTCCTGTAGGTCCGGTTCCGAGCCTTCCCGCAGGGATCAATGAGGACGGGAGCGACCCCCTGGGGGCCGAGTCGAGGCGTGCCCCATCGCGCCTCCTGTGAGGGCCGCGAGGGTCCCCCCTTTTTGGGGGGGTCGCTCCCGTCCTCCCCGATTTTCCTGGATCGGCACGGTGGAGACCGGTCAACAGGAGAGAACCACAGCGGAATGAGAGAGATAGGAGAATAGGGATGTGCCCCATCGCAAGTGCGAATCGTGCTCCACCCCCCCTTCTGAGACCGGGGCAATCTGCATCGGGAGCTGGGGCATAAGAAACCGCCGAATTTAGCCTGGGCTTGCGATGCACTTCTAGGAGCCCTCCGCAGTGCTCTCAAACCCGTCTTCGAGCCCAGCGAAACGGGTGGCCCGGAAAGTCGAATAGTCGTCAATCGAGACGCCTTCGGTCACCCGAGACTCGGGCCGTGCTTCGAGCTCGATGCAGCGCCGCATAGCCCCGCTGAATCCCCCATACTCCGCCAGAACGTCCCGGCCCTGATGCTTCACCGCATCGTGAATTCTTTTGATTTCTTCCTTGACCGTTAGCCCCTCGCTCGGCTTTACCCGCACCGGCCCTGCCCAAGCCCGTAGCACCCGCTCGGCCCGCTCGATGGTGTCATGTTCAGCGGCAATCCCGATCACCCGGACCTGTCGTCCTTTCTCGCGTACTGCATCCCAAAGCCGCCCATGTGCCTTCCCCCAGGAGCGAAGCTCGCTATCCGTTCCGTGGCCCGGATCGACGTAGACGAAGGTCACGGTTTCGGCGTCACCGGCGACGGGAAGTTTGAGAGCGAAATAGCGGCGCTGCTGCCCCACGGCCCCGTGATAGATCCGACGCGGGATCAGCCTCCGATCCACCCCGAGCCCTTCAAAAAACTCAACCTTCTCCGGCTCGGTGGGCAGCCATCCCATCCCCGGATGTTCCAAAACAAAATCGAGCGAGAGCAACCGCCGCATGACGACGTTGGGGCGGGCCTTTCGCCGGTGGCGGATGTTCTCGGCCCCGAGCGCCCGATAGATCGGCTTGCCAGATATCAAGCAAGGCTTGGCCCCGCCGTTGAACATGGGTGTGGCAACCTCGACGGCAACCCCGCGCTCCATCAATGCCTGGACGAATCGGTGAGCACTCTTTCGCCACGTGTTGAAGTAGAAGCAGAACTGAGCCCGCGTAAAAATGCCGCTATGCAAACACACCAAGGCGATCCACTCCGCCTCCCGCCCGTTCCAGCCGAGCGGTTCCAGTGTTTTTTCCCGGCCCCTCAAGTGCTCGATCATGGCTCGCCTGTGACGATGGCCCGATCCCCTTGCAGATAGGTGATGACGATCCCCATGGGGTTGAACACGATCAGGTCTGAGGGGATCTCATCGAGGAACAGGAATTGAAGAGAGAGCGACCAGCGTTTTCGCCCCACTTCGTTTTGCGCCACGAGGCGCACCAGATCAAAATCGGCCGTGGCGCTGTGGGGCTCTTGGGGGTTAGCTTGGATTCGCAACACCACCCGATCCACTTGCAATTCATCCTGGGTCGCGCCCGCCGCGAGCAAGGCGATATTCTGACTCTCAGCCCGGAACGAGGCGTTGGCAAGGTCGGTGCTCAGGAAGCGCAAACTACGGGACCAGTGTTCTTCCACCGTGGCCCGCCGGCGCGAGTAGAAGTCGTGGATGAACCGATTGAGAAAGTATTTGGTAGTGGGGTCCAGAGGATCGGCCTGGGCCTCCATCGCCTCGTAGGCGATGGCCTCGGCCCGGCCTATTTCGTCCACTCGAACGACGATGGGCCGGGGCGGTTCGACGGATACGATGCGAAAGACGACGATGACGAGCAAAAGAGCAACCAAGCCGAGCCCGATAGAGAGCACCCGAAGGTGACGGTTGGAGTGGATGGCCTCGCCCCAGATTTCGGCGTATTCCTGCCCGGCGTCCTTGTTCTCTGTTTTCTTGTCGTTCATTTTTTCAGGGCTCCCGTACCCCCCGCCGCGATTGCGGCTTTGCCGCCTGTCGCGGCGGCCATTGCCGCTCCCATGAGCCCACTCCCGCCCGCGCCGCCTCCGGTGACGAGCATCGAGGCCAGCTCCCCGCACTTCAGCGATGACAGAATCCCGGCCACAAACAAGGGGAGCACCGCCAGGAGCCATAAGGCGAGATCGGAAAGCGACTGCCAGTTCAGAGTCGTGTTGGATAGGCTCGTTACGTAGGCCAGTCCTACTCCGGTAAACACGCGCATCACGGCCCCGGCAATCGCGGCGTACAGGGCGTAAATAATCATTGCCCGGAACCACCCCCAGAACATAAACGCCATGGGCTCGAACACCAGCCAGGGAATGAAGAGCGGCCCCACGAAAATGAGAATGGCAAGGGCGATCTGTGCCCAGATAACCTGTGCGTAGGTGACGGCGAATAGGATCACGAGGCACAACATGACGAAAAGCATGATGATGGCCCCGGCGATAAGCGTCAGCGCCGCATGAGCACCTCCAGTGACGAGATCCCACACGCTGCCTTGGGAATAGGCGGTCTGTAAATCTGCGGACAACTTTCTGACGAGATTCCCGAGCTCGGTCTGCATCGCATAGGCGGTATCGGCAATGAAGAAGTTCTGCAACCAGGTGCCTCCCGCCGCGATGACCCCGGGGAAGGTCCAGGCCAACCCCGGCAGGTTGGTGCTGTAGAACTGCAACATGACCCACGGCACCCATAACCCGATGACGATCCGCACGATTTCCCACGGCTGGATGTTCCCGCTGTACGCGATCTTCAGGCCGCTTATCACCACAACAATGGCGGCCAGGCCCGTCCAGAGGGCGTTTCCGCTATCGAGCAGAGGTTGCGCCCCCGGCCCGATAATGCCGTCGAGAACGGTATCGAGGAACGACTTGAAATCCCGGAGTTGCTCCGGGGGGATCTGTGCCGGGACGCTCGGATCAATCTGGATCTGCATGGCCGGTCCCGGTTACTGCCCGCCTCCGCCATAAAAGGGATGCACTTTCAAGAGCAGCCCGTCGCGCATCGACTCGCGGCGTGCATCGAGCCCGGATTGCTGCGCCGCGAAATTCGCTTGCGCCCGCTGTTGTGCCGCGACCCATTCCGCCAGCCGCTCCCGGCGCTCGATTTCCCGTTCGTAGTCCTTGGCGGCCTCACGAGCCGCCTGGAAGGCCATGAGTTGCGCCATCGCAGCGGTCAGGTTGCCTTCCGTCGCTTGGCCCGCAAGCCCCGCCTGTTGAAGCGCGGTGTGACTCACATTCGTTTGCGCCGAGAGCCCGGCGTAAGCGTCTACGGCCTCCCGCGCGGAGGCGATCAGTTCCGCCGCCGCATCGGATAGGGCGTGATCGAGCACGAGCCGTTTGTCTCCCGCCTCCCGCGCCACCCGGTAGCGGGTTGCCGCCGCCGTGCCCACCTCGGGCCGGTAGTCTCCGTACAGGCCCAGGATGTCGCTCTCCGTCACCGTGTCGGCGTCCAGCAACCGATCGCGCCACGATTCCGTAAAGCTCTTGCCGGTCTCGCCCATCGCCTCGACCGAGGCCGCGAGCTCCGCCGCGACTCCGGTAAAATCGTCTTTCCAGGATAGGCCCGTTCCGAGCAGATGCGCGGGCCGTGAGGCCAAGTCCGTGAACGTCTGTGTGAGCGCTCCGACGCTTCCCAGGGCTTGATCTTTCAGGTGGGCGAATTGGTCTGTGAGTTCCGTCAGTTGCCCATTCTGGGTGATCTTGGCGATTTGCTGATGGTAGATCTGGATCCCTTGATTGGCGATCATCTGCGCCCGCTGAATGCCCGCGAGAATCGACCCGAAGATGGCATGGGCCGGCGTGGTCGTAAGCATAATGAGCAACGGAACCAGGACGATAACGGTGAGTGTTTTTCGAATGTGCATTTTCAGTCTCCTTTGGTTGGCTGTGGCACCAGTACATCGGAAGTGAACCAGATGCGAAGCCGATGTCCGGCGCGGATAGTGAGGGTGGGTAAACGATTCAAGAAACGCTGCAAGATTTGGGTGGCGGATTGGCCGAGTCCCTGCCCGGCTCCGGCCCTGAAGCCCTCGCTGCCTCCGGCGTAAGGATTGGAGCCTTGCAAGGTCAGACCGCTCAAGACCCCAATGGCTCCCACGGCGGTGAACATGCTGAGATAGTGCCGGTTCACCTGATCTTTGAGCGCCCCTTCCCCCAGCTGATTGAGGCCGTGAAACTCCAGTGAAACGAAGCGCCCGTCGGGCAGGATCAAGCGGTGAAAACTGACGGCAAGCCGGGATTGGTCTTGCTGGGCCACGGCCTGAGCCGTCCCGATGACCCGCGCCCCGCGTGGCACCAGAATCCGCTGCCGGTCAGCGGAGTAAAACGGCACGGAAACCACGGCCAGGACCGGGCCGGGGAAGTCTCCGGAAAGCTGCGTCACCAACGCGGCCTCCAAAAACGAGCCTTCATAGATTCGCTCCCAACCGGGCGGGTCTTCGGGCGGTCCCAGCCGGGGCGGGGAAGTGTAATCTCGACCGGCCACCGTCAGCGGAGCCATTTCGGGAGCCGTGACCGGGGCCGTTCCGCTGAGGGCTTCGAGCAAGGCCCGATCCGTTTCCGCCTCCGCCTCGGCTTTGTCCGCAAGCCCCGCCGTCGCCGCCTGAATCGTATCCAACACACGGTTAAGCGCCTCCGCTCCGGGATCTTCGGCCGTCGCGGTGGGGCTTTCCTTAGCCGCTTCCTGCGCCCCCGCGTCCGCGGCCCTTCCATCCGCTTGCCGGTAGGTCTGCGCGACCGGCGAACTGCGAAGCGATCGGCTGTGGCGTTCCAGAGCTTCCAGCCGCAACCGCTCCCGGAGTTCCCATTCTTCCTCGGTGTACGGCTTGCCGGTGTCCTCGCTCACCCCGGCGCGCAACCTCGCTTCATCCGCGCTCACCCGGCCCGTTCCGTTCCCGCCGCGATTCGGCTCCATCTGTTGTTGACGCAGTGCCCGATCCGCCGCTTGCCGCCTGGCCTCCGCCCTGAACTCGGCGTCCTCGATCTGCGCCGACATCCGATCCGTGAAACTTCGCGGTGTGCTCTGGTCCTCGACCGTGCCCGGCGCAACCTCCGCGTCCGCTCCGCCGCTGAGGTAGATCCATGCCGTCAGAAGCACGAGCACCAGCAGCACCGTGATACCGACGCCCCACTGAGTCACCACCCCACCCGGTAGCGAGCCCGCCGCCTTGGGATAAAGCCGCCGCCAGAAGGCGCTCATGGTCCGATCTCCGGCTTCGTGAAGTGCCATTTCACTTTCTGTTTGCCAATCTGCAACCACCCGTCACCGAGCACGTGCCGGGCGATATTCAGCCCGTCCTCCCCGAGATCGTAGGCCACCAGCGCCGGTTTCCCGTCCTTGATCTCGTAGAGCGCCGCCGACTCCTGGGCATTGGAGCGAAGGTAGGTAAAGCGCCCGTCGTGCCACATCCCTTCGACCAGAAACGGCCACTTGAGCGCCTTATCCTCCAATCGGTAGGGGAACTTGAGGCGGGTGGGATAGGCCGCCCGGAACGCCTCGGCTTCTCCTGCTGCAAGCGCCGTGGCATCGGCGATGCGCGAATCCGCGTCCACCTGTGCGGCCTTGGCCGTTGCCATCGCCGACTCGGCCATCTGTTGATAGGCCGCAACTTGGCTCCGTGCGACAAAGGCGGGTTCATGGCCGCTCGGCGTGATGCTCGGCTCATCCGTCACTTGCGCCTCGACGCGAACGACCAGGTGCGGATCTCCGGTCTGCTCGGTGACCAGGAACGAGTAGATCCGCCCGGACTCGCACACGAGCGCCACGTTGGTGGTGACCCCCTCCGCGATGGGCTTGAGGAAAGCGAGATTGGCGGCTCCGGTCAGATGCCAATACTCGCTATCCCCCACCACGAAATCCAGCACGTTTTCAGTGGCGGGGAGCACAATGACGGTAGTGTGGCGGGTCTTTGCCCGAATCTCAATGATCTGGTCCTCGGCTTCGACAACGCGCAGCACCGGCCCGCCGTCCTGAGCGAAAAGAGGGAAAGCGGCGAGTAGGAGCGCCCCCGCAAGTGGAATGAGTTTCATGAGTTACCTCCTTGCTAAGTGTTCAATGGCCTGTTCGAGGCCGTATTGTTCAACCGCCTCCGCCCGGATCTCGGCATCGAGAGGCGACGAGGTATAGAGCCAGTAACTCGCCGGATCGACTTCCAGGCGCAGGATCCCCGCCGCATCGGTGCGGCGGAGATACAGTTCCCGTTTGGGGATTAACCCCCGAATGGTGTTCACTTCCGACGGGTTGAGCCGGAACGTCTCGGCGGCTTTCTCGGGGAGATCGGGATTGGCTAAAAAGAGTTTGGTCGGCATGGATTCCAGCAGCGCCTCGGCCCCTGCGGTCCCGGTCATGTCCACGGCGCTCTGTGTGGCGACGATCAAGGCCGCGTTCTTTTTCCGCCAGGTCTTCGCAGCTTCGGCTAGATAGCTGAGGACTGCCGGATCTTGCAGGTAGCGCCACGCTTCATCGACCACCATGAGCTTCACTCGGGCCGTTTCGTCGGGGTTTTCCAGGGCGAGGCGCAAGCGTTCCAGGAGGTAGAACAACGCCGCCTCACACAAATCTTCATGTTCCGCCGCGCCCGCCAGGTCGATCACCTGCCAGTCTTGAAGTTGCAGATCGTCTCCGTCCGCCGGGTTGTCGAAGTACCGCCCCCAGGCCCCGTCTCCGTGCCAGCGCCCGAGCGCGGGCCACATCTTGGAGGGCAAGGAACGGATCAGCACCCCTAAGCTGCGCCGCTCGGGAGGGAAGGCATAGAGATCCTCCACACGAGCGCGGATCTCGCTCGGGTCTTCGCCGCTAAGGTTCCACCCGCCGATCCGCAAGAGACGCGACACCCACCCGGTGAGGAACTGGAAGGTGCGCTCACCCGAAGGAAGAGAAAACGGACGCAATTGAAACCCCTCTCCGCCGCCGCCCTCGGGTGATAGCTCCATATATCCACCCTTGAGAAAACTCGTTAGCCAACGGTAGGAGCCACCCAGATCGAGAATGAGCACACGCGGATCGTATTGAAGTGCCTGAACCAGCAGAAAGTTCAAGGCGAAGCTCTTGCCCGCCCCGGTTGCCCCGAGTACGAGCGTGTGCCCCACGTCGCCCTGAAACAGGTCGTAGTGGTAGGGCGTCCGCCATTGGGTTTCCAAGACGGCCAGCGCGGGTTTCCGCAAGTGGCCGCTGCAGAGCGTTCCGACCGGTGGCCCGAAGATCGGGGCCATACAAGCGACCGATCCAGCCGACACGAAAACCGACCGGACCTGTCGCCGGCGCGGTTGGGCGGGCAACCGGGAGAACCAGGCCGGGAGCTGCCCGTACCCTTCCCGGATCACCTTGGCGTCCTGAGAAGCAAAGATGCGCCGAATGTCCCCGTCCAGGCTCTCGGTCTGGGATAACGGCCCGTGGACCGCTATCGTTAGAGCCAGGTCGCCGTAGGCGATCCCGTCCGTCTCAAGTTCGACCAGGGCATCACCCAAGCGGTCGGATTCCGCCGCCGCGGCCGAGTCCACCATCGCCGTCGCCGTGCCTTCCGTTTCCTGCATGTGGGCGGACATGGAGTAGCGCTTCGAGAAGTAATGCCGCTGCGCCCCTCGGATCTTGCGCCTTGCGGCTTCGAGCCGCCACGGACGCCATTCGAGCGTCACCGTCATCGTGGCCGTGAGACGGTAAAGATCCTGTAGAAGATTGGCGCTAGCCGCACCCGGAGGCGAAAGCAACGAGTAGAGAATGACGGGCTCACCATCCAGGCGCAGATGGCGCCGTTCGGCTTCGAGCTCGGAGATGGCCAGCCGCCAGTTCATCCCGCTGCCGGTCGCCCCGTCCCAGAAGGTGCCGGGCCGGTTCGTGAGTTCGCTCAATACGAGTGACGCCTCGGGCGCTTCCAGCACCCGCAACGGCGTCAGGTCATCGACCAGCGCCCGCGACGCCTCGACCAGTTGGCGAAAGCCCGAAGCCGCCGCTTCGATCGACGAGTGGAGATAAACGGATTCATGCGGGTTCCGCCTCCGCGCCATCCAGTTCTTCGCATAGGCGATCCACCACGGCCCTGTTGTGCGGGCCTCCGCCACGGCGGAGAGTTGCGGATCGTGCGCCCACGCAATATAAACGCTCACTTCCTGCACCCGGTCCTTAAGAAAGGCCCGGCGCTTACGCCGCCCGAGCGCGGCTACGTTTGACGCTGCATCTCCGTTATCGTCTTCAACGCCGCTCGGTCGTCGAAAGAGATAGAAGTAGAGCCGGGTGCGGGCATCCACGCCGCTCAACATCCGCTGCCAGCGGTCGATCACCCGGTCCAGTTGCTCGGGGGTCTGGCCGTCCAGGACGCTCGGCGAGAGCCGCCCGACGCTCACCAGTTCGCCGGAGCGCGTGAGACAAGTCCGCCCGTCCTCCAGCCAACCCCAATAGGGCAGTTCTTCGGCCAACGCGCCCGCCGCTTCGTAGTCCAGCCGTTCGTTGTCCACGTTCATCCCGCTACCTCCATACCGCTACCGCCGAATCAAGAGAGTCCAGGGCGCTGCCGCCCATTTGCCGGGATCGTATCGAGCGCGGAACTGCGCCGACGCCCGTAGGATTTCGATCATGTTGGGGTCTTGCTTCCAGGCCCAGAACCCGGCCCCGTAGAGCACCCCGAAAATCACTCCCCCGGTGACTATGGAGTTGATGGCGTTCCACATGGCGAGCCCCAGGGTGGCGCTCAGAAGGAACCATCGCCGCTCGACCCCCATGATCGTGAGGGGTCGACTTAACGCCGGGTAACCCAGCCAGGTCTTACTGCCCCGCATCAGAACAACCAAGCCAGGAAGTTGGCCGCGCCCATGGCCATGCCCAGGCCAAAGACGATCCCGGCCAGGGCTCGTTTGCTTCCACCTTCCCCGAAAGCGAACATCAGCCCGCCGACCACGATGGCAATCAAGCTCAGTCCGCGTGCAATCGGCCCGGTGAACGCCTGTTGGAGCACATCCACGGCTTGCAGCCAGGGGCTCGTGCCTTGGGCCATCAGTTCCACTCCCGTCAGGGCCAGGATGCCCGCCAGGAGAGCGCCCCGCTTCCAGATCATTGAGTTCTTTGAATTCATGTTTCCCTCCGTGTGTTTGTGTTGTTGCTTCATGCTCCCGGAAACTCGCCCCGATCCTCGTTGTCGAGTTTCGCGGCAAGATCGGTTTGTCCGCCTTCACCGCGCCGAATGGAGCGCTCCATCAGATCCACTTTGCGGCCCATGTCCGCGAGCCCTAGAGCGCGGGCGGCGGCATAGATCATCATCGCCAGGGAAATCACGGCCAGTCCGCTGTACCAAGCCAGCGGTATCCAATAGTCGGTGAGGATGATCCGCAGGTGCGGTTTTAGATACGCGAAGTGATCACCGGCAACCATCAAGGTCAGAGCCAAAATGACGGCGGTGAGTCCGATACTGATCTTCCACGGTTGCATGGGATTTTTCCTCAGAGTTCGATAGAGCCCTTATCTCGCTCACCACCGCCGTTGCCCCCACCTCGGCCCTGATCCCGCCCGAGCGCCCGCGCCACCCTAGCTGCCGCCCGCCCGGTGCTTCCGTGCACGGCAAACCCGGCGGCAGATTTCGCGCCGATGCTTTTGACGCTGTAGTGCTCGGTGGCGATCTCGATGTTAACGCGCCCGCTGAGGCCCTCGATGTCGTACTCGAGCTGTGCGTCCGGGTACTCAACCCTCCCGTCTTTGATGGGGAGCCCTAGCCTCGCTGCCGCCTCGAACCGGGCCGCGTCCGCCCCCGCCTTGCCCTCACGCGCCCGAGCGGTTTCCGTGGATCGGGCGACTTCGCTTTTGAGTTCGGCGTCAAGGCGGACCCGCTTCAGGACGGCCCCTTGTTCGAGAAACCGGATTTGTTCAATCCCCGCGGCCCGGAATACCGCCACGTCATGCTGCAATTCATTAGGCTTCACGATCCCGCTCCACGCCTTTTGCTGACTGTCGAACCCTTGTTCCTGCGCCACGCGCTTTGCCCGTTCCACGCCGCACTCCGTGAGCGTGAGCACCTTGTAGGTGCCGCCTTGCGGCCCTTTGGCGGTGTGCTCCTGGACGTGTCCACCCCGGATCATGCGATCCACGGCACGGCGGGTAGCGTAAGGGTGTCCATCGAAATGAGCGTCGGCAAGATCGCGGCAAGCGACACTGCGATACATTCCCACGTCGGCCAGCGCCCGGTCCGAGCGAGCCTCGAAACTTTGGCGCTCCGTGCGCGGATCGTACTCGCGCCGGTGGCCGCTGCGCTGACGCCGCTCTCGCTCTTTGGTGTGATCTCGCCTAGGGCGCGCTACGGGGCGGCGTGGGTCGCTGGATAAATCTCGCGGATCAAAGTCCGTTGCCATTTCGATATTGAAGCAAGCCGATACACGATGGCGCCTCGACGCCAGTTGATCCGTGACTCGTCTCTGACCAAACAGACCCGGGCAAGAGCTGGCAGGCATACGAGCTCGACGGGCTCGTGACTCGGACGGTCAGCGGCGAACAAGTCCTTTTGCCGGTCTGGCACGGCGTCACGAAGCAGCAGGTGATGGACCTTCAGCCCTTCGCTAGCCGACAAGCTGGCCCGGCAGCGACACATACAGTGGCCGAGATTGCGGAAGTCATCACGAAAGAAAACACCTTCCGGAGGTGGAACAGGGACGTCCCGATCAGTGGCCATCCGGTTCCATGTTGATCGGTTCAGGTAAGCTCGTTCCGATGCGCGCGCTTTCCACGCTGACCTGGACCAGTTTCCGCTTTTTCTATGAAGTCGATGCGGTGGAACAGGTCGGCGATCAACGCGTTCCGCCGAACACTCTTGCTCCCAAGATAGGCGAGCGATGTCAATCACCAAGGTATATCCCCCACCCCGTCACCAAGGTAATTCCCCCATTTTGGGAGACATCATCATCTCGTCTCTCTCTGGTTTTGTTGGTTTTGGTTGGGAAAACTTTTCCCAACCAGTTTCCTCCTTGGAAGTTTGAGAGTCCTTCTGGGCCCTCGACCAGCGTTGTTCTAGCCGCCGGACTTGCCACCGATTGAACGCCCGATACGCGTCCGAAAGGGGGCTGACGGCGACCTCCTCCAGGATGGGACTGAAGTAATGGAGGCTTGCGATCGGCTGTCCTTGACCTCCATTGAGCCAAGAGACGTACTTGCGTCCGCATCCGAGGAGGATGGCTTGCTCGATATCCTCCAGCGGCACCTCCTGCTGGAACCACTGTACGGCCAGTTGGCGATCCGCGGCCGAGTACCGACAACTGACACAGGGCCGGCTCAGCAGCATCTGCTCGAGGGCCTCAACGAACAGTCTTTGAGCCGATCGATTCGAATCCAGAGCGTCCGTCTCGGAAGACCGCTCATAAGGCCAGTAGTCGCCTCGGATCTGAAGGGTCCCAGTGGCATGCTGGTTGGAGCTCAGAGAGATCTGGCAGAGCTGTTTTTCTTCGAGTTCTCTCAGATACTTGCCGATCGAGCGACGGGACTTGTTCAGAGCCTTCGCCAACTCGCCCTGGCGAAAGACGAAGCGTCCCGTGCTCCGTTCGGCAGCCAGCGAGACGTAAACGAAGAGCTTGAAGGCTCCATCGGAGAGTTTGTGAGAGGCGGATTGCCAACTCCTGTCGGCAGCAAACCAACCCTCGCCCCTCTTGATTTTCAGTAGTGTGCTGGGGAAGCTCATCGGGAGCCCTCCTTGGTCTTCGAGGTTTTGCTCGGACGCTTGCGCCTGCGATAGGATTCCCCCTCCCACTCGAGTTGATGGGCATTGTGGCAGAGCCGGTCCAGCAACGAGTTGGCCTGAATGGGATCGGGAAACAGGGCCATCCATTCCTGGACGCTGCGATTGCTGGTCAGCATCAGCGACCCCTTTTGATAGCGTTCGTAGACAATGTCATACAGATCATCGGCCTGCTGATCGGTCAGGGGCTTGAGCCCAAAGTCGTCGATGATCAAAAAATCGGAGCTGCAGTAGTGTTTCATCAACCGATCGCGGGACAGATCGGCGTGAGCGGCCTGAAGCGTCCGGAACAAACGGGGCGCCTGGATAGAACGGACCTCAAAGCCGCGGCGGACCGCCTCGTGTCCCAAGGCCAGGGCGATGTGGGACTTGCCGACGCCCACCGGCCCGCACAGACAGATGTTGTCTTTGTTTTCGAGAAAGTGACAGGTCCCCAGATCATAGATGCGGCGGCGATCAATGGCCGGGTTGAACTTGAAGTCGAACTCTTCGAGCGTCTTGAGGTCGCTAAAGCAAGCTTTCTTGAGCCGGCGGGCAAACTTGCTCTGGGAGCGTCGTTCGAGTTCATCCTGAATCAGCAGACTCAGAAAGTCGAGGTAGGACAGCTGTTGTTTCTCCGCCTCCTGCAGCCGCAGCTCCAGGCTGTCCACCAGGCCTCCCAGGCGCAGCGGCTTGAGTTGCTCGATGAGATGTTGATAGTGACTCATCGGATCTCCTGGGTTGGGGAGTTGACGAAGTAGTCGTGGGGTCGGGCGAAACGACAGGCAGCGGGGGCCGGGCTCGTGGGCCGGGTCGGTGTCGAGGGTTGTCGCCACAGCCCTTTTTCCAAAATCTCCTTGAGGCTGGCCAAGCGCAGATTGTCAAAGCTCAGAGCTCGGTGACAGGCCTGGTCCAAGGCGGTGGCTCCGAAGCGTTGGCCTAGGCGCAGCACCGCCTGGGCCTTGCGCACGTTTCTCATGGCATGATCGGCCAGGATGCGTTCCATATAGCGGCCGACCTCCGGCCCCAGCTGCTCCGCTTGGGCGCGACAATAAGCCGGGGTCTGCTCCAAGTAGACTCGCTTGTCCGGAGGGTAATCCGCCTCATCGGTCTGCCAAGTTCCGGGCTCGAAGACCCGGACATGGGTCTTGATCAACTGATGCTCCCGATAGACCCGCAGCAGCTTCAGGTCGGCCCGCACCCAGAGCTTCTCTCCCCGGTACGGATAAGGGATCGAGTAGTAGCACTTGTTCAGGATCAGATGGCAGTCCGAATGCACGGTACACTGTTTCCATTCGGGGGCCTCATAGGGTTGCTCAGGCAGGGGCAGCAGCTCGGGGGCTTCCTCGGCCAGGAAGACCTCATAGGGTTTGCGATGAGTGGTTCCATGCTCTCGCAGGCCTACCTCTTGGAGGCACCACTGGAGCGCTCTCCGGTTGGCCTCGTCGATGTCCCGAAACTCGCGTCCCGCTAGGACCTGCTGACGGACGACGGGCACACATCGTTCGACCTTTCCCTTGTGACGAGCCATGGCCACCTTGGCTGGGTCGGCCACGAAACCGTAGTGCCGCTCGAGCTCGGCGTAGGCCGGGTTGAGGGTTGGATCGTACAGATCCGGCCGCAACACGCCGTTTTTCAGATTGTCGAGCACGATCAGGGCGGGGCAACCCCCAAAGAACTTCAGGGCGCGGATATGACAGTCCAGCCAGGTCGGGTTGTCCTGCCGAAACACAAAACGCACGAAGCGATGGCGACTGTGGCTGAGGATCAGGATAAAGGCCCAGGCTCGGCGCAACTTGCCGCTCTCCGGATCCCGCATCAGTCCGGCATACCCAAAATCAACTTGAGCTTGCTCCCCAGCTGGAGGGTGCAGGCGCACGGTCACCGGCCTCTCCAGTGGCTGGATGTGGCTGCGTACGTAACGATGTACGCTCATGTAGCTGACTCCCAGCTCGTGATTCTCCTCAAGCAGCCGCTGCACTTGTCGAATCGTCATGTCCGGCTCACTCAGCCAATCTACAATCTGCTGGTGGTAGGGCCGGATCCGCTCCCGCGCGGGCTGCTCAAAGACCGCCGGGTTCACCACCGACGTGACCAACTGCGCCAGCTGGTCCTCCTCGGGCAAAGGCCGTTCCCGACTCAGTCCCTCCTCCGCCAGCCGGCGCAGGTACTTACGGATCGTCTTGCGGGACATCCTCAGAGAGTCTCGAATCTGCCGCACGCTCCGTCCTCGGTGCCACTGGTAGACCATCTCTAGATACTCATTCATGCTCAGCTTCCTTCTCGCCATCCATCCTCCTTCTGTTCGAAGAAGGATGGCCTTCGCCTCTGTCAGTCCGAGATGATCAGGTGGGGGATATACCTTGGTGACGCCCCGGGGGAATTACCCTGGTGACGGGGTGGGGGATATACCTTGGTGAATCAGCCACCTAGGTGGGGGATATACCATGGTGACCGACAACGGGAACGCGACACGTTCCCGAAAACGTTTACTTCGATGTTTCTGGTTGGCAGGAGATGGTCACACGGGACCGGGAGCGTACTGCAAGAGACCTTGCTCACCTGCTAATGGCGTTTCCGGAACGGGTCTGTTATGGGACCGACAGTCCTTTCTACAGCTATAATCTTATCGTTTCCGAGGCCAAGTGGCTGAGGTTCGTACGTGACACTGTTCCACCTGAGGCTATCTCGAGCGTGTTGTGTAACCGGGTATTCAGCAGACTGGGATAGCGCAAGCGTACTCGATCAGCACATGTCGAACGGGCACTCTGAAAGCTAATGAAGGTGGATTTGAACACGGTGGCCACCGAAATACGAACCTTCGTCGTCAGTGAATCCGGCCTTGAGGACGCCAGTTTCCTGAGCAAAGATACGGATCTTATGGAGGCTGGGATTCTGGATTCATTGATGTTGGTTTCTATCATCACCTTTTGTGAGGAACGCTTCGATTGTGCGTTCTCACTCGAGGAGCTTACGGAAGAGAATTTTCGATCTGTGAGTACAATCGCCGATTTCTTATCGCAAAAACTGGGTGTTGGGAACCCAAACCCGCCAACTTGATTTTACCGGCTCGCGGTCCTAAACGTCCCTTACAATTCGGAGGTACGCCTGAGACTTCGCAGCACCGACGTAGGAGTGCCGTATGAGATAGTCGAAATTCGATTTGTGCTGACCCATTCCTTCGGATGAATCTCCTCGGATCCGATTCCAGATGAATACTTTATCTTCGTGAATGTTCCGGATCCGGAACTTGCTGTCAAAAACCTCGCCGATAAGTGGATGTCGTTCGATGATGGATTTCAATTGCGGCCGGTCTACGTTGGATGCAGAGAAAGGAAAGGAAAAAGGAACGCGATCTCTGTCAGCAAGTCGCGCCGCGAAGCGACAGGATTCCACGATTTCCGATTCGAGTTCTTCAGCATTATCTAATTCACCCAGGGGCGCGTGTTTCCGACCATGTCCTCCGATGGCAAATCCATCGGCAGCCAGCTGGCGGATCTGCTCTTGTGTCATATAAGGACGGTGCTCAGATAGATACCTGTTTACGTCCACAGCTAATAGCTCGCAAAGCTGATCAATCTGGTCTTCGTCCCTGAACGTAAGCCCCTTAACCCACTGCGTAAAGCTTTCTAGGCTGTTCAAGCCGGGCCAACTGTCGCGACTTACGGTTCGAAGCAGTTCCCGTTGCCGTGCTTGGGTCGCCGTATGCACACGCTCAATGCACAGTGATGCTTTGTGCCGGTAGAACATTCGCAAATTGTCTACGAATGCAGTTGTAATGAAAAAACAGCAGGGGATGGAGTGCTTAAGCAAGAGTGGTCTTACGACGTTGAAGCATTCCGACATTCCATCGTCGAAAGTAATGAATGCCAGCGGTTTCCGAAGAGGCCGCCGTCGTCGAGTGGAATCATGAAGCAGCTCCCAATCTCCCAGATGGTAGTGTCGCTTGATGTGAATCAGGTCGTCTTCAAATTTCTGGGCATTCTTATGGAAATAGACGTGCCTGAAATGGGAAAGGCGTTCATCCGATACCGTGTGGTACATGAACGCGATCGGATCTCGATATACAAACCACCGAAAAAGCTCAGGGGCAAGCCGCACGACGCTTGCAGTCCGGTCAGACCCAAGCATCATCGCCCTTTCTGGAACGACCCGAAAAGCTCAGGTGAATGCTGCATCTCCGTCCCACAATCTGTACTGTAACCGATCCAACACATTCGCAAGAGAGTCGTCGGGGGCGTTGGGGCAATAGAGAAACCGTCGCTCCGTCTTTCTCAGGAAATGCCGTGTCACGGGCATGTCGCCATAGGAATCAACGAGTTGACACGGAATTTCGATCCGATCTGCCTTGTAACGGTGAGCGTAGCGACTACAGATCCACAAAGGTAGTTGCCCATGGATACCTTCATTCAGCCAGTGGTCACATAGTTTGATCGTTGTGCGGCCATTTCTTCTGGAGATGGAAAGGACTACGAACCCTGAGCGCGACCCGCGCGGGTCGCGCAATTCAACTGCTTTCTGTTGAAATCGCGTGCGAACGTCGGAAAAACGATAAGGTGGGTGAGTGGGCGCCACATCATCACGAACCCACGGGAACCGGAGCATCCAATTGACTGCTGTGGGTCCACGCACGAAGCAAGGGGTCGTCGACGCAGGCTCGGAAAAAGGTTGAACCTGATCCACCTCCTCGCCGGTGTAACTGCGCAGCTTGTCTTCCGCCCGTCGCGAGAGGCGATTGAGAAGAAGCTTGTGGAGAGGGCGGTAAGCGAGATTCTGAATTCCGTGGAGGCCCACCTGAAGACTTCGAGCCAGCTCCGGATGGTGCTTGAGCCGGCTTCTAACGAATGCCGAGGGGAGAGCTGTGACGTCGATGCGGGAAAAGTCGATGAAGTAGTAGGGCAAGGGCTCCGCTTCTTGAAAGCCTAGCTTGGGGAGAAAGCGACCAGCGTTACGACTATAGCCGCTGGCCCCCAGGTTCTGATTCAGAGACAACAGCCGCTTCATCAAGCGAAAGGCTATCATTCGGCTTCGATATTCCGGCAGCACATATAGGCCGGTGAGCCAGTAGATTTTGCCCAGGCGCTCACCGGTCCAGAGTCGTCCGGGCAAGAGGCCTTGGTGTCCCACACACTTCTTATCATCGAAGGCGACGAACAATCCTAGATCACTCCCGTCAGCGTAGGGGTTCTTCGGCTGCGCCAGGGCGCGATGCTTTGTGATCGGCACAATCTCCTGACTTCCAGCATTGTCTAAGTAGTCACAAGCAAACCTGTACAGGTCCTTTACGCGGATGTTCTCGATTCGCAGTCCCCCTTTAGGCATTTTTGAGGTGGCCTTATCACTTTGAGGCGACCCTATCATAAGTGAGCGAGCTTCCTCTGGCCACTTGCTTGTATCGCTGAGGCAGAAGCGCTCCAGCCCATCAGCACGATCGCCCCTTCATTAGACACGAGACCGACCCCATGTGTGAAAATAGCGGTTTCAAGCCAGCCCAAAAAGGCAAAAAGGGGGACCACGTTTCCCCAGCCAAAGTGTAGTGCTATCATAGGCCCCTTGTTCGCCAACCTTATAGGTCCACAGCGAAGGCAATGAGTGAAGATTTTTCTAGCGTTGCCGATCACTCCATGCCGCCAGGCATCGACCCCCACCTCTACCAGCACTACCAGGATCGAATCATAGGTCTGGACGACATCGAAGCCTGGGAAAAGATCATGAAGTGGATCAATTGGATCCAGGCTTACATCGTCTACATTGCGAACCAGGACAAGCGTGAAGTCAAGGTCGGGGGCCACCAGAGCAAGGCTGCTTCGATGAAGGAGATCCTGATGGCTGCCTGGAACGTGATGGGACCCTATGACTATGCAGCCGCGAAGCCCCATTCTCAATCTACAGATATCGCGATTCAGTTTGGCTTGGGTAAGCTGGATCCTGACGTCGATATTGCCCAGAAGATCATGGGGCGTTTTCGCGAAAGCGAGCTGCCGGGGCTCGACGATGAACTCCTGGAGAAAGTCAAAGCGCTTCCCTCTGGGGACGGTGAGATCGTGATGGATCTGATCACGCCCCTCCTCAGTCAAACCGATAAGTTCAAGCCCAGCGACCTGTCCATCAAGGGTATTCCTTCCTACCCCAATCCTCGCGGGCCGGGCCGCGAAAGCATCCCCATGGGATCAGTGGGCCTGGGCGCTTCCAATACCGTAGCCATGGCTGTCCTGCATCAGTACCTGGCAAGGCACGGGTATGACGTTCCTCCGGACCGCCATTTCTGGGCTTTGATTGGTGACGCTGAGACCGATGAAGGCAACTCTCTTGAGATGCTCAACGCCGCCCTGGAGTTTGAGGCGTACAACGTCACTCACGTTGTCGATTACAACCGACAGTCCCTGGACGGGAATCGGGGCATGTTCCACTACGAGGAGCTGAAGCGGCGCTATGTGGGTTGGAACATCATCGAATTGCGTTGGGGCCGGAAGATCGAAGCAGAATTCAAGAAGCCCGGTGGACGCCTTTTCAAGAGCCTGTTGGAACAGCTCACAGTCGCCGAATATCAGACTCTCCTCGGTATCGGTACCACAGAGACCGGATTGGGTAGCTTTCGGGAAGAGCTCCTGGGGCAACTGTGTCGAAAACTTGGCCGAAGCGACAGTGACCAGATTCGACTTCAAGATTTCTTCAAGAATATCCGTAGTGATGACGTGTATTGTCTGTTCACCGATCTAGGAGGCCACGATCTTACCAGGCTTTCTGAAGCCATGGTTCGGTCCAAGGCAACTACGGATAAGCCTACGATGATCCTGGCCTGGACCATCGCCGGACATGGCCTTCCTGACATGCCGGGACGGCCCAAGAATCACAGTCAGCTTCTCACCAAAGCACAGATGGATCGTTTGAGGGAAGCAACCGGCATCGACCCGAAGAATCCACTGGCGCTCTTCGATCCAGACACAAAGGAAGCCCGAATTCTGCGCGAGATGAGCGCCCGAATCGATGAGCAGGAGCGTGCCAACGAAATCAAAATCAAGAACAACAGCGAGCCTTTTGAAAAGCGGGTGCCCAAGGAGTTTCCAGAGCGCTTTCCCTTGCCTGACCTCCAGGGCTGGATCCCGACCCAATTCGGTTTGAATCAGCAAATAGAGACCCTGATTAGAATGGCTGAGACTCCTGAGTCGGAACTGCCTTCGGAGCAGAAGCCCTGGAAACTATTCGCAGACCAGTTCGTGGTGTTCTCGCCCGATGTCATGACTTCAACCCTGCCCGGGGCGGCGAAATCTGTCTTCGGTAAGCCGCCGTCAGCGGACGAAAGACGCATCATTGATCGAGCGAGGGAAAAGTACGGACTCGAGTTCGACGTCGGACTCGAGCAGTCCTGGGAAGGACGTCACCTACAGCCGGGTCTGGCTGAAATGAAAGCCGTAAACCTGGCTGGAGTCTATGCGAAATCATTGAACTTTACGGGGATTCCGCTTTACGCCTTGGCTGTTGCCTACGATATGTTTCTGCTGCGGCGCCCCCTGGATATCTGGTTCTATCTTCAGTATTGGCATTCGCCGGTTGTCGGCGTCGGCACCCCATCCGGGGCAGGACTGGCTCCAGAAGGAGGGCTACATCAGTCCATCATGTCCCTGATCATTGCCCTCATGATGCCCAATACCATCGCCTGGGAACCGGCCTTTGTGGATGAGCTCGAATTCATCCTTGCCGACATCATGAAACGACGGATGTCTGGGGAGACCAAGAATCGGATCATCACATACCTTCGCGCCTCAACGGTTCCAGTCTACCGGCGAGACTTGAGAACACGACTGGCCCAGCAGAAGCTGTACCAAGAATGGATCAAGCTGAATCGGGGACCCGAGAACCCCCTGGCTCCCAAGGCCTGGGAAACCATCCGCCGCCGCTGGGGACAAGATGTGCTTCGAGGTGGTTACCGCCTGGTCGACTTCCGAGGGTTCAACCTGGAGGATCGGGAGGATTACCTGAGCAACGTGGTCAAGCCAGCTCGCGGCGCCAGGAAGGTCTACCTGGATCCGGGACCCTACAACGTCTCCGAGAACGTCGTTAACATCCTGGCCAGTGGACCCGCCGTGAGCCAAGCTCTGAAGGCCTCGGACCGCCTGTTGCAGGGAGGAATTTTTGCGAACGTCATCGTGGTCACAAGCCCCAGTCTCTTGGTGGGTCGTCTAGGTCGATTATCGAACTCTGCCGAGCCCGGTTTCAGCTTGGAGCATGACGGTCAGGACTACCGTCATCTCCGCCGACTCATCCCTCCCGAAGAAAGAGAGTTCGCTCCCGTAGTTGGGGTGGCGGATGGATCATCACTCCACCTGGCCCTGGTGGGGAGTCGCCTCGGCGTTGCCGCCGGTACCGTCGATCTAGGTATCGAGAAGAATGGGCTTTCAGTCCGCAGCGTGGAAGAAATCTACCAATACCATCGCCTGGGCTGGAGGAATATAGTGACCGAGGCAATCGAGCTCATGCGAAAAAGAGACAGCGAAACCGGAAGCTACTTTCGGTATGTCAGGGCAATCGAACGTCTCGAACAGAGTACCGCATCAACACCCGGCTCGGAATCGCTGAACCGGGAGCTCGAATGGCTCAAGGGGCGAGCAACCGTGGACTAACAGTATTACGAAGCCAAGTCCGGCAGAGCCGCGGACGACTTGACTTGTCAGCAGCATGAGCCCAAGTTCCCGAGAAAAGAGCTGGGCAACAGCAAGATCTCCCCTATCCCCGACCCAAGCTTCTGCCTGAATGATCCAGGACCCGTTCTTGTCCCAATGGGAAAAGCCCCATGAACTCCACTACCTGTTCCTGGATCACTCCACAAGAGACCCCAAAACTCTTCCCCGATGAGGTCCATCTGTGGCTGGTCCGTCTCGAAGGGCAGGACCTGGACCTCGAGGATTTAGGGGAAGCGCTTTCAAAAGACGAGCAGACGAAAGCCCACCGTTTTCGCTTCGAGCAGCACCGAAGGCGCTACGTGGCCTGTCGAGGGATCCTGCGGAAGCTCATCGGACGCTATCTGCTCCAGGAACCAAGCCATATCAGGTTCCGGTACGAACCGAAGGGAAAGCCCGTATTGGATAAGAAGTCGGGCGAAGGGCTTCAATTCAATCTGTCACATTCGGAGGGGCTAGCCCTGTTCGCCTTGACCCGTGATCGTGAGATCGGCGTCGATGTCGAACGCGTCAGACGCATCTCGGACAGCACGCAGATTGCCGAACGTTTCTTTTCTCTCCGCGAACGAGAAGAACTTCGAGGCCTCTCATCACCTAACCGGATAGCAGGATTCTTCAATTGTTGGACTCGCAAGGAGGCCTATCTGAAGGCCCGCGGGGAGGGGATCAGTAAGGGCCTCGACCAATTCTGTGTCTCCCTCGTCCCGGGAGAACCGGCCAGGTTGTTGACTGTGGGCTGGGATCCCAAGGAAGTCGAGCGGTGGTCGATGTTGTCGCTGTTGCCGGCTCCAGGCTATATCGCAGCGCTGGTGGTGGAAGGGAACGACTGGAATCCCAGATACTGGCGATGGTTGGGCTAACAGTTTCCTCGCTCAGTCTGTCGCCGACTTATGGTAGGATTCAGGTGAAGAAAAGGTGAATACCAAGATAACCTACAAACGCCAGAACGCCCCAAACACAATTCGTGGGCGGGGTGCGGCCGACAACCCACCGAACCGCTTCGAGGCAGTTCATCTGCATCCCGCGAATCAGGAGGGTGAGGTCCCTCGGCCTCCGACCGAACTCATCAGTGACAGCAGTAAGAGCGCCATTACCCGCAATGACAGCCCCGATGTGGGTTTCGAATACAGCTTGAATCCTTATCGTGGCTGTGAACACGGCTGCGTCTATTGCTACGCTCGCCCTACCCACGAATACCTCGGATTCTCGGCAGGCCTGGACTTCGAAACCCGGATTCTAGTAAAGCACGACGCCCCTGAGTTGTTGCGTCGGGAGCTGATGTCTCCAAAGTGGAGGCCGAAGCTCATCGCCATGTGCGGCGTTACCGATCCCTACCAGCCCGTCGAGCGAGAACTCGAACTTACCCGACGCTGCCTTCGCGTCCTGTCCGAGTTTCGCAATCCGGTAGCGATTGTGACCAAGAATCATCTGGTGACGCGCGATGCTGACCTGTTGGCTGACCTGGCAGCCGATGGTGCTGCCGCGGTCAACCTTTCGATTACCAGCCTCGATCCGACCCTGCAACGGCTGATGGAACCACGAGCTTCAACTCCCGAGAGCCGGCTGGCGGCCATCGGAGAACTCTCTCGAAAGGGAATCCCCGTCGGAGTCATGGTGGCTCCGGTCGTCCCTGGATTGACCGATCACGAGATTCCCTCAATTCTTCGGGCGGCCGCTGCTGCTGGGGCGACGCAGGCGGCCTACATCTTTCTTCGGCTGCCCCACGGGGTCAAAGATCTTTTTGGCGACTGGCTGCTGAGACATTTTCCGGATCGTCGGGACAGGGTCTTGAATCGAGTGCGAGAGGGTAGGGATGGGGATCTGTACGATTCACAGTTCCACACCCGTATGAAAGGCCAAGGAATCTACGCCAGTCACATCCAAGACCTATTCGAGAATGCATGCAGAAGCGCTGGTCTGAGCCGGAAGCGGATCGAGCTTTCGTCTGCGGCATTCAAGTGTCCAGGTCGGGGACGCCAAAAGATTCTGTTCGAATAGGGACAGACGGCCGGATCACTGGCTGCAAGTCGATCCTCATCCACTCAGACCCACAGGCCGCAAGCAAGCGATAACCCCGACATCCGTGCCGATTTCCCTACTTGCAAAGAACTGCCGGCCAGCCTTATCCTGTGCTCGCCCCCGGGACCCCCGTGCCGATCCGGCGAAGGAGACTTCCTCGTTGAGCCCAGACAACATAGAGCTGTTCGCCAAGAAGACAATCGAGACCTTCTACTTCTGGACCGGCGTGCTCATGTGGCTCATTCACGCCAGATTCATGGTGTACGAAGCGGGTGTCACACGGCGCAAGAACGTGCTCATGACCATGATGAAGAACCTGCTCACCTGCGTGGTGGTGACGCCTGCGTTCTTTCTCTTCGGCTGGTGGATCTACTACGCCTTTCCCCAAGGCATCCTACCTGTGAGCAATGAGCTCACGGCGGCGGCTCTCCCTTGGAGTGCCCACATGGGGCCGAACCTGCAGGACAACATAACCGGTGTCTTCTGGTTCGCTTTCCTGCTCTTTTCCTTTACCACCGCTTCGATCATGTCAGGGGCCGTTATAGAGCGCATTCAATTGGGTGCCTATCTGTTTCTGGCGATGGTTCTTGGTTCTGTCATTTGGATCCTGGCTGCCGCCTGGGGCTGGAGTGACTCTGCCTGGCTCTACACGAAGTTTGGATTTCATGATTGGGGAGCAGGAGGTTGCGTTCACACGGTTGCCGCAGCCTTCACCTTTGGGGTGCTCCTGAACCTGGGAGCCCGAATTGGGAAGTACAATGAACAAGGAGAGCCTCAGGTTATCCTTCCCCACAATCTTCCCTTGACGATGCTCGGCCTGATGCTGATCTTCACCGGTTTCTATGCGTTCTACGCTGCCTGCGCGGTCTTTCAGACCACGGGCCCCCGGATGAGCATCTATCTGACGCCCATGACGCTCAGTTCCCTCGCCTTCACCGTAACGATGGGATTCGCAGGGGGTGCCATGGGCGCATTCATTGTGTCTCGTGGTGAGCCCTATTGGACCATCAGCGGTGGCTTGGCCGGCATGATTTCGATTGCCTCGGGAGTGGATGTGTACCATCCCGGGCTTGGGTACCTGATCGGCCTCGCAGGCGGAATGATCGCGGTACGTTTCGGCAACTTCCTGGAGCGGAGGGGAATCGACGACGCAGTGGGAGCGATCGCTGTCCACGGCGGCGCTGGACTCTGGTCGATGCTGGCAATGGGTCTTTTCGCCAGCGGATATCCCCAGCACAACCTCAAGACCTCGCTAGGCGGTCAGTTGCTGGGCATGCTGGTGATGGCCACTCTCGGTTTTGTTCCAGGGTACCTCCTCAGCCTGATCTTGAGGCTGACTAATCGACTGCGCGTATCCCGTGAAGACGAGCTGAGAGGTCTCGATATCGCCGAACTCGGGATCGAGGGGGTCGTGCCTGCCCGGGGTCTGACCCTGGCAAGTGACTAGAGACCCCTTGGTCAAGAAAAAGTTCACAAACTGATCAAGAAGTGTCAAGCAGCGAGTAGTTGCTCTTCAACAAAGACGTTCAGCGAGCGGTCGAACCGTCGCCAAGGCGTCGCCAGCGGACAGCGCTGAGCCACTTCCTGTGGCAGCTTGAGATCGAGCGCCGTCAAGCCCGGTGCCAGGACTCGACCGTAGGCTTTGATGAAGAGGACAGCCACCTTTCTTCCCAAGGGCGTTAGATGGTACCGGCGCTTGCGGGGCACTTTGTCAATGAGTCCCTTTCGCCTCAACCGGCGCAGATCGTAGCTCGCCTGGCGTGAAGTGTAGGGGGCATCGAGCAAGGCGGAGACTTGCTCCACCAGTCGACGGTTGTCAAAACCGGCTACGAGACAGCTAAATGCGACCAGGCTGGAGAAGACCGCCATCACCCGAGGATCGCCAAAGCGAAGGCCAGAACTGTGTAGACCCTCGGCAGTTTTCGAGGGTTGGCTCACCTTTTGGAAGGTGAGCACGTCGGGTGCCGGTCGAGCGTCTGCAGCTTCGGCGTCGCACAGACGCCGGTTGGCGGAATCGCCAACAGCCCAAAGGGCATACCAGTTGCGAGCGCAAACGCGGCGACCCACTCCGAAGTCGCGGCTGTCGCAGATCACGGTTTCGGTCCGCAAGGCGCGGCCCTCTTTGAAATATTGCTTGATACGAGACGACTTGTAATAACAACTGAGAACCGGGTCCACCCCTCGTCTGAGGACTCGGGAGCGAAAGCTTCCGGGAGTTCGTCGGGTGATTCGCCGATCGAAGATCAGCGTCACCTGTTCGGGGCGACCAATGTCCAAATGGTCTCGAATCACCCCTTCGAACCACATCCGCCCGGCCTGGGGTCGGTCAAAGACACAGGTGTCGGAGACCTCGAACTGGCGGAAAGCCAACTCGTAGGTGTAACCGGCCTCGAAGTCCTCCGAGCTGAAGGGAGAAGGTAAACGCCACCACCAACGCCAGAAGAAGCTGCGCACGGCCCCCGAACCCAACCAGTCACAGATGCTCTGCAGGGCCTCGGGATCGGCGCAAGAACGGAATCCGTTGTCCAGGGCCTCGTAGGCGATGCCCGCTTTTTCTAGTTGCCGCTTGACCCACTCATGGCCGTTGAGCCACAGCCAGATGGAATAAGGCGCGTAGGCATTGGTCTTCCAAAACGTGCCGCCCCACTCGGAGTCCCAGAGGTAGAAGTAGAAGTGGTTGATGTAAACCATCTGACGGCCCCACTCCATATGGGGATGCGCGGCCGTTTCCTGCCCTTTGCCCTTCCAGGACCGCCACGCCGATGCTTTCTCCTGGGCAATGCCGATCAACACCACCCGCTCTTGGCCTTCCTTCGCCGCCGCTTCCAGGTAGGGACGAGCCGTCTCCTCCTTGTTTTCCCCTTTCTTGAAGTGCACTACCGGAATATTGTGTTCTTCGGCGAAGCGGTGAATGGCTTTGACGTAGCCTTGACCGATCTTGCCGAAGGCCGCCGAGGAGGGGATCTTGAACCCCTTGACCCAACGCAGAGAAGGTACAGACTTGTCCCACCGACTGCAGCTTGGGAACGTAAGCCTGCAAGAACACTCGGTCGATGCAGCGGCACTTGAGAGTGACGTGATCCCGCAATAGACTGGCATAGTCGGTCATGACAACCTCCAGTGTTTTGGTTATCACCGAAGGTTATCGCCGACACGACGAGAGGGCAATCCTCCAGGATCGCCCTCTCTACATTCTTCTCAGTTCTTACTCGGCGGTATGAGGTCGCTCGCTACGAGTAGCGGCAGATGAATTCGAGTCCGGTCCGGTTGTGGGAAGAGTTCACGTCCAGCGGAACCGGAGCGATCTATACCTTTTTCGCTAGCCCCTGGGTGGTGAAGGGAATTTGTCTTCTGGTCTTGGCCGCCATTGTCTGGTTCCTCGTCTCAGCCTATCGCTTCGAAGGACGAGGCCGGATCTAGATCTTTAAGAAGGATCGTCGCTACTATCGAGACGCTTCCCGGTTCGATGGGATGTGGGGCTTCTCGAAATGCAGGTCATCCTGAAGTTGAATGGTGAGTGAGGTCCCTTTGGGTAGCGCCACCTCCTTACCCTTCTTCAGCAAGGCTATCAGGCCGGCTGAGGCGGCGCCCAGAGCGGTGCCAATGCCCGCTCCCCTGGCCGTGGATCCACGATACGCCCCCGTTGCCGTGCCGATAACCGCGCCCGTTATAGCGCCGCGAACGGCCGGAGAAACGGTCTCGCCAGCCTGACTGCCTGAACCTCGGATCTCACCGTCTTCGTTTTGGGGGTCGCTTTCGTAGCCATCGGCCGACTGAACTGTGGCTCGCATATAGCGTGTGATTCCGGTCGGCAGAATGACCGTGTCGAATCTCAGAGTCATCTCGGCCTTGCCGCGAAGGCGGCCCGGCTTCTTGCTCTTGTCAACGAATCCGATGATGTAGCTTCCCACCGGGATGACGATACGATCATCGACGGTGAGCGGCACTTCGACGACGCTGGAGAATTTGTCTCCGGTTTGTGCCGTCTTGGTGTTCAAGCTGCGCTGCAGTCGAATGAAGATTTCTGACTTCCGCGGGACAACGGTCTCGTCAATCGTCTGGCCGAAGCCGAGGCTGGAAGCAAAAAAACAGAAAAAAGGCGAAGGGACATGCCTGTTAGATGCACAATGTCTCCCGATCGGTTCAACATGCTTACAATCGTTGATCTAGAAGGAAAACAAGTTGGAATCGATTTCAGCTGAGACTTCCGCTGTCTTCCCTCTCGTGTGGGATCGGATCGGCTTTGGGATCGAGGGATGGGCAATGGGGAAATGGGTCCGGTCAGACCAAGCGAGGTCAATCCCAACGGGATTGTGTATTTCAGCCCAGGGTTTCCCAACCCTGGGTAAGAGAGTCAACCCTGTAGCTCCCGATTCATAGGTAACAATTTCTCCCGGGCACATAGGTTACACTTTTGGAGTCTGGGGACTTCATTTTGTTGTGCCGGGGGCCGGCTCGAAACCAGCCAGTGATTCAACCAGGATCTCCTTGGGTTCGATTCATTTTAATCGCTCGTGAAGCCTCGCCGCAAAGCGGCAGAGGCAGTCCGTTTATAGATCCAGCCGCAGAAGCAGTGGGAACTGTGGGAAACTCCGTCCGGAGGAGTTTTCCAAGCGCTGTGGGAACGGTGGAAAAACTCCACGCCTGGAGTCGTCTTCTCCATGTCGCCGTTTTTCCACGGTTTCCATAGTGCGGCAGTTTCCACGGCTTTCCGGGTCATTGGCCACTCTGGGGTGGCTCCTGATCTTGGGTTGGCGGTTTTCGTCGCAATCGTTTGGCCGGCAGCACCCTTCCCAGCCGTTCATCGAAGAGGCCGAGTTCCAGGGTCTCGAAGTAGACGGCCCACTGGGCTTCTCCCACGGGCTTTAATCCAATCTCCTGCCCCCGCAAGGTCGAGCTCACTAGGATGTCTTCGCCCTTCCACTTCATTTGACCGGCTTTGCGCACCCTCCGCTTCTCCCACTCATCGGGATAACCTCTTTGCTCGGGCAACCGGCAAGGATACTCCCGAGCCGCCGGCTGGTAGAAGAGCGCCGGGGGCCTCTGGCCCAAGGATTCATGGGGACGCTCCTCGTTGTATTCCCGGCGAAAGGCTTCAAACGCCTTCTGCTGGGCTCCGAGATTCGCTCGCGGCGGCTGGGCCGTCGCTTCCTTCAGCGTCCGATGCATCCGCTCATGTCTTCCATTCTGTTGCGGGCAACCCGGTTCGATGCGTTGCAATTCAATCCCCAAACGCACCCACCACACCGCCAGGTCACTGAGCCCTCCCAGGGCCCTCGACGCTAACGGCGGTCCATTGTCCGTGCGCATCGCATCGGGCAGCCCACACTCCCGGAACGTCTTAATAAACAGCGGCTTGACCGTGATAAATCCGGTCGCTCCCCCCAGCCCCTGGCAGCACAACAAGCAGCGGCTGTGCGCATCACTGATCGTCAAGGGCGTGCATTTGCGGCCGTTGGTGGTCCGAAACCAGCCCTTGAAATCCGTACACCACACGGCATTGGCCTCCCGGCACTCCTCAAAGGGCTGCTCCGTCGGCACCGCTCGCCGTCGTCGTTTGACCAGCCCACTCAAACCGTGCCGTCTGAGGATCTCGCTCACCGTGCTCTCCGCCGGACACCGATCCGCTCCCACCGCCTCTCTCAGTTTGACCCACAACTTCGGCGCTCCCCACAACGGCCAACGGGCCTTCAACTCTAAAAGCTTCCTCTCGATCTTCTCTTCTACCGCGTTGGGGTGGCTGTGGGGCGCACGGGACCGATCCTCCAGCCCCGCCCAGCCTTCTTTTTCGTATCGAGCAATCCACTTGTACATCGTCTTCCGACTCACCTCATAGGCCTGCGATAACTCTGTAATCCCATACTCCCCCTCCAGATACTCGGTCAGCAGTTTCACTCGTTCGTTCATTACACACGTCTCTTTCCATGGCATGACTCCTCTTGTAACCTATGTGCCTGGGAGAAACTGTTACCTATGTGCCCGGAACATACCATCCAAGAGTGAACCCTGTAGGGGTGCGATGAGCCGCAGTGGCTCGAACTAAGTCAACCATGGTAGACAAACGGTGAGGCGTTTGAAAGGAGGGAAATAGAGGGATAAGAGAAGCAAGACGCCGAAGCCTACCTGTGCGAGTCCACGCTGGTACAGAACTTCCTGCTCGAACTCCGCAACTAACCAGCGGAGGTAGGCAGCCAGGGCGCTCCCAACGGCAGGTCCGGAAGAAGGGATCGTCACGAAGGGGCCAGGCAGGAAGACTTCGGGAGACGGCACTTCGGCCTAGAGCAAAGCGCCAACGACCGCCCTTGAGCGAAGCGTCGGCGAGGTTCCCTGACCTCGTCTTCAGAGAGAACATGTGGTTATCTCTCTGGAACTGCTTTGGGTGATACCTGTCGCCGCCTGAGGAAAATGGTTCGAGTCATGACCGGTGAAGGTCCCCCACCGTCCCACGTTGGGTGAGTCCGCGCTATAAGCCCTCGGCGAAAGGCGACGGATGATGCGGTGCTGTGGAGAAGGCCTCCTGAGCCGCCTCCGCTTTAGGGATTGCCGCAGAGCCGGAGTACTCCAGTTTCGACTGGAGGAAAGGTAAAACCGAAGACGAGCTGAGGAAGGATCTGAGCTCTGGGTAGTTAGCGTCCCGGCCGTGGCCTCCAAAATGGGCCGGCCCGTGCTCTTGCCCGGGTCAAACCGAGAAAACAGACACCTAGGTGCCTGGCTAAGAAACACCCGATAGATCCCCGATCCGTCTCACCTGATGATGCAACCTAACAGGAACACCATGGTGAAGAGCAGAAAGGAGCACTCGCTGACCGGTCGCATTACGATCGAGCTCATGCGGGCCGCTTTCAAGAAAGTCAAGCGCAACCGAGGTGCCGCTGGAGTGGACAAGGTCAGCGTCGGGAGGTTCGAGGCTAACCTCGAACCAAACCTTCTCGCCCTGATGAAAGTTCTCAAATCAGGGGCGTTTCGGCCCGATCCGCTGCTCCGCGTCCGGATCTCCAAAGGCCCTCGCACGAAGAAGACCCGGCCGCTCGGGATCCCCGTGGTCCGCGATCGCGTGGCCCAGGAGGTTCTGCGGCGGCTGCTGGAACCTATCTTCGAGCCGCTCTTTCAGGACGCCTCCTTCGGGTTTCGTCCTAAACGCAACTGTCATCAGGCGATCCAGTGGCTGTTGTCCCTTCACGACGCCGGCTACCTTTGGGTACTCGACGCCGATGTGGAAGGTTTTTTTGACCACATTCCACAGAACGTCATTATGCAGTTGGTGGCCGACAAGGTTGCCGACGGCAATATCCTTCGCCTTCTCCAACGATTTCTCACTGCCGGGGTCATGGACGACGGAGTCTTCAAGCCGACCACGGTCGGCACGCCACAGGGAGGAGTCATTTCCCCACTGCTGGCTAACATCGTCCTCAACCAATTGGACTGGGCCTTGCACCGGGCGGGTTTTCAATTCGCCCGCTATGCTGACGACTTCGTCGTCTTGACCCGGTCCCAACAGCAGGCGCAAGAGGCTATGGAACTCGTCCAGCAAGTGCTGGAAACCCCACTTCAGCTACGGCTGAGTCCGGAGAAAACCCGGATCATGACGTTCGGAAAAGGCTATGAATTTCTTGGCTTTTTCCTCTCGTCCCGTTCCCGGCGCATGCGCGACAAGTCCCAGCAGAAATTCAAGGATAAGGTGCGGGAATTAACCGTCCGCTGCCATAACCTCGATGCCGAGGCAATCCTGAAATTGAACCGAGTGATCAGGGGGACAGCACAGTACTTCACCCCCGAGTTTGCGACCAATCGTTGGCTCTTCCAAAAGCTCGACTCCTGGGTCCGAATGCGACTCCGGAGCATGAAGCTTAAACGGAAGAACTACAACGACAACCGCAAACTCCGGGTGGGGTTCTTCTGCCGAAAGCTCGGCTTGCTTTCCCTGGAAAGCTTCTGTCTCTGTCGCAACACCTACGGTCAAGTATGTTACGTCGTTCCCCGAAATGGGGCAACGTCTTTGGGGTCGCCCGGTGAGTGACCCTCACGCCGGTAAATGTGGGGAACAGACCCCATCGCGACAACGGGGAGGGGCAGGCGGGAACTCCGCCTGCCTCTTACCCGCGTGCGTCCTGACCCATTGGTTGCCCTTCTGTAGGCAACCTATTCAGGGTTGAAATCCAGGGGAGACGCCGTTGACCCAGGGTTCGGAAACCCTGGGCTGAAATACGGAATCCCTTCAGGATTCACCTCCTTCCTATGCACTCAGGGCGCCATCACTCGCAAGTTGACGCCAGTTTTCAAGATTACCCCCCGTTCGAGCAAATCCTGATTCTTCAACCACTTAGGCATTGGGACTTACAAGTCCAAGTAGATCACATCGCTAACCACCTGATATCATTCGACTTTTAACCGGACAGTAGTGCTCACTGCTCACTATTCAGTGGGGATCTGCACGCGCTGTCCGCTCTCGCTGGATTCGTAGGCGGCTTCCACTACACGCGCCACTTGAAGGGCATCCTTGCCGGAGGCAGGTACCTCACCTTCACCCCAGGTAGCGCGGAGGAAGTCCTGGGCGAAAGTTTCTCCGTGGACACCGCCGTAGGAGGGGGACGACGACAGGGTATAGTCGAACTGCCGCTTGGGGGCTGCGCTCCAGTCGGGATGGTCCGACTCTACCTGAAGCCGCGTAGGAGTGCCGTCAGAGGCCCAATGCAGCCGGCCTCGTTGGCCATTCAGACCGACGTAGGTGTCATAGCCTCCGATGTTGTGATAGCCACTTCCACTGAGGGCCATCACATAGCCGACATGCAGGACCCCAACCGCTCCCGACGCCAGCCTGAAGGACAGAACGGCCACGTCCTCGACGTCGATATCTTCACCATTTCGGGTGGCCACTTCGGCTGAAACCGACACGATCTCCTCACCACTGACGTGACGGATCATATCCACATAGTGGCACCCCAGCCAGGAAAGCATACCGCCGCCGGAATGTCTCTTCTTGAAGAGCCAGTAATCTGGGTCCCGAAAGCGAACCTGAGTGGTCAGCATCCGAAGTTCGGCTGAGATCAGGGTCCCCAGAATCCCCTGTTCCAAAATCTCCTTGACCTGGCAAACCAGTGGATGATAGCGGCGCCCGTAAAAGACTCCCAACTTTCGGTCGAGGGCTTCGGCTACCTGAACTACCCGCTGAACCTCGGCGGCGGTGAGCCCGATGGGCTTTTCTGCGATGACATGCTTCCCCGCCTCCAGTGCCCGGATGCAGACATCCGCACTCTGATCGTTGCGCAGACAGGTGATGACGAAGTGTATGTCGTCGTCGGTCAACACCGACGTCAGATTCGTATTGACACTCTTTATCTTTTCGCAGCTTGCCTCCTCCAGGGAAGCCTTCAGCTCTTCCCTCTCCGCCCAGATCAGGATGCTCTCCACTTCAGGCAGTTGCTGAAGCGTCTTCAGGTGAGCCACCGAGTGAGGATTGTCCAAGCCCAGTAACCCAGCCTTTATTTTCTTCATGAAATACCCCCCTTAGTCGATCCCTAGAGCAGGATTCCAAATCAGTCCATAGGGTAAGCCAGATTGATCAAGAGAGTCACGAGAATATTGGTCCTTCGTAGCGGTGGTCTCCAGGCCGCCGTCAGCCGTTAGGCTCGGCTTGGGAACTTCGACCTGGAGACCAAAGCCAGGTCAGCTTCAATCGAAGGTTACCCTATCGTCCCTCCTGGCATCCTCTAACCGCAAAACCACTTTCGCGAACAATTCCTTGGCCGCTAGTCGATTCCCGTCCTTGTTCCAGTGGGAATTGTTCGGAAGATACAGTTTCTGACCCGTCTGGTGGGCTTCCTCGAAGGCCGGGAGCAAATCCCAGAAATCAATCTCCTCGCGATCGCAAAACTCCTCGAGGAGCTGCTGGCCTCGGTCAATGCTGTAGTGCTGAGGGTTCTCCCCATAGAGGTCCCATACAGCTTCCCTCATGGACGGATCCACCTGAAATTCGTCGGGGAATGCGGCTACGACGAACTCGACACCCTGCTTCTCGCAGGCGGCCTTCATCTCGGCGAGGCTCTTGAAGACGAGGTCCTGGTGTGCGCTGAATTTATCGCTTCGGCTGAGGTTGGCGAATTGCATCCTGCCAAACTCGAGACGGAGATATCTCCGTCGCGACATCGCGCCGCGCGTAGGGACGCACCAGAAACCCCATTTCCTTGTCATAGATGACAAAGGAGCTATGGAAAACGGCGTCATTGAAAACCAGGAGCAGAAACTCCAGAAGGAGAAATGAGATGACGGCAGTTGTGGCCAGCTTGAGGGCGAGGAGCATCCTGGAACTCGTTCTCGGAACGTTCTTCCTAAATCAGCTCTGCGATGATGGAGTGGGTTTCAGCAACCGAGTTTGTTCCCCATCCCGCCAAACCAGATAGAAGGACAGACGCTCGAGACCCTCCGCCTGTTCTGGCAGCACGCATAGGAATAGGCTTTCTCCCGCAGCGTCTTCGATCAAGGGCAACACGCTCGTGACGACTCCGTTGAAGGCCAACAGTAAGTATGCGTCTTCCGGCAGAGGATCCAATCCATTGACCCAGCCCTTTACTTCAACGCTGCTGAACCCTCCCTGAGCACGCTTCGAGTCGAGCAGTCCTGGAGAGCCTACTTCCACCCGAAACTGGGCCGCTTCCGCCTCCAACTCTTCCTCGTTCAGACCCACTAGCTCGGGAAAAGCAACTGGAGGGAACATCAGATCACGTCTGGCCCCAATCGCCCGGCGCTTCAAGCGGTCTACCGAGCTCCCTTCAGTGCTTCGGGTAGCGCTCTCGTCGTCTATGAGCATCAAACCGGAAACACCGGGGGTGCAGGAGTGCGGTTGGCTATTCCTGGGAATTTCGAACTCGGCCTTCGGTCGCCAGCGATAGTCATCGGGATAGACCAACTCCGAAGCGCCCTTGGAATCCCAGGCGAATAGTCGAAGCACAGGCGAGGGGTCCCTCTCGAGCAGGGATCGCTCCAGACGGATGCGGAACCCTGAATGGAGCAGCCCGGGGTTATTGTAGAAGGCGGCTACTTCTGGCCGTCTCTCGTCCACCTGCGCTTGGTGGATCAGTTGGTCGTCCAAGAGAACGAAGATCCCAGTAGCCGGCCTGCCTAACTGAGCGTCTCCCGCTCCTCCCTGGATTTCGATCTCGGTCTCCAATAGCTCCACGGAGTCGACCCTGCCGACCGCACCTTCCGACGTCTGAGGATAGACATGTCCATCAACACAGAGGGCTGGGCGCAATAGCTTCTCGACGCGGCGATCTACGATCCAGGGAATGCTCGATCCCCTCTTATAAAGCAGTTTGACGTCCGATCCCAGATGGGGTTCCGCCAGAAGAGAAACCCCGTCGATGGGCCAGCCTATGGGCAGATCCAGCACCTCGGCGATCGTGGGGAGGAGGTCGACCAACTCGGCAGTCGCCTCGCTGACGACACCCTCAGTTTGCCCGGGAAACCTGACGAACAGTGGAACCGACATAATCTCCGAAAAATTCTGGGGAGTGACACTACGGCGAGATCGACCCGGATCGAGCCCAAAACCGTGATCGGCGAGCACCACAATCAAGGCCCGCTCGTACAGTCCGATCTGCTTCAAGCGCTCCATCAATCTACCTAGTGCCCGTCCGGAAATGTGTAAGTAATTGATAAGGAAGGGGAAAGAGGGCTTTTGCAAGCTCCGAAACTGTCAGGGCCGTTTGCTAGACTATTTGGTGCAAACAATTAGACTAAAACGACTTACGACGATTTCAGGAGTTCGAAGATGCGTAAAAAGCGTGAAAAACAACGCCCCCTTTCCCCGCAATGGCCCGATCACCAGCTGGCCCATGAATTGAAGGTGATCTCGCGCATCCTGGACGACAATCCCCAGACGCTGGAGCTGATAGTACAAGATCTCTCTGACAGGGTCGATTCCGGTGTTGGCGCCCCCGGTTTGACGGCCGAGCAGGTGCTGCGTTGCGCCGTCATCAAACAGCTGCATCAGTTCAGCTATCGCAAGCTGGAGTTTCATCTGGTGGATTCGCAAAGCTGTCAGAGGTTCTGTCGCTTGCCCTATGGGGCGTCGATCAGCAAAGCCACCCTGGCGGAGAACCTGGGGAAGATTGAGCCGGGGACTTGGAAGGCGATCAACGACCACTTGGTGCTCTGGGCGCAGGCTCGGGGTCTGGAAAAAGGCCAACGGATTCGGGTCGATGCCACGGCGGTCGAGACGAACATCCACTATCCGCTCGACAGTGAGCTGTTGTACGACGGCATTCGAGTCGTGACCCAGTGGCTGGGGCGGCTGCGGGAGCGGGAAGGGATCGGCTTCGTCGATCATACGCGGCGGGCCAAGCGGCGCGTCCTGAACATCCGCAACCGCCGCGGCAAGAAGCGCCTGGACAGTTACCGCGATCTGATCAAAGTGGCGTCCAAGACGGCTCACTATGCCGAGCAGGCGCTGGCAGCTTCTGCGCAGTGGAGCGATCCCCTCAGTCTGGCCGTGGCGGCGCAACTGGCCCACTATCTGGGGCTGTTGCACAAAGTCATCGAGCAGACTCAACGACGGGTCCTTTCGGGCGAGGCCGTCGCGGCCCAGGAGAAGATCTGTTCCCTCTTCGAAGAGCACACCGATATTATCAAGAAGAGCCCTCGGGAAACGGTCTTCGGCCACAAGGTGTTTGTCAGCACGGGCGCCTCGTCGCTGATCCTGGATTGTGTGGTGGAACGGGGGAATCCGGCCGACAGCAACTATGTGCAACCCTTCTTAGAGCGGCATCGACAGCTGTACGGGAAGGTCCCCCGCCAGAGCGCCTGGGATGGTGGTTTTGCCTCGGCTGCCAACCTGCGCTGGGCCAAAGAGCAGAGGGTACAGGATGTGGCCTTTTCCAAAAAGTGTGGGTTGACGGTTGAGAGCATGGTGCGTTCCAGTTGGGTCTACAAACAACTCAAACGCTTCCGCGCCGGGATTGAGGGGTGCATTGGGACCCTCAAGCACACCTTCGGTCTCCACCGCTGTAGCTGGAAAGGCTGGCCTCACTTTCAAAGCTACGTCCATGCCAGCGTCCTGACCTATAACCTGGTCGTCCTGGCCCGACTCCTGTTGTAGCCTTTTGTGGCTGACCGTACTGCCTTGTGGCTCCGACTCGGGGAGAGGTCTGCGCCGAACCGCTGCTTTTTGGCCCGCGTGCCCTCGCTCGAGGGTCCTTGCTCTGGATCGAGCTGGGTCGAGCCGGTCTGTCAGCAGTCTCAAGTATAATAAGTGTTTACGATTCAACAGATTACAGTTCTGAAAACCCCGGTTTTCGGACGGGCACTACCTAGTTGCCGATCTGTGAAACCGAGCTGCAACTGGTAGCGCTGGAATGCATGGGCTACCAGGGCCTCGTCATCAACCCATTTTCCCTGGTTGAAGAACAGTTCATGTCCACCTCCCGTCGAATAGCGCTGGCCCGAGGGCAACAATATCCATGGGAAATGGGGCAGCAGGCCATGGTAGTAATACAGCCTCGGAGAAGAAGTAGACTCCAGCCCGTCCAGGAACCGCTCGAAACTCGAAAACCTCTGCTCATAGAACACCCCTTCCCAGCCCTGGCGGAACTCTCCCCAACCTCGGCGGATATCCGGAATTCGGTTAGCCCATTGTTCCGGGAGCATCAGGTGTCCATAAACTATTGCCGCGTCCTCCAAGAGTGTCCGGAGTCTAGTGAGGAAGGCTTCGCGAAACTGCTGAGGACACAGTTCAGGAGGACAGATCTGGGTAATCGATTCGAAAACCTTCAGCTCGTGAGTCTGAGCCAGCAGATTGAACAGGTTCTCACGATGGTCCAGGTAGATGGGGAGTTTATCCCCCACGGGATAAGACCCGTTGAGGATGGCCGGGATCACCCTGTCAGTCGATTCGGCGACCGTCGTGGCGTATCGATACCAGGTTGAGTCGCCAGCCAGGGCGGAGAAGTTCGGAAATCGTTCTGCGTCGATGTTGCCCTCCGCATCGAGCAGAGAGAAGAGAGGCAGCTCGTCGAGAATCAGCATGACAACCGAAGCCATATCTCTTGCTGGTTCGACCCTTTTCACCTCCAGCTGAGGTTGGGCACTTGCCACCAGGATCTTGGTGCTGGGCGAGTAAGCCAGAAAGGCCAGCGGAAAGACGAGAACAGAAGGACTCAGGACACTCAACAGCACCTTCACGGTTGAGAATCGAATATAGACTGCGGCGAAACCCAACCCTGCCACGGCTGCAGGGAAGAGAATCCAGTTCCCAGAAAGCGGACCCTTCCATTTCAGGATTGGCAGGAAGAACAACCCCACCAGCGTCGCAAAAAGCAGCATCTGGACGATGACTGCCACCCGCCACCTGACCCGATACAGCACCAGGAGCACCCCGCCTACAGCAGCGGGAAGCAGGAAGCTCAGGCACGCAACCAGCAGAAACACTTCAAGAGCGTCTATTCGGCGGGCGACAAAGAATTCCGGATAACGCCCCAACAGGTCGAAGAGGGGCTGAGCGACCGCGAAAGACCACAAAGTAAAAAGATGGAGCAACGAAAGGAGAGGGACCTTCGGGGCACCGTCGGCAGATTCCACACCGGTCCCTATCGTGGGTCTGCCAGTAGACCATCTTGTAGAGGCGATTTGGGTCGGGGTCCTCAGGGTCACGGATCACAGAATGGTCCCAGTTGCACCAGCGAAGAACAATATTGTTGGCCTTGGAACCCCGGAAATCCACCAACCCGAGTTCAGGCTTTTCCCAGCGGATTCCATCCTGGGAGGTGGCATAGCAAAGGAACTGCTCGATGTCGGAGTCAGACTCGGTGGCCAGCGTGTTGTACCACATCTGAAACTGCCGTTTATTGGGATCGTAGATGACGCTCCCAGGCTGCAGGACCAGATAGCCTTCCCAGGGACGATCCGGTTTGATGATGGGATTCTCCGGGACCTTGCGAGACCGGTTGAGGGTCCGCCAGACCCGCTCCGTGCGCTCGATCAAGAAGTCGTCGATGAAGAGCTGAACCCTCTGGTCCAGTTGGACTGGACCCGAAGCTTCCACAGCCCAGACAGCGTTGCCTCCGGTAAGGAGGACGATCCAGCCTAGGGTGATGGAAATTCTGGCAAGCTTTCTCATGGGCTACCTCCGTTCGAGAACTTCTTCACGGGATCATAGCATGGCGGCCAAGGTCCCGCCCAAGGCCGGAGGCCGGACTGACGACAGGTCGCAGGCGAGCCTACCAATGAGTGCGAAAACGGTAGAAGTCTGAAGCGCGAGCGAGGGGGGTTGGGGACCTGCGAGATCCTGCTGTTGTCCGATCCCTCGCCGGGACCTGGGCCCTTTCCGGTCGAATGCCTTTTTGGCGACGCATCTCGCAGATCTCCAACCCCTCGCTTGCGCTTCAGGCTTTTATGACTCGAGAAGTTTCTTTCCTGTACGATCCGGCGGTCTGCAGCCGGAGGCGGGGCTAACCTGAAACTTGATTGGCGAATGTAGCTTTGGCCTCCAGGCCGAAGTCTTACTTTTCCGAGCCTTTAGCTCGGACGGCGGCCTGGAGGCCACCGCTACGTCCCTCGACTGAAGTTTCTTTCAGGTACGATCCGGTACCTGAACAGAGGGCGAGCATCATCTAGAAATGGTACGATTGCTCGCAGAATCGGAGGGTGGAAATGGGCGACCTCGCTCGAACTTTGCGCGAACTTTACGACACCGAAGAGGCAGGCACTGCCTTTGCCCTAGACGGCCTGGTCGACGCGGACGTCTTGGAGAAGTGGCTGCAGCTGGGGGTATTGGGACAAACCAGCAATCAGACGCTTTTTCTTGCCAAGGTGACCGCCGGCCTGCTCGATACCGAGATCGCAGCCCTCCACGGCGAGGGCAAGACTCCGGAGGAGATCTTCAACCTTCTCTACAATCAGGAAGCCATGGACTCGGCTCGAGCTCTGGAGCACTGGGTGGATGCAAGGGACTCACTGGCGTTCAGCCGCGAGACCGACGCCACACGCGCGGCCGATGGTTCTGCAATCGCAGCAGAGGCTCAGAGTATCCAGGCGATTTCGCCCTGGCTGTTGGTCAAGCTCGCAAATGTGGGCCCGTCTCAGGAAGCCATACGAGCCATGATCCGCCAGGCTGTGGAGGGAGGAGGCGAGAGTGGCCGGTTGGTCAATCCCAATATCACCCTGGTGTTTGGGGCCAATCATTACGTCAACACAGTTTGGGGATACGTCGATGGCTTGGAAGCTGTGGCTGCGCAGGGGATCGATGTCTCCGCCACACGGTCGGTCAACAGCCTTTTCGTCAGCCGCCTGGATACGGCAGTCGATGGGCTTATCGACAAGCAGCTCGAGACCAGTACGAGTTCTGCGGATCGGGATTTGTTGAAGCATTTAAGAGGCAAGACTGCGATAGCCCATGCGAAGAAGATCTACCAGATGTCGAGAGCCATCTTCCTGGGGGAGAAGTTCCAGGATCCCCAGAGCCTTTTTGCGGACTTGCATTCGTCGATAGAGAGCTTGAGGGAACGTTTTGCCAGACTCGAGAATGGACCGATCCAGCGAGTCTTGATTGCCAGCAGCGGCAACAAGCAGTCCGGTGTCTATAGTGATCTGATCTACGTGCTGCCATTCTTTGGACCCTATCTTGGCAACACCCTTCCCGCCAAGACGCTCCAAGTTCTGGAAGACAGGCTGAATCAAACAGGGATGCCAATCCGACCCACGGTACTGGATCCCATCCCCTGGATCATTCAAGAAGCAGAGACCATCGGGCAGTGGGAAGAAGCGGTCTTATCGGGCACAGAAACCTTCAAGACGGCAGATGAGATCTTGTCGCTGGTTCGTGAGCGCGTGTTGGCTCCTGATGAAACCTCGCTCAAGCAAATCTCCGATGGCCTTCGCGACAAAGGGGCGAAGGCCTTCGCGCAGGATCAGGTGAAAGCCTACGAGGTTTTTCACCAGAAGGTCGAGAGCCTGAGAGAGTAGGTCAACCGAAGGAGCTCTGGGCAGCTTATTTTCCGTCTCTGCCAACACCTACAAAGAAGGAATCGAATGGAAGACAAATTGTTCTCGGTAGCCGGACAGGTGGTGCTCGTTTCCGGTGGGACCAGGGGGATCGGCAAGGCAATCGCACAGGGCTTCGCCCAACGGGGAGCCCGGGTCGTGATCACCGGCCGCCACCCGGAAGCGGCAGAGGCTGCGGCCCAGGAGATCTCTAGCGGTGGGGAGACGGTGCGGCCCATGGTATGCGATGTGGCGAATAGTGGTGCGGTAGAGAGGCTCGTCGATCGATGTGTAAGCGACTTCGGGCGCATCGATACGCTCGTGAATTCTGCCGGAGTCAATCAGCGCAAGCCGGCTGCCGAGGTCACCGAGGAGGAGTACGACTTCGTTGTCGGCGTCAACCTCAAGGGGTCGGTGTTGCTCTGTCAGGCCGTCGGCAGACAGATGATACGTCAGAGCAAGGGCAGCCAGATCAACATCGGTTCCTTGACCACACACCGTCCTCTGAAGAACCTGCTTCCCTACGCTGTCAGCAAGGCCGGGGTTGGCCAACTGACACGGCTGTTGGCCCTGGAGTGGGGCTCGAAGGGAGTCAGGGTGAACGGCATCGCGCCGGGCTTCATTCTCACCGATCTGAGCCGCAAGCTCTGGTCGGACCAGCGTATGAAGTCCTGGGTTGACGACAACACGCCCCAGGGGCGCCTGGGCCAACCGGAGGATATGATCGGCACCGCTGTCTTCTTGGCTTCAGAGGCCTCCGCCTTCATGACGGGACAGATGCTGTATGTAGACGGGGGGTTTGAGAGCGGCTGGTCGTGGCCCATCCCCGGATGAGTGGGGCCACTAGCCAGGCTGGATCATTCAGGAGGCAACTCCAATTCGGAGCAAACATTGTCGAGACATGGGAGCCTGAAACACAAGCGAGGGGTTGGCGACGGCGAGATCGTGTAATGATAAACGGAAGAGTTCGGCTTCTCTTGGCATTGTGGCTGATCGCTTTGGCGAATTGCTCGTCCCCGGTCGAGTATGACGTGATCCTCCGCGATGGCTTGCTCTACGACGGCAGTGGAATGCCTCCTTTCCCCGCCGACGTGGGAATTCGGGGGGATCGGATCGTTGCAATCGGCACCGAGCCCCAGGCCAGCGGAAAGATCGAGCTTGACCTCAAGGGATTGGCAGTGGCTCCGGGGTTCATCAACATGATGAGCTGGGCAAATGAGTCCCTCATCGAGGATGGCCACTCCCAGAGCGACATCCGGCAAGGAGTGACCCTGGAAATCATGGGGGAAGGGAACTCCATGGGGCCACTCAACCAGGAAATGAAGCGCGAGATGCTTCGCCGTCTAGGAGACATCAAGTATGAGATCGAGTGGACCACACTGGACGAGTACCTCCAGTTCCTCGAGTGCCGTGGAATCTCCACGAATGTTGCCTCGTTCATCGGTGCCGCTACGCCCCGAAAGTACGTTGTTGGTTACGAGGACCGGCCCACCACCGAGAAAGAATTGCTCCAGATGCAGGATCTGGTGCGCCAGGCCATGGAGGAGGGGGCTCTAGGCGTCGCCTCCTCTCTGATCTACCCTCCCGGGTCATTCGCCGATACGGACGAGTTGATTGCCCTGGCGAAAGTGGCTGCGGAATACGACGGCATCTATGCATCACATCTCCGCAACGAAGCCTCCAGGCTGACGGAAGCGGTGGATGAATTGCTGCAGATTGCCGAGCAGGCAAAGATTCGTGCCGAGATCTACCATCTCAAAGCCTCCGGGCGCACTAACTGGGCAAAGCTTGACCAGGTAGTCGAACGGGTGCAGCAGGCCCGCGCTGAGGGTCTCCAGATAACAGCCGACGTCTACAACTATCCGGCCAGTTCCACCGGGCTGACCTCGACTATGCCACCCTGGGTGCAGGAAGGAGGATTCGATGCTGCCTTGGAACGTCTGGGGGATCCCACGACACGCAAGCGTATCGCTCGAGAAATGTTGGAGGGGTCGGAGCAGTGGGAAAATATGTACCACGGCGCGGGGTCGCCCCAGAACATTCTTCTTGTCGGATTCAAGAGTGGCCGCCTCAAGCCTCTGACGGGTAAAACGCTGGCAGCCGTCTCCGAAATGCGAGGAACCCCACCCGAGGAGACGGTGATGGACTTGATTCTGGAGGACCGCAGCCGAATCGGGACTGTTTATTTCACACAGTCAGAGGACAACCTGCGGAAGAAGATCGCACTTCCATGGGTGAGCTTCTGTTCGGATTCAGGCTCTCTGGCAACCGAGGGAGTGTTTCTCGAAAGCAGCGTACATCCGAGAGCCTATGGGAGTTTTGCCCGCCTCTTGGCTCGGTACGTCCGGGAGGAAGGGATTATTCCCTTGGAGGAGGCGATCCGGAAGTTGACCGCGCTGCCTGCATCTAATCTAAGGATCCGAAAACGAGGGATGCTCAGACAGGGATACTTTGCTGACGTCGTGGTCTTTGATCCAGCCAAGATTCAGGACCACGCGACCTTCGAAAAGCCGCATCAGTATTCCACCGGCGTACTTCACGTTTTCGTGAATGGAATTCAGGTTCTCAAGAATGGAGAACACACAGGGGAGACGCCCGGAAGGGTCGTGCGCGGACCCGGCTGGAAGGGCGACCGACCGATTTCGGAACAAGCTAATGGGAAACCATAATCGGGCGGTGAAGCTATGCAAGTAAGAGTGCGATTTGCCCCTAGCCCCACCGGCCATCTTCATATTGGAGGTGCCCGGACCGCGCTCTTCAACTGGTTATTTGCCCGTCAGAATGAGGGTACCTTCATCCTCCGTATCGAGGACACCGATCTTGACCGCTCCAGTTCTGAGATGGCCGATCGAATTCTAGAAGGGATGGAGTGGCTGGGAACACTTTGGGATAAAGGCCCCTACTACCAATCGCAGCGCCTCGATCTGTACCACACGGTCGCCGATAAACTGTTGGAAGAAGGCAAGGCCTACCGCTGCTTCTGCTCCCTGGATGAGCTGGACCAGAGAAAACAGGCGACGGTCGAAGCCGGTGAGACGTGGCGCTATGATGAGACCTGCCGGGAACTTTCTCAGCTTGAGATAGATGCCAGGCTGGGGCAGGAGGATTCCTTCGCCGTCAGGTTCAAGGTCCCACCCTTGGACAGGATCACATTTCGTGACAGCGTGTTTCGGACGATCAAGGTCCGTCGTGACCACGTCGACGACTTTGTGCTGCTTCGCTCCGACGGCATGCCTACCTATCATCTTTCGGTGGTCGCCGACGACTCGGATATGGGAATCACCCATGTGATCCGGGGGCAGGATCATCTGTCTAACACGATCAAGCATATCCTCCTTCATCAAGCCCTTGGCAATGAGGTGCCCACATTCGCCCACCTGCCGTTGATTCTGGGACCGGACAAGAAGCGGCTGAGCAAGAGACATGGCGCTTCCTCGCTGCTGGAGTTTCGTGATCAGGGGTTCGTACCCGAAGCCTTGAGGAACTACCTGGCTCTACTGGGTTGGTCACCTGGAAACAATCAGGAACTGCTCGGATTGGAGCAACTCACCCAACAGTTCAGCCTCGACCGGATCAACAAGGCCAACGCAATTTTCGATCCCAAGAAACTGCAATGGATGAATGGGCAATACATGAGAAGCCTGGCCGTCGAAGAGCTCGAGCCCAGGGTGCAACTTTTCCTGGAAAAGGATCAGCTCTGGGATCCTGACTGGGAGGGTTCCCACCGTGACTGGTTCTTAGGGCTCCTGAAACTGCTGCAGAACCGAGCACAGAGGCTTACGGACTTTTCGGCGCTCGGGAAACCCTTCCTTTCGGACAAGATCGAGTACGAGACAGAGGCGGTCGAGAAGCATCTTTTACCCACGGATCCGGAAGCCAAAGCTCAACTCTACCAAGCTCTGAAAGACCTCCACGACGCCTATGCCCAGGAAGCATCGTTTGACCACGAGACCACGGAGCAAGTCCTACGTTCTCTTACCGAGCAGCACCAGATCGCAACTGGGGCGTTCATTGGAGCGGTCCGTGTGGCCTTGACAGGAAGGGCGGCTTCTCCGGGAATCTTTGAGGTCATTGGTATTCTGGGACAGACAAAGACTGTCGAGCGACTGCAACAGGCCCTTCGGTTCCTCGAATGACCGATCCCCTCCTGTCCGTTGTCATCCCAGCCTATAATGAGGAAGATCGTCTAGGTTCCTCTCTGGAGCAGATCATTTCCTATCTCGAGGGTCGGGCGCAGCCGTTTGAACTGATCGTGGTCGACGATGGATCGGCCGACGGGACCTTCCAGATTGGACAGAAATTCTCGCAGCGACAGCAAGAGAATGGGTCGCTACGAGTGGTCCGCAACGACACGAATCGCGGGAAGGGCTACAGTGTACGACGTGGGATGCTCGACGCCCGTGGAGTCTACGCCCTCTTCAGTGATGCCGACCTGAGTACGCCTATTCAGGAGATCACCAAGCTGGAGGCAGAGGTGATCAAAGGTCCCTTCCAGGTAGCTTTCGGTTCTCGTGATCTTGAGGGCTCACGGGTTGAGGTGCACCAATCTAGACTGAGAGAAACCGGAGGGCGTCTGTTCAACCGCATCATGCGACACACGATCGGACTGCCCTATCGGGACACGCAGTGCGGATTCAAGCTGTTTCAAATGGATCGCTGCAGGGATATATTCAGGAAACAGCAGCTGGAGAACTTCGGCTTCGATGCAGAGGTGCTCTACCTGGCGAGAAAATGGGGCTTCAGAATGAAGGAAGTTCCCGTTGTCTGGCGACACAATGCCGGGAGCAAGGTACAGTTCGTGGCCGACGGGTTGGCTCTACTCTGGAGCCTTCTCGAGATCCGGTGGAACGATCTTCGCGGCCGCTATGATCGAGTTTCCGAAAACGGAAGCTAAAAAGGAAAAGCAATGGTTAAGCTTGGAGTCAACGTCGACCACATCGCCACAATTCGTGAAGCTCGGAAAGCACCGGAGCCGGATCCCGTCGCGGGAGCTCTACTGGCGGAGCTGGCAGGGGCCGATGGGATCACGGTGCACCTTCGCGGAGACCGCCGTCACATCAAGGAACGTGATGTGCGTTTGCTCCGAGAAGTCGTGACGACTCGACTCAACCTGGAAATGGCGGTGACCGACGAGATGATCGGGATTGCCCTGGAGCTTCGGCCGAATACTGCGACGCTGGTCCCGGAACGGCAGGAGGAAATCACGACTGAGGGAGGACTCGATGTGCTCGGCCATTCCGATGAAGTCGCAAGGGCAATTGAAACCCTGGAAGGCGAGAAGCTGGAAGTCTCCTTGTTCGTAGACCCAGATCCGGAGCAGCTGAATCGAGTGGCGGAAGTGGGGGGAAGAGCCATTGAGATCAATACGGCCGCCTACGCAGAAGCCGTTCCCAAAGGCCTGATTGAGGACGATCCCGGGTATCTGCAAGAGCTGGCAAAGGTCAGGGCGGCGGCAGAGTACGCCGCGTCCCGCGATATTCGGGTTCTGGCAGGACATGGTCTTACCTACCGAAACGTTCGGCCCATCTCGGATATTCCACAGGTCGTCGAACTGAACATCGGACACAACATCGTCGCCCGAGCCGCCCTGGTGGGAATGCAGCAGGCAGTCAAGGAGATGCTGCGATCGATGAACGGCTAGCCTGAATTGCAAATCCCGCTCTAACCTGAAACTTGATTTGCAGATTGGGATGGGAAAAGGATGTAACCATTGATCTATAATTGGATAGGTCCTCCTCCAGGTGCTTGGCCAAAACCGTGGCGGTGGCCACGTCCCTCGGCCGAAGTTCCGTTCTCGAATGGGGCAGCACCGCTGCGGGAGCACTAACCTGAAACTTCATTGGCGAATGTAGCTTTGGCCTCCAGGCCGAAGTCTTATTCTTCTGAGCCTTTGGCTCGGACGGCGGCCTGGAGGCCACCGCTAGTGCGCCTGTGAAGGCGTTTGATCAGAAGGGTGAAAGTCCCTTCCAGGCTAACGTTACCGGCCTGAAGTCGACAGTGGTAACTGCGTTTCCGTGAGGAAGGGTGGAGAGCAACCTGAGACGAACGACCAATCCGTAACGCAAGTGAACTCGATTCGGCCAAGCCTGTCGGGGAGGGTCCTGGCAAAGCCCGAACCCTTGACCGCGCGCGCGGTTTGGACGGATCGCATGTTGGAGACACTTTTGAAAGGAAAGGTGAGAGGAGGGAAATGGCACACGCTGATCGATAAGGTGTTTTGCAGCCGGAACCTTTCCAGCTCGGCCGAGAAGGTCTTGGGCAGGAAAGGAGCGGCGGGAGTGGACCGGCAAACGTGGGGGGATTTCGCCGAACACGAGCGGGAGGAACTCGAATGGTTGCAGGAAGAACTGCGTGAGGGGACCTATCGTCCGGCAGCGGTGCTGCGGAGGTGGATTCCCAAAACAGGCAGTTCGGAAAAGCGACCGCTGGGGATTTCGACCGTGCGGGATCGAGTCGTGCAAACGGCTTTGGTCCACGGGATCGAGCCGATTCTGGAGGCCACGTTCCATGATCGAAGCTACGGCTTTCGTCATGGGCGAGGGTGCCACGGCGCACTGCGGTACGTCGAAGAGCTGCTCGAAGCCGGTTATGTGTATGTCGTCGACGCGGATCTGAAGGGTTACTTCGATACGATCCCGAAAGATCGACTGTTGGACCTGATCCAACAGAAGATATCGGATCGCCGCGTGCTGGGCCTGGTTCAGCTGTTTCTGAATCAGGGGATACTGGAAGAGCTGCGTAAGTGGATTCCGGAAGCCGGAGTCCCCCAAGGCGCCGTTCTTTCTCCGGTGTTGTCGAATGCCTACCTCAATCCCCTGGACCATCGGATGGCCGATCTGGGCTTCCAGATGGTGCGCTACGCGGATGACTTTGTCCTGCTGTGTCGCGCACCCGAGGAGGCTGAAGCGGCCCTGGCCGAAGGGCGGGACTGGGTGGAGGACAACGGGCTGAGACTGCATCCCGAGAAGACACACATCGTGGACTCGCGAGAGAAGAGCTTTTCGTTCTTGGGCGATTCGTTCCGAGGCCGTTTTCGGTTTCCACGAGCGAAGAGCCACCGAAAGTTCGTCGAGCGCATTCACGAGCTGACGCCGCGCAAGTCGGGCGACTCGCTGGAGGTCATCCTCCAGCGGCTCAATCGCTCGACGCAAGGCTGGTTCAACTACTTCCGGCACTGTCATTGGAACATCTTCAAGGACTACGACGGTCTGATCCGTCGTCGTTTGCGACGCCTGCTTCTGAAGCGCAACCGGAAGAATAGAAAACGCCTCTGTCGAAATCACCGTTGGCCCAACGCCTTCTTTACGGATCATGGGTTCACGAGCCTGACTGACGCCCATATCCGTTTCGTCCAATCCATAGGAACCTACTGACTGGAGAGCTGTATGCGGGAGAATCGCACGTGCAGTTCGGAGGGAGGGGAGCCGGGTGACCGTACTTCCCTACCCTATCGTCCCTCGACCGAAGTTTCTTTCAGGTACGCGATCGGTGTTCGTGGCTAAAGACAACCAAAGTTTCGTTCTCGAATGGGGCAGCGCAGCGGGGGCGGGACTGACATCACACTTGGGGGGAAATCGTATTTCAGCTAGCGTTCATTTTGACAAGATCTACGCCGTAAGCTCCGGAAGGCCAGCAAAAGTTTCTTCCGCATGATCTAGTGTAGCTGGGCGAGGGTACACTGGCCAAGAAAGAGAACACCACGATGTCGGGGACCCTGTACGTAGTGGCGACCCCCCTGGGCAATCTGGGTGATCTGAGTTCCCGAGCGGTGGCGGTTCTGGGCGAGGTCGGTCTCATCGCCTGCGAGGATACCCGTCATCTTCGTCGCCTCTTGAATCATCTGGGCCTCAACACCTCCACTACCAGCTATCAGGAACACAACGAACAGACGAAATCCCCACAGCTCCTCAGTCGGATATTGGAGGGCCAGAACCTGGCGCTGGTCAGCAAGGCCGGTACCCCTCTGGTGTCGGACCCGGGATACCGCCTGGTCCGGCTTTGCCGGGAAAATCAGGTGTCGGTAACCCCAGTGCCCGGACCGGCAGCTGCCGTTAGCGCCCTCTCCGTTTCGGGGCTTCCCTCGGACCGCTTCTACTTCGTGGGTTTTCTCCGAAGGCAGCGAGAGGCCCTGCGCAAGCAACTCAAGTCGGTCGCATCGGTGGATGCTACCTTGATCATGTATCTATCGCCCCATCGCCTTCTTCCAACGCTAGAGACCGTGCTCGAGGTCCTGGGTGATCGGGAGGCCTTTATCGCCCGAGAAATGACCAAAGTGCATGAGACGTTTCACTTTGGACCCCTCTCGAGAATAGTGGCCGAGCTGGGCACCGAGACAGCTCGCGGGGAATACACGCTGCTGCTGGCAGGATCCGGTTCCGAGACGGCCCCGAGTCCCAGGATCGATGTCTCGGCCTACGTCTCAGGCTTGATGTCGGTGCGTAAGATGAGCCGTGCAGAGGCGGTGAAGACAGCCGCCGCCGAACTTGAGCTTCCCCGGAGACAGGTTTATGGGACCTGTTTCGAGACCCACCCAAAGGTCGAGTCGGAATAGGCGGTGAGCCGCCTCGAGCCTTCTCACTCAAGAGTTCCTCCCAAGGGACGCCGCCTTGTAGCTTAGGGGGCACCGACGTACACTTTGCTAAGGGTCTCGGACCAAACAGACTATTGATTGTCCCGACGGGAGATCAGTTGGGACCAAAAGGACGATGATGAGCGACGACCGTTCCAGGATAGAGAAGCCAGCGGCACACTACATAGCACTTGCCTGCCTCTCGCTCCTGATAATGTGTCCCCTTCTTGGACAGAGACATTTGGTGGACGTCAATCCTTTGAGAATCGTTCTGTGCGAAGGGGAGACGAAATCGGTTTCATATGAGCTTTCTGCTTTCATTCCTTTCTCTTCTGTGGCATTGGCAAGTCCAGGCATCGACGTACTCCCAGGCCAAAAATCCTTTGGTTTTAGCGGGACCATCAGTGGCTTTCCCGGACAATTTAAGGAGGACACTCCTCATACGTATAAGGTAGTGGGCCGGAAGCCAGGTAGGTTTTCCTTGAGCATTGGTGTGCCCGTTTTGGAAAATGTGCCGGCTTTTCCGCCGAGCTGGACCGAGATCGGTGAATGGACTCGTGATGAGTTGCTTCAGGTAGACGTCATCGTAGTATCCCGTGCGGAAAAGGTTCAATACGAGGCTTTCGTGCAAGCAATAAACGAAATGAGGGAACGAATGGGCGATATCCTTTCAGGCCTTTCGGGCGGAGAAGCCCTCTCGGGAGTTATTGACTCGCTCGACCCCGGGATGCTGGGACCTAGATCCCAGGCGACGCTTGATGCCGCGAAGACTGAAATCAACCAGGTTCCACCGAGTGATGTCGACAGAGACGATCTGCAAAAAACGCAAATTTTCCACGCGGCGCTCTTTGACGATTTCGGGGCAGCTGTCTTGCCGCAAAAGCATCGTCTCGTTCTCACTCCTCTGGTCACGGACACTTCGGTCCCCGCTTTCGACTCCTCTGTTTTCGGGACGAGTGCCAAGGCTAAGCTTGTAGCCGGTCTGACGGCCTATCTAGTGCCCGTCCGGAAATGTGTAAGTAATTGATAAGGAAGGGGAAAGAGGGCTTTTTCAAGCTCCGAAACTGTCAGGGCCGTTTGCTAGACTATTTGGTACAAACAATTAGACTAAAACGACTTACGACGATTTCAGGAGTTCGAAGATGCGTAAAAAGCATGAAAAACAACGCCCCCTTTCCCCGCAATGGCCCGATCACCAGCTGGCCCATGAATTGAAGGTGATCTCGCGCATCCTGGACGACAATCCCCAGACGCTGGAGCTGATAGTACAAGATCTCTCTGACAGGGTCGATTCCGGTGTTGGCGCCCCCGGTTTGACGGCCGAGCAGGTGCTGCGTTGCGCCGTCATCAAACAGCTGCATCAGTTCAGCTATCGCAAGCTGGAGTTTCATCTGGTGGATTCGCAAAGCTGTCAGAGGTTCTGTCGCTTGCCCTATGGGGCGTCGATCAGCAAAGCCACCCTGGCGGAGAACCTGGGGAAGATTGAGCCGGGGACTTGGAAGGCGATCAACGACCACTTGGTGCTCTGGGCGCAGGCTCGGGGTCTGGAAAAAGGCCAACGGATTCGGGTCGATGCCACGGCGGTCGAGACGAACATCCACTATCCGCTCGACAGTGAGCTGTTGTACGACGGCATTCGAGTCGTGACCCAGTGGCTGGGGCGGCTGCGGGAGCGGGAAGGGATCGGCTTCGTCGATCATACGCGGCGGGCCAAGCGGCGCGTCCTGAACATCCGCAACCGCCGCGGCAAGAAGCGCCTGGACAGTTACCGCGATCTGATCAAAGTGGCGTCCAAGACGGCTCACTATGCCGAGCAGGCGCTGGCAGCTTCCGCGCAGTGGAGCGATCCCCTCAGTCTGGCCGTGGCGGCGCAACTGGCCCACTATCTGGGGCTGTTGCACAAAGTCATCGAGCAGACTCAACGACGGGTCCTTTCGGGCGAGGCCGTCGCGGCCCAGGAGAAGATCTGTTCCCTCTTCGAAGAGCACACCGATATTATCAAGAAGAGCCCTCGGGAAACGGTCTTCGGCCACAAGGTGTTTGTCAGCACGGGCGCCTCGTCGCTGATCCTGGATTGTGTGGTGGAACGGGGGAATCCGGCCGACAGCAACTATGTGCAACCCTTCTTAGAGCGGCATCGACAGCTGTACGGGAAGGTCCCCCGCCAGAGCGCCTGGGATGGTGGTTTTGCCTCGGCTGCCAACCTGCGCTGGGCCAAAGAGCAGGGGGTACAGGATGTGGCCTTTTCCAAAAAGTGTGGGTTGACGGTTGAGAGCATGGTGCGTTCCAGTTGGGTCTACAAACAACTCAAACGCTTCCGCGCCGGGATTGAGGGGTGCATTGGGACCCTCAAGCACACCTTCGGTCTCCACCGCTGTAGCTGGAAAGGCTGGCCTCACTTTCAAAGCTACGTCCATGCCAGCGTCCTGACCTATAACCTGGTCGTCCTGGCCCGACTCCTGTTGTAGCCTTTTGTGGCTGACCGTACTGCCTTGTGGCTCCGACTCGGGGAGAGGTCTGCGCCGAACCGCTGCTTTTTGGCCCGCGTGCCCTCGCTCGAGGGTCCTTGCTCTGGATCGAGCTGGGTCGAGCCGGTCTGTCAGCAGTCTCAAGTATAATAAGTGTTTACGATTCAACAGATTACAGTTCTGAAAACCCCGGTTTTCGGACGGGCACTATCTAGCGACATTGCAAAAGGATGGCTCCAATGATGGGGAAATTGAGCGGATTACCGCCGAGTCTGCTCAGGTCACCCCATGGTCGGGTTCCTTACGTGTCTATCCCGTTGCTGATCTCGTCATTCCGCTATCCTCCATTATCCGCGTGAAGTTACTTCCTTCAACTTCGGAGAACGGGACTAGGGTCACTTCCTCCCTTATTCTGGAAGGAGACGCAGACTTCAACCCCCGGGACCTTATGCTCGTCGGGACGGTCACCGATTTTTCGCCCAACTCGGTTTCTTCGGGATACACGGTTCAACCCGTCTGGGAGGTGGACGAGCCGCTGGGACCCCCCAGAGGAAGGAAGATCTGGCTGATCCCGTTGGCACAGGACCGGCCTGGCTTGGGCCAGAATGAGCCGATAACCAATATGTTTCTTCAGAACACAACAGCTGCCAGCGGTACCGGCGTCCCTGTCTCAGTCCGTGTCACTGCGTTCGATGCGTCCGGCTTCAATCGGGGAAGCGTGACGCGAACCATTCAGCCAGACCGGGTCGATTTTGTGGATGATGTCGAAGCACTGACAGGAGGCTTGGCCCGTGCTTTCACTGGGTCATTGGCGGTCGAGGTCCTGGGGGATCAGCCACGAAGCGCAGTCCTCCCGGTTCCCCAGCTATTTACCTTCACCCCTACCAGCACCTTCGAGGGATTTGCTATTCCGCTGCCCATGTTTGCGGTCACTTCCACGGGCTCCTCTCCCCTGCGGTCGGACGATTGCGCCACGACGGTGGTGGTACCCCTGCTGCCAGTCGGTTTGCCCAATGCCTCGGTCTGGGTCACGAACTACACTCAGTTGACCGGCACCAATCAGACCGCCCGCTTCCACGCCCGCATCTTTGGTGTGGCAGGCAATCTCATCAACGAACAGAGGAACCTCTCTCTGCGGCCCGGGGAAGTCCGGGAGATCGACGCCTCCGGGGTTGAGGGCTTCATGGTCCTGGAGGGGACGTCCAACTTCTCCACGAAGACAGTGGCGACCATGTATGGAGTCAGCGAGCAGGCAGGTGGCCTGTACCGGTTTTTTGCTCTGGGGCAGTGGGTGGCACGGGCCGGACAGCCCGTGACCCTGCGCCAGCCGGTGGGAATCGGCACATCGGCTACAGAAAAACTGCAAAACCGATTTATGGCGATCAACACATCCGCTCTGGCGGGAGCCTCGGAAAGCCTCAATCTGGACCTCTACCTGACCAATCGGGAACTGGGACCCCTGAATGGAGTGTCTCCGCGAACGGTCGAGCCGGGCCAGGCTCTGGTTTTCGATGTGGATGATGAGTTGAACCCTCCCCAGCAGAGCGAGGGCCTCTTGAACGCCCTGCTTCACATCGAGGGCGACGATTTCAATATCCGAGAAAACAGCATGGTGGTCTTTGCCGTAGCGACGTCATTGGTGGGCAAGAACTACTTGACCCCGCCACCCAGTGTCAGCCGGACATCATCTGGACCCGCCAGCCAGTACGATCTCTACTTCGCTCAGTTTGGTAAAGGCGGGGGACTCTTCAGCCAGATCATCTTGTTCAATCCGGACGGCGAGAAGCCGGCCAGCGGCCGCATCACCATCAAGAAGGATAACGGCCAGCTGCTGACGGTGGGTCTGAACGGACAGTCTGTTCCCGGCGTTAAGGACATCGCGGTTCCTCCTTTCGGACTGGGCGTCTATCAGACCGATACTTCAGGGTCGGCGGTTTCGGGCTCGGTGCATGTCCTTTCGGATAGGCTGCTGGCAGGCGTGGTCAACTTCGGGGGAGTGGTCGGACTGGCCGGAGTCGGCGATAGTCAGCCTACGACCAATGGCTTCCGGGCACCCATCGAAGCCGACGCCGCAGCCGGGATCAATACCGGCATTGCCATCACCAATCTGGGCAAGGAGACGGTCACGGTAAATCTGCAGCTGTGCGACTCCGATGGTAAGGTGCTCGCTTCGGCCCAGATCGAGCTTTCGATGATGGGGCACGTGGCCCGCTTCGTGGACGAGCTCCAGTGGGATCAGACGATCGACTTTTCGAACTTCTTTGGGCTCTTGAAGGTGACGGCTGAGGGCACTCTGGCGGCTACCGCGATCCAGTCCCGGCCTGGTGAGTTCGTGACGCTGCCGGTGGCTCCCACTTTTCTCGGAGATCTTTCCACCGCAAGCTCCAGCCTGCCAGCTGCGACACCGCAGACTGAGACTCCTACGCTGGAGGAAAAACTCTACTTTGCTCAGTTCGGCGACGGCCAGGGACTCTCGAGTCAGATCGTGCTCATGAATCTGGACGAGAACACGGATGCGACCACCAAGATTCTCCTCAAGGACGATAGCGGGCAGCCTCTCACAGTGGACCTGAATGGGAGCGACGTCACCGGTGAAGCGAACGTTGTGGTCCCTGCCGGGGGAGTTCGTGTCTTTCAAACCGACGGGGTGGGGGACTTGACGGTGGGCTCCGTGATCATCTGCTCGGACACACAGCTGGCGGGAGTGATCGTCTTCGCCGGATCCTTCGGTGTGGCTGGCGTAGGAAGCAGCGAGGTGCAGCCTCTGGGTTTTTCTCGCGCCGGTGGAGGCCAGTACAGCAGACTCAATCAATACCGGCATCGGCGTCGTGACTTTGGAGAGCGAACAAGTCACGGTCGACCTGCAACTCTGTGACCCCGACGGAATCGTCCTGGCAACGGCTCAGATCATTCTGCCTGCCATGGGACACCGAGCGCTTTTCCTGAACGAGCTGGATTGGGATCCGGTCGTGGACTTCAGCAGCTTCCAGGGCCTGGTGAAGGCAACGGTTACAGGGGACAAGCGCATTGCCGCCACGGTCATCCAGACCCGGCCCGGTCAGTTCTCCACCAATCCTGTGGCATCCATCCCTCCACCGTTTCTTCCCTAGCTTGAGCGGAAAATGAGGTAGCTTCAGATAGGGCTCGCCCAGAATCGGATTCTTGCAGCACAATCAGGGCTTAACCAGTTTATGCACTATGTCTGTATTAAAATGTGCCTATAACTACTCAGGTCGGCTTGACAAAGACATTGTGTATGTATAATTATAAGAGGTTATGCTCAGTGTAACCACGCCAATGGAAGAACAAGAAGCTGCTCTGGGGGATGTGTTTTTCCCTGACCTGGTCGCTTCGGCGGCTTCGAAGGTCGCTCTGCCCGATCCCCTCCAAATAGGGCCCGTCGGTGAGCCTGAACATGGCGACATCGTGCTGGCTCGCGTCCAGGAGGTCAACCCCGCCTACCCCTACCTGGAAACGGCTAGCGCTAGCGAAATCCGCCTGAGCGAAGGCGACGTTATTCTTGGAACCCTCGGGATTCGGCGAGCTCTGTATGGCTTTTCCGGAAAGCTGCCTTCACACCTTGAACCTGGCGACGCTCTTCATCTGCTTAACATGGGAGGGGTCATCGGGGAGTGCACTGCGTTTCACAGGGCTCTGGGTTGGCCGGGTCGCCTCGAGTACCTGGGAACCGTGATGCGCGAGGGACGCGCTCTCAACTTGAGCGATGGTGGATTGGAGCTGAAGACCGGTCCCCTTCCGGAGACACCCTTGATTCTGGTGATGGGCACCTGTATGAACTCCGGAAAAACTGCGGTCTGCAAGGAAATCCTGCGCCTGTTTTCGGACCGAGGCTTTTCGCTCAACGCCGGTAAGGTGGCGGGCGTAGCCTGCTTCCGGGATTTGAAAGGCATGAAGGAGGCTGGAGCTCAGGAAGTCCTGAGCTTTCACGATTTCAGCCTTGCCTCGACCGCACAGGTTTCCGATCTAAGGCCCGTGGCGCGTTCGCTGGTACACCATCTAGCAAAATCCGAACCCGATTTCATCGTCCTGGAGATGGGAGACGGCATTCTTGGCGGCTACCAGGTTGCTTCCCTCTTCGAGGATCGGGAGTTTCTCGAGCGCGGCCTCTGTATCGTCCTCTGCGCCAACGACTTTATGGGCGTTTGGGGCAGCCTCCAATGGATGACCCAACAGGGATACGATCCCCGGCAGCATCCCGTGCTGGTAGCCGGACCGGTAACCGACAGCGCGGAAGGCATCCTTTATATCGAGGAAAACCTGGCAGTACCTGCGGCCAATGTCTTTGATAGTGGAGGTAAACTCTGTACCTTCATCCGTGAGTTATTGATGCCATGGTCAAAGTCGGCATAGCCGGAGGGTCTGGCTATGGGGGTGCCGAGCTTCTCCACATCCTGATCCGCCATCCCGAAGCGGAGATTGTCTGGATCTCCTCTCACCGACACAGTGGAAAGCTGGTGTCGGAAGTGTATCCTGGCCTTCTTGGCTTCCTTGACAGTCGCTTTACCTCGCTCGACACCCTGTCCCCCTCCGGTCTAGACGTTCTTTTCTTGGCTCTCCCCCATGGCCAGGCCATGAAGATCGTCCCGCAGTTGAACGAGGATCTGATCATCATAGATCTGAGTGGGGATTTTCGCATCGGGGACCCCGATCTCTTCGAACAATACTACAAGCTTCCTCTCTCGGCTCCGGAGCAGCAGCAAGACTTCGTGTATGGTCTGACCGAGATCAATCGATCCCAAATTTCCGCTGCCAAACGCATTGCCAATCCGGGCTGCTTCGCGACGGCCACCTTGCTCGCCTTGTATCCCCTCTATCAGGAGAACTGGATCGAGGGTCCGGTATTCGTCGATACGAAGACGGGTTCGTCGGGCGGTGGGAGCAGCCCCTCCCCGGGAGCTCACCACCCCCGTCGAAGCAACAGCTTGTTTCCGTACAAGCCGTTCTCACACCAGCATCTGCCGGAGATCCTTCAGCTCCTCGACACCTCGGTGCGACCCCTGGTATTCCAGACGTACTCGGCTCCATTCATAAGGGGAATCTTCGCCAGTCACTATATGGCTCTCGGCCAAGAGGCTACAGCTGAGCAGGTGCGGGATCTATATCGGGAATACTATTCTTCCGAGTATTTCGTCCGCTGGGTTCCTGAATGCCCTGACGTAAACTACGTTCGCCATTCCAATTTCGTCGATATCGGTGCGGCGACGGAAGAGGGCTTCCTGATCGTCTGGTCCGTTCTGGATAATCTACAGAAGGGCGCGGCAGGACAGGCGGTACAGAACATGAACTTGATCTGTGGTTTTTCAGAGCAGACTGGCTTGGATTTTCCACCGATGCATCCATAGCCTTCCTCTCGGATGGGACAGGGGGACGCTAACTAAACACGTACGACATCTGAGGCAACCGAGGAGACAGACCATGTCAAGCCAAGCTCAAGAAATCATCGACCGCGAAGATCGGTACCAACTCAGGACGTATGCCAAGCTCCCTCTGGTGCTGGAACGAGGGCGTGGGTGCTATGTCTACGACATTGAAGGCAACGAATATCTGGACTTCTACGGGGGACATGCGGTGATATCGACGGGTCACTGTCATCCGCGAGTGGTCGACGCCATCAAAGAACAGGCAGAACAACTGCTTTTCTATTCAAACGTGGTCTACAACCAGCGTCGTTCTCACGCCGTGGAGAAGCTAGTGAAGATGGCTGGATCTCCTTACGAACAGGTATTCTTGGCGAACTCGGGAAGTGAGGCCAACGAAAACGCCATCAAGCTGGCACGCGCCACGACGGGTAAGAAGGAAGTCCTCTCCATCCTGGGTTCCTTTCATGGACGCACCTACGGGAGCCTCTCCAGCACCGGTATTCTCAAATACGTCGAGTACCTCAACACGCCTGTGCCGATGCATCGGGCCTTGTCGGCGGAGGCGGTGCCTGCCGCAGTAAGCAAAGAAACTGCGGCCGTCCTCGTGGAACCGATTCAAAGCATGGGCGGCGTGTATGAGATTCCGGCCGAGATCCTGAGACAGATTCGGGAATCCTGCGACGCTCAGGGAGCACTGCTGATCTTCGACGAGGTCCAGACTGGAGTGGGACGAACCGGAAGTTTCTTGTATTCGGGTCAGGGTGGAGTCTACGCCGATATGGTCACTCTGGCCAAAGGGATCGCGTCAGGACTTCCTGCGAGTGCGCTTCTGGTAACCGAGGAGCTCACTCAGAAGGTTCAGAGCGGTGATCTTGGGGCAACTTTCGGTGGTGGACCGGTTGCTTGTGCTGCCATTGAGGCGACGATGGACGTTCTGGCGGATGAGGACCTGACTGCCAACGCGGCTCGAATCGGTGATTATCTTCGCCGGCGCATCGAGCGACTACCCTGGGTAGAGGAGGTTCGCGGCAAAGGCCTTCTCCTGGGCATCAAAGTCGGGGACGAAGAACCCAACGGGGCAAAGCCGGTGCAGCAGACTCTCCGTGCGAACCGAATTCTGAGCGGCTCTTCGAACGACCCGGCAGTGCTGCGACTGATGCCACCTCTGTCGGTGAGCCAGGCGCAAGCGGATACTTTCCTGGACGTACTGGCGACTCATGATCCTGGTCATTAAGCTCAGCGGCAAGGTACTCGAAGAAGACCTTTATCGCACCTCTCTCTGCCGTCAGATCGTAGAGCTGTTCAAGTCCCAACATCAGATCATCGTAGTCCACGGCGGCGGAAAACAGCTTACGGATCTGTGCACCAGACTTGGCATTTCGAGCGTCCACCACCAGGGACGGCGGGTCACAGATGAGGCAACGCTAGAGGCTGCCAAGATGGCATTCTCCGCGATCAATCGTGACCTGGTGGCCGCGCTGCTCGCCAACGGCTCCAAGGCGATCGGCTTTGCCAGCTTCGATGCTGGACTCGTTCAAAGCCAGAGACGGGCTCCTTTGCCGATAAGCACCTTGACCGAAACCGGAGAGCGCCGAACCGAACTCATCGATTTCGGTCTGGTGGCCGAGATCGATCGGGTCGATCCGTCGATCTTATACAGCCTTTGGGAGTGTCAGCGGATTCCCGTGGTCAGCTGCCTGGCCAGTACTGCCGGAGGGCAGATTCTAAATATCAACGCCGATACGTTGGCCGCTCATCTCTCAATGGGACTCCGGGCACATCGACTGATTTCCGTAACCGATGTTGAAGGGATCTATTTGAGTCTAGACGACCCCTCATCCAGGATAGACGAGCTCACCGCCAAGCAGGCCCGGGTCTACCTGGAGGAGGGAAGATTCACCGAGGGCATGATTCCCAAGATCCAGGCTGGGCTCAGGGCGATTGAAATGGGGGTACCAGAAGTTCAGGTCCTCAGCGGGCTGAAGCCTCAGGGTCTCCTTCAAGGAATCGAAGACCAGGCCGGTACTCTCATCGTCCCCTAGCCTAGTCGAGGTCTAACCCTTGGCTTTGACCCGAACTCCGCAATCCGCTTGAAAGCTGGGCGTTGCGCAAGAATGGTGGTACAACCCGAGGATTAGGTCAGGGCACGGACAAGGGTTAACCCGGATTTCTCATCGCTGGTCTACTGCGACGCCGCAATCATCCGCCCTGGCTGGTCGGTCGCAAGCCTTGCCAGGACGGCCCTTGCGGCGCCTCGCTACGACAAGCGATGAGAAATCCGGGTTAAGAGTTAAGACACGGCGGCCTGGAGACCACCCCCACTACTCATCAATTCTCTCTGTCCTCCAGGGTCCAACCTCCCTCCCCCCAGCGCAGGACCTGATCGCCGCCCACAGGCTTGGGTGGGGGAAAGATCGCATCGATCCGAGGAGAATGTTCCGAGGGGATACTCTTCCCCGACGCCTCGACTGCCGCATCCAGCTGGGCCCGGCTTCGGAGACCGGTGATTACCGAAGCGATTCCCTTCTGCGACAAGGTCCAGGCCATCACATACTCGAGGACGCTCATCCCTGCTTCTTGTGACAGCTCCTGGAGGGCTTCCAGCTTTTTCATCAGGACGTCGTCACGAGGAGGCATCCATTCCGGCTTCTCCTCTCCTCGCGAGCCAGGCGGTGGCGCCTGGCCGCGCTGATACTTGCCACTGAGCGCACCCCCTTCCAAAGCTTGGTAGGGAACCAGCCCTACGCCATAATGTCGGGCACAAGAGAGGTGCTCTAGCTCGATTCCTCGGGTCATCAAGCTATACTTGGGGGAACTGACGCTGACGGTCGGCCATCCATTGCGCCGTGCGATCTCGCTTGCCTGTGCCAGGCGCCAGGTGGGCCAATTGGAAACACCCACGGCGCGCGTTTTTCCGGTTCTCACCCAGCGGTCGAAAACTCGCCACATCTCTTCCATGGGGACGGCTGGATGCCAGCGATGAGCGAGAACCAGATCGACCCAGTCTGTCCTCAAGCGTTTCAGGCTCTGGTCGAGTTCACGCTCCAGATGATTGGCCGACAATCCTGCATCGAGGGGTCCGGTGCCGGTTGGGTTTCCCAGCTTGGTACAAATCACTGCGTCTTGTCGATATCCAGCGAGGGCCTGACCCAGGAAGCTCTCGCTCACTCCTCCCTTGGAGCCAACCTTGCGGCCATATCCCTCGTAGACGTTAGCGGTATCAAAGAAGTTGATGCCTTGGTCAAGCGCATACCCAACCAGATCCTTGCTTTGCGCTTCATCCAGAGGCCGCCCGAACGTCATGGTTCCCACGCAGATCGGAGAAACCATCATGCCGGTGGTGCCGAGAACACGGTATTGCAACTTCGTCCCTCCTTAGGGTCTGCGCAAGAATAACTTGGCATTTTGGCATCCCGGCTTCACACCATCTTCGGCCGCTCCTCAATCGCGAAATCCTCAACGTAGACCTGGCTACGCCTGCGGTTTCGCTCAATCGTTCGCGGCCAAATCTGATGCAAATCCGAGCGCCAATTCTACCAAGTTATTCTTGCGCAGACCCTTAGTACACTAAGTACACTAAGTCCTCAAAGGCGGAGCCACAACCTGGAGCTCATGCTCCAAGGCATGGGCAGCCTGCAGAACGCGGGCTTCCTGAAAATGGGGTCCCAGGATCTGCAACCCGAGAGGCAGCCCTTCCTCAGTAAATCCGCAGCACATGGCCAGCCCAGGGATACCCACCAGATTAGCCGGAACCGTGTAGATATCAGAAAGATACATCTCCAGAGGGTCGGCCTTCTCACCCAGCTTGAACGGAAGCGAGGGAGCGGTGGGACCGATCAGAAGATCCACCTGTTCAAAGGCTTTCGAATAGTCTTGTTTCAACAACGTGCGCACCTTGCTGGCCTTGAGATAGTAGGCGTCGCAATAGCCGGAGCTCAGCACATAGGTGCCGATCATGATGCGCCGCTTCACTTCGTCGCCAAACCCCTCGCTGCGAGTCGATCGATAGGTGCCTTCCAAGCCTTCCTGATCGGCGCTTCGATAGCCGTAGCGCATCCCGTCATAACGAGCGAGGTTGGAGCTGGCTTCGGCTGGTGCAATGATGTAGTACGCGGCGATCGCAAACTCAGTGTGGGGAAGATGGACCTCCTGCACCTGACAGCCCAGTTTCTCAAGCCGTGTAATCGCAGACCGGATGCCGGCATCGAGCTGAGGGTCGAGCCCCGATCCAAACCACTCGGCCGGCAGACCGATCCTTAGGCCCCGGACCTCATCCTCGATTCCGGAGAGATAATCGTCTACGGGACGACTAGCAGACGTGGCATCGCAGGGATCGTGTCCAGCGGTGACCTGGAGAATCCGGGCCGAATCCTGGGCGCTGTTGGCGAGAGGCCCGATCTGATCTAGTGATGAGGCGAAAGCGACCAGGCCGTATCTCGAGACTCGGCCGTAGGTGGGTTTGAGGCCTACTACTCCACAGAAAGCGGCCGGCTGTCTGATCGAACCGCCCGTGTCAGAGCCCAGGGCACCCGGAGCTTCAAGGGCCGCCACAGAGGCCGCCGGGCCGCCGCTCGATCCGCCTGGGACCCTCTCTGGGTCCCTCGGATTTCGGGTTGCAAACAGAGCGGAGTTCTCTGTCGTCGAACCCATGGCAAACTCATCCAGGTTGGTTTTTCCAAGGATCAGGGCTCCTGCCTGCCTGAGCCGGGAGATGACCGTCGCATCGTAAGGCGGACGATATCCCTCCAGGATTCGAGACCCGCAGGTCGTTCGCATAGACCGGGTGACAATGTTGTCTTTGATGGCCAGGGGAATGCCGGTCAAGAGTCCGATCTTCTCTTCGCCACGGCTGAGGCGCTGATCCATTGCCGACGCCTTGCTCTTGACTTCTTCGGCGTCGACCGTGATGAAGGCACGAACACCCTGATCGACTTCCTCAATTCGGTCGAGGAAAGCTTCGGCCACTTCCCGAACGGACAGCTCTCCACTCTGGATTCCCTGATGAAGCCTTCCGATGGACCAGGCACAGATTTCATTCATGGTGTTTGTGATTACCGCAGCTATTCGATGACCTTTGGAACTCTGAAATAGCCCTTTCCAGACTGCGGCGCCTCCTCAATTGCAACCTCTACATCCAGGGAGGCACGCACCTGGTCTTCCCGGAGACCCGCCTCAGGATCGCTCTCCTCCAGCGCGTGGTAGGTTGGCTCTACCCCATCCGTCGGGGCTGTTTTCACTTCTTCGAAATAGTCGAGGATGCGTTGAAACTGGGAGACGAAAACCTCGAGCTCTTCGGCTGAGAATCGCAAGTGAGCAAGATCGGCAATCTTTTCAACTTCTTCTCTGGTGACTGACACTGCTTCTTCTCCTACCCAGTAGTGGCTGTGCCTTGGCTGCATATTTTCGTACAAGCAGGATGTCGCGGTCGATCTGCAGCTTCAAACTTTCGACCCCGTCGAATTTCTTCTCGCTTCTGAGCCGAAAGAAGAAGTCCAGACCGATTGACATACCATACAGATCCCGGTCCAGATCGAGCAGGTGAGACTCAACTACGGGTCTGAGCCGGTGTGGCAAATCGACGGTGGGTCGGTAGCCGATGTTGGTCCCTCCCCAATGAGCAACTCCATCCACTAGGGCACGGGTTACGTACACTCCGGTTGCCGGAATCAATTCGTTCTCCGGATCCAGGTTCGCGGTCGGGTAGCCGATCGCAGAGCCCCTGTCGGACCCTCGAACCACCGTGCCCCTGATCTGGTAGGGGCGATCGAGGAGTCTCCGGGCCAGCGAGGTTTGCCCCTGCTTCAAGGCGAGTCGGATGGTGGTGCTACTGACGCGAATCCCATGCACCCGAACCGGCTCAATCGCCTGCACCGAGAAGAGAGACTTGCGCCCCAACTCCTCCAAGGTCTGAAAGTCTCCCTTTCTGGCGTGTCCAAAACGGAAGTTCCGACCCACGTAGACCTCACGAATTCCGTGGCAGTGAAGGATCTTCTGGGCAAACTGTTCCGGGCTGTAGAGGGAGAGTTCCCGGGTGAAGGGTAGACGCACCATGACATCGATACCCAGCCCACTGAGCATCTCAGCCTTCTGGGGAAAAGTCTGCAATAGAGGAGGCGCATCGGCTGGCGAAATGATCTTTTGTGGGTGTGGAGTAAAGGTGAGCAGGACGGAGGTTCCGTTCTTTGCCTTGGCCTTCTGGACCAATCGACGCAGAATCTCCTGATGTCCGAAGTGCAGGCCGTCGAACACCCCGATCGTCATGATGGGATAGCTCAAGCCCTGGGGAAGATCCTCAACAATCCGCATCGATAGTCCAACCGGGGGGACGATTTGCCTCGCCCTTCAGAGCTCCAGCACCAGCCCATCGTATGCCAACTGAATCGACTCGGGTAGGTACGCATTCCCTTCTTCGTGGTCGACATCGTGACACATATGGACAAGATAGGTTTCTTTGGCACCTATTCTGGCCGCTGCGTCTGCGGCCTGAGAGAGGCTGAAGTGGGTTGGGTGCTCCTCGTACCGAAGGCCATCCAAGACAAGCGACTCCACTCCCTTGAGTTTGTCAAAACTGTCCTTGGGTATGTGGTTGACATCGGTAACATAGGCGAAGGAACCAACGCGAAAACCCAGCACCGAAAGCCGCCCGTGGAAGACCTGGATCGGTTCTAGATCCAGGTCTCCGATCCGGAGCTTCCCTTCAATCGGCACCAGATCAATCTCGGAAACCCCTGGGTAGACCCTCTCCTCGAAAAGGTGCCTAAAAGTCAGCTTTATCTCCTTCAAGGTCTCTTCACTGCCATAGGCGGGGATGCGCGTTCCGGACCAGATGTTGAAGGGGTAGACATCGTCCAAGCCGAGGATGTGGTCGGCGTGGGAGTGAGTAAATAAAACCGCGTCCAGTCGCTTCACTCCGAAGCGAAGCATCTGGCTGCGGAAGTCGACGGAAGTATCGATGACGATGCTCGCCTGACTTTCCAAAAGGACTGAGGTGCGTAAGCGGTGGTTTCTTGGATCAGAAGACTGACAGACCCGACATTGGCAACCAATGACGGGAACACCTCTTGAGGTGCCAGTCCCGAGAAACGTGACTTTCATTCTAGTTCGACTTCTCTCAGCTTCTCGTGACGAAACCGCTCAAGTGCTTAGGGCTCGCGCGCGCGCGCCCCTAGTCCCAAAAGAAGTAGATGAAAGTGGACTAAACCACATGTAAACACCTGAAATGCCAGACCTGACGGGTATTCTGGGGTTGTCAAAGAAACTTCAGAACAAGCCGAAAGGAGGCATTTCAGGTGAATAAAAAGGATAGCGCAATCATCCGCAAACGGGAAGCAGAGGTTGCTCAGCGATTGAGCCCCAGCTGGAACGGTCAAGACCCGAAACCGGTGCTCTCGCCCGAGGTCATCAGCTACGAGGTCTCGGAGAAAACGGGTGCGGTCAGTTACGGTGGTCTGGGGCTGCTGCAGCAGGTGGTGAAGTGGAGTGGGCTGGGGAAAGCCATTGACCAGGCGGTGACGCTGCTCAAACGCCACCAACCGTACCACGAATCGGACCACGTCCTGAGCCTGATCTACAACGTGGCCACGGGCGGGACCCGCTATCAGGATATTGAACTGCGACGTCAGAGTGTGAGTTTCCTGGAGGCGGTGGGAGCCGAGAAGATCCCCGCCCCCAGCACGGCCGGAGACTTTGTGCGCCGCTTTGACGCGCCCGACGTGGTGGATCTGATGGAAGCCGTCAATGCCAGCCGCCTCAAGGTCTGGGCCCAACAACCGGCCCGTTTCTTCCAACGGGCGGAGATCGACGTGGATGGGACGATGGCCCCCACGAGCGGCGAATGCAAGGAAGGGATGGAGATCAGCTACGACGGGCAGTGGGGCTATGCGCCGCTGATCGTGACGCTGGCCAATACGGGAGAGGTGCTCTATGCGGTCAACCGCTCGGGCAACCGTCCCTCTCATGAGGGAGCGGCCGAATGGCTGGATCGGAGTATCGAGCTGGTTCGAGAGGCGGGTTTTCGGAAGGTGCGCCTGCGCGGGGACACGGATTTTTCGCTGACGGCTCATTTTGACCGTTGGACGGAGGCGGGCGTGGAGTTTGACTTCGGGATCGACGCCCATCCGAGCTTCGTCAAGTGGGCGGAGGCGTTGCCAGAAGCGAGATGGAAAGAGCTGGGGCGCCCCAGCCAGGGGAAAGGAAAAGGGAAGAAGCGGCGCCAGCGGCGGGACAAAGTGAAGCCGGAGATTGTCAAGAGACGCGGGTTCAAGACGCTGACGCTGGAACGGGAAGAGATCGCGGAGATCGACTACCGTCCGAGCAAAGCGAAGCGAACCTATCGGATGGTGATCTTGCGCAAGACGATCCTGGTCGAGAAAGGCCAGAAGCGGCTGCTGCCGCAGACGCGCTACCACTTTTATGTCACCAATATCTCGGCCAGAACGTTGGGAACGGCGGGAGTCGTACGGGAAAACAACCGGCGCTGCAACCAGGAGAACGTCATTGAACAACTCAAGAACGGAGTCGAGGCCCTGCTGATTGGCGACAGTTAGAATTTCCCACGACGACAAATAGAATTCCCCACTTTTTCAGGGCTGATCCTGACCATGAGGGCATGGTTAAGGATCAGCAAGTGCGGAGGTTAGTAAAGTTGCAAAAGAACGAGAAGACGCTAACGATGGCGGCGGCCAAAGCGGGGCTGTCGCGAAAGACGGCTCGGAAGTACCTGAAGTCGGGAAAGCTGCCGAGCCAGAGTCAGCCGGAGCGATATTGGCGAACTCGATCGGATCCGTTCGAGTCGGTGTGGCCAGAGGTGGAAGAGATCCTGAAGCGATCTCCGACGGTGGAAGCGACAGCGGTGTTCGAGTATTTGTGCCGCCAGCAGGAAGGGGCCTTCCAGCAAGGTCAGTTGAGGACGCTGCAGCGCAGGATCAAGCAGTGGAAGGCACAACACGGAGAAGCGAAGGAGGTGATGTTCCCGCAGAAGTATCGGCCGGGACATCAATCTCAATCGGACTTTACGTTTATGGGGCGTCTGGGAGTGACGATCCAGGGCCAGCCGTTTCCCCATCTGCTGTACCACTTTGTTTTGGCCTACTCGAACTGGGAAGCGACCACGCTGTGTTTCAGTGAGTCCTTTGAGAGCCTCAGCCTGGGGCTTCAGAACGCGTTGTGGGAGTTGGGGGCGCTGCCCGAGGAACACCGAACAGACCGGCTTTCGGCGGCCGTCAACAACCTGAAACGGGAAGAGTTCACCGAGCGCTATCAAGGGTTGCTGAGACACTTCGGGATGCGCTCGAGTCGCACCCAGGCAGGAAAGGCTCACGAGAACGGGGATGTGGAACAGGCCCATCACCGCTTGAAACGGGCCATCGAGCAGGAACTGCTGCTGCGGTGTAGCCGTGATTTTTCCAGCCGGGAAGAGTACGAGGGTTTTGTAGCGGTGATTGTGGACCGGCGCAATGCGACCCGGCAAAAGCGCCTGGGAGAAGAGCTGGCCGTGATGCGCCCGTTGCCGGCACGCCGTCTGGATGACTTCACCCGGCAGTGGGTGAGAGTCTCCCCCAGCAGTACGATCCGGGTTCGCCACAACACCTATTCGGTGGACAGCCGGTTGATCGGCGAGCGGGTGCAGGTGAGGGTGTGGGCGGATCAGGTGGAGGTCTACTACGGGGGTCAGCCACAGGCACGCATGCCTCGCTTGCGAGGAGAAGGCAAGCATCGCATTGACTACCGGCAGGTGATCCATTCCCTGGTGCGCAAGCCGGGGGCGTTCACTCGCTATCGCTGGCGCGAGGATCTGTTTCCGGGGATCTTGTTTCGAGTCGCCTACGACGAGCTGCGCCAAGATTGTCCAGCCACGGCGGATCGCCAGTATCTGAAGATCCTCGAGTTGGCTGCCCAGGAAGGTGAGCAGCGAGTGCGAGAGGCACTTCAGGGGCTGATTGAGAGGGGACAAAGAATCCGTTTCGAAGCACTACGAGAATGCCTCGTCGATCCGGTGGTGGAGCCCTGGGAAGTGGCGGTGGAGAAGATGGACGTGGGCGTCTACGACACGCTGCTGGAGAGCCGGGAGGTGAGATCATGAGTGGAGGCAACTTGACCCGGCTTCGCGAGTGCCTTGTCCAGCTGCATCTACCAGCCTTTCGGGAGCACTCCGCCGCCCAGGCGGCACTGGCTACCCAGGAAAGTCTGTCCTATCCCCGGTTTCTCTTGTCGTTATCTGAGATCGAAGTGGCGGAGCGGCACGAGCGCAAAATCCAGCGCCTGCGCCGAATCTCGAAGCTTCCCTGGGAGAAAACGCTGACGGCGTTGGACCGCTCGCGCTTGCCCCAAAGCGTGGATCGACAACTGACGGCGCTGCTGGAAGGTACGTTTTTGGATCGCGCCGAGAACGTCTTGGCTTTCGGCAACCCTGGAAGCGGCAAGACGCATCTAGTCTGTGCTCTGGGGCAGGAGTTGATTCTGCTGGGGCGCCGGGTTCTATTCTCTACCTGCGCCCTGCTGGTACAGCGATTGCTGCGGGCCAAAATCGATCTGACTCTGGAGAAGGAGCTCAAGAAACTGGATCGCTTCGAGGCTCTCATAGTCGATGACATCGGCTACGTTCAGCAAAGTCGGGAGGAAATGGAGGTTCTTTTCACACTGCTGGCCCATCGCTACGAACGCCGCAGCATCTTGCTGACCAGCAACCTGATCTTCTCGGACTGGGAGAGGATCTTCAAGGACCCCATGACGACGGTGGCGGCGATTGATCGGGTGGTGCACCACAGCGTGATTCTGGAACTCAACGTCTCGAGCTACCGAATGGAGAGCGCCAAGAAGAAACAGCAGGAAACCACGAAATGAGGAAACCGCGAGGAGTTCAAATCCGGGCAAATCGGCTGATTGGCCCCTGGGAAGTGCTTGGTGGGGACGATAGACGAGTGCCCGCCAAGGGGAGAGGTCGTACAGCGCCCTACAGAGGCCGCTCAGGAGCCTCGTGGATCTGGTCCACTCCCCTCGACGCCGGCGCGAGCGAGGGGGAGCTCCGTTCGGGCTACGCCCTCACTCCATCCCCCTCGCATTCTAAAAACAATCTCTCTTTTTTACAGAAAGGAGGACCCCGAAAAGAGTCGTCTCAGAGGACGGCTACAGCTCTTTTTTTTTATCCCTCGTGTGGGGATTTCCAATTGTCGCTACGGGAATTCCATTTGTCGTTGATCACCTGAGCTCCTACCGGTTGGGTAGACTCAAGCCGTGCCCAACCGGTGACTACCGGGTCAGAGGTGCCGCTCGTTTCCAGACGCAGCTAACCTCTCGCCGGGATGGCGACTTCCACCTCTGGCCGGTTAGTGCCATCGATCGACAAGCTCAAAGCGCTGCCATCATTGTTGAGTAGTCGAAGGGTAATGGTAGCGGCCTCCCCCCCGGGATTGGAGATTAGAAAGACGGTCCGGATACCCCCCCGTCTCCTATGTGTGCGAAGTCGTGAAAATTGGACGTCTCGGCCCCAAGCACCAGGCTTGTAAGAAGCCCAGTCATTACGAACACGACCGACAGATGACGTAGCATTCCGTTCCCCCCTTTCTTGCCTATCGAGTGGTAGATCCCAAATGAACGGGTAAAAGATTATCAGGGTTGGTTGTATGTGCTCAATCCAGAGTCCAATGAAGGAGCAGACTCTTTGGCGAGAAGATTCTTTTAGACGTCAGCGCGGGCTAGTCCCAAAATAAGCGCAAGTTCGAAAATAGACCCCTTTGTCGGCTCCGAGGAGCCATTTTGGAGACCTAAATTCTAAATTTCGGCGCGAAGTCACTCAGAACAGGCACGTGTTCAGCTGTCCTCCACGCCGATCGCTCAGGGAAAACGATTCTGCCCTCTTGGGGGGCGTTTGTAGAGACACCTCGCCCCAGCTCTGGCGACCCTCGGAGCTACTTTATCTCCTTTCAGTTTCAGGTAGCTGGCCGGTGTTTCAACCACTTACTGCCTTCCAAGAGAAGACGGCTCCAACCATTGACATCCAGCAGCCGATAGACCAACTGTCGGCCCCTGCGCAAAATCTGGCAGGGCATTTCAATGACCTCTCGCAGGAAACGGCGATACTCCATCTTCACCAGCTCTCGGGCTTGCAGTCGCGCCGGCAGCACCAACCCCATCCAGGCCTTCAGATTCCAGGCTTGAGCCGCAATCACCAGATAGGCCCAGTTGGCTACCAGCGTATCCGAGGGCATCCGCAGGGCCTCGACTCCGTTCTTGAGTTGTTCAATGACGTTCTCCTGGTTGCAGCGCCGGTTGTTTTCCCGTACGACTCCCGCCGTTCCCAACGTTCTGGCCGAGATATTGGTGACATAAAAGTGGTAGCGCGTCTGCGGCAGCAGCCGCTTCTGGCCTTTCTCGACCAGGATCGTCTTGCGCAAGATCACCATCCGATAGGTTCGCTTCGCTTTGCTCGGACGGTAGTCGATCTCCGCAATCTCTTCCCGTTCCAGCGTCAGCGTCTTGAACCCGCGTCTCTTGACAATCTCCGGCTTCACTTTGTCCCGCCGCTGGCGCCGCTTCTTCCCTTTTCCTTTCCCCTGGCTGGGGCGCCCCAGCTCTTTCCATCTCGCTTCTGGCAACGCCTCCGCCCACTTGACGAAGCTCGGATGGGCGTCGATCCCGAAGTCAAACTCCACGCCCGCCTCCGTCCAACGGTCAAAATGAGCCGTCAGCGAAAAATCCGTGTCCCCGCGCAGGCGCACCTTCCGAAAACCCGCCTCTCGAACCAGCTCGATACTCCGATCCAGCCATTCGGCCGCTCCCTCATGAGAGGGAGGGTTGCCCGAGCGGTTGACCGCATAGAGCACCTCTCCCGTATTGGCCAGCGTCACGATCAGCGGCGCATAGCCCCACTGCCCGTCGTAGCTGATCTCCATCCCTTCCTTGCATTCGCCGCTCGTGGGGGCCATCGTCCCATCCACGTCGATCTCCGCCCGTTGGAAGAAACGGGCCGGTTGTTGGGCCCAGACCTTGAGGCGGCTGGCATTGACGGCTTCCATCAGATCCACCACGTCGGGCGCGTCAAAGCGGCGCACAAAGTCTCCGGCCGTGCTGGGGGCGGGGATCTTCTCGGCTCCCACCGCCTCCAGGAAACTCACACTCTGACGTCGCAGTTCAATATCCTGATAGCGGGTCCCGCCCGTGGCCACGTTGTAGATCAGGACTAGCCCTGCTGGGACAGATGGCCTGCTCTGCGGAGATTCCGGCAAAGGAGAAGATAACTGCCGCCGCGGTATTCTACTCCGTGTCCAGCTACGATCCTGGTAGAGACCCTCAGAAGGACCTGGAGGTCACCATCAAACGAGCTGTGGCTGAAGGCAAGCGTATTCTGCTGGAGGTGGGTGGGGAATGGTGCAGCTGGTGCAAGGCGCTGGATCGTTATGTCCACGAGAACCAGGCTGTGGCGTCGGCCCTTGAAAGAGGCTTTCTGATCATGAAGGTCAACTTCAGCGAGGAAAACTCTAATGCCGACTTCCTCTCTCGCTATCCGACCATCCCTGGCTATCCTCATCTTTTCGTGGTGGACGCGGATGGGAACTTCCTCCATTCCCAGGGAACGGGGGAGTTGGAGCAGGGTCGTTCGTACAACCAGGAGGCGTTCCTAGCATTCCTGGAGAGGTGGTCACCACCTTGAGACAGGTTCCATTCTCATAGAGATTGTTCATGGCACTGGACAAGTCCCACGGCGTCTGTTCGGCTCTCGGGCTGACATTGGAGCCGCGTCAGGCAATGTGGGAAGCTGGGTCGGCGTTGGGGTGGCATTGTCAGCTCAGAAGAAGCACTGACTACAGCCAGACCCACGCAGGGGTAGCGTAGTCGCCGATCGGTGGGATGGCCAGCCCAGCTACTCGTCAGGATCGCTAGTCTTTGTTGTCCTGTGAGGACCCTCACAGTTGCTGCTCAGTCAGGTCCTTATGCCGAGTTTGGGCAAGAGCCAGAACTGCAGGACGAACCAGATAGCGATGAAAAACAGAACTGCCAGACTGTCCATACTCTCTATTGAATATACTGGCTGCCCCCGTAGCGTGGCAAACCCCACACTGGCTACCCCCTTAAACCCGACGACATACTCCTACCTGTGGGGCTAGGGGGGCTTGAGGGGCTTTTACCACTACTTCTGGTAAAGAAAAATATCTACAGCTAGTAGGAAAAGCCCCCCAAGCCCCTCACTTATTACTATTGCATCAGGACTACCGAGACCCGGATTGTTGAGGCGTAGGATGAGTACCACGTGCCATGACGGCTCTGCTTAGAGGGCAGCTGTCTATTTCTGATAAACCCGAGATCCCAGTGTTAGGAGAAAATGATGTCAGTCGCGGGCTTACTGTTGTTTCTGAACCGGGACTATGCGCGGTTGGAATTGCTGCTCCAGTGCCTCTAGCCGACTTTCCAGGCTGTTGACCTGAGTTTGTAGGGCAGTGATCCGCTGTTTCAGATACGTGATGTCGTCAGGTGGGTTCCTCTGTTTTCCCTGCTGGCTGTAGAGCAGAGCCGACCCAGTCACAAGGGCAACCAAGAGCAAGGCAAGTCTCATCGTCTTCATAGAAACCTCCATGTGTCCTAGGGAGGACTGAAATGGCACAGTGCAGGTCGAACCTCATAGGCATTTGCCTGGCTCTCGGTGCCGGAATGGGTTCAGCGGTTGGAGCTGGTATGGGAGCAGCATCAGGGAATATGGGGAGCTGGGTGGGTGTGGGTGTTGGAGTAGGAGTGGCCATAGGTTTGGCAATTGGGGCTGTATTGTCAGCTCAGAAGAAGTGCTGACTACAGCAAAACCCAGTCAGGATAAGGGTTTCAGCGTTTGTAGTCAGTGTAGTCACCTATCTGGGGGTATAGATAGCCTTGAATCAATACACTGGCTGAGTCCACCTACCTACTCCTCCGAACCATAGGGCTGATTACAGCCCAACTCAGTCTGTAAGGGGGTTTCAGGCCTTGTAGTCAGTGTAGTCAGTATATAGGTATTAGAAGGGGAGAAAGTAGAAGATGCTATAAAAGACCGCATAGCAGATCTCTCTCCCTGTCGGGGGCCACTTCAAAAGCGGCCAGGCGGGGCCGGGTCAAAACCGGCCAGTGATTCAGTAGTTATATCCTCCGGTTCGAGTCATTTCAATCCCTTGTGAAGCCCTCCCCGCGAAGCGGGGGGAGGAGGCTTTGTTGTGTGTTCAGCCGTAGAAGCGGTGGGAACTGTGGGAAACTCCGTCCGGAGGAGTTTTCCAAGCGCTGTGGGAACGGTGGAAAAACTCGCCTCCTGGAGTCGTCTTCGCGAGGCAGCCGTTTTCCCACGGTTTCCATAGCGCGGCAGTTTCCACGGCTTTCCGGGGGTGTTGGGGGAAACTCGAGAAGCCTGGCTTCCATGGTCTCTGCTTGGTTTCAACGACACGGCTTCTTCCTGGCTTCCTTTTTTCAAAAAACATTCGCTCAGAGGCCCCTCAAGCAATGAGCTCTGCCCCACCCTGTCCTGACCCCTCCCTCGGAGCGGGCAATCTACGAAGCCTGGGGCTGAGTCCCAGGGTCTGCGAGTAGGGGACAAGCCCGCACTCACAGCACTCGCCTCGCAGGTGTCATTTCTCTTTCCCTCGCTTCGGGGTGGATTTCTCTCGTTGCTGTCGCTCGTAGAGGCGATAGCTCTTGCCCCGAATGAAGGTGACTTCCGAAGTGTGCAGGAAGCGGTCCAGCAGCGCCGAGGTGGCCGCCGTATCTCCTCCCAGCATCGCGCCCCAGTCCTCCAGGGGTCGATTCGAACTGAGGATCGTCGAGGTCTTCTGGTATCGGCGGTGCAGGATCTCCAACAGATCTTCTGCCGCCGACTCCGGCACTCTGCGGAGTCCCAGATCCTCGAGGATCAGCAGCGGGATCCGGGTCATCTCCGTAATGTAAGATCGGCGTCTGCCGGTGGCCGTGGCTTCGGCGATGTCTTCCAGCAGATCGAAAGCCGACTTGTACTGCACCCGGTGACCGGCTTCGACCGCCTTGATCCCGACGGTGATGATCAGATGGCTCTTGCCGACTCCGGTCTGACCGATGACCAACCAGCCGCGGCGCTGTTGGATGAATCGGCCGGTAGCCAGATCGAAGATCTGCTGCCGGTTGATGGAGGGGTTAAAGGAGAAGTTAAAGTCCTCCAAGTGCTTTTGTTCCGGAAACTGGGCCTGGCGCAAACGTCGCTCCAACAGCCGGTCCCGACGGCGGGTCAGCTCGTCATCAATCAGCAGCTCAAAGAACTCCTGATGGCTGAGCCTTCCCTGGACGGCTTGTTGCAGGCGAACGTCAAAGACCTGAGCCAGGCCCGAGAGCCGGAGGTGACGAAGTTTTCGTTCCAGTTCTGATGAGATCATTCTGGTTCTCCTGTGGGATCGGTGATCTGGTACTCGGACAGCGGTCGGATCAACTCGTGCTCGGAGGTAAACAAAGAGCGCTGCGGCACGTCCAGTCGCTTACACAAAGCCACCAGAGTCCGGTAGCGGAAGGCGTCATGTGCGAGCGCCTTGCCGCAGGCTTCGTCGACGACCGAAGCGCGGTAGCGGCGGGTCAGCGAGATCATGCCCTGCACGAGTCGGTAGGCGAGCATGTCTCGGACCTCCAGAGCTCGCTCGGCCCAGCGGTGCGCCTCTGGACCCACGGCTCGGGCTTGCTTCAGCAGATGATGCTCGGTTCGATAGTGCGCGTAGCGTTTGCGTTCCGGAAGATGGCTCGTTTCGGTTCGGAATCTCCCCGGCGGGTGCTTCGGATGCAGGGCCACCTGTTGCTCACGAAAGAAGACGCGGACGATACGATCATCCCAGTGCACGGCGACTTCACAACCGAGCAGATGATTGGGCACCGAGTAGAACGCTCGGTCGACTTCGATGTGGCCATCGGTGGAGACCGTTCGACGGCCCACGCGGAAGAAACTGAAGCGGGAATCCGGAAGCGGTCGGAGATGCTTCTGTTCTTCGACAAAGCGGGGCCAGACCTGCTGCTTGGTGGTGCCGTGGATGCGCTGGCGGGCGATTCGCTCGTTCCAACTCTGCAGATGCTCATTCTGCGCATCCAGGCTCTCGAAGCGGCGAGCTTTGAGCGCGCTGGAGTCGGTATATCCGATGCTTCTTTCGACTTTTCCGTTCTCGTTCGGAGCGCCCGGATGGATGGGCAGCACGGCGAAGCCGTAGTGGCGAGCGAGCGCACTGAAGACGGCATTGACCTCGGGGTCCACCAAGCAAGCCCGGGTGATCCCGGCCTTGAGGTTATCGAGGCGAACCACCTCCACGCCGCCTCCAAAAGCGTGAAAAGCCTCCTCGACACAGCGGATGAACGTCTTCAGTTCCTGCCGCCAGACGACTTCCTCATAGGAGTGGCGCGAGTGGCAGAGGACGGCCTTGAACAGATGAGGACGGCGGTAACGACCCGATTCGGTCCGAGTCAGGGCTCCTTTGCCGAAGTCGATCTGCAGGTCCCGACCGGGGGGAGTTTCCACCCGAGCAAACACGCTTTGAAGTGGCCCTCACTGGCCGCTTTTGGGTGGCCCCTGACACTCTCCCTCCCCTATATACCCCCCCCAACACTGACTACACTGACTACATCCTCTAGAATCCTTACCGTTGCTGGGTTTCGCTGTAGTCACCATGTGGTCCGATTGGATCGATTGGTCCGTTTTCTAGAGAAGGGGGGGGAACAGCTTTTCAATGAAAAGGAGATTTCACCCGGCTGTATCTAGTCCCAAAAGAAGTAGATGAAAGTGGACTAAACCACATGTAAACACCTGAAATGCCAGACCTGACGGGTATTCTGGGGTTGTCAAAGAAACTTCAGAACAAGCCGAAAGGAGGCATTTCAGGTGAATAAAAAGGATAGCGCAATCATCCGCAAAAGGGGAAGCAGAGGTTGCTCAGCGATTGAGCCCCAGCTGGAACGGTCAAGACCCGAAACCGGTGCTCTCGCCCGAGGTCATCAGCTACGAGGTCTCGGAGAAAACGGGTGCGGTCAGTTACGGTGGTCTGGGGCTGCTGCAGCAGGTGGTGAAGTGGAGTGGGCTGGGGAAAGCCATTGACCAGGCGGTGACGCTGCTCAAACGCCACCAACCGTACCACGAATCGGACCACGTCCTGAGCCTGATCTACAACGTGGCCACGGGCGGGACCCGCTATCAGGATATTGAACTGCGACGTCAGAGTGTGAGTTTCCTGGAGGCGGTGGGAGCCGAGAAGATCCCCGCCCCCAGCACGGCCGGAGACTTTGTGCGCCGCTTTGACGCGCCCGACGTGGTGGATCTGATGGAAGCCGTCAATGCCAGCCGCCTCAAGGTCTGGGCCCAACAACCGGCCCGTTTCTTCCAACGGGCGGAGATCGACGTGGATGGGACGATGGCCCCCACGAGCGGCGAATGCAAGGAAGGGATGGAGATCAGCTACGACGGGCAGTGGGGCTATGCGCCGCTGATCGTGACGCTGGCCAATACGGGAGAGGTGCTCTATGCGGTCAACCGCTCGGGCAACCGTCCCTCTCATGAGGGAGCGGCCGAATGGCTGGATCGGAGTATCGAGCTGGTTCGAGAGGCGGGTTTTCGGAAGGTGCGCCTGCGCGGGGACACGGATTTTTCGCTGACGGCTCATTTTGACCGTTGGACGGAGGCGGGCGTGGAGTTTGACTTCGGGATCGACGCCCATCCGAGCTTCGTCAAGTGGGCGGAGGCGTTGCCAGAAGCGAGATGGAAAGAGCTGGGGCGCCCCAGCCAGGGGAAAGGAAAAGGGAAGAAGCGGCGCCAGCGGCGGGACAAAGTGAAGCCGGAGATTGTCAAGAGACGCGGGTTCAAGACGCTGACGCTGGAACGGGAAGAGATCGCGGAGATCGACTACCGTCCGAGCAAAGCGAAGCGAACCTATCGGATGGTGATCTTGCGCAAGACGATCCTGGTCGAGAAAGGCCAGAAGCGGCTGCTGCCGCAGACGCGCTACCACTTTTATGTCACCAATATCTCGGCCAGAACGTTGGGAACGGCGGGAGTCGTACGGGAAAACAACCGGCGCTGCAACCAGGAGAACGTCATTGAACAACTCAAGAACGGAGTCGAGGCCCTGCGGATGCCCTCGGATACGCTGGTAGCCAACTGGGCCTATCTGGTGATTGCGGCTCAAGCCTGGAATCTGAAGGCCTGGATGGGGTTGGTGCTGCCGGCGCGACTGCAAGCCCGAGAGCTGGTGAAGATGGAGTATCGCCGTTTCCTGCGAGAGGTCATTGAAATGCCCTGCCAGATTTTGCGCAGGGGCCGACAGTTGGTCTATCGGCTGCTGGATGTCAATGGTTGGAGCCGTCTTCTCTTGGAAGGCAGTAAGTGGTTGAAACACCGGCCAGCTACCTGAAACTGAAAGGAGATAAAGTAGCTCCGAGGGTCGCCAGAGCTGGGGCGAGGTGTCTCTACAAACGCCCCCCAAGAGGGCAGAATCGTTTTCCCTGAGCGATCGGCGTGGAGGACAGCTGAACACGTGCCTGTTCTGAGTGACTTCGCGCCGAAATTTAGAATTTAGGTCTCCAAAATGGCTCCTCGGAGCCGACAAAGGGGTCTATTTTCGAACTTGCGCTTATTTTGGGCCTAGGCGCCCCTGCGAAGGGACGCGAGGTGGTAGAATTGGTTCGTGGGTAGGAATCAGATGGCCGAGATGGAAACTGTTGTGCACAGCGACCCTGGAATTCTCGGAGGGACGCCCGTCTTCAAGGGTACTCGGGTACCGGTTCGCAATCTGATCGACTACCTTGAGGCGGGCGACAGCCTTGACAAGTTTCTGGACGCATTTCCTTCCGTGACGCGGGAGCAGGCCGTTGCCGCTCTCGAGGTTGCGCGCGAAGCCCTGATGGCACGTGCGGATTCTTCTTGATGAGTCGCTGCCTCGCCAGCTCGCGAGCGAATTTGGTGATCACGAGTTCACCACAGTGGTTCAGCGAGGATGGGCAGGACTCCGGAACGGTGAACTTCTTCGCCGGGCGGTGGCAGCAGGTTTCGGCGTTCTGCTAACTGGTGACCGGAACATCCAATACCAACAGAACATCGCGAAGCTCTCCATCGGTGTCGTCGTAGTCGCTGCCCGTACGAATCGTTTCGAAGATCTGCTCCCTCTCGTGCCCAAGGTACTGGAGGCTCTCTCAGTTGTTCGCTCAGGAGAACTGCGAGAGGTAAGCGGCTAACAGGCCTCGCCCTTGAGCGCTAATCCGTTAGGCCGTTCATGTGAAACTGCCTAGAAGCGCACTATTGAGCTGGTCGCCATTGGTCTGGATCGCCACCGCCGCCCCCGGCACGAAGCCGTCGCCGATCATCCCGCCCTGGCCGGCCGAAATCTCAAGCCGCTCGACCCGCAGCCACCTATCGTTCTACCGACCGACAAGTCGTCCAAGTGCCCTTGCGCGTCAGACCGTCTCGACGGTGGCGGGAATGTGGGCTTGGCGCTTCACGCGGCCTGCGACGCAACGCGCAATCGCCATACTGTCGGCCCTCCGAAAGGGGATCCCACCACGGAAACTTACCGATGATCCCTGGAATCCAACACTGACGGCCTTTCCGGTCATTGACGGCGGGGCCGAGCCCCGCCTGATGGAAGCGCTGGCGCGGGGCCCCGGTCCGACGTGCGAGGGTCACTGTATCTGTCATTGGAATCTGATGGATGTGATCGGTCGGGGATTGGTCCTGTTCGCAAGGCGTGCGAGTTCCTGTCGGAACGTATCCTGGAACTACTCCCAACGTTGTTCACCGCTCTAGGCGTCGAACCCTTTGCAGTTTCAGAGATCCCTCTGACTCTCGTGAACGGCCTTGATGGCCATCGTGGCAGTCCACACGCTGACTCGATTGACGGTCGATTCAGGATCTCGCTGCTGTATTACTTCCACAGAACGCCCGAGGCGTTTCGTGGAGGCGACCTTGAATTCTACGATGCCGACACTGGGTCATCGAAGGGCCACAGCGACGAGCCCCTCACCAAAATTGATCACGAAGACAACCTGCTAATCGCTTTTCCCTCGCAAAGTTTCCACGCGGTAACCGACGTTCAGTGTGACTCGGATGACTTCGCAGACGGTCGGTTCTCCGCAATCGGATTCCTCGGCCCGAAGTAGTGCGGGAGAAGACTCCAGAAGGGTGTGGGCCGTCCTCTCACGCTGACCTGCCTTCCAATCAACTGTGCCTCAAAGGCAGCCAACGCCTCCATTACCTCAGCCTGAAACTTGCAGGGGTGCTCACAGACCAGGTGGAAGAGTCGTGCCCACGAGCCTGTTCTGGGCTCATGTAACCTGCCGTTCCCAGGATCATCCCGACGCTCGTCATCTGGTCCGTTCGTGTCGGTGAATGGGTCAGATCAGCAGCAGCGATGTCATCTTCTAGAGCCTTAGCCAATCCGAAGTCCAGGACCTTAACCTTCCCCTCCGGTGTGATCTTTACATTGGCGGGTTTGAGGTCGCGATGGATGATCCCCTTCTCGTGGGCGGCCTCCAGCGCCTCCGCCATCTGAAGGGCAATCTTCAGGCTCTCCTCCAGGCGAATGGCTCCCATCTGGATGCGCTCTGCCAGCCCACGCTTCAACATCCTTGCCACCGTGGTGTTGGAGACTCTCCAGTTTTATCGACAGGGATGAGGTGACAGTGTGGAGTCGCAATCCTGTTAATGTGTCGAGGCTATTGAAACGCGTCTCACTTGAAGACAGAATTACATTGAACGGATTCTGATATATCACCGCTGGGTTCTCCGACGTGGCAAGACAGAGACACCTCAAGAAGGCACCCATTACCGAAGCTCTGATCGATTTCCGAGTAGAACTGCCTCAAGGTTTTGATAACGACAAGTTTGAGCAACTTGCAGCTAGTCTAAAGCCTCAGTTCCCGAAGAAGACCCAGCAAAGAGTTGCGCGCCCACTTCGAATTCAAAGAAGGGCAAGCCGCGACCCAAGCTCGGGAGCTACCGCATCGAGGACTCAAGCTGAAGACCGAGAGGGAACGGGAGATGATACAACTCCGGGTTGACGGATTCACGTTCAACCGTCTCAAGCCATATACTTCTTGGGAGAAGATTTTTCCGCGAGCCTATAGGTTCTGGAAGAAGTACCTTGATTGTGTGGAGCCGGTTGGGGTGACTCGTTTGGCCACACGGTACATAAACGCTCTGGATGTGCCTATCCCGAAGACTACTTTTTCGAGTACTTGGAAGCGCCACCACCTCTACCGCAAGGGGTGCCAAATGTCATTAGTGGTTTCTTGACCAGAGTTGTCCTCGAAGATCAAGCTTCCGGTGCGTCTGCCAACTTGATCCAGGCGTTGCAGCCAGCCCCTGAACCCGAACATGTTAGAATTATTGTTGATATCGACGTGTACAAGGTTGGGGCGTTCGACTCTCACGAAGAATTGACGAGATCGACGTTTGAACAGTTGCACGAATTAAAGAATCGGATTTTCTTCAGTAGCATCACTGAGAAAGCTGCAAGTCTTTTCGAATGAGTAACACCACGGAGTTCCTCTCCCATCCTTTCTTCTTCGCCCTCGGCCACGCGGTCAGCCCGGACTCTATCCTCAAATGGGCAGCGATCTTTGGAGCGGAAGAGGCGTGGGGAGCCTTGCCGTTCCCGGACGAGATTCCAGAGCGGCTGTTGAATGAGCTGCGGCGTCTCGTGTGAAAGTCATGAGGAAAGTCGATGACTTCTCGCGCAACCCGAAATCTAATGATCCCCTAACCCGACATATTCTTAGCAAGAACTACTTTGCGGGTGAGCTACGAAGGGTGAAGCCCTCTGCCTTTATCCCTCCGAATGAGCCAACCGGGGGGATCTTCCGAACATCTGTTTTTCAGATCAAAGGTCTGACTGAAAGCGAGGTGTGGAGTCTGGGATACGATTTCGTTCTCCAGAACCGACCGGATCGTCCTCTCTAATTCCAACCAGTGATTTCCAGGAGGGACGCATGAAATCTCGAAAGATTCTTCCGATCGTCATCTTCGCGACACTGTCCGGCACCCCCGTGCCAGGACAAACCGGCTTCGGCAGCCTGGCCCAGTATTTCCCACAATTCGCGGTGGGTGGTACCGCACAGACGCTCCTCACACTCAACAACACTTCGGGCCAGGCGATCCAGGTTGACGCCGAGCTGATCCTCTCCGACGGGTCGAACCTGGAACAAAGGCAGGTGCAGTTGGATCCTGGAGAAAGCCGGACTGAGACCTTCGAGCAGCCCGACCTGGCGACGACGAATGGCTGGATGAAGCTGAGCCAGCACCGGATTCGCGGCCGCCAATCCCGATCCCGCCAAGAGCAGCCAGCTCAGCTACCGGATCTTCAATCCGGCGGGACAGCTGCAGTTGTCAAGTGACAGGAACTTTCACGACCTTAGGGGACGTATTGTTTTACGACCCTTCCCCGGTTAGTAAAAACGCAGGTTCGGGAGGAACCTGAACGTGTTCGTCTTTTGTTCGATAAAAGTTTGTTCTCCTGATTTCAAGGGCAGCCTTTGATTTCTCTTCTCGAGCGGGAGGCATCCGGTGGGAAAACCGCTTTGGGTTTTTCCACGGGAGGGCGAGCGCCGTCCCAAAGCATAGATTCATTTGGATGTGAGCAGCCGCAGAAGCTGTGGGAACTGTGGGAAACTCCGTCCGAAGGAGTTTTCCAAGCGCTGTGGGAACGGTGGACAAACCACCCGAGCCGAATCGGCAGGCACAAAGTGGACTTGGTTTTCCACGGTTTCCACAGCGCGGCAGTTTTCATAGCTTTCTTTCGCCCCAGTAGGCGAGCTTGGCCCGGGTCCCGAACTGGGGTATCTGAGGACCCGGTCTCCCGACGATCGGAGCTTGACGGGCGACTGGGGGGAAAGTTTTTTCCGGATTCTCTTGCAAACCCCTTCTCCTGGACGTCTGTTCCCGGAGAGGGACCCTAGCCCAGCCGGGAGAACGCTCTTGAGGGCATGCTGGCGGGGGCGTCTGTCGCTTCCTCATGCGGGTTCCTGGATGAAGGTCACCTTTGGTGCGCTCCCGCCGGTTTGTCATGAGGCAACGGTCTGACATCAGTTTGAATCTTGCTAAGCGAATGCGCCCCGGAGTTTTAATCGTCACTGATCACTGAGTGTCTCAGACGGAGGGAGCCCGCAGGGCGGCTGGAGTCTGAGCCGCTTCGGCGGCGGCCGCCCCCCCTGCCAGGGCCCGTTCCAAATCCCTGAGCCGATAACTCCTTCCCTTGATATTCAGCACGTGGCAATGGTGCAGCAGCCGGTCCAGTAACGCGGTCGCCATCACTTCGTCTCCGGCCAGGATCTCGGGCCAGTCCTTGACTGATTTGTTGGTGGTGATCAAGGTGGCTCCCTTTTCGTAGCGGGCACTGACGAGCCGGAACAACAGGCTGGCCTCCAGCCGGCTCATGACCTGGAACCCGACCTCGTCGATGATCAGCAGCGCCACGTTGACATACTTCTTACGGCGCAGCGCCTTGGGGGCCAACTCGGCGTCCAGCTTCATGGCGTGAAGCAGATCATCCAGTCGAAAGAAGGACAGCGAGAAACCGTTTTCGATGGCTTTGGCTCCCAGGGCCACCGCCAAATGCGTCTTTCCCACGCCCGGCGGACCCTGGAGCAAAACCGTCTCGTGCTCGCGGATCCACTCACAGGTGGCCAAGGTCTCGATGCGGCTCTTGCGGATCGCCGGCTGAAAGTTAAAATCGAAGTTCCCCAACGTCTGACCCGGCGGCAGTCCCGACAGTCTCAGCGAGGTCTTGATCCGTCGCTCCTCCCGATGGGCCAGTTCGCTCCAAAGCAGTTCGTCCAAAAAGCGATGGACCGAGAGGTTTTTCTTCACCGCCTGGCCCACCAGCTCGGACAGTTGCTCGCTGGCATGCATCAGACCCAGCTGCTCCAGTGACTGACGGGTTTGATCCAGATCCACGCGTCCCTTCGTCGCCGCGCTCATCGGGCCACCTCCGCCAGAGCTTGGTACAGGTCCAGAGGACGCTGCTCCACCGGCATCTGATAGATCTGTTCCAGCCGTTGTCCCATCTTGCCCAAGGGCGGCGGAGCGAGGACCCGCTCCGTCGCTTCTCCTTGCCAGCAGCTGGGATCGATCAGAATCCGCGCCGGCGTGTGGCGCTCATACTCCCGCAGGACCTTTCCCTCGGCTAAGATCTGAACCTTGCCCGAGCAGCCCCGCACCTCCACCTGGCGGCCTACCCATTGAAAGGGAACCGGATAGCAGTGATCTTCGAAGCGAACCATGCAGTCCCGATGGACTGGCCGCGTGACCACCACATCGAAGGGTTCGGGAAGGATCGGCAAGGGCGCCAGACGCTCCAGCTCCGCTCGCCAACTCTCCTCGACAGTGAGGCCGGTGGCCGGACACACCGCTCGACGGGACCAGCGCGAGACCTGTCCATCGGTGAAGTGCTGCAACTCCTCGAGGTCTTCCCAGTATTGGCTCTGCGGCTCCACCAGCAAATGCGAAAGTCGGACTTTGGCCTCCACCTTCCCTTTCTCTTGGGCTTGCCCCGGTCGGCAGGCATCAATGTGAAAGCCCACCGATCGGGCATAGGCCCGGTAGAGCGGATGGATCTCTCCCCAGGGGCCGCCTCCCGAGGCGATGGCCGTCTTGACGTTGTCGATCCGGTTGACGGCGGCCACTCCCTGCAGTCGGCGATAACTCTCGTCCCGATTACCACCTGGAACTATAGGACTCAGGACAAGGCGATCCGCCACATGGGACCCGTGACTCAGGACTTCTTCGCGGCCTTCGGACTGGGTAGGGACGATCGTCATATCCAGACAGTGGACTCCGACGGCGTGGCGCTGGCCGCGATCCAGGGCCTCTATCAACTACTGCGACGAAAGGACGAAGAAATGAGTGCTCTCAGAGCGGAGCTGGCGAAGATTCGGGAATCCTTGAGCGCTCAGAAGCTACCAAGCTCTGATCGCTAGACCAACCGCTCGAGTAGGCGGCGGAGTACTGGCGAACTAATGTTGCTCAGGCGATTTCGAACCAGGAGACGCTCGAGTCCTCCTCTTCAGCAGACGTCACCTCTCCGTCGAGCAAAGCCTGCGACGAAGCAGTCAGTGCTGAACTGCCTTGACAGGCCGGACAAAAACAACGCGTCTTGCATGGTGTGGCCCCTTTTCCTGGTAACAAGCCAGCCCCTATCCGGTCCCTGCCAAGCCGCGCCCTTGGAAACGGTCGGGGTATCAGTAACTGAACGGGTTCGACCGGCTTTCGGCCACCAGTCCGTAAGCTAGACCCAAAAGAAGTAGATGAAAGTGGACTAAACCACATGTAAACACCTGAAATGCCAGACCTGACGGGTATTCTGGGGTTGTCAAAGAAACTTCAGAACAAGCCGAAAGGAGGCATTTCAGGTGAAGAAAAAGGATAGCGCAATCATCCGCAAACGGGAAGCAGAGGTTGCTCAGCGATTGAGCCCCAGCTGGAACGGTCAAGACCCGAAACCGGTGCTCTCGCCCGAGGTCATCAGCTACGAGGTCTCGGAGAAAACGGGTGCGGTCAGTTACGGTGGTCTGGGGCTGCTGCAGCAGGTGGTGAAGTGGAGTGGGCTGGGGAAAGCCATTGACCAGGCGGTGACGCTGCTCAAACGCCACCAACCGTACCACGAATCGGACCACGTCCTGAGCCTGATCTACAACGTGGCCACGGGCGGGACCCGCTATCAGGATATTGAACTGCGACGTCAGAGTGTGAGTTTCCTGGAGGCGGTGGGAGCCGAGAAGATCCCCGCCCCCAGCACGGCCGGAGACTTTGTGCGCCGCTTTGACGCGCCCGACGTGGTGGATCTGATGGAAGCCGTCAATGCCAGCCGCCTCAAGGTCTGGGCCCAACAACCGGCCCGTTTCTTCCAACGGGCGGAGATCGACGTGGATGGGACGATGGCCCCCACGAGCGGCGAATGCAAGGAAGGGATGGAGATCAGCTACGACGGGCAGTGGGGCTATGCGCCGCTGATCGTGACGCTGGCCAATACGGGAGAGGTGCTCTATGCGGTCAACCGCTCGGGCAACCGTCCCTCTCATGAGGGAGCGGCCGAATGGCTGGATCGGAGTATCGAGCTGGTTCGAGAGGCGGGTTTTCGGAAGGTGCGCCTGCGCGGGGACACGGATTTTTCGCTGACGGCTCATTTTGACCGTTGGACGGAGGCGGGCGTGGAGTTTGACTTCGGGATCGACGCCCATCCGAGCTTCGTCAAGTGGGCGGAGGCGTTGCCAGAAGCGAGATGGAAAGAGCTGGGGCGCCCCAGCCAGGGGAAAGGAAAAGGGAAGAAGCGGCGCCAGCGGCGGGACAAAGTGAAGCCGGAGATTGTCAAGAGACGCGGGTTCAAGACGCTGACGCTGGAACGGGAAGAGATTGCGGAGATCGACTACCGTCCGAGCAAAGCGAAGCGAACCTATCGGATGGTGATCTTGCGCAAGACGATCCTGGTTGAGAAAGGCCAGAAGCGGCTGCTGCCGCAGACGCGCTACCACTTTTATGTCACCAATATCTCGGCCAGAACGTTGGGAACGGCGGGAGTCGTACGGGAAAACAACCGGCGCTGCAACCAGGAGAACGTCATTGAACAACTCAAGAACGGAGTCGAGGCCCTGCGGATGCCCTCGGATACGCTGGTAGCCAACTGGGCCTATCTGGTGATTGCGGCTCAAGCCTGGAATCTGAAGGCCTGGATGGGGTTGGTGCTGCCGGCGCGACTGCAAGCCCGAGAGCTGGTGAAGATGGAGTATCGCCGTTTCCTGCGAGAGGTCATTGAAATGCCCTGCCAGATTTTGCGCAGGGGCCGACAGTTGGTCTATCGGCTGCTGGATGTCAATGGTTGGAGCCGTCTTCTCTTGGAAGGCAGTAAGTGGTTGAAACACCGGCCAGCTACCTGAAACTGAAAGGAGATAAAGTAGCTCCGAGGGTCGCCAGAGCTGGGGCGAGGTGTCTCTACAAACGCCCCCCAAGAGGGCAGAATCGTTTTCCCTGAGCGATCGGCGTGGAGGACAGCTGAAGACGTGCCTGTTCTGAGTGACTTCGCGCCGAAATTTAGAATTTAGGTCTCCAAAATGGCTCCTCGGAGCCGACAAAGGGGTCTATTTTCGAACTTGCGCTTATTTTGGGGCTAGTCTGGACTTCTCATGCGTGGTAGTAGCGAAGCGTGGCCCCAATTGACTGCAGTTCACCACTCATAAGATCGTTCTGAGGTTGAAAAGCGGGAGAGCAGGTGAAAACCCTCGAGATCACATTGAGACCTCAATAGCACACGGCCCATGTGCGACGCTGTTCTAGAGATTGGGTTCTTTTATCTACCCCAATTCTGACAACCCAGTAGGCGGGGGACGTTACCGTCGAGTGAGACGGAAATCATGTCCTCGGCTTGCTTTCACCAAATAGAGACCATAATATGGTCCGCAAGAGTTGATGACCCGCAAGACATCCATCAAGCCGATAACCTACATGAAGTCCCATGCGGCTGACATCCTGGCCGCTGTATCCGAAACGCGGCAAGCGATCATCATTACGCACAATGGTGAGGGCAAAATGGTGATCCAGGATATCGAGTCCTACGAGGCCACCGAGCAGACGATGGCTATGTTGAAGCTGGCGGCACTCGGTCGGAAGTCCGTCGAAAGCGGCAAGTTCAAAGCGGCAGGAAAAGCATTCGAGGATATCGAGAAGAGACGTACGAAGCGGCGTGGCTGAATACGAGGTCTTCCTCACATCGGATGCGGAATGCGACCTCAAGGAAATCATCGATCATATTGAAGGCCACGATTCACCCGAGCAAGCGGACTACGTCTACCAACGCATCAAGGAGAGCATAATCAAGCTGGAGACACTTACAGCCAGAGGACGGATCGTCCCGGAACTCAAAGACGTCGGGGTTACGGATTTTCGCGAAGTTTTTTTCAAGCCATACCGAATCCTCTATTTCGTCGCGGGAGAAGGTGTCTACGTTCACTGCATCTTTGATGGCCGTAGAGACGTCGCAGATGTACTGAGTGCACGCTTTTTCAGGTGACCCCAGCGGGGAGTTCGAATGTCCAGCCGCCGATTTCTTGCCCAGTCAGGACGACGCTGCCGTGGCTGGATTGGGTTGGGTAACCCTTCACACCCTTGGTACCGCATTGCATAATTATAGTTAACAGCGCTCGGGGTGACGGATGGCGGTTGACGAGCATCTCATGGCAAATGGGATTAACAAATTCAACGAAAAGCCGCTTCACAAGGCGCTGAAGGAGTGGTGCGCCGGGCCGGAGGCAGAGTATGAGGTGCCCTTGGATGGGTATATCATCGACGCCATCGTGGATGGGATCCTGATCGAGGTGCAGACACGGAATTTCAGGAAGCTGCGGAGGAAGCGTGTTGAAAAGAATCCGTCTCAGCCTCATGGTCTGGACTCACGGCGATGATAGACGAAAGCAAAAGCAACAAGAAAAGTGGCATGTTCGGGAATTCGTGTATCTCATCCCTTCATCGGACTGCGGGAAAGCTCTTTTTGTGGGGGTTCACGGTCGATACTCATCACCTTGATCTGATGTCTGCGCCCTGTTGCGAATCGAAACTGAAGCACTATTTCGGGAGGCAGTCAAACGCCCCGAAGGTCAGATAGAGTTCCGCCGTCAGATCCAGTAGTCATCGCGAGAACCCGCCTGATAGGTAAACCAGCGCGGGTCTTTGCCGTAAGGTATTCCGCCGCCAAGTACTCCCCGATAGCGCGGTGCACCGGGGAAGCATGACCCTAACGGAGTTCTCCACGACCTACATCGAAGACTACGCGAAAGCTCGACAAAAGGCAGAGGTGCCTGAGCTGCTGGGCAAGTGGCTGACGTGCTAGAGGTTAGATTGGCGGGACCGACGAGACTCGAACTCGCGACCTCCGGCGTGACAGTCCGTTGCTCTATCCTTACCAAAACCTACCAAGTCTACCAAGTTATACCAAATTAACCATTTAGACTGGGATTCAGGGCGGGCCGGATTACCAATGATTACCAGATCTTACCATCTCAACCGGAAACAAAACGGAAACATGCCAATCCCTCAACCCCTTTCCATTTCCTTGGGTCCATGTACATCGGAAAGAAGGCCGCAGGCGTGATCATTCCCTGGACTCGTGGTTTTCACCTCGTCAGAATGATTGCGTGGAGAACGCGATTCTTAAGTTTCTTCTTGAATACATCAGCAAAGAGTGGAAAGTGATCCAGCAGGCTCCCGGCACTTTTGTCACACTCCCGATCTCACAGACGGCGTCCGATTTGATCGCAATCGAACGGCCGCACCTAGAAGCGGACATTCAAGTTTTCCCTTGAAATGTCGAATGAACTGCCGCCAACGGCCAAGAGCAGGCATTCCGCGCAGACCAAGCGGTCATGCGACCACGAAAAGCTTGTGGCTGAAAAGAATGGGTCGCCTTTTCGAGAAGCAAGGACAAGGATGGCAGTTTCAAGCACACGACTAGCTTCGCAGCGAACGACATTGCGTGTCAGCGGAAAAGGCGGATTGAATTCCGCCTATCTTTCGGATCATTATGATCATTATATGAACCTTCCCACTGAGGTTGCCCCTCCAGCCCCAATGATCTATGTGTGCTAGGCAGACTCCCCTGTAGTCTGGAGATCTGCGTTGCAATCCATATGGAAATACAGTACTGTCCAATTATAAGTCGCATAGATTTAACTAGTTACAAGAACCCCTTGTGGGATTCCGTATTCGAAGCTCGTAAGTAGTCGAATCATTGGGGCTTGCTTGAAACAGTCAGGCTGAAGATCTGTAGGATTCTGTAGAATCTGAACTCCGATTTGAGGCGCTTCGTTGAATGCCAAACCTCGTCGAGTTCCACTCCCCTTTCGGTTTACAAGGACTGGAGCACGTGGTCGACGCTTTTCAAAATCTCATCTCGAAAAGTATCGAAAAAATTGGATTTCGTTGTTAAACACTTTTTATCAGTGACTTAGAGTCTACTAGTCCCAAAAGAAGTAGATGAAAGTGGACTAAACCACATGTAAACACCTGAAATGCCAGACCTGACGGGTATTCTGGAGTTGTCAAAGAAACTTCAGAACAAGCCGAAAGGAGGCATTTCAGGTGAAGAAAAAGGATAGCGCAATCATCCGCAAACGGGAAGCAGAGGTTGCTCAGCGATTGAGCCCCAGCTGGAACGGTCAAGACCCGAAACCGGTGCTCTCGCCCGAGGTCATCAGCTACGAGGTCTCGGAGAAAACGGGTGCGGTCAGTTACGGTGGTCTGGGGCTGCTGCAGCAGGTGGTGAAGTGGAGTGGGCTGGGGAAAGCCATTGACCAGGCGGCGACGCTGCTCAAACGCCACCAACCGTACCACGAATCGGACCACGTCCTGAGCCTGATCTACAACGTGGCCACGGGCGGGACCCGCTATCAGGATATTGAACTGCGACGTCAGAGTGTGAGTTTCCTGGAGGCGGTGGGAGCCGAGAAGATCCCCGCCCCCAGCACGGCCGGAGACTTTGTGCGCCGCTTTGACGCGCCCGACGTGGTGGATCTGATGGAAGCCGTCAATGCCAGCCGCCTCAAGGTCTGGGCCCAACAACCGGCCCGTTTCTTCCAACGGGCGGAGATCGACGTGGATGGGACGATGGCCCCCACGAGCGGCGAATGCAAGGAAGGGATGGAGATCAGCTACGACGGGCAGTGGGGCTATGCGCCGCTGATCGTGACGCTGGCCAATACGGGAGAGGTGCTCTATGCGGTCAACCGCTCGGGCAACCGTCCCTCTCATGAGGGAGCGGCCGAATGGCTGGATCGGAGTATCGAGCTGGTTCGAGAGGCGGGTTTTCGGAAGGTGCGCCTGCGCGGGGACACGGATTTTTCGCTGACGGCTCATTTTGACCGTTGGACGGAGGCGGGCGTGGAGTTTGACTTCGGGACCGACGCCCATCCGAGCTTCGTCAAGTGGGCGGAGGCGTTGCCAGAAGCGAGATGGAAAGAGCTGGGGCGCCCCAGCCAGGGGAAAGGAAAAGGGAAGAAGCGGCGCCAGCGGCGGGACAAAGTGAAGCCGGAGATTGTCAAGAGACGCGGGTTCAAGACGCTGACGCTGGAACGGGAAGAGATCGCGGAGATCGACTACCGTCCGAGCAAAGCGAAGCGAACCTATCGGATGGTGATCTTGCGCAAGACGATCCTGGTCGAGAAAGGCCAGAAGCGGCTGCTGCCGCAGACGCGCTACCACTTTTATGTCACCAATATCTCGGCCAGAACGTTGGGAACGGCGGGAGTCGTACGGGAAAACAACCGGCGCTGCAACCAGGAGAACGTCATTGAACAACTCAAGAACGGAGTCGAGGCCCTGCGGATGCCCTCGGATACGCTGGTAGCCAACTGGGCCTATCTGGTGATTGCGGCTCAAGCCTGGAATCTGAAGGCCTGGATGGGGTTGGTGCTGCCGGCGCGACTGCAAGCCCGAGAGCTGGTGAAGATGGAGTATCGCCGTTTCCTGCGAGAGGTCATTGAAATGCCCTGCCAGATTTTGCGCAGGGGCCGACAGTTGGTCTATCGGCTGCTGGATGTCAATGGTTGGAGCCGTCTTCTCTTGGAAGGCAGTAAGTGGTTGAAACACCGGCCAGCTACCTGAAACTGAAAGGAGATAAAGTAGCTCCGAGGGTCGCCAGAGCTGGGGCGAGGTGTCTCTACAAACGCCCCCCAAGAGGGCAGAATCGTTTTCCCTGAGCGATCGGCGTGGAGGACAGCTGAACACGTGCCTGTTCTGAGTGACTTCGCGCCGAAATTTAGAATTTAGGTCTCCAAAATGGCTCCTCGGAGCCGACAAAGAGGTCTATTTTCGAACTTGCGCTTATTTTGGGACTAGTAGAGCAAAGTTTGGACACTACTGATGGAAATATGGGAAATATCTCTTTCCGATACGGCTTACGACGCCAGGGTAGTAGAAGCTGTCAGCCTTTCAGCGCACGATGGGCCTCGCTGTGGGAGCGCCGCAAAGAGGCTTCTCTTCCCTCCAGAGTCTACCGAACTTCGTCCCGATGGGATCAAACAGATGTCCAACAAAACTCCATCCCAGGTGATGATGCGGCATTCTTGACGCCATGTTACGACTGTTAGCCTACCTTTTTCTTCTTATCCCTTTACACCAGGTCTCAGGATGGGGACGCCCGGGACAGAAAACAAACGTCATCGTGATCGTCGCGGACACGCTCCGGGCGGATCACTTGAGTAGCTATGGTTATTCCGTCAAGACTTCGCCGAATCTGGATGAGTTTTCCTCAACCGCCACTCTGTATGCAAAGACAGTTTCCGTTGCCCCTTGGACCTTGCCCGCACACGCCTCTATGTTCACGGGGCTTTTTCCCGTAGAACATGGCGCCCACACCTACCATGTGAAGGTGAAACGCAAGAATGCGCGTCAACTTTCCGATCACCACATCACTCTGGCGGAAGTTTTTCGGGACTTGGGATACGAAACGGCTGCGATTGGTGCAAACAAGACGTATGTCTTCAATCGAAGATATGGGTTGCAGCAAGGATTCCAGACTTCTGAATATATCGGGCGCGACGTGGACGATGTAAACAGCCGGGTGATGCCTTGGATTCGCGAGAACCACGACAAACCATTCTTTCTTTTCATCAATTACATGGATACGCACCGGCCATACAACCTCTCGCCCAGGCCGGGTTTGATTGGTCGCCCTATTGCTCCAGACTCAAGGGTGAGCATCAAAAGGTTGCTGCAAGAGGTCATGGGAGAAGAAGCTCCAGCTCCAGAAGAACTCGTGCAGACCGTCATCGACCAATACGACACCGCAGTCGCCAATCTTGATGCCGGTCTGGCGGTACTTTTCTCTGAGCTCCGGGACCTCTCCTTATTCGACGATGCATTGATCCTGTTCACGTCAGACCACGGGGAATACTTCGGAGAACATCGCTTGGTGGAACACTCAAAAGATATCTATCAAGAGGCGCTCTCCGTGCCACTCATCGTCAAACAGCCTTGTCAGGCGTCGGGTTCGGTAGACACAACCCCTATATCCTCCGTGGACCTTCCCCATATCGTTCTGTCCGGAATCGGCATTTTGGAAAAGGTAAGAAAAGAGTATCCAGGCCTATTTCCCTATAGCCCAGGAGCCCACCCTGTCATTGCCGAGAACTACTATACCCGCCGGAAAGATCTCTTCCATCCGATATGGGGCAAGCGATTCAATCGGGTGCGCAGGGCCTGGTATGAGAGTCCGTACAAATATATCGCCTCCTCGGATGGGCAACACGAGTTGTACGATTTGCGCCGCGACCCCAAGGAGTTAAAGGATGTCATCCACGAACAGAAGGAACAGGCCAAAGATATATCGTCAAGGTTCATGGAGTATTTTTCACGTCTGAAACCCTTTGAACTCCCTGACGACCGCCAGCGCCTTGACAAATCTGAAATAGAGGCCCTGACTGTCAGGGGCCACCCAAAAGCGGCCAGTGAGGGCCACTTCAAAACCGGCCATTTTCAAGAGCCATTGAGGGCCGCATCCGGCGTAGGATGCGCCGATGGCCAATACATTGAAAATGGAAAAGAAGCAAACGGTTTTGGCGCTCCTGAAGCTGGGCTGGTCGTATCGTCGGATCGAGCGAGAGGTGGGAGTCCGACGAGAGAGGATTGCCCGCTATGATCCCTCCCGAGATTCAAAACCGGCCAAAGTGGCCCCCGGCTCGGAGGAGCAAAAGCGGCCAAAGCGGCCCCCGGGTCTGCGCAGCTTCTGTGAGCCCTTTCGGGAGCAGATTGAAAAGAAACTCCAGCAGGGATTGCAGGCCAAGCGGATCTGGCAGGACCTGGTCTTCGAGCAGGGATTCGGGGGAGCCTACAACTCCGTCAAGCGCTTCTGTGGAAAGCTCAAGGCGGAGAGTCCTCGCGTGTTTGCTCGGGTGGAAACTCCCCCCGGTCGGGACCTGCAGATCGACTTCGGCAAAGGAGCCCTGACTCGGACCGAATCGGGTCGTTACCGCCGTCCTCATCTGTTCAAGGCCGTCCTCTGCCACTCGCGCCACTCCTATGAGGAAGTCGTCTGGCGGCAGGAACTGAAGACGTTCATCCGCTGTGTCGAGGAGGCTTTTCACGCTTTTGGAGGCGGCGTGGAGGTGGTTCGCCTCGATAACCTCAAGGCCGGGATCACCCGGGCTTGCTTGGTGGACCCCGAGGTCAATGCCGTCTTCAGTGCGCTCGCTCGCCACTACGGCTTCGCCGTGCTGCCCATCCATCCGGGCGCTCCGAACGAGAACGGAAAAGTCGAAAGAAGCATCGGATATACCGACTCCAGCGCGCTCAAAGCTCGCCGCTTCGAGAGCCTGGATGCGCAGAATGAGCATCTGCAGAGTTGGAACGAGCGAATCGCCCGCCAGCGCATCCACGGCACCACCAAGCAGCAGGTCTGGCCCCGCTTTGTCGAAGAACAGAAGCATCTCCGACCGCTTCCGGATTCCCGCTTCAGTTTCTTCCGCGTGGGCCGTCGAACGGTCTCCACCGATGGCCACATCGAAGTCGACCGAGCGTTCTACTCGGTGCCCAATCATCTGCTCGGTTGTGAAGTCGCCGTGCACTGGGATGATCGTATCGTCCGCGTCTTCTTTCGTGAGCAACAGGTGGCCCTGCATCCGAAGCACCCGCCGGGGAGATTCCGAACCGAAACGAGCCATCTTCCGGAACGCAAACGCTACGCGCACTATCGAACCGAGCATCATCTGCTGAAGCAAGCCCGAGCCGTGGGTCCAGAGGCGCACCGCTGGGCCGAGCGAGCTCTGGAGGTCCGAGACATGCTCGCCTACCGACTCGTGCAGGGCATGATCTCGCTGACCCGCCGCTACCGCGCTTCGGTCGTCGACGAAGCCTGCGGCAAGGCGCTCGCACATGACGCCTTCCGCTACCGGACTCTGGTGGCTTTGTGTAAGCGACTGGACGTGCCGCAGCGCTCTTTGTTTACCTCCGAGCACGAGTTGATCCGACCGCTGTCCGAGTACCAGATCACCGATCCCACAGGAGAACCAGAATGATCTCATCAGAACTGGAACGAAAACTTCGTCACCTCCGGCTCTCGGGCCTGGCTCAGGTCTTTGACGTTCGCCTGCAACAAGCCGTCCAGGGAAGGCTCAGCCCTCCGGCACTCTGCGGAGTCCCAGATCCTCGAGGATCAGCAGCGGGATCCGGGTCATCTCCGTAATGTAAGATCGGCGTCTGCCGGTGGCCGAGGTCGCCCGCTTCATCAACCCGCCCTGCATGCCGCGAAGCTGTGCAACGTAGAGGATTGTATCCGCTGTGCTTGACGCCTCTGTTGGTAGAGTCAGCAGTGAGTTATGAGCATGGCGGATACAATCCTGTTGGACTGAGCCGCGGTTTCCCTCTATGGGGATTGTTTAGAGGTTAGCGTTTAGGAAGGGAAAAGGAAAGCCGAGCAAGAACGAGAAGATGAAGCGGATTGGTGGGCCTCGCGCTGAGTTGCAGGACCGTGTTGAGAGGAGAGGAGAGGGGAGTGGGGCGGTTCCTGGAGTGCGGATGAGAGCATCAGACACACGAGTATTCAAGCCAGATCGGGCTCTGGTAGGAGGGCTTCTCAGGAGGTTTCGAAGTGTGTGCTGGTCTCTCATGAGCGACCCGGAGAGTTCATCCGAGGTTGAATCGGAGTGGCCCCGGCGGGGAGCGTTTGAACGAGGTAGAGGGTGCCTTGCTGACAGCGGGGGCAAGAGTCCGACTTAGAAGGAGTCGAGGGGAGTTCGGTGGGGGAGTCGTCTGAACCAAGAAGGCCTCGACAGAGGGCGAGCTTGGTCTTACGGTGACGGTTGGCCAGAAACCCGTAGTGGCGGATGCGCATGAATCCCTTGGGCAGGGCGTGGAGTAAGAAGCGCCGGGTGAACTCGATCGTCTCCAGAGTCAAGGTGCGCGGCCGCTGAGGGTGGCGGTAGTCCTTGTAACGAAAGCTCACCTTGCCCTGATGCAGGGACAGGAGTTGTGAGTTAGAGATCGCCACGCGGTGGGTGTAACGGGCCAGGTACTTGAGGACTCGCTCGGCACCGGCGAAGGGAGGTTTGCAGTAGACGACCCACTCCGAACCGGTGAGGTTTTGCAGCCAACAATGGAACTGGCGAGGGAGGCTTAGAGGTTGGAGGACTCCGTGAAAAGAGAGCTCATTCTGCCGGTAGGCCGCTCGCAGGTAGTGTCGGAACTTGTTCCGAAAGAGTCGGCTGAGAACGGAAACGGGGAACAAGAAACGAGGACGGGAGGGGATCCAGCGGCTTTGGTCCTCAGCGATCCCTCCGCCGGAAACCACACAGTGGAGATGCGGATGCAGATCGAGTTTCTGGCCCCAGGTGTGAAGCAGGGCCAGCACACCGATTCTGGCTCCCAAGTGGTGCTCGTCAGCGGCTAGGGTCAAGAGCGTTTCTGAGGCCGCTCGGAAGAGGATCGAATAGAGGGTGCGCGGGTTTTGCAAGGCGAGGGGAGCGAGGGCCTTCGGCAGCGTGAAGACGACGTGAAAATAGGGCACCGGGAGTAGCTCTCGGGCGCGGGCATCGAGCCACTGGGCTCGGGCACCGCCCTGACACTTGGGACAATGCCGATCACGGCAGGAGTTGTAGGAGATCTCCTCGTGGCTGCACTGATCGCACCGTTTGAGGTGCCCACCCAAGGCGGCGGTCCGGCAAGCACAGAGGGCTCGGAAAACTCGGCGCTGCTGCCCTGAAGTGGGATAGGCCCGGAAGTAATCGTCTTGGCAACTGCGGAAGACATCGGCTACCTCGAGCCGATGTGCTCTCATCTGCCGCGCTGGGCTTTCCGAGCGGCTTGGAGCAGATCGTGAGCCGGAGTCGTGCGAGCAGAGGCGACGTGCAAGTAGACCGAAGTCGCGTTCAAACTACGGTGCCCGAGCAGTACTTGGATGGTTTTCAGATCGGTGCCGGCTTCTAGCAGATGGGTGGCGAAACAATGGCGCAGCCGGTGAGCCGTAACGCCCTTTCTCAAACCGGCCTTTTCAGCAGCTCGCTTGCAGACTCTTTGGACCGAACTGACCTCCAAAGGTCGCTGCACATCCTGCCCCGGGAAGAGCCAGCTGCCCGGTCGATAGCCTTTCCAGTAGGTGCGTAGCTGCGCCAAGAGAGTTGCCGACAGGGGAACGTAGCGATCCTTGTGGCCTTTGCCCTGATGCACTCGAACCAGCATCCGAGCTCTATCGATGTCCTCCAGATGCAGATGAAGCGCTTCGGAGATGCGTAAGCCCGTCGCGTAGATGGTCATGAAGATGGTGCGGTGCTTGAGATTGCCGATCACTTCAAAGAAGCGGTCAATCTCCTGCCGGGACAAGATCAGGGGCAGTTTCTTCTCTTGCTTGGGGAAAGGGATGTGTTCAATGGTCCATTCTTTGTTCAGACACACCCGGTAGAAGAAACGCAGAGCACAGACCGTCTGGTTGAACTGGGCCCAGGAACTCTTTTTCTTCTTCACCAGAAAGATCTGATACTGGCGGATCTCCGCGGGACCCAGTAGATGGGGCGAGCGGCCGAAGTACTGGGCGAACTTGGCCACCCGATCCACATAGATCTGAATGGTCCGATCGGAGTAGTTGCGGATCCGCAGATCCTCGATCATACGTTGGCGTAAGATAGTCATGATAGGCTCCTTTCGTGTGGTAGGTTGCTGTGTGGTAACAACACCTTGCCTCACGAGGGAGCCTTTCGACAACTCCCAGCGCCGCCGGAATCTTCAATGGATAAGGGGATCTGACAGGAAAGGTCCTACCGCTGAAAGCGGTTTAGTTCAACATCGGTTCAATGTCTCCACTCGCTACGGCTCCGGCCAATCCAGGTGCTGGTGCAGGAACTCGAAAGTCCCCTTGCCATGGATTTCGTGGGGGCCGTCGAAGTACTCGATTCGGGTTCGTTCGGCGATCCCCAGATCTACGTAGAGCCGGCGCACCTTGGCGTACTCGTAGGCGACCCACTCATCGACACCCACGCCGTCGCGATGCCCGCGCTCCACCATGAAGGGTCTAGGTGCAATCAGGCCGGCTATTTCTGCGTAGTTGAACTTTTCGCCAAAGTCGAACTCGCTGTGCTCGTGCTCCTTGGTGAGCATGAAACTGTAAGGAGCATCAATACTCACGTGCTTCCAGACTTCTTCATTGAAATCTCCCGAACAAATAGAAAGTGCATAATCCTCCAGCACTGCCGGAATCAACATGGCCGACTTACCCCCGTAGGAGAGACCATAGAATCCGATTCGATCGGCATCGACAAAAGGGAGGCTGGAGAGCCATTTCAACGCCTGCTGGTGCTGGCGTACCATGGGAGCGAAGAAGGTCAGCTTGAGAGGATTCGCCTTGCGCTGCACCATGCGATACTTTTTTTCACCGATATACAGATTCTGCGGCGCGTAGACCACAAAACCCCGGTCTGCCAACTTGGCACCGAAAGCATGGTAGGGACCCCCTTCCTTTTCAGGATCACAAACATCCTGAGGTCTGCCGGCACGGCCGTGCTGGGCAACCACCACTGGTCGCATCTCCCCCGGTTTCAGATTCTTGGGCACTAGCAGCACGCCGTAGCTGAAGACCTCAGGCCAGGTATCGAGCACCACCTCGTAGCCTTTCCAGACGACCGTATCGTAGATCTCTCGAGTCCGCGGATTCGGTTCCAGGCTGGCAGGGGGCAACCAGCCGACGATCTCGTGCCACAGGTAGTCCCGGTAAGAAGCGGTAGTCTGGCGCCATTGGTCGAGGGAAGAAGAATCGGTTTCCGACCAGAATCGACTGCGGGGAAATGGACTGAGCCTCATCAACTTTTGCGAATAGTCGACCAGCTGCTGATACTGGCGCCTCATTCGGGTGGCCGGATCGAAACTGGCTCGACGATCCTCCAGCGCTTGCAAGTGAGGCATTTCCTGAGGGAGGGCGAGCCCGCCGCCCAGGGCAGCCAGGAGTCCTTGAACTGCATCACGGGTAAAGGGATGTCCCTCTCCAGAATCGCTCACTACGAGCTTGACGTTGCTCCCGAGTCCCAGCTTGCGGTAGTGCTCCTGAGACCGAAGGAACTCAGCCTGAACGCTGGAAAGTGCAGGAGTCTGCAGCTTGCCGGAGGCCGCGTCCATCCGGCCATTCCGAGGAGCGGGAGGACCGGGAATCTCCGGCCCCTTGCAGGCCTCGACAACCAGGGCACGAGGCGCGATCAGACTGGCGATCTCGGCATCGCCGAACTCGTCCAGTAGCCCCCAGACATTGCGGTAGACGGGCTCCTCCCAAACGCTCTCTCGCTGCTGGAAATACCCACTGACGAGCGTGGCCTGGATTCGTGCGTCAAGCGCCGCGCTGTACAGGGCAATCAAGGCCCCTTCCCCGTGTCCGGCAACGCCAATTGCCAAGGCGGCTTCGCCCCCGGATGTCTTCTCACGGGTGAAGTAGTCCAGGGCAGCCAAGACTTTCTGCACCTCATAGCCGATCAGATGCCGTCCCATGAAGTAGGCCTGCCGATAAATGAACTCCCGATGCGTCTGGTTGGTCATTCGAATCCTGGGATTTCCCGACCAGGTATTCCTGCGGTTGATCAGCGTCGGCACCAGAACCCGGCAACCCGCTTCCGCCAAGAGCCGGGCGATCTGCTGTTGTAGCGGGATGTCTGGAACCAGACCGGCCACCATCTCCGGGGTCCAGTCGGCGTCGGGCACAACCACTACCTGGGCCTTTGCCACTCCGGACGGCTCCAGCAACAATCCTTCGGCGTCTACCCCTTCGAAGACTGGCCACTGGACGGCAAGGACGCGGAAGTGCTTGCTCTCGGAGACCAATGGTCCACTCGCCACTGTGGAAACCAGCTTCAAATCTTCGACCGGAAGCCTGTCATCCACGGCTCCAATGCGGAGTCGAAAACGGTCCCGGTTCTCCTTGATGGAGCTCAAGTAGGCTTTCTGAGACGAATAGTCCCAACTCCAGCGCTTTTTTCTTAGCTCTGGAGACTTGCCGATCTCTCGCAGCAGAAATTGGTCGACCGACGCCAGCACTTGCAGAGACAGATCACCTGGCATCTCCAGGGGCTGGGTCATGGGCAGACCGGCGGCAAGTGAAACTGGGGCCAGCCACAATGAAATGCAAAGAGCTACAAACGGTGAGGATCGGTAGCCGGCTATGTGACAATTGGACATTTTGGCGGTAGTTTTCAGCGATCCAGATGTTACAGTCCACTCGTCTTCAGGGGGACTGCATTGCCACCAGCAGAGGATGGCCCAAGGTGTCGCCGTTCGGCTGGAAGCCGTTTCCGTCTACGTCCACATAGATCGGGTTGGTAAACGCCACCGGGCGCATATGGGCTTCTTGGCTGCGACCCCATCCCTTTTCCAGGGTGCTGGACTCACCGGTGGCGACCACGATCAGATGGGCGTCCCGGGGCAAGTCGACACGGACCTGCTGTTCAAACTTGACGACACCGCTCTGGAACAACTGCCCGTGTGAAGAACGCGTGTAGTTGTGCTTCGGAAGTGGACGGCTGTTGACAAGAACTTGGACCCGGTCAATTTCAATCCAATTGGACGTCTGGACCTTAACGCGAAGCGTGACGCCGCCGGGAGAGATCAGTCTGGAACCGATCGGCAGTCCTTGATCCGTTGCCACTTCGAGAAAGGGTCCGTTCGTGATCATCATCTGTCCGGCCTTGGAGTTCCGGATCACCTCACTCGGATCGATGTCGTGGGGCTCATCGGTGGAACTGGGGACGTAGGTTCGCCATCCTCCTACGCCGCCAGACAGGCGGTCGGGACCCCAGAATACCCGGTGGGCATCGCTGACGGCGACACACCAGACGTGCCTTCCCTGGTTGAGCAATTGCAGCCAACCGAAGGTGCGATTTTCAGTCTCAACCCTCTCTCCGTTTCGCATCCGAAAGTAGGTCGGATTGGGGTTCAGAATCTGAGTGCTCCAGACCTCTGCCGCGTCGACCAGCGATTCGAAGCCGATGAAACCCCCGTCGCCGACGCCGTCAGCATCTCTGTCATTGAAGACCTCACCGACCTGAGGGTGATTGGCCTGAACCCATCGATCCGGGCCCGCGTCGAAGAGATTTCTCAGGACGATCGCGTTCAGACGGGGGTCAAACTGCCACTCCGGAGCACCGCCGTCCTGGGTCAGGGGTGTGTACTCGAGAGGGAATGAATTGAGATGTTGGCCTCTCCCTGTCAGCTCGAGGCCAACAATCGTGGACAGCTCGCGGGACAAACCCAGTCGCTCGATATAGGGACTCCAGTCGTAGATGCGGTTGTGCTCGGTGGTGGGGATGAACTCCACCTGTTCGGCCGCGCAATTGATAATGCGATCATGGGGGCTTTGCCCATAAATACGCCCCTGCCCAATAATTGAGGTTTCTGCCCAAAAAAGGTCTCATCCTTCGCCTCCTTTCTCCGACCCTATGATTGCCCCATGCTCCCAACCCTTCTCAATCACACAGCTGCCCACTTCAATGTCTCTGAAGTATCTGCTGATCTTGGATATTCCTCTGAGGACAACCTGAAAGCGATTGATGCTATAGGGGCCAGCCCCTTGATCCCCTTCAAGAGCAATGCGACTCACGCCAGAGGTGGTTTGTGGGCGCAGATGTTCTACAGCTACCACTACCATCGAGAGGCGTTTCTGGAGCGGTATCACCTTCGCTCGAACGTCGAAAGCACGTTTTCCATGATCAAGGCGAAGTTTGGAGACTCGGTCAGAAGCAAGACCGATACCGCCATGAAGAACGAAGTCCTGGCTAAGATTCTGTGCCATAACATCTGCTGTGTCATTCAGACTCAGCATGAAATGAACCTCCCGATTTTTGGGCAGAATGACCAGTTGCACAAAAATGGCCATTCTTAGGGGAATTGTTGGGCAAAGCCGATCATGGGTATTGCAATGGTTGTCACCGCTGGGAGTGGAGTGCGAGTGATAATCGGTGCTGATCCAGCCGGTAGTATCCACCGTGCGAGTCAAAGTAGCCTCGATGCGGAGCTCCTTCTGTGGTTCTACCTGAACCTCTCGCTCCACCAGATCGAATTCAGGACCTCTCGTGATTCTGATCAGGTAATCGCCAGGGGGGACCTGTTGGGTGAAGGCACCGTCGTGGGTCTGATACTGGTGGTCGCAGCCGTGAGCTCGGTAAACTGTCCCGAATTCGGGCGTAGCGGTTCCCCTGATGCCGAGGAACTGAACTTTGGCGGGCGAGGGGCGACCGTTGCTGTCCCGAATCTGGAAAGACACGGCAGAAGCGGGAGGCGGTGAGAGCTCGAGCGCCGTCGTCTCATCCTGGGCCACGACCAACGAGAGCCGCTGCTCCGGCCTTCCCAGGTCGATGAGGATCCCTTCGTATTCTCCAGGGGGAAGAAGAAAGTCCAGCTCCCCTGCAGGACTGGGATACGCGGGCAGCTGGACACCGTTGACGGAAACCAGCAGGGAAGCGTGAAGGGCAGGTTTTCCGGCCCGGTCAACCACGCTACTTTTGATCCGACCGCTGGGTCCGAGGAGACTGGAGGCGAGGCCGAAGGCCTCCAGAGGCGAGTCAGCCACTGTCAAGGCTAGGGCATAGCTCCTCTCCTGGCCCGGCTGCAGTTGGAACTTTTTTTCTAACGGTGAAGCATCTTTTCGGGAGAGAGGTGCCCAGGCATAGGCGCGCTTGTCGAAGGGGTCAATGCTGTCTCCAACTCGGATGGCGCCGGCCTGCCACACTTCCGAAAACTGGTTCAGATTCTCGTAGCCTGTCGGTGATTTCCATATCGGCAACGGCTCGATCTCTCTTGTCTGACTCGACTCGTTGCGAAAGGTCGAGAGGATCTCGAGGTGCTGCGATTCCGAGCCCAGGGAGTACACGTGTCGTGTATAGAGGCCATTACCCTTTGCCGCTGTCGTCACCGCTTCGATAGAAGCGGTATCTCCACTGGCGGTGAGGATTCTCACGTAGCTGACCTGGCCACTCTGATGCCCGGGCCGGAATGAAGTGATCTGGTCGTTGTCAGCTCCCACCAGATCAAGATCAAAGAGAGTACCAGGAATCGAGGAATCCCAATCGTGCATTATGTTTGCCCTCCGGTTGGGCAAGCCCCCGCTGACCAGAGCATGGATTCTCTGGCTGCGCAGTACAAAGTCACCGATAATCCCATCTGCCTCTTTGCCCTTCGGCAGCAAGTGGGTGTTGTGTTTTCCGATCTCTATCGCCTCTGCATGGTGGCCAGATGAAGTCAACGCGAAAGCCAGGACGACAAGGCAAAAGGCGCAGGTGATCAGGATGGATTGCGGTATCCGAAGACTCGTTCGATTTTTCAACATGTCTTCCTTCCTCACTGCCCTGGAGGGTCCTTTCTTATGGCGATCAGGTGCCTGATAGCCCTGGGATGGGCTGCTACGGCCCCGGATCGAACAGATCCATGGCTGGGCCGCCGTTTTGGATGAGCTGGACTACGGCTTTCGCCCGGGCGGGGAAATGGCCTTGCCGTGCTTTGAGATCGTTGTAGGCAGGGACCGCAGAGCTGCGCCGAGGCCGGGGGGGACGCCAAGCCAACGTCCGCCAGCAGGTGGGAAAGTACCACTCGCCCGAAGCCCAGGAACGTGGGTTCCAACACTCCGCGGCGAGACAGAACTGGCATGTTCCCTCCCATTCAACTCATCTGAAGGTACACCCGTACGCCTGCACCGGTGTGGCCGAGGACCCCGTAATGCCTTATCGCCGGACCGACCAAGACGCCACGATTCTATCGCAGCTAGCTGGCTCGTGAAAGACGGTGCTTCCTTGGGGGAATCTACCTGGACATCCGCTTGCTTCTTGTGACACAAGAACGATCCTCCAGCACCGCTACAGAGGCCTCCTCATAGCCTACCTATCTAGCATCAGTTATCTTCTATACTGGGGTTCAGACATCTAGGGCCCCTTGGTGGAGAAGAAGTTCACAGACTGGTCAAGTTTCCTGCTTCGGCGTGATGTGGTTGCTAAGAGACCGCTTCAGCGGTCTAGCGCGAAGCGCGATAGCCCGGTCCTTCAGGGCCGGGTGGGCGGAACGGCAGATAGCGGAGCCCGCTTTAGCGGGCTTCTCGAACGCGGGCTTCAGCCAGACTCCGGGTCGACGATGGCTAAAGCCGCCGTTCGAGAAGGACCGTGAACGGCCCTCAGGAGGGGTAGGAGACCGGGTTACCCCGGCGTAAACACCGGGTCTATTGCGCTTCGCGCCAGGCCGCTGAAGCGGCCTCCTGGAAAGTGTACACTCAAGCAGACGCCGGTGTTGCTCGGCGGTATGAGGCCGCTCGCTACGAGTAGTTTGGCTGTCGAGGAGGAATTGATTGGCTCGCAGGAGGGTGTGAGCCCGGAAGGGTAATTTGAACTCGGCCAAGTCCATCTTGCATGCACGCGACTGGCGCACGACGGTGACCTGATGCCTGTCCACCTCTAACGCGTCCAAAACTCAAGATGATCAATCACTCGAAGGAGGCCCCGTGAGTTCCCCTACTGAAGAGCCGCAACTGAAGGATCCTTCAAGTTGGGCAGGATTTGCGGAACCGCGGCAGGTTGAACCTTCATGGTGTGTCTCGACAAAGTGTAGGCGGGGTTATGAGGGTGTTTTCCATGATTTCAGGACGGCGGTTTAAGAAAAGTCTGTTGCAGCTTTCTCTGACCCTGTGGGCAGGATCGTACCTGGCCGGGGCGGATCAGTCTCATGTGGTGCTCGTCTCGATAGACGGTTTCGTAGCCTATCATCTGGAAAACGAGAAGTTGGAGCTGCCCAACATTCGTGCACTGGCCAGCGAAGGTGTCTGGGCCGAGAGTGGAGAGACGGTGTTTCCCAGTGTCACACATCCCTCCCACGCCACCATCATCACGGGTGTTTCACCCCGGATCCACGGTGTGATCGGCAACACCCTGCGAAACCGGGAGACAGGCCAGTCTTTTAACGTCACGGAAAAATCCCACGAAGTGATCGAGGTCTCGACGCTCTTTGACGCGGCCAAACGTCGAGGGTTGACCACGGTAGCCATGTTCTGGCCCGAAACCAAGGGTGACCCGTCGGTCGATTTCAACATCATTCACGAGCACCAGCCGCCGCGCTATGATGAGCAGGGTCGACTGGATCCTACTATCGCCAGTCCCGAGCTGCTGGCCGAGCTGCGTGCCGCCGATGTTCCGATCGACCTGTACTTTAAGTGGTATCCCGAGTTTGCTCTGAAAGGAGCACGCGATGTGATTCTGGCCCAGGCCACGAGTCACCTCATCCGCACGCACAAGCCCCAGCTGGTGGCTACCCTGATTTCCGCAACCGACGCTAATCAGCACCGCTATGGCTCCGCACACTACCTGTCGGAGGCGGCGCTGACCATGGCAGATCACTGTGTGGGCTTGCTGAGAGCGGCGGCACGTGCGGCGGGTATTGCCGAGAGGACAACTTTCATCGTTACGGCCGATCATGGTTTTCACAGCGTTGGACATGAAGTGAACCTCCATCCCTTGCTTTCCCAGGCAGGGCTCGAGGGAAAGGTGGCGCTGCACCCCAGTGGGTGGACGATGTATGTTGAGCTTACCGAGGATTTTCTGGAGGATCGCGATCAGCCTCGACTGGAGAAGTTGATGCAGTCGGTGCTGCACTTGGAGGGCGTTTCCAGGATCGTCAGACCGGAGGAGTTTCACGCTCTGGGTACGCGGCGGTATGAAGAGGATCCCCACGTTGCCGGGCACTACATGATCATCGCTGATATTGATACCTATCTGGTTTCGGACACGTCGAGTTCCTCCACTACACGACGTCGGAAGAAAAGAGACTCACACGGGCACGGCTATTTGCCCAGCCATCCCAGAATGTACCCGGTCTTCGTCATTTCCGGACATGGGGTCAGGCGTGGGAAGAGAATTGGGCACGTCCGAAACCATGACATCGCACCGACGATTGCGCACTTGCTGGGTCTGGAACTGGAAAACGTGGAAGGTCGAGTCTTAAGGGAGGCCCTCTTGAAGTAGAGTGGGCTGCGCATGAGTGTGTACTAACACTGTATTCTCCTGACGCAGCCGACGACGTCATATACGGAAATTCTGATTCATTTCTTTTCAATGAGTTGTAAAAGCCTTGTTGTTCTGCGTTGAGAATGGTTGGTCTGAGAGGCTCTGACCAGCTACAGAATCGACTCCATCCCAGCCTAGTCCCAAAAGAAGTGGATGAAAGTGGACTAAACCACATGTAAACACCTGAAATGCCAGACCTGACGGGTATTCTGGGGTTGTCAAAGAAACTTCAGAACAAGCCGAAAGGAGGCATTTCAGGTGAAGAAAAAGGATAGCGCAATCATCCGCAAACGGGAAGCAGAGGTTGCTCAGCGATTGAGCCCCAGCTGGAACGGTCAAGACCCGAAACCGGTGCTCTCGCCCGAGGTCATCAGCTACGAGGTCTCGGAGAAAACGGGTGCGGTCAGTTACGGTGGTCTGGGGCTGCTGCAGCAGGTGGTGAAGTGGAGTGGGCTGGGGAAAGCCATTGACCAGGCGGTGACGCTGCTCAAACGCCACCAACCGTACCACGAATCGGACCACGTCCTGAGCCTGATCTACAACGTGGCCACGGGCGGGACCCGCTATCAGGATATTGAACTGCGACGTCAGAGTGTGAGTTTCCTGGAGGCGGTGGGAGCCGAGAAGATCCCCGCCCCCAGCACGGCCGGAGACTTTGTGCGCCGCTTTGACGCGCCCGACGTGGTGGATCTGATGGAAGCCGTCAATGCCAGCCGCCTCAAGGTCTGGGCCCAACAACCGGCCCGTTTCTTCCAACGGGCGGAGATCGACGTGGATGGGACGATGGCCCCCACGAGCGGCGAATGCAAGGAAGGGATGGAGATCAGCTACGACGGGCAGTGGGGCTATGCGCCGCTGATCGTGACGCTGGCCAATACGGGAGAGGTGCTCTATGCGGTCAACCGCTCGGGCAACCGTCCCTCTCATGAGGGAGCGGCCGAATGGCTGGATCGGAGTATCGAGCTGGTTCGAGAGGCGGGTTTTCGGAAGGTGCGCCTGCGCGGGGACACGGATTTTTCGCTGACGGCTCATTTTGACCGTTGGACGGAGGCGGGCGTGGAGTTTGACTTCGGGATCGACGCCCATCCGAGCTTCGTCAAGTGGGCGGAGGCGTTGCCAGAAGCGAGATGGAAAGAGCTGGGGCGCCCCAGCCAGGGGAAAGGAAAAGGGAAGAAGCGGCGCCAGCGGCGGGACAAAGTGAAGCCGGAGATTGTCAAGAGACGCGGGTTCAAGACGCTGACGCTGGAACGGGAAGAGATCGCGGAGATCGACTACCGTCCGAGCAAAGCGAAGCGAACCTATCGGATGGTGATCTTGCGCAAGACGATCCTGGTCGAGAAAGGTCAGAAGCGGCTGCTGCCGCAGACGCGCTACCACTTTTATGTCACCAATATCTCGGCCAGAACGTTGGGAACGGCGGGAGTCATACGGGAAAACAACCGGCGCTGCAACCAGGAGAACATCATTGAACAACTCAAGAACGGAGTCGAGGCCCTGCGGATGCCCTCGGATACGCTGGTAGCCAACTGGGCCTATCTGGTGATTGCGGCTCAAGCCTGGAATCTGAAGGCCTGGATGGGGTTGGTGCTGCCGGCGCGACTGCAAGCCCGAGAGCTGGTGAAGATGGAGTATCGCCGTTTCCTGCGAGAGGTCATTGAAATGCCCTGCCAGATTTTGCGCAGGGGCCGACAGTTGGTCTATCGGCTGCTGGATGTCAATGGTTGGAGCCGTCTTCTCTTGGAAGGCAGTAAGTGGTTGAAACACCGGCCAGCTACCTGAAACTGAAAGGAGATAAAGTAGCTCCGAGGGTCGCCAGAGCTGGGGCGAGGTGTCTCTACAAACGCCCCCCAAGAGGGCAGAATCGTTTTCCCTGAGCGATCGGCGTGGAGGACAGCTGAAGACGTGCCTGTTCTGAGTGACTTCGCGCCGAAATTTAGAATTTAGGTCTCCAAAATGGCTCCTCGGAGCCGACAAAGGGGTCTATTTTCGAACTTGCGCTTATTTTGGGCCTAGTCCCGCCCCAGCCGGGCTGCCCCGTAGGGACGTGTCTTGAATACGCCGCAAGGATTCCTATATCAATGAGTTACAAACTTGTCCCTCAGAAACAGCCCAATGAAGTTTCAGCTTAGCCCCGCCACCGGCTGCGCCGGATCGTACCTGAAAGAAACTTCAGTCGAGGGACGTAGCGGTGGCCTCCAGGCCGCCGTCCGAGCCAAAGGATCGGAAAAATAAGACTTCGGCCTGGAGGCCAAAGCTACATTCGCCAATCAAGTTTCAGGTTAGATGCTTGGTGCTTCGTCAGAGAACTGTTGTTGGTTCTGTCCTACAGTCCTGTGATTCACGCTGGATTCTCCCCGCTTTCTCAGTTATCAAACACGCTACCCCGACATCTTACTGGCGACAGGTCGTTCCTGGATCTTGGTCGGAGTCATAACCTGGCTGTGTCAATAATCCGGTATGGTAAGGCAATGTCTTCCGCGAGGACGAGCCAACGGCGCAGAATTCCACGCCTGATCTGGGTTTTTCCCCTCGCTGCCCTGACCCTTGTGAGTATCGTCTACTTCACTGGTGGATCCGAGATCACCGATGAATTGATCCGTCAGCTCTTGTGGACGCCTACGGCCTCTCGGAGATCCAGCTCGATCGGCTGTCCTTCGACCTCCCGGGAGGCTGGAAGCCCAGCTCTGTGGAGGCGTTGCAGTCCCCTCCACATGAGCACGATTGGGCTCCGTCCTTCTCCGTAGTAGACGCGGGAGTGGACCTGGTGGTGACCCGGATCGGCGACGGAGCGATTCCCAACAGTGACCTGTCCTTTCAGACCACCATCGAGCTTCTGGAAGACCGCTTCTTCGGCGCCGAGGAGCCGGTGAAGGGACAGATCGAGTTTTACGGCGAAGACGGTGATCCCTTGGAGCTGACGGTAAATGGCATCACAGGAGCGGTGTTTCCCTTCGAACTGGCCGATGGAGAACTGAAGCGGTTTGTGACCTCAGGGACGGGAGAAGTTAAGACCGGGTGGGCTCACGTTCACAGTGATCAGGTCATCAACGCGGCTTCCAGCTTTGGTTTGCGCAACTCCTCGGGAGACGTCTTGACTGATGTGGGTGTGGGGGTCGGAAGGTTAGGCGCAGAGTTCACCATCTTTGCCGACTCGATGGGGGACAGTCGTACGGCTGTAGCGGTCACGAATGGTGACACGGAGGTCATGGATATAGAGTTTGAGTTGAATGATACGTCCGGTAATCAGGTAGCAGTCCGGCAGAGGACAGTTGTTCCCCGGGGACATCTAGGGATCTTTTTGGATGAACTGTTTGAGGGTGTGGTGGGAATCGATGAGTTTGAAGGGAGCGTGGTCATCCGCTCCCTGGAGGGACCCCAGCTAGTCGCCACGGAGTCGATCGGGCAGGCACCTCGACTGAATCACGATTCGGCTGCCAACCCGAAGACTTCCACAGCCGGGGACTCGGTCACACCCAGCACGGTCGGGCAAGAGTTAGCGCCGCCCCGAAGCCTGTCAGTGCAGCGCGAGGGTCAGGATCATTTGGTTCTCAGCTGGGAGCTGCCTCAGCCGCCTGATGGCGGCGGTGGCCCTGGGGAATTCATTGACGAAACGGAGCCCAACGACTTCGACGACCCCGACACATTGGAGATCGGTCAGACGGCCAGAGGGACGATCGACCCGGATTTCGATGAGGACGTTTGGCGTTTCGAGGGCACAGCAGGCCTGAATATCGTGATTGACGTTGAAGCGGAGAGCCTGGACTCGGTGCTGGACTCGGTCCTCGTTCTCTTTCTCGACCGGGATCTCGATGAAGACGGATTCCCGGATCAAATCGGATTCAATGACGACTTTGGGGAATCCCTCGATTCTCGTTTGGAAGTGACCCTCCCCGAGACGAGCGCATACCTTATCCAGATTCTCGATGCCTTCGATGAGGGAGCGCCCAGCTTCTTTTACGAGATGAGTCTTTCGCTAGCGACCCAAGCCTCCAGTGGCGGCGACCTTGGCCCCACCACGGCTGGACCCACTCTGCAGGGCTTCAACATCTACCGTTCGGTGGCTCCGGCTTCACCTCAGGTTGATCCGGCTGATCGGATTGAGAACGTCGGGCCAGAGATGACGAGGTTCAGGGACGACGAGGTTCAGGAGAGCACCACTTACAGGTATCTCGTCACGGCTGCCTACGATCAGGGAGGAAGTCCACCCTCCAACCAAGTAGAGATAACTATTCCCGGATCGAGGGAGGCTGGCCCCCCGTTTGCGGCGTTGACTCTGCGGGCGACGGGCAATCTGCTGACATCGCTGCCGGCCGTACCTCCACCGCCGGCCGACAGCCAACGACGCAAGCTGGCCTTCCCTCATGTGGGGGATGGGGTCTTTGGCGGACTGCGTGTGGTGACAACGGCCATCATCTTCAATAACACCCCGAATCCAGCCAGTGGGATGATCTCGTTTTTCAACTCGGACACGACGCCCATGGAGGTGACGATCGAAAAGCGGACGGCCTCCACCTTCGAATTTGCGCTGGACCCCGGGGGAGTGTCCCGAATGGTGACGTCGGGGACCGGTCAAGGGGTGGGCTGGGCCCGGGTGACGATGGATCAGCCCTTGAGTGGCTCGGGGATCTTTCAGATTCTTGAGGTCGAACCAGGGGTAGCGTCGGCGGGGGGTACCTTCACTCAAGGCACCGGAGTTCTGGAAGGCAGCCCCTCTGGTGGGCTCAGCGTGGAGCTAAGACTCCTCGACAAACAACCTTTCACAGAAGTGGGTGACGATGCAGACCAATTCTTCTTCTTACCACCGGGCTTGATCAGCAGTCCGTCCTCGGCAAGAACAGTGACGGTCAAGGCCGAATTCACTTCTGTATCGACCAGCCTAGATCACGATAAACGCATCGTGCGGAAGACCACGCAGGAGATAGCTTTCGTTGCAGCCGATCCAGCAAAGGCGAACCTGGAGGCAATCTCACCCCTATTCGTGCAGCCCCGGCAGGCTTTGACCCTGTTCGGGACCAATTTGGGGCAGGATTCGAAGGTAGTCTTTAGTAACCAGGATGGGATTCAGACAGAAGCACCCGTGTTCCAGATAGAAGGCAGTAATCTTGCCATCGTACCGAGTGGAGCAGCTGACGGTGAGATCCGAGTCGATAATGGCTTCGGTTTGGGCAATGCCTATGAGGTCAAGGTGCTCTTTGGCCCGACGTTTGAAACACGGCAGGTTGTGGGGGAGGGACTACCCGGTATTCAGGGTGATACAGCTCTGGGTATCCAATTCGCTTTCCGTCAACCTGCCCTTCAGGTGTTGTTGACCGAGCATACCGTCGAAATGTACGGAGTGTCGGCTGATTTCTCCACCCTGCAGCCGGAAGCGGTGGTGGGATCGGGCTCTATCGAAGAGTCTGGTACGAGTTTCGATCTGGTTGTCGAGTCGGCGGAACCTTCCTCGGCAATCCTGCAGGTTCTACAATCCTCCAGCCGCCTCATCGCTCGAATTCAGGTCCTAGAAATCCCGGACAGTGATGGCAGCGTCATCGGACTTGCCTTCATCTACGAGCCAGAGGAAAGAGAGGAAGAAGCCGTCATACTCGATCAGTTCTCGACGCTCACCTGGATCTTCAAACTCAATTCCTTTCCCTTCCTGATCCTTGAAGGACAAAGTACTATCACATCGTTTGCTACTATGTTGTCTACCCCGATTGATGAGAGAGGGAATATGTCTCAATTGAGTGTGGTTCAGTCCTCTTCCCTTGACATCGAATAGGTTACCTTATGTCAAACAGGCTGTTTAAGGAATGCAGGCTGCCGCTTCTGCTGCTTGTGTTGGCTGCCAGTAATATCGCAGGCAACGAGGATGGCCACGATACCGCGGACAACGCCCAATGTGAAGAATGCGAAAAACTGCTGACTGGAATCGGCTTCAATCCTTCTTTCGTCTGCATTGGAGAACAAGAGGTCTTCAATGAGGATAACGGCAAGGCTATTCGAGCCACGTTTGAGGGTGAGGGTACGGCCAACTGGACGATCGCGGAGCCACCCTCGAGTTCCGTGCTAAAGAGCTACGATTGGAATCCGAGACAGAACAGCAAAGTCACGAGGATTAGTCTAGTCCCAAAATAAGCGCAAGTTCGAAAATAGACCCCTTTGTCGGCTCCGAGGAGCCATTTTGGAGACCTAAATTCTAAATTTCGGCGCGAAGTCACTCAGAACAGGCACGTGTTCAGCTGTCCTCCACGCCGATCGCTCAGGGAAAACGATTCTGCCCTCTTGGGGGGCGTTTGTAGAGACACCTCGCCCCAGCTCTGGCGACCCTCGGAGCTACTTTATCTCCTTTCAGTTTCAGGTAGCTGGCCGGTGTTTCAACCACTTACTGCCTTCCAAGAGAAGACGGCTCCAACCATTGACATCCAGCAGCCGATAGACCAACTGTCGGCCCCTGCGCAAAATCTGGCAGGGCATTTCAATGACCTCTCGCAGGAAACGGCGATACTCCATCTTCACCAGCTCTCGGGCTTGCAGTCGCGCCGGCAGCACCAACCCCATCCAGGCCTTCAGATTCCAGGCTTGAGCCGCAATCACCAGATAGGCCCAGTTGGCTACCAGCGTATCCGAGGGCATCCGCAGGGCCTCGACTCCGTTCTTGAGTTGTTCAATGACGTTCTCCTGGTTGCAGCGCCGGTTGTTTTCCCGTACGACTCCCGCCGTTCCCAACGTTCTGGCCGAGATATTGGTGACATAAAAGTGGTAGCGCGTCTGCGGCAGCAGCCGCTTCTGGCCTTTCTCGACCAGGATCGTCTTGCGCAAGATCACCATCCGATAGGTTCGCTTCGCTTTGCTCGGACGGTAGTCGATCTCCGCGATCTCTTCCCGTTCCAGCGTCAGCGTCTTGAACCCGCGTCTCTTGACAATCTCCGGCTTCACTTTGTCCCGCCGCTGGCGCCGCTTCTTCCCTTTTCCTTTCCCCTGGCTGGGGCGCCCCAGCTCTTTCCATCTCGCTTCTGGCAACGCCTCCGCCCACTTGACGAAGCTCGGATGGGCGTCGATCCCGAAGTCAAACTCCACGCCCGCCTCCGTCCAACGGTCAAAATGAGCCGTCAGCGAAAAATCCGTGTCCCCGCGCAGGCGCACCTTCCGAAAACCCGCCTCTCGAACCAGCTCGATACTCCGATCCAGCCATTCGGCCGCTCCCTCATGAGAGGGACGGTTGCCCGAGCGGTTGACCGCATAGAGCACCTCTCCCGTATTGGCCAGCGTCACGATCAGCGGCGCATAGCCCCACTGCCCGTCGTAGCTGATCTCCATCCCTTCCTTGCATTCGCCGCTCGTGGGGGCCATCGTCCCATCCACGTCGATCTCCGCCCGTTGGAAGAAACGGGCCGGTTGTTGGGCCCAGACCTTGAGGCGGCTGGCATTGACGGCTTCCATCAGATCCACCACGTCGGGCGCGTCAAAGCGGCGCACAAAGTCTCCGGCCGTGCTGGGGGCGGGGATCTTCTCGGCTCCCACCGCCTCCAGGAAACTCACACTCTGACGTCGCAGTTCAATATCCTGATAGCGGGTCCCGCCCGTGGCCACGTTGTAGATCAGGCTCAGGACGTGGTCCGATTCGTGGTACGGTTGGTGGCGTTTGAGCAGCGTCACCGCCTGGTCAATGGCTTTCCCCAGCCCACTCCACTTCACCACCTGCTGCAGCAGCCCCAGACCACCGTAACTGACCGCACCCGTTTTCTCCGAGACCTCGTAGCTGATGACCTCGGGCGAGAGCACCGGTTTCGGGTCTTGACCGTTCCAGCTGGGGCTCAATCGCTGAGCAACCTCTGCTTCCCGTTTGCGGATGATTGCGCTATCCTTTTTATTCACCTGAACTGCCTCCTTTCCGCTTGTTCTGAAGTTTCTTTGACAACCCCAGAATACCCGTCAGGTCTGGCATTTCAGGTGTTTACATGTGGTTTAGTCCACTTTCATCCACTTCTTTTGGGTCTAGTAGGAGCCGATCAAATCGGAAGGCGCATCCAAGACCGAGACGACCCAGGTAAGGTGGATTATATAGCATTGGGTGATCTCCCGACCAAGCTTGGAATCACAGCGGTCCCGCTGGGGGAAGACGAGTTTCTTCTGGACAGCCGCTGGCTCAGCATCTATGGAAAACAAGCCAGGCTCGAGCTTGTGGTGCCGCCCCATGTTCCTGCTAGATTAAGAAAAACATGGAGGCCGGTGGGAGAACCTGGGGAAGTCCAGAGGCTCGCTCTTGGCCCTGAAAGATTTTCTGGTTGAGCGGTGATCTGTCCGCTGAATCTGAGAAGCTCTACCATTGTGTCCACCCCTGGCAGCAAGCACGACGAGAATCAAGCGGTAGGGCATGTGGTTACTTCGCGCCACGGCTACGGTCGTATCTCCAGGAAATCACGAAAGAATGTGTGCGGGAGGAGAAACAAACCGGCCTGCCATCGTATATTCAGGAATCACAACATGGGGACTGTTCTACCCGAAAATCTGAGGTTTTGCCTGAAACTGACCAATAGGGTAAAAGGGGATGATCTTTTTCCTTCCCTGGGAGTGTGGCCGTTTTGAAAAGGCTGATTCTCGTTCTGGTTCTGTGCGCGCTATTGACCTGGGTGGGCTTGCGTCTGTATCGCGAGCTGTCCGTGGAGTCCATGGACGCCCCAGGCCAGGGATCCGCTCTGCTTGTCGAAACTGTCACCGTTCGCTCTCACGCATTTGAAACCAATCTCGAGCTCTTGGGTGAACTCAAGCCTCAGGCGGTGGTCGAGGTCATGTCTCGGATCAGTGGACGTCTTCGGGAAGTCCTCGTCGATCGGGGTGATCGCGTAAGAAAGGAACAGCTGCTCGCGGTAGTGGACGATGTGGATCTAAGACAGCAGATCCACCGTTCTGAAGCCGCTGTTTCAGTGGCTGCCGCTGCCGTGAGCCGCGAAGAAGCCACCTACGAAAACCTGAAGATCCAGGTTGCTCGCTACCGTGAGCTGCACCAAGAGAATCTGATCGCAACCCAGGATTTGGAGGATCTGGTGAGCAGGATGCGGGTCGCACAGGCACAGCTGGAGTTGGTCAGGGCCCAAGTCAGACAGGCTGAGGCCTCACTGAGTGAGCTCAAGATTCAGCACGATCAGACACGGATCTACTCTCCGCTGAATGGCTTTGTCGGGATCCGCCATCTCGAGCCTGGCGCGCTGGTTAATCCCAGCGTGCCGATTGTTTCGGTACTGAATCTCGAGCGGGTCAAGACCCTGGTACCGGTGTCTGAAAGCGGAATTAGCCACATTCGAGTGGGCTTGCGGTCCGAAATCGTCGTCGACGTCTATCCGGATAGGGTCTACGAAGGCACTATAAGGCGAATTAGCCCCTACCTCAATCCTGAGACCCGCAGCGCCGATGTCGAGATCGAAATAGTGAATCGTGACGGTACCCTGAAGCCGGGGATGTTTGCCCACGTGAGAATTGACGCTAGAATCTCAGAAACCGCGCTCAGCATTCCCCGCTCCGCACTACTCTCTCGGGGCGCTCAACAGGGAGTCTATTTCCTGACCCGTGACCGAACCACCGTTTTCCGGGAGATTGAGATTGGTCGAATCGAGGACGACGTAGTGGAGGTTCTCAGGGGCCTGCAGGAAGGTGCCCAGATTGTGAGCACCGGAGCACAGAATCTGAACGATGGTGACGAGGTGAGGGCAGAATGAATCTTCCCGATTTAGCAATCCGGCGGCCTGTTTTCATCATGGTGGTTTTCCTGATCGTGGCCTTGATGGGCGGAGTTTCGCTGGTCCACCTCCCAGTCGACCTGATGCCAGACGTCTCTTTCCCCACCATCAGCGTCACCACGAGATACGAAGGCGTGGGACCTCAGGAGATGGAAGAGCTGATCAGCATTCCACTGGAACGAGTACTGGCATCCAGCCCTGGCATCAAGGAAATGACTTCGCAGTCCTCGGAAGGAACCAGCCGGGTTCGCGTCTCTTTCGAGTGGGGTATCGATTTGGACTCGGCTGCCGACGAGCTCCGCACCAGGATTGATCGCATCAGAGGGCAGCTTCCGGAGGATGCCGACCCCCCGACCTTGTACAAGTACGATCTCAGCATCTTCCCGATCATGTTTCTGGGGGTTTCCAGCGAAATGCATTCCAGAGATCTGCGCGAGTTCGCGGAAAAGCAGATTCAGTACCGATTCGAGAGAATTCCAGGAGTCGCCCAGGCGGATATCTGGGGAGGCCTGGAGCGTGAGATCCACGTCGTGATGGATCGCGCCAAGATGCACACGCTTCGAATCAGCCCTGCCCAGGTCATGACGGCAGTGCGCCGTGAGAATCTAAATGAGCCCGCCGGTCACGTCGTCGAAGATACCTTTGAAGTCCTGATGCGAACCGAGGGTGAGTACGCGTCCCTGGACGAGATCCGTCGAACCATGGTGACCGTACGACAGGGAACGCCCATCTACATCAAGGACATAGCCAGGGTCGAAGACAGCCATCAGGAGATTCGAAATCTGGTTCGTGTCAATGGCGTGCCTGGAATGCGGATGGGCGTTCGCAAGCAGTCCGGAGCTAACACCGTCCAGGTGTCGCAGGACGTAGAGCAGGAGATCGAAAGAATCAATCGCGACTATCCCCAGGTCCGAGTCTACGCCCTCTACGACACGGCAAAATTCATCTCTAGGGCGGTGGCGAATGTTCGGGACGCCGCCCTCTACGGCTCCCTTCTGGCAGTTTTTATTCTCCTGATATTCCTCCGAAATTTCCGCAGCATGCTGGTCGTTGCCATCTCGATACCCATCTCGGTATTGGCCGCCTTCGGGCTGATGTATTTCAGCGGATTTACACTGAACGTCATCACTTTCGGTGGGCTCGCGCTGGGGGTGGGTGTGCTCGTCGACAATGCGATTGTCGTACTCGAGAACATCTTTCGACACCGCCAGGATGGGGAAGATAAGAAGACGGCAGCTCGAAACGCCACCAAGGAGGTCGCTCTGGCCATCACCGCCTCGACTCTGACGACGATTGCTGTCTTCCTGCCGGTGGTTTTCATGAGCGGGATGTCGGGAGTCATGTTTCAGCAGCTGGCCTGGGTGGTGTCGTTTTCGCTTTTCAGTTCGCTCCTGGTGTCCCTCACGCTGGTTCCCTTTCTTTCCAGCCGGTTTATCCGCGTCCGAGAACCCAATCCCAAGAGTTGGATTTACGGGATCGTCCACAGAAGTGGTCAGTGGATGGATGGATTGGACAGGAGTTACGGAGAGTCTCTTGGATGGTCCTTGAGACATCCTTTTCTGATTATTTCAAGCAGCGTCCTCTTGGTGGTTGCGGGTTTTCTGCTGCTGCCATTCATTGGCCTCGAGCTGCAGCCGGAAACGGATGAGGGTCAGATCCGGATCCGGCTGGAGATGCCTGAAGGGACCCGGCTGGAGGTGACGGATCAGATCGCGCACAAGGCTGAGAAAATGGTGCGAGAGCAGGTCCCCGAAGTCGAGAGTCTCCTGGTGGAGGTCGGTTCAGCCGGAGGTTGGAGAACGGCCAACACCAATACGGTCACCGTTCGGGCCTACCTGGTTCCGCTCGCCCAGCGAGAGCGCAGCAGTCAGGAAATCGCCCAGGCCCTGCGACCGACGTTTGCGGACTTTCCCGGGGCGATCTCTCGTGTCCGCACCAGTGGAGGCAACTATGCCATGCGTTGGGCCACCGAAAGCGAGGGAGATCGTCTCACCCTCGACGTTCGTGGCTACGACATGAGCCAATGCTTCGACCTGGCTGTCCAGATCAAAAGAATCATGGAGTCGCTAGAAGGAGTTTCTGACGCCAGCATCAGTCGAAGTCCAGGACGTCCGGAAAGTCATATCAAGATTGATCGGGCCAAGGCGGCAACCATGGGACTCACGGTCTCAAATGTCGCGACCACAGTTCGCGCGAGTATAGGGGGAACCATAGCCAGCTATTTCAGAGAGGGAGGGGACGAGTATGAGATTCTGGTTCGCTACAAGGAAGAGGACCGGCTCAGCACTGAAGATGTGATGGCTATTCCCATCCAGACTCCGACGGGATTGGTGGTGCCGCTCCACTCATTGGTAAAGTTTGAGCGAAGCGAAGGTCCTAATTCGATTTCCCGAAAGGATCAACAGAGAATCGTGTCCGTGTCGGGTAACCTTTCGGGTACCCGCGACATGGGATCGATCGTGCGCGAGTTGGAAGGAGAGGTGCGACCGCTGGTGACATCTCCCGATATCGCGCTTGTATTCTCCGGCGAATGGGAAGAGCAGGAGGAGGCAACTTTTCTGCTGCAGATCAGCTTCGTCCTGGCGGTGATCCTGGTCTATCTGGTCATGGCGGCTCAGTTTGAGTCGTTCAAATATCCCTTCCTGATCATGTTCTCCATCCCCCTCGCCTTGATTGGAGTGGTATTGGCGCTGTTCTTGACCGAGACGACCTTCAACATCCAGGGGTTCATCGGCCTGATCATGTTGGTAGGAATCGTGGTGAACAATGCCATTGTGTTGGTCGATTACGTCTTGCAGCTCAATCGCCAACATGGATTGTCTGTGGTCGATTCACTGGTTACGGGAGGGCGGCGACGGCTTCGACCCATCCTGATGACCACACTCACCACGGTTCTGGGACTCACCCCTATGGCCATAGGAATCGGAGAAGGTGCGGAGCTTCAGGTGCCCATGGCCCGGGTTCTGATCGGCGGCTTGATTTCATCTACATTCATTACCCTTTTCCTGATCCCCACACTCTTCCTCACAATGGAGCGGTTGGGGACTGTTCGCCGCAGAGAGCCATCCAGGCTGGAACCGTCCCTGGGTCATCCCTCGGGTGCAGTCGGTAGCTGATGAGCCTGCCTGCGGCTGCGATTTCGAGATAGGGGCTAGGAAGCAGGATCGTTGGCCTGGAAGATTCTCACGAAAACCTCCAGCGTATTGGTTCCCACTTTACCTACCGGTCTGCGATAGCACCGTCGGAGAATCGAAGACTGCGCCAATCCTGAGGCCTGTAGGGGTATCTGGCGGCGACGCTCTCGTCCAGATCGAGTCCTAGGCCCGGTCGATCCGGTGGCAGCGCATAACCTTCATCGAACGTCACAGCACCTCCGTAGAACAGATCCTCCCAGAATGGGGACTGCCCACTGCCGATCTCCAAGCGAGCTATGATGATCTCACAGGGGAAACTGTGACGACAGTTGGGAGGGTTCTCTTGCTTGACAACGGATCTCTCCCAAAAGTAGAGTCCAGGTTGGGTCAGTGACTGCGGTACCCACATGGAGAAAGAACGTAACCCATTGATCTAGAATTGGATAGAGCCTCCTCCAGTAGCGGTGGCCTCCAGGTCGCCGTTTTTCAAGCCAAAGGCTTGAAGAAGAGAACACGAAGCGACGACGAACGCCTACGTCCTTACTAAACCCGGGAACTCATGGAATCTCAATTCAGCTTCGGAACACTCAACTACCTGATCCTCTTTTCCTACCTGGCCTTGATGCTGGCCATCGGGTTCGGGTTCTCTCGTCGGCAGACTTCCACCGAGGAGTATTTCCTGGCAGGGCGGAGGATGCCTTGGCTGGTGGTGGCGTTGAGCATGTTCGCCTCGCTCACCAGTGCCGTTACCTACATGGGTGTGCCGGGGACTGTCTACACCGAGAACACCTCCCTTGTTTTGGCCGCCATCGTCAGTCCCATAGTGGCGCCGTTTGTGGTTTTTCTCTTCTATCCCTTCTATCGGAGACTCAAAGTCACCACCAGTTACGAGTACATCGATCGGCGCTACGGCAGTTCGGCGCGCTATGCCGTCTCGGTCTTGTTTCTGCTGGCCCGGGTGGGCTGGCTAGGGACCGTCATCTATGTGCCGGCCTTGACCTTATCGGTGGTGACCAGGATTGATCTCACGCTGTCCATCCTGCTGATGGGAATCTTGGCCACCGTCTATACGGTCATGGGTGGGCTGACTGCTGTCCTGTGGACCGATGTCCTCCAATTCATCATTCTGATGGGGGGTGCCGTCTGGGTAGCGGTGGAGTTGATCCAATCGGTACCGGGTGGCATCGGCGGGATTCTGGAGTTTGGAAGTCAGGCGGGACGCATAGAGCTAGCCGACTGGACTCCCAGCTTCTACGAGTTTAGCGCGCCTATCATCTTACTCAGCTACTTCTTCCAATTCATGCAGGACTACGGCACTGACCAGGTGACAGTGCAGAGGTTGCTGGCGGTCAAGACTTTCCGGGGAATGATCAAGTCAGTGGTCTTCAACTCCTTCACCGACTTCTTTATTCTCGTCCTTCTGACCTTCGTCGGTCTGGGGCTTTTCGTCTACTTCCAGCAGCACCCCCAGGAGTTGGCGCCGGGGATCGAACGGAACGAGATCCTGCCTTTCTACATCATGTCTGCGCTCCCCCAGGGAGTCTCGGGACTGATCATCACGGGGATCTTCGCTGCCGCCATGTCCAGCATGGACTCCGGGATCAACTCGGTCTCCGCCGTCGTCGTCAGCGACCTCATCAAGCCCATGAGAAAGCGGCTGGGTGACGACAGATCCGATGTGCGCCTGGCCCGCATGTGCACTTTGGCCCTGGGTATTTTCGCCACTCTGGTGTCCTTTATGGTTTCCTACATCGACGACATTCTGCAGGCCGCCCAGACCTTCCTGGGCCTCTTTTCAGGGCCGGTGTTAGCGCTGTTTCTTCTGGGCATCTTGACCCGCCGGGCCAACTTTCGAGGCTGGCTCATAGGGATGGCGCTGGGCCTGTCGGTCACGTTGTGGGTCCAGCTCTACACCGAGGTCCACTGGATCTGGTACTTCCTGATCTCGTTTACGGTCGCGACTTCAGTAGGGTTTCTGTTCAGTCTTCTCCTGGGAGGAGAAAAGGCAGCTCGCGAGCTCACCCTCTGGGGTAGGTCTCAGCTGGGTCAGCTGGAGTAAGGGGTCCGTGATCCCACAGTTCGATCGGGGATGTGTGGGCGCTATTCCAGTCTAACGAAAGCGAAGAGAATAGAGATCGGCGTCCTTCATGACGAAACGCAAGCGCACCGGCTTTCCCGCCAGAGCCGAGATATCGGAGGCACTTTCCCAGGCTACCACCCGTTCGATCTCGTCCCCGACAATCTCCTGCGCATCCCCGAGAGCATAGCCTGGTATCGCGTCTCCCGATGGACTCTGGATCTCGACCCGGACGCTGCCGGCAGCCGAGGTCGAGTAGTTGAGGACCAGCTCCCTGCCGGAGAAGGTGAGAAGCCGAGACACCATCTCGCCGCCATCGTAGGGAGCATTTACGGAAGCGAAGCCGTCCATGCGCAACGCATAGCGGCGGATATGCCAGGAGTCGGTACCGGCCTCGCGGGTGACGTACATGGAGATCTCGTCCTCACCCGTCGGGACAACACCCCGAAGTGCATAGTTGGTTCGAGTCTTCCAGTGACGCGCTCCTGGCCCTGGCCGAATGAAGCCCTCCCGGAAAGTCATGTCGTAGCGGGTACCCTTGCCCCGGGTGGTCATGAGGACCGTCTCCGAGCAGTCAATTTCCCGCCCCTCAGGAATACCTGCGTCCCTGGCTTGCTTTGCTGTCAGAGCCTGGCGTCCTTCCATCAGCCGCGCGGGAAAGGCCAAATAGATCTGGGGTGCCCGAAAGTAGGGAAGCGTCAGGTTGATGTAGAGATGGTTCTCAGGGATGATCCCATCGTCCCCGAAACTCATCGGCTGGAATTCGGTCCAATGGAACAAATCGGGCGCCGTCAGCCGTGCGACGGACCGCCTACCCACAGAGCGATTGGGAGAGGTGTAGTAACGGGTGTAGATCACGTACTGTCCCTCGGTCTCGGACCAGAACAGTGAAAAGTCCCCGTCCAGGGTGCCGTAGACGTTATTTCGGAACATCGGCTTGTCTCCAAGCCTCTTCCAGGCCTTTCCGTCGGCCGAGACCCAGGGGATGACATCGGTAGGTGTGCCCTGCCAGAGACCGCGATCGTTCAGCGAGAACTTGCGGGCAAGCTCCTCTTCGGCGGGATTGGCCCTCTCGCCTTCGTTCAGCGTGATCGCCTTTAGCCGCTCAGTCGGAGGGACTCCAGGCCGGGTATCGAGAAACATCCTGGCAGCGGGTTCCGTCTCGTGAGCGTATAGGTATGACCCCGCCGATGTTCCCACCAGATTGTTTGCCCGGCTTCCATCGACGTCGATGATCCCCAGCGCAGGCTTGGTCCAAGTGATCCCATCACGGCTCTCGGCGTAGCAGACCTTGTTGCTGGCCTGGTAGTACATCAGGTACTTACCCTCGTGAAGAATCACGGTCTGGCCAAACCCCATTTCACCCTCCCAAGGTCGATCCGTCTTGATCACAACCTCGGCAGGACGGGGATGGTGCAGCTTGAGACGGGTCCCCTTCAGCTGATCGATCAGATGCTGGTCGACGAAGAGCTCTCGACTTGACCCGATGTCTACCAGGAGAGGACGCTCCAGCAGTCCGGGAAGATCAGTCCCCACCCCCTGGCCCAGTAGAGGGGCTCCTGTTAACAAGAAGAACAACAACGGTAGAGCGGAAACAAGCCGCAGCCCATGGCGTTGGACGGCTGTGTCGACTGATGTCACGTCATTCATGACACACGCCCTGAGGAAGAGGCGAAGGCACAGGTTGGGATCAGGCGCCGCCGCGCCGCTCGACCACGATGGGAGTCTCAGGAACCGGCACCTCTACCTGAGGGAGATCGTGCTTCTCGTTCCCGCGGTAGAACCGGTAGGCTTCCTTCAGAATACGCATCAGGCTGGCCCGATTACTCCAGAGAAGCCTCAACCATTGGCGTTTGGTGAGCTGGGGAAAGTAGATCCCTCGAAAGATGAGACGGGCAAAGAACATGACGACGCGCTCCTGGAACGGTCGGTCTTCGATCTTCTTCAGGGCTCTAGCGATGGCTTTAGGCTCATAGGAGCGACGCCAGGCTTCGTGGACCTCGTGCTCCGCTTGCTCGACGGTGATGTTCGACGGGGTGAAAGCCATCCGGAAGGGCCGGAAGTCGAGCCAGTGCCTGGGGCGCGTCAGACGATTTTCCTGGAGGAGGCGATCGTAGAGAGGCGTCGCTGGATACGGCGTCAGAAGGCCGAAGACAGGTAGCCCGGGAGGCCAGGACACGATTGCTTCCAGCGTCTTCTCAGCCACCCCCGGTCGATCGCCATCCATGCCGAAAATGAAAGACGTGATCGAATAGATTCCCCGGTCCGCCAGCCGCCGGAGAACCGTGCTGTATTGGGCAGGTTTGTTGAATCCTTTGTTGACGGCTTTCAGGTTGTCAGCATCAATTGACTCGAGTCCCATGAAAATACAGCGACCGCCGCTCTCGGCGATTAAATCGACGAGTTCCTCGTCCTTGAGAAGATTCATGCTGATCTGAGCGATCCAAAGAATCTGGGCGTCCTGCCGGATGATCTCGCGAAGCAGTGACTTGGTTCGCTTCACATTGATCGCAAAATTGTCGTCGATGAAAAAGACTGCAATCTTCTCGCCCTCGGCAACGGCGCGGGCCTTCAATCGCAGCATCTCTTCGACCACGCTTTGATTACTGCGATAGCGGATCGAGTCGCCGAAAAAGCCGGTCACCGTACAAAAATCGCATCCATAGGGGCAGCCGCGCCCCGACTCGATCGGCACCACCCGAAAACTCTTCAATCCCGGCCGTAGCCGATCTATGAGGTAGCGCCCCCAGCGGGGAATCTTCGCGAAGAGGTTGAATTGTTCGAGATCCAATCGTTCCCAGGGGATGCGCGGGTAGTCCTCGAGGGAGGGCTTTACCTCCCTGCCAGCCTCGTCCACCGGCCTATAGACTTCTTTCAGCTCGCCGAGTTCGACGTCCCGCACGATTTGAGGCCAGAGATAGTCGGCCTCTCCCAGAGCCACCGCGTCGGCGTGACGGGGCTCCTCTGTTCTCCCGATGGGCTCGTCTGGCACCTCGGTTACGTGAGGGCCGCCCATGACTACCTTTGCGCCGGCAGCGCGAATAGCATCCGCCATTCGATAGGCCTGGGCCGCCATGCGGGTCATGGCGCCGATGCCGGCCAGTTCGATGTCGTTTGCACGGATGAACCTGGCGATCTCCTTCTCGGTCATGGGTTGGGCGTTGCCGTCGATGAGGAACACCCGGTGTCCGGGTGGTGTCACAGCCTGGAGTACGAACATCCAGAGGTGGGGCATGTAATTGTTGGTGACTTCGTTATCTGGGTTGTAGAGAAGGATGTTCATCGAGGATTCTCCGGCGACTCCGGGGGCATCCTATCATGCTTTTACAGAAAATACCGGTTTTTGTCTGCCTTTCGATGGAGTTCGATCAGATCTGGATGCGCGCCCGGCAAGCGCTTAGACAGTGTTCCTCTCTGCCGACCGGGACGAGACGTGAAGGTGCAGACACGGCGGGGACTGTGTCGCTGCTTGGAGTCCAGGATGTAGCCCTGATCGAGGACCCTATTCCCAGCCTTCATCGAAACCACGATAGCCTGGAACAACCCCCAGTCTTGCACGCAGCTCGAGACACTCCTGTTCCCATCCCTCCAGGCGAGATCGAAGTTGTCGGATAGGCTCCGGCTCAGCTGCATCGACACCGAGCAGGTTGTTCAATTCCAAGGGGTCCTGAGTCAGATCGTAGGCCTCGTCGCCGTAGTCTGGGTCACGGATGTAGGAGTACGCACCGGTGCGCGCTGCCTGTACCAAACTGGGGTGCCGTCCCGCTTTGGTGCCGCCGTAATTGCTCTGTCCCAGATGGCCATGGTAGTTGCCGATCTGGGAGAAGAGACAATCACGCGAGGGCTCCACTGATCCACCGCCGGCCCAGCTAAAAAGGTTTTTGCCCTGAGCGTACTCGGGCACATCGACTCCGGCAATCCCGAGGATGGTTGGGAAGAGGTCGATCAAATCGACCAGACCCTCGACTTGCTTTCCGCGTTCCAGCCCAGCGCTCGGAGGCGGCGCTATGATCAACGGCACGTGAAGCAGGCATTCATAGAGTGATTCGGTCTTGGCAAACAACCCCTTCTCACCCAGGAAGTCGCCATGGTCGGAGGCCACGATAATCCAGGTGTTGTCCAACATTCCCCGCTGACCCATCGCATCGTAGATCCGCTGCATCTGGTCGTTGGCGTAGGCGATCATGCCGTAGTAGATCGAGATCAACCTTCGGATATCGTCCTCGGTAGCCAGGTGTGAAGCCTGCTCTTGACGGCAGGCGTCCTGCCATTGGGGACGGTTTGCGCTGTCTCCTCTATCCGGGAGCGGTAGGCTTTCGGGATCAACCAAAGTGTCGTAGGGGGGAGGGCAATAGAAGGGAGGATGCGGTTCCAGGAAGGGCACGTGCAGAAAGAAAGGTGCACCGCTGGCCTGAATCGAGTCGAGTTGGTGGATGACACGCGTGGCCACGGCGGGGGCGTGTCCTTCCTCGGCACTGCATTCGAGCGGACCAGAGGCCCAGCCATAGCCCGCCCGCCCGTGCCCGTAGAAAAACTCGGCGGCCGTACCAATCGGTCCCCGAGTCCACATGTTGGTCTGGTGATGCCAGCCGCGGTCCAGGTCACGATCGTATTCGTGGTGTCCTACGACCGCCGTGTAGTATCCGCTGCCTGCCAGAAGCTCTGGCAATTGGTCCAAGTTGTAGGGCGCCCGGTTCTGATGGCAAGTCACCTGGTGTACCAAGGGGTGGACCCCCGTCATCACCGAGGCACGCGAGGGCGTACAAATAGAGGCGGGGGCATAGGTGTTACGAAACGTAAGACCCTGCTCAGCCATTCTGTCCATGAAGGGACAGGGTACAAAGGGGTTGCCGTAGACGCTGGTTGCCGACGCCTTTTGCTGGTCGGTCATCAGATAAACAATATTGGGGCGCTCTTTCATCGCACTGTCCTGTTGTTCCTTAACTATGCTAATACGCTCTGGGGGTAATTCCCCCATATTTGTTTAGCGCCTTGTCCTTGTCCTTGCCTTTGCCCCCCAATCGTCGCGCGTCCTTCTAAGCTGAAACTTGATTTGGCTGTTTCTGAGGTGCAAGGGTGTAACCCATTGATTCAGTGATCTTTAGGTCATGGAAACCTTTATGACTCGAGAGGTTTCTTTCCTGTACGATCCGGCGGTCTGCAGCCGGAGGCGGGGCTAAGCTGAAACTTGATTGGCGAATGTAGCTTTGGCCTCCAGGCCGAAGTCTTATTTTTCCGAGCCTTTGGCTCGGACGGCGGCCTGGAGCCCACCGCTACGTCCCTCGACTGAAGTTTCTTTCCTGTACGATCCGGCGCAGCCGGTGGCCGGGCTGACCTGAAACTTGAATGTTCGAGCTGGTTGTGGATTGCCGATAACATACGGAATATGAATTGGTTAGGGTCGACTGGTCCGAGAGCAGGGAGGGCGGGAGCCGAGCGGGAAAAGGCGAACAAGGCAATCAATGATTATAATCATGTTTCAATGATATTTGAGTAGTTTAACCTGACTGTTGTTTTCTGAACTCATGAAGCGACTCTTCTACGTCGCCGGTTTGCTGGTCGTCCTCTGCACAATTCTCATTTACGCACTGGCCAGGGCAAGCCTCCCCTGGCTCGAGGGAAGACGTGTACTGAAGGGACTGAGTGCCGAGGTCAGCGTTGATCGAGATGATCTCGGCGTACCGACGATAGTGGGAAGCAGCCGGGCGGACGTGGCACGCGCAACCGGCTTCGTACACGCTCAGGATCGATTCTTTCAGATGGACCTCCTGCGCCGGAGATCGGCTGGCGAGCTCTCCGCTCTGTTTGGCGAGGCTACCTTGTCAATCGACCGCCGGTATCGGCTGCACCGACTTCGCAGGATCGCGGTCAAGGTGGTCGAAGGCCTCACCCCGAAACACCGAGAGCTGCTCGCCGCTTACGTGGAAGGCGTCAACGAAGGCCTGAGACAGCTGCCGTCGCGGCCGCCCGAATACTGGATCATTTCTGCTTCGCCCGAGCCATGGAGGATCGAGGACAGCATTCTCGTAGTGCACTCGATGTACCTGGAACTCAATGACGAGGAGGCTGCATTGGAATCGCAACAGGCCTTCTTGAGAGACTGTCTCCCCAGCCAGGCTGCCGACTTCCTGACCTCTGCCGATGCGTCCTGGGCAGCGCCCCTGGACGGCGGGCAGCTAGCCTCAACGCCCCTCCCAGACCCTACGACTTACGATCTCCGTGAACTCGCAGGCGTCCACTTCGGCCCCGCTCACACGACTGAAGAATCCCTTGAAATTATTGACGGGAACAGCAATGGCTGGGCCGTGTCGGGAAGGCATACCGATAGCGGTTCTGCAATCGTCGCCAACGACATGCACCTCCCGCTGGGGCTACCTAACACTTGGTATCGCCTGCGTCTCAGAGTCCAAGGGGTCGGCCCTTCGATCGATGTCACTGGCGTGACGCTTCCGGGGGTACCGGTAATCGTGGCGGGCAGTAACGGTAGGGTAGCGTGGGGTTTCACCAACAGCTACGGAGACTGGACAGACCGTGTGCAGCTGGAACTCGATCCCAAAGACGCGAATCGATACCTTGCGGATATCGGCTATCGGGCCTTTACCACCTATGAAGAGCCGATCAAAGTCAAGGGCACAGAGGATGTGCTGAATCCGTTGCGCTACAGCCTCTGGGGACCCGTAGTCAATGATCACCGTGGGGAGCCGGTCTCCATAAAATGGCTGGCTCACGAGCCAGCGGCAACCAACCTTCGACTGATCCACCTGGAGCAAGCTGAGGATCTCGAGGCGGCCCTCAGAATTGCCAGGGAAAGCGGCCTCCCACCCCAGAACTTCGTTGCCGGCGACACCGACGGGCGCATCGGATGGACCATCGCCGGACGGATTCCGAGGCGTCGTGGGCTGGACCCCGGTAAAGCGGCGAACTGGGCAGGCGCTGAGGTCGGCTGGTTTGGCTGGGTCGAGGCAAGCAAGTATCCAAGAATCGTAGACCCACCCTCTGGGTACATCTGGACGGCGAACCAACAGATCGTCACCGGGAAAACACTCGAGACTCTTGGCGACGGTGGGTACCTACATGGAGCCAGGGCTCGGCAGATACGCGATGACCTGTTCGCCCTCCGGCGGGCGTCGATTCAGGACATGCTGCGGATTCAACTCGATGACCGGGCATTGCTCATGGAGCGCTGGCGCCGATTGCTACTGGATCTTCTGGAGCCTGGCCAGGCGGGATCGATCCACCCGCGCGCGCGCCCGCGAGTTTCGGTCGGTGCTTCAAGATTGGAATGGGCGTGCCAGTGTCAACTCCGCAGCCTATCGGCTGGTTCGAGCTTTCAGGACGCACGTTCGCGACGTCGTCTTGGCTGCCCTGACAGCGCCCTGCAGATCAATGGATCCGGACTTTGACGCGGCGGGTTTCCCTCAGGAAGAAGGCCCGCTCTGGCGATTGCTCCGGGAGCAGCCAATCCATCTCTTGAATCTAGGCCCAAAATAAGCGCAAGTTCGAAAATAGACCCCTTTGTCGGCTCCGAGGAGCCATTTTGGAGACCTAAATTCTAAATTTCGGCGCGAAGTCACTCAGAACAGGCACGTCTTCAGCTGTCCTCCACGCCGATCGCTCAGGGAAAACGATTCTGCCCTCTTGGGGGGCGTTTGTAGAGACACCTCGCCCCAGCTCTGGCGACCCTCGGAGCTACTTTATCTCCTTTCAGTTTCAGGTAGCTGGCCGGTGTTTCAACCACTTACTGCCTTCCAAGAGAAGACGGCTCCAACCATTGACATCCAGCAGCCGATAGACCAACTGTCGGCCCCTGCGCAAAATCTGGCAGGGCATTTCAATGACCTCTCGCAGGAAACGGCGATACTCCATCTTCACCAGCTCTCGGGCTTGCAGTCGCGCCGGCAGCACCAACCCCATCCAGGCCTTCAGATTCCAGGCTTGAGCCGCAATCACCAGATAGGCCCAGTTGGCTACCAGCGTATCCGAGGGCATCCGCAGGGCCTCGACTCCGTTCTTGAGTTGTTCAATGACGTTCTCCTGGTTGCAGCGCCGGTTGTTTTCCCGTACGACTCCCGCCGTTCCCAACGTTCTGGCCGAGATATTGGTGACATAAAAGTGGTAGCGCGTCTGCGGCAGCAGCCGCTTCTGGCCTTTCTCGACCAGGATCGTCTTGCGCAAGATCACCATCCGATAGGTTCGCTTCGCTTTGCTCGGACGGTAGTCGATCTCCGCGATCTCTTCCCGTTCCAGCGTCAGCGTCTTGAACCCGCGTCTCTTGATAATCTCCGGCTTCACTTTGTCCCGCCGCTGGCGCCGCTTCTTCCCTTTTCCTTTCCCCTGGCTGGGGCGCCCCAGCTCTTTCCATCTCGCTTCTGGCAACGCCTCCGCCCACTTGACGAAGCTCGGATGGGCGTCGATCCCGAAGTCAAACTCCACGCCCGCCTCCGTCCAACGGTCAAAATGAGCCGTCAGCGAAAAATCCGTGTCCCCGCGCAGGCGCACCTTCCGAAAACCCGCCTCTCGAACCAGCTCGATACTCCGATCCAGCCATTCGGCCGCTCCCTCATGAGAGGGACGGTTGCCCGAGCGGTTGACCGCATAGAGCACCTCTCCCGTATTGGCCAGCGTCACGATCAGCGGCGCATAGCCCCACTGCCCGTCGTAGCTGATCTCCATCCCTTCCTTGCATTCGCCGCTCGTGGGGGCCATCGTCCCATCCACGTCGATCTCCGCCCGTTGGAAGAAACGGGCCGGTTGTTGGGCCCAGACCTTGAGGCGGCTGGCATTGACGGCTTCCATCAGATCCACCACGTCGGGCGCGTCAAAGCGGCGCACAAAGTCTCCGGCCGTGCTGGGGGCGGGGATCTTCTCGGCTCCCACCGCCTCCAGGAAACTCACACTCTGACGTCGCAGTTCAATATCCTGATAGCGGGTCCCGCCCGTGGCCACGTTGTAGATCAGGCTCAGGACGTGGTCCGATTCGTGGTACGGTTGGTGGCGTTTGAGCAGCGTCACCGCCTGGTCAATGGCTTTCCCCAGCCCACTCCACTTCACCACCTGCTGCAGCAGCCCCAGACCACCGTAACTGACCGCACCCGTTTTCTCCGAGACCTCGTAGCTGATGACCTCGGGCGAGAGCACCGGTTTCGGGTCTTGACCGTTCCAGCTGGGGCTCAATCGCTGAGCAACCTCTGCTTCCCGTTTGCGGATGATTGCGCTATCCTTTTTCTTCACCTGAAATGCCTCCTTTCGGCTTGTTCTGAAGTTTCTTTGACAACCCCAGAATACCCGTCAGGTCTGGCATTTCAGGTGTTTACATGTGGTTTAGTCCACTTTCATCTACTTCTTTTGGGTCTAGGCTTCCAGAGCTGGAAAGAACAGCTGCGTCACGCGGCAGGCGAAACCATTGCCTATTTCGATACTCACTTCGAGGGACCGTTCCAGAAGCGAACCTGGGGGGAGCACAACACAGTCAGCATCCAGCACCCTCTCTCCCCTGCCCTACCTGCGCTTTTGAAGAGCTGGCTTGACCTTCCTGCCATACCTCTTCCTGGGGACCTTTATGTTCCCAGGAGACAAACCGTCCTCAGTGGGCCATCTGAGCGCTTTGCCGTTGCACCTGGCAGGGAAGCCGAAGGCTACTTCCACATGCCAGGAGGCCAGAGCGGACACCCCCTGGCCCCCTTCTACCGGAAGGGACACGAAGCCTGGGTCGGTGGCGATCCCCTGCCCTTCCTTCCAGGCGCTGCAAAATACAGCCTCAAGCTGGTCCCGTCGAAGGGGTCCGATTAAGCATGATCCCGGCCATCCGCTCCCTTGCAACCTTGGGACTCGCATTGGCCACACTACTCGCATCTGGCCAATCCAAAGTCTCCTATCGGCTCCTCCATCGCTGGGGTGAACCGGGAACCGGCCCCTGGTCAGATGATGCGGCCCCACGGGATCACGGTCGACAGCCAAGTCAGGGGCAAAGGAAAGGGGCTTTACACCACACGAGAACAGGTGACGTAGTAGACTAAATGCAAAGGGGAGCCATCCATAGATCGAGAGTCATCTATGAACCACTATGTCCTGAAAAAGCCCTCGACCCGGTCCACCCCCCCAGCCCTACTGCTAACGATCCTCTGTACCGTTGGGTTTTCTGCCTTTATCCAGGCTAAGGATGCGGCCATCCTTACCGCGCCTCGGACGATGTACGCGGGCACCCAGGCCTCCTTCACCGTGACGACTCTGGACTCGACCTCCCGTGAGCCGGTCGAACGGGGAGTGTCGGCTCGGCTGCTTTCAGCCGACGGGGATCAGTCTATCGTCTTGTTCGAAGGAAGCACGGATACCAATGGCCGTCGACATATCCAGTTTCAAGTACCCCTAACCTGGACCGGCAGCCACCGACTGGAAGCCCAGGTACAGGGTTTGGATCAAAGCCTGGAGATTTCGACGACCATCGAGAAGACGCCAGCTATTCTCATCGAAACCGACAAACCGATCTACAAGCCTTCCCAAACCGTTCTGGGTCGAATCGTGCTGTTGAACAGTGCTCTGCAGCCTAGCGAAGGGGAGGTCGAGGTTACCTTTCACGATGCCAAGGGGCTCCGAATCGGCAGGCAGAACCTGGTTGCCGATGGGTATGGAGTGGCGCCATTCTCACTGGTGTTGGCGAACGAGGTGAATTTCGGTACCTGGAAGATCCGCGCACGAAGTGAAAGTGCGGAGAGCATTCGGGACATTCGGGTCGAAGAGTATACCCTGCCCCGGTTCGACCTCTCAGTCGACTTCCCCAAGGACTGGGCTCTGGTGGACGAAATCATTCTGGGGACGGTCAAGGCGAAGTACTTCTTCGGCAGGAACGTCGACGGCGAGGTTTTCATCTCGGCCAAGCGTTGGGTCGGAGTGTGGGAGGAGTATGCGGCTACCTAGGGCACACTCTCCCAGGGAGAGTTCGACTTCAACCTACCCGCTGTGGAGTTTGTGAGTGGAACGCCGGACGCCAGTGGTCAAGGGACGATAACCCTCGATGTCAGCGTAACCGACTCCACCGGCCACACCCAGACCAGCAATCAGGTACTGAGGATCGTTGAGGCCCCGGTCGTCTTGTCACTGGTCCCCGCTTCCGACGTTTTCAAACCTGGGATTCCTACGACAGTGTTGGTGCAGTCCAAGGATCCCGAGGGCGTGCCGGTCGATGTGGCGGTACAGCTGATCGCGAGATTCTACCGCATTGACCGTACCCAGCTGGGACAGCTGCAGGAGAATGTTGACACTTCAGACGGCATCGGGCAGGTGACCCTTTCCGCCCCAGAGGAGACACGCTACGCCGAGCTCGAGGCTACGGCTGCAGTGGGAGGCCGGCAAACTACCGTTGAACTATCGATGGGCAGCGCCTTCTCACCTTCAAGTTCCTTCCTGGCGCTCTCAATGCTCAGCTCTAATCCGGCGAATGTGGGTGAGACCGCTTTATTCGCGGTCGCTTCAACCAACGGGGGAACGGTGTTTTACGAGGTGTACGCGGGAGGGCGAACCATCCTCTCCGACGCCACGGAAGGCGACTCAGCTTCGCAATAACGCCAGAAATGCTCCCCAGCGCCAAAGTCGTCGCCTATCAGATCAGCGATACCAATGAGATCGTGGCAGATACGGCTCGCTTTGCGGTCAATCTTGCTCTCTCGCTTTCAATCGACGCCGACTTTAATCCCAACCTGGTAAAACCAGGCGATCCGGTCGAAGTCACACTCGATACGGGAACCGACAGCAAGACGATGCTGGGAGTGTCCATCGTGGACCAGTCGGTCCTGGCGCTGGGAAGAAGCCGACTGCATCTGGCTGAGGTCTTCTACGAGCTGGAAAGGCGCTTTCTGGAGCCTCAAGTGGAAGTGCACGAGGGAGAAGGCCCCATCGATCCACTGCCCTTCGGTCCCGTTGGCAGACCGATTTCCTCTCCGGGAGCTCTCGATCTGATCCGAGAAGCAGGCCTGGAGATCGCAACCAGTCCTGGACTCTTGATCCCAGAGGGTGGCGTGATCGATCTACGGCTAGACGTTGTCAACCTGAGTCCTGCACCCGCCGAAGGTGCGGGAGGCTCTGCATCCGAAGCACCCCGCCTCAGGCAGTTCTTCCCCGAGACCTGGACCTGGGAGCCAACGCTCCTGACCGATGATGAGGGCATAGCTAAACTGACCTTAGTTGCCCCTGACAACATCACCGGGTGGAAGCTCTCGGTGATGGGCACCTGGCCAGAGGCGCCATCGGGAACGCCCGGTATCCTCTTCGGAGAAGCCGAGCTGACGGCATTCCAGGACTTCTTCGTGGAACCCGACCTTCCAGTTTCTGTTGTCCGGGGGGAGAACTTCACCGCCCGAGTCAGTGTTTTCAACTACCTGGACCGGGAGCAATCGGTCAACTTGACCCTGGAAGATGCGGAGGGATTCGAGCTCCGCGGCGAGAACGAGCTGGAAGTTAAAGTTCCCGCCAACTCTGCAACTCCAGTCTCGTTCGAGATCGTTCCGACTGGGATCGGAACCTTCCCCCTCAAGATCACAGCCATCGCCGATTCGGCGGCCGACGCGGTCCTCCGGGAGTTGAAAGTCATCCCGGAGGGCGTAACCAGCCAGCAGATCAGAAACGGGGTCATCGCGGCCGGCGAGACGGTGAGTCTGGAAGCGTTGCCTCCCCCGGAAGCTGTGGCAGACTCACACACGGCCTTCCTTTACCTCAGCCCTAGCCCGGAGCCCGGTGGCTCAGTCGATAAACGGTGTCGCTGACCTGCTAGAGATGCCTTACGGCTGTGGCGAGCAGAACATGATCTTCCTGGCCCCCGATATCGAAATCCTCAAGTACCTGCGGGAAATCGGAGAGCTGGCGCCCGAGGTTCGGGCTGAGGCTGAGTTCTTTGTCAACGTGGGCTATCAGCGTCAGCTCACCTTTCAGACTGCGGATGGCGGGTTTGCAGCCTTCGGAGGGGAAGAGGGCGCCCTCTGGCTGACCGCTTTCGTCCTCTCCACCTTTTCGGGAGCCCGCGAGGTCCGCGACATTGATGAATCTGTACTGGAGCGAGCAGCCACCATGCTGGTGTCGCGCCAGCTCGAAGACGGCTCCTTTCAAACCGACGAATTTCTGATCCACAAGGAGATGGACGGAGGACTCGAAAACCTGGTTGCCATGTCGGCATACGTCGCCAACGCCCTGGCCGACTATGGCGGCAACACGGTAACAGGTTCCCTCAACCTGGCGGCCAGTTATCTTCAAGATTCTGTCTCCCGAGTCTGGGACGATCCCTATTCCTTGTCGATCGCGGCGGTGGCCTTGTTCAAAATCGATGGGTTCGAATCGACGGCTGAGGGAATCCTGGACCGACTCCTGGAGATGGCGATCGCAGAGGGAGTCGGTCTTCACTGGGAACCCTACCCGGTCGAGACCACTGGATATGCGACCATGGCCCTGCTGATGGCCTCAAACGGGGCCGGCAGACCAGAAGCCCAGGCGGCGGTAGAGTGGCTTTCCACGCAACGCAACGCGCTGGGAGGTTACGGCCAGTCAACTCAGGACACAGTCGTGGCCCTGCGGGCCCTATTCCAGGCCGCCAGGAAGATTCACCGCGATCTGGACGTCGAACTTTCTCTCTTTCAGGGAGATGAGGAACTAACCCGCTTTCACATCGACGAGACCAACTTCGACCTTCTGCAGCAGTTCCAACTGCCCGCCGACAGTACCCTTTTCGAGCTGCGCTCGTCGGGTACAGGAAGCGTTGGCTTTCAGCTCGCACAGCGATTCAACCTCCCCGGAGAGCTCCTGCCTCCCTCGCGCAACATGACGCTGAAGGTTTCCTACCGGGCCGACCACATCGAGGTGGACGACGTCGTAGACGTGGTCGTGGACCTGCAGTACAACGGGGAGAAGGAGCGGACGGGAATGGTGATCGTCGATATCGGCATCCCGACCGGATTCGGCCCCGTCATGTCCTCGCTGAAAAAACTGACGGATTCGGAGCTCATCCAGCGCGCCGAGCTGGCAGGACGCAAGGTCATTTTCTACATCGATGGTCTGAACCGGGAAGAGCCTCACTCCTTCACCTTTCAGATCATCGCCTTGTTTCCAGTCCGGGCTCAAGCCGCTACCTCGACCGCCTACGAGTACTACGATGCCTCGATTCAAGCCTATGATCGCCAGGAAGCCCTTGCCGTGGAGTCAGGCGGACCCAACATCGAGTCCGTCTCTTCTCAGACTCTGCCCCCGGGTGAGCAGCTGATCATCAAGGGAAGCGGGTTCCTCGCCTTGGCTCCGTCGCTCAAGTTCGGGGAGTTTGAAGTAGAGAGCTTCGAAATCCTCGACGACAATACGCTGCTCGTAACCGTTCCCCGGCTGCCCCCAGGTAGCTTCAGTATTTCGCTGACGGCCGCGGAGGGAACCACCAGCTGGACCGGGGAAGGCCGAGAGGTCGTCATCTCGCCCCTCGTCTTCTACTTCCCAATCTATCCTTCGAAAGACGATCTTTTCATGGGATTCGCACTGGCTAACAGCTCGACCAGTCAGGCTGTCGTGAACTTCGAGCTCTTCGGTCAGCGAGACCCCGGCTTCTCCAGTTTGGAGAAACCCGATCCGATTACCTTGGAACCCGGAGGTCAGCTGGCAAAGCTGGGCCGAGAGATCTTCTCCGACCCGCCTCAACCCAATCAGCTGGCTTGGGTTCGGGCTAGCACCGATAATCCGGCTCTGGCTGCATGTTCCCTCCTGGGGAATCTTGAATATCTCGACGGCTCCGGCGCAGTGAACAGGACAGCCAGGAAACTCTACTTCACTCGGATCAAAAGCAAAGCCGAAGGAGATCTTTCAGAACGGGCTACGACCTTCTTCAGCATTGCCAACCCCGGTTTTGGACCGGTGAAACTGAAGCTCACTCTCTTCTCAACATCCGACGCGAAAACAACCCAGAGTGCCCACACTGAGAGGATCTTACCTGCCAAGGGACTCCTCTATGAGCGGGTCGCAGATCTGTTTCAAGATAGGGGAGAGATTCCAAGTGGCTATGTTGAAGTTGAGGTCTTGGCCGGAGCGGGTGTAGTGGGCTTTCAACTGATTGAATTCTCCGAAGGCAGCTCGCTGATCGGGTTGGATCCGTGGGAAGGAAATAGCCTCGAGAACCTCTATTCGGCTCAGGTAGCAAGGACGCCTGACCTGACTACCAGCCTCAACCTGATCAACGTGGGGACAGCGTCTCGACGGATTACCTTGACGGTCTTGTCGGCGGATGGTTCTGTCGTTGGTGGTTCGGTCACGGTTGAGCTTGCTCCCGGATCCCAGCTGGAGAAGGACCTCTTCGATCTAGCTGCCGAAGAAGTTGTCACCGGATCGCTGACCGTTCGAGCCGACGGGCCGGGGATCATTGGTGACGTCCTGATCAAGGAATCAGCGGCCTCCGAGTTCGCCACGGCGGCACCGCTGCAAACGCAGAAGGCAAGAAAGGCGGTATCCTGCCAGATTGCCAATGCGCTGGGTCTCTTCAGCGGTGTGGCTCTGTTCAACCCTGGCAAGGGCATTGCTCAGGTGACGTTGGAGGCCTTCACCGCTAGCGGCGAGTCGGCCGGCCGGCAGAATCTCACCTTGGAGGCCGGAGCCAGCCTTGCCCGCACACTAACTGAGCTCATCCCCGCGACTGCGGCGCAGGTCGGGGGGTACCTGGTTATCACCTCCTCCGAACCACTCGTAGTGAGGCAGATCTTCGGGGACAACGAGCTAACCTATTTCTCATCAGTGTCGCCCAGCGTAATTGAGTAGCTAACACTCCGAACTGTATGTTGGCAAACGAAACTTCGGTCTCCAGGTCTAACCCGGATAATTCATAAGTTTTCAAAATTTATGAATTATCCGGGCTAATCCGGGCTAAGGGTCTGCGCAAAAATAACTTGGCATTTTGGCATCTCGTCTTCACACCATCTTCGGCCGCTCCTCAATCGCGAAATTCTCAACGTAGACCTGGCTACGCCTGCGGTTTCGCTCAATCGTTCGCGGCCAAATCTGATGCAAATCCGAGCGCCAATTCTACCAAGTTATTCTTGCGCAGACCCTAAGTGTTCTTGGGCTCGACGGCTTGGAGACCGCCGCCACGGGGGCTCAGATGAGAAGAGCTCAGACAAACCCTTTACTCCTTCTTCGACTTCCTCATGCGCTTCACCTTCGTCTTCGTGTCCGACGACGATTCAAAGTGGAACTCGGTTCCTGCCGGCGTGAAGGTGCCTTCGGTGTAGCCCTCTGGGACTTCGAACAGGCTTGAGTCTGGCTCGGCCTGGGAGAGGTCTCTCAGCTCGTAAACGGTCTCCCCGAATCGAGGATCATACCTACTACTCATCACCACAATCTGAAGATCCGATGAATACCACCGCTCCGAGACGACCTCAATGGGAAGCTCGTTCCCGATTGCGCCTGAGGGAATGGTGGTTACGGTACGTGTGCCTTCAGCCAATACATTCCCGAAACTCCTGGAGCCCAATCCTTCCGTCCTGACATCTTCGCCCGCGTGCTTGGGATTGGAGACTCTGAGTTTTTGAATAGAGATGGCTGCCGTCCGGTTTCCCCCCTCAACAAGGATACTCTCGTGAGATTCCACCTCTTGAAGCCCACCGGCTCCCACTACAACCCCCTTGCCGCTATCGCCAGTCGGTGAACGTCGAAGCCGCGGCGCGGCCTCCTCCTGGCAGTGCGCGATTCAGGATCCAGGGTGAGGGTCTCTGACGACAGCGGGTCATGGATCGTGATAATTCGTCGCTCAGGTCCACCTGCAGCCCATGGCCCAAGCGCCCCCAGACTATGCTCCTGTCGGGTCCGCCCATCACTGTCGCGGAAGACCATGCTGCTGACTGTCCGGCGAATTCGATTCCCATCGATCAAGGTCTGTGCCGTTACGGTAACCGCCTCCGCGGAATAAGGCGCGCCAGCGACGACCTTGCCATTGAAGCTGAACTCTGACGAAATGAAAGCGTACGTTCCCGGACCTGCCGCCCGGTAGTGCTCGTCCTGAGCCTGCCCCGTTTGTCCCCAAATCGAGGTACCAACAGGTATTCCAGCGGCAGTGACCAAAACCAGTAAAACCACGATTGATCGTCGAGTGTCGTTACTTGAAAGGATCATTTTTCCTCCGTCGTTCTTAATCAATGCAGTAGTCTAACCCTACCGCACAAAACGTACGGCTTGGGCCAACCCGTCGTCCCCGATCAGAACATCCGCCAAGATTGAGGTCTCGGCTAGCTCTTCGTTCATCGGAAGTCCCATCCAAAGCAAGGCCGTCCGATCCAACCGCACCCGAAGCACATGGCCACGTTCAGGAGCACCCTTGTAGTAGCCCTCCACCAACGGAATGAATCCGGTCACAACCTGGGGCCGAGCCTTATCTATCCTTCTGTCGACAGGAGTGTCTGCACGGGACCTGAAATACTCTGAATCCGTGCCGAGCTGGGGTTTGTCCACGTGAGGGGGACGAATCATGACAAGATAGCCCGAAACGATCAGCAGAATAATCCCCGCCGCGATCACTCCAGAGGATCTGTACCAGCCTCTCTTGGTCGAAATCTCAGATGTCTCATGCAGTCTCCGGAACTGAGATAGGAGCCGATCTTCGAGGTGGGCCGGGGCCTCTTCGGAGGCCATTGCCCCAGCAAGATCCCGGAGACAAGCCGTAAGATCTTGCTCTTGCTCCAGGCGATTCGAGCATCTGGGACAGACATCGGCATGAGTCAAAGCCCTGAGCTTCTTCTCTGAGTCTACCGGCTGTTTCTTTACGAGGTCCGTAGCGACTTCCGCGAACTCATCACAGTTCATTTCCAGCTCCTGGTCTGACGGAATGAGGCACCAGTATCTTCCCTACTCTGATCCCCGGCGGCCCGGAGCTCGCCAGGTTCTGCCTGGGTGCTTGTCCCCATTTTCGGGATTCGATTCAGCAACAAGACCCGTCCTCGATGCAATCTCGAACGTATCGTTTCCACGCTGCAACCCAGAATAGTGGCCGCTTCGGCATACGTCAGCTCGTGAAGGTCACACAGGACCACTGTCTCGCGGTAAGGCTGAGGCAAGGCCAGAACCGCGCGTCGCACACTCATGACGATTTCGCTGCGTTCCAGCACTGCCAGAGGATCCGGCCGCACTGGAAGTGCACCCGAGGGGGATTCCTCTTGCCAATCGACATCATCCCATTGCAGTTCCTCCCGCCGGTATCTTAGGACAAGGTTTCGTGCCACGCCGCAGAGGTAGGATTTCAAGGCTCCCTTGGATACGTCGAAATCAGAAGCCTTCTGGATCATGATCAGAAACACTTCCTGGGTAACCTCTTCCGCCAGCATTCGAGAACCGGTGAGCTGAAGCACGAACCGATAAATGGCACCCTGCCTCCTTCGGTAGAGCCTGGTAAATGAAGGCTCATCTCCCCGGGCCGCCCTATCCAAAAGCTCCTCGTCGGTCAATGCCGTCTCCATCATCTCTTTCGGACCACTTCGTCCCATCCAATCTGCATTGCTCACTCTAGTAATTCGCGGAGAACCTCAAAAGGTTCCAGAAAATTCGCCATCTCCGCTAGGGCGAGCCTATAACGGCAAAGGTCAGCACAAGAGGGCGGAGAAGGTACTCCAGGATGCTCTCAAGCCTGTCTGGCGACAGCTCGGATTCGCCTACGAGAAACAGAAGAAGTACTCGCAATCGATCGAGGCCTACCAGAATGCCGGGGATTCTGCAGCCGCTGCGAGAGTCCGAAAAGCTTCGGGAAGAAGAAGGTAGGTGAGCGCCGACTTCGCCTACTTCGGCCTGACAGGCGGCTAACCCAGAGTGCGCAACACGCCCAGACCGGGTTTGACCGAGCCTTCCTCAATCTCGTGTAACCTGTGGAGAACTGCTTCGTTCACCGGGGTTTCGAGGTTCTTTTCTCGTCCCTTGCGGACGACCAGACCGTTGAAGTAGTCAGCCTCGGTCCTGCGTCCTCGCCACAGATCCTGAAGTAGCGAGGTCGCCGCCGTTGGACTCACGTTTCTTGCCATCTCCGTGAGCTGTTTGTCCATCGAGTCGGAGCGGCCCGCCGCGGACTCGAGGACCTGCTCCGGAGTACAGGTTCCCAGCACCCGCGTGATGGCATGTCCGCTAGCCTCGGCGACCCGCACCACCTCAGCCGCGATCCGTATCATGAGACTTCGGGCCTCAGGACTGGCCAGCAGCACCGCGGACCTGAGACCAGTGAGTCCCGAGACTGAGTTGACCATGGTGCTGGTGGCGAGCTTCGTCCACCGCATCTTCATCAGGTCCCCCTTAGTCTGGGAGGGCCAGACGCTATCCAGATAGCCCGCTACTTCGGCGGCCTTCTTCGTTACGGCACCCGCATATTCTCCCACCAGGACGCCCGGCGCAGAGGGATCGACTGATCGGGATACCGATGCCGTGGAGCCCAGTATGTGGCCTGGCGTCTCCAGCACTGCATTGATGAGGATGACGCCACCCAGCACCCTCGAAGGATCGAAGATCTCGGTTATGAATTCTTCGTTGATGCTGTTTTGCATGCTCACACCCCAGCAGTGGGGGCTGAGGTAGGGCTTTACAGTCTGGAGAACCCGCTGCGAGTCATATGATTTGACCGCCAGGAACAGGATATCGATCGATCGGTCGAGTCCTTCCAGTTCCGACGGTCGGATGATGGGAGGCCGATGCGTCACCGGCCCGAGCTCGTCCTCGATCAACAGTCCTCGATCATGGATCGCATCGAATTGAGGTTCCCAAGGTTCGACCAGGGTTACATCGTGTCCGGCAGCAGCCATCCGAGCACCGACCTGGCCTCCGATTGCGCCCGCTCCGTACACCACCAATTTCTTAGCCATATGAGATCCTAGACCCAAAAGAAGTGGATGAAAGTGGACTAAACCACATGTAAACACCTGAAATGCCAGACCTGACGGGTATTCTGGGGTTGTCAAAGAAACTTCAGAACAAGCCGAAAGGAGGCATTTCAGGTGAATAAAAAGGATAGCGCAATCATCCGCAAACGGGAAGCAGAGGTTGCTCAGCGATTGAGCCCCAGCTGGAACGGTCAAGACCCGAAACCGGTGCTCTCGCCCGAGGTCATCAGCTACGAGGTCTCGGAGAAAACGGGTGCGGTCAGTTACGGTGGTCTGGGGCTGCTGCAGCAGGTGGTGAAGTGGAGTGGGCTGGGGAAAGCCATTGACCAGGCGGTGACGCTGCTCAAACGCCACCAACCGTACCACGAATCGGACCACGTCCTGAGCCTGATCTACAACGTGGCCACGGGCGGGACCCGCTATCAGGATATTGAACTGCGACGTCAGAGTGTGAGTTTCCTGGAGGCGGTGGGAGCCGAGAAGATCCCCGCCCCCAGCACGGCCGGAGACTTTGTGCGCCGCTTTGACGCGCCCGACGTGGTGGATCTGATGGAAGCCGTCAATGCCAGCCGCCTCAAGGTCTGGGCCCAACAACCGGCCCGTTTCTTCCAACGGGCGGAGATCGACGTGGATGGGACGATGGCCCCCACGAGCGGCGAATGCAAGGAAGGGATGGAGATCAGCTACGACGGGCAGTGGGGCTATGCGCCGCTGATCGTGACGCTGGCCAATACGGGAGAGGTGCTCTATGCGGTCAACCGCTCGGGCAACCGTCCCTCTCATGAGGGAGCGGCCGAATGGCTGGATCGGAGTATCGAGCTGGTTCGAGAGGCGGGTTTTCGGAAGGTGCGCCTGCGCGGGGACACGGATTTTTCGCTGACGGCTCATTTTGACCGTTGGACGGAGGCGGGCGTGGAGTTTGACTTCGGGATCGACGCCCATCCGAGCTTCGTCAAGTGGGCGGAGGCGTTGCCAGAAGCGAGATGGAAAGAGCTGGGGCGCCCCAGCCAGGGGAAAGGAAAAGGGAAGAAGCGGCGCCAGCGGCGGGACAAAGTGAAGCCGGAGATTGTCAAGAGACGCGGGTTCAAGACGCTGACGCTGGAACGGGAAGAGATCGCGGAGATCGACTACCGTCCGAGCAAAGCGAAGCGAACCTATCGGATGGTGATCTTGCGCAAGACGATCCTGGTCGAGAAAGGCCAGAAGCGGCTGCTGCCGCAGACGCGCTACCACTTTTATGTCACCAATATCTCGGCCAGAACGTTGGGAACGGCGGGAGTCGTACGGGAAAACAACCGGCGCTGCAACCAGGAGAACGTCATTGAACAACTCAAGAACGGAGTCGAGGCCCTGCGGATGCCCTCGGATACGCTGGTAGCCAACTGGGCCTATCTGGTGATTGCGGCTCAAGCCTGGAATCTGAAGGCCTGGATGGGGTTGGTGCTGCCGGCGCGACTGCAAGCCCGAGAGCTGGTGAAGATGGAGTATCGCCGTTTCCTGCGAGAGGTCATTGAAATGCCCTGCCAGATTTTGCGCAGGGGCCGACAGTTGGTCTATCGGCTGCTGGATGTCAATGGTTGGAGCCGTCTTCTCTTGGAAGGCAGTAAGTGGTTGAAACACCGGCCAGCTACCTGAAACTGAAAGGAGATAAAGTAGCTCCGAGGGTCGCCAGAGCTGGGGCGAGGTGTCTCTACAAACGCCCCCCAAGAGGGCAGAATCGTTTTCCCTGAGCGATCGGCGTGGAGGACAGCTGAAGACGTGCCTGTTCTGAGTGACTTCGCGCCGAAATTTAGAATTTAGGTCTCCAAAATGGCTCCTCGGAGCCGACAAAGGGGTCTATTTTCGAACTTGCGCTTATTTTGGGCCTAGGCGACTCTTCTCGGTTCCAGATCGCCGATTATACTCCCTACTTCGCCTCATTCCGAGAGCCTGACTATTGGGGAAAGAAACTTGGGTCGGGATTAGCAAAGATTTTGCTGTTGTCCGGCTCTCTCCTCGGAAGTTGGCCTCGTGGTGCTAACGGGTCAAGTCGTTCGCGGCTCTGTCGGATGGGCAGTGCCTGAGCGGAGACAGCAGGTTTCTTGGAACTTGGTGCTTGTTGGTATCTTGTTTCTTGTATCTTGGGATTTTCGAGTCTCAGGTTAGTGGGGCCCCCAGCGGAGCTGGCCCCATCGAGAAAGAAACTTTGGTCGTCTCTAGCGACGAACAGAGATAGGAGCGTCTCCGTTGTAGGACGGGCATTCCTGCCCGTCGAGGCCAACCGACGGGCAGGAATGCCCATCTTACGCCGGTTACTGCTCGATGAAGTTTCAGCTTGGTAGTCCCCCAGCGGTGCTGCCCCATTCGAGAACGAAACTTCGGGTCCGGCGTAGCGGTGGCCTCCAGGCCGCCGTCCGAGCCAAAGGCTCAGAAGAATAAGACTTCGGCCTGGAGGCCAAAGCTACTTCTGCAAATGAAGTTTCAGCTTACAATAGCTGAAGAATTCTCCTTCAGCGTCGATAAGTTAGACACGCATTGCACCCATGATATTTCCAACCAGTCCTCGTCCATCCTCGGCAATGCCTTTCAGAGGACTCGGAGTTTTTGAACTTTCGACCTTAGCAATCTTCATCGTTTTACTCTGGGTAAGCTTCGGAATCGCCGAAATGTCAGGGGCCACCCAAAAGCGGCCAGTGAGGGCCACTTCAAAACCGGCCATTTTCAAGAGCCATTGAGGGCCGCATCCGGCGTAGGATGCGCCGATGGCCAATACATTGAAAATGGAAAAGAAGCAAACGGTTTTGGCGCTCCTGAAGCTGGGCTGGTCGTATCGTCGGATCGAGCGAGAGGTGGGAGTCCGACGAGAGAGGATTGCCCGCTATGATCCCTCCCGAGATTCAAAACCGGCCAAAGTGGCCCCCGGCTCGGAGGAGCAAAAGCGGCCAAAGCGGCCCCCGGGTCTGCGCAGCTTCTGTGAGCCCTTTCGGGAGCAGATTGAAAAGAAACTCCAGCAGGGATTGCAGGCCAAGCGGATCTGGCAGGACCTGGTCTTCGAGCAGGGATTCGGGGGAGCCTACAACTCCGTCAAGCGCTTCTGTGGAAAGCTCAAGGCGGAGAGTCCTCGCGTGTTTGCTCGGGTGGAAACTCCCCCCGGTCGGGACCTGCAGATCGACTTCGGCAAAGGAGCCCTGACTCGGACCGAATCGGGTCGTTACCGCCGTCCTCATCTGAGGCGGCGTGGAGGTGGTTCGCCTCGATAACCTCAAGGCCGGGATCACCCGGGCTTGCTTGGTGGACCCCGAGGTCAATGCCGTCTTCAGTGCGCTCGCTCGCCACTACGGCTTCGCCGTGCTGCCCATCCATCCGGGCGCTCCGAACGAGAACGGAAAAGTCGAAAGAAGCATCGGATATACCGACTCCAGCGCGCTCAAAGCTCGCCGCTTCGAGAGCCTGGATGCGCAGAATGAGCATCTGCAGAGTTGGAACGAGCGAATCGCCCGCCAGCGCATCCACGGCACCACCAAGCAGCAGGTCTGGCCCCGCTTTGTCGAAGAACAGAAGCATCTCCGACCGCTTCCGGATTCCCGCTTCAGTTTCTTCCGCGTGGGCCGTCGAACGGTCTCCACCGATGGCCACATCGAAGTCGACCGAGCGTTCTACTCGGTGCCCAATCATCTGCTCGGTTGTGAAGTCGCCGTGCACTGGGATGATCGTATCGTCCGCGTCTTCTTTCGTGAGCAACAGGTGGCCCTGCATCCGAAGCACCCGCCGGGGAGATTCCGAACCGAAACGAGCCATCTTCCGGAACGCAAACGCTACGCGCACTATCGAACCGAGCATCATCTGCTGAAGCAAGCCCGAGCCGTGGGTCCAGAGGCGCACCGCTGGGCCGAGCGAGCTCTGGAGGTCCGAGACATGCTCGCCTACCGACTCGTGCAGGGCATGATCTCGCTGACCCGCCGCTACCGCGCTTCGGTCGTCGACGAAGCCTGCGGCAAGGCGCTCGCACATGACGCCTTCCGCTACCGGACTCTGGTGGCTTTGTGTAAGCGACTGGACGTGCCGCAGCGCTCTTTGTTTACCTCCGAGCACGAGTTGATCCGACCGCTGTCCGAGTACCAGATCACCGATCCCACAGGAGAACCAGAATGATCTCGTCAGAACTGGAACGAAAACTTCGTCACCTCCGGCTCTCGGGCCTGGCTCAGGTCTTTGACGTTCGCCTGCAACAAGCCGTCCAGGGAAGGCTCAGCCATCAGGAGTTCTTTGAGCTGCTGATTGATGACGAGCTGACCCGCCGTCGGGACCGGCTGTTGGAGCGACGTTTGCGCCAGGCCCAGTTTCCGGAACAAAAGCACTTGGAGGACTTTAACTTCTCCTTTAACCCCTCCATCAACCGGCAGCAGATCTTCGATCTGGCTACCGGCCGATTCATCCAACAGCGCCGCGGCTGGTTGGTCATCGGTCAGACCGGAGTCGGCAAGAGCCATCTGATCATCACCGTCGGGATCAAGGCGGTCGAAGCCGGTCACCGGGTGCAGTACAAGTCGGCTTTCGATCTGCTGGAAGACATCGCCGAAGCCACGGCCACCGGCAGACGCCGATCTTACATTACGGAGATGACCCGGATCCCGCTGCTGATCCTCGAGGATCTGGGACTCCGCAGAGTGCCGGAGTCGGCGGCAGAAGATCTGTTGGAGATCCTGCACCGCCGATACCAGAAGACCTCGACGATCCTCAGTTCGAATCGACCCCTGGAGGACTGGGGCGCGATGCTGGGAGGAGATACGGCGGCCACCTCGGCGCTGCTGGACCGCTTCCTGCACACTTCGGAAGTCACCTTCATTCGGGGCAAGAGCTATCGCCTCTACGAGCGACAGCAACGAGAGAAATCCACCCCGAAGCGAGGGAAAGAGAAATGACACCTGCGAGGCGAGTGCTGTGAGTGCGGGCTTGTCCCCTACTCGCAGACCCTGGGACTCAGCCCCAGGCTTCGTAGATTGCCCGCTCCGAGGGAGGGGTCAGGACAGGGTGGGGCAGAGCTCATTGCTTGAGGGGCCTCTGAGCGAATGTTTTTTGAAAAAAGGAAGCCAGGAAGAAGCCGTGTCGTTGAAACCAAGCAGAGACCATGGAAGCCAGGCTTCTCGAGTTTCCCCCAACACCCCCGGAAAGCCGTGGAAACTGCCGCGCTATGGAAACCGTGGGAAAACGGCTGCCTCGCGAAGACGACTCCAGGAGGCGAGTTTTTCCACCGTTCCCACAGCGCTTGGAAAACTCCTCCGGACGGAGTTTCCCACAGTTCCCACCGCTTCTACGGCTGAACACACAACAAAGCCTCCTCCCCCCGCTTCGCGGGGAGGGCTTCACAAGGGATTGAAATGACTCGAACCGGAGGATATAACTACTGAATCACTGGCCGGTTTTGACCCGGCCCCGCCTGGCCGCTTTTGAAGTGGCCCCCGACAGAAACGCTCCAGCGAGCTGCAGGCCCGGAGGCCGAGCCCTCCGGAGGACCGGCGGACAATTCGACCGCCCTTTACTTCCCGTTCTATCAGACGGATTCCACCGGTTTCACTGGGATCGCTGTCTCGAATTACTCAGCGATTCCCACAGATTTGACCTTTCGCGCTCTTGACCCGGATGGGGTATCGAGCTTCTTGCCCGTTAATCCCTCCCAACAACACCTCACCCCACACAATCAAGTAGCGCAGCTGGCCAGGGAGCTCTTTGGCGTCCCTTCCTCCGACACCCCGGAGGGTTGGATCGAGCTCAATAGCAACAATCCCCTGATTGCCAGTTTCTACCAATTTGGCGACTTCTCCTCGACTCAGTTGGATGGGGCCGTGGCCTTCACCGAGCAGGGACGCCGGCTCGTTTTCATGCGCGTCTTCGAAGGCGCCACTGCTTTTCGGGGGCGCACGGCCACGACAGTCCTCAGCATTGCCAATCCTAACGATGACCCCATCGATTTGACTTTCAACCTACGGGGAACGGACCAGATGATGGCTTCAAGTGCCGGGTCTACCCCCCTGACGTCTACCCAGCACCGAACCGTTCTCGGCAAGGGTCGGCTCCTGGAATCCGTTTCCGACATCTTCGGTGATGTCGAGGTCTCCAGTGGCTATGTTGAAGTCGATGTCACTGAGGGGGGAGGAGCGGTCGGCTTTGAACTGGTGATCCTTGTCAATGACAGCACCATCTTCGGTCTGAATGCCGAATTCCAACAGGAATCGAATGCTGAGGAGCCCCTGGGTTTAGATGAGGAGGACGTTGAACTCTTCTCCGCTCAACTGGCTAGCCAAGCTTTGGACCTCTTTACTAGCGTCAACCTTATCAACCTCTCCAATTCCACGCGAACCGTGACTCTGACACCCGTCGGTGATGACGGGAACAATCTGGCTGACCCGCTCGACATCACGATCCAGCCTGGGGGAGTTTTTCAGGGCGATGCCGCCGAGATCTTCTCTTCCAGCTTCTCCGTTTCAACCAGCACGGTCGGCGGAACCCTTCTAGGACAGGACCGATTCGATGGGGTCGGCTCCCTGAGGGTCAAGGCGAGTGGTGCGGGAGTCATAGGTGACGTCGTCTTTGGGAGCCCAACCGGTGAGTACGCAGCAGCTTTGCGTCTCCAGTCCGAGCTATTCGTTCGGGCAGTCTACAGCCAGGTCGCTGTTCTGCCTGGGATATTCTTCACCGGCATGGCCTTTTTCAATCCAACGAGTGCTACCGCAGCCGTGACGGTTGAAGTCTTCTCAAACCAGGGAGAAATGACCGGTGAGCGAGAGTTCGAGCTGGCCCAGGGCCGACGACTATCTCAGACTCTCACTGAGCTGGTTCCCTCGATCACGGAACAGGTGGGGGGATATATCCTGGTGAACTCCACCCAAACTCTGGTAGGCCAGGAGCTGTTCGGCACCAACTCCTTGAGTTTGATGTCTGCCGTCCCTCCCAGGATTCTCCAACCCACTCGAGACTTCGATGGCGACGGGCTGACCGCTGAGGAAGAGGCGGTCGTAGGTACGAACGAAGGCAACATTGACGGGAGCTGCTCCTTCACGAACTGCCCCGACACCGACGGTGACGGATTCGACGACGGTGATGAAGTAGCGGCTGGCTCAGATCCTCTCGATCCCAGCTCCACCCCGGATGATCTGGATGGCGACGGGCTGAGCAACGATCAAGAGGCTCAAGGGCATACGCTCTCGGTGGACAAAACGGGGATGGGCGATTTCGTCGACATTCACGTCAGCAGCGATCCCAACGATCCGGACACCGACGGCGACAAGTTGACCGATGGAGACGAATTCCATCTCTCCGACCCCAGAGACCCCGACACGGACGATGACCGGCTGAATGATTTTCTCGAGGTCAGGGTCTATGGGTCGAACCCCCGAACCGCCGACACCGACGGGGATGCCACGACCATGAGCGGTTTCAATGACCGGTTGCGGGATGGGGCAGAGCTGGAGGATGGCACCTCCCCGACGCTGGCGGATACCGATGGCGACGGAAAGCTCGATGGTGACGATCTTCAACCCACGCTGGCGGACACGCCTCGGGTCGCCGTGGACCTGGTCAGCGATATCGACATCAGCCTGAACGTCAACTACGAAGACGGCGAGAGCTTCTCTACTGAGGCAGAGACTGTTTTGGCGCAGGGCATGGCCTCCCGATTCAGCACGAGTGATTCAACCACACTCGAGGTATCCGTCGAGGTTGGTGCTTCGGTCACGGCAGGTATTGAGGCGTCAGCCGGTTTCCCGAGTGGGTCAGTGACCGTCTCGGCGTCGAGCACGCTGTCGACAAGCAGGGGCTTTGCCGAGCAAAACACATCCAGCTTTACAGAAGAGTCCACGCAGAATGTGGAGCAGCAGAGTCAACTGTTCCAGGGCATGAGTCTTGATCGGACCGAAACCACCTCATCGGGGACAGTCAGCATGCAGGTGAAGGTTCGCAACATAGGCGATCTGGGCTTTCGGCTGAGCGACTATGCCTTCACCTTCCTCCAAATCGACCGCGACCAACCCACATCCTTCAGGACCCTGGCGACCTTGAGTCCGCCGGAACCTTTCGCCGAAGTGACCCTTGGGCCGGGTAGTCTGGAGACGGGAGTCATCCAGCTCACGACCCCGGAGGCGTCCGCCGTGGACGTAGCCAGGCGGCTCCTGGCGAATCCGAGTAATGTCGTCCTACAGCTAGGAAACTTCAATCTGTTGGACATCAATAGTGACCGAAACTTCGGTGCCGCTGGGGACGCAATGTTCCAACGCACCGCATTGGTCACGATCGATTTCGGAGACGGCCGCGTCCTGCGAGCGAGGGTGGCAACGGAAGTCCGGCGCGTGCTTGACGCGGGTCCGAACCTCGGCGATCCCGCCGGCGTGACCATGCGGGAGGTGATGGAGGATATCCTGGATATTGGCTTCGAGACTGTACCCAGAAGCGGGAGCAACTCAGAAGAAATTCCAAATGGAATCCGCCTGCTGACGAAAGCCGATGATGTCGAAGTGGACCTCAACTCCAATCCGGCTCTGAATGCCTGGATGATTTTTGGGAACCCGGAAAGTCTCGAGTGCTACTCCACCAGGAAGAATGGCTCCTGCAGTCAAATCATAGGCTTTGAAGACATCGTCTTGAAGAAGGGTGAAAGTATTTTCATGGCCTTCGTCCGAGACATCGATCGAGACGGGCTCTTCGCTCGAGAGGAATTTATTCTCGGCACCGACGACATGAACCCCGATTCGGATGGCGATGACAGCGGAGATTTTGAGGAAGCCAAGGAAAGTTGGAATGTAGATGTAGTCGGCCGCGACGTCTATTCGGTCCTATCCAGCCCTCGACTTTCCGATGTCGACGGCGACGGATGGAACGATTCGCGAGAGCGGCAGGAGGGCACCGACCCTGCCCTGGCTGATACTGACGGCGATCTTGTCTCGGACTCCACCGACGCAGATCCGCTTGACCCAAGTGTTTCTGTCAATGAGCTCCCCCAGATCTCGGACTTCAATCTAACAGAGGTGAATCTGCAGGTTCGTTTGACCGCAACCGTTTCCGATAGCGACGGCACCTTGGACGATCTTCGCATTTTCTGGGGCGACGACCAGGAGACCGTGTTGGCGCCAGGTGTCTCAGAGGTTGATAGCACACACACCTACGAGAAGAGTGGAGCCTACACAGTCCGGCTCACAGCGACCGACAACGAAGGAGGAATGAGCGAGCAATCCGAAACGGTTGAGCTGACCGCCCTTCCGAGTGGGGCAATCCTGGTCGGTGAGTGGCTGTTCGAGGTGGTCACAAGTTTCAGCCCTGGGTTCGGCGGCAACACGACTCCCGACACCAGCGGCAACAACAATGACGGCAGTATCCACCGATGGTTGAACACGGATTGCAGCGGAAGAGGGGTATGCTGGGCTGCAGACAGGTTCGGAACCAGCAAGCGGGCATTTCAATTCTCCGGAGACGACGGACTCAACGAGTTCGGCAGGGTCGGGGTCTCCGGCCTGGACCTGAATGAGGATTTCACAGTTATGGCCTGGGTCAGCAAGGTCAACACCCAAGGTAATCAAAGGTGGCTGGTAGGACAAGAGGACTGGGTCAATCTATCGATAGAGGGGAACAACGAGCTGACCCTCAACCTTCCTGGCTCTAGTCCCTCACAGGTGCAGGACTCGACTGCGATCGACGAGAATGTCTGGACCTTTGTCGCTGCTACCGTTTCTCTCAGTGGAAACAACTCGTAACGCTTTACAGGGACGGAAATGAGGTCGCGTCACAGACCATCGCCGGGGCCATCAGCAATCCCGATCCCAACAATACGTTGATTCTGATAGGCGCCAATACGCCCAGCGATATCGACACAGACACCTACCTGGAAGGCTGTCTTGACGACGTGCGAATCTATGATCGCGGATTGTCCTCCTCCGAGCTCAATGCCCTCTACGAAACCACACGTCCCCAGTGACGAGAAAGGCCGGTCTATCGCTGACCCGGTGGACTTTACCGATCGCGTCAGCTACGGAGTCGAATCGCTTGCCGACCACGAGTCATGGAATCCGCGTACAGAATCGTCAAACCAGTTTTCCTGGCTTTCCTCTTCGTGCACCTGGTGGCTCATCCAGGCGGGTTACGCGGTGTGATTGGGCCGGACGAACGAATGGAATTGATCGAAGCCATGGAAGAATGTGGCGCGACTGGGGTGGAGGCGACAGTTATCCATACCGATCCAGAGTTGGGGTTTGCTCTCTCCTATTTCACCAACCTCCGCAATGTCTTGCTCAAGCAGGTCGATCATGAACTCGTGCTGTCCGACTCGGAAGCACACGTTCCTATCTTCGTCACCGAGTCCGCTATGGAATTACTCGGAAATACCCACCATGATCTGACATTCTCGGCACTCCCTGACTGCTCTACAGAGTCTCTTCGCTTGTTTCGCCTCGACTCATCGTCGGGTCGCCATGTTTCCCAGTTTCGACCCCTCGACAAGCGCGACCAGACTAGGCCCAAAATAAGCGCAAGTTCGAAACTAGACCCCTTTGTCGGCTCCGAGGAGCCATTTTGGAGACCTGAATTCTAAATTTCGGCGCGAAGTCACTCAGAACAGGCACGTGTTCAGCTGTCCTCCACGCCGATCGCTCAGGGAAAACGATTCTGCCCTCTTGGGGGGCGTTTGTAGAGACACCTCGCCCCAGCTCTGGCGACCCTCGGAGCTACTTTATCTCCTTTCAGTTTCAGGTAGCTGGCCGGTGTTTCAACCACTTACTGCCTTCCAAGAGAAGACGGCTCCAACCATTGACATCCAGCAGCCGATAGACCAACTGTCGGCCCCTGCGCAAAATCTGGCAGGGCATTTCAATGACCTCTCGCAGGAAACGGCGATACTCCATCTTCACCAGCTCTCGGGCTTGCAGTCGCGCCGGCAGCACCAACCCCATCCAGGCCTTCAGATTCCAGGCTTGAGCCGCAATCACCAGATAGGCCCAGTTGGCTACCAGCGTATCCGAGGGCATCCGCAGGGCCTCGACTCCGTTCTTGAGTTGTTCAATGACGTTCTCCTGGTTGCAGCGCCGGTTGTTTTCCCGTACGACTCCCGCCGTTCCCAACGTTCTGGCCGAGATATTGGTGACATAAAAGTGGTAGCGCGTCTGCGGCAGCAGCCGCTTCTGGCCTTTCTCGACCAGGATCGTCTTGCGCAAGATCACCATCCGATAGGTTCGCTTCGCTTTGCTCGGACGGTAGTCGATCTCCGCGATCTCTTCCCGTTCCAGCGTCAGCGTCTTGAACCCGCGTCTCTTGACAATCTCCGGCTTCACTTTGTCCCGCCGCTGGCGCCGCTTCTTCCCTTTTCCTTTCCCCTGGCTGGGGCGCCCCAGCTCTTTCCATCTCGCTTCTGGCAACGCCTCCGCCCACTTGACGAAGCTCGGATGGGCGTCGATCCCGAAGTCAAACTCCACGCCCGCCTCCGTCCAACGGTCAAAATGAGCCGTCAGCGAAAAATCCGTGTCCCCGCGCAGGCGCACCTTCCGAAAACCCGCCTCTCGAACCAGCTCGATACTCCGATCCAGCCATTCGGCCGCTCCCTCATGAGAGGGACGGTTGCCCGAGCGGTTGACCGCATAGAGCACCTCTCCCGTATTGGCCAGCGTCACGATCAGCGGCGCATAGCCCCACTGCCCGTCGTAGCTGATCTCCATCCCTTCCTTGCATTCGCCGCTCGTGGGGGCCATCGTCCCATCCACGTCGATCTCCGCCCGTTGGAAGAAACGGGCCGGTTGTTGGGCCCAGACCTTGAGGCGGCTGGCATTGACGGCTTCCATCAGATCCACCACGTCGGGCGCGTCAAAGCGGCGCACAAAGTCTCCGGCCGTGCTGGGGGCGGGGATCTTCTCGGCTCCCACCGCCTCCAGGAAACTCACACTCTGACGTCGCAGTTCAATATCCTGATAGCGGGTCCCGCCCGTGGCCACGTTGTAGATCAGGCTCAGGACGTGGTCCGATTCGTGGTACGGTTGGTGGCGTTTGAGCAGCGTCACCGCCTGGTCAATGGCTTTCCCCAGCCCACTCCACTTCACCACCTGCTGCAGCAGCCCCAGACCACCGTAACTGACCGCACCCGTTTTCTCCGAGACCTCGTAGCTGATGACCTCGGGCGAGAGCACCGGTTTCGGGTCTTGACCGTTCCAGCTGGGGCTCAATCGCTGAGCAACCTCTGCTTCCCGTTTGCGGATGATTGCGCTATCCTTTTTATTCACCTGAAATGCCTCCTTTCGGCTTGTTCTGAAGTTTCTTTGACAACCCCAGAATACCCGTCAGGTCTGGCATTTCAGGTGTTTACATGTGGTTTAGTCCACTTTCATCTACTTCTTTTGGGACTAGGGGTGACTGATGTCATGAGCGAGGACACTCCAGGGAGCTTTGGTTTGACGACCATCCAGACTAGGACAGCCAGACCGACCAGACTCAAGATCCCCGAGATCGAGGCGCCTGACAAGCTGGTGCTGGATTTGTAGGTGAGTAGGGCGAACCCGATCCCTGCTGCCAGGCCAGCCAGCCAGTATCGGCGACGGTTAAGACTCTGAAATCCTTGAAGGTCCAGAATCAGCGCATTATGCCAGGCCATCAGCACGATCAGAGGCATCCAGCGCTCCCCCGACAGGGGCTCATAGCCAGACGTGTATCCGAGCCAGATTACCTCCAACGCGAGCAAGAGCTGATAGTACCTTTTGCTCGACCTCTCGTTTGAAGTGGTCGCATAGTCTAACAGTGGGAAGACCCAGAACAAGAGCGAGAAGGCCCATAGGACAAATTCGCCGGCCGACGAGGGAGGCTCATAGGCGATCATATACGCTGCTAGAGCCAGTGGAAAAGTGGAAGCAAGAAGCAGCCCCACTCGTGACAGCTTCTTGCGATGGTAGAGAGGGAGAACGACGAAGGTGAACGTCAGCGCCGATACGGAAAAGAGTCCCCAAATCAAATACTGACGTCCAAAGTGAAACCATCCCCCCATCAGGTGGGTGCCCAACGCTCTGACAAACCACATGAATTGGGTCAACAAGGTCGTGTCAGAAGATGCAAAAGAAAAGTCACGGGCGGAAAGGGCCACGACAGTTCTCATTGCATACTGAATGAACTGAAGAGGTCCGCCTCGATATTCGAGGTCGAGCGTAATCAAGGCTAACAGGGTAAAGAGAGACACAGCTGTGGAGAGCACAACCACAACCAGCCGCAGGACGAGGTCAAGCCAAGGCGCTCGCTGCGGCTTGAGGAAGGCAACCAGAACCGGAAACGTAGCAGCCAGGAGAATCGACTGGATGTGGCTCACCAACAAAACCGCTAGAAGCAGCCCCATGACAACCAAGCGCCGCCACTGAGCTGTAGCTGCCCGGGGAAACTGGCCCACTCCGTATGCCAGATAGAGGAGCACGACCAGAAATGGCGCACCTGCAAGGTCATTCTCACCCGATGAGTTCACTATGAGGACAGATCTGCAGAGGCTGAAAAATATCCCCACTGACAATGAAGAACCGAGTTTCCCTGTGATCTTGAAGCTGAGCGACATCAGTAGAATCAGGGCTGCTCCAAAGAACAGACCGGAGGCTACTATGTGCGCGCTCAGGAGTGGCAAACCCGCCAAATTGGCCAAGTGACCAGCCACCAGCCCGTGAAGGGGTGCATACTCCCAAACTGGTCTCCGTAGACCTACCGCGATGTCGTCGTTGGAAAGGGGCCTCTTCGAGTAGGACAGCGAGATGATGTCGAGATCAAGTCTGGGAAAAGACAGCCCGAGGACCACATGGGCAGTGGCCAGGACGACGCCCAGGACAACAAGCGCAACAAGCTTTTTAACCCGCGTGCTTCCGTAACGGAGCTCTTTCCCAGTTGTTTCAGGTTCTCTCTTGTCCATCGGGGACGGCTCAGTTTCAGCCCGGGTTTCTGCTTCTCAGCTTGAGCCTATCTCTCTGACCGCGAGAATCTATACAGCCTTAGCGCAAGGTATTCTTTCTTTTCCAAGAGGTCATATCCTCGTAAGTCGGGACCTCCTTCGACAAAATAACCATAGGAAAAAAGCCACACCCTCTCTTTCCCGTTGATGGTTGTGAGCAGTCGCTCTGCTTTGGGTAGGCCTACCGTCTGGAGATCAGAGCGACGTGAATAGTAATCAAAGACCAGGTGATAGGAGGAAGGAAAGAACACTAGAAGATCGAGTGTTCCAGCGTTGGCCTCAACATAGCGGGTTGCTTCTCTCCACGGTATCTTCGTAGTGCTCTGGTAGTGTTCTCGAACATTGGCCCCACCAAGCAGGAGGAGCAGGACAACTGCGGCCAATTTCAGATACCTTCCTTGAATATTGGTGACACCTCGTGCGGCTAACAGGAAAAAAGCCAAGGAGCCTCCGATCGTCACCCTTGAAAGATAGATTGGTCTAGACAGCTGCGAGATTACGAAGGGAAGAAGTGTCGAGGTAAGCAGCCACGCCAGCAAGAGAGAGACTTGAGGGATGTGAACCAGGTGTACCCGAAATCGTTCTTCTTCCGGTGATCCTACTAGATCCCTACGATCCAATGGCCCTTGAAGCTCTCGGTACCTGACCACTGCTAGAGATGAAAAAACACAAAGCAAGAGGCAGGATACGGCCGACCCAGAATAATCCCAGAAGGAGCGGACCAGATCCATCAACGACGGCGTTTCAATCCAGTAGGATTGCTGGACCCTCGAAACCTGGGCGTTCAGCACCGGCACCCAGGGCCCGTAGAGTATCCCCAAAGCTCCTTGTCCCAGGAGCCATCGCTTTAGACTCAGGCGGGGCTTGTTCTTGGACTGCAGCTTGGATAAGACGAGATAAACATTTTGGGCGAGGATGATGAATAGCCCAAAGACATGCGTGTAGATCAGCAGAATGCTGCTCAGCAGATATCCAATCCATAGGGTTGACCTTCTGCTTTCGAGCCTTAAGAAGAAGTAGAAGGAAAGAAGAGTCAGGAGCGTCACCAAGCTGTACATCCTGGCTTCTTGAGAGTAGTAGATATGGAATTCCGAAACTGCAAGTATCAACGCGCTAGCAATGCCGGTCTCTCTGTCGAAAAGCTGCGCCCCGACCCGATAAAACATGCAGAGGGTGAGGAATCCGAAAAGAAGCGACAGGAACCGAACCGAAAACTCAGACTCACCGAACAGATCGATCCAAGAATGGAGGAGGAGATAGTAGAGGGGAGGGTGGATATCGCCTGCCGTTTTCCGGATTATCTCTAAGGGATCGCATTTAGCCAGTCGGATCGAGAATGCTTCGTCCAACCAGATACTCTCGCTCGTTATCCCATAGAGTCGCAATGAGAAACCCAAGATCAAGACGGCCGCCAGCGCCGCAGTCGCCTGCAAGCTCCAATTCTCCTTCCCTTGGGAAACTTGAAATGGGCGTTCGAATAGACTCATTTCACTACTTTCAGACCGGCTCGTGGTGCTTCGTAGTACGGAGATAACGGCTACCCCAAAGGTCGCCGAGCCCATCGAGCTACCTTCGCCAGGGCTTCCCGCAGATTCAGCTACGACTTCCTCACCACAGGCATGACAAACTACATTCAGTGTAAACCGAAAGAAAGGGTCGGTCCTTCGGGACAGTCGATGGGAACAGCTACCAGGGATTCTCAGACGAGCCAAAGGCTCACCTGGGTTGTTGTCCTATTCTTCCTTTGTCTTTACTTGGTTCAGGGGGTTCAGGGGCTTTCTCATCGCCAGTCTGCTGCGTCGCCACAATCATCCGCCCTGGCTGTGTTTCGCTCGGTCGGCCTCCTCGACGTACTGCACGAGACGACTGCGGAGGCTCGCCACGAGTGGTGCAAGCCTTGCCAGGACGGCGCTTGCGACGCCTCGCTACGACGGGCCATGAGAAATCCGGGCTAAGGGTTGGTCGGAGACTCTGGCCAGCCTTTTGAAACATCGACCTTCACGGACTCGACCAGGATACCTGATGGGTCGGTTCCCGCCGCCATGGATCGAAGTCGGAGGTAGTTGGCGCCAAGAGTTTCTTTCAAGAGTGGGAGGACCGTGATCTGGCGTCCATCGAGCAACACCCGACATTCGCGCCTTCTGCAATCCCAATCCAAGACAAGCGTATACCAGCGGTTCGGCTTCAATCGGTGGCGTCCTGCAAGCCTGTGGTCTGCACCGATGAAAAGATTGTAGAGGCTGTGAAATTGGTCTAGCTCGTCGAAGGGGACCGAAAAGTGGTCGGTCAGGGCCACCATGAACACCTTGGCTCCGGGCATCAGTGAGAATCTCAGGCTGAGGCGACGTGCCCGTCCCGACGGGAAGTTCCTCACCGCTGCTGCTGGCCAGGCGGCATCCGACTTCCTGATCTGGAGGACTTTGACGTCCTCCTTCTCCGGGTGAGCCGCGAGGCTTACTCCCTTCGTCCCGAAGATGGACCACTGGTCGAGTCCCTCCCCAAAACTGTCTTCCTGACGGGTTTGGTAGAGCCAGGCAGGATCGATGAGGACCACAGAAACCCCACTCTTGCCATGTCCCGACGAAACAATCACGTTCCCTTCGGCGGTTACTGCGGGAAAAGGGACTCCTGCACCTTGAGCAGCTGTGACCGAATCGGGATGAGCCCAAAGAGGGGCTCGGAGGACTTCCCTGATACCCAGCCAGCTTCCTCCTTCGTCTTCCGAAATGGCGGCATGGAGAACATGCCGCCCTCCCCAGGCTTGGGGAAACCGGAGGCAGGAGTTCCAGAATAGTACGATTCTCTTCTTGTCGAGACGGACCATTCCCACGGGAGAATCTGAGGAGAGCAGCCGGGTAGCTCGGGCGGCAGACCAGGTGATTCCATCTTCCGAAAAAGACTGGTAAAGTCGGCCCATCTGCGTCCGAAGGAGCATCCAGACTCGGCCGTCTGACAACTCCAGAACAACAGGCTCGATCGCCCCAAGCAACCCGTGCCAGTCCGGTGCCGGGGCCTTCAACTCGGCGGAAGACTGCTGCCATGTATTGCCTTCGTCATCCGAGTAAAGAACCGTTGAACTGAGGCGGCCCAGGAAGGTGAAGGCGTCCGTGCCCGCTCCGCGGTTAGCCCAATTGCGTTGTGTCACATAGGAGAAGGGCAGGAGAATGCGGCCGCTCTTAAGCTGGATCACCGAGTGCAGTGAAGCTGAATGACCTCCCCAGATCCGCTTGGGTGCCCCAAAATACCCATCCTTGGATCGAACCTGCCAGATATCCTTGCGAAGTCGTCCACCTTGGCTAATCGTATTGGCATCATTTAGGAGAAAAATGTGAGAATCTCCGTCCCGGGTCTGGAGTATCTGTCCACCGGTCCAAACACCCAGGGGTCCATATAGATGACGGAGCGATCGCGGAGTAGTCCAGGTCCGGCCGCCATCAGTGGAGAAACGGGCGGTGGCTTCGTAGGCCCTCGACTTCTTGGCAACGTAGGAGGCCACCAGTCGTCCGTCGGACAACAGCGCAATATGCATTCTTTCTTTGAAGGTTGTGACGACAACCGGCGGCTCAGTGTCAGTTGCAGCTGCGTGGACGATCGGCCCCGCAAATGCCATCAGAAAGATGGTCATGCGGGCCTTCATTCCAATCATGTTGCCTTCAATTCGAACGCTGCTAGAGTTTGACCCGGCGAGGCACCTGTTGGTTGGCCTCCCAATAGGTCTTCTTCAGCGCGATAGCGGGATCCTCGGCGGCGGGCTGGGAGCGCCCTTGGATATCGATGGCCCGCGAGACCAGAGTGTGCTCACCCGCAGCAGGATTCTTCCAGACATAGGACCAGAAGGTCCAGCAGTGGGGTGAATCCAGGCCCTGCCCCAGCTCAGTGTTCAGCCAGGACCCATCGTCGATCCTAAGCTGGACCGACTGCAGCGGCGTACCATCGTTCCAGACCGCACCCATGACCCGGACGTCACCACTAGTGCTTCGAGTAACCCGAGCCACGATGGACTTGAGATTCATCTTGCCCACCGAGGTTTCGCGCCAGATGATGGCGTCTCCTCGCTGCTCCCCTCGAATGGTCACGTAATCGCGTCCCATGAAACGGCTCAGAAAGCGGCGGTCGTGAAGCTCGATTCGATCCAGCCACTTCACCCAGGCCACCCCGTACCAGCCCGGCACAATCAGCCTCAAGGGTGCACCGTGGTCCTGCAGTAGGGGTTTCCCGTTCATCTCATAGGCCAGCAGCACCCCACCCTTCTTGGCGTCCTGGATCGAGAGACTGCGGGCAAAGTTCTGCTGATATTCGTTGCCGCGTATCTTCTCGGTCCCCTGGTCCGTACCGAAGAACACTACCTCGAGGCCGCCGGGCTGGGCACCGCATTCCTCCAGCAGAGCAGCCAAGGGTGTCCCTCCCCAGACGGCATTTCCGATGGCCCCCATGAAGCTCTCCGACACCCCGTTTCCGGAACACTCCAGTGTGGCGGTGTACTCCTGCCGGGGCCGCGCCTTCAGGTCCTCGAGGGTGAAGGAGCGCGGCTTGGACACTAGACCGCTGATACCCAAACTCCACTCCGCTAAATCAACTTCGGGAATCCCATAGTGTTTTACGCTAAAGAAATCTTTCTGCGGCGTGATCCAGGACTTCAGCCGCTCCCAGATCACCATGGACCTGTCGGGGTTCACCGGTTGAGGATCCAGAAAGGCAACCGATGTCTCGTCGTCTTCCAAGGGTGGCAAAGCCAGGCTGAACAGCGGAGAGCTCAGGCTGGCTACTCCGGCAGCAGCAAGGCTTCCCCGCATCCATTCCCGTCGCGTTGTCTGTCCCATCTCTGTACCTCCTTCAAAGCCACTGCACATGTCTTGATTCTCACCCTGACGAGTGAAAACTACCAACTTGGGGTAGAAACCCGATGCTATCGTTGTCCCCTCGGGTTGGCAAGGATAGAGTTAAGTGGGAATATGGCGTACCACCCTGTCCCGTAAGGAGGATCGATGAAGCCAAAACAGGTTCGTCGTCGTGAGATCTTGAAGACGATCGCCCTTGCTCCCCCAACACTTGCCCAGGCCGTCTCCCTGGAGCACGTGGGAGCGATTACACACGCCTTCAAGGTTACTGCGACTGAAACGCCGGGCTGGAAGCCCCGATTGTTTACCTCTGCCCAGAACCATTTCGTAGAGATACTCGCAGAACTGATCATTCCGGAAACCGAAACACCAGGCGCTTCGGCTGCCCTGGTCAACCAGCATATCGATCTGGTTCTCAGCGAGGAGACGCAGGAAGAGCAGCGCACCTTCCTGGAAGGACTGGAATCCATCGATCAAATCAGTACCAGCCAATACGGCAAACCTTTCTCGAAGCTGTCTCAGGACCAACAGGTCGCCCTACTCACTCGCCTCGCCGATGACAGCCAAGTGCTCCCTGAGGAGGAGCCTGGTCGACGGTTCTTTCTCGACCTCCGACGGCGAACCGTTTTTGCCTACTACACCTCTCGGGTAGGGATCCACGAAGAACTCGAGTACAAAGGCAAACAGGTACTGCTGGAGTGGAAAGGCTGTCCCCACCCCGGCAACCATGGGGATTCAGGCTAGTACCCTGTGTTACAGGGTACTAGTCCGGCAAGGACAAACAACATGAAATCATACGATGTCCTGGTCATTGGAAGTGGAGCCAGTGGAGGCATAGCTGCCAAGGTGTTGACAGAACAAGGCCTCGAGGTCTTGCTTCTGGAGGCAGGACCCAGCATATCCGCCTCCGACTTTCTCACCCACCACATGCCCTATCACTTTCCCTTTCGCGGGGTCGGCAGTCCCAGCGTTATCCGCAAAGAGGGCTGGCTGGCAGCCCGCGAGCAGACACCTTTCGACGGCTACTATACGAAATCCAGCCAGCATCCCTACTCGACCGCTGCCGGCAAACCTTACAAGTGGACAGGACGCTCCCGGATTCTGGGAGGTCGGACGCTGCACTGGGGACGGCAGTCTTTCCGCCTGGCAGATTTCGATTTCAAAGGAGCTTCGATCGATGGATATGGGGTCGACTGGCCCCTCACCTATGAGGAGCTTTCCCCCTACTACGACAAGGTCGAAGACTACGTCGGCATCCAGGGGTTCAAGGAAGGATTACCTCAGATTCCCGATGGGCGCTTCCTGCCACCGTTCGCCTACAACTGCTTCGAGCACTTGATGCGCAAGGCAGCTCGCAAGAAAGGTTGGCGCCTGACCGCCCTCAGAACTGCCCAGCTAAGCCGCCCCCATCGAGGACGTTCAGCCTGCCACTATTGCGGCAGTTGCTCTTCTGGATGTGCTGTAGGGGCTTTTTTTTCGAGCGTCGCGGCCACGCTTCCAGACGCTGTCGCCACGGGGAGACTCACGCTTCAGACTGACGCCGTCGTCCGGGAGGTTCTGGTCGACCAGGACGGGCGTGCCAGGGGCGTCGCCTATGCGGACCGGAATAGCAAGGCGGAGCGAGAGGTGTACGCCAAGGTAGTTGTTATCGCCGCAGGAACGCTGGAATCGACACGCATCATGCTGAACTCGGTTTCTCGAAACCATCCCAACGGCCTGGCTAATAGCAGCGGTGTCCTCGGACACTACCTGACCGATCATTTCACGGCGGGTCAGGTGACCGGAGTTCTGCCTGAACTGGTAGGCTCCGAAATCCTCAATGATGACGGGAAGTCCAATGGTTCCTACATCCCGCGGTTTCGGAATCTGGGGAAACGCCACCCAGGATTCATTCGCGGCTACGCCATCATGGTCAAAGGGGGAAGCCGCATCTTCCCCGGCCACGCTAACTCCATCGATGGGTTCGGTGCCGACTACAAGCGGCGGATAAAGAAGCTGCACCCCGCCTTAGTAAGGGTCTACGCCCGCGGCGAGCCTCTGCAGACCTTCGATAGCTTCGTCGAGATCGACAAGCAGGTTGTGGACGCCTGGGGGATTCCAACGCTGCGCATCCATTATCAGCGAACCGACAACGATCGGCACATGCTGCGGGATGCCTTCCAGCAGCTGATGGAGCTGATGCACGCAGCCAAGGCAGAGATCCTGGAGGCAGACGAGTCACTCAGCTCCCCAGGCGAAATCATCCACGAAATGGGAACCACCAGGATGGGAAACGACCCCCAGAACAGCGTCCTCAACAAGTACAATCAGGCCCATGACGTCAAGAACCTGTTCGTGGTCGACGGCGGCAGTTGGCCCAGCTCCGCCTGCCAGAATCCCACCGAGACCATCATGGCGCTGGCCTGGCGAGCCAGCGACTATCTGGTCGAGCAGTTCCGTCGGAATGAGCTGTGATCATGTTTCCGGTCAGTGGGCCTCCGGCGGGGCTGGCTCCATTCGAGAACGAAACTTTGGGTCCCGGCGTAGCGGTGGCCTCCAGGCCGCCGTGTATCGGGCCAAAGGCTCGAATCAAGAAGACTTCGGCCTGGAGGCCAAAGCTACGCTCGCAAATGAAGTTTCAGGTTAGTCCCGCCCCCAGCCGGGCTGCCCCATTCGAGAAAGAAAATTCGGCCGAGGAGTTTCGCTTTTACATCAATAGATGTCTTCCCCAGCAACGTGCGACGTTCCGACGTTCCGACGTGCGACGAATTCTACAATCCCTTACCGAAATTGAAACGGACTCCAGTTGCGAATAGGACGTCGTTCTTCTCCAGATCAGGGAGCGGATTGCTCAGAAAGCGGTCACTAAAGGTAACGTGCCAGGCAAATCCCTTTCCGACTTCGGTTGAGATCGACGTATCAAACTGAATTCGAAACTCCCCACTCTCGCTCAGGTTCGGGTAGAAGACCATCTTCTCCGAAAGAGAAGTGCCATCGAATAACTGGTGGGAGAGTTCTTCGCCCAACACCACCTCGGCCGCGCGGCGAGTGACGTCGCCGCTGAAGAATTCCTGGTTGAAGGAGCCTCCAATAAGCAGAGAGAAACTGGTTTGCTTGGTGTTGCGAACGCGCCAGCCGAGACCTCCGCCTAGAACGTTTCTAAGATCGAGATCCTGAAACTCGTCGAATTCCAGGTCGATGAACCCGAAGGAAAAGAGACGGTCACTGAGATTGATGTCGTATTGAGTTCCTCCGCGAACCGCGTTAGCGGTCGTCTTGGATTCTCCTGTGGTACTGTCGCGAGCAAAGAGGGAGGTCGCGTAGATCGAGATCTTGTCCCTCGTTGTTTTGCGCTCGGTCCTCAACGCAGTCGCAAGATTGGTCGCTTCGGCGTTTCCTTGGGCAAGGCTCAGGCCACCATCCATATTGCCGCTCCACAGATCCAGGAGACTCGGATCGCTGAGCCGTTCGATCTCCGCTTTGTAGGCCGCCTGCGCAGCTTCCGACCGAAGGGATTCAACCGACGCCCTGGAGACAGTAATCAGACCTGATTCGGCTGTCTGTACCTGCAGACTCTCTCCCAAGGTTGAAACCGTCCCCACCAGGACCTGTCCTCCCTTGGCCGCAACGTAGAGGGCTTGATCAGCCGTAACAGCTTCGATGGCCCCCCACTTGATTTGGACTTCTCCCAAGAATTCGGTAGTGAGACTCATCGTCTCCAGATCAGACTGGACGATGGTCCCGGTCAGACGATCGCCGTTCTCGAGCAGAACCCGGTCGGCCCTGAGGCTGCACCAGAAAGCGAATCCGATCACCAGCATGAGTATTCGTCTGCTTTGCATATCTCTCCTTTAGAGGGGTTCCGATCTCCAGACCTGGTTTGCACAAGAGCAGCTCTTCATCCATACTTAGTACACTGGAACGTAAATACGGCAACGTTTGCAGATGGGGCTTGCGAGGCGAGATCAAGGCAGGAGGAGGAAGTCGATGCTCGGCCATCTTCGACGACGACGAACGCAGAGATCGTCCGCAACCCCCATCTGCCCTACGGGTGACGCCGGGACGCGCCGATTTCTTTGTCGCTCCTCCTCCATGATACCAAGCATCGAGTTCGTCGTCGCTTCGCGAACTCGACCCGTCGCGCTCGCCACAAACGTTGCCGTATTTACGTTCCAGTGTACTTAGCCTACCCGAATTTCTTACGTTTTGAGGATTTGACCCAGGTGGAGGTGTCTCATGAACAGACGAGGCTTTCTGAAGACCAGCTTAGCAGGTGCAGCCGCCAGTGCGGCAACGACGGGGGCCCGTGGGGCGAGCGTATCGGCCAACAACAAGGTGACCCTGGCAGTCATGGGTGTCCGAGGTCGCGGGCGACCCTTGACGCAATATTTCGCCGAGATGGCGGACGTGGATCTGAAGTACCTCTGCGACGTCGACCAGAACGTAGTGGAGCCGGCGATGAAGATCGCCGAAGAAGGTCAAGGCAAACGTCCCGAACTGGTGGAGGACATTCGACGGGTCCTGGATGATAAAGAGATAGATGGGATCGTCGTCGCGACTCCGCTTCATTGGCATGCACCCGCAACCATCCTGGCCTGTCAGGCAGGCAAAGACGTCTACGTCGAAAAGCCCGTCTCCCACAACGTGAGGGAAGGTCGTCTGATGGTGGAGGCAGCCAGAAAGCACGATCGAATCGTCCAGGTAGGAACCCAGGGGCGCAGCAGGCCCAACACCCAAAACTTCGTTGACTATGTCCATTCGGGAAAACTCGGCGAGGTGCACATGGTCAAGGTCTGGAACTGCCAGATGCGGCGTAACATCGGCTTCAAGCCGGATGAGCCGGTACCCTCGGGAATCAACTATGACCTTTGGACCGGTCCCATTCCCCAGCTTCCCTTCAACCGAAATCGCTTTCATGGCACGGTCAACTGGCATTGGCACTACGGCGCCGGTGATCTCGGCAACGATGGAATCCACTGGATCGATGTGGCTCGGTGGGTACTGGGTGTCGGCTACCCCAATGAGATCAGCGGAATGGGCCGCAAACTCTATTTCGAGGACGATCAGCAGACGCCTGACACACAGATTGTGACTTTCAACTACGACAGCAAGGTGTTCACCTACGAGATGCGTCTCTGGAATCCCTATCGGATGAACGGCGGCCAGAACGGCGTGGAGGTCTACGGGACTGAGGGCAAGGCGGTTGCCGGATACTTCGACGACAGCCGCCGATACGGGTTCAAGATCTACGACAAGCAGGATCGTATGATGCACTATGAACTGGCGGGGGAAAAAGGTACGAATCCTCACTACGCTAGCTTCATCGACCGCATACGTTCTCGCAAGAAGCCCAACGCGGACATCGAAGACGGGCATCTGTCGACCGCCCTATGCCATCTTGGCAACCTGGTCGGACGACTCAATCGAACACTGCGTTTCGATCCCGATACAGAAAGCATTCTCGACGACCCAGAGGCGAACAAGTACCTGACTCGGGAATACCGGAACCACTGGTCGAGCAAGCCTTTCGTATGAGGATGGGATTGGCCAGATCTGATGCCAGCTTGAGCAGAGTCGCCGATCGGGCATGCGCCCTTGCTGATCTCTGAATCGGGCCCAGGGAGGGGTACCCAATACTCATGCATCATTACCAAATGTCCAGGCGCCAGGCGCTTCTGGGGCTTTCGACTCTGGGTGTGGGCTCCCTGCGAGCCCTTCGGGCCGCGAACAAGCTCACAGTTGGCGTACTCACGGAAACCACCAATGGTTCTCACCTGTCCTCCTACCTGAAGGGGCTGGCGCGATGCCAGGGTGTCGCTCGAGTGGTCCTCTCTGATCCCACCGGACAGACGTTCACGGAAGCAGGTCGTCTATTGAACGGACGGCTGGATGCAACCTACCGAGATCACCGCGAGCTGCTTCGGAAGGAGCAGCCCCGACTGGCCCTAGTAACCCTCGAGGCCCACAACGCTCCGCCGGTGATCGGAGACGCCCTCGAGAGCAACTGCCACGTCCTGACTGAGAAGCCCAGCTGCATTCGTCTGAAGGATTTTGAATCTTTAGCTCGTCAGGCTAACTCACACAGCGTTCACTTGATGCTGTCGATGGCAACCCGAGTCAGCCTGGCGGTCCGCAAGGCCCGCAGCCTGGTCAAGGACGGATTCATCGGGAAACCTTACTCAGCAACCATGGACTGGATCGCGGACCAGACCCGTCTTACGAAACCCGAGTATCAGAGTTCCTGGCTTTCGTTCAAGAACAAAGCCGGAGGTGGGAAGCTCATCTTTCACGGGATCCACTATCTCGACGCCTTGCAGTACCTGATTGGCGATCGAATCGTACGCGTCTCCGCCATTTGCGAAAACGTGGGCGGACAGCCCATCGAGGTTGAGGACGCCGCGGTGGTCAGCTTCCGCTGTCGGAATGGACTGGTCGGCACCCTCAACACCGGTTACTACCTGGATCGGGGCTATCAGAACCAGATACGTGTCTGGGGCTCAAAGGGATGGTTTCACCTCGACCTTCCTTCCGGCAAACCCTTGAAGTGGTACTCGACCCATTCCGAATCCCCTCGCGGAATTCAGTCGTTCACCTACCAGGATGACCCCAACCTTTACAAGGTCATGGTCCAGGAGTCGATAGATGCGGCGCTGGGACTTGTTCCTGCTCCCCTCACCACCCAGGACTCCCTTCAGGTGCTGAAGGTAATTTTTGCCGCCTATCGATCGGCCGAATCGGATACGACACAGAGGGTTGCGTAGTGTTGGTTCGAGCCGGCAACAGAGTGATCATGCTCGGTCTGCCGGCCGGCCTTTTCTTGACAGCCGCCTTTTCCATTCAGATGGCCAACGGGGCAACCCGCTACATCCAGGTCACGAGCCGAGTGGCAAACATTCGAAGCGCCCCTACCACCGGCGCCCGGCTGGTAGCAAAGGCGAGACGGGATGACGTGTTCCAACTGGAAAAGGAAGAGGGGAAATGGTTCGCAATCCATCTTTTTTCAGGCGGAAGCCGCTATATCTATAAGTCCCTAGCCAAACCCATCCCCTACACTCCGGAGATTCCTGAGCTACTCTCGACTAGACGCGACATCTTCAAGGCTTGGCGGGAGGCGGAAGAACGGGCCAGAAGGGAAGCAGCCCGAAGATACCCTCCCGAGGCCAATCCCAGCAGGAACCTCCAGCGTGATCAGCTTCTCAACGATCGGTACAAACTGAAGGTGATGCACGATTTCGAGGTTCAACCTGCCATTCACCGGAGAATCATCCTCGAGGGACTCCGCAAGGGATGGTAAGCGAGACCCCTCAGATCGAAAGTTTATTCACTCGCTCCAACGGTTAGGAGAACCCTGTGGCACTCAACCAGCAACAAGAACAGATGTGTCAACAGACCAAGTGGGACTTTTCAGACCTGAAGGCCCTTTTTTTGAACTGTACCCTGAAGAAATCACCAGAGCTCTCACATACTCAGGGCCTGATCGAGATCTCGAAAACGATCATGGAGAAGAGCGGCGTAGCAGTAGAGGTGCTTCGGCCCGTCGACTACAACCTGGCTACCGGAGTATGGCCCGACATGACCGAACACGGTTGGGGTCAGGATGACTGGCCTGAAATCTACAAAAAGGTCGAAGAGGCTCACATCCTGGTGCTGACTTCTTCGATCTGGCTGGGAGAGAAGACCTCGATCTGCACTCAGGTGATCGAGCGGCTCTACGCCAATTCACACATCCTGAACGATGAAGGGCAGTACGCGTATTACGGGAGGGTGGGCGGCTGCCTGATCACCGGCAATGAAGACGGCGCCAAGCACTGCTCGATGAACATCCTGTATTCGCTGCAGCACCTCGGCTATGTGATTCCACCACAGGCAGATGCTGCCTGGCTAGGCGAAGCCGGCCCCGGCCCCTCCTATCTGGACCCCGGCTCTGGAGGTCCTGAAAACGATTTTACCAACCGCAACACCACCTTCATGACCCGGAACCTCATGCATCTAGCCCGCATGCTCAAGGATGCAGGAGGCATGCCAGTACATGGAAACCAGCGCTCGGCCTGGGATGCCGGCTGCCGCTTCGATTACCCAAATCCAGAACACCGTTAGCCTGGTGCCGGCGTTCGTTTGACACTTTGGACGCATCTCGGCCAGAGCTGCACGGTTTCGGCCACGAGGAGGCTGATCCCCGAGAAAGGGACAGGGCGTTTTGTCCCTCTTCCGAATTTTCGCCGTGACGAACTCGGCCACCCAGTCAGTTCAAGGGATATCGCAGAGAGGTTTGCTAGATCAGCTCGGCTAGAGGCACGCCAGTGACGTCGTCGATGGCGTTAGCGATCTTGATGGGACGGCCAACGGGCGTCATGTATTCCTTGGACCAGTCAATCCCAAGGGCCTTGTAGATTGTGGCGAACACATCGCCCAGGCTGACGTGACGATCGACCACCTGCCCCCCTCGCTCGTCGCTTTCACCGACGACCACGCCGGTGCGGAGCCCGCCACCACCAAGTGCCAGGGACCAACACTGGGGCCAGTGGTCCCGGCCCAGGCCCGGGTTGTGATAGGGTGTGCGACCGAACTCGCCCATGATCAGCAGAACCGTCGAATCGTAAAGGCCTCTCTCGAGCAGATCATCAATCAGCGCCGACAAAGACCGGTCCAGTGGGGGCGTGAGTCGATCGCGATGTCCATCGTCGTTATTGGAATGGGTATCCCAGGAGTTGCCGCGAAAGCCGGCGGCGGTCACGAAGCGGGTTCCCGACTCCACCAGCCGCCGCGCCAGCAGAAGGCTCTGGCCCACCGTGTCGCGGCCGTAGGCTTCCCTGGTTTTCTCCGACTCCTTTGACAGGTCGAAGGCATCTCTGACCGCCGGCGTCAGGATCATCTCCCAGGCCTTTTGCACGAAAGCGTCCATCTTGGCGTGCTCGACACCTTGCACCTTCTGACGGTAGAGCTTGTCCAACGCTGCCAGGAACGAGCGGCGGTTCTCCACAGAGGAGGGTGCCAGCGTCTTGGGGAGGCTAAGGTCGGCTACCTTCAGATCCTCTTGAGAGGGGTCTGGGAGCAACATAGGGTCATAGTCTGGACCTAGAAAGGCTGATTTGAAGTAGTCCTGATATTGTCGGCTGCGCTCCCAACGCGGCACCAGGGCGTAAGCAGGCATGTTGTTGGCTGGGGACAGCTCCTTTCCCACGATAGATCCAAAGCTGGGAAACTGCATGGCAGGATTGTGGCGATGTCCGGTAGCCGCATAGTGGACCGCCTGAGGATGATCGTTGCCGAGCGACGAGATGGACCGCACCAGGGCCAGTTTGTCCATTCGCTGGGCAAGCTTGGGCAGAAGTTCCGAGATCTGGATCCCGGCGACATTTGTAGAGATAGGCCGGAACGAGCTATTGGCCTTGGGGTCCCAGGTGTCGACCTGACTGGGGCCTCCTTCGAGCCAGACCAGAATGCAGGAGGTAGCCTTGGTTCTGCTCGAGCTGGAACCCGCCAGCGCAGCCTCCAATTTCAAAGACTGGCTCAGATGTAGGCCCATGAAGCCGAGTGAGCCGACCTTGACGAAATCGCGCCGATTCCATTCCCTGTCAGTAGCACTCAAACAGCCAATTTTCTTCAACACGAGTGAGTCTCCCGAAGTGGTTAGGACGCGATGTCTTGTGGAACTCTTGCCAGTGTACCCCTTGTAGACCCACTAGTCGAGCCGACGTATGCTGCCGCGGCTCAACCCCTCGCTTGCGCTTCAGGCTTCCATGACCCTTCGCGATGACCGCGAATTCGCCAGCTCGCTGTCTGAGATCAGCCTAGTGGTTTTCCGCAAACTCTCTGGAGCTGACCAGGGCCCACTGCAGATCGCGGAGCGCTTGCTCCCGGCTGGGAGTCTGTTCGATCAACCCTTCCAGCTCCGCTACCTCCTGGGGTAAGGGAAAGCGGCTCAATCCGGCCAGATAGAGCTCTTCGATGATTCTCCGGTTGCCAGCTCCAGCCTGGTACATTTCATGCACCCTGGCGCCTTCGGTCCAGAGCTTTTCGTTGTAGGTCGACCCCACCAGCATGTGCAGCGCCTGGCTCAGGTTGGGCTTAGCATCTCGTTCCGGCACAGAGAATCGATTCGGACGTCCGTAGAGATCCAGAAAGGTCGAGTGGTAGATGTCCGTCTCCTTCAGCTGTACCGCACGCGTCCCTTTGGGCGCCGTCCCTCCAGTCTGATCTGCATCGGGAAGCGACGTACTGAAGGTCTCGGCGACGCCGGTGAGGTCGCAGATGGCGTCCAACAAGACCTCTGCGTCGAGAGCTCGGGGCAGGGCATGGGAGTAATTGAGCCGGTCTTCCCGGTTGGTGTCGTTTGTGTCGCTGGAGAGCTGGTAGGCGCGCGAGTTGACGATAAGGCGGAACAGCCGGCGTAGGTCGTATCCGTTCTCAGAGAAATCCAGGGCCAGCTGTTTCAAAAGCGCCGGGTGGGTGGCTGGGTTGTTGCGCCCGAAGTCATCCACTGGGTCGACGATGCCACGACCGAAGAAGTAGCTCCAGATACGGTTCACGGAGGCTTCGGCAAAGTATTCGTGAGAGGTCATCCAGCGAGCCAGTTCCCTACGTGGAAAGCTTCGAGGGGTGTACGGCACCGCAGTGCCATCGAGTAGCGTAGGTTGCACTTCCTGTTTTGTCCGCGGGTGGAGGACACGCATGTCGACCAGACTGGGCACATCTGGGGCGACTTCCTTTCCCCCGGGGTGGTCAAAAATGACCGACTCAGGGTTTCCGCCCAGCTTGAACATGGAACCGAAGAAAGCCGTCAATCCCCAGAACTGGTCCTGACTCCAGGATTCGTAGGGGTGATCGTGACACTGGGCACAGTCCAGCCTCCGACCCATGAACACACGAACCTGCTCTCCCATCATGTTCTGCGGCGGTGGGATCACCAGATAGGGAAGATAGTGACGGGAGGGGGCGCTATAACCCTGTGCGGCTATGCGTTCCCGGACCCAGGTGTCGTAGGGCCGATTGCGCTCGATGGCGTCTCGAATCCACTCATAATATGCCTGGGTCCACTTGGGATTTATGCCTACTGGAAACACGGCGACCCGGAACAGATCTGCGAAGCGAAAGGTCCAGTAGTCGACGTACTCCGGGGAGCCGAGCAGGACTTCGACGAGTTTCTCCCGCTTCTGTGGGTCGCTATCAGCCAGAAACTCTCGCATCCGATTGGGCGGCGGAAGACTTCCCGTAAGGTCGAGACAGACCCGCCGCAAGAACTCCCCATCATCAGAGATCGCTGAAGGAACAATGTTGAACCGGCGGAGTTTGGCAAAGACCCTCTCATCAACGAAATTCCGCTTCTCGACGCTCGGATAGTCGGCCACCAAAGCCCCCACGACACCGATGCCGACACGGGTCTCATAACCGGCACCGCTGATGAGAACTGTGGTCTCGCCCGAACCGCAGGCCGTTACCACACCACTGGAGGAGATCGTGGCCACTCCAGGACTGCTTGACTCGTAGTGAACCTGATGCGTGAGATCCTCGGTACTCGCGTCGGCGAAGACGCCCCTGACGATCAGCTGCCGATTCTGCCGCGTCTCCAAGAGAGCGCTCTCGGGAAAGACTTCGAGTCCCACTATCTTGGACCGGGTCGCTTCACCTTGCTCTTCGAAGGTTGCTCCTCGACGGATCCACTCCAGGATGGCTCTGTAGTCGTCTGACTCCTTCTCCAACCGCAGTCCGCCTCCATGAGGTAGGTCTAGAGTCGGTTTCAGCAGTAGCTTGCTTCTTGCCGGCTTCTCGATGTTGATGCGAGGAACAATGGGTTCACCAGGCTTATCCGTCAGGACCTGAAAAACCCCTCCCTCGACGACCCACCGGTAGTCCTGATGCGGATGCGCTGCGTTGACGGAAAGCTTGAGTCCGCCCTTTCCCTTCAGGCCACCGTGGCATTCCCTTCCGTTGCAACCGCGCCGGGTGAGGACCCCCCCAATACTGCGCTCGAAGCTAAACGAAGGCTGCAAACTCGAGTCAACGACCCGTAGCCCAGTCCGAGTCCGATGTCCGCCCACCTTGGCTACCAGTTCGGTCTCACCATCAGAAATGGCCTGGATTCGTCCGCTACCCAGCAGTTTCGCCACCCCGGTATTCGTGAGGGAAAACTGGGCATCGAAGCTCAGATCCCGCTCCTCTCCGTCGGCGAAGCTGGCCAGCACTGCGAACTGCTGGGTCGACCCCTTGCCCCGGACGGTCGGAGCTTCGGGCACGAGCCGTATCGAGATCAGACCGGCCATCGAGGCCTCACCACTCGTTCGAGCGGGCGAAGCAGAGCTGTCTTGAACCTGTCCCAGTGGCACGCTTAGCCAGAGGAAAAGCCCGATCAACGAAAAGATTCGGTAGCCGAATGGACGTCTCTCCACCACCTTACACAGGTCGTGACGCTTGTGAAGGGAGGAGCGAAGCTTCGAATGCGGACTATCCATCACCGTCCCCTCACTCGAGAGTGCTAGCAACTCTGATGCCCCCTTCGGGTACCCCCGTTGGGTTGACCACCATGATGAGCAGATCCTTCACTGGAATCACTGCTCCTAACCTGCCCTCACCGACCGGCCGTGCCAGGATTCGCGCCGTCACCGGTGTACGGGTGGCAGGAGCATCCTTCTCCACCACGAAAACGAAGGTGGCCTTGCGACTCTTCGAGACGTACCGTTCCTGCTTTCCCCGGTTCATGGCGGTTGGACGATCGGGCTCCACTTCGGTAGCAGTGTGGGCTTTCACACCCTCGGGAAGCCCCTCGACCGTCATTACTACGTAGCCTTCGAAGCCTTCTTCCTGGTCGGTTACGAGACTCAGCTTGCTGGCTCTGCCAGCTACCAGGTTGAGATGGCTCTCGTCGACATGAATTTGTCCCATGTGGGGTACCTGGGGACGGAGCAGAACCTTATAGACGTCGCCGTAGGAGGAGGTAATGTCTCGGATCTCCAAGGTGAATCTTCCAGCCCGGGGAAACGCATGGATTGTCTTGGGCTGGATCTGCTTGGAAATCTCATTGTTCCCGTTGAGAGTGGAGTGTACGTTCGTGAGCACCTCTACTCCTTGATCGTCGTAGATTCTGAGATAGGGATTGAACAGCGGAATGGTTTGATTCGGAGTTTCCACCTCCAGTGCGATCTTGTCTCCAATCTTGGCGGAAAAGCTCACACGATCGATGTCTCCAGGAGGCTCAATGATGCCTGTCAACAGCGAGGGAAGGTCCACTCGACGAAACCCTGCGGAAGGGCTGGCTGGCTCGGCATCCAGGTCTATCACAGGGATGTTAAGTGGGTCCGGCGCAGTTTGAGGGGTAACCCTACGAGAGCGCAGGACCTGCATGCGATCCTGCCGGAGAGGCCGCGTCCAGGTTCTCTCCTTCCACATGTCCAGCTCCGAACCTTGTGCCTCGGAGCTCTTTCTTCTCCAACTGGTGGCCCCGGCGTCGGCGGGAGTTGTCCGGAGCAGGTACTGGTGGTCGAGTCCTCCTTCGCCGAGAAAGCCGCTCACTCGGACAAAGTATCTACCACTCGTCTCGAACCGATGAGTCAAGATCGCTTCTGTGCTGAGCTTTGGATAGGCAATGGTTTCGTCGTTGAAGGCCAGTCGTTTGGCGCGATCAGGATTGAACCAGCTTCCGGTAAGGTGGTAAAGGGCAAGGGCGGGATCCATGGAGGGGCTGGACACGACCTCGAAGCCGAGGGTCTTTCCCCTGGACACTTCGAAGGCGTAGTAGTCGACTTCACCTTTCGCGCTGATGGTCCCATGGACAACCGGCAGATCGGCGCCCAGCTCCACCGCCTCGGTGGGCATTTCGTGGGATTCATCGCCCTCCAGGACAGATGGCCCGGCATGGACCCAGAGGGTCCACAGGTTTGAGATCCCTCCTGGCGTCAGGACTCTGACAGAATGGGCTCCGGGAGAGGCAGCATCGGGAATCTGAAAGTTGAGCTTCAAGACCTGAATCGGTTCCTTCACGGAATCCCCACGGTCGGGTTTCCTGGCTGACGAAACAGGGAGCTGCTCCGTTTTCAGATCGACGATTCGGGCTGGCAGCTGTCGGGTATCGAACCAAAGGGCATAGGCCCCATCCAGAGCATGGCCTCGAAGGCTGGCCTGCAGTTCCGCACCCAGTTGACCTCCCAAAGGGAAAACCGAAAGGATCTGGGGCTCTGCGGGTGCTTCGACCTCGGCCCAGATTGGAGAGAGGGGAAGAAAGAAACCCAGGGCTGCGAAGATCAAGCTCCGACCTGGAAGCCTTGATTCTCTCAATCGAAGGCATTCCATCCTGGGATCTCTCCTGATGAATTCAATACTTGAACCCAGTAGCGTCCCAGCGTTAGTCGAATAACATCAACTGTTTATGAATGTCACTATTCTGAGTAATGTAATGCATGTCCTGAAAGGCCTGTAAAATTGGGGTTTTCTCGAAGAGCGAGACACTCAGGACCTGGAGAATTGTGTAGAGCGGCAACTCGAGATAGAGGCGCTTGCGGATGATGGCGATGAGCAGGTAGGTACTGAGGGCGATCCAGATTTGTGTTTTCACGGCATTGGGACTGGTGCCGTAAAAGGCCTTGATGCGGAGATGCTGTTTGATCCATTTGAAGAACAGTTCGATCTGCCAGCGGAGCTTGTAGAGCCGGGCAATAGTCAGAGCGGGAGAAGCAAAGTCGTTGGTGAGGAATACTAGCCGCAGGTCGGTGGTGACGTCGAAGAACTTGATGCGACGCAAAGGTTCGGGGTAGGCCTTGGCCGGATAGAAGGTGCTCAGCAGGACAGTTTGGTCGCAGATCAGTCCCGTCGTTCTGTCCACCGGGTGGGAGTAGCGGCGGCGGAACTTGAAGTTGGCCTTGGCGCGGGTCACGAATAACGACCGGGCAGAATGGAGTCGGTACAGGCGCCCGAAATCCAGGTATCCGCGATCCATGATGTAGTAGGCACCGGGACAAGGAATCAGGTGGTCCAAGGCGTGGACATCGTGCAGTTTTCCGTCCGAGATCAGAACGAACTCGGGAATGGCGCCGTGCAGGTTGAGCAAGGTATGCAGTTTGATCGCCCCCTTGGTACGGCGGAAGCGCGCCCAGGGGAAGACCGAGAGGCACAGGTCGATGGTCGTGGAGTCCAAGGCATAGACGGTCGCGTTCAGGTCGACTCCCAGGTCCTCGTCGGTGTACAGGCGGCGCGCTTCGGCGATAAGCACTTGGGCAAACTCGGCATAGATGCGCCAGTCGCGCCTCTCGTTGGCATTGGACAGATTGTTGCGGGAGACCGTGGAGCGAATGCCCATGTGGAAGAGCTTGGATCTCATGGCCCGTAGGCAGGCTTCGATATCGCGCAAGCTCTCGCGATAGGTCAACTGTGCAAAGGCCATGACCCGGTAATGGTCGGCACAGCGGAACGACTTGACCTTGTAGTCGCCTCCGTAGTGCTGAACAATGCGATGAAAATGATGCCAGGGAAGATGCCGCATCACCTGAGAAAAAATCGTCGTGCCCGTGTACATGCTCGCCCTCCTTATGAACTGAAGGGCGTGAGCGTACACTCACTTTCAAGTCGGAAACACCCATTATCTTCTCTAACATATTACTCATTAATACTTTACAGAGATTAGAAGCCCAAACGTTGGGACACTACTGACTTGAACCAGCACTACACTAGACCCAAAATAAGCGCAAGTTCGAAAATAGACCCCTTTGTCGGCTCCGAGGAGCCATTTTGGAGACCTAAATTCTAAATTTCGGCGCGAAGTCACTCAGAACAGGCACGTGTTCAGCTGTCCTCCACGCCGATCGCTCAGGGAAAACGATTCTGCCCTCTTGGGGGGCGTTTGTAGAGACACCTCGCCCCAGCTCTGGCGACCCTCGGAACTACTTTATCTCCTTTCAGTTTCAGGTAGCTGGCCGGTGTTTCAACCACTTACTGCCTTCCAAGAGAAGACGGCTCCAACCATTGACATCCAGCAGCCGATAGACCAACTGTCGGCCCCTGCGCAAAATCTGGCAGGGCATTTCAATGACCTCTCGCAGGAAACGGCGATACTCCATCTTCACCAGCTCTCGGGCTTGCAGTCGCGCCGGCAGCACCAACCCCATCCAGGCCTTCAGATTCCAGGCTTGAGCCGCAATCACCAGATAGGCCCAGTTGGCTACCAGCGTATCCGAGGGCATCCGCAGGGCCTCGACTCCGTTCTTGAGTTGTTCAATGACGTTCTCCTGGTTGCAGCGCCGGTTGTTTTCCCGTACGACTCCCGCCGTTCCCAACGTTCTGGCCGAGATATTGGTGACATAAAAGTGGTAGCGCGTCTGCGGCAGCAGCCGCTTCTGGCCTTTCTCGACCAGGATCGTCTTGCGCAAGATCACCATCCGATAGGTTCGCTTCGCTTTGCTCGGACGGTAGTCGATCTCCGCGATCTCTTCCCGTTCCAGCGTCAGCGTCTTGAACCCGCGTCTCTTGACAATCTCCGGCTTCACTTTGTCCCGCCGCTGGCGCCGCTTCTTCCCTTTTCCTTTCCCCTGGCTGGGGCGCCCCAGCTCTTTCCATCTCGCTTCTGGCAACGCCTCCGCCCACTTGACGAAGCTCGGATGGGCGTCGATCCCGAAGTCAAACTCCACGCCCGCCTCCGTCCAACGGTCAAAATGAGCCGTCAGCGAAAAATCCGTGTCCCCGCGCAGGCGCACCTTCCGAAAACCCGCCTCTCGAACCAGCTCGATACTCCGATCCAGCCATTCGGCCGCTCCCTCATGAGAGGGACGGTTGCCCGAGCGGTTGACCGCATAGAGCACCTCTCCCGTATTGGCCAGCGTCACGATCAGCGGCGCATAGCCCCACTGCCCGTCGTAGCTGATCTCCATCCCTTCCTTGCATTCGCCGCTCGTGGGGGCCATCGTCCCATCCACGTCGATCTCCGCCCGTTGGAAGAAACGGGCCGGTTGTTGGGCCCAGACCTTGAGGCGGCTGGCATTGACGGCTTCCATCAGATCCACCACGTCGGGCGCGTCAAAGCGGCGCACAAAGTCTCCGGCCGTGCTGGGGGCGGGGATCTTCTCGGCTCCCACCGCCTCCAGGAAACTCACACTCTGACGTCGCAGTTCAATATCCTGATAGCGGGTCCCGCCCGTGGCCACGTTGTAGATCAGGCTCAGGACGTGGTCCGATTCGTGGTACGGTTGGTGGCGTTTGAGCAGCGTCACCGCCTGGTCAATGGCTTTCCCCAGCCCACTCCACTTCACCACCTGCTGCAGCAGCCCCAGACCACCGTAACTGACCGCACCCGTTTTCTCCGAGACCTCGTAGCTGATGACCTCGGGCGAGAGCACCGGTTTCGGGTCTTGACCGTTCCAGCTGGGGCTCAATCGCTGAGCAACCTCTGCTTCCCGTTTGCGGATGATTGCGCTATCCTTTTTCTTCACCTGAAATGCCTCCTTTCGGCTTGTTCTGAAGTTTCTTTGACAACCCCAGAATCCCCGTCAGGTCTGGCATTTCAGGTGTTTACATGTGGTTTAGTCCACTTTCATCTACTTCTTTTGGGTCTAGAGACCCCTTGGTCAAGAAAAAGTTCACAAACTGATCAAGAAGTGTCAAGCAGCGAGTAGTTGCTCTTCAACAAAGACGTTCAGCGAGCGGTCGAACCGTCGCCAAGGCGTCGCCAGCGGACAGCGCTGAGCCACTTCCTGTGGCAGCTTGAGATCGAGCGCCGTCAAGCCCGGTGCCAGGACTCGACCGTAGGCTTTGATGAAGAGGACAGCCACCTTTCTTCCCAAGGGCGTTAGATGGTACCGGCGCTTGCGGGGCACTTTGTCAATGAGTCCCTTTCGCCTCAACCGGCGCAGATCGTAGCTCGCCTGGCGTGAAGTGTAGGGGGCATCGAGCAAGGCGGAGACTTGCTCCACCAGTCGACGGTTGTCAAAACCGGCTACGAGACAGCTAAATGCGACCAGGCTGGAGAAGACCGCCATCACCCGAGGATCGCCAAAGCGAAGGCCAGAACTGTGTAGACCCTCGGCAGTTTTCGAGGGTTGGCTCACCTTTTGGAAGGTGAGCACGTCGGGTGCCGGTCGAGCGTCTGCAGCTTCGGCGTCGCACAGACGCCGGTTGGCGGAATCGCCAACAGCCCAAAGGGCATACCAGTTGCGAGCGCAAACGCGGCGACCCACTCCGAAGTCGCGGCTGTCGCAGATCACGGTTTCGGTCCACAAGGCGCGGCCCTCTTTGAAATATTGCTTGATACGAGACGACTTGTAATAACAACTGAGGACCGGGTCCACCCCTCGTCTGAGGACTCGGGAGCGAAAGCTTCCGGGAGTTCGTCGGGTGATTCGCCGATCGAAGATCAGCGTCACCTGTTCGGGGCGACCAATGTCCAAATGGTCTCGAATCACCCCTTCGAACCACATCCGCCCGGCCTGGGGTCGGTCAAAGACACAGGTGTCGGAGACCTCGAACTGGCGGAAAGCCAACTCGTAGGTGTAACCGGCCTCGAAGTCCTCCGAGCTGAAGGGAGAAGGTAAACGCCACCACCAACGCCAGAAGAAGCTGCGCACGGCCCCCGAACCCAACCGGTCACAGATGCTCTGCAGGGCCTCGGGATCGGCGCAAGAACGGAATCCGTTGTCCAGGGCCTCGTAGGCGATGCCCGCTTTTTCTAGTTGCCGCTTGACCCACTCATGGCCGTTGAGCCACAGCCAGATGGGATAAGGCGCGTAGGCATTGGTCTTCCAAAACGTGCCGCCCCACTCGGAGTCCCAGAGGTAGAAGTAGAAGTGGTTGATGTAAACCATCTGACGGCCCCACTCCATATGGGGATGCGCGGCCGTTTCCTGCCCTTTGCCCTTCCAGGACCGCCACGCCGATGCTTTCTCCTGGGCAATGCCGATCAACACCACCCGCTCTTGGCCTTCCTTCGCCGCCGCTTCCAGGTAGGGACGAGCCGTCTCCTCCTTGTTTTCCCCTTTCTTGAAGTGCACTACCGGAATATTGTGTTCTTCGGCGAAGCGGTGAATGGCTTTGACGTAGCCTTGACCGATCTTGCCGAAGGCCGCCGAGGAGGGGATCTTGAACCCCTTGACCCAACGCAGAAAGGTACAGACTTGTCCCACCGACTGCAGCTTGGGAACGTAAGCCTGCAAGAACACTCGGTCGATGCAGCGGCACTTGAGAGTGACGTGATCCCGCAATAGACTGGCATAGTCGGTCATGACAACCTCCAGTGTTTTGGTTATCACCGAAGGTTATCGCCGACACGACGAGAGGGCAATCCTCCAGGATCGCCCTCTCTACATTCTTCTCAGTTCTTACTCGGCGGTATGAGGTCGCTCGCTACCACTAGCAGAAGCTCGTCCTACCTATCAATCTTCTCTCATACTTCCAGCATCAGATTGGGGCCAACCCGATGCCCATCATTTATGAACAGGGTCGAGTTAGAACCGCAGTTCTCTTGCCGATATACATGATCTGCCTGGAGCGAGAACCCCGCCACACTGACGAGGCTGCAGAAGTGCTACGGTCGAGACCTTCCTCCGTCGCCTTTGGGCTGGAGAGATCGTCCCCTAAACACTTTGGCAGTCCGGGAGCGGGGCTAAGCTGAAACTTCATTGGCGAATGTAGCTTTGGCCTCCAGGCCGAAGTCCTATTCTTCTGAGCCTTTGGCTCGGACGGCGGCCTGGAGCCCACCGCTACGCTGGACCCAAAGTTTCCTTCTGAATGATCCAGCTCGTAGCCGGGGGCGGCGTCAAGCTAAAATTTCATCGAGCCGTAGCCGGAGTAGGGTGGGCACTCTTGCCTGTTGTTGGCCGTGGATGCTTTGAGTCTGGCGCCGCCGTGCTCTACGCCAGCAGGGCCTCGATCACTTTTCCATGAATGTCAGTCAACCGAAAGTGGCGGCCCTGGAACTTGAAGGTCAGCCGGGTATGGTCGATGCCCATGCAGTGCAGGAGGGTGGCCTGGAAGTCATGGACATGGACTGGGTCCTTGACGATGTTGTAGCTGAAATCGTCGGTCTCACCGTAGACCGTGCCCGGCTTGATGCCGCCACCCGCCATCCACATGGTGAAGCAGCGCGGGTGGTGGTCGCGGCCGTAGTTGTCCTCGCTGAGCTGCCCCTGACAGTAGACGGTCCTCCCGAACTCGCCTCCCCAGATCACCAGGGTTTCGTCGAGTAGGCCCCGCTGCTTCAGGTCCATCACCAGGGCCGCGGAGGACTGGTCGGTATCCCCGCACTGCCCGGCGATGTGAGCCGGCAGCGTATCGTGTTGATCCCAACCCCGGTGGAAGAGCTGCACGAAGCGCACGCCCTTTTCGCTCAGCCGCCGGGCCAGCAGGCAGTTGGCGGCGTAGGTACCCGGCTTCCTGGAAGCCTCACCGTAGAGCTCGAAGATACTTTCGGGCTCATCGGAGACGTCGGTCAGGTCAGGAACCGAAAGCTGCATTCGGTAGGCCATCTCGTACTGGGAAATACGCGTCTCGATCTCAGGGTCTCCAAAGGCCTCGGCCCTCAGCTGGTTCAACTCCATGATCCCATCCAGCATGCGCCGGCGGCTCCCTGTACTGACCCCGGGAGGGTTGGAAAGATACAGGACAGGGTCGCCCACACCTCGAAATTTGACTCCCTGGTGGTTTGACGGCAAGAATCCGCTTCCCCAGAGACGGGAAAAGATGGGCTGGGCGTTGACCTTGTGTCCGCCTTTGGAAACCAGAACCACGAAGGCGGGCAGCTCGCGATTTTCGCTACCCAGACCGTAGCTGGACCAGGAGCCGATGCTGGGACGTCCCGGCTGTTGACTGCCGGTCTGGAAGAAGGTGATCGCAGGATCGTGATTGATCGCTTCGGTGTGCAGCGTCTTCACGATGGCGATCTCGTCTACGATCTTCGCCGTATGTGGCAGCAGCTCGCTCACCCAGGCTCCCGAGCTTCCATGCTGGGCAAACTTGAAGAGCGAGGACACCACGGGCAGGCTCTTTTGACCCGAGGTCATTCCGGTGATGCGCTGCCCCTGCCGGATCGAGTCGGGCAATTCGGTCCCGCGAAGCGCTTCCAGCTTGGGTTTGTAGTCGAAGAGATCGATCTGGGAAGGTGCCCCGGACTGGAACAGAAAGATAACGCGTTTGGCCTTGGGCGCAAAGTGGGGTAGGCCTGCCAGGCCCCCAGCCGACCTGCCGACGTCGCTCGATGCCGAAAACAGCGTCGGATTCAAAAGAGAGGCTAGTGCGGCAGCTCCGATTCCGGTGCTGGTTCTGCCGAAGAATTGACGCCGATTCATTCCCAACTGCAGGGTACTCTTTGGATCCATGGCTCTTCACTCTCGGGTGATGGTTTCGTCCAGATTGAGAATGCTGCTGGTCACAGCGGTCCAGGCAGCCAGCTCTAGGCGGTCCAGACCCTGATCGAAGGAAGACTCGCCAACCTGGAGCAGCAGCGCGGCCGATTCGGGATCGCTTTGGTTCTCGGCCTGCTGGGCTTCCAGAATACGACGCAGGATCGCCACTTCGGGAGGGCTGGGTTGGCGCGCCGTCGCCAGACGAAAAGCCAGAGCGATCCGGTCGTCCGTGGTGGGTCCGGCTGCTTTGAGAATGCGCTCCGCCAGGACCCGGGCAGCCTCAACATAAGTAGGATCGTTCATCAGGATCAAGGCTTGAAGCGGCGTATTCGTACGAGCCCGACGAACGGTGCAGGTCTCTCGGTCAGGTGCATCGAAGGCAACCAGTGTGGGTGGCGGAATAGTGCGCTTCCAGAAGGTGTACATGGTTCGACGGTAGAGACCCTCGCCCTGGCTCTGCTCATAGTACTGAGCCGTATACTTTTGTCCGTAGGCCATCTCCTTCCACAAACCACCAGGCTGATAGGGAAAGACGCTGGCGCCCCCGATCCGTCGATGGAGCAGTCCACTCGCCGCCAAGGCGTTATCTCGAACTCCCTCGGCCGACAAGCGAAAACGGGAGGCCCGCGCCAACAGGCGGTTCTCGGGGTCCTTGTCCAGAAGCTGAGGTGTCACACGCGAGGACTGACGGTAAGTGGCCGACGTCACGATCAACCTTTGCAATCTCTTGACGTCCCAGCCGCTGCGGAAATCTGTGGCCAGCCAGTCCAATAGCTGTGGATGGCTGGGAGCATCCCCCTGGGAGCCAAAGTTCTCCGCTGATTTCACGAAGCCGTTGCCAAAGTACATCTGCCAGTAGCGGTTGACGGTTACTCGAGCGGTCAGAGGATGGTCAGGGTGAACCAACCACTTCGCCAGACCCAAACGATTGCCGGGAACATCCTGGGGAAGCGGCGGAAGCGCCGAGGGGACGCCAGCAGGAACCTTCTCACCACGAAGCCGGTAGTCACCCCGGTCCAGAACCACGGTCTCCCTAGGCTCTGCCATTTCCTCCATCACCATGGTCGTGGGGATGGCCTTTTCCAGCGCTGTCTCCTGCTCACGTAGGGCAACGAGACGGGTGTACAGGTCTCGATAGCGAACCGGCGCCTCCTTCAGGAGGTAGAAACTTCTTAGATCTTCCTGCTGACTCTCGGTTCGGTCTGCCGGCGGCACCTTCACATTGGCCCGCACGGGTTGATAGGTCGCAAGTTGCTGGACTTCTTCGGCCTCCAACTCACGTCCGTAGATTCGTACTTCGTCCATCTGACTGTTGAAACTGCTCTTGTTCAGCCGCTGACCCAGATGGAGGTGTGCCGAGGTTCTAATTGAACCCTCGAGGCCGTCGTGAACCGCCTCTACTTCCTGCAGTTCCCCATCCTTGTAGAGTCTTACACCAGCTGCCTTACCGGATCCGTCGTAGGTGAGCGCAAGGTGATGCCAGGAGTCCAACGAAACCGGTTGGAGGGTGCGCACCTTCAGAGCATTTCCAGGCCATTGGTGGACCAGATGAGCCATCATCAGGGGCCCACTGTACTTGGGCCCATCGAAGGCCGTGAAGTCCCCCAGGAAGAGTTCGTATCCCCGCAGACCCTCGTTTGAATCATCCATCCGGGCGACAACAGCTTTGTCATACTCGCTGTTGATATTCACCCAGAGGCCGATCGAGAAAGCATCCGTCGACTCAAAGTCTCCTAGATCACCAAGATCCACGTGGTTGCGGTCGCTGAACTTGGCGCCCAACCCTACCTTGCCCTCTTGGTACTCCAGTTCTTCTCCCCTGGCCCTGCCGTGTCGGTAGAGCCCGGTGGTGTCGGCGGTGTGGCCATCGAGCTCGTAGTGAGCTAGTAACTCCCGACTCGGATCTGGAGGAAGCCGCGACGGCGCCAGCCTTTCCCACTCCTCCATCAATTCGACTACTTTTTCCTCGGGCATCGCTGACTCGATCGAGCCGATAGCCTGCTCCAGATCCTTCGAGAGCTGAGCTTGGTCAGGTGAAGGCACTTGAAGAAAAGGCGCAGCGTTCCCCTTCCTACCATCGAGGCCCTTTTCCGGAATCGTATTGAAAAAGGCCGAGAACTGATAAAACTCACGCTGCCTGATGGGATCGTACTTGTGATCGTGGCAGCGAGCGCAACCCATGGTGAGCCCCATCCACACTGTAGAGGTGGTGTTGACACGATCCACCATGTACTCTACCTGGTACTCCTCAGGGATGGCACCGCCTTCGAAGTTGATCATGTGATTCCGGTTGAAACCTGTGGCAATCTTCTGCTCGTGAGTCGCGTCCGGCAGCAGGTCGCCGGCAAGCTGCTCGATGGTGAATCGATCGAAGGGCAGGTTTTTCTGGAAGGCCTTGATGACCCAGTCTCGCCACAACCACATGTCGCGATGGCTGTCGATGTGGTAGCCATGGGTATCGGCATAGCGGCCAACGTCGAGCCACTCCATCGCCATCCGCTCTCCGTAGTGAGGAGATCCCAACAATCGGCCCACCACTCCTTCGTAGGCATCATCCGATTCATCGCTCAGGAAGGCTTCGATCTCATCCAGGCTGGGTGGAAGACCGGTCAGATCCAGCGTCACCCTTCGGAGTAAGGTGATGCGGTCAGCTTCCGGTGAGGGCTCCAGGCCCTCTTTCTCGAGTCGGGCTAGAACGAACCTGTCGATGGGGTTTCTGGCCCAGAGGGAGTTCTGGACCTCGGGAACCGGCGGTTTCTTGGGGGCAACAAAGGCCCAATGATTCTGCCACTGGGCGCCCTCTTCTATCCAACGTCCGATCAGGTGGATCTGCTCCTGAGAAAGTTTCCGATCGAACTGGGGAGGAGGCATCCGAGCCGCCTCGTGTTCGGCGCTGATGCGCTGGAACAGGCGGCTCTTGGACGAATCCCCCGGCACTACCAGATGGTAGTTCCCCCGCTTCTCGAACAATCCCTCCTTCAGGTCGAGACGGAGTCCTGCTTCGCGGACTTTCTCGTCAGGACCGTGGCAAGCGAAGCAGTGGTTCGACAGAATACGTCGAATCTGCCGGTTGAAGTCGACCGTCGTCAGTGAGCCCGCCGAGACTGGTGTCAGGCTCGCCACCAGGCTGAAGAGGAAGAAAAACACAAAACTCATAGAAGCCTTTTGTCCCAGGACTACTTGGTTTTCGAGGATCCGATTTGTGGGTATTCTACATCAGCTACCCTGGACGGGCCCAGCCAGCAGTTGATCCGACCGGCGAAAAGCCCTCAGATCGGTAGGACTCCTCAGACGCACTTCCGATCCTCTGAACGCCGGTCTCGGACCAGAGTGCCGCTGTGGTAGATGCCTCTCAGGGCCCGGCGACGCCAGTCCTTGGAGGCGTCATAGTACTCGGTATCGGTATCGATCGTGCTGATCAGGACAGCGGCGCGGTGCAGCGGCAGCGTTCCACTGATCAGACCATCAGGACGCACCAAAAAACTGGAGCCGCTGCTCTCGCGTCGAGTGGTGTTGTTCACACTGATCCAGACATAGTTGCTGGCCGCGTAGGCCTGCATCGTGGCCCTGACCATCACCTTCCAGACGTTCTGGGAATCCCTTATCGTCTCGGCGGTCATCCCACCGTTATGGTAAGAGTGGAAAACCAGCTGAACTCCCTTGCGGCTGTATTCCCGATATAATTCCGGATAACGAAAATCGTGACAGATCTGGAGCCCACACCGGATCCCTTCTACCTTGAAAACGACAAACCTTGAACCTGGCGCATATTGGCTCAGGTCGTCCCTCGTACCGCTTCGATCGCCGGTACAAAACATCTTGTCGTATCGGTCTACAATTGAGCCTCGGGGATTGATCACGTATAAGCTGTTGTGCGGCTTGTGCTTCCCCGAGAGGCGGTGATTCGATCCTAGAATCACCCAGACTTTGAGCCGACGCGCCAGATCGAGAATCTCCTGGGTCCGTCTGCGCAGTAGATCCCAAGGATAGCCCTCGAAGGAGGCCAGATCGACTCCAGTGTATCCTCCCAAACAGGCTTCGGAGAAGTGGACCAACTCGGCTCCTTTGGCACGGGCAGAGACGAGTTGTCTCGAGACGTAGCGAAAGTTGCGATCGATGTCCGAAGTCACCGGAAATTGGCAGGTAGCGAGGGTCAGCTTCATGTCTTCCTCTTCGAAATGTGCAGTGTCAGCATATCTCACTTTCCGCTATCTTTCTCATTGGGAGGAAATCTGGTCGAAGATTGGGGAGATTCTGTTGTTGTCCCGCCCCCAGCAGGGCTGGTCCCACTCGAGAAAGACACTGCTCGGGTCATATCCATGGTTTTCGCATCACTGGTACCATTCTTCGCCACGCCGTCCAGCGACAAGAGACCTGCGACCTCTTCTTTCCGAGGAGTGTTTGCAACCTCTGGGACGGCACAGTACATTGTGCTGGCCGGTGATCAACCTTGTCATATTCTACGTCAGCCTGCTTCTGGTAATGCCTTCACTGGCAGGCCAGGCGAGGATCATCAACCCCTACGGCCTCAGCGAGGACGAGATCGAGCCCCTGTTGGCACGGAGCGTAGCCCTGCGAGATTTCGCCGAGTTCTTCTCCGCCTTGCTCCTGAATGACGAGACGGATAGGGAAACCTGCTTTGCGCCCTATCCACCCATTCGCAAATTGGCCTACCGGCAAAGAAGCTCGCCGATACCTGACTCCGAGGTGCTCAACCAGGTGGCAGGAGCCCTCTGGCAGTTCCGCTCCCCTGAGCTGGTCAAGATTGAGCTGGCTCCCGAGCCCTCTGTAATCGTCCAGCCTTCGAACCTCCTCTTCACAAACGGACTCGAAAACCGCGTGATGCTTCTGTTGCGGAACCGCTCACAACGGCCACTGGAGGTCTCGCTCTCTCCCGTGCAGACGAGTCCGACCTTCGTCATCAGGGAGTTTGTCCTCCAGCCAGGCGAAGTTCGCCCGATTCGCCTGACTGTTTGGGGGGATGGCCGGGAAGAACTGTTGCTGTGGCTTCAGGTGGGAGAGCGGCAAACGAGTCTTGCGTTGCCCATAAGCTGGCAACCGGCAGCAAGGCTTAGGATTCGAGTCAGGAACACGCAGGGAGACTTTATCCCAGCTCGAGTCTACGTAACGGGCTCGGACCACCTGGCACGAGGGCCCTCCGGCACCTTTCTTCGCAGCAGCTGGATCGGCGGTCACCACTACTTCCACACTCAAGGCACGAGTTCCCTGATCCTACCCGCTGGTTTGACGAAAATCCTGGTGGTGCACGGATTTGAGCACCAGGCTGAGGAACGAAGTATCCAGCTGACGGTTGGTAACGAAAACCTGGAGGAGTTCCGGTTGCGTCGACTATTCGATGCCGCTGCTCGGGGATGGTACTCGGGCGACATCCACATTCATCCCAACGTCATTCACAAGACTCTCGATCAAGTGGTCAATCCCGAGGACATCAGGCTCCAGGTCCAGGCTGAGGACCTGAACGTGGCCAATCTGCTGGTCTGCAACTCCCAGGGAGATATTGTCTACGACCGCAAACACTTCACTGGTGCTCCTCACCCTCTGTCGACACCCAGACACATCCTCTACTGGAACGAGGAGGTGCGAACCCGCCTCTACGGTCACATGGCCGCCCTCAATCTAAAGCAATTCATCGAACCCCAGTTCAACGGCTTCGACAATTCGCTTCATCCATTCGATTACCCATCCAACGCAATTCAGGCCAGGAAGGCGAGACGAAGGGGCTCGTCCCTCTTCTACGTGCACCCCAGCGGGCCCTTCCATGAGGGGTTGAAAAGGTCGAGTGCCAAGGCGCTTCCGATCGATGCAGCCCTGGGTGCCACCGACGGAATGGAAATCCTGGGCTACGCCAACACCGAGGGATCAACCAACCTCTACTATGATCTTCTAAACTCGGGTTTTCGGCTGGCTCCTGCCGCCGGGACCGACACCTTCAACAACATCCGCCGGCACAAGGTAGTGGGGGGTGATCGCGTCTACGTGTACGCTCCGGGCCCGCTTGATTACGAAGCCTGGGTGGCAGGACTGAAGATGGGCCGCAGCTTCGTGACCAACGGGCCGCTCTTGTTCTTCCGAGTGAACGACCAGAGCTGCCCGGCAGCGAGCTGAACTTCTCCGAACCTGGAGCCGTAGAGGTGAGCGTCGAAGCCTACTCACAAGTCCCGATGCAGAAACTGGAGATTATCGTCAACGGCAAGCCGGCCTACTCGGCATCCCTGGAAGGCGATCAAAAGACACTACGCTATAAGGGACAGGTCATTTTAGAAAGAACCTCCTGGGTGGCGGCTTGGATCACCGGGGGAGCTCATAAACTGGTGGTAAACAACCCAACGCTCTTCGCCCATTCCGCGCCCGTCTACTGCGATGTTGAGAAGAAACCACTTGCGGACCCTGAGTCTCTCGGTTATCTGTTGCAATGGATCCGCGACCTGCGTCATCGATTGCTCACCCAGGGACTCTTCGAACATCCCAATCAGAAGCTCCGGGTGTTAGAGGAGTTCGAGCAGGCGGAAAAGGTCTATTTGCGTAAGCTGGGTCAGAGAGATTCGCCGAAGCTGCACTGACGTGACGAGAGAGGTTGTGGGGGGTTCCGCTCAACACCAGATTCCCAAAGGCAAGTCGGCTCCCACTGACCAACCAGTGAACCTTCGACGACCCCTCGATCTCAAAGCCGGGGCTTTCCTGCTCTTTCTCGCCACTATCTGGAGCGGGAACGCGATCGCCATCAAGTTTGGTCTTCAGTACGCCCCGGCCATTCGTCAGAGCTGGATGAGGTTCGTGCTCGGATCCCTGGTGATCCTGGGGTGGGCCATCTACACCAGGGCCGAGCTGCGAATACGCCGCGAGGAATGGTGGCCCCTGCTCACTCTGTCACTCTTCTTCTCGGTCCAGATCATCACCATGAATCTGGGGATCAGGTACACGACAGCGGGCCACGCTACCGTCCTTCTGGTCACTGCGTCGATCTGGATCGTCGTCCTCTCCCACTTCTTCATACCCGGTGATCGATTCGACCCAACACGCTTCTTGGGGATCATAGTCGCCTACCTTGGCATCGCAGTCATATCCGCCGACGGACTGCGCGAGTCTGGCGACGAGAATCTTATCCTGGGGGACGTGCTAACAGTGATATCTGCTTTTCTCTTGGGGGCAAGACAGGTCTATAACGCTAGACTGGTGTCGACCATCCACCCGGCGAAGATGCTGCTGTTCCAGGCGGCCTTCGGAACGGTAGTTTTTGCCAGTATCAGCCAGGTATTCGAACCCGATCCCTGGATATGGGCCTGGGGATTATTGGGCTCCCTCGCCTACCAGGGACTCCTGATTGCCGGGTTCGGATTCCTGACGAGTCTGCTCATGTTCAAATATTACTATCCGTCCCGTATCACCGCCATCGGCCTGACTCAGCCTGTCATCGGGATCATTCTTGCCTGGATGGTCCTGGGTGAAGAACCCACCAGTCTGCTCTGGGTCGGAGGAGTCCTGGTGATGTTCGGCGCTCTTGTGGCACAGAAGAAGGACTAGGGATATCGCCGCTCTTTCAGCAAGATCCAGGCCCTGTATGATGTGGGATCTCCCCCCAGTAGCGTCCCAGCGTTAGTCGAATAACATCAACTGTTTATGAATGTCACTATTCTGAGTAATGTAATGCATGTCCTGAAAGGCCTGTAAAATTGGGGTTTTCTCGAAGAGCGAGACACTCAGGACCTGGAGAATTGTGTAGAGCGGCAACTCGAGATAGAGGCGCTTGCGGATGATGGCGATGAGCAGGTAGGTACTGAGGGCGATCCAGATTTGTGTTTTCACGGCATTGGGACTGGTGCCGTAAAAGGCCTTGATGCGGAGATGCTGTTTGATCCATTTGAAGAACAGTTCGATCTGCCAGCGGAGCTTGTAGAGCCGGGCAATAGTCAGAGCGGGAGAAGCAAAGTCGTTGGTGAGGAATACTAGCCGCAGGTCGGTGGTGACGTCGAAGAACTTGATGCGACGCAAAGGTTCGGGGTAGGCCTTGGCCGGATAGAAGGTGCTCAGCAGGACAGTTTGGTCGCAGATCAGTCCCGTCGTTCTGTCCACCGGGTGGGAGTAGCGGCGGCGGAACTTGAAGTTGGCCTTGGCGCGGGTCACGAATAACGACCGGGCAGTATGGAGTCGGTACAGGCGCCCGAAATCCAGGTATCCGCGATCCATGATGTAGTAGGCACCGGGACAAGGAATCAGGTGGTCCAAGGCGTGGACATCGTGCAGTTTTCCGTCCGAGATCAGAACGAACTCGGGAATGGCGCCGTGCAGGTTGAGCAAGGTATGCAGTTTGATCGCCCCCTTGGTACGGCGGAAGCGCGCCCAGGGGAAGACCGAGAGGCACAGGTCGATGGTCGTGGAGTCCAAGGCATAGACGGTCGCGTTCAGGTCGACTCCCAGGTCCTCGTCGGTGTACAGGCGGCGCGCTTCGGCGATAAGCACTTGGGCAAACTCGGCATAGATGCGCCAGTCGCGCCTCTCGTTGGCATTGGACAGATTGTTGCGGGAGACCGTGGAGCGAATGCCCATGTGGAAGAGCTTGGATCTCATGGCCCGTAGGCAGGCTTCGATATCGCGCAAGCTCTCGCGATAGGTCAACTGTGCAACGGCCATGACCCGGTAATGGTCGGCACAGCGGAACGACTTGACCTTGTAGTCGCCTCCGTAGTGCTGAACAATGCGATGAAAATGATGCCAGGGAAGATGCCGCATCACCTGAGAAAAAATCGTCGTGCCCGTGTACATGCTCGCCCTCCTTATGAACTGAAGGGCGTGAGCGTACACTCACTTTCAAGTCGGAAACACCCATTATCTTCTCTAACATATTACTCATTAATACTTTACAGAGATTAGAAGCCCAAACGTTGGGACACTACTGATCTCCCCCTTTGACTCGACTCCTACACCACTTCGGCCGGCCACAAGCTGGATCCTGAGAATCGTCTGCTCTGGCGTATGAACCTCAAGCGTCTAGTATCTGAAAGCGGCATTTGGGTAGCCTTCCTAACCTTCACAAGAATGGCCGGTCCCTTTTTGGGGCTCCTTCCTATCCATTCCATGCTTGAGGGGCAATGCCCCCGACATGAGTCTTGACGTCGATGACTGCGGGCTTGCCCGAGGCTAGCGCCTGCTCAAGGGCGCTGCCTAGCTCGCTGGGCTTGTTGACCTGAATCCCGAAACAGTCCATCGACTCCGCAATTTTGGCAAAATCCGCGTTGGTCAGCATCCAGAGTTCGTCCGAGCCGGGCTGTCGACCGCCGTACACTGCTTCGTTGAGATTCTGTTCCTGATTGAGCGAGGCGTTGTTGTTTACCAGCGTTACCGTGTTAATGCCGTAGCGGAGTGCGGTGTCCAACTCGGTCAAGTGGTACCAGATGCCACCATCTCCGGTGAAGCAGATCACGGGGCGATCGGGAACGGCGCATTTGGCACCAATCGCCGCCGGCAGTCCCCAGCCGAGGGATCCAGCACACCGGATGTACGATTGGTCGGGAGATGTGAGATCCAACATGGTCCCGGTCCAGATTCCGGAGTGTCCGGTATCCGAGACCACCACCGCGTCGCTCGGAAGCAGGTCCGTCAGCTCTTTGCACAGCCTTTCGGGTCTCATCGGAAGCTCGTCAGAGTTTGCCAGTGGTGCCACGCTGGCCCGCCAATCCCGGACCAACTGCTGCGCGTGCGTGATCCATTCGACACGCGCTTCGGTCGGTTCCGCGGACGCCGCAGCGGTCGCGATATCGATCATCTTGCGGAGTGACGATCGTGCATCCCCCTGCATGGCGACAGTAACCGGGAACGAGCGTCCCAGCTCGGCCGGATTGATATCCAGCTGAATGATGCGAGTTCCGGGTCGAGGGATACGCCATTCGTTGGTTACTTGTCCCCCCGCATGGCTGCCGACAAAGAAGACCACGTCGGCCTCGGCCAGCGTCTGGTTAGCGCAGGCTCGAGAGTATTGGCCGGAAACGCCAACGGCGAGTGGATGATCGTGGGGAAATGTCTGCTTAGCGTTGAGGGCTGTGATGACCGGCAGACTGAACAATTCGGACAGCTCGACCAACTCCCGACCTGCCCCCGAAGAGGTAACACCACCACCGGCCACGAGGACGGGCCGCTCCGCCTGCAGCAGCAGCTGGATGGCAGCTTCGAGTGTGCCCGAGTCAGGCTCAGGACGAAATGGGGGTACGCCGATAAAGGGTGCCTCAACCACGACGTCAAGTTCGGACACACCGGTCATGACATCACCTCCGGCTATCCCTGCCAGATCCAGATGAGCTGGCCGGGGCGTCCCAGAGGTAGCCTCCCGGATTGCTTGGCGAAGAAACAGGGGGAGCTGCTTCACATCCGTGACACCGACACTATACTTGGTCACTGCACTGAAGGGTCCGGTGTGGTCGACCTCCTGATAGGCGTTGCGGTATTGTTGGATCTGCGGAAGTCGGCCGGTGAGGGCAAGGACGGGAGAACAGGCCAGATAGGCATCCTGCAACCCGGCCGCCAGATTAACGGCCCCAACGGACTGTGCCCCACAGACGCCGACACCGTGTCTCATTCGTCCGTACGCATCTGCCATGTAGGCGGCCGCTTTTTCGCCGTGAGTCATGATTCTCGTGATCCCCAACCGCTCCATTTCGGGCATGGCTTCGGGCACTATTACCGGCATGAAGAAGAAGTGCGTGACACCGTATCCATGAAGTGTTTGAGCAAGAAACCGGGCTCCTGTCATCCTAGGCATAGCAGATCGACTCCTTGTCGTCGGTAGCGAAGTTCGCACGCTCAGATCGGCGCCAGCCTGTATCATGCATGAGAAAGGGCCAGGGCGTCGATGTGAAAATGCGCCCCGGTCAGAGAGATGACTACCTCGGACTGCAGACTCATCTTTTCAGGACTCGGCAGAGAAATGCAGTCTAGAGCATGCACTCCCGCAGCTTTTCTTCGCCCACGTCAGCCCCCAGTCCTGGCTCCTCTGGAACCACTACGAATCCATCCTTGAGGGCAAGCAGAGGCTTGCGGAGCACTGACTCTCCCAGGGGATTGTCCCCTGCCCAGAACTCCATGCGGAAGAGGTTCGGAGCACTTGCGGCGAGGTGCAGACTGGCAGCGAAATGGATGGCTGACCCCAGGCTCACGTGAGGTTGGAAGGGCACTCCAAAGACGTCGGCAAGCTGGGCGATGCGGAGACACCCGGTGATATCTCCGGCGCGGCAGACATCCGGTTGGACCAGCCCCAGGCCACGCCGCAGCAGAAGCTGGAGGGTCTCGTGTCGATTGACCAGAAGATCGTTGGCGATAGGCAGGGAGGTCCTTCCCGCCAGCTCGGCGTAACCGTCCAGGTCTTCGGCGGGCAGAGGCGCCTCCAGGAACCCTATACCGAGAGGCTCCAACGCCCTGGCTAGCTGGACAGCCTGGGGGACGCTGTATCGCTCGGCTGCATCCACGTAGAGCTCGACCTCCTGGCCAATGACTTGGCGAACTCGACGGGCGCTGGCCAGGTCCGACGCTACCCCGTGTCCCCCAGCCATCTTCATCGCGGTGAACCCTCGCTCAAGGAAGGATGTGGCTTCTTGTTCGAGGTTCTTCCACTCCTCGGAGTTGGCCTCGAGGCCGAGTCCCCGGACAGCCGAGGCGTAGACGGGGATGCGGCGACGAAAGGCCCCGCCTAGAAGCCTGTAGACGGGTGTCGAAAGGGATTTGCCAAGCAGATCCCAGAGGGCCATGTCTACGCCACTCATAGCCTCTAGTAGGAAACCGTGGGAGTGTCCGCGCAGACGCATCGAGCTGTACATGTTCTCCCACAACGGAACCACCTCCCGCGGGTCTTGTCCGATGAGTCGGTAGGCCAGTAGATCGTTGACTACCGTTTGGGCCACGCGGGGCACGACCGGTGCCTTGGCCTCGCCCCAGCCCACCAGTCCACTGTCGGCCACGACCTTGACGATGACCGTACAAATCCCATCGGCATACGCCGGCTGGAGGCGTCCTAGCGCCGGAAACCCATGCCAAATCGCATCCGACCTCCCGTCCGTATCCGATGTTTGGTCTCCCCAGGCCCGACTGCCCCAGTAGGGTTCTGCCAAAGGAATCTGAAGCGCGAAGGCCTCGATACTGACAATCTTCATAGGAGATCGCCTGCGACTATTTGCAGAAGAGTCTCGATTCAGGGCCGTAGTTGTCTAACAAATGAACACTCAACAAAACAGCCTGTCCCCTTCTCGCAGGAACCGTCTGTCCCTTTCTTCCAGAAAGCGACGGGCGTTCTGATCTACGCTGGTGGTTTGACTTTCAGGTCACTCGCGATCCGGGTCGACAGGGCCTCCAGCTCAGCGCGGTCGGTTTCGTCCAGGTCCAGCCCTCCGGAAATGCGCACCATCTGGCACTCGATCACATCCCGCCGAGCCAGGACCGCTTTGGTAAAGGCTAGTCGCAGCACAGCCTGCATGCTCAGGAGAGGTAGAACCCTCTCGAACAAGGCTCGCGCCTGGTCGATCCGTCGATTCTCCAGCGCATCCCAAAGAGTAACAAAAACATCCGTGTACTCGCAGGCGGGCATGGCCCCGCAGGCACCCCGGTGGTACTCCTCGATGATGGCACGGCCCCCGCCCCCACCGAAAACTCCCCGTAAATGGGAAGCAGGCCGCTCCAGGATCGAGCTGAGTGCGTGTCCGCTGGTGACGGTCTCCTCCTTCAAGTAGGTGATGCCTGGAATCTCCTCAACAAGGGTCAAGACCACCTGAGAGGAAAAACCCTGTCCCAGCGGAGGTGGGGCATTCTGCAGGATCACATCCCTGCCCTGGGCCGCCTCACAGATCCATTCGAAGTATCGGCGCACACCGGACGCCGATTCCTTGACGACATAGGGAGGCAGTGTCATGACCGCAGCGGCACCGGCCGCGATCGCATCTTCGGTCAGTGCCGCCGCCATCTGACTACTGCTACCCGAAACACCCGCCACGACGGGTACTCGTCCCCTTGCCCCCTCCAGAACTACCCTTACCCCGCGTCGGCGTTCTTCTTCGTTGAGAGCGTAGAATTCGCTGGCGACCGCCGGCCAGACCAATCCATGGGCGCCGCAGTCGAGACAGAAATCGACCACTCGCGCCAGGGCGCTCTCGTCCAGCTCGCCCTGGCTCCGGAAGGGAGTCGCAACGATGGGCAAAATTCCTCGCAGGGCCATCTCTACCTCCAAAGTTCTACCGTCGAGCTAAGTGGATAAGTAGCACAATTGCGCAAGTCTTGGAAGGCCCCGTCGACTTGCGATCCTTGCGATGATCTGGAAGAGTAGAACAGTCTGTCCCTTTCTCCGGGGCTGAACTAGGATCAGCAGGACCAACAATGCGGGCTTACTTTTTGCCATTCTTCTTGACTGCCGCTCTGTCCCTCTGGTTGGGGAGCTTCCCTCTAGCTCAGGGAGCTGGAGAATGGCGCTTTTATGGCCGCGACCCCGGTGGCACCCGCTTTTCGCCCCTCAAGCAGATAAACACGGGGAACGTCTCGAAATTGAAGCGCGCGTGGATCTATCACATGGGCGAGGTCAAGCGACCCCACGTCTCGGCTCCCAGAAGCCTGATCTCTGCCTTCGAATGCACCCCGCTAGTCGTGGGAGACGTGCTCTACCTTTCGACCCCCTCCAGCCGTGTGATCGCGCTGGACTCCGGAAGCGGAACCGAGATCTGGGAATTCGACCCCCAAGCCGGCAAGGGAGAAAAGAGGGAGTTCCTTCAGCACCGGGGAGTGTCCTTCTGGGAGGGAGAGGATGAGACAAGAAGTGGTCTCGACCAGCGTATCATCCTGGGAACCGGAGACGGTCGATTGATCGCACTCGACGCCGGTACCGGAAAGCCCTGTCCCAGCTTCGGGAAGCGGGGAGAGGTCGACCTTCGCAAAGGGGTCTCCGACCACTGGGTGGGATCTGAGTATGGCGTCAGTTCCCCGCCTGCCATCTACAAGAACCTGATCATCGTGGGCTCACGGATCATTCCGGGACCCTACGGGGGAAAGGGGCCCAGCGGTAAAGTCCGAGCCTTCGACGCGCGCAGCGGGAAGCTGGCTTGGGTATTCAACACCATTCCCCAACCCGGTGAAGAGGGCAACGACAGCTGGAAAGGAGACTCCTGGAAAGACCGCAGTAAGGCCAATGTGTGGGCTCCTATCAGCGTGGACATTGAACGCGGCCTGGTCTTTCTACCCACGGCTCAAGCCGTCGGGGATGTGGAAGCAGGCGGCCTCAAGGCTCCTGGAAGCGAGCGCCAAGGACAGGACCTCTTCGGTACCTCCCTGCTGGCGGTAGACGCCCAGAACGGAAAGCTGCGTTGGTACTACCAGATCGTCCACCATGACATCTGGGACTATGATCTGCCTTCCCAGCCCGCTCTGGTGACCCTCCGACAGGACGGCAAAAAGATTCCAGCCGTGGTGCAGGCTACCAAGATGGCGCTGCTCTTCGTCTTGAACCGGATCACGGGAGAGCCCGTGTTTCCAGTCGAGGAGCGTCCCGTGCCCCGAGCCAAGAAGGGGGGCGTCTTTACCTGGCCCACCCAGCCGATTCCTACCAAACCGCCACCTCTGGTTCCCCACCGGTTCAGCCGAGACGACGTGAGCAGCGTGACCCCCGAACACCATCGCTATTGCCTAGACCTCTTCGATTCCCTGGATTTCCCGGGCCTCTATCCCACCATGGAAGAACCCTCGCTGGTGTTCCCAGGAAGCATGGGAGGCTCTAACTGGGGCAGCGTCGCCTTCGACCCAAACAGCGGACTTCTGTACGCCAATGTCAGCCATCTGGGCAGTGCTCGAGGAAGAGGAGGGCGATTCTGGGACAAACATCTATGGCCCTGCCAAAAGCCGCCCTGGGGAAGCCTGAGTGCCATCGATCTGAACAGCGGTGAACTGGCCTGGCAGGTCCCACTGGGCATCGTGGATGAGCTGACGGCCAAGGGAGTGCCCCAGACCGGGACCGTCAATGTCGGTGGACCGGTGGTGACAGCCGGAGGCCTGGTGTTCATCGCCGCAACCAAAGACCGCCGCTTTCGGGCCTTTGATGCCGCGAGCGGAAAGCAGCTCTGGGAGACCCGGCTGGAGGCGGACGGCTATGCTACGCCGGCCACCTATCTGGATCGCAAGAGTGGGAGGCAGATGGTCGTGATCGCCGCCGGGGGAGGGGGACCCTACTCTGACGAGACCTCCGATGTGCTGGTTGCATTTAGCCTTACTGAAAAGTGACGACTGCTGGCTACACTGCGGAGAAACCCTCGTCAGAAGGCCCAAGTCCCAGGCGCCAAAACACCGCCCTCCCAGGGCTCCTTGAGCGTTCCATCTCGAGCTATTCAGCCGAGATGGCCGCTGCCCCTGGGAAAGGTCCGGTACTCCGTCGCCGTCGCGGTCAAAAAAACATCTCGCCCAGATCCGGATGGTTTACCTGCACCAGCTTTCGCCGTTGGCGGAGTAGTGCAGATTTCCTACCGAGAAGGTGCCGCTGTCCGGTCCCAGTTCCGGGTTCCGGGTCCCATCGATTCCGTGAAACTCGACCTTGGAGGGTATCGGTCCCCCCTTTTCGTCTCGAATCCGGGCGAGGACACGAGCTGCTTTGGGTAGGACAACCTGGACCATCGAGGACTGGATTTCCGGTAGAGCCACGCTGGGAGAGGCCTATGATAGCCAACTAGGTATGACCAGGATAATTATTATGGTCCTGCTTCTCTAGATTCATTGCTATAAATAGACATATATGTCATTCTTATGCTATGAGGTGTGGAGATCTGATCGCAGTAGTCCCTCCGAATGGGGTATTTAGGACGGGGCAGATTCTCGCCGGGCAGGCGTCGCCGGCCGATGTCAGGAGGCAACTGGACCGGTGGGTGAAGAGCAGACGAATCCTCCGGTTGAGACGGGGGGTGTACGTGCTTTCGGATCGCTATGCCAAGACCGCGGTGCATCCGTTCGCAGCGGCAAACGCGCTCAAGAAGGCCTCCTACGTGAGTCTCCAATCCGCTTTGGCCCACTATGGCATGATCCCCGAATACGTTCCGGTCACCACCGGCGTTACGACGGGACGCCCGGAGAATCTTTCAACACCCCTCGGACGTTTCCAGTTCCGGCATGTGGGCGCCCCTCTCTTCTTCGGCTTTGGTGAAGTGGAAGTCGCAAGAGACCAGGTTGTATTGCTTGCCAGCGCCCAGAAGGCGCTACTTGATCTGCTCTATCTGACTCCCCACAGCGACCGGGTCGACTACCTGCGCGAGCTTCGGCTCCAGCGGCCTGATCATTTCGATATCGAGGAACTGCAAGCCGCTGTTGAGCGGAGCCGATCCGCCAAGCTCGAGCGCGCGGCAGGAAGACTGCTGGATCTTTGGGAGGAGGAGGGTTGAGATGAAGCCTCTGCTCATGGAGATCCTCCGCGATCAGCCGGATGATTTCCGGCGGCGCAGCACGGCGCGGGAATACCTACAGGCGCGGACTCTTCTGGGCCTTCAGGATTCCGGTGCATTCAGCGACTGGGCCTTCGTCGGGGGGACGGCCCTGCGCTTTCTGTTTCAGCTCCCCCGCTATTCCGAAGATCTCGATTTTTCTCTCACGACACCGCGTGGGGATGCTCGATTCGAGAAACACATGGAGTCTGTTGGCCGCGATCTGACCTCTGAAGGCTACGATGTGGAAATCCGAGCCCGGACTCGAGCTACAGTGGCAGCGGCCTTCGTAAAGTTCCGCGGACTCCTCTACGAGATGGGGCTCTCTCGCCATGAGGACGAGGTGCTCTCGGTCAAGGTTGAGATCGACACACGTCCTCCCGCAGGTGCCCGAGCAAAGACACGGTTGGTGCGTCGGTTCGTCCTGTTGAACCTGCTCCACTACGACCGTCCCTCGTTGTTGGCCGGAAAGCTGCATGCGGTACTGACCCGCAAGTACACGAAGGGTCGTGATCTGTATGACCTGGCATGGTACCTGGCCGATTCGACTTGGCCGGCACCCAATCTGCTTCAGCTCAATAACGCCCTCCGGCAGACAGCGTGGGATGGTCCGCCCGCCACAACAGAGAACTGGCGGAGTCTGGTAGGGGACAAACTGGCCACGATCGACTGGCAGCAGGCGCTCCAAGATGTCACCCCATTCCTGGAGCGAAGCGAGGATACCGCCCTGATATCCAGAGATGTTCTCGTCCCGCTACTCGCTGACCCTTAGTGCACTGGAACGTAAATACGGCAACGTTTGTGGCGAGCGCGACGGAGTCGAGGGCGCGAAAACCGACGGTATGGTGCACAAGGAAGTCGCAGGACCAGATGGCTTTTTACTGGTTCTTCAAGAATGTCCGCCACGCCTGCGAATCGCGAGGTCCAGGACGGCTACTGAGCAGGTACTTCCGGATCGTCGCGCCTCGAAACTTCCTCTTCCTCCATCGGATCACCGTCTCTGGCCTCACCAGGATCAACTCAGAACGCCAATCTTTCCAGACCCTTGCGACCCCGGGCTGTTATTCCAGCCCTTTAATAGCAGCTTGCAGCTTTGGCGGAATTCGGTACATCAAGGAGGCCGATTCCTTCAAATAGCCGAGCAGCTTGTTTGAATCAGAGGGGATCTCGATGCTCTTGGCCCCTTGTACGGCAGTGGCCTTGTCCCCTTCGATGACGAGAAAGGCCATACGGCCCAGCCTAAGCCCTGCGTCGATCGCCAGCACCTTACCGTCGAAGCGAGGAATGATGGTACCGGGCATATGGGTATGGCCTTCTACGATTCGCTTTACCTGGTGCTGTTTGAGGAGTTGCCCTACGTGACTCTCTGAGGCAGAACCCTTCCCCAAACCCTCGTACCAGAGCGGCCCCTGGGGATCCACAGCCAAGCCATTCTTGAGCTTCGCCCTCTCGATCAGCTCGCTGCGCACCGTTTCGTTAATCTCGCGGATGGACAAGGAAGCGTACTTTGAACTGATCCCCCCGTGCATGAAAAGCGTTTCGTTGATCCGAATCGCTACGTTCTGCCTAAGGGCCCACGGCGCGTAACGCTTTCTTTTTCTCAAGTCATTGAAAACCTTGTTCTTGGTGCTGGGTTCCGAGGCAAGTACCTGGGTGACCCAAGCCGCGGGCAGTGTCTCCGTCCGGACCAAAGGCGTAGCGGTACTCAAAATATCCCAAGGGGTGGTCAGCATCCCATTTCTTCTTGAAAGCCTTGTACCTACGTTGGCCCATTTGGCCACCCGGGTTATCTACCTGTGTCTCGACGTCATTTTGCTTCCAGGCAACGGCGTCCTGTTCGAAGAATCGCTCCATGAGCATCTTGGAGTTGTCGTCCCTGAACGCAGTGAACTCCTGGAGGTTCACATAGCGGAGATCACCAGTCAGATTCATGACCTCGTGGTTGCCGATCAGGGCGTGGACATTCCCACCGGCTGCTCGCGCCTGCTCCTGCAGCTTCATCAGAAGGTCAATCACCCTTTTGGAATGCGGCCCCAGATGCACGACGTCACCGGTCTGAACCAGGTGGGCGGTGCCTCCAGTCCAATTGGTCTCACTATCGATTAATCCGGCCGTCTGGAGGATCGACACGAAGCGCCCATAATTCCCGTGGACACTCCCAACGGCGACGACCCGTTCTACACCTGTCCAAGCATCCTGGATTTCCTCCCCTATGGGCTGCTTGGCATTCATCAGGCACACGCCAAGGCTCGTGATCAAGCATGCACCGATCAGTCGTTTCGCACTCATCTTGCTTTGCCTCCTCGCAACAGCGTACCGATCCTTGTCGACTCGTCGGCACCTGATTCCAAAATGGGCCAGCCATTCCGATTCCCGATCAGTCTGGCCTCGTTAGCGGAAACGTGAGAACCTATCAGGCCTCCGGCTCCAGGTCAACAGATCTCTCGTCTCCGATCCAGCTGCAACCCTGATCCCGTGCGCGCAGGGGCTACTGGTCTCGGCCGACGAAGACCGAACGGAACTCATGCTCATACACTTCTTTGACCTCGCCCAGTTCCAATGATACCCCCAAGAGGTCCTTCATAGAGGTCACAGGACAATCTGGAATCCCACAAGGACGGATCAGCTCGAAGTAGCGCAGATCGGTGTTCACATTCAGGGCGAACCCGTGCATGGTTATCCAGCGGCGCACCCCGACCCCGATAGACGCCAGCTTTCCCTTCTGCGTCCATACACCGGTGAGGCCCTTCTTACGAAACGCTTTGACACCAAAATGAGCGCCCGTACGAATCAGCGTCTCTTCGAGGTCTCTCAAGTAACGACCCACGTCGCGACCGCGTTGTCTCAAATCCAGGTGAGGGTAGCCCACCAATTGCCCTGGCCCGTGGTAGGTTACATCTCCCCCTCGACTGGTTCTCACCAGTTCGATGCTGTTCCCGTCCCAATCCTTCCTCGTCAGGACGTTCGCTGGTTGGCCCGCTCTTCCCAGTGTAAACACGCTAGGATGTTCCAACAGATAGACCGTCTCCTGCTGTTCGCCGGCAGCGATCCGAGACATCGACTCGGCTTGGGTAGCCAGAGCGTCGGGAAAGGAAATCAGGCCTAGATCGTCAAAAATCATTCGACTAACAGATCACTCTCAGTAGTCCCGGCCGACTCGAGAGTCGAAATTCGGCCGCGGTGTCCAGCAATTCACCATCGCCGAAGAAAACACACGGCTGCGAACAGCGCAACCTTGCCTCGTTGGCTTGGAACAAGGTGACGTCACTCGATGATAAGGGATCGCCTCTAACCAGTTTGAAGAGCATCATTAGAAGATGGCTGCGAGTCCCTGGAGGCAGCAGCACGATCTCAAAGACACCATCGTCGTTTCTGGATTCAGGAGAAACACAGAGCCTCCCGGCCAAACACCCCTGATTGGCAATCAGCACTCCGGAGGTGCTGACCTCCAGGTTAGATTTGCCCGAATCTCCGGGGACTCTATAAGTCAACTCGATCCTCGAACTGATCCCAGGACCAAAGAGGATATTCGTCACCACCGAGACATGGTAGACAGAGGCACCCAGTACCTTGATGGAGGAGGCAAGGAGTCGATGAGTTCTCCGCCAGCGGCTGACGCTGAGAGCACCGTGGGCGGGCAGACCCAGACCCCCGATAGTACAAAAGCGTTTCCCATTCACCTCCAATAGATCAACGTCTCGAATGCGCCCCGCTTTCAGACGAGCCAGCAGCTCCCTGGGGTCCGAAGAGAAACCGAGCTCGCGGGACAGGTCGTTGGCGGTTCCCGCAGGGAGGATCGTGACTGGAAGCCGGTTCCCACACAGTGCAGTTACCACCTGGTTGACCGTCCCATCGCCTCCTACAATCACGATAGCCTGGGTTCCATTACCTAGACTCTGTTGAATTGCTTCTTCTACTTCTGCCTGATCGTGAGGATATAGGAATCTTGTCCGGAAACGGGCCCTCACTAGTAAGGACTCCAGGGAGTCCGATCCCAATCCCCAGCGGGTGCGACGTGCGAACTGACTGACGACGACAAGCAAAGACTTCATGGCTACGTAGACGATACAACTCTCGCTGCTAACCTCAGATCCTCGCGGGCGGAGACTCGCCCTGTCAAGGCCTGCGGTTTCCCCCCTGTCTCCGCGAGTCAGATCCCGGAGTCTTTTGAGTTAAGGTCCGTGCCTGCTAACATGCCGATCGGGGATGCTGCAAGTCGGTCAGCCGACCCGGTAAACTCTGAGCCGTTCAGGTAGAAGCTTCACCTGCGAAGTCATGGTTCTGTCTTGAAGGGACAAGAGAAAATACGAGGTCAGTGATGGAACATCCCTTCGGCTGGCTGAGCCTTCTCCCCTCTGTGGTGGCTATCCTACTCGCCATCGTTACCCAGCGCGTGGTGCCTTCCCTTCTCGTCGGCATCTTCGCGGGTGGGTTCGTATTGGAGCATGGGAACCCGCTGCCTGCCGTGTCCAACACGCTGACGACTCACCTCTGGCCTACCCTGGCGGACGCGAGCAAACTCCGCGTCTTTGCCTTCACGCTTTTGATGGGCTCAATGATCGGCATCGTTAATCGTTGTGGCGGAATGCGTGGCTTGGTTGATGTGGTCTCCGGCTGGGCTCGGAATCGGCGGGGCGGCCAAATCGTCATCTGGTGCCTGGGCCTTTTCGTCTTCTTCGACGATTACGCCAACACGCTGTTGCTGGGTACGACCCTGCGCCCTTTGGCCGACCGATTGCGAATCTCGCGCGAGAAGCTGGCCTATCTGGTGGACTCGACCGCCGCTCCGGTTGCTGGCCTGGCCCTGGTCTCAACCTGGGTTGCCGTCGAGATCGGGTATATTCAAGACGGCCTCGACAAGCTTCCGCTGGAACGGGAATGGAATGCTTTCGCCCTATTTGTCCAGAGCATCCCCTACCGTTTCTATGTGATATGGGCCTTGCTGTTCGTTCCGATCGTGGCCTGGTTCGGCCGGGACATGGGCCCCATGCTGGAGGCCGAGCGACGCAGCGTCCAGGGTCAGCTTGGGCCAGCCCAGACGGACGAGTCCGTCCGGCGAGACCCGACCTCGCCCAATACCCAGACACCGGCTCGTTGGTACAACGCGGTTGTGCCGATTGCGATAACGGTGGGGGCAATCATGTACCTTCTGTATTCGACGGGCCGAGCCCATTTCGGAGTCGACGCACACCCCACGATGTGGGAGGTGCTGGGTGAATCCAATTCCTACAGCTCACTCTTCTGGGGTGCCCTGGCCGGTGCGCTGGTGGCCGCACTGCTGAGCATGCTGCAGCGCCTCCTGACGATCCGACAGATCCTGGAAGCGGCCGCATACGGTGCCCGGTTGATGGTACCCGCCCTGGGCATTCTCTGGTTGGCCTCATCTCTGTCCTCAATGGCTGGGAACAGGCCCTCGGCCGCAGACCAGGAGGCAGCCGAAGTCCTCCTAACTGATTCGGACGGGAACCCTAGCGAGGGTACGTCCGGGCGTCCTAGCGAATACCCCTACTCTGCTTATCGCCTCTATACGGGAAGCTATCTGGGAGAGCTCCTTGAAGAAAGCCTGCCGATGTGGCTACTACCCACTCTTGTGTTCCTGCTTTCAGTCGTTGTCGCATTCTCCACGGGAACCAGCTTCGGGACCATGGGAATCATCATGCCGTTGGCCATTCCACTGGTTCACTCGATGTTATCGGCGGGTGGTTCAGAGGTCCCGCCAACACACCCCATCTTCCTGGCAGCGGTGAGCAGCGTCCTGGCTGGAGCAATTTTTGGGGATCACTGTTCGCCGATTTCCGATACCACCGTGCTCTCCTCTCAGGCCAGCGGCTGCAACCACGTTGCACACGTGCGGACCCAGCTACCCTATGCAATGATCGTAGGTGCCGTATCAGTCGTGTCTGGAACTCTGCCAATTGGATTGGGTGTGCCGGTGTGGTTCCTGCTTCCGCTTGGACCTGTCTTCCTAGCGGTACTACTGAGGACCCTGGGCAAACCAGTCACGGACTAGCCCGGATTTCTCATCGCTTGTCGTAGCGAGGCGCCGCAAGGGCCGTCCTGGCAAGGCTTGCGACCGAGACCACTCGTGGCGAGGCGCCGCAGTCGTACTTGTAGAGTACGTCGAGGAGGCCGACCGAGCATAACACAGCCAGGGCGGATGATTGCGGCGTCGCAGTAGACCAGCGATGAGAAATGCGGGCTAGGAGTCTGCACGGCAGAAATGATCGTAGCGAGAAAGCGGGGAATCGAGGCCAGATTTTCTCGATTTCGAGACTAGCCACTCCAAAGCATCAGTAGGGGGTAGTCATCGTAGAGTGCAAAGGCCAGTGCCACCAGTACGCCCCAGACCAGGTATCCGATGAGTCCAGCTGCGAGTCCCGGGACCAGGTTGGGGCCAACACGTCTGAAGCTCAGCCAGATGCTCGACGCCGTTCCCAGCAAGATGAGGCCAAACAGCACATAGAAACCGGTTTTTCCGTGACTGCACCAGGGACAATCCGGTTCCGACGGACTATTCACGTTGCAGTAGGTCATCCCCTCGGAGTAGCTGCACCCACAACGATAAACCTGACCGCAAAAGGCAGTGATTGTGACCGCCTCGAGAAGCGCAACACTCCCTAGACAAAAAAGAAACAAGATCGATCTCTTCATGGTCCTAGCCGCCCTGGTCCACTGACGCCGCGGGGCTGCGCGGATCGCCCGACGGGGAACGACCTCGCTCGTCCCTGTTGACGCTGGAAGCACCTTCTTTTAACCTTGCCTGCGAGGTAACAAAAACTGTGAGACGAGTTCTAAAAATCTTCGCGATCCTTGTCCTCCTGACCGTTTGCGTCATGTATTTCGCTCATCCTCCGATTCTAAGGGAGTTCGTTATCCGGCTGTTCGTCGAGGATCCACTCGAACCTGCCTCCGCCATCATCGTGTTGTCAGGCGCCATCCCCTATCGCCCTGTGGAAGCTGCCCAGCTCTACAAGGCTGGATGGGCACCCCGAGTGGTCTTGACTCGTGCTTTGCTGAGCAAGAGGTATTATGCCCTCAAGGCACTTGGCTTGGAGTATCCAGAAGCGCACGAGATCAGTCGTCAGGTACTCCTCAAACTGGGTGTTCCAAATGAAGCGATCAGCACCATTGGTGGAGAAATCTACAGCACCGCCACTGAGGCCCAGGAAATTCTCAAACAACTCGCTCCCACTGAGGGGGCAAGGTTGATCGTGGTGGCCTCGAAGCCCCCCACGCGCCGAGCTCGCCTGATCTGGAACCACCTGGCAAAAGGACAAGTGAAGCCCATCATCCGCTCTCCCAAAGAAGATCCGACCTTCGTAGTGGAGGGCTGGTGGAAACGAAATCAAGCGATCGAGACAATTGCTCATGAGTGTATGGGACTCATCAACTGGGGGCTAGGGTCACCTGCTGGGGGCTAGGGTTACCCGCCTCCTAGAAGAGCCACGGCTGTCAATCCCCGAGTCCACTCCCGGCCTTTTCTCCTCCCTCACATCACGCCTCGATCGAAGCCCAGGAAGCACCTCGGCTGGCGATCAATCGTAAAGTAATCGCCCACACCTGACGATACCCATCCAAACGGACAGACATCCGCCGGTGGCGGAAAAGAACATGACGCTTCTTTCTCGTAGAAATTTCCTAACCACGATAGCCTCAGGGTGCTTGGCACAGCTAACCTGGCAGCATCGGCTCACCCCCATAGCCCCCTATTCCCATAGAGCGAGCCCTAGGGCACATGCTGCTTCCCCGAATACTCGAACAACCCGGGTAGGCGGTCTCGGTCCGTCTCCGAAGCACGGTGGCAAAGAAGCACCGAGAGTCTTCGACCCCCGATACTCTGAACTTCTTAAAGATTTCCCCAGAGCTTCGAATTACGTGGACGACGTTGAAACCTATGCTCGTGAAACCGGTTTGGATCCGCTGCTGGTGATGGCCGTTATCAGGCAGGAATCGTTGTTTGGACATTTCGTGGTCTCCGACATTGGAGCGGTTGGTGTCATGCAGATCATTCCTCCTACAGCCAAATATCTGGGCATGAAGACCCTGATCTATCCCTCAGACTACGACCAATTACTCGTGACCTTCCTCCATGGTTCTGACAGCGCGAGAAAGTTCGCCTCGGGAAAGTTGAAATCCTACGCCAAGACCCTCCGTCGTGGGTACAGGCAAAGCGAGGGCACCATGAGGGCCTTGGATGAGCGATTCGATACCAAGACAAACATTCAGGCAGGTTGTCGTTACCTGGCAATGCTCGAGAAGAGACTAGGAAGTATCGACCTGGCCCTGGCCGGCTACTACGCCGGCCCCACCGCCATACGACGACGTGGCGTCAGCCGCCCTGTGAGACGGTACGTAGCCCAGGTAAAGGACTTCTACCAGAATTACCAGCAAACGAACACGATCAGCTAGTCGCTAACGCAGCAGCTGCTTGATGTCCTTCGAGAGGGCCTCACACTTTTTTGCCAGCTTCGGGGGATCGACGTGGAGCAAATTCGGATCGAGTAGCATTTTCTGCAACTGATAGGAAGCATGGATGAGCTCAGCGACTTTCTTTTGCGCCTCTGCTAAGTTTCCGTCGACGGTTTAAAGCCTCAACCGCTTCTCGACGATTGCTTTGTGCCTCTCGACTCTTGACGTACAGCCCGTATAGCTCCAGTCGTCGAGGGTGAGTCTGCAGCCAATGGCGTTGAGCCTTGTGGGTGGTCTGAGACCAGCAGTCGCTCCAGCAAGCAATCGGTAAGAGTAAAGACAAGGATAGTTGAATCAATAGCTTGGAGGGCTCCATAAATCGTTGCTCCTTTCCGCTGACCCTGGCTGGTCTGATTTGGACTTCCCTAACTCTCTCTTCGTCATTGTGGAGCAGGAGCTTTAACCCGCATTCTCATCGCTGGTCTACTGCGCCGCCGCAATCATCCGCCCTGGCTGTGTTATGCTCGGTGGGCCTCCTCGACGTACTGTACAAGTACGACTGCGGCGGCTCGCCACGAGTGGTCTCGGTCGGAAGCCTTGCCAGGACGGCCCTTGCGGCGCCTCGCTACGACAAGCGATGAGAAATCCGGGTTGATTGGCAGGGGTATCCCAGATGGATGGGTTCGAGGGATTGCTCGGGTGAATCGAATAGTGAGCAGTACCGGAAACAGCTGGGAGGCCAAGCTAGCCAGGCAAGGTGTCTTCGGGTGCGAGGACTTCCGGTTCTACTTCGACGGTTTCGGGATATTTCAGTCCCGTCCCCGTATTGAAAAGGACCACCTCATCCTCTTCCTTGATCCATCCCTTCTGGGCAAGCGTAGCTGCGGCGCATAGGGTCGCGGCTCCCTCCGGACACACCAGCAGTCCCTGGCGCGAAGCCAGCTTCCGTTGAGCCTGGAGGATCTCCTTATCGTCTACCGCGATAGCACATCCTTCCGTCTCATAGATGGCTTCCAGCACCAGAAAGTCCCCCAGAGCCTTGGGGACGGTGATTCCGAAAGCTGCCGTGTGGGCATTCTCCCAGAACTCAGACTCTGATCGTCCCTGCTCCCAGGCTTTCACTATGGGAGCGCAACCTGTGGATTGCACCGCCACCATCCGGGGCAGGCGTCCGTTGAGCTGCCCGATTTCCTGCAGCTCTCTGATGACCTTGAAAATGCCGATGATTCCAACTCCGCCACCGGTTGGATAGAGGATCACATCGGGAACTCGCCAGCCCAGCTGTTCGATCAACTCCAGCCCCATCGTCTTCTTTCCTTCGATCCGATAAGGCTCCTTTAGCGTGGATGCGTCGTACCAGCCGTAATCTGAGATCGCCCGCGCCACGATCTTGCCGGCGTCGCTGATTAGCCCCTTCACCAAATACAAGGAGGCCCCCGCTAGAGCGCATTCCTTCCAGTTCATGACGGGAGCTGACTCCGGCATCACAATGACAGCCTGGATCCCGGCCGCAGCACAATAAGCAGCCCAGGCACCTCCGGCGTTGCCGTTGGTGGGCATCGCGAGAATGCGTACTCCCAGTTCCTTTGCCTTGGAGACACCGACAGCCGCACCTCGGGCCTTGAAGGTCCCGGTCGGAAGGGCACCCTCGTCCTTCAGATAAAGGCGGGGCACCCCCAGCTCCTGCCCCAGATTTTTCAGGGCCAGCAGTGGAGTCATGTTCTCCCCCAGCGAAACCACGCCCTCGGGCTCATCAATCGGCAATAACTCCTCATAACGCCAAAGACTGCGGCTCCGTGACTGCAAAGCCTCCCGTTGAAAGGAGGCCTTTACTCTCTGCAGATCGTAGCGCACCAGAAGTGGGGAACCGCACTGGCAGAGATGCATCTGCTGGCTGCTCGGATAGGTTGAACGACAGCGAGAACATTCCAAAAAAGTGGAAGACATGTTTGATATCCCGGAATTCAGTCAGAGCATAAGGCCAGACATCACGGTTGATTATAGGACGCCGTGCCGTGCCCCAAAAAGGGACAGAGCGTTTTACCCGAAAAAGGTACTGGGCGCCGATGCCGGGGCCGAGAAAGGGACAGGCTGTTTTTCGAGCCCCAGGCGGGGATGCCGGGGTCGGGAAAGGGGTGCCGGGAAAGGGGCGTCGGGAAAGGGACAGGCTGTTTTTGGGTTCTTCTGAGAGTCTGAAGAATGGGGAGCCGGGTCTCAGAAGGGGAGAGAGCCTTGTGCCGGGTCGGAAGACTGTCAGGCAAGAACACGGCCTCGGACGAAGGCGGGTGGTCGCACCGGGAAGCCACAAGAGGGGGCCTCCCGAATCGGCGATAGCCTGTTGGCCCAGTCTCGCTCTATAATCACCGCCCGGAAGGCACAATGCTTATACCCAAGTCAGATTTCCTGGGGCTGGATAAGATCATCCATCTCTGCGCCGGAGCGGAGACCCCCATCCTCAAGAGCCATCGGTCGGCTATCGACCGCTTCTTCGAGGACAAGAGTAGCGGCGCAGCCGGCCGAGACCGGATCTTGGAGACCTACGACGTCTGTAAGCAAAAGGTCGCCACTTTACTGGCCGTCTCACCCGAAGAGATTGCCTTTCTCTCCTCCAGTTCCGAAGGCATCAATCTGCTGGCCCACAGCCTGGAGTGGCGTCCCGGTGACAATGTGGTCGTCTGTGATTTGGAGTTCCCCTCGGACATTCTTCCCTGGACAAGCCTCCAGGACCGAGGAGTGGAAATCCGGATCGTGCATCACCAAGACTGGTCCATCTCCGTATCCGATCTTGGTGGAGCCATCGACGGTCAAACCAGGGTGGTCGCCGTCAGTCACGTCAGCTTCCTTACTGGTCAAAGATTACGCCTGGAGGAACTGGCTGAAGTGGTCCGACCCAGCAATGCCCTGCTCAGCGTTGACGCCACTCATGCCACCGGTGTGGTTGAAGTCCAGGCCAATCACGCCGATGTTCTCGTCTCTAGCTGCTATAAGTGGCTCCTGGGAGTCCACGGTCTGGCGATCTTCTATTGCAACCAGACGAGGCAGCCCGACCTGAAGCCACCGTTTCTAGGCTGGCACACCGGTACTTCATTTGGGGACTGGCAGGATCCGACGCACTATTCCACGCGCCCCGAAGCCGCCAGGTTTGAACCCGGGAACCCCTCCTTCATCGGCATTTACGTCTTGAACAACGCCCTGGACCATCTCTTGGAGATCGGGATGCCCCGCATCGAAGTCCACATCACCAGCCTGGCGGACCGAGTCTGGAACGGGCTCCAGGCACTGGGATTGGAGTTGATGACGCCCCAGGACAGATCTCGACGTGCCGGAAATATTTGCTTCGCCACTCCGAACAGCGAGGCGGTAGCGGAGTGGCTCGGACAAAAAGGCGTGTTGGTCTGGCCGGGTTCCGGGCGGGTTCGTATTTCTACGCACCTCTACAATACAGTCGAGGATGTGGATCGGCTGCTCTCGGCCCTCAAAGAAATGCCGGATCTGGCATGAAACTTTGTTTTGCAGGCGTAGCTTCGGTCCGGGCCGAAGGACGCTTCTCTCGAGCCTTTGGCTCGAGAGGACGGCGGCCTGGAAGCCACCGCTACGCGTGCTAGCTGGAATTACTGCGGACGGACCAGGTACTTGAGCAAGTCGCCTTTGGTCGTAAGAACCAGCGTTGTGGACGAGTCGACTCCGGTCTCATAGGTCTCCATGCTCTTCATAAAAGCGTAGAAAGCGGCGTCTCGGTTGTAGGCTGCGGCGTAGATCCCCGTGGCCTTGCCGTCGGCCTCTCCCCGAATCTCCTGAGCCGATCGGTAGGCCTCTGATTGAATCCGCTGGAGTTCCCGCTCCTGCTCTCCGCTAATCCGCGCGGCTTCCCCTTCCCCTTCGGAGCGGTAGCGGGCAGCGATGCGCTTTCGCTCAGCAATCATACGATTGAACACATCCTTCTGGACCTCCTCCACGTAGTTGATCCGCTTGAACTGGAGATCGATCAACTCGATGCCGAAATCCTTTACCTTGGGGGAAGCGGTCTCCAGGATGGAGCGCGTGATGTCGCCGCGCCCCGTGGTGATCTGCTGCAAGACCGACGTTTCCTGTTCCGATTCCTGGGTGATTCCCGCTTCTTCCCGATTGCTGCTGCGCACGACCTCAACCAGGTCATGCCGCGCGATGGCGTTGCGCGTCTCCCCGTCCAGGATGCCGTCGAGGCGCGACTGGGCCCCTCTTTCATCGCGCAGTCGTTGAAAGAACAGCAGGGGATCGGTGATCCGCCAACGTGCGTAGGTGTCGACCGAGATGAAGCGCTTATCCTTGGTAGGCATCTGATCCGCATCGCCGTCCCACTGAAGAAAGCGCTTGTCGAAATAGTTGGCTCTCTGGAGGAAAGGGAGCTTGAAGTGAAGTCCCGGATCCGTGATCGGATCTCCTCTCGGCTCCCCAAACTGAGTAATGATCGCCTGTTGGGTCTCGTTCAGGACGTAGGTCCCATCGATGATCACGACCAGTAGGACCGCTAGAATGGCAAGTAGGACATACTCACGCTTCATTGAGCCGCTCCCCTCTCCGGTTCGTCCCTAAGAACCTTGCGTAGCGCGTCCAGCGGCAGCAAGGGCATGACACCGTCGGCGTTTTCATCCAACAGGAGCTTCCCCCCCAGGCGGGGAAGGACCTTCTGCATGGTCTCGAGATACATGCGTCGACGGGTCACCTCGGGAGCCTTGCGGTAAGCCTCATAGAGTGAGTTGAAACGGGCGGCATCCCCCTCGGCACGATTGACTCGATTCAGCAAATAGCCTTGAGCCTGTAAGATCGCCTGCTTGGCTTCTCCTTCAGCCCGAGGGATCACCTTGTTGTAGGCTGCCCGAGCCTCATTCATGAGCTGATCCCGCTGTTGCTCCGCCTGGTTGACTTCATCCCAGGACGGTTTCACCGGGCCGGGTGGAGTCACGTTCTGCAACACAACCTGGTCGATGGTGATCCCCATCTCATACTGGGTACTGAGCGCCTGTAGCTTCTGCTCGACGATAGTTTCGATCTCCTGACGGCCGACCGTCAGCACTTCGGTGACCGTACGATCGCCCACTACTTCTCGCATTACCGCCTCGTTCATGTCATGCAGAAGCGAAGAGTAGAAGGGGCGGTTGCTAGAGGCCTCGTCGAGGTGGCGTACCTTGAACAAGTAGCGATAGGGATCCACGATTCGGTATTGGACGATCCACTCCACTACCGCAACGTTGAGATCTCCAGTCAGCATCAGGGATTCGCCCAGGAACTGACTGCTCCGCCTGGATCGTCCTTGTGGCTGAACCGTGCTGAAGCCGAACTCCTGTTTCAGCTGCCTTTGCACGGGAACCTTTATCACATCCTCCACAAAGGGCATCTTCAAGTTAAGTCCGGGCTCCGTCGTCCTCACAAGGCGACCGAATCGGAGGACGAGTCCTTGTTCCTCCGGCTGAACCTGATAAAAGCTCCCAAATACGATGGACAGTGCCGCCAGCACCGCCACGCCGATCAGAATCAATCTCATCGACACTTTCGGGGGCTTTAGATTGGGAAACTCAAATACGTGATCACTCATAGATTACCTAATTGAAGAGGATAGCAGACGTCACTCGCAAGGTCGAGACAACCGGCGCTGCACAGATGCCGCCAAAATCAGGAGTTGAACCGATCTTCGGCCGCCTGCCAGTTTACAGCGTTCCACCAGGCAGCGATGTAGTCAGGCCTGCGATTCTGGTAGTTGAGGTAGTAGGCATGCTCCCACACATCGAGACCTAGAACCGGATTCCCACCCTCCATAACGGGATTGTCTTGATTGGGTGTTGAGGTGATGGAAACAGTACCCGAAGCATCCTTTACCAACCAAGCCCAGCCCGAGCCAAACCTGCCCACGCCTGCCGCTGCAAACTTCGCCTTGAAATCGTCGACACTCCCAAAAGCCCCGTTGATCGCTTGAGCAAGATTCCCGACGGGACTACCAGTGCCACCAGGACCCATGATAGTCCAGAAAAGGGAGTGGTTGTAGTGTCCGCCCCCATTGTTTCTCACCGCCGTACGAATCCCCTCCGGAACGGCTGCACAGCCGTTCGCCAGCAATTCCTCGAGGCTCTTCCCCTCGAGTTCAGGCGCGGATCCAAGAGCGTTGTTGAGATTGGTCACATAGGTGTTGTGATGCTTCCCATGGTGAATTTCCATGGTTCGCTGGTCGATATGCGGCTCCAAAGCATCAGTAGAATAGGGCAAAGATGGAAGTGAAAACGACATAAGCCCTCCTTTTGGATTTGGTCAATTATGTTCTACAGCCTTCTCAAGTCAAAGAAGATATCAACCTGTAGACACTTCGGCAAGGAGAATTGGTGAGCAGGGAGCAGTGAACCCTGAACCGTGAACAGTGAGCAGTGGTCGCTTGGTTGTGGTAAGAGGAATACGACAAACACCACACGAGATGAGAGTTCAGGTCAGACCCATGGACTTCGGGGATGTGCTTCAGGTCTCGCAGCTCGAGGATCAGAGCTTCGAGAATCCCTGGCAGGCGGACTTCTTCAGCGACTGCCTGGAGGCAGGCTATTGTTGTCAGGTGATGGAACAGGACGGCGTCATACAAGCCTACGGTGTGATGTTATTCGAGGAAAGGATGGCCCACATCTTGAACCTCTGTGTGCGGGCTGAATCACGGGGCAGGGGTCTGGGACACCGACTCCTCCTGGTGCTTCTCGACCTGGCGCGTGAAGAGTGGGCTGGCGCTGTCTTGCTCGAGGTGCGGTCCACCAACGAGCCCGCCCTCCAGCTCTACACAAGGATGGGCTTCCGACAGGTCGACGTTCGTAAGAACTACTATTCGAGTCCAAAGGGAAGCGAAGATGCGCTGGTGATGCTGCTCCTGCTCGACCCGCGTCAGAACGGGACGTGAGCAGTGAGCAGTGAAAAAGTTGTGCGCAACTAATCAGTTGTCAACAGACAATTGTAGAAATGGTAGGCTCCAGAAAGGGATAAGTCGGTCATGGGACTGAGAGGTGGCAAACGGCATCAGATTGGGAAAGAAGTATCAAGATTGAGAACCAAGGCTGAGTCCACCAGTAACACTCCACTGCTTACTGCTCACTGCTCACTGCTCACTGCTTACTGCTCACTCGCCATTCTGGCCTCCATTTCCTGCTCCTCGCCCGACGTAGAGGCCGCCGCCGAGGATAAGAAGCCGAACCGCCTCGTCCACGAAAAGAGCCCTTATCTGCTCCAACACGCCTTCAATCCGATGGATTGGTATCCCTGGGGGGGCGAGGCGTTCGAAAAGGCGCGCAAGGAGAACAAGCCGATCTTTCTCTCGATAGGTTACTCGACCTGCTACTGGTGTCATGTCATGGAGAGAAAGGTATTCGAGGATTCGGAAATCGCAGAGTTCATGAACCAGAATTTCGTCAACATCAAAGTGGATCGCGAAGAGCGTCCCGATGTGGACCGAGTCTACATGGCCGCCGTCCAGGCTCTAACCGGTCGAGGTGGTTGGCCCATGTCGCTGTTTCTGACTCCCGCTCTGAAACCCTTTTACGGCGGTACCTACTTTCCGCCAGAACAGTTCCGCGAGCTGACGGCCAAAGTCGTTCAGTTCTGGCGCGATCAGCCCGAGAAACTGCTTGAGACCAGCACTAAGCTGACGGAGTTTCTTCGCAAGCGCGCCACAATCAAGTCGGGAGAACAACCTCTGAAGCGATCGCTTTTGTCCGAAGGATTCGGGAGCTTCGAAAAGACCTACGATCCCCGCTACGGTGGATTCGGAAAGGGGCCGAAGTTCCCTCGACCGGTGGGATTGAATTTCCTGCTTCGATACCATCGCAGCGGGAACAACCAGAAGGCCCTCGAAATGACGCTTTCGACGCTGCGAAAGATGGCCGAGGGCGGACTCTTCGATCATCTGGGAGGCGGTTTTCATCGGTATTCCGTGGACGGTCAGTGGCGTGTTCCCCACTTCGAGAAAATGCTCTACGATCAGGCGCAGCTGGTATGCATCTACCTCGAAGCTTTTCAGCTCACGGATGACAGCTTCTACTCTTCGATCGCCCGCAAGACACTCGATTACGTTCTAACCCTGATGACTCGCAAGGGGGGAGGCTTCCACTCTGCCGAGGACGCCGAGAGCGCGCCTGTAGTCGGGCAGGAAAAGAAGGAGGGAGCTTTCTACGTCTGGACACAAAGGGAAATCGAGCAGGTCCTGGACGAGGAAGAGGCCGCCCTCTTTGCTCATCATTACGGAGTGAAACCTGACGGTAACGCCTTGAGTGATCCCCACGACGTGTTTCCGGGCAAGAACATTCTCTCCGTCGCTTCCTCCGTTCCCGAAACCTCTAAGAAGTTCAATCGCTCTCAAGAGGAGGTTCTCAAGCTGCTCGAAGCGTCCCGCCAAAGCTTGCTCGCGGTCCGAAAAAGGCGCCCTCGGCCCTATCTGGACGACAAGATCCTGGTTTCGTGGAATGGACTGATGATCTCGGCTTTCGCCCGTGCTTCTCAGACGCTCGGGGATCCCCGGTACCATGAGGCAGCCGCCAAGAGCGCCGACTTCATCCTGCACAAACTGTATGACGCCAAGACCGGACGTCTGCTGCGTCGATACCGGGAAGGAGAATCGCGCTATGAAGCTCATCTAGCCGACTACGCCTTCCTTACCCTGGGCCTCCTCGATCTCTACGAGGCGGATCTCGATATTCGCTGGCTCAAGCAGGCAGTAGCCCTGACGAAAAAATCGAAGGAGCTCTTCTACGACTCAGAGTTGGGGGGATTCTTCGACACCGCCGGAGAGGATCCGACGCTGCTCCTGCGGACCAAGGAAACCTACGATTCTGCTCAGCCCAGCGGCAACTCTGTCACCACCCTCAATCTGCTGAGGCTATCTCAGATGACCAAGAATGAAGATTGGGGAAAACTGGCGGAGCGCACCCTGATCTTCTACGGAGATCAGCTGGCAGCAGGGCCCGAGGCGATGCCCCAGATGCTGTCAGCACTCGACTTCCACCTGGGCAGCGTCAAGCAGATCGTCATCGCGGGCGATCCCAAACGCAAGGACACGCGGGCGATCCTGAAAAGCGTTCATGAGCGATACCTTCCCCATAAGGTCATTCTCTCGGCGGACAGCGGCGCCGGTCAGGACTACCTGGGTCGGCTCATTCCCTCGATAAAGGGAATGCGTCCGCTGGGTGGGAAGGCAGCGGCTTATATCTGCGAGAACTACACCTGTAGGCTGCCGACCTCGGATCTAAAGGTATTGGCCAAAATGTTGGATTCCGTCCCCTAGTCGTAGCGAGTATCCTCATACCGCCCGAGCAGCATTGTGGCATCTAGATTGGCATTGTCTTCTTGCCTTTGCCTTTGCCCCTACCTTCAAACTTGCCTTTGCCTTTGCCTTTGCCTTCACCCTTGATCTGTCGTCTGGGTGAGGCAGGGGCAGAGTTGAGGTCAAAGGCAAAGGCAAAGGCAAGGGGCTATACAGACACTGGAGGCTAGCAACTTTCTACTCAAGCACCGCAACATTTCTTGTATTTCTTGCCGCTTCCGCAGATACAGGGATTGTTTCTTCCGGGCCTCCGCTTGCCTTGTTCCTGAAGGTCTCGCGATCTGGCCCAGCCCATCACGTTGGCGGGGGCCCTTCTGGCAGCAAGCTCCTCTGCCATGAAGCGCATATAAGGGTCGATATGGTTGAAGAAGCGTTTGTACCCAGCACAGAGGTAGTTGAGCCCTGCTTCGCCGTCTGGTGTTCGGATGAATCGATGCTTGGGACATTCACCGTTACAGGCGAACCGGACCTCACACTCCCGGCAATAGCGAGGCAAGGTATCGCGCTTGGCGTTACCGAAACCAACCTGCTGAGGTGAAGAGACCAATGCCTCCATTGGCCTTTCCATGATGTTGCCGAGCCTATTTTCGGGATAGACATAGTGGTCGCAGGAGAACAGATCTCCATTGTGCTCGATCGCCAAAGCGGTGCCACAGGTCTCGCGGAACACACACAAGCTGGACTCCATTCCCACCCAGGACTCCAGCGCAACATCGAAGATCTGTACGAAGAACTTTCCCACGTCCTGGCGCACCCACTCGTCGAAAATGGAGCACAGAAAAACTCCAAACTGATTCGAATCAACGGACCAGCTCGAGACCTTGGCTCCTCCGTCGGCGTCAGGCGAGAGCAGCGACAGGCCATCGGGACTGGCCTGCTCGGCAACCCTCTCGACGATCGGGATGAACTGCATGAAGCCGCTTCCGATCTCCTTGAGGAAGCGATAGATCTCGAGAGGATGACGGGCGTTCTGACGTTGGAGTACAGTGAGCGTGTTGAATTCGACGCCGTGCTTCTTGAGGAAGCCGAGTCCTCGCATGACGCGCTTGTGGGTGGGCTGCCCCCCTTTGTCTACTCGGTAGCGGTCATGGAGCTCGGCTGGACCGTCGATCGAGAGCCCAACAAGAAACCCGTGCTGCGCGAGAAATTCGCCCCAGTGATCGTCCAGCAGGACGCCGTTGGTCTGGAACCCGTTCTCGATCCGCTTCCCGTCGGCGTATCTCTGCTGAAACTCGACGACCCTACGGAAAAAGTCAACACCCAGTAGAGTGGGTTCTCCCCCCTGCCAGGCAAAGCTGATCACCGGCACGTCCTGGGCCTCGATGTACTGCCTCACGTAGGCTTCCAGAACCCGCTCCTCCATACCCCAATCCGAGGTACCTGGGTACAAATTTTCCTTCTCTAGGTAAAAGCAGTACTTACAGTCCAAGTTGCAGATCGGCCCGGTGGGTTTGGCCAGAATGTGAAAGGCCTTCGGTGGCTGGGAGGCTGGGGAGCTAGTGCTGCTGTCCGGTCGCTGCTCGGTAACTTGTCTCATGTTGCCGAACGCTGACAGTCGTGCTGGCCCCATTCGAGAACGAAACTTCGGGTCCGGCGTAGCGGTGGCCTCCAGGCCGCCGTCCGAGCCAAAGGCTCAGAAGAATAAGACTTCGGCCTGGAGGCCAAAGCTACTTCTGCAAATGAAGTTTCAGCTTAATGCTTGAGCTCACAGTCTCACCGATCCGATCCGCTTTAGCAAGGGAGAAGGCTTCTGGAACCTCTGGGTCTGGCGACGTCTTGCTGCCCCTGATCCTCCGGGGTTAAAATGCACGGATTCCCGTGAGTCAAGAAATGGAGCGAAATTTCGCAACGAAGCTAACTGGGTGCTCCTTCATCGCCACCGCCCTGATGCTCTGGCTGGGCTGGATGCTCATGCCGACTCAGATTGGGACGTTCTTTCAAACGGCAGACTTTTCGGCCATCCATGAGAACCTGCTGTTCTGGATCTGGATGTACCGAATTCACCTCTTCGGAATGATCTTCGCTGTGGTTACCCTCTCGGCCCTGGCGGCGGTGGTCGCGGATACGCCGTCTCGGATCCTGGTGTGGCCGGGGGCTGCGGTGGCCTCGGGCGGAATGCTGGTCAGCGCGGTGGCCGCTGCTTTCTACTACCACTTTGGGGCCTGGGGAGCGGTCGATATGAACGGTCAGTCGGCTGAGACAGTTGCTACCTTCGTCGACTCTCTTCGGCTCAGCACCGAGTATGTCACTTGCCTGGTACGCTTTGGACGCGTCTTCTATGGCCTGGGGCTGCTGATCCTCGCACTGGCCATCCTGAAATGGCGTCTATTCCCAAAGTGGAGCGCGATCTGGGCCGCCCTGCTCGGTGTGGCCGCCATGGCCCTGACCATGGGACTCCCGGACGATCTCGCGCTCTACGTTCCAGTGTTCCATCTCACGGCCGCGTGGTTTGCGGCTACAGGTATCGTCACGCTCCGCTCCGGCGTCCGTCTCGACCAATGAGAATTACCGAAGTCGACGTCGCCCAGTATCGGATCCCTCTTTCGCGTGCGATGTCGGATTCCACCCACCCCGTGATCGACAGCTTTGACCTGATCCTGGTCCAGCTCGGCACCGACGATGGAATCACTGGGATCGGCTATGCCAAATCCATCGTCGACGGAACCTCCATAGGGTCCGTCGTGGACCGCGTCCTCGCTCCTCTGCTTCGAGAGGCCGACCCCCTGCTGATCGACGATCTCTGGCATCGCATGTATTGGCGCACCTACTCCCTGGGGCGTGCTGGCGTCACCTCCCTGGCCAGGGCCGCTTGCGACGTGGCACTGTGGGACCTCAAGGGCAAGAAAATGGGCCTCAGCTTGTGCCGACTGTTGGGTGGAGGGCCCAAGCCGATCCCCTCCTACGGTGGGGGTGTCAACCTGCGGTTCTCGACTGAGGATCTGGTGGATGAGATGCAGCAGTATCTCGACATGGGTTTTCGGGCCGTAAAAATGAAGGTTGGACGCCAGGACTGGCGGGAGGATATCCGGCGGGTCGAGGCGGTGCGAAAAGCAGTCGGGGAGGAAGTCGAGCTGCTCACCGACGCCAATGTCCAGTGGACCGTTCCCACTGCCATCCAGGCCGCCAAGGCAATGGACGACTACCGAATCTACTGGCTCGAAGAGCCCACTCACCCCGATGACGTCACGGGTCACCGCAGAATCGCGGATGCGATTCCCCTGCCGCTGGCTCTGGGAGAGAGTCTGCTGAGCAAATGGGAGTTCCAGCGCTATTTTGAGGTCCAGGCGGTCCACTTCCCAGAGCCCGATGTAGGCCAGGTCGGAGGCATCACCGAGTGGATGAAAGTGGCGGCGATGGCCCAGGGCAACAATCTACCCGTGACCTCGCATGGCTACGACGAAATCCACGTGCAGCTCCTGTCGGCCATTCCCAACGCATCCTTCGTCGAATACCATATGTCTCGATTGGATGAATTCATTCGTGACCCAATCCGCCTGGTGGACGGATGCCTGGAGACTCCGGACAGACCCGGACACGGAGTCGAGTTCGATCGGGAACGACTTCAGCCGCTGCGGGTAGCTTGAAACCGGACACACCAAGAAAACTAGGACCGGAAAACGGAGGCAACAGATTATGCGAGTAGACCCCAACCAGATTCGAATGACAGGTGAGAATTCGTTCCTGCGCCTGGGAGAATCCGAGGATTCCGAACCCATCGCGCAGAACAGTCACTGGCGGGTTCTGTTCTCCCCCGCGGGTACCGGGCACGTCCTCTTCACGAAGAGCGAACTGACGGACAACGAGGTTCAGATCTACTCGGACAACTTTGCGCTGGCCCGCTGGTTACAGGAGGGCATCCAGGCATCGATGACACCGTTGTACAGCGGTGACGAAATCCCCATCATCGAGGCAGAGTTTTCGCAGTCCGGGGACACCATGACCGCCTGGACCGAGTACATTGAGACCGAGTCGGAAGCGATATCCCTGACCTGGTATGACTTTCGAGAAGCTTTCGCAGTAGCCAACCCTCCCGGTGAGAATCCGGATCAGCCCCACGGGGTCTACAGCGTCCTGGTTCCTGCAAGGAGAGCGCAAATGACCATCAACGAGGACACTTCTCGGGGGAAGGTACTGCCACGGAAGATCGGGGACGTGGACAGCAGCAGCAGCAGCTTGGCCCTGTCGGAGAGCTGGCTAATCCCAAGAGATCACGAGTGGGCGGATAGGTAGACTGGAAGAGTTACAGGTCTTGACTTCTCAATGTGTTTCGTTGACCCTGGTCTCAGGATGAGTCATAGTGCCCTGGCAGAGGCTTTGAGCGCTGACCAACAATCCACTCCCCACGGAGGTGGTGGGCCGAGAAACAAAGACGGGGACTTGTCCGGCTCAGCTGGTTACTTCCAGTCTCGGTCCTACTCGTAGTTTCCCTGGCGCTCTTTATCATCGGTACCGGCGTTTCGTCTCAGACGATCAGAGAACGGCTGATTGCCCAGTCTGGAGTCCCTCGAAGCGCTCTGGAGAAGATCTCGCTACGCATTCCAGGTGGTTGGAACCTGCCCCTGGTTTCTCTCGTCCAGACGGAAGACCACCCACACCGCTTTTCCCCCAGTTTTTCGATCGTGGATACCGGTGTGGGGATGGTTTTTGCCCATCTTGGGAACGGGATTATCGCGGGCACCAACCGCTTCCTTCAGACCACTTTCCTGCTATTCAACGACACCAACCAGTTCGCCACCGGCACCATCGAGCTCTACGATGACAACGGGGACCCTCTCGAGCTGACACTTGGCGATGTCACCGCCACTAGCTTCCCTTTCAGCCTGAAGTCAGGTGAGATAAAGCGTTTTTTCGACGACCGGCGCGGGGGAGGCGATCACCGGGTGGGCCCACGTTCATTCCGATCAGCCGATTTCGGGGACCGCCAGCTTCGGAATCAGAGACGATTTCGGGACGGTCTTCACCGATGTCGGTGTCGCAGCGTCGGCTCTGGGGTCTGAGTTTACGGTGTTCGCCGACAGTGTCGGGAACAGCAACTCCGGCCTCGGAATAGCCAATCCCAACGGGTCGGAAACTCTCGAACTCGAACTCGAACTCCGCGACGGCGCGGGTGGGACGGTCATGATGACCGAGCTTTCCCTGCCGCCACTTGGCCACATTGGAAGGTTTCTGAACGAGCTTTTTCCGGAAGTCGACGGTATCAACGAATACGAGGGGTCAGTTCCTATCCGGTCAACCAACCAGCAGGAATTCGCTGGGATCACCCTGCGAGTGACGGGAAACCAGCTTACCTCGCTCCCCCTGGTGGCGCCTCCCCCCGAGGGTGCCGATTGGGACCAGCTTGCCTTTCCACGTGTGGGTGATGGTCTGCTGGAAGGGCTGAGGATCGCAACCAGCACGATCCTGTTCAACACGACAACCGAAACCGTGGTGGGTGCCGTGGAGTTCTTCAATTCGGACGGAACTCCGATGGAGGTCAATGTCGGACAGGCCTCGGCTGCCCGTACCTTTGGCGACACCCCAACGTCCCGCTTGGACTTCAGCATTGAACCGAAGGGCGTGCGACGTCTGAGGACGGCCGGAAGCGGTGAGATCAAGGTAGGCTGGGCATTGGTGAGCATGGACCAACCCATCAGTGGGACGGCGCTTTTCACCCTCTTCGATGAATCGGGCGAAGTGGCCACCGAAGTCGGAGTCAATTCTGCACGGTTGCGCAGGAACTTCAATCTGCTTGCCGATACTGCCGACGTCTTCAACACTGGAATCGCCATTACGAATCCAGTGAAAAGCGAAGATGAGGGCGACGAACCGACGGCAACCGTTCGAATCGAACTGAGAAACGGCAGTCGTCGTATCCTGGGCAGAACCGAGGTAGAGATTGGTCCACTCCAGCACACAGCACTGTTTCTGACCGAGCTTTTCCCGGAGATAGAAGGAATAGACGAGCTGCAGGGCCTGGTCTGGGTTTCCAGCTCAGAATTCGTTACGGCGCTCTCCCTCCGCTCGGCCTCCGAAAAACTCACCTCGGTTCCGGTCTTTACGCCCAAGAACGGCTTCGCACCCAACTCGACGTTGGAATTCGCGCAAAACCTCGCCGGAACGGCTCCTCCCGTCCGATTGCTCTTGCACCAGAATAGTCGGGACCTGGCACTGAGGCGGGTAGTGATTTCGGCTCCCCAGGAGCGCGTCGCATGCCAGGATCATGGCTCTCACAATGCCCTGAGTCTCGGGTCAGACGGGTCAGGTGGCATCCGACCTGATCTTTTTCGGGATTCTGGGGTTATTCGCGGGCTCGAAGCTCCTCTACTACCTGCAGTTTGGGTTCCCGGACAGCTTGGATCAGATCTGGCGCAGCAGTGGCTTTGCACTCTACGGGGGGCTATTCGGCCTGCTCGTTGCCTGGATCGTTTATCGTCGGGTCCGAACCTTCCCCTTTTCCCCTTTTCTCGATTGTGTTGCCCCCGCGCTTGCCATCGGATTGTTCCTCGGACGCATCGGCTGTTTCCTGGCAGGCTGCAATGGAGGCCTACCTAGTGCCCGTCCGAAAAACCGGGGTTTTCAGAACTGTAA